>NZ_CP053109.1:0-2267500 GCF_013009255.1 Streptomyces sp. Z423-1
CGCGGGCTCGGCCCAGTCGAGCACGGTGACCGGGCGGACCCGTCCCAGGTGGCGGCGACGGCCCAGGTGGCGGCGCCCGTACCGCCCCCGACGTCGACGTGCCCGCCGGGCACCCATCCCGGCACGGCGTCCGCGAACGCGCCCAGCGCCGCCGACACCGCCTCGAAGGTGGCCGGCATCCGGTACGCGGCGTACGCGACCACGTCCGCCCGGTCCCGCAGAATCGGCGCGTCGGTCGGAGTGGCCCCTCGGTAGTTTCCGATCAGCCGCTCCACGGCCTGCGCGGCCTGTCTGGGCGGCAGCCCGTCGAGGAGACCGGCGAGGGCGGTGCGGAGGGTTTCGGCGGGGGGCAGGGGGGCGTGCACCTTGTGATTCTCGCAGAGGGCGGTCCCCAGGTCTTCGGCTGGTTCCGTCGTCGCCCGATCACGGTGTTCTGCATGGACACGCCGTGTCAGCCCTCCGTAGGCTGGTGATCACCTACGAAGGGGGCGGGGTGAACGGCAATCCGCTGTACCACTGGACAGCGCTGGCGGTGTCCACGGCGCTTGTGCTGCCGGTGTCGGTGGCGATACTGGCGGGCTGGACACCGCCGTGGATGCGGAAGCGGCAGGCCGGGATACGGTTTCGCGCCTACGGCCTTCTGTGCATCTACGGCCTCATGCTCGTCAACGGCATCCCCCGGATCGCCGACGCCTCCATCGATACGGTCATGACCTGCATGTACGTCGGTTTCGGCTGCATCGCCGGCGCTGCGGTCATGTTCCTGCTCGCGGAGCGCAAGGACTCAGCCGCCCGGACAGCCGGCCCAAGCACTGGCTACCTCGAACAACGCCTCCTGACCGGCCAGTTGCGCGTCCCGCCCACCCGGCCCCGCCTCCTGCCGCACTCGCCTGTTCCGCATCCCCACGACCACCGCCGTACCGGCCGCCGCCACGCCGAGGGCCGCCGGGACCATCCAGCCGCGGTCCAGGACGTGCCCGAGGGCGTGGTCGAGGAGAGGCGGCCGGGCCGGCGATGGCGATGCCGGTCGCGGCGAGGCCCAGGGTGGCGGCGTACTCGTAACCGCCCTCCTGGGCGAAGAAGCCGTTCGGGGCGTGCACCGTGGCCGCGCCCGCCATCCCGCCGGCCGCCGCCGCGCCCGCCGCCGGGGTGGCCAGACCGAGCGCCAGCAGGGTCCCGCCGCCCCACTCCGCGAGCCCCGACGCCGTGGCGCTCAGTTTGCCGGGCCGGTATCCGACGGACTCCATGAACTGCCCGGTCCCTCGATCCCGGCCCCGCCGAACCAGCCGAACAGCTTCTGCGCGCCGTGCGCGGCCAGCACCCCGCCGGTGCCCAGCCGGAGCAGCAGCAGACCCAGATCACGTCGGTCGTAGCACGTCACGATGTCTCCCGGTGCAGAACGGTGCAGAACGGTGCAGAAGTGGACTCCACTCCACCGTCGCAGCCCGCCACCCACCCGCCCTCCCGGGCAGCCGTTGGCGCGCTACGGGCGCGATGTGAGGGTGACTGGCATGACGATTCAGACGGCCAAGCTGAGTGACCCGGCGGTCCGCGCCTTCGTCACCGCTGTCAACTCCCACGACCGGGAGGGCATGACCCTCCTCGCACCCGGCGCCACCATGGCCGACGACGGCACGGACCGTGACCTCGCGGACTGGATCGACCGGGAGATCTTCTCCTCCAACGGCCACATGGAGGTCGACAACGAGTCCAACGGCGGCCGCTCCCTCATCGCCCGCTACCGCAACGACACCTGGGGCGAGATGCGCACCCGGTGGACCTTCACCGTCGACGACGACGGCAGGATCACCCGCTTCGAGACCGGGCAGGCGTGAGCGAGACCCCGTGACGTGTGCCGTGCGCTGTGCCCCTTGTGCTGAAGTGCGCTCCAACTCCTAGCCTCACCAGGCATGGAGACCACCAGAACACTCGGGCGCAGCGGCATCGGCATCAGTGCTCTCGGCTTCGGCTGCTGGGCCATTGGCGGTGAGTGGAGCGACGCCGAGGGACAGCCGCTGGGCTGGGGCAAGGTCGACGACGAGGAGTCCGTACGGGCGATCCGGCGCGCCCTCGACCTCGGCGTCACCTTCTTCGACACCGCCGACACCTACGGCGCGGGCCACAGCGAACGCGTCCTCGGCCGCGCCCTCGGCAAGCGCCGCGCCGATGTCGTCGTCGCCACCAAGTGGGGCAACCTCTTCGACGAGGACACCCGCACCCTCACCGGCGGCGACGACTCGGCGTACGCCCGGCGCGCGCTGACCGCCTCCCTGCGCCGTCTCGACACGGACCACATCGACCTGTACCAGCTGCACCTGTCCGACGCCGACCCGGACCGGGCGGCCGAACTCCGCGATGCCTGCGAGGAGTTCGTGCGGGAGGGGCTGATCCGGGCGTACGCCTGGAGCACCGACGACCCCGCCCGCGCCGCCGTCTTCGCCGAGGGCGCGCACTGCGCCGCCGTGCAGCACCGCCTCAACGTCCTCCAGGACGCGCCCGAGATGCTCGCGCTGTGTGCGAGGTCGGGGCTCGCCAGCATCAACCGCAGCCCGCTGGCGATGGGCCTGCTGACCGGGAAGCGGGCCGCCGGGCAGCCCCTCGACGCGGGTGACATCCGCAGTACGCCGCCCGCCTGGCTGCCGGGATTCGCCCCGGGCGTGGGTGCCGACCCGGAGTGGACGCGGCGGGTCGAGGCGCTGCGGGACGTCCTGACCGGCGACGGCCGTACGCTCGCGCAGGGCGCCCTCGCCTGGATCTGGGCACGCAGCCCGCACACGGTGCCGATCCCCGGCTTCCGTACCGTCGCCCAGGCCGAGGAGAACGCGGAGCGCTCGCCAAGGGCCGCTCACCGCGGAGCAGTTGGCCGAGGTCGACGACATCCTGGGGCGGTGAGCGGCGGCCGTGCGGGCGACGTGAACGCGGCAGCCGTTCCACGACCGACCGGTTCGTACCTCGCGGTCCCGCGCGAGGTCCCCCCTCCGGTCGCCGTGGAACGGCTGCCGCCCTCCCCGGGGTGTGGCGGGCGGGGAGCTCGACACTCCGCGTGAAGCCGGGGTGCGGAGTTCCTGTGAAGGAGAGTCGAGCATAAGCTCCCGACCGGCGGCGATGGGGCGGAAGTTCGTATTCCGCTTGTGCAGGTTGACCTTTCAGCCGCGCCCGATGTACGGCATCGTCGTCGCCAGCACCGTCGCGAACTGCACGTTCGCCTCCAGCGGCAGCTCGGCCATGTGCCGCACCGTGCGGGCCACGTCGGCGACGTCCATCACCGGCTCCGGCGCCACCGAGCCGTTGGCCTGCAGGGCGCCCGTCTGCATCCGCGCGGTCATGTCGGTCGCCGCGTTGCCGATGTCGATCTGGCCGACGGCGATGTTGTACGGCCGCCCGTCCAGCGACAGCGACTTGGTCAGGCCGGTCAGCGCGTGCTTGGTGGCGGTGTAGGCGACGGAGTGCGGGCGGGGCGCGTGCGCGGAGATCGAGCCGTTGTTGATGATCCGGCCGCCCTGCGGGTCCTGCTCCTTCATCTGCCGGTACGCCGCCTGAGCGCACAGGAACGCCCCGTTGAGGTTGGTGTCCACCACGTGCCGCCAGGCGTCGTACGGCAGCTCCTCGACCGGCACCCCGCCCGGCCCGAACGTCCCCGCGTTGTTGAACAGCAGGTCCACCCGCCCGAACCGCTCGACGGCCGCCGCGAACAGTGCGCCCACGTCCCGCGGCTGTGACACGTCCGTGCGTACGGGGATCCAGGCACCCTCGGGCACCAGCGCCCCGTCTCCTCCAGGGCCTCCACGCGGCGCCCGGCAAGCGCCACCGACCAGCCCGCGCGCAGCAGTTCCACGGCGACCGCGCGGCCGATGCCGGAGCCCGCGCCGGTCACCACGGCGATCCTCGTGTCCGTTTGCCTGTCGTTCATGGGGCCGCAGCGTACGGGAGGGCCCGCCATCCGGAACTCATGAGTCCGCCATTCGGGTGTTGTGTACGCGCCAAGCGCATGTCGTCCCCGGCCACTCCAATGCCTCGTGCATCCATCAGCCAGGGGAGAACCGGATGACACTCGCAGCACGCCCCCAGCCCCAGCACGCCCCCGAACTACGCGCCGCCGCCCGGCACATCGGCCGCCGCCGCTTCCTCACCGCCACCGGCGCGGCCGCCGCCCTCGCCTTCGCGGTCAACCTGCCCACCGCGGGCGTCGCCGGCGCCGCCGAACTCGACGCCGCGCGGATCACCGACGACCCCTTCACCCTCGGCGTCGCCTCCGGCGACCCGGGGCCCACCTCGGTCCTGCTGTGGAGCCGCCTCGCCCCCGCCCCCTACCAGCCGGACAGCGGCCTGCCGGCCGAGCGCGTCACCGTGCACTGGGAACTGGCCCGCGACGAGAACTTCCGCCGCCCCGTCCGACGCGGCACCGCCACCGCGCACCCCGAGTTCCACCACACCGTGCACGTCGAGGTGGGCCACCTGGAGCCCGGCCGCGTCTACCACTACCGCTTCCGCGTCGGCCGCTGGGTCAGCCCGGCCGGCCGCACCCGCACCGCGCCCGCCCCCTTCGACCGGGCCTCGGCGCTCACCCTCGCCGCCGTCTCCTGCCAGGCGTACCACGACGGCTACTTCACGGCGTACGGCCATCTCGCCCAGGACGACGTCGACGTGGTCTTCCACCTCGGGGACTACCTCTACGAGTACGCCGTCAACTCGGTGGGCGGCCACCGCAAGTACACCGACCGGACCCTGCCCGACCTGTTCAACCGCGAGACCGTGACGCTGGAGGACTACCGGCTGCGGTACGCCCTCTACAAGTCCGACCCCGACCTGCGCGCCGCGCACGCCGCGCACCCCTTCGTCGTCACCTGGGACGACCACGAGACCGAGAACAACTACGCCGACGACATCCCCGAGAACTCCGTCCCGCCGGAGGAGTTCCTGCTGCGCCGCGCCTCCGCCTACCGCGCCTACTGGGAGAACCAGCCGCTGCGCCGCCCGCAACGGCCCGAGGGCCCGGACATGCAGCTCTACCGGCGGCTGCACTGGGGCCGGCTCGCCCAGTTCGACGTGCTCGACACCCGGCAGTACCGCTCCAACCAGGCCTACGGCGACGGCGCCGACGTGCCCGGCCCCGAGGTCGACGACCCGACGCGCACCATGACCGGCGAGACACAGGAGCGCTGGCTGCTCGACGGGTGGCGGCGGTCCGAGGCGCTGTGGAACGTCGTACCGCAGCAGGTCGTCTCGCAGCGCGAGTTCGACCTGACCGAGCCGTCGCGGGTGTCGATGGACGCCTGGGACGGCTACCGGCCCTCACGCCGCCGGGTGCTGGACGGCGCGCAGGCGGCCGGTATCGAGAACCTGATGGTGCTCACCGGTGATGTGCACGTCGGCTACGCCTTCGACATCAAGGACGACTTCGACGACCCGGCGTCACGGACGCTGGGCACCGAGATCGTCGCCACGTCGATCGCCAGCGGCCGGGACGGCTCGGACAGGCCCGCCAACTGGGACACGTACATGACCGCCAACCCGCACATGAAGTTCTACAACGGCCGGCGCGGCGTGTGACGGTCGCGCTGGACCGGCAGCAGGCCCGGGCCGACTTCAGGACGGTGCCGTACGTGACCACGCCCGGGGCGCCGGTCACGACGGCCGCGTCCTTCGTGACTCAGGTCGGGGAGCAGGGGCTCAGGCAGGTGTGAGTTCCGCCGTGGGGTCCGCCTCGGGGGCCTCGCCCGGGTAGCGGACGCCGATGCGGTCCCGGATCGCGTCGAGCGTCCGCATCACGGCGAGGGTGCCGTCGAGCGGGACCAGCGGGGACTCGGTCTCGCCGGCGCGCAGGGCGCGCATCACCTCGCGGGCCTCGTGCTTGAGGCTGTTGTGCGCGGCGCCGGCGGCCGAGTCGTGGACGAACTCCTCGGGGTCGCGGCCGTCGCGGTGCAGGACGAAACGGTCGGGGTGGAAGAAGCCGGACGGGATGTCGATCCGGCCGTGGCTGCCGGTGACGGAGGCCGCCACGGGCGTACCGCCGACGATGGAGCAGTGCACCGAGGCGAGGGCGCCGCTCTCCCAGGAGAGCAGCGCTCCCGTCTGGAGATCGACGCCCTCGTCCGAGAGCACCGCCCTCGCCACGATGTCCGACGGCTCCCCGAGCAGCAGCTGCGCGAACGACACCGGATACACCCCGAGGTCCAGCAGCGCACCCCCGCCCTGCTGCGGGTCCCGCAGCCGATGCGAGGGCGGGAAGGGCCCGGACAGCCCGAAGTCCGCCTGCACACTGCGCACCTCACCGACCGCGCCGTCGTCCACCAGCGCCTTCAACCGCCGCATCAGCGGACTGCAGTACATCCACATCGCCTCCATCAGGAAGCGCCCCCGCTCGCGCGCCAGCGCGACCAGCTCCTCGGCCTCGCGCACATTCAGCGTGAACGGCTTCTCCAGCAGCACGTTCCGCCCCGCCGTCAGACACAGACCGGCGGCCGCCCGGTGCGCCGAGTGCGGAGTGGCGACGTACACCACATCCACGTCCTCGTCCCGCGCGAGCCCGTCCCAGTCGCCGTACGCCCGGGGAATCCCGAACCTCTCCGCGAACGCCTTCGCCGAGTCCGAGGACCGCGAGGCCACCGCCACCACCTCGGCGTCCGGCAGATCCACCAGATCCGCCGTGAACGCCGCCGCGATCCCGCCCGTCGCCAGGATCCCCCACCGCACGCTGTCCGCGCCCATGCCGCCCCGCCCTCGTTCTCGTTCGATCTCGTGCGTTCTCGTTCGATGTCATCAGGCACCGTGTTCGAACTGAGAGCATAGGGACCGCACTGCTCGCAGAGGAGGGCCCATGCCCGAAGGGGCACCGATACCGGACCTGTCACAGGCGGCCGCGGCGGACACGCGGCCGCCCGTTCGTGCGCAGCGCCGCGCCGGCCTGCTCGTCACGCTCGTCCTCGGCGGACTGACCGCGACCCCGCCGCTGGCCATGGACATGTACCTTCCGGCACTGCCGGAGGTCACCCGGTCGCTGCACGCGCCCGCGGCGACCGTGCAGCTCACGCTCACCGCCTGCCTGGCCGGCATGGCGTTCGGCCAGCTGGTGGTCGGCCCGATGAGCGACCGCTGGGGCCGCCGCCGCCCGCTGCTCGCCGGGCTCGCCGTGTACGTCGTCGCCACCGCGCTGTGCGCGCTGGCGCCCACCGTCGAGACGCTGGTCGCGTTCCGGCTGGTGCAGGGCTGCGGGCGCGGCCGGGATCGTGATCGCCCGGGCGGTCGTCCGCGACCTGTACGACGGCATGGCGATGGCCCGCTTCTTCTCCACCCTGATGCTGATCTCCGGCGTCGCGCCGATCGTGGCGCCGCTGATCGGCGGGCAGATCCTGCGGGTGACGGACTGGCGTGGCGTGTTCGTCGTGCTCACCGTGCTCGGGGTGCTGCTCGCGGGGGTCGTGTGGTTCCGCCTCCCGGAGACCCTCCCCGCGAAGGAGCGGCACAGCGGCGGCGTCGGCGAGGCCCTGGGCTCGATGCGCCGCTTGCTCGCCGACCTGCCCTTCACCGGCTACATGCTCGCGGGCGGCTTCGCCTTCGCCGCGCTGTTCGCGTACATCTCGGCGTCGCCCTTCGTCGTCCAGGAGATCTACGGGGCCTCCCCGCAGACGTTCAGCCTGCTGTTCGGCCTGAACTCGATCGGCCTCGTCGCCGCCGGGCAGATCAACGGCAAGGTGCTGGTCGGGCGGGTCCGCCTGGACCGGGTGCTGGCCGTCGGCCTGGGCATCGTCGTGCTGGCCGCGACCGCGCTGCTGCTGATGTCGCTGGGCGTGTTCGGCGAGGTCGGGCTCGCGCCCGTGGCCGCCGCGCTGTTCGTGCTGATGAGCGCGATGGGCATCACCCTGCCCAACACGCAGGCGCTGGCCCTGATGCGGGTGCGGCACGCGGCCGGGTCCGCGTCCGCCCTGCTCGGTACGTCGTCCTTCCTCATCGGCGCGATCGCCTCCCCGCTCGTCGGGATCGCCGGTGAGCACACCGCCGTCCCGATGGCCGTCGTCCAACTGGCCGCGGCGCTGGTGGCGACCGCCTGCTTCGTGGGAATGTGCCGTCCCTGGAACAGCCGTGCGGAGGGAGCGGAGAGCTGAGCGCACCGAGACTGCGCACCGGCACCCCGGAGCGCGCCGGCCTCGACCCCGGCGAAATCCGCCACCTGGTCCGCGAGGTACGGCAGCTGACGACCGGGGACCGCCCGTGGGCACCGGGCGTCGTCGTGGCCGCCGGGCGGGGGCCGGTGCTCGCGGTGCACGAGGCGGCCGGGTACGCGGTGCGGTACGCGGCCTACGACGCGGAGGCGGACGCGGGCGTGGAGCTGCCGGAGTCCGCACGCGTGCCGATGACCGTCGACACCCCCTTCGACCTGGCCTCGCTCACCAAACTCTTCACCGCCGTCGCCGCCATGCAGCAGATCGAACGCGGCACGCTCGGCATCGACGGGCAGGTCGGCGCGTACCTCCCCGACTTCCGGGCCGCCGCCCGCCACGGCACCACGGTGCGCGGGCTCCTCACGCACACCTCGGGCCTGCGCCCCGAGCTGCCGCTGTACGACTGCGCGACGGACGCGGACCGCCTGGCCCTGCTCCGCGCGGAGGCCCCGACCGGCCCGCCGGGCGCCTACCGCTACTCCGACCTCAACCTGCTCCTCCTCCAGTACGTCCTCGAACGCGTCACCGGCCGCCCCCTGGACGTCCTGATCCACGACGGCATCACCCGGCCCCTGGGCATGACGTCGACCCGCTTCGGCCCGTGCCCGGACGCGGCGGCGACGGAGGACCAGCGCCGCCCGTGGGCGAAGGCGGACCGGGGGATGCTGCGGGGCGAGGTCCACGACGAGAACGCGTGGGCGCTGGGCGGTGGCCGGTCACGCGGGCCTGTTCTCGACGGCCCGGGACCTGGCGGTGTTCTGCCGCGCGCTGCTGGCGGGGGGTGCGTACGGCCCGGCGCGCATCCTGGGCCCGGACTTCGTGGACCTGATGCTGACGCCACCCGGGCTGGGCTTCGCGCTGGACCAGCGGTGGTTCATGGGGGCGCTGGCGGGGCGGGGAGCGGCGGGCCATACGGGCTTCACGGGAACGTCCCTGGTCGTGGACCGGGCGACGGACACGTTCCTGGTGCTGCTGGGGAACACGGTCCACCCCCGACGCCGGACCCCGGACAGCCGACCGCGGGCACGGGCGGGGTCGCGGGTGGCGTGGGCGGTGCGGGGGGTGTGAGCGCAGGACGTGGCGACTCCGCTGCCCCATCGCGGGTTCTCGCCGGGGCTGTCGGACACCGGAATCGACGATGGACGGCGGCTGGATGCTCCCGGCGGCCCTCGGCATGGCGGTGGCCGGTACGGCGGTGGTCGTGGGGATGCCGCGTCAGTCCACAATCCCCGCGTCATGGGCCAGCAGCCCCGCCTGGGTGCGGTTGACGCAGCCCAGTTTGTCCAGCATGCGGGAGACATGGCCCTTGATCGTGGCCTCCGACAGATGAAGGCGGGCCGCGATCCGGGCGTTGGACAGGCCCTCGCCCAGGCCCGCCAGGACCTGCGTCTCGCGTTCGGTGAGGGAGGCGACCAGTTCGCGGGCGCGGTCGCGGGCCGACAGGCTGTCCGTGGAGGCGGCGATCAGACGGCGGGCGGCGGAGGGCGAGAGGACCGTGTCTGCGCGGCCGTGCGGACCAGGCCGATCAGGTCCTCCGGCGGGGTGGACTTGACCAGGAAGCCGGTCGCGCCGGCCCGCAGGGCGCGCAGCACGTACTGGTCGGCGTCGAAGGTCGTCAGCACGACGATGTTCGGCGGGTCCGGAAGCTCGTTGATGTGCCCGATCGCGGTGAGGCCGTCCATGCCGGGCATCCGCAGGTCCATCAGCACGACGTCCGGGCCGCTGCGGCGGACCGCCTCGATGCCCGCCGCGCCGTCGTGCGCCTCGTCGACGACCTCGATGTCCGGGGCGGAGCCGAGGATGGTGCGCAGGAAGACGCACACCAGGGGCTCGTCGTCGACCACCACTACTCGGGCCACGCTCACACCGCCGATTCCGCGGTCGGGACGTACGAGGGCAGCGTCGCCTCGACGCCGAACCCGCCGTCGGGACGGGGTCCGGCACGCAACGTACCGTGCAGCAGCTCGATGCGCTGCCGCAGATGGGCGATGCCCAGACCGGAGCCGGTGCCGGTGAGGGCGCGGCTGGGTTCGCCGGTGGGCGGCGTGTTGTGGACGGTGAGCCGCACCTGCGTGTCGTGGTACTCCACCCGCACGGTCACCTCGGCGCCGGGCGCGTGCTTGCGCACGTTGGTCAACGCCCCGCAGCACCCGGTAGGCGGTGCGGCCGACCATTGGGGAGGCGAGCGCCGGGTCGCCCGACTCGATCAGCTCGGTCCGTACACCCACCGCGATCGACTCGGCGACCAGGTCGGGGAAGCCCGCCACCGACGGCGTCCGGTCGCCCTCGGGCGCGGTGCGCAGGATGCCGACCAGGTCGCGCAGTTCGTCCAGCGCCTGGCAGCCCGCGGCGCGCAGCTCCTCCGCCGCCTGCCGGGTCGACTCGTCCTGCGCGGTCACCCGCAGCGCCCCGGCCTGCAGCACCATCAGGCTCACCCGGTGGGTGACCACGTCGTGCATCTCGGCGGCGAGCCGGGCGCGTTCCTCGGCGCGGGCCCGCTCGGCCAGCAGATGGCGTTCCCGCTCGGCCCGCTCGGCGCGTTCGACCAGCGCCAGGACCATGCGCCGGCGGGCGTCGAAGTACAGCGCGAGCAGCGGCCCGAGCGCGGTGCGCAGCAGCCCGATCGTCATGACGGTGACGGACGGCTCCCAAGGCCGCATCACGACGAACGTCAGGGCGGCGAGGGCGACGTACGCCGTCCTGCGGTTCCGTCGGTAGAAGAGCGGACCGTAGGCGGCCACCACCGTCGAGTAGGGCGCCCACACGTTGCCGTCGTTGGCCGGTGTCAGCGCGCCGGCCGGGGCGATCAGCAGCGTCACCGCCAGCGTGAACACGCCGAGTACGGCGACGACGGTGAGCGGGGCGGCCCGGCGGACCGCGAGCGAGGCGCAGGCGAGCGCCTGCACCCCCAGCACGACCCAGGCGAGCGTGTCCGGGCGGTCCACCAACTGGCCCCGGCCAGCGTCGCGCCCGTGTCGAGCAGCACGAAGGCGACCGCGATCGCCACGTCCACGGCCACCCAGTGCCGTCGGTGCCAGGGTCCGTCAGCCATGCCGCTCACGGTAGGACAATCCACCGCGGCTCCCTCCCCGCGCCCGGAACAGAGCAAACGTCCTTCCCCCGGGGACCCTACGAAAGTCGCGTGCGGGCCCCGTACGACCCGCCGTTCGTCGCTCCCGGGACCGACCGCTCGCCCTACCGAGCACCAAGTCCGCCGCCGTGTAATGGCGTTATGGACGCGACAGGCAACGACGTCATCTCGATTCCCCGGCTCGGTCGGTACACGATCGACACCGGCCGTTCGTCCCTGACCTTCGGCACCAGGCACCGCTTCGGCCTGCTGCCGGTGCGCGGCACCTTCGCGGTCCGCGGCGGCACGATCGACGTCGCCGAGCCGCTCGCCGAGTCGAGCGTGCGGGCCGAGATCGATGCGACGGGCTTCCGCACCGGCAACGACCAGCGGGACACCGCCGTACGGTCGGAGCGGTTCCTCGACGCCGAGCGCCACCCCGTGATCACGTTCGTCTCCGACCACGTGGACCCGGCCGTCATCTCCGGGCAGCTCACCGTGCGCGCGGTGACGAGGCCCGTACGGCTGTCGGTCGTACGCTCCGAGGTCCTCGGCGGCTCCTTCACCGTGCGCGCCACCACCTCGGTCGATCGCACCGAGTTCGGGATCACCAGGTCCGGGCTACTGGCCCGACGCCACGTCGACCTGACGCTGGACGTCGTGCGTGCGCATCTGACGCCCGCGGTTGTGGTCGAGGACCTGAGCAAGAGCTACGGCGAGGTACACGCCGTGCGCGGGGTGAGCTTCACCGTCGAGCACGGCGAGATCTTCGCGCTGCTGGGCCGCAACGGCGCCGGGAAGAGCACCACCATGGAGATCCTCGAAGGGTTCCGCGCCCGCGACGCCGGCCGGGTGGACGTGCTCGGCATCGACCCGGGCGAGAGGTCCACCGGGCGGGCGCTGCGGGAGCGGATCGGGCTGGTGCTGCAGGACATCGCGGTGGAGCCGTACTCACGGTCCGCGAGACGATCGCCCGCAACGCCGGCTACTACCCGGACCCGCGGGACATCGACGAGGTGATCGGCCTGGTCGACCTCACCGGGCTGGAGCGGAAGAAGGTCCGCAGCCTCTCCGGCGGTCAGAAGCGGCGCCTGGACCTGGCGCTCGGCGTGATCGGCAACCCGAGCGTGCTGTTCCTGGACGAGCCGACGACCGGTTTCGACCCGAACCGCCGGGGCGCCTGGCAGTTGGTCCGGGACCTGCGGGACGCCGGGGTGACCGTTCTGCTCACCACGCACTACATGGAGGAGGCGCAGGAACTGGCCGACCGGGTCGCGGTGATCGCCGACGGGCGGATCGTCGCCGAGGGCACGCCCACGACCCTCGGTGGCCGTGACACCGCGCGAACCAGGATCCGCTTCGCGCTGCCGCCCGGCTGCACGCCCGCCGATCTGCCGGTGGTCGCCACGGCGGCCGAGGACGGCCTGGTCACCGTGGAGTCCGCGGAGCCGACCGGGACGCTGCACCAGCTGACCGACTGGGCGCTGCGCCGCACCGGCGTGCTCGCCGGGCTGACCGTCGACCGGCCCAGCCTGGAGGACGTCTACCTGCGCCTGACCGACCACAGTGACGGCGCGCCGCAGGGGAGCACGCGGTGAGCGTCGCCGTCCGGAGCAGCACGGCCCGGCAGGGGGCGCGGCGCCGTCCGATCGCCCTGTTGTGGCATCAGGTCCGCTACGAGCAGCTGACGTTCTGGCGCAATCCGCAGAGCGCGTTCTTCACGTTCGTCTTCCCGGTCGTGGTGGTCGCGATCTTCGGCGGGCTGTTCGGCGGCATCGGCGAGCGAGTTCTACTACGGCCGCTCGGCCCTGCAGTACTACGTGTCCACCATCGCCGCGCTGTCCGTCCTGGGCTCCTGCTACAGCCAGTTGGCGATCGTGCTGGCGACCCGGCGGCAGAACGGCATCCTCAAACGGGTCCGCGCCACCCCGCTGCCGGCGGGCGTGTACTTCGTCGGGCTGCTGGCCCACTGCGTCCTGGTGAGCGTGGTCGACGTCCTGCTGATCTGCGCGGTCGGCCGACTGTACGGCGTCTCGCTGCCCGTCTCCTCGCAGTGGCCGGCGATCGTGCTGGTGCTCGTGCTGGGCGCGGCCGCGTTCTGCACGCTGGGGGTCGCGGTGGCCTCGCTGATCCGCAACGCGGAGGCCGCGCCGTCCGTCGTGCAGTTCGTGCTGTTCCCGCTGGTGTTCATCTCCGGCACGTATCTGCCGATCCACTCCGGGCTGCTGAACGCCATCGCCGACGTGCTGCCGGTGAAGCCGTTCAACGACGCCCTGCTCGCGGCGTTCACCACGGCCGACGCGGGCCTGCCCTGGCGGGACTTCCTGGTGCTGCTGCTGTGGGGTGCGGCCGGGGCGGTGGTGGCGGTGCGGCGGTTCCGGTGGGACCCGCGGCCGGAGTGACCTGACACCGCGCCAGGCCAGCGGTGGCGGGCTCGGTAGGGGCGGGGCAGGCTGGAAGAGAGGCATGAGCGGCGCGACGGGCCTCCTGTACGCCGGGGGTCTGCGCGCCCGGAGGAGGCGGGTTGGACATGACGGAGACGACCGGTGCGGCGGTACGCGCCACCGAACCCGGCGCGAGCGCGCGCGGAGGCGAGCGGGCCCGGAGGCCGTGGCAGGACCACCATCGCGGACGACGTCGTGGCGAAGATCGCCGGGATGGCCGCGCGTGAGGTGCCGGGCATCCACGCCCTGGGTGGTGGCCTCGCCCGCACCATGGGCGCGATGCGCGAAAGGGTTCCCGGCCGGCGGGCCGGCGTCACCACCGGCGTCAAGGTCGAGGTCGGTGAACGGCAGAGCGCCGTCGATCTCGATGTCGTCGTGGAGTACGGGGTGGCCATCCCCGACCTCGCCGCCGACGTGCGCGAGAACGTCATCGGGGCGGTCGAGCGGATGACCGGACTGGAGGTCGTCGAGGTCAACATCGCGGTTGACGACGTCCACCTCCCCGACGAAGAGGAGGAGGGGGAGGAGACGGTGGAGGGGCGGGTCCGGTAGCCGCCCACGCTGGGTCATATACCCCATTTGGGGGTATATGACATGCGAAGGTGCAGTGCGACAGACGGTGCTGGAGAGGAGAGTGACCATGGTGCTGATGCGTACTGACCCCTTCCGCGAACTGGACCGGCTCGCCCAGCAGATGTTCGGCACGATGGCCCGGCCTGCCGCGATGCCGATCGACGCGTACGAGCACGAGGGCGCGTTCTGGATCCACTTCGACCTGCCGGGCATCGACCCCGACAGCATCGACGTGAACGTCGAGCAGAACGTGCTGACGGTGCGGGCGGAACGCACCGCCCCGAAGGATGTGGAGATGGTGGTCGCCGAGCGGCCCAGCGGCGTCTTCAGCCGCCACTCGGCGACACCCTGGACACCGACAGGATCGAGGCCGGCTACGACGCGGGTGTGCTGACGGTGAAGGTGCCGATGGTCGAGAAGGCCCAGGCCCGCAAGATCGAGGTCGCCCGCGGTGAGCAGAAGGAGATCACCGGCTGACCGCTGCGGAGGAGGGGTCCGGGCCGGGCCCTCCTTCGGCAGGCCGCGGCGAAGCGGATTGATTGAAGGACGACATAGGGCGACGTAGGGCGACGTGGGACGACGTGGGACGACATGGCGCGGCTGAGGGCGGACGGCGAGCGTCTGGTGGTCCGGCTGGCGTGGTGGGAGAAGGCGGCGTTGCGCCGCCGGAACGTACGGGTCGCGTTGTCCGCGGTGGAGCGGGTGACCGTACAGCCGGACTGGTGGCGACTGCTGCGCGGGACCCGGGGCCGGTGCCTGGTGGTGCCCGGCCGTCTCAGCCTGGGGACGTGGCGGCACGGCGAGGGTGAGGACTTCCTGGCCCTGCGCCCCGAGGACCCGGCGGTCGTCTGCGTGGACCTGCGACCCCCGGCGCCGTTCACGCGGATCGCGGTCAGTTCCCGGCATGCCGCGGAGACGGCGTCCGAGCTGGAGTCGGCACTCGGTCGGCGGGACGGGATCAGTCACTGACGTCGGTGCGGATCAGTCACCGACGTCGGCGCTGCATGACGGCGACCTGCCCCCGGCAGCCCGCCCTTGACAAGCCGCGGGCTCCCTCTCTATCCACGATGTCAGGGAGCGTTTCTCCATGCCCGCAGGTGACGGGCCGGGGAGGTGATCCGGATGGCAGAGCCCGCGCGCGACCACTACGCGGTTCTCGGCGTGGAGCCGACCGCCTCGGCCCGGCAGATCACCTCCGCCTTCCGCAGGCTCGTCCGCGCGCTGCACCCCGACACCAACCCGGACCGGACCACGGCGGACGGCCGGCTCACCGAGGTCATGGACGCCTACGGCACCCTCCACGACCCGGCCCTCAGGGCGGCGTACGACGCACATCGCACCCGCCGCACGCCGCTAGAACCGCAGAAACCGCAAGGCCGCCCCATCCCCGTGCGGGTCACGAGAACGACGGCGCCCCGGACATCCGACCTGCGGGCCAGTCCGCCGTACGCCGCGCAGCGCGTCCACCGGACCCCGGAGCCGTCCACGATCTGGGACCTGCTGTGGCAGTGGACGAATCGGTGGTGAGGAGAAAGGGCGGCGGGAGGCCGGGGCGGCCGACGCCGTCATCCGGCGTCGGCCGCCCCGGCCCCCGGGTCCTCGTCCAGCACGAAGACCTTGGTCCAGGTGGCACCGCACCGGCAGTACGTCTCCTCGGTCAGCGCCCCGTCCTCCGTGACGCCGAGACCGAGCCGCAGCCGGACATGAACGTGCTCGCTCATCGCGGGAACCATCCCCTCTCCCATCAGGTCCCGTCAGGTCGTGCGCCTCATGGAAGCGAGGGAGGGGACAGGTGAACCACCCGCATTCGCATATCGGACGACACCATCACGTACGGTCCCCGATCCGTCGCGTCCGGTCACCGCGAACGGCGGCGTGACCGATTCAGGATCCGAGCGGCTGGGTACCCGGCTCGGGGTCGCGTTCCGCCGTACGACACGGAGCCGAGGAAGCCGAGGACGGTACCGCCATGACCGAGTACGAGCGTTCCCGCACGATGCCCGCCCAGCCCGAGCAGGTCTTCGACGAGGCCGCGAATGTCGGCCGGCTGGAGACCTGGCTGCCGGAGGCGCTGCATGTGGAGTCCGTGGATCTGCCCGCCGTCACCGTGCACGAGGACCGTACGGAGGACACCGCCGCCCTGCTGCGCGCTCAGCGCGACCAGATGCGGCTCGAATGGGGCACCCGCGAGCAGGGCAGCTATGCGGGCTGGCTCCAGGTCGCCGGAATCGGCGCCGGAGCCAGTGAGGTGACGGTCCACCTCTCGTTCTTCGACGACAGCCACGACCCGGGCGAGGAGGCCGTGCGCGACGCCCTGGACACCAGCCTGCGGCGCCTTGAGGAGCAGGTGCGGCTGCGGGTCGAGCACGCGGCGGGCTGACCGGCGGCCACGAAGCGCCATGGCACGCGCCAAGTCGTACGCCGTCGCCGCCTCCGGGCAGTGGACCGACGAGGAGGAGGGGCGCCGCCGACTGCCCGCGGGCGAGGTGCACGCCTGGGAGCCGGGCCTGAACCAGACCGTCTGCGGGCTGTCCCTGAGCCGCTCCCACCTGGTCCGCTTCCGCACGTCAGCTGGCCGGACACCTTCCCGGAATCCGGCGGCGCCGCCGACGAGGTGCGGCGGCAGTGCCCACGGTGCGCCTCCGTCGCCGGACGCCGCGACAGTGCCGCACGCCCGGGGTGGCGCCGTATCAACCCTCGCCCTTGAGCCGGGGTGCCGGCGTATCAGCCCGCGCACGTGAGCCGGAAGGCCGTCCACACCGGGAGACGGACGTGGAACGCGGGTAGTCGGACCTCATGGCGAGTGACCCCGGCGTTCCGGACCGTCTGCGGCGGACCGCCGCCGACGTGTTCGGCTGGCGGGAGCTGCGGCCGGGACAGCTGACCGCGATGGAAGCGGTCATGGCGGGCCGCGACACGCTGGTGGTCATGCCGACCGGCGCGGGAAAGTCGGCGGTGTACCAGGTGGCGGGGCTGTCGCTGCCCGGACCGACCGTGGTGGTCTCCCCGCTCATCGCCCTGCAACGGGACCAGATCGCCGGCCTGCTGAGCCACCGCGCCCCCGACGCCGTCGCGGTCAACTCCGCGCAGCCGGCCGGGAAGACGGCGGCCGCCTGGGATGCGGTGCGGCACGGCGACGCCGCGTATCTGTTCCTCTCCCCCGAGCAGCTGACGAAGGGCGAGGTGGTCGAGCGCCTCGCCCGCGCCGGGCCCTCGCTGTTCGTCGTGGACGAGGCGCAGTGCGTGGTCGCCTGGGGCCACGACTTCCGTCCCGACTACCTGCGCCTGGCCCAGGCGGTCCAGCGGGTGGGCAGGCCCACGGTCCTGGCCCTGACGGCCACGGCCGCGCCCCCGGTGCGCGAGGAGATCGTACGGCGGCTGGGCATGGCGGACCCGCACTGGTCGTGGCCGGTTTCGACCGCCCGAACATCGCCTTGGAGGTACGCCGCTTCCAGGACGACGCGGACAAGCGCCGGGCGGTGGTGGAACGAGCCGCGACGGAGCCCAAGCCGGGCATCGTGTACGCCGCCACCCGCAGGGACACCGAGGAGTACGCGGCCGCGCTGGCCGGGCTGGGCCTGTCGGCGGCGGCCTACCACGCCGGACTGGCCGCGGGTGAGCGCTCCCGGGTGCACGACGCCTTCCTGTCCGGCGCGGCCGACGTGGTGGTCGCCACCTCGGCCTTCGGCATGGGCATCGACAAGGAGGACGTACGGTTCGTGCTGCACGCTTCCGTGCCCGGCTCCCTCGACGCCTACTACCAGGAGATCGGCCGTGCGGGCCGCGACGGCGCCCCCGCGGTGGCGGTCCTCCACTACCGGCCGGAGGACAGCGGCCTGCAACGTCTCTTCGCCACGCGCGCACCCGACGGGGAGACCCTCGGCGAGGTCGCGCAACAGATCCACGACCACACCGGCCCCGTCGCCCTGGACGACGTCGGTGAGCGCACGAACCTCTCCCATCGGCGTGTGACGGCCGCGGCCAACCTCCTGGAGCAGGCGGGAGCGGTGCGCACCGACGCCGCCGGGGAGGTGCGCGCCGTCCCCGGCGTGACGGCCGAGGAGGCCACCGCGCAGGCGACCGAGGCGGCGGACGTCCGCCGGAGGCTGGAGCGGTCGAGGCTGGAGATGGTGCTGGCGTACGCCGAGACGACGGGCTGCCGCCGCCGCTTCCTGCTCGGCTACTTCGGCGAGCCGTACGAGGCCCCCTGCGGCACCTGCGACGTCTGCCGCGACGACCGCTCCCCCACCTCGGCCGACGGCACGGTCGTCGAGGGAGCGGACGACACGGGCGAGCCCCCGCCGCCCCATCCGTCCGCCGCGTCCTACCCCGCGGGCACGCCGGTACGGCACAGCGAGTGGGGCGACGGCACGGTGATGAGCGAGGAGGGCGACCGGATCACTGTCCTGTTCGACGCGATGGGGTACCGGACGCTGTCCCTGGCCGCGCTCGCCGACAACAGAGTGCTGACCGTGCGCACGGGGAACGCCGACCGGTCGACTGATCCTCATCACCTGTGACCCCCGAGATCATCGATGAATCGGCCCCGTGCCCTGGGCCATCATGCGGGGGCGGGAGGCGTGGACGTGGATCAGGAGGGTGAGCGGTTCGGGGCAGCCGTCGCCGTTGCCGCCGACCGTGACGCGGGCGGTGCGGCCCGCTCGCAGCAGGGCCCGGGCTTCGTCCGCCACGAGCCGGTCCGCCGGCCTGCGGTGGCCGTCGATGATCAGCTCGCCGTCCTGCTCGTAGGCGTTGAAGAAGTGGGTGTTGGCCCAGTGGCCGGCGCGGCCGGCACACTGCCCCGAGCTGCACCCTGGACGACCGGACCGAGCTGGAGGAATGCCTGCTGCGACGGCCGCTGCCCGCACCGGTGAAGGCTTCCCGTCACCGGTCGCGCCGCTCCTGACCGGCGGGTCGCCAGCGATGGACGGCTGATCCGTCATCGTCGACCCTGAGCCTGACGCCACGCCGGCACGCCGGCAGTGTCAGCCGCTGAGTGCGCTGTGCAGGGTGGTGGCCATCAGATCGATGGCTTCTTTCCCTGCAGGCACCGGACCGGTGTGGGTGAAGTAGTGGTCGACGCCCTCGAAGACGCGGTGGGTCACTGGGACGCCGGCGACGTCCAGGGCCTTGGCGTAGGCGTCGCCCTCGTCGCGCAGGCGGTCGTTCTCCGCGGTGATGACCAGAGCGGGCGGCAGTCCGGCGAGGTCGTCGGCCAGGGCGGGCGAGACGAGGGGATGCGCGCGGTCGGCCGGGTCCGGGACGTAGGCGTCGGTGAAGATCCGCATGAGCTGAGGGCTGAGCAGCGGCTTGGCGATGAGGGACTGCTTGGTGGCGGGGTCGGCGAGCTGGTCGAGCGGTGCGGAGTCGATGATCTGGAGGCGGGGCGAGAAGGTGCCGCGGTCCCGGGCCAGGCGGCAGACCGCTGCGGTCAGGTTGGCTCCGGCGCTGTGTCCGCCCACGGCGAGTCGGGAACCGTCCCAGTCGTGGGCGGGGCCGTTCTCGGCGACCCACGCGGTGACGTCGTAGGCCTGGGTGACAGGTACGGGGAACTGCCTCTGCGGGGCGACGGCGTAGTCCACGTTGATCACAACGCAACCGGCCGTGGCGGCTATGTAGCGGCAGATGTGGTCGTCCTGCTCCGGGCGGCCGACCACGAAACCGCCACCGTGGAAGTTGACGTACACGGGGGCGAGGGATCCGGCCGTGGCCTGCGGGCGGTAGACGGTGCAGTTCACCGGGCCTGCGCCGGTATCGACCCGGAGGGATTCGGTGCGCTTGGGGATGTCGGTGAAGCGCAGGTCCTGCACGCGGGCCATCATGCCGCCGAGCAGCAGCTGGACCCCTCTGGCCTTGACGCTTGAGCTGAATGACATGACGTCGGCCGCTCCTATAATCTTCAATTAACAGGTTTCCTGATAGTGGATGACCGCGCGGTGCGTGTCAACGGAGCAGCGACTTGCCGATGATCTCCTTCATGATCTCGGTGGTGCCCGCGAACAGGGTGCCGGCGCGGGTGTGGACGAAGTCCGGTGGCCGTCGGACGGCCGGCGACCAGTTCGGCTGAAGGGCAACGGCCGCGACAAAACTGCCATCGGCGAGCCCGCCCCGACCTCTCCCCGTCGGCCCCGGAGAGCCCGGCGAGATCCTGGTCAGCGGCCCCAACGTCATGGCCGGACACTGGGGACTCCCAAAGAGACAGCCGCCGCTCATGAACGGCTGGCACCGCAGCGGGGACGTGGCCCGCCTCGACGGCGACGGCGACGGCGACGGCGTCGACCGCAAGGAGGACCTGATCATCTCCGGCGGCGAGAACGTCCACCCGGCCGAGGTCGAGGACCAGCTCCTCGACAGCCCCGACAACCTGCGCGCGGCACGCAGACGAGTCGGGCTGTACGCCGGGGGAGAATCACCACATCGCTATGACCTGCACAAACATGCAGAGATTGCGCTTCCGTGGCAACTTTGATGGCTACGTAACAAGGCGTCACCGTCCAGAGCGGCCTGGACGGGGACGTCGTCGCTCCTGAGGTCAGACGGTCCGCTCGATGCATTCGAAGATGTCCGCGTCCGTCTCCCGCTGCCAGGTCGGCAGGTCCGTCCAGTCGGCGACGTATCCGGGCTTCGGGTCCTCGAAAATCCGGTACATCTGGGCGGTCCAGCAGATCGCGACGAAGTGTCCCTTCTGCTCGCGGGTGAGCCGAGCCGCATGCCCCCCCCCGCTGACCTCGATGAAGTCGCGTACCTGTCCGCACACGGCGGCGGCCGCCTCGCGCTCCCACTCGGGCGTCTCGTCCCACGGCGTGATGTAGCCGGGCTTCGGTTCGCCGGGATAGTGCTTGTGCACACCGGCGATCCACGCCTCGCGGAAGATCCGAAATTCGGGGTCCCGCCGGTACGCCCCGAGGGCGGCGAGGTCGCTCAGAACGGCGGCGCGGCGACGCAGCGACAAGGGCTGGCCGCCGCGGTGAGCGCCTCCTCCGCAAGGTCGGGACGGCCCAGTTGAGGTAGCAGGCCCTCGTTCCTCGGCGAGACGCGAGCCGTCGAAGCGGAGCCAGCCGCCGTTGTGGGAGTGCCCGCCGTCGGCGCCGACACCCCGAACACCTCACCGCCCGCGACACCCTCGTCGGCGCCTGGGCCGCCTTCGCCGCCACCGGCGACCCGGGGTGGCCGCCGTACGCCCCGGAAGCCGCGGGCAACTCCCGGGCCATCGGCGGCTCCCCGGCCGATGCCGACCGGATGATCACCGAACCCCCGGCCGACGACGTCACCGCGCTCTGGCCCACCCGGCCGTCCTGACGCGCCCGGGAGCGAAGCGGCGGCCGGCTTTACGGCCGGCCGGCTTTACGGAAACGCCGTGAGAGCCCTGACGCGGTATGTCACGTATGGCGCGGAATGCTGTCTGCAGTCCCGAAGATCGCGCGAGCGAGAGGCATCCGAGGAGCAGGGCACCATGTCCTACGCCTTCGATGCCGCGCTGGCCCATGTTGTCCCGATGATCAACGATCTGCCGTTCACCGACATCGCCGCCGCCCGCGCGGTTCGGACTGCCGACCCCCTTCCCGACCGGACTGGAGGACTCCTACGTCGCGCTGCTCTGGACGGCCGGACACTCAGCGGAGCTGGGCATCGACCCGGCACGGCTGGCCGTCGGCGGCGACAGCGCCGTCGGCGGCGTCGCCACGGCCGTGGCCCTGCCGGCCCGGGACCGCGGCGGCCCGACGCTCTGCTTCCAGTACCTGGGGATTCCGATGCTGGACGACCGGCTGGAGACACCGTCGATGCGGGCTTCACCGACACCCAGTGTGGAACCGCCCCACCTCCGAGATCTGCTGGAGCCACTGATCCAATCCGCGGCGGGCGGACAGCCGCAGGCCGCGTTTGCTGAGCCGACGACGCAGGTGGTCGTAGTCGTCGCCCTTGTCGGCGTGGAACTCGGCCACTGTCCCGGGAGCAAACAGCGTTATCGGGTGGAAAGGTCGGGGGGGTCCGCTACCGCCGATTCCGGAGATCCCCATGGTTCCTCCAGTGCGGCCCGGAGCGCGGTGACGGTATCCGCGCCGACGCGCTCGGCGAGCGTGGCTTCGAGCCCGGCCAGGATCTGCATCGTCTCCTCGCGGCGCCGGACGCCGGCCGTCGTGAGGAGTACGCGCTTCGACCGGGCGGAGTGCGGATCGCTCTCCACGGTCACCACGTCCAGGGCGACAAGTTCATGGACCCACTGGTGCGCAGTCGGGGCGCTGACGCCCAGACGTCGAGCCAGCTCGGCGATGCTCACTCCCTCTGACGGGAGCTGACTGAGCAGGGTCACGTGTGCCGCGCTGATGGTCGCCCCGTCTCCCTCGGCCTCGAACGCGGTGGTCAGGGCGGCTCGGAACCAGTTGTGTGCGCGCCACAGCAGCCGGATGAGCGGCTCGGATTCAGGCGGGGAGGAGGCCATGGGGTTCTGCTTTCACGGTGAGGCGGTCGGTCCGGCGCGGTCTGCCGATCGTAGGCCGGTCAGACCTGGCGCCCAACACCACCGGGAGCTTCCGAGATCCGCATTCATTAGGTAGCCTACGATTAGGTTGCCTACGATTAGGTTTCTTAATTGTGAGCTCAAATCGATCCCGCCCCTCCGACCCATGCCCCTCGATTCCCGTCAAACCGATGGAAAGGCAGGACGATGACGACAGGATCGTCTGCATCCCCCCTCGCCGCGCACACCTCGCGGCGGCGTCTGCTGGCCGCCGCGGCCGGCGCCACCGCCGGCACAGCAGCCCTCGCGGCCCCGCCCGCCGCCGCCCAGGCCGCCACCTCCACCTCGGCCGGGACCGCCGCCGGCCGCCCGGGGCGCGGCATGAAGGTGATCGCGGTCGAAGAGGCGTTCTCCGTTCCGGAGCTGATCCCGTGGCCCGGCGAAGCCAGGATGCCTCCCGGCTGGGGGGAAGAGTGGGGGCGCCGGCTCGCCGACTTCACGGAGCTGCGGCTGGCGGACATGGACGAGCACGGGGTGGACATGCAGATCCTGTCGCTCACCTCACCCGGCGTGGAGGCCATCGAGGACCCCTCGGAGGCCGTGGCCACGGCCCGCCAGGTCAACGACCACCTGGCCGACGTGGTCGCCGCCCACCCGACACGGTTCGCCGGCTTCGCCACCCTGCCGTTGCAGGACCCGCAGGCCGCCGTGGCCGAACTGCGCCGGGCGGTGGAGCAACTCGGCCTCAAGGGAGTCCTGCACAACGACCACGTTCAGGGCCACTACCTCGACGAGCCGCAGTTCCGGCCGGTGTGGGCCGAGCTTGAACGGCTCGGCGTGACGCTCTACATCCATCCCGCGCTCTTCCCCGCCGATCAGTGGCGGGTGTTCCAGGGGTACCCCGTGCTGAGCGGGCCGTCCTGGGGATGGACAGCGCAGGTCGGCGCCCACGCACTGCGCCTGATCTACGGCGGAGTGTTCGACGAGTTCCTCGGGCCTCGGTGACGCTGGGGCACATGGGAGAACTGCTGCCTTTCCAGCTGGCCCGGCTCGACAGCCGCTACCACCAGGCCGACCCCAGGAGCAGGCCACGACACCTGCCCTCCCACTACCTGCGGCACAACCTCTACGCGACCACCAGCGGCGTCTTCTCCCACGCGGCCCTCCTCGGAGCCGTCCACGCCATCGGCGCCGACCGGTTGCTGTTCGCCGTCGACTACCCTACGAATCGACGGCCGAGGCAGTCGAGTTCCTCCGCACAGCGCCGTTCTCCCGCGCCGACCTCACGCGCATCGCACACCGCAACGCGGCACACCTGCTGAACCTCTGACCAAGAGCAGCAGGGGGGAATGCGGCTGGGCCGACGTCCCAGCACCGCGAGCACCGGCACCGGATGCTCGGCCCTGAGCCAGAGGCAAGGCACCGGCCACCGTCAGGACGCGGACGGCGAACCGCGAGCGCCAGGGCACGCGCATCACCGCGCCGTGCCGTCCCGGCGGACGGGGCGGGCCCATGGGATGGCGTCCCGCTTCGTGGTGTAGCCGATCAACGGGCGTACGCCCCGGGGCGTGTGTCGATAGGGATTCCGCTCTGCCCGGCAGGCGGGCCACCATGCAACTCTCCCTGGTAAACGGCCAGTTCAACCAGGAGGTGCATGATGGCCCTGTCCCAGCATGACTTACTTCGGCTGCTGGAGTCACTGCGTTCGGCGGACGGACTCGAACTCGTCCGTTTCGTGGCCGAGCGGATGCTGCAGGAGCTGATCGAGGCCGAGGCGACGTCGAGGATCGGTGCGGAGTGGAACGAGCACACCGAGACACGCACCGCGCTGCGCAAGGGCACCGCGACAAGACGCTGACTACGCAGGCCGGTGACCTGGACCTGGCCATACCCAAGCTGCGCTCGGGCAGCTTCTTCCCGAGCCTGCTGGAGCGTCGCCGCCGCATCGACCAGGCTCTGTTCGCCGTCATCATGGAGGCGTACGTGCACGGAGTGTCCACCCGTTCGGTCGACGACCTGGTCAAGGCGCTGGGTGCGGACAGCGGGATCTCCAAGAGCGAGGTCTCACGGATCTGCGCGGACCTGGACACCCAGCTGACCGCGTTCCGCGGCCGGCCCCTGGACCACACCCGCTTCCCTACCTACCTCGATGCGACCTACTGCAAGGCACGGGTCGCGCACCAGATCGTCTCGCGGGCCGTGGTGATCGCCACCGGCATCACCGAGGACGGCGGCCGCGAGGTGCTGGGAGTGATGGTCGGCGACAGCGAGACCGAGGTGTTCTGGACCCAGTTCCTGCGTCACCTGCGCGAACGCGGTCTGGGCGGTGTCCGACTCGTACTGGGCGATCACCACTCGGGCCTGGTCAAGGCGATCCGCAAGGTCATGATCGGCGCGGCCTACCAGCGCTGCCGGGTTCATTGAAGCCGTAAAGAATCAACCCGTTGCTTTCATAGGACAAGATCGTTGCTCTGGTATGAGCTTCGCCGCCGACGTTCTGGATCAGCTTGCGCTGCGGTTCCAGGTCGTCTTGCCGCATCTGAACGAGCGTCAGCGGCGTCTGATGCTGGCCCAGGAGGCTCGACTGCTCGGACACGGTGGGGTACGGGCCGTTGCGCGGGTGGCCGGGGTGAGCGAGAGCACGGTCCGTAACGGCGTGTTCGAGCTGGAGGCCGGTGGGGATCCGCTACCGGACGGCGCCGTCCGACGTCCCGGGGGCGGCCGCAAGCCCGCCGAGGAACAAGATCCTTCCCTGGTTCCTGCGTTGCTGAAGCTGGTGGAGCCGGACGAGCGGGGTGATCCGATGTCGCCGCTGCGCTGGACCACCAAGTCCCTGCGCAACCTCGCAGAGGAGCTGACCCGGCAGGGTCACCCGGTCTCCGCTCCGACCGTCGGGCGGCTTCTGAAAGTGCAGGGCTTCAGCCTGCAGGCCAGCGCCAAGACGCTGGAGGGCAAGCAGCACCCCGACCGGGACGCGCAGTTCCGCTATATCAACGAGCAGGTCAAGGAGCACCAGTCCAGCGGCCAGCCGGTGATCAGCATCGATGCCAAGAAGAAGGAGCAGCTGGGCCAGCTGCCGAACCCCGGGCGGCAATGGCGCCCTGCCGGCGATCCGGTGCAGGTGGAGGACCACAGCTTCTACTTCATCGGCCCCGACGTCGACGTGGCGATACCCTTCGGCATCTACGATCTGGCCCACGACAGCGGCTGGGTGAACGTCGGCACCGATCACGACACCTCGGTGTTCGCCGTCGAGTCGATCCGCCGCTGGTGGCGGGCCCGCGGGCGGATGGACCACCCGGATGCCGACAGACTGTTGATCACCGCGGACTGCGGAGGCTCCAACAGCTACCGCTACCGGCTATGGAAGGCCGAACTCGCCGCGTTCGCCGCCCAGATGGGTCTCACGGTGACCGTCTGCCACTTTCCGCCGGGCACCTCGAAATGGAACAAGGTCGAGCATCGGCTGTTCTCCCACATCACCATGAACTGGCGTGGCAGGCCCCTGACCAGCCACGAAGTCGTGGTCAACAGCATCGCCGCGACCCGCACCCGCACCGGCCTGCGCGTTCACGCCGAGCTGGACACCGGGACCTACCCGGTGGGAATCTCCGTCAGCCGCGAGCACCTGCGCTCACTCCCGATCACACCCCATGACCAGCACGGATCCTGGAACTACACGATCACCCCGGCTGGCGCCGCCAGCAACTGCGCGGTCAACACGAGCGATCGGGACCAGAGCAGGTTGCGGGTCCTGGCGATGCTCGCCGACCCGCGCCTGAGCGGCATGACCTCATCAGAGCTGGAGGCACTATGCGCCCGGCTGGCCCCTGCGCAAGCCGCCCAGGCCGAACAGCGCAAATTCCAGCAGCGCGGCGGCCGCCGTCTGAAGGCCCCCGGAGCACACGGCAGGCCCCTGCTCTCGAACGCCGACCGCATCCTGGTCACCGTGATCTATCTGCGCCGTGTCTGCTCCCAGAAGGTTCTGGTCGACCTGCTCGCCATCAACCCGGTCACGATCGGCCAGGTCATCGGCGAGACCCGCACACTCATAGACGCGCAGAAGATCACCGTCTCGCAGACCGCACACTACTTCTCCTCCGCCCAGGAACTACGCGACTGGGCAGAAGGTGGTGCGACCACCAGCCGAATGGATCTCTCACAGACCCTGTCCCACCCCGCACTCACCGGCATGCCCCGCCCGGACTTCCAGGCGCTGATCGACCGGATCACCGTGCCCTACCAGGCCACGATCGAACAACGTCGGCATCGCAAACGCGGCGGCGGCCGGCGCCCAGGAACCCGTGGCGGCGTCTTCCGTCAAAAGATCACTGACGCTGACCGGATCCTGGCGACGGTCCTTTCCCAGCGAAACCTATGTGACCAGCAGACCCTGGCCGACTTGTTCGGTGTCAGCCGCGGCACCATCCGCAACGCCATCGAGGATGTCCGTCCCCTCCTCGAACAGGACCCGTACATCCCAACGCTCGCCGAACGACGTTTCACCACGGCCGCCGACGTACTCGCATCCGTCACAAGAGACAGCGAAACACCATGTTGAATCCTTACGGCTTCATTACGCCCGCAACCTGCTGAGTCAGGTCCCCAAGTCCGCCCAGCCCTGGGTGGCCACGCTGCTGCGGACCGTCTTCGAACAACCCGACTCCGAGGCGGTCCAGGCCCAGATGCGACACGTCCTCGACGCCCTGGAAGCCAAGTTCCCCAAGGCCGCCGAACACCTCGACGCCGCCCAGCACGAACTGCTGGCCTTCACCGCCTTCCCCCGCGAGATCTGGCGGCAGATCTGGTCGAACAACCCGCAAGAACGGCTGAACAAGGAGATCCGCCGCCGCACCGACGTGGTCGGGATCTTCCCCGACCGCGCCGCCGTGATCCGCCTGGTCGGCGCGGTGCTGGCCGAGCAGAACGACGAGTGGACCGAGGCCCGCCGCTACATGGGACTCGACCTGCTGGCCAAGGCCCGCCTCCACCCGATCGAGTCAGAAACCGACGAGACCGTCCTGCCCACCGAACTCACCGCATAGCCTCAAAACGAGATCACCGAATGGCCGTCGATACACCACTCCAGCGGACATGACCTCACACAGCACCGCTTCCGGAAGCTCCTACATCGACGCCTCCTTCAGCGTTCGTGACACACGACCAGCTAAACACCACTTTCAGGATCGGAAAGACAACAGCGTCTTACCGGTCACAGATGCAGCGATGAGTTCTCGCGGCCCGGAGAGTCTCACCACCGTTGTCGACAACACAGGAGGAGCACGTGGCTCAGCTGCTGAGAGTCCAGAACTTCAACGTCTCAAGTGACGGGATCGGTGCCGGTGAGGACCAGAGCCTTGAGAGTCCGTTCGGCCACGCCGTCGACCCGGCGAGGCTGTTCGCCTGGGCCGGTGCCACGGCGAGCTGGCCCATGCGCACCGATCCCGGGGGGAGCCGGGGCCTCGACGACTACTTCACGCGGGACTACACGCGCAACATCGGTGCCGAGATCATGGGCCGCAACAAGTTCGGGCCCCAGCGTGGGCCCTGGAATGACCATGAGTGGCGCGGCTGGTGGGGTGACGAGCCCCCGTTCCGCACCCCAGTGTTCGTCATGACTCACCACAAGCGTCCTTCGTTCACGCTCTCCGACACCACGTTCCACTTCGTCGACGGCGACCCGGCCACGGTCCTGGAGCAGGCGCGGCAGGCGGCGCAGGGCAAGGACATCCGGCTCGGCGGCGGGGTTACCACCATCCGGCAGTTCCTCGACGCCGACCTCGTCGACACCATGCATGTGGCCGTCTCGCCGGTGAAGCTCGGGTCCGGACTACGGCTCTGGGAGTCACCCGATGAGCTGCTCGACCGGTTCCACCTGGAGGTCGTGCCCAGCCCGAGTGGCGTGACGCACCACCTGTTCTGGCGAAAGTGACCGGATCTCAGGGCTGGCCCCGGCTGGCTGTTTTGCCTCCCGGGGCTGCCCTGAGGCGGGCCGTCGAGTCGTGCCTCGGGCGGTCAGCCGACCTTGGCGGGCTCCTCTACCCGGGCCCGGATAGAGGCGAGCCGGAAGGAGTCGGTGCCGGTCTCGATGATCGCGCCGTTGAACGTCAGGCGGTCGACGATGGCCGCGCAGAGGCGGGGATCGGTGAACGTCTTCGTCCACCCATCTGGGGCTGGCACTTGTTCCCTCACAAGGGTTGTGGCTGCCACCTGGCCGTATCCCGTTCCGGGAGTCCTCGTTGGCTCTCGCGGTAGCACTCCGGTTTTCCAGGTGTTGCCTTGACGGTTCAGGTGCGAGGTAGGTGTGTCGGTGGCGGAGGCGAGACTCCAGGTCATCGCGGGCGGGGCCGTCCCGCAGGAGCCCCTGGCGAGGGACCCGTGGCAGTTCCAGGCCGCGTGTGTCGACGCGTTCGTCGCCTCCTGGCGGGCCCGCGGGTTCAGTCCGGTGACCATCGACAACGACGTCGGCCTGCTGGAGCGAACCCTCGCGGCCCTGGGCCGCCCCGCGTGGGAGGTGACGCCGAGGACATCGACCGAGTCGTTCGTGACCTGGCCGTGAAGGGCCGTGCGACGTCGACCCGACGCGAGTACGTCCAGATCTTCAAGGGGTTCCACCGGTTCCTGCAGGCCCGCAAAGCGGCCGACATCGAGGCCGCGTTCGGCGTGAGACTGGTCTGCCCAGTCGACGAGTTCAACGCCTCTCGACATGCTGACCCCGCCGCCGACACCGGATAGGATGGCGGAGTTCTTCCACTTCCTGAAGCAGCGGATCGCCACCGCCCGGAAGTACGGACCTGCCGCCCGCGACTATGCGATGTTCCGGACGCTGTATCACGCCGGGCTCCGCTCGGAGGAGGCATCGCTGCTGGACAAGCCGGATGTGCACTTCAGCCGCGGCCCGTTCGGCAAGCTCCACGTCCGTTTCGGCAAGGGTGCCCACACCTCCGGGCCCAGGCCGCGCTGGGTGCCCATGCTCGACGGCCTGGACCTGGTGCTGCGCTGGTTCCTGGAAGACGTACGGCCCAAGTTCCCGGACTCACCGGTGCTGTTCGCCGACGAGTCCGGCAGCAGCCTGCATCGCGGAACGATCCGCAACCGGCTTCGCTATCTCAGCTCGAAGGGCGCCCGCCCGCAGACCGGTTCAGCCCGCATGCCCTGCGGAGGGCCTGCGCGACCCACAACTACGAACGCGGCGTCGACCTGGTGGCGATCCAGCAAATGCTCGGGCACTGGACGGTCAGCTCGACCATGCGTTATGTCCGGCCCTCCGCGACGTTCATCGAGGACGCCTATCAGCGGGCCGTCGCCGGCACTCTGGCCGAGCTGACCGAGAAGGACACCACCGCATGAAGATCCGATGGCGGCTGCGGATGGCCGCCGCCCAGCGCGAGATCTGGACGGGCACCGAGCTGCGGCGACTGCTGGCCGAGAAGGCCGGCCTGGAGCTGTCCTCCGCCTCGGTGTCCGCGCTGTTCACCAAGGAACCCTCGCAGGTGAAGATGACCACCCTGGCAGCGTTGTGCACCGCGCTGGAGTGCACCCCGAACGACCTGATCGAAGTCGACACCACCCCCGTCGAGCAGCCCGTGGCTCCGCCCCGGCCCGTCACCGAACTTCCCAAGGCCGTCTCCGGACGCGGCCGGTCAATGCCGCCGCTGTGACCGGCGGAGACAGCGGTGGGCAAGAGGCAACGCGACTGCGTCACCTGCGGGGCACCAGTCGGCTATCTCGACCGTGAGCACTGCTGCCGGTGCCGGCGTCGGATGCAGGAACAGGCCGCGAAGGCAACGTGCCCGGTCTGCGGCAAGGACCGTGTCCTCCGGGAGGACACCGGCCGGTGCTGTCGGCGTACGAGCTGAAGTGCAGAGTCGCGTACGGATGAACGTGCAGAGGTATCAGGCGACTTCGGTCTCGCGCTCGATGGCTTTGAGGCGGTTCTTCAGGCGGTAGCTCGGGCCGTTGATGGAGATCACTTCGCAGTGGTGCAGGAGGCGGTCGAGGATGGCGGTGGCGAGGACCTCGTCGCCGAAGACCTGGCCCCATTCGCTGAAGGTCTTGTTCGAGGTCAGGATGATGGAGCCCTTCTCGTAGCGCTTGGAGATCACCTGGAAGACCAGGTTCGCCTCGGCTCGCTCGAGGGGCTGGTAGCCGACCTCGTCGACCACGAGAACGCTGGGCCGCAGGTAGGTGCCGAGTTTCCTGGTCAACCGGCCGGTCTCCTCGGCGGCTTTGAGGTTGCGGACCATGTCGTCGAGGCTGGTGAAGTAGATCGAGTAGCCGGCCCGGCAGGCCGCGACGGCGAGGGCGACGGCGATGTGTGTCTTGCCGACTCCAGGCGGCCCCAGCAGGGCGGCGTTCGCCTTGGCTTCGACGAAGGAGAGGGTGGCGAGGTCCTTGACCTTGCGCGGGTCGAGATCGGGCTGGAAGGAGAAGTCGTACTCATCCAGTGTCTTGTGGTGCGGCAGCCGGGACAGCCGCAGGCCCTAGGGCGTGTTTCGAAAGTAGCGTCGTCCGCCCGGAGGGCGAGGCCCGCGGCGTCTGGTGCGGTGCATCGCAAGGCGGAGGGTCGCCCGCGTACTGGGCGTACGCGGGCGACCCCGACAACGCAGCGAGGCGCCGTGCCAGGCGTCGCGGGCCAGACGGGACTTTCGAAACACGCCCTAGCGGAAGCGTCGGTCGTCGCGGACGGCCAACTCCTCGGACAGCACCAGGTCGAGGAAGTCGAGGTAGCCCAGCTTGGCCTCGTCGGCCCGGCGGGTGTACTCGTTGATGGTCTCGGCCAGGTGGGGCAGGCCGAGCTTGCCGGCCGTGGTGCGGATGCGGTTGCCGGTCAGCTCGCTCAAGAGGACTCCTTCGTCGGGGAGTTGGTGGTGAAGGGCCGGGTCCCGGTCAGCTCGTCATAGACCGACAGCGGTCGGCGGCCGACCTCGATCTGAGTGGCGGCGGCCCGGTTCAGCAGGGCCTGCAGCGCCCCGGCCGCCTCGCCCGGGGCCGGTTCGTGCCGGCGCCGCGGCGGGACGTCACCCGTGGTGGTCCGCCGGCCGTTTCCGGTGGGCAGACCGTCCCAGTGGCTCTCCTCGACGACACGCGTCCCGCGGCCGACCGCCCTCGGGTGCATCGCCAGCAGCGTCTCGCCGCTGCCGTCGGGAGCGGTCGAATGGAGCATGACCTGCGACTTCGTGGCCCGGACCTCGACCAGCTGACGGGGGCGGACGCGGCGGGCGGGCACCGAGTAGAGGTTGCCGCCGAAGGCGACCAGACAGTCCTTGCCGACCGGCCGCAGGTGCCGCTCGGTCACCAGATACGGAGTCGGCGGCAGCGGCTTGAGGGCCGCGTGGTCACGGGCCGCCCGCTCGCCGATGACCTCCCGGTGGGTCTTGTGGATCTGGGCCCTGCGCTGCGGCACCCAGGACAGGAAGGCGGCGTCCATCTCCTCGATGGAGGAGAAGGCCCGCCCGGACAGGACGTGGTCGCGGACGATCAGCACCTGCCGTTCGACGCGGCCCTTACCGGTGGGCCGATAGGCGGCCAGCACGTCGATATCGAAGTCGTAGTGGCCGGCGAAGCCGACCGCCTCCGGGTGCAGCGGGACGGCCTCGCCGGGGGCGACGTGGCGGCGGACGACGGTCTTGGTGCGGTCATAGACGATCGTCATCGGCACCCCGCCGAAGTGGGCAAACGCCCGGCGGTGGCAGTCGAAGAAGGTCTGCAGGTCTTGGCTGGTGGTGAAGCAGCAGAACGGGTCGCGTGAGTACGCCAGCGTCATGTGGAACGAGTAGACCTTCGCGATGCCCACGTGGGCGAGGATCTTGCCCTCGTCGCCCCAGTCGACCTGGGCCTGGGCTCCGGGGATCACCTCGAAGCGGCGGTGCATGCCCGCCAGCTCCCTTGGTGTGATGCCGAGTTCCTCGGCGATCCTGGGGCGGGCTTCCTGGACGTAGAGCTTGGTCCGCTGGTAGTTGCCGGTGAATCCGTACTCCGTGGCCAGCCGCTCGTGGATGACCGCAGCCTTTATCAGGATCTCCGCCCGCAGCATGGAGTCGACCAGCGGCGCGAACTCGTCGATCACCCTCGCCCTGGACCGCCCGCTCGGTGACCGGCGTGGCGGTGACACGGGCCCGTCGGCAGACAGGTACTTGCTGACCGTCCGCCAGTTGAGTCCGGTCTCCTTGGCGACCTCCGACAGGCTCATGGCACCGGACTCGACCAGGCCGCGAAAGCGCCGCAATTCCAGCCAGCGTTGCGGATCCAGGACCACGGCCCACCCCTCTCTGCAACCTCAACAACAGGCAGCAGAGTGCCGAGCAACGTCCCTCAACACATCAAGAACTCTGCACGTTCATCCGTACGCGGCTATGCACGTTCATGTGTACGCCGACAGGTGCATCACCTGCTCGCGCGTCTGCGAACAGTGCGGCCATCCGGTCCGCGCGGCCGGCAACCGGCTGTGCCGGGACTGCCGCCGCAAGGCCGAGCGGTTCGCCGCCCAGCAGCCCTGCCCGCGCTGCGGCAAGCCTGGCTATCTGCGCGAGGACACCGGCTGGTGCGGCTCGTGCTCACGCCCGGGGCCGCCCAAGCAGCCACCCCGGATCTGCCGCGAGTGCGGCCAGCTGCGGCGGCATGCCGGACTGGGCCTGTGCTCCGCCTGCTGACAACGGCACCCCGGCCGCCCCTTCATCCGCGGCGAACACCTCCGCGACCAACTCGCCGACCCGCCCGCCTGGCTCGAGGACTTCGTCGCGCACGTCGCGGCCCGCTTCTGCGTCGCCCGGGCCTGCGGCCTGGTCACCGACCTGGGCCGGCTCCTGAACGATGAGCACTCCAACTGCCCTGGTCGACGTGCACGATGTCGAAGCCTTCCTCGCCACCGTGCCCAGGGGCCCGCAAACGCCGATTCGTGGTACTCCGGCAGTTCTTCCGCTTCGCCCGCTCCAAGCACATCGTGCTGTTCGATCCGACCCGCACCCTGATGGTGAAGGAGCCGAACGGCTTCCGCGGCCGCACTCTCACCCTGGACCAGCAGCGCGAGCTCTTCCGCCGCTGGACAACTGACGAACCTCGCCTCTCCCTCCTCCAACAAGAGGCCCAGACAGGGGGGAGCCCTCCCGTTCACGGCGGCCCTGACCACCTCAACTTGCCCCGTCCCGCTACCCCAACCCACTCCTGCAGGGACACCAGCAGCTGTGCCGTGCAGCCGTCCGCTTCTCCCCGCGCGGATTGATCCTGCCTGCCACCTCCCTGACCAGCGATAACCTGAGCTGACCCCGGTTTCGTGGAGTCCCTGAAGCCAGGCTTATGATCCTGGCCCGAAGGAGAACCACGAGCAGTGCCGGCACCACGTAAGTACCCTGACGAGCTCCGCGAGCGGGCCGTGCGCGAGGTCCGCACCTCCGGCCGTCCGATCGCGCATGTCGCGAAGGACCTGGGCATCCACAAGGAGGCCCTGCGCGGCTGGGTCCGCCAAGCCGAGGCGGACACCGGTGAGCGCGACGATCGGCTGACCACCGCCGAGGGGGAAGAGCTGAGGCAACTCCGACGGGAGAACGCGGAGTTGAGGCGGATGAACGAGATCCTCAAAGCTGCCAGCGCGTTTTTTGCGGCGGAACTCGACCGTCCCCGGACGAGGCCGACCAGGTGATCGAGCACCTCAGAGACAAGGGCCTCGGAGTCGGGTTCGCCTGCTGGGTGCTGGGGCTGTCCGAGTCGGCGTACTACGCCCGCAAGAAGCGGCCGGAATCGGCCCGCCGGCTGCGGGACGAGCAGCTCATGCCGCTGATCGAACAGGTCCATGCCGAGTCCGGCGGCACCTGTGGTGTCCGCCGGATCACCCGCGCGCTGCGGCGCAAGGGCGTCGACGTGGCCCGTTGCACCGTCGAACGGCTGATGGGTGAGGGTGAGCTGGGCCTGGAGGGCGTAATCCGTGGTCAACGTCGCAGGACTACCGTGCCGGAGCCGTCGGCGCCCCGCCCGCCGGACCTGGTCGACCGTGACTTCACCGCCTCCCGCCCCGCCCAACTGTGGGTGGCGGACATGACGCAACGCCGGTAAGTCAATTGCCCCTTGGGGCACGAGTAGTGAAGCTTCCCCTTGATCGTGGACACCTGGAGACTGGGACCTGAGGTTCCAGAGGAAGTAGCACCAGGTGGGAAGCAAGTACACGAAGCGGTACACCGAGGAGTTCAAGCGGGACGCGATCGCGCTCGTCGACTCCTCGGGCAAGACGGTCACTGCGGTGGCCCGGGAACTCGGCATCAGCTCGGAGTCCCTGCGTGGCTGGTACCGCCGGGCCAAGGCGGACCGGGGCGAGGGCGAGCCCGGTGAGCTGACCAGCGCCGAGCGCGAGGAACTCAAGCGGCTGCGCAAGGAGGTCCGCGAACAACAGCAGACGATCGAGATCCTGAAAAAGCGACCGCCTTCTTCGTGAAGGAGAACGACCGGTGAGCGAGCTGTACCGGTTCATCCACACGGAGAAGGCGAACTACCCGGTCGTTCTGCTGTGCCGGGTGCTGAAGGTCGCCCGCTCGTCGTACTACGCGTGGTGTGATGGCGAGGCGGCCCGCCGCGCCCGGGAGGCCGCGAACGACGCGCTCGGGCATGAGATCACGGTGCTGCACATCGCCTCCCGCCATACCTACGGTGTCCCGCGCATTCACGCTGAACTGCGACGCCTGGGGCAGCGGGTGAACCGCAAGCGTGTCGCCCGCGTGATGCGCGAGCGCGACATACGCGGCGTCACACGGCGCAAGCGCCGCTCGCTGACCCGGCCGGATGCGAAGGCGAAGCCGGCCCCGGACCTGATCGGCCGTGACTTCCACGCCGAGCGTCCCGGGATCAAGCTGGTCGGCGACATCACCTACCTGCCCACCGCCGAGGGCTGGCTCTACCTCGCCTGCTGGCTGGACCTGGCCACCCGCGAGGTCGTCGGCTATGCCATGGCCGATCACCACCGAGCCGACCTCGTCGTCGACGCCCTGGACATGGCACATGGCCGGGAACCTGGAGCCGGGATGTGTGATCCACAGCGATCGCGGCAGCGAGTATACCTCGTCCCAATTCCGTTACCGGATAGAGGAGTTGGGACTCCGGCAGAGTTGCGGGCGGACTGGGTCATGTTTCGACAATGCCGCCGCGGAGAGCTTCTGGGCCCTCCTGAAGGAGGAGATCGGCACCCGGACCTGGCCCGACCGGGCGACCGCCCGCGCCGAGGTCTTCACCTTCATCGAGACCTTCTACAACCGCCGCCGTCTGCGCAAGCACAAAATCTTCGGCTACCTCACCCCGGCCGAGACCAGGCAACGACACCAGCACGCCCTTGCGGCGTAACGATCACGTGTCCGAGATCACGGGGAAACTTCAGTAGTGATCTTGTTATCGACCTTGCTCGGCGGACGAGTCGTGATCGCCTTGGCCAGGGCGACAGTGCCTTTGCGCTCTCTCGGTTTGGCGCGGGGGCGGCGCGTCAGGAGAGGGTGAGCGTGGATCTCGCGCAGCGCGTCGTGCAGAAGCCGTGCCGGCGGTGCTGTCCGGCCGATGGTGCGGACCAGGGCCCGCAGGGTGACGGTGAAGGATAGGCGGTCGGGGTCGAGTGCCTCGGCGTGCGGGTATGTCCGCGCCGCCCGGGCACGGGTGATCTGCACCAGCTGATAGACGATGAGCAGGGCATACAGTTCCTGGGCCACGCCCTGGGGGTCCTTCGAGCGCAGGACCTTCTGGTGGCTGCGCAGGTACGTTTTGAGGTCGGCGAAGGCGATCTCGGCCTCCCAGCGTTCCGCATAGAGCCGGGCGATCTGCTCGGCGGAGGCCTGCTTGGGATCGAGCAGGGTCGTGATCAGCCGTTAGGACTCGGTGCGGGGCTCGCCGTGCTCGGGGATGACGGTGACTTCGGCCTCGATGACGCGGATCCGGATGCCCTGCTCCTGGCGGGCCCGCAGTCCCAGGCGGCGGCCGCGTTCGCGGGCACTGCGGCGCCAGTCGCCCTTGACCGAGTAGACCGGGCCGGGCAGGACCGACAGGTAGGAGCCGTCGGGGAGTTCGGTGAACACCGGAAGCTTGCGCCGGGAGGGAGTACGGAAGATCAGGTGGGCGCCGGTGCGGACGATCTGCGACACCTGCGGAAAGCCGGTGAAGTACCGGTCTGCCAGCACCAGCATGCCCCGGCGCACGGCCCCGGTCTGCATGAGCTTGTCCAGCAGCGGCAGTTCGCCGACCGACCACGGTCCCCAGACCGCCTCCAGCACCGCCCGCGTCCCGCTGGCGATCAGCATGAGCACTCGTATCTGCGGATAGCGGCCGGAGCCGAAGCGGCCGCGCGGCGGGGCGCCGAACGCCTTCCGGTTGGCCGGGGTGTCGGCCACGTCCAGGCGAGTGCCGTCCACCGACACCTTCAGCAGTGCCAGGTCGCATCCGAAGGCCGACATCCCCGGAGCGCCGGGATCGCCATGAGGGCCGCGCAGACGCCGAAACAGCGCCCTGAGCGGGGCAGGGCCGAGCCGGCGGCGGGCCTGGACCGCGGCCGCGGTCGAAGGGATCCGCAGTGCTCCTGCCCGCAGCTGCTCCTTGAGCTGCTGGAACAGCATCCGCAGCACCTCGGGGCCGGCGGCCGGGCACAGCCACAGAGCGAGGACGAAGTACAACGTCACACGGGCCGGCAGGGCACGCACCCGCCGTTCCCGGCGCCCGCAGTCGGCGATCACTTGATCCACGAGGTCGGGAGACAGCAACTGTGGCAGGGCTCCCAGACCGAGATCATCTAAAGGATGAGGAGAGCCCGATGGCTTCAGCCTCACTCGGGCAGCGGGAACGGTGGCAGGATGAGCAGACACGGGAGCCTCGGCACGGACGCGGTCTTCTTGGTCGAAAACCAGTCCCGCTGGGGCTCCTGTATGCCGTCAATCCCCCGAAAGAGCGGCTAACTTACCGGCGTTGGGACATGACGTATGTCCGCACGTGGTCGGGGTGGGCATACGTGGCGTTCGTCCTGGACGTGTACTCGCGGATGATCGTCGGCCGGCAGGTCGCGAACCACATGCGCATCGAACTCCCGCTGGTTGCCCTGGAGATCGCGTTGTGGAGACGCCGGATCAAGAAGGATTCCGGCCTGATCCATCACAGCGACCGCGGCTCGCAATACGTATCCATTCGGTACACCGACCGGCTCGCCGAGATCGGCGCCGACGCCTCGGTCGGCTCCGTCGCGGACAGCTATGACAACGCGATGGCCGAGGCCCTGAACGGCACCTTCAAGGCCGAACTGATCGAGATGCAAGGGCCGTGGCGGGACGTCGACCAGGTCGAGCGGGCGATCTTCCAGTGGGTCACGTGGTACAACGAAGAACGCCTCCATTCCGCACTCGACTACGTGCCACCGGCCGAGTACGAGCAAGCCTTCTGGCGGAGCCAGAAGCAAATCCCGCAGTCCGCCTGAAACAAGATCACCGGACTCTACGGAACTCGGGGCAGCTCAGAGATCTGGTTGATTGGCTCCCTGGACTGGCCTGGCGAACAACTCCGCGGCTTTTGAACGTGGTATCTGCCGTCGGCGCGCAGCCCGGCCTGATACGAGGGCCGAAAAAAACCGGCAGGCCAATGAGCAGGAACCTCATCAGTCCTGCGGGCCTGACCGCGCTCGTCTCCGCGGCCCTCACCACTACGAAGAGGCGGCAGCCGTGCTCGCGACGCTCTGCAGCGGGCCGGCTCCTGTCTCACGCCCCATCCGTGAAGGACGGAACCCACCATGAGCAATCACGTTCTCCGTCGGCTCGGTGTGTCGCTGGCGGTCCCTGCCGCTCTCGCCGGCGCGGTCTACCTGGCCGGCCCGGACACAGCCCCGACTCCCACGGCCTCGCCCATGTCCAGTTGGCCGCCGCGGACAGGGTCAGCGGCAACATTGATGCCAACTTCAACAGTAACGACCGCCGCAGCTGGATGAACACCTACAACTCGGTGATCAGCCAGATCCGTGAGAGGGTCAGCAACGGCACCCTGCGCGAGGGCATCCTGCGCCAGCGGCCCGCCGACGTGAACGACTACTTCGCCGTCAACTTCCAGGCCGGTGTGGGCACCCCGCAGGCCAGTCTCGTGTTCAACACCGCCAACCTGTATGTCGTCGGCTACTTCAACCACGCGACCAACACCTACGTCCGCATGGGTGCCGGCCCTGCCAACCCCGTCAACGCGGCCCACGTCAGGAGCGACTTCCTGCGTCAGGGCGATTACGGCTACCTGGAACGCGTCGGCGGTTTCGACCGCTCCGACCAGCGTCTCGGGATAGGTACCTTCTTCTCGGCGATGAGCGTGCTGCGCGCCGCCAGGCCTCTCGGGTCAGTTCACGCTACCCAGACGGCCGAGCAGGCGTCCGCCAGCACAACGATGATCCAGATGTTCGCCGAGGGCGCCCGGTTCGACTTCATCTCCGCGAACATCGGTTCCAATGCTTTGGCCGGAACGACCTTCACCGTCGGCACGTATGTCCAGGTGCGCGGCGACGGCGGCAACGCGAACGAGCTCGCCCCACGAGCCCGTGAGGGCCATCGACTGGGAGAATGTCTGGGCGCAGCTGTCCCGCTATGTCCGCGACCGCATCAATGACAGTCGCGCCTTCAACTTCGTGGTCGGCGGCACCCTCGCCCTGCGGACCATGCAGGCAGCGGCCAACCAGCTCGCCGTGGACTACCCCGGCTGACGATAACCGGGAGCCCAGGGAGCGCGGGCGCCGTGACGGGGCGAACGAGCCCAATGGGGCACTGGCCGGCGTGGCGGCGCACGGCGCTGTACGGCAGCGTCTGCTCACGCACCGGGCTGTGCGTGCCCGTGCTGCCAGGCCCAGGCCGCGATCTCGACGCGGTTCCGGGCCGCGAGTTTGAGCTGGACACTGGACAGGTGCGTCTTGACTGTAGACAGGGAGACGTACAGCTCGGCGGCGATCTCGGCGTTCGTTCGGCCGAGGGCGACCAAGCGGACGACGTCCAGTTCGCGGTCGGTGAGGGGCTCCGTGGGCGGCGCCGGCTTCACCGGGGCAGCGGCGGCGGCCTGCGGTGCGGTGACCTGCTTGAGCAGGCGGACCGTGATCGACGGCGAAACCAGCGAGTCGCCGGCCGCGGCGGCGCGGACCGCCTCCGCGAGGAGGGTGGGTCCGGAGTCCTTGAGCAGGAATCCACAGGCGCCACCGCGCAGTGCCCCGTACACGTACTCGTCGAGGTCGAAGGTGGTCACCACGACGACCCGCATCGGGTTGGCCACGTCGGGTCCCGCCAGCAGCCGGGTGGCCTCCAGCCCGTCCAGCTTCGGCATGCGGATGTCCAGCAGGCAGACGTCGGGCCGCTCCCGGCGGGCCAGTGCCACCGCCTCCTCGCCGTCGGCGGCCTCGGCGACCACGGTGATGTCGGGCTGGGCGTCGAGGAAGAAGCGGAAGCCGGTGCGGACCATCTCCTGGTCGTCGGCGATGAGGACGCGGATGGGCGCCCCGGACGGAGCTGGGGTGGTCATGGCTCGATCATCCCTCAGTGGAAGGGGGGCCTGGGGTGCGGGGCCCCGTCGGGACGATGTCAGTCCGCCGTCTGCACCGGGCCCGCCGTCACCTTCCGCAGGAGCGGCTTGCTGCCGGCGATCGCGGCGAGCATGGTCAGCGCGCCGACCACCACGCAGATCACCGGTTGCACGGCACCGGAGGTGTTGATGGTGGTGCCGGCCGCCTTGTTGAGTTGCATGGCGCCGAAGGCGCCCATCGCGGTGGTGCCGCCTGCCAGGTAGGCCAGCGGGATGACAGTCTCGCGGATCCGGGCCCGGTCCAGCACCTCCAGCGGGGTACCGGCCAGCCGCCCCAGACCAAACAGCCCGCGCTCTTGTTAACGAACTCTGCACCGAGGCCATCATGTCCAGAACCGTCGACGAAAGCTACGCAGGAAGCGTGCTGGTGGCAGTGAGACGGCGCTCCGTGGCCCGCCGCATCAAGGACCTGCTCAGCGCACTGGCCGTTACCAGCGCGACGGACAACCCGGCCCAGCTGACCCAAACCCAAAAACGAGTTGTGGACGCTCTATCAGTACGACCAAGCGCTGTAGCAAGCAGGAGCAACGGCCCTCTGATGAGAGTCAGGCCGACGGACGGCTGACGCTGCGTTCTCACTCCCCGACCCTAATCAACAGTGGCAAGAGCTCGTGACACGATCTTGTGGGAGTGCCCTGGTCCGGCGTGACCGACACACCAGTCATGCGCAATCGCGTGCATCAGAGTGCGACGGCGCCACGTCGGCCCATGCAGTTGCTCTGTCCCAAGGGCTCGCGGTCCCTGCCCGTTGCCGACAGGCATGTGCCGGCACGGGCCCAGCTCGACGTCGTTTCGCCAACCGGGCACCGTTCCGTTCACCCTGGCGGCAGTTCGAACCTCAGACGCGTGGCCGTGCCGACGAGGCGGTAGCCGGCGAGGCCGGGGGCGCTGAACGGGTTGGGGAGAGGGGTGATGTGTCGGTGAGTGCTGTCGAGGAAGTGGGTGCCGAATGCACACCGCCGTCGCCCAGGTGTTCAACGAACGGGGCGACGGCGTCGTCGTCCGCGGCGGCACCGTGCAGATCTCCAAGAGCGACCGCCCGCCCCACCTGACGCACTCCTATGCCCGGCACTGCTGCTGGATGCCCTGGCCGAGTACCGCACTACCACCGGCCACCAGCGCGCGCATCGTCGTACACAAGACCTCGAACTTCACAGCCGGTGACGTCGACGGCGGATCGGGAGGAGCGGTTCGGGATTCGCACTGGAGATGCGCTTCTACTGTCGCCGGGCTACCAGGTCGACGGGGTTCTGAGCCTGCACCTGTGCCGCTCGTCCTTCTCACGGCTTGAACACGAGACGAAGCGGAATTGCACCGGTGACTACTGCGTGCTCTTCGATTTCCCGTGGCGCCGGGGCAAGAACTGGAACGAAGCAACCGCAGATGACCTGCGGGACTTTGAAGACTGGCGGACTCGGTCTCCGCGCCCCCCACAAGGTCCGACGGCACCTGCGAGGACATGGCAGAACAGCAGGTCCGGACTGGGGCACGGGCCCTAAGACGACATGTGTTTCACGGCCGGACACAGGCGCCCGCCTCAGATGGCGTCCCGGATGGCCTGTTCGAAGTCCTTGACGTGGCTGCGGGCCAGCTGTGCCGCCTTCTCGGGTTCACCGGCGACGATGGCCTCGATCAACGGTCCGTGCTCCTCGACGTGGCCGGCCATGTCGGACAGCCGGTCGATGAACAGGCACCAGATGCGGGTGGCGAGGTTGTCGTGGCGGACGAGGGTGTCCTCCAGGTACGGGTTGTGCGCGGCGGCGTAGACGGCGCGGTGGACCTGAAGGTCGAGGTGCATGAGTTCGGCGGCGTCCTGCCGACCGGAGCGCGCGCGCTCCAGCTCCTGCCGTAGGGCCGTCAGGGTCGCCCGGTCCGCGGCCGTCGCGCGCCGTGCGGCCTGGGCGGCGGCCAGGGGCTCCAGTTCCTGGCGCACCTCGGAGATGTGGGCCAGGTCGGTGATGTTGACCTCGGTGGCGAAGGTGCCGCGCCGGGGGTAGGTCGTGATCAGCCGCTCGTACTGGAGCCGCTTGAGTGCCTCGCGCACCGGCGTCCGTCCGACGCCGAGGGACTGGGCCAGATGCTCCTCGTTGATCGGCGCGCCCGGGCGGATCTCCAGCATCACGAGCCGGTCGCGGATGGCACGGTAGGCGCGCTCGGCGAGGGACAGACCCGCCTCGGTCTCCCCGCCTCTCGGGTCGGTAGCCGCCTGCTGCATGAACTGCCCCCTTGACCTGTCCGGCGAGCTCCCATACCGTACCGCAACAGTCTGATATATCAGTTGCGCTTTAGTTGGCTCTCAGGATGGTGCACCGATGGCAACCAGCTCGTCGACCAACACACTCACCTCCCCGCTCACCCTCCCGCTCAGCAGGCTCGACCCGGACATCGCCGCCGCCGTGGACGCCGAGCTGCACCGTCAGCAGTCCACGCTCGAGATGATCGCCTCGGAGAACTTCGCTCCGGCCGCCGTCATGGAGGCCCAGGGCTCGGTGCTGACCAACAAGTACGCCGAGGGCTACCCGGGCCGCCGCTACTACGGCGGCTGCGAGCACGTCGACGTCGTCGAGCGGTTGGCCATCGACCGGGTGAAGGAACTGTTCGGCGCCGAGGCCGCGAACGTACAGCCGCACTCGGGCGCCCAGGCCAACGCGGCCGCCATGTTCGCGCTGCTGAAGCCCGGCGACACGATCCTCGGCCTCGACCTGGCGCACGGCGGTCATCTGACCCACGGCATGCGCATCAACTTCTCCGGCAAGCTGTACAACGTCGTGCCGTACCACGTGCGCGAATCCGACCTGCGCGTCGACATGGACGAGGTCGAGCAGCTCGCCCTCGCACACCGGACCAGGATGATCGTCGCCGGCTGGTCGGCCTACCCCCGGCGGCTGGACTTCGCCGCGTTCCGGAGGATCGCCGACGCGGTGGGCGCGTACCTGATGGTGGACATGGCGCACTTCGCCGGCCTGGTGGCCGCGGGGCTCCACCCGAGCCCGGTGCCGTACGCCGACGTGGTCACGACCACCACCCACAAGACCCTCGGCGGCCCGCGCGGCGGAGTGATCCTCAGCCGGGCCGAGCTGGCCAAGAAGATCAACTCCGCGGTCTTCCCGGGCCAGCAGGGCGGGCCGCTGGAGCATGTCATCGCGGCCAAAGCGGTCGCCTTCAAGGTGGCGGCGGGTGAGGAGTTCCGGGAGCGCCAGCAGCGCACCCTGGACGGCGCCCGCATCCTCGCCGGGCGGCTGCTGGCCGACGACGTGGCGGAGGCCGGGATCACCGTGCTGACCGGCGGCACCGAGGTCCACCTGGTCCTCGTCGACCTGCGCGACTCCGCGCTCGACGGGCAACAGGCCGAGGACCGGCTGCACCGCATCGGCATCACCGTCAACCGCAACGCGGTGCCCTTCGACCCGCGTCCGCCGATGGTGTCGTCCGGGCTGCGGATCGGCACCCCGGCCCTGGCCACCCGAGGCTTCGGCGAGGCGGAGTTCCGGGAGGTCGCCGACATCATCGCCGAGGCCCTCAAGGGCGAACGGCCCGACGACGAACTGCGCGGCCGGGTCGCGAAGCTGGCCTCCGCCTTCCCCCTCTACCCCCACCTGAACGGAGACGCGGCATGACCGCCGAGCCGCTGCCGGAGCACCCGGACTTCCTCTGGCGCAACCCCGAGCCGCGCTCCTCGTACGACGTCGTCATCGTCGGCGCGGGCGGCCACGGCCTCGCGACCGCCTACTACCTCGCCAAGAACCACGGCATCACGAATGTCGCCGTCCTGGAGAAGGGCTGGCTGGCCGGCGGCAACATGGCGCGCAACACCACGATCATCCGCTCCAACTACCTCTGGGACGAGAGCGCGGCGATCTACGAGCACGCCCTGAAGCTGTGGGAAGGGCTCCCCGAGGAGCTGGACTACGACTTCCTGTTCAGCCAGCGCGGCGTCCTCAACCTCGCGCACACCCTCCAGGACGTCCGCGAGAGCACCCGCCGGGTCAACGCCAACCGCCTCAACGGGGTCGACGCCCAGTGGCTGGAGCCGGACGAGGTCGCCAAGGTCTGCCCCATCCTCAACGTCTCCCCCCGCACCCGGTACCCGGTTCTGGGCGCCACCTTCCAGCCGCGGGCCGGCATCGCCAAGCACGACCACGTGGCCTGGGCGCTGGCCCGCCGGGCCGACGAGCTGGGCGTCGACCTGATCCAGGGCTGCGAGGTCACCGGCTTCCTCAAGGACGGCGACCGGGTCGTGGGCGTCGACACCAACCGGGGCCGCATCCACTCCGGCCGGGTCGGCCTCGCGGCCGCCGGACACAGCAGCGTGCTGGCCGAGCGGGCGGGCGTACGGCTGCCCGTGCAGTCGCACCCCCTGCAGGCACTGGTCTCCGAACTGCACGAGCCGGTGCACCCGACGGTCGTGATGTCCAACCACGTGCACGTCTACGTCTCCCAGGCCCACAAGGGCGAGCTGGTGATGGGCGCGGGCGTCGACTCCTACAACGGATACGGGCAGCGCGGCTCCTTCCACGTCATCGAGCAGCAGATGGCCGCCGCCATCGAGCTGTTCCCCGTCTTCGCGCGGGCCCATGTGCTGCGGACCTGGGGCGGCATCGTCGACGTCACCCCGGACGCCTCCCCGATCATCGGCTCGACGCCCGTCGAGAACCTCTACGTCAACTGCGGTTGGGGCACCGGCGGCTTCAAGGCCACCCCGGCCGCCGGCTGGACCTTCGCGCACACCATCGCGACCGGCGAGCCGCATCCGCTGAACGCCCCCTTCGCCCTGGACCGCTTCCGGACGGGCGCACTGATCGACGAACACGGCGCAGCAGCCGTGGCGCACTGAGGAGGACCCCGTGCTTCTCATCACCTGCCCGTGGTGCGGTCCGCGCGACGAGACCGAGTACCACTACGGCGGACAGGCCCACGTCCCCTACCCCGAGACCCCCGCGGACCTCACCGACGAGCAGTGGGCCGAGTACGTCTTCTACCGCGACAACCCCAAGGGCCCCTTCGCCGAGCGCTGGGTGCACAGCTCCGGCTGCCGCCGCTGGTTCAACGTCCTGCGCGACACCGCAACCCACGAGGTACTGACCTCCTACCGGCTCGACGAGCCCCGCCCCGAACTGCCCCAGGCCGGAGGGAACCGATGACCGACCAGCACTTCCGGCTCCGGGAAGGCGGCCGCATCGACCGAGGCGCCGTGCTGCGGTTCACCGTGGACGGCCGGGAGATGACCGGACATCCCGGAGACACCGTCGCGTCGGCGATGCTGGCGAACGGCCTCGTCGAGGTCGCCCCGTCGCTCTACCGCGGCCGCCCGCGCGGCATCGTCTCCGCCGGTGTCGAGGAGCCCAACGCCCTGCTGCAGATCGAGGGTGCGTGTTCGGAGGGCATGCTCCCGGCGACGACCCTCGAGCTGTACGACGGCCTGTCCGCGCGCACGCTCTCCGGGATGGGCCGGCTCGACCCGACCTGCGACCCTGCCGTCTACGACAAGAAGTACGCGCACACGGACGTCCTGGTCGTCGGCGCCGGACCGGCCGGCCTGGCGGCCGCCGCCGCTGCCGCCGGATCCGGTGCACGTGTGATCCTCCTCGACGACCAGCCCGAGCCCGGGGGGTCGCTGCTCTCCGACGCGCACACCGACCTCAAGTGGGTCACCGACGTCCGCGCCGCACTCGACGCCGCCCCCGAGGTCGTCGTACTGCCACGCACCACGGCCTTCGGCTCGTACGACGACAACTACGTGCTGGCCCTCCAGCGGCGCACCGACCACCTCGGGGCCGCCGCCCCAGAAGGCGTCTCGCGCCAGCGGCTGTGGCACATACGGGCCCGCCAGGTGGTCCTGGCGACCGGCGCCCACGAGCGCCCGCTGGTCTTCGCCGGCAACGACCGGCCCGGGGTGATGCTGGCCGGGGCCGTGCGCACGTACCTCAACCGCTATGCCGCGGCCCCGGGTTCGCGGGCCGTGGTGAGCACGACCAACGACAGCGCCTACGACACGGTCGCCGACCTCCATGCCGCCGGCGTCGACATCGCCGCCGTCGTGGACGCGCGCCCCGAGCTGTCCGACCGGGCGGCCGAGGTCGCCGTGGCGACCGGGCTGCGGGTGCTGACGGGCAGCGCGGTGGTCGGCACCAGGGGCGATGGCCGCATCACCGGCGTCACCGTCCAGGCCCTCGACGCGGACGGTCGACTCACCGGTCAGTCGCAGTCGTTCGACTGCGACCTGCTCGCCGTGTCGGGCGGCTGGAGCCCGGTGGTGCACCTGCACAGCCAGCGCCAGGGACGGCTGCGCTGGGACGAGGAGCTGGTCGCGTTCGTCCCCGACGGCACCGTACGGGACCAGCAGGTCGTCGGAGCGGCCCGTGGGACGTACGACCTCGACGGCTGCCTGGCCGAAGGAGCGCGCGCCGGTGCACGCGCCGCGACGGACGCCGGGTTCCCGGTGGCGGTACCGTCCGCGGTCGCGCGGCTCGCCGCCGGCCCGGTGCGCGCACTGTGGCTGGTGCCCGCCCCCGACGGCGAACCCGGCACCTGGGACACCCACTTCGTCGACCTCCAGCGCGATGTCACCGTCGCCGACGTCTGGCGCTCCACCGGCGCCGGCATGCGCGGCGTCGAGCACGTCAAGCGCTACACCTCGCTCGGTACGGCGGGCGACCAGGGCAAGACGTCCGGCGTCAACGCGATCGGTGTCATCGCCGAGGCCCTCGGCGCGGGCGCGTCCCCGGGCGAGATCGGCACCACGGCCTACCGGGCGCCCTACACGCCGATCGCCTTCGCCGCCCTGGCCGGGCGCGAGCGCGGCGAGTTGTTCGATCCGGAGCGCACCACCTCCATCCACGGCTGGCACGTGGCGCACGGCGCGAAGTTCGAGGACGTCGGGCAGTGGAAGCGCCCCTGGTACTACCCCCAGCCCGGTGAGGACATGGACACGGCCGTGGCGCGCGAGTGCCGTGCGGCCCGCGAGGGAGTGGCGTTCATGGACGCCTCCACGCTCGGCAAGATCGAGATCTGGGGCGCGGACGCCGGCGAGTTCCTCAACCGCGTCTACACGAACGCCTTCAAGAAGCTCAAGCCCGGCATGGCCCGCTACGGGGTCATGTGCAAGTCCGACGGTATGATCTTCGACGACGGCGTGACACTGCGCCTCGACGACAACCGCTACTTCATGACCACCACGACCGGCGGCGCCGCAGGCGTCCTGGACTGGCTGGAGGAGTGGCTGCAGACCGAGTGGCCCGAACTCGACGTGCACTGCACCTCGGTGACCGAGCAGTGGGCGACGATCGCCGTCGTCGGCCCGCGGTCCCGCGAGGTCGTCGCCCATCTGGCCCCCGAAGTCGACCTGTCCGCCGAGGCGTTCCCCTTCATGGCCTTCCGCGAGACGACCCTTGCCTCCGGCATTCCGGCCCGTATCTGCCGGATCTCCTTCTCCGGCGAACTCGCCTACGAGATCAACGTCTCCGCCTGGTACGGGCTTGAGGTCTGGGAGGAGGTGTACGCGATCGGCCGACCGTACGACATCACCCCGTACGGCACCGAGACCATGCACGTCCTGCGGGCCGAGAAGGGCTACATCATCGTCGGCCAGGACACCGACGGCACCGTCACTCCGCAGGACGCGGGCATGAGTTGGGTGGTCTCCAAGCAGAAGGACTTCATCGGCAAGCGGTCCTTCGCCCGCGCCGACACCGCCCGCACCGACCGCAAGCAACTGGTCGGCCTGCTGCCGAGCGACCGCACGACCCGGCTGCCCGAGGGCACCCAGCTCGTCGCGCCGGACGTGCCGATCACCCCGGAGGCCGGGCCGGTGCCGATGCTCGGCCACGTCACCTCCAGCTACCACAGCCCGGCCCTCGGCCGACCCTTCGCCCTAGCCCTCGTCGCCGACGGGCAGGCGCGGAAGGGCCAGACGCTGCTCGCCCCGGTGGGCGAGGACCTGGTGCCCGTCGAGGTGACCGACTTCGTCCTCTACGACCCCGAAGGGACCAAGCGAGATGGCTGAGCCGACCATCGCCACAGGCGCGGACGCAGGCCCGGTGGCACTGCGCACCAGCCCCCTGGCACATCTGGAGGAGCGGATGCGCGCCGCCGCCGTCACCGGCACCCGCGGTGTCACGCTCACCGAGTGGCCGTTCCTCGCCATGGTGAACCTGCGCGTCGATCCCGCCTCCGAAGCGGCCGACCGCATCGAGAAGGCCCTGGGGACACCGCTCCCGCGCCAGTGCGGCCACACCGCCACGTCCGGCCCCCGCACGATCCTCTGGCTCGGCCCCGACGAGTGGCTCGTGCTGTCCCAGGCCGACCCGACCACCGTGACCGCCGAGTTGCGGGAGGCACTCGGAACAGACCCCGGCTCGGTGGTGGACGTCTCCGCGAACCGCACCACCCTGGAGCTGAGCGGCCCGGCCGCCCGGCAGGTACTGGAGAAGGGCTGCCCGCTGGACCTGCATCCCCGCGCCTTCGGTCCCGGCCGGGCGGTGTCGACCACGGTGGGCCCCGTCGCCGTACTGCTCTGGCAGGTCGGCGACGTGCCGACGTACCGGCTGTTCCCGCGCTCCTCGTTCGCCGACTATCTGGCCCGCTGGCTCATCGACGCAATGAGCGAGTACCGTGCCCCGGCGCTGCCCTGATGGCGTTGAGCGCGTTCGAGTCGCCTCCGTCGGCATCGGCCCCTTCCCCCTCCCTCTCGGTGAGGCCGATGCGGGCGGCCCGGCCCACTAGCGGCGCCTGCCCGTCGAGACCTCGATCTTCGGTTCGAAGGAGCCGTCCCGGTCGTGTGGCACAGCTGTCTCCCTCGGCCCCACGTCCGTAGGCGCCGCCTGGCAGACGGCCGGCCCGCGCGGCAGAACCGTGCGGGCCACCTGCTCGTGAGGGAATGTGATCAGGCCCAGGGGCTGACCGCCGTGAAGGAACTGTCGGCGCGGAAGGTGGCGTTGTCCTGGTAGGGGTCGACGCGCAGCTCGTAGTAGTAGTGGCGGAGGTAGCGGCCGGGGTAGTTGTACGACTCCAGGCTGACCGAGCCGGTGGCCGAACCCGGCCGGGCGCAGTAGGTGGCGTCCTGCCTGAAGAGCGCCGTGCCGTTGCTCGCGTCGAAGCGGACCCGGAAGTCCATGTGGCGCAGGTAGCGGCCGGACGAGTCACGGAGCGAGTAGCAGGTGGAGTCGGCCAGGCCGGGGACGACGGTGAAGGTGGCGTTCTGCTTGACCGCCGCGGTGCTGGAGGAGGTCACCGGGTCGAGGTGGCCGAGGCTGTCGGAGCGGACGGCGGCGTAGCGGCCGGGGAAGTTGACCGACTGGAGCGAGCGGGTGGTGTGCGTCGGCAGGGTGGCGCCGACCGAGACCGGGTCGATGCTGCTCAGGGTGGGGACAACCTTCTTGATCAGCCCGGCGGAGTCGAACTCCATCCTGTCGATGGTGGTTTCCCGGTGGGTGCCGTCACCGCCGGGGATGGCGAAACGGTGGTAGGCGATGTACCAGTCGTCGGTGCCCGGCAGCTGCACCACGGAGTGGTGGCCGGGGCCCTTGATGCCCAGGTCGAGGCGCTTCTCCAGGATCACGCCCCGCTTGGTCCAGGGACCTGTGGGCGAGGACCCGGTTGCGTAGGCGACACGGTAGTTCTCGTCCCGGGTGTCGTTCTCCGACCACATGAAGTAGTAGACGCCCTTGCGCTTGATGACGAAGGTGCCCTCTCTGTAGCCGCTGGGGGTCATGTCGGTGACCTTCGAGGCGTCGAAGGAGACCATGTCGTCGTTCAGCGGGACGGCATACGCCCAGCCGTTGCCCCAGTAGAGGTACGACTGGCCGTCGTCGTCGGTGAACACCGCCGGGTCGATCATCTGTCCGCTGAAGGCACCGCGGGCGATCAGCGGCTTGCCCAGGGGGTCCTTGAACGGGCCGGTGGGCGAGTCGGAGACCGCTACGCCGATGTTCGTGTCGGCGGAGTAGTAGAAGTAGTACTTCCCGTTCTTCTCGGCCATCGTCGGGGCCCAGGCCCGGGTGTCGGACCAGCTGACGTCGGGTCCGAGGTCCAGGATGACGCCGTGATCAGTCCAGTGGACCAGGTCCTTGGAGGAGTACGCCTTGAACTGCGTGCCGCTCCAGCCCTCGAAGCCGTCGGTGGTCGGGTACATGTAGAAGGTGTCGCCGAACCGGACGATGTTCGGGTCGGCGTTGAGCCCCGGCAGGACCGGGCTCCTCATGATCAGCGCCGAGACCGTCCAGGTGCGCTTCTTGCCGTCGGAGCCGGTCACTTCGTACGTCACGGGCTCGCTGAAGTCGCGCGGGGTGCCGGAGGCCGGGCTGATGGTCGCACCCTGGGCGAGGGTGAACTGCGGGGCGAGCGTGGTGAGGTCGGTGCCCTCGGTCAGCGGGAGGGTGATTTTGCTGTTGGCGTCGTCGACTATGGCGTCGATCTTCAGGGCGGGATGGGTGACCTTCGCGACGCCCGTGGTGTTGCCACTGATTTCGAGGACCTCGCCGGGCGCCAGCGCGCGGTTGTAGACCCGGAAGTCGCGCATCTTGCCCTTGAGGAGCTTGTCACCGGAGAAGAGCGACTTGCCGATGTAGTTGGCCGTGGTGATGCCGGACCCGATGGAACCGGGAGTGACGGTGACCGACGTGTTGCGGGCCACCTCCCTGCCGTCCTCGTAGAGCACGCCCGTGCTGCCGGTCTGGGTGTAGGTGACGTGCTTCCAGACCGAGCGCTGCAACGCGGTGGAGACCTGGGTGTTCTGCTCGCTGGACCAGCTCCCGGAGGTGATGGCGGTCCGGAACGAGTTGCCGGTGGTGAACAGGTACCCGTTTCCGGCGCCGTTGGCAGTGTTGCCGAAGCCGTAGAGGAAGTACGGCGTGGCCTGGGCGGCGTCGATCTGCACGTCCATCGAGACGGTGATCGAGTTCATGCCGCTCATGATGTTGTCCGGCACCTTGATGTAAGTGCTGGACCCGTCGAACGTGAGCCCTTCCCCGGCACCCGACCAGATCGCGGTGCCATTGACGGTGCCGTTTCGGCCGTTGCCCGAGGCGTCCGCCGCCACGGTGCCCGAGGTGGCGTCGAGTTTGTACCAGAGAGCCAGGCCGTCGGTGACCTCCGCCGCCCGGGCGGGGGCGGCCGGGCCGACGACGCCCATGAGGAGCGAGGTGGTGGCCACGGCGGCCAGAGCGCCCGCCCGGAGTCTTCGGCGGCCCTGAAGTCTCACGCTGTGCATGGGTTCACATCCCTGAAGAAGACATGCCAGAGGCAGAATGCACGAGGCCTCGGCTGAGGTACTGGGGATCTCAGCCCGCTGACGTCGCGTTGGTGAGTGTGAATTGGGGCGCGATCAACGTCAATAGTTTTCGAACAACGTCCGACAGGTCGGACATTGCCCTTCGGGCTCGGTAACTCGCCACCCCCGCACGCTCCTTGATACGTCCGACCGCCCGGACAGAGCGAGAGGTCTTCACCCTGTGAATGCTTTCGCCACCGCCACACAGGCCGACGCGGCGCTCCGGGCGCGGCGAAGCCGATGTGGTGGCCCGCATCCTCGCAGGCAGTTTCGCGCCGCGCCGAGTCAAGTTTCCGCCACCGGCCTTTCATTCCGCCGTGGTGGTTCCGGGCTCAGTAATGCCCCACTTACTGGCGGCATCCGTCAGTTCGCGCCACACCTTCGGCGCCACGGGCACCCCCTTGCCGACCCGGCCCTCGGCCAGTGCGGCGCTGCGCTCTCCGGGGTAGAAGACACCCGCGGCACCGTCCGCCACCGGCAACTCCTTCAGGGTGCTCAGCGTGGCGTCGACGGCCGCCGTGAAAACGTCCGGATCACCATAGGCCGCCGGATCGACGGCGATGAGCAGGGCGTTCTGGCGGTGCCTGCGGCCCTGCGGGTCGTCGGAGTGGAACGCGGAGAGGATCGGGGCGCCGACGAGCACACTGGTGAGCAGTTCGAAGGCGAGCGACATGCCCGAGCCCTTGGCGCCGCCCAGCGGCAGGGGCATGACCGCCTTCTCGGGATCGGTGGTGGGGGTGCCGTCCTCGGTGGCCGCCGCCCCCTCGGGCAGCGGAGTGCCGGAAGCCTTGGCCTGGCGGATCTTGCCGAGGGCGATGGTGGCGGTGGCCATGTCGAGCAACAGCGGGGCATGGTCTTCGGCCGGTACGGCGACGGCGAGCGGGCTGGTGGCGACAGCGGCGCCCTTGACGCCGGTGTAGCCCATGTTGGGCATGCCGGCGACGAAGCCGATGCCGATCAGGCCCTCTTCGGCGATCTTGGACACGTAATAGCCGATGGCGCCGGTGTGGACGGTGCGGCGCACCCCCACGGAGGCGATGCCGGTCGTTTTGGCACGTCGAACGACCTCTTCGGCCGCGGCCGTGAGGGCGACCGGGCCCGGAGCGCGGTCGGCGTCCAGGACGGCTGCGGCCGGGGTGGTGGACTCGATCCTGATGTCGGCCCGGGCGTTGGCAACGCCCTTGGCGAGTAGTTCGAGGTAGGCGGGGACGCGGGCGATGCCGTGCGAGTCGACGCCGCGCAGCGCGGCCCAGACGAACACGTCGGCGGTAGTGCGGGCGTGCTCGGAGCCGAGGCCGCCCTTCTCCAGGAGAGCGGCGGCGAAGGTGCGCAGGTCCTCGGCGGGGACCAGGACCCTGCCCGGCTTGGCGGTCGGTGTGTCGGTCATGGTGGCGGGTTTCTCCTGGGTCAGCGGGTGAGAAGGACGTCGACGACGGCGGTCGTGCCGTCCGCAACGGCCTTGAGGGCGCGCTCCAGGGCGGGCGCGAGGGCGTCGGGAGCGTCCACGGTCTCGGTGTGCATGCCGAACGGCTCGGCGAAGGCGGCCAGTCGGGGCAGCCGGTGCAGATCGGTGCCGAGCCACTCCCCCGTCTCGGCGGCCGCGCCTTCGGGGTAGAAGCGGCGGTGGTTGAGGTTCATCGACTTGTAGACGCGGTTGTTGAACACCACGATCAGCAGGGGCAGTTCGTATGCCTTCGAGGCGTCGTACGAGGGGATGACGGGGTTGTAGGTGAAGGCACCGTCGCCGATGGTGAGCACCACCGGGCGCTCCCGGGCGGCGAGTTTGACCCCGAGGGCGACCGCGATGCCCTGGCCGAGGCCGCCCTGGACGTAGAAGTACGAGTCGGGGTCCGATATCCGCATGTGGCGCTTGACGACTCGGCTGTGGGTGATGGTCTCGTCGACGACGATCGCGTCCCGTCCGTCGAGGAGCCTGCGCAGGGTCGCGGTGACGAGCACCGGGTCGATGCCCTCGGCTCCTTCCGCCTTGGCTTCCGCGGCGGCCATCGCCGCCTGTTCGTCGGTGTGCTGCCGCTCCTGCGCCGCACGGCGTGCGGTGACGGTGGCCACATCGAGGTTGTTCGCGCGTTTGGTGAGCTGACGCAGGGTGTTGGCGACGTTGCCCTCCAAGTACCGGTCCGCGTACAGGACTTGGTAGACGACGTGGGGTCGTTGCGGCACCTCGTCGATGACGACGACCTGGGCCTTGGCCGGGCGGCGGGACGGCGGGTAGAAGGGGGCGCGGCAGTTGACCAGGAGGATCAGGTCTGCCTCGTCCAGCCATGGGCCGACGTCGGAGCCCGCGTGCAGCGGATGGGTGCGCGGGAAGTTGCCGCACACCGCCGAGTCCGGTTCCACAACCGGGATGTTCCACGCCTCGGCGAAGGCCAGCAGGGCCTCGAAACCGCCTGCCTCCCGGCCCGCCGTCTCGGTGACGATGACGGGGATTTCCGCCTCGCGGATCATCTGTGCGACGGGGTCGACCTCTTCGGGCGAGCTGTGCGTGGAACCCGGCGGGACGATCGGCTTGGCCTCGCGGCCGTCCCACTCCTGAAGGAGGATCTCCAGGGGGATGTTGAGGTACGCCGGTCCCGCCGGGGCCCGCCAGGAAATCTCCGCCGCCCGCGTGATCATCGTGGGCAGCGTGTGGACGCTGGCGGCCTCGTTGGCCCACTTGCTGAACGGGCCGGCCACGCCGTGCGGGCCGCCGACGACGGACAGGTTCCGGTACCACTGGCCGCCCGGATCCTTGCCTGGCCCGTCGCCGTAGGTGGCGGACTCGGAGGAGGCGACCACCATGGGCACACCGGCGAGCAGGGCGCCGTGCACGGCCATGGAGCCCTGCAGCAGGCCGGGGGCGGCGTGCAGGAGCACGCCCTGCGGCCGGCGCTTGAGGAGTCCGTAGCCGGTGGCCATGCCGACGGCGACGGTCTCGTGGGTCAGGTCCAGGTACCCGGGGGCCGGCTCGCCGTCGCGGTGGCGGCGGGCGAGGGACTCCCACACCGGGGCCCACTCGGATCCCGACGAGCAGAAGAGGTAGTCGGCGCCGGCCGCCTCGAAGGCGGAGACGAAGGCGTCACCGCCGTCACGGTCGCCGGAGCCCGGGGCGTTCATGGTGTCCGTCATCGCGTGTGTGTCCTCAGCCCTCGATCGGCCAGTTCAGGACCTCGCAGATGCCGCGGCCCATGATCCATTCGAGTTCTTCGGGCGTGAAGTCCCAGTGCTTGGTGAACTGCTCGATGGTGTCGGTGTAGGTGATGCCGTGGCCGAGGAGGCGTGTGATGTCGGTGCCGTAGAAGCAGCGCTGCGGGCCCATCCTGTCGACCATCTCTCGCACGTACTTCTGGATGTTGTTGTTCGGGAAGGGGTGCGTCGAGTAACCCGGCAGAGCCGAGACCTTGACGTAGATGTTGGGGTGGACGTGCAGGTCGGCGGTCTCCGAGACCCAGTAGCCGATCGCGTCGTCCACGCAGCGGGCCATGATGCCCATGTGGTCGATGATGATCTTCAGCTCGGGGTGCTTGGCAGCGATCTCGCCGAGCTCCCGCTTCCAGATCGGGGCGTGGACCATCGTCGGGATGCGCAGCTCCTCGGCGATCGGCCAGTACCAGTCGTTGGTGCCGTCGATCATCCAGTTGCGGTCGATCGGCCGGTGGAAGGTCAGGCGCGTGCCCTTCACATGCGGGTTCTGGGCGAAGTCCTTGAGCATGGCCTTGCCCTCTTCGGGCTTGTTCTGCGGGATGCGGGCCATGATGCCGAAACGGTCCGAGTGCGCCTCGCAGGCCTGCAAGGCATAGTCGATGCGGTCGCCCTCCCAGGACGGGGGCAGGATCAGCGCCCGGTTGACGCCGGCCTCGTCCATCAGCTCCAGGGCCTCCTCGTACGAGAAGGGGTCCTCCCGGTGGCCGTTGAGGCGGATCCGCTCCCGCGCGCCCGGGACCCAGGGGCGGTCCGGGGTCTCTTCCAGCCAGATGTGGATCTGCGTGTCGACGACGAACATGTCTTCAGCTCTTCCTCTCGAAGTTCTCTCGAACAAGGTGGCGGGTGCGGTGCGGAAGGAACGCTAGGCGGGAGGCGAGGCGTTGCGGAGTCCCTGAGAGCGCAAGCACTTGTTGCGCGGAAGTGCGCTGTACGCAGGGCGTTCTCTGCCGCTGAACTCAGTGGGGCCCGATAGCGGAACGGTCCTCGAAAACCGCCGAGACAATGTGTTCGGCGATCGCCATGGAGGCTGTGGCAGCCGGGGAGGGCGCGTTGCGGACGGCCGTGACCCGGCCGACCCGATGGATGCGGAAGTCGTCCACGAGGGTGCCGTCCCGGTCCAGGGCCTGGGCGCGTACACCCGCACCGCCACGTACGACATCCCTGGCCGAGATCTCGGGCACGTACAGCCCGGCGGCCTTCATGAAGGCCGCCGTCGAGAACGAGCCGCGGTACTCCCTGATTCCGGTACGCCAGTGCCGGGCCGCCATCTTCCAGGCGCCGGGGTAGCCGACGAGGCCGAGCAGGTCCTTGGGTGAGATCCGGGTGCGGGTGTAGCCCTCCCGGGCGAGCGCCAGGACCGCGTTGGGCCCCACCTCCACGGAGCCGTCGACGCGGGGCGTGAAGTGGACGCCGAGGAACGGGTAGCGCGGGTCCGGCACCGGGTAGATCAGGCCGCGCACCAGGTCCGTCTTCTCCGGCTTGAGCAGCATGTACTCGCCCCGGAACGGGACGATCTTCGGCTCCTGCCTGTCCTGGGCCAACTTGGCCACGGCGTCGGACTGGAGGCCCGCGCACAGAACGAGCCGGTCCACGCGGACGCGTTCCTGCCCGGAGGCCACCGTGATGCCGCCGGGCACCTCGGTGATGCCCGTGACCGGAAAACCGAGTTTGACCTCGCCACCGGAGTCGATGACGTCCTCGGCGAAGGCGCGGGCTATCGCCGGGTAGTCGGTGATGGCGGTGCGGGGGGAGTGCAGCGCCGCCACACCGGCGACGTGCGGTTCGAGGTCCCGGATCTCCTCCCTGGAGATCTTCCTCAGGTCGGGCACGTGGTTGTTCCTGGCCCGCTCGTAGAGGTCGTTCATCCGGTCCAGCTCGTCCTCGCGAACCGCCACGACCAGTTTGCCGATCTCCCGGTACGGCAACTCACGGTCCTGGCAGTACTCGCGCAGCAGGGACACGCCCCGCACCGTGAGGTCGGCCTTCAGGCTGCCGGGCGTGTAGTAGATGCCGGCGTGCACGACGCCCGAGTTGTGACCGGTCTGGTGGAGCGAGACCTCCTGCTCCTTCTCGAAGACCACGACCCGGGTGCCGGGGCGGCTCAGGGCAATCTCGCGGCCCGTGGCCAGGCCCACGATGCCGGCGCCGACTATGCCGATCGTCTCGTCGGCCATACGCGTCCTCCTGTCTCGTTGCTCCTCGCCTCAGGCTCGGTGTCAGGTACCGAAGTTGACGGCGACGGTCTTGACCCGGGTGGAGAAGCGGAGGACCTCGTCGCCCTGCTCCTTGTACGCGGTGCCGGAGTCGCGGAAGCCGCCGAACGGCAGGTGGACGTCCCAGCCGGTGGTCGTGGTGTTGACGGCGACCTGTCCGCACTCGGCCTCGTCGGCGAAGCGGTGGGCGTCGGCCAGGTCGCGGGTGAAGACGGCCGCGGCGAGGCCGAAGTCGGAGTCGTTGACCGCCTCGACGGCCGCTGCGAAGTCGTCGACCGCGCGGAGGGCGAGGACCGGGCCGAAGACCTCGTCCCGCCAGATCGCCGTGTCGGAGGTGACGTCGGCGAGGACGGTCGGCTGCACGTAGCAGCCGTGGACACGCTCGCCCCCGGTGTCCGCCTCGCCGCCGGTCAGGACGGTGGCGCCCTGCTCGACCGCCTTGTCCAGGTCGGCGAGGACGCTGTCGCGGTGCTTGGGGCTCGACAGCGGGCACAAGGTGGTCGCCGGGTCCCTGCCCGGGCCGGTCCGCAGCGCCTCGACCTCGACGACCAGGAGCCGCGCGAACTCCTCGTACACCGGCCGCTCGACGATCACCCGGCTGGTGGCGGTGCAGCGCTGTCCCGCCTGGCCGAAGGCGGCCGCGACGACGGCCTTCGCGGCGGACGGCAAATCGGCGTCGGCGAGGACGACGGAGGCGTTCTTGCCGCCGAGCTCGCCCTGGAAGCGGACGTTGCGGTCGGCGAGACGGCGCCGGATGCGGCCCCCGACGGCGTTGGAGCCGGTGAAGGTGATGCCGGCGATCCGGGGATCGTCAAGGAGAGTCCCCTCGATCTCCGCGGTACGGCCGGTCACCACGTTCAGGACACCGGCCGGCAGCCCGGCGTCGTGCAGGGCGCGGGCGAAGTGCAGGCCCGACAGCGGGGTCTCGGTGGCGGGCTTGACCACGGCCGCGTTGCCGGCCGCGAGCAGCGGGGCGAGCTTGCGGGCAGGGGTGATCAGCGGGTCGTTCCAGGGGCTGATCACGAGGATCACGCCGATGGGCTCACGCTGGGTGTGGACGCGGTGGTGCGGCCGTACGTCGTGCAGGAGCGTGCCGTAGCCCTGGCGGGCGAGACCCGCGTAGTACTCCAGGAAGTCGGCCGCCTTGAGGGTCTCTCCGGTCGCCTCGGTGAGCGTCTTGCCGTTCTCGGCGGTGACGTCGGCGGCGATCTCGTCGACCCGCTCGCGGATCAGCCGGGCCGCGTCCGTGAGGATCCGGGCCCGCTCGAAGGGGCTGGTGCGCTTCCACACCGTGAAGGCGCGCTCGGCGTGGTCGTAGGCGCGGGTGACGTCCTTGGCTGTCAGGGCGGGGACGCGGGCGATCGGGGCACGGACGTCGGCCGGGTCGCGTACGTCGATCCACTCCCCGGTCGTCACCCACTCCCCGCCGGAAAGGACTTCCACAGTACGCATGAAGATCACTTCCTTCCTCCGCCGCGGTTCCGCGGGCTGCGCTTCTGAACGGCCGTGCGGGCCGGATGCGACAACACACCAAGGCAGGACGGTCCACCAGCCCCGCGAGGGCAGTCATTGCTTGCGCCGCGCGCAGGTCGGAGGACGGTTGATCCGTGCTGGAATCAGCAGGCCGGAGGGCATGCGCGAGGTGCCGCCCCGAGTCAGAACACCCGCTGAGGAGAGACAGACATGGCCTACGCAGTCATCGCCCGCTACCACTGCTCCCCCGGCGAAGAGGCCACGGTGCGCGCCGCGTTGCTGAAGGTGCGTGAGCGCACGCGTGCCGAGCCCGCGAACCTGGCGTACGAGGTGCACTCGGAGGCCGACAAGCCGGGCGTCTTCGTGCTGTACGAGCAGTACGCCGATCAGGCCGGCTTCGAGGCGCACAAGGCAGCGGACCATTTCAGGGAGCTGATCGTGGAGAGTGTGTGGCCGCTGCTGACCGAACGGTCGGTGACGTTCGCCCAGGTGTTGTGAGGGAAGTTCGTTTTCGCAGCCCACGACATGTGTCGCACCCGGCGGGGCACGCCCTGGTTCGCTGCCGACTCTGCACATCTGCGCCAACGGACCAGGCGCGCTTCGCCGCTCACGTCTGACACGGCACAGAGAAACTCTCGGGCTCAGGGGCGGCGGGGAGACCGGGCGCGAGGCGCGCGCCTGTCGCGCCATCCGTGACCGGCTCGTGATGCTGGATCTCCGTCCTGACGCGCCGATCAACGAGGAAGCAGCCGGCGCAGTCCTTCGGGGTGGGGCGGGCGCCGGTGCCCGAGGCGCTCAAGCGGCTCCAGTACGAGCAGCTGAGCATGGCCTACCGCCGGCGCGGCACCTTCGCGCCGCTCAGGTCAACATCACCGGCCTGGCCCACATCTGCGAGGTGCGCCAGGAACTGAAGCTCTCCCCCGTGTACGACTCCACCGGGCTCATGCACCCGGACCTCCAGGCCCACCGCACCGTCTAGAGATCTTTAACGGTGCGGGTTACGTCGGGTCGTGACGGCTGTCGTGGGCCGCGCTATGCCGGGAGAATGAGGTATCCCGATGGCGGTGGATTGACGGCCGAGGAACGGGCTCGGCGTGAGCAAGTCCGGCTCGCGGCTGCTGACTTGATCGAGGCCGGGGCCAGTGACCGGGAGGTGGCCCGGCGGTTTAGGGTGACCCGGATGTCGGCGAACCGCTGGCGGCGGGCGTTGGCTTCGGGCGGTCGGCAGGCGCTGGCCTCCAAGGGACCCGGCGGCGCCCGCTGCAAGCTCGGTGCGGCACAACTTCGCGTGCTGGAGGCGGTGTTGGATGCCGGCCCGGCCGCCTCCGGCTGGAGTGACCAGTGCTGGACTCTGGCGAGGATCGCCGAGATCGTGCGCCGCCGGTTCGGCGTCGAGTACACCCTGGCCGGGCTGGACCTGCTGCTGCACCGCATCGGCTGGAGCGTGCAGGTCCCCTCCCGCAAGGCCACCGAGCGGGACGAGGCGAAGATCGCCGCCTGGAAGGACGATCAGTGGCCCGTCACAAAAAGAGGGCGGCGGACTTGGGCGCCTGGCTCTGCTTCGAGGACGAAGCCGACCAGGGCCTGAGGCCGCCCAAGGGCCGCACCTGGGGCCGCCGGGGCCACACCCCAGTGGTGCGGGTCACCGCCGCGGGCACCAAACGCGTCTCAATGGCGGCGCTGATCTGCACCAAAGCCGGCCACCGGCCACGGCTGATCTACCGCATCCACCTCGACCGCGGCCCCGCCAAGGGCCGACGCAAGGGCTTCACCGAGACCGACTACGCCCGCCTGCTGGATGCCGCGCATCAGCAGCTCGGCGGCCCCATCGTGCTGGTCTGGGACAACCTGAACACGCACGTCAGCCGCACCATGCAGGAGCTGATCGCCGCCCGATTATGGCTGACCGTCTACCAACTGCCTCCGTACGCTCCCGAGCTCAACCCCGTCGAGGGCGTGTGGTCGCACCTGAAGAGGTCACTGGCCAACCTCACCAAACACAGCCTCGACCAACTCACCGTGTTGGTGAAGACGCGACTGAAACGGATGCAGTACCGCCCTCGCCTCATGGAGGGGCTCATCGCCAAGACCGGGCTCGACTTCCAACCGCCGTAACCTCAGCCGTTAAAGATCTCTAGACCGCCCTGCACAACCGCAGGCCGTCCGCGATGCCATCTACCCCGGGACTCCGGGGGCGCTGACCTCGGAGCTGGAGGGCATCAAGGGCAGGGCGATGCCCTCGGCAGGGCGAAGAGCCGCCCGCGCGGTCGGGTATCCGGCCGCCGCGCGTTGCGAGAAGCCGAGCCCGTACGCCGCGCCGTCGGGGATTCAAAGGATGCTGTCGATGAAGGTGCGCGTGGACTCGTGGACGGGTGCGTCGATGACCTGGGACGGCGGGCCCTTCTCGACGAGCCGGCCTTCGGACATGAAGACCACTTCGTCGGCGACGCCACGAGCGAAGCCGATCTCATGGGTGACCACCATCATCGTCATCCCGCTGGTCGCCAGCCGCTTCATGACACTCAGTACCTCACCGACCAGTTCGGGGTCCAGGGCTGAGGTCGGCTCGTCGAAAAGCATGACGCTGGGCTTCATGACCAGGGCACGCGCGATCGCCACGCGCTGCTGCTGGCCGCCGGACAGGGTGCTGGGGTACACGCCGGCCTTGTGGGCCATACCCACCTCCTCCAGCGCCTGCATCGCGTCCGCCACGGCCTCGACCTTGTCCACGCCCTTGACGCGGCGCGGCGCCTCGATGAGGTTCTCCAGCACCGTCATGTGCGGAAAGAGGTTGTAGGCCTGGAAGACCATGCCGGTCTTGGTGCGCTGCTTCGCGACGGCCGACGGCGGCAGTTCGTGCAGCTTGTTCCCCTTGATGCGGTAACCGACCACCTCGCCGTCCACGATGACGGTGCCTCTGGAGGGACGCTCGAGGTGATTGACACACCGCAGCATGGTGCTCTTGCCCGAGCCGGACCGCCCCAGGATGACGACCACCTGGCCGCGGTGCACCTCCAGGTCGACGCCCTTGAGGACCTCGACCGCTCCGAAGCTCTTGTGGAGGTCGATGATCCGGACGATGGGATCGGCCGTCGAGGTGTCAGTGCCGCCGGGGGCGGATGTCGTTGCGCTCATCGGATCTTCACCGGTCCTTTCGTTACGCCGGATTGGGGCTGTCGTTGGACTGGGACGGTCGCGAGAACCGGGAGCCGAGCGAGCGGAGCTTCGCCAGTCCGCCGGGCCGTTGCGCGCCGACGTGGACGCCGCGCCCGTAGTGGCGCTCGATGTGACCCTGGGCGTAGGACAGCACCGTGGTGCACACCAGGTACCAGATCGAGATCACGACGAGCAGCGGAATGGTGCGGAAGTTCTGCGAGTAGATCAGCTGCGCCGAGTACAGCAGGTCGGCGAGAGCGATGATGCTCACCAGCGAGGAGTGCTTCAGCATGCCGATGACCTGATTGCCGGTGGGCGGGACGATCACCCGCAGAGCCTGGGGCAGGACCACCCTCCGGAAGGTCAGCCACCGGTTCATCCCGAGCGCGATGGCCGCCTCGCTCTGGTGCTTGGGCACCGAGAGAAGGCCGCCGCGCACGATCTCGGCCATGTAGGCCGATTCGTTCAGGGTCAGGCCGATGATGGCGACGGCCCACAGGTTCAGCACCCCGTTGGTGGCCGCGCCGGCGAGCTCAGGACCGCCGAACGGCACGCTGAGTGACAACCGGGGGTAGAGGGCCGACAGGTTGAACCAGAAGATCAGCTGGACCAGGAGCGGTGTACCTCGGAAGAACCACAGGTAGGCGCCCGAAAGCGAGGAGAGCACCCGGTTCTCCGACATCCGGCAGGCAGCCAGAACGATGCCGAGGATGATGCCCAGGGTCATGGACACCCCGGTGAGGACCAGCGTGGTGCGCAGGCCCGCCATGATCTCGGGGTGGAACAGGTACTCCCAGACGACCGGCCACTCGAAGTTGTCGTTGGTCATCACGGAGTAGCCCAGACTCGCCGCGCCGAGGAGAACGAGAAGGGCGGCGAGGCGCCGACCGAGATACCGCATCGGCACGAGTTCCGATGGCGGGGTGGCTGACGGGGCCACGCGTGTGGAGTCCGTGACGGCGGCTGCCTTCATCAGTTGCTCCCCGTGGACGGCAGGATCTCGGCCTTCTCGATCAGCCCCTGGCCGGCGTTGAACTCGTCGAGTATCTTCTGCAGTTCACCGTTCTCGATCAGGTGGTCGGTGGCCGCCTGAACCGCCTCGGCGAACTTCTCGGTGTCACTGTTGCGGCCCAGCACCATGCCGGTCTTGTACTGGGGGGCCCAGGGCAGCTCGACCAGCTTGAACTGGTTCTTGGTCTGGCTCATCACATAGGCGACCTGGCTCGCGCTGCTCACCGCCGCGTCGACCCGGCCTCCGCTCAGCGCGAGGTTGACCTCGGCCTGTGACTTGAAGGTCTTGACCGTGATCGCGCTCTTGCCCTCGCTCTTGCACTTGCCCGCGAGCTTCTCGGCCAGCGCGGCCTCGGCGGAACCGAGCGATGCGGCCAGGGTGTGACCGCACAGGTCTGTTTCGGTGGCGGCACTGGTGATCTTGCTGCCGACGGGGACCATGAGGGCGTCGGCCGATGCGTGGTTGGTCACGAACGTGACGGTCTCCGTGCGCTCGGGGGTCGCGTAGATCTCCCCGGTCGCCGCGTCGTAACGGCCCGCCTGCAGTCCGGCGATGATGCCGTCGAACGGGGCGATCTTGATCTGGACCTTCAGACCCAGGACCGCGGCGATCTGACGCACGTTCTCGATGTCCCAGCCGGTGGGGGTCCCGCCGTTGGCCGGCTCGATCACCGCGGGCGGGTAGGTGGCGGCGGCGATCGTCAACGTGCCCTTCTCGGCGATCGACTTGGGAACCATGGCGGCGATCGAGTCGACCTTCTTCGACCCGCTGTCCGCCGCGGCGGCGGAGGAACCGGTGCCGGACGAACCGCACGCGGCCGTCGACCCGATCAGTGCTACGGATCCGAAGATCGCCCCGAAGCGAACAAGACGTGAATCGCGAAGACGCTTCATGACTCTCCCTGCCTGTGGCTGAAATGCCTGAGCGGATTAATCCCGAAATAGTCCCTGTTTCGGATGTCTCGGGACCGGGTGATGGCAGGTAACTTCGCACCTTCACCGAGGTCTGACAAGATGTGATCACAGATCTTTTTCGTCTCGTTGCCCGCGATGCTTGCTCTGACCTGGGGAAAGCGCCCGTCAGGAATTTTGACGAGCGAGCGCGAGGGCGATCACGCCCCCTGACGGGACGGCGAACCGGGCGCGCGAGGGGATGGCGACCTGCCTCGGCCGCAGCCCCCGTCCGGCACGCACTAATCAGTGCAATTCGTAGCAAATCGGCAACCCATTGGTAACCGATGGGGCGGAATATGGCCAGTCACGCGCCCGTAGCGACCTCGGCGGGTCTCCCGAAGCCAGACGGTCCCGTCGCCCTGCCCAGCGGGGTCGGCGCGACGATCGGCACGTAACTGGGTGCCACGCTCGGGCCGGAACCTCGACCTGACGCCGCCCGTCGCGGCTGTGGCCACCGCCGACGGGCACGGTGCGTCGGTCACCCGCAGAGGGATGGATGGATGGAAGGAAGGAACGGAGGCGGATGCCACCGAAGCGCAGTCCCGGCCGAACGCGGCTCGGCGACCGGGGCCGATACTCGGCCGCCGTGCCGTCTATCGCGAGACCAGCTGTTCCTTGATCCGGTCGGTGGCGTTGGCCAGCGACTCGTTGGTGATCGCGGCCGCCGCCTCGGCGTCGCGCGCACGGGCGGCCTTCAGCAGCTGCTCCTGGTAGCGCCACAGCGTGTCGTCGCCGGGCGTGCCGAGGGCCGCCCGGGCGCCGACGATCTTGTAGGCGCGGCAGTGCTGCCACAGCGTACGGATGGTGTTCACCAGCACGGGGTTGCCGGCCGCCTCGTAGAGAATCGTGAGCAGAGCCTCGTCGTGGTCGAGGTAAGGAGCGACAGCGCCCTCGGCTATCGCGCGCCGCATCAACTCGAACTCCTCACGCATCCGGGCGGCGTCCCCCTCGTCGATCCGTGCGGCACCGCGGCGCGCGGCCTCGACCTCCAGGACCTGCCGTGTGTCGTAGATGTGGAGCAGCTCGGCGAGGTGCTGCCCCTTCACCACCGAGCCCTTGTGCGGGACCCGCTCGGCGAAGCCGGCCTCCTCAAGGCGTCGGATGGCTTCGCGTACCGGCATCACGCTGGTTCCGACCTCGGCGGCGAGATCGCGGATGCGCAAGCGGTAGCCGGCTGGATACTCGCCGCTCGTGATCGCCTCGTGCAGTACCGCGTACACCTGGTCGGTCAGAGAGGGCGACGGCTCGACACGTTTGGACATACGCACGACTGAATCATAAAGGGCCTGGTCGGTGGCAGGAGTTCGACGAACGCTCGCGCCCGCCCCGTCTCCGGGCCGCGCCGCCCCAGGGGGAACCGCCTTCGAAAACTCCACCCCAACTCCACTCCAACCCATTGTGTGATCTGTGATCACATCTTAGGGTGGCGGGCAACCGCGGTGAGCCCGTAGCTCCCCCTTGCATCGCGTGACCAAGCCGCTGCCCCAGACACCAGCGCATGGGACGTGTCGGGACCGGACGTCCGGCACCTACGACAAGACATCAACCCCCACCTGCCTTGGACCCACCCTTCGACGGGTGAGCCCGGGATTCGCTCCAGGAGGCTGTGATGACAGTGAACGCAGGAAACAGGCTGGATGACGCACCTCTGTCCCGGTTCCACAAGAAGCTCGCGCTGTACTCCTCCGGAGGGCCGTTCCTCGACGGGTACGTCCTGAGCATCATCGGCGTCGCCATGGTGCAGATCACGCCGCAGCTGAACCTGTCCGACTCCGCCGAGGGCCTGATCGGCGCGTCCGCGCTCATCGGCATCTTCCTCGGCGCGTTCATCGGCGGCTGGCTCACCGACAAGTTCGGCCGGCAGCTCCTCTACACCATCGACCTGATCGCCATCATCGTCTGCTCCGTCGCCCAGTTCTGGGCCACCGACCCGGTGTGGCTCTTCATCCTGCGGCTGCTGATCGGCGCCGCGGTCGGCGCGGACTACCCCATCGCCACCTCGCTGCTCGCCGAGTTCACCCCGCGCCGCTACCGGGGACCGCTGCTCGGCGGGCTGGTCGTGATGTGGTTCGTCGGTGCCGCCGTGGCGTACATCGTCGGCGAGATCATGCTGTCGACCATGGGCGACGACGCCTGGCGGTGGATGCTCGCCAGCGCCACCCTGCCCGCCACGGTCATCGTGCTGCTGCGCCACGGCACCCCCGAGTCCCCGCGCTGGCTGGCCAACAAGGGCCGCGTCGACGAGGCCAACGCGGTTCTGCGGAAGGTCTACGGCCCTGACGTGACGGTCGCCGACCTGCCGGACGAAGCCGAGGAGCGCGAGAACGTCGACATCAAGGCGATCCTGCGCTCCGGCTACGGCGGCCGGATGCTCTACATCACCGTCTTCTGGACCTGTTCCATCGTTCCGCTCTTCGCCATCTACGCCTTCGGCCCGAAGATCCTGGACGCGCTGAAGCTGGAGGGCGGCCTGGCCAACATCGGCGAGGCCATGATCACCGTGATGTTCCTGATCGGCTGTGTGGTCGCCCTGCTCGGCGTGAACAAGATGGGCCGGCGTCCCCTGGTCATCCACAGCTTCCTCTGGTCGGGCCTGGCCCTGCTGGTGCTCGGCATCTTCCCCGACGCCCCCTCGGGCGTGATCATGACCCTGTTCGCCCTGTACGCGGTCATCATCGGCGGCACCCAGATCCTCCAGTGGATCTACCCCAACGAACTGTTCCCGACCGAGGTGCGCGGCTCCGCCGTGGGCCTGGCCTCCTCGGCCAGCCGGATCGGCGCCGCGGTCGGCACCTATCTCGTCCCCATGGCCCTGACCGGCTGGGGCGTCGGCGGCACCATGCTCGCGGCCGCCGCCATCAGCCTCGTCGGCGCCGTCGTCTCCGTCCTGTGGGCACCGGAGACCCGCGGCCTGGCCCTGCATGAGGCCGCGGCGCTGACGCCTCGGAGCGACGAACCCGTCGGCCGCCCCGCGAGCGTCTGACCAACCGGACCGGGCCCACCGTTCGGCGGGGCCCGGACGGATCCCCCACACCCCCTGGTTGCCGTATCGGTCGGCACATCCACGGAACATCGCACGGCGAGGCTCTTCGAGCGGCCGAAACATTCACCCGCAACTGCGCAGGAGGGTCGATGAAAGACGTAGTGATCGTGGGAGGCGGCATCGCCGGTCTCGCTGCCGGCTGGCGACTGCGGCACTGGGACACGCTCCTGCTCGAATCCGAGGGCCGGATCGGCGGACGCATCCGCTCGGAACGGCGCGGACCGTACTGGCTCAACTGGGGTGGTCACGTCTACGCCGGTGGCGACTCGGCCACGTCATGGCTGCTGAAGAGCACGGGCGTCGACTCGGTGGCGGTGCCCGGCTCGCTGGCCGGGCTGTCGATGAACGGCAAACTGCTGCTCAAGGGCCGCGTGGAGAGCTACCCGTTCCGTATTCCGATGCCGATGTCGGCGCGGGTCGGCATGGTCAGGGCGGGTGCCAAGGTCGCCCTGTCGGTGGCCCGCTACGCCCGGATCGTGCAGCGGCGCAAGGGCGAGACCGAGGCCCAACGCCAGCAGCGTGTCTACGACTTCATGAACGACCGCTCCTTCAAGGACTTCATCGGCGACCTTCCCGAGGACGCCGAGGCCCTGTTCAAGCCCACGGTGACCCGCTCCGCCGCCGACATCGACCAGCTCTCCGCGGGCGCGGGCGTCGGCTACTTCAGTCTGGTGTGGAACATCGGCGCGGGCCTCTCGCAGAGCATCATCGGCGGCCCGTCCACCCTCACCGAGTCCATCGCCGCGGCCCTGGCGGACCGGGTGCGGCTGAACGCGACCGTCGACGAGGTGGTCCAGAAGAACGGCTCCGTCGTGGTCCGTTACCGGGAGGGCGGCGTGGAGAAGGAGGTCGAGGCCCGCTGCGTGGTCCTGGCCACGCCCGCGACCGTCAGCCACCGGATCGCCGTCAACCTTGACCGTGACGTACGCGAAGCCCTGTCGAAGATCGTCTACGGCCCCTACGTGAGCGCTGCGTTCCTCAGCAATGAGACGGGGCGTCAGGTCTGGGACGACGCCTACGGCATCGCGACGCCGAAACGGTCCTTCAACGTCGCGCTGAACATGTCGAACGTCGTGCACGGCTACGAGTCGGAACGTCGGCCCGGCAGCAGCATCATGACCTTCTCGCCAGGCAGCCTGGCCCGCGAACTGCTGGAGCACGACGACGACAAGATCCGCCGGATCTACCTCGACGATCTCGACCAGGTACTGCCCGGCTTCGCCGACAAGGTCGTCGAGGCCGAGGTCCAGCGCTGGCCCACGGGTGCGCCGTACTGCTTCCCGGGCCGCGGAAAGCTCCAGCAGACGCTCACCCGCCGCAGCGGACGCGTCCTCCTGGCTGGTGACTACCTCGGCACCCTCTACACCGAGACCGCGATATCGTCCGGGCTCTCCGCCGCTCAGGAGGCGCAGAGCCTGCTGGCCACCGACCGGCCGACCGACCCGCACGGCCTGGCGCCGGTGGGCGCCGTGTCCTGAGCCGACCGTCCCGTCCGGAGCCCGACGGCTCCGGCGCCCCTCCACGAACCCGGCATCCACACGCCGGCAGTCGCCCGCCCACAGCCTCACCTGAGGAGACTTGAAAATGTCGTCACAGCTGAGCGGTGTCCTCACCGCACTCGCCTCACCGTTCGCGTCGGACGGGGAACTCGACGAGAAGACACTGCGCCGCCTGGTCGACCGCAGCATCGACGGCGGGGTCGACGGTGTCGTCGCCTGTGGATCCACGGGTGAGTTCGCGGCGATGAGCGCTGCGGAACGGCGCCAGGTGGTCGAGACCGTCGTCGACCAGGTGGCTGGACGCGTGCCGGTCATCGCCCAGACCGGTGCGGTGAGCACCAGGGAAGCGATCGAACTCTCCCGCCATGCCGAGGCCGCCGGCGCCTCGATCCTGATGGTGGTCGCCCCCTACTACGAGCCACTGACGCTCGACGAGACGCTGCACTACCTGCGCACCGTCGCCGACGCCGTGAACATCCCGATCATGCTCTACAACCTGCCGGGGGCGACCGGCGTCAACCTTTCGCCGGAGACCGTCGGACAGCTCGCCCGCGAGGTCGAGAACATCCAGTACATCAAGGACACCAGCGCCGACATGGCCCAGGCCGGGCAGCTGATCCACCGCTACGGCGACGTCATCTCCACCTTCATCGGCTGGGACAGCCTCCTGCTGCAGGCGATCTCCGAGGGCGCCGCCGGTGTCATGGCCGGGACCGCGAACGTGATGCCGGCCGAACTCGTCTCGATCCACCGGGCGCTGCGCGACAGCGACCTCGCCCGCGCGCAGGCCGAATGGGCACGGATCTACCCGCTGATGGACGCGATCATGTCCGCCCCGTTCATCCCGGCGGTCAAGGCCGCCCTGAACGCGGTCGGACTCCCCGTCGGAGCGCCCCGCGAGCCGCTGCTCGGCCTCGACGACGCCAGCGCCGCCAGGATCTCCTCCCTGATCGAGACGATGCCGCAGCTCTCGACGGCACGCTGAGGAAGGGCCGCAGTCATGAGATTCCTCGACGAGCACGACGTCCGTTCCGTGTTCGGCATCGACACCGCGATCGCCTCGCAACGGGCGGCGTTCCTCGCTCTCGCGCGGGGAGAGGCGTGGCAGCCGGAGAAGATCCTGGGCGGTTACGCCGACGATCCCGACAGTGTCTTCTGCTACGCCTCCCGCCTCGACCCGGCGAGCGGCCCGGTCTGCAAGTTCGGGAGCATCAATCCCGGGAACGCGGCAACCGGCCTGCCCACCATCCATGCGGTGGTCGCCGTGCTCGACCCCCGCACCGGCGTCCCGCTGGCCTTCATGGACGGTACGGCGATCACCACGCTTCGCACCTCCGCCGCGAGCGCGGTCGCGGTCGAGGCGCTGGCCAGGAAGGACGCGGCCCGCCTCCTCGTACTGGGGTCCGGTGTACAGGGGCAGGCGCACGTCGCCGCTCTGCAGCGCGACAAGGGCTATGCCTGGACCGGGATGTGGTCACCGCCCGGGTCCCCGCTCGACGCCGCCGTCGGACGTCTGCGCGAGCAGGGATTCGACGTCGAACCGGTGCGGTCCCTGAGCGACGCGATCTCCGAGGCGGACGTCATCGTCTGCGCCACGCTGGCCACCGAGCCGCTGTTCACCGCGCGTCAGCTCCGACCCGGTACCACGGTCGTCGCGGTCGGTTCCTTCGACCGGCACCGTTGCGAGATCGGTCCCGACGTCCTGCGCGCCAGTCGCCACGTCGTCGTCGATCACGAACCGACGGCGCGAGAGAACTGCGGTCCGCTCGTCGCCGACCGGGCGCAGAGCGACTCGGCGGAGCTGGAGGTCCTCGAACTCGGCCATGTGCTGACCGGTGCCGTGACCGGCCGCAGCGGCGACGGCGACATCGTGACGTATCTCAGCGCCGGCCTCGGCGTGCAGGACGCGGCAGCGGCCTGGAGCGTCTACCAGCAGGCCGAACTGCACGGCGTCGGCCGGAGCGTCGGCTGACCGGCCCCCGCACCACCCGACCTCGGCCCACCCCCGCTCGACCACACTCAAGGAGTCACCGACCATGACCACCACCACCGGCCCCACCGCCACGGTTCGACGCGCCGCGGACGCGCCGCCCCTGATCACCGAGGCGGACCTGCCCCCGGCCCGCCATTTCATCGACGGGAAGTTCGTCGACGGATCGACGCAGCACGCGATCGACGTGGTCGACCCGAGCACGGAGAGCGTCATCGCGCGCATTCCCGAGGGAACCCCCGAGGACATCGACAGCGCGGTCGCCGCCGCGGTCGCGGCCAAGGAGCAGTGGGCGCGGCGGGTCCCCAAGGACCGCTCGGAGGTGCTGCACGCCGTCGCCGACCGGCTGGCCGAGCACACGGACCTCCTCGTCCGGCTGGAGTCGGCGAACACCGGAAAGCCGCTCGCGGTGTCCCGGGACGACGTGGCCATGACGATCGACACCTTCCGTTTCATGGCCGGCGCGGTGCGCGCGACCACCTCGATGGCGGCCGGTGACTACGCCGAGGACCATCTCTCGGTTATCCTGCGCGAGCCGCTCGGGGTGATCGGCGTGATCACCCCGTGGAACTACCCGCTGCTCATGGCGGCCTGGAAGATCGCGCCGATTCTCGCCGCCGGCAACACGCTGGTCATCAAGCCGTCCGAGCAGACCCCGCTGACGACCCTGAAGTTCGCCGAAATCGTCGCCGATCTCTTGCCGCCCGGCGTGGTGAACGTCGTCAACGGCTACGGCGCGGTCGCCGGGGCCCGCCTCGCCGAGCACCCGGACGTGGACATGATCACCCTGACCGGTTCGGTCGCCAGCGGTCGGGCCGTCGCCCGGGCCGCCGCCGACACCCTCAAGCGGGTGCACCTCGAACTGGGCGGCAAGGCCCCCGTCGTGGTCTTCGAGGACGCCGACCTGGCGGCCACCGCGTCGTCACTGCGCACCGGCAGCTTCTGGAACTCGGGCCAGGAGTGCGGGGCCGCCTGTCGCGTCCTTGTCCATGAGTCGATCGCCGAGCGGTTCGTCGAGCAGCTCGTCGGCGAGGTCCGGTCACTGGTCGTCGGTGACCCGACCTCCGGCGAGGACGTCGAGGTCGGCCCCATGGTCTCGAAGGCGCACTTCGAGCGGGTCACGGGCTATCTGGAGCGTGCGAAGGCCGAAGGCGTCCGGGTGGCGACCGGCGGCGGAGCCCTCGACGGACCCGGCTACTTCGTGGCTCCGACCGTGCTGGTCGACGTCCCCGAAGGCGCCGAGGTCGCCCGCGAGGAGATCTTCGGCCCGGTCGTCACAGTGGAGACCTTCAGCGACGAGGAGGAGGCGGTACGGCGCGCCAACGACGTCCCGCTCGGTCTGTCGGCGTCCGTGTGGACCGAGAGCGCCCGCCGCAGCCACGACATCGCCGCACGTCTCGACTTCGGAACCGTCTGGGTCAACTCCCATCTCGTGCTGGCCGGCGAAGTCCCCTGGGGCGGCTTCAAGGGCTCCGGCTACGGACGGGACCTGTCGATCTACGCCCTGGACGACTACTCGCGCACCAAGCATGTCATGCACAACCACGGGCGCTGATTCCGTACGCCCGTCCCCTCCCGGAGGTCTGCCGTGACCGTCAACGACCCCTTGATGAGCCCGTTCGTCCTGAAGAACCTGACGCTGCGCAACCGCATCGTCAGTACGTCCCATGAGCCGGCCTACAGCGAGGACGGCCTGCCCAAGGACCGCTACCGCGCCTACCACGTGGAGAAGGCCCGGGGCGGCGTCGGGCTGACCATGATCGGCGGCAGCGCCCTGGTCAGCAGGGACAGCGCCCCCGCCTTCGGAAACCTGCAGCTCTGGAAGGACGAGTCGGAGCCTTGGCTGCGCCGACTCGCCGACGAGGTCCACGAGCAGGGCGCGGCCGTGATGACGCAGCTCACGCATCTCGGTCACCGCACCAGCAACTACACCGACACCTGGCTCCCGGCGATCTCGGCGAGCAATGTCCGCGAGCCCGCCCACCGCGCGTTCGCCAAGGCGGCCGAGCAATGGGACCTCGACCGGGTGCTGCAGGACTTCGTCGACGTCGCACAACGCTGCCAGGCCGCCGGGCTCGACGGCATCGAGCTCATGACCTGGGGCCACTTCCTGGACTCGTTCTGGACACCCTTCTGGAACCACCGCGACGACGAGTACGGCGGCTCCTACGAGAACCGGATGCGCTACCCGCTCCAGGTCATCCGCGCTGTCCGCGAGGCGGTCGGCCCGGACTTCGTCATCGGCGCGCGCATGACCTTCGACGAAGAGCGCGAGGGCGGCCTCGAGACCCACGAGGCGCTGCGCATCGCCGAGGACATCACCGAAGCCGGCATCGACTTCATCAGTCTGATCAAGGGGTCGATCGGCACCGACGCCCACCTGGCCCGCACCATTCCACCGATGTCCACACCGGCCTCCCCCCACCTGGAGTTCGCCGGGCGGATCAAGCAGAAGCTCTCCGTCCCGGTCATGCACGCCGCCCGGATCAGCGATGTCGCCACCGCGCGGTACGCCGTCGCCGAGGGCCTGCTCGACCTGGTCGGCATGACCCGGGCGCTGATGGCCGACCCGGAACTGCCCAACAAGGTCCGCGACGGCCACACGGACCGGATCCGTCCGTGCGTCGGCGCCAACATGTGCATCGACGGCATCTACGCCTCCGGCGCGGCGTACTGCATGCACAACCCGTCCACCGGCCGCGAACTCGACGTACCCCAGCGCATCGACCGTTCGGGCACGCCGAAGCGCGTGGCGGTGGTCGGAGCCGGACCCGCCGGCCTGGAAGCGGCCCGGGTCCTCGCCGAGCGCGGTCACGACGTGCACCTCTTCGAAGCCGCCGACAGGGTGGGCGGACAGCTCCTGCTGGCCTCGAAGTCCCAGCGCCGCCGCGACCTGCGCGGAATCATCGACTGGCGCACCGAGGAACTCGCCCGCCTGGGCGTTCCGGTCTCGCTGAACACCTACGTCGACGGCCCGACGCTTCTTGAGCAGTCCTGGGACGTCGTGATCGTCGCGACCGGCGGCGCCCCGGGCACCCCTCATGTTCCGGGGGCCCGACTGGTTCACGACACCTGGGACGTCCTCTCGGGGGCCAAGCGGCTGCGGGGGCGTGTGATGGTCTACGACGACCACGGCGGCAACCAGGCACTGGACGCGGTGGAGGCCCTCCTCCAAGGAGGCGCCACCGTCGAGATCGTCACGCCTGAACGAACGCTCTCCCCCGACGTCGGCTCACTCACGGCGTCCTACTACTTCAGCGCGCTGGCGGAGAACGGTGTCACGGTCACCGTCCTGCGCCGACTGCACGGCGTCACCAAGACTCCGGAAGGCTTGCAAGCAGAACTCGGCGTGGACGGCTTCGACTTCCGTGAACACCGCACCTTCGATGCCGTCGTGGCCGAGATGGGCACCGATCCCGTCCAGGAGCTCTACGACGAACTGCTCGACTCCTCCACCAACCTGGGAGCCGTCGACCTGACGGACCTGCTGGCTCGGAAGCCCCAATCGCTGGTCCGCAACGAAGACGGCATGTTCCAGCTGTTCCGCATAGGGGACGCGGTGGCCAGCAGAAACGTCCACGCCGCGATGCTGGACGCGGCCCGCCTGTGCCGATCGATCTGAGAGCGCTGCTCGATCGAGCTGATCCAGCACGTCCGGACACCGAGGCCCTGTAGAGCAAGGGACTTGGTCAACCAGAAGCCACCCAGGACGCCCACGCACGCTGAAGCCAAACCCTCGCCCCGCTGTGTGGCCCAGCGAGAGACAGCAAAGGAAATCAGTCACCGTGTCTTTCAAGCGAATGATCCACGCAGTGGAGACCCACTCGGGCGAGCCGATGCGCGTCATCACCGGGGGAGTCCCGAACATCCCCGGTGGGTCTGTCTACGAGCAGATGAAGTGGCTTGAGCAGAATGACGACCGGCTCCGGTCGCTCATGCTGCGTGAGCCCCGTGGCTATCCGCCCCTGTGCTGCAACCTGATCGTTCCGCCCAAGCACCCGGACGCCGCGGCCGGCTACATCATCATGGAACAGGTCGAGTACCCCGTGATGAGTGGTGGCAACACCATCGCCGTCGCGACCGTCCTGCTCGAAACCGGCATGATCCCCATGCGGGAGCCCTTCACCGAGTTCAAGCTGGAGGCCCCGGCCGGCCTCATCGGCATCAGGGCCGAGTGCCGCGACGGCAAGGTCAGGCAAGTGACCTTCGAGAACGTCCCCGCCTTCGCCGCCCACCTCGACGCCCTGATCGACGTCCCCGAACTCGGCCGGGTGACCGTCGACGTCGGGTGGGGCGGCATGTTCTACGTGATCGCGGACGTGCGGCAGTTCCCCGGGCTGGAACTGGTCCCCGCCCACGGACGGGAGATCACCCGTGTCTCCTCCCTCATCCTCCGGGCCGCCCAGGATCAACTGCCCGTCGAGCACCCCGACTACCCGGGGATCGGAATCACCATCTCTCAGCTGTCCGGCCCCACCGACAATCCGGCCGCCGACATGAAGAACGCGGTGACGGTGGCGAGCGGCCCCGTGGACTTCTCCAACCCCGCGACGTGGACCGGCTCGGTCGACCGTTGCCCGTGCGGCACCGGTACGTGCGCGCGGATGGCCACCCTGCACGCCAAGGGCGCCCTCAAGCTCAATGAACCCTTCCGCCACGAGGGGGTCCTCGGCACTGTCTACACCGGCGAACTGATCCGGGAGGTTCAGGTCGGGCCCCACAGGGCGGTGGTCCCCACCATCGGCGGCCAGGCGTGGATCTCCGGTTACAGCACCCACGTACTCGACCCCGACGACCCGTTCGTCGACGGCTTCACCGTCGGGGACATCTGGGCCTGAGAGACGCGCGGAACGCCCCCATCGCTCAACGCACTCGACGGCCTTCGAGGTTCAAGCCGCGACGGCTGGACGCATTCCGTGTCGTGAGACGAGGGACCGTGCGGCCAAGGGCCGGGCAATCGCTGCCCGGCCCTTGGTCGTCGAATCAGAACTCATTGCCCCAGACGTACCGGGCGAGCATCTCCACCAGCACGATCTTCTTACGCTGCTCCTCGGCGTTCAGCAGCGGCCGGCTCGCCACGTCGGCGAAGCCGCGCGACGGTGACAGCGCCGCATCCTCGATGTCCTTGAACTCGTCGACGGCGTCGATACGAGCCATCACCGTGTCGATGTCCTCCAACTCGGGCACGGTCGCGTCCACCACGCCGAGGCACACGTCCCGGCCCTCCGGCAGCGCCCGTACCAGATCGAGTTCGGCCTCGGTGCCCTGGTAGAAGGGCAGAACCCAGCGATCCACGGGGACAGCCCCGTACAACCGTTCGGTCCGTGCCCGGTCCACGGCGGCGGGGGCCGTCCAGCCGGGGCAGAGGCCGATACGGACACCCTCGGGGCGCTCGTCGAGCCGTACCGCCAACGCCTCGACGGCGAGTGCGTCCGCGAACGACAGCGCGCCCGGGTCGGCCGGGTCGGAGGCCAACTGGCCCAGCAGGAGCGGGTTGTTGAGCTGGATGAGGCGTACGCCCTTGGAGACCAGCAACTCGATCTCCGCCTGGATGATCTCCGCGAGGGCCTCACCGAGTTCACGCGCGGAGGACAGGCCGAGGCCGGGCTGGAACGTGGTGGCGGCAAGGTACGCCGGGGAGGCCAGCGAAGCCTTCGGGGCGATCACCGTCAGGTCGGTGAGCCGTGCGGCCCAGTGGGCGAGCAGCGGGCCGTGAGCCTTCGGCAGGGACTCCGCCACCCAGCTGGTCAGGCCGTCGGCGTCGGTCTCGTCCGTGCGGCGGAAGCCCGACACCGCGTCGAGGACCGCGCTGCGGAAGTCCTCGCGGGGGAAGTCGCCGTCGGTGACGACGGTGGAGCGCAGCCTGCGCTGTTGCGCCACCGCCTCCTTGACCGCGGTGGCCTCGGCCTCGCGCAGGGCCTCCGGATCGTCGGCGGCGCGGGCGGCGAGGAGTTCGGCGGGGCGGACCAGGCTGCCGTGGTGGTCGATGCGGTAGTTGAACGTGTCCGCCATGACTCACACGTCCTTTCCTGCGGGCTTTCCCGCGACGCCCCAGGCGGCGAACTCCAGCTCGTAGCCGAGGGATTGGAGGACCTCGTCGGCGATTTGCTGATCCTCGTCGGCGGTGCCGCCGGCGATGCCGAGGCCGCCAATGATCTCGCCGTCCTTCTTGATGGTGACGCTGCCCTCGGTGGCCATGATCGGCAGGGCGGCGCCGGGCAGCTGGGAGAGCTGGGAGAAGAAGACGGGCTGGCTCTCCTGCCATTTCTTCAGCATCTTGCCGGGCCGCTGCATCACGGCCGCGGTGTACGCCTTGGCGCGGGCGATGTCGGGGGTGAGGGGTCGCGCCCCGTCGGCCCGGCGGATCGCGACGGGGAAGCCGCCGGCGTCCACCACGGCCACGCTCACCGCCTTGCCGACCGCCTGGGCCCGCTTGTGGGCGGCGGCGACGATCTCCTCGGCGGCGTCGAGAGTCAGGCTGCTCATGCTGCGGTGTCCTTCGGTTCGGTGAGGGTGCGGCGCAGACGGGCGACGGCCGCGTTGTACGGGACCGGTGTCTCCCAGTACATGGAGTGCGGGGCGCCCGGCACGATCTCCAGGTGCGAGCCGGGCAGCAGTTCGTGGGCGCGGGTGACGGTCTTCACGCTGAGCACGGCGTCCTTCTCGCCCGCGAGGAAGGCGACCTTGACGCCCGAGTCCTGGATGTCCGTCAGGGACGGACCGTTGGTGTCGAGGTTGCGCAGGTCCTGCATCCTGGCGACGTTGAAGGTGCCCATCTGCTGGAACAGGAAGGTGAGGTCGGGGCGCTCCCGCTGGAACGGCTTGGTCAGCAGGCGGTCGATGACGGGCAGCTTGACGGCCTCGGCGCGGTCGGCGGCGGCCAGCTCCTTCAGCTCCGTGTGGCTGATGCCGCCGAGGGAGTGGCCGAGGACGACGGAAGCGACTCGCTCGGGCCGGAGCAGCCCGGCGCGCAGCGCGGCGACGGAACCGATGGACTGGCCGACGAGCATGACGTCGGTCAGGTCCTCGGCGTCGAGTACGGCGACCACGTCACCGGGGAAGTCCTGGCCGTCGAACTCGGCCATGGACGAGTCCGACTTGCCGAAGCCGCGCAGGTCCACGGTGACGACGGTGAACTCCTCGCGCAGCGCGGCCACTTGTTGCCACCAGGCGGCGTGGTGGCCGCCGCTGCCGTGTACGAACAGGATCGCCGGGCCGCTGCCGTGGCGCTCGTAGTAGATGGAGGTGCCGTCGGAGTCGGCTGTGGGCATGGGGATGTACTCCTGAACTCCTGTACAGGCTCGGTCAGTTGGGGCGCTTGGCGTGGTACACGAGTTCGATCATGGTGTGGTCGGGGTCGTGGATGTAGCAGAACTTCGACTGGTTCTCGGGCCGCTGAATCGGCCGGGTGTGGCGGATGCCCAGCTCCTTGAGGTGCTCCAGGAAGTCGTCCCAGTCGTCGACCTCGACGGCGAAGTGATAGGGCGCCATGCGCTCCATCTCCTCGACCGGGGTGAAGTGGAGGTCGAAGTTGCCCCGGGTCATCAGCACCACGCGGGTGTTGGACTTGGGCATGATCCGCTTCATCCCGAAGACCTTCGTGTACCACTCGGCGGTCCGGTCCGGGTCGGTGGTGGGGAAGTTGACGTGGTGGATGTAGCGCGGTTCCTTGCTCATGCTCGATTCCCTTCGCTCTGTACGGGGTTGGACAGCACGCCGATGCCGCTGATCTCGACCTCCACGGTGTCACCGGGTTGGAGTTGGCACGTCGACTCGGCGCCCATCCACAGCACGTCGCCGGGGTGCATGGTGATGTGCCTGGTGATCTCGACGATGTAGTCGAAGGGGTCGAAGACCATGTCGCCGGTGGGGAACTCCACCTGGACCTCGCCGTTCACGCGGAGGGTCGTGGTCTGGGCGAGGGCGTCGACGTCGGTCTCGATCCACGGGCCCATCGGCTTGAAGGTGTCACTGTTCTTGCTGCGCCAGAAGGTGCGGTCCTGGTGCTGCCAGGTGCGGGCGCTGACGTCGTTGCCGATGGTCCAGCCGAAGACGGACTCGCGTGCCTCCTCGTGGGTGGCGTGGCGGAGGGTGCGGCCGATGACGGCGACGAGTTCCGGCTCGGCCTCGAAGCGACCCTCGACCTCGGCCGGCTTGACGATGGGCGAACCGTGCCCGGTCAGCGCGTTGTTGGCACGATATCCGACCTCGGGGCGGTGCGGAGTCGCGGCTCCGGCGTGCTCGATGTGCCGCGGGTAGTTGTAGCCGACCGCGTAGAAGACGGGTGGGACGACAGGTGGCAGCCAGCCGACTCCGGCGCGCGCCACCGTGGCGATGACGTCCGGGCTGCCGTCGATCGGGGAGCCCGACAGCAGTTCGATGTCCCCCTCCCCCACGCGAGCCCACATCGCCCGGCCTCGACACGAGACTCGGGTGTACTTCATGGCGCCAGCAGGTGGGAGACGCGCTTGGTGATCAGGTAGGCGTCCAGGGCTTCGGGCCCGCCCTCCCGGCCGTAACCGCTGTCCTTCACCCCGCCCGAGGGTGCTTCGTGAACCGAGCCGCCGCAGTGGTTGATCGACAGGATCCCGGCTTCCAGCCCGGCGGAGAGGCGCTCGGCGGTCGCCGCGGACCGTGTGAAGCCGTAGGCGGCCAGGCCGTACGGCAGTCCGTTCGCGGTCGAGAGCGCCTTGTCGAGGTCGGTAAAGGGGACGATCGGGGCGAGCGGTCCGAAGGGCTCCTCGTGCATCAGCTCCGCGTCCGCCGGTACGTCGGTGAGGACGGTCGGTGCGAAGAAGTACCCCGCGCGCTCCAGCCGTTCGCCGCCGGTGAGCACCTTGGCGCCGCGGGCGACGGCGTCGGCGGTCAGGCGCTCCATCGCCTTCAGGCGGCGCTCGTTGGCGAGCGGCCCCATGGTGGTGCCCTCGGTCAGACCGTCCCCGACGACGACCGCCTCGGCGGTCTTCACGAACTCGGCGGTGAAGTCCTCGATCAGGCTCTCGTGCACCAGGAAGCGGCTCGGCGAGGTGCACACCTGCCCTGCGTTGGCGAACTTGGCCTGCGCGGCCTTGCGGGCCGCCTGTGCGGGGTCGGCGTCGGCGCAGACGATCGCCGGGGCGTGTCCGCCCAGTTCCATCAGGGAGGGCTTCATGACCTTGCCGGCCTCGGCGGCGAGCAGCTTGCCGACCGGGACCGAGCCGGTGAAGGCGACGATGCGGGTGATGGGCGAGGCGATGAGGCGGGCGGAGACCTCGGCGGGCTCACCGAAGACGAGATTGAGTACCCCGGCCGGGAGTCCGGCGTCGGCGTAGCAGCGGACCAGGGCGGCGGCGGTGGCGGGGGTCTCCTCCGAGCCCTTGACGACGATCGAGCAGCCCGCCGACAGCGCCGAGGAGATCTTCCGGTTGGGGCCGCCCACCGGGAAGTTCCACGGCACGAACGCGGCGACGGGGCCGATGGGCTCCCGCCGGACTGTCAGGACCGTACCTGGAGCGGAGGGGATGATGCGGCCGTACGCACGGCGGGCGTCGTCGGCGTGCCAGCGCAGGGTGTCGGCGGTGCGGAGGGCTTCGCCGGTGCTCTCCTTCAGCGGCTTGCCCTGCTCCAGGGTCATCACGCGGCCGATCTCGGCGGCGCGCTCGCGGATCAGGTCGGCGGCGGCGTGCAGAATCGAGGTGCGCCGGGCGACGGGCGTCTCCCGCCAGACGCGAAAGCCCTCGGCGGCGGCGTCGAGCGCGCGGTCCAGGTCGGCGGTGGTCGCCAGCGGTACCGCTCCGATCACCTCCTCGGTGGCCGGGTTCACGATCGGGGCGGTGCTGCCGGTGCCGCCGTGGCACCACTCGCCCGCGATGTACATGCGGACGGCGGGGTAGCCGTGGTCGGTGGTCATGGGTGGGCGCCTCTCAGGCTGGCTCTCGGGCAAGTGGGGCGAGACGGATGTCCCCCGGCCGGGAGTCTGGGCAGGGGTGTTCAGGAGGCAGGGGCGTCCTGGTCCCGATTGGTGCGCAGGGCCCAGATGTGATGGGGCGGAGTCGTCTCGTGGACGCGTGTCTCATAGCTGTCGTCGACGCGGTCCATGTCGGCGGCGTACTCCACGCGGCCGCCGCACGGGGCGTGCAGGAAGCGGAAGACGTTGGAACCGATGGTGTGGCGGCCGAGCCGGCGTGCCTCCCGCCAGCCACGCTCGATCATGTAGTTGCCGCCCTCGACGACGTCGTCGAAGCCGGGGACCTCATAGGCGATGTGGTTGACGCCGGCCCGGTCGGGGCGGTGGCACAGCAGCATGGTGTGCTGGTCGTCGTCGCCGGGTGCCTGCAGGAAGACGCCCATGGGCTCGACGGCGTCGGTGGGCCGGAAGCCGAGGCGCTCGGTGTAGAAGGCGACGGCTTCCTCCTTGCCCGCCTTGGGAATGTTGAGGGCGACATGGCACATGCGCAGCGGGCGGACCCGGGTGATCGCTTCCAGGGCGGTGTTCCAGCGGTTCACGCTGCCCGGCGAGTTGGCCGGGCGGGGGGTGACGGGTGCGGGCTTGGGGCGGGCCAGGGTGAGGCCGACCCCGAAGCCGGTCTCGTCCACGGTGCGGTGCACCCCGTCGGCGCTCTCGCGGGCCCTGCCCACGGCGGTCACCAGCCGCGCCAGCTCCTCCTCGCTGTCCACGCCCCACACCACCTCGCGCAGCGTGGGGCCGTTCTCCACCGGCGGGGGGAGCAGCGGTCCCGGGCGGGTGTCGAGGTGGAGGGTCTGACCGGTCAGCGTCTCGAACACGGCGTGTTCGTCGGTCCGTTCGACCAGGAACAGTCCGAAGTCGTCGTAGAACCGGACGCATTCGTCGAGGTCGTCGACGCTGTAGGTGACCGATTCGATTCTCTGGATTCCCATGGATTCCTCGTTTCGCGGGTCGCCAGTGAGCCTAGGTTCAGGGAACGCAGGGGCTCAACGGCCCTGCTCTACGGGATGTGCAATCGTTTCTTGCGCAGTCGGCTATGGCTGGATCGCCGGGATGGGATTGAGGGAGAACCACTCGGTGAGGAATTCCAGGAAGACGCTGATCTTGCGCGGGGCGGCCTGTCCGGGTCCGTAGATGGCGTACAGCGGGCGGTCGGGTACGGCGAGTTCCGGGAGCAGGACCTGCAGCGCGCCGGAGACGAGGTCGTCGTAGGCCGGCCGCTGCGGGATCAGGGCGAGGCCGCGGCCGTGCACGGCCGCCTTCTGCAGGGCGAGGTAGGAGTTGGACGAGAACGCCACGTTGCGGATCTTGTGCAGGGTGGAGGCGTGGCCGTGGCCGATCCGCCACACCGGGTCGTTGACGTGCACGAGGCAGTCGTGGTGGGCGATGCCGTTCGGCGCGGTCAGCGGGCCGTTGCGGTCCAGGTACTCCTTGGACGCGCACAGCACGAACGGCAGTGAGGCGATCTTCTTGAGCCGGACGCTGGAGTCGCGCAGGTCCCGGGTGTGGAAGGCGATGTCGAAGCCGCTGTCGAGGAAATCGTAGGTACGGTCCGATATGCCGCCGAGTTCGAAGCGGACCTGGATTTTGGGGTGCGCCACGGAAAAGGCGGCGATGGCGTCCCCGAGGTCCAGGCTGCCTATCCATTTCGGGCAGATGATGCTGAGCGTTCCCTCGGGCCGGTCGTGGAGCTGGGCGATTCCGGCGTCCTCCGCCTCGATCTCCTGGAGGATCCGTGCGGCGAATTCGGCATATCGCTGGCCCGGTTCGGTGAGACTCACCGAACGGGCCGTGCGGTTGACGAGCCGGACGCCGATCTGGCGCTCCAGCTCCGCCACATGGCGGGAGACCAGGGAGCCCGAGGAACCCAGCTTCTTGGCGGCACCGCTGAAACTGCCGACCTGCGCGACGGTGACGAAGCTGTGCATGAGGAGAAGGCGGTCCATGGTTCCTCCTGGGCCATCAGCGGCAGACGACGCTGTCGCCGGCTGCGCGACGTGCTGGGAAGGGTGTGCCCGGCCGGAGCGGCCGACGGCGGCTCCTCGTTGCGGGCAGTTCAGACTAAGAGATCTCTCAGCTGAGTAAAGGGGGTCTGACCTCACAGTTTCATGTGATAGGAGGAGCCTTGCGGTGGGCGGCTCGGCGGGCCCGGCGGTGTTCGCGGCCCTCCGGGTCAGTGGCCGGGATCGCCGCGAGCAGCCTGCGCGTGTAGGGCTGCTGGGTGGTGCGGAAGAGCTGCTCGGTGTCCGCGCATTCGACGAGCCGGCCGTGTTGCAGAACGGCGATGCGCTGCGAGATGTGGCGCACCAGGCGCAGGTCGTGTGTGATGAACAGGAAGCTGACCCCGGTGGACTCCTGGAGGTCGGCCAGGAGGTTGACGATCTGGCTCTGGGTGGAGACGTCCAGCGCGCTGACCGCCTCGTCGCAGATCACCAGTCGGGGCCGGAGCGCGATGGCGCGGGCGATGGCCACCCGCTGTCGCTGGCCGCCGGACAGCTCCATGGGGTAGCGGGTGAGCAGGGCCGGATTGAGGCCGACCAGGCGGAAGGCCTCGGCGGCGGCCTCCTCCCGCTCCTTGCGCGAGCCCCGGCCGTGGCGGCGCAGCGGCCCGGTGATGGCGTCGCGGGCGATGTGGCGGGGGTTGAGCGAGGAGGCGGGGTCCTGGAAGACGGCCTGGACGTCCCGCCGGTACGACAGCGGGGTGGACCGTCCGAAGCCGGTGACCTCGCGGCCGTCGAAGGTGATCGTGCCGGAGGCGGGGTCGACGAGCCGCAGGACGGCACGGCCGATGGTCGACTTGCCGGAGCCCGACTCGCCGACCAGGCCCAGGGTTTCGCCGGGCCGGATGTCGAAGCTGACGTGGTCGACCACGTTCTTGGCGGTGTGCCGCCAGGAGGTGGCGCGGCCGGTGCGGTAGCCGACGCAGAGGTCACGGACCTGCAGCAGAGGGCTCGGGTCCGCCTCGGGGGCGGCGGGTTCGGTGCGGGGTGCGGTCGTCACGGCTTGGACACCTCCAGGACGAGCTGTTCGGCGCGGGTGCAGCGCACGTCTTCCTCAAGACGCACCGGCTGGTGCCGGCAGCCGTCCTCGGCGAAGGAGCAGCGGTCGGCGAAGTGACAGCCGACGGGCCAGGATCCGGCCGGCGGTACCTGGCCGGGGATCGTCGCCAGCCGTCCCCCGGTGACCTCGCCGGAGGGGCTGGAGGCCATCAGTGCGGCGGTGTACGGGTGGCGGGGCCGGTGGAGCACGTCGGAGACCTCGCTGACCTCCACGATCTGCCCGGCGTACATGACGGCGACGCGGTCGCAGGTCTCGGCCACCACTCCGAGGTCATGGGTGATCAGGACGATGGACATGTGGAACTCGTCGCGCAGTTCCAGGAGCAGGTCGAGGACCTGGCTCTGGGTGGTGACGTCTAGGGCGCTGGTGGCCTCATCGGCGATGAGCACCTTGGGCCCTGCCGCCAGCGCCATGGCGATGGCGACGCGCTGGGCCATGCCGCCGGAGAACTGGTGCGGGTAGTCGTCGAGGCGCCCCTCGGCGTCGCGCACCCCGACCCTGGTGAGCAGTTCGACGGCACGGGTGCGGGCCTGCTCCTTCGACATGCCGAAGTGCAGGCGCAGCGGCTCGCAGAGCTGGCGGCCCACGGTGTGCACCGGGGACAGGGCGGTCATGGGGTCCTGGAGGACTACGGAGATTCCGGAACCGCGGTACTTGCGCAGGTCCTTCTCGCCGAGCCTGGAGATCTCCTCGCCGCCCAGCCGTACCGATCCCTCGGTCAGATGGATGCCACGGGGCAGCAGGCCGAGGACGGAGCGGGACAGGATCGACTTGCCGGACCCCGACTCGCCCAGCAGGCCGAGAACCTCGCCGTCGCGCAGGGTGAGGGAGGCGTCCTTCACCAGCGGCACGGGCCCGTCCCGGCCGTCGAGGGCGACGGTGACGTTCCGGACGGCCAGCACGGCGTCGTCGTCTGCCGTGCCGTCGGCGGGCGGATCGCCGTCGGTGGCCGGGGCGGGCGCGGGCTTCAGGCTGCCGCGGAAGCGGCGACTCACCGAGGCACGGCCGACGCCCATGAGGGCATCGTTGATGCCGTCGCTGATCACGTTGAACGCGAGCACCGTCACCACGATGGCGACACCGGGCGGGAAGGCCAGGAACGGCTGTTCCGCCTGGTGCTCGGCGGCGAGGGAGAGCATCGCGCCCCAGGAGGCGGTGTCGGACTCCAGGCCGAGTCCCAGGAAGCTCAGGACGGACTCGATGACGACGGCATGGCCGAGGAAGCCCGCGGCCTGTACGGCGAGTGGCCCGGTGAGGTTCGGCAGGACGTGCCGGAACAGGATCTCCGGGGTGCGCAACCCAGCGACCTGGGCGGACTCCACGTACTGGCGTTCGCGTTCGGCGAGGGTCACCGCGCGGGTCAGCCGGGCGAAGCTCATACAGAAGATGAGGCCGACCGCGAGCATGAGGGACATCAGGCCGCGGCCCAGGATCGCGATGACGGCGAAGCCGACCATGATGCCGGGCAGCGCGTCCGACACGTCGAGGAGCCGGGAGCCCAGGCGGTCGGTCCATCCGCCGCGGTAGCCGAGCAGCAGTCCGATGGGCACGCCGATGACCATGGCGATGCCGACCGCGCCGGCCGAGACCAGCAGGGCGATGCGGGCGCCGTACAGCAGGCGGCTGAGGGTGTCGCGGCCGAGGTCGTCGGTGCCGAGCCAGTGCTCGCCGCCGGGACCGGCGAGGACAGCGTCGTAGTTGTGCGCGGTCGGGTCGTGCGGGGCGAGCAACGGGGCTGCCACGGCGATCAGGATCGCCAGGAGCAGCACACCGATGCCGATGACGGTCCCGGGCTGACGCAGCAGCCGATGCAGAAGACCGTGGCGGCTGCGCCTTCGCGGCTGTGCGGACTCGGTTGTGCCTGGTGCCGCTGTCTTTTCGGTCACGGTCATTGCGGACGAACCTTCGGGTCGAGCAGGCCATAGCCCACGTCCAGAACGAGATTGACGCCGATGACGAGGACGGCCACCACGAGGACGGCGCCCTGGACGACCGGGAAGTCCTTGCCGATCACGCTGTGCAGCAGCAGCTCGCCCAGGCCGGGGATGGCGAAGACCGTCTCCACGACGAAGCTCGCGCCGATCAGGATGCGCAGGGTGAGCCCGGTGGAGGCGAGCACGGGGATCATGGCGTTCTTCAGGGCGTAGCGCAGGACGATGCGGGTGCGCGGCACGCCCACCGCGGTGAGGCTGTCGATATACGGGGCTCTGAGGCACTTTGCCATGGCGCCGCGGGTCTGCCGGGCGACGATCGCGGCGGCGGGGGCGCCGAGCGCGACCGACGGCAGGATCATGCCGGTGAACCAGGCGGCGGGGTCCTCGGCGAGCGGCGTGTAGGCCACCACCGGGACCCAGCCCAGCTGGACGGCGAAGACCAGCGAGAGGATCAGGCCGAACCAGAACTCCGGGATGGCCAGCCCCAGGGAGGTCACACCGTTGATGACCCGGTCGACAGGGCCCGGTCGCAGCGCGGCGAGGACGCCGAGGAGGATGCCGAAGAGCGCGGCGAAGACCAGGCCGCCGCCGACCAGGGAGAGCGTCGCCGGCAGCCGCTCGGCGATCAGGTCGCTCACCGGCAGGCTGCTGGCGTAGGACACACCGAGGTCGCCGGTGAGCGCGGCGCCGAACCAGTCGGTGAGGCGCTGGAAGAACGGCTGGTCCAGGCCGAGCTGGGCCTCGACCGCGGCGAGGCCTTCCGGGGTGGCGCTCGCGCCGAGGATGGCCGCGGCGGGGCTGCCGGGCACCAGGTAGGTCAGGAAGAACACCAGCAGGGAGACCAGGGCCAACTGGGGCAGGGCCAGGGCGAGGCGGTAGGCGATGAGCTTTCCCATCATCGACTCCGCCCCGCGCGGGCCCCGCGCCCGTCGGCTGTACGGGCGTGGGTCATGTCAGGTCACTTCCCGGCCGGCCGCAGGGCCTTGTAATCGACGGCGTTGGTCTCCCAGGGCTGGGTGGAAGGCTTGACGTCGGTGACGGCCTTGGTGTTCCAGGCGATCAGCTCCTCGCCCGCCAGGTGGGCGCAGGTCAGCGCCTCGCCGGAAATGATCTTGGTGACGTTCTGCCAGAGCGCGTCGGCCTCGTGGGAGGCTCCCGCGGCGATGGCCGCGTCGGCGGCCTTCTTCAGCTCCTCGCTCTCCACGTGCGCGGGATTGCCCGGGGCCTCCTCGGCGAACCACGCCTGGTACCAGTCGTAGGGGGTCAGCTCGTCGTTGGAGCCGAGGCCCAGGGCGTAGCGCCCGCTGTTCCACTGCGAGAAGTACTGCGGCGGGGCAGCGGGCTGCACGGAGACCTTGATCCCGATCTTGCCGAGCTGCTCGGCGTACACCTGCATCTGCTTCTCGTTGAACGGGGCCGCGAGCATCTCGACCTCGATCTCGGGGTTCCCGGCCTCGGCCATCAGCTGCTCGGCCTTCTGAAGGTCGTGGGTGTAGCCCGTGACGTCCGGGTTGTGACCGGGTTCGCCCTCGCTGAAGTGCTGGCTGCGGACCTTGAAGTCCGGCTCCAGTTTGGCGATCTCCTCGGTGTTGAGGGCGTAGCAGGCCGCCTGACGGACCCTGACGTCCTCGAACACGCCGCCCTGCCCGCGGTCGAAGAACATCGGGTTGTTGCGGAGCGCGGGGTAGGCGAGGTGCTTCAGGCTCGGGTTGCTCTCAATACGGCTGAGCTGGCTTGCCTCGGTGTCGGTAAGGGAGATCTCGCCGGTGGCGAGCGCGCCGGTGGCCGCGTTGTCCTCGGGGATGGCATACAGCTCGACGGTCCGGAAGCCGACGCTGTCCTCGCCGTCCCAGTAGCCGTCGTAGTACGTGAACGACATCCGGGTGCCCTTGGTGGAGGACTTCGCGTCGTAGGCCCAGGGGCCGGTGCCCACGGGGGTCTGGGCGATGGTCCCGGCCTTGATCGCCTTCGGGCTGCCCATCGGGGCGCCGCGGGTGGAGAGCTGGGTGAGCAGCGACGGGGTCGGCTCGGAGAGGTTGATACGGACGGTGTGGTCGTCGACGACGTCGACCGACTCGATGACCTTGAGCGGACCGGCGTAGGCGGTCTTGCCGTCGCGGATCGACTCCAGGTTCACCTTGACGGCCTCGGCGTCGAACGGGGTGCCGTCGTGGAAGGTGACGCCCTGGCGCAGGGTGAGGGTCAGTGCCTCGTCCGTCTGCTCCCACTCGGTGGCGAGCACGGGCGTTATCTCGCCCCGTTCGTCGAGCGCCACGAGGTTCTCGTACGGGACGCGCATATAGCCGGCTTCCATCTCGGCGCCCGGCGCCCAGCTCTCCGGGAAACCTCCCCAGTTGACGGCCAGGGTGCCGGAGGTGGACTTGTCCGAGCCGGCGGCGTTGCCGGAGCATCCCGCGAGGACCATGACGGCCGCTACCGAGGCGATGGCGAAAGCTGTGGACCTGCTGCTGTTCTTGCTGCTTCTCATGGGCTGAGCGCCTCCTTGCGCCGAGCACTGCGGGGAAGATCGCGGATGGTACAGGGCCGGGACCGACGTGACTCGGGGACACCGCCGGTGCCGGCGGTGAGGGACCTCAGGACGGATCGGTGTCCTCGTCGGCGCCGACCCGCCCGTAGCCGCGGATGTCCGGGAACGGCGGTTCCCTGTCGGCCTGGAGGTCCACCTGGAAGGCGTTCAGGCACATGCCGAGCATGGTGAAGTTGCCGAGCGCGCCGATGGTGTCGACCAGGCCCTTGGGGCCGAAGTGGGTGAGCGCGCGGGCGAAGGTCTCGTCACAGACGAAGTGGTCCTCCAGGATCTCCCGGCAGAACTGGTAGAACGCCTGGTCCGCCTCGCTGGCGAAGACGGCCTCCCGGCGCTCGGCGATGGCCTTGACCGCGGCCTCCGGGATGCCGGCCTCGATCGCCTGGTGCACATGGGCGTTCCAGGAGTACTGCGCGTCCCAGTTCCGGGCGGCCATCAGCAGGCTCAGCTCGCGCAGATGCTTCGGCAGGGAGCAGTCGAAGCGGGCGAAGGCCCCGAGGGACTCGGCCCGTTCGCACATCTCCGGGCTGTGCAGCCAGACCCGGAACGGACCGCGGACGGCGCCGCGCCGGCCGGCGATCCGGGCGGCCAGCTCCTGCTGCCGCGGGTTCATTTCGTCTTGGCTGAGAACGGGGAGCCTCATGTGGCCGATACCTGCCTTTTCTTTCCGGCACGTTGCGGGCACGGAACGGATCGCCGTGCGACGCCAGCCGACCGTACAGCCGGGCCCGGGAAGCTCACCCTTCTCGGAACGCAAGGTAAACCTGCACGCCGGAGGGCAGCCATACGCGGGCGCGCGACCTATCGTCAGTCGGCGCATCACCGTGAAGTGGAGAGGAACTCCCGGATGACCACGATCATCAAGGTCGCATCGGTACCCCTGCTCGACCGCGGCGGAGCGGTCGTCACGACACCGCTGATCACCACACCGTCGGCCGGCGGGGAGAACCGGATCACCAGCGGGATGAGCGTGTACCCGGTCGGCTCGGGAGCGCCGCTTCACTCGCACAACTGCGATGAGCACGTGACGGTGCTGGAGGGCGAGGCGGAGGTGTGGGTCAACGGTGAGGTGACGAGGCTGGAGCGGTTCGACACCACGTACATCCCGTCGCCGATCCCCCATCTGTTCCGGAACTTCGGTGACGGTCCGCTGCGCATTCTGTGGGTGTACTCCTCGGGCCATGTGACCCGCACCTTCACCGAGACCGGCAAGACGGTGGAACACCTCTCGGCCGAGGACCAGATGGGCTGAGGCCCGCACGGCCGTTCCGTTACTGTGACCTGGTGCCGGTGGACGGCCCCGTCGCGGGTCTCGACGAGCCCGGCGAGCCGCAGCACTGAGCGGCCCGGCCGATGTCCCGCCGCGCCGCCCGGGTGTTCCAGGCGCACCACCCTCGCCTCTCGACCCTCGTGGGTGGATGCGCAGCCGCAGCCCGACGGCTACCTAGGGCGTGTTTCGAAAGTCCCGTCTGGCCCGCGACGCCTGGCACGGCGCCTCGCTGCGTTGTCGGGGTCGCCCGCGTACGCCCAGTACGCGGGCGACCCTCCGCCTTGCGATGCACCGCACCAGACGCCGCGGGCCTCGCCCTCCGGGCGGACGACGCTACTTTCGAAACACGCCCTAGCTGTTCTGCCCACGGAGGTTGGTGACAGCGATCACTGCCGTGTGATCTTGAAATGGGTGAGGGCCTTCTGGCCTGGTGTGGATTGCGACATCTGCACCAGCAACAGAAAGGCCCTCGTGCCCCACCGTAATGCACCCCTGACCGAGACCGGCCGCCTGCGCCTGGCCCGCTGCGTCGTAGACGACAACTGGAGCCTGCGACGGGCCGCAGAACGCTTCCAGGTCTCGCCGACCACGGCCCAGCGGTGGGTCGACCGTTACCGTCGGCTCGGCGAGGCCGGCATGGCCGACCGCTCCAGCCGTCCGCGCACCAGCCCGCGCCGCACCCCGACCCGCACCGAGCGCCGGATCATCAAGGTCCGCATCCTGCGCCGGTGGGGACCGGCCCGCATCGCGCACCTGCTGCACCTGGTGCCCTCAACGGTGCACCGCGTCCTGGCCCGCTACGGCCTGGCCCGCCTTGCCCACCTGGACCGGGCCACCGGCCGTGTCATACGCCGCTACGAACGCGACCGGCCCGGCGAACTGGTCCATGTCGACATCAAGAAGCTCGGCAACATCCCGACGGCGGCGGCCACAAAGTCCTCGGCCGCGCCGCAGGCCGCAAGAACCGCACGAACGCCGGCTACAGCTACCTGCACACCGCCGTCGACGACCACTCCCGCCTGGCCTACAGCGAGATCCACGCCGACGAGAAGAAGGAGACCGCCACCGCCTTCTGGACCCGCGCCCACGCCTTCTTCATCCAGGCCGGCATCACCGTGGAACGGGTACTGACCGACAACGGCTCCTGCTACCGCTCCCGCAACTGGCGCGACCTGCTGGCAGCGGCCGGGATCACCCACAAACGAACCCGGCCCTACCGGCCACAGACGAACGGCAAGGTCGAACGCTTCAACCGCACCCTGCTGGACGAGTGGGCCTACGCCCGCCCCTACCGGTCCGAGGCCGAACGACGGCAGGCGTTCGACGAGTGGCTGCACACCTACAATCACCACCGCGGACACACCGCGCTCAAGGGCCAACCACCCGCCAGCCGCGTCCCCAACCTCACAGGGCAATACACCTAGCGCCCCAGAGGTCAGGAGTGCCGGTTCAGCAGGATGCCGTGTGGGAAGCCGGGGTTCTTGCGCGGCCATTCGGCCGAAAGCGTCCTCCGCCGGGCCGCGGGCGGAGCTGCGAGCGGTCTCCACCAGCAGACCGTCGGCGTCTGCAGGACAAGGCTGGTGTTGGACCGGACACACCGGGCACGTCCAACAAACTGTTCGTGATGCGGTGAAGGTGCTCGGTGTCCCGGGCAGCGACACGAGCGAGCAGGTCGGCGTCGCCGGTGGTCACGAGCGGTGCGACCACTCAGCCGACCACTTTCCTGAAGTCGCTTCAGCCGACTCTGCACGGTATGACGGTCGAGGCCGAGCCGATCGGCCAGGGCGACTGCTACGGCCTGGGGGTCTCTTGGTATTTTGTCGCGCGCGGTCGAACATGGCCTCCAACTTGCTGAGGTTTTTGGCCGAGTGCCTGACGTGACAGCGGCCTTCGCCCGACTCTGTGCTCCGGCACAGATGCGTACATGACCAGCACGAAAGCGTAGCGATGTGTCTGCTGCAGCGGGGCGTCCCGCAGGATGCGTTGGCCGAACTGTCGTGCCTCCGATCGCAGTTACCGAAATCAACCGCCGTGTCCACCCGCACGTGCGACCCGCGAAAGGCCTCCGCCTTCGCTCCTGGCACACTGTCGCCCCTCGGCACATCGACACGGCGACGGGACAGGTGGGGCGGGTGCGCTCGCAGGACGTGCAGGAACGGCCGGACATCGCCGTCGTCTCGGCTGCTCGGGCCGGGGACCGGCAGGCGTCGGAGGAACTGATACGGGACTGTCTGCCGCTCGTCTACAACATCGTCGGGCGAGCGCTGGACGGACACAGCGACGTCGACGACGTGGTCCAGGAGACGATGCTGCGGGTCCTGGACGGGCTGCCCGGGCTGGAGCAGCCGGACAGATTCCGCTCCTGGCTGATCGCCATCACCGTACGGCAGGTCCGCGACCGGTGGCGCAGCCAGCAGACCCGGCCGATCGCCGCACCTTTGGAGGAGACCGTCCACGAGGCGGATCCTCAGGCCGACTTCGCCGATCTGGCCGTTCTGCGACTGGCGCTGTCGGGCCAACGGCGCGAAGCGGTGGAGGCGACCCGCTGGCTGGAGGACACCGAGCGCGAGGTGCTCGCGCTGTGGTGGATGGAGGCCGCCGGTGAACTGACCCGCAGCGAGCTGGCGGCGGCCTGCGGCCTCACACCCCAGCATGCCGCGGTGCGCGTCCAACGGGTCAAGGAACGGCTGGAGGCCGCCCGCGCGGTGGTACGGGCCGTGGCCTCCACGCCACGCTGCTCGGAACTGGCCGCCGTGCTCACGGCGTGGGACGGCCGGCCGTCCGCACTGTGGCGCAAGCGGCTGGCACGCCACGTCCGTGACTGTCCGCGGTGCTTGTTCAATGGCTCCGACCTGATACCGGCGGAGGGACTGTTGGGCGGCTTCGCGCTGGTGCCCGTGCCGGTCGGCCTGGCCGGGCTGGTGCTGGGCAAGGCACTGGAGGCAGGCTCGACAGCGGGTACGGCGGGCACCGCGGGTACCGCCGGTACGGACGCGCAGACGGCGAGCAGTGCGGCACAGGTGACGCGCGTGCTCGGCAAGCTGGCCGCCAAGCCGGTGGCCGCGGCGGTCGTGGGAGCCGTGACGTTCACGGCCGCCGGGGTGGCCTGGTACGCAGGCGCGCGGTCACACGAACCGACCCAGCGGCCCTCCGCAGCAGCCCCGCTGTCCTCTGCTGTCCCGTCTGCATCGCCGGCCCCGATCGTTTCCCCCTCACCCCCACCTACGGCGTCGGCTTCACCGGCCCGGGCCTCGTCCCAGACCCCGACGGCCGCGGCACGGTTCTCCGGACGCCATGCCCTGCGGTCGGTCGACATCCCCGACCACTACATGAGCCAGTCCGCCGACCTCGGTGTCCTTGCTCCGGTCGACAGTGCCGCCCCCGCAGTCACCCGACAGTCCGCCACGTTCACGTTCGTCCCCGGCCTCGCCGACCCGGACTGCTACTCGCTCAGGGACGCCACGGGTCGCTATCTGCGGCACTACGCCTTCCGCATCCGGCTGGACAGCGACGACGGATCGGCCCTCTTCCGGAAGGACGCCACCTTCTGCGCCCGCTCCGGCTCCGTCACCGGGTCGGTCTCCCTGGAGTCGTACAACTACCCCGGCCGCTATCTCCGCCACCGGGACAACCTCCAGCTCTGGCTCGACCCTTCCGAGAACTCCGCCGCCTTCCGGGCCAGCCGCTCCTTCCTCGTGGTCGGCCCCGAGACCTGACGCGGGCACACGGTGAGCCCTCGGCCTCGCCCGGACAAGGAAGTCTGGTACAGCGAGGGAACCGCCTCCTTCGGCTACACCGACGACCGCGTCAACAACACCGAGCACGCGGACGGGACGAGCACCGACATCGGCGGCGTCCAAAGCGCCCTCGATCTCGCGAACCGTCAGGCCAAGGGCTACGCCAACTGGAAGCGGACGCACGACGTCTCCAGCCAGTGGCAGCGGGGCGAGCGGCAGCGTCGACATCCACGGCTCCAACGGGCCCCGGCTATACGACGCCGGCGGATCCCCGTAATAAGGACTTCTCGACGATCGTCGACAACGACAGCCACCAGCCCAGGTCTGGGAAACCTGCGGACCGGACGCGGGCCCGGCCCTACGAGGCGAACCTCAAACACCTCGTCGACGAGATCCGACCCGACGGATAATTCTCGACGCCGCCCAGTGCGTGCCCAAAGTTTCCGATGCGGGCAGGAACACGGCGCCGTTACCAAGGGGGCGACATCGTCGCCGCACACGCCACTGATGCGCACGTCGCCGATGTTGCCACGACTGCGCAGGCCAGGGGTCCCGGACAAAGCGTCAAGACCGCCGACGGCACCGACAGAGACTTTCGCGGCCACGGCCTCGGAAACGGGCTGTCCGCGTCCCTGTGGGTGAACCAGGACGGGTCGGCCGAAAGGATGATCCGGGCGTCGCGGCCTACGGGGATCGTGGCCATTTGGTCGAGGCGGTCGGGGGGTGCGGGCGGCGAGGGTTGTGTCCGTTCCCGCCCCGTCCCGGCCTGGAGGTCAAACATGAAAGCCAAGGTAATTGTCGCCGTCGCGGTACCGGTGGCCCTCGTCGGCGCTGTCGCGGCAGGCACCTTCGCCCTCGCGGGCATGAACGTGCAGAAGAACACCGCCGATCCCGCCAGCGGCGCCTACGCGAAGGTGCAGGGTCACCCGGGCCTCAGTGGCGATCTCGTGGCGTCGCACATCGAGACCTGGTACCACCCGCTGCCATGGATCGGAAAGGAGATCGGCGGCGTGAAGTGCCCGGACCTCGCGGCGGTACGGAACACGAAGATCACCTGCTCGGCGAAGTCCGGCAGCACCCCGGTCACGGTCCCGGTGAGCGTGGTCGAGGTCGCCGGAGACACGGCTCCGCGCGTCACCTGGAAGTTCGAGCGCTGACATGCGCGCCCATCTGACCTGGCCCGACACGGCCCGAACCGACGACAGCACGACCGCGGGAGAGCGAGCATGATCGAAGCTACCGGCCTGCACAAGCGCTACGGCGCCACCGTCGCCGTTCACGACCTATCGTTCGAGGTCCACCCGGGCCGGGTGACAGGGTTCCTCGGCCCGAACGGGGCCGGCAAGTCGACCACGATCCGGCTCATGCTCGGGCTGGACGCCGGGGGCGGGCGCACGTTGTTCAGCGGCAAGCCGTATCGGGAGCTTCGCCATCCGATGCGCGAGGTGGGCACCCTGCTGGACGCGAAGGCGTTCCACCCGACCCGCAAGGCGCGCAGCCACCTTCGCATGCTCGCGGCGGCCGCGGGCGTGCCCACCACGCGGGTCGACGAAGTACTCCACATGGTCGGGCTGGAGGCGGTGGCGAAGAAGCAGCCGCAGGGTTTCTCCCTCGGCATGGGCCAACGGCTGGGTCTGGCGGCCGCGTTGCTCGGCGACCCCCACACACTGATCCTCGACGAACCGGCCAACGGACTCGACCCGCAGGGAATCAACTGGCTACGCGGCTTCCTCAAGAACTTCGCCGCGTCCGGCCGGTCCGTTTTCGTCAGCAGTCACCTGCTCGCCGAGATGGCCCTGATGGCCGATCACCTCGTGGTGATCGGCAAGGGCCGGACGATCGCCAACGAATCGGTCGCCGACTTCGTGACCAAGAGCTCTCGCAGTGCCGTCGTGGTCCAAAGCCCGCACATCGAGAAGCTGGCCGCCCTGCTTCTGGCCGAAGGCGCCGGCGTCGAGCGTGTGGACAGCACCGCGATCGCGGTCAGCGGCGCGGACCGGGCGAGCATCGGGGAGCTCGCGTACGCCCACCGGATCATGCTGCATGAGCTGACGGACCGCGCGGCCACGCTGGAGGAGGCGTTCCTCGAAGCGACCGCCGACGCCGAGCAGTTCGTCGCCACCCCCGCAACACCCCGATCGATGAGGGCGGCCGCCGCGGCGAGCCACCCGGACACCCTGGGAACGCGATGACCAGCGCGCTGCGCTACGAATGGGTTCGGCTCACCACCGTGCGCTCCACGTGGTGGCTGATCGGGCTGTCCGCTGTCGCCCAGGGGCTGTTGGCGCTCATGCTCACCCTTGATGGCAAGAGCCACGGTGGGCCGATCGCCGTCGACTCGGCCGCGCTGGCGCTCAGCGGAGGTACCGAAATGATCCCGCTGATCTTTGTCTTCATGGGGTTGATCGGCGTTTTCGCCACGGGGCACGAGTATCGGTACGGGACGATCCGCGCCTCGCTGACGGCGTTCCCGCGCCGCATGCACCTGTGGGCCGCCAAGGCCCTGGTTGTGAGCACGGTGGCCGCGGTGATCGGGGGGCTCCTGGCCGCCGAGAGCCTGGTGATCGGCCTGCTGGCGGGCGGACCGAGCGCCCAGGCCGTGTTCACCTCGCCCCCGATGGGCCGGGTGGCCGCCGGCTACGTGGTGTTCCTCGTCGTCTGCGCGCTGCTCGGGCTCGCTCTCGCCGGCATCGCCCGCAACGTCCCGGCGGCCATCGTCCTGCTCATCACCTTCCCTGTGATCATTGAAGGCCTGATCTCGCTGATCCTCGGGATGAACACCTTCGGGTCGGCCCGATCACTGTCCGCCTACCTGCCGTTCACAGCGGGCGAGCGGATGATGGCCGTGACCTCGGAGACTCCCCTCGACGGCGGCCCGGCACCGCTCCGGCCCCTCACGGGCGGTCTGGTCTTCACCGCCTACGGCGCCGCCCTGCTCGCCCTGTGGGGGGCCCTGTTCAGCAAGCGGGACGCCTGAGCGGGAACGATGTCGGCGGCGGCACAAACGAGTTCGAGGCCATCACGAGATGGTGGCCACGTCGATCCACACCATCTTCCCCGAGCCCACCGCCGACCTCATGGCACTGGAAGAAGATCTGATCCACCAACCCGGCGACCAGCGCCACCGCGAGTACGGCCGAGAACGCGCCCCGCGCGTGGAGCGGGCGGCGGCTGGGCGTTGCGCCTCGCGGGCCGTCAGCGCGGCGATGAGGGACTCACTGCCGGCACGGTCAGGGAGTGGTCGTGTCCGTGGTCGGGGAACAGCTCCGCCGCCCGGGCCAGGCAGGTGCCCCGGGGGATTCCCTGCGTTCGCGTCGCACATGACAGAGACCAGCCTCCTGAGCCTCGACCCGAACCCCGCTGCGGGTCAGCCCCTGCCGCGGCTCACCGGCGCCCCGCTCACCTCCACAACGGCCGTCGGCGCGCCGACCGGCTCGGCCTGCACACCCCGTCGCCCGGACAGCAGCCGGGCCGAAGGGGTTCGATCTGGCGACGGCAGGATGCCGACCCGGGAGCTCGCCGTAGACCCGTCGAAACGGCAAATCACTGGCACACGATCCAACAGACCCCACGGTGACGGGAGCGGAGAGCCGCGCGGGACGGCCGCTCCCGTGCGAATCGGCACGGTTCTTGTTATCCGCCGGTGGAGCGCGCGTCTCCTTGGTACAGGACCGCTGGAAAATCAGGAGACAGATCGATGCAACGAGCCACCGCCGACCGTTCACTCAGCCGTCGCGGAATGCTCAAGCTCGCCGGTGCGGCCGGTGCCGGCGCCAGTGCGATCGGGGCGGCCGCAGGAACCGCCTCAGCCGCGCCGGCGGCGCCGAAGGCCGGGTTCACCCACCCGGCGCTGCTGCACACACAGGCCGACTTCGACCGGATGGCCGAGAAGGTCAAGGCAGGTGCGCAACCCTGGACGGACGGCTGGAAGCGGCTGCTGAGCAGCCGGGACTCGGCGTCCGACTACCGGCCGCGGCCCGTCGCGACCGTCATCCGCGGTGGCGAGGGCGCGAACGTCCACCTGCTCTTCCGGGACGCCGCCGCGGCCTACCAGAACGCCCTGCGCTGGAAGATCACCGGGGACAGCCGGCACGCCGACACGGCGCGGGACATCCTCAACGGCTGGTCGGGCACTCTCAAGGAGCTCCGCGGGAACGCCGACCGGTACCTGATGGCGGGCATCCAGGGATACCAGCTGGCCAACGCCGGCGAGATCATGCGCGACTACGACGGATTCGACCTCGGCCGGTTCCAGTCCATGATGGTCGACATCTTCTACCCGATGAACGACTACTTCCTGGTCAACCACAACGACGCCGTCCCCACCAACTACCGCGCCAACTGGGAGCTGTGCACCCTGGCGTCGATCATCGCCATCGGCGGGCTCACCGAGGACCAGGCCAAGATCGACCGGGCGGTGGACTACTTCAAGAACGGCGACGGCAACGGCTGCGTCAAGCGGGCCGTCCCCATCCTGCACGAGGAGGCGGACGGCGTCGTCCTCGGGCAGTGGGAGGAGAGCGGCAGGGACCAGGAGCACACCATGGCGGGCGTCGGCTGGATGGGCGCGCTCTGCGAGATGGCCTGGAACCTGGGCGAGGACCTGTACGGGTACGACGACAACCGGTTCATGAAGGGCGCTGAGTACGTCGCCCGCTACAACCTCGGCAAGGACGTTCCGTACACCACATACTCGCGCCGCATCGGCCGGCGTGTGGCGGGTCGGGCCGCAGGCCTGCACACCGAAGCGGAGATCAGCGACCAGGGCCGGGGCGCCACCCGCCCCATCTGGGCCCTGATCCACAACCACTACGCGGTGCGCCGCGGGCTGGACGTCCCCGACATCACGGCCTACAAGGACAAGGTCGCACCGGAGAAGGGCGGCGGGCTCCGCGGCGGGGCCGGCTGGAGCTACGACCATCTCGGCTACGGCACCCTGACCTACACCCGGGACCCGCAGGACGTGGGCGCCGCCGTGCCGGGCGCCGCACGCGAGACCAAGACGGCGGACAAGGCCCCGGGGAGCGCGACAAACGGCGGGACGCGCCCGCAGAGCGGCTCCACCGCCACCGCCACCGCCACCGCCACCGACAATCTGGCCGCCACCGGGGCGGGCAGCGTCCTGGCCTGGTCCGCCGCCGGGGCCTCCGCCCTCGCAGGGGGTCTGCTCCTGCTCCGCCGTCGCGGGCGCGGCGCGAACACGCCCGGATCCGACGGGTGATCCGGGGCTCCTGAGCGAAGGCGGTGCGAACGGGTCGGCTTCTGGGCCGGCTGTCGGCTCGTGCCGCCGTTCCCTGCGTCGAAGCCCCCCGAGCGCACGGCCGCGACTTCGAGACGGGGTCTGCTCGCGTCAGAACGGCAAGTCGTCCGGCGATACCCGAACATGTGTGGCGGCCCGACGGTCGTTCGGTGCGGAAGTCCCGTCGGTCGAGAATGCGGATCCCGTCGGTGTCACCTCCTCCGGGCGACCGCGCCCGCCGTCACCACGGCGCACCCGGCGTCATGCGGCTTCATCGAAGCTTCATGCACCGAGTCGTACGAGCCTTATGAAGCGGCTGTTGCCTGGCGGTCATGCACGCATTTCTCTCGTCGCGATCGACCGCCGTCGGCGACGGGCCTGACGTCCGGCTCCTGACCACCACCGCCCGAACCGCGCTGGCCGGTTCCGTCGCTCTGGCGGTCCTGCTGCACCTGCGGTGGTCCGGGCAGGTGGACCCGGTCGGGCAGACGCTCAGCGACTACGCGCTGCACGACGGCGCCGCCGCGCTGTTCACGGCCTCGGTGGGCGCGGTGGCGACGGGGGCGGCCGCGCTGCTCGCGGGGCTGCTCCACAGCCGGCTAGCGGTCGGGCCGCTCGTCCCGGCGGCGCTCGGGGTGGCGTGCGCGGGGCTCGTGCTCAGCGCCGTCTTCCCCACCGACCCGGCGGGTGGTGTCCCGTCCGCGGACGGCCTGGTACACCGCTACGCGGCGGGTGCCGCCGTGGCCGCACTGCCCGCCACGGGTCTGCTGCTGTCCCGCCGACTGCTCGGCCACGCGCCCGCGCTGGCGCGACGGGTGGGCCGTCTGTCGTGGGCGAGCACGGGGGCCGCGCTGTGCTTCCTGGGTGCGCATCTGAGCGCGGTCCGCCCGGACACGCCGATGACCGCCGAGGCGGCCGGGCTGCTCGGGCTGGCCGAGCGACTGACGCTGGGGCTGGAGATCGCGCTGCTGTTCGCGATGGCCGACGCACTGCGCGGAGGCCGGAACCCGTGAGCACCGCACTCGCCGTGGCCCTGGCCCTCGCGAACGCCTGCGCGTACGTGGCGGGCACCCGGCTCCAGCACCAGGCCGTGCACCGGGGTCGGCAGGGCGTCCCCGGCGCACCCCCGAGTGCGCTGCCGCTGCGGTTCCTCGTACGTCATCCGCGCTGGCTCGTCGGTCTCGTCCTGCTGGGCGCCGGTGGCGCCCTGCACATCTGGGCGCTCCAGCTGGCTCCCGTGACGGTCGTGCAGCCGCTGGGTGTGTGCTCCGTCGTCCTGGGCGTGGTGTGGGGGCGGCGGAAGCGCGGGGCGCGGCTGCCCCGGGCCACCGTGCTCACGCTGGCGGTGGTTCTCGCCGGGACGGGGACGTTCACGGTGCTCGCCGCGCGGGTCACCGTCGTCGCCCCCGTCACCGTGGCGGCCCAGTGGGCGACCGGGGCGCTGGCGCTGCTGGTCGTCGCCGGATGCTGCGCTGCCGCCCGGCCGCTGCGCGGCCCGGCGCGGTGTCTGGCGCTGGGCGTGGGCGCCGGAAGCGCGTACGGCTGCATGCCCGTGCTGGTCCGGGCCGGCGGTGCGGAATTCGGGTCGCACGGTGTGGGCCTGGCACTGCTCGGCACACTCGGCGGACTGGCGGCGGCGGGCCTGGTCGGCTTCCTGCTCGTCCAGCGAGCCCACGCGGCCGGGCCGCCGGAGGTCACCGTCGCGTGTCTGACCGTGGTCGACCCGTTCGTGGCGGTCGCGATCGGCGTCGGTCTGCTGGGCGAGGCCGCCGGGCTCTCTCCGGCCACCGCCCTCACCGGCCTGGTCTGTTGGGCCCTCTCCTTCACGGGCGTGGTCCACATCACCCGCGCCACGCCTGTCCCTCCCCACGTCGCCCCGGACGTCCCCCGTCCCACCCCGCTCACCGTTGATGTCCCCCGTCCCACCCCGGGCCGGTCGCCGTACGACCGCGACCGGCCCCTTTCATCCCAGGAGTACGCCATGCCCGGGTCGTCCCAGGAGTACGCATTGCCCGGTGACCTTCCCCGTCCCCAGCGCATACTGATCGCCGCCGACACCTTTCCCCCGGACGTGAACGGGGCGGCGAACTTCGCCCACCGGCTCGCCGAGGGACTCACCGGGCGGGGCCACGAGGTCCACGTCATGTGTCCGGCGGCCGAGGCCGGTCCCGGCAGCACGGTGCTGGGCGGGACGACCGTGCACCGGCTGCCGTCCCACCGCACGCCGTTCCACGCCACGTTCCGCGTGTGCCTGCCCTGGCAGGTGAGCGGACCCGCCGCCCGGCTGGTGGCGGACATCTCCCCCGACGTGGTCCACATCCAGTCCCACTTCCCCGTCTGCCGGGCGGTGGCGAACGCCGCGCACCGGCGCGGGGTGCCGGTGGTGGCCACCAACCACTTCATGCCGGAGAACCTCCTCGGGTACACCCGGCTGCCCGCCCGGCTGGGCGATGCGGCCTGCCGGTTCGCCTGGCGCGACCTCGTACGGGTCTTCCGCCGCGCCCACGTCGTCACCGCGCCCACGCCCCGCGCCGTACGGCTTCTGCACGACAACGGACTGGACGTGCCCGCCCGGCCCGTGTCCTGCGGGCTCGACCTGGCCCGCTTCGCCCAGCCCGGCATGGACCACGGTGGGGCTCATGCGCGGGTGCTGTTCGTGGGGCGGCTCGACGAGGAGAAGAACGTCCACGAGTTGCTGCGCGCGCTGGCTCGGCTCCCCGGCACACCGGACGTCCGGGCGGAGATCGTCGGGGACGGTTCGTGCCGTCGGGCCCTGGAACGGCTGGCTCGTGAACTCGGCATCCGGGACCGCGTCACCTTCCACGGCCTGGTGAGCGACCAGGAGGTCCTGAACGCCTACGCCCGCTGTGACGTCTTCTGCATGCCCGGCACCGCCGAACTGCAGAGCCTGGCCACCATGGAGGCCATGGCCGCCGGCAAGCCCGTCGTCGCGGCCGACGCGATGGCCCTTCCCCACCTCGTGCGCCCCGGCCACAACGGATGGCTCTTCCCGCCCGGGGACATCCCCGCCCTGGCCGCCGCTCTCGGAGACCTGATCGCCGATCCCGCGGCCCGGCGCCGGATGGGAGAGGCGGGCAGGGAGATCGTCGCCGGACACGACATCCGCCGTACGCTGAGCGCCTTCGAGGATCTCTACCTCCAGGCCGCGGGCCGCCCTGCGGCCGCGGCGCCCCAACCGCACCTCACCCCGGTGATCGAAAGCGAGCACGATGAGTACGCAGCGCGTTCTGGTCGTCGATGACGAGCCCAAGATCCGCATGACCGTGCGCGGCTATCTTGAGGCGGACGGCCTGCAGGTGGTCGAGGCGGCCGACGGCCCGGCCGGGCTCAGGGCCGTCGTCCGGGACCGGCCCGACCTGGTGGTCCTGGACGTGATGCTGCCCGGCCTCGACGGCTTCCAGGTGCTGCGCCGCATCCGGGAGAGCAGCCGGGTCCCGGTGATCCTGCTCACCGCCCGGGACGAGGAGGTCGACCGGCTGATCGGCTTCACGGCGGGCAGCGACGACTACGTCACCAAGCCGTTCAGCCCCCGTGAACTGGCCCTGCGGGTCCAGGCGGTCCTGCGCCGCACCGGCGGCGGGTCGGGCAGGTCGGGGGCGTCCGGTCCCGGGGAGGAGGACGAGACCCTCCGCTTCGAGGGCCTGACCATCTCCCCGGACACCCGGACCGTCGTGGTCGACGGCGACCGGCCCGTGGAGCTGACCGCCCTCGACTTCGACCTGCTGCTCGCCATGGCCCGGCTCCCCGGGCGGGTGTTCACCCGGCGCGGCCTGCTCGCCCAGGTCTGGGGCGAGGACTTCTTCGGCGACGAACGCGTCGTGGACGTGCACATCCGCACCCTGCGTCGCGCCCTCGGCGACGAGGCGAGCGCGCCACGGTTCGTCGGCACCGTCCGCACCGTCGGCTACCGGTTCACCGGGCGCCCCGCGCAGCGGCCGCCGGGGCAACAGGACGTAACACGTCGTAGTCCCCCGTGATGGATCAGACGCCGTAACAGCCATACCAGGGTCATAGCAGGCCGTACGACGGTAAGTGCCGGGCGGGCGTGGCCCTAAGAGGCTGCCCGTCCGATGGCAACGCCCGGAAAGGACATACACGATATGCGGCTGCCCGCCCGGCTCTCCCGTACGACCACCAGGCGTGCGTGGCACGTGCGGCGTGTGAAGGGGGCATGGCGCGACCGACGGGCGTGGCGCCCGTGGCTGCGGCGGCTCGAAGCCCGCCTGACGCTGCGCCACCGCCTGGTGCTCTCCCACGTCATGGTCCTGCTGATGGCGCTGGGCGCCATGGAGGCGGTCCGGGAAGCGCTCGAAGGCACGCGTGGCGCCAGACGCAGGTATGTCGACCCCGACGTGACCTTCCACGCGGCCCTGTGGACGGGGGTGGCCGCGGCCGTCCTGGCGGCCGTCGCCATGTCCCGGTTTCTCGTGCGGCCGTTGGACGATGTGCGCGCCGCCACCCACCGGCTCGCCGACGGGCACTACGACGACGTCCTCGACCTGCCGAACGAGCCCGGACTCGCCGCACTGGTCGAGGACGTGAACCGCCTGGCGGCGGCACTCGCCGACACGGAACGCCGCCGGGCCCGGCTGGTTTCCGAGATCGCCCACGAGATGCGCACTCCGATCACCATCCTGCACGGCCAGATCGAAGGCATGGCCGACGGAATCTTCACCCCCGACGACGCGATGTTCGCCTCGCTCACCGACGACCTGGACCGGCTGCGGCGCCTGGCCGGGGACCTCTCCAGCCTGTCCCGGCTGGAGGAGGGCGCCTTCACCCTGCACCGGGAACCCACCGACGTGGCCGCGCTGGCACGCGCCACCGCCGAGCGGCTCCGCCCGCAGTACGACGATGAGAAGGTGGCCCTCACCGTCACCGCGGACACGCCCGCCACCGCCCACTGCGACCCCGACCGGATCACCCAGATACTGATCAACCTGCTCGGCAACGCGCTCACCGCATGCGATCGGGGCGGACGGGTCTCGCTCGCCGTGCACAGTGCCGGCCCTGACCCGTCACCCCAGATCGTCGTCCGCGTCGCCGACGACGGGATCGGCATCGCGCAGAGCGACCTGCACCGCATCTTCGGCCGGTTCGAGCGGGTGGAACACCCCGGGCGCCCCGCACCGGCGAGCGGCAGCGGCATCGGCCTGACCATCGCCCGGGGCATCGCCCGCGCCCACGGGGGCGAGATCACCGCACAGTCGCCGGGAGTGGGCAAGGGAGCGACCTTCACGCTGCGCCTGCCGCAGGGGACCGGGTGCGCCGACCGCTGATCGGTTCCCTCCACGCACGCACGCCGCGCTGTGTCCGACTCCCGGACTGCTTCTGGTGGGTTCTCCTCGCCTTCTGTACCGGTGGCTTCGCGTGGGTGGTCGGCAACGTCCGCCCCGCACTGCGCAGTGGGCATGAGCGAAGGCTGCCGCTGCTCTGACCTCCGGACGCACCGCGGCACGGCCTTCGGCTCACCGACGACGCTCCGCAGCACCGCCCGGGGCTGGGGCATGCCCGCAGGTGCGATGCCGGAGCAGAGGAGACCTGCCCGTCGAGACGCGTACGCGGCCGGTCCAGCAGTCGAACCGGTTCGGACGCTGAGGGAGGATGCACCTCCATGCGGTGGCGACTGCTTTACAAGGGCTACTTCAGAAGGCCCGGCACGCCGTCGAACCGGTTCGGAGAACTACTGGATGCTGAACGTGTCCTTCACGCGCGACCAGGACATGCGCAAGAGCCCGCCCGACCTGTTCCCCGTCCAGGGCACACTGGACGGCTACCGGGCCGTGTTCGACCAGCAGTTGCCCTACCTCGGCACGAGTCTCGTCGTCGGTCTGGGCACCGTCGTCCTGACCGTGGCGCTGGCCGCACCGGCCGGTTACGCACTGGCCAAGCTGCGCCCGCGCGGCGGGGGCTGCTCAGCTTCCTGTTCCTGGTCGCCCAGATGATCCCCGGCATCATCATGGCGATGGGCTTCTACGCCATCTACCTCCAGCTGGGCCTGCTCCAGTCCGTCCCCGGCCTGATCGTCGCCGACTCCACCCTGGCCGTCCCCTTCGCGGTGCTGATCTTCACCGCGTTCATGTCCGGCATCCCCGGCGAACTGCTCCAGCCCCAGCTCATCCGCCAGTTCGGCGGCGGGGCCGGTGTCTTCGTGGCAACCGGCCCCGTCGGATTCGGCCTGGCCGACCAGCCCCCTGCTGTCGCTCGTCGTCAAAGTTCTGACAGAGTGAGCGCCGCCTTCCCGGAGGGCTGGTCGGGCGGGCCATCGTGTCCTTGAAGGTGGCGCCCGAGCGCATTCAATGCATATCCACAGCCCACTCATAGGATTTCGCGCAATGCTCACGATGACGCAGCGCGCAATCTCATCTGATGAACTCACCCGTAGACGTCCCATGCAGTCTGCTGCGAAGATCCACGTGCTGTATTTTCCGACTCCCTCCATTCCGGAACGGAGGGCGGGAACCGTATACCCAAAAACGGCTCATCAGGCCCGGAATTACAATGGAGGAAACTTCTGTGACGGCGAAGAACGAGGGCGAGAAGGGCCGGCCGGAGAGTGGGCTGCTGCACAGACGCTCATTCCTGGGCGGCTCTGTCGCCACGGCGGTGGCGGCAGCCTCCGTCATGGGCGGCACCCGGGCAGCGGCCTCAGACGCCGTGCCGGCAGCGGCGGCGTCCGGCGCGGGCACCTCGGCATCGGGGCTGAAGGCGGGGGCCGGCAAGGCCGTGATCGAGTTACCGTCCTCGCTGCTGCCGCTCGACGGCTTCACCACGGTCCACGACGACCTGTACGTCCGGATCCTGCTGCTGGAGAGCGGCTCGCGACGCGTCGCCCTGGTGGTACTGGACATGACCTCGATCGGCCCCGACGGGGTCGCCGCGCTGCGGAAGATCGTCTCCGAGGCGGCCGGTGTCGAGACCGCCGACATCGTCGTGACAGTCACCCACACCTTCTCCGCCCCGCACGTCAACCCCGGCAGCGCGGCCACGTCCCCGTTCATGAGGCAGGTCTCACAGGCCGCCTCGACGGCGGTCGCGGCGGCGGTCGAGGCACTGCAGCCCGCCCGGGTCGGCTTCGGTACCGGCAAGTGCGACGTCAACGTCAACCGTGACGTCCTCACCGCCGACGGCTGGTGGCTGGGCACCGGCGAGTCGGGCACGTCCGACAAAAGCGTCGGTGTCACCCGCTTCGACGACGCCGACGGCAACCCCATCGCCGTCCTCGTCAACTACGCCGTGCAGTCCTCGGTGATGCTCGACTCGGTCATGGCGAACGGCGACCACCCGGTCACGGCCGACCTCGCGGGCGCGGCGGTGGCGCACGTGGAGAAGCAATACGGCGGCGACACCGTGGGCTTCTTCCTGGTCGGTGCGTGCGGCGACCAGTCCCCCACGTTCCGGTCCAAGCGATACACCATCGGCAAGGACAAGAAGTGGTCCCAGACCGACGCCGCTGACGCCGGGTGGCTGCTGCTCACCGTGCAGGGCGAGCGGCTGGGCACCGAGGCCGTCCGGGTCAGCCAGACCGTCGAGACCACCTCCGCGGCGACGCTGGACCTGGTCACCGACTCCATCACGGTCGACGCCGTCACCATGGGGCACCCGACGGGCCCCGTGAAGGACTACACCTTCACCCCCAACGGCACGGCCGACGTGCCCATCTGGGTGCTCCGGATCGGGGACGGAGTGTTCGCCGGGGTGGCACCGGAACTGTCCGCCTCCACCGGCCTGAGCATCAAGAAGCGCTCCCCCTTCCCGCACACCGCCGTGCTGTCGATGCTCGACGGCGGCGCGAAGAACATGGCGGATTCCATCAGTTACGCCCGGATCACCTATGAAGCGGTGAATTCCACCTACGCGCAGGGTTCGGCGGAAAAGGTCGCGGCGAAAATCGACGACATGCTCGATTCCCTGCGCCGCTGACTGAAATTCAGCCCGTCCTGAGGAACTCCTCAGAAATCGGGACCGGCCGGCGTCAGCGTGGTCGGCCGGTCGCGGTGAGGCGGATGTCACGGGACGAGGAGCCGACCTGCACGGTGCGGCGACCGGCGGGCAGGACCCACCGCCGGTCGCCGGTGGACCAGTAGGAGAGCCGGCGTTCGTCGACGCGCAGGGTGATACGGCGTGACTCGCCGGGGCGCAGTTCCACACGGTCGAAGGTTGCCAGGGTCTTCACCGGCATCTCGACGGGCGCGTCCGGCGCCGGGCCGACGTACACCTGCGGGACCTCCGCCCCGCTGCGACGGCCGCGGTTGGTGAGGGTGAAGCTGACGTCGAGTCCGCCGCCGCGGGCCGCGCGCACCGACAGCCGCTCGTAGGCGAACCAGGTGTAGGACAGGCCGTGGCCGAAGCAGAAGAGCGGCTCGACGTCCGCCCGGTCGAAGTGCCGGTAGCCGGTGAAGATGCCTTCGCTGTAGGTGACGACGCCGTTCACGCCGTGGTAGCGCTCGGGGTGGGCGGGGTCGAGCACCGGGTGGTCGGCCTCCCGTTTCGGGTAGGTCATGGTGAGCTTGCCGCTCGGGTTGGCGCGGCCGAGCAGGAGGTCAGCGGTGGCCCAGCCGCCCTCCTGGCCGGAGTATCCGGCGAGCAGGATGGTGCCGACCTTGTCCCGCCAGGGCATGGTGACCGGGTCGCCGACGTTGAGCACGACGATCGTACGGTGGTTGGCCGTGGCCACCGCGTCGATCAGTTCGTCCTGGTGGACGGGCAGCGCGAGGCTGGTGCGGTCGCCGCCTCCGCCCGTGGAGCCGCCTGAGCCGTTGAAGGCGAACACGACGGGTGTGTGCACCTGCCGGGCCAGGCGGGCCGCCGCCCGGATGTCGGCCGTGCGCTGCTCGGGGGTGACCCAGGCGAAGCGCACCTGCACCGGGCCGCGGTCGTGGACGGTGGCCGCCCAGCCGGTGAGGGCGATCCGCACCTTGTAGGTCTTGCCGCCGGTGAGCGTCGCCGTGGCCAGGGCGTTGTCGAGGCCGTCGGTGGTCGGGACGATGCTGGACCACTTGCGGGCGAAGTTGTCCCGGGGGGACGCGGCGCGGGCGATGCGGGTGTCGTCGAGGTAGAGGTCGGCGGTCCCGCGCCACGCCTGGATCATCAGCCGGTACTCACCGCTGCTCGGCGGGGTCAGGGTGCCGGTCCATACGTACGACGAGCCGACGGGGAAGGACCGGTCACCCGTGAAGTCCACGGTGGCGTCGGTCACTTGGGCACCGCCCGCGGCGGGGGTGCGGGTCAGTCCGTGCCCGGTGCCGTCGGCCGGGGTGAGGACCTCCGACGGTACGGCGTGGCCGGTGAGGTCCACGCCCACGGCGTAGCGAGGTTCGACGTGCGCGGTGCGCCGCAGCGCGTCCAGCGGTGAGACCATGCGGTCCTCGAAGCCGTACGCCCGCTCCCCCCCCCAGACGGACACCGCCACCTGGGCGGCCGTCGGGCCGATCAGGGACAGCGAGCGCAGCGCGGCACGGTCGAGCGGCAGCCCGCCGTCGTTGGCGAGCAGGACCGCGCCCTGGGTGGCGACCCTGCGGGCGGTGCGGGCGCCCGCGGCGATGTCGACGGACCGGCGGGCCGGTGGCCGGCTGCCGTCGAGGATGCCGAAGCGGTCGTACTGACCGAGGATGCGCGAAACCGCCGTGTCGAGAGCGGATTCGGGGATGGTGCCGTCCTGGACGGCCTGCTTGAGCGGGTCGCCGAAGTACGAGCCGCCCGGCATCTCCATGTCGAGGCCGTCCTCGACACAGACGCTGTGGGTGGCGCCCCAGTCGGAGGTGACGAACCCGGTGAACCCGAGTTCGCCGCGGAGGATGTCGGTCAGGGTGGTGCGGTTCTCGGCGTTCCACTCACCGTTGAGGTGGTTGTACGCCGCCATCACCGCGGCCACCCCGGCACGTACCGCCGCCTCCCAGCCCGGCAGGTAGATCTCGTGCAGGGTGCGGTCGTCGACGCGGAAGTCGAAGTTGGTCGCCGGGTCGTCGGGGTTCGCCCGGTTGAACTCGCCGTTGCGCTGGTTGTTGGCCAGGTAGTGCTTGGCCATGGCGAGCATGCCCTGCGCCTGGACTCCCTCGATCTGGGCGGCGGCCAACTGGGCGTTGAGGTAGGGGTCCTCGCCGGTCTGGTCCTTGTTGCGGCTGAAGTAGGGGGCCCGGCACAGCTCGACCTGCGGGGCCAGCAGCACGTCCATGCGCAGGGTACGGCCCTCACGGCCCATCACCTCGCCGTACTCGCGGGCCAGTTGGCGGTTGAAGGAGGCGGCCAACGTGGAGACCGGGGGCAGGCCGGTGGCCGACGCGGCGACATTGATGCCGGCCGGGCCGTCGCTCAGTCTCAGCTCCGGTATGCCGAGACGGGGTACGCCGGGCAGGTATCCGGCCTGGCCAAGCCGTTCGGGATCGGTGGCCCCGTGGACCAGGGAGATCTTCTCGTCGAGGGTGAGCCGGGCCAGCAGGGCGCGGACCCGGACGCTGCCCGCGGCAGGCGCCGCGGTGGCGGGTCTCGCTGTCGCCACCGGCTCCAGCAGGGCGAGCAGAGTGACGGCGGACGCCGTGCGACCCAGGATTCTCAGTACCTCGCGGCGGCTGTGCGCGGGCGGGGTGGCGTTGCGGGGCTGGTGCATGCGGGCGTCCCTTCCCTGCGGTGCACGTCATGACGCACCGCCCGACGCCCCCTGACGTGAGCCGAACTGACACGGGGTCACATCGGCTCAGGCGTCGGGCGGATGCGGACTGAGTGTGGATGCGGGAGGACTCGCGGTCAACACTTCAAGTGACGCTTACCCCGGTATCACCGATGGTTTTCAGTTCCTGAAATGCATTTGTACGTGCAGGTCACGCCCTGGTCGACGACAACGGGAGCGGCTTCAAGAAGCGAAGAAAGTTGTGTCTCACATATTGCTGACAATTTTGGGGGCGGTTACGTTCGCAGACGGTAGAGCCCACCCCCACCACGACGGCTCCTCCCCTCCCCGGCCCCTGACCCCGGCCCTCGGCGTGACCCATCCTCTGGAGGTTCGTGTGCTCAGACGTGCCCTGCAACAGCGCCTGGCCGCCCTGGCGGCGGCCGTACTCGTTCCCGCTCTGACCCTGGGAGCCACCATCACCACGGCGGGCTCCGCCGGTGAGTCCGGCCCGAGCCGCGCGACGTCCGTCGTGCGGACGGACAGCGGTGCGGTCCGCGGGGTCACCGCGGACCGGGCCGACCGGTTCCTGGGACTGCCCTACGCGGCGCCGCCCGTGAAGGAGTTGAGGTTCGCGCCGCCCGCCGCCCCCGCGTCCTGGAAGGGCGTCCGGCAGGCGGACCGCCAGTCACCGGCCTGTCTGCAGTTCCAGCCCTCCGGGATCCGGGAGGAGCAGGCGGTCAGCGAGGACTGTCTCTACCTCGACGTCTACCGCCCGAGCGGCACCCGGCCCGGCGCCCGTCTCCCCGTGGTGGTGTGGTTCCACGGCGGGGCCAACACCCAGGGCACCGGCGTCATCTACGGCGGCGGCTCCATGGCCGCCAAGACCGGCGTCATCGTCGTCACCGTCAACTACCGCCTCGGCGCACTCGGTTTCCTCGCCCACCCCGCCCTCAGCGCCGACACCCCGGGCGGCTCCGGCAACTACGCCCGCATGGACCAGGTCGCCTCCCTGGAGTGGGTCCGGGACAACATCGCCCGCTTCGGCGGCGACACCCGCAACGTCACCATCGCCGGCCAGTCGGCGGGCGGCGGCGCCGTCTGCGACCTGATGGCCATCCCGTCCGCCAAGGGCCTGTTCGACAAGGCGATCGTGCAGAGCTCCCAGTGCCTGGGCTCGTCGCCCGCGACCCTCGCCGCAGGCGAGAAGAGCGGCGTCGACTACGCCAAGGCCGTCGGCTGCACCGACGACGCCACCGCCGCTTCCTGCCTGCGCAAGGCGTGGCCGAACACACTGATCGCGCACCAGGGTGAGTACCTCGGCGGCTCCAAGATCGGCGGCTCGTTCATGCCGAAGAGCCTCAGGCAGGCCTTCGACGGCGGGAGTTGGAACAAGGCTCCCATCCTGACCGGCAACACCCGCTCCGAGAACCGCCTCGCCTCCGAGGCGTTCGCCGACCTCACCCCGGAGGGCTACGAGCAGAGGGTCCGGGCGGACTACGGCGACAAGGCCGACGCGGTCCTCAAGGCGTATCCACTGCGGAACTACACGAGCCCGTGGGATGCCATCACCCAGGTGCGGACGGACGCCCAGCGGGCCTGCACCCACCAGCAGAGTGCACAAGGCCTGTCGGCCAAGACCACCGTCTACCGCTACGAGTTCGACGACCCGACCTCACCGACGCTCTACGGCTTCACCATCCCCGGCAAGGACATGTCGAACGCGCACAGCGCCGAGCTCGCCTACCTCTTCGACTTCACGCTCGGCGAGAAGCCGCTGACCGCGCGGCAGGAGAAGCTGGCCGACCAGGTGATCCACTACTGGGGCGCGTTCGCGCACAGCGGCAACCCGAACACCAAGGGCGAGCCGTCGTGGCCCCGCTACCAGTCGGGTTCCGACTGGCAGGTCATGCAGTTGCGCACCGCGGGCGCCAGCAAGGTGATCACCAGCTACGCCGCCGACCACCACTGCGACGTCTGGCTCGGCTGACACCGGTCCGCCCCGTTCCGGCATACCCGCACGCAGAAAGCAGGGAGCCATGAGACCCGCCATCAGACCGCGCGGCAGAGGCCGCGCCGGACTCACCGCCCTTTCCCTCCTCGCCCTGGGGCTCACCCCGATCGTCGCCGCGCAGGCCCAGCCGTCCACGACAGCCGGATCCCGTCCCGTCTCCGACGTCGTACAGACCACGGACGGCAAGATCCGGGGCACCCACCGGACCGGTTACGCCGCCTGGCTCGGCATCCCGTACGCCGCCGACGCCTCCGGCGCGGGCCGGTGGAAGGCGCCGCGGCCCGTCAAGAAGTGGCCGGGGGTCCGCGACGCCACCTCCTTCGGCGACCGGTGCGCGCAGAACACCGGATGGGACCCCGGCTACGAGAAGACCATCACCACCGAAGACTGCCTCGACCTCAACGTCTACGTCCCCGACTCCGCCCGCGCCAAGTCGCCGGTGCTCGTGTGGATCCACGGCGGCGGCTTCACCGGCGGCGCGGGCCAGGACACCAACCCGCGCAAGTTCGTCACACAGACCGACGCGGTCGTCGTCACGATCAACTACCGCCTCGGCGTGCTCGGCACCCTCAACCTCCCCGAACTGCAGGCCGAGAGCGAGGACGGCCCCGGCAACTACGGCCTCCTCGACCAGCAGGCGGCCCTGCGCTGGATCCAGTCCAACATCTCCCGCTTCGGCGGCGACCCGAAGAACGTGACCATCGCGGGGCAGTCCGCCGGCGCCGGTTCGGTCTGCGACCACCTCGCCTCGCCCACCGCCAGGGGCCTGTTCGCGCGCGCGGTCATCATGAGCGGCGGCTGCAACCTCCAGTCCGCGGCCTCCGGCCAGGCGCAGAGCGCCGCCTTCGTCAAGGCCGTCGGCTGCGAGACCGCGTCCTCGGTCCTCGCTTGTCTGCGCGCCAAACCGGCGGCCGAACTGCTCGCCGCCCAGAAGAAGGCGGGCGTCTCCCTCTCCGTCGGCGGCCGGGCCTTCCCGGTCAACCCGGCGACCGCCGTCCGGACCGGTGAATTCAACCGGGTCCCGGTGATGCTCGGCCAGACGAACAGCGAGCGGGGCCTGTCCACTTTCCAGAACTACGACTATCTTGGAACCCCGATGACGGCCGCCCAGTACGAGGCCGCCGTCCGCTCGGCCTACGGCGCGAACGCCGACAAGGTCCTCGCCGAGTACCCGCTCAGCGCCTACAGGACGCCGGGCGAAGCATGGACCGACGCCCAGAACGGCTCGACGTCGTACACCCGTCAGCAGCTGATGGCCACGTTCTCGCGGTGGGTGCCCACTTATGCGTACGAGTTCGCCGAAAGCGACACCCCGCACTTCACGTCCATCCACCTCATCCAGCAACAGAGCCAGGTCGCCCGCGACTTCCCCTTCGGCGGCGCCATCCACGTCGACGACCTCGGCTACCTCTGGGACTACCTCGGCCAGACCCTGCCGTACGACGACGACCAACTGGAACTGTCCCGGCAGATGATCACCTACTGGAACCGGTTCGCCGCGTTCGGCGACCCGAACGGCCCCGGTACGCCGTCGTGGCCCAAGTATCGTGCGCAGACGGGCAAGTTGATGTCCCTGTCCGCCTGCGACACCTCACCGGCGAGCGGCGCGATGCCGGCCCCCTGCTCCAAGGTGAGCGGGGACTTCGCCGAGGAGCACAACCTCGACTTCTGGGAGGGCCTGTTGTCCTGACCACTCCGTGTCACCACCCACCGGTGGGTGCTCAACGGAAATGGGGCAGCACCTGTTCTCCGAAGGTGCGCAGTGCCCATTCGAGTCGGGGAAGGTCCCCGCGGTTGGCCAGCCACATCCGGCGGACACCCGAGGCCGCGAGATCCGAGATGCGCCGGGCCCAGTCCGCCGGGTTTCCCGCCATTCCCCATCGGGACATGGCGAACTCGGTGAGGCCGAGGCGTTCCATGAGGAGTTCGTTGCTTCCGCCGGACCGCTGGTGATCCGCCAGGCTGTACCGCCGTACGTACTCCCGGACGGCGTCGTGATGGTGCTCGGGCACCAGACGGCCCTCGACGCCGTTGCGCATGCTGTGGTGCAGGATCGAGGCCAGTGAGGGGAGCACCTGGTTCCGCGCGGCCTGCCCGTCGTCGTCCAGGACGCTGCGGACGGTGAACCAGGGCTCGACCCGGGCGGGATCCCTCCCCCGCTGACGTGCGCCGTGCTCGACCTGCTCCAGCGACCATGCCACGACGTCGGGCGTGAGCCCGGTGCCGATGGAGACCGCGTCACCGATCGCTCCGGCGAGTTCCAGCATGCGCGGGCCCTCGGCGCCGACCGAAATGCGGACCGGTCCGCGGCTGTCCGCGAAGGTGCGGATGTCGCGCCCCGCGAAGTGTCCGTGCCCGGTCGCCAGGACGTCGCGGACGCAGGTGACGTACTCCTCCAGTCTCGCTCGGGTCGCCGGCCTGCGGCCGACGCTGCGCACGGCGGAGTCCCCCGTGGCGATCTCCATGAAGGCGCGGCCCCCGGTAATGGAGTCGATCGTCGCGAGGAACGCGGCAGTGATCTGCGGGTCGCGGGTCCAGGGATTCGTCGGGCGCATCCCGACGTACGTCCGGGTCGTGCCGAGGGCCAGGAGGGTGACCCGGGCCGCCGCCTCGTTCAGCCGGAAGCCGGTGTCACCGACACCGATCGAGTGCAGGCCGAAGTCGTCCGCCATCCGGGCCAGTTCGGTCAGTCTCCGGGCATGCTGACGGGTGAAAACGGGTTCGACGATGGTGAACTGCATCGCGAACTCCAGTGTTCCGGCCACCCTCCGCCCACCCTCAGTCCGCTCCACGGGGCACCAGCACCACGCCGTCCTCGTCCACGTGGACCGTGTCCCCGGGAGTGAACACGACTGGAGTGCCAGGGCATCGCCGAGGAGAGCCGTGCGCAGCGAGCCCGCTCCGTCGACCACCAGCACCCGGCCGTGTCCGGGCCGCGACAGTGCCGTGCGCACGAGGACGTTGTCCTCGCGGCAGCGCACGGTGTCGATCACTCCGCCGAACCGGACCCGGCCGCCGTAGACGCGCAGTTGCGCGGTGCAGGTGCGGGCCGTGCCCTCCAGCCTGTCGTAGACGTCCGCCGTCGCTTCGTCCGTCACCGCCGGACTCCTCCTTCCGGCGTGGGCTGGGTGTGCGGCAGCCTCATGTGTCGGCTGAGCACCGAACGGGCGGTGCGTACGTCGACGACCGCGAGGCCGGGGCGCAGTGCCGCCTCGGCGAGCGCGTGCGCGCCGGGGGTGTCGACGGTCGAGGAGCGAGCGCCGAACGCGGCCGCGAGCGGGGCCAGATCGGGTGACGGCACGAGGGCTGCCCCGGCGTCGCTGCCGTCTCTCCTGAGTCGCTGGTACTCGGTGCCGAGTGCCTGGTCGTTGAGGACGAACACGGTCAGATCCGCACCGGCCCGGGCCGCGGTGTCCAGTTCCTGCACGTGCATCATGAACGCGGCGTCGCCTTCGAAGACGACGGTCTTGCGGCCCGATGCGCCCAGCGCCACGCCGATGGCCGTCGTGAGCGCCTGTCCGATGGATCCGAAGCCCTGGGCAGCGTAGAAGCGCCCCCGCGCGGGAACGGTGACGAAGGCCGCGGCGAAGCCCGAGCAGTGCCCGTTGCTGATGACCACGGTCGCGTCCTCGGGAAGGTGCTCGCTGATCTCCGCGACCGCGCGCCGCGGATCGACGGTGCCGTCGGGGACGGGTGGGGAGAAGTCCCTCAGGTCTTCCTGCCAGCAGTCGGCGGGCGGACCGACCGGGGTGAACCAGGGCCGACGGGTGGCGGTGGTGGTGCGGGTGAGGGGCACCGCGTGCTTCAGCGTGCCCGCCACGTCGCCCCGGAGCGTCTCCGTCTTCCCCGCGCCGGGTTCGTCGTGGACGACTTTGACGACGTGCGCCTGGGCGAACAGGCGGCCCGACTGCGTGGTGCTCTTGCCCATGGAGGCGCCCATCGCCACGACCAGGTCCGCGGAACCGAGGACGCGCTCGGCCGCCGGATGGGACAGTCCTCCGGCGATGCCGAGGTCCAGCGGGTGCCCGTCGAACAGCCCTTTGGCGGGCAGTGTCGTCGCCAGCCCGGCTCCGGAGTGGTCAGCGAGGGCCCGCATGAGATCCGCCGCTGCGCCGTCCGCTGCGCCCCGGCCGGCGATCAGCACGGGCCGTCGCGCATCCGTCAGGAGCCGGGCGAGCCGTTCGGCCGCGGCGATGTCGTCACCGTCCGTGGGCGCCGAGCGCAGCCGGTACAGCGGGCCGGTCTCGGCCCGCCCGGTGACGGGAGCGGTGAAAAGATCGGCCGCGACGCCGAGGACGACCGGCCTCGACTCTGCCTGCGCCAGGGCGATGACCTCGGCGAGCACGTCCGCCGGGCTCTCCACCGGGGTCATGCTTCGGTACACGGCCTCGCAGGAGGCGACGAAGGCGGCCTGGTCGAAGGTCTGGGCTCCCTGGTAACCGGTCGGGGTCTCGGCCGCGATGACGACGAGCGGGGACCGGTTGCGGGCCGCCACCAGCAGCGAGGTCGCCACATGACTGAGCCCCGGGCCATGGGTGACCGAGCAGATCCCGGTGCGGCCCGAGGACCAGCCGTATCCCTCGGCCATCGCCACCGCGGCGCTCTCGTGCCGGACTTCGACCACCCGCACGCCCCGGGCTTCGAGCGCGAGGCACAGGTGCATGTTGCCGTCGCCCATGAGCCCGAAGACATGGGTGCACCCGGTCCGCGAGACGGCCTCCGCGAACTCCTGGGCGTGGGTGCGGACTTCGGTTCCGGCTCCGGCGGCCTCGTTCGCCCCGTTCACCTCTTTCGCCCTGTTCAAGAAGACTCCTTCGACGAACCGGAGGCCCGCAGCAAGTGCTCGGAGAAGAAGGGGAGCACCTCCTGCTCGAACCGCTCGGGGATGCGGTTGCCGTGGTTCCCCTGGTACACCTCGAAGGTGTGCGGCACGTCGTACGAGGTCAGGATGCGGTCGAACTCGGTGAGGTTGGCGGCGATGTTCGTGTCCTCGTTGCCGACGTCGAAGGCGATGTGCTGCTTCCGCAGGTTGTTGATGTACTGGTCGACCATGGCCAGGGGCCGGTTGGCGGTCATCCGCGCGAACACCGACGCCTGGAGCTCGCCGTTCTTGACCGGAGAGTCGTAGTACAGGGGCGGGTTGGCGGGGTTGGGTGCCCAGGACGCCGCCGCGGCGACCGCGGTCCTGATGTTGGCGGGGACCTGGGTGTAGTCGTCGGGACGCTCCGTGAAGGCTTCGAACGCCGCCATCTCCTCAGGAGTGTCGGGGATGTTGCTCATGGGGGAAATACAGCACGAACTGAGGATGTACAGGGACGAGAAGGTCTCGGGATGCCGCATCCCGATCCGCATCGCGCCGTAGCCGCCCATGGAATGGCCCGCCAACCCGCGCGCCTTCGCCTTCGGGATGGTGCGGAAACGCCGGTCGACATAGGACACCAGCTCACGCGAGATGAAGGTCTCCCAGTCGCCGGTGGTCGCCCCGCTGGAGTAGTTGCTGCCGCCGTAGACGGTCATCGCGTTCGGAGTGACGATGATCATCTCTCGTGCGGTGCCGGAGCCGACCGTACGATCGGCGATGGTGGGAATGTGTGTCGACGCCCCTTCACCGAAGTAGTTCAGATCCGTGTTCGTGAACCCGTGCAGCATGTACAGGACCGGGTATCGCCGATGCGGGTTCGTCTTGTAGGAAGGAGGTAGATAGACCGAGACATCTCGGTCCGCCGAGTCCCCTCCCAGATTTCCCTCCAGCGACTTCGCGTGCACTCGAAGCCGGAGCACGGCACCCTTCGAATTCGAAGCGGTCCGGACAACCGTCGTATCCCGTCCAGGGCTTGTGTCCGGCGAAGACGCCGCACCCAGGGACATCACGACGAGAATTCCTGCCAGTGATGCCGCGACGGCCCGTTCCCTGACGGCGTTTCTCGGTCCTGTCACTCTCATCGATTGCGCTCCTTCCGACTCCCCGCCATGGTCGGAAGTCCGCGGGAAGAAGTGCAATGCCGCGCACGAAAGCGTTCGTGATAGGCCGATAAGGCTAGCGCTGTGCGCGTGGGAGATGTCTGCGGACATGAGGCGGCAGCAGGGCGGCGGCGGCCCCGGCGAGGAAGGCGAGTGCCACGCATGCCGCGGACAGTGAGAGCGCGCCGACCAGCGCGGCGATGACGAACGGCGCGACGGAGGGCCCCAGTTCCGTCGTCAGGCGCCACGAGCCGAGGAAGGGGGCGGGTGATCGCGGGTCGGCGAGGTCCGACCCCATGGTGGCGACGACACCGCCGCTCCAGCCGTTGGCCATGGCCATCAGCGCCGTGCAGGCCAGGAACCACCCTGTGCCGACGGACAGTCGGGGTGCCAGCGCGAGGCCCAGATGGGACACGGCGAAGGCCACGAGGGCCGGTACGGCGACCGCGAGCCGTCCCCAGCGATCGGTCACGACTCCGCCCAGGTAGAACAGGGAGAAGTCGAGCCCGGAGGCGAGACCCACGACGAGCGTGACGGTCACGTCGTCCAGGCCCACGCCGGCGCCGACGAGCGGGACGAGGATGCGCCTGGTCGTGCGCATGGTGCTGACGACCGAGACGGTCAGGCCGAGCGTCAGCAGGACGTCCCGGCGCTCCCAAATGGTGCGCAGGACCCTCGGACGCGCTCCGAGGTCGTCCTCACCGGTCTCGCCCTCGGGAAAGGGCGCCAGGGCGACGACCATCGCCAGGAGGGCGGACGTCCCCACGACCACCAGGAAGCCGCCCCGGACATCGCCCGCGAGCCGTATGGCACCGCCCGCGAGGATCGGACCGGTGAACAGCCCCAGCCGGGTGGCACCGGCCAGGGCCGAGAGGGAGCGCCCGCGCACCCCGACGGGTACGGCCACGGTGACCCACGTGTGGCGGGCCGTGACGAAGACGGCCACCCCGCTCCCGATCAGCAGCGCACCGGCCGCGAGGGCCCACACGGACGAGGCGAGGTGGGCCGCCAGGCCACCCAGGCCCGTGACCGCCGTCGACCCGAGCATGACGGACCGCTCCCCGAACCGGGAGACCAGCCATCCGGCCGGCAGCGCCAGCAGCAATTGCCCGACGGTGAGCATGGCGGCGACCACGGCCGCGGCAGCCGAGGACTCGGTCAGCTTCATCGCGGCCAGCAGGGTGACCGGCACGGCGGCACCCTGACCGGAGCCGTGGAGAACGTTGGGGATCAGCGCGGTCGGCAGCAGGTCTCGCCAGGGAACGGTCGGCCGTGACGCGTCCATCGGACTCCTCTGCGGAGGGGGTGGGGATCCAGGTCGTCGCGTCCGCACCGTTCCGCACGCGCGGTACGGCCGTGTACTGTCCCCCACATCGACAACTGCAGACAATATTGTCGACGATCCCTGGAGGCCGACCATAGGACACGGAACGTCCCGCACCCGCCCCGGCGATAAGACCGGCCTTATCGGTCGAGTAGAAACCCGACGCTTACCAGCCCTGAAACGACCCCCCTACTGTTTCTGGCGGGTTACGGGCATCTGCGGCTTTTCCCCTGGTCATGGCCCGGAGTTGGAGGCTGGTCAGCATGAAATTCAGAAGTGTGCTCGTCGGGATCGCGGCCGCGCTCTCCCTGCTGTCGGCGGGCTGCGGCAGCTCGGGCAGCGGCAGCTCCGAGAACCTGCCGAAGAACGCCGCCGACGCGGGCGGAATGGACGCCCTGGTGGCAAAGGCGAAGGAGGAGGGCGAAGTCAGTCTCTACGCCGCCACCACGGAGAAGTCGACCACGGCCTGGGTGGAGCATTTCGAGAAGAAGTACGGCATCCAGGTCAAGCTCTACCGGGATGGCAGCACGACCCTCTTCCAGAAGTGGGCCCAGGAAGTGAGCGGCGGCGTCGACAACGCCGACATCGTCATCCAGAACGTGTACCAACTCTGGCAGGACGCCGAGGACAAGGGCTGGATCACGGACTACAGGACGGCGAACTACGGCGGTTACGACTTCGCCAAGGTCCTGCCGGGCACCGGGCTCACGGGGCTCGTCTACCCGCTGCACCAGAGCATCGGAGCCGTGGTGTGGAACACGAAGGTCACCACACCCGAGCAGGAGGAGCTGCTGCGCGAAGATCCTTTGGCGGCCATGACCGATCCCTCGTTCAAGGGCCAGATCGCGCTGGGCGACACCGGCGGCGCGACCACGGCGGGGAACTACGCCAACGTGATCCTTCACCAGTCCGACAAGTACGGGTGGAAGTGGCTGCAAGGAGTCGCCGACAACGATCCGGCCCTCTTCGAGAGTCAGATCCCCATCGCCGAGCAGCTGGTGAAGGGCGAGTACGCGGTGACGTTCGGCACGGACACCCTGTACAACGACTACATCGCCGACGGTGCTTCCATCGAGTACGCGTATCCCAAGCCCACCAACGCCGCCCTCTGGATGATCGGGCTGCCGACGGCGACCCCCCACCCGTACGCCGCCCGTCTGTTCATGGAGTGGGCGACGTCCGACGAGGGGCACGACCTCATGGCCGGCTACGGCACGGGTACCGGCACCCGGACTGGTTGGGCGGACGAGCGCGCCATAGCCAAGGAGCCGTGGTACGCCGAGCCCGAGGTCTGGTACGGCATGGCCACCCAACCCGAGCTGCAGGGAGACGGGTTCGCCGACTTCGTCAGCAAGGTCAACGCCACTCTCGGCAAGTGACCACCAACTCACCTTCCGGAGATCCGCGAACCCGGGAGTGGGCCCTGCGGGAGCCGCCCACTTCCGGGTTCGCGCCATTCCCGGCGACAGGAGGAGAAGATGGCGTTCCCCAGCGGCGACTGGCGTCACACCAGCCGTCAAAGGCTCGTCTCGGGCCTGACGTTCGACCATTTGTTCACCTTTCAGACCCTCGCCCGGGCCGGGTCCTTCCGGGCCGCGGCCGCCGAACTGGCGCTCACCCAGCCCGCCGTCTCCCAGCGGATCCGCCACCTCGAACGCCTGCTGGGCTGCACCCTGCTCGAACGCCGCCAGGGAGCCCGGTCCGAACTGACCGCCGCCGGGCGGGAGTTCCTGGCGTTCGCGGAGGAGGTGCTGACGCGCACCGACCTGTTCCACCAGCGGCTGGAGCAGATGAAGGACCTGCCGGAGAACTCGACCCTCACGGTCGTCAGCGACTCCGACCACATCAAGCATCTGCTCGTCGAGGCCGTCATGGCCATGAAGGAGACGGCGCCGTCCGTCCGCGTCGTCATCAAGCACGAGCCGTCGCGGCAGGCGTGCACACAAGCCCTGTCCGAGGGACGCGCGGACCTCGGCATCTGCCGCTATCCGGCACCGAGCGAGTTCCCCGCACTCGGCACGATCGAGGAGCGGATGTACCTCTACGCCCGTCCTGAGGACCGCATCCACGCCCTCCCCCGGATCGACCGGATCGCCCACCTCGCGCACACGGACTTCGCGACCTTCGCGGACGGGATGCGCAGCCGCGAGCTGGTGGAACGCTGGGCCGAGAAGGTCGGCGCCTCACTGCACGTCGTACTCGAATCACGTGGCCTTGAGGCGATGCGCACGTACGTCACCCGGGGGTTGGCCCTGGCCGTGCTGCCGGAGTTCTGCGTGCGGGAGGACCTGCGCGCCGGACTCCTGCGGGTGGTGTCCGCGCCGGGGCTTCCCCTCCTGCGGGGTGCGGTCATCCTGGCCCCGCCCGATCGCGCGGTCGCCCAGGCGGCGCGGGTTTTCCTCGGCATGCTGCCGGCCAAGGTCGAGTCCTCGCTGAGCCCGTCACCCCGCGCCGCGACGCCGGTACCCGCCTGAGCCGGGGTCAGCCGCCGATGACCTCGGTCGGCACCGCGGAGGGGGAGTCCTCGTCCGCGGCCGCCTCACCGTCACCGGCCTCGCGCGGCCCGGCGTCGTCCGCGGGGAACCAGGTCAGGTTCTCCGGTGTCACCGTCAGGGCCTGTTCGGTCCCGATCCGCGGGGGCCGGGAGGTGGGTCCGGTGACGGCCTGGACGCGCAGCCGGTGCTCCCCGGCCTCGTAGGTGCGCTCGAAGTGGTCGCCGAGGAACTCGCTGGCCACCAGGCGGGCCCGGAACTCGTTGCCGTCGAGAGCGGTCGGAAGGGGCTCCGTCTCCCTCGACACCCGCGCCCATTCCGGGCGGAAGACGAGGGAGACCGCCTCGCCCACGGCCGGGCAGTCGTCCGCCGTGGCGCGGGCGACGTCGAGCACCGTGTCCGGTCCGAGCGTCGGGACCCGCACGGAGAAGGTCCGGGTCCCGATCCCGGCGACGACGCCCGGAACGACGTTGGCCTCGCCGACGAACGTCGCCACGAATCCGTTGGCGGGCCGGTGGTACAGCGCCCAGGGGTCGCCGACCTGCTGGATGACGCCGCGGTTCATCACGACCACCCGGTCGGACATCGACAGGGCCTCGGACTGGTCGTGCGTCACATAGAGCACCGTGATCCCGGTACGGCGCTGGATCTGCCGTATCTCGTCACGCATCCTGGCCCGCAGTTGGGCGTCGAGGTTGCTCAGCGGCTCGTCCATGAGGACCAGGCCGGGCTCGGTGGCCAACGCCCGTGCGAGGGCGACGCGTTGCTGCTGTCCGCCGCTCAGGTCGGTCGCGTTGCGGCCGGTGAACTCCGCGAGGCCGACCAGCTCCAGCATCTGCTGGGCCTTGGCCCGCGCCTGCGCCTTCGGCAGTTTCTGCGCCCTCAGGCCGTACATGACGTTCTGCAGGGTCGTCATGTGCGGCCACACGGCGTAGGACTGGAACACCATGTTGATGTCCCGCTTGTGCGGCGGGACGTTGACGCCCCGGGAGTACAGCCGTTGACCGCCCAGGGTGATCTCCCCCGAGCGCGGGGTGTGCAGCCCGGCGACACAGCGCAGTGTCGTCGTCTTCCCGCAGCCGCTGGGGCCCAGGAGCGTGACGAACTCGGACCGGCCGATCTCCAGACCGAGGTCCGAAACCGCCGTCGTACGGCCGTAGTCGGCGAAGAGTCCCCTCACCACCAGGCCTTGGTCCGGCGCCGGGTTGCGGTGCGGCTCGTTCATCGATCTGTTCACCTCGTTCGTGTGTCTACGGCGTTGTCCGTGCGGGTCAAGCGCGCTGGTGCAGCTTGCCGGGCCGGAGCAGGGCCCGCATCACGACGATCCACGCGATCATGAGCACCGTCTCCAGGAGCCCCACGACGGCCGCCGCCGGCAGCGAGGCCTGCTGGGCGTAGTTGAAGGACAGGATGGACAGCAGCATGGTGTCCGGCGTGTAGAGCAGGATCGCGGTGTTGATCTCGCGGACCGTGAACAGGAACACCATGATCACGCCGGCGGCCATCGACGGTCGGAGCAGCGGCAGCAGGATGGTGGACATCATGCGCGCCTGGCCGGCACCGCACATCCGGGACGCCTCCTCCAGGGACTTGTCGATCTGCGCGAAGCCGTTGCCCATGACGCGGGTCGCGTGCGGCAGGTACGACGCCACATAGGCCACCACCATGATGGTGAGCGAGCCGTAGAGCGGCGTGCCGAGGTACAGGGCGAACACCCCGGTGGCGAAGACGATGCCCGGAACGGCCAGCGGCGACATCGCCACGGCGTTCAGCAAGCCGGAACCGCGGTGCCGCATCCGCTCCGTGACGTACGCGGTCAGGATGCCCACGGCCACCGCGCACAGGGCCGTGGCCACGGACACCATCACCGTGTTGGCCAGTGCGTTCTTCAGCTCGGGTGTGGCCAGGACGTCCCTGACGATCCGGGTGGTGGGGTGGATGTCGTCGAGGTTGGTGGAGGTGCTGAAGGCGCGCAGGCACAGCGCGGCGTAGGGCAGCACGGTGGTGACGAGGGCGTAACCGACGAGGAGCAGGATCACCGCGTATTTGGCTCTGCCGAGGCGTATCCGCTTCCTGCTCTGGGACTTGCCCGTGACGGTGACGAACCTCGACGCCTGCCTGAGCCCCCGCTGGTACAGCCACAGGCCGACCACGCTGAGCAGCACCATCATCGTGCCCAGGGCGGCGGCGAGGGCGTAGTCGCTCGGGTAGCCGTTCGTGGCGCGGTAGACCGTCACGGCCAGCGGGTGGAAGGACATCTTGGCGCCCAGCAGCGCCGGCACGGAGAACATGCCGGTCGCGCTGATGGTGACGAACATGACGGACGAGAGCGTCGCGTGCCGGATGGCCGGAAGGGAGACGCGCAGTGCCGTCTGGAGGGTCCCCCGCCCGTTCATGTGCGAGGCCTCCTCCAGGCTCGCGTCCATGTTCTGGAGGCTTCCGGAGACCAGGAGATAGCCGTACGGCACGTAGTGCAGGGCCAGGATGACGATCAGCCACTCGAACGTCATGACGTTGATCGACACCCATCCGGGCAGCCCGATGTCCCGGGCGAGCTGGTTCAGCAGACCGGTGCGCGGTGCGCCCAGCTCCAGGAACGCCAGCGCGCCGATGAACGGCGACAGGAACAGCGGTGCGATCACGACGAGTTCGAAGGTGCGCCTCGCGGGTACGTCGGTGCGGGCCAGGATCCAGGCCAGGGCCCCGCCCAGAGCCGTGGCCAGGATTCCGCACGTCAACGACATGGCCATGGTCTCGGCCAGTACGCGCCAGATCCGGGCCGAGCCGTACGAGTCGACCAGTGCTTCGAGGGTGAACGTGGACAGCGGGTTGCGGGGGTCCTCCGAGACGGCGCGGACGAACACCAGAGCGGTCGGGAGGAAGACCAGGACGGCGAGGAGCAGGACCACGAGGGCCACCAGGACCCGGGGGGCCCACTGCCCCCTGACCGGCATCCTGCCCTCGCCGGGCCGGGAGGTCTCCTGCTGAGTCAGCGTCACCATGCGTCGCGCAACCTCCTGATCCGTGGCCGTGCCCTGTCACTCTCCGAGCCGTACCCGGCCCACGTTCCCGTCGATCTCGACCGACGTGTCGTACTCGGCGGACAGCTGCTGGTAACGCTCCAGCACTCGGGCGCCGTTGACCTGGTCCGCGATCAGCGGCCGCCCTTCGGTCAACGGGTGCTGCGCCGCCTTGCCGGTGCCACGGGTGATCTTCGCCTCCTTGGAGACTTCGCGGCCGAGCTCGACGGGGTGCAGGGTGACTTCGGCGAGCCGGCCGTCGGTGAAGCGCACGTCGATCACGGCCGAACTCCACCACGTGCTGGAGGGCGTGTCGAGCCCCGGGTGCAGGGGGTGCAGGTCGGGGGTGAGCGTCGGCAGGGCATCGACGTCGTGACCCCAGGTCTCGTAACTGTCGTACGGAACGCGCTCCAGGAACTCCGACTGGGCGAAGAAGTTGCCCAGTCCGTAGAAGATGGGCTTGCCCTGGTAGATCTCGATGCCGAGTGTCTTGTGCCACCCGTGCCCGACGAAGATGTCCGCGCCGGCCTCGATGGCGCGGTGGGCGAACTCCCTCACGAAGCGCGGCGGCCGGTCGCCGCGCGGGCCCTCGGAGATGTTGAAGTGGTGGGCGACCATGACCAGGTCGGCCATGGCGGCCGCCGACCGGATCGAGCGCAGGTTCCCCTCCAGATCGCCCGGGTGGCATTCGGTGAGGATCTCGTACGTGTCGCCCTCGCGGAAGACCATCTCGCCGGCGGCCGACTGGCCTCCCGGCAGGTTGTACTGGAACTCGTCCGCCGAGAGCCTGCGACCGGTCTTGCCCGGCTTGCAGTCCTTGCTCGTGCGCAGGAGGTCCAACCGGTCCGCCGCGGACCTCAGGTGCCGCGCGGCCTCCGGCGGCACCACGTACGTCGTGGTGACCCGCAGTGGGTTGATCCCCGGGCGGCCCGCCATGGTCTCCTTGGGACGGCCCGCCCACTCGTGCGGGCGGTTGCCGGAGGTCGTCGAGATCAACGCCATGCGGCCCCGGGGCGTCTCGACGAAGGAAGGGGTCCGTGCCTCGTCCAGGTCCCGGCCGGTGCCCGCGAACGCCAGGTACGCGCCCCGCAGGGCCTCGGCCGTGGAGAACACGCCTTTCGCACCGAAATCCAGGCTGTGGTTGTTCGCCGTCGACATCACGTCCACACCGAGCCAGCGCAATTCCTGCGCGATGCCGGGATCGGCCAGCATATAACTGCCATACCAGTCACCGCGGGCCGGGTAGACTTCCGAAAAGCGCCCGAAGTTCATCTCCAGATGCGCATAAGCGACATCGGCTCCGGTGAACAGCTCGCGAATACCCAGGAATTCCTTCTCGGAGTGCATCGAGAACGGCCTGGTCACCATGCACTCGCCGGCAATCGCGACCGACCATTCGGCGGTTTGGGACATAAGACCTGCACTTCCTTCCGAAATGCTGGACGCAGCCGCGCGCGGCCACACGGCCACGCGGCGACACCCTCTGGCATCGGGTTTTCGTCAGGTTAGGTCGGCGCCGAACACCCCGAGAAGTCCACGGTTCCTACTCCGCCTATCAGCGACGGTTATCACCGGCTGACGCCGCGCCCCGTCGGTGCCGGAAGCGCGCCGGTCGCCCGGCGACGAGTACATCGGTCCAGTCGTCCTTCCGCAGGGCGGGGCTGCCAGCTCTCAGCCCAGTCCTGGCCACCACAACCGCGATCACGAACGGCCGTGGGTGGGGTGCTCCTTCAGGACCCGCGGTTCCCCAGGTCGAGTCTGTCCTGACCGATAACGTCGGGGCCGACAAGGAGTTGGTGGTGGTGCGAGCTCGCGGACCGAAGGAGAACGCCCCCTGGACGCAGCGAAACAGGTCGCCAGGGCCGGACAGGATGGACAGCCTCCGCAGGTCGTCTACCTGCCCGCGGAACGGGAGTGGTGTTCGAGGCCGGTGTCGAGAGCGCGCTCGCGGTTCTCGACGAGTCCGTCGGCATGGAGGGCGAGCCGACTGCCGGCGAGCACGTGCAGATCAGCGGTCTCGTTCGGTACGCCGGAAGCGAGGCCCAGGGGTGGGAAGACGGGAACGGTGGGGAAGGTGACGACTTCGCCCGGATGGACGAGGGCGGGGCTGGCGTGACGTGATCGGCCAAGGGCACAGTGCAGCGGCCGGTGCCCGGGGCGTAGATCCCGTACAGACAGGCGGCGCCTGTGATGGCCGCGCTCTCGTCCTCGGCGGCGTGCTCCCGGGCGCGTGGGCGTCTCGGTGGTGCCCGCAAGCGCGCACCCACGGCGAACGCAGTGGGCATCTGCCGTCACAGTACGTGAGACCGTCTCCGTAGGGAGCACCTCAGCTCATCAGCCGATACGTGTGACGCCGTCATCAGTCCATATGCCTGATGCGGCCCACCGCATCCCCTGCGGTGGGCCGCATCCGTTCTCGCCGGCGGCCGATCAGTGGGCGCCGATCAGCTTCTGGTCGGTATCACTGCGCGCGATCGGCCGCGAGCCCCGCAGCGCGGCGACGCCGATGAGCACCATGGAGGACAGGCCTGCGAGAGCGAAGGCGGTGAAGCCCCAGTCGCCCTTGTTCGCGGCGAGGAGCTGACCGCCGAGCCACGGGCCGAAGACGGCGCCGAAGCGGCCCATGCCGGAAGTCCAGCCCACGGCGGTCGCACGGCTGTCCGGATGGGAGCGGATGGAGACGGTCGCGTAGATCATGGTCTGGGCGCTGTTGAGGAACACGCCGGTCAGGAAGACGACCGTGAAGGTCAGCGCCAGCGGCATGTGGACGCTGAGCAGGAAGACCCCGGCGGCAGTCAGCGCGAACCAGATCGCCGAGATGCGCGGGGCGCCGAACCGGTCGGCGGCCCGGCCGGCAACCAGCATGCCCACGATGCCGCCGAGGTTGAACAGGACCACGAAGGTCAGCGCCGAGCCGAGGTTGTAGCCCTCGCTGCGCATCAGCGTGGGCAGCCAGGTGGCGACACCGTAGACCAGGAGCAGACCGCCGAAAGAGGCCAGCCAGTACAGCAGGGTCTGGGTCCACTCGCCGCCGCGGAACAGGTTGAGCAGGCTGTTCCAGCGGTCGGCGGCGGCCGGGCGGTCGGACTTGGCGGCGGGCAGCTCGACGTCGTAGCGGCTCGCCAGCTTGGTGGCCTCCTCGGTACGGCCCTTGGCGACCAGGAAGCTCAGCGATTCGGGCAGGAACGCGGCGAGCACCGGCACGAAGAGCAGCGGCAGCACACAGATCCAGAAGGCGGCCCGCCAGCCGAGCGGCTCGACGACCCACAGGGCGACGTAGGCGGAGAGGATGCCGCCGGCGTGGTGGGCGGTCATCAGCATGCCGATGGTGAGAGCGCCGCGGCCGCGGGGGGCGTAGTCGGAGACCATGCTGATCGCGGTCGGCAGCAGACCGCCGAGGCCGATACCGGCGAGGGTGCGGCCGAGGCCAAAGACGCCGACGCCGCCCGCGAGGGCGCACACGCCGGAGGCCAGTGAGAAGAGCGCGACGCAGGCGACCATGAGCTTCTTGCGGCCGATCCGGTCGGCGACCGTGCCCGCGGTCAGCGCCCCGACCAGCATGCCGAAGGTGGCGTAGCTGCCGAGGTCACCGGCCTGGTCCGGCGTGAGGCCGAGGGCCTTCTGCTCCAGCATGTGCGGCAGCACCGAGCCGTAGATGAACATGTCGAGGCCGTCGAAGAGGACGGCCAGCCAGCACAGGCCGACGACCAGCGCGGCCAGTCTTCCGACGCGGGCGGTCAGGGAGGGTGAGGGAGACATCGTTGGTTACCTCTCGTGCGTAGTGCGCCAGACGTTAAGGAGGCGCCCGCTAATGGTCAACGTTTTTGTCAACAATCTCATCGACAGTTCAGCGGGCGGCTCTTGCGTCCAGCCCAGACGGCCGGTCAGGCAACCGGTGGTGTCCCGTGGGTGTGGAAGGACTCGATCGTCTTCAGGCCCCACGCCTGCCCCTTGGCCCGCTCGGCCTCGGTCCAGGTGATCAGCGGCCAGTCCGGGGCCAGCACCAGCCGCGTGAGCGGGTTGCACAGCTCGATGCGGTTGCCGCCGGGCTCGTAGACGTACAGGAAGAACGTCTGCTGGATGGCGTGCTTGTGCGGGCCCGTCTCGATGAACACGCCCGTGTCGATGGCGAGATCGGCGGCGCGCAGGATCTCCTCGCGGGTGTCGGTCGCGAAGGCGATGTGGTGCAGCCTGCCGGTGGAGCCGGTCCAGTCGGAGGTGTAGACGACGTCGTACGACTTGTTGGTGAAGGTCAGCCAACGGGCCGCGATCTTCCCGGAGTCGAGCTGGATCTGCTCGGTGGGCCGGGCCCCCAGCACCTGTTCCTGGAACTCGGCGTTGGCGAGCACGTCGGCGGCCAGGAAGTTGATGTGGTCGAGCCGTCGTACGCCGACTCCCCTGTTGGGCTTGGCCTGCGGCTGGTTCTTCAGCGCCGGCTTCAGCTCGTCCGGTGCCTGGTAGTACTCGCTCTCCCAGTACAGGGCGTGCTCGTGTCCGTCGGGATCGGTGGTGAGGTACAACCTGCCGACGCCGGGCTCGTCCTCGACCCACGTGCCCGAGCCGCCCGCCTCCTCGATCGCTTTGACACGGCGGTGCAGTGCCTCCTCGCTGGAGGTGCGCAGGGCGAGCCGGCCGAGGCCCGGCTGCTCGCGCGCGGTGAGGACGAGGCTGTGGTGCTCGTAGTCGTCAAACGTCCTCAAGTAGACGGTGCGACCGTCCTGTTGGTTGACCGTCAGGCCGAGGTAGTCGGTGAAGAAGGCGACGCTGCCGTCCAGGTCCGGGGTGAACAGCTGGGCGTGGCCGATGTGGGCGATGTCGCCGAGCGGCGGGGTCATCGGGGGCCTCCGGGGGTGCGTGCGGGCAGTGGGGCCGTCTCGGCGGACCTGGGGAAGACGGTGCCGTCGAAAATCTTGCGGGCGGTACGAACGACGGCGGTGCGGCGGGCGGTGGGGAGGCCCGCCGAGTCGGTGGTGAGGCTGCTGTCGATGTCCAGGAATCCCGTGGGGTGCTCGATACGGACGCGGTCGCCGTCGGCGGGCAGCTGCGCGAGTTCCGCGCCGACGCCGCCCTCGATGCGCAGGCCGGCGGCGACGCTCGCCGCGCCGAGCACGCCGATGGACGTATGGCAGCGCACCGGGATGAAGGTGCGTGTGGTGACCGCGCCGCCGTGGCGGGGTGGGGCCAGGAGGGTGAGCTTGGGGACGGTGGTGTCCCAGAAGTCACCGAGGCCCATCAAGTGGCCCGCTTTCAGACGGAGTTCATGGAGCCGGTCGGCCAGTGCTGCGTCCTCCTCCAGGTCCTTGGGCGCCTCGTAGCCGGTGACCTCGAGGTCGGCGGCCTGGACGAGGACGGTCGGCATGCCGTTGTCCACACAGGTCACGGGGATGCCGTCGAGCACGTCGCGGACGTTGCCGGTAGGCAGCAGCTTTCCGGTGCCGGGCGGGAACTCGATCACCACGGGGGCCGCCGTGCCGGGCACACCCGAGATCTCGGCGTCGCCCGTGTAGTCGACGCGGCCGCCCGGGGTCGGGAAGGTCGCGGTGGCGAGGTCGCCGGTGTTAACCATGCGGATCCGTACGGAGGTCTCCTGCTCCCCCGCCGGGACGAGCCCGCGCTCCACGGCGAACGGGCCGATCCCGGCGAGGATGTTCCCGCAGTTCTGACGTGCACTCACTTCCGGGCGGTCGACGGCGACTTGGAGGAAGAGGTAGTCGACGTCGGCGCATGGGTCGGCCGACGGCGACACCACGGCCACCTTGCTGGTGAGCGGGTGAGCGCCGCCCAGGCCGTCGATCTGCCGCTCGTCCGGGCTGCCCATGACGCGCAGAAGGAGCTCGTCGCGTGCGGCGGGGTCGGCGGGGAGGTCCGTGGCCAGGAAGTAGGCGCCCTTGGAGGTGCCGCCGCGCATCAGCGTGCAGCGGACCTCCGCGGACCCGGTCACGAGGGTTCTCCGTCGCGTGCGTAGTCGTCGTACGACTTGTACACCACGCCCAGGCGTACGAGGGTCTCGCGCAACCCGTAGCGGTCCAGGCCGAGTTGGCCCTCCAGGAAGGCGGCGCGGGTGGCGGCCTCCTTCGCCTCGCGGGCCTCGGCCTTCTCGACCGTCGCGCGGGCGTGTTCGCGCGGTACGACCACGACACCGTCGTCGTCGGCGAGGATCACGTCACCCGGGCGGACGACCTGCCCGTCGACGGCGACCGGCACATTGACCGAGCCGCCGGTGGCCTTGACGGTGCCCTGCGCGGAGACCGCCCGCGACCAGGCGGCGAAGCCCATGTCGCGCAGCTCCTGGGTGTCGCGGATGCCGGTGTTGGTGACGACACCGCGTACCCCGCGCCGGTGCAGGGCGGTGGCGAACAGTTCGCCGAACAGGCCGTCCGTGCACGGCGAGGTGGTGGTGACGACCAGCAGGTCGCCCTCGCCGCACTGCTCCACGGCGGCGTGAATCATGAGGTTGTCGCCGGGCCAGCTCAGCACGGTGACGGCGGTACCGGCGACCCGTACGCCCTGCTGAATGGGGCGGATCCCCGGGCCCAGCAGACCCGCTCGGCCCATGGCCTCGCTCACCGTCGCCACGCCGAAGCGGGCCAGCGCGTCGACGTCCTTCAGTTCCGCCTTCGGCGGGTCGGTGACGATCACGCCGCTCATGCCAGCTCCTTCGCGATCTGCGGGAAGGGACGCATGTAGGCCTCGGCCATGGTCTTGTGGGCCAGGCCCAGGTTGGGTCCGGCGTTGCGCCTGAGCTGGACTCCGCGGCGTACGGCGAGGTCGGTGTAGTAGTCCCACAGGTGCTGCTGGGCGCCGAGGCACTCCATGGCCCCCCGCTTGGTGTCCCACACCTCGGTGATGTCGAGCAGGACCTCGGGCCTGAAACCGCTCATCTCGGGCTGGTGCGGCTCGAAGTAGAAGACCGGCGGGGCGCCGATGATGTCGCCGTCGCCGGGGTAGCCGATGGCCTGCGCGAGAATCCGGGCTTCCAGGGCCATGCGGTTGGCGGCCGGGTGGTCGCCGTTGTACGGGTCCTCGGTGGGGTGGGTGAGCACGACGTCGGGCTGGGTCTCGCGGTAGACCGTGACGAGCTGGTCGGTCAGCTCGGCGGTGGCGGTCAGCGGGTAGTCGCCGGCGTCGAAGAAGCGGACCTCGGCGCCGAGGACGGCGGCGGCACGCTCGGCCTCGTCGCGGCGTATCGCCTTGATCTCCTCCAGCTTCCTGCCCTCGCGCCAGGCCTTGGCGGACTCGCCGCGCTCCCCGAAGGTCAGACAGGCGATCGTAACCTTCTCCCCCCGGGACGCGGCCAGGGCGATAGCGCCGCCCGCCCGCCACACGAAGTCCCCGGCATGTGCGGTCACTACGAGCGTGGAACGCGGTGGGGGTGGGGGTCCCCCCGCTTGAGCGAAGCCGACAGTGAGGGAGGGCGCGTTGGCCTGGGTCATTGCTGAAAACTCCTTGATGGACAGGTGTACGCCCGCCCCCCATGTACCGACAGCCCCATGTGTCAGTCGCGCAGCGCCTCGATCACGCTGGTGAGGTGGGCGCGGACGGCCGCCTCGGCCGCCTGCGGATCCCTGGCCCTGATCGCCTCGATCATCGCCAGATGCTCGCTCAGGGAGTGCTGCGGTCGACCCGGCCGCAGCGCCAGCTGGAAGCGGTGGCGCACCAGTTGTGCGTTGAGCCGCTCCAGCAGCTCCACGGCCGTGCGCTGACCCGAGAAGTCCCGGATCCTGGCATGCAGTTCCTGGTTCAGCTCGGAGTACGTCATCGGCTCGCCGTCGGCCACGGCCTTGGTCATCGCCGCCCCGAGGTCCGCCAGTTCGGTCAGCTGCTCGTCGCTCGCCGCGACGGCCGCCTTCGCCGCGCACAGCCCTTCCAGCACCATGCGGCACTCGGTGATGGCGACCGCTTCCTCCACACTCACCACCCGCACCCGCGAGCCGCGGTTGCGGATCCGCTCGACCAGGCCCTGGGCCTCCAGGTCGATGAGTGCCGCACGGATGCTGGCCCGTGTCACACCGAACTGCTCGGCGAGTTCGTTCTCGACCAGCCGCTGCGCCGGTGCCATCTCGCCGTGCAGGATCGCCTGCCGCAGCTGCGCGAGCGCGTGCTGCTTGGCCTGCTCCCCGGTGCTCGGACCGGCTTCCTTCGGCATGTGCCCTCCCTGAACGAGTGCTTGTCGAAAATAAATCTAGCCAAACAGAATTGTCAACAATTTTGTCGGCCAGATCTCGGAGAGTGGAACGCGCGTCAAGCACCGGGCCGCTCGGCCGGATCGCGGGGCATGACGTCGCACTGGTTCCGGCCCCCGACAAGCTCCACAGTGATGCCGTCGGAACCCTCGACAGGAACACGGTGACCGTGGACGCGTGAGCGGGGCGGTCAGCGGCCGGCGCGCCTGCGGGCGCGTCGGCCCAGGAAGACCTTGAGCGGGGCCAGGACGAGCCACCACCACGCGGCGGCTGCCCCACCGGCGTCAGCGGGACGGTGAGGAGGAACACCGCCACCGTCGCGCCCAGATCGACGGCATAGGGCCGGAAGCCGCCCACGGGCGTGACGTCCCCGCGCAGCCACGGCGTTCGGCCAGGAAGGCGACCAGCGCGTTACGTGGGCGGCGCCGAGAGCCGTGACCGCCGCGTCGTAGATCGCGATCGAGGCGGGTTCGTCCCACTGGTCGAGGCCAGCCCGGTGTGGAAGGGCAGCTGCGCCACGGCATCCAGGTCGAGCGGGGACACCGAGATGACCTGGCCGTCGATCTCCCGCACGGTGCGGAAGATCCTGCGGTGGTCGCCCGAGACGCTGCCCAGCGCCGCCACGCTGAGAGCGTAGGCGCCGAGGTCCGAAAAGCAGCTCCCGCAGCGCCTCGTGTTTCTCCGCCCGGTCAGCCCCCGCGGGACGCCCAGATCCAGCATGAGCAGCGTGATGGCGATGGCGAAGACACCCTCGTGAGCGCCACCAACCGCTTGCGCCCGCCGTCCGGGTTCGATGTCCACATGCTCACGACGGTAGGGAGCGCCGACACGCCGATCGGAATACAACACACGGGGCACGCCCGCGATCGTCACCCGATGGGCGTGGGCCTCATACGGCGTCACCACCTAGATCGCCGACGACAGCGGCTTCGGATCGGGGTGGGCGATCCGAATCCCCTCCGTCATCGACACACGATGCCGTCGAGGCCCGCCCGCGACTGGCTGCCTTGGCGCGCGGCCGCAGGACGGCGGACGGATCGGGGCCGTCCTGCGCCTCTACGATCACCGGAGAGTTCGCGAACGCCTCGCCGACGGCGAGAACCTCCTCGCGTGCAGTCTCCGTCCCTTGTCGCCGGGCCTGCAACACCAACGCCACAAGCCTCGGGGCAACGAGCACCGCCACCAACCGCAAGCTGCAGGAGGATCACCTGAGCGGGGGCGACGCTGCGTGGACTCAGCAGCCAGCGCAAACGCCGCCCCGCGACCGATGTGGAGGCTCCCGCTCGTCCCGAGCCCGAGCGCTCGGCGTAGGACGCTGTACAAATGCGCCGATGCGAAGACGCAGTCGTCGGTCTCACGGCAGGGCTGCTCTATGAACACCGGAAGGTCGGTCATGGCCTCGACGGCACGAAGTCGGCCACTCCTCCGGAGACGTCAGGGGAACCGCCTCACAGAGCGGGAAGTCCTCCTGCAGCACACCTGCCGAGCAGAGCGGCGACCGGCTTCCCTCAGACCTTGCCGAGCAAGGTCCCAGCACGCGACGTCGATGGCGGCCTTGGCGTGGACTCGCGTCCGAAGATCCTGGTCAGCCGATCAGGCGCGGCTCTCCGACCTCGGCCGCGGAGGCATCCAGACCGTTCTTGGTCAAGATCTTGGCGAGTTCACCACTGCTCCGCAGTTCAGCGATGTCCTCGTTGATGGCCTTCAGCATGTCCTCGTGGCCCTTGGGCATCGGGAAGGTGGACTGGGCAGCCTCGACGGAAGCGGCGACCTTGTCGAAAGGCTTGGCCTTCTCGACCTTCAGATTCTTTCCCTTGGTCGTGTACACGGCGGCGCCATAGGCGTCGACGCACACGTCGACGCGGCCGGCCTCAAGGTCCTGGTAGCAGTTCACGCCCGAGGGGTACGTCTTCAGCTTGCCGCCGAGGTAGTCCTTGAGGTCGGCGACCCACAGGTAGCCCTCGACCGTCCCGACCGTGCGTCCCTTGGACTTGAGGTCCGGGATGGCCGACACGCCCTCCTCCGACACCAGCGCCATGTCGTCGAGGTAGAGCGGGTCGGACAGGTCGAGCACCTTCGCTCGCTCGGCGGTGCGGTACCAGTCTCCCGCCGCGAGATCGGCCCGTCCGGCCTGCGCGGTCGGGATGACGGCGGCGGCGCCGGCGGCCTTGACCGACAGGGTGAGGCACTCCATCTTCGCGATGGCCTTGAGGATGTCCCCCTCGACGCCGATGAGGTCGTTCCCCTCCACCTTGGTGAACGGCGGGATGTCGAAGCTCACCACGGTGAGAGTGCCGTCCTTCATGGTCTTGAACTCGTGCTTGGGCTTGCAGTCGGCGCTGACACTGGTCGTGGCCGATTCGCCGCCACAGCCCGAGAGAGTGGCCACGGCCAGGAGGGTGACGGCGGCCATCGCTGCGGGGAACTTGCTGTTCATGTTTCTCCCTGGTGTTTCCGTGACCGGGTGAACGGGTGCGCGTTCCTGTCCCGGGGTCTATGGGTTCCGGCTCTGTCGGTCGGTGCTGTGCCACGGGCCGGATCCGTGGCAGCCAGGGCGTCCGGGGTGTCAGACGTGCCGGGCGAGACGGTGCTCGACGCGCTCGGACAGCCAGCTGGCGGGGATGGTGATGGCCAGGTACATGAGGCCCGCGAGGGAGAGGACGCTCAGGTACTTGAACGTGGAGGAGCCGTACGAGTACGCGGCGCCCAGCAGTTCGGGCACGGCGATCGAGTAGGCGAGTGAGGTGGCCTGGAAGATCAGGATGGACAGACCCATGAGGGCGGGGATGGCGACTCGCAGCCCTTGGGGTATCACGATGAAGCGCAGCACGGACAAACGGCTCATGCCGAGGGCGTCCGCCGCTTCCAACTGTCCCTGCGGTACGGACTGCAGGCCGCCACGGATGATCTCGCTCGCATAGGCGCCGGTGGTCAGAGCCAGGGCCAGCGTCGCGGAGACGAAGGCCTCCAGCGAGAGCCCCTGTTCCGGCAGACCGAAGTAGACGATCTGCAGCATCACCAGGGCCGGGGTGCCGCGCCCGATCTCGACGAGGGCGATGACGACGTAGCGGACCGGTACGACGCGTGATGCCGAGCCCAGTGCCAGCAGGAGCCCCAGGGGCATACCGAGGGCGAGGCTGCCCGCGACCAGCTGGGCGCTGACCTTGAGGCCGTCCCAGAGCTGGGGGAAGGCATCCGTCCAGTCGGTGAGGAAGCTCATCGGGCCACCCTTCGCTGCAGGCGCTTGTCGAGGGAGCGGGACAGCGCCGCACAGACCGCCGACAGGACGATGTAGACGACGGCCGCGACCAGGAACGGCTTGATCGCGTCACCGGTCGTACGCGACCGCTCGTTCGCCCAGTAGAGGACCTCGGTGACGCCGAGGGTGAAGGCGACCGACGAGTCCTTGAAAAGGCCGATGCCGTAGTTGGCCGTCGCCGGCACCGAGATACGGAAGACCTGCGGGGCGATGATCTTGCGGACGATCGCCACGCTGCTCATGCCCAGGGCCCTTCCGGCCTCCCACTGCCCGTGGTGCACCGCGGCGAGCCCGCCGCGGTATATCTCGGCCATGTAGGCGCAGGAGATGAGGCCCATGCCGACGATCGCCGCCTGAAGGGGCTCGATGCCGGGCAGCGAGTTACCCAGACCGAAGTAGATGATGAACAGCCACACCAGTGGCGGGATGCCCCTCAGGACCTCGATCAGGGAGCGGGACAGGACGCGGAGCAGCCGCCGGTCCGAGACGCGCGCCACGACGAACGGCAGGCCGCCCACGATCCCGATCCCGAGACTCACGCCCGTCAGCAGCAGCGTCGTCGGCACACCCTTGAGTACGGTGAGAACCAGATCAGACCCCATCGCGGTCCACCGCCCTGAGGAACTGCCTGGTCCGAGCGTGCGTAGGCTCCGCGAAGATGTCGGCGGGCTTGCCCTCTTCGATGATCGCCCCGTCGGCCATGACGACGAGGTGGTCGGAGACGTCCCGCGCGAACTCCATCTCGTGGGTGACCACCACCATCGTCATGCCCTCGTCGGCGAGTTCCCGCATCACGTTCAGTACCTCGAGGCCCAGCTCGGGGTCGAGGGCGGAGGTGGGCTCGTCGAAGAGCATCACCTCGGGGTCGAGGGCCAGGGCGCGCGCGATGGCGATGCGCTGCTGCTGGCCTCCTGAACAGCGGTTCGGATACTGGTCGGCCTTGTCCGCCAGCCCCACGCGCTCCAGCAGGGCGAGACCGCGCCCGCGGGCCTCCGTAGGGCTGCGGCCGAGCACCTGCTCCTGGGGAAGCGTGATGTTGCGCAGCACGGTCAGGTGCGGGAAGAGGTTGAACGACTGGAACACCATGCCGACGACACTGCGCAGCTTCGCGAGGTCCTTGGACTTGATCTGACTGCCTGCGTCGATGCTCGTGCCGACGACGACGATGGTGCCGCTTTCAGGCCGTTCGAGCAGATTGACGCAGCGCAGCAGCGTGCTCTTCCCGGCGCCGCTCGGACCGATGATGGCGGCGACCTCGCCTTGGGCCACGGACAGCGACACGTTGTCGACGACGGTGTGGTCACCGAATCGCTTCACGACGTTTTCGAGCTCGATGGCCTTCTTCTTGCTTGCCAAGGTTCTTGTCTCCGATTTGGGCCATCCGTTGACCGGTGGCCGGGCCCGGCACAGGCACGGGCTTGGCGGACAGGCCGAACCGCTCAGGCCTGAGGTGTAATACCTCACTGAGCATCGGGGGCGGGCCGGTGGCTGTCAAGGGCCCGAATCCGGCGCTCGGATCACCATCGTGTTGCGATCGCACGGGCACCCCATAGCGGGCGGGTACACGTACAACGGGCAGGCGCATGGAAGCTCGCCCGCGGCGCAGCGGGCGACCGGGGACGTCGAACCGGTTCCCGAAAGGGTCAGGCTCCGTCTTCCACCCGGCCGGCCCAGATGCCGCGACTGTGGGTGAGGTGCTTGCGCATGAGTTCCGCGGTCAGCTCCGCGTCACCCGAGGCGATGGCGTCCACGATGGCGATGTGCTCCTCGCCGGACTGGGTCAGCTCCCCCTGGTCCGCGAGCTTTTGCAGGCCCTCCATGCGCGCCTGGTCGCGCAGTTGACCGACCATGGCCACGAGGCGACGGTTGCCCAGCAGCTCCAGCAGCCCGAGGTGGAACTGCCGATCCCGGTCGAGGAAGGCGACGAGGTCCCCCTCACGGGCGGCGTCGGTGATCTGCTCGGCGAGTTCCCGGAACCGCGTCACAGGCGCCCGGTCGGCACGCTCGGCGAGCTCGACCATCGCGGGGACCTCCAGCATCGTACGCACCCGGAAGATCTCTTCGAGATCGTGGTCGGTGAGCACCGGAACCCTGAAGCCCCGGTTGCGGATGACCTCCACCATGCCCACGTTGGCCAGGTCCATGATGGCCTCGCGGACCGGCGTGACCGAGACCCCCAGCTCTGCTGCGACGTTGATGACACTCTCGACCTGACCGGGCTCGATCTGTCCGAGCACGATCCGGGTGCGCAGCGCCTCCCGCGCCTGCTGGCGGAGGCTGACCGACTTGAGTTGCGCACCGCTCGCGGACGCCCCTGTCGGACGAGAAGTAGTCATGCCCAATGCATAACACAGAACCTCAGGTGGCTACGACTCCTCCGCTTGCCGTGATGCGTAAGGTGTAATACCTTACTGGCGCGCTCCTCCTGCCGAGAAGCAGTCGAGGAGTCGCCCAACGAAGAAGTGGAGTGCCATGAAGGCGATGACCGTCGGTGAGCCTGAGATCCGCGAGGCCGTGACGATGAAGGAGGCGATCGACGCCGTACGGCAGGCCTTCGTCGATCTGGCCGGCGGGGAGTTCGAGATGCCCACCCGTACCGCGCTGCGGGCCGGGCAGTTCCTGGTGATGTCGGCTCATCACCGGCCGACCGCCTCCGCCATGTTCAAGACGCTCAGCGTGAACTTCGAGCGCAAGCCCGCCATCACGGGCACCGTGGTCTGGAGCGAGACCGGCCGCCTGGACCACCTGGTCGCCGACGCGGGAGCGGTGACGGCCCTGCGCACCGGTGCGGTCGTCGGCGTCGCCACCGACCTCCTCGCCCCGCCCGAGGCCGGGCGGCTCACCCTGATCGGCGCCGGCGGACAGGCACCCGACCAGGTCCGCGCCGTCCACACGGTCCGGCCCCTGAGCCGGCTGACCGTGGTGGACGCCGATCTGAGCCGCGCGCAGGACCTGGTCGGGCGACTGGCGCCGGAACTGGCCGGGGTGGAACTGCTCACCGCGACCGACGCGGTGTCGGCGGTCCGGGGGGCCGACATCGTCTGCTGCGCGACCAACGCGACCAGCCCGCTCTTCCCCGAGTCGGCGCTTCCCGCGCAGGTGCACGTCAACGCCATCGGCGCGTACCGTCCCACCATGCGGGAACTGCCCGACGAACTGCTCGCCGGCAGCACGGTCGTCGTCGACGAACTGGATGCGATCCTGGAGGAGTCCGGCGAGGTCATCCACGCCCTCGAGGCCGGGGCCATCACCAAGGACGCCCTCACGGAGCTCGGCACCGCGCTGACCACCCCCGGCATCGAGCACGGTAAGCGGACGGTGTTCAAGTCCGTCGGGGTCGCCGTACAGGACTGGGCCCTCGCTCGCCTCCTGGCCGACAAGTTCCTCGTCTGACCCGGAGCCCGATCCGCGCTCCGCGGGAAGGACAACGATGACAGACAACGCAGTGATCGTCGGTGCGGGCGTGATCGGGCTCGCCACCGCCCACCGGCTCGCCCAGGACGGCCTCGCCGTCACCGTGGTGGACGCTGCTCACGACGGGGCGGCCGGAGCCTCCGTGCACAACGCCGGGTGGATCGTTCCGATCATGTCGACTCCCGTGCCCGCGCCCGGAATGCTCGGAAAGGCCCTGCGGTGGATGGCCCGCAGGGACAGCCCCCTGTACGTGCGCCCCTCTCCTCGTCCCGAGCACGTGCGCTTCATGCTCGGCATGCTGCGCCACTGCAATCCCCGGGACTTCGCGTACGGCGTCGAGGCGCTCACCTGCCTCAACAAGCGCACACTTCGGCTCTTCGACGAGTACGAGAAGGACGGCATACCTTTCGAGCAGCACCGCACGGGCCAGCTTTTGGTCTTCACCACCCGGCACACCATGGACGAGTACCGGGCGGCGACGGCGCCCATGGAGCGGATCGGCCACACCGCCGTCCCCCTCTCCGGCGACGAACTCCGGGACCTGGAACCGGCCCTCGGCAGGCAGGTGCTGACCGGCCTGCACTGCCCGCAGGAACGGCACGTGGACCCCGCGAGTCTGGTCAGGAGTCTGGAAGGCCGCTGCCGGGAACTCGGGGTCCGGTTCCTCCGCGACAGCCGGGTCACCGGCATCCGGTCCCGGGGCCGCACCGTGACCTCGGTGCTCGCCGGCGGCGAGGAGGTCCACGGCGACCTGTTCGTCCTCGCGGCCGGAGTGCACACCGGCCGCCTGTCGCGGCTGGCCGGACACCCCCTGCCCATCCAGCCGGGCAAGGGGTACGGGTTCGACGACACCAGCGGCTCGGTGACCCTGCGGCACTCGGTGTACCTCGGCGAGGCGAAGGTCGCCGTCACTCCCCTGTCGGACCGGCTCCGGTTCGCCGGAACGATGGAGTTCGGCAGCTCCGACGCGACCATCGATCCGCACCGGCTGCGGGGCATCGCCCACTCCGCCCGCGCCTACCTGCCGGACTTCCCCCTGGAGTCACAGCCACGGGGCTGGACGGGGCTGCGCCCGATGACGCCCGACGGGCTGCCGGTCATCGGGCCGCTGCCGGGCAGGGAGAACGTTCTCGTCGCGAGCGGGCACAGCATGCTCGGGGTGACCCTGGCGCCGGTGACCGCGGACATCATCGCGGCGGAGGTCGCCGGAGACCGGCGGCGAGCCGAGGTGGCGCGCGCGGCTCGCCCCTTCTCTCCACGGCGCTTCGTCTCCCGGCGTGGCCGGACCACGGCAGACGGTTGACGCGAACCCCGGCTCGCTCCCCGGGCCGGACCGACGGGCCAGACCCGGCCCGGCCCGGCCAAACGAAGTACGTCGGGTTCGGCTCATGCCATGCGGGACCGAGTACGGAACAAATGTGGCCGGCGCCGAGGTTCACCTCGGCGCCGGCCTTCTTCAGATGGTCGACTGCGGACCCGTGCCCCCGGGCCCTCAGTCCATGGTGGCGCCGATGGTCGTGCTGCCCGTGGTCAGGAACGTCGTGGCCGGCAGGGAGCCGTCGGACTGGCGGGCGTTGTACGTGGTCGAGGCGTCCGTGGAGCGGAAGCTCGGGGTGGCGATCCCGGGGTCCCAGTTGTTGCCCTGCGAGATGACCGACGAGCCCTTGTTGACCTGCCCACCGCCGTTGCTGACGGCGAGGTTCTTGCCGAGCCTGGCAGAGCCGGTGGCGAAGTAGTAGCCCACCTTGGCGTTGGCGTAGGCGGTGGTGCGGTTGATGACGATGGCGCCGGCGTTGGAGTTCTCGGTGAAGCCGTTACCGGCGTTGTCCCAGGCGGCCGAGTTGTTGACGACGTGCGCGACGACCTCTCCGTCACCGCCCAGCTTGTAGCCGTTGCCGTCGCCCGTGAAGGCCGAGTCCGACCAGCGGTTCTTGCCGTTGCCGAAGGCCCAGGTGTGCTCGATGGTGACCGGGGAGGAGAAGGACCAGAGGTCGATGCCGTCGTCGGAGTTGTTGAAGAGGCGAGCTCCGGTGATCAGGTTGCCGGTGCCCGAGCCGTACTTCACGGCTATGCCGTCGGCGTTCTCGCCGTGGTTGGCCGCGTCGTAGTGGCCGTAGGAGTCGATGTTCCTCACGGTGTTGTCGACCGTGCCGTCGCCGGTGAGCGTGAAGCCGGAGTCACCGCCGTTGATGGTCTTGATGTTGTTCCAGTTCGTGCCGGTGCACGAACTGCAGACGACCGCGCTGTCCGGGGCGTTCTGGAAGGTGATGTCGGAGACGTCCCAGTAGTCGGCGTTCAGCTTGAAGATCCAGGCGCCGGCGGGCAGGTTCGAGCCGTCGATCTTCACGGTCTCGGAGCCGTACGCGGTGAGCGTGATCGGCGACGAGGACGTGCCGTTGGCCGTGGACTGGAGGGTGGCCGACGGGTAGTAGGTGCCGCCGCGGACCTGGATGACGGTGCCGGGCGTGGCGTTCTTGAGGGCGTTGGACAGGTCGGTCGAGTTGCTGACGACCACGGTCGCGGCCTGGGCCTGGGTGGGGAGGACGGCGATGCCGAGGCCCAGCGAGAGCGCCGCGACGGCTGTGAGAGCGGTACGACGAGACATGGAGTGCGGTCCTTTCGTCGTGCGGTCGGGGAGTCCTGCGGATGGGGATTCGTGCGGTCGGGCAGGGGTCAGCGGACGCGGTCCAGCCATGTGAGGACCTCGTCCCGCTTGCGATCGACGAAGACATGGCCGAGGTCGGGCCAGGTCTTGAGGTGCAGACGTTGCGCGGGGATCAGGCCGCGGCGACGCCGGCGAGCGGGAGAACCCGCCGGCGTCGCCGGTGAGGAGAGCCCGTCGGCGCGTCTCAGAACGCCGCCGGTGGCCGCCAGTCGCCGAGCCAGGCGGCTCGGGTCGCCGACTCGGCCTGCTCGTCGGTGAGCTGGGGCCGGTTCTCGGGGACGGTGACGACGGAGCCCGGGCCGAAGTTGTCGTACTCGGCGAAGCGCTGGTTCTGCCAGGGGTGCTCGGCCCGCATGTTGGCGTAGGGCGCGACCGCGTCGATGCCCGCGCCCATCCAGGTGTCGCGCACCGTGAGCATCGGGCGGACGCTGGTGCTTGAGCTGGGCACCCAGGGACGGGCCAGCTTGTAGTAGCCGTCCGGGGCCTCGCTGCTGATGTGGCTGCGGGTCACGAGGTAGCCGTGCGGGTTGGCGGCCTCCGTGGAGGGGGCGAAGACGAAGCCGTACGGGCGGCCGGACAGGTCGGTGCGGTTCAGGGTGCGGAAGTGGCAGTGCTCGAAGACGGCCGTGGCCCGGCCGAAGACGAAGTCGACGTCGCCCTCGACGTAGCAGTGCGAGAAGAACTGGCGGGCATAGAGGCTCGCCGAGTTGGAGTCGGCGTACAGGGTGTCCTGGCCGCCGAGGAAACGGCAGTGGCGGAAGGCCGAGCGATCGCCCTGCACCTTGATGGCGACGGCCTGGGTGCCGGCGATCTCGGGGTGGTCGGCGCGCAGGAAGTCGTTGGCGAAGGTGATCCGGTGGGCGGTGAAGCCGTCGGCCCGGACGGTGGTGGTGGCCGAGCCGGTGGTGCCGTAGGTGCCCGAGCCGTCCGGCTTCGGGGTGCCGGCCGCGTTGTCGAAGACGATGACGACGTCGCGCGGGCCCTCGCCGGCGCCGATCCACGTCATCTCCGTGCGGGCGCGGTCGACCGAGACTGTCTCCCGGTAGGTGCCCGGCGCGATGACGAGGGTCCAGCCGCTGCCGCTCGTGGCGGTCACGGCGGCCTGGACGGAGGTGAAGTCGCCCCGGCCGGACGGGTCGACGTACAGGGTTTGCGCGTTCAGGCGCTCGGACGGGGAGCCGTAGGCGCCGAACGGGCGGGATGCCGCGGCGGCTGTGGATGCTGCCGCGGGGACCTGCGCGAGTCCGAGTGCGGCGCCGACACCGGCGCCGGCGGTCGCCAGCAGGAAACCTCTTCTGGACAGGGGGAGTCGGAGGCGGCTGGGTGAGGCCATGTGGGTGTTCCTTCGCAGTGCGGGTCGTGCTGGGGACGTCGGTTTCTTTTCCTCGCCGTGGGGGTGCGGGACCGGGGCGGCGGGTGCGCCCCGGCCCGACGGTGCGGCAAGCGGCGCCGGGGAAGTACGGGTGCGTGCCCGCGCTTCCCCGGGGCGCTTGGGTCAGCTCAGGCGGCCGGAGCCGGCGCGGTGGTCGACGAGCCACGGGATCGCCTGCGGCGGGTGGACGTGAGTGCGCAGGGTCGGCTTCCAGCCGGCGCCGGACTGCAGCGTCTCTCCGGGGATCTCCGCGTTGTGCACGGCGATCAGGTCGGTGAGCCTGCCGTTGACGTAGTTGTTCTCGGCGGTCAGCGGCGCCTCCTTCCACTTCTTCAGCACCTTGCCGACGCTGACGCCGGGGGCCAGCGTGAAGGCGTTGTCGGTGGCGTACAGCCGTGACTCGATGCCGATGCCGAAGGTGTAGCCGTACGACTGGTCCTTGGTCACCACGAAGTGGTTGTTGTACGAGTCGACCTGCCCGAAGCGCACGCGCGGTGCCCGCTCCACGAGGCCCTTGAAGCGGTTGTGGTGCAGGGTGACCTTGAGCTTGCCGGTGTCGTCCGCGGCGGTGCTGTCGCTGTTGCCGATCAGCATGGTCTTGTCGTGGTTCTCCAGCGAGTTCCAGGACACGGTGACGTAGTTGGCGCCGCGCACGATGTCGAGCAGCCCGTCGTGCTGCTGGTAGATCTCGCCGAAGTACTTCGGCAGGGAGCTGTCGGGGTAGCGGCCGTCGGTGAGGGTGTTGTGGTCGATCCACACATGGGTGGAGCCGTAGACGACGACGCCGTCGTACTTGGAGTTCCAGGCTCCGCGGGCGCCGTCGGTCGGGTCCCACTGCGGGAAGCAGTCGATCGGTGCCTCGATGTGGAGGTTGCGCAGGATGACATTGTGGACGGCCTTGATCTGGAGGCTGCCGCCGAGGATCCCGGAGTTCTCCCCGACGCCGACGATGGTGGTGTTGGACGGGACGCTCGCCTTGATGGCCTTGTCCTGGTTGTCCGCGGACGCGTCCCGCAGGTCCTCCTGCTCCCCGCTGACCGGGGTGTCGTGGCCCCAGACGGCGGGGTCGTAGTCGGCGAGGTACTGCTGGAAGTCGTAGCCCTCGGCCTCGAAGGCCTCGCAGCCCTGGGCCACGGCGTCGATCATGCCCTTGATCTTGATGATCTTCGGGGCGTCGCCGCCGGCCTTCAGGGCGGCCTTGAACTCCTCCCAGGTGGTGACGGTGTAGACGTGCTCGGCGTCGGCTGCCGAACCGCCGGTCGTGCCCGCGCCCTCGGAGGCCCAGCCGTCGCCTGCCGCGAGCACTTCACGGCCGAGGTCCCGGGCCTCCGCCTGCGCGGTGGTACCGGTCAGGGACAGCACCAGCGTGGTGCATCCGACGAGTGCGGCGGCCCTCACTGCGGCATGGCCATGCCGTCTTTGTACGTTCATGGTGCGGCTCTCCTTGTACGGGACGGGGGGTCAGGCGGTGGCCTGGGGCCAGGTGATCCAGGACTCCGGGATGTCGTCGTCCAGGCGGCGCACGTCTCGCGGCGCCAGCACCCGGGTGCGCAGCAGTTCCCGCACCACCAGCCGCGCCACGGCGATCGCGCCGGGCGGGTTGAAGTGCGTGTTGTCCTGCTCGGTCTCGGTCCAGTTGAAGTACTTCTTCGTCTCCTCGACGCCGAGCTCCTGCCACAACGCGATGGACAGGGCCTGGATGTCGAGCAGCGCCACGCCCTCCTCCGCGGCGAGCGCCCGCATCGCCGCGGGGTACTCGCCGTGGGACGGCCGGGCGTTGCCGTTCGCGTCGAACCTGCGGCGTTCCACGGACGTGGCCAGCACGGGGCGCGCCGCGTGCGCGGGCGCCGGCGATGTACAGCCGCAGGTGGTCCTGGTACGTCGTCCAGGGCTCGGTGTAGCGGGTGGGGTCATCGCGCTTGGCGTCGTTGTGGCCGAACTGGATCAGCAGGAAGTCGCCGGGGCGGATGGCCGCGAAAATGGCGTCGAGGCGGCCCTCGTCGACGAAGCTCTTCGAACTCCGGCCGTTCACGGCGTGGTTGGCGACCTTCAGGTCGTGGTGGAGGAAGAACGGCAGTGCCATGCCCCAGCCGGTCTCGGGGGCGGCGTCGGCGTACTTCTGGGCCGCGGTGGAGTCGCCGGCGATGTAGAGGTGCGGGGCGCGGGGGCCGCCATAGGAGGGCGGTGGCGTGCGCGGGGACGCGGCGGCGACGGGGCGGCGGCGATGAGCGCGGCGGCGACCTGTCTGCGGGTGAGGACACGAAGGTGACCTTTCGGAGCGGTGGTTCGGGTTCTTGCGTTCCGACCTCTTGCTTCGGGGTGTGGGGGGTTGGGGGCCGGCGGCGGGGCGCGATCGGTGTCCGCCGCCGGCCCGGTCCGGTGGGGGAAGGGGGATCGGCGGGCCGGGGTCAGCCCTTCTGCTCGTTCCATTCCTTCTGGGCCTCGTTGAGCTGCTCGGCCATCGTGTCCAGGAAGTCCTTGGCGCTCATGTCGCCGAGCAGGACCTTCTGGAAGCCGGGCTCGTTGTCGGCCTTGGAGATGGTGTTCCAGTCCGGCAGGTAGTACGGCAGCTGGACGATGGTGGTGGAACCGTCGTTGAGGGCCTCGGCGGCGAGCTTGGTCGGCTCGGCCTTGGAGATCCAGGCGTCCTTGGCGGCTTCCGTGTTGGACGGGATGGCGCCGGCCGACTCGTTCCACTTGGAGTTGGACTCGTGCGAGGCGGCGAACTCGATGAACTTCCAGGCGGCCTCCTTGTTCTTGGAGGTCTTGAACAGGCCGAGACCGTCGACGGGGTTGGAGACCTGGACGCGCTTGCCGCCGGGACCGGTGGGCTGCGGAATGCCGCGGAACTTGTCGGTGCCGAGCGCCTTCACGTGGTCCTGATAGGAGCCCAGGTTGTGGTTCAGCATCCCGATCGTGCCGGAGTCCCACTGGGCGACCATCTTGGTGAAGTCATTGTTGAGGTCGGCGGCCGGCGTGACCTTCTTGTAGAGCTTGGCGTACTTCTCCAGGCCCTCGACGTTCTTCGGGTCGTTGAGCGTGGTCCTCTCACCGCTCGCGTCCCAGAAGGACGTGATGCCGGACTGCCCGTACATCGCGTCCAGCGCCTGCGCGATGGAGCCCGCGCCGCCGCGGATGGTGTAGCCGAACTCGTTCTTCTTGACGTTGGTCAGCTTCTCGGCGGCCTCGTAGAACTTGTCCCACGTGGCGGGCGCGTCCAGGCCCGCCTTCTCGAACAGGTCGGTGCGGTAGTAGAGGGTGCCGTTGTTCGCTGAGGTCGGGATCGTGAACGTGTGCTCGTCGGAGCCGCCGGCCACCTTGACCGACTCGACCATGTCCTCGTTGAGCTTGCCGTTGAGGGAGGACTTGGCCAGACGGCCCTCCAGCGGCTCCAGCGCGTCCTGCGCCGCGATGCCCGCGAGCATGGCGGCGCCGACGCCGCCGACGTCGGGCAGGCCGCCGCCCTGGATGGCGGTGTCGTACTTCGACTGCACCTCGGTGGAGGGGATCCCGACGTACTCGACCTGGATGTCCGGGTTCGCCTTCTCGAAGTCGGCGATGATCTCCTTCCAGATGTCGGTGCGGACACCGCCGTTGTTGTCCCAGAAGACGATCTTCCCGGTGCCGCTGCCCTCGGCCCCCTCACCACCCCCGCCGCTGCCGTCGTCGCCGCAGGCGGTGGCGGTCAGGGCGAGCACGGCCCCCAGGGCGACGGCAGCCGACGTCCGGCGCCTTCCTGTGCTGGTGCTGCGATTGCTGATCTTCATTGGTCGGCTCTCTTCTTCTGGATCCAACGGAGAGGTGCGGGTGTGGGGGTCAGTGCCGGTCGTACGGCGCCCAGCCGTCCGACCCGTTCAGGTAGTGGGCGACGGTGTACGACCGTGCCTCGGCGTCACTCAGCTGCGGCCGGTCCGCCGTCACGGCGGCGCCCGGACCGTAGTTGCGGTACTCGGCGAACCGTGCGTCCCGCCAGGAGAAGCCGCTCATGTCGGTCCACGGCGCGGCCTTGATCGCGGCCGGCAGCTCCGTGTCCCGGATCAGCACCTGGGCGATCGCGTCCGGCTGGCCGCCCGGGTGCCAGGGCCGCCCCAGGTGGAACGATCCGGCGGGTGCGTCGCTCACGATCCTCGACCGGGTGATCAGGAACCCGTACGGGTTGTCCTTCCAGGTCGAGGCAGCGGTGATGTAGCCGTTGTTCGTCGTCGATCCCCGGCTCAGCGCCCGGATCACCGACTGCTCGATGACCGTGGTGGCCCGCCCGTAGACGAAGTCGACGTCGCCCTCGATGTACGAGTCGCGGATGTAGACCCGGCTGACGGTGGTCAGCCTGGGGCTGTCGGTCATCAGGGTGTCCTGGTTGCCCAGGAAGGCGGTGTCCTCGAAGACGATCCGGTCGCCGGTCGTCTTCACCGCCAGCGCCTGCTCGCCCCTCAGCTCGTGCGCCGCCTCGTCGAAGTCGTTGCTGAAGGTGAGGTGGCGCGCGGTGACGTCGCTCGCGGCGATCCGTACGGTCGCGCTCCCGGTGGAGCCGCCGTACTCGGCGGGTGTGTCGTAGACGATGACCGTGTCTGAGCGGTCCTGTCCAGTCCCCTGCAGCAGGATCTTCGGCTTGTCCGCGGGAACGACCACCTTCTCGCGGTACGTGCCGGGCGCGACCGCGATGGTCACGGGCACGTCGTTGCCGGCCGGCACGGCGTCCACGGCCGACTGCACGGTCGGGTACGCACCGGGGACGTGCAGCGTCACCGCGTCGCCGATCCGCCGCTGCGGGCCGGAGAACCGCTTGACCAACGCGGGGACGGCCGCGGCCGGGTCGAGGCGGTAGTCGTAGAACGCCCGCGGATCGAAGGCGTCGCCCCAGGCGTCGTGCCGCCCCGTGGTGTTCCTCAGGATCGAGCCACGCTGCACCAACTCGGCCGTCGCATCGGCCTGATAGGGATGCTGGACACCGTCGTAGTAGCTGTTCTCGATGACCATCTCGGTCCGGCCGCGCGCCCAGCTGCCGTACGTCCACTGCGGATCGCCGTCGGCCACCTGATGGGAGAAGTAGTTGTTGTACAGATGCGCGTAGGCGCAGTTGTCGGCGGACGGATTGCGCTGTTTCGTTCCCGTGAACCAGTTGTGGTCGATGGTGATCTGGGTGGTGACGTTGTCCGTCCAGCCGATGCCGAAGGCCTTGTTGTGGTCGGCGAACTGGTTGTAGGAGACGGTGATGTACTCGCTGTCCTTGCGCACGTCGAGCAGCCCGTCGCCCATGTGCGTGAAGCGGTTGTGGTCGATCCAGACGTGGTGGACGGAGTCCATCTGGATGGCGTCGAAGTCGGTCGTCTTGCCGTCCCAGTCGCCCTCGACGTAGGAGTCCCGGATCGTCAGATTGCGGATGATGACGTTGTGGGTGCCGGGTTTGAGGTGCAGCTCGCCGTGCACGATCTCGCCGGTGTCGCCCACGCCGATGATGGTCTTGTCGGACGCCACCACGATGTCCGAGCCGAAGGGTTCGACGGCGATCGAGCCCTTGACACGGATGACGTACGGTTCCTCGGCCGCCGCGTATCGGGCCAGCGAAGCCTGGTCGGTGACGGTGACGACCTTGCCGCCCGCGCCTCCGGTGGTGCCGCCGGCGAGGGAGGCGAACCCGTGCGGCCGGTCGGTGAAGCGGTCGGCGGTCGTGGTGGCCGGCGTGGTCGGCGCCGTGTCCACGGTGGGGGCGGCGGCGTTCGCCTCCCCCACCGTCCCCAGGGCCAGGGCGGCGACCAGGCCGAGCACGGCGGCCATGGTTCTGCCGGATCCCGGCAAGCGCTTGCTACGGAGGTGCGTCATTGCGGCTCCCAACAGGCGGGGTGATGGGTTACAGAGGTGTGATCCGGAACTACATGAAGGTGGCCGCGCCGGCGTGTCCTTGGCCGGCGGGCGCGAGGGCGAACAGCCGGGCAGGGCACCGACCCGGCGTCACGGGGTGGCGGCGAAGACCTGGCCGGAGGGGCGTAATCCGTCCCCGACGTCGCAGGTGAGGCGACAGCGCGCCCCGGCGCCGATCTCGATGCGCAGCCGGGCCCGGCCCGCGGGCGCCTCTCGGCGGTGCTTGGCGTGCCGTTCCCTCCCCCGCCGCCCTGAAGGCGTGAGAGGTGCCTCGTCGCTTCCGCTCAGGCGAACCGGTGCACCGGATGCACGGTCCCGTCCGCGCCCCGCTGGAGCCTCATCCAGCCGAACGCGCGTCCAGTTGACCAGGTCCCGGGAGTGCAGGAGGGGCCGACCGGGGGCGCGGCCGAAGCCGGAGGTGGTGAGGTAGAAGTCCTCGCCGACGCGGACGGCGTCCGGGTCGGACCAGTCGGCGTTCAGGATCGAGGTGGTGTACGTCCCAACAGTCTCGGCGGTCACGGGCTCACCGCCTTGCGGACCAGGGACGCTGCCGCGTCACGGTCGAGGCGGCCGTCGGCGACGACGGTGACGATCCGCCGTACGACGGTCTCCCCCGACTGGATCGGCAGCCGGTCCTGGGAGGCCAGAGAGGAGCCGATGCCGGGGTACTCCTCCGCGCGCACGAACCACGGGTCGCGAAGGGTCTCCTCGGTGGCGCCGGCGAAGACCAGCGTCCAAGTGGAGCCCGTGAGGGCCACCCAGGAGGCACGGCTGCCGTGGATCTCCCGCTCGCCCTCGCGGTCGACGGTGAACACCTGCGGTGCCTCGGCCTCCTTGCGGGCGCGCCAGAAGAAGCCGCCGTAGGCCGCGCCGGGGCGGCCGTTCGTCGCCGGGCTGCCGATCGACAGCGGGCCGGAGGTGACGTTGGTCAGCGAGAAGGTGAAGTCCAGCGCCCAGGCGGTGCCGGTGAGTTCGGTGGCGGCGACCGTACGGCGCTCGCGCAGCAACTCGGCCCCATCCGCCACCCAGCGCAGCTCCTCCACAAAGCCGTCGGGGTCGCGCAGCTGGAAGGCGGTGTGCCGCTGGGCGCCGTGGTTGTCCAGCTCGGTCGGGCCCTGGTCGCGGACGTAGGTGCGTCCGCCCCAGAAGTTGTGCCCCGCGACGTCGGGAACGGCGACACCGACGCCGAGGTGGTGTGCGTGGTCGGCCGGGCCGAGCTCGGTGACCGCCGTGCCGGCCAGGGTGGTGACCGGGTGCAGGTACGGGCGTGGGGAGAGCCGGGCCGGCAGTTCGGGCCGGGTGACGTACCGGCCGACCGGCCGGCCCGCGACGCGCAGCACCGCGGTGTCGTCGCCGTCGCTGGTCATCGGGTGCTCACCTCCTTCTGACGCGCGAGCGGGAACGCCCAGGGGGCGCCCAGCTCGGAGTACAAGGTGAGGGTGTCGGCGGTGGCCGCGACCAGTCCGTCGATGCCGGGCACCACCCTGCGGCACTCGCCGGGGATCCGGTGCCAGGCGGTGTCGGGCAACGGAGTCGGGTCGGGGGCCTGCCGGATCGCCTCGACGACCCTCATGAAGGCGCCCGTCTCGTCAGGGGTGACCAGCAGGTCGGAACCGGTGGTGAGGTGCGCGACGAGGTTCTCCAGCAGGTCCGTGCGGCCGTACTCGAACTCCTCGGGGCCGTGGTTCGCGCGCTGCAGCAGGAAACGGTCCTGCCTGTACCAGAAGGTGATCCGGCCGCTGCTGCCGTGCACCAGGACGTACGGCTCGTCGGCGCGCTCGGCGCACAGGGTCACGGCGACCGTGACCGGGTGGCCCTGGGCAGTGGCGATCCGGACGCAGGAGGTGTCGTCGGACTCGATGTCGTTGGCCCGCAGCAGCTCGGTCTCGATGCCGGTGACGTCCTCGGCGCGGCTGCTCCCGCCGAGCGCGAGGCCGGTGGCGACGGCGTGCGCGAGGGGGTTGGTCAGCGCCCCGTCGAGGACGTCGGCGCCGTTCAGCCGCCGCTTGCCCGCCCACGGCGCCCGGCGGAAGTATGCCTCGTCACGCACCCAGGCCCCGGCCCCGCCAAGCCCCACGACCTGGCCGATCGCGCCCAGGGCGACCAGCTCGCGGATCGCGGGCAGGGCGTGCGAGCCCAGCGACTGGAACCCGATCTGGCAGGCGACACCGGCCTCGGCGACCCCGTCGGCCATGCGCCGGAACTCGGCGTACGAGGGAGCAGGCGGCTTCTCCAACAGGATGTGCACGCCCTGTTCGGCCGCCGTGAGCGCCAGGTCGGTGTGGGTCGGGATCGGCGTGCAGATCACAGCGATCCGGGCGCCGGTGGACTGCAGCAGGGCACCGAAGTCGGCGGACTGCTCGGGGAGCCGGCCGCCGAACTCCTCCTCGGTCAGCGGGGCCAGCTCGCAGATGCCGACCAGCCGCACCAGGCCCTTGCGCTGCAGGCGGCGGATGTTCTCGACATGCCAGCGGCCGTGGCCGCGCGCGCCGGCGAGGACGACGGGCAGAGGTGTGCTCATGGCATCCTCACCGCTCCCGTGCCGCGGGCCACCGCTCGGCAGGCCGACTCGGTGCTGTCGGTCGCTGTGTCCACGTGGTCGTCGTCGGCCGCGGCGCCGCCGGTGGCGGTGCCGCCCATGCATGTGCCGTACGCAGCCCAGCCGTCGTTCGCAGGCAGGGTGTCCCGGCTGACGTCCCGGGCCTCGGCGTGCGCGGGGCCACAGAGCGGTCCCAGCAGGCCGACGGCCGCGGCGTGGTGACGTGCTCTCATCCCTTCACCGCCCCCGCGCTGAAGCCCGTGATCAACCACTTCTGGATGAAGGCGAACACGATCACGACCGGTACGGCCGCGATGATGCCGCCCGCGGCGAGCGCACCCAGGTCGACGCTGTCCGCGCCCATCAGGGTGTTGAGGCCGACCGGGATGGTCTGCTTCTCCTGGTTGTTGAGGAACATCAGGGCGAACAGGAAGTGGTTCCAGGAGTGCACGAAGGCGAAGGACCCGACGGCGATCAGACCGGGCCGCAGCAGCGGCAGGACGACGATCCGGAACGCCTTCATCCGACCGCAGCCGTCGACCCAGGCCGCCTCCTCCAGGGAGTACGGCACGTTCTTGATGAAGTTGCTGATCAGGATGATCGACAGCGGCAGCTGGAAGACCGTCTCGGCGATGATGACGCTGCCGAGGGAGTTGATCATCTTCAGCTCGGCGAAGATCTCGAACAGCGGGACGAGGAGCAGCGCGCCGGGCACGAACTGGGAGCAGAGGAGGGCCAGCATGAAGGCCTGCTTGATCTTGAAGTTGAAGCGTGCGAGGGCGTAGCCGCCGGCCAGGGCGACGAGGGTCGTCAGCAGCAGGGTGACGACGCCGACCAGCACGCTGTTCTGGAAGTAGACGCCGAAGCTGCGCTCCGTCCACACCTTCTCGAAGTGGTCGAAGGTCATCGGCCAGGGCACGAGCGAAGTGGAGCCGGCCGGGCGCAGCGAGAACAGCAGGATCCAGTAGAACGGGATCAGGGTGAAGACGAGGTAGATGCCCATGGGGAGGTAGATCTGCCAGCGGGGGGCCTCGTCCCAGGCACGGCGGGACGTGTGCACCGGCCGCGGCGGTTCCGGGGCGGCGGGCGCGGGGGCGGGCACGGCCTTGGTGGCCAGCTTGGTGCTCACTTGTTGTCGCCTCCGAACTTGCTCAGCCGCAGATAGACGATCGAGCAGAAGAGCAGGATCACGAACGCGACCGTGGTCAAGGCCGACGCATAGCCGAAGTTGTGGGACTCGACGCTGGTGTGCGCGACGTACAACGGAAGCGTCGTCGTCACACCCGCGGGTCCGCCGCCGGTCAGCGTGTAGAGCAGGTCGACGTTGTTGAACTCCCACACCGCGCGCAGCAGCGTGGACAGGACGATCGCGTCCTTCAGATGGGGCAGCGTGATGTGCCAGAACTGCTTGATCCGGCTGGCCCCGTCGACCTCGGCGGCCTCGTACAGATCCTTCGAGACGGACTGCAGGTCGGCGAGGATGAGGATCGCGAAGAACGGCACGCCCCGCCACAGGTCGGCGACGACCGCGGCCCAGAACACCGTCCCGGTGTCCGACAGCCAGCTGGTGCCATAGGAACCGATGCCCATGTCGGCGAGGTAACGGGTGATGCCGGTCTGGGAGTTGTACAGCAGCACCCAGATCGCGGAGGTCAGCACGCCGGAGACGGCCCACGGGGAGAAGACCATGGCTCGGCCGAGCGCCCGGCCCACGAAGGTCTGGTTGACGATCAGCGCGAGCGCCAGACCGAACATCAGCTGCAGCCCGACCTCGACGACGACCCACTTGGCGCTGAAGACGAGCGAGTCCCAGAAGAGCGGGTCCTCGGTGAAGGCGTGGACGAAGTTGTCGACGCCCGCGAAGCCGTTCCGCCACGGCTTGGTGGGGTTGTAGTTCTGCAGGCTGTAGTAGAAGACACTGATGACCGGGTAGGCGATGAACCCCAGCATGAGCAGGGCGGCCGGGGCGATCAGCAGGTACGGGAGCCTGCGCGGGGTGGCGGAGGCACGGCGCCGCCGGGGTGGCGCGGGCGGTTTCGCCACGGCTGCGGCTTGGGCCATGACTGGTCTCCGTTCTCGGTACGTCGTGCGGGGGTCGTGCGGGGGTCTTGAGATCTTGTTGAGGTGAAGCGCTTTCCCGGTGGTCACGGCTGTGTGATCCCGCCGGTTCAGCCCGCGTACGGGTCCTGCACCTTGCCGGGGCGGGCGAGGAACTCGAAGTCGCAGCCGGTGTCGGCCTGGGTGATCTGTTCGTTGTAGAGCGCGCCGTAACCGCGCTCGTACCGTGCGGGCGGCGGCGTCCACTCGGCCCGCCGGCGCGCCAACTCCTCGTCGTCCACGTGGAGATGGAGCGTCCTGTTCGCCACGTCGAGCGTGATCGAGTCCCCGGTCCGCACCAGGGCGAGGGGCCCGCCGACGTACGACTCGGGCGCGACGTGCAGCACACAGGCGCCGTAGCTCGTCCCGCTCATGCGGGCGTCGGAGATCCGCACCATGTCCCGTACGCCCTGCTTCAGCAGGTGGTCGGGGATGGGCAGCATCCCGTACTCGGGCATGCCCGGACCGCCCTTGGGTCCGGCGCCCCGCAGGACGAGGACGCTGTCGGCGGTGATGCCGAGCGACGGGTCGTTGATCGTCCGCTGCATCGTCTTGTAGTCGTCGAAGACGACCGCGGGGCCGGTGTGCTTGAGCAGGTGCTGCTCGGCGGCGATGTGCTTGATGACCGCGCCGTTCGGGCAGAGGTTGCCACGCAGGACCGCGACCCCGCCCTCGTGGGCGACCGGGTTCTCGCGGGTGCGGATCACGTCGTCGTTGTGGACGAGCGCGCCGTCGAGCTGCTCGCGCATCGTGTCGTACGAGACGGTGGGCCGGTCCAGGTGCAGCAGGTCGGTGATCCGGGACAGGAATCCGGGCAGGCCGCCCGCGAAGTGGAAGTCCTCCATCAGGTACGTCTGTCCGCCCGGCCGGACGTTGGCGAGCACCGGGACCGTGCGGGCGATGCGGTCGAAGTCGTCCAGGGTGAGCTCGACGCCCACGCGGCCCGCCATCGCGATGAGGTGGATGACCGCGTTGGTGGAGCCGCCGAGTCCGAGGACGGTGGTGACGGCGTCCTCGAAGGCGTCGGCGGTGAGGATGTCACTCAGCTTCCGGTCCTTGTAGACCAGTTCGACGATCCGGAGGCCGGCGGCGGCCGCCATGCGGTCGTGGCCCGAGTCGACGGCCGGAATGCTGGACGCACCCGGGACCGTGACGCCGAGGGCCTCGGCGGCGGCGGTGAGCGTGGACGCCGTGCCCATCGTCATGCAGTGGCCCGGCGAGCGGGCGAGTCCGGACTCCAGCTCGGTCATCTCGCAGTCGCCGATGAGGCCAGCGCGCTTGTCGTCCCAGTACTTCCACATGTCGGTGCCGGAGCCGAGGACCTCGCCTCGCCAGTGCCCCGGCAGCATGGGCCCGGCGGGCACGAACACGGTGGGTAGGTCGACGGAAGCGGCGCCCATGAGGAGGGCGGGCGTGGACTTGTCGCAGCCGCCCATCAAGACGGCCCCGTCCACCGGATACGAGCGCAGCAGCTCCTCGGTCTCCATCGCGAGCATGTTGCGGTAGAGCATCGGGGTCGGCTTCTGGAAGGTCTCGCTGAGCGTGGAGACCGGGAACTCCAGCGGGAAGCCCCCGGCCTGCCACACCCCGCGCTTCACAGCCTGAGCGCGGTCTCGGAGATGCACATGGCAGGGATTGATGTCGGACCAGGTGTTGAGGATCGCGATGACCGGCTTGCCCAGGTGCTCCTCGGGCAGGTAGCCGAGCTGACGCGTGCGGGCGCGGTGACTGAAGGAGCGCAGTCCGTCGGTGCCGTACCACTGGTGGCTTCTGAGCTCTTCCGGCTTCTTCACAGGGACCACCCGGCGGCAATGGCGGCGACCTCGGCCCGCTCGCTCTCGGGCAGCGGTCTGCTCGGCGCGCGGACCTCACGGCGGCACAGCCCGAGGGAGGCGAGTGCCTCCTTGACGACGGTGACGTTGTTGGCGGAGCCGTTCGCGGCCCGCAGCTCCTCGAAGCGGCGGATCTGCTCCCAGACCTTCATGGCACCCGGATAGTCCCCTGATCGGAGAGCCTCGATCATGTTCAGCGAAACGGACGGGGCGACGTTCACCAGCCCGGAGGTGAAGCCGGTGGCGCCCGCGGAGAAGTACGAGGGCGCGTACGGCTCGGCGAGTCCGGCCACCCAGACGAACCGTTCCAGCCCGGCGTCGCGGGCGAAGGCGGCGAACCTGGCGGCGTCCGGGACCGCATACTTCACGCCGATGACGTTCGGGCAGCTGTCGGCGAGTTCCGCGAGGCGGGCCCCGGCGAGCTGCGCGTTGCGGATGTACGGCACGACGCCCAGCTCGGGCACCGCCTCGGCGATCGCCCGGTGATAGTCGACCCAGCCGCCCTGTGAGACATAAGGATGGACCGGCTGATGGACCATCACCATCTGCGCGCCCAGCTCGCGGGCGTGCCACGCGGAGGCGACGGCAGCCGGGACGTCGTGTCCGACACCGACCAGGACGGCGGCCCCCTTCCCTGCCTCGTCGACGGTCATCTCGGTGACCAGACGGCGCTCTTCTGGGGTGAGGGCGTAGAACTCGCCGGTGTTGCCGTTGGGGGTGAGGGTGGTGATGCCCCCGTCGAGCAGACGACGCAGCAGGGCCCGGTAGGCACCCGGGTCGACGGAGCCGTCCTCGGCGAACGGGGTCACCGGGATCGCCACCACGTCGGCCAGGGCCGCCCGCTGGGTCTCGAACGCCATGCTGCTCATTCCTGACCTTCCTGTTCCAGTGCTGCCTGGGGGAACGCACGCTGCACGAAGGACGCGATGTGGGCGTGGAGAGCCCGCGCCGCGCCGTCCGCGTCACCGTTCAGGGCGAGGCGGAGGATCTCCCGGTGCTCGGTGGCCTCCCGCTCCCAGGAGGGCGAGGCGGCCCAGGCGACAGCCGAGACAAGGGCGGCCTGGTCGCGGACCTCGTCGAGCATCCGGCCGAGCAGCGGGTTGCCGCACGGCAGGTACAGGGCGCGGTGGAACTCCCGGTTCGCGAGGGAGCGTTCGGCGGTGTCAGTGGCGTCGGCCGCTCTGGCCAGCGCATCGCGGGCGGCGTCCAAGGAGGCACCGCGCCGCACGGCACGCTTCAGGGCCTCGGGTTCGAGGAGCAGCCGCACGTCGTACACCTCGCGCGCCATGTCCGCGTCCACCATGCGCACCGTGACGCCCTTGTACTGGCTCATCACGACCAGCCCGGTCCCGGCAAGCGTCTTGAGCGCCTCGCGCACCGGGGTCTTCGACACCCCGAACTGCGCGGCGAGCTCGGTCTCCACCAGGGCCTGACCCGGCATCAACTGCCCGGTGAGGATGCGGCGTTTGATCTCCTCCAGCACGAACTGCGTGCGCGAGGGGATCGGCGTGGGCACAGAGGTCATGCGCGCCTCTCGGATCCTTGCGAGATCTGTGATCTCACGTATCGCGTCTCATATATGACGTACGAAGTACGACGCGATGACGGTAGGAACGACCCCGGGTTTCGTCAATCCTTTCGACCAAGTAACTTGCGCCTGCCGTTTACACGTTCTTAGTGAGGCTTTGACGCGCGGTGGACGTGGAACCGCCGAGGACGGCGGGCCGCACGGCCCATACCACCGGCGCCCTCGGACCTTAGGAGGATCGGTTCGCCTTCGCGATGCCAAGCCTCAGGAACAGTTCGGCAAAGCGGGCGAGTCCTGTCGGGCGGACACCGGCTCCGCAGCCACCGGAGCACTTGAGCAGGCAGGAACCGTCCCTGAGTACGCCCCCAGGCCGCACGACTCGAAGTCGTGCGGGACGGTGCGACATGACTAGCACAGCGCGGATCGCTGTGCCATTGCAACACGCAAAGGTATCGGGCCCGCGTTCACCCACGCTTCGGCCCCACTGCCACGCTGGAGACGGCCGACGCCCCGCACACCTTTACGGCTTGCCCGTGCAGCCGGATCCCGGCCGCTCAGCCCCACCGTGCGGTCCAGCAGTACCGCGTCGGCGTCGACGCCTGCGACGGGGCCGAAGGTACCGCCGCCGCGGTCGGGGTCGCAGACGGCCACTACGAGCAAGCGCGGCGGGCTTGCGGTACGGCCGGGCAGGACTTGTACGCCGGGCCGGTTGCGCAGGCCAGATCCCAGGCGAGGATCACCAGTTCATCGATCGCGCCTGGCCCGGTACGACCCCCGCCGAACGTGATCACCGGTCCGTACGGGCGGGCCTCAGGGAACTGGCTGCGGGACTGCGGGGGATCGTGATCGACCTGGCCGTCCCCTTCCACGCTCATGCAGGCGGACGACGCCCCGCCCTCGCAGTACGAACGGCTCGGCCTGCCGGAGACCGGCGACATCGGCGACGAGCACCTGGCGGTCCGTCGGCAGTGGCCGCAGGTGGAGGCATCGCTCGACCTGGTGCGCCCCGACGACTGCCCGCGGACCGAACCGAGCGTGCACGCCACCCTGCGGACCCTGGTCGACGATCCCGGGACCCGGGAGGTCCTGCGCCGCCATGCCCCCGCCGTCGTCGACGGGGGGAATGCCGCAGACGGCGGGTGACCTCATCCTGATCGATATCGCCTCGTACGCCGTCGGCAAGCTGCCGGTGCCCGCCCTCAGGTCCATCGCGCGCGACCTCGCGGCGTTGGCGGCCGAGCGGGGCCGCGGGGAGTGACCGTGGCCCGACGCGGAGTGGGAAGATGAGTGAACTCGTTCCACGACCCAGGAGCACGCCCCATGCCCGTCCGTCCCCGCATCCTCTACGTCACCGATCTCGCCTATCAGGCCCGCGGACGGCGCTACTGCGACGAGGACATCTTCCTGTCGTCCCGGTTGCGGAACGACTTCGACATAGCCCTGTGCCACCCGCTCGACGCCGCCGCGCTGATGGACGGCTTCGACGCGGTCGTGGTCCGCAACAGCGGCCCCGTCCTGCACTACCAGAAGGAGTACGACGCCTTCCGGGACCGGGCGGCAGCGCGTGGGACACGGATCTACAACCCGCTCACCGGCCGGGCCGACATGGCGGGCAAGCAGTACCTGCTGGATCTGACCGCGGCCGGATACCCCGTCATCCCCACCATCGAACGGCCCCAGGACCTCGGACTGCTCCCGGAGAGCGACCAGTACGCGGTCAAGCCGAAGGCCGGAGCGGACTCCATCGGCCTCGGCTTCGTGTCACGGGACGAACTGGACGACCTCACCTACGGCGACGTCCTGGTCCAGCCCCGCATCGACTTCCGCTACGAGGTGTCGTTCTACTACGTCGACGACACCTTCCAGTACGCCCTCAACGCCCCCGACCCCGACCGCCGCTGGGCTCTCGAGCCCTACCAGCCCACCGAAAGCGACCTCGCCTTCGCCCGGCGCTTCATCGACTGGAACACCCTCCATCACGGGATCCAGCGTGTGGACGCCTGCCGTACCCAGGACGGAGACCTCCTCCTGGTCGAGCTGGAAGACCTCAACCCGTACCTGTCGCTGGACCACGTCGACGCATCCACGCGCGACGCCTTCGTCACCAGCATGGCGGCCTCTCTCCACCGGTTCCTGGAGTCCCCCCGCACCTGATCAGGGTCGGGGACCGGTGCTCCGTTTCCGGTCCCCGGCCCCACTGACGCGGTGTCGTCGGCGAATGCCGCCGTCCGGCCGACCAGCGCTGCCGGTAATGGCGCACCTGCGCTGCGACGAGAACTCGGGCGGCAGGCCGGGCCGAGCGTCGCCTATCAGGAACTGACCGTTCACCAGGCCCGCTCCGGCGCGTTCGAGGAGCACGGGCGAGATCGCCATCGACCCGGCCGTGCACTGCGTCGACCCCGCCGCGCTACAGCCCGCTCTCCAGCGCCCGCGCCTGCCGACGCCAGAACTCCCGCGAGACCCCGGCCTTGGGGAACGCCTGGTCGAACCCGTGGAAAGCGCCGGGAACGATGTGGAGTTCGCAGGAGACGCCGCTGTCGCACAGTCGACGCGCGTACTCGATGTCTTCGTCGTGGAAGAGATCGAGGGTGCCGACACCGATCCACGCCGGAGGAAGGCCGGTGAGATCCTCACGGCGAGCGGCGGCCGCGTACGGGGAGACGTCCGGGCCACCGACCGTGTCGCCGAGGTATGCCGACCAGCCGTATCGGTTGCTCTTGGGCGTCCAGAGGCGGACGTCGAGGTCGTCCAGGTCGGTTCTCGTCGTCGTGCGGTCGTCCAGCATGGGGTAGACCAGCAGCTGGAGCACGGGCCGGAACTCGCGGCGGTCATGGGCGAGCAGCGCGAGGGCCGCGGCGATTCCGCCGCCGGCGCTGGCGCCGCCGATCGCGATGCGATCGATGTCGACGTGCAGGTCGCTCGCGCGCTCGACCAGGCCATGCAGCGCGGCGTAGGCGTCCTCGACCGCGGCGGGCGCGGGATGGTCCGGCGCCAGTCGATAGCGGACCGCGGCGACGGTGATGCCGAGTTCGCGGACGAAGGCGGCGTTCGTCCGGTCGTCCTGCTCCGGGGCGCCGAAGACGAGGCCGCCTCCGTGTACCCAGAGCAGAGCCGGAACGGCCGTCTGCAAGCCGGTCGGCTGAAAGACCCGAAGCGAGACAGGCGGTGCGCCCTTCGGCCCGGGCACGACGAGTTCCCGAACCCTGACACCCGTCCCGGGACCGGCCGGGCGCGTCTTCAGGCTCCGCATGGCGCGTGACGACAAGGGCCCGTAGGACACCCTGGGGATGAAGCGTCCCCAGGCAAGATCGGGATGGAAGGCACTCATCTGTTCCTCATGCCCATCACGGGTGTACGGGATGCCCGGCCACCGTGCGGGTGGCCGGACGCATGTACGAGGTGGGCCTTGGCCTCGGTTGACACCGCGAACAGGGCGGGGCAGGCCGAACGTCCGGTCCTGCCCCGCCCTGGGGCTCAGCGGGTCGGGGTCAGGAGATCTTCACCAGCTTCCACTGCTGGCTGGTGCCGCCGGTGGTGAACCACTGCTCGATGGCCGCGCCGTCGGCGGTCGAGTCTCCGGCGACGTTGAGTTTGTAGCCGTTCGAGCGTGACTCGATGGTGTAGTTGCCGTTGTCAGCCGGGGTGATCACCCACTGCTGGTTGGTGCCGGTGTTGGGGGTCCACAGGGCCAGCTGGGTTCCGGGCCAGGTGCTGACGTTGGGGATGTCCAGTGCCTTGCCGCTGGCGACGCCGGTGATCGTGTAGTAGCCCGCGCTGTTCAGGGCCAGTCTCCACTGCTGGTTGGTGCCGCCGTGGTCGGTCCATTGGAGGATGGGCGTGCCGTTCGCGGTGCCGCCTTCGAAGGCGTCGAGGGCCTTGCCGCTCCGAGCGCTGATGATCTTGTAGTTACCGGAGAGGTTGGGCACGGTTTCGGGAGTGACGGACAGGTTGGCGTACTGGACCGGGTTGTAGTTGTCTGCACCGAGGCCGACCAGACCGCCGCCGTAGCTTGTATCGGTGAGCGTGGCGACCGTGGTGCCGTCGATCTTGGCGGTGATGGTGCTGCCCTGGAAGGTCAGGGCCAGCTTGTGCCAGGTGTTCGTCCCCGGGGCGGTGACGGTGCCCCTGGCGAGGGCGGTCCATGCCCACTTGTCGCTGCTGGTCTTGTACACCGTCCAGGAACCGGTGTCGGTCAGGCGCAGGTGGTAGGCGTTCAGACCGCCGTTGAACTTCGGCTGGGTGCCGACGCGACCGAGGATCGTGGCGCCGCTGCCGCTCTTCTCCAGCAGTACGTCGGCACTGACCGTGTAGTTGCTCCAGCCCAGGTCGCCCATGAGGGTGTACGGCTGGATACTGTCCATGGTCGGGGACCACCAGGTGATCGGCTTCATCGGCGCCGTCTGGCGCAGGCACTGGCCGCTACGGCCGCCGGCGCAGGGCGCGGACTGGTAGGCGCCGTTCATGGTGGCGAGGTACTTCGCCTCCTTGCCGGTGCTGTAGCCGCCGAGGGAGTCGGAGTACGGCAGTGCGAGCCGGGTGCGCGACGGGGAGGTGACGGTACCCGCGCCCTGACCGGTGGTGGTGGTCACGGTGTAGACCCGCCCGGGTTCCAGGGTGAGCGAGTAGGTCCCGTTGCTCGCCGTCAGGTCGGCGTTCTTCACCATGCGCGGGGTGGCCCTGCCGGCGGGCGCCGACATGTCGGTGGACCACACGTGCAGGGTGCCCCCGGGCAGACCGCCGGTGGTGTTCAGGGTGACCGTCTGCGCCTCGGTGGCGTCCAGGGTCTCGATGACGGTGCTCCAGGCGCTCTTGTCGGGCGCCGCGTAGCTGACGAAGCTGCCGTTGGAGCGGTTGCCGCCGAGGTAGCCGGTCGCGGTGTCCAGGTACTTCCAGCCCGGTGAGGTGAACTGCGTCGTCTGCGCCATGGCCCAGACGGTGCGGGAGACGTTGTAGTGGCCGGACCACGGCTGGTTCGCGGTGATCAGACCCTGGTCGTGGAAGAAGAGGCTCTGGTAGTCGGAGGCGAGCAGCGGCCAGTTGATGTACGCGCTCATCTTCGCGTCGATGTAACCGCGATTGATGGCGCGGGCGACCGGCGCCGCGCCGGTCTCGGCGTTCTCCGAGCCGTTCTCGCTGGCCCACAGCTGCTTGCCGAGCGCCTTGGCGTCGGCGCTGGAGGTGCAGGTGGTCATCGCCGACTGGTACACGCACGGGTAGTGCGAGCCGACGATGTCCACGGCGCTGTTCAGGGCACTGTCGTTCTTCATGCCGGTGGCGACGTCCCAGTTGTTCTCGTCGCCACCGACCAGCTTGGTCGAGGTGTAGCCCTTCGCGATCATCGCCGCCTTGAGGTCCTTGTAGAAGGAGGCGCTGTAGGGCTGCTCGTTCCGGCCGCCGATGTAGTCGATGGTCAGGCCGCGCTGCTTGGCACAGTCGAGCCAGGAGATCAGGTAGTCGACGCCGTCCTGCGAGTAGAACGTCCCGTTGCCGATCCAGCCGGGGGCGCCCCAGGCCAGGGCGGAGAGCTTGATGTCGGGGTTGCGGGCCTTGGCCTGCTCCATCATCCACCACTCGTAGCCGGCGTCGCAGTCGATGTCGCCCCTGGTGTGCTGGTGGCTGATCTCGGCGCCGTCGGTGGAGTTGGTGTCACCTCCTATCTCGACCTTGAGGATCTGCAGGGACGCGCCGTAGCCGGGCTTGAACAGGTAGTCCAGGACCTGGTTGCGCTGGGTGGCCGGGTAGTCGAGCAGCAGGCGGCTGTTGCCGCCGCCGCCGCTGATCGCGCCGATGCCGTCGAAGGTGCGTCCACCGCTGGTGCCGTCCACGGTGATCGCGGTGTTGGTGGCGGCGTAGGCCGGGGACGGTACTGGGCCGGTGAGCAGGGCGAGGCCGAGAAGCAGGGCGGCCACGGTCGCGATGCGTCTGGTGAGCCTGTCGTGCAGGCTCATGACAATCCGCACGGGGAGGTCCTCCTTGGGATGGGTGCGCAGGGGGCGTTCGTACGGCGGTGCTGGTGATGGCGCCGGTGCCCGCATCGCGGCGGGCCCTGCGGCCCGGGGAGGCGGGCAGGCCGCCCCGGGACAGTGATGTCCGGTCGATGTGTCGGGCGACGTTGGAGTCCGGAACAAGGGTGATCAGTCGGCCTCGGCCTTCCGATCACCGCAAACGCCTCGGTGGAACGGTCGGTGAGTGCCGCCGACAGGTCCCGGACAGATCGGTCTTGTCCGGGAAGTGATCCTGGTCAGGACAGGGCGAACAGTTCGAAGCGGTCGAACGCCATCCAGTGGTTGCTGGACGAGGCGTTCTTCCCGACGACCTTGAACTGCAGGGTGTGCTGACCGGCGGAGAGCTGGAGGTGCCCGAAGGTGGTCCGGTAGTACTCCGCGGCGGTGCCGTACTCGTCCTGGGGCGGGCCGAAAGCCTTGCCGTCGACGTAGAGCTGGAAGAAGCCGCGGTTGGTCAGCCTCTTGAGATAGGCGCTGAGCTCATAGCGCCCCGTGGCAGGCGCGTTGACCGTGTAGGTCACGGACTGGCCGACGGCGGTGGACTCCAGCACGCTGGCCTGGCCGGCGCTGGCTCCCTCCTCGGCGAAGTTTCGGCGCACGACGCCCGAGGTCGAGGTGACGGGCAGTGACTCGGCCTCGTAGACCGTCTTGGGGCTGCCCGCGATGACCGGGCTGACGTCGAAGCGCAGCGAGGCGCTGGCAGGGAGCGCGGGCAGGCTCACCTGTGCCGTGTTGCCGGTGACCGTGTAGTCGCCTTCCAGGACCTTGACCGGGTTGGTCAGCTCCCCCAGGTCGTCGAAGCGGGTGGCGCGAAGCCGGATCTTGCCGCCTCGCTGCAGGGCGGCGGGGATGTTGCGCAGGTCGAGGGTGACCGTGTGCGTGGCGGTGGTCTGGTTGCCGATCAGACCGGTGGAGCGGCGCTGGGTGGTGTCGACGGCGGTGAAGGCGTCCACCGTGGTCGCGGCGGAGGACGTGGTGCGCGCGAGCCGTCCGGTCATGTCCTTGTAGGTGTTGTAGTTCCACCACACCCCGCGAGGCAGGTTTGCGCCCCGGGTCGTGGCGTTGCCCAGGGTCGCCACGAAGTCGGGGTTGTCCCCGACCCACTCCCAGGCGGAATAGAGCCCGTCGGTCAGGCCGTTGGGCACGCTCCGTTCGAACTGGGCGAGGTAGCGGACGTTGACGCCCGCGTCCCACGCGTCCGCCTTGCCGTATCCGGTGCCCTGGTACTCGGTGATCGCGATGGGCATCGGGGTGATGCCGTTGTCGATCATCCACTGCTTGATCTGGGCCGTGTGGCCCGGGATGTCGGGTGCGCCCGCGGTGAGCTCGTGCCAGGACAGCACCTCGGGCAGGCAGTTGTTCTGCTTGCAGTAGGTGAGGAACTGGGTGAGCCGCGCGAAGCTGTAGCTGGACAGTTCAGGCGCCTGCACCTTGAGCGCGGAGTCACGGGCCTTCAGAGTGTCGTAGGCGACCTTGTGCGCCGCGAGGTAGCTGGTGAAGGGCCGCGCGGTGGTGTTCCACTGCAGGTCCGGTTCGTTCCAGGTGATCCAGGAGTCGACGTCGTAGTTGTTGGTCCGGGCTTCGTCGTAGACGCTGTTGACGATGTTCCGCCAACGGTCCTGGTCGCCGCCGTCTCCCGGCCGGTAGTTGCGGTCGGGGTGGTTGGGGTCAGCGACGTAGTAGTAGACGCCGACCTGCAGCCGTGCTCCGGTGTCCTTGACGCGGTCGTAGGTGGGGCGGTCGAACAGGCTGGGCAGGTTCGGGTGGTGGTCCGCGCCGCGGATCGCCCGGACCGTGACGCCGTCGATGAGGTACTGGGCGGGCGAGTTGGCGTCGATCCCGTGCAGATAGCCGCTGGCGACCTGGTTGGACGGCCCGTCATCGGCGCCGTAGTCCACCGTCACCGTGATCGAGTCCGCTTGCGCGGGTGCCACCCCGGTCAGCGTGCTCAGGACCGTGGCGGCCGTGGCCACGGTGAGCACTTTGAGGATTCTCATCGTTGAGATTTCCCTTCGGTTGTCGTGCGGGAGGGTGTGCTGGCCCGCCCTCCGTCACCGCGACGGAGGTGGGGGGTTCGGAGGGGTCAGGCCGTCCGGTAGGTGTCCAGGCGTCCGCACATGCCGAAGGCGCGATCGTGCGGGGCGGGGGCGTCCGCCGACGTGACCTGCGCGTCCCTCAGGTGGGCGCTGTCCGCCTCCAGCAGCGCGTCGATGTGCCGGGAACTGGCCTCCACCGCCGCCGCGGGGCCGGCGGCGACGATGTCACGCCATGCGGCCGCCCGTGGCCGTACGAGCGCCGCGGCCTGGCGGTAGAGGGTGAGGAGCGGCTCGGGGTCGCCGTCGGCCAGGTGGTCGCGCAGCCTCTGGAACCCGACGACGGCCAGATCGCGCCGGCGCCGGGCGGAGCCTTCGGGGTCGTCCGGGTCCAGGGTGGCGGCGGCGCGGTAGCGGTCGGCGTCGGCCAGCACGTCGGGCGGGAAGGTAAGGACGGCGTCTCCCGCCTCGGGCAGACCGGCGTTCTGCATCACCACGATCACCCGCAGGCCGCCGTGGTTGACCGCGCGGTGCACCGTGCCCGGGCTGAACCAGGCGACGGTGCCCGCCCGCAGGGGTACGGAGGTGTACCCGGACGGAGTGAGGGTCTGCAGCTCACCGCTGCCCGCCACGACGACATAGCCCTCGGTGCAGACGGTGTGCAGGTGGGGTGACCCGCCGTGGCAGCCGTCGGCGGCTTCCCAGGGATAGACCTCCAGCCCCGAGACCCCGGTGCCGCCGGGGAAGGTCACCACGGGTGCTCCTTGAGGTATCCGGTGACGGCGGCGCGGTCCCACAGGCCGTCGGCGACGACGATCCGGGAGTGGCGGCGCAGGGCGTCTCCGGCGGGCAGAACGAGTTCCTCGTGGAAGGCCGGCGACGGGGCGACGGCGGGGAACGGCTCGCTGCGCACGAACCAGTGGGTCGTCCCCTCCTCGTCGGGGTCCTGCTCGAAGACGAGGGTGGAGGCCGCGTCGACCTCGTCGTGCGGGGAGGAGTACGCGAGCCACGACGCGGTGCGGCCCATGACCTCGCCGCCTTCCAGGTCCCCGTCGGCGAGAACCGTGCCGTGGGTCATGTCCCGCGGGCCGCGCCAGAACAGGCCCGTGTAGCCGGCGGCGGGCCTGCCCGCCGTGGTGGGGCTGCCGATCTCCAGGTCGCGGCCGCTCACGTTGGTCAGCTCCGAGCCGAAGCGCAGCGTCCACGCCCCCGCGGTCGTGTCCACGTCGTGGGCCCGCAGCGTGCGCACCTCCGTGAACCACTCCTCGCCGTGCGCGGTCACCCACGTCACCCGCTCGGTCAGCCGCAACTCCTGCCCGTCGCATTGGAGTTCCTCGAAGCCCTCGTGCCTCAGGCACCCGACGTTGTCGAGCTGGACGTATCCATGGCCGGGCGCCGAGGCGTCGAAGGTCGGACCGCCCCAGAAGTTCTGCCCCGAGACGTGCGACAGGGTCATGGTCAGCCCCTTGTGCCACCGGTGGTCGTGCGGCCGGTTCGCCGAGACGACCTGGCCGCCCAGGGTGCGCAGCGGGTGCAGGTACGGCGCCGGGCATTCGGAGGGAACCGTGTCGGAGCGGAAGGTGTAGCGCAGCAGTTCCACCCCGTGCCCGGTCAGGCTGAACGAGGCCTCGTCGCGGCTCAGTTGCAAGGAGTCCGAGGAGTCCGAAGAGGGAGACAAGATCATTCGCTTTCGGTGGAGGTGGAGGAGCGGGACGAGCTGGGGGCCCAGCCGTCGGTGTCGCCGTGCAACCGGTGGTAGAAGGGGTCCGCCGGGGCCAGGTCCGTGCGCGCGACGGTGCTGCGCGTGAACGCCGAGCGGTAGACGGCGGTCACCAGCTCCAGGGTGCGCCGCCCGTCCGCGCCGCTCACCGGGGGTCGCTCGCCCCGGTCGTAGGCGTCGAGCAGGGCGGTCAGCTGGGCGGCGTGGGAACTGGGTTCGTCGCCCGCGGGAGCCGACCAGTGGATGACGCGCTCCTGGTCGTCCACGTGCGGGGCCGGGGTGTAGGTCCAGTCGTCGTTGCCGTAGCCGTACAGGTGCTTGACCTCGACGGTGGCGTCGGTGAGATCCACGCGGATGTAGCTCTCCTCGCGCGGGGACAGCACGCTGTTGACCACGGTCGCCATCGCACCGCTGTCGAACCGGACGATCGCCATCGAGACGTCCTCGGTCTCCACGTCGCGGTCCAGCCGGCCCACCACGGCGGTCACCTCGCTCCAGTCCCCGAGCAGTGCCAGCAGCAGATCCATCTGGTGGATGCCGTGGCCCATGGTCGGACCGCCGCCCTCGCTGTCCCAGGTGCCGCGCCACGGCACCTCGTAGTAGGCGTGCGGGCGGTACCAGGTGGTGCTGCAGTGCGCGACGAGCGGGCGGCCGAGCCCGCCGGTGGCGATCAGGCCGGCCGCGTGCCGCCCCGCCGCGCCGAAGCGGTGCTGGAACACCACGCTGGCGTAGGCGCCGCCGACCCGCTCGGCCTCGGTGATCACGTCGTGCTCGGCCAGGGACAGGCAGGGCGGCTTCTCCAGCCACACCCAGGCGCCCGCCAGCAGGCACTGCCGGGCCTGTTCGGTGTGCAGGCTCGGCGGTGTGCACAGGTGCACCAGGTCCGGCCGGGCCTTTTCGAGCATCTCCCCCAGATCGGTGTAAGAACCGGGGATGTCGTGGGTGTCGCAGAACGACTTGACACGGTCGGCGTCGACGTCGCATGCCGCGACGACCTGTACGCGGTCACCCTGGGCGGCAAGGGCGGGCAGGTGCGCGCCCCCCGCAATGCTGCCGGCGCCCACGAGGGCGACCCGCACGGGTTTGTTCGTCATGGAGCCACTTCCTCAACGGCGGTTGCGTGCGGCGACGGACGTCGGGTCGACGAACCGCAGCGCGATCATCAGCAGGATGAGCGTGGTGAGCATGTAGACGACGGCCATCGCGTCGATCTGCTGCGAGGGCAGTTGGCCCGCCTGCAGCGATGCCCCGAACAGGGCCACGACGATGGTCTGGCTGTTGGGTCCGGCGACCAGGAACGTCAGCTCGAACTGGCCGACCACGCGGACCAGGACCAGCACACCGGCGGCCAGCAGGCCGGGAACCATCAGCGGGGCCAGCACCCGCAGGAACACCTGGCGCATTCCCGCGCCGAACACGCGGGCGGCGTCCTCCACACGGGGGTCGATCTGGTCCACGAACGGGATGAGGACCAGGACGGCGAAGGGGAGCGCCGGCACCAGGTTCACCAGTACGAGTCCGGCGATGGTGTCGTTGAGCCGCAGCTGGTACACCAAGGTGGCCAGCGGCACCGCGTAGCTCATGGTCGGGATGACCTGCGGCACCAGGAACAGCATCAGCACCAGGCGCTTGCCGGGGAAGTCCAGCCGGGACAGGGCGAATGCCGTCGGGATCGCCACCAGCAGCGACAGGGCCACCACGGCGACCGCGACGATCAGCGTCGTGGTCAGCAGACTCGGGAGGTCGAAGTAGGACCATGCGCCGGAGTACCACTTGGTGGTGAGTTCTCCCGGCAGCCACCCGCTGCTGAGCTGCTGGGTGAACGACGCCAGGACGACCACCAGTACGGCGGCCAGCAGACCGCCGATGAACGTCCACAGGCCGGTCCAGGTGACCGCGCCGGTGACGGTGTAGGTGTGACGGCGGCGTGCGGTGATCTCGGCGCTCATCCTTTACCCCCTGCGGTAGAGCCGCGGTAGAGCTTGCTGCGCAGCCCGAACACCAGGCCGATCACCGCCAGTTGGATGACCGCCATGATGACCGCGGTGGCCGACGCGGTGGCGTACTGGGCGTTGGTGTACTCGGTGTAGGCGATCTTGGACAGCACCCGGGTGGGCCCGGCGTCGTTGCCGACCAGGGTTGCCGAGGGGAACACCCCGAACGCGAGCACGAACGACAGGCAGAACGTGATCGTCAGTCCCGGCAGCAGGAGCGGCAGCGCGATCAGCCGGAACCTGGCCCGGGCGTCCGCGCCGAGTACGGCGGCGGCCTTCTCCAGGCTCGGGGCGATGCCCGAGGCGTAGCCGAGCATCAGCAGGAACGCGAACGGGAAGCCGCTGATCACCAGCGACAGCAGCACGCCGAGGAAGTTGCCGGTCAGCGCGAGCGGCTCGTCGACCAGCCCGACGGTCAGCAGCGCCTTGTTGAACCAGCCGGCCGGGCCGAGGAAGTTGTTCATCGCCGAGGCGACGAACACCGTCCCGAGTGTCATGGGGATGAGCACCACGGCGGTGATGACCCGCTTGCCCCGCACCGGACCCCGCATCCGGTACGCGATGGGCAGCGCGGCCCCGACGTTGATCAGCGAGGCCAGCAGCGCGAGTTGCAGTGTGATGAGGACGGACTCGCGGCTGCCCTGGTTGTCGACCAGCCGGTTGTCGAAGAACGCCTGGTAGGCCGAGAGCGGACCGTCCTTGCCCTGGAACGACAGTCCCACCCCGTAGAACAGCGGGTAGACGAAGAACACCAGCATGAACAGCACGCCGGGGACGACCAGCCACAGTACCGGCGTGATCCCCCGTGCCCGGGCCCAGGCGCGGACACCCTCCCGGCCGCGGGTGCTCCGCGTGTTCGCGACGACGGCGCTCACGACTGTTCACCACTCGCGACCAGGGCGGGTTCCTGCGCGCCGAGTTCCGCGTCGGAGGGGAAGACCTGGATCCGCTCCGGCTTCACGTTGGCGTCGACGACGCTGCCCGGCGACAGCGGCTCCAGCGAGTGGGCATGCACCACCGTGCCGTCGGCGGTACGCCCCTCGACCGCGAACGTCCGCCCCTGGTACTCGCACACCCGCACCGTGAGCGGGATGGGCCTGCTGGTTTCCGGACCACCGATGAGCAGGTCGTCCGGGCGGATCATGGCCACCGCGTCGCCGTCGGCCTCCTGTGCGCGCCCACTGGGGAACGCCCAGCCGAGGCCCGCGATCTCGACGGTCCCCCCGGCCATGCGGGCCGGCAGCGCGTTGCGGTAGCCGACGAACGCGGCGACGAAGGCGTTGGCCGGGCTCTCGTACACCTCCGACGGGGTGCCGGTCTGCTGCACCACGCCACTGCGCATGACCACCAGCCGGTCGGCCAGGGACAGCGCCTCGGCCTGGTCGTGGGTGACGTACACGGTGGTGAGGCCGAGTTCCTGGTGCAGCAGCCGGATCTCGGTGCGCATGTCCAGCCGCAGCTTGGCGTCCAGGTTGGACAACGGCTCGTCCATGAGCACGAGCCGCGGCTCGACCACGATCGCGCGGGCGATGGCGACCCGCTGCTGCTGCCCGCCGGAGAGCTGCCCGGGATGCTTGTCCGCCTGCTCGCCCAGTTGCACGAGGTCGAGCGCCTTGCGGACCCGCTCGGTCCGCTCGGCCTTGCCGACCTTGCGCATCCTGAGTCCGAACCCGACGTTCTCGGCCACCGTCAGGTGCGGGAAGAGCGCGTAGTTCTGGAAGACCATGCCGAAGTTCCGCTTCTCCGACGGCAGTGTGTCCACTCGGTGCTCGTCGATCCAGATCGATCCGCTGGTCGGCTCCAGCAGCCCGGCCAGCAGGTTCAGCGCGGTGGACTTGCCGCAGCCCGACGGGCCGAGGAGGGCGATGAACTCGCCCCCCTTCACGGTGAGGTCGAGCCCGTCCAGGGCGGTGAAACCGTTGGGGAACCGACGGCCGAGCCCGTCGATCCGCAGCTCGCCGAAGGTGGCCGCGCGGCTCACTTCTTCGATCCGATCTTCTCGTTCCACTCCGCGAACTTGGCCTGCACGTTCGTACCCGCCATCGGGGCGATCGGCGTACCCTTCTGGAGCGTCTCGACCAGCTCGGGCCTGCCGTACTTCTTGAACACCGCCGCGATATCCGCCGGCGCCAGGTCGGGCGTGACGCCCTTGACCGGGAAACCGCTGCCGTGCAGGGCGTAGGTGAGCGCCTGCTGGTCCGGCTTGAGCATCCACTTGGCCAGGTCGAGGACCACGGCCAGCTTCTCCGCCTCGACGCCGCGCGGCACCGTGACGTACCGGCCCTCGATGACGAGCTTGGGATCATCGAAGGCGGCGACCTCGATGTCCTTGCCCAGGGTGCCGTTGGCGTGCTGCTGCTGGTCCCAGCCGCCCGAGGTGAGCGTCATGTCGATGGCGCCCTTGGTCACCGCGTCGAAGGACTCGGAGGTCTTCGCGTAGTAGGTCCCGGTGTACTTGTTGAGCTCGGCCAGGTACGCCCAGGTCTTGTCCCAGGTCTTGGGGTCGTCCGGGTTGGTGTCGCCGAGCATGTGCGGCAGCGCGTCGATGAACTGGTTGGCCGGGCCGGAACCGCCGGTCGGGTTGGCGTAGCTGAACTTGCCGGGGTGCTTCTTGGCCCAGGCCAGCAACTCCTCCGGCGTGGTGGGCGGGGTGCCGACCCGGGACATGGAATAGGTCAGCAGCGGGCCGTTGGGGTCGGCGGAGTCGGTGATGCCGAACCCGCCGCCCGCCTTCTGCATCACCGAACCCGCCTCGGTGAGCTGCGACGACAGCTCGGGCAGGGCCGACTCGTAGGCCGGCATGAGCTGCACCAGCGTGTTCTGCGCACGCATGTTGGACAGGCCCTCGATGCCCGTCAGCACCACGTCGATCGAGACGCGGCCGGCGGCCTGCTGGGCTGCGAGTTTGCCGGCCACGTCGGCGGGCGCGCCCGTCTCGTAGGTGATGCTGGAGACGAGCTCGGGGTGCGCCTTCTGGTAGTTCTCGATCACCGGCTGCATGTGGGCCAGGTCGCCCGACACATCCAGGATGTTCAGCTTGACCGGGGAATCGGGCAGTGCGGGAGCGGAAGCCGGTGCTTCGGGTAGAGACTGGGTGTCAGGCGCCGAACAGGCCGAAGCGAACAAGGCTGCGGCCAGCAAACCAGCGACACGTACGGCTGATCTGATCTTCATGGGACAGGCCTTCCTCAATCACCGGGCTTCAGCGCCCGGCGGCGGCGAAGGAAATCGCTTTCCGGACCGTAGGGCCAGCCCCGAATGTGTGTCAATGCACGCGTCGACACTGTCTCGTCACGTGATCGGAACACGGCCGTCCGCCGGGTCACGACACCGTCGGAGTGGATCAGCCAGCGACTCTGCGGCCTGTGAACTGGCCAAACGCGATCACTGTCGCCTCGCCGCCACAGGATGGAGGATCATCGGCGCGACACCCGCCGACGTTCTCGATCAAGTATCGTCCCGTTGCGCGCTGTTGCGCGGTCGGCCGTCCGACACCGGAGGAGGCAGCCCGATGTCCGAAGTAGCCAGATCCCCTGTCACATTGCGTGACGTCGCTGCTGCGGCAGGCGTCTCGATCACGACCGCGTCCCGCGTCCTGGGAGGCAGTACCCACTCGGTGTCGCACGCGACCGCCGAGCGTGTGCGCACGGCCGCCGCAGAGCTGCGTTACACGCTGAACGCGTCCGCGCGGGCCATGCGACGGACCAGTGAGGCGGTCGCGCTCATCGCGGACGACCTGACCACACCTTCCATGGGCATGGTGGTCGCGGCGATGGAGAGACAGGCCCGGAAGTCGGGCGCGTTCGTCACCGTGTCCTCGACCCGCGCGACCCCGGACAGGCAACTGCAGACCGTCCGACTGCTGCGCGGGCTGCGGCCGAAGGCGCTGGTTCTCACCTCCGGGCGACTGCAGGGCAATCGGCTCGAAGAGCGACTGCTCAGGGAGTTGGAGGCCTATGAGCGCGAGGGTGGCAGGGTCGTGATCGTCGGTGCCGCGGAGGAAGCGTTCGACTCGATCGACCTGGACAATCACGGCGCCGGATACTGCGTGGGCGACTACATCGCGCAGTCCGGCCACCGCAACGTCGTGATCCTCGGTTCCGAACAGGGCACGGCGAACCTCTCGGCGCGCGTCTCCGGCTTCGTCGACGGGCTGACCAGCGCAGGAGTCCCCGCCGCTGCCGTCCGCACGGTGAGCTGCACGGGCGACCGCCAGGGCGGCTTCGAAGCGGCCCGCGCACTGGCCGGCCAGGGGATGACGGCGATCGACGCCGTCCTCGCCGTCAACGACGCGGTCGCCGTCGGCGCGATGTCGGCACTCCGCGCCGCCGGCGTCAGCGTGCCCCACGACGTGTCGGTGACGGGAATCGACGACATCCAGCTCGCGGTCGACGTGACGCCTCAGCTGACCACGGTCGCGCTGCCCCTGACCGACATGGGGGCGACCGCCATCCGGATGGCGCTGGCCGACCGCCACGAACCGACGACCCTGACGGTCCAGGGCCACCTTGTCGTCCGTGACAGCACCATGCCGAGGGGCACGCGAGCGCCGCGCCCTTGACTGTGTGCCGCCTCGCGTTCAAACTCTGGAAAGCGATTGCCATTCCTGATGTCGATAGTTACTGGCGGTGACGAGCCCACGATGCCCGCACTGGACAGCAGGTCCGAATCCGGCGCGACACCCCGCCGCACGCGGGCCTCCCAACCGGAGCCCGGCTCGGTGACCCTGCAGGATGTCGCCACGGAGGCGCAGGTCTCCCTCGCCACGGCGTCCCGAGCCCTCAACGGTGGCAGCCGCGGCGTCCGGTCGGAAAACCTCGTGCGTGTGCGCGCCGCCGCGGCCAGGCTCGGCTATGTGCCCAACGCCTCGGCACAGGCCACAGCCAGGGGGTCGACCCAGACCGTGGCGCTGGTGGTCAGCGACGTGGCCGATCCCTACTACTCTGCCGTCGCCGCCGGGATCACCGACGCGGCGGAAGCGCACGGGCTCGTCGTCACCATGACCGTCGCCGACCGTTCCCCCCGGCGCGAACTGGAACTCGTCAGAGGACTGCGGGGTCACCGTCCGCAGATCATCGTCATCGCCGGCAGCCGGATCGACGACAGCGAGACCGAGCAGGAGCTCATCGACGAACTCTCGCAGTACCGGGCCACCGGAGGCCGCGTGGTGCTGATCAGCCAGCCGGGCCTGCCGTTCCCCACCGTCACCGTCGACAACGCGCACGGAGCCGAAGCGCTGGCCCGGACCATGGCGCAGGCCGGCTACCGGCAGTACACGATCATCTGCGGCCCCGATCGCATCAAGACCTCGCTCGACCGGCGCAGGGGGTTCACCGCCGGCCTGCGCGCATCCGGGATCGAGACCGACGACCACGTGCTCATACGCACCCAGTTCACCCGCAGTGGTGGCTACGACGCGGCTCGCGAACTGGTCGAACGAGGCCTGGGCGACACCGAGTTGATCTTCGCGGTCAGTGACACGATGGCGATCGGCGTGATGACCGCGCTGCGCGACGCGGGCCTGGAGCCCGGTCGTGATGTCGCGGTGGCCGGTTTCGACGACATCAGCTCGGCGATCGATGTCGCACCCGCGCTGACCACCGTCGCCGTGCCGCTCAGAGAAGCCGGGATCGAAGCGGTCCGGCTCGCGCTGTCCGACGAGAAGGCCCACCCGGTGCGCCTCCCGACGACCGTGCGCATCCGGGAGAGCACCCCTCGCGCCCTGGCGTCCGGCCGTTCGCCGACCGGATCGTCCACGTAGATACCGATGGACATCGGCGGGGGTGACGCGGCGGACGAACATGTCCCCGACGACAGCACGCGCTGGTCGGGAAGCCAGGCGAACCGGTCGCCGATGGTGTGCACAGGACGGCCAGGATCGTGCAGGTCGCCACCGTGGCTTTCGCCGTCGCTTCCCCCCGTGACTTCGCCCGTGGCTTCGCCCGTGCAGGGTGAGTGCCCTGCGGGTCGTCGGGTACGGGGCGCGCCGGGTGACCGCGCCCCGGGCGGCTACGGGGCGCCACACTGAGGGCAGCCGTCGATGACGGGACCGGCCAAGGGGCCCCGCCGCCGTGGCGGGGCCCTGCCGGTTGCCGCTTCGTGCGTTACCAGGGCTGCTGAGTGTTGAAGAAGCGCTCGAAGAAGTCCGCCTTCGCCGGTGCGGCGACCTTGACGGGCTTCCACGCGTCGCCGAGCTCCATCACGGTCGGCGTGTCGGCCTTCGAGGCAGCCCAGACGGGCAGGCCCGAGCCGTTCGGGTCACCGTGCGTGACGAAGTTGACGACGTAGGAGGAGAGCCTGTCGGCGATCTCCTCGTCGGTGTCCGTCCACGACGAGCCACCGGCGTACAGGTTGCCGAACATGTACTGGATCTCCGAGCCGTGGTAGGCGCCCGACGACTGGCCGGGCGGGGCGTGGGTCCAGAAGTAGCTGAACACCGGGCTCTTGGCCGTGCGCGCCCAGGCGGTGGCCCACAGGTGGGCGGAGGTACGGTCACGGTCGCGGATGGCGTCGCCGGTGCGGGCGCTCGCCTCGGAGTCGGTGCTCGCCGGGTAGAGCGTCAGGAATTCGTCCGCCATCGAGCCGTACGTCGAGGCGGCCGTGGACTGGTACCCGGAGACGGTGACCGAGAGGTTCGGGGAGGCGCCGTTCTCGTTGCGGTTGTTGCCGTTCATGATCGGCACATCGTGCTGGGCGCCGGTGCGCAGCGCCTCCCAGTACGTCCGCGGCATCACGTAGCCGTCGAGGACGGGGCGGAACAGCGGGGGCGGCGGGTTGCCGGGCACGCTGGTGTCGTTGGCGTTGTTGCCGACCAGCAGCTCGGTGACCGTCAGGGCGCGCAGGTCCGCCAGTGTGGCGGCGTTGTGCGCCGTGGCGTAGGCGGTGCCCTGGCTCTCCGCCGTGGCCAGGGTACGGTACGAGCTGGCCAGGGTCCGGATCTGGGTGTCGCGTGGGTGGTAGGCGCCGCTCTCCATGATCGCCCCGTGGAACAGGCCCCGGGTGAGCGGCGAGTAGACCAGGTGCTGCACGGAGGCGGCGCCCGCGGACTGCCCGGCGATCGTGACGCGGTTGGGATCGCCGCCGAAGGCGTGAATGTTGCGCCGCACCCAGCGCAGCGCCGCGATCTGGTCGAGCAGGCCGTAATTGCCGGAACCATGGCCGGACTCGGCGCTGAGCTCGGGAGTGGCGAGGAAGCCGAAGACGCCGGTGCGGTAGTTGAGCGTGACCACCACCAGGCCCTTGGCTGCCAGACCCGAGCCGTCGAACGCGGGGTCGGATCCGGAGCCGCTGACGAACCGGCCGCCGTAGATCCACACCAGGACGGGGCGGCGCTCCTTGGCGGAGGCGGCCGCGGTCCACACGTTGAGGTTGAGGCAGTCCTCGCTCATCGCGGTCTGCGAGGCGGAGGACGAGGGGGACGGGGAGGACGACGGGGACGGCGACGGGCCCGGGCCCATGGCGCCCCCCTGCGGGCAGATGTCGCCGAAGGTGTCGGCCTTGCGTACGCCGCTCCAGGCCGCGGGCGGCTGGGGCGGGCGCCAGCGGTTCGCGCCCGCGGTGGAGGCCGCGTAGGGAATGCCCTTGTAGACCGCGACACCGGACAGCAGCGCCTGCGTGCCGGAAACCAGCCCGGTGTCGATCCGGACCGGACCGGTCAGCGGGTCCTTCGCGGTCCCGGCCGCGGGGGCGGCGTAGGCGGAGGTCAGGTCGACGGTGACCGCGGCGGCGGCCACAACGATCGACCCGCCCAGGAAGGCGCGCCTGTTGAGCGCAGTTCGGCGAATGTGGGGGGAACGGTCCGCGGTCAAAACCAAGGTCCTCTCGATCGTTGGTCCGGCGCTGTCTCGCCCGCTGGAGGCAGGGCCGTCGTCAGCTTGCTGTTCTCGTCTGAGAGAGACATGAGGGATGCCTGGGATACGGGTAAGTCCCTCGCCGGGCCAGTGGAATTGACCGTGTTCCCGCACACGTTTCCGACCGGCGGGCGCGGTCCGCGAGAGCCGCGCGGCCGTGTGCGCGACGCGCAAGGAACACAGCCGTGCACGAGCCGCCCGGCGGGACCGCGCGCGGGCTGCACCGCAGCGGAGTAATCACCGGCCAGGGCGACAACCGAGGGCGCCCGGCCGTGGTACTTGGCCGCGTGCTGTTCGTCGTCCGGCGCGACTGCCACGCCATGCTCGCCCCGGTACACCCCGCTCCCTCGCCCCGACCTTCCCTCAGTTCACAGAGCCGCAGGTGGCGCCCGCCACTGCCGTAACCACTTCGGCAAGGCCGCGGCACGCCGTCTGAACAGTGGCTGCCACGGCAGCCCGTCCCGAGCGGAGAACCATGTTCCGCTCCCGTTCCGCACACACCTCCCGCGGTGTCCGCTCAGACTGACCTCCCGCGCCGCGGCGCCGGCTCGGCCGCTTGCTGGCAAGCGTGTGCGTCAAGCCGACCTGGCAAGCGTTGAGATCGGCTGGGTAAACCGCCGGATGCGAGACCCGCATGTCCGGTGGTGGGGTGGGAGGGCCCGGCGACCCGGCCCTCCCACCCGGTTCTACGGGGTCACGGTCAGCGCGGGCGCCACTTCGGCGGTCGCCCTGGTGAGCTTCCCGGAGCCGGTGGCGCCTTCGGAGCTGACGAAGCGCAGCTCGTGGTTGGTGCCCCCCGCGTTGCCGACGGCGAGCAGGAGCGTGGACTGACCGGCCGCGTAGGCGTTCTGGACGAAGGAGGTGATGTCGACGGTGATGTCGCGGCCGTCGATGGCGTTGCCCTGGTGGGTCCCGCCGCCCTCGGGGATGATGGTCGAACCGAGGGTGAAGGTGGCCGACTTCGCGACGGAGGAGGTCGTGGCGGTGAAGCTCGGCCGGTTCTGCCAGGTCATCGTGTTGATCGGGCAGGACGTGCCGCCGCCGGTGCACGTGGTGTCGCTGACGGGTTGCACGAGGAGTTGGTCGGTGTCGGTCGACGGAACCGACGAATAGCGGTGGCCGACGTAGGTGAGATGGAGTGTCGCCTGGCTCGGTGCCCTGGTGAGGCTGCTGAGGGGGAACTGGAGGTAGGAGAGCTTTCCGTCTCCGGATCCTGTGGTGTACTGCTCGCCCATCAGGCCGACCCCGGTGTTGCGGGTGATGAGGGTCAGGTCCGAGGAGTTGTTCTTGGTCTGGTCGCCCCACCACGCACCCACCCAGGTGTCGCCGTCGGCGAGGGCGCCGGCCTTGACGTTCCGGGTCTGGCCGTTCGCGTCCGTGTAGGTGGTGGTCAGCGTGCCGATCCCGCTCGTCGTCAGCGGGAACTGGCTGGTGTATCTGACGAGCCGGCCTGCGACGTGGAGGTCGTTCAGTGTCGCGTTCGTGACGCCGCTCAACGGGCTGCTGTTCGTCCTCTGCTGCGAGAACCACACGTTGTCGAGCTTGAAGGTGCCGATCGGGGCCCTGGTGTACGTGTACGTGGTGCCCGACCCGTCGGGGTTGGGGGCGTATCCGTAGATCGCCTGCTGCTCGGCGGTGATGGTCTTGGTGGCGCTGCCGTTGGAGACCGCGACCGGTCCCTTGGTGAACCGGGAGTTGTCGATCGAGCTGTTCTTCACCACGACGCTCATGTCCGGGTACGGGTTGGGGCCGCCGCCGCCTATGGAGATGCCACCGGCCCACGGCGACACGGAGTTGAAGTTGTCGAACGTGTAGTTGTAGAGCCGGTATCCGTACGGGGCCCATCCGATCCGGATCGCGTTGCCGGCACTGACGGACCAGTTCAGCGTGTTGCTGACCGAGATGTTCTTCGAGTCCTGGTTGTCCCAGTGGTAGGAGTCGAACCCGAGTTCGTCGGCGACGGTGTCGTGGGCGCCCACCGCGTTGACATAGCCCTGGAGGTCGGGGGTGGAGGTGCCGAGCTGGAAGTTGTTCCACACGCCGGGGGCCAGCGGGGTGAAGCCGTCGCTGGGGTTGTAGTGGCCGGAGGCGAACGCGTCGTCGTTGCCGAGGGTGAAGACGCCGTTGGCGGTGATGTCCTGGCCGCTCGCGAAGTTCGTCCCGTCGATCCATGGCTGGCGGTACGGAGTGAGGGCCTTGATGTTGTTGAACGTCACCCTGTTGGCGCTGTGGGTCTCATAGTTCCACTGCTTCGCGTTGCGCACGTAGGTGTCGTCGAACGTGATGTCCGACGAGTGCATGACCATGACGCCGCCCTGGTGCTGGCTGCGGTAGGCGTCGTGCAGGTCACCGGTGCTGCGGGCGTTGTAGTTCGCCACGCCGTTGCCGTCGAAGACGCCGCGGCCGTCGATTTCGATGTCGCTCGAGTTGATGATCCCGACCGCCGGCTCGAACGCCTCCATGTACGCCTGGATGCGGTTCTTCAGCAGGGCCCCTTCGTCGGTGTAGATCTTCAGCTTGCCGCCCTTGAGTTTGCTGCCATCCAGACCGTTGACCAGGAGACCGGACCACACGTACGTGCCGTTCGGGAAGTAGAGCGTGTTGAGCGCCGTGGGGTTGGCTTTGATGGTGTCGATGGCGGCCCGCAGGGCGTACGTGACGTCGTCGGCGGCCATCGCCCGCACATTCGGGTAGCGCACATTGACGCTGCTCGCGCTCACCAGGCTCCCGGCCGAGGTCTTCTGACCGGCGGGGACGGCGGTGCCGTTGACGGTCTTGCCGGCCATGGAGCTCGTCGTCGCGGCGGGAGCCTTCTGAGCCACGCTGTTCGGGTGCGCCGCGAGGTACTTCGCGGCGAACTGCTGGAAGTTGAGGACACCGGTCTGCAGGTTGACGCCGGAACCGTCCGGTGCGCTCGTGGTGTTGGGGCGCTGCGCCGGGTCTTCCAGAGGGTCGTTGACGACCGCCAGGTAGGGCTGTCCCGTGGCGTTGGTCGAGTCGCCGTTGACCATCACGATCGCTTGGTTCAACCCCGCGTCGGCTGACATCCGGAACGTCAGGGTGTGCTTGTCCGCGCTCACCGAGACGCTGCCGGCCGGGTAGTAGCGCGCCGGGTAGATGTTCACCGTGTCGATCGTGGTGCTGGGCAGTGTGACCGTGATCGTCGGTGTCCGGGAGTCCGACGCGAAGCGCGCGATGTCGAAGTTGTGGCCGTTCTGGGTGTACTTGACAGCCTGGACGGGCGTGCCGGCGACTTCCACCTGGTACTTGGTGGACGCCACGTCCGGGGACGTCGTCGTGCCGCCTCCCACCCCCGTCGGTGCGTACGTGTGGACGGTGGTGGCGGCGTGTGCGGGGACGGTGCCGGTGAGCATGAGGCCCGCCACCGCGATGGTGGCGCCGGCGGCGGCCGCGATGAAGCGCTTCACGCGCGAGCTGCGTCGCGCCAAGGCGGGGTTCGGGTCGGCGTCGTCGCCGGCCGGTCTGATCATGCCTGTCTCTCCTCAGGACGAGACCCTTCCAGGTCTGTTCAGGCGCTCGCCGTCTGCTGGAGACGGCGCGGAGCATTCGCGATGCCGCGGCCGGACCGCGGCCGTCGGGGCCGTCGCGGTCGCCAGGGTGACTCCACCGGATTGACCGATCCACGGGACCAGGCGTGGCCGGGAGGTTACTGCCGCATTTCCGGAACCGTCAATGCTCCGTGCACTCTCAAGTCGCGGAAAAGGCCGTGACCTGCCCGCTACGCGCTCATCGTGCTCCGTAACGGCTGAATCACGGCCACCGCGCGAAACCTTGCTCTGTTGCGACAGTCGCCCTACGCTGACGCCACTTTCGTGGATCGATAAACGTCTCAGGGGGCGTACGTGGTGACAATGGCGGAGGTGGCAGCTCGGGCGGGAGTCACCAAGCAGACCGTCTCCAACGTGGTGTCCGGCAAGAAAGTGCGGCCGGAGACCCTGGCGAAGGTGAACAAGGCGATCGCCGAACTCGGCTACAAGCCGAATCTGGTGGCGCGCTCGCTGCGCACCGGCAGCACGTCGACGGTGGGGCTGTTCGTGCCGTCGGTGGCCAACCCGTTCTACTCGGAGATGGTCGAGGAGGTGGAGAACCTCCTGGTCGGCCACGGATACAACCTGCTGCTCGCCACGACGCGCGACGATCCCGACTACACCCGGGCCCACTTGGAGAACCTCGCCGCGCGCTCGGTGGACGCACTGCTGGCCGCCGGGGACAAGGGCGTCGATCAGCAGCTGCCGATGCTCGCCGCGGCCGGCTTCCCGGTCGCGCTGTTCGCGTGGGAGGGGGACCCGCCGACCACGCTCCCGGTGGTGTCCATCGATTACCAGCACGCCGGGTTCCTGGCCGGGTGCCACCTGCGGGATCTCGGCCACCGGAACGTCGCGGTGGTCGCCGACCTCCCCGCGCACGAGCCGCGCGTCGTGGGGTTGCGCCGGGCGTTCGCTGCCGACGGGCTGGACGACCGCAAGGTGTTCGCCTGCACCAGCGACGACGCCGCCGGCGGGTTCGCAGCGGCCTGCGCGGCGCTGGACGCGGATCCGGAGCTGACGGCGATCTTCGCCACCCACGACATCCTGGCCGTCGGTGCCGTCGAGGCGGTGGTCCGGTCCGGGCGGCGGGTCCCCGAAGACGTCAGCGTGGTCGGCTTCGACGACATCGCCCAAGTCGGGCGGATCCGACCCGCGCTGACCACGGTCACCTTCCCCAAACGCGAGATGGCCCAGCAGGCCGTGGAACTACTGCTGCGAGCCGTCGACTCCGGCCGGCCGCCGACCAACGTCGTGACGCTGCTGCGCCCGGCCCTGACCGTAAGGGACAGCAGCGGCCCCGTCCGGGGCGACCGCTCGGCGCCTGGCCCCGCTTGATCTGCCGCGGCACACCCCATGAGCCGCCGGCGCAGTCCTTCCCAGCCGTTTCCCGCGCCACGGGGCATTCCGAGAGGAAACTCCTTCACTGATGAACGGCCTTGACCCCAACGCCTACGTCGAAGACCGGTCGCCGGGCACCGGACGGCTGCGGCCGCGCGCCGCGTTCGCTTCCGACCTGCCCACGATCGCGCTCGACGGCGACTGGAGATTGCGGCTGGCGTCAGGGCTGGACGACCTCACCGGGGACTTCGCCGCGCCGGACTTCGACGACACCGCCTGGGACCTGCTCGCCGTGCCGCCCTGCTGGCAGATGACCGGCCTGCCCGGCGAGCGGCGCTACGGTGCCCCCGGCCTACACCAACATCCTGTACCCGTTCCCGGTCGACCCGCCGCGGGTGCCCCGGCAGAACCCGACCGGCGAGTACCGCCGCGCGTTCGACGTTCCGGACGGGTTCCCGGCATCGACCGCGGTGCTCCGGTTCGAGGGCGTCGACTCCGCGTTCGCGGTGTGGCTCCTGAGCGCGGCGGTCGACCAGGACGTGGATCCAGGTCGCGGTGACCGATCGCGCAAGGTTCCTGTCCGTGGCCGGGCTTCGCCGCGACGGTCACGCGGCGGGCGCTGCGGCCTCCGCCGTCTGGCCGGCCGACCGGCCGACGGCGCGCTGTGCGAGGGTCTGCTCGTGCAGGCGGCGGGCGGACTCGATCAGCCGGATGCCGTCCGGTGCCCACGCGCAGTTCTGACCAGGGGAAACAGCGCCGTGCGGCAGTGCCAGGCACCCCCTGGCAAGAACTCGATCCCACGCCTGAAGCGGGTGTCGCAGGGGTTCGAATCCTGCCGTCGATACACCCAGCGCCCGGTGAAGAGGGCTACTCGAAGGGGAACGGACAGGCGAAACTTGGAGGCAGCAGGAGCAAACGCTCTGGTCAGCGGCATCTTCTGCGTGAGCGATGCATGAGCGGACGGTGCGGCACAACTCGCCGCGCGCCGGATCGGCACTCACGACGCACAGACTCTGACCAGGTGGTTCCGGACACACCCGGCGTCGGAGACCGAACCCCGGCGAGCCGCACCAGTGCCGTGCACGTGCTGGACCGGGCTGGTGGCCGACGGCTGTCTCGGAGACGTGTGCGTGCACACGGTGCCCCTCCGGACCTGCCCCGTACCCGCCGGGGGCTGGGCAGTAGCCAGGCCCCCGGAGGTATCACGTCGGACTCACTGTGTGTAGAAGGTGGCGTCGGCCCGGTCGGTCGCCGTGCTGGGAGCCTGGATGTTCAGCAGGTAGTTGTAGTGGCGGATGTAGCGGCCCGGGAAGTTGTAGGACTCGTAGGAGATTCCGGCGGAGTCCGCGAGGCCGGCCCGGGCGGTGAAGGAGGCGTCACCGGCGAACTGCGCCGTCCCGTCGTTCTTCTCCACCCACACCTCGAAGTTCTTGTGGCGCAGGAAGTAGCCGGGGAAGTTGGCCGACTCCAGGGAGACGGTTCCGCTGCCGGCGAGACCGGTGACGACGCGGAACTGCGAGTCGGCCAGAGGGGAGACGTTCGCCTCGATCCTCGCGCGGAACTCCCAGTGCCGGATGAAACGGTCGGGGAAGTTGTACGAGGAGAGCCGGACGGGGGTGAGACCGTCGGCGACCGGGATGCCGAAGTCGGGGGTGCCGTCGGCCTTCCAGTAGATCTTCTGGACGCGGGTGCGGCGGTTGGGGTCGCTCAGCGGGTCGCCGCTGATGTCCTTGTAGCTGCGGTCGTGGTAGACGAGGATGTCGGACTTGCCGTCCTCGGAGACCGTGAACTGGTTGTGGCCGGGGCCGTACTGGCTGGTGGCGGCGTTGCTGGCGAAGACCGGGCCGGCGGACTTGGCCCAGGACGAGGCGTTGAGCAGATCGGCCGACGCAGAGGCGGTCAGCAGGCCCATGCAGTAGTTGGCGTCGGTGGCGCTGGCCGAGAAGGTCATGAAGACCTTGCCGTTGCGCTGGATGACGGCCGGGCCCTCGTTGACCGTCTGGCCTCCGGCGGTCTCCCACGAGGCGGTCGGCCGGCTGAGCATGACCGGGGTGCCGGTGATGGTCCATGGGCTGGACATCTGCGCCATGTAGATGTTGGTGCCGGATCCGACGGCCGGGTCGTTCTGCGCCCAGGCGAGGTAGCGGGTGCCGTTCACGGCGAAGGTCGTCGCGTCCAGGGAGAAGGTGTCGAGCGGCAGGGCGATGCGGCCCTTCTCCGTCCAGGTCCCCGTGATCGGGTTCGCGGCGGTGCACTCCAGGACGTACGGCCGGATCTTCCAGACGTTGTTGGCGTCGCCGGCGGCGAAGTAGATGTACCACTTGCCGTCGATGAAGTGGATTTCCGGAGCCCAGATGTGGGCGCCCATCGTGCCGCTGGCGTGCTTGGTCCAGATGGTCGTCTCGGCGGCTGAGGAGAGTCCCTGGATCGTGGTGGCACGGCGCAGCACGATGCGGTCGTACGCCGGCACCGTGGCGGTGAAGTAGTAGAAGCCGTCGGTGTGCTTCCAGATGTGCGGGTCGGCCCGCTGCTCGGCGATGGTGTTCGTGTAGGTCACACCGGGTGACGCGGGCACCGCGGCGTGGGCGGTACCGGCCGCGACGCCGGTGAAGGTGGTGGCGGCGGATCCGGCCATCAAGCCGAGAACCGTCCGACGGGTGAGTGCAGGCCTCACGGTTTACTCCCTTGGAAACCTTTGGGGCTGGAGCTGGATGGAGGGGCGAGGAGGCACCGAGGACATTGGTCGTGATTTCGAACAGAGTTCGTGATCTCGGCCAGAAGATAAGTTCCTCACGCGGCCCAGTCAACGCTTCTGTCACAGGTGCTTTCCGGTGCCGGGTCACCGGCCAGGTCCGGAGGCGGCTCCGGCGTTCCTGCCGCGCTCGGTCGGGCGCGGAGGTGGACGGGGCACCGCCGACCCGATGGTGGTGGTGTCCGCAGGCGCCGCCTGGCACGCCCACCCCGCGCTGACCTCGTGCCGACCGGGTGCGAGGGGCGGCGACCCGGTGTCGTCCTTTCGTCCGGATGAAGGTGGTCGCCGTGCCAGGGCGCGGTTCGGGCAGGTGAGTGACGACGCCGACGACAGTGTCGAACGACGATCATCCCGGCCTGCCGACGGTCGGCGCTGAAGGTGCCATGTGCCGACCGGTGAGGGCGCTGTCTGTACGGCCGGCGAAAAGATCATCTGGGTCGGACAGGACATCCCGGCTTGAACTCGGCTCGCCCTGGCCGCTTCGGGTTCCTCTTCGACGGCGTGGCAGTACCCGCAATTCCGCGTGATGACGACGCGGAGGAGAGCCTGCCCGTCGAGATGCGCACGCAGTGTCCAGATGCGCACGCAGTGTCCGGCCGAACCGGCCCGGAGAAGGCGTCACCGGGCACATTGCGCGGCAGTGCCCCGCGCCAAGTCTCTTGTTCGTCAAAAGAGTTCGGTTGCAGGCATTGACAGCCATCCAAGGGCCCTCCTAACTTCACTTCACGCGAACCGGTTCGACAGTCGGTGCGCCTCAGCCCCTTCCCCCAGGGCTGTCGGACTGCTTGAAGCGGTTCGAGGGCTTCAAGCAGTTCGAGCAAGGAGTCCCGTGAACATCGGTGAGATCGCCAAGCGGGCAGGTGTGTCCCGCAGCACAGTGTCCGTCACGTTGAGCGGCGAGCGTCCGGTGCCGGAGGACACCCATCAGAAGATCCAGCGGGTCATCGACGAGCTGGGCCACCGGCCCAACGCCCGTACGCGGGCCTTTGCCAACGGCCTGACCAGCACCATGGGTCCGGTCTTCCCGCCGGCCGGCAACCACTGCACCGGCATGTGGTCGGCCTTCATCGGCAGCGTCGTCGAGGCCGCTCGTTCCAGCGGCTGCTGGGCGAGCGCCGGGTGGCCAGCGCGATCCTGATGGAGCTCCGCCCGGAGGGCGACCGGGTGGAACTTTGAGCGCGGTGGGATTCACCTTCGTCGCCACCGGACGCACCGCGCGGCCGGAAGGTACCCGGTCGGTCGGCCTGGACCACACCGCGCTGGTGGAGGCATGTGTCCACCAGCGCGGACCTGGGCCACCACAGGGTCGCCTTCGTCAAAGACTGCCGGCCGGCCACCGTCCACAGCGGCAAGCGCGTCGACGCCGGCGAGATCTCGACCGCGCCCGGCGCCAAGATCTACCGGTGGACACGCGACAGCGTGAGCGAACCGACCAACAAGCGCAAACCAGATCTGGCGCCTGCTCGGCAAGAGCTGACGGGCGGCGGACCGCTCGCCGACGAGCACACACATCGACGAACGTCGGCCACCGGCCGTGGGACCTCGTCGGGTCCACGACCACTCGGTTCTGGCGGCCGCCCTCGTGACGGCGACCGCCGATCCGCCGCCCCGGCCCCGACGCTGCGCGGTTCGCCCTACGTCGCTCTCACCCGGCGCCGATCCGTGCCTCGTCCGACGCAACTGCCGTGCGGCGTCGGCCCCCACGTCGCACCCCTCTGAGGCCACCTCCGTTCACGAGCCGCAGACAGCCCGACAGCCACCTTCGCCACATCGGCGAGGGCCACAGCGAGCCGTCTGAACAACGGCTGCCACGGCAGCCCGTCCCGAGAGGAAGACCATGTTCCGCTCCTGTCCCACCCGCACCGCCCGCGACGCCCGCTCCGAAAGACGTCCCGGGCAAAGGCGTGTGCTGCGCCGGGTGTTGGCGGCCGCACTGACCACGCTGGTCGCCATACCCGCCGGCGTGCTGTCCGGCGCGTCGCCGGCCGGCGCGGCGGACCCGTTGAACGCCGCCCAGTTCGGCGGCGTCAACTGGGCCCGCCCCGGAGACAGCTTCGTCAACGCCCCCGTAGTCCCCGAGGGCCTGAGCGTGTCCGACAGCTACGCGACCGTCAGGGCGAAGGCCGACGCCATCCTCACCGGCTTCCAGCACAGCGGCGCCAACACCGTCCGGCTGCCGATCAACAAGTACTCCGTGCCCGGTACTACATGGGGCGACGCCTACACCGGAGCCATCGACGCCGCGACGGCCAAGGGCATGAAGGTGATCCTGGGCTACTGGGAGGAGTCCCCCAACGGCAAGGTCGACGACACCGCCGCCTTCAACGCGATGTGGGACCCGGTCGTCGCCAAGTACGCGTCCAATCCCCTGGTCCTCTTCGAGTCGTTCAACGAGCCCCGCGGCTACACCGCCGCCCAGTGGGCCGACGTCGCCGCCGCCTGGATCGCGCGCTACCCGTCGGTCCCCAGGAACCGGATAGTCGTCAGCGGCAGCGGCTTCAACGAGGACGTCACCACGGTGTGCGGCGACAGCCGTCTGGACGGGACCTACGTGTCGCTCCACTTCTACGCGTTCAGCCACACCCCCAGGTCCTACGCCGAGTGGGTGTCCCTGTTCAAGAGCAAGATCGGCTCCTGCGGTTCGCGCACCATCCTGGACGAGTTCGGCGGCCCGATGGACGACGGCCGCGACTACAACCAGGCGGGCAGCTCGGACAACTTCGTCCTCTACATGCGCGCGGTCATCGACACGGCCCACGATCTCGGCATGGGCTCGACCTACTGGCCGGCCCTCGGCGGCAAGCACACCATGCGGCCCGACTACGACTGGTACTCCCTCTACGCCCTGCACGGCAGCGGCACCGACCTGACGCTGAGCGTGCGCAACCCCACCCAGATGGACCGGCTCAAGTACCTCTGGGGTCTCGCCCCTCGCACACCGCTCACCACGCTGAAGAGCGTCGGCGTCCCGGGCTGCCTCGACATCCCCGGAGGCACCCAGCAGAACACCACCCAGGTCCAGATCTGGAACTGCACCGGCGCGACACACCAGCAGTGGACCAGAACCGCCACCGGACAGATCACCGTCTTCGGCGGAGCCAAGTGCCTGGACGCCCTGGGCAACGGCACGGCCAACGGCACCAAGGTCGTCATCTACGACTGCAACGGCCAGGACAACCAGAAGTGGACCTTCTACTCCGACGGCACGGTCCGCGGCGTCGAGTCCGGCCTCTGCCTGGACGTGAACCAGTCCACGTCCAAGGTGCAGCTCTGGTCCTGCTGGGGCGGCACCAACCAGAAGTGGCAGATCGCCTGATAGGCCCCACTGGACATCACTTGACCCAGGGTGGCAGGCGTACTCCTGTTCGGCCGGTGACCCCAATCACCCGTATCTGCGCGCAACCGCTTGCCCGGCGGCAGCCTGCACGTGTGGTCCACCGACCTGTCGCAGCAACAGGGGCCGTATTCGCTTCACCTGAACCCGGCCGAGGCTGAATAGGGTCGGGGACCGGCGCGGTTGCTGACGCTCCGTTCCCAGTCCCCGACCCTCCTGACTTCAACATCGGCCTGAGGGCCTACCACCTGTGCTTGTCCGACACCGCTCCTGGTCGCTGCTGAAGGCCGGCGTTGCCGCTGCGAACGCGCCGCAGACCTGGAACTGGAACTGGAACTGGACCACCCTGGCCGGCTGCCTCTACCACCAACGGCGCGGCCGTCAACCTGTGGGGCCCACCACCGCGGCACCAAACAGCCATGCAAGGTGGGCGAGATCAGAGAGCCAGGCTGCGCGGCCCGCGTGCGAACGGACACCTGGCGCGGGTCACCGCGCGGGTCGTGGCCGTCAGCCTATCCGCGATGACGATCTTCTGCTGGCACCGGACGGCCCTGCTCACGCCGGCCGTTCCCGGCTCGCTCCTCAGCGTCCCCGGGCTCACCACACCCCCGGACACCGCCGTCCGGCGCCTCGCCCGGATCGCCTAGCTGCCGTTCATCGCTGTCACCCTGCCCGGCATCGGCCGCCTGACCCACCGGTTCAAGGCGGCCTGGCCCGACATCGGTCGAGCAGCCGGCACGGCGGCCGCCGTGCCGGCTGCGGGCTTCGCCTGCTCCCTGACGGTTGTCTGACCGTTCCGTGCCTCCGACCGGGCTGGGCAGGAGTGCTGGCCCGTGACGCGCGGAGCTCTGTTCCTGCTGCCCGACCTCGACGACAGCAGGCGCCGCCGGCCCACCGGACGGGACGGCATGGAGCGCCTCGGCGGCATCCGGAGCACCGCCCGGCAGCAGCAGGGAGCTGCTCACGGTGAACCCGACCGAGGCCCCGCCGCCGGGTCGGGTCTCAGCGAAGACGGTGCCGCCGTGGGTCTCGGCGACGTCGCGGACGATGGCCAGGCCGAGTCCGGACCCGGGCAGGCCGCGAGCGGTGTCGGCGCGGTAGAAGCGGTCGAACACACGGGCCGCGTCGGCGGCGGCGATACCCGGGCCGCGATCGGAGACGGTGGTCCTGCCCTTGTGGATGCGCACCGTGATGGGCTCCGCGCCGTCACTGTCGAACTTGGCGGCGTTCTCCAGCAGGTTGCCGACGGCGCGTTCGAGACCTTGGCCGCGCCCGAGGACGACCGAGCCGTCGGCGTCGATCTGCACCAGTCGGCCCGTGCGCCGGTACACACGGCGTGCGGCGCGGCGGGCCACCGAGGCCAATTCGACGGGCTCTGCGGCTTCGTCGCGGTTCCGGGAGAGGGCGAGTTCGACGAGCTCGTCGACCAGGTGGCTCAACTCGCACATCTCGCCCTCGACATCGTCCAGAAGCCGTGCACGGGCGTGCGGGGCGAGCTCGTCGACGCGGCGCAGCACACTCGCGTTGGTACTCAGACTGGTCAGCGGAGTGCGAAGCTCGTGGGCGGCATCCTCCACCAGCCTCTCCTGTGCCTCGCGGGAGGCTGCGAGGCGGCCGATCATCTTGTTGAACGACACCGCGAGCCGCCCGACTTCGTCCCTACCCTCCACCGAGACATCCCGGGCGACGCGCCAGTCATCGCTGACTTCCTCCGCAGCCCTCGCCAGCCGCACCAGGCGCCGCGTGATGCATCGTGCGAGCAGCCAGCCCACGACGGACGCGGCGAGCACGACCGCGAGTGCGCCCCCCGCGATCTCCTTGGCCATGCTCTCCAGCACGTCGCGTGTCGGGCCGATCGGGACGGCCGCCTGCAGGGCTCCGCGGCCCTCCCCCAGCGCGACGGTCCGCTGACAGTAGGTGTCGCCGTTCACGACGATCTCGGTGATCTGTTCCCCCTGCCCGGGCGCGCCGGAGGCGGCGAGAGCGCGTACGGAGTCGGACACCGGTAGTGCCACGTCCGGGCCGCCCAGATGAGTGACCTTGCCGTCCTGGGCCACGACCTGCACGATCGCCTGTTCCGCCCCGTCGTCGACCGCGCCGAGCCGATCACGGCCGGGGGCGGGCACCTGTCCCCCCGTGTCCGTATCGCTGAGGTGGTGCGACCTGTTCTGCTCGTCGGCCACCGCCATCGTGACCAGCCTCAGCGTCCGATTGGCCTGCGCGATGACCTGCTCGGAGGCGGCCCAGTAGTTGAGCACACCGACGAACGCCGCCACCAGGGTGCCGGCCACGGCGAACGACAGCGTGAACCGCGCGCGCAGACTCATGGCAACCGCACCGCGTATCCCACACCACGCACCGTGTGGATGAGTTCGGGCGCGCCGACGGCGGTGAGTTTGCGCCGCAGATAGCTGACGTAGCAGGCCAGATTGTTCGCGTGCGGCCCGCAGTCGTAGCCCCATATGCGGTGGTAGATCGTCAAGTGGTCCAGCACGATGCCCTCGTTGCGCACCAACAGCTCCAGCAGGTCGAACTCGGTCTTGGACAGCTCCACCTCCTTGCCGGCCCACCAGACGCGCCGAGCGCCCGGCTCGATGCGCAGGGACGCGATCCACAGAGCGGCTCCGGCCGGCTCGGCCTCTTGATCCGCCGGTGCCAGCGCGGCCCGGCGCTGCAAGGCCCGCAGCCGGGCCAGCAGCTCCGGAACCCGGAAGGGCTTGGGCAGATAGTCGTCGGCGCCCGCGTCCAGGCCGGCGACCCGATCCGGAATCCTGGTCCGCGCGGTGAGGAGCAACACGGGGGTGCGGTCACCGTCGGCTCGCAGCACACGGCACACGGCCATGCCGTCGACATGCGGCATCACGACGTCGACCACCAGTGCGCTGAAGGAGCCCCGACGGGCTTGACTCAGCGCCTCCACCCCGTCGGCGGCGGTGACGACGTCGTATCCCTCCAGCTCCAGTGCCCGGGCAAGGGATTCACGGATCGCACGGTCGTCGTCGGCGATGAGGACGCGGTTCAGCACGCCCTCATGATGACCCACCGCTCGCGGTGATCTCAGACGAACCTGCGAGTAACGATTATCAGTTCGGCTTGACCGGGCCCTGTGTCTCTCGGCTCCCGCCAGCACAGACGCCCGGACTTTACCGAACTCCCATGGTCCTCCTATGGACGTCACAGGCGCCTCACCCACGATGAGGGCTCCCATCTGAACCGCTCCAGGAGATCCATGTCCACCGTCGTCCTTTCCCGGCCGCTTCCACCACCCCGGTATCGCCGGCACGCCGGGAGGGCGGAGAGCGGTCACGCGCGCGCCGGTCCGTCGCCCTGGTCGCGTGCCTCGGCCTGGGCCTCGGCCTCGCCGGCTGCGGCTCCGGCGACTCCGGGTCCTCGTCGTCGGAGACGACTGCCTCCAGCCAGGGCGCGACCACGAGCACCGGCGCCGGAAAGGCGAACACCGTCGAGGTCGTGGCCGCCGCCGACGCCTTCCTGAAGACACTCTCCGACGACGAGAAGGACACCGCGCTCTACGACTTCGACGACGACGCCAAGACGACGGGCTGGTCGAACTTCCCGACCGGCGGCGTCAAGCGCAACGGCATCGAGTTCGCCGCCCTCGACGACGACCAGAAGGCCGCCGCGCTGAAGGTCATGGAGGCCGCCCTCAGCGACCAGGGCTACAAGGAGCTCCAGGACATCCGCGCCGCGGACGACTACCTCGCCCAGGCGCAGGCGTCCGGCGGCGGAAGGGGGCCCGGTGGCGGCGACGAGTACAGCTCGGACAAGTACTACCTGGCGTTCTTCGGCGAGCCCAGCGAGACCGAGCAGTTCATGGTCGAGTTCGGCGGCCACCACGCGGCGTACAACATCACCTATTACAAGGACGACGTCAGCCTCTCCCCCACCCTGACCGCCATCGAGCCGCAGACGTTCGAGCTGAACGGCACGTCGTACGCCCCGCTGAACGACAAGCGGGACACCACCATGGCGGCCATCGCCTCGCTGAGCGAAAGCGAGCTGGCGAAGGCCGAGATCAGCGGCAGCTTCGACGACCTGCTGCTCGGTCCCGGCAACGACGGTCCCTTCCCGGACCCCGAGGGCGTCGTCGTCGGCGACCTCAGTCAGGAGCAGCAGGACAAGGTCACCGCGATGATCCGCACCTGGGTGGACGACCTGGACGAGGAGGCCGCCGAGGCGCTCGTCGCCGAGTACGTCTCCGCGTACGACGAGACGTATCTCGGCTGGAGCGGCGCGACGGACATCGACAACGAGGAGACGTACGTCCGAGTCGACGGCCCGGCTGTCTGGATCGAGTTCTCCAACCAGGGCGGCATTGTGCTCGACGGCGTCCACCAGCACACCATCTTCCGCGACGAGACCGCCGACTACGGCTGGAAATGACAGGGCGGGAACTGCTCCGGTGCGCCGTCTCCTGCTCCCCCTCGTTCTCGCGGCACTCGTGCTGGTCTGCGGTCCCGTGCCCTTAGCCGGCGCCCATCCGATGAGCACCTCGGCCGTCCTCCTCGACATCCGCGACGACCGGGTCGAAGGGGAGGTTCAGCTGCCCGTCGACCGGCTCGCCGTCGCCGTCCACCGCGACCTCACCCGCGACAGCGTCCTCGGCACCGACCGGACGTTTCTCGCGCGCTACACGGCCGGGCACATCGGTGCCGTGGGCGAGGACGCCCGTCCCTGGCAGGTCACGCTCGGTACGGGTACGGTGCGGACGATCGACGGGACGGCACACCTCGTCTACCCGCTCACGATCCGACCGCCCGACGGGACCGTCACCGACTTCGACCTGCGCTACGACGTCATCGTCGAGGAACTCCTCACCCACAAGGTCATCGCCACCGTCCGGTACGACTTCGGCCGCGGCATCCTCAGGACCGACGACGCCGAGACCCTCGGGGTCTTCGACTTCTCGACCAAGAGCCTTGAGGTTCCCGCGGAGAGGGCTCATGGCTGCGCGGTTTCGCCACCACCGCCGGCCTGGGCGTCGAGCACGTCGGCGAGGGTGCGGACCATCTGTTGTTCCTGCTGATGCTGCTCATCCCCGCCCCCTTGGTGGCCGTCGGCGGCCGATGGCGCGCGGCCCCGTCGGCACGACACAGCGTCGTCCGCGTGGTGCACGTCGTCACGGCGTTCGCCGTCGGCCACTCGCTCACGCTCGCACTCGCGGCAACCGGAGTGATCAGCCTGCCGACCAGACCGGTCGAAACGCTGATCGCCTTCTCGATCGCGGTGTCCGCGGTGCATGCCGTCCGGCCGCTGGTGGCCCGCGGCGAGGTGCTCATCGCCGCCGGGTTCGGACTCGTCCACGGGCTGGCGTTCGCCTCGCTCATCGGCGAACTCGGCCTCACCCGGGGGGCATTGGTGACCACGCTGCTGGGCTTCAACCTCGGCATCGAGCTGACGCAACTGCTCGTCGTGGCGCTGATGATGCCGTCGCTGGTCGCGCTGGCCCGCACGGCCGTCTATCCCGCGTTCCGCGTCGGCGTGGCACTCGTCGGGCTGGTGTTCTCGGTGTCCTGGATGCTCGAACGGGCCACGCTCACGTCCCTCGACCCCTTCGAGGGCGTGCAGAGCTGGCTGGTGGGGCATCCGCTGCTCGTCGCCGCCACGGTCGCCGCGTCGGCCGTCGTCGCCCACCGGGTCGTACCACGGACACCACAGGTGGCGGCAGAGCGCACCGAGGGCGACCTGGTATGAGGTCATGGCCGTGCCTCCGAGCGCCCGTGGCCACTGGAACCGCGAAATGCCTCCTGCCCGGCGGCTGAGAGCGGCCGCGGGTAAAGGCGTCACCCCAACAAGCTCACAGCCCGTTTCCCTCGGCTGTGTACCGAAATCACTGATCGACTCAGGAGGACAAAGGACAATGGACAGGCGGGCATTCATAGCGACCTCGGCAGGGGCCGCGCTGGCCGTCGTCGGAGGCGTGGCGGCGTACGGGACCGCCTCGGCCGACGAGGTGTCGACGGACAGCGGGCACATCAAGAGTGCCACCGCGATCACCGAGGTCTTCGGCGACGGCCTGAAGCTCACCGCCGTCGCGCTGGAGTACGACGCGCCCATCAGGAGCGCGAAGTTGTCCACGACGACGTTCACGGTCGCGGACCGCACCATCACGAAGGTGTACGCCACCACCTCGCCCACCCCGAGCAGAAAGGGCCGCGGCGGCCGGTACGTCATCGTCGAGATGTCCCCCGACGACGAGGCCGCCTCCCTGTTGGAGAGCAGCGGCCCCAGCGGCGGCGGCACCCCGCCGAGCGGCCCCCCGAGCGGCGCGCCCAGCGGACCCCCGAGCGGCGGAGGCCCCGGCGGCGGGCAGCAGGGCCCGAAGATCAAGGAGGCGGTGGCCACCGTGGTTCAGGCGGGCGCCGTCACCACCGCCCGGGGCACCGTCTACCCGGCGAGCTCCACCGGCGTCACTACGACCGCCGTGAAGAACCTGATCGTCGACGACTTCGAGCAGCTGTCCTTCACGGACCCCGCGACCGGCAACACCCTGAAGTACAACCTGTACAAGCCCAAGGGCTACGACGAGAGGAAGTCGTACCCGCTGGTGCTGTTCATGCACGACGCCGCCGTGCTCAGCAGCGACCCCCTGACCACGCTCGTCCAGGGCAACGGCGCCACCTGCTGGGCCAGCCCCCAGGACCAGGCCAGGCGCCCGGCCTTCGTCCTCGCACCGCAGTACTCCAGTGCGGTCGTCGACGACCACGGCGGCTACACCGTGACCAGTTGGCTCGAGACCACCGTCAACCTGCTCAACAACGTCACCGAGACCTACAGCATCGACACCGATCGCCTCTACACCACCGGTCAGTCGATGGGCGCCATCATGTCGATCGTCATGGACATCGAGTACCCCGACCTGTTCGCCGCCTCCTACATCGTCGCAGGCCAGTGGGACACCAGCCTGGTCGCCCCGATGGCGAACGACAAGCTGTGGATCACCGTCTCCCAGGGCGACGAGAGCGCCTACCCCGGCCAGAACGCCATCACCGCCGCCCTGGAGGAGAAGGGAGCCACGGTCACCCGCGCGGTCTGGGACGGCACCTCCACTCAGAAGGAATTCGCCGCCGGGGTCAGGAAGATGGTCGCCAAGAGGACCTCCATCAACTACGTCGCCTTCGAGAAGGGCACGGTCGTCCCCAGCGGCGTCACGGACAACTCCCTCAACAACCACCTCTACACCTGGAAGATCGCCTACAACATCGAAGGCATCCGCGAATGGATCTTCAAGCAGCACAAGTGACCGAGACAGGCAGCCGATCAGGCATCTGAAGGGCCGGCGCCTCGGTCACCCGGCACCGGCCCAGAGGGCCGCGCGACCCCGGAAGGGTTCGCGCGGCCCTCCGCCATGACGGCGGATCGCCGGCCTCGCGCACGGAACTGACGACATCACAGGATCCGGAGCCAGTATCGCCGGATCCATTGACGCGCCCATGTCCAACATCCTATCTTCTGGTCGAAGTTACGCACAATGTTCGAAATGTCGAACCTCAGGCGGGTCTGGAGTAGCGCTCCGCCATACCTCCTCCTCCCTCCAGCCCCGCTGGACTCCCGCTGTGGCCCGACGTGGCACCCGCAGAAAGACAGGAGACGCACTTGTCCGCGCTTCTAGCCCGGCTGGCGGCAGTATTGGTCGCCGCCTGCCTACTCTTCACGTCCCAAGTCCTGACTACGCCTCAGCGGGCCGCCGCCGCCGACCCGGGCTACCTGATGACACATTTCATCGGCGAGGGGTCGACCGGCCAGCAGATCTACTTCTCGCACAGCACCGACGGCCTGCACTGGACCGACCTCAATGGTGGCGGGGCAGCCCTGCGCTCCACGGTCGGCACGCGCGGGGTGCGTGACCCCGCCCTGGTGCGTTCCCCGAACGACGACAAGTACTGGATCATCGCGACCGACCTGTGCATCGGCTGCGGGCAGGACTGGAACACCGCCATCAACAACGGCAGCCGCAACCTCGTCGTATGGGAGTCGACGGACCTGGTCACCTGGTCGCAGCCGTGGCTGCTCAACGTCGCCGGCGCTATCCCCGACGGGCGCAACGCGTGGGCGCCGGAGGCGATCTGGAACCCGGCCACCAACGACTACGTCCTGTACTGGGCGACGAACAAGCCCCTCAACGGCGCGACGAAGCACCGCATCTACTACGCCCGCACCAGCGACTTCCGCTCCATCACCACCCCGCAGACCTACATCGAGCGCCCCGGCACCCAGGAAATCATCGACACCCAGATCGTCGAGCTGCCGTCCGGCGTCGGCGACTACCGCTACGTACGGGCCTCCGGTGACGGCCAGATCACGCTCGAAGGCAGCAACTCGATCCTCGGCACCTGGACCAACCTCGGCAACCTCTCCGGCATCGGCCTGACCGGCTCCCAGGTCGAGGGTCCGATGTGGATGAAGTTCAGAGACCGTAACGAGTGGACGCTCTACCTCGACCAGTACGCCGCGGGCCGCGGTTACATGCCGGTCACGACGACCGACCCGTCCGCCTCCGGCACCTACAAGCTTCCGGCGTCGGGCAGCTACGACCTGGGCGGCACCAAGAAGCGCCACGGCTCGATCCTGACCCTCACGGCCGCCGAGGAGAGCCGCGTGCTCGCCCGCTGGCCCAGCACCGCGGTCAACCGGCTCCAGTCCTTCAACTTCCAGGACCGGTACGTACGGCACGCCAACTACGACGTGCGCATCGACCCGAACGTCAGCCCCGCCCAGGACGCCCAGTTCCGGATCAGGCCCGGCCTGGCCGGCTCCGGGACCGTCTCCTTCGAGTCGGTGAACTTCCCCGGCCACTTCCTGCGCCACGCCAACTTCGACTTCCAGCTGGCCTCCAACGACGGCACCACCCGGTTCGCCGAGGACGCCAGCTTCCGCCAGGTCGCCGGGCTCGCCGACTCGGCATGGTCGTCGTTCCAGTCGTACAACTACCCGGACCGGTACATCCGGCACTACGCGTACCAACTGAAGCTCGACCCCATCACCACCGCGACAGGGCGCAGTGACGCCACCTTCCGCGTGACGAGCTGACCCCGCCGGGGACGCGGACGCACTCCCCGCCACGTTCCATCTGCCATCCGTCGGCCGTACCGCTCACCGACGACCGCTCACCTCGCCCCGCGTCAGCGGGGCGAGGTGTCCTGACATCTTCTCGACCGGACCGTCCTTCCGGCCGATCCGGTCGTGCCGTCCCCATTCTTAGACTGACGCCGTGCATCCCGCTCCTTTGATCGAAAAGCCGGCCGCACCGCCGAGCCACCGCAGGCAAGGCTGCCTGCGGTGGCTCGGCGTCGTCCTGCTGTTCCTGGCGACCGCCACGGACGTGCTGGTGGCGAGCTTGGACGGCAGGCCGCCTTGGCTCCAGACCGTCGTGGTGCTGCCGGCCGGTCTGGCGGCGCTCCTCTGGCCCGCGAGGCGCGGCGCCCCTCCCCTGTCCTGGAGGCAGCGGGGGGAGCCCGCGTGGCTCGGAACGACCGTGCGCGCCACCGTGCCCGCGGTTCTTTCCCTGGCTCTGACGATGGTCGGTGTCCTGTCCGGCTGGACGGTCACGTACGGCATCGGCGAGGTCGTCATCCTGCTGTGCCTGCTGCTGGTCGCCGTACGCACCTGCCCCGCACCGTGGGCGGCGGTGTGCGGCGTGCTGAACGGCGTGGCGGTTCTCGCCCTGCCCGGCCGAGACACCAGCGATGACCTCGTCCTGACATTCGCCGTGCTGGTCGGTGCCGCCGCCGGCCTCGGTGGCTACCTGCGCACCCTGGACCACCGCCGCACCGTCGCGGTCGCCGAGACCCGCCGTGCCGAACGCCTCGCCATGGCCGCCGACCTGCACGACTTCGTCGCCCACCACGTCACCGGGATCCTGGTGCAGGCCCAGCTCGGCCAAATGCTGGCGACCACCGAGCCGGACCGCCTGGCCCCGATCATGAAGGACATCGAACGCGCCTCCACCGAGGCCCTCTCCTCCATGCGCCGCACCGTCGGCCTCCTGCGCGACACGCCGAACGACGACACCACCGGACCGGCGCCCGCCGAGCGCCGGCCGAGCGGTGATCTGTCGGCGCTCGCCGGACTGGTGGAGGGCTTCGGCGGACCCGCCGGGCCCAAGGTCGTCCTGCACCGTGAGCCCGCCGTGCCCGACGACCTGCCGCACGAGGTGCAGGCAGCCGCGTACCGCGTGGTCCAGGAGGCCCTCACCAACGTCCGCCGTCACGCCGCCGACGCCACCGAGGTGGCCGTCGACCTGACGTACGAGGACCACGCTCTGCGGGTGACCGTGCGCGACGACGGACGCGGCGGCACCCGGATACCCCACGCCGCCCGGGGCGGCGGCTTCGGCCTCGTCGGCCTCACCGAACGCGTCACCGCCCTCGGCGGCGACCTTCGTACCGGCCCCCGCCCCGGCCGGGGCTGGGAGGTCACGGCGGTGCTGCCGACCGTGGCGTGACGCGGCCGCGGCGCACACCGCGACTGTCGCGGATCTCGTCCGACCGGGTGTCCGCGGATCCCGCTGACGGAAATGGCCGATTGGCCGATGCGGACGCGCCCCTCGCCGGGGAGGAGTGGCCATTCGTCCGAGGCGGTCATCGCCCTTCGGGCGAGAGAGTCGGGGACGGCGGCCGGCACCAAGTCGGCCGCCGTCCCCGAGTCCGTCCGGCCGTCCGTGCGTCGGCTCTTCCCTCCCGGAGGCCGCGATCTCCACCGCAAAACCGCAGGTGCGCCGACGCCTGCAGCCCACCCGTCCTTCGTCCGTACTCCGCCGGCACGCCGCCCGTCCGGTGCTGACGGCCGTCTTGCCGCCGATGGCACTGACGACGGCCCTGGGCCTGTGGGGCATACGCCGGCAGAACAGCATGTGGGGCGACGAGGCGGTCACCTGGCAACTCGCGCAGCGCAGCGTGCCGCACATCTGGCGCACCGCGCAGCACATAGACCTGGTGCACGCCCTGTACTACACCCTGATGCAGGGGGTCTTCGCCGTGTTCGGCGACGGACTGCTCACCCTGCGGCTGCCGTCCGTACTCGCGATGTCCCTGGCGGCAGCGGGCGTCGGTCTGCTGGGGCTCCGCCTGGCGGGCCCCCGGGCGGGCCTGCTGGCCGGGCTGGTCTTCCCGCTGATTCCCCAGGTGCAGCGGTACACCCAGGAGGGCCGTTCCTACGCCATGGTCTGCGCCCTGGTCACCTGGTCCACGGTCCTGCTGCTCGCGGCCGCCTCCCGCCGTACCCGGCGGTGGTGGGCCGGTTATGCCGTGGTGACGCTGACCGCGTGCCTGCTCCATGAGTTCGCTGTCCTGGTCCTGCCGGCCCATGGCGTCACTCTGGTCGTGTCCGGCGTCGATCGCCAAGTGATGCTTGGGTGGACGAGGGCCGCCGGCTGCGTCGTGGCCGGGACGCTGCCGCTGGTGGCGCTCAGCGCCGGGCAGTCGGGGCAGGTGGCCTGGATCGGCTTTCCCGACCCGATGCAGTTGCTCGGCCTGGCCGCCCTGGCCCTGGTGGGCGTGTGGTGTGCCCGGCGTCTTCCCCTGGGCGGGCGAGGAGCGTTCCCGCTACCCGCCCTCGCGCTGCCGATGCTGCTCCTGCCCGGCCTGCTGCTGCTCCTGTTCTCGCCGGTCAAGCCGCTGTTCGTCGACCGGTACATCCTGTACAGCACGATCGGGTTCGCCTTGCTGCTGGGCGCCGGGCTCGACCGAGCCCGGCACCCGAAGACACCCACCTGGCCGGCATGGCTGGCGGTGACGGCGGTGGTGGCCGCGCTGGTTCCGGTGAGCGTCCACCTGCGGACCCCGGAGAGCCGCGGTGACGACGTCCTCGCCATCGGTCGCGCGGTACGGGAAGCGGCCAAGCCCGGCGACGGACTGCTGTACCTCCCCGCACGCCGCCGGGTGTGGACCCAGGCCCGTCCCCAGGACACCCGGAACCTGACCGACCTCGCGCTGGCGCAGGACCCCGTCGTCTCCGACACCCTGTCGGGCACCGAACTCCCCGCCCGTGACATCCCCGCCCGGATGCGTGCCTTCGCGCGGATCGTCGTGGTACACGACCGCGAGGGCGAGCCGCTGGACATGAGCCCCGAGGGACGCTGGAAACGCCGGACGCTCGACCACTACTTCCACATGTGCGGCACCACCAGCGTCCACGGCGCCGGCGTCACCGTGCATGTGCGCGGCAAGACCCCTTGCCCCTCGTTCACCGGCTGACTCACCCGCCCGGCGCACCGCGGCCGGGGCCGCCGCTCCCCCGGCCTGGGTGACCATCACTGCTCGGCGGCGAGGACCCGGTCGAGGTCGGCCTGGGCGCTGGTGTCTCCGGCCGCGATGGCCTTGCGGTACCACTCCTCGGCGGTGGCGAGGTTCTTGGTGACGCCGAGGCCCTTCTCGTACAGGCGGCCGATGGCCGTCATCGCGGGTGCTCCGACGTGGTCGGCACGCTCCGCGGCCTTGGTGTACAGCTTGAGGGCCCTGGCGTAGTCCTGAGTGACACCGGAGCCGGCCACATAGAGGTCTCCCAGGGCGACCATGCTGCTGATGTCGCCGCGGTCCACGCCGGTCTGGTAGTACTCGGCGCCCTCGGCCGCGTCCTTCGACACACCCAGGCCCTCGGTGTAGATCTGCCCGAGATAGCGGGGCGCCTTCATGTCACCGGCGGAAGTTGCCTTCTTCAGCAGGGTCAGCGCCTGGTCGTAGTCCTTGCCGGTGCACTGTCCCTCGAGGTAGAGGATGCCGAGGATCCTCTGGCCGCGGGAATCACCGCCGTCCGCGGCCACCTTGGCCCACGCCAGGGCGGTGGCGTAGTCGCCGCTGCCCCAGGCCCCCTCGGCACGCATGCCCGCGTCGGCGGCGGAGGCGCCGCCGGTGTCCACGGCCGAAGCGGTGCCGCACGTCGTGGCGCTCGTCGACGGCGACGCGCTCGTACTCGCCGAGGCGGCGGCCGTCCCGGTGCCCGTGCTCGCCGTGCTGTCCGTCGAGGCACAGCCGGTCAGGGCGAGGGCGGCGCACAGCGCGGTGCTCACCAGACCGGATCGCGTGATCCTCTTGCTCATGGGGTGTTCTCCTCCGAGCAGCCGAGGGCCCAGGCCCTCGGCCGCGTCCGTGCCAGGGATGTCAGGCGCTCTGCTCGAACAACCAGTCGCGCAGTGCGGTGATCTTGTACGCCGGCTCGAAGGAGGCCATGTGCTCCCCGCCCACCGGAGCGGACGACGCCCCGGACGTCTCCAGCACGGTTCCCGTCTTGAACGTGGCGAAGTTGATGCTGTCGCCGGCGGCGAACAGCTTCTTCGCGGCGCTCGCGTACTGCGCCTCGGACCAAGTCGCGTCCCAGGTCGCCTCCTGGTAGGAGACACCGGCACTCTTGAGCATCTTCTTGACCTCGGCCTGACCACCCGACGCCTTCTCGTCACCGCCGGCGGCGATGTAGAAGAACTTCTCCTTGGCCAGGTTGTCGAGCTCGTTGATGTCCCACTGACCGGAGACGAACAGCTCGGCCGCGAACAGGTCGGGGTGCTCGGCCGCGAGGTACATCACCGTCATGCACCCCATCGACTGGCCGGTGCCGTAGATCCGCCTGGGGTCCACGCTGTACTTCTTGGTGACCGAATCGAGCAGGCGGGTCGTCAACTCGACGTAGTCGGTCGTGGTGAAGCTGTCGTGATCGTCGATGATCACTTCCGGGTACGTGGGAACGAGGACGATGCTCTCGTGCTTGGTCTGCTCGCTCTCACTGGCCCAGATCAGCGCGCCGTACTGCGACAGCGGCGCCGTCACCTCCTTGCCGGCGAGACTGGAGTCGGCGATGTAGAGCACCAGGGGGTACGCCTTGGACTTGTCGTAGTCCGCGGGGACGTACAGGTTGTACGGCACCGACTTGCCGGTCTGCGAGTCCTTGTACGTGTACTGCTTGAACTTGTCCGGGACCTCCGCCGTCAGGCTCTCCAGACTGGGGGTCTCCTCGCTGCCGCTCGCGGCGGAAGCGGACGCGGACGCGGAAGCGGACGCGCTACTGGCGGAACTCGTCGACGAGTCCGACGAGCCGCCACAGGCGGTGGCACCGAACAGGGCAAGGCCGAGAGTTCCGACAAGGAAGCCACGGCGGGGAAGATGGTCGTTGTGCATGCCCAGGACGATATGGGTGCTACTTCACCGTTCCCTGGGAACAACCTGGGAATTTCGTAAAGCCGGGTAGTGACTCCGCTCTCAGGACAGCTGCCCTCGGAGAACGGGCACGCCGTGGCCGGGGCGATCGGCTCCACGGCTTCAAGCAGCTACTTCGGCAACCCCGGCCGCATGCGGCGGCGCAGTACTGGAGCAGCGCGTTCGGAACGGCAGGTCTCACCGACCCCGACGGTGCGGCGGTGGTCCAGTAGCACAGATATCCTGCGAGCCGGCGGTGAAACGTCCAGCACCATGGTCAGCACGCTCCTGCGGCTGGCGGGCGTCACCGCGACCGTCACCGCACCGCGCGAGGACGCCTGCGACAACCTGCTGTCCCAGGGCACGAAGAACAAACCTCGACGCTTCGAGCCTCCTGCCCGCGAGTTCTTTGCGGGCAGGAGGCTCTTCGTCGTAGGCCACATACCCTGCCCTACGACGGTCGCCGCCCCGGCTCAGGATCGCCGGACGCGACATCCGGTCACCGAGGAACTGGTGTCGGCCTGCACGGTACCGACCTGACCGACCCTCCTACTTCTTGTGACCCGACACATCGGCGATCCACTCCAGGAAGTCGACCGGGTCGTCATTGGCTCCGTGCCCGGCGTCCCAGTACATCAGGGAGTTGACGTTGTCGCCGATGCCGTCGAGGGCGGCGGCGAGGTTGCCGACGATGACGGGCGAGGAGTCGGTGTCCTTGGTGCCGACGCGGATCCACCAGTGCTTCGACCGGCCGGGGTTGCGCTTCCTGATGAAGTACATGGGGTTCATCAGATTCAGCAGCTCGGGGATGTCGCTGTCGAGCCGTGCGCTGCCGCTGACCTCATGACGCAGGCTGTACAGCGTGAAGTGCCGGGCGGCGGTGGTGCCCGTGCCGAACAGGTTGTTCTCGCCGGCGGACAGGTCGAAGGCGTCGAATGCCGGGGTGGACTTCTTTCGTGTCCCCACGTGGTCGACGAAGCCGGCCCAGGTGAAGGTCGCCCTGTCGCCGTCCCAGGTGATGAAGGTGTTCTTGGCCAGGTAGGCGGAACGGTCGGAGTCCGACAGGGACTTGAGGTAAGTGGTGGCGGCCGGCTGGAGGTAGGTCTCCACCAGGTACTCGTCGTAGTTTCCCGCCGTGAGGCGGCCGAAGCCGTTGATCCCCTTGAGCTTGAGGGACGCCTGGTAGGTGGCGAACTGGGCCGTGAGGTCCTTGGACACCGTCTGGTCGACCTGGCTGCCGGTCTTCTGCGTGACGCTGGTGCCCCAGCAGTACTCGTACGCCCCGTCGGCGTGTTCGAGGTCGGTGATGGGGCACCACTCCGCGGAGGCGAAGACGGCGTCGCTCGCGTCGGCCGCACCCAGTTCCTTGAGGTACTTGGCGTACAGCGGGCTGTCGCCGGACGCGCCGAGCAGAGCGGACAACGCGCCGCCCGCGCTGCCTCCGGCGGAGATGATCCGGTCGGTGTTGCCGGGAATGCGGCCCTTGTTGGCACGCAGGTACCGGATGGCGGCCTTCAGGTCCACGATGACGGCCGGCGCGGTGCCGTAGTACACGCCGTTCGCATCGACGAGGCTGCGGCCGCGCGCACCCGGCTCCACGACGACGTAGCCCGCCGCCAGGGCGATCTTGGCGAGATTGGGAACCCCGCCACCTGGGCCGCCACCCGTGCCGCCGCCTCCGCCCGGCCCGGTACCGCCGGAAGCCGAGGGACTGGACGAACCGCTGGGCGCGCCGACGTTGCCCATCTCCATCACGGCCTCGCCCACCCCGGTGGCGCTCGACACGTTCGCCGGCATGTAGCCGCCCACCGAGTTGGTGAAGAGGATGGGAGCGTCGGTGGCGTCGACGGCCTTGCCGTCGATTTTCACCGGGACGCTGACGACCAGGCTCTGGTGCTCGACGTCCACCGGGTCGGCCACGTAGGTGATGGCCTTCCAGAAGTGGTATGTGACCTCCTTCTCGCTGCCGTCGACCGCGGTGATGGTCGTCGTCAGTTCCGTGTAGGCGTCCTTGTCGAAGACCAGGGAATTCGAGGCCTTCGCGGATTTCGAGGCGGCCGTGCCCTGCGATGCCTGCGCGGTCAGGGCGACGCCCCCGACTGTCGCGGCGCCGGCGGTGACACCGAGCCCCATGACGACGCTCCTGCGCTTGACTGCCCTGTGCTTCACTCAGTTCACTCCTGTTCGCGGCGGCTTCGAACCGCTGCTCTGCGATGTCGCCTGCGCGGGACGCCCGACGTCACCTGCGCGGGACGACCTCACGGTGGCCGGCCAATGGTTGGTCGAACCAGTTGCCCGCCCACGCGGCGCCTCTTTCGGCTGCCATGCGAACGTAGGTCCCTCGGGAATTTATCGTCAACAATTATGTCGCCTTCATTGTCAACTCATACTTGGGCAAAGGAAATGCACAGGTGATTTGAACCATTCACCCATGACCGGACAGCGTTCACCCTTACGGAGGCCATCGCATCACTGTGTCCGCGTTCAAGGGCGGCCCGAGCCGGCCGAACGGCCGATGAGGTCCGAGGAGTTACGGCCGACGTGCCGCGCACCGAGCCGGCGACTTCTCGCTGTACCTGGACGGACCGAGGCTCCGGTGCGCGGCGTCGTGACCCGCAGAGCCCGGGCCACGACGCCGCGCATCTGTGGGCAGTTCCTGCCGGTCGGCTCAGACCGTCAGGCCTTGCTCCTGGTCACCACCCACTTGCCACCGACCCAGTTGCCGACGGTCTCGTAACCGGGGCGGAAGGAGCCGAGCCAGTTCAGGGACAGACCCGCCTCCGCCGCGGACCTGACGGGGGTGTAGCTGGAAGGGTCGTCGGCCGATCCGCCCGTCGTGTTCTTGGCGATGTAGGGGAAGGGGTAAGCCGGGCGCGAGGAGGTGACCGTGCCGCTACTGTCGACCGACTTGGTCAACAAGCTGCCCGGGGCTTGGCCCTTGGTGACCCAGTCGACGATGGCGGTCAGCGCGTCGAGGGTGTTGGGGCCCTGGCCGCCGCCGCAGTGGGCTACGCCCGGGAGGAGGAAGAGCCGGGCGAAGTCGTTGGTCGCCTTCTCGCCCCCCATGACCTTCTGCACGGCCTTGTAGTAGGCCATGGTGCCGACCGCCGGGATGTGCTGGTCGCCCAGGCCGTGCCAGAGGATCAGCTTGCCGCCGGCCTTCTTGAACGCCCCCAGGTCGGGGTTGGTGGCGTCGTAAATGCCCTCGCCCAGCCGCATGATCTTCTTGTAGTAGGCCGCGGTGAACTTGATGTCCTTGTAGGTCAGCGTCGGCTGCGGGCTGTCGAAGATCTGGTAGCGGATGGTCTCGCGGACGAAGTTCATGTCACCGGTGGTTCCGGTGGGCGTGGTCGGCACGATGACGTTCGCCCAGTTCAGCTCGGAGCCGCGCAGCTGGTAGCCCGGGTAGAGCAGCTTGCCGTGCTCGTCGGTCGGGCCGGCGTAGATGCGCCGCAGGGTGGTGACCTGGTCCGCGGTCAGGCAGTAGTCCGAGGCAGTGGAGGTCTGCCCGGCCTCGCACTGGATGCTCGCCGGGTCCCAGTCGCAGGCCAGCGGGTCGCCGATGATGCCGTCGGCGGGCGCGCCGCAGCCCTTGAGCACGGCCTGGTGGATGGGGGCGAGGTCGGCCGTGGTGATGGTCGCGGGGCCGCCGTTGAGGAACACCGACTGCGCGGTCCAGGCGTGCGAGAAGGTGTTCAGGGCGGTGAAGTTGTTGGCCGGGGCACCGGCGATGATGCCGTCGAAGTCCTTCGGGTAGCGCTGGGCCTCGGTCAGGGCCTGGTGGCCGCCCTGGGAACAGCCGTCGAAGTAGGAGTGGGTCGGGGCCTGGCCGTAGTACTTCTTGATGAGGGCCTTGGCCGCCAGCGCGAGTGAGTGGTCGGCCTGGTAGCCGAAGTCGGCGCGCAGGGTGGGGTCGGTGGAGAACAGACCACCGCCCTGGTAGTGACCTTCGTCGCTGGAGGCGACGGCGAAGGCGCCGTCGGTCAGCGGCACGCAACCGTAGGAGGCGGAGACGCGGTCCGTGTTCACATTGCCGCACAGGCCCCCGCAGCCGAGCTGGAGATAGCTCGCCTGCCAGGTCGACTGCGGCAGCCGGAGCTGGAAGTGGATCTGCGGAGCGATCACGCCCCGTACGTCGCAGTACGCCCAGTCGCCGAGCGTGTTCTTGTCGGCGGCCATCTCTGCGGCCGAGGTGATCTGGAACGGCACACCGGGCACCGCGGCGGCCAGATCCAGGGAACTGACGCCGGAACAGGACATGGCCGGCGCAATGCCGGAGGATGTGCTGCTCGCGGCGGCGGAGGCGGGCGTGGAGGTCTGCACGCGGTCCGTCGCGGCGTTGGCGAGCGTCACGCTCGCGCCGGTCGCGACCGCGAGGCAGGCAGCGAGGACCGCCGTGAGAGGCGCGATTTTCCACCGGCGCCATCTCAAGAGCATGGACATGCTCAGTCTCCGTTCGATTGTCGGGCGGGAGCCGAGTGGCTGGATGGAGATGGCGATGCGGCCTCCAAGGGCGCTGGCCTTCGTTCCACAACTCCAGCCTCTTCGCGGGGCGATACAGCCATGGAACGTAGTCCTGGGCCTCACCGGCCACAAGAGCGTCGACTAAATTGTTGACGATATCTTGAGGCCTTGATCGCACCGCTCCGTGTGCCCGCCCGGGAGTTCCGCGGTCGACGTACGGGCGGCGGGTCACGTCCGGGTCAACCTCCCGGCCGGCCGGAGGCGCCGCGATGTACGCGGCGCCAGGAGCGAGGCCAGAAGCTGTTCCCGGAAGCCATCCCCCTTGCGCGAGCTATTGACTTGCTCCCCACAGGAACGCTGTCATGTGATCCCTTTCGTTGGAAAGTGTTCCTTTCCACTGCCGGGAGAGTCGCATGCCGAACACCATCGCACGAAGATGGACCCGTAGAGTCGCCCTCCAACTCCTCACCCTGGCGCTCGCCATGACCGGCCTGGCCGCACTGGACACCCAGAAGCAGTCAGCGCCCCTGTCCGCCGGGCCGACCGCCGTCAGCACCAACCAGATCAACGTGACCCCGCCGCCGATGGGCTGGGCGTCCTGGAACAGCTTCGCCAGCAGCATCGACTTCGACGTCATCAAGCGGCAGGCCGACGCCCTCGTCTCCTCCGGTATGGCCGCCGCCGGATACCGGTACGTCAACCTGGACGACGGCTGGTGGCAGGGGGCACGGGACGGGGACGGCAACATCGTCGTCGACGAGAACCTGTGGCCCAGCGGCATGAAGGCCGTCGCCGACTACCTCCACAGCAGGGGCCTGAAGGCAGGCATCTACACCGACGCGGGCAAGCAGGGCTGCGGCTACTACTTCCCCACCACCCGGCCCGCGGCGCCCAACACCGGTATGGAAGGCCACTACCAGCAGGACCTGGAGACCTTCCAGCGCTGGGGCTTCGACTACGTCAAGATCGACTGGTGCGGCGGAAAGGAGGAGGGCCTCGATCCGGAGGCCACCTACAAGGCGATCGCCGCCGCCAACGAGGCCGCCACCGCGGTCACCGGCCGCAATCTCGTCCTCTCCTTCTGCGAGTGGGGCACCGGACTTCCGTGGAACTGGGCCACCGGGTACGGCGACCTGTGGCGCACGAGCACCGACATCATCTTCTGGGGCCAGACCGCCAACACCGGCAAGATGCTCGCCAACTTCGACAAGGGGCTGCACCCCGCGGCCCAGCACACCGGGTACTACAACGACCCCGACATGCTGATGGTCGGCATGAACGGTCTCAACGCCGCGCAGAACCGGCTGCACATGAGCCTGTGGGCGATCTCCGGTGCCCCTTTGCTGGCGGGCAACAACCTGGCCACGATGAGCACGACCACCCGTGACATCCTCACCAACTCCGAGGTCATCGCCGTCAATCAGGACCCCCGCGGCCTTCAGGGCGTCAAGGTCGCCGAGGACACCCGCAACCTCCAGGTGTACGGCAAGGTGCTCTCCGGCACCGGCAAGCGCGCGGTGCTCCTGCTCAACCGCACCGGCTCCTCGGCATCCATGACGGTCCGCTGGGCCGACCTGGGCCTGACCGCCGCCTCCGCGTCCGTGCGCAACGCATGGACGGGCACCGACGCCGGTTCCTTCGCCACCGGTTACACCACCACCGTCCCGGCGAACGACGCCGTGCTGCTGACGGTCTCCGGCACCGAGGCGTCCGGCTCGACGTACGAGGACACCACCACCGCCACCACACCGGCCTTCACCGGCGTCACCACCGCCGCCGCGGGCACCAAGCTGGTCGACATCACGTACGCCAACGGCGCCGGCACCGCCCGCAAGGCCACCGTCCAGGTCAACGGGCAGTACAAACACGTCGTCGCCTTCCCGCCGACCGGCTCGGCGACCACGTACCGGACCGTGTCCGTACTCGCCCACCTGGGCAAGGGCAGCAACACCGTGCGCTTCGCACCCGTCTCCGGCAGCACAGCCCCCGATGTCGACGCCATCCGGGTCCAGAGCATCGCCGGCACGGACGGCGTCGCCCTCGTCGGCTCCGCCTCGAACCGCTGCGTCGACATCGACAAGAACACCATCACCAACCTCACCCAGGCGCAGATATGGGACTGCTCCGGGGGGCGCAACCAGACCTTCACCCGGACATCGCGCGGTGAGCTGGTCGTCTACGGCAACAAGTGCCTGGACGCCGACAACAACGGAACCGTCAACGGCACCAAGGTCATCATCTGGGACTGCACAGGCGGCACCAACCAGAAGTGGACCGTCAACTCCAACGGAACCATCACCAACAACCTCTCCGGCCTCTGCCTGGACGCATCGGGCGCGGCGACCGCCAACGGCACGAAGCTGCTCCTGTGGACCTGCAACGGCCAGAACAACCAGAAGTGGACCCTGAACTGACACCCGTCACGGGAACGTGACACACGACCGGCGAGGGCAGCACTGCACCCTCGCCGGTCGGCGTGCGACAACTGTCAGCGCCGTCGGCCGGCTGACCGCAGCAATCGTCACTGACCACAGTCGACGGCTCGTCACGCATCCGCATCAGCGCCGCGGATCTGCCGACTGCGGCAACCCTGGCAAGAGCGACCCGGTCGCCTCGCAGACCGTCTCGACGTCGTCCACGCCAACCTGGAGAGCGCCACCGCCGGGTCTGTACGGTCTTCGGTGTAACTCCCGATCATGGAAGTAGCACCTGATGAGCGACGTGACTGTCTCTGCCGAGGCGGTTGAAGAGGTCCGGCCGGCCGAGTTGCCGGCGGACGCGCTGGACGAGCAGTTGATCGGGCAGTTGGTCGACCAGGCCCGCGCGAGCGGCCTGCAGCTGACCGGTGAGGGCGGGCTGCTGCAGCAGCTGGCCAAGCGCGTGCTGGAGTCCGCTCTCGAAGGCGAAATCACCGACCACCTCGGCTACGAGAAGCACGACCCGGCCGGTGTCGGCAGCGGCAACAGCCGTAATGGGGCCCGGTCCAAGACCGTGCTGACCGACGTGGGTCCGGTGGAGATCACGGTGCCGCGCGACCGCGACGGCAGCTTTGAGCCGCAGATCGTCAAGAAGCGGCAGCGGCGGCTGACCGGTGTCGACGAGATGGTCCTGTCGCTGTCCGCGCGCGGTTTGACGCACGGTGACATCTCTGCCCACCTGGCCGAGGTCTATGGCGCGAGCGTGTCCAAGCAGACCATCTCGACCATCACCGACAAGGTCGTGGACGGGATGGCCGAGTGGCAGAACCGGCCGCTGGACTCGGTCTATCCGGTGATCTTCATCGACTGCGTGCACATGAAGGTCCGCGACGGACAGGTGGCGAACCGGCCCATCTACGTCGCACTCGCGGTCACTGTGGACGGCACGCGCGAGATCCTCGGCCTGTGGGCTGGCGACGGCGGCGAAGGCGCCAAGTACTGGCTCCAGGTCCTGACCGAGATCAAGAACCGCGGTGTCGAGGACGTGTGCATGGTCGTCTGTGACGGGCTCAAGGGCCTGCCCGACTCCATCTCGGCGGTCTGGCCGCAGGCGGTCACCCAGACCTGCGTCGTTCACCTGATCCGGGCGTCGTTCCGCTACGCGGGCCGCCAGGACTGGGACAAAATCTCCCGCGCGCTCAAGCCTGTCTACACGGCTCCGACGGCAAGCGCGGCAGAAGACCGGTTCCTGGAGTTCCAGGAGGAGTGGGGCGCCAAGTATCCGCGATCGTGCGGCTTTGGGAGAACGCCTGGGCCGAGTTCGTGCCCTTCCTCCAGTTCGACACCGAGATCCGCCGTGTCGTCTGCACTACCAATGCGATCGAGTCAGTCAACGCTCGCATACGAAAAGCCGTCCGGGCCCGCGGGCACTTCCCGAACGAGGCCGCAGCCCTCAAATGCGTCTACATGGCCGTCATGAGCCTGGACCCCACCGGCCAGGGACGCAAACGCTGGACCATGCGCTGGAAGCCCGCCCTGCAGGCCTTCGACATCACCTTCGACGGCCGACTCTCCGTCGGCCGCCGCTAACTCACACCAACCCGAGTTACACCGTTGGCTGGACAGACCCGGACCAGCCCACCGAGCAGGCCCCGCCCACCGCCGCGCCGCCGGCCTGAGAATCTGCTGCTCAAGGGTGCATGCCAATGCCGTGTTTCAGCAGCGATCTGCAGCCAATCGAGGGACTGCCACGGGCTTCACGCTGCGACACACTGACGCCATGGATGAGGAGAGGCGGCGGCGTTCCTCGCGTGGGCGGACCGCTTGTCGGCCGACAAACTGGACGCCGAGATCGCCTTGTTGGAGGCGCAGGAAGCCGTGCTTGCCCAAAACCTCGAAGGACTCAGGTGGACACGGGAGATGTTCCGCGCCTTCGATGCTTCCCCGCCCCCGCCCGGGCACGACTGACTCGCACCGATCAGCAAATCAACCACCCGCGGCACGAGTGGAGCGCTACGTGTCCTTCGGGCCGTCGTCGGCGTCCATCTGCTGCTCAATCTCCCGGGCGGTCTTCATCAGCTCGAGGGCCTCGCGGCGCAGATCCTTGGCGCGCTCGCGCAGCTGCTTCACGCGCCGACGCTGCTGCTCGGGGCTGTACTCGTTGACGTACTGCCCGCGCGGCCCCACAAGCAGCCCTTCGGCCACCAGCTGGCGCACCGCGGCCGCGGCTTCCTTGGTGCCGATCTGGAACGTGCGGGCGATCTCGTCGCGGTTCATGAACCGCTCGCCGGGCAGGTAGCTGCGGTGGATCACGGTGCGGATGAGCCGGTAGGCGCGCTCGGTCGGGATCATCGTGCCGACGCTGTAGAGCCGGTAGCCGTCGTGAAGGGTCACCAGCCCATGTCGCCTTCTACCGCACACCTCCTAGACGACTGGTCTACTCGGGTGCTATGGTTCATGCATGTCGGTAACCACGCGCACCACAGACACTCGTCGGGTCATCCTCGACACTGCCCAGCGGATCATGGCCCGCAAGGGTTACTCAGCTGTCGGCATCAATGAGGTGCTCGCGGAGGCCGGTGTGCCGAAGGGGTCCTTCTATCACTACTTCGCCTCGAAGGACGCCTTCGGTGAAGCGATCCTGAAGAGCTACTTCGCGGACTACCTCACGGACATGGACCGCGTTCTCGCCCACTCCGGTCAGACGGCGGCCGAGCGGCTGATGGCCTACTGGCAGCAGTGGCGGGACACGCAGAGCCTCGAGGAGTGCCAGGGCAAGTGCCTGGCCGTGAAACTCGGCGCCGAGGTCGCGGACCTGTCCGAGTCGATGCGCCTTGCCCTGAAGGAAGGGACGAGTGCCATCGTCGACCGCATCGAGCGCACGATCGCCGACGGCCTTAAGGACGGTTCCCTCTCGGTCGACGGTGAGCCCCGCGACGTCGCACAGGCCCTGTACGACATGTGGCTCGGCGCCAGCGTCATGGCCAAGATCCACCGCAGTCTGACCCCGCTCGACACCGTCACAGCGGCAACCCGCAGGCTTCTGCACCTGTAGAAGACCGGCGCCCCATGGCCCAGATCCGGGTCATGGGGACTGGTTCACCCACTAATAGTAGACTGGTCTACTGAGCACGCAAGGAGTGTGTCATGAAGGTTCTGATCGTTCTCACCTCGCACGACAAGCTGGGGGACACCGGCCGAAAGACCGGGTTCTGGCTGGAGGAGCTGGCGGCGCCGTACTACCGCTTCAAGGAGGCCGGCTGGGAGATCACGCTGGCCTCGCCGAAGGGTGGTCAGCCGCCGCTGGACCCCAAGAGCAACGAGCCCGGCTTCCAGACCGACGACACCCGGCGCTTCGAGGCCGACGCGGAGGCGACCGGGGCACTGGCGAACACCGTGCGCCTCGACTCGGTCTCGGCCGGTGACTTCGACACGGTCTTCTACCCCGGCGGGCACGGACCGCTGTGGGACCTGGCCGAGGACGCCGACTCCGCGCGGCTGATCGAAACGACGCTGCGCTCGGGCAAGCCGGTGGGGCTGGTGTGCCACGCTCCCGGTGTGCTGCGGCACGTCGTCAACGAGGACGGCACTCCGCTGGTCGCGGGCAAGCAGGTCACCGGGTTCGCCAACTCCGAGGAGGAGGCCGTCCACCTCACCGAGGTCGTCCCCTTCCTGGTCGAGGATGAACTCATCAAGCTCGGCGGCGTCTACTCCAAGGGCGGCGACTGGCAGCCCTACGTCCTCAAGGACGGTCTGCTGATCACCGGGCAGAACCCGGCCTCCTCGGCTCCCGCAGCCGACGCCCTGATCGAGCTGGTCACCAAGGCCGGCTGATGAGCGCCTACGTCGTCATGCTCCGCGAGCGTGTGACCGACCCGGCCGAGCTGGCCCTCTACGCCAGCTCGGCCCGGGCGGCCCGGGCAGGCCACGAGATCACACCGGTCGTCGGATACGGGGCGATCGACACCCTGGAAGGCACCGCGTTCGACGGTGTGCTCATCCACCGCTTCCCGAGCGTCGAGGACGCGCGGGCCTGGTACGAGAGCCCGGCCTACCAGGCAGCACTGCCCCACCGCCAAGCCGGTGCCGACTACCGCGTCTTCATCGTCGAAGGAGTCGACCACACCCACGACCGCTGAAACTGCTCGGCCGACGGCCACCCGAAGGTATGCCAGGTCGGAGCCGGCGAAGCGGTCGGTCGCCGGCTCGCCCAGCACCCCGCTGCCCGCAGCGACAAGGGCCCGCGGCGACAAGGTGACCGGTCTGCACCGCAGTGCGGCGCAGACCGGCACCGTCGAGCCGCAGACGCCACGCCGGTCAGCGGCGACCTGATCGCCGACTCCCGCACCGGCCGCACCCCGCTGATCGTGGGGCACAGCACTCTTCTCAACACGCCCGACCCGGCCTCATCACCGCTGGGTCGGCGGTCGAGTACGGCGACGTGCCCGGTGACGACGTCGCACGCGTTCATCACCGCCGTGCCGCACCAGCCCTCCCGCAACCGCCTGTTGGTCGAAGCTCACCGACGGCGACACCTCATCGCCGGAGCCGTCACCGCACAGGCGACGCCGTGACCCGAACGTCAGACATCCAGCTTTCACCCCCCTCGCTGAGGCCACCCATGGGCCCGAAGGGTCTTCGTGGCGATGCCGCCACGGACCTGGCGCCGAAGACGCCGCCGCCCGATTAGGCCGCACCGTGCCAGGACTTCCAGAAAGGCAGGACCCTCCGTGACTCTCACCGTCGAACGAGCTTCGGCCGAACGCCCGCTTCAACGCCGACCTATCGCAACCGCACCCTGGGTCACAGCGGCCCAGGCAGCCGCCGCACTGGCCGCCAGCACCGGGGTCGGCCGCTTCGTCTACACCCCGATCCTGCCGCTGATGCACGACCAGGCCGGCCTCTCGGCCACGAGCGGGGCGAACCTGGCGACAGCCAACTATGTCGGCTACCTGGCCGGCGCCCTGGCCGGCAGTTTCGCGCCCCAGCTGGTCCGCTCTCGCCTGGTGATGCGTGCCTCGATGATCGTGATGGCTGCTTCTCTCGCCCTGATGCCGCTCACGACGGACGTCACGCTCTGGTCGGGGTTGCGCCTCCTCGCCGGGTTCACCAGCGCGCTCGCCTTCGTCTACGCGGTCGGGGCCCTTCTGTCCGGACTGCGCCGGCCGGCCCCGCACCTGATCGGCTGGGGATTCGGCGGTATCGGCGCGGGCATCGTGCTCTCGGGAGTGCTGGTCCTGACCGTCGGCGAGGTTGCGACCTGGCGTACGGCGTGGTGGATCGCGACCGTCCTGACGCTGCTGCTGACCGCAGCCTCATGGAAACTCGACCCGCCGGCCCCGCAGGCGGCAAGCACGGCGAAGACCCGCACCCGTACACACCGTTGGTTCACCGCACTGGCGCTCAGCTACACCCTCGAAGGCATCGGCTACATCATCGCCGGCACCTTCCTCGTCGCCTCGATCACCCAGGACGCCCCCGGCTGGGTCGGCGCAGGGGCATGGGTCGTCGTCGGACTGGCCGCGATCCCCGGTTCAGCACTGTGGACGGCCCTGGCCCGGCGGTTCAGCCGCCCCACCCTCCTGGCGTCGGCCCTGATGCTCCAGGCCGCCGGTATCGCCCTCACCGGGCTGGTTCCCGGCAGCGTCAGCGCGCTCGTCGCAGCGGCCGCCTTCGGCGGCACGTTCGTGGGGATCGCCTCCCTGGCACTGGCCCTCGGCGAGCACCTCCAAGTCCCGCGAGCCGTCGCACTGTTGACGGCCGGGTATGGCATCGGGCAGATCATCGGCCCTGTGATCTCCCGGCCCCTGCTGACAACCGGCTACTCGGCACCCCTGCTGCTGGCAAGCGTCATCCTGGCAGCCGCGACCGTGGTGGCCGCAGCACTCAGAATCCGCTACCCGCACCGGCTGGGCCACATGATCGAACCCTCCCGCCTGACACACAAGCTGCCCACGCCGCGCCCCTCACACACTCATGCTCCCCAACCTCCCCACACCCCTCAAAACCGGATCAACTGAGGAGAAAGAGCAGCTCTGGACAAATCCAGGAAGTCCCATCAACGCGGAGAGGGTTGCCCACGGCGGGTAGCCCGACCTGCTCGGGGGCGATCTGCGCCCGCTTGTCCTTGAGGAAGTCTCCGAGCTCACTCACGCCCTTAAGAGGTCGTTTTGTCCCGGCGTTTCATCCCGGAATTGGTGTTCGATCCCGTGGTGCCGGGTCGCGCCAGGAGATGGTGGCTTCGCCGGTGAGGCGGCGGGCCATCAGGTCGGTCATGGCGAGGTGGATCATGGCTTCGGAGCGGGCTGGGAGGGTTTCGTAGTCACGCGTGAGGCGGCGGTGGAACATCAGCCATCCGTACGTTCGCTCCACCGTCCACCGCTTCGGCAGCGGGGTGAATCCCCTGGCCCCAGGAGTGCGTAGGACGATTTCCATGTCGATGCCGAGGCGAGCTGCGTGCTCGACGAGGTGCTGGCGGTAGCCGCCGTCCACCCAGACTTTGCGGATCGAGGGATGTGCGGCGGCGACCTGGTCGATCAGGTGGGTTCCGGCGACGGAGTCCTGCACGCTCGCGGCCGTGACCAGCACCGCGAGCAGCAGGCCGAGGGTGTCGGTGACGATGCTCCGCTTGCGGCCCACGATCTTCTTCGCCGCATCCGTGCCCTGGCCGGCGGCCGGGACGCTGGTGGAGGTCTTCACGCTCTGGGCATCGATCACGCACGCGGACGGCTCGGCGCGCTTGCCCTCCCTCTGCCGTAACAGCCGCCGCAAAACGCCGGTGAGCTGCGCGAACACGCCGTCCTTCTGCCACTTGGCGAAGTAGCCGCACACGGTTTCCCAGGGCGGGAAGTCATGGGGCAGGTAGCGCCACTGCACCCCGGTGCGATCCACGTACAGGATCGCATTCATGATCTCGCGCAGGTCGTGCTCGGGGTGGGCGTCCGATGCTGAGCGCATGCCGGCGCCGCTCGGCCCGCCATGCACTCAGCACCGGCTCGATCAACTCCCAGCGGGCATCGGACAGATCACTCGGATACGCACGACGTTCGGCCATGACCTGGACATACCGCCGACCGAGGGCGTGCGCCCAGGCGTGAACCGGGAACAGCGGGAGCACCACCGCGCGACGGACGTCCTGGGATGAGACAGGCGCAAGCCGCACCCCGCCCCAGCCGCCACCCCATCCGGCGCATTTGCCGCAACCACTCCACCAGCCCCACCGAGACACAACCTCTGACCGAAAACCTCAGGGCAAAACGCATATCACAGGTGAAAACGACCTCTCAGAGGTCGTTTCAGTTGGTGAGTCGGCGGTAGCTGATCAGGGCTGCAGCGATGCCGACGAAGGCCAGGAAATGTTCGGCCTTGCGCTCGTAGCGGCGGTGCAGGCGCCGACAGCCGGCGAGCCAGGACGCACCGTCCTCTCCACGACCCAGCGGTGGCGGCCCAGCCGCTGCGAGGACTCGATGCCTTTGCGGGCGATGCGGTGGCGGATGCCTCTCTTGGGGAGCCAGCGGCGCAGGTGGTTGTAGTCGTAGCCCTTGTCGGTATGGAGCTTGGCCGGTCGCCGGCGACGCGGGCCGCGCCGGGAGCGGATGGGCGCGATCCCGCCTACCAGTGGCTTCAGGCCGAGGCTGTCGTGCATGTCGGCGCCGGAGATGCCCAGCGACAGAGGTAGACCGTTCCGGTCCGTGATCAGGTGGATCTCACGGCCGCTGTCAGAGCCATCACCCATGGCTGGGACCTGAGGTTGCTTGCACGTGGCGAAGACCCGCCCGGCTGGTCATGGGGCCAGGCGGGCGGGTCTTCGGTGGTGTTGCTCAGCTACCTGGGTAGTGGAGCACATTCACCAGCAGCTCGTGCACTGGGGAGTGATCGCGTGGGTCGTGCAGCCGGGTGTGGCCGCCGCGGACGGTGTACCACTCCAGCGCGCCGGCGTAGCGCACTTGCACGGTGAGCGAGCCGTCGTCGGTGCACAGGGTGCGGCAGTTCCAGCTCGCCGGTGATCGTGCCGACTTCCTCGGTCCACACTCCATCCGGCGAAGCGGTGAGCGTGGAGCTGAGCTCGGTCATGATGAGCAGGCGTTGATCATGCTCTGCAGCGCGGACTTCTCGTTGGACTGGGGCTTCCAGGCGGAGGGGTCCTTGTCGCCCTTGGAGGAGATGACGTTGTCGGTGACCGCGATCAGCTGGGGGTAGCCGAGGTCGTTGTCATACGGGCTGTACCAGCTGCCCGAGTCCGGGTCGCAGTCGCTGCCGATCAGCACGTTGTCCCCGTCCCGCTTGAGCACCGTCTCGCGGGTGTTGCAGGTTCCGGAGATGGTGATCCAGTGCGGGGACTTGTCCCGCGAGTAGCTGGTCATGCTCCCTTCGGCCGCCACCGTCAGCGCGTTGAGCTCGGACTGTGCGGTGGATTTGCTGCGGATGTTGGGCGGGGTCGCATAGGCCGACGATGTCACGTCATCGGCAGTGCGACGGCGGTCAGTGCCGCGACGTCAGGCCGAACCAGCGGCGGCCGGACAGGGCAGCACGGGAACGAGACCCGGATCCTCCTGGAACAGGGATGGTTGGAGCCTGTGGCGGCCCCGGCGCATGGGCCGGGGCCGCCGGAAGCCGCTGTCAAAGCGCGGCTCAGGGGATGTTCAGGCGTGCGATCTGAGGGTCGTGGTCGGTGGGCCGGACGGTGAACTCGCTGTTGGTGTGCACGGCGTCGTAGGCGTAGCCGGCGGTGACCAGGGCCGGTGAGATGAGCAGGTGGTCGAGGACTTGGGAGTTGCCCTCGTAGATGTAGCTGTAGCGGTCGGAGTCGGGCAGGGTGGCCGGCAGGTCGGTGAGCCCGGCGGCGGTGAGTTTGCCGACGGCGGTGGAGAACTCGAAGTCGTTGAGGTCTCCGGCGACGATCACCCGGGCGTTCGGGTCGATCGCGGTGATCTTCTTGTAGAAGTCGGCCACGATCTGGGCCTGGGCGCCCCGCTGGGTTTCGCTGGAGCGGGTCGGCGGCTGGTAGCGGCCGAAGAGCGGGTCGTCGCCGCCCTTGGAGTTGAAGTGGTTGGCGATGACGAAGACCGGCTTGCCGGCGAAGTAGAACTTGCCGACCAGCGGCTTGCGGCTACCTGTGAAGGGGGAGTTGCCGGGGTTGAGGGAGAGGGCCACGCGGTCGCCGGTGGTGCCGCTGTCGGAGACCTGTACGGCGGTGGTGGCGTCGCCGTGGGTGCCGGGGGCGAAGGTCACTGTGCCGGTGCGGAAGAGGAAGCCGACGCGGATATTGCCGTTCGGTTCACCGCCGTCGGTGCCGTTGACGGGATCGATCTGCCGGTAGGCGTAGGTGGGGCCGCCGGCGGCGGTGATCGCGTTGATCAGCTTGGCCCAGGTCTGGTCGGCCGTCGGCTGGCCGCCCTCGGGCCCGTTGTTGTCCTGGATCTCCTGCAGAGCGACGATGCCGGGCGAGGCGAGGTTGGAGACGATCTGGCGGGCCAGGGCGTCGAACTTGCTTTGCGGGTCCTTGGCATCCAGGTTCTCCACGTTGAGCGTGGCCACCGCGAGCTACCCCGAGACGGGCGGGGTGGTGGTCTCCTTGCCCAGACCGCTGTCGAGGCGGGACAGCGGCTGGGTGAGCTGGAGCTTGAAGTTGCCGAAGGAGTAGTCGAGTACGCCGACGGCGGCCGCGGAGAAGTGGTCGCCGGTGTTGACAGCCGGGGTGGAGCCGGCCAGGACCCAGTCGTCGAGGAGGATCCGCTCCGGGTTGGGGTCGGCGGATCGCAGCACGATGCCGCCCCGGGTGGTGCGCGCCGAGGCGTTCGCGCCGTCGTCACCGAGGACCGGGATCTCGCCGAACTTGTTGGTGGGCCGGCCGCGACCGGGGTGTTGACCTGTACGCGCATAACCTCCATGGACTCGTAGAAGTCGATGCCGTCGGTGGCCGCGTCGAAGGTGCCGGAGGACTCCACGCTGCCGGTGGCGTCATCGTCGATCAACGTGGTCGGCGGGATGCGCCCGCCGGTGCCGATCACCACCGGAGCGGGCAGCGCCTTGGTACCGAGTTCTGTGATGGACGGGGAGGTCAGCTCGCTGATGGTCAGGTTGGCTGTGGAGGAGCCGCCGGGCCGGTACTCGGCCACCTTGCCGTTGACCGCGACCTCGTCACCGGCCTGCACGGTCGGCGTCCGGGAGGTGTAGACGAACAGGCCCTCGGAGGTTGCGGGGTCGGCGTCCGGGCACGGGTCCTGGTACCAGAAGCCGTTGCAGCCGACCGCGGTAACCACACCACGGACATCCTGGACGGTGGAGCCGTCCAGCGGGGAGATGTGCGACGCGCCCTGGACCTGCCGGATCCGGGTCGACGTGTAGCCGCAGGTGTCCGCCGCCTGCGTAGGGGGCGCGGAGAAGAGGCTCAGGCATGCGGCGGTCAGCATGAGGGCGCTGCCGGTGGCCAGGGGGCGCATGCGACGGAGCAGGGGTCGGGCTGGGCAGGGTACAAGGGAGTCCGTCCACCTTCCTGGTGAGGGAATATCGCGCAGGGGCCGGTGGGGCACCGGCGGCCGGCGCCCCACCGGCAACAGTGGGTTGGTCAGAGGGCGGTGCGGAAGGGGCCGGTCACCTCGTAGGTGATGCCGCCGCTGCTGGAACCGCTGGTGCCGCGCTGGGAGGAGAAGTACAGCCGGTTCCCGGCCGGGTTGAACGCCGGGCCGCAGATCTCCGAGGAGCTCTGGCCGGTGATCCGCAGGAAGGGGGCCACGATGTCGTCCGGGGTGATGATGCAGATCTCCATGTTGCCGCCGTCCTCGGCCACATAGAGGTCGCCGACCGTGGCGCCGGTGATGTTGTCCACGCCGGTGAGCGGGGCGTTGGAGGTGAGGTCATCGTCGTAGGCGATGGCGAGGGTGTTGTTCACCGCGTTGTAGGCCCAGACGCGGTTGTCGCCCTTGGTGGTGAAAAAGCACGTGCCGGACTTGTAGTGGCAGCCCTCGCCGCCGTCGAACCTCTTGGTTCCCGGGACCTGCTGGCGGGTCGCCTTGGGCTGTCCGTCCGGGTCGGGCACATCCGCCCAGGACAGTACGCCGTTGCTCTCCGTCAGCACCTGCAGGGTGCCGGAGGACAGATCGCCCCAGGTCGTAGGGATGAACCGGTAGAAGGCGCCGTCGCCCTCGTCCTCGGTCAGGTAGATGACCTGCCGGTCCGGGTCGCACGCGGCGGCCTCGTGCTTGAACCGCCCCATCGCGTCCCGCCGGACGGCCGCGTTGACCCCGTACGGGTCGGTCTCGTATACGAAGCCGCGGCTGGTCTCCTCGCAGGACAGCCAGGTGTTCCAGGGAGTGGCGCCGCCCGCGCAGTTGCGGTTGGTGCCGGACAGGATGGGGTAGGCGGCAGTGATCGCGCCGGTGCTGGAGAACTTGATCGCGCTCACCCCGCCAGCCCCGCTGCCCAGTTCGGCGTTGGAGACGTAGATCCAGCCCGTTCCGTCGGCGAAGCAGGCGCCGCCGTCCGGGGCGCTGTGCCAGATGTGGCTGGTGCCGGGCACGGTCTGGGTGGAGCGGGCGATCACCCTGCTGGTGAAGCCCGTCGGAAGCATGATGCCGTTGGCGTCGGCCGCCTGGAGGGCCCCGTAAGGGCTGGGACCGGTCTGGGCGGGATAGGCGAGGGACTCCCGGGTCATGGTGAAGCCGAAGGCGACCGAGCCGGCGCCGACGACAGCACTGCGAAGAAGGGTACGGCGATCCACTGCTACTCCTCCGTCAAAAGGCGAGTAAATCCGGTGTGGTTGAGCACCGCCGACTGGTCACGGAGGAGAGTAGAAGCGTCACGCCCGGTCGATCAGGTCCCGCCGGATGAACACATTCCGGCCATCCGGCAAGCGGCTACCGCGCGGTACTTCACCGCGCCGCAACGTAGGCACGGACGCCACGGCAGTGCGCCGTCGCGGCCGGGACGCTGTACACGCTCACCGTGACGGCGGAGGTGTGTGAGGAGCTGGGCTTGGCGACGGTGCCGCGGGAGGTGACGCCGGGGCTGCGCCCGGTGGTGGGGAATGCGGGGGTGGACCAGGAGCTGATCGACTGGTCGTCCACCCGCCGCCAGCGGGTCGAGGACGTCCTGGAGGGCATCACCGACCAGTACGTGAAGGACCACGGGCGGCTGCCCGGCGAGCGCGCCCGCCACGGGCTCGGCCAGCGCCTGGTCGGCGGACTCCTCCAGCGCTGCCAGACGGCCGGTGCCGCGATCCGCGCCCGGGTGGGCCCGATCGTGGACACGGAACCGCGCCGGGATCGGTGGAGGCTCTATGCGTTGGCTCCAGCCGCCGGTTGGGGCTGGTGGTGAGCGTAGTGGTTGGTCTCGTATTCGTGGGGCGGGATGTCTCCGATCGCGCTGTGGAGCCGGTGGCTTTTGAACCAGTCGACCCATTCCGCGGTGCCGAGTTCGACGTCGGCGAGGCCGTGCCAGGGCCGACGGGGCTTGATCAGCTCCGTTCTGTAGGCGTCGATGCCGGCCTCGAGGAGGTGCGTGGTGAACGCGAAAGACGTGTATTGACTGCCCGCATCCGGATGATGAACCAGCCCCGGTCCAGCGGGAGTTCCAGCAAGGTCGCGCCGCCACAAAGCCAATGCTGAGGTGCCTCGCGTACCCTCCCCGGGAGCTGGGCCAGCGGGGGCCGACGCGCATGTGCTCCGACCAAGGAACACACACGTTCGGTTCCTTTTCGGCGGCACGACCCTGCCGGTGGCGGCGGCACTGATCGGCGCGGCCGGGTGGGCGTGGCGGTCTGGCTGATGAACGAATCGGCCGGCCGCTGGCCGGGCTCGGCACCTTCGCTGGAGCCGGGGCCCCGCCCCGACGGCGGGGCGCTGAGAGCCCTCGAAGCCCTCAACGACCCGCCGCTCGGTGTCTGCCCGGGCTCAGGTGCCCTGAGCCCGGCGTAGGCGCCGGGCCTTGGCCCGGCGGGAGGGGGCCGCCGGGTCGGCGACCGTGCCGGCCGTCTGCGTACGGGACGCGGTGGCCCGGCCGGTGTCCAGCCGGGCCGCGACCCGCGCCAGGGCCCTGTCCCCGGGACGGGCGGCGATGTGGAAGTGCGAGACCTTCACCGGGGTCAGGTCGCCGCCCCACACGACCGTCCCGTCACAGTCCGCGAGGATGTCCCGCAGGATCGCCTCCTGGTGAGGCCACAGCCCCTCGCTCCCCTTCAGCGGATAAGCGGTGGGGTGGAGCGCGATCGCGGTGCCCGACAGGTGGTTGGACTCGAAGTCGGCGCCGACCGTACGCCGCGTGGTGTGACCGGCGACGCCGCCGCCCTCACCCGTGTCGAGCGCGGCGATCTCGTAGTGCCAGCGCCGCGCGACGTGCAGAAGCACCGCCGCGACTTCACCACGCCGCAGGCCGAGCGACGCGGCGGACCCCTCGACGTGGTGGACGGTGACGGCGGCGGGATCGATCCGCCAGCCGTTGGCGGACACGTCACCCGCCCACGGCCCCGTGCGCGGCGCGGCCGCCGGTGCGGGGGTGGCCAGGGCACCCGACGCCACGGCCAGTACGCCGGTGCCGGCGGCGGCCCCCAGGAGACTGCGTCTGGAGATCATCGGCTTCCTCCCTCACCCTCGGCCGACGGCGGAGACACCGGGATCGCCGCCGTCCCGCCAGATGTTGTGGTCCAGGCCCCAGCCCGGCTGGAACTCGTACTCGTGGATCTGGTTGAACGACCAGTTCTCCGGCAGCGGGAAACCGAGGTTCCCCGAGAACCCCCAGGACATTCCGGAGACGAACGACCAGCGGGCGCCGGCGTCCTTCGACACCCGGATGCACACGTTGCGGGAGCCGTAGACGCCGAAGGTGTAGCGGCTCCCGAGTTCGGCGAGAGCGGCCTTGACGCCGTTGAAGTACGGCACGACATGGCTGGTGATCTCCTCGTCCGTCGCGTCGTAGTCGACCCCGAAGTAGATGCACGTACCGGCGCCGATCCCGTGTTCGGCGGCCTTACCGTGGGCCTTCTTCCCCTGGTCGTAGCCCTTGGCGTAGGTGAAGTTGCCGAGTTCCGTGCCGTTGTACTGGAAGATGGGGAAGAACCTCAGCCCGGCGTTCACAATGGCCTGCGGCTCGCCGGGCTTCAGCGCCTTGCCGAGATAGCCGTCGTCGCCCGGGGCGAGATGCTCGTCCAGATAGCGGCCGACGATGTGGTAGCCGTTGGCCTTGAGCAACTGACCGCGCTGCGGGGTGATCTCCGTGATGCAGTCGCAGCCGGTGGCGTCCCGTGAGGTGTCACCGGACGACACGAGGAGCTGCGCCCAGGTCGCGTAGTCGTTGTGGCCCGTGACGGGGAGCTGGGAGAACCTCTGGAAGGCCTGGAGCCACCCCACGTGCGTACCCGTCCGGGCGTCGGTGCCGATGTCCGCCGGAAGGTAGTGCGCCTGCCCGTTCGCCGTGTATGTCGGTGAGTTGAAGTAGCACGCGGCACGGAACAGGTAGCGCAGATCGCCCGTGAGGGTCGCCGAGCCCCGTCCCTTGAGGGCTGCCTGCGTTCCCGGTCCGAAGTACCCGTTGATCGAACCCAGGGCGATCCCGAGCTCGTACTGGATGGCCATCATGAGCCCCTGCTGGACATCGCGGGAGTAGATCCCGTCGCAGGGCACCAGACTCATCGCGGGAATCCCGATGCCCGCGACGTAGCGGGAGTTCAGCCGCTGCTGGATCGCCCGGACGTGGGGATCGCCACCGGGCACGAGCCGGAACTGGTCCATGCGCAGCAGCGACTTCAGCACATGCGGCCACATGGCCAGACGCTGCCCGGCGTTGGCATGGTCCAGGCCCATGTCGGCGTAGAGCTGCCGGAGGGAGGCCTCGGACTCCTCGCCCCATCCACCGAGGGACTGGGAGGCCCAGTAGCCCTTGCACCACAGCGCCCCGTTGTACAGGCGCAGCAGATTCGCGTTCCGCTCGAACTCCGGCACGATCTCGTGGTTCTTCACCGCGTTGAACGTGCCGGGGCCGAAGTTCTGGACGGTGGGAGATATGCCGAGTTCGTGCTGAAGCCCCTGGGTGAGCGCGAGCACGGTGTTCCAGCCGGTGTAGCCGGTCTCGGAGCAGATCACGTATCCGGGTGCCGTGTCGTAGGTCTCGTTCACCCATTTCTGCGTCCGGTACACGTAGATGTCGGCGGGCGCCCGCCACGGCACGGACGGGTCGATCGTCGATCCCGGCCGCGCGTACATGTGCAGGTTGCCGGGGCAGTCGGTGTCGTAGCCGAAGGAGTGCGGGAGGATCTTGTTCCCGGTCTTGCGTGTGGCGGTGTGGCGCAGGTGGTCGATGAGGCCCCTGATCCCGCGCAGCATGGCCTCGCTCGCGACGTCCTGGGAACGGATCATGCCCACGATCGAGTAGAAGCCCTCGTTGCGCCCCACGCCCTCGATGTAGCCGGCGGCGTTCCCCTCGCCGCGTTCTTCTCCGCGCCCCTCGTAGACGTGGCCGTGCGGGCAGACGAGGTAGTTGTAGGCGATGTCTCCTTCGAATTGACCACCGGTCTTGTGGTCCAGGTAGACCTCGGCGATCGCCCTGCGGCAGTCCTCTTCCGTCTGCAGGTCGCTGGTGCTCCCGGGGCCCAGGTGGTGCAGGAACACCCCTTTGCTTCCGGACCACTTGTCATTGCTGCTGGCCTCTGGATCGCTGCAGGCGTGCGCCTGCAAGTACCAGGGGGCGTACTGCCCCCAGGTGGCACGCCGGTTGATGGTGATGGCCACGGTTTCCTCGCTCCGGTCAGCAGGCGTAGTGCGGGTCGTGGATGTAGTCCGCGTCGTCGGTGAACCAGCGGTGGCCGCTGATCGCGTTGTCCGCCCAGCCGCCGTCGAGGAACCTCTCGTAGCCGAGGGACAGGTCGGCGTAGTAGTTGCCCGCCTCGATGCAGAACACCGACTGGTTCGTGCTCGGGTTCACGTCACGGCGCAGCGAGACCTCGCTGAAGAGGCCGGGGAACCCGTTGTTCCACAGCGAGGTGGCGCGGTCGTTGAAGTTGCCGCAGTCGTTGCCCCACCACTCGTCGTCGCGGTCCCACCGGCACCAGTCCCCCCTGAAGTTGGGCAGGTCGTAGGCGTAGAGGTAGCCGTCCGCCCCGTCGGCCGCGGCCAGTTTGCTGAGGTCGGCGCCGGGCCGTACCGGGGTCGGCGCGCCGGGCGCGGCACCGGCCGCCGCCGGTGCGGCGGACGGTGCGGCGTCCGAGGCGGCCATCGCGGGACCCGCGGTGGCGACCAGCCCGATCACGGCCGCCGTGGCCAGGATGCTCCGTACGTACTGCTTCATCTCGTGCCCTTCTTGTGGGTGTTGAGCCGCGACGGTTCTTCGTCGCGGACGATCCGGTCCGCCTTCGGCAGCGCGGCGAGCCGCATCCGGCGGGCGTTGATCACGTCGGCGAGGTACTGCTCGCGCACCTGCGCGAGGTGCCGCTCCTCGACGTCCGTGGCGACCTCCGCGAGGCCGGAGCCGACGGCGCAGGCCGCCTCCGCGACGGCGTACTCGATCTCCTTGGCCTCGGGCGCCGAGTCGCCCAGCGCGGCCCGCAGCCACTGCGGGGACTCATGCGGCAGTCCGCGCCCGGCCATGCAGTCCGACCAGCCCCGCAGCGCCTTCGTGAACGCGGGGTCCGCCTGGGCCCGGCTCATGGCCAGCGCCGTGACCCCGCGGTCCACGGCGTCCGCGCCGAACCAGGTGCGGAAGTCGCCGTACAGCTCGCCGCGCGCCTCGCTGGTGCAGCCGCGGGTGCTCCGCCCGGTCGTCATCCCGCCGGGGAGGGTGACCTCGACGGTGTCGACGCCGCCGCCCTGCCAGGCGCGCAGCGCCTCGGCGCGCCGCTCGGGCGTCAATGCCCGTAGGTGGTCACCTACCGGGTCGTCCGCGCGCAGACGCGCGGTCTCCTCCGGGGTGCGCACGCGGGCGCCGTAGCCGTGCTCGCGGGCCCAGACCAGGTCGGCCAGGACGAGCGCCATCGGTGGCGGCTCGGGGCCGGTGCGGACCGGCTCGGGTGCCGCCGGCAGGTCGAACCCGGCGCGGTTCATGCAGCGCCGCTCCAGGATCTCCTCGGCCCGGCGCAGGGTCGCGAGCTCCTCAGCGGTGGCCTGGCGCGGGAGCGCCGCGTCCGGCTCGGCGCGCGCGGCGCGCGCTCCCGGGTCGCCCGGTCCGCAGGCGGCGAGCGTTGCGATCAGCAGCAGTGACAACACGGCGAATCTGCGCACCAGGTCTCCCCCACACCCGTACGTCTTCGGTCGCCTTCAGGGTGTCCGGGAGCCCGAACGCACCGCACGCACTTTCGGTCTCACCCGAAAAGCCCCGGCGCACAAAGCCGTTGTGAAAGAAGCGACGCAACTGCCGCGCCCGTGCGGCCCTCTTACTTCACAGCCAGTCGCCTCGGGGGGTTTTCGCCTGTGCTGAACATTCATTTCTCTTCCGATGACCTGGGCCGGGTCCGTCTCGCCACCGCACCGGACCCGTCCTGGGAGATGCTGCTGAGCCTGCACGCGCTCGGCGGCTCACCGGACCACATCGTCTTCGGGCCCTGGCGCGCCACGGCCCTGAACCCGCTCGATCCGTCGATCTCCCTGCTGCGCCGGCTCGCACCACCGCGCGGCTACTCGCCCGACTTCCTGACGCCGGGCGTGGGCACCGGCCTCGAGTCCGCCCTGGACGCCGTCATGAGCGTCGGCCGCGCCCGCCTGCGCGCCGAACTCGCCCTGCTGCCCGCCCGGCGCCATGCCGATCCGTGGATGCGCGGGCTGGCCCTGGGCGAGCCGGAGACGATGCGCCGGCTCGGCGGGGCCATGCGCCGCTACCACCAGCGGGTGCTCGCAGGCCCGTGGCCCCGCATCCGCGCGGTGATCGACGGCGAACGGGCCCTGCGTGCGCGCGACCTGCTGGACGGCGGCGTCGAGCGGCTGCTGGGCAACATCCATCCGCTGGCCCGCTGGGAGCCGCCGGTGCTCAGGGTGGACTACCCGGTGCGCCAGGACCTCTTCCTCAACGGCCGCGGACTGCTGCTGATCCCCTCGTACTTCTGCTGGCGCCGCCCCATCACGCTGCGCGACGGAGAACTGGACCCGGTGCTGGTCTATCCCGCCAACCGCGGCCTCCAGCTCCTCACCGAGGACCGCGGCACCCCCCAACTGACCGCGCTCGCCCGCCTGCTGGGCCGCACCCGCGCGGCGGTCCTGGAGGAGATCGCGTCGTCCAACGGCACGACCGGCGGGGAGCTCGCCCGGCGGCTGGGCATCTCGGCCGCCTCGGCGAGCGAACACGCCGCGACCATGCGGGACGCGAACCTGATCATCAGCCGGCGGGTGACGAACACCGTGTGGCACACCCTGTCCCCGCTCGGCCGGGCTCTGCTCGAAGGGCGCCGACCGGACGACGAGCCGCACGCCCCGGGCCGGGCCCGGACCGGCACGCGGTCGGCGTGATCCGGCGGCGGCCTGCTCCCCGTCAAACGGTGGGGCGTCGCATCGTCGGCACGGGACCGGGCGCCTTCGCTCAGTACATGACTCTCCATCAGCACATGACTCTCCATGCGGCGATCGAGACAGCGCGCGGCTGCCCTACGGTGACGGGCCCCGCCGGTCCGTTGGCGGAAGCCGACAGCAGTCGGCAGGGCTCCGGTCAGCCGGAGCCGCCGGACTCGGGGCGCGGCGTTCTCGTGCGTACCGTCAGTGGGTTGACGAAGTCGCCCTGACCGGCGTTGTACTGCTTCTCGTGGAAGCGCTGGCCGGCGCCTGAGCCGTACATCCGGAAGAACCACTTGCTCTTCCAGGCCTCCTTGGCCATGCCCAGCGCCATGTACTCCGCCTGTGCCTTCGCGCGCGTGACGTTCGCGAGTTCCTGGATCATCGTCACGATCCGGTCGCTCTCGAACGTGCCCTTGGGCGTCTTGCCCTCGCGGTTGAAGATCCATCCCGTGGTCTTCTTCCGGTACTCGGCCAGCAGTTTGCCCTCCAGCTCGTGCAGTGCCTTCTGCGCCTGCTGGTCGCGCGTGTAGTTCTCCAACGTCACCCAGTCGTTGCCGTCGCGGCTGCGGGCGACGACTCCGGCGAAGTGGTAGTTCCAGACGTCCACGGCTCCCCGGTCCGTGGACGCCTCGCCCGCTGCGGCGGTCGCGTAGTCGACTTTCGCGTCGCTGCCGATCGACAGGGTGGCGAACGCCTCGCCGACGTCCGGCTGTACGTGATTGTTGACGCCCAACTCCTGTGCGGCACGGTCGGCTTCGTCGGGATGCTCGCGCAGCGCGGTCCCGTACTGCTGGGCCACGGAGGTGCCGGACCCGTCCGCCCCGCCCCCGGTCATCTCGCGAACCGACTTCGCCACCCGCTCGGCGATTTCGGCGCCCTGGCGTTCGCTCCAGGGCACGGTCTCGGTGGTGGAGCTGCCCTGCAGCACGATCTCCATCGCGTGACTGCCGATGACCTTGCGCGCGACGTCGATGCACTGCACCTTGATCAGATCGGCGAACCCCGCGGCCCTGGCCCGCTCCTCCTCGCCGCTGAGCACGGGCGTGATGCGCTCCAACGGCCCGCCCGCGGTGCGGATCGCTCCCCCGGAACGCACCAGGGTGTAGGCGCTGTTGCGGGCCGCCAGGTCCGCGACCGACTGCGTGAACACCTCCGAGGACGCGTAGAACTCCTTGGGCTCGCGCTCGGTGTCGTGGACGGCGAGCGTGCCGTCGTCCGAGATCATCAGGGAGACGTCACCGGGATGGTGCCGGCGGACGTCCATGTGGTCGATCTCGTGGCCGATCAGCTTGTTGGGCGACTTCCCCGGACGCAGCACGGCGTCGGGCGCCTGCGTCACGAAGTGGTCGACTCCCTGCCCTCCGCCCTCGACGTCCCGGCGCTCGCCCACCACACCGGTGAGGGCGCCGGGCGCGTACCGCTGCACGGCCGGGAGCCCGGCGGTTCCGCCACGTGCCAACGGCCCCTCGGAGTGTGCCCGTTGGACGTCCGGTAATGGTCCTGCCATCACCCGGGACGCGTTCGCCTCGGCCGCCCGCTCGAACTGGTCCGCCGGGTCGCTGACGGCGAGCCCGTTGCCGTTGTCGGTGCCGGAGACGGGCCCCTGCCGCTGCTGGATGACGTGCGTGAGTTCGTGGGCGAGGGTGTGCTTGTCCGTGCCGCCGTGGCCGACGACGATGTGGCTGCCGGAGGTGTACGCGCGGGCCCCGATGTCCTTCGCGGAGGCACGGGCCGCGTGGTCGTTGTGGATGCGCACGTCGGAGAAGTCGGCGCCGAGGCGGGCCTCCATCTCGCCGCGGAGGGTGTCGTCGAGCGGGCGGCCGGATCTGCGCAGTACGTCATGTACGGCGGACCGCTGCACGGCCTGCTGCTCGGTCGGCTGATGCCTGCGGTCCGGACCGTGCTGATGCTGCTCCTCATCGCTCCCGTGTCCGTGCCCGTGCCCGGCTCTGCGGAGCATCTGGACGACGGCGGCGTTCCCGGCTCTGGGCTGCTGGGCGAGAAGCCCTGCCGGGGTCGCACTGAGCGCCCGCGCGGACGACGAGGTGCTGGACGACTGAGGGGTACGTCGCGGCTCCATCGGCTGCTTTTTCGGCATGTCGTCTCGACGCTGGGCGTGCATGAATCTCCTTGACGTCCGGGGAGCGCTCCAGCCACATCTACGGCGCCGTGGCCGACTGGGCCAGGGCCCTGAGGGCAGAACAGGTGCACGGCATACCGCCCTTTCGTCCTCTGGCGCGCAGCTGTGCGGAACGAGGCCCAGCTGGTCCCCAGCGAGGCGGAAGCGGAACAGGCCAGGGTCGCCGCCGGTCGGGGACGGCCGGGCTGCGGGCCGTTCGGGGTCGGCCGACAATGGGCAGTGGGTCGCCTGTCCGCCGCGCCCACGACACCGCGACGCCGCCCGAGAGGAACGTGCCCATGCGCGCTGAGTCTCCGCCGGCCGCGCGGAGGGGGGCCTTCCCGGTCACTCTGGGCGGTGTCGCGCCGGCGGGTGCCGCGGCCGCGATGACGACGATGACGCCGGAGCCGGAGTCGGAACCGGTGCCGGTGCCGGAGTCGGCGTACGACGCGATCCTGCGTTCCGGCGGGGCGGTGATCCTGACGGCTTCTTTCGTCGTCTTGGCGGTACGCCACCGGCACGTCGTCATGCCGGTACCCCACCGGGCCCTCGGCAGGGTGCCGCCGCTCGGCTCCCGCGTGCCACGTGGCGAGCGTGTGCCGTGAAGGGCGCGGCGCAGCGGACCGAGATCCTGCACCGGTCGGTGCGGGTGACGCTTGCCGCGTCCGCGGGCTTCTATCCCTTCCTGTACGGCCTCCAGGCGCCGGTGCCCGCGCTGTACGCGCTGTTCGCGCCGATCGCCCTCGGTCTGCTGTCCTCGATCCCCGGGTCCGGGCGGCAGCGGGCGGAGGTGATGCTGAAGGCGCTGCCGGTGGGCCTGGTGCTGGTGGCGCTGGGGACCGTGCTGGCGGTGGCGACCTGGGCGGCGGTGCTCGGGATGCTCGTCGTGGGCTTTCTCCTCGCCTTCGCGGCGATCGCGGGGCCGCGGCCGGCCGGGGCCGCGCCGGGACTGCAGCTCTTCTACATCCTGGCCTGCTTCCCGCCGTACGAACCCCAGACCCTGTGGCTACGGCTGGCCGGGCTCGCCTTCGGCGTGGTGGCGCTGGCGCTGTGCGAGCTGTTCCTGCTGCCGCAGCCGCCGGGCCCGGCGTACCGGACGACGCTCGCGGAGGCCCTGGTGACGGCTGGCGACACCGTCGCGGGACGTACCCGCCTTTCCCCCGAGGCCCTGCGGGCCGCCGGCGCGCGGCTGCGGCTGTCCGAGACGCCGCCCGCCGAACGCCCGGCCGGACCGGGCCGTGCGGTCCGCGGTCTCTCCCAGGCGGGGTCCGCCACCCGCCGACTGCTCGAACAGCTGGCCCATCTGACCGAGACCGGCGAACTCCGCGAACTCCTCCAGGACGACGTCCACGGCAGCGACCGCGGCAGCGACCGCAACGGCGGACGCGGTGGCGAACGCGGCGGGGCCCCTCCCGACACAGCCTCCCGGTCGCTGCTGCCGCGCGTCGCGTCCTTGTGCCACGAGACCGCCGCGGCCCTGCGGGAGGGCCGGCCCACCCCCGGCCCGCAGCGGATGGACCAGGTGATCGACGGCTTTCAGCAGATGCGCGTGCGGCAGGCGACGGGACCCGCCGCCGAGGTTCCGCCGGTGTCGGTGCTGCGTCGGCAGGCGGCGCTGCTGGCCGTCGCCGAGTCGGTGCGGATCGTGGAGATCTCCGTGCGGGTCGGTCTCGACGGGCGGCGCACCCCGCCGATCGAGCCGCGGGAGCTGTTCTGGTACACGGAGGCTTCCACGCCGCACCTGTGGCTGCGGCGGATCATCGGCAACATGACGCTCCGCTCGGTCCAGTTCCAGAACGCCCTGCGGATCGCTCTGGCGCTCTCCGCCGCCCGGCTGGTCGCCGGTTCGCTCGATCTGGCCCACGGCTTCTGGGTGCTGCTGGCGGTGCTGACGCTGAGCCGGACCACCGTGGGTGCGACCTGGGCGGCCATCCGCCAGGCCGTCGCCGGCACTCTCGTGGGCGCCGTCATGGCGGGCACCCTGCTCATCGGCCTCGGCCGGCACGCCGAGGCGTACGCCGCGATCCTGGCACCGGCCATGCTGATCGCCTTCGCGCTCGGGCCGCTGCTCGGCATCGCCTGGGCGCAGGGACTGTTCACCCTCGTCGTGGCCTCCGCGTTCGCCCAGATCGCCCCGGTGTCCTGGCGACTGGCCGAGGAGCGGATCGTGGATGTGGTGACCGGCAGCGCCATCGGTCTGCTGTGCGCGATGCTCGCTTGGCCGGCCGGCGCGCGGCGGGAGATGCGCAGAACCATGGCGGGGCTGCTGCGGGAGTGCGGCCCCCTGATCCAGGGCACCGTCGCAGCGCTGACGGCCGTACCACCGGGCTCGACCGCTCCCCCGCCGACGTTCCCCGCCCTGCACCGGCTGCGCCTCGCCGAGTCCGCCTACGCCCAGTTCCGCAGCGAACCGGCGGGCGGCGTGCCCGTTCGCGCCGACTGGCAGGCCGTGCTCATCGCGACCAACCAGATCCTGCTCGGCGCCCACTGGCTGCCCCGTGTCGACCTGCCCACCAGCGCCCTGCCCCAGGATGCCGCCGACCGGGCACGGGGCGACGCCCGGGCGCTGGCGGAGACCACCGACCGGCTCGCCGCCCTGTGCGCCGGCGACCGGCCGCAGCCGGACCGGACGCGTTCGGCCCCCTCGCAGGCCGCACAGCCGGACGGGACCCCGCTGCCCGCGCTGGTCGACCTCGAGGAGTGGCTGCGCAGCCTCAGTGCCCAGCTCACCCGTGCCGAGGCCCGGATGCCCGACCCGGCCGGCCGGGCACCGCGCGGCACGACGGCCGCCGGCACCGCGGGCTCCGGGTCCGGCCCTGGCGGGCACGGAAGTTAGGGGGCGCGTCGTGTCCGGCCGGAACCTGCGCACCGCGCTGCGGCCGCTGTCCCCGCGCCGGGGGTGGGCGTGGTGGCTGCCGCTGATCGTGGTGGCCGTCGACGTGCTCGTGGAAGTACTCATCAGGGGCCGTGAGCCGGTGAGCTTCATGCTCGTCGCCGTACCGCCGCTGGCCGCGGTGACGCGCGGGCCGCGCGGTACCGCGCTGTCGGCCGTGGTGTGCCTGGGACTGCAGATGTGGATGGCGGCCCGCCGTCCCGGCCACTTCCACGAACAGCACCACATCGCCATCTACGCCGCCACGTTCCTCATCGGTGTCGCCGCCGTCGGCCTGTCCTGGCAGCGGGAGCGGACCCGGCAGCACCTCATCCGGGCCCACTCGGTCGCCGAGGCCATGCACCGCACCCTGCTGCGGCCCGTGCCGCGCCGCCTCGGCCCGGTGCGTGCCGCCGGGTTCTACCAGGCCAGGGAGGGTGGCACGCTGGTCGGCGGGGAGTTGTACGACGTGTGCGAGACGCCCTTCGGGGTACGGGCGATCATCGGCGATGTCCGGGGCAAGCGGCTGGCGCGGTCCAGACGGTCGCGGCGGTGCTCGGCAGCTTCCGGGTGTCGGCCCACGAGTGGCAGAGCCTGAGCAGCCTGGCTGACCGGCTGGAGCTCAGCATCGCCCGCAACAGCCCGGCCGCCGACGAAGGCGACCCCGAGTTGTTCGTCACCGCTCTGGTGCTGGAGTTCCCGCCGGACGGCCGCGAGGTGCGCATCGTCGACCGCGGCCACCCCTCGCCGCTGGTGATCGGCCCGCAGGGCGCCCGTCGGCTGATCACGGCGCCCGGGCTGCCCCTGGGCCTGGGCCTGGGCAAACCGGCGGCGCACGGGGACGACAGGACGGTGCACCCGCTGGGGCCCGCGGAGGTGCTGGTGGTGTACACGGACGGAGTGAGCGAGGCACGCGACGCGGACGGCGTCTTCTACCCGGTCCTGGAGCGACTGACCGAACAGTTCCGCGGAGAGCACGCGCTGCGCCCCGAGACCGTCGTGTCGTTCGTGCGGACCGACGCGGAACGCTGGTCGGCCCGGTCGGACGACGACGACCGGGCTGTCCTCGCGCTTTCCGTGGACAGGACGGCACCACCGCACAAGGGCACCGGCTCCGCACGCCGCGGCCCGCAACGGTAGGCCCGCCGCCCCGGTGGTATCGGCAGCGCGCGCCCGTCGTGGTGTTCGCCCGCGGGGGCGCGCGGCGCGCGTGGCCGACCGGCTGCTGGGCGGCGTGGCCGCTGCTCCCCTCGGGCGGTGTGGGCGATTCGGAAGACGCGCCGCATCGGTTCTCACGCATAACGGCACAAAACGGGTCTTATTCATTCATGCAGAAATATACGCGGCGCACCTTGCTCGGTGCCTCGATCGTGGCCGCCGGCTCTGGAGTCCTGACCGCCTGTTCCGGGTCCGACACGCGCCCCGAGGCCGGGCCCACCGGCCACAGGGGCGGCAGGCACACCGTCAGCAACTTCGTCCCTAAGGGACCCAAGGGATATGTCAACCCGTCCGATCCCGAGGTCATCGCCGTCGAGAAGAAGCGCGGGGCCGGTCCCGTCCGAAAGTTCACGCTCACCGCCACCGAGACGTCCCTCGACCTGGGCGGACGGACCGTCAGGTCATGGGCGTACGGCGACGCACTGCCAGGCAAGGAGGTCCGGATCACCGCGAGAGACGTACTCGAACTCACGCTCGCCAACCATCTGCGCGAGTCGACGACGCTGCACTCGCACGGTGTGCGCATGCGCTGCGACATGGACGGCGTACCGGGCCTGACCCAGTACTCCATCAAGCCCGGTGCGGACTTCACCTACCGCTTCGCCGTGTCGCACCCGGGCACCTACTGGCTGCATTCGCACTCGGGCATGCAGCTCGACCGCGGCCTGTACGCCCCGCTGATCGTCGAGGATCCCAAGGAGCCGTTGGCATACGACAAGGAGTGGGTCGTCGTCCTGGACGACTGGCTGGACGGCGTGTCCGGCTCCACTCCGGACGGCGTGCTCTCGCAGCTGCGGGGCGGCAAGGCGCCGATGGACATGGGTGAGGGCAGCGCACACCACGGTCCGGGCCCCCACAAGTCCGCCGGCGCGCACGCCTCGCCCTCCAGCAGATCCGCCGGCCCCTCCCGCGTTCTGCGGGGGTCCCACAGCCGCATCCTGCACAGCATGGGCGGCAACGTCGACTACCCGCACTACCTGGTCAACGGCCGCCTCCCGAAGGCCCCCTCGGTCTTCCGGGCCCGCCGTGGGGACCGCATCCGGCTGCGGATCATCAACGCCGGGGGCGACACGGCCTTCCGGGTGGCACTGGGCGGTCACGAGATGACGGTGACGCACACGGACGGCTATCCGGTCGAGCACACGAAGACGGACGCGCTGCTGATCGGCATGGCCGAGCGCTACGACGTGCTGGTCACCGCCAAGGACGGGGTGTTCCCGCTGGTCGCGATGGCCGAGGGCAAGGACGCGAGAGCCCTGGCAGTCCTGCGTACCGGCAGCGGGGAGAATCCCCCGCCCACCGCGCACCCGGACGAACTCGAAGGCCGGATCGTGCCCGCCAGACGAATGGTGCCGCACGAGTCCGTGGCGTTCAACGACGACGAACCGGACCGCGAGATGCGCATCAAACTGACCGGAAACATGAAGGACTTCGACTGGAGCTTCGACCACGAGCCGTACTCCATCGAAAAACGCGTCCCGGTCCGGGAAGGCGAACGCGTGCGGGTGTCCCTCATCAACGCCACCAACATGTGGCACCCCGTGCACCTGCACGGTCACACGTTCGCCCTCACCGGCATCGACGCGGCCGGGGCCCGCAAGGACACCGCCCACGTGCTGCCCCACCGCAAACTCGTCATCGACTTCTACGCCGACAACCCGGGCCTGTGGATGCTGCACTGCCACAACCAGTACCACTCCGAATCCGGAATGATGACCATCCTCGGCTACCGGAAGTGACGGGGCCCGCGCCCCGCAGGACGTGACTGCCCGGTGCACCACGACCCCGGGTCCTGGCCGCGGGCCGGGACCCGACAGGTCGGGGACATCAGGCTCGGCTCGTCGTGGGTCGGCGCACCGATGCCGCCGGAGGGCGTTCGCGCAGCGCGCCGTAGCCCAGAAAGTAGGCGGGCACTCGGTTCACCCAGCGTGAGGTGGTGACCAGCTCGGTCAGGCGCTGGGCCCGCTTGGGGTCGCCGAGGGGCGGTCGGCCGAGTAGGAGTGGCTCGATGACGTGGCTGTGGGCGAAACGCTGCAGGCCCTGGGTGAGGGCCGTGGTGGGCCAGCGGCGGCGCTGGACACGGCGTACGGCCGCCGGAAGGCCGGCCGCCGAGTCGCTCAGCGGCCCGACGAGGTGGCGGGCGGCGGCCACCGCGTCCTGGACGGCGAGGTTGATGCCGATGCCGAACACCGGCGACATGGCGTGTGCCGCGTCCCCGATGCACAGCAGCCCCGGCCGGTGCCAGCGCCGGAGCCGGTCCAGCCGTACGTCGAGCAGTTTGACTTCGTCCCACGAGGCGAGGGTGTGCATGCGGTCCGCGACCCACGCGACGGCGGTCCCGTACGCCTCCCTGAACTGGTCGAGACCATCCGCGCGGAGCCGTGCGTCGCTGCCCTTGGGGATCAGCGCGGCGCACTGCCAGTAGTCCCCGCGGTCGATCATGGCGCTGAGGAACCGGTCGCCGACTCCCCCCACCAGCCCGTGCGGATCGCCTTCGCGCCGCGGCAGCCGGAACCACCAGGCGTCCATCGGACAGCGGAACGTGCGCAGCTCCAGGTCGGGCAGCGAGCGGGCCAGCGAGCCCCGGCCGTCGCAGGCCACCGTGAGGGTGGCCCGCAGCTCGCCGGTACGGCCGTCGGACGTGCGGTAGGACACCCCGGTGACGCGTCCCCGTTCCACGAGGAACGAGGTCGCCTCCGTGTTCATGCGCAGGGAGAAGGCAGGCTCCCGGCCGGCCTCGTCGGCGAGGAGGTCGAGCAGGTCCCACTGGGGGACCATCGCGATGTAGTTGTACCGGCGCCGCAGCGCGCCGATGTTCCCCACGGTGACCAGCGACCGGTCGGGGCCGAGCGGCAGCTGGATCGTCGTGACCCGCCGCTGCGGCAGCCGGGCGAACCGCTCACCGAGGCCGAGTTCGTCCAGGAGTGCGAGGGTGGTCGGATGGACGGTGTCGCCGCGGAAGTCGCGCAGGAAGTCGCCGTGCTTCTCCAGGACCGTCACCGCCACCCCGGCCCGGGCCAGGAGCAGGGCGAGGACCATTCCGGCGGGCCCACCGCCCACCACGCAGCACGTGGTCCGCTCCCCCGCCCCAGGCGCGTCCCTCGTGTCCCTTGAGTCCATCGCGCTTCGTCCCTTCACCGGCGCCATCAATAGGTCACACTGGTACACATACCCACAAGGAGCAGCAAACCTTCGCGCATGGTTGCCACGTGCCCGGGAGGCATGATGAGCCAGCAGCCGGTCCTTCTCCCCTACTCCGATCCGGCCTTCGTGGCGGATCCCTTCCCGCTCTACCGACAGCTGCGCGAGGACGGCCCGGTCCGGCGCGCGATCATCGCCGGCGGCCTGGACGCCTGGCTGGTCACCCGCTACGAGGACGGTCTCGCGGCGCTGTCCGACCCGAGGCTGAGCAGTGATGTCCGTGACGCATCGGACCCCCGCCTCCTGGGACAGCTGCCCGAGTTCGAGCGCGAATCGATGATGAGCAGCATGCTGCGCACCGACCCGCCCGATCACACCCGGCTGCGCCGCCTGGTCTCGAAGGCCTTCACCGCGCGCCGGGTCGCCGAGCTGCGGCCCCGTATCCAGGAGATCACCGACCGGCTGCTGGACGCGGTGGTGCCGGCGGGCCGGGCGGAGCTCGTCGCGGACTTCGCGCTCCCGCTGCCGGTGACCGTGATCAGCGAACTGCTCGGCGTGCCGGTGGACGACCGGTACGACTTCCAGCAGTGGACCGACGACATGCTGCTGCGCGGGGAGAAGATGCCGGACCCCGCGGTCGTGAACGAGGCGTGGCAGCGCATGCGCGCCTACCTCACCAAGCTTCTGGAGGCCAAGCGCGCCCGGCCCGCGGACGATCTGCTCAGTGCGCTGATCAGCGCCCGCGACGAGGAGCAGCGGCTGAACGAGGACGAGCTGATCTCCATGACGTTCCTGCTGCTGGTGGCCGGATACATCACGACGGTCAATCTGATCGGCGGCGGCATCGCCGCGCTCCTGGCCCACCCCGACCAGCTTCAGCTGCTGCGGGACGATCCGGAACTGCTGCCCGGCGCGATCGAGGAGTTCCTGCGCTACGACGGCCCGGTCAGCCCGGGCATCGCCCGGTTCGCACGCGAGGACGTGGAGATCGCGGGCGTGACCATCCCACGCGGCGCGACCGTGCTGATCGCGTCCGCCATCGCCGATCGCGATCCGGCACGGTTCCCCGACCCCGACCGGCTGGACATCACCCGGCAGGACAACGGCCATCTGGCATTCGGGCACGGCATCCACTACTGCCTGGGCGCGCCTCTCGCCCGGCTGGAGGGCCAGATCGCCATCGGCACGGCGCTGCGCCGCCTTCCGGACCTGGCCCTGGCCGTGCCTCCGGCCGAGCTGAGCTGGCGGCCCGGCGGGCTGCGCGGCCCGGTGCGGCTTCCCGTCACCTTCAGCGGGCCTTCAGGGTGACCTTCCCGGCCTTCTTGGTGAACAGGGCACCGCCGACGCTCATGGAGACGAGCAGGCTGTACTTTCCAGCCGGAATATCCGAGACGTCGATTCCTCCAGGCCCGGTGCTGAAGTACCCGGAGTCGTAGGTGCCGAGGTCACCTGGCTGTTTGTGCGGCCGCACGGCGTCGGGGTTCTTCTGCACGCTCAGCGGGAAGGAGTGGCATCCGGCCCTGCCCTGGAGTACGAGGTAGTAGACGGCGTGCGCGTCGCGGTCGGCATTCCTTCCGGGCAGGAAGAAGACACCTTCCGCGTGGATCTTCCGGTCGCGCACCTCCACCTTCTCGGCAGAGAAGCTCACTCCGCCGGAATCGACCCCGACAATGCTCCTCTTGACGACCTTGAGGCCGCCCTTGCCGCCGCGGAAGAGAAGCTCCGAGTCACCGCAGGCCTGCCGTCGGTCCACCGCGTTCTGTGAGATCAGCCGGGTGCGCCGCGCGATGCCCTCGTCCTTGCTGGTGACGCAGACGGAAACGTCGTAGGTGCCCTGGGGGAGTTCGGTGAAGGTCAGGTCTCCCTGAGAGGCGAACCCGCCCATGGCGTACTCGCAGAAGTACTCGTCGAAGTAGTCCCGGTAGAGCCGGATCTCCTTGGTCGTCTCCAGCGGGTACGCCCAGGTTTCGCCGGTCTTCTCCAGGACGAGCTGCTTGGTCTCGGCTGTCGGACCAGCGGGCGACTCGCCCGGCAGGAAGGCGTGCCCCTTGAGCTGGAGATGCCCGTCCGTGAACTCGGCACGATTCAGGGTAGCCAGGGCGGTGTCGCGCTTCCGCAGCTCGGCGAGATACTCGGCGGCCACCTCCGGGTCCTCGGGGTCGGCCCCTATCCGGACCTCTCCCCATCGGGGCGCGGCGCCCTCGGTCAGGGAATACACGATGCTCAGAATGGACGGCAGCGCCTGCCGGACCACCTCGTCGTGCCGTCGCACCGTGGGAGATTCCACGAACAGGAAGTTGAAGTTCTCGTATTCCCGCAGCGCGGGGAGACAGTGCTTGACTTCCTGCTCGTACTGGTAATCCCCTGGAGAGGAAACGACGTATATGTTCCGTTTGAGATCCGTGTCCTTTTCGAGGACGTCCTTCATGACGGCGTCCATGACGGCCACGTTCTCGTCGGACTGCCCCTCGCCGAGGACGGCGTCTCCGAGCTGACCGTGGCCCTTTGAGTAACTTCCGAGGAAATACTGCGGCGTTGACGCCACGATGTTCTTGTAGTCGTATTTCAGGCCGTAGTAGAGCGCCGCGCTTCCGCCCTTGGAAGCACCCAGGAGAGTCACCTCGTCCCGGGTCACACGCAGGCGTCGCATGTGGTCCGCTATCAGGGCCTGTATGGACTCCGTGACGCTGAAGTCCATGTTCCTGGCGACATAGTAGGAGGCCCCGCCGTCGAAATAATCACGAATCCTGAGAATGTTGCACTTGACACTCTCCAGTGCGTTACCGAATCCGTACTTGCTGCCCACGGACGAAAACACCACCAGCAAGTGCCGGTGGTCGCCCTGGGCCGGGCGGAACTGGAACTCGACCGGCCACTTCCCGTGCACCTCCACGCTTTCTTTGTAGGCGCGGTTTTTTTGTGTTGCGTAGTTGGGCGACAGCGGAGGCAGGGAATTCTTCATGGTGGCAGGCGGACTCTCTGGCCGGGAGCTGGGACGGAAGTTGGGACGGACGAGCGGTGCTCCGGCGGAGTATACGGAGTGGCCATCTGCTGGTCATCAAGAAGTAGATCTCGGTACGGGCCTGGGCCGCGCACTCCGACCGACCACGTCGACCCGGCATGGTGGCTTTCCCGGTCCACTGACTGGTGTTGGAGATTCGCGGCTGGCTCAGACGCGGTGATGAGCGCACGTCTGGGGTGGGCTTTGAAGTGCGTTGCCGTCTTCAGCCGGGACAGGCCGTCCTCGGTGATCGTGACGACTCGGGCTCGGCGGTCGGTCGCCGAAGACTCGACGGTGACCAGGCCGTCGCGCGCCAGCGGCTTGAGGTTGGACGCCAGGCTGTTGCACGCGGCTGTAGGGTCCGGCAGGCCGCCAGGCACAGGTCAGCCAGTGGTGAGCACCATACGGAAGCGTGCGGTGCCGGAAAGCATCTTCTGATAGGCCGCGTTGGCCTCGCTCAATGGCATGAGCTCCACCATGGGGCGGATTCCGTGCAGAGCGCTGAACGCCATGGTGTCCTGCACGTCCTGTGCGGTACCGGACGGGTGGCCGCGCACGGTCCTGCCCCGCATGATCAGCTGAACCGGGCTGATTCCCATGGGGTCGGGAGACGCTCCGATGACCACGAGTTCGCCTCGGTGCGCCAGGCCGTCGGCCGTCGCCGCGATGGCGTCGGAGTTGCCGGCGGTGGCCAGCACCACCTTGGCCCCTCCCAGGGACTGCAGGGATTCCGCGACCGAGGTTGATTCCGTGCTGTCGATGTAGTGATGAGCGCCGAGCTGCTTCGCGAAGTCGGCCTTCTCGGGTCCCCGGGCGATGGCCACCGTCTCGAAGCCCATGGCAACCGCGTACCGCACACCAAGGTGGCCAAGACCGCCGATGCCCAGTACGGCTACCAGATCGCCGGGCCGGGCGGCGCTGCGCCGCAGTCCGTTGTAGGTCGTGACACCCGCACAGGCCATAGGTCCCGCGTCGGTCGCCGACAGGGCGTCGGGAATCCTGGCCAGGGCGTCGATGGGCGCGATCATTGCCTCGGCGAAGCCCCCGTCGTAAGCCCAACCGGGAACCTTGAGGTTGTCGCAGACGATGAAGTCGCCCTGCCTGCACGGAGTGCAGTAACGACAGCTGCCACCGAACCAGCCCACTGTGACCCGGTCCCCCACGCTCCAGTGGCTGTCCTGGGCTCCTTCGCCGAGTTCCTCGATCCGCCCAGCGACTTCGTGACCCGGAACCAGCGGGAAACGTACGCCGGGCATACCGCCGCTCACGAAGAAGTCGTCACTGTGACAGATGCCGCAAGCCTCAACGGCCAGCCTTACGTGGCCGGGGCCCGGACGGGGGACCTCACGTTCGACGATCTCGAAGGATCCGCTCGCGGCGGCCACCTGCGCGGCTCGATAGGTATCCATGTGTCTCTCCGTGATCAGGAGCGGCGACCCTCAAGGCAGCGGACGACTGCGGGTCAACCGCGCGCTGAAAGTCGAGGGGAAGGCGCGGGCCTCTGCGCCGGGCCGGGGCTACGGCCGTCGCGCCGGGCGCTCGGATGTGGCGCACGCGCTCATCGCCTGGCGGTCAGCGGTCACCTCCTCTCGCGGGCGGTCGGACGCGAGAGCACAAACAAGCACATCCATCCCACCACCGCCCGGTCGGCCCGGCAACAGGTGCCACCCGCACCTCGGGCGTGACGAGGAGTCGAACGTCGAGCTGTCGATCTGTCGAGCTATCGAGCTGTCGACCTTCTGGCCAGGCCGCCCGCCCGCTGCCGTACGACGGCCAACCGCGCAACGGCCTCGTGGACGCCGATCGGCACGGCGGCCTGCTCGGCAGGTCTGCCATCCAGGCGGCAGCTGCGAGTCCGGCGAGGACGGGCTCGTCCGAGGCCCATCGGCGGCTGCCGTGGCGGGCCGGGAGTCCGCCGGTACCGGACGCGTCCGGCGGAACGGGTTTCGGTGTGGGCGCGCCGGTGCGATCAGCCCCTCTGCCTCCACCAGACCCTCTCCCTTGAACGCGACTCGATGTGCACCGACCGGCCGAGCCAAGGCGGCGACGCCCCAAAGGCTCGACGTTCAAGAGGGAATACGGCTTCGGAGAGGTGGGTTCTCCGCTGGTCGGCGCGTCCGCCGCCATGGGCGCCGTTGCATCGGTCATCGCCGGTCCCGTGCTGGGGGCGGTCCCTACCCCGTCGGCCTCCTTGATCCTCGCCCTCGCCCTCCTGGCGGCGGCAGCTGCGTTCACCACCAAGCTCCTCGGCACGTACCTCGGGCTGCACATCGCCGGTCCGCTGATCACGCTCACGCTGTGGTCGACCGTCGCCGCCGCGGACATGGGCCCCCGCTGGAATCCGCACCGCGTGGCCGCGAGCAGCGCCGCGGCGGGCGGCGACCAGCGCCCGGCGGGACAATGGGCGTATGGCACAGCACCTCTCGCGCTACGGCGAGCGGGTGTTCCGGCCGGAGGACAGGGGTGAGGACAGCCGGATCGACCTGGGGGCGCTCGCGTACGACGCCGTGACGATGGACCGGCTGCGGCAGCTGGGCGTCGGCCCGGGGTGGCGCTGTCTCGACGTGGGGGCCGGTACGGGGAGCGTGGCCCGGCGGCTGCTGCGGGAGGCGGGGGTGGCGGAGGTCGTGGCGGCGGACCGGGACGTCCGGTTCCTGACCGCTGAGCCGGTTCAGGGGCTGACGCCGTACGAGTCGGATGTCACGTCCGAGGACTTCGCGCCGGGTCGCTTCGACCTGGTGCACGCGCGCTTCCTGCTGATGCACCTGCCCGATCGGGGTCGGGTGATCCACCGGCTGGCGGGTCTGCTGACGCCGGGCGGGATCCTGGTCGTCAGCGACGCGGTGGACCTGACCACCGCGTACGCCCCGGACGGCCCGTACGCGGCCGCGATGCGGGCCATGTGGCAGGGACTGCGGGACACGATCGGCACGGACGTCACGTGGGTTCCGCGCTGTCCGCAACTGCTTCAGGCCGCCGGGCTGGAGTCCGTCGCCGCGGAGATCCATGTGCCGCCCCTGGTGCCCGGCAGTCCCCTCAGCCGGTTCTGGGCGGTGACGTGGCAGCGGGCGCGGGAGGCGATGGTGGCGACGGGTCTGGTGGACGACGCCGGCGTGGACGAGGCCGTCCGCTGCCTCGACTCCCCCGCGTTCACGGGGCTGTCCCCCGGCATGCTGACGGCGTGGGGCCGCGCGCCGGACTGACGGCCGGCTACGGCCTGGACGGGAAGGCTGCAGGACCTGACTGTCGAGCACCTCCACTTCCGTCATCCGCCGCGCAGAAATGGCCGCTCGGCGAAATCGAGCCACGACGTCATCGCTCGGTCTTATCAACTCGACGGCACACCGGAAAAGCTGACCGCCTACCACGACAGCCGAGGGCACCGATACACCCATATACACCCCATACACGCACACCGCGCGTGGCTCCCTGTCGAGCTTCCGTGACGCCCGACGGTGCCGTTCCCGCCCGCGGATTCCGTCGCTTCGGATGTGACGCTTTCGGCCCGGTTCTATGTGGAGACTTTGCGAAGAACGCTGGTAATTTGAGAGCGCCGCGATGCCCCGCGTGGGACGGGGAGGGGGAGTCAGGGTTTGCGGCCGCTGCTGCGGCACCATCATCAAACCTCGTACGTCTGTACGGTCTGCCTGCGCGAGCAACACGGAGTGCGGAGGGAGGCACAAGGGTGGCCCAGGGAGGGCAGGGGGGACGCCATCAGGGTGGCGAGGAGGTGCCTCCGGAGCCGGACGTCACCATGCAGTTGAAGGTCCCGGCGCAGCCGAAAGCGGCCGCGGACGAGACCATGCAACTGCGCATACCCGAGGGCGGCATACCCGCCGGGTTCGATATATCCGCCGATTCGGGCAACTCCGGTACATCCGAGCAGTCTGACACCGCATCCGGTATATCCGAGGAATCTGACACCGCGTCCGACATATCCCGCACATCCCGCAACCCCTCCCGGCGCCGCCGCAAAGCCCCCCGCCCCTCCCCCGCCGCCCGCCTCACCGCGGCCCTCGGCCCCCGGCTGGCCCTCGTGCTCGGCCCTCTCGCCGCCCGCCTCGGCCCCTACGTCCGCCGGATGCGCCCGCAGTATCCGCGACCCGGCCGCACCGGATGGCGCCGCTGGGTCCCCTCCTGGCGGCAGACCGTCGGTGGCTTCCTCGCCTCCCTCGGGTCGAGCACCCTTTTCCTGGTCGTCGCCTACGCCGCCACCGACATCCCGGACAACCTCAACACCTACGCCACCCAGCAGGACAACGTGTACTTCTGGGCCGACGGCACCCCGATGGCCCGCACCGGCTGGGTGCAGCGGCAGGCGATGCCACTGGAGGACGTACCCGAGGACGTCCGCTGGGCGGTGCTCGCCGCCGAGAACGCGAGCTTCTACAGCGATCCCGGCGTCTCCTTCACGGGCATCACCCGCGCCCTGTTCCGCACCCTCGGCGCGGGCGACACCCAGGGCGGCTCGACCATCACCCAGCAGTACGTCAAGAACGTCTACCTGAACCAGGACCAGACGCTCAGCCGCAAGTTCACCGAGGCGATGATCGCGCTCAAGCTCGACAACAAGATGAGCAAGGACGAGATCCTGGAGAGCTATCTCAACACCAGCTGGTTCGGCCGCGGCACCTACGGCATCCAGCGCGCCGCCCAGGCCTACTACGGCAAGGACGTCAGCGAGCTGAACGTCAGCGAGGCCGCCTTCCTCGCCTCCCTGCTCAAGGGCGCCGGCCTGTACGACCCCACGCTCAGCCAGGCGAATCACGAGCGGGCCGTGGAGCGCTGGTCGTGGATCCTCGACCGGATGGTCGCGATCGGCAAGCTGTCGCCGCAGGAGCGCGCCAAGTACCGGACGTTCCCCGCGCCGCTGAAGAGCAATCCGCTGTACGACACCGGCGAGCAGAGCGACTACCTGGTGGAACTCGCCGCCCAGTACACCAAGAAGACCGCGCGCATCTCCGACAAGGAATTCGACCTCGGCGGCTACCAGATCTACACGACCTTCGACAAGAAGCGCGAGGCCCAGCTCACCGACGCCGTCACCAAGGCCCGCGAGCAGGCCAAGAAGGACAACCCGAAGGCCGCCAAGGCCGCCCATTTCGGCGCCGCCTCCATCGCCACCGACGGCCGGATCCTCGCCGTCTACGGCGGCCCCGACCACCGTACGCAGGGCTACAACGAGTCCAACGCGACCACCGTGCCCGCCGGTTCGGCGTTCCTGCCGTTCGTCTACGCCGCCGGACTGGAGCACGGCGTACGCAAGACCCGCGACGGCGACCGCACGCCAGTGACCGGGGAGACCCTCTACAACGGCGACGACGGCGTGCCCGTCACCACGCCCGAGGGCCCGTACTGGGACCGCAGCGGCCGCAAGGTCGCCGCACGCAACGACGACGGCAAGTCCTACGGGCAGATCTCCCTGCACCAGGCGCTCGCCCTGTCCGTGAACACCCCGTTCATGCAGCTCGGCATGGACACCGGCCTGGACAAGGTGCGCGCCACCGCCGAGGCCGCCGGGCTGCTGTCCTCCAGCATCGGCGCCCAGGTGCCCACCCTGTCCACCGGCAGCTCCACACCCAGCGCCATCCGCATGGCCAGCGGCTACGCCACCTTCGCCGCCGACGGCATGCACACCGAGCCCTACTCGGTGCGGCGCATCACGCACAACGGTCACAAGGTCGCCCTCGACGCGCCGCCCACCCGCCGCGCGATGGGCGCCGACACCGCCCGCGAGGTCCAGTCCGCCCTCACCGACGCCTTCCTGGCCGCCCACCCCGACGCCGCGCCCGCCGGCGCGGAGGTCGCCGGGAAGGTGGGCACGACCGAGGACGACACGGCCGCCTGGTACGTCGGCACCGCCAAGAAGGTGGCCACCGCGGTCGTCGTCTACCGCATCGATCTGAACAAGAGCCTCGAACCCCTGCCGCTCCAGGGACTGGGCGGCACGGGAACCGACAGCGTCCCGTACGGCATCTGGTCACGTGCCATGAGTCCGCTCGGCTGATCACGGGCGCTGAACCGGCACCGTCCCAGACCCTGTTCCCGAGAGATTGAGCCGCAAGATGAAACAGCCGTCGGGCCGCCGCCGCAAGGCCCGCGTACCCCGCCACCCCGCGACCCGTCCGGGATTCCTCACCCTGGCGGCGTTCCTCGTCGTCACCTCCCTCGTCGCCGGCTACCTGGTGCTCTCCCGCACCGACAGCACCGCCTCGACCGGGTCCGCCAAGGACCGCTCAGGGCAGCAGCCGTCCTCGCGGGCGACCGAGGAGGAGGAGTGGGACGGCAAGACCAAGGTGCTGGGTGACGGCTCGACGTCCTACACCGGCCCGCAGAAGAACCGGTTCAAGCCGGAGCCACTCAAGCCCGGTCAGAAACCGCCCCAGTTCGTCGTCTTCTCCTGGGACGGCGCCCTCCAGGGCGACGACGAGCTCTTCTCCCACTACCGGGAGATGGCCAAGCGGTACAACGCCCACATGACCTTCTTCCTCACGGGCATCTACCTGCTGCCCAAGAGCAAGACCGACCTCTACTCCCCGCCGCAGCACCCCCAGGGCACCGCGGCGATCAGCTTCCCCACCGACGAGCACATACGCACCACTCTGGAACAGCTCGCCGGCGCCTGGGAGGACGGCAACGAGATCGGCACCCACTTCAACGGCCACTTCTGCGGCGAGAAGGGCGGCGGCGACTGGAGCGTCGAGGAGTGGAAGAGCGAGATCGACCAGTTCTACGAGTTCGTGGAGAAGTGGAAGACCAACACCGGCTACACCGACATCGACCCGCTGCCCTTCGACATCAGGAAGGAGGTCACCGGCGGCCGCGCGCCCTGCCTGGAGGGCCAGGAGAACCTGCTGAAGGCGGCCAAGAGCTACGGCTGGCGCTACGACGCCAGCTCCGCCGGCGACTTCCAGATCTGGCCGAGGAAGAAGAACGGCATCTGGGACTTCCCGCTCCAGATGCTCCCGTACGAGGGCGGCAAGTACCAGGGCCTGTCCATGGACTTCAACTTCCTCTACAACCAGTCCGACGGCAAGACCGACGGCGACCCGGCGATGTACCCGCAGTGGCAGCAGGAGACCATCGACACCTACATGGCCGGCTTCAACCGCGTCTACTACGGCAGCCGCGCCCCGATGTTCATCGGCAACCACTTCGAGGAGTGGAACGGCGGCATCTACATGAACGCCGTCGACGAGGTCATCAAGACGGTCTGCACCAAGAAGGACGTCAAGTGCGTGTCCTTCAAGGAGCTCGCCGACTGGATGGACGTCCAGAAGCCGGCCACCCTGCAGCGGCTGCGCACCCTGGACCCGGCGCAGTCCCCGGACTGGTCCACGGTCGTGCAGTGACCGCCCACCGCCCGGCGCGGCGGGCGTCGATGACGGTCCGATAACTCCCGCACGGCTGGGGCCGCAACCCCCTTCACACCAGCCACACAAGGCATGCAAAGATTCCGCTTGCCTCGGCACTGCCTCCGCCGGGGATAGAGGGGAAATTCAGTGAAGTCAAGGAAATTGAGCCGTACGCGGCGTCGCGCGACCATATTCACGGCGGCCGCCGCCTCGGTCGTCGCGGGCGCGGCGCTGCTGCCCAACTGGAGCGCGGGCGCGTCCACCACGGCCGAGCCCAAGGTGGACGCCAAGACCAAGGCCACGTTTCAACGACTGGCCGACGCGGTCTTCACCGACCGCACCAACGCGCTGGTCGACAAGCCGGGCAAGGGCAAGAAGCCTCTGATCGACGGCTTCTCCGGCGACGTCGCGGTGTCCTCCGGGGCCGCCCGCACCGAGGACCGTGCCCTGGATCAGCTCGGCGACCGCAAGGACGGGCTCGCGCGGCTCGGCGAGAAGTACAGCGCGGCGAGCACCTCCGTCACCCTGGACCGCACCAGTGTCAGGGGCCGCAAGGCCGTCGTCGCGGTCACCGAGACCACAACGCTGACGTACAAGAAGGTCCGTGGCGACGAGCCGAGGACGACCGGATTCCAGGCGCACCACCAGCTGACCTTCAAGGCCGACAAGCGCGGCAACTGGCGGCTGACGGACATCCGCGAGACCGACGACGGCTATCTCGCGGTCAACCAGACCGCCAAGCCGAAGGTCGCCGCCACCACCGTCGACAACACCATGCCGTCGTCCCCGCGCGCGGCCATCACCCGGCCCGCGCCGTCCAACCCGAAGAACTTCACCGCGAGCGGCTACGACTACAAGGCGATGGCCGCCTACGCGGAGAAGTACTGGCGCAACTACAACCCCGACTACCCGGACTTCAACGGGCAGGGGGCAGGCGGCGACTGCACCAACTTCGTCAGCCAGTCCCTGAAGGCGGGCGGCTGGAAGCACGTGCCCGGCTATGTGTACGACTACACCCGGTGGTTCGGCAACGCCGACATCCAGTCGCACTCGTTCGTCGGCGTCAACGAGTGGTCGTGGTTCGCGCTGAACTCCAAGCGCGTCACCAGCCTCGCCAACGTCTACCAGATGGACGTCGGCGATGTGCTCCAGATCGACTTCGACAAGGACGGGTCCAAGGACCACACGATGATCGTCACGTACCGCAGCCCGCAGGGCGTGCCGTACCTGACGTACCACTCCACCAACACCTACCGCCGGTCGGTGGCGAGCATCATCGCGTCGTACCCGAACGCCGCGTACTACGCCTACCGCACCTGATCGGCACCGCCCAGTCGGTCACAGCCGCTCCGGCCCCGCCGGGCCGGAGCGGCTGTGACCAGGCTTCGCGTCAGGACGGGGCGAGGACGCAGAACTCGTGACTCTCCGGGTCGGTCAGGCACGTCCACGGGACGTCACGATGTCGAGGTCGGTGGCGCCGAGGGCCCGCAGCCGGGCCACCTCCGCCGCTTTGTCGTCACCGGGGTACGGCAGCAGGTCGAGATGGACGCGGTCCGGCACGGTCTTCACGCCGGGTGTGCGGAGGAACTCGAGGTACGGGCCGACACCCTTGGCGGAGCGCAACACCGCATGGTCGTCGGTCACCTCGTGCAGGGTCCAGTCCATCGCCTCACCCCAGAACCGGGCCATGGCCCGCGGATCCGCGCAGTCGACCACCACCGCGGCGATCGGCCCGGTGTCCCGGTAGATCTCCCGAGGCTCCAGCACGCAGAACTCGTTGCCCTCGGGGTCGGCGAGGACCGTCCAGGGCACTTCGCCCTGGCCCACGTCGGCGGGCGTGGCACCCACCGCCTTCAGCCGCGCGACCAACTCCGCCTGGTGCTCCGCGGAGGTGGTGGCGAGATCGAGGTGCATACGGTTCTTCGTCGTGGTCTTGGGTTCCGGGACGGGAATGACGTCCACGCAGACGGCGACCGGGTCCGGCCAGACGATGCCGCCGGCGGGTCCGACGTAGGTGGCCGCGCCGACACTGTAAGCACTCCAGCCGAGCGCCTCCGCCCAGAACCGGCCGACCGTCGACGTATCAAGAGCCTTGATGTTCACCTGAACAGGTCGCACTGCCATGCCGGCGATCCTAAACGGCCTCGGCCGCGGTGCGGCGCGGCTGCTGTTCGGTCGCCCGCCGTTCCTGCGCCTCGAACAGGCGCGCCGCGTGCTCAGTCGATCGGTGCTCCCAGCTTTTTGCCGAAGCGGCAAGGGGACTCGCGCATGATCGGCGCCCACTGAAGGATCACTGCTGACACCGGCCATCCCTACCGTGCCCGGGAGGATCCATGCCCCACACGATCACCGCCGGCCTCACCCACCGCCTCGTGCCCTCCCCCGCGGGCAGGATCCACCTGGTGGAACAGGGCAGCGGACCGCTGGTCCTGCTCGTCCACGGCTTTCCGGAGTCCTGGTACTCATGGCGTCACCAGCTGCCCGCACTGGCCGCGGCCGGCTATCGCGCGGTCGCCGTCGACGTCCGCGGTTACGGGCGCTCCTCCCGGCCCGAGGCGGTGGACGCGTACCGGATGCTCGACCTGGTGGAGGACAACGCCGCGGTCGTGCACGCTCTGGGCGAGCGGACTGCCGTGATCGTCGGGCACGACTGGGGCGCGGCCATCGCCGCGAACTCGGCGCTGGTCCGCCCCGACGTCTTCCGCGCGGTCGGGCTGCTCAGCGTGCCGTACACCCCGCGCGGTGGGCCGAAGCCCAGTGAGATCTTCGCGGGGATGGGTGGCGATGAGGAGTTCTACATCTCCTACTTCCAGCAGCCCGGCCGCGCCGAGGCGGAGATCGAGCCCGACGTACGTGGCTGGCTCGCGGGCTTCTACGCCGCCCTGTCCGCCGACACCATGCCCGCGCCCGGCGCGCCCGACCCCCACTTCGTCAGCCGGGGCGGGCGCCTGCGCGACCGGTTCCCGGCGGACCGGCTGCCGTCCTGGCTGAGCGAGCGCGACCTCGATGTCTACGCCGAGGAGTTCGAACGGACCGGCATGACAGGGGCGCTGGCCCGCTACCGCTGCATGGACCGCGACTGGGAGGACCTGGCCGACTACGACGGTGCCCCCATCACCCAGCCGTCGCTGTTCGTGGGCGGAGCCCTGGACGCCTCCACCACCTGGCTCGCCGACGCGATCGATGCCTACCCCAGCACGCTGCCCGGCCTGGTCTCCTCGCACATCCTCGACGGCTGCGGTCACTGGCTTCCGCAGGAACGCCCGCAGGAGACCAACCGGCTCCTGACCGACTGGCTCGCCGCCCTGCCGGCCTGACGCACGGACGGGGAACGCCCAGGGCGGGGATTCTCCGCCCTGGGCGCCGGAACAGGTTCGTGCTCTACGGCTGGTTCCGCTGAGCCCGCATCAGGGATGTCACGGGTAGATGCGCGGCAGGAGCGCGAAGTCGTCGGCGTTCGGCACCGTGGTCGACGTCCGCGAGCTGTACATGCAGCTCGACGTGGAGGTGCCGTGGCCGAGCCCGAGCACGTGACCCGCCTCGTGGCAGGCGGTGTTGCGGCGCTGGGCGGCGGTTCCGCCGTAGTAGTCGTTCAGCTGCATCGAGACGCTGCCGTCGATGAAGTACCGGTCGCCGTTGTACCGGTAGTACGTGACGCCGGTCCAGCCGGTGTTGCCGTAGTTGCTGCTGTAGGCGTGCACGCAGTGCCGGCCGCCGCCCGGGCAACCCGCCGTGTACCACCGGTAGTAGGAGTCGATGCCCACCGACTCGTGCCACTTCGGGACCACGGCGGTCATCGGCCAGGCCGAGGAGGTGTGGTCGAGGAAGTACACCTGCGGGTCGGCGTAGCCGTTGTGCGCCCAGCGGACGGGCGAGCATTCGAGCGTGCGGGCCGAGCCGTACGAGCAGGGCAGGGCGAGCGTCGTCACGTCACCCGACGCGGGCGCCTGCACCCCCTGCACGCCCGTGGCCTTGAGCTTCTTGGCCAGGGTGCCGGCCGTGACCCCCGGCGCGGGACGGTACACCGCGACGGACGTGGTGCCGTCGGCGTGCTGCTCGACCGCGTAGACGTTGCCGGTCGCGTCGGCCTGGCCCGCCGCGGGTGCGGCCTTGGGGCTCGGTGTGGCGGCCTGGGCCGGTATCCCCAGGCTCACCGCGAGCACGGTGAGCACCGTCAGTACCCAGCCGTTGGTTCTGCCTTTCAACAGGCGCTTCATGGTGGAGAGTTCTCCCTTGCTCGGTGGTGGTCGTGTGGCGCACTGAGCAGGGAAGGGAAAAGTGAGGTCTGCTGACAGGCGGCGTTCGCCGCCCAGAAGGATCTGTTCCGGCCCCCGAAATTCCCCCGCCCCCGAACCCGGCACGGTCAATGCCGGGCGTGTGCACGACAAGCTAACGGCGTGTCGATGCCATGACAATACGCGCGACCACGCAACGGCTTGCGTTTTCCGAACGGTGCCGGGTGGGAACTCGTGCGCTCGTCCGGACCCGTACGGGACGCAGGAGGCCGACGTGACCGACCCGCAGCACACCCACCAGAACCCGGTGACACAGCACCCGACGCCCGAGTTTCCGGCGCAGGACCAGCCCCACCCGGGCTGGACCGGTCCTATGGACCCACCGCCGGATCACGGTGAGGAGTCCTACCGCGGCGCCGGTCGGCTCACGGACCGCAAGACCGTCATCACGGGCGGGGACTCCGGCATCGGCCGCGCCGTGGCGCTCGCGTTCGCCCGTGAGGGCGCGGACGTGCTGTTCACCCACCTGCAGCAGGAGGAGAACGAAGCGGGTGAGACGGCCCGGCTGGTGGAGGACGCCGGCCGCAAGGCGGTCGCGGTCTCCTGCGACATCCGCGAGGAGGAGAACTGCCGGGCGCTGATCGAGCGGGCGGTCGGCGCGTTCGGTCGTATCGACGTCCTGGTGAACAACGCCGCCTACCAGATGTCCCAGCCGGACGGCATCGAGGCGATCCCGACCGAGCAGTTCGACCGGGTGATGCGCACCAACCTGTACGGGATGTTCTGGCTGACGAAGTTCGCCCTGCCCCACATCCCGGAGGGCGGCAGCATCATCAACTCCACGTCGGTGCAGGCGTACAAACCCAGTCCGCATCTGCTGGACTACGCGATGACCAAGGGCGCGATCGTGACCTTCACCCAGGGGCTGGCCCAGATGCTCGCCAAGCGCGGGATCCGCGTCAACGCGGTCGCCCCGGGGCCGGTGTGGACGCCGCTGATTCCGGCCACGCTGCCCGACACGGTGGAGTTCGGCAAGCAGAGCCCGCTGGGCCGGCCGGCGCAGCCCGCCGAGCTGGCGCCCGCGTACGTCTACCTGGCCTCCCAGGAGGCGAGCTTCATCACGGCGGAGATCCTCAACGCAACCGGCGGCACGCCCCTGCCCTAGCACTGGACGAATTCCGGAGGCACAGCGATGAGTGAGCAGACACCGTCCCAGGCCGAAGGCGAGCGGGACGACGACATGGGCATCGAGGCCCTGCTGCGCGACCCGGGCCGGCGTTCCGCCGACCCACCCCGGACCACTCCTTCCCAGGCGGAGGGAGAGCGCGACGACGAGGAAGAGGAGCGATCGCTGCCCGGCGAGGCGGAGCCGGGAGCCCGTTCCGGAGCCGAGAGTCAGCCCCGAGACCGGTGAGGGGAGGGGTACGCCTCACCGGCAAGGGCACGGAAAGGAACCACGAACATGCGGCACGACGAAATGATCGGCAAAGTGCAGGCGCTGGCTCACCTCCCGGATCGTGGGTCCACCGAGCTCGCGACCCGGTCCGTGCTCCAGACGCTGGCGGAAAGGGTGCCGACCGGTCTCGCCGGCCACATGGCCGCGCAGCTCCCCCGGGATCTGGCGGCCTGCATCCATGACGTGACCGACTCGGCGGCCTCGGAGGGACGGCCGAGCGGTGCGGGAGAGCGGTTCGACCTGACGGCTTTCGCCGGCCGGGTCGCCGTCCGGGCCGGCACCACGGAGGACAGGGCACTGCGGTACTGCGCCGCGGTACTGGAGGTTCTCGACGCCGCTGTCTCACCCGAGGAGATGCGGAAGCTGACCGACGCCCTGCCTGCCGACATCCGCGAACTCCTGCCCGCGGCACGGGCCGACGAGTGATCTGGATCGGTGGACAGGCGCGTGGGTTCGGCCACGACACCTCGGGTACCCGAGGTGTTCGGGACGTACGTGCGAAGAACAGGAGCGCGACGATGGCTCCCGCGACAGGAAGGCGGGTGGCGTCCGCAGAAGAAGGTCGCCGGCTTCCGGCCCGCGCCGGGAGGCGCCTCAATGCTGTTCCCGAACCCGATCAGGAACCGGATCTTCTGGGCCAGTATCTGCGGCAGATCGCGGCGACACCGCTGCTCGACGCGGCTGACGAGGTCCGGCTGGCGCAGCACATCGAGGCCGGTGTACGCGCCATGGAGGAGTTGGAGCAGGCCACGAGCGGCGACCGCGACCTGACGCCCGAGCGGCGGCGCGAGCTGGAGGCTGCCCTGCGCGACGGACAGGCGGCCAAGGACCACATGGTCCGCGCCAACCTCCGCCTCGTGGTGTCGATGGCCAAGCGCCACGCCCATCGCGGGCTGCCCCTGCTCGACGTCATCCAGGAGGGCAACCTGGGACTGATCAGGGCCGTGGAGAAGTTCGACTACACCAAGGGTTTCAAGTTCTCCACCTATGCGACGTGGTGGATCCGCCAGGCCATCGAACGCGGCGTGGCGACGCACGCCCGAGCGGTACGGCTGCCGGTGCACGTCGTGGAGCAGTTGCAGAAGCTCGCCAAGGTCGAGCGCACGCTGCATCTGCGTCTCGACCGGGAGCCGACCGTCGAGGAGGTGGCCCGCGAGGGCGGTGTCGCCGAGGACAAGGTCATCTGGCTGCGCAGGGTCGGACGGCAGGTGGTCAGCCTGGACACCCCCGTGGACGAGACCGGCGACACGGTCGTCGGGGACCTCATCCCCGACACCGACGTCCTGCAGGCCCCGGAGGTCGCCGAGTTCCAGGCACTCGCCGAGGAACTCAGGGAGGCCATGGACACGCTGGCACCGCGCGAGGCGCTGATCCTCAGCCTCCGGTACGGCCTGCACGACGGACGGCCGCGCACGCTGCAGGAGGTCGCCAAGCACGTGGGTCTGACGCGCGAACGCGTCCGTCAACTGGAGAAACAGTCGCTGGCGCAGCTGCGGGAGCAGGAGCCGGGCGAGCGGCTCATGGCGTGGGCAACCTGACGGCCCATCCCTGAGGTAAGGAGCGCGGCCGCAGGGTACTCGCTGTGGATCGAGGCACAGCGGAGGTGGACCGTGCGCCAGCGCCTGCGGACAGCCCGTTGTCTGAGCGACTTCGACTCCTCGGTGGCAGCGGTGCGGGCGGTGGGCCGGTTCCTTCACGGCAAAGATTTCAGAGGGCTCGGCATCGCTCCCGGATCCGCGTTGGCGGCCGACCTGATCGCCCACCTGCCCTCCCCGGCGCGACGACGACTGTTCATACTCGGCGCCCACCTGCAGGGCGCACCGCTCACCCAGGTCCACCGAGTGGGCGGCGAGGACCTGGCGGCCTGGACCACCGACCAGTACGGCCCCGGCCCCTACCCCGCGGCGTTCATCGGGTCCGGCAGCGGGGCCGCCGTCCACCTCGCCGCCGCCCTGCACGCTCCCGTGCTGCCCCAGACGTACCTCGTGCCCGTGCGGGCCCGGCTCGACCCCGACAAGCCGCGCGCGGCCATGGCGGCGGGCCTGCAGTTCGGCCGGCAGATGGTGGCGGCCAATCCCGGGCTCGCCCTGTGCCACATGCACGACCCGAGCCAGGACCGGGCGATGCTCGTGCGCTTCATGTACTTCCGGTTCAAGCGGCTCCGGCTCGGCGCGGTGCTGGAACGATTCCTGGAGCAGCGGCTCGCGCCGGGCGCGACCATCTTCATCGTCGACTGCACCCTCACCTGGCCCATGGCGGTACTGGGCGACCGGCACCGCTTCCAGTTCGGCGCCCTCGGCGGCATGCCGCCCGACGAGTACGCCGGCGGCAGCGACCGCGTCGCCCGGCACCTCGCCGAGCAGGGGTCCGCCGTCCGCCGATGGGACGCCCCGCCACCGGACGAGCGGTATCCGGAAGCGGAATGGGGGTACGACGACAGCCTCACGGTCGACATCACGGCGCTGGCGGCACGCTGCGGCTACCGGGTGCGCCGCATCACCATCGGCGAACCGGAGCACCTCGGCCCGCTCGTCGCCGACCTGTACCGCTGGTGGTACCGCCGACGGGGCCTGCCGGGGGACCGGCTGCTCGTCGAGACGTACAACCAGTGGGAGCCGTACTGGGCCCTGCGGCTCGGCGCCGTCCCGTTCTGGCTGCAGTTCACCACCGAGTCCTCACAGCATCTGCTCGAACGCTGTCTGGAGCGGACCGAGGACCCTTACCGGCACATCCACGTGAACCTCTTCTCCAACGGTCTGCGCTCGGTCGGTCAGGTCCCGGCCGGGCAATGGCGCGAACTCGCCCGGCGGTATGCCGGCGCGGAGGGCGGACTGCTCGGAGTGGACGAGCGGGCCTTTCCCGAGGACATCGGCAGCATGTTGCGCTACCGGCCCGCCCTGGCGTCCCTGCCCGAACGGCATCCGCTGCCGCCCCCGCTGGACCTGGCGGAGCTGGACGAGTTCCTCGCCGAGCAGCGGCACACCGACGCCTGCCGGCTGGTGGGGATCGACACCGTCGGTACGGCCGCGAGCTGACCGGCCACCGGGGCGGCGTACCGCTACGAGAAGGTCCGCACAGGGCATGCCGTGACCTCCTCCGCCCAGGCTCGCAGCACGAGGGGATCACGGCCGCCGCGCACGGCGCTCTCGGCGTGCGTCACGCAGCAGGCGGGCGGCCTGCCGCCCGGCCGATCGCGCCCGGCGGTCGACGGTGGGGCCGTTCAGCACCACCCGCCCGACCAGCTCGGGGGCGTGCGCCGCGAGATCCACGACTGGCCTACAGCCGGTGGAGTGCGCGACCAACGGCGCCGGGCCCCGGCCGGTGGCCCCGCAGCCAGTCGGCAAGCGCCAGCGACAGCCCCGTGCACGTCCAGCGGCCCGGGCAGGCCCGGCATACGCCCGAAGCCGGGCAGGTCCGCCGCCACCGTCCTGATGTCCGGTGCGAGTTCGCGGGCGAACGGCAGCCAGTAGCGGTAGGAGCAGCCCAGTCCGTGCACGCACACCACCTCGTGAACTCGTGTGCGTGCCAGTCGCTCACCGGGCGGCGGCTCGTCGGCAGGCGCCCACGGCCACACCCACGCCCACGACGGTGGCCGCGAGGACCAGGCGGCGGACCGCGGTCCTGCGCCGCCCGCCCCAGCCGCCGCCGACCGAGCCGGTCCCGGGCGCCGGTACGTGCAGGTTCCCGTGCGTCGCCGGAGCCGGGTCCTCGGTGAGGTGAGCCCGGTCCACCTGGCGCGCCGCCGCCCGCTCCATCCATCCGGGAACCGTCCGCGACTGCAACGCGATGGCCCGCCCCATCGGACCGACCACCACCTCACGCCGTGGTACGCGGACGACGTCCACGATGGCGTGGGCGACCCGCTCGGCGCTGTACACCGGCGGCATGGCCACGACCTTGCGGCCCGTGTAGTTGGCCGCGTGCTGGAACAGCGGGGTGTCGATGCTGGCCGGCAGCACCGTGCACACGTGGATCCTCCCGGCCTCGCCCGCGATCCGCAGCTCCTGGCGCAGACTCGCGCCGAGTGCCCGGACGGCGTGCTTCGACATGACGTACGCGTGGGTGTACGGCTGGCTGACCAGCCCGACGACGGACGAGACGTCGACGAGGGTGCCGCCGCCCTGCTTCCGCATGGTGCGCAGCGCTGCCCGCGCTCCGTGCACGTACCCCATGACATTGACGTCGATGACCTTGCGGAAGTCCTCCAGCGGCACCTCCTCGAAGGGTCCGAACACGCTGACGGCCGCCGCGTTGACCCACACGTCGATCCGCCCGAACCGCTCGACCGCGGCACGGGCGAGAGCGTCGACGGCCGCGACGTCCGTGACATCGGTCGGAACGACGAGGGTCTGGGCGCCCCGGTGCCGCTCGCACTCGCGTGCGGCCGCTTTCAGGGCCTCCTCGCCCCGGGCGGCCAGCACCACGGCACAGCCCTTACGGGCGAACGCTTCGGCGGTCGCCCTTCCGATACCGCTCGACGCCCCCGTGACCACCACTACCGCATCGCGCACGCGCATCCTGCCGCCTCCTCGGGGATGACCGGTCCGGGTTCATTCGCCCTCTTCCGACCCGCTCTCAGCACGCAGACGCTCGTCGCACCAGCGCCGGGCGGCGTCGGCGACGTCCTCAAGCGCCCCGGGCTCTTCGAACAGGTGGGTGGCGCCCGGCACCACGTGCAGTGAGTGCGGGGCGTGCAGTCGCCGGGCCGCCTCCTCGTTGAGCCGCAGCACCTCCCGATCCTCGCCCCCGACGATCAGCAGCACCGGCGCCCGTACGGCATCCAGGGCGTCGCCGGCCAGGTCGGGCCGGCCGCCCCGCGACACGACGGTCAGCACACGCTCCGGGCGTTCACCGGCGGCGACCAGGGCCGCGGCGGCACCCGTGCTGGCGCCGAAGACGACGATCGGGAGCCCTCGGGTGTCGGGCTGCGCAGCCAGCCAGTCGATCGCGGCGACCAGACGGCGGCCCAGGAACGGAATGTCGAAGCGGTGCTCGCCCGTCAACGCGTCCTGCCGTTCTTCCCGCTCGCTGAGCAGGTCCATCAGCAATGTGCCCATTCCGGCGGTGCGCAGCTCGGCGGCGACCATCCGATTGCGCGGGCTGCGCCGGGAACTGCCGCTGCCGTGTGCGAACAACACCACCGCCCGCGCGGGCGTCGGCACGACGAGATCGCCCGGGAGCATCGCGTCGTCGGTGGGCACCAGAACCATCTCGGAAATCATCGACACCAACTTCTTCCCCGGCCCGTCGGCCTTGCGAATCGATGGATCCACTTCTCCCCGACCGCGTACCCGCCTCGCCGCACGCCGATCGCCACCGCCGACGGAGATCCGGACGGCTACATCCGTCCACTTTGGGTAACATGATGAACATATTGAGTTACTACCACCCTGTGATCGAAAGCGGTTGAGCATGGCGGTAGCGCAGAGGACCGGCATTTCAACGGCGGCGGGGGACGCCGACGCCGCGGAGGAACCGCTCGTCTCGCCGGTGAATTCACATAACGAGTGGGATCCACTGGAGGAAATCATCGTCGGGCGTCTCGATGGCGCGACGATCCCTTCCGGGCATCCGGTCGTGACCTGCAACATCCCGCCCTGGGCGGCGCGATTGCAGAGGCTTGCTGCCGGTTTCAAATATCCGGACATCCTGATCGAGCGGGCACAGCAGGAACTCGACCAGTTCATCACCTTGCTGGAGTCGCTCGACATCACCGTCAGGCGCCCGGACGCGGTCGACCACAAACGGCGCTACGGCACCCCCGACTGGTCGTCGCGCGGTTTCTGCAACACCTGTCCGCGCGACAGCATGCTGGTGATCGGCGACGAGATCATCGAAACGCCGATGGCCTGGCCGTGCCGGTATTTCGAGACCCACTCCTATCGCCCGATCCTCAAGGACTACTTCCGGCGCGGTGCGCGCTGGACGGCGGCGCCGAAGCCGCAGCTCACCGACGAGCTGTTCGAGCCGGAATTCCGTATCCCCGACATGGCCGAGCCCATGCGCTACATCCTCACCGAGTTCGAGCCCGTGTTCGACGCGGCGGATTTCGTACGCGCGGGACGCGACCTGTTCGTCACCCGGAGCAATGTCACCAACCGGATGGGCATCGACTGGCTGCGCCGCCATCTCGGGCCCGGCTATCGCATCCACGAGATCGAGAGCCGCTGCCGTACGCCCATGCACATCGACACGACCTTCGTCCTGCTCGCGCCCGGCAAGGCGCTGGTCAATCCCGAATACATCGACGTCGACCGGCTGCCCGACGTCCTGAACTCGTGGGACATCCTGGTCGCCCCCGAGCCCAGGCCCATCGACGAGCGCCTGCTCAAAATTACGTCGATGTGCGGCAAATGGCTCAGCATGAACGTACTCATGGTCGACGAGAAGCGGGTCATCGCGGAGCGGCACCACACCGACATGCTGCGCGCGCTCGAGACATGGGGCTTCGAGCCGATCCCCTGCGACCTGCTGCACTACGCGCCGTTCGGCGGCTCATTCCACTGCGCGACGCTGGACGTCCGGCGTCGCGGCACGCTCGAATCGTATTTCCCCTGATGAATCCTGCGGGCGTGTGGTCGTGAAGCGTCTGCGGTATTCGGTCGGGGTGGTGCCCAGGTGGCGGGCGAAGGCACGGCGGAGGGTTTCGTCGCTGCCGAGCCCACTGTGGTGCGCTGCCGAGGTCACGCTGTGCCCGTCGAGGAGGAGTTGCTGCGCGCGATCGAGGCGGACGCGCTCGACCCAGCGAGCGGGTGTGGTGTTCAGTTCGGCCTGAAACAGCCGGGTCAGGTGCCGGGCGCTGACGGCGGCGGACGCGGTAAGCGAGCGCAGCAGGTCGCTGCGGGTCGGCGGGGTCACCAATGCCGTGGCCAGGTCGGCGAGGCGGAAGGCGCCGCTGCAGACCGACGCCACCCGCGGCGTCCGCTCGGCGAAGACGGCGGCCGCTGCCAGCAGTTCCTCGCCCGGTGACTGCTCGGCGAGCAGGTCCGCTCCGGCGACCACGAGCGTGTCGACCGGCCCGACGTCGGCCGCCGCCAAGGTCCGGGCCAGTGCCAGGCCCGAGGAGGTAATGACGTCACCGCCGCGTGGGGAGGCCAATACGGGTGTGTAGCGGTGACCGAGCCGTCCCGCCTGGTGCAGCACCTCCAAGGGGCCGCTGACGTCGAGCGGTGTCCGAATCTGTGGGTTGTGGCGGCAAGGATGGCACCAGGTAGGGCTCCGGGCGACAAAGGCCGTCATTTGCCCGGGCCGATGGCCGACTCCGGCTCACCCGGACGCGCCGATCCGAACGGCCCACAGTCAACTCGCAAGCCGCACGCGCAGCTCCGACGATGAGTTCGATTGACCGCGCAAGGCGTAAAGGATGACTGAATGCCCCTTAGCCACCTCGGTCGCGCCGGCAAGGCCCGCCATCGAGCCATCGTGTCCGCACTCAGCTTTGTCCTGGGGGGCGGGGCCCTCGCCGGGTGCGACGGCGGCGGCCAGGACACCGGCTCCTCGCCACGGCCCACCCCCACCAGTCCCGATACGGCAGCCTTTTCCGGAATGCCGCCGTCGGCCCTGGCTTCCGCAGCAGCCTCCGCGATCGCCTCCGCTCACGCTTCGGCCTCGGCAGCGGCCTCCTCCGCATATGCCCGCGCCTCGGAGTTCGAAGCGTCCGTTGAGGCCGAGGCCGCCCGCGCCAGCGCCGCCGCGGAGAAAGCGCTCAAGAACGTCACGGGGCGCGGCAACGCTCTGTCCGAGGTCGGCATGACGGGCCTGCCCAGGAACCAGACCAGCGGGCTGCTCGCGGTCCTGGTCACGATCACCAACAAGACCGACCACAAGGCCTCGTACGCCGTGCAGATCGACTTCGAAGACTCCAACGGAAAAGTTGTCGAGACCAAATTTGTCGGCGCGGAGAACCTCGCCCCCGGCAAGAAGGAACAACCCATCGCCTTCAGCCGACAACCCCCGGAGGCAAAACTGACACCCCGCCTTGCCAAGGCGCAGCGGTACTGACCTGCGAGGCGACAGCGCGCCTCGCACGCCTGTCCAGGTGGCAGCAACGTATCGCCGGAGTGATGCCGGGAGGCCGAAGCGAGTGATGGAGGAGCGGTGGGCAACCTGGTCGTCGTCGGAGTGGACGGCTCGTCGTCGAGTCTTGCCGCGGCGGAAGCGGCGGCCCGGAGACATGGCCGCAGACCTGCTGCTGCGTCAGTAGCAGGGCACGCCCCCGTCACCCGGACAGCCTGGTGCAGTCGCGCCGCGAAGGCAGCAAAGCGAGGCTGAGGCTCTCAGGGAAACGCCGTTCGGAAAGGTCGTGACCATGGCGGAGACACCCGGCGGGGTCCGACAGCGCACGACAGAGCCCCGCAGCAGCGACCGGGTGACAGGTCCGTCCCTTTTCGCCGGCTGGGCGCTGGAGTTGAGCGGGTCGCTGAGCATTCTTCTCGGCATCACCGGCATCGCACGCGACACCATCTTCAGCGACCCAGCTACACCTACCGGTTCGACCTGACGACCTGGGGCTGGCTCCATCTGGTGATCGGGATCGCACTCGTGGCCGCCGGCCTGGGAGTCCTGCTCGGCAAGAGCTGGAGCACAGGGGCCGGTGTGGCGCTGGGCGCGGTGAGCCTGGTAACCCAGTTCATGTTCATTCCGTACTATCCGCTGTGGTCGATCAGCGTGATGACGCTCGACCTCCTCGCCATCTGGACATTGAGCAGGTTCAGGGCGTCTTACGACGCGTGAATACCTGTAGGTTCGCATTTCGCGTGTCCCTTTCTCATTGACCGTGGCCTTTGTTCGGCCCAAAGGACAGCATGATGAGACGAACGCCTGTCCTGTCTCCCCGGAGCTGGCAGGTTGCATGGTGGTTACCATCCTCGGATGCGCGGCCACACGGCCTCGACGGTGCGGGAGCCGGTTTCGGTCACGTGGTAGTGGTCGTGCTGTGCGGCGGTCGCACAGGCGTGGATGGGCAGGATCCGCACACGCGTACCGACCGGCAGATCGGGCAGGGCGGCGGTGCTGTCCGGGCGCATGGAGAGCACGCCGTGCTCCTGGCTCGCGTCGGTCATCAGCAGGCCGTCGAACAGAGTGCCGTCCAGGTCGGCGACGAGGCCGTATCCCTGATCCACTCGCTGGCGCGAGGTGCCGCGGTCCCGTGACGTCGCCATCCAGCCCGCGTCGGTGAGGATCCACCCCTTGTCCGGACGGTGACCGATCACCGTCGTGACCACCGTCATCGCCAGGTCGGCCGTGGAGCACACGCCGATCCCAGCCATCACGAGGTCGAAGAAGACGAAGTTGCCGGCCCGGACCTCGGTGACGCCGGTGAGGTCGGTCGCGAAGTGCGCGGTCGGCGTCGAACCCACGCTCACCACCGGCGCCTCATGACCGGCCGCCCTCAACACCTCGGCGGCCTGCACGGCGCACCGGCGCTCGTTCTCGGCGGCGGCGCGCAGTTCCTCCTCGCCGTCGGCGTGGTACGACTCGCCGGCATGGACGAGTACACCCCGCAGGACCGCGCCGCCGTCGCGCAGGGTCCGCGCGATGGCTGGCAGTACCGGGTCGTCAGGTCGCACCCCACCGCGGTGACCGTCGCAGTCGACCTCGATCAGCGCCGGAATACCGGACATCCCCACGCGATCGGCAGCGAGTGCGGCGGCCTGCTCCACGCTGTCGAGCAGCACCGTCAGGTCCACGCCGCGCTCCCGCAGCGCGATCACCCGGTCAAGCTTGTGCGGCGTGATGCCCACCGCATACAGGATGTCCCGGTAGCCGGCGTCGGCGAACGCCTCGGCCTCCGCCAGCGTCGACACCGTGATCGGTCCCGGCTGCCCGTCGTACAGCAGCGAGGCCACGTCGAGGGACTTGGCCGTCTTGACGTGGGCCCGCAGCGTGACACCGAGCCCGTCGAGGTGCTCGCGCAGCCGGCTGATGTTCGCCCTCGCCGTGGCCGTGTCCAGAGCCAGGAACGGGGTGTCCGGATCGTCGAGGGTTCTCCGGCCCGTCAGCGCCTGTTCGAGGTTGGTCATCGGCTTTCCTCACTGCTGGTCGGGGCCGGCCGCCGCACGGCGCCGGGACTCTCCTCGGTCCGCGGCGTTCGGTGCTGCCGTGCCGCCGGGGGCCTCGCCGTCGCTGCGGTGTGGCGGGTCGGCCGGCGGCGTCTTACGGCACTCGTTGAGATCCGCGTAGACCGCCGAGCGCGACACGCCGAGCCGTTCGGCGACCCGCGGCACCGCGTTGCGAACCGAGAAGACACCGCGCCGATCCAGGACTTGGAGCAGGGCCAGCCGCTCCACTCGGGTCAGACTGCTCACCGGCTTGCCGCGGGACACCTCCTCGGCCCGGACGAGCGCGTCGACCACGTCGTCGAAGTCGTTACTGAACGTGGTGGCCGTCACCTGCACGGGCGGCGTCCCCGCCAGTGCCGTCAGCAGGTCGCCGGCCTGCCGCAGAGCCGTGACGTCGACATTGACGCACAGCGCCCCGAACACGTGGCCCGAACCATCGCGCAACGGCATGGTCGAGGACTTGATGATGCGCCCGTCCCCGGTGCGCGTCACGTAGTTGATGTCGTTCGCCGCCGCGTCCCCTTGGGCCAGCGCGGCCAGGCCGATCTCACTCAGCGCGCCGCCGACCTTGCGGCCGGTCACCGCGCCGGAGACCGCCACGACCGACTGCTCACCCCGCCGGTAGTCGTGCATCGTCATGATCGCGGTCATCACCAGCTGGGTGAGGATCATGACGAGGGCGCCGAGGACGACGCCGGGTTTGCGCTTGCCGATCTCCTGGCCACTGGTGGGATTCGGGGCGGCGGGTCGGGTGGCGTGGAGCTCGCGGGCGAGGAGCAGCGGGTCGGGGTGCAGCCACAGCGCGAGGACGAGGGCGGCGAGCGTGTAGGCGGCGCCGGCCAGGAGGAAGGGGCCGGCCAGGTCGGGGATGCCGAGGGCGGAGGCCAGGTTGCCGGTGGGGGCGGCGAGGTTGGGGCCGAGGACGCCGCCGAGGGTGGTGGCGACGAGGACGGTGGAGACGGCGCGGGCGCGGTGGGCGGGGGCGGCGAGGTCGGCTCCGCAGTAGCGGGCCTGGAGGTTGGTCGCGGTGCCGGAGCCGTAGACGAACAGCGAGACGAAGAGGAGGACCGGGCTGTCGAGGACGGTGGCGGCGATGACGCCGAGCGCGCCGACGGCGCCGGTGAGGTAGCCGAGGGCCAGGCCGGGGCGGCGTCCGCGGGCTTGCGATATTCGGCCGACGAGTACGGCGGCCAGCGCGGAGCCCGCGGTGAACAGGGCGCTGGGCAGGCCCGCGAGACGGGTCGAGCCGAGCATCTGCTCGGCGAGCAGACCGCCGACGGTGATACCGGCGGCGAGCCCGGCGCCGCTGAGGATCTGGGAGAGGAACATGACGCGCAGGATGCGCCGTTGGGCCTGCGGGTGCGGGGATATGTGCTCAGACGCGGCGGGGCCGGGCACGTCGGTCTCGGTCTGCGTCAGGGGGGCGTCTTTCGATGCAGGGGAGGCAGCGGGGGTACGGATTCGGCGTAGGGACGGGCAACAGGTCGTACCCGTCAGCCGAATTCGGTGTCAGGGCCGTGCGGGGCCGCGGACGCGTTCGCCATCGACTGCCGCCGCTCCTGCGGGGGCTGGTGCGTGGTGTCGGTTCAGGCGAGCGGATTGAGGACAAGGTAGCCGTCCAGGCGCGAGACCTGGTCGGTGTCCGGGTCGGCGGGGAGGGCGTGGCCGAGGTCGTTGGTGCGGACTTCGCCGATCCACTGGTCGTGCTGGTACTCGTGGTTGATCAGCGTGACCAGCAAGTGCCGGGCGACAACGGCGAGTTGGTCCGGAGCGCCGACCCGGCCGCCCGCGATGTCGTTCATGCGGTCGTGGACGCGCTCGGCGACGGTGTCGCGGAACGCGGTGAGCCGGTCGACGGTGGGCAGCGCGCCGCGGAACTTCTCCGGGTTCGCCGAGTCCATGAGGCCGTCCAGCTCCGGGTCGGGGCTGGGCTCGGCGGCGGTGAGGTTGCGGACCATGAAGTGGGCGACGTGGGCCTGGTGTCCGAGGTGCCAGCCGATCGCGCTGGAGTTCTCGTGCGGACGCCAGGTGATCTCGTCGGGGCTGAGGTCCTTCCACAGCTCGTCGGTGTAGGCGCGGGCACGGTCGTACTCGCGCAACAGGGCTGTCACCTCGTACATCAGGTCACCTCTGTAGGGCCGTAGGGAGGGGGCGGGGGTGTTCAGGCGGCGGTTGCCGGTACGGACTGCGGGTCGGGCAGCGCGTGGAGGATGGCGTGGGCGGCGCGTTCGCCGCCCTCCAGGGCTCCTTCGATATGCCCGCCGTAGCCGCGGGCGGTCTCGGTGGAGGCCCAGTGGAGTCGCCCGTCCAGGGCCGGGCGCTGGTAGAGGCGGTGGCCGAAGAGGGAGTAGTCCGCCAGCTGCGCCACCTGGGCGGGGGACGTCCACTGTTCGGCGCTCCAGTCCTGGACGTGCAGAGCGAGGGGCTGCGCGGCCTGCGGGCCGAAGAGCTGCGTAAGCTGCCCGGTGACCGCCGTATGGAAGTCGGGTCCTGCGCCGCGGGCGGTGCTTGTGTGGGCGAAGCCGAACAGGGCGGCCGGTGCTCCGTCGGGGCCGGACATGTCGTGGATCTCCTGCAGCGGGCCACTGCGGCTGAAGGCGGCCCCGGCGAGGCCGTCCTGGCGCCAGAACGCCTCGGGGTACTCGGCGACGACCTTGACCACGGCGCCCATCCACACCGGGGTCTGTTCGGCTGTGCGGACCAGGTCGGCGGGGAGTTGGCCGTCGAAGTCGATGCGGGCCAGCGCGAGCGCGGGCGGCACGGCGAGGACGACGTGCTCGGCCTCGATGACGGCGTCTTGGGTGTGCACGGTCAGGCCGGTCCCGGTGGTGCGGATCGCGGTGACCGGGGTGCCGAGCCGGAGGGCGCCCGAGGGCAGTGTGGCGGCGAGTCTGTCGGTGAGGGCCGCCGCGCTGGCCGTGAAGCGGTTGGAGCGGGCGTCGATCGGGTTGCCCGCGAGCCGCTGCACGCCGCCCGCGTCCTGGTAGACGGCGTCGCCGTTGGTGTGCTGCGGGAAGCTGCCGAGCCCCGAGTCGGACAGGAGCGTACGCACGTGCCGCTCGTCGTCCCAGAACCAGGTGGCTCCGAGATCGAGCGTGCCGTCCGCCGTGGCCGGGGCGCTGAGCACCCGTCCTCCGGTCCGTTCGCGTGCTTCGAGGACGACGACGTCGTGCCCAGCCTGCGTGAGGATGCTGGCCGCAGCGAGGCCCGACGCACCCGCTCCGATCACGACGACAGACCGGCGTGCGTGCTGCGACATGCGCGGACTCCTTTCCTGCTCAGGGCCGGTGGCACCGGCCCTGCACTTCTTGGGGTGGTGGGGTGGGGGGATCAGTCGCTGGTGGTGAGGACCATGCGGAAGCGGGCCTGCCCGGCCTGCTGGGTCTTCAGTGCCTCGGCCGCCTGCTCCAGAGGCGCGGTCTGCACCTGCGGCCGTACACCACTGGTGAGGGCGAAGCGCATGGCCTGCTCGGTGTCGACCGGGCTGCCGGTGACGTGCCCGGTGACGTGCCGGGCGTGCATCACCAGCTTGTCCAGCGGGAGTTGGAGCGGGGCGCCGTCGAAGCCGACGACGGTGAGCCGGCCGTGCGGGGTGAGCCCGTCGAGGAGACCGGCCAGCGGCTTGCTGCTGGCGGCCGTGGACAGGATCAACTTGGCGCTGCCCAGGGCGCGCAGCGCCTTGCCCGCGTCCTCGGCGGAGCCGTCGACGTAGTGGTGCGCGCCGAGGCCGAGCGCGGTGGCCCGCTTGTCCTCGCCACGGCCGATGGCGACCGTCTCGAAGCCCATGGCCGCGGCGAACTGCACCGCGAAGTGGCCCAGGCCGCCGATGCCGAGGACGGCGACCCGGTCGCCGGGCTCGGCGCCGCTGTGCCGCAGCGCGTTGAACGTGGTCACGCCCGCGCAGCCGAACGGCGCCGCCTCCGCGAAGGAGAGCCCGTCGGGGATCCGGATGAGTGCGGCGGCGGGGACGGTGATGGTGGTGGCCCAGCCGCCCGCGTAGGACAGGCCGGGAATCCGGCGCTCGGCGCAGTGGACCACGTCGCCCGAGCGGCAGGCCGTGCACTGTCCGCAGGAGCCGCCGAACCAGCCGACCCCCGCCCGCTCCCCGGCCGTCCAGCCCGCAACGCCCTCGCCGACCTCGGCGACGACTCCCGCGACCTCGTGCCCGGGGGCGATCGGGAAGCCGTAGGCGGGCTTCGGGTTCGCGGCCATTCCGGCGTCGGCCCCGCAGATTCCAGACGCCTTCACGTCCAAGCGCACTTCGCCTGGGCCAGGCTCGCGCGGCTGCACGGCGGTGATGTGCAGCGGCCCGCCGGATTCGGTCACCTGGGCGGCCCGGTGTGCGGGGCGGTTGTCCTGGGACACGGTCATCACTCCTGACGGGAAAGTGGGGGCGGATTCTGTACGGGAATTCCCCCGGTACTCTGAAATGGCCGGACCGGCAAATGGCCCGGATATTTCTGCTCCGTCGACCCGGCGGCGGAGTGTGCTTTGCCACCGTAGGACGAATGCCCAGCTCCCGGTAGACGACGATCATGAATGCGGCTATAGCCTGAGGTTGTAGCCGGAAGGGGTCACGATGAACATCGAAGGGCTCCGGTACGCGCAGGCCGTGTCCCGGACCAAGTCGTTCAGTGCCGCGGCGCGCGACTACGGCGTCACGCAGCCGGCGCTGTCGAACGGGGTGGCCCGCCTGGAGGAGGAGCTCGGCGTCAAGCTCTTCGACCGCTCGCCGCGCGGCGTCAAGCCCACGGCGCACGGCGCCCGCATCCTGCCGATGATCGACCGGGCCCTGGAGGCGCTGGACTCCGTCACGGTCGAAGCCCGGCGGCTGACCAGCCCGGTCACGGGGGCGATCCGCATGGGTGTCTCGCCGCTGATCGGGGCGGATCTGGTGGGCTGCGCCTTCAGTGCTGCCCGCACTCTGACTCACCCGCGTGACCTGGTGCTGCGCGAGGCCGACCTGGATCTGCTGCGCGCCGCCCTCAAGGACGGCGAGCTGGACGTACTGCTCGTGCCCGCGGTGGAGGCGATGCCTGCCTACCGGCACCGCACCATCTTCACCGAGCCGGTCGTCGTGATCGACCCGGCCGTCGCCCCCGGCACCGAAGGGCCGGTGGAACTGCACGACGCCGCCGGCGCCGACTTCATCCTCGTCCCCGACACCTGCGGACTGACCACCTTCACCACGCAGCTCTTCCGGGACAACGACCTGCCGCTGCGCACCTATCCGGGCGAGGCGGCCAGCTACCGGGTCCTGGACGAGTGGGCCCGCCTCGGCGTGGGCGCCGCCCTGCTGCCGGAATCCAAGGTGACACCGGACCACGCCAGCTGCCGGCCGCTGGTGCGTGGCGGCGCTCCGGTGGAGATGTCCTACGAGGCGGTGTGGGCCCGCGACAACGCGCTCGGCGCCGACCTGGAGGAGTTCGTCGGCTTCCTCGCCGACTCCGCCGGCTGCCGGCTGCCCGCCCCTCAGCCGGGCGGCGAGAACCTCGACGGCCTGGCCGCGGGCCTGTCGTCGCCCGCTCCTCGCTGAGCAATGCGCGCGGGTTATATCCGCATCACAAAAGATCCTCTACCGGACGCCTTCGCATCGACTTACCTTTGTCTCGTCCGAACCGCCCGCAGAAATCCCCGCGAGCCAATTGTGACGGGAAAGGATGCGTCATGGCCTACCTGGAAATCACCCTGAAGGTCGCGGAGGAAAACCGCGTCGCGACGGCCGGCGTGTACCAGAAGTACAAGCAGCCGTTCCTCGACACCGTCCCGGGCGCCCAGTCCAAGGAACTCCTCGTGCGCGACGAGGACGTGCAGGTGCTGCACGGCTTCACCAGCGTCGGCGAGGCTCGCGCCTATCTCGGCAGCGCCCTGTTCCAGCAGGACGTCGTCGGCGGCCTGGCGCCGCTGCTTGCCGCCGACCCCGAGATCCGGATCTACGACACCGTCTGACGGCCGCGGACGGGCCGCCGCACCCCACACACGGCGGCCCCCGGCCCTCCCGCAACCCCTCACCCGCATCACTCTTCTTCAGGAGCACGGCATGTCCCGCACCACCATCGACCTCACCGGCAAGAAGGCCGTCATCATCGGCGGCACCAGCGGCATGGGCCTGTCCATCGCCCGGCACATCCTGGACGCCGGCGGCAGCGTCGTCGTCACCGGTCGCTCCGAGTCCAGCGCGGCCAAGGCCGTGGCCGAGCTGGCCAGTGCGAACGCGACCGGTCTCGCCGCCGACCTGAACGACCCCGCGGCCGTCGAGCGCCTGCGCGCCGAACTGTCCCGCGACCACGCCGACGCCAGCCTGCTGGTCAACGCGGCCGGCGTGTTCGCACCGAAGCCGTTCCTGGAGCACACGCCCGAGGACTACGACCGCTACCAGGCCATCAACCGGGCCTTCTTCCTCATCACCCAGACCGTGGCCGCAGGCATGGTCGAGCGCGGCACCAAGGGCTCCATCGTCAACGTCGGCTCCATGTGGGCCCACCAGGCCGTCGCCGCGACGCCCTCCTCGGCGTACTCCATGGCCAAGGCCGGTCTGCACTCCCTCACCCAGCACCTGGCCATGGAGCTGGCCCCGCACGGCATCCGCGCCAACGCCGTCGCCCCCGCGGTCGTGCGCACCCCCATCTACGAGGAGTTCATCCCCAAGGCCGAGATGGACAGCGCGCTCGACGGCTTCAACGCCTTCCACCCGCTGGGCCGCACCGGCACCCCCGACGACGTCGCCGCCACCGTGATGTTCCTGCTGTCCGACCAGACGGGCTGGGTCACCGGAGCGATCTGGGACGTCGACGGCGGCGTCATGGCCGGACGCAACTGACCACCCGCACACGTCCGGCCGCGGCAGTGCGGCCGGACGGTGTCACTGGCGCGGCCGACGCAGTCCGGAGTCGACGGCGAGCCGATGAGCACCCACATCGGCACCGACGGTGCCGGCCACTTCGTCAAGATGGTCCACAACGGCATCGAGTACGCCGACATGCAGCTCATCGCCGAGGCGTACGACCTGCTGCGCCAGGTCGCTGGCTATACCCCGGCCGAGATCGCCGACATCTTCCGCACCTGGAACGCCGGCCGCCTCAACTCCTACCTGATGGAGATCACCGCCGAAGTCCTCGCCCACACGGATGCGGCCACCGGCAAGCCGTTCGTCGACATCGTCGCCGACGCCGCCGGCCAGAAGGGCACCGGCCGCTGGACCGTGCAGACCGCCCTCGACCTCGGCACCCCCGTCACCGCCATCGCCCAGGCCACCTTCGCGCGCGCCGCCTCCGCCCAGCACGACCTGCGCACCGCCTACCAGGAGCTGCCCGGCGGGACCCGCCCCACGCTCAGCCGCACCGAGGCCGCCCGCTTCGCCGCCCAGGTGGCCCTGTACGCCTCGAAGGTCATCGCCTACGACCAGGGCTGGACGATGATCCGCGACGCGGCCACCGAGTACGGCTGGACCATCGACCTCGGCGCCGTCGCCGGGATCTGGCGGGCCGGGTGCATCATCCGCGCCGCCTTCCTCGACCGCGTCCGTGCCGCCCATGCCGCCGACCCCAAGCTCGTCAGCCTGCTGGCCGAGGAGACCTTCGCGCGCGAGATCACGGCCGCCCAGGTGCCCTGGCGCGAGGTCATCGCCTCCGCCACCCGCCGCGGCATCCCGGTCCCTGCCTTCTCCGCCGCCCTCGCCCACTACGACACCCTGCGCGCCCACCGCCTGCCCGCCGCCCTCCTCCAGGGCCAGCGCGACTACTTCGGCGCCCACACCTACCGGCGCACCGACCGGCCCGGCACCTTCCACACCCACTGGTCCCACCCGGACCACCCCGAATCGACGCTCTGACGCCACCGAAGCGGCCCCACATCCCGGCCGCACCCGACCACCGCACGCCAACCCACCACCGCATACCAGCCCACCCAAGGAGTCAGCACCCATGACCGTGATCAACGAAATCGACGTCCAGGCCCTGAAGGACACCACCGCCGCCGTCGAGGCCAACCCCCGCCTCGGTCAGGCCACCTTCTCCGTCAACGGCTCGTGGCAGGGCGGCTGCCGCCTCACCGCGCAGACCGGCGCACTCACCCAGGCCGGCGAGCGCGACGAATCCCGCCTCGCGAAGTACGTGATGAGCAGCGACGAACCCGCCGCACTGCTGGGCACCGACACCGCCATTTCACCCGCGGAATACCTGCTGCAGGCGCTCGCCAGCTGCTACACCGTGACCCTCTCCGCCCTCGCCGCGGCGCAGGGCATCGAGCTCAAGGGCTTCCGCCTGGAACTCGAGGGCGACATCGACCTCCGGGGCTTCCTCGGCATCGACCCCACGGTCCGTCCGGGCCTGCAGCAGGTGCGCGTCCACCTCCACATCGACGCCCCGGACACCCCTCGCGAGCAGATCGAGGAACTCGTCGCCCTCGTCGAGAACCGCTCACCCATCCGCGACACCCTGGTCAACCCCGTCGACGTCGTCACCACGCTCGCCTGACCGTCCGCATCGGCGGGGAACCGCCCCGCAGGCCCCGCCGTACGCCGCCCAGAATGATCCAGTGCGGTGGGGCCCCGATGTGGGCGCCCGGCTCCGGCTGGCCCCCGCGGCGCCGACCGGCTGCGGCTATCCGGCTCAAGTCGACGAGTTCCCGACCCTGGAGCCGTACCTGACGAAGACGGAGCGGGGGTGGCGTCGCTCAGCTCGGCCCCGGCGGCCGAAGGGCCAAGATCGCGAGACGGAATGACGGGCCATCCGAATGAGACAGCAAGCGAACACGCAGGTCGTCACGATGGAGCGGGACATTCCAATTGCGGACCTACAATACCGCAAGCAAGGCCTCTCCACCGGCAGCGAGGTCAGAACGCCTGGAACTCTTCGAAGGGCGGCTCGAACGAAGGGTCGGGCAAGCGAAGCGCCTTGCAGCGGGTCACTGGTCTGGCCTGGGGATCGGCACCAACGGTCGTCGCCGTTCCACTGGGGAAGGCGTCGGGAACCACCGTCCAGCCCAGGTTCCGCTCGTAGTAGTGCACGGCGGTTCGCACGGACGGTGCCCAGGCGTCGTCGACGACGATGAGCCCGCCGGGCCGGACGATCTTGCGCAGGAAGTAGAGATCGACGAAGACTTCGTGAAATCGGTGACTGCCGTCCACGAATGCCGCGTCGGCGACGAGGCCTTTGGTGAGGATCTGCGGGAGGGCGATCGACGATGGAGCGAGCATGAGAGCGGCGATCGAGTCCAGCCCCGCAGAGCGCATCAGATCCCAGCCGACATTGGACCATGCGCTTTCTTGAAACGGGTCGATAATGACGTGCCGTGGATGCGGCGGATTGACAGTGATCAGCGCCTCACCGATCGCGAGCGCGGAACTGGCGTACGCGAGACCGACTTCGACAACCGTCTGGGCGCCCTCGGAGATCAGCAGGTCGCGTAGCTGGTCGCAATCGCGTTCGGGCACCGTGACCGTCTCGAAGTCTGCCTCCCGGTCCCGCCTCCACAGCGGCCCCTCCCGCGCGAGCCGGCGGCGTACCTCGCGGACCTGCGTCCTACATTCATCCGTCTTGATCGTGTCGACCATCCCTCCACGCTAAGACAGCACTTCGCCCGAGAGGGAGGGATCGAAAACAGCTTCTCCGCGGTCGACCGACAACCGCGGGCGGCCGTCGCAAAGACGGCCGCCCGGTCAGGTCGTCGCCGGTGCCGGGCCGACCAGCTCCGACAGCACGTCCTCCATCGTCACGAAGCCGAGGACCGCGCCCTTCTCCCCGGTGACCGCGGCCAGGTGGCTGCCGTCGGCGCGCAGCGCCGTGAGGGTGTCGTCCAGCGGGGTGTCGATGCGGACCCGGGTCACCCTGTGCAGCGCGGTGCGCGGGAACGGCTGGTCGCGGTCGGTGACGCCCAGGGTGTCCTTGATGTGCAGGTAGCCCAGCAGGCTGCCGTTCGGGCCGGTGACCGGGAAGCGGGAGTAGCCCGCCTCGGCCGCGATCCGCTCCAGCTCGGCCGGGGTGACCGTGTGGCCGACGGTGCGCATCCGCGGCACGGGGACCAGGATCTCGCCCACCGGGCGGGTCCCCAGCTCCAGCGCGTCACGCAGCCGTTCCCCGTCGGCGGGCGACAGCAGCCCGGCCTCGCTGGAGTCGACGACCATCCGGGCCAGCTGGTCGTCGGTGAAGACCGACTCGACCTCGTCCTTCGGCTCGACCCGCAGCAGCTTCAGCAGGGTGTTGGCGAAGGCGTTGATGCCGAACACCGCCGGACGCAGGCCGCGGGTGAGGGCGACCAGCGGCGGGCCGAGCAGCAGGGCGGTCGGGACCGGCGCCGCGAGGGCGATGTTCTTCGGGATCATCTCGCCGATCAGCATGTGCAGATACGTCGCCACGGTGAGCGCGATGACGAACGCGATCGGATGCACCAGCCCGTGCGGGATGTGGGCCGCCTCGAAGGCGGGCTCCAGCAGATGCGCGATGGCCGGCTCCGCGACCGCGCCCAGCACCAGCGAGGAGGCGGTGATGCCGAGCTGGGCGGTGGCCATCATCGCGGAGAGGTGCTGAAGGCCCCACAGGGTCATCCGGGCCCGCGTGTGGCCCGCCTTCGCGCGGGGCTCGATCTGGCTGCGGCGTACGGAGATCAGGGCGAACTCGGCGCCTACGAAGAAGGCGTTGGTCAGCAGGGTCAGGGCGCCGATGGCGAGCTGCAGTACGGTCATCGGGACGCCTCCCCCGTCGAATCCCTCATCGCTGCCGCGGGGACCGCCTGGACCGGGAGCCGGGCGGGTGCGGTGATGCGGACGCGGTCGGCGCGGTGGTGGTCGACGTCGAGGACGTCCAGGCGCCAGCCGTCGTCCAGGTCCAGGACGTCCCCCTTGGCGGGGATGCGCGCGAGACGGGTGGCGACCAGACCGGCCACGGTCTCGTACGGCCCCTCAGGCGCCGTCAGTCCTATCCCGGCGAGCCGGTCGATGCGGACGGAGCCGTCCGCCTCCCAGGCCGGGCGCCCGTCCGCGGCAGCAGGGGTGGGCAGCAGGTCGGGCACCTCCACGGGGTCGTGCTCGTCGCGGACCTCGCCGACGACCTCCTCGACGATGTCCTCCATCGTGGCCACGCCCGCCGTGCCGCCGTACTCGTCGATGACCACGGCCATGGTGCGGGTGGTGCGAAGGCGCTCCAGCAGGCGGTCGGCGGTGAGGCTGTCGGGCACCAGCAGAGGTGCGGTGGCCAGCTCGGTGACCGGGGTGATCGCGCGCTTCTCCGGCGGCAGCGCGAGCACGTCGCGGATGTGGACGGTGCCGATGACGTCGTCCAGGCTGTCGCGGTAGACCGGGAAGCGGGACAGGCCGGTGGCGTGGGTGAGGTTCGCGGCGTCGGCTGCCGTGGCGTGTGCTTCGAGGGCCCTGACGTCGACGCGCGGGGTCATGACGTTCTCGGCAGTCAGCTCGCCCAAGTGCAGGGTACGTACGAAGAGTTCGGCGGAGTCGGCTTCCAGCGCGCCCTCGGCGGCGGAGTGCTGGGCGAGCGCGACCAGTTCCTCGGGGCTGCGGGCGGAGGCCAGTTCCTCGGCGGGCTCCAGGCCCAGGCGGCGTACGAAACGGTTCGCCGTGTTGTTCAGGTGGCTGATGAACGGGCCGAAGGCGGCCGTGAAGCCGCGCTGCGGGCCCGCCACCACCTTCGCGACCGCCAGGGGGCGGGAGATCGCCCAGTTCTTGGGTACCAGCTCGCCGACCACCATCAGCACCACGGTGGACACGGTCACGCCGAGCACGGTCGCGACGGAGGACGCCGCGCCGCCGAGGCCGACCGCCTCCAGCGGGCCGCGCAGCAGCGCCGCGAGCGACGGCTCGGCGAGCATGCCGATCACCAGTGAGGTGACGGTGATGCCGAGCTGGGCGCCGGACAGCTGGACCGTCAGGCGGCGTACGGCCTTCAGCGCGCCCTCGGCGCCACGCTCGCCCGCGGCGGCGGCCCGCTCCAGGTCACCGCGCTCGACGGTGGTCAGGGAGAACTCGGCGGCGACGAACACCGCGCAGGCCAGTGTGAGCAGGAGGGCCAGCAGGAGCAGCAGGATCTCGGTCACCGTGCCACCCCTCCCTCACTCACATACGGCGGGCAGGGAATGGCACGGCTGGTACTGGGAGGCTCACCCATTGCGGGACCGTGGCTCCTTTTCGTTCTCGGTACGTCGGACGGGAGGGCGTCGGAACAACGCCCCCCTATGGTAAAGGACAAGCAAAGCACGCTGGTCAAGTGGAGGGCCGCAACACAGCCTTCGATGTCTGCGCCCACCCTATGCTTCTACTCGCTTGTAGCGAACGTCCGAGCGTCGCCGGATGTTCCACGTATGGGCGCATCTTCTCCCACGCCTTCTACCCTTCTACAGTGCTGTAGATTCGACCAAGGCCGGGGTCGCACCGACTTCGGCGGCAACGTCTGACCCTGGGGGGCGGCACTCACATGTTCGGACTCAGTGAACTCGCGATCATCCTCATCATCGTCATAGCGGTCCTCGCCGCCAAGAAGCTGCCCGAACTGGCCCGCTCGGCGGGCAAGTCGGCGCGCATCCTGAAGGCGGAGGCCAGGGCGATGAAGGAGCAGGAGACACCGGCCGGGGAGCAGGCCGCGCCGCGGGTGATCCGGGGAGAGACGATCACGCCCGCTGCCCAGGATTCGGATCGGCCGCAAGGCCAGGGATGAGTCGCACCTTCGACACGGTGGGCGGTTCGGCGCACTCGGGTCGTCGCTGCACACGGGGCGAGCCGCTGCTCGCCGCGCCGGGTGAAGACTGCCGGCGCCGTCCTTGCTGCTCGCACTGAACCTACGATGGTTCTCACAGGCCCGGACCGGGGTGCCAGGGCGCGTCCCCGCGGTTGCCGCCGTAGGTGCCCCGCGAGAGAGGGGGTCGCCATGGCCGCTCCACGCCTGAGCAGTACGCCGCTTCCGGGGATCGGTGTCCGTTACGACCTGACCACTCACGAGCACCGGCATCTGTCGGTGGTCGCGCACCGCGACGGGGAGCGCACCCTGAGCGCGTACCGCAAGGACGACCCGGACGACTGCGCCCTGTCCGTGCGGCTCACGGCGGAGGAAGCGGCCACACTCATCGACGCGCTGCTGCCCACGCACCACACGCCGAACCTGCTGTCCACCACCGACCTGGGACTGGTGGCCGAGCGGATCGAGCTGTCCGGGAAATCGCACTGGAACGGGCGGCTGCTCGGCGAGACCCGGATGCGCACCACGACCGGCGCCTCGATCGTGGCCGTCCTGCGCCGGGCCGAGGCGATCCCCTCCCCCACGCCGGACTTCCGGCTGGCCGGCGGCGACACGCTGATCGTGATCGGTACCCGCGAGGGTGTGGAGGCGGCCGCCGCCATACTCGGGCGGGAGTGAGCCGCCGTGCACTCCTCGGCCCTGTTCCTGATCGAGTTCGGGGGGATCATCCTCGCCCTGGGACTGCTGGGCCGGTTCGCCGGGCGGCTGCGGATGTCGCCGATACCGCTGTACCTGCTGGCCGGGCTGGCCTTCGGCGAGGGCGGGCTGCTCCCGCTGGGCGCCAGCGAGGAGTTCGTCGCCGTCGGCGCCGAGATCGGCGTCATTCTGCTGCTGCTCATGCTGGGCCTGGAGTACACGGCCGGCGACCTGGTCTCCAACCTCCGGGCGCACTACCCCGCCGGGCTGGTCGACGCCGCACTCAACGCCCTGCCGGGCGCCGCCGTGGCGCTGCTGCTCGGCTGGGGTCCGGTCGCGGCCGTCGTACTGGCGGGCGTCACCTGGATCTCGTCCTCCGGTGTGATCGCCAAGATCCTCGGCGACCTGGGGCGGCTGGGCAACCGTGAGACACCGGTCGTGCTGAGCATCCTGGTCCTCGAAGACCTCTCCATGGCCGTCTACCTGCCGATCCTCACCGCCCTGCTGGCGGGTATCGGCCTGGTGGCCGGAAGTATCACCCTGGCCATCGCGCTCGGCGCCGCCGCCGCCGTGCTGTTCCTCGCGGTGCGGTACGGCCGCCACATCTCCCGTTTCGTCTCCAGCGACGATCCGGAGAAGCTGCTGCTGGTCGTCCTCGGGCTGACCCTGCTGGTCGCCGGGCTCGCCCAGCAGGTGCAGGTGTCCGCCGCCGTGGGTGCCTTCCTGGTCGGCATCGCGCTGTCCGGGGAGGTCGCCGAGGGTGCGCACAGTCTGCTCGCCCCGTTGCGGGACTTGTTCGCCGCCGTCTTCTTCGTCTTCTTCGGACTCACCACCGACCCGGCGAAGATTCCGCCCGTCCTGCTGCCCGCCCTCGCCCTGGCCGCCGTCACCGCGCTGACGAAGATCGTCACCGGCTACTGGGCCGCCGGACGCGCGGGCATCGCCCCGAAGGGCCGCTGGCGGGCGGGCGGCACGCTGGTGGCGCGCGGCGAGTTCTCCATCGTCATCGCCGGGCTCGCCGTCACGGCCGGGATCGAGCCCGCCCTCGGCCCGCTGGCCACCGCGTACGTCCTGATCCTGGTCCTGCTCGGCCCGCTCACCGCCCGCTGCACGGAACCCGTCGCCACCCGCCTGTCGCGTCGGCGCCACACGTCCGTGTCGACGGCCGAGGCCCGGTAGAACACCGGCTTCGAGATGTGCAGCGGCCTTCGAAATGTTCGGGCCTGTGACACACAACACACGTCAGCGCACAAATTTTGACCAACGCAATGATGGATCCGACCGGCTCATCCGTACCTCCTGACGTACCAGTCGCTCGCGTCAGGAGGCTCCATGCCCGTCTCACCCAGCAAGTTGGGAAGCATCTTCGTGTTCGGTGCGCTGGGTCTGACCCTCGCCGCCCTCGCGTACCCGGCCATGCTCGGGATCGAGAACACCGCCGGCTCGCAGGACCGGATCATCGCCAACACGCCCTACGGTCCGCTGACCGAGGCGGACCGCGATTTCGTCGTCAAGGTCCGCTCGGCGGGGCTGTGGGAGTACCCGCTCGGGGAGATGGCCATGGAGCGGGGCACGACGCCGGAGATGAAGGAGGCCGGCGCACACCTCATCGTCGGACACGCGGGTCTCGACGCCACCTGCCGCAGGATCGCCCCGGAACTGGGCATCACCCTGCCCAACCAGGCGACACCACAACAGCAGCAGTTCGTGGCGACCGTGGACGCGGAGACGGGCAAGCAGTTCGACATCACGGCGGTCAACATCATGCGCGTGACCCACGGCCAGATCTTCCCGGCCATCGCCAAGATCCGCGCCAACACCAAGAACACTCTGGTCCGTACGCTGGCCGACCAGGCCAACGACACCGTGCTCGACCACATCACCGTGCTGGAGAAGACCGGCATGGTCAACTACGAGCAGGTCCTCCTCCAGCAGACCACGCCGCCGAAGCTGCCCAAGGACCAGCTGACCCCGCCGCCGCCCCAGCCCGGCTCCCCCGTGCTGGCCCTCAAGCCCCGCCCGGACCTCAACGTGAACACCACGTCGCCGACGCCCAGTCCGTCGACCGCGGGGGAGGTGCGTTGACCGCTTCGTGAGCCCTGCGTGGGGTGGCGGCGGCCTCGATGTGGCCGAGGTACTGGGCCGAGCTCCTGGTAGGTCCAGCCGATAGCGCATTCGGACCGGCCACCGCCCATATGGCGGGAACCCCAACCCCTACGAGTGACCGGCGGGATTCGCGTCGACCTCCGTGGTGGCGCCTGTATGACCATCGCAGGCATGCTCATCCTGCTCATCGGCAGCGCCTACAACAGCCTCACCCAGCGCCTGCACGCCGAGTTGCGTGAGCGCGGGCACCGCGTCGCCGTCGAGGTGACGCCTCGCGGCGACGACGTGCGGGCGGCCGTCCGGCGGCACGCCCCGGACCTGGTCGTGGCGCCGATGCTGAAGGCCGTCGTCCCGCGCGATGTGTGGTCGAGCCGCACCTGCCTGATCGTCCACCCCGGCCCCGTCGGCGACCGGGGGCCCTCCTCGCTGGACTGGGCCCTCCACGACGGCGTCGACGAGTGGGGCGTGACCGTGCTCCAGGCCGACGAGGAGATGGACGCCGGGCCGGTGTGGGCGACGGCCGTATGCCCCGTCCCCGGCGTGGGCAAGAGCGAGCTGTACCGGAACGAGGTGTCCGACGCGGCCGTCGAGGCCGTGCTGCTGGCCGTGGAGCGGTTCACCTCCGGCCGGTACGTGCCGCGGGAGCAGAGCACTCTGCCGAGGGCGCCCGGCGCGCGGACCAGGCCCGTGATGCGCCAGCAGAACCGCCGTATCTCCTGGGCCGACGACTCCACCGACACCGTGCTGCGCACCCTGCGCGCCGCCGACTCACAGCCCGGCGTGCTCGACGAGTTGCTGGGCGGGGAGTGGTTCCTGCACGGCGGTCATCGCGAGTTCCGGCTGCGCGGGCGGCCCGGGGAGCTGCTGGCGACCCGGGCTGGTGCCGTCTGCCGGGCCACGGCCGACGGCGCGGTGTGGATCCCCGAGCTGCGGGAGCGTACGGCGGCCGGTGCGCCGCGCGCGTGCAAGCTGCCCGCCGTGACCGCGCTGGGCGGGCGGCTGCCCGCGCTGCCCACCGCGGAGGACGCCACCTGGTCCGACATCCGGTACCGGGAGGACGGGCCCGTCGGTGTCCTGTCGTTCTCGTTCCCGGGCGGGGCGATGTCCACGGACCAGTGCCGGCGCCTGCTGGCCGCCTACCGGACGGCGTGCGAGCGGCCGACGTCCGTGGTGGTGCTGGGTGCCGGTCGGGACTTCTTCTCCAACGGGATCCATCTGGGGGTCATCGAGGCCGCCGCCGATCCGGCCGCGGAGTCCTGGGCCAACATCAACGCGATGAACGACCTCGTCGAGGCGGTGCTCACCACGACCGACCGCGTCGTCGTGAGTGCCGTCGGCGGCAACGCCGCGGCGGGGGGCGTGATGCTGGCGCTGGCCGCCGACGAGGTGTGGTGCCGTTCGGGCTCGGTGCTCAATCCGCACTACCGGCGCATGGGGCTGTACGGCTCCGAGTACTGGACGTACAGCCTGCCCCGCCGGGTCGGTACGGCCATGGCGGAGCGGCTCACCCAGGAGGCGCTGCCGGTCACCGCCGCCCGGGCCAGGGACATCGGGCTGATCGACCGGGTGGTCGAGTGCGCCCCGGCGCGGTTCACGGCCGAGGTCACTGTCCTGGCCCGTCGGCTGGCGGCGTCCCCGCTCGTCCAGTCGCGCCTCGCCGCGAAGAAGGCCGAGTGCGAGCGCCGGGAGGCCGTCACTCCGCTGGCGGCGGTCCGCGAGCGGGAGCTGCTCCGCATGCGGAGGATCTTCTCGGACCCCGGCGCGCCCTATCACGCGCTGCGCCGGGCCTTCGTACGCAAGGAACGGGCACCGGCCGGGCCGGATCCTACGAACGAGTCGAGGGCCGTACCGGACCCGGCGGCCACGGACATCGACGAGACCCGGGAGGACGCGTGAACGCCGCCGCCCCACCCGGGCCGCGCACCCTGGTCGCCGGGGTGGGCAACCTCTTCCTCGGCGACGACGGCTTCGGCGTCGAGGCCGCACGTCTGCTGTCCGGGCAGGAACTGCCGCCCGGCGTCGAGGTCGCCGACATCGGCATCCGCGGGGTGCACCTGGCGTACCAACTGCTCGACGGGTACGACACCCTCGTACTCCTCGACGCGACGGCGCGCGGCGGGAAGCCCGGGACGCTGTACGTGATCGACGCGACCGAACCGGGAAGCCGGCCGCCGCCGAAGAGCGTCCCCCTCGACGGCCACCGGATGTCACCCGACGCCGTACTGGCCCTCCTGGACACCCTGTGCGCGGGCACCGGTGCGGCGCCGCCCCGGCGCACGCTGGTGGTGGGGTGCGAGCCCGCCGCCGTCGAGGAAGGCATCGGCCTCAACCCGGCCGTCGCCGCCGCCCTGCCGGAAGCGGTGCGCATGGTCGTCGGCCTGCTGCGCGATCCGGCGTCCGGCCCGGTGCACCGAACGGGCCAGGCATCCGTGTGACCCCGGCGCGCCGCTCGGCCCGCCGTCGGACCGCCACCGTGTAATGGGCGCCCAGGAGACATCCGCGGGCCCGGGACCGAGACCGATGCACGAGATGTCCGTCGCCCTGCCGGTCGCGGACCGGATCGAGCAGGCCCGGCGAGCGTGCCCGTCACCGAGGTGCGCCGGGCCGACCGGACGGACACGCCCGAACGCCCCCGCGCCGCCCACCTCAAGGAGAGCTGCCCATGTGCCGCACAGTCGACCTCCGGCAGGCGGTGCTCGCCAAGAACACGATGGCGGCCCGCGTCCTGCGTACCGAACTGACGGCCCGGGGCACGACGGTGGTCAACCTCCTGTCCAGCCCGGGCAGTGGCAAGACGGCCCTGCTGGAGCGGGAGCTGCTGCTCGCCCGGGAGCGCGGCATCCCGACCGCCGCCCTCACCGCCGACCTCGCCACCGAGAACGACGCCACGCGGCTGGCGCGTTCGGGTGTGCCGGTCAAGCAGGTGCTCACCGACGGGCTGTGCCATCTGGAGGCGGACATGCTGGCCGGGCATCTGCACGAGTGGCTGCCCGACGACACCCGCCTGCTGTTCGTGGAGAACGTCGGCAACCTGGTGTGCCCCGCCTCGTACGACCTCGGCGAGTCGCTGCGGGTGGTGCTGGCGTCGGTCACGGAGGGCGAGGACAAGCCGCTGAAGTACCCGACGGCGTTCGGGCTGGCCCAGCTGGTGCTGGTCACCAAGTCCGACCTGGCCGGACCGGCCGAGTTCGACGAGGCCGCCTTCAAGGCGCATGTCCAGCAGGTCAACCCGGGTGTCGAGGTGGTGCTGACGTCCGTACGCAGTGGTGAGGGCGCCGGTGTCCTGGTCGACCGGGCGCTGGCGGCGGCCGAGGGGCAGTCCGTCCACGCACCGGTGATGGCCCGGGCCGAGGCGTGAGTACGACGCCGGAGGTCCGCACGGTCCCGGACGTCCGTACCGCCCCCGCCGTGCGGCGGGCCCGGGTCGTGGTACGGGGTGTGGTGCAGGGCGTGGGTTTCCGGCCGTACGTGTACGGCCTCGCCACGGGGCTACGGCTCGCCGGTCACGTCACCAACACCGGCGACGGCGTGCTCGTCGAGGTCGAGGGCGCGCCGGAGGCCGTCGACCGGTTCTGTACGCGGATCGCTTCCGACGCCCCGCCGCTCGCGATGGTGGAGGCGGTGGAGGCCACCGACCTGCCGCCCACCGGAGGCAGCGGCTTCACCATCGTCCCCACGCGCACGACCGGTTCCGTCCGGACCCTGGTCTCCCCCGACACCGCGACCTGCGCCGACTGCCTCGCCGAACTCACGGACCCCGCCGACCGACGCCACCGCCACCCCTTCATCACGTGCACGCACTGCGGGCCGCGCTTCACCATCGTGACCGGTCTGCCGTACGACCGTGAGCACACGACGATGGCGGGCTTCCCCCTGTGCCCCGAGTGCAGCCGCGAGTATCACGACCCCGCCGACCGCCGCTTCCACGCCCAGCCGGTCGCCTGCCCCGACTGCGGCCCGCGCCTGAGACTGGCCGTGGCGTACGGCGAGGCCCCCGGCGGCGACCCCGTCGAGGCGGCGCGGACCCTGCTCGCCGCGGGGGCCGTTCTCGCCGTCAAGGGCGTCGGCGGCTACCACCTCGCCTGCGACGCGACGAATGCGGACGCGGTCGCCGGCCTGCGCCGCCGCAAGGCACGCGGGGACAAGCCGTTTGCGCTGATGGCCGGGGACGTCGCGGACGTCGAGCACCTGGTGCACGTGGGGCCCGTCGAACGGGAGTTGCTCACCGGCCGGGTGCGGCCGATCGTCCTGATGCGGCGGCGGACGGGCGTCCTGCACGCACCGCCGGTGCCCGCCGGCGCCGTGGCGCCCGGCAGCCCGGACCTCGGCGTCATGCTGCCGTACACGCCGGTGCACCACCTGCTGTTCGCAAGCGAGAGCGCTCCCCGGCTGCTGGTGATGACGAGCGGCAACCTCTCCGGCGAGCCCATCGTCACCGACGACGGCGAGGCCCTCGAACGGCTCGCGGGCCTGGCCGACGCGTGGCTCACGCACGACCGGCCCATTCACGTGCCGTGCGACGACTCCGTCGTGCGAGTGTGCGACGGCGAGCCCTTGGTGCTGCGCCGCTCCCGCGGCTACGCGCCGCTGCCGGTCACCGTGCCCGTCCCCGTGTCCCCCGCGCTCGCCGTCGGCGGCGACCTGAAGAACGTCTTCTGCCTCGGCCGGGGCGACAAGGCGTGGCTGTCCGCGCACATCGGGGACATGGACGACCTCGCCACCCAGCGGGCGTTCGACCGCGCGGAGCGGCAGCTGGAGTCCATCACGGGCGTACGACCGGCCCTCCTCGTCACCGACACGCACCCGGCGTACCGGTCGGGCGCGTGGGCGCGGCGGCAGGCGCGCGGGCGCCCGGTGGTCCGGGTGCAGCACCATCACGCGCATGTCGCCGCCGTGATGGCCGAGCATGGCCTGGAGGCGGGCAGCAGGGTGATCGGGGTCGCCTTCGACGGCACCGGGCACGGGGACGACGGGGCGGTGTGGGGCGGTGAGTTCCTGCTCGCGGGCTACGACGGATTCCGCCGGTTCGCGCACCTGGCGTATGTGCCGCTGCCCGGTGCGGACGCGGCGGTGCGGCGGCCGTACCGCATGGCGCTGGCGCATCTGCACGCGGCGGGCCTCGCGCCCGGCCCGGACCTGCCGTGCGTCGCCGCCTGCCCGGCCGGGGAACTTCCGCTGCTTCGGCGGCAGTTGGAACGCGGGCTGAACTGTGTCCCCACCTCCAGCATGGGGCGGCTCTTCGACGCCGTGTCGTCCCTGGCGGGAATCTGCCAGCACGTCGGCTACGAGGCGCAGGCCGCGATCGAGCTGGAGGGGGCCGCCGTGTCCGCCGGTGCCGTCGAGGACGACGACCCGCGGTACGGCTTCCGCCTCGCGGGCGTTGAGCCGGTCACCGCCGACCCGGCCCCCTTGCTGGCGGCGGTCGCCGACGACGTACGGGCGGGGGTTCCCGTGGGCGTGATCGCGGCGCGTTTTCATCTGGCCGTCGCCGGGCTGGTGCGGGCGGTGTGTGGTGCGGCGCGTGCGGCGACGGGGCTGGGGACCGTGGCCCTGAGCGGCGGTGTGTTCGCCAACGCGCTGCTCTCGTCGGCCTGTGCGCGCGGGCTGCGCGCGGACGGGTTCACCGTCCTGCGGCACCACCGGATCCCGCCGAACGACGGCGGGCTGGCCCTCGGCCAGCTCGTCGTGGCGGCCCGAACCCGCATCAAGTGAGTGAGGAGACACGTATGTGTCTGGCAGTACCCGGCAGAGTGCTGGGCATCGAGGAGCGGGACGGCACCCGCATGGCCAGCGTCGATTTCGGCGGTGTGGTCAAGGAGGTGTGCCTGGAGTACCTGCCGGACCTTCAGGTCGGCGAGTACGCCATCGTCCATGTCGGGTTCGCCCTGCAACGGCTGGACGAGGAGTCGGCCCGCCGGACGCTGGAGCTGTTCGAGAACCTCGGCATGCTCCAGGAGGAGTTCGGCGATCCGTGGGAGCAGGCCGCGCAGGCGGCGCGGCCCGAGGCCGGGGAGGTGCGGCAGTGAAGTACATCGACGAGTTCCAGGACCCCGAGCTGGCGGCGCGGCTGCTCGACGACATCAGGGCCACGGTGAGCAGGCCGTGGGCGCTGATGGAGGTGTGCGGCGGTCAGACGCACACCATCATCCGGCACGGCATCGACCAACTGCTGCCCGACGAGGTGGAGTTGATCCACGGGCCCGGCTGTCCGGTGTGTGTGACACCGCTGGAGGTGATCGACAAGGCCTTGGAAATCGCCTCGCGGCCCGAGGTGATCTTCTGCTCCTTCGGTGACATGCTGCGGGTTCCGGGGACCGGGCGCGATCTGTTCCAGGTGCGCGGGGAGGGCGGTGACGTCCGCGTGGTGTACTCCCCGCTGGACGCGCTGCGGATCGCCGAGGAGAACCCGGAACGGCAGGTCGTGTTCTTCGGCATCGGCTTCGAGACGACCGCCCCGCCCAACGCGATGACGGTCCATCAGGCCCGCAGGCGCGGCATCCGCAACTTCAGCCTGCTCGTCTCGCACGTCCGGGTGCCGCCCGCGATCGAGGCGATCATGCAGTCGCCGGACTGCCGGGTGCAGGGCTTTCTGGCGGCGGGCCATGTGTGCAGCGTGATGGGTGTCGAGGAGTATCCGGCGCTCGCGGAGCGGTTCCGGGTGCCGATCGTGGTGACCGGGTTCGAGCCGCTGGACATCCTGGAGGGCGTACGGCGGACCGTGCGGCAGCTGGAGCGGGGCGAGCACACCGTCGACAACGCCTACCCGCGTGCGGTCCGGCCCGAGGGCAACCCGGTGGCGCGGGCGATGCTGGACGACGTCTTCCAGGTCACCGACCGGGCCTGGCGCGGCATCGGGGTCATCCCCGACAGCGGCTGGCGGCTGTCCGAGCGCTACCGGGACTTCGACGCCGAGGACCGCTTCCGGGTCGGGGACATCACGACACGGGAGCCCGCGGAGTGCCGCAGCGGTGAGGTGCTCCAGGGGCTGCTGAAGCCGCACGAGTGCGAGGCGTTCGGTACGACGTGCACGCCGCGTACGCCGCTGGGGGCGACGATGGTGTCCAGCGAGGGGGCCTGTGCGGCGTACTACCTGTACCGGCGGCTGGACCTGCCGGAGCGGGCGACGCCGGTGACCGTGACGACCGCGAGCCAGGAGGGCAGCTCCCTTGTCTGAGACCACCGCCGCGCCGGACATGCTCTCCTGGACCTGCCCGGCGCCCCTGCGGGACCGGCCGCGCGTGGTCATGGGCCACGGCGGCGGCGGTGCCATGTCGGCCGAGCTGATCGAGCAGGTCATCGTGCCCGCGCTCGGTGGGCAGGAACCGGCTCCGCTGACCGATTCCGCCACCGTCGAGCTCGGCGGCGCGCGGCTCGCCTTCTCCACCGACTCCTTCGTCGTACGGCCGCTCTTCTTCCCCGGCGGCAGCATCGGTGACCTCGCCGTCAACGGCACGGTCAACGACCTCGCCATGAGCGGGGCCCGCCCGGCCTGCCTCTCGTGCGGGCTCATCCTGGAGGAGGGCGTCGAGATCGACACCGTCGCCAGGGTGGCCGAGGCGCTCGGTGCCGCCGCCCGCGCGGCCGGGGTGCGGGTCGTGACCGGTGACACCAAGGTCGTCGAGGCCGGGCACGGCGACGGCGTCTACATCAACACCTCCGGCATCGGCCTCGTCCCGGCCGGCGTCGATCTGCGCCCGGAGCGGGTCGTCCCCGGGGACGTCGTCATCGTCAGCGGGGCCGTCGGCGTGCACGGCGTGGCCATCATGAGCGAGCGGGAGAACCTGCGGTTCGACGTCGGGATCGTCAGCGACTGCGCGCCGCTCGGCGGGCTCGTCGAGGCGATGCTCGCCGTCACGCCGGACCTGCATGTGCTGCGCGACCCCACCCGCGGGGGCCTGGCCGCCTCACTCAACGAGATCGCCGCGGCCGCCGGGTGCGGAGTCGTCGTCCAGGAGCGTGCCGTGCCGGTGCCGCCGCCCGTGGCCAGTGCCTGCGCCATGCTGGGCCTCGACCCGATGTACGTGGCGAACGAGGGCAAGCTCGTCGCCTTCGTCCCCCGCGAGCACGCCGACGCGGTCCTCGCCGCGATGCGGGCCCACGAGCGGGGGTCCGAGGCAGCGATCATCGGTGAGGTGGTCGCGGACCATCCGGGCATGGTGGTGGCCCGCACCGGGCTCGGCGGGACGCGGGTGGTGGACATGCCGCTGGGCGAGCAACTGCCGCGAATCTGCTGAACGGCCCGCACCGGGCGCCGCCTCAGCCGGTCGCGCCCCGTCGGCCCGGGCGGGTGTCGAGGGTCCAGGTGCAGGTACTGCCGGGCATGGCCGTGACCCGCACCCGGCTCGACGGGACACCGGTCGTGGACATGCCGCCGGGCGAGCAACTGCCGAACGGCCCGCGCCGGGCGCCGCCTCAGCCGGTCCGGCCGCGTCGGCCCGGGCGGATGTCGAGGCTCCAGGTGCAGGTGCAGCCAGGCATGGCCGTGACCCGCACCCGGCTCGACGGGACACCGGTCGTGGACATGCCGCCGGGCGAGCAACTGCCGCGGATCTGTTGAACCTCGGGCGCCGCCTCAGCCGGTCGGGCCGCGTCGGCCGGGGCGGGTGTCGAGGGTCCAGGTGTGGGTGCAGCCGGGGCACTGGAGGTGGACGCGGGGGCCGTCGTTGCCTATGAGGTAGCGCCAGTGCGTCGGGCAGGTGCGCCGCGCGGCGCAGATCACGCAGTCGCGGGCGTCGTCGCAGCCTGGGCAGAGCACCCAGGCCCGGCGGGCCCGGTCGGCCTGCGGATCAATGGGCAGCCGCATCGCCCGCGTCCCGATCCGGCAGCACACCGGCCGCCACCAGCATGGCGTACGTCCGCTCCTGTTCCTCGCTGAGGCCGGAGTACAGCAGGGCGTGGGCCGCCTCCTCCGACCGCAGCGCGGCCACCGGGTCCCAGTGGGGCCCGAGCGCCGCCACCACCTCGGCCCGCCGACGGGCTTCCTCCCGCGTCAGATCGATGGTGAAGGGCACGAGGTCGGGGGTGGGGCTGTCATCCATGGGGGCGGTGCTTTCACGGGGGAATGTACTGGCCCAGCCACGTCTACCAGGCGTGATGTCCCGCGTGAAGCGGATGTGACGGATGCCATCGCTTGGGACGCGGGAGGTCAGGCCGCCTGATCGTCCCGGTGTGCCGGTTCGTCGCGGTGCGGGCGGCTGGTCGGCCAGGGGCGTGCGGGTACGGCCGTACGACCCACCGCGGCCGCCAGCTTGCGCAGTCGGCGCCAGTCCAGGCGGGGCGGCAGGTCGGGGACGCCCGGCCGCTCGCGGGGGACGCGTACACGCAGGGCACGGCGTTCGATGCGGCAGCGCACGGGGGTGCTCAGGGTGACGGCCTCGCCGTCGAGGCCGACCTCCAGCTGCGGCGCGTCGGCGTCGATGATCACCTCGTGGGCCGTGAACGCCCCGAACCCCTGCGGGTCGAGCAGCAGCTCGGCCGCCTCGATGGCGCTGTCCACCTTCACGGAGAGCACGCCGAGCCTGCCGGAGTTCAGCCGCTGGCGCCGGCCGAAACCGAGGGGGTCGTCGATGCGGTACGGATTGTTGCTCACCAGCACGGCCTGTGGATCGGTGAACGTCGTGCCGTCGGCGTGGGCGGTCAGGCGCGGGCCGCGCTGCCGGGTGAGCAGCTCGGGCAGCAGCTCCAGCGCCGTACCCACCTTGTCGTCGCGGTAGCCGGGGCTCTGCACGACCGCGCCGTACACCCCGAACGAGGCGTTGTTGACGAACGGGCGGTCGCCCGCGAAGCACAGGTCCACGCGGAGTTCCACGCCGTCGGTGAGGGCGTCGAGGCAGGTGGCGGGGTCGTCGCGGTCCAGGCCGAGGTCCATCGCGAAGTGGTTGCGGGTGCCGGCCGAGATCACCAGGAACGGCAGTCCGTGCTCCGCGGCCACGGCCGCGACCAGCGCCTGGGTGCCGTCACCGCCCGCGACCCCCAGCAGGTCGGCGCCGTCGGCCACGGCCTGTCGCGCGAGTGCGGCGACGTCCTGGTGGTGCTCGGGGTCCAGCAGCACGACCCGGGCGCCGAGGCTCTCGGCCTTCTCCCGCAGCGCGAACTTCTCCACCTTGCCGCCGCCGGAACGCGGATTGAGCAGGAGGAAGGGGCGTTGCGGGGGCGGGGTCCGGTACTCCTTGAGCCGTCCCTGCCGCAGGCCGGTGCTGCGCAGCGCGTACCGGCCGCTCCACACGGCCGCGCACCACAGCAGCCCGGAGACGGTGACCACCCACAGGAGGTTCGCCCGCTCGAACATCGCGATCACGCCGACCGGGGCGGCTACGGCCAGCAGGGCGGCGGCGATCCGCACGGGCCCGCGGCGGGACAGGGTCCACCACAGTGCGGCGCAAGTGAGACCGAGGCCCGCGAGCCCCACGACGAGCAGGACCAGGCCGCCCACGCCGCCCTGCGCCAGCGGCAGCAGCACCGACACGGCCGCCGCCGCGAGGGCTCCCCTGGCGGCCCATATCTGCCGGCTGTGCCGCCACTCCACCGATGTCGATCCCACAGGTCCCCTCCACACGCGACCGCTCGGCGCCGGCCGGCGTCGCCGTCCGTGCGGTTCCCAAGGTCTCATGCGGGCAGTGCGCGGCGTAGAGGGGACAGGGGGCGCGTGTGGCCGCGACGGCGCACCTCTGCTCCGTTCGAGTGGTGCATTCCTCCCCACGGTCGTAGCGTCGGAACAAGTCGACCCAAAAAGACGGCGCACGGACGCAGCGCGGACGCGGAAAACGGCGGGGAGCGGATATGAAGAGGCACAGCATGAGGGCGGCCATCACGCTCTGTGCCGCGACAGCGCTCGCAGCGACCCTGGGCACCGCCTCCGGCGCCCCGTCGAACACACGCCCGGTCCAGCAGCAGGCGAAGGATGCGGATCCGGTACTGGTCGACTGCTTCTGGCGCCCCGAGGTGCGTCCCACCGAGTTCATGCTGGCCTGCGGTGACGGCAACAGCCGTCTCGACCGCCTGGAGTGGTCGCGCTGGGACGGGCGCGCGGCGGTGGCCAAGGGGGTCAACTGGGTCAACGACTGCAAGCCGTACTGCGCGGCGGGCAGGTTCCACTCGTACGCCGTGACCGTGCGGCTGGACGATCCGAAGCCGTGGAAGAAGAACCCGGACCTGCGCCAGTACGGCAAGATCAGCCTGACCTACACGGACGGCAGGCCGGAGGGGTTCCCGAAGGTGGTCACGTACCCCCTGTGGAGCTGAGCCGATGAGCCGAGGACGGCTCCGGCAGTAGCACTCCCGCACGCCGAAGGTCCATGCGCGCAAGGCCCGTACCAATAGGGCCTGCATTGGCATGGACCTGATAGGCATGCCTGGCTAAGCTCTGCCCCAACCCTGTGAGAGCGCTCTCAGTTTGCGGTTGTTCCACCCCACCTTGCTGGAACGACGAAGGGCAACTCCCTTGAGACGCAAGCGACTCATGCATGCCGGTCTGGCCGCTCTCCTCATGCTGGGCAGCTGGACCGCCGCAGGAACCCTCCCGGCCTCGGCGAGCGACTCCGCCCCCACGGCCGACGCACCGCAGGCATCCGCGGGTCTGATCCGGGCGATGCAGCGGGACTTCGGTCTGACCGAGGCCGAGGCCGAGACGCGGTTGGCGGCCGAGGCCGACGCCCGGGACATCGCGCCCGCCGCCCGCCGGGCCGCCGGAGCGGCGTACGGCGGGTCGTGGTTCGACGCCGCCAGTGAACGGCTGACCGTGGCCGTCGCCTCGGACGCCCCGGCCGCGACCATACGGGCCGTCCGCTCCACCGGCGCGAACGTCCGGACCGTGGAGCACAGCGCACGCGAGCTCGACGCGACGTCGGCGCGCATCGACCGGCTCAACGCGCCCCAGGGCGTGAGCAGTTGGCATGTCGACCCGGCGGCCAACTCCGTCGTGGTGAACGTCGTCGAGAGCCGACGATCCGACAACGATGTCCGGCGCTTTGTCGCACGCGCCCGTGAGGCCGGTCCGGTGACCGTGGAGACGGTGCCGGCCGCGCCGCGCACGTTCGCGGCCGGCACCGTCGGCGGCGACCCGTACTACACCGGCAACGTCCGCTGCTCCATCGGCTTCTCGGTGCACGGCGGGTTCGTCACCGCCGGGCACTGCGGCGGGGTCGGCGGCACCGTCCGGGGCTGGGACGGCACGCACATCGGTTCGTTCCAGGGGTCCTCGTTCCCCGGCAACGACTACGCCTGGGTCAACGTCGGCAGCGGCTGGTGGACCGTCCCGGTGGTGCTCGGCTGGGGCACGATCCCCGACCGGCTCGTGCGCGGCTCGGCCGAGGCGCCCGTCGGCACCTCCACCTGCCGGTCCGGCTCCACCACGCACTGGCACTGCGGCACCGTGCTGGCCAAGAACGAGACCGTCAACTACAGCCAGGGCGCGGTGCACCAGATGACAAAGACCAGCGTCTGCGCCGAACCCGGCGACTCCGGCGGCTCGTTCATCAGCGGTGACCAGGCGCAGGGCGTCACCTCCGGCGGCTGGGGGAACTGCTCCGGCGGCGGGGAGACCTGGTTCCAGCCGGTCAACGAGATCCTCAACCGGTACGGGCTGAGGCTGCACACGGCCTGACGCACCGGAAAGAAGCGAGGGTTCCGCCGGGCGACCGGCGGAACCCTCCTGTGTTGCCGTCAGATACCTGCGTCTGCTGACGTCACACGCAACCGGCCGGTGTCGCCCGGGACGCGTCCTCGATCAGTACCCGGTGTGCCGCCGCGAGCCGCCGCACATCCGGCTTGACGACCTTGCGGTCATACGTCAGCAGGCCGTTGAGCTCACCCTCGACGTCCGAGATCTGCGTGTAGACGGCGCCGTTGCCGCCCCGGCACACCAGGGCGCGCACCTCGGCGAGTTTGTCGAGGTAGTCGTCCGTGTACGTGGCCGGGTCGACGTCGACGTACGACTGCTGCACCGACCAGGCGTGGCCGGGTACCGCGAGGCCGAGGCCGCCGTACTCGCCGCTGACCAGGGCCCGTTCGCCATCGGGGTGGGGCGGCAGGGCGGGGCTGGGATAGCCGTGCTCGTCCATGATGTCGCCGGTGCCGCCGTCGGCGCCGAGGTTGAGGCCGGACTGGTTGTTGACCAGCCGGGTCGGATCCCAGGCCTTCGCCTGGGCGGCGATGCGGCCGACGTCGTACTGGCCCCAGCCTTCGTTGAAGGTAACCCACATGACGATCGACGGGCTGCTGATGTGCTCGTCGATCATCTCCTTCATCTCGCGCTCGTACTGCGCGCGTGCCGCGGCGCTCGGGTTCACCCCGGCCGTCATCGCCGGCATGTCCTGCCAGACGAGGAGACCGAGGCGGTCGGCCCAGTAGAACCAGCGGTCGGGTTCCACCTTGATGTGCTTGCGGACCGAGTTGAAGCCCATCTTCTTGTGCATCTTCAGGTCGTACGCAAGGGCTTCGTCGGTCGGGGCCGTGTGCAGGCCGTCCGGCCAGAAGCCCTGGTCGAGGGTGGCCATCAGGAAGACGGGCTCGCCGTTGAGGAGGGTGCGGGGGACGCCGTCGATCTTCCGCACCTCGACGGAGCGCATCCCGAAGTAGCTGCCGACGCGGTCACCGCCGACGCTCACCTTCAGGTCGTACAGGAACGGATCGTCGGGTGACCACAGGCGTGGGCGCGGGATCCGGAGGGTGAGGGGTTGGCCGCCGCGGCCGCGGGCCGTGGCGACGCGGCGGTCACCGGCGTACGCCGTGGCGGTGACCGGGAGGCCGGAGCGGACGCCCTGCGGCTCGACGGTCAGAGTGCCGGAGTCCACGTTCGGGGTGAGCTTGAGGCCGTCGACGCGGTCGGCGGCAACCGGTTCCAGCCACACCGTCTGCCAGATGCCGGACGAGGGTGTGTACCAGATGCCGCTCGGGTCCAGGCGCTGCTTGCCGAGGGGCGGGTTCTCGCCGTTGGCCGAGTCCGTCGGGTCGTGGACGCCGACGATGAGTTCCTGGGTGCGGCCGGGTCGGAGGGCGTCGGTGATGTCGGCGGAGAACTTGTCGTATCCGCCCTTGTGGGAGGCGACCTTGGTGCCGTTGACGTAGACCTCGGACTGCCAGTCGACGGCACCGAAGTTCAGTTGCAGTCGTTTTCCGCCGCCGATCCGCCAGTCGGACGGGACGGTGAAGGTGCGGCGGTACCACATGCGGTCCGCGTACCGTTCGATCCCCGACAGCTGGGACTCGACGGGGTACGGGACGAGGATCCGCTCGTCGAGGTTCCGGCCGAACGGCGGCTCCTCCCCCGCGCTCGCGGCCGCGAACTGCCAGGTGCCGTTGAGGTTGCGCCAGGCGTTCCGGGTGAGCTGGGGGCGGGGGTACTCGCGGTGGGCGTTGGCCGGGGTGACGTCGTCGGCCCAGGGGGTGCGCAGCTGGTGGGTGGAGCGGTTCGGGCCGCTGCTCCAGAAGGCGTTGACAACGTTGCCGTCCCGCGCGGTCAGGCCGCCCTCGCCGTCGTAGCGGACGTCCGCGAGGCCGGGAGCGGTGCCGGTCTTGTTGCCGACGACGGGTTCGTCCAGGGTGACGAGCAGGGAGGTCGGGGCCGTTGGGTCCACCCGGGCCGCACCCAGGGGCCAGGTGGCGCCGCCGATCACGGCGTCGAGGTGGTCGGTGAGACCTGCGGGCGGTGCGGCGAGGTCCTGGGCGAAGTCGAGTCGGAGGGTACGGCCGTCCTTCAGGACGGTGGTGGCGATGGCGCCGTCGTAGTCGTAGGCCTCGGGGAGGCGGAAGGCCGACTGCGGGACGGCCGTCTTGGTGCCGTTCGGCGGGGTCCAGCGCAGGTGGAGGTTGGAGCCTCCGTAGTGCTCGAAGTACTCGACCTTGATGTCGTACGACCGGCCCGCCGTCAACTCGACGGGGGCGCTGGTCTGTTCGCGGTCCCAGTCGTCCACCCAGTGGTCGATGACCGGCTTGCCGTCGATCCACAGCCGGAATCCGTTGTCACCGGTGATCGAGAAGGTGGTGGGTCCGGTCTGCTCCGGCACCAGACGACCGGTCCAGCGGACGCTGACGTCGTCGGACCGGCCGGTGGCGGCCTTGAGGCGGGACTCCAGGGAGTCGAAGTCGAGTTGTGGGTCGAAACCGGTGGCTCTGAGCTCGTGGAAGTCGAAGGTGCCGGGGGCCGAGTGGGTGTAGTACTCGCCCTTGAGACCGTGGGCCTCGACGGGGTCCTCGGCCGCGGGGGCGGGGGTGGCGGCCAGTCCCGCGGTGCCCAGCACCGCCGCCAGCAGTAACGCGAGGCGGTCTCTGACTCTCAGCTGTCCGATGCGCACGAATCCTCCTTGGCTGAAGCTGATGCCGATGCTCAGGAAGGGTGGCGGCTCACTGCGTCGGTCTGTACAACGTTGCAAACACAGCAGTTGGCATGACAGCACGCCTCCCGACCGCTGTCCAGGTTCATGACAACCGCGCTCTACTTGTCGAAGTACGACAGTCGCCATCCCCGCGAGGAGACCTGATGCCGGTGAGCCTGAAGGACGTGGCGGAGCGCGCGGGCGTCTCGATCAAGACCGTGTCCAACGTCGTGAACGACCATCCGCACGTCACCCCCGCCACCCGGGCCCGGGTCCAGCAGGCCATCGACGCACTCGGCTACCGGCCCAACCCCACCGCACGCCATCTGCGCAGGGGACGTACGGGCATCATCGCGCTGGCCGTGCCCGAGCTGGCCAACCCCTACTTCGCCGAACTCGCCGAGGCCGTGATCGACGCGGCGGACGAGCACGAGTACACCGTCCTGCTGGACCGGACCGGCGGCCGGCGCGAGCAGGAAGTGCTGGCCAGTCAGGGGTTCCGGACCCGGGTGATCGACGGAATCATCCTCAGCCCGCTCGAACTTCAGGACGCCGACCTGGCGGGGCGCTCCGCCGAGGTGCCGCTGGTGCTGCTCGGCGAGCGGGAGTACGACGCCCCCTACGACCACATCGCGATCGACAACGTGGCCGCGGCGCGCGCGGCGGTACGGCATCTGCTCGACCTCGGCCGCACCCGCATCGCGTATGTCGGCGCCGGGACGGACTCGGCGAACCGTCCGGCCGAGCTGCGACTCGCGGGCTGGCGCGAGGAGTTGACGACCGCCGGGGTCCCTGCGCCGGAGAGCCTGGTGGTGCGCGGCAAGGGGTGGGGGCGGGAGGGCGGGGCGCGGGCGATGGCCCGGCTGCTGGACTCGGGGGTGCGGCCCGACGCCGTGTTCGCGTTCAACGACCTGATCGCCATCGGGGTGCTGCGGGCGCTGCACGAGCGGGGATTGCGGGTGCCGGAGGATGTCGCCGTGGTGGGGTTCGACGACATCGCCGAGGGTCGGTTCGGGGCGGTGTCGCTGACCACTGTGTCGCCGGACAAGGAGGCTGTCGCGCGGTTGGCGGTGGCGTCGGTGCTGGGGGCGTTGGCGGGGGGTGGGGAGTCGGGGGGCTCCGGCGAGTCGAAGGGTTCCGGCAGGCGGGATCTGACTCCTGGGTTCCGGTTGGTGGAGCGGGAGAGCACGGTGGGGCGGGGTGAGGCGAGGTGAGGCGGGGCGGCCCGGGATCCGGGATCAATTCGGTGGCGGGGCGGGAGGTTCGTGATTAGGGTCGGGGGCCATGTCCAGCCCTGAGGCATCCAGACGCTAGCCACCGGTTCTCCGGTGGCACTCTGCCGTACCGCGTGACGCGCCGCCGTTCCTTCAGGCCGCGCCGCCGTCCGTCGTACCTGCCGCCGGAGCACCGCGTTCGGGCTGTCCTCTTCCGGACGACGGACGACGCATGTCCTGCCGCGTGCATCCGCACGGGCGTGGTTCCGCGTGCCGTCCTCCGGTTCGTTCCTGTGCGCCGGAGTGCTGCTGTGCCTCTCACTGTCTACATGCTCGGTCTTGCCGTCTTCGCCCAGGGCACGTCCGAGTTCATGCTGTCCGGTCTGCTGCCGGGCATCGCGCGTGATCTTCAGGTGTCCATCCCCACCGCCGGGGTGCTGACCTCGACTTTCGCCGTCGGCATGATCGTCGGTGCGCCGCTGATGGCCGCGCTGAGTCTTCGCCGGCCCAGGCGGCGGGCCCTGCTCGTCTTCCTGGTCGCCTTCATCGCCGTCCACGTCGTCGGCGCGGTCACCACCAGCTTCACGGTGCTGCTGGCGTCGCGCGTCGTCGGTGCGCTGGCGAACGCCGGGTTCCTCGCGGTCGGTATGGCGACCGCGACGAGCATGGTGCGTCCCGACGCCAAGGGCCGGGCCATCTCCGTGCTGCTGTCCGGGGTCACGCTGGCCTGCGTCGCCGGTGTGCCGGGCGGCGCTGTGCTGGGCCAGATGTGGTCGTGGCGGTCGGCCTTCTGGGCGGTGGCGCTGATCTGCGTGCCCGTCGTCCTCGCCGTCATGCGGTCGGTGCCCGGTCGGGCGCCGGTCGAGGAGGAGGCCGTTGGTGAGGCGCCCAGCGCCAGGCGTGAGCTGCGGGCGCTGCGCCGCGCCCGGTTGCAGGTGTTCCTGCTGCTGGCGGCCCTGGTGAACGCGGCCACGTTCTGCACGTTCACCTATCTCGCTCCGGTGGTGACGCGCGTCGGCGGCTTCGCCGCGGGCTGGGTGCCGGTGGTGCTCGCGCTGTTCGGGCTCGGCGCGTTCGCAGGCGTGAGCCTGGGCGGGCGGATGGCGGACGACAGGCCGATGCGGCTGCTGCTGCCGGGTGGGGTCGCGCTGGTTGCCGGCTGGGCGCTGTTCGCCGTCACGGCGGGCAACACCATGACCGCGCTGACGCTGGTCGTGGTGCAGGGCGCGTTGTCGTTCGCCGTCGGATCGACACTGATCACGCAGTCGGTGTACGCGGCACCGGAGGCTCCGACGCTCGGCGGGTCGTTCGCGACTGCGGCGCTGAACGCCGGTGCGGCGCTCGGTCCGGTCGCGGGCGGGGCCGCCATCGAGGCAGGCTGGGGCTATCGCTCGCCGCTGTGGGTCAGTGCGGGGCTCGTGGGCGGGGCTTTGGTGGCCGGGGGCATCGCACGGGTCGCTGACCGGACACACCATAGAAATCGGTGATCATGGCCTCTGTTACGCCTTGATGACATATGGGACCGAGTTGTGACAACAGCGCAGAGCAACGAAAGCCCATCGAAGCGGGTCGTATAAAACGTAACGTCGCGAAAACGCACGACACTTGGGGGAAACATGAACGTCCGTGCCCGACTTGGCATCGCCGCCCTGACGGCCGGCGCCGCTGTCGCCCTGACCGCCGTCCCGGCGGCCGCCGGCCCGGCCGCCTCCGGCACACCCCGGTTCCTGGCGCCGGGCCAGCTGCCGCCGCACCCGACGTCGCCCTGGTACGCCGGGCCCGTCACGGCCGGGCAGCCGGATCCGCTGCCGATCTGCGTGGGCGAGGCGCTGCCGTCGATCGCCACGCACCGCGCGTACTGGACGGAGTTCGACACCAACGCCCTGCAGGTCACGGTGGTGGAGCGGAACGAGCGGCGAGCCAAGGAGTTCGCCGCGCTGCTGCGCAAGGATCTCGCCGACTGCGCCGAGAACCTGATGGAGCAGTACCCCGACGTGACGGCGGCCGAGAAGTACTACGGCCGGCTGAACGTCGAGGAGGGCGCCCACGTCTACGGCATCCACACGGTGCAGGAATGGGGTGCCTCCGACATCGCCCAGTTCTCGGTCGGCCGGGACGGCAGGACCGTGACGGTCGTCAAGTGGGCGCAGATGGGCACCTTCGAGCACGCCCAAGTCGCCGACTTCAAGGCCACGACCGTGAAGGCCGTCAACAAGCTCTACTGACGGTGCCGTTGGCCATCCTGTGCCTGAGTGTCTGCTCGCTTCCTCCTCAGCCCTCTCGGTCCGACGCACAGCATCACGAGGAAGAAGATGGACCCGAGCAGGCCGACGGCGTTCCAGAACGCCGGGTAGGACAGCGTGCCGGCCTGCTGCATGGCCGACAAGCACAACACGAGTCCGATCGCTGACTGCCAACGCTTCATGGGGACACGCTGGCATCGTCCGGTGGGGACCGTTCCTAGAGACTGAGCGGGAGTGAGTCCTGTTGCCAGGACCCGTGCTCAGCCGAATGCCCCGAACGGTGTTGGGCGTTCTGGTCCACCGCGTTCTCCGCCGCGTCCGGCGCGCACGGATCGTGTCCATGGTCCGGGGATGCGGGGGCGGTTTCCCTCCCGCCCTGGGATGCCCGGTCGGGCCTGGACGGTCCGATGCCCCACACGATCGCTCCGGTCGTGTGGGGGCGGTGCCGTCCGTCGCCGGATCGGGTGCCCCAGGGCGCGTCTGCCGATCGCCACGGCGGCTGCGTCGTGGCGAGTGGTCTTCCTGGTCTTGCTGGTGAGGGGCTTCTGCCAGTGCTGGGCGCCCCACTTGGAGGTGTAGGCCGGGTCGACGGCGACGATGGTGATGCCGAGTTCGGCTGCCATGGACACGAGCCGGGGCCCGTAGCCTGGAGGTGGGCATGCCGGAGATGAGGTTGCGGAAGCGTTTGCGGCGGCCGTGCTTCTCCCGGGTCTTCTCCGTTTGGAAGTCGAGGTTCTCGACCGCGACCGCGAGGCCGTGGCGTTTGGCCCAGTGCAGCAGGCGGATCAGGGCGTGGCGGACTTGCGCGTCGCGGTGTTTGGCGGTGCCGGTGAGGTCGTATCCGAACCGGAGCGGCTCGCCGACGGGGTTGCCGTGTTCGTCGATACGCCAGACTGCCATGTGGTCGGCGTTGGTGTCCACCCCGATCAGGCCCCTCGCACGGGCCGTGGCCAACGGCACGGCCTGGACCGGCGGGATCGTCCACGACGCGGTCAGGTACCAGCGGGCCCGGCCTACGTCTTCGTGGATACGGTAGGCGACGGCCCGGTTGGCGGTGATCCGGTCGCGCCACTGCTCGCCCCGGTGCGCAAAGCTCACGCGGGCGGTGAGGATGTACCGGCCGTGCGGCGCGTTCGCCAGGTGCGCCAGCGGCGCCGGGAGCTTGAGGGAGATTTCGCCGTCGTCGGTGACGCGGATGGTCTCGTTGCCGTACCGCTTCCCGGATTCGCCATCGGCCTGCAGAAACCGCCGCCCGGCCTCCCACCGGGCACGCCACTCGGCCTCGGTGAGCTGGGCGGCCTTCAGATGGTGGCGGCTGCTCAGCAGCCGCTTTCCGCCGCGCACCACGTGCACGACACCTGCCTCACGCTCTGCCCGGGCTGTCTGGAGCCGGTCTTCGAGCAGGTGCAGGCGGCGGGACTTGGCGAACCACTCCTGCCGGGTGTGGCAGCCGCCCGGCGCCTGCCTGGTGCCTTTCTCGCCAACGGGCCGGGACAGCCGGTGCGTGATCGTCGCGATCCCGGCTTGAAGGCTCTGGATGTGCGCAAGCTGGCCCCGCCGCGCGAGCGCCCACTGGTCGTGAGTGGTCTTCGTGATGCTGCCGGCCCAGCGCGAGGAGGACTCCTCGGTCAGGACACGCTTACGCTGCGCCCACTGCTCACTGTCGTGCCCCAGCCCGGCCGCGCACCGCGCCTTCAGGTCACGGGAAGCGAGTGTGCCGAGCAGGTCGCCGACCAGGCGAAGAACTTTCTCGTCCCCCGCGGTCAGGTGCTTGATGCGGGTACGGATCGCCACCCCCGAGGGGCCGGGCACCACGAACGGCGCCGCCACCTCGCGCAGTCCACCCATCCCATTCACCCCCGGTCCCGCATCGAGAAGCCCGCCACCACACCCAACGACCACCACCGGCCAAGGTCACGCATTCGATGCAAGAACTCTCGTTCCCCACCGCGGGAGTGTGCCGGTCGCAGCCCGGACGCTCACTCATACGTGCCAGAACGCGCTCAAGTCCCGTCGATCGCTACCTGTTCACCACCCCTCCCGACCGGACGAGTGGACGACCGTGAAGTGCCGCTCGCGGCCGGGGCTCTCCAGTTCGTCGACCACGGCGACAGCCAGGTCCTCGGCGCTGATCCACGACCGGCCGTCGGGGGCGGTGAGCAGGCTGTCGGTGCCGCGCCGGTAGCGGCCGGTGCGTGCACCGGGTTCGAGCAGGGCCGGTGGGCTCAGGTACACCCAGTCCGCGCCTGTGTGGGCCCGGCAGGCCCGCAGCTGGGCGACCCCGGCCAAGGCGACGGGCCGCTACTAGGCGGGCACGTACGTGGGGTTGTCGGCGACGAGCAGATCCCGGTCGCCGGGGCTGCGCAGGGCACCGGCGCCGCCGACGACGAGGACGCGTATCCCGTGCCGGGCGGCGATGTCGAGCACGGTACGGGTCGCGCCGACCAGGAACTCCTGGTCGGCGGGAAAGGTCCGGACGGTCACCACGACGGCGTCCGGGACCGCACCGTGGGCCGCGGAGCCTGCCAGCGCCTCGCGCAGGGCGTGCGGGTCGTTCGCGTCGACCGCGACGGGCGTTACGTTCGGGTCGTCGCTCGCGGGCTTCCTGGACAGGGCGAGCACCCGGTGTCCGCGCGCCCCGGCCTCGTCGATCACCCGGCTGCCCACCATGCCGGTGGCGCCGAGCACGGCGATTGTCCTGCGGGTCGTCGTCGAATCGGTGTCCATGAAACTTGTCCTCATCAAACCCGTCCTCATCGAAATCAAACCCGTCCTCATCGAACCTGTCGTCACCGAACCTCTCGTCATCGAACCTCTCGTCATCGAACCTCTCGTCATCGCATCCGCTCCTGTCGGATGTGGTCTCCCACGGGCCCACGGCGCGCGATACGGCCGCGCCGGATCGGGGAGTTGAACTGCGCGGCGAGCAACGCGGCCAGCGCCAGGACGAACCCGAAGGACTGCGGCAGGCTCAGCGACTCGCCGAGCCCGATGCCGACGACCGTCGCGACCAACGGGGACAGCAGGACCAACGGTGCGGACGCGCCGACCGGCAGCCGGCCGATCCCGCGGAACCACAGCGTGTACGCGATCAGCCCGCCCATGCTGCCGAGCCACAGGTAGCCGCCGGCCGCCGCGGCGTCGATCCGCTGCGGCACCCCTTCGATCGCGAGGGCGAGCGGGAGCAACAGCACGCCACCCGCCGTCAGTTGCCAGCCCGCCAGGGTCAGGGCACCCACCCCCGCGGGGCGCCCCCAGCGCTTGGTGAGGACGACCCCGCCTGCCATCGCGGCCGTACCGCCCAGGCCCGCGAGGACCCCGACGGCGTCCAGCCGCGCCTGCGGTCCGAGCACGACGAGTCCGACGCCGAGCACACCGAGCACAGCCCAGGTCCACCGCCAGGCCGTCGGCCGGTCGTGGAGCACCGCGATGGCCAGCCCGGCGACCAGCAGCGGCTGGGTGGCGCTGAGGGTGGCGGCGACCCCGCCGGGGAGCCGTTCGGCCGCCAGGAACAGCAGGGGGAACAGCGCGCCGATGTTGAGCACGCCGAGGACCGCGGCCTTCCACCACCAGTCCCCGCGCGGGAGCACCCGGGTGAGCGCCAGCCCGACCAGTCCGGCGGGCAGGGCGCGCATCAGCCCGGCGAACAGCGGATGCCCGGGCGGGAGCAGTTCCGTGGTCACGGCGTACGTGGAGCCCCAGGCCGCCGGGGCGAGGGCGGTCAGTGCGACGGTCGCCACCTGCTGCGCGGACGCGGTCCGCGGCGGGGCCGGTGGCCGCTCGGTCAGAGTCTCCATGCGAGGAAGTCTCGGCTTCCCGCGCCATGAGTCCAAAGCATGTTTGTCATGGCAGCCATGAACGATGACGATGGATGGGTGGATCTGCAGCAGATGCGCTACGTCGTCGCCCTGGCCGAAACCCGCAACTTCACCCGCGCCGCCGAGCGCTGCTCGGTCGTGCAGTCCTCGCTGAGCCACCGGATCGCCGGTCTGGAACGCGAACTGGGGGTGCGGCTCTTCGCCCGGTCCAGCCGTCGCGTCGAACTGACCAGTGCCGGATCGGCGTTCGTCGCCGGGGCCCGCGAGTGCCTGGCCGCCGCCGACCGCGCGGCCGCCGACGCCGCCGCGGCGACCGGCGTGGTACGCGGACGGCTCGCCGTCGGTGTGATCGTGACCGCGGCCGCCGTCGACGTGCCCGAGCTGCTCCAGCGGTACCGGGCCCAGCACCCGCAGGTGAGCGTCGCCCTGCGTTCCGGACGCAGCGACGATCTGGTGACGGCGATCCGCGAGGGTGACCTTGACATCGCGTTCCTCGGCCTGCCGGAGGGCGAACTGCCGTCCGGGGTGGAGAGCGTCGTCCTCGATCACGACCGGCATGTGCTGGTGGTGCCGGCCGGTCACCGGCTCGCGGGCGCGCCCCGGGTGACGCTGGAGGAGATAGCCGGGGAGACCTTCGTGGATTTCGCGGCCGGGACACCCGCGCGGGCCCAGTCCGACCAGGCGTTCACCGCCGCAGGTCTGGTCCGCGACGTCGCGTACGAGGCCGCCGTCGTGGAGCTGATGACCCGGCTGATCGCGCGGGGGCTGGGCATCGCGCTGATGCCGTCGGCGTACATCCGCCCGCTGGCCGCCGACGATCCGGAACTGGCGCTGGTCCCGGTGGTCGACGGCCCGCGCCGGGTCGAGTATCTGGCGTGGAGCCGTTTCAACCCCAGCCCGGCGACCCGGGCCATGCTCGGCGTCCTCGGCGTCGGATCACCGGCACAGCGCGGGCGCCCGGGGACCGGATGATCCGATGCCCCTGCCTAGGTGTATTGCCCTGAGAGGTTGGGGACGCGGCTGGAGGGTGGCTGGCCTTTCAGCGCGGTGTGTCCGCGGTGGTGATTGTAGGTGTGCAGCCACTCGTCGAACGCCTGGCGTCGTTCGGCCTCGGACCTGTAGGGGCGGGCGTAGGCCCACTCGTCCAGCAGGGTGCGGTTGAAGCGTTCGACCTTGCCGTTCGTCTGTGGCCGGTAGGGCCGGGTTCGTTTGTGGGTGATCCCGGCCGCTGCCAGCAGGTCGCGCCAGTTGCGGGAGCGGTAGCAGGAGCCGTTGTCGGTCAGTACCCGTTCCACGGTGATGCCGGCCTGGATGAAGAAGGCGTGGGCGCGGGTCCAGAAGGCGGTGGCGGTCTCCTTCTTCTCGTCGGCGTGGATCTCGCTGTAGGCCAGGCGGGAGTGGTCGTCGACGGCGGTGTGCAGGTAGCTGTAGCCGGCGTTCGTGCGGTTCTTGCGGCCTGCGGCCCGGCCGAGGACTCTGTGGCCGCCGCCGTCGGGGATGTTGCCGAGCTTCTTGATGTCGACATGGACCAGTTCGCCGGGCCGGTCGCGTTCGTAGCGGCGTATGACACGGCCGGTGGCCCGGTCCAGGTGGGCAAGGCGGGCCAGGCCGTAGCGGGCCAGGACGCGGTGCACCGTCGAGGGCACCAGGTGCAGCAGGTGCGCGATGCGGGCCGGTCCCCACCGGCGCAGGATGCGGACCTTGATGATCCGGCGCTCGGTGCGGGTCGGGGTGCGGCGCGGGCTGGTGCGCGGACGGCTGGAGCGGTCGGCCATGCCGGCCTCGCCGAGCCGACGGTAACGGTCGACCCACCGCTGGGCCGTGGTCGGCGAGACCTGGAAGCGTTCTGCGGCCCGTCGCAGGCTCCAGTTGTCGTCTACGACGCAGCGGGCCAGGCGCAGGCGGCCGGTCTCGGTCAGGGGTGCATTACGGTGGGGCACGAGGGCCTTTCTGTTGCTGGTGCAGATGTCGCAATCCACACCAGGCCAGAAGGCCCTCACCCATTTCAAGATCACACGGCAGTGATCGCTGTCACCAACCTCCGTGGGCAGAACACCTAGGGCGTGTTTCGAAAGTAGCGTCGTCCGCCCGGAGGGCGAGGCCCGCGGCGTCTGGTGCGGTGCATCGCAAGGCGGAGGGTCGCCCGCGTACTGGGCGTACGCGGGCGACCCCGACAACGCAGCGAGGCGCCGTGCCAGGCGTCGCGGGCCAGACGGGACTTTCGAAACACGCCCTAGTAGGGCTCGGTCAGGTTGGTATGAGGTCTTGCGTGTTGCGGTGACAGGTGGGGCAGGGGCAGGCGCCGGTCCAGACCGCGAGGAGTAACTGCAGTTCGCGGGCGACCTGGTAGAGGCTCAGGCCGACGCCGCACACCCCGCCCCCCACCCCACCGCACCGCCCCCACTGCACCGCACCGCCCCACCCCGCCCCGCACCCGACCGCCCCGCCACTCCCGCGTCAGACCTCCAACACCTCCCCCACCACCACCACCCGCCCCGACCCCAACGACTCGTTGGCCGCCAGCCCCGTCACCAACGACCGCGCCCCCGCCGTCGCGTCGGCCGCCCGGCCCAGCGGGTCGGCAGCGTCCGGCCCGAACAGGTCGCGCAGCATCCGGACATCCCCTCCCCCGTGCCCGCCCTCCACCGTGGGCACCTTGATCTCCCGGGGCCGTTCCCAGAACCGCCGCAGCAGCAGCTCCGTTCGCCCGGCGTCCTCGTCGGTCTCGGCGCCGTGCAGGGCGGTCTGGGTGCCGGGGCGGGACCAGGTCGTCTCCTCGACGAGGAGTTCGAGGCGGCCCTCGCTGCCGTTGAAGGCGATCCGGTAGCCCTCCCAGGGCGCGTAGGCGGTGAGGTGGTACGTCAGGGTGGCGCCGGAGTCGTAGCGGACGAGGACCGCCATGTCGTCCTCGATGGTCACGCCCGGCGCGAAGACGTTCTGGTCGCGGTGGTAGCCGTCCTCCGACTCGGCGTCCAGATAGAGGGACTTGAGCAGCGGCTCGTCGGCGAGGCGCAGGGCGAAGGGGTCGCCCTCGGCCGCCGGGGAGCCGTGGGCGCGGGTGTAGTCGCGGGCGAGGCCGCGGCGCCGGCCGACTTCGTCGCCGTAGAAGAAGAGCCCGCCCTGGGCGAAGACCGTGTCGGGGCTTGCGTCGAGCCACCAGTTGACGAGGTCGAAGTGGTGAGTGGACTTGTGGACGAGGAGGCCGCCGGAGTTGGCCTTGTCGCGATGCCAGCGGCGGAAGTAGTCGGCGCCGTGCCGCAGATCGAGGAGCCACTCGAAGTGCACGGAGCCGACCTCGCCTATCTCGCCGCGCGCGAGGAGTTCCCGTACGGCCGAATGCACGGGGTTGTAGCGGTAGTTGAAGGCCACCCGCACCGAGCGGCCGGTGCGCCGCCGGGCGTCCAGGATGCGGCGGGCGCGGTCGGCGTCCGTCGTCATCGGCTTCTCGGTCACGACGTCGCAGCCCGCCTCCAGGGCGCGCACGATGTACTCGTCGTGCGTGCGGTCCACCGTGCACACCACCACGAGGTCGACCCGCTCGCGGCGCAGCATCTCGTCGAAGTCCTCGGCCCGGTACGCCGGGACCGGCCCGGCGGGCGCGATCCATTCGTTGTGCACGGCCATGCGGTGCGCGTTGACGTCGCAGAACGCCACGAGTTCGGCCCGGTCGGCGTGCGTGCCGGTGAGGGCCTGGGTGTAGAGGCGAGCGCGGGCGCCGAGGCCCACCACGGCACAGCGGCGTCGGGGCGCGGGGTCCACGGTCATCGCTGGGTCCAAGGTCATGCGGAGCCTTTCGTTCCGATGATGGCGTGTACAGGTCTTGTCGTGACATCCGGACGTCCCTAGGGTCCCAGAAGGGCGCAAGCGCTTTCTAGAGTCGGGAGAGGGGTGACCCGCATGCCCGGAAGCAGGACGAGGAGGTCCTGTGTCACGGCGGTCGTGCTCGCACTGTGCACGGTGCTGTCCGGCTGCTCGGGTGGGACCGAGTCGGGCGGCAGCGGCGGCAAGGTCGTGCTGCGCTACACCTGGTGGGGCAATCCGGACCGGGCGGCCAGGACCAAGGAGGCGATCGGGCTCTTCGAGAAGAAGTACCCCGGCATCGAGGTGCAGTCGTCGTTCTCCGGCTACGACACCTACAAGCAGAAGCTGGCCACCCAGGCCGCCGGCGGCGACGCCCCCGATGTGATGCAGCTCGACTACCGCATGATCGACCAGTACGCGTCCGGCGGTGTGCTCTACGACCTCGGTCGGCAGAAGTCCGTGCTGCGGACCGCTGAGATCGACGCGGGCCTGCTGGCCACCGGCGCGCTGGACGGCAGGCAGTACGCCGTGCCGCAGGGGCGTGGCACCGAGACGGTGGTGTACGACGCCGAGCAGTGGAAGGCCACCGGCGTTCCGCTGCCGAGCGGAGCGTGGACGTGGAGCGAGTGGGCCGACGCCATGCGCGCCCTCGCCGAGAAGACCGGCGCGCCGGCGGCCACCGACCCCGGTCAGAGCGAGGACGCCTTCGAGGTGTGGCTGCGCGGTCAGGGCAAGGACCTCTACACCAAGGACGGCGGACTCGGTTTCACCGCCGACGACCTGACGCGCTGGTGGACCTTCACCGACCGGCTCCGCCGGGACGGTGTGGTCTCCCCCGCCGAGCAGACCACCCAGCTCGACGGCACCGTGGAGAACACCCCGCTGGGCCGTGGCAAGGCCATCGTGGACATCAACTGGGACGCGCCCGCAAGCGGTTTCGTCTCCCTGGTCGGCCAGGGCGTGACGCTCGCGCCGATGCCGTCCGGTGAGGACGGCACGCCCGGCCAGTACTTCAAGCCGTCGATGTTCATGGGCATCGCCGCCAACACCGGGCATCCCGAGGAGGCCGCCCGGCTGATCGACTTCATGCTCAACGACCCGGGCGCCGCACGCGTCCTCGGCGCGACACGCAGCATGCCGGTCAACGAGACCCTGCGCGAGGAGATCGCCCCCGATCTCAAGGACTTCGACAAGGTCATCAACGACTACCACGCCACCGTCGAGGGCAAGCTCAACGATCCGCCGCAGGCGCCGCCCTCCGGGGACAGCGCCCTGCAGACGACCTTCCAGCGGGACTACGACCAGGTGTCGTACGAGCGGATGTCGCCCCGCGAGGCGGCCGAGAACTACATCACCGAGGCGAAGGCGGAGCTGCGGTCATGACCACCACGGAAGTGCCGACGGCCGCACCCGCGAAGCGCGTTGCCCTGCCGGGCAGGCCCGCGCGCCGCCGCCGCGAGGGTGCCGCCTGGGTGTTCCTGTCACCCTGGGTGCTCGGCGCGTGCGTGCTGACGCTGCTGCCGATGGCCGTCTCGCTGTATCTGTCGTTCACCGACTACGACCTGTTCAACCCGCCGAGCTGGGTGGGCCTGCGCAACTACACGCAGATGTTCACCGAGGACCCCCGCTACTGGCGTTCGGTGGTCGCGACGCTGACGTATGTCGTCATCGCCGTACCGCTGCAACTCGCGCTAGCCCTGGCCGTGGCGCTCGCGCTGAAGTCGATGCGCCGCGGCCGGGCCTTCTACCGCTCGGCCTTCTACGCGCCCTCACTGCTCGGCGCCTCGATGTCGATCGCCCTGGTCTGGCGGGCGATCTTCAACGACGGCGGCACCGTGGACAACCTGTTCGGCACCGGCGGCTGGGTCAACAAGCCGGGCTGGGCGCTGTTCGCGGTCGCGCTGCTGACGGTGTGGCAGTTCGGCGCGCCGATGGTCATCTTCCTCGCCGGACTGCTGCAGATTCCGGGCGAGTTGTACGAGGCCGCCGCAGTCGACGGGGCGAGCCGCCGGCGCCAGTTCGCGCACATCACGATCCCCATGCTGTCGCCGGTGCTGTTCTTCAACCTCGTCCTGCAGACCATCCAGGCCTTCCAGGTCTTCACCCCCGCCTTCGCGGTCAGCGCGGGCAAGGGCGGCCCGGCCGACTCGACCCTCTTCTACACGCTCTATCTCTACGACCGCGGCTTCGTCGCCTCCCACATGGGCTACGCCTCCGCCATGGCCTGGGTGCTGCTGATCGTCATCGGCGCGGTCACGGCCGTGCTGTTCCGCACCTCGCGCTCCTGGGTCTTCTACGCCTCCGAGGGGGATCGATGACTACGGCAACTCCCGCCGTCCGCACGTCCTTTCCGTGGCGGCGCGTGGCGCTGCACGTGGGCTGTCTGGCCGCGCTGCTGGTGATGCTGTACCCGCTGGCCTGGCTGCTGGCGACCTCCCTCAAGCCCGCCGACGAGGTGATCGCCAGCCTCAACCTGCTGCCGAGCCGCCTGGAGTGGTCGAACTACTCCACCGCCCTGGACGGCGTCAACGACGTCTCCGTGGGCCGGCTGCTCGGCAACTCCCTTTTGATCGCGGGCGGCGCGGTCGTCGGCAACGTGCTGTCCTGCTCGCTGGCCGCGTACGCCTTCGCACGGCTGCGGTTCCCCTTCCGGGGCCCGCTGTTCGCGTTCATGATCGCCACGATCATGCTGCCGCACCACGCGGTGCTGATCCCGCAGTACATCATCTTCAACCAGCTCGGCATGGTGAACACCTACTGGCCGCTGATCCTGCCCAAGTTCCTGGCGACGGAGGCGTTCTTCGTCTTCCTGATCGTGCAGTTCATGCGTGGGCTGCCGCGGGAGCTGGAGGAGGCGGCGCGCATCGACGGCTGCGGCCCGTTCCGCAGCTTCTTCCTGGTCATCCTGCCGCTCACCCGGCCCGCGCTGATCACCACGGCGATCTTCACCTTCATCTGGACCTGGAACGACTTCTTCACCCAGCTGATCTATCTCTTCTCGCCGGAGAAGTTCACGCTGACGCTGGCGCTGCGGGCGTTCGTGGACGCCTCCAGCCAGTCGTCGTTCGGTCCGATGTTCGCGATGTCGGTGATCGCGCTGCTGCCGATCGTGCTGTTCTTCCTGGCCTTCCAGCGGTTCCTGGTGGAGGGCATGGCCAGTTCGGGGGTCAAGGGTTGAGCGTGCGGAGCACCCGGGAGCCGGGCGAGCTGTTCGGGCCCCGCGCGACGCTGTTCGCGGATGTGCTCAGCGTGGGCCTCGCCACGACCGTGGCGTGTCTGCCGCTGGTGACCGCACCGGCGGCGCTGTCCACGGCGTGCGCGGTGCTGCGCGGCGTACGCGAGGACCGGCCCGCCACGGCCGGGCGGTACTTCGGCCTGCTGCGACAGCGACTGCGGGGCGGGGATCTGGCCGCCGGTGCGGTGGTCCTGGCCGGGGTGCTGCTGCTGGTCGCGGATCTGGCGCTGGCGGCGGCCGGGCTGCCGGGGGCGCGGTTGTTCGCCGTGCTCGCGGGGGCGATCGCGGCGGGCGCGGCGGTCGTGGGGCTGCGCGCGTGCGCCCGGCCGGCCTCGCTCACCGACTGGCCCGCGGCCGTGCGCGAGGCGGCCCGGGACGCCGTACGGGATCCGGGCGGGAGCGGCCTGGTCCTGCTCGCTCTCGCGGCGGCCGTGCTGTGCGGATGGATGCTGCTGCCGCTGGCCTTTCTCGTGCCGGGGCCGCTGGCCCTGGCTCTGACCGCAGTCGACGTACGACAGGAGAGCGCGTGATCGCCCGTAGATCCTTCCTCGCCACGACCGCGACGGCCGCCGCGGCCACCGGGATCAGTGACGCGCCCGTCGCGGCCGGATCCCCTACGGACGCCGCCTTCATGTCCCTGCTGACCGAGACCGCCGACCGGCGGGCCGCCGAGCTGCTCACGACGTACGGCGAAACGGTCACCGACCTGCGCGACCGGGGCCGGGCGCGGGCCGCCGCCCGGGCGCTGCGGACGTTCACCTCGGTCTACGTCCACGAGGACTCGGCGTACCACCACTCCCGCGATCTGCTCGGGCCGCTGGGTGAGCTGGCCGACGTGCTCGCGGCGGAGCAGTACGACGACGGTCTGTACGACCAGGGTGCCGTGCACTCGCCGCCGGACACCGCCTTCTCGGTGGTCGATCTGAACCTGGCGTACGCCCTGCTGGAGCGGGACGGGCACCGGGCGACCGAGGGCGTGCGCCGGACTGTCGCGGGGGTGCTGCGGAAGGCGGGCCGGGGCTCGCGCACGGGGGTGTGCACACGGCCAACCATCGCTGGCTGGTGTGCTCGGCGCTCGCCCGGATCCACGGCCGGTGGCCCGACCCGGCGTACGCGCGGCGCATCGACGCCTGGCTGGCGGAGGGCATCGACCGGCTGCCGGGCGGCGAGTACAGCGAGCGCAGCCCCACCTACTCGGCCGTGGTCACCAACCCGGCGCTGCTGACGCTGGCCCGCCACTACGGCCGTACGGAGCTGTACGACCATGTGCGGGCCAACCTCAAGGCGACCCTCTTCGTCATCGAGCCCAACGGCGAGGTGGAGAGCGTGCATTCGCGACGCCAGGACCAGACGGCGTTGCGTTACCTGCCGGAGTTCTGGCTCCAGTACCGGGAGATGGCGATCCGGGACGGCGACGGGCGGTTCGCCGCGGTGGCCGCGCTGCTGCACGAGCGCGGTACGGAGCAGACGTTCGGTGAGACGCCGCTCGGCGACCGGCTGGCGGAGGTGCTGGACCGGCCGGAGCTGGCCCGGCCGCTGCCCGAGACGGCCCGGCTTCCCGAGGAGTTCGTGCATCACGACACCGACTGCCGGCTGGTTCGGGTGCGGCGTGGCACGGACACCGCGACGATCTTCGGCGGCACCGACTTCCCTGAAAAGCAGGCGATTTCCTCGGGGCTGTCGACCAACCCGACGTTCTTCAAGATGCGCAAGGTTCCTGGACTCGCTGCGGCTGTCGCCGCAGTTCTTCTCCCTGGGGCACTTCCGCGCCGAGGGGCTGCAGCGGGTGGACGGCGGATGGCGGCTGCACGCCGAGGTGCGGGCGGCGTTCCACCAGCCGCTGCCGCCGCAGCACCGACGGGCCGACGGCGACTATCCGCTCTCCAACGACGGACGGTTCTGGTCGGCGATGGACTTCCCGCACCGGACCAAGGAGTGGCGGACCCTGCGTACCGAGGTACTGGTGCGCCAAGTGTCCGGTGGTGCCTGGGAGTTGGACTTCGACGTGTCGCAGTCGGCGGTGCCGCTCGCGCTGGAGCTGTGCTTCCGGCGCGGCGGCTCGCTGACCGGCGACGGGCTCACGCCCGTGGCGGGGCAGGCCGACACCTACCAGCTGGTCAGCGGCGAGGCCGCGTACACCGTCGGCGACGACCGCATCGTGTTCGGGCCGGGCAACGGCGCGGGCGGCAAGCAGCCGCCGGTGGTCGACGCGGGGGAACGCTACTCGTGGTTGACTTCCTCCCCCTCGTGAACGAGGGGGATTCCTACGGCTCGCGCCGTAGGGCTTTCTGCTTCGTCGCCGACTGCCCGCCCGGAGTGCTCCGTTGAGGTCTTACACCGGCTCCACAGACTGTCACCGCCAGCCCGGCGGCCAAAAGGTTTTTGGCCGCGTTCACGTCCCGGTCGTGGGTCGTGCCGCAGCTCTCGCACGTCCAGGTGCGGACGCTGAGCGGCATGCTCTCTTGGAGGGTGCCGCAGGCGGAGCACAGCTTGGACGAGGGGAAGAAGCGGTCGACCGCGATCACTTCCCGCCCGTACCAGGCGGCCTTGTACTCCAGCAGGGAGCGGAACTCGCTCCAGCTCGCGTCCGAGATGGCTCGGGCGAGCGTGTGGTTCTTGACCATGTTGCGCACGGTCAGATCCTCGATCACGATCGTTTGGTTCTCACGAACGAGACGAGTGGTCAGCTTGTGCAGGCCGTCACGGCGGCGGTCCGCGATGCGGGCGGGGGTTGGCGATCTTCTCGCCGGTGGAGAGGGTCAGCAGGTGGTCCAGGCCGACATCCACCCCGACCGCCTTGTCCGTCGCGGGCAGCGCCTTCACGGCGGGGTCCTCGCAGAGCAGGGACACATACCAGCGTCCGGCCGCGTCCTGCGACACCGTCACCGTGGACGGCTTCGCTCCCTCGGGGAGCGGGCGCGACCATACGATGTCCAGCGGCTCTGCCATCTTCGCCAGGGTCAGCCTGCCGTCGCGGAAGCGGAAGCCGCTGGTGGTGTACTCGGCGCTCTTGCGGGACTTCTTCTTCGACTTGAAGCGCGGGTACTTGGCACGCTTGGCGAAGAAGTTGGTGAACGCCGTCTGCAAGTGCCGAAGGCACTGCTGGAGCGGTACCGACGACACCTTGGACAGGTAGGCCAGCCCCTCTGTCTTCTTCCACTCCGTCAGCATGGCCGAGGTCTCGTTGTAGTTCACCCGTTCCTGCCGCGCCCACGCTTCCGTGCGGGCGGCCAGGGCCAGGTTGTAGACCTTGCGGACGCAACCGAACGTGCGCGACAGCTCCGCTGCCTGCTCGTCCGTGGGATAGAAGCGGTACTTGAACGCCCGCTTCACATACGCCGTGGGCACGCTCACAAACTAATGGGGATACAGCTTAAGATCAATCTGCGGGTCAGAGCGCGGTCTTTCGCCCCGGGGGGCGAAACCCCGCCCCTTGCCCTGCTCCGCAGGAGTCCGATTCCTCCCCCACCTAAAGGTGGGCGTCTCCTCGGAGGCATTCGATGAACGGCTCCCTCACGCCGGACGGCATCCGTGTGCTGATCACCGGGAGGTCCCCGCTGCGGTACCGGCTCACCATCGCCTGAGTCACCGCGCGGGATGGGCGGGCTGCCCCATGCGGCAGTAGCAGGACGACTCGATCGGTACGTCCGCCAGGGCAGCGGCGATCTTCAGCTGCTGCGCCACGATCCCGGCCTCCGCCGGCTTGCCGAGCCGCATCAGGCACTCGTGGAAGCCGTGCAGGGACCAGACGTTGCCGGGGTGCTGCAACGGGCGGGGCAGTGTTCCGTCGAGTCCGAGGTCGGCCCGGTAGACCGCCTCGGCCTCGGCGACCCGGCCCTGTTCGAGGAGCAGGGCGCCGTAGGCGTGGCGGGTGGGCTGCATCCAGCCCCAGGGCTCGTCGTAAGGGAGGCTGTCGTCGAGGTCGATCGACCGTTCCAGCGCGGCGAAGGCCTCGGCGTGGTTGCCCCTGCGGTACTCCAGTTCGCCGTCGAGCATCTCCGAGGCCACGGCGAGGATGTCGGCGCAGGTGTTGTTGAACAGCGTGCGGGACTGCGGGACCCGGGCGACGGCATCGCGGAACAGCAGCCGTTCGGCCTCGGCCTCGTCGATCCGGCCGGTCGCGGAGAGGGCGACGCCGCGGGCGTAGTGGAGCATCGCGGTGGTCACGCAGTAGAGCCGCGCGTCCTCGGGGAAGGGCAGCTCCAGGATGTCCGCCCAGCGGCCGAAGCGGATCAGCACATGGACCCGCATGGCCAGGAAGCCCTCCAGCCAGTCGGCCATGGGCGGGCTCTCCACCCGCAGCAGCTCCTCCGTGATGGTCTCCTCCAGCTTGGCGGCGGTCTCCAGGGCGGTCCTGGACTGGCCGAGGAACATCGCGCCGTAGATCTTGAAGTGGTAGTTGTGCGACCGGTACAGGGTGTAGAAGTTCATCGCGCCGGACCGGGCGAGGAACTTCTCGTCGGCGGCGATCGCCTCGCTGTTGCCCGAGACCACGCGCCGGTAGTCGCCGCACAGCACGTCCAGGTGCGAGGGCATGTGCAGCAGGTGCCCCGCGTCCGGCACCAGGACGCGCAGCCGGTCGGCGACGGTCAGCGCCGCCTCGGGGGTGGCGGACATCTCCATCAGGTGGATGTACATGTGCAGCACGCCGGGGTGCCGTTCCCCGTCCTCGGTGGCGATCGCGCGTTCGAGGACGTCCTTGGCCTCCAGGGTGCGGGCGCCCTCGGCGGGCTCTCCGGTGCGGATGTCCCACAGCTGCCAGGGCATGAGGTTCATCAGGGCGTCGGCGTACAGGGTGACGATGTCGAGGTCGTCGGGGGCGAGCTCGTACACCGCGCGCATGCGGTCGGCGTAGGGCTCGTTCCACACCGAGCAGTCCTCGACGGCCTCGGACTGCGGGTAGCGGGCGCGCAGGGCCTCGATCAGGGCGCGTTCGACGGGTGTGGCGCCGGCCGACTTCTCGTGCGCGCGTTGCACGGCGGCGTGGGCGCGGTCGACGGCGCTGACCAGTTCCTGCGCGTCGAAGGCCTCCCAGGGCTTGTTGTAGTTGGGGCCGAGGGCGTAGGCGATGCCCCAGTAGGCCATGGCGCAGTCTGGGTCGGCGGCCGCGGCGGCCTCGAAGCAGGAGACGGCCTCCTCGTGGTGGAAGGCGTACGTCCAGATCAGGCCGCGGTCGAACCACAGCTGGGCTTCGGCGGACGAGGTCGTCACCGGGCGGGTGTGGGTGCCGAGGTCGTAGTAGTCCATCCGTGTCTCCTAGTGATCGCGCGGGCGTCGCGGCGCCGGCGCCTCGGCGTCGAGGAGGCCTGCAAGGCCAAGGATGCCCCTCGGTCACACCAAGCGCAGCTCAACCCCTGGCCAGGAATTCACCACGCCAGTCCATGATTCAGTAGCGTGAACCCCGCGAGCCCGTCCCGGGCATACGTTCATGGCCGTGAACCTCGATGACACCCCCCTCAGAGGCACCGGCCCCGAGCCGGCCTCGTCCGCCACGGCGGCGCCCGCCCGCCGTGGCCTTCTGCGCGCCGCTCTGACCGGCGCCGCGGCGCTCGGTGCCGGCCTCGCCCTCGACGCCTCCCCCGCGTCCGCCGTCACCGCAGCGCCGCACCACCGCCCCAGCAGCCCCGCGCAGGCCCTACGCGCGCTGGAGGCGGGCAATCGGCGCTGGCGCACCTTCCGCGAGCGGCACCCGGACGAGACACCGGCCGTCCGGCAGGCGCTGACGTCGGGTCAGCATCCGTTCGCGGTGATCCTCAGCTGCGTCGACTCCCGCGTCCCTCCGGAGCTGGTCTTCGACCAGGGGCTCGGTGACCTGCTCACGGTGCGCAGCGCCGGTGAGGTCCTGGACGAGGCGGTGCTCGGCAGCGTCGCCTACGGGGTCCTCGAACTGGCCATACCGCTGGTCCTGGTCCTCGGCCACCAGTCGTGCGGCGCCGTGGGGGCCGCCGTCGCGGCGGAGGAGTCCGGGGAGCGGCTGCCGGCCCACATCCAGTATCTGGCCGACCAGATCAGCCCGGCCATCGACCACACGAAGGAGGGCGCCGCCCGCGTCGACGCGAGCATCGACGCCAACATACGGCTCGTCCGGTCCCGCCTCGCCGACGAACCCGACCTCGCGGCCAAGGTGACGTCCGGTGAACTCGCCATCGTGGGCGCCCGGTACGAGCTGACGACCCAGCGGGTGCACCGCATCTCCTGACGTGCACGCAAGGGGGCGGGCGGCCCGGTGTGGTCCGCCCGCCCCACGGTGGGTCGGGGCGGGTCAGTCGGGGTTGTCCCCGTGCGTGAGGGTCTCCCAGGCCACGAAGAGGTTGTTGCTGCCGGACGGGCGGTTGCGCTGGGTCAGTGCCTGGGTGTTGGTCATGGCGTGGCCGAGCCGGTTGTGCAGGGCGTTGTAGCCGACCTCGGTGACCGGCCCGAGCCCCAGGTGCAGGGAACCGCCGCACAGCCAGCTCGGGACGGCCGCGCCCATCTCGTACTTGGCCTGGAAGCCGAGCGCGTGCCGCAGCCGTTCGCCGACGTCCGTGCCGTAGAGGTCCTGGCCCTGGATGCGGCTGGTCTCGGCGACGTGGGAGATGGCGGAGATGCCGTAGCCGGTGTGGGTGAGGTCGCGGCAGGTCTCCTGGGTGAGGCCGGTGACGAAGGTGGACTGGCCCTGCCAGTACTTGACGATCTTCTCCCGGGTGTTGAGGTTCTGGCTCGGGACCGTCTTCGGCAGGTCGCCGTCGGAGGCGAGGTAGACGTAGGCGGCGGTGCGGGTGCGGAACTTCGCCATGGCCTTGTCGTACGAGGCCCTGTCCTCCAGGAAGACGGAGATGCCGATCGCGGCCTCCATCATCGACAGCTCCCAGTTTCCGTTGGAGTTCGAGCCGTTGATGATCTCGGGGAGGTAGACGGTGCGGAGCATGGTGGCGAAGCGGCCGGAGTTCGCCCAGCCGCCGGTGTACGTGTACTTGATGATCTCGGCGGCCTTGGGCCAGGAGGAGCCCGCCCAGCCGGTCTGGAGCGGGGCGTTGCTGTTGGTGTGGTCGCGGATCACGGCCGACCAGGCGTCCATCAGCTCGATGGCCTTGCGGGCGTGCCGCTCGTCGCGCGTGATGTACCAGGCGAGGGCGTGCGTGTAAGCGGCGATCGCGTCCTCGCGCTCGTCGGTGCAGCCGTAGTTGGGGTTGGAGTACGAGCCGCACTCGACGACCGCGCGGGGCTTGGGGGTGCGGTTCAGGTCGGCGTACCTGCCGGCCGTCATCCGGTCGAAGGCGCCCTTCCAGGGCTGGGCGCCGGCGTTGACCTTGCTCCGGGCGAAGTCCAACTGGCTCTTGGAGACGGTCACTCCGGGGTGGACGAAGGTGGCGGGGGCGGCGTCGGCGCGGGGCGCGCCGGGACCGGCGAGCACCGTGGCCACAAGGGCGGCCGCGGTGGCGGTGGTTGCGACGAGGAGCGAGCGGCGAAGCCTGCGGCGGGGTCGAACGGGTGCGTCTGCCATGAGGGTCCGTTCTTGTATGTGAACGTCGGGTGAATGACTGAACGCGCGCGCTGGCCGTGACCATAGGTACGGACCAGCCTTCCGTCAAGACGCAAGGAAAGGCGAGACGTCGGGGGTGGGGCGCGAAAAGTTACCTATAGGTATGTCGTGACTTCGTATGCCGACGGCAGTAGAACCCGTTTCGATTCACTCGAAAACGAGGAGTGCCGTATGAGCGCTGACCTCCAGAACAGACCCCCACTAAACGGAATCTCCCGCCGCCGATTCATCGCTGGAACGAGTTTCATTACGGGCGCTGCGGTGATCGGCGGCCACAACTCTCCGTCCCTGGCGGCCCAGCAACAGAACACCGCCGTCATCGAACCGGGTGCGCGGATTCCGGTCCTGGTGATCGGCACCGGATACGGCGGCTCGGTCGCCGCTCTCCGGCTCGCGCAGGCCGGTGTCGCAGTCCACATGGCCGAACTGGGAATGGCGTGGGACACCTCGGGTCCGGACGGAAGGATCTTCGCCAACACCACCAGCCCCGACTATCGATCGTTCTGGCTGCGCACCAGAACCAAACAACCCATCAGCAACTTCCTGGGCTATCCGCTCGACAAGGACGTGCCCCGCTACACCGGCATTCTCGATGCCGAGGAAATGGGCGGGATCACGGTCTATCAGGGACGCGGAGTCGGCGGCGGATCACTCGTCAACGGCGGCATGGCCGTGACGCCGAAGCGGGAGAACTTCGGCGCCGTGCTGCCGTCCGTCGACGCCGACGAGATGTACGACGTGTACTACCCGCGCGCCAACACCGAACTCGGCGTCAGCACCATCGACCCGGCCTGGTTCGAGACGACGGCGTGCTACCAGTACGCCCGGGTGGGCCGCAAACACGCCCAGCGCTCCGGGTTTCCCTTCGTCTTCGTCCCGGACGTCTACGACTGGGACTACATGAAGCAGGAGGCCGCCGGTACGGTCCCGAAATCGGCGCTGGCCGGCGAGATCCTCTACGGCAACAACCACGGCAAGAAGACCCTCCAGCAGACCTATCTCGCCCGGGCCCGGGCGACCGGAAAGGTCACCGTCTCGCCGCTGCACAGGGTCGTCTCCGTGGCTCCCGCGGCCGCCGGCGGCTACACGGTCGGCATGGAGCAACTCGACACCGGCGGCGCCGTCACGGCCACGAAAACGGTCACCGCGGGCCGCGTGTTCTTCGCCGCCGGGAGCGTCGGCACCAGCAAGCTTCTGGTCCGGCTGAAGGCGACCGGCGCGCTGCCCGGCCTGAACGGCGAGATCGGCAGGGGCTGGGGCGACAACGGCAATGTCATGTGCGGTCGGGCCAATCACATGTGGGATCCCACCGGCGCCCTGCAATCCGCGATTCCCACCGCGGGTATCGACAACTGGGCCGCGGGCGGCGCCTTCGCCGAAGTCGCGCCGCTGCCCACCGGAATCGAGACGTACGCCTCCTTCTATCTGTCGATCACCAGGAATCCGCACCGCGCGGAGTTCTCGTGGAACCCGGCGAGCGGAAAGGTGGAACTCAACTGGCAGACGACCTGGAAGCAACCGTCCATCACCATGGCCAAGTCGATATTCGACCGGATCAACGCGAAAGAGGGCACGATCTACCGCACCGATCTCTTCGGCGCGTACAAGATCTGGGGCGACCACCTCACCTACCATCCCCTGGGCGGCGCGGTGCTGAACAAGGCGACCGACAACTACGGCCGCCTGCACGGCCATTCCGGCCTCTATGTCATCGACGGGGCGCTCATTCCGGGCAACACGAGCGTGAACCCCTTCGTCACCATCACGGCGCTCGCCGAACGGAACATCGAGGAGATCATCGCCGCCGACTTCTGAACCGCCTCAACGCTGGGGCAGGACACAGACGCTGTCCAGCCCCAGCACATGGTTGAGCCGGCCGAACGCCAGCCAGGACCCGATGCTCATGGTGAGCTCCACGATCTCCGCCTGGCTGTAGTGGGCCGTCATCCGGCACCAGAAGTCCTCGTTGAGGCCGTGGTGGTCCAGGGCGTAGCGCTCGGCGTACTCGGCGGCCAGGCGGGTGCGTTCGTCGAAGGCGTCCGTGGTGCGCCAGGCGGTGACCGCCTCCAAGAAGTCGTCCGCCACCTTCCGGCCGTCGCGCTCGGTGCGCCAGTCCAGGCAGAAGGCGCAGCCGTTGATCTGGGCGATGCGCAGCCGCGCCGCCTCGAACTCGCGCAGGCCCAGAGTGGTGTGGGCGTACACGGCCAGCGAGAAGTTCGACGCCGCCGCGCCGATCTCGGGGACCATCTCGCCCCACACGTACGGGATGGGGTCAGCTCCGTCGGGGATGTCGATGCGCAGGGTCACCGGTCAGGTCCTTCCCAGTCGGCCCGCCGCGGGGCGCAGCGGGACGTCGAGCGCGTCGTAGAGGCCGGGTTTGGCCTCGGTGAGCCAGTCGATGGCGTTGACCAGGCGGCCGGCGGCGGTGGCGTTGCCGCCCGCCGACCGGTTCCCGCCCTCGTCGCTCGCCTCGACGGTGACCTCGATACGGGGGCGGCCCTCGATGACGACCCGGTGCGCTCCGGCGCCGCCGTCGGGGGGCTGCGGCCAGTCCGGGGCGCAGGATGCGTGGATGCGGGTGACGTGCTCCACGACGATGCGGGGCCGTCCGCCGACAAGGCCCTGCACCTCGAAGCGCACGGCGCCCTGGGTACCGGCCGCGAACTCGCCCATGGTGGGCGTGGTGACGGTGGCCTGCAGGGGGCGCCGCTCCAAGGTCTCCCGTATCTCGTCCAGTTCGACGCCCAGCCCTTTGGCCATCATCCGCAGCTGCCCGCCCCACACCATGGTCGGCACGCCCTCGGCGAGCATCGGCGGCCGGTAGTCCATCGGATGCCCCATGCCGACCAGGTGCCGTACCGAGTCCTCCTGGTCGTACGTGGCGTAGTCGAAGATCTCCTGACAGCGCACCGTGTCGATCCGCGAGCCGAGGCCGGTGATCAGCAGGGGCACGATGTCGTTCGCCCAGCCGGGGTCCACGCCGGAGACGAACAGGGACCCTCCGCCCGCCGCGACGGCCTCCAGCAGCGGCTCCCTGATCTCGGGCGGGGCGCCCCGGTGGTCGTACATCCCGTACACGGACGGGGTGACGACGACCGCCCCGGCCCGGACCGCCCGTCCGATGTCCCGCAGGGCCTCGTCGGGTCGTACGTCCCCGGAGGCCGCGTACACGACCGCGCGGGGGCCGGTCGCGAGCACCGCGGGGACGTCGTCGGTCGCCGGTACGCCGAGCCGGCGGCCCAGTCCGCTCAGGTCGCCCGCGTCCCGGCCGACCTTGGCGGGGTCGGCGACCAGCACGGCCGCGAGGCCCAGCGACGGATGCGCGTCGACGGCACGGATGGCCGCGCGGCCGACATTGCCCGTACCCCACACAACCGTGGAAATCATGGGCGGAGGGTAGCCAGGCGTGGCAAAGGTTCCCAGAGCCGTGCGGGGAGATCTTTCCGGACCGAAAAGGGATCTTTTGCCGGAACCGGCGACAGCGGAGTGGACAGCAGGTCGGCGAGATCGTGAGCGTCCGTGTCGAAGTGCGCTCCGCGATCGAGGGGTAGGCTGCGGGCAGGACAGCCGAGGCGATGCTCGGTCGTGCTCCGACCGGTGCGTGAATGGCCGGGTCCGGCGGGTCGGTCCCGGCGGTCGGCCTTCGGGTTCCTTCCGACGCGAAGGTACGACGAGCGGGACGGTGGACACGGATGGACTGGCGTGCGTTTGCCGAAGAGATGGCCGAGCTCGCCCGGCATCTGCTGGCGCAGGGCTCCACGCAGGAGACGCTCGACGCGATCGCCGAGCGGGGCGTGGAGTTGCTCGACGGGTGCGACGCGGCCGGGGTCCTGGCCGTACGCAAGGGCCGGGCGGTGACGCTGTCGGCGTGCGGGGACATGGCCGTGGAGTCCGACCGGTTGCAGGGTGAACTGGGTGAGGGGCCGTGCTTCGACGCCGCCCGTCGTACCAACGGTGAGCGGCTGTTCCGGATCACCGACATGACCAAGCCGCAGCCGGAGTGGCCGCGCTTCGCGCCCGCCGCCCGCGAACTGGGTGTGGGCAGCATGATGGGCTTCCTGCTCTACACCCGGGACGACGAGTTCGGCGCGCTCAACCTCTACTCCGGCCGGCCCGGCGCCTTCACACCCGAGATGGAGACGGCCGGCTGGCTGCTCGCCTCACACGCCGCCGTGGCCCTGGCCAGCGCCCGCACGGTCGACCAGCTCGAACACGCCCTCGACACCCGGCACGCCATCGGCGAGGCCATGGGCATCCTGCGCGAGCGGCACCACCTGAGCGAGGACGAGGCCTTCGACGCACTGCGGCGCATCTCCCAGACCCACAACGTCAAGCTGCGCGACGTCGCCCAGTCAATCCGCGCCAGGGCCGTCCCGGAACGCTGAGCCCGCCGCATCCGCCAAGGCCCACGCGGCGATGTTCGGAATGCCGACAAGGGCGATTCAGCCGCGCGCGAGGAGGGGTACCTGGAGGGCAGACGAAGCCGGTGCCGCGGAATCAGCTTCGTCAGGTGTCGTGGTTCGGACCAGAGCCACGGCACCGCCGTGTCCGTCCACGCCGCCGTGACCGGGCACTCTTAGGACGGCGGGCTCGGGTTACTCGGCGGCCATGGTGAAGCTGCATCTCCCAGGGCGTAAAGATCACCGCGACGGAGCGAATCCGGCTGACGGGGCCGGGCCCCCGCCGGAGGTGGAACGGGCCGCGCCCGACTCGCCGACGAAGCTGCCGATGCGGTCGTGGGGCGCGGTGCTGAAGGGAAGCCTGCGCGAGTTCAAGGACGACGAGCTGGCCGACCGCGCGGCGGCCCTGACGTACTTCACGGTGCTGTCGCTGTTCCCGGCACTGCTGGTGCTCGTGTCGCTGCTGGGCGTCACCAGCCGGTCCGTCACGGACCGGCTGCTGGACGAGCTCCAGCAGTTCGCCCCCGGCGCCGGCCGGGACATCATCACGCAGGCCGTGCAGCAACTGCAGAACAACGCCGGCATCGGCTCGATCATGGCCGTCGTCGGCCTGGTGCTGGCCGTGTGGTCGGCGTCGGGCTATGTGGCGGCGTTCATGCGCACCTCGAACGCCGTGTACGACATCCCCGAGGGGCGGCCGATGTGGAAGATCCTGCCGGTGCGCCTCGGGCTGACCGTCGTCCTGATGGTGCTGGCCGTGATCAGTGCGGTGATCGTGGTCTTCACGGGCGGTCTGGCCCGCCGGGCCGGGGACGCCCTGGGCCTGGGCGACGCCGCACTGACGGCGTGGTCGATCGCCAAGTGGCCGGTCCTGGTCCTGCTGGTCACGCTCATGATCGCGACCCTGTACTGGGCCAGCCCGAACGCCAAGGTCAGGGGGTGGCGCTGGATCACGCCGGGCAGCTTCCTGGCGCTGCTGATCTGGATGATCGCCTCCGCGGGCTTCGCCTTCTACGTCGCCAACTTCGGCTCGTACAACAAGACGTACGGCACGATGGCGGGCGTCATCATCTTCCTCATCTGGCTGTGGGTGACCAACCTGGCCATCCTCCTCGGTCTGGAGTTCGACGCCGAAACCGCACGTCAGCGAGCCATCGCCGGCGGCCATCCCCCCGAGGCCGAGCCGTACACCGAGCCGCGGGACACCCGCGCGTGGGACGAGCAGGACCGGCGGAGAGTGGACGGCGGAACCTCCTGACCGCTTCGACGCACGTGTGCCGCCCCGGATCGCCCCACAGGCCCCACGCCGTCATCCTGGAGAGGTAGGGACTCGCCTCGCTGCCGGAGGGAGGGGCGATGAAGGCCGTACGAACCCACGATCGTGACGCGGCTGTGGACGGCCTGGTCGTGGAGGAGGCACCGTACCCGTACGTGGGCGAGGGCGATGTCATCGTCAGGGTGCGCGCGGCCTGCTTCACCCCGACCGAGCTGGACTGGCCGGCCACTTGGGTCGACCGGGGCGGCAGGGACCGAGCGCCCGTCATTCCAGGACACGAGGTGTCCGGTGAGGTCGCCGAGGTAGCGGTCGGCACGACCGGGCTGTCGGCCGGCCAACGTGTCATGGGGCTCACCGACTGGAACCGGGACGGCACTCTCGCGGAGTACGTCGCGGTGGAGGCGCGCAATCTGGCACCGCTGCCCGCGGGAATCGACCACATGCAGGGGGCGGCTCTGCCGATGCCGGGCCTGACCGCCTGGCAGGGCCTCTTCGTGCACGGAAGGCTGGAGGCCGGGCAGAGCGTGCTGGTGCACGGAGCGGCAGGGGGCGTGGGAATGGCCGCGACTCAGCTTGCCGGCGATGCCGGGGCGCGTGTGATCGGGACGGGGCGCGGCAGGAACCGGGACGTGGTGATGGAGTTCGGCGCAGAGGTGTTCCTCGACCTCGAACAGCCGGGGTGGGAGGACGCCGTGGGGCGCGTCGACCTCGTCTTCGACGCCATCGGCGGGGACGTACTCGACCGCTCGGCCGCCCTGCTCAGGCCCGGCGGCACCCTGGTGACCATCGCCGAGCCCCCGACCGTACGGCCCGAGGACGGCCGGGCCATGTACTTCATCGTCGAACCCGACCGTGGTCACCTCCTGGAGATCCTCCGCAAGCACCGGGAGGGCCGGCTGCGCCCGTTGGTGGGCGCAGTCCATCCCCTCGACCAAGCGCCGGAGGCGTTCCGCGCGAAGAAGGGAACAGCCGGCAAGACGGTCATTCGAGTTGCGTGAGCTCACGCAGAGGCCGGAAGACGCGGTCGCCGAGAACGAGAAGTAAGCCAAAGGAAGAAGATGGCCCCCCATGGATCTGAAGCTCGAACTCATCGTGCTGCCCGTCTCCGACGTCGATCGGGCCAAGGCCTTCTACGAGGCCGCGGGATTCCGTCTGGACCTCGATGCCGCGCCCAGTGAGGGCTGGCGCGCGGTACACCTCACGCCGCCCGGTTCGGAGTGCTCGATCATCTTCGGCAAGGGGCTCACCCGCGCCGCGCCGGGCTCGGTGCAGGGCCTGTACCTCGTCGTCTTGGACATCGAGGAGGCCCGCGCGGAGCTCGTCGGCCGAGGCATCGAGGTGAGCGAGGTGTTCCACGATGACGGAGGCATCTTCTACCACGGCCATGAGGCCGGCGGGGTCGTCCACCAAGGCCAGGACCAGGGGCGGTTGGCCGGCCCGCACCCCGACCGTGCCTCCTACGGCTCCTACGCCACCTTCAACGACCCGGACGGCAACGGCTGGGTGCTCCAGGAGGTCAAGCAGCGGGCCCCCGGCCGCTGACACTTGGTCCGCGGCGCCCTACCGGGACCTGTCAGCGGAGCCTTCTTGGCGGACTCCCTCGACGTAGGCCGCCTCGACCTGGGCGACGCGGTTGGCTTCTTCGAACACGCTGACGACCTGTGCGGCGGGGACGACGACAGCGCCGGACGCGTCCGCGAACACGTAGTCACCCGGGCGGACGGTCACGCCGGACACGACGACCGGCCGGTTGGCCTCGAAGGGCGTGACGACATCGCCGCCCCACTTGGTCGTCTGCCCCAAGCAGTAGACGGCCAAGTCGTACGTCGCGATGTCGACGAAATCCCGAAGACGACCGTCGGCCAGGACGCCCGCGAGACCGTGCGCCGCCACCAGCGACAGCTTTGATCCGCCCCCGAGGGATACGTCGGTATGCCCGTTGCTCGCCAGGACCAGCACGCGGCCCTGTGCGCCCTGCCGGATGGCCTCACGGAACAGTCGGGAGAAGGTGTACTGCTCAGGTGGGAGCGCTTCCTTGCACGAGGGGAGATAAGAGATCGTTATCGCCGGGCCCAGGAGGACGCGCCCCGGGGTCGGGCTCACCAGGTCGTTGATGTGACACCGATGGCGGTGCATCCGTCCCATGGCATCGACGACGTCGGGGGTACGTACGCGCGAGGCGAGTTCTTGCACACGGTCGTTCATGTCTGTACCGGTACCGGCATCCGGACGTAAGCCAGTCCGCCGGCGTCGAGCCACATCTGGGTGGGAGAGCGGACCAGGCGAAGCAGGACGCTGTCGCAGCCGGGGCAGCGCAGCACCATCCCCGGACCGCCGAGGTAAGCGTGCGTTTGGGCAAGCACCATCTGTTCGCTGCAGCCGCGGCACTGTCCGGACGCCATGGTCATATCGGTTCCGAACAGAGACTCGAGCTCCCCGGCGGCGGCGTTGCCGTCGAGGAAGTCAGGCGTCAGGCTCATGGAGATTCGCTCCTTATCCGCTGGGTCCGAAACGCTCGGTTCGGATACGGCCCGGGTGGTGGCCGAGGGCCACCAGCAGTCCGGCGGCCGTCTCGACAAATCCGGTGGAACCGCAGACGTAGCAAGTGGGCTCGAAGTCCGGTGGCCACCCGGCGCCTGACAGGTCGGAAGCGGTGAAACGCCCGGGAGGACGCGGCCACTCCGGTGGGGTCGAGCGGCTGTAGAGGTACGTCTTGTCGAGGCCCGGGTCGTCCCGTCTCAACTCGGGGACGAAGAGCTGGTACTCAGGGCTGCGTACGGAGTACACCAGCCTGAAGGGCGTGCGGCTGCCGACCGCGCGGCGCATGCGGATCATCGCCATGAGGGGTACCACGCCGGAGCCGCCGGCGACGAGCAGAATCGGTTCCTTCTGCTCGGGCCGCCACACGAACCAGCCTCCGACCGGCCCACGCAGTTCCACCACGTCGCCCACTGCGAGTTCGTCCGTCAGGTACGGGGAGACCTCGCCGTCGTCGACACGCTGAACGGTCAACTCGACGCTCTCGCCGTCGGGCGCCGACGCCAGTGAGTAACTGCGCTGGGTGGAGTAGCCGTCCTCCGCCGTGAGCCGCAGATCGACATGCTGCCCAGCCAGATGACCCGGCCAGTCCGGCACCTCGAACACGAGGGTGCGCGCAACCTGGGACTCGCTGCGCCGATCAGCCAGACGGGCGGGCTTCCAGCGCAGTCGGCCGCCTAGTCGCCCTGGTACCGCTGCTCGCGCCATGGGTCCCCATAATCGTGGTAGCCGATGTTTTCCCAGAAACCCCGCTCATCGTCGTCGAGCAACTGAATTCCGCGCACCCACTTGGCGGACTTCCAGAAGTACAGGTGCGGAATCAGCAGTCGGGCGGGGCCGCCGTGTTCCGGCGCGAGTTCCTCACCGTCGTATCGGTAGGCGACCCATGCCTGCCCGTCGAGGAGGTCCTCCAGGGGCACGTTGGTGGTGTAGTCACCGTAGGAGTGAACAAGCGCATACTCAGCACCGGTCTCGACGGACTCCAAAAGGACGTCCAAGGACACTCCTTGCCACTCCGTGTCGAACTTCGACCACTTGGTGACACAATGCAGGTCGACGGTCGGTGTCTCGGCGGGCAACGCCGTGAAATCGGCCCAGTTCCAGATGTGCCGTGCGCCCGTCTCCGTGCGTATGGTGAACTCCCATTCGTCGAGGTCCACCGTGGGTGTGGGTCCGGCGGACAGAACGGGGAAGTCGGCGGTCTCGTACTGCCCAGGAGGAAGTTTGTGCCGCGCATCGCGCGCCCGGCCGTGAAATCCGCGTGAAATGATGGGCATGTCGTGCCCCTTGTTCTTCGAATTGGGCCTTTCCCATTCTCCCGGACACCGCACAGCAAAGCATCTCGGCAGGAGCTTGATCGATGGTCGCCAGCAACCTGGTTCTCCTCGGCAACGCCGGTGACGTGGGCCGCGCGGTCCTCGAGCAACTGCGCGCACAGGACGTGCCCGTGCGCGTCATGGTGCGTCGCGACGACGAACGGGCGGCTGAGCTGCGTGGCCTCGGCGGGGAGGTCGTCCTCGGCGATCTGACCCGGCCCGAGAGCGTCGCGGCGGCGCTGGAGGGCGTCGGCAGGATGTACTTCGCCATGCCCGTATCACCGGACCATCTGCTGGCCGCGACCGTGGTGGCCAGCGTGGCGCGCGAGCACGGAGACCTGGACGCACTGGTGGGCATGTCCCAGATGACGGTGTCGCAGATGACCGCCACCAGCACCGCCGAGTCGCGCCAGCAGCGCCTGCACTGGCTGGCGGAGCAGGTACTGAACTGGTCGGGCCTGCCGGTGGTACACATCAGGCCGACGTCGTTCCTGGACAACCCGCTGTTCACCGTGCTGCCGGCCCGCACCATCCGGGAGAGCGGCACGATCGCGCTGCCGTTCGGCACTGGGCGCACCTCGCCGGTCGCCGTGGAGGACGTCGCGCGAGTCGTCGCCACCGTGCTGCGAGACCCGGGCCCGCACATCGGACGTGTCTACGAGCTCACCGGCCCGCGCTCGGTGGACATGACGGAGATGGCCGAGGAGTTCTCCCGGGCGTTGGGGACTCCGGTGACCTATGTGGACGTCCCGCCGGACGAGTGGCGGGCCGGAGTCCTCGCCAAGGTGGGCCTGCCGTCGCACACCGAAGAGCACATCGCCACCATGGCCCGGCTGCATCGCGAGAACCGCTACGACCGTGCGACGAACGACGTACACCAGGTCACGGGCGTACCTGCTCGATCGGTCGAAGAGTTCGTGGCCGCTCGCAGGGACTTCTACCTGGGCTGAGCCGCGACGTGTGATCGCGCCCCCTCCGGTCGACCGCCGCGGCTCCAGCGCTCCGTGGCACTACTGTCGACGGCATGAGCGAGAAATCCGAGCGATCCGAGCGTTCCGTTGTCGTCGAGCGCACGAGCAGTGGCCACTTCGTCGCGACCAACGCCCGCGGCGGATCGATCAGTTTCGGTACGGCCTCCGGTGCCGGCGGGGACACCGAGTTCACCCCGGTCGAGCTGTTCCTTGCCGCGATCGGGGGCTGCACGGCCGTGGACGTCGATATCGCGACCAGTCGCCATACGGAGCCCACCGAATTCTCCGTCGCGGTGACCGGCGACAAGATCAGCGACGATCTCGGCAACCGCATGGTCGACCTCGCGGTCACCTTCACCGTTGCCTTCCCGGACGGCGAGGGCGCGGACCGCGCACGCGCCATTCTGCCCCGCGCGGTCAGGACCTCCCATGACCGTCTCTGCACGGTCAGCCGCACGGTCGAGACGGGCACTCCCGTGACCGTGACGATCAAGGACGTCTGACGTTCTGCTCAGTGCGCACCGGGGCCGGACCGTTGACCAACGGTGTCCGCCGTACGGCCCGGCCCCGGTGCGGTGGCTACGACGACGCCGCGGTGCGGTCGCGGCGTACGAGCCGCTTCAGCAGCGGCCAGGCCAGCAGCACGACGATCACCGCGTACACGGTCACGGAGAACGGCGTGTTGACCAGGCCGGTGACGCTGCCGTCGCTGATCTGCAGGGCTCGGCGGAGCTGCTGCTCGGCGTTGGGGCCGAGGATGACGCCGATGACGGCGGGCAGCACGGGCAGCCCGTAGCGGCGCATGCCGAAGCCGATCAGCCCGATGATCAGCAGGATCACCAGGTCGATCACCTCGCCGCCGACCGCGTACGCGCCGACGGCCGCGAAGAAGAGGATCCCCGCGTAGAGGTACGGCCGCGGAATGCGCAGCAGCTTCGCCCACAGCGGCGCGAGCGGCAGGTTGAGGGCGAGCAGCAGCACCATGCCGACGAACAGCGAGGCGATCAGGCCCCACACCAGCTCGGGCTCGCGTTCGAAGAGCAGCGGGCCGGGCTGGATGCCGTACTGCTGGAAGGCGGCCAGCATCACCGCGGCGACCGCCGTGGTCGGCAGGCCCAGCGTCAGCATCGACACGAGCGTGCCCGCCGCCGAGGCCGACGCGGCGGACTCGGGTCCGGCGACGCCCTCGATGGCGCCCTTGCCCCACTCGTCCTTGTGCTTCGACAGGCGTTTCTCGGTGACGTAGGAGAGGAAGGTGGGGATCTCGGCGCCGCCCGCGGGGATGGCGCCGAAGGGGAAGCCGATGAACGGGCCGCGCAGCCAGGACTTCCAGGTGCGCCGCACATCGCCGCGCCCCAGCCACGGTCGGCCCACCGGGATCGGCTCGGCCGGCCGGCGCCGCAGATGGGCGGCGACCCACAGGGCCTCGCCGATCGCGAACAGGCCGACCGCGACGATCACGACGTCGATGCCGTCGGCGAGTTGGAGCGAGCCGAAGGTGAGTCTCTGCTGTCCGGTCATCTGGTCCAGGCCCACCAGACCCAGCGTCAGCCCGATGAGCAGGGACGCGAGCCCGCGGATGCGGGAGGAGCCGAGGACGGATGTCACCGCGATGAAAGCGAGCACCATGATGGCGAAGTAGTCGGGTGCGCCGATGTCGACGGCGAGTCGGGCGACCGTCGGGGCGAGTGCGACCAGCAGGATCGTGCCGACCATGCCGCCCGCGAAGTGGCCGATGGCGGCGGCCGCCAGCGCCTGTGCGCCGCGGCCCGACTTGGCCATCGGGTTGCCTTCCATCGCGGCGACCACGGCGGCACTCTCGCCGGGGGTGTTGAGCAGGATCGAGGTGGTGGAGCCGCCGAACATGGCGCCGTAGTAGATGCCCGCGAACATGATGAACGCGCCGATGGGGTCGAGTCCGTACGTCACCGGCAGCAGCAGCGCGACCGCCATGGCCGGGCCGATGCCGGGCAGGACGCCGATCGCGGTGCCGAGCAGCACGCCCAGTGCGGCCCAGAGCAGATTGATCGGGGTCAGTGCCGTGCCGAAGCCGTCCAGCAGGGAGTTGAGGGCGTTCATCTCACAGCGCTCCCATCAGTGGGCCGCCGGGCAGCGGCACTCCGAGCAGGTTGTTGAACACGGCGTAGGTGACGAGGGACAGCACGGCCGCGATGAGCGGGTCGCGGTCGGGGCGGCGGCTGCCGAGGGAGAACGCGGCGCCCCAGAAGAGGAGGGCGCCCGCGATGGGGAAGCCGAGCGGTTCGATGAGGACGGCGGCGCCCAGGAACACGCCGGCGAGCAGCAGGACCGTACGCCAGTCGGCGGGTTCGGACAGGTCGATGTCCTCGCCGGTCTCGGCCTGGCCGCGGCCGCCGCGCAGCACGTCGGCGGCGAGCAGGGCGGCGATGAGCAGCAGTCCGGCGCCGACGACGAGGGGCACGGTTTTGGGGCCGACGGGGCCGCGCTGGGCGATGTCGACGTCCATGGTGAGCGCGTCGGTGAGGACCAGCACGCCGAGGGCCAGCAGCAGGACGCAGACGCCGAGTTCGGAGTGGTCGCGCAGCCAGGAGCGGCGGGCGGAGGCGGGCGCCGGGGGTATGTCGGTGGTCTGAGTCGTCACAGTCCCAGCTCCTTCAGTACCGAGACCACACGCTGGTCCTGGGCGTTCAGGAAGTCCCCGAACTCCTCGCCGGACAGGAAGGCGTCGTCCCAGCCGTTCTGTTTCAGGGACGCCTGCCACTCGGGCGAGTCGTGGAGCTCCTCGATGAGGCGGACGAGTTTGTCGCGCTCGGCGTCGGTCAGGCCGGGCGGGGCGACGATGCCGCGCCAGTTGGTGAAGTTCACGTCGAAGCCCGCCTCCTGGAGGGTGGGCGCGTCCAGGCCGTCGACCCGTTCGGGGCCGGTGACCGCGAGCAGGCGCAGCTCGCCCGCCTTGATCTGGTCGAGGTACTCGCCGACGCCGGAGACGCCGAAGGCGACCTTGTTGCCGAGGATGGAGGCGAGAAGTTCGCCGCCGCCGTCGAACGGGATGTAGTTGACCTGCTTCGGGGAGATCCCGGCGGCCTGCGCCATCAGCATCGGCGCGAGGTGGTCGGGGCCGCCGGGCGAGGAGCCGCCGCCGACCGGGAGTTTGCCGGGGTCGGCCTTCCAGGCGTCGATGAGGTCGTCGATCGTCCGGTACGGCGAGTCCTTGGCGACCACCACGACGTCCTGTTCCTCGGTGAGGCGGGCGATCGGGGTGGTGTCGGCGAGGGTCTTCGGCGCGTCGTTGGAGCGGACGGCGCCGACGACGCCGAGCCCCATCGACATCGCCAGTTTGCCGTTGCCGTGCTCACTGACCAGGCGGGTGAGGCCGACGGTGCCGCCGGCGCCGGGCAGGTTGAACACCTCGATGTTGGAGGTGAGTCCGGCGTCCTCGGCGTTCTTGGCGGCCGTACGGGCGGTGATGTCGTAGCCGCCGCCGGGTGTGTTGGGGACCATGAAGCGCAGGCCGGGGATCTGGGTGCCGGTCTCGGTGCCGCTGCCGGTGGTCAGCAGCGGTGGTCCGAGGAGGACGAGCACGGCGGCCCCGAACAGGGCGAGGGGGGTGCGCAGGCGCACGAGTGCCACCACCTGTCGGTTGGTCGATGCGGTTGGGGAAAGCCCTGTGGGGGAGGGTGAGGTGGGCCACATGTTGCCCCCGCGTCAACGAGCTGTCCCGCTTGCGGAACCAACGAAGGTTTTGGTCTTTGTGTCAACTTGGTCTTTGCGTCAACTTGGTTCTCTGCGTCAACTTGGTCTCTGCGTCAACGCCGCCCGCGGCTGCCGCCTTGCCGATGACCGGTCTCTTTCCTCCTGCGCAGGTGGAGGCCATGATGGGGCGACTCCGCCCCGGGAGCCCCCTGCCGAAAGATCGAGTACGTCGTGATTGCCACCTTCCGTCGTCAGACCCTCGCCGGCGAGATGCTGGTGCTCCAGCTCGCCATCGTGGTGGTCGTGCTGGTGGCGGTCGCCGCGGTCTCGCTGGCCCAGTCGGAGGCGACCTTCGACCGGGTGGAGGGCCGCCGGGTCAGCGCGCTGGCCGAGCAGCTGGCGGCGAACCCGCTGGTGCGCGGCCAGCTGGTGCTGCCGCTGCCGCGGGAGGCGCTGGCGCCGCTGGTGAACGCCACGCAGTCGCAGTCCGGGGTGACCTCGGTGACGGTGGCGGACGCGGAGGGGCGGATCGTCAGTTCCACGGACCCGACGGCGATCGGCAAGGCGCTGCCGCTCGGGGACGGCGTCACGAAGGGACGCGGCTGGTCGGGCGAGCTGACGCTGGACGGTGGGCGCGAGCGGGTGGCCCAGGTGCCGGTGCTGGGGGCGAGGCGGGAGAACCTCGGACAGCACCTGGGCACGGTGATGATCGGCGAGGCCTCCCCCACCGTGTGGCAGCGGCTGAGCGGCGCCTCCTCGTATCTCCTCGCCTATCTGGGCATCGCGAGCGGGCTGGGGCTGGCCGGTTCCCTGCTGCTGGCCCGGCGGGTCAAGCGGCAGACGCTCGGCCTGGAGCCACGGGAGATCGCGGGGCTGGCCGAGCACCGGGAGGCGATGCTGTACGGGATCGCCGAGGGCGTGGTCGCGCTCGATCCGCAGCACCGGCTGACGCTGGTGAACGAGGTGGCGCGGCGGCTGCTCGCCCTGCCCGAGGACTGCGTGGGGCGGAGCCTGGCCGACCTGGGTGTCGAGGGGCGGCTGCGGGACGTGCTGGCCGGGGACCGGGACGGTGCGGCCGACAAGCGGGACGAGGTCGTCATCCGGCACGGCCGGGTCCTGGTCATGAACCGGATGACGGTGCGCAAGGACGGGCGGCTGCTCGGCTCGGTCACCACCCTGCGGGACCGTACCGAACTGGCGCGGCTGGAGCGGGAGATCGGCTCCTTCCGCAGCTCCTCCGAGCTGCTGCGCGCCCAGGCGCACGAGTTCGCCAACCAGCTGCACACCATCTCCGGGCTGATCCAGATCGGCGAGCAGGAGGAGGTGGTGCGCTACATCCGCGCCCTGAACCAGCACCGCCAGTCCCTGGACATCACCCTCAGCCGCCGCGTCCGCGACACCACGGTGGCCGCCCTCCTCATGGCAAAGTCCTCCCAGGCCGCCGAACGCAAGGTCCACCTGCGCATCTCGGACCACACGGCCCTCGACCGCCTGACGCCGGAGGACGCGGCGGACGTGGCGACGGTGGTGGGCAACCTGGTGGACAACGCGGTGGATGCGGCGGCGGGGGGTGCCGGGCGATCGGACAGCCTGGGCGAGTCCTGGCGCGGCAGCCAACCCGGCGGGGACGATGAGGACGGGCGTGACGACCAACCCGGCGGGGGCGATGAGGACCGGCGTGACGACCAACCCGCCGGGGGCCACGAGGACCGGCGCGACGACCAACCCGCCGGGGGCCATGAAGACCGGCGCGACGACCAACCCGCCGGGGGCCATGAAGACCGGCGCGGCAGCCAACCCGGCGGGGGCCACGAGGACCGGCGCGGCAGCCAACCCGCCGGGGGTCACGAGGACCGGCGTGACGACCAACCGGACGACGGCGACCAAGCCTCGCGCAGCGACCTGCTCAGCGGGCGCCACCAAGCTTCGCGCAGCGACCCGCCCGACGACCGCCACCAAACCCCGCGCAGCGACCCGCCCCGTGGCCGGGGTGAGGCGTGGGTCGAGGTTGAGTTGCGGCAGGATGCGGCCAGTGTCGAGATCGCTGTGCGGGACTCCGGGCCGGGTGTGGCGCCCGAGCTGGCGCGGGAGGTGTTCTCGCACGGCTTCACCACCAAGGCCGCCCAGAACGGCGAGCGCGGTATCGGCCTGGCGCTGACCCGGCTGGTCTGCGAACGTCACGGCGGGGAGATCTCGGTGCGCAACACACCCGACGGCGCCCTGTTCACCGCACGCATGACCGTCAGCCACCTCACCGTCGCGGTGGCGGAAGGAGCGGGCCGATGACCGGCAGAGAGGAAACGCCCGGTACGCCGGACGCGATCGACGTCCTCGTGGTCGACGACGACTTCATGGTGGCCAGGGTGCACCGCGCCTTCGTCGAACGGGTCGGCCCGTTCCGCGTGGTCGGCGTCGCCAGCAGCGGCCGGCAGGCCATCGACGCCGTCGACGAACTGCGCCCCGACCTCGTCCTGCTCGACCTGTACCTGCCGGACATGTTCGGCCTGGACGTCATCCCCCGGCTGCGCACCGCGGGCCACGACTGCGACGTCATGGTGATCAGCGCCGCCCGTGAGGCCGACACGGTACGCGGCGCCGTACGCCACGGCGTGGTCGACTACCTCCTCAAACCGTTCGAGTTCGAGGACCTGCGGACCCGCCTGGAGCGGTACGCCGCCCAGCGCGGCCGTCTGCTGACCACCGTCGTACGCGGCCAGGCGGACGTGGACCGGGTCCTGGCCGGAGCCGCGCCCGCGCCTGCCGCGGGCGGGCTGCCCAAGGGCATGAGCGTGGAGACCGCCGAACTGGTCGAGCGCGCCCTGCGCACCGCCGACGGCACTCTCTCCGCCACCGAGTGCGCCACCCTGACCGGCGTCTCCCGCGTCAGCGCCCGCCGCTATCTGGAGTACTTCCACACCACCGGCAACGCCGACGTGTCCCTGCGGTACGGCGTGGCCGGACGGCCCGAGCGGCGGTACAGCTGGCGGATGTGAGCGTCGCCCCGCCCGTGTTAGTCCGCCGTGCGCAGGGCACTCGTGCGGAGGCGGGTCTCATCCGGAGCCGCCGTGCGCACGCAGGAGGCAAGGATCATGGGACATGGTGGAAACGTCATCGACGAGCTGGTGACCGATCACCGTGAGGTCGAGGAGCTCTTCGGTCGTATCGAGGCGCTGCCGCCCGGTGAGAAGGACCGCAAGCTCCACGCCGACCAAGTCACGATGGAGCTGGTCCGGCACTCGGTGGCCGAGGAGGCCTACCTCTACCCGGCGGTACGTGAGCACGTGCCGAACGGCGACGCCCTGGCCGACAAGGAGATCGACGACCACTCCAAGGCCGAGCAGATCATGAAGGACCTGGAGAGCTGCGACGCGGACGACCCCGAGTTCGACCGCCTCATCGGCATGCTGATGAGCGAGATCCGCGCACACGTGGCCGACGAGGAGGAGAACCTCTTCCCCAAGCTGCGCGCCGCGTGTTCGCCGCAGGCGCTGGACGAGCTGGGCGACAAGATCCGCCAGGCGAAGATGATGGCACCGACCCGTCCGCACCCGTCGGCCCCGGACAAGCCGCCGCTGAACAAACTGCTGGCGCCGGGCGCGGGGCTCGTGGACCGGGTGCGGGACGCACTGACGGGTCGCGGGAAGCAGGCCTGATCCGACGCGAACCGAGTGAAGCGCCGAGGGTGTCCGGTTCGGCCGGGCACCCTCCGTCCGTCGGCCACGGCCTCAGGCGATCAGTGCCTGCCCCGGCCCCAGCCGGTCCAGCAGCCCGTCCTGGTGCAGCTCGGCGACCGGTGCCAGGAGGTCGGGGTGGCGCAGCAGCGCCGCCGCCCGCCGGTCGCTCGCGTCGGGCGCGAGCAGCCGGCGGAACTCCGTCGGTATCCCGGCCGTATGACCGCCGTCGGCCAGCGCGGCCACTGCCAGGCGGGCCAGCTCGGGGTCGGTGAGCAGGCAGGCGGCCCAGCTCGCCACGACCTCGTCCACCCAGGTCCGCCAGGCGTAGGCGTCCGGGTCCTCTTCCCCGCCCGCGTCCGCGTCCGCGCCGGTGATCCAGTCGAGCCGGTCGGAGCCTCCGGGCCCCGCCATCCCGACCAGCGCGGCGTCCATCTGCGTCGGATACCGCAGCCAGGCCGCGACGGTCACGGCCTGCCGCGCCTGCACCTCGCACAGGGCGGAGGCCAGGGCGCCGCCGGACGCCGGGTAGGCGCGCGTGAGCCACTGGGCGGTCGCCGCGATGAGGGGGGAGAGATCTGCGAGCACTGCCGAGCCGTCCGAGTCCTGGGCGCGGAGATGGGTCCGCGCCGTGTGCGAGGGGATGGGTCTGGCAAAAAACGGTAGCCCGGGACCCTGGGATGACGACATGGCCCGGAGCTCATCAGCGGCGTGGTTTCGGCCACACGTCCGGGACCCCGTTGGGTGTCACACGGTCGCTGCACCCGGGTGGCGAGGCGTCGGGACGGGCCCTAGTAATGGTCAGGGACCTCGCGTGTCGCGCTTCGGCAGCGCAGGAGCGGCCGCACGACTCCCTTGGAGCTCAGGATGACCACGCGTTCTTCACCAGAGCAGTCGAGCCCGTCCGACATAATCTTCGGCGAGCCCGCCCCCGTCGGCGAGCCGCCGTCCGGCACCGCCCTCGTCGGCGAGCCACCGGCCCGTACCACCCTCGTCGGCGAGTGCCCGCCCGCTACTGCCCCCGTCGGCGAGCCTGCGCCCGGGACCGCCCCTGCCGACGAGCCGCCGCCGTCCGGTACGGCCCTCGTCGGCGCCGCACCTGTCGGCGAACCGCCACCCGCGACCGCCCCCGTCGGCGAACCGCCACCCGCGACCGCCCCCGTCGGCGAACCGCCACCCGCGACCGCCCCCGTCGGCGAGCCGGCACGCGCGACCGCCCTCGTCGGCGAACCTCCGACCGGTACCACCCCGGCCGCCGACACGGCGTTCGCCATGGGCGCAGCGCTCGGCAGCGACCCGTCGGCCCTCCTCGGACCCGCGGAGCCCCTGGACGCCCCCGCTCCCCAGCGCCCCGCCGCGCCCGACCGCGGGGCGGGCGACAGGGTGCCGAATGCGGCGTTCCTGGGCCCGGTCGGTGACCTCGTCCATGCCGCCGTCAGCGATCGGCCGCTGGAGGAGATCGTCCGGCTGATCACGCTGATGGAGCAGTCGCCCGAGTACGCGCAGACCGTCGTCGCCGTGCTGCGGTCGGTCGCGGTGGACCGTCCCGTCGAGGACGTGGCCCGACTGGTCGTCGAGCTGACCCGGCCGCCGCGCGAGGCGGACAGCGCGGACGAAACGATCCGCGTGGCCGTCGAGCGACGGTCCCTCGAGGACGTGTCCCGGCTGATGGCGCTGCTGCACCAGGCCTCGCTGCAGCCGCACTGCGGACAGGAGGCGGTCCGCGCGGCGGCCACCGGGCGGCCCATAGAAGAACTCGTGGAGCTGATCGGCCGGCTGGCCCAGGAGCGGCAGTGCGAGGCGGAAGCGGCGGCGGCCGTGTGCCCGCCCTCCGGGGCCACCCCGGAGACAGCTTTCGCGCAGGGCGAGCCCGCGCCGGACTCGGATGTGGCGCGTCCGCGCGCCAGGCGGCACCTGCGTATATGGCGTGCGCGTCCCCCTGCGCAGCCCAAGAGGCCGGTCTTCTGGCCGAGTTGGCTCGCTGCCGCGGCGCTCGTCGTGTGCGGTGCGGCGTACTTCCCGCTGCGCCGGGACGGCGCGCCGCTCAGCGTCTTCGCGGTGACGCTCGGCATGTCCGGGCTGTGCCTGACGCTCGCCGTGGTGCTGGCGCTGCGGGCCAGTGTCGCGGCGCTGATGACGGGCATGCTGCTGCCGGCGGGCCTGGCGGGTGCGGGGCTTCTGGAGAGCCGGGTCCATTCGGCGGGGCTCTCGCAGGCCATGCACCTCACGGTGGCCCCACCCTGGAGCGCCGGCCTCACGGCGGTGTCCGCCTCACTGGCCTCGCTGGCGGCCCTGCTCCTACTGCTGATGGTCCAGGTGGCGGAGCGCTATCCGGCAGCGCGTCCGACGGCCGAGGCGAGCCGGGCGGCGGAGTGATCGGCACCGCCGGGGTGGGGCGGACGACCACCGGGGCGGTGCGGACGGCTCCGCCCCACGGCCCCATCAGCCCCTACGGCTCCATCACCCCTACGCTGCACCAGCCCCTACGGCTCCATCAGCCCGGCCGCGATCGTCGCCCCCAGCTCCCAGCACCTCTCGATGTCGGCCCGGTCCGGCTCGCCGGTCACGGTGACCGCCTCGGCCGTGCGTCGCCAGCCCAGGCCGGTCGTGATCGACTCGATGCCGCGCACCGCGCCGGTGACGTCGTTGCCGCCGTGCACGTAGTAGCCGAAGGGCCGGCCGCGCGTCTCGTCCAGGCACGGGTAGTAGACCTGGTCGAAGAAGTGTTTGAGGGCGCCGGACATGTAGCCGAGGTTCGCCGGGGTGCCCAGAAGGTAGCCGTCGGCGGCCAGCACGTCGGACGCCGTGGCGGACAGCGCCGCCCGTCGCTCGACCCGGACGTTCTCGATCTCCGGCGTCGTCGCACCGGAGATCACCGCTTCCAGCATGGCCTGGCAGTTGGGCGAGGGCGTGTGATGCACGATCAACAAGGTGGTCACGTCCGCACCCTGCCGTGGCGGCCCAGCTGACCGCAACCGCCCGACGGCGACCACCGCCCGCACGCCACTCCCGCCCCCGACGGCAACCGCCCCGCGCGCACGTCACCCCCGCCCGCAAGGGCACCCGCACCCTGCCCGCCGTAACACGTTGTGACCCCGGGCCGTGAATGGAACGATGCCCGGCACATCCGCATGACGAAGGGACGCATCGTGACCGACGGGGATCACCGGCCGCCCGCCGCAACCGCGTTCGACGCGATCGGGGCGGCGTACGAGAAGGCGTTCGCGGGGTCCGAGGCGCACCGGGCGTCGCTGGAGTGGTTGCTCGGGCGACTGGAACCCGGCAGTCGGGTGCTGGACGTCGGCAGCGGGACCGGACGTCCCACGGCACAGGCGCTCGCCGAGGCGGGCCATGACGTCCTGGGCGTCGATGTCTCGCCCGTGATGGTGGACCTCGCGAGCCGGCAGGTGCCCCACGCTGCCTTCCAGTGCGCCGACATCCGCGAACTGCCGCTCGCCGACGGGTCGTTCGACGCGGTCTGCGTGTACTTCTCCCTGCTCCAGATGTCCCGCGAGGAGCAGTCCGGGCTCGTACGGCGGCTGGCGCGGGCGGTGCGGTCCGGCGGCCATCTGGTGCTCGCCACCGTGCCGCTGGACGTGCAGGACGTCGAGGCCGTCTTCATGGGGCAGCCCGTACGGGTGACGAGTTACGGCGCCGAGGAGTTCGCCGCGATGGCGGGCGGGGCGGGACTCACGGTGCTCGGGCAGGACCGTACGGTCTTCACTCCCGCACATCCGGAGGCGATCCCCGAGCCGCATCTGTTCCTGTACTGCCGACGTGACGGGGACCCGGCCCACTGACCGACCTGGGCCCTGCCGACCGGGCGGCGTCCGCGTTTCTGCGCGACCATGGCCAGGTGGGCGCCCACCGGTGAAGGGACTGTGACGTGCGGGAACTGGCGATCATCGAGGCGCCGTCCGTCCTGGGGCTGCGGCCGTCCGGCGTCGAGGACCTCCCGGCGGCTCTGTTCGCCGCCGGTCTGCTGGACATCCCCGGCGCGGTACGGGCCGGCCGGGTCGAACCGCCCGCCTACGACCCGAAGCGGGACCCCGACACCGGGGTCCTCAACAGCACCGGCATCGCGGAATACTCCGTCCGGCTCGCCGACGCGGTCGGCGAGGTGCTCGACTCCGGCCGCTTTCCCGTCGTGCTCGGCGGCGACTGCAGCATCCTGCTCGGCAATCTGCTCGCCCTGAAGCGGCGCGGCCGGTACGGCCTGCTGTTCCTCGACGGCCACACCGACTTCTACCAGCCGGAGGCGGAACCGGTGGGCGAGGCCGCCTCGATGGAACTCGCCCTGGCCACCGGCCGCGGCCCCCGGCTGCTCGCCGACCTCGCGGGCCGCGGCCCCTTGGTGCGCGACGAGGACGTGGCCGTACTGGGCTACCGCGACGCCGCGGAGTCCGCCCAGTTCGGTATGCAGCCGCTGCCGCCCGAGCTGTACGCCATGGATCTCGACGGGGTCCGTGCCGTCGGCGCCGGCACGGCCGCACGCCAGGCGGTCGAGCGGCTGACCCGCGTACCCGGCGGCTACTGGGTGCACCTCGACGTCGACGTCCTGGACGACGCGATCATGCCGGCCGTCGACTACCGCCAGCCCGGTGGACTGACGTGGCTGGAGCTGGAGGACGTACTGAGCACGGCCCTGGCCGACGAACGAGCCGTCGGCCTGGACGTCACGATCTTCAACCCCCGCCTGGACCCCGACGGGAGCATCGCGGCCGGTCTGACGGAGTGCCTGCGCCACGGGCTGTCGGCGCGCGCGGAGGCGGGCTGAGGACCCGCGACCGGCCCCGGTTCAGCGCCGGCCGAGCGCCTTCAGTACGGCCTCGGCGGTCGCCGTGCTGGACTGCAGGTATTCCTGGAGCACCTTTCTGACCCGACCCTATGTCTGTCTACGTCGGTATCGATGTGTGGTGCATCCACTGCGGTGCAGGGCGATTGCCTCCGCGCGGTTGAAGAACGACAGGGTGGACGCGGCCACCCTGGCCCAGCTGCTGCGGGCCGATCTGCTGCCGGAGGCATGGATCGCACCGCTGGACGTGCGGCAGCAGCGCGCGTTGGTGCGGCACCGCTGCCAGCTGGTGCGTCTGCGCACCCGGCGGCGCAACCGCGTCCACTGCGTCCTGGCGAATCACGGCCGCGACCGGCCCGGTGGCTGCTTCACCGCCCCGGGGCCGGGCCTGGCTGGAGGGCCTGGACCTGCCGGACGCCTCCCGCCGCGTGGTCGACGACCTCCTGCCGGGGGTGGGCACGCTCACCGCACTGGTCATGGTCGCCGAGATCGGCGACATCACCCGCTTCCGTCCGCGCGCAAGCTCGCCGCCGCGGCCGGGCTGACGCCCACAGTCCGCGGCTCGGATCTCACCGTCAGGTACGGGCACATCTCCAAACAGGGCTCGGACTGGCTGCGGTGGATCTTGTGCGAGGCGCCATGCCCCGCAGGGGGCCCGATGCCACCGACCGACAACCGCCAAGGGCGGTCGCAGACATCCGCCCGACCTGAAACCGCCCACGGCACAAGCACCGTGACCGGGACAGCCCAACGACTGGGCGGGCAGGTCAGCTCTCGTGGGAGTCGCGCGTGGGAAACGTACTGGTGTCGATCGTCACACGCTCCCCGGTGGCCAGAGTGAAGGCGACCGGACTTCCGTAGGGGATCTCCACGGTCCGCCCGTACCCGGAGGCGTGCGGCTCGGACATGAGGGTGACCGCCTTCTTGAAGGGGTCGGCGATCAGGTAGACGTCGATGCCGTAGCGCCCGTACTTGCGGACGTTGCGCACGTAATCCTTCTCGTCGTCGGGCTCGGAGGGGACTCCGACGACCGCGAGCACGTCGACGCAGGAGTAGCTGTTCTTCCGGCGTTCAGCGTCGAAACCGATGACCGTGAGGTCGGGGGCCGCGTCGTTCTCTCCGGGGAAGGTGATAAGTACGTCGCCGAAGACCCGCTCGCGGGAAATGCCCGCAGCCGTGACCGAGCCCTCGACGTCCCTGACGGTCCAGTGCTGCTCCGGACTCTGCGGCGTCATGATCACTCTTCCGTCGAAAACCTCGATCTTGTACCCCTCGGGGACAGCGCCCCGCTCGATCAGGTCACTCATGACGCTCATGGCGGCTCACCTCCTGCGGGCATTATGACCGACAGGGACACATCCGGGCTCGGACTCCCGAACAACCCACCGCCATCGCCCTCCGTACACTCTTGGCCACGACTGCTGGCCCGCTGGTTCGCCGAGGCACCGGACGATGAGGCGCGGCACCGGTTGTGGCGGGCCGCGTTCGGGCTGTACCCCGCCCGGCACCTGACCGTGGACGCCGACACCCTCGCCGAGGGCCGGAAGCCAGTACGCAGGCGGCACGGCCCCGCGTCGATTGCGTGCGGCATCACTCGATACCCCGGCGTTCAACTCGCGGTGGTCCAAGCGACCTGTCGGCGGCCTGGACCGCACAAAGCGACAGCCCCAGGCAGAGTGTCACCCTTCGACCAGGCGCCGTAGCTCAGGGAGCAGTGCTTCGATGTCCTGTCCCGTGCGGAACGCGACGACGGTGGTCCCCGGTCCTCTCCCCACCGGAGAGCCTGGCGCCGGAAAGAGCGAGGGTACTTCCCGCATCGCCTCGTCGACCTCCGTGACGGGGTCGGCGGACTCCCCTCGCAGCCACCGCCGCAGCACGTGGTTGTGGGCCGCGACGACGGACGCCGCCATGAGTTCGGCTCTCAGCGACGCCGCCTCCATCGGATCTCCCATCCAGTCCGCGATGAACTCGCGGAACAGGCGCTGATACCGGGCCACACTCGCGATCTCCCGGTCACGCAGGAGGAACCCTGTCTCGTCGATGACCAGGACACCGTCGGGCTCGCCAAGCCGCTCGGCCACATACGCCTGCACGTCGTCACGGACCGCGTCCGCGTCCCACCGTGCACGGTTGAGAAGGTTCTGGAACCCATGAGGCGCGCCGTGACCTGCGTACTCGGCGAGCTGCCAGCTGTTCTTCCGACCGACGGGCCCAAGCAGTGCCCGCACGTAGTCCCGCATCCGCCGCCGAAGATCAGCCCGGCCGAACCGATGGCCGACCCGCAACAGCACCTCGTCCAGCTCTTCCGCCCACACATCGGGGCACACATCATCTTGCACGATCAGAACAACAGCGATCGAGGACGCCCGTCACGAACTCCCGCCACATGACGGCCCATCAGCTCGCTACACTCGGAAACAGGCTCCTGACCAGCGGCGATAGCGAACTGCAACTGGAGTACTAAAAGCACCTGGGCCGATCGGCAAAGAGCGCGTCGAGGGGGTACGGAACGTTTGCCCTGACGTCGGAGTTCGTGCCCGGATACGAGAACGAACGTGTGTGTCACATCATGGGCACCTGCCCGGTCATACCTCGCACAACGTTTCTGTCACGTGCCAGGACCGTCGGCAGGCCGAGCGCTCCCACAAGCACATCGTGGACACGACGGTTGTCACCTGGTTTTTCAGGCAGTGACCCGACACATGGAGCTCCGCACGGTCGTCTCTGTCCACTTCGCAGGGCTTCCGCAGCAGGAGTGCGCCTCTTCCACGACCGAATCCGATGGGCGACGCAGGAAATCGACATGGACATTTCTTCACAGACACAGCCCGCCGCGCGGATCGCGAGTGCCCGCGGCAAGTGGATCCTGCTGACGACCGTGCTGGGGTCCAGCGCGGTGCTCCTGGGTTCGACGGTCACCAACGTCGCGCTGCCCCGCATAGGTGAGGACTTCGACGCCGACCTGGGCGTCCTCCAATGGACCGTGAACGCCTACATGCTGACTCTGGCCGGTCTGATCCTGCTCGGAGGCGCCTTGGGCGACCGCTTCGGCCGGCGCCGGGTCTTCCTGGTGGGCGTGGTGTGGTTCGCGGCAGCGTCCCTGCTGTGCGGTCTGGCCCCCGACACCGGCACGCTGATCGCGGCTCGCGCTCTCCAGGGTGTCGGCGGTGCCCTGCTCACTCCCGGCTCACTGGCGCTCATCGAGGCGTCGTTCCACCCGGACGACCGGCCGCGCGCGGTCGGCCTGTGGTCGGGCTTCGGCGGCGTGGGCGCGGCGCTCGGCCCGTTTCTGGGAGGCTGGCTGGTGGACGGGCCCGGCTGGCGCTGGACCTTCCTGCTGAACGTACCGCTGGCTCTTATCTGCGTCCCCGTCGCGCTGCGCCACGTCCCGGAGTCCGTCGGCTCCGCCCCGCAGAGCGCGGTGCCGGTGGGGGGCGGAGCACGCCGACGGCAGGGCTTCGACGTTTCCGGGGCCGTCCTCGGAGCTCTCACGCTGGCTCTGGCGACGTATGCGCTGACCGAGGCGCGCGAGGGTGGCGTCCTGGTGGCCGTCGCAGCGGTCGGCGGTCTGATGGCGGGCGTCGCCTTCATCGTCGTCGAACGGCGAAGTCCCGACCCGATGATGCCGCTGTCCCTCTTCGCCTCACGGCAGTTCACCTCGGTCAACCTGATCACCCTGTGCGTGTACGGGGGTCTGGGCGGCTTCTTCTTCCTGACCGCTCTCCAACTGCAGACAGTCGTCGGGTATTCGGCGCTCGAAGCCGGTGCGGCCATGCTGCCGAACACCGTGCTCATGCTGCTCTTCTCGTCCCACGCAGGTGAACTCGTCCGGCGCATCGGCCCGCGCATCCCGCTCACCGTCGGCCCGCTCGTGTGTGCGGCGGGCATGCTGCTGATGCTGCGGGTCGGTCCCGGTGCCTCATACCTACTGGATGTCGTGCCCGCGCTGCTGGTCATCGGGGCCGGGATGGTCACGATGGTCGCTCCGTTGACCGTGACGCTCCTGTCGTCGGTGGACGGCGGGAACGCCGGGCTCGCCAGCGGCATCAACAACGCGGCGGCCCGGGCCTCCGGACTGGTCGCCGTGGCGGCCCTGCCCCTCCTGATCGGCATGGGCCCGGACGCGTACCGATCGGGGGCCGCTTTCGACGCGTCGTTCAGCCGGGCGATGCCGCTCTGCGCGGCGCTTCTGGCAGGCGGGGCACTGCTGGCCTTCGCGACGCTGCGGCAGACGACCGCCGTCCATCACCGGGTGCACTGGCACGCCCACGGGTGGCTGATGGAACCGCCGCTGGCCCCGCGGTTCCCGCACCACCACCCAAGCAACTGAATCGAAACGAAAGCAGACATGATGACCAGTACGTCTCTTCCACCGCTGCTGCCCATGCCGGAGGACTGGCAGCGAGCCCTTGCCGTGGTGGCCCATCCCGACGATCTCGAGTACGGGTGCTCGGCCGCTGTCGCGTCCTGGGTCGAGGACGGGCGAGAAGTCAGCTACGTTCTGGCCACCCGGGGCGAGGCCGGCATCGATACGCTGGCGCCGCAGGAGGCCGGGCCGCTGCGCGAGAAAGAACAGCGTGCCAGTGCCGCCGCCGTGGGCGTCTCGGAGGTGGAGTTCCTCGACCACCAGGACGGTGTGATCGAGTACGGCGTCCCCCTGCGCCGTGACATAGCCGCGGCCATCCGCCGGCACCGGCCCGAGCTGGTGATCACCCTGAACCACCATGCGACCTGGGGCGCGGGAGCGCAGAACACCCCGGACCACGTGGCCGTCGGGCGGGCCGTCCTCGATGCCACGGCGGACGCCGGCAACCGCTGGATCTTCCCGGAGCTGGCCGAGCAGGGGCTGCAACCGTGGAACGGCGTCCGATGGGTGGCCGTCGCCAACGCACCGGTCCCCACCCACGCCGTACGCGCGGACCACGGGTTCGAACGGGCGGTGCAGTCTCTGCTGGCACATCGTGCCTACATCGAGGCGCTGACCAACGAGGACCCCGAGGCGTACGTACGTCGTTTCCTGACCACCACCGCCCAGGCGCACAGCGCGCGGTTCGGTGGAGAGCCGGCCGTCGTCTTCGAACTGTTCAACCGATGACCGAATTTCGACAAGGCTCCTGCCCGCCTCTGTCACAGACCAGGTGCTGATCCGGTCGTAGGTGATGCGCCGTGTCCGTCGATGCCTCTCGGACCGGCGCCCGCCCCCGCAGCTTCGAGAAGGGACATGCCTTGCCGTACGAGTCTTTGACCGTTCTGGATGCCGGCCCGTCCAACGGCGTGGACCCGGACGAGTTCGTCAGAGCGGCCATGCAGTGGCACTTCGCCCCGCGACCGGTTCCCGGTTCTGGCTCAGCCGGGCCGCGCGGCTCGGTTTCGATCCCCGGCAGGACGTCGAGGGGGTGGCAGACCTTGCGCTCTTCCCCGACATGACGGACGAGTTGAGGGAGGTGCGGGTGGCCGATCTCATCTCCCAGGGCTACGGATCCCAGGCCATGCTGCTGAACGTCTTCGACTGCGGTGGCACGACCGGCGCACCCAAGCGTGTCGTTCAGCTCGACGACTGGATGCGGCACAGCACCGAACATGTGGAGCAGAGTCTGCGGGCCCACAAAGTGCCCAATGGCGCCCAGTGGCTGACCGTCGCTCCCACCGGTCCGCATCTCGTGGGTGACGTGCTGCAACGGGCGGCGGCCTCTCTCGGCGGCCCGGGCCTGAGCATCGACATGGATCCCCGGTGGGTGAAGAAACTGATCGCCGCCGGGAAAACGGATGAGGTCGAGGCCTACACCGACCATCTCGTCGATCAGTGCCGTCGCATTCTGCTCAGCCAGGACATCGGCGTGCTCGCCGCCACCACCCCGATGCTGGAGCGGTTCGCACGGGAGGACGACCTCCTGGAGACGATCAACGGCAAGGTCAAGGCGATCATCTGGGGCGGTACCCACATGGATCCCGACACGCGGCACCTGTTGAGCACCGACATCTTCCCCGAAGTGCCCCTCATCGGTATGTACGGCAACACCATGATGCTCACCGCGCTCCTGGAACGCGTCGGTCTCACCACGTCCGAGCCGTGGTGCCGTCTCCGTCGGGCATCTGCACCAGGCTCTGTGCCTGTGCCTTCAGCGCGTACATCCTGCCCATCGCGGCGCCGAACATCTTCGGAGTGCCGTTGCACGCCTGCTCCAGCTGAAGGAGCAGGCCGCAGTAGGTCAGGTTGAACTCCGTCTGCGCGGTTCGGATCGGGCTGCCCACGGGGGTCCTCCCCCAGCCGTGGATTGGGGCGCATCGGGTGGACGCCGGCGAGGTGTCGCTCGGTCAGCAGCCATGACCGGGCAGTTTCCGTATGTCGAGTCCGCTGCTGACATGCGAAGTTGTGCTCTCGACGACGCGGCGGCACCAACCCCTGCCAGTGCCGCCGGGCATCATCGAAGACGGCGCGCCGTACGGCGCGCTAGTCGGGGCTGCTTCCAGTGCGTCTCAAGGGCTGTGGCGACCTCGGCCGGCTTCTGCAACAGCGGCCAGTGGTTGCAGTCGAGCCTCAGGACCTGGGAGGCCCGCATGGCGGGGCCGAGCTTCTCGCCGAACTCGATCTGGCAGGCCGGGTCGAGCACACCCCAGAACACCAGGGCCGGCGCTGATACGTTCGCCAGCGCCGGTTCCCACTCCGCTCCCATCGTCAGCGCGGAGCGGTAGAGCTTCAGGATGCTGTCCTTCATCGGTCCGTCCACATGGCTGACCATCTCGGCCGCCGCCTCGGCAGGGACGTCGAAGCCTGCCGTCAACTCCTCGGCGAAGGACGTGGGCTCCAGCTCGTCCATGTACTTGGGGCCCTCGACCGGGTCCTGCCAGATCTTGGCCAGGGGGTGCCAGACGTACTGAGCGCTGATCGGACCGTTTCCCCCCGCCCAGGTACGGACCAGGTCAGGCCTTATCGATGCGATGCGGGCGGTGAAGATGCAGCCCCAGTCGTGGCCGACCAGGTCCACCGGCTCGCCGACCCGTTCCAGCCGGTCGATGAGCCAGTCGACGTACTCCTCCTTGGTGGAGCGGAAGCCGGGCGGCAGTGGCGCTCCGAAGCCGGGCAGGTCCCAGGCCTCCACGTCACTGCGGGTCAGATTCCGGCGTACGCCGTCCCATACACGATGGGTGTCGGGGACGCCGTGGATCAGGATTGCTGGCACGGTCGGGTCCTTCACGGTAGAGGTCTCAGCAGAGACAAAAGGGCTGGCTCGTGGTGCCACAGCCGCGCGCATCCAGGGAAACAGCAGAGCAGTCCCGCGACACATTGTTCCGTCGCGGCGGCTCGCGTCCCAAGTCGGCGCGGATGAATGCTGCGGCGCAGATTGCAACCATGCATAGGCGTGCACAGTGAACATACCGTGTGAAGCAACACGTTGCCACATCCGGCAACCCTGCGAGCGCGACGACCGCGGCACCGACAGAGACGCCTGCGTACACAACGTGTGACACTGTATAATTCGATGTGGCCCGTCGGCCTTGCAACGTCGCAACACGGACTCCGGAGACAGCCGACGGGAGCACAGGAGCAGACGCCGACCTGCCCTCTCCGTGCGCGGCGCCGGGGCGCCGCGCCTTCCGCCGCAAGGACGAGACCCCGCAGGGGAGTTCCGCCGCATGGGCGGCATTCCGGCAGTCATCCGAGCTGCACGACAAGACCTGGAAGTAGCTGATGCATGATGAATGAGGGCGTGACCGCGTGGCTTCCCTATCCTCCAGCGGAGATTCCCGGACTGCCGGACGGAATCTCCTACCACTACTGGGACGGTTCCCATGCGCTGCCCGGTGACCCGAACGACGTCCGCTTCCTGGTCAGCGGAGGGGGCGCCGGCCCCCGGCGCCCGGCGCGGAACATGCCCTGAGCCGCGTGCTGCCGCAAGCAGGAAACCTGGAGGTCCTCCAGCTCCTCAGCTCGGGATACGACACCATGGTGCCGCTGCTGGACGCGATGCCGCCCGGGGCACAGCTGGCCACCGCACGCGGAGTGCACCGTGAAGCGACGGCAGAGCTCGCTGTCACTCTGCTGCTCGCACTCATGCGCGGTGTCGACCGGTTCATCGGCCAACAGGCGCAGCACGCAGGGAAGTCGAGGATCTGGCCCACTCGGCCGGCAAGCGTGTCCTGGTCGTCGGATACGGGGCCGTGGGCACGGCCGTCGCAGCCCGGCTTCATGCGTTCGGGTGCGAGGTCGTGCCGGTGGCGCGGGTCGAGCGCACCTCCCCCACCGGCCGTGTGCACGGTGCGGCGCTGCTGCCCGAACTGCTGCCCACGGCGGATGCGGTGGTGCTCTGCGCACCGCTGACGAAGGCGACGCGCGGCATGTTCGGCGCGGACTCCCTGGCACTGCTCAAGGACGGGGCCGCGCTGGTCCACACCGCCCGCGGCGAGCTCGTGGACACCGCTGCCGTGGTCCGCGAGGTACGCCACGGCCGACTGCGGTTGCGCTCGACGTGACGGATCCCGAGCCACTGCCCGCCGGACACCCGCTGTGGAACCTCCCCTGTGCGCTGATCACCCCTCACACGGCGGCGTTCACCGACGCGTTCCGACCGATGTCGATGGGCTTCCTACGGCGGCAGCTGCACCGCTACGCAGCCGGCGAGGAGTTGGAGAACGTCATCCCCATCGCGCCCGAACACTGGGCCGGTGATCAAGCTGCCTAGGCACAGCACAGCATCGCAAGGTTCTTCCCCCCGAGGTCGTCGGGCCTGGCACCGCCCTGGCACAGGTGCTGCGCTGCTACCGGAATCAGGCCTGTTCATCATCGCCGAGTACTTCCTCGCCATCCGCTTCGATCTCATGGCCGTCCCCGGCACATCGCTCGACCAGGTGGAGTGCGTACGCAGCCACGTGCACGCCTTGGGACAGTGCCGAAAGGTACTGCGCGAAGGCGGCTGGCGCACCCTCGTCAGCGACGACACGGCAGGTCCCTCTACGGCCTTCAGCTGCTGCGGCCGGCCGTCGAGGACGATCCCGACAACACCACCCGGTTCGTCGTGCTCTCCAGGGACGGCACCCTCTCGCCGAGGACGGAGGAGCCGACGATGACGAGTCTGTTCTTCTGCGTACGGACATTCCCAGCGCGCTCTGCAAGGCGCTCGGCGGATTCGCGAGCAGCGCCGTGAACCTCACCAAGATCGAGAGCTACCAGATGGGCGCCGGGCAGAGTCCCAGTCGCTTCTACGTCGAGATCGAGGGGCATCCCGACGAGCGCCGCGTTGCCCTCGCCCTGCAGGAACTGCGCTTCTTCTCGTCCGAGGTACGCATCCTCGGCGTGTATCCGGCGCATCCACACCGGTTGGTGGACCGCATCACACGGTGACATACCCGACTCCATGTCACACATTGCGGAGCAGCCCTGTCAGTAGTGTGTATCCGCCACACGGCAAGGAGATCACCGTGGAATCGCGTCTCAACTACTTCGGCAACCCCCTCGCGGGAAGGATCCTGAAACACATCAACTCCGCCGGCAAGGTGGTGTCGGACTCGGCACTTCCGACCCTGACCCAGGAACTGGTGAAGATCCGCGCAAGCCAGATCAACGGCTGCGGCTTCTGCACCGACATGCACACGAAGGACGCCGCGCACGCCGGGGAGACCCCACAGCGCCTCAACCTGGTCGCGGCGTGGCGTGAGGCCACGGTCTTCACCGAAGCCGAGCGCGCCGCCCTGGAGCTGGCTGAGCAGGGCACGCGTATCGCCGACGCCGGCGGTGGCGTCACCGACGAGGCATGGGCGAACGCTGCCAAGTACTTCGACGAGGAACAGCTGGTTGCCCTGATCTCCCTCATCGCGATCATCAACGCGTACAACCGCATCAACGTCATCAACCAGCAGCCTGCCGGGGACTACCGGCCCGGCCAGTTCGGCTGACCGGCCCGCCCGGCCACCCACGGTCCGTCTCCGCGCCTCCCCGACCAACGGCGGGAGACGGACCACGTCTTACGAACATCGAACAGAGGAAAGCCATGCCCAGCTCCACATCTCTGCACTTCACCGACCGCGTCGCCATCGTCACCGGGGCAGGATCGGGTATCGGCCGCGCCACCGCGATCGCCCTGGCCGCGGCAGGAGCACGCGTCCTCGGAGTGGGTCGCCGGAAGGAAGCCCTCGAGGAGACGGCCCGGGCCCACTCCAGCATCGCGATCCTGCCGCTCGACATCTGCGAGGACGGCGCCGCGGACACGGTTGTCGCCACCGCCGTGGAATGGTGGGGCCGCCTCGACGTGCTGGTGAACAACGCCGGCACCACTGCGGTGATGCCGCTGGCGGACACGGACAAAGCCGTGATCACCAGCCTGTTCGACCTGAACGTGACGGCCCCGACCATGCTCGCCCATGCGGCTCTGCCGCACCTGCGCGACTCGTCGGGTTCCATCGTCAACGTCTCGAGCACCTACGGTCACCGCCCATTGGCCGGAGCAGCCCACTACGCCGCCACCAAGAGCGCCTTGGAGCAGCTGACGCGGAGCTGGGCGCTCGAGCTCGCGCCGGAAGGGGTGCGGGTGAACGCCATCGCCCCCGGCCCCATCGAGACCGATGTCCTGTCTGCGGCAGGGCTCTCCCAGGACACCATCGACGATATTCGTGCCAAGGAACGTGACCGCATCCCGACAGGCCGTCACGGCGACCCGAAGGACGTCGCGGACTGGATCCTGCGCATCGCTGATCCCCTGCACAGGCACATCACCGGTCAAGTGCTGACGATCGACGGCGGACTCGAGCTCAGCTGACTCGGCCCTGCTGGGCAGCACTCCGGTCCTCGCATCGAGTAGCGAACGGATGACCTCATGTCGGACCGCCACACGTCCTCCCCCGCCGCCTCCGCGGCGTCGGCGCCTGCCCCGACCCAACGGCTTCGGCCACTGCGGCACGCCCGCACCGACGTGCTGGATGTCGCCTATTACGAGACAGGGCCGGAGAAGGGGGACCCCATTGTGCTCTTTCACGGCTTCCCCTACGACATCCACAGTTATGTCGAAGTGGCTCCGCTGCTCGCCGAGGAGGGCTTCCGCGTCGTCGTCCCCTACCTGCGAGGCCATGGTCCGACGACGTTCCTCGCCGAGTCGACGCCGCGATCAGGCCAGCAGGCCGCCATCGGTACGGACGTCATCGCCTTGATGAACGCCCTGGACATCGACAAGGCATACCTCGCCGGATACGACTGGGGTGGGCGAGCCGCCTGCATAGCAGCGGCGGTATGGCCAGAACGCTGTCTCGGGCTCGTGTCCGTCAACGGCTACCTCATCCAGGACATCAGCTCGGCGATGACCCCCATCAGCCCCGATCTGGAGGCGGGATTCTGGTACTTCTACTACTTCCTCACCGAGCGCGGGCGTACGGCACTCACCGCCGACGCGAAGGAGATCGCCCGTGTCATCTGGACGAGGAACTCGCCCAAGTGGTCGTTCACCGAGGAGATCCTTGACCGAGCCGCCGAGGCCTTCGAGAACCCCGACTATGCCGACATCGTCACGCACTCCTACCGCCACCGGCTCGGCATGGCCCCCGGCCACCCCGACTACGAACAGCTCGAAACGCTTCTCGCCGACCAGCCCGTGATCACCGTGCCGGCCATCACGCTCGACGGCACGGCCGACGGAAACTTTCCCGCGACGGACGGCACGCCCTCCGCCCACCATTTCACCGGTCCCCGGCTGCACCGTCAGGTGCAGGACGCCGGTCACAACCTGCCTCAGGAACATCCCGAAGCGTTCGCGGCCGCGGTGCGGGACGTGCGAGCACTGCACCGGGAACACGCCGCACGCCGGTAGGACCGCACATGCCTCATCAGCCCGTCATTACGCATCCCTCAGGGAAGGAATGGTTCACATGTCGTACCCCAAGCAGGTCTATGCGGGTGAGGGCGGCGAGATCAGCGCGAATTTCCGGCCGGCGGACACACCGCCGAATGTCGGCACCGCCGGCAAGGACGCCATTCACTACCTGGCGACCACAACCACCACCCGAGGCGAGTTCGGGCTCTACCGGGTCGAGATGAGTGCGAGGGCGGGTGGCCCCAAGACTCATTTCCACAGGTCCATCTCGGAGTCGTTCTTCATCCTCAACGGCACGGTTCGCCTGTTCAACGGCGCGCAGTGGGTCGACGCGCAGCAGGGCGACTTCTTGCATGTGCCGCAGGGCGGACTGCATGCCTTCCGCAACGACTCCGACGCTCCGGCTGAAATGCTTCTGCTCTTTACGCCTGGAGCACCGCGTGAAGCGTACTTCGAGGGCCTTTCGCAGTTGGCTCATGCCACGGATGAGGAGCGCGCCCGGTTCTTCGACGAGCACGACTCGTACTTCGTGGAATAGCCGACAGTGTCACAACAACAGCACGTGCTCTGTCGTAGTCAGTGGAGTGCGTGATTGCTCCGGCCTGAAGGCACCAGCGGGGTCCCTGACCCCTCGAAGGGAAGGAACCCAGATGAGAGTCGTTGTCGCAGGAGCCACCGGACTGGCCGGCTCCAGGACGGTTGCCAGGCTTCGGGATCACGGCGTGGAAGTCGTGCCCGTTTCCCGCCGTGACGGTGTCGACGTCATCACGGGTCGTGGCCTGAGAGAGGCATTGCGCGGCGCTGAAGTGGTGGTGGACGTGACCAACGCCCCGTCACACACGGATCAGTCCGGTCTGGAATTCTTCCGCACCGCCACCACCCACCTGCTGTCCGCGGCAGCCGCGGCCGGTGTCGAACACCACGTGCTGCTCTCCACTGTGGGAGCCGAGCGACTGCAATCGGCGTACTTCCGTGCGAAGTTGCTCCAGGAGGAGAAGGTACGGCGCTCGCCGATCCCCTATTCGATCGTGCGGGCCACTCCGTTCTTCGAATCCGTCGAAATCATGGCGGCCGAGAACACCTCCCACAACCGCGTGCACGTGGCGCCGGTCCTGATCCGTCCCGTGTCGACGGACGATGTCGCCGTGGCCCTCGCGCATATCGCCGTAGGTCTTCCCAGGTTCAGCACCCTGGAAGTCGCCGGCCCGGAAGAGCGTCGCCTCGACGAGCTCACGGCAGAGGTCCTGGCCGCCCGCCACGACAAGCGCGTTGTCGTCACCGACGCGCACGCCCGCTACTTCGGCGCGGAGTTGAGGGAGCGAGCGCTGCTGCCGGGAGCGGACGCCCACGTGGGCCACGTGACGTTCACCGAGTGGCTCGCACAGCCGGTGGTCCACACGCAGCGATGACGGCCAGGCCACCGCGTACGTCCCTTCCCGCCACCACAGAAAGGCTGTCATGAGTGATCCGGCCCGGCCCGCGGACTTCTCGTCGATGAGTGAGCTCGACCAGCTGCCCGACCGTGACGCCGAGGAGACGGTGGAATGGCAGGCATCACTCGACGCCGTCATCAGACACGCAGGGCCTGAGCGCGCCGTGTACCTGCTGCGCCGCGTGTACGAGCACGCGGCCAGATCCGGAGTGGTCCTGCCGGGGCTTCTTTCCTCGGACTACATCAATACGATCCCGGCGTCGTCCGAGCCCGCCTTTCCGGGCGACCTCGCCATGGAGTCCCGCATCACCGCGCTGAACCGGTGGAACGCGGCGGCGATGGTGACGCGTGGCTCCCGTCTGGGTCTCGGGGGCCACATCTCGACCTACGCCTCGGCGGCGTGGCTCTATGAGATCGGCTTCCATCACTTCTTCAAGGGCAAGGACGGCGACGGTTCCGGCGATCAGCTGTATTTCCAGGGGCATGCGTCGCCCGGAATCTACGCACGCGTGTTCCTGGAGGGCCGGCTGCGCCAGGAACAGTTGGACGGTTTCCGGCGTGAGGCCGACGGGCGCGGCCTGCCGTCCTACCCGCACCCCCGGCGCCTGCCGTGGCTGTGGGAGTTCCCGACCGTCTCCATGGGGCTCGGCCCGCTCGCCGCCGTCTACCAGGCGAGGTTCAATCGCTACCTGCTCAACAGGGGCATCAAGGACACCTCGGGGTCACGTGTCTGGGCCTTCCTCGGAGACGGTGAAGTGGACGAGCCCGAGTCGACGGCGGCGCTGTCCCTTGCCGCCCGTGAGGGTCTCGACAACCTCACCTTCGTCATCAACTGCAACCTCCAGCGCTTGGACGGCCCGGTACGGGCCAATTCCAAGATCGTGCAAGAACTCGAGAGCCGGTTCCGCGGCGCGGGCTGGCATGTGGTGAAGACGCTGTGGGGCGAGGCCTGGGACCCGGTGCTCCAGCAGGACACGGACGGCTCCCTCGTCCGCCGCCTGGGCGAAGTACCCGACGCCCAGCTCCAGACGTACGCCGCGCGGGACGCCGCCTACATACGCAAGCACTTCTTCACCGGCGATTCCTTGTCCCTCCTCGCCGGGGGTCTGAGCGACGCGCAGCTCACCGACCTCTTCGAGAACTCCCGGGGCGGGCACGAACCCCTCAAGGTCTACGCCGCCTACAAGGCCGCCGTCGAGCACAGGGGCACACCCACCGTCGTCCTCGCCCAGACGGTGAAGGGCCACACGCTGGGGTCGGACTTCGAGTCCCGCAACGCAAACCATCAGATGAAGAAGCTGACCATGGCCCAGTTCCGCGAGATGCGCGACAGGTTGGAACTGCCCATCCCCGACAGCGCGTTGAGCGGGGACCTCGTGCCGTACTGGCACCCTGGAGAGGACTCGGAAGAGGTGCGGTACCTGCGCGAGCGACGTGCCGCTCTGGCCGGGCCCGTCCCGGTACGGAGAGTCGTGGCCAAGCCGCTGAAGCAGCCGGAGACCGGCCCCTTCGAAACCCTTCAGAAGGGCTTCGGCAAGCAAGAGGTGGCTACCACCATGGCCCTCGTCCGGCTGGTCAAGGACCTGATGCGCGTCGAGGAGACGGGGCCGCGCTGGGTGCCCATCATCCCCGACGAGGCACGTACCTTCGGTATGGAGTCCCTGTTCCCGACGGCCGGGATCTACTCGCCCGAGGGCCAGAACTACGAACCGGTCGACGTCGATCAGCTGCTGCACTACAGGGAGGCCAGGAACGGCCAGCTCATCGACGAAGGCATCACCGAAGCCGGGTCCATGGCCGAGTTCACGGCTGCGGCGACGTCGTACGCCACACACGGCGAACCCATGATCCCCTTCTACATCTTCTATGCCATGTTCGGGTTCCAGCGAACGGGCGATCAGTTCTGGGCCCTGGCGGACCAGATGGGCCGCGGCTTCGTCATCGGAGCGACGGCCGGCCGTACGACGATGACCGGCGAGGGACTCCAGCACGCCGACGGCCACTCGCACCTGCTGGCCGCCACGAATCCGGCCGCTGTGAGCTACGACCCGGCCTTCGCGTACGAGATCGCGGTGATCGTCAGGGAAGGGCTCCGGCGCATGTACGGCGACCGGCCCGAAGACGTCTTCTACTACCTGACGGTCTACAACGAGCCCAAACAGCAACCGGCCATGCCCAGCGGGCCATCGGTCGAGGAAGGCATCCTGCGGGGCATCTACCGGTTCCGGCAGGCAGAACCCCGCGGCGAGGGGCCGAGGATCCAGTTGCTGGCCTCCGGCACCGCCATCCACTGGGCACTGGAGGCCCAGGAGCTCTTGCGGTCCCAGTGGGGAGTGGACGCCGACGTCTGGTCGGTCACGTCCTGGACGGAGCTGCGCCGCGACGCGTTGGATGCCGACAGGGCACGGCTGCGGGGTGAGGAGCGGCTCCCGTACGTGACGGCGGTGCTGGCGGACGCACCAGGGCCCGTCCTCGCGGTCAGCGACTGGATGCGGCAGGTCCCCGACCAGATCAGCCAGTGGGTCGAGCAGGACTACACGTCCCTGGGGACGGACGGCTTCGGCCTCTCGGACACCCGTGATGCCGTTCGGCGCTATTTCCGAGTGGACGCCGAGTCGATCGTCGTTGCCGCTCTGGACCGACTGGCGCGCGCCGGCGCGGTCGACCTCCAGACGGTTGCCCGAGCGCGCGAGCGCTACGGCTGGCAGGGGTGAGCACTTCGTCGGCAGCACGCGGTTTCCACAACCGACGGCCTGGCAGCCTCTTCTCCTGTGGCTGGGGCTGCCGCCGGCTCTCCGGCTCCCTTGATGACCGGGGTCATCGGTCCATCCGTGGTATCGACCGCGATGCCGACGCGACCTGAACGTCGCCGTGAGGACATCGTGGCAGCCGCAGCACACTGTTCGACATCCCCGGAGCCACGCACCGCAGCGTCCCTCGTTCTCGCTGTCACAGATGGGTCACATGGCTTGTCTTGATTGATATGCACACTTCGCCAGCAAATGTCTCCATCGATCTTCTCGAGGAAGACCAGCAGAACGCGTATGCGGTCAGCGCCGAGTTCTACGACGTCCTGCAGGCCGAGCGGGACGAGGCACGCGTGCGCCGGCTGTACAGCGGCGATGTCGGGAACGCCCGTCTCGGTGTGCTGGATGTCGGCGCAGGAACCGGCCGGGTCACGCTGATGAGCCTCATGGAGTCACAGGTCCCCGTGCACGCCATCGAGCCCACGCGTGCCATGCGCTCCCCCCTGATGACGCGCCTCGCCTCCCTGCCCGCCGGCCTGCGGATGCGGGTCACGGTGCATCCCCACACGCTCGACGCGGCCGGACTGCACGAGGTGGCCGACGTGGCCATATGCCACAACACGGTCGCCTGCCTTCACCCTGCTTCACGGCGGGCCCTGTGGCCGGCCATCGCCAAGGCGCTCGTGCCCGGCGGTGTGCTGCTCATTCAGCTCCCACCCGCACGCCTTCCGCTTCACGAGACCACTCATGTCCTTCCGACGCAGAGGGTCGGCCTGCACGAGTACGGCGGACGCATGGTGGCGTCGGCCGACGTGAACCGGATCCGAACACGTTTCGACTACCGGGTACGTGATGAGGGCGGTCTCCTGCGGGAACACAACGAAACGTTCTGGATGTGGCCGGCATCCCGTACGAAGATGATCGGGGAACTGGCGGAGTCCGGGTTCGCCCCGCTTCCCGAGCGGGCCGATCCTGCCGTACTGGCGGTGCGGCTCAGCCGGCGATGACCAGGTCCCGGGCGGCTGTGTCCCGCCGGAGGGCAGCGCCGTGCCCGCCCGGTCAGCTCTGTGCGTTCCATCCCAGGTGCAGAACAGCGACGTCGTCCGCCAGGCCGCCGTAGGGAGCCGCCTTCGACGCGGCACCATGGACCAACGCGTCGATGAACTCCTGCCCCGGCATGTGTGCGTGCCGTATCGCCAGCCGCAGCAGTCCGTCCTCGCCGAGGCGTGCGGACGGCGCGGTTCTCCCCTCGAACAGTCCATCGGTGAAGAGGACCACACCATCGCACGGGGAAAGCGGAATTACCGTTTCCGCCCAGTCTTCGCATCCCGGAAAAAGCCCCAGCGCAATACCGGCCTGCGGCTCGACCCAATGGACTTTCCCCCGCCTTCGCAGCAGAAGTCCTGGGTGCCCCGCACTGACCGCTCTGACGGACCTGCCTCCCGAAGGGAACACCAACGACACGACTGTGGCGTATGTGTCGTCGTGCGCTCTTTCGTCGACCAGGATCCTCTCAAGGATGCCCAGTTGCTCGAATTGGTTCTTTCCGCAGAGAACGGCCGTCCGCCAGGCCACACGCAAGTGAACCGCGAGAGCGGCTTCTGCAACTCCGTGTCCGGAGACGTCTCCCATGATCACGTGCACGGTCGCGTCCTCTGTCTGCACAATGTCGTAGAAATCACCGCTCAGCAGCGCACGGGGCCGACCGGGTAGGTAACGTGAGGCGGCCACGAAGTCGTCCCCACGCAATGTCGGCGCGGGAAGGAGGCTTCTTTCCAGAGAAGCACTGCCGGCGCTGATCGTTGAAGCTGTATAAGGCATTGGCGCGGTACCCCATCCTCAATTCACTTGTCTCCGCCCCCGGTTCGTAACACCAGACAGGGAACGCGCTGTATCTGTGACATGGCCTCGGCGGCCGTGCCCTACGACCGTGTCCGGACGTGACCGCTTGTAGCATGGTGATCCAGAACTGGAGGACATCTATGCGCGCCGAGGATCCCGCAGACTCACTCGAACAGGCAGCGAGGGATTTCGTGGCGGCGCGTCCCAAACTCTTCGGCATCGCCTATCGCGTACTGGGCAGTGCGGTGGAAGCCGAGGACGTCGTCCAGGAGGCGTGGCTGCGGTGGCAGAACACCAACCGCAGCGACATCCATGATCCGGTGGCTTTCCTGGCCACGGTCGCCACCCGTCTGGCGATCAACTTCTCCCAGTCCGCCAGGGTGCGGCGTGAATCGTACACCGGGACGTGGATTCCCGAGCCGGTCGACACACGTCTGGATCCACAGCTGGGCGCCGAACGGGCTGAGGCACTTGACCTGGCGGTTCTCTTCCTCCTGGAGAAGCTGAATCCCCCGGAGCGGGCCGCTTACATCCTGAGGGAGGCCTTCGACTATCCCTACCGGCAGATTGCGGACATCCTGGAGACCAGCGAAGCCAATACGCGCCAGCTGGTGAGCCGCGCCCGAAAGCGTCTGGCAGCGGAGCGCAAGGCGCCCGTCAGCTCGGCCGCCCACCGGCGCCTGCTGGAGGTCTTCCTCGCCGCGGCGCAGACCGGCGATCTGTCGGCGCTCGAGGAGGTTCTGACGGAGGACGTGGTCAGCTACACGGACGGCGACGGAGTGCGGGGAGCATCCAGGATTCCGGTTGCCGGACGCTTGCGCGTCTCCAGGTACCTTGCCGCCTTCGCCCCACGCTTCTGGCCTCAGACGGACATTCGCTGGGTCGAGGCCAACGGCAGCCCGGCTGTTCTCGTCTCGGCCGGGGAAAACGCGGTGGCCCTGCTGTCCGTCGAAGTGTCGGCCCGCGGCATCGAGCGCATCCTGTGGATGATGAATCCGGTCAAGCTGGCTCGTTTTGTGGCTTCGCTGGACAGCTGAAGCCAGCCCGTCAGCTCCGCGTCCGGGTACCGGAAGACGGGTCCGCGCAGATCGGAACGTCCTTCGGACCGCATGCCGGTCGGCTGTCACAACGAGGGTGACTTGTCTGTCAACTTGCTGTCCGTGAACCCGGGACTTGTCCCGCGACGCAAGGTGCGTAAAACATGGTATTTGACGTGGTTGGTTCGGAGGGCTCTGCCCATGGCCGGGCATCTCTCTTCCCGGGTCGGCGTGACACGCTGACGCCGAGGTACACCAGCCCTCCTCCATCGATGCCGACTCCCAGCCCGGCCGTGTACTGCCGCGCCGACGGAGTCATGCGGTGAGCGACCAGACACCGTTGCCCAATCTGTCGACCGACAAGGACTTCGACGGCGATTCCTTCGCCCCCATCTACACCACGACGGTCACGGTGAGTGGAGGGACAGCAAGTCACGGGCGGGCCTCGGGGAGGGCGCTCTCGGACGACGGAGCCTTGGATCTCGAACTGCGCATGCCGGCGGAACTGGGAGGAGACGGCCGGGGCACGAATCCCGAGCAGTTGTTCGCCGCCGGCTTCGCCGCCTGCTTCCACGGGGCGCTGAGCCTGGTGGCACGGCAGTCCGCACTCGACCCTGCCGCGATCTCCGTGGAGGCAACCGTGGCGTTCGGGCGGGACCCGGATGACGGCGGGTACTTGTTGCGCGTCGATCTGGTGATCAAGTGGCCGGGCGTCGACCCCGCCCTCGCCGCCCCGCTCCTGGAGGCGGCCGATTCGCTGTGTCCCTACGCGAAGATGGCCGGGCAGGGAACGCCGACGACCATCACGCTGGCTTCCTAGCCGGCGGCATCGGCTGCGCTGCTCGGTTGTGTGCGGCCTGCGGGTCGTCTGTGCAGCCGTCGTGTACCGCGAGTGCCGCACACGACGGCCCGTCGTCGAAGTGCCCACCGCCGAGCAGCGCTGTCAACGCCGACGTCGCGTTCACCCAACAGGCAACACGACCGCACCCGGGATGCGCTCAGTCTCGACCCATACCGTTGTGACGCCCTCCTCGGGCACACGGTGAATCGGCACGGATGCATGGCGCAGGATGGCAGTGATCTTCTCGTCGCCGGGCAGCACGAGACCGTAGATCCTTTTCCAGCCACCCCTGACGGCATGGCGGCCGAGATGGCGCAGAAGACGAGCACCGAGCCCGCTGTTCTGCCAGGCGTCCTCCACAAGGAGTAGCGCGTCCGCACTCTGCCTGTCGGGCATCAGGTGTGCCAGCGCGACGATGCCGCTGGAGCCCTGCCGCACAGCGAGATGAATTGACCCGGGGCGGGCGAGCAGCGTACCCAGGTAGGAGCGGGGATCGCCCATCGCCCTGTGATACCGGCTCCACAGCGTATGCACGAAGCACCTGCGATGCATGGCTGCGGCGTGTTCGACATCATCGGGCCCGATTCGGATGACTCGGGTTTCGTCGCGTATGGCTCTCTGTTCCGCAGCCGGGCGCATGAGCGATTCTGCGCGTTCGGTCTGACTTGTTCAGCGGTGATGTCTTGGGCTCGTTCTGTCCATAAGCGCAGGCAGCGGCGCACTGTGTGACAGTTCGTAGCCACGGAGGCGACGCGCTGTCCGATCTTGTCCGGATAAACGTGTCACATGAGTGAGAGCCCTGCTGTCTCAGCAGTGAAGGGCCGCTCATGAAGGCACGTGTCGTGTCCGTCGCGGATGGCTCGCTCTCGCCCGCTCCATCGCGGTCGGCCCTCAAACGCTCACCGCGGACGAACCCCGTCCGATCAGCACGGATTCGGGGCCCACACCCGGAGACCACACCCGGAGACCTGCTTCTGGCCGCGCTCGGATCGTGTACATCCGTGGCCGTCCGGGCCCATGCGAACCGGTGCGGCTGGCCGCTCGACGAGGTCGTTGTGACTGCGCGCTTCGATCGTCAGGAAAGATCGTCGAGGACATTCGTTTGGCGGGGGATCCGAGCCCGCCCGCGTCAAGGAGTTGCTGGCACTGCCCGGTGCATTCTCCTGACCAGGGAGGCCTCGATCGTGACCGTGCCCACTGTTCTGAGCGGGCTCTCCGTGGCCCGCAGCCGGACAGTGACACGAGCCGGGGTGGGCGACCAGTAGGCCTCGCAGGGGTTGTCACAGGATGGGGAGCTGCACGGTCACATGGGTGACTCTCCTTCCATGACTCGCAGCATGCGACCTTTGAGATGAGGCACCCTGTGAACACTTTCGTGATCGTCGGTGGCGGCCTGGCCGCGGGCAAGGCGGCGGAGGCACTGCGGAAGCACGGCCATGACGGCCCGCTCGTCATCATCGGTGACGAGCGCGAGAAGCCGTACATTCGGCCACCGCTCTCCAAGGGGTACCTGCTGGGGAAGGAGGCCCGTGATTCGATCTTCGTGCATCCTGACGGCTGGTATCGGGAGCACGACGTCGATCTGCTGCTGAACAGGCGCGCACGCTTGATCGATCGGCAGGCGCGGACGGTGGAACTGGACGACGGCCGGCAGGTTCTTTTCACCAAGTTGCTACTCGCCACGGGCTCGTCTCCGCGCCGTCTGTCCGTCCCGGGAGCCGACCTCGACAACGTTCTGTATCTGCGTCGTGTGCAAGACAGTGAACGGCTCAAGTCCGCGTTCACAGCCGGAGCGGAGATCGTCGTGATCGGTGCCGGCTGGATCGGTCTCGAGACCGCCGCAGCCGCTCGGACGGCCGGCGCCGAGGTGACGGTGCTCGAACACTCGGAGCTTCCCCTGCTCAAGGTGCTCGGGCGCGAGGCGGCCGAGGTGTTCGCCGCGCTGCACGCCGATCACGGCGTCACGCTGCTGCCCAACGTGGAGGTCGAGTCCCTCACCGGAACGGACGGCCGTGTGGACGGGGTGCGACTCGCCGACGGCAGACACCTGACCGCGGACGCCGTGGTCGTAGGCGTCGGCATCACCCCCAATGTCCAACTCGCCCAGGAGGCCGGCCTCGACGTGCGGAACGGCATCGTCACCGACGAGCACCTGCGGACCTCAGTGGCCGACATCTACGCCGCGGGCGACGTCGCCAACGCTCTTCACCCGCTGCTCGGCCGCCACCTCCGGGTCGAACACTGGGCCAATGCCCTGCATCAGCCGGACGTAGCGGCCCTCAGCATGCTCGGAAAGGACGCCGTCTACGACAGGCTTCCGTACTTCTACACGGATCAGTACGACCTCGGCATGGAGTACACGGGTTACGTGGAGCCCGGCGGCTACGACCGCGTCGTCTTCCGCGGTGAGCCGTCCGAACGACGCTTCATCGCGTTCTGGATGGCGGGCAACCGTGTGCTGGCAGGGATGAGTGTCAACGTGTGGGACGTCATGGATCCGATCCGGTCACTCATCGCCTCCAGAGCGGAGATCGACGACGTGTTCCTCTCCGACCCGGACGTCCCCCTGGACCACATCCTGCCGTGACCCTGCTGCGCATAGTGTCACCGACACAACGTGTCACAGATCCGCACGAGAGCATTCCGGCTGCCCCGGACGAGATTTCCGCTCTGATGGAAGAGGTCTCGACCGAAGGGAAACTAGCCGAATAGGCACAACATTCCGCGAACCACCTGTCACAAGGAGGGCCGCTGCCCGGTCTTTTCTCGTGCAGGCCGAAGTCTCCCAGGAAATCCCCGAGAGGAATCCGTTATGAAGGTCGTAGTGATCGGTGGCACCGGGCTCATCGGCTCGAAGCTGGTCGGCAAGCTGGGCGAGCACGGGCACGAGGCGGTCGCGGCCGCGCCCAACACCGGCGTCAACACGCTCACGGGCGAGGGGCTGGCCGATGTTCTGGAGGACGCATCGGTCGTGGTCGACGTGTCGAACTCACCCTCGTTCGAGGACGAGGCGGTCATGGAGTTCTTCCGCACCTCCACGACCAACCTCCTCAAGGCGGAGGCCGAGGCCGGCGTCCAGCACCATGTGGCGCTGTCGGTGGTCGGTACCGACCGCCTCCAGGGGAGCGGGTACTTCCGCGCCAAGCAGGCCCAGGAAGATCTGATCAAGGCCTCCGGGATCCCGTACTCCATCGTCCATGCCACCCAGTTCTTCGAGTTCGCGAAGGGCCTCGCCGACGGGGTCACCGACGGCGACACCGTGCGTCTGCCCGCCGGGAAGATCCAGCCCATCGTCTCCGACGACGTGGCCGCGGCCGTCGGCCGTACCGCGGTCGGTTCCCCGGTCAACGGTGTGGTGGAGGTCGCGGGCCCTGAGGCCTTCGAGCTCGAGGACTTCATCCGCATGGGACTCGCCGCCAAGAACGATCCCCGCAAGATCGTCACTGACCCGAAGGCGACGTACTGGGGTGCCGAGCTGCAGGAGACCACGCTCCTGCCGGGGCCGGGCGCGCACATCGCCGGGACCAAGTTCGCCGACTGGCTCGCGCAGCAGAAGTAATTCCACCGCGGGTGGCCCCTGCCTCCGCGGACGGGGGCCACCGCTTTTCGCCCGTGTCCTGAATTTAAGGCTCACCATGGTCAATACCAACGAAATCGCGATTCCCCACACCACCCCCTATGAAGAACTGACCGGCTTCTACACCATCAACCCCGCCCACAGCGCAATAGGTTTCTCCGTCCGGCACGTCATGATCGCCAACGTGCGCGGGAGATTCACCGCCTTCGAGGGACTCCTCAAGCTCGACGGGGCCCGCCCCACCCGGTCCGAGGCCTACTTCAGTGTCCAGACCAGCAGTCTGGAGACGGGTGTCCCGGAGCGGGACGCCCATGTCACCGGCCCGGACTTCCTCGACTCGGCAACGTTCCCTCTCATGAGCTTCCGTTCCTCCGGAGTCCTCGATGCCGGAGACGACCGGTTCCGCTTGGCGGGGTACCTCCGGATCAAGGACGTCGAACTGCCCCTCCACATCGATCTCGAGTTCGGCGGAGCTGGCCGGGACGCCCAAGGACGCAACCGTGTCGGCTTCGAGGGCACGGCCACCCTGCGGCGTTCGGACTGGGGCCTCGACGGCAACACGGCCCTCGCCTCGGGCGGGGCCCTGATCAGCGACAAGGTGAACCTGATCCTCGACATCTCCGCTGTGCAGGTGGAGAGGGACACACGATGACTCCAACGACCGAGAACCGCGTCGACGTCATGGCCACAGTCGTCTCACTGGCCGCGGAGGCCAACGCGCTGCGGGCCCGGATCGGCGAGCTCCACCAGGAACTCGTAAGCCTCGACGAGCGGATGACGGCCATCTCCGCCGCGCTGCGCGAGCTGACTGCCGGTTGAGGCCTGCTCCTGTCACGCCGTCTGACCACAGAACATCGGTTGGCAGATCGGCTGATGATCCGCGTCCGCGGACAGGACCCTCTCCAGGTGCGCGACATCACCGGTCCGGGCTGCCGCGAAGAACGCCTGGACGAGCCGCCGATGCGCTGCGGAGTCCACAGGTTGCCTGCGCCGGTTACTGCCAAGACGCTCCTGGGCCCGCGCAACCTGCTGCCTCGTGTTGACCACACTGAGGCCCAGGATCTCGGCGATCCGGCTGTACGGGTATCCGAACCCCTCCCGTAGGACGTACGCCGCGCGCTGCCTGGGCGTCAGGGTCTCCATCAGAAGGAACACCGCTCGCTCGAAGGCGTCCTGCTGTTCGGCCGCCGCCTCTGGCGTCGCGCCAGTGTCCACCGATTCCGGGAGCCAGGGACTTGCGGAGAACTCTCGGCGCCGCCAGGCGGACTGGACGACGTTGATGGCCAGCCGGATGGTCGTCCTCCTGAGCAGCGCCGACGGGTTCGAGACCACCGTGCGATCGGTGCCCTGCCACCGCAGCCACGCCTCCTGGACGACGTCCTCCGCCTCGGTCGGGTTACCGACGATGCGGCTGGCGATCTTGAGCAGTCCAGGGCTGACACGGACGAACACCGACGCCGCGTCTTCCAGGTCACCGTCCGTCGGGTGGGCCGTCGTCCCCGCCATCTCCCAGCCCTGCCCGGCCTGGCCCAGATGTGTCTCCACGACCTGCTCCTTTGCTCCGTGGGTCGGCGGCTCGACGGCTGCCGACAACCAACGTCGCGCCCAGGGACACCCGATCGCGCCCTTGGAAAGCCGTAGGCGGCTCCGTGGTGGTGCCGTGGTGGATCCCATGGCCAAGCCTCCGGGGTCGGCCGCCTCTGCCCGCGTTACGGCCCTACGGTCGATCCGGTTCGCCTTGATCGACCTACGGCCGCGGTGATCCGGGGACGGATTACGATGCGGGTCGGAGTATCCGAACAGGGGGGCTGCCATGGCGGGGAGCGGTGCAGGGACCGGACTCCTCGGCCGGCACAACGAGTGCCAGGTGCTCGACGACCTCGTGGCCGGCGCCAGAGCGGGGCGCAGCGGGGCCCTGGTCCTGCGCGGTGAGGCAGGGATCGGGAAGACCGAGCTGCTGAAGTACCTGCTCGAGCGCGCCACCGAATGCCGCACCGTCCGGGTCGCCGGCGTCCAGTCCGAGATGGAGCTCTCCTACGCCGGCCTGCACCAGCTCTGCGCTCCCCTGCTGGCCGGCCTCGACAGTCTTCCGGAGCCGCAGCGCGACGCCATGCGCACGGCGTTCGGGCTGCGCAGCGGCGATGCGCCCGACCGGTTCCTGGTGGGCCTGGCCACACTGAGCCTCCTCGCGGACGCCGGAGGGAACCAGCCGCTGATCTGCCTGATCGACGACGCGCAGTGGATGGATCGCGTCTCGGCACAGACCCTCGAGTTCGTCGCCCGCCGGCTGCTCGCGGAATCGGTCGTGCTCGTCTTCGCCATCCGCGAGCCCAGCCCGGGCGAGACACTGGACAGCCTCACCGAGCTGCGCGTCACGGGGCTCACCGAGCACGACGCCCGGACACTCCTCGACTCGGTCGTCACCGGGCCGCTGGACCAGCGGGTGCGCGATCGCATAGTCGCCGAGTCGCGCGGCAACCCGCTGGCCCTGGTGGAGCTGCCTCGCGGGCTGACCGCGGCGGAGATGGCCGGCGGCTTCGGGCATCCGGACGTACGACCGCTGTCGAGCCAGATCGAGCATGCTTTTCTCCGTCGCGTTCAGTCGCTTCCGGCCGAGACGCAACGCCTGCTGTTCACCGCGGCCGCCGAGCCGGTCGGTGACGTGACGCTGCTCAGACGTGCGGCCGAGCGGCTGGGGATCGACATCGACGCCGCCGCGTCGCACGCCGAAGCGACGGAACTGATCACTCTCGGCACCCGGGTGCGCTTCCGGCATCCGCTGGTGCGCTCGGCGGCCTATCGCGCCGCAGGCCCGAACGACCGGCGCAAGGTACACAAGGCACTGGCCGACGCGACCGACGCTCGGCTCGATCCCGATCGCCGGGCCTGGCATCTGGCACGCGCGACCTTGGACCATGACGAAACGATCGCTGCCGAGCTGGAGCGCTCGGCCGACCGGGCGCAGGCGCGCGGCGGCATCGCGGCGGCGGCGGCGTTCCTCGAGCGGGCTGCCGAGCTGACCCCCGATCCCGTACGACGTGCGCAGCGCGCAGTGGATGCCGCACAGGCGAAGCTCCACGCCGGTGCGTTCGAGAGGGCGGCTGCCCTCCTCGCCGCGGCGGAGGCCGGCCCCCTCGACGAGCTCGGGCGCGCGCGGATCGACGTGCTGCGTGCCCGGATCGCGTTCGCCCAGGGCCACGGCAGTGCCGCTCCTCCGCTCCTGCTCGCCGCCGCTCGCCGGCTCGAGCAACTCGACGTTGCGCTCGCTCGTGACACGTACTTGGAAGCGGTCTCGGCGGTGATCTTCGCCGGCCGCCTGGCGCGCAGCCCAGGGTGGCGGGAAGTGGGCGAGGCGGCGCGCGGGGCGCCGCCGTCGCAGTTGCTGCGCGCGCCCGACATGCTGCTGGATGCCCTGGCCGTGCGTCTCACCGACGGCCACGCCGTATCGGCGCCGATGATCGAGCGAGTCCTCCGGGCGTTCTGTGACGAGGACGTCTCCGTCCAGGATTCACTGCGTTGGCTCTTGCTCGCCGGGATCATCGCGGCGGGCCTGTGGGACCAGGAGCGCTGGCACACAGTCGCAGCCCGTCATGTGGCGATCGCCCGTGAGGCCGGTGCGCTCAGCGAGCTGCCCCTTGCGCTCGACTCGTCCGCCGTCGTGCACGTCTTCGCCGGCGAGCTGGCGGCAGCGGCGTCGCTGATCGAGGAGGTGAGAACGGTGAGTGCGGCGATCGGGAGCATCCAGCCGCCCTTCGGGGCGCTGGCATTGGCTGCCTTCAGTGGTCGCGAGCGAGAGGCACGCATGCTGATCGAAGCCACGATCAGCGAGTCCGTGCCGCGTGGCCAGGGGCTCGGAGCCACCGTCGCCCACTACTACCACGCGGTGCTCTGCAACAGCCTCGCCCAGTACGAGGACGCTGTGGCCGCGGCCCAGGCGGCAGCCGCCCACCAAAAGGAGTTCGGCGCGCCGCAATGGGGCTTGGCCGAGCTGGTCGAGGCGGCCGTACGCAGCGGCGCGCCCGAGCTGGCACCCGACGCGATCGAGCAGCTCTCGGAGGCGACGCGAGCCAGCGGCACCGACTGGGCGCTCGGTGTGGAGGCGCGCTCGCGTGCTCTGCTCAGCGAGGGCGACGCCGCGGAGCGGCTCTACCGTGAGGCGATCGAGCGGCTCGGCCGGACCCGTGTCCGCGTGGAGCTGGCCCGCGCACACCTGCTGTACGGCGAATGGCTGCGCCGCGAGAACCGCCGCGTCGACGCCCGTGCCCAACTGGGCGTCGCGCACGAGATGTTCAGCCAGATCGGGGCCGAGGCGTTCGCCGAACGCGCGGAGCGCGAGCTGCAGGCCACGGGGGCGACGATTCGGAGACGGACCGTCACGACCCGCACGGACCTCACTTCCCAGGAAGCGCAGATCGCCCGCCTCGCCGGCGAAGGGCTCACCAACCCCGAGATCGGCGCCCGGTTGTTCCTCAGCCCCCACACCGTCGAGTGGCACCTCCGCAAGGTGTTCTCGAAGCTCGGCATCTCCTCCCGCAAGGAGATCCGCGCGATGCAGCTCGACGGCGAGGAGACATCGGCCTAGGGTCTGTTGCGAAAGTCGCTGGTCACGGGCCTTCGGGCTGTGTTTCCATGCCGCAGTGAAGAGCGAGAGCGTGTCCGGCGCGGACGTACCCCCGAGTGCCCGACAGCGGAATGATCGCGACCTCGGTGAGTGTGTGCGGGTGCTGGCAGAGGTCCATGAGCACGACGGCTATCCGGTGAACTGGCCCGACCTCCCGGGGGCATGGCTCACGCCGCCCTCGCTCATTGCCTCGTGGGTGGCGGAACTGGACGGCCGCATTGCCGGCCACATTGGCCTGTCCCGGAGCGACGTGGGAGACGCGGCACCTGGGCTGTGGAGCGCTCGTGCAGGGGTGAGTATCGACGCGACCGCCGTGGTCAACCGGCTGTTCGTCGCCCCGTGGGCTCGCGGCCACGGGATCGGTGCGCTGCTGATGGCGCGGGCTGTCACAGAAGCACAGGATCGCGGCATGCATCCGGTGCTCGACGTGGTGGCTTCCGACACTGCGGCGGCAGCTTTGTACGAGAGGCTCGGCTGGCAGTTGCTGGCCACAGTCGAACAGCAGTGGAGCCCGGAGCAGAAGGTGGCCGTCCGGTGTTATGCAGCGGCAATCTGACGGTGGTCCCCCTGGTCACAGCCACTCGTTGAGCACTGCGACCAGCACGGTCGCCTCGTAGCGGACGGCGAGCTTGTCGTACCGCGTGGCTACGGCCCGGTGGCGCTTGAGGCGGTTGATACCGCACTCGACCGCGTGGCGCTCGCGGTAGTCGGTCTTGTCGAACTTCGGCGGCCGACCGCCGCGAGCGCCGAGCTTCTGCCGGTTGCGAACGCGGTCCGCAGGGACTGGGATCGTCGCCTTGATACCGCGTCGGCGCAGGTAGGAGCGGTTCCTGCGAGAGTCGTACCCCTTGTCCGCCCGCACACGGTCCGGTCGAATGCGCGGCCGCCCCAGACCCAGCCTCGGCACCCGAATCGCTTCCAGAACTCTTTCGAACTGCGGGGAATCACCCCACTGACCGGGCGTGATCACCACCGACAGCGGCTTCTGCCCCTGCTCGACCGCCAGGTGGATCTTGCTGGTCAGCCCGCCTCGGGACCGACCGAGCACGTGGTCGTCCGGCTCGACGAAGACCCCGCCGGACGGCTCCTTCTGGAGATCCCCCCTTTTCGCCGCCCCGGCGGCATGCTGATGAGCCCGGCAAACCGTCGAGTCGACGTTCACGTCCCAGGTGATCAGGCCCTTCGCGTCCGCTCGGCCTGGAGCTGGGTGACGATCCGGGCCCAGGTGCCGTCCCGCTGCCAGCGCCGGAACAGGTCGTAGACCCGGTCCCACGGGCCGTACCTTTCGGGCACGTCCCACCACGGGGCGCCGGCCCGGGTCCGCCACCGTATGCCGTCTATCAGCTGCCGCCGCGTCCACACTGGCGGGCGGCCCGGCTTGATGCCCCTCGGCAGCAACTGCTCCAGCCGGGCCCACTGGCCGTTCGTCAGGTCCCCACGTCTCACGGAACGTGATCATTCACGACCAAGATCCACTTTCGCAACAGACCCTAGGCCGGGGCTGTGGTGGATGCTCGGCCGGACAGTGCGCCGCGGAGCTGTCTGCGGGACGTGATGCCGAGTTTGGCGAACACTTTCCGCAGGTGCCACTCGACGGTGTGAGCGCTGATGAACAGTTGCGCGCCGATCTGCCGGTTCGTCAGTCCGTCGCGGGCCAGGCGGGCGATCTGTGCCTCCTGCGCGGTGAGGGCCGTCGGGGTGGTCGTCGTGCGTTTGGCCACCGTTTCGCCGGTGGCCCGCAGCTCTCGGCTCGCGCGCTCGGTGAACACACCCGCGCCGAACCCGGTGAACATCTCGTGGGCGGTCCGTAGCTGGTCGCGCGCGTCGACGCGGCGGCTCTCGCGGCGCAGCCATTCGCCGTACAGCAGGTGTGCGCGGGCGAGTTCAAGGCGGATGCGCGTGCGGCCGAGCCGCTCGATCGCCTCACGGTAGAGCCGCTCCGCGGCGTCGCCCTCGCTGAGCAGAGCACGCGAGCGCGCCTGGACACCGAGCGCCCAGTCCGTGCCGGCGGCGTCTGTCATCTCGACCAGCCGGGCCAGGGCGGCAACGGCCGCGTCGTGATCGCCGCTGCGCACCCCCGCCTCCACCGACTCGGCGAGGTACCAACCGAAGCAACCCAGGTCCTCGTATGCGCACGCCTGTTGGGCATGGCCGAGGGCGACGTCGTACCGGCCCAGGCCGTTGTGCAGCAGGGCGGTGAAGTAGTGGGCCATTCCCAGGGTCCGTCCGTCTCCCTTGGCCGTCGCGTTCCGGATACCGGCGTCGATCGACTTCATCGCCTGATGTTCGTCGTCCCGCCAGGCCACGACCATGAGTGAGATGCAACCTTGTGGGGCGTTGCCCGTCGCCCTGGTGATCGCGTCCGCTTCGTCGATCAGGGCCGAGGCGGTGGCGAACTCGCCGGCCAGCACATGTACGGCCGCCCGATGGGCAAGCGCCATGGGAAGGACGGCGAGCGCGCCGGCATTACGGGCCAGTCGGACCGCACGGCCGGCCAGCTCGTGCCACGCCTCGTCGTCCCACAACTCCGGTGCGACGAGTTCAGGTGCCACCGGGCACGCCAGCCAGAGCCGGCGCGTGACGTCGTTCTGATCGCCCCAATCGTCGTTATGGAATACCCGGACAGCCCTCTGGAGCGGTTCCACACTCGCTGCGTAGCCCTCCGTGAAGCGGGCCGACACCCCGTCCAGCAGGAGGTCCGTCTGCCCCGGCAGGCCGGGGCCGCGAGGCGCGTTGCGGGCGGCCTCGGCGGCGTCCCGAACTGTCAGTCCGTCGGCGAGCCGGCCCGCGAAGATCGCCGCAGCGAGCGCCTCGAGACAGGCCTCGCGTGCGAGTGCCGCGTCATGGGGTTCGAGCTGTTTGGCCGCCTCGATGAAGAGGGGCGTGGCCGCACCGCTGCAGCCGCGGGCGAAGACGACATGTGCGTGCAGCCGCGCCAGCCGGGCGCGTTCCAGCTCGTCGAGCGGCCCCAACTCCGCGACCTTCGCCAGCCGATACGCCGCCTCGGGCGCCGCCGCTTCGAACTTCGCCTGGGCGGCCGCCAGCGCTCGTGTGCCACGGAGAGCGGGGTCGGGCGTCAGCTCCATCGCCCGCTCGAGGAAGGCTGCCGCCGCCGCGACGCCGCCCCGTCCCCGCGCCCGGTCCGCCGAGCGCACCAACTCGACGGCCACCGCCTCATCGGGGACCACCGTCGCATGGGCGCGATGCCACGCTCGGCGATCAGGGCCCGCGTCCGCGTCAGTGACCTCGGCCAGCGCGCGGTGAACCTCTTTCCGGTCGGACAAGGCCGCCGCGCGGTAGGTCGCCGAGCGCACCAGCGGATGGCGGAAACGCACGCGCGTGCCCAGCTCCAGTAGTCCCGCGGCCAGGGCCGGGGCCGCCGCGTCCATTCCGATCCCTAGTCTCTCCGCCGCGCGTCGCAGCAAGGTGACGTCCCCCACCGGCTCGGCGGCGGCGATCAGCAACAGCCGCTGCGTCGCCGGTGGAAGTGACTGGACCCGGGTGAGGAAGCTCTGCTCGATCCGGCTCGCCACCGGCTGCGCCTCCGGCCGGGCGAACCCGCCTGCCAGATCGACGACCGTCCACCCGCGCGGCAGCTCCAGGAGGGCGAGCGGGTTGCCTCGTGCTTCGCCGAGAATCCTGCTCCGGATGCGCTCGTCGATCCGCCCAGGGGCCACCGAGTCCAACAGCGAACGAGCGTCGGGCTCGTTCAAGCCGCGCACACTCAGTTCGGGCAGCCCTTCGAACACGGGCTCCTCGTCCTCCGACGCCCGCACCGCGAAGACAAAGCCGACCGACTCCGCTACGAGGCGTCGCGCCACAAAGCCGAGAACCTGTGCCGACGCGCGATCGAGCCACTGCGCATCATCGACCAGGCAGATCAACGGCCGCTCCTCGGCCACGACGGCCAACTGGCTGAGGACCGCCAGGCCGATCAGGAACCTGTTCGGCGCTGCGCCTTTGGAAAGACCGAAGGCGATGCCGAGTGCGTCGCGTTGTGGGTCGGGCAAGTGATCGATGTCCTCGATCAGGGGTCCGCAGAGCTGGTGCAGCCCGGCGAACGGCAGCTCCATCTCGGTCTCGGTGCCGCCGGCTCGCGCTACCCGGCAGTCGACCGCGCTCTCCGCGAGATGGTCCAGCAGAGCGGTCTTGCCGATGCCCGCCTCGCCACGCAGTACGAGCGCGGCGCTCTGGCCGGCTCGTACACTCGCCGCGAGCTGATCAAGCGCACGACACTCCTTGCTCCGGCCAAGCACCCGTACACCACCATCTCCCCGACCCAGGCGCCACCTCCGTCGATCGTACGTCTCTCAACGATTGCGCGCCTCTCCATATGCCGACCTGGGGTCCAGGGACCCTGTGGTGGTCAGGAGGCGGCCGGATAAGCGGGGGCTGCCGACGAACGGGCAACGTGCCCCAGAGCTGGACCGCACTCTTCCCCTTCTTCGGCAGGCAGGCGGCGATGTACACGAGGCAGCAGTCGCGCGCCCCGGATCGGCTCGCTGCAGACCGTCGCCGACAGCGAGTGGGAGTGTGAATCGAGACACTCACCAGGCGGCAAGTGGCACATCATGTGGAAGTGCAGGTTCTGTTTCACGGCGAGCGTTCCGCTGGGTCGGTGTCCACCGGTAGGCAGCCTGGATACGATTCCGGCCGGTATCGACGATGAGGAGGTCTTCAAGGCCAGTGAGATCCCCCGCTTGCGCTGCGGTACCGAACGCTTCGATAAATCGCTGATAATCCGTCGCGCTTACTGGTTCGCCTCGCTCGGCGAAGAGGCGCTTGCGGGCTCGGCTGACGATCTGGCGGGTGTTGACCTGGCTGAGCTGAAGATTGGCGGCGATCTCACTGTAGGGGTAGTCGAACGCCACACGAAGAACGAAGGCCGCTCGTTCCAGGGGGGTGAGCTTCTCGAGCAGCAGGCGTAGGGCCAGTTCCAGTTCCTCGGCTCGCTCGGCCCTGGTGGCTGGATCCGTGCTGGGGTCGATCGTCTCAGGGTGCCAGTGATGTGTACCGATCTCGTGGCGGGCACGGGCGGACTGAACGACGTTGAGTGCAAGCCGGGTTGTGATCCGCGCCAGATAGCTTGAAGGATTCAGCACCCCGGCACGGTCCGTGTTCTGCCAGCGCAGCCATGCTTGTTTCCCGGAAAGAAAAGAAGGCTCATGGGTGTTACGTGTCGAAATAGACCCTCTTCACTGAGGGTGGGAAAAGCGATGAGGACAATCGGAGCCGAATAAATGCGGGGTCCCCCGGGACCCGCTTCACCTCCAACCTGTACCGGGCCAGCTTCCGCGGTCGCCCCACGCCCGAACATCGGTCATCTGACTGCACGTGCACGCAGGACACGGTCAACCACACGGCAACGTGTCATGCAACGTGTGGACAGTTGCAGCGAACGGGTAACATGTTGCACGTTGTTACCCGTTGCCGGAGGAAGTTGGACATGCCGCGCACGATGCCTGCTGCGACGAAAACAGAACGGGAGACTCCGCAAGGACCGCACCCGGCACAGGCGCGATGATCGGCCGTGAGGAGGAGCTGCGCGTCCTGCGAGGGTTGCTGACGGACACGGCGGCGGGGCGCGGCAACGCGCTGTTGGTCTATGGCACTCCAGGGGTGGGCAAGTCTGCTCTTCTGGGAGCGGTCGGCGCCGCGGCCGACGAGGGCGGTTTCAGGGTCCTGCGCACCTCTGGGGTGGAGACCGAGCAGTGGCTGCCGTTTGCCGCGCTGCAACTGCTGCTGCACCCGGCCCTTCCAGGTATCGAGCACCTGCCGACTCCCCACCGGCTGGCGCTGGGCGGTGTGTTCGGCACCACGGAGACCGAGCCCCACACCTACCGGGTCGGTCTGGCCGTACTCGAACTGCTCGCCGACGCCGCCGATCGGCAGCCGCTGCTGCTGCTCGTCGACGACATGCAGTGGATCGATTCGTCCAGCCGGGACGTGCTCAGGTTCGTCGCCCGGCGCACCCGTGACCTCCCCATCCTGGTCGTCGTTGCCGCACGGACGCACACCTCCTCGGAGTACGGCCTGGGCATGTACCCCGACCTCCCTCTCGAGCCGCTCGGGCGGACGGCCGCTGCGGAACTGCTCGATACAGGCGCGCCCGACCTGCCGGCCCCGGTGCGGGCGCTGATCCTGGAGCGCGCCGCGGGCAATCCGCTGGCCCTGGTGGAGCTGCCCAAGGCGCTGCAGGGGATGGCCGCGCAGGTGGACGATCTGCCGCTGACCCAGCGGCTGGAGGCGGCGTTCGCGGCACGGACAGACTCGGTGAGCCGGGAGTGCCGTGCGTTCCTGCTGGCCCTGGCGGCCGAGCCCACCGCACCGCTGAGCCTGTTGCTGGAGGTGTCGAGCCGTCTCTGCGGCTGTGAAGTGTCCGTGCCCGCGCTGCAGGAGGCGGTCCACGCCGGTCTGGTCACCCTGGTCGGCCGTGCTCCGGAGTTCCTGCATCCGCTGATGCGCTCGGCGATCTACACGCGCGCCACGGTCGCCGACCGGCTGGCCACCCACCGCGCCCTCGCGGCGCTGCTCGAGGAGACACCCGACCGGCAGCTCGTGCATCTCGCGGCTTCCATGCTCGGCCCGGACGACGAACTGGCCGCACGCCTCGAGCGTTTCGCCGACACGTCCCAGGCCCGGGGCAAGGTCGCGGCGGCCGTCCCGGCCCTGCGCCAGGCGGCCGAACTCGTCCGCGACCCCCGCGACCGCACCCGGATCCTCGTTCGGGCTGCCGAGCTGGCCAGTGAGATCAACGACCGCAGTCAGGCCCAGTTGTTGCTGGACCGCGCCGACATGACCGAGCTCGGACCGGTGGAGCGTGCCCGCCTGATGGTCGTCTCCGACAGGTCCGTGTTCGAGCCGGTCGAGCCGCACCGACGCATCCAGGAGATGGTCGTGCCGCGGCGCGCTGTTTCTTCCAGGACGGCGACGAACAGGTGCGCGCTCGGGCCGCGGCCGAGCTGGACCGGTGGCACCCCGATCCCGACGCCCCCCACGTGCTGACGGTGCGGGCATACACCCAGCCCTACCAGCACGGGACCGACGTACTCAGGCGACTCGACGGCCTCGAACCGGACCGTGAGGACGGCCGGAGCCTGCACTTCCTCGGCAGTGGCGCCATCGGCATGGGTGATGTCACCCGCGCCATCCGCTACCTGTCATCGGCGGTCGCGGCGTGGCGCGCACAGGGCCGGCTCGGGCTGCTCGCCCGCTCCTTGGCCGCCAGCTATGCCAGGTCGTACCTCGGCCAGCTCGACCAGGCCCGCGAGGAGTCGGCCGAAGGTCTCACCCTGGCCGAGGAGACCGGAGAGTGGCTCGTCTGGCTGGGCCTGAAGGCCAATGTCGGCCTGGTGGCGGCCCTGCGGGGCGAGACGGAGCACGCGGCCCGGACGATTCACGAGATGCGCGCCCACAGGCTGTTCGCCGGTATGCCGTTCGCCGGCGCGAGAGCTCAGCACGTCGACGGCCTGCTCGCCCTGTTCGACGGCCGTCCGGCCGAAGCGTACGAGATCCTCGCGCGCGCCTTCGACCCGGACGACATCCACTACCACTCGGTGTGCCGCTGGCTGCTCGCACCGGACCTGGCGGAGGCCGCACTGGCCGCGGGTACCGTCGACCAGGCCCGGGAACTGCTGGCCGAACTCCCGGAGCTGGCCCGCCGACTGCCGTCGGAGATGCTCCTGGTCGCGCAGGCCTACACCGACGCGGTCCTGGCCCCGGACGACACGGCCGAGAAGCGCTACGCCGCGGCGCAGGACGCCCTGCCGGCCAGCTGGACGCTGTGGCGTGCCCGGCTGCACCTGCACCACGGCCGCTGGCTGCGCCGGCAACGCCGCAATGTGGACGCCCGGATTCCGCTGCGGCTCGCCCGCGACGAGTTCGAACGGGTCGGCGCGCAGCCCTGGCTCGACATGGCCCGCGAGCAGTTGCGCGCCGCCGGCGAGTCGAGCGGCCGGCGACGTGCGAACACCAGGGCGCAACTGTCGGCGCAGGAAATGCAGATCGCGGTGCTGGCGTCACGGGGGCTGAGCAACCGGGAGATCGGCCAGCGCCTGTTCATCTCGCACCGCACCGTCGGCGCCCACCTGTACCGCATCTATCCCCGCCTGGGCATCACCAGCCGGGGCAGGCTCGCCGCCGCCTTGTCGGCCCTCCACGACGACCAACCCGCGGCCGGTCGAACGGGGTGAGAGAGCCCACGGTCGCGACAGGGTGGAGCGGCGTCCTCGCCGCTCCACCCTGTCGCGGATACGCCGGTCAGCGGACCGTCCACGCCGCCTTCTCGATGATGTCGGCGACGTCGTCGGGTCGGGACACACTCACGGCGTGCGAGGCCCGGACCTTCACGACGCGGGCCTTGGCGCGCTCGGCCATGAAGGTCTGCGCCTGCGGCGGGATGTTGAGGTCCTCGGTGGCCACCAGGACCCAGGACGGAATGGTCTTCCAGGCAGGCTCCAAGGCGCCCTCCTCCAGGGCAGCGCTGGTGACCGGTCGCTGGGCGACCGCCATGAGGTCAGTGGTGCCCTTGGGGACGTCCGCGGCGAACTGGTCGTGGAACTTGGCCTGTTCGATGTACAGGTCCGTCCCCTTGGTGCCGTCCGGCAGAGTGACGGGAACAGGGCGCAGCGTGTCGCCGAGGGTGCTGCCGGGGAACTTGCCCGAGAGCTCGACCGCGCTCTCGCCCTTCTCCGGGAGGAAGGCGGCGATGTACACGAGCGCCTTGACGTTGTCGGCGCCGTAGGCGGCGTTGCTGATGACCGAGCCGCCGTAGGAGTGCCCGGCGAGCACGACCGGGCCGTCTATGTCGGCGAGGAGGTCCCTGAGATAGTTGGCGTCGCTGCTCAGCCCGCGCAGCGGATTGGCCGCGGCCACCACCGGATAGCCTTCCCGCTTCAGCTTCTTGACGACGCCGTTCCAGCTGGTGGAGTCGGCGAACGCCCCGTGGACGAGCACGACGGTCGGCTTGCGGTGCTGCGGTGCACTGGTCTTGCCGGCGCTCGCCGGACCGACCGACGCGGCGAGGATGCCGGCGGCGACCGTGACGGTGGCCATCAGGGCGAGTGGAGTGCGGGCACGGCGATACAGGGAACGACGGTGCATGGGAGGCCCTTTCGAGGCAGAGGTTTCGGCCGTGTCCGGGCAGCAGGACAGGGCCGCGACTGCGGCAGGACACTGTCGCAAGTCGTGGAGAGGAAGGCCGTGGTCGGCAGGCGGGCGATGCGTATGACGCGTGCCATGCGTCCCGGAGTTCGCCCGGAACATGCTGCGGCCGGGATCGGCTTGGTGGATCGGTCGGCCAGAAGTTGGCGGACAGGGATGATCGCTGTCCTGCGCCGACAAGTTCAGGCGCACGAGCGCCGGGGCTTGAGAGCAGCTTGTGCTGCTGGTCCTTCAAATGTGGCGGCCGAGAGCGGTGCAGAACTCTCAGTTGGTGCCGAGAGCGATGCGCAGCGTGTGAACCGCCTGCTGCATCGCGGCAGTTGTGGCCTGCGTGGAGCGGAGGGGGTTGAGCATCATGAAGTCGTGGAGGGTGCCGTTGATGCGGATACTCGTGGTCGGGACGCCGGCCTGCGTCAGCTTGCGCGCGTACGCCTCACCCTCGTCCCGCAGCACGTCGTTGTCATCGACGATGACGAGCGCGGGCGGCAGCCCCTGCAACTCCTCCAGGCTCGCCCGCAGGGGTGAGGCGGTGATCTCCGCGCGCTGGGCGGGGTCGGTGGTGTAGCTGTCCCAGAACCACGCCATGGCCTTCGCCGTGAGGTAGGGCCCGTCCGCGAATTCCCGGTAGCTTTCGGTGTCCTGGGCCGCATCCGTGACGGGGTAGTACAGCGACTGGTGCACGAAGGAGACATCACCGCGCTGCTTGGCCATGAGGGTCAGGGCCGCGGTCATGTTGCCGCCGACGGAGTCGCCGGCCACCGCCAGGCGGGAGGTATCCAGGCCTTCCTCGGCGCCTTTCGCGGTGATCCATCGAGCGGTCGCGTACGCCTGCTCGATGGCGACCGGGTACTTGGCCTCCGGCGAACGGTCGTACTCGACGAACACGACGGCGGCATTCGCGCCGACAGCCAGCTCGCGCACCAGCCGGTCATGGGTACCGGCGTTGCCGATGACCCAGCCGCCTCCGTGCACGTAGAGAACGACCGGCAGCACGCCCTGGCTCCCGACCGGCTTGACGATGCGTACCCGCACATCGCCCACTTCGGCAGACACCGTGATCCACTTCTCCTCGACGTCCGGCTTCTCCACCGGCGCCGCCTGCAGGTCGTCCAGGACCTTGCGGGCGCCCTCCGGGCCGAGCTCGTACAGGAACGGCGGGTTGGCCGTGGCATCCGCGATCTCCTGCGCCGCGGGCTCAAGAACGGGGTTGGTCATCACTGCCTCCTTGGGGCGGCAAGCTCTTGCCTGCTTTCACCCTTATGACAGGGCACGCGCCGAAGGTGTGACATACGTCGGGAAAAATTGTTGCGGGCGGCCGGCCACGCGTGGGGACTGGAGGCCTGTGGTGCGAACCCGGCCGCGGGCCCGCACCCGGGGTCAGCGGGTCTGGTCGGTCGGCCGGATCAGAATCTCGTTGACGGCGACGTGCTCGGGCTGGGTGAGTGCGTACAGGACGGCACCGGCGATGTCCTCGGGCTGGAGGGTGCGCATCGACTCGGCCATGTTCTTGGCCATGGCCCGTATGGCGGTGTCGGTGATGTGGTCGGCCAGCTCGGTCGAGACGAAGCCGGGCTCGACGACAATGACGCGTACGCCCTGCGCGGTGACCTCCTGCCGCAAGGCCTCCGAGAACGCGGTGATCCCGAACTTGGTGGCCGCGTACACGCCGCTGGCGGCCGATGCCGTACGGCCTGCGGTCGAGGAGATCTGCACCACGGCGCCCTTGGAGTGAAGCAGGTGGGGCAGGGCGGCATGGACCGCGTACATCGACCCGAGCAGGTTGGTCTCGACCATGCGCGTCCACTCCGTGGTGTCCGCGTTCAGGATCGGGGCGCTGAGCATGACACCTGCGTTGCTCACCAAGGCGTCGAGCGCGCCGAATCGCTCGACGGTCGCCGCGACCGCGTCCTGCACCGACTGGGGGTCGGTGACGTCCAGCTCGAGAGCCAGCATCTCGCCGGGGGCGTCCTGTGCCAGGGATTTGAGCCGGTCGGTCCGGCGAGCCCCGACGGCCACGGTGGCCCCCGCCTTCGACAGGGCCAGCGCCGTGGCCTGGCCGATGCCCGAGGACGCGCCGGTGACCAGGACGACCTTCCCTTCAAGGGCAGAGGTGTCGTTCATGTTTTCCTCCCAGGAGTGCGCGATGAGAAGCAGGCGACATGCCTGACGGCCGGCGGTCTTGCGCACGAGAAGGTGACCGCACGGTCATGTTGAGCGTACCACCTAACATGACCGGGCGGTCATGTTACTGATAGACTCTGGATCGAGAGGGGTACGCATGACCGAGAGGACAGCCGCTCCGAGCCCGAGAGCGGACATGCTGCGCAATCGACGCCTCCTGCTCGGGGCCGCGACCGCGGCGTTCGCCGAGCGCGGCGTCGACGTCTCGATGGGCGAGATCGCCCAACGTGCCGGCGTGGCCAAGGGCACCGTGTTCCGGCACTTCGCATCGAAGGAAGACCTGCTCGCGGCGATCATGCTGCAGATGCTCGACCAGCTCATCGACACAGCCGACCGCCTTGCGGAGGCAGACGATGCGACTGAGGCGCTGCGGGAGTTCATGACCGCCGGGGTCGAGGTGCTTGCGGCCGACCGGGCGTTCTGTGAGGTGATCGGCCGGCCGTCACTGCAGCATGCCGAGGTGCGGGACGCGATCGACCGCCTCTGCGGCGTCGCCGAGACACTCACAGCTCGGGCGCGCGAACAAGGCGCCATCCGCAGCGACATCACGGGAACCGACGTCGTGCTGCTCCTCGGCGGCATCCACCAGACGGCCGCGCCTCTGCTCGCCGTCCAGCCGCAGGCATGGCGACGCTACCTCGAACTGGCCTTCGACGGACTGTGCACCACCAGCGCCGGCGAGCTGCCCGAGCCACCGCCCCGCCGCTTGCACCTCACCGACTTCGGGCTCACCTGACGGCCACCACGTGCGGTCACGCCGCCGTGGTGATCGTGTAGCTCACCCCGCGGGCCTCACGTCGCCTCATCGCACGGCGTTCGCTCTCCGTCGAGCCGCCCCATATGCCTTCCACGTGCCCTGCGCGCACGGCCCAGTCGAGGCACTGTTCCACGACGGGGCAACGACCACAGACGGCCTTGGCTTCGTCGATCTGTTCAAGCGTCAGATCACCGCTTCCGATGGGGAAGAACAGATCGGGGTCCACACGCAGGCAAGCTGCCCGCTCGCGCCAGTACGTGGCGTTTTCTCCGCGTTCAGCAGTCATGGCAGAGCACACCTCCAAAGTTCACTTTTCGGCAAACGGGATCGTCACGTGAGACCGAGCAACCGGCGCGCGTGTGACATGCAGTCGCGCCCGGCGCCGTCCGGCACCCGGACCCCGTGATCACACGGAAGGCCGTGTCACAAGATCCGTGGGTGCCCGGTCTAACGGATTGAGCCGGTGTGCGGCCGTATCCGTCGTGCCGTGCGAGAGGGAGGTTGCCGTATGGATCACGATGAGGCGGTGCCGATCGCGGAGCTGCTCGACGAGCGTCGGCATCTGCTGGATGTGGCCTTTTGGATGCTGGGCAGTCCCGGTGAGGCGGAGAGTGCGGTCGATGAGGCCTATCGCCGGTGGTACGGGCTGTCCGAGGCCGTGCGCGGGCGGATCGCCTCGCCCCGGTCCTGGCTCGCCAGGACCGCCGGCGAGATCTGCCTGCGCCGCCTCGCCCAGCCCGACAGGAGTGCGACCGGACAGAGGGAGGGGCTGAGCGCGCAGAGCGGGGACGCGCAAGAGGCACGCGCGCGGCTGGAGGAGGAGGTGAGTCGGGTGCTGCTGAACGCGCTGGACTCCCTGTCACCGGACGAGCGGGCGGCGTTCGTGCTCAATGACGTGTTCGGCATGGACCGCGACACGGTCGCCGACATCGTGGGCCGCACCCAGCCGGAAGTGGCTGAACTCGCCGAGCGGGCCCGCCACAGCCTTCGGGTGCAGCGGTCCCGCCCCACGACGCCGGAGGAACACGATGCAGTGGCCCGCGCGGTCCGCCAGGCCTGTCTGAGTGAGGACGCCGATCTGCTGGCGTCGCTGCTGTGTCCGGACGCCACGGCGTTCTTCGACGGCGGCGGCAAGGTCCGGGCACTGATCAGGCCGGTACACGGCGGCCGGCAGGTCGCCCAGAGCCTGCTGACCCTCCTGGCCCGCCACCCGCGCACCACCCTGAGTGCCCAGTCCGTCAACGGCCGCACCGGCCTCGTCGTCCGCTACGACCGCCAAGTCGCGGCCGTCATCAGCCTCGACATCGCCGACCACCAGGTCGCACAGGTCTGGGTCATCCTCAACCCCGACAAACTCCGCTCCTGGAACCACGGTGCGAGCTTGTCATGATGAGGCGGACGCCCTGTGGGCACCGGCTGCTTCGGCAAGCCGGCGGTCGACAGTGCGTTCCGCCTCGTCACACGGCCGCAGTGACACATCACCCGGCACAGAGCCGAGATTCAGCTGTGAACCGAGAGGGCGAATCCAGGAACGCGGCGATCTTGCTCGGGCTGAACACCCACATCAACTTGTGGATGCCTTCCTTCGAGGCGGCCATCGTCATGAACGCGATGGGGTCGCCATCTCGGTAGACCATCACGCCTGTGCAGCCGTTGGCGTCGACCAACCTGGGCTCCGCTTCCCGCCAGAGTTTGGGGTACGTCACCATCTTGGCCACACGTGCTCGGCCCAGCACAGGGATACGAGCGCAGCCCCGCATGCCATTGCCGTCGGACAGACTGACGACGTCGGGGGTGAGCAGCGCCTCCAGGGAAGCCACATCCCCCGTTTGAGCTGCTGAGACGAAGACGTTGAGCAGGCGTCGGTGCTCTGCCGTGTCCACACTCTCCCGCTGCTCTTCCGACAGATGCTTGCGGGCACGGCTCACGATCTTCCGCACGTTGACGGGGCTGAGTTGAAGGATCTCAGCGATCTCGGGATAGGCGTAGTCAAAGGCCTCGCGCAGTACGTATGCGGCCCGCTCGGCGGGTTTCAGTTTCTCCAACACCAGCAGCAGTGCCAGCTCCAGGGCTTCCGCGCGCTCCGCCCCCACCTCTGGGTCCGAACTCGTGTCGATCGGCTCGGGCAACCACGGTCCGATGTAGGTCTCCCGACGCACACGTGCAGACTGCGCGACGTTGATGGCCAAGCGGGTCGTCGTACTCGAGAGGAAAGCCACCGGGCTGACCACCACGGAGCGGTCGGTCTTCTGCCACCGCAGCCACACCTCCTGGACCACGTCTTCGGCCTCGACCACGCTGCCCAGCACACGGTAGGCAATTCCGAACAGGCGTGCCCGGTGCTGCACGAAGACAGACACAGCCTCGTCGAGGTCATGTGACGTGGGGGACGGTTCGATATGCATGATTCTGCGGTCTCCGTTCCTCCAGTTGAGGCTGTCTAGTGGTGCGGCCACGCCGCCCCCGCGTGGCGGTCGACGGCTCCGACCAGCGATCCCGGCTGACGCTTCTGACGGCCGACGTACTGCCGGATATGAGGCACTGCACGGCTTGTTCGGGGGGTGCGGGGACTGGGGTCACTGAAGGTCACGGCTGCTCCAATCGCATCTGCCTCATAAGACCGGGGTCGGCTCGCTTTTGTGACAGCGTCAGGGCAGAAAGTTGTGCCGCCGCATACCGTGGGAGTCACATCACCTCTCTGTGCACACTCCACGCAGGGGCTGCGGATCAACACGTTGTCGAGCAGCGGGAGAAAGCGAGGGCACCGTACGCAGTCGAACGGGAAGCCTCACAATGTTGTGGCCCGGCCTCCTCGGCGCTTGCACACGCGTAGCCAGGTCTGACTCAGGTGTGAGATGCGGGTGGGTTCCAGGAGCGGAGTTTGTCGGGGTTGAGGATGACCCAGACCTGTGCGACCTGGTGGTCGGCGATGTCGAGGCTGATGACGGCCGCGACTTGGCGGTCGTAGCGGACGACGAGGCCGGTGCGGCCGTTGACGGACTGGGCACTCAGGGTGGTGCGCGGGTGGCGGGCCAGGAGGGTCAGCAGGCTCTGGGCGACCTGCCGGCCGCCGTGTACCGGCCTGATCAGTGCCCGGACCTTGCCGCCGCCGTCGAAGAACGCCGTGGCGTCCGGACACAGCAGCGACGCCAGCAGATCGGCGTCCTCACTCAGACAGGCCTGGCGGACCGCGCGGGCCACTGCATCGTGTTCCTCCGGCGTCGTGGGGGGGGACCGCTGCACCCGAAGGCTGTGGCGGGCCCGCTCGGCGAGTTCAGCCACTTCCGGCTGGGTGCGGCCCACGATGTCGGCGACCGTGTCGCGGTCCATGCCGAACACGTCATTGAGCACGAACGCCGCCCGCTCGTCCGGTGACAGGGAGTCCAGCGCGTTCAGCAGCACCCGACTCACCTCCTCCTCGTCCAGGGTGGCAGCGGGATGCTCGTATGACTCTAAGCCGTCGCCGGCGATTGCCGCGCCGGTGGCGTCGTCAGCCCTGTCGGGCTGGGCGAGGCGGCGCAGGCAGATCTCGCCGGCGGTCCTGGCGAGCCAGGACCGGGGCGAGGCGATCCGCCCGCGCACGGCCTCGGACAGCCCGTACCACCGGCGGTAGGCCTCATCGACCGCACTCTCCGCCTCACCGGGACTGCCCAGCATCCAAAAGGCCACATCCAGCAGATGCCGACGCTCGTCGAGCAGCTCCGCGATCGGCACCGCCTCATCGTGATCCATACGGCAACCTCCCTCTCGCACGGCACACATCACGTGGCCGCCGCGACAGTGATCCAGATAACGGGGCCGTGCATGTCGGGACGTGAGAGTTCCTGCTTCGGGCACCAGGCAGATGGCTTCGGTCAGGAGGAGCGGTCCTCGGCGAAAGACCGGCATGTCGTCCGTGAGCCCGCCGAGGGATGGGCCGGTCGTACACCCGTCCAGTACCGCACCCCGGCCCTGTTCGGCGGGGATTTTCGGCAACGCGAGACTCACGCACGGCACCCTCTGATTCTGCTGGCTCGTCAACTTGACCGGAATCCAGCAGACGTTGTGACACCGCCGGTGGCACCCCAACGCGCCGCCGTCGCACTGCGCGCGAAGCAAAAGCCCGTGCGGCGAAGGAAACTTCAGCGCACGGGCAATCATCACCCTTTCAGGGCCCGCGCCAGTCGCGGAAGACTGCGGCCTGCCCCCGTCTGTTCCCTTCCGGATCGAGGAGATCCCACATCGTCACGTCCTTGATCCAGAATTCTTCGCCGCTCTTGGTCCTGCGCAGTCCGCTGTAGCCGTCAGCGAAGCCGTGTTCATGCACGGATCGGACGAAGGCATGCCGGTCTTCCTGATGAAGAGGGGAGGCAGACAAGCGAGAGGGCATGCCGATGAACTCCTCCCACGAGTACTGGAAGCACCGCTGGGCCGTGCGGTTGGCGTAGATGAACGCGGGGTCCGGGCCCATGCCGTGCGCCAGGAGTCCAAACGGCGCGTCGGTGTAGAGCCAATGCGCCGCATCGTGCATCGATGCCCAGCGAGGCGGGCACAAGGGGCGGCCGGTGAGGGCGAGATGACTGCTCAGCAGCAGTTCGGCGAAGGCAGCGCCGCCCGCAGCGGCAAGGGGGCCAGGAGGGCTGTCGCTCATCAGGTTTACGCCTCCTCGTTCACCCAGCTCATGAGCTTGCGCAGCTCCTTGCCGGTGGTCTCCAGCAGGTGCTCCGAGTCCTGCTGCTTGTACTCGTTGTACTTCTTCAGACCGCCGTGGTACTCGTCCATCCAGTTCTGCGCGAACGAGCCGTCCTGGATCTCGGCGAGGACCTTCTTCATCTCGGCCTTGGTGGCGTCGGTGATGATCCGCGGGCCGGTGACGTAGTCGCCCCACTCGGCGGTCTCGGAAATCGACCAGCGCATCTTCTCCAGGCCGCCCTCGTACATGAGGTCGACGATCAGCTTCAGCTCGTGCAGGCACTCGAAGTACGCGATCTCCGGCTGGTAACCGGCCTCGGTCAGCGTCTCGAAACCGGCCTTGACCAGGGCGGCCGTACCGCCGCAGAGGACGGCCTGCTCACCGAACAGGTCGGTCTCGGTCCCTCGGTGAACGTCGTCTTGATGACACCGGCGCGGGTGCCGCCGATGCCCTTGGCGTACGACAGGGCCAGCGCGAAGGCGTTGCCCGTGGCGTCCTGCTCGACGGCGGCGATGCAGGGCACGCCGCGGCCTTCCTCGTACTGACGGCGCACCAGGTGGCCCGGGCCCTTGGGGGCGACCATGCAGACGTCGACGCCGGCCGGGGGCTTGATGAAGCCGAAGCGGATGTTGAAGCCGTGGCCGAAGAACAGCGCGTCGCCGTCCTTCAGGTTCGGGGCGATGTGCTCCTCGTAGACCTGCGCCTGGATCGGGTCCGGGACCAGGATCATGATGACGTCGGCCTCGGCGGCGGCCTCCGCCGGCGTCACCACGCGCAGGCCCTGCTCCTCGGCCTTCGCCTTGGACTTGGAGCCCTCGTGCAGACCGACACGCACGTCGACACCCGAGTCACGCAGCGACAGCGCGTGGGCGTGGCCCTGGCTGCCGTAACCGATGACCGCGACCTTGCGGCCCTGGATGATGGACAGGTCGGCGTCGGCGTCGTAGAACACCTCGGCCATGGCAACTGCCTTTCGCTCACGGTGGAAGAGGTTGTCAGGTCAGGTCAGGTCAGGTCACCCGGGCGTGCTCTGAAGGACCAACCCGGGTCGCGCCCATGGCAGCCGACAGGAATGACACTGTCTCACACTGTATTGACTTGAGGGCGGTTGCGCCTCGTGTGCGGCCATGGCCTAGGGTGGATCCGGGCCGATCGCCCAGCTCCGGACAACACCGTGTGACGCCATTGGCGAGGAGCGGCCATTCACACAGGCCCGGAAGTCACCGTATGCACCCACGAGATGGAGCGAACATGCGCAACCTCTCCCGAATCGGAGCCGTCAGTGCTCTGCTCGTCGGCTTGTCCCTTCCCGCGGTCGCGGACGCGACCCCCGGAGGCCCCGGTGTGACGGGCAAGATCATCACCCAGTCCACCATCGGAGGGACAGACTTCATCCTGCGCGAGGTCACCATTCCGCCGGGTCAGGCGACCGGCTGGCACTTCCACGACGGTCCTCTGTACGGGTACGTCAAGCAGGGGACGCTCAGCCACTTCGACTCCACGTGTGCGTCCGACGGGGTCTACCCCAGGGGGAGCTCTGTCAAGGAGCCCTCCGGCGCGGACCACGTGCACATCGGCAGGAACCTCGGGGCCACCGACGTCGTCCTGAAGGTTCTCTACGTCCTTCCGCACGGCGCACCTTTGTCCCGCGATGCGCCCAACGCGGGGTGTGACTTCGAGTAGCCCGGCTGGGTAACTGCTGAGAGTCGCCCCGGGACCGGCGGCTGTCACAACTTCCTGAGCTGTCCGGTCAATCCGGAGGCAGACACAGATCCCTGCCACAGCGGGACGCCACCCGACCACGGGTGGCGGTGGCGGAGGCGTCGGTGGTCAAGGGGTCCCGCCGGCCCGGTCCGCCCTCCGGCGTATTCCCGCACCACAACACTGGCTGTGGAGCAGAAGCTTGCCCCTCCGCGCGCAGCTCATCCACGCCGTCCCCGAAACCGCATCGTCGCGGTGCTGTCACAGGAGAGGAAGACTCGTGACCAACGCATTAGAACCCATCAAGGTCGGCGACATCACGGTGGCGAACCGGGTGTTCATGGCCCCGATGACACGTAACCGTGCCACGCCGGACGGACGTGCCACGGACGTCATGGTCGACTACTACACCCAACGGTCCAGTGCCGGTCTGATCATCACCGAGGGCATCCAGCCGAGCGTCGTCGGCCAGGGCTACATCTCCACGCCCGGTCTGCACAACTCCGAGCAGGTCGCCGCCTGGCGCACTGTCACGGACGCCGTGCACGCGGCGGGCAGCACGATCTTCGCGCAGATCATGCATGCGGGTCGTGTGGGCCACCCCTTGCTCACCGGCCTTGCCCCCGTGGCCCCGTCGCCGGTGGCTGCGCCCGGCGTCACGTACACCGCAGAAGGCCCCAAGGACAATGGCGTCCCACACGAGTTGACCGAAGAGGAAATTCTCCGCACCATCGAGGACCACGCCACCGCCGCCCGCAACGCCGTCGAGGCCGGATTCGACGGCGTGGAGATCCACGGTGCCAACGGCTACCTCCTCCAGCAGTTCCTCTCCGACAACGCCAATCTGCGCACCGACCACTGGGGCGGCAGTGTGGACAACCGTGTCCGCTTCCCCGCCGAGGTCGTCAAGGCCGCCGCAGCGGCCATCGGCGCGGAGCGGGTCGCCTTGCGCATCTCTCCCGGGAACACCGACCTCGGCATTGTGGAGAGCGACCCCGCAGGGCTGTACAGCACGCTGCTCAGCGTCCTTTCCGACCTGTCCCTCGCCTATGTCCACATGCGCGAGACCGGGGAGCGCGACCTCACCCGTAAGATCCGTGCCGCATGGCCGGGCACGTTTGTTCTCAACCCTCTCTACGATGAGCACGCGCCCCACGAGGCGGTGGCCGAGGTGATGGAAGAGGGCATCGCCGATGCGGTAGCCCTCGGTCGCCCCTACCTGGCCAACCCGGACCTCATCAACCGCCTCAAGACCAAGGGCCCGTACAACACGGCCGACCCGAACAGCTTCTACGGCGGCGATGCCACCGGTTACACCGACTACCCGACCGTCGTCCCCGCCTGACACATCTGGCCCGGCCAAACCACCGGCCGGCCCGCGGCGCGCCTCCCTGGCGCACCGCGGGCCGGCCGTGCCGTTGGTCATACGTTCTCACATGGCGGCGCGAGCACTCCACAGCTCAGGAAACACGGGCAGGTCCAGGCTGCGGCGCAGCCAGGCGACGGCGTCCGTACCATAGAAGCCAGGTTTGGGCCCGTAGGTGCGCTGAGTGACGGTCAGGTGGCCCTGCTTCCAGCGGTTGAAGCGATCGGCGATCCGTAGCAATGCCTCGGCCAGTTCCCGTAGTTCGCCAAGGGAGTCGTCCGCGTAGACGCGTGTCCAGGCCGCCTCGACCTCCGGCCGTGCGGCGTAGGGTTCGGTGAAGTCCCGGCGCAGGACCGAATCGGGCAACGGCACGCCGCGGCGGTGAACCAGGGCGAGCGCCTCGTCGTACAGGCTGGGTTCGCCGAGTGCCATCCTGAGTCCTTCGTAGATCTGCGGTGTGGGCTCGTGCGGCGCCAGCATCTTGGGGGACTTCAGGCCCAGCAGGAAGTTCAGATGGCGGTACATCGGCGACTGGACGGAGGACGAGCCGCCCAGGTGGGCCACGATCGGGTTCCAGTCCGTCGGCGTCATGTCGGTGTAGCTCTCCCACGTGCCCTCCAGGGCACGCAGGTGGGAAGCGCTGCGGCTGAGGGTGCGCAGCGCGCCGGGGATGTCATCGGTGCGGATTGCCTGGCGTGACCTGCCGAGCTCGTGGCACAGCAGTCCGAAGTAGAGCTCCATCACTTGGGAGCTGACCAGGAAGGCCATCTCGTAAGGGGTATCGGTGACGGGGTGCTGCAGGCTGTGTAAGCGCTGGACCTGGAAGTATTCGAGGTACTTCGTCGTTCCCTGCGATACGCCTGATATCGCGGAAGAAGGACGGAGATCACGCGATGACTCGCTCGTCATGAGCAACGGTTGCCTCTCGGAAACGGGGGGCGCATGGCAGCTCTCTCACGCCATGGCGACGGCGTGCCTCCGTGCACCCGGATCGACCACGGGCAGCTGCCTGTGAAAGGCGGAGGCTCAAGGGACTCTACCAATGTTGCGTTTCAACAGTGTCATGGCTGGTCCCGGCGGCAGCGGATGTCATGGCCTTTCGTCAGCGAGTTCTTTCTTCAGCCAATGACGGACTTCGGGGGTCACGGGATCGGTGATGTCGGCGAACTCCTCGTGCTTCGTGAGGAACTTGGCCACGTATGGACACACGGGCACGATGCGCATGCCAAGGGTGGCCACGTCGGTGAGCGCCTTTTGCACGAGCAGGCCGGCGAGGCCCTTGCCGGCGAAGGCGTCGTCGATCTCGGTGTGGTAGAAGACGCGTTGCGCGCCGCGGTCACGGTAGGCGGTCAGGCCCGCGCGTTCGCCCTCGACCAGGATCTCGTAACGATGGTGGTCGTCCCTGCGCTCGACGATCGGGGTGGCGGCAGACTGGCTCATCGGTTTCCCTCTCGGTTACTGGTCAGTGGCGCGCGGGGTTGTGACGTGGCCTGATGGTGGCGTTGGGCAGGGCAGGGGCCGGGAGCCGGTCCCCCGGGTATCCCTCAACGGCCCCGAACCGTTCGTCCGCCTGGTCCCATTCGTCCCTCGCCCGGACGATGTCCTCGTGGCTGCGCCCGATGAAGTTCCACCACATGACGATTTCCTCCTCGAACGGGGGTCCGCCGAGCAGGACGGTGAGCGCGGGCTCGTCGGACTCGTTGCGGAGCGTCAGGGTGTCGGCGCCCGGAGGCGCGTAGCCCAGTTCGGCCGGGCGCAACAGGGTCCCGGCCAGCCGGACGTCGCCCCGGTCCACGAGGAGTCCGTGCTCGAAGGCCGGGTAGATGCGGAGCGTGAGCGAGGCGCCGGGGTCGAGGCGAATTTCCGCGCCGAGCAGGGGCGTGAAGGTCCGCACCGGTGACGCGTTCCCGGCCAGCGATCCCAGGAACACCCTGATCTCGGCCCCCTCCACCCGCCCGGGCTCCGGCACATGGTGCTGGAAGTCGCGCGCTGTGTGTCGGTGCGCGTCCGGCAACGCCACCCAGAGCTGCACACCGTGCAGGATGGTGGTGCGCGGGGTGCTCACCTCCGAGTGGCTGATGCCGTGCCCGCTTGTCATCAGGTTCAGTTCGCCGGGTCGGACGTAGGCGTGACTGCCGAGACTGTCGCGGTGCTCGATCTCCCCGCTGAACAGCCAGCTCACCGTCTGCAGCCCGGTATGCGGGTGCGGTGCCACGTCCATGCCGCCGGTGCGGGCGACGTCGTCGGGACCGTAGTGGTCGGCGAAGCACCAGGCGCCGATCAGGGACCGGGCGCGCTGCGGCAGCGTGCGCCGTACCGGCATGGCACGGGGGCCGCCCAACGGCACGTCACGTGGCGTGAGTACCTCGACTGTCGACGTGGCGTCACCGTCCGGAGAGCCGCACCACATCTCCACTGGCGTCATCTCCACATTGCTCACCGAGAACCACCCCTCACACTATGATACTTTCACACTTTCACTTCAACGATATGACATGTTCGGGAGACGGTGGCAGCGCCCATGAAGGAGCCAGAGTTGCGCAAGCCCATGGCGACGTCCGACGTCCGGCGGATCTTCATCGACAAACAGAGTCCCAAGGCGTACGACGCGCTCATGCAGACATCCGCGGCGGTCCGCGCGGTCGCTGCGGACGCGGGACTCCACCGGAACCTTGTCGAGTTGGTCAACCTGCGCGTGTCACAGCTCAACGGCTGTGCCTACTGCCTGCACGTCCACACCCGAACGGCCTTGCGCGCGGGCGAGACGCCGCAGCGCCTCGGCGTGCTGGCCGCTTGGCGGGACACGGAACTGTTCACTGCCGTGGAGCGCGCGGCACTCGGCCTGGCGGAGGCGACGACCCACCCCGCCGACACCGCCGCGCAGGAATCCGCCTACGCGGCCGCCCAGGAGGTGCTCACCGCGGATCAGGTCTCCGCGGTGATCTGGGTGGCCATCACCATCAACGCGTTCAACCGGGTGTCTGTCTTGAGCAAGCACCCGGTCCACGCGAACCCCTGAACAGGGCCGACAGCAGGGCCGCCCGAGGATGGTGAGGTGACGAAAGTGGCGGAGACGGCGGACACGTCGACCACCGTGGGCGCCGCGGCATCCATGACACAGGTGACAGCCAACTTCCGGCAGTACCTCATGGGGTGGGGGGAGGCGGAGTGCGGCAACCGAGGCTTCGAGCACTATCGCAGTGGGCTTCCCCAACCGCAGTTCAACGGGGTGGTGCGGGTACGGTCCCTCGACGCGGTCGGGCACGCTGTGGAAACCGCGCGGAACCGGCTGGCAGGAGTTCCCTGGTGGTGGTGGGTCGGTCCGGACAGTCCGGACGGCACAGGCGCCGCTCTCGTCGAGCACGGAGCTGTCGTGCTCGGGACCCTGCCCGTGATGGTCCGGGCTCTCGATCGCGACGTGGACCTCGGTGAGCCCCCGGTCGGCATGCGGATCGAGCGGGTCAATGGGCATGCCCGACTGACGGAGCTGGTCCGCACTTACAGCGCTTCCATGGGCGTCGCTCCCGGTCTGGAGGCCGACGTGGTGCGCATCGAGGAGCAGCGGTCGGACAACGCGGACATCGTCCGTCTCGCCGCGGTCCTCGACGGCCAAGTGGTCGGCACCACGGTGGTCATCGCGGCGCGAGGCGTCGCCGGCATCTTCCTTGTCCACGTCGCCGAGACCCGTCGTCGGCGTGGGATCGGCGGAGCTCTGACGACTGAGGCGCTGCGGGTCGGTCAGGAGCGAGGTATGCGACTGGCAGCCCTCGCGGCAAGTGCGGCAGGAGAAACCCTGTATCGGCGCCTCGGATTTACCGCGGTGTCCGAGTACCGCCTCTTCACTCTCCCCGCTTGAGGTATTGGTGCACACGCGGTTTCCCGGCTGTTGCAGCCGGACCGACGGCTCCGCAGTGCCAACAGGGCGAGTGTTCCGGGCATCAGTCGGACTCGAACGCGTCTTTCACCGCGAATGCTGTCAGGCCGTGAGCGGGCACGGCCTTCACACATCGGGATCCGCCACACATCGCGGTCGTCTGCCCTGACCAGGGGGCGCCGTGATCAGTGAGGCATGAGCAGCATGATCGCCGTTCCCAGTGCCATGGATCCGTCCCAGAAGTGCCGATAGGACTCGCCGAGAGTCGAGGTGCCCACGGCGTCCGATATGTCCACGGTCTCCTTGGTCGCCCTCACGGGAAGCATGGCACGCGTCAGCGACCGGAGCGCACATGTGAGCAAGCACAGCGCCAACACCGCGATGACCACGTCCGCGGGGCTCGACTCCCCCGCGGGGCAGGCGAGATGCGCACCCTGGTGCGCCGACGGCAACCCTTTGGCCTGAGTCTGGTGCGGCGCATCCTTAGTGGCGTGGGGCATCACCATCCAGGCCATCGCGGCCATGCCGACCGCGTAGGGCAGCCTCCTGGCGGTCGCGGTCAGTTGGGACTCGTGGCGGCGGCGGACGGCAGTCAGTGGGAACCATAGTGCGGCGGCCACGAAGAACGTGCTCTGTGCGGTCCCCACCGGCACCCGGCCCCAGGGCATGGCCGCCATGGCCAGAGCCATGACGGCATGCAGGAGATGGTCGATGCGGCTCCGCCACCCGGAACCTGGTGACAGGATGCCGTGCCGCAGCCCGTGCAAAGCCGCGGCCGTGAAGAGCGCCGTCAGCATGCCGTGCACGACGTCAGGGGCACTCATGCCTGTTCGCGTCCTCCCAGGGAGCGGTCGGGCCCCGTTCGGAACCGGCGCGTTCGAGCAGCCGAAAGGTCACTCGGTCGGTCGTGGGGCCCGCAGGTGGGCCCGCTTCTCCAGCTCTTCCTTGTCGACAAGTTCGAGCATGGGTCGCCCGGGAGCACACATCATGGTCACCACGAACCGGGTCCTGGCGTCCGTCAGCGCGTTGCCGTCCTGGTAGTGGATCACGTCGCCGCCCGGTTCCCAGAACGTGCCGCCGGCCTCAACCACACGTTCGGGCTCGCCTTCGAGCTCGAAACGCACGGCGCCCTCGATGACGTACCCGAACGCCGGCCCAGAGTGGCGGTGCGGAGGAGTACCCGGGTCGCCGGGCTCCCACTCCACGTATACGGTCATCGCCGAAGCACCCTCGGGGACGGTGATCGGAGACGCATCCTGCAGCATCTTCGCCGCCGTCATCCAACTCTCCGACCCGCCGTGGTGATCGGCTCCGTGCACGTGCGCTGAATCCTTGTCCGTCACTGTTTCGCACCTTCCGTCTATCCCGATGTCATGAGGGTGGGCGCGTCCCCCGGCGGAGGCCGCCGCGATCCCATGACTGTTCGACAGTGTTGACCGGAAGCCCTGCGGTTCTGTGACACGCGTGCCGGTCCCTGCCTCTGTCGTGGCAGCCAGGCCCGTGAGTGCAACGAGACAGTGTCACAACAGCTGACATCGCAGGCCGAGATGATCGGCGGGCGCCTCTACTCGGACGGCTTGTAGGCTGAGGGCGACGACGCCGGAAGGGACAACCATGCACGCTGGTGCCGACGCCGCTTCCTTTGACCAGGCGACGAGGGACTTTCTCGCGGTACGTCCGCAGCTCTTCGGTATCGCATACCGGGTCCTCGGCAGTGCTGAGGAGGCCGAGGACATCGTTCAGGACGCGTGGCTGCGGTGGCAGAACACCGACCACGCCGACGTGCTCGCGCCGGCCGCGTTCCTGACCACGGTCACCACACGTCTGGCCATCAACTTCGCCCAGTCCGCCCGGGCACGGCGGGAGTCGTACGTCGGTCCCTGGCTTCCCGAACCGGTCAACACCAGTACGGACCCGCAGGTGGGGGCGGAGCGGGCCGAAGCGCTCGAACTGGCCGTCCTTCTGCTCCTGGAGAAGCTGAACCCGGTGGAGCGGGCGGCCTACGTCCTGCGGGAAGCCTTCGATTACCCGTACCAGCAGATCGCGGACATCCTGGAGACGAGCCAGGCCAACACCCGCCAGTTGGTGAGCCGGGCGCGCAGGCACTTGACCGCCGAGCGCCGCGAGCGCGTCAGCCCGGCTGAGCACCGCCGCCTCCTGGAGGTCTTCCTCAGGGCCGCGCAGACGGGCGATCTGGCGGTGCTGGAAGAGCTCCTCACGGCGGACGTCGTCAGCTACTCCGACGGCGGAGGGGTGCGCGGCGCATCCAGGATCCCTGTCATCGGGCGTCTCCACGTCTCCAAGTACCTGGTGGCCTTCGCGCCACGCTTCTGGCCCCAGTCGGACGTGCAGTGGGTCGAGGCCAACGGACGGCCCGCCGTTCTCGTCTCGTCCGGCGGGAACGCCGTGGCCCTGCTCTGCGTAGACGTATCCGCAGAGGGGATCGACCAGATCATGTGGGTGATGAACCCGTCCAAGCTGTCGCCCTATGTGGCCTCCTTGGCCGGCTGAAGCGGCACCGCTGTGTCATGAGAGTGGTGACATGTCGGACGGACCGGCCGACCGGCAGGCCCGCTTGTCCCCGCCGTAGAGAGAGGGCATCGGCGACGTCGCCGGTCCTGCGCCCTCCACGAGGAGCGCTGTGCCCGACCGGAGAGGATGTCGACGGCGGCTGGCCAGCCCGTGTCCGACACGACCGCCACCGGGAACGTCGGGGGCAAGGCAGGCAGCCGTGTCGGATCAGGACGGGAATGGCGGGAACCACAGGTCGACGTCGGCCGCCTCTTCCTTGCCTATGGTGAACACGGCGATGTCCTTCTTGTGCGACACCTGGGGCGGCAGTCCGACGACGAGGGGGTGGTCGCTGAGGGCGCTCGGCGGTTGCCCGTCCCGTCCGGGGGACCGCTGCTCGAAGTACTCGGAGTTGACGGATGCGTAGTGCGCCCACTGCGGCGGAAGGTCGTCCTCGTGGAAGATGGCCTCCACGGGGCAGACCGGTTCACACGCATGGCAGTCGACACACTCCGAGGGATTGATGTACAGCGTGCGTTCTCCCTCGTAGATGCAGTCCACTGGGCACTCCGACACACACGCCCTGTCCCTGATGTCGACGCAGGGCTGGGCAATGACGTACGCCATGTTCTTCTCCTTCGTCGCCAATGGAGACGTCCAGCCGGGGCTGCGCCGAGCAGCCCCGGCCTGCTAGGGCGTGTTTCGAAAGTCCCGTCTGGCCCGCGACGCCTGGCACGGCGCCTCGCTGCGTTGTCGGGGTCGCCCGCGTACGCCCAGTACGCGGGCGACCTCCGCCTTGCGATGCACCGCACCAGACGCCGCGGGCCTCGCCCTCCGGGCGGACGACGCTACTTTCGAAACACGCCCTAGCCGTATGACCAGGGGACGTGTGAGGTTGTGACACAGCCCCTCCCCGGAGCCCTCGGGGTGGACGGTGGCCGGCCGTGTACGACCGGTTGCCATGCTTCTGCGGCGGCCGCACTCCGCCGCCCAGCCCTCGCAAACCCGCAGGTCCACGCGCTGTCAGCCGGAGAAATGTCTCCTCACAGGTGTTCCGTGGACAGCTTGTCAACGGTGGGGTTGTCACAAACACTCCGACGTCCTGGTCAGAGTCAGTGACCACCCAAACGATCGGAGCAATCGTGGCTGCCACCGAGAAACGTCTTTCCACCATGGTGCTGGTGATCGGCACCGGCGGTGCCGGCCTGCGGGCGGCGATCGAGCTGGCCGAGGCCGGCACCGACGTACTCGCCGTCGGCAAGCGACCCAAGGAGGACACCCACACGTCCCTCGCCGCCGGCGGCATCAACGCGGCCCTGGCCACGATGGACCCCGAGGACAGCTGGCAGCAGCACGCCGCTGACACCCTCAAGGAGAGCTACCTGCTCGGCGATCCCCACACCGCCGAGATCGTCACCCAGGGAGCCGCCCGGGGCATCGACGATCTCGAGCGCTACGGCATGGCTTTCGCCCGCGAGGAGGACGGCCGTATCTCCCAGCGCTTCTTCGGCGCGCACAAGTTCCGGCGCACCGCCTTCGCCGGCGACTACACCGGCCTGGAGATCCAGCGCACCCTCATCCGGCGCGCGAATCAACTGGACATCCCCATGCTCGACACCGTGTACATCACCCGGCTCCTGACACACGACGGCGCCGTGTTCGGGGCCTACGGCTTCGACCTGCGGGACGGAACGCGCTACCTCATCCACGCGGACGCCGTCATCCTCGCGGCGGGCGGCCACACCCGCATCTGGCGGCGCACCTCGTCACGGCGCGACGAGAACACCGGTGACTCGTTCCGGCTGGCTGTGGAGGCCGGTGCGCGCCTGCGGGACCCGGAGCTGGTCCAGTTCCATCCTTCCGGCATCATCGAGCCGGAGAACGCGGCCGGCACGCTCGTCAGTGAGGCCGCGCGCGGCGAGGGCGGCATCCTGCGCAATGCGCTCGGCGAGCGGTTCATGGCCCGATACGACCCCGAGCGCATGGAACTGTCCACCCGCGACCGCGTGGCCCTGGCCTCTTACACGGAGATCAAGGAAGGCCGCGGCACGTCCAAGGGCGGGGTGTGGCTCGACGTCTCCCACCTACCCCGGCAGACGATCATGAACCGGCTGCCCCGGGTTTACCAGACTCTTCTGGATCTGCAGATGCTGGACATCACCCGTGAACCGATCGAGGTCGCGCCCACGGCCCACTACTCGATGGGCGGGGTCTGGGTCCGGCCGGAGGACCACAGCACCGACGTCCGCGGCCTGTACGCCATCGGGGAGGCCTCCAGCGGACTTCACGGTGCCAACCGGCTCGGCGGCAACAGCCTCATCGAGCTGCTCGTGTACGGCCGTATCACCGGGCAGGCGGCCGCCGCCTACTCGGAGTCCCTGACCGCGCAGCCGCGCTCGGCGTCGGCGGTGGCCGAGGCGCGCGCCGAGGTCGACGAACTGCTGACCGCGGACGGCCCGGAGAACGTGCGAGCGCTCCAACGCGCCATCCGCAACACCATGACCGAGCACGCCGGCGTGGTACGCGACGAGGAAGGGCTGCGCGCCGGGCTGGCGGAGCTGGAGGTGATCGAGAAGCGGATGGAGAACGTCGGCGTCCATCCCGACATCGCCGGCTACCAGGATCTCGCACACGCCTTCGACCTGAAGTCCGCCGCCCTGTCGGCCCGGGCCACTCTGGAGGCGGCACTCGAACGCCGTGAGACCCGTGGCTGCCACAACCGCAGCGACTATCCGGACCTCGACCCTGCTCTGCAGGTCAATCTCGTGTGGTCGCCGACGACGGGCATCACACGCGAGAGCATTCCTCCCGTCCCGGACGAGATCGCATCCCTGATGGAGGAAGTCTCGACCGAAGGCAAGCTCGCCGAGTAATCTCCCGCCTTTCACATTTCGTCGACGGCGTCGGCACCGCCGACACGCGTCTCTCGTGCCCGCGTTGACCGCGGGTAATCTCCGGAAATTTTTCCGCGATTGCCCCGGGCTCCCTGTCACAAATCCAGCGACCTCCTTGTCATCCCTAGTACAGACGAAATCGACCGGTGCGGACGAGCCGGCGACAAGACCGCTCGGCAAGCATCGCAAGAATCAGAAAAATCTCGGAAAGTGGGTTTCCCATCATGAAGGTTGTAGTGATCGGTGGTACCGGACTCATCGGCTCGAAGCTGGTCGCGAAGCTCAACGAGCACGGCCACGAGGCGGTGCCGGCCGCGCCCAACACCGGAGTCAACACGCTGACGGGTGAGGGCCTTGCCGAGGTTCTGCAGGGCGCCTCGGTCGTGGTCGACGTGTCGAACTCCCCTTCTTTCGAAGACGATGCCGTCATGGAGTTCTTCCGCACCTCGACCACCAACCTCCTCAAGGCCGAGGCGAACGCCGGTGTGACCCACCATGTCGCGCTCTCCGTGGTCGGCACCGAGCGGCTCCAGCAGAGCGGCTACTTCCGTGCCAAGCAGGCGCAGGAGGAGCTGATCAAGTCCTCCGGAATTCCGTACTCCATCGTCCATGCCACACAGTTCTTCGAGTTCATGAAGGGTATCGCGGCCTCGGCGACGGACGGCGACACGGTGCGTCTGGCCCCCGTGAGGATCCGGCCCATCTACTCCGACGACGTGGCCGCCGTCGTCGGCCGCACGGCTGTCGGCACGCCGGTCAACGGCGTGGTTGAGGTAGCCGGTCCGGACACCTTCCAGCTGGACGAACTCATCCGCAAGGGCCTCGCGGCCAAGAACGACCCCCGCACGGTCGTGACGGACCCGCGGGCCCCCTACTTCGGTGCCGAGCTGCAGGAGACAACGCTCCTCCCGGGCCCCGACGCGCACATCGCCGAGACCCGCTTCACCGACTGGCTCGCGCAGCAGGGCTGAGTACCTTGGGGTGGCCCTGGCCCTGGCCCTGTCCTCAGGGCCAGGGCCACTCCTCTTCGGCCACTTCTCCCGCCACAGTGCCCTTACCTTTGCCTGACAGGTATCAGTACCCTTCGTCGCCGTGGTCGGCTGACGTCCAGGTCGGGCGGTCCACCGTGTGAAGCCGTATGGACGAGTCCGTCTGCTGCCCGCTGACCCGATTCGGTGCGCGGGGCCCGCCAGCCCCGCCGGAGTCCGTCGCTGTGCAACCGGCTGTGGCGATGCGGTGAACGTCGCTCTGAGCCTGCCCCCTGCCGGCCTTTCCGCATCTGGAGGGATCGCGCCCACATGAGTCAGTCACCGTACGCAGCCAGTGCCTGGCATCGCCCGATGCGCGCCCGCCATTCCGGCGAGGGACACCGCACCGCCACGACGCTGGAGTTGTTCTTCGACCTCTGTTTCGTCGCCGCTGTCGCCCAAGCGGCCTCGGCGTTCGAGCACGAGCTTGCCGAGGGCCGTTTCGGTCACGGGCTGCTCGGTTACGCACTCGTCTTTTTCGGGATCTGGTGGGCGTGGATGAACTTCACCTGGTTCGCCTCCGCCTACGACACCGACGACGTTCCGTATCGGCTGCTCACCGTCATCCAGATCGCCGGAGCGCTCGTCATGGCCGCCGGCATCGCGAAGGCTCTCGAGCAAGCGGATTTCACCGTCGTCACGTGGGGCTATGTCCTCATGAGGCTGGCCATGGTGACTCAGTGGCTGCGGGCCGCGCACGCGGACCGGGAGCACCGCCGCGCCGCCCTGCGCTATGCCCTGGGCATCCTGGTCCTGCAGGTCGTTTGGTTGGCCCGCCTGAGCCTCCCCCACGATGGAGGCGTCGCCTCGTTCGTCGTGCTGGTGCTTGGGGAACTCGCCGTTCCCGTGTGGGCCGAGCGTGCGGCCACTACCACCTGGCACCCGCACCACATAGCCGAGCGCTACGGCCTGTTCACCCTGATCGTGCTCGGGGAGTCGATCACGGCGGCGACCCTCGCCGTCCGCGCGGCTGTGGACGCCGACGCGGAGCTCGGTACTGTCCTCGCCCTCGCATCGGGCGGCATACTCACTGTCTTCGCGCTGTGGTGGCTGTACTTCGCGCAGGACGCTCCCCGCCACCTCGCCGGGCTGACCACTGCAATGCTGTGGGGCTACGGCCACTATCTGGTCTTCGCGGCCGCGGCTGCCGTGGGTGCCGGCCTCGCCCTCAACGTCTCCCATGCCACCGGGCACGGCATCCTCACCGATCGCCAGGCGGCGGCTACGTACACGGTGCCCGTCGCGCTCTTCATCGCCTGCGTGTGGCTTCTGCACCGGCGGGCCTCGCAGCTGCGCGGCCCGGCCGATGTGGTCCACCCGGTCGCGGTTCTCGCCGTCCTGGCCACCACGTTCACCGGTCTTCCTGTGCTCGGTACCGGCATCGTGGCGTCGCTCCTGATCGGAGTGACTCTCGTCCTGGCCAGGCGCGGGGCGGCACGGTTTGACCGGTTGCCGTAGGAACGCTGGGTCACCACCCGCAGACGAGGACCCTGTATCGGATCCTCTCTGCGCATCTGGCGTCCTCGGCCCCGCTCATGCCCGATGCCGCGGTCACACGGCATGGCCCGTGCCGAACTGTCTTTGCACCGCCCGCATCCACGCAGATACCGCGCACTCGCAGACTGAACACAGAAGGACGGCAGATGTCTGGAGACCCTGACCACCACTCCGATCCTGCGGCTCTCGGTGTCTGGCTGGCAACGGAGGCCACCCTGCTCGAGGCTCGCCTGCGTGTGCTTCAGGAGGAACTCGCGACGGTCGACTCGCGCATAGAGGCCGTCTCCGAAACTCTGCGGCGGCTGAGCCGACCGACGGCCTCCGCCGACCGGGAGAAGCATGCGAACGACGGCAGCCGGCCGAGCCACGACGATGCCGCTACCGACTCGGAGGACGCATGCCCCAACGGCTTCATCACATGCCACCCTTGATGCGCCGGCCAGGCCGCCCTGACAGCAAGTGACAAATCAGGCTTCGACGGTGTCCGCCGGTTATGGTGCCTGTTCCTGTGCACGGCCACCTCGGACCCGTTGCGTTTGGCTTCGGCCAGTGGCGACAATGGATTGCAACACAGTCATCATCAGAGCCACATGTGGTCAACCTGGTGCATCTCTACACAGAACACGCTCCCGCATATGATGTCCGGCGGTGCCCACATCGACCTTGGGGCCGAACGACATCGCGGATCAGCCAGGCGAGGACGCGAGAACAAGGGTTGAGGACGAGAGGAACACATGGTCTCTGTAACCCACACAGCACATGACCTTGAAATCACCGCTGAGAGCCTCCAGGAAGACCTGGCCCGCCTGGAAGTCCAGAAGCAGGCACTGGAAAGGGAGCTGGCTGCGGTTGTTGCCCATCTAGGTTCCGTCCAGCGGGCGCTCAGTGCCCTCCAGGCCGTGATGTCCCAGACCGGTCCTGCATCGGTCCACTCCGCAGGCGCGCCTCGGGTTCCGGCTCCCGCCGACGTGGCGCCGCAGACGGAGCTGCCACCTGCGGAGTCCGTGGGAGTCCGGACCATGACAGGGTTGCGGGAACAGCAGCCGACGACGGGCCGGACGGGCGTGCGGGAGCCTGCCTCCTCCGCCCCGCCCGCCGGGGGCAGCACGGCGGCGGAATCCCCCGCCGACGCCGACAGACAGGGCAAGTACGGCAAGCTCACCGAACAGATTCTGGAGTACTTCACCAGAGTCGGCGACGTCGACGTGCGGGCTCGGGATGTCGCTGCGGCACTCGGCCGGGACACCGACAGTGGCAGCATCAACGCCGTCAGGAGCACCCTCGACCGCCTGGTCGGCACCTCCCGGATCCGCCGAACGGGCCGGGGTCTGTACCGCGCCATCACGTCCTGAAAGGCGGGGCGGCGCCGTGCGGCAGGCGGAATGCCTCAGTAGGGGCCCGGGTGGCTTGGTCCGCTCCGGGCACCGCCAACGGGGGAATGGTCGATGCCCGGAGCGCCGCACCTGCTCCGGCAGGTGTCAACACGTTCGGACATTCCACGGAGACCGTGTCGAACAGAAATGTCCTAAACGTTGTGCCCAGTGTACCAACATCTTCGCTCCGATCACACTGTCTTCGACACGGACCGTCCACGTCCTCCGTGCCGACCGTTCTCTTGCCCACCCGTTCGAAGAGAGCCGGGCAGCCGTCAGGCACGCTCCACAAAAGTCCGAGTCCGTCCCTCAGCGTGGCCGTTGATGCCGGGGCCTCCCCACAGGTAGCGGAGCAGCTGCGGGTCGGTGTCCACCGCACCGATGGCTTGGACCGCCTCTCGAACGGCCTCGGTGAGCAGTGGGGCCCCGAGACGCAACACCTCCTGTGCCACAGGGGTGAGGTGTACATCGACGCTGCGACGGTCGTGCACAGAGGCACTCGTAGTGATCAGTCCTCGGTCCTGCAGCCGGGTCACAAGTCGACTCGTGGCCGACTGGCTCAGTCCTATCTCGGCGGCCAGGTCGTTCATATAGAGCCACCCGGCCGCCGTGGTGGCACCGTTCTGGAGGGCTTCCAAAGCGTGGAGCTCACGAAGGCTCAAGCCCAGCTCTCCATGGATGCGCCGCTCGACCGAGGCCTCGATCCGGCGGTGCAGCCGGTCGAGCGCCCTCCATCGTGTGATCAGTGTCGAGCCCTCACTCATGTCGGCTCCTCAGCGTAGGTACGGGCAGCCTCCGGCAGAGCGCCGCACACCACTTCGGACGTGCTCCGGACTTGGTCCTGGACCGATTCGACGCAAGACCCGTCCATCTGTGCGTACATGCGGCGCTCCCACGCCGGAAGTCGGCGAAGCAGGTCGGCTCAGTGGACAGGGGCGTCAGCCGGCTGCTCACCACGACCCGGTTCACCGCTGGACACGAACGCCTCCCGTGGGTGCTGCACCGAGGCCAGGGAGACAATGTCCCGTCCGTAGAGCGCAGCGGTGATCCAGACGGCGAGCACGCGGATCTTGCGTTCCCACGTCGGTACGGCGAGCACGTGGTATCCACGGTGCATGAGCCAGGCCAGGAAGCCCTTGATGACCAGTCGGCGGTATTGGAACACACCCCGGCCCAGGCCCAACGTGGCCACCACCCCCAGACTGTGGTGGACGTAGTTCTTGGCAGGCCGCCCTCGCAGCGTCGCCAGGATGTTCTTCGCCAGGCGCTTGCCCTGCCTCAACGCATGCTGGGCGTTGGGAACCGTATACGCTCCGGGCCGCCCTGCCGCGAGGTCGGGCACGGAGGCGTCGTCGCCGGCGGCCCACACGTTCTCCACCGGGTCTGTCTCCGTACCGACGCGGAGATCGGCCCGAACGACGAGCAGACCACGGTCGTCGACCGGTAGGTCCGTGTGATTGTGGACGGTGGGATTCGACGCGTTGCCCGCGGTCCACACGATCAGGCCCGAGTCGAAGTCCTCCCCGTTGGACAGTACGACGTGGCCACCCATGGCGGACACGAGCTGGGTGTTCAGGTGGATCCGCGCTCCGCGTCTCTCCAGCGCCCGTACCACCCATGCGGCCGTCCGGTCACCGACCTCGGGAAGAATCCGGCCACGTGCCTCGACGAGGTGGAAGTCCAGTTCCTCCGCGTCGAGTTCCGGTAGTGCTTCAGCAGTGCGGTCGCCAAGGACAGCAACTCGCCGAATCCTTCCACACCGGCGAAGCCACCGCCGACGAAGGTGACCGTGAGCAGCTTTCGGCGTTCGGGACCGCGAGGCAGCGTTGCCGCACGGTCGAACGACGTCAGCAGTCGGTCACGGATGGCCACGGCCTCCTCGACATGCTTCAGGCCGATCGCCTCTTCACTGAGCCCCGGGATGGGGAATGTCCTGGTGACTGCCCCGGCCGTGACGACGAGAATGTCGTAGTTCAGCTGGTAGTCCGCTCCGCTCTCGGGTCGGACGGTGACTGTGCGCTCGCTGTCGCGGATCTCCGTCACCGTTCCCGCGATCAAGCGGGTCCGCTGCAGGTGCCTGCGCAGTGATACCGCTGCGTGACGAGCCTCCACCGACCCTGCCACGACCTCCGGCAGGAACGGCTGGTACGTCATGTACGGACGCGGATCCACGACGGTGACGTGTGCCTCGCCCCGACCCAACTTCTTCTCCAGGCCCCATGCGGTGTAGAAACCCGCGTAGCCGCCGCCGACGATCAGAATTTCACGCACGGTGTCCTCTGTTCCTCTCGGTTTCACCCGTAGAGACAGAACGGAAGCGCTGGTTGTGACACCGTCTTCCCATCATCGCCCGTCGTTGAAGACCGCATGGGGTCGTTCGCTGAGAACCGACCAGCCTGCTGCATCCGGTGACATCACGGCGTCGACGTCTTTGACTGCGCGCTGTCGACAGCGTCGTTGTCCAGCGGGGCGCTCAGGCCAAGACCTTCCCGTCCCTGCTACGCGGCGCACACCATTACTTCGTAGATTCGTAGGGGCGACGTCCGCTTACGATCGGCTCCCTCACCGTTCTCGCTTCATCGACGACGGATGCAGCCGCCTCCTGATCGTCAGCGAACAACCACGAATCTCAGTGCAGCTCACTTCGGTCTGGGGGCTTCTATCAGTGACGGCTGGTTGGTCAGGGCCACGTGACGTTGAGCGGCAGATCACGGTGGAAGACGGCCATGGCCCGGTCGGGGCCGTTGTAGTCGTCGACGATCTGCGTGTCGAAGCCAAGGCTGCGATGGCAGGCGATCGAGCCGGTGTTCTCGATTGACACGATCGCCTTCAGTTGCCGCACTCCATGTCGTTCTGCGGCCTCAGCGCACGCCACATACAGACGACGCCCGAGCCCAGTGCCGCGGGCGTCGTCCCGCGCAGCGATCAGATGCACGTACCCAGTGCCGTTGGGGGTGACGAACCCGAAAATGCATCCACGGATACTGTCCTCGGCCCGAGCAACCAGGCAGGTTGAGCCGAACTCCTGCACCGGTGCCAGAAGGTGCAGCGACCGGAGGTCGCGATCGCCCCAGTAACGGAGGTGATCAGTCAGGACCTGGCGGAAGTGGGCCACCCCGGCCGGTGCGATGTATATCCCCATGATGACGATCACGACAAGCACCTCGGCCGTTACAGACGAAGGTCCGTACGGGTCAGGCGAGTTGTGACGCAAGCCTGGGCCGTGACCAAGATGCGGACCACACACGGTCCAGAGTTCGGCAACTTCCCCGAAAGCAGAACATTCGCGCTCGTCAAAGGCATGCGAGAGCTGCACCACCAGCAGACGAAGAATCTGCTGACGACCGCCGCTCAGGGCCACAAGTTCAGCGGCCCTCCTCACAATCCCGCGGTCATGCCTTCTGACACAGCCGACTGCAGCGACACCTGAACGAGGTGAAATGAACGCGAATTCGACCCGAATTCGACCCGGAGGCGTCTCATCACCGCATCGAGCCTTCCTGAGCTGTGGCCATACAAGTTCTGCCGCTGTACCAGCCATATACAGCCACGAAGTCGCCACAAAAACACCAAAGAGGCCATTCACTGCAAATCATCGACACTGTAACGACACGAGCCGTCGGCTGAGAACGCGAAACACCGGCTGCCCTCTCAGCAGAGTCACGTTCTGAGTACGCGTATCGCTCAACCCTCTGACCAGGAGCTTTACTTCGATCTTCCGCGAGACGGAAGCGGTATTGCGCCCCCACGAAGCCCTTCCCGACGATGACGCCACCACACAGAGACGGGAGCCAGCCCTCTTGCCGCACATGACCGCCTTCGCCAAGAACCAGTGGTTCTCGTCAGAAGCGGTCAGCGAGACGCTCTCGCCAGTGATCACTTCCAGGTTCTGCTGCAGGGCGCACCATCGGTGATCGAGTTCAGCCAGAGCGGGTCGACAAGAAGACACCTCGTACATGTACTTGCGAATTCGTCCGCCGCCTGAATGTCCACTACAGACCGTTGCCGTCCAGCACCATCGTGTCGCTCCACGCGGGGCCGGTCTCGACCACGGCGCCCCGCTCGCGCAGCCTGCTCTCCAGGTGGTAGGGCATCTTGTCGCCCAGACCGCCCTGGCGTTCCCCCTCGTCGCTGAACAACGTCAGCGTGCGGCCGGCGAAGGTGAAGCCGCCGTCCTGCCGCTCGGCGCTGAGCAGACCGGCGACACCGTGGCACAGGGCCGCCACCGCCCTGCCTGCCGCGTCGGCTTCGTTGAGCAGCCGGCCGAGGTCGGCGTCCTGCGTGAGGTCGGCCATCGGGGCGTGGCCGCCGGGGAGGTAGAGGGCGTCGCAGTCGTCGAGCCGTACGTCGGACAGGGCGAGCGGCGCGGCCAGTTGGTCGGCGAGGCCGTCGAGGTAGGTGCGGAACCGCTGGGCGTCGGCTTCCGGCACGCCGCCGCGCTCGTCGAGGCCGAGGGCATCGACGGTGGGGCGTACGCCGCCCGGGGTGGCGATCGACACCTGGACGCCCGCGGCGGTGAGCACCTGGTGGGAGGCGGCGACCTCCTCCGCCCGGCACTTGCGCAGCGGAGCCGCGCCGACTACCGGCCCTTGACGGCCGAAAGTGTGAGTGATTAAGTACTCACATGAAGGCAGAACAGCGTCGACTCTCCACCGCCGAGGAACGCAGGGAGACCGTGCTGCGCACCGCCATCGGAGCGTTCGCGGCCCGCGGCTACTTCGGTACCACCACGACGGAAGTGGCCAAGGCGGCCGGCATCTCACAGGCGTACGTCTACCGGCTCTTCCCGAACAAGGAGGCGCTGTTCACCGCGGTCGTGGAGCACTGCTTCGTCCAGGTGCGCGCCGCGCTCGAACGCGGGGCCGCCGAGGCGAAGGGCAGTGCACCCGAAGCGGCGCTGGAGTCGATGGGCGATGCCTACGCGCGCCTGATCAGCGACAACGACCTGCTACTGGTGCAGCTGCACGCCCAGGCGGCGGCAGTCTCGGAGCCGGTCATCAGGGACGCGGTCAGGGCGGGATACGCCCGGACGGTCGAATACGTCCGCGGCGCCTCCGGCGGCAGCGAGCAGCAGATCCAGCAGTTCTTCGCGACCGGCATGCTCTGCCACCTGATCGTCTCGATCGACGCGAACGCCGTCGACGCGCCCTGGACGCGCACGCTGGCGGCGGGTATCACGCACTACTGACCGACCGAACCGACCCGGGCGGCCGTCCGGCTCCTCCACGGACCGGCAGCCGCCCTTCACAAGACCCAACGAGTGAGTGGTTAACCACTAACAAGCGAGAGAAGGAGTCAGCCATGCAAGCCACCGAAATCGTCCTCCCCGCCGTCGGAGAGCCCGAGAGCCTCGAACTCAGGGTGCGGGACCTGCCGACGCCCGGCCCGGGCCAGGCCCTGGTGCGGGTCGAGGCCAGCGGCGTGACCTTCGCCGAGCAGCAGATGCGGCGCGGCAAGTACTACGACATGCCGAAGTTCCCCTTCGTCCCCGGCTACGACCTCGTCGGCGTCGTCGAGCAGCTCGGTTCCCCGGAGTCCGGCCCCGTGGCCGTGGGGCAGCGGGTCGCCGCGCTCACCAAGACCGGCGGCTGGGCGGACCGCGTCCTGCTGGACGCGGCGGATCTGGTCCCGGTCCCCGAGGGGATCACGGCCGTGGAGGCCGAGACGCTGGTCACCAACGGCGCGACGGCCTGGCGCATGCTGTTCCGCACGGCGGAGGTCCGAAGCGGCGACACCATAGTGGTGCACGGCGCCAACGGCGGCGTCGGCAGTGTGCTGGTCCAACTGGCCCGCAGCAGCGGCATCCACGTGATCGGCACCGCCTCGGCCCGCAACCAGGAGGCGGTCGCCGCCATGGGCGCCACCCCGGTCGACTACCGCGGGGATGTCCTCACCCGCGTCCGCGAGCTGGCGCCGCGCGGGGTGGCGGCGGTCTTCGACCACGTGGGCGGCAAGGGCATCGAGGACTCGTGGCGGATGCTCGCCCCCGGCGGCACCCTCGTCTCGTACGGCAGCGCCTCGACCCGCGACCAGACCGGCAGCGGCACGATCACGGTCCTGAAGCTGGTCGCGAAACTCGCCGTGTGGAACGCCCTGCCCAACGGCCGCCATGCCCACTTCTTCAACCTGTGGGCCGGGAAGGCCCGGCATGCGCGGCGGTACCGGGCGGAGTTGGGCGAGGACCTCTCGCGGATCTTCGGTCTGCTGCGGTCCGGCGCGATCGAGGCCAGGATCGACCGGGTCTATCCGCTCCACGAGGCGGCCGCCGCGCTGCGGCACGCCGAGTCCGGCACCGTCGTGGGCAAGGTCGTGATCGCCCCCGGCGCGGGGCAGGCAGGGTGAGGCTCAGAGCGTGTTCCACCGGCGCGCGGCCTGCTGGAGGCGGTCGCGGAGCACGGTCACGGCGGGGCCGGCCGGGGCGCCCCCGCCGTACCGCCAGATACAGCGTGCTGAGCGGCGCCACCTCGGGTGGTGGAGCTGCACGACCTCTCCGGCGGCGAGGGCCGGGGCGGCGATGTAGCGGGGCAGGATAGAGATCCCGGCGCCCGCGACCACCGCCGCCAGGACGGCCCTCAGGTCCGGGACGACCATGGCCACCGGGTTCGGTGGGCGGCGGCCGAACTCGCTGCGCCAGTAGCGGCGCACAACGGGCAGTTCCTCGGCGTAGGCCACCAGCGGCAGATGGGCGAGCGCGGCCACCGGTTCGGCCCGCAGCCGGTCGGCGCCGATGGTGCGGGCCAGCGCGGGCGAGGCGACCAGGACGAACTCCTCGTCTACCAACGGCACGGCGAGCAGGGCCTGTTGGGACGGACGTGCCGCCGAGACGACGAGGTCGAGTCGGCCACTCGCCAACTGCGACAGCAGGTCGTCGGCGAGCCCCAGGGCCACCTGGACGGTCACGCCCCGGCCGACCAGTTCGGCCAGCACCGGCAGCACCCGCAGGGTCATCACCTCGGCCGCTCCCCCGACCTTCACCGTCCCCTGGAGGGGCGGCTCGGTGTCGGCCGGGTGCAGGGCCTCGCGCAGGCCGTCCACATGGACGCCGATGCGGGACGCGAGCGCTGCCGCACGCTAAGTCGGCGTGACGCCCTTGTGCGTACGGCAGAAGGAAAGCACCGCGGCAGGTAGCGTGCCCGGAGGGTCCCGGTGGCGGCTTATGGATGCCATAAGGTGGGCTTATGAGCTCATAGGTCGGACCCGCGTACCAGGTTAGGCTTGCCTTAGCTTAGGCTTCCCGTCGAGTCGCAACGTCACCGCTCGAAGGGAACCTGATCATGCCCCGCCCGCTGCGGGTAGCCATCGTCGGAGCCGGCCCGGCCGGGATTTACGCCGCCGACGCCCTGCTCAAGTCCGAGGTGGCCGCCGAACCCGGCGTGTCCATCGACCTCTTCGAGCGGATGCCGGCGCCGTTCGGACTGATCCGTTACGGCGTCGCCCCCGACCACCCCCGGATCAAGGGCATCATCACGGCCCTTCACCAGGTCCTCGACAAGCCCCAGATCCGGCTCTTCGGCAACGTCGACTACCCGACCGACATCAGCCTGGACGACCTGCGCTCGTTCTACGACGGTGTGATCTTCTCCACCGGCGCGACGGCCGACCGCGCGCTGCCCATCCCGGGCATCGACCTCGACGGCTCGTACGGCGCCGCCGACTTCGTGTCCTGGTACGACGGCCACCCGGACGTGCCGCGCACCTGGCCGCTGGAAGCGGAGAAGGTCGCCGTCCTGGGTGTCGGCAACGTCGCACTCGACATCGCCCGCATCCTCGCCAAGACCGCGGACGAGCTGCTGCCGACGGAGATCCCGCCGAACGTCTACGACGGCCTGAAGGCCAACCCGGCCAAGGAGATCCACGTCTTCGGCCGGCGCGGCCCTGCGCAGGCCAAGTTCAGCCCGATGGAGCTGCGCGAGCTGGACCACTCCCCCAACATCGAGGTCATCGTCGACCCCGAGGACATCGACTACGACGAGGGCTCGATCGAGACCCGGCGTGGCAACAAGCAGGCCGACATGGTCGCCAAGACCCTGGAGAACTGGGCGATCCGCGACGTCGGCAACCGGCCGCACAAGCTGTTCCTGCACTTCTTCGAGTCGCCGACGGAGATCCTCGGCGAGGACGGCAAGGTCGTCGGCCTGCGCACCGAGCGCACCGAGCTGGACGGCACCGGCAACGTCAAGGGCACCGGCACGTTCACCGACTGGGACGTCACCGCGGTCTACCGCGCCGTCGGCTACCTCTCCGACAAACTGCCCAAGCTGCCCTGGGACATCGACTCGGGCACGGTTCCGGACGAGGGCGGCCGCGTCATCGAGGAGAGCGGCACGCACCTTCAGTCGGTGTACGTCACCGGCTGGATCCGGCGCGGCCCGGTCGGCCTGATCGGCCACACCAAGGGCGACGCCAACGAGACGGTGTCCAACCTGCTGGACGACTTCGCCAACAGCCGTCTGCACACGCCGTCGGCGCCGGAGCCCGAGGCCGTGGACGCCTTCCTCGCCGAGCGCGACGTCCGCTTCACCACCTGGGAGGGCTGGTACAGGCTGGACGCCGCGGAGAAGGCCCTCGGTGAGCCGCAGGGCCGGGATCGTGTGAAGATCGTCGAGCGTGAGGACATGCTCAGGGAGAGCGGCGCGTAAGCGAGCCCGTGCTCAAGGGGTCCGGCGGCTGTGCCGCCGGACCCCTCACGTGTCTTACGGACCTCTCACGTGTCTTACGGACCTGTGACGTGCCGGGCGCGGATCGTCGGCGGGGCCGGTCCGCCGACCTAGCGTGTGGGCATGCGAGTACTGGTCACCGGCGGTGCCGGGTTCATCGGGTCCCATGTGGTCGAGGCGCTGACGGCGGGCGGGCACGAGCCCGTCGTGTACGACGTGCGCGTGGACGCCGGTTCGGACGTGCGGGACGCCGACGCCGTCCGCCGCGCTCTGTCCGGCGTCGACGCCGTGTGCCACCAGGCGGCGATGGTCGGTCTGGGGACCGGCTTCGCCGACGCGCCGGACTACGTCTCCGCCAACGACCTCGGCACGGCCGTCCTGCTCGCCGCGATGGCCGAGACCGGCCTACGGCGGCTGGTACTGGCGGGGTCGATGGTGGTCTACGGCGAGGGACGGTACAGCTGCGCCCGGCACGGGGTGGTACGGCCGGGGCCCCGGGCCGTGGCCGATCTGGCGGCGGGACGCTTCGAACCCGTCTGCCCCGTGTGCGGTGCCGAACTGACGCCCGGTCTGGTCACCGAGAACGCCCCGGTGGATCCGCGCAATGTGTACGCGACGACCAAGCTCACCCAGGAGCATCTGGCGGCGGCCTGGTCGCGGGCCACGGGCGGGTCGGCGGTGTCGCTGCGGTACCACAACGTGTACGGACCCCGGATGCCCCGCGACACGCCGTACGCCGGGGTCGCGTCCTTCTTCCGCTCGGCGCTCGCCCGCGGTGAGGCTCCGCGTGTGTTCGAGGACGGTCGGCAGCGGCGGGACTTCGTGCACGTACGGGATGTGGCGGCGGCCAACGTGGCCGCGCTGGAGGCGGGTTCCGCGCCGGGCGCGCTCACGGCGTACAACACCGGCAGCGGCGAGCCGCACACGGTCGGCGAGATGGCCCGGGCGCTGGCGGAGGCGTACGGCGGGCCCGAACCGGTGGTGACCGGGGAGTACCGGCTGGGGGACGTACGGCACATCACCGCCGACTCCTCGCGGCTGCGCTCGGAGCTGGGCTGGAAGCCGGAGGTCGGGTTCGAGGACGGCATGCGGGAGTTCGCGCGGGCCGGGCTGCGCGAAGGGTGAGCCGAGGGCCGCGCCCGCCCTCCGACGTCCGTGTTTCGTAAGCAGCCAAAGTCCGATATGCCCGCCTTCCATTCGTAGGGTGAAAGACGTGACGACCCCTCACCCCTCCCCTGACGTCGATGTGATCCTGCCCTGCCTGAACGAGGCCGAGGCGCTGCCCTGGGTACTGGAGCGCATCCCGGCCGGGTGGCGCGCCCTCGTCGTGGACAACGGCTCCACCGACGGCTCGGCGGACCTCGCCCGCGCGCTCGGCGCGACCGTCGTCCACGAGCCCCTTCGCGGATTCGGCGCCGCGTGCCATGCGGGCCTCACCGCCGCCACCGCGGACATCGTCTGCTTCTGCGACTGCGACGCCTCGCTCGACCCGTCCCTGCTCGTCCCGTTCGTACGGGAAGTGCAGGCCGGTGAAGCGGACCTGGTACTGGGCCGGCGCCGGCCGCGGGGCCGCAACGCCTGGCCCGCGCACGCGCGCGTGGGCAACGCCGCGCTGGCAGTGCTGCTGCGGCGGCGCACAGGGCTGCGGCTGCACGACCTGGGTCCGCTGCGGGCCGCCCGGCGTGCGGCGCTGCTCGGCCTGAGGCTCACCGACCGGCGCAGCGGCTATCCGCTGCAGATGGTCGTGCGCGCCGCCGACGCGGGCTGGCGCGTCACCGAGCACGACGTGCCGTATCTGCCCCGCACCGGCGCGTCCAAGGTCACCGGCACCTGGCGCGGCACCTGGCACGCGGTACGGGACATGCGCCGTGTCCTGGCCGAACCGCCCACCGCACTCGAAGGGAGCCGCCGATGACCACCCTGCTCGTCATCGCCAAGGAGCCCCGCCCGGGGCGCGTCAAGACACGGCTGACGCCGCCGTTCACGCCCGCCGAGGCGGCCGCGCTGGCCGAGGCGGCCCTGGTGGACACCCTGCGGACGGTGGCCGCGACACCGGCCCGGCGCCGGGTCCTGGTGCTGGAGGGACGTCCGGGACCCTGGCTGCCGCCGGGCTTCGACGTCGTACCGCAGTGTGCGGGCGGGCTGGACGAGCGGCTGGCCGCGGCCTTCGCCGGGTGTGCGGGACCTGCGCTGCTGATCGGCATGGACACGCCGCAGGTGACACCGGAGCTGCTGACGGTGGACTTCGCCGGGTGCGACGCGTACCTCGGTCCGGCCGAGGACGGGGGCTTCTGGGCGCTGGGGCTCGCCGAGCCTGCGCCGGAGTTGCTGCGGGGGGTTCCGATGTCGACGCCGGTCACCGGGGCCGTCCAGCGCGACCGGCTGGTCGCCGCCGGGCTGCGGGTGCGGGAGCTGCCCCGGCTGCGGGACGTCGACACGGCCGCCGACGCCGACGTGGTGGCCGGGCTGGCACGGCACGGCCGGTTCGCCGCGGAGCTGGCACGGCTGCGGGCGGCCGCCCACCGATGAGCGCACCCCAAGAGACGCGGAGCCTGCTCCCCTGGACCGCCGACGACCCCTATGTGCACGCCCTGCGCACCGGGCGCGGCCCGCTCTTCCTGCGCCGCAGTGACGGCTGGCTGCTCCCGCTGGACGTGGAGCGGTGGTGCGCCCGCCCGGACGAGGCCGACCTCACCGTGCTGGCCCGCTGCGAGGGCGCCGTGCTCGACGTGGGCTGCGGTCCCGGCCGCCTGGTGGCCGAGCTCGCCGCCCGGGGTCGTACGGCGCTCGGTATCGACGTCAGCGAGGCCGCCGTCGCGCACACCGCGCGCCTCGGCGGCATGGCCCTGCGCCGCTCGGTCTTCCAGCCGCTGCCCGCCGAACGCCGGTGGGGCACCGCCCTGCTGATCGACGGCAACCTCGGCATCGGCGGCGATCCGCACGCGCTGCTCGTCCGGCTGGCCCGGCTCCTCGCGCCGGGCGGTCTGGTGATCGCCGAGACCGTCCCCGTGGACGTCGACGAACGGATCCAGGTCCATGTCACCGACGGGCAGGGCACCGCGGGCGCGCCCTTCCCGTGGGCCCGCCTCGGCACGCCGGCGCTGCTGCGGCACGCGCGCGTGCTGGGCCTCGCCGTGGACGGTCAGTGGTCGGCCGGCGGCCGCTGCTTCGTCGCCCTGCGCACCCGCAGCGCCAGCAGCAGCGCCGAGCCGCCGAACAGGACGGCGGTGATCAGCAGCCAGCGGGCGAGGAAGCCGTCCGCCGACAGCCCGGTGGCCAGCCGGTAGCGCTCGTCGACCCGGCCGCTGATCAGCGGGAACCACACGAGCAGCAGCAGCCCGGACAGGGCGGCCGGGACCCGGACGTACCCGATCCACTCCCGCCGCCGCAGCGCGCCCAGCGTGCCCGTCAGCGCCCGGTCGGCCGCCGCGTACAGCGGCACCAGCACCAGGTCGTGCAGCACGGCCGCGCCCACGAACCAGAGCACGACCTGGAACCAGTCGCCCGCGAGCAGCCGTACGCCCGCGTACCCGGCGAGCGCGAACGAACAGCCGAGCAGCAGCAGCTGGAACGGGCTGCCGACGACGAGGCGCGGTCGGGTGAGGATGGGGCGCATCACAGGTCTCCGAACGTCATCCGTGCCACCCACTTGGTGTTCAGCACGCCCGGCGCGGCGGGCACGATGATCCGGGCGGGGTAGCCGTGGTCGAGGGTCAGCGGCTCGCCGTTGACGTCCAGGGCGAGCAGGGAGCGCGGGTCGGCCACCTGGTTGGCGCGCAGCGCGGCCCGGCGGAAGGCGCCGCGCCGTTGGAGGGACTCCACCAGGACGTCGGCCGGGTCGTCGTACCCGACGAGTGCGGCGAGGTCCCGCAGCCGGACGCCGCGCCACCACTGGTCGGACGTCGACCAGCCCTCCACGCAGGCGATCGGCAGCGCGGCACTGTGCAGCGGCAGCCGCAGCAGGTCCTCGCGGCTCAGCCGGACGACGCCCGTCCGCCCGGTGACGACCAGCTGCCAGGCGTCGCCGGCGGTCTCCCGGGTGTCGATCCCGGCGTAGGCGGCCGTCTTGTTGATCTGGAAGCCGCCGGGACCACTGCCCGGTTCCGGTCCCCCGTGCGGTGTGAGGAGGGCGGTCTGGCGCAGCGGCCCGTCGAAGTTGCGGCCCACGGACGTCGCGAACAGCAGCAGGGAGGCACTTCCGACCAGTCCGAACGCGCCCCGCCGGGACACGGTGGGCTCGGCGGGCCGCGGAGTCACCAGATCACTGTCCTCGGGTTTCTCCGCATTCTCCGGTTTCCCCGCATTCTCCGGTTTCTCCGCGCGGAGTCTGCGCAGATTGCGCAGGGCCGTCGGCAACTTCAGGGCGGCGTGCGCGACGAACGCGGCGAAGAACACCCAGGCGCCGTAGAAGTGCAGCGTGTAGAAGGAGCCGGGGAAGACGTAGTCCAGCTGGACGTTGAGCACACCGGTCGTGAACTGGAACAGGGCGCCCCCGACGAGCAGGAGCAGCGAGAGCCGCTCCAGGGCGTGCGCCAGCGAGCGGGCCGGTGGCAGCGTGAACAGCCTGGGCACGACCGACCACAGCTTGGCCAGCAGGACGGGGATGAGCGTGATCCCGAGGGTGACGTGGACGCCCTGGTTGAGCCGGTACAGCCAGTACGGGTTCGTCGGCCAGGAGAACAGGTAGAAACCGAGGATCCCCTTGTCCGGAGTCTTGTCGTTCACCGGCGACAGGTTCGGGTTGTAGGCGGCGTACGACAGCAGTCCGGTCACGAACAGCACCGTGATGCCCACCAGCAGGACGATCCCGAGCACGGCGGTGAAGCGGGGGCCGCGCAGGGGGCTGCGCCAGAAGCCGGGCGAGGAGGGAAGCCGATGGTCTCGCATGTCCCGACGGTAGGCCGGGACCGGGCGGAAAGGGCCGCGCAACCGATGACGAAATGCTGACGTCCGGGCGCCGGACCTGCTGACCGGGCCGGTGGCGGCCTAGCGTCCTGCGTGTGATCCGCTCCTCTCATCTCCGTGACCTCGCTGCCGCCCTGGCCGCCGTGCTGCTGTTCGTGGCGGCGGTGCTGGTCGGCCGCCACATCCAGAACACCGACGGCACGCTGTTTCTCAACTGGCCCCCGTTGTTCGCGTCCTGGGGCCCGCACGTGGGGCCCGGCACCCCGGCCGCCGTGGTGGTGGCGGTCGCGGTGGTGGTGTACGGGCCCGGGCTCGCCGCGCGGCTGCCGTGGCGCGCGCTGCTCGCCGTGTCCTGCGGCGCCGCGATGGCCTGGACGTGGTCCCTCGCCCTCATCGACGGCTGGCACCGGGGCATCGCGGCGCGGCTGACCACGCGGTACGAGTACCTCCAGGTCATCGACCGCTTCCACGACATTCCGACGGCCCTGCGGGACTTCACCGAGCACATCCTGATCCAGGGCCCCGAATACCACTGGCCCGCGCACGTCGCCGGTCACCCGCCGGGGGCCACCCTCACCTTCGTCCTGCTCGACCGGATCGGGCTGGGCGGCGGTGCCTGGGCGGGTGTCTGGTGCATCACCGTGGGGGCCACGGCGGTGGTGGCCGTGCTGGTGACGGTCCGGGCGCTGGCCGCGGAGGGGCTCGCGCGGCGGGCGGCGCCGTTTCTGGTGCTGGTGCCGGGCGCGGTGTGGATGGGGACGTCGGCCGACGGGTACTTCACGGCGGTCGCCGCCTGGGCCGTGGCGCTGTTCGCGCTCGCGGTGACGGGGCGACGGCCACGGGCGGCGGCGTTCGGGGCGGGGCTGCTCTACGGGCTGACCTGTTACCTGTCGTACGGGCTGACACTGATCGGGATCATCGGGCTGGGCGTGCTGGTCCTCGGGCGGAACCGGCGGGCGGTGCTGTTGCCGCTGGTGGCCGGGGTGATCGTGGTGCCGTTGGCGTTCACCCTCGCCGGGTTCAACTACTGGGAGGCGTACCACCTGCTGGTGGAGCGCTACAACCAAGGGGCCGGGGGTGTCCGGCCGTACTGGTACTGGGTGTGGGCGAATCCGGCGTGCACGGTGCTGGTGGTGGGGTTGGCGACGGTGGCGGGGCTGGTGCGCGGGGGTGGGGTGCTGCGGCGGCAGCGCAAGCAGGACGGCGTCCTGAGCACGCCGGAGCCTCGTCTCGTCGTCTTTCTCCTCGCCGCGCTCCTCGCCATCCTCGTCGCCGATCTGTCCGGGATGAGCAAGGCGGAGACGGAACGGATCTGGCTGCCGTTCGCCATCTGGCTGCCGGCCGCCGGCGCCTTCCTGCCCCGTCCCCGCGGCTGGCTCGCGGCACAGGCCGTGGTCGCGCTGCTCGTCAACCACCTGTTGTGGACGGGCTGGTGAGCGGCGGATCAAAACATCCAGGGCAGGATCAATACATCCAGGGCATCAATACATCCAGGGCACGATCGGGACATCTAGGGCAGGATCGAGTCCACGTATCCCCCGTCGACCCGCACGGCCGCGCCTGTCGTGGCGGACGCCAACGGCGAGCTCAGGTACACGACGAGGTTCGCGATCTCCTCGGGTTCGATCAGGCGCTGGAGCAGTGACTGCGGGCGGTGGTCGCGCATGAAGGCGCGCTGGGCCTCGTCCCAGGGCAGGTCGCGGTCGACCAGCTGGTAGACGAAGTCCTCGACGCCCTCGGTGTGGGTGGGGCCGGCGATGACGGAGTTCACGGTGACGCCGCTGCCCGCCGCCTCCTTCGCGAAGCCTCGGCTCACCGCGAGCAGCGCCGTCTTCGACATGCCGTAGTGGATCATCTCGGCCGGGATGGCCACCGCGGAGTCGCTCGCGATGTTCAGCACCCGGCCCCACCCCTGGTCGACCATCCGGGGCAGATACGCGCGGATGAGCCGGACGCCGGACAGGACGTTGATCTCGAAGTAGCGGCGCCACTCGTCGTCGCTGATGTCGAGAGCGGGGGTGGGGCCGAAGATGCCGAGGTTGTTGACCAGGATGTCGGCGTCGGGCAGGGCGTCCACGGCACGGGCGGCGCCCTCCTCGGTGCCCAGGTCGGCGGCGACGGGCACGAACAGGCCGTCCGGCACCTCGGCCCGCAGTTTCTCGACGCTCCTTTCGAGGCGTTCGGCGTCCCGTCCGTTGACGCCCACGCGGGCGCCGGCGCGGGCCAGGCCCACCGCGATCGCCGCTCCGATGCCCTGGGAGGAGCCTGTCACCAGCGCGGTTCGCCCGCCGAGGTTGACGTTCACAGGGGTCACTCCTTCTCCGGTTTCCGCCGTAGAGTCGGCCGATGTCCTCCTGCCCACCATCGCCGACCTCGCACGTGACCGCAGGCGGACCGCCTCCTCGCCGGGTGACCCCCGGATGATCCCGGACCGTCCGCGGCGACGATACTGGCAGCAGCACGTCGCCCCCGTTCACAGATGGACTCATGCCGACCTCCTCCTCCGTCCGCCCCATGACTCCCCCCACGGTGTGGCTGGCTCGCGGCCGCCATGCCGGGCCCGCCGCGGAAGACGTACTCCGGCGGCATGTGCAACAGCTCAAGGACAGCGGGGTGCTCCGCGACTGGCTGGAGCTGCCCGCGGCCGAGGACGCGCAGGAGCGGGTCTTCGAGGCGCGCTGGGAGACCGGCGAAGGGGTGGTCGTGCGGGCCAGGCTGTCGCTGGCGCACCACGGCCCGGCCGAGGGGCGGGAGTGGGTGCTGGCGGCGGAGGCGGAGGCGGCGTGGGATCCGCGGTGGCCGTCGCCCGCGACGATGTTCTGGCCGGACGATCCCGACGCGCCCTGGGACCACGAGGCGGAGACGGGTGCGGAGCTGCGCTTCCGCGACGTCAACCCGCTCCCGTCGGACGACAAGGAGCTGCGGCGCGTCCTGAGGGGTGCCGCGCGCAGCGGGTGGTCCGTCCACGTCGTCGTCCACGAGGCCATGACGCCCGACGCGCGCGGCCGCCTGCCGCTGGCCCGGCTGCTGCCGCCGGGACTGCGGCACCGGGTGGTGGAGCACCGGGCCGCCCCGCACCAGCTGCGGGCGGTGAACTGGGCGCTGCGGGACTCCGGGGTGCAGGTGCCGCGCGGTGGTGCCGTGGTGCTGCCGGGCGCCCCGGCGCCGGAGGGGTACGACGGTGACGCCTTCGCCGTCCGCAGTGTCTTCCTGGACGGCTCGGAACCGGCCGAGCTGATCGAGACGCTGAGCCGGTTCGCGGCCTCGGCGCGGCCGCTGCCCGACGGGGCCGAGGAGGTGCTGGCCGCGCTGCGGGAGGACTGGCATCTGCTGACGCTGGAGGAGGAGCTGGCGCGCGAGCGGGCGCTGGTGAAGATGTACGCCGAGGCGCTGGAGGCCATGACCAGGTCCCGGGACCTGTACCGGGAGGCCGCCGAACGCGCCCACGAGGCTCTGACCGCCTACCGCGAGTCGGCCGCCGCCCTCCCCGAGCCGCCCGTCCCCGAGCAGCCCCGGGACACGCCCACCGCGTCCCCGCTCCAGCAGCTGACCCGCACCCTGGAACGCCTCAAGGGCGGGAAGGGCCGCCGCCCGACGGATTAGCCCCGTTCCTCGCGTTCACGGGCGTCAGCCCAGGCACACCGGTACCGGGACGGGATATGCCGAGGGGCACAAACGCCGCAACAGAGGCAATACCGGAGCCATATCAGGGAATCCAAGAAGTGCACGCGCGTAGCGCGTACACCGGACCGAGGAGGGCCCGTTGGATTCCACCACAGCAGTGCTCGCCGTCGTCGCCGTGGTCGCGGCGCTCCTGCTCGCCGCGGCCGTGGGGCTGCTGGTACGGCTGATCCGGGCCCGGCGCGGACTGCGGCGGGCCGGGCTGCCGACCGGGCCACGCTGGGTGTTCTGGGGCGCCGTCCTGTATTTCGTACTGCCGACCGACCTGTTGCCCGATCCGGTGTACCTCGACGACGTCGGCGTACTCCTGCTCGCTCTGCGCACGCTGCGCGCCCCTCTTGCCGCACGGGCGCCCCGTACCCCCGCCGAGGTCGGCAGGCCCGGCGAACCCGTCTGACGTTTCCGGACGGATCCCCGCACTCCGCACCCTCACCCAGGGGTGCCGGCCCGAGCCACGCGCCCCGCGACCGCCCCGATGCGCCCCACCGCCGCTCCGTGCGCGCGGCTCTCGACCCAACGACCAGTCAACCGACCGACTCTGTCGGCCGTCTCAGGTTCAGAGCGGCCAACTCGCCCGCGATCACGGAGCGTAAGGAAACCAACCACCCGTTCGATTCGTATAAGTCCATGGAAGTCCCGGACAACGAGCGGGAGATGCCACCACACGGCAGGCCGACGGCCTGACCGGGGCAGCACCGAGAGGGAGAGACGATGCAACCGTTCGCGCTCAACTACGCACGCCCGGCAGCGGAGTTGGACGTCGCCACGCCGTACGCGTACGACCCCGGCCTGCAGTTGAACGTGCTGTTCGACGGGCGGATAGCCGCCACGGACCTCGCGCTGCTCAGAGAGCTGGCGACAACGACCTCCACCGCCGGCTCGAAGACGCACTTCGACGACTGAGCGGGGCCGTCGACATGACCGTACTGATCCTGACCAACGACGAGGACGTCACGGCGGACATGGTGGTGGTGCACCTGCACGCGTCCGGGGTTCCGGTGGTCCGCCTCGATCCCGCCGATCTGATCGGCGGTGCCGCCCTGTCGGGCGAGTATGTGCACGGTACGTTCCGCGGACACCTGTGGTCGGCGGGCCGGCTGGTGAGCATGGACGGACTGCGGTCCGTGTGGGTGCGCCGGCCGGGGGCTGCGGCCACCCGGGTGGCCGAGCCGTCCGCGTGGCTGACGGAGGAGTCCTCGCAGGCGCTGTACGGCATGCTGCGCAGCTCCGGCGCGCGCTGGATGAACCACCCGGACGCGGCCCGCCGGGCCCGGCACAAGCCGTGGCAGCTACGGCTGGCCCAGCGCTGCGGGCTGCCCGTTCCGGCCACGCTGATCACGACGTTCCCGCAGGCCGCGCGGGACTTCGCCGAGCGCTTCCCCGACCTGGTGGTCAAACCGGTCTCGGGGGCGCATCCGCAGGAACCGCCGAGGGCGGTACCGACCAGCCGGGTGGCACCGGACGCCGACTTCGCCGCGGTCGCCTTCGGGCCGACGCTGCTGCAGCGGCGTATCGCCAAGCGGGCCGACATCCGGCTCACCGTGGTCGGCGAGCGGCTGCTGGCCGCCCGCAAGCCGACCGCGCCCGACGCCGATCCCGAGGAGGTGGATGTCCGCTTCGTCCCGGACCGAACGCCGTGGCGGTGCACCGAGGTGCCGCCGCGGGTCGCCGAGGGGGTGCGGTCGTATCTGCGGGAGGCGGAACTGGCCTACGGCGCCTTCGACTTCGTCGAGGACGCCGACGGGACGTGGTGGTTCCTGGAGTGCAATCAGTCCGGTCAGTTCGGCTTCGTCGAGGCCGACACGGGCCAGCCGATCGCCCGGACCATCGCCGAGTGGCTGGCGAGACCCGCCGCCGAAAAGCAGCGGCGGGTCAATGGCACCACTACGACCGTGCCGTGACGGCCGTGCACCGCACGGCGCGGGTCAGACGGCCAGCGACAGTCCGCTCTCCTCGTCCGGGTCGGTGGGGCGCCCGCCCATCAGCAGGTCGTCCGCCTGGGTGATCGCGTCATGGATGCTGGTCGTGCCCATCATCACGCACAGTGTGTAAGTGACGTCCTCCAACTCCCGTGCAGTCGTCGACGTCTCACACTCCGCCTGGGCGATGCGCAGTGATGCGTACCGGGTCAGCAGCTTCCTGACGACCTTCGGGTCCGGAACAAGCACGGGGCGCCCCTCTCTCGACTTTTGCGCACCGTATGCCCGAATGGAGCCGGACCATTCACCTCCTTGGGCCCGGGACACCCAATTGACGCAATACCGTTGCCTACCGGGACAGTCCCGCCGCCCGCCGTTCACCTCTCAGGCCACCTGGCCGCTGTGCAGCGCCGCGTACGCTCCGCCCCGGCGCAGCAGCTCCTCGTGGCTGCCGATCTCCTGGATCCGGCCGTCCGCCATGACCACGATCCGGTCCGCGCCCCGCACAGTGGACAGCCGGTGCGCCACCACGAACGTGGTCCGTCCCCGCACCAGCCGGGCGAGGGCCTGCTGGACCAGGGCCTCGGAGCGGGTGTCCAGCGCCGAGGTCGCCTCGTCCAGGACGAGCACCTTGGGGTCGCGGATCAGGGCGCGGGCGATGGCCAGGCGCTGCCGCTGCCCGCCGGACAGCCGTGCCCCGCGCTCGCCGACCAGGGTGTCGAGCCCCTGCGGCAGCGCGTCGACGAACTCCAGCGCGTTGGCGTCGCGCAGTGCCGCCCGGACCGTCTCCTCGTCGGCGTCGTCCATGCCGTAGGCGACGTTCTCCCGGACCGTCCCGTCGAACAGGATCGACTCCTGCGGCACGACCGACACGAACCGCCGGTAGGTGCGCAGGTCGAGGGTGGTCATGTCGGTGCCGTCGAGCAGCAGCCGGCCCGAGGTGGGGCGGATGAAGCCGATGACGAGGTTGAGCACCGTGGACTTGCCCGCGCCCGACGCGCCGACCAGGGCGATGGTCTCGCCGGGGCGGACCGAGAGGGTGAAGTCGCGCACCGCCGCCCGGCCGCCGTCCTCGTAGGCGTGGCACACGTTCTGGAAGGTGACGTGCCCGCGCAGTTCGGTGAGCTCGGCCTTGCCCTCGTTGTCCTCCAGTTCGGGCGCCTGGAGCACCTCACCGACCGAGCGGACCGATTCGAGGCCCTTGGTGATGACCGGGGCGAGACCGGCGAGGGTCGTGGTGGAGTTGGTGAGGGTGGTCAGGAAGGCGCTGAGCATGACGACGTCGCCGGGGGTGACGCCCCAGACGTCGTAGTACGAGATCAGCGCGGCGCCGGCGAGGACGAGGACGCCGATCACGTTGAGGACCACCCAGGCGAGCGAGCCGAACCGGCCGTTGACCAGGTCGAGGCGCATCCCGGAGGTGAGCAGACGGCGCAGGGTGCCGTCCATGCGGTGCAGCGCCTTGCCCTCCAGGCCGTGCGCGCGGGTCACCGGGATGAGCCGGGTCATCTCCGTGACCCGGGACGACAGGGTCTCCACCTCGTGCCGGAAGTGCTCGTTGTGGGTGCGCAGCCGTGCCCTGAGCCGGGCCACGAGGAGTGCTGCGGCGGGGACGACGACGAGGAAGACGGGGAGGAACTCCGGGGTGCGGACGGCGATGATGATCAGTCCGCCGGTGAGGACGGTGATCGCGCCGAGTCCGTTCTCGGCGGTCTGCTGCACCATCTGCTCGACGGTCTCGACGTCGCGTACCACCTTGGCCTGCAGGACACCCGCGCTGACCCGGGAGTGGTAGCCGATCGACAGCTGCTGCATACGGGTGCACAGCGCGGAGCGCAGGGCGGTGCCCATGCGGCGCACGCTGCCGTAGAGGAGGCGGACGTAGAGGACGTGCAGGGGGTAGTTGATCACCAGGATGAACATGATGATCCCGGTGCTCGTCCAGAGCCTGCTGATCCGCCCGTGCTGGACGACGGTGTCGATGATGGACGCGGTGATCAGCGGCAGCAGCCAGATCGGGCTGTGCTTGACGGTGAAGACGCCGACGGCGGCGGCGAGCCGCCGGCGGTCGGCGTGGAACAGGTAGGCGAGGGTGCGTATCGGGTGTTCGCCCCGGTAGCGATGGTCGAGCGGTTGCTCCATCGACGACGCCATCCGCGGTGGTCCTCTCCGTTGGCCGAGTGGGTGCGGTGAGCGCAAGCACGCGAAAGCGCTTACTCCCCTCGTTCGGCCAGGGGTATACCAGGGCGCGGGTGGAATGCGGGGGGCGTCCGGAGCGTGAGACCCCGTTGAGGGCTATTCGCCGAGGGAACGGGCGAGTTCGGTGGACGCGTGGGCGATCTCCGCGTCCTCCTCGGCCATCAGCTGCGGGAGGGCGGCCCTGCGGGCATGGACGGCGCGGCGGGCGGCGCGCTCCCAGACCACGTGGTTCTCACGGTGGTTGAGCAGTTTGGGGTAGGCCGACGCGGTGTGCTCCCACTGGCGGGCGTCGGCGATGTTCTTGAGCAGTTGGATGATCCCGGCCCGGCAGGTCACCTGGGGAAGCTGGGCGAGCTCCCACAGGAACGGCACGGTCGCGGCCGTGGCCTGTTCCACCACGAAGCCGTACTGGCAGATGCGGTCCCGCAGTTCGCGCAGCGCGCCGCTCGCGGCCTCGGGGCCGCCCCACGCGACGGTGTTGAGCAGCAGGGGGATCGCGGCCGCGGATCCGGTCGAGTCCTGGATCTCCCGCCACGGCACCTCGCCCAGCGCCCGGAGCGGCGTCGCTGGGCCGCTCGGCCGCGTCTCACGGTCGGTGCGCTCGTTGCTCGGCTGCTGGGTCGAAGCGGTGCGCATGGCGTCGGGCCTTTCCGCGGCAGTCATGTCGGACGGGGAGACAGGTACGCCGACCTGCTCTTTCCCTGATGCAGCGTCATGATCGGGCGCCTTCCGAGGGGTTGACGCCAGGGCTATTATCCACGCCGTCAGCGCCCGCGTGCAATTACACGAGAAATTGCGCGAGAATCGGGTAGGGACTCAGCACCGTGAACTGAGGGAGGTCGCGATGCCAGTGATGCCGAACGGAGTGCGGGCGAGTGCGCTGGACGCCCGCTGGATCAAGAGCCGGCACAGCAACGCCGAGGGCAACTGCGTCGAGGTCGCATCGCTGGTGGACGGGGGCATCGCGCTGCGCAACTCCCGCGATCCGGACGGGCCGGCGCTCGTGTACACGGCGGCGGAGGTGGCGGCGTTCCTGGCCGGTGCCAAGGAGGGCGAGTTCGACCACCTGCTGTGAACGGCGCCCGCTGTGGACTCCGCGCGCAGCCGGCTCCGCCCACGGGCAACTCCGTCTGCGGTGAGCTCCGCCTGCTGCGGATCGGCGAAGTGCGGTAGCGTGATAGATACTTCTGCCGGTCCGCAGGGAGCCAGGATGTCCGCCGAGTCACAGCGCATCTCCCGCCTCCGACCCTATCTCGACCGGGCGGAGCCCGCCCCGACTCTGCTGAAGATGCTCGTCGGCGTGCAGTTGGCGGGCTTCCGGGAGGACGCCGGGTTCGCCCAGGACCAGGCGGCGCGCGCCCTGGGGTTCAGCCCGGCGAAGCTGTCGCGCATCGAGTCGGGCAAGGGGCGCAGGCCGCCGACCGAGGCCGATGTCCAGGCACTGCTGAAGCTGTACGGCGCGGACGAGTACGAGGCGTCGGTGCTGCTCCAACTGCTACGACGGGCCGGGGAGCCCGGCTGGTGGCAGCGGTACGACAAGCGGCTGATGCCCGAGTGGTTCGACCGGCTGGTGGGGTTGCAGGAGGCGGCCGCCTCGATCCGTACCTTCGAGATCCAGTACGTGCCCGGACTGCTCCAGACCCCGGACTACGCCCGGGCGGTCGTGGAACGCGGGCTGCCGATCGCCCCGCCGCACGAGGTACGGCGCCGGGTCGAACTGCGCGCCCGACGCACCGAGCTGCTGCTGCGGCCGGCCGCGCCCCAGTTGTGGGCGATCATCGACGAGTCCGTGCTGCTGCGGGTGCTGGGCAGCCGGGCGGTGATGCGCGAGCAGCTCGCGCATCTGACCGAGATGGCCCAGCGTCCCCATGTCAGCGTGCAGATCGTGCCGTTGGACGTGACCAACGCGTCTGCGCCGTCCATCCCGGTCACCTATCTCCGTTTCGACGGCCTCGATCTGCCGGACGTCGTCTATCTGGAGCACATCAGGAGCGCGAACTTCCTGGAGGACCGGGACGAGACGGAGGAGTACCGGATCGCCCTGGACCGGCTGGCGGACGAGGCGCTCACGCCGCGCGAGTCGCTGGCGCTGCTGCGGGAGACGATGGAGCGGCGGTACCCGGAGGGGTGACGTCCGGGACCCCGTCCACGGGGTCGTGACTACGAGAGGGGAATGCGGCCCACGCCACCGAACTCGATCCACTCGTGAGTGAGCTGACGGGGGGCCACCTCGTTGTCCGGCCGCCAGGTGGACACCTCCACGAGGCCCGGCTCGAGGACCTCCAGGCCCTCGAAGAGTTCGGCGACGTCCTTCTCCTGGCGAACGCGGCCCCAGTGTCCCTGCGTCACCTGGTCCATGAAGTTGGTGACGAAGTCACGGACCTCGGGGTCCTCGCTGACCAGCTGGCACATCACCAGGAAGCTGCCGGGGGCGAGCCGTTCGGCGACACGCCGGACCACGGCCTGCGGGCCGTCGGTGTCACTGTCCGGAATGCAGTGGAAGACCGAGTTGAACAGCACGGCGACCGGCTGGGAGAAGTCGATCAGGCGCTCGGTGTCGGGGTGCGAGAAGATCGCGTCCGTGGCCCGCATGTCGGCGTGGATGACGCAGGTGCGCTCGTCCTGCTCCAGCAGCGCGCGGCCGTGCACCAGCACCATGGGGTCGTTGTCGACGTAGACGACGTGCGCGGTGGGGTCGTGGAGCTGGGCGACCTGGTGGACGTTGTCCTGGGTGGGCAGGCCGGAGCCGTGGTCGAGGAACTGGCGGATGCCGTACTCGGCCGCGAGGGTCCGTACGACGCGCTGCAGGAACCGGCGGTTGTTCACGGCCAGTCGGCGGGTGCTGGGGACGACCTTGTCGAGCTCGTCGCAGGCCGCGCGGTCCGCGGCGTAGTTGTCCTTGCCGCCGAGGTAGTAGTCGTACATCCGGGCGGCCGTCGGGACGTTGGCGTCGATCTCCTTGGACAGCGGCTTGTCGGTGTTCATCGATCCCCCTGTTCGCGTCGAGCGCCAACTCGACTGGCCTGACAGGGAGTACATCCTAGGGACGCGGGGATGGCCGGTGCCAGTCCATGAGCGGAACCGGTGTGCTGCGGGCCACAGCGCAGCTCGGGCCCGCCGGAGCGGAACGCCGGGGACGACACGCCCGCGCTCCTGCCCCGCCCCGCGTCAGCACGCGGTACCCCTTTCCCCCATCCGTGTGACACGCTCACCTCGACCGGCCCCATCCGCGCTGGTCCTCGCAAGGTTCCGCACGTGGGAGAGGCGACGCATGCGTATCGGACTGCTCGGCACCGGCCCCTGGGCGCAGATGGTGCACGCCCCCGTCCTCAGCGGGCACGACGGGCTGGACTTCGTCGGTGTGTGGGGGCGCCGTCCGGCCGCCGCCAAGGAGCTGGCGGACCTTCATGGCACGCGCGCCTACGACGACGTGGACGCCCTGCTCGGAGACGTCGACGCGGTGGCGGTCGCACTGCCACCGGCGGTGCAGGCGGACCTCGCGGTGCGGGCCGCGCGGGCGGAGTGCCATCTGCTGCTCGACAAGCCCCTCGCCCCGACGGTCGCCGAAGGGCAGGCCGTGGCCGAGGCCGCGCGCCGGTCAGGTGTCGCCTCGGTCGTCTTCTTCACCGCCCGCTTCCAGACCGGTCCCGAGGCCTGGATCAGCGAGCAGGCGGGCAGCGACGGCTGGTTCGTCGGGCGCGCCCAGTGGCTGGGCGCGGTGTTCACCAGCGGCGAGAGCCCGTTCGCCGCCTCACCGTGGCGGCGGGAGAAGGGCGCCCTGTGGGACGTGGGCCCGCACGCCCTGTCCGTGCTGCTGCCGGTGCTCGGGGACGTGACCGGCGTGCCGGCCGCGGCGCACGGTCCGCAGGACACCGTGCACGCCGTCCTCGACCATGTCACCGGCGCCTCCAGCACCCTGACCCTCAGCCTCACCGCCCCGCCCGCGGCGGCGGGCGCCACCGTCGAACTGAGGGGCGCGAGCGGAGTGACGTCGCTGCCGGAAACCTCCGAAGGCGCGCTGCCCGCCTTCTCCCGGGCGGCCGACGCGCTGCTCACCGCCGCCCGCACCGGCCGCCCGCACGCGTGCGACGCGGCCTTCGGGCTGCGGGTCACCGAGATCCTGGCGGCGGTGCAGGACGTGCTCGACCGGCCCGTCGACTGAGCCACCGGGCCGCCGAGCCGCGCCCGGCGTGATCGTGCGGGGGCACGGAACGGACGTCCGTTCCGTGCCCCCGCACCGAGGGCCCCCGGGCCGCGGCCCGCTCTGCTCGGGGTCATGGCTCAGGCGTGCCGGTGCGAGCGCCGGCCGCCGGTGAAGGCCCGGTACAGCAGGAGCAGGATGAGCGAGCCGACGATCGCGGCGACCCACGTCGACAGGTCGAAGAACCCGTCGATCGAGTCGACCCCGAAGATGACCTTGCCCAGCCAGCCGCCGAGCAGAGCACCGGCGACACCGATCAGCATCGTGATGATGATCCCGCCCGGGTCCCTGCCCGGCAGCAGCAGCTTGGCGATGGCACCGGCCAGCAGCCCGATCAGGATCCAGGCGATGATGCTCACGTCTCCTCCACCATCCGTCGGAACTGTGTTCCCTACCGGATGCGCCGAGAAGCCGTTGTCAAACCAGAAACCGGACGACTCCTGCGCTCGCTGTCAGCCGTCGATCCAGCGGCACCCGGCGCCGGATCTCGTAGTTGGCGAGTTCACGGGCGAACAGGTCCTGCACGGCGGAGAAGGCCGGTCCCGCGGTGACTCTCCCGGACAGCCACGGGAAGTCGGAGTCGTCGACGACGATTTCACCGGCATGGCATCCGGCACCGGCATCCCGGCCCCGGTGCGCGGTGCCCGGCCCGGCGTAGCGTGGTGGTGTGGATACGGCGCACGTCCTGTCACCGCTCCGGCACCTGGACCGGCGGGGCTGGCTTCGGGGCGCGCCGCCGCCGCGCTGGGTGCGGGTGCTGCCGGTCGCCCTGATCGCGGGCGTGGCCGTCGCCACGGCGCTCAGCCACGATCCGCTCGACATCGGCTTCCTGCTGGGCGCCATCCCGCCGCTCGCCGTCCTGTCGTACGGGCCGCTGGCGACGGCGATCCTCGGCGCGGCGACGGTCACGCTGCTGCACATCCCGGCGCTCCAGCTGAACCGGCCCGGCGACACCGACCTGTGGACGCTCAGCTTCGTCGCCGCCCTGAGCGTGTTCGTGTCCTTCGTCCGCAGTCACCGCGACGCCCAGCTCGACCTGGAGCGCACCATCGCCGAGGCCGCGCAGCGGGCCCTGCTGCCGCCGCTGCCCGAAGCGGTCGGTCCGGTGCGCTGCCGGGGCCTGTACCGGGCGGCGCAGCGCGGGGCGCTGGTCGGCGGCGACTTCTACGACGTGCGCGACAGCCCCTACGGGGTGCGCGCGGTGCTGGGCGACGTCCAGGGGCACGGTCTGGCGGCCATCGGCACGGTGGCCTCGCTGCTGGGCGCCTTCCGGGAGGCGGTGCTCGACCAGCCGGACCTGGAAGCAGTGGCCGACCGGCTGGACCGTCGGCTGACGGTGGACTCGGCGGAGGCCCGGCACGCCGATCTGTTCGCGACCGCCGTGCTGCTGGAGTTCGCCCGCGACGTGCGTTCCGTCCGGGTGCTGACCTGCGGGCATCCGCCGCCGGTGCTGCTGCGCGCGAGGACGGCCACGGACATCGGGGTCGAGGCGTGCACGCCGCTGGGGCTGGGCCTCGCCGACCCCACCCCGCACCGGGGGGTCACCGTGCGGCTGGAGCCGGGCGACCGGCTCTTCCTGGCCTCGGACGGAGTCCTGGAGGCCCGTGACCCGGCCGGCGCGTTCTACCCGCTGACCCAGCGGCTGGCGCTCCTGACCGGGGACGACCGCGCCGCCCTGCCCGACCTCGTGTGGGAGGACCTGCTCCGGCACACCCGGAGCCTCCACGACGACGTCACGATGCTCGTCCTCGCACCTCGGCCGCCGGAGGGGCCCTGATTCCCTCCGGCGAAGGCCGGGTGCGGAGCCTTCCGGATGCAGGGTGTGCTCCGGCGTTGAATGGTGTAAGTGGACCCGATGACCGCACCGGGTCCACAGCGGAACCCCCGGACCGGAGGAGCAGAGATCATGTCTACGCCACAGCCCGACGCGTCCCGCAGGCCCGCGGACCGCGTCACCCCGGACGCCCTGCTCCACACCCGCACCGGCACGGACGTGTCGCCGGAGGACGTGGTGCTTGCCTCGGGCAAGGACCTCACGCCGAAGAACCTGGAGTGGGCGCGGCGCAAGCTGGCACAGGAGGGCGACGCCGCGCTCGACAAGCTGCTGCCGTAGCCCGGCGCAGGTGAGCGCCCGCAGGTCCAGCTCCGCCATGGCCCGCGGGAGTTGACCCGCGCCACGTCGAGGTTCTGCCACGGCTTCGCCCTTACGGAGAGGCCGTTCGGGCTGTCACACTTCCGAGGGTGCCCGACTTCGACATGCTCGTCCTCGGATCCGGCCCCGGTGGCCAGAAGGCCGCCATCGCCGCGGCCAAGCTGGGCCGCCGGGTCGCCGTCGTCGACCGCCCCGACATGGTCGGCGGGGTCTCCATCCACACCGGCACCATCCCCTCCAAGACGTTGCGCGAGGCGGTGCTCTACCTCACCGGTCTCACCCAGCGCGACCTGTACGGGCAGAGCTACCGCCTGAAGGAGGACATCACCGTCGCCGACCTGATCGCGCGCACCCAGCACGTGGTCGGCCGCGAGGTGGACGTCATCCGCAACCAGCTGTCCCGCAACCACGTCGCCCTGTTCCCCGGCACGGGCCGTTTCGTCGACCCGCACACCGTCGCCCTCCATGAGGTCGGCGGCAGGGAGCGGCTGATCAGCGCCGAGCACATCGTGATCGCCACCGGCACCCGGCCCGCCCGGCCGGACAGCGTGGAGTTCGACGGCCGCACGATCATGGACTCGGACAACGTCCTGGCCCTCGAACGCGTCCCGCGCTCCATGGTCATCGTGGGTGCGGGGGTGATCGGTATGGAGTACGCGAGCATGTTCGCCGCCCTCGGCAGCAAGGTGACGGTGGTCGAGAAGCGGGCCGGGATGCTCGACATGTGCGATGTCGAGGTCGTCGAGTCGCTCAAGTACCACCTGCGGGACCTCGCGGTGACGTTCCGGTTCGGGGAGACCGTCGCCGCGGTCGAGCGGCATCCCCGCGGTGCCCTGACCGTGCTGGAGAGCGGCAAGAAGATCCCGGCGGACGCGGTGATGTACTCGGCGGGCCGGCAGGGCCTCACGGACGGCCTCGACCTCGGCAGGGCGGGCCTGGCCGCCGACGCGCGCGGCCGGATCGAGGTCGACGAGCACTACCGCACGCAGGTGCCGCACATCTACGCCGTCGGCGACGTCATCGGCTATCCGGCGCTGGCGGCGACCTCGATGGAGCAGGGGCGGGCTGCGGCGTACCACGCCTTCGGGGAGCCGGTGGGGCGGACGCACAACCTCCAGCCGATCGGCATCTACACGATCCCGGAGATCAGCTTCGTGGGGCGTACGGAGGACCAGCTCACCGAGGAGCGGGTGCCGTTCGAGGTCGGTGTCTCCCGCTACCGTGAGCTGGCCCGGGGGCAGATCATCGGGGACTCGCACGGCGTGCTGAAGCTGCTGGTCTCGCCCGAGGACCGCACGCTGCTCGGCGTGCACTGCTTCGGCACGGGGGCGACCGAGCTGATCCACATCGGCCAGTCCGTGATGGGGTGCGGCGGCACGGTCGACTACCTGGTCAATGCAGTGTTCAACTATCCGACGCTGGCGGAGTCCTACAAGGTGGCCGCCCTGGACGCCACGAACAGGCTCCGCCAGATCGACCGCATCGCCGACTGACCGGTCAGGTCGTGTCCTCGTCCACGACGTGTACGGCCGCCTCCTCGGCGCCCGCGGCCCCCGCGTCGACGCCCTTGTCCTGCGCGACCGCCTCCTTCGTCGTGTCCGGGTGCGCCCCCTCGTCCGGGGCCACCAGACGCCCGGCGCGCTCGGTGCCCGCCTCGGGGTCGACCGGCTCGCCCGCGCCGCCGGGCAGGTCACCGATGTCGTCCCCGGCGGCTTCCTCCACGTCGGGCCGCTCCTGGGCGAGGCGCTGGTCGAGGGTCTCGCCGGTGTGCTGTTCGGCGGCCGTGGTGCCGTGCTTGCTGACGCCGAGGGGCTTCTCCGGCGGCGAGTACCCCTCGTCCAGGGTGTCGTCGTACGTGCGCTCGTCGACGGCGTCCTGCAGGTCGAGGGGCGCGGCGTCCTCCTGCTCCTCGTTGGTCCCGGTGGGCTGGTAGGCGTCGTCGGCCATCGCGTCGTCCGCCCCCGGTTCGGGGCGCGTCCCTTCGCTGCCCATGGCTGCCTCCCTGTCGCGCTGCGCCGGCTCGTCGGTCTCGGCGTGGGTCCCCGTCCGCGTATCCCGTCGGGCGCACTCCATTCGCCCTTCCCTCGGGCCGGACCGCGCAGGTTCCGCTTCGCGGGCGACAAGGTCCGTGACCGGCATGGGAGTTGGCCATGCGGCAGTCCGCGAGTTTTCCACAGAGGTCAATCTTGCAAGGCCGACGCGCGGGGCTATCATCACTCGCACACACGGTGTGACCGTCCGACAACGGGGCGGTCACCGCCGCCCACCACCCTCCGCTTTTCCGCCGCCCCGGCCCGAGGCCATCCCTCGTCGGCCGCAGGCGGGTGCACCCCCCACACTCCTTACGCCGTCAGGGCGTTCGCCCTCGCGTCGTGCAAGTCGAAAGCAGCGCAGGCATGAGCAAGAGCACGGGCAGAGGGTTGCAGGCAGGCGTCCTCAGTACGTTCGACACCGTGGTGATGGCGGTCGCGGGCAGCGCTCCCGCGTACTCGCTGGCCGCGACCACGGCCGTTCTGTTCGGGGCGGTGGGGCTGGCGGGCCCGGCGGCGCTGCTGTACTGCGCGATCCCCATGCTGGGCATCGCGCTGGCGTTCAGCTATCTCAGCCGTATCGACGTGAACGCGGGCGCCAGTTACTCCTGGGTGGGCCGTACGCTCCATCCGTTCCTGGGGTTCATCAGCGGCTGGGCGCTGGTGGTGTCGGCGACGATCTTCATGGTGGCCGGTTCGCTGCCCGCCGGGTCGATGACGCTGGCGTTGTTCGACGAGGACCTCGCGGACAACACCGCGCTCGCCTCGGTGGTCGGGGCGGGGTGGTTCCTGCTGATGCTGCTGGTGGTGCTGGGCGGTGCCCGACTGACCGTGCGCGCGCAGCTGCTGATGTCGGGTGGGGAGCTGGTCATCCTGGCCGTCTTCGCGGTGCTGGCACTGCTGCACTCGGACAACGCCCGCACGTTCGACTGGTCCTGGCTCGGATTCGGCCACTTCGACGGCCTGTCGGGCTTCGCGTCAGGGGCGCTGGTCGCGGCGTTCTACTACTGGGGCTGGGACGTCGCCTGCAACCTCAGCGAGGAGACCCGCAACAGCCGCCGCACCACGGGCCTCGCCGGACTCATCGGCGTCGGCATCGTCTTCCTGCTGTTCATGGTGTTCACCATCGCGGTGAACATCGTGCTGTCCACCCGGCAGATCGAGGAGAACGGCGCCGACGTGCTGGCCGTGCTCGGCGACGAGATCTGGCCGGGCTGGGGCGGCAAGCTGATCGTCGCGGCGGTGATGCTGTCCACCATCGCCACGCTGGAGACGACGCTGATCCAGGTCACGCGGTCGCTGTTCGCGATGGGCCGGGACCGTACGATGCCCTCCGCGCTGGGCCGGGTGCACCGCCGGTGGAACACGCCGTGGGTGGCGATCGCGGTGGTCGGCGCGGTGGCGCTGGCGATGTTCGTCGCCGCCAACGCGCTGGGCTCGGTGGGCGACATCCTCGCCGAGGCCATTTCGGCGATCGGTCTGCAGATCGCCGTGTACTACGGCCTGGCGGGCCTCGCCGCGGTCGTCGCCTACCGGGGGATGCTGCTCCGCTCGCCCGTGCACTTCGTGCTCGGCGGGGTGTGGCCGTTGCTCGGCTCGCTGTTCATGTTCTGGGTCTTCGTGGAGTCCCTGGGCGAGTTGAGCGCGACGGCGGTCGCGATCGGCGTCGGCGGGCTCGCCGTGGGTCTGGTTCCGATGCTCTGGTACTGGCACCGGGGCAGCGACTACTACCGCCCGGACAAGCTGGACGCGACCCGCGCCATCCTGCCGGACTACCCACCCGGCGGCCACGCGGCCGCGGGCTCCCGCAGCCACGAGGGTCTCTCCACCGACTTCTGAAAGAGACCCCGATGGCGCGCGACCGTTTCGTCCCCGACCTCGACCCCGACTGCGGGGACGCGGAGCTCACCGCGGCCCGCCACGACATCGTCATCGGCCGCTGGCAGGGGCTGCGCGAACTGCTGCGGTCCACCGGCCCCGACTGGCCCCTGCGGGGGCACCGGGTGCGGCTGCTCGCGCAGGCCTGCGCGGGCAGTTCGGCGGTGGAGTCCTGGCTGGCCGCCACGCCGTACAGCGCCGACGCGCTGGTGCTGTGGGCCGCGACCGAGACGGCCCGGGCGTTCAACCTGGCCATCGCGGCCGGGCGGGGCGTGCCGATCGAGCAGGAGCGCATCGACGGCACGGTCCTGGCGTGCATGCGCGCCGCGGAGGCGTATCCGGCGGACCCGACGCCGTGGATCTCGCTGATCTCCGTGGCCCGCCTGTATCCGCAGGGGGTGCGCAGGCGCGAACTGGCCCGCTGGTGGGACGAGTTGCACCAGCGGGACCCGTACAGCATGGAGGGCCACCTCCAGGTCCTGCACTACTACTCCGCCCGCTGGCACGGCACCCACGGCCTGATGTACGACTTCGCCCGCGACGCCGCCGGAGTGGCCCCGCCCGGCTGCGCGCTGCCGGTGCTGGTGCAGTACGCCCGCGTCGAGGAGTTCCGCTACGTCCTGGACGCCGCCCGCGGCCACCACTCCGCCGTCCGTCTCGGCCAGCACTGGGACCACGACGGCGCCGTCAGCGACGTACGCCGCACCTGGCAGCGCTGGATCCAGGAGCGCCCGGACGCCCCGGTCACCCCGGTCGAACTGCGCGACCTCAACTACCTGGCCCACGCCGCCTGCCACGCCGGCGCCTCCGCCATCGCCACCGAACTCCTCCGGCTGCTCGGCCGCCGGTACACCCGGACTCCCTGGTCCTACACCGGAGACCCGGCGAAGGAGATCACCAAGTGGCGGGGACAGCTGAGGGTGTGAACATGGGGAGACCGGCCGGCCCGACGTTCCCGCCCCGCTCCCAGGAGGCATGCCCGTGACCGCCGCTCCCCCACGTCGTCTGGCCCTGCTCGGCGGAGGCTTCTCCACCGACGAGGACGGACTGCTGGACGACTGGCTGCTCGGCCAGGCGCGCGCGTCCAGGCCGAAGGTGTGCTTCGTCCCCACCGCCAGCGGCGACGCGCCCGGCTACATCGAGCGGTTCCTGGACGCGTTCGGGTCCCGGCGGTGCGAGCCGTCCGTCCTGCCGCTGTTCCGGCGGGAGGTGGACGACGCCACGCTGCGGTCCTTCCTGCTCGCGCAGGACGTGGTGTACGTCGGCGGCGGCAACACCGCGAACCTGCTCGCCGTCTGGCGCACGCACGGCGTCGACCGGCTGCTCGCCGAGGCCTACGACCGCGGGACCCTGCTGTGCGGGATCAGCGCGGGCGCCAACTGCTGGGCGGAGGGCTCCCACACCGATTCCTTCGGCCCGCTCACCTTCCTGCCGGACGGCCTGGGCCTGCTCCCCGGCTCGGTCTGCCCGCACTACGACAGTGAGCCCGGCCGCCGCCCCTCGTACCGGGAGGCCGTGGCGACCGGCCGGCTGCCCGCCGGGTGGGCCCTGGACGACGGGGCGGGGGCGCTGTTCACGGAGGGGGAACTGGCGGAGGTGGTGACTCGCGCGCCGGGCGCGGGGCTGTACCGGGTCGAGCCGGACGGTCGCGGCGAGGCGGTGGAGCGGGCCGTGGCGGCACGGCCACTGGCTGCCTGAACGCCGCTGTCACGGTGCCGCGTTCGGCCCGTCGGGGCGGGTGCGGCGTTGTTCGACCATCTCGTGGGTGAGTTCCTCCGTCTCCTGGGCGGGCAGGCGTTCGAAGCCGTCCTCGGTGATGACGGAGACGAGCGGGAAGATGCGGCGGTTGATGTCCGGGCCGCCGGTCGCGGAGTCGTCGTCGGCCGCGTCGTACAGGGCCTGGAGGGCGGCCAGGGCGGCCTCACGCCGGGACATGCCCGGGCGGAACAGCTTCTTCAACGCGCCCCGTGCGTACGGCGAGCCGGAGCCCTCGGCGTGGAAGTCCGGCTTCTCGTAGGCGCCGCCGGCGACGTCGAAGCCGAAGATGCGGCCCCGCGCGCCCCCGGCGGCCTTGACGTCGTAACCGGCCAGGAGCGGCACGACGGCAAGGCCCTGCATGGCCTGGCCGAGGTTCTGCCGGATCATGCCGGCCAGCCGGGTCGCCTTCGCGCCGAAGGTCATCGGGGTGCCCTCGACCTTCTCGAAGTGCGTCAGCTCGACCTGGTACAGCTTCACCATGTCCACGGCGAGCCCGACGCTGCCGGCGAAGGCGACGGCGGTGTGGTCGTCTGCGGGGTGCACCTTCTCCAGTTCGCGCTGGGAGATGAGGTTGCCCATGGTGGCCCTGCGGTCCCCGGCGATCAGCACGCCGTCGCGGTAGCCGAGCGCCAGCACGGTGGTGCCGTGCGGGAACCGGTCGTCCGCCACGCGGACGCCGTCGGGGAAGGGGCGGCGCATGGGCAGCAGCTCCGGGCGGTACGCCGCGAGGAACTCCGTGAAGGACGAGCTGCCGGGGACGCAGAACTCGTCCCCCAGTCGTCCGGCGCTCTCGTGTCCCGTCATGCCACTCCCCCTCGACCGAGCCGACAACCGGAGTCCTACCTGAGCCGGGCGCCGGGGAAACGTCCCGGCCGGGTCACGGAGCCTGCGTGAGCGCAGGTTCACCGGACCCGCTCTGCGGTGCGACGTACACCCGCAGTTCGTCGAGCCGGTGCACGGTCCAGTCGCGGGCGTACGCCGGTGGGCGGCCGTCGGCTGTGGTCAGGGCGGCGACGGGGATGCGGCGGGCGCGGCTCAGGATCTCCGCCTCGGTGGTGTTGGCGTTGTGCCCGCGGACCGCGCCGGAGGAGCAGCCGGTGTAGTACGCGATGGGGATGGCCTGGTGGCCGGTGAGCAGGCAGGGCGGGCGTACCCCGAGGCGGTGCAGTCGGTCGGCGGTGCGCACCCAGTCCTCGCGGTCGGCGACGGTGCGCTGCGCGGTGCGGTCCAGGACGACGTACTGCACCACCAGATGACCGGTCAGCCCGAGCGCGACCAGGGTCGCCGCCACGGGCCGCCACCGCCCGTCCGGTGCGGTGACCAGGCGCCACAGCGCGTCGGCGGTGGGGAGGGCGAGGAGCGCGTAGGCGGGCAGCAGGAAGCGGGGGGCCGCGTACTCGATCAGGAAGAGGTAGGGGACGGCGGCCGTCGTGGCGCAGGCCAGGGCGACGAGGGAGGGTCTGGCGCGGCCGGCGCGGATCGCGATCGCGAGGCCGAGCGCGGCCAGGAGCGGCAGGGCGTACCACCACAGCGTGATGACCGGGTGGGGCATCGGGACGTCGCACGGGCGGCACAGGGTGCGGCCGACCAGGCTGCGCAGTTGATCGTCGACGGCGAAGTTCAGGCCGAGTCCGCCCTGGATGCGGGAGCCCTCGGCGAGCCGCTCGCCCAGGCCGCCGTAACTGACGTACGCCTCGACGATCCACTGCGCGGCCCCGGCCGCCAGGCCCGCCAGCAGTGCCGCGAGGGCCCGCCACTGCCGCACGGACACGGCGAGGACCAGCAAGGGAACCGTCACCCATACCGCGTCCGTCGGCCGCATCAACGCCATCAGCGCCGCGCTCGCCCCGATCCCCCACAGTGCCCTGCCGCCGTCCTCCCCGGCCCGCACGAAGCAGCCGACGCAGATCAGCGCGCCGATCGCCACCCAGTAGTTGGGCATGGCCTGCGGGGCGTAGAAGAGCGTCACCCAGAGGGTGCCGAACAGGGCGCCGGCGGTGGCCAGGACGCGGGGCGGGAACAGGCCGCGCCAGGAGCGCAGGGCCAGGTAGAGGCCGAGGCCTGCGAGGAGTGCGAGGTAGACGCGGAGCAGTGCGGTGGACGTCGACCAGGACGCGATCGGCGCCACCAGCAGGGAGACGCCGCGGGCGCGGGGTGCGCTGAAGAAGGCGGCGGGGGCCTGGTCGCCGACCTGGCTGACGTACACCGTCTCGTCCCAGCCGAGGCCCATGCCGGGCGGCACCAGCAGGAGTTGCGCCACGGTGAAGGCGCCCGCCACCACCGCCGGGGCGCCCGGCGGGCCGAAGCGCAGCGTTCCGAAACGGGTGACCCTCGCACTGTCGGCCATGGTCCGGCCCCTCCCCCAAGCTCACCGGGTCGCTGAAACCCCCACAGCCTGTGAACTGAGGGCGAATTCAAGGAAAACAAGCATGAACACTAACCCATGGGAGTGGGACACGCGTCGCCGGGCCCACCGCTCAGTGGATGTTCGGTGCGCGGTGCGGGGGCTGTTCCGGGGTCGGGCGCGTGGGTGTCGGAGGGACCGTGCGGACGGCGGGGCTGTCGGGGCCGACGTTCAGGGGTTCGCCGTGGTGACTGATCGTCAGGCGTGGGCCGGAGAGCAGGGTATACGTGGCCTTGTCGGGCGTGATCTCCACGTGCAGGCGGCGGTCGAGGAACTGGATCGTGAAGGCGAGACGGCTCAACCGTTCGGGCAGGCGGGGCGCGAAGCGCAGCGTGTCGCCGGTGCGGCGCATCCCGCCGAAACCGGCGACCAGCGCCATCCACGTACCGGCCAGCGACGCGATGTGCAGTCCGTCGCGGGTGTTCTGCTCCAGGTCGGCCAGGTCCATCAGGGCCGCCTCGACGGTGTAGTCGTAGGCGAGACCGAGGTGGCCGGCCTGGGCGGCGATGACGGCCTGGACGCAGGCGGAGAGCGAGGAGTCCCGCACCGTCAGCGGCTCGTAGTAGGCGAAGTTGCGGGCGATGTGCTCGTCGTCGAAGTGGCTGCCGCAGGTGTACATCGCGAGCACCAGGTCGGCCTGCTTGACGACTTGCTTGCGGTACAGGTCGAAGTAGGGGAAGTGCAGCATGAGGGGGAACTGGTCGGGGCCCGTCGACTCGAAGTCCCAGCGCTGGTAGCGGGTGAAGCCCGCGTGCTGCTCGTGCACACCGAGGGCGGCGTTGTACGGGATGTGCATGGCGGTGGCGGCGTCGCGCCAGGCGGCGCTCTCCTCGTGGTCCACGTCCAGTTGCGCGGCCTGTTCCGGGTGGCGTTCGACGGCGTCGGCGGCGGCCAGCAGGTTCGCCCGGGCCATGAGGTTGGTGTACGTGTTGTCGTCGGCGATCGCGCTGTACTCGTCCGGGCCGGTGACACCGTCGATGTGGAACGCGCCGTGGTGGTCGTGGTGGCCGAGGGAGCGCCACAGCCGCGCCGTCTCCACCAGCAGCTCCACGCCGGTGTCCCGCTCGAAGTCGCGGTCGCCGGTCGCCGCCACGTACCGGACGACGGCGTCGGCTATGTCGGCGTTGACATGGAAGGCGGCGGTGCCGGCGGGCCAGTACGCCGAGCCCTCCGAGCCCTCGATCGTCCGCCACGGGAACGCCGCCCCGCCCAGGCCGAGTTGGGCGGCGCGTTCACGGGCGGCGGGCAGGGTGTTCTGCCGCCAGCGCAGCGCCTCGGCGACGGCACCGGGCGAGGTGTAGGTCAGCAGGGGCAGCACGAACGTCTCGGTGTCCCAGAAGGCGTGGCCGTCGTAGCCGGAGCCGGTCAGGCCCTTGGCGGGTATCGCGCGGCCCTCGGCGCGGGCGCCCGCCTGGAGGACGTGGAAGAGGGCGAAGCGGACCGCCTGCTGGATCTCCTCGTCGCCGTCGACCTCGACGTCGGCCCGCGCCCAGAAGTCGTCCAGATACGCCTGCTGTTCGTCGAGCAGGCCCTGCCAGCCGCTGTGCGCGGCCGCCGCCAGCGCCGCCTCGACCTGGTCGCTCATCGCGGGCCGGGAGCGAACGCCGGACCAGCCGTGCGCGACCAGCTTCTCCACCCGCAGCCGCTCGCCGGGGCCGAGCACGGAGGTGACGGTGAGGCGGGCCACGTCCACGTGGCTCTCGCTGCTCGTGGTCGTGCGCTCCGGGCCGGTGACGACGTGGTCGGCGGCCACGGCGACGCGCAGGCCGCTGCGCCGGGTGCGGTGCACGAGGCGCAGCCGGGGGCCGTCGGCGAAGTCCTCCTCGTGCTCCAGCGGCGACTTCAGCGCCCGGGCGGCACGTGGGTCGCCGTTCGGCTCGGGCAGGCTCTCGTTGGTGACCAGCTCCGACTGGATCACCACCCGCGTACGGCTGTCGACGGGCTCCACCTCGTACGCCACGGCGGCGATCGCCCGCTGTGTGAGCGACACCAGCCGCGTCGAACGCACCCGCACCGTCGAACCGGCCGGTGAGGTCCACTCGCAGACCCGCTCCAGCACACCCCTGCGCAGATCCAGCGTGCGCTCGTGCGCGACTAGCCGCCCGTAGCGCAGGTCGAACGGCTCGTCGTCGACGAGTAGCCGGACGACCTTGCCGTTGGTGACGTTGATGACCGTCTGACCGGACTCCGGATAGCCGTACCCGGCCTCGGCGTACGGCAGCGGATGCAGCTCGTGGACCCCGTTGAGGTACGAGCCGGGCAGGCCGTGCGGCTCGCCCTCGTCGAGGTTGCCGCGCCAGCCGACATGGCCGTTGGACAGCGCGAACACGGACTCGCTCTGTGCCAGCACGTCGAGTTTGAGGTCCGTCTCCCGCACGGTCCACGGCTCGACGGCGTACGCCCCCTGTGTGATCACTCCTTGCCCCCCAGTTCGGCGAGATCGTGTACGACCCGGTCCGCGCCGTGCGCGTACAGGGCGTCGGCCTGTCCGGCGCGGTCGACGCCGACAACGTGACCGAAGCCGCCCGCGCGCCCGGCGTCCATGCCGGCCAGCGCGTCCTCGAACACGGCCGCCTGCCACGCCTGGACACCGAGGTCGTGGGCGGCGGCCAGGAAGGTGTCCGGCCGCGGCTTCCCCGGCAGCTTCCGCTCCGCCGCCACGACGCCGTCGATGCGTACGTCGAACAGGTCCTCGGCGTCGATCGCGCGCAGCACGTCACGGCAGTTGGCGCTGGACGAGACGATCGCGGTGCGCAGGCCCTGGGCGCGGACCGCCTCGATGTAGCGCAGGGTGCTGTCGTAGGCCTCGACGCCGCCGCTGCGGATCTTCGCCAGGAGGAGGTCGTTCTTGCGGTTGCCGACGCCGTGCACGGTCGGGGCGTCGGGCGGGTCGTCGGGGCTTCCTTCGGGCAGGTGGATGCCGCGGGAGGCGAGGAAGGTGCGCACGCCGTCGGCGCGGGGGCGGCCGTCGACGTACTCGTCGTAGTCGGCGACGGCGTCGAACGGCCGGAAGTCGTCGCCGTCGCGCTCACGCAGGAAGGCGTCGAACGTCTCCTTCCAGGCGGCGGCGTGGACCACGGCCGTCTTGGTGACGACCCCGTCGAGGTCGAAGAGGCAGGCCAGGATTTCTTCGGGCAGACCGAGCTCTGTCATACGGGAACGGTTCCCCGGCTCGGCGGGGTCCAGTGGGTGGCGGGCGCCACACGGGGCGCCTTGCGCCGTACGACGGTCAGTCGAGGGGGAACGCGTAGGCCACCTCGGTGCCCGCGGTGACGTCCAGGGACTCGATCTCGAAGGACGCGCCCTGGGACTGCGGCTTCGGCCCACCGGGTGATGAGGTCGCGGATCCGGGTCTCGTCGTCGGACATATGCCTTGCTCCCTTCTTCCTGGCCTCTCCCCCTTCTTCCTCGTCTCGCCCCCTTCTTCCTCGTCTCGCCCCCTTCTTCCTCGTCTCTTCCCCTGATCCGACTCTGCCCGGAGCCGGAACTCGTCGCCCGTCGGCCGGATGACACACTCTGCTGTGTGCCGGTGACCTTCGACGACCTCCTGGCCCGCGCCCGTGCCCTCGTGGCGGACGGCCGCCGGGCCGTCCTCGGCATCACCGGCAGCCCCGGCGCGGGCAAGACGACCCTCGCGGAACGCCTGGTGCGGGAGCTGAACGACCCGGGCCGGCCGTGGGTCGCGCACGTCCCCATGGACGGTTTCCACCTCGCCGACGTGGAGTTGGACCGGCTCGGCCGCCGCGAGCGCAAGGGCGCGCCCGACACCTTCGACGCGGCCGGGTACGCGGCCCTGCTGCGGCGGCTGCACGAGGACGGTGACGACGTGGTGTACGCGCCCGGCTTCGAGCGCGTCCTGGAGCAGCCGATCGCGGGCGCGATCCCCGTCCCGCCGACCGCCCGCCTGGTCGTGACCGAGGGCAACTACCTGCTGCTCGCCTCGGGCGCCTGGGCGCGCGTCCGGCCGCAGCTGGACGAGGTGTGGTTCTGCGAGCTGCCGGAGCCGGAGCGGATCCGCCGCCTCGTCGCCCGGCACGAGGAGTTCGGCAAGGGCCACGAGGAGGCGGTGGCGTGGGTACTGGGGACGGACCAGCGCAACGCCGAGCTGGTGGCGACGACCCGGGACCGCGCGGACGTGGTCGTGGCCACGGGCTAACGGCGCTCGAGTGTCAGCTCCGGTTCACCCTGGGCGTCGCCCGCCGCGTCGCCGATCAGGGCCGTGAAGGCCTCCGTGTCGACCGTCAGGCCGCGTGGGCCGGGCTCGAAGGTGGGGGCGAACGGGGTCGGATCGCCGTAGCGGACGGCGAACACGTGCAGATCCGCCGGTGCCTCCGGGGCCGGGCCCGCTTCCAGGGCCGTGGTGGAGACCAGGTCGGCCGCGTCCAGCACGTTGACCGTCTGCAGCAGCGTCCACACCGTGCTCGGCCGGTCGCCGTGCGGGTGCGCGCCCGCGCGGAGGACGAAGCGGGCGTACGGCAGTCCGGAGTCGCGGATTCTCAGGTTCGGGTAGCCGGGGTTGTCCGCGCGGAACACCCGCTCGCGCAGAGGGAAGGCGAGACTGCGGCGTACCGCCTCCGGCAGGCGTGGGTCCCGGCCGCGCTGCCAGGCGAGCGCGAGCAGGGATGTGACGCCGAGGGAGGTGTCGTAGGCCTCGGGGGTGTCCGGCAGGTCGTGCAACGGACGGCGCTGGTAAGGGAGATGCACATCGGTCAGCCTTTCCGCGCGACCGCTTCGACGAACGCGGGATCGGATACGATCGCACGCGTTCGCACAGCGAACATCAAGGCCCGCCAGGGCGGAACGAACACACCCGCACAGACTTCACCAGATCTCGTTCACCCCCAGGACATGACGCCGTCGCCGGACCGCCCCCGGACCGACACAACTCGCCCGTAGATCTTCGCTTGCACGCCTTGCGTGCCTCACCCACCCCCGTCGCCACCGCGCGCACCCACCTGAACGCCAGGGAGGCATCCTCATGCCGTCACCAGCCGGTCACCCGTCCACCGCGTCGGCAGGTCAGCTCGCCCTGAACCGCCGGGGTTTCCTCAGGACCTCGCTGGGCACCTCCGCGGGGCTGCTGGCCGCCCCGACCTTCGTCGGCTGGCTGGCCGCCACGGACGCCAAGGCCGCCACCCCGCTCGCCGCGTTCGTCGACGACTACAAGAGCAACGTCACCGCGAACCGGACGCCCGAGACCAACGCCGTGGTGCGGGTCCTCGGCGGGATGGCCGAGGTGTGGAAGACCGGCGACGCCTGGAACACCGGCACACCGCTGCGGCCCGAGGTGCTGCGTGCCAACATGCGCTACTGCGCCCGGATCACGGCCAGGCGCACGCCGGAGCAGGCCAAGGAGGCGTTCATCGTCGACCGGCAGCACCAGAGCTACGCGATGATCGCGGGTCTGGGCCCGCTGGCCGGCCTGTACCGGGAGGGCGCCAAGGCGGTCACCTCGATCACCAGCGCCCCGGACGGCACACCGGCCACCAAGATCAGCGACGCGGTTCCGGCCGACGCGCCCGCCGGATCGGCGCTCGGCGCGGGCTCGACCACCTCGGAGCTGGGCAAGGTGGCCGAGCTGGTCAACACGGTGCGCGGCCCGTTCGCCTCCAGCAACCCCGCCAAGTTCACGTACCAGTACCCGCGCCCGTGGCGTATGAACGAGGACAGCGAGGTCGTCGACACCGGGCGGACGGACGCGCTCGGCTACCCGGTGTACGACTCCGAGGTGATCGTCGCCCCGCAGTTGCTGCGCCAGCGCAGCACCAGCCCCGACGACGACGGCGGCTTCCCCAGCGGTCACACCAACGCCCTGCACCTGGCGTGCCTGGCGTTCGCCTACGCGATACCCGAGCGGTTCCAGGAGCTGGTGACGCACGCCTTCGCGCTCGCCGACACCCGGATCGTGGCCGGTATGCACTCCCCCGTCGACGTCATCGGCGGCCGCGTCATGGCCACCGCCCTGGCGGCGGCCGCGCTGGCCGACCCGGCGAACGCGGAGCTGAAGGCCGCAGCGCGCGCCCAGGCCCTCGCCTACTTCCGGGCGCGGACCGGCACCACGGCGGACACCCTGGACGCCTACGCGCACTCGGCGGACGCCGACACCGACCCGTACGCGGACCGGGCCGCCAACGCCCGTTCCGTGCGGCGGCGGTTGACGTACATCCTGACCCGGCACGGCCGCAGCAAGCCGATGACCGTGCCGAAGGGCGCGGAGGTGCTGCTGGAGACGCGGCTGCCGTATCTGACCGCCGAGCAGCGCCGCGAGGTGCTGCGCACGACCGCGCTGCCCTCGGGGTACGTGCTGCTGGACGGCTTCGAGCAGTGGGGCCGGCTGAACCTGTTCGCCGCGGCGGACGGTTACGGCGCCTTCGACTCCGACGTGACGGTGACGCTGGACGCGGCGGCCGGCGGCTTCGGCGCGGCCGACGCCTGGCGCAACGACATCGACGGGCGCGGCGGGCTGACCAAGCGGGGCACCGGAACGCTGACCCTGACCGGCCACAACAAGTACACCGGCGGCACCGTGGTCACGGGCGGTGTGCTGGCCGCCGGTTCGGGCCACGCGCTGGGACACGGTGACGTGCGGGTGACCGGCGGCACGCTGAGGCTCGCCAAGTCGGTGCGGGTGCACGGCACCTACGCCCAGGAGTCGGGCGCGCTGGAGGTGACCCTCCGCTCCTGCAAGGAGCCCGCCCTGGAGGTGACGCGGCGGGTGATGCTCGGCCGGGGCAGCACGCTGTCCCTGCGGCTCGACGCCGACAAGCCCCCGGCCGCGGGCAGGACGGTGCGCGTGCTCGACGTCCCGGTGCTGCGCGGCCAGTTCGACCGCGTCGAGCTGGACTCCGACACACTGCGGGCCGTGCCCCTGTACACCGCGCGCGGTCTGTCGGTGCGGCTGCTGAAGCGGTGACACCGGCCGGTGCGGGAGCCGGCGTACCGCCCCGGCTCCCGCACCGGTTTTGGCCGCCTCCGGATGACCGGCATGCGCCCCTGTTCCGGCGGCCCCGGTGACCGGGCGTCGCCCCTACCCCGGCCGCCCTGGGGACCGGCATCGCCCCTGCCCCGGCCGACCCCGGTGACCGGCATCGCCCCTGCCCCGGCCGACCCCGGTGACCGGCATCGCCCCTACCCCGGCCGACCCCGGTGACCGGCATCGCCCCTACCCCGGCCGACCCCGGTGACCGGCGTCGCCCCTACCCCGGCCGCCCTGGGGACCGGCATCGCCCCTGCCCCAGCCACCCCCAGAGACCGGCATCCCCCCTGCCCCGACCACCCCCAGAGACCGGCATGCGCCCCTGATCGCCACCCTGCGTGAGCTATGTTGAAGCTCCCTGGGAAGCAAAGGAGGCGCACCCGTGGCATCGCCGCAGCAGGCACGCGCACAGGCATCCGCGATCACCTCGGGGAAGACCGCACCGGAGACGGAGGCCGCCCCGAGTTCCCAGCTCAGGGCGCTGTTCGACCAGCCCCGACTGTCGCCGGGGCAGCGGCGCATCGCGCAGTACCTGATCGAGCACCTCACCGAGGCGGCGTTCCTGTCGATCACCGAGCTCGCCGACCGGGCCGGAGTCAGCCAGCCGTCGGTGACGCGTTTCGCCGCCGCGGTCGGCTTCAGCGGTTACCCCGCGCTACGGGAGAAGCTCCAGGCGATCGCCCTCGGCGCGCTGGCCGGCGGCCCCGCGACCGCCGAGGAGGACCGCGGCAACGAACTCCAGGCGGCGGTGGACGCCGAGATCGAGAACCTGGAGAACCTGCGCCGTGACTTCGCCGACCCCGACCAGGTGATCGCGATCGGCCGGCAGTTGTCGGAGTCGACCCCGCTGACCGTGCTGGGGCTGCGCATCTCCGCCTCGCTCGCCGAGTACTTCGCGTACGCCGCGCGCCGCATCCACCCCGACGTACGGCTGGTGACGCGGGGCGGCAGCGTCGCCTACGACGCGCTGCTGCAGTCCCGCGAGGCCGGCGGCACCTGGGTGCTGGCGTTCTCGATGCCCCGGCACGCCCACGAGACCCTCGCCGCGGTGCGCCTCGCGCGCGGCGCCGGGCTGCGCGTCGCCCTGATCACCGACCTGGCGCTCGGACCGGTCGCCGACGAGGCCGACGTCACCTTCGCCACGGGCACCGGCTCCCGGCTGGTCTTCGACTCCTACGCCGCGCCCGGCGTGATCGCGGCCGCGCTGCTCCAGGCCATGACGGACGCCGACCCGGAACGCACCCAGGCCCGGCTGGAGGCGTACGAGCAGGTCTCCGACCAGCACCAGTTCTTCCTGCGGGACTGAGCTTCCCGCCCCTATCCGAGCGGCATTGCAAAGGGACCTTTCATTTCAAAGCGCGCATGAATGTTTTCATACGTCTTGCAAAGCGATCGGCATATATAAATACTGCTCGCGGATCCGCACCGCCTGAGGAGAGTCGGCCGTCCGCGCATGCACCAGGTCTGCTTTCCCAGGGCGCCCGCACGAACACCCGAAGCCGACGTCCCCTACCCGCGTCGGTGCCCTGGGTGTTCGGTCGGGGCGGCCCCGGTCATCCCCTAGGCCGGGGCCGCCCCACCACCGCGGACCACCTCCGCACCGCAGCACACCGGAAGCGATCATCATGCCCCTGACGTCCACGCGCACCAGCCCGGACTGGCCGTGCCAGGTCAAGACCCCCGGCAGCTACGACTGGGAGCGCTCGGCGGCCAAGTGGCTGCGCGAGCTGGTACCGGCGCGGTACGCCGGCTATCCGGCACTGATCCGCCACCCCGTGCTGCTCGCCCGGCACGCGCAGATCCAGGTCCAGCACGAGATCCGGATCGCCCGCACCGCCCTGCAGACCGCCCGCGCCGACCTGCCGCGGCTCGGCATGCCGGAGTCGGTCATCGAGCACACGATCAAGCTGTACGCCGCCGAGGTGCTGCAACTCCAGCACATCGCGCGCAGCGTCCGGGCGGTGACCGACGCGCTGGTGGAGCGCAACTCGGGGCGCTGAGGGGGCACTTCGGGAGCACTTCAGGGGTGCGGCCCCGGGACTTCGGGAGCACTTCAGGCATGCGCCCCGGGACCTCGCGTGCGCCCGGCACGGCAAGGGGGGCTCTGCCGACCAGGACCGGCGTGACCAGCCATGGCCACGCCTTGCACTTTCGAGTGGATTCCCTCCCGGCGACCTTGTGCTCTCCGGGGGGTCCCTGTGCGATGCTCGACGCGTGACGAGCGACCCCGCGATCCCGGCGGAGAACGGCACCGGGTCCGAGACGGTCACATCGGCCGGAGCCATGGCCGGGCGACGCGCCGAGCCGGACCGGCTGCGGGACCTGGCGGCGACCTCGGCTGTCCTGGAGCGGGCCAAGGGCGCGCTCATGGCGCTCACCGGGTGCTCCGCGGACGCGGCGCACGAGGAACTCCTCAGGCGCGCGAACGCCGGGAACCGCACGCTGATCGAGGAGTGCTGGATCACGCTCGGCAGCGGCTCCCCCGCCAAGGCCGTCCCGGCCCCCGACCGGGCGCCGCCGGCGCCCGGCACCCCCGGCGTCCCGGTCCCCCCTCCCGCCCGTGAGCCGTCCGACGACGGATCGACCGCCCTGGGACGGCTGGGCAAGGCACTCGTCGGCGTGCGCACCCCGCAGGAGCTGGCCGGATGCCTGCTGGAGCATCTCGCGCACACCGTCGCCGCCGACGCGGTCATGGTCTTCGCCCGGCTCCCCGAGGGCGGCCTCGAACTGGTCGGGCACGCGGGCGTCGATGCCACACTGGCCGCCCAGTGGCGTCGGGTGCCCCCGCTGACCGGCATCGCCGCGCTGGACACGCTGCGCACCCGACAGGCGCGCTGGCTGGAGGACCTCGCGGAGGACCGGAAGCGGTTCCTGCTCATCGGCGACCCGCCCGAGCGCTGGCGGTCGCGCGCCTGGCTGCCGGTGGTGACCGGCGACACCGCCGACGTCGCCATCGGCGTGCTGCGCACCCGCCCCGGTCCGTTCACGCCGCGCACCCGCGAGCATCTGCGGGCGGTCGTCCGGCTGTGCGCGGGCCGGCTGCGGGCCTTCGACGCCCGGCCGGAACCCGCCGCCGACGGCGCCGCCGACGCCGTACAGGCCGTGTTCGACACCCTGCCCGGCGCGGCGATGCTGCTCACCCCGCTGCGCGCCCCCTCCGGCGACATCGAGGACTACCGCATCGACGCGGCCACCCCGGAGGCGATCGACGTCATCGGGCGCAGTGGCCGGGAGCTGGTGGGGCTGCGGATCCTGGAGTGCTGGCCGCCGGTGGCCGACGAGTCGCTGTGGCAGCGGTGCCTGGATGTGCTGAGCGACGGGATGCCGTACGAGGGCGAGCCGTTCGCGCAGCAGGACGTGGTGGCCGGCGTCGCCGAACTGTCCACGTACTCGGTACGGGTGGCGCGGCTGGGCGACGGGCTCGTGGTCAGCTGGATCCGGCACGACCCGTCGGACCGGCAGGAGCAGCGGCTGGCGGACGTGCAGCGGCTGGGCAACCTCGGCTGGGCGAGCTGGAACCTGGTCACCGACGAAGTCACCTGGTCCGCCCAGATCTTCACCGTCCTCGACCGCGATCCCGCGCGCGGCCCGCTGCGGCTCTCCGAACTGCCAGGCCTCGCCGTGCCGGAGGACGCACCGGCCCTGACCCGCGCCATCCGGGCGCTCCAGCACGAAGGGCGGCCGGTCGACGCGCCGTTCCGGATCCGGACGGCACGCGGGGTACGCCATCTGCGGGCCGTCGCCGAGGCGGTGGCCGACCTGCACGGCACGCCCGTCGAGGTGCACGGCTTCGTGCAGGACCTCACGGCACAGCGCAGCGCCGAACTCGCCCTGGTGGCGAGCGAACGGGCGATCCTCACCCAGCACGGGGTGCTCCAGGCCGAACGGGCGCTGGCCGCCCGGCTCCAGCACGCGCTGCTGCCGCTGCCGGACAAGCCGTTGCGGCTGGCCGGGCTGCGGGTGGAGGTGGCGTATCTGCCCGCGCAGTCGGGGATCCATGTCGGCGGCGACTGGTACAGCGCCATCGAACTGCCGGACGGAACCGCGCTGTTCGTGGTCGGGGACGTCGCCGGTCACGGCATCGACGCCGTGGCCACGATGGCCCAGCTCCGGTTCACCGCCAAGGGCATGGTCATCACGGGCTCCTCGCTCACCGGTGCCCTCAACCGGCTCAACACGCTGCTGCTGCACTCCCGCGACCCGCACGGCACGGCGACCATGGTGCTGGCCCACTACCATCCCGGCGAACGCCGACTGGTCTGGGCTCAGGCCGGCCATCTCCCGCCGCTGTTGCTGCGCGACGGAGAGGTACGGCGGCTCGGCCGGCCCGGCGGGATGCTGCTCGGGGCGAGCACCACGCCGGTCTTCGAGGAGGCGGAGTGCCGACTGGAGCCCGGCGACCGGCTGTTGCTCTACACGGACGGGCTGGTGGAGCGCCCCTCGGAGGGCATCGACCGCGGCCTGGAACGGCTCGCGCAGGCCCTCGTCACCCACCACACCGACGAGCCCGGCTCACTCGGCCCGCTGCTCGCGGCCGTGTTGGAGGAAGAACGACGGGACGACGTCTGTGTGGTGGACATCCGCGTGCCGACCGACCCGGCGGACGCCGCGCAGGGCTGACCGTCGCATGTGATCCCCGGTCGGATGCGGGTCTCAGCTCTCGCCGGCCGGCGCCCCGCTGTCCGCGGACTCCCGGTCGCGGTGCGCCTCGTCCCGGGCGAGCAGGGAGAGCAGCGCGGCCACGGTCAGCCCCGCCTCGGCCGGGTGCCGCAGCACCTTGGTGGGCTCGATGCGGTACGTGTTGCCCCGCCCCTCACGCCGGTGGGAGAGGTAACCGGCCTGCTCCAGATCGACGATGATCTTCTGCACGGCTCGCTCGGTGAGCCGGCAGTGCGCCGCGATGTCGCGTACGCGGGCGTTGTGATCATCGGCGATGGCGGCCAGCACCCGGGCGTGATTGGTGAGGAAGGTCCATCCGGTATGCGGCTCAGGCACTCCACCCATGGCCCCATCATAGGAGCGACGGTTCCCGCATTCAAAAACGCGAACCAGATTTCATGTATCTCTTGACGTATACCGGTGTGAGGTCGACTCTGGTGGGGACGGCAGGCAGGAGATTCGAAGGAGTGTCGGCCATGCCGGAGCCTGCGTTCTCCACGCAGCCCGCCACCCCCGCGGCCGTGCGGCCGCGGTCGCTGTCGATCGCCACACAGCCCGACGGCGGCCGCTCCATCGTGGTGGTGCGCGGTGAGTTGGACCTGCAGGCGGCCAACGAGCTGGGGGCCGCCCTGCGCCGGGCGCTGAAGTCCGCGGCCGAGGGCATCGACCTCGACATGCGAGGCGTCACCTTCTGCGACTGCTCGGCCCTGAACGTCCTGCTCGCCGTCCGCGAACAGGCCCTGGCGGAGAGCAGGACGGTGACGATCCAGTCCCTCAGTCCCGTGACCGAACGGCTCCTCACCCTCACGGGCACCCTGTCGCTCTTCACCGCCGAGACCGACGACGGCATCGACCACCAGCTCGGCGTGGAGGTCGTGCAGTTGCGCCGGGCCATGCAGACCAGGCCGACCATCGATCTGGCCCGCGGGGTCCTGATGGCCACGTTCGGGCTGAGCCCGCAGGACGCGTGGCACGTGCTGGTGATGGTGTCGCAACACACCAACACCAAGCTCCATCGTCTCGCCCAGGACCTGGTGACCGCCGTACAGGGGGAACCGCTGCCCGACTCGGTACAGCGTCAGGTGGCCGCGGCGGTGGCCCGGCTGTCGGAGTCCGACGGCCCCGGGGCACAGGGCGACGGTGAGGTATAGCGCGATCCCGCTCAGGGCACTCAGTTCCCCGCTTATGCTGCACTGAGTGCCACAGGGCTGTTCAGATGCTACGTTCCGTCCCATGAGCGCGAAACCGCCCATGCGGGAGGCCCTGGTCGCGGCGGCGTTCCAGTTGTTCCTGGAGCGGGGCTACGAACAGACCACCGTCGACGACATCGTGGCCCTCGCGGGAGTCGGGCGACGGTCGTTCTTCCGCTACTTCCCGTCCAAGGAGGACGTGGTCTTCCCCGACCACGAGCGCTGCCTGGCCGACATGACGGCCTTCCTGTCGTCCGGCGGCGAGGACGACGAGCCGGTCGGGCGGGTCTGCGACGCCGCCCGGCTGGTGCTGCGGATGTACGCCGAGAACCCGGCGTTCTCCGTGCAGCGTTACCGGCTCACCAGGGAAGTCCCCGGGCTGCGCGCGTACGAGCTGTCGGTGGTGTGGCGCTACGAGCGTGCGCTCGCCGAGTATCTGCGGGGGCGCTTCGCGGGCCGGCGCGACGGCACCCTGCGGGCGGACGTGATCGCGGCCGCCGTCGTCGCGGCGCACAACAACGCGCTGCGGTCCTGGCTGCGTTCGGACGGCAAGGGCGACGCGACCGCGGCGGTGGACCATGCCCTGGGCCTGGTGCAGGCCACCTTCGGCGGCGGGCCCACTCCCCCGGTGGACGAGCGGCCCGAGGACGTGGTGGTCGTCGTCTCGCGGCGCGGGGCTCCCCTGTGGCGTGTGATGCAGGAGATCGAGACCGCACTCGGCCGGGACTGACCCTCGGGATTCGGGGGTACGGAGTGCCTTTACGAGTGACACTCAGTGCCATACGCTGGGGCCGTGCACGGTGGCACGGTGAGCCGCGCACAGGCGTGCGCGTGGCGTCGCGCACGCGGGATTTCCGGCCGAGCGCAGGGAGTTGACCAGCGTGTACCACCACTCAGGAAGCGTCGCTCAGCAGGCATCCGGCTCCGCCGCGGGCGTCCTCGACCATCGGGCCTCCGACCAGGAGGCCATTCTCTTCCAGCGCTGCACGTGGTGCGGCACCGCCATGTACCACCGGCTGCTCTGCCCCGTCTGCCAGGGCAGCGACCTGCGGACGGAACGCAGCGAGGGAACCGGTACGGTCCGCCACACGACGGTGGTGCACCGCAACACGCCCGCCGCGCGCAATGTGTCCCTGATCGAGATGGCCGAGGGGTTCGTGGTGCGGGGCCGGGTGATGGGCCCGCCGGTCGGCATCCACAGCGGCGACCGGGTGCGGCTGTCCACCGCCAAGGACCCGGTCCGGGGCGAGCCGGTGTTCCAGCTGGTGGACGAGCCGTACCGGGCCTGGAGCTGAGGGGCCGCGCTCGGACGGGTTTGACGGGCGTTCCGGCGAGCCGAAGGGCGTTCTCCCGGCCGAGTCGACGGGCGACTCCGGCCGAGTCGACGGGCGTCCCTCAGCCGAGTCGACGGGCGTCCCCTCAGTCGTTCGGCCTCACCCGGATCCCGACCGTGCCCTCCCGGCCGCGCCGCAGTCGGCTGCCGAGCAGCACGAGGCGGCCCGAGATGCCGTACTTGCGCGCGATGAGCTGCCGATAGCGGGCCGTCGTCGCCGCGTCGGTGATCTCGGCGGTGGCCGGGACCTGTTCGCCGGTCGGGTTGCCGCGCAGGTCGCAGGGGCCGACGAGAACGTCGGAGCGGCGCCGGATCCGCTTGACCTTCCAGGAGTCGGCGACCGTCCAGACCCCGAGCGCGTCACCGTCGGCGACCACCCAGACGGGCGTCGGGACCGGGGTGCCGTCCTTGCGGTAGCTGGTGATCAGCAGGTACTTCCCGGCGCCGAGCCGGGCCGTTGACGTGGCGTCCATGGCGGGAGTGTAGGCGGGCCGCCCTCAGTCCAGCGCGGCGGCCATCCGCCGTACCCCTTCCGTGATGACCTCCGGCGATGTGGCCAGGTTCAGCCGTACGTGCCCGGCGCCGCCCGTCCCGAACGGCAGGCCGGAGTTGAGTGCCACGCGGCCCCGGTGCAGAAAGACGTCGGCCGGGTCGTCGCCCAGGCCGAGCGCGCGGCAGTCGAGCCAGGCGAGGTAGGTCGCGTCGCCGGGGCGGTAGGCGACGGCGGGCAGGTGCTCGGCCAGCAACTCGGCGAGCAGGCGCCGGTTCTCGTCGAGGCCGGCCAGGACGGCGTCCAGCCAGTCGGTGCCGTCGCGCAGGGCGGCGGTGTGGGCGATGATGCCCAGGTGGCTGGGGCCGTGGCTGACCTCCTCGGGCAGCAGCGCCAGGTCGGCGGCGGACTCGGGGCCCGCGATGGCCAGGGCCGCCTTGAGGCCGGCGAGGTTCCAGGCCTTGGAGGCCGACATCAGCGACAGGCCCCGCCCGCCGCCCGGCACACTGAGGTACGGCACGAAGTCCGTGTCGCCGACGACCAGCGGGGCGTGGATCTCGTCGGCGACGACGCGCACGCCGTACTCCTCGGCGAGGCGGGCGACGGCGGACAGCTCCTCGGTGGTGTGCAGGGTCCCGGTCGGGTTGTGCGGGCTGCACAGCAGGAACGCCGCCCGGCGCCCGCCCGCCACGGCCTGCCGGAAGGATTCCTCCAGAGCGCCGAAGTCGATGCGGAGGTCGGCGCCCAGCGGGGCCTGGAGCACCAGCCGGTCCATGTGCGCGACGAACTGGAAGAACGGCGGATAGACGGGCGGGTTGACCACCACCGCGTCCCCCGGCCCGGTCACCAGCTTGAGCATCTCGACCACGCCGAGCATCACGTCGGGCACGATCGCGGTGCGCGCCACGTCGAGCCCGGTCCAGACCCACCGCTTCTCGGCGAAGTCGGCCAGCGCCTCGGCGTAGGCGGTCCCCGCCGGGTAGCCGGTGTCGCCGAGCGCGAGCGCGTCGGTGAGCGCGCGGACGACGGGCTCGGCGAGCGGCACGTCCATCTCGGCCACCCACAGCGGCAGCACGTCATCCGGGTAGGTGCGCCACTTCATGCTCGTACGGCGCCGGAGCTGGTCGAGGTCCAGTGCGCGCAGGGGGTTCGGTTCACCGGACGTTCCGTGCGTGATCCTGGTCATGGGCACACGATAGGCGGCACGGCTCGGACCGCCCACCCGAAAACCCACAAGCCCCGGCAAAGATCAATTCGTCGGTCTAGATTGCGTCTTGACACCGCACGAGGCGTCTTCACGCCCCGGCACCAGGCATCCCCAGGAGCTGATCCCGTGACCGAGAACCCGCCAGCCGCGGACGGCATGGCCCAGTCGCTGCGCGAGCGCATCAACACGTCCCAGCCGCACACGGCCCGGATCTGGAACTACTGGCTCGGCGGCAAGGACAACTACGAGGTCGACCGGGCGGCCGGCGACCAGATCCGCCAACTGCACCCGGGCATCGGCGAGTACGCCCGCGCGGACCGCCTGTTCCTGGGCCGCGCCGTGCGGCACCTGGTCTCCGACGTCGGCATCCGCCAGTTCCTGGACATCGGCACCGGCCTGCCCACCGCCGACAACACCCACGAGGTCGCCCAGCGGATCGCCCCCGACGCCCGGATCGTGTACGTCGACAACGACCCGCTCGTCCTCGCACACGCCCGCGCGCTGCTCACCAGTACGCCCGAGGGCCGCACCGCCTATCTCGACGAGGACCTGCGCAATGTCGACGCGATCCTCGGACACGCCGCGAAGACCCTGGACTTCACGCAGCCCGTGGCGCTGATGCTGCTCGGCGTCGTCATCTTCCTCGGCGACGACGAGGACCCGTACGGCGTGGTGCGCCGGCTGCTGGACGCGCTGCCGTCCGGCAGCCACCTGGTGCTGTCGCACACCGTCACCTCGCCGGCGATGCCGGACGTGGACGAGGCGGTGAAGTTCTGGAACGAGCACGGCACTCCGAAGCTGACCCAGCGCACCCCCGAGGCCATGGCGCGCTTCTTCGACGGTCTGGAGCTGCTGGAGCCGGGTGTCGTCTCGTGCTCGCGCTGGCGGCCGGAGCCCACCGACGGGGCGGAGCCGGAGGAAGTCGCCATGTTCGGCGGGGTGGCCCGGAAGAACTGAGCCGGTCGCCCCTCGGGGTGAACGCTGCCGGACCCCGGCACGTATGGAGAGGGGGCGCTCGACGACCCGGGCGCCCCGCGGCGTAGACGCGCCGCGGGTTCGGGGTTCGGGAGCCATGCATGAGGCACGCACGACGACGGATCGTCCGGCGAGTGACACGGCTGGCGTCAGTCGGCGGGATCGTCCTCGGGGCGGCCATGGTCACGCAGGCGGTCGCGAGCGAGCCTCCGGTCGTGTCCCCCAGGGTGCTGGCCGAGGACACCGGCGCGGACCTCGTCGAGCGGCTCGGCGCCTCCCGTACGGCGGGCAGCTGGATCGACGACAAGGGGCGGCCGGTCGTCGCGGTCACCGACGACAAGGCGGCCGCCGAGGTCCGCGAGGCAGGCGCGACGCCCAAGCTGGTGCGGCACAGCATGCGTGAGCTGAAGTCGGCCACGGAAACGCTGCGTTCGGCACCGAGGGTGACGGGTACGGCGTGGGTGGTGGACTACCGGTCGAACGAGGTGGTGGTACGAGGCGACAGCACCGTTTCCGCCGGCGACTGGTCCGAGCTGACCGACCTCGCGGACGGCATCGGCGGCTTCGTCCGCATGGAGCGCACCGAGGGCACCTTCACCACCCGCATCAACGGCGCCCTGCCCATCCTGTCCACGGCCGGGCGCTGTTCGGCGGGCTTCAACGTCACCAACGGGGAGACGGACTTCATCCTCACCGCCGGACACTGCGGGCCGAGCGGCTCGGTCTGGTTCGCGGACAACCGGGGCGACCAGCCGGTGGGCCGGACGGTGACCGGCAGCTTTCCGGGCAACGACTACTCCCTCGTGCAGTACACGGGGGGCCGGGCGGGCGACGGGGCGGACGTCGTGGCCATCGGCAACGGGCAAGGGGTGCGGATCACGGGTGTGGGTCAGGCGTCCGTCGGGCAGCGGGTGTTCCGCAGTGGCAGCAGCAGCGGGTTGCGGGACGGTGAGGTGACCGCGCTCAACGCCACGGTGAACTACCCCGAGGGCACGGTCTCCGGTCTCATCGAGACGAACGTGTGCGCCGAACCCGGGGACAGCGGCGGCCCGTTGTTCTCGGAGGGCATCGCGCTCGGCGTGACCTCCGGAGGCAGCGGGGACTGCCAGGCGGGCGGGACGACCTTCTTCCAGCCCGTGACGCAGGCACTGTCCGCGCTCGGCGTGCAGCTGATCACGTCGGGCGCTCCGGCGCCGTCCGCATCGGGCACCCAGAGCGCGGCCGCGCCCCCGGAGGCGGCGGCGCCGGGAGCGTCGACGCCGATCTCGGGTGAGGCGGGCAGGGAGCTGCTGGCCCGGCTGGCGGACCCGAAGAACGTCGGGCCCGGCCTGCTGGTCATCGGAGGCAGTCTGATCGCGCTGGTGGCCACGCGGTGGATCCGTACGGAACAGGACCGCAAGGCCTACCAGCGGTACTACTCGGCGACGTGGGGCTGACGGAGAGGTCCGGGGGCCGAGGGGGCACCGGGGCCGTCGGGAGCGGTCAGGCCGCCCGCGCCGAATGCGGCGTCGCGGCGGCCCACTCCATGACGAGGCGCTGGTACTCCTCGCGCTGCTCGGTGCTCAGTGTCCCGCCCGACCGGCGCCACAGCGCCCGGATCTCCTCGTTGACCTCCGCAGCCGATCGCTCGATGGCGGCTTCAACACTGGTGGACATGCTGTGAAGCATACGGCGCCCGAGGTGAAGACGATGTGAGTAATCGTGAGCCAAACGGACATATCGGGCCGTGTTGCTGATCACGTCCATTTCCCTGAACCGGCCGGGCAGTTCAGGCATCCGCCGCACCCAGCACCAGCACCTGAATCGCCGGCACAGCGGCACCGCGGGCCCAGTCGTGAAAGTCGGACTTCCTGGTCTCCAGGTCGACCGGGGTGGCCAGCGGATGCCGACGGGCACGGATGGTCTCCTCCACCGTGTTTCTGGCCACATCCATCAGCCCCACCCCCTCTCCGGCGAGCAGGATCTTCTGCGGCATCGCGAAGTTGGCGATGTGGGCGACGAGGACACCCAGGGCGCGGGCGGCCTCGTCGACGACGCGGGCGGGCACGGGCTCCCCGGCGGCGGCCAGGGCGAGGATCTCCTCGTAGGTGTGGTCGCCTCCGATGGCGGCCCGGATCTGGTAGCGGATGCTGGGGATGGTCAGCAGCGAGACGGCACTGCCGCGGTCGCCGTCGGGCGTGAGCGGCCCGTGGGGGTCGAGGATCCAGCGCCGCCCGAAGGCCCGGTCCTCCCCCTCGGACGGCACCCGCTTGCCGCCCAGCACCAGTCCGTAGCCGATGCCGGCGCCGATGGTCAGCACGACGAACCGGTCGAGGCCGCGCCCGGCACCGAACCACGTCTCGGCCTCGACGAGGGCGGCCACGTCGTTCTCTACGACCACCGGCAGCCCGGTGCGGTCCTCGACGAGCGCGGCGAGCGGAATGTCACGCCAGTTCAGGAACGGCGACTCCCCGACCACGGCCCGGTCCTGCACGAATCCGCCCACCCCGATGCCGATCCCGGCGAGCCCGGGGTGGCCGCGGGCCAGTTCGTCGGCCATCTCCGCGAGCAGGTCGGCGACTTCGCCCGGGTCGTGCGTGGTGAGGGGGCGGTCGTGACGGGCGACGATCTCGCTTCTGAGGGTGGTGACGACGCCGTAGACCATGTCCTCGGTGACCTTGAAGCCGAGAAAGGAACGGGACTCGGCGACGACGTCCAGCGGCTGTGAGGGCCGTCCCTGCCGGGCCTCCCCCGGGGCGCCGCCGTCGGGGGCCTCGACCAGCAGACCGGACTCGATCAGCGGTTTGGTCAGCCGGGTGAGGCTGCCCGCGGACAGGTTGAGCCGCCGGGCGAGCTCCGCGCGGGAGAGCGGTCCGTTGACGAGCACCTCGATCGCCACCGAGCGTTCACCCGGACTCAGCGGCAGCCAGCTGGCGGAACCTGCGGTCATGGAGATCAGACTCCCACGAGTTTTTTCTTTTGCACCACAACTAATCATCCCACTGTAGGTCACGACAGACCCTACAGAAGATCTCCTCACCACCCCTTGACGCAGGGATTATTCCGGCTCAAAAGTAAGTGGCACCCAGGACGAGCCGCCACAGCCGAGGGAGCCTGCCCATGTCCATCGCCGCCAGCAGTCCGCCGACATCCCGGGGCGACGGGCGTCTCGCGGCCGTGTTCCTCGCGCCCGCCCTGCTCGGGTGGGCCTCGACAACTACGTCCGCATGGTCAACGTCTGGCGGCACGTCGGCTACACCACGCTGCTGCTGTTCGCCGGTCTCCAGGCCATCCCCCAGCACCTGTACACCGTCGCAGTGACGACCATGGGCGGCCCGGCGAACGCCACCAATGTGCTCCAGTACTACATCCACGGCTCCGCCTTCGGCCGCTTCCAGTTCGGCTACGCCTCCACAATGTCCGTGGCCCTGCTGATCGTCCTGACCGCCATCACCGTCCTGCAGTACCGGCTCACCCGGGCCGGCCGGAAGAAAGGCATCGATGTGACGGCCTTCACCGAACCGGTCGCCGACTACGCAGCGGACGTGCTCGCGCTGATGCGCCCCGCCATGCAGGACATATACGCCAACGACGCCCCGGTGAGCGGCCTGAACCAGACCAATAGCCAGATCAATCTCATCCTCGGCCAGTGAAAGGCACCCATCCCATGACGTTCTCCCTCGGCATCGTCGGCGCCGGGCAGTTCTCCGGACAGTTCGCGAAACTGTTCCTCGCCCATCCCGGCGTCAGCGACGTCCACGTCACCGACCTGCTCCCGCAGCGGGCCGAGCAGCTTGCCGCCGCAGAGGGCCTGAGCGGCACCTTCCCGACGTACGAGGCCATGCTGGAGTCGACGGCGGTCGACGCGGTCGCGATCTTCACCCAGCGCTGGACACACGGCCCGCTGGTGCTCCAGGGGCTGAATGCCGGAAAGCACGTCTACTCCGCGGTCCCCATGGCGATCACCACGGAGGAGATAGCGGCCATCATCGACGCGGTCAAGGCGACCGGACTGACGTACATGATGGGCGAGACCAGCCAGTACAACCCGGCGACCGTGCACGCCCGCAACCAGATCGCCAAGGGCGCCTTCGGGCGGATCTTCTACGCCGAGGGCGACTACGTCCACGACATGGATCTGGGGTTCTACGAGGCGTACCAGTACAGCGGCGGGGAGAACTGGAAGGCGACCGCGAGCTACCCGCCGCTACTGTACCCGACGCACGCGGTGGGCGGGGTGCTGGGCGCCTGGCAGACGCACGCGGTGAGCGTGTCGGCGATCGGGGTGGTGGACGAGCGGGGCGACGGCGTGTTCGACCGGTCGGTGAGCCAGTTCGACAACGACGTCTCGAACGCGACCGCGCTGTTCGAGGTGGCGGGCGGTGGCTCGTTCCGTACGAACGAGTTCCGGCGGGTCGGCTACCCCTCCCACATCCGGGAGTCGCGCTTCCGCTTCTTCGGCACCGAGGCGAGCATGGAGCAGCTCGCCACGGTGGCCCTGTGGCAGGACAAGACCGGCGTCACGGACATTTCCGAACTGCTGGAGCCCAAGCCGACGATGTCCCCCGACGACCCGTCGCTGCAGCACATCGCGCCGGATCTGCGGGCGGCGTTCACCTCGGGTTCGGCGCCGGTGCACGACCGGTCGCGGCTGCCGCGCGCGTTCGACCACCTCCACAACGGCCACGAGGGCAGCCACCACTTCCTGGTGGACGACTTCGTGACGGCGGTGAACACACGCTCGCTGCCGTCCGTGAACGCCTGGGTGGCGGCCCGCTACACCCTGCCGGGCATCATCGCGCACGAGTCCGCGCGGCAGGGCGGCGTACGACTGGAGATCCCGGACTTCGGAGACGCGCCCGAGGCCTGACACCTCCGCGCGGGCCGGGTCCCGTCAGGTGCCCGGCTTGCGCCCGTACACGTAGACGTCGTCGCCGTTCTTCAGCAGCGACCAGTACTTCTTGGCGGCGGTCTTGGTCATGTTGACGCAGCCGTGCGAGCCGGGCGGGTTCCACATGCTGACGCCGACGGAGTGGAAGGCCTGGCCGCCGTCGAAGAACTGGGCGTAGGGCATCGGCACGTCGTAGATGGTCGACACGTGGTCGATGTTGCGCCAGTAGATCTTCTTCAGGCCGGTGCGGGTCTCGTAGCCGTCGCGTCCGGTACGGACCGGGACGGGGCCGTAGACGAGCTTCTTGCCGTCCTGGATCCAGCTCAGCTGGAGCGTGAGGTTCACACAGGCGATGCGGCCCTTGTTGACCGGGCACTTCCCGGCCTTGTTCGGGTTCTTCCCGACGGCCTTCTGCTTGTTCATGAGGTCCATCACACCCCAGGTGACGGGACCCGCGTACCCGATGTTCGGCTTGATGCCGTGCTTGGTCTGGAACGCCCGGATCGCCTTGCAGTCGGCGGCGGACTGCTTGCCGTCGACGGGACGGCCCAGGAACTTCTCCACCTGCTTCTGGTACGGCCCGGTCTGCGTGGTGCAGCTCGCCGCCTGCGCCGGGCCGGCGCCCAGCGCGAGTGTGAGCGGCGCCACCAGTGCGGTGGTCCCCAGAACGACGGTCGCCCGTCTGCGTGTCTCCCCCATGGTCGGCCTTGTCTCTCGCATGGAATGCGCGTCGGTCGCGCGCTCTCTGCCAGCTAGACCGGTTCCGGGCGGAATGGGTTGTAGGGGTGGGCCGATCGCGACCAAACGGTGACATTCGGGTCCAGTGGGGTCAGTCACCGATAGCCGGTCGTGTCCGCCGGTTTGCCCGGGTCCTGGACCTCGACAAGGTAACGCCAGGCGTCGGGCCGGCTGCCGTCGAGGTCGGTGAAGCCGTATTCCTGGGCGAGGGCGCCGCTGGAGAGGGAGTGGCCGTTGAAGCGGGACACCTCGGGGTCGGCGGCGAGGGCGGCGACGGCGCGGCCGACGTAGCGCGGGCTCTCCGAGATGGCGAAGTGCGGGACCTGTTCGAGGGCGTCCCGCCAGTTGTCCTCGCGGACGCCGTAGTGGTCGAGCATCATCTCCGAGCGCAGCCAGCCCGGTGTGAGGGCCACGGCGGTGGCGCCGCGCGGGCCCAGTTCGTGCCCCAGGGAGAAGGCCATGCGCAGGACGGACGCCTTGGCCAGGTCGTAGAAGAAGTTCACCCGGTAGGTGTCGCGGTTGTAGTCGTCCGTGCCGTCCGTCATCTCCACGACCAGACCGCCGGGGCGACGCAGCAGGAGGGGCAGCGCGTGGTGGCTGGTGATGGCGTGGGTCTCGACCGCGAGGCGGAGCAGCCGGAGGCCGTCGTCGAGGTCGTGCTCCCAGACGGGCGTGTCCCATGCGAAGAGCTTTTCGCCGCCCCAGATGTCGTTGACCAGGATGTCGAGGCGGCCCTGCTCGCCGTCGACACGCTCGACGAGGCTGCGGACCTGCGCCGGGTCGAGGTGGTCGGTGGGTACGGCGATGCCGTGGCCGCCGGCCTCGGTGACCAGGTCGGCGGTGTCCTCGATGGTCTCGGGGCGGTCGTACTCGGAGCGGCGGGCGCGGGTGCTGCGGCCGGTGACGTAGACGGTGGCGCCGGCCGCGCCGAGTTCCACGGCGATCCCCCGGCCCGCTCCGCGGGTCGCTCCGGCGACCAGCGCGACCTTGCCCTGCAACGGCTGTGACATGTCCGACCTCCCGTGTGGCTGTTTCCGGGGACGAGCCTCCCGCGAAAGCCGGACATCCTCTGTCACCTTTCCCGGCCGGTCACTCCGCCGGCGTTCAGTGACCCCGTGCGATCCACTCCTCCAGGTGCGGGGCCTCGGCACCGATGGTCGTCGAGTCGCCATGGCCGGTGAGGACCTTGGTCTCCGGTGGGAGGGTGAGAAGCCGGTCGCGGATCGAGTCGATGATCGTCGGGAAGTGGGAGTACGAGCGGCCGGTCGCGCCGGGGCCGCCCTGGAAGAGGGTGTCCCCGGTGAAGACCACACCGAGGCCCGGGTCGTGGAGGCAGACCGCGCCGGGAGCGTGGCCCGGCGTGTGCAGCACCCGCAGGTCGGCGCCCGCCGCCTCGATGACCTGGCCGTCGAGCAGCCCGGCGTCGGGGTCGCGGTCGGGGTGGGTCTGCTTCCACAGCGCCAGATCGTCGTGGTGCAGCCAGATCAGGGCTCCGGTGCGCTCGGCGAGCGCGGGCGCGGCGTTGATGTGGTCGTTGTGGGCGTGGGTGCACACGATGGCCGTCAGCCGGCGGCCCCCGACCGCCTTCACGATCGCGTCGACGTCGTGCGCGGCGTCGATGACGACGACCTCGTGATCGTCGCCGACGAGCCACACGTTGTTCTCGACGTCCCAGCTGCCGCCGTCGAGCGTGAACTGCCCTGCGGTGACGAGGCGTTCGATGCGGGCGGTCATCACAGCACCACCACCGAGCGCAGTACGTCACCGTGGTGCATCCGCTCGAACGCCTTCTCCACCTCGTCGAGCTGGATCGTCTCGGTCACGAAGGCGTCCAGGCTCAGGCGCCCCTGCAGATGCAGGTCGATCAGCATGGGGAAGTCGCGGGACGGCAGGCAGTCGCCGTACCAGGAGGATTTCAGCGCGCCGCCGCGTCCGAAGACGTCGAGGAGCGGGAGTTCGAGCTTCATCTCCGGGGTGGGTACGCCGACCAGGACGACCGTTCCGGCCAGGTCGCGAGCGTAGAACGCCTGTTTGTACGTCTCCGGGCGGCCGACCGCCTCGATGACGACGTCGGCGCCGAAACCGCCGGTCAGTTCGCGGATCGCCTCGACCGGGTCGGCCTTGGTCGAGTTGACGGTGTGGGTGGCGCCCATCGTGCGGGCGGTCTCCAGCTTGCGGTCGTCGATGTCGACCGCGATGATCCGCGCCGCTCCGGCCAGGTGCGACCCGGCGATGGCCGCGTCGCCGACGCCGCCGCAGCCGATGACGGCGACGGTGTCGCCGCGGCCGACGTTGCCGGTGTTGATGGCGGCGCCGATGCCGGCCATCACACCGCAGCCCAGCAGTCCGGCGACCGCCGGGGAGACGGCCGGGTCGACCTTGGTGCACTGACCGGCCGCGACCAGCGTCTTCTCGGCGAAGGCGCCGATGCCGAGCGCCGGGGAGAGTTCCTGGCCGGTGGCGGCGAGGGTCATCTTCTGCTCGGCGTTGTGGGTGTCGAAGCAGTACCAGGGCCGCCCGCGCAGGCAGGCCCGGCAACGGCCGCACACGGCACGCCAGTTGAGGATCACGAAGTCGCCGGGCGCCACGTCGGTGACGCCGTCGCCGACCGTTTCGACGACCCCGGCGGCCTCATGGCCGAGCAGGAAGGGGAACTCGTCGGTGATGCCGCCCTGCTTGTAGTGCAGATCGGTGTGGCAGACCCCGCAGGCCTGCACCCGCACCACGGCCTCGCCCGGCCCCGGGTTCGGCACGACGATCGTCTCGACCCGCACCGGCTCGTCCTTCCCCGGTGCGATCACGCCGCGTACTTCCTGCGCCATGGTGCTGACCCCTTCCGTCTCCGGGCGTCCGTCCCGCTCCCGACCTTACGTGTGACTGATCGGTAAGGGGCGGGCTTGTGGGGCCGGAGGAGGGGCGGGCGGTTGCTTCCGGCCACCTTTCTGGATACCCCCCCGGGTAATCCTGTACGGTAACTGCTAGATACCCCCGGGGGTACTTCCCCCTTACTCCCGGGTTCACCTAGGAGAGGAACGCTGCCGTGTACTTCGTCGACACCATCGACGTGCCCGGACTGGGCAACCGCGGCTATCTGGCGGGGGGTGCGCACAGTGCCGTCGTGGTCGATCCGCCGCGTGACATCGATCGGGTGATCGCGGCCGCCGCCCGGCGGGGCGTGCGCATCACGCACGTCGCCGAGACCCACGTCCACAACGACTACGTCACCGGCGGCCTGGAGCTGGCCAGGGTCACCGGCGCCCGCTATCTGGTCCCGGCCGGGGCGCGGGTGGCGTACGAGCGGACAGCCGCCAAGGACGGCGACCGCACCCCGATCGGAGACGGTCTGGCGCTGCGCGCGCTCGCCACGCCCGGCCACACCCCGCACCACATGTCGTACGTCCTGGAGGACGACGGGCGGGCGGTGGCCGTCTTCACGGGCGGCTCCCTGCTGATCGGCACCGTGGGGCGGCCGGACCTGGTCGAGCCACGGCTCACCGCGCGGCTGGCCCGGGCGCAGTACGACTCCGCGCACCGGCTGGCCGCCGAGCTGCCGGACGAAGCGCAGGTGCTGCCGACGCACGGCTTCGGCAGCTTCTGTTCCGCCGCGCAGCACGACGGCCGGGCGCAGACCACCATCGGCCGGGAGCGCACCGCCAACGAGGCGCTCGTCAAGGACGTCGACACGTTCGTCGCCGATCTGCTGGCCGCGCTGGACGACATACCGGCGTACTACGCCCACATGGGCCCCGCCAACGCCGGTGGTCCGGCGCCGGTCGACCTCACGCCGCCGCGCAGGGCCGACGCCGGGGAGATCGCCGCCCGGCTGGCCGCCGGGGAGTGGGTGGTGGACCTGCGCAGCCGGGTCGCGTTCGCCGAGGGGCATGTCACCGGCGCGCTGAACTTCGAGGCGGAGGGGCAGCTCGCCACCTATCTGGCCTGGCTGTTGCCGTGGGGCAAGCCGGTCACGCTGCTGGCGGAGTCCGCCGAGCAGCTGGCCGACGCCCAGCGGGAACTCGTCCGGGTCGGTATCGACCGCCCCGCCGCGGCCGCGACCGGCTCCCCCGCCGACTGGGTGCCCGCGGGCGAGCGGCCGCGCTCCTTCCCGCGCGGCACGTTCGCGGAACTCGCCGCCCGTGACGGCGTCGTGATCCTCGACGTACGGCGCGACTCCGAGCGGGCGGCCGAGCACATAGCCGGCTCGCTGCACATCCCGCTGCACCGGCTGCGCGACCGGCTGGCCGAGGTGCCGGACGGCACGGTGTGGGTGCACTGCGCCGGCGGGATGCGGGCGGCCATCGCGGCCTCGCTGCTGGACGCGGCGGGGCGGGACGTGGTGGCCGTCGACGACGGGTTCGACGCGGCGCGGCAGGCGGGGTTGCCGCTGCACCGCGCGCCCCGCGCGTGAGCGCCCTGATCCTCGCCCTGCTCGCCGGTGCCGTCACCGGTCTGGCCCTGGGCGCCCTCGGCGGTGGCGGCAGTGTGCTGGCCGTGCCCGCGTTGATCTACCTGCTCGGCCTCACCCCGGCCGCGGCGGCCACCGCGAGCCTGCTGATCGTCACCGTCAGCTCCGGCATCGCACTGCTCGGACATGCCCGCGAGGGCACGGTCCAGTGGCGTCGAGGCGTGCTGTTCGCGCTCGCCGGTCTGGTCCCCGCCGCCGTCGGTGGCGCGGTCTCCGGGCGGCTCCCGGCCGGGCTGCTGACCGGTGCCTTCGCCGTCCTCGCGGCCGTCGCCGCGGTGCGGATGCTGCGCCCCTCGGCGGCCGTGCGCGACGACGCGCCGGTACGTCGCGGGCGCGTCGCCACCGCCGGGGCCGGGCTCGGCGCGGTCACCGGGGTGCTGGGCGTGGGCGGCGGCTTTCTCGCCGTACCGGCGCTGGTGAACGTCGTGGGCCTGGGCATGCGAGCGGCCGTCGGCACCTCGCTGCTGGTCATCACCGTCAACTCGCTGGTCGCATTGGCGGCCCGCGCGGGAGCGGCCGTGGGCGTCGACTGGGGGCGTGTCGCGCCGTTCGCGGCGGCGGCTGTCCTCGCGGCGTGGGACGGCAGGCGGCTGGCGGCGCGGGTCTCCGCCGGTTCGCTGCGGCGGGTCTTCGCCTGGGCGCTGCTGGCGGTGGCCGCGTTCATGCTGGCGGACGCCGTGCTGTGAGCAGGATCGGACGGACGACCTGTGCGGACGCTCAGGCAAGCGACAGGAAGAGCTTCTCCAGGCGGGCCTTCATCGCGTCCGTGGTCTCCTCGTCCTGCGCGTCGGTGAGACACTGCTGGAGCCCCGTCGCGATGATCGCGAACCCGGCGCGGTCCAGGGCGCGGGAAGCCGCGGCGAGCTGGGTGACGACGTCCTCGCAGTCGCGTCCCTCCTCGATCATCTTGATCACTCCGGAGATCTGCCCCTGCGCCCGGCGCAGCCGGTTCAGCACCGACTTGAGCTCATCACCTTCGAACCTCAACTCCACAGCCACCCACTCCTCTGCCCACCGGCCCATATACCGGTAGGGGTATTTTACCCCTCCCTCCACGGAAGGAACGCACCATCATGACCGCTCCCGTCGCCCTCACCACGGAAGAGGCCCGGACCCGACTCCCCCACCTCACCGTCGTGGACGTCCGCGCCCCGGCCGAGTACGCCGGCGGCCACCTCCCCGGGGCCCTGAACGTCCCCCTGGACCAGCTCCCCCGCGCCCTCCCCGCGCTGCGTGAGACGCGCGGCGAACTGCTCATGGTCTGTGCCTCCGGCCGCCGTTCGGAGCAGGCCTGCGCGGCCCTCGCCGAGGAGGGCGTAACGGCCATGACGCTGGCGGGCGGTACGCAGGAGTGGGCGCGGCGCGGTCACGAACTGGGCCGCCCCCACCACACCCCGCGCACCACCTGGTCCATGGAACGCCAGGTCCGGTTCACCGCGGGCGCCCTCGTCCTCACCGGGCTCGCGCTCGGACTGCTGCATCCCGCCTGGCAGTTGCTCGCCGCGGGCATCGCGGGCGGGCTGGTCTTCTCCGCCCTGACCAACACGTGCGGCCTGGCCGCCCTGCTCGGCAGGCTGCCGCACAACCGGCCGCGCCCGGCCGACCTCGACGCCACCCTGACGGCGCTCAGGGCACGGTAGCGGCCGACGGCGAAACCCGGAGGTCGACTGTCAGTGCTGCCCCGTAGTCTCTGAACATCCCGAGTCTCTGAACATCCCGCCGGACTCGTGAAAGAGCGAAGGAGCAGCGTGAGCATCGCACAGACGGAGACCGCCCCGCCCCCGTGGCGCATGCTCCTGGGTTATGTACGACCCCACCGGTGGGCCCTGCTCGTGGGCGCTGTGCTCTCGCTGGTCACCGGGGCCACCGGGCTGCTGCTGCCGCTGGTGGCACGGGAGTTGATCGACGACCTGTCCCACGACCGGGCCATCACCGGCGCGTTGATCGCCATGTCGGGCCTGGTCGTGGCCAACGCCGCGGTCGGCGCGCTGGGCGCGTACGTGCTGCGGCGCACCGCGGAGTCGGTGGTGCTCGGCGCGCGGCGCACCCTGTCGTCGTATCTGCTCCGGCTGCGCATATCCGCGGTGGACCGCAGCGAGCCGGGCGACCTGATGGCCCGGATCACCTCGGACACCACGCTGTTGCGCGAGGTCACCACCGACTCCCTGGTCGGCCTCGGCACCGGCGGGCTCACGCTGGTCGCGACCGTGGTGATGATGGGCCTGGTCGACCCGGTGCTGCTCGGCGTCACCCTCGCCGTGGTCCTCGGCGCGGGCACGGTCCTCGGCGTCATCGTGCCGCGCATCAACAAGGCCAGCCGGCGGGCGCAGGACGCGGTCGGGGTGATGGGTGCCTCGCTGGAGCGGGTGCTGGGCGCGCTGCGCACGGTGAAGGCGTCCGGCGCCGAGCACCGCGAGGAGCAGACCCTGCACTCCGCGGCTCAGGAGTCGTGGCGGCAGAGCGTGCGCGCCGCCAAGTGGTCGGCGGCCGCGGGCAACACGGCCGGGCTGGCGATGCAGATCGCCTTCATCACGGTGCTCGCGGTCGGCGGCGCGCGGGTCGCGACCGGCGCCGTCGACGTCGGCACGCTGGTCGCCTTCCTGCTGTACGTCTTCTACCTGATGGCGCCGATCCAGCAGGTCGTCGGCGCGATCACCCAGTACCAGACGGGTGCCGCGGCCCTGGCCCGGATCCAGGAGGCGCTGCGGCTGCCCGCCGAACCCCCGGCGTCCGCCGCCCCGTTGCCGTTGGCCGAAGCGCGCCCGGCGGCGCTCACCTTCGAGGACGTCCGCTTCCGCTACGACGACGACCTGCCCTACGTCCACCACGGCGTGAGCTTCGAGGTGCCGGCGCAGGGCATGACGGCGTTCGTCGGCCCGTCCGGCGCGGGCAAGACGACCGTCTTCTCGCTCATCGAGCGGTTCTACGACCCCGAGTCGGGCGTGATCACGTTGGACGGGCGGGACCTCATGGAGTGGGAGTTGCCGCAGCTGCGCTCGGCGATCGGCTACGTCGAGCAGGACGCGCCGGTGCTGTCCGGATCGCTGCGCGACAACCTGCTGCTGGGCAATCCGGAGGCGGACGACGACGCCCTCACGCGGGTACTGAAGACGACCCGGCTGGACGGGCTGGTCGGGCGGCTGCCGAGCGGGCTCGACACGCTCGTCGGGCATCGCGGCACCAAGCTGTCGGGCGGCGAGCGTCAGCGGGTGGCGATAGCCCGCGCGCTGCTGCGCCGCCCGAGACTCCTGCTCCTCGACGAGGCCACCTCGCAGCTGGACGCGGTCAACGAGGCGGCGCTGCGCGACACCGTCGCCGACGTGGCCCGCACGACCACCGTGCTGGTCGTCGCGCACCGGCTGTCCACGGTGACGATGGCCGACCGGATCGTGGTGATGGACTCGGGCAAGGTCCGTGCGGTGGGCACGCACCGCGAACTCGTGACCGCAGACCCGCTGTACGCGGAGCTGGCGGCCACGCAGTTCCTCGCCACGGCGGGCTGACCCGTCAGGCGCGGCCACCTGCGCTTGCCGAGGCCGACCGGGCGGAGGAATCTCGTAGGAGAGGCCATCCCCGGCCCGCGTCCCCGTGGGCCGCGGCCCTCGAAGGAGGTCACGATGGGTACTGCGGCAAGTCCCGCCTTCGACGCCGAGACGTTGCGCCGGGGCATCGAAGGCAATCCGAACACCCTTCTGTCGCTCTACGCCGACGACGCCCAACTGCGCGTCGTGGACCACAACACACAGCCCAGCCACCCCCGGGTGCTGCACGGCCGTGACGAGATCAGCGCCATGCTCGACGACGTCTACAGCCGCGACATGACGCACAAGCTGGAGGACTGCGTCGTCCAGGGCGACCGGGCGGCCTACAGCGAGTCCTGCGAGTACTCGGACGGGGTCCGCGTCTTCGCCGAGTCGATGATCAGGCTGCGCGACGGCAAGATCACCGAGCAGACCCTGATCCAGGCGTGGGACGAGCAGTAACGCGGAAGCAGGAGAGCAGGTGCGGCACGGCCTCGGTTACGGTGGTCCGGGGCCGTGACTGGCGCTGAGGTGGAGTACCACCGGGGAGCGGTCCACGCAGAGTCGATGCCGCGCGCCTGGGCGATCCAGTAGATCGACCCAGGAGTGGATCATGTCTCAGGCCCGGCTCATGGAAGGCACCGCGCTCGCCCGGCGCGTCGTCGAGGACACCGCGCAGCGCGCCGCCGCTCTCACCGACCGCACCGGCACCACCCCGTGTCTGGCGACGGTGCTGGTGGGCGAGGACCCCGCGTCCGTCACCTACGTCCGTATGAAGCAGAACCGCTGCCGCAAGGCCGGTATCACCTCCCGGCATGTGGCGCTGCCCGCCGCCACGACCACCGAGGACCTCACCGGCACGCTCAGGGCCCTCTCCGCCGACCCCGAGGTGCACGGCATCCTGCTCCAGCACCCGGTCGGCGAGCACATCGACGAGCGGGCCGCGTTCGAGGCGATCGCGCCGGAGAAGGACGTCGACGGCGTCACCTTCGCGTCCTTCGCGACGATGAGCTTCGGGCTGCCGGGGTTCGTCTCGTGCACGCCCGGCGGGATCATGCGGCTGCTCGACGCGTACGACGTCGACCCGGCCGGCAAGCGGGCCGTGGTGGTCGGCCGCAGCGCGATCCTCGGCAAGCCCGCCGGCATGCTGCTGCTCGCCCGGGACGCCACGGTGACGTACTGCCACTCCCGCACCCAGGACCTGTCCTCGGCCGTCCGGGAGGCGGACATCGTGGTCGCCGCCGTCGGCCGTCCCCGCCTGATCCGGGGCCAGGACATCAAGCCCGGCGCCGTCGTGATCGACGCCGGTTACAACGCCGGGAACATCGGTGACGTCGACTTCGACTCGGCCGTGGAACGGGCCGCGCTGATCACCCCGGTGCCGGGCGGGGTCGGCCCGATGACGATCGCCACGCTGCTGGAACAGACGGTCGACGCGGCGGAACGGCAGCTGGGGGTGGCCTGAACTCGGCGCTCGGCCAAGGGAGTTCACCTCTCCCCCGGCCGCCATCCCGTAGGCCGCAGAATCCCCAGCAGTTGCCGCACCAGCTCGTCCACCACCTCGTCCAGCGTCGCCGGCACCCACCCCGCGCTCCAGTCGTGGATCAGGCCGTTGACGCTGCCGATGAAGGCCGTCGCGGCGAGGCGGTAGTCACGGCGGGCCGCCTCTCCCCGCTCGGCGGCAGCCTGTGCCTCCGTGCAGATCAGGTCGACCCAGCGGGCGCGGCGCGTGAGCCGCTGCTCCTCCATGCGCGGGCTGACGCCGACGATCTCGACGAAGGTGATGCGGATGCGGCGGGGGTCGGCGGTGACGTTCCCGGCGTACGCATGGAAGATCGCGGTGGCCCGCTCGGCGATCGGTGAGCCCTGTGTGGCGGCCGCCGCCGTCAGTACGGCTTCCTCGGCCCAGGCGTTGACCTGGAGATGGAGGGCGGCCAGCACATCCTCCAAGGTGCGGAACTCCTCGTAGAACTGCCGGGTGGACAGTCCCGCGGCCTCGCTGAGCGCGGCGACGGTCGTGGACCGGTAGCCCGGACTGTCGCCGAAGAGCTGGAGCGCCGCGTCCAGGAACCGCCCGTGCCGCTCGGCCTGCCGTTCCTCCGCCGACTTGCCGCCGTAACGCCCTGTCGGCGCCCTGAGCCTGCCCGCCAACATCCCTCCCGTTCCGAACCGTTGGCCAATTTTGTCGTGTACGCAGTCTTGTGGAGAAGGGCACCGGCTCCTTACTTTCCAGTAAGTCAAACTCTGAACGATCTCGTATTCAGATTCCGGAGTATTCAGATTCCAGAGGAAAGAGCCGTCATGCCTGCCATCAGCCCCAGGCACCTCTGCTCCATCGCCGCCGCCCTCACCCTGACCCTCGCCGTCCCCGCGACCACCGCCGTCGCCGACACCCCCGGCTCCGCTGCCCTGCGCGAGGTGCTGTTCGTCGGCAACAACTGGGACGGCACCGCCGACGTCATCAAGTCCACCGGCGACTTCGCCAAGATCGGCCGCATCAACGTCATCCCGGACAAGGACGAGCGGATGGCGGAGATCAACGCCGATCCGATCAAGTGGATCTACTTCATGGCGATCCGCAACAGCGTCGGCGAGGGCCACGACCAGTTCGTCGACGACATGTACGCCACCCCGGACGGCACGGCGATGGTGGTCTCCCGGCCGAGCTTCGCCGACGTCGTCTCCATCGACCTGGCCACCGGTGACATCAACTGGCGCTTCCCGGTATCGGGTTACCGCTCCGACCACATGGCGGTCTCCCCCGACGGCACCCGGGTCGCCGTCTCCGCCTCGACCTCGAACACCGTGCATGTGCTGGACATCGTCACGGGTGAGCAGGTCGGCCGGTTCGCCACCGGCGACAAGCCGCACGAGAACGTCTTCAGCAAGGACGGCAAGTACATCTGGAACATGTCCATCGGCGACGTCAACACCGCCCTCGACGCGCCCTGGCTGGACTGGACGAAGGGCGACCGACGCATCACCGTCGTCGACGCGACGACGTTCCAGCAGGTCAAGGTGATCGACATGCGCGAGCGGCTGGACGCGATCGGGCTCGACGACCACTCGGACGCGGTCCGCCCCGCCGCCTTCAGCCCCGACGAGAGCAAGCTGTACTTCCAGGTGTCGTTCTTCAACGGCTTCTTCGAGTACGACGTCGCCACCGACAGGATCACCCGTACCAAGACCCTGCCGAAGAACCCGGACACCAGCGAGGACCGCACCACCTGGGTCAATGACTCCCGCCACCACGGCATCACCATGAAGCCCGACGGCACCAAGCTGTGCGTCGCGGGCACCATGGACGACTACGCGGTCGTCGTCGACCGCGCCACCCTCCAGGAGGGCCCGCTCGTCCCCGCTTCCAAGCCCTACTGGTCGACCGTCAGCGGGGACGGCAAGGCCTGTGTGGTCTCCGAGAGCGGAGCCGACCAGGTCACCGCGATCGACTTCGCCACCGGCAGGAAGCTCGTCTCGGTCCCGGTCGGCGACCACCCCCAGCGCGTACGGCTGGCCCGGGTGCCCGCCGACTGGACGGGTCCGTCGGCTAGTTGACGGCCTGCGCGGCCCACGCCGTGAGTTCGGCGCGGGCCGCGCTCAGCAGCTCGGCGGAGGGAGCCGTCGCCCCGTTGGTCACCAGCGCGTAGTGCAGGACCCCCGAGTCCGGCGCGGTGAGCAGCAGGCGGCGGCTGCCCGCGCCGCCCGCCTCGGCGGCCACGCCGATCGGGGCCGTGCCGGTGTACGCCGGTGGGGCGTATGCCGTGCCGAGGTCCGACACCACCGTCGTCGCCGAGGTCGGGAAGGACGCCGGAAGGTGGAGTTCGGTCGGCGCCGAGCCGCCGTTCGACCGCCACAGCAGCAACGCGTACTGGCCCGACCCCACCAGTCGTCCCACGTTCGGCAGCGAGTTCGGCACCGGGTTCCAGGTCAGGGTGGTCGAGCCGTCCCGGGAGCGGTCCTCGTAGGTGAAGGCGACCGTCGTACCGGAGGTGGCGCTCGGGTAGACGCGGTCCAGCAACCGGGCGTCCTGGCGCAGGGTCACCGCACCGGAGTCGTCGAGGCGAACGGCGGACAGGTCCTCGTCGTTCCAGGCGTCGCCCTCGGTGAGCACCTTGTCGGGGTTGCCGTTCATCAGCTCGTGGTGGCGGCCGTTGTAGATGTCCCACTGCCACTGTGTGCCGGACAGCACCGGTCCGGAAGCAATCGGGTCCGACCACCACCTCGCGCCGGGCAAGCGGGAGTCGAGGGCCTGGTACATCGCCTTGAGGACGGTCGGCGCCTTGTCGGCGACGTTACCGGCCAGCGGATGGCCGAACTCGCTGACGATCGCGGGCGTCCCCGTCGCCGCCGCCCGGTCCCGGACGGTCCCGAAGTCACCGGCGTACTGGCCGTCCTGCGCCTTGCCCCACATGAAGATGCCGGAGATGGCCTTCTGATCGTAGAAGTGGGTGTTGAAGACATAGCGCGGGCCGAGCGTGCCCGCGTCGAGCAGGCCGCCCTCCTCCTTCTGGAAGCCGAGGTTGGCGTTCCAGAAGAGGTTCGGTTCGACGAAGGCGGGCTTGGACTGCCAGCCCGCCGCGTCCATCCGGGCGCGGAACCGCTCGTAGAACGGCCACAGCACGTCCCGCTCCCAGGTGCGGCTGGTCTGCCCGGAGTCGTACACGCCCGCGTGCGGCTCGTTGTAGGGGTCGAAGCCGACGACGCCGGCGAAGTCCTCGGCGGACAGGTGCTGTCTGACGTACGCCATGGTCTTCTCGGCGGTGGTGAGGAAGGCGTCCTGAAGGCCGTGGGTGTTGTGCCAGAAGTCGTACGTCGCCTGCTTGACGGCCTCGTTCTGGGTGATGTTCTGGCCCCAGAACAGGCAGATCCCGCAGAATTCGTCGGGGTAGTCGCCAAGTTCGACGGCCCACTTGGGGGCGCCGTCGCCGGTGTACCAGCTGTCGGGGTCGAAGAGGTACCGGGAGTAGAGGTCCTGGTGGAAGTCGGGGTAGACGCGGATGCCGACGTCGAGGAAGGCGCGCATCTGGTCGGTGGCGGCGGCCAGGTACGCCGTGTCGACCTGGCCGCGTACCGGCTCGGCGTAGGCCCAGGAGAGCAGGAAGCGGACGGTGTTGCCGCCGCCGAGGGCGCGCAGCGCGGTCGCCGACTTGCGGGCGTCGGCGACCGAGGCGAAGGGCAGGCCGTTGTTCTCGGCGAGTTTGGTCTCGCCGGAGACGTTGTAGCCGCGCAGGACCACCTCGCGGCCCGAGGCGTCGGTGAAGCGGCCGTTCTGCACGGTGAGCGGGGAGCCGTCGAACCAGAGGGAGTCGGGGAGGGTGTCGGCGGTGGCGGGACGGGTGCCCGCGACCGACAGGAATCCACAGAGGACAACCAGAACAACGAGCAAACGCGCACGTTTATTCGGCATGTCCACCACAGTCCGACCAAATCCGGACACCGTCAACACTTCTGACTCGCGGGTAAGTTCGTTCTCGGCCAGTGAGTTGGTGCTCGGCCGACTCACTGGCCGACGCGGCGCGTCACGTTCAGCAGATACTCCTTCCGGTTCAGCGGGTTGTGGTCCGTGCGCGGCCGCTCGGGCACCGGGGTGCCGGACGTGACGGGCGCGTAGTGGTCGAAGGCGCTGTCCAGCTCGCCCTCGCCCCGGGTGAGCCCGGGCAACTGCTGCTCCAGGGCGTGTACCTGGGCCGCGGGCACCGAGCCCTCCAGGACGCAGGCCGTGCCACGGGTGCCGATCGTCTGCGGTACGGCTCGCAGCGCGGCCAGCATCGGCAGCAGGGCGCCGAGGGTGTCGGCCGGGGCCTCGACGCGGAAGCGGTGCATCGGTTCGTGCACCCGGGTGCCCGCGCGCCGCAGGGCCTCGATCAGCACCAGCGGGGTCAGGCCGCGGAAGTCGTAGCCGGTGCTGGACATGCTCTTGTCGAAGCCCTGGTGGGCGTGGCTCTGCCGGGGCGAGTAGCCGGAGTGGGTGAGGGTGACCGTGCAGTCGGGGATCGGCCAGCCGTGCACGCCCTGCCCGAGGGTCTCGCGGACGGTGTCCTCGACGGCCGTGAAGAAGGCGTACGGCATGGAGCCCAGCTCCACCTCCAGCCGGAAGTCGACGCCCGCACCGGGCGGCGCCGGGTCGACGCGCAGGCCGACCGTGGCGAGGAAGGGGTTGGCGTCCTTCTTGTTGAACTCCACCGCCGAGCCGGTCCCGGTCAGCCGCTCGATGCACAGCGGTGTGGTCTCCCGGAAGGTGACGTGCAGTCCGTAGTCGTCGGCGAGCGTCGCCTGGACGACCTCCTTCTGCACCTCGCCGTACAGGGAGACGGACGTCTCCTGGCGCACCTGGTCGTGCCGCAGGGCGATCAGCGGGTCCTGCTCGGCCAGCTGGGTGAGCGCGACGTGCAGGGCCCGCCGGTGCGTCCCGGGGCCCGGCACGACGACCGTCTCCAGGGTCGGCGGGGCGAAGAAGTGCCCGTGCCCGTACGGCCCTCGCGGTACGCCGATGGAGTCGCCGATCCTGATGTCGGCGAGGCCCCACAGCCGGGCGATACGGCCCGCCGGGACGGCGTCCTGCCGGGCGTCGGTACCGCGGTCGAAGACGCTGATCGCGGTGACCCGGCCCTCGGTGCCCTCCTCGCCGCACGGCACCCGGTCGCGGATGCGCAGCGTGCCGGAGAAGATGCGCGCGTAGGCGACCTTCTCCCCCGCCGGGCCCCGCTCGACCTTGAAGACGGTCCCGGAGACCGGGCCCTCGGGGTCGCCGTCGGCGGTGGGCAGGAGGCCCCTGATGCCGCCGATCAGGGCGTCCACGCCCGCACCGGTGATGGCCGAGCCGCAGTACGCGGGGTGGACCAGGGCCTGGCGGGTCCGAGCGGCGAGGGACGCGCGCAGCAGGTCGTCCGGGACGGTGCCCTGGACGTAGGCGGCGAGCAGGTCGTCGTCGTGGTCGGCGAGGACGTCGAGCGCGGCCGGGCCGAGGCCGGGGACGAAGCCGGCGGCCCGGGTGCCGAGGCCGGTGGCCGTGCCCATGGGGACGGCGGGGGCGCCGAGCCGTTCGGAGACCGAGCGCAGCACGTCCTCGTACCGGGCTCCGCGGCGGTCGATCTTGTTGACGAAGAGGAGGGTGGGGATGCGCAGCCGTTGCAGGGTCCGCATCAGGACGCGGGTCTGGGCCTGGACTCCCTCGACGGCGGAGACGACCAGGACGGCGCCGTCCAGGACGCCGAGGACCCGCTCCACCTCGGCGATGAAGTCCGGGTGACCGGGGGTGTCGATGAGGTTGACGGTCACGTCGTCGACGGGGAACGAGACGACGGCCGACTTGATGGTGATGCCGCGCTGCCGCTCCAGCGCGAGGGTGTCGGTCCGGGTACTGCCCGCATCGACGCTGCCGACCTCGTCGATCACCCCGGCGATGTGCAGCAGCCGTTCGGTCAGGCTGGTCTTACCTGCGTCGATGTGCGCGAGAATCCCCAGGTTGAGCGAGTGCACGAAGCGTCATGTCCTTTGTGGTGTGGGTCAGTGCGACGGCGGGGGACATGAACGCTGCTCGCATCCAATCGGCTCCTTGCTCTGTGACGGCGTGACGACGTGACGACGTGACGACGTAAGTACGTGACGACTGGTCGGGTGCAGTGCAGCAGAAGGACCGGCGGAGCGACAATGGATTAACGCTCAACCATGCGAGGGTCGAAGCATGCGTGACATTCTTCCGGCGCTGCGCCGCTGGTACGCGGCCTCGGCCCCGTTCGGCCTGGCCACGGTCGTGGCGGTGAGCCGCAGCGCGCCGCGTGACCCAGGAGCGGCGATGGCGGTGGGGCCGGACGACGAGGTGGTCGGCAGCGTGTCGGGCGGCTGTGTCGAGGGTGCGGTGTTCGAGCTGGCCCAGGAGGCCGTGGCGAGCGGCGAGGCCCGGCTGGAGACGTTCGGGTACAGCGACGAGGACGCGTTCGCGGTGGGGCTGACCTGCGGCGGTGAGATCACCGTGCTGGTCCGTCCGGTGACGCCCGAGCGGGATCCGGCGTTCGGGGCGGTCGCTCAGTGCGTCCTGGACGGCAGCCCGGTGACCGTGGCGACGGTGACCGACGGCCCGGCGCCGCGCGGGGCCACGCTCGCCGTCTGGCCCGATCGGGTGGCCGGCACGCTGGGCGCGCGCGGCCTGGACGTGGCGGTCACCGCCGACGCGCGCGGCGAACTCGCCCTCGGCGCCACCGGCGTACGGCACTACGGGCCGCACGGGGAGCGGCGCGAGGACGATGTCTCGGTGTTCCTGCACTCCTTCGCGCCGCCGCCGCGGATGCTGGTGTTCGGCGCGATCGACTACGCGGCGGCGGTGGCCCGCGTCGGCGACTTCCTCGGCTACCGGGTCACCGTCTGCGACGCCCGCCCGGTCTTCGCCACGCCGAAGCGTTTCCCGCCCGGCGTGGAGGTGGTCGTCGACTGGCCGCACCGCTATCTGCGCGGCACCGACACCGACGAGCGCACGGTGATCTGCGTGCTCACGCACGATCCGAAGTTCGACGTACCGCTGCTGGAGGAGGCCCTGCGCCGGCCCGCCGCGTACATCGGGGCGATGGGCAGCCGCCGTACCCACGACGACCGCGCCAAGCGCCTCACCGACGCCGGACTCACTCCCGGTGAGCTGTCCCGGCTGCGCTCCCCGATCGGGCTCGACCTGGGCGCCCGTACGCCCGAGGAGGTGGCCGTGTCCGTCGCCGCGGAGATCGTCGCGCTGCGGTGGGGCGGGACCGGGGCGCCGCTGGCGGCGACGGCGGGGGCGATCCATCCGCCGGCATGACGGGCGGGGTCCCTCAGGCGTTCTCCTGCCGGTGGTCGGCGATGAGGTGCTCCAGCTGGTCCGGTGCCGCCGCGGTCCCGTCCGGGTGATCCCGGAAGTAGGGATCGTCCGGGACCGGGAGCGCCCCCGCCCGGGCCCGGCCGCGGCCGCGTGCCCAGGTCGCGTCGTCCGTGCCGACGGCCTCCCGGAACGCCTCGCGGGCGGACGCGGGCAGGAACAGCCAGGCGGGCAGCAGGCGGTAGACGGATCACCGGTACGGGTAGCCCTCGCCCGGCTCGCCCTGCGCTAGCGGCTCGGAGACGGGCAGCGGGAGATGCGGGGCCAGCCGCGGCAGCCGGCGGTGCAAGTGGCGTTGTCCAGGCCGGAGATCGGAACCGGGGAGATCGGAAGGTCGGCCCACTGCGGGAACTGGGCGCATCAGCGCGGCGGCAGCCGGTGCAGGGTCACGTCCGTGAGGCTGCCGTCGGTGACGGTGGCGGTCATGTAGGTGCAGTGGGGCTGGCGGCGGCGGTCGGTCGGGGAACCGGGGTTGAGCAGGCGCAGGCCGGTGGGGGCGATGGTGTCCCAGGGGATGTGGCTGTGGCCGAAGACCAGAACGTCCAGGTCGGGGAAACGGGCGGCGCAGCGGGCCTCGCGGCCCTGGGCGGGGCCCGTTTCGTGGACGGCGCCGAAGCGCAGGCCGTCGAGTTCGGCGTACGCCACCTCGGGGAGCCGGGCGCGCAGGTCGGGGCCGTCGTTGTTGCCGTACACACCGATCAGTCGGCGGCAGCGGCTCTCCAGCAGGTCGAGGGTGGCCGTGTCGACCCAGTCGCCGGCGTGGAACACGACGTCGGCGTGCGGGAGTTCGGCGAGCAGCGCGTCCGGCAGTGCCTTGGCCCGTTTGGGCAGATGGGTGTCGGACATCAGGAGCAGGCGCACGGCTTCAGCGTAGGCCGGCTGCCGCACGCGGGGCGCGTCACGCGTGTGCTTCAGTCCTCACCCCGCACGATGTTCCACTCCGGGGCCGTGTGCGGGGTCCGCGGTCCGTCCGGGCTCTCCACAGCCGGGAGCCAGGTGCGCAGTTCGCTCTTCGCGCGCAGCCTACGGGCCTTCGACCAGCCGGTCTCCAGTCGGCGGACGACGGGTTTGTCACTGGTGGACGTGGTCACGACGCAACCTCTTCCTTCTGCGTCCCCTCGTACGGGTGCACGGAAAGGGGAACGGGTCCCCGTCTCCGCCAGGACCGGGTCCCCGTCTCCGCCGCAGGTAAACGCCCTGCCGGTCAGGCCCCGCCGGGTCCGCCGCTGCCGAACGAACCGCTGGATCCACGGTTCCAGCGCGGCCGGCGCTGGTCGCCGCTGCGCATCCCGCCGGACGGCCTGAGGTCGTGCGCGGTGAGCCGTTCCTCCCCGGCCACCTCGTGGGGGTCGCGTTGCTCCCGCGTCTCCCGGACCGCGCCGGAGGCCGGCAGCCTCGGCTGCTCGTCGGGCCGGGGCCGTCGCGGCTCGCGCTTGCGCACCTTGATGCCGAGCAGGACGGCCCAGATCAGCACTGCGGTGACGACGACGCCACCGACGAGGATCACGACGAACCCGGCGGCGGAACCGGCTGCGGCTACTTCCTGAGCGATGGGGTTCATGCGCTCCGAGTACCCGGTCACGGGCGGTGAATGACTCCGGTCGGTCCCCTGACGGCCGACAACAGGGCGTGGCGCGGGCGGCACCGCACGTCACGGCGATAGCGTCGCGGCGGCCGGAGAGGAGGACGATGACGGAGCTGCCGCAGGACACCCCGACCGCCCGGCGGCGCACGACGCACGGGCATCCGCTGGGCGCCACGCTGTTGCACTGGGCCACGACGACCGATCACAAGGTGATCGGACGGCTCTACATGGTCACCGCCTTCTGCTTCTTCCTCTTCGCGGGGCTGCTGGCCTTGGGGATGCGCGCCGAACTCGCGGCGCCGGGGCTGCAGTTCTTCAGCGAGCTCGGCTACAACCAGCTCTTCACGATCCACGGCACGGTCATGATGCTGCTGTTCGCGACGCCGATGTTCGCCGGATTCGCCAACGCCGTGATGCCGTTGCAGATCGGCGCCCCGGACGTGGCCTTTCCCCGGCTGAACGCCCTGTCGTACTGGATGTTTCTCTTCGGCGGGCTGATGGTGGTCGCCGGGTTCGTCGTCCCCGCCGGCGCGGCGGCGTTCGGCTGGTTCGCCTACGCGCCGATGAACAGCGCCTACTTCTCCCCCGGCGCGGGCGGCGACCTGTGGGTGATGGGCCTGGTCGTCACCGGCGTGTCGACCACGCTCGGCGCGGTGAACTTCATCACCACGATCGTGTGCATGCGCGCGCCCGGCATGACCATGTTCCGGATGCCGATGTTCACCTGGAACGTCCTGTTCACGTCGATCCTGGTGCTGCCCGCGTTCCCGGTCCTGACGGCCGCGCTGCTCGCGCTGGAGTCGGACCGCAAGTTCGGCTCGCACATCTATGACGCCGCCAACGGCGGGGCGTTGCTGTGGCAGCACCTGTTCTGGTTCTTCGGGCATCCCGAGGTGTACATCGTCGCGCTGCCGTTCTTCGGGATCATCACGGAGATCATCCCCGTGTTCTCCCGCAAGCCGCTGTTCGGCTATCTGCCGATGATCGGCGCGACCATCGCCATCACCATGCTGTCCGCGGTCGTCTGGGCGCACCACATGTTCGCCACCGGCGCGGTGCTGCTGCCGTTCTTCTCGCTGATGTCGTTCCTGATCGCCGTGCCCACCGGCATCAAGTTCTTCGCCTGGATCGGCACCATGCACCGCGGCTCGCTGTCGTTCGAGACGCCGATGCTGTGGGCGTTCGGGTTCCTGGTGTCGTTCCTGCTGGGCGGGTTGAGCGGGGTGCTGATCGCCTCGCCGCCGCTCGACTTCCACCTCACCGACTCGTACTTCATCGTGGCGCATCTGCACTACGTGCTGTTCGGCACCGTCGTGTTCGCGATGTTCGCCGGGTTCTACTTCTGGTGGCCCAAGTTCACCGGCAAACTGCTCGACGAACGGCTCGGCAAGCTGCACTTCTGGCTGCTGTTCCCCGGCTTCCAGCTCACCTTCCTCGTCCATCACTGGCTCGGCGAGGAGGGCATGCCCCGCCGCTACGCCGACTACCTGCCCACCGACGGCTTCACCCTCCTCAACGCCCTGTCCTCCGTCGGCGCGTTCCTGCTCGGCGTCTCCACCCTGCCGTTCCTCTACAACGTCTGGCGCACCGCCAGATACGGGAGGACGGTGACCATGGACGACCCCTGGGGGTACGGGCGCAGTCTGGAATGGGCCACCGCCTGTCCGCCGCCGCGGCACAACTTCGTCGCGCTGCCCCGGGTACGGACCGAGTCCCCGGCGTTCCACCTGCACCATCCGGACATCGCCCGGCGACAGCAGCTCAGGAGGGGGGAAGAGGCCTGATGAAGACGGAGGCGTTGCTGTTCGGGGGTGTCGCGCTGTTCTTCGCGGGGATCTCCGCGCTCTACGGCCCGTGGTCCGAGGAGCCGGCCGGCACGGCGCTGCTGGTGATCGCGTTCCTGATGGCGGGCCTGGTGTCCTTCTTCAGCGCGGTGCAGTACCGGCGCAAGGGGCGCCGCCCGCAGGACCGGGGTGACGCCGAGGTCGCCGACTCGGCCGGGCCGCTGGAGTTCTTCCCCGACGAGAGCCCGTGGCCGATCGTCACGGCGGTGGGCTTCGCGGTGGCGGCCACCGGCGTGGTGTACGGGCTGTGGCTGTTCCTCATCGGTCTTGCTGTTCTGTCCCGGGGGATTCTGGGGTTGGTGTTCCAGTACGCGCATCGGGGTGCCGGTCGGCAGGAGTGAGCTCCGGGCGGGGCGCTCCGGGCCGGAACTCGCCGACCGGCCGGTGCTCGCTCTCGTAGGCCCCCTCGACGGTCTGCCGTACGTCGCCGGTCGACACGCCCTCCCTCAGCCGCTGCTCCTCCGCGCGCAGCAGGGCGTGGCACAGCCGCCGGGTGACCATGAACGCCAGGATCGGGCCCAGCACCAGGGCCACGCGCAGGATCCAGGTCAGGGCGTTCACCGAGATCCGGAAGGCGAACGCCACGACGTCGTTGCCGCCGGCCAGCAGCAGGACGGCGTAGAAGGTGATAGCGGCGACGCCGAGAGCGGTGCGGACGGGACGTTCCCGGGGCCGGTCGCACAGGTGCTGCTCCTGCTCCCCCTCCCCCGTCAGCCGCTGCTCCACGAACGGGTACAGGTACAGGACCGTGAACAGCAGCCCCGGCAGGACGACCGCCGGGAGCAGCACGTTCCACATGAAGGTGTGCCCGAAGACGACCGTCTCCCAGGGCGGTACGAGACGCAGCGCGCCCTCCAGGAAGCCGACGTACCAGTCCGGCTGGGCACCGGTCGACACCAGGTCGGTCCGGTAGGGGCCGTACGCCCAGATCGGGTTGATCTGGACGACGCCGCCGAGCACGGTGAGCAGTCCGAAGGTCATCAGGGACAGGCCGCCCGAGGTGGCCGTGAACTGCGGGTAGAAGGGTTTGCCGACGGCGTTGCGCCGGGTGCGGCCCGGTCCGCGCCACTGGGTGTGCTTGAGGTAGAAGACCAGGAACAGATGCACGGTGACCAGGGCGATCAGGGCGCCGGGCAGCAGCAGGACGTGCAGCACGTACAGCCGGGTGATGATGTCCTCGCCGGGGTACTCCCCGCCGAAGGCGAACATGCTCACATACGTCCCGACGACCGGGATGGACAGCATGATGCCCTGCGCGATGCGCAGCCCGGTGCCGGACAGCAGGTCGTCGGGGAGTGAGTAACCGGCGAAGCCCTCGGCGAGGGCGAGCACGAACAGGGTGACGCCGATGGCCCAGTTGAGCTCGCGGGGGCGGCGGAAGGCGCCGGTGAAGAAGATCCGCAGCAGGTGCACGCCGATGGCGGCGACGAAGACGAGGGCCGCCCAGTGGTGGGTCTGGCGCAGCAGCAGCCCACCGCGGACGTCGAAGCTGATCTGCAGGGTGGAGTCGAACGCCGCCGACATCCGCACACCGCGCAACGGCGCGTACGAGCCGTCGTAGACGACCTCGGTCATCTCCGGTTTGAAGAACAGCGTCAGCCATACGCCCGTCAGCAGCAGGACGAGGAGGCTGTAGAGGGCCAGCTCGCCGAGCAGGAAGGACCAGTGGTCGGGGAAGGCCTTGCGCAGCAGGGCGCCGCCTTCGTGGACGGGCAGCCGGGCGTCCGCCGCGTCGGCGAGCCGGGCCCCTCGGGAAGGGGGGCGCCGCCGGGCCGCCGCCTCGTCGCCTGCCGCCACGTCACGCACCTCCGACCACCGCCAGCACCGTCCCGTGCTGTGTATCCCGCGCCGGGACGGCGCCGAGCGCCCGCGGGGTGTGAAACACCCCGATCGGGGGTGTGCGAAGGGCTATGTGTTGGGCTTGGCCGCGCTGATGTCCCCCAGTGCCGACTCCGGGTCGCGCTCCATCGCCAGGTCGCCCAGGGAGACGATGCCCACCGGGTGGTCGTCTTCGACGACCGGGATACGGCGTACGGAGTGTTCGCGCATGAGTTCCACCGCGTGGTCCAGTTCCTCGTCGGGCCGTACGGTCACCAGGTCGTCGCTGCACGCGGCGGCCACGGTGATCTCGCCGGGGTCGCCGCCGTCGGCGATCGACCGCACCACCAGGTCGCGGTCGGTGACCAGGCCGCGCAGGTGGTCGCCGTCCGTGACCAGGACGGCGCCGAGGTCCTGGTCACGCATGATCCGGGCCACCGCCACGACGGACGTCTGCGGTTCGACGGTCACCGGGTCGCCGGTCATGATGTCGCGGACGTACTGGGCCATGACGTACCTCCTCATCTGCTGCTCCTCGGCTCCGGGTACCCGGGGCGGCCGGGTCGGCACGTGCGGGTCAGCGGCCGAGGGCGAGTTCGCTCCACACCTGTTTGCCGCCGCTGACCGGCACCGTGCCCCAGGCCGCGGACATGGCCTCGACGAGGAGGAGGCCGCGGCCGCCGGTGGCCTCCCAGCCGATGCTGGTGGGCTTGACGGGGCTGCGCGGCGAGGTGTCGGCGACGGCGACGCGCAGCCGGCTGTTGACGAGGGTGAGGTCGAGACGGACCGGGCCGTCGGTGTGCACGAGCGCGTTGGTGACGAGTTCGGAGACGACCAGCAGGGCGGCGTCGGTGTGCGCGCTCACGTCCCAGGCGCGCAGGGCGCGCCGGGTGAAGCGGCGGGCGTGCCCGACGGCCTCGGGAAGCCGCCACACGGTCCACGTCTCGCGCCGCGGGCGTACGGCCATGCCGTCGTAGCGCATCAGGAGCAGCGCCACGTCGTCGCCTCGGTGCGCGTCGCCGAGCAGACCGTCGGCGACCACGCCGAGGTGGGCGGGGTCGGAGGCGGCGAGCCGCTCGGCGAAGCCCGCCATGCCCTGGTCGATGTCGGCTTCGGCGGACTCGACCAGGCCGTCGGTCGTCAGGGCGAGCAGGGTGCCGCGCTGGAGCCGGATCGGGCTCATCGGGTAGTCGGCCTGCGCCATCACGCCGAGCGGCGGGCCGCCCTCGGCCTCCGCGATGTGGGTGCTGCCGTCGGGGTGGCGCACCACCGGGGGCGGATGTCCGGCGCGGACGCACCAGGCGGAGCCCTCCTCCATGTCGACGTCGACGTAGGCGCAGGTGGCGAAGAGGTCGGTCTCCATGTCGACGAGGAGCCGGTTGGCGTGCGAGACCACCACGTCGGGCGGGTGGCCCTCGACGGCGTAGGCGCGCAGGGCGGTGCGCATCTGGCCCATGAGGGTGGCGGCGCCCGCGCTGTGGCCCTGGACGTCGCCGATGACGAGGGCGACGTGGTTGTCGGGCAGCGGGATCACGTCGTACCAGTCGCCGCCGACCTCCAGACCGGCCGTGGCGGGCAGATAGCGGGCGACGGCGACCGCGCCGGGCAGTTTCGGCAGGCGGCGCGGGAGGAGCTGACGCTGGAGCGTGCCGACGAGTTCGTGCTCGGCGTCGAAGGCGCGGGCGCGCATCAGGGCCTGCCCGGCGAGGCCGGCGGAGGCGGTGAGCAGGGCGCGTTCGTCGGGGCCGAAGTCGTGCGGGCGGTCCCAGCCGATCAGGCAGGCGCCGGCCATGCGGCCCGCGGCGGGCAGCGGGAGGACGGCGAGGCCGCCGGGGCCGACATCGGCGAGCGCGGGTTCCAGGGCGGTGCCCGCGGGCCAGATCTGGGCGCGGCCCTCGCGCAGCGCGGCGGCGAGGGTGGGCATGGCGCGCACGGGCGCGTCGGGCCATTCGGTGCGCCACTCCAGACGCCACAGCTCGGGCCAGGCCTCCGGCTCGGGCGGGTCGAGGACGGTGACGACGAGCCGGTCGTGCTCCAGTTCGGCCAGGGCGATCCGGTCGGCCTGCAAGGGGCGGCGCAGCGCGGCGACCACGGCCTGGCTGACGTCCCGGACGGTGCCCGCGGTGGACAGGGCGGCCGCCAGGCGCTGGACGCGGGCCACGTCCGTGATGTCGGACCGCAGCGTGGAGGCGTCGTCGACCGTGCCCGAGAGCCGGGCCGGGACACCCTCGCCGCCGGGCAGCAGGCGGCCGCGCAGCCGGAGCCACTTGGGGGGACCGGTGCGCTGGAGCACCCGGAACTCCAGTTCGCGCTCGCCGATCGTCATGTGGTCGGCCTCCACCACGGACATCAGCGACGGCACGTCCTCCGGCACGGTGCGGCCGAGCAGCGTCTCGACCTTGCCGTCGAACTCGTCCCGGCTGAGGCCGAACAGCTCCAGGATCTCGTCGCCGATCTCCACCCGCCCGGTGTCCATGGCCAGGCTGAACGCGCCCGGCGGCAGCTCACCGCCCTCGGCGGGCGCGGCCGGGGCGGGGGCGGCGACCGCGTCGGCGATCAGCTCCAGGCACTTGCGGTCCTCGGTGTCGAAGCCGTCCCGGCACTCGCTCACGGCGAGCAGACAGCCCCCGTCGCCGCCCCGGCGGACCGGCAGCGCGGCCATCGAGAAGTCCCGCGCAGGGGTACGGCGGGCCTCCGCGCGGTCGGCGAGTTCACCCGGGCCGAGCCACACGGCGCGCCCGGTGTGGTGGGCGTCGGCCACCGGGGACCTCCCGCCGAGCGGATAGCCGTCGCGCAGGCCGTACAGGGTCCGGGGCACGCCGGCCGAGTCGGCCAGGCACAGCAGCTCACCGTCCTCGCTGGGCGTGTACACGGCGGCGAAGGTCGCTCGCGCGAAGACGAGCGCCTGTTCGAGGACGCGGCGCCTGCGGTCGGGGGTGTCCGGGTCGGCCATGAGCGCCGACAGGGCGTCCTCGGCACGCAGCACTCTCGCCCTGCGTCCGGCAACGCCCTCACTGACCACGTCCGTATTACAGCGCTAATGCCCGCCGCGCGCAGCCCCTGTGCACGCGGATACAGGCGTACCGCACCTCCGTCTCGTGACAGGCGTGGGAGTGCTGTGGCATGGACCGTGGCAGTCGGGGTACGCGGTTGCGTTGTCCAGACGCCGCCGGCGCCCCCGTGGGTGAGGCACTCGCCGTGCGCGGTGGGCCGTGACAAGGGAGATTTGATCCCTGGGACTCGTCCCGCGGCGCTGCGAGGAGGTGGTCGGCGTGTCCGACAAGCAGGCGCCCACGGCGCGCCGGGCTCCGCCCGGTAGTTCCCTGCTGTCGCTGGCGCTGGCCTCGATGATGGACGGTGTCCACGCGCATTCCGGCGCGGTGTATCTGTTGTCCGCCGACGAGCCCGTACTGGAGATGGCGGTCATGGCCGGGCTGCCCCGGGCGTTCGCGGCACCCTGGGAGCGGGTGGGGCTCGGCGCCCCCATCCCGGTCGCCGACGCCGCGCGTGAGCGGCAGCTGATCTGGGTGGGCGGCGAGGACGACATGGCGCGCCGCTATCCACGGGTCGCCGTGGTCCTGCCGTACCCCTTCGCGCTGGCCGCACTGCCGGTGGCGACCGAGACCAAGGTGTACGGGTCGGTGTTCGTGACCTGGCCCGGCTCCCATCCGCACGAGCTGTCCGACCGGGAGCGGGAGCATCTGACCGCGGCCTGCGAACGGCTCGCCGTACGGCTGGAGCGGGCCGCCGAGGAGAGCCACCCGGTGCTCCTGGAGTCCGATCCGCTCCCCGCGACGGGGAGAGTGGCCGGCACGCTGGGCTCGGTCGAGGCGGTGCGGATGGTCGCGCGGCTGCCGTACGGGCTGTGCTCACTGGATCTGCACGGGCGGATCACCTTCGCCAACACGGCGGCGGCCGAGCTGATCGGCGTCCCCGTCAGCCGGTTGCTCGGCACCCATCTGTGGGCGGCGGTGCCGTGGCTGAACGACCCGGTGTACGAGGACCGCTACCGGGCGGCGCTGATCAGCCAGCACGTGACGTCGTTCGTGGCGCTGCGGCCGCCGGGCGAGTGGCTGTCGTTCCGGCTGTATCCGAGTACGACGGGGCTGAGCGTCCGGGTGAGCAGGGCGCGGTCCGTGTCGGAGATGGGCCTGACGGCGCCGTCGCACGGCGACGGGCCGTCCCGTCTGGTGACCATCTCGCAGCTGCTGAGCCTGGCCGGCGCGCTGACGGAGGCGGTGACCGCGCAGGACGTGGTGCAGCTGGTCGCCGAGGAGATCGCGCCGTCCGTGGGCTGCCAGGCGCTGGTCGTGCTCGGCTCGCGGGCGGGGCGGCTGCATGTGCTGGGGCACCGCGGCTATCCGGATCCCCAGGTCGTGGAGCGGTTCGACGGTACGCCGCTGAGCGCGCCGACGCCGGGCGCGCACGCGCTGAACAGCGGGGTGCCGGCGTTCTTCGAGTCCCAGGCGGAACTGGAGCGGCTGTATCCAGCCCGGCACGCGACGCCGGACGGCTTCGCGGCCTGGGCGTATCTGCCGCTGATCGCCTCCGGACGCCCCGTGGGCACGTGCGTGCTGGCCTACGCCGAACCGCACGCCTTCCCCGCCGACGAGCGGGCCGTACTGACCAGCCTCGGCGGGCTGATCGCCCTGGCACTGGAGCGGGCCCTGCTGTACGACGCCAAGCACCAGCTGGCGCACGGGTTGCAGGCCGCGCTGCTGCCGCCGTCGCTGCCGCCGCTGCCCGGCATCGACACAGCCGCGCGCTATCTGCCGAGCACCCGGGGCATGGACATCGGCGGCGACTTCTACGACGTGGTGCCGGTCGAGGGGCTGGCGGCCGCGGTGATCGGGGATGTGCAGGGGCACAACGTGACGGCGGCCGGGCTGATGGGGCAGATCCGCACCGCTGTGCGCGCGTACACGACGGTGGGGCAGTCGCCGGCGGAGGTCATGCGCAGCACCAACCGGCTGCTCATCGACCTGGGGGCCGACCTGTTCTCCAGCTGTCTGTACCTGCGGCTCGACCCGGGACGCGGGCGGGCCGTGATGGCCCGGGCCGGGCATCCGCCGCCGCTGCTGAGGCGGCCGGACGGCCGGGTCCGGGTGCTGGACCTGGCGGGCGGGCCGCTGCTCGGGATCGACGGCTCGGCGACGTATCCGACGACCGAGGTGGACCTGGCGCCGGGTTCGGTGCTCGTCCTCTACACCGACGGGCTGGTGGAATCTCCCGGCGTCGACATCGAGGACGCGCTCGTGGAGCTGGGGGGCCGGCTGACCGAGGCCGGGGACCGGCCGCTGGACGAGCTGGCCGACGTGCTGGTGGGGCAGGAGGGCCACGCGGAGGAACGGCTCGACGATGTGGCGCTGCTGCTGTTGCGGGCGCGGGGGGCTGCGGGGGGCGACTGAGCGGCGGACGCACAGGGCGGTCCGGCCCGCCGGAGAGCCGGACGCACGGGGAGGTCTGGCCTTCCCACCGAGGGCCGGACGCACGGGGAGGTCTGGCCTTCCCACCGGAGGGCCGGACGAACACGGCGGTCCCACCCGCCCGCGGGAGAGCCGGACGCACACCAACCTCCCCACCGCAAAACCCGAAGAACACGGTGGGCAGGCCCCCACCGGAGAGCCGGACGAACAGGGCGGTCCAGCCCGCCCGCCGGAAGCCCGGACGAACACAGCGGTCCGACCCACCCGCCGGAAGGCCCGACGAACACAGCGGTCCGGCCCGCCCGCCGGAGGGCCGGACCGTCGGGCTCCGGGTCAGTTGGTGCCGGTCAGCCCGGAGCCGTCCTCGACACCGGACTGGTCGCCGACACCGGCTTCCTCGCCGGCCTGCTCACCGCCGCCCGCCTGCTCGCCCGCACCGGCCTCTTCACCGACGCCGTCGCCATCGCCGGCGCCTTCGCCGACGCCCTCACCGGCACCGGCGCCCTCACCTGCGCCCCCCGCGCCCAGTGTCGCGCCGACCGCTGCCAGCGCCGTCGTGACCGGCTGGAAGAAGGTCTCGCCGCCGACCGTGCAGTCGCCGCTGCCGCCCGACGTCAGGCCGATGGCGAGGCCGTCCTGGGTGAACATCGAGCCGCCGCTGTCGCCGGGTTCGGCGCAGACGTTGGTCTGGATGAGGCCGGTGACCGTGCCCTCGGGGTAGTTGACGGTGGCGTCGAGCCCGGTGACCGTGCCGTCGGCGAGGCCGGTGGTGCTGCCCATCCGGAACACCTGCTGGCCGACGGCGGCTTCCGCGGCCTGGAGGATCGGGACGGTCTGCCCGCCGACGTTGACGTCGCTCGGCGCCTCGGTGGCCGGGTCGTTGTACTTCACCAGCGCGAAGTCGCCCTCACCGGGGAAGACGGCCTGGTCGACGGTGGCGATCGGGGCGCCGTTCTGCGCGTCGGACCACTCGGCGACCGCGACCCCGCAGTGACCCGCCGTCAGGAAGGCCGGGGAGCCGTCGCCCGCGGTGACGTTGAAGCCGAGCGAGCAGCGGGAGCCGCCGCCGAATATCGCGTCGCCGCCGGAGGCGAACGTCTTGAAGGTGCCGGCCGACTTCTGGATGGTCGCCATGCCGGAGCCGAGGCTCTGCACGGTCGCCTCCAGCCTGTCCCACTTCGCGCCGGTGACCGTGCTGTCGGCGGTGACCCGGATCTTGTTGGTCCTGGGGTCGACGGCCCACGCGGTGCCCGGGATGGTGGCCTCGGACTTCAGCGTCTGCGCGGCGGACTTCAGTTCGGCCGTGCTGTTGTCGACCTGGCGGACCGCGGCACCTGCCTTCTTGGCCTGAATGATCAGCTGGTTGTTGTCGCCGGCCACGTTGACGACGAGCTGCTGGTTGTCGGCGTCGTAGTAGGAGCCGGCGAAGGCGTCGCCGAGCAGCCCGGCAAGCTGCGAGGCGAGGCCCGAGGCGTCGCCCGCCTTCAGGGTCTTGGGGGCGGCGGCCGTGTCCTCGGCGCCGTCCTGGGACGCGTTGGCGTTCGGCAGCAGGAGTGCCGCCGCCCCGAGCGCCGCCACGCTGCCCACCGCGATCGCGGCCTTGCGCTTCGGAATTCGCTTGTGACTCAAGGGTTCTCGACCTCCTGGAGGACGGGGTCCGTGCCGCCGTCCCTCGGCAGCTGATAGGGGCGCCTGGATGGCCACTGGTACGCAGGGGGCGCGCGGGACGTTCAATTCCGGTTCGCGGCGCGCCCGTACGGGCACTGATTCGGCCAACGCCGAAAGCCTCGTTCGCCCTCTGCCGGGCCGATACGGCCGGTGATCGATCAGCAACGGTCCGTTCCGGACGGTGAGCGGAATCCTCGCTTCAGCGAATCTGCACATCGAATGCGCAACCAAGTCACCGGCACCCGGGGTTCTGCACAATCTCGCGCCCCGGGACACGCCTTTGGGGCGGGAGTGCCGGATTCGACGAGCGGGCGGCAAGGGGTCGCTGCGGGGCGATGCCGGGCGGCATGTGAAGAAGTCGCCGACAAGCCGTGGGCACACCTGCACGGATGGGGGCTGGTGTGACTCAAGTGCCCTGATGAGGCCGGTGATTGATTGGAAGCCCACGGTCGCCGCGTGCTTTGATCCATCGCACCGCGCGGTACGCGAAGGGCTCCCCGGCCAGGGGTGCCCGGCGCCCGCGGTCGCGGCCGTCCGTCTGTCCCCAGAGGGTGCCGCTCCCCCCTTGTGAAATTGCCATACGAAGGGAAGTTCCATCATGAACTCCACCCCCCAGGTTGAGACCGTCGAGATCTCCGACGCCGAGCTCGACAACGTCTCCGGCGGCCTCTCCGTGAACGCCGTGAACACCGTCGTCGGCGCGGTGGACGGCATCGCCCCGGTTTCCGGCCTGGTCGACACGGCCGTCGGCACCGTCGAGGGTGTCACCGGCCTGAACACCGCCCCGGTCACCAACCTGGTCGCCGGTCTCTGATCGCACACCAGTGCCGCTGAGTCCCGGAGCCGCCTCCCGGCTCCGGGGCTCTTCGGATGTCGTAACGGGATGTCGTAACGCTGTTCACCCGGTGAGGGAAATTCCGTGCAGTTCCGCCAAAAGGCCCTCGCCAAGCTCCAGTCGCCGGAGGAGCTCGACCTTCCGGTGCGCCTCGCCCGCCCGCAGGGCTGGCTCGTGCTGTCCGTGACCGTGGTCGCGATGGCCGCCGCGTCCGTGTGGGCCGTGACCGGCTCGGTGACCTCCACGGTGAGCGCGCCCGCCATCCTCACCCACGGCGAGGGCAGTTACATCCTGCAGAGCCCGGCCGCGGGCCAGGTCACCGCGATCCTCGCCGAGGAAGGCGAGCGGCTCCCCGCGAACTCCCCCGTGCTGAAGGTCCGTACGGACGACGGCGAGACCGTCGTCCGCACCATCGCCGCCGGCCGCCTCACCGCGCTCGCCGCCACCATCGGCCAGATCATCGCCACCGGCGCGAACGTCGCCGCCGTCGAGAAGGTCGCCGACGCGGACGACCCGCTGTACGCCACGGTGTACGTGCCCGCCGAGAACGCCGGCTCCATCCCCGCGAACGCGGCCGTGGACCTGACCGTGCAGACGGTCCCCACCCAGGAGTACGGCGTCCTGCGCGGCCGTGTGAAGTCCGTGGACCGCTCCCCGCAGTCGGCGCAGGAGATCGCCGCGTTCCTCGGCGACAGCCAGCTCGGCGAGCAGTTCACCAAGGACGGCCGCCCGGTCGCCGTACTGGTCCGCCTCGACACATCGTCCGGCACCAAGAGCGGCTACAAGTGGTCGTCGGCGGACGGACCGCCGTTCCCCCTCACCTCCATGACGATGGCCACGGGCTCGATCCGGCTGGCCGATCAGCGTCCCGTCGATTGGCTGCTGCCGTGACCACCGCCGCACCGCAGACCCGGGGCCGGCGCCGGGCCGCCCCGCCCGGGCGCACCGTTCCCAAGGGCCGCCGCAAGACCGTCCGTACCCCCACCGTGCTCCAGATGGAGGCCGTCGAGTGCGGCGCCGCCTCCCTCGCCATGGTGCTCGGCCACTACGGCAAGCACGTCCCGCTGGAGGAGCTGCGCATCGCCTGCGGTGTCTCCCGCGACGGCTCGCGGGCGAGCAACCTGCTGAAGGCGGCGCGCAGTTACGGCCTGACCGCCAAGGGCATGCAGATGGACCTGGCCGCCCTCGCCGAGGTGAAGGCGCCGGCCATCCTGTTCTGGGAGTTCAACCACTACGTCGTCTACGACGGCATGGGCCGCCGCTTCGGGCGCCGCGGGGTGTTCATCAACGACCCCGGCAAAGGCCGTCGTTTCGTGCCGATGGAGGACTTCGACGGCAGCTTCACCGGCGTCGTCCTCACGATGGAGCCCGGCGACGGCTTCACGCGCGGCGGACGCAAGCCCGGTGTCTGGGGCGCGATGCCCGCCCGGCTGCGCGGCACCGCCGGCACGATGCCCGCCGCCGTGCTGGCGAGCCTGCTGCTGGTGGCGGTCGGCGCGGCGGTACCCGCGCTCAGCCGGACCTACATCGACATGTTCCTGATCGGCGGGCAGACCTCGCTGCTGGACGTGCTGTTCGCGTCCATGGGCGCGTGCGTGCTGCTCACGCTGGTGCTGACCTGGCTGCAACAGGCCAACCTGCACCACGGCCGCATCATCTCCTCCACCCTCTCCAGCGCCCGCTTCCTGCGCCACCTGCTGCGGCTGCCCGTCACCTTCTTCTCCCAGCGCAGCCCCGCCGACCTCGTGCAGCGCCTGCAGTCCAACGACGCCGTGGCCGAGACGCTGGCCCGCGACCTGGCGGCGGCGGGCGTGGACGCCGTGGTCGTCGTGCTCTATGCCGTGCTCCTCTACACGTACGACCCGCAGCTCACCTTCGTCGGCATCGGCGTGGCGCTGCTGAACATCGTCGCCATGCGGGTCGTCATCCGGCTGCGCGCGACCCGTACGGCCAAGCTGCGCGCGGACAACGCCCGGCTCACCAACACCGCGTACACCGGCCTTCAGCTGATCGAGACGATGAAGGCGACCGGCGGCGAGGACGGCTACTTCCGCAAGTGGGCCGGACAGCACGCCACCACCCTGGAGGAACAGCAGCGGCTCGGCATGCCGAGCGCCTGGCTGGGCGTGGTCGCGCCGACGCTCGCCACGCTGAACAGCGCGCTGATCCTGTGGATCGGCGGCATGCGCGCGATCGAGGGCCACATCTCGGTGGGTCTGCTGGTCGCCTTCCAGGCGCTGGTGACCCGTTTCACGGCTCCGCTGACCCGGCTCAACGGCGTCGCGGGCCGCATCCAGGACTTCGCGGCGGACGTGGCGCGGCTGAAGGACGTGGAGAACTTCCGCACCGACCCGCTGTACGACCGGGCGGGCGGCGACTCCACCCGCCGTCTGCACGGCCACGTCGAGCTGCAGAACATCACCTTCGGCTACAGCCCCCTCGACAAGCCGCTGCTCACCGGCTTCGACCTGACCGTCGGGCCGGGGCAGCAGGTCGCGCTCGTCGGCGGCTCGGGCAGCGGCAAGTCGACGGTCTCCCGGCTGATCTCGGGCCTGTACACGCCGTGGGAGGGCGTCATCCGGATCGACGGGCAACGCCTTGAGGACATCCCGCGCGGCGCGCTCGCGGCCTCCGTGTCCTTCGTCGACCAGGACGTGTTCCTGTTCGAGGGCTCGGTCCGGGACAACGTGGCGCTGTGGGACCCGTCCATCCCGGACGAGGCGGTGGTGGAGGCGCTGAAGGACGCCGCGCTCCACGACGTCGTGCTGCGCCGCCCCGGCGGCATCCACAGCCGGGTCGAGCAGGACGGCCGCAACTTCTCCGGCGGCCAGCGCCAACGCCTGGAGATCGCCCGGGCGTTGGTGCGCCGGCCCAGCATCCTCGTGCTGGACGAGGTGACCAGCGCGCTCGACGCCGAGACCGAGCTGGCCGTCATGGACAACCTGCGCCGGCGCGGCTGCGCCTGCGTGGTGATCGCCCACCGGCTCAGCACTGTGCGGGACAGCGACGAGATCGTCGTACTCCAGCACGGCACGATCGTGGAACGCGGCCGGCACGACGAGCTGGTGGCGCGCGGCGGCGCGTACGCGGCGCTGGTCAGGGAGCGGTGAGATGACGACCGTGCACGGCGACGACTACGTCCTCGGCGCCCTCGGCCCGGTGGGCACGCCCATCGACTGCGCCGGGTTCAGCCGTCTGGACCTGGAGGGGCCGCAGGTGCTGTGGCTGGTCGCGGCGGGCGCCCTCGACCTGTTCGCGGTGGACGCCGCCCAGCAGGGCCACTGGCACCACCTCGGCCGCTTGGAGGCGGGCTCGCTGCTGCTCGGCCCCGTCGCGGGCCCGCAGCACACGCTGATCGCCCGCCCGGTCCGGGACTGCGTGGTGCACCGCATCGGCCTGCGCGAGCTGTACCAGCCCGCGCAGACCCAGACGTGGTCGTACGACGAGTACGGCAACCCCCAGTACGTGCCGCCCACGACGAGCCCGCTGGAGTACGCCCTCGCGCTCGGCGTCGGCCGCGGCCTGTCGATCCTCTTCCAGGCACCGACGGCCGGTGAGCGGGCCGCCGAGATGACCGACGACGACGTGTTCTGGATGCAGGTGCCGCCCGGCAGCGTCCAGTACGGCTCGCTCTACGGCGCGGAGGCGGCCGCCGACCTGCTGATGGACCCGGCGGTCTGGCAGAGCATGGTCGACCAGCAGTACCGCCTGCTGACCACGCTGGACCGCTGGATCGAGCAGCTGGAGCGCACCCACGAGACCCGTACGGCCGCCGGTATCAAGGCCGGGGAGCAGGTGCGCGCGCAGGCCGACCGGACGCTGCTCGCGGCGATCGGCAAGCCGTCGGGCAAGCGCACCACCGCCGCCGACGCGGACGCCACGTACGCGGTGTGCAAGCTCGTCGCCGGGGCGGCCGGGATCGTCCTCGCCGACCCCGGGCACGGCGGCGCCGAGAGCGACCGTCTCGACCCGGTCGAGCGCATCGCCCTCGCCTCGCGCGTCCGTACCCGCGCGGTGCGGCTGGACGGCAGCTGGTGGCGCGACAACGTGGGCCCGCTGGTGGGCCACCGGGCCCTGTCGGGGGCGCCGGTCGCGCTGCTGTGGCGGCGTGGCGGCTATGTGGCGGTGCATCCGGCGACCGGACGCGAGACGCCGATCGAGAAGGCCAACGCGCCGGAGTTCGAGCCGCGCGCGGTGATGTTCTACCGGCCGCTGCCGGAACGCCCGCTGGGTCCGCTCGGGCTGCTGCGCTTCTGCGTGCGGGGCACGCGCGGGGATGTGACCGGGCTGGTGCTCAGCGGGCTGGTGACGGTGGCGATCGGCGCGCTGGTGCCCATCGCGACCGGCAAGGTGCTCGGCGAGTTCGTGCCGAAGGCGCAGGCGGGGCTGATCGCGCAGGTCTGTCTGGCGGTGATGGTCAGCAGTGTCGTGGCGGCGGCCTTCATGCTGCTGCAGAACATGACCATCCTGCGCCTGGAGGGCCGTATCGAGGCGACGCTCCAGCCGGCGGTGTGGGACCGGCTGCTCAGGCTCCCGACGAAGTTCTTCACCGGCCGCTCCACGGGTGAGCTGGCCAGCGCGGCCATGGGCATCAGCGCGATCCGCAGGCTGCTCGCGGGAGTGGGGCCGACCGTCGCCCAGTCCGTCACCGTCGGTGCGATGAACCTGGGGCTGCTGCTGTGGTTCAGCGTCCCGATGGCGCTGGCCGCGATGGGCATGCTCGTCGTCATCGCCGGTGTCTTCCTCGGGCTGGGGCTGTGGCAGGTGCGCTGGCAGCGGCGCCTGACGGTGCTCACCAACAAGCTGAACAACCAGGCCTTCCAGACCTTGCGCGGCCTGCCCAAGCTGCGGGTGGCGGCGGCCGAGAACTACGCCTACGCCGCCTGGGCGAGCGAGTTCGCACGCAGCCGTGAGCTCCAGCAGCGCCTCGGCCGGATCAAGAACCTCACCACCGTGCTCGGCGCGGTCTATCTGCCGCTCTGCTCGCTGCTGATGTTCATGCTGCTAGCGGGCCCGGCGCGCGGCTCGATGTCCGCCGCCGCCTTCCTCGCCTTCAACACCTCGGTGACGATGCTGCTCACCTCGGTCACGCAGATCACGGGCGCGTTCGTGTCGCTGGTGGCCGCGCTGCCGCTGTACGAGCAGATCAAGCCGGTGCTGCGGGCGACGCCGGAGGTGCGCACGGCCAGCACCCGGCCGGGCCCGCTGACCGGGGCGGTGGAGGCGCGGCGGCTGTCCTTCCGGTACTCCGACGACGGGCCGCTGGTCCTGGACGACGTGTCGTTCGAGGTGCGGCCTGGTGAGTTCGTGGCGATCGTCGGGCCGTCCGGCTGCGGCAAGTCGACGCTGCTGCGGCTGCTGATCGGCTTCGACAAGCCGGTTTCCGGGAGTGTGCTGTACGACGGTCAGGATTTGGCCGCGCTCGACCAGTCGGCGGTACGGCGGCAGTGCGGGGTGGTGCTCCAGCACGCGCAGCCGTTCACCGGCTCGATCCTGGACGTCATCTGCGGCACCGAGCCGTACACGCCGGAGGAGGCGATGGCGGCGGCCGAGATGGCGGGCCTCGCCGAGGACATCGAGCGCATGCCCATGGGCCTGCACACGATCGTCGCGGGCAACGGGGCGATCTCCGGCGGCCAGCGGCAGCGGCTGATGATCGCGCAGGCGCTGATCCGCCGGCCGCGCATCCTCTTCTTCGACGAGGCGACCAGCGCCCTCGACAACGAGACCCAGCGGAAGGTCATCGAGAGCACCAAGGCCCTCAACGCCACCAGGATCGTCATCGCCCACCGCCTGTCGACGGTGCTGGACGCCGACCGCGTGATCGTGATGGAGGACGGCAAGGTCGCCCAGCAGGGGCCGCCGGCACAGCTGCTCGCGGACACCGGCGGGCGGCTGCACGAACTGGTGCGGCGGCAGTTGGCGTAGTCGGTCCTTGCCGGGGGGGCGGCCCCTCCGGCGCATTGGCGCACTTCGGGCGGCGCACGGATGTGGAGACCGTTGGAGTGCGGCGCAACCGGGTACCCGCCAGGCCATGCGAATCAGCGTGGTGGATGTGGGTTCGAACACGGTCCGGCTGGTGGTGGCGGACGCGGAGGGCGGAGTACCGCTGCCGGTGCACACCGCCAAGTGGCGGCTGCGCCTGGCCGAGCACATCAAGCCCGGGGGCGCGATCCCCGAGGATGCCATAGAACGGCTGGTGGAGGCGGTCGCCGAGGCGAGCCGTACGTCGGCCCGGTGGGGTGCGGCGGGCCCGCTGGGCTTCGCCACGGCGGTGGTGCGCAGCGCCCCGAACCGTCTGGAGGCGCTGCACACCGTCCGGGCCCGGACCGGAGTGGAGCTGTGCACCCTGGCCGGCGAGGTGGAGGCCGAGCTGACGTTCCTCGCCGCGCGGCGCTGGATGGGCTGGCAGTCCGGACCGCTGGCCCTGCTGGACATCGGCGGCGGCTCGCTGGAGGTGGCCTTCGGGCGGGGGCGGTTGCCGGACTTCGTGGCCTCGCTTCCGCTCGGCGCGGGACGGCTGACCCACGAGTTCTTCGCGGACCGGGATCCGCCGTCGCCGGAGCAGGTACGGGCGCTGCGCCGCAAGGTCCGGCACCAGCTGCGGGACGTCGGCTCGCGGATCCGCTGGGAGGGGCCGCGGTCGGCGGTGGTCACCTCACGGACCTTCCAGCAGCTGGGGCGGTTGTGCGGTGCCGCGCCGGGGCGGTACGGGCCCTTCGTCGAGCGGCGGCTGCGGCGCGCCGACCTGAGGGCGGCGATCACCCGGCTCGCCGCACTCCCCGCCGCCGAGCGGGCGCTGCTGCCGGGGATCTCCGCGCCGCGCGCCGGGCAGAGCCTGGCCGGCGCGGTGATCGGGCACACGGCGATGAAGGTGACCGGGCTGAAGACGGTCACCGTGTGCCCGTGGGCGATCCGTGAGGGCGTCCTGCTGCGGCACATCGAGGAGGGCGCGGCCTGGTGGGCGGAGGTCTGCCGGCTCAGCGAGGAGGCCGCGCCGCCGGACCCGGTACCGCTGCGGATCGCGTCCGCCACGTCCTGACGTCCCAACGTCCCTGGAAGGAGCCACCGTGAGCAAGAGCGACCAGAACGGCAAGCACGGCAAGCACCCCGAGGAGCACGCCGAAACCGCCCGCGAGAAGGTCCTGCGCGAGATCCGGGACGCCAAGCCGCGCGCCGCGCAGTCCCCGGAGGAATCCGGGCGCCGGGGCGAGGCCGGGGACGCGATCACGCCCAACACGGAGGCGCAGGAGCAGTCGCAGGGAGACTGACGGACGGCTCCGGGGCGGCGACCGCCAGGCCGCCCCCCGGGTCGCCTCACCCGGGCGGCGCCCCCACCGGCCGTGCGGCCAGCGCGCGGGCCACCGCCGTCAGGTTGGCCGCCATCGCGCGGCCCGTGCGGTGGGACCAGTCCCGGCCGCGTTCGTCGTCGAGATAGTCGGGGCCGGGGCCCGGGCCGAGGTGCCAGTAGGTCCAGGCCTGGCCGGGGATCGTGTAGCCGATGTCGGCGAGCGCGCCGGAGATCTCGCTGATGACGTGGTGCGCGCCGTCCTCGTTGCCGGTGACGACCACCCCGGCGACCCGGTTGTAGGCGACGGGCCTGCCCTCGTCGTCGGTCTCGGACAGCATCGCGTCCATCCGCTCCAGCACCCGCTGGGCGACGGACGACGGCCGGCCGAGCCAGGTCGGCGAGGCGACGACCAGGATCCGGGACTGGAGCAGCCTGTCGTGGACGCCCGGCCAGGCGTCGCCCTCGCGCACCGGCTCGCTCGTCACGCCCGGCGCGATGTCCAGGTCGACGGCACGCAGCACCTCGACCTCCACGCCGTCCTTCTCCAGCTGCTCGACGACGACCCGGGCCAGCGCCTCGGTGTTCGAGGGCTCCGGGGACGGCTTGAGCGTGCAGTTGATCACTAGTGCCTTCATGGGGCTCAGGGGTACCCGCGCAGCCGGGTGCCAGTCGGGTGGGAGGCCCGCTGTCACCCGGGGTACTCGCTCCCGCATGACGCACGACCATCACGAACCACGGCTGCCGTCCGCCCGCGGCCCGCTGTCCGCCGCGGTCATGGAGTATCTGCGGGGTACGGGTCCGCTGCCCGGCAACGAGGAGATCGCGGGCGCGGGCGCGTACGGCGACGACCTCCAGCTCGCCCTCTACCTCTGCTACGAGCTCCACTACCGAGGCTTCGCGGGCGTGCCCGAGGACCGCGAGTGGGACCCCGGCCTGCTGCGCACCCGCGCCGCGCTGGAGGACCGCTTCCTGACCGCCCTGCGCGCCGACACGCCGGTGCACGACGGCGTCGAGGACGCCCTCGCGGAGATCCTCGTCGAACCGGTCGACGGCACCGGCGTCACCCACTTTCTGCGCGACAAGGGCGAGCTGTGGCAGTTGCGCGAGTACGCGGCCCAGCGCTCCCTGTACCACCTCAAGGAGGCGGATCCGCACGCGTGGGTGCTGCCCCGGCTGTGGGGCAGGGCGAAGGCGGCGATGGCGGCGGTGGAGTTCGACGAGTTCGGCGGCGGCCGCGCCGACCGGGTCCACGCCCGCCTGTTCGCCGACCTGATGGCGGACCTGGGCCTGGACACGACGTACGGGCACTACCTCGACGGGGCCTGCGCCGAGGCCCTCACCACGGTGAACCTCATGTCCCTGTTCGGCCTGCACCGCTCCCTGCGCGGCGCCCTGGTGGGCCACTTCGCCGCCGTGGAGGTCACCTCGTCACCGGGTTCCCGGCGGCTCGCCGAGGCCATGCGCCGGACCGGGGCCGGACCGGCCGCCGAGCACTTCTACGACGAGCACGTGGAGGCCGACGCCGTGCACGAGCAGGTCGTCCGGCACGACGTCATCGGCGGTCTGCTGGCCCAGGAGCCGTGGCTCGCCCGCGACATCGCCTTCGGTATCGACGCCACGGGGTATGTCGAGGACCGCCTCGCCGAGCGCCTGCTCACCGGCTGGCGGGCGGGGAAGTCTTCGATGCGCACCCCGCTCCCATCCGAAACCTCCCATATTTCCTGAATGCCGGGGTACCTGGGCGGGGTGAGCCCTCTTGTGCCGCCCGGCGTCTACACACCCCAGGAAGACACCGCCCTCCTGGCCGAGGCCCTGTCCGAGGAGCCGCTCCGGCCGGGTGCGGACGTGCTCGACGTGGGCACCGGCACCGGCGCGCTGGCGCTGTACGCCGCGCGGCGCGGGATGCGGGTGACGGCCGTCGACGTGTCGTGGCGGGCGGTGGGCGCGGCCCGGATCAACGCCTGGCTGTCCGGGGTGCGGGTCCGCGTCCGGCACGGGAACCTCTTCGACCCCGTGCGCGGACAGACGTTCGACCTGATGCTGGCCAACCCGCCGTACATGCCCGCGCCGGACGGGGGCTCGACGCCGCGCGGTATGGCCCGGGCCTGGGACGCGGGCCGCGACGGCCGGCTGGTCCTGGACCGGATCTGCCGGGAGGCGCCCGCCCTGCTGCGCCCGGGCGGAGTCCTGCTGATCGTCCACTCGGCCGTCAGCGGACCCGAGCGGACCCTGGAGCTGCTGCGCGCGGCGGGCCTGAAGTCGAGCGTGATCCGTCGTCGCCGGATCGCCTTCGGTCCCGTACTGCGGGAGCGACAGGGCTGGCTGCGGGAGCGGGGGCTGCTGTCCGCCGCTGAGGACAAGGAAGAGCTGGTGGTCGTCCGTGCCGAACTGCCCGTCTGACGCCCCGCGCCGGATCACCGTCCGGCGCCGTGGCCCTCTGCTGGTGGAGGGCCCGGTGGAAGTGGAACTGGAGGACGGTACGACCGTTTCCTCCGACCGCTTCCGGGTCGCGCTGTGCACCTGCCGGCGCAGCCGCCGCTACCCCTGGTGCGATACCAGCCACCGGGACCGGGCGCAGCGGTCCGACGAGTGATCCCAGGGGTCGGCGGGCGGCCCCACTCCGCCCTGCCGACCCCTGGGGCGAGACCCCAGGGTCCCCGTGACGACGGCCCGCACTCCCCAACTGCGGGTCGCTCGCGGCATTCACGGGGACCCTGCGATCCCGGTCCCTCAGAACGCGAAGACGCTCGTCCCGTACGAGTTCTTCACGCACTCGTTGCCGAAGGTGCGCTCATAGGAGACGTACTGGCCCTGCCAGACCCCGTCGACCCGGACGACCACGGGGTCGTACTGCCGGGTGCACCACACGCCGGTCCTGCTCTCCAGGGCGTCGAAGTTCCCGTCGACGCCGCGCAGTTCGGCACAGGCCGCGGCGGCGTTCGGGTGCGTCCCGGAAGCCGTCGGGGCGCAGTTCAGCGTCACCGCGCGCTCGGGGGTGACGGTGGCCGAGCTCTCTCCGTGGCCCGTGGTGAGCACCAGGGCGGACGGGGCGTAGAGCGAGGCCGGGGTGGCGGCGGGGGCGGCGTGCGCGGCTCCGGTCAGGGGTCCGCAGACGGCGGTGGCCGTGAGGCCGAGGGTCGCTGCCCAGCGCGCGGGGTTCCGCATTGTGTGCATCCTTCCGCTCGATTGCATGAGTCGCCGGACCGGCTTGTGGTCGGTGCCCGACCGGCGAGCGCGAGTCTGCCGAGTCCGGCGCCGAAACTCACCTCCACCCCATGTGTTTCAGTAACATTGCGTATTGAAACAGTGGCGTGAAGTCACGGAATTCGAACGTTACAACCGGCCGGAGACGCGGCCCTTGATCGCCCCGCGTGGCCGAATGGCTGGATCCCTGCGGTTCTTTAATCGGCCTGAAACATTCCGGATGCGCCGTGAGCGTAGTCCGTTTTGACCACTTGTGTTCATGTGCGGGCCGCGTAATCGTCATTACATGATTACGACAGAGCAGCAACACAAACTGCGGGGCTGGTTCGCCGGCCGGCTGCCCGACGACCTCTTCGAGGAACTGACCGAGGTGACGGTCGACCGCGAGGAGATCACCGTGATCGGCCGTATCCCCGAACCCCGGCTGGCGGAGGACGCCTCGGCGGGTGAGCGGGAGGCGGCCGTACAGGGGCGGATCGAGGAGTTCCGGGAACGCACCCGGGAGGACCGGATCGAGGTGGCCCGCGAGGCCGAGCACCGGTTCCGCCGGAAGGTGTCCTGGGGCGTGGAGTGCGGCGGGCGGCGGGCGCTGTTCACGCACGTCGCGGCGCCGGTGATGACCCGGCTGCGGCAGCCCGAACGCCAGGTCCTGGACACCCTGATCGCCGGTGGTGTCGCCCGCAGCCGCAGCGACGCGCTCGCCTGGTGCGTGCGCCTGGTCCAGCGCCACGCCGACGACTGGCTGACCGAACTGCGGGACTCCCTCGAACACGTCCACCGCGTGCGGGCGCAGGGACCCGACGCCGAGCCCCCGCGGGAGACCGCCAAGGACGGAGAGTGATCGACGACGGTGCCCGACTGATCCCCTGACGCCGGGCACCCTTTGATCCTGGGACCCCTGCCGCCCGGCGATTGTCAGTGCCGCGCGCTACGTTGCCGCCATGACCGAATTCGTGCTTGTGGCAGGTGCGTGGCTGGGCGCGTGGGTGTGGGACGAGGTGGCGGCGGAGCTGCGTGGGGCCGGGCACGGGGTGCATCCGCTGACCCTGTCCGGTCTCGCCGAGAAGCGGGGCGTGCCGGCCGGGCAGCAGACCCACGTCCAGGACATCGTCGACGAGGTCGAGCGCCGGGACCTGCGGGATGTCGTGCTCGTCGGGCACAGTTACTCCGGTGTGCCGGTCGGCCAGGCCGCCGAGCGGATCGGCGACCGGCTGGCCCGGGTGGTGTTCGTGGACGCCATCGTTCCCGTCGACGGGGAGACCTTCCTGTCGGGGTGGCCGAGCGATCCCGTGCGGGCGGCGATCGAGAAGCACGGCGGCTTCTGGCCGCCGCTCACCGCCGACGACTGCGCGGGCCAGGACCTGACGGACGACCAGATCGCCCGGCTCCTGCGGGACTCGACGCCGCATCCCGGCGCGACGCTCATCGAACCGGCGGTCCTGACCCGCTCCCTGGCCGAGCTGCCGACGACCTACATCAAGTGCCTGCTCGACGGTGAGGAACCCCTGGACGCGGTGCGGGAGTTGCTCGGCAGTGAGCGCTGGGAGCTGGTGCGGATGGACACCGGGCACTGGCCGATGTTCTCCCGGCCGCGCGAACTGGCGGAAATCCTGCACCGGTCGGTCGCGAGAGAGTGAGGGTTCGCGCTCGCCGCGGACAGAGCGCCGGGTCGTCAAGGACCGAGCCGCACACCGCTGGACGGACCTGCCCTTACTCGCCAGTATCGTCGGGACGACGCGGCTCGACGGCGAGAGGCGGGGACCTGGCGATGGCGAAGCACTGGGCCGACTTCCAGTACGAGATCTATCTGAACGGGATGACGGGAGCCGTACCCCGGCTGCCCACCGATCTGACCCGGCTGGAGGAGCTGACCGCGCAGCGGCTCGGCCCCGGACCCGTCGGCTACGTCGCGGGCAGCGCCGGTGACGGCAGCACGGCCCGCGCCAACCGGGCGGCCCTGCGACGCCGCCGGATCGTGCCGCGGATGCTGCGGGACGTGCACGAGCGGGACCTGTCGGTCGAGGTACTGGGACGTGCGCTGCCCGCGCCGCTGGCGCTGGCGCCGGTCGGAGTGCTGTCGATCATGCATCCGGACGCGGAGTGCGCCGCCGCCCGGGCGGCCGCCGCGCAGGGCGTGCCGTATGTGCTGTCGTCGGCGTCCAGCACGCCCATCGAGCAGGTCGCGGAGGCGATGGGCGACGCCGAGCGCTGGTTCCAGCTGTACTGGGCCAAGGACCGCGAGGTGACCCGGAGTTTCCTCAACCGGGCGAAGGCGGCCGGGTTCAGCGTCCTGGTCGTCACGCTGGACACACCGCTGCTCGCCTGGCGGCCGCGCGACCTGGACCAGGCGTATCTGCCGTTCCTGCACGGGGTGGGCACCGCCAACTACTTCTCGGACCCGGCGTTCCGGGCGGGCCTCGCGAAGCCGGTGCACGAGGATCCGAACGCGGCGGTGATGCACTTCGTCGGCATGTTCGCCGACCCCGCCAAGACCTGGCCGGACCTGTCGTTCCTGCGGGAGAACTGGGACGGCCCGATCGTCCTGAAGGGCGTGGTGCACCCGGACGACGCCCGGCAGGCCGTCGACGCCGGTATGGACGGCGTGGTGGTGTCCAACCACGGCGGCCGTCAGGTGGCCGGTGCCATGGCGGCCGCCGACGCGCTGCCGGGCGTGGTGGCGGCGGTCGGCGACCGGCTGACGGTGCTGTTCGACAGCGGGGTGCGCACCGGGGACGACGTCTTCAAGGCGCTCGCGCTCGGCGCGCGGGCGGTCCTGGTCGGACGGCCGTACGTCTACGGTCTCGCGCTCGACGGTCAGGCGGGCGTGGAGCACGTGATCCGCTGCCTGCTCGCCGAACTCGACCTCACCCTCGCCCTGTCGGGCCACGCCACACCCGCGACCGTCGGCGCGGCGGACCTCGTGGAGGATCCCGCCTGACGGCCGTAGAAGAGGCAAAGCCCGAAGGCCGCAAAAGCGGCCGCAAAAAGGCGAACCCTGGCCGACACGGAACGCCGGCCAGGGCCACGGGCACCCAACTGCGCCCGCCGGTCGCCGCTAGGACCTGTTCCCCAGCGCCGCCTGCCGCGCCGACGGGTCGCCCGTCTCCGCGACCGACAGGGAGCCCGCCTCGGCCGGCTGGGGGTCGGTCAGCCACCGCTGGGCGTCGGATCCGTCGCGCACCTTGACGACGATGTCGGCGCCCGGGTCCCCGGTCGTGGTGGCGAGCGCTAGCTGCTCGTCCCAGCGGGGCAGCAGCTCGCCCCGGACGGTGAGGTCGTACCGCACGTCGTCGGCGCGCTCGTCGTCCCCGTCGGCGCATGTGCCGAGGATGACGACACCGGCGTCCGCGTGCGAGTCCAGGCACAGCCCGGGGTCGGCCACGCTGCGCAGCAGCCCGTCGTTCTCGTACATCCACTGCTGGCTCGGTTCGGACGAGCACGCCGCCAGTACGGCCCCGGCCCCCGCCTCCGCCTCGTCGCGGATGTCGAGGCACAGCTCGTTCGCGGCGTTGCGCAGCCGGGTCTGCCGGGGCGCGGTGGGGAGTTGGGCGGTGCCGGGGGGCGTGGGCTGCGCCTGGGTGCCGGTGCCGGGTGCCGTGCCGGTGCCGTCGGTGGCGCCCGCGGAGGCCGTGGGGTCGGTCTCACCGTCGTAGGACGACAGGCTGGTGGCGAGGACGGTGCCGAGCAGGGCGGCGCCGGCGATGCCCACGCCCGTGCGCAGCGCCCGGGAGGAGCGCCCGGTCACTTTGGGGAAGCGGGCCAGGACGCGGTGGCGTGCGGCGCTGCGGGCGCGGGCGGAGTGCCGGGCGGCGGCACGGGTGCGCGATCGGTGCTGGGTGCGGCCGGGCCGGGAGTCGAGATAGCGGCGGCTGCCCCAGCCGAGCACGGCCTCGGCGAGCAGGACGTCCAGCGCGCCCTCGAAATGGCTGAGCTGTTCGGCGGCGTCCCGGCAGTAGCGGCACTCCGCCAGATGCTGCTGGACGTCCGGCAGCAGGGCGCCGCCGCGGCGGATCGGGACATCGAGGAGGCGGTTGTAGAAGCCGCAGTCCTTGGACGGCGCGAGTTGCAGATGGGCCCGTACACAGCCCTCGCGGAATTTGTCCCGGGCCTGTTCCAGGGTGGCCGACGCGGTGTCGGTGTCCATGCCGAGCAGAGCGGCGGGGAAGGTGATCGGTTCCGCCTCGACCTCGCTGTGCCACAGCAGAGTGCGGGCCGCCCCCGGAAGGCCCTGGAATGCGCGCTCTGCCAGCTTGCGGTTATCCGGCGTCATGGACTTCGCGGCCCGCATACCGCGCCCCCCGGCCGGTTTCTGCAACTCCGGCAGTGCCCCCGCTATTCGCTCCTCGGCCGACCACAGCCGGACGATGTCCCGCACGGTCACCAGCAGCCGCGGCCGCAGCACATCGCCCGGCTCCCCGAGGGTGAGGCGGTCGAAGACCTGATGGAAGGCCGCCGCGGTGACCATGGACGCGACGCTCGCCGAGGAGGCGAGGCAGATCACCGCGTAGTCGTACGCCGGCTGCCAGTGCCGGGCGATCAGCAGGGCCGTGGAATGGGCGACTTCGGCGTCCGGGGCGCCGGTCAGCCGGGCGGCGAGGGCGGCGTCGGATTCGCCCGGATCACCGCCGGACGGCGGGTAATGAGGACGAGGGGGGTGGGGGGTGGGCACTGAGCGGATTCCTTCCCACGCAAGGTGACACAAAGAGTTCTGCCCGCCGAAAAGGGAAGCCGGGATGAACCGGATTGGTATATACCTTTTGGCGGGTGCGAGGGGCGTGAATTGTGCGCGTGAGCCCGGCCATTACACCCCCCGCCGGATGGTTCACCCTTGCACAGCTCACTCTGGGCCAACAAGGCACTTGAGCAACATCAGCGCCACTGACAGAAAGTCAATCGGGCCGGAACTCAGGCCCCGTGCTACGCCATTCGTTATTCCGGGCGCCCCGTGCGAATGTCCTGCACTCGAACAGACGGCCACGCATCAGATCTGCCAGGACCGCAGCCGGTCCGCCGCCCCGTACACGTCCGTCTTGCCGTCGATCAGGTCCCGGGTGAGGTCCACGAGGGCGCCGTAGGGCGGGTCGATGCCGACGCCGCTGACGAACATGTAGGCCACGGCGGTCGCGCAGGCGAAGCGGGCGTTGGCCGAGGGCAGCGGCTTGAGCAGGGCGAGGGTGTGCAGCAGGGCGGCGGCCCGCCAGGCGGGGTCGGAGTTCACACCGAGGCGGGGCGGGTCGACCCGGTGCCGGGCGACGGCGGCGACCAGCGCGGAGAAGTCGTTGATCGTCGGCTGGTCCGGAAGGACCTCCTCGTGCCGCTGCAGGAGCCAGGGCACGTCGATATGCAGGACGGGTGCCATCGGTCAGGCGACCCGCCCCTCGCCGCCGACGGACGGTTCGTCGTCGGGGAAGGCGGCCGCGAACTCGTCGGCATGGGCGGAGAAGAACCGGCGGAAGGCCTCGGCGCCCTCCTGCAACGCCCGGTGCCGGGCTATGTCGGCCGCGGCCGCCTCCCGCACGAGGGCCTTCATCGACGTACCGCGCTCCTTGGCGATCTGCCGCAGGTCCTCCAGCTCACGATCACTGAACTCCACGTTGAGGGCTGGCATGCCGATACGGTACCGCCAGGGTACTTACTCGTAAATAGCCCCAGCTCAGAGGGGTCAGGAGACGGTACCGGACGGCCAGGGGGCGCTCAGAATGCGAGAGAGGTACGTCACGTTGAGCACCCCCGAGGTCACATCCGGACCGGTCGGCGGATCTCAGCCCTGGTCCGCCACGAAGGACGCCATCCGGGCCAGTGCGGCGTTCCAGTTGATCGTCAACTCGTTGGTCGACCAGGACTGGATGTCGTCGATGTAGCAGAACTGGCCGACGCAGCCGGTGAGTTTGCTCTGCGCGTAGGGGTCCTGAATGCTGGAGTTCGGGCCGCCGGCGAGCGTGCCCCGCGGCGGGTTCGGCAGGCCGGGGTCGAGCTGACGGGCGTACCAGCGGCTGTGCTGGTTCTGCGCGCTGACCTCGCCGTAGCCGGTGACGTACGAGAGGTTCAGGGCGTTGCGGCCGAGCACGTAGTCCATGCTCTGCAGCGCGCCGTCGCGGTACTTGGCGGCGCCGGTCAGGTCGTAGGCGGTGGCGATGATCACCGCGTTGTTGAGGACCTGGTGGGTGGAGCCCCAGTCGTAGAGGTTGCCGTCGGGGGCGTAGGGCATGCCGTACGGCTGTGCCTTCAGCGTGGCCAGATAGCGGTCGGCGCCCTTGATCACCGACCGGCGGACCTTGTCCCGTCCGGGGAGCCGGTTCGGCACGGTCGCGAGGTCGAGGCGGCCCGCGGCGGCCGTCCGGGCCCAGTCGAAGCCGAGGGGGCCGAAGATGTCGGCGGTGTGCACGGGCGAGGCGAGGATGTGCCGTTCGAACTGCCGCTCCCCGGTGGTGAGATACAGCTCGGCCGCGGCCCAGTAGAACTCGTCGGTCGCGTCACTGTCGGGGTAGGCGCCACCGCCGATGCCGTCGTTCGGGTCGGCGTACATCGCGGGGTGCGCGAGGGCCGCCGTCCAGGCCTTGCGCGCCGCCTTGAGCGCCCGCGCCGCGAACGCGCGGTCGTAGGGCCGGTACAGCCGGGCCGCCTGCGCGGCCGTCGCCGCCAGGTTGAGGGTCGCCTGTGTGGACGGCGGGTGCAGCTCGCGCTTCTGCGGATCGTCGCTGGGCAGCAGCGGCAGGCCCGTCCACTGCTCGTCGTGCATCTTGTGGTGCGCCATCCCGGCCAGCGGGCGCCCGTCCGGCACCTGCATCTTCAGCAGGAACTCCAGCTCCCAGCGGACCTCGTCGAGGATGTCCGGCACCTTGTTGCCGCTCTCCGGGATGGCGAGGGTGCCGTCACGGAGCGTGCCGGGGTGTGCGGTGCGGGCGTGCAGGGCGCGTTCGTAGGTGCTGAGCAGCTCCCATGCCGAGATGCCGCCGTTGACGACGTACTTGCCGTGATCGCCCGCGTCGTACCAGCCGCCGGTGACGTCGAGCGTGTAGTCGCACACGCCCGGCTGGCAGGGCACGTTCGCGTCGCCCTGGTTGGGCGCGACGCCCACGTGTCCGGCGGGGCGACCGTAGCCGGGGCGCAGATCGTCGCGGATCTCGATGCCGCTGCGCTGCGTGTAGTAGAACTTCAGCGCGTCCAGCCGCAGCCGCTCGTACACGCGCGCGTCGATGTCGAACGGCCGACTGGTCTCCCCGTCCGCGACCAGCGTGAGGCCCTCGCCGCGGGCCCGGTAGGAGCCGAAGTCGATGGAGTGGACGTTCTGCCCGGAGGAGACGTCGACACCGCGCGGCACGGTCCGCCCCTGGGCCAGCACCGCGCCCCCGGCGTTCCTCAGCTGCCAGGGCAGCGCCTCGGTCGCGTCGGTGACGAGGGTGGCGTTCTTCGGCCCGGCGGGCAGATAGGCGACCTGGTTGACCCGGACCCGCGGCCCGGTGTCGGGTTCGTACGGCTCCGGCGGCACCCCGCCGAGCAGCGACACGTCGTCCATGCAGAAGCGCCAGTCCTGCGCTCCCCCGCCGAGCTGGAAGGCGACCTGGCCCTGCGTGGTGTCGACGGGCGAGGTGAAGGTGTAGGCGTACGCGTCACCGGAGACGCTCAGCTGCGGCTTCACCTCGAACCAGGTGTCGTACGGCGCCTCGGACAGCCCCACGATCGCGCGCACGGCGTTCCCGGCGGGCGCGCCGGACGCGGTGAAGGAGAAGCGGTACGACTCCCCCTTCACCAGGGTGAGGTCGTTCTGGCCGACGGCCGCGTCCCAGGGGTTGGCGGTGCCGCCGGGCACGTCCGCGCAGAGCCGGCCCTCGGACAGGCCGGCGGTGACGTTGCTGGTCCACCACGGGTCGGTGGTGGTGTCGAAGGTGCCGTTCCTGACCTGCTCCACCTCGTCGGCCTCGGCGGGCAGTGCGGTGAGGGCCGTTCCCAGCAGGGCCGTCAGGGACAGCAGGGCGGTTCTGCGACGTTTCACGTCGGGGCTCCTCGGGGTGCGTGTGGCGCCCCCTGTGATGGGAGCGCTCCCAAGTTGCGGACGTCCGCCATGCTTGTGCGAAAGGTGACACCCCGTCAACGGTCCGGACGGAACTGCTGCTTTTGCGTCCGGACCGTTGGCGTACGTCGCTCAACCGGCCGGGACCTCCAGCTTGCCGATGCGCACCGCGCCGCGGGCCTCGCCCGGGTACCGGCTGGTGAGGGTGAGCCGCAGCCGGGAGCCGCGGACCGGCGCGAAGGTGATGACCGTCGGCGTGTCGGAGGCGGTGGCCCACTCGACGGACGCGTCCTCGACCGGCACGTACCGGCGGCCGTCCCACACCTCGGCCTCGACGGCCGCGGGCAGGCTGTGTGTCGCGTCCGTGGTGAACCAGACCTCCGCCCGGTCGAAGGTCCGCGCCCGCCCCCAGTCCACCGACACCCAGTCCTGCGCCCGGGCCCCGTCGAAGGCGGGCAGCAGGGCGGTGGCCGCCTTGTGGAAGCCGTTGGACCAGCCGGTGGCCGGGTCGCCGTCGAGCATGGCGGCGGGCAGCGTGTCGGGTCGGCCGGAGTAACTGGCGTCGGCGTGGGGGTAGTTCGGCGCGGGCGGGTAGTCGGGCGCGAACCGAGGCGCGGGGGTGGTCGCGGCCGACCGGGCGGCCGTCGTGCGCACGGTCACGGTGCCGGTGCGCAGGCCCTTGACGCGGGCGGTCACCTTCAGGGGGCCGGGCCTGCTGCCGGAGCGGACGATGGCGAGTGCCTTGCCGTGGAAGGCGGTCCGGGTGCTCGCCTGGTAGCGCTCGGCGCTCTCCTGGCGGCCGTTGTCGAGTCCGGCGAGGGAGCCGCCGCTGACGTCGATGGCGATGAGGTGCTCGGCGTCGGGCACCACGACACCGCGGGCGTCGACGATCTCGGCGGTCACGAAGACCAGCGAACGCCCGTCCGCCGCCAGGGACGTGCGATCGGCGGTGAGGCGCACGGCGTGCGGGGCTCCGGCCGTGCGCAGCACGTCCGTGGCAACCACCCGGCCGTCGCTGCGGGCCACCGCCTTCAGCATCCCCGGCTCGAAGGGCACCCGCCAGGTGAGGTGCAGCTTGCCCGCGCTGCCGTTCGGGCTGGTGTAGCTGCCGGGGTAGGGGCCGTCGGTGAAGGTCTTGTCGTCGCCGGTGGCCTCGGTGGTCTCCAGGTAGGTCCGCCCGTCGGTGGTCTTCTTGGTGTCGAACCGCCGCACGCCCAGCGACCGGCCGTTCAGGAACAGCTCGACGGTGTCGACATTGGCGTACGCCCAGACCTCGACCGTCTCCCCCTTGGGGTGGTTCCAGCTCATCGGCAGCAGATGGACCATCGGCTCGCTCGTCCACTGGCTCCTGAACAGGTAGTACATGTCCTTCGGAAACCCGGCCGTGTCGACCGCGCCGAAGAAGGACGCCTTCACCGGGAAGACGTCGTACGGCGTGGGCTCACCGATGTAGTCGATGCCCGACCACAGGAACTGGCCCGTGAACCACTTCCGGTCCCGGTCCTTCTTGTGCCCGTACTCGCCGCTCATGGTCCAGGAGGCGAGGTTGTTGTCGTACGAGGAGGTGGCGCGCCTGCCCGGCGTGTAGTTCTCGCCGGTGTTGAGCCGCTCGGGCTCCTGGTACGTGCCGCGCGTCGAGGTCTCCGACGACGACTCGGACTCGAAGAGGAACAGGTGCGGGTAGGCCGCGTGCAGGGCGTCGACGGACTTGGCGGTGTTGTAGTTGAGGCCGAGGCCGTCCAGCTTGGCCAGCATCAGGTCGGCGGCCGAGCCCTTCGCGGGCAGACGGCGGTACTTGTCGGAGCCGATGACGACCGGGCGGGTGTCGTCGGCGGCCTTGATGGCGGCGATGATCCGGTCGGCCATGGCGAGCCCGGCGGTGGAGGTGGAGTCGGGGACCTCGTTGCCGATGGACCACATGATCACGGCGGGTGAGTTGCGGGCCGCGCGGACCATCTCGGTGGCGTCCCGTTCGCACCACTCGTCGAAGAACCGGCCGTAGTCGTAGCGGTTCTTGCCCCTCCGCCAGCAGTCGAAGGCCTCGACCTGGAGCACGATGCCCAGCTCCTCGCAGACCCGGATCACTTCCGGCGAGGGCGGGTTGTGGGAGGTGCGCAGGGCGTTGACGCCCATGGACTTCATGATGGTCAGCTGTCGCCGGACGGCGTCGATGTGGGTCGCCGCGCCGAGCGCGCCCAGGTCGTGGTGGAGGTCGACGCCCTTGAGCTTGGTGTAGGTGCCGTTGAGGTGGAAGCCCTCGTCGGGGTCGCAGCGGAAGGTGCGGATGCCGAAGGGGGTGCGGTAGGTGTCGGTGGTCTCGCCGTCGACGCGCAGCTCGGTGACCAGGGTGTAGCGGTGGTGCGGGGTGGCGAAGTCCCACAACTCGGGCCGCTCGACGGTCAGTTCGTGGGTCTCCGTCGCGCTGTCGGTGACGTCGACCGTGGAGCTGGTCCGGGCGACCGTGCGGCCGTCGGGGCCGGTGATGCGGGAGCTGATCTCGACGGGTCGCGCGCCGCCGGAGGCGTTCAAGACGTCCGTGCGCACCCGTACCCGGGCGCGCTGCTCGGTGACCTGGGGTGTGGTGACGTACGTGCCCCAGCGCGGCACGTGCACGGGTTCGGTGACGACGAGGCGGGCCTCGCGGTAGATGCCGCTGCCGGAGTACCAGCGGCTGCTGGGGAGTTGGTTGTGCACCTTCACGGCGAGGACGTTCTCGGTGGTGCCGTCGGTGTGCACCAGGTCGGTGAGGTCGAAGGCGAAGCCGGTGTAGCCGTAGGGGTGGCGGCCGAGTTCGCGGCCGTTGCAGTAGACGTACGCGTCCATGTAGACGCCGTCGAACTCCACCGCGATCCGCTTGCCGGCGTAGCCGGGCGGGAGGGTGAAGGCGAGGCGGTACCAGCCGAGGCCGCCGGGGAAGAAGCCGGTGCCGCTGGTGGTGCCGTGGTCGGTGGTCGGGGTCTGCTCGATGCTCCAGTCGTGCGGTACGGCGACCTCGCGCCACGCCGAGTCGTCGTACGCGGGGTCGGCGGCGTCGGCGTAGGCGCCCGTCGGGTCGGTGGTGCCGCCCGGGTCTACCAGCGCGAAACGCCAGCCGTCGCGCAGGGGGACGTCACGGCGGCCGGGGGCGTGCCCGGCGTCGTCGGCGGCCCGGGCACTCGGGGTACCCACCAGCGCGCCGGCGGCCGGGGCGGCCGTACCGGCGATCAAAACCGATCTGCGCGTGACCGTCATGGCGGCTCTCCCTCATCAGGGCCCAGAAGTACTCACAACTGATCGCGAACAAACAGATTCTGACGGTGTGCCACGCACGCCCGTCAAGGGTGCGGTGAGGTCCTTCTGTCCCGTGGGTCACATCGGCCGGATCCGCCTCTTGACCGGTGCGCCGGACGGCCCCGCGACCGGATTCGCGTCGGAGCGCGACGCATTAGGCTGGAACCGAAGTGACTCGATTGTTCACTGTGCGTATATGCGCGATGGAGTGACGACGATGCCCCCGGAGTACCCGTTCGACGAGGCCGCCACGGCCCGGGCCGTCATCGACGCCGAGGGCCGGGTGACCGAGTGGGGCGAGGGGGCCCGGCGGCTGCTGGGCTGGACGGCCGACGAGGTCGTGGGGCGGTCCGCCGCGCGGCTGGTCCACGGCAGGGCGCCCGCGCTCCGGGGAACCCGCTGGAACGGAACGCTCACTTTGCGCCACCGCGACGGCCGTACGGTGTCCGTGTGGCTGCTCGCCCACCAGCGGCCGGGTCGGGGCGGCCGCGCCGGGGACTGGCTCGTCGTCACCCCGTTGGAGGACGCCCGGGCCCGCCCGGACGACGATCCGCTGGACCGGATCGAGCTCATCCAGTCCCCTTGCGCCGTCGCGATCTACGACGAGCGGCTCCGGCTGTACCGGATGAACGACGCCCTGGCCGCGGTGCTCGGACTGCCCGAGGAGCGGGTCCGGGGACTGCGCGTGACCGAGCTCAGCGGCCGGCTCCGGAGCGAGGAGATCGAGCAGCAACTGCGCCGTGTACTCACCACCGGCCAGGTGCACGACTTCAACACCTACGTCCCGGCCGCCGACGACGGCCGGACGACCGCCTGGCTGGGCCGGATGGCGCCGGTCACCGACGATGCGGGACAGGTGTGCGGGGTGTCCGTCGCCGTGCACGACGTCACCGACCAGTACCTGGCCCGCGAGCGGCTCCAGCTGGTCAACGAGGCGAGCGTCCGGATCGGCACCACCCTCGACGTCACCCGGACGGCGCAGGAGCTGGCGGACGTCTGCGTGCCCGGGCTCGCCGACTTCGTCAGCGTCGACCTGCTCGACCCTCGGGAGCCCACGGGTGAGCCCGCCGCCGGGCCGCTGACCGCGCCGATCACCCTGCGCCGGGCAGCCCACCAGTCGATCAATCCGGGCCCCGGGGCGGTGGTGAAGCCGGGCCGGCCGGACGTCTACCCCGCCGGCTCGCCGCAGGCCGACTCCCTGCTGGCCGGCCGGACCATCATCGCGGACACGGCGTCCGAGGCCCTCGCCCAGTGGCTGTCCTGGGACACGGCCCGGAAGGAGCAGGTGCGGAAGTACGCCATTCACTCCACGATGTCCGTGCCGATCCGGGCGCGCGGTACGACCCTGGGCGTCGCGGTGCTCACCCGGTTCCGCCGCCCTCACCCGTTCACGCCGGACGACCAGCTGCTGGCCGAGGAGATCACGGCACGCGCCGCCGTGTGCATGGACAACGCCCGCCGCTACTCCCGGGAGCGGGAGACCGCCCTCGCCCTGCAGCGCAGTCTGCTGCCGCAGTCGCTGCCGAGCACGGCCGCCGTTCAGGCGTGCTCGCGATACCTTCCGGCGGCGCGGGCCGGGGTCGGCGGCGACTGGTTCGACGTGATCCCGCTGTCGGGGATGCGGGTCGCGATGGTGGTCGGGGACGTCGTCGGCCACGGCATCCAGGCCTCCGCCACCATGGGGCGGCTGCGTACCGCCGTGCGCACGCTCGCCGACATCGACCTCGCGCCCGACGAGCTGCTCACCCACCTCGACGACCTGGTCCTGAGGCTGTCCGACGAGTCCGGCGCCGACGGCAGCGCCGGGGAGGTGGGCGCGACCTGTCTGTACGCCGTGTACGACCCGGTGTCCCGGCGCTGCACGCTCGCCCGGGCCGGGCATCCCTCGCCGCTGATGGTGCGGCCGGGCGGGACCGCGGAGGAGGTCGAGCTGCCCGCCGGGCCGCCGCTGGGGCTGGGCGGGCTGCCGTTCGAGGCGGCCGAGCTGTATCTGCCCGAGGGCACCGTGCTGTCCTTCTTCACCGACGGGCTGATCGAGTCCCGCGACCGGGACGTCGGCCTCGGCCACGAACTGCTGCACGAGGCCCTCTCACGGTCCTCCGCCTCCCTGGACGATACCTGCGACCGGATCCTGCGCCGGCTGCTGCCGACCGGCGGGGCCCGCGACGACGTGGCCCTGCTGCTGGCCCGCACCCGGGGGCTGCCCGCCTCGCAGGTCGCGACCTGGGACATCCCGGCCGATCCGGCGCTGGTCGCCCCGGTGCGCAAGCAGGTCGTCGACCAACTCGGCACCTGGGGACTGGAGGAGGCGGAGTTCACCACCGAGCTGGTGGTCAGCGAGCTGGTCACCAACGCCATCCGGTACGGCTCCCACCCCATCCGCCTCCGCCTGATCCACGACGCGACGACCCTGATCTGCGAGGTGTCCGACACCAGCCACACGGCTCCGCACCTGCGGCGCGCCAAGGCCTGGGACGAGGGCGGCCGCGGACTGCTCCTGGTCGCCCAGCTCACCCAGCGCTGGGGCAGCCGGCACACGACCGAGGGCAAGACGATCTGGGCGGAGCTGGCGTTGCTCCAGGAGCAGTGAAGGCCGCCACCAGTACGTACGCATCGGCGAACGTCCGGGAGTGTTGAGGTACATGACGTCCACGTCCCCGTCCGCGCATCCCTCCCCCTCGACGCGCCGAGGCCTCCGTCGGCCGCGTCAACCCGGGTGCCGGGCAACGCAACTACCCCGTCGTCCTGACCAACACCTCGTCCCGCACGTCACGTGCACCTTGTACGGCTACCCGGGCGCCGCCTTCGTCGACGCCTCCGGCACACAGCTCGGGCCCGACCCGGTGCGCGAGGGGGACGCGCCGTCCAGGGTCGTGCCGGCGCCGGGCGACAGCGCCTGGTCCGGCCTGTCGTACACCAGCCCCGAGATCACCGCGGTGCGATGGACGGGCGGCGAAGTCCCGGTGGCCGGGAACGAGTCGGAGGTTTCCCTCACGGTGCTGCGAGCGGGCACCGGACCCTGATCTCACCGAGAGAACATCGGCCCGAACCTGACGTACGCGGGATCGCCGGCGACGCTGCTGTGGCGGCGCATCGTGCGCCAGCACCGGCACCGCGTCGACGTGTGGCGACTCCCCCATCGCCCGGCCCGGGTCGCCCGAAGAGCGCAGTCTCTCTCAGCCGACCTGACCCACACGACAGGCCCTGGCCCGGTACGCGCCGGGCGGGCTTCCGAAGCGCTCGTGGAACACCCGGTTGAAGTGGAACGGGCTGGCGAACCCCGAGGCCGCCGCCACGCGTTCCACGGACAGGTCGGTGGCCTCCAGCAGCCGGGCGGCGTGCCGCAGGCGCGCCTCGCGCAGGGCTCGCATCGGGGATTCGCCGACCTGCTGGGCAAACAGGTGCGCGAACCGGGACGGGGACAGGGCGACCGCCTCGGCCAGTGAGCGGACGGTGTGCGGGGCGCCCGGGTCGGCGGCGATCAGCGCCTGGGCCCGGCGCACCCGGGCGTCGACGCCCGGCGGGGGCACCGGGGTGCGCGCGGCGGCGGCCGTGAGCAGGACGACCTCCTCCAGGGCGCCGAGCGCCAGTTCATGGGCCGCCATGCCGTGGGCGACGGCGATCCGGTCGTCGGCGGGCGTCGTCGCGGGCGGTGCTTCCACGCCCGCCCAGCGGGCGTCGGCGAGCATCCGGCGGAACGCCGACTCCACCCTGCCGTGCAGCACGGCAGGGACGGGGGCGACGACATGGACGCCGTCTCCGGCGTCGTACGGGCGCAGCCAGGGCCGCCAGGACGGCCGGGCCCGGCAGTGCGCCCACCAGAAGCGCCAGCGGCGCGCGCCCGGGGCGACGCCGTAGCCGTGCGGGACTCCGGGCGCGAGCACGACCAGGTCCCCCGCACCCGCCCGGGTCTCGGTGCCGCCCTGGCGCAGTCGGCCCTGGCCGCCCGTCGTCCAGGTGAACAGCCAGCTGTCCGCGCCACGTGGCCGATCGACGGCGTAGCCCGGAGACTGGTCGAAGTGGCCGACCACCACCAGGCCGGGCGGCGGCGCCGGATCGCCGGGGGCAGCAGCCTCGGGCAAGTCGTCAGCGCTCATGGGCATCCTCCCGGGCGGCGTTCCGGCCTAGCGTGGTGCACCACGACACCTCATCGAGGAGTGGACGCATGACAGCCACGGACATGGGCGCCGCCGGTCATCCCATCCTGACCCAGGAAGGGCTCGCACGGTTCCAGGAGGACGGTTTCACGGTCGTCCGCGGGCTGTTCGGGTACGACGAGATCGACCGCCTGTGCGCGGAGTTCACGGCACTGCACGCGGCCGGGCCGGTGCCGGGGCACTTCGAGCCCCGCGAGGGCGACGATCCGCTCGCCGCCCACCCGAGGGTCATGCAGCCGCACGAGATCAACGACCTGGCGCTGCGGTTCCTGCTGGACGCTCGGCTGCGCGGGGTGCTGGAGATGCTGCTCGGCGAGGAGGTGCTGGCCGCGCAGAGCATGTTCTACTTCAAGCCGCCGGGAGCCCGGGGACAGGCCCTGCACCAGGACAACTTCTATCTGCGGGTCGAGCCGGGCACGTGCGTCGCGGCGTGGGTGGCCTGCGATGTGATCGACCGGGAGAACGGCGGTCTGGAGGTCGTGCCGGGCACACATCGGATGGACATCTTCTGCCCGGAGGAGGCGGACGCGGAGGTTTCCTTCGCACGGGAGTACGTGCCGCCGCCGCCCGGGCTCACTCCGGTGCCGGTCGACATGCGGCCGGGTGACGTCCTGTTCTTCAACGGCAGCCTGGTGCACGGCTCCGGCCCGAACCGCGCCACCGACCGCTTCCGCCGCTCGTTCATCGGCCACTACGTCGGCCGCTCCGCCGAACGCATCGGCAGCTACTACCGCACGCTGACGATGAGCGGCGACCGGGTGCCGCTGCCGGAGAGCGAGGGCGCGGGCCCGTGCGGCACGGAGTTCGACCCGCCGGGCCCGCACTGAGTCTCAGTGCCTGGAGATGGGGTGCGGGGAGCAGGGCTGCTGCAGTTCCTCGATCTCCTTGTCGGTGAGCGGCGAGCGTACGCCGTGCCCAACTCCCTCTAGCGGTGAAGCAGGTCCAGTGCGCGCTCCCAGCCGAAGGCGTGGCGGCCCTCGTCGCCGGAGTACGGGTCGCCGAAGCGGACGCCCATCCCCCGGAGCCTCATCAGGCTCTCGTTGTAGGCGGGATGGGCGGCCAGCGCCTCGGCGACGCAGGGCAGGACCGCGATCGGGACGCCCAGGCCGTACGCCTCGCACAGGGTGGCGACGGCGAGCGTGTCGGCCAGGCCCGCCGCCCACTTGTTGACGGTGTTGAAGGTGGCCGGTGCCACCACCACGGCGTCCGGCGGCGGGAAGGGGCGCGGCTCGCCGGGCGTGCGCCACGCGGAGCGGATCGGGCGGCCGGTCTGCGCCTCGACGGCGACGGTGTCGAAGAAGCCGCCCATGGCGACCGGCGTCGCGATGACGCCCACCTCCCAGTCCCGCTCCTGCGCGGCGGTGATCAGTTTGCTGACGTCCGCGGCGATCCCGGCCGCGCAGACGACGACGTAGAGGAAAGGCTTCCCGTCCCGTTCGGTCACCCGGGAACCCTACTCAACCGGGAAGGACCAGCCGCTCTCGGCCGCCGGGCGCGGGCCGTGGATACGGCGTGCGCTCTCCTCGATGGGGACGTCGTTGATGCTGGCCTCCCGCCGGGTCATCAGGCCGTGTTCGTCGAACTCCCACAGCTCGTTGCCGTACGACCGCCACCACTGGCCGTCGGCGTCCAGGCACTCGTACTGGAAGCGGACCGCGATGCGGTTGCCGTCGAACGCCCACAGGTCCTTGCGCAGCGCGTACTCCTGCTCGCGCCGCCACTTCGCGGTGAGGAACTCGACGATCTCGGCGCGGCCGGTGACGAAGGTGTCGCGGTTGCGCCAGACCGAGTCCTCGGAGTAGGCGAGCGCGACCTTGTGCGGGTCGCGGGTGTTCCAGGCGTCCTCGGCGGCCTGGACCTTCTGTGCGGCGGACTCGCGGGTGAAGGGCGGGAGGGGCGGGCGGGTGGTCATGGGGCTCCTCGACGGAAGGGGAGAACGGGCGTTCTCCGACCAGGCTGCTACCGTAGGAGAACGCTCGTTCTCCCGTCAAGGAAGAGGTCGTTCATGGACAGCGCAGTCGCCCGGGAGCGGGCTCTGGACGCCGCGGAGCGGCTGTTCTACGGGCGGGGTGTGCAGTCCGTCGGCATGGACGACGTGCGCGGCGCCTCGGGGGTCTCGCTGAAGCGGCTGTACCAGCTGTTCCCGGCGAAGGAGCAGCTGGTCGAGGCGTATCTGGAGCGGCGTGACGTGCGCTGGCGGGGGCGGCTCGCCGCGTATGTGGCGGCCCGGCGGGAGCCGCGGGAGCGGATCCTGGCCGTCTTCGACTGGCTGGCGGAGTGGTTCGGCGAGGCCGACTTCCGTGGCTGCGCCTGGATCAACGCGTACGGCGAACTGGGCGCCGTCTCCGACCGGGTGGCCGAGCAGGTGCGGGCGCACAAGCGGGCCTTCCGGGACTACCTGGGCGGTCTGGTGGCCGACGCCGGTCTGCCCGCCGCGCTCACCGGGCCGCTGTGCCTGCTGGCGGAGGGCGCCATGGTCACGGCGGGGATCACGAGGAGCGCGGAGCCTGCCGCGCAGGCACGCGAGGGGGCTCGGCTGCTGCTGGCGTCGGGTGTCACCTCGGCCGGGGACGGTTCGTCGAGGGAGTCGAGGGAGTGAGGGAGCGGGCCGGAGGGAGGTGAGCCATGGGCGGCCAGGAGGAGCTGGCGGCGCGGTTCGAGGTGGAGCGCGGGCGGTTGCGGGCGGTCGCGTTCCGGATGCTGGGCTCGCCCGACGAGGCGGACGACGCCGTCCAGGAGGCGTGGCTGCGGCTGAGCCGCGCGGGCGGCGACGGTGTCGGCAATCTGGCGGCCTGGCTGACGACGGTGGTGTCCCGGATCTGCCTCGACATGCTGCGGGCCCGCACGGCCCGGCGTGAGGAGCCGTACGGCCAGGAGTTCGGCGGCGACGGCACCGTGCCCGAGGACGAGGCGGTGCTGATCGACTCGGTGGGGCTGGCGCTGCTGGTCGTGCTGGACACGCTGGGGCCGGCCGAGCGGGTCGCGTTCGTGCTGCACGATCTGTTCGCCGTGCCCTTCGAGGACATCGCCCGGATCGTCGACCGTTCGCAGCCGGCGGCCAAGAAGCTGGCCAGCCGGGCCCGGCAGAAGGTGCGGGGCATACCGGCGCTGCCCGCAGCCGAGGTGGACCGGCACCGGCGGGTCGTCGAGGCGTTCCTGGCCGCCGCGCGCGGTGGTGACATGGGCGCGCTGCTCGACGTACTGGCCCCGGACGTGGTCCGCCGGGCCGACCCCGCCGTCCTGCCGCCCGGGGTGGCTCCGGAGCTGCGGGGCGCCCGTGCGGTGGCCGAGGGGACGGTGCGGTTGCGGGAGCGGTCCCGGTACGCGGCCACCGCCCTCGTCGACGGTCGCGTCGGCATCGTCGTCGCCCCGCGCGGACGGCTGCTGTTCGCCCTCACGGTCAGCGTCGAAGGCGACCGGATCGGCTCCTACGAGGTCGTCGCCGACCCGGCGCGGCTGCGGCGGCTGCGCCTGGCGGTGCTGGACGGACTCGGCCCGCGCTAGGTCTGTCCGACAAATTCGCGCGGCAGGGGGGAATGTGTCAGACAGGCCCAAAGGCCCGGGCCACCGCCAGGCTGTCCTCGTACACGTGGTGGCGGACGATCCGGCCGTCCTCGACGGTGAGGTGCAGAGCGAACCGGGCGCGGTAGGGGCGCCCGGTGGGGCGGGCCGTCTGGCGGATCTCGCCGAGCACGACGGCGTCGGCGCCGTCGACGAGGACGCGCTCGATCCTGGTGTCCGCGGCGCCGGGGACGTGGTGGGCGGCCAACTCGCGGTAGTGGGCGGCGGCGTCGCCGCGGGTGCCGCGCTGGGTGATCCACGGCGTGGCGGCGCGGCCGTGCTCGTCCTCCGGCCAGCTCAGCTTCCAGTCGGTGTGGGCGGCGTACAGCTCGGCGATGTGGTCGGGGTCGCCCTGACCGACCCTGCGCAGCAGTTCCTCGACCGTGGCGCGGGTCGTCGTGGCGGTCTCGCTCGGGGTCGGGGTCTGGGTCGGCGTCATGGGGCGTCCTCTCCTTCGGGCGGCTCCCGGTGGGATGTGTGTTCGACTGTGCCGTGAGCACGCGAACGGCGCGATTACCCGGGAGGTCATCACGGCGGCGGAGTGTCGGCCGGGGTGGATGAATCCCGCGTTTGTCAGTGTTGGGGCACGGTGATGGCCGAATTCGGCAGACGACGATGGGACGGTTGCCATGCCGCTTGAGGGCGAGTACGAGCCCAGTCCGACGCAGTGGGTGCGTGAGCAGGTGGAGTTGTACGAGAGCTCCGGCGGCACGAAGGGGACGACCCTGATGGACACCGGGTTGCCCGTCGTCGTGCTGACGACCCGGGGTGCGCGGAGCGGCAAGATCCGCAAGACGCCGCTGATGCGGGTCGAGCACGAGGGGCGCTACGCCGTCGTGGCGTCGCTGGGCGGGGCCCCCAAGCACCCGGTCTGGTACCACAACGTCACGGCCGATCCGCACGTGGAGCTCCAGGACGGCCCGGTGAAGCGGGACATGATGGCCCGCGAGGTCACGGGCGCGGAGAAGACGCAGTGGTGGGAGCGTGCGGTGGCCGCGTATCCGCCGTACGCCGACTACCAGAAGAAGACCGACCGTGAGATCCCGGTGTTCGTGCTCGAACCGGTCGACGGGGACTGAGCCGGGATTCTTTTCCGGCGCGCGATGCATGAAGGCATGCGTGCCGGGCACCCGCACGTCAGGCCCCGCCGCGTTCCCCCGTCGCGGCGGGGCTTTCGTGTGCCTCCTGGGCGAGCCGGTCGGTCACGTCGAGGAAGATCTGGTCGGCCTCGGGCACCGTACGGGCGATCGACCGCTTGATGCGTACGGCGACCTCCTCGACCCGCTCGCTGTCCAGGCCGGGGACCAGGTCGACGCGGGCGGCCACCAGCGTCGAGTCGATGCCGGTCTGCATGGTGAACAGCGCCTCCACGCTGTCGATCTCGGGCTGTGCCTGGAGCAGCGCACGGATCCTGCCGCTCGCCTCCGGGTCCGCGGCCTCGCCGATCAGCTGGGTGCGGGCGTCCTTGCCGAGGCGGTAGGCCACGTACACCAGCAGCGCGCCGATGGCGAGCGAGGCGGACGCCTCCCACACCACCTCGCCGGTGGCCATGTGCAGCGCCATGCCGGTGAGGGCGAGGGTCACGCCGAGCACCGCGGTGCCGTCCTCGGCCACGACGGTGCGCAGGGCCGGGTCGCGCAGGCCGGCGGCGACGCCCTGGCGGCGCAGCTGGTGCAGGGCGCGGAGCAGGGACGCGCCCTCGGCGAGGAGGGCGACGCCGAGGACGATCATGCCGGCCACATAGCCGCCGAAGGTCTCCTCGGTGCCCTTGGTGAGCGCCTCGAAGCCCTGGAAGAAGGAGAAGCAGCCGCCCATGACGAAGATCCCGACGGCGGCGAGCAGCGACCAGAAGAACCGCTCCTTGCCGTAGCCGAAGGGGTGCCGCCGGTCGGCGGGGCGGCGGCTGCGGCGCAGGGCGGCCAGCAGGAAGACCTCGTTGAGACTGTCGGCCACGGAGTGCGCCGCCTCCGAGAGCAGGGCGGGCGAGCCTGCGAGTACCCCGCCGATCGTCTTGGCGACCGCGATCACCAGGTTGGCCGCGAGCGCGACGAGTACGGTCACGCGGGTCCTGCGGTCGCTCTTTCGGCCCGTCCTGGGGTCGCACTTGCGGTCCGTTCTGGGGTCGCTCCTACGGTCCGTTCTGGGGTCGGTGCCGGGATCCGGACTCCGCCTCCCGCTCTCCGCCCCCTGCTCTTCTGCGTCCTTCGATGTTTCCGTGGATGTCCCGCTCATCACGGCCGGTTGCCCCCGTCGGGGCGGATCACACCGTGGCGGGGTCGGAAACGGGGAACTCGGGGAACCCGGTCGGCAGCACTGCCCACGGTGAGGAGGAGAGAGGCCATGAACGGCCAGGGTGACGGGAACGGTGACGGCAACCGCGCGTACGGCCGGACGTCGTTCCAGCGGTCCAAGAGCCACTTCGCGGACCGGATCACGGCGGACGGCCGGGACGGCTGGCCGGTCGCGGCGGCGCGTTACCGGCTGGTGGTCAGCCGTGCCTGTCCGTGGGCGAGCCGCGCGGTGATCTCACGGCGGCTGCTGGGGCTGGAGCCGGCGGTGTCGATGGCCATCGCCGACCCGATCCAGGACGACCGCAGCTGGCGCTTCACCCTCGACCCGGACGGCCGGGACCCCGTCCTCGGCATCCGCTTCCTCAGCGAGGCGTACGACAAGCGGGAGACCGGCTATCCGGGCGGTGTCAGCGTGCCGGCCGTCGTCGACGTACCCACCCGGCAGCTGGTCACCAACGACTACCAGCGGATCACCCTCGACTTCGCCACCGAGTGGACCGCTCTGCACCGGGAGGGCGCGCCGGACCTGTACCCGGAGCGGCTGCGGGACGAAATCGACGCGGTGATGGCGGACGTCTACGAGGACGTCAACAACGGCGTGTACCGGGCCGGTTTCGCCACCGGGCAGGCGGAGTACGAGGCCGCCTGCTCGGGCGTCTTCCGGCGGCTGGAGCTGCTGACCGAGCGGCTGGCCCGGCAGCGCTATCTGGTCGGCGACACGATCACGGAGGCGGACATCCGGCTGTTCACCACGCTGGTCCGGTTCGACGCGGTCTATCACGGCCACTTCAAGTGCAACCGGTGGAAGCTGGCGGAGAACCAGGTGCTCTGGGCGTACGCCCGCGACCTCTTCCAGACACCCGGCTTCGGCGACACCGTCGACTTCGACCACATCAAGCGGCACTACTACCAGGTACACACCGGCATCAACCCGACCGGCATCGTGCCGCTCGGCCCGGACGTCGCGGGCTGGCTGACGCCGCATCACCGGGAGGAACTCGGCGGGCGCCCGTTCGGGGACGGCACCCCGCCGGGGCCGGTGCGCCCGGGCGAGGAGGTCCCGGCGGCCGGTCGGCCCTGACCCTGCGGTACGGCGAAGCCGCACGGTCCGCGGCGCCCGTACAGCCCGTTCATCGCGAACCAAGGAGACCCAGGTGGCCAAGAAAAGGAAGAAGCAGAAGCTCCCCGTCGCCTACCAGCCCGTCGGATGGGTGCTGGGATGGGCCGGCGGTTGGCTGGCCGGGCTCGCCTTCCGCAAGACGTGGATGGCGCTGCGGCACGAGGAGGACGCGCCCGACGCGCTGGACCCGGACCGCGGCTGGGGGGAGATCCTGCTGGCCGCCGCCATCCAGGGAGCGATCTTCGCGGCGGTGCGCAGCGCGGTGGACCGCACGGGGGCCAAGGCCATCGAGCGCTCGACCGGCGTGTGGCCGGCCAAGGAGAAGGGTGGCCGGGACTGACCCGGCAGACACGGCGGCGACCGGCACGGCGCGCCTCGGCATGGGACCGTAACCGAGGAGGCTCAGCCCTGCTCGTAGCGGCCCGGCGCCCTTCGCTTCCATGGGGCGGCCGCCGAGCCCGACGAGCGAAGTCCAGGTGGGCCTGGAGGGAGTTCGGGGCGAGGCCGGCTCGGCGGCGTCGCGTTCATGTCGCGGCGGAAGGCGAGCCGGGTCCCGTCGGCGCCCCTGATCTCCACTCGGTGGGCGGTCGTCCGTCTGCTCGGCCTCCAGCAGTTCCCGGTAGAACACGGCGAGTTTCTCCGGCTCGGCACAGTCGAGCACCACGAAGCCCGCTTTCACCGCGGCGCGCGCCGCGAACGGGCTGAGCGACACGCGGCCCCCTGCCCATCTCCAAGTCGTCAACTGCGTGACACCCGGGGCCGACGACACGCCGGTGTTCCTGCCCGGTGAACGCATAGGACTCGCCGAGGCGTTGACGGCCTGCACGGCGGGCTCGGCGTATGTGAACCACCTCGAAACGGGCGAGGTCGAGGCGATCGCAGAGACGCATGTATCTATCACTTACATCGGGGGCGCGCGAGTATACGCAGCTCACAAAGCGTGAGCAGTAACCGAGATCACGGTCCGGTTGCGCGTAGATCATTTACGCCCTGGGCAGCCTCCTACCGCTTTTCGCTTCAACTTACGTACCGGGAAGGTGAGTTCGAATGAGGGGGCAGTCGTGCTGCCTCAGGACGTCCGGTTCGAGTGCTTCCTGATCATCACTGCTGAGGCGGCGAAGGTGCTCGTCTTGCAGCAGGAGCCGGTCGCGTCAGTCCGGCTGTTCGGCGAGGCCGTCGCGGAATGCACAGAAGCTTCTCGGACACGACCGGCTGACAACCACGGCCGATGGACTCCGTTGCCAGGACCACAGCTTGAAGGGAGACCGGTGTGAAATCCAGAGTCGTAGGAGGTGGTCCGGAGACGTCCACCGACAGCTTGCTCCCGGCGCAGCCAAGCGCCCGGCTCCAGCCGGCGGAGGCGGGGAACGCCCTGGCCCGCCTCTTCGCGGAACACATCAATGGGTGCACGGATCAGTACCGAGATTGCCAGAACGCCGCTCAGCAGCGGCTGGACGCCCTCATATCCCCCCGCTCCAGCACCACGCTGCATGTGGAGGGAGCCCTCCATCTGGCGCCGCGCGCATTCCTTCCGCCCGACGAGGAGGGCCAGGCCAGGTTGAGGCGACTCGACGCCAGCCTGCGCGTGATCGAAGCAGCCTTCCCCCAAGTCAGCACCGATATTGCGGTCTGCCGACTGACTTGCACGATGCTGGAAGGGGCCTGGAGGAGCCGGGCACTCACCCCGCCGCGCGAGGAGGAGCAGACAACCGTCTGCGACTGCTCCCTGTGCCGTCGGCTGCCCACGCCCCCCGCACGCACGCTGGCCGACTACGGTTGGCGGCAGAGCGCCGGTCGTCCCCTCACCGTCAAGACCTGGCCGTACCACCGGGAACTCGACAGCGTCCTGACCGGTGGATGGGTCCTGGCCCGGCAGCTGAACGACCTGGAACGAGACCTTGGCTACCGCCATCGCTTCGAGGACGACATCCTGCTCTTCCACGAATACAAACGCGTGATCGACACCATAGACACCACGCGCCTCACCCAACTCATCGAAGGCCGCTTGGCCGAGAGTTTCAGCACCAACACCGCACGGGCCCTGGTCTGCGGACTCTACGCGGCCCATAAGCGATCCGTGGACGAGTACTGGCTCCAACAGCATCACGCGGGCGGCGTCGTACTCCCCCAGACCAACCCACTCAGCCAGAGCACCTACTCACTCCTGCAGATGATGGACTGCCTGTTCTGGCACGTCTCGCCCGACACCGAACTCTGGCAGGAAGAACACCTCGCCTCCCTGCTGCTGTGCCGCGTCGTCGACGACATGGTCGACGTACGGGCCGACGCCCTCACCGGCGAGATCAGCAACTTCTGGCTCGCCGACATGCCCACCCACACCAAGGCCCTCTACGCCGCCAGCGCCATCGCCCTCGTCAAGTACGGATGCATGCCCGAGGCACATCCCCCGATGTGGAACACCTGGCTGATGACCAGCACCATCGTGTGGTTGGGGCTCACGGGCCGCCACGCCCTGTGGTTCGACGGCATCACCCAGGGCCTCCCCCCGGCCCAGGACTGCCCGCTGTGCGACCTTCAGCCCAACGCATGCACCGGCATCCTCACCCACGGCACCACCCTCACCATCGCCCCGCGGCCCACCGCACCGGCTCTGAGCACCCGGACCGCCGAGTTGTCCGCTCGCTGCCGAGCCCAATACCCCGGGGCATGGCCCCTCTTCGACGCCGAACTCCATGCCTTCGAAGCACTGCACGGCCCCTGGCACGGCAACACCGACAGCACGTGGGAGATCCTGCGCCGCACGTACATCGCCGCCGTGGAGGCAGCCGGCGCCGCACCGTCCACGGCCCGCGCTCGTGATGTCCAACAAGACTCCGGCGCAGTCGGATGCGAGTCTTTCTACGCCCTGCACGACCCTCGGACCGGGAGGGAGGACATCGCACTGCTCGCCTACATGTTCGGTTGCGCCCACCCGCATTTCCTCTGGAACGCCACGGGATACCGTCCCACGGACCTCGCAGGCGACTGGCTCGACGGCTGACGGCTGACGGCTGACGGCTGACGGCTGACGGCTGACGGCTGACGGCTGACGGCTCAATCCTGTTCCAGACACCCAGTGGATGACGCCGCTGCCAGGCCGGGCAGCGGCGTCTCAGGGCCTATACCTCGAACTCGACCGGCAGGCTGTCCAGCAGGGACATCCATGTGGACGCGGTCGAGGTGAGCTCCTCCGGCGGCACGGCCAGGTGCAGGCCCGGCAGACGGTGCAGCAGGACGTCCACCGCGACCTCGATGATGGACATCCCGATGTTCTGCCCGGGGCACTCGTGCGGTCCCGCGCCGAACGCCAGGTGCGCCTGGTTGCCCTCCACCGAGACACCCGGGTCGGGCCGGATCTCGGGGTCAAGGTTGCCCGGGGCCAGACCGAGAACGAGCAGGTCGCCCTCCTCGATGCGGTGCCCGCCCAGTTCGACATCGCTGGCGGCGAAGCGCCCCGGCAGGACGGCCAGCGGCGGAGAGTTCCACATGGCCTCCTCCACCACCGCCGAGATGTTCAGCTGACCGCTGATCAGCCCGGACAGCCGGGAGGCGTCGGTCAGGACCAGTTCCAGCACCCGGGCCAGCAGGTTCGTCGTGACGTGCGCGGCGATCAGCACCGCGCGCAGGTGGGCCACGACCTCGTCGTGGTCGAGCGCCGCGTGATGCTCCAGCAGGCCGGTGGCGAGGTCGGAGCCGGGTTCGGACCGCCTGCGCTCGGCAAGTTCACCGAAGATCTCCCTGATCACGCCGTCGTGCGTGACGGCGTCCTCGCCGCCCTTCATCACCTGGGCGCAGGACTCGACCAGGCGACGCCCCTCCGCCTCGGCAAGCCCCAGAATGCGGGCGGTCACGAGCATCGGCAGATAGTCGGCGTAGTCGGCCACCAGATCGGCGCGGCCGGAGTCCGCGAACGCGTCGATCTGCTTGTTGGCGAAGTGCGTGGCGTGGCGCCGGACACCACGGTCGGCGGCGGACTGCAGCCCGTCGCTGACGGCACCGCGCAGTCGGCGGTGAGCCTCGCCGTCCTGGGACACACAGTCGGGGCGCCAGGCGAGCATCGGAACCAGCGGAGAGTTGTCCGCGATCCGGCCCTCCCGCCAGTCCCGCCAGGTCCGCGCGTCCCGGGGGAACTGGAGGGGATTGTCGAGCACTCGCCGGCTGTCCCGGTAGCCCAGCACCAGCCAGGCGGGGACGTCGCCCTCCAGCAGCACCGGAGCCACGGAGCCGTGCTCCTTGCGCAGCCGCTCGTAGATGCCGCGCGGGTCGGTCGCCGCCTCCGGCCCGTACAGCCGGGTGAGCTCGGCGTCATGGCCGAAGGGGCAACCGCGGGGCGTATCGGAATCGTTTAAGGGCTGGGCGTTCATCGGGACTCCACTACGACGGCAGAGCGTTCCTTCAGGTGACGTATCAAAGCGACCAGGACGTCACGGCCGGAGGCCCGGTCACGGGCGTCGAAGGCCACGACCGGAATGTGCGAGGGGATGTCGAGGGCGTCCCTGATTTCCTCGACCGGATACTCCCGCGAGTCGGGAAAGACGTTCAACGCGACGACGAACGGGACGTCCTGCCGCTCCATCTCCTCGATGGCCCGGAAGCTGGAGGCGAGACGGCGGGTGTCGACCAGGACGACCGCGCCCAGCGCGCCTTTGAACAGGCCGTTCCACAGGAACCAGAAGCGCTCCTGGCCGGGCGTGCCGAACAGGTACAGCATCAGGGTGTCGTTGAGGCTGATCTTGCCGAAGTCCAGGCTGACGGTGGTCTCCGTCTTGTCGGCGACGCCGATCAGGCGGTCGACGTCGGCGCTGGCCTGGGTGAGGGTCTCCTCGGTGGTGAGCGGCTTGATGTCACTGACCGAGCGGACCATCGTGGTCTTCCCGGTGCCGAACCCGCCGGCGATCATCACCTTCACCGAGCGGGTCTCCCCGGCCGCCGCACTGCCGGGTTGGTCAAAGCCTTTCAAGTCCACTGAGTACCTCCTCAAGGAGCGCGAGGTCGGGCCCGCGACCGGCGTCGTGCGCCGGGATGGGGTCACGGGCTTCGACGCGGCCTGCTTCGAGCAGGTCCGCCAGCAGCACCGCGAGAATGTTGAAGGGCAGGTGGAGATGGGCGCCGAGTTCGGCCACCGACAGCGGTTCGCGGCAGCGCCGGATGATCTCCGCGTGCTCGTGCTGCATGCCCGGGGCGGGGGCGGCTCGGGAGACGATGAGGGTCGCCACGTCGAGGCTCGACGCCGAACCGCCCGGTCCGCTGCGCCCTTTGGTGAGGACGTAGTAGCGCTCGAGACCGGACGGGTCCGTCGGCCGGCGGGGAACACTCATCCAGAGTGCTCCTCCAGGCGCGGAGTGGTGCCCAGGAGTTCGCCCATCCTGCGGGCCAGGTCCCTCATCTGATGGCCCAGCAGGCCCTGGTCGAGGCCCTCGCGCGCCAGGACACCGAGGTACGTCTCCACGCCCGCGCGGACCACGAAGAGGTGACCGCCGTCGACCTCGATCATGGCCAGCCGCAGCTGTCCCGCGTAGGTGGGGAACTGCTCGGCGACCGGCTGGGCCAGCGCCTGCAGTCCGGCCACCACGGCGGCGAAACGGTCCACGTCGTCGGGGTCTTCGGCGCCGTAGGAGGTGATGGCCTTGCCGTCACTGGAGGCCACGAGGGCGAAACGGATCTCCTGGATGCTCTCCACCAGATCGCGCAGCGCCCAGCTCACGTCGGTTCCCTGTTGCGTCATGTGGACTAGTCGCTCTCTTCAGTGCGGTGCTCTGCGGACTCGCGTACGGCGCTCGACTCGCGGTCGGCCGGCCCGGATCCCTCGCTGTGCTCCCGTCCGGCGGTGGCGAACGCGGCCAGTCCGGTGAAGGACGTGTCCGGCGGTACGGCGGAGACGGCCGCCTCCTCGGTCCGCGCGGCACGGGCGGCCGGGGCGGGATCGCCCGGCTCGCTGCGCCTGCTGCGGCGCCGGGGCAGTCCACCGGGCGTGGTGTCCTGCGCCTCGGCGGCGTCGGTGGCGGGCTCGGCGGTCGCCGGTCGTGGTGCGGTGGCGGCGGCCTCCGACACGGTCGGGGCGGTGGCCGACGCGGTGGCCGGGGTGGCCGCGGGCAGCGGGCTGAAGTACTTGTGCGGGACCACGACGACCACCGAGGTACCGAGCCAGGGCGAGTCCGCGAAGGTGACGCGGATGCCGTAGCGGCGGGCGAGGATGCCGACGACGCGCAGGCCGATGTTGGCGTCCTCCGAGACACCGCCCAGACCGGGGCCGGGGGCGGTACCGGCGAGGGCGTGCTCGGCCTCGCGCTTCTTCTCCTCATTCAGGCCCTTGCCGGAGTCCTGGATCTCGATGCCGACGCCGTTGGGGACCTCCTTGCCGGAGACGAGCACCGGCTCGGTCGGCGGCGAGTAGCGGGTGGCGTTGTCCAGCAGGTGCGCGAAGATCAGCGTGAGGTGGTCCACCAGGCCGCCGTCGACGCCCAGTTCGGGCAGGTGGCGGAGTTCGACGCGGTGGAACTCCTTGATCCGGCCGATGCCGCCGCGCACCACGCTGAGCAGCCGCTGCGGCTCCTGCCACTGCCGTCCCGGGCGGTCGGAGCCGCCGAGCACGCCGATGCTGGCGGCGAGACAGTCGGCGGGGCCGATCGCCTGGTCGAGTTCCATCAGGCCGCGCGCGACGGACGGGAGCCGGCCGTGCTCGCCCTGCATCTCGTGCAGCCGGCCGCGCAGCTTGCTGGTGAGTACGTGGATCCGGTTGCCGATGCCGACGACCGCCTGCTCGGCGGAGGTGGAGCGGTCGAACTCCTCCTCGACGCCGATCAGCGCGGTGCGCAGGACCTTGCGAAGGTCGGCCTGGAGTTCGGGGGCGACCTTGGCGCACTGGTTGGTCGGGGGCAGCAGGTCGTCGATCGCGTCACCGGCGCGCAGCCGCTCAAGCGCCTCGGGCAGCTGCTCGTTCGCGAGCCGGGAGACCGCGGCCTGCTGGTGGGCGAGGCGTTCCTGCCAGGTGGCGGTCTGCTCGGCGAGCTGTGCCTCCAGGCGCTGGGCCTGCTCGGCGAGCTGCGCCTGGTAGCCGTCGGCCTGTTCGGCGAGGCGGGCCTCGTAGCCCTCGGCCTGTTCGGCCAGCCGGTCCTCGTACACCCGTGACTGGTCGGCGAGTTGGGCCTCGTGGGCGGCGCGTTCGGCGGCGTGCTTGCGCTCCAGGCCCGCCACGTGCTGCTGCCACTGCTGGGAGTGCTCGGCCTGCGAGGTGCGGAAGGTGCCCTCCGCGCGGCGCAGTTGCGTCCGGGTGCGGATCAGCAGCCGTACGCACACCGAGCCGGCCGCCGTCGCCGCGATGCCGGCGACGGCCGCGGTTATTCGCTCCGAGCTCATGAACGTGGCGGCAACCGTCCCGCCTCCTAAGGCCAGCGGCATCAGCCACCAGCTGTACCAGGCGACAGGGGCCCGCGCCGCCGGGGGCGGAGTGGCGAGTTCCATCTGCATCCTTCGAAGCAACACGATCGAACAGGGGGGTGTGCAGGGCGACCGCACTCATGAGTGCGCACTCATGAGTTCGCACTGCCGGGTCGACCCGTCGCGGACGTGTCAACTCGCAGCGCCGGATGGGAGCTTATCGGGTTCCAACCCGAAAGGATCAACCTCATCGGCCCGGCGGACGTGAGGGTTCCGTCACTCTCCGCCAAGAACCTGTTAATCGACAAGTCGGCAGGTCATCAGCGCGTGCTGTGGAACGTACGGCGGTACGCCTGCGGTGAGACGCCGATCGCGGCGTGCAGGTGCTGGCGCAGGGACGCGCCGGTGGCGAAGCCGACCTGGCCGGCGATGTGGTCGACGGGGAGGTCGCTGGACTCCAGGAGGTGCCGGGCGCGGGCGACGCGCTGCTGGATGAGCCAGCGGCCGGGGCTGACGCCCACCTCGTCGTGGAAGCGGCGGGCGAAGGTGCGCAGGCTCATCCGGGCGTGGGCGGCAAGGTCGGACAGGGTCAGCGGTTCACCGAGGCGTTCCAGCGCCCAGGCGCGGGTGGCGGCGGTGCTCGCGGCACCGGCCTCGGGCACGGGCTGCTCGATGTACTGGGCCTGGCCGCCGTCGCGGAACGGCGGCACGACACAGCGCCGCGCGACGGTGTTGGCGAGCCGGCTGCCGTGGTCCTTGCGCACGAGGTGCAGGCAGACATCGACGCCGGAGGCGGCTCCGGCGGAGGTCAGGACGGGGTCGTCGTCGACGAAGAGGACGTCCGGGTCGAGGTCGATGTGCGGGAACATGCGCCGGAACCGGTCGGCGAGCTGCCAGTGCGTGGTCGCCCTGCGGCCGTCCAGCAGCCCGGCGGCGGCCAGCACGAAGGCGCCGGTGCAGATGGAGACGATGCGGGTGCCGGGGCGGATCCGGGCGAGCGCGGCACGGACCTCGTCCGGGAGGTCGTCGGTGACGGAGGCCGGCGCGATGGGCGCGATCACCACCGTGTCGGCCGTGGCCAGGGCCTCGGGGCCGTGCTCGACGGTGACCGAGAAGTCGGCGTTGGTGCGCACCGGCCCGCCGTCGACGCTGCACGTCAGCACCTCGTACCGGCCGTCGGCGGCGCCGAAGATCCGGCTGGGGATGCCCAGTTCGAAGGGGTACACGCCGTCGAGGGCCAGCACCACGACCCGCTGCACACGCTGCATGGCACGATCCTATCGAAGAGTGGCAATCGTGCCATTTTCCGAGCGGGCGGGCGCGGGCAGGCTGGGTGACCATGAGCGATGTGAACACCATGCGAGCCATCAGCCAGGACGTCCTCGGCGGTCCCGAGGTACTGAAAGAAGTAGAGGTGCCGCGGCCGGCTCCGCGGCCGAACGAGGTGCTGGTCCGGGTGCGGGCGGCCGGCGTCAACCCCACCGACTGGAAGCACCGCGCCACCGGCGGGTTCCTCGGCGAGCCGCCCTTCACCCTCGGCTGGGACGTCTCCGGCGTCGTCGAGGTGACCGGCATCGGAGTCGCCCAGTTCCGGCCCGGCGACGAGGTCTTCGGCATGCTGCCCTACCCGTTCGGCCACGGCTCGCACGCCGAGTACGTCATCGCCCCGGCCCGCGCCCTCGTACCCAAGCCCGCCGGGATCGACCACACGCAGGCGGGCGCGCTGCCGCTGGTCTCGCTGACCGCGTGGCAGGCGCTGGTGGAGCGGGCCGACCTGCGACCGGGTCAGCGGGTGCTGATCCACGCGGCGGCCGGTGGCGTCGGGCATGTGGCCGTGCAGATCGCCAAGGCCCGGGGCGCCTACGTGATCGGCACGGCGAGCGCGGGCAAGCACGACTTTCTGCGCGAGATCGGCGTGGACGAGCCGGTCGACTACCGGGCGACCGACTTCGCGGAGGCCGTGCACGACGTCGACGTGGTGCTCGACACCATCGGCGGCGACTACTCCGTCCGCTCGCTGCGCGTCCTTCGCCCGGGTGGAATCGTGGTGTCGATCCTGCCGATCGGGTCGGACGACTTCTACGCGGAGGCCGAGCGGCTCGGCGTACGGGCGATCCGGATGCTCGTCGACGCCGACCAGCACGGCATGAGGGCCATCGCCGGGCTGGTCGAGGACGGCCGGCTGCGGGCGACGATCGCGGGGACCTTCCCGCTGGCCGAGGCCGCCAAGGCGCATGAGCTCGGCGACACCGGCCGGACCACGGGGAAGCTGGTGCTGCTGGCCGGCTGAGGCCGGTCAGAAGGTGAGCACGGGCTTGATGGTCTTGCCCGCGCTCATGTCCCGCACCGCCTGGTCGATCTCCGTGAAGGGGTAGGTGCCGATCAGGCGGTGCAGTGGGAGCCGCCCGTCCTTCACGAGCCGGACCAGGGCGGGGATGACGGTCCGGGTCTCGCTGTCGCCCAGCGTCAGGCCGACGATCCGCTTCCCGGCGAGCAGCCCGTTGACGTCCAGGGAGACCTCGGTGCCGAACGGCGGGGCGCCCACGACGACCAGCGTGCCGCGCGCGGCGAGCGCGTCGACGCCCTGCCGGAGCACGGCGACGCTGCCGGTCGTCTCCACGACGCCGTCGGCGCCCTGCCCGCCGGTGAGGTCGGCGATCGCGGCCCCGACGTCGGTCGCTCCGGCGTCGACGGTGTGGGTGGCGCCCAGCTCCTTTGCCAGGGACAGGCGTTCGCCGACCTGGTCGACGGCGATGACGGTGGTCGCGGGGGTCAGGGCGGCCGCCATCACCGCGGACAGGCCGACGGCCCCGGCGCCGAGGACGACGACGCTGCTGCCGGTGACCGGCCGCAGGACGTTCCAGACGGCGCCGACCCCAGTCTGTACGCCGCAGCCGAGCGGCGCGATCGACGCGAGCGGCACGTCCGGGTCGACCTTGACGAGGCTGCGCTCGTCCGCGAGGGCCCGCTCGGCGAACGAGGACTGGCCGAAGAAGTGGCCGCCGAGTGGTGCGCCGTCGCGGCTGATGGTGCTGGTGCCGTCCGCGCGTCGGCCCCCGATGAGGTTCATCGGCAGCCAGGTGGCGCAGTACGCGGGGTGCCCGTCGCGGCAGTTGCGGCAGTCGCCGCAGGAGGTGAAGGACAGCACGACGTGGTCCCCGGGCGCGACCGCGGTGACGGCGGACCCGACGGCCTCGACGACCCCGGCTCCCTCGTGGCCGAGCACCCCGGGCAGCGGGAAGGGCAGGGCGCCGCTCGCCACACCGAGGTCGGTGTGGCACAGGCCGGTCGCGACCATGCGGACGAGGGCCTCGTGGGGGCCGGGTTCGTCGAGGACGACGTCGGAGAGGGTGAAGGGTGCCCCGCCGGACTCGACGACGGCGGCACGGGTGGTGGTGGGCATCGCGGGAACTCCTTGGCGCAGCGCGCTCAGTCGAGCGAGACGACGACGGACTTGACCTTGGTGTAGGAGGCGAGCGCCTCGGGGCCGTACTCGCGGCCGAAGCCGGAGTCCTTGACGCCGCCGAACGGCACCGCGGGGTCGAGCATCGCCCAGTCGTTGACCCAGACGATGCCGGCCTGGAGGCGGTCGGCGACGCGGTGGGCGCGGGCGAGGCTGCCGGTCTGCACGCCCGAGGCCAGGCCGTACGGCGTGGAGTTGGCGAGGGCGACGGCCTCGTCCTCGGAGTCGAAGGGCTGGACGGTGAGGACCGGGCCGAAGATCTCCTCCTGGACGGCTCGGGAGTCGTTCGGCAGGTCGGCTATCACGGTGGGCTTGTAGTAGTAGCCGCCGTCGAGGTCGAGGCGCTCGCCGCCGCAGACGATACGGCCGCCCTCCTGGCGGGCCAGGTCGACGTACTCCTCGACCTTCCGCAGATGCCGCTCCCCCGCCATCGGCCCGACGACGGTCTCGGGCTTGCGGGGGTCGCCCACCGGCACGCCGGGGACCGCTTCGGCGAGGATGCCCAGCAGGGTGGGGTACACCTTGCGGGCGACCAGCAGCCGGGGTCCGGCCATGCAGAACTGGCCGGTGTTGAAGACGAACGCCTTGATGACCGCGCCGACCGCCTTCTCCAGGTCGGCGTCCTCGAAGACGAGGTGGGCGGCGTTGCCGCCGAGTTCCATGGTGACGGGCCGCAGCGCCGCGCCAGCGACGCCCGCGACATGCCGGCCGACCGTGGTGGAGCCGGTGAAGGCGACCTTGTCCACGCCGGGGTGGCGCAGCAGGGCCTCGCCGGTTACCGGGCCGGTGCCGGTGACGACGTTGACCACGCCGTCCGGGACACCCGCGTCCTGCAGCAACCGGGCCATGTACAGGGCGCTGAGCGGGGTCTCGTCGGCGGGTTTGTGGACGACCGTGTTCCCGGCGGCGAGCGCGGGGGCGAGCTTGGTACCGGCCAGGATCAGCGGGAAGTTGTACGGCGTGATGGCCGCGACCACGCCGAGCGGCTCGCGGCGGGTGTACGCCAGGGCGTTGAGCGGGGTGTCGCGGGTGGCGCCGTCGAGGGAGTGGGCCAGGGCGGCGTAGTGCTCGTAGTCGTTGGCGGCGTTCGTGACGTCGACGGCACGGCACAGGGTGATCGGCTTGCCGACGTCGAGGCTCTCCAGCTCGGCGAGGTCGTCGGCGTTCTCGCGGATCAGCTCGGCGACGCGGTGCAGGACGCGGCCCCGTTCACGGCCGCTCAGCCCTGCCCAGTGTCCGGCGTCGAAGGTCTCACGGGCGGCCCGCACGGCGGCGTCCACGTCGGCGGGGCCCGCCTCGGCGACGGTGGTGAGGACCGTGCCCCGGGACGGGTCGACCACCTCGCCGCGCGCTCCGTCGGCGGCGTCGTGCCACCGGCCCCCGATGAACAGCCGACCGGGTTCGATCTCGTAGGTGGTCATCGCCACTCCCAGCTTCTTCGCCAAGATCAGGAAACCAACAGGATCTCCAGAGTTAAACAAACAGGATTCCTGTTGGTCCGCAGTCTGAATTCAGACAGGTTTCCTGTCAATGCTCTACGCTCGATCCATGGCCGGCACCCAGACAACCAAGACATCCCCGTCCCTGCTCTACATGGTCAAGCAGGTGGAGCTCGTGGTCCGCTCACACCTGGACGACCTGGTCCGACCGTTCGGGATCACGGCGCTGCAGTACACCGCGCTCACCGTCCTGGAGCGGCACGACGGACTGTCGGCGGCGCAGCTGGCCCGCGACTCCTTCGTCACCGCGCAGTCGATCGCCGACCTGGTCCGCTCCCTGGAGGGCCGCGGCCTGGTGCGCAGGGAGCGCAACCCGCACAACCGCCGGGAGCTGCTGATCCTGCTCACCGACGAGGCGCGCCAACTGCTCACGCGGCTCGCCGGGCCGGTGCGGGAGCTGGAGGAGCGGATGGTAGGGGAGTTGACGGTGCATCAGGCCGAGCAGTTCCGCCAGGCCCTCAGCAAGGCCTGGCAGGCCTTGTCGTAACACTTCGCTCACGCCGCGAAGAAACTCGGTCGCAATTCGAAGACATATGTCAACCGAACATGCTGAAATGCTTTCCATCGAGGGTAACTTGCAGGGCGGGGCCCACAGTTGTGGGTCCACCGGCAGCCGAGGGGAGGTGAGTCGACATGGAACGGAACGCCGCGCCCCTCACCCGGCATCTGCGCATCCACCGGGAACAGGGGCACACGGTGCTGGAGTTCCGCGGGGAGATCGACATCGCCGCGGCGGCGGAGATCCTCCCCCACCTGGACGACGTGACCGCGCTCCCCGGCGCCCGGATCGTGATCGACCTCAGCCCCGTCGAGTTCTTCGACTGCTCGGGGCTGCGCCTGCTGTACCGGGCGCGCAGCCGGGTGCTCGCCCACGACGGGCGGCTGCACCTGGTGTGCGCGCACCCCATGACCCTGCGCGTCCTGCGGGTCACCGGTCTGCACCGGCTGCTGCCGCCACTGCCCACGCTGGACGCGGCCCTGCGGCATCCCGAGACGCCGACGGTCTGACCTTCTGTCGAGAAGGGCATGGGGGAGGGTAGGAAGGAGGACCGTCACCCATGACGACTCCCATCAAGCACCTCCCCAGGCGCATGCCCGGCTGGGCGAAGGCGCTGAGCGCCGTCGTTCTGGTGCTCGTCGTGCTCTTCGCCGGGATCCGGCTGAGCGTACTGCCGGGCCTGAAGGACCTGTTCGGCACGGAGACTCACGACCGCTCGGGGCCGGCCCTGCTCAAGTCGATCCAGGACATCAGCCGTTACGACGCCGCCTCCGGCAACTTCCAGGTCGTCGTGGACCTGGAGAAGGACACCAAGTACCTGCCCGACGCCATCCGCGGCACCCGCACCCTGTACATCGGGGCGGGCACCGTCGACGCCTACGTCGACCTCGGCAAGGTCGGCGAGGACGACGTGACGGTCAACGAGGACCGTACGTCCGCCACGCTGCGGCTGCCGCACGCGGCACTCGGCGAGCCCGCACTCGACCCCGACCGCTCCTACGCCGTCTCCAAGCAGCGCGGTCTGCTCGACCGGCTCGGCGACCTGTTCTCGGACAACCCCAACGGCGAGCAGGCCGTGCAGCAACTCGCGGTACGCCACATCCGCGACGCGGCGAAGGAGAGCGAGCTCACCGCGCGCGCCGAGAGCAACACCACCGACATGCTCCAAGGACTGCTGGGCTCCCTCGGCTTCAAGGAGGTCGACGTCACCTACGGAACCTGATCATCTGCTGAGGACTCCGGGCAGGGCGAGGGCGCCGAGCAGGGTGGCGCCCACCAGCAGCCAGGCCACGTAGTCCCCGACGTGCCCGGACTGCAGGCGCCGCAGCGGCAGCGCCCAGTCCGGGGCGGCGAGCAGCCTCGGCCGGGTGACGGCCAGCGCGGCCAGCCCCACGGCCACCGCCGTCGAGAGCAGGCCCAGCAGGATGCCGTACGGCGTCCAGTGCACCGGGACGACCGCGCCGCCGGAACCGGCCTCGTTCACAGCCCGCGCCACCGCCTCGCCGAAGCCGGGAGCCACCCCGGCGGCGAGCGCCCCGGCGAGCAGCAGCGCCGGGACGGCGGTCATGGTGTCGGGGACGAAGCCGAGCCGTCCCCGGGTCTCGGGCTCCTCGCCGGAACCGGTCGTCTCGTACTCCCCCGCGTCCGGCGGCGGGGGCCCGAGGCCCAGGAACACCCGGGCGGCGACCCGGAGCACCGCGCCCGCCGTCATCGCCGAGGCAAGGACGTACAGCACGGCGAGCGGGCCGCCCGCGGCCTCCTCGGCGACCGACTTGCCGAGCGCACCGGCGAACGGCGGCAGTCCGGCGAGGCCCAGGCCACCGACGACGAACATCACGGCCACCGCGCGCTGTCCGGTGGCCCGCCCGTGCAGGGCGCGTTCGTCGACGCTGCCGTACCGGTCGAGCAGGGTGCCCGTGCAGGCGAACAGCGCCGCCTTCACACCGGCGTGGCCGAGGACGTACAGCGCGATCCCGTCGTCGGCCTGCGGGGTCAGTGGCGTACGCGCCCAGCGAGTTGACCACGCCGAAGGTGAGCGCGCCCTGCACGGCCTTGGCCTCCTCGACGCGATACCCGGTCAGGGCGTACGCCACGACGCTCATCAGCTCGAAGAACACGAACGCGTTGAACAGGTCGCCGGTGATCGCGAAGCCGCACATCCCGGCCTGGAACACCAGCATCAGCGCCGGATACGAGCCAGCGTGCCGACGCGGCGGCTCCTCGAAGTAGCGCCAGGAGCGCGCGGCCGGCGACCACGTTCCCGCCGACCAGCAGCGCCCCGGTCACCAGGAGCTTGACCGTCGCCCGGCCGGGTGCGGTCACCGCGCACAGCGCGAGGACGGCGACCGTGCCGAGGGCGACCGCCGTCCAGGTCGGCCACCAGGCGCGCGGCGGGTGCGCGGTCAGCTCGTCGGAGAGCAGCCGGGCGAACACGAGCGTGCCGACGGGGCCCAGCACGGCGAGGACCAGGGCCAGATCGACGTACGCCGGACGCTCGTAGGCCTCGGAGAGCAGGAGCAGGCCGGGGCAGGCGACGGCGGTGGCGAGGTTCTGCGCCACGACCCGGCGGCCGAGCGTCGGGCAGCCACCTCCGCGAACTCTTCAGGTCACTCTGCGTCATCAAAGCACCGGCCCATGAGGAGGCCGGGGCGGCGCGCGGGTCCTCGCCGGAGTGCCCCGGCAAGGCAGCGGGAAGCCGGCGCCGCATCTCTGCCGCGTCCGGGGGTAACAGCCTTGTTGCCGAGGGAAGTTGAAGTCTGGAGGACCGAGTGGCCCGTACAGCCTTGCTGTCCCGCGTCCTGTCGCGCTCGCGTCGCACCAAGGGGCCCGCCAACGGGTCCACGAAGGCTTCGGCCAAGGCGAAGCCTTCGGCCACAGCAGAGCGTTCGGCCAAGCAGGAGTCGAAGAAGCGGCGCCCGCTGCTCCCCCTGATCGGCCGGGCGGTGGCGATGGCGTGCGCCTTCGCCTTCATGGTGGCGTTCGCCGTGGTGCTGGCCCGGCTGACCCTGCACCCCTCCCCCGCGTCCGAGGCGCTGACGCACAGCAACCTGCGTCCGGGCAGCTCCCTGCGGGCCTACCTGGACCAGCCGGAACTGCGGGACGCCGTGAAGCAGATCGGCGGCAATCTGCTGCTCGGGGTGCCCTTCGGGGTGCTCGTGCCGGTGCTCGCGCCCCGGGCGCGAGGGATCCTCCGGGTGCTGCTGCTCACCGCGGTCGTGATGCTGATGGTGGAGCTGGCGCAGGGGGCCATGGTGACGGGCCGCGCCTTCGACGTCGACGACGTCATCCTCAACACGGCGGGTGCGCTGGCCGGGTATCTGCTGGTGGGGCGCAGGCTGGGGCGGGCGGTGCACGCGCGGCGCTGAGAGACCCGACGTCCGGTCGCGACTCCGGCCCCAACTTCTGGTCTGTACCAAGGTATTGACGCGCCCTTACCTCATCTCTTAAATCAAGGGGAATCCTTCACCCCCCACCTCAGTCGGCGTGCCCGTGCGCGGGACGCCGTACGGAAGGGAAGGCCGTGGCTTCCCCACGACTGCTCCGCAGATGCCTGCTCGGCGCGCTGTCCGCCGTGCTGCTCGCCTCCGCCGCCGTCGCCGCGCCCGCCCAGGCGGAGCCGGCCGGTGTCCGGGCGGTGACGTTCTCCGACACCTTCGACGGTCCCGCCGGTGCGGCGGTCGACTCCTCGAAGTGGCAGATCGAGACCGGCGACAACGTCAACAACCACGAGCGGCAGTACTACACGTCCGGCACCGACAACGCCGCGCTCGACGGCCGGGGCCATCTGGTGATCACCGCCCGGAAGGAGAACCCGGCGAACCACCAGTGCTGGTACGGACGCTGCGAGTACACCTCGGCCCGGCTGAACACCGCCGGGAAGTTCACCGCGCAGTACGGGCACGTCGAGGCCCGGATGAAGATCCCGCGCGGGCAGGGCATGTGGCCGGCGTTCTGGATGCTCGGCCATGACCTGGGCGACGTCGGCTGGCCGGACTCGGGCGAGATCGACATCATGGAGAACGTCGGCTTCGAGCCCTCCACGGTGCACGGCACGATCCACGGCCCCGGCTACTTCGGCTCGGGCGGCATCGGCGCGGCCTACTCCCTGCCGAACGGGCAGGCCTTCGCGGACGGCTTCCACACCTTCGCCGTCGACTGGGCACCCGACTCGATCACCTGGTCCGTGGACGGCACCGTCTACCAGCGCCGCACCCCGGCCGACCTGGGTGGGAGGCAGTGGGTGTTCAACAAGCCGTTCTTCCTGATCCTCAACCTCGCGGTCGGCGGCTACTGGCCGGGCGACCCGGACGGCTCCACCGTCTTCCCGCAGCAGCTGGTGGTGGACCACGTGTCCGTGACCACGAGCGACTCGACGACCGGCCTGGCGATCCGAGGTCTGGCGGGCAAGTGCGTGGACGTCGCCGGGGCGAGCTCCGCCAACGGCACCCCCGTACAGCTCTACGACTGCAATGGCACCGCCGCCCAGCGGTGGACGGTGGGCACCGACGGCACGATCCGGGCGCTCGGCAAGTGCCTTGACGTCACGAGCGGCGGCACGGCGGACGGCACGGCCGTCCAGCTGTGGGACTGCAACGGCAGCGCCGCCCAGAAGTGGGTCGTCACCGCGGCACGCGACATCGTCAACCCGCAGGCCGACAAGTGCCTGGACGTCACCGGCAACAACGCGGCCAACGGCACGCGGCTGCAGATCTGGACCTGCACGGGCGGCGCCAACCAGAAGTGGACGGTGGGCTGAGCGCAGGCCCTAGCGGGGTTTCCAGGTGAAGCCCTAACGGGGTTTCCAGGTGAACTTGTCGCCGCCGACCCAGCGCACCACGTCCGGGTCATCCAGGTCGTGGACCGTGATGCCGAAGGCGGCGGCAGTCTCCAGAACGTCGGTGACGGCACGCGCCGCACCGACCACTTCACCATCGATCTCCACGATGCGGAACGGCGGACTGCCGGGCTGGACGCCGAGCACCATGATCCGCGGATGGGAGATGTAGGGGCTCGCGATTTCGGTCATGTCATAGAGCCTAGAGCGGATCCGGCCATTGTGGCCCCTGTGCGGTGGCCGCATACCGACGCCCAGGGCCGGTGCGGGCTCAGGGGCGCCGCCAGTCGTCCGCGGTCAGGTGGGAGCCCGCCTGCGGGCCCATGCGGAGCATGCCGCCGTCGACGGTCCACGAGGCGCCGGTGACGTACGAGGCGTCGGGGCCGGCGAGGAAGGCGATCACGGCCGCGACCTCGCGCGCGTCGCCCGGCCGCCCCAGCGGCACGCCGGGGCGCCGCTCGGTGCGGACGTCCATGTCCTCCTGGCCGGTCATGGGCGTGGCGATCTCGCCGGGCGCGACGGCGTTGACGGTGATGCCGTGCTCGGCGAGTTCCAGGGCCATGACCTGGGTGAGCAGGCCGAGGCCGCCCTTGGCCGCGCAGTACGGCGCGGCGCCCACCCGGGGCTGGTGCTCGTGCACCGACGTCACGTTGACGATCCGGCCCCCGTCGCCCTGCCGGATCATGTGCCGTGCCGCCCGCTGCCCGCACAGGAAGGGGCCGACCAGGTCGACGTCGAGGACCTCGCGCACCGTGGCGAGCTCCAGGTCGAGGAAGGGCGTGGCCGTGCCGATTCCGGCGTTGTTGACCAGCACGTCCAGCCGGCCGAGCGCCCCGCACAGCTCGTCGACGGTGTCCGCGGCCTCGGGCAGCCGTGTGAGATCCATCCGGGCCAGGGCCGCCCGCCTGCCTTTGGCCCGCACCTCCTCGGCGGTCTCCTCGGCGCCCTTCTCGTCGCTGTGCCAGGTGATGCCGACGTCCAGCCCCGCCTCGGCCAGCCGTACGGCGGTGGCGCGTCCGATGCCCGAGTCGGCGCCGGTGATCAGGGCGACCTTGGGATGCGGTGCGGTGGGGGCGGTCATGAAGGCCTCCGGCTGGACGACGTACAGGACGAGGCATCGCAGTACCCCGACGCGTACCGGACAAACCGCCCGTTGCCCGCCGTGCGGCCCCCGTGGGGCTGGGGAACCCTGGAGGGTGACCCCGGAGGAGGTGGCGATGGATCCCGTCGAGGCACTGGGGCGGATCGCCTTCCTGCTGGAGCGGTCGCTGGCGCCGACGTACCGCGTCCGTGCCTTCCGCACCGCCGCCCGCGTGGTGGCCGAGCTGCCCGAGGACGAGTTGCGGGCGCGGGCGGCCGCGGGGTCGCTGGAGTCCCTCAAGGGCGTCGGCCCGAAGACGGCGCAGGTGGTGCGGGAGGCGCTGGCCGGGCAGGTGCCGGGCTATCTGGCGCAGCTGGAGGGCGAGGCCGGGCAGGAGCGGCCGGCGCGGGGCGGGGAGCGGTTGCTGGCGCGGCTGCGCGGGGACTGCCATGTGCACTCCGACTGGTCGGACGGCGGCAGCCCGATCGACGAGATGGGCCGGGCCGCGGCGGCGCTCGGCCACGAGTGGACGGCGCTCACCGACCACTCCCCCAGGCTGACGGTGGCGCGCGGGCTGTCGGCCGAGCGGCTGCGCGAGCAGCTGGAGGTGGTGGCCGCCCTCAACGCGACTTGGGCGCCGTTCCGGCTGCTCACCGGCATCGAGTGCGACATTCTGGAGGACGGCTCGCTGGACCAGGACCCGGAGCTGCTCGCGCGGCTGGACGTCGTGGTGGTGTCCGTGCACTCCAAGCTGCGCATGGACGCCCGCTCCATGACCCGCCGCATGGTGCGGGCCGTCCGCGATCCGCACGCCGACATCCTCGGGCACTGCACCGGGCGGCTGGTGACCGGGCGGGGGCGGCCGGAGTCGGAGTTCGACGCGGAGGAGGTGTTCGCCGCGTGCGCCGAGTCCAGCACGGCGGTGGAGATCAACAGCCGCCCCGAACGGCTCGACCCGCCCCGGCGGCTGCTGCGTCAGGCGCTGGCCGCGGGCGTGCTCTTCTCGGTCGACACCGACGCGCACGCGCCGGGGCAGCTGGACTGGCAGATCAACGGCTGTGCCCGGGCGGAGGAGTGCGGGATTCCGGCGGAGCGGATCGTGACCACCTGGTCGGCCGACGAGCTGCTGGCCTGGACGCGGGAGGGGCGGGTACCGGCCGGGGTGGGATGAGGCCAGGTGCCCGCTTGGCGGGCCGGTCGCGTGGTACTCGTGCGCGTGGTACTCGTGCGCGTGGTACTCGTGCGCGTGGTACTCGTGCGCGTGGTACTCGTGCGCGTGGTACTCGTGCGCGTGGTACTCGTGCGCGTGGTACTCGTGCGCGTGGTACTCGTGCGCGTGGTACTCGTGCGCGTGGTACTCGTGCGCGTGGTACTCGTGCGGCTGATGGGCCGATGCGGAAGGGAGCGGAAGGACCGCCATGGATCGCGCCGCCGTGTTCGACGTCGACGGAACGCTCGTCGACACCAACCATCTGCATGTCGCGACCTGGTGGGAGGCCTTCCGGCAGGCGGGCCATCGCATCCCGATGCACGCCATCCACCGGGCGGTGGGCCTGGCGTCGTCGGACCTGATCGCGCATCTGCTCGGCGACGACCGGGACAAGGACCGGGACGACGAACTGAGCTGCGCCCACAAGGTCCTCTACGGGCAGTACTTCGACCGGCTCCCCGCGCTTCCCGACGCCGGCCGGCTCCTGCGCAGGCTGCACCGGGACGGCTGGAACGTGGTGCTCGCGACCTCGGCGGGCGGCGCCGAGCTGACCGCGCTGCGCCGCGCGATCGACGCGGACGAGGCGATCACCGCGACGGCCAGCGCCGACGACGTGGAGGAGGGCAAGCCCTCACCCGAGCCCGTAGAGCGCGCCCTGGAACTCGCCGGTGTGCCCGCCGAGCGGGCGGTGTTCGTCGGCGACACCGTGTGGGACATGCGGGCGGGCAGGCGCGCCGGGGTGCGATGCGTGGGCGTGCTGTGCGGCGGGATTCCACGGGCGGACCTGGAGGAGGCCGGTGCGGACGCCGTCTACGACGATCCCGCTCATCTGCTGGCATCCCTGCCGGAGCTGAGCGTCCCGGCAAGGTGACGCGGATCACGGCAGTTCGGGGCGCGCGACGGAACACCCGAGGACGGTTGCCCGTTGAACAGACCGTGGGTGCGGATGGGACAGTGTCCCCGGGCCTCACCTTTTGCCCACAGGGACGATCGTTCGGCTGAAGCCCTGTGGAGCCTTTCGCCGAGAGGCGACCGCCATCCGCGCCCACCCCAGTACCGCCCCGACCGGAATCCCCCGTCCGGTCGGGGCTTTCTCATGCGTGTGCTCATACGCGTTCTCGCACCGTTCTCGTACGCGTTCTCGTACGCGTACGGGCGGCCGCGGCCGGGTACTCGGTGCCCTCCGCAGGAGGAGTACGCCCGAGAGGAGCCGAACGTGAGCAGCGAAGCGGGCAGCAGGATCGTGGTCACGGGCGCCACCGGCAACGTAGGCACCAGCGTGGTGCGCCTTCTGTCCGAGGATCCGCAGGTCGGGTCGGTACGGGGCCTGGCGCGCCGGCTCCCCGAGTGGTCGCCGCCGAAGACCGACTGGGCGGCGGTCGACGTGGCCTCCGAACAGACCGATCTCGTCAAGGAGTTCCTCGGCGCCGACGCCGTGGTCCATCTGGCCTGGGCGTTCCAGCCGACGCACGACCCGGCCGCCACCTGGCGCACCAACGTGCTGGGCAGTATCCGCGTGTTCGACGCGGTCGCCTCCGCGGGCGTGCCCACCCTCGTCCACGCCTCCTCGGTGGGCGCGTACTCGCCGGGGCCCAAGGACCACGCCGTCGACGAGTCCTGGCCGACGCACGGCTGGCCGGACGCCGCGTACTGCCGGGAGAAGGCCTATCTGGAACGCACCCTCGACACCTTCGAGCGCGATCACCCCGGGATCCGGGTGGTGCGGATGCGGCCCGCGTTCCTGTTCAAGCGGGAGTCGGCGAGCGAGCAGCGGCGGATCTTCGGCGGCAGGTTCCTGCCGGGGCCGCTGGCGCGTCCCGAGCTGCTGCCGTTCCTGCCGGACATCCCCGGACTGCGGGTGCAGGCGCTGCACACCGACGACGCGGCCCGGGCGTACCAGCTGGCGGTGGGCAAGGAGGTGCGGGGCGCCTTCAACCTCGCGGCCGAGCCGCCGGTGGACGCGGCGCTGCTCGGCGAGCTGCTCGGCAGCCGCCCGGTCCGGCTGCCGAAGACCGCGGCCCGCTCGGCGATCGCCGCCGCGTGGGGGCTGCACCTGTTGCCGGCCTCCCCGCACCTCTTCGACGCCGTGCTGCGGCTGCCGCTGATGAACTGCACGCGCGCGCAGACGGAACTGGACTGGCGGCCGACGCGCACGGCGAACGAGGTGATCGAGGAGTTCCTCCAGGGGCTCCAGCAGGGGGCGGGGGCGCGGACGGAGCCGTTGCAGGGTCGGAAGGTGGGCTGAGCGCCCTTGGGCGAGGCGGCGATGCGTGTCAGTCCGGTGACTCGTCCGGTGCCGGGTGCTCGGGGTGGACGGTGGCCGGCTGCGGGGCGCCCTGTCTGCCCGAGCCCGCCTCGTCCGTGTCGGGCACGTCGGCGGCGGCCCGGTCTTCCTCAGCACCCTCGGCGCCCTCGGCGCCCTTCGCCTCCTTGGACAGCTCCCAGGGGTCCTCCTCGTCGGCCATGGCCTGCTGGTCGGGCAGGTCACGCGGTACGGGATCGGGGCTGCGGCCCGGCTCCTCATCGCGGTGGTCGGTCACGACGTGCTCCCTTCTGGCGTCCGAGACCCACGCGAGTACCTCCGGGAACGGCGGCGAAACCGCACGTCGCGGCCATCACCCGCTCAGTGCGACGCCCGTTCCTTCAGTACGGCGCGCCAGGCCGGCGGCGGTCCTTCCGGTACGGGCTCGGGGCGGCGGCCACCGCGGGCGAAGAAGTCGGCCAGCGGCAGGATCGCCGCACCGACGGTGACCGCGTCGGGCCCGAGCCGGCCCAGCTCAATCGTGACCTTCTCGGCCGGATACCGCAGGGCGTACGCCGCCGCGTGCCGGCGTACGGCGGGCAGGAACCCGGCGCCGAGCTGGAGGCCCGCCCAGCCGCCGATGAGGATCCGCTCCGGCTGGAAGAGGTTGATCAGGTCGGACAGGCCCGCGCCCAGGTACTCGGCGGTCTCCTCCAGCACGGCCAGGGCCGCCGGGTCGGCCGCGCCGCCCTCGGGCGGGTAGGCGGCGGCCAGCATCGCGGTGAGCGCGGTCTCCTCGTCGGTGTCCTGGGGCGGGCGTCCGCCCTCCTCGTGCCAGCGCTCCAGCAGCGACTCGGCGCCCGCGTAGGCCTCCAGGCAGCCGAGCGCACCGCACCGGCAGCGGCGCCCTCTGACCCGTACCGTCAGATGGCCCCACTCGACGGCTCGCCCGTGCTCCACCTCGGGGGTGACGAGACAGGCGCCGACGCCGGTGCCGAACAGGACGACGACCGCGTTGCGGGCGCCGCGTCCGCCGCCGAACCACATCTCGGCCTGGCCGAGCGTCTTGGCGCCGTTGTCGATGAAGTACGCGGCCGTCTCGGGGAGTCGGGAGGTGGCACGGAGCAGCGCCTCCAGCGGGACCGCGTCCCAGCCGATCGTCTGGCCGTGCACGACGGCGCCCCGGTCCGGAGTGCGTTCGACGATGCCGGGGACGCCTATTCCCACGCCGAGCAGTTGCTCGGGAGCGACGTCCGCGGCGGCGAGCACCCCGGCGACGCCGTCGCGGATGTGGCCGACGATCACCTCGACGTCGTACCGTTGCTGCTCCAACGGCCGTTCGGCGCGGGCCAGTTCGGTGAGGGTGAGGTCGAACAGCTCGATGCGCACCCGCGTCTCGCCGACGTCGACGCCGATCATGTGGCCGCTGCCGGGCGCCACCCGCAGCAGCGTGCGTGGGCGGCCGCCGTCGGAGTCGACGCTGCCCGCCTCCTCCACCAGTCCGTCGGCGACCAGGTCGGCGACGACGTTGCTGACGGAGCCCGAGCTGAGGCCGGTCGCCGGACCGAGCTCGAAGCGGCTGAGCGGGCCGTCGAAGTACAGCCGTTGCAGCACGGCCGTCCGGTTGGCCCGCCTGAGGTCGCGCACTGTGCGCCCGTTCCGCCCCGCCATGTGGCTCCTTCCGAACCCCTGCCCGACCGGCACACACCTGGCCGGGCCATCGAGGGGATGTTACTCCAACCCTTAATTCAGGCCGTGAGCCAAGCGGGGCGGAACTCGGTGCTGGATGCGGGTGGTCAGCACGCGGCGTACACGTCCTCGACGTAACGCCCGTCCGCGACCAGCCCAGTCGAGCCACTCGGGGCTGCCGCATCGGCGCCCGGGGTGCGCTCCCGGTACAGAGTACGGAACGCCTCCCGCGCGCCCAGCGCCCTCCTGGCCCGGCCTCGGCGGCGATGCGGCGCTGCACGAACGTCACCCCGCCCCAAAAAACCAGTGGCTTCGCCGCGCCGCGGCTTTCTAACCTAGGCGAAAACCTAGGGCCCCTAGGTTTCGGAGGCCGCCCTCGCGGCCCCTCCCGGCGACGCCCCAGGAGGCACCCCCATGAAACCGCTCACCGAGCAGGACATCCGCGGCTCCTTCATCAACTGCTCCAAGGGAGAGGCCAAGCGACTGGCCGTCCCGCGTGACCTCGCCGACCGCCCCTGGGACGACCTGGACTTCCTGGGCTGGCGAGATCCCGGGGCACCCGACCGCAGCTACCTCGTGGCCGAACGCGAGGGGCGCCCCATAGGAGTCACCCTGCGCTTCCCGCCCCCGCAGCGCGGCTATCTGCACCGCAGCCTGTGCTCGCTCTGCCTCACTGGCCACCCCCGCGGCGGCGTCTCCTTGATGACGGCCCGCAAGGCGGGCGCGGCGGGCCGCGAGGGCAACTCCGTCGGCGTCTACATGTGCGCCGACCTCGCCTGCTCCCTCTACGTCCGCGGCAAGAAGATCTCGGAATCCGGGGCGCGCTTCGAGGAGAGCCTGACGCTGGAGGAACAGATCACCCGGACGACGGGCAATCTGTTCTCCTTCCTCGACAAGCTGTCCGCCTGAGAAGGTGGACGACACGTTCGGTGCCGCAGGTGACGGGGAACAGGCCAAGGGATGCGAGTGGAACGAGACTGGTCGGCGTACCGCGCGCGCCTGACGAAGTTGCGACGCGACCCCGTGGTCGTTCAGACGCTGCGGTCGACGGTCGCGGCGACCGTCGCGTACGTCATCGCGCTGCGGCTGAGCCCCGAGGCCGCGCCGCTCACCGCGCCGCTGACGGCGCTGCTGGTCGTCCAGGTCACCCTCTACGCCACCCTCACCAACGGCGTCCGCCGGGTGAACTCCGTGGTGGCGGGCGTCCTCGTCGCCATTGCCTTCAGCATGCTGGTGGGCCTGACCTGGTGGAGCCTCGCCCTGGTGATCCTGGCCGCGCTGGCCGTCGGGCACCTGGTACGGGTCCACGAGTACGTGCCCGAGGTGGCGATCAGCGCGATGCTGGTGCTCGGCGTCACCACCGTCGGCGACACCGCCTGGGCGCGGATCGTCGAGACGCTGATCGGCGCGGTCGTCGGGCTCTCCTGCAATCTGCTGCTGGCACCGCCGGTGTGGGTGGGCGAGGCCGGTGAGTCGATCGAGGGGCTGGCCCGCCGGATGCGGCAGCTGATGCTGCGGGTCGGCGAGGAGACGGGAGGCCACACGCCCGTCGAGTACGCGGCCGAGCGCCTGCACGAGGCACGCCGGCTCGACCACGACATCGTGCAGGTGGACGCGGCCCTGCGGCAGGCCGAGGACAGTCTGCGGTTCAATCCGCGAGTGCGGGAGGGGCTGCTGCACCGGGTGGTGCTGCGCACGGGCCTCGACACGCTGGAGATCTGCACGGTGGTGCTGCGGGTCATCGCCCGCACCCTCACGGACCTGGCGAAGGAGCGGGATCCGGAGCCGCTGTTCAAGGGCGAGACCGGGTCCGTCGTGGAGCAGTTGCTGTCCGAGATCGGCGACGCGGTGGTGAGCTTCGCGGTGCTGGTCACCACCAGCGTCAGCGCGAGCGCCGAGTCGGCGGAGGAACGGCTCGCCGCCGAGCTGCACACGGCCGCGGCCACCCGCGACAAGCTGGCCCAGCTCCTGCTGGAGGAGGTCCAGCGCGACGCGCGCGAGTGGCAGCTGTACGGCGCCGTGCTCACCGAGGTCAACCGCATCCTCGACGAACTCGACACCGAGCACCGCTCGCGCCGGCTCCTGGAGGAGCTGGACCGCCACACGCGTGAGCAGCGCGAACGCATGCCGCGGCTGACCCGGCTGCGCGAGCGCCTGGGCGTTCAGGAGCAGCTGTGGCGGAACCGCACCGGGGCCGGCGGGCGTTCTTGGTGAGGGAGTGCCGGGACTCGATCCGGCACGGGACGGGAGGGGCGTGCGGATGAGCGACACCACCGTGCGGATCGACGGAAACACGCTGCGCCTGCCGGGGGGTGCGGCGGTGCGCTTCATCCGCACGCTGCGCCTGCCGGAGACGGGCACGCATCCCCTGCCGCCCGGCCTCGGCGAGTTCCCGATCCGGCGGGTGGCGGACCACGCGGACACGGTGCCCGAGCAGTGGCTGGCACGCGGTGGTGTGATGCTGCCGGTGTATCTGCGCGAGGCGATGTGGCTGAGCTTCGCGGGCACCACCGAGCCCGCCGCCCTTCAGGTCGGCGTGGGCAAGGTGTGCGCGGTCTCGGGCCGGCCGTGGAGCGACCGGCTCGCCCGGGATCCGCAGAACTACGTCGTGCTGCCGCGTCAGCCCTGGCTGGACGGCATCAACTCCGGCAAGGGCACGGTCCGCCAGTTCGTGGCGGTGCCGCTCGGCCTCGGCGCGACCGTGGAAGGGCAGGTCACGGGCGAGGAGGTGTGGGGCGGCGTCCAGCTGCAGTCCTTCCCGCTGAACGACGCGGCGCTGGCCGCCTGGCGTGAGGAGGAGCGGCGCAGGGCGGAGCGTTCGCGGGCGATGCCCCTCGCCCCGCCGAGCTACGGGGCCGCGATGGCGGCTCCCGCGGCGGCGCCCGGCCGTGCGCCACGGGCCGCCGCGGCGATGGGCCTCGGCGTCGGCGGCTCGATGCGCCAGGAGGTCTACCGGGACGACCGGCCGCTCACGGACTGGGCCGAGCGGCCCGCCGGGCGGGTCTTCGTCCACCTGGTGACACCGCCGGAGTGGCGCCGGATCACCGGCGAGGCTCCCCCGCCGTCGCCCGTGGACCGTGCGGCGTACACGCGCGCGGGACTGCCCTGGTACGACTACTACGACCAGGAGGCGGAGGATCTCGCCGCCCCGGACACGCTCTCGACGGTCAAGCCCGTCGGCGACTGGCTCGGCGACGACCACGAGCCCTGGCAGGAGCCCGCGCCGCACCAGGTGCAGCCGCTGAAGGACGCGCCGGGCATGCCGGTCACGGACGGGGACTGGTAGACCCGCACTCCGTTGCACTGTATGCATCGCCGGTTGCCGTTCTTGCACTTGGTGGGCGATCCGCGTCAAGGTGGCTGTCACGCCCGGGACCACCGACGAGTTCCGGGGCGGGCGACGAGCTGAGGTGCGGAGATGAGCAGGGATGCGCGGGCGCGCGGCGGCTGGAGCAGGCGGCGCTTCGTCGGAGCCGTCACAGGGACGGCGCTGTCGGCGTCGACCGCCTGCGGGACCCGGCCGACCTCCGAGACGCCCGCCGAGCACAGCTCGCCGACCGCCACGGGCGAACCGACCTCCACGGACGAGCCGAACGCCGTGACCGAGCCGACCTCCACGGGCGAGCCGACCGCCGCGGGCAAGCCGACCGGCCCCCGCCCGCTCTACCTCGGCACCTACACCTCCGTCGAGGACGGCGGCACGGGCATCGGCCTGGCGACCTACGATCCGGCGACGGGCCGTATCACCGGGACGGGCACCCTCACCGGCGTGGCAGATCCGTCGTATCTGGCGGTGCATCCGGACGGCCGCACGCTGTACGCGGTGAACGAGCGCGAGAACGGTGCCGTGACCGCCGTACGGCTGGCCGACCAAAAGGTCCTCGGCAGCCGCGGCACGGGCGGCGCGGCCCCCTGCCATCTGTCCGTGCACCCGAGCGGACGCTGGCTGCTCAGCGCCAACTACACCTCCGGCAGCGTCGCCGTGCACCCGATCGAGGCCTCGGGCGCGCTCGGCGAGCGCACCGACGTGGTCACGCACTCCACTCCGGCGCCGGGGCCCGGCCAGGAGGGGCCGCACGCCCACCAGTTCGTCACGAGCCCGGACGGCCGCCACGTCCTCGCCGTCGACCTCGGCACGGACACCGTCTACACCTACCGCCTCGATCAGAACAAGGGCACGCTCCGCGAGGTCGCGCGGGCGCACACCCGGCCGGGGGCGGGTCCGCGCCACCTCACCTTCCACCCCCGCGGCCGGCACGCCTATCTGGCCAACGAGGTCGACAACACGGTCGCCGTCTGCGTCTACGACCCGGCGACCGGGCGTCTGACGATCGGCGAGCCCCAGTCCACCGGGACCGGCGAGGGTACCTCCTACCCGGCGCAGATCCTGGTGACCGCCGACGGCGCGTACGCGTATCTCGCCAACCGGGGCCACAACAGCCTGGCCCGCTACGCGGTGGAGGCGGACGGCGCCCGGCTGCGGCTGCTCGGCACGGTTCCGGTCGCGGGTGACTTCCCTCGGCAGATCGCCTTCTCCCCGGACGGGCGGCTGCTGTTCGCGGCGAACCAGAGGTCCGGCAGCGTCAGCGTCTTCCGCGTGGACGGCGACAGCGGCGGACTGCGGCTCGCCGGCGAGCCGTTCGCCTCACCCGTCGCCGTCTGTGCGCTGCCGCTGTAGCGCGCGGGGGCAGGAGGCGGCGCTCGCCTGCGCGAGCAGCACGTGCATGCGTTCGGTGAGCTGCGCGACCGCGTCGGCGGGCGTGTGGAAGGGCAGCCGTACGTCGCCGTGGGCGCGGCGGCGTTCGATGCGCAGCGTCAGTCCGTGGCGGTCGACGGCGAGTGGCTGGACGCGCACCACGCCGTGCAGGCTGCCCGGTTCGACGAGCCGGGTGAGCCGCTCGACCGCGTCGGGGTGGGCCTCGGCCAGGTGGGTCAGCAGCCGGGCCTCGGCGGTGGCCAGCGGGTCGGGCGAGGCGGCGGCGAACTCGTCGAGGTCGATCACCACGGCACCGGACGGCCGGCGCAGCACCACGCGGGTGGCCTGGAAGGCGAGGTGGCCCTCCTCGATGGCCAACCAGCCGGCCAGCCAGAGCCGGGCCCGGATGCGGTTCCGCATCGGGACGGGTGCGACGTCGGCGAACTCCAGGACGGCGGACGGCTCGCCGCGGGGGGCGCAGATGGCGGCCGCGAGCAGGGCGCTGTCCTCCGGCACGTGCAGGAGGATCCGGCCGTCCTCCGCCACGGTGTGCGCGCCGACGAGGTCCTCGCGCACGCCCTCGGCGGTCACCGCGCACGACCACGAGGTGGCGAGCACCGATCGGGCCCGTTCCGCCGCGGCGGGCGCGGCCGTCCAGGCTTGGCTGTCACCCATCCCAGTTCCTCCTCATTAGGTAAGGCTCACCTAACCTACCGAAGATCCGGGCGTGCGCCAACCACGGGTGCCCACCGGTTTCCTGTGCGTCAGTGAAGGGCCGTCCAGTGCGCGGGCCGTGACACGGTCTCCGGCAGCTTGGTGCCGGCCGTGCCCCGGGCCGCGTTGAGCTGAGGCTGGGTCAGGAAGAACACCCCGGTCAGATCGGCGTCCGAGAGGTCGGCGTCCCGCAGATCGGCGCCGATCAGGTCCGCGCCGCGCAGATCCGCGCCGGTCAGGTCCGCGGCGATGAGATAGGCACCACGCAGGTTCGCGCCCCGCAAATCGGCGCCTTTGAGCCGGGCCCCGATCAGATCCGCGCCCCGGCGGTCCTTCTTCCGGCCCCGCGTGCCTGCGCGGGCCAGCTCACTGGTCTTGAGGAGCAGGACGTCGACCTGCTGCCGATGGGCGCCGACATCCAGTGCGGCGAGCTCCTGCGGGCTCTGCCGCGCGAGCCGCTCGGTGTCCTCCAGGGCCCGGCGCAGATCGGCGTGGACCGGGCGGGCGGCGGGCAGGGCGAGGGCCTCGGTGAGGTACCAGAGCAGCTCGTGCAGCTGCCGTACGACGGGGAACACGTCGAACATCCGCCGGGCGTGCTCCCGGGAGCCGGTGCGCCAGTCCTGCCCGCCGAAGGTGACCTGCGAGACGCGCTGTCCGGCGCCGAAGCAGTCGTAGACCGTGCAGCCCGTGAAGCCCTGCTGCCGCAACTCGGCGTGGATACCGCAGCGGTGGTCGCCCCGCAGGTTGGGGCAGGGCTTCCCGGCCTCCTTGTCCAGCGCGAAGCCGGCCGAGGCGGCGAAGGGCAGGGCCACACAGCAGAGGCCGAAGCAGTTGGCGCAGTCTCCGCGCAGGTCGGCGAGGTCACCGGGGTGATCGTGCATGCCGACAGCCTAATGACCCGCCCACCGAGTCCTAGCGGCTGAACAGCTCGAACGCCACCGCGGGTCGGCCCCCGAACCGCTCCCCTGTGCTCTTCGCGTATCCGGTCAGGAAACCCCGCACGTAGGATTCCGGGTCCTCGTCCGTCAACGCCTCGATGTACGCGCGGTGTTCGAGCAGGGAGCGCACCGCGCGCTCCATGCCGGGCGTGGCATCCACAGCGTGGGTCGGGGTGCTGGATCCGGCGACCGCGACCCAGCGGACGCCGTTCCAGGGTTCCAGGCCCTGTTCGGCCAGCTCCGGGAAGATCCACCGGTTGCCCGCGTCGCCCGCCGCGTCGAGCGTGGCGCGGCCCACGGCCACGTGGTCCGGGGTGTTCCAGGCGACACCGCCCCAGGTGTCCCGGTGGTTGAGGGTGATCACCAGCCCGGGCCGGTGCCGGCGGATGGCGGCGGCGATGTCCCGGCGCAGGGCGGTGCCGTACTCGACGACACCGTCCCGGTGGTCGAGGAACTCCACCACCGACACCCCGACGACCGCCGCGCTCGCCCGCTGCTCGCGCTCCCGCAGCGGGCCGCACCGCGCGGGCTCCAGCGTGTCGATGCCCGCCTCGCCACGGGTGGCCAGGACGTACGCCACCTCACGGCCGCCGTCGGTCCAGGCGGCGATGGCCGCCGTGCAGCCGTATTCAAGGTCGTCCGGGTGCGCCACGACGGCCAGGGCGCGCTGCCAGTCGTCGGGCATGGGCTTCAGCTGAGGAGGCGTCGGCTCGGTCATGCCCGCACACTAGCCCGCAGGTCCGACATCACGCCCCCGACCGGCAGTCCGGGACCGTCGGCACACCTCCCGAGGCACCTCACGCCTCGTCACGCGCCAGGGCCAGGAGCCGGTCCAGCACCCGGGGCCCGCCCGCACGCACGCCGTCGTGTTCGAACTCGTCGGTGACCCAGGTGCGCAGGCCCCGGACGGTACGGGCGGTCTGCAGCGCGTGGGCCGTGTCGACGTACATGTCGTCGTGGTAGATCGCCGCCGCGACCGGCACCTCGTTGGCGGCGAGACGAGCGGGGTCGTACAGGGGCCGCCAGCCGGTGTGGGCGGCGAGGAGTTCGGCGGTCTCGCGCAGCGGGCGCAGCGCCGGGTCGCAGTCGAACATCCAGGGGTGGATCGTTTCTCCGGTGAACAGCACCGGCCCGTCACCCGCGAGGGACTTGGCGGCGTCGAACTGCGGGAACTCGCCGCGCACCCGCTCGGCCGACCAGGCGGTGGGCCGGCCGTCCTGGCCGTAGATCGCCTCGTGGACGAGCGCGTACAGCGGGTGTCCGGCGTACGACAGCAGGCCCTGCACCTCCTCCTGGAACGCGTCGGAGAGGACCGTGCCCTGCGGCGTGCGGACGAAGGCGTGCTCCAGGAGGTAGTGCAGCCGGTGGCTGCCCTCGCCGCCGCCGAGCAGGATGCCGAGGGACTGGAAGGCCTCGACGGTGAGCCGGTAGCCGTTCGGGAGGACGACGTCGTGGGTGAGCAGGTGGTCGGCGATCCGGCGGACCCGCTCGACGTCCTGCGGGTAGCGGGCGTAGTGCGCGGTGACCTTGCGCTCGATACGCGGATAGGCGGCGCGGTAGACGTCGTCGGCGTGCGCGTCGAGGGAGGGCAGGCCGCCGGTGATGACGGCGGTGGCCAGGCCCTCGGGGGCGGTGGAGAGGTAGTTCACCGTGCAGAAGCCGCCGAAGCTCTGGCCGAGGACGGTCCAGGGCGCGCCGCCGGTGACCTCGCGCCGGACGGTCTCGCAGTCGCGGACGATCGCGTCGGCGCGGAAGTGCGTGAGGTAGGCGGCCTGTTCGGCGGGGCCGCCGCGCAGCGGGAGCGTCTGGCGGTTGGCGGGGGTGGAGTGGCCGGTGCCGCGCTGGTCGAGCAGCAGGACGCGGTACTCCTTCAGGGCCCGGCCGAGCCAGGCCTGCTTTCCGACGAAACGGTTCGCCCCGAAGCCGGGGCCGCCCTGGAGGTAGAGCAGCCACGGCAGGTCCTGCCCCTGCCCCGCCTTGTCGCTCGCGACGACCTCGCGGGCGTACAGCTCGATCGTCTCCCCGTGCGGGTCGTCGTGGTCGAGGGGCACGGTGAAGTGGCGGTCGGTGAGGACGATGCCGGGCTGGCGGTAGCTGAGGCTCAACGGGGCTCCCGGGGCGGACGACGGTGCGGACCGCGTCCCAGTTCAGCACATCGCGGGCCGCCCGCCACCGCCGGGGATCATGAACGGCTGCTGAACGCGGGTTCAGTGGCTCAATCCCTGCGGTGCTGAACGCCGAGTCAGTGACCGGTCCGGGCGGTGGTTCAGCGACCGGACAGGCTGGAGCGGCGTACCACCAGTTCCGGCTGGAGCACCACCCGGCGGTGTTCGTGCCGGGACGGGCCGTTCTCCGTCTCCGTCTCCTCCAGCAGGAGTTCGGCGGCCAGCGCGCCCATCGTGACGGCGGGCTGGCGTACGGAGGTGAGCGGTACGGCGGCCGCCGCGGCGAACTCGATGTCGTCGTAGCCGACGATGGCGAGGTCGTCGGGGACGCCGACGCCGGCCGCGTACATGGCCTGCAGGACGCCGAGCGCGAGCAGGTCGTTGGCGCAGAAGACGGCGGTCGGACGGTCGGCGAGGCCGAGCAGCCGGGCGCCGGCGTCCCGGCCGGCGGCGACGTCGAGCCGCTCGGTGGGCAGCTCGCGCAGCGCGTCGGGGCCGAGGCCCGCCTCGGCGAGGGCGTTCAGGGCGCCGGTGCGGCGGTCGCGCACCTGGTTGAGGCCGGGCGGGCCGCTGACGTACGCGATGGAGCGATGCCCGGCGTCGATCAGATGGCGTACGGCGAGGGCGCCGCCCGCCACGTCGTCGACGGAGACGGAGCACTCGGTGGTGCCCTCGGCGACCCGGTCGACGAGGACGAAGGGGATGTTGTGGCGCCGGAACGTCTCGATGTTGCGGCCGGTGGCGTCGGCCGGCGTCAGCAGCACGCCCCGCACCCGCTGCTCGGCGAAGAGCGACAGGTAGTCGGCCTCCTCGCTCGCGCTCTGCGCGCTGTTGCAGACCATCACGCCGAGGCCGGCGTCGCGCGCGGCCCGCTCGGCGCCGCGCGCCACGTCCACGAAGAAGGGGTTGCCCATGTCGAGGACGAGCAGCCCCATGATCCGGCTGCGGCCCGCGCGCAGCTGGCGCGCGGACTCGCTGCGGACATAGCCCAGCCGTTCTATCGCGGACTGCACCCGCGCCCGGGTCTCCATCGCGACCGTGTCGGGACGGTTGATGACGTTCGACACCGTGCCGACGGAGACTCCGGCGGCGCGGGCGACGTCCTTGATACCCACCGACTGGGTCATCGGTCAGGGACCTCCAGAGAGACGTGGACAACGTGGGGCGGCGGGAAGGCACATTACCGTCAAGCCGCCCACAAGGGCTGCGATCAGGCAGGCAGGCGGAAGTTGAGGTTACGCAGCGCCGAAGGCGTCGTACCGCTGGACTTCTCCTGGTACATGATCGACAGGAAGTGGTCCTGCCCGACCCGCGTCTCGTCGATCACGACCTCGCCGAACGCGTTCAGACCCGCGGTGACGCCGTCGTACAGCATCGTCCAGTCCGTGTACCCCGAGGCCTTGGAGGCTCCCGCGATCCGGCAGAACGGGAAGATCGCGTACGCGTTGTCGTACTTGTCCAGGATCAGCTTGGTGCGCTGGCTGGAGTTCAGCGGGACCGGGATCTCCGTCTTCTGCCAGGTGCCCGAGGAGTTCTTGCGGACGTGGAAGGCGCGGCCGTTGGCGGTGCGGTCGGCGACGTAGTTCGTGGTGCACTGCCCGAAGCGGCCGGGGACGTAGCTGATGATCGCGTGCGGCAGGCCGGCCGAGTCCGTGAACTGGCTCTCCTGGTTCATCAGGGAGTGGTCCGGGTTCAGCGGGTCGACGACGAGTCCGCTGTCGGTGACGGCGACCCTGTTGGAGCCGCCGGTCGTACCGACGACGGTGCCCGCGTTGTTGCGCCAGGTGCGGCCGCGGTCGTCGGAGTAGACGTAGCCGGTGTCGTGGTTGGTGATGCCGCCGCCGGAGCACATCACGGCGCCGTTCTGCTCGCGCCAGGTGAAGAAGGAGTGCAGGCGACCGTTCCTGTCGTAGTCGATGCCGTGCAGGTACATGTTCCGAGCGGTCGAGGAGCCGTGCTCGCTGGTGTACGTACCGGTGGAGCTGGTCCACTCGCCGAGGTTGGTCCAGGTCGAACCGTCGTATTCGGCGAGGGCGTTGCGGCCGTTGCCGGAGACGGCGACCCGGTAGCTGAGCTGGAGCCTGCCCTCGGGGGTGGAGATGAACTGCGGGTAGGTGAACTGCGAGGTGAGGGCGAGGCCGTCCAGGGTGGACTGGGGGGCACCGAAGCGGGCCGCGGTCCAGCTCATCCCGTCCGGGTTGTCCATCAGGCCGGCGACCGACTTGACGTAGGTGAAGCCGTCGCTGTGGGAGTCCATGTTGAGGTGCAGGCGGCCGTCGACCTTGGACAAGCCCATGGAGATGACGTTGTGCGAGTCGTTGTAGCGGAGGGTGTGGCCGACCTTGACGGTCTCCCAGGTGCTGGAGGGGAACTTGCGGCGGCCGACGACCGCGTTGCGGTCGGCGGTGTACCAGACGGCGTACTGGTAGCCCTTGTAGGTCAGCAGGCCGTTCTTCTGGAAGGCGTTGTTGTTGACCAGGCCGTCGTACGACACGAAGTAGATGGCCTGTGTGTCGAGGGTGGTGGTGCCGGTCAGGGTGACCGAGGGGCCGGGGTCGGCGGCTCGGGCGGTACCGGAGGCGATGACGGGGGTCATGACGGTTCCGGCGAGTGCGGCGCCCAGCAGGGTGCGTCTCTTCATCTCGGGTGACTCCATTGTCGGCGAGGTGCGGGCAGGGCAGATACAGCGGGGATCAGGCGAGGTGGAAGACCTCGGTGAGCGGCTTCATCGCCTCGTCGGGGCGGGCACCGTCGAGGGACTCGAAGAACTCGCCCATCTCGGCCTGCCAACGGGCGTTGACCTCGGTGGCCTCCATCCCGGCGAGGGCGGCCGCGAAGTCCTCGGTCTCCAGATAGCCGACGAGCAGTCCGTCGTCGCGCAGGAAGAGCGAGTAGTTGTGCCAGCCGGTGGCCGAGAGCGCTTCGAGCATCTCCGGCCACACGGCGGCATGGCGTTCGCGGTACTCCGCGATCCGGTCCTGGCGGACCTTGAGCAGGAAACAGACGCGCTGCATGAAGTACCGCCCCCGGAACTAGAAGTTGTACTGGTCGATGTTGTCGGCGTCGAACACGGTCGGCTTGCCGAGGCTGATCACACCGTCCTTGCCGATGGTGTACTGGCCCATGTCGCCGGCGGTGAAGGTCTCGCCCTCCTTGCCGGTGATCTGGCCCGACACCAGCGCGACGGCGGTACGGGCGGCCAGCTCACCCAGCTTCGCCGGGTCCCACAGCTCGAACGCCTCGACGGTGCCGTTCTTGACGTACTTGCGCATGTCGTTGGGGGTGCCGAGGCCGGTCAGCTTGACCTTGCCCTTGTACTTCGAGCCGGACAGGTACTGGGCGGCGGCCTTGATGCCGACGGTGGTCGGGGAGATGATCCCCTTCAGGTTCGGGTACTCCTGGAGCAGGCCCTGCGTCTGCTGGAAGGACGCCTGCGCGTCGTCGTTGCCGTACGCGACCTTGACCAGCTTCATGTCCTTGTACTTCGGATCCTTGAGCTCGTCCTTCATGAACTCGATCCAGGTGTTCTGGTTGGTCGCGGTCTGCGCGGCGGACAGGATCGCGATCTCGCCCTTGTAGCCGATCTGCTCGGCGAGCAGCTGCACCTCGGTGCGGCCGAGGTCCTCGGCGGACGCCTGCGAGACGAAGGCGTTGCGGCACTCGGGCTTGGTGTCCGAGTCGTACGTCACGACCTTGATGTCGTTGCTCATGGCCTGCTTGAGGGCCGTGCACAGGGCGCCCGGGTCCTGCGCGGACACGGCCATCGCGTCGACCTGCTGCTGGGTGAGCGTGTTGACGTAGGAGACCTGCCCGGAGGTGTCGGTGGCGCTGGACGGGCCGACCTCCTTGTAGCTGGAGCCCAGCTCCTTCAGGGCCGCCTCGCCGCCCTTGTCGGCGGTGGTGAAGTAGGGGTTGTTGACCTGCTTGGGCAGGAAGCCGACGGTGAGGCCCTTCTTCAGCTCGGCGTTGGGGTTCGCCTCGCCGGCCGCGGCGGCCGAGCCGCCCTCGTTGGCGACGTCCTCCTTGGTGGTACCGCCGCAGGCGGTGAGGGCGAGGGCGAGAGACGTGGCGGCGGCGAGGGCCGCGGAGGCACGACGGAGGGATGACTTGCGCATGGCGATGGTCCTTTACAAGGGAAGGGCTGGGTTACGAGGTCGGAGTCGAGGCGGCTCTACGGCCCGCCCTCGCTACGGAGATCTGCCGTGCGACCCGGGGGCCGAGCACGGAAAGTACGAGCAGGACACCGGTGACGACGATCTGCGACTGGGCGGAGACGTCCTGAAGGCTCATGACGTTCTGCAGCGCACCGAGCAGGAAGACACCCGCGATCGCGCCGCCGAGCGTGCCCTTGCCGCCGTCGAAGTCGATGCCGCCGAGCAACACCGCCGCCACGACGGAGAGTTCGAGGCCCGTGGCGTTGTCGTAGCGGGCGCTGGCGTAGTGCAGCGCCCAGAAGATCCCGGTGAGTGACGCCATCAGGCCCGTCACCGTGAACAGGATCAGCTTCTGCCGCTTCACCCGGATCCCGGCGAACCGCGCGGCCTCCTCGCTCGCGCCGATCGCGAACACCGAACGCCCGAACGGCGTGGCATGCAGCATCACCACCGCGATCGCCAGCAGGACGAGGAAGGGCAGGAAGGCGTACGGGATGAACGTGTCGCCGATCCGCCCGGCCGCGAAGTCCAGGTACTGGGAGGGGAAGTCGGTCACCGCGTCCGAGCCGAGCACGATCTGCGCGATGCCCCGGTAGGCGGCGAGCGTACCGATGGTGACGGCCAGGGACGGCAGCCCGAGCCTGGTCACCAGCAGGCCGTTGATCAGCCCGCACACCACGCCGAGCAGCAGGCACAGCGGGATGATCGCCTCGATCGTCATGCCCTGGTTCCACAGGGCACCCATCACCGCGCCGGACAGCCCGGCGGTGGAGGCGACGGACAGATCGATCTCGCCGGAGACGACGAGCAGGGTCATCGGCAGGGCGATGAGGGCGATCGGCAGGGTGTTGCCGATCAGGAACGACAGGTTCAGGGCGTTGCCGAAACCGTCCACGAACCCGAACGACAGCAGCAGAACGACGATCAGCAGCGCGCCGACGACCGTGTCCCAACGGATCGCGCGCGTCAGGGACTCAGGCATGGCGGGCGTTCCTCTTCTTCAGGGCGGACGCCACACGCAGGGCGACCACACGGTCCACGGCGATGGCGAGGATGAGCAGGATGCCGTTGATCGCGAGCACCCATACCGAGCTGACGCCCAGCGCGGGCAGCACGCTGTTGATCGAGGTCAGCAGCAGCGCGCCCAGCGCGGCGCCGTAGACGCTGCCGGAGCCGCCGGTGAAGACGACGCCGCCGACGACCACCGCGCTGACGACGGTCAGTTCGTAGCCGGTGCCGGTGCCGGAGTCGACGTTGCCGAACCGGGCCAGGTACATCGCTCCGGCGAGCCCGGCGAGCGCCCCGCAGAAGGTGTACGCCGCCAGGATCCGCTTTCTGACCGGGATGCCGGCGAGCCGGGCGGCCTCGGGGTTGGAGCCGAGCGCGTACAGCTCGCGGCCGCTGCCGAAGTGCTTGAGGTAGTAGGCGGTGGCGATGAGAACCGCGAGAGCGATCAGCGCCAGCCAGGGCACCGCCCCGATGCCGCCGGAGCCGAAGTCGACGAATCCGCCGGGCAGGTCGGCCGCGGTGATCTGGCGGGAGCCGACCCAGATGGAGTCGATGCCGCGGATGATGTACAGCGTGCCCAGGGTCACCACCAGCGCGGGCACCTGGCCGAGGCTGACCAGCAGGCCGTTGAGCAGGCCGAAGGCGATACCCATCAGCACCGCCAGCAGCACGGCCACCACCGAGTTGCCGCCGCCCTGGAGATACGTACCGGCGGCGAAGGCGCTGATGCCGAGCGTGGAGCCGACGGACAGGTCGACGTTCCTCGTGATCACGACCAGGGACTGGCCGGTGGCGACCAGGACCAGGATCGTCGCGTTCAGCAGCAGGTCCTTGATGCCCTGCTCGGACAGGAACTCGCTGTTGCCCGCCTGGGTGACGGCGATCATCACCAGGAAGACGACCAGGATGGCGAGTTCGCGCATCTTGAAGACACGGTCGACGAGGCGGGTGCCGCTGGACTTGGGCACCTCTTCGGTCGACGTGGGAGTGGGTGCGGTCACCGTCATGCTGTGGCCCTCTTGTTCGCTTCTCCGCCCGCGCGGCGCAGAGGTGCGGGCATCGTGGTCGTCTGCGGCCCGGCGGCCGCGCGTGCTCCCCCACTGCCTGAAGGGCGTGGGAGGTACCCCCACCTCACGCGGCCCTCCCGGTGGCTGCGGCCATCACGGTTTCCTCGGTGGCGTCGGAGCGTGGGATCTCGGCGGTGACCCGGCCCTCGTGCATCACCAGCACGCGGTCGGCCATGCCGAGGATCTCGGGCAGGTCGGAGGAGATCATCAGGACGGCGACGCCGTCGGCGGCGAGCTGGGACAGCAGCCGGTGCACCTCCGCCTTGGTGCCGACGTCGATGCCGCGGGTCGGCTCGTCGACGATCAGCACCTTCGGCTGCGTGGCGAGCCACTTGGCGAGGACGACCTTCTGCTGGTTGCCGCCGGACAGGGTGGAGACGGCGTCGGCGATCCGGGCGTACTTGACCTGGAGCTTGACGGCCCAGTCGAGGGAACGGCTGCGTTCGGCGCCCCGGTCCATCAGGCCTGCCCTGACGGTCGTACGAAGTCCGGTCAGGCCGATGTTGCGCTCGATGGACATGTCCATCACCAGGCCCTGGGCGCGCCGGTCCTCGGGGACCAGGGCGAGCCCGGCAGCCATGGCGGTGGAAGGGGCGCCGTTGATGAGCTTGCGGCCGTCCACGGAGACTTCGCCCCCGTCCCAGCGGTCGATGCCGAAGACCGCTCGCGCCACCTCGGTGCGTCCGGCTCCCACGAGGCCCGCGAGGCCGACGATCTCACCGCGCCGGACCTCGAAGGAGACATCGGTGAAGACGCCCTCGCGGGTCAGCCGGCGCACGCTCAGCGCGACCTCGCCGGGGCGAACGTCCTGCTTGGGGTACAGCTCGTCGAGGTCGCGGCCGACCATACGGCGGACCAGGTCGTCCTCGGTCATGCCGTCGAGGAACTCGGAGGCGATCCAGGCCCCGTCGCGCAGGGTCGTGACCCGGCGGCAGATCTGGAAGATCTCCTCCAGGCGGTGCGAGATGAACAGGACGGCGGCGCCCTGCTCCTGCAGGGTGCGCACGACGCCGAAGAGGCGGGCGACCTCGCTGCCGGTGAGCGCGGCCGTCGGCTCGTCCATGATCAGGACCCGGGCGTCGAAGGAGAGCGCCTTGGCGATCTCGACGATCTGCTGGTCCGCGATGGACAGCCCGCGCGCCGGACGGTCGGGGTCGAGGTCGACGCCCAGGCGCTGCATCAGCGCCAGCGTCGCGGCGTGGGTGGCCTTGTGGTCGATGCGGCCGAGGGCGCGCCGCGGCCGGCGGCCCATGAAGATGTTCTCGGCGATCGACAGATCGGGGAAGAGCGTGGGCTCCTGGTAGATCACGGCGATACCGGCGTCACGGGCGTCGCCGGGGCCGTGGAAGACGACGGGCTCACCGTCGAGCAGCACGTGGCCGGCGTCCGGCCGGTGCACCCCGGCGAGCGTCTTGATGAGGGTCGACTTGCCCGCGCCGTTCTCGCCGGCGAGGGCGTGCACCTCTCCGGGGAACAGCTCCAGGGACACGTCCCGCAGGGCGCGTACCGCGCCGAAGGACTTGGAGATGCCCTTGAGCGCCACTACCGGGGCCGGCCCCGTGTCGGACGGGTGGGTCATGAGGGGCTCCTCGACGACGCGGCGCGGGCGGCAAGGCGGCCCGCACGGCGTCGTGAAAGGTTTCAACTGGATTGCCGGGACGTTAGGCGTGCCAGCCATGTCACGTCAATGGGTTCATGTCGAAAAGTTTTCGATAGGCGAAGGTCACGGCGGGATCACAAAGAAACGGGTTGGTCAGAGCGCTTGACACCCTTTGCAAGGGCTCATAGCTTGCCGTTCTGAATCGTTTCATCAAGCGCAGGAGCCCAGCAGTGACCGAACTCGCCGCGGTGAAGGCCGCGCTCAAGACCCAGGCAGTCGAGACGCCGTCGTGGGCGTACGGGAACTCGGGGACCCGTTTCAAGGTGTTCGCACAAGCCGGTGTGCCGCGCGATCCGCGGGAGAAGCTGGACGACGCGGCCAAGGTGCACGAGTTCACCGGCGTGGCCCCGACCGTCGCCCTGCACATCCCCTGGGACAAGGTCGACGACTACGCGGCGCTGGCGAAGTACGCCGGGGAGCGCGGGGTGAAGCTGGGGGCGATCAACTCCAACACCTTCCAGGACGACGACTACAAGCTCGGCAGCATCTGCCATCCGGACGCGGCGGTGCGGCGCAAGGCGGTCGATCATCTGCTGGAGTGCGTCGACATCATGGACGCGACGGGCTCCGCCGATCTGAAGCTGTGGTTCGCCGACGGGACGAACTATCCCGGGCAGGACGATGTGCGCGAGCGGCAGGACCGGCTGGCGGAAGGGCTGGCCGAGGTGTACGCGCGGCTGGGCGAGGGGCAGCGGATGCTGCTGGAGTACAAGTTCTTCGAGCCCGCGTTCTATACGACGGACGTGCCGGACTGGGGGACGGCGTACGCGCACTGTCTGAAGCTCGGGCCGAAGGCGCAGGTCGTGGTCGACACCGGTCACCATGCGCCCGGGACCAACATCGAGTTCATCGTGGCCACGCTGCTGCGGGAGGGGAAGCTCGGGGGGTTCGACTTCAACTCCCGGTTCTACGCGGATGACGACCTGATGGTGGGGGCGGCGGATCCGTTCCAGTTGTTCCGGATCATGTACGAGGTCGTGCGTGGGGGTGGGTTCGGCGCCGAGTCCGGGGTCGCGTTCATGCTCGATCAGTGTCACAACATCGAGGCGAAGATTCCGGCGATCATCCGGTCGGTGATGAACGTGCAGGAGGCCACGGCGAAGGCGCTGCTCGTTGATCGGGAGGCGTTGGCCGCGGCTCAGCGGGAGGGGGATGTGCTGGGGGCGAATGCCGTGCTGATGGATGCGTACAACACGGATGTGCGGCCGTTGCTCCGTGAGGTGCGGGAGGAAATGGGGCTGGGCCCCGACCCGCTTGCTGCGTATGCCCGTTCCGGGTGGGCCGAGAAGATTGTCGCTGAGCGTGTTGGTGGGCAGCAGGCCGGGTGGGGCGCGTGAGCGTCTGCCGGGTTCTGTCGTATGCGGGCTGCGGGTCCGATGTGGCTGATCGCGCAGTTCCCCGCGCCCCTTATGTATGTGCACTCACCCTCTGTTGAGAAGGAACCGACTTCTATGGCTACCCATCCCGAAGCCGCCGCTCTGCTCGCTCGGTCTCATCGGCTCGGCTCTGATCCCCGTAACACCAACTACGCCGGTGGCAACGCGTCCGCGAAGGGCACCGACACCGATCCCGTCACCGGTGGTGACGTCGAGCTGATGTGGGTCAAGGGGTCCGGAGGGGACCTCGGGACGCTCACCGAAGCGGGGCTCGCCGTGCTGCGGCTGGACCGGCTGCGTGCGCTCGTCGACGTCTACCCGGGCGTCGAGCGCGAGGACGAGATGGTCGCCGCGTTCGACTACTGCCTGCACGGGAAGGGCGGCGCCGCGCCCTCCATCGACACCGCGATGCACGGGCTCGTCGACTCCGCTCACGTCGACCATCTGCACCCCGACTCCGGGATCGCGCTGGCCTGCGCGGCGGACGGGGAGAAGCTGACCGCCGAGTGCTTCGGGGACAGCGTGGTGTGGGTGCCGTGGCGGCGGCCCGGCTTCCAGCTCGGGCTGGACATCGCCGCGGTCAAGAAGGCCAACCCGCAGGCCATCGGGTGCATCCTGGGCGGGCACGGCATCACCGCCTGGGGCGACACCGCCGAGGAGTGCGAGCGGAACTCGCTGCACATCATCCGGACCGCCGAGGCGTTCCTCGCCGAGCGAGGCAAGGCCGAGCCGTTCGGGGCCGTCGTCGAGGGATACGAGGCGCTGCCCGAGGGCGAGCGGCGGGAGCGGGCGGCCGCGCTGGCGCCGTACGTCCGGGCCGTCGCCTCGCAGGACAAGCCGCAGGTGGGGCACTTCAACGACTCCGACGTCGTGCTCGACTTCCTCGCCCGCGCCGAGCACCCTCGGCTCGCCGCGCTCGGCACCTCCTGCCCCGACCACTTCCTGCGCACGAAGGTACGGCCGCTGGTCCTCGACCTGCCGCCCACGGCCCCGCTGGACGAGGCGATCGCCCGGCTGAAGGAGCTGCACGCGGAGTACCGCGAGGAGTACGCGGCCTACTACCAGCGGCACGCCCTGCCCGACTCCCCCGCCATGCGCGGCGCCGACCCCGCCATCGTGCTGGTGCCCGGCGTGGGCATGTTCAGCTTCGGCAAGGACAAGCAGACGGCCCGGGTCGCCGGCGAGTTCTACGTCAACGCCATCAACGTGATGCGGGGCGCCGAGGCGGTGTCGACGTACGCGCCGATCGAGGAGTCGGAGAAGTTCCGTATCGAGTACTGGGCGCTGGAGGAGGCCAAGCTCCAGCGGATGCCCAAGCCCAAGGCGCTCGCGACGCGGGTCGCGCTGGTGACCGGCGCGGGGAGCGGGATCGGCAAGGCGATCGCCGGTCGGCTGGTGGCCGAGGGTGCGTGTGTCGTGGTGGCGGACCTCAACGCGGAGAACGCCGCCCAGGTCGCCGAGGAGCTGGGCGGGGCCGACAAGGCCGTCGCCGTCGCCGTCGACGTCACCTCCGAGGAGCAGATCGCCGAGGCGTTCAAGGCCGCGGTGCTCGCCTTCGGGGGCATGGATCTCGTGGTGAACAACGCGGGTGTCTCGATCTCCAGGCCGCTGCTGGAGACGTCCACCAAGGACTGGGATCTTCAGCACGACATCATGGCGCGCGGCTCCTTCCTCGTCTCGCGGGAGGCGGCGCGGGTGATGATCGCTCAGGGGCTGGGCGGTGACATCGTCTATATCGCGTCGAAGAACGCCGTTTTCGCCGGGCCCAACAACATCGCCTACTCCGCGACCAAGGCCGATCAGGCTCATCAAGTGCGGCTGCTGGCAGCCGAGTTGGGTGAGCAAGGGATTCGGGTCAACGGGGTCAACCCGGACGGTGTGGTGCGGGGGTCCGGGATCTTCGCGGGTGGCTGGGGTGCGCAGCGGGCGGCCGTGTACGGGGTGCCGGAGGAGAAGCTCGGCGAGTTCTACGCCCAGCGGACCATCCTCAAGCGCGAGGTGCTGCCCGAGCATGTGGCGAACGCCGTCTTCGCCCTGACCGGCGGGGAGCTGACGCACACCACCGGGCTGCACATCCCCGTCGACGCCGGCGTGGCCGCCGCGTTCCTGCGGTGAGCAGCGCCATGAAGTCGTACGCCGCGGTCGACCTGGGCGCGTCCAGTGGGCGGGTCATGGTCGGCCGCGTCGGGCGGCACGAGCTGGAGCTGACCGAGGCGCACCGCTTCGCCAACCGGCCGGTGCGGGTGCCGGAAGGGCTGCGCTGGGACGTGCTGGCGCTGTACGCCGGTGTTCTGGACGGGCTGCGGACGGCCGGGCAGGTCGACTCCGTCGGCATCGACAGCTGGGCCGTGGACTACGGGCTGCTGGACGCCGACGGGGCGCTGCTCGGCAACCCGGTGCACTACCGGGACGGGCGGACCGAGGGCGTCGCCGAGAAGGTGTGGGCGAGCGTGCCCGCCGCCGAGCTGTACGCGGCGACCGGGCTGCAGTACGCCCCCTTCAATACGCTGTACCAGCTCGTCGCCGCCCGGTCCGCCGGCCACCTCCGCCACGCCGAGCGTCTGTTGCTGATCCCGGACCTGCTGTCGTACTGGCTCACCGGGGAGCAGGGCACCGAGCTCACCAACGCCTCGACGACCCAGCTCGTCGATCCCCGGACGCGGGACTGGTCGTACGACGTCGCGACGCGGCTGGGCATCGACCTGAGCCTGTTCGCGCCGCTGCGGCAGCCCGGCGAATCGGCGGGGGCGCTGCGCCCCGAGGTGCTGGAGGAGACGGGCCTCACCGGTCCCGTGCCGGTCACCGCGGTCGCCTCGCACGACACGGCGTCCGCGGTGGCCGCCGTACCGGCGTCCGGTGAGCGCTTCGCCTACATCTGCACCGGCACCTGGTCGCTGGCCGGTCTTGAGCTGGACGCGCCGGTGCTGACGGAGGAGAGCCGGGCCGCCAACTTCACCAATGAGCTGGGCCTGGACGGCACGGTCCGCTATCTGCGCAACATCATGGGGCTGTGGCTGCTCCAGGAGTGCGTACGGGCCTGGGGGGAGCCGGACCTCGGTGAGCTGCTGCGGGCCGCGGCCGCCGTGCCGGCGCTGCGGTCGGTGGTGGACGCGGGCGACGCGCAGTTCCTGGCGCCGGGGCGGATGCCGGAGCGGATCGCCGAGGCGTGCCGTGCCTCGGGGCAGCCGGTGCCCGAGTCGCCGGGCGAGGTCACGCGCTGCATCCTGGACTCGCTCGCCCTCGCTCACCGGCGGGCCGTCGAGGACGCCCAGCGGCTGGCCGGGCATGCCGTGGACGTCGTCCATGTGGTGGGCGGCGGGGTGCGCAACGCGCTGCTGTGCCAGCTGACCGCCGATGCCTGCGGGCTGCCGGTGGTGGCGGGCCCGACGGAGGCGGCGGCCTTCGGGAACGTGCTGGTGCAGGCGCGGGCCCACGGGCTCGTCGGCGACCGGGCGGACATGCGGCGGCTGCTCGGCCGTACCCAGCCGCTCACCCGTTACGAACCGCGCGGTGACACCGCGCCCTGGCGGGCGGCCCAGGCCCGGCTCGCCGGAGCGTGAGCGGGGTCTCCCCCGGCCCGCGCCACCGCACTACCCTGCACACGTCCGATGATCAACCCCAAGGAGCCGCGATGCGTGTCGCACTGTTCCTGACCTGCGTCAACGACACGCTCTACCCGGACACCGGGCGCGCCGTGGTGAAACTGCTGACCAGGCTGGGCGTCGAGGTCGACTTCCCGATGGCCCAGACCTGCTGCGGGCAGGCTCACTACAACACCGGCTACCGGCGCGAGGCGGAGCCGCTGGCCCGGCATTTCTCCGATGTCTTCGGGGAGTACGAGGCGATCGTGACGCCGTCCGGGTCGTGCGGGGCGATGGTGCGGGAGCTGTATCCGCGGATGGGTGCGCGGGCGCGGGCCGAGGGGCGCGGGAGCACGCTGGCGACCGCGCTGGCGCCGGTGGTGCCGAAGACGTACGAACTCACCGAGTTCCTGGTGGATGTGCTGGGGGTGACGGACGTGGGCGCGTACTACCCGCACCGGGTGACGTACCACCCCACCTGCCACGGGCTGCGCGGGCTGGGCCTGGGCGACCGTCCCCGCAGGCTGCTTCAGGCGGTGAAGGGTCTTGAGCTGGCCGAGTTGCCGGGCGCGGACGAGTGCTGCGGGTTCGGGGGCACCTTCGCGTTGAAGAACTCCGATGTCTCGGCGGCGATGGGTGCCGACAAGGTGCGCAACGCCGAGTCGACCGGCGCGGAGGTGCTGTGCGCGGCGGACAACTCCTGTCTGATGCACATCGGCGGCACCATGACCCGGCTCCGCACGGGGATGCGGCCGGTGCACATCGCGGAGATCCTGGCGAGCACGGAGGAGGAACCGGCGCTGTGAGCGGAACGTTCGTCGGGATGCCGGCGTTTCCGGCGGCCGCGCACGAGGCGGTGCGCAATCCCACCCTGCGCGGCAATCTGCGGCACGCCACGCACACCATCCGCGGCAAGCGGGAAAAGGCGGTCGCGGAGGTCTCGGACTGGGCGCAGCTGCGGGAGGCGGGGCGGCGGATCAAGGACCACACGCTCCGTCACCTCGACCGCTACCTCGTGCAGTTGGAGGAGTCGGTGACGGCGGCGGGCGGCACCGTCCACTGGGCGGTCGACGCCGACGAGGCCAACCGGATCGTCGCCGACCTGGTCCGGCAGACCGGCGAGTCCGAGGTCGTCAAGGTCAAGTCGATGGCCACCCAGGAGATCGGCCTCAACGAGGCGCTCGAAGCGGAGGGGATCCGGGCCTACGAGACCGATCTCGCCGAGCTGATCGTGCAGTTGGGCAAGGACCGGCCCTCGCACATCCTGGTCCCGGCGATCCACCGCAACCGCGGTGAGATCAGGGACATCTTCGCCCGTGAGATGGGCGAGTGGGGCCGCCCGGCCCCCGAGGGCCTGACCGACACGCCCGCCGAGCTGGCCGAGGCCGCCCGGCTGCATCTGCGGGAGAAGTTCCTGCGTGCCAAGGTCGGCATCTCCGGCGCCAACTTCATGGTCGCCGAGACGGGCACGCTGGTGGTCGTGGAGTCGGAGGGCAACGGGCGGATGTGCCTGACCCTTCCCGAGACGCTGATCTCGGTGGTCGGCATCGAGAAGATCGTGCCGACCTGGCGGGACCTGGAGGTGTTCCTGCAGACCCTGCCCCGCTCCTCGACCGCCGAACGCATGAACCCGTACACCAGCACATGGACCGGCACCACGGACGAGGACGGTCCGCGCGCCTTCCACCTCGTCCTGCTCGACAACGGCCGCACCGACACGCTCGCCGACGAGGTCGGCCGGCAGGCCCTGCGCTGCATCCGCTGCTCGGCGTGTCTCAATGTGTGCCCGGTGTACGAGCGGGCGGGCGGGCACGCGTACGGCTCGGTGTATCCGGGCCCGATCGGCGCGATCCTGAGTCCTCAGCTCCGGGGCACGGCCAGCGAGATCGACGCCTCCCTGCCGTACGCGTCCTCGCTGTGCGGAGCCTGCTACGAGGTGTGCCCGGTGGCCATCGACATCCCCGAGGTGCTGGTGCATCTGCGGGAACGGGTCGTGCAGGGCGGGCAGGTGACGCGGGGCGGCAACAAGGTGGTGCTGAAGCCCGCGAAGGGACACGCGGCCGAGCGGGCGGCGATGCGGGCGGCCCGCTGGGCGCTGGCCCACCCCGGCGCCCTGCGCACCGGCCAGCGGCTCGCCTCACGCACCCGGCGCCTGCATCCGCGCACGCTGCCGGGTCCCGGCCGGGCGTGGAGCGGCAGCCGGGATCTGCCGTCCGTGCCGGCGGAGCCGTTCCGGGACTGGTGGCAGCGGACGCGTGGCGGAAAGGACACTTCTAAGTGAGCAGCAGGGAGCGGATTCTGGGCCGGGTGCGACGCGCCCTGGCCGATGTACGGGACGACGACACGCCGTACGAGCAGGCGATTCGGCGCGACTATCTGAGCGAGCACGGCGAGCGGAGCCTCGCGGAGACGGTGGAGCTGCTCGCCGAGAACCTGGCGGACTACCGGGCGATCGTGCACCGCTGCGCGGGCGAGGAGCTGCCGGATGTGCTCGGGCGGCTGCTGGCCGCGCGGGGCGCGCGGACCGTGCTGGTCCCGCCCGGGCTGCCGGAGCGCTGGCTGGAGACGGTGGACGCGACGCGTGTGCCCGACCGCGCCGCGAGCACCCCGCATGAACTGGACCGGGTCGACAGCGTGGTGACCGGCTGTGCGGTCGCGATCGCCGAGACGGGCACCATCGTGCTGGACGGCTCCCCGGACCAGGGGCGGCGGCGGATCACCCTCGTCCCCGACCATCACATCTGCGTCGTACGGGTGCCCGCCCAGGTCGTGCCGTCCGTCCCGCAGGCCATGCCCCGACTCGACCCGACGCGCCCGCTGACCTGGATCTCCGGGCCGTCCGCCACCAGCGACATCGAACTCGACCGGGTGGAGGGGGTGCACGGTCCGCGCACCCTTGAGGTGGTGCTGGTGAGCGGGGACGAGGTGGCGCCGCTAGCGTGACACCATGATCCGGTTCGAGCAGGTCACCAAGCGGTATCCGGACGGTACGACCGCGGTGGACGGGCTGTCCTTCGAGGTGTCGGAGGGCGAGCTGGTCACGCTCGTGGGACCGTCGGGCTGCGGCAAGACGACGACCATGATGATGGTCAACCGGCTGATCGAGCCGACGTCGGGCCGGATCCTGGTGGGCGGGGAGGACATCGCCACGGTGGACCCGGTACGGCTGCGGCGCCGGATCGGGTACGTCATCCAGCAGGTCGGCCTCTTCCCGCACCGCACGATCCTCGACAACACGGCGACCGTGCCCTCACTGGTCGGCTGGAAGCGGGCGAAGGCGCGGGCGCGGGCGGCGGAGCTGCTCGATCTGGTGGGGCTGGATCCGAAGACGTACGGCCCGCGCTACCCGCACCAGCTGTCGGGCGGTCAGCGGCAGCGGGTCGGTGTGGCGCGGGCGCTGGCGGCCGATCCGCCGGTGCTGCTGATGGACGAGCCGTTCGGGGCGGTCGACCCGGTGGTGCGGGAGCAGTTGCAGGACGAGTTCCTGCGGATGCAGGCCGCGGTGCGCAAGACGGTGCTGATGGTCACGCATGACATCGAGGAGGCGGTGCGGCTCGGTGACCGGATCGCCGTGTACGGGCAGGGGCGGATCGAGCAGTTCGACACGCCCGGAGCGGTGCTGGGCAATCCCGCGTCGCCGTACGTCGCCGAGTTCGTCGGCGCCGACCGGGGCCTGAAGCGGCTGTCGGTGACCGCGATCGAGCGCGGCGATCTGGAACAGCCGCCGATCGCCCACGTGAACGAGGCGTCGGGGAGGGCGGCGGAACGGCTGCGGTCGGAGGGCGCCCGGTGGGCGGTCGTCCTGGACGCGCACGGCGACCTGCACGGCTGGGTCGGCATCGACGAGCTGGGCACGAGCGCACGCGTCGGCGACCTGGCCCACCGCATGAACGCCTGGGTCCCGGTGGGCGCGCCCCTCAAACAGGCGTTCGGTGTGATGCTCCAGCACGACGCCGGCTGGGTCGCGGTCCTGGAGGGCGCCCACTTCCTCGGCGTCCTGACCCCGGCGAAACTCCACGAGGCCCTGCGCCGCTCGGTGGACGCGGACGCGCTGGGCGTGCCGAGGGGGCAGGTGGACTTCGACTCGGTGGCGGACGCCTGAGCGGCGTGTCACCTGACGCCGCGCGCCCGGCGGGCGGACACCGAAGCGGCCTGGCGCCGGACGCCGTGTGCCCGGTGGGCGAACGCCGAAGCGGCCTGGCGCCGGACGCCGTGCGCCTGGTGGGCGGGCGCCGAAGCGGCCAGGCACCGGACGCCGTGTGCCCGGCGGGCGGACACCGAAGCAGCCTGGCCCCGGACGCCGTATGCCCGGTGGGCGGACGCCTGCGTCCGGTGGACGCCCGAGCCCGGTGACGAACGCCCGATCCCGGCGCCGGACGCCCTGAGCCTCATGGCCGACGCCTGAACCCTGTGGCCGACACCCTGTCCCGATGGCGGACACCTCATCCCAGCGCGGACACCCTGAGCCTCGTGGTGGACGCCTGAGCCCTGTTGCCGACGCCCTGTCCCAGTGGTGGCGCCTGAGCGGTGTGGTGCCGGACGCTCTGTGGCCAGTTGCGGTGCGGAGCGTCACTTCAGCAGGCCCTTGTCCTCCAGGTACGTCCGGGCCACGTCCGTGGCCAGGCGGCGCCAGCTGTCCACCTGTTGGTTCATGGTGGCGAGGTCGGTCGTGGTGAGGACGGCGTTGAGCTTGTTCAGGGCCTTGGTGACGCCGAGGGCGCCCGCGCGGGCGCGGTTGACGACCGGGACGACGTAGTCGGCGTTCTGGAGGTGTTTGTCGTCGGCGAGCAAAACCAGGCCGAACTCGTCGAGGGTGGCGTCGGTCGTGGTGGTGAGGACCATCTGGTCCTGGCCGCTCTGCACCGCCCGTTTGGCCTGGGTGGTGCCGACGCCCTTGGGGTCGACGGCGGTGATGTCGATGCCGTAGGTCTTGCGCAGGCCCGGGGCGCAGTACGGGCGTTGCACGCATTCGTCGCCCGCCGCGAGCCGTACCTTCAGGCCGGACCTGCCGAGGTCGCTGAGCGTCTTGAGGTGGTGCCGGCGTGCGTACGACGCGCTCACCGCGAAGGCGTTCTGATCCACCGCCCGGCCGGGGTTCAGGACGGTGAGGCCGCGGGGCGTGGCAAGGCGGCGCAGTGCCTTCATCGTGGCGTCGAGGTCAGGTGAGCCGACCGGCGGGGTGTCGGGGCCGTTGGTCCTGGCGTTGAGCCAGTCGGCGAAGGTGGCCGCGTACTCCGGGACGACGTCGATCTGGCCGGACTCCAGCGCCGGTTCGTACAGTTCGCGGTTGGCGACGGTGATGAGGGACGTCTTGTAGCCCGCCTGGTTCAGCAGCAGGGCGTACATCTGGGCGAGCAGGTCGCTCTCGGTGAACCCGGCGGAGCCGACGGTCAGTTGACGGCTGTCGCCGGGCGGCGCGGTGACCTTGCCCTGGTTCTCCAGGGAGGGGCCGGTGGCGCAGGCGGTCGCCAGGAGCAGGAAGGCGGCCGCCAGCGGCGTACGGCCCCTCATGGCGTACCCCTGGCCCACGCCGGCGCCAGGCGTTCGGCCACCTCGAAGAGGCCCTCGACGATCAGCGCGAACACGGCGACGAGCACCGCACCGGCCACCACCTGCGGCGTACTGGCGAGGTTGAAGCCCGCTGTGATGATCCGGCCCAGGCCTCCCCCTCCCGCCAGGGCGGCGATGGTGGCGGTCGCGACGAGCTGTACGGCGGCGATCCGCACACCGTTCAGGATCATCGGTGAGGAAAGGGGCAGTTCCACGTGAAACATGACCTGGCGTCCCGTCATCCCCATCCCCCGCGCGGCCTGCACGGTGCTGCGATCGACCTCGCGCATGCCGACGTACGCATTCGTCAGCAGGGGCGGTACGGCGAACAGCACCAGGGCGACGACCGTGGGGCCCTCGCCCCAGCCGCCGATGGGGGTGAGCAGCAGGAGGACCAGGACCGCGAAGGTGGGGACCGCGCGGCCGACGTTGGAGATGTTGACCGCGAGCACCCCGCCCTTGCCGAAGTGGCCGAGGACCACCGCGACGGGCAGGGCGATCAGGCAGCTGACGATCAGGCAGACCACCGTGAGGACGAGGTGTTGCAGCAGCCGCTGCCAGATGCCGTCGGCGCCCGACCAGTGCGCGGGGTCGGTGAGCCAGTCCCAGGTTTCGGTGAGCGTGTTCATGCACGGGCCCTCGTCCAGGGCGTGATCAGCCGCTGGACGCCCAGCAGGAGCAGATCGGCCGCGACCGCGATGACCACGCACAGCACCGACGCCGTCAGCACCTGGGCCTTGAAGTACGTGTTCATGCCCGAGTAGATCAGATTGCCGAGTCCGCCGAAGCCGACGATCGCGCCGACCGTCACCAGCGACACCGCGGACACCATGGCGATGCGCAGCCCGGCCATCGCGGCGGGCAGGGCGAGCGGCAGTTCGACGGCGAGGAGGAGGCGGATCGGGCCGTAGCCCATGCCGCGGGCGGCCTGCCGGGTCTCCTCGGGGACGGCGCGCAGACCGGCGAGGATGTTGCGTACCAGCAGGGTCAGTGAGTACAGCACGAGCCCGGCGATCACGAGCGTCGCCGACAGCCCGTACAGGGGCAGCAGCAGCGAGAACATCGCCAGCGACGGGATCGTGTAGAGGATCGTCGTCACGGCGAGGACGGGACCGGCCGCCCAGCCCCAGCGGCGGGCCAGCACCGCGAGCGGCAGGGCGAGGGCAAGGCCGATCAGCACCGAGACGGACGTCAGCTGGAGGTGCTGGACCACGGCGTCGAGGAGGATCTCGCGGCGGGTGCTCAGATAGTCGCCGCAGATCCATTCGTTGCGCGCGAGGCAGTCGTCCGGGGGCGCGGTCACGCGTCCATTGCATCGGGCGGTCCACCGCGTCGGCTTGTTCTGGTGACCCGTCCGGGGTTCTGCGCCCGCTGTCGTCCGCCGGTGGCTACTTCACACCCGCCGCGTCGAGCAGCGCGCTCACCGTCTCCGTCGCCAGCCCGTCGTCCAGCGCCTCCACTCGTGCCCCGGCCCGCGCGCTCGCCCCGTCGAAGACCAGCAGGAGCTGGCGGGCGAGCAGTTCGGGATCCCGGGCGCCGCCCGCCTCGGCCTGGGTACGGAAGACGGCCTTCAGCCGTTCCTTGACGGCGCGGGCGACCACGCTCGCCGGGTGCTCGGGGTCCTTGAGCTCGACCAGCGCCGCGAGGTAGGGGCAGCCGTGGTAGTCGGCGTCCACGGAGGCCTTCTCCAGCCGCTGGAAGACATGGAGGATCCGCTCACGCGGCGTTCCGGCGTGCTGCGGCCCGGCCACGAGCTGCGCCTCGTAGCGCGGGCTCTGCCGCTCCAGGCTCGCGGCGAGCATGTCGTCCTTGCTGTCGAAGAGCTGGTACATCGAGCGTTTCGACACCCCGGCGGTCCGGCACAGCGCCTCCACGCCGATGGAGACGCCGTCGCGGTAGAAGAGCTGGGCCGCCGCGTCGAGCAGCCGGTCGCGCGGGGACGCCTTGTCTGTGGTGGCCATACGGCGAGGTTACCGTGCCGCGATCAGGAGGAAACCGATCGGTATACCAACCCTGGAGCTTCAGGACATGGGTGACAGAAGCAATGAACAAGCGCTTAGATAGGAGCCCGATCCCGTTACGCCGCCACCGCCGGAGGCCCGGTTGTTCACTTCCGTCGACGATGTCTCCGCACGACTCGCCGAGACCGGCTACCTGGCGTCGCCCGCGGTCGCCACGACCGTCTTCCTCGCCGACCGCCTCGGCAAGCCGCTCCTCGTCGAGGGCCCCGCGGGTGTCGGCAAGACGGAACTCGCCAAGGCCGTCGCCCAGGTCGCACAGGCCCGGCTGATACGGCTGCAGTGCTACGAGGGCGTCGACGAGTCCCGGGCGCTGTACGAGTGGAACCACGCCAAGCAGCTCCTGCGTATCAGCGCGGGCCGCGACGAGACGTGGGACGAGACGCGCACCGACATCTTCAGCGAGGAGTTCCTGCTCGCACGCCCCCTGCTGACCGCCATCCGCGGCGACGATCCCAAGGTGCTGCTGATCGACGAGACCGACAAGGCCGACGTCGAGGTGGAGGGCCTGCTGCTGGAGGTGCTCAGCGACTTCCAGGTCACTGTCCCGGAGCTGGGCACGGTCACCGCGACGCGCCGTCCCTTCGTGGTGCTCACCTCGAACGCGACCCGCGAACTGTCCGAGGCGCTGCGCCGCCGCTGCCTGTTCCTGCACATCGGCTTCCCGGAGGAGGAGTTGGAGCGGCGGATCGTACGGATGAAGGTGCCCGGCATCGACGCGGCGCTGGCCGAGTCCGTGGTCCGGGTGGTCGGCGCGCTGCGCGCGATGGATCTGCGGAAGGTGCCGTCGGTCGCCGAGACCATCGACTGGGCCCGCACGCTGCTCGCGCTCGGCGCCGACACCCTCGACGAGAACGTCGTCCGCGACACGCTGGGCGTGCTGCTCAAGCACCAGGACGACGTCCTGAAGGCCGGGGCCAAGCTGGACCTGGACGCCGTATGACAGCCGATGTCTGCGTGACTGCCGAGGCCAGTGTGTCCGCCGATGCCGGTGTGACCGCCGATGCCGCCTCCCGGCTGACGGACTTCGTGGCCGCGCTGCGTGCGCACGGCGTCCGTGTCGGCACCGGTGAGACCGTGGACGCGGCGCGGGCGGTGGAGGCGCTGGGACTCGCCGACCGCGAGCTGCTGCGCGAGGGGCTCGCCTCGACGCTGCTGCACACCACCGGCCAACGGCAGGTGTTCGACCCGGTCTTCGACCTGTACTTCCCGCGCGGTGTGGGCGGGCCGCAGGGCGAGGCGGCGGGCCGGGACGACCTGCGCGACCGGCTGGCGGCGGCGCTCACCGCCAACGACACCGCGCTGATGGGCCGGTTGGCGATCGAGGCCGTCGACGGCTTCGGCGGGTACGGGAGTTCACCGGCGTCGGACGGCTGGTCGTCGTACCAGGCGCTGGACCGGATCCGCCCGCAGACGCTGCTCGCCCGGGTCCGCGCCGAGGTGCGGGACCGGTCGGGGGAATCGGGGTTCGCGGACCGGCTGCTGGACGACGAGATCCGGCGCCGTATCGAGGTCTTCCGCGCACTGGTGGCGGCGGAGGCACGGCGCCGGGTGGCCGAGCGGCGGGGCCGCGACGTGATCGCGCGGCGCGCGGTGGCGCCGACGGCCGACCGGGTCGACTTCCTGTACGCAGGCAAGGACCGGCTGGCCGAGCTGCGCAGGACGGTTCAGCCGCTCGCTCGCAAGCTGGCGACCCGACTGGCCGCCCGGCGGCGCCGGGCCGCCCGGGGCAGCATCGACCTGCGGCGCACCCTGCGCGGCTCGCTGTCGACGGGCGGCGTGCCGATGCGGCCGGTGCTGCGCCGACGGCGTCCGGTCCGGCCCGAACTGGTGCTGCTGTGCGATGTGTCGGGCTCGGTGTCCGGGTTCTCGGACTTCACGATGCTGCTGGTGCAGGCGCTGCACGACCAGTTCAGCAAGCTGCGCGTGTTCGCGTTCGTCAACCGGATCGACGAGGTGACCGGCCTGCTGGAGCACGGCGTCGCCGACTCGGAGGGACTCGGCGCGCGCATCCGCTCCGAGGCGACGCTCACCGGCTGGCACGGCAGCAGCGACTACGGCGTCGCGCTGGGCGAGTTCGCCGAGCGGTACGGCGACGCGGTCGGCCCGCGCACCACGGTGTTCGTCCTCGGTGACGCCCGGACGAACCTGAGCGACCCGAACCTGGCGGCCGTACGGCAGATCGCCGGACGGGCCCGCCGCGTCTACTGGCTGAACCCCGAGCCGCGCCCCCAGTGGGGCACCGGCGACTCCGCCGCCCCCGCCTACGCCGAGCTGGTCGAGATGCACGAGTGCCGCACCGCGCGTCAGCTCGGCGCGCTGATCGCCCGCCTGCTTCCGGTCTGATCGGGCGCCGAGCCGGGATACGGCTCAGGGCCGAGCGGGGAGACAGCTCAGGGGCCGAGCGGGGATACAGCTCAGGGCCGGGTCGGGCTACGGCTCAGGCGGCGAGTTGTGGGTACAGCGCCGCGAGGTCGGCCGACAGGCCCGCCTTCACCTGCCGCGAGACGTCGTCGGCCAGCACCTCGAAGGCGCCGGACTCGATGCCGTCGAGGGCCTGGGCGGCGACGCTCCCGGGCGTGGACTTGGGCGCGTCGATGCCCGCGGTCAGATCCGTGTCGACGTAGCCGACGTGCAGACCGGTCACCTCGATGCCGCGCGGCCTGAGGTCCAGGCGCAGGGAGTTGGTCTGCGACCAGAAGGCGGCTTTGGATGCGCTGTAGGAACCGGCGAGGCCGATCCACGACAGCACCGAGTGGACGTTGAGGATGTGGCCGCCGCCGTTGCGTTCGAGGACCGGGACGAAGGCGCGGGTCACGAGGAGCGGCCCGTAGAAGTTGGTCTCGAACTCACGGCGGACATCCTCGACGGGCGAGTCGAGGAAGTTCGCGTTCACCGAGGCGCCCGCGTTGTTGATCAGGACGGTGACGTCCTGCGCCTGTGCGGCGACGGCCTCGACGGAGGCGGGGTCGCTCACCTCCAGGGCGAGCGGCACGGCGTCCGGGTGCGTGACGGCGCGGGGGTCGCGGGCGGTGGCGTACACCTTCTGCGCGCCGCGCTCGTACAGGGCCGTCACCAGCGCCTTGCCGATGCCGCGGCTGCCGCCGGTGACGAGGGCGACGGAGCCTTTGAGGGTGGTCATGAGGGTGTCCTTACTGTCGCTGATCCGCGGAACCGTCCCGGAGCCACGGAGGCCGATCCGAAAACCGATCGGTTTCCCACTGGTCGGCATCAGCCTAAACCGATCGGTTTCCCCAGGGCAAGGGCGAGCTCTCCCCGGGGAAACTCGGGGTTCCTCCCTGATGTCCGGGCCGCCGGGAGTTCCCTACGCTCGTCGCAACAGAGGGGGGACTCATGAAGGCAGTGGTTCAGGACCGGTACGGCGGATGGGACGCGCTGGAGTTCCGGGAGGTCGACCAACCGGTGCCCGCGCCGGGCGAGGTGCTGGTGCGGGTGCGCGCGGCCTCGGTCAACGCCTACGACTGGCACCTCATGCACGGCGACCCGAAGATCGCCCGGGTGTCGTTCGGTCTGCGCAGGCCGAGGGCGGCCATCCGGGGCCGGGACTTCGCCGGGGTCGTGGAAGCGGTCGGCGGTGCGGTCAAAGGGCTGGCGCCCGGCGACGAGGTGTACGGCGAGGCGGACGGGGCGTTCGCGGAGTTCGTGTGTGTCGCGGACGGAGCGGTGGACCGGAAACCGGCCGCCCTCACCTTCGAGCAGGCGGCCGCGATGCCGCTGGCCGCGAACACCGCCCTCATCGGCCTGCGTGACGTGGCCCGGGTGCGGCCGGGCCAAACGGTGCTGGTGAACGGCGCGTCGGGCGGGGTGGGCACGTTCGCCGTGCAGATCGCCAAGGCATACGGCGCGGAGGTCAGCGGCGTTTGCAGCACACGGAACGCGGAACTGGTCCGCTCGCTCGGCGCGGACCACGTCATCGACTACACGCGCGAGGACTTCACCCGCTCCGGGCGGCGGTACGAGGTGGTGCTGGACCTGGTGGGCAACCGTTCCCTGGGCGATTTCCGGCGCGCCCTCACCCCGGACGGAACGCTCGTCCTGTCCGGCGGAGGCTGCTACGAGGGCGGCAGCCTGCTCGGCCCGATGAAGCTCTTCTTCAAGCGGGGGATGCTGGCCCCCTTCGTCCGCCAGCGGCTGCTCGAACTCCCGGCCAGGCAAAGCAAGGAGAACCTCGCGGCGCTGCGGGACCTCGTCGAGTCGGGGAAGGTGACCCCGGTCGTGGAACGGACGTATCCGCTGAGTGAGGCGGCGGAGGCGATACGGCACCTGGAGGTGGAGCACGCTCGCGCGAAGATAGTGGTGGTCGTGTGAGGGGTCCGCGCGGCGGGCGCACGGAGTCGTCCGTGCGCCCCTCGCCCTGCTCCTACTCCTCCTTCGCGTACTCCCTGGCCATGGCGCCCGCGAAGTCGTACACGACGACCTGCTCGTCGCCCGCCACCCAGGCATCGTGTCCGGGCGGGCAGACGAAGACGTCGCCGGGGCCTACCTCCTGCTCGGCGCCGTCGTCCATGCGGATGCGCATCCGGCCCTGGACGACATAGCCGTTGTGGTGGACCTGGCAGGAGTCGGTGCCCGCGATCGGGGCGACGGACTCCGACCAGCGCCAGCCCGGCTCGAAGGTGGCCACGGCGAAGTCGAGCCCCGAGAGGTGGACGGCTTCCAGGTGGCCGCGCGGGAAGTCACGCCGCTCGTCCGGCTTGTCGAGCGTCTTCACCTCTAGCATGACCGCTCCTCCTTTCCGGCCGGGGTGTCGGTCTCCGTCGCCCGCTCCGGAAGTTCGTGAGCGGCACCGGCGGAGGCCGAGCCCTGCTTTCCATCGTCCGCTTTTCCGGCCCCGGCCCGCCAGCCCCCTCCCTCAGTCGCCGCCCGCGCACAGCCGCGCGAAGCGGTCGGCGTCGATGTTGCCGCCGGAGATGATCACGCCGACGCGGCGCGGGAGGCGCTCCACGCGGCCGGAGAGCAGGGCGGCCAGCGGGGTGGCGCCGCTGGGCTCGACGACGAACTTGAGCCGTTCGAAGGCGAACCGCATCGCGGCCCGGATCTCGTCGTCACCGACCAGCGCGATGCCGTCGAGGAGTCGCCGGTTCAAGGAGAAGGTCAGTTCGCCGGGTGTGGGCAGCGCCTGCCCGTCGGCGATGGTGCGCGGCACCGGGATGCTGATGCGCCGGCCCGCCTCCAGCGACCGCTTGGTGTCGTCGCCGGCCTCCGGCTCGACGCCGATGACCCGGATGCCGGGATTCAGCCCCTTGGCGACCGTCGCGCTTCCGGCCACCAGTCCGCCGCCGCCGACCGGCGCGATCAGGGCATCCAACTCCCCCACCTCTTCGAGGAGTTCGAGTGCCGCGGTGCCCTGCCCGGCGATCACATGCGGGTGCTCGTACGGCGGGATGACGGTGAGGCCGCGCTCCGCGGCCAGGGCCTCGGCGATGGCGGCCCGGTCGCCGGTGTAGCGGTCGTACGTGACGATCTCGGCGCCGTATCCCGCGGTGGCGTCCCGCTTCGAGGCCGGGGCGTCCTCGGGCATGACGATCAACGCGGTGGTGCCCAGTTCGCGGGCCGCGAGGGCGACGGCCTGGGCGTGGTTGCCGGAGGAATAGGCGGCGACGCCCCGGGCCAGCTGCTCGGGCGTGAGCCGGGAGGCGGTGTTGTAGGCGCCGCGGAACTTGAAGGCGCCGGCGCGCTGGAAGTTCTCGCACTTGAGGAGGACCTCGGCACCGACCAGGGCGTCGAGGGTGCGTGAGCGCAGGACGGGCGTGCGATGGGCGACGCCCTTGATCCGCGCGGCGGCGTCCCGGACGTCGTCGAGGGTGACGGGCGGGGTGGTGGTCGTCACGGGCGGGCTCCTTCGGAAGCGGGGTCGGTCGTGGCACGGGCCTGGGAGAGGTAGCTGTAGGCCGACGCGCGGGAGATGCCGAGGCGGGCGGCGACCTGCTCGACGGCGCGGCGCACCGCGAAGACGCCGTGGCCGTCGAGGCTGCGGAAGAGTTCGAGGCGCTCGGCGCGGTCGAGCCCGGCCCAGCTCTGGTGCTGCCGCACCTGGTGGGCGTCGAGCATGGCGTCGACGACCGAGTCGATGTCGTTGCCGAACGTGGTGACGGGCACCTGGCCCGCGTCGCCGGCCCCGGCGAGCGCGCCGAGCAGGGCGTGGGCCTGCTGGACGGCTCCGGCGTCCACGTTGACGCACAGGGCGCCGAACACCGCGCCCGTGGAGTCGCGCAGCACCATCGTGGACGACTTGACCAGTTGCCCGTTCCGGGTCCGGGTGAGGTAGTTCAGCTCGTCACCGGCCTCGTCACCGCGGGCGAGCACACGCATGCCGATCTCGCTCATCGCGCCGCCCACCGCCCGCCCGGTCACCGAACCGGCGACGGCGACCACCGACTTCTCCGGCCGCCGGTAGTCGTGCAGCACCACCTCGCACACCGGCCCGAAGGTCGCGGCGATACCGTCGACGACCGGCGTGAGCGCTGCGATGATCGCGTCGCGCTGCGCCTCCAGGTCCTGCTCGGCCATCCGACACCTCCTGGACTGTCGATCCATGTACTGGACTCACAGTCTAAGTCAGCGCCCAAAGCCGTTGCCGGCACGGTCGGCACACATCGGCTGACGCGCGCCCCACGCCTACCCGTTCTGGCCCGGCGTCCGCGCCGTGCCCGCGGCGCGTCCCGGGGTGTGGCCGAAGGCGCGGCGGAAGACATCGATGAACGCGCTCGCCGAGGACCAGCCGCAGCGGTGGGCCACCACGGTCACCGGCGTGTCCTCGGCGAGCAGTACCAGGGCGTGGGAGAGCCGCAGTTGGGTGCGCCACTGCGGGAACGTCATACCGAGTTCGGCCCTGAACAGGCGGGACAGTGTGCGGTCGCTGGCGCCGACCTGTCTGCCCAGGGCCGCGAGCGTGCGGTTGTCGGCCGGGTCGGCGAGCAGGATGTCGCACAGCGCCCTGAGTTGCGGCGCGGTCGGCGTGGGCACGTGCAGCGGCTGCTGCGGTGAGGCCCGCAGCTGGTCGCACAGGACGGCACGCAGGCGCCGGTGTTCGGGGCTGTCGTCCGCCGGGTCGCGGGTACAGGCGAGGATCAGCTCGCGCAGCAGCGGGCTGACGCTCAGCACGGTGGGCTTGTCGAGGCCGAGGGGGTTGGTGGCCACGGGGAGGCCGACCAGGTGCAGGTCGAGTTCCCCGTACGCCTGGTGGGAGTGCACGGTGCCGGCCGGCACCCAGATGGCCCGGGTGGCCGGGGCGACCCACGAGCCGGCGTCGGTGGTGACGGCGAGCACGCCCCGGCCCGCGTAGACGATCTGGTGGTCGTCGTGCCGGTGGGCGTCGATGCCGCTGCCGGGGGCCAGCCATCGGGTGCTGGTCGGAGCCACCGGCTCATGGCGGATATCCCTCATCGATTGGCAGATTATCGGAAGTGCGACAGGGCGGCCACGGACGACCATGGCGCCATGCCAAGGAACAAGTCGATCGCCCTGCTGTCGGTCGGACATGCCTGTGTGGACGTCTACCAGGGCGCCGTGGCGGCCCTGGTCCCGTTCTTCGTCGCCGAGCGTGCCTACACCTACGCCGCGGCCTCGGGCATCGTGCTCGCCGCGAGCCTGCTGTCATCCGTGGCGCAGCCCTTCTTCGGCGCGCTCACCGACCGGCACCCCGTCCCCTGGCTGCTGCCGGTGAGCACGGTGTTCGGCGGGCTCGGCGTGGCGCTGAGCGGCATCGGCGGCTCGTACGGGCTCACGCTGCTGTTCGTGGCGCTGTCCGGCATCGGGGTCGCCGCGTACCACCCGAGGTCGGCGCGGGTCGCACGGGTCGCAAGCAAGGGGAGCCACAGTTCCATGGGGTGGTTCTCGCTGGGCGGCAACGTCGGCTTTGCGCTGGCTCCGCTCCTGGTCACCGTCGTGATCGCCAACGGCGGGCTGCGGTGGTCCCCGCTGCTGATCCTGCCCGCGCTGGTCGGCAGCGTGCTCACCCTGCCGGTACTGCGGGCCCTGGAGAAGGCGCCGCGCGCCAAGGGTGGACAGGGTGCCACCGAGGGGCGGGACGACTGGGTCTCGTTCGTGCGGCTGTCGCTGGCGGTGGTGTGCCGGTCGGTCGCCTTCGTCGGGCTGAGCACCTTCATCGCCTTCCACGCCCGGGAGCAGACGGGCGGCGGTACGGCGGCGGGGACGGCCGCGCTGTTCGTGCTCTACCTCGGCGGCGCCGTCGGCACGGTCGTCGGCAGCAATCTGGCCCACCGCTGGGACCGGGTCACGGTGGTGAGCATGTCGTACCTGATGACGGTGGCCGCCGTCGCCGGTGTGGTGTTCGTGCCCGGCCCGGCGCTCTACCTGTTCGTGGCGCTGACCTCGATCGGCCTGTACGCCCCCTTCTCGCTCCAGGTCACGCTCGCCCAGGACTATCTGCCCACGCGCGTCGGCACCGCCGGCGGGATCACGCTCGGCCTGACGGTCAGCGTCGGTGGCCTCGCCAGCCCCGTCATCGGCACCATCGCCGACGCCACCTCGCTGCGCACGGCGCTGATGCCCCTCATCCTGATGCCCGCCCTGAGCTGGCTGCTGTTCCGCACGCTGCCCGAACCGGCCGTTCCCCAGCGCCTGTTGGGCGACCGGGGCGAGGACGCCACGCGCGACACCGGGAGCGTCTCCAGTGAGCACAGCCGCCTGTGACCACCGGCCCGAAAGAGCCCGCCCGGGGTCGGGCGGGCCCCGGTTTCATCGCTGGTACAGGCCCACCAGCGTGCCGTCGGCGAGTTCCCGCTTCTCGACCGCCTCGTGCACCTGCGCGGCGTTCGGCGAGTCGGGGAGCACGCACGGTTCCGACAGGGCGTAGAGCCGGAAGAAATAGCGGTGGGCCTCGTCTCCCGGCGGGGGATGCGGGCCGCCCCAGCCCCGCTCGCGGTAGCCGTTGACGAGTTCCGTGCCGCCGGACGGGACCTGCCCCGCCTCGACACCCTCGGTACGGGGATCGATGCCGACCACGATCCAGTGCACGAACGTGCCCGACGGCGCGTCGGGGTCCTCGCACAGCAGCACCAGCTCGGTGGCGTCGTCGGGTACGCCGCTCCACGCCAGCGGAGGAGACTCGTTGTCCCCTTCGTACGCATAGTGGCGCGCGATGAAGGAGTGGTCGTTGAATGCGCTACTTCTGATCTCGATGTCAGCCATGTCACCCGAGTAACCGCAGCGGGGCCAGAACTCACGTGAACGGGAGCGTGTACGTGCGGCCCTCCACGCCCCACTCGCCTACCGGCGGCCGCGCCCCGGCGTCGATCGCCCGCAGGGTCGGCCGGCCGATATGGGCGTACACCAGCCGCCGTACTCCCTGCCGCTCGGCCTGCTCGGCCACGGCGAGCACCGGCAGATGGCCGCCGACGCCCCCGCGGAACCGTATCGGCCGGTTCCAGGCGGCGGCCTCGGCGAACATCAGATCCGCCCCCGCAGCCCAGGGCGGGAACTCCCAGAACTCCGGCGCCCACACCGCCACCGCACCGCCCGCCTCGATGCGGTAGCCGTACGCGGGGTGCGAGGTGTGCGCCACGGGGCGGCACCGCACGCACACGGCTGTCTCCGCGACGTGGACCTCCAGGTCACCGGCGCGCGGCCGCACGCCCCGCGCCGTCGCGCTGCGGCGCAGCGCCGAACGGAGTTCCGCGTGCTCGTCGGTGACCAGCCAGCCGTCGAGGCGGCCGGGCGGCGGTTCGGCGCCGGGGCCGCCGTCGAAGGCGACGCGGTGCCCGGCGCAGCTCAGCAGCAGGCCCGCGGGGGCGAACCGTGGCGAGTTCATCGCGCCGACGCCGAGCAGGGTCAGCCGCAGTCGGCGGTTCATCGGCCGGTCTCCGCGGCGTGGCGCAGCGCGAGCGTCCCGTCGGGTGCCAGATCCAGGTGTACGCCCGCGCTGATCCGGTCGAGTGTGGTGCACAGCCACACACGGTCCCGTTCCGGCGCGGGCTCCAGCCGCATCCGCCGAGCCTGCAGCGGCACCATGCGCAGGCCGGTCAGCCGCCCGGTGTCCGCCTCCAGCGTCGCGAGGTAGGCGAGGCGGAGGTCGTCGCGGTACTCCTCGTAGCCGGGGATGCCCTCGTAGTCGTCGACGAAGTCGCCGCAGCCGTAGAGGATCAGCCGGTCCCGGTAGACCTCCAGGGGGCGGGGGTGGTGCGAGGAGTGGCCGTGGACGAGGTCGACGCCGCCGTCCACCAGGGCGTGGGCGAAGCGGACCTGGTCGCGGGGGACGAGGTAGCCCCAGTTCGAGCCCCAGTGCACGGAGACGACCGCGAGGTCACCGGCCCGCTTGACCCGTCGTACGCGCTGGACGGTGGCTTCGGCGGTGCCGGGCGAGGGCCCGGGGGCGTACGCGATGCCGGACTGACCGTCCTCGGTCGCCGCCCAGTCTGACGGGATGCCGCTGGACCGCGTACCGAGGGCGAACACCAGGACGCGAGCTCCTGCGCGCACGGGGACGACGGCGGGCGCGTACGCCTCGGCGGCGTCGCGTCCCGCGCCCGCCGTCCGCAGGCCCGCGCCGCCGAGCGCGTCCAGGGTCTCCGCCAGGCCGGGGCGGCCGAAGTCCAGGACGTGGTTGTTGGCCAGGACGCACACGTCGGGGCGGGCGACGGTCAGGGCGGGCAGGTTGGCCGGGTGCATGCGGTAGTGCACTTCCTTGCCGGGCGCGAAAGCGCCGCAGCTCGTGACCGCCGTCTCCAGGTTCACGATCCGGACGTCCGGCGCGGCCTCGTCGAGCACCCGCAGCGCCTCGCCCCACGGCCACGCCGGTTCGACCGGAGCGGGTATCGGCCCGCTGACCGCCTCCGCCAGTGCCACATAGTCGCGCGCGTCCGTGACGTACCCCTCGCGCAGCTCCGAATCGCCGGAGTGCGCGAGGATCTGGTCGACGCCGCGCCCGAGCATCACGTCCCCGCACAGGAACAGCGTCACAACACCGCCGCCCATGTCCCCCACCCTAGGACTTGTCGTTGATCGGGGGCTCGGGCGGGAGGCCTGAAGTCAACGGCGTTGACGACGCGGGAGACAGCTGCGTCGCCGTCCGCGCCCGGCTAGGTTGTGCCGCATGAGCAACCTTGACCGCGCGCCCGTACCGAGCGTGTGCGGCGGCCGCGGATTCGTCGTCGCCGAACCTGTCCGCGAGCTGCTGAGTCCTCGGCACGTAAAGCTCGGCGAGTCGACCGAGGTGCGCAGGCTGCTGCCGAACCTCGGCCGGCGCATGATCGGCGCATGGGCCTTCGTCGATCACTACGGCCCCGACGACATCGCCGACGAGCCCGGTATGCAGGTGCCGCCGCATCCGCACATGGGGCTGCAGACGGTCAGCTGGCTGCACGAGGGCGAGGTGCTGCACCGCGACTCGACGGGCAGCCTGCAGACCATCGGGCCGAAAGAGCTCGGGCTGATGACGTCGGGCCGCGCGATCAGCCACTCGGAGGAAAGCCCCACGTCGCACGCCCGGTTCCTGCACGGCGCGCAGCTGTGGGTCGCGCTGCCGGACGCCCACCGCCACACCGAGCCCAGGTTCGAGCACCACGCCGAGCTGCCCACGGTCAGGGCGCCCGGTCTCACCGCGACCGTGATCCTCGGTGACCTGGACGGCGCGACGTCGCCCGGGACGACGTACACCCCCCTCGTGGGCGCCGATCTCGCGCTCGCTCGCGGCGCGGACGTCCGGCTGCCGCTCGTGCCCGACTTCGAGTACGGGGTGCTGTCGATGTCCGGCGAGGTGCACGTCGACGGCGTGCCCGTGCTGCCGGGTTCGATGCTCTACCTCGGCTGCGGCCGCGGCGAACTGCCGCTGCGCGCCGAGTCGGACGCCGGTGTGATGCTGCTCGGCGGCGAGCCGTTCGCGGAGGAGCTGATCATGTGGTGGAACTTCGTCGGCCGGTCTCAGGAAGAGATCGTCCAGGCGCGCGAGGACTGGATGAAGGGGGACCGTTTCGGCCAGGTGCAGGGCTACGACGGGGACCCGCTGTCCGCACCGGAACTGCCGCAGCTGCCGTTGAAGCCACGAGGAAGGGTGCGCTGACCTGGGAAATCCGCACTTCCGGTCCGGGGAGTGCGAGATCTTCCCGCCGCCTGTCCTGCCCCGACGGTCTCTGGTGGCGCGGGCCTTCGGGGGCTGCCGCTGACTGTGGGAACCCAACAGGTTCACGTGCCGATGACCGGGCCCCTGCCGCGTACCCGATTCGGCGAGGCGCGCCTCGCCGAATCGGCTTGAATTCCTGGCCACCCCGGCCGTCACAGGCCGACGCCACGCTCACACGTGACACCATCTCGATCAACATAGCCGTCAGCCCGCGGCTGTGATCCCCGGGCGGAATCCGTCTGCCGGCCATGCCGGAGATTCACGCTGGTCGTTGCGTGGCCCCAGGACGTGATCTGCCGTGCGTGATCTCCCTTCGGGCACGTGCTGGCGACGGGGACGCTGAAGTGGCCGGGGCTGCTCCGCCCAGATGGTCTTGCCGGTCGCCGTGTGACGAGTGCCCCAGCGTTCGGCGAGCTGGCCGACCAGGAACAGGCCACGGCCGCCCTCGTCCAGGGCACGGGCCCGGCGCAGGTGCGGCGCGGTACTGCTGGCGTCGGAGACCTCGCAGATCAGGGCGGTGTTGCGGATGAGCCGCAGCTGGATGGGGGCTTGGGCGTGCCGGATGGCGTTGGTGACCAGCTCGCTGACGATCAGCTCCGTGGTCGGGACTGCCTCTTGCAGACCCCAGGTGGTGAGCTGGTCGGCGGCCCGTCGGCGCGCGTCGGCGACGATGACCGGCGCCGCGGGCAGGTCCCAGGTGGCCACGTGCGAGGGACCCAGGGCGTGGGTACGGGCCACGAGCAGGGCGGCGTCGTCGTCCGGCCGGTCGGGCAGGAGGGCCGTGATGAGGCTGTCGCAGGTGGTTTCCAGCGACGGGCCGGGGCCGGCGAGGACGTGCAGGAGTTCCTGCATTCCGGCGTCGATGTCGCGGTCGTGGGCCTCGACCAGTCCGTCCGTGTACAGCACGAGCAGACTGCCTTCGGGCAGGCGGACGTCGGTGGCCTCGAAGGGGAGGCCGCCCACCCCCAGAGGGGGGCCTGGGAGCACGGGGATGAAGTCCACGGAGCCGTCCGGCATGACGGCGGCCGGGGCGGGGTGGCCGGCGCTGGCCAGGGTGCAGTGGCGGGACACCGGGTCGTAGACCGCGTACAGGCATGTCGCGCCGACCTCCCCCGAGGACTCGATGCCCTCTTCGATCTCTTCGAGAATGAGATCGTCGAGCTGGGTCAGGAGTTCATCGGGGGGAAGATCGACATCGGCCAGGGTGCGCATTGCGCTGCGCAGTTGGCCCATGGTCGCGGAGGCGTTGATGCCGTGGCCGACGACATCACCGACGACCAGAGCCACACGGGCGCCGGACAGAGGGATGACATCGAACCAGTCGCCGCCCACTCCGGCCTGCGGATCGGCCGGTAGGTAGCGCATCGCTGTCTCCACCGCCGGCTGCGCGGGCCGGTGATACAGCAGCAAACGGCGCTGCAGGGCCAAATCCGCGCCGTCGGTCTCCTGCCGTGCGGCATGAATGAACCACACGACGTGGTCATCGCCGCACACCAACGGGAAGGCCCGCACATCGGCCTCCACCCGATGGCCGTCCCGATCACGCAGGACGACCCGCCCGGTCCACGCCTCCTGCTGTGAGAGGGTCCGCCAGGCCGACTCCGGAAGGCGGGCGGCAAGAAGATCCAACGCCGGACGCCCGATCACCTCACCCGGCTCATACCCGAGAAGCAGTCGGGCACCCCGGCTCCACGCCGCTACGACGCCCCGCGCGTCCACGGCAGCCGCTGCGTTCTCCGCCGCCAGGGGGTTGCCATCCATACTTTCACCCGCCTCTTCCCATTGTGCTCCCGGACGCGACGCACCCAGCCCTGAGGATCCTGGTGGGCGTCGGCGCCCTCCTCGTGTGGGGCCGAACCTCGCCCGTTCCCGGTTGATGAGATCGGCCGCGTGGCAGGTCTCTGGCACTCACTCGCGTCAGTCCGGTGCGTTCAGTGCAGTCAGGAGCGCAGGAGCACGCCGATCCCGTCCTCCAGGGGCATCTCCTCGCGGGGAACGACGATCAGTTCGGCACCAGTGGTCACGGCGGCATACAGCAGGGCGGCGTCGGCCGACTGTTTCTCGTAGCCGGTGACGCCCAAGGTTTGCAGGTCCGCGACGGACAGGGCGATCTGGTCGGGATCGGTACCCAGCCAGATGCGAGGCCACTGCTCGATGGGGCAGTTGACCACGAGGGCTTCGGCCCGCCCACGTTGCAGGGCTGCGATGGTGGCGGGCAGGCCCTCGTTGTCCGGGTGGCGGGCGCGCTGGGCGGCGAAGCGCTCCAGCCTGTCGCGGTCATGGGCGGAGAGGCGGCCGCCGAAGAGGGCGGCGAGTTGGGGCTCGAGCAGGGCCCGGCCGCTCTCGACGTCCCGTCCGTTGCCAGGGACGGTGGTCACCCGGTGGCGCAGGGGGGCGGGCAGGCGGTTGACCAGGACGCCTCGGGCCCAAACGTCGCCGCATACCACGAGAGTGTCGGCGTGGCCGAGGTCGATGAGGTGGGCCAGCTCGTCGGCGAGCCGCTCGGCCTCCCGGTGCCAGCCGTGGATCGGGACACGCAGGGAGGTCAGGGCACGTGGGGCGACCGTGCTGCTCGGCCAACGCCCGGTTTGCATCTCCACTTGCACGCCTTCGGGGGCGGTGTCGCTGTCCTCTGATCCGACGCGTGTGAGGACGGCGGCGGCGTACGGGATGTCGGGGGCATGCTGCAGCGCCAGTGGCATGGCGTCGGGAAGCAGGGCGTATCTGGTCTTGTCCACGGGGGGAGGCTGGGGCAGCTCCTCGGTGAGGACCACTTCGCCATGGGTGGCGAACAGGGCCTGGCCGTGGCGTCCGGGCAGGTCGGCGTCGGTCCCGACGGCATCGGCGGATGCGTCAGCGGTGGCCGGGTCGGCGCCGAGATCAATCAGGTCCGCGCGGGCGTGGCGCCTGCGCAGCTCGATCGCCCTGTCCGGGTCGTCGATGTCCCGGGAGGTGTCCACATAGACGGAGGCGTACGGGCCTGGCCTGGCATACAGGGAGCCGAGGAAGTGCAGCCTCACGAGATGTGCTCCTTGCCCTGGTCCACGTGCACGACGCGGTTGATATCGAGGCCCCTTCCGCCGGGACATGCCCGCCCGATACCGCACGCCTCGCCGCTTGCCGTGGTGTTCGTGTCAGTGCTGGTACAGGCCCACGAGCGTGCTGTCGGCCAGTTCGCGCCGCTCCACGGCCTCGTGGACCTCCTCGGCGCTGGGGAGGTCAGGCAGGACGCACGGCTCTGCCAGGGCGTAGAGATGGAAGACGTAGCGGTGCGGCTGCTCCCCGGGCGGCGGGTTGGGCCCGCTCCAGCCGCGCCGACCGAAGCCGTTGACGAGTGCCGTGCCGCCCGGCGGAGTCTGGCCCGCCTCCATGCCCCGGCTGTGGGGGTTGATGCCGACCACCGTCCAGTGGACGAAGCTGCCCGACGGCACGTCGACGTCCTCGCACAGCAGCACCAGTTCCGTCGCCTCGTCCGGCACACCGGACCAGGCCAGCGGCGGTGAGACGTTCCCGGCGTCCTCGGTGTACCGAGGCGGAAGACGGTGATGATCCTCGAAGGCGGAACTTTCCAGTTTGAGCGCCGTCTTGCGTGACTCCTCCTTCCGCTGCGGCGGCTGGTGGCGGACGCCAGGTCGGTGGGATGGCGCGCTACCGGTACTGCCGGCGAAGAGGCTGGTGGCCAGCTCATGGTCCAGACAGTCGCGGACCTTTGCGGTCACGCTGCCCTGCACGGCCTCTGCCACCACTTCGATCACCGAGCGAGCGTGGTGGACCGCCTTGGGGAAGTTCTTCTCCTCCCGCTGGGCAACCCGCTCGAAGAACTCGTGTGCGCTCATGTGCACCCCGGTGGCCGGAACGTCCGGCGCTTTCTCGATGCGCCGCAGATGCTCCGCGATCTCGTGCGGCAGCTGGGCGGCGAGTTTCTCCGCCAGCCCGGCCGGGATGCGTTCGGCCAGCGTCTCCAGCGTTGCACGGGTCGCCCTTTCCGCGGCGCCACGACTGTCCAGTCGCGCCCGCGACTGCACCTGACCGGTGAACTCCTCATGGCGCATTCCCCCTCACCTCCCACCAGGATCTGTGAGGCTTCCCCTGCTCGCCGGGTAACCAGGGTGCCTCCTGCCAATCACCGGGCGAGCGGGAGGAGGCACCCTGGCCCGACAGGCGTCGGCCCGGCCGGTCGTCGAGTACCCGTACCCCAAGGTGCACGTGGACACGGAGCTGACCGTCGACTCGCCCGCCGCTGCCCTGGTGGAGGCATCGGCTCGGGCCGGACTGGTGGTGCTTCCACGCCACCCGGTGGAGGGCAGGCTCGGGTTGCATCTCGGGACGGTCGTGCACGCCGTACTGCACCATGCGAGGTGTCCGGTCGCCGTCGTGCCCACAGGCCAGGCAGCCGTCGCGGGCGTCCATGTGGTTCGGCGTCGCCCGGACGGGGCGGCGGATCGCCCGCCGGCGCGACTGACCAGCAGACGTGCGTCGGCTTGCCGCACCCGAGGGGAGCGCGCAGCCTGGGCGTTGTGACCCTCTCCCACGGCACGCTGGCACACCGGCTCATCGCCGACCATCTCGTCGACGGGCGGATGCAGCCAGGCCACGAGATCGGTTTGCAGATTGACCAGACGCTCACCCAGGACGCCACCGGCACCCTGGTGATGCAGGAACTGGAGGCCCTCGGTCTGGACCGAGTCCGTACTCAGGTCAGCGTCCAGTACGTCGACCACAATCTGCTCCAGGCGGACGAGCGCAACGCCGAGGACCACGCCTTCCTGCGCTCCGCGTGCCGGCGCTTCGGCATCTGGTACTCCAAGCCCGGCAACGGCGTCTCCCACCCCACCCACATGCAGTACTTCGGCATTCCGGGCAGGACGCTGGCCGGATCCGACTCGCACACCTGTGCCGCCGGGTCGCTCGGCATGCTCGGCCTGGGCACCGGGGGCCTGGAGGTGGCACTCGCGATGACCGGACGGCCCCTGTACGTGACCATGCCGGAGATCTGGGGCATCCGGCTGACCGGCCGGCTGCCGGAGTGGGTGAGCGCCAAGGACGTGGTCCTGGAACTGCTGCGACGGCACGGCGTCAAGGGGGCCGTCAACCGGATCCTGGAGTACCACGGCCCGGGCCTGGCGGGACTGACCGCCATGGACCGGCACGTCATCGCCAACATGGGCGCCGAACTGGGCGCGACCACGTCCGTCTTCCCCGCCGACACCGCCGTACGGGACTTCCTGCGGACCGAGGGCCGCGAGGCCGACTTCCGCGAGCTGACCGCCGAGCCGGATGCCGTCTACGACCTCACCGACGAGATCGACCTGTCCGCGCTCGAACCGCTGATCGCGCGCCCCACCTCGCCCGGCAACGTCGTACCGGTGCGCGAGGTCACGGGCGAACCCATCGGGCAAGCCGTCATCGGCTCCTCCGCCAACCCCGGGCTGCGCGACTTCGCCATCGCTGCCGCCATCGTCGCCGGCCGTCAGACCCACCCCGCCGTCAGCTTCGACATCAACCCCACCTCCCGCGAGATCCTCGCCGACCTCACCAAGATGGGTTCCACCTTCGACCTGATCGCCGCCGGAGCCCGGATTCACCAGGCCGGCTGCCTCGGCTGCATCGGCATGGGCCAGGCCCCCGCCCCCGGCCTGGGCAGCCTGCGCACCTTCCCGCGCAACTTCCCCGGCCGCTCCGGCACCGAACAGGACGCCGTCTGGCTGTGCTCACCGGAGACGGCCGCCGTCTCCGCCCTCACCGGCGAGATCACCGACCCCCGCGCGTGGGCGGCCGAGGAGGGCGTGCCGTATCCGCGGCTGCGCCTGCCCGCACACTCGACGGTCAATCGTGCGATGTTCGAACCTCCGCTGCCGCCCGAGCAGGCCGCACGCATCGAGCTGGAACGCGGACCCAACGTCTCCGGCCTGCCCGACTTCGACCCGCTGCCCGACGTACTGGATGGCCCGGTCCTGCTCAAGTGCGGCGACAACGTGTCCACCGACGAGATCTCCCCGGCCGGGGCGAAGGCGCTGCCGTACCGCTCCAACATCCCCAGGCTCGCCGAGTTCACCTTCACCCGGATCGACCCGGACTACCCGCGGCGCGCCGCCGAACTGGCCACCGAGGGCGGGCCGGGCCGGCACTTCGTCGTCGGCGGGGAGAACTACGGCCAGGGATCCTCCCGCGAGCACGCCGCCATCACACCACGGCACCTGGGGCTGCGCGCGGTGGTCGCCAAGTCCTACGCCCGCATCCACTGGCAGAACCTGGCCAACTTCGGGGTGCTGCCGCTGGAGTTCGACGACCCGGCAGACTACGACCGTTTCGACGTCGGCGACCGGCTACGGCTGGAGCACCTCCACACGGCCCTGGCCCCCGGCGCCGAGCCCCGCCTGCGGCTGCGCAACACCACCAAGGACGAGACCTATCCGGTCCGCCACCGCCTCTCCGACAGCCGCCGTCGCACCCTGCTCGACGGAGGCAGCATCGCGGCCCTCGCCCGCGAGGAGCAACAACACCAAAGAGGCGCGAGCACCGACATCCTGGCCACACAGGCGGACCCGGGCGACCTCAGCCACGACGGCTGACCCGGCTACCGCCCGCCCATCGGAGCTTCTGCTCACTCCCAGAGGGCTCCGTCGTCCACCCGATAAGCTCCGGAGCCATGTGCGCAGGTTCGAATCCTGCCGGGGCCACTCCGGATCAAGGCACCGACCTGCACGAACGCAGGTGTCGTGCGCAGGCTCGCGACGATCGAGGATGCGACCAACGGTGATGGCGGCACATCGATGCCCTGCGCCAAGCCATTTAGGCCATCCCGGACCACCGGGTTGTTCGAAATAGCTAAATCACCAAGGAATTGACTGAGGGAATTTCGTGCCGAGAGCCGAACCCGGCAGAGAATTCAAACCCAATGATTGAGCATTGCATCTTCGCCGAGATGTGAAGACACCTGGCGGATGACCATGTTTAACCTCCGCAGCCCTGGGAAGTCGGGCGGCGAAAGCACAACGGCACAGCGGCGGACTCGCGTTGTACCCATGAAGGAGATCGAAATGGCTACGGGCATTGTGAAGTGGTTCAACGCGGAGAAGGGTTTCGGCTTCATTGCCCAGGACGGCGGCGGCCCCGACGTGTTTGTCCACTACTCGGCCATCGCCAGTACCGGCTACCGCGAACTCAACGAGGGCCAGAGGGTCCAATTCGACGTGACGCAGGGCCCCAAGGGGCCCCAAGCCGAAAACGTCACCCCCGCCTGACCGAGACCCGGCGCATATAGCGCTGGTCCCGCGCATATAGCGCTGGTCCCCGGGTCAGCGAAGCCGGGAACCACCGCTTCATTCGTCCCTGACCACCGTGCTCACTGCGACCGTCAGGCTCCGTGAGCCCTGAAGCCTGGCCCCTGTCGCTCTCTCCCCACCAGCCTGACGGCCGCACCTGCCTTCACCCAGGCGCTCCCGCTTGCTCCCCTTCCCGGGCGCCTTTCATGGGATCGCGACCGGCATGGGCTCTTTCTCGGGCTGGTCGGTGAGGCCCAGGTGCAGGTGCTCGATGTGATACAGGGCCTGGTCGAGCAGTCCGGCGACGTGGTTGTCGTGCAGGGCGTAGACGACGGAGCGGCCCCGGCGGGTGCCGGTGACCAGGCCGAGGTTGCGCAGCACGCGCAGTTGGTGGGAGCAGGCGGACTGTTCCATGCCGACGGCGTCGGCGAGTTCGGTGGCCGCGCAGGGGCCTTCGCGCAGCCGGGCCAGGATCAGCAGCCTGGAGGGGGTGGCGAGGGCCTGGAGGGTCTCGGCGACCTTTGGCGCGTTCTCCGGCGTCAGCCGGGTGCGCGGGGCGGCGTAGTCGCTCGCGGGGGGTTTCTGTCCGTGGCCCATGGGGCCATCGTACGGGAATGAATGCATGAATAGCTGTTCAGATGTTCCTGTACGGTGGAGGGGTCGGAAACCCCGTCCCCATCGAAGGCACCCGTCTGATGACTTCCACGCTGACCGCCCCCGCGCCGCCGGGGCACCGCACCGCCGGTGCGCCACCGCGCCGGCGCACCCGGATCCTGGCGCTGCCCGAGGCCCGCTGGGCGCTCGCGGCCCTGGTCCTGTTCCTGATCGCGCTGCCGCTGGACCTGCTCGGCGCCCCGGTGTGGCTGTGGGGGCCGCTGTATGCCGCCGTCTACGTCACCGGCGGCTGGGAGCCGGGCTGGGAGGGCCTGAAGGCCCTGAAGGACAAGACCCTGGACGTGGATCTGCTGATGGTGGTCGCGGCGCTGGGTGCCGCCGCCATCGGCCAGGTCCTGGACGGCGCGCTGCTGATCGTCATCTTCGCCACCTCCGGCGCCCTGGAGGCGGTGGCGACCGCCCGGACCGCGGACTCGGTGCGCGGCCTGCTCGACCTGGCCCCCTCCACCGCGACCCGGCTGCTGCCCGACGGCAGCGAGGAGAGCGTGCCGGCCGAACAGCTGGCGGTCGGGGACGTGATCCTGGTCCGGCCCGGTGAGCGGGTCGGGGCGGACGGCCGGGTCGTGGCCGGTCAGAGCGAGGTGGACCAGGCCACCATCACCGGCGAGCCGCTGCCGGTGGCCAAGGAGGCGGGCGACGAGGTGTTCGCCGGCACGGTGAACGGCACCGGTGCCCTGCGGGTGCGGGTGGAGCGGGATCCGTCGGACTCGGTGATCGCCCGGATCGTGAAGATGGTCGAGGAAGCCTCCGAGACCAAGGCGCCGACCCAGCTGTTCATCGAGAAGATCGAGCAGCGCTACTCGGTCGGGATGGTCGCCGCCACCCTGGCTGTCTTCGCCGTGCCGCTGCTCTTCGGCGACGAGTTGCAGTCGGCGCTGCTGCGCGCGATGACCTTCATGATCGTGGCGTCGCCGTGCGCGGTGGTGCTGTCCACGATGCCGCCGCTGCTGTCGGCCATCGCCAACGCCGGACGCCACGGCGTGCTCGCCAAGTCCGCCGTCGCCATGGAACGCCTCGGCCAGATCGACACCGTCGCCCTGGACAAGACCGGCACCCTCACCGAGGGCACGCCCCGCGTCACCGACATCCGCCCGCTGACCGGCAGCGGCCTGACCGAGGACGAATTGCTGGCCGTGGCGGCCGCCGCCGAGCACCCCAGCGAGCACCCGCTGGCCCGCGCCGTCGTCGACGCCGCCCGCGAACGCCAACTGACCCTTGCCGACGCGGACGGCTTCACCTCCGTGCCGGGCCACGGCGTCACGGCCACCGTCGAGGACCGCACCGTCCAGGTCGGCTCCCCGGACCGGCTCCTGCCCGCCGACGCGAGCCGGGCCCATGCCGTCGTCCAAGGGCTGGAGGACGCCGGGCGTACGGCCGTGGTGGTCCTGATCAACGGGGCACCGGCCGGGGTGCTCGGTATCTCCGACCGGCTCCGGCCCGATGCCGCCGCGACCGTCGCCGCGCTCACCGCCCTGACCGGCCGCGCCCCCACCCTGCTGACCGGCGACAACGAACGCGCCGCACGGCACCTGGCCTCCGAGGTCGGCATCACCGATGTCCGCGCCGGGCTGCTGCCGGAGGAGAAAGTTGCCGCTGTCCGCACGTGGGAGCAGGAAGGCCGGAAGGTTCTGGTCGTCGGCGACGGCGTGAACGACGCGCCGGCCCTGGCCGCCGCGCACACCGGCATCGCCATGGGCAAGGTCGGCTCCGACCTCGCCCTGGAGACCGCCGACGCCGTCGTGGTCCGCGACGAACTCGCGACCATCCCCACCGTCGTACGGCTGTCCCGCACCGCCCGGCGCCTGGTGATCCAGAACCTCGCCATCGCCGGGGCGTTCATCACCGTACTGGTCGCCTGGGACCTGATCGGTACGCTGCCGCTGCCGCTCGGCGTCGCCGGGCACGAGGGCTCCACCGTCATCGTCGGCCTCAACGGCCTGCGCCTGCTGCGCGAGGCCGCCTGGACCAACCCCGGGAAGGACACCGCGTGAGCAAGCGCTCCCGCCGTACTGCCGCTGCCGCCTCCGCCCCGTCGGCGGGGGCGGCGCGGTGCACGGTCACCGTGTGCCGGGGGTGCTGCTGCGGCACGCCGAAGATCCCCGGCTTCGACCACGCGGCTCAGCTGCGCGGCCTGCGCCGGGCCCTCGACGGCACCGCGACCGTCCGCGTCACCGACTGCCTGGACGCCTGCGAGCACGCCAACGTCGTCGTCGTGCAGCCCTCGTCCGCCGGCCGCGCGGCGGGCGGGCGGCCCGTGTGGCTCGGCCTGGTCAACGACACCGATGCCACCGCCGACATCACCGCCTCGATCGAGCAGGGCGGCCCCGGCCTCGCCGACCCGCCCGGCATCCTCGACCTGTACGGCTTCACTCCCTCCCGCCGCGTGCGGGGACAGGTGGAGGGCTGACGCACGAGACCCTGGGGAAGAGGCTCACACGGCCTGCGGGCGCCGCCATGCCTGGATGCCTTCGGGCGCGGCCGGGTGTCGTTCGAGCACCACCGCCGACAACTCGGCGGCCAGCATCTCGTCGGAGATGACATGGCAGTCGAACCCAGCGGTCTCTTCCCGGATCAGTTCGTCGCCGCGCCAGGTCCGGTAGGCCATCACCCAGCGGATCAAGTCCTCGTCCACGACGTCCGCCCGCGCTAGGGTGTCGTAGCGGTACCGTCCCAGCGTGCCGCCAGGGACCACCGAGGGCGGGATGGCGATCGCCGTCTGGGGGTGCTGCGACTCCATGATCCGCGCTCGGCCGGGGCGCAGCGCGCGGTCGAGGCCGTTCTTCGAGCGGCGCGGCGCCCCGTATCGGCGGTCGCGGCCCAGGCCGGTGCCGCCCGAGCGGGTGGCGGACGCCGTCTGGACCGCGGTTTCCCGGGGGCGGGACGAGATCTACGTTCCTGGCTGGCTGCGTCTGCCCGTCCGGGTGCGCGGCACGGCACCGGCCTTGTACCGGCGGCTTGCCGCCGTGTTCGGATGAGCGGAGGCAGGGCGTGCTCACCGTCGTCCTGGCGCTGCTGGCGGCGTTGTCCAACGCCTCGGCCTCCGTGCTGCAGCGGCGTGCCGCGCCGGATGAACCGAAAGGCGGTAAGGGTCTGCGGCAAGCCGCGCGATGGCTCGGGCACGTGCTGCGGCGGCCCCACTGGCTGGTGGGTGCCGGGCTGCTCGCCCTGTCTACCGTTTGCATGCGGCCGCGCTGGGCGTGGGCAGCCTCTCGCTCGTCCAGCCGCTGCTCGCCGCCGAGTTGCTGTTCACGCTCCTCCTCGGCAGCGTGGTCTCCCGTCGGCCCGCGGAGGCGCATCGTCTCCCGCCGGAACCGGGCAGCGAGAGGGGGCCTGCGGGCCCGCGGCACGACCACGGGCGGAGGCACCGGTCGGGACGACTCCGCGGGTCGCCCCTGATGCGACCGGCGGACACCAACGGTTTCCGGTCGGCTCAGCCGGGAAAGCCCCAGTTCCATGAAAGAAGGAGCCGACATGCCGACGGCCGCGCCGGACGCCGCCTGTCCTCCCTGGGTGCTGCGGGAGTACGCCGTCCTCGCCGACGGTGAGCGCGGGGCGGTGGTGGATCCGGAGGGCAGGATCGTCTGGCTCTGCGCGCCGCGCTGGCACAGCGACGCGGTGTTCTCGGCACTGATCGGAGGCGACGGGCACTTCACGGTTGAGCCCGCGGACCGTTGGCACGTGTGGGGCGGCGCCTACGAGGACGGCACCCTGATCCGGGTCAACCGATGGGTGAGCGCGGACTCCGTGATCGAGTGCCGTGACGCACTGGCTATGCCCGCGTCCCCCGACCGTCTCATCCTGCTGCGCCGGATGCATGTCGTACGCGGTGAGGCACTGCTGCGGCTGGAGCTGGACCCGCGCCCGGGGTTCGGTGCGCACAGGATGCGTGATCCTCGCCTGGAGGTAGACGTGTGGACGGCCGCGGGCGAAGGGCTGCGGATGCGGCTGCTCGGTGCGCGCCGCGCGTCATGGGATCCCGAGACCGGCCTGCGCGGCGAGTTCCGGCTGGGCAAGGGCGAGGAACACGACATCGTGCTGGAACTGTCCACCGACCCCGACCAGCATCGGCTCGTGCCCGAGGAGTTGTGGCGAGCCACCGAGCGGGAGTGGCGACGCGCCGTGCCGGACTGCTCCGCCCTCGCCGCCCCGCGCGACGCCCGGCACGCGTACGCCGTACTGCGGGGGCTGACAAGCGGCGCGGGCGGCATGGTCGCCGCCGCCACCACGTCCCTGCCGGAGCGGGCCAACACCGGCCGCAGCTACGACTACCGTTTCGCCTGGCTACGGGACACCTGCTACGCGGGCCTCGCGGTCGCCTCGCACGGGCCGCACGAACTCCTCGACTCCGCCGTACGGTTCACGGCCGACCGCATCCTCGCCGACGGCGACGCGGTACGGCCTGCCTACACGGTCACCGGAGAGCCGATGCCCAAGGAGCGCTCGTTGCCGTTGCCCGGCTATCCGGGCGGCAGCGACCGGATCGGGAACGAGGCGGCCACGCAGTTCCAGCTCGACACCTTCGGCGAGGTGCTCCAGCTGTTCGCGGCCGCCGCCCGTCACGACCGGCTCACCACAGATGCGGAGGCCGCGGTGCGGGTCGCCGTCGACGCGATCGAACGCCGCTGGCCGGAGCCCGATGCCGGGCTGTGGGAGCTGGAGAACCGGTGGTGGACCCACTCTCGGCTCAGCGTGGTGTGCGGACTGCGCCGCATCGCGGACGCCCTGCCCGGCAAGGACGGCCGGCGCTGTGCCGAGATCGCCGACACTGTCCTGGCGGAGACCCGTCGACGCTGTCTGCACCCGGACGGGTACTGGCGGCGGGCCGCCGACGACGACGGCCCCGAAGCCGCCCTGCTGGTGCCCCTGGCGCGAGGGTGCACGGACACGGACGACCCCAGTGCAGCGCTCACCCGTGCCCGCATCGAGGATCAGCTGGCGCAGGACGGATACCTGTACCGCTTCGTTCACGGCGGGGTCCCGCTCGGCGAGGCCGAGGGCGCCTTCCTGCTGTGCGGATTCCACATGGCACTGGCCACGCACCACCTGGGCGACCGCGTCGGCGCCTTCCGCTGGTTCGAACGGACCCGGGCGGCCTGCGGACCGCCCGGGCTGTTCGCCGAGGAGTACGACGTGCGTCAGCGCCAACTGCGCGGCAACCTGCCCCAGGCGTTCGTCCACGCCCTGCTGCTGGAGTGCGCGGTCCGCCTCAACGAGGCGTCCACCCTGCCGTTGTGAGGGTGCTGCCGCAGGCCGGCGGCGACCGCCGTACCGGCGGCGCCGGCCAGGGCCGCGCCCATGGCGAGCGGCCGGCGGTGCCGTGAGAGCCACAGCTGGACGCTGCGTTCGTGCGCCTGCTGGTCGAAGACGCCGTGCGCCCCGTAGTCCCGGCCGGCCGCACCGTCGGCGGGTTCCCAGAGGTTGACCGGGCGCGAGGGGTCGACGGGATCACCGGTCTGCTGGGAGTCGTACGCCGTGCGGGCCAGGTACCGGTCCAGCAGCCCGGCGGCGAAGCGCTGCCCGAGCAGCGTGGCGACGGTGGAACCGCCGACCCAGTGCTCGCGCCGCTGCGGATGGTCGGCGGCATACAGGATGCCCTGGGCGGCGACTTCCGGCTGGTAGACCGGGGGCACCGGCTGCGGATGCCGGGACAGGCGCGACAGCACCCAGCCGAACTGCGGCGTGTTCAGACCCGGCAACTGCACCATCGTGACGCGCACCCCGCTGCGGTCGTGCAGCAGTTCGCAGCGCAGCGACTCGGTGAACCCCTGGATCGCGTGCTTGGCACCGCAGTAGACGGCCTGGAGCGGCACGCCGCGGTAGGCCAGTGCCGAGCCGACCTGCACGATGGTGCCGCGGTCGCGCGGCACCATGCGGCGCAGGGCCGCCTGGGTGCCGTACACGAAGCCGAAGTACGTCACCTCGGTGGCCCGCCGGAACTCCTCCGGCCTGATCTCCGGCACCGGCGCGAACACGGTCGAGAAGGCCGCGTTCACCCACACGTCGATCGGGCCCAGTTCCCTCTCCACCCGCTCCGCCGCCGCGTCGACGGCCTCCGCGTCGGAGACGTCCACGACCAGAGGCAACGCGCGGCCGCCCGCCTCCCGCACATCACGGGCGGCGCCTTCCAGCCCCTGCTCGCCGCGGGCCAGCAGCGCGACGGACGCGCCGCGCGCGGCGAAGGCCCGGGCCGTGGCACGGCCGACCCCGCCGCTCGCCCCGGTCACCACGACGACCTCGGTCACGCCGCGCTTCCTGCGCTCGTCGGTCATGAGCTCCCCCGGCCGGGCAGGTGCTCGGCGTACTCAGTGATCTTCTGGCGTACGCCCTTGGCGGTGATGCCCGCCTTCTCCGGATCGTGCAGAGCCGCCTTGGCGGCCTTCTTGCCCTGCTCGGTCATGATGTGCGGCGGGATCGGCGCGATCTCGGCATCGACCTTGAACTCGAGCACGACGGGCACCTCGGAGGTCAGGGCCTCGTCCCAGGCGGCACCGATCTTCTTCGGGTCGTCGCACACGATGCCCTTGAGGCCGATCAGCTGAGCGTAGGCGGCGTACGGGATGTCGGGGATGTCCTGCGAGCCGGGGTACTTCGGATCACCGGCCATGGCCCGCTGCTCCCAGGTGACCTGGTTGAGGTCCTGGTTGTTGAACACGCAGAAGACGAACGGCGGGGATCCGGCCAGCCGGTCCAGGTAGCGCTTGACCGTGATCATCTCGTTCATACCGTTCATCTGGAACGCTCCGTCGCCCACGAACGCGATGACGGGCCGGTCCGGGTAGGCGAACCGCGCGGCGATGGCGTACGGCGTGCCCGGCCCCATGGTGGCCAGCGTGCCGGACAGCGAAGCGCGCATGCCCTGGCGGAGCTTGATGTTGCGGGCCCACCAGTTGGTGCCCGAGCCGGAGTCGGCGGTCAGGATCGCGTCGTCCGGCAGCCGGAACGAGAGTTCCGAGGCGACGGCCTGCGGGTTGATGGTGTTGCCGAAGTGCTGGGCGGCCCACCGCTCACACAGGTCGTTCCACTCGACGACGTCCTTCTCGATCTTCTCCCGCCACGAGCGGTCCTCCTTGCGCCTCAGCAGCGGAATGAGCGCCTTCAGAGTCTCTTTGGCGTCCCCCACAAGATGCGCTTCCATCGGGTAGCGGATGCCGATCATGCTCCCGTCGATGTCGATCTCGACCCCACGCGCCTGCCCCTCGTCGGGCAGCCACTCGGAGTACGGGAAGCTGCTGCCGATCATCAGCAGGGTGTCGCAGCCGCGGATCATGTTGTCACTGGCCTTGCTGCCCAGCAGGCCGATGGGGCCGGTGACGAACGGCAGGTCGTCGGGCAGCACCTCGCGGCCGAGCAGAGCCTTGGCCACACCGGCGCCGAGCAGTTCGGCCACCTCGACGACCTCGGCCTCGGCGCGGGCCGCGCCCTGCCCGACGAGCATGGCGACCTTGCTGCCCTCGTTGAGGATGTCGGCGGCCCTGCGTACCTCGTCCGGGTCCGGGAGCACGCGCGGGCGGCTCCAGCCGACGCTGGAGAACACCGAGCCGTGCTTCTTCGGCGGCGAGGGCTGGGCGTCCTCCTCCTGCACGTCGTTCGGGATGATGATCGTGGCCACACCGCGGGTGGTGAGCGCGGTCTTGAACGCCCGGTCGATGACATGCCGGGCCTGCGCCGGATGCACGATCATCTGGCAGAACTCGGACACGTCCGCGAACAGCCGCTCCAGATCCACCTCCTGCTGATAGTGGGCGCCGAGGCTGAGCCGCTTCTGCTGGCCCACCACGGCGACCACCGGCTGGTGGTCCAGCTTGGCGTCATACAGGCCGTTGAGCAGATGGATGGCTCCAGGGCCGGACGTGGCCGTGCAGCAGCCCACCTCACCGGTGAACTTGGCGTGCGCGCACGCCATGAAAGCGGCCATCTCCTCGTGCCTGACCTGGATGAACTCCGGCTCCCCCTTGGCCCGGTCGAAAGCACCCAGCAATCCGTTGATGCCATCGCCCGGGTATCCGTACACGCGCTGGACACCCCACTCGGTCAGGCGTTGCAGCACATAGTCGGCGACTTCGGTCATGGACTTCTCCTGAGCGAGCGGTGGGACGGTGGCCCCATGGGTTGCCTCCCGCACCGGCCCGTAAACCGCCTCCTGCACGACCGTTCGGGTGCTTTCAAGGGACCTTTGCAGGGCAAAGCCTTCCGGGCGCTCGGGCCACGACGCGGGATGCCTCCGTACGGCATGTCTGGATCGCGCGCCGCGCAGTCCTGTCGTACCTAGGAGGTATGCGTCATGGAAGCGGCAAGATCCAGCACCTTTGCATAGGGCCAACCCCGACGGAGCACTCGCTCCCCGCCCTCCCGGACCGACTGCCCGCCGGGCTCCTCATCCCCCACACAGCAAGAGGAGCGGCTACATGCCCCAGGCCCTGCGCATGCAGGCGCAGCCCCTCGCCGATCCGCCCGCCACGTCCTCGGACGGCCCGCCGCTTCGGACGCCGGAGGAAGAACTCCTGCACCGCATGGCCACCAGCCCGCCAGGACCGGAACGCCACGCCCTGCGGGACAAGGCCGTCACGGCCTTCCTGCCCGTCGCCCGCAGACTCGCCCGCCGCTACGGCTCCCCCGTCGACAGCCGCGAGGACCTCTACCAGGTGGCCTGTCTCGGACTGGTCAAGGCGGTCGACGGCTTCGATCCCACCCGCGGGCACGCATTCCTGTCCTATGCCGTACCCACCATCGACGGCGAACTCAAACGGCACCTGCGCGACCACACCTGGCACGTGCACGTGCCACGGCGGATGCAGGACAAGCACCGCCGCGTGCGTCAAGCTCAGGAGGAACTACGCCGGGCCGGACACGCCGACGGCGGAAACACACGCGATCTCCACCAGCTGACCGGAATCGACGAAGACGACATCCGGCAGGCGCTGCGTGCCGACCAGGCACGCAACCCCCGTTCCATGGACGAACAACTCGGGCCGGAACAGCGCACATCACTGGCGGAGATCCTGGGCCGCGACGACCCGGCGCTCGAGCGCGTCATCGACCTGGTGGCACTCAGCACACTCATCCCCATGCTCCCGGCGCGGGAGCGGCGCATCCTGAGCCTGTACTTCGCCGACTCCCTGACCCAGCGGGAAGTCGCGGACATCGTCGGTGTCTCCCAGATGCACGTCTCCCGGCTGCTCACCCGCGCCTGCGCGTTCCTACGACACAGCCTCCTCGCCGGGTAACCCACTCTCGTCCGTCGCTGTCCCTGTGCCGAACAGCTCGCCGGGTGGTGGGCCAGGAGTGTCGCTCGATGCCTGCCGCAGGGATGCCTGCCGTAGGGACCAGGACGACCATGACCGCCTGCATTCCGGCGCGGCGCGCGGGGACAGGCTGCCGTGGGCCGATGACACGCAGCCTTTCCGCAGACGCTGCGCGGCACGGCCATGAGCGTGTGCACGGCGCTCAAAGCAGCTCGTTGCTCAATGCCTGGGGGCGTAGAAGGCCTTCTCCGCACGCCCGTCGAGCGCTTCGCGGGCGTAGGTGATCAGGTGGTGACCAACGACCGCCGTTTGAACGAAGCCTTCCAGGTCGGCGTGGCTGGCGATGGACCGGGCCATGCGCCAGAACTCCCTGCGGTAGGGGGCGCGCACTCCGCACTCCCAGAGCGTGCGCCCGACGACCTCCAAGCCGCGGTGCAGGTCCGCCCGGGAGGGCCGACGCGGGACCGCCAGCCGGTTGGGGTAGGTGTGGTGCATCTGGTGCTGGAACCGTGAGTAGAGCCGGTGCGGGGCGTAGGCGTGGCGGATGGTGCGGCGCCAGCCGTCGAGCACCACGGGGTACGGGAGGAGGAAGTCGACGTTCGACTCCCGTGTTCCGGGGTCGGTGAGGATGCGGCCTGCTTTCTCCAGCCTGTCCCACAGAGGTGTGCCGGGCAGGGCGTGGAGGAGGTTGATGGTGAGCAGGGGGATGGCGCTGGTGTCGATGAAGTGGACGAGACGGTCGTAGGAGGCGGGCGTGTCGGTGTCCAGGCCGATGATGATGCCCGCCACCACTTCGATGCCGTGGGCGTTGAGCGTGCGGACCCCGTCCAGGATGGGTGAGCGCAGGTTCTGCCGTTTGTTGAGGGCGTGCAGCGCGTCGGTGTCGGGGCTCTCGACGCCGGCGAACATCGTCGTGAACCGGGCCTGCCGCATCAGGCGCAGCAGCTCCGGCCGTTTGGTGATGTTGAGGGTGGCTTCGCAGGCGAAGACGAGGGGGTAGCCGTTGCGTTCCTGCCAGCGCACCAGTTCGGGCAGGAGGGCCGTCGCGGCGTGGGGGTTGGCCACGAAGTTGTCGTCCACGAAGTAGACCGAGCGCGGGCTGCCGCAGGCCATGAGCGTGTCGAGTTCGGCGGTGACCTGCTGCGGGGTCTTCATACGGGGTGTGTGTCCGTACAGTGCGGGGATGTCGCAGAACTCGCAGGAGAACGGGCAGCCGGAGGAGAACTGCACGCTCGCCAGGAAGTAGTCCCGCAGGTCGATCGTCCCGTAGGCAGGGATCGGGAACCGGTCCAGGGGGAGGCGGTCCTTCGTGCGGTACCGCTCCTGCGTCGGGGGGCGGGTCACGTCCCGCTCCACCCGCGCGATCACGGCGTCGGTCGCGTCGCCGAGCTCACCCAGGTGAAGGATGTCCGCCTCGGGATACCAGTCGGGGCAGGCGGAGACGGAGGGGCCGCCCAGGACGGTGAGCCGGTTCCATGCATGCGCGCGCTCGACCAGCCGCATGATGCGGTCCCGCTGTACGTGCATGCCGGTGACGAAGACCGCGTCGGCCCAGCGCAGATCGTCATCCGTGACCGGCCGGACGTTCTCGTCGATCAGCCGCACCCGCCAGGACGCCGGCAGTCGGGCGGCGATCACCAGCAACCCCTGCGGCGGCATGAACGCACGGGCTCCCACCAGATGGAAGGCATGGTCGAAGGTTCCGAAGGACGTGGCATAGCGCGGTGCCACGCACAGCACATTCCGGGATCGTGCCATGTCCGGGTGTCATCTCCTCCGCACGTGTCCGGTACCTGCCTCACCTGCGGGTCGGCGCCCCCGGTGGCCCGGAAGGAGTGAGCCCCGGGCACCCTCCCGCCGGGCTGTCACTGGCCGCGCTCGGCACCCGGCATCCCGGCCGGACAGCCGATGTCCCGGAGGACCTTGTGTCCGGGAACGTTGCCCACCAGACTCCGGCGGCCCAAAGGCAGCACCACCCGGCTGTACGACTGCTCCGGCAGCAGCGCGCCGGCGGTGCAAAAGGCGGCCGCGATCCACCAGAAGCCGAAGGCGTCCTCGCTGATCGTCGCGAGCCGGATTCTGCCGCTCGCGGTCAGCAGCACCAGCACGCCCCAGGAGAACCAGAACCCACCCCAGACGCCGTGCACGGCAGTGGCCAGACCGTCGCGGGCTCGGTAGGCCCACGTGGCGGCGAGCAGCTGGGCCACACCGCCGACGAAAATGACGAAGGGAGCGAGGATCACCGGTGATGACGTCGTACCCCCACCAGCGGGCCATGTGCGAGGCCACCATGAACGTCGCCGCCCCAAAGGCGAACCAGCCAAGGATCGACGGCGCCGCTACCGGCGTGAGTACCAGCCGACTGCGAGCCCGCCACGCCGCACAGCCATCCGGATCGTCACCTTCGTCGACGATCCGGCCATCGGAGCGGTCCGCGGAACGATCGGGATCGGAAGCGGTCATGGCAAGTCCTCTCGGGGCAGTAGACCAGGCCATCACCAGGCTGCTGGCCACAAACGGCGCGTCATGGAACGTTCGAGAGCCCGGCGTCCCCTGCAACTGGGGGGAGTTACCCGGCGCGACGTGGTGAAACGGCCGAATGCACACACCACTCGGACGGAGTAGTCACCTTGGCGGGGGTGGTGTGGCGGCCGTCCTTGAGTCGGCCGCGCAGACCAGCAGCATTCACGGCAACTCTCGAAAGGAAGGGCATTTGCCGGCACACGGCATCGCGCACGCTTCCCAGCGGGAACAGAGCGGCACGGACGGAAGGGATGCAGTCAGGGGTGCGCCGCCCGGAGGACGAGGTCAGCGGTGACTTCAGGGTCGCTGCAGGGGAAGCCGTGGGCTCCGGGCAGGGTCACCGCGCGACCGTCGGATGCCTGCCGTGCCGCCTGTTCGATCCAGCCGGGCGGTGCGAGTGGGTCCTGCGCACCCGCGGCGAGCAGGATGCGCGCGCCCGGTCGGAGTTTTGGACCGCTGCCCGCAACGCCCCCCGGGCGCCGGTGGAGTGCCCGACCAGCACGACCGGACCATCGGGGACCCTGCACGTTCCCAGTCATCGCCTGCCTTGAAGCCGCACGGCCCCGGGCATTCACTCCGCGGATACGCGCATGAGCCGAGCCAGGGAGGGAACAGGGGCGAAACGGGCGGTTGCGGCACGTACGTCAATCGCCCGCCATGTAGAGGAGATCGAAGGAGGCACCTTGAAGTCCGGCGACATTCCCATGCTGACCAGGCTCTCCGACTCGCAGCAAGCGATCCCTTCCGCCGACGAGGACGTGCGGGGCCGGAAGGTGACCGACCGCTCCGGGAACGAACTCGGCCAGGTGGGCGACCTGATCATCGACGAGGGGGAGCGCAAGGTCCGCTTCCTGCTCATGGAATATGGCGGCTTCCTGGGCATCGGCGAGAAGAAGAGCTACATCCCGGTCGACGCCGTGGCCGACGTGACCGAGGACGTGGTCCGCATCGACCGTACGCGGGACGACGTCGTCGACGCGCCCGAGTACGACCCGGAGTTGGTGGACCAGCGCGAATACTCCGACCGGGTTTACACACACTACGGCTACGCCCCCTTCTGGGGGACCGGCTACATTCCCCCGCGCTTTCCCTACCGACCCTGAGCGCCGCACGGAGTATCCGCCGTCACGCGGACGGGTGGCCGGCACCATGGATCGCCGCGTGTGCGCCGGGGCCGGAGCGGGAAGCGCTGCGGCCAGGCCATCATCGCGGCCTTCCGCCGCGCACGGGGTGCAGGCTCTACTGCCGTCATTCAGCCGATGCGCCGAGCACACGACCTGCCACCTGCTCGACCTTCCCGGCTTCGCGGCCCCCGGCAGAACGGACGGGCAGCAGGGCAAGGGAGCCGAGCGCCAGCAACACGATCAGCCCGCCGGCGGCGACGTCGTTGAAACGTGCGGCATCGGTCATGGGAGTGTCGCCTCACGCAGACCAGGATCTCGTTCAGGCGGGCGTCGCTCGTACGCCACCGATCACCTGACGTCGACAGCCGATTTCCTCCTCGGGTTACCCATGGACAGGGGCGAAAACGGCAGACGAGCCGACGGCCGCGGGGCCTCGGCTCCGCTCTCCTCGGCCCCACGCGCGCCGCGCCCCGGCCACCCTGCCCCACACCATCGACGACAGACCTGACCCAGCGACAGCCACTCATGCCCGCAAAGCCTGACGCCGATTCGGATGAGGGCACTCCGATCGAGGGCACTCGTCGTCGGCGTTGACCGTGGCAGCGCTCGACGGAGTAGGGGTGCCTGGTGGCTTCGGAAGGGGTGAACTCGTGTACGACGTACCGCCGTGGCTGTGGATGGTGTTCGCCGTCACCGTCGTAGGGGCATTGGCCGTCGACCTGCTGGCGCACCGGCGGGCACACGTCATCGGCTTCAAGGAGGCCGCCGTCTGGAGCGCGGTCTGGGTGGGGCTGGCCGTCGTCTTCGGCGTGGTCGTCTTCCTCGTGGTCGGCACGAACGCCGGCGTGGAGTACACGACAGCGTGGCTACTGGAGAAGAGCCTGTCGGTCGACAACCTCTTCGTCTTCGCGCTGATCTTCGGCTACTTCCAGGTCCCCCGCGCATACCAGCACCGCGTGCTGTTCCTCGGGATCCTGGGCGCCCTGATCTTCCGCGGCCTCTTCCTCGCCGCAGGCGTCGCGGTGGTCAGCCGCTTCACCGCCGTCCTCTTCGTCTTCGGCGCCTTCCTCTTCTACAGCGCCTACAAGATCCTCACCAAGGAAGAGAGCAGCGTCGACCCGGGCCGGAGCCTCGCCGTACGGCTGCTGCGCAAGGTCGTTCCGGTCCGGGGCGATTACGCCGAGAACCGCTTCTTCGTCCGGGAGAGCGGCAAACTCGTGGCCACCCCGCTGCTCGCCGTCGTGGCCGCGATCGAGGGCGCCGACCTGGTCTTCGCCATCGACAGCGTGCCCGCCGTCCTCGGCGTCAGCAGTGACCTGTTCATCGTCTACACCAGCAACGCCTTCGCCATCCTCGGCCTGCGCGCCCTGTACTTCCTGCTCGCCGGCCTGCTGGACCGCTTCCGCCACCTCAGCACGGGCCTGGCACTGATCCTGGCCTTCATCGGCGTCAAGCTGGTCCTGCAGGCAGCCCACGAGCTCATCAGCAGCAGCATCCCCGAGGTGCACTCACTCGTCAGCCTCGCCGTGGTCGTCGCCGTCCTGACCGTCTCCGTCCTGCTCAGCGTGCTGCGTCCTGCCCAGGCCGACGACAGCGAGGCGGTCGATGACGAACCCGGCCGGCAACAGCGCAGTCATTCCCATGACGCCACCGGTCCGGGGCCCGAAGACACGTGACCTGACCTCGCAGTCTGCGTGCTCTGCTCCTGTAGGCAGGGGAGCGCAAGGTCCGGTCCGTCCCTCCGGTCGGGCGGACAGACGTCCAGCTACGGAGCCTGGGAGACAGCCGTTGCCGCCGGACTGGTGCTGTTCCCCCCAGCCGCATGGACGGGCCTACGCCGCATGCCGCCCGGGCGGACCGCCCTCCTGCTGGTCGGCGGCGTCGCCCTGGTCGCCGCGAAACAACGCCGTCGGCTTCTACCTGCTGGCCTCCGACACTCCTGCTCGCCTTGCGCGGCCCGCTCACCGGAGGAGCAGCCCCGCCATGCGGGCCCCCACGCGCTTCGCAGCTCCGCCCGTCCGGCGTACAGCGCATCCTCGGCCCGTCTCGTTGGTCCTGACATGGCTGCTCAACGATCTGCCGCACCTGTGCCGTACACGGAGCTGCGGGCACGACTGCAGGGGGCGCTCGCACGCAGCGAGCCGGCTCTCATGGGACGCCTCGGAGTAGCCGTTGACGGGGCCGACTTGAGCAGGCCGTCCACCGACGTCGACGCGCCTGACTCGGCCCGCACACGCTCCAGGGAAGCCGACCCCGTTCCAAAGGTGATGGGGTCTGATGGGGACCTGGGGAGTGACGGCCAGTCCAGAGTGCGCGCAGCGCATCGCGTGAGCGACGCCGAAGACGCCCTTGACCTGCTGGCGGCCTGGGCACTGAACGAGCGGGCGGCCTGGCCCTTCGACGGCCTGTCGCGCGCCGAACTTCCCCACTCTCTTGAGGACTTGGCCAAGTGAGGGAGGAGTATCCCCGGTCGTGTTCAGGCCTGTGGTCGGGGACGGCGGTTTCCTCCGAGTCGGGGTTCAACTCCCCTCAGCAGGGCGCCTCGTGGCGCCGTAGTGGCCACCGCCTTCCGCGATCACCGGTCGAGCGTTCTGTAGCTCGGCAGGGGGGATCACCAGCGCCTGCCCCACGGCGGCCGGCCTCACCGAAGCCGACGGCATGTCGTCCGGGTGGGCCGTTCGCCGAAAACAGGGCAGCCGATGCGTACGCTGGGCGCGTGCAGCTGCTTCCGGAGCCCGTTCGCCGGCTTGCCGCCTGGTGCGCCGTGATCCTGTTGGTCGCCGGAGTCGTCTTTATCGGGATCCAGCTGTGCGTGGCGCTCCGGCCGGCCGTCGTTCCCGTACTGCTCGCCCTGCTCGGCACCGCGCTGCTCCTTCCCCTCCACCGGCGGCTCGTCGGGGCGAAGGTCAACCGGTCCGTCGCCGCCGGCCTCACCTGCACCGCCGTCCTCGCCGTGGTCGGCGGCGCGGTGTACCTCGTCACGGTGGCGCTGGTCGATACCTGGGACCAGATCGTCGCCTCGCTGCGCCGAGCGGTCCGGGGCCTGGCCGATCAGTTCGGGGCATCCGGTACCTCACTGGAGGATCTCGCCGACGATGCCCTGGACCTGCTGGGCCGGTTCGGCGGGACGGCGGCCTCCGGTGTCCTCACTGGGGTCAGCGTCCTGGCCCAGGCCCTCGGCATGGCGGTGCTCGCGCTGCTGCTGGTCTTCTTCTTCCTGCGCGACTCCGACCGGGCCGTCGGCACGCTGCGCTCGCTCGTCCCGGGCGGCATCGCCGACACGGTCGAGGCGATGGCCCGGCGGGCTTTCGAGGGCGTCGAAGGGTTCATGCGGGGCACCACCGTGGTCGCGCTCATCGACGCTGTGTTCATCACGGCCGGCCTGCTGATCCTGCGCGTGCCGGGTGCCTTGGGACTCGGCGCCATCGTCTTCATCGGCGCTTACGTCCCCTACCTCGGCGCCTTCCTCTCCGGTGCTGCAGCCGTGCTGGTCGCGCTTGCCGACCGGGGGCTCGTCATCGCCCTGTGGGTGCTCGGGGTGGTGCTCGTGGTCCAGGTGCTGGAAGGCAACATCTTCCAGCCGATGGTCCAGAGCCGGACCGTGCGCATTCACCCCGCAGTGATCCTGGTGGCGCTCACCGCTGGCGCGTCCGTGGCCGGGATCATCGGAGTGCTCCTCGCAGTACCAGCCACCGCCGCCGCCTACGGAATCGTCCACGAGCTGCAGGAGCAGCACACAGCGGGCGGAGGAGCGCCCTCCGCGGAGTCGTGACAGGCCCGGACGAACACTGCGCCGCAGCTCACGCCGCTGCCGCAGCCACCACCTGCCCCACCCCTTTTGCGCCCACATTGGGGACATCCTCGCCGTGGATCCATGGTGTCGAGCACCTCACTGACGTCGGCGTTGACGTCGATCCAGTGAGGGGTGCCCTGACACAGCTCCGCGCAGGACGTCTCGGCGGGGTTGCGCCCTTCGGCGACGCACTTCACCACGATGATGCTCGGCGCGGAGGTCAAGCTCACCCAGATGTACGCGCCCATGCGCCCCCACCGGTGGGTGAACAACGAGGCTGCCAACAAGCTGGCGGCCCCCCTCCTTGGCCCGCTCGACCGTCTCCGCGACCTCGCCCGGCATACGACGCGCCGATGAACGACCAGGCCGACAGCGTCTGAGCAGGAACCCCTTACTCCTCCGACCAGACGGACGTCGCTCGTCCGGCCGACCAAGTCGGGAAGCGTGAGCCGCTGACTGAACAAGGCGCCCCGTCAGCCTGCGTTTCACTGATCGTGGGCTTCTTCCTCTTTGCTGATCTCCTTCTCGGTGTCCTGGTCGGACGCCTCACGGAACCGCTGCGCCAGAGCGAGTTCCATCCCGGCAGCCACGGGATAGACCACGGAGACCAGAAAGCCGGTCATGGGCCACGCCGCCATGCCTCCGACGAAGTGCGCCACCACCCAGGCCAGCGTCACCGTCCCCGCCACGGAGGCGATGCTGAATGCGATCCCCAGCGCGGTCACGGTGCTGGGCTCCTGTTCCAGCGGCTTGCGAAAGCCTCTCGTCGCCACGGTCTCCAGCAGGCTGAAGGCCACCGCCGCCGCCGCAGCGAAGTAGATCAGGTGAACGGCGCCGGACTGCCTCGCCTCCAGATTCAGGATCGCCGCACTCGCGGTGACGGAGACGGAGAAGCCGTAAGCCTGGCCGTTGTTGCGCAAGGAGGCACGAAGCCCATGCGCCAAGTGCCTGTGCATCCCGCTACCCCCTCTCCACAACAGCCGGGACCAGTACTGATCCACTCGCTGGGTCATTGCCACATCGACCGCATCTCCGGCACGTCCTGTCGCAGAAATCACCCGCAAGCGTGGCGCCCCCACCGGCATCCCTCACCGACGCAGTGAGGCCGCTCGCCGACGCCGGTTCTGCCCTGTGCCCAGTGCGGAACGTCCACCGACAGCGGAATCGACAGGTCCTGGCGCGGCACCGGGTACGCGAGGCGCGCCAGGCGCATCGCGAGGGCCGCCGGCAAGCCACGGTGACGCCTTCGCCCGGACTGCGGTGGCTGGTCTGCGGATCGCCTCCGCCAAGGGGAATGAAATTCGTCGCGATCAGGCTCGCGTTCGAGAAACCGTCGCCATCGCCCGCCTCCCGACCGCCGGGCGACGCGCCGCGGCCGTCGAGCGAGAGAGATCGGCGCAGGTACGTCCATCGGGTGTACATCCGCTCCAAGATGCTGCCGCGGCCCGCCGAGGCCGCCCGCGTTCCGGAACGGCCCTCCGCAGCCGCAGGCCGGGGCGTCGGCCTCGGCAGCTGCGACAGATCCACCGCAGACCAGCCACGGCTGCCCCCGAAGGCGTCACCGTGGCTTCGCTGACGGCGCTTGCAGCACGCCTGGCCCGCCTCGCATAAACGGTTCCGGCCCAGGATCTGACGATTTCGCTGTCACGTATCCCGACCCGGCCGCGCAGCGGCTTCGCCATCGACGACGTACGCGTACCGGCCGATGGACGCTCCTCCATCGGCTGACCGTCCGGAGGTGGCGTACCGAGCCTCGGCGACGACAGCATCAGGCCAGATGGCCGACGTGGCCATGCACTCGCGTATCGAGGAACACCCTGACATCCAGGCCATGCGGGCCCGGGCCGCCGCGATCTCGGCGAAGCCGTCCGCGCAGGCGACCGAGGGGCTGACCCTGCTGGCCGGCCTGTACCTGGCGATCTCCCCCTGGGTGGTCGGGTTCAACGGCAACCCGCTGGCCGTGAGCAACCTCGTCACGGGTATCGCCCTGGCGGTCCTGGCCCTTGGCTTCGGCTCGGTCTTCGAGCGGACCTTCGGTATGGGTTGGGCGGCAGCCGCCATCGGAGCCTGGGCGATCATCGCTCCCTGGGTGATGCAGAACGCCTCAACGACCACGGGCACTATCGCGAGCAACACCGCCACCGGGGCCGTCGCCGTTGTCCTTGGGCTCATGACGACGGCGATGGCACGCGGACGCGCCTGAACCTGATACCCGGGCCTGGCTCACCGCTTCCCCGCAGCGGGCCACCGGCCCAGTGGTGATATGTCGCGCTGGGCCCGTCGAACCGCGCCCGGGCGTCAGAACACGCGCACATGGATGGCAATCTCCCGAAGGGAGCGGTCCGCCTGCCTGGAACAGCCCAGGCAGCTGACTGAGGCTGCGTCCGCAGTCACCAGCAGCGTCTGGACCAGACGGCGTGCAGGCTGCTGCCGCGCGTCTCGGCCTCGCGGACGGCGAACCGCACGGCGGCCGGGCCCTCCGTGGCGTCGCCGAGGCCGACCGCCACCCGGCCGAAGGAGCCCTGCGGTTCCGCTCCCCGCCGCGAACCACGATCACCGGGCAGTACGTCGCTCGACACCTTCACCTCGGTTTGCGCAGCCGGGCGCGTTCCGCGCAGGACGCGGCGATGTGCTGGGCCAAGGGCCTGTTCGGCCGGACGGTCAGAGGCGTAAACGAGCCGCAGGGACAGCCCGAGGCGCGCCGCCTCGTCCACCGCCCAGTCCACGGCATGGGTTCCGTCGCGACACCTGGACCGGCTCTCGAAGGGGGCCCTCGGCCCAGGTTGCACTGCGCCGATTTGCGACGATCGTGGAGTCGTGAAGGGAAGGCGAACGTGGTTGCCAGGACCGGCGTCTTCGGCGCCCTGACCAAGGAGTGTCGCGAACAGCTCATGCGCGCCGCGCGGCGGTCATCGAGACCCTCGGTGCCGGGGAACTGCACCCGGAGCTGAAGGCGAGACGAGGAGGATTGCGGTGCCTGAGACCCCGCACATCGTGAGTGATGTGATGACCCAGACGGTCGTGGCCGTGGGCCGCGACGCCCCCTTCAAGGAGATCGTCCGGACCATGGAGCAGTGGAAGGTCAGTGCCATGCCGGTCCTGGAGGGCGAGGGGCGCGTCATCGGCGTCGTCTCCGAGGCCGATCTGCTCCCCAAGGAGGAGTTTCACGACAGCGACCCGAGCCTCTTCGAGCAACGCCGGCGCCTGTCCGACGTCGCCAAGGCCGCGGCGGTGACGGCGGAGGAACTCATGAGCACCCCCGCGATCACGGTCCACCCCGATACCACTCTGGCCCAGGCGGCCAGGATCATGGCCGTCCGGCACGTCAAGCGGCTGCCCGTCGTCGACGACATCGGCATGCTCCAGGGCATCGTCAGCCGCGCCGACCTGCTGAAGGTCTTCCTGCGGCCGGACGAGGAGATCGAGGAGGAGGTCCGCCGCACCGTGGTTTCCTACCTCTTCCCGGCGTTCAGCCACGCCATCCACGTGAACGTGCACGAGGGAGTCGTCACGCTCCGCGGGCACATCGGTGACTCCTCGCTCATCTCGGTCGCCGTGCGCCTCGTGCGCGCCGTGGAGGGCGTCGTGGACGTCGAGCCCCAACTCACCGGCGAGTCAGCCGGTCGGGACGAGCCCGGGACAACTCAGTGACCGTGTGCGCAGCCGGCCGCCGGCCGACTGCGGTTCCCCCGCCACCCCCGGGGGCCCGCGAAGTCGCGCATGGGGGCTTGCCACCGCGCCAGGTCCTGGTCGCTGCCCAGGTCGGTGATGTTGCGTGCCGCGCTTCCTGGACCAGCTCCAGCACCTCCCGCAGGTGCCATGAGGTCGGGAAGGTCAGCGTTGCTCCCTCTCCTCGAACTCCTCGAACGGGTGCGGGCAGTCATAAACCCCGTTGAGGCCGTTCCTGATCTTTCCTAGGTTGGGCCGCGTGACGATCGAGGTGCCCTACCAGCCGCTTCCGATTCACCAGTCAGACGTGCGCTATGCCCATGGCCCCGACTCCGCCGTGCAGTCAGGCGTACCGGCTGGCGAGACGATCGAGTTCGACTGGAGCGACAGCGCGATCTACCCGGGAACGTCACGGAAGTTCTGGGTGCATGTGCCCGCGCGGTACGACCCCTCGGAGCCGGCGTCGTTGATGGTGTTCCAGGACGGATGGTGGTACCTGGACCCTGAAGGGGAGGTCCGAGGCGCGATCGTCTTGGACAATCTCGTCCACCGCGGTGACATCCCGGTCACCATCGGCGTGTTCGTCGACCCGGGTGTCTTCCCGGACGCCGAGGATCCGAAGAACCGCAATACCGAGTACGACGCCTACGACGATCGGTACGTCAGCTTTCTCCTGACAGAGATCATCCCTGAGGTCACGAAGCGCTATTCGATCGTCGAGGACCCTGACCGGTGGGGCATCTGTGGTGGCAGTAGCGGCGGCAACTGCGCCTTCACCGCAGCCTGGCTGCGCCCGGACAAATTCCGCCGGGTGATCGGGTACTTGTCCAGCTTCACGCAGATGCCAGGCGGCAACCCATACCCCGAACTCATCCCCCGCGTCCCTCGCAGGCCGCTGCGCATCTTCATGCAAGCGGGCCATCGTGACCTGCGCTGGAACGAACCCGAGGCAAACTGGCTCGCCAACAACCTGCGCGTCGCGGCAGCACTCGCCGAAGCCGGCTACGACTTCCGCCTCGTCCTGGGCGATGGCGGCCACAGCCCCAACCACGGCGGGGTCCTGCTTCCCGATGCCCTCCGCTGGTTGTGGCGCTAGTCCTGCGGGGCGAATCTGCTGGTTCGGCGAGGTGAAGGGGTACGACGGCGCCCCGCTCGCCGCCCCCGAGCTGCCCTCGACGTCCCTCAAGCCGCGCGGGCGCGTTCGGTAGCTCGCCCACGGCCATCCTCCAGGTAGTGGAATGTTTAACCACTTACCTTGGTTGGAGTGCGTCGAAGGAGGTCACGAGTGGACACGACGTACTACGACCACGGAACACCGGCCGAGCGCTGGGACCGCGCGCGGATGTTCTTCGACGCCAAGGAGTACGCCGCCGCGGCGCGCATCCTGGGCGGGCTGGTCGAGGAGGTGCCCGAGCAGACCGGGCCGCGGCTGCTGCTGGCGCGCGCCTACTACCACTCGGCCCAACTGGGCCGCGCCGAGGACGAGTTGCGCGTCATCGTGGAGCGCGACCCGGTGGAGCACTACGCCCGGCTGATGCTCGGCCGCACGCTCCAGCGGCAGGGTCGGCAGGAGGAGGCGGAGCCGCATCTGCGGATCGCCTCGGCGCTCGCGGGTGACTTCGCGGAGCGGAGCTGACGAGCGCGACTCGCCCCCCGAAGTATGGGCCCGGCCTCCCCCCGAGAAGGCCGGGCCGGTCCTTATGTGGCTGCCGCCCCGTCGGCAGCCACTCCCCCGTTGCCGTCCGACCGTCGCCCCCGCCGGTGCGCGATCTCCCCCAGGATCACGTCCACCACGATGAACGCGGCCAGCGGAATACCGAGCAGCGGCACGAAGTAGCCGATGACGGCGACCACGGCCATCAGCGGTACCAGGATCTGCGGCGGCACCTGCGCCCAGCCGCCGCGCGGGATCGGCCGGCCGAAGGCGGAGCCGCGGCCACGCTGCCACCACATGCGGTAGCCGAGCACGATCAGCACGACCAGGGACAGCGCGAGCAGCATCAGGGCGATCTGGTTCACCAGCCCGAACAGGATGCCGGTGTGCAGGTCGATGCCCCAGCGGGTCAGCTTTGCGAGCAGCGGATAGTCGGCGAACCGCAGCACGTCGGTGACCTCGCCGGTCGCCGGGTCGACGGCGACCGAGTCCTGCTTCTCGGGCCAGCTGCGCTGCACCTGCTTCACCACGTACGCCGAGTTCGCGTCGGCCGGCGGAACGATCTCCACGGGATCGCCCAGACCCTCGGCCCGGGCGGCGGCCAGCACCTTGTCGAGGCCGACGCCGTGCTCGCCGCTCCCTCCGTTACCGGCGGCGGCGCCGTGGTCCCCGTGGTCACCGCCCACCGACGCCGAGACGGACGGCGTGGACTGGCCGAGCGAGGTGCGCAGTTCGCCGATGTTCGCACCGGCGTACGTCGACCAGGTCAGTCCGGTCGCCGACAGGAAGATGAACCCGATCGCGGCCCACACGCCGATCGTGCCGTGCAGGCCGAGGGTGCGGCGCCGCCCGCTGGTGCCGCGCACCTTGCGCAGGGCGCGGCGGCGGGAGAACCACAGCACCAGGCCACCGGCCGCGATCACCCACAGCCAGCTCGCGGCGAGTTCGCTGTAGAGGCGGCCGGGGTCGCCGAGATGCAGATCGCGGTGGAACTCGTCGATCCAGGTGCGCAGCGGCAGCGCCCCGGTGGAGCCGTACTGCTCCAGGGCGCCGCGCACCTTCCCGGTGTAGGGGTCGACGAACACGGCGAGCGTGTGGTCCTCGTCGACGCCCGGCACGCCGGACAGCAGCACGCGCGTGGTGGCGTCGTCCGCCGGGGAGGGCCGTACGGCCGAAAGCTTGCCCTGCGGGTGGGCTTCGCGGGCGGCGGCCACCTGCTCGGAGAGGGGCAGCTTGGTGTCGCCGACCTCGGGGACGGTCATCTCGTCGGCGTACACGATCTTCTCGGCCTGGAACGACCCGGCGTACAGGAAGCCGGTGGTGGCCGCGACGAGCAGGAAGGGGGCGACGAGCAGTCCGGCGTAGAAGTGCAGCCGCAGGACGAGCGGGCGCAGCGGTGCCCAGGTGCGGGACTTCGGTGGCGCGGTGGTCTGCTGCGGGGTCTCTTCCGTACTGGTCGAGGGAGCGGTGGTCATCGGTGGTTCTCCGGGGAGGGGGACGGTTTTCGGCCGTAGTGGTGCAGTAGTCGGAGTGGGAGTGCGGTGAGTTCCCGGAGATAGGAGTGACCCGCGTCACACGACGGCGGGTCATGGCATGCTGGCGCAATGTCAACTCCGCCTGACCGTATGCCGCTCGCCGAGCGCGTCGAGCAACTCCTCGCCGCGGACGGCCCGTTGCCCATCGTCGAGGCCGGAGACCCGGTGCTGCGGCAACCTGCCGAGCCGTTCGACGGGCAGCTTCGGCCCGCGCTGCTGGCCCGGTTCGTCGAGGCCCTGCGCGTCACCATGCACGCGGCCCCGGGGGTCGGTCTGGCGGCGCCGCAGGTCGGCGTGCCGCTGCGGATCGCGGTGATCGAGGACCCGGCGCCGGTGCCGGAGGAGGTGCGGCTGGCCCGCGGGCGGGTGCCGCAGCCGTTCCGGGTGCTGGTGAATCCGTCGTACGAGCCGGTCGGCGCGGCGCGTGCCGGGTTCTTCGAGGGCTGTCTGAGCATGCCGGGCTGGCAGGCGGTGGTGGTCCGGCCCATGCGGGTGCGGCTGACCGGCTCGGACGAGCACGGCCGGGCCGTGGACGAGGTGTTCACCGGGTGGCCCGCCCGCATCGTGCAGCACGAGACGGACCACCTGGACGGTGTGCTCTACGTCGACCGGGCCGAGTTGCGCTCCCTGTCCGCGAACCGGACGGTGGCGGAACGCTGGGCGCAGCCGACGCCTCGGGCGGCCGCGCGTGAGCTGGGCTTCGACCTGCCGGACTGAGCCTCGGACTCAGTTGTCCCGGTAGCTCTCCAGCAGCCGCAGCCACACTTCGCTGATCGTCGGGTACGACGGCACGGCATGCCACAGCCGGCTCACCGGCACCTCTCCGGCGACGGCGATGCTCGCCGAGTGGATCAGTTCCCCGACGCCCGGGCCCACGAAGGTCACGCCGCGCAGGATCTCGCGTTCCACGTCGACGACCATGCGGGCGCGCCCCCGGTAGCCGTCGGCGTACAGGCCCGCTCCGGCGACCGAGGAGAGGTCGACGTCGACCGCGCGGACGCGGTGGCCGGCCTGCTCGGCCTCCGCCAGGGAGAGCCCGACGGCGGCCGCCTCCGGGTCGGTGAAGACGACCTGGGGGACGGCCGAGTGGTCGGCGGTGGCGGTGTGGGCGCCCCAGGCATGGGACTCCAGGGCGGATTCGCCGGAGGCGCGGGCGGCGATGGCGGCGCCCGCTATGCGGGCCTGGTACTTGCCCTGGTGGGTGAGCAGCGCGCGATGGTTGACGTCGCCGACCGCGTACAGCCAGTCGGTGCCGGTGACGCGGAGGCTGTCGTCGACGGAGAGCCAGGAGCCCGGTTCGAGGCCGACGGTGTCGAGGCCGATGTCGTCGGTGCGGGGGGCGCGGCCGGTGGCGAAGAGGATCTCGTCGGCCTCGATGCGGTCACCGTGGTCGGTGACGGCGACGACCGTGTCGCCCTGGCGGGTCACCGACTCGACCGAGGTGCCCGTACGGACGTCCGCGCCGGCCTCGATGAGCGCCTCGGCGACCAGTTCGCCGGCGAAGGGCTCCATGCGGTTCAGCAGGCCCTTGCCCCGGACCAGGACGGTGACCTGCGAGCCGAGGGCCTGCCAGACGGTGGCCATCTCGGTGGCGACCACACCACCGCCCACCACGATCAGCCGACCGGGCACCTCCTTGGCGCTGGTGGCCTCCCGGCTGGTCCAGGGCCGCACGTCGGCGAGTCCGGGCAGGTGGGGCAGCTGGGCACGGCTGCCGGTGCAGGCGGCGACGGCGTGCCGGGCGGTGAGGGTGCGCTGCTCGCCGTCGGGGCCGGTCACGACGACGGTGCGCGGTCCGGCGAGGCGGCCGTGGCCGCGGTGGAGGTCGGCGCCGATGCCTTCCAGCCACTGGACCTGGCCGTCGTCCTTCCAGTGCGATGTGTAGTAGTCCCGGTGGGCGAGGACCGCGGGCGCGTCGAGGTCGCCCTGCACCGACTGGCTCAGGCCCGGCACCCGGCGGGCGTCCGCGCGGGCGATGACCGGACGCAGCAGGGCCTTGCTGGGCATGCAGGCCCAGTACGAGCACTCGCCGCCGACCAGTTCGCTCTCCACGACCGCGGTGGACAGGCCGGCCGCGCGGGTGCGGTCGGCGACGTTCTCCCCCACGGGCCCGGCACCGAGCACCACGACGTCGTAAGCGTTGGAATCCGTTTCCGTCATGGGGTCAGTCTGGTGGGTGGTGTGGTCCGAGGCCACATGGGTACGCACGCCGTTACATGATCGGCCACGCGCGGAATACCCGACGGTCCGACCGTGTTTCCGCCGACGGCCTCACCCCACACCAGGAAGTAGGGATCACGCCATGAACCAGACCGTGGAGCTCACCAAGGAGAACTTCGACCAGACGGTCACGGACAACGACTTCGTCCTGATCGACTTCTGGGCGGCCTGGTGCGGGCCGTGCCGCCAGTTCGCCCCGGTCTACGAGAAGGCGGCGGAGGAGAACCCGGACCTGGTGTTCGGCAAGGTGGACACCGAGGCGCAGCCTGAGCTGGCCGCCGCGTTCGGCATCCAGTCGATCCCCACGCTGATGATCGTGCGCGACCGGGTCGCCGTGTTCGCGCAGCCGGGCGCCCTGCCCGAGGCCGCGCTGGCCGACGTCATCGGCCAGGCCCGCAAGCTCGACATGGACGAGGTCCGCAAGGCGGTCGCCGAGCAGCAGGGGCAGGAGGGCGGCGGACAGTAGGGCCTGGTTGAGGCCTTGAGCCGCGAATAAACACTCAGAGGCGAGTGCGCGCTCAGAAGGGGTACGTCGCCACGTCCGCGCGTACCGTCGTCCAGCGCAGGTCGGTGAACGCCTCCAGGTTGGCCTCACCGCCGAAGCGGGCGCCGGTGCCGGACGCGGCGACCCCGCCGAAGGGCGCCACGGCCTCGTCGTTGACGGTCTGGTCGTTGATGTGGACGATGCCGGTCGGGATCCGCTCGGCCAGTTCGAGTCCGCGGGCCGCGTCGCGGGTGACGATGCCGAGGGCGAGCCCGTACGGGGTGCGCGCGGCGAGGTCGGCCGCCTCCTGGACGCTCTTGAAGGACCGTACGGGCGCGACCGGGCCGAACACCTCCTCGGCGTAGGCGGGGGTGTGGTCGTCGACGCCGGCGAGGACGGTCGGCCGGTAGAAGAGGTGCTCGTAGCTGCCGCCCGCGGCCAGCCGGGCGCCCTCTGCCCTGCTCGACTCCACCAGCCCGTGCACCTTGGCCAGTTGCTCGCGGTCGATGACCGGGCCGAGGTGGACCCGGTCGCGGTGCGGGTCGCCGACGGCCAGCGAGTCGGCCCGGGCGGCGAGCCGCTCGACGTACTCCTCGTACAGCGACTCGTGCACCAGGTGGCGGCCGGTCGTCATGCAGATCTGGCCCTGGTGGAAGAACGAGCCCCATGCGGCCGTGCCGATCACCGCGTCGAGGTCGGCGTCGTCGAGCACGATCAGGGCGGAGTTGCCGCCGAGTTCCAGGTGGGCGCGTTTGAGGTGGCGTCCGGCGGTCTCGCCGACCGCGCGGCCGGCCGCGGTGGAGCCGGTGAAGGAGATGACCGGCACGCGCGGGTCGGCGACCAGTGCCTGGCCCGCCGCCGGGCCGCCCGGCAGCACATGCAGCAGGTCCTCGGGCAGGCCCGCCTCCGCGAGGACGGCGGCCAGGGAGAACCCGCCGCAGACTGCGGTGCGCGGGTCCGGTTTCAGCACGACGGCGTTGCCGAGCGCGAGGGCCGGGGCGACGGACCGGATGGCCAGGATCAGCGGCGCGTTGAACGGGGCGATCACGCCCACGACGCCGACCGGGACCCGCCGTGTGTACGACAGCCTGGGCACCTCGCTGGGCAGCACGTGCCCGGTCGGGCGGGAGGCCAGCCCGGCGGCCTCGTAGCACTCCTGGGCGGCGACATGCAGCTCGAAGTCCGCCTTGCCGGGGATCGAGCCGGACTCGCGGACGAGCCACTCGCGCAGCTCGTCGGCGTGCGCGGTGAACAGGTCCCCGGCCCGCCGCAGCACTCCGGCCCGCACGAAGTGCGGAACGCGGGCCCACTCGCCCTGGGCGGCGAGGGCGGCCTCGGCGGCGGAGGCGATGTCGTCGGCGGTCGCGAGGCGGGCGTGGCCGAGCGTGTCCCCCGTGGCGGGCTCGATGACGGCGTACTCGTCGCCCGCCAAGGGACGGGGCTGCCAGGTCGTGGGATCGAGCAACGGCATCGCGGCTCTCCGTTCGGGTCACCGGCGGTCATGCGCGTACGGGAAACGCCTCGCCGGTCACACGGATGTCAGGCACACCTTCGAGTATGCGTCGGCCGTCCCGGCGGAGCAGGACGTCAGCGTCCGGGCCGAGCAGAACGTCAGCTGGAGTCGCGGTGCACCACCGCGGCGCCCAGTACCTCGTGCCGCTCGGGTGCGGTGCCCGGGTCGCGCACCGCGCGGTCGACCAGTTCCGCGAGTTCCCGGCCGGACGGCAGTTCGATGTGGACGGTGCTGAGCCGGGGCCGCAGCAGCCGGCCCAGCATCAGGTCGTCGGCGCCGATCATCGCCGTGTCCTCGGGGATCCGCACACCCTCGTCCTGCAGGGCGCGCATCAGCAGCATCGCGTACTCGTCGTTGTACGCGAAGACCGCGTCGAGGCCGAGCGCACGCCAGCGCGCGGCGAGACGGGCGGCGGCCTCCTCCTCGTAGGCGAGGGGCAGTTCGGTGACGACCGCGTCCGTGCCGTGCACGGCCTGTCGAACGCCGTCCAGGCGGGGCGCGGAGTATACCTCCAGGCCCGGCTCCTCGGGGACGACGACGCCGATCCGGCGGCGCCCCCGCTCGTACAGGTGGCGGCCTGCCACCCGGCCGACGGCCGCGTGCTCCATGAGCAGGGCGTGCGCGCCCTCGACGCTCGCCGGTCCGAGGGTGACGACGGCACGGGCGCCGGAGCGCTTGAGCACCGCCACGCCCTGCGGGCCGAGGCCCTGGCCGGGCACCAGCACGGCCACCGGCCGCAGCTCGGCCCAGGCCCGGGCGGCCTCGTCGCCGTGCAGGCCGAGGGTGCCGTACTGGACGACCGTGTAGTCGAGGCGGCTCAGGGCCCACTGGAGCTCGTTGATGAACTGGCTGTAGAGCGGGCCGGCCGGGATGGCCGGGGCGGGCATCAGGACCATCCGGCTGTGCCCGGCGCGCAGGCTGCGGGCCCCCGCGTGCGGGACGTAACCGAGTTCCTTCGCGGCCTCGTGGACCCGGCGGCGCGTGGGCTCGCTGATCCGTACGGCACTGGTGTTGTTCAGGACGTACGAGACGGTCGCGCGCGAGACGCCGGCCAGCCGGGCCACATCCGCGCTCGTGGGCACGGAGCGCTGGGCGGGCGGCGCGGACGCGGGCGTGTTCGGTATCTGCACCATCACGCACCGCATCTTGGCAGAGGCGGCGGGGCGTGCCTCGGGCGGGGGAACGTGCTATTCCATTCAACGAACGCGGCCGCCACGCACGCCTGAGGACCGGGACGCCGGCACGTCATCAGGCCGCACCCAGCTCACCGGGCCGCCCGCACGTATGCGGGCCGCCCCACCTGAGCAGACGCCCCACGTCAGCAGGCGTACCCACCCGGCAGGCCCCCCACGTCAGCAGCCGCCCCCACCTCAGCAGGGCGGCTCAACGCCGGGCTGCTCGACGGCGGAGGGCAGCTCGATCCGGACCCCGGCGGGCGGGGACTCGGTGCGCGTCACCCGTGCCACCAGGTCGATCCACCCGGCCTCCAGCCGCTCCAGCGGCATCCCGCAGTTCTTGGTCAGGTGATGGACGAGGGCGGGGTCGAGGTAGCCCATCAGCGTCTGGGCGAGCAGTTCGCAGTCCGAGTCGGGGACCACCTGCCGCAGCAGCATGATCAGGTGGCCGTTGCGCAGCAGCCGGGGCGGCGGGGTGTACCGGCGGTCGGGGCCGCGCTCCGCGGCGAGCTGGAGGTCCAGTTGCTCCACCGACCACCGCAGCGACGCACAGCCGAACGCGCGCAGCCGCTCCACCGGCGGCGCGCCGGGCCCGAGCGGCGGCGGCCCGCCGAGGAACGCGGCCTGGAACTTCTTCTCGGAGTGGTCGAGCAGTGCCGTCAGCAGCCCGACCCGGTCCCCGAAGCGGCGGAAGACCGTTCCCTTGCCCACCGACGCGGCCGCGGCCACCGCCTCCATCGTGAGCGTCGCCGCGCCGTGCTCCGCGACCAGCCGCCCGGCGGCCTCCAGCAGCCGGGCACGGTTGCGCGCGGCGTCCGCGCGCAGGCACTGCTCCTCGACCGACGGGCCGAGATCGAGCAACTCGGGTGTCTCCAGGGACTCGTGGGGCTCCGGGATGGGCGGCAGGGAGGCGGACATGAAGACAGGGTAAAGCAGCGGGAAGAAATTGGACCGCGGTCCGGTTAGGTGCTACAACATTAAACGGACCTCGGTCCGGATTCTCACTCGTGTTACGTCCCCCCAGGAGTTCCCATGTCCGTACGCATCCTCGCGCTCGTCGGCAGCCTCCGCGCCGGTTCGCACAACCGCCAGCTCGCCGAGGCCGCCGTCAAGTTCGCCCCCGAGGGCGTCGACGTCCAGCTGTTCGAGGGCCTGGCCGAGGTCCCCTTCTACAACGAGGACATCGACGTCGAGGGCTCCGTCCCGGCCGCCGCCGCCCGCCTGCGCGAGGCCGCCGGCTCCGCCGACGCCCTCCTGCTGTTCACGCCGGAGTACAACGGCACCATCCCGGCCGTACTGAAGAACGCCATCGACTGGCTGTCCCGCCCGTACGGCGCCGGCGCGCTCACCGGCAAGCCGGTCGCCGTGGTCGGTACCGCCTTCGGCCAGTACGGCGGCGTCTGGGCGCAGGACGAGACCCGCAAGTCGCTGGGCATCGCCGGCGCCAAGGTGCTGGAGGACGTCAAGCTCTCCATCCCGGGCTCCGTGACGCGTTTCGCCGAGACCCACCCGGCCGACGACGCCGAGGTCGCCGCGCAGCTCACGGAGGTCGTGGCGCGCGTGCACGGTCTGGCGACCGACCAGGCCGCCTGATCGCAAGCCCTGAACCCGGCCGGCTCCGACCCGCACTGAGCGGGGGTCGGGGCCGGCCGCCTGCGTTCGCGCCCAGCCCGGCAAGACGCTCCGTACAGGCCGCCGTCGACCGCCTCCCCCGGGCAGATCCGAACTCACCGGCGCCGTGGCCGCACGCCGCCTTCAGACGCCCTTCCCCTACAGACGCCCTCCCCCTGACATACCGGGCATATCGCCCAAGGTATTGCCCTTCCCTCCCTGCTCTGCGTAAGGTCACGCCGTTCGTCGAATCGATTCGATGAATTCGACGAGCCCGACGAGCCCACTGCGGGCGGATGGAGGCGGGGATGACCACGATCAAGGACGTCGCCGAGCGGGCAGGTGTCGCGCCGAGCACCGTTTCCTACGTCCTGAGCGGGTCCCGCAAGATCTCCGAGGACACCCGGCGCGCGGTGCAGGCCGCGATCGACGAACTCGGATACCACCCACGCGCGAGCGCCCGGACCCTGCGCAGCGCCCGCACCCGGGTGCTCGCACTGGCCGCGCCGCGCGTGCCCGGGGCATACCGGGCGATCGACGGGCGGTTCGCGATCGACGTCACCGACGCCGCCCGCGGGCACGGGTACGACGTGCTGCTGATGACCGACAGGGACGGCGTCGGCGGGCTGCGCCGGGTGGCCCGCAGCGGGCTCGCGGACGCCGCGGTGCTGATGGCGGTCGAGGACCGCGACCCCCGTGTCGAGATCCTCGGCGAACTGGGCTTCCCCGCGGCACTGCTCGGCCGTGACGATCACGCGCAGCTGCCCTGGACCGACCTCGACTGGGAGGCCGCCGTCGCCCTCGCCGTGTGCGAGACCGCCGCGGCCGGGCACCGGCGGATCCTCTTCCTGTCGTCGGCCGAGCACGAGATCGCCGCACGCCGCGGTTACGCACTGCACGGCCTGGACGGCGCCCGGCGCGCGACCGCCGAGACCGGGGCCGAGGTGCGGGTGGTCCCGTCCCACCGCGACCCGGACGTCCTCGCCCGGCGGCTGCGCGAGGCGCTGACCGCGCGTCCTGCCCCGACCGCGCTGGTCGTCCAGCACCTGATCCTCCTGCCCCGCCTGCTGGACGCGGTGGCGGCGGCCGGGCTGCGGGTCCCTCACGATCTGACGGTCGTGCTCGTCGGCAGCCTCCCGGACGAGCCGGCTGTCCGGCATCTGCCGCGGATCGACCTGCCCGTGGCGGAGATGTCCACGGCCGTGGCCCGGCTCGCCATCGACGCGATCGACGCCGACGGCGACGCCCGGCCGCCGTCCGGCCCGCCGCACCACCTGATCCAGCCGCGATTGGCCGGTCCCGCCATTGCCCCACCGCCACACGGCTGACCACCGGACCACCGCATGTCCAGAGCTGCACATGTAACGGAGAGCGAACTATGCCGTCCATAGCAGGACGCATCAGAAAAACCGAAACAACAAACGCAACAATCAAAACAAAGAGAACGGGACGCGCAGGCGTCCCCGCCCTCGCCGCAACCCTCGCCTGCACCACCCTCGCGCTGGGCCTGACCGGCTGCGCCGCGGAGCCCGACCCGGGCACCGTCACCGTCCTCAACTCGGCGACCGACACCGCCGAGCACACCGCCAACCAGCGCTTCTTCGACCGCTGCAGCAAGCCGCTCGGCCTGAAGGTCGAGCAGATCAGCGTCCCCGCCGACCAGATCGCCTCCAAGGCGCTGCGGATGGCGTCGTCCGACTCGCTCACCGACATCCTGGAGCTGGACGGCTCGGAGCTGCCCCAGTTCGCTCAGACCGAGGGCCTGCGGCCGCTCGACGCGGTCGGGGTCGACACCTCCGGCCTCTCGGCGAGCGCGAAGTCCCTCGGCTCGTACGACGGCACCCAGTACGGCATCGCCCGCTCCGTCAACTCCCTGGCGCTGATCTACAACACCAAGCTGCTCAAGGACGCGGGCATCGCCCCGCCCACCACGTGGGAGGAGCTGCGGACCGCCGCGAAGAAGCTGACCGCGGGCGACACGTACGGAATGGCGTTCAGCGCGAGCCCGAACGCGGACGGCGTCTACCAGTTCCTGCCGTTCTTCTGGTCCGCGGGCGGTGACGAGGCCAAGATCGACAACGGCAAGGGCGAGGCCGCGCTCCAGCTGTGGAAGGACCTGGTCGCGGACGGCTCCGCCTCCAAGTCCGTCGTCAACTGGAACCAGCAGGACGTCAACGACCAGTTCATCGCGGGCCGCGCCGCCATGATGATCAACGGGCCGTGGCAGGTGCCGGTCCTCAGCGCCCAGAAGAACGTGGACTGGGCGGTCGCGAGCATTCCGGTGCCCGAGGCGGGCAAGCCGGCGGTGCCGCCCATCGGCGGCACCGTCATGGCCGTACCGAAGAACGACGAGGACCCGGCCCGCGAGAAGAACGCCGGCAAGGTCCTGAACTGCCTCAACTCCGAGAAGAACCAGCTGGAGTGGGGCGAGTCGGTCAACAACGTGCCCACCCGCGCCGCGGCCGCACAGGCGTACGCGCAGCAGAACCCGAAGCTCGCCGCCTTCGCCGAACTCGTCACCACGGCCCGCTCCCGTACCGCGAAGGTCGGCACCGGCTGGCCGGTCGTCGGCGACGCGCTCGCGGGTGCCTTCCAGTCCGTGCTGACGGGCCGGACCAGTCCCGAACAGGCCCTGCACCGGGCCCAGCAGCAGGCCTCGGCGGGGAAGTGAGGAACCGGCCATGAGCACCATCACCTCCACCGCGCCCGCCACGGGCGCCCCCGCGGCGAAGTCCGCCGCCGGCCGTGCGCCGGTGCGCCGCGGGCTGCTGCGCTGGCTCTTCGTCGCCCCCGCGCTCGCCTACATGGCGCTCTTCTTCGGCTACCCGCTCGTCCGCAACATCGTGATGAGCTTCCAGCACTACACGCCGAAGACGTATTTCACCGGCGAGGCCCCGTTCAACGGCCTCGACAACTGGCGGGCCGTGTTCGCCAACGAGCTGTTCACCGGCGCCCTGTGGCACACGGCCGTCTTCACCGTCGGCTCGCTGCTCGGCCAGTTCACCATCGGTCTCGCCCTCGCCGTCTTCTTCTCCCGCCGCTTCCGGCTCTCCGGCTTCGTGCGCGCCATCCTGCTGCTGCCGTGGCTGGTGCCCATGGTGGTCTCCGCCGTCGTCTGGCGGCGCATCCTCGACCAGGACCACGGCATGCTGAACACCGCACTCCACGCGGTCGGCCTGGTCCCGCAGGACGGCGTCCCGTGGCTCAGCAGCCCCGGCGTGGCACTGCTGTCGGCGATCCTGGTCAACATCTGGATCGGCATCCCGTTCAACATGGTCATCCTCTACGGCGGCCTCCAGGAGATCCCGCGCGACCTGTACGAGGCCGCGTCGCTCGACGGTTCCGGCCCATGGCGGACGTTCCGCAGCATCACGCTGCCGATGCTGCGCCCGGTGATCACCGTGGTGCTCGTGCTGGGCTTCATGTCGACGGTGAAGATCCTCGACCTGATCCTGGCGCTGACCTCGGGCGGGCCCGCGGACTCCACACAGACGCTGGGCACGGTCACGTACCAGCTGTCCTTCCTCCAGCTCGACTTCGGCCAGGGCGCCGTGGTCGGCAATGTCCTGATCCTCATCAGCGCGGTCTTCGCCGTGCTGTACCTGCGGGCCAACCGCGCCGACTTCGGCAAGGGGAAGTGACCGACGATGAACCGACCGATGAACCGACCGGCGAACCCGCCGATGAACCGACCGGCGACCCGGCTCCGCATGCGTTCGGCGTGGAACACCACCGCCGCGCTGCTGATCCTCGCCGTGCTGCTCTTCCCGGTGTACTGGATGCTCAACACCGCCCTCCAGCCCGAGTCGAGCATCGCCGCCACCGAGTGGTTCCCCGCCTCACCGTCCCTGAAGAACTTCGACACGGCCATCAGCACCCAGGGCGGCTCGCTGCTCACCAGCTTCGTCGTCGCACTCGGCGCCGTCGTCGTCTGTCTCGCGCTCGCCGCGCCCGCCGCGTACGGGCTCGCCCAGTTCGGACTCCGCGGCGGCCAGGGCATCGTCTTCGCCACGCTCATCACGCAGATGGTGCCGGGCATCGTCATCGCCAACGCCCTCTACAGCGCCTACGCGCAGCTCGATCTCGTCAACTCCTATCTGGGGCTGATCCTGGCGGATGCCTCGCTCGGTCTACCGTTCGCGATCGTGCTGCTGCGGGCGTTCATGGTGTCGATCCCGAACGAGGTCGTCGAGGCCGCCATGGTGGACGGGGCGAACCGCTTCACCGCGTTCGTGCGGATCGTGCTGCCCATGAGCCGCAATGCACTGATCACGGCGGGACTGTTTACCTTCCTCTTCGCCTGGTCCGACTTCATGTTCGCGCTCACTCTCAACACCACGGACGACGTCAAGCCCATCACGCTCGGCATCTACCAGTTCGTCGGCGCACACGTCAGCGACTGGGGCGCGGTCATGGCGACCGCGGTGCTGTCCGCCGTACCGGCCGCGATCCTGCTCGTCGTCGCCCAGAAGTACATCGCCGCCGGGATCACCGGCGGATCGGTCAAGTAGGGCGGTTCCTCCCTGTGAGTTTCACCGAGTCCACCGAATTTCCCGAGTCCACCGAATTCCCCGAGTTCCCCGAGTTCCCCGACGGCTTCTTCTTCGGTGCCGCCACGGCCAGTTACCAGATCGAGGGCGCGTACGACGAGGACGGCCGAGGCCCGTCCATCTGGGACACCTTCTGCCGCGAGCCCGGGCGCGTCGCGGACGGTGCCACCGGTGACGTGGCCTGCGACCACTACCACCGCTACCGCGAGGACATCGCGCTGCTGCGCGAGCTGGGCGTGGACAGCTACCGCTTCTCCATCGCCTGGCCGCGTATCCAGCCGACCGGCTGCGGCCCGGCCAACGCGGCGGGCCTCGACTTCTACGACCGGCTCGTCGACGAGTTGCTGGCCTCCGGCATCTCACCCGCCGCCACCCTCTACCACTGGGACCTCCCCCAGGCCCTGGAGGACAAGGGCGGCTGGCGGGTGCGCGAGACGGCGGAGCGGTTCGCCGAGTACGCCGGGGTGGTCGCCGCCCGGCTCGGCGACCGGGTGGACCGCTGGATCACGCTCAACGAGCCGTTCTGCAGCGCCTTCGTCGGCTACGCGGCGGGCGCCCACGCCCCGGGCGCCCGCGAGGGCCGCGGCGCGCTCGCCGCCGCGCACCACCTGCTCGTCGGCCACGGGCTGGCGGTGCGTGCGCTGCGCACGGCGGGCGCACGGGAGGTCGGGATCACGCTCAACCCCGACCGGCTCCTGCCGGCCACGGACTCTCCCGCCGATCTGGCGGCCGTACGCCGCGTCGGGACGCTCCACAACGACGTGTGGTTCGAGCCGCTGTTCGCCGGGCGCTACCCGCAGCACGAGGCCGAGACCTGGGGCGAGCTGCTGCCCTCCGGCGGCGACTCGTACCGCCTCGACGGCGACCTCGACCTCATCGGCGCGCCCCTCGACTTCGTCGGCATCAACTACTACCGGCCGATCACCGTCGCCGACGCCCCGTACCGCGCCCCGGATCCGGCCACCCGCACCGCGGTCGACGTGCGGGCCGAGGAGACCTGGCGCGACGACGTCCGGCACACCACCATGGGCTGGCCCGTCGTCCCGCACACCTTCACGGATCTGCTGGTCGACCTGGCCAAGCGCTATCCCGCGCTGCCGCCGCTGCTGATCACCGAGAACGGCTCCGCGGAGGCGGACACCGTCGACGCCGACGGCCAGGTCCGCGACGCCGACCGCATCGACTACCTCCAGGCCCATCTGCACGCACTCGCCGACGCCCTGCGCGCGGGCGTCGACGTGCGCGGCTACTACGTGTGGTCGCTGCTGGACAACTTCGAGTGGGCCCGCGGCTACGGCCAGCGCTTCGGCATCGTCCGGGTCGACTACGACACGCAGACGCGCACACCCAAGGACAGCTACCACTGGTACCAGCGGCTGATCGCCGCGCACCGCGCCCGCACCACCCCTGTGAAGGACCCCCGATGAAGTTCACCGACGGCTACTGGCTGATGCGCGAAGGCGTCAAGGCGTCGTATGCCGCCGAGGTCGCCGACGTCCGCGTCGACAATGACCGGTTCACGCTCTATGCGCCCGTGCGGCACGTCACGAGCCGCGGCCAGACCCTCAACAGCCCACTGCTGACCGTCGAGTGCTGGTCCCCCGCCGAGGGCGTGATCGGCATCCGCTCCACCCACCACGCGGGCACCGCCGAGCGCGGCCCGCAGTTCGCGCTGCACGACCAGCCCGGCCACGCGGCGAAGGTCACCCGGGAGGGCTCGCAGCTGCAGCTGACGGCCGGGGAGTTGTCCCTGCACGTGGACACCGCGGCCCCATGGCGGCTGGACTTCACCGCGGACGGGCGCCTCCTGACCTCCGCACAGGCGCGCGGCACGGGTTTCGCGGTCGTCGGCGACGGCGGCCACCACTCGCTGGCCCAGCTCGCGCTCGGCGTCGGCGAGCTGGTGTACGGGCTCGGCGAGCGGTTCACACCGTTCGTGAAGAACGGCCAGACCGTGGACATCTGGCAGGCCGACGGCGGCACCGCCAGCGAGCAGGCGTACAAGAACGTCCCCTTCCACCTCACCAACCGCGGCTACGGCGTCTTCGTCAACCACCCGGGCAAGGTGAGCTACGAGATCGACTCGGAGGCCGTCGGACGGGTGCAGTTCAGCGTCGAGGACCAGTCGCTGGAGTACTTCGTCGTCTACGGCCCGACGCCCAAGGACATCCTGGACCGCTACACGGCGCTGACCGGCCGCCCGGCGCTGCCGCCGGCCTGGTCGTTCGGGCTGTGGCTGTCGACGTCGTTCACGACCTCGTACGACGAGGAGACGGTGAACCGGTTCGTGCGCGGGATGGCCGAGCGCGACATCCCGCTGGGCGTCTTCCACTTCGACTGCTTCTGGATGCGCGAGTACCAGTGGTGCGACTTCACCTGGGACCCGGAGGTGTTCCCGGACCCGGAGGGCATGCTGCGGCGGCTGAAGGAGGACCACGACCTGCGCGTGTCGGTCTGGATCAACCCGTACATCGCGCAGAAGTCCGCGCTGTTCGCGGAGGCCAAGCGGCACGGCTATCTGGTCCGCAGGGCGGGCGGCGACGTATGGCAGTGGGACCTGTGGCAGGCGGGCATGGCCCTGGTCGACTTCACCAACCCGGACGCACGGCAGTGGTACGCGGACAAGCTGCGCGCGCTCACCGCGCAGGGCGTCGACTGCTTCAAGACCGACTTCGGCGAGCGGATCCCGACCGATGTGGTCTGGCACGACGGCTCGGACCCGCAGCGCATGCACAACTACTACACGCAGCTGTACAACGAGACGGTCTTCGAGGTGCTGAGCGAGGCCCGGGGCGCCGGTGAGGCCGTGCTCTTCGCCCGCTCGGCAACGGCGGGCGGGCAGCAGTTCCCGGTGCACTGGGGCGGCGACTGCGAGTCGCACTTCGGCGCGATGGCCGAGTCGCTGCGCGGCGGGCTGTCGCTCGGTCTGTCCGGCTTCGGCTTCTGGAGCCATGACATCGGCGGCTTCGAGGGCACGCCGACGCCCGAGGTGTTCAAGCGCTGGGTGCAGTTCGGGCTGCTGTCGTCGCACAGCCGGCTGCACGGCAGCAAGTCGTACCGGGTGCCGTGGGACTACGACGAGGAGGCGGTCACGGTCACCCGTGACTTCACCCGCCTCAAACACCGGCTGATGCCCTACCTGTTCCGCGCGGCCCAGCAGGCGGCGGAGCACGGCACACCGATGATGCGGGCCATGCTGCTGGAATTCCCCGACGACCCCGCCTGCCACTCCCTCGACCGCCAGTACATGCTCGGCGACGACCTGCTCGTCGCTCCCGTCTTCTCGGCGGACGGCATCGTCGACTACTACGTCCCGGACGGCACCTGGACGCATCTGCTGTCGGGCGAACAGGTCCAGGGCCCCGGCTGGAGACGCGAGCGATACGGCTACGACAGTCTCCCCCTGCTGGCCCGACCCGGCTCGGTCATCCCGTACGGCGAGAGCGACGACGCGGCGGAGTACGACTGGGCGCACGGCGTGACCCTGCGGATCCACGCCCCGACCGACGGCACGACGGTCGTGACGCGGATCCCGGCCCAGGGCGGACGGGACGGCACGGCGGCCGTCTTCCGGACGACCCGCGACGGTGACACGGTCACGGTGGAGGCGGAGAGGGCGCCGGGACCGTGGCAGGTCCTGCTGGTAGGCGCGGAGGCGGCCGGATCGTCGGTACCGGCCGAGCGGACCGCGCTCGGCACGTTGCTCACCGCGCCTGCGGGCACGGCCGACGTCACGGCTCTCCTCACCGTGAGCTGAGGAGCAGCACCAGTGCCATCAGCACACCGATCATCAGCACCCGCTGCTGGTACTGGGTCGGCACCGAGAACTTCGCCATGATCAACGGCTGCTTGATCACTACCACCCGGAAAAGATGAACAAATGGTCTAGCTCATTCAAAGAGCTGGTCGCTGGGTCCCCGCCGTGGAGTGGCGGTGGAGGAACTGGTCGAACGCCTCCGCCACCTGCTGGTCCGTGGCCTCGGAGATCTCCAGTACGTCGTCGCCCAGCGTCAGGCGCAGCGACGGACGCCTGCCATGGCACCGGCCCCACCAGTCCCGGACGACGTTCAGCACCTCGCTCAGTACGGTGCCGGCCGTGCCGAGGTTCACCTGCAGGGCACCGATCAGGGCGGTCTCGCCCGCCCGTGCGCCGGGCGGGACCGGTGGACCGGGGACAGCCGTCACATCGTCCACATCGAGCTGGAGCAGTTCCTCGCGCAGATACCCGGTGAGTTTGGCGATGTGCTCGGCTTCCGCCCCCTCCTCGGAAAGGAGGATCTGCAACTGAGTGTCCACCGGCATACGACCAGTCTCTGCCGCCCGGCCTGCGGTGGCAAACCGCTGGCGCGGTGGGCGTTTCGGGCGCACGGTGGAGAGTGGCGGGTCAGGACCGTCGTACGGAAGTGATCATGATGGAAGCCAAGCAGTGGACCGTGCAGATCTACATCACCGAGGACGGTGACGACACGCGCGCACGTGCCGTGCTCAGCACCGGCGAGACGTCGACCGTCATCGGCAGCGGCATCGCCCGGCGAAACCCGATCGACCGGCCCGTTCCGGAGATCGGCGACGAACTCGCCGCCAGCCGCGCCCTGGAGGACCTCGCCATCCGGCTGCACGATGTGGCCGCCGACGACATCATCGAGCTGGCCGGTCCGGTTCGGACCTGACGGCGGAGACGGGTACGAGGGAACGCTGGTCACCCCGGCTGCGGCACCACCGCCACCGGGCACGCCGCGTGGTGCAGCAGGGTGTGGCTCACCCGGCCGAGCTGCAGGCCGAAGTGGCCGGTCCTGCGCCGCGCCCCGAGGATGACGAGGTCGGCGGCGGCCGAGCGGTGCACGAGTACCCTGCGGGCCGAGCCCTCGACCGTCGTACGGCTGGTCCGCACCCTCGGGTGGTCGGCCGTCGCCCCGGCGAGCAAGGCGTCGAGCACGGCCGATGCCTGCTCCTCGTGCTGCCGCGCCGGCTCCTGGGCCGCCGCCCGATGGACAGGGGGCTCGTACGCGGGGCGGCGCCAGGCGCGTACGACGTCCAGGGTGCATCCGCGTGCCTCGGCCTCCCGGAAGGCGAACCGCACGGCCTCGCCGCACGCTTCGGGCTCCCCGGCGCCGAGCAGGATCCGCCCGTGGGTGCCGGCCAGACCGGCCGGGTCACCCCGGACCACGATCACCGGGCACTGCGCGCGGGCCGAGACGGCCAGGCCGACCGAGCCGAGCAGCAGTCCTCTCAGTTCTCCGCGGCCGCGCGAGCCGGTCACCAGGGCGGCGGCGTGACGGCCCTCCTCCAGCAGGGCGGCGACCGCGTCGGCGGGGATCGTTTCGGTGGCGATCTTCACGTCGCGGTTGCGCCGCCGGGCGCGCTCGGCGGCGGCGCCGACGATGTGCTCCGCCAGCACCCGCTCCGAGGGGCGTTCGGGGCTTGTCTCCGGAGCGACCCCCTCGTAGCGCTCCCACAAGGATGCGTAGACGAGCCTCAGCGGCAGACCGTGCCGGGCGGCCTCGTCCACCGCCCAGTCGACCGCGTGGAGACTGCCGTTCGATCCGTCGACGCCCACGACCAGGGGCAGCTCCATCGTTCCCACCGCCTTTCACCGGGCAGCATCCTGGTCCTACTGTCACGGTCGCATCCCTCGCTCGCGACAGGTAGGCCCCGTGACACCGGCATGATCCAAACGACAGGCGCCAGATCGGAGCCGTACGGCCCTGGCGCCCGCGCGGTCCGCGTGGTGTGCTGTAAGTGACGGGAAGGATACGAGAGAGACGCGGGGAAGCGGCCCTCACCGCGCACCGCGCAATCAGGATCCGCGAGAAGTGGATGTCCTTCCCGTCCCTCATGCCGTCCCTTGTTCCGTCCCTTGTGCCGGGCCGCGCCCGATGGCCCCGTCTCGCGCTCAACGGGGCCGAACGACCCACCGTCAGGCCCATGCGGCCCGTGGTGCTCCCGCCCGCGCGGGAAGAGCCTGGGATCAGCAGGCCCCACGAACCTGGGCTGGTCGCGGCGGCCGGAACGAAGGGACGGACCGATGATCCCCACCACCACCTCGGCCGGAAGCCTCCCGGCCAAGCACCGCGAACGACTGATGCGGATGGCCCGCGAGGTCTCCTTCGACGCGGGCACCCGTCTGTTCGAGGAGGGTCGACGCGCCGACCGGTTCTGGATCATCCGGACCGGCATGGTCACGCTCGACCTGTACGTCCCCGGCCGCCGCGCCCCCGTCATCGAGTCTCTGGGGCCCGGCCAACTGGTCGGCTGGTCCTGGCACTTCCGGCCGTACCTCTGGCATCTGGGCGCCGAGGCCCTGAGCCCTGTGCGGGCCTGGGAGTTCGACGCGGAAGCCGTGCGGGCCCTGTGCGCCCAGGACGCTGAGTTCGGCCGGGCGATCGCCGACTGGGTCGGCAACGTGGTCGCCGACCGGCTGCACGCGTCCCGGATCCGGCTGCTGGATCTGTACGCCCCGTATGGCAGCGGGAGCCAGATATGAACACCCGATGAAGCCCGGCGTTGCGCCGCCGACGGGTTCCCCGGCTGGCGCGGCGCCGCGGGTGCGGGCAGCGTGGAGCTGGAGACATCGACTGCTGACTGCTGAGTGAGGTGGCCGTGCATTCTTCTCAGCCGCATTCTTCTGAACCGCATTCGTCCGAGCCGCTTCCCTCTGCTCCCTCTGCGCCGCGTTCCTCCGAGCCGGTACCGCGGGTGGTCGTGGGGGTGGACGGTTCCCCGTCGTCGTACGCGGCGCTGCGCTGGGCGGCCCGCTACGCGCGGTCCGTCGGCGGTGTCGTGGAGGCGGTATGCGCCTGGGACACACCGTCGGAAATCGGCTGGGCCGGACCGGCGATCGATCCGGAGTTCGACCTGGTGCAGGCCCGGGAGCGTTTCGCGGAGGAGCTGCGCGCCGTCTTCCCGGAGGAGCACCCCGCCGGGCTGCGCGAGGAGCTCGTGGAGGGCGACCCCTCTGAAGTGCTGATCCGGGCCTCGCAGGGAGCGGAGGTCCTCGTCCTCGGCAGTCGCGGCCGGGGCGGCTTCGCCCGGGCGATGCTGGGATCGGTCAGCCAGCGCTGCGCCCAGCACGCGGCGTGCCCGGTGGTCATCGTCCGGCAGGACCAGGCCCCGGCGCACTGACCGTTTCGTCCTCGCCGAGGCTCACGTCCTGCTCCACGCGCCCGCCTTGCCGCACTCCTCGGCCACATCGGGCACGGCCCGCGCGGGGACCGCCAGGACGGCGAGTTCGGGGGTGCGGGGCAGGGCCGTCACGGTCGGGAAGCAGGGCGTGTCCTCGATGGCGTGGGCGTGCGGGTTGACGGCGTACACCGGGCTGGCGAACCCGGCACGGCGGATGTTGCGCAGCAGCGGCCTCATCTCGCCACGTCGGCGGCCCGGCCGCGTTCCTCGTACTCGGCGAGGCCGAGAATGCGGTCGCCGCCCTCGGCGACCAGGGCACCCACACACCAGCGCTACGCCTCCCGCAGGGGCACTCGCCACCACCCGCGCTACGCCTCCCGCAGCGGCACCCGCCACACCACCCGTGCCCCGCCCTCTGAAGGACTGGTCACCTCCAGCGCGCCGCCCAGCTGCTCCGCCCGGTCGGCCATGTTCCGCAGGCCGCTGCGGCGCCCGTCCGGCGGGATGCCGACGCCGTTGTCGGCGACCGTGAGGGTCAGGTGCTCGCCGTCGGTCGACAGCACGACGTCGGCCCGGTCCGCGCGGGCGTGCCGGGCGATGTTGGTCAGCGCCTCGGAGAGGACGGCGAGCACGTGCTCGGCGGTCTCCCTGGGGACCTGGGTCTCCAGCAGGCCCTCCATGCGCAGGCTGGGCGCGAACCCCAGCACCGGTGCCGCCTCCCCGACCGCCCGCACCACCTTGGCCCGCAGTCCCTGACCCACGGCGGTCTCCCGCGCGCGGAGCCCGAAGATCGTCGACCTGATGATCTTGATGGTCTCGTCCAGGTCGTCCACGGCCCGCACCACACGTTCCGACGCCTCCGGATGCTCGATGAACCGTCCGGCGCTCTGCAGCGTCATGCCGGTGGCGAACAGCCGCTGGATCGCCAGGTCGTGCAGGTCGCGGGCGATACGGTCACGGTCCTGGAGCAGCGCGATCTGCTCGGCGTCCCGGCGGCGTTCGGCGAGCTCCATCGCCACCGCGGCCTGGGCGGCGAAGCCCTGCAGCGGCTCGGTCTCCTTCTCGGAGAACACCGTCCGGCCCGCCGGGCGGACCAGCAGCACGACACCTCGTACGCCGTCCTTGCCGCCGATGGGAACGGCCACCGCCGGGCCGAGCCCGGTCACCGGCCCGGGATCGGCCGAGAGCGGCTCGTCGACGGAAACATCGGGCCGGGTGACCGGGACGCCGGCGGAGAAGGCCCGGCCGATCAGGCTGTCGTCGACGGGCAGCACCCGCCCCCGATGTGCCTCCGCCTCCTGCCCGATGGCCAGTTCCACGGTGAGCGAGTCGGTGTTCTCCACCGGCACCGCGACGACGGCCAGGGCGGCGCCGGTGTTCTCCCTGGCCCGCTCGGCGATCAGGGCGAGCACCTCGCCGCGTTCGCTGCCGGACAGCAGGCGATGGGTGATCTCGGCGCTCGCCCGCAGCCACCGCTCGCGCAGCCGGGACTCCTCGTAGAGCCGGGCGTTGTCGATCGCCACCCCGGCCGCCACGGCCAGGGTGGCCAGCACCGCCTCGTCCTCCTCGTCGAACTGCGCCCCGCCGCGCTTCTCGGTCAGATACAGGTTGCCGAAGACCTGGTCGCGGACGCGGATGGGGACGCCGAGGAAGGTGTTCATCGGCGGGTGGTGCGCCGGGAAGCCGTACGAGGCGGCGTGCGCGGAGATCTTCTCCAGCCGCAGCGGCTCGGGGTTGCGGATGAGCTCTCCGAGGATGCCGTGGCCCTCGGGGTAGTGGCCGATCCGGGCGATCTGTTCCCTGCTGATGCCCACAGTGAGGAACTCCGACAGCCGTTTGCCGTCCGGTCCGATCACGCCGAGGGCGGCGTACTCGGCGTCCACCAGCACGGCCGCGGCCTGCACGATGCCGCGCAGCGCCTGTTCGAGGTCCAGCTCGCGGCCGACCGAGAGCACCGCCTCCAGCAGGCTGTGCACCCGGTCGCGGGTGCCCCGGGCCGCGTCCAGGCGGGCCTGAAGCTCCTCCAGGAGCTCGTCCAGCCTCAGCTGTGGCAGCCGCACACGGGCGCCCCCGGGTTCCTTGGGGCTTCCCACCGCTGGTCCTCCAGGTCCCTCGACGTACCTGGGCCGAACGTTCCGGTCCAATGCCACGGTATCGGGCCACGGGAGGGGTCGGTACTGGATCAGGGCTACGGGCCGGGGCCGCCGGTGGTCGGCTCAGTGCCCTTCCTGCCGCTGCCGTTCCTGGGCCTGCGTCGCGATGACGGCGGCCTGGACGCGCCGCTCGACGCCCAGCTTGGCCAGCATGCGGGAGATGTGGTTCTTGACCGTCTTCTCGGCGAGGTAGAGCCGCTGCCCGATCTGGCGGTTGGTCAGGCCCTCGCCGATCAGGGCGAGGATCTCGCGTTCGCGGTCGGTCAGCCCCGGCAGGACGTCCGGCTCGGGCTCCGGCTGCTGTCCGCCGCGCAGCCGTGCCATCAGGCGTGTGGTGGCGCTCGGGTCCAGCAGCGACTGGCCGCGGGCCACCGTCCGGACGGCCGAGACCAGGTCCGAGCCCTGGATCTGCTTGAGCACATACCCGGACGCACCGGCCATGATCGAGTCGAGCAGGGCCTCCTCGTCGTCGAACGAGGTCAGCATCAGGCACGCCAGGTCCGGCATGCGCGAGCGCAGCTCCCGGCACACGGTCACGCCGTCGCCGTCCGGCAGCCGTACGTCCAGCACCGCGACGTGCGGGCGCAGAGCGGGGACCCGGACGAGGGCCTGTTCGGCGGTGGCGGCCTCGCCGACCACGGTGATGTCCGGCTCGTCGTCGAGCAGGTCGTGGACCCCGCGGCGTACCACCTCGTGGTCGTCGAGGAGGAAGACACGGATCGGGGTCTCGGCGGCGCTGCGCTCACTGTCCGACATGGTCCGCTCCTGTCGTACACCGTCGTCTCGTACGCCGTCGTCCCCGTCCGGACGCGGAGGCTTCCCTACTCAGGATCTTGCTCCCGCGTGGGCCGATGGGCCAGGGCCGGTCGGCCCTGTTTTCCCGCCGACTCGGGACGGCCGGCACCTGCCCTCGCGCCCGTGCGCGTTCGACGCTGGAGGCGAGCACAGGAAAGAGGGTGACATGGGCTCCGCACCGGACACCGTCACGGCCATCCCGAACGGCCGGGTCGGCCCCGCCGGCCCGCGCCGGAGCGTCGCGCTGGACAGGGCCGAGGCCCTGCGGCTGCTGGGCAGCGTCTCCGTGGGCAGGGTCGTCTTCACCCGGCGTGCGTTGCCGACGGTACGCCCGGTCAACCACGTCCTGGACGACGGCGACATCGTCATCCGCACCCATGAGGGCGCGGCGCTGACCCTGCACGCCCGGGACGCCGGCGCCCGAGGGGTGGTCGTCGCCTATGAGGCGGACGCCATCGACCCGGACACCCACGTCGGCTGGAGCGTCGTGGTCACCGGCTACGCCAGCCTGGTGACCGACGCCCGGGAGCTGGCCCGCTACCGGTCGCTGCTGCACCCGTGGGTGCAGCAGACCATGGACTACGCGGTCCGAATCCGCCCGGAACTGATCACCGGCATCCAGCTCACCGTCCCGGACGGGACGACCGTGTGACGGTCCCACGCCAGTCGGAGTCTGTCAGCCGTCCCACGACCAGTCCGCGACCTCGGGCAGGTCGGTGCCGTGGGCGCGGATCCAGTCGTGGTGCCGCAGGCGGACGTCCTCCATGCGCTGGCGTACGGCGGCGGCCCGCACCGCGAGACCGGGGACGCGGTCGACGACGTCCATGACCAGGCGGTAGCGGTCGAGGTCGTTGCGGACCACCATGTCGAACGGCGTGGTCGTGGTGCCGATCTCCTTGTAGCCCCGCACATGCAGGTGCTTGTGGCCGGTGCGCCGGTAGGCCAGGCGGTGGATCAGCCACGGGTAGCCGTGGTACGCGAAGATGACCGGCTTGTCGTGGGTGAACAGGCCGTCGTACTCGAAGTCGGTCATCCCGTGCGGGTGTTCCTCGCTCGGCAGCAGGCGCGCGATGTCGACGACGTTCACGACACGGACGGCGAGCTCGGGCAGATGGGTGCGCAGGAGCTGGGACGCGGCCAGCACCTCCTGGGTGGGCACGTCCCCCGCGCAGGCCAGCACCACGTCCGGCTCCCGGGTGTGGTCCTCGGTGCCGGCCCAGTCCCAGATGCCCGCGCCTCGGGCGCAGTGCACCCGCGCCTGGTCCATGGACAGCCAGTCGAAGCAGGGCTGTTTACCCGCGACGATCACGTTCACGTAGTCGCGGCTGCGCAGCGCGTGGTCGGCCACGGAGAGCAGGGTGTTGGCGTCCGGCGGGAGGTAGACCCGTACGACCTCGGGGCTCTTGTTGAGGATGTGGTCGACGAAGCCGGGGTCCTGGTGGGAGAAGCCGTTGTGGTCCTGCCGCCACACGTGGGACGTGAGGAGGTAGTTGAGGGAGGAGATGGGGGCGCGCCAGGGCAGGCGGCGGGTCACGCGCAGCCACTTGATGTGCTGGTTGACCATCGAGTCGACGATGTGGGCGAAGGCCTCGTAGCAGGAGAAGAGCCCGTGCCGGCCGGTCAGGAGGTAGCCCTCCAGCCAGCCCTGGCAGGTGTGTTCGGAGAGGATCTCCATCACCCGGCCATGCCGGTCGAGGTGTTCGTCCACCTCCAGCGTCCCGGCCTGCCAGGCCTTGCCGGTGGCGGCGTAGACGGCGTCCAGTCGGTTCGACGCGGTCTCGTCGGGGCCCACGAGGCGGAAGTCCCGGCGCTGGGCCGTCTCCCGCATGACGTGTTCGAGCAACTGGCCCAGCACCTTGGTGGGTTCGTGCAGGGTCACGCCGGGCTTGTCGACGGGGACGGCGTATCGCTCCAGCGGCGGCAGCGGCAGTTCGCGCCGCAGCAGGCCACCGTTGGCGTAGGCGGTGGCGCCGAGCCTGCGCGGTCCGGCCGGGACGCAGGCGAGGACCTGCGGTCGGGGGCTGCCCTGCTCGTCGAACAGTTCCTCCGGCCGGTACGAGCGCAGCCACGCCTCCAGCGCGCGCAGGTGCTCGGGGTTGTCGCGCACCTCGGCCAGCGGGACCTGGTGGGAGCGCCAGGTGCCCGCCACCGGCAGGCCGTCGACCTCCGCCGGGCCGGTCCAGCCCTTCGGTGTGCGCAGCACGATCAACGGCCAGCGGGGGCGCTCGGCGGCACCTTCCTCGCGGGCGGCGCGCTGGACGGCGGCGATGCGGTCCAGCGCGGTGTCCATGGCTCCCGCCAGGGCACGGTGTACGGCGGCCGGGTCGTCGCCGGTGACGTGGATCGGGTCGTGGCCGTATCCCCGGAGCAGGTCGTCGAGCTCGGGCAGCGGCAGCCGGGCGAGCACGGCCGGGTTGGCGATCTTGTAGCCGTTGAGGTGCAGGATCGGCAGGACGGCACCGTCGTGGACGGGGTCGAGGAACTTGTTGGAATGCCAGGAGGTCGCCAGCGGCCCGGTCTCCGCCTCGCCGTCCCCGACGACACAGGCCACCAGGAGGCCGGGGTTGTCCAGGGCGGCCCCGTAGGCGTGCGACAAGGCGTAGCCCAGTTCGCCGCCCTCGTGGATGGAGCCCGGGGTCTCGGGTGCGACATGGCTGGGCACGCCGCCGGGGAACGAGAACTGGCGGAACAGCCGCGCCATCCCCGCCGCGTCCCGGGTGATGTCCGGGTAGGTCTCGGTGTACGAGCCCTCCAGCCAGCTGTTGGCGAGGACGGCGGGCCCGCCGTGCCCGGGTCCCCAGACGCACAGGGCGTCGAGCCCACGGGCCTTGATCACCCGGTTGAGGTGGGTGTGCACCAGGTTCAGGCCCGGTGAGGTGCCCCAGTGGCCCAGCAGGCGGGGTTTGATGTGGTCCGGGCGGAGGGGCTCGGTGAGCAGCGGGTTGGCCATGAGGTAGATCTGGCCGACGGACAGGTAGTTCGCGGCGCGCCAGTGGGCGTCCAGCGCCTGGAGTTCCTCGTCGGTGAGCTCGGCGGACACCGGTCGCGTGTCGACGGACATGGGGTTCCTTCCCGGTTCGGACGGAGGTGGCGGGTCGAGGTGAGTGCCCTCCCACCTTCCGCCCGATGCCCGGGCACCCGACAGGGCCGACCGGTCCATCCCCGCGGGATGGCACCCGTTCGGGGGCACTCAGCGGGACTCGATCCGGCGGCCGGTGACGGCGACGGGGTCGATGCGCACCCACACCTCCCGCCGGCCTCCCACCCAGGGCCTGCTGTACGTCCGTTCCTCCAGCCGGCGCACCTCGGCCGGCTCTGTCACGGCCCGGGCGTTGCCCCGCACCAGCACGCTCCACCCCTGGCTGAGCGCCTCGTCGATACGGTCGACCTCGAAGGCGACCAGGTTCCCCCGGGCCTGCCAGGGCGTCGTGCCGGGCGCGGTCCGGAAGACGATCCCGCCGTCGACGACGCTGTAGTTGACGGGGACGACGGCCGGACCGGAGGCGGTGGGCACCGCCACCCTCCCCACGCCGTGCGTGCCGAGCAGCGCCCGGCACTCCACCGCGCTCAGCTCGGTGAACCGGCGGTGCCGCGCGGCCCGGCCGAGACCGGGCGGCAGATCGACGTTGCCGCCGGAGAGCTCGGTCACGGTGGTTCCCAGGGCTCCGGCCACCCTGAGCAGGACACCGGCGTCCGGTGCGGCGGCCGGGTTCTCCTCAAGGTGCCGGAGGTAACCGGCGGACGCCCCCGCACGCGCGGCCGTCTCCCGCCGGGTGAGACCCAGCTCGGCGCGCCGCTGGGCGATCCGCCTGCCGAGGTCGCCGCGCGGGGACCCCTCCGTCCTCCTCCACATCGCCTGCTCGGGCATGTCCGTCACTTCCTCTCCGTCAGGTCGGCCGCACGGCGACGACGTCGTGCTGCGGCTCGCCGAGCACCACCTTGAGCGCGCCGGTCTCGGCGGCCCCGGCGAAGACGTCGTACGCCTCCTCCATGTGGTCCAGCGGGAACGTGTGGGTGACCAACTGCGAGGTGGGCAGCCGGCCCGCGGCCGCCATGCGCAGCAGGGTGGGCGTGGAGTACGTGTCGACCAGCCCGGTCGTGATGGTCACGTTCTTGATCCAGAGGTCTTCGAGGTGCAGGGTCGCGGGCCTGCCGTGCACACCGACGTTGGCCACGTGACCGCCGGGGCGCACCATGCGCGTGCACAGCTCGAAGGTCTCCGGCGCACCGACGGCCTCGATGGCCACGTCGGCACCCAGCCCATCGGTGAGGTCGGCGACCAGTTGCTCGGGCGTCTCGCGGGCGTCGGCCACGGCGTCCGCGCCGAGCCGCTTGGCCGCGTCCAGGCGGGCGGCGGCCAGGTCCACGGCGACGATCCGTCCGGGGGGGAACAGCCGTGCCGTGGCGATCGCCGCCAGCCCGATGGGACCGGCCCCGACCACGGCGACGGTGTCCCCGGGCCGTACCCGCCCGTTGAGCACGCCCACCTCGTACGAGGTCGGGAAAATGTCCGCGAGCAGCACGGCGTCCTTGCTGTCCACCGCTCCGGGCAGCGCGTGCACGGACAGATCGGCGTGCGGGACGCGGACGTACTCGGCCTGGGTGCCGTCGATCAGATGGCCGAGGATCCAGCCTCCGCCGCCCCGGCACTGGCCGTAGCTGCTCTCCCGGCAGTAGCGGCAGCGGCCGCAGGCGCTGATGCAGGAGACCAGCACCCGGTCCCCGGGCCTCACGGTGCGCACTTCGCCGCCCACCTCGACGATCTCGCCGACCGCCTCGTGCCCCAGCACCGTGCCGGGCCGCACCTCGGGCAGGTCGCCCTTGAGGATGTGCAGGTCCGTCCCGCAGATGGTGACGGCGTCCACCCGCACGATCGCGTCGGTGGCGTCCTCGATGCCGGGGTCCGGGACCTCTTCCCAGGCGGACTGTCCGGGGCCGTGGAAGACGTAGCCCTTCATGACGTTTCCCTCCTCGGGGGCGAGGACGCGGTGCCGGAAAGGCCCCACAGGTCCAGCGTCACAGGGTCCGCCGGGATGCGCTTGGGCCGGTCGGCCCCGGTGCGCGGCCGGACGGGCCGGGCGGCGTCGACCGAGGCCCTTCGGCCCCATGACCTCTGCCACAAGGGGCCCGACCGGCCCTGCCGCCCACCGCGGCGACGGGGATTGTCTTCCACTGTGTCCGAGACTCGGATCAGGGCCACGCCCCGCCCCACGGCACGTGTCGTCGGTGATACGACGATCGTGGAGCTGAGCGGCGAGATCGACATGCTCACGGCGCCGTGCGTCGGCGCCCGCCTGGACGTGCTGACCGCGGGTCCGCTCCCCGACCTGGTGGTGGACCTGCGCTCGGTGTCCTTCATCGACTGCACCGGGCTGGGTGTGCTGTGCCGGGTCGCCAACCACGTCCGTGCCCGGCAGGGCCGGCTGCGGCTCGTCACGGACAACCCGCGCTTCCGGCGCATCCTCCGGCTCACCCGCCTGTCCGGCGCGTTCGAAGTCTGCGCGGTCCCGCCGGGGGCTGCGGCCATGCCGTCGAGCACCGACGTCGCCTGACCGGTGGCTGACGGCCGCCGGGAAGGCGCTGGGGCGTGCCCGCCGCCGTCCCGCGCTGGGCCGTACGGTCCCCGAAGGAACCCCGTCCGGCCCTCCCCCGGCAGGTGAAACAGCACGAGCCTGGAAGCGAAGGAACGTGCGGAGGAACATGCGGGGCGGCATGGCGCCGTATGTCCCCCGCCCCACCGGAGGTGCGTCATGACCGGACTCGTCGTCGGCGTCGACGGCTCCCCCGCCGGTGCGGCCGCTGCCCGGTGGGCCGCGCACGAGGCCGTGGTCCGGCACGTGCCTGTCCACCTGCTCCACTCCTGGACCACCCAACCGCTCACCGTGCCCGTAGCTGATCAGGCCGGGAGCAAGCGGCGGTACGGGCAGGAGGTGCTGCAGCGGACAGCGGCCGACCTGCGGCACCGCTATGGCGATCTGACGCTGACCACGGAACTCGTGTCGGCGCCCGCCGCACAGGCCCTGCTCGACCGCGGCACGGACGCGGACCTGCTGGTGCTGGGGTCCCGCGGACACGGCTCGGTGGCGAGCTTCCTGCTCGGCTCCATCGCGCTGAACGTCCTGGGTCTCACGCAGTGCCCCGCTGTCGTCGTGCGGGCGGACGACTCGACGGTCGAGGCCGACCGGTGCCACCCGGGGACGGCGGAGCGCAACGAGATCGTGGTCGGGGTGCGGGAGCCGGGACCGGCCGCCGACACCCTGCTGGAGTTCGCCTTCACCACCGCCGACGCCCACGGTGTTCTCGTCCGCGCGGTCACGGCCGTACCCCCGCACTGCGGCCCGCGCAACGGCGAGGAACAACGCGCCAGGCTTCAGGCGGCTCTGACGCCCTGGCAGGAGAAGTTCCCCGAGGTCGCCGTCGTGCAACGCGTCACGGCCGGATCGGCCGCTGAGGTGCTGCCGTCCTTCTGCGCACACAGCCGGCTCCTGGTCGTGGGACGCCGGACGCACCCGCCCCGGGGCGTGTGGAAGCTCGGCCCGGTCGCCCACGCCGCGCTGCGCCACGTCGCCTGCCCGGTCGCCGTCGTTCCGCAGTTCCCGGTCGGCAGCCTCTCGGCCTAGGCCCAGGCCGTCACCGGGACGAACGAGCTGTCCTGGCGGAACAGGTCCGTGCCGTCCGGCAGGTCGACGCCGAGCTGGTAGTCGTAGTGGCGGAGGTAGCGGCCCGGGTAGTTGTACGACTCGAAGCGGATCGAGCCCGACGCGGTGCCCGTGCGGGCGATGAACGTGGCGTCGTGGGCGAACGTCGTCGTGCCGTCGTTCGGGTCGAAGCGGCCGCGGAAGCCGTAGTGGCGCAGGTAGTTGCCCGCGGAGTCGCGGAACGAGTACGCGCCCGCGTCGGCCAGGCCGGGGACGACCGTGAAGGTGGCGGCCCGCTTCTCGGCGGTGGTGCTGGAGGCGGTCACCACGGGGAGGTTGAGCAGGGCGGACTGCTGCTGCCAGTAGCGGGTGGTGTAGTTGGCCGAGCGGAAGGAGCGGGTGACGTTCCTGGCCAGAGTCACGCCGCCGGACACCGTCTCCTTGATGACCGTGAAGTGGCGTGCCGTGCCGGAGATTCCGGGCAGGGCGCGTGGTGCGGTCCAGGTCGCGAAGGTGTCGTAGCTGTCGCTGTAGTAGTAGGTGCCGTCGCCGTAGCCGTCGAAGAAGATGCGCCAGGCGCCGTTGTCCAGCTGTACCAGCGCCGGGCCCTCGCGGTAGCTGCCCCAGCCCGCCCAGTCGCCGGTGCGGTCGATGGTGTACGGCCCGGTGAGGCTGGAGGCGGTGGCGTACTCGATGTACTTGGTGGTCTCGTTCTTCGGGAAGGCGTGGTAGGTCGAGCCGATCCGCACGATGAACGTGTCGATGTGGTTGGCGCCGATGCCGGACAGCGGGACCGGTGAAGTCCACCCGGTCAGCGCCGCGTTGGTGGCCCGCAGCCGGTACGGGGTGAAGATCCACTCGTTGTCGGTGGTCGAGCAGGACACGATGACGTTCACGCTGCCGTCGCTGTCGACGAACCACTCCGGCGCCCACGCGCGCGACAGGTTGGCGATCGGGACCGGATAGTCGTAGAGGAAAGTCCAGTTGACCCGGTCCGAGCTGCGCGCGAAGCCGATGGTGGTGCTGGTGTCCTGCCAGGTGTGCGTGGTGTAGGTGATGTAGTAGTAGCCGTCGGTGTGCCGGAAGATCGCGGCGTCGCGGATCCGGTTGCTGGGCGGGGTGTACGCCGACGATCTCACGAGCCGGAAGTCGGTGGCGTCGTCGGACTGGTAGACGTTCACCGTGCCGTCGTTGCTGTTGAGGAACGGGACGATGGTGTAGCGGGTGGCGGAGCCGCTGGGCGGGGCGGCGGCCGCGGCGGTGCCGAGCATGCCGGGCAGTTCGCCGAGCACGAGCGCCGAGGCGGGCAGGACGGCGAGGGTGCGCAGCAGGGTGCGGCGGGAGGGGGATGCGGGGCGGGATGGGGTCATGTGCGGCTCTCCTCGTGGGGTCGTGCGCGGCTCTGCTTCGACCCAAGGGGTTCGATATACCGAACAGAGTTCGACAAGTCGGTCAGAAAGTAGGGGCGAGGTCGCAGGGCGTCAATGCTTCGCGCACGATGGAACGAGGCCTGTGGGCAAGTTGTGGTTCACGAGGCGTACGGACTGACGCAAACCGGCTTTCCTTTCCGCCCCGTTCCCCCGAAGCCCTGCCGACGTTACCGTTCGGTAGACCACACGCTCCGGAGGTGTCCCGCATGACGCTCGACCCGTCCGCCGGCCTGGCGGAGACAGCCCGTGCGCTCGCCGACGGCGAGGTGACCTCACGCGCCCTCGTCGAGGCGGCCCTGGCCCGGATCGAGGCGACGCAGGGCACGCTGAACGCCTTCCGGATCGTCCGGGCCGAGGCGGCGCTCGCCGAGGCCGCGGCCGCCGACCGGGAACTGGCCGCCGGGACCCGCCGCCCGCTGCTCGGGGTGCCCGTCGCCGTCAAGGACGACATGGACGTGGCAGGCGAGCCGACCGCGTTCGGCTGCCCGGGGACGTTCACGCCGGTCGCCGAGGACGGCGAGGCGGTACGGCGGCTGCGCGCGTCCGGCGCAGTGATCGTCGGCAAGACCAACACCTGCGAACTCGGGCAGTGGCCGTTCACCGAGGGGCCCGCCTTCGGGGCGACCCGCAACCCGTGGAACACCGAGCACACGCCGGGCGGTTCGTCGGGCGGCTCGGCGGCGGCGGTCGCGGCGGGGCTGGTCCCGGCCGCGCTCGGCTCGGACGGCGCCGGTTCGGTGCGCATCCCGGCGTCCTGGACCCATCTGATCGGCATCAAGCCGCAGCGCGGGCGCATCTCCACCTGGCCGCGCGGCGAGTCGTTCCACGGCATCACGGTCAACGGCACCCTGGCCCGTACGGTCGCGGACGCGGCCCTGCTGCTGGACGCCGCCAGCGGCAACCACGACCTCGACCCGTACCGTCCACCCGCGCTCGACGTGTCGAAGGCGGTCGGCCGCGAACCCGGCCGGCTGCGCATCGCCCTCGCGCTGAAGCCGCCGTTCACCGCGCTGCCCGCCCGGCTGCACCCGGAGATCCGCGCCCGGGTCGTCGAACTCGCCGGGAAACTGGCCGCGTTGGGCCACACGGTCGAGGAGGCCGACCCGCCCTACGGCCAGATCGGGCTGACCTTCGTCCCGCGCGCCACGGCCGGTGTCGCCGAGTGGGCCCGTGAGGCCCCCGACCCCGCCCTGCTCGACCCGCGCACCCGGCACGCCGCGCGGCTGGGCCGGCTGCTCGGCGGGACTCCGCTGCGGGCGGCCCGGCGTGCCGAGGCGGCGCTGCACCGCCGTATCGGCGCCTTCTTCACGTCGTACGACGTGATCCTCGCGCCGACGACGGCCGCTCCCCCGCCCCGGATCGGCGCCATGCTGAAGCTCGGCGGTCTCGCCACCGACCGCGCCATGATCGCCGCCTGCCCGTATGCCTGGCCGTGGAACGTGCTGGGGTGGCCCGGCGTGAACGTTCCGGCCGGTTTCGTCAGCGGCGGACTGCCGGTCGGGGCGCAGCTGTTGGGTCCCGCGCACAGCGAGCCGCTGCTCGTCTCCCTCGCCGCGCAACTGGAGGCGGACCTGCGCTGGCACGAACTGCGCCCGCCCGGGCAGGTCGCCTCCCAGTCCCCTGCGGCATAGGGTCGTTGAGCCGCCCGTTACCGTGACCCCCGTGACTGCCTTCACGGATGAGAACGTCCCCGGCCGCTTCGGCCCCACCGCGACCACCGAGGCCGACCCGCGCGAGGTCGGCCGGGTGCGCACCGAGTACTCGCCCGCGCACGACGGCGACCCGGACCCCGGGGAGATCGTGTGGACGTGGGTGCCCTATGAGGAGAACGACGGGCGGGGCAAGGACCGCCCGGTGCTGGTGGTGGCCCGGGAGGCGGCGGGTACGTTCCTCGCCGTGCAGTTGTCCAGCAAGCGGCACGACGGTGAGACAAGGGGCGCGGCGAAGCCGCTCCAGTGGAGCCGGGGCTTGCCCCGGTGGGTGCCGATCGGGAACGGGCCGTGGGACCGGTCGGGGCGGGACTCCTGGGTGGACGTGGACCGGGTGCTGCGGCTGCACGAGGAGGGCATGCGGCGGGAGGCCTGCGCCCTGGACCGGATGCGCTTCAACCTGGTCCGGCACCGGCTGCGGCAGCGCTACGGCTGGAGCTGACGCTCCGGGAACGCGCGTACGAACGCCTCCCGGGTCACCGCTCCCGGCGTCCGGTCCAGCACCGCGAACACCACGTGTCCGAACCTCCCCGCGAACCGTCCGCCCGGCCCCAGCAGGTCCCGGAAGGCGCCCGCGACCTGCGCCGGGTCGTTCTGGAACACCCCGCAGCCCCAGGCGCCCAGGACCAGTCGGCGGTAGCCGTGGCAGGCCGCGGTCTCCAGGACGCGCTCCGCGCGTGCGGCGAGGGCGTGCGGGAGTTCGGCCGCCCGCTCCGGCGCCGTACGGCGCACCACCCCGGCGTTCGGAGCCGCCGCGGTCAGGAACCCGGCCGGGTACGGCTCGTCCAGCAGGCGGCCGCGGTCGTCGCGGAAGACGGGCACGGCGGGTGAATGGATGACACGATCCGTGTAGAACGGGTCGCGGTGGGCGCGGTGATGGCCGTAGAACTCCGCCACCCGCAGCAGGCACGTGTACAGCGCCGAGGCGCGGCACAGCGCCTCTTCCTGGGCCTGCGCGCCGTTGAGGAACCCGCCGCCCGGGTTGCGCGCGGAGGCGAAGTTCAGCACCGCCGTATCGCCGATCCGGCGGGCCGCCTCCAGGCTGCTCTCGCCCGTGACCTCGACGAGGGTGTCCACCGGCGGCGCGGGCGCCACCGGAACCGGTTCGGGGCCGTGCATCCGCGTCCTGTCCCGTGCGCCCGCGACCGCCTCGGCGATGGACACCGTACGCCCGTTCGACGCCCGGTAGGTGCCCGGGGCCACGATCTGCTCGGTCTCCCGCGCGATGGCTCGCAGACGCGCGCTCATGGCGCCACCCCCGTGGGCGCCACGACCGCGCGCCCCGCGATCTCCCCCGTCGTGCTCATGAACGCATCGTGAGCGATATTGGTCCTGCGGTGCAACAGAGTTTCCCGGGCCCCCAAGGCACCGGCATCGGGGCCGCAAAGACCCGGTATGCACCCTTGTGCGAAACGACGCGAGGGTCTTGGGTGGGACGAGTGTGCCGATCCGGCTTGCCGTTTGCCGGATCGGCGGCATGGTGGAATCTCAGGAGGATCCCGACATGTCCGACTCAGTCAGCGGCTGTACGGAGCCCCGTACAGCCGTCACCGAACCGGAAGTGGAGGCCCTGGTCCGGGGCATCTGCTTCAAGACCGGACCGCCGCACACCGTCGGCGTCGAAGTGGAATGGCTCGTCCACGAGCTGCACGGACCGCAGCTCCCCGTGACACCCGAACGACTCGAAGCGGCCTACGCCGCACTGCGCACCGTCCCTCTGAGGTCGGCGCTGACCGTCGAACCCGGCGGCCAGCTGGAGCTGAGCTCCCCGCCCGCCGCCTCCCTGATGGAGTGCGTGGACACCGTCTCCGCCGATCTGGACGCCGTCCGCGCGGTACTGCGCGAGCACGATCTCGGCCTCCTCGGCATCGGCCATGACCCGTGGCACGCCCCCCGCCGGTTCCTGCGCGAGCCGCGCTACGAGGCGATGGAGACCTGCCTCGACCGCACCGGCCCGGCCGGCCGCGCCATGATGTGCACCTCGGCGTCGGTCCAGGTGTGCCTGGACGCCGGGTACGAGGAGCCCGGCCCGCTCGGCCATGTACGGCGCTGGTGGCTGGCGCACCAGCTGGGCGCGGTCCTGCTGGCCGCGTTCGCCAACTCCCCACTGGCCGGCCATGAGCCCACCGGCTGGCAGTCCACCCGGCAGCTGCGCTGGGTGGAGATCGGCGCGGGCCGGGCGGGCGCGCCCGTCCTGGACGCCGATCCCCGGGGCGCCTGGGCCCGGCATGTGCTCGACGCCCCGGTGATGTGCGTACGGCAGGACGGCGGCCCCTGGCATGTGCCGGACGGGCTGACCTTCCGGAACTGGACCAGATCGGGGGCGCCCAGACCACCGACCTGGGACGACCTCGACTACCACATCACCACGCTGTTCCCACCGGTCCGGCCGCGCGGCCACCTCGAACTGCGCATGATCGACGCGCAGCCCGGCGAGGACGGGTGGATCGTGCCGCTCGCCGTGACGACGGCCCTGTTCAACGACCCGGAGGCCGCGGAGACCGCGTACCGCGCGGTGAAACCCCTGGCCGAGCGGACCGACGCGCTGCCCGCGCCGCACAACCCGCTGTGGCTCGACGCGGCCCGGTACGGGCTCGCCGACCCGGAATTGCACGAGGTGGCCGTCGAGTGTTTCACGACGGCGCTGCGGGCGCTGCCCCGGCTCGGCGCGTCCACCGACGTCATCGACGCCGTCGCCGCGTACCGGGACCGCTATGTCATCCGGGGCCGCTGCCCCGCCGACGACCTGCTCGACAGGCTGCGCGGCACGGACGGCCGCACGCACGGGAAGGACCTGCGCACATGACCGAGCCCGCCACCGACACGGAGATCGAGATCGACACCGAGGCCGTCCGCGAGCGGGCCCTGACCTCGCTCACCACCGCGCGGGACCGCACCACGCTGCTGACCAGCTGCGTCGAGGAACCCGACCTGACCGCCCAGCACTCGCCGCTGATGTCCCCGCTGGTGTGGGACCTCGCGCACATCGGCAACCAGGAGGAGCTCTGGCTGCTCCGCGCGGTCGCCGGCCAGGAGGCGATACGGCCCGAGATCGACAACCTGTACGACGCCTTCGAGCACCCGCGCGCGGAGCGCCCGTCGCTGCCACTGCTGCCGCCCGACGAGGCCCGCAAGTACGCGGCCGAGGTGCGCGGCCGGGCCCTGGACGTGCTGGCCGGCATCGCGTTCCACGGGACGCGGCTGACGGAGGCGGGTTTCGCCTTCGGGATGATCGCGCAGCACGAACAGCAGCACGACGAGACCATGCTGATCACCCATCAGCTGCGCAAGGGCCCGCAGGCCCTGCACGCCCCCGACCCGGAGCCCGTGCCGCTGTTCACCGGACCGGCCGAAGTCCTGGTGCCGGGCGGCCCGTTCACCATGGGCACCTCCACCGAGCCATGGGCGCTGGACAATGAACGGCCCGCACACCGGCGGGACGTGGCCCCGTTCTACATCGACACCACGCCGGTCACGAACGGCGCGTATCTCGCGTTCATCGAGGACGGCGGCTACGACGACCCGCGCTGGTGGACGGCGGACGGCTGGACGCACATCCGCCGCCACTCCATCAAGGCGCCGCTGTTCTGGCGCCGGGACGGCGGCCAGTGGCTCAGGCGGCGTTTCGGGGTCACCGAGGCCGTGCCGCACGACGAGCCGGTGCTGCACGTGTGCTGGTACGAGGCCGACGCCTACGCCCGCTGGGCCGGGCGGCGGCTGCCCACCGAGGCCGAGTGGGAGAAGGCGGCCCGCTTCGACCCGGCGACGGGCGGTTCGACGCGTTACCCGTGGGGCGACGCCGACCCGGCGCCCGAGCACGCCAACCTGGGCCAGCGGCACCTGCGCCCGGCACCGGCGGGCAGCTATCCGGCCGGTGAGTCCCCGCTGGGCGTACGGCAGTTGATCGGCGACGTGTGGGAGTGGACGGCCAGCGACTTCCTGCCGTACCCGGGTTTCCGGGCGTTCCCGTACAAGGAGTACTCGGAGGTGTTCTTCGGGCCCGAGTACAAGGTGCTGCGCGGCGGTTCGTTCGCCGTGGACGCGGTGGCCTGCCGGGGCACCTTCCGCAACTGGGACTATCCGATCCGGCGGCAGATCTTCTCCGGCTTCCGCACCGCCCGCCCGGGGGACGTCTGATGTGCCGTCACCTGGCGTACACCGGGCCCGAGGAAACCCTCGGCAGGCTGCTGGTGGAACCCCCCTTCGGCCTGTACCGGCAGTCGTGGGCGCCCCGACGTCAGCGGTACGGCACCGTCAACGCGGACGGTTTCGGGGTGGGTTGGTACGCGCAGGGCGATCCGATGCCGGCGCGCTACCGGCGGGCCGGGCCCATCTGGGCGGACCTGTCCTTCGCCGACCTGGCCCGGGTCGTGCGCACCCGGACGCTGCTCGCCGCCGTGCGGGACGCGACGCTGGCGGGCGCCGACGCGGAGGCCGCGGCGGCGCCGTTCGCCGCGGGATCCTGGCTGTTCAGCCACAACGGCGCCGTCACGGGCTGGCCGCACTCGCTCGCCGGGCTCGCGGACGGCCTGTCCCCGGTGGATCTGCTGTCCCTGGAGGCCCGCAACGACTCGGCGCTCGTGTGGGCGCTGGTCCTCGCCCGGCTGCGCGCCGGTGACGACCTGGGCCGGGCGCTGGCCGACACGGTCCCGGAGATCGCCGCGGCGGCCCCGGGCTCCCGGCTCAATCTGCTGCTGACCGACGGCGCTTCCATCGCCGCGACGGCCTGGGGCGACACCCTGTGGTATCTCCCCCGGCCGGGCGGCGGCACGGTCGTGGCCTCGGAACCCTACGACGACGATCCGCGCTGGCACGAGGTGCCCGACCGCACCCTGCTGGCGGCGAGCGGCACCGATGTGCAGCTCACCCCGCTCAAGGAGCCGAGCGACGCCTCGGCGGCCCCATCTTCGAAGGAGCCCCGTACGTGAGTCCGTTCCTTCTCACCCGCACCCTGCCCGAGGACGCCACGGAGGCCGCTTTGCGCGCCGATGTCCTCAAGGGCCTGACGAGCTCGCCCAAGACGCTGCCGCCGAAGTGGTTCTACGACGCCCACGGCAGCGATCTGTTCGAACAGATCACCGAACTGCCCGAGTACTACCCGACGCGCGCCGAACGGGAGATCCTCGTCGCCCGCGCCGCCGAGATCGCCGCGGCGACCGGCGCCCGCACCCTCGTCGAGCTGGGCTCCGGCTCCTCGGAGAAGACACGGCACCTGCTCGACGCGCTGACGGGGCTGCACACGTACGTCCCGGTCGACGTCAGCGACAGCGCCCTCACCCAGGCCGGGCACGCGCTCCTCGCGGAACGGCCCGGCCTGAACGTGCACGCGCTGATCGCCGACTTCACCGTGGCGCTCGAACTGCCCGACACGCCGGGCCCCCGGCTGGTGGCGTTCCTCGGCGGCACGATCGGCAATCTCCTCCCCGACGAGCGCGCCACGTTCCTCGCCGCGGTCCGCGCCCTGCTCTCCCCCGGCGACGCGCTGCTGCTCGGCACCGACCTGGTCAAGGACGAGCAGGTGCTGGTCCGGGCGTACGACGACGCGGCCGGCGTGACGGCCGCGTTCAACAAGAACGTGCTGTCGGTCGTCAACCGTGAGCTGGACGCCGACTTCGATCCCGGCGCCTTCGACCATGTGGCCCTGTGGGACGCCGGGAACGAATGGATCGAGATGCGGCTGCGCTCCCGTGTCGCCCAGACCGTGAAGATCCCCTCGCTCGACCTCGCCGTCGACTTCGCGGCGGGCGAGGAACTGCACACCGAGGTGTCGGCGAAGTTCCGCAAGGACGGGGTACGCGCCGAACTGGCGGCCGCGGGGCTTGAGCTGGCCCGCTGGTGGACGGACGGCGAGGGCCGTTTCGCGCTCTCGCTGAGCACCGTCGGCTGATCAGCCCAGGGGGACCGCCAGCGCCTCGGTGATCCGCCGGGAGGCGCGGCGGGCCTCCGCCGCCGGGTCGGCGCCGCCCAGCACCCGGGTCATGTACTCCTTGATCGGGTTGTCCGCCTCGACGGCCGCCCACTCGGGCGTACTGGGGGTCGCCCGCCCCTGCGCGGCACCCGCCGCCATGGCGGCGACCCCCTCCTCGCCCGCGACGGCCCCGGCGAGGGTCGTCTTGTTGGGGACGTAGTTCATGGTGCGGGCCAGTTCGGTGTTCCACTGGGCGCCGGTGAGTTCCTCCACGACGGCGATGGCACCGTCGCGTTGGTCGGTGTTCTTCGGCACGACGAGGTCGGAGCCGCCGGTGAAGACGGCGCCGGGCTTGTCGGCGGACTTGCCGGGGACGGGGAAGAAGCCCAATGTGCCGTCGAGTTCGGGGTTCTGCCGGACGATCGCCCGGGCCTGGCCCGGTACGGCCACGATCTGGGCGACCTTCCCCTCGGCGAACACCCCGGCCTGCGGCGGATGTTCCTCGTCGGCGTCGACCGGGCCCTCGCCGAGCGCCTGGAGCCGGCGGTAGAAGTCCATGCCGCGCAGGGCGGCCGGGGTGTCCAGGGTGCCGGTCCAGACGCCGCCGCTCTCCCTCGCGAGGTCGCCGCCTTCGTCCCAGATGAAGCCGGAGAGCGTGTACCAGTCCTGTCCGGCCAGGTAGATCCCCTGGTTGCCACCGGAGTTGAGCTTCTCGGTGGCGGCGAGCCACTCCTCGCGCGTCTTCGGTGGACTGGTGATCCCGGCCTGCTCGAACAGGTCCTTGCGGTAGATGACGACGCGGTTCGCCGCGTACCAGGGGATGCCGTACTGCGTCGACCGCAGCCGCCCCGGTTCGGCGAGGCCGGGCAGCCAGTCGCGCAGGCCCCAGTCCCGCATCGACTCCAGTGTCAGGTCGAGCAGGCCGCCGCCGTCGACGTACTGCGGGACCTGGGTGTTGCCGACCTCGATCACATCGGGCCCGTCCGGGGTGTCGGCCTCCAGCGCGGCCTGCACCTTCTCGCCGATGCCGGTCCACTCCTGGATGCGGATGTCGAGGTCGAGGTCGTCGTGCGTGCGCTCGAACTCCTCGGTGAACCGCTCCAGGAACTCCGTCGAGGCGCTGTCCTTCATCAGCCACACGGTGACCGTGCGCCGTTCGGTCCCGCCCGACGGGGCGAGTGCGCACCCGGCGAGGAGGGAGGCGGACAGGCAGGCGAGGGCAAGGCGGCGAAGCTTCACGGCGGTCCTGTTCTGTCTGGCGGACAGGGGGAAAGGGCCCGACGTGGGGGGAACGAGCGCGGGCTCGTACGGGTGTGCCGATTTTGGTATGGACCAATGCGGGGGTCAAGGGATTCCGGGGAAGGCGGGGGACGCCTCGCGCTCCGCTGCCGCTTGGGGCACGGTGGAGTGACGCGGGACACATGTGACGCCGTCGTCACCGCGCGAGAGGAGTACCCGCATGACGAACCACACCTACCGGGTCACGGACATCGTCGGCAGCTCGCCCGAGGGCGTGGACCAGGCCATCCGCAACGGCATCAACCGCGCCTCGCAGACCCTGCGCAACCTCGACTGGTTCGAGGTGACGGAAGTGCGGGGCCAGCTCGACAACGGGCAGATCGCGCACTGGCAGGTGAGCATGAAGGTCGGCTTCCGCCTGGAGGACGCCGAGTGAGGACCTGCCCCGTCAGGTCCGCCCCTCGCGCTCCTGCGCCACCTTGAGCTCGGCGGAGGGGGTCGCCCAGCGCGCCCGCACGACGGTGAACCCGGCCCGCTCCGCGTCCTCGCACACCAGCTCGTCGTCGTCCACGAGCACCCGGATCTCCCGGCTCCGGGCGAGCCGGCGCAGGATCTCCAGCTTGGTGTACCGGGCGGGCCTGCGGTCGGCGTCGCGCCGCATGTAGACGCGCCCCTCGGGCAGTTCCTGGGCGGCGAGCCAGTCGAGGGTGTCCTGCCGGCACCGCTCGGGCCGCCCGGTGAGGTACACGACCTCGCACTCCTCGGCACTCGCCCGCGCCATCTCGATGCCCTGGGCGAGGGGTGGATCCGCGGGGGCGGCGGCGAAGAAGCCGTCCCAGTCGCGCGGCTTGCGTTCCAGGAAGCGCTGCCGGTGGGCCGTGTCGGCGAGGGTGTTGTCGAGGTCGAACACGGCGACCGGACGTTCGTCACGAGCTGTCACACGCCCACCCTAGTCAGCCTGCGGCCCGGCGCGGCGAGCCCGTACGGCTGTCACCGGACCCGGCGGGAATGCCGAGCCCCGCCGGGTGTTGAACCCGGTGTGACCTCCGTGACCGCCTCGGCCCGCTTCTCCGTGCTCGACCGCTCCCGCACCCGCGAGGGGCATACGGCCCCGGAGGCACTGCGTGACACCGTGCGGCTGGCGCGTGAGCTGGAGGAGCTCGGCTACCACCGCTTCTGGGTGTCGGAGCACCACGGCGTGCCCGGCGTCGCCGGTTCCGCGCCGACCGTGCTGGCCGCCGCCGTGGCCGGGGCGACCCGGACGATCCGGGTGGGCACCGGCGGGGTGATGCTGCCCAACCACCAACCACTGGTCGTCGCCGAGCAGTTCGGCGTGCTGGAGTCCCTGTTCCCGGGCCGGATCGACATGGGGCTCGGCCGGTCGGTGGGCTTCACCGACGGCGTGCGCAAGGCGCTGGGCCGGGACAAGGACGACGCCGAGGACTTCGCCGCCCAGCTTCAGGACCTGCTGGGCTGGTTCCGCGGCACCTCCCCGACACGGGTCCACGCCCGCCCCTCGGAGGGCCTGACCGTGCCGCCCTTCGTGCTCGCGATGGGCGAGGGCGCCGCGATCGCGGCCCGCGCGGGCCTGCCGATGGTGATCGGCGACCTCCGCGACCGGGAGAAGATGCGGCGCGGCATCGACCACTACCGCACGCACTTCCGCCCGTCTCACTGGGCGAGCGAGCCGTACGTCGTCATCTCCGGCACCGTCGCCGTGGCCGCGACCCCCGGGGACGCCCGGCGGCTGCTGATCCCCGAGGCCTGGTCGATGGCGTACTCCCGCACGCACGGCACGTTCCCGCCCCTGCCGCCCGCCGAGCGCGTCGAGGAGCTGCGGACGACGGGCAGGATGACGGACAAGGAGCGCGGCTTCTACGAGTCCGGGCTGACCGGCCATATCGCGGGCACCGAGGAGCAGGTCGCCCACGAGCTGGAGACGGTGCTGAAGGAGACGGCCGCCGACGAGGTGCTCGTCACGACCAGCACGTACGACCGCGAGGCGCTGCTGGACTCGTACCGGCGGTTGGCCGGGATCATCCACTCATAGCTCGGCCTGACCCCGGGCTGTGCCGACCGGAGGGGAGAAGGCTTCCGGCCGCCGGTGAAGATCCGGCGGCCGGAGAGCCCTGGTGCGGGCGGGCTAGGTGTATTGCCCTGAGAGGTTGGGGACGCGGCTGGAGGGTGGCTGGCCTTTCAGCGCGGTGTGTCCGCGGTGGTGATTGTAGGTGTGCAGCCACTCGTCGAACGCCTGGCGTCGTTCGGCCTCGGACCTGTAGGGGCGGGCGTAGGCCCACTCGTCCAGCAGGGTGCGGTTGAAGCGTTCGACCTTGCCGTTCGTCTGTGGCCGGTAGGGCCGGGTTCGTTTGTGGGTGATCCCGGCCGCTGCCAGCAGGTCGCGCCAGTTGCGGGAGCGGTAGCAGGAGCCGTTGTCGGTCAGTACCCGTTCCACGGTGATGCCGGCCTGGATGAAGAAGGCGTGGGCGCGGGTCCAGAAGGCGGTGGCGGTCTCCTTCTTCTCGTCGGCGTGGATCTCGCTGTAGGCCAGGCGGGAGTGGTCGTCGACGGCGGTGTGCAGGTAGCTGTAGCCGGCGTTCGTGCGGTTCTTGCGGCCTGCGGCCCGGCCGAGGACTCTGTGGCCGCCGCCGTCGGGGATGTTGCCGAGCTTCTTGATGTCGACATGGACCAGTTCGCCGGGCCGGTCGCGTTCGTAGCGGCGTATGACACGGCCGGTGGCCCGGTCCAGGTGGGCAAGGCGGGCCAGGCCGTAGCGGGCCAGGACGCGGTGCACCGTCGAGGGCACCAGGTGCAGCAGGTGCGCGATGCGGGCCGGTCCCCACCGGCGCAGGATGCGGACCTTGATGATCCGGCGCTCGGTGCGGGTCGGGGTGCGGCGCGGGCTGGTGCGCGGACGGCTGGAGCGGTCGGCCATGCCGGCCTCGCCGAGCCGACGGTAACGGTCGACCCACCGCTGGGCCGTGGTCGGCGAGACCTGGAAGCGTTCTGCGGCCCGTCGCAGGCTCCAGTTGTCGTCTACGACGCAGCGGGCCAGGCGCAGGCGGCCGGTCTCGGTCAGGGGTGCATTACGGTGGGGCACGAGGGCCTTTCTGTTGCTGGTGCAGATGTCGCAATCCACACCAGGCCAGAAGGCCCTCACCCATTTCAAGATCACACGGCAGTGATCGCTGTCACCAACCTCCGTGGGCAGAACACCTAGGACGCCAGCACCGCGTGTGTCCAGCCGGGCTCCGGTGTCGCGGTGGGCTGGGCGGCGTGGGCCAGGGACCGGCGGTCGGGGAAGGTGCCCGGCGGGATCGGGTCCCGGACGTCCACCTCGGCGACCAGACCGCGAGCCGTCGTCACCCGCCACAGGGAGGCGAGCAGGGAGTCCTCGCCGACGAAGGCCGGGGCCGTGCTGGCGGGGCCGTCGGCGAGGCGGTAGTGGATGTGGACCGGCTGGACGGGGGCCCCGGCGTCCAGCGCGGCCTGGAAGACGGCCCGGCGGAAGGTGCCCTGGGCGCGGCCGCACCAGGTGCTGCCCTCGGGGAAGACGCCGACCGCGGTCCCGGACCGCAGCAGGTCGGCGATGTGCGCGACCGTGTCAGGGAGGGTGCGCAGCCGGTCGCGTTCGATGAACACCACCCCCGCGCTCGCGGCCAGCGGACCGGCGACCGGCCACTGCCGTATCTCGGTTTTGGCGATCATCCGGGCCGGGCGGACCGACGCGAGCAGCGGGATGTCCAGCCAGGAGATGTGGTTGGCGACCAGCAGCAGCCCACCGGTGGGGGCGGCGGAGCCGTTGATACGGACCCGGACCCCCGCGGCCCGGGCGATCGTCCGGGCCCACCGGCGTACCCAGCGGGCGGGGACGCGCCGGCCGAGCGGCAGCAGCGTGATCCCGCCGAGCAGCAGCACCAGCACCGCGGTGAGCCGCAGCACGCCCCACAGCGCCGCCGCGCCCCGTCCCGCGGGCTCCACGCACGCCCTGGGGGTGCAGGGCGCGCTGGGCAGCCAGACGCTCATCAGGCCGGGACGAGGGAGAGGAAGTGCTTCAGATAGCGCGGGTTGACCCGGCGCATCGACAGCAGCACGTACAGGTCGGCGACGCCGAAGTCGGCGTCGTGGGCGGGCTCGCCGCACACCCAGGCGCCCAGGCGGACGTAACCGCGCAGCAGCGGCGGGAGTTCGGTGCGCCCGGCGGGGCGGGCGACGCCGTCCGCGGACCACGCCAGCAGCGGTCGTACCCGGTACTCCTCGGGGGCGAGGTTCTTGGCCTGGACCCGGTCCCAGGTGGCGGCGGCGAGGGAGCCGCCGTCGGCCAGCGGGATGGAGCAGCAGCCGGCCAGCCAGTCGTGGCCGCGGTCCACCATGTAACGCGCTATCCCCGCCCAGATCAGGCCGATGACGGTGCCGTCGCGGTGGTCCGGGTGCACACAGGAGCGGCCGACCTCGACGAGGCCGGGGCGGATCGGGTCGAGACGGGTCAGGTCGAACTCGCCCTCGGAGTACAGCCGGCCGGCCACGGCGGCGCGCTCGGGCGGCAGCAGGCGGTAGGTGCCGACCACCTCGCCGGTGAGCGTGTCACGGACCAGCAGGTGGTCGCAGTACGCGTCGAAGGAGTCGATGTCCAGCCCCGGCTGCGGGGTGGACAGCATCGCGCCCATCTCGCCGGCGAAGACGTCGTGCCGCAGCTTCTGCGCCGCTCGCACGTCGTCCTCGTCGCGGGCGAGGGTGACGGTGTAGCGGGTGGGCGCCGCTGGCTGCGGGGGACGGTCGAGGGTGGAAACGCCGGTCATGGCACACTCCTGGTCACGGGCCGGTTCGACGACGGCAGCGGGCGGGCCGGGTCGTCGGCCTGCCGCCACAGTTCTTCCTATGCCGGTTGGCGTGCGCGTTACCTGTGACCGGAGCGGGGATGTGCGGATGTTGAATGCCAGGGGTGGCCCGAAAGCGAGACGGGACCGGGGATGAGCACCACTCCCGGTCCCGCCCGTCCGCACCTTTACGGCGAACGTCTTCCCTACCTGGGCGGCATCACTTCTTGGCCGCCTTGCGGGTGGCGCGCAGCCACTCCTTGTTCATGCCGGTGATGGACATCAGCGGGATGCCCTTCGGGCAGGCCGTGGCGCACTCCCCGGTGAGGGTGCAGCCGCCGAAGCCCTCCTCGTCCATCTGCGCCACCATGTCGAGGACGCGGCTCTCGCGCTCCGGTGCGCCCTGCGGGAGCACGTTCAGGTGGTTGACCTTGGCGGAGGTGAACAGCATCGCCGCGCCGTTCGGGCAGGCGGCCACGCAGGCGCCGCAGCCGATGCACTCGGCGTGCTCGAAGGCGAAGTCGGCGTCCGGCTTCGGCACCGGCGTGGCGTGCGCCTCGGGCGCGGAGCCGGTCGGGGCGGTGATGTAGCCGCCGGCCTGGATGATCCGGTCGAACGCGGACCGGTCGACGACCAGGTCCTTGATCACCGGGAAGGCGGCGGCCCGCCACGGCTCGATGTCGATGGTGTCGCCGTCCCGGAAGGACCGCATGTGCAGCTGGCAGGTCGTGGTGCGCTCGGGCCCGTGGGCGTCGCCGTTGATGACGAGCGAGCAGGCGCCGCAGATGCCCTCGCGGCAGTCGTGGTCGAAGGCGACCGGGTCATCGCCCTTGAGGATGAGCTCCTCGTTGAGCGTGTCGAGCATCTCCAGGAAGGACATGTCGGGCGAGATGCCGTCCACCTCGTACGTGGACATGGCGCCTTCGGCGTCGGCGTTCTGCTGCCGCCAGACGCGCAGGGTGAGCTTCATGCGTAGCTCCGCTGGGTGGGGTGGACGTACTCGAAGACCAGGTCTTCCTTGTGCAGGACGGGCGCCTCGCCGGTGCCGGTGAACTCCCAGGCGGCCGCGTACGAGAACTCGTCGTCCTTGCGGGCCGCCTCGCCGTCCGGGGTCTGCGATTCCTCGCGGAAGTGGCCGCCGCAGGACTCGGAGCGGTGCAGCGCGTCGAGGCACATCAGCTCGGCGAGCTCCAGGTAGTCGACGATCCGGTTGGCCTTCTCCAGCGACTGGTTGAACTCCTCGCCGCTGCCCGGCACCTTGATGCGCCGCCAGAACTCCTCACGGATCTGCGGGATCCGCTCCAGGGCCTTGCGCAGCCCGGAGTCCGTACGGGCCATTCCGCAGAACTCCCACATCAGTTCGCCGACCTCGCGGTGGAAGGAGTCCGGTGTGCGGTCGCCGTCGACGGCGAGGAGCAGGTTGATCCGGTCCTGCGTCTCGGCCAGCACCTCCTGCACCGCCGGGTGTTCGTCGGTGACCGGGTCCTGGTGCGGGTTGCGCGCGAGGTAGTCGTTGATGGTCGCCGGGAGCACGAAGTAGCCGTCGGCGAGGCCCTGCATCAGCGCGGAGGCGCCGAGGCGGTTCGCGCCGTGGTCGGAGAAGTTGGCCTCGCCGATCGCGAACAGGCCCGGGATGGTCGTCTGGAGGTCGTAGTCGACCCACAGACCGCCCATCGTGTAGTGCACGGCGGGGTAGATCCGCATCGGCACCTCGTACGGATCCTCGTCGGTGATCCGCTGGTACATGTCGAACAGGTTGCCGTACTTGGCCTCGACGGCCTTGCGGCCCATCCGCTTGATGGCGTCCGCGAAGTCGAGGTAGACGCCCTGCCCGCCGGGGCCCACTCCCCTGCCCTCGTCGCAGACGTTCTTCGCGGCGCGGGAGGCGATGTCACGGGGGACGAGGTTGCCGAAGGACGGGTAGATCCGCTCCAGGTAGTAGTCGCGCTCGTCCTCGGGGATCCGGTTCGGCGGCCGGGTGTCGCCCTTGGCCTTCGGCACCCAGATCCGGCCGTCGTTGCGCAGCGACTCGCTCATGAGGGTGAGCTTCGACTGGTGGTCGCCGGTACGCGGGATGCAGGTGGGGTGGATCTGGGTGAAACAGGGGTTGGCGAAGTAGGCGCCACGCCGGTGCGCCCGCCAGACGGCGGTGGCGTTGGAGTTCATCGCGTTGGTCGACAGGTAGAAGACGTTGCCGTAGCCGCCGCTGGCGAGGACGACCGCGTCCGCGAAGTACGTGTCGATCCTGCCGGTGATCAGGTCCCGCGCCACGATCCCGCGCGCCCGCCCGTCGACGACGATCAGATCGAGCATCTCGGTACGGGGGTGCATCTCGACGTTGCCCGCGGCGATCTGCCGGCTGAGCGCCTGGTAGGCGCCGAGCAGGAGTTGCTGTCCCGTCTGGCCACGGGCGTAGAACGTCCGCGACACCTGGACGCCGCCGAAGGAGCGGGTGTCGAGCAGACCGCCGTACTCCCGCGCGAACGGCACGCCCTGCGCCACGCACTGGTCGATGATCTCGACGGAGATCTGCGCGAGCCGGTGCACGTTGGACTCGCGCGCCCGGAAGTCGCCGCCCTTGACGGTGTCGTAGAACAGCCGGTGGACGGAGTCGCCGTCGTTGCGGTAGTTCTTCGCCGCGTTGATGCCTCCTTGCGCGGCGATGGAGTGGGCGCGGCGCGGGGAGTCCTGGTAGCAGAACTGGACGACGTGGTAGCCCTGTTCGGCGAGCGTGGCGCCCGCCGAGCCGCCCGCGAGGCCGGTGCCGACCACGATGACGGTGTGCTTGCGCCGGTTGGCGGGGTTGACCAGCTTGGCCTCGAAGCGGCGCTTGTCCCAGCGCTCGTTGATCGGCCCGGTGGGGGCCTTGGTGTCGACGGCCGGCGCGCCGGTCGTGTAGTCCGTGTAGGAAGTCATCTTCAGCTCACCACTCCGGTCATGACGCCCACGGGTACGGCGATGAAACCGGCCGTGAGCAGCAGCGCGAGGACGTTGGCGACGGTCTTCAGGGCGCGGTCGCGGGTGCGGCTGCCGACGCCCAGGGTCTGTGCGGCGCTCCAGAAGCCGTGCCGGATGTGCAGGCCGAGGGCGAGCATCGCGACGATGTAGATGACGTTGCCGTACCAGGTGGAGAAGGTGTCGACGACGTTCTGGTAGGGGTGGCCGGCCTGGAAGCCGGGGTGCACGGTGCCGGTCGTCAGGTCGAGGATGTGCCAGACGATGAACAGGCCGAGGATGATCCCGCCCCAGCGCATGGTGCGCGTCGCGTAGGAGGCGCGCGGCTTCTTGTGCACGTACTTGCTGGGGCGCGCCTTGATGTCGCGGCGGCTGAGCTGGTACGCGGAGACGGCGTGGGCGACGACCGCGACGACGAGGACGACGCGGATCAGCCACAGCGTCCACTCGTAGTGCATGAACGGCTCGCCGACCGTGCGCAGCCAGTGGGCGTAGTCGTTGAACTCGCCGGCGCCGAAGAAGATCTTCAGGTTGCCGATCATGTGGGCGACCAGGTACAGCAGCATGATCAGGCCGCTGACCGCCATCACGGTCTTCTTGCCGACGGAGCTGTCCCACATCGTGCGCGCCATGGACGGCCGTCGGTCCGTCCGCGTTGCCAGAGCCATGGGTCGCACGCTATGCGTGCGCCACCCCATCGGTCCAAGACATGGTCCGGCTTGATTCGATAGGCGAGACCTATGCTGGCCGTATGCAGTTCCAGCAGCTCCAGTACTTCGTGGCGGTCGCCGAGACCCGGCACTTCACCCGGGCCGCGGATCTCGTCCATGTCGCCCAGCCGTCGCTGTCGCAGCAGATCAAGGCGCTGGAGCGGGAGCTCGGCGCGGATCTGTTCCTGCGGGCGCGCGGGAACATCACGCTGACCGACGCGGGCGAGGCGCTGCTGCCGCTGGCGCGGCGGATCCTGGCCGACGCGGACACCGCGCGGCACGAGGTGCAGGAGCTGGTGCAGCTACGGCGGGGGCGGGTGCGGCTGGGGGCCACGCCGAGTCTGTGCACCGGCCTGCTGCCGGATGTGCTGCGCGCCTTCCACGACCGCTATCCGGGCATCCAGCTGCTGATCGAGGAGGGCGGCTCGCACGATCTCGTACGGCATCTCGCGCGCGGTGCGCTCGATCTCGCCCTCGTCGTGCTGCCGCTGCCGACGCCGTCGCCGGCGCTGACGACGGTGGAGCTGCTGCGGGAGGACCTGGTGGTGGTGTCGTCGCCGGAGGCGCCGCGGCCGGGTGGGGGGCGGCGCACCGTGCGGATCGCGGACCTGGAGGGGGAGCGGCTGGTGATGTTCCGGCACGGGTACGACTTGCGGGAGCTGACCGTCGCCGCGTGTCGCTCCGCTGGGTTCGATCCGGATTTCGCGGTGGAGGGTGGGGAGATGGACGCGGTGTTGGGGTTTGTGCGGGCAGGGTTGGGCGTGGCTGTGGTGCCTCGGATGGTTGCCGCGCGGTCCGGGCACGGGCTGCGGGTCACTCCGCTGGCCCTGCCCGGACTGCATCGCACCATTGCGCTGGCCCACCGTAGTGATGTGGCTCCGCCTCGGGCCGCTCGGGAGTTGCAGCGGATGTTGCTTGAGCGGTGAGGGTGCCTCATCGCCGGTAGCGCCGTTTCGCTTCAGCGCCGTTCGGGGGTGCGGGTTCGATGTGGCTGGTCGCGCAGTTCCCCGCGCCCCTGAGGGCGCCGCAGCTCAGGGCGTCGCGTCGGCCAGCGCCAGTTCGTGCAGCCGTTCCGGTGGGCCCGGGCGGGCGTAGTACCAGCCCTGGGCCGTGTCGCAGCCGAGTATGCGGAGTTGTTCGGCCTGGGCGCCGGTTTCCACGCCCTCGACCGTGACCGCGAGGTCGAGGCTGTGGGCGAGGGAGACGATGCCTTCGACGATCTTGAGGTCGACGGGGTCGGCCGGGAACTGCTGCATGCTCTGGGTGAAGGAGCGGTCCAGCTTGAGGATGCTCACCGGGAGGCGGCGGAGGTTGGCGAGGTTGGAGTAGCCGGTGCCGAAGTCGTCCAGGGCGATGTCGACGCCCATCTCGGCCAGCCGGCGCAGCGGCTTGAGCAGGTCGTCGTCGGCGCCGATCAGGGCGGATTCGGTGACCTCCAGGCAGAGGGCGTCGGGCGCGACACCCTCTGCCTGAAGGATCTCGACCGTGTCCTGGACCAGGCCGGGGTGGGTGAGCTGGCACGGGGAGAGATTGACGTTGATGCGCAGCGGCGCGGAGGGCGTGCCGGCGTAGCGCTCCCGCCAGTCGCGGGCCTGGCGCACCGACTGCTCCAGGACCCAGCGGCCCAGCGGAACGATCAGCCCGGTGTGCTCGGCGAGCGGGATGAACCGGTCGGGGCCGAGGACGCCGTGCTGGGGGTGCAGCCAGCGGACCAGGGCCTCGGCGCCGCGCACACTGCCGTCGCCGAGGTGGACCAGGGGCTGGTACTCGATGAAGAACTCCCCGCGCTCCAGCGCGGTCGGCAGCGCCGTGGTGAGCCCGTGGCGGGTGATGGCGCGGGCGTCGGCCTCGGCGTCGGCCACCTCGAAACGGTTGCCGCCGGCCGACTTGGCCCGGTACATGGTGATGTCGGCGCTGCGCAGCACCTCGGCCGCGCTGCGCTCCCCCGCCGCGCCCTCGACGACGCCGATGCTGCCGCGCACGGTCAGCTCCCGGCCGTCCACGCTGATCGGGGCGACCAGCGCGTTCATGATCCGGGCGGCGAGCTCGTCGACCTCGCGCTGGCTGTCGGGGCCGGTGGTGAGCGCCACGAACTCGTCGCCGCCGAGGCGGGCGACCATCTCGCCGGGGGCGGTGGCGCAGGCCTGCAGCCGGTCGGCGACCTCGACGAGCAGCCGGTCGCCGGCCGCGTGGCCGAGGCTGTCGTTGATGGTCTTGAAGCCGTCGAGGTCGAGATAGCACAGGCCGAAGCGCTGGCCCTCGCCCGCGCTCAGCACCTTCTCCAGGCGTTCGAAGAACAGGGTGCGGTTGGGCAGTCCGGTGAGGGCGTCGTGGGTGGCCTCGTAGCGCAGCCGGAGGTTGAGCAGCCGCCGTTCGGTGGTGTCCTCCATCAGCGCGAGCTGGTACTGCGGGTTGCCGTCGGGGTCGCGCAGCAGGGAGACGGTGAGGTTGGTCCACAGGACCGTTCCGTCGGGCCGGTAGAAGGCCTTCTCCACGTGGTAGTGCTCGCGTTCGCCGCGCACCAGCTCCTCGTAGAGCCGCCAGACCTGGGGGGCGTCGTCGGCGTGGGTCCACTCCCGGACGTTGCGGCCGCGCACGTTCTGTTCGGAGCCGCCGAACATGCGTGTCAGCGCGCCGTTGACCTCCAGGACGTTGCCGTCGAGGTCGGCGATGCCGATGCCTATGGCCGCGCCCTCGAACACCGCGCGGAAGCGGGCCTCGCTGGCGTGCAGCGCCTGCGCCACCACGCCCTGGGCGCGCAGCGCGGCCTGCGCGATGGACTCCTGCTCGGCCAGGGTGCGCTCGCGCAGCGCCTGGGCGAACCCGGCGGCCATGGCGTGCTGCAGCCGTGCCGACCGGGCCCGCAGGTCCTCCTGGGGGCGGTCGTCGCCGCAGTAGAGCACCAGGTAGGCGTCGACGCAGTCCAGGCCCCGGCTGAGCGCCTCCGGGTCGGTGCAGTGCGCGTCGACCAGGGCGGCGCCGACCGCGCGGCCCTCGGCCGCGTCGAAGGTCCGGGTGCGCAGCGCGGCGCTCAACCTCCGGGCCAGCGGCAGCAGTAGCTCCTCGAACTCCGGTCTGGTCAGCGACGTCGAGGTGGCCGGGTACACCGCCCGGCTCCAGATCGTCGCGAACCGCCGCAGTCTGTCCTCCGGCCCGTCCGGCTCCGCGATCACGCCGTACGCCCCACGCCCGCGAAACCGGAGAAGGCATACGGATCCTCGTCCTCCGGCGCGGTGTCCGGTCGCCAGACAGGCATCGGCACCAGTCCCGGTTCCACCATGTCGTACCCCTCGAAGAACCGCGCGATCTCCTCGCGCGAGCGCATGATCAGCGGGTTGCGGAGGTCCTTGTATACGTCGACCGTGCCACCCGCCCGCTCGGGTGGCAGCGGGATTCCCTCGTACGAGGCATGCGTGAGAACCAGCATGCTGCCGGGCGCCAGTGCGTCGCTCAGTTGAGCCACCGCCCCGTACGGATCGTCCGCGTCCTCCACGAAGTGGAGTATGGCAACGAGCAGCAGCGCCACCGGCCGCTTCAGGTCGAGCAGTTGTTCCACCTGGGGGTTGGACAGGATGTCCCGGGGCTTGCGCAGATCGGCCGCGATCACGCCCGCGTTCTCGTTGCCCTCGAGAACGGCCTGGCTGTGCGCGACGGCGACCGGGTCGTGGTCGACGTAGACCACCCGTGCGCCGGGGCTGGCCTTCTGGGCCACCTCGTGGACGTTGCCGTACGTCGGGATGCCCGAGCCGATGTCCAGGAACTGTGTGATGCCCTCGCCGGCCGCGTAGCGCACGGCGCGGCGCATGAACGCCCGGTTCGCCTGCATGATCTTCGGCAGTCCCGGCATGAACTCCATGGCCCTGCGGGCCGCCTCCCGGTCGACCTCGAAGTTGTGCGAACCGCCCAGGTAGTAGTCGTAGATCCGCGCGACACTCGGCACCGAGATGTCGATGCTCCGTGGGGCCCAGGCGGGACGCTCCATCTATCTCTCCAAGGCGTAGGCGATCCGGTGTTCGAGCAGAGGCTACTGATCGCCCGCCAATGGAGCGAGCGGAAACGGAAATTGACCGTCCGTTCCCGGTCACTGCCTGCGGCACGTGCCGAATTGACCTGTCGGGGAACGCTTACGAATAGTGTCCGTCGGGTGTCTCAGCGTGTCCCGGTGAAATGGGGACGAGTCCAGAAGACTCCCGGTGAATGACGGCAAAGCGGTCCGCATCCCGCGTGGTGGCGTGGGACACGGACCGCTGGGTTGTGCGCCGGGCTCGAACCGGGGACGGTACTCGCCTGCTACTGCGCGGGCGCGCCGACCGGCTTGCCGTCGGACCGGATGGCGAACCATGTCCCGCCCACGCCCTGACCGTTGGTGTCACCGGGCTTCTTGTCGCCCGCGAAGGTGTAGATCGGAATGCAGTCGATGGTCTGCTGCTTGATGCCGTCGGGGCGGTCGAAGACGACGTAGCCCCGGTTGGGTGTGGAGCCCTGCAGGTCGATGCCCTTGGTGTCCTTCGCGTCCACCGGCGCGATGACGGGCCACTTCTCCAGGCACTCGCCGGTGCACGCGGTCTTCATCGGCCACTGCGAGTCCTTCATGAAGCGGTAGACCGTGTGGCCGTTCTTGTCGACGACGATCTCGCCGAGCTTCGGGTCGTTACGGGTGGACAGTCCGGGCAGGTTCTCCGTCGAGGCCGAGGCCGAGGCCTTCTTGCCGTCGGGGGCCAGCGCGTACCAAGTGCCGCCCACGCCCTGGCCCTTGGTGTCGCCCGGGTTGACGTCCTTCGCATAGCGGTACGCCGGCCAGCCGCCGATGGTCAGTTGTTTGGTGCCGTCGGGGCGGGTGACCTCGCCGAGCATCGACTCGTCGATGCCCTCGCCCGCGGTGGCGTCGTCCGCGGGGACGGGCGGCCAGGCGGTCGCGCAGTCGCCCTCGCAGTTGGTCTTGGGCGGTTCGGCCGTGTCCTGGTCGAACCGGTAGAGGGTCCGGCCGGCGCTGTCGGTCAGCACCTGCCCGAGTTCGGTGTTGGCGGAGACGGACAGCTTGCCCGCGGAGGCGGACTGCGCCCCGGCGTTCTGCTCACCCGCCGCGGCACCCGCGTCGGCTCCGGTGCCGGTACCCGTACCGGCGGTGGTGGCGCCGAGCCCCGCGCTTCCGTATCCGCCGGCCGGGGCGGTCGCGCCCACGTTCTGACTGGCCGGCGGGGTGCCACTTTCCTGACCACACGCCGTCGTCAGCGCCAGTACGGCCGCGGCGCTCGCCACGAGCGAGGCGCTCCGCCAGGAGGTCTTCATCGTCAACTCCCATAATCGCAAGGGTTATCGCAGCGCCCTGCTGCGCCGCCGCACGACCATGGGTACGAACGCGGACGCCGGTTGTGTTCAACCGGATCGGAGATTTCTTTCCGGAACCTGTGGTCCCGGGGCCGGTGATCGGGGCTGGTGATCGGCCCATGGCGGGGCTCATGGCGGGGCCTGTGGCCGGGGCCCTGACCGAGGGTCCGCCGATCAAACCTCGCAGCGCCCACTTCCCCCGTTCGGGGCAATCCCCCGCCGCCCGGGCGTGTGGCGGCCCGGAAAGCCTCATGATCGCGGTCGTGCATGGTTCCGAACCGACCCAATCGTCCGTTGGCGTACGGATGTTGGTCCTGGTAACGCTGACCGCGGCGCTCGTCGGCGCCCCGGCCGGCGCGGCCGTGGCCGACTCCTGTGCGTACGCGTCGACCGGACCGGGCGGCACGGAGGCGGTGGCGGTCGCGGGGAGCCGGACGTGGCCCACTCCTTCGACCTGGCCCACTCCCCCGACGTGCCCCGGTCCCACCCCCACACCCAGTCCGACACCGACACCGACCCCGACGCCCCAACCCCCACCCCAGCCGAAGCCCACGCCCCCGCCCCCGCCCACACCGACACCGACACCGACACCCACCCAGCGTCCCGAGCCACCACCCCGGCCCGCACCGCCGCCACCGGCCCCCGCACCCCCACCGGCCCCGGCTCCCCCGCCGCCCCCGACGCCGACTCCGACTCCGACGCCCACCCCCACGCCGTCACCGCCACCGTCCCCGTCGACCAAGGCCACCCCGCGTCCGACCGTGACCCCGGTGAGCTACCCCCGCTACCGCACCCCGCCGCGCAACCGGCCGTCGCAGGGCGGCCAGTCGCCGGTCACCTACCTCCTGCTCATCACCGTGCCCGCGCTGCTCGCCGTCGCCGCGCTGCGTCCCCGCTGACCCCTGGAGGCATCTGTTGCCGGAATGGCTTGTTCTCACCCTCGCGATGCTGGCCGCCTGCGCCCTGGTGGTCGTCATCACCCTGCTACGGCACCGTGCGGTGTCCGACGACGAGGATCCCTCCGAGACGCCGGACGTCATCGAGTACATGACGATGTGGATCGGCGTGGTGTACGCCATCGTGCTCGGCCTGGCCATCGCCGGTGTCTGGGAGGCCCGCAACGCCGCCCAGGAGCACGTGCGGGCGGAGGCCCAGGCGCTGCACGAGATCACCGAACGGGTCCGGGTCTATCCGCCCGAGGTGCGTGACCGCATTCGGGAGGATGTCAACACCTATGTCGGACACGTCGTCACCACCGAGTGGAAGGCGATGACCGACGAGGGCGAGGTCACCGAGCGCGGCACCGTGCTGCTGAACCAGGTGCGCGCGGCCGTCACGGACTACGAGCCGAGGACCGACTTCGAGGCCCAGGCCTACCAGCCGCTCGTCGACCAGGTGGCCGAGGCGGACCGGGCGCGCCATGCGCGGGCGGACTCGACCGAGCCGACCATGCCGGGCGTGGTGTGGTTCGGACTCATCACCGGGGCGGTGATCACCGTCGGGATGATCCTCGCGCTGCAGATCCGGCGCACCCCGCGCGAGTTGGTCCTCGCGGTGCTGTTCTCCGCGCTGATCGCCTTTCTGCTCTTCCTGATCTGGGACTTCGACGCGCCCTACAGCCGGGGCGTGACCGCCTCGTACGAGCCGTTCCTGGCTCTCTTTCCGGACGCCCGGAGCTGACGGCGGGGGGCGTGTGGCACGCCGCCGCCGTCCCCCGGCCACAGCAACGACGTACCCCGGTCGGCCCACCGAGTTGCCCCGTTCGCACGACTGCGATCGCGCGCAGGCACTCCCGTTCCTAGCGTTTCGGTCAACGAGGAGCATTTCCGGTGCGATCGGAATGAAGGTCTGCAGCTGCTCCTCGGGGACCGGAGGATCCACATGCGCGCAATACACCTTGCTCATGGCGTCGGCCCCGGAACCTCCTGGGGTCCGGGGCCGATGTCCGTACGTGCGATCAGGTCTCCAGGCGCGGGGCGGCGCGTCAGAGGCGCTTCTCCGAGCGGCGGCGCATCCAGAACACGCCGCCGCCGATGAGGGCCGTGGCGACCAGCCCGCCGCCGATGGCCATGTCGGCCGGCGTCGCCCCGGTGGAGATGCTGCCGCCGAGACCGCCCCGGACACCGCCGATGACGGTGAAGGCGTTCGGGCGGATCAGCTGCCGGCCCGAGCAGTGGATGAGGATGTCGTAGGTGCCGGGGCCGGCGTTGCTGTCGATCGTCGCCTGCCCCCTGGAGGTTCCGTTGGCACCGTTGATCGGTGACAGTCTGGCCGGTGAGAAGGCCTCGGACGTCATGGTGCCGCCTCTTGGGCAGCCGTCGACGGTGACCGTCATCTGGCCCCCGCGGGCGATGACGCTGGGCAGGGCGACGATATTGCTCGGGGTGTTCCCCGCGACGGCCGCCGGGGCCGCGACCCCGACTACGGCGGCCACCGCGGCGGAGACCGCCAGGGCACGAGAGTTTCGCATGTCATCCTCCGCGGAAGACGCCCCGGGGCCCGTCCCCGGTCGATCGGCGAGAAAGCGTCTCCCAGCAAAACCCTCAGTTGCCATGCGAAAACCCGCATGTCGGCGATGGTCCGTCCTGGTGAGGCAACACACCGGGGGTCAACCACACAATCAGATATTGCCGCAGGTCACGGCCCGTCAGAAAAATCCTGCGCGCGGCAACTCGGATGGCGCACCGCCCATGGCCGGGACCACCCATTCGTATCTCCCCCGTCGCCGGTTTCCCTCCGGCGTCTTAGCGTTCTCCCATGCGCTGAATGACGTGGCGACGGCCGCGTCGAGAGGGGATGACACCATGTACCTTTCCGAACTGGAGGAAGAGGAGGAGCCGCGGCGGAAGCGTGCCCCATGGGGCGTGATAGCGCTTGTTCTGCTGACCGGACTCGCGCTCATTCGGAATGGCTCGGGAGAATTCGACGTGGGGCCGCCGCAACCCGCGTCGGCGGCGGCCGCGGACAGCCGTTCCACTCCGAGCACCTTCGCGAACACCCCGTCGGCGCTGCCGTACTCCGTGCCGGACTGGATCAGGATTCCCGCGATCCAGGTCGACGCGCCCATCACGCCGGTCGGTCTGGACGCGGCGGGCTGGGTGGACGCGCCACCCGCCGAGGACCCCAATCTGGCGGGCTGGTTCACCGGTGCCGTGTCACCCGGTGAGAAGGGCACCGCCGTGGTTGTCGGCCATGTCGACAACCAGCTCGGTCCGGCCGTGTTCTACGGCCTCGGCGCGCTGAACCGCGGAAACCGGATCGAGGTGGTACGGCAGGACGGAAAGACGGCCGTGTTCGAGGTCTACGGCGTCGAGGTATTCGCGAAGGACAACTTCCCCGGCGACCGTGTCTACGGCTCCAAGGGTGTTCCGGAATTGCGGGTCATCACCTGCGGCGGTGGTTTCTCCAAGCAGAACGGGTACGACGGGAACGTCGTCGCCTTCGCCCGCCTGGTCGAGGTTCGCTGAGCGTTCCCCGACCGGGCGGACGGCCGCCGCTCACACCTGGTACCGGCGCGGCACGGTGATGTGGTATCCGGCGTCCAGCAGGTGGGGCAGATAGTCGCGCAGCGCCCACACGCTCTGCGACCGGTCGCCCCCGGCGTCGTGCGCGAGGACCACGACGCCGGGACCGGCGCCGTCCTCCACCCGGTCGACGATGGTGCGGGTGCCGGGCTCGGTCCAGTCGAGGGTGTCGACGGTCCACGCGAGGGGTTCCATGTCCAGCTCGGCGCCGAGCTGGAAGGCGGCGCGGTTCCAGGCGCCGTAGGGGGCGCGGAACCACAGCGGGCGTTCGCCGTACGCGACCTCGATGATCTCGCTGGTGCGTACCATCTCGTCCCGGATGCGGGCGCGGCTGAGCCGGGTGAGCAGGGGGTGGGACCAGGTGTGGTTGCCGACGACGTGGCCGTCCTCGGCCATCTCGGCGAGCAGGTCCCGGTGCGCGGTGGCCATCTCGCCGCACACGAAGAACATCGCCCGTACGTCGTACTCGCGCAGGGTGCGCAGGATGTCGGGGGTGTAGCGCGGGTCGGGGCCGTCGTCGAAGGTCAGCACCATGGTGCGGCCGACTCCGGACATGCGCAGCAGGGGTTCGCTGCGGACCGGGGTGCGGGCGGCGGCGGACGGCGGGCCGTATCCGGCCAGGGGCTGGAGTCGGTACGCGGAAGGCCTGAGCGGGCGGCGCGCCGGGGGTCCCGGGGCGGGGGCGGCGGACGGGCCGGCCTCACCGCCCGTTCCCGGCCTCAGCAGACCGGCGACCCCGGCCGCGCCCAGGGCACCGGCACCGGCGAGCAACGCCCCTCGGCGCGTGAGCAACTGATCCTTCTTCATGACTCATCAGTCGCCCCACCCGCCCCCGACCGACCACAGCGCCACCGGCGCGGCGGCAGGAAAACACTCGGGCGGCCGATGTCCGGCCGGACCCCGCGACCACGCCCTCAGCGGCGCCGGACCAGGGGGAACGGCAGCGTCTCCCGGATGGTCAGGCCCGTCAGGAACATGATCAGGCGGTCGACGCCGACGCCGAGGCCGCCCGTGGGGGGCATGGCGTATTCGAGGGCGTCCAGGAAGTCCTCGTCCAGTTCCATGGCCTCGGGGTCGCCGCCCGCGGCGAGCAGGGACTGGGCGGTGAGGCGGCGGCGTTGTTCGACCGGGTCGGTCAGTTCGGAGTAGGCCGTGCCGAGTTCGGTGCCGAAGGCGACGAGGTCCCAGCGTTCGGCGAGCCGCGGGTCGGTGCGGTGCTGCCGGGTGAGCGGGGAGACGTCGGTGGGGAAGTCCTTGTAGAACGTCGGCAGCTGGGTCCGCTCCTCGACAAGGCGTTCGTACATCTCCAGCACGACGTCGCCGGAACCGTCGTCGGCGGTGTAAGGGACGCCCGCGCGGTCGCACAGCCGCTTCAGGGCGGTCAGGTCCGTGTCCGGGGTCACCTCCTCCCCCAGCGCCTCGGAGATCGCCCCGTACACCGTCCTGACCGGCCAGGGCCCGGAGATGTCGTACTCCCGGCCGTCCTTGCGCACCACCGGGCTGCCGAAGGCCGCGCTCGCCGCGCCCTGGATCAGCTCCCGCGTCAGGTCCAGCATGACGTCGTAGTCGGCGAACGCCTGGTACGCCTCCAGCATCGTGAACTCGGGGTTGTGCTTGTAGGAGACGCCCTCGTTGCGGAAGGTGCGGCCCATCTCGAAGACCTTCTCCAGGCCGCCGACGCACAGCCGTTTCAGATACAGCTCGGGCGCGATGCGCAGATAGAGGTCGAGGTCGTAGGCGTTGATGTGGGTGGTGAAGGGGCGGGCGTTGGCGCCGCCGTGGATCTGCTGGAGCATCGGTGTCTCGACCTCCAGGTAGCCACGGTCGATCAGGCCCTGCCGCAGCGCCTGTACGGCGGTGGAGCGGGCCCGGATCACCTCGCGGGCCCGGGGGCTGACGGCCAGGTCGAGATAGCGGCGGCGCACCCGGGCCTCGGGGTCGGCCAGGCCCCGGCGTTTGTCGGGCAGCGGGCGCAGGCACTTGCCGATGAGCCGCCAGGAGGTGACGAAGACGGTCGGTTCGCCCTTGTCGCTGACGCCCGCGCGGCCGCTCGCGGTGATGTGGTCGCCGATGTCGGTGTCGGCAGTGAAGCGGTCCAGCGCCTCGGATCCCAGGTCGTCGCGGGTGAGGGCGAGTTGGCGGTCGCCCGACCAGTCGCGCAGCAGCACGAAGACGATGCCTCCGAAGTCGCGCACCAGCATGATCCGCCCGGCGACCGTCACCCGCTCGCCTTCTCGGACCTCGGCGAGGGTGTGGGTGGGCGGCGGGACGCCCACCGGGTACGGGTCGGTTCCTGCGGCACGCAGCCGGTCCAGCTTGTGGTGCCGGACGCGGACCTGTTCCGGCAGTGCGGCGAGCGGATCACCGGGCCCGGCCTCGTCCCCTCCGGCGAGGCCGAGCGCGGACAGCGACGGCAGGCCCTCGGTGGTCGCGGGCCGGTGCCGGCCGTTCGGGTGCCCCTTTGCGCGCAGTGTGCGCAGCGACGGTACGGAGACGAAGCCCTCGGCGATGGCGGAGGCGAGGCCGATCCGGGCGAGGGCGGCGGCGTCGCCGTAACAGAGGAAACGCGGATACCACTCGGGGTGGTACTTGGCGTTGGAGCGGTACAGCGCCTCCAGTTGCCACCAGCGGGAGAAGAAGAGCAGCAGGCGCCGCCACAGCCGCAGCACCGGTCCGGCGCCGATGCGGGCGCCCTCCTCGAAGACCGAGCGGAAGACGGCGAAGTTGAGGGAGATCCGCCGTACGCCCAGCTTCGGGGCGGCGGCGCACAGGTCGGCGACCATGAACTCCATGACGCCGTTCGGCGCGGCCTGCCGGTCCCGGCGCATCACGTCCAGGGAGACGCCGTCCCTGCCCCACGGCACGAACGACAGCAGCGCGAGCAGACGGCCGTCCGCGCTGAGGGCTTCTACGAGGAGACAGTCGCCGTCGGCCGAGTCGCCGAGCCGGTCCAGGGCCATGGAGAAGCCGCGTTCGGTCTCGGTGTCACGCCAGGCGTCGGCCTTGCCGACGACCTCCTCCATCTCCTCGGCGGTGAGGGTGGCGTGGCGGCGGATGCGGGTGGTGGCGCCGGTGCGGCGGACGCGGTGGACGGCCTGCCGGGTGACGCGCATGTCGCGGCCGTCGAGGTCGAAGCCGGGCACGTGCACGATCGCCTCGTCGCCGAGCTGGAGGGCGCCGAGTCCGGCGCGGGCGAAGGCCTTGGCGCCCGCCTCGGAGGCGCCCATCACGGCGGGCGCCCAGGCGTGCCGACGGGCGAGGTCCAGCCAGGCGGCGATGGCGTGCGGCCAGGCCTCGCGGTCGCCGACCGGGTCGCCACTGGCCAGGCAGACGCCGGCCTCGACGCGGTAGGTGACGGCGGCCTTGCCGCTGGGTGAGAAGACGACGGCCTTGTCACGCCGGGTGGCGAAGTAGCCGAGCGAGTCCTGCTCGCCGTACGCCTTCAGGAGGGCGCGGATGCGGACCTCCTCGTCGTCGTGCAGGGCGGCCTCCATGCGCTGCGAGCGGAAGAGGGTCGAGGCGGCGTTCAGCAGGGCGAGCGCGCCGAACAGGCCGAGCAGGAGGAACAGGAAGTGCGGCGGCCGCCCGTCGAAGGCGCCGCCGGGGATCAGCCCGCCGCACACCCGGTCGGCGGCCCACGCCAGTCGCTGTCCGCGCGGCAGCGTGCCCGGGAACAGCTCGACCAGCCCCCAGCCGACCAGGATCCCCACGACCAGCCCGGCCAGCAGGACGCCGACGGCCCGCCGTACGGCGCCGCGGCGGGAGGCGGCGTAGAACTCGCGGCGGGCGGCGATGAGCAGCACCAGCGCGAGGGCGCACACGATCAGGGAGGGGAGCGAGTCGGCGTAGTCGCCGAGGGCGGCGACGAGGACGTCGGTCAGGACCAGCAGGCCCAGATAGACGACGACCAGCCACCAGGCGATCTTCTTGCGGGCGGCGGTCGCGGCGGCGAGCAGGAAGAGGAAGACGGCGTAGGCGAGGTTGGCGCTGACGGGGACGACGAGCAGTTCGAGGAAGCGGACGACGGGCTGCAGCGCGGTGCGCAGCGGCGGGATCAGGGCCAGCAGCGCACAGAGCACGCCGAGGGCGCCGAAGAAGGCCGCGAAGGCCTCCGGCACCCTGCCGAGTTGGCCGGTGCCGGGCCGCCGTATCGGGCCGCCCGGGGTGTCCCGGGCGGTCGCGGCGTCCACGGTGGCGCTCATGGTTCCGACTGTAGGAACAGCGCCCGCGCTCCGCCCGTCGAGCGCTGCCGCCCGGCGGGCGGAGGTACCGCTTCCGATAGCCTCGGGCCGTGACGGAACAGCACTCGCACCGGTTCGAGCGTGGTACGGACGGGCCGAAGGTCATCGTGGTCGGAGTGGACGGCTCCGACTCCTCGCTGCGGGCCGCGGCCTACGCCGGTGGCCTGGCCCGGCGGCAGGGCGCGCTGCTGGCGGTCGTGTATGTGCAGCCGGTGCTGGCGGGGGGCGCGGCCCTCGGGGCGCCCGTCGCCGCGACCACCGACGAGATCGCCGAGGACCTGGTGGCGCAGATCCGGGACGCCACCGAGCAGGTGAAGGGGATATTCGACATCCGCTGGGAGTTCCACACCTTCCGCGGCGACCCCTACAGCGGGCTGGTGAAGGCGGCGGACGAGCTGAAGGCGGACGCCGTGGTGGTGGGGGCCTCCGAGCAGGCCGGGCACCGGATCATCGGCTCGGTGGCGATCAGGCTGGTGAAGGCGGGCCGCTGGCCGGTGACAGTCGTGCCGTAGAGGTGCGTGGCGTCTTTTCGCGGGGGTGCGGCTGAGCCATCATGATCGGTCGTCAGCCGTTTGGCGATCGCGAAGAGGTGAGGCGCATGGCCCGGCTCCGAATGGACGAGGGGATTTTCCGCCGCAAACCCATCGAGCACATCGAAGAGACGGAAATCGTCGAGGGTACCCGGCTCGACCGGTCCCTGGGCCTGGGGCAGCTGACCGCGATCGGCGTGGGCGGCATCATCGGGGCGGGCATCTTCGCCCTCGCCGGCGCCGTGGCCAACGGCACGGCCGGGCCTGCGGTGCTGGTGTCCTTCCTCATCGCGGGCGTGGCGAGCGCGGCGGCCGCGCTGTCGTACGCCGAGTTCGCGGGGCTCATCCCGAAGGCCGGTTCCGCCTACACGTACGGCTACGCGGTGCTCGGCGAGCTGGTGGGCTGGTTCATCGGCTGGGACCTGCTGCTGGAGTACACGGCGATCGTGGCGGTGGTCGCGATCGGCATCTCGGGCTACTTCAACTTCCTGATCGGCCAGATGGGCGCCGACCTGCCGAGCTGGATGCTGGGCGCGCCCGGCACCGGCGAGGGCCACCAGGTCGACCTCTTCGCGGCGGTGCTGTGCCTGTTCATCGCCTACCTGCTGACCCTCGGCATCAGGAACGCGGCCCGGTTCGAGATGGTCGTGGTCGTGCTGAAGGTGCTGGTGGTGCTGCTGGTCATCGGCGTCGGCCTGTTCCACATCGACACCGCGAACTACACCCCGTTCTTCCCGTACGGCATCGGCGGGGCGTTCACCGGTGCGGCCGTCGTGTTCTTCGCGGTCTTCGGGTACGACGCGTTGTCCACGGCGGCCGAGGAGTCGAAGGACGCGCAGCGGCACATGCCGAAGGCGATCGTCTACTCGCTGGCGATCTCGATGGTGCTGTACGTGGCGGCGTGTCTGGTGCTGACGGGTATGCAGAACTACACGGAGATCGACCCGGAGAGCGGCTTCTCCTCGGCTTTCGAGTCGGTGGGGCTGAGCTCCCTGGCCAACGTGATCGCGGTGGGCGCGATCATCGGCATCCTCACGGTGATGTTCACGTTCATGCTGGGCGTGACCCGGGTGTGGTTCGCGATGTCCCGGGACGGGCTGCTGCCGGCGTGGTTCGCGAAGACCCACCCGACCCGCCATGTGCCGACACGGGTGACGTGGATCGCCGGGGTGGCGTCGGCCGTCATCGCCGGGTTCCTGCCGATCGGCGAGGCGGCCGAGCTGACCAACATCGGGATCCTGCTGGCGTTCGTGGTGGTGTGCATCGCGGTGATCGTGCTGCGCTACCGGCAGCCGGATCTGCCGCGCACCTTCCGTACGCCGTGGATGCCGTTCGTCCCGGCGGTGGGTGTGATCTTCTCGATCTGGCTGATCACGTTCCTGGCGTGGGAGACCTGGGCGCGGTTCGCCGTGTGGTTCGCGCTGGGGCTGGTGATCTACTTCGCGTACTCGTACCGGAAGTCGGAACTGGCGGGCCGTTAGAGGACTAGGGCCTGTTGGACGCGGAGGAAGTCGAGCAGGGTCCTGCGGAAGATCTCCGGCTTCTCCAGGTTCGGGTAGTGGCCGACGCCGTCGATGGTCACCGAGCGGCCGTTCACGACGGTGCGGGCGAGCCGCTCGGCCGCGGCGAGCAGGTCGGCGGGTTCCAGGCCGCCGTTGACGACGAGCAGCGGGACGTCGGTCTTCGCCACGCGGTCCCAGGAGTCGGTGACGGGCACGTGCCAGTTCTTCTCGTCCGGCGTGTGCTTGGAGATGGTGTGGAGGGCCATCTCCCGCAGCCGGCGCAGGATGTCCGGGTCGATGTCGTCGGCGGTCCGGGTCGGGCCGGGGACGACCCGCAGGAAGGCGTTGAGCCAGGCGTCGATGTCGCCGGCGCCCAGTGCGCGGGCGTACTCGGCCTGGATCTCCTTGTGCCAGGGATCCGTGTACTGGACGTCGCCGGTCACCGCGGCGCAGGTGACCACCGCGCGGACCAGTTCCGGTGCTCCACCAGCGTGTCGGTGGCGATCACCCCGCCCATCGACGAACCGACGAGGACCGCGGGCCCGGCGTCGAGGTGACGCAGCAGGGCGGCGAGGTCGTCGGCCCAGCGGAACGGCCGGGTGGCGTTGGCGGAGAAGCCGTGGCCGCGGACGTCCGGGGCGATCACACGGTACTCGGCGGCGAGGGCCGGGATCTGGTCGCTCCAGACCCGGTGGTCGACATACCCGGAGTGGAGCAGGACCACCGGGTCCCCGGAGCCGGTGTCGAGGTAGGCGAGGTCACCGTCGGCGGACGGGAAGAAGCGAAGGCCCGATGCAGCAGTCATGACAACCAAGGTGTCATCTCGACCCCGGTTTGGCAACCGAGGTGTCATGATGAGCGAGTGAACGACATCGCCAAGCCGCTCCCCCCGGACGAACTCGGCCACCGCCTCACCGAGGTCTTCGACCTGGTGGGTCCGCTCTACCGGCGTGTGCAGCGCAAGGTCGAGCAGGGTGAGGCCGTCGAGGGCCTGTCCGTCGGCGTCCGCGCCGTGCTGGACCTGCTGCACAAGCACGGGCCGATGACCGTCCCGCAGATGGGCCGCGCGCAGGCCATCAGCCGGCAGTTCGTGCAGCGCATGGTCAACGACGCGGCGGCGCGCGGCCTGGTGGAGAGCATCCCCAACCCCGCGCACCAGCGGTCGCCGCTGATCCGGCTCACGGCCGGGGGCCGGGCCGCGATCACCGCCGTGCTGGCCCGCGAGCACACCGTCCTGCGCGAGGTCGGCGGCGATCTGACGGACGCCGACGTGCGGACGTGCCTACGGGTGCTCGGCGAGATGCTGAAGCGGTTCGACCACGTCGACGTCGACTGACCGCGCCTACTCCCCCATCACCAGCCCGTCCTGTGCCGCGCCCCGGCTGAGGACGACCCGCTGGATGCGGTCACGCACGCCGACCACGTCGGCGCCCTGGGCGAGGGCGGCGTTGAGGTTGAGCACCCGGCCCGCGTCGATGTCGAACAGCTGCGGGATGAACTCGGCCTTCTTCACCTCCCAGCGGCCACCGGGACGGGCGGGCGGGGCGAAGGTGAAGCGGCCGATCGTGGACTGGTTGGCGCGCGGATCGGGGGTGCCCCGGCGGTCGGTCATCTCGCCGGCGACCTGGTCGCCCATGCCGTAGATCACCCAGGTGCCGTTGACCTTCTCGTACGCCTGCGGGACATGGGCGTGGGTGCCGATGATCAGGTCGATCTCGGGGCGGCCGCCGGGGGCGGCGGCGGTGAGGGTCCGGGCCATGGACAGCTGCCGCCGGTCCGGCTCGTCCTGCCCTTCGGTGCCCCAGTGCAGGGAGACGACGACCACGTCGGCGCCCGCCTGCCGGGCGGCCCGGGCGTCGCCGAGGATCCGGCCCTCGTCGGCCAGGTTGACGGCCCAGGGCTGCCCGGCGGGGAGCGGGTGACGTTCCGTGCCGAGGGTGTAGGCGAGGTGGGCGACCCGCGCCGCACCCGCGGGCAGGATCGTGACCGTGCGCGCCTCTTCCTCGGTGCGCGCCGACCCGGCGTGCCGGACGCCGGCCCGGTCGAGGGCGTCCAGGGTGCGCCGGATGCCCCGGGCGCCGTCGTCCAGGCTGTGCTCCGAGGCGGTGGAGCAGCCGTCGTAGCCGGTGGCGGCGAGGGCCTGGGCGATCTCCGGCGGGGACTTGAACGGGGCGCGGCCGGAATAGTCGCCGTTCCCGCCGTACACCGTCTCCATGTGACACAGCGCCAGGTCGGCGGCCGAGACGACGGGCGCCACCGCGGCGAACATGGGCCGGAAGTCGTGGCCCAAGCCGCCCGCGTCGAAGCGGGCCTGCTCGATGACGGACGTGTGCGGCAGGACATCGCCGGAGGCGACGAGGGTGAAGGCGCGGGGACCGGCGGCGGTGGCGGCGGCCTGCGGGCCGGTGCGGGCGACGGGCTCCTCGTCGTCGCGGGCCTGGCAGGCGGCGGCCGCGGCGAGCACCGCCGTCAACGCCAGGGCCACCTGCCGTCTGCGTGCGATGTGTACGATCATCAGCTCACCCCAGTGTGGTCGTACTTACCTACAAATAGGTACGAAGCTGAACACGGCCGCAAACAGCCCCAGGGGCCCCTTTAACCCGTCCGCGTCGCGCGAGGGGGCGAGGCGGACCGTTCGTCGAACCGTTCGCCGACGCGTTCGACCGTCCGTCGCACCATCGTGTGCTCTCTCTGTCCTGAAACCGCACCCTGCGATGCCATACGGCCATGACGGCCGGAACCACCATCACCAACGGGACGACCGCCGAGCACGAGCTCGCCGCGCTCCAGCGGGAGCACGGCCGACCGCTCTTCGCACTGCTGCTCAGGCTCTGCGACGGCGACCGGCAGCGCGCCGAGGACCTGGTCCAGGAGACCCTCGTCCGCGCCTGGCAACACCCCGAGGCGCTGCGCGCCGACGCCTTCGAGTCCGTACGGCCCTGGCTGCTGACCGTGGGCCGGCGGCTCGCGATCGACGCCCGGCGGGCCCGCCAGGCACGCCCGCCCGAAGTCGGCGACGCGATCCTGGAGAACGCGCGCGTGTGCGCCGATCACGCCGAACGGTCGGCCGCCACCCTCGACGTCCGCGAGGCTGTGAAGACACTCACGCCGCAACACCGTGAAGTCCTGGTGCTCGTGTACTTCCAGGGGGCGAGTGTGGCGGAAGCTGCGCAGGCCCTGGGCATCCCACCCGGTACCGTGAAGTCCCGCGCGTACTACGCGCTGCGCGCCCTGCGCCGGGTGCTTCCGGGATACGCGGCCGACCTGGGCTGAAACCAATCGCCGAGTCAAACCTCCATAAAGCGCCTTGCTGAGGACCCCGGTTGAGTAATCGGCTGTCCTCATCCGTGTTCCGGATTGGGCCCGGGCCCAGGGACCCGGGCCGGGCGACGCGCACCACCGGAGGAAGGCAGGAAGGGATGCAGCACAGAGGTCACCAGAGTACGGGCGGCACCGGTGGCGGTGAACTCACCGTCCCCATGGCCTGGTTGTACGCCGAGTACATCGCCGACGAACTGCTGCGGACCGGCGACCTGATGCCGCCGACGTCCTTCGAGTTCCGCGCCGGTCGGGATGCCCTGGCGCTGACGATCTTCCTGTCCGACACGGAGGGTGAGCTCTCCGGCATCCGGGTCGTCACCCAGCTGGAGACCTGGCTGTCGCTGACGGCGTACGACCAGCCGTGGCAGGACTGGGTGCGGGAGCGGATGGCGCAGGTGGCCACCGAGGCGGTGGAGTCCGGCGGGCCCTCGCCGGACCTGGAGCTGGCGGAGGCCGCCTGGCGCTGGCTGGAGGAGACCGAGCTGCTCGCGCCGGACCTGAACGCGGTTCCGGGCGGCGGTCCGCTGGTGGGCGAGGACGACGGCCCGAAGGTGTGGACGCCGGCGTGGCAGCTGGGGCTGCCACTGGGGCACCTGGCCATCCACCTCTTCTAGATCCCCCCGTCGTCTTCCTGATCCTTCTGTGATTCGTCGGGAATCCGACCAATCCTCGGGGCGGGCCGCTCCGAATCCCTTGGTTGCGATTCTGTATAGGGCTTGAGTGATTCCCCGGCTTGGTGCGTACCGGTGGGAGCAAGGAGTAACCCCACCCACACCCACCGACACGAGGATCACGAGGATTCGGCATGAGGTCCCTGGAGAGGCATCGCGACGTCGGCGCGTACGCGCTCGGCGTGCTGGACGAGGCGGACGCCTTCCGTTTCGAGGACCACCTCATGGAGTGCCCTCAGTGCTCCCTGCACGTCACTGAATTCGGCCCCACCGCACGGCAGTTGATGCTCTACCGGCGGGCCACCCCGCGCTCGGTGCACCCCATGGCGGGGCCCGGGCCGCGGCTGCTGGACCGGCTGCTGGGCGAGGTCGCGGCCCGGCATCGGGCCGGGCGCCGGCTGCGGCTGTTCGCCGTGGCCGCCGCGGTGGTGTGTGCCCTGGCCGGACCCGCGATCGCGATCGTGGCCGAGCGCGGGGACCGGGCGGTGCGGATCTCGGCGACCGACGAGCGCTCGGGTGTGTGGGCGCAGGTCACGACCGAGGACGTGCCCTGGGGCAGCAAGGTGGTGCTGGAGGTCAAGGACGCGGCCGGGCCCCGGGCCTGCCGACTGGTCGTGATCGGCGGCGACGGCTCGGAGGAGACGGCGACCAACTGGACCGTCCCCCGGCACGACGCCCGCCCCAACACCATGCAGGGCGCCACCGCCCTGCACCCCGACCAGATCGACCGCTACGAGGTGCGCACGTCGGCCGGGGAGCGGCTGGTGACGCTGGATCCCCATTAGGGCGGGCCGGGTCCGCAGGGCGGGCCGGGTCCGGCGTCAGGACGTACTGGATTCGGCCGGGCTCAGTGTCTCGTCGCGGATCCGGGCGCAGGTCTGGGTGAGCAGTCGGGAGACGTGCATCTGGGAGATGCCCATCCGGTCGGCGATCCGGCTCTGGGTCCAGTCCTCGAAGAAGCGCAGGTAGAGGATGGCGCGCTCGCGCTGGGGCAGCCGCCGTACCGCGTCCTTGACGCTCTCGCGGTCGACGACGAGCTGGAATCCGTCGTCGGGTTCGCCCAGGAGGTCCGCAAGGTTCGGACCGTCGGCGTCGGAGTCGCCGTTCGCCGCGTCCAGGGACAGCGCGCTGTAGCTCTCCAGGGCCGTCATGCCTTCGCGGACCTGTTCCTCGCTCAGGCCGGTGCGGTGGGCGACTTGGGCGACTGTGGGGTGCGGGCTGCCGGGGGTGTGGGCCAGTTCGACGCAGGCGGCCCGGACCCTGTTGCGCAGTTCCTGGACCCGGCGGGGCACGCGCACGTCCCACATCCGGTCACGGAAGTGGCGGCGCAGCTCGCCCCTGATCGTCGGTATCGCGAACGGCTCGAAGGGGCCCCGGCCCGGATCGAACCGGCGGATCGCCTTCAGCAGGCCGAGCGCGGCGACCTGCCGCAGGTCATCGGCGCTCTCCCCCTTGCCCCGGAAACGCCAGGCGATCCGGTGGGCCATCGGCAGCCACGCCCGCAGCAACACCTCCTGCACCCGCTCCTTCTCCGGTCCGTCGGGCAGGACGGCGAGACGGCGGAAGGCGGCTGCGGTGTCGGGGGCGTCGCCGGTCGGGCGGGTGGCGGTCTCGGTCGGGGCTGTGGTGACGACGGTCGTCATCGTGTGGTCCTCGAAGCCTTTCGGTCCGGTGTGGCGGTTGTTCCTCCCGACGGTCTCTGCCCATGACCCCCTTGCCCCTATTCATGACTTTCGTCCCTTTTTGCTAAGACGTTGCCCGAGACCTTGCCGGGCGGGACCTCTCACCCGTACGGCGGTGCCGTCACTTCCCTCGTTGCCCCGCCCGCCCCGGTCGCCGGGCAGGCCCCGGGCGGCGGTGTGAGCCTGCTGAAGGACGTGACCGACCGCGGCGCGGTCCCTACGAGGGGAGACGAGGTGACGACGGCGGAACCCGGCGAGGGCAGGCTGGAGGAGTTCCTCGCCGATCCGGACAACACGGCACTCGACCTGTCCGCCGCCGTGGCCCGCTGCTCCAAGGCGCTCGGCCTGCAGCACTCCGTGGTGTACCTCGCCGACCTCCAGCAGCGCCAGCTGGTCCCGCTGACCGACGTCGCCTCCGCGCTGCCCGTCGACGACTCCCTCGCGGGCTGGACGTACCGCACCCAGTCGCTGCGCGTGGAGGAGGCCGAGACCGGCGGTATCACGGCGTGGCTCCCGCTGCTGGACGGGGCGGAGCGGCTCGGCGTGCTCGCGGTGCACTGCCCGGTGCTCAGCCCCACCTCGCTGCGCCGCAGCCGGGCCCTCGCCGCACTGCTGGCGATGATGGTGACGTCCGCGCGGGCGTACAAGGAGTCCTTCGTACGACGGACCCGCACCGAACCGATGCAGCTGCCCGCCGAGATGCTGCGCGCCTTTCTGCCGCCCCGCACGATCGGCACCGCGCACGTCATCTCCACGGCCGTACTGGAGCCCGCCTACGAGCTCGGCGGCGACGCCTTCGACCACGCCCTCAACGAGACCACCCTGCACGCCGCCGTCCTCGACGCGATGGGCCACAACCTGGCGTCGGGGCTGACCACGGCTGTGTCGCTGGCCGCCTGCCGCAACGCCCGGCGCACCGGCGCCGATCTGCCGGAACTGGTGCAGAGCGTGGACGACGCGCTGGCCCAGTGGCTGCCGGACCAGTTCTGCACCGGCGTGCTGATCCAGCTGGACCTGGCGAGCGGCGTGCTGCGCTGGACCAACTGCGGGCACCCGGCACCCCTGCTGATCCGGGACCAGCGGCTGCTCGTCGACGCGCTGGAGCGGGAGGCCGATCCGCCGATGGGGCTGCCGTCGCTGCTGGCCGAACAGGGGCGGAAGGTGCACGAGACCACGTTGCAGCCCGGTGACCGGGTGCTGCTGTACACCGACGGGGTCACCGAGGCGCGGACCCGGGACGGCGACCAGTTCGGTCTGGAGCGGTTCGCCGACTACGTCATCCGGGCCACCGCCGCGGGCGAGCTGGCGCCGGAGACGCTGCGCAAGCTGATCCACTCGATCCTCGACGCACAGCCGGGCCGGCTCCGCGACGACGCGACGATCCTGCTGGTCGAGTGGTGGCCGCCGAGCCGCTGAACGGTCACTTCAGCAGCCGGGACAGCCTGCGGTCGGCGAGCGGCTTGCCGCCGGTCTGGCAGGTCGGGCAGTACTGCAGCGAGGAGTCGCTGAAGGAGACCTCGCGAATGGTGTCGCCGCACACCGGGCAGGGCTCGCCGGTGCGGCCGTGCACACGCAGGCCGCTCTTCTTCTCGGACTTGAGCCGTCCGGCCGCCAGGCCCCGGGAGCGCTCGACGGCTTCCGTGAGCGTGGTGCGCAGGGCCTCGTACAGTCTTCGGGTCTCCTCGGGGGTGAGGGACGCGGCCAGTTTGAACGGGGACATCTTCGCGGCGTGCAGGATCTCGTCGCTGTAGGCGTTGCCGACGCCGGCGATCAGGCCCTGGTCGCGCAGGGCGCCCTTGAGCTGTCGGCGTTCGCCCCGGAGCAAGGCGGTGAAGCGGGCCTCGTCGAAGTCGTCGGCGAGCGGGTCGGGGCCGAGCCGTGCGACGCCGGGCACCTGCTGCGGGTCGGGCACGGCATACACCGCGAGCCGCTTCTGCGTCCCGGCCTCGGTGAGGTCGAAGCCCGCGCCGGTCTCCAGGGCGACGCGCAGCGCGAGGGGGCCCTTGCCGGGGCGGGGCGGGCCGTCGGGGAGGCGGTCCTTCCACTGGAGCCAGCCCGCGCGGGCCAGGTGGGTCACCAAATGCGGGCCGCCGGCCGTCTCGACGTCCAGGAACTTGCCGTACCGGTGCACGGCCACGACCTCGTGCCCCTCGACGGCCGACAGGGGCGGGTCGTACGTCTTCAGCACACTGATCGCGACCGGCAGCACGCGCACGATCTCGTGACCGACGAGGTGATCGGTCAGGAAGTCCTTGAGCGCTTCGACCTCGGGCAGTTCCGGCATACGTCCAGAGTGCCATCCGGGACCGACAGTGCCGTCGGTTCATGGGCGGGGCACCGGGTCAGTTCCGTCCCGGCACCACGAACTCGCACCACACGCACTTGCCGCCGCCCCGCGCCTCCACGCCCCACACGTCCGTGAGCATGTCGACGAGGAGCAGGCCGCGGCCGGAGACGCCGGAGTCGCCGGCGTCGCGGCGGCGGGGCAGGGCGCTGGAGGAGTCCTCGACCTCGACGCGCAGTCGGCGGTCGGTGTCGGTCAGGACCCGCAGGGTGACGATCGCGGCGCCCTCGGTGTGCATCAGGGCGTTGGTGACCAGTTCGTCGGCGACGAGTTCGACGTCGTCGGAGCGGTCGGCGGCGCCCCAGGCGCGCACGGCGGCGCGGATCATGTGCCGGGCCTGGCGCAGGGCCTCCGGGTCGCCGGGCGCGACGTGCTGCTGGAGGCGGCCGCCGCCCTGCGGGACGTCCGCGCCGCGGCGGCGCAGCAGGAGCAGCGCCACATCGTCGTCGCCGCCGCGCTCCTCGGCCACGTCGATGAGCAGGTCGGCGAGTTTCCACACGTCCTGCGGGCCGGAGGCGACGAGCGCGGTGAGGACCTGCATGCCGTCGTCGAGGTCGGCCCCGGGCTGTTCGACCAGGCCGTCGGTGCACAGGATCAGCGTGTGCCCGGGGTCGAGCTCGATGGTGCCGACGGGATAGGCCAGGCGCCCGAACTCGGCGGACAGGCCGAGCGGCAGTCCGCCCTGGACGGGGGCCCGGCGGCAGGTGCCGTCGGGGGCCCGGATCAGGGGGTCGATATGGCCGGCCCGGACGACCTGGACGACTCCGGTGGCGAGGTCGGCCTCGGCGTACAGGCAGGTCGCGAAGCGGTCGGTGTCCAGTTCGTGCAGGAAGACGGAGGCCCGCGCCATCACGGTGGCCGGCGTGTGGCCCTCGGCGGCGTACGCGCGCAGGACGATGCGCAGCTGGCCCATCACGGCGGCGGCGTGTGTGTCGTGGCCCTGGACGTCGCCGATGACCGCGCCGACCCGGCCGCCCGGCAACGGGATCAGGTCGTACCAGTCGCCGCCGATGTCCCGGCCGAGGGAGGCGGACCGGTAGCGGACGGCGACGTCGGCGCCCCGCACGCTGGGGATGGTGCGCGGCAGCATGGCCTGCTGGAGGCCGCTGGCGAGGTCTTTCTCCTGCTCGTAGAACATCGCGCGTTGCAGGCTCTGCGCGATGCTGCTGCCGAGGGCGACCAGGATGTCGCGTTCCTCGGTCGTGAAGCCGTGGCGGTCGTTGTAGAGCAGGCCCATCGCGCCGATGGGGTTGGCCTGGACGATGAGCGGCAGATAGGCGGCCGAGGTGATGTCGAGGTCGGTGATGTGCGGCCACAGGATCGGGTAGCCCTCGGCGAACTCCTCCGGGGACTCGATGAACCGGGGGCTGAGCGTGCGCACGACCTCGCTCATCGGGTACGGCTCGTCTATGCGGGTGATCAGGGTGCCGGGGACGAAGCTGCCCTCGGGTCCCTCGGCGACCAGCCGGATGCGTCCGGCCTCGACCAGGCCCATGACCAGGCTGGTCGCGCCCAGGTGGGTGACACCGTGGGTGTCCTTGAGGACGTCGATGACGTCCTGGACGGTGCGGGCGTTGGCGAGAGCGGCCGTGATGAGCTGCACGACGTTGGTCTGGTCCCGGCGGCCCGCCAGGTTCCAGGCGGTCTGGTCGCGACGCGCCGCCGACTCGTTGAGCTCGCGGGTGGCGTCCCGGACGATGCCGATGATCCGGCGCGGCCGGCCCGTGTCGTCGCGGCGGATGTAGCCCTGTGTGTGGGTCCAGCACAGGGTGCCGTCACGGCGGCGGACGCGGAAGTACGCCCCGTAGTTCTCGCTGCCGTCCTTGATGGCCTGGGCCACCAGGCTGTCCAGGCGCCGTGCCTCGGCCGGCGGGACGCGCACGTTCAGGGACTCCGGACGGCCGTCGTATTCGTCGGGGCGCAGGTCGAAGACCTCGTGGGCCTGGGCGTCCATGTAGAGCAGACCGCTGTCCAGGTCCCAGTCGAAGCTGCCCATCTGGTTGAGCGCCAGGATCGGGTCCGGGTGGGCGGGCCAGTCGTCCGGGAGTGACAGGGCGCTCGCTCCCCGATCAACCATGGGCCCACCTTGCCAGGATTCGACCGATTCTTCGACCGGATCAGCTCAGTTCTGTGGCTGAATTCCTTTGTCGGCGGTCTCGGGGGCGTCCGGGACGTCCGGGACGTCCGGGATGAGTCCACCGCCGTCGGGCAGGTCGGGGGTCTCCGGGACGGTCTCGGGGCCGATCTCGACGGAGGAGGCCAGGGGCTCGACGGGTTCCCGCAGGGGCTGCTCGCCGGGCGGCGAGGGAGCCGTACTGCCCGCCTCCGGCGTAAGGAGCGGGGCGTCGTTCTCCGTCACCGGCGTGGCCGTCGCGGTCGTGGGCTCCTCCACCACCGGCATGGCCGTCGCAGTCGTGGGCTCCTCCAGCGCCGGAGCCGCCTCCTCGCCGTCCTCCGCCGAGGATGCGCCGTCGCTGGGAAGGCCGCCGGACTCGGTGACCTGCGGCTGCGGGCGCGACGGGCTCGGCCGGTCCGTCTGCGACGGCGACTGCGGCTGCGACTGCGACTGCGACTGCGACCTGGGTACGACCTTGTCGCGGCGGACGTCGTGCCCGATCGGCCGCTCGATCCAGGTGTTGCTGACGACGTTGATGAGGGTGATGTTGGTGATCGCCTGGGGCGCCGGGGTCACCACGATCACGTCGGCGGGCCGGTACCCGGGCCACGCCCGCCCGCTGCTGCCCGGGGTGCCCCGCATGGCGACGGGCGCGCCGAGTGGGTTGCCGCAGGCGCAGCGGACGCGGGGCACGCCCCGGTCGTCCACGAGGACGGCGGTGCCCGCCTGGTGGACGGCCTGGTGGCCTGTGGCGCGGCCATCGCGGTACCCGTGGTTGGTGACCCGGGTGTCGGCGCGCAGTTCGGCGGAGGTGAGCCCGCGCAGAAAGCCCGGTATCGCCGCCCGGGAGACACCGGAGGCCCGGGCGAAGGCCTGGGCCCTGCCCGGGTCGGCGGTGAGCAGGCGGATCTGGCGGTCGACGTCACAGCTGCCGGACCGGGCCCGGCCCCCGTAGAGGCCGGGGGTCCAGCCGGAGTAGGTGCGCATGCCGGTGAGGCTCGCCGGGGCGGTGACGCCGGGGTCCGAGTGGGCCGTCGGGGCCGAGTGCGGCGTTCGGGTGACAGGGGTCGGGGTAGCCGAGGAGGTGGCCGTGGAGTCCGTGAAGGGGTCCGGGCCCTGGTCCTCGACCGGCTGGAGGAACAGCAGCTCCCCGCTTGCCTTCGCGCCCTCGTCACCGTCGGCGCCGCAGCCGGCGGCGAGCAGGGCCGCCGAGAGCGCGCAGGCCGTGACGAAGGTTCCGGTGGGTAAGCGCACCACGTCCTCCCGCCTCGTCCCAGGCATGGGCATTTCGGCACTATTGTCTGCTTCACTCTCTCGGGTCACGCAAACGGAGAACGCGGCTACCGAAAGTGACAGCACGGTCGGAGGTCGGGGTGACGGCGCCAGAATGAAGGAGAGGAGCGCACGACCGTGGAGTGGTTCACCGCACCCGACTACTGGCTGACCCGGCTGGTCTTCCAGCGGGCCCTGGCGGCCGTCTATCTGGTCGCGTTCCTGACGGCTGCCCTGCAGTTCCGGGCACTGATCGGAGCCCGCGGCATGCTCCCGGCCCCGCGCTACACCGAGTACGTGCCGTTCAAGCGGGCACCCAGCCTCTTCCAATTCCACTACTCGGACCGCTTCTTCGCGGTGTGCGCCTGGTCGGGCGCCGCGGTGTCGGCGGCACTGCTGGCGGGCGTGGACGCGATGGTCCCGCTGTGGGCGGGGATGCTGCTGTGGGTACTGCCCTGGCTGCTGTATCTGTCGATCGTCAACGTCGGCCAGACCTGGTACTCGTTCGGCTGGGAGTCGCTGCTGTTGGAGGTCGGCTTCCTGGCGGTCTTCCTCGGCAACGACGAGGTGGCGCCGCCGATCGTGGTGCTGTTCCTGCTGCGCTGGATCCTGTTCCGGGTGGAGTTCGGCGCGGGCCTGATCAAGCTGCGCGGCGACGCCTGCTGGCGCAAGCTGACCTGCCTGGACTACCACCACGAGACGCAGCCGATGCCGGGCCCGCTGAGCTGGTTCTTCCACCATCTGCCCCGACCGCTGCACCGGGTGGAGGTGGCCGCCAACCACTTCACGCAACTCGTCGTGCCGGTGCTCCTCTTCACCCCGCAGCCGATCGCCACGGCCGCCGCCGCGCTGATGATCGTCACCCAGCTGTGGCTGGTCCTGTCCGGCAACTTCTCCTGGCTGAACTGGATCACCATCGTGCTGGGCCTCTCGGCGATCCAGTTCCCCACCGACCCGCCGTCCGTCCCGGACGCCCCGCTCTGGTACGTGGTCGTGGTGCTGGCCGTGGCCGCGCTGATCGCGTTCCTCAGCTACCGCCCGGTCGTCAACATGATCTCCCGCGCCCAGGTCATGAACCGCTCCTTCGACCCGCTCCACCTGGTCAACACCTACGGCGCCTTCGGCAGCGTCAGCCGGGTCCGCTACGAGGTGGTCATCGAGGGCACCGCCGACGCCGTACCGCGCGAGGACTCCGACTGGCGGGAGTACGAGTTCAAGGGCAAGCCCGGTGATCCACGGCACTGGCCGCGCCAGTTCGCGCCGTACCATCTGCGGCTGGACTGGCTGATGTGGTTCGCGGCGCTGTCCCCGGCCTACGCGGGCTCGTGGTTCGGCGCCCTGGTGGAACGTCTGCTGGAGAACGACCGCGCCACCCTGAAGCTGCTGCGCCGCTCCCCCTTCCCACCCGACGAACCGCCGCGCTTCATCCGCGCCCGCCTCTTCCGCTACCGGTACACGACCTGGCGGGAGCTGCGTGAGACGGGCGCGTGCTGGGACCGGACGTATGTGCGGGAGTATCTGCCGCCGACGCGGCTGGCGGAGCCTGCTCAGAGGTCGTAGACGCGGGTGGCGGTGCCCTCGAAGATACGGGAGCGGTCCGCCGCGTCCGTCAACTCCCGTGCGGTCGAGAGGACTTCACTGTATGTGGCCGCCAGGGTGCACACCGGCCAGTCCGAGCCGAACATCAACCGGTCCGGGCCGAAGGCCGTCAGGACGGTGTCGGCGTACGGGCGCAGGTCGTCGACCGTCCAGGACCTCGGGTCGGCCTCGGTGACCATGCCGGAGAGCTTGCAGACGGTGTTGGGCAGCGCCGCGAGGGTGCGGACGGCGCTCGCCCAGGGTTCGGGGGCGCCGGAGGCGATGGGCGGTTTGCCCAGGTGGTCCAGGACAAACGTGAGGTCCGGGTGGCCGGTGGCTGCTCTGGCGCAGGCGGGCAGCTGGTGGGGCAGCACGACGAGGTCGTAGACCAGGCCCGCGTCGGCGACCGCGGCGAGTCCCCGGCGGACGTCGGGACGCAGCAGCCACTCCGGGTCGGGCTCGCCCTGGACCTGGTGGCGGATGCTCCTCAGGTAGCCGCCACCGGGGAGTTCGCGCAGGCGGGCCAGCTCGTCGCCGACGTCCGGCCGGGTGAGGTCGGTCCAGCCGACGACCGCGCCGATCAGCTCGTGCGCGGCGGCCAGGGCGAGGAGCTCCGGGGTTTCCTCCGCCGCCGTCACCGTCTGGACGAGGACGGTCCGGTCGACTCCGGCGGCGCGGGCCTCAGGTGCGAGGTCGGCGATGGTGAAGTTCCGCCGCAACGGCAGGAGTTCGTCGCCGGTGATCCAGTCCTGGTCGCGTACGGACAGGTCCCACACATGGTGGTGCGCGTCCACGGTCATGGCAGCTCCCATACGGCGGGCAGGCCCGCGTCGGCGCCGTCGTGGGAGTAGTCGTGGACCACGTCCAGCAGCTCGGCCATGCGGGCCTGCCACGCGACGTTCACCGGCAGCTGTTCCAGCTCCGCGAGGAGACGGGCGTAGTCCTCGCACTCCAGGACGTGGAAGAGGTCGGTGCGGCTGCGCCAGATCGTCCAGGAGTGCGCGCCGGCGGCACGGACGGCGTCGGTGAGTTCCTTCGGCACCTCGCGGTGGGCGGCCTCGTACGCGTCGACGCGGTCGGGGCGGACCTTGGTGTGCAGGGCGACTCTCATGACGGCTCCTCAAGCGGGTACGGGGGCATCGGCGGGGAGCAGCCCCGTCTCCCGCAGCTCCTGCCAGAGGGCCGCGGGCACGGGCGTGCTGAACTGCTCGGCGCAGTCGTCCACCTCGGCGGCCGAGCGGGCCCCCACGAGGACACTCCCGACCGCCGGGTGCGCGGCACAGAAGGCGAGGGCGGCGGCACGCAGGGTCGTGCCGTGGCGCTCGGCGACCGCCTTCAGCCGCAGGGCGCGGTCGAGCAGGTCACCTGGCGCCTCGGTGTAGTCGTACGTGGCTCCCGGCCTCGGGTCCGCCAGCAGGCCGGAGTTGAAGGCGCCCCCGAGCACCACCGCCGTCCCGCGTTCCTGTGCGGCGGGCAGGAGGTCGGTGAGGGCGCTGTGGTCGAGGAGCGTGTAGCGGCCGGCGCACAGCACCACGTCGACGTCGGTGTCGCGGACGAAGCGGGTGAGCATCGCGGTCTGGTTCATGCCCGCGCCGATCGCGCCGACGACACCCTCGGAGCGCAGCTTCTCCAGGGCCGGGTAGCCCTCGCGGAAGGCCTGTTCGGCGTGGTCGTCGGGGTCGTGCAGGTAGACGGTGTCGACGCGGTCGAGGCCGAGGCGTTGCAGGGAGGCGTCCAGGGTGCGGCGTATTCCGTCGGCGGTGAAGTCCCAGACGCGGTGGTGGGTGGCCGGGACCGCGAAGCCGTGGGCCAGGTCGTCGCCGGTGCCGTCGGACGGTTCCAGGCGGCGGCCGACCTTGGTGGAGATCGTGTACGCCGAGCGGGGGTGCTCGCGCAGGGCCGCGCCGAGTCGGCGTTCGGACAGGCCGAGGCCGTAGTGCGGGGCGGTGTCGAAGTGGCGGATGCCGTGTCGCCAGGCGGCGCCTACGGCGTCGTACGCCTGCTCGTCGGTGATCTCGGTGTAGAGGTTGCCGATCCCGGCGGCGCCGAAGGCGAGCTCGGCGCCGCTCATCGCTGGGCCGCCGGGCGCAGGCGCAGGCCCTGCATGCCGCCGTCGACGGCGAGGGCGGTGCCGGTGGTGGCGCCGGAGAGGGGGCTGGCCAAGTAGGCGATCGCGCCCGCGACTTCGGCCGCCGTGACGAGTCGGCCGATGGGCTGGCGGGCCTGAAGCGCGGCACGTTCGGCGGCCGGGTCGTCGGCCGCGTCGAGCAGGCGGCCGATCCACGGGGTGTCCGCGGTGCCCGGGTTGACGCAGTTGACGCGGATGCCCTCGCGGACGTGGTCGGCGGCCATGGCGAGGGTGAGGGAGTACACGGCGCCCTTGGTCGCGCTGTAGAGGGCGCGTTGCGGGAGGCCCGCGGTGGCCGCGATGGAGCAGGTGTTCACGATCGCCGCGTGGGACGACTCGCGCAGGTGCGGCAGACAGGCGCGGGCCGTGCGGACCATGCCGACGACGTTGACGTCCAGGACCCGGTGCCATTCGGCGTCGTCGTTGTCCTCGACGGTCCCCTGGGCGCCGATACCGGCGTTGTTCACCAGCACGTCGAGTCCGCCGAGCTCCGCGACCGCGTCCGTCACCGCCTGTCGTACGGAGGCGTCGTCGGTGACGTCGGCCTCGTAGGCAAGGAAGGGTGCGTCGGCCTTGGCCAGGTCCAGGACGGCGACCCGGGCTCCCCGCTCGGCCAGGAGTTCCGCGGTGGCGCGGCCGATGCCGGAGGCGCCGCCGGTCACCAGGGCCCTGATGCCCTCGAAGTCGGTCATGCCGCTTGCCCCTTCTCGTTCGTGTCGTCGCGGTCGGCGGCCCAGAAGGTGCCGTCGGGGAAGGTGTAGCGCGCGATGGACTCGGGGCGCATGGCGGCCGAGAAGCCGGGCGCGGTGGGTGCGAGGTAGTGGCCGTCCCGGATGCGGACCGGGTCCAGGAAGTGGTCGTGGAGATGGTCGACGTACTCGACGACCCGGTCGTCGGTGGTGCCGGAGACCGCGAGACAGTCGAACATCGCCAGGTGCTGGACTAGTTCGCACAGGCCGACGCCGCCGGCGTGCGGGCAGACCGGGACGCCGAACTTGGCGGCGAGCAGCAGGATGGCGAGGTTCTCGTTGACGCCGCCGACGCGGGCCGCGTCGAGCTGGAGGACGTCGATGGCGCCGGCTTGGAGGAGCTGCTTGAAGACGATCCGATTGTGGGCGTGTTCGCCGGTGGCGACCCGGACGGGGGCGACGGCCCGGCGGATCGCGGCGTGGCCGAGGACGTCGTCGGGGCTGGTGGGCTCCTCGATCCAGTAGGGGTCGAACTCGGTGAGGGCCTTCGTCCAGCGGATCGCCTCGTCGACGTCCCAGCGCTGGTTCGCGTCGATCGCCATGCGCACATCCGGTCCGACGACCGCGCGGGCGACCCGGCAGCGGCGGATGTCGTCGTCGAGGTCGGCGCCGACCTTGAGCTTGATCTGCCGGAAGCCGTCGGCGACCGCCTGCGCGGCGAGCCGGGTGAGCTTGGCGTCGTCGTAGCCGAGCCAGCCCGGTGAGGTGGTGTAGGCGGGGTAGCCGCGCTCCAGCAGCCGGGCCGTGCGCTCCTCGGCGCCCTCCCGGCCCCGGCGCAGGATGGTCAGCGCCTCCTCGGGAGTGAGGGCGTCGGTGAGGTACCGGAAGTCGATCTGACGCACCAGCCACTCGGGCTCGGCGCCCGCGAGCAGCTGCCACAGCGGCTTGCCCGCACGTCTGGCGGCGAGGTCCCACACGGCGTTGACGACCGCGCCGATCGCCATGTGCATCACGCCCTTCTCGGGCCCGAGCCAGCGGAGCTGACTGTCGCCGATCAGGTCGCGGTTCAGACTGCCCGGGTCGGCGCACAGCTCGTCGACCGGGCGTCCGAGGACATGCCCGCGCAGCGCCTCGATCGCGGCGACCTGGACTTCGTTGCCCCGCCCGATGGTGAAGGTGAAGCCGTGCCCCTCGTGCCCGTCGGCGGCGTCGGTGCGCAGCACGACGTAGGCCGCCGAGTAGTCGGGGTCCGGGTTCATCGCGTCGGAGCCGTCGAGCTCGCGGGAGGTGGGGAAGCGGATGTCGTACGTGTCGACGGCGGTGATGCGGGCGGGAGAGGGGGACACAGCAGGCCTTTCGGTCGGGTGCAGGGAACTTTGGCGGTCACAAGGCGTTGAGCCGGAACTTCACCACCAGGACGCCGTTGAAGGCGCCGACGACGGACTCCAGGGACAGATCGAGCGTTGTACGACCCTCGCGTCAGTGTTCGCCCGTACCGCCGTCCGTTCCGCTGTGTCCCGTCGGCCATCTGCCGGCTCCTCATTCAGCGTGATCGAGCAGTTGCCCGCATATTTATCAGACCACTTCACGCCGATAACACCCTCAGGAAGCAAATCTCTCGCCTCTTCTGTCGTAGTGGTCCGACCACTTGACTGACTACACTGCGGCACACGGCGACGGGAGAAGTGGCGTGAACGAGACGGAGACAGAGCCGACCCCGCAGCGGGGCACGGTGACGCAGCGCGCCATCGAGCGGATCAAGGCGATGATCGCCGAGGGGCTCCTCGAACCCGGCGCGCGCCTGCCCACCGAGCGCGAGCTGGCGGCCCAACTGGGCATCTCCCGCAGCTCGATGCGGGAGGCGATCCGCGCGCTCACGGTCATGGGCGTCCTGGAGGCCAGGCACGGCTCGGGCATCTACGTCACCCAGCTCCAGGCCGGTGACCTGTTGGAGAACTTCGGGGTCGTCGCCGACTTGTCCCGGGGCCCGCGGCTGGTCGAACTGCTGGAGGTCCGCCGCATCCTGGAGTCGACGGCGACCGCCCTGGCCGCCGCCCGCATCACCCCCGAACAGCTCGCCGAGGTCGAAAGGCACCTGGCGGCGATGAACGCCACCGACGACCCGGAGGAGATCCTCGCGCACGACCTCGCCTTCCACCGTGAGATCGCGCTGGCCGCCGGCAACGAGACCATGGCCGCGATCCTGGAGGGCCTGTCCTCCCGCACCTTCCGCGCCCGCGTCTGGCGCGGCTACCAGGAGGAGGGCGCCTTCGCCCGCACCCGCCGCGAACACGCCGCGATCCACCGCGCCCTGGCCGCCCATGACCCGGAGGCGGCGAGAGCGGCGGCGGCCGCACACGTCGGCGAGGTGGAGGAGTGGCTGCGGGCGCAGCTCGGCGGTTGAGGGGTGTCATCGCATGCGGAACATGCGCAGAGCACTGCCCGCGACACTGCAACGTGGAGCACACCGGGTGCGTTCTGCGCCTGACCCGTGGAGGCGAGGGCCCGCCTCTCCGGACGGGCCTTCGCACGCCGGTCGCTGCTAGCCGCGCCGCAGCCGCAGCGTCACCAGTTCGAAGGGACGCAGGCGTACGGTGATCCGCTCGCCGTCGACCACCGGCGCGGCGGCCTCCGGCAGCGGGCGTTCCAGCAGGTCGGTGACCGTGACGCCGGTGACCTCGAAGGCCGCGGTGAGCGTGGCCCGGGCCCGCCCGCCGTGGGCCTCGTGGCAGCGGACGACCACGTCGCCGCTGCCGTCGTCGGCCAGCTTGACGGCCGTGATCACGACGGCGTCCTGGTCGACCGTGACGAGCGGTACGACGTCCTGAGCGCCGGTCATCAGGCGCTCGGGCAGGTTGATCCGCCAGCCCTCCCGCACCGCGTCGCCGATGCTCGCGCCGACCAGGAGGGCGTGCCGGAAGCGGTGGACGCCCTGGTCGGTCTCGGGGTCCGGGAAGCGCGGGGCGCGCAGGAGGGAGACACGGACCGTGGTGGTCGTACCGCCGTCGCCGTCGGTGCGGACGGTGCGGGTCACGTCGTGGCCGTACGTCGAGTCGTTGACGACGGCGGCGCCCCAGCCGGGTTCCGCCACGTGCACGAAGCGGTGGTTGCAGGCCTCGAACTTGGCCGCCTCCCATGAGGTGTTGGTGTGCGTGGGCCGGTGGAAGTGCCCGAACTGCGTCTCCGAGGCGTACCGTTCGGCGTGCACGTCGAGCGGGAAGGCGAGCTTGAGGAACTTCTCCGTCTCGTGCCAGTCGACTTCCGTGTCCAGCACCAGCCGCCGCTCCCCCGGCGGCAGCGACAGCACCTGGGTGACGCGCGACGCACCGAAGGACCGCACGATCCGCACCGACGCGCCGTCCTCACCCGCGGTGATCTCGTCGAGGCCGGTCAGGTCGGTGACGGTGTTGCGGTAGAACTCGTCGACGTCCCAGGCGTCCCACATGTTCGGGAAGTCGGGGTGGAGCTGGAGAAGACCCGCGACCCGGCCCGGGGCGATGGTCTCGCGGTCGGCCTCGACGTCGTACGCGGAGACGACGAGACCCCGGTCGTCGATGGCGACCCGCAGCAGGCCGTTGTCCAGGACGTAGCCGCCCTCCCCGCGAGGGCGCACCGACGCCGCCCCGTCGTCGACCGGAGCACCGGCACCGCCCGCGGGGATGCCCCGCCTGCTGTGCGGCGCGGCGTTGAAGACCAGCTCCCGCGTCCCCTCCCCCGCCAGCGCGCGCCGGGCCGCGTCGATGATCCCGTTCAGCTCGCCCGCCAGCCGCTCGTATGTCGCGCGCGCCTCGCGGTGCACCCAGGCGATGGACGAGCCGGGCAGGATGTCGTGGAACTGGAGCAGCAGCACCGTCTTCCAGATGCGGTCGAGTTCCTCGTACGGATAAGGGAATCCGGCGCGCACGGCGGCCGTGGCGGCCCACAACTCCGCCTCACGCAGGAGGTGTTCGCTGCGCCGGTTGCCCTGCTTGGTCTTCGCCTGGCTGGTGAGGGTGGCGCGGTGGAGTTCGAGGTAGAGCTCGCCGACCCACACGGGCGGATGGGGGTACTCGGCCTCGGCCTTGGCGAAGAAGGCCGCCGGGGTCTCCCAGGTGACGGTCGGGGAGCCTTCGAGGTCGCGCAGGCGCGCCGCCCGGGCGACCATCTCGCGGGTGGTGCCGCCGCCACCGTCGCCCCAGCCGGAGGGGGCGAGGGAGTGGCGGGCGTGGCCCTTGTCCCTGAAGTTGCGGGCGGCGTGGGCGAGTTCGGCGCCCCTCATGGAGCAGTTGTAGGTGTCCACGGGCGGGAAGTGGGTGAAGATCCGGGTGCCGTCGATGCCTTCCCAGGTGAAGGTGTGGTGCGGGAACTTGTTCGTACGGGACCAGGAGATCTTCTGCGTCAGCAGGTACTTCGAGCCCGCGGCCTTGATGATCTGCGGCAGCCCGGCGGCGAAGCCGAAGGTGTCGGGCAGCCAGGCCTCCTCGTTCTCGATGCCGAACTCGTCGAGGAAGAACCGCTTGCCGTGCACGAACTGCCGGGCCATCGCCTCGGAGCCGGGCATGTTGGTGTCCGACTCCACCCACATCCCGCCGCCGGGCACGAACCGCCCGTCCGCCACCGCCTTCTTCACTCGCGCCCACACCTCGGGCCGGTGCTCCTTGACCCACGCCCACTGCTGCGCCTGCGACATGGCGAACACGAAGTCCGGCTCGTCGTCGAGCAGGGCGGTCATGTTGGCGGCGGTGCGGGCCACCTTGCGCACGGTCTCGCGCAGCGGCCACAGCCACGCCGAGTCGATGTGGGCGTGGCCGACGGCGCTGATGCGGTGGGCGGAGGGTGAGGCGGGGCTGGACAGGACATCGGAGAGGCAGGAACGCGCGAGCGCGGCCGTCCCGTTGACGTCCTGGAGGTCGATCGCGTCCAGCGCCCGCTCCACCGCCCGCAGGATCTCCCAGCGGCGGGCGCTGTCGACGGGCAGCTCGGCCATCAGCTCACCGAGCACCTCCAGGTCGGTCACCAGCTGCCACACCGTCTCGTCGAAGACGGCCAGGTCCATGCGGGTGAGGGTGTACTGCGGCTGGCTGCCCGCGGTCTCCTTGTCGCCCAGCTCGGTCGGCCGGAAGGGATGGTGGCCGAGGATGACCGGATTGGACGCGGCCTCGATGTGCAGCCGCACCTCCTCCCCGCCCTCGACGGGCGCGCCGATGCGCACCCACTGGTTGCGCGGGTTCAGGCCCTTCACGGGCGTGCCGTCGGGCCGGTAGACCAGGCCCTCGCACTGGAAGCCGGGCATGTTCTCGTCGAACCCGAGATCGAGCAGCGCCTCGACGGTCTTCCCGGCCCACGCCTCGGGCACGGTGCCGGTGACACGGAACCAGCTCGTGCCCCAGGGCGCACCCCACCTGGCGCCCACGTCGACGGGCTCGGCCTCGGCCGCGAGCCCCTCGGCGACCGGCACAGGCTCGCCGGGGGCGTGCCACACCGCCACGTCCAGCGGCACGGACTCGGGGTACACGGCGGGTCGGACGCGTTCTTCGAGGACGCGCCCGAGGCGGGCTTCGGCGAGGCTGCGGTCGTCATGCATGCGGGGGGCTCCGTGGGTCGTCGGGATCCGACGAGAGGTACAGCTTTCCTGCGGCGCGCGGTTCGAACCGTCCCCGCGCCGACCTCTCGACGCGGCGCCTGTCGTCCGGGCAGAGTTCTCCCCACGTACTCACCAGTAGCCCCCATGCCGAGGAGCGCCCGTGACCAACTGGGTCGGACGGACCGCCGTCGAGATCGCCGCCGCCGTGCAGGAGAAGCGGGTCACGCCGCGGGAGGTGGTGGCCGGGCATCTGGCGCGGATCGAGCGGCTGGACGGACGGATCGGGGCGTTCCGTGTCGTCCGGGCCGAGCGGGCACTCGCCGAGGCCGACGAGGTGGGGGCGCGGGCCGACCTGGCCGAACTGCCACTGGCGGGCGTGCCCGTGGCCGTCAAGGACAATCTGGCCGTGCGGGGCGAGAGCATGCGGATCGGCTCGGCCGCGACGCCGGACGTGCCCGCCGAGCAGGACCATGTCACCGTCGCCCGGCTGCGCGCCGCCGGTGCGGTCGTGGTGGGGCTGACCAATGTGCCGGAGTTGTGCGTGTTCGGTACGACCGAGGGGGTGCACGGCACCGCCCGCAACCCGTGGGACACGACGCGTACGGCGGGCGGTTCGTCCGGTGGCAGCGCGGCCGCCGTGGCGGCGGGCATGGTGCCGATCGCCCTCGGCAACGACGGGATGGGCTCGCTGCGCATACCGGCGGCCAACTGCGGTGTCGTCACCATCAAGCCAGGCCGCGGGGTGGTCCCGGCCGGCATCGGCGACGGCGACTGGTTCGGCATGTCGGAGAACGGTCCGCTGGCGACGACCGTCGAGGACGCCCGGCTGCTGCTGTCCGTCCTGGCCGACGGCGAGGTCGTACGGCAGGACGCGCCCGCCACCCGCAGGGTCGCCGTCTCCCTGCGCAGCCCCATCGCCGGCGTCACCCTGGGGAAGCCGTATACGGCCGCCGCGCGGGAGGCCGCGGGGCTGCTCATCAAGGCCGGTCACCAGGTGCGGCGCGCCGACCCGCCGTATCCGGTGACGCTGAGCTTCACGTCCCTGGCCCACTGGACGGCGGGTACGTGCGTCGACGCCCAGGGGCTCGACGTGCGGCTGCTGGCGCGGCGCACGCGCGTGCACGCGGCCGTCGGGCGGCGGTTCGTGCGGACCGTGCGCGCCGGCACCGGCCGGGAGGAACTGCGGCGGCGCCTCGAACCGTTCTTCGCCGAGTACGACGTACTGCTCACGCCCGCGCTGGCGCGCCGTTCGCCCAAGGCCGGGCCCTGGCACGAGCGGGGCTGGCTGCGCAACGTGGCCGCCAACACCAACTACTCCCCGATGACTCCCCCGTGGAACCTCACCGGCTGGCCCGCGATGGCCGTGCCGTTCGGCACCCTGCCCTCGGGCGCCCCCTGCGCCGTACAGCTGGTGGGGCGGCCCGGGTCGGAGGCGGAACTGCTGGAGCTGGCGGGCCAGTTGGAGGCCGCGCGCCCGTGGCGGCGGACGGCGCCGCTGGATAGGCCCTAAAGGGTCTTGTGCATGATGTGCAGGCCCACTCTGCCGTGCTGGGGGTGGTCGAAGGCGTCCGGGACCGTGCCCAGGATCGTGAAACCGAGGGCGGTCCACAGCTGTACGGCCGGGTTGGTCTCGACGACCGCGTTGAACACCATGGCCCGGTAGCCGTGCGCCTTGGCCTCGGTCAGCATGTGCTCGGCGAGGGCCCGGCCGATCCCGCGGCCGGCCTGCTCGGGGTCGACCATGAAACCGGCGTTGGCGATCCGGGCGGCGGGGCCGCCGTAGTTGGGGGTGAGGTAGGCGGAGCCGATGACGGCTCCGTCGTCGTCCTGAGCGACGTACACGCGCTTGGCCGGGCTCATCCACAGGTCGCGGGCCGCGTCCTCGGTGGTGTCCGGATCCCACGTGTAGGTCTCGGCGGCGGCGACGATGCGGTGCCAGAACGGCCAGATGTGCGGCCAGTCGTCGGCCGTTGCTTCCCTGATCAGCATGGGCGTGAGTGTCGCACGCCCATGCGGTCGGCGATCGCGAAGGGCTCCTGCCGGTCAGTCCACGCTGGGCAGGATGTGCGGCTCGGCAAGGTCGTCCTCGTAGCCCGCCAGGCGGATCGGGGCGGACCGGGCCCACACGTCGAGGCTGCCGATCTCGCCGGGCCGGCGGCCCGCGCGCTCCGTGCGTTCCTTGGGGCGCTGTTCGCGATTCGTCTTCTCCGGTGTCACCGCGCACTCCTTATGTGTCGGGTCACCCTCGGGGCGCGCCGGCGGCCTGCGGTCCGCTCCCCGGCGCCCGTTCGGGTCTGACATGTTGCTGTTGGACGCGGTGGCGTCGGTAACTCGCATGAGAGCAGGCCGCTGTGCACCAGCTTGTCCCGGGACGGACGGTGGGTGTGGGTAGGGACCCGTTACTGCTGTCCGTCTCGACCAGATTAACCAAATGAGCGGGGGTCCGCTCGATGGGGCTGAAAACTATGGGTAACGATCACGAGTCGCCCCGTGCTCGATCAGGCGAAATTTGCGGCTATTTGTAACGAAATGGACGCATAGTGACTCACCCGACCGGCCTACCCGGGCGAACACGCCCGCGACCGCCGGCTGTCGTGGCGTCGCGCAGTTCAAGTCCCGTTGGCCGATCTGCTGTACGCCTTCCGTGGCGCCTGGGACACCCCGGACCTCCCCCACTCTCGACTACGCTGCTGCGCCGAAGTCGCCCCGCCGACGAGGAACTCCAGGTCGCGGGCCTGGTGCACGACGTCGGACATCTGCTGCGGCCCGGCGACGACGCGCGGCACGCGGACCTCGCGGCGGACGCGGTCCGGTCCCTGCTCGGCGAACGGGTCGCCCGTCTCGTACGACTGCATGCGCCGGCCCAGCGGTATCTGGCCGCCGTCTCTCCGGGGCACGGCCTGACCCTGACCCGCCAAGGGCGCTCCGATGAGCCCGGCCGAGGCGGCCGCGTTCGCACGGGACCCGCTCGCCGAGGACGCCGTGATCCTGTGCCAGGCCGCCGACGCGGGCAGGGTCGTCGGACTCGACGCCGGGGTACTGCAGGACTGGCGCACGGTCCTGGAACTGGTCGCGACCCGAACCTCACGACTCGGCGCCGTCGACTGATCAGGGGGGCCGAGGGCGGACCGGAGCCTTCGGCTGGTCGGAGCCGTCGGGGGCGGAGGCAGGGGCGAAGCGGCCGACAGCCCACAGCGCTGCGCCGCATCGCGGACGCCCTGCCCGGCAGACAGGCGCGGCCGGTGGCCTGGTGGGATCATGGAGGTGGTGCCTGTCGGTCGGTGTGCCTCGGCAGTCGGGTCGGGACGCTTCGGCAGGTTGCCGTGCCGAGCCCCCGAAGAAGGTGGCACACATGAGCGACACCACGCCGCCCCCGCGCCCCCGGCGCACCCCGGATCTCGGGGGCCTGTCCCGCACCGTTCTGTTCTTCGCCCTGGCCGTGAGCGCTGTGCTGTTCGGCGTGGCCGCGCTGCTCATGGGCATCGCCTGGCTGGACCTCGTCGCGAACGCCCGCCAGAACTGGTGAGCGCGGCTCACCACTTGCCGGGCGCGTAGTCCTTCAGGAAGACGCCGTACAGGTCCTCGCCCGCCTCGCCGCGCACGATCGGGTCGTAGACGCGGGCCGCGCCGTCGACCAGGTCGAGCGGGGCGTGGAAGCCCGCCTCGGCGAGGCGGACCTTGTCCGGGTGCGGGCGCTCGTCCGTGATCCAGCCGGTGTCGACGGCCGTCATCAGGATGCGGTCCTTCTCGAACATCTCCTGCGCGCTGGTACGGGTGAGCATGTTCAGCGCGGCCTTGGCCATGTTCGTGTGCGGGTGCCCGGCGCCCTTGTAGCCGCGGGCGAAGACACCCTCCATCGCCGAGACGTTCACGACGTAGGTGCGGCGGGCCTGCGCGGCCGCCATCGCCGGGCGCAGGCGGCTGATCAGGATGAACGGCGCCGTCGAGTTGCAGAGCTGCACCTCCAGCAGCTCGACCGGGGTGACCTCCTCGACCGTCTGGATCCAGCTGTTGGTGTCGTGCAGGTCGGGGACGAGGCCGCCCGCGTCGATCGCCGTACCGGCCGCGATGCGCTCCAGGGACGCCGAGCCGGAGACCAGGGCCAGGTCGGTGACGTCCTGGGCGGTCAGCGCGCCGCCCCCGGCCACCGGCAGCGCGGCCACCGCGCCGGAGCCGAACGTGCCGATCACCTCGGCGGCGGGCAGTTCACCGGCGGGCAGCGGGGCGGCCTCGGCGGCGACCAGCTCGCTGTAGGCCTGCGGGGAGCGGCGTACCGTCTGCGCGGCGTTGTTGATCAGGATGTCCAGCGGGCCCTCGGCGGCCACCGAGTCGGCGAGCGCGACCACCTGGGCCGGGTCGCGCAGGTCGATGCCGACGATCTTCAGCCGGTGGATCCAGTCGGCGCTGTCGGGCTGGGCCTTGAAGCGGCGGATGGCGTCATTGGGGAACCGCGTGGTGATCGTGGTGTGCGCGCCGTCGCGCAGCAGCCGCAGCGCGATGTACATGCCGATCTTGGCGCGGCCGCCGGTGAGCAGCGCGCGCTTGCCGGTGAGGTCGGCGCGGGCGTCGCGCTTGGCGCGGTTCTCGGCGGCGCACCGCTGGCAGAGCTGGTGGTAGAAGTAGTCGACCTCGACGTACCGCTGCTTGCAGATGTAGCAGGAGCGGGGCCGCTGGAGTATCCCCGCGATCTGGCCCTCGGCGGTCCGCGACGAGGGCAGGATGCCCTCCGTCTCGTCGTCGATGCGCTCGGCGGACCCGGTCGCCGTGGCCTCCGTGACCGCCTTGTCGTGCGCGGTCTTGGCGGCCCGGCGCTCCTGGCGGCGGCGTTGCTTGACGGTGCGGTAGATGTGCGAGGTGGCCCGGCGCACCAGGATCGCGTCGGGGTGGTCGACGTCCAGCTTGTCGAGCTCCTCCAGCACGCTCAGGCAGACGGCGAGCCGCTCCGGGTCGATGCCGGGCCCGTACACCACCTCGTCCGTGGTCGCCGAGCCGTCCTCTGTCACCGTCATCGCCGCTGCCGTTCCCTGTATCTCTGCCTCGCGGCGCTGAAGGTCGCGTCCGCATTCGAACGGCAGATTTTACGGAGCGCCGGGCCGCACCACCAAACCCGCCATGATCAGGGCGCACATGCCTTGATCAGCGTCTCCAGCTCGTCGGCCACCGCCTGGGCGAACCGGTCCAGGTCCGGTACGGCCGCCGCGTCGGCGACGAGCCCGTAGTGGACCCGCCCCCGGTACGTCGACACGGCGACGGCGAGGGACTGGCCGGCGGCCAGCGGGGCGAAGGGGAACACCTCCGTGAGCTGGTTGCCGCCCAGCTTCAGACCGAGGCCGGGCAGCGGCACGCTGGTGACCAGGATGTCGAACCACAGCCGCGCGGCCTGGCTGACCAGCGGACCGCCGATCCGGTGGCCGAGCGCCGGGACATGGTCGGCGAGCAGCGCGACGGCACCCGCGCCCCGGTTGGGGCCGGCGTCCTTGTTGCGGTCCATCGCCGTGCGGACCGCGGCGAGGCGGGCGAGCGGGTCGGGGTCGTCGACCGGAAGCCGTATCAGATAACCCGACAGCCGGTTGCCCTGTGGGTGCGCGGTGCGCGGGCGGCGCTTGGAGACCGGGATCAGGGCGCGGGGCGCGACGCCGTCGCTGCCGTCGCCGCGTTCGTCGAGCCAGCCGCGCAGGGCGCCGGCGACGACGGCGATCAGAACGTCGTTCACGGTGCCGCCGACGGCCTTGCGGATGCGGTGTACGTCGTCGAGGTCGAGGACCACTCCGGCGGTACGGCGGGTGCCGGAGGGCTGGGAGGTCAGCGCCGGTGAGGAACGCACCCCCAGGGTGGACAGGGCGACGGAGGCGCCGATGTCGAGGGCGCGGCCCATGTCGGACAGGGCGCCGCGCATCAGGCCGGGCAGTTTGCGCACGTCGGGCAGCGGGCGGCGGGGCGGCTCCACCGGGCGGGGGCGGGACGCGGGCAGGTCCGTGGGGTCCAGGACCGCCGCCGCCAGGGTCAGGGCGCGCAGGCCGTCGGCGAGGGCATGGTGGAACTTGAAGAGCACGGCGAACGACACGCCGTCCTCGCCGGGCAGCACATGGGCCTCCCACGGCGGCCGGCCGCGCTCCAGCGGACGCTCCATCAGGCGGCCCGCGACCGCCTGGAAATCGGCCGTCGGGGCGTGCAGCCGGACGTGGTCGAGCGAGTCGAAGTCCGGCGCGGGCTCACGGGCCGCGCCGCCGAAGGCCAGCGGCTGCCGCAGATCCGGGGGCCGCCATACGTTCCGGATCCGCATCCGGAGCCCGGGCACGGCGGCGGCACGCGCGGCGAGCAGGTCGGCGGCGTGGGCGCCCGCGGCGGGCGAGTGGGACGTGAACACGCCGAGCGCCCCCAGATGCATGGGGTGCCGGTCGGACTCGATGTTCCAGAACGCCAGGTCGAGGGGAGCGAGCAGGTCGTCAGAAGTCAATGGCTTGCCTCGCGTCGACGACGGGTGGGCCAGCAGTCAATCGCCCACACGCGATTACGGTCAAGTACGATCAGGCTACGCACAGTTAACAGCAGATTAAGTCCGGACGCGTGCGAAAGCGGTGGGACTCACTGGGACTCATGTGACATAAGTGGTCGCGGAGGAGGGGCAGGGGTGACACGGAGACGTAAGGAGCGTCACACGAAGCCACGCCCGGCGCCACACGAAGCCACGCCGGGCGCCACGCGAACCCATCCGCACGCCACGCGGAAACGTGCGGGCACGACACGGAAACCTCCGGACGCCGTGCGGAGGCACCCGAACAGGAGGCACCCGAACATGGGTCGAACGAGTAAGCGACCCCGTGCCCTCAGGACACCCGCTGGCCCTTCCCCAGCGCGATGACCCCGCCCTTGGACACCGTGTACAGCTCCGCGTCCCGTTCCGGGTTGACGCCGATCGTCGCGCCCGGGGGCACCTCGACGTTCTTGTCCAGGACGGCGCCCCGCACCACCGCGCCCCGCCCTATGTGCACGTTGTCGTGCAGCACCGAGCCCTGGACGACCGCTCCCGGGTCGACCACCACACCCGGCGAGAGCACGGACCGGGTGACCTGGCCCCGGATCAGGCAGCCGGCGCTGATGATGGACTCGCCGGCGATACCGCCCGCGTTGAAGCGGGCCGGTGAGAGCTGGTTGGAGTGGGTGTAGATGGGCCAGCTGCGGTTGTAGAGGTTGAAGGCGGGGCGCTCGGCGATGAGGTCCATATGGGCGTCGTAGTACGCGTCGAGCGTGCCGACGTCCCGCCAGTAGCCCCGGTCGCGGCTGGTCTCGCCGGGCACGTGGTTGTCACTGAAGTCGTACAGGTGTGCCTCGCCGCGCGCGGTGAGCTGGGGCAGGATCGAACCGCCCATGTCGTGCACGGAGTTCTCGTCCTCGGCGTCCCGCTGCAGGGCCTCGATGAGGGCCTTGGTGGTGAAGATGTAGTTGCCCATCGAGGCGAGCACGCTGCCGGGGTCGTCGGGCAGGCCCGGCGGGTCCGCGGGCTTCTCCAGGAACCGCTCGACGGTGCTGCCGTCCGAGCCCGGCGTGATCACCCCGAAGGAGGGCGACTCCGACCGCGGGACGCGGATGCCCGCCACGGTCACGCCCGCGCCGGACTCGATGTGCTGGGCGAGCATCTGGCGCGGGTCCATACGGTAGACGTGGTCGGCGCCGAACACCGCGACGTACTCGGGCCGTTCGTCGTAGATCAGGTTCAGGGACTGCAGGATGGCGTCCGCGCTGCCCAGGTACCAGCGCGGGCCGAGCCGCTGCTGGGCCGGGACCGGGGTGACGTAGTTGCCGAGCAGGCTGGACATCCGCCACGTGGTGGTGATGTGCCGGTCCAGCGAGTGCGACTTGTACTGCGTCAGCACGCAGATGCGCAGGATGTCGCCATTGACGAGGTTGGACAGGACGAAGTCGACGAGGCGGTACGTGCCGCCGAAGGTCACCGCGGGTTTCGCCCGGTCCGCGGTCAGGGGCATCAGGCGCTTGCCCTCTCCGCCCGCCAGTACGATTCCGAGCACCGAAGGACCACCACGCCGCATGGCCGCTCCCCTCACCGTGGTTGACCCATGCCTGCCCTTGAGCAGGGCGGACTAAGCCTGTTCGAGGATCCCCCGGTCGTTCGTCCGCCCGAGGATCTCCTCGTAAAGCCGGGCCGTACGGCGGGCGACCATGTCCCAGCCGAACTCCCCCACCGCCCGCTCCCGCCCCGCCTCACCCATCCGCCGGGCACCCTCCGGGTCGGCGAGCACCGCGTCCAGGGCGCCGGCGAGGCCGCTGACGAAGTCGTCGTCCATGGGCACCAGCAGGCCCGTCTTGCCGTCGGCGACGACCTCCGGGATGCCGCCGACCTGGGAGGCCACGACGGCAGTCCCGCAGGCCATCGCCTCCAGATTGACGATGCCCAGGGGCTCGTACACCGAGGGGCAGACGAACACCGCCGCGTGCGTGAGGAGTTGGATCACATCGGGGCGGGGCAGCATCCGGCGGATCCAGTGCACGCCGTCGCGGACCCGGCCCAACTCCTCGTACAGGTCGCGGAACTCCCGGTCGATCTCGGGCGTGTCGGGCGCGCCCGCGCACAGCACGACCTGCGCCGCCGGATCGATGTCGCGCACCGCGCGCAGCAGTTGGGGGACGCCCTTCTGCCGGGTGATGCGGCCGACGAACAGCACGTACGGGCGGTCCGGGTCGACGCCGAGGCGGTGCAGGACGTCGGTGCCGGGGTCGGGCCGGTAGAGATCGGTGTCGATGCCGTTGTGCACGACGTGGACGCGGGCCGGGTCCAGCGCCGGATAGCAGGCGAGGATGTCCTCGCGCATCGCTCCCGACACGGCGATCACCGCGTCGGCGGCCTCGATCGCGGTCCGCTCGGCCCAGCCCGACAGGGCGTATCCGCCGCCGAGTTGCTCGGCCTTCCAGGGGCGCAGCGGCTCCAGGGAGTGGGCGGTCAGCACGTGCGGGATGCCGTACAGGAGCTTGGCGAGGTGGCCGGCGAGATTGGCGTACCAGGTGTGGGAGTGGACGAGTTCGCGGTCCTGAAGGGCGGCGGCGACGGAGAGGTCCACGGAGAAGGTGCGCAGGGCGTCGTTGGCGCCGTCGAGGGTGGGCCAGGGGCGATGGCGGACCACGCCCTCGCTGCGGCCCTCGCCCCAGCAGTGCACGTCGAGGTCGACCAGGGGGCGCAACTCCCGGGCGAGGAACTCGACATGGACGCCCGCGCCGCCGTACACGTCCGGCGGGTACTCCCGGGTCAGCAGTCCCACTCGCACCCGGAACCCCCTGTCTGAAGCGGCTGGTCCCTTCATGGTCACCCAGAAGCGGCGCGGGCGGAAGACCATGGGATGGCCGCTTGGTCAAGGCGCGGGCGGCCGGATGAAACAACGGTCGCCGCAGACGCCTCCGCCGGGCACGCGGTCGTACAGGCAGCAGCTGCGGCGCCGGAAGGCCGTGCGGTGTCCCTGCGGCCGTTCGCCCGCGCCCACCGGTCCGGGTCGAGGTCCACGGGGAGCAGCAGTACCAAGTCCCCTTCGGCCCTGGGCCTGCGGGTGTGCCTCCCCGGTAGCCCACCCTGGGGATGACTGCGGTCCGGTCGTACTCCATCGGCAGTAGGACCTATTGCGTGCTCAGGTACGACGACGGGAACAGCGCGACAGGGCATCGTGTTGGTTATGAGAGCCGACCGTTCGCCGCGCCGGGCCCAGGGCCCCCGCCGCCCGCAGAGGAGCAGGCCATGAGCGCCCTCGCGCTGTCCGTGCTGCTGTCGGTCGTCTCCGCCGTGGCCTACGCGGGCGGGGCGATCGTGCAGGAGCGCGTGGCGGAGTCGGACGGGCAGTACGCGCCCCTGCGCCGACTCAGCTGGTGGGCCGCGGTGGCGCTGAACGGCCTCGGTGGCCTGCTGCACGTGGCGGCCCTGGCCTACGGCCCGCTGAGCGTGGTGCAGCCGCTGGGGGCGCTGACCATCGTGTTCGCGCTGCCCATGGCGGCGTTGTTCGTGGGCCGCCGCGCCGGGTCGACTGCCTGGCGGGGCGCCATCATGGCGACCGTCGGACTCGCCGGTCTGCTGTCCCTGGTCGGCTCCTCCGACTCACGGTCGCTGGACGGGACTCAGCAGGCCGGTGCGTTCCTGGTGACGGCCGGTGTGGTCGCCACGCTGATGCTGGTGGGCCGTGCGGCGCACCGCCGTCCGACGGTCCGGGCGATGGTGCTCGCCACCGCGTCCGGCATAGCGTTCGGTATGTCCTCCGTGTTCACGAAGACCGTCGCGGTCGACTGGACCGGCGGAGTGACGTCGGCGCTGCTGCCCTCCCTGGCCGCGATCGGCGTGTTCGCCATCGCCGGTCTGCTGCTGTCCCAGGCCGCCTACCGGGGCGCCGGACTCGCGGCCCCGCTGGCCACGCTGACGGTCGTGAACCCCGTCGTGGCCGCCGCGGTGGGCATCACGATGTTCGGCGAAACCTTCCGCTACGGCACCACGGGCACCGTGCTCGCGCTGAGCTGCGGTGTGGTGGCGGCGGGCGGGCTGATCCTGCTGACGGCGGAACGCGTCGAACGCGCCCACGACGAGACGCCGCTGCCCGAGCCCGGCCCCGTCCCCACCGAGAAGCCGACGGCGCTCCCCCTGCGGGACGGCGTCTTCCTGCCGAGCCCGCTCACGGAGGGCGGGTACGGCAACAGCGGGTACGACGACGGCGGGTACGGCAACGCGGTGCGCGACAACGCCGCACCCACCGCTCCCACGGAGGCGACGCCGCCGTACTACGCGTTGTACGGCGCGCCGTACATACCCTTCCCCGCCGTGGACCACAGCCCCGTCCGGGTCAGATCCTGACCCCACCGGCCCGGAGATAGGCGAGCGGGTCGACGTCCGTGCCGAAACCGGGCCCGGTCCGCACCTCGAAGTGCAGATGCGGGCCCGTGCTGTTGCCGGTGGAGCCGACCCGTCCGATGCGCTGGCCTGCGCCCACCGACTGCCCGGCCTTCACGGAGATCGCCGACAGGTGCGCGTACTGGGTGTAGCGGCCGTCGGTGTGCCGGATGACGACCTGGTAACCGAAGGAGCCGCCCCACCCCGCGTCGACGACCCGGCCCGGCCCGACCGCCTTCACTGAGGTGCCGGTGGCCGCGGGGAAGTCGACGCCGGTGTGGTAGCCCTGGGACCAGCTGGAGCCGGTCGCGCGGTAGGCGGTGCCCATGGGGCCGCTGACCGGGGCGACGAGGGAGGTAGCGCGCCGGTCGCTGCCGGTGTCGTGGTCCGAAGCGGCCTTCTTCGGCGGGGTCTTGGGCGCCTGCTGGTTCTTGGGCGGCGTCTTGGGTGCCTGCTGCTTCTTCGGCGGGGACTTGGGCGCCTGCTGGGTCGGGGGCGACTTCCTCGACTTGCTCGACTTGCTCGGGGTGGCGGGGTCGGTCGTGGTGGCCGGGGCCTTGGCGCGCAGGTTCAGCCGCTGGCCCGGCAGGATTAGATCGGGGTCGGCCCCGATCGTCCTGCGGTTGGCGGCGTACAGGCGTGGCCAGCCGCCCTCGACGTCACGCTCGTCGGCGATGGTGGAGAGCGTGTCGCCGCGGACGACGGTGTACATCTCGGCGGTTCCGGCGCGCGACTGGGGCGTGGTCTGCGGCTGGACGTCCGCCACGGTGGACTTCGCGGTCCGGGTCGAGGTGCCGGCGGGTCTGATGTCCGGGCTCTCACCGCCCCGGGTCAGCCCGGCGCGCTGTGAGCACACCGGCCAGGCGCCGGGTCCCTGCCCGTCGAGTACCTTCTCCGCGACGGCGATCTGCTGGTCCTTGGTGGCCAGATCCGCACGGGCCGCGTACGCGGTGCCGCCGTAGGCCTCCCAGGTGGACTGGCTGAACTGCAGCCCGCCGTAGTACCCGTTGCCGGTGTTGATGTTCCAGTCGTTGCTCGACTCGCACGCGGCGACCTTGTCCCAGGTGGCCGCGTCGGCCGCGTGCGCGGCACCGGTGCCGACGAACGGGAGGGCCATTCCGGCGCCGCCCGCCGTGACGGTGAGCGAGGCGCGGTTGATCCTGTTCGGCTGATACCGGCGGTGCCGGCCGCGTACGGCCATGACGGAGCCCCCTCGACAAGCGTCAGGAGGGCCAAAAGTATGCGCCGCGAACAGGCCATGACAAGACGGCAATCGGCCGCGTGGGCGGGCCAAGTGGCGTGGATCGCACCCCCGTTGTCGTCGCGCCCGGCGCCTACTGAGGCGCCGGGCCCCTTCCGTACGTACTCAGCCCCGTCCGGTCCGGACGTGCGGTCGGCGGATCGGCACGTAAGGATGGCCGAGGGACGATACTGACGGCACAACGGACACACAGGTCGGCACCACCGATACACGATCTACAGGGCCCACGGGTCCCTTGAGGAGCAGGCGGTATGAGCACTTCAGCCCAGATCGGCGTCACGGGTCTCGCGGTCATGGGCCGCAATCTCGCCCGCAACTTCGCGCGCAACGGCTACACGGTCGCGGTGCACAACCGGACGGCGTCGCGGACGCATGCGCTGGTGGAGGAGTTCAGGAGCGAGGGCGAGTTCGTCGCGGCCGAGACCGCCAAGGACTTCGTGGCGGCCCTGGAACGGCCCCGCCGCCTGGTCATCATGGTCAAGGCCGGGGAGCCGACCGATGCGGTGATCCACGAATTCGCCCCGCTGCTGGAGCCCGGCGACATGATCATCGACGGCGGCAACGCCCACTTCGCCGACACCCGGCGCCGCGAGCGCGAGCTGCGCGAGCAGGGCATCCACTTCGTCGGCACCGGCATCTCCGGCGGCGAGGAGGGCGCGCTGCACGGGCCGAGCATCATGCCGGGCGGCTCGAAGGAGTCGTACGAATCGCTGGGCCCGATGCTGGAGAAGATCTCCGCGAAGTCCGCCGACGGGGCGCCCTGTGTGACACACGTGGGTCCGGACGGCGCCGGGCACTTCGTGAAGATGGTGCACAACGGCATCGAGTACGCCGACATGCAGCTGATCGGCGAGGCGTACCAGCTGCTGCGTGATGTCGCCGGGTACGAGCCCGCTCAGATCGCGGAGATCTTCCGCACCTGGAACACCGGCCGGCTGGACTCGTATCTGATCGAGATCACGGCCGAGGTGCTGTCGCACGTGGACGCGGCGACCGGCAAGCCGTTCGTGGACGTGGTGGTGGACCAGGCGGAGCAGAAGGGCACCGGCCGCTGGACCGTCCAGATCGCGCTGGACCTGGGTGTGCCGGTGTCCGGTATCGCGGAGGCGGTCTTCGCGCGTTCGCTGTCCGGTCACGCGGCGCTGCGGGCCGCTTCGCGGGGGCTGGCGGGGCCGAAGGCGTCGCCGCTGAGCTCGTCCGAGGCGGGGGCCTTCGCCGACCGGGTCGAGCAGGCGCTGTACGCCTCGAAGATCGTGTCGTACACGCAGGGCTTCCATGAGATCGCCGCGGGAAGTGAGGAGTACGACTGGGGGATCGACCTGGGGCAGGTCGCCTCGATCTGGCGCGGCGGCTGCATCATCCGCGCGGCGTTCCTGGACCGGATCCGCGCCGCGTACGACGCGCGGCCGGATCTGCCGAGTCTGCTGTCCGACGAGACGTTCGCGCGGGAGATCGCCGAGGCGCAGGACGACTGGCGTGAGGTGCTGATCGCCGCGACGCGGGAGGGGGTGCCGGCGCCGGGGTTCGCCGCGGCGCTCGCCTACTACGACGCGTTGCGGGCCGAGCGGTTGCCGGCGGCGCTTACGCAGGGGCAGCGGGACTTCTTTGGGGCGCACACGTATCGGAGGGTGGATCGGGACGGGGCGTTCCACACGTTGTGGGGTGGGGATCGGGCGGAGGTGTCCGCCTAGGGTCTCGGCGCAGTTCCCGCGCCCCTGAGGGCGCCGCGGTGGGCGGCGTTGTGAGTCGCCCACCGCTGTTCCTTTTCGCCCACCGCTGGTTCTTTGGTCGCTCACCGCTGTTTCTTAGGTGAGGGGTGGTCCCGGTTCTGGGTTCGGGACCGGTTCCGGGCCCGGGGGGATCGGGGACGGGGGCGGTTGCGGGATCGGGCGGGGGCCCGGTGGTTCCGGAGACGGGGGCTGCGGAGGTGGGGGTGCCGGGGGCGGTGGAGGGGGCGGTGCCGGGGGTGGTTCCGGGGCGGCACCGGGTGCGGTTCGGGATGCTGGGGATCCAGGCCCGGGGTCGGGACCGGGTCGGGGTGCGGGGTGGTCATGGTGTCCTCCGGCCAGTCGGTGAACGTCGGCACTGGACTACTCCCCCGCGTACCCGGCGGCCGTACCGCCAGTCACCCGCCGGAGTCACTCCGTGGCCCGGGCGCCCGCCGCCAGTCCCGGCCGGGGGCTGGACAGGACCGGGACGGTGGTCGAGGTCAGCTGCTGGGCCGGTGTCATGGAGGCCTGGGCGAGGACGATCGCGTCGGCGTCGGTGATCGTGTCGGCCGCGGCGGCGACCCGGCGGGCGTACTCGTGTGTGTCGCCCGCCGTGAAGTGGGACCAGGCGTCCTCGACGAGCAGGGTGCGCACCGAGGCGGGGCGGTCGGCGCGCCGGGCCTCTTCCTCGACGAGCTGCACCGTGGGTGCGAGGGTGCTCGCCACGGTGGCGAGGACGACGATCCGCGGTCCCGCGGCCACCGCGGCGGCCGCCATCGGACGGTCGACGCGCAGCACCGGCACCCCGGCCTCGGCGGCGGCCGCCTCCGCGACGCCGCCGATGCTCGAACAGGTGCACAGCACGGCCCGGGCGCCGTCGGCCACGGCCCGGTCCAGTACGGCCCGTACGTCGTCCGCGACCGACTCGGGACCGTCCTGCCCGGCCCGGGTCAGCAGGTCCTCGTGGACCAGGTGCCGCAGCTCCAGGCCCGGGTGGTCCTGGTCGCGCAGGGCGTCGAAGACCGGGACGTGCAGCGGTGAGGTGTGCAGCAGGGCGAGCACGCTCAGAACCGTCCGGGATGCGCCCGCAGCCACTCCTTCGCCGCGTCCAGCAGCGCGGGGTCGGCGGCGGGGGCCTGGTCGGGGTGGCGTTCGGCCCACTTGACGACGTACGGGCAGAGCGGGGCGACGGGGACGCCCTCGCGTTCGGCGACGGCGTACAGCTCGCGCGCCAGGGAGCCCGCGATGCCCTGGCCCTCGTGGGCCGGTTCGACGACGGTGTGCACGGGCACCAGCGCTCGCTGAGGGGTGTCGAGCACGAAGTACTCGATGCGGCCGACGACTTCCCCGCCGCCGACGGCCTCCAGCCGGCCCGCCGCCCGGTCGTCGCGGATCTCCATCTCGCTCATGAGCCCTCCTCGTCGACGGTTCACGCCCGCAGGGCCTGCGGGCTGCGCCGCTGGTTCGAACCCGGCACGGGTTCGCCCGGGTCGATGCCCAGGTCCACGATCCGGTTGTCGCGGTCCACGTGCACCACGCGCGGCTTGAGCGCCCGCGCCTCGGCGTCGGTGACCTGAGCGTAACTGATGATGATCACAAGGTCGCCGGGGTGGACCAGATGGGCCGCGGCCCCGTTGATGCCGACGACACCCGAGCCGCGTTCGCCCTCGATGACGTACGTCTCCAGCCGGGCGCCGTTGGTGATGTCGACGATGTGCACGAGCTCACCGGGCAGCAGGTCGGCGGCGTCCAGCAGGTCGGCGTCGATGGTCACCGATCCCACGTAGTGCAGGTCGGCCTGGGTGACGGTGGCTCGGTGGATCTTGGACTTGATCAAAGTTCGCAGCACTTTGGACTCCTCGAAGACGGCTCCCCGCCAGCTTTCTGCAGGTCAGGGGCGTTGTTCACTGTACATCGGCATGCCTTCGGCTCGAAGACCTCTAGGAAAATCGTGTGTTGCTGTGACCAGGCTTGCCGCCTGCGTATCTCTGCGCCAGCAGGCTGCCGCGAAGCCACCGACGGGGCGCACGCGCGAGGAGCCGTACGGGACTGATGCTGAGTGGATGCTGACCTACCTGACGTCTCATCAGGCAAGTCGGCAGCATTGAGCCTGCTCGGGGGTAATCGGATCACGGCTCGCAGGCGAGTGCGAGAGCGGGACGGGAGAGCCGACCAGCACGCTTCCCCACCACACGATCGAACGCTTCCTCGTCATTTCCCCTCTACGTCACGCCCAAGGCGCATGACCGTGTCGGAGGACAACGGTTAGGGGCGCGAATGATGTTCACCTGTTTTCCGTGACCCATCGGCCTCCAACTCGTCCATGAAGTACCAAACTCATCGTCGTGGGGCTGGCTGCCACCGTCGTCCTGCACGGCCGCTGCTTCCGGCTCACGGCGTCCTCAACCCGACCGCCCACCGCCTCCGTATCAACGTCAGAACGCCTGCTTGGACCTTCACCCGCGCCCCCCTCCTAGGGCGTGTTTCGAAAGTAGCGTCGTCCGCCCGGAGGGCGAGGCCCGCGGCGTCTGGTGCGGTGCATCGCAAGGCGGAGGGTCGCCCGCGTACTGGGCGTACGCGGGCGACCCCGACAACGCAGCGAGGCGCCGTGCCAGGCGTCGCGGGCCAGACGGGACTTTCGAAACACGCCCTAGCAAACACCGAACCCGACGACTCCAGACCGGGGACCGTGGCCTGGCGCTTCTTGCCGCCCTCGCCGACCACTGGGACTGAGTCCCCCACCCGCCGGACGGCAAGGCTGTCCGGGCCGTGCTGACGACGCCGGTCGAAGCGTGACGCACACGGCTTGGCCCTGGGAGGGCGATTACAAGTCCTCCTTGCCCGGATGCCGGAACACCGAGCTGGTCTGGACCGGAAGGACGTGCCCGTCGGATCGGCGGGATGCGAGTCGCCGAGCACGCTCCACGGCCCGTGATTTGTCTGCGCCACCGCGACTTCCGATCGGTTGGGGAAGCACGCCGTGGTCAAGCACACTGGTTCCCCGGGGTGCGTTCGGTCAGGGTCTCCGCGCGACGCATCGGCACCCGGTGTTTCCCGGCGGCCACGCGGTGGCTCCGGCCGGTGGGGTCGACGAAGTGGACCGGGACCGGACTGGACACCACAGCCTGCTCGCCGGAGATCTCGACCTCAACCAGTCCGTACGGAGTCGGCGCCACGCCGACCACCTCGCCCAGCGGGCCCGGCCGCGGGGCGATCCGCACCCGCTCGAACCCGGGCAGATCCGGCGAGATGCCCAGCACGTGCACGATCAGATCGCGGGACGGAGTGCTGGACCAACCGTGCACGGGCGTGCCCCAACCCCAGCACTCGCCGAAGGTGTCGTAGCCCTCGCGCAGGAACACTGACCAGTCGCGGACCAGGTCGACGAGCCGGATGCCGTGGCCCGCGCGGGCCACGGCGTCGTGCACAACGTAGCTGAAGAAGGGCTGGGCACGTACGATCTCGTGGTCGACGTCCCAGTCGATGCGCTGGATGCCGCGCCGCTGGTCCTCCTCCTTCTGGATGTCGTAGCCGCCGTCGCCGCCGATCCAGGAGCGGGTGACGACGGCAGAGCGGTCGATCATTGCCGCCGCGATCGCCCGCCACCGCTCACGCGGCGCGAGGCCCGCGACGATCGCGGCGATCGCGGCGGCGTTCGCGGCCTGCGAGGCGGCCGGCCGGCGCTCTCCGTCGACGATGTGGTCGACGTACAAGCCCCGGCACGGATCCCAGAAATCCTCGAACGAGACCGCCACACCCGCGTGCCGTTCCCGGGCCCGGGCCGCCGACCCGGCGTTGCCGACCCAGTCGCACAGGTCCGCGTACTCGGCGAGGCCACGGGCCCACAGCGCGGACACTATGGAGGTGCGGTCGGTGGTGAAGGCGCTCGACCAGTCCACCAGATTCCACTCCGGCAGGTCGCTCAGCGTCCCGTGCTCGTCGAGGTGGAGCTCGTACCAGCGCAGCACCCGCTCCACGGTCGGCAGACATGGGGCGAGGCGGGTGCGGTCGCCGGTGTAGCGGTAGAGGTTGTGCACGCCGTGGACCCAGTGCAGGGACCAGTCGGGGATGGTGAACCCGCCGAACTGCTCAAAGTCACCGGCCACGCTCAGCGGCAGGATGCCGTCCGGACGCGGCGAGTTGGCCAGCTCGACGTAGTGCTCCACCAGCCGCCAGTCGTCGTTCTTCGCCAGATGCACCATCTGGTGGACGACTCCATCACCGGTCCAGGCGCGCTGCTCGCGGGTCGGGCAATCGGTGTACGCATCGGTGGAGTTGAGCTGCACGGTGCGGACGCCCGCGCGGTAGATGCGGTCCAGATCCTGGTCACCGCTGGTGAAGTGGGCCCCGCCCGACTGCGGGTACACGTGCTCGTGAACGGCCGCGTCCACGAGGGTCACCTCGGCGCCGTCGGGGGGGTGCGCCGTCAGGTGGAGGTAGCGCAGGCCGGCCGGTTCCAGGGCGGAGTAGGTCGCCCGGCCGCCCGGGCAGTGTAGCGGGCGCCGGCCTCGTAGTCGGAGGTGGTCTCCGTGACACCGACGCGTTTGGGCTTCTCGCGGTGGCCGAGTTCGAGGACGGTGCCGGGCGAGGCGTCGACGGTCAGTTCCACGAAACCCGTGGTCAGCGCGCCGAAGTCGAGAATGACGTCGAGCCTCTGGTCGCGGTCGATCGAGGCGGACAGCGGCAGACCGGTACGGACCGGCGTACCCGGGTCCTCGAGATACTGCACCACGCGGGCCGCCGGATGCGGGCTCGCCCAGTGCGGCTTCGGCCGGATTCGGGCGTCCAGGACGGCCGTCGGCCGTACGGTCGGGCCGCCGAGCACGGCGATCGGCCGGGGGAGCAGCTTCCCGTACGGACTGACCGGTGGCCGACTGCGCCCGAGCCCGCCCCAGTGCCTGGCCTTCAGGATGGTTGCGGTCGGCCAACCGCTGTCGTCAAGGCCAGGGCCGGTCCAGCCGGTTGGCAACGCTCGGGCGTCCAGCACCTCGCAGGGGACGCCGAAGGAGCCCAGCATGCTCCACGCGGTGGAGCGGTGCACGCGCCACGAGACGTCGCTGGAAAGGTCGCCGGCTCCGTCCCACCGCGCATCGAGTACGAGACAGGCGTCACTGTTGATGCCGCCCTCGGGCGGCGCCGACTGCCACCACGACGTGGCCCGGCCGTAATAGGAGGCCAGCACCGCGATCACGTTCGGGCCGCGGCGCAGATGCCGGACCACATCGAACGCCTCGTAGCGCCAGCGGCGCGGCTGCGCCCGCACCGGCGCGGACGTCGGCACGGCCGACAGGTGAAGCTCCTTGCGGAAGAGCACCCGCGAGAACCCGCGCCTTCCGCCCGTCCCACTGGACACGTCGTCGACGCCCGGCACCGGGGCGGGTTGGGCCCCGATCCAGTGGCCCTGCCATGGCTCGTCGTGCCCGGCAGGGCTGGCAGAACTCACGCTGACCACCGAACGGTCGCGACGATGGCCATGCACCCGCCGGGACCGAGAGGTCACAACCCTACCCGTGAGGGCTGCAGCAGGGATGGTCCTCTAATGAGCGGCGCGCTCATCCTGGACAGCGAGGGCCCGGCCAAGGCCGTCCAGCGCGACCGCGAGGTCCACGAACGGCTCACCGCCGCCCGCGACGCCGGCCTTCCAGTGATCACCTCCGCCGCCGTGCTCGTCGAGGTGATCCACCCCCGGATCAACGACGCCGCTCAAGTGGACGCTGTCCCGGCTGCGCGTCGAGCCCGTCACCCAGGCCCTCGCCCAGTCCGCCGCCGCCCTGCTGCGCACGACCGGCCTCCACGGCCACAAGTACGCCATCGACGCCATGTCTGCGCCACCGCCCTCGCCCAACCGGGCCGGGTCACCATCCCTGACGTCCGACGTCGAGGACATTACGATGCTCACCATCGACCACCGGCGCGTGACCGCCGAGAAGGTCTGACCACACCGCCGTGTTCCAGCCGAACTCCGGACTTCCTGACCGACGTGGCCTTGTCAATGGCCGGAACTACAGCTCGGCCCCCGAGAAGTGCCGCCGCTCGGCGCACCCATGCTTCTACAGCGCGCGCAAAGGGGCCGGAGGCGTCAACCCTGGCCCTTCCTGATCAGGCCCACTGAGACGATCTCCCGGAACTGGACGGACTGCTGCCCCTGGAGACGCCATGGAAGCGACGGACATGCCAGCCGGTTCGTCACGTGCCGTCGCGCCGACCGAGAATTCCCAGCCTTGCCATCTTGACCCGCTGGTAGCCCTTGGCGACGATCTCTTGGTGCAGAACGGCGCGATGTGCTCGCCTTCCTCCCATCACTGCCGCAGCGATTCCAGGTAGGGATCGAGGCTGGTGGGGCTGGCCCCCGCCTGCTTCCTGCAGGTCAAGGGCGGCCTCCGGAGCCTATAACGATCCGCATCTGCGGTCAGATGTCCCAGGGTGTTTCAGGACTCACACTGGCCCATTGTTGACTCTCCCAGCACGCCATCAGGCCTCGGCAAGCGCCGCGTCCGGGACACTCCACCTCCTCCCACCCTGCCGACCGGCTGAGCCCATGGACGCACATCGAGGCTGATGCGTCCCCAGGTCCTCCGGCTACAGCGAGACCGCCGTCAGCACGAGACCACAGCACACCAGCCAGCGGCCGCCGACCGCTGTGGGCGCCTTGCCGGCCAAGCCGGGCCGCTGGCGCAGAACCCTGGCGCAGAACCCTGGCGCGGAAGAACGGTATCTCGGCTTCGAACTCCACCTCGTCGTCAAAGCCGAGGCGGTCCCCCGTCATGGAGAACCAGCTCTTGAAGACCGACTCCTTGGCGCTGAACAGCAGACGGTCCCAGTGCACCGAAGGGTACGAGTCCGCCAGCACAGCCAGCGCGGGACGCTCCGGGGCGATCATCACTGCCTCCAACACCCCTTGTGGAAACGGGCGGTGTGGCTCGGCATCGATTCCGAGCGACATGACATCCTCACGGCTGGCCACCGCGGCACCGCGATAGCCATCGCAGTGGGTCAGGGATCCCACCACTCCGTCAGGTCACGACGGCACACCGTGCTCGTCCGGCGGCAGGGGAACGGCCGGTCGGCCCAGCGCTGACAGCGCCGCACGGGCGCAGTGGCATCCCGTGGCGAACTCCCGCCTCCGCGCGTCCAACGCACTTGCGATCGCAGTCTCTTCCTCCGGGAACAGTGAGACGTCCGCCACGTCACCGAACACCTCCGCTGTACGCACCCCCGCCGGCACCAGACCGGCGATCAGGTCCGCGACCATCCCGTCCCTCCCTTTCGGAGTGCTCCAAAACCTTTGTGTGACAAGTGAATTAGGATCCGACGGCAACAGTACAGCTTCACTTCCGTGTCGAAGGCAGGAGAACCGCATGAAGCACATCGATTTCGTGACCCCCGGCGATATCAGGTATGAGGACTTACGCCGGGGCGAGAACCTCCGGTTCGTCGGTGAGCCGGACGAGATACATCTGGTGGGATCCGCCGCTGAGATCGAGCAGGTTCTTTCGCGTGCCGTGCGGTCGGGCAAGCGGGTGGCCGTGCGCAGTGGAGGGCACTGTTACGAGGACTTCGTAGCCAATTCAGACGTCCGTGTGGTGATGGACATGTCGCGGCTGTCGGCGGTCGGATTCGATGAGGAGCGCGGCGCGTTCGTCGTCGAGGCCGGTGCCACTCTGGGCGCGGTCTACAAGACGCTGTTCCGGGTGTGGGGCGTGACGCTGCCCGGCGGGGCGTGCCCCGATGTGGGGGCGGGCGGGCACATCCTCGGTGGGGGCTACGGCCCGCTGTCCCGGATGCACGGCTCGATCGTCGACTATCTGCACGCGGTCGAGGTCGTCGTGGTCGACGCGTCGGGCGACGCGCGGACCGTGATCGCGACGCGCGAGCCGGACGATCCGAACCATGATCTGTGGTGGGCGCACACCGGGGGTGGCGGCGGGAACTTCGGCGTGGTCGTCAGGTACTGGCTGCGGACCGCCGAGGGCGACGTACCGCCGGAGCCCGGCCGGCTGCTGCCGCGGCCGCCGGCCGAGGTGCTGCTCAACACGACGGTGTGGCCGTGGGAGGGGCTGGACGAGGCGGCCTTCGCGCGGCTCGTACGGAACCACGGCAGGTGGTTCGAGCAGAACAGCGGCCCCGACTCCCCCTGGTGCGACCTCTACAGCGTGCTGGCCCTCACCCGCAGCCAGTCCGGTGCCCTCGCGATGACCACGCAGCTCGACGCGACCGGCCCGGACGCGGAGAAGCGGCTGGAGACGTATCTCGCGGCAGTCTCCGAGGGTGTGGCCGTGCAGCCGCACAGCGACACGCGGCGGCTGCCGTGGCTGCACTCGACGCGCTGGCCGGGGATCGCCGGGGACGGCGACATGACCGGACGGGCCAAGATCAAGGCGGCGTATGCGCGCCGGAGCTTCGACGACCGGCAGATCGGCACCCTGTACACGCGCCTGACCAGCACCGACTACGACAATCCGGCCGGGGTCGTCGCGCTCATCGCCTACGGCGGCAAGGTCAACGCCGTCCCGGCGGACCGGACCGCGGTGGCACAGCGCGACTCCATCCTCAAGATCGTGTACGTCACGACCTGGGAGGACCCCTCGCAGGACCCGGTCCACGTGCGGTGGATCCGCGAGCTGTACCGGGACGTGTACGCGGACACCGGCGGCGTACCGGTCCCCGGTGGCGCCGCCGACGGCGCGTACGTCAACTACCCGGACGTCGACCTCGCGGACGAGGAGTGGAACACCTCCGGGGTGCCGTGGTCCGAGCTGTACTACAAGGACGCCTACCCGCGCCTCCAGGCGGTCAAGGCGCGCTGGGATCCACGGAACGTGTTCCGGCACGCACTCTCCGTGCAGGCTCCGCCGACCTGAGACGGCACCGAGGGGTCCGGGTTCCCGCGCGGGGACCCGTACCCTCGGCGCTTCCGCCCCTGCCCGCCCGCGAGTTCAGCGGTCACTAGGGGATCGATAGGGGTGTAGGGGCCAACGATCATTTGATTACAGTCGGCAACTGCCTTTGCGTGTGCCGCAGGGGGCGTTTCTCATGCATTTCACTTACTGGGGGATCACGGTCGCATGTCTCAATTCCGCGACGGCTTCACCGAGGTCGGGATACCGGACGACGCAATCGCCATAGTGGGGCTCTCCTGCAGACTCCCCGAGGCCCCCGACAAGAGCGCGTTCTGGGAGCTGCTCCGCGACGCGCGGCATGCGATCGGGGAAGTGCCGCAGGACCGGTGGAACGCCGAGGAACTTCCCCCCGCCGCACGGCACGGCGCCTTTCTCGACCGGGTGGACACATTCGATCCCGCATTCTTCGGCATATCGCCACGCGAAGCCTCGATGATGGACCCCCAGCAGCGGCTCATGCTGGAACTCTCCTGGGAGGCTTTCGAGGACGCCGGCATCCCCCTGCGGAAGGTGCGCGGCAGCCGTACCGGGGTCTTCATCGGTGCGATCGCGAACGACTACGCGGTGCTGCTGAACCGGCAGGGGCTGTCCGCCGTCACCCAGCACTCGCTGACCGGGACCCAGCGCGCCATCATCGCGAACCGGGTGTCGTACACCCTCGGGCTGCGCGGTCCCAGTCTCACCGTGGACACCGCGCAGTCCTCCGGCCTCGTCGCCGTCCACCAGGCCTGCGAGGCCCTGCGCTCGGGCGGTTGCGAACTCGCCGTGGCGGGTGGCGTGAACCTCAACATCGTGCCGGAGAGCGCCCTCGCCGCCGACCGGTTCGGCGGGCTGTCGCCGGACGGCCGCTGCTACACCTTCGACGCCCGCGCCAACGGCTATGTCCGCGGTGAAGGCGGCGGGGCCGTCCTCCTCAAGCCCCTCGCCCGGGCCCTGGCCGACGGCGACTCGGTCTACTGCGTGATCCGCGGCGGCGCGGTCAACAACGACGGCGCCACGGACGGACTCACGGTGCCGAGCACGGCCGCGCAGAGCGAGGTGCTCCGCCTGGCCTACGACCGGGCGGGCGTCGACCCGGCGGACGTCCACTACGTGGAGCTGCACGGCACGGGCACCGCCCTCGGCGACCCCATCGAGGCCTCGGCCCTGGGCGCCGTCCTGGGCACGGCCCCCGGCCGCCGACTGCCCCTCACGGTCGGCTCGGCCAAGACGAACGTGGGACACCTGGAGGGTGCCGCCGGAATGGTCGGTCTCCTCAAGACCGCCCTGTCCCTCCATAGGCGCCAGATCCCGGCCAGCCTCCACTACGAGACACCGAACCCGCGGATCCCGCTGGACGAACTCAACCTGCGCGTGCAGCAGTCGCTGACGGACTGGCCGGAGCCGGAGTCCCGGCTGGCGCTCGCGGGCGTCAGCTCCTTCGGGATGGGCGGCACCAATTGCCACCTGGTCCTGCAAGGGGTGCCGGCGGCCGAGCCCGCGACCCGTGACGGCGGCGGGGCTGAGCGTCGGGCCGGTGTGGTGCCGTGGCTCGTCTCCGGCCGCGGGGAGGACGCCTTGCGGGCGCAGGCCGAGCGGCTGCGGTCGTTCGTCGCGGACCGGCCCGAACTGGATGTGGACGCCGTGGCGCAGTCCCTGGTGACCTCCCGCGACGCCCACGAGAACCGGGCAGTCGTCCTCGGCTCGGACCGGGAGAGCCTGCTGAACGGGCTCGCGGCACTGGCCGCGGGAGAGCCCGCGTCGCGGGTTGTACGGAGCCGGGGGGCCGGGGCGCCGGCGGCCGGACAGTTGGCCTTCCTGTTCTCGGGGCAGGGCAGTCAGCGGGCCGGGATGGGACGCGAACTGTACGAGGCCTTCCCCGTGTTCGCCGCCGCGCTGGACGAGATCTGCGCGCACTTCGACCGGGAGTTGGACCGGCCTCTGCGTGAGGTGATGTTCGCCGAACCCGGTGAGCAGGCCCTGCTGGACCACACCGCCTACACCCAGCCCGCCCTGTTCGCCCTCGAAGTCGCCCTCTTCCGGCTGCTGGAGTCCTGGGGCATCCACCCCGACCTCGTCACCGGACACTCCATCGGCGAACTCGCCGCCGCCCACACCGCAGGCCTGTGGTCACTGGCCGACGCCTGCACCGTCGTCGCCGCCCGCGGCCGACTCATGCAACAACTCCCGCCCGGCGGCACCATGATCGCCATCGAAGCACCCGAGACCGACGTCCTGCCCCTGCTCGCCGGACACGAAGAGCACGTGGCGATCGCCGCCGTCAACGGACCCCGCGCCACCGTCATCAGCGGCACCGAGCACATCGTCGAGGACATCGCCGCCCAGCTCTCCGCAAGCGGCCACCGCACCCGGCGTCTGAAGGTCAGCCACGCCTTCCACTCCCCCCACATGGACCCCATGCTCGACCAGTTCCGGCAGGTCCTGGACAGTGTGGAGTTCCACCCGACGCGGCTGGCGCTGCCCGCCGGTGAGGCGGTGCGCGACCCCGAGTACTGGGTCCGCCACATCCGCGACGCCGTCCGCTTCGCCGACCAGATCACCTGGCTCGAACAGCACGACACCACCCGCTACCTGGAAATCGGCCCCGGCGGCGTCCTCACCGCCCTCGCCCAGGACACCGTCACCCGCACCGACACCCTCCTCCTGCCCAGCCTGGTCAAGAACCTCGACGAGACCCACGCCCTCACCCGCGCCGCAGCCGAACTCCACGTCTCGGGGGCGGAGATCGCCTGGCAGGACGTACTCGCTGATCTGGGCCTGCCGGCTCCGCACCGCGTCGACCTGCCGACGTACGCCTTCCAGCGCCGCCGGTACTGGCTCAAGGAGACGGTCGGCGTGTCGGCTGGGCTCCCTGGGGACGTAGCCGATGCGGAAGCGGACGAGGAGTCCGTGACGCAGGCGGCCTGTCCTGCGGCCTCCTTCGCCTGGATGTCGGAGGAGGAGACGGACCGGGAGCTGCTGGATCTCGTACGGCGGCACATCGCAGCCGTGCTCGAACACGACAGCCCCGAACAGGTCCCGGCGGACGCGCCGTTCAAGCAGCTCGGCTTCGACTCGCTGATGTCGGTGGAGTTCTGTGCCGCGCTCGGCCGCGCGGTCGGCGTACGGCTGCCGTCGTCCACGCTCTACGACCACCCCACCCCGGAGCTGCTGGCACGACACGTACGCGGCGAACTCGTGGGCACGCGGGGCGAGGAGGCGGAGGCGGAGGCAATGGCTGCCCCGGACTCCGGCGCCGCCTCCGACCCGGTCGTCATCGTCGGCATGAGCTGCCGGCTCCCGGGCGGGATACGGACGCCCGAGCAGCTGTGGGCACTGCTCGCGGCGGGCGGTGACGCGGTGTCGCCGTTCCCCGCCGACCGCGGCTGGGACCTGGAGGCGCTCTACGACGCCGACCCGGAGCGCTCCGGCACGTCGTATGCGTGGGAGGGCGGGTTCCTCCATGACGCCGCCGACTTCGACCCGGCGTTCTTCGGGATCTCGCCGCGTGAGGCCCTGGCCATGGACCCGCAGCAGCGGCTGCTGCTGGAGACCTCCTGGGAGGCCCTCGAACGCGCCGGGATCAACCCGAAGTCGCTGCGTGGCAGCAAGGCCGGCGTCTTCGTCGGTGCCACGGCTCAGGACTACGGCCCCCGGCTGCACGAGGCGCCCGAGGAGATCGAAGGCTATGTGCTGACCGGGACGACGCCCAGCGTGGCGTCGGGCCGCGTGGCATACACCCTGGGCCTGGAGGGCCCGGCCGTCACCGTCGACACTGCCTGCTCGTCGTCCCTGGTCGCCCTGCACATGGCCGCCCAGTCCCTGCGCTCCGGCGAGTGCTCGCTCGCCCTCGCGGGCGGGGCGACCGTCATGTCCAACCCCGGCATGTTCGTGGAGTTCAGCCGTCAGCGGGGACTCGCTCCGGACGCCCGGGTCAAGGCCTTCGCCGAGGCCGCCGACGGCACCGGCTGGGGCGAGGGCGTCGGCATGCTGCTGCTGGAGCGGCTGTCGGACGCTCGGCGCAACGGGCATCCGGTCCTGGCCGTGGTCCGGGGTACGGCCGTCAACCAGGACGGCGCCAGTAACGGTCTCACCGCGCCGAACGGTCCTTCCCAGCAGGGGGTGATCCGGCAGGCCCTCGCCAATGCCGGTCTCGCCCCCGACCAGGTCGACGCGGTCGAGGCGCACGGCACGGGTACCACTCTGGGTGACCCGATCGAGGCGCAGGCGCTCCTCGCCACGTACGGCCAGGACCGGCCTGCTGACCGGCCCCTGTGGCTGGGCTCGGTGAAGTCCAACATCGGGCACACGCAGGCCGCCGCCGGTGTCGCCGGTGTCATCAAGATGGTGATGGCCATGCGTCACGGCGTCCTGCCGAGGACACTGCATGTCGACCAGCCGACCAGCCATGTCGACTGGGACGCCGGAGCCGTCACCCTCCTCACCGAGGAACAGGCCTGGCCCGAGACCGACCGGCCCCGCCGGGCCGGCGTCTCCTCCTTCGGTGTGAGTGGGACCAACGCGCACGCCATCATCGAAGAGCCCCCTGCCGTTACCGAACAGCAGCACCAGCCCACCGACCCGGGCGTCGTGCCGTGGGTGATCTCGGCCCGGACCGCCGACGCGCTGCGCGCTCAGGCACGGCAACTCCGCGAATACGTCGAGCAGCGGCCCGAGTTGGACACCGCAGCCGTCGCCGACACGCTCATCAACGGCCGCGCCCTGTTCGAGCACCGCGCGGTCGTCCTCGCCGAAGCTCCTGATGCCGTCGCCGCCGCGCTCGATGCGCTGGCCGCTGGGCAGCCTCACACCCATCTCGTTCAGGGCCAGGCCAAGGCCGTCGGCAAGACCGTGTTCGTGTTCCCGGGGCAGGGGACGCAGTGGGCCGGTATGGGTGCCGAACTCCTTGACTCCGTGCCTGTGTTCGCGGAGTCCATCGCCCGCTGTGAGGAGGCGCTCGCGCCTTACGTCGACTGGTCGCTGACCGAAGCGCTGCGCTCCGGCGCCGACTTGGACCGGGTCGACGTCATCCAGCCCGTCACCTGGGCCGTCATGGTCTCCCTTGCCGCCACCTGGCAGCACCTGGGCGTCCGTCCTGACGCCGTGGTGGGCCACTCCCAGGGCGAGATCGCCGCCGCCGCTGTGGCCGGCGCCCTCACCCTGGAGGACGCGGCCAAGGTCGTCGCCGTACGCGCCAGGATCATCGGTGAACACCTTGCCGGGCTGGGCGCCATGGCCTCCATCCCGCAGTCCGTCCAGGCGGTCGAGGAACACCTGCCCAGCGGTGTCAGCATCGCCGCCGTCAACGGCCCCAACACCACCGTGGTTTCAGGCGACAAGGACGCCGTCGAAACCCTGGTCGCGGACCTTCAGGGCCAGGACATCCGCGCCCGGATCATCCCCGTCGACTACGCCTCACACTCCGCACACGTCGAGACCATCCAGGACGAGATCGCCACCGCCCTCGCTGGAATCGAGCCCCGTCGGTCAGACGTCCCGTTCTTCTCCACCGTAGAGCGCGGCTTCCTGAACACCGAGGCGCTCGACGCCGGCTACTGGTACCGCAACCTCCGCCAGACCGTCCACTTCCACACCGCCATCCAGCAGCTCACAGAGGCCGGCCACACCACCTACATCGAGTCCAGCGCCCACCCCGTCCTCACCTACAGCATCGAGGAAGCCTCAACCGACGCCCTCACCACCGGCACCCTCCGCCGCAACGAAGGCACCATCACCCGCCTCCTCACCTCAGCAGCACACCTCCACACCCACGGCCACCCCATCAACTGGCCCGCCCCGCGCACCAACCGCGTCACCGACCTCCCGACCTACCCGTTCCAGCACGAGCGGTACTGGATCAACCCGACCACGACCGGTTCCCCGGACACCGCCGACACCCGCTTCTGGGAGGCGGTCGAGAACGAGGACTGGGAGTCGCTCGGCCGCACGCTCTCGGTGGAGGGCGATGCCCCGCTGAGTACGGTGCTCGCGGCGCTGGCGTCCTGGCGGAAGAGCCTGGATCGTGTGTCGACGGTGGGCAACTGGCGCTACCGGGCGGCATGGAGGCCGATCGCCGATCCGCAGGCCGGACCGGTCGGTACCTGGCTGGTCGTGGTTCCCGTCGGCCAGGAGGACGACGCGCTGGTGGGTGCTGTCACCCGCGCTGTACGGGGGCGGCAGGTCGTGCTGGACCAGTCCGAGGCGGACCGCGCGCGCTACGCCGAGCAAGTCTCCGACGCTTTGGGCTCGGGTGATGACAACGCTGCCGTGACCGGCGTGCTGTCCCTTCTCGCGCTGGGCGGCAACGACGTGGCCCCGGCGGCGCCGGCGCTCGCTCTCTTCCAAGCGCTGGGGGACGCTGGTGTGCAGGCCCCCCTCTGGTGTGTCACCCAGGGCGCGGTCAGCACGGGCAGCTCCGATTCGCTCACCCGGCCCGCCCAGGCGCAGGTCTGGGGCCTGGGCCGGGTCGCCGCGCTGGAGCACCCCGACCGCTGGGGTGGGCTCGTCGACCTGCCCGAACAGCTCGACGAGCGCGGCGCCGCACGCCTGCGTGCCGTACTGGCCGCTCCGTCCGGCGGTGAGGACCAGGTGGCGGTCCGCGAGGCCGGTGTCCTCGCGCGCCGACTGACCCGGGCGGCAGCCGGCAGCGGTAGGGCCTGGCAGCCGCGCGGCACCGTCCTGATCACCGGCGGTACCGGCGCGCTCGGCGCCCACGTGGCGCGCTGGGCTGCCCAGAACGGCGCCGAGCACCTCGTCCTCGCCAGCCGGCGCGGCGGCGAGGCCCCCGGGGCTACCGCCCTGCACGACGACCTCACCGCGCTGGGCGTCACCGTGACCCTCACCGCCTGCGACGTCACCGATCCGGACGCCGTACGTGCTCTCGTCTCCGCGCACCCCGGCCTGACCGCCGTGGTCCACACCGCGGGTGTCCTCGACGACGCGGTACTCGACCGGCTCACCACCGAGCGCCTCGACGACGTCCTGCGTCCGAAGGCCACGGCCGCCGCGCTTCTCGACCGGTGCACGCGTCACCTCGACCTCGACGCGTTCGTCCTGTTCTCGTCGGTGGTCGGCACGCTGGGCCGGGCCGGGCAGGGGAACTTCGGTGCGGCCAACGCCCACTTGGACGCGCTCGCCGAGCAGCGGCACGCGCTCGGGCTGCCCGCCACCTCCGTGGCATGGGGCCCCTGGGACGCGGACGGAATGGCGGCAGGCGAGGTCGCCGAGCGACTGCGGCGGCGCGGGCTGCCGGCCCTGGCGCCCGACCTGGCGCTCACCGCGCTGGGAGAGGCCGTCGGGCGCGGCGAGGCGACGGTGACCGTCGCCGACATCGACTGGGCGCGGTTCGTGCCGGCGTACACCGCCGCCCGTCCCAGCGCGCTGATCTCCGACCTGGCGGACGTACGGGAGCTGCGGGCCGAGTCCGGCGCCCAGCGAGTCGGCGACGACGCCACGTGGACGGCGCAGAATCTGTCGGGCCTCTCCGACGCCGAGGCCGAGCGGCTGCTGCTGGACCTGGTGCGGACGCAGGCGGCCGCCGTGCTCGGGCACGCCTCCGCGGACGCGGTGAACGCCTCGCACGCGTTCAAGGACATCGGTGTCGACTCGCTGACCGCGGTCGAGCTGCGCAACCGGCTCATCGCCGTCACCGGCCTGAAGCTGCCGCCGACGCTGGTGTTCAACCATCCGACGCCGCAGGCGCTGGCCCGCTTCCTGCACACGCAGGCGACCGGCACGTCGGAGTCCGCCTCCGTGCGCCCTGTGCCGGTCCCGGTGGGTGCCGCGGCCGAGGACGACCCGATCGCGATCGTGTCCATGGCCTGCCGCTATCCCGGCGGGGTGCGCTCGCCGGAGGACCTCTGGCAGCTGCTCACCGACGGCCGGGACGCGGTGTCCGTGTTCCCCACGGACCGCGGCTGGGACATCGACGCGCTCTACCACCCCGACCCGGAGCGCGCGGGCACGTCGTACGTCCACGAGGGCGGATTCCTGTACGACGCCGCCGAGTTCGACGCCGCGTTCTTCGGGATCTCGCCGCGTGAGGCGCAGGCGATGGACCCGCAGCAGCGCCTTCTGCTGGAGACGTCCTGGGAGGTGTTCGAGCGGGCCGGGATGGATCCGCGGTCGGTGGCCGGCAGCCAGGCGGGCGTCTTCGTCGGTGTGGCGTCGCAGGACGAGTACGGGCCGCGCATGAGCGAGGCACCCGAAGGGTTCGAGGGGTACCTGCTCACCGGCACCGCGGCGAGCGTGATCTCCGGCCGGGTGGCGTACACCCTCGGTCTGGAGGGCCCGGCCGTCACGGTCGACACGGCCTGCTCGTCCTCGCTGGTCGCCCTACACATGGCCGTCCAGGCCCTGCGCGACGGCGAGTGCACGCTCGCGCTCGCGGGCGGCGTCACCGTGATGGCCTCGCCGGGGACGTTCGTGGAGTTCAGCCGGCAGCGGGGGCTCGCTCCCGACGGCCGCAGCAAGTCGTTCTCCGCGGCGGCCGACGGCACCAGCTGGGGCGAGGGCGCCGGTGTCCTGCTCCTGGAACGGCTGTCGGACGCCCGGCGCAACGGGCATCCGGTCCTGGGCCTGGTGCGCGGTACGGCGGTCAACCAGGACGGCGCCAGCAACGGCCTCACCGCCCCCAACGGCCCCTCGCAGGAGCGGGTCATCCGCCAGGCGCTCGGCCGGGCCCGGCTGACCGCCGCCGAGGTCGACGCCGTCGAGGCGCACGGCACCGGCACCCGGCTCGGCGACCCGATCGAGGCGCAGGCGCTGATCGCCACGTACGGGCAGGACCGGCCGGACGGACAGCCGCTGCTGCTCGGCTCCCTGAAGTCGAACATCGGGCACACGCAGGCCGCGGCGGGCGTGGGCGGAGTCATCAAGATGGTGATGGCGATGCGCCACGGTGTGCTGCCGAGGACGCTGCACGTGGACGAGCCGACGCCGCACGTCGACTGGTCCGCCGGTGCGGTGACGCTGCTGCGGGACGCGGTCGAGTGGCCGGAGACCGGACGGCCCCGCCGAGCCGGTGTGTCGTCGTTCGGTGTGAGCGGCACCAACGCCCACGCGATCATCGAGCAGTTCGAGGAGGAGCCGGCCGTCGTCGGCACGTCCGACGCCGTGTCGGGGCCGCTGCCGTGGGTCCTCTCCGGCCAGGGCACGGACGCCCTGCGGGCGCAGGCCGAGCGGCTGCGGTCGTTCGTCGCGGCTCGGCCCGAACTCCCCACGGCCGACCTGGCGTTCTCGCTCGGCACCACGCGGGCCGCGCTGGACGACCGGGCCGCCGTGGTCGCGGAGGACCGGTCCGACTTCCTCGACTCGCTGGGCGCGCTCGCGCGCGGCGAGGCGGACAGCCGGGTCCTGACCGGGTCCGTGGACCCTGCGCAGGGGCGGTTGGCCTTCCTGTTCTCGGGGCAGGGCAGTCAGCGGGCCGGGATGGGACGCGAACTGTACGAGGCCTTCCCCGTGTTCGCCGCCGCGCTGGACGAGATCTGCGCGCACTTCGACCGGGAGTTGGACCGGCCTCTGCGTGAGGTGATGTTCGCCGAACCCGGTGAGCAGGCCCTGCTGGACCACACCGCCTACACCCAGCCCGCCCTGTTCGCCCTCGAAGTCGCCCTCTTCCGGCTGCTGGAGTCCTGGGGCATCCACCCCGACCTCGTCACCGGACACTCCATCGGCGAACTCGCCGCCGCCCACACCGCAGGCCTGTGGTCACTGGCCGACGCCTGCACCGTCGTCGCCGCCCGCGGCCGACTCATGCAACAACTCCCGCCCGGCGGCACCATGATCGCCATCGAAGCACCCGAGACCGACGTCCTGCCCCTGCTCGCCGGACACGAAGAGCACGTGGCGATCGCCGCCGTCAACGGACCCCGCGCCACCGTCATCAGCGGCACCGAGCACATCGTCGAGGACATCGCCGCCCAGCTCTCCGCAAGCGGCCACCGCACCCGGCGTCTGAAGGTCAGCCACGCCTTCCACTCCCCCCACATGGACCCCATGCTCGACCAGTTCCGGCAGGTCCTGGACAGTGTGGAGTTCCACCCGACGCGGCTGGCGCTGCCCGCCGGTGAGGCGGTGCGCGACCCCGAGTACTGGGTCCGCCACATCCGCGACGCCGTCCGCTTCGCCGACCAGATCACCTGGCTCGAACAGCACGACACCACCCGCTACCTGGAAATCGGCCCCGGCGGCGTCCTCACCGCCCTCGCCCAGGACACCGTCACCCGCACCGACACCCTCCTCCTGCCCAGCCTGGTCAAGAACCTCGACGAGACCCACGCCCTCACCCGCGCCGCAGCCGAACTCCACGTCAACGGGACACCCGTCGACTGGCAGGCCTTCTTTACCGGCTGGGGGAACACGCCGCGCCGGGTCGACCTTCCGACGTACGCCTTCCAGCGCTGCCGGTACTGGCTCGACGCGAGGTCCGGGCGCAGGGAGCAGACCGGTGGTTCACCGGTGGACGGCTGGCGCTACCGGGTGGTGTGGCGGCCGATGCCGGATGCGTCCGACACGGCTGAACTCACCGGCGACTGGCTGCTGTTGCTGCCTGCCGGTCACGAAAGCCGGACTCTCGTACGTGACGTCGTCCGGGCTCTGGAGAGCGGGCACGGTGCCGTCCGGCAGGTCGTGCTCGACACCGCCGTGGCCGACCGGGAGCGTTTTGCCGAGCAACTGCGGGATGCGCGCGCGGAGTTCGATGCCCCGGTGACTGGCGTGCTGTCGCTGCTCGCGCTCGCGGACGCCGATGGTGAGGAGGAGGCCGGTACGGTCGCCCCGACCCTGGCGCTCGTCCAGGCGCTCGGCGACGCGGGCGTCGAGGCTCCCCTCTGGTGCGCCACCCAGGGTGCGGTCACCACCGGCGGCTCCGACCCGCTCGCCCACCCCGCCCAGGCGCAGGTCTGGGGCCTGGGGCAGGTCGCGGCTCTCGAACACCCCGACCGTTGGGGCGGGCTGGTCGACCTGCCCGAACAGCTCGACGAGCGCGGCGGCGCACACCTGCGTGCCGTACTGGCCGCGGCGCCCGGCGGCGAGGACCAGGTGGCGGTTCGCGAGGCCGGTGTCCTCGCGCGCCGACTGACCCGGGCGGCAGGCAGCAGCGGTACGGGCTGGCAGCCGCGCGGCACGGTCCTGATCACCGGCGGCACCGGCGCGCTCGGCGCACACGTGGCGCGCTGGGCCGCCGAGAACGGCGCCGAGCAACTCGTCCTCGCCAGCCGGCGCGGCGGCGAGGCCCCCGGGGCCACCGCCCTGGGCGACGAACTCGCCGCCCTCGGCGTCACGGTGGCCTTCGCGGCCTGTGATGTGAGCGACCCCGAGTCGGTGCGCGCCCTGGTCACCGAGCACGCGGGCCTCACCGCGGTCGTGCACACCGCCGGCAGCCTCGACGACGGCGTACTGGACCACCTCACCGCCGACCGCCTCGACCATGTCCTGCGTCCGAAGGCCACCGCCGCGGCGCTTCTCGACCGGTACACGCGTCACCTGGACCTGGACGCGTTCGTCCTGTTCTCCTCGGCGGCCGCCACCTTCGGCAACGAGGGCCAGGCCAACTACGCGGCCGCGAACGCCCACTTGGACGCGCTGGCACAGCGGCGGCACGCGCTGGGGCTGCCCGCCACCTCCGTGGCGTGGGGTGCCTGGGCGGACTCCGGTATGGCGACGGGGCACGCGGCGGCGGAGCAGTTGCACCGCAGCGGGTTCCCCCCGATGTCCCCGGACCTCGCGCTCACTGCGCTGGCCCAGGCCGTCGGCCACGGCACTCCGGCCGTGACCGTCGCCGACATCGACTGGGCCCGCTTCGTACCGGCGTACACCGCCGCCCGTCCCAGCCCGCTGATCTCCGACCTGGCGGACGTGCGGGATCTGCGGGCGGCGGCCGGGCCGGCCGTGTCCGGCGGAGCGCAGCGCGCCGAGGAGTCGTCGCTGGCCGGGCAGCTGGCCGCGCTGACGGCGCCGCAGCGGGAGGAGCTGGTGCTGGAATTGGTGCGTACGCAGGCGGCGTTGGTGCTCGGCCACGCCGGGCCGCAGTCGGTGGCTCCGAACCGCGCGTTCAAGGAGCTCGGCTTCGACTCGCTCGGCGCGGTCCAGCTGCGCAACCGGCTCAACGCGGCCACCGGGCTGCGGCTGACCACCGGCGTGATCTTCGACTACCCGACGGCGACCGAGCTCGCCCGCCATGTGCTGGGCGAGTTCCCCGGCCTCGGAGGCGACACCGCCGCGGCCGGGCAGGTGGCCACTCCCGGTGCGCCGGTGGCCGACGACGACCCGATCGCGATCGTGGCCATGAGCTGCCGCTTCCCGGGCGGGATCCGGACGCCCGAGCAGCTGTGGGCGCTGCTGGCGGCGGGCGGCGACGCGGTCGCGCCGTTCCCCGCCGACCGCGGCTGGGACCTGGAGGCGCTCTACGACGCCGACCCTGACCGTTCCGGCACGTCGTATGTGCGCGAAGGGGCCTTCCTCCAGGGCGTGAGCGAGTTCGACGCGGCCTTCTTCGGCATCAACCCGCGCGAGGCCCTGGCCATGGACCCGCAGCAGCGGCTGTTGCTTGAGACCTCCTGGGAGGCCTTCGAGCGGGCCGGCATCGACCCGAAGTCCCTGCGCGGCAGCAAGGCCGGCGTCTTCGTCGGCAGCAACGGGCAGGACTACGCCACCCTGCTCCGGCAGGTGCCGGGGACCGTCGAGGGCTACCTCGGTACGGGTATCGCGGGCAGCGTGGCGTCGGGCCGCGTGGCATACACCCTGGGCCTGGAGGGCCCGGCCGTCACCGTCGACACTGCCTGCTCGTCGTCCCTGGTCGCCCTGCACATGGCCGCCCAGTCCCTGCGCTCCGGCGAGTGCTCGCTCGCCCTCGCGGGCGGTGTGACGGTCATGTCGACTCCCGAGGTCTTCGTGGAGTTCAGCCGGCAGCGGGGACTCGCCCCGGACGCCCGGGTCAAGGCCTTCGCCGAGGCCGCCGACGGCACCGGCTGGGGCGAGGGCGTCGGCATGCTGCTGCTGGAGCGGCTCTCCGATGCCGAACGGCATGGACACCCGGTCCTGGGCATCGTGCGGGGCACGGCCGTCAACCAGGACGGCGCCAGCAATGGGCTGACCGCGCCGAACGGCCCCTCGCAGCAGCGGGTGATCCGGCAGGCCCTCGCCAATGCCGGTCTCGCCCCCGACCAGGTCGACGCCGTCGAGGCGCACGGCACGGGTACCACTCTGGGTGACCCGATCGAGGCGCAGGCGCTCCTCGCCACGTACGGCCAGGACCGGCCTGCTGACCGGCCCCTGTGGCTGGGCTCGGTGAAGTCCAACATCGGGCACACGCAGGCCGCCGCCGGTGTCGCCGGTGTCATCAAGATGGTGATGGCCATGCGTCACGGCGTCCTGCCGAGGACACTGCATGTCGACCAGCCGACCAGCCATGTCGACTGGGACGCCGGAGCCGTCACCCTCCTCACCGAGGAACAGGCCTGGCCCGAGACCGACCGGCCCCGCCGGGCCGGCGTCTCCTCGTTCGGCGTCAGCGGCACCAACGCGCACGCCATCATCGAAGAGTCCCCCATCGCCCTCGACCAGGGCCGGCCCGCCGACTCGGGCGTCGTGCCGTGGGTGATCTCGGCCCGGACCGCCGACGCGCTGCGCGCTCAGGCACGACAGCTCCGCGAATACGTCGAGCAGCGGCCCGAGTTGGACACCGCAGCCGTCGCCGACACGCTCATCAACGGCCGCGCCCTGTTCGAGCACCGCGCCGTGGTCGTCGGCGAGACCCCCGACGCTCTCACCGCCGCGCTCGACGCCCTCGCTCAGGGGGAGCCCTCACCCCACCTCGTGCAGGGCATCGCGCCCGACGAGACCGGGAGGACCGTGTTCGTGTTCCCGGGGCAGGGGACGCAGTGGGCCGGTATGGGTGCCGAACTCCTTGACTCCGTGCCTGTGTTCGCGGAGTCGATGGCTCGCTGTGAGGAGGCGCTCGCGCCTTACGTCGACTGGTCGCTGACCGAGGTGCTGCGCTCCGGCGCCGACTTGGACCGGGTCGACGTCATCCAGCCCGTCACCTGGGCCGTCATGGTCTCCCTTGCCGCCACCTGGCAGCACCTGGGCGTCCGTCCTGACGCCGTGGTGGGCCACTCCCAGGGCGAGATCGCCGCCGCCGCTGTGGCCGGCGCCCTCACCCTGGAGGACGCGGCCAAGGTCGTCGCCGTACGCGCACGGATCATCGGCGAACACCTCGCCGGCCGGGGCGCCATGGCCTCCATCCCGCAACCTGTTCAGGCGGTCGAGGAACACCTGCCCAGCGGCGTCAGCATCGCCGCCGTCAACGGCCCCAACACCACCGTCGTTTCGGGCGACAAGGACGCCGTCGAAACCCTGGTCGCGGACCTTCAGGGCCAGGACATCCGGGCCCGGCTCATCCCCGTCGACTACGCCTCACACTCCGCACACGTCGAGGCCATCGAAGCCCAACTGGCCCATGCGCTCGCGGGAATCCAGCCCCGCCCGGCCGACATCCCCTTCTTCTCCACCGTCGAACCCAGCTTCCTGAACACCGAGGCGCTCGACGCCGACTACTGGTACCGCAACCTCCGCCAGACCGTCCACTTCCACACCGCCATCCAGCAGCTCACAGAGGCCGGCCACACCACCTACATCGAGTCCAGCGCCCACCCCGTCCTCACCTACAGCATCGAAGAAGCCTCAACCGACGCCCTCACCACCGGCACCCTCCGCCGCAACGAAGGCACCCTCACCCGCCTCCTCACCTCAGCAGCACACCTCCACACCCACGGCCACCCCATCAACTGGCCCATCACCGGCGGCAACCACGCCACCGACCTCCCCACCTACCCCTTCCAGCACCAGCGCTACTGGCCCGCGTCGGCCGCCGCACGGCCCGTCGACGCCGAATCCATCGGGCTCGGCATCGCCGGACACCCGCTGCTCGGGGCGGCGGTAGAGCTGGCGGGCACGGGCACGCACCTGTTCACCGGGCGGCTGTCGTTGCAGAGCCACCCCTGGCTGGCCGACCACGCCGTAGCCGGCACCGTCCTGCTGCCCGGCACCGGCTTCCTCGAACTCGCCCTCCAGGCCGGCCACCACGTCGGCTGCGGCACCGTGGAGGAACTCACCCTGGAGGCACCCCTGGTGCTGCCCGAGAAGGGTGGCGTACGGATCCAGCTCGGGCTCGGGGAGACCGACGACTCGGGTCGGCGGGAGCTGAACCTGCACTCGCGTGCGCAGGACGCCGGGGACGACGAGCCGTGGACCCTGCATGCCACTGGCACAGTGGCTCCCAGCGGTGCACAGCAGTCGCCGGGGCCCGATGCCGATCTGGCCGCCTGGCCGCCCGCCGGGGCGGACGCGATCACGGTGGCGGATGCCTACGACCGGCTGGCCACGCAGGGTGTCGAGTACGGCCCTGCCTTCCAGGGGTTGCGGGCCGCCTGGCGGCGCGGTGACGAGGTGTTCGCCGAGGTCGCCCTGCCGGACGAGGAGTCCGCCGAGGCCAAGGAGTACGGCATCCACCCGGCGCTGCTCGACGCGGCGCTCCAGCCGCTGGGGCTGGGTGTGCTGCTGGCCGAGCCCGGTGAGGGACTCACCCGGCGCCCGTTCGCATGGAGTGGGGTGACCCTCCACGCCCAGGGCGCGAACGCGGTCCGGGTGCGGATCGCCCTGGCCGGTGAGGACGCCGTGTCCGTCTCGGTGGCCGATTCGGTGGGCCGTCCTGTCGCCTCGGTCGACGTACTGACGCTGAGGCAGGTCGGCACCGAGCAGCTAGCGGGAGCGCGGGAGGCGCGGGGCGACTCGCTGTTCCGGGTGGAGTGGGTGCCGGTCGCGGTGTCGCGGTCCGGCGCGCCGGCCGGACGCTGGTCCGTCGTCGGCAACGGCAGTGGTCACAGCACCATGGATGTGTACGACGACCTCGGCAGCCTCGCCGCCGCAGCCGCGCCCGTCCCCGAGCTGGTCTTCGCCCCCTTCCCGGACACCACCGACGGCACCACGGCGGACGCCGGCACCGCAGACGCAGTACGCCAGGTCACGCACCGCGCCCTGGACCTCGTACAGGCGTGGCTGGCCGACGACCGGTTCGCCGCGTCGCGGCTGGTCATCCTGGCCGGGCGGGGCCTGACCGGTGCACCCGTCTGGGGTCTGGTCAGGTCGGCGCAGGTGGAGAATCCGGGCCGGTTCGTGCTCGTGGAGACGGACGGCGGCGAGCCCGAGTGGGAGACGCTGGCGGCCGCTGCGGCCGGCGACGAGCCGCAGCTGCGGCTGCACGGCACCGAGGTCGGCGCACCGCGGCTGGCTCGTGCCGAGCGCCCCGAGGAGGTGGAGTCGGGGTTCGCACCCGAAGGCACGGTCCTGCTGACCGGTGCCTCGGGTGGGCTCGCCCGGCTTCTCGCCCGGCATCTGGTGGCCGAGCGCGGGGTGCGGAACCTGCTGCTCACCAGCCGCCGCGGGGTCGCCGCCGACGGGATGCCGGAGCTGGTGGCCGAGCTGACCGGGCTCGGTGCCACGGTCGAGGTGGCCGCCTGCGACGTCGCCGACCGGGAGGCGCTGGCTGGGCTGCTGGCCTCCGTACCGCCGGAGCGTCCGCTCACCGCCGTGGTGCACACCGCGGCCGTCCTGGACGACGGGGTGGCCGAGGCGCTGACGCCGGAGCGGGTCGACCGGGTGCTGCGGCCGAAGGTCGACGGCGCGCTGAACCTCCACGCGCTGACCGAGGATCTGGACCTGTCGGCGTTCGTGCTCTTCTCCTCCCTGTCGGGCACCCTCGGCGGGGCGGGGCTGGCCAACTACTCGGCGGCCAACGCCTTCCTCGACGCCCTCGCCCGCCACCGGCACGAGCGCGGACTGCCCGCCGTGTCGCTGGCCTGGGGACTGTGGGAGCAGCGCAGCGGTATGGCCGGGCGGCTGAGCGACGTGGACCTGGCCCGGATGTCCCGGGTCGGTGCGGCGCCGATGTCCGCTGACGAGGGCCTGGCCCTGTTCGACGCCGCCACCGCGCTGGGCGACGCCGTGGTCGTGCCGGCCCGGCTGGATCTGGCGGAGCTGCGCGCGCAGGCGGCGGCCGGTGTCATGGCGCCCCTGTTCCGCGGTGTCGTCCGCACGTCGGCCGTCCGGCGTACGGCGGCCGCGTCCGGGGGCCGTACCGAGGAAGCCGCGTCCGGGATCGCCGGCCGGCTGGCAGGGCTGGCCCGGGCCGATCAGGAGCGGATGCTGCTGGATCTCGTACGGGAGCAGGTCACGGCCGTGCTCGGGCATGCCTCGCCCGAGGAGGTACGGGCGAACCGGGCCTTCAAGGATCTCGGGTTCGATTCGCTGACCTCCGTCGAGCTGCGCAACCGGCTCCGGTCGGCGACCGGGCTGCGGCTGACGCCGACCCTGGTCTTCGACTATCCGAACCCGGCCGCCCTCGCGCAGCGGCTGCTGGACGATCTCGTACCGCAGGCGCAGGAGGACGGACTGCCTCTCTCGGCGGAGTTGGAGCGGCTGGAGGCCGCGTTCCTCGAATCCGCCCTGGACGACGACGCGCGAGGCAAGATCGCGGCACGGCTGCAGGCCATGCTCTGGAAGTGGGACGACACCCGCGGCACCGCGATCGAAGACGAAGGGCCCGCGGAGGACGGGGAGTTCGACCCCGTCAGCGACGACGAGATGTTCGACCTCATCGACAAGGAGCTGGGCCAGCTCTGATCCCGTCTCCGCTCCGCCCCTCGCCGGCGGCGCCGCCCTCTCCTCCCCACCGTGCCACCTGACCACTGGCCCTTCCCGGCCTTTCTAGGACGTGACCTGATGTCAAAGCCCGCCCGTTCCTCCAACGCTGCCCAGAACATGACCGAGGACAAGCTCCGCGACTACCTGAAGCGGGTCGTCAACGACCTGCGCCAGACCCGCCGCCGGCTCAACGAGGCCGAGGCCAAGGACCACGAGCCGATCGCCATCATCGGTATGAGCTGCCGTTTCCCGGGTGACGTCCGGTCCCCGGAGGACCTCTGGCAGGTCGTCGCCGAGGGCCGCGACGCGATCTCCGCGTTCCCCGACAACCGCGGCTGGGACCTGGAGGCGCTCTACGACGCCGACCCGGACCGCTCCGGCACGTCCTATGTGCGGGAGGGCGGATTCCTGTACGACGCCGCCGACTTCGACCCCGCGTTCTTCGGCATCTCGCCCCGCGAGGCCCTGGCGATGGACCCGCAGCAGCGGCTGCTGCTTGAGACCTCCTGGGAGGCCTTCGAGCGGGCCGGCATCGACCCGCAATCGCTGCGCGGCAGCAAGGCCGGCGTCTTCGTCGGCAGCAACTACCAGGACTACGCGACCCGGTTGCCCGAGGTGCCTGCCGAGCTGGAGGGGCACCTCGGTATCGGCAACACGCCGAGCGTGGTGTCCGGCCGGGTGGCGTACACCCTCGGTCTGGAGGGCCCGGCCGTCACCGTCGACACGGCCTGCTCCTCGTCGCTGGTCGCCCTGCATCTGGCCTGCCACGCGCTGCGGCAGGGCGACTGCTCGATGGCGCTGGCCGGGGGCATCTCCGTGATGTCCTCGCCGGCCTCGTTCATCGAGTTCAGCCGACAGCGGGGGCTGGCGCCGGACGCCCGCGTCAAGGCCTTCGCGTCGGGCGCGGACGGCACGGCGCTGTCCGAGGGCATCGGCATGCTGCTGGTGGAACGGCTCTCGGACGCGCGCCGCAACGGGCACCGGGTGCTCGCCGTGATCCGCGGCAGTGCCATCAACCAGGACGGCGCCAGCAACGGCCTCACCGCCCCCAACGGCCCCTCCCAGGAGCGGGTCATCCGCCAGGCGCTGGCCGCCGCCCGTCTGACGCCCGACCAGGTCGACGTGGTCGAGGCACACGGCACCGGCACCAAGCTGGGCGATCCCATCGAGGCGCAGGCGCTGATCGCCACGTACGGCCAGGACCGCCCGGCCGACCGGCCCCTGTGGCTGGGCTCGGTGAAGTCCAATATCGGCCACACCCAGGCCGCCGCCGGTGCCGCCTCGATCATCAAGATGGTCATGGCCCTCGATCAGGGCCTGCTGCCCCGCACTTTGCACGTGGACGAGCCGTCCTCCCGTATCGACTGGGAGGCCGGGGCCGTCTCGCTGCTCACGGAGGACGTGCAGTGGCCGGCGCTCGACCGGCCGCGCCGTGTCGGCATCTCCTCCTTCGGCATCAGCGGCACCAACGCCCATGCCGTGCTGGAGGAGGCTCCGCCCGTCGAGGCGGACGAGGAAAACGAGGCACAGGACGACGCCACACCGGCGGGCGTCGTGCCGTGGGTGATCTCCGCCCGGACCGCGGAGGCGCTGCGCGCCCAGGCACGACAGCTGCGTGAATACGTCGATCAGCGGCCGGACCTGGACACCGCGGAGGTCGCCCACGCGCTGGCCACGACCCGCTCCGCGTTCGAGCACCGCGCGGTCGCCCTGGGCGGCAGCACCGGCGAACTCCTCAAGGCCCTCGACGCCCTCGCTCAGGGGGAGCCCTCACCCCACCTCGTGCAGGGCATCGCGCCCGACGAGACCGGGAGGACCGTGTTCGTGTTCCCGGGGCAGGGGACGCAGTGGGCCGGTATGGGTGCCGAACTCCTTGACTCCGTGCCTGTGTTCGCGGAGTCGATGGCTCGCTGTGAGGAGGCGCTCGCGCCTTACGTCGACTGGTCGCTGACCGAGGTGCTGCGCTCCGGCGCGGAGTTGGACCGGGTCGACGTCATCCAGCCTGTGACCTGGGCGGTGATGGTGTCCCTCGCCGCGAACTGGCAGGAACTCGGTGTCCGTCCGGATGCGGTCGTCGGCCACTCCCAGGGCGAGATCGCCGCCGCGGCTGTGGCGGGTGCGCTTTCGCTGGAGGACGCGGCCAAGGTCGTCGCCGTACGCGCACGGATCATCGGCGAGCACCTCGCCGGCCGAGGCGCCATGGCCTCCATCCCGCAGTCCGTCCAGGCGGTCAAGGAACACCTGCCCAGCGGCGTCAGCATCGCCGCCGTCAACGGCCCCAACACCACCGTCGTTTCGGGCGACAAGGACGCCGTCGAAACCCTGGTCACAGAGCTTCAGGGCCAGGACATCCGGGCCCGGCTCATCCCCGTCGACTACGCCTCACACTCCGCACACGTCGAGGCCATCGAAGCCGAACTGGCCCATGCGCTTGCGGGAATCCAGCCGCGCCCGGCCGACATCCCCTTCTTCTCCACCGTCGAACCCAGCTTCCTGAACACCGAGGCGCTCGACGCCGGCTACTGGTACCGAAACCTCCGCCAGACCGTCCACTTCCACACCGCCATCCAGCAGCTCACAGAGGCCGGCCACACCACCTACATCGAGTCCAGCGCCCACCCCGTCCTCACCTACAGCATCGAAGAAACCGGAGACGGGACGGTCACCACCGGCACCCTCCGCCGAGGCGAAGGCACCCTCACCCGCTTCCTCACCTCGGCAGCACACCTCCACACCCACGGCCACCCCGTCAACTGGCCCATCAGCAAGGGCGGTCGGCACATCGACCTGCCCACCTACCCCTTCCAGCACCAGCGCTACTGGATCGACGTACCGGACACCACGGCGGCGCACGCCCCCGTCCCGGCGACCGACATCGTCGACACGCGCTTCTGGGAGGCCGTGGAGAACGAGGACTGGGAGTCGCTCGCCGACACGCTCGCCGTGCCCGACGACGCCTCGCTCAGCACGGTGCTGCCCGCGCTCGCGTCCTGGCGGCAGGAGCGCAGGCGCGAGGCCACGGTGAACGACTGGCGGTACGGGATCAGCTGGAAGCCGGTGGCCGACGAGGGTGCCACGACCAGGCTCGGGGGGACCTGGCTCGTGGTGTTCCCGGAGGGGCGGGCCACCGACGACATCGTCCGTACGGCGGCGGAGGGGCTGGCGCGGCACGGCGCGCAGGTCGTGCCGCTGGAGCTGAACGCCTCCGCGGCCGGCCGGGGGACGTACGTCGATCTCATCGGCGAGAAGCTGTCCGCGCAGGACTCTCCGCTCGCCGGCGTGCTCTCCTTCCTGGCGCTCGACGAGAGCGCCCATCCCGCGCATCCCGCCATGACGGCCGGTGTGGCAGGAACGCTCGCTCTCGTGCAGGCGCTCGGTGACGCGCGCCTTGAGGTGCCGGTGTGGTTCGGCACGTGCGGGGCGGTGGCGGTCGGGGCGTCCGACGCCGTGACCAGTCCGGCGCAGGCGCAGGTCTGGGGCCTGGGCCGGGTCGTCGCGCTGGAGCAGCCCGAGCGCTGGGGCGGCCTCGTCGATCTGCCGCGCGAGCTGGACGACCGGGCCCGGGCACGCCTGTGCGCGGTGCTGGCCGGGCTGGCGGGCGAGGACCAGGTGGCGGTCCGCAACTCGGTCGTCTTCGCCCGGCGCCTGGTGCGCAACCCGCTGGACGTGCGGACGCCCGAGCAGGCGGCGCCCGGCTGGCGCACCAGTGGCACGGCGCTGGTGACCGGCGGGACGGGAGCGCTCGGCCCGCACATCGCGCGGTGGCTCGCTTCGAACGGCGCCGAGCATGTGGTGCTGACCAGCAGGCGCGGCCCGTCCGCTCCGGGCATGGCCGAGCTGGCGACGGAACTGGCCGCCGAGGGGGTCCGTCTCACGGTGGCCGCGTGCGACGCCGCCGACCGCGAGGCCCTCGCGGGCGTGCTGGAGCAGTTGAAGGCCGACGGGGAGTCCCTGCGTACGGTCGTACACGCGGCGGCGTTCATCGAGTTGGCGTCGCTGGCGGAGTCGGGGCTCGACGAGTTCGCGGACGTGCTGGCCGCGAAGGTGGCGGGCGCCGCTCACCTGGACGAGCTGCTGGGCGGCGACGACCTCGACGCGTTCGTGCTGTTCTCCTCCATCGCCGGTGTCTGGGGCAGCGGTGACCACGGCGCCTACGCCGCCGCCAACGCCTATCTGGACGCGCTCGCGGAGCAGCGCCGTGCCCGCGGTCTGAAGGCCAGTTCCATCGCATGGGGCGTGTGGAACGTCTGGGACCCGGAGCGGCTGCCGGAGGGCGTCAAGCCGGAGCAGCTGCAGGCGCGGGGACTGCCGTTCCTCGACCCGGACACGGCCTTCGCCGCGATGCGCCAGATCCTCGCGCACGACGAGACCTTCGTGGCCGTGGCCGAGGTGGACTGGGAGCGCTTCGTCCCTGTCTTCACCTCGGCGGGACCTCGCCCGCTGCTCGCGGGTGTTCCCCAGGCGCAGCGCGAGATCGAGGCGGCCACGTCGTCCCCCGGAACCGCGTCGGGCGCGGACGCGCCGAGCGCTCCGTCGTCGCCTCTGCGCGACCGGCTCGAGGGTCTCGCGGCCGAGGAGCGGGACCGGGTGCTGCTGGAGCTGGTGCGCGACCAGGCGGCCTCGGTCCTCGGTCATGCCTCCGGTGAGGCGGTCGAGCCGGGGCGGGTGTTCCGTGATCTGGGCTTCGACTCGCTGACCGCGGTTGAGCTGCGCAACCGACTCAACACGGCCACCGGGCTGCGGCTGCCGGCGACCCTCGTCTTCGACTACCCCTCCCCCGGTGTGCTCGCCGCCCATCTGCGGGACGAGTTCTTCGGAGCGCTGCCGGACACCGCGCCGGCCGGGACCGCCGTGGCGCCGCCGACCCTGCCGGCCGCCGACGACGACCCGATCGTCATCATCGGCATGGGGTGCCGCTTCCCGGGCGGCGTGCGCTCGCCCGAGGAGCTGTGGGAACTCCTGCTGCGCGGCGGCGACGTGATCTCGGGCCTGCCGACCGACCGCGGCTGGGACCTCGACGCGCTCTATGACCCGGACCCGGAGCAGCGCGGCAAGTCCTACACCCGGCACGGCGGATTCCTGTACGACGCCGCCGACTTCGACCCCGCGTTCTTCGGCATCTCGCCGCGCGAGGCCCTGGCGATGGACCCGCAGCAGCGCCTGCTGCTGGAGACCTCCTGGGAGGCCTTCGAGCGGGCCGGCATCAAACCCCAGTCCCTGCGGGGCAGTCGTACGTCCGTGTTCGCGGGCGTCAGCTACCACGACTACGGCTCGCGCCTCGGCGAGACCCCGGAGGAGATCGAGGGCTACCTCGGTACGGGCAACACGGCGAGCATCGCCTCGGGCCGCGTCTCGTACGTCCTCGGCCTGGAGGGCGCCGCGGTCACCCTGGACACGGGCTGCTCGTCGTCGCTGGTCGCCCTCCATCTCGCGGCGCAGTCGCTGCGGCAGGGCGAGTCCACGCTGGCGCTGGCCGGCGGTGTGTCCGTGATGGCGGTGCCCACCTCCTTCACCGAGTTCAGCCGGCAGCGCGGCCTGTCCGTGGACGGCCGGTGCCGGGCCTTCTCGGCCGACGCCGACGGCATGGGCATGTCCGAGGGCGTGGGCATGCTGCTTCTGGAGCGGCTGTCGGACGCACGCCGCAACGGCCACCGAGTCCTTGCCGTCGTCCGCGGTACGGCGATGAACCAGGACGGCGCCAGCAACGGCCTCACCGCCCCCAACGGCCCCTCGCAGCAGCGGGTCATCCGGCAGGCCCTCGCCAACGCGGGTCTCGCCCCCGATCAGGTCGACGCCGTCGAGGCGCACGGCACCGGCACCAAGCTGGGCGACCCCATCGAGGCCCAGGCACTGATCGCCACGTACGGCCAGGACCGCCCGGCCGACCGGCCCCTGTGGCTGGGCTCGGTGAAGTCCAACATCGGCCACACCCAGGCCGCTTCGGGTGTCGCGGGCCTCATCAAGATGGTCATGGCGCTGCAACACGGCGTGCTGCCGAAGACGCTGCACGTCGGCGAGCCCACGCCGAAGGTCGACTGGTCGGCCGGAGCCGTCGCCCTGCTGACCGAGGAGACGGCCTGGCCCAGCACGGGACAGCCGCGCCGGGCCGGTGTCTCGTCGTTCGGCATCAGCGGCACCAATACGCACGCTGTGCTGGAGCAGGCTCCCGATGACGAGCCGGTGTCGGTGTCGGAGTCTCCGGGCGTCGTGCCCTGGGTGATCTCGGCCCGGACCGCCGACGCGCTGCGCGCTCAGGCACGACAGCTCCGCGAATACGTCGAGCAGCGGCCCGAGTTGGACACCGCAGCCGTCGCCGACACGCTCATCAACGGCCGCGCCCTGTTCGAGCACCGCGCGGTCGTCCTCGCCGAAGCTCCTGATGCCGTCGCCGCCGCGCTCGATGCGCTGGCCGCTGGGCAGCCTCACACCCATCTCGTTCAGGGCCAGGCCAAGGCCGTCGGCAAGACCGTGTTCGTGTTCCCGGGGCAGGGGACGCAGTGGGCCGGTATGGGTGCCGAACTCCTTGACTCCGTGCCTGTGTTCGCGGAGTCCATCGCCCGCTGTGAGGAGGCGCTCGCGCCTTACGTCGACTGGTCGCTGGCCGAAGCGCTGCGCTCCGGCGCCGACTTGGACCGGGTCGACGTCATCCAGCCCGTCACCTGGGCCGTCATGGTCTCCCTTGCCGCCACCTGGCAGCACCTGGGCGTCCGTCCTGACGCCGTGGTGGGCCACTCCCAGGGCGAGATCGCCGCCGCCGCTGTGGCCGGCGCCCTCACCCTGGAGGACGCGGCCAAGGTCGTCGCCGTACGCGCCAGGATCATCGGTGAACACCTTGCCGGGCTGGGCGCCATGGCCTCCATCCCGCAGTCCGTCCAGGCGGTCGAGGAACACCTGCCCAGCGGCGTCAGCATCGCCGCCGTCAACGGCCCCAACACCACCGTCGTTTCAGGCGACAAGGACGCCGTCGAAACCCTGGTCGCGGACCTTCAGGGCCAGGACATCCGCGCCCGGCTCATCCCCGTCGACTACGCCTCACACTCCGCACACGTCGAGGCCATCGAAGCCCAACTGGCCCATGCGCTCGCGGGAATCCAGCCCCGCCCGGCCGACATCCCCTTCTTCTCCACCGTCGAACCCAGCTTCCTGAACACCGAGGCGCTCGACGCCGACTACTGGTACCGCAACCTCCGCCAGACCGTCCACTTCCACACCGCCATCCAGCAGCTCACAGAGGCCGGCCACACCACCTACATCGAGTCCAGCGCCCATCCGGTCCTCACCTACAGCATCGAGGAAGCCTCAACTGACGCCGTCACCACCGGCACCCTCCGCCGCAACGAAGGCACCATCACCCGCTTCCTCACCTCAGCAGCACACCTCCACACCCACGGCCACCCCATCAACTGGCCCACACGCGGCGGCAACCACGCCACCGACCTCCCCACCTACCCCTTCCAGCACCAGCGCTACTGGATCAACCCCACCACCGACAGCCGGACGAACCTCTCCGGCGCGGGCCTGGCGGCCGCCGGTCATCCGCTGCTGGGGGCTGCCGTGGAGGTGGCCGGCACGGACACGCACCTGTTCACCGGGCGGCTGTCGTTGCAGAGCCACCCCTGGCTGGCCGACCACGCCGTAGCCGGCACCGTCCTGCTCCCCGGCACCGGCTTCCTCGAACTCGCCCTCCAGGCCGGCCACCACGTCGACTGCGGCACCGTAGAGGAACTCACCCTCGAAGCACCCCTGGTCCTTCCCGAACGGGGCGGGGTGGACGTGCAGTTGAACGTGGGCGCACCTGACGACTCGGGGCGGCGCGAGCTGACTCTCCACTCACGCGCGCAGGACGCCGGCAGCGACGAGCCGTGGACCCGGCACGCCACCGGCACCCTGGCCCCCGTAGAGCAGTCCCCGAGGCCCGATGCCGACATGACCACATGGCCGCCCTCCGGGGCCGAGCCGGTGGAGACCGAGGGCTACTACGACAGGCTGGCCGAGCAGGGCTACGGGTACGGCCCTGCCTTCCACGGCCTGCGGACCGCCTGGCGGCGCGGTGACGAGGTCTTCGCCGAGGTCGCGCTGCCGGAGGAGGAGTCCGCCGAGGCCGCGGAGTACGGCATCCACCCGGCACTGATGGACGCGGCGCTGCACGCGCTGGGTCTGGGCGTGCTGCCCGCGGCGGGCGAGGGCCGGGCGCGGCTGCCGTTCTCGTGGAGCGGGGTGACCCTGCACGCGGCGGGCGCCGCCGCGCTGCGGGTGCGCGTGGCTCCGCTCGGGGACGCCGAGGACACCGTGTCGGTCACCGTGGCCGACCCGGCCGGCATGCCGGTCGCCACGGCCGAGTCGCTGGTCGTACGGCCGGTGGTCACCGCGCAGTTGGAGGCGGCCGGTTCCTCCGTGAACGACAGCCTGTTCCGCATGGACTGGGTGCCGGCCTCCGCGGGGCTCTCCCCCGTCGCGGCGCGGCGCTGGGCGGTCGTCGGGCCGGACCCGCTGCGGGTGGGACGGACGCTGGAGGAGACCGGTGCGACGGTCTTCGCGGCCGACGACCTGGACTCCGTGGCCACACTGGACGTCGTCCCGGACGTGGTGGTCGTGCCGTACGCGCCTCAGCAGGACGGCACCGACAAGCTCACCGCGCGGGTCCATGAGGTGCTGTACGGGGTGCTGGACCTGGTCAAGCGGTGGCTGGCGGAGGAGCGGTTCGCCGACTCCCGGCTGGTCCTGCTCACCCGCAACGCCGTCGTCACCTCACCCGAAGACACACCCGACCTCGAACACGCCGCCATCTGGGGCCTGATCCGCTCCGCCCAGTCCGAACACCCCGACCGACTCGTCCTCATCGACACCGACGACCCCACGCACGACCTACGCGGCGCGCTCACGACTGGTGAGCCTCAAGTCGCCATCCGGCAAGGCCAGTTCCTGGTACCTCGCCTAGCCCGCACCACGGTCACCCCCGCCGACGCCCCCGTCTTCCGGCCCGACAGCACCGTCCTGATCACCGGCGCCACCGGCACCCTCGCCGGACTCCTCGCCCACCACCTCGTCACCCACCACCACGTCCAAAACCTCGTCCTCCTCTCCCGACGACCCGCCCACACCCTCGCCACCACACTCAACGAACTCGGCGCCCACACCACCGTCGTCACCGGCGACGTCACCGACCCCGACACCCTCACCCACACCCTCACCCACCACCCCATCACCGCCGTCATCCACACCGCCGCCACCCTCCACGACGCCACCCTCGACACCCTCACCACCCACCACCTCGACACCGTCCTCAAACCCAAACTCGACGGCGCCCTCCTGCTCCACGAACTCACCACCCAACACACCCCCCACCTCGACGCCTTCATCCTCTTCTCCTCCGCCGCCGCCACCTTCGGCGGACCCGGACAAGCCGCCTACGCCGCCGCCAACACCTTCCTCGACACCCTCGCCCACCACCGCCACACCCACGGCCAACCCGCCCTCTCCCTCGGCTGGGGCCTGTGGGAAGACCGCTCCACCATGACCGGCAACCTCACCCACACCGACCTCCACCGCATGACCCGCCACGGAGTCGGTGCCATGTCCAGCGACGAGGCGCTGCGGCTGCTGGACGCGGCCTGCGCGGCGGGTGAGCCGCACCTGCTGCCAATCCGGCTCTACGTAGGGGCGCTGCGGCGGCGGGCCGACGACGACAGTCTTCCGGCGCTGCTGCGGGGTCTGGCCCAGCGTCGGGTGCGTCGTCACACCGCGGAGGTTGGCATGCGACGGCCTGCGGAGCTGTCGCTCGCCGAGCGGCTCGCCCGGGTGTCCGGGGAGCAGCGGGCGCAGGCGCTGGAGGACCTGGTCGTCGCGCAGGTGGCAGCCGTGCTGGGCCATGCGTCGACGGCCGCGATCGAACCGGACCGCGCCTTCAAGGACATCGGGTTCGACTCGCTGACCGCGGTCGAGCTGCGCAACCGGCTCAACACGGCCACCGGGCTGCGGCTGCCGGCCACGCTGGTCTTCGACCAGCCGACTCCGCAGGCGATCGCCCGCTTCGTGGAGCGGAAGCTGTTCCCGCAGGAGACCGCGCAGACCACACCGGCTCCTGCGGTCGCGCCGGACTCCGGCCACGAGACCGACGCCATCGATGCCATCGACGAGATGGACGTCGACCTCCTCATCAACCTTGCTTTCGACGGCGACAGCGCCGGATCCGACGCGGAGCGTGAGTGACCCCATGAGCAACCCCAACGACAAGGTCGTCGCCGCCCTGCGGGCGTCCCTGAAGGAGACCGAGCGGCTGCGGCAGCACAACCGTGAGCTCGCCGAGCGCGGCCGGGAGCCGATCGCGATCGTCGCGATGAGCTGCCGCTACCCGGGCGGCGTACGCACGCCGGAGGACCTGTGGCGGCTGGTGGCCGCGGGCGAGGACGCGGTGTCCGAGTTCCCGACCGATCGCGGCTGGGAGCTGGACGGGCTCTACGACCACGGCGGATTCCTGTACGACGCCGCCGACTTCGACCCGGCGTTCTTCGGCATCTCGCCCCGCGAGGCCCTCGCCATGGACCCCCAGCAGCGCCTGCTCCTGGAGACCTCCTGGGAGGCCGTGGAACGGGCCGGCATCGACCCGCGGACCCTGCGGGGCAGCCGTACGGGCGTCTTCGCCGGTGTGATGTACCACGACTACGGCACGCTGGTCGACGCGTCGCCGGACGCCGTCGAGGGCTATGTCTACAACGGCAGCGCGGGCAGCGTCGCCTCCGGCCGGGTGGCCTACACGCTCGGCCTGGCGGGGCCCGCGGTGACGGTCGACACCGCCTGCTCGTCCTCGTTGATCGCGCTGCATCTGGCGGTGCAGTCGCTGCGCAATGGCGAGTGCTCGCTGGCGCTCGCCGGGGGCGTGGCGGTGATGTCGACGCCGACGCTGTTCGACGAGTTCAGCCGGGGGCAGGGGCACGGACTGGCCCCGGACGGACGCTGCAAGGCGTTCGCGGACAGCGCCGACGGGACCAGCCTGTCGGAGGGCGTGGGTCTGCTGCTGCTGGAGCGGCTGTCGGACGCGCGCCGCAACGGCCACCCGGTGCTCGCGGTGATCCGCTCCACGGCGGCCAACCAGGACGGCGCCAGCAACGGACTGACCGCCCCCAACGGTCCCGCCCAGGAGCGGGTGATCCGGGACGCGCTGGTCGCCGCCGGGCTGACCGGTGCGGACGTAGACGTCGTCGAGGCCCACGGCACCGGCACCACCCTCGGCGACCCCATCGAGGCCCAGGCCCTCCTGGCCACCTACGGCCAGGACCACAGTCCCGAACAGCCGCTGTGGCTCGGCTCGTTGAAGTCCAACATCGGCCACACCCAGGCCGCCGCCGGCGTCGGCGGCGTCATCAAGGTGGTCATGGCCATGCGCCACGGCCTGCTCCCCCGTACCCTCCACGTCGACACCCCCTCCACCCACGTCGACTGGGACTCCGGAGCCGTCTCGCTGCTGACCGAGGAGCGGCCCTGGCCGGCCGCCGACCGGCCGCGCCGTGCGGCCGTGTCGTCCTTCGGCGTGAGCGGCACGAACACGCACGCCGTCCTGGAAGAGGCCCCGGAGGACGAGTCCGCCCGAGACCTGCCGGATCGCGGGGCCGGGATGCCGGTCGTGCCGTGGGTGCTGTCCGCCCGGTCGGCGGACGCGTTGCGCGAACAGGCCGCAAAGCTAAGGGAGTTCGTCCACACGGACCCCGCCGATGTCGGCTTCTCGCTGGCCACGGGGCGTTCGGTCTTCGAGCACCGCGCGGTGCTGTACAACAACGGTCCCGGCGGGCTCGACGCGGCGCTGACGGCGCTCGCCGAGGGCAGGGACGCGGCTCCGGCGCTGGTGACGGGCGCGGGTCACCGTGCCGCCCGGACGGCCTTCCTCTTCACCGGGCAGGGCAGCCAGTACCCGGGCATGGGACGTGAACTCCACGCCGCCTACCCGGTCTTCGCCGCCGCCTTCGACGAGGTCTGCGCCGCCCTGGACCCGCACCTGGACCGTCCGCTGCGTGAAGTGGTGTTCGCCGAGCCGGGCACGGCCGAGGCGGAGCTCCTGGACCAGACGCAGTACACCCAGGCAGGGCTGTTCGCCGTCGAGGTAGCGCTGTTCCGGCTGGTCGAGGCATGGGGCCTGCGTCCCGCCGCGCTGCTGGGCCACTCCGTCGGCGAGCTGGCGGCGGCCCATGTCGCGGGGGTACTGAGCCTGCCGGACGCCTGCGCGCTGGTGGCCGCCCGCGGCCGGCTGATGCAGGAGTTGCCGGTGGGCGGGGCGATGGTGTCCGTACGCGCCACCGAGGACGAGGTCATGGAGGTGCTGGCCGGACGCACGGAACGGGTGTCCGTCGCCGCCGTCAACGGGCCGCGGTCCGTCGTCGTGTCGGGCGACGAGGAGACGGTGCTCGCGGTGGCCGCCGAACTCGCCGAGCGCGGCCGACGCACCAAGCGGCTCAACGTCAGCCATGCCTTCCACTCGCCCCGCATGGACGCCATGCTCGACGACTTCCGGGCCGTCGCGCGCTCGCTGCGGTACAGCGATCCGCTGATCCCGGTCGTCTCCGATGTGACCGGCCGTACGGCCACCGCCGAGGAGCTGACCGACCCGGACTACTGGGTGCGCCATGTGCGGCAGGCCGTGCGGTTCGCCGACGGCGTGCGGACGCTGGGCGAACTGGGCGTCGGCAGCTGCCTGGAACTCGGCCCCGGCGGGGTGCTCTCCGGCATGGGCCAGGACTGCCTGCCCGGCGACGCCGTGGCGTTCGCCGCCGCGCTGCGCCGCGACCGCGCCGAGCCGGAGTCGGTGGTGGAGGCGGTGGCGACGGTGTTCGCCCGCGGCGCCCGCGTCGACTGGGCGGCGCTGTTCGCCGGCAGCGGTGCCCGGCGGGTGGATCTGCCGACCTACCCCTTCCAGCGGCAGCGCTACTGGCCGAAGGCCCCCTCCGGTGCGGCCGGGGACGTACGCTCGCTCGGCCTGGAGTCGGTGGACCATCCGCTGCTGGGTGCAGTACTGGAGAGCGCGGACGGCGACGAGCTGCTGTTCACCAGCCGGGTCTCGCTCGCCGCCCAGCCGTGGATCCGCGGTCACCGGGTCGAGGGCGCGGCCCTGCTGCCCGGCGCCGCGCTGGCCGAGCTGGCCGTACGGGCCGGGGACAGGGCCGGTTGCCCGCTGCTGGAGGAACTGACCCTTGAGGCGCCGCTGGTGTTGCCCGAGGACGGTGGCCTACGACTCCGGGTGCGGGTCGGTGCCGCCGACGCGTCGGGCCGGCGCACGCTGACCGTGCACGCGCGGCCCGACGAGGACACGGTGCAGGACGGCCTGCCGTGGACGCGCCACGCGAGCGGCACCCTGAGCCCGGACCGCGCCGACGCCGGGCAGGACCTCAGCGGGGCCTGGCCGCCGGCCGGGGCCGAGCCGCTGGACATCGAGGGCCGCTACGAGCGGTTCCGGGAGAGCGGCTTCGAGTACGGCCCTGAGTTCCAGGGCCTGCGGGCGGCGTGGCGGCGGGGTGACGAGGTGTTCGCCGAGGTCGCCCTGCCGGCGGACCTGGCCGGGGACGCGGCGGACTTCGAGCTGCACCCCGCCCTGTTCGACGCGGCGCTGCAGACGGTCGGCCTCAGCAGCCTGGCCGAGGACGGCGCGCCGGCACTGATGCCGTTCTCCTGGCGGGGCGTACGCCTGCACGCCACGGGCGCGACCGTACTGCGGGTGCGGCTGACCGTGACCGGTCAGGAGGAGGTACGGCTCGACGCGGCGGACGCCCTGGGCAGTCCGGTCCTGACCGTCGACTCGCTCGCGCTGCGGCCGCTGTCCGGCCGAGCGGCGGAGGCCGCAGCCGCGGCGACCCTGCGCGACGCGCTGTTCCGCGTGGAGTGGGTGCCCGTCGAGGCCGCCCAGGCGGAGGGGCCGGACCCGGTCTGGCTGTCCGCCGGTGAGGGCCTCGACGGCCTGTCGGCTTCCAAGGTCGTGGTCGCTCCTTGCCCGCCCGGTGAACGCACCTCGCTGCATTGGGTGCTGGACCTGGTCAAGCAGTGGCTGGCGGAGGAGCGGTTCGCCGACTCCCGGCTGGTCCTGCTCACCCGCAACGCCGTCGTCACCTCACCCGAAGACACACCCGACCTCGAACACGCCGCCATCTGGGGCCTGATCCGCTCCGCCCAGTCCGAACACCCCGACCGACTCGTCCTCATCGACACCGACGACCCCACGCACGACCTACGCGGCGCGCTCACGACTGGTGAGCCTCAAGTCGCCATCCGGCAAGGCCAGTTCCTGGTACCTCGCCTAGCCCGCACCACGGTCACCCCCGCCGACGCCCCCGTCTTCCGGCCCGACAGCACCGTCCTGATCACCGGCGCCACCGGCACCCTCGCCGGACTCCTCGCCCACCACCTCGTCACCCACCACCACGTCCAAAACCTCGTCCTCCTCTCCCGACGACCCGCCCACACCCTCGCCACCACACTCAACGAACTCGGCGCCCACACCACCGTCGTCACCGGCGACGTCACCGACCCCGACACCCTCACCCACACCCTCACCCACCACCCCATCACCGCCGTCATCCACACCGCCGCCACCCTCCACGACGCCACCCTCGACACCCTCACCACCCACCACCTCGACACCGTCCTCAAACCCAAACTCGACGGCGCCCTCCTGCTCCACGAACTCACCACCCAACACACCCCCCACCTCGACGCCTTCATCCTCTTCTCCTCCGCCGCCGCCACCTTCGGCGGACCCGGACAAGCCGCCTACGCCGCCGCCAACACCTTCCTCGACACCCTCGCCCACCACCGCCACACCCACGGCCAACCCGCCCTCTCCCTCGGCTGGGGCCTGTGGGAAGACCGCTCCACCATGACCGGCAACCTCACCCACACCGACCTCCACCGCATGACCCGCCACGGAGTCGGTGCCATGTCCAGCGACGAGGCGCTGCGGCTGCTGGACGCGGCCTGCGCGGCAGGCGAGGCGCACCTGCTGCCAATCCGGCTCGACGTGGCGGCGCTGCGGCGTTCCCTCGGCGCGGAGGAGCCCGTGCCAGCGTTGTTGCGCGGGCTGGTCCGCCGCCAGGTGCGCCGCGCCGCCCGGGAGGGAGCCGAACCGCAAGGCCGGTCCCTGGCCGCCCGGCTGGGCGAGTTGGAGCCGGCCGAGCGGATGGCGTTCGTGCTCGGCCTGGTGCGGGAGCACACCGCAGGGATCCTGGGGTACGCCGGCGCCGGGGGTGTCGAGGCGGAACTCAGCTTCAGAGACCTGGGGTTCGACTCGCTGACGGGCATCGAGCTGCGCAACCGGCTGGCCTCGGCCACCGGGCTGCGGCTGCCCGCCACGCTGGTGTTCGACCACCCGAGCCCGGTCGAACTGGCCCGGTATCTGGTCACCGAGGCAGTCGGTGACGAGCCCGGCACCGCGGCCGGCCCGGCTCGGCGCAGCGACCTGGACCCCGACGAGGAAGCGGTGGCCGTCGTGGCCATGGCCTGCCGTTATCCGGGCGGGGTGCGCACTCCGGAGGACCTGTGGCGGCTGGTGCGCTCCGGCGGCGACGCGATCTCCGGGTTCCCCGCCGACCGCGGCTGGGACACGGAGGCGCTGTACCACCCGGACCCGGACCACCCCGGCACGACGTACGCGGTGGAAGGCGGATTCCTGTACGACGCCGCCGAGTTCGACGCGGGCTTCTTCGGGATCTCGCCCCGCGAGGCCCTCGCCATGGACCCGCAGCAACGGCTGCTCCTGGAGACCTCCTGGGAGGCCGTGGAACGGGCCGGCATCGACCCGCGGACCCTGCGAGGCAGCCGTACGGGCGTCTTCGCCGGCGTCATGTACCACGACTACGGCACGCAGGTCACCGAGGTGCCGGAGGGGCTGGAGGCGTTCCTCGGCAACGGCAGTTCCGGCAGCATCGCCTCTGGCCGGGTGGCGTACCACCTGGGTCTGGAAGGCCCGGCCATCACGGTCGACACGGCCTGTTCCTCCTCGCTGGTGGCCCTGCATCTGGCCGCGCAGTCGCTGCGCAACGGCGAGTGCTCGCTGGCGCTCGCGGGCGGCGTGACCGTGATGACCACGCCCGGTACGTTCATCGGGTTCAGCCGGCAGCGGGGGCTGGCCCGCGACGGGCGGTGCAAGGCGTTCGCGGACTCCGCGGACGGCACGGGCTGGGGCGAGGGCGCGGGCGTCGTGCTGCTGGAGCGGCTGTCGGACGCGCGGCGTAACGGCCACCCGGTGCTGGCGGTGGTGCGGGGCAGCGCGGTGAACCAGGACGGCGCGAGCAACGGCCTCACCGCCCCGAACGGGCCCGCGCAGCAGCGGGTGATCCGCCAGGCCCTGTCCAGTGCGGGGCTGACCGGAGCGGACGTCGACGCGGTCGAGGCCCACGGCACCGGCACCAGCCTCGGCGACCCCATCGAGGCGCAGGCGCTGCTGGCGACGTACGGGCAGGAGCACACCGACGAACAGCCGCTGTGGCTGGGCTCGTTGAAGTCCAACATCGGCCACACCCAGGCCGCAGCCGGCGTAGGCGGCGTCATCAAGATGGTCATGGCCATGCGCCACGGCCTCCTCCCCCGGACCCTCCACGTCGACACCCCCTCCACCCACGTCGACTGGGACTCCGGAGCCGTCTCGCTCCTGTCGGAGACCACCGAATGGCCGGAGACCGGCCGTACCCGGCGAGCGGCCGTGTCGTCGTTCGGGATCAGCGGGACCAACGCCCATGTCGTCCTGGAGCATGCCGCGCCGGACGAGGCCGGGACCGAGGAGGGCGAGCCGGGCGGGGTCGTCGCTCCGCCGTGGGTGCTGTCCGGCAGGAGTCCGGGGGCCCTGCGCGCCCAGGCCGCCCGGCTGCGGGACTTCGTACAGGAGCGGCCGGAGCTGACTGCCGCGCAGGTCGGGCTGTCGCTGGCCACGACCCGGTCCGCGTTCGCGTACCGGGGTGCGGTGCTCGGCGACGACCCGGCGGAGCGGCTCGCGGCGCTGGAGGCGCTGGCCCGTGGCGAGGGCTCGCCGTCCGTGGTGACGGGTGCCGCCGCGGGCAGTCACAAGGTCGCCTTCCTGTTCTCGGGGCAGGGCACCCAGCGGCCCGGGATGTGCCGGGAGCTGTACGCCTCGTCCGAGGTGTTCGCGGCGGCGTTCGACGAGATCTGCGCGCAGTTCGGACCGCTGCTGGAACGGCCCCTGGCCGAGGTCGTGTTCGCGGAGTCCGGCTCCCCGGAGGCGGAGCTGCTGGACCGCACCGAGTACGCCCAGCCCGCACTGTTCGCCGTCGAGGTGGCGCTGTTCCGGCTGCTTGAGGCGTGGGGGCTGCGACCCGAGCTGCTGGCGGGGCACTCGATCGGTGAGCTGGCGGCGGCCCATGTCGCCGGGGTCTTCGACCTGCCCGATGCGGCGCGGCTCGTGGCGGCCCGTGGCCGGCTGATGCAGTCGATGCCCGCGGACGGGGCCATGGCCTCGCTGCAGGCGGCCGAGGACGAGGTGCTGCCGCTGCTGTCCGGGCGGACGCACGAGGTGGGGGTGGCCGCGGTCAACGGGCCGTCGGCCGTGGTCGTGTCGGGCCGTGAGGGCGCGGTCGAGGAGATCGTCGCGCACTTCAAGGGTCTGGGCCGCAGGACCCGGCGGCTGCGGGTCAGTCACGCCTTCCACTCGCCGCTGCTGGATCCGGTGCTCGACGAGTTCGCGGCGGTCGCGCGCGAGGTGTCGTACCGGGCGCCGCGCGTCCCGGTCGTCTCCGACGTCACCGGCGAGACGGCGTCGGACGGGCTGCTCCAGGACCCCGGCTACTGGGTGCGGCACGCGCGGGAGGCGGTGCGTTTCGCCGATCAGCTGACGCATCTGGAGAAGGAGGGCGTCACCGCGTACGTCGAGGTCGGCCCGGACGCGGTGCTGGCCGCGATGGCCCGGGAGTGCCTCGGCGGTCAGGCGCTGGTGGTGCCCGTCCAGCGGCGCGACCGCGCCGACGCCCGGGCGCTGGCCACGGCCGTCGCCGAACTGCACGTCCACGGTGTGTCCCCGGACTGGGCGGCGGTGTTCGCCCCGACCGGCGCCCGTACGGTCGAGCTGCCGACGTACGCCTTCCAGCGCACGGCGTACTGGCTGCCGTCGGGGTCCCAGCAGGCGCCGGCCGGCGGCAGCGACCTGGAGCGGCGGTTCTGGCGCGCTGTCGGCAGCCGGGACGTCGCTGCTCTGGCCGCGCTGCTCGACGTCGACTCCGCCCGTGAGGCCGACTCCCTGAACGCGGTGCTGTCGCTGCTGTCGGCGTGGGACCACAGCCGCGCCCCCGCCGCCACGGACGCGCCGGAGGACGCCCAGCCGTCCGAGGACGACGGGGACCTGGCGCGGGCCCTGGCCGAGGCGTCCGAGGACGAGCGGCCGGCGCTGCTGCTGGAGGCGTTGCGGTCGGCCGCGTCCGCGGTGCTCGGGCACGCCGACCCGCACGCGCTGCCGGCCGAACAGGACTTCTTGGACGCCGGGTTCGCCTCGCTGACGGCCGTCGAGCTGAGCGCCCGGCTCACCAAGGTCACAGGCCTCGACCTGCCGCCCACGCTGATCTACGACCACCCCACGCCGGCAGAGCTCGCCGCGCACCTGCACGAGGAAATGAAGAGGACTGCGTCATGACCCCCACACGTACCGCACCAATCGAGAGCCCCTGGATCCGCCGCTACCAGCCGGCGCCCGCCGACGGTGTCACCCTGGTGTGCTTCCCGCACGCCGGCGGCTCGGCCACGTCCTTCCACGCACTGTCCCGGGCGCTCGCCGGGCGGCTGGACGTGGTGGCCGTGCAGTATCCCGGCCGTCAGGACCGGCATCGGGAGCCCGCCTTCGAGGACCTGCACCAGCTGGCCGACGCCGCGTTCGACGCGGTCGTCGAGGCCGTCGGCACCGACCGCCCGCTCGCCCTGTTCGGGCACAGCATGGGCGCGTCCGTCGCCTTCGAGGTGGCCGCGCGGCTGGAGCAGCGGGCGGGCGTGACGCCCGTGTCCCTGTTCGTGTCGGGGCGCCGGGCCCCCTCCCGGCACCGCAGCGAGGACCTGCACCGCAAGGGCGACGACGCGCTGCTGCGGGAGATCCGCGCCCTGGACGGCACCGCGCAGGCGGCGCTGGACGACGAGGACATCGTCCGGATGTTCCTGCCGTCCCTGCGGGCCGACTACAAGGCGATCGAGCGCTACCGCAGCGCGCCGGGCGCGGCCGTCGGCTGCCCCGTCGTCGCGCTGACCGGCGACAACGACCCGAAGACCACCGTGGAGGAGGCCCGGGCCTGGCAGGAGCACACCACCGGCCCGTTCGACCTGCGGGTCTTCGGCGGCGGTCACTTCTACGTCTCGGAGCAGACCGACGCGGTCGCCGAGGTGCTGGCCACGCGGCTGGGGGTCGCAGGGGTCGGCTAGGGGTTATCCGAGCCAGGAGGCGAAGTTAGCGTGACCGCGCATTCTCCGTATTCCACGGACGCGAACTCACCGTCCCCGAACACGAATCCACTGTCCTCGGACGTGCATTCACCGTTCTCCACGAACGCGAGTTCACCGTTTTCCACCGAACCGAACGCAGTGTTTTCCACAGACCATGGGGGATCCCGAACCATGACCGATCCGCAGACGTGGCGGGTTCTCGGCAACGCGGACGCGCACGAGCTCGTGCTCGCCGTGGACTTCGACGCCACCGGCCGGGCCGAGGGCCGCTTCACCGATCTGGCCTCGGGTCTGGGTGACCTGCTGCCCTGCTCGATCTGGGAGACGATTCCCCAGGAGGCCGGGACCGGTGCCGGCGATGCCGACCCCGTCGAGCGGTGGCTGGAGGAGGTAGCGGCCGACGGCCGCCCGGTCCGCGCGGTGTTCGGCTTCTGTGTCGGCGGCGTCTACGCGGGCGCGATCGCGCAGCGCCTCGCCGCCCGGCAGGAACAGGCGCCCGCGCTGGTGCTGTTCGACCCCGAGCAGTCCGGCCCGCTGACCCTGTACTCGCAGTTCTACAAGGTCCTCGACTCCATGTCCGCCCTGCTGAGTGCCGAGGAGACCGCGCAGGCGGCGGACGAGGCGCGGCGGGCGCACGAGCAGCACACGACGATGGCCGCGCTGGGCGCCGAACTCCTCGACGTGTACCGGCGTACCGCCAAGCCCGCCTTCGACCGGCTGGAGCTGGACGCCAAGCGGACGGAGGAGATCACCGCGGTCTTCGCGTCGTTCGTCGGCTATCTGATCGCGGCCGCGGACATCGACCCTCTGCCCGCGTGGCGGGAGGCCGTCACCGTCACGTCCTCGTCGCCCACGAGCGGTCTGAACGGCTCCCGCGCGGCCGGCCAGGACATCGCCGTGGGCCGGGAACTGCGCGTCGACGTCCCGCACGTCGACCTGCTGCGCGACCCCGGTGTCACCCGCACGGTGACCGAGCTGCTCGGCGCGGACAGGCCCGCCTGAGAAGTCCCGTACGCGCGAATCCCGTACGTACGCCCCACCGCGAATTCCCGCGAACCCACGGAACGGTTGGAATGCCAGAAGCAACGGAAGTCCGGTCCCGCCCGGCCGACAGCAAGGAGCACGCCCTCTGGCTCCTGGACGAGCTGGTGCCCGTCAAGGGGGTCAACAACCTCTCCGTCGCCCTTCAGGCCGACGGGCCGCTGCTCGGCCCGGCGCTCCAGGGCACGGTCGATCTGCTGCTGCGCCGGCACGAGGCGCTGCGCACGGTGTTCCGGCAGGAGCGGGCGGGCCTCGTCAAGGAGGTGCTCGACCCCGCTGCCCTGCGGATCGAGGCCGAGCAACTGGCGGCGGAGCCGGGTGAGGTCGCCGCTGTCGTCGGGGAGTTCATCACGCGTCCCTTCGACATCGACGGGCGGCCGCTGGTGCGGGCCGCGCGGGTGAGGTGCGCGGACGGCGACGCGTTCTGTCTCGCCGTCCACCACCTGGTCTTCGACACGGTCTCCGGCGCGGTCCTGCTGGAGGAGTTCACCGCCGGGTACACGGCGCTCGCGGCCGGTGCCGCGCCACCCGCGGAGCTGCTGGCCGCGCAGCCGCCGTACCGGGAGCCCGCTCCCCGCGCGGCTGCCGTGGAGTACTGGCGCGGGCAGCTGGCCGGGGCCGACGCCGCGGGCCTCGCCCTGTGGTGCGGCAGCGAGGATCTTCCCGAGCCGACCCTCACCGGTGACCAGATCACGGCCGACCTGTCCCCGCGGGCGACCGAGGTACTGCGCCGGCTGCAGAAGGAGCTGCGCGCGCCGGAGGCGGTGGTGCTGCTGGCCGCGTACGGCCTGCTGCTGGCCCGGCACGGCGCGGGTCCCGACCTGGTGGTGGGCACCCCGGTCAACGTCCGGGCGCGCGAGGCGTCCAGGGCCGTCGGCTACCACGTCAACACCCTGCCGCTGCGCATACCCGTCGACCTCGGCGGCGGCTTCCGCGACCTGGTGCGGACCGCCCGCGACGCGTTCCTCAGGGCGGTCGCCCACGCCGATGTGCCGGTCGACGTCCTGCTGCCGGAACTGCGCAGGGACGGCGGCGCCTCCTGGCGCAACACCGTCTTCCGCCATCTGTTCAACTACGTTCCGGACGACGGCCGTACGAGCTTCCCCCTCGGCGACACCACGGCCCGCAGGCTCCCGGTGGAGAACGGCTTCAGCAAGTTCGACCTGGAGTTCTTCTTCCTGTCCTCGGCGGACAAGGTGACCGTCCGGGCCGCGTACTACACGCAGGTGCTGGACCGGGCCGACGTACAGCGGCTGCTCGAACGCTTCGAGGCGCTGCTGCTCGCGGCCGCGGAGGGGCCGGACCGGCCGATGGGCGAACTGCCGCTGGCCGGGCCCTCCGACCTCGCCGTGCTGGCCGCGAGCAACGACACCGCGCGCCCGGTGGATCCGCCCAGCGTGCTCGCGGCGGTGCGGGAGCGGGTGGCGCTGACGCCGTCCGCGCCGGCCGTCGTGGGCGACGGTCGCAGCACGACGTACGCCGAGCTGTGGCGGGCCGCCGAGCACACCCGGGACGTCCTGGCGGACGCCGGGGTGAGGGCCGGTGACATCGTCGCGCTCGCCGCGCCCCGGGGTCCCGAACTCGCGGCCGCGGCCCTCGGGGTGTGGCTGGCCGGAGCGGGGTATCTGCCCGTCGATCCGGAGCACCCCGTGCAGCGCCTGGCGTACGTCCTGGAGGACTCCGGCGCGCAGGCAGTGCTCACGGCGCCGGGCGTGGAGCTGCCCGAGGGGGTCCGGGCGCGGGTCGTTCCGCTGGAGCCGCTCGCGCGGGACGGCTCCGGCCCGCTGCCGGACCCCGGTGCGGGCGGCCCCGATCCGGACTGCTGCGCCTACCTGATCTACACGTCCGGCTCGACGGGGAAGCCGAAGGGCACCCTGGTCGGCCACCGCAGCCTCGCCAACGTGGTCCAGCACTTCGCCGAGGAGCTGAAGGTCACCGCGGACGACGCCGTGCTGTGGCTGACGACCTTCGCCTTCGACATCTCCGCCCTGGAGCTGTTCCTGCCGCTGGTGTGCGGCGGACGGCTGGTCGTGGCCTCCGACGAGGCCCGCACCGACGGCCGTGCCCTGCTCGCCGAGGTCGTCGCGCACGACGTCGGCATCGTGCAGGCCACCCCGACGACCTGGCGGGTCGTCGCCGACGCGGCGGACGGGCAGCTCGCCGGCCGGCGCCTGGTCTGCGGCGGGGAGCCGCTGCCGCCGGCGCTGGCCCGCACGCTGGCCGCCTCGGGCGGCTCACTGCTCAATGTGTACGGCCCCTCCGAGACGACCATCTGGTCCACCTCGGGGCCGGTGCCGGACGAGGTGGTCCGCGTGGACGTGGGCCGTCCGATCGCCAACACCCAGGTGTTCGTCGTCGACCCGGACGGCCGGGAGCTGCCGGTCGGTGTGCAGGGCGAGCTGTGCATCGCCGGGGCGGGCGTCGCGCTGGGCTACCACAACCGCCCCGAGCTGACGGCGGACCGCTTCCGCGACCATCCCGCGTACGGGCGCCACTACCGCACCGGCGACCTGGCCCGGCTGCGGCCCGACGGCAGCGTCGAGCTGCTGGGCCGGACCGACCGCCAGATCAAGCTGCGCGGCCACCGGATCGAACTGGGCGAGGTGGAGGCGGTGCTGCTCGACCGTCCGGACGTACGGGACGTCGCCGTCGTCGTGGTGGGGCGCGGCGGGCCGGACGCCGCCCTGGTCGCGTTCGTGGAACCGGCGCAAGGAGCGGAAGGAGCGGAGGGAGGGGACGGCGTGGCCGAGGTGGACACCGCCGGGCTGACGGCCCATGCCCGGTCCCTGCTGCCCTCCGCCGCCGTACCCCAGGAGATCGTCGTGCTGGAGTCGCTGCCGACCACCGCCAACGAGAAGCGGGACCATCTCGCGCTGACCCGCCTCGCCGAGCAGCGCCGCTCCGAGCGCAGTGCGGCCGCGGGGGCGGGAGAGGCCTCGCCCGAGGCGCAGTCGGGGACGGCCGGGCGGCTGCTCGCCCTGTGGCAGAGCACGCTCGGCCGGACCGACCTCGGCCCGCACGCCAACTTCTTCGACAGCGGCGGGCATTCGCTGCTCGGCGCGCAGCTCGTGCAGCGCATCGAGAAGACGCTGGGTGTGCCTGTACGCCTGGCCGACCTGTTCGCCCATCCCACCCCGCTCGCCATGGCCGAGCATCTCGATCCGGACGCCGCCGCACCGTCGGCCCCGGGCAACTGAGGAAGACGGAGCCCGAGAAAGACATGGAGACCGTGAACCAGAAGCACGCCACCGCCCCGGCTGCCGCGACCGCGCCGCCGTCGTGGAAGGTCCTGTGGCAGGACACGTTCGAGGGCCCGGCCGGGTCCCCGCCCGACCCTGCCCTGTGGCAGGTCGTCACCGGGCAGCCGTTCGGCGCCGGCATCGAGTTCCACACGGACGACCCCGCGAACGTCTGCCTCGACGGCGCCGGGCACCTGCGGATCACCGCCACGCACGAGGACGGGGAGTACCGGGCGGCGTGGCTGGAGACCCGGCGCGAGGACTTCGTGCCGCGGCCCGGCGGCGCGCTGCGCCTGGACGCCCGGGTGAAGACCGCAGCGGGTCCGGGCCTGGACTGCGCGCTGTGGGCCTGGGGCACGCAGTTTCGGCACCGGGGCGACGAGGACCCGGTGCAGGCGTGGTACCGGGCCGGGGAGATCGACGTCCTGGAGGCGCTCGGCTCCGAGCCGGACTCGGTGTGGGGTGCCGTCCACTCCCCCGAGTGCCACCAGATCCCGTCCCTGGGCATGGGCGCCCGTACGACCACGGAGGACGGCAGCCCGCTCAGCGCGGACTTCCACACCTACTCGGCGGTCTGGCGGCGCGGCCCCGACTCGATCACCTGGTACCTGGACGGCCGCGAGTACCTGAAGCTGACCCCGCAGGACACCACTCCGAAGGGCTGGCTGTTCGACCAGCCCGTGTACTTCTGTCTGGCGATCATCATCGGCAGCCCCGGTGGCCCGGTCCTGCCGGGCGACCCCGACCCGGCGACGCTGCCGTCGTCGCTGCTCGTCGACAGCATCACCGTCTCCGAGGAGCTCCCCGCGTGAGCGCGCCCACGGACGTGGACCTCGACAGGCTCGTCGCCGAGCTGGTCGAGCGGGTGCTGGACGACCCGACCGGCGCGCTGGGTCCCTCGGTGTACGAGACGGCCCGGCTGGTGTCGCTGGCCCCGTGGCTGGACGGGGACGCCGCCCGGGTCCGGTATCTCCTCGACGAGCAGCGGTCCAACGGCAGTTGGGGCGGCCCCGGCGGGTACGCCCTCGTGCCGACGCTGAGCGCGACGGAGGCGCTGCTGGCCGTGCTGGGCCGGGAGGGCGGCGAGTTGCCGCTGCCGCCCGCGGCGCTCGTCGAGGCCGCGCGGCGGGGGCTCGCGGCGGCGGCCGCGCTGGTGGCGCGCAGCGCCGAGGAGCCGGTGCCGTCGACGGTCGTGTTCTTCATGGTCATCCCCGCTCTGGTGGAGGGGATCAACACCCGGCTCGCCGTCCTCGGGGACGGACCGGTGCAGCCGCTGGCGCTGCCGCACGGGCTGACCGACGAGGCGCTGCGTGGGCTGCGCGGGGGTGCCTGGCGCAACCCGCTCGCCGGTCACTATCTGGAGATCGTGGGCCCGGCGGCCGTCGGTGCCGCCGAGATGGAGCCGGTCGACGGGGTCGTCGGCTGTTCCGCTGCCGCGACCGCCGCCTGGCTCGGCCCGCGGGAGCCGGCCGACCCCGCGCACCCCTCGGTGCGCTTCCTGCGGCAGGCCCAGGAGCGGGGATCCGACGCGGTCCCCGCGATGACCTCGATCGTGTACTACGAGCGGGCGTGGATCGCCGGAAACCTGGCGACGGCGGGGGTGGAGCGCGAGGTGCTCGCTCCGCTGCTGAAGGAGCTGCCGGGTGACGTCGGCCGGTCCGGGGCGCCGACCGCGCCGGGGTTCGCGTACGAGGCGGAGACCAGCGCGATCGTCCTGACGGCCCTGGCCCGCCTGGGGGCGCCGCAGGAGCCGGAGTACCTGTGGCAGTACGACGCGGGCAGCCACTTCATGTCCACCATCCCGGAGCACGAGCCGTCCACGACCACCAACGCGCACATCCTGGAGGCGTTGGGCTGCCACCTGGCCGACGGTCCTGCTGAGGGGGACCGGTACCGGGACGCCGTCGCCCGGATCGCGTCGTGGCTGCGCGACCGCCAGGGGCCGGACGGCAGCTGGTCCGACAAGTGGCACGCCTCGCCCTACTTCGCGACGATGCGCTGCGCCCTGGCCCTGCACCGGTACGCCGGCCCGGCGTCGGCCGAAGCCCTCGGCAGGTCCGTCGACTGGCTCCTGCACCGGCAGCACGAGGACGGCTCCTGGGGCCGCTGGGACGGCACACCGGAGGAGACGGCCTACGCGGTATGCACCCTGCTGGAACTCACCGCCGACGGCGACGCCCGCTCCGAGGAAACGACCCAGGCCGTACACCGAGGCTGCGCCTTCCTCCTGAAGCACGGCCTGGACGCCGAACACCACCCCCCACTGTGGATCGGCAAGGAGCTGTACGCCCCTGGCCATCTGGTCCACGCGGCGGTGCTGGGAGCACTGATCGCGGCCAGGCGGTAACGGGCCACCGAAGCGCTGCCGGCGGCCGGCGGTCACCAGCCGCCGGCTGCGTCGGCACCGCTGGTCCCACCCGGCGGTGCCCGGCCGCTCGAAGCACTAGGCACGCCCGGCGGCTACCGGCCGCCAGAAACGCGTGGCCCCGGGCCGCGACACCGGCGCCGCGAAGCGTTGGTTGCGGCCGACGGCAAACAGCCCCCGGAGCACTGGGCACGCCCGGCGACAACCGGCCGCTCGGAACGTGACCGCGACCCGGCGGCAGCAGACCCCCGGCAACTCCGGCCGCGGCCCGGTCGACACCGGCCGCGCGGAGCGCTGGTCGCGCCCAGCCGTACGCGCCCGCGCGGAGCACTGCGCGTAGGCCGTCGGTATCCGGCCAGCAATAACACAACTCAGCCAGTCTATTAACCGGGTTCAGTTATGCTGGGACCCGAAATTCGCCGTCCGGCCTCGTCGGGCGGCGCGCAAGGCCGTCACTTCGGAAAGGTCGATCGATGACGTCACACGTCCAGGACACGTACGGCACCCAGGAGGCCGTCGGACTCGACGACGAGCTGGCCCTGGAGCGTGCGTACGTCGCGGTGTGCCGCGAAGCGATGACCCGGCAGGTGGACGATGCCCAGTACCAGGTCGTCGCGAGCGAGGACGTGTCGGGTGACGGCGCGAGTGCCGAGGCGCTCGGCCGCTACCTGCGCACCCGCGCACGGCAGATGGCGGAGGAGCCCGACAGCCCGCTGTTCTTCGGCCGGCTCGACTTCGAGGACTCCGAGGAGGCGGGGGACCACCGGCGGCAGCGGTACTACATCGGCCGCAGGCGGGTCTCGGAACACCCGGCCGCACCGCCCCTGGTGATCGACTGGCGTGCGCCGGTCTCCCGCACCTACTACCAGGCGAGCGCCCTGGAGCCGCGCGGCGTCGCGGTGCGGCGGCGCTTCGGGTGGGCGCCGTGGAGCCACGGCGCTCCCGAGGACCTCACCGGACTTGAGGACGAGCACCTCGACCACGCCCGCGGCGACGACGGCGGCGACGCGGCGAGCGCGATCGTCGCCGCCGAGATCGAGCGGCCCCGCCTCGGCCCGATGCGCGACATCGTCGCCACCATCCAGCCGGAACAGGACAACCTGGTCCGCAGCGAGCTGAACGAGTCGGTCTGTGTGCAGGGCGCCCCGGGCAGCGGCAAGACCGCCGTCGGCCTGCACCGCGCCGCGTATCTCCTCTACACGTTCCCCGAGCGGCTGCAGCGCAGCGGTCTGCTGATCATCGGCCCGAACCGCACCTTCCTGCGCTACATCTCCGAGGTGCTGCCGTCGCTGGGCGAGATCGACATCGCCCAGCTGACGGTGGAGGACGTCGTCGCACGGCACCCGGTACGGCGGGCGGACTCCGAGGACGTCAGCGTCCTGAAGCACAGCGACCGTATGGCCACCGTCCTTGAGCGCGCACTGTACGCCCGGGTGAGGCACCCGGAGGAGTCCATCGCGGTCACCGACGGCTCGTACCGCTGGCGGGTGGACTCGTACGACCTGGCCCGGGTCATCGACGAGGTGCGGGGCATGGGGGTGCCGTACGGGATCGGCCGCGAGCATGTGCGTTCGCGGGTGGTCACGCTGATCCAGCAGCAGGCCGAGCGGCGGGCCGGCCCGAAGAGCGTGACCTGGGCGCGCAAGATCGGCCGTTCGAAGCCGATCGCCGCGCTGCTGGAGGCAGCGTGGCCGGTGGCGCGGCCGGAGGAGGTCGTGGCCACGCTGCTGAGCGATCCGGCGGTGATGGAGGCCGCGGCGGACGGGGTGTTCGACGCCGCCGAGCAGCGGGCCCTGCTGTGGGCGAAGCCTCCGCGGTCGGAGAAGAGCGCCACCTGGTCGGTCGAGGACATGCTGCTGCTCGACGAGGTCGCGGGGCTCATCGAACGCCCCGAGGGCTACGGCCATGTGGTCGTGGACGAGGCCCAGGACCTGTCGCCGATGCAGTGCCGGGCGATCGCCCGGCGCAGCGCGTTCGGCTCCATCACGGTGCTGGGCGACCTGGCCCAGGCGACGGCGCCGTGGTCGGCGCGGACCTGGCAGGAGCAGCTGACGCACCTGGGCAAGGCGCAGGCCACGGTCGTCCCGCTGACCACCGGCTTCCGTGTGCCCGCCGCAGTGATGGAGCTGGCCAACCGGCTCGTGGGCGCCCTGGGCGTGGACGTGCCGCCGGCCCGCTCGCTGCGCCATGACGGCGAGTTGACGGTCAGCGCCGTCGACGACCTGGCGTCCGCCACCGTGTCCGCCGTCCGCGCGGCCCTCGACCGCGAGGGGTCGGTCGCGGTCATCGCCGCCGAAGACGCGGTCGCCGCCACCTCGGCGGCGCTGCGCCGGGCGGGCATCGAGACGGCGACGGCCGAGGAGGTCGGCACGGCCGCCCGGGTGACCGTGCTGCCCGCGACGGTCGTCAAGGGCCTGGAGTACGACCATGTCGTCGTGGTGGAGCCGGCCTCGATCGTCGAGTCCGAGCCGCGCGGACTGCACCGGCTGTACGTCGTGGTGACGCGTGCGGTGTCCCGTCTCGACGTCCTGCACGCCCGGCCGCTGCCGGAGCCGCTCGCCGCCTGAGGCGCGGACCGTCCGAGAACGGTCGAGACCTGTCCGAGAGGTGCGGCCCGGGGACTCCCCCGGGCCGCATTTTCTTTACGCCTCTTTGAAGAACCCCAAGGCGGAAAATTGCCCTGGATTTCGAAGTTGGCCGAATTGCCGTTGTCGACGGTCGCACTTGCGCCAAATCCCTGTGGCGGTGACCACTGAAGGTCCCGCAGACTGTCTGAAGTTGCAGGATTGCTGAAGACATGCAAGCCTCGGCACCATAGGAGCACCTGCGGATGTCCATCGTCGGACGGGACATACAACTCACCCAATTGCATGACCTGCTGACCGCACGCGACCGCGGAGCGGGTCCGATCGCCCTGGTCAGTGGCCCTGCGGGGATCGGCAAGACCGCCCTCCTCCACGAATTCACCCAGAGCGCGGCGAAATCCGGTTCCCTCGTCCTGAGAGCGGCCTGCTCCCCGAGAGAGCGCGCCAACTCCTGGGGCGTGGTCCATCAACTCCTGTGGCACACAGGGCGATTCAAAGGAGCTTCACAGCGTACGAGTGACACGCTCGCAGCCGTCGGCCGCAGCCTTGCGGCCGTCACTCGGGCACCGGAGGGTGAACGTGACAAGGCCACGGATGAATTCTGCGCGGCCGTCATGAAATTGGCCGACGACCATCCCCTCGTCCTCGCCGTCGACGACATCCACGAGGCCGACCACGAGTCGCTGGGCTGCCTCGGGCACCTCGCCCGCCGCATGGTCGCCTCCCGGGTCCTGGCGGTGTTCACCGACCGGCCGCAAGCCCTGCCCTCGTACGCCACCGCGCGGGCCGAGTTCGCCCGGCAGCCCGGATTCCATCAGCTGCGGGTCGGCCCGCTGACCGCCGGCGACATCCGGCTGCTGCTCACCGAGCGGCTGGGCGTGCCCGCCGACGAGGCCGGCGCCGCGGAGTTCCACGCGGCGAGCGGGGGCAGCCCGCTGCTGACGCGGGCGCTGGTCGAGGACACCTGCAACGCCCTGCAGGGCACGTACACGGGCGCGGCCGCGTTACGGCCGGTCGCCGGGGAGATGTTCGACTCCGCGGTGGTCGACTGCGTCACCGGGTCAGCGCGCCCGCGGCCGATCTCGCCCGGCACCTGGCGGTGCTGGGGCCGGACGCGCTGTCGGTGCTGCTCGACCGCGACAGCACGAACCCGCCCACCCGGCACCTTCAGGAGCTGACCCAGGCCGGCCTGCTGGCGGGACCGGACTTCCGTCACCCGAGGACGCACACCGTGCTGGGAGGTGAGGTCTCCGCCGAGGAGCGGGCGCGGCTGCACGGGCGGGCCGCCGTACTGCTGCACGACAACGGCGCACATCCGGCCACGGTGGCCGAACACATCGTGGCGGCGGGAGGTATCGCGGAATCCTGGGCTCCCCCACTGCTCCGGGAAGCCGCGATCGAGGCGCTCGCTCAGGACGAGTTCCCCAAGGCGATGCGGCTGTTCGACCTGGCCCACGCCATCTGCCCGGACGGGCCTCTGCGGGCGTCCATCCTGTTCCAGCACACCCTGTCCGCCTGGCAGGTCGACCCGGCCAAGGCCATGCGCCGGCTCCCGGAGCTGAAGGAGGCCCTCCAAGCCGGGCACCTCACGGCCCTGTCCAGCGCGATGTCCCTGATCAAGAACCTGGTCTGGCACGGCTACGTCGACGAGGCGGCGGAGATGCTGCACCTGGTCGACCGGCTACTGGCCGACGAGCCGGACGAGCAGGGCCTTGCCGAGGCCCGCGCGCTGCAGCAGTGGCTGTCCGTGCTGTGCCCGCCGTTCCACCGGCGCATGTTCGGTGAGGTGACCCCCGACGTCACCGAGGAGCTCACTCCTGCGGCCATCGCAGCGCAGCCGCGCCTTCAAGCAGCCACCGCTCTGTCCGTCGTACTACGGGGCGGTGAGGCGGAGGAGGCAGTGGTCGGCGCCGCCCACGTATTGGAGATGTCCAGTCTGACGCCGACCCTGGAAACCATCCCGCTGGCGCTGATGACCCTGTTCTATGCCGACCGCACGGAACAGGTCGACGCGTGGTGCACCACGCTGCTGGACGCGGCCCGCGAGCGGAACATCGCACTGCTGTCCTCCCTACGGGCTGCGAACCTCATCCGGCAGGGCCGGCTGCTGGAGGCGGAGACCCACAGCGACCTGGCCCTGTCGCGGATGTCGTCGCAGGGCTGGGGGCTGAGCATCGCCCTACCACTGGCGAGTTCGGTGTACGCGCTGACCGCCATGGGCCGGTATGACGAGGCGCGGGCCCGGCTCTGCCGCCCGGTGCCCAAGGCGGTCTTCCAGACCGTTTTCGGCCAGCACTACCTGTACTCCCGAGGCCAGTTCCATCTGGCTACCGGGCGTCTTCAGGCCGCCCTCGGAGATTTCCTGGCATGCGGCAAGGCCCTGGAGAGCTGGGGAGTAGGCGACACCACGCTTATCCCGTGGCGCACCGGGGTGGCTGAAGCCCGGCTGCGCCTGGGCGAGCCGGACCAGGCCGTCACTTACCTGCAGGAGGAACTGGCCCGGCACAAGAGCAGTCCCCGGGTACACGGCAACGCCCTGCGCCTGCTGGCCTCGACGATGAAGCCCCGGCAGCGGCTGCAGGCGCTGCAGGAGGCCGTGGACGAACTCCAGGCCTCCGGCAGCGACTGGCTGCTGGCGCACGCCCTGGGTGATCTGGGCCGTGTCTACCATCTGCTCGGGCAGTCCAACCGGGCCCGGGTGATCGTCCGGCGTGCCTACCGGATGGCGAAGAAATGCCATGCCGAGCCGCTCAGCCAGAACCTGCTGCCGGACGCGGAGCGGGCGGCCGAGGGACGGCGCTGCGCTGCCGGGCATGAGGTTTCGGAGCAGGCGCATGACGTGTTGTCCGAGGCCGAGCTGCGGGTGGCCGCCCTCGCGGCGGAGGGCCACACCAACCGGGAGATCGCCCGCCGGCTGTTCATCACGGTCAGCACGGTCGAGCAGCACATGACACGTGTCCTTCGCAAGCTCAACCTGTCCCGCCGTGACGAACTGCCGCAGGGCCTGGACACTATGGGCGGTTCAGCCGCACCGGCAGTGAGTGCAGCCCGCGGATGAGGGTGCTGGTGCGCCACCGCATGTCCTCGGGATCGACCGCGAGCCGCATGGCGGGGAAGGTGTCGAGCAGCACGCCGAACGCCACCTGCGCCTCCATCCTGGCCAGCGGCGCCCCGAGGCAGTAGTGGATGCCGTGCCCGAAGGCGACATGGCCGCCGGTGGGCCTGCGGACGTCCAGTGTGTGCGGATCCCCGAAGCGCTCGGGGTCCCGGTTGGCGGAGGCCAGTGCCAGCAGTACGAAGTCGCCAGCCGGGATCTCGGTGTCACCGATGCGCAGGTCCTCGGTGGCGCAGCGGAAGGTGGCGTGCTTCAGCGGGCTCTCCAACCGCAGGAACTCCTCGACCGCGCCGGGCAGGAGGGAGCGATCCTGGCGCAGCGCCTCCCACTGGTCCAGGTTCCGCATCAGGTGCAGCGTGCCGTTGCCGAGGGTGTTGACGGTGGTCTCGTGACCCCCGATGAACAGCAGGAAGGCCATCGAGACCAGTTCGGTCTCGGTGAGCCGGTCGTCGACGTCACGGGCCGAGACCAGCGCGGCGAGCACATCGTCGGTGGGCGTACGGCGCTTGCGCTCGATCAGCTCACCGAGGTACTCAATCATCGCGGTCGAGGCGGCGGCGGTCGCGGCCGGCGAGTCACCGGAGACGAGCGCCTTGGACCAGGACTTGAAGTTCTCCTGCTCTTCCAGCGGCACGCCCAGGAGTAGGCAGATCACCCGGATCGGCAGCGGGAACGCGAACGAGTCCAGCAGGTCCACCGGATCGTCGTCCGGGAGGGCGGCGAGCAGTTCGCCGGTGATCTGCTCGATCTCCGGCCGCAGCTTCTCGATGGCGCGGCTGGTGAAGGCCTTGTTCACCAGCTTACGCAAGCGGGTGTGGTCCGGCGGGTCAGAGTGCAGCATGTGGGTGGCGAGGGCGGAGGAGAAGGCGCCACGCTTGTTGCGGTCCGGCTCGTTCTGCGCGAACAGCCGATCCGTCCGGTTGAGGTCGGTGCTCAGCCGGGGGTCCGCCAGCGCCGACCGCACCTCCTCGTAGCCGGTGATCAGCCAGACCGGTAGTCCGCCGCACACGGGGACCCCGGGAGGCATCATCACCCGGTGCGCCGAGCCTTCGGCGTTGAGCCGTGCGTACACGGAGTGCGGGTCCTGCATGAACGCGTCGTCGAGTTCCAGAAGGGCTGAATCCTGAAGCATGGGCACATCCTCGAAAGTGACGGCTCCGGGCCGTTCGCGGGTGGCGCTGAGCCTATGTACGCCTCTGGTGGCCGGGCCTGATCTGCGGCGAGATGAGGGGGTGTAGGGGCCTGATAGGGGCCGCCCGCCGGGTCCGTTCAGTGGGTTCCGGCGGGCGGCCGGAGCAGCCTCCGGGCCGGGGGAGGTCACCCGGCGACTGCTGGTCGGGCGCAGCCACCGGGCCGGGGGAAATCACCCGGCAGCTGCTGGTCCGGTGGGGGCGCGGTCAGTTGCTGGGCGCCAGGTCTCCTTCCGTGGCCCGCGCCTGCTCCGGGGAAGCCTGGGCGGGCTTGCGCAGGTCGATGGTGATCAGCAGGCCGGCGAGTACGGCGGCGAGGGCGGTGATGCCCGCGGCCCACAGGCTCGCGACGGCGTAGCCATGGACGGTCGCCTCGGTCACGGCCCGTTCACCGCGGCCGCCGCCCGCGATCCGGTCGGCGGTCACGCTGGTGGCGATGGCGTTGAGCAGGGCCGTGCCGATGGAGCCGCCCAGCTGCTGGGAGGTGGAGACGAAGGCCGACACCACGCCCACCTCCTGCGGCGGCACGCGGTAGGTGGCGACGCTGATGCACGGCGAGATCACCAGTCCGACACCGATGCCGAGCAGGATCTGGGTGGGCATCAGCGTCGAGGCGTAGGAGCTGTCGGGGGTGAGCCGGCCGAGGTTGAGCAGGCCTAGCATGGCGATGAACAGGCCCGGCACGACCAGCAGGCGCAGCGGGACGCGGGGCACCAGCCGGGCGGCGATCTGAGTGGAGGTGAGCACCGTCGCCACGGTCGCCGGCAGGATCGCCAGGCCCGTGCGCAGCGGCGAGAAGTCCATCACCACCTGCAACTGGTAGGTGAGGATCAGGAACAGGCCGAACAGGCTGACCATGGCCAGGGCGATGGTCAGGCTCGCTCCCGCCCGGTTGCGGTCGGCGACCAGCCGCAGCGGGAGCAGTGGAGCCAGCCCCCTGGCCTGGGTGAGACCGAACGCGGCGAGCAGGACCACGGCGGTCGCGAGGCAGCCGAGGACGCGGGGCGAGGTCCAGCTGTGGGTCGCCGCCTGGTCGAAGGCGTAGACGAGGGCGAGCATGCCGCAGGCGGAGAGCACCGCGCCGGGGACGTCCACGCGCTGGCGGTTGGCGGGCATCGCCGGCAGCAGCAAGGCCCCGGCCACCACGGCCACGCCGATCGGCACGTTGACGTAGAAGCACCAGCGCCAGTCGAGGTACTCGGTGATCACGCCGCCGCCCAGCAGGCCGATGGCGCCACCGGCGCTGGCAACCGAGCTGAAGACACCGAACGCCTTGGCGCGTTCGCGTGGTTCGGTGAAGGTGGTGGCGAGCATGGCCAGGGTCGAGGGCACGAGCAGCGCGGCGAACACGCCCTGCGCTGCGCGGGCGCCGACGAGCACCTCGGCGTTCGGCGCGGCGCCGCCCGCCACCGAGGCGACGGCGAAGCCGACGGCGCCGGCCACGAAGGCGCGCCTGCGGCCCACGAGATCGCCGACCCGTCCGCCGAGCAGCAGCAGGGCACCGAAGGCGAGGGTGTAGGCGGTGACCACCCACTGCCGGCTCGCGTCCGACATCCCGGTGTCCTGCTGGGCCCACGGGAGGGCGATGTTCACGATGGTCATGTCCAGCATGACCATCAGCTGAGCCAGGGCGATCACCCCCAGCCCCGACCACCGGTAGCGCACCGACCTCTCGGTGGAGGCCGCTGTTGCCTGTGCCATGTCCTGATGTCCTTCCCTCACCGCGGGCGGCGCTCGGTCCGGCCCGTCCGTTTTCCACTGGCGGACACTAGAGCAGATTTCTTAACCAAGTCAATTCGCAGACTCGGTCACCTGATTGCCCGGGTAAGGGGATGTGCTAGGATGGCCTGGTGAATGCGCCGATGGGCTTGCGGGAGCGCAAGAAACAGCGAACGCGAGAGACGATCTCCGACACGGCGATCACGCTCTTCCTTGAACACGGGTTTGACCAGGTCTCGGTCGTCGACATCGCGGCCGTCGCCGAGGTCTCCAAACCCACGCTGTTCAAGTACTTCCCCACCAAGGAAGACCTGGTCGTCCACCGCTTCGCCGACCACCAGACGGTGAGCAGCACCGTCGTCGCGGAGCGGCCGCCCGGGGTGTCCGCGATCGACGCCCTGCACCAGCACTTCCTGGACGGGCTGGCGGCCCGGGACCCCATCACAGGGCTCAACGACGACGAGGACGTCCTCGCCTTCCACCACCTCGTGTACTCCACGCCCAGCCTGGTGGCACGCGTCAGCCAGTACCTGGCCCAGGCCGAGGAGGCGCTCGCCCAGGCCCTGGTCGACGCGCTGGACTCCGACCGCGAGATCACGGCCGCCCTGCTGGCCGGCCAGGTCATCGCCACCGAGCGCATCCTGGCGTCGGTGAACTGGCAGCGCATCGTCGCCGGCCGGTCCGCTGACGAGGTCTACCCCGAGGCGGTGGCCGACGCCGACCACGCCTACGCCCTGCTGCGCCAGGGACTGGCGGGGGCAGCCGCCCAGAAGTGAAACCGCGACGACGACGTACGCCGGATCAGCCGGCCGCGTCCGCCGGCTGATCCGGGCCATGGCCGGGCTCCTGCCTAGGCAGGTTGTTGTGCCGCTCGATGTGGTCGGCCAGCCGGTCCATGCTGTCCGTGCCGCGCTCCCGGAAGGCCCGTGCCTGGGAGGCCATGTCGGCCGGGGACTTGTTCTGGCCGAGCTTGTACACGCCGTCGATGCGCCCGATCGGGATCTCGAACCTTTGGATGAGCCGCAGGTACTCGTCGAACAGCGCGCTCGCCCGGCGCGGCAGCGACCAGGGCTGCTTCGGTGCGAGCCGGCTCTCCTGGTCCTCGATCAGGTCGTCCAGCTGGCGCATGGTGCGCACCTCGTCCAGCAGCCGCGGCCGGCCCGTGACGTGCACGGCCGCGTACGCCCAGGTCGGGAAGTGCAGCTGGGAGGCGTAGTGGTCGGGCGAGATGTAGGCGCTGGGACCCAGGGACGCCACCACCACCTCGACGTGCAGGCCAGCGCCTCACAGATCGGGTTGCCCCGCGAGAGATGCCCGCGCAGCTTGCCGTAGGGCTAGGAGCTGTCCGGGCGATCATGTGACTCGTCCGTGCCTGGGTCGTTGTTGTGGCCATGGGGCGGGGCGATCTGACAGATGCCGAGTGGGAACGGCTGCGGCCGTTCCTGCCGGTGAGCAACGGACGTTGTGGCCGGTGGCGGGACCATCGGCAGGTGATCGACGGGATCCTGCACCGGGTGCGGATCGGGGTGCAGTGGCGGGACCTTCCCGAGCGCTTCGGCCCGTGGAAGACCGTGTATGAACGCCACCGGCTGTGGTCGGCCGACGGGACGTGGGAGCGTCTGCTGCAGCAGGTCCAGGCCGCCGCCGATGCCGCAGGCGAGATCGACTGGGACATCTCGGTGGACTCCACCATCGTGCGGGCCCATCAGCACGCGGCCGGTGCCCGGACCGGACCGCCGCCGGCGCCCGCGTCAAAGGGGGCCGAAGCGGCAGAACGCCAGGGCGAAACGCCGTGGCAGAGCCTGCTCGCCCGGCTGGTGGAGGTGGTGCGGGAGGTGAGGGCCTGGGCCGCTCGCGGGGCGGGTTCACCAGCAAACTCCACCTGAGCGCGGACGGCCGCTGCCGCCCGCTGTCCCTGGTCGTCACCGGCGGACAGCGGGCGGACTGCACCCAGTTCCAGACGGTGCTGGAGAAGATCCGTGTTCCGCGGGTCGGCCCGGGCCGGCCGCGCACGAAGCCCGACAGCCTCGCGGCCGACAAGGCATACAGCAACAGTCCGTGCCGCGAGTACCTGCGACGCCGTGGTATCCGGCACTCGATCCCGGAGAAGACCGACAGCCAGGCCGCCCGCCTGCGCAAAGGCTCGCGCGGCGGACGGCCACCCGGCTGCGACGAGGAGCGCTACAAGAAGCGCAACACCGTCGAACGGGCGATCAACAGACTGAAGCAGTCCCGGGCCGTGGCCACTCGCTATGACAAGCGCGGCTACGTCTTCCTCGGCACCGCCACCACCGCGGCCCTGCTCATCTGGCTTCGGAGTTGAGTCCCGGCTTCACAAAGCGACTGGCCGATACGCCAGGGCCTGATCGACCACCTCATCAGCCGAAAGCTCCCCCTCCGGCGACCAGAAGATCAAGTCCCTGACCCGTCCGGACGGACATGCCAGGGCTCTGCCCAGCCCCTCCAGCCAGCCGTCCACCTCGCCGTCCGAGGCGTAGTCCGCGTCCATGATCCGCTGCACGAGCACGACCGCCTCCGCGCGACTCATCTCCCCAGCGCTCATCAGATCCCTCCGCCGAGCCACCCTAACGAGATCCTTGATCGCCCGGACAGCTCCGCCGTAGGGCTAGTCGATCCGGCCGTTCCCGCTCCTGCGCTCACACGACCCGGTCTCGCTGGAAGGGGCACGCACCCCTCGTACGGACGGATGAACGGGTGCGTTCGCAAATCAGGCACCCGAAAGAGCCACAGGCACACGGACCGCACGAGTCACCGACCGCGTCGTGCGCGCCAGCGCGTTCGATCACATGGCGAAGCCGCACCGGAATGCTCCGGCGCGGCTTCGCCGTCTCACTGATCCGCGCAGAGATCCCGCAGGACGGACCTCGGGGGGAGCCTCGCCGTATCCCATGTATCACACAGCCATCAACAACTGGGCGGACGCTCCCGGATCAAGTGGCTCTGAACTGCAATTTCATGCCCGCACTGGACTGGCATAGACGTCCCTGGACGGTCTCTACAACCTGTGCCATGTGGTGCCGCTGCAGCCCAAACCGGAGGGCAGCCCCGACAGGTTTCGCTGCGGCCTCAGGTCGCGTCCCACAGGCCGGTGTCCAGGATGCGGGCCGCCTTGGTGATGCTCCCCGGCATCAGATGCCGGTAGGTGCGATACGTCTCCTCGATCGACTTGTGGCCCATCCATTCAGCCACGTCGGTGATCGGTATCCCGCTCCCGAGCGCGTTCGAGGCGAAGTAGTGCCGGAAGCCGTACATGCCGACACCGTCCTCTGCAGGCAGGTCCTTGAAGAGCTTCTGCACACGGCGGCGTTCCATCGGCTCGGTGTAGTAGCCGCTCGGACCGCGCAGCAGATAGCCCTCCTTTGTGGTGCCGCGCTTCTCCTCGTACCGCTCCATCGCCTCCCGCACCGAGCGCGGCAGAGGAACCTCCCGGAACTCCCCCGCCCTGCGGTGCTTCAGCTTCGCCGGCCTGTGCGTGTTGGAATGGATCTGCTCATGCACCCGGTAGACGTCATCCGCCACAACGTTGTTGACGTTCACTGCCCGGGCTTCCCCGTTCCGCAAGCCGCAGCCCACCATCATGACGATCTCCAGCGCGAGATGTTCGTCAGCGGCTGCCAGTGCCTTCTTCACGTAGGCGAGAGATGGGATGACCACCTTTTCACGGACGTATTCCGGCTCCTGGACCCCCTTCACAGGATCATCCGCCATAGCCCCCTTACCGTAGGCGTCCCGCAAGATCGCCTTCAGTGTGCGGAAGATGTTCACCTGGTTTCCGCGGCCCACCCCATCGGCCTCCAACTCGTCCAGGAAACGCTCGACCACGATCGGCGTGACCGAGTTCAGCTTTCTTGAACCGAGACGGGGGACGATGTGCACGTTGATGGAGCTGTCCACGTGCCAGCCCGTGGAGTACTCCGTCATCCTCCGCTGCCGCGGCCGCCACTGCTTCGCGTACTCCGCGACCGTCTGCTGACCGAGTTCCCGGCGGACCTCGGCAACGGACGGGGCCGTCGTCTTTTTCTCCGCGTAGATCTGCGTCAGGCGCTCGATCGCGTCGTCCTGCGTGTCGTAGCCAGCCTCTTCACGCTGCTTGCCGAGAGCGTCCCGAAACCGAATCGTGTACGGGTGCGGGCAACGCGTCGGCCTGGAGCAACCGCACTCCTTGAAGAAGGACCCCATCCCACGGGCGAGCTGTCGAGCCACGTATCAAGCCTTCCGAGCAGGGCGCCGGGCGGCACAGCAGGCCCTGCCATCGGTGCAGGTCAGCACGCCGGACACCGTCCGACCCGATGCTGACCTTTTGCTGACCCGGAGGCCGCGATCAGGGCTCTTACCTGCGGAAACACCCAAACGCTAGATCTTGGACTTGAACATGGTGCGGAGCACTGGGTCCTCCCGGATGACGGCTCCCTGCCTGCGTTATTGCAGGTCAAGGGCAGTTGCCAGGCCCTGCCGCACTCGGCCGGGCCGACAGGCGGAACCAGGGTACGGAACAGCGCACCCGTCCCGCACCGAGAGCCTGGTCACGTGGCCGAGCCCGGACCGCTGAGGGCATGGCCGCCGCGCCCGCCGTCCAAGGGGCGCGAAACCAGTCACGTCCGGCAGCACGCGGAGCCACCCCTACGCCGCCACCTCGGCGACCTCCCCCGCCCGCTCCTCGAACTGCGTCCGGTACAGCTCCGCGTACCGGCCGCCCGCCGCCAACAGCCCCTCGTGGGTGCCTCGTTCGACGATGCGGCCGTCTTCCAGGACGAGGATCAGGTCGGCGGCCCGCACGGTGGACAGCCGGTGGGCGATGACCAGGGCGGTGCGGCCCTGAAGTGCCTCGGTGAGGGCCTCCTGCACGGCCGCCTCGGAGGTGTTGTCGAGGTGGGCCGTGGCCTCGTCGAGGATCACCACCCGCTGGCGGGCGAGGAGCAGGCGGGCGATGGTCATGCGCTGGCGTTCGCCGCCGGAGAGGCGGTAGCCGCGTTCGCCGACGACGGTATCCAGGCCGTCCGGGAGGGAGCGGACGAGAGCGTCCAGGCGGGCTCGGCGCAGGGCGTCCCACAGCTCGTCGTCCGTTGCGGTGGGGCGGGCCAGCAGCAGGTTGGCGCGGACCGTGTCGTGGAACAGGTGGCCGTCCTGGGTGACCATGCCGACGGTGGCGCGCAGGGAGCCGGCGGTCAGGTCGCGCACGTCGACGCCGCCGACCCGGACGGCGCCCCCGTCGACGTCGTACAGGCGCGGCAGCAGCTGCGCGATCGTCGACTTGCCCGCGCCGGAGGAGCCGACGAGGGCGATGGTCCGGCCGGGTTCGGCGCGGAAGGAGATGCCGTGCAGGACCTCGGCGCCGCCGCGGCTGTCGAGGGCGGCCACCTCCTCCAGGGAGGCGAGGGAGACCTTGTCGGCGGACGGGTAGCCGAAGCGGACGTCGTCGAACTCGACCGACACCGGCCCTTCGGGCACCTCGACGGCGTCCGGCTTCTCCTCGATGAGCGGCTTGAGGTCGAGCACCTCGAAGACGCGCTCGAAACTGACGAGGGCGCTCATCACCTCGACGCGCGCCCCGGCGAGCGCCGTGAGCGGCGCGTACAGGCGGGTCAGGAGCAGGGCGAGGGCCACCACGGCGCCCGGCTCCAGGGTGCCGCGCAGGGCGAACCAGCCGCCGAGGCCGTAGCCCAGGGCCAGGGCGAGCGCCGACACCAGGGTCAGCGCGGTGATGAACGCCGACTGCGCGGTCGCCGTACGGATGCCGATGTCGGCGACCCGGCGGGCCCGGACGGCGAACTCCGCCGACTCCTCCTCCGGCCGCCCGAACAGCTTGACCAGCGTCGCGCCGGGGGCCGAGAAGCGCTCGGTCATCCGGGTGCCCATCGCCGCGTTCAGCGTCGCCGCCTCCCGCTGCATCCGGGCCATCCGGCTGCCCATCCGCCGGGCCGGGATCACGAACACCGGCAGCAGCGCCAGCGCGAGCAGCGTGACCTGCCAGGACAGGGTGAGCATGACGGCGAGGGTGAGCACCAGCGTGACGAGGTTGCTGACCACGCCGGACAGGGTGTTGCTGAAGGCCCGCTGGGCGCCGATCACGTCGTTGTTGAGCCGGCTGACGAGGGCTCCGGTGCGGGTGCGGGTGAAGAACGCGACCGGCATGCGCTGCACATGGTCGGACACCGCCGTCCGCAGATCGAGGATGAGCCCCTCCCCCAGCGCCGCCGAGAGCCTGCGGCCGAGGATGCCGAGCGCCGCCTCCACCACCGCGATGAGCGCGATCAGCAGCGCGAGGCGTACGACGGTCCGCGCGTCGCCGTTCGTCACGATCGCGTCGACGACGCGGCCGGCGAGGACCGGGGTCGCGACGGCGAGCAGCGCGGTCGCCACTCCGAGCAGCACGAACAGCGCGATCCGGGGGCGGTGCGGGCGGGCGAACGCGGCGATGCGGCGCAGTGTGGCGCGGGCGAAGGGGCGGCGTTCCTGCGTGGCGTTCATGACGCTGTACAGCTGCGTCCACGCCGTGGTCTCCATGCTCATGGAATCGAACGTAGAACCTCGACCAACCTTGAGGTCAAGCGTGCGGTCGAGCGTGAGGTCGAGCGTCCCCGTGCGGGCCCTCGGGAAGATCGTTGTCGGCTCGCTCCCCGTACGTCATCCCCCGTCCCCGCTTCCGCAACCCGCAGTTGAGGCGGCACGGAAAACCTCTCGAAGTGTGACAGCGGTCGAACAACAACCCGCGGGACGGCGGCCCGGACGCATCCCCCTCCGGCTGATCCTGGGCCTGCTCCCGGTCGCCTTCGTGGCGTACCTCGCGGTGCGGCACCACCGTGTGCTCGCCGAGGGCTTCCACCACCTGGCGACGGCCAAGTGGCCGTGGCTGCTGGCCGCGGGCGGCGCCACCTGCCTGACCTGGGTCGCCATGGCGGTGACCCGGCAGGGCGCGGTCGTGGAGCGGCTGCCGGGTTTGCGGCTGCTCGCCACGCAGGTCGCGGCGATGGCGGCCAACCACATGCTGCCGACCGGGCTCGGCTCCAGCGCGGTCAACCTGCGGTTCATGACGGTGTGCGGGCTGCCGCTGGCCCGCTCCTCGGCCGCGGTGGCGCTCTATCTGCTCGCCGAGAGCATCGCCCGGGTCGGCATGCTGGCCGTGCTGCTGATCGCCTTCCCGGGCGCGCTGCGGCTCGGCACCCTGCTGCCGGACGCCGCGGTCGGCCCGCTGCTGCTCGTGCTCGGCGCGGTCGCGCTGGTGGCGGCGGCCGTGCTGCTGCTGGTACGACGGCTGCGCACGGCCGTCTTCTCCTTCCTGCGCACGGCACTGGGCGAGGCGCGCTCGGTGCACACCCGCCCGTCGCGGGCGCTGGCGCTGTGGGGCGGTTCGCTGGCGTTCCCCGCGTTGCAGGCGGCCGGGCTGGTCGCGGTGGGGCTGGCGTTGGGGCTGGAGATACCCCTGTGGCACATGGTCGTGGCGTATCTGGCCGCGACCGTCGCCGTCGCCGTGGTGCCCACGCCGGGTGGGCTCGGCTCGGTCGAGGCGGCGCTGATCGTGGCGCTGGTCGCGGCGGGCAGTCCGGCCGCCGTGGCCACGGCGGTGGTGCTGGCGTACCGCATCATCACCGTCTGGCTGCCGCTGCTGCCGGGGGCGTTGACGCTGGGCGCGCTGGTCCGGCTGAAGGTGATCTGAGCCAGTAACGTGCTGCCCCCGACGATACGAAGGGGGCTCCACCATGCCGGTCCGCGTCGAGCGTCAGCAGCACGTCACCACGGTCGTCCTGTCCCGCCCCGAGGCCCGCAACGCGGTGGACGGCCCGACGGCGGCCGACCTCGCCGCCGCCTTCCGCGCGTTCGAGGCCGATGACGAGGCGCGGGTGGCGGTGCTGTGGGGTGAGGGCGGCACGTTCTGCGCGGGGGCGGATCTCAAGGCGATCGGCACCGAGCGCGGCAACCGGGTCGCCGAGGACGGCGACGGGCCGATGGGGCCGACCCGGATGCGGCTGACCAAGCCGGTGATCGCCGCCGTGGCCGGGCACGCCGTCGCGGGCGGCCTGGAGCTGGCGCTGTGGTGCGATCTGCGGATCGCCGAGGAGGACGCCGTCTTCGGGGTCTTCTGCCGCCGCTGGGGCGTGCCGCTCATCGACGGCGGCACGGTACGGCTCCCCCGGCTGATCGGCACCGGCCGCGCCCTGGACATGATCCTCACCGGGCGTCCGGTGCCCGCCCGCGAGGCCTACGACATCGGCCTCGCCAACCGCCTCGTCCCGACCGGCCGCGCCCGCGCCGAGGCCGAGGAACTCGCCGCCACGATCGCCCGTTTCCCCCAGGCCTGCCTGCGCGCCGACCGCGCCTCGGTCCTGGAGCAGGACGGCTTGGACGAGCAGGCGGCGCTGCGCGGTGAGCTCCGCCATGGCATGGGCGTGCTGGCGGAGAGCCTGGAGGGCGCCGCCCGCTTCGCCGCGGGGGCGGGGCGGCACGGCTCGTTCAGGGAGCTGTGAGGCCCCGGGCCCCTTCTGATGGATCGCCGTGAGAGAAGGAGCCGCGTCCGGTGCGGCGCGAGGGCGTGCCGGGCGTCGCGACGCCGCGGAGATCCGTCAGCGTCGCGACGCCGCGGAGATCCGTCAGAAGGGCCCGAGTTCCGACAGGACGGCGGTCGCCGCGCGTACGCCCTCGCGGGCCACGGCCCGCGCGCGCTCCACGGCGTGCACGACGTTGCCGACGGCGAACACGCCGGGGCGTGAGGTGCGCAGGGTGCTGTCGACGGCGGGACCGCGGGTGGCGGGGTCCAGGGCGATGCCGCCGCGCCGGGCCAGTTCGTGGTCGGGAACGAAGTCGCCGGTGAACACGACGGTGTCGCAGTGCAGGACCGTCGTACGGCCGTCGCGGTGGCGCACCCGGACGCCGGACAGGCGGCCGTGGCCGAGGAGTTCGGTGACGCCGGTGTGGGTGAGGAGCGGGATGCCCCGGCGGAGGCGGGCGTCGAGCGCGCGAGCGGGAGCGGTCCGCGGGGCGGGCAGGTCGGTGACCATGGCGACGACCCGGGCGCCGGCCGCCCGTACGGTGTCGGCGGCCGCGTAGGAGACGTCCTCCGCGCCGACCACCACGGCCCGGCTGCCGATCGGCTGCTCGTACAGATGGACCGCCTGCTGGAGTTCGCCCGTGGTGCAGATCCCTGCCGGGCGGGTGCCGGGCACCAGCCGTGCGCTGCGGGGGCGTTCGCGGGCGCCGGTGGCCAGCACGATCGCCCTCGCGGTGATCGTCTCGGGACCGTGCGGGCCGACCGTCGTCAGGGTCAGCGGGCCCGCCCAGTCCAGGGCGGTCACCCCGGTGCGGACGACCGCTCCGGCGCGTACGGCGGCGGCGGTGAGCAGGCGGGCGTACTGGGGGCCGGTCAGCGGGTGCAGCCAGGTGCCGAAGCCGCCGTGCGCGCAGTGCCGGGGCACTCCGCCCGCCCGCTGCTCCCGGTCCAGCACCTCCACCCGGCCCGCCCCGGCGGCGGCCAGCCGGGCGGCGGTGGCGAGTCCGGCGGGGCCCGCGCCGACGACGAGCACGTCGACCTGCCGTACGTCCGTCATGGCCGGGCCTCCTCGAACAGCTGCCGTACCGCCGCCCCGCAGTAGAAGCCCTGGCAGCGGCCCGCCCGGGCGCGGGTGCGGCGGCGCAGTCCGTCGAGGGTGCGCGGCGGGATCGTACTGGCGAGGGCGTCGCGGATCTCGCCGCGGGAGACGCGCTCGCAGTGGCAGACGAGGGTGCCGTACTGCGGGTCGGCCGCGATGAGGTCGGGGCGTTGGTAGGGGCGCGGGAAGGCCTCGCCGAGGTTGGGCATCCGCACGGGCGCCGGCTCCCGCACCGGGCCCGGGTCGAGGCCTGCCTCGGTCAGCAGGCCGGTGACATGGGCCGCGATGGCCAGGGACGCCGTCAGGCCGGTGGAGCGGATGCCGCCGACCGTGACGTACGCCTGGCCGGGGTGGGCGCGGATGCGGTAGTCGTCGTGCTCGGTGGCGGCGCGCAGGCCGGCGTAGACGGCGGTGACCTCCTCGTCGAGCAGCTCGGGGAGGATGCGGCGGCCCTTGGCGCGCAGGGCGGCGAGTCCCTCGGCGGTGGAGCCGGTGGCCCGTTTGTCGTCCAGGTCCTCGGCGGTGGGGCCGAGCAGGACGTTGCCGTGGACCGTGGGGGCGACCAGGACGCCCTTGCCGAGTGCGGTGGGGACGGGCAGCAGGATGTGGTTGACCAGCGTGCGGGCGAACTTGTCGAAGACGATGAGCTGGCCGCGGCGCGGGGTGACGGTGAAGTCGCGGTGCCCGAGCCGTGCGTCGAGCGTGTCGGCGTGCAGTCCGGCCGCGTTGACCAGCCAGCGGGCCCGCAGGGTGCCCGCGCCGGTCGTCAGCACATGGATGCCGTCCTGCCGGCTCACGTCCTCGACGCGTGCGTCGAGGTGCAGGTCGACTCCGTGCCGGACGGCCTGGGTGGCGTACGCGAGGGTCGTCGTCCAGGGGCAGATGATCGACTCGCCGGGCACGTGCAGGGCGCCGAGCGCGCCGGCGCCTAGGTGGGGTTCGCGCTCGTACAGTGCGGCGGGGCCGGGCAGACGGGTGGCGTGGCAGTCGTTGGCCTCGGCCTTCTCGGCGAGGTGGGGCAGGGCGGCGAGCTGTTCCTCGTCCCAGGCGACGAGCAGGGCGCCGACGGGTTCGACGGGGATGCCGGACTCGACGGCGTACGCGGCGAGCAGACGCGCCCCCTCGCGCACCAGCCGTGCCTCCAGCGAGCCGGGGACCGCGTCGAACCCGGTGTGCAGGATCGCGGTGTTGGCCTTGGAGCTGCCCTGACCGACATCGTCCTGGGCCTCGACGAGGGCGACGCGCAGCCGCGGATACCGGGCGAGTTCGCGAGCGATGGCGCAGCCGACGACTCCGGCCCCGACGACCGCCACGTCGTAGGTCCGGGTCATGCGGGCGTCCCGTCGAGCAGCCGGTGACTCGCGATGCCGGCCTCGGACCCGCCCCGGCCGACGTCCTCCCGGGCCTTGAGAAGGGCGATCCCCAGCCACGGACACCGGACGAATTCACCGGCGACCGCACCACCGACGACCACCACGTCATAGAGCCGAATCACGCGAGCCTCCCATCGAGCAGCCAGAGGATCGCCATGCCGGCCTCGGACCCGCCCCGGCCGACATCCCCCCGAACCCCAACGACATCCCCCCGAACCCCGACAAGGGCGATCCCCAGCCACGGACACCAGGCGAATTCACCGGCGACCGCACCACCGACGACCACCACGTCGTACGGCAGGGTCACGCGGGCGTCCCGTCGAGCAGGGCGGTGACCTCGCGGCGGAACGCGGCGAGGCGTTCCGCGGCCTCCTCGGCGCTGATCCGGGGTTCGTACACGGCGGCCGGTTTCCAGCCGGGCAGCGCGGCCTCCACGGTCAGCCCGGGCTCCGCGCCCAGCCGGGCCAGCGCGCCGGCGCCGACGGCGGTCGCGTCGGGCAGCGCCGACACCTCGACCGGGCGTTGCAGCAGGTCGGCCTGGGTCTGCATGAGGAGCGTCGAGCGGGTCAGGCCGCCGTCCACGCGCAGGGTGTCCAGCGGGGCGCCGAGGTCCCGCTCCGCCGCGTCGGCGAGTTCGACGACCTGGGCGGCGATCCCCTCGCACAGGGCGCGGACCAGATGGCCGCGACCCGTGTCGAGGCCCAGCCCGGTGAGCGAGCCGCGCAGGTCGCCGCGCCACCAGGGGGCGGCGAGGCCCGCGAGGGCGGGCACGAAGGTGACCCCGCCGCTGTCGGGGACCGCAGCGCCCACGGCGTCGAGATCGGCGGCGCCCTTGATCACGCCGAGGTCGGTGAGCCAGCGGACGGCGGAGGCAGCCGCGTAGACCTGCCCGTCGAGGCAGTACCCGGCGTGTCCGGCGAGCCGCCAGGCGACACAGCTGACCAGGCCGGAGTCGCCGCGCCGGGGCGTGTCACCGGTGTGCGCGAGGAGGAACGCGCCGGTGCCGTAGGTGCACTTGGCGCCGCCCGGTTCGGTGATGTGCTGGGCGAGCAGCGCGGCCTGTTGGTCGACGACCAGGCCGGTGAGCGGGATCTCCGGGCCGAAGGCTGTGGTCGTGCCGACGGGGCCCGCGTTGTCGACGACCTCGGGCAGCCGCTCACCGGACAGGCCGTAGAGGTCGAGAGCGCGCGGCGACCAATCCGTGCCGTCGAGGTCGAGCAGCTGGGTACGGCCGGCGGTGGCGGCGTCGGTGACGTAGGCGCCGGTGAGCCGGTGGACGAGCCAGGCGTCGCTGGTGGTGACGACTCCCTCGCGGGTGAGGTTCCGTCGTATCCAGGCCATCTTGGGCGCGGCGAAGTACGGGTCGACCGGGAGACCCGTCAGGTGCCTCAACTCCTCCTCGTACGAGGCGAGCCCGGCGCACACGGTCTCGGCGCGGCGGTCGTGCCAGACCAGCGCGTCGGTCAGCGGGCGGCCGGTCACCGGGTCCCAGGCGAGCACGGTCTCGCCCTGGTTGGCCAGGCCCAGGGCGACCACGGGTGAGCGGGCCTCGGTGAGGGCCTGGTGACCCGCCTCGATCACCGAGTCGTACAGCTCGGCAGGGTCGGCCTCGGCCAGGCCGCCGGGCAGCGAGCGCGGGCGCACGGCGGCGAACCCGGTGCCGATGACGCCGCGTTCGGGGCAGATCACCAGGGCCTTGGTGCCGGACGTGCCCTGGTCGACGGCGAGCACCGGACCTGTCATCGAGACCCCTGTCGGCTCCTGGGCGATCACGGCTCGACAGCCTGCCGTCGGCCGCCGCACCGCGTCAAGCACCGCTGACGGACGGTCAGTTCACATACGAAACCGGTGACACGAGGAAGCCCTCATGGTTCGGCAAACCATGAGGAGAATGCGGAAGCTCCGCCTCTATAGTGAGCCGCCGACCGGACATGACCTTGTCAACCGCCGCTCGGGGGAGCCCTGTTGTTACTCCAGCCTGCCGTTCCCGTCCGCCCGTTCCACGGGGCGGGCGGATGAGGGCCAGAGACGGAGCACGACCCGCCTACGACCCCGCAGGACCCGACGCCGCGCTGCGTACGGCCCTTCAGGAAGTGCGCACCGGACGCTGGATGTCGATGCGCACCCTGCTCACGGAGACCGCGTCCTGGTGGCAGTGGACCCAGCGCACCCAGGTCCTGGCGGCCACGGCGGCCGGCACCGACGTGGTGCGGGCCTGGCTCGCCGAGGAACCGGACAGCGTCCCGGCCGTGGTGATGCACGCCCGGGTGGCCGTGGAACGCGCGCTGCGCGCCGCCCGCGGGGATCATCGCCGTACGCAGGAGCTGTGGCACGAGGCCTGGCTGGCGGCCGACGCGGCGACCCGCGCCTCCCCGCACGACCCGGTGCCGTGGGTCTGCCTGCTGGCGCTGGCCCGGCTGGACCGGGAGCAGCGCTGGGACGAGCACCGGGTTCCGGCGCCGGAGCCGATGCTGCCGCCCGGCCCCTGGGGACTGCTCGCGCAGGCCGGCCAGCGCGACCCGTACAACCGCGAGGCCCACCACCGCATGCTCCAGTTCCTGTTCGGGCGGGCCGCCTCGGGGCGGCTCGCGGAGGCGGTCGGCTTCGCGCAGTGGGCGGCCGACGGGGCACCGCCGGGCTCCGCGCTGCACGTCCTGCCGCTGTACGTACGGGTCGAGCGCTACCGGCGGGCGGGCGGACACGACGCCGCGCTCGATCTGCACTGGGTCGCCGAGGACGCGACCCGGGAGGCACGCCGGGCGTTCCACTCCTGGTTCGAGCTCACCACCACCGCCGAGCGCTCCCCGCTCGACCTCAACCACCTCGCCCACGCGCTGTGGGGCGCCCTCCAGTTCCCGGAGGCGGCACGGGTGTTCGACGCGATCGGCCCGTACTACGCGCCCCTGCCCTGGGTCCACCGCACGTCCGATCCGTCCGACCACTCCCAGGCCGTGGACGTCTTCCTGCAGGCCCGCAGCCGCTCGGCGGCGCACCGCCCCTGAGTTCCTTCCGTTTGCCTACCGCCTACCCGAAGGATGCGCATGTCCAGCAACGCCCTCCCGCCGCAGGACGAGGAACAGCGCTTGCGCGAACTCGGCTACAAACCGGTGCTCGCCCGCCGTATGGGCGGCTTCGGCAACTTCGCGATCAGCTTCTCGGTGATCTCGATCCTGTCCGGCTGCATGACCCTGTACGGCTTCGGCATGGGCGCGGGCGGCCCCGCGGTGATGCTGTGGGGCTGGGCCGGGGTCGGCCTGTTCGTGTTGTGCGTGGGGCTCGCGCTGGCGGAGGTGACCAGCGCGTATCCCACGTCCGGCGCGCTGTACTACATGGCCGACCGGCTCGGCGGCCGCCGCTGGGGCTGGTACACGGGCTGGCTGAACCTGCTCGGTCTGCTCGGCGCGATCGCCGGCATCGACTACGGGGCCGCCCTGTTCACGGGCGCGTTCCTGAACCTCCAGTGGGGCTTCGAGCCCACACCGGAGAAGACGTTCCTCATCTTCCTGGTGATCCTGCTGCTGCACGCCACGCTGAACCTGTTCGGCGTGCGCCTGGTGAGCGTGCTCAACTCGATCAGCGTGTGGTGGCACCTCGCCGGTGTCGCCCTGATCGTCGGCGCGCTGGCGATCGTCCCCGACCACCACCAGTCGCCGTCCTTCGTCTTCACCGAGTTCGTCAACGAGACCGGCTGGGAGAACCCGGTCTACGTGGCCGCGATCGGCCTGCTGCTCGCCCAGTACACCTTCTCCGGCTACGACGCCTCCGCCCACCTCTCCGAGGAGACCGCCAACGCCTCGGTGTCGGCGGCGCGCGGCATCGTGCGGGCCATCTGGGTGTCGTGGATCGCCGGTTTCGTGCTGCTCGCCGGTCTGACCTTCGCCATCCAGGACTACGCCGCCACGCGGGCCAGCGAGACCGGGGTGCCGCCCGCGCAGATCCTGCTCGACGGCCTCGGCACGGACGGCGCGAGCGCGCTGCTGCTGGTCGTGATCGTGGCCCAGCTGTTCTGCGGCAACGCCGAGGTCGCCGCGGCCAGCCGGATGGTGTTCGCGTTCAGCCGCGACCGGGCCCTGCCCGGCTCGGCGCTGTGGCGCAAGGTCAGCGGCCGCACCCAGACTCCGGTGGCCGCCGTCTGGCTGTCGGTGGGGGTCGCCGGCGTGCTCGCGCTGCCGTCCCTGTACTCGGCGACGGCGTACGGTGCGGTGACCGCCATCAACGTCATCGGGATCACGCCCGCCTACGTCATCCCCGTGTTCCTGCGGCTGCGCGCGGGCGACCGGTTCCGGCCGGGGCCGTGGCACCTGGGCCGGTGGAGCAGGCCGATCGGCTGGATCGCCGTCGGGTGGGTGGCCTGCGTGACCGTCCTGTTCTGCCTGCCGCAGTCCTCGCCGGTGACGGTCGACACGATGAACTACGCCTCCGTGGCCCTGGTCGTCGTACTCGTCCTCGCCACCGCGTGGTGGTACGTCGCCCGCCGTTCGTACGGAACACCGGCCACGGCCGCGTACGGATCGGACCGGGAACAGGCCGAAATGGCCGAGGGAATCGTCTGAGCTGCGCGATCCGGCCACCGGGCCAGGTACGAACCGGCGTGCCGGATACGGCAGGATGAGCGATCGCGCCGACCCGCACGGTGGCCGGCGCGATCGCACATCCCGTCTTCGAGCAGGTGACTACGTGACGCGACTTCACATCCGGTACGCCGCAGCTTGTTTCCCCGGAGGTGACCGATGACCCGCACGCTGGTCCTGGACGACCTCATCCTCGCCGGAATCGCGCTGGCGGCGGGCCTGTTGGCGGCGTTTCTGCTGCGCATGCTGCTGCGCTGGCTGGGCAAGCACGCCCTGCGGACCCGCTGGGGCGGCGACGACGTCATCGTGGACGCCCTGCGGACCGTAGTGCCGTGGGGGGCGATCGTGGGCGGCGCGGCGTCCGCCGGAGCGGTGCTGCCGCTGACCCGGACCGTCCAGCACCACGTCAACCAGTCCCTGACCGTGCTGTTCATCCTCGTCGTGTCGGTGTCCGCGGCCCGGGCGGTCGCCGCGCTGGTGCGTACGGTCGCCCAGTCCCGCTCCGGAGTCGCCGCCTCGGCGTCGATCTTCGTGAACATCACCCGGGTCGCGGTCCTGGCGATCGGCTTCCTGGTGATGCTGCAGACGCTGGGCATCTCCATCGCCCCGCTGCTCACCGCCCTCGGCGTCGGCGGTCTGGCCGTCGCCCTCGCCCTGCAGGACACCCTGGCGAACCTCTTCGCGGGCATCCACATCCTCGCCTCCAAGACCGTCCAGCCCGGCGACTACATCCGGCTCAGCAGCGGCGAGGAGGGCTATGTCACGGACATCAACTGGCGGCAGACCACCATCCGCAACCTCTCCAACAACCTGGTCATCATCCCCAACGGGCAGCTCGCGGGGACGAACATGACCAACTACAACCGGCCCGAGGAGCAGCTGACGATCCTGCTCCAGGCGGGCGTGGCCTACGACAGCGACCTGGAGCACGTCGAGCGGGTGACCATGGAGGTCATCGCCGAGGTGATGAACGAGATCGACGGCGCCGTCCCGGACCATGAGCCGGCGGTCCGCTTCCACACCTTCGGCGACTCCCGGATCGGGTTCACGATCATCCTGGGTGTGGGCGAGTTCAGCGACCAGTACCGGATCAAGCACGAGTTCATCAAGCGGCTGCACAAGCGGTACCGGGCCGAGGGCATCCGGATCCCGGCACCCACGCGGACGGTGTCGTTGCAGCAGGGCTCGGTGGTCATACCGCAGCAGCGGGGCACCGAGGAGCCGGAGGACGTGGCGTCCGTCCGTGTCGACTGAGCGCATGGGAGGCGTACCCCTGTCGAGGAGGCCCTCGACACGAGATATCTTGATGTCGAGCAATGTTGCAGACGTGGAGCGGAGCACCCGGTGACTGACTCGACCATCATCTATACGCACACTGACGAGGCCCCGGCCCTGGCGACGTATTCCTTCCTGCCGGTGGTCCAGACGTACGCCTCGCAGGCGGGTGTCGCCGTGGAGACGCGGGACATCTCGCTGGCGGGCCGCATCATCGCCGTGTTCCCGGAGTACCTCACCGAGGACCAGCGCATCCCGGACGCCCTGTCCGAGCTGGGCGAGCTGGCCAAGACGCCCGCGGCCAACATCATCAAGCTGCCGAACATCTCGGCGTCCATCCCGCAGCTGAAGGCCGCAGTCGCCGAGCTGCAGGGTCAGGGCTACGCGCTGCCGGACTACCCGGACGACCCGAAGACCGACGAGGAGCGCGAGATCCGCGCCCGCTACGACAAGGTCAAGGGCTCCGCGGTGAACCCGGTGCTGCGCGAGGGCAACTCCGACCGCCGCGCCCCCGCGTCGGTGAAGAACTACGCCAAGACCCACCCGCACCGCATGGGCGCCTGGTCCTCCGAGTCCAAGACGAACGTGGCGACCATGGGCGTGGACGACTTCCGCTCCACCGAGAAGTCCGTGGTGATCCCCGAGGACGGCACCCTGCGGATCGAGCTCAAGGGCGACGACGGCTCCACCACCGTCCTGCGCGAGTCCGTACCCGTCCAGGCCGGTGAGGTCGTCGACGCCTCCGTGATGCGCGTCGCCGCGCTGCGCGAGTTCCTCACCGCGCAGGTCGCCCGCGCCAAGCAGGAGGACGTGCTGTTCTCCGTGCACCTGAAGGCCACGATGATGAAGGTCTCCGACCCGATCATCTTCGGTCACGTGGTGCGCGCCTTCTTCCCGAAGACGTTCGCCCAGTACGGCGACAAGCTCGCCGCGGCCGGTCTGACCCCGAACGACGGTCTGGGCGGCATCTTCAAGGGCCTGGAGTCGCTGCCCGAGGGCGCCGAGATCAAGGCCTCGTTCGACGCCGAGCTCGCCGAGGGCCCGGAGCTGGCGATGGTCGACTCCGACAAGGGCATCACCAACCTGCACGTGCCGTCCGACGTGATCGTCGACGCCTCCATGCCGGCCATGATCCGCACGTCCGGCCACATGTGGGGCCCGGACGGGCAGGAGCACGACACGATCGCGGTCATCCCGGACTCCTCCTACGCGGGCGTCTACCAGGCCGTGATCGAGGACTGCCGCGCCAACGGCGCCTACGACCCGTCGACCATGGGCTCGGTGCCGAACGTCGGCCTCATGGCGCAGAAGGCCGAGGAGTACGGCAGCCACGACAAGACCTTCGAGATCCCGACCACGGGCACGGTCCGCCTGGTCGACCAGAACGGCAACGCCGTGATCGAGCAGACGGTCTCCGCCGGTGACATCTTCCGCGCCTGCCAGACCAAGGACGCGCCGATCAAGGACTGGGTGAAGCTCGCCGTCACCCGCGCCCGCGCCACCGGCGACCCGGCGGTGTTCTGGCTGGACGCCACCCGCGCCCACGACGCCAACCTGATCGAGAAGGTCAACGCCTACCTGCCGGAGCACGACACCGAGGGCCTGGACATCCGCGTCCTGTCCCCCGTCGAGGCGGCCAAGCTGTCGGTGGAGCGCATCCGCCGCGGTGAGAACACGATCTCCGTCACCGGCAACGTGCTGCGTGACTACCTGACCGACCTGTTCCCGATCCTGGAGCTGGGCACCAGCGCCAAGATGCTGTCGGTGGTGCCGCTGATGGCGGGCGGCGGCCTGTTCGAGACGGGCGCCGGCGGCTCCGCGCCGAAGCACGTGCAGCAGCTGGTCAAGGAGAACTACCTGCGCTGGGACTCCCTGGGTGAGTTCTTCGCGCTCGTGCCGTCCCTGGAGCAGTACGCGCAGGCCACGGGCAACGCCCGCGCCCAGGTCCTGGCCGACACGCTCGACCGCGCCACGGCGACCTTCCTCAACGAGGACAAGTCCCCGACCCGGCGCGTCGGCGGCATCGACAACCGCGGCAGCCACTTCTACCTGTCCCTGTACTGGGCGCAGGAGCTGGCCAGGCAGACCGACGACGCCGAGCTGGCGAAGGCCTTCGCACCGCTCGCCGAGACGCTGTCCGCCAACGAGCAGAAGATCGTGGACGAGCTGATCGCCGTGCAGGGCAAGCCGGTGGAGATCGGCGGCTACTACCAGCCCGACCCGGCCAAGGCCGCGGCGGTCATGCGGCCGTCGGCCACCTGGAACGAGGTCCTCGCGTCCCTGAGCTGACGCCCCGGCCTTGACGCCCCGGCCTTGAAGGGCCGTCCGTTTCCGTCTCCGCCCCGACCGGTGCACCGTCCGGCCGGGGCGGAGCCGTGTGAGGGGGCGTCGCCCACCGCCTGCCCTTCCTGCGTACGCCACTGACAACGCCCGGAGCCGCCGATGACCCGCCCCACGCCGTCCTCCTTCGAGTTGCTGCCCGGTGCCGACGACTCCCCCGTGCTCCTGCATGTGCCGCACTCCTCCCGGCAGATACCGGGTGACGTGCGCGCCGGCATCGTGCTGGACGACGCGGCGCTGGAGCGGGAGCTGGACCACATCACCGACGCGCACACCGAGCGGATCGCGGCCGAGGCGGCCGAGGCGGCCGGTGTCGCGCCCTGGCGGTTCGTGAACCGGCTGTCGCGGCTGGTCGTGGACCCGGAGCGGTTCCCGGACGAGCGGGAGGAGATGCTCGCCGTCGGCATGGGTGCCGTATACACGAGGACCACGCACCGGGGTGTGCTGCGAGCCCGGGGCACCGATCCGGGGCCGCTCGTCGAGCGGTACTTCCGGCCCTATGCGGAGGCGATGACCGACGCCGTCGCCGAGCGGCTGGCCGCTGCCGGGCGCGTCGTGATCATCGACGTGCACTCCTATCCGAGCGCGCGGCTGCCGTACGAGCTGCACGGGGAGGGCGCGCGGCCCGCCGTCTGCCTCGGCACCGACTCCTTCCACACCTCGCCCGCGCTGCTCGCGGCGGCCCGGGAGGTGTTCGCGCCGGTCGGGGAGGTGGGACTGGACAGTCCGTTCAGTGGAGCGTACGTACCCCTGAGGTACTACGGGACCGAGCCTCGGGTCTCCGCGCTGATGGTGGAGATCCGCCGGGACACGTACATGACCGAGCCGGGCGGACCGGCCGGACCGGGCCTGTACCGGCTCGCCGGGGCGCTGGCCCGGCTGGTGGACGACGTCACCCGGTGACCACCGGATGGGGCAGTCCCGCGCGACAGGCCGTCCGGCAGTGGTGAGGGTGAGGGCATGACCGAGGAGACCACCACGCTGACGGGGCAGGCCCGGCCGCCGGTACGGCAATGGCCGACGCTCGACCTGCAGGGCACCCGGTTCGACCCGGTCCTCGCGGACCTCATGCGCGAGGGCCCCCTGACCCGGGTCCAGCTGCCGTTCGGCGAGGGCTGGGCGTGGCTGGCCACCCGCTACGAGGACGTGCAGGCGATCACCAACGATCCGCGCTTCAGCCGCGCCGAGGTGACGCGCCGCCAGGTCACCCGGATCGCCCCGCACTTCGAGCCGCGCCCCGGCTCGCTCGCCTTCGCCGACCAGCCCGACCACAACCGGCTGCGCAAGGCGGTCGCCGGGGCCTTCACCGTCGGCGCGATGAAGCGGCTGCGGCCACGCGCGCAGGAGATGCTGGACGAGCTGGTGGACGACCTCGTGCGGATCGGACCGCCGGCCGATCTGATCGAGCGGGTGCTCGAACCGTTCCCGATCGCCGTGGTCAGCGAGGTCATGGGCGTGCCCGCCGAGGAGCGCGAGCAGGTCCACGCCTGGACCCGGCAGATCATCTCCACCTCGGGCGGCACCGAGGCCGCCGACCGTGCCAAGCAGGGGCTGTACGGGTGGATCGCCGAGACGATCCGCGCCCGCGGCATCACCGACGACGAGGACGTGTACTCGCTGCTCGGTGCCGCCGTGGCCCGGGGCGAGATCGACGAGCCGGAGGCGATCGGGCTCGCCGGGCCGCTGCAGATCGGCGGGGAGGCCGTCACCCACAACTGCGGTCAGATGCTGTACCTGCTGCTCACCCGCCCCGAACTGATGCAGCGGATGCGGGACCGCCCCGAGGCCCGCGGCCCCCTCCTCGACGAGCTGCTGCGCTGGATCCCGCACCGCAGCTCCGTGGGCCTGGCCCGGATCGCCCTGGAGGACGTCGAGCTGCACGGCATGCTCATCCGGGCGGGCGATCCGGTGTACGTCTCCTACCTGGCCGCCAACCGCGACCCCGATGTCTTCCCCGATCCGGACCGCATCGACCCCGACCGCGCCCCCAACCCGCACCTGACCTTCGGCAACGGGCCGCACTACTGCACCGGCGCCCTCCTCGCCCGGACACAGACCGAACTGCTCATCGAAACGCTGCTGGAGCGGCTGCCGGCCCTGCGGCTCGCGGTCCCGGCGGAGCAGGTCGCCTGGCGCCGCGAGACCATGGTCCGGGGCCCGCTCGACCTGCCCTGCACCTGGAGAGTGCGCGCCGGGCGTCGCGGGGCAGGCGGGACTTTCGCAACAGGCCCTAGGCCCGCAGCCACTCCGTGACGACCACCTCTCCGCCGGTCCGCAGCCGCAGTGCGAAGGGGCCGGAGGGCGTCACGTCACCGGCGAAGCGGCCCATGGCGTCGGCCGTGAGCGTGTCCGGCGCGGCCGGCCGTGGACCGCCGAGCACCTCGATCCGGGCCGGCTGGGGCGGCAGCACCTGCCCCATCAGGCCCTGGGCGGTCACCTCGACGTCGACGGTCAGTTCGCCGCTGCGGAAGGTCAGCATCCGCGGCGCGTCCGTCACCCCCCGGACGGGGATGGCGTCGACCAGCGAGTCGAAGGTCAGCTCGGCGAGCCGGGCGTCCAGGTCGTGCAGCACGTAGGCGTCGACAGCGATACGGCGCAGTTCGGCCGGCACCGGGTCCAGGACGGCGGCGGCGCCACGGAGCTCCTCCTCCAGCAGGCCGCCGTCGAACTCCTCGTCGTTGTGGACGTCTTCGCGGCCGTCGAAGTCGTCCTCGTGTTCGGCGTTCACAGTGCTCCCCGTGCGTCGAGTCGGGCCCGCAGGCGACGCAGACAGCGCTGGCGCAGCGGCCCGATGCTGCCGACGGCGATGCCCAGGGCGGCGGACACCTCCTGGTAGCTGGGCGGCGGCGAGGCCATCAGGACCCGCAGCAACTGCCTGCAGCGCTCCCCCAGTTCCTCGAACTCCTGCCACAGCCGCCGGATCCGCTCGCTCTCGGCGGCCGCCTCCTCCGAGTCGATCACCGACTGCTCGGGCGTACGGTCCTCGCTGACCCGGTCCAGCAGCTGCGGATCGTCGGTCGGTGTCATCCGGCGGAGACTCTTGAGCACCTTCAGGCTCTCGTGCCGCGCGGTGCTCGCCAGCCACGCCCCCGCCTTCTGCGGTTCCCGGATTCGCCCCAGGTGCTGGGCGAAGCGGAACCAGACGGTCTGGTAGACCTCGTGCGCGTCGGCGTCGGAGAGCCGGTGGGCGCGCACCACCGACCACACCAGTGGGCTCAGCCCTTCCACCAGCGCTTTCCAGGCCGCCGCGTCACCGTCGACGGCGGACTGGACGAGCGCGCCGACATCTGCACGATCCACGGCCCCACCCCTTGTGTACGGCACGTCATCGTACGCGGTGGCGGGGACCGTCAGTGACCTCACGCCCCAGGCCCGGCGGTGCCGGCCGGCGCCGGTCGCCAGGTCGGCGGACGCAGGGCCGGCACGACGGCGCCGCGCACCTCCGCGAACTCGGTGTTGCCCGCGAGCAGTTGCTGCCGTGCGGCACGGGGGTCGGTCTCCTTGTGGGCGACCATGTGGGAGGCGATCATCCCGGCCGCCACGGGGGTGGCGAAGGAGGTGCCGCTCCAGTTGGCGAGACCCTCGAACATCACCTGGTCCGGTTTGTCCGGGTCGGCCTGGTCGCTGCTGAGCACGCCGGTGTGCCGGGGGGACTGGCAGGTGCAGGCGTAGCTGAAGCCGTAGCGGCAGTCGTCGTAGGTGGAGTGCTGGTAGACGTACGGGACGGGCTGGGTGAAGCCGGTGAGGGCGCTGGTGAGGCGCTCGCCGGGGGCGTAGACCCTGACCCAGGCGCCGTGGTTGCTGAAGCAGGCGCCGAACTCACCGTCGCTGCGCAGTGCTCCGACCGACAGCACGGAGGTGGCGTACTCGGGCAGATCGGCGTAGGCGGCGGGCCAGAACGGGGTGGCGCTGCCGTTGTTGCCGGCGGCGGCGACCAGCAGGGTGCGCTGGGTGCGCAGTTCCTCCATGAAGGCCTGTATGCCGAGCAGGCCGTCGGTGCGGCCGTTGGAGGTGCCCGCGGAGAGGCTGAGGATGTCGGGCCAACCGCTGTTGTCGACGGCCTCGAAGAGCTTGTCGCCGAATTCCGACTCCATGATGGCGCCCGCGTCGTTCAGCGTGTTGCTGACGGTGAGGTCGGTGTTGGGCGCGACGGCGGCGACCAGTCCGGCGATGAACGTGCCGTGTCCGACGTACTGCTGGAGGATTCCGTCGTCGTCGCACTCCTTGATCTGGAGGTCGCCCCGGGCGCGGGCCAGCGGCGGGTAGGAGCGGTAGTCCCGCATCAGGCCGGTGTCGATCACCAGCACGCCGACGGCGGTGTCCGGGTCGTAGATGCCCTCGGCGGGCGCGGGGTTGGGCTGCTCGGTGGGCTGAGCGGGCACGGGCTCGTCGCCGGGGCAGGCGTTGACCGGGGCGATGTGCACCACGTGGTTGCGGCTGACCAGCCTGCGTCCCGTGCGTGCCTCCGCCGCGCGCAGCGCGCGCAGGGCATTCGCCACGGCGCGGTCGCCGCGGCGGTCGCCCTCTCCAGGATCGCCGACCTGGATACGGGTGATTCCGGAGCGGTTGGTCTCGGGGCTCGCCCGGCGCACGTGCTCCCCGACCAGACCGGCGGTCTCGGTGAAGTGGGCCCGCACGGTGTCCTCGACGAGCCGGGCCTCCTCGCCGTTCCGGGCGAGCACGACCCCCTTCTCGTACATGAACTCGGCGGAGTCGTCCGGCCCCATCGCCAGCGGGACGTCGGGCATCGAGCGCTGGATCTGGTCGAACTGCTCGCGGAATCGCTGTGGTGCCATGGCGTGTCCTCCCACTGGAGCTTTGGTCGACAACTAGAGCAGCCGGGCCGCTGATTGATACAGAGACAAACCCGTGTGGCATGGTTCCGGTGCCACTACCATCCGAGGGGTGACAGCGGGAAGCGACTCGGTTCTCGAACTGCTGCCGATGGTGTTCGCCGCTCCGAACGACGCGCTGGCAGGGGCTCGGCGGGTGCTCGACACCGATCCGCCGCCGTTGCACGCCTCCGTCGCCCATCAGGTGATCGGCATCTGGCAGCGGGACTTCGGCGATCTGCGGATCGCCCTGGACCATCTGCGCCGCGCCCGCGATCTGGCGGCGCGCGCGGAGTCGGCCGAGCGGGAGGCGGACGTCCTCGGCACGCTCGGCGTGGCGCTGGTGCACGCGGGCCGCACCCGGCAGGGGCTGGCCGCGTTCGAGCGGGGCGTGCTGCGCGGTTCGGGGCACACGCGCGCGCGGGTGCTGTATCGCCGGGCCTACGTGTGGTGGGTGCTGGGCCACCACCGGGAGGCCCTGGAGGACGTACGCCGGGCGATTCCCGTGCTGCGGCAGGCGAACGACGTGATCTGGACGGCCCGGGCGCTGACCCTGCGGGCGACGGTGCATCTGGCGCTGGGCTCGGTGGAGCGGGCCGACGCCGACTTCACGGCGGCCGAACGACTGTGGGACACCACCGGGCAGGAGCACGACAAGGCCGACGCGGTGGAGAGCCGGGGCCTCGCAGCGTTCCGGTCCGGCGACATCCCGGCGGCGCTGCGGCTGCTGGACGAGGCGCAGGAGCGCTACGCCAAGCTCGGCACCCCCTCCTTCATGCTGAACATCCGGCGCTGCGAGGTGCTGATGGCGGCCGGGCTGGCCCGGGAGGCGCTGTCCGAGGCGGACGCGGCCATAGGGGTGCTGGACGGTATCGGCGGGCAGTCGACGCGCAAGGCGGAGCTGCTGCTGGTCGCCGCCCGCGCGGCCCGGCTGGCGGGCGATCCGCACACGGCGATCGCCCGGGCGGCGCTGGCCGTACGGCTGTTCGCCGCGCAGCGGCGCACCTGGTGGGAGACGCACGCCCGGCTGGTGCTGATCGAGGCCCGGGTGGCCGCCGGGCGCCGTTCGGGCCGGCTGGTCGCGGACGCCGCCGCGGTGGCCGAGAAGCTGGCCGCGTTCGGCGCGCCGGCCGCGCCGGAGGCGTCGCTGCTCGCGGGCCGGATCGCGCTGGCCCTGGGCTGGTACACGGACGCGGAACGGCATCTCGCGGTCGCCGCCCGCAGCAGGCACACGGGGCCGCCGCACGCGCGGATGACGGGCTGGGCGGCGCAGGCGCTACGCGCGCATGCCGCCGGTTCGAGTCGTGGGGTGCTGGAGGCGTGCCGACGGGGGCTCGACGTCCTGGACGATCACCGGATGACGCTCGGCGCCTCGGAGTTGCGGGCGCGCGCCACCGAGCAGGGTGCGGAGCTGGCGGCGCTGGCGCAGCGGGCCAGCCTCGCCTGCGGGGGGCCGCGGCGGCTGCTGATGTGGAGCGAGCGGTGGCGGGCCACGGTGCTGTCCGCGCCGCCCACCCGGCCGCCGGCCGATCCTGCGCTGGTGCGTTCCCTGACCGCGTTCCGGGAGATCGCCGCCCGCGCGGAGGCCGCCCGCATGGAGGGCCGTCCGGTGCCGGCGCTGGAGCGCGAGCAGCGGCGCCTGGAGCGGGAGGTCCGCTCGCGGACGCTGCACATGCGGGGCGACTCGCCCGGCGACGGGGACCGGTTCGACGTGGGCCGGCTGCTGACGCGGCTGGGTGAGACGCGGCTGGTGGAACTGGCCGTGCTCGACGGGCGCGTACAGGTGCTGCTGTGCGGCCAGGGGCGGGTACGGCGGTTCGAGGCGGGGCTGCTCGCGGAGGCGGAAGCCGAGGCCGAGCACGTCCAGGCCGGGCTGCGGCGGCTCGCCCACCCCGGCGCGGAGGGGCGGCTGCCGGTGGTGGAGGCGGCGGGGCGGCGGCTGGAGGAGCTGCTGCTGGGTCCGGCCGCCGCGTATCTCGGGCCCGGGCCGGTCGTGGTGGTGCCGCCGGGGCGGCTGCACCGGGTGCCGTGGGCGCTGCTGCCGTCGCTGCGGGAGCGGGTGCTCAGCGTGTCGCCGTCGGCGAGCAGCTGGCTGCGGGCCCGGGAGACCGTGCCGCCGCCGGGCGGGCGGCACGTCCTGGTCCGCGGGCCCGGGCTGGCGACGGGGGGCGCGGAGGTGCCCGAGGTCGCCGACCGGTACGGCAGGCCTACCGTCCTGGAGCACGACGAGGCCCGCGTCCCGCGCGTGCTGGAGGAACTCGACGGGGCCGCCCTCGCCCATATCGCCGCGCACGGCACCTTCCGCGCGGACAGCCCGCTGTTCTCCGCGCTGCGGATGGCCGACGGGCCGCTCATCGTGCACGACTTCGAACGGCTGGACCGCAGCCCGTACCGCATCATCCTCTCCAGCTGCGACACCGCCCGCCTCGCCTCGGTCGGCGCCGACGAACTCCTCGGCCTGGTCACCGCGTTGCTCCCGCTGGGCACGGCGGGCGTCGTCGCGAGCAGCGCGCCCGTCAACGACGCGGCCGTCGTCCCGCTGATGCTCACCCTCCACAAGGGCCTCGCCACCGGCCTCTCCCTGGCCGAGGCCCTCCGCGACGCCCGCGCGGCCCTGCCGGGCGACGCGGTGCACCAGGCGACGGGGTGGGCGTTCACGGCGTTCGGGGCGGCGTGAGGAGGGCCCTGCGTTCACGCCGGCTGTTCCACCAGCCAGGGCAGGGCGGCCCGGTCGCCGGCGCCGAGGCGGGCGTAGGCGCTGTAGAGGTGGTTGCCGACCGTGCGCACGGAGAGGGTGAGCTGTTCGGCGATCTGGCGGTTGCTCAGGCCGGCCGCGGCGAGGGTGACGATCTGGCGCTGGCGGGCGGTGAGTTCACCGAGGGCGAGGCCGGAGAGGGCCGGGGTACGGGCGGACTGGCAGCGTCGGGCCAGGGCCACCGCGCGCGTGCGTGACGTGCGCGCCGCGCGCGGGTCGCGGTGTGCCCGTACCGCCTGGGCGTGCGCCTCGGCGGCGAACAGCAGGAACCCGCGCTCCTGGAGCCGTTCGGCCACCCGGTCCAGGGCGGGCCCGTCGGCGCGGGCGAGCGCGTCGGCGTGCTCGGCGAAGACGCCGCGCAGGCGACCGGTGGCGTACTCCGGCGCACCGAGGCGTACGGCGTCGTAGGCGCTGTCGTAGGCACGGTCCGCGTCGTACGCACGGTCCGCGCCGTAGGCACGGTCCGCGTCGACCGCAGCCAGCGCCCGGTCGAGGTCGCCGCGCGCGGCCGCCGCCCAGAGGGCCGCGGCACCGCTCGGCTCGGCGTCCCCGGCGGCGGTCACATCGCCCGACTGGGCCGCCGCGAGGGCGAGTTCCGCTCGGCAGGACGGGTCGTCGGCCGCGCCGCGCAGCCCCTCGCGAGCCCACGCCGCGGCCTCCCGCAGCTCGCCCCGCAACCGCGCGAACCGCGCCCGCACGGCGGCGTACCCGGCCGGCACCGAGGCGCCCTCGGCCGCGAGCCACTCCCCCACGGGCGTGGCCAGCGGGCGTACGTCGGCCTGCTCGATGCGCCGCAGCAGCGCCGCCTGTTCCGCGGCCAGGGCGGCATCGCACCGGTCCGGCGTGCCCGCCAGGCGCCGGGCGCGCAGCCTTCCGGCCGTGGCGCGCAGGGCGGCGCCGAGCAGGGGGTGGGCGAGGTGGACGGCGCCGTGGTCGTCGATGCGGATCAGGGCGTCGTATTCGAGCCGTTCGAGGATGCCGAGGTCGACGGCGTCCATGGGCAGCGGGAGGGGTTCGGCGAAGGCGAGGCGGTGGAGGGTCTCGCGCTCGTCGGGGGCGATGCGGTCGAGGGCGGGGGCGATGCGGTCGCGGACCGTCGCGGTGACCGGCACCGGCCCCCGCCAGGCCCGCTCGTCCGTGCCGTCGACGCGGGTGAGCAGCCCGCCGTCGCGCAGCGCGCCGAGCAGGTCGCGCAGCAGCCGCAGGTCGCCCTGGCACAGGCGGTGCAGCCGGTTGGCGGTGAGCGGCTCCAGCGGGCCGCCCGCGCCCGCGGCGAGCAGCGGTGCCGTCTCCTCGGCAGGCAGTGGTTCGAGGGCGAGCCGGGGCAGCAGTTCACCGGTCCACAGCCGGGAGATCGCGCCGGGCACGGGTGCGCCGTCGGTGGCCACGACCAGCAGGCGGGTGCGGCCGTGCACGGCGAGCTGGTGCACCAGGGCGGCGGAGGCGTCGTCGAGCAGGTGCGCGTCGTCGACCAGCAACAGCCGCACGCCGGACAGCAGTTGCACCGCCCGGTGCAGGGTGACCCGCTCGGGCAGCAGGTGGGCGAACGCGGCGAAGGGGATCTCCCGGGTCTCGGGCGTTCCGGCGGCCCTGGCGCAGTCGGTGCCGCGGACGGCCTCGGTGACCAGGCGCGTCTTGCCGCAGCCGACGGGCCCGGTCACCACGATGCCGTGGCGGCCGGCGGTCAGCGCGCGGCGCACCAGGCCGAGTTCGTCCTCCCGCCCGGTGAACGGCCAGGGCAGCCGGGCTCGGTCGAGCCCGGCGCCCAGCAGCAAGGCGAACCCGATCGTGCTGTACAGGATGTACCGGTCGACGAACAGCGGCTTGACCGGCGAGAACAGGAGCAGCAGCAGGCCGGGCAGGAGCAGCATCGGCAGCGCGAGGGCGGGTAGCGGGAACGCTCCTCGCCCGCCCAGGGGAAGACGCCGGGCACACCACACGCCCACCAGGGCCAGGGCGGCCAGGCCGAGCAACTGCATCGGGTCGGGAAAGCCGATCCAGGCCACCTGCCCCGACTGCCCGGCGCTGAGCGCCACCAGCGGCAGCGTCCCGGCCACGACGCAGCCGGCGGCCCTCGTCCACCCAAGCATCACTTGGCGATCGACGCCGGACACGACCAGAGTGACGCCATGGGCCGGCAGGACCAGGACAGCGAACTCATGGAGCAGGCACGCGGTCAGCGTCACCACGGCATAACCGGCCCACCACCGCCGGGTACGGCGGAGGCGGCCGCGAGCAGCAGGACCGTGGACCAGGTGACCAGGGCGCAGACCATGGCGTAGGAACGGCCCTCCTGGGTGTACCGCTGCACCTGGGGAATCAGCGGGAAGACCAGCCCGGCCAGCAGGCCGCCCGGGGCCGCCAGGCGGAGCCCCAGCAGACCGACGCCCGCTGCCGCCAGGGACATCGCGAGTACGGACGGCAGCCGCAGGGTGAGCAGTCCGTCGCCGAACACGGCGAAGACCCCCTGCATCAGGGTGTAGTACAGGGCGTGCACCAGGTCTATGTGCTGCGCGGTGCGCCAGATGTGCGGCACGCTGCGCTGCGCGAGTTGCCAGGTGACCGCCTCGTCGCCCCACATGCTGTTCTGCCGGCGTATGCCCCACAGGCCCAGGGCCGTCGTCAGTGCCATCGGCGGCAAGACGGCCGTCAGCACCGGACGGGCGGCGTGCCGGCGGAGTACGGACGAAGGACGGGTGGGCTGCAGGCGTCGGCGCACCTGCGGTTTTGCGGTGGAGATCGCGGCCTCCGGGAGGGAAGAGCCGACGCACGGACGGCCGGACGGACTCGGGGACGGCGGCCGACTTGGTGCCGGCCGCCGTCCCCGACTCTCGCCCGAAGGGCGATGACCGCCTCGGACGAATGGCCACTCCTCCCCGGCGAGGGGCGCGTCCGCATCGGCCAATCGGCCATTTCCGTCAGCGGGATCCGCGGACACCCGGTCGGACGAGATCCGCGACAGTCGCGGTGTGCGCCGCGGCCGCGTCACGCCACGGTCGGCAGCACCGCCGTGACCTCCCAGCCCCGGCCGGGGCGGGGCCGGTACGAAGGTCGCCGCCGAGGGCGGTGACGCGTTCGGTGAGGCCGACGAGGCCGAAGCCGCCGCCCCGGGCGGCGTGGGGTATCCGGGTGCCGCCGCGTCCGTCGTCGCGCACGGTCACCCGCAGAGCGTGGTCCTCGTACGTCAGGTCGACGGCCACCTCGGTGGCGTCGGCGGCGTGACGGCGGACGTGAGGGCCTCCTGGACCACGCGGTACGCGGCTGCCTGCACCTCGTGCGGCAGGTCGTCGGGCACGGCGGGCTCACGGTGCAGGACGACCTTGGGCCCGGCGGGTCCGCCGAAGCCCTCCACCAGTCCGGCGAGCGCCGACAGATCACCGCTCGGCCGGCGCTCGGCGGGCGCCGGTCCGGTGGTGTCGTCGTTCGGCGTGTCGCGCAGGAGGCCGACGGTGCGGCGCATGGAGGAGAGGGCCTCGGTGGAGGCGCGTTCGATGTCCTTCATGATCGGGGCCAGGCGGTCCGGCTCGGTGGTCGCCAGCATTTGGCCGAGCTGGGCCTGCACCAGGATCCCGGTGACGTGGTGGGCGACGAAGTCGTGCAGGTCGGCGGCCATGGCGAGGCGTTCGGCACGGCGGGTCTCGGCGACCGCGACGGTGCGGCGGTGGTCCAGGGTGCGCAGGTAGCCACCGAGGCCGGCGGCGGCACCGACCAGCACGGCGAATGTCAGGACGAGGTCATCGCTGGTGTCTCGGCCGGGCAGGGCGAGAACCGCCACGCCGTTCAGCACGCCGCACACCGCCGCCCACGGTGCGGGGCAGGTGCGTACGGCGACCAGCAGCAGGCACAGCAGGATGACGACCTCGCCGATGCCGTACGTGACCGTCCAGCCGGACAGGACACCGACCATCGTCAGAGCCAGGAAAGAACCGCGGGCACGGTGGCGCGCACGGTCGTTCCGAGCCACGCGGGCTCCCCGCTGCCTCCAGGACAGGGGAAGGGCGCCGCGCCTCGCGGGCCAGAGGAGCGCCGCCAGACCGGCCGGCAGCACCACGACGGTCTGGAGCCAAGGCGGCCTGCCGTCCAAGCTCGCCACCAGCACGTCCGTGGCGGTCGCCAGGAACAGCAGGACGACGCCGAGCCACCGCAGGCAGCCTTGCCTGCGGTGGCTCGGCGGTGCGGCCGGCTTTTCGATCAAAGGAGCGGGATGCACGGCGTCAGTCTAAGAATGGGGACGGCACGACCGGATCGGCCGGAAGGACGGTCCGGTCGAGAAGATGTCAGGACACCTCGCCCCGCTGACGCGGGGCGAGGTGAGCGGTCGTCGGTGAGCGGTACGGCCGACGGATGGCAGATGGAACGTGGCGGGGAGTGCGTCCGCGTCCCCGGCGGGGTCAGCTCGTCACGCGGAAGGTGGCGTCACTGCGCCCTGTCGCGGTGGTGATGGGGTCGAGCTTCAGTTGGTACGCGTAGTGCCGGATGTACCGGTCCGGGTAGTTGTACGACTGGAACGACGACCATGCCGAGTCGGCGAGCCCGGCGACCTGGCGGAAGCTGGCGTCCTCGGCGAACCGGGTGGTGCCGTCGTTGGAGGCCAGCTGGAAGTCGAAGTTGGCGTGGCGCAGGAAGTGGCCGGGGAAGTTCACCGACTCGAAGGAGACGGTCCCGGAGCCGGCCAGGCCGGGCCTGATCCGGAACTGGGCGTCCTGGGCGGGGCTGACGTTCGGGTCGATGCGCACGTCGTAGTTGGCGTGCCGTACGTACCGGTCCTGGAAGTTGAAGGACTGGAGCCGGTTGACCGCGGTGCTGGGCCAGCGGGCGAGCACGCGGCTCTCCTCGGCGGCCGTGAGGGTCAGGATCGAGCCGTGGCGCTTCTTGGTGCCGCCCAGGTCGTAGCTGCCCGACGCCGGAAGCTTGTAGGTGCCGGAGGCGGACGGGTCGGTCGTCGTGACCGGCATGTAACCGCGGCCCGCGGCGTACTGGTCGAGGTAGAGCGTCCACTCGTTACGGTCTCTGAACTTCATCCACATCGGACCCTCGACCTGGGAGCCGGTCAGGCCGATGCCGGAGAGGTTGCCGAGGTTGGTCCAGGTGCCGAGGATCGAGTTGCTGCCTTCGAGCGTGATCTGGCCGTCACCGGAGGCCCGTACGTAGCGGTAGTCGCCGACGCCGGACGGCAGCTCGACGATCTGGGTGTCGATGATTTCCTGGGTGCCGGGGCGCTCGATGTAGGTCTGCGGGGTGGTGATGGAGCGGAAGTCGCTGGTGCGGGCGTAGTAGATGCGGTGCTTCGTCGCGCCGTTGAGGGGCTTGTTCGTCGCCCAGTACAGGACGTAGTCGTTGGTGGCCGGGTTCCAGATCGCCTCCGGCGCCCACGCGTTGCGCCCGTCGGGGATAGCGCCGGCGACGTTGAGCAGCCACGGCTGCGACCAGGTGACCAGGTCCGTCGACTCCCATACGACGAGGTTGCGGCTGCCGTTGTTGATGGCGGTGTTCCAGTCCTGCCCGCAGCCGATGCACAGGTCGGTCGCGATGATCCAGTACTTGTCGTCGTTCGGGGAACGCACCAGGGGGGTCACGCACCCCGCGCGTGCCGACCGTGGAGCGCAGGGCTGCCCCGCCACCATTGAGGTCGGTCCAGTGCAGGCCGTCGGTGCTGTGCGAGAAGTAGATCTGCTGGCCGGTCGACCCCTCGCCGATGAAATGTGTCATCAGGTAGCCCGGGTCGGCGGCGGCGGCCCGCTGAGGCGTAGTCAGGACTTGGGACGTGAAGAGTAGGCAGGCGGCGACCAATACTGCCGCCAGCCGGGCTAGAAGCGCGGACAAGTGCGTCTCCTGTCTTTCTGCGGGTGCCACGTCGGGCCACAGCGGGAGTCCAGCGGGGCTGGAGGGAGGAGGAGGTATGGCGGAGCGCTACTCCAGACCCGCCTGAGGTTCGACATTTCGAACATTGTGCGTAACTTCGACCAGAAGATAGGATGTTGGACATGGGCGCGTCAATGGATCCGGCGATACTGGCTCCGGATCCTGTGATGTCGTCAGTTCCGTGCGCGAGGCCGGCGATCCGCCGTCATGGCGGAGGGCCGCGCGAACCCTTCCGGGTCGCGCGGCCCTCTGCCGGTGACCGAGGCGCCGGCCCTTCAGATGCCTGATCGGCTGCCTGTCTCGGTCACTTGTGCGCTTGAAGATCCATTCGCGGATGCCTTCGATGTTGTAGGCGATCTTCCAGGTGTAGAGGTGGTTGTTGAGGGAGTTGTCCGTGACGCCGCTGGGGACGACCGTGCCCTTCTCGAAGGCGACGTAGTTGATGGAGGTCCTCTTGGCGACCATCTTCCTGACCCCGGCGGCGAATTCCTTCTGAGTGGAGGTGCCGTCCCAGACCGCGCGGGTGACCGTGGCTCCCTTCTCCTCCAGGGCGGCGGTGATGGCGTTCTGGCCGGGGTAGGCGCTCTCGTCGCCCTGGGAGACGGTGATCCACAGCTTGTCGTTCGCCATCGGGGCGACCAGGCTGGTGTCCCACTGGCCTGCGACGATGTAGGAGGCGGCGAACAGGTCGGGGTACTCGATGTCCATGACGATCGACATGATGGCGCCCATCGACTGACCGGTGGTGTAGAGGCGATCGGTGTCGATGCTGTAGGTCTCGGTGACGTTGTTGAGCAGGTTGACGGTGGTCTCGAGCCAACTGGTCACGGTGTAGCCGCCGTGGTCGTCGACGACCGCACTGGAGTACTGCGGTGCGAGGACGAAGGCCGGGCGCCTGGCCTGGTCCTGGGGGCTGGCCCAGCAGGTGGCGCCGTTGCCCTGGACGAGCGTGGTCAGGGGGTCGCTGCTGAGCACGGCGGCGTCGTGCATGAACAGCACCAGCGGGTACGACTTCCTCTCGTCGTAGCCCGCGCAGGTTGTACTTCAGGGTGTTGCCGGTCGCGGGGTCCGTGAAGGACAGCTGCTCGAAGTCGTCGACGATCAGGTTCTTCACGGCGGTCGTAGTGACGCCGGTGGAGCTCGCCGGGTAGACGGTGCCCCGGGCGGTGGTGACGGCGCCCGCCTGAACCACGGTGGCCACCGCCTCCTTGATCTTCGGGCCCTGCTGCCCGCCGCCGGGGCCTCCGCCGCTCGGGGGTCCGCTGGGCGCGCCGCTCGGGGCCGCTCGGCGGGTGCCGCCGCCGCGGGCCGCTGCTCTCCAACAGGAGGCGGCCTCGTCGTCGGGGGACATCTCGACGATGACGTACCGGCCGCCGCGGCCCTTTCTGCTCGGGGTGGGCGAGGTGGTGGCGTACACCTTCGTGATGGTGCGGTCCGCGACCGTGAACGTCGTCGTGGACAACTTCGCGCTCCTGATGGGCGCGTCGTACTCCAGCGCGACGGCGGTGAGCTTCAGGCCGTCGCCGAAGACCTCGGTGATCGCGGTGGCACTCTTGATGTGCCCGCTGTCCGTCGACACCTCGTCGGCCGAGGCGGTCCCGTACGCCGCCACGCCTCCGACGACGGCCAGCGCGGCCCCTGCCGAGGTCGCTATGAATGCCCGCCTGTCCATTGTCCTTTGTCCTCCTGAGTCGATCAGTGATTTCGGTACACAGCCGAGGGAAACGGGCTGTGAGCTTGTTGGGGTGACGCCTTTACCCGCGGCCGCTCTCAGCCGCCGGGCAGGAGGCATTTCGCGGTTCCAGTGGCCACGGGCGCTCGGAGGCACGGCCATGACCTCATACCAGGTCGCCCTCGGTGCGCTCTGCCGCCACCTGTGGTGTCCGTGGTACGACCCGGTGGGCGACGACGGCCGACGCGGCGACCGTGGCGGCGACGAGCAGCGGATGCCCCACCAGCCAGCTCTGCACGCCCTCGAAGGGGTCGAGGGACGTGAGCGTGGCCCGTTCGAGCATCCAGGACACCGAGAACACCAGCCCGACGAGTGCCACGCCGACGCGGAACGCGGGATAGACGGCCGTGCGGGCCAGCGCGACCAGCGACGGCATCATCAGCGCCACGACGAGCAGTTGCGTCAGCTCGATGCCGAGGTTGAAGCCCAGCAGCGTGGTCACCAATGCCCCCCGGGTGAGGCCGAGTTCGCCGATGAGCGAGGCGAACGCCAGCCCGTGGACGAGTCCGAACCCGGCGGCGATGAGCACCTCGCCGCGGGCCACCAGCGGCCGGACGGCATGCACCGCGGACACCGCGATCGAGAAGGCGATCAGCGTTTCGACCGGTCTGGTCGGCAGGCTGATCACTCCGGTTGCCGCGAGTGCGAGCGTGAGCGAGTGGCCGACGGCGAACGCCGTGACGACGTGCACCACGCGGACGACGCTGTGTCGTGCCGACGGGGCCGCGCGCCATCGGCCGCCGACGGCCACCAAGGGGGCGGGGATGAGCAGCATCAGCAGGAACAACAGATGGTCCGCACCCTCGCCGACGTGCTCGACGCCCAGGCCGGCGGTGGTGGCGAAACCGCGCAGCCATGAGCCCTCTCCCGCGGGAACCTCAAGGCTCTTGGTCGAGAAGTCGAAGACCCCGAGGGTCTCGGCGTCGTCGGTCCTGAGGATGCCGCGGCCGAAGTCGTACCGGACGGTGGCGATGACCTTGTGGGTGAGGAGTTCCTCGACGATGACGTCGTAGCGCAGGTCGAAGTCGGTGACGGTCCCGTCGGGCGGTCGGATCGTGAGCGGGTAGACGAGGTGTGCCGTCCCGTCGATCGTCCGCACCGTACCCGTACCGAGCGTGACCTGCCAGGGACGGGCGTCCTCGCCCACGGCACCGATGTGCCCGGCCGTGTAGCGCGCGAGAAACGTCCGGTCGGTGCCGAGGACGCTGTCGCGGGTGAGGTCGCGGTGGACGGCGACGGCGAGCCGGTCGACGGGCAGCTGAACCTCCCCTTCGACCCGGTCGTCGCGGATGTCGAGGAGGACGGCCGAGGTGCTCATCGGATGGGCGCCGGCTAAGGGCACGGGACCGCAGACCAGCACGAGTGCCGCGAGAACGAGGGGGAGCAGGAGACGGCGCACCGGAGCAGTTCCCGCCCTGTCATTTCCAGCCGTAGTCGGCGGTCTCGTCGCGGAAGATGGTGTGCTGGTGGACGCCGTCGAGCACAATGCCGCCCTGGTTGGAGAACTCGATCCAGACAGCCGGGCCGTCGACTCGGACGTACGTCTCCTCGTTGTCGATGTCCGTCGCGCCGCTCCAGCCGAGATACGTCTCGTCGTACGCGGAGACGTACTCGGCGACGAGCGCCTCGGCGGCCTCCTCGTCCAGGTCGTCCACCCAGGTGCGGATCATCGCGGTGACCTTGTCCTGCTGCTCCTGACTGAGGTCGCCGACGACGACGCCCTCGGGGTCCGGGAAGGGACCGTCGTTGCCGGGACCGAGCAGCAGGTCGTCGAAGCTGCCGCTGATCTCGGCCTTCGCCAGCTCGCTTTCGCTCAGCGAGGCGATGGCCGCCATGGTGGTGTCCCGCTTGTCGTTCAGCGGGGCGTACGACGTGCCGTTCAGCTCGAACGTCTGCGGCTCGATGGCGGTCAGGGGGGAGAGGCTGACGTCGTCCTTGTAATAGGTGATGTTGTACGCCGCGTGGTGGCCGCCGAACTCGACCATGAACTGCTCGGTCTCGCTGGGCTCGCCGAAGAACGCCAGGTAGTACTTGTCCGAGCTGTACTCGTCGCCGCCACCGGGCCCCCTTCCGCCGCCGGACGCCTGCGCCTGGGCGAGGTAGTCGTCCGCGGCGCGGATGTCCTGGAGCCCTTGTAGCCCTGGTCGCTGAGGGCGGCCTCCATGACCTTCAGCGCGGCGGCCTTCTGGTCGTCGTCGAGGGCGGCGAACTCGATGCCGTTGCGCTTGACGCCGCCGGTCGGGAAGTTCGACCAGCCCGTCGTCTTGGCGTCGTCGTCGAAGTCGTAGAGCGCGGTGTCCTTCTCGTCGTCGGAGAGTGTCTTCAGGAAGGCGTCGGCGGCGGCCACGACCTCGACGGTGTTCGCCTTTCCGGCGCCGGTGCTCGTGGTCGCGCCCTGGCTGGAGGCAGTCGTCTCCGACGACGAGGACCCGGAGTCGCCGGAGCCGCAGCCGGCGAGGCCGAGGCCCAGGCCGAGGCACGCGACCAGGGCGACGGACCGGCGCGCGCGTGACCGCTCTCCGCCCTCCCGGCGTGCCGGCGATACCGGGGTGGTGGAAGCGGCCGGGGAAAGGACGACGGTGGACATGGATCTCCTGGAGCGGTTCAGATGGGAGCCCTCATCGTGGGTGAGGCGCCTGTGACGTCCATAGGAGGACCATGGGAGTTCGGTAAAGTCCGGGCGTCTGTGCTGGCGGGAGCCGAGAGACACAGGGCCCGGTCAAGCCGAACTGATAATCGTTACTCGCAGGTTCGTCTGAGATCACCGCGAGCGGTGGGTCATCATGAGGGCGTGCTGAACCGCGTCCTCATCGCCGACGACGACCGTGCGATCCGTGAATCCCTTGCCCGGGCACTGGAGCTGGAGGGATACGACGTCGTCACCGCCGCCGACGGGGTGGAGGCGCTGAGTCAAGCCCGTCGGGGCTCCTTCAGCGCACTGGTGGTCGACGTCGTGATGCCGCATGTCGACGGCATGGCCGTGTGCCGTGTGCTGCGAGCCGACGGTGACCGCACCCCCGTGTTGCTCCTCACCGCGCGGACCAGGATTCCGGATCGGGTCGCCGGCCTGGACGCGGGCGCCGACGACTATCTGCCCAAGCCCTTCCGGGTTCCGGAGCTGCTGGCCCGGCTGCGGGCCTTGCAGCGCCGGGCCGCGCTGGCACCGGCGGATCAAGAGGCCGAGCCGGCCGGAGCCGCTCTGTGGATCGCGTCCCTGCGCATCGAGCCGGGCGCTCGGCGCGTCTGGTGGGCCGGCAAGGAGGTGGAGCTGTCCAAGACCGAGTTCGACCTGCTGGAGCTGTTGGTGCGCAACGAGGGCATCGTGCTGGACCACTTGACGATCTACCACCGCATATGGGGCTACGACTGCGGGCCGCACGCGAACAATCTGGCCTGCTACGTCAGCTATCTGCGGCGCAAACTCACCGCCGTCGGCGCGCCCGAACTCATCCACACGGTGCGTGGTGTGGGATACGCGGTGCGGTTGCCATGAGTCTGCGCGCGCGGTTCACGCTGTCGTTCGCCGTGGCCGGCACCCTGGTGGCGGCGTTCGTCGTGCTCAACTACTGGGCCGCCTCCGAGCAGGTCATCGCGCAGGCCAATCGGACGCTGAGGCTGGTCACGATGGCGGTGGCCGACGAGCAGAACAGGTCGCACCACCTCAGCGATACGGACACGGGGGGACAGGTGCCCGCCCCCGGCCGTGATCGGCTCGGCGCGGTCGACGACGGGGCGGAACAGGCGATCGTGCAGGTCGTGGCCCAGGACGGCAAGGTCACTCATCTGGGCGGCCCGGACGTGGCACTACCGGTGTCCGACTCCGTACGCGCTCGCCGCCTCCGGCGCGCCCGGGCAGGGGGAACAGATCACCGAGATCGTCGTGAACGGCGACACCTACTGTCAGCGGACCGTCGCGCTGGGGGAGGGCCGCGGAGCCCTGCAGGCGGCCGTCCCGATCGGCCCGACACGCGACGTGCTGGAGAGCATGGCCAAGGAGATCGCGGGGGGCGCACTCGCGGTCGTGCTCGCCGCGTCCGTCGTGGGCTGGCTGCTCGCACGATGCATCACGCGGCGCCTGGTGCGGCTGGCGAGGGCTGCGGAGGAAGTCAGCGATGACTGGCGCGTCGCCCGGGATGTCTCGGTGGAGGGTAGGGACGAAGTCGGGCGGCTCGCGGTGTCGTTCAACAAGATGATCGGCCGCCTCGCAGCCTCCCGCGAGGCACAGGAGAGGCTGGTGGAGGATGCCGCCCACGAGCTTCGCACTCCGCTGACCAGTCTGAGTACCAACGCGAGTGTGCTGCGCCGCGTCGACGAGCTCGCCCCGCACGCCCGTGCACGGCTTCTGGACGATGTCGAGGGCGAGATGTGCGAGTTGAGCCACCTGGTCGACGAGCTCGTCGAACTCGCCCTCTCCCGGAACCGCGACGAAGCCGCAGAGCCCGTCGAATTGGCCTCGGTGGCCCGCCGCGCCGCACGCCGTGTGTACCGGCGCACGGGCCGACTGGTGCAGATCGACGCCGACGGCTCGGTCGTCCTCGGGCGCGGCCAAGGTCTCGAACGCGCCGTCGGCAACCTGCTGGAGAACGCCGCCAAGTTCGACAGTGACGGCGCGGAGCCCATCACGGTGCGCATCCACAAGGGCAGGACCACCGTCTCCGATCGCGGCCCGGGTATCGCCGCCGCCGACGCGGCCCGTGTGTTCGACCGCTTCTACCGCGCCGACACCGCTCGCGGCCTGCCCGGGTCCGGACTCGGCCTGGCCATCGTCCGCGACGTCGCCGAGACCCACGGCGGCACCGTCTTCGCTGAGACCCGACCCGGCGGCGGGGCCTCGGTCGGGTTCACCGTGAGCAGCTCCCTGCTGCTGCCGGGCGGTGCTCCGGATGCCGCCGAGGCGCTCCATGCCGTCCCGTCCGGTGGGCCGACGGCGCCGTGCGCGAGGCGGAGCGGCGGTGGCCGAGGCCGATGAGGTGCTCCGTGACGAGCCGCGCGCCCGACTCGTCGTCGCCCGCGACCACATCCACCCCGGGCGGCACGGGTTCGCGGGCGCCGGCCAGCACCACGGGTATCCGCCCGGCGACCGCGCCGAGCGCCGCCGGATCCGGCAGTGTGCCGACCACGACCAGGCCGTCGACGCCGAGGTCCTGAAACGGGCCGGTGGGGTCCTGGCCGGTACGCCGGTTGAGGCGGGCGTCGGCGAGCAGCATGTGCAGACCGCCCGCGTGCAGCAGGGAGTTCAGGCCGTCGAGCAGGTCGACGTACCAGGGGTTGCGCAGGTCGTGCAGGAGGACACCGACCGTGCGGGTGCGCTGCTCGCTGAGGCTGCGCGCGGCGGCGTTCGGCCGGTAGCCGAGCTCGCGCACGGCCCGCAGGACGGCCTCCCGCTTCTCGGGCCGCACCTGGTCGGAGCCGCGCAGGACGAGCGAGACCAGCGACTTGGAGACACCGGCGCGTTCGGCCACGTCGCGGATCGTCGGCGGTCTCATGGGATGGACCGTTCCATGAGGCGCCACGAGTTGTCAAAGGGTTGACACGCGGCTCGAACCGCGCTCAGGGTGGCCTGGACAGGTTCTGGAACGGTCCAAAAAGGGGCTTTCATGGTGGACACGCTCGGCGTCGCCGTCGTCGGATTCGGCTGGATGGGCCGGGTCCACACCCAGGCCTACGCCCGCCTTCCGCACCACTACCCACAGCTGCCCCTGCGTCCGGAGCTGGTGACCGTCGCCGAGGAGGTGCCGGGCCGGGCCGAGCAGGCCGCCGAGCAGTTCGGGTTCGCCTCGGCGACCCGCGACTGGCGCGAGGTGGCCGCCGACCCGCGCGTGCGGGCGGTCAGCATCACCGCGCCGAACTTCCTGCACCGCGAGATCGGCGTGGCGATGGCCGAGGCCGGCAAGCACATCTGGATCGAGAAGCCGGTCGGCCTCACGGCCGACGACGCCCGCGCGGTCGCCGAGGCGGTGGCCAAGGCCGGGGTGCAGAGCGCGGTGGGCTTCAACTACCGCAACGCGCCCGCAGTGGAGACCGCCCGCGAACTGATCGCCTCCGGCGAGCTCGGCGACGTCACGCATGCCCGGATCCGGCTGTTCAGCGACTACGCGGCGCATCCCGAGGGTGCTCTGACCTGGCGGTACGAGCGGGAGCGCGGCGGCAGCGGAGTGCTGGGCGATCTGGCCTCGCACGGCGCCGATCTGGCCCGCTTCCTGCTCGGCGACATCGCGGCGCTCACCGCCGATGCGGCGATCTTCGTCCCGGAGCGGGCCCGCCCCACCGGCGCCACCGCCGGCCACTCCCGCGCTACCGGCGGCGAACTCGGCCCGGTCGAGAACGAGGACTACGTGAGCGCTCTGCTGCGCTTCGCCTCCGGTGCCCGGGGTGTCCTGGAGGCCTGCCGGGTCTCGGTCGGCGAGCAGAACAATTACGGCTTCGAGGTGCACGGCACGAAGGGCGCGGTGTTCTGGGACTTCCGGCGCATGAACGAGTTGGGGATCAGCCGGGGCACGGCCTACCAGGACCAGCCTGTGAGCACGGTGTACGTCGGCCCGGGCCACGGCGAGTTCGCCGCCTTCCAGCCGGGCGCCGCCAACGCCATGGGCTACGACGACCTGAAGGTCATCGAGGCGTACCGCTTCCTGCGCTCCATCGCCGAGGGCACCCCGCACGGGGCCACACTGCCGGACGCCGTGCACAGTGCGGTCGTCCTGGACGCGATGGCGCGGTCCGCCGAGAGCGGCGCGTGGGTCACCGTGGACGCGCGCGGGTGACGGCGGGTCAGCGGACGACCTGACGCGAGTGCTACACGGCCGCCGCCTGCGGCGGCATGTTGTAGGGCGTCACCACCTGGATCGCGGACGGCAGGGTGGGCCCGGCGGGCGGCAGCGCGCCGTGTGCGCGCATCACCAGGTGGCAGGCCTCGCGCATGTCCTGGCGCAGGTCGTGGTGGAGTACGGCGGACAGACGGTGCTCGCGCAGCAGGCGGGTGTTGTCGTGGTCCAGGTCGTGGGCGACGAACACGGCGCACTCGCGGCCGAGGTCCTCGAAGGCGCGCAGGGTGGCGATGTTGCCGCCGCCGATCGAGTAGACCGCGCGGATGTCCGGGTCGCGTTCCAGGGCGGCGCGGACGAGGTCGTACTGCGTGGCGTCCAGGCCCTGGCCCTCGGCGATCTCGACGAGGGTGCGCTGCGGGTGCCGGGCGCGCATGGCGCCGCGGAAGCCCATCTCGCGCTCCTCCTCGTTGCGGAAGAAGCCGCTGCTGAGGCTGGTGAGGACATTGCCGGGGCGGTCGCCGAGCCACTGGCCCATGAGGTACGCGGCGGTCGCGCCCGCCGCCCGGTTGTCGATGCCGACGTAGCCGAGGCGGGCGCTGGCGGGCAGGTCGGTGACCAGGGTGACGACGGGGATGCCCGCCGCGACCAGCCGGGCGACGGCGGCGGTGACCTCGGGGACGTCCGGGGCCTTGAGGACCACGCCCTGCGAGCCGCGCCGGGCGATCCGGTCCAGGGTCCGCACCTGTTCCCCGGCCGGGCCGGTCTCCCGGAAGTGGAACCGCGAGCGCACCACGGCCGGGTGCAAGGACGGCAGCTCCGCCTCCAGGGCGGCGCGTATGGCGGTGGAGAACCGCTCCGGCGCCTGCATCACGATGTCGATCATGAAGGTACGGCCGACCAGCCGGACCTGGGTGCGCTGCCGGTCCAGGTCGGCGATGGCGCGGCGCACCTCCTGCGCGGTGCTCTCCCGCACACCGCCCCGCCCGTTGAGGACCCGGTCGACGGTGGCCTCGCTCAGACCGGCCTGACGTGCGATCTCCCGGATCGGGAAGGGGTGGCCCACGGACGGCTCCTTGAGGGGTTTTTGATGGGTTGCTGCTGGTTGTTCGAGGGGTTTGTACTGACAAGAATGACAGGGCTGCGCCACCCCGTCACCGAATTGGCAGCGCTGCACCATCCCGTCACCGAGAGGACGCCGATGTCCTTCACCTCCGTACCCCGCGGTGCCTGGCTGTTCGAGCGGGACTGCGACCTCGACGCCTTCCGGGCCCACATCGAGCGGACGACCGACGCCGCCGACTACCCGGGCGCCGCCTCCGTCGAGCGGAACGTCCTCGTCTACGACGGCGAGCGGCTCCGCACGGCCCCGGACCACCGGGAAATCCAGGCCGAGCTGGTCCGCGCGCTGTCCGACGGCCCCGGGATCGTGGTGTTCCGGGCCGCCTTCCCGGACCCGGCGGTCGTGGACGCCGTCACGGCCGTGTTCGAGGCCCTGATCGCCGAGCAGCGCGCCTCGGGCGCCGCCGCGGGTGACCACTTCGCCAAGCCGGGCGCCAACGACCGGGTGTGGAACGCGCTGGAGAAGGCGGCTCTGTACGACCCGGAGGCGTTCGCCGACTACTACGCCAACGACGTCCTCGCCCTGGTGTCGGAGGCCTGGCTCGGTCCCGGCTACCAGGTCACCTCGCAGGTCAACGTGGTCAACCCGGGCGGCGCCGCGCAGACCGCGCACCGCGACTACCACCTGGGGTTCCTGTCGAACGAGGCCGCGGCGGCCTACCCGGCGCATGTGCACCGCCTCTCTCCCGTGCTCACCCTCCAGGGCGCGGTGGCGCACGGCGACATGCCGGTGGAGACGGGGCCGACGATGTACCTGCCGTACTCGCAGACGTACGAGCCCGGCTATCTGGCCTGGCGGCTCCCGGAGTTCCGGGCCTGCTTCGAGGAGCGGCACGTCCAGCTTCCGCTCGCCAAGGGCGACGCCGTCTTCTTCAACCCCGCGCTGTTCCACGCCGCCGGCACCAACCGCTCGCGTGACGTGCGGCGCATGGCCAATCTGCTCCAGGTGTCGTCGGCGTTCGGGCGCGCGATGGAGACGGTGGACCGGGAGGCCGTCGCGAACGCCGTCTTCCCGGTGCTGCGCAAACGGCGGGCCGAGGGCTGGGACGAGCACCGGCTGCACCACGTCATCGCCGCGAGCGCCGAGGGCTACCCCTTCCCCACCAACCTCGACAGCGACCCGCCGGTCGACGGACTGGCCCCGCCCTCCCAAGCGGATGTCGTGCGGCGGGCGCTGCGCGAGGACTGGACCCCCGAGGCGCTGCGAGCGGCGTTGCGGGTCGGCGCCGAGCGGCGCGAGAGCTGAGAGGAACGGCACGGTATGGGACTTCTCGACGACAAGGTGGTCCTTGTCAACGGTGGCAGCCAGGGCGTCGGCGCGGCCGTCGCGCGGGCCGCGGTGCGTGAAGGGGCGGTCGTGGCCGTCACCGGGCGGCGCGACGAACCGGGTGCGGCGCTGGTCGCGGAGCTGACCGCCGCCGGCGGCAAGGCCGTGTTCGTCCGGGCCGACCTCGCGGACGCCGGGCAGGCGAAGGACGCGGTGGCCCGGACCGTCGCCGAGTACGGCCGGGTCGACTGCCTGGTCAACTCGGCGGGGCTGACCTCCCGGGGCACGCTGCTGGACACCACGCCCGAGCTGTTCGACCAGCACATCGCGATCAACCTCAAGGGGCCGTTCTTCGCGATGCAGGCCGCCGTCGCGGACATGCTGGCGCGCGAGGCGCCCGGCACGATCGTCAACATCATCACGTCCTCGGCACACGGCGGGCAGCCGTTCCTCGCCCCGTACGTCGCCGCCAAGGCCGGACTCGCCGGGCTGACCCGCAACGCCGCGCACGCCCACCGCTGGGACCGGATCCGGATCAACGGCCTCAACATCGGCTGGACCGCGACCGAGGGCGAGGACGCCACGCAGCGCGCCTTCCACGGCGCCGGGGACGACTGGCGCGAAGTGGCTGCCGCCCGGCTGCCGATGGGCCGACTGGGCCGACCGGACGAGATCGCCGACTTCGTGGTCCTGCTGCTCTCGGACCGGTCCGGAGTGGTCACCGGTTCGGTGATCGACTGGGACCAGAACGTGCTCGGCGGACTCGACTAAGGAGTTGCCGCGATGTGTCGTCGGTCGTCTGCGGCATCGTCGTGGCTTGTCGCGCAGTTCCCCGCGCCCCTTTCGGGGCGGTACAGCACCCCACCTCAAGGAGCAACCCCCATGCGCATCGGAATCCTCGGGCTCGGCCGTATCGGCGCCTTCCACGCCGAAACCCTCTCCGGACTCGACGCGGTCGAGTCGCTCGTCCTCGCCGACCCGTTCGCGGACGCGGCCAAGGCCGCCGCCGAGCGGTTCGGGGCCGAGGTCGCCGACTCGCCCGAGGCGGTGCTGGCCGCCGGGATCGACGGCGTGGTGATCGCCGCCGCGACCGACGCCCACCCCGACCTCATCCTCGCGGCGGTGAACGCGGGCGTGCCCGTGTTCTGCGAGAAGCCCGTCGCCCGCACCATCGCCGAGAGCGTCGCGGTGCTGAAGGCCGTCGAGGGCCGGGACGTGCCGGTGCAGATCGGCTACAACCGGCGCTTCGACGCCGGGTTCGTCGCCGCGCGGAACGCCGTGCTCGCCGGAGAGCTGGGCAAGCTGCACACCGTACGGTCGACCACCCTGGACCCGGCGCCGCCGCCGGCCGCGTACATCGCCGCCTCCGGCGGCATCTTCCGCGACTGTTCCGTGCACGACTTCGACATCATCCGCTGGGTGACGGGCCGCGAGGTGACCGAGGTGTACGCCGTCGGCGGCAACCGGGGCGCGCAGTACATCGCGGAGGCAGGCGACGCCGACACCACGGGCGCGATCCTCACCCTCGACGACGGCACGATCGCCGTGGTCTCCAACAGCCGTCACAACGGCCGCGGTTACGACGTACGGATGGAGCTGCACGGCTTTGCGGACTCGATCGCCGTCGGCCTGGAGGACAAGCTGCCGCTGCGGTCGGTGGAGCCCGGCGTGACCTTCCCGGCGGGCACCCCGCACGACTTCTTCATGGACCGCTTCACCGCGGCCTACCGCGCCGAACTCACCGCGTTCACCGAGGTCGTCGCGGGCAGCCGACCCTCGCCGTGCACGGTCGCGGACGCGTTGGAGGCGGGCTGGATCGCGGAGGCGTGCACGCTGGCGTTGCAGGAGCACCGGCCCGTTCGCATCGAAGAGGTCCGCGCCGTCTGACTCAGTGGTGGAACGCCGGCTGCTGCGCCATGCCCGCCGTCGGCGCCCCGGTGAGCCGGCCGACGGCGGTGCGCAGGTCGCCCGCGAGGAGCGCGATCTTGTCGTAGCCGGTGCCGTGCCGGACCAGGACGCGCTGCACGACGGTGTCCTCGCGGCCGAGGGCGAGCGGGTACGCGGGGACCTGCCAGCCGCGGCGGCGCAACTGGTCGGTGACGTCGTACAGCGTGAAGGGGCTCGCGTCGGGCTCGGTCAGCGTCCAGGTCACGGCCGGAAGGGCACCGTGGCCGTCGTAGAGGACGGTGAAGGGGCCCAGGGCGGCGACCTGTTCGGCCAGCATTCCGGCCGTGGCCGCGCAGGCGCCGTGCACCTTGGCGTAGCCCTCGCGGCCCAGGCGCAGCAGGTTGTAGTACTGGGCGATCACCTCGCCGCCGGGGCGGGAGAAGTTCAGGGCGAAGGTGGGCATGTCACCGCCGAGGTAGGAGACGCGGAAGATCAGGTCCTCGGGGAGCAGGTCGGGCGAGCGCCAGACCACCCAGCCGACGCCGAGGGGTGCCATGCCGTACTTGTGGCCCGAGACGTTGATGGAGGCGACGCGGGGCAGCCGGAAGTCCCACACCAGGTCGGGCTGGAGGAACGGGGCGACAAAGCCGCCGCTGGCCGCGTCGACGTGCACGGGGATGTCCAGGCCGGTGTCGGCCTCGATGCGGTCGAGTTCGGCGGCGATCTCGGCGACGGGCTCGTAGACGCAGGTGTAGGTGACGCCGAGGATCGCGACCACGCCGATGGTGTTCTCGTCGACGTACTCGCGCAGTTGGTGCGGGCGCAGCGCCAATGCATCTGCTTCCAGCGGGACTTGGCGCAGCTCCACGTCGAAATAGCGGGCGAACTTCTCCCAGCACACCTGGACCGGCCCGACGACCAGGTTCGGCCGGTCGGCGGGCCGGCCCGCGGCGCGGCGGCGGTCGCGCCAGCGCCACTTCAGGGCGAGGCCGCCGAGCATGCAGGCCTCGCTGGAGCCGGTGGTGGAGCAGCCGAGGGTGGTGGCGCCGTCCGGGGCGTTCCACAGGTCGGCGAGCATATGGACGCAGCGGCTCTCGATCTCGGCGGTCTGCGGGTACTCGTCCTTGTCGACCATGTTCTTGCCGAGGCACGCGTCCATCAGCTGGTGCACCTCGGGCTCCGCCCAGGTGGTGCAGAAGGTCGCCAGGTTCTGCGAGGCGTTGCCGTCCAGGCTCAGCTCGTCGTGGATCAGGGCCCGGACGGCGCGGGCGTCGGACACGCCCTGGGGCATCCGGTACTTCGGCAGCGCCTGTTCGCTGATGGGCTGGGCGTACACGTCGTCGACGGGGCCCGGCGCCGGGCGGCCGGTCTGGTGCAGGGCCATCGAGTCGAACCCCCGGGTCGTGGGACGGCACGGCGGGAAGGCCGGGGCGAGTACCCGAGCAGCACTTGTGAGGGACAGCGACTCGCGCCCGGCCTCCCTCAGTCGGCAATCTCGCACACGTCCCGCACCCGCGCCCGCCGAAGACACCCGGATGACGGCACCGGGCCACCACTCGGCCGTGCCCGGAGTCGACGCCCCGCCGAACACGGCACGCAGCCACGCCCGCCCAAGACACCCGGATCACCCGGCCGTGTCCGCAATCGACACCCTGCCGCACACGGCACGCACCCACGCCCGCCCAAGGCACCAGGTCCACCCACCCGACCGCGCCCGCGATCGGCACCCCGCCCCGCACGGCACACCTCACGGCGCCGACAGCACCAGCCGCCGGGCGAAGTTGCGGTACCCGAGGCGGTCGAACGCGGCGGCCATCGGACGGTTCGGCAGGTCCGTGTCCGCCCGGACGACCTCGGCGCCCGCCTCCTCGGCGAGGATGCGGGTGATCTCGGCGAGCAGGTCGTCGACGTAGCCGTGGCCCCGCTGCTCGGGCAGGACGCCGAGGTAGCCGACGACGTGCGAGCCGGTATTGCGGGAGGGCAGCGCGAAGCCGACCGTGCGGCCGTCGGCGTCCTCGGCCACCCGCCACCAGGAGCGCTCGCCCGGCATCGAGTCACGGTAGAACGCGACGTCGGCCCGGGCCTGCGCCTGAGCGCCCACCGCCTCGGCCTCCGCACGCGACGCGGCGTCGAGCGTGCCGTCGAGCACCCGGCGGAACAGGTCGACGAACACCACGTCGTCGGCCTCGGGGCGGAAGCGCAACCGGCGGGGCGGCGCGGGGACGCCGCTGTCGCGGGTCCACTCGTAGCGCAGCCGTTCGACCGCCACGGTGAGCCCGGCGCGCCGGGCCGCCTCCTGCCGCCAGCCGAGGTCGGCGACGGCGTCCGGCCGCTCCCGCCAGTCGGCGGGCAGCAGTACGTGGAAGTCCGGGAGCGCTCCCTCGAAGGTGGCGTGGGCCGCCGTGAGGAGACCGGCGGCGAGGTCCGTGCGCCCGGCGGACGGGACGGCGTTCAGGGTGTTGAGCGCGCCGGGCCGCACGTCACCCGGATTGCCCCACCACAGCGCGACGGCGTGCAGCTCACCGGCCTCCTCCGCGACCCACGTCCACTCCGGCCGGTACTCCCCCTTGCCGAGACCCTCCCGGTAGGCGTCCGCGGCGGCCCAGACGCCGACCTGGTCGGCGGGGAGCAAGGCGAGGACACGATCGAGGTCGGACTCGGCCAGGGTGCGGTAGATCACGGTGCCTCCGGGGTCGGCGCGGGGGGTGCGCCATTGTCGTGCGCCGATGAGCGGTACCCGCAACTGGTTTGTCACGCAAGTGCGTAGACGCGGCGTATCGCCGGCGCCTACGGTCCCGGAGCAGCCAAGCCCTGGAGTGCCGGATGCGCCGTAGCGCCTCGCCCTTCTCCCTGGTCCTGCTGGGCCTGGGTGTCTTCCTGCTCGTGCTCGCGCCGATGCTCGCGTGGTACGTGAAACCGCGCGCGGCCGTGAACCCGGTCGACATCGACGTGACCGCCGTCTACAAGGGCACGGGCAGCTATTTCGACGTCGAGGAGACCGAGACGGTCCACGACCGGCCCATCACCGTCACCCAGCGGGTGCGCGGCGACGTCGGCGACAGCGAGCGCAGCGGTCGCGCGGTGTGGGACGTGGTCACCACGGTCGACACGGAGAAGTCGCTGCCCGCCGCCGACCCGCACGACGCGCTGGACTTCTCGACCGCCCGCTGGGTCACCGACCGCCGCAGCAACCGGCCCGCGCACTGCTGCCAGGAGCAGCCGTACCACGAGGGCGAGGCCTACCTGAAGTTCCCGTTCGACGTGCAGAAACGCCCGTACCGCTGGTGGGACAGCCAGCTCGGCTCGACGGTCACCCTCTCCTACCGGGGCACCGAGAAGATCCGCGGCTACCGGGGGTACGTCTTCACGGGCACCGTCCCGCCCACGAAGATCGGCACCCGTCAGGTGCCGGGCGCCCTCGTCGGACGGCCCGGGGCCGCGCAGGTGTTCGCCGAGGAGTGGTACTCCAACCACGGCATCAAGCTGGTCGTCGACCAGGCCACGGGCCGTGTCCTGTACGCCCAGCTGGGCCCCCGCCAGACGCTGCGCGCCCCCGGTGCCGAGAAGGACGCCGTGGTGCTCCTGGACGTGAAGAAGCTCAGCCACACACCGGACACGCAGAAGTTCGCGGTCGACAAGGCCCAGGCGGACAGCGCACAGCTGCGCGCGGTCGGCCGGACGGTACCGATCGGCGCGGCCGCCGCGGGCTTCGTACTCGCCGTCGTGGGCGGGGTGCTGGTGGTACGGGGGCGGAGGCAGCCCGCGGACGAGCAGTGACCGCCGCCCCACCCCACCCGGACCGTCAGGCTCCGCAGGACCGCAGGAACTTGCGGGTGCGGACCGCGATCGGCAGCGGCTTGTCCGGCTCGCAGGGGTACATGTCCTGCTCGACGATCGCGAACAGCTCCACGCCCAGCCCCTGGGCGGCCGTGAGGACCGGCCCCAGCTCCGGTACGCCGGACGGCGGTTCGCACATCACACCGCGCTGCACGGCCGGCCCGAACGGCACCTCGTTCGCGACCACGTCGGCGAGGATCTCCGGGTCGACCTGCTTGAGGTGCAGATAGCCGATGCGCTCGCCGTACGTCTCGATCAGCTTGACGCTGTCGCCGCCGCAGTAGGCGTAGTGCCCGGTGTCCAGGCAGAGGTTGACCAGCTCGGAGTCGGTGGAGTCGAGGAAGCGCTCGACGTGGTCCTCGGTGTCGATGTGGGTGTCGGCGTGCGGGTGCACGACGATGTCGAGGCCGTACGTCTCCTTGACCTCGTGCCCGAGGCGTTCCATGCCCTTGGTCAGGTACGCCCACTGCTCGGCCGTCAGCTCCGGCGGCTCCAGGATCTCGGCGGTCTTGTCGTCGCGCCAGAACGACGGGATGACCACCAGGTGCCCCGCGCCCATGGCCTGGGTGAGGGCGGCGACCTGGCTGACGTGCTCCCAGGTGGACTCCCAGACGGACGGGCCGCGGTGCAGGCCGGTGAAAACCGTGCCCGCCGAGACCTTCAGGTTCCGCTTGCTCACCTCGTCGGTGAGCCGGGCCGGGTCGGTCGGCAGATAGCCGTAGGGGCCGAGTTCGATCCAGGAGTAGCCGGCCTCGGCGACCTCGTCGAGGAAGCGTTCCCAGGGGACCTGCTGGGGGTCGTCGGGGAACCAGACGCCCCAGGAGTCCGGCGCCGAGCCGACCCGGATGCGGTCGAGGGCGGGGGTGTCGGCCATGTCAGGAGGTCCCTTCGGGAGAAGCGGGAGAAGAGGAAGTCGCCTTCGCGGGTGCCGTGAGGTCCTCCTCCTCGGGGAGCTCCTCCACGTCGACGCCCCGCACCTGCGCCAGCTCGTGCTTGAGCGCGGTGAGTTCCGCGCCGCCCGCCATGTGGTTGGTCAGTTCCTCCAGGCTGACCTCGCTGCGGTCGGCGGAGAGTTCCAGGGTGCCCAGGCGCAGCACGCTGAAGTGGTCGCCGACCATGTAGGCGTGGTGCGGGTTGTGGGTGATGAAGATGACGCCGAGGCCGCGGTCGCGGGCGGCGGCGATGTACTTCAGGACCACGCCGGACTGCTTGACGCCGAGGGCGGCGGTCGGCTCGTCCAGGATCAGCACGCGGGCGCCGAAGTGCACGGCGCGGGCGATCGCGACGCACTGGCGCTGGCCGCCGGACAGTGTGCCGATGGGCTGCTCCAGGTCGTCGAGGATGATGCCCATGGCGCGCAGTTCCTCGTCGGCGGTCTGCTTCATCTTCGCGATGTCCAGGCGGCGGACCGGCCAGGGGCCCTTGGTGAGCTCGGAGCCGAGGAAGAAGTTCCGCCACACCGGCATCAGCGGGACGGTCGCGAGGTCCTGGTAGACGGCGGCGATGCCCTTGTCGAGGGCCTCCCGCGGGGTGGAGAAGCGCACCGGCTCGCCGTCGACGAGGAACTCGCCCTCGGTGTGCTGGTGCAGCCCCGAGATGATCTTGATGAGGGTGGACTTGCCGGCGCCGTTGTCGCCGAGCACGCAGGTGACCTTGCCGGGGTGGACGGCGAGGTCGACGCCGTGCAGGGCGCGGATGTTGCCGTAGGACTTGCCGGCACCTCGGAGTTCGACGAGGGCCCCGTCCTGCCGGGGGACGGCGTCCTGGAGCACTGCTCCGTGGGTGGTTGTCATGGCGGTCACCTCCGGGTCGCGGTGCGCTGCACCCACAGATTGATGAGGACGGCCCCGAGCAGCATCACACCGAGGAAGGCCTTGAACCAGTCGGGGTTCCATCCCGCGTAGACGATGCCCTGCTGGACCATGCCGAACATGAAGGCACCGAAGACCGGGCCGATGGCGGAGCCGTAGCCGCCGGTGAGGAGGCAGCCGCCGATGACGGCCGCGGCGATGTAGATCAGCTCCTGGCCGACGCCCTCGCCGGACTGCACGGTGTTGAAGGAGAACAGCTGGTGCATGCCCACGAACCAGGCGCCGAAGCCGACCAGCATGAACAGGGTGATCTTGGTGAAGGCCACCGGGACACCGACCGCGCGGGCGCTGTGCTTGTTGCCGCCGACGGCGAAGATCCAGTTGCCGTACTTGGTGCGCAGCAGCACCCAGGTGGCCAGGGCCGCGAAGACCAGCCACCACACCACGGTGATCTTCACCTGGACGCCGCCGACGTCGAAGGACGAGGCGAACAGCGCCCTGGCCTGGTCGAAGCCGTCCATGTTGCTGATGTCGTCGGTGGCGACGTTTCCGGTCACCAGCTTGGTGACGGCGAGGTTGATGCCCTGGAGGATCAGGAAGGTGCCGAGGGTGACCAGGAAGCTCGGCAACCCGGTCTTCACCAGCATCCAGCCGTTGAACGCGCCGACCGCCAGCGACACCACGAGCGCGACGATCACGCCCATCCAGACGTTCAAGGTCAGCTGGTAGCTGAGCATGGCCGCAGTGAGCGCAGAGGTGATCACGGCGACACCGGCCGACAGGTCGAACTCGCCGCCGATCATCAGCAGGGCCACCGGCAGGGCCATGATCCCGATGGTGGACGCCTGGTAGAGGACCGTGGCCATCGAGCTGCCCTGGCGGAGCGAGGGCGCGGCGATCAGGAAGAAGACGAACACGGCGACCGCGCCGAGGAAGACGCCGACCTCGGGCCGGGCGAGCAGCCTCAGCATCAGGGGCCGCTCCCGGGTGCGTCCGTCGGTCTGCTTGGCGCCGGGGGCCGGCGGTGTGGTCACCGCCGGCGCGGCATGCTGGGTCATGCTCATCACCGGGTCCCCTTCGCGGCGAACTCGGCGATCCGCTCGACGTTGGACCGGTCGACGAACGCCGGACCGGTCAGCACCGGCTGCTCACCGCCGCCGCTGTAGTTGCCGTTGTTCTTGTAGAGCCACAGCCCGTCGACAGCCAGGTACCCCTGCAGATAGGGCTGCTGGTCCACCGCGAACTGGATGTCGCCGCGCTGGATGGCGCCGGTCAGGTCCTTGTTGAGGTCGAAGGTGGCGACCTTGGCCTTGCTGCCCGCCTCGGACACCGACTGCACCGCGGTCAGCGCGAAGGGGGCGCCGAGGGCGACGACGTAGTCGATGGCGCTGTCCTGCTTCAGCTTGGCGGTGATCGTCGCCTTCACGGACGGCATGTCGGTGCCGTTGACGTTCAGGGTTTCCGTGGTGCCCTGGAACGTCTTCTTCACCCCGTCGCAGCGCTGGGTGAGGCCGATGTTGCCCTGCTCCTGGATGACGCAGACGGCCTTCTTCGCGCCCTCCTCGTTGAGCCGCTTGCCGAGCGCCTCGCCGGCCACGTTCTCGTCCTGCCCGAAGAACTCCAGCAGGCCGAGCTGCTTCCAGTCGCTCAGGCCGGAGTTCAGGCCGACGACGGGTATCCCCGCCTGCTCGGCCTTGCCGAGGACGTCCTTCAGGGCGTCCGGCTTGGCGAGGGTGACGGCGATGCCGTCGACCTTCTGGTCGATGGCGTTCTGCACCAGGTTGGCCTGGTTGCCGGCGTTGGGGTCGGCGGAGTAGACAAGCTTGATGTTGTCCTTGGCGGCGGCGGCCTCGGCGCCCTTGCGGACGATGTCCCAGAAGGTGTCGCCGGGCGCCTGGTGGGTGACCAGCGCGACCGTCATCCGGGGCGTGGTGGCCTTGCCCGCCGAGGCACCGTCCGCTCCCTCCTCGGCCTTCTTGCCGCCGGAGCCGCTGGAGCACCCGGCGAGGACCAGGGCCGCCGCCGCTGCCACGGCCAGGGCGGAAGTAATTCTGCGAGAGCGGTCCATCTCTCCTGCACCTCACTGTGCGATGGGGGAAAGCCTGTCGTTGGGACGGGATCAAATCCCCTGGCGCGCCCACTGTCAATACTTTGTTAAGACATCATTTCACAAGCAGGTCCTAATGTAAGAACAAACTGCTACGGTGTGAGCCGGGAGGGACGCCATGACCAGTACAGTCTCCGGCCTCGCCGCCGTGCGCTTCGCACTCGACCGCACCAGCCCCGTGCCGCTCTACCACCAGCTCGCCCAGCAGTTGGAGTCGGCCATCGAGGGTGGGATCCTCACACCGGGCAACCACCTGGGCAACGAGGTCGACCTGTCCGTCCGTCTCGGCCTGTCCCGCCCCACGGTCCGCCAGGCCATCCAGTCCCTGGTCGACAAGGGCCTGCTGGTCCGCCGCCGGGGCGTCGGCACCCAGGTCGTGCACAGCCAGGTCAAGCGCTCGCTGGAGCTGAGCAGCCTCTACGACGACCTGGAGACGGCCGGGCAGCAGCCCACCACGCGGGTGCTCCGCAACGAGGCCGTCCCCGCGGCCGCCGACGTCGCGGCCGCCCTCGGCATCCCCGAGGGCGGCGAGGTCACCGTCCTGGAACGGCTCCGCTTCACCCACGGCCACCCGGTGGCGTTCCTGTGCAACTACCTGCCGACGGGCCTGCTCCCCCTGGACACCGACCGGCTCCAGCTCACCGGCCTCTACCGCATGCTGCGCTCCGCCGGCATCACCCTGCACAGCGCCCGCCAGACCATCGGCGCCCGCTGCGCCACCGCTCAGGAGGCCACCCGCCTCGACGAGAAGGAGGGCGCCGCACTCCTCACCATGCAGCGCACGGCCTACGACGACACCGGCCGCGCCGTCGAGTACGGGACGCACATCTACCGCGCGTCCCGGTACGCCTTCGACTTCCAGCTCCTGGTACGGCCCTGACCTCAGTGCACCGCGTCCAGCCGGGCCCGCTGATCCGCCGTCAACTCCAGCTCCACGGCGGCGAGATTCTCCTCTGCCACGCCAGCACCACCTGACCCACGGTGGCCCCGGTCTCCCGCGCCACCTCGCGCAGCACGGCCAGCCGGGCGGGCGTACCGGGGTGGTCGTAGTCGGCCGACAGCGGCTTGTCCGCGCGTCCGTACGCCCCGCCCAGCAGCGGCGAGTAGGCGACCAGCGTCAGCGGGGGCTCGGCCCGCAGATAGCCGAGGAGTTCGGCGCCCGCGTGGCCGAGGCTGCCGTCGGGGAAGAGGTCGCCCGGGACGTCGTAGCGGGGACGCAGATGGCTGTGCTGGTACTGGAGCACCTCGTAGCCGGGCAGTCCGCCCGCGGCGGCGAGAGCGCGGGCCCGCTCCACCCGCCAGATCGCCTGGTTGCTGACGCCGAGCAGTCCGACCGTGCCCTCCGCGACCAGCGCGGCGAACCCCTCGACGGTCTCCTGGAGGGGGACGGTGGGGTCGTCGATGTGCGCGTACAGCAGGTCCAGCTTCGCCATGCCGAGCCTCCCCCACGCTCGGCTACGCTCGCGCGGGCGGTACCCCCATGCGGCTGCGCTCGGCCGACTCGCGGATCACCTTCGCCGACAGGCCCTCCGCGTTGTCGGTGTAGCTGGTGCCGGGGGCGAGGGGACGGGCACCGACCTTCGTCGCGATGACGACCTCGTCGCCGATGCCGCGGCTGCGCCGCCAGCGGCCGAGGAGTTCCTCGCTCTGGCCGCCCTGGCTGCCGTCGACCCAGAAGGCGTAGTTGTCCGAGGTGTCGATGAAGTTCCCGCCGGCCCCGACATAGCGGTCGAGGACGGCGAAGGAGGTCCGCTCGTCCCTGAGCGAGCCGAAGAGCATGGCGCCGAGGGCGAGCACGCTGACCTCGCGGCGGTGGTCCGGATCGGTGCCGATGGTGCGGTACTTCATGATGTTCCCTCCGTTCGCACCCGGTTGTCCGGGCGCGAGCGGAGTCTTCAGCCTGAAGTGCGCTTCAAGTCAAGGCAGTACCTACGGACGGGGCGCGAACGGCCCTTCGAGGGCGGCCCATTGCAGCAGCATGATGGTCTTGGCGTCGGCGATCTCGCCGGTGCGGATCATCCCCAGGGCCTTGCGGAAGGGCAGTTCGAGGATCTCGATGTCCTCGCCCTCCTCGCCGAGCCCGCCGCCCTCGTGGGTGCGGGTCGCCGGTCCGTAGGCGGCGGCGTAGAAGCTGATGCGTTCGGTGACCGAGCCCGGGCTCATGTAGACGTCGAAGACATGCTGGACGGCGTCGATGGTGTGCCCGGTCTCCTCGATCACCTCACGCCGTACGGCCTCCTCGGGGTGCTCGTCATCGTCGTCGAGCAGTCCGCCGGGCGTCTCGATCAGCATGCCGTCGGGGTGCCCGTTGACATACACCGGGAAGCGGAACTGCCGGGTGAGCAGAACGGTTTCGCGTGTGGTGTTGTACAGCAGCATCGTGGCGCCGTTGCCGCGGTCGTGGGTCTCGCGCTCCTGGGTGCTCCAGGTGCCGTCGGCGTGCTGGAAGTCGAAGGTGGTCGTCCGCTCCACGTACCAGTGGCTGGACAGCAGCTTCACGTCCCGCACCTTCACGCGCGGGTTGCCGGTCAGATCCCGGCCCACCTGGTCGAGCCCGGTGCGGCCGCGGCGGTCCGGGGTGTCGATACCGGCGGTGATCGGAGTGAACTCGTTGGTCATGCCCCGCTTGTACCATCCGGCCCCGCAGACCAACGAAAAAAGAGGGCCATCGCCAACGAAAAGGAGCCCGCGCCAACGGAAGAGGGGCCATCGAACAGATGGCCCCTCGCCGAACCGTCGGGACGACAGGATTTGAACCTGCGACCCCTTGACCCCCAGTCAAGTGCGCTACCAAGCTGCGCCACGTCCCGATGCGTCTCACCGCGGAGAACCGCGTGATCACGTGGGCAGTACTTTACCCCACGCCCCCGGACGCGCCGAAGCGGGACCGGCAGCGGGACAATCGCAGTATGGCCAGCACCAGTACACCGGAAGGACGACAGCCCGGCGCACGGGACCGCGACAACGAGGGCCGCGCCCGCAGCGCCCGACCGCGCGACGGCCTGGGACGCCCCCTGCCGTACGACGCGCAGGGCGTGCCCCGGCAGCCCGAGGGGGTCGTACGGACACCGGAGGAGACGGTCGCCGAGGCGCAGGCCCTCCTCGACGCGGGCAAGCCGTTCCACGCCCACGAGGTCTTCGAGGACGCCTGGAAATCGGGCCCCGACGAGGAACGCACCCTGTGGCGCGGCCTCGCCCAGCTGGCCGTGGGGCTGACGCACGCGGCCCGGGGCAACGCGACGGGTGGCGCCCGGCTGCTGCGCCGCGGGGCGGCCGCGATCGAGGAGTGGGCGGCACGGAGGGGACGGAAGCGGCCGTACGACCTGGACGTGCAGGGGCTGACGGAGTGGGCGCGGGAGCTGGCGGGGGACGTGGAGGGCGGGGCGACGGTGGACGCGGGGCTGCGGGCGCCTGGGCTGCGTGGGGGGTGAGTGGCGGGAGGGATCCACGGCCCGAGGCGATCCGGAGCCGCCGTGTGTCAGGCGGTGGGCTCGCTGTATGAGGCGGTGGGCCCCGCTGTATGAGGTGGTGGGCTCCCTGTATGAGGCGGTGGGCTCGCTGTCAGTGGGGTGCGGCAGACTCTGGGTGTGCGAAAGATTCATGTCATCGGTATCGGCGCGGGCGACCCCGAGCAGCTGACCCTCCAGGCGGTCCGGGCGTTGCGGAGCACGGACGTGTTCTTCCTGCTCGACAAGGGCGAGGTGAAGTCCGACCTCACCCAGCTGCGCAAGGACATGCTCGACGCACACCTACCGGAGGGAACGTACCGCCTGGTCGAGGCGCGTGACCCGGAGCGGGACCGCGGCGCGGGCGGCGCGGCGTACTCACCGGCCGTCGGGGACTGGCGCAGCGCCCGTGCCGACATCTACGAGCGGCTGATCGCCGAAGAGTTGGGCGAGGACGAGAGCGGCGCGTTCCTGGTGTGGGGCGACCCCGCGCTGTACGACAGCACGCTCGGAATTCTGGAGGAAGTTCAGGGACGCGGCGGCGTCGACTTCGAGTACGACGTCGTGCCGGGCATCAGCAGTGTCTCCGCCCTGGTCGCCCGGCATCGCACGGGACTGAACCGAGTCGCCCGGCCGGTGCAGATCACCACGGGCCGGCGGCTCGCCGAGGGCTTCCCCGAGGGCGTGGACGACGTGGTCGTGATGCTCGACGCCCACCAGACCTTCCGGCAGTACGCCGACCAGGACATCGACATCTACTGGGGCGCCTACCTAGGCACGCCGGACGAGATCCTCGCCTCGGGCCCGATCGCCGAGGCGGCGCCACGCATCGAGCGGCTGCGGGCCGAGGCGCGGGAGCGCAAGGGCTGGATCATGGACACGTATCTGCTGCGCCGGAACCCGAAGGAGCGGTAGCAGAGAGGGCTGAGGGGCGCACGGTGCCCGTGCGTACGCCTCCGTCGCTCCCCCACGGCGTGCATGCGCCGATCGGACACCATCACGGCCGCTTTCTTGTGCTGCCCGCTGGCGTCGCTTCGGCTGCCGGACACCCGAGCGTCATACCGGGCGGGCACGTTTCGGCCGTCCCCACCTGTCTCGCCTTGCATCCGTCCGCCCCGCTCATTCCGGGCGTGATGCGGAAGGACGACGTACGCCGTGTCCCTGCTTCCGCCCGCCGCCGCTCTCCCCAGCGCGCTCCCGGCCGCCGCCCCCGTCCGCTCCCCCTCCGCCGAACGGCTCTCCCGTCTCACCCGGCACGGTCTCACCGTGCTGCCGCTGCTGCTCATCGGCGGATGGGCTCTCGTCGACTGGCGCTCCATGCGCGACGGCGCCGCCCGGCTGGCCGCCGCCGACCCCGGCTGGCTGCTCGCCGCGCTGTTCTTCACCTGCCTCGGCTGGCTGGCCGCCGCGGTGGTGCGGCAGGGCGCCATCCCCGAACGACTGCCGCCGGGACTGCTGGTCGCCTCGCAGTTCGCCGCCGGCGCCGCCAACCACGTACTCCCCGCGAGCATCGGCGCCCACGCGGTCACCCTGCGCTTCCTGCAGGGTCAGGGCATACCGCTGGCCCGGGGCACCGCCTCGCTCGCCCTGTACTCGCTGGTCAAGCCGGTGGCGAAGACGGCGGTGCTGATCGTCTTCCTGGTGGCCTTCCCCGGCATGCTGCGTCTCGGCGAACTCGTCCCCGACGATCGGACCCTCCTCCTGGTCGCCGGTGGCGTCGGCGTCGCCTTCGTCGTGGCCGGGTGCCTGCTCGCCGTCGTCCCCGCCCTGCGCCGCCCAGCCGTCTGCTTCCTGCGCACCGCCCTGACCGACGCCCGCATCCTGCACACCCGGCCCAGCCGCGTCCTCGCCCTGTGGGGCGGCGCGGCCGCCACCCCGCTGCTCCAGGGCAGCGTGATCGCCACCGTCGGTTTCTCGCTCGGGCTGGAGCTGTCCTGGGCGCAGGTCGTCTTCGCGCTGCTCATCGCCAGCACGGCGGTCGGCGCGGTGCCCGCGCCGGGCGGGATCGGGCCGGTGGACGCGGCGCTGGTGTTCACCATGGCCGCGTTCGGCGCTCCGGTGGGCCTGGCGACGGCGACCGTCATCGCGTACCGCCTGATCACGGTATGGCTGCCGTTGCTGCCGGGCGCGCTGGTCCTGTCGGCGCTGGTGCACCGCAAGGTGCTGTAGCCCTCGCCGACCCGACCTGAGCCCCGCCAGGTGCCGTAGCCCTCGTCGGCCGGGCCCGAGCCGCGTCAGGTGCTGTGAGCCCTCGCCGGCCGGGTCCGAGCCACGCCGGGCGCTGCAAGACCCCTCGCCGGCCGGGCCCCAGCCACGCCAGGCGCCGCAAGACCCCGCATCAACTGGGCCCGACCCACGCCAGGCGCCGCAAGCCCCCCGCCAGCCGGGCCCCAGCCACGCCAGGTACCGCAAGGCCCCTCGGCAGCAAGGGCCCGACCCGCGCCAGGTGCTGCAAGCCCTTCGCTAGCGAGGCCCCAGCCACGCCAGGGCCCCTGGTACGTCGGCGACGGCCGTCACGCCGGGCGGTAGCGGTGGGCGGCGTACGACTACGACCGGCACGCCGAGTTCGCGGGCCGCGGTGAGCTTGGCGGCCGTCGCCTCTCCCCCGCTGTCCTTGGTGACGATCACGTCGATCCGGTGCTCCCGCAGCAGCGCCGACTCCTCGACGACGGTGAAGGGGCCCCGGGCGAGGACGAGTTCGAGGTCCGACGGCATCGGGGGCGCGGGCGGTTCCACGGACCGTACGACGAAGAACTGCTCCGTCAGATGGGCGAAGGCGGCGAGGCCCAGGCGGCCGGTGGTGAGGAGCACCCGGCGGCCGAGTCGCGGCAGCAGCTCCGCGGCCGCGTCCAGCGAGGCGACCGGGTGCCAGTCGTCCCCCGGCCCCGGCCGCCAACCCGGCCGGCGCAGCACGACGGCCGGTGTTCCGGTCAGCGCGGCCGCGCGGGCCGCGTTCGCGGTGATCGCCTCGGCGAAGGGGTGCGTGGCGTCGACGACGGCGGACACGTCGTGGCCGCGCAGCCACTCGGCCAGCCCTTCCGCCCCGCCGAACCCCCCGATCCGCACGTCGCCGTCGACCGCTCCCGGCCGCGACACCCGCCCCGCCAACGACGTCGTGACCCGCACATCCGCGCGGGCGGCCAGCTCGGCGGCGAGTTCACGGGCCTCGGTGGTGCCGCCGAGGATCAGGACGTGACGGGACATGGCGTCGAGAGTACGAGGTGCGGCGGCCCGCGCCCCCGTCGCCTCACTTCTCGCCTCACTTCACGTCGAGTCACAATGCGTGGCGGCCACCCGGCGGCTGGTGCAGGCCGAAGGGCGAGCCCTGGTCGTCGCGGCACAGCTTGAAGCGGCCGAACCGGGCGACGGAGTCGGCCTCCTCCTCCCCCTCCTCGCCGATGTCCTGGACGGTGCCGCCGAGTTCACGCACCTTGGCGATCGCGGCGTCGATGTCGTCGACGCGGAAGAAGAGATACGGGGACGCGCCCTCGTCACCGCCGTGCAGACCGAGTGACTATCGTCCAGGCATGGACTCAGTGCGGGCCGTGCTCATCGACATCGACGGCGTTCTCACCGTCTCGTGGCAGCCGCTGCCCGGTGCGGTCGAGGCGCTGCGGGAGATCCGGGACGCCGGACTGCCGGTCGCCCTGGTGACCAATACGACGTCCCGGACACGCGCGTCCATCGCCGGGACGCTTGCGGAGGCAGGGTTTCCGGTGGCGGCGGAGGACATCCTGACCGCACCGGCCGTCACCGCCGCGTATCTCGCCGAGCACTGTCCGGGGGCGCGGTGCGCGCTGCTGAACAGCGGGGACATCCGGGAGGACCTGGAGGGCGTGAGCCTGGTGGACGACGCGGACGCGGAGAGCGTCGTCGGCGCCGACGCGTCGGTGGATGTCGTGGTCGTCGGTGGCGCCGGGCCGGAGTTCGGGTACGCGGCGCTCAACCGGGCGTTCGGGCACCTTCAGCGCGGGGCGCGGCTAGTGGCCATGCACCGCAATCTGTACTGGCGTACCAAGGACGGCTTGCAGCTCGACACCGGGGCGTTCCTGGCCGGGCTGGAGCAGGCCGCGCGTACCGAGGCGGAGGTGACCGGCAAGCCGTCGGTCGCGTTCTTCGAGGCTGCGCTGGGCCGACTGGGCGTGAGCGCGGGCGAGGCCGTGATGGTGGGGGACGACATCGAGTCGGACGTACTCGCGGCCCAGCGGGCCGGGGTGACGGGGGTGCTGGTGAAGACCGGCAAGTATCTGCCGGAGACGCACCGGGCGGCCGGCGGCACGCCCGACCATGTGGTCGACTCCTTCGCCGACGTACCGTCGCTTCTGGGGCTGAGCAAGGGGCGCTGAGCGCGGCTAGCTGTACAGCTAGCGCAGCAGGAGCTGTACGCCGCCCACCACCGTCGCCGCGATCACCAACTGCTCGAACAGTCGCTGGTTGATTCGGTTCACAGCCCATTTGCCGATCAACGCACCGGGCACCACGAACACCACGAGCGCGGCGTCAAGGAGCAGCGACCGCCCGTCGATCAGTCCGAGCCCCGCACTGAAGGGCACCTTGGACACGTTGACGATCAGGAAGAAGAACGCCGACGTGCCCAGGAACCCCAGCTTCCGGAACCCCGCCGACAGCAGGTACATCGACATCACCGGGCCGCCCGCGTTGGCGACCATCGTGGTGAAGCCGCCGAGGACGCCGTACGAACGGGCCTTGATGCGGCCCGCCCTGCCGGTCACCGAGTCCGGCTCCTCCCCAGGCGCCTCCGCCGTGCGCCGACGCCACACCGTCACGCCCGCCATCAGCAGCAGGGTCGCCCCGATCGACGTCCGTACGACCTCGTCGTCGGCCCACATCAGGAACAGCGTGCCGATCACGACCCCCGCCGCGACCGCCGGGAACAGCCGCCACAGCGTGGGCCAGTGGGCGTGCCGCCGGTAGGTGAGGACCGCGAGCACGTCCCCGGCGATCAGGACCGGCAGCAGCACCCCCGTGGAGGCGCGGGCCGGCAGCACCGCCGCGAAGATGGCGAGGCTGACCGTGTTGGCCCCGCTCACGGCGGTCTTCGAGAAGCCGACCAGGAGCGCGGCGAAGGCGAGGGCGGCGAACTCCCAGCCGGTGAGGTGCCAGAGCGTCATCGTGTCCATGCGGGCACCGATGCTATGCCCACGCATCTGGCCGCCGTAAGGAGTGTCTCGCCAGGTGGCCCCTGGAGAGGTCGCCGGTGCGGAACCAGCCGTCGACGAGCGCCTCGGCGGTGGCCTCGCGGCTACCGAGGGCCTGCGGCGGATCAGGTCCTAATGCCTCTCCACCAGCACCGCGCTCCCCTGCCCGACGCCCACGCACATCGTCGCCAGCCCGCGCCCCGCGCGTGTGCGGCGCATCCGGTGCAGCAGGGTGGTGAGGATGCGGGCGCCGGAGCAGCCGAGCGGGTGACCGAGGGCGATCGCGCCGCCGCTCGGGTTGACCAGCTCGGGGTCGATGCCGAGCCGGTCCACGCAGGCGAGGGCCTGGGCGGCGAACGCCTCGTTGAACTCGGCCTCCTCGATGTCGCCGACGCTCCACCGGGCACGCGCCAGCGCCTTCTGCGTGGCGGGGACGGGGCCGATGCCCATCACGTCCGGGTGGACGCCGGCCGAGGCACCGGCGACGTACCGCCCCAGCGACTCCAGCCCCAGCTCGTTCAGTGCCTCTTCGCTGACCAGGAGGAGCCCGGCCGCCCCGTCGTTCATCGGGGACGCGTTGCCCGCGGTCACTGTGCCGCCCTCGCGGAAGACCGGCTTCAGCCGGGCCAGCTTCTCGTACGACGTGTCCTCACGGACGCATTCGTCGCTGTCGACCACCACACCGTCGGGACGCTGCACCGGCAGGAGTTCGTCGTCGAAGTGGCCGTTCTTGCGGGCGTCGGCGGCCAGTCGGTGACTGCGCAGCGCGAACTCGTCCTGACGTTCGCGCGGGACGCCGTACCGCTCGGCGACCTCCTCCGCGGTCTCGCCCATGGACAGCAGGCCGTGCAGTTCCTTCATCGCCGGGTTGACCAGGCGCCAGCCGAGCCGGGTGTCGGCGGTCTCCATGCGATGCGGCAGGGCCTCGTCGGGGCGGGGCAGCACGAAGGGGGCGCGGCTCATCGACTCGGACCCGCCCGCGAGCACGATGTCGGCCTCGCCCGCGGCGATGGTGCGGGCCCCGAGGGTGATCGCTTCGAGGCCGGAGGCGCACAGCCGGTTGACGGTGACTCCGGGGACGGACTCGGGGAGACCGGCGAGCAGGGCGGCCATGCGGGCGACGTTGCGGTTGTCCTCACCGGCCTGGTTGGCGGCGCCCCAGTAGACGTCGTCGATGCGGGCCGGGACGAGTGCGGGCACGTCGGCGACGAGGCCGCGGATCACGGTCGCGGCGAGGTCGTCGGGCCGTACGGAGGACAGGGCTCCGCGCAGCTTGCCGATGGGGGTGCGGCGGGCGGCCGCGAAGTGGACGGGACGCACGACAGACTCCTGACCGGGAGCCGGATCTGCGGCTCCGAGGGTTAATTAGCGCTGCTAGTTTTGGACTATAGACCGCCGGGCCCCGCCCTGGGAAGATCCCCGGGTCCGAGGTGTCCCCGGGTCCGAGGTGTCCCCGGGTCCGGGATGTCCCCGGGGCCGAGGTGTCCCCGGGTCCGAGGTGTCCCCGGGTCCGAGGTGTCCCCGGGTCCGGGATGTCCCCGGGTCCGGGATGTCGCCGGGGGTCCGGGATGTCCCAGGGACCGGGATGCCCCAGGGACCGGGATGCCCCCGAGACCCGAAGGACTCCTGAGACCCGGAAAGACCCCCGGGACCGGAAAGATCCCCGGGACCCGAAAGACTCCCGAGACCGGGAATACCCCGGGACCGGGAAGACCCCGGCACCGGGAAGACCCCCGGAGGCCTTCACCGACGCAGCTGGAGGAACCATGGCCGACGCCCGCGAGCACGACCTCGCCGGAACCCGGGGCACGATCACCGCCCGCGAGTGGCCGCACCCGGATCCGGCCTTCCTGGCCCTCCTCTCGCACGGCTACGGCGAGCACATCGGCCGGTACGAGGGCGTGGCCGGGGTACTCCTGGCCCACGGGGCCGCCGTCTTCGGCCCGGATCACATGGGGCACGGCAGGTCGGCGGGCGAGCGCGTGGTGATCGAGGACTTCGAGGACGTCGTCACCGATCTGCACGCGGTCGCCGAGCGGGCCAGGTCGGCGTACCCGGACCTGCCGCTCGTCCTGGTCGGGCACTCCATGGGCGGCCTGATCGCGGCCCGCTACGCCCAGCGCCACGGTGCCGAACTGGCCGCGCTCGTCCTCTCCGGGCCCGTGATCGGCACCTGGGAGACGCCCGGCCGACTGCTCGCCCACGACGAGATCCCCGAGATCCCGATCAACCCGGCCGCGCTGGCTCGCGATCCGGCCGTCGGGGCCGCCTACGCAGCCGACCCGCTGGTGTGGCACGGGCCGATGAAGCGCCCGACGCTGGAGGCGTTCGCCCGGACCCTTCGGGTCGTGGCCGAGGGCGGGAACGTGGGCGAGCTGCCGGTGCTGTGGCTGCACGGGGACGACGACCGGCTGGTGCCGCTCGCGGGTAGCCGGGTCGGCGTGGAACGGCTGAGCGGGGGCACGCTGACCGAACGGATCTATCCCGGCGCACGGCACGAGGTCTTCCACGAGACGAACAAGGCCGAGGTCTTCACCGACGTAACCCGATTCCTGGACAAGGCGCTCGCACGCTGAGACACGCCGTTTGCACCGGTTCGCCCGGGGCACCCGCGCCCGCATGGAGTGGTTGCGGCGAGCCGCCTGCGTGGGTGAGGACCCCGAGCTGTTCTTCCCCGTGGGCACGACGGGACCGGCGCTCCGGGACATCGCGGCCGCCAAGCGCGTCTGCGCCCGGTGCTCGGTGATCACCCAGTGTCTGCGCTACGCGCTGAGCAGCGGGCAGACCTCGGGCGTGTGGGGCGGGACCGGCGAGCACGAACGCGCCGCGCTGCTCCGCACCGCCAGGACGCATCAAGGTCCAGGAACGACATGAGAGGGAGAGACGCACCATGACCGTCGTGAGGAGCACTCTGCCCGACGATGCCCGCCGGGTTGCCTGTGACGCGCTCCAGGAGACCCTGGTGGACCTGCTCGGACTCTCACTCACCGGGAAGCAGGCGCACTGGAACATCGTGGGACCCCGGTTCCGCTCGATCCACCTCCAGCTGGATGAGGTGGTCTCGGCCGCCCGCGGTTTCGCCGACACGGTGGCGGAGCGCGCCGCGGCGCTCGGCGTCCCGCCGGACGGCCGCCCGGAGACCATCGCCGCGCGCTTCTCGCTGCCCGGCCCCAAGGACGGCTGGGTGCGCGACACGGAGGTCGTCCAGGTGATGGTGGAGGCGCTGGAAGCGGCGATCGGCGGGCTGCGGTCGCGGATCGAGGCGACCGAGAGGCCCGATCCGGTCACGCAGGACCTGCTCATCTCCGTCACCGCGGAGTTGGAGAAGCAGCGGTGGATGTTCGAGGCGGAGAACTTCCCGCGCGACTGACCGCCGCGCGGCATCTCGTATGACCGCCGCGCGGCATCCTCGTGCGACCGCCGCGCAGCACCCTCGTTACGACCGCCGCGCAACACCCTCGTTACGAAGCGACGGCCCCGATGTACGAAGGGAGGGGGCACATGACCGACGCCCTCGAACTCGACGCGCTGTGGGAGGACTTCCACCGCGTGGTGAACATGACCTCGCAGGAGCTGGCCGCCTGGCTGCGGGTTCGCGACGCCGACGAGGACGCGGAGCCGCTGCCCGACCAGGCCGGCACACCCACCGGGCGGCATGTCCTCGCGATCCTGCAGAAGCGGCGCACCGATCTCACCGACGACGACATCCAGGTGATGTACGACGTGGTGGAGACGGTCAGCGCCCGGGCGGACCTGGAGAACGAGCCCGAGCCCGAACAGACCCGCCACCGGCACCAGCTGATGACGCTGGGCCACGACCCGCTGAAGCCATGAGCGGCCATGAGCAGCGCGTCGTACGCGAACTGCTGAACGCGCACGGACAGACGTATGCCGAGGAGGCGGGCATCCGGCTGCGGGACACGCCGCAGCCGCTGTACCGGCTCCAGGTGCTGTCGCTGCTGCTCAGCGCCCGGATCCGCGCCTCGGTCGCCGTCGCGGCCGCGCGTGCCCTGTACGAGGCGGGGCTGCGCGACCCGCGGCGGATGGCCGAGGCCGACTGGCAGGACCGGGTGGACGCCCTGGGCCGGGGCGGCTACCGGCGCTACGACGAGCGCACCGCCACCCAACTCGGCGACGGCGCCGAGCTGTTGACCGAGCGGTGGGGCGGCGATCTGCGGCGGCTGCGCGAGGAGGCCGACGGCGAGGTGCCCGCACTGCGCCGGCTGCTCCAGGAGATCCCCGGCGTGGGGCCCACGGGCGCCGACATCTTCCTGCGCGAGGCCCAGCGCGTTTGGCCCGAAGCCGCTCCGTACTTGGACGCCAAGGCGCTGTCCGGGGCGGAGCGGCTCGGCCTGCCGAAGGATCCGGACCGCCTGCTGAAGCTCGCCGGTGACGCCGAACCGGCCGTGCTCGCCGCCGCGTTGGTGCGGGCGGCGCTGGACAAGGAGGTGGCCGAAGACAGCCTCCGCCGCGCCGCATGATCGTGCCAGACTTGCTGCTCGCCCTGCCCGGGATCACGCCGGGCCGCCGAGCGGAGGAGCAGTGTGTGACCGGGACCGAGCCGGCAGGCCGGCGGATCGACACGACGAAGCCGCACCCGGCCCGGGTGTACGACTGGTTCCTGGGCGGCAAGGACAACTACCCGGTCGACGAGCAGCTCGGCCGCCGCATCATGGCGATCGACAGCGGCGCCCCGCGGGCGGCCCGCAGCAACCGCTGGTTCATGCAGCGGGCCACGCGGCTGCTCGTCCGTGAGTCGGGAATCCGCCAGTTCCTGGACATCGGCTCCGGCATCCCGACCGAGCCCAACCTGCACCAGATCGCCCAGGCCACCGCGCCGGACGCGCGTGTCGTCTACGTCGACAACGACCCGATCGTCCTCGCCCACGCCGCCGCCCTGCTGCACGGCACCCCGGAGGGCGCCACGGACTACGTGCAGGCCGACGCCCGTAAGCCGCACGCCATCCTCGAACAGGCGGCCCAGGTCCTCGACTTCGACCGGCCGGTCGCCCTGTCCCTCATCGCGCTGCTGCACTTCATCGCCGACGAGGACGGCGCCCACGACCTGGTGGCCACCCTCGTCGACGCGCTCGCGCCGGGCAGTTGTCTGGTCCTGTCGGCGATGACCGCCGACTTCGAGCCGGAGAACGTCCGCCGGGGCATCGCCGCCTACGCCGAGGGCGGGGTGACGCTGGTGGCCCGCACGCACGCCGGGATGGGCCGCTTCTTCGAGGGGCTGGAACTCGTCGGCCCCGGGATCGTGTCCGTGGCGGACTGGCGCCCCGAACTGGCGGAGGGCGAGTCGGACATCGGCCCGGGGCCGGTGTCGCTGTACGGCGGGGTCGGCCGGAAGCGGGCTAGCTGAGCCTGCTCAACGCCGCCGACACCAGCGTCTGCACCCCCGGCACGAGCACCGAGAGGTCCGGCGCGAAGAGCGGGCTGTGGTTGCTGGGGACGTTGCCCAGCCGCTCCAGCAGTCCCTCGCCCGGCGCCGCCTCCCACACATCGGCCGGTGTCGTCGTGACGTACCAGTAGTCGTACGGCACTCCCGCCGGCGCCAGCAGGGAGAAGTCCTCGCTGCCCATCGCCGGTCCGAAGTCGAACACCGAGTGGCCGCCGAACAGTTCGCGGTGCACGGACGCGATCTCCTCGTCGAGGGACGCGTCGTTGACGGTGTTCGGGTAGCCGGGGTGGACGGTGATCTCGGGCGACTGCGGGCAGCCGGCGGCCTGGCACTCGCCGGTGACGATGCGGCGCACGGCGGCCAGGACGCGCTCGCGCACCTCCGGGTCCTGGGTACGCAGGTTCAGCGCGAGCCGGGCCTCGGCGGGGATGATGTTGGCCTGCGTACCGGCGTGGAACTGCCCCACGGTCAGCACCGCCGACTGCGCCGCCGCGACCTCGCGTGAGACCACGGACTGCAACCGCGTGACGATGTACGCGCCGGTCACCACCGGGTCGACGGTCGACTCGGGGCGCGAGCCATGGCCGCCCAGGCCGTGCACGACGACGTCGATGTCGTCGGAGGCCGACATGATCAGGCCGGGGGTGTGCGGGTAGAACCCGGCGAGGCCGGGCGCGGCATGCTGGCCGAACAGCACGTCGGGGCGCGGGAAACGCTCGTGCACCCCGTCCGCGACCATCGCCGCCGCTCCCCCGCCGGACTCCTCCGCGGGCTGCCCGACCACCACGAGCGTGCCCGACCAGGTCGCCCGGCCGGCGGCGAGCGCCTCGGCGGCGCCGGTCAGCCAGGTGATGTGCAGATCGTGTCCGCAGGCGTGCATCACGCCGTCGGCGGTGGAGGCGTAGGGCAGGCCCGTCGCCTCCCGCACGGGCAGCGCGTCCATGTCGCCGCGCAGCCAGACGACCGGACCGTCCCCGTTGGCCAGCACGCCGACGACGCCGGTACGGCCGACCCCTTCCGTCACCTCGTATCCCGCCGCGCGCAGCCGGCCGGCCAGCTGGGCGGCGGTGCGGTGCTCCTGGAAGGCGAGTTCGGGGTGGCGGTGCAGGTCGCGGTAGAGGTCCTCCAGGCCGTCGGGCTTGAGGCCGGTGGTGAGTTCGAGGGTGAGGCGTGCTGCGGCGGCTGGCTCGCTCATGCTGCTTCCTTCTCCTCCGACGTGGCACGCGTCCCCAACGGGCGTCGCGTGCGGGGGTGTTGGGGGGCGGGGCTGCGGTGTCATCCTGCCCCGCGCTCGTGCGGCCCGGTCAGCCCTCCCCGAGGGCGGCCTCGATCTTCACATTCCCGACCATATCATTGATCTATGTCACCGCGATGGGAACCAAACCCCGATGTACGCAGGGGAAGAAGCGTCGTCTACACCCTGCACGCGCACTTGGTCTTCATCCCGAAGGACCGGCGCGGCGTCTTCACCGACGTCATCCTCACCAGGTGCGAAGAGGTCATGCGGAAGGTCTGCGAGGACTTCGGCGCGGAACTACGGGAGTTCAACGGCGAAACCGATCACGTCCACCTGCTCGTGCACTACCCGCCGTCCGTTGCCCTCTCCCGGCTCGTCGGCAGCCTCAAAGGCGTCTCCGCCCGCCGCCTCCGCCAGGAATTCCCCGCCCACGTCCGCAAGTACCTGTGGGGCGAGCAGTTCTGGTCACCCTCCTACTTCGCCGGCTCCTGCGGTGGGGCGCCACTGGCCGTGGTCGAGGAGTACATCGAGAACCAGAAGCGCCCGGACTGAGCGCCACCCCCGTCGCGGAGCATTCCGAAGCGATGTGGCGGCGCTCCGCACCGCCCCACTCAGGATGCACGGTGACGGGGGATACGGGGCAGTCGCCGTACCAACGCCGAGGTCGCCGCCGGACTCTACGTCTCGCTCTCCACGGGTACGCGCAGACGCGTTCGTGAGAGCCATCCGTACGGGTGATCATGTGCACCGGCCCTCGGCCGGTACGCTGTGGCAGCTGCGGCAATCCCCCCACCTCACCCGCAACCGTGGTGAGTTGCGGCCTGCGGCGCCGAAACGTCACACACCATGAGGATGAATCACAGGTGCTCATAGCGGGCCGGTACCAGCTGCAGGATCCGATCGGGCGGGGCGCGATGGGAGAGGTCTGGCGGGCGTACGACGAGACGCTCGGCAGACCGGTCGCCGTCAAGCTGCTGCTGCCCCAGGACTCCGACCCGACGGCCGCCTCACGCTTCCGGCTGGAGGCGCAGACCGCCGGGCGGCTGCATCACCCGTACGTGGTGGGCGTGCTGGACTTCGGTGCGCAGGAGGACCGGCTGTTCCTGGTGATGGAGCTGGTCGACGGCGACAGCCTGGCCCGTGTGCTCGCCGAAGCGGGTCCGCAGCCCGCCGAGCGCGTGGCCCGGATCGCCTCGCAGGCGGCCGCCGGGCTGGCCGCCGCGCACCAGCAGGGCATCGTGCACCGCGACATCAAGCCGGCCAACCTGCTGCTGGACGCCGACGGCACCCTGAAGATCGGCGACTTCGGCATCGCCCGCTTCCTCGACGACCCGGCCGCCGCGCTCACCGCCACCGGCCAGATCGTCGGCACCAGCCTCTATCTCGCCCCGGAACGCGCGCTCGGCCGGCCCGCGGGCCCGGCCAGCGACGTGTACTCACTGGGCTGTGTGCTGTACCAACTCCTCACCGGTCGCCCGCCGTTCCAGGCCGACACCCCGATCGCCATCCTCCACCAGCATCTCGACACCACCCCGGTACCGCCCCGACAGCTCGGCGCCGAACTCCCGCCCGCCTTCGAGAGTTACCTGCTGGGTCTGCTGGCCAAGCAGCCCGAGCACCGGCCCAGTGCCGCGCAGGTCGCCGACTGGTTCGCGGCCGGCGCCTGGCAGGGCCGCCCCGAGCCGCTGCCCGCCACCGCACCGACGCCCGCCGCACCGACGCCCGCGGCCCCGCAGTCGCCCCGGCTCGGGGAGACCGGCCCGGCGACGACGTACATGCTGCCGTCCTCCCCGAGGACCGCGGCCCGGCGCCGCAGCCGGCCGGGGGCGCGGGACGTGCTCATGCGGCCGCGCGTGGTGGGGACCGCCGCCGCGGTGGCGCTGTTCCTGGCGGCGATGACCGTCGGCATGCTGTGGTTCTCGCCCGACAACACGGCGGCGGAGGGCTCCAAGGACTCCCCCAGCACCACTCCCACGGTCGGCGGCAGCACGCCCACGCCGTCGCAGTCTCCGTCCGACGCGTCCGCCACCCCGGCTGCCGGGACGTCCCCGACTCCCGTGACGGCGAAGACCAGTGAGAAGGCCAAGGACGAGAAGCGGGAGCGGCGGCGTGACGCGGACGACGAAGACGATGACGGGAACGACCGGGACGACTGACTGCTGCCCCTCGGGGGGCTCCAGCCTCCCGGGTGGCTTCAGCCCCTCGGGATGGACCGCAGGAAGTCGGCCGAGGGCACGAAGAACCGGGTGCCGGTGACGGCCCGCGAGTAGTCCAGCAGTGGATCGGGCCCCGAGGCCGGGGTGCCGAGGAACATACGCTCCAGCATCGTCTCGGTCACCCGGGGATCATGGGCGTACGCGATGAAGTACGTACCGAACTCGCCGTGCCCCGGCCTGCCGAACGGCATCGCGGCCCGCAGGATGCGCAGTTCGGTCCCGTCGGGAGCCGTGATGCTGTTGACGTCCTTGTGCGAACCGGGCGCGTCCAGTTCGACGTTGGTCGCCTTGGTGCGGCCGATGATCTTCTCCTGGGTCTCGGCCGGCAGCCGCTCCCAGGCGTCCATGTCGTGCAGGTACTTCTGCACGACCGCGTACGAGCCGCCGCGGAAGCCGGGGTCCTCGTCGCCCACGAGTGCCGCGTCGACGGCGTCGGACCCGACCGGGTTCTCGGTGCCGTCGACGAAACCGAGGAGGTTGCGCGAGTCGTAGTAGGAGAAGGCGTGCACCTCGTCCTGGACGGTGGCCGCGTCGCGCAGCCCCTTCATGATCTCCGCCGTCAGCGCGATGCACAGGTCGAGCCGGGTCGCCCGGATGTGGAAGAGCAGATCGCCCGGCGTGGCCACGGCCTGGTGCCGGGGCCCGGTCAGCTCGCGGAACGGGTACAGCGCCGCCGGACGGGGCGCGCCGAACAGCCGGTCCCACGCGTCGGCTCCCACCCCGGCCACGCAGGACAGACCGCCGTCGGGATACGGAAAGGCGAGGGCCCGTTCCCAACCGGCGAGTCCCGCCAGCACGTCCCGGGCCACGGCCTCCCCGCCGGGATCGATGGTGACGACCAGAAAGACCGCCGCGCTCGGCAGCGGGCTCAGCACCGGCTGCGGCCGGCCAGGGGCAGACGGTACCGACGACGACATGGCTCCCCCCCACTCATCGACGTGCGCCACCGCCAGGTGGCCGATGAGCACTGTGACCCTGCCCATTCGAACACGCCACGACACCGTGGCAGTCCGCTCGGCACCGTGCGGGGCCCGGTGCCCCGCCCATCGCGGGTGTGCGGCACCGGAGCCCCGCGGCTCCCCGTCGGAATGCTGGCCTGGCCGAGGGGCAGCCCGCATTGCCGTGTTCCGGCAAGGTCGACAACGCTCGGACGGGCCGCCCCTCCTTGTGCCGCAAGGCTCCAGGGCGGTCCCGGCCTTCCCGAGCGTTCAGCCGGTGATCTCCACCTTCCCGTTCGCCGCGCCCGGCGCCTCAGCCGACGCGTCCCGCCGGGTGATGCCCTTCAGCAGCTCGGCGAGGTCGATGCCCGTGGTGGAGCCGAGGAGTTCGAGCCCCTGCGCGACGTTGTCGGCGACGGCACGGGGAATCCGGCCGGCCCCGTCGGTGGAGATCACGGTCATCTTGTCCACCGCTGCGAGCGGTTCGGACGCCTTGGCGACGACCTGCGGCAGCACCTCGACCAGCATCTGCAGCACGGCCGCGTCGCCGTACCGCCCGAAGGCGTCGGCCTTCTGCCGCATGGCCTCCGCCTCGGCCGCGCCCTTCGCGCCGATCGCCGCCGCGTCGGCCTCGCCCTCCAGCCGGACCGCCTCCGCGATCGCCGCCCGCCGGGCCCGCTCGGCCTCACCCTGCTTGAGACCCTCGATCGCCTCCGCCTCGGCCAGCGCGCCGCGCCGCTGCTTCTCGCCCTCACCGGTGAGCCGGGACCGCTCGGCCTCCGCCTGCGCCGCCGCGATGGCGGCCAGCCGCTCGGCCTCGGCCTGCTTGACCCGCGCCACCCGCCTGGCCTCGGCCTCCTGCTCGGCGGCGTACCGCTGGGCGTCGGCGGGCTTGCGCACCTCGGTGTCGAGTTCCCGGTCCTTCAGCGCGGCCTGCCGTTCGGCGACCTTCTCCTGCTGGGTGAGGATCTCCTGCTGCCGTGCCGCCTCGGCGAGCGGTCCGGCGGCATTGGCCTGCGCGGCCGCGGCGTCCGTCTCGGCCTTGATCTCGGCCTGCCGCAGCGCGAACGTCCGCTGGGCGACGGCGATCTCCTCCTCGGCCTTCAACCGGGCCTGCTCGGCGGCCCGGCGGGCCTCGGCCTCGGCGATGTCGGCCTCCTGCTTGGCGCGGGCCGCCTCGGGGCGGCCGAGGTCCTCCAGGTAGGAGCCCTCGGTGGTGATGTCCTGGATCTGGAAGGCGTCCAGCACCAGGCCCTGCCCGGACAGGCTGGCCTCGGCCTCCTCGGCGACCTGCCCGGCGAAGGCGGCCCGGTCGCGGATGATGTCCTCCACCGACATCCGCCCGACGATGGCCCGCAGGGCGCCGGACAGCACCTCCTGGGTGAAGCCGACGATCCCGTCCTGCTGCATCAGGAACCGCTGCGCCGCCGCACGGATGGAGTCCTCGGTGCCGCCCACCTTCACGATGGCGACCCCTTCGAGGTGCGCCTTGATCCCGCGCAGGGTGACCGCGCCGCGCACCGCCACGGGGATGTGCCGCGAGGACAGGTCGAGCGTGAACCGCTGCTGCACGAACGGCACGACGAACACACCGCCGCCGACCACGACCTTCTGTCCACTGTTGTCGGTGAACACCCGGCCGGTCGCCGGATCGGTGGCCTGCTTGCCGCGCCGCCCGGTGATGATGAACGCCTCGCTCGGACCGGCCACCTTGTACCGGCTGACCACCAGCAGGGCCAGCAGCACGAGGAGTACGACGACTCCCACCACGGCGATGACGACAGGACTCATGACAATGCCCCGATTCAAGAGCTGGAAAAATCAAGGAAGAGCTGGGAGTTGAAGAATCAGATGGGCTCGGCGGTCAGTGCACCTGGCGCACGACGACGGAGGTCGCGGACGGTGCCGCCTCGACCCACACCTCGGCACCCCTGGCCACCGGCACCGCACAACGCGCCGCGAACTTCACCGGTTGACCGGCGAGTTGCAGCAGCACCTCGCCGAACCCATCGGCCGGGATGGCGGTCACGACGCTGCCCGAGGTGCCCACGAGGTCCTCGCCGCGCGGTGTGACAGCGGTCTGATCGCGCATCAGGGCACGGCTGAGGCGGTACGTCAGCCAGGCCGTACCCACGCCGCAGACGGCACCGCATCCGGTGGCGAGCGCCGGACCGGCCCCCGCCGCGCCCAGGGCGACGGCCCCTCCGAAGCCGGTCATCGCCAGGAACCCGGCGACGACCGGCAACGACAGCCACCCGTCGAGGACGCCGTCCAGTGCGCCGCCGAGCGCTCCGTCCAGCACCCCGTCGAGGACCAGCGCCAGGGCGAGCAGCACGACCCCCGTGATGCCGAGTCCCAGAAACCAGGCCATGCGTGCCGTCCCCCTCTCGCCCGTCGCCGGTCTCCCCCGTTGACGGAATCCTCACACGGGGGGTCGCGGGGTTTCATTGCCGTGTCCCGGCAATCTTTACGGCACTTTGATGCCGACGTCCGAACCCTTCGGCCGGGCACCGCCGAATCAGCGGGCGGATCGCCGACCAGGGTCGCGGCATTCTGATGCTCACCGATGACGACTGCGGCGTCACCGAGGAATGGACGCGCGGCTGGAACGACGCCAAGCACCGGCTGGGCTTCCGCTCCATCGAGGACCTCACCGACGTCCACGCCGCCGCCGACCTCTTCCGCGTGATCCGACCCGGCCGCCCACGACCGTGCGGAGCACCCCGTTGCCCGTCAGCGGCCCGCAGCGGGCAGACCCAGCAGCCGCGCGATCGTGCGAAGCACACCGTTCTCCGTGTTGGCCGGAGCCACATGGCGGGCGCGGCGGATGACCTCCGGGTGGGCGTTGGCCATCGCGAAGGACCACTCCGCGGTGTCGAGCATCTCCAGGTCGTTGAGGTAGTCGCCGAACACCATCGTCTGCGCGGGCGTGATGCCGAGCTCGCGCTGGAGGCGGCGGACGGCGGCGCCCTTGTTGGCGGTGCGGTTCATGAAGTCGACCCAGTGCTCGCCGGAGACGACGACCTGGTGGGTGACGCCGAAGCGGGCGAGGGCCGGGGCGGTGGTCCGTTCGGCCGGGCCGAAGTCGTACAGGGCGACCTTGAGGATGTCGTCGCCGGCCGCGGTGACGTCTTCGACCATCCGGTGCTCGACGTAGTACTTGCGCACCTCGGCCAGGAAGGGTTCGTCGGTGCGCTCGACGTACGCGGACCGCTTGCCGCAGACGACGGCGCCCACGTCGACGCCGCCGGCCGCGAGCCGCCGTACCGCCTCGACCACCTCCGTGACGACGGCCGGGTCCAGCGGGTCGGAGCTCAGTTCCACGCCGTCCCGGACGACGTACGTGCCGTTCTCCGCGATGAACACCATGCCGTCGGCAGCCCGGGCGAACTCCCGTGCGAGCGTGGCGTACTGGCGGCCGCTCGCCGGGCTGAACAGCACCCCGCGCTCCCGCAGTTGCTCCAGCACCTCCCACAGCCCGGCCGGGACCTGCTTGTCGTCGTCCAGCAGCGTGCCGTCCATGTCGGTGACGACGAGCCGGATGTCGGCGGAGGCGGAGCCATGCGCCGGGGAGTCGTAGGCGGTGGGCAGGGGCGCGTGGGAGTAGGGCATGTCCTGTTTCCTGGGGCGCTCGGCCGCGCCGCTCGTCGTTCCGGATGCGGCCGTCAACCCTACCGGGGACACTCACCCGTACGAGTGAGACCCCGGTCCCCGGCCCCAGTCCCCGAATCCCGCCACGCACTGATCTTGAACCCGGCACAATGGCCGCGACTGCGGTACGGGCGAGGAGAGGAAGAGACGTGAGCGAGGCACCCACCCCGGCGGAGGGAACGGCACGCCTGAACACCGGTGTGGCGCACAACGCACGGGTCTGGAACTACTGGATCGGCGGCAAGGACAACTACGAGGTCGACCACCGGGTCGGCGACCACGTCGCGTCGATGTTCCCGCTCATCCGGGACATCGCCCGGGCGGACCGCGAGTTCCTGGGCCGGGCGGTGTCGTTCCTGGCCGGTGAGCGCGGGGTGCGGCAGTTCCTGGACATCGGCACCGGGCTGCCGACGGCGGACAACACCCACGAGATCGCACAGCGCATCGCGCCCGAGTCGCGGATCGTGTACGTCGACAACGACCCGATCGTGCTGATCCACGCCCGGACCCTGCTGACCGGCAGCGCCGAGGGCGTCACCGACTACATCGACGCCGATGTGCACGACCCGGACGCCATCCTCGAACGCGCGCGGCACACGCTGGACTTCACCCGGCCCGTCGCGGTGATGATGCTGGGCATCCTCAACTTCGTGCTGGACACCGACGAGGCCCGCGACATCGTGCGCCGGGTCATGGCCGCCGTTCCCTCAGGCAGCTTCCTGGTCATGACGCACCCCACGCACGACGCCGAGCTGGGCGGCGAGGGCCAGATCCCGGCCATGAAGTTCTGGAACGAGAACGCCACCCCGCCCGTCACCGCCCGCAGCGGCGCCGAGATCGCATCATTCTTCGACGGTCTGGACATGCTGGAACCGGGCCTGGTGTCGTGTTCGGCCTGGCGCGCCGAGCTGCACGCCCCCGTGGTGGTACCGCAGTACGGCGCGGTGGCCGTGAAACCCTGACACCCGGCGCAGAGCCGGCCGCCGAGCCCGTCGAGGAGACCGTATGACGACCCTTGCCGACCCCGTCCCCGGCGGCCGCCCCGGCGATGTCGAACGGGCATCCGCGCTGAGCGGCGACCTGTCCGCGCGGGGAGTGCACGGGATCGTCCTGTCGTACGTCGACACGGCGGGCATCGGCCGGGTGAAGACCATCCCCACGGCGAGGCTCTCGGCGGCCGCGGCCTGGGGCGTCGGGATGTCACCGGTGTTCGACACCTTCCTGGCGAACGACTCCATTGTCAGCACCGACGTACTCGGCTCGCCGGACGGCGATCTGCGGCTCTACCCCGACCTGGACCAGCTGACCCTGCTCGGCGCACAGCCCGGCTGGGCGTGGGCGCCGGTGGACCGGATCACGCAGGACGGCGAGCCGCACCCGGCCTGCGCCCGCACCTTTCTGCGCCGGGTCGTCGAGCAGGCGGCCCGGCAGCACGGGGTCACCTTCCGGGCGGCCGTCGAGATCGAGTGGGCGGTGGGGCTGGGGTCGGCGCCCGGCGGCGAGTTCGTACCGGAGGTGGTGACGGCGGCCGGGGTCGAACCGGGCGAGTACGCGCGGACGTTCGAGGCGGCCGCGTGGGAGGCGGTACGGCAGCCGGGTGTGGTGGCGGTGAAGTCGGTGGCCGCCTATCGCACGGGCTTCGACCCGGACCCGGCCCGCCCCACGGAGGGCCAGGTCACCGAGGCCGCCGGGCGCTGGCCGGCGCCCGGCGGCGGCCGGCTGGCCGACCCGGTTCTCGTACGGCACCTGCTGTGGACGGCCGTCGGTCTCGGGCTCCCCCTCCAGCTGCACACCGGCTTCGGCGACAACGACATCCGGCTGCACCGCTCGGACCCCGCCCACCTGACCGACTGGCTGCATCTGACGTCCGGCACGGTCCCGGTCATGCTGCTGCACTGCTGGCCGTACCAGCGCCAGGCCGCCTGTCTCGCGGCCGTGTTCGAGCAGGTGTACCTCGACGTCGGCCTCACCCTGCACCACGTCGGTCCGGGCCGGGCCCGGGCGGTGCTGGCCGAAGCGACGGAGATCACGCCGTTCCGCAAACTGCTGTACAGCTCCGACGCCTACGGTGTTGCCGAGTTCCACCTGCTGGGCGCCCTGGCCTTCCGGCGGGGGCTGGCCGGGCTGCTCCAGGAGCGGGTCGACACCGACGAGCTCAGCCTGCCCGACGCGCTGCGGATCGCTCGGTGGGCGGGGCGGGACAACGCCGCCGGGTCTACCGCTTTTCCGACGACATCTGAAAGTATGATCAAGCAATGTCTGACATGACCGAGACCACGCCCGGTTGGCTGAGCCCCGACGAGCTGGAGATGGCGCGCGCCCGCATGCCGATCCTGTACGTCGAGGCGGTGCCGGTGCGCGTCGACGACAGTGGTGAAGTCACCAGCATCGGCCTGCTGCTGCGCATCGGACCGGACGGGACGGTCAGTCGCACCCTGGTCTCCGGCCGCGTCCTGCATCACGAGCGGGTCCGGGACGCCCTGCTGCGGCACCTGGAGAAGGACCTCGGCCCCGTGGCACTCCCCCGGATCCCGGCCTCCCTCCAGCCCTTCACGGTCGCCGAGTACTTCCCGACCCACGGCATCACGCCGTACCACGACCCGCGTCAGCACGCGGTGTCCCTCGCCTATGTCGTCCCGGTGACCGGCGACTGCCGGCCCCGGCAGGACGCGCTGGACCTGGTGTGGTTCAGCCCGCAGGAGGCAGCGTCGGAGGCTGTGCAGAGCGAGATGCCGGGCGGGCACGGGGTGCTGCTGAAGCAGGCGCTGGCCCATGTGGGGCTGGCGTTCTGAGGGTGCGGTCCACGCGGATACACGTCCGTCCGACCGCGCAGGGCCCTGCGCCCGGGGCCGGATCACGCCTGGCAGGTGGAGCGGTTGCGGGCCGCCGCCGTCGATTCGGGCGGTAACTTAGTAATGGGATCCATTTTCATGTAGCGTCTGCGGTGCAAGCGCACCGAGGAAGGACGTTCCATGGCTGTTCCCAAGCGGAAGATGTCCCGCAGCAACACCCGCCACCGCCGCGCCCAGTGGAAGGCGAGCACCCCGCAGCTGGTGCCGGTCACGATCGAGGGCGTCCGCCACCTCGTGCCGCAGCACCTGGTCAAGGCGTACGAGCGCGGGCTGCTGCGCCCCGAGGGCTGAGCAGCGGATGCCGTACGACCGACTGCCCGTCACCGTCCTCTCGGGATTCCTCGGGGCGGGCAAGACCACGCTGCTCAACCACGTCCTCGCCAACCGCGAGGGGCTGCGCGTCGCCGTGATCGTCAACGACATGAGCGAGATCAACATCGACGCGGCGCTGGTGCGCGGCGGCGAGGCCGCGCTGTCCCGGACGGAGGAGCGGCTGGTCGAGATGACCAACGGCTGCATCTGCTGCACCCTGCGCGACGACCTGCTGGACGAGGTCGACCGGCTGGCCCGTGAGGGGCGCTTCGACCATCTCCTCATCGAAAGTTCAGGAATCTCTGAGCAGATACCTCACTGAGGCCCTCAATTCACTCCTGAGGGGCATCGGCCATCCAGCACATACGACAGCGCCCCCGGCCCGGAGGCCGAGGGCGCCGCGACCGTGCCCCATCCGCGTGGCAGCTGGACATGGGGCGGGCCGTCTACGGAGGGGGGTTCCGCTGTGGTACCCACCCTTCAAGATCACACAACTTAGGGTTGACCCTAATCACAACTGATCATGGCGTCGAGACGGTGGACGGATGTCACGTCCCACCGCGCCCGACGAACGGGTCATCGCCCGCCGCCGTCAGGTGGGAGAACAGATCCGCCACGTACGCGAGCACCACAACCTCACCCAGCTCGACGTGTGCGGCAGGAGCGGCATCGACGTCGCGACGTACAGCCGGATCGAGAACGGCCACGCATCGCCGAAGCTGGACACCCTGATCCGCATCGCCCTTGCGATCGGCGTGGATCTCAACGAACTCACCCGCTGAGCGGCCGCCCCGACGGGGGTCGCAGGAGCGGCCGCCCTCCCACCGTCGGCGCCGTCCGTGCTTCTCCGGCGGAGGGGGCTCAGTGGCTTATGGACGCCTGGGTGGACTGGTGCGGCACTGTGGGCGTGCACGGCCGCTTGTGGACGACGATGTTCGGCGCGGCCGCCGAGGGCGCGTGCACTGGCACCTCTTGGTACGGCTCGCCGGGCTCAATCGGGTCAGTGCAGTGGTCGCACAGCATCAGCGTTGTTCCTCCCGGCAGACGCGCCGCCAGGCCCAGTACAGGTTCTCGGCGGTGTCGCAGGGCCGGTGTACGGGCGTGTCGCCGTGCCAGTCGGGCTTGCAGCAGGGGGAGGTGATGGAGTGCTCGGCGAGCGCGAGGTACGCGATTTCTGCCGGGGTGTGTTCGCTGGTCTGGGGAGCGGTGTTGGTCACGGCCGTCCCTCCAAGGCGAGGCGGCGCAGGGCGCGCGCGGTGTCGCAGAGGGCGGCGTCGTCGACGCACTGCTCGCAGCTGTCCGCGTGGCGGGGCCGCTCTTCGTCTGCCGCGGTGCGGACGCAGAGGGCGCAGGCTCGGGGGAATGTGCTGTAGTGGCCGTCGAGGCGTCGGTGTCTGCGCTGGCCGAGGTCGACGGCTGTAGCGGTGGTGATGGACGTCTCGCACCACACGCATGCGGTGCCTCGCACCTGCTGCTCGGTGAGGCCGTCGAGGCTGGGAAGCGGCAGCAGCGCGACCACGCTGGTCGGGCTCTCCTGCGTTGCGCTGCTCACCGGACGGCCTCCAGGCCGCGCGGTGCCGGCATCTGAGCCACGAAGCCGAGCGCCTCGGCGAGCTGCGTGAAGAGCCGCTGTGCCTCGGCGCGGGCCAGCACCAGGTCGGCGTGGCCGCGCAGCTCGTCGACGGCGTACAGCGCGACGGGTACGCGGACCTCGCCGGTTACCTTGACGGTGGTGATCGGCTCGTGACGACGGACGGACGCATGCAGGCGGGCAGGCAGTAACTCCATGTCGAGCCCCGTTCGGTAGGTGACTGAGCGCGAAGCGTCACCGTAGGGGCCCCGACAAGAGAGAAGGGGGACAGATTGTCCCCCTGTCCCAGACTGTCCCCCTCGTCAGTTGACGGCCACGCCCACCTTCTCGGCGAGCTGCCCTGCCTCCCTGCGCATAGCGCGCGGGGCCGTCCTCCACAGCTCGGCAGCGACATGCCGGGCGGACGGCGTGTAGGACACGGTCTCGGCGCCGATCTCGTGGGCCATCTGCATCACCTTCAGGGCGGCCGTGCTCTCACCCCGCTGCAGATGGCCGCGGGCCACCTCGACCCACAGCCGGGCGCGGCGCTCGATCGAGGGCATGGTGTCCGGGTCGACGTCGTCGGCGAGCCCGATCGCCTTCCTGGCCTGGCGCAGGTCCGTCGCCACCGAGATCTCGTGAAAGTCCACGTTGGCCCGCCCGAACACAGTCGACGGGTGCACGTAGCTGGCGGGCAGCGACTTCGCGACCTGGTCGCCGTTGCCCCAGTACCGCCACGCGTCACCCTCGCGGCCATCACGGGCGGCGGTCACTGCGGCGTGCAGCTGCAGCGCGCCATAGATGCCACGCCAGTCGTCGGGCGCGCTGTCGAGGTGAGGCCTGATCAGGTCGGCTGCCTCGTTCACGACACGCAAGGCCTCTTCGGGGTAGGCCGTTTCCCGCAAGATGTTGCCCATATTCCAGGCGGCCGCGGCGATGGCGGCGGGCTGGTCGGCGTCCTGAGCGGCGGTCAGCGCACGGTCGGCCACGACCCAGGCGAGTTCGGCCGGCGCCACGTAGGCAGTGGCTTGGCCGGTGAGCCGGTAGACGTCGGACAGGGCGACGAGGGCGGCGCGCCGATCGGCGCCGTCAAGGGCACGCACGGCCGCCTCGGCGTCCCGGATCAGGTCGGGTAGGAGCGCGCCGACTTCGGTTCGGTTGTGCTGGGAGGTGTGCCACAGGTTCCAGCTCTGGTCGACGCGGCCTTGGAGGATCGCCGGGTCGAACGGGCGGGGTGCCTTGGGTGCCATGGTGCGCTGCATGACGGCTGCCCAGATGGCGGGCATGCCTGGGTGGTTGAGCCGTCCGAGGGGCACGGTCGCGGCGGGGCCGTCGTCGTTGCCGGTGATGACGGACAGGTCGTGGACTTGGAGGGCGGCGGCCAGGCGCAGGAGCAGCTCGTGGTTCCTCAGCTCCCGCTCACCGGTCTCGATCTTCTTGAGCCAGTCGGGGCCGCGGCCGCACAGTTGCGCGAGGGTGGGCCTCGACATGCCGCGTGACTCGCGCAGCACCTTGATTCGATCGCCAACGCTGAGGTCTGATGACAGGTCCACGCGTACCCCCTCGGGTGCCGGTGCCGGTGAGGCCAGCGTACGGCGGGCGTCAATGCCCCAGGACATGACGAAAGGCCCCCTCCCGCCCGCGAGGGCAGTGGGGGCAAACCGTTCCTGCACTGGCCGATAGCCAGCCACGGGCTGTCGTACCTGGGGTGGCCTGTCGGCAAGGTGCCGCCCCCGGTACCGTGCCACTCCTCGGGGTGAATAGCGGTGCGGTCTGGGGGAGGATGGCCATGGACGACGGCATAGTGGCGCATCACGAACGACATAGGTCGAGGGGAGGCAGCCTCGTGGGATCCGAACTCGACGTAACGCTCCGTGGCCCCCACGCTGGCATGGACGCGGCCGCCACCCTCAAAGCAATGGAAGCCCTGCTGCTCCTGCTCAAAGAGCTGGAGACCACAGAGACTCAGCGTTCTCCACGACCTCACCCGTCGTCTACGGCCGTACGGCGTCCTGCACACACGCGATGGACGTTCACCCAGCTGGGCCTGGGCAGCACACGCGCGGCTCTTGCGCCGCTGCTCGTGCCTGACGATTCCAGTTATGAGCAAGTGGACCGAGTCCTCTACCAGACCGTCGAGGGCTTCGCCGCGGCCGAGGACCGGCCAGAGATCCCCGCGGACTGGACAGTGCAGGCCGCACAGTTCGGGAAGGCAGTGGCTCGCACCCTGGGGGCTTCCCGCGACGTGGGGATGCACCTGGCGCTGCGCGTCAACGGGGACGTGGTCGCTGAAGCCGAAGTGACGGAGCGGGCCCGCCGGCATCTCCAGGACGCGGTCAGGGCTCGCTACATCACACTGGGTTCGCGCCGTGGTCACCTTGGAGGCCTTTCGGACGCGAAGGGGAAGCTGAGGGCCGTGCTGTGGTCGGAAGTAGGACATGAGCGGATCCCGCTCATCTGCGAAAAGGACCAGCGTGAGCTGCTGCGCCAGGCCTGGGGGCATGACCGGGTCGAGGTCACAGGACGGATCACGGAGAACGCGCAGGGACAGGTGGTAAGCATCAGGGTGGACGACATCGAGCTGCTGCCCACCGATCCTTCGCTATCACCGGACGACCTGCACGGAGGGTTCTGGCCGGACATGACAGGCGGCCTCGGGGCTCTTGATCACCTGGCGGTGATCCGTGGCGAGGCCTGACCGTCCACAGCGCGTCTACCTCGATGCGTGCTGCTACATAGACTGGGCCGAAGGCAAGCACAGCTCCGCTGCCAGCGAGACCTGGCTTCTCGCTGCGCGGAAGGGGCAGGTGCAGATCATCGCCTCAACTGCGATGTTCGCCGAGGCCCGCGGTACGGGAAACAACGGTCACCAGGACCTGGCCGGGGAACAGAGGATCCGACAGCTACTGCAGGAACCATATGTGACCCTGGTCGACGTCACCCGCCGTATCGGCCTTCGCGCACGCGCGATCAGCATCGAACGACCGCGCATCAAGGGAATGGACGCCCTCCACCTCGCCACCGCCATCCACACGGAGTGCGAGGTGTTCCTCAGCCGGAACTTCCGGGACTTCAGTTCGGGTGAGCAATACCAAGGGGTCTGGCTGGAAGAGCCCTACGAGTTCGGGGGCGACGGGCTCTTCCCCGTGCCTTCAGCCTGATCGTTAACGGAAAGAAAGCCCCTCGTACGGCCGTTGGGCCGTACGAGGGGCTTTGTGGATCAGCGTCCGGTGATCTCATACAGGGTCAGCCCCAGCGCAGCGAGACTGATCACAGCAGCCACGGACGGCAGCGGCCACCGCGACCGCTCCAGCGTGTCCAGGCGCTGCTCGTGGTCGTCGAGCTTCTTGTCCGTCTGGTCACCACGCTGCACCAGGAGAGCCAGTTGCCCGGCCTGCTGGGCGAACCCCACCTCCATCGTGCGCCGCAGCTCAGACAGTTCGAGGGCGACGTCGTGGGATTCCGGCGGCGTCATCTGCGGTCCTCGTCGACGCCGAGGACACGCCGCATCGCCGCCAGGTCCTCGCGCATCGCGTCCATATCGAGCTTCAACTTCACCGGCAGCACGGGCGGCTGCTCGTACGCGGGCGGCCGCGCCCACCCCAGCAGCAGCCCGGCAGCCAGCTGCAGCGGCCGCCACGCCATCCGCTCGGCGAGTTCCTCGAGCCCGCGGAACACCGCGTAGTACACCGCGCCCAGCACGATGGTCACGGCGGCCGCGGCGGCGTCGCTGTCGATGGGGATGCCGAGCCAGCCGGTGACGCCGAAGACCAGGGCGACGCCCCAGGGCACCACGGTGCGCATGAAGGAAATGAACAGGTTCTGCATGATGGTGCCCTTTCAGGAGAGCAGGAGGCGCCAGGTGAGTGGCCCGGGGTAGCCGTCCGGGTCACCCGCGAGGGCGGGGGTGGCGCGCTGGAAGTCGGCGACGTTCCTGCGCGTGTGCTCGGTGAAGCGGGGCCCGGGCTGGTAGCCGTCACCGTCGTGGTGCCGGGCGTAGCCCTTCTTGATCAGGCCGCGGTCCAGGACGGTGACGGCCGGGTTGGTGCGGCCGAGCACGAACGCGCTGCGGCCCGGGAACGGCGGCACCACGGCCGTCGGCTTCTTGCCGGGCAGACGGCCGAGCAGCTGGTGCAGGCTCACCTCACCCGGGACACCGTCGGCATCCTCGTGCGGCGCCGTCCCCTCGTACCCCAACGACAGCTGAAAGTCGCTGTAGTTGAGGGTGTCGGCGTCCGACCAGGTCGGGCCCGGGCCCACCTTGTAGTGACGACCGAACCCCTTCCCGACAAGAGTGTGGCCGACCTCGGTGACGTGCTCGCCGCGCGCCCCGTACCCGTACTCCAGCCCGTTGATCCGCACCCGGTACCGGGCGACCGAAGCACCCCCGCCGGCCGGAACCTCACCGCTGCTCCCGCCCTGCGGACTCGTGCCGTCCGGCCGCTGTGCGCCGGCCTGCACCCACGCATACAGCGGATCCCCCGGGCACTCCGTCGCCTTACCGTCGCGGTGGCCGAGCACCCGCTTCCCCGCGCTGCCCGCGCTGCGCAGCCACTGGATCGCGTCGACCAGGCCGTCGAGCATCTCGTCCGGCGGCTGCACCAGACCGGAGGCGCCGAGCATCGCGCACACCGCGTAGTCGTCGGCGTTGAGCTGGGAGTTGCCGTTGGCGCCGGTCTTGCGGTGCGGGCCGCGGCCCTCGAACACGGTCCCGTGCGGGCAGACCACGGCGTTGTAGGCGATGTCGGAGTAGTTCTCCGTCGGGTGGTTGAGGTGGCTCGCCTGGATATCCCGCATGCGGCCGGCGCAGGTGCCGTGCGCGCTGGCGGCCGCGAGGGACTTGGGCACGTAGGTGCCCTCGTAGTGCACCTTCACACCGAGGGTGCTGGCGATGTAGGCGAGGTCGTAGCGTGGTGGTCGGGCGCCCCACGCGGAGCGCGTCACCAGCTTCATTGGGTCCTCCTGCAGGGCATGAAGAACGCCCCGGCCAGACAGGCACGGGGCGTGCGGACGGGCTGGGGCAGTGGGGATGCTGCGCCTACTGCTTGGTCTCTCAGCTGATCGGCTTAACGCCCCTGGCCCCGACGTATCCGCCGGACACGGTGACCCCCGGGAACGAAGTCTCCAGGGAGGCCTTCATGGCTGCCAGGCCTGCCACGACGGCATCGGCGACCTCGCTCGGGTACTCCCCTGGCAGAGCTTCTACTTGGAAGGACACCTCGATCCGGGGGGAGTACGTTTCGTCCAGAACGGACATCGACCCACCGATCTCGGTGGGCGTGTAACCATCGGTGAACTGCGACATGATCGATGCTCCTTCTAAGCGGGCCCGGCGTAGATGACCGACATGTAGGGACGGAAGCTGCCTGTGGCCGTGTTCAGCGGTGCGGGGTCGGGATTCGCGAAGTTGTGCGCGGGCACCAGCTGGATGTAGTTGCCCGCGGACAGCAGAATTGGCATCGTCCGTGCTTCCACGGTCAGCGGGCTAGCGGCGATGGCGGTGGTGGTGTACGTCCTGGCTCGCCCGTACGCCTGCAGCGCGCCGTTGAGGTACCAGACGCCCTCGCGGACGGTGCCGCCCGCGGCGCCGTTGAAGCTGACGGCGCCCTCCAGCACGTACCAACCACTCATCGGCGCGGTCCACCGTGAGGGCTGCCCGGCAGACCAGCCGCCGAGCAGGTCCAGGCCGATGCCTTCCCACACGAGCGCGTTGGCGACGGAGTCCGACCCGGAGGGGATGGACTGGCTGGTGTCCCTCGTCGCCATGAACACGGTCCTGCCGACCAGAGCCGAGCTGTTGGCCCGCTCCTCGGTGATTTCCATTCCGGGCTGCCAGCCCGGGAACTCGATGAAAGTCACAGTGCCCCCTTCCTACAGTGCGATGACGGCGGGTCGGTCAACGCGCACCTCGGTGCCGACCGCGTGCGCCTTGACGACGCCGTTACGGGAGCGCTCCACGGTCATCAGCTGCGGCGTCGGGATCCGGAAATCGTCGTACCGCAACTGCGGATTGGTGTTCGTGTTGGTGGAGAACGCCGACCCGGCGACACCCACCTGCCCCGAGCTGATGGGGTCGGTGGTGATGGTCTGGTCGGCGTGCCACTCGCCGGGCTCGACCCGGCCGTCCGGCCACGCTCGCATCTGTACCCGGTGCCCGGTGAGACGGGCGCGCAGCCAGAACCACTGTCCGGCGCTGTAGGGGTAGGGGATGGCTGGGGTGGTGCCGATGGTGGTGGTGCCTCGGGTGACCGACACGGCCATGGTCCCGGACGTCCCGAAGTGCAGCCGGGCCCGGTAGAAGTTCAACGGGTCGGTGTAGCGCAGCAGGATCGCCGGGAGCAGAGCGGCGCCGGTGGCGACCTGGTCGACGCTGACCCTCGTCAGCACCTCGCAGTCGGCAATGTTGCCGACGATCCGCTCGAAGCGGACGGTGTCGCGGTTCGCGGCCAGCGTGAGCACGCCAGCCGAGCCGTTGACCGACCGGTCCGAGGCGACGCCGCCCGCATCCACCCAGGACAGCCCGCTGCTGGCGGTGCCCCACCCGTTCGCGACGGTGCGGGTGAAGGTGTCCCACGCGACGGGCTCGCACTTCTGCAGGCGGGCGACCTCCCCTCCGAACCGGATGTCGAGCGGGAAGTCCTGCGGGTAGGTGGGCGCCACGCCGGCCGAGGTGATCCACGGCACGGGGTTCTTCCCGACGCCCCGCGCGGGGGTGTGCACGAGCAGTTGCGTCGCGGTATCCGTTGACGCCAGAGCGAGCGTGGACGCGCCGGGGTTGGCGTCCACGCGGCTCGGCGCCGGCATCGTGAACACGAGGTCGTCGATGTAGACGGCGTCCTCACCGGCCGCCGCCGAGTTGTCCTTGGCGTACCGGAAGGTGACCGCGCTCTTGCCGGTGACGTCGATGGTGGTCTGCGTCCACGGCGTGATGCCCTGCGCCCGCAGCACCTGCACCCCGTCGACCAGGACCAGCAGACGGTCACCCTCAAACCCGGGCCCGGCCTCCTCGCTGCTCGTCCAGTACCAGAACGTCAACGCCGTCGCGCCGGTGGGCACCGTCACGATGGCATCGCTGGTCTGGTTGTTGCCGATCGCGCCCGACCGCAGCGACCACGACGCCGAGTTGTAGTGCGCCTGCGACCGGAACCACGGCAGGTTCCCGCCAGCGGTGATCGGGAACGCGTAGGTGGAGTCGCTGAAGTCCTCGGCGAGCGCGACCGCGCCGACGGTCCATGGGCCGCCGGGCGAGCAGTTGGCCTGCACGGTCCACCGGGTGGGTGAGATCGTCTCGCTGTAGCCCTGCAGGAGCAGGTCGACAGTGTCCCTGGGGTGCTGCGGCGGCAGGTTGACCACGTGCAGGCGGTCGCCGTAGTCGAGCTCCAGCCAGTCGGTGATGAGCTGCGGGGCGATGGACAGTTCTGTGGAGACGGACGGGTAGCGCATGCCGGGCCAGGTGCCCAGGTGCAGACGCCACCCGGCGAGAGCGGGCAGCTGGTCGTCGCTGAAGGCGTTGACCGTGACCGAGGCCTTGTACTGGCGGCGCCGCATGACGGAGGCCTCGTCGACCGCGGTCGCTGAGGAGCCGCCCTCTCGCGAGACAGTGATGTAGTTGCGCAGCCGCTGATCGTCCAGGACCGGCGCGAACGGGTTGGTGATCTCGTTCTGTGCGGCGTCCAGGACCAGGCGCGGCGTCTGGTTGTAGAGGCTGGCCCGGGTGCGGTAGGCGAGCCCGTAGGAGGCTCGTTGTTCGCCGAGGAGGCCTCCGTCGACGGCCGCGCATTCGGCGAGCAGATCCGTGAGGGTGGCGGGACGTTGCGGGCCCATTGCCTGGGTGGTGGTGGCGTCGCCGGTGAGGACGAACGGGATGCCTTCCTCCTGGCACAGGCGGATCATGCGATCGGCTGCGTTCTCGCCGTTGAACGCCATGTCAGCCGCGTTGAACGGGGCATCGGTCTCGGTGTCGAACACGGCCAGGTGGCCGAAACGCAGGCCTTCCAGGCCGCTGCCGAAGGCGGAGCTCACCTGCGTGGCGTAGCCGGCGCTGCCGGCGATGGTCGCGATAGCTGCGAAGCCGCTGCCACCGATGACGATCCACCGGGCGACGTATGTGACGTTGCCACCGTCGGGCACCGCTTTGATCTGAAGCCGGTTCCACGCGCCGGTGAACTGCGGCGCAAGGGTCGAGCTCAAGAACAGCTCGTTGTCGTTGGCGTCGAAGCCCTGCAGGGTGACGTTGTCGGTTGCGACGCGCACCCGCACACGGCGGCCGGTGCCGGTGGCCCGTACCTCGAACAGGGTCGTCAGGGAGGCGGGCATCGCCTCCAGGAAGTACACGAGTTCGACCTGCCATACGCCTGGCGTCGCGGGGGGCACGTTCGCGGCGAACGATGCGGTGGCGGCGATGGACGGCAGCGGTGAGGAGCCGGGCAGCGTGTCGTCGGCGGCGAAGTCGAAGCCGGTGGGCGTGAAGGCCGCCACGCCTTCGATGGGGCTGGAGATGCTGGTGGCGTTGCGGCCCTCTTCCTGGGGCCAGTACGCCACCGGGTTGAAGCTCGGGATGCGACGTCGGAGGGTGGACTGCAGCGGTTCCTCGCCCTGTCCGAGGCGGCGCAGGATGCCGGATGCGGTGATGGTGACCTGTGACTCGCCCTCGTACTCCAGCTCGCCGTTGGCGTCGGTGCGGGACAGGTCGCCGTAGGGCCACACGGGTTCCCAGCTGTCGATGTGGCCGATGAACCGGCGCTGCCACTCGGTGATCTCCGCTCCATTGGCCAGGGTCCATTGCAGGCCGGTGGAGTCGGTGAAGGTGGTTGCGCCGACGGTCTGGGCGGTGAAGTCGACGTCCGCGACGAGGGTGCCGTCGATGCCGTTACGCAGCTGCATCGCGTAGTAGTTCCCGACGGGGCTGTCGAAGCCGAGGATCTGGATGTCCCCGGCGGTCAGCGGGGCCGTGCTGTTGAACACGGACGTCGTACCGGAGCCGGTGACAGGGTCGCCGAGCTGGGTCCAGTTTTCCGCGTCGATGGTGGGTGCGGTGTAGAAGGTGAGGGTGTGGCCACCGGTCCCGTTGTCGACGTCGAGGGTGACGCGGAGCGCGAGCCGTCCGGTCGACGGCGCAGAGGGCTGGGCGGTGGCGCCCACCTGCAGGACGGATACCCCGTCGGTGCTCCACCGGAAGATGGGCGTGCCGTCGGATCCCAGGACCAGGAGCCAGGACCGCTGGTCGCCGCTGATGGCGTACTTGCCGCACAGCTCCAGCAGCGATCCCGGGCGTGCCTGCCAGGTGTCGAGCGCGCAGTCCAGCCGCACGTCCAGATCGCCTGTCACATCCACCTGAGCGGCATCGGGAGTGGTGGCACGGCTGGTGGAGAACTCCAGCCGCATGTACGGCTGGCTGGCGCCGATGGAGTACTCCAGTGGGACGCCCTGGTCGACGTTCGGGTAGTAGTCGCTGAGCGCGTTGTCGGGGGTGTAGTTGCCGTGCGGGTTGTCCAGCACCAGGCTGATGCTGGTGGGAGACGGCTCGCCCCCCTCGTTGGCCTGCCCGCGGGTGATGGTGACCTGCTGGGCGTTCACGTCGGCGGTGATGTCCGTCCACGGCCAAGTGGACGGAGCGGCTTCGGCGTCCGCGCCGAACGCTGCGCGCACCCGGATCGGCATACGGTCCTCGGGGAACGCCACGTGTGCCTCCTTATCGCGCGGGCTTGAAGAACTTCTCGGCGCTGCCGCCGGCCTCGGTGCGGATGGCGTAGCGCAGCCACTCGGCCAGGGCGCGCGGCAGGTTGCCGGCATCGATCACGACGGTCGGGGCGGCGGCCGCCGCAGCCCGCGAGACGGCGCCCGCACCGGCAGGCAGCACCGAGGTGGCGGCGGCCGCCGTCTGCGCGGCCATGGCCCGCACGTCACCCATGTTCGACTCCCAGCCCTTGACGATGCCGGACGGGATGTAACGGCCGACTTCCTTGGCCATCACCCGGGACGGCGAGAAGATCCCGAAGCCGGACTTGACTCCGTCGACGATGCCGCTGACGAAGCTCTTCGCCTTGCTGTAGATCCAGCCGCCCATGGACTTGATGCCGTTCCACAGGCCGCGCACCACGTCCTGCCCCTTGCTGTACAGCAGCCTGTTGAGGTTGCCGACGGCCCGGGCCACGCGTCCGGGCAGGCCGCGCACCCAGCCGATGAAGGACGTGACCTTGGCGGCGGCGGCGTTGCGCATGGACTGGAACGCGGATGATGCGCGGGAGTGCAGCACGCTGGCCATGGCGCCGATCGCGGAACCGATGCGCCGGGGCAGCCCGGTCAGCCACGACACGAGCTCCAGCGCTTTGCGGACGGCGAGGTTCTTCATGCTGGTGAACCAGCCGCTCACCCAGCCGGGGATTTTCCCGAGCAGTTTCACGGCGGCGAGCATGAACCCGACAGCGCCCTTGATCTTCTGCCAGACCCAGTCCCACGCCTGCTGCGTCCACCGCTTGACGGTGTCCCAGTTCGCGATGATCAGCGCGACGAGGCCGACGATGGCGGCGATGACCCAGCCGATGGGGCCCATGGCGATCAGCCACTGCGCGGCCATGATCGCCGCCCAGATCACGGCGCGTGCGGCCATCAGCGCGAACTGTGCCACCGCCACCAGCGCGGTACGGATGATCTGCGCTGCGAACGTCGCCATGGACCGCAGTGCGGCCCCGGCCCACGCCGCGGCGGTACGGGCCGCTGACGCGATCGCCGCGCCAGCGATGCGCGCGTAGGCCATCAGGCCCACGCCCATCATCCGCATCCAGCCAGCGATGGCCGTGTAGGTGGAGCTCGCCATGATCCGGTTGGCTGTGGCCACGATCGCGGCGCCCGTGCTGTAGGCCATCATCCCGACCTTGACCGCGAGTAGCGTGGTGGCGATCGCCGTCAGCACCGGGGTGGGGGTGTTGTTGATGACGGTGGCGAATGCGTTGGCCAGGGTCGCGGTCACGCCGAGGACGGGCGCCAGGGCGACAAGCACGTTGCCCGCCGCGGTGGCCACGTTCAGCAGCGCGTCGCCGCCCTCGCGGGCCAGTTCCAGGAACTGGGCGAAGCCTTGGCTGTCCTTGAGCCCGGTGGCCCACTGGGCGAACGCGCCGGTCATCCCGACCAGGGCGCCGGTCACCCCGGCGGATGCGGGCAGGAAGGCCTGCAGCAGCCCACCGAATCCGGTGGCCAGGTTCTTGATGACGGTCAGGAAGTCGCGCAGCGCAGGGCCCGCGGCGGCCGACATGTCCGCCGCCCACTGTTTGAACCCGGCGGACTTCACGCCGGCGGCGACCTCGTCGAGGAAACCCCCGAACGCAGAGGCGGCGGCCTTCACGAACGGTGTCAGCTGCGGCAACAAGGACCGGGCGAGCTCGATGCCCTTGGTGAAGACGGGCATCGTGTCCTTGGCCAGCTCGTTCGACCATTCCTCGTGGTCGGACTTCAGGCCGTCCAGGGCCTTGGCGAACTCCCGCGTCGGCGCGGGCAGCGCGGCCAGCTGCTGCTCGTAGGCGGCGTCCGCGTCAGCTGCAGCCCTGGTCGCCGCTTCTGCCTCGCGCAGCGCGGCCTCGTACTCGTCGCCGCCTTTCGCGGCGAGCTTCTGCGCCGCGGCCGTCTTGAGGGCGGCCTTCTCGTGCGCGGCCTCCGCCTTCTCCGCAGCCTGCGAGGCCTCGGTGACGGCCTCCAGCTGCGGCGTGACCGCGAGCTGGAAGGCCTTCCCGGCGATCCCCGCGGCAGCGAACCCGGCTGCCAGGCCCATCACCGCGGTGGTGACCGCGGCCACCACAGGCAGCCCGGCGGACAGGCCACCGATCGTGGTGGCCAGGGAACGCAGCGAGCCCCGCGCCTCGTCCGCGCCGTCGCCGATGCCGTCGGCCAGGTCGTCGCCGATCTGCGCGCCAACGCGGACGCCGATGCCGTCGAGTTCACCGTCGAGCAGCCGCTGCACCTCCGCCCCGAAACCCCTGAGGCTGGGCAGGAGGCGCACGAATGCGGAACCGATCTCCTCGGCCATAGGGAGCGTCACCCCCTTCGGCTGTGGAGTTGTCGGTCTATGCGCCGCCGGTGGCGGCGGCCTCTGCGCGGGCCGGCCCGAAGCGGGCGAGCAGCTCTTGCACTTCACGCGGCGAGCGGTCGGTGCGGCCCGTACGCAGCCCCGGCTTCTGCGCCAGCGGGGAGATGGGCTTGGGCCTGTTGCGGCCCTTGGTGCCGTCCTTGCTGCGCTGCCAGTTCGCAACACGCAGCTCGTCGACGGCCAGGAACAGCAGGTGTTCCAGGCGGCTGTAGCCGTCGCCGCCGGCGAGCCGGCCGGTGACGCTGGTGGGGTCGTTGCACAGCACCTCGTACAGGGCGCCGATCCGGCCGACCTCAAGCGTGTTGAGGTCGGGGTCGGCGCCCCGGAGGATCAGGTCTAGCGCGAGCGCCTCTTGCGCCCGGGCGTCCTCGAGGACGGCGAGGCCGCTTTTCCCGGCCGTCCGCCGTGAACGGCCCAGGCCTGCGCGAGCTGCATTCGCGCTGCCAGCGGCATCGCCTCGATCGCGTCCAGCGCGTCCTCGTCGGCGATCTCTTCCATGACGGATTCGTCACCGCCCTGCAGCCGGTTCATCTGCTCGCCGGTCAGTGTGTTGATGTTGGGCAGCTCGTAGCGCTGGCCGTCCATGCCGATGAACGGGAATGGCTCGCGGGACGGTACGACCTTGCGGGCGTCGAACACCATGCGCGGATCTCCTTACATGCGTGCGCGGACCTGAGGTTGAAGCCCCGGAGGCACTCCGCGCGAGATGCCCCCGGGGCCGTCTTCGGGCTGCGGCCGTCAGGAGATGTCGATTCCCCACGCAGCGGAGTTGGAGAACTTCGTCATGAGGTTGCCGTCGTCGTCCGGGTAGGCGGTGACGGTCACCGGGTAGCCGATGGGCTCGCCGTTCTGGTACATGACCTCACCGCGTTCGGTGAGCTCGGCGTTGCCGACATAGATGCGGATCAGGTCGGTGCCGTCGAGGACGTTCAGCACGAACGCCCGCGGGTCGCTGGTCGGCGGCTTGACGTCGATCTTCCACTCGCCGCCGTTCGCCTCCACCTGCGAGCCCGGGTAGAAGAATTCCAGGTTGGATCCGCGGGTCTGGATGAGGGTGCACGCCAGAGTGAGCGTGGATTCCGTGCGGGCGGCACGGACGGTGACGGCGTTCTGCCACGCGACGATGTTGTCGGTGGAGTCGTCCCAGTTCTCCGTCACGCCGTCCTCGGACACGTACCCGTGCCCCTTGAACGCCGGGTCCAGGGGGTCGCTGGCGTTGGTGGGGGCAGCCGTTCCGCGGGGGGCGCTCAGCAGCTCCCCGCTGATCGCCACCCGGACTTCGTCGGCAACGAGTGCCATGGTGATCTCCTCACTGTGGGCATGGAAGGTCACCCGGGCGCGCGGAACACCGGGGGAACAGAAATGTCAGGGGGCCGGTACGACGGCGTCGTTCGCGCGTACCAGCAGCGAGTAGGTGGCCCAGGCGACGGGCGAGTTGGTCACGGGGTCGTCGTCCAGGCGCGGGCCGAGGAACTCCTCCACCCGGTAGCAGGCGAGACCGCCGAGCAGGCTGGTGCCGGCCAGCTTCCAGATGTTCGTGCGCGCGGCGAGCGCGAGCTCCATGGCGCCGGCGTCGGTGGCGTCCCAGGCTTTGACGTCGATGCGGGCCGCATCCCGCACGGGCACCGTCGCCACGCCGCCGACGCGGCGCACCTGCAGCAGCCTGACGGGCCGCGGGTCGGGGACCCGTGCGACGACCTTGACCGGGTTGTGCAGCGGCGTCAGGTAGGCGATGAGGGCCTCGTTGACGTTGGGAAACATCAGAGCTTCTCGACTTCGATGGGGCCCGTGATCGTGTGCAGGGGCACCCACAGCCAGCGCCCGGGCGCGGTCTTGAGGATCAGGCAGTTCTCCTCCACCCGCGGCTTGTCGAGGCTGTCCTTCCAGCCGCTGGAGCCGGAGAACTTCGGCCACCGCACCCGGAAGCCGGCTTCGAGCGGGGCCGGGTCAGAAGCGTGCTGCATCGGTGGCACCTCCCAGAATCCGCTGGTCCCGCTCGATACGCAGCGCGGCGGGGTGGATCACGATCACGGTGGCGAACACACGCCCAGATCCCTCCGCGGTGTCGGCGACCACACGGATTGGGGAGCGGGTCCAGATGTCCGAGGTGGCGTTCTCGAACGCCGGTGCGGCTACCGCCTTGATGGCCCCTGCCCTGGTCTGCAGGTGGCGGCGTACTCCGTCCGATTTCAGGAGGGCCTTGGCTCCGCGGGAGTTCATGCGGAACCGCACGTTGGACGCCATCACCATCACCTCTCAGCCGTCGACGATTTTCAACGTGAGCTCCTGGTGGTGCGGGCTCGTGGTGCCGCCGGCTGCCATGGCGAGCGGGTTGTAGAACGGGCCCGGCTGACCGTCGAGCTCGAACACCACGGGCCCGGAGGGGGAGTTCCATTCGATGCGGGCACGGCGGTTGATAGGGCTGTGGTTGGTGACCATCAGCCAGCGTTCCTGCAGCGGATCGGCGCCGTCGGCCGTGACCTGCGTGCGCTGCCGCTGCTCCAGCCACGCCTGCACCTGCGTGCGCGTCGCGGAGGCGCCGTAGTCGTAGACGGTGTCGTTGTAGCCGTCCGTCGACACGGCGGGGTCGACGATCGTCACGGTGTGCGGCAGCAGCCTGCCCGGAACAGCGGTGCTCATGCCGTCCCCCTCGCTTCACGACCATCAAGCGAGCTGTGGACCAGCGCCCAGTTCATGCCGTGGTCGTTGGCCTCCACCGGATGGACTCGCGGTCCGCAGACACAGTCCGGTTCTGCCGTGCTGGTGTCGTGCTCGATCAGGTCGTCGACAGGCACTATGTGCACGGTGCTCATGGTCACCGCCTCTTCGGCGCGGCGCGGCTGATCTTCCGGGTCATGACCACCTCCCCATCAGCGCGCCCTGGTCTGGATCGTGGTGGCCGTGCGCCGGTAGCGCTTGAGCGCGTCCCGGTCGCCCGGCGTCAGCTGTACGCTCGCGCCGGCCGATCCGCTGCCCTGTTGCAGCTGGTAGTTGTAGGTGCCGATCCGCTCGGACACCATGCCGGGCGTCATCGATGGCGAGAGCAGGGTGCGCAGCACGATCGCGCAGACGATCGCGACGACGTCGGCCGGGCTGGTGGCGTAGCCGTGGTCGTAGGTGAGGCGGTAGGTGTCCACCGCGCCCCAGCCGTCCGTCCAGCTCTCGGGCAGCGACAGGAACCATGAGCTGTCGGGGGGCCAGATGTCGACCTTGTCGATCCCGTCGAACGTCCACGCCCCGGCGGGCAGGACGATGTCGGGGATGGCGGTTGAGCCGCCGACGGCGACGACCTGGGTGACCTGCTGCACCGGCCGTTGCGGAAGCCGTACGACGGTGCCGACCGGCCGCAGCGTGATTACGTCGCCCACGGTGAGGGTGAAGTCCTGGCCGGTGTAGGCGCGTACGAGGGCGGAGGCGTCGTCCAGGAGCGCAGCTACCCGCGCGGCCTCCTCTGGTGTGAGGGGGCGGCCGAGCCGGGCCTCAAGGTCCTCAACGGTGGCGAGGGGATCCATGGGCTGCCACCTCCTCCACGGCGCGCACCCACGCCTGCAGTTCGGGCGCCGGGTGGAGTTCGGCGCTGCGGCTGCGTGCCCGCTCGGAGGCCGCCGTCCACGCCACCGGGTCCTCCAGCAACTGGCGCAGCTTGCGCTCCCAGCCGTCCACATCGGCGCGGTCGACGAACACGCCGGCGTGGCCGAGGGATTCACGCAGCCCGGGGGTGGGGTTGGCGATGACCGGGATACCGGACGCGAGGGCCTCGACACCGACCATGCCGTAGGACTCGTAGAGCGACGGCATGAGCAGCACGCGGGTGCGCGACCACACATGGCGGCGCATGTCGGTGGTCTGGCGGATGATCTCGACGTTCGGCCGCTTCATCTTGATCTGTTCGCCGTGGCCACCGGTCACACCCAGGAACCGGGTCTTGGGCATGCGTCGCGCCAGCTCGTACAGCACGGATGCGCCCTTGTGCTCGTTGAGGTTGACCAGCGTCACCAACGTGCCCGGGGCGGTGGCGTGGTCCGCCGGCCGCACCGGCGGATGCACCACCACCCAGGACGGCACGCGGTCGGCGTAGCGGTCCGCGATCCACTGCGTGTTGAAGACGGTCAAGTCCGGGCGCTTGGAGAGCAGCTGGAGGTTGATGTCGAAGTCGTTGTGCATGAGGAACACCGACTTCGCCCCGATGGACGGCGCGAGGTCGATGGCGAGCGCGGCGTTGTCGTGGTGGGTGACGACCACGTCCGGGCGCTCGCCGCGCACGGTCAGCGCGGCAGCTGTGGGGCCCTGACGTGACAGGCCGCGGATGCGTCCCCACCGCCAGTGCTGCGGCGCCTGCGGGGTGTGCGTGGTCACCACCACCACGTCGTGACCCCGTTCGGCAAGCGCCTCCAGCAGGGTGTGCAGCATCGTCTCTGACCCGGCCATGCGGAACGGGACGGCGAAGTGCACCAGGGCAACGATCTTCACCGGGACCACCACCACCTTCCCAGTACGTCACCTCGGAACGCGTCGCAGCGGTCCATGAGTTCGTCCATCTCCTCCCACGACCAGTGGTACAAATGCGCCTCGTGCGGGTTGCCGTGCACGGCTCCCTGCTCGATGTGCACGATCGGTACGGACACCATGAGGTGGTCCGCGCGCTGCTTCAGATCGGCGAGCAGCCTGCGCCCATCCGGCTCGGGCAGATGTTCGACTACGTCCCCGAGCAGCGCTGTGTAGCCGCTGTCCGGGAAGGCGAAGTCGCGGACGTCGCCCACGTGGACCTGGTCGTACTTCGCGGTCAGGTCGAACTCGTCGACGTAGGGCTCCCAGATCTCGACGCACTCCCAGCGGGCACCCGGGGTGTACGGGCGCATGAGCATGGAGTAGATGCCCTCGCCGGGGCCGACGTCGATCACCAGGCTGGGGCGCGTGGCGGCGAGCCGCTCGGCCACCCAGCCGCGGCCCTCATGGTGCGAGACGGGCATCTCTACGACAGCATCTCTACGAGTGCTGCCTTCGACATGCCCTCAGCGGCGTCACGATCCATCCCGCGGGCTGTGCCGTACTCGACCCACGCTGCCTTCGCCGCGCGCACGGCAGGCCGCTCCGGCTCCCCCGCCGGGGGTGCCATGCGGCGCGCGACCGACAGCACCGCGTGGCAGCCCGCGCAGCGGCCACACCCCTGGCGGGTGTGGCACAGCGACAGCAGCGTCTGCTGTGCGGCAGGAACGAGGTCCATGTCCCCTCCCCTCAGGATGCCGTCAGGAGCTTGTGGGCGACCACGTGTGACCCGGCGTGGACTGTGATGGCGACGCTGTCCGGGCTTACGAAGTTGAGTACGAGAGGCCCGGGCGTTCCGTCTGCGGGGTTGGAGTGGACATGCGATGTGAGACGGATGAGGCGCTTGACCGTGTCGGCGCGGAAAGTCAGGTCCGCTTCGGAAGCGGAAACTACCGGCGATCCCCCGCTTGAGCCTGTAGCGGGTCCGAACCCTGAAGTCTGCGCTGTGATCGCTGCCTGGTCAGCGAGCGAGAAGGTCACGTTCCCAGGGGTGTCGGCGGATACGAACAAGTACCAGTCGACCGTCCAGTCCTCGGCGTTCGCGTCTGAGGGAGTTGGGCCGATGAGCGCGGCGATCGGTGTTGAAGGGCTGTTGTTGCCCGCATCGAGCGTCTCGTAACCGGTCTCAACATCAGGGAGTGCTTGAGCGTGGTTGTTGATCGCCCTGGTCACGCCATGCGGCGTCATCCATTTGTCGTCAGCAGTGCCGGTATCGGTGTCGGCATCAGTCGCCTTGGACGTCAGCAAGACGCGGCCGTCGAGGGCCTGCTGAAGGTCTGTCTGGGAGCTGAGTGTTCCGGTGATGTCGCCCCACGCTGCGCCGCCCCCCGCACCCGCGACGGCCGTATCCACATACGCCTTGGTCGCAGCGTCCGTGTCGGCCTGCGGAGCAGCGGTGGAGACCTGGCCGCCGAACTGCCGCATGACCAGCGTGTCGCCGAGGACGTCCTGGTCGTAGCCGACCATGCCGATCGTGTTGGTCGACAGGGTGGTGCCGAGCACCACGCCAGCGATCAGCGGACCAGGGGTGGTGAGCTTCGTGTCCAGCGCCGCCTGCGTCGCCGTGCTGATCGGCTTGTCGGCGTCGCTGGTGTTGTCGACGTTGCCGAGGCCGACGTCGCCCTTCACCAGCTCGACCGCGCCTGTCTTGCCGTTGACGCTGATGACCCCGGTGGCGGCCTCGAACTTCTGCCACTCGGCGCCCTCGTAGACGACGAGGTCGCCCACATCGAACGTGATCGCGCCGCCACCGAGATCCTGCGTCCCCGCGACGTGCACCCGGTACATGTCGCCCGCGGTGCCGGTGCCGTTGACCAGCGTCGGCGTGTTCGTCGAGGCGTCCCAGTTGCCGTGGTAGTTCAGCCCCGAGATCGGCATCTGGGAGAGCTTGATCAGCCCGGAGCCGTCCAGCAGCGGCACGCCCCCGGCCTGATCGGTCGTGACCGACAAGGTCACATTGTCACCGGAGGGGGTGGCGACCAGCGGCGCGTCCGCGGACACCTGCTCGGCGGCCGTGCCGCCCAGTTCGGTGACCGGGACCGCCACACCACCGGCCACCTGATACAGCGCCGTACGCCCCACGAGCTCGCCGTCCGCCGTACGGATCGGACCACTCACCTCATCACCCGCCAAAGGAACGGCCGGATCACCATCGGTATACGGGACCGCCCGGCCGACCAGGTCCCCGCCGCTGTCACGTACCGGCGCCACGACTCCTCCTCCTCACCGCGCCACGCGGGGCCAGCCACGAGCGGCCAGCCCCGCGTGCCGTCGTCAGCTGGTGGCCGGAACGACCGCGGCCCACGGGAACTTCGCCGGCGCCGCCGCGGACGCGGGCGAGTTGTCGCCGGACTGGTCCGCCTGCGGGCCGAGCCGGGTCGCGGGGTTCGCGCGCGCCCAGGCGACGCGGAACACCGCCCGCCAGATGGTGGCGTCCTGCTGCATCGCGTTGAACACGATGTTGCCGCCGGAGTCGCCGATGACGCCGGACTCGTGCCGGGTGAACGTGATGTCCTGCCGGATACCGACGATGGACTTCGACCAGTCACCGTGGATGATCAGCGCCTCGGTGTCGTCCCAGGCACCGTTCATGACCTCCAGGATCGGCCGCCCGTACAGGCCGGTACGGATCGGTCCGGCCAGGTCCTGCTGGTAGATCGGGGAGCCGTCGGCATCCCGCATCCCGATCAGCCGCCACTGGAAGCCGGGCTCGGCAGCCCACCCGGTGGTGTTGAAACCGCGCTGCTTCAGAATGCGCGCGGACAGCGCCACGTCCGCGGCGATGTCATCGGTGGTGCCCTCCGTCACCGTCTGCCCTGCCGCCTGAACCGACGGCAGGATCGCCGTCTGCCAGGTCGGCGGCGTGCCGACGCCGAACAGAGCCGCCTGGTCCAGGCGCCGCCCCATGGCCTCGACGATCTGCGGCCGCGCCTCCTCCCACACGGGGAAGGAGTTGTCGTCCATGTAGGCGTGAGGGATCGCCACCAGCGCGGCGAGCTCCTCCACGATCAGGTTGACGCCCTTCCACTGGGCGAGCGCCTCCTGCTTGAGGTTCGTGAAGTCGTTGCCGGAGTTGCCGACCCAGTAGGCGTCCGCGAGGACGGCGGTGGCGGGGATCCGCTGCTGCCGCGTCGACATACGCCGCTGCATCGACAGGCCCATCACCGCCGAGGTGTGGGCCATCTCCTTGATGACTTCCTGGGACCACTCGATGGGGAGCAGATCCGGGTCACTGTTCAGGGGCATAGCCCCCTCCTTCCATGCGAAAACCCCGCACTCGGGCGGGGCTCAGGTCACAAAAGGCCGGGGGCTGCCCGGCCGGTTCAGTTGGTGCGGGGGGCTCTCTGCCGCATCCACTCGTTCATGTCCGCCGGCGCACTGCCGTCGGACGGCACAGCCCCGGGGAGCAGCTGCTCCACCGGCGTCCGCGCAGCAGGCTGCTGCGGCTGCGCGGGAGCGAAGGCCGCGAGGAGCGCGTCGGCGTCCGCCGCGATCTCCTCCTCACTCGTGCCCTGCAGCCGCGCCGCCTGCGCCGGCGTAAGACCCTTGGTGCCGGCGACCTTGTGCCGCAGCAGCTGTACCTCCAGCTCCTGGGCGCGCTGCTCGGCGGCCGCGCGTGCCTGCGTCTCCTGCTCGGCGCGCTCGGTCAGCCGCTGCTGCTCGGTCTTCTGCGCGTTCTCGATCTCGGCCAGGCGCTGGGCCTGGGACTTGAGGTCGTTGTAGTCGCTGTACTTGGCCCGTTCGCGGGCCAGCCGTTCCGCCACGATGCGGTCGACGGCGTCCTGGTCGAAGGTCTTGGCCGCAGGCTCGCCCCCCGCCGGGGGGTTGTTCTGCGTCTCCGCCGGGTTAGGGACACCCTCCGGCTGCCCCGCCGGCTCAACAGCTGTACTCATGCGTTTCTCCATCCCGACCAATCAGCGCTGGTCGTCCACGCGTCACCGGCCTCTTCAGCGCGGGCCGTCCACGCACCGTGCCCGGGGTTCGGGCACGGACATCTCTCACCTGCCCTCGCGGGCGTCCTCCAGGTGGGCCCGCAGATGCGCCTCCACACCGGCCCGGTCAGCGGCCGGGATGTCGGCCTGCGACAGCCGGGCCAGCCCGTTACGGACCGCGTCGAGGTTCGCCGCAGTGTCGGTGCCCGGCTCGTGGTGCGGGAACTTGTAGCTGCTCTTCAGGTCCGGATCACCGTCCGCGGACCGCCATGCGCTCATGTAGCGCAGCACGCGCGCCTCGTTCGGCGCCGCGGCCATCGCGCCCGGGCCGTCCCACGGTTCCTGAACCGTGGCCGTGTGATGCACGGGAATCGCCGGCATCCCTCTCAACCTCCTGTCTGAGTCTGCCGGTTGTTCCAGAACCGGCGCCACGCGTCGACCGACGCCTGCCCCTGTGTCTGTTCAGTGACCTGCTGCCACTGCTCGTACAGGCGCCGCACCTCCGGCGGTTCCGGCTCCCTGCGGTACAAGGGCTCGGGGAAGCAGCCGTCGTGGTCGTGTGCCTGGAAGTCCACCGTGGTCTGGGAGTACACGGCGCCGCGGCTGATCAGCATGGCGCAGAACGCACACGGATCCCCGTCCGAAACCCGGCGCCACCCGGCGTACTCGCGGCGCTCACCGACGGTGCGGGTCACCGTCTCGCGGGCACCGGCGAGGACCAGGCGCTGCCCGGCCCCCGACAAGGTGGTGGCCATCACCCGCCGCGCGCCCTCTTCGCTGCCTGTGCGCGTGATGTGCCGCTTGAAAGCGACGGGACCGGTGACGAGCAGGGCGGTGGCGATCTGCTCCTCGGGCACTTCGGCCTCGACGGGTTCGACCTGTACGCCCTCGATGCGGGCGTGCTCGATGAGGTACTGGCGCCCGAGCCGGGCGAGTGCGGAGGAGCCGGTGAGGATCTCCTGCTGGATGCGGGGGCTGATGCGTTCCCACCATCCGTCAATGTTGTCGGCGTCCGCGCGCAGCGCCGCCGTCTGCAGACGGCGTGCCAGCAGCATCGCGACGCGCATCACCTGCTGCTGGAACTGGCGCGTGAGCGCCATGGCTTCAGGCGACGGCACCGGCTACCTCCGGCGCCGGCTCGCCCTCGGGCGCCGGCGCTTCCAGCGGCGTGGCGAGCAGCTGCTGCACCGCCGCCATCGCGTCACCGTCCCCGGCGAGGCGCTCCCACCGCCGGATGTCGGTGTCCGTCACCCCGGGGATCATCTCCCACAGCGCCCGCGGGGGCACTTCGAGCCCTTGCGCGAGCTTGCCCAGCGCATCCGCCACCTGCGCCAGCGACCGCGGCGTGGTGTCGCGCCAGCGCACCTGAGCAGAGGTGTCCTCCCAGGTTCCCGTGTCGCCCATCGCCAGCCCGCACAGGCGAAGCAGCTGCTCGGCCGATTCACCGAAACTCGACTGGTGCTCGGCGACGTCCTGGCGGTGGCCGGCCTCGAGCGCGGCCAGGGCCTCCGCGGAGATGTTGCTGATGCCGGATCCGACGATCAGGTTGTGCGGCGGGATCTGCGCCGTACTCGCGATGTACAGCAGCGCCTTGTCCCTGGAGTCGAGATAGCCCTTGAGGTCGGTCTGCCCGAACTCGCCGAACCGGGCCTCATGGTCCTCGGCGTGGAAGAGCCGGTCGACGCCGACGTCGAACGGCTCGCGGGGGTTGCCGTCGACGTCCTCCTCGATCGTCATGCCAGTGACCCAGCGCTGCCTGAATGCGGCGTACTGCTGCGCCATCAGCAGCGAGTAGGTGGTCTGGTTCAGCTGCCGCTGCACCGGTAGCAGCGGCTCGACCTTGCCCATCGGCCCGTCGTCGAGATCGTCGTAGGAGTCCAGAAACCGCACCACCGGACACACCCCAAGGCCATGCACCTTGGGCTGTTCCCCTTTGTCCAGCGTGATGGTGTCGCTGTCCTGCTCCACCGTGACCGGGTACTTCCCCACGCTGTCGTAGAGCGTGTACCGGTTGCCGCGCTGGCGAACGAGCGCCATCTCCGGCCACTCGTCCATCATCGGGTCCTTGTACAGCGCGGTGCACCGCCGCGGCGACAGCGGCGTGATCACCGGCACCGGCGCCCCGGGGAGCGCCAGCGCGTAGGAGACGCCGTACTGGATCGCCGCCCGGTACAGGCCCCCCTGCCGGGCGTCCATCCGGTTGGGCTGCCACACGGCATCCCACACAGGCGAGTTGTCCACCTCTCCCGATGGCCGGTAGCCGTCCACATACAGGGCCTGCGCGAGCTGCGTCACCACCAGCGGCAGCACATTGAACCGGGACTGGTCGACCAGCCGCCGGTATTCCTGGGTCGCCTTCTGCGGCACGTAGATGTCGTTCACCTTGTTACGCACCGCGGCGTGGATCGGGTCCAGGCGCCGGGCCTCCGTCTGCCGTGCCTGCAGGAGCGCCGTCACCGCTTCCCGGATGTCCTTCTCCGAGCGGAGGTCCTCAGCAGCCACCGGTTCACCTCCACCCGATCACACGCCCCGTACGGCGCTTCTTCTTCGCGCGTTCGGCCTTGTACTTCGTCCACGCCGGTGAGGCGAGCAGCAGCCGGCGCACCATCCGCGCGCCGATCGCACAGACCGCGAGGTCGATCTTGTGCGGGGACTCGCGGTTCTCCTTGGCGATGCTGACGCCGTACCGGTTCGGCCGGCGCCGCGCGTTGAGGACGTGCCGCTGCAGCCGCGAGTCGCCGTCGTGCGTCAGGTCCCGCTCGCGGATATCGATCTCCGCGCGCACGCAGGCCTCGGTGAAGTCCCGCACTCGGCCGCGCATATCGAAGGCGACCGGGTGCGCTCGGGCTCCGACGGTGGCCTGGATGAGCAGCTGCTCGCCGAAGTCCTGAGCCCAGGTGTCGATGTAGGACTCGAAGTCCTTCACGTCCCCGAAGAACGCCAGCACGTTGCGGTCCTCGAAGACTGCGCGGACGACGCGGTCGACGTCCGCCCGGTCGACCTCCCAGTGCTCCCCTTCCGGGCCCAGCGGTTTCTCCCAGCAGCCGAGGACGAAGACGTGGCCGGTCTCGACGTCGCAGCCGACGAGGCCGGTGGCGTCGTCGGTCTTGGAGCCGTCGAAGAACATCACCATCGGCGCGTCCTCGGCGACGAGCAGCTCGGGCTGCGCGCACGCTGCCCAGTCGGGCTTCGTCGTCCACGCGTCCCGGGCCGCGGTCGGCTGGTTGAAGAAGTAGCGCTGTGACTCTTCTGGGTCTTTCTCGACGTTCCAGAACTCCGACTCGACGATGCCCCGCAGGTCCAGCGCGTCGGCGAACGGCCCGTACACCTCACGCAGCGCGGCGACCATGGCGTCCATGTCGGTCAGGTCGACGTCGGCCGGCGCCTCGCGGTGATCCCACAGCAGCCTGCGTTCGCGCGTCTTTCCCTCGGCGATCAGCTTCGCGCGCTCGTGCAGCTTCTCGAACACGCTGTTCTCGCCCGGCTGGTACATCGTTGACGTCAGCAGCGCCCATGGCGCGGCCTCGCGGCGCTTGCGCAGGTTGCGGTCGACGGTGCGGTACATCTGCCGCAGCTCCGGCAGGACGTAGAGGTGTGGCTCGTCGAAGATCGCGAGCGTCTCTTTACCGCCGTCGCGGGAGGCGGCGGCCGCCGTCGACGGCCGCACCTCGCCGCCCTGCGGCAGGAACACCCGGGTGATGCCGGCCGTGTTTGACGGGAGCCCCTCCGACAGGGGACCGTGCTCGAGGTTGAAGTTGATGTTGTCGTACGTGTTCCCGGTCTGGGACTCCTCGGTGGCCAGGCAGCGGATGAACGGGTACGTCACCGGGCGCCCCATCGGCTCGCCCGGCTCGTACTCGTAGACGAAATCCCGCCACCGGTACCGCTCACCACCAGTCGCCCACCCGGCGAACCGCACCGGCGCGAACGCCTCGGCCAGACCGATGAACCCCGCCAGCTCCGACTTCGCGCGGCCCTTCGCACGCGAGATCGCGACCGTGTCGTACAGGCGCCGCCCGGTCTGGTCGTGGGCATAGCAGTCGAGGATCAGGCCGGCGAACTCATCGTCCAGCGGGAGTGCGTCGAGGCCGTGCCGGGGGTGCAGTCCGCGTCCCTGGACGTCACCGGGGCCGTGGACGCAGAACCACTCGATCCACGCCAGCACCACCCCGAGCGCCCGACGCCGCGTGTGCTCAGGGTGCCGGACGAGCTCACGAGGCATCGCGAGGAGGAAGCTTGGACAAGTCGACATCCCCGGCGAACACCACGACCTCCGCCAGCCCAAGACGCTCCCTCAGCCACGAGAGGGGATACTCCAGGTCCTCGGCGGCGGTGTCCCCGACATTCGCCAGCACCAGCACGTCGCCGGCTTCCAGCTTCACCAACTGCGCCATGAATACCTCCCGGTCACGATGCGTCGGTCAGCCTGCGCCGGCGCGATGTCAGATCGGCCACGCCCTCCGGGGGCGTCGCCGCGGGGGCGGTCTGTGCGGTGCCGTCGTCGACGACGGTCCACCGCAACGCGGCCATGCCCTTGGGGGTGAGGCCGAGGCGGTCGTCGAGCTCACGCATCTCGCGGCAGATCGCCAGCCTGCCGGAGGCGAGGGCGGCGAGCCGCTGCAGCAGTCCCTTGAGCTCGTTGGCGCCGGCGGCGTCGGCGTCCAGGAGCTCGGACAGCTCGAGGGAGTTGACGGTGCCGAGCGCGGCGAGGTCGTCCTCGAGGGACGCGCGGCGCGCGATCATCGCCTCGTGGCCCGGGGCCCAGGCGCACGCCTGCGGCGTGGACCAGGCCCACTTCCACCATGCGCGGCCGACCTTGCCGAGTTTGGCCCAGGTCGGCGGCCGCGGCGTGGGTGCAGTGCGGCCGCCGACCGGGAGCTTCGTGGTGGGGACGGTGGGCGCGTTGCGGCGCCGCTTGTTCTCCGCGGGCAGCGGTCCGGGCATCGCCGTCACCTCCTCGGCGGGAGGGCGGCGCGGGCGCCCTCAGCTGGGGTCGGGGAACTCGATGACGTACTCGCCTCGGGCAGCGGGCTCGGGTCCCTGGTAGGTGCGGACGTCGGGCGCGTCGTCGTCCTTGCGCCACTGCAGTTGGATCACGACGTCCTTCAGCCGGATCTCGCCGTGTCCCCAGCCGCTGATGACGACGCCGGTCGTCTGCGTCGTGCCGCTGAGACGCTCGACGGCATCAGCGAGTGCACGAAGGTCAGCGGCGGTGAACAGCTCGGGCATCGGGCCCTCCGGTCAGAGCAATGAGTCGAGGACGTCGGTCAAGTCGGCCAGGTGCAGCGGCGCCTGGTGGTAGCGGTGGCCGAGGGCGATGTACCGGCCGGAGCTGTAGGCCTCGATGCAGGCGCCGTCCGGCCGGCGGATGCGGCGGCCGCGCGTCAGGCGCCCGCGGCCCCAGATGTGCAACCCGGTCCCCGAGGGCGAGACCTCGACGAACGTGGCCGGGCAGCTCTTGAGGATCGAGGCCGCCCACGGGGCGAGCCGGCCGCCGTCGAGGCAGTGGTCGAGGTCCAGGACGACGACGTCGTCACCGTCGGCCAGGACGTAGCCGAGCCCGGCACCGTGCGGCGAGCGCGCCGCCTCGGCGTGCGTGCGCCAGGTCGACGGCGCCGTGGTGGAGGCGCGGCGCCCGGTGTCCGCTCGCAGGGGCGCCTTGTCGTCGCCGCGGCGTACCCACCGCCGACGCTCGCGGAGCTCAGCAGGGACGGCGTTCCGGGCACGATGCGCGGCCACTCGGCAGCGGGTGCTGCAGAACCGCGGGGGCCGGCCGACGCCGGTACGGCGCAGCTCGGCGCCGCAGGGCTCGTACTCGCACGCCGTCCGGATCACGCCTCCCAGCCTACCAGGGCGTGTAACGAAATGAGGCGCTGACCAGCAAAGATGCTGCACCCCGTGGAGGTCGAGGGCCTGTGTGCCCGTCTGCCGTACAGGGGGTGCGATCACCCCGGCGCCTCTGCCTCAGGCCACGCACGCCCCCGCCTCGCCCCGGCGCGGGGCCAGACTCCGGAACCCGTACACGGCGCGAGTTGCTATGCCGCACCGGGGGCCAGAGCGAGAGACGAGCGGGGGCACCCCCCACCCCATTTGGGAGATCCCTTTCAAAACGGCGGAAGATCAAGATCATTTCGAGAGACGTCTCGACGTGCGCTCGGCGCTCGCTGCGTGGTGATCAGGCCTGGGTGAGCGGGGCGTGGCCGTTGTCGGCTGGGGAGTTCGCCGCGTGCGGCGCGGGCCTGTAGTGCGGTGCGCTTGCGGTGGTGGTAGCCGCAGAGCGTGCGTAGGTTGTCGAGGCGGTGATCGTCTGGGTCGCCGATGTGGTCGGCGTCTGTGCCCTGGTTGGTGCAGCGCTGGCCGTCGTCGATCCACGTGCACTGGTTGCCGTCGCGTTCCAGGGCTTCGGCCCTGAGGGCTTTCCATCCCCGGGGTCTGGGGGTGGTGCGCCATTGTGAGGGTTCTTCTTTCCAGTGCCCGTCTGCAGGGGTGGGGGGCATTGCGCGTCGCCTCCTGCGTGGGTCAGTTGACGTGCGCGTTTTGGGCGAGTTGGAGCCCGGCCTTCTGGAGGAACTCGTCCAGGTCGATGTCGCTGTTGCCGTTGTCGTCGTGCCATTCGATGATGGGCAGCTTGTTCAGGTCCCAGGTGTCGGGGTCTTCGCTGGGCTGCGCGTCGACGCTGCCTATGCCGTGCCGGTAGCGGAGGTAGAGGTACTGGCCTTCGGTCGTCCAGGCGTCCCATTGGGATGGGCAGGCGTGGCATGTCTGGACGACACGGGCAAGAGTGAGGCTGCGCTCGTCGCTCATGGTCACTACCTTCTGCATGGGTCGGATCACGGCCGCCACTCCTCGCGGTAGCCGGGCCGGTCGGCGTACACGGCGGCGAGCGTTCGCACAATCGCGCGCTGGGAGTTGGTGGCGCCCGTCATTAGCTCGTGCGGCTCCCTGCCGGGTTCCGTGTTGCGTAGCGCGACCTCTGCGCTTTCCAGCCCTCGGAGGATCTGCCGTTTGGCTTCGATCTCGCGCAGTACCCGAGCTGGCTCGTGGGTTTCGATGTGCCGTTCGACTGCGGGAAGGCTGATCTCTAGCCAGGAGAGCAGCTCGCTGATGTGGCCCTCCGCTGCCCGCGCGGTGCGCTCGTCGGTGTCGAGCTGCTCGCCGAGCCACCGTGCCAGGTCCTCTGTCATGCCGCCATTCTGGCTGACGGTGTGGTTAGTCGTCGTCGACGATGCGGCGTTCGGTGAGGAAGGCGCCGTGGTCGAGCTGAACGAATTCGAGGAGGCCGAGGGTTTCCCAGGTGCGTTGGTCGGGGCTGGTGAAGCAGCTGAGGGTCTTCTCGCCTTGTTGGTCGGCGGTGACGGTGATGACGACCGTGTTGAGGAGCATTTCGTGTTTGGTGCGGTGCAGGACGGTGGCGATGGCGTCGTGGACTTCGGCCGCCACCTTGTCGTGCTCCTGGTCCTCGTCGTCGTGGTCGGCCACGGCTGCTCCTCTCGTTGCACGGGGGCGCCTCCGGGTTCAGGTCACCGGAGGCGCCCCCGTGTGTCGTGGGGAGCCGCCTGCGTCACCTAGGCGCGTCACTGCCTCGTTGGTACGTGGCAGGCGGCGGCTGTTGGGTGGTCAGCAGGTCTCGTCGAGCTTGACGGAGTAGATGGCGACGCGGAGGGCGTCTGTGGCGCCGGGCGCCGGGTCCTGGCGGCAGACCTTCCAGTTGCTGTTGTCGAGGATCCAGCGGCCCTCGGGCGACGCGTCCTCCTCGTTGACCATGAAGCCTTTGCTGCGTAGCAGGCTTTGGGCCTCGCCGTGGTTCATGCCGACGACGTCGGGCACCTCGCTGGTCTCCGGCTCGGTCTCGTCGGCGCTGGCGTCGGTGGCGGGCGCGGCCGTGTCGGTCTCGGTGGCGGGCGTGTCGGTCTCGGTGGTGTTGGTGTCCGGTTTCGTCTGGCCGCTGGTGTCCTCGGTAGCGGTGTCCGGCTTGCTGGAGCTGCTGTCGCTGGTGCTTTCGCAGGCGGTGAGCGTGAGTGCTGCGACGGCGGCGAGTGCGGCGGCGATGGTGCGGATGCGCATGGTCCCCCCTGGGAGTGGTGTGGCTGAGGGGCCATGATGCGCGGCGCGGGCCCGGGTGTGTGGGTCCTGTGACGGGGCTGTGACGGTTCGTTCGAGAGTCCGTGTCAGTGGGTGCTGATGCCGACGAGGCGTAGGGCGGAGAATAGCGCGGTGGACTCAACGATGTTGCTCGGCGTGGCAGGCATCAGCGGAACGCTCCTTGGGACGGTAGTCGGAGCGCTTGGCGTGCTGGGCGCGGCCAGGATCACCAGTCGGGCGCAGGCCGAGACGGAAGAACAGAAGGCCCGTCGACAGGCGTACAGCGCGTGCGCGACTGCTCTCCTCGCCCGGCAGGACGCTGCGACCGCACTCCTGGAGGTGTTCAGGGACGAGGACTTCGACCAGGGCGCCGTGCAGGCACGGCTCCAGGACGTTGACGAGCAGCGTGCCATCGTCGCGCGGGCTGTCGGCGCAGTGGCCATCGAGGGCCCACACAATGTCGCCCACCGTGCTCAGATCGCCTCCCAGGCCATCGAGCTGCTGTCCGGACGACTTCGCGACTGGGTCGTCATAGTCGCCGGCGGCCGCGACCGCAACGAACTGCTTCAGAGCCAGCTGCAGTTCGCTCTCCGGGACCAAAGCGATGCAGAGCAGATGCTCGACGGCTTCACCGCTGGGTGTCGCAAGGTGCTCCGTCCCGCTGAAAGTGACTGGCCAGCGCGGAGGCGTATCCTGCGACGCCGCTGAGCGGTGTGTCGGTGCAGGGTTTCCAGTCGGGGTGGCGGCCGCCGCGTTTGGCGCGGTCGGCGCCGTTCTCCCAGGCGTCACGTTCGGCTTGGGCGAGGGGGCCGAGGTGGTAGAGGCGGGGGCCATTGCCGGACAGCGGGACGTGGGTGATCTTGCCTCGGTGGGCCCATTGGCGGATGGTGACGGGTTTGACGCCGAAGTGGGCCGCGGCCTGGGCGACGGTGAAGAGGGTGCCGGGCTGGATCTCGTCGAGGGGCGGGTTGGGGAACTTCGGCTCGGCGGGAGGCACAGTCTCACCTCCCCCGGGTGTGGCGCAGGCCCCGGAGCGGTGCTCGCGGGGCCTGGGGTGGTTTTTGGGCAGGGGGTGGCTGCTGTTTCGACGTTACAGCGTGGGTGCGGGGTTGTCGATGTTGGTTGGTGCAGGTGAGACGGGCCGGAGGCGTTCGGCGCCTCGCAGGTCGCTGATGTAGGCGATGAGCGGCGGGGTGAGGCGGAACCATTCGCCGTTGAGGCGGTAGCGGGCGAAGGCCTGGTGGAGCTCGCGTTCGCGGCGCGTGTAGCCGGGTTCGGTGGCGAGGAGTTCGGTTTCGGGGGCGTTGATGTCGCGCATGCGCTGGGCGAGGTTGAGTGTCTTGCCGATCTTGACGGCTGTGCCGGAGCGGACGAAGTAAACGAGGCCGTGCGCCTCCTGGTCGGCTTGCTCGCGGTCTCGCTGTCGTCCTTCGGGGGTGCGGCGTTGCTGCAGCTGCCTGTCCCGCTCTGCAACCTCGCGCATCCAGTGATCGATGAAGGGCTGCTCGTATTCCATCGCTTCCAGCTGCATGCGGGTGCGTTCGATGGCGATGAGGGTGGCGAGTTCATCGTCTGGGCGTGTCCACCAGCTGGCGTAGCGGCGTAGGCCGGTGGAGGTGAAGTGGTCGTCGCACAGCGGCAGGGGTTCGGTGATGGCGGGCGGCAGCCGGCAGGGTTCGCCGCGGTGGGCGCCGACGCATTGGGTGCTGCGTTGGGCGGGGATGGTGAGGTGGATGCGGTTGCCGCAGCCGCAGCGGTAGTGGCCGCGGCCGCGGGGTGCGTCGGGGGACATGGTTCTGCCGCAGGCGCAGCGCACGGTAGGTTCCGGCATGCCGGTCTTCCCTTCACGGATCGGCCGTGCCCTGGGACGGAGGACAGCCGTCGCCAGGGCGTTCGATTTCCATGATTCCGTGGGGGTCTGACAATGCCCCTGTCTACGGGGCCTGCTGACGTTCTGCCAGCCTGGCGAGGACGGCGTTCGCGTGCTCGTCGTACGCCTCGCGTTCGAGGTGGTGGCCGCAGGCCTCGCAGCGGATGTCCCACTGCCCGTCGACGGTGACCAGGGCGAGGGCCTCGCACTGGGGGCAGGGCGCGGCCATGGCGTGGCGGTGGGGTGTGGCGTGGGTGAGGTCGCGTATGCGGCGGATGAGGTTGCCGAGCTGCTCGTGGAAGTCGTCGACGAGCGGGAGGGTGAGGGTGAAGGGGAGGTAGGCGAGGAGCCAGTTGCACCAGCCGGTGATGGTTTCGCCTCGGGTGGGCCATGCCTGTTCGCAGGGTGTGGTGTGGGCGGTGCCGTGGGGGTCGCGGGTGGCGGCGGGGTAGTGGTAGGCGATGTGGCCGGCCCAGGCGCCGAGGGTGGCGGTGATGGGCGCGGTGCCGTCGTCGTCGGGGCCGGTGGGGTCGTAGCGGCCGGGGCCGAGGAGGGTCAGGACGCGGAGGTCGGCGGGGATGGGGGCGTGGGCGCGGCCGGTGCCCCCGATACGGCCGGCTGTGGGGCGTGCGGAGGGTGCGACGAAGGCCTCCAGCAGGGCGGCTTGGCGTGGGAGTTCGGTGAGCCACGCGCGTAGTTCGTCGGCGTGGAGCTGGCAGGCGCGGGAGCCGTCGGGCGCGGTGCGGGTGCAGATGATGCAGTTACTCACGGTGGGCCTCGGGGGTGGTGCGGGGTGTGGCGGGTTCGCGGTAGGGCTCGGTGGGGAGTTGCTGGCCGGTGTGGAGGGCCCACCATCCGGCGCAGATGAGTTCGCCGAGTGGGAGTTCCTTGGTGGCGCCGGCGGGTCGGTAGGTGGCGAGGGGCTGGTAGGTGCCGCCGTGGCCGGTGGTCATGCCGTGGTGGCACCAGAACGGGCCGTCCTCGGTTTCGGGGAGCTGCATGCCGGCGTTTTCGAGTTCGGGTGAGCCGCGGCGGAACGCGCAGTCGATGCAGGCCTTCCGCATGACGCCGGGTGGCCGTGGGGCTGGGGTGAGCTCGTTTTCGGCCCAGCCGCCGACGTCGTTGGTGAGGCCGGTGCCGTGGCAGTGCAGGCAGCGGCCGGTGGCGGGCCCCATGTCGCCGTTCGTGCAGTAGGGGCAGCGCCATCGGTAGATGACGAGTTCGCCGCGGGTCGGCCTAGTCACGGTTGGCCTCGGCGTGGTTGCGGCTGGCTGCTCGGCGGGCGTGGGTGAGGATGGCGGGGTCCTGCAGGAGTTCGGGGATGGAGCGTTCCTCGCGGCCGTCGGCGACGCGGTCGTGGCCGAGGAGGAGGTCGCGGAGCTTGTCGAACTCGGCGATGACCTTCGCGGTGGACGTGCGCATCTGCTCGCTGGTCGCCTTCCTCACGGCGTCGATCGCGGCGGTGACTTCGGCTTTCATGGCGGCCTCGACCTTCTCCCGGCAGAGCTGGGTGGCGAGGTCGTGGGTGGACTCGATGAGCTCGCGGGCGGTCTTGATCTCGTAGCGGAGGTCCTTGAGGGTGCCGCGGGCTTCGCGGATCTCCTCGCGCAGCTGGTCGCGGATCTGCGCCAGGTCGTCGGTGGCGGGCTGCTTCATGGGGTGGGTGCTCCGGTGTAGGTGTGGCAGTGGGCGCAGTAGCCGTAGCGCTTGTCGTCGGGGTGGTGGGAGGTGCGGCGGCAGCGGGGGCAGCTGAACGGCAGCGGGCCGTACTGCTGGTCGAGTTGAGCGACGATGTGCGCCTCGGTACGGCCGCCGACGATGGCGATGCGCAGGGGCGGCAGGCCGAGCTCGGCGAGGTTGACGAGGATCGGTTCGTTGGCCATGAGGCGGGTGACGTTCTCGCCGGACAAGCCCAGGAGGACGACGGGGCCGGTGTGGTCTCGGATGACGGCCTTGATCATGATCGTTCTTTCGGGGCGGTGGGGCGCGGTCATTCGTACTGGCGGGTAGGGGTGGGGTTCGCGCGCGTACGCGCGTCTGCGTTTCGCGCGCGTGTTCGCAGGTGCGCGCGTGCGCGCGTGAGGGCGCCGAGGGTGCCGCGGATGGCCAGGGTGGCGGCGAGGGCCAGGGCGACGGCGGCGAAGATGCCGGCGGCGAGGCCCGCGGCGGCGACGGCCTCGGTGTGGTCGGGGCAGAACGCGTTGGGCGGGCAGTCGGTCATCTCGTCTGGTCTTTCGGCTCGTCGAGGGCGCCGGCGGTCGTGCGTCGGTCGATGGCTTCGATCCAGGCGACGGCGACGGCGGCGACCTGGACGAGCTCGGCGCGCAGTCGAGCCGGGTCGCGTTCGGCGTTGGCCTCGGCGACCTCTTCGGCGAGCACGGCGGACCAGGTGCCGTAGCCCGCGCCGAATGAGTCCTGGCACCAGCGGCGCGCGCTCTCGGCGGCGTCCTGCTGGTCCCTGTTGCCGGTGCCGTCGGGGTGGTTCTGCTCGCCGAACTTGGCGTCTTGGCGGGTGCGTTCGTAGCCGATCTCGGCGAGGACTCGGGGCGTTGCCGTGCTGGCGGCCTTCCGGTAGGAGCGGAACGGCCGGTCGACGATGATCCGGCTGGTGTCGTCCCCCGTGCCGGACGGCTCGGCGGGCGGGCGGATCGCGTCGTGCAGCTCGGCCAGGTGCTCGCGCCACCACTGGAAGTAGCCGGTCATGGACGTGCCGAGCGGCGGTCCGGCCTTCACCCAGCGTTCGTAGAGGGTGATGACGCGGCTCACGTCCTGTTCGGCGGATCGATGGAGCGCGGCGAGGACGCGTGTGGTCTTCTCGGCCTGGGTCGCTTCGGTCGCTGCCGGACTGGACGGCTCGTCGAGGGCGGGTTCTTCGTCCACCGTGCGCGGCTCGCTGGCCTGGGGCTTCGGCTCGGGGTGGACGAGGTTGGGCGCGGCCGGGCCGGAGTCGTCCACCTTGGGCTCGTCCAGGGCGGCGCTGAACGCGTCGTGGGCTTCGTCGTCGAGGCCAAGTTGGTTGGGGTCGGTCTCGCCTTGCAGTGCTGCGCGGATGCAGGCGATGGCGTGGGCGGCGGGGATGTTGCTGCTGTTGATGGCGTGCTGGTGCCAGTGGGCGGCGGTGAAGTCGGCGGCGCGCAGGCGCTTGTCGGGGCTGCTCATCTCGGTTCCTTGCGGGTGTGGTTGGGGCAGGTGGGGTCGTGGTGGAAGCCGCAGCTGGTCCACCAGGTCTCACAGCAGGCGGCGTGGAGGACGTCGATGACGGTGTCGTTGATCGCTTCGGTGGTCTGGGTGTGCTGGGTGTGGGCGCCGTGGCGCGCGCCCCTTCCTCGTGCTCAGGCGTTGCCGAGGTGCTCGTCGATCTGCTGCCGCGCGAGGCCCTCGATGAGCGAGGACTCGACAGCAAGGTCGGTCAGCGCCTGGCTCCAGTCGGTGAAGTGGACGGCGCGGTCGTCGAGGTAAGCGACGGCAGGGAACTTCCGGTCGGTGACCAGCAGTAGGCCGCGAACGTTCCAGAACGGCTTGCGGCGGCCGTACCAGGTGCGCGGCAGACGGGTCGTGCAGTCGATGCTGTAGCCGGAAGTGCGCTCGATCCAGCGGGCGACCTGCCGCGGGTTGCGGGTGGTGTGGACGAACACCGCGTAGTGGTCGATCAGGTGGTGAAGTGCGGTGAGGGCGCCGGGCTTGTAGTCGCCGTAGATGGTGCCGTCGGCCCAGCCGCGCTCGTAGGTGTGGATGACGCCGTCGAAGTCGATGGCGAGTGTGGCAGTCATGGTCAGCTCCTCAGTCGCGGCAGTTGGGGCAGCGGTCGCCGTACGTGCAGCCGCAGACGGGCTCGGCGGCGGTCGGGTTGGCGGGCTTCCGGTGGGAGCGGAACGGCCGGTCGACGATGGGCGCGGCCGGGCTGGAGTCGTCCACCTTGGGCTCGTCCAGTGCGGCGCGCAGCTCGGTCGCGGCGCCGCCATAGGCGCGGAGGACAGCCCATCGGGAGGCCAGCTTGCGCACGCGGGCGATGGCGGCCTCGGCCTGCTTGGTGCGCTGCTCGGCCTTGGCGCGCATGCGCTGCGCTTCCTTCCACGCCTGCCGGTAGGTCTCGCGCTCGCGGGCCACGGTCTCCGTGTTGCGGGCGTGCTGCTCGGCGGTGGCCTCAGCGTCCTCCAGGCGCACGGCCAGTTCGGCGGCCTGCTTGGTGGCGTGTTCCATGCGGGCGGCGCGGAGCTGGAGGGCGTCGAGTTGGTCGCTGGTGATCGTGTCGACGGTGTGGCGGTCGGTCATCGCTGCTCACCGCCGTCCGGCTGCACTCGCCACGCGGTCGGGTCGTGCTTGTGCTCCCGGTCCGGCATGACGATGTGGTCGCCGCGCAGGCCGTAGCCGATGACCTGGCCGGGGCGGAGGTGGGGGTTCCCGGCAGACGTGCCCGTGCAGGCGTCGGCGGGGCCGCATGCGTCGCCTTGGTGGCGGCCGTGCTTGCAGCGGTCTAGGTCGGCGACGAGGGCGGCCCATACGCCGTCGCTGCTGCGGTGGTCGAGCGTGGGCAGCTGCTGCGGTTCGGTGCGCTTGAGGGCGTGCACGATGCCCGCGATGACGGCTTCGACCTTGGCGTGCAGCGGCGAGTACATGACGCGCTCGGAGCAGTGCAGTGCGGCGTTGGCCTGCGCGTGCCGGGAGAGGTGCAGGAGGCAGTTGCTGAGGGCGTCTTCGGCCTTCGCCAGTTCGCGGCGGAGGTCGGTGATGGTCGGGTCGGTCACGTGGTCTGGTCCTTCCTGGTGCGGGTGGTGATGGCGTGTGCGGCTCGGTGGAGGCCGAGGAGGGCGGCGCTGATGAATGGGGCGGCGGCGATGCCGATGCCGATGGCTCGGGCGATCACGCGGCCTCCTGGTAGTCGTGTGGCGGCTTGACGCGGGCGCGGGCGATGCGTCGGGCCTGGAGGCGTCCGCGTGCCCACGACGGGCCGCTGAGGGGCCGCCGGAGTGCGCGCCACGTGGCCCGTACGGTCCACCAGGCGACCGCGATCACGGCGTGCAGGGCGAGGGCTGCGGCGAGCGAGGTGAGGACGATCCAGGCGAGGAGGCCCCAGCCGAGGGTGAGGAGCGTGTCGACGGCCTCCCCGATCACGTCTGCGCCCCGTCCTGCCGCGCCCCGGCGGCGGGCGAGTGGTGGGCGCAGCCGCAGATCTCGGCAGGGCACTTGCAGGTCCATGCCTCGGCGGCCTCGTCGGGGCGCTCGGCGTCTGGGGCTTCTTCCTCGTTGACGGTGTGGTCGGGGAGGCGGAGTTCCGGCCTGCCGTCGGCGCCCCGGCCAGCGGCGAGGAGTTCCCGCAGCACCTCGGCGACCATGCGCGGGCTGACGAGGCGGCTGGCGGGCCATCCGTCGGGGCCCTGCTCGTGCACGCGCATCTCGGCGAACTGGTTGCCGAGTTCGGTGAACCGCTTCGTGAGGACGGCTTCGAGGGCCTCTGGGAGCGCGCTGGTCTCCAGGCAGTCGCCGCAGCCGCATCCGCTGAGGAGGCAGGCGTCTTCGTGGTGGAGTCGGGTCGGGTGGCCGCACACGCACTTGGGGTCCGCAGGCGTCTCGGTGTCGGGCTGCTGCTGCGCCTCGTCGGCGAGCTCGGTGTCGAAGCAGCGGCAGTCCGGGCCACCCCACCGGCCGGGGCACGCGTGGACGGTGTCGTCGGTCTCGGTGGGCTGCGCCTCGGCTCCGTGGAGTTCGGCAGCCCGTTCCCGGATGGCGTCCCACGGGGCGCTGGTGCCGAGGCCGAGCGCGAAGGACAGGGCGAGACGGTGCGCCTCGACCACGTCCGCGTCGGTCTCCTGCTGCTGCGCCTCGTCGGCCATGCGGCGCAGCTCGGCCTCGATCACCTGGGCCCCGTACAGCGAGGCCGCCCGGTTGCCGGACTCGCGGGCCGTGCGGCGCAAGTACCGGGCGGCCTCACGCCATCCCTCGGCGGGCGTGCCGAAGGGCTCCATCCCGCAGGCGTCGCAGTTGCCGCACATGTCGACGCAGACGAGTTCGTCTCCCTCGCCGTCGTCTGCGGCAGCCGGTGTCTCGTCGGCCATGCGGCGCAGCTCGGCGGCGGCGTCCTTCTGACCCAGCGCATATGGCGAGTTCCGGGGCTCGTCGGGCCACTTGGCGAAGAACCGCTCCATGCCCGCGTCCAGCCGGTCGGCGCCTTCGCGGAGGACGGCGCCCCGGTCGGCGGCCTCGGGCAGCACGTCGGCGGGCTCGGGCAGCACGGCCAGCACCGCGTCAGCCATCGCCTCGAACACCTCGCGGTCGGCTGCGTAGGCGTCAGCCCAGTGCGGGTCACGGGGCGGGCGCTCGCGCTCGTACAGGGCCTCCGCGATGCGGTCGCGGAGCGCGGCCCGGTTGGTGGCGGGCGTCTGCTCGGCGGCCGCGTCCGCGTCGATCACCGCGTACAGCTCGCTGAGGCCGATCAGTTGCTTCCGGTGGAGACGGGCAGCGTCGCGGATCTGGTCGAGTCGGTGGGTGGCGATGCCGAGATTGGCCAGCGTGGTGAGGAACTTGCGGTTCTGGTCGGCGGCGGTCGGGTCGGTCATGGTGTGGCTCCTGGTGGGTGTGGTGGGATGGGCGGGCGGCCGCCCCTGATGTCCGCAGGGGCGGCCGTACGCGTGCTCACTCGGGCTTGTTGGCGGTACGCCAGGCCTCGAGGACGCGCTTGGGGATCTGGCCGACGCGCGGGCAGTCGATCCCGTTCGCGTCGGCCCACGCGCGCACGGTGCGGGTGTCGAGGGCGCGGCAGACGGCGACATAGGCGCCGGCGAGGAGGATCGTGAGCGCGGCGGCGATGCCGAGGAATGCCGCGATGGCGAGGCTGGTGAGGGTGTAGTCGGTGGTCATGCGTCTGGTCCGAAGATCGCGGTGTAGGCGTGGTCGGCGCGGGCGTGGGCTTGGCGGATGCGGTGGTCGGTGTGGTGGGCGCCGGCGATGCAGTCGGGTTCCTCGCAGGTGCGGCGCAGGTGCCCTTCGGGTTCGCGGCCGTGGTGTTTCTCGAACGCGACGGCGCGGGCGTTGTAGGTGCGGCCGGAGGCGGTCAGGGTGAAGCCGCGGCCGGCGCGGGGCCCGGTCCACAGCAGGTGCTCGCCGGTCGCGTCGGGTTTGGCGTGCCGGGTGAAGGCCTGGTCGACGGTGAGTCGTCGGGCGCCCCAGACGTTGTGGAGGCCGGGCACGGGGATGCCGTGTGCCTTGCGCAGGTCGCAGATGCGGTTGGGGCTGAGTCGGGTGGCGGCGTAGATCTCGGCGTGGGTGGCGCCGTTGCGGAGCATGGTGACGGCCTGGTCCTCGAGGGCGGCGAGTTCGGCGCGGGTGCGCTTGGCCCGGCCGGGCGGCACGGGGATACCCAGGGCGTGCCGGGCGTGGCTGATCGCGCCGTCGCTGACGTGCAGCTGCTGCTTGATCTCGGCGTAGGTGGCTCCGGCACGGAGGAGGTCGGCGAGGTCCTGGCGGATGTTCACCGGCCCCACCTGCGCACGGGTCGTACGCCGCGGCGGCCGCGTGGGATGCCGGGTGTGGGGGTGCGGCGGGGTGCGGGGACGGGGCAGGTCACGACGTGGGGCATGTGGAGGTTCTCGCCGGCCTCGGGGGTGGGCCGCTCGCGGGTGAGCTGCCGCACGAGCCAGCGGCCGGTGTGGTCGACGCGTACGGCCTGGTTGCCGTCGGGGTTGCGGTCGCGGTCGACCATCTGGGCCTTCTGGTTCACGGTCACGCACCAGATGACCAGGGCGAGGCATCTGGGACAGGTGGCAGGCCCGTTGGGGGCGGGCGGGCGCGTGGTCGGGTAGGGCATCGCATCGGGTCCTTTCGGCGGGGTCATGCGGCTGTGCAGGTGTGGCACAGGCCGCCGGGGAGGGGCTGGCGGGAGGGCGCTTGGCATTCGGTGCACTCGTGCCAGGGGGCGGTATGCGGGGGGTGGGCGCCGCGGGCGCGGTCGGCTTCGAGTTCGGCGCAGGCCTTGCAGGGGAGGCCGGTGTAGCGCTGGAAGCCGTAGTGGCAGTCGGTGGTGCCGCACTTGCCGGGACGTGGGGGGAGGGCAGCGCCGAGGAGCCACCGGCCCGGGTCGCGGATCTCCTCGGTGGGTGTCCAGCGGCGCATCCTGGCGAGCTGGTCGCGGATGTCCTCGGCCCAGATGCCGTCATCGAGCTGGCGGCCGATCTCGCGGGCGATCCGCCGGACCAGGTACGGGCTGATGCCGGGCAGCAGGTCGCGTACGGGCTCCAGGACCGTCCACACACGCGGGCTGAGGGTCAGCTGGGGGCCGTCGTACGGGCGGCGTGGCCGGGGCACGGCCGGGCGGAACGTCACCGGGGCGTGAGCGGCTACCGGATAGTTACACCCAGAACCGTTACCGGCGGTATCCACAGGAGTGGCGGGCTTACTACCGGTACCTCGCCTACGGCGGAAAGCCCCACCCACCTGCGTGGTGCTCCCGTCAGTCAGTCCAGTGTCTTCCTTGATCGCGAGGGATCCGCCATCCGGGTCCGGACCCGATCCGCCATCTGTGTCCGGTCCCGCAGGGTCGGGGACCGGGTGGAGGGGGTGGTCGTGGACGGTGATCTGGTGGCGTCCCTGACGGCCCTCACGGCGGTGGACAGTGATCCAGCCCAGCGCCTCCAGCTCGTCGACCAGGCGCCGCGCCGACCGCTCCGTGACGCCCAGGAGTGAGGCGAGCTCGGCGGCCGTCGCAGGCGTGTTCGTGGCGTCGGCGTAGGTGAGGGCGCAGTACGCGGCGAACAGGGCCGGACGCAGCGTCTTGGCCGCGGCCACGGGCACGTACGCGAAGTGCTCGCCCGGTGCGACGGGCCGCATGCGGCGCTCGGCGCTCTCGCCCTTCCCGCCGGCGGCGGTGTGCCGGGTGACCTCCATCTCCGGCACACCGTCCGGGCCCTGGGCGGCGAGCTCGGCCAGGCGCCGCTCGGCGGTGCGCTTGCCGTCACCCATGTACGCGGCGAGGGTGGCGACCGTGGCGCGGCAGCGGCGGCCGCGCTGCGCCAGAGCGGCGACCTGGGCGGCGTAGCGGACCGCGCCGTGCGAGTAGTGCCCGCTGCCCCACACCCGCTTCGCGAGCTTGACCTTCTGCCCGTGCCAGGGCGGCAGGACCGTTTCTGCCCGGCCAGCACCACCGGCCCCACCACGGACGTGGCGGGGCTCAGCAGCGCTGGCGGGCAGACGGTTCACGAGGTCCTAACTGGTGTCGTCGGCGAGTTCCTCGCCGCCGGGGACGGTGTAGGTGGCGCCGCACGGGCCCGTGCGGATGCCGGGGCTGATGTGGCGGTGGACCATGCCGCAGCCGCCGTCGCCGTCGCAGGGCACGGCGTACTCGATGCGGTTTCTGGTCTTGATCGGGCCCGCTGGGACGGCGGAGGGGCCGCCCCAGCGGGCCGGGTCGGCGGGCAGCAGTGGTAACTGGCCGGGCACGTGGATGTCGGTCACGCAGGGCCCCCGGCACGTGCGGTACTCGGGGGCTCCTTGCGCGTGGCCGCCGCCGGGAGGGTGAGGGTGACCGGCCGCGGCCGCGGCTCGTCCCAGCCGTGGATGGACGGGCGGGAGATGTAGCCGTCGTGTTCCAGCTGGGTCAGGGACAGGCGGACGTATCGGCCGCGCAGCCCCGCCTCGACGGTCAGGTTCCGGGCGTCCTGGACGTTCCCGGCGGCCAGGTAGCCGCTGTCCCCGGCGTGGTGCGCCAGGATCAGCGCGACCAGACGCGCGTTCGCGTGCAGGTCGCCGGCCATCACGGCCTGCTCCCACACACGCCGGTCGTAGCGCGGCGCGGTGGGCATCGGGGCGGCCTGGCCTCGTACGCCGGTGGCGATGTCACGGGGTGTCGGTATGGCTCTGCCGAACAACTCGGGCATCAGGAACTCCTTTTGGCCGTGCCCGGGCAGGTCCGGGCGTGGTCGTCATCGATGTGCTCGGTGAAGTAGGCGACGTCGGCGGCCCCGAAGGCCTCGCTGCTGCAGCCGTGGCGGCAGGTGAACCGGGCCCAGGGCAGGCTCAGCCACTTACCGCGGCGGTGGTGCCAGTCGCCGCAGTCGACCCACAGGCCGTACAGCTCGGCGGGCGCCCACCAGCCAGCCACGGCGCTTACCTGCCGTCCCCGACAGCCGAAACAGGCGGGTACGGGGGCGGGTTCGGGCTGGGCTGCGGGACGGCGGCCGACGGCGCCCCGTCGAGGCCGGCCACGATCAGCAGCACGGCGGCCGCGGCCCCGGCCAGCACCGCGTAGGCACGGATCAACACCAGCCACCTCCAAGAGAGATCGGTCGTGCGTGGGGTGGGCCGGCCGCCCCGCAGCGGGGGGAGGGACGGGGCGGACGGCCCGGTCATCAGGCGGCCCGCCGTACCCGGGCCGTCGGCCGCAGCCACATGGACACGACCTCGAAGGCCTGGCCGTCGCGCAGCAGTCCGCGAGCCCTCGCCGTGCGATAGGCCGTGGCGAGGCGGTCGACCGCGAAGTCCACGACGTGGGCCGGGGACTTGGCTCCGGTGCGCTGCAGCAGCGCCAGGTCCTCGGCCAGGCCCGGGAACTGGTCCAGGTCGATCACCAGACGGCGGCCGCCGGTGGGGGTGTGGCCGACCAGGGTGTCGAGGTGGCCAGCCACCTTGTCAGCCACCGGCCGTTCCTCGTCGGCCACTTCGGCCACCGGCTCAGCCACCGCACGAGTGACCTCGGCCACCGGCTGAGGCAGCGGCCGCTTCAGCAGCTTCTCGGCCTCGTACCGGCTGATACCGAGCTCCCGGGCGATCCGGCGGGCGCCCCACCTGCGTTCGTTCTTCAGCCGGTGCGCCTCGGCGTGCGGGTCGACGGCGCTCACTCGACGACCTCGTCGGCGGCCCACGCCTCGCACGCGGCGTCCAGCTCGGCGTGCCGCTCCCACGAGTCGCCGATGATGCCGCCGTCCCACTTCGCCAGGCCCCCGTTGTGGAAGTGCCCGGCTCCGATCTCGCGGGAGATGACCTTGCGGGCGGCCTCCACCACGGCGGCCGGGCTGGCGTAGCCGTAGACGGGGAGCACCGTGGGGTACTCGTTGGATCCGTCGTCCTTCAGCTCGGCGAACTGCCAGAGCGGGCCACGTTCCGGCTCGCCGTGCTCCTCCTCGATGCCGGTGTGCCACTCCCAGATCAGCAGCAGTCCGTGCGGCCATGCGGCGTCGGTCGGGATGTCGTCGTGGTCGAGGTCGTGGGTGTTGCTCGGGTCGAGGGTGATGACGGCGTCGAGGTAGCAGTACGTGCCGCGGGTTTCGCCGTCGTCGGTCCAGCACCGGTCGGTGAGTTCCAGTCCGGCGGCGGTGAGTGCGTCGCAGACGGCGGTGATGTACGGATCGTGCGGGAGGGTGCGCGTGTTCACCGCTCACCCCCGATGTGGACGGGGCGGCCGTCGCGGACGATGGTGAGCCGGTGCGGGCCCGCTTCCATCCACAACTCCGAAAGCGGGTCCGGGTCGTCCTCGACGGCGAAGCAGCCCACCATGCTCTGGTCGGTGGCCTCGGGCAGCGTGTGGGCGAGCAGCTGCATGGACAGGAAGCCGCCGTCGCCCGCGGCGATGACGTACGTCTCGCCGAACGCGGCCATGTCGCCGACCGCCTCGTAGTGGACGTGGACCAGGTCACCGGGGCGCCCCGGGTACCAGGGCGCCGAGGTGAGCTGGGCGTGCCCGTCCATCAGCGCGCCCACCTCGCCGACGATGTCGCGGCGGCGCTTGGCGTCCTCGGCCTGCTCGACCGGGCTCGCCTCCCGGCTGGCGTCGGTCAGGTGCAGCTGGGCAGCGATCTTCAGCGCGAGGACGTCGACCTGCATGGCCCACGGCTTGGGGGCCTCTGGGTGGTTGGGGTCCTCGATATGAGCCAGCGCACGCCCGTAGATCAAGTCAGCGGCAGGCACGTTCTCGACGGGCTGCTTGAGAACACGGGTGATGGCCTTCAGCGCCTCGGTACGGCGCATGTGATGCTCCTTCAGTTGTGGCCGGACGAACGGGACGGTTGTCAGGGCACGTCCCGGCCGCCCGGGGGATCGGGGAGGGCACGGTCAGGCGCTGGCGCGGATGGCGGCGGCGGCGAGGTCGAGGCTGGTGTGCCGCACCCACGGCACCGCGAGCGAGTCGAGCGCGGTGCCAGGGCGGACGCGGCCCAGGACGGGGCCGCACTGGCAGCGGCCGACCAGGTCGCTGCCCTCGTACGAGACGACCAGGGCGTGACCCGCTGCCTCGCTTCCGGCCAGGGCGCCGGCGGTGGCCGCGTCCCATTTGGTGAGGGCGGTGTCGAGGGCCTCGGCGAGCTGCGGCACGGTCGCCGTCCACTCCGCGTCCGTGGAGCCGGGGCCGAGCCCCTGCACCAGGCGCTCACGCAGCTCGTGCGCGAGGAGGCGGCGGTGCAGGACGGGGCGGCGCAGGACGGTGGCGATGGTGTCGGCGCGGGTGGTCACGGGGTACCTCCAGGTGCGCGATGGCGGCCGGGGCCGGGGAGGCGGGTGTGCGGGTGGTCGGCGTGCCCCCACCGGGACGGCGGGAGCGGCGGCGGGACGGCCCGGACGGGCTGGCCGATCGGCGGCAGCTGGCGGCGTACGGACCACACGGGCCAGTGGTCGGCGATCACCGCCACGGCCAGTAAGACGCCCATGGCGACGGCGAAGGCCAGTAACCAGATCACGGGGCGACACCCCCGGTGATCTGCTGTGGGGTGATCCATCCGGCGGCCATGCACAAGGCCACCGCCTGGGCGACGCTGCGCGCCTGCAGGCGCGAGACCGCGCGCTTGCGCTGCGAGCGGACCGCGTCGTACGACAGGCACAAGCGGCTCGCGGTCTCCTCCGGTGACTCACCGGCGGCGGCCGCGGCGATCGCACCGAGCTCCGCCGAGGACAGCGGGCAGTCCCGCAGCCGATCCGCAGTGCGGGCCGCGGCCGCGAGGACCTCCGCGCGCGGGGCCAGGGCGGCCGCCTGGCGCAGCCGTCCGACCTCCTCCAGCAGCACTAGCCGCAGGCGGTCCAGGCGGTAGCCCTCGCGGAGCAGGTGCTGCTCGGCCTCCGTGCGCGGCCGCCACTCCTGCCCGGGGTAGGGCGGCCGCGGCCGGACCAGGCCCGCCCGGCGCATCTGCGCGATCGCCCTGTCGGTGAGGACTGCGGTGGGCTGGGTGGCTCCGCCCGCAGACGGCTGGCTGCCGTCGCGGGTGCACTTCCCAACGCCCACGCCGAGCCCGCAGGACTCGCGCAGGTTCGACTCGCGGGTGCTCACCGGCCCTCACCACCCGACGGGGGGAGCTGGGCGGCGATCCACTTCGCGGCCGCCGTCACCGACCGCAGCGGCTTGTCGCCACCGCTGTTGCGGGCCCAGTCGATCCGGCCACGCAGGTACTTGGAGTCACGCGGGTCGGTGGCCGCCGTCCAGGTGACGCCGCCGAGCTTGCCGCGGGACTGCATGATCGCGCCGACGACGTCGGCGCGGGTGACCCGCGTGACGCCGGGACGGGTGACGAGGAAGTCGTACGGCTCGTCACTGGACAGGCGGCCGAAGTTGAGGAACGGCTCGCCCGGCCACAGCAGCAGCCCGGCCACCTTGCGGGGCGGCAGGCCGTAGCCGTGCGTGGTGTTCGCGGTCATTCCGCTGCTGAAGTCGCCCTCGCCGCGGAAGACGAACGCGGCCTGGCAGGACGGGCACACGATCCGCACCGTGGTGCGCGAGTATCGGTCGGCGTGTCCGCACTGGTCATTGGGGCACTTGTGGGCGTCGCCGCTGTACCGCTCGCGGAACTCGCCCTCGTCGGTGCGGAAGTCGACCAGCCACTGCGGCCGCTTGCAGGCCGCGAGGTGCTCCGGCTGCTCCCAGCCGAGATAGGTGGCCTGAACGGTAGTCACAGTCCACCGTCCAGGTCGGCGCGGTCGTCGGCGTCGGCGAGCTGTTCGCCGGCGCGGGTGAGGGCGCGGGAGACGCAGGCCGGGGTGCAGTACCAGCGGGCGGGCTCGTCGAGTCCGCCGATCTGGACGCGGGTCCAGCCGAACAGGTCGGCGGGGTCGAGGTCGTGGTCCGTGCCGCAGGCCTGCGAGTGGGGGCAGGGCGCGTGGATGTCCCGGACGATCTCCGCGTCGAGGAGGGAGGCGAGGGCCTGGCGCTCGTCGCGGGTGAGGACGAGGTGGGCGCGGCCGCCGTGCGCGGTCACGCAGTCCACCACGGCCCGCTGGTCCTCCGCCCCCTGCTCGGGGACATCGACGCTGCGGGTCCAGGCCAGCGTCATGGGGACGTCGGCGTAGGGGGCGGTGTCGTGGGCGGCGGCGAGGATCTCGCGGACCAGCATGGTGTCGTTGTCCGGGCGGCCCTCGATCGCGCGCATGACGCGGTCGAGGCGGTGCTTGAAGTCGGTCATGATGGCCAGCTGCTCGCCGCGCTCGGCGAGCTCGGCGGCGTACTCGGCGCGGGCCTGCTCGCGGGCGGCGTCCTCGATGGCCTTGGCCCGCTGCGGGTCGAAGAGGATGCCGGCGTCCTGCTCGGCCTGTGCGAGCTCGTGCGGGGCTTCGTGGCCGTTCTTCATCGCTGCGGTGAGCACGCCCGTGGCGGCCTGTACGGGGGTGATGGCGGGGGCGTGGTCCGTGCAGTGCAGGACCTGGCCGCCGGACAGGTAGCGGCGTCCCTGCGGGCACGGCGTCAGCGGACCCTTGCGGGTTCCGCAGTCGGCGCACTGCGGGAACAGCGGCTCCGGGCGGTCCACCACCAGGTGCGCGGGCACGCCCGGGTTCGAGGGCGCCGGCGCGGCCGGGTCTCCGACCGGGACGGGCAGCGCGACGCCGAACGTGGCGAACGCGGCCTGCACCGACGGGGGCTGCTGCGGACTTTCCGGGGGCAGGGCCCCGGGCGGGTTCTGGGATGATGCGGTCACGGTCTCCACTCCTGGTGAGAGGTTTGGGTGTGGATGTGCCGAGGGGTCGTGCGCGGGTGGAGCCGGGCACGGCCCCGCTTTGTTTGATCAGGCGGCTGCCCTACGGGCGGTGGCCGGTTGTGGACGTGCGCCGGAAGCGCGCTCGGCGGCGAGGCGGCCGCCCATCGGGATGAGAGCGCGCAGCAGGTCGGCATCCTCTGCGGAAAGCGGCGGGGCGGCATCGACGATCTTGCGGATGTAGGCCCGCCGCTCCTCGCGCGTCACGCCGCTCTCCCGAAGTCGTCGACGTCGAGTTCGAGGAGCTCCGCCAGGAGGGCACGCAGCTTGGGACGCGGCGTGTAGATCCCGCGCTCAATCCGGCTGATCTGCGACTCATCCACGGGCACGCCCGCTTGAGCGCACTTCTCGGCCAAATCCTGCTGAGTCATGCCGCGCCGCAGCCGCTGCTGCTTCACTCGACTTGTGGTTTCGCTGGGCATGGACCACAACATAACGCAGGACAACACACGTTAGCAAGGCTCAGGACACAGGCATACACAAGTCAGGGGCGATGTCGCGCTGCGGTAAGTTGCGTTACCCTGCGTTTTGCTGGTCAGAAGGGGTGCTGATGCCGGAACCGCATGAGCGGCTGGATGAGGCGATGAGTCAGCGTCGCCTCGAATTGCGCATGAACTGGCGTGAGGTGTCGCAAGCTGCAGGCATCTCCTACGAGGCGCTGCGCGCCGTGCGGCGCGGCGACTACAGGCCCGCCGAACTCACAGCGCGCGGGCTAGACGAGGCGCTCCGCTGGGCGCCCGGGAGTGTCTACGCCATCCTCAACGGCGGCGAGCCCACCCCTCTTGAGGCCGTTTCAGAGCGAGACGAGACTTCGAAGCCGCCGGCGCCCGCAGGGCTCTCACCCAGCGAGGCTCTGCGGCGCGTCGTGCGCTCTTCGGCGAAGGAGCTCGGCGTGACCCCTGAAGGCGTCGATGAGGTAATGCGTCTCGTGCGTCGGGACCTCGAGGAGACGACACCCCCCGAGACCCGACCTACGGACCTCTCCGACCTGGTCCGTGTGCGTCGCGCCGAGGTGGGGATGAGCTTGGAGGCGGTGGCGGCCGCCACGGTCGACCCCGGCAGCGGGGAGCGCCTGGTCGAGGCCGACTGGCTGGACCGCCTGGAGCGGGCGGCACTCGACCCGAGCGAGTATCCGGAGTATCCGCAGCTGGATGCGCTGGTCGCCGTTCTGCATCTGGATCCTGCCCAGGTGCAGGACGCGGCCGGCGTCCAGTTCATGGGCGTCTACACCACGTGGAGCGACGACGGTCAGGCCCGGGGTCTGGTGGAGGGTGAACCGAGCGCCGAGGACGCCGCGAAGATGCAGGAACTGATGCGCCTGTACCGCAAGACGCCGCAGCGGCGTGATGGCTGAAAACTTTCGAAATCCTCAACTCGACGCCACATAACCGCAGTTGAGAGCACTCCCCTAACAGAGTGTGAGGATTGTGTGGCCAAAAGTGTTTGTCCTGTGCAAGATGGGTGCCCCGCGTGGCAGCGGAAGGCACACAGGTCCGTGCTGCCACTTCTGTATCAGTGGTGGCGCGGGTGTACAGGGGGGACGAATGTCCTACAGGCCACACATACAGGTGCAGTACCGGGTCGCAGCACGCGGCGAGATACCGGACGGCCGAACTGTTGATATCCAGAATCAGCCAGGGGGGCAGGCTGGAGTCCTCTTCGCACCCGGTCACTGCAGTCGACGGCTCGCCGACGGGTTCACTCGCACGTCCATGCATCAGATCGTGCACGGCTCCTGGCGGCAGATATGGACCGCTGACAGCAGGAGGAGACACCCGGCCCAGGGCCTCATGCTGGCCGTATCCCGCTGGGAGCGTGTGCCGGGCCACATGATGCCGTCCGGCCGTGTCGTCGTCGGCGTCGAGGAGGACGGCAGCATCGTCTGGCTCGTCGACGAGGACGAGTGCACGAGGCAGGCGCAGAACGACATGAACGATCTGCTGTTGCGCCTCGTCGGCGACGGGCTGTGGATCCAGTGCTGGTTTGGCCGCCGACCTCCGCCGCCCCTCGCCAGCCCCGCGCCGCTCCTCACGGTGCCCGGTGCACCGCTGACGCTGGCGTAACGTTCCGCCCGACTCCCGGCCGTCAGCCGGGAGCCGGGCTCGCGCCAGCGTGCCGCTGCTACTCGCCGTGGGCGCCGGCGTCTTCGACTCCCTTCGGCGGGACCTTGGCGAGCGCGGGAATGGGCCCCTCAACGTGTCGCCACACGATGCGTTCGGCGATGGGCTGGTTGGGCCCAGTGCGAGGGCTGGGAAGGACGTAGGGGTAGCCGAGATACCGCGGAGCGAGGATGAGTCGTACGGCGTCGCGGCGAGCGAGGATCGACGCTTCGTGCCAGGACGTCCAGACGTCGGCCCCGGGCTTGATGACGCTGAGGATGGAAGACGGCAGAGTCAGCTCCCGCTCCCGCGCCTCCAACTCAGCAACCTCCTTCTCTTTGGCCGCGAGGGAATTCGCCAGCACCAGGACCTGCGCCATGTTGGAGCCCTTGGCCTGCCTCATCTCGTCCCGCTCAGCCCGGGCCGTCGCCAGCTGAGCCTGCACCTGCCGTACGGTGGCGTCGTCGCTGCCGGGCGCCCGCAGCACCTCGTATATGTCCTCGCGGGCGAGGTACGACAACAGCACGCCGAGGTCCCCTGGCTTGCCGATGATCAGTTCGTCGACGGGCTTCTTCTCGATGTTCAGGCAGCCGTTGGTGCACTTGTAGCCAGGCTTCCTGTTGGCCCTGCTGGCCCTGGCCCTGGGGCCCTCGTGTCTCTCGACGCGGAAAAGGGCCCCACAGCGACTGCACCGCAAGCCGGCCGTCAGCTCGTACTGGGCGCCGCCGCCCTTGTATGTGGCGCGCCCCGGGGTGTCGAGGAAGCGCTGCACGTTCCAAAAGCGCTTCCTCGGCACGATTGCGTCCCAAGTGGCCTCGTAGGCTACGCCTTTGTAGTAGCGCAGGCCGGTGTACGAGTGGCGCCGCGCCATGTCCGCAAGATGGGCATGGATGAAAGGCCGTCCCGACCGGTTCCGGTACCCACGTCTTTCGAACCTTCGCTCGATCTCGGCCATGGGTATCCGCCGCTCCAGCAGCCGGAACAACTCCCGGGGCACCATCGACCGCAGCGGATCCTCAGTCCAGTTCACAAGCTTGCCCGTGGTCGCGTCATAGACCGGCATGAGCCCGTACGGCGCCTCGCCGTACGGCCTGCCCTTCCTGGCCTGGTTGGCTGCGGTACGGCTGACGCGCTTGTGGGTCTTGTACGACTCGTACTCCGAGTCGTTGGCGTCGTCGATCAGCGCCTTGCGGTCACGGCCGTTGGCGGGGTTGTACAGCCGCTCGTGCGTCGTGACCCAGATCTTGACGCCCTTCTCCTCGCAGAGCTCGATGAAGGAGACCCACTCACCCACTCGGCGAGAGCCACGCGAGCTCTCCCAAAGCATCAGGATGTCCGCTCCGAACCGGCTCTCACGGCCCGTCGATCCGCTGCTCAGGTCGGCCACCAACTGGTCGAAGTCGTCGCGCCGCTTCCGCGCGTAACGGGATGCACTCAGGCCTTCGTCGATGTACGGCTCGCCGTGGAGATCCCAGTCGTTCTCGTCGGCCGCTGTGGTGTTGTCGCTGCCCTGGTCTTCGATACTCGTGCCGCCCTTGGCGTCGGACAGGCGGCGATACTCGCGCGCGACCAGGCGCCCGCCATTCAGCTGATGTGTCACGAGCTGAGTTCACAACATAGTTGTGGGCCTAGGCAAGGTATCTGGGAACCAATGCCCGTGGCCGCCACCTTCGCCTTCGCCCGCGACGACGGCGCCACGCTCGGCGACCTCGCCCGCCTCGACACCATGGTCACCGTGGTCGACGCCGCCAACTTCCTGGCCGAGCTGGACAGTGGCGACGAGCTGGTGGAGCGCGGCCTCGACCAGTATGAGGACGACGAACGCACCGTCAGCGATCTGCTGATCGACCAGGTCGAGTTCGCGGACGTCATCGTGCTGAACAAGCTCGACCTCGTCGACGCCGCCACCGCCGACCGGCTGCGGGCGACGTTGACGCGGCTCAACCCGGCCGCCCGCGTCGTCCCCGCCACACACGGCCGCGTGGACCTCCACGAGGTCCTGGACACCGGCCTGTTCGACCTGGCCCGCGCCCAGCAGGCGCCGGGCTGGGTCCGGGAACTGAACGGCGACCATGTTCCGGAGACCGAGGAGTACGGCATCTCCTCCACCGTCTTCCGCTCGGAACTGCCCTTCCACCCCGGCCGGTTGTGGACCTTCGTGATGGAGGAGCTGGACGGCGGCGGCCACGGGCGCGTGCTGCGCTCCAAGGGCTTCTTCACCCTGGCCAGCCGCCCGCACGTGACGGGCCTGTGGTCGCAGGCGGGCTCCGTCGCCCGCTTCGAACCGTCCGCCGCCCGCGACCACGACGCCCCGTACGCCCAGGAACTGGTCTTCATCGGCACGGAGCTGAAGCCCGACGCCCTGCACGCCGCGCTGGCCGCCTGTCTGCTGCGCGAGGGCGAGGCGCCTCCGTCCGACGACCCGTTCCCGGCCTGGGACACCTACGGCATCGACGACACCTGCGCGCACGAACTCCCCACGGCGACGGCAGCGATCTGAGATCCGAGGGTGCCGGTCGGAACCGGCACCCTCCCGTCGGTCAGGCGACCAGTACGGCCGGCTCGTCGGCTGCCGTGAGCAGGTCGATGAGCGTGGCGCGGGCCCGGTTCACCCGGGACCGGACCGTGCCGATCGGGCAGTCGCTCAGTGCGGCGGCCTCCGCGTACGGCAGCCCGAGCAGCTGGGTGAGGACGAAGGCCTCCCGGCGCTCCTCGGGCAGGGCGGCCAGCAGGTCGAGCAGGGCGATCCCGTCGTCGAAACCGGGCAGGTCGCGCGGCTGGGCCAGTTCCACGGCCAGCCGCCAGTCCGGTACGTCGCTCAGGCGGGGCCGGGCGGCGGCGTACCGATAGCTGTCGATCACCGCACGCCGCGCGATCGACAGCAGCCAGGCCCGCGCGGAGGAACGGCCCTCGAACCGGTGCAGGCTGCCCAGCGCCCGCAGGAACGTGTCCTGCGCCAGGTCGTCGACGGCCTGCGGGTCGGCACACAGATGGGCGACGTAACGCAGGACATCGCGGTGCAGGGCGCGGACGAAGCGGTCGACGGCGTCCGGGTCACCGGCCCGGGCGGCCAGCGCCCACGCCGTTATCGAGTCGTCGGCGTTCTCATGCTCCTCGGCATTCTCCTGATCCTCGGTTTTCTCGTGGTCCTCGTCTTTCTCATGCTCCTCGGCATTCTCGTACTCCTCGGTTCTCTCGCGTGGGGCGGGCAGGGCAGGAGTGATCACCTGGTGTCCTTCTCGGTCATCCCGGATCCCGACCGGTGGCGCGTGGGCGCGCGTGCGGTCCGTGATCCGGTGCGTGGGGAGTCGGCCGTACGGCGTCCTGCGCGGCGTCGGATGCCTGCGCGGGCGTACGACCGTGACCCGAGGCGCGTACGGCTGCCTCGGGTTACCGGCTGCCGTCAGACAGCGCTCCCCAGGGGCGGACCCCGAGAGGTGATCGCGTGGACGAGGAGGAGCCGTCGCGGTGACCGCGCCGACGCGCGGCGCCGCGGGCGGGGGCGCGGGCGGTGCGGCGGGGCGGGCACGGCGAGCGGAAGCCGCAGCGGTGCCGCCAGCCATCCGGCCACGGCCCGCAGAATGCGGAACGCGGCGCGCTCGCCGTGTGCCAGCCACAGGCCGCACAGCAGCGCGGCCAGCAGGTGGGCGGCGAGCATGCCGAACGACGACGAGCCGTCCATGACGGAACTCATGCCCCCGATGGGGCCGAGATCCATGGCGTCCATGGAGTGCGTGTGCGTCGAGCCCATGGGCATCGACGACATGTGCGCGGCACCCATGGGCATCGCCGACATGTCGTGGCCCATGGCACCCGTGTGGATGTGGACCGCGTCCTGCTCCGCGGCCGCCGACTGGGCGACGGAGAAGGCGGAGTGCAGTGCCGTCTGGGCGGTGACCACGACGGTCACGATCAACGGCAGCCCGCGCTCCCGGCGGGCCAGCCCCCAGCCCGCGGCGCCGGTCACGGCGGCGCCGGTGACCAGTGCCCACCAGGGCACATGATGGCCGGACATCAACACGTGCCCGAGGGCGGCGAGCAGCACACAGACGGCCGCGAACACCGCGGCCCGAACCGTGCGCGAGCACCACCCAGCAGTCATGACGGCCCTCATCCTTGCATCCGGCGCCCGGTCGTCAACGGTGGGTACGGAAAAGGCTGGTGTCGGCGACTCAATCCGAGACCTGTGATACAGACCACACACATATGCCGGAACCGGCACGGCCTGTGGGACGACCACTGATGGCGACGACGTACTCCCTGGCCCAGCTCCCCCTCTGGCATTCTCGAGTCGTGCCCCTCCCGCTGCCCGAGCCCGACCCCGAGCCGATAACGGCCGATCCGCCCGGTTCCACGCCCCGCCCCCTGCTCACCCAGTCATGGCTCGATCTGGCCTTCCTGCACTGGGCCGCCGATCCCGTGGACGTGGCGCCGCTGCTGCCGTCCGGGTGCGTGCCGGACACCTTGGGCGGGGTGTCGTACGTCGGTCTCGTGGCGTTCCGGATGCATCGGGTCGGCTGGTTGCGCCTGCCCGGCGTGCCGTATCTGGGGAGCTTTCCGGAGACCAACGTCCGGCTCTACTCGGTCGACAGCCACGGCCGGCGCGGCGTGGTCTTCCGTTCGATGGACGCCTCCCGTCTGCTGCCGGTGGCGATCGGCCGGTCGGCGTTCCGGCTTCCCTACGTCTGGTCGAGGATGGCCGTGTCCCGCGACGACACCGTCCTCACCTACACCAGCACCCGGCGGCTGCCCGGCCCCCGGAGCGCGTACAGCAGGATCACCGTGCGGGTCGGCGAGCGCATCGCCGAGCCCACCGAGCTCGAGCACTTCGTGACCGCTCGCTGGGGCATGCCCACCACCGTCCTCGGCCGCCCCGTCCACCTCCCGAACACCCACTCGCGCTGGCCCCTGCACCGCGCCGAACTCCTCAAGTGCGAGGAGGACCTGATCGCCGCGGCGGGCCTGCCCGAGCCGGTCGGCGAACCGGTGAGTGTCCTGTACTCACCGGGGGTGGCGGTGCGCTTCGGCCGGCCCGCACGCCGGCAGGGCTAGGGCCTGTTGCGAAAGTCCCGTCGTCCGCCGGAGGGCGGGCCCTGCGGCGTTCGGTGCGTGCTCTCGGCGTGCCGCGCGGAAGTCGTCGATGGGGGTCCCCCCGCTCGAGCGAAGTCGAGAGTGGGGGAGGCGCTACGTGGGCTTTCGCGCGGTGCGGCGAGTGGGGGCACCTCCCACGCCCTCAAGGCAGTGGGGGAGCGTGCCGGGCGTCGCGGGGCAGGCGGGACTTTCGCAACAGGCCCTAGGTGTATTGATCACGAGCGTTGTTGACGGTCACAGGTCTTGATCGTGGCGAAGGCCCCCGTGTGTGGTGGAGGTGTCGAATCTTCACCGCACGGAGGCCTTCGTGTCCCACCGTAATGCCCGGTTGACCGTTCATGGCAGGCGGCTGCTCGTCGAACGCGTGTGTTCTGGACGACCGGTCGCCCACGTAGCTGCCGAGATGGGCATCTCACGAGCCACGGCCCACAAGTGGCTACGCCGTTGGCGCACAAGCGGCGAGGCAGGACTCATCGACCGCCCCAGCAGGCCACACACCACACCCCACCGCACCCCGGCCACCGTGGAGGCCCGCGTGTGCAGGATGCGACAGACCCACAAGCTCGGCCCGCCCGCATCGGCCCGATCCTGGGCCTGCCCGCCTCCACCACGCATCGCATCCTGGTCCGCCACGGCCTGAACCGGCTGGCCCACCTGGACCGGCCCACCGGGCAGGTCATCCGCCGCTACGAACGCGACCGGCCCGGCGAACTGCTCCACGTCGACGTCAAGAAACTCGGCCGGATCCCCGACGGCGGCGGCCACAAGGTCCTCGGCCGCCAGGCCGGCCGCGCCACGCGCAACAGCATGGGCTTCGACTACGTCCACTCCGCCGTCGACGACCACACCCGGCTGGCCTACAGCGAGATCCACGGCGACGAGAAGGCCGCCACCTGCGCAGACTTCCTGCGCCGGGCCGCAGCCTTCTTCACCGCCTGCGGCATCGACCGCATCGAGCGGGTCCTGACCGACAACGCCTGGCCCTACCGCAAGAGCTTCGCCTGGCAGCAGGCACTGGCCGACCTCGGCGCAACCGGCAAACTCACCCGCGCCTACCGGCCGCAGACCAACGGCAAGGTCGAACGCTTCAACCGCACCCTGCTCGATGAGTGGGCCTACGTGCGGCCCTACACCAGCAACACCGAACGCACTGACGCCCTGGCAGACTTCCTGCACACCTACAACCACCACCGCTGCCACACCGCACTCGGCGGCCAGCCACCCATCACCCGCGTGAACAACCCTGCGGGTCAATACACCTAGGGCGGGCGCCGACTGGGGGTCATGGGGCGTGGCCCTCGGATGGTCGCCGTGAGTGCCAGTGCCGGTGGGGGTTTCCGCGTCGCTCGTGCCGCTGTCGGTGCGCTGCACACCGGGGGCGTCCGGGCCGACGGTGGATCCGACGGCGTACGACACCCCGAAGACGACAGCGAGCAGCAACAGGAATCCGCCGAGGGCGGGCGGGGGCAGCAGGTCCCGGAGCGCCCTGATGGTGCCGGGGGCGGGTGGTCGGGAGTCGTCCATCACGGGTCTCCTGATCGCGTCGCACGGCGTCACTCGGTTCGCGCCGTGCGGTCCAGGAGTCGGATACGGGACGGGCGGAGTTCCGCGCCGCCGGTGTGGGACGGATCACACTGGAGGGTGGCCCGGCTACGGTAGGCGCAGCGAACACCATTTCTCCCCGTTTGAGGTGTTTCACCATGGCCCTGAGCATCCGCAACCAGCTGCCCGGCACCGTCACTGCCATCACCCACGGCGAGGTCATGGCGACCGTCGCGGTCCGTCTCGACGGCGGGCAGGAGATCACCGCGGCGATCACCGTGGACGCGGTACGGGATCTGGGGCTGACGGAGGGGTCCGCCGTACGCGCCCTCATCAAGTCCACGGAGGTCGCCCTCGCCACCGGCGCGGTGGACGGACTGTCCATCCGTAACAGGCTGCGCGGCACGGTGCTGGGGGTCGGCACGGGCGGCGCGATGGCCTCCGTCAAGGTCGCGACGGAGGGCGGCGAGCTGACGTCCGCGATCACCAAGGACGCCGTCGACGACCTGGGACTCGCCCCCGGCGCCCCCGTCGTCGCCCTGATCAAGGCGACGGAGGTGTCCCTCGCGGCGGGGTGACGCCGGCCGTGGTGTCGTACTCGTCGGGGAGCCGTAGCGCGGGGCCGCCGACGCGCAGGCAGAGCGGTTCCGCGCGCCCCTTCGGCCCCCACCAGGCCTCCTGGCGGCCGAGCGGGGTGAGGTGGAGGTAGTTGGTAGGTCGAGCAGCCCGACCGTCCCCGTCCGGTCCTCGAAGGTGTACGGACGGACGCCGTCTGACCCGGCTCATGATTTAACCTTTCGTTTTCTTGAACCGTTCGTGTTTATCGCGATAGGTTCTCCGCCATGACCGCATCCCAGAACCCGACCACCGCCGACGAGCTGCGCGGTGCCGGCCTGCGGGTGACGGCCGCCCGCGTCGCACTGCTCGAAACCGTCCGGGAAGGTGACCACCTGGGCGTCGACGCGATCGCATCCGGGGTGCGCGATCGCGTAGGCCACATCTCGCTGCAAGCGGTGTACGAGGCCCTGCACGCGCTGACCGCGGCGGGACTCGTCCGCCGGATCGAACCGGCCGGCAGCCCCGCCCGCTACGAGGGGCGCGTCGGCGACAACCACCACCACCTGGTGTGCCGGTCCTGCGGCACGGTCACCGACGTCGACTGCGCCACCGGCGAGGCTCCCTGTCTGACCGCCTCCGACGACCACGGCTTCTCGATCGACGAGGCCGAGGTCATCTACTGGGGCCTGTGCCCCGACTGTTCCACCCGCAGTTCCTGAGCACCGTGATCCACACCGTCCGGAAGAAGGATTCCCATGGCTGAGAACCCTGATGCAATCGTCACCGACCCCAAGACGGAGGGCACAGGAGGCTGCCCGGTCGCGCACGGGCGCGCCCCGCACCCCACGCAGGGCGGTGGCAACCGCCAGTGGTGGCCGGAGCGCCTCAACCTGAAGATCCTCGCCAAGAACCCTCCCGTGGCCAACCCGCTCGGTGAGGAGTTCGACTACGCCGAGGCGTTCAAGGCACTGGACCTCGCGGCCGTGAAACGGGACATCGCCGAGGTGCTCACGACCTCGCAGGACTGGTGGCCCGCCGACTTCGGCAACTACGGCCCGCTGATGATCCGTATGGCCTGGCACAGCGCGGGCACCTACCGCATCAGCGACGGCCGCGGCGGTGCCGGCGCCGGCCAGCAGCGCTTCGCCCCGCTCAACAGCTGGCCGGACAACGGCAACCTCGACAAGGCCCGCCGTCTGCTGTGGCCGGTCAAGAAGAAGTACGGCCAGAGCATCTCCTGGGCCGACCTGATGATCCTCACCGGCAACGTCGCCCTGGAGCAGATGGGCTTCAAGACCTTCGGCTTCGGCGGTGGCCGTGCGGACGTCTGGGAGCCGGAGGAGGACGTCTACTGGGGTCCCGAGACCACCTGGCTGGACGACCAGCGCTACAGCGGTGACCGCGAGCTGGAGAACCCCCTCGGCGCGGTCCAGATGGGCCTCATCTACGTCAACCCGGAGGGCCCGAACGGCAACCCGGACCCGCTGGCCGCGGCCCGCGACATCCGTGAGACGTTCCGCCGGATGGCGATGAACGACGAGGAGACCGTCGCCCTCATCGCCGGTGGCCACACCTTCGGCAAGACCCACGGCGCCGGCCCGGCGGACCACGTCGGCAACGACCCCGAGGCCGCCTCCATGGAGGAGCAGGGCCTGGGCTGGAAGAGCACCTTCGGCACCGGCAAGGGCGCGGACGCCATCACCTCGGGTCTGGAGGTCACCTGGACCACGACCCCGACCCAGTGGAGCAACGGGTTCTTCAAGAACCTCTTCGAGTACGAGTACGAGCTCACCCAGAGCCCGGCCGGCGCCCACCAGTGGGTGGCCAAGGACGCTCCGGAGATCGTGCCGGACGCGCACGACCCGTCGAAGAAGCACCGCCCGATGATGCTCACCACCGACCTGTCGCTGCGCTTCGACCCGATCTACGAGCCGATCTCCCGCCGGTTCTACGAGAACCCGGAGGAGTTCGCGGACGCCTTCGCCCGGGCCTGGTACAAGCTGACCCACCGTGACATGGGCCCGAAGTCGCACTACCTCGGCCCGGAGGTCCCGGAGGAGACCCTGCTGTGGCAGGACCCGCTGCCCGAGGCGGAGGGCGAGGTCATCGGCGCCGAGGAGATCGCGGCCCTCAAGGCCAAGCTCCTCGACTCGGACCTGACCGTCTCGCAGCTGGTCGGCACGGCGTGGGCGTCGGCCTCGACGTTCCGCGGCAGCGACAAGCGCGGCGGTGCCAACGGCGCCCGGATCCGCCTGGAGCCGCAGCGCGGCTGGGAGGTCAACGACCCCGACCAGCTCGCCACGGTCCTGCGCACCCTGGAGAACATCCAGCAGGAGTTCAACGCGGGCTCCGCCAAGAAGGTCTCCCTGGCCGACCTGATCGTGCTCGGCGGCTGCGTGGGCGTGGAGAAGGCCGCCAAGGACGCGGGCCACGACATCGAGGTGCCCTTCACCCCGGGCCGGGTCGACGCGACGGAGGAGCACACCGACGCCGAGTCGTTCGCCGCGCTGGAGCCGACCTCGGACGGTTTCCGCAACTACCTCGGCAAGGGCAACCGCCTTCCCGCCGAGTACCTGCTGCTCGACCGGGCGAACCTGCTGACGCTGAGCGCCCCCGAGATGACGGTGCTGGTCGGTGGCCTGCGCGTCCTGGGCGCCAACCACCAGCAGTCGAAGCACGGCGTGCTCACCGAGAACCCCGGCAAGCTGACGAACGACTTCTTCGTCAACCTCCTCGACCTGGGTACGACGTGGAAGTCGACGTCCGAGGACCAGACCACGTTCGACGGCCTGGACGCCGCCACGGGCGAGGTCAAGTGGACCGGCACCCGCGCCGACCTCGTCTTCGGCTCGAACTCCGAGCTGCGCGCGCTGGCGGAGGTCTACGCGAGCGACGACGCGAAGGAGAAGTTCGTGCAGGACTTCGTCGCCGCGTGGGACAAGGTCATGAACCTCGACCGGTTCGACCTGGTCTGAGACTGATCTGAGTCAGAACTGAGGCCGTCCGGCCGGGCCCCCGAAGGGGGCCGGGTCTGGACGGCCTCGGTCGTTTCCGGGGGGCGATCTGAGCCTTCCTCACCGGCCGCGCTTCTGTTTCAGTTGTGTCCTCTTTCAGTTGTGTCCTCGGTTTCAGCCGCGGTAGGTCTCCAGGAGCCGCAGCCAGACCTCGCTGATCGTCGGGAAGGCGGGTACGGCGTGCCAGAGCCGTTCCAGCGGGACCTCGCCGGCGATGGCAATCGTGGCCGAGTGGAGCAGTTCGCCGGTTCCGGGCCCGACGAAGGTGACTCCGACCACGGTGCCGCGGTCCGGATCGACCAGCATCCGCGCCTTGCCGCGGTAGCCCTCGCCGTACTGGTGGGCTCCGGCGACGCGCCCGATGTCGTAGTCGACGACGTCGACCCGGCGCCCGGTGCGCTCGGCCTCCTGCGTGGTCAGCCCGACTGCCGCGACCTCGGGGACCGTGAAGACGACCTGCGGTACGGCCGTGCTGTCGGCGGTCGCGACGTGCGCACCCCACCGGGAGTCGTCGACGGGCTCGCCGCCGGCGCGGGCGCCTATGGCGGCGCCGGCGATCCGGGCCTGGTATTTGCCCTGGTGGGTGACCAGAGCGCGCCCGTTGACATCGCCGACGGCGTAGAGCCAGCCGTCCGGGATGGTGGTCACCCGGAAGGTGTCGTCCACGGTGAGCCAGTCACCGGGGGTCAGGCCGACCGTCTCCAGGCCCACGTCCGCGGTTCGCGGGACACGGCCGGTGGCCAGCAGGATCTCGTCCGCCGCCAGTTCCTGACCGTTCGCCAGGGTGATCCGCACCTCGCCGTCCTCGCGGCGCAGGGACGCCACCGAGGTGTCGTACCGGATGTCCACGCCGGCCTCACGCAAGCCGTCCGCGACCATCTCGCCGGCGAACGGCTCCATCCGCTGAAGCAGCCGGTCCTCGCGAACCAGCATGGTCACTTGAGATCCCAGGGCCTGCCAGGCGGTGGCCATCTCGACGGCGACCACACCACCGCCAACGACGGCCAACCTGCCGGGCGCCCGCTCCGCGCTGGTCGCCTCGCGGCTGCTCCAGGCCCGGACGCTGTCCAGTCCGGGGATCCGGGGCAGGGCCGCGCTGGTCCCCGTACTGAGAACGACGGCGTGCCGGGCGGCCAGCCGGACGACGTCGCCGTCCTCCCTGTGCACCGCCACCTGCCGGGGACCGTCGAGCCGACCGTGCCCGCGGATCAGGTCCACGTCGACCGAGTCCAGCCAGTCGACCTGGCTTTCGTCCTTCCAGTAGGAGGCCATCTTGTCGCGGTGGGCCAGAACCGCGTCGACGTCCAGCGGCCCGGCCACCGCCTGGCGCAGCCCAGGGACGCGGAGCGCGTCGGCGCGTGCCACCACCGGCCGCAACAGCGCCTTGCTCGGCTCGCACGCCCAGAACGAGCATTCACCACCGAGCAGTTCACGCTCGACGATCACGCTGCTGAGACCGGCGGCGCGAGCACGCTCGGCCACGTTCTCGCCGACGGGACCCGCTCCGATGACGATCACGTCGTACTCACGGCCGGCACCACTCGCCGCTGATGCATTCATCCCTACTCCTGAGATTGCGGGGCGGTGTCAGCGGCCGGGGAGCCGCTCGGTGATTTCCTGGAGGACCCAGCCATTGCCGTCGGGGTCGCTGAAGGTGGCGTAGGAGCCGTAGGAGGTGCCCTCGGGATGCCTGCCCGCGAGCCGCTCCTGGCCCGGCAGGTCGTGGGTGACCGTGCCGCCGGTGTGGCCGTGGAAGAGCAGTCCTCGGGCGTCATGGAACACCTCGCTCACCTCAATGCCGCGCCCGAGCAGTTCCTCGCGGGCCGCCTCGATGTCGGAGACGATCAGGTACAGGCCCTGTGCGGAGCCTGGCTCGGCGGAGGTGAGGCCCTTGCCGAAGATGATCGACGCCTCGGATCCCGGCGGTGTGAGGTGCACCGCGCGCCAGTCCTCGGTGGGAGCCTTGTCGACATCCAGGCGGAAGCCCGCCTTCTCGTAGAAGGCCTTGGCCCGGTCGACGTCCGAGACGGGGAGAACGAGGAGTTCCAGCTTCAGGTCCATCTTCTTCATCCACTTTCCATGGACTGGGGATCCGGGACGAGAGAGCGTCACCGGTTTAACTGGTGACGAGCATGCCACTCGACTCGTCACCCGTCAAGCGGGTGACGAGAGAGAGGTCTCGACCGACACCCGAAGAGCTGTACGCGGGAAGATCGACGACGAAAGAGCAGGGTGACAGGCACCCGGTGCGATCACGTGATCACTACCTCCGCAAGCGACGACCCCGAGCCGGTTACGCTCGGCACCTGGCCCACTCCTCTGGAGCCCATGCCCCGGCTCGCCCAGGAACTCGGTCTCGGCGCGGACGATCTCGCCTTGGACGCCCTTTTCGGTGCCACCGTCGTCTGGGCCGGCGCCATCCATGGCGACGCGCTCAGCGCTGCCGCCGCGGAAGTGGCCGCGCGACTGCGGGCCGACGGCCCCGTACCAGCGCTGATCCCCTTCGGAGGCTCCAGCGCGCTCGGCGCCCGCGGCTACAGCGTGTGCGGACGCGAGCTGCTCGCCCAGGCCCCCGACCTGGACACCGTCGTGGTGGGCCTGGGTTCCGGCGGCACCATGGCCGGCCTGGTCCACGCGCTCGGCACCGACGGGGTGATGGGCGTCCACTGCGGCGCCGTGACCGATCCGGCGGGCATCGTGTCCGCGTTCGTCTCCGACCTGTCCGGCACGGCTCACACCCCGGACTCGCTTCGGCTGCGAGCGGACCAGGTCGGCGAAGCTACGGCGCGTTGACCGAGCCGGTCGTGGCCGCCCTGAACCGGACAGCCCGCACGGGACTGTTCGGTCACCGGGCCGCGCTGGAAGAGACCGCCTCGGGCCTCACCGCGAGAAGTCACACGCTCTGAGGCCGGAAACACGTCGCGGGCCGACTCGGCTGCGTCAGCAGCGCAGCCGAGTCGGCCCGCGATCCCGCGCCTGTGGCTCCGCGGCAGTTTTCGATCAGGGGCAAGCGCCTTGGTGGCCCCGGAGGCTCAGCAGGTCAGGAGGCCCGACGCTGCGGCAGCCGCCAGCCGGGACGGGGGAAGTGGCAGGTGTAGCCGTCCGGGTAGCGCTGAAGGTAGTCCTGATGCTCGGGCTCGGCCTCCCAGAACGGCCCGGCGGGCACGACTTCGGTGACCACCGGCCCCGGCCACAGCCCCGCCGCGTCCACGTCCGCGATCGTGTCCTCAGCGATGCGCCGCTGCTCGTCATCGAGGTAGAAGATGGCGGACCGGTAACTGAGTCCCACATCGTTGCCCTGGCGGTTCTTCGTGGTCGGGTCGTGGATCTGGAAGAAGTACTCCAGGATGGTCCGGTAGTCCGTCACGCCCGGATCGAAGACGATCTCGATCGACTCGGCGTGACCCTCGTGATTGCGGTATGTCGGTCGCTCGATGTCGCCTCCGCTGTACCCAACCCGCGTGGACAGGACGCCGGGGAACGTCCGGATCAGCTCTTGCATGCCCCAGAAGCAGCCGCCCGCCAGCAGGGCCTTCTGCTCGGTGTCAGCCATGTCGTGTCACCTGTTTCTCTGTGTCGTCGCCAGAGCCGTGTGCGGGACGTCGCTCACCATGGCCACACAGCTCAGTCAGTCGGTAAGTCGGTAAAGTCGGTAAGTCACCAGTTTGACTGGTGATGGACGTTCTGGCTAGTTCGGCCGTCAGAACACCTGAAGGAAGCAGCCGCAGGCAATCACCGCGGCGGCCGACACCGACACGAGGGCGGTCAGGGTTTTGCGGATCTTCACTGGGCCTCCTGGGAAAGGGAGATGGTTCGGCCCTCCGCGCCCTCGACAGGGACACATTGAGGATCAGGCGGGTCGCGGCCGGGGGCTCAGAGGCAGACGCGCACCAGCCACTCGTCGGCGTCGTACGCCTCTCTCGTCGGATCGTGCGCCACCGCCGGCCGTTCTTCGATCATGTCTTCCGGGCGGATGCGCTCCGGCAGCGTGCCGAACCGCAGGCGCCGGATTTCCTGCGCCGGGGCCTCGGCCTTGGCTTCGTGTCCCACTTCGACATCTCCCTCCATGCAGTGAGGCACCACGGTGGGTGGCAGCCGTTTCGTCCTGTCGATGGTCACACGCTATTCGTCACCTGTCAAACAGGTGACGAATCGCACGATACAGAAACGTGCAGTGAAGAGCAGCCGGCATGGCCGCCCTGCACTGTGAATCCGCCGGGCAGGATGTATGAGATCTACGAGAACAGCCCCAACGTCCGCGGTGGGTACGCCCGTTTCGAAGTCAACGGCGACGCGGTCGCGCGGCGGCGGCAGGATCCTCCTCCAACAGGGCCCGTCCGGCGTCGGTGAGGAGGGGCGCGAGATCGCTCATGCGCAACTGCCGGTCCGGGGCCTCGGACAGGTTCACAGTGAGGCCGGGATTCCGTCCGACGCGTGACATGACGCCATGTCACTTGCCCGACGAAGGAACCGGACGGCATCCATCGCTCAGCCGGTCGCCGTCGGGCCCGGGCACTGGGCGCAACGGCGGAACTCCGCCGACGCGCTACCGCGAGCGCCCGGCGACCGCCATCCGTTCGCCGGCCCGCTTACGGGCCCGGTAAGCGGCAGCCTTGATCTTGTTGCCGCACGGGTCCATGGCACACCATTCCCGTCGCGCACCTCGGGAACGGTCGATGAAGACCTGTGAGCACTCCGGGTTGCTGCACTCCTTGAACAGTGACACGTCCGGGCCGCTGAGAGCCATGACCGTTTCCCGGGCCACAGAGGCAAGCGCCTGCTCGACGGTGGCCTGCACCTGGCGCCCGTCCGCGGTGAGCTGCGGCACCGGGGTCGGTTTGCGGGCGTACTCGTTCACCCGCGCGAGCGCGTCCTGGTCGTACGCCTTGTTCGACATCCTGGCGAGGACCAGCTGATAGACCGCCTCTCGCAGCTCGATGGCCTCGGCGAGATCCGCCGGTCCACAGGGGATTTCGTCCTGCGTGATCCCGGCCTGCTGGAACCACTCGCTGAGCCGCTCCGGTGAACCGAGGTCCTCCCTGGGCTCCGAGCGGTGCCTGTAGCGCAGCGTCCCGGGGAAGTCGAGCGCCAGTGTGCCGCCAGGGAAGGGATGCCTCATATCACCATTCTGAACGGTGACGCCCGCACGTGCAAGAGCCCCCCAGGCAAGAAGAAGGGCCCTCACAGGCTCCCGCCTGCGAAGACCCTTCACACCGTCGGGACGACAGGATTTGAACCTGCGACCCCTTGACCCCCAGTCAAGTGCGCTACCAAGCTGCGCCACGTCCCGGTGCGGGCTGACCTGGGGTTTCCCCCGGGCGAACGCGCATGGAAACAATACCGCACTCGGGTCGGTGGTCGCGCACCGGTTTGTGGCCGCCGGACATGGCCCAGCGGCACTTGACCTCAAGTTTGGTTGAGGTTGAATGATCGTCTGCATGACGATCACCGAAGAACACGAGCGTACGTACGGATACACCGACCTGCCGCGCCTGATGGCGCTCATGACCGGCGACGAGAAGCACGGCCCCGCGGCGACATCCACGCTCGACGTGCTGTGGGTCCTCCACGACCGGGTGCTGCGGATCGGCCCGGAGCGGCTGGAGGATCCCGGGCGGGACCGGTTCCTGCTGTCCAAGGGGCACGGTCCGATGGCGTACTACGCCGTCCTGGCCGCCAAGGGCTTCGTGCCCGTGGACCGGCTGCCGGGCTTCGGCTCCTACGACTCGCCACTCGGCCACCACCCCGACCGGATGCTGGTGCCGGGCGTAGAGATCGGCAGCGGTTCACTGGGGCACGGGCTGCCGATCGGCGTCGGTACGGCGCTGGGGCTGCGCGCCCAGGGGCTGCACGAGCCGCGGGTGTGGGTACTGATCGGGGACGCCGAACTGGACGAGGGCAGCAACCATGAGGCCATCGCCTTCGCCGGGCCCGCCGGGCTGGAGCGGCTGCACACCGTCGTCATCGACAACGCTTCCGCCAGCCATGCCCGGCCCGGTGACATCGCCGCGCGGTTCGAGGCGGCGGGCTGGTCCACCGTGACGGTCGACGGCCGCGACCACGAGGCGCTGTACACCGCCTTCACCACGCCGCATCCGGGCCGCCCGCACGCGGTCGTCGCCCAGGTCGAGCCCAAGTCCGAGTGACCCCCAAGTCCGAGTGACACGCCAGTCTCAAGATCCGAGTGACACGCCAGTCTCAAGAAGGGAATCCACAGCCATGGACACCATGCGTGACCGTTTCGCCCCCGTAGCCCTGCGGCTGCTCGACGAAGATCCCCGCGTCGCCGTCGTCCTCGCCGAGATCGGCGCGGCCGGCTTCGTCGAGGCCCGGCGCCGCCATCCCGACCGGGTGATCAACGTCGGCATCCGCGAGCAGCTCCTGATCGGGGCGGCTTCGGGACTCGCGCTGACCGGCATGCGCCCCATCGTGCACACCTTCGCCGGCTTCCTGGTGGAGCGGCCCTTCGAACAGGTCAAGCTCGACCTCGGCCACCAGGGCGTGGGCGCGGTGCTGGTGAGCGCCGGCGCGTCCTTCGACTGGCCCGCGGGCGGCTACACGCACATGGCTCCCGGCGACGTGGCGCTGCTCGACACCCTCGACGGCTGGACCGTGCACGTGCCCGGCCACCCGGACGAGGCCGGGACGCTGCTGCGGCACGCGGTGGCCGCCGGCGACGACAAGGTGTACGTCCGGCTGTCCGCGCAGTCGAACGCCCAGGCCCTCCCCGTCGACGGAGCCCGCTTCCACACCGTCCGCGAGGGGCGTTCCGGCGTGGTCGTCGCCGTCGGGCCCATGCTCGGCGCGGTGCTCGACGCCACGTCCGGCCTCGACGTCACCGTGCTGTACGCGGCGACCGTACGGCCCTTCGACGCGGCCGCCCTGCGCCGGGCCACGGCGACGGCCGGGACGGACGTCGTGCTCGTCGAGCCCTACCTGGCCGGCACGTCGACTGCCGTCGCGAACGACGCCCTCGCCGACGTACCGCACCGGGTGCTGGGGCTGGGTGTGGGCCGCCGTGAGCTGCGCCGGTACGGCACGATCGAGGAACACATCGCCGCGCACGGGCTCGACGCGCGGTCGCTGCGGGAGCGGATCGTGGGGTTCACGACGGGGACACGGATGCCGGTGCGCGTGTGAGCGCTCGCCCTTCCCACGGGTCCCGCCATGGCCCACCGGCGCCCCCGCCCCGGCAGCCACGGCCCCACCCGTTCGGATCATGCCACCCCCCACGGACAACCCCGGAGCGAATGTCACCCCCCGGCAGGCAGCCCCAACTCCGGATGGGCCTCCAGCAGTCGGGGCGGCGCGGCCTGCCGCCACGAGTCGGCGAGGATGTCCCGCAGCTCGTCCTCGTCCTCCAGCGCGGCCAGCCGCGCCCGCACCCACGCGAACTGCGCCTCGTGATCGGCCACCCAGAACTTCTCAGGCTCGGCCAGGACCAGTTCGTCGCGCTCCTCCTTCGGGCAGCGCACGGCGATGGAGGTCTCGTCCTCCGGCAACGTGGCGAACATCTTCCCCGCGACCCGGAACGTGGGCATGCTCCAGGCGATCTTCTCCGTCGTGTCCGGCAGGGACAGGGCGATTCGGCGTACGTCTTCGGCATCCGGCATGAGACGCAAGGTAGCGCCTGCCACTGACAGTCACCCGTCCCCCTGACAGTCACCCGCCTGACGGTTCCCCAGCGAGAGCCGCCGCCCCGACCTGCTTGTAGTAGATGGTCGTCGGCCGCAGCACCCCCACAGGGCTCGCCGCGTAGTCGGGTATCGCGCCGAGCCGGGTCCAGCCCGCCGTCCGGTACAGGTGCTCGGCCGGACTGCCGGTCTCGGTGTCCAGATGCAGGAGCGTGACACCGGCCGCGACGGCCGCCCGTTCGGCGGTGTCCAGGAGCCGCCGCCCCAGGCCCCGCCCGCGCGCCGTGCGGTGCACCATCAGCTTCACCAGTTCCGCCCGGTGCCGGCTGTTGGGCTTGTCCGGAAAGGCCAGGCTCACGGTGCCGACCAGCCGCGTCCCCTCGTACGCCGCCCAGACGGCCAGCTCACCGGCGGCCACACCGGCAGCCCGCCCCTGCCACCACGCCTGGGCCCCGGCACGATCGAGCGGCGCGAGGAAGCCCACCGACGCGCCGCCGTCGACCGCGTCCACCAGCAGCTCGGCCAACTCCCCGGACCGACCGAGCACCTGACCCGCGTCCAGCGCTTCCACGGTCACGGCGACACCACCGCCAGCACGTACCGCACATCCTCGTCACCGGCGCACCGGAACCGCGTCGCCCCCCACACCCGCAACCGCAGACAGTCCCCGGCGTCGAGGCGATGCTCGGCGTCCTGCACGGTCACCGCGAGGGCCCCCTCCAGCACCCAGATGTGCTGCTCCAGACCGGGCACCGGCGGCCGGTCGTACGCGATGTCCGCGCCCACCACGAGCCGCCCCTCGACGAGTTCACCGCGCATCCCGGTGTGCGGCGGCGACACAGACCGTCGTACGAATCCGGAGGCCCGGTCCTCCCACACCGGCTGGTCGGCCGCCCGAACCAGCAGCGCGGACTCCCCCTCGACCTCGCTGAGCAGCTGGGACATCGTGCGCCCGAACACGGCGCACAGGCGGTTCAGCAGCGCGGCCGTGGGACTGATCTCCGCCCGCTCCGCACGGGACAGCGTCGACCGGCTCACCCCGCTGCGCTCCGCCAACTCCCCCAGGGACCAGCCGCGTTCGGCCCGCAGTTCGGCGAGCCGCGCGCCGAGCCGGGCGTCGACGTCGTGCGAGGCGTCGGATTCTTCGTGTCTCACATTCGGGACCTTATCCCGGATATGAGACGGCGGTATTACGGAAGGCTCACGCCTGTGCCGCCTCCTGCAGCGCCTCCAGCACCGGCCGGATCAGCGGATGCCCCTCCGCGCCCCGGCGCACGGCGGCGAAGACCCGGCGCGTGGGCGCCACCCCGTCCACGGGCCGTACGACGACATCCGTGAGGTCCATCCCGCGCAGCGCGGAGCGCGGTACGAGGGCGACTCCCGCGTCCGCCGACGCCAGGGCCACGACCGCGCGGAAGTCGTCCGAGGAGTGTTCGAGGCGGGGCTGGAACCCGGCGCTCTCACAGGCCAGCACCACCACGTCATGGCAGGGATTGCCGGGGTACGGGCCGATCCACGGATCCTTGGCCAGCTCCGCCAGCGGCACCTCGCCCGCCTCCGCCAGCCGGTGACTGACGGGCACCACCGCGTCGAACGGCTCGGCGTACAGCGGAACATGCGCAAGCCGCGGATCGTCGGCAGGCGGAGCCCCGCGGTACTCGACGGCGACCGCGACATCGACCTGCCGGTCAAGGACCATCGGCAGACTGGCGTCCCCCTCGGCGTCCCGGACGCGGAGACGGATGCCGGGCGCGGTCTGTGCGAGGCGGGCCACGGCCGGTGCGACGACCTGGGCGATGCCGGTCGCGAAGGACGCGACGGTGACCGTGCCGGCGGCGCCCGAGCTGTACGCGGCGAGCTCCGCCTCCGCCCGCTCCAGCTGGGCCAGGACGGCGTTGGTGTGGCTGAGCAGGATCTCGCCGGCCGGGGTGAGCCGTACCCCCTTGGCGCCGCGCTCCACCAGCCGGTGCCCCGTCTCCTGCTCCAGGGCCGTGAGCTGCTGGGACACGGCGGAGGGCGTGAGATACAGCGCGGCGGCAGCCGCCGTCACCGTGCGGTGGTCGGCCACCGCACGGAGGATGTGGAGCCGCCGCGCTTCGATCACGGGATCGATTCTCTCAGGTCAGCCCGCCAGCTCCGCCCGCGCCGCCACGAACGCGTCCACCGCGCGGTTGACGTCCTCCGTCGAGTGCGCCGCGGACAGCTGGACGCGGATCCGCGCCTGCCCCTGCGGCACGACCGGGTACGAGAAGCCGATCACGTACACGCCCCGCTCCAGCAGCAGCTCCGCCATCCGGCCGGCCCGCGCCGCGTCGCCGATCATCACCGGCGCGATCGCGTGGTCGCCGGGCAGGACGTCGAAGCCCTCCTCGGTCATCCGGCGCCGGAACAGCGCGGTGTTCTCGGCGAGCCGCTCGCGCAGGTCGCCCGCCGACTCCAGCAGGTCGAGCACCTTCAGCGAGGCGGCCGCGATCACCGGGGCGAGGGTGTTCGAGAAGAGGTACGGCCGGGAGCGCTGCCGCAGCAGCGCGACGATCTCGGCGCGGGCGGCGACGTAACCACCCGACGCGCCGCCGAGCGCCTTGCCCAGCGTGCCGGTGATGATGTCGACCCGGTCCATCACACCGTGCAGCTCGGGCGTGCCGCGGCCGCCGGGGCCGACGAAGCCGACGGCGTGCGAGTCGTCGACCATGACCATGGCGTCGTAGCGGTCGGCGAGGTCGCAGATCTCGCGCAGGGGCGCCACGTAACCGTCCATGGAGAAGACGCCGTCGGTGACGATCAGCCGCCGCCGCGCCGACTGCGCCTCCTTCAACTGCTGCTCCAAGTCCGCCAGGTCACGGTTGGCGTACCGGAAGCGGCGGGCCTTGGACAGCCGGATGCCGTCGATGATCGAGGCGTGGTTCAGGGCGTCCGAGATCACCGCGTCCTCCGGGCCCAGCAGCGTTTCGAACACCCCGCCGTTGGCGTCGAAGCAGGAGGAGTACAGGATCGTGTCCTCCTGCCCGAGGAACGCGGACAGCCGCGCCTCCAGTTCCTTGTGCACCTCCTGGGTGCCGCAGATGAAGCGGACGGAGGCCATGCCGTAGCCCCAGCGGTCCAGGGCCTGATGGGCGGCGGCGATCACCTCGGGGTGGTCGGCGAGGCCGAGGTAGTTGTTGGCGCAGAAGTTGAGCACCTCGCCCGGACGGCCGCCCGCCGAGACGTTCACGGTCGCGGACTGCGGGGTGTCGATGACGCGTTCGGGCTTGTGCAGACCGGCGGCGCGGATCTCGTCGAGGGTGGCGCGCAGGTCGTCGCGCACGGAGTCGAACATCGCAAAGCTCCTAGGAAGGCAGTGACTTACGCCGAAGGCGGATGACTTACGCGGTCCAGTCGAGGATGACCTTGCCGCCGCGGCCGCTCGCCGCGTCGGCGAACGCCGTTTCGAAGTCGCGGTAGCCGTACCGGCCGGTGATCACGGGCGCGAGGTCGAGGCCGCCCTCCAGCAGCACCGACATGGCGTACCAGGTCTCGAACATCTCCCGGCCGTAGATGCCCTTGAGGGTGATCATCGAGGTGACGATCCGGGCCCAGTCGACCGGGAACTCCTGCGCGGGCAGGCCGAGCATCGCGATCCGCCCCCCGTGCGTCATGTTCGCGATCATGTCCTGGAGGGCCTCCGCACGGCCGGACATCTCCAGGCCGACGTCGAAGCCCTCCCGCAGGCCGAGGGCCCGCTGCCCGTCCGCGATCCGCGCGTCGCGCACATTGAGGGCGAGGCTGACACCGATCTTGCGGGCGAGGTCGAGCCGCTCCTCACTGACGTCCGTGATGACGACGTTGCGGGCGCCCGCGTGCCGGGCCACGGCGGCGGCCATCAGCCCGATCGGGCCGGCGCCGGTGATCAGCACGTCCTCGCCGACGAGCGGGAACGACAGGGCGGTGTGCACGGCGTTGCCGAACGGGTCGAAGATGGCCGCCACATCGAGGTCCACCGGCACGCGGTGCACCCACACGTTGGTCGCGGGCAGCACGACGTACTCCGCGAAGGCCCCGTCCCGTCCGACCCCGAGTCCGATCGTGGCCCGGCACAAGTGGCGTCGCCCGGCCAGGCAGTTGCGGCACTTGCCGCACACCAGGTGGCCCTCCCCGCTGACCCGGTCGCCGAGGTCGATGTCGGTGACATCGCGGCCGGTGTCGACGACCTCGCCGACGAACTCGTGCCCGAGGACCAGCGGGGTGCGGATCGCCTGCTGCGCCCAGCCGTCCCAGGCGTGGATGTGCAGGTCGGTGCCGCAGATGCCGGTGCGCAGCACCTTGATCAGTACGTCGCCGGGTCCGACCTCGGGTTCCGGGATGTCCATGAGCCGGAGCCCGGGTTCCGCATTGTCCTTGACCAGCGCCTTCAACGGTACGGCTCCTGACCGTGAGATCCCGCCCGCGGGCATGCCGAAGAAGCCCCCGGACGGGGAGAGGAGTGGAATCGCACAGCAATCTGCCGTACGCCGCCGCCCTGGTCCATCGAGGATTTCTTAACCGCCGCCGCAGGTTTCCTTCACGCCCCCGGCCTGGCGTTCACCGTGGTCAGAGCGGGAGCCCGCCGGTCTCGGGGGATTCGAGCCGTACGACGAGATCCGCGGCCGTCGCCTTGATGGTCTCCAGACCGGAGCGCCCCCAGGGCCGGGGCGAGGCATCGGCGACGCAGATGGTGCCGAGCACCATGCCCGTGGTGTCGATGAGCGGCGCGCCGAGATAGGAGTGGATGCCGTACTCGTCGACGACCGGGTTGCCCGCGAAGCGCGGATAGTCGCGGACGTCCTCCAGCACCAGCGCCTTGCGCCGGACCACCACATGGGGGCAGAACCCGTGGTCGCGGGGCATGCAGCGGCCCATCACCGGCCGGGTCCCGTCCTGCTTGACGACGAGTCCGACGTCGGGCGCGTGCAAGCCGGCGAAGAACTGGCCGCTGACGTGGAGGAAGTTGACCATGGCGTACGGCGCACCGGTCAGCGTCGCCAGATGGCTCGCGAAGGCGTCGAGGGCGGGCTCCGGACGCTCCCCCAGGCCCAGTCGCCGCAGCCGCCGTGTTCGCTCGGGCGCCTCCTTGTCCTCGGGGGTGAGCAGCAGCCGACCGGCCGGGCGCGGCGGGTCGTACCTCATGGCAGGGTCCCGTCGCTGTGGGCGTACGTCATATGCAGCTCCGTTGCGGTGTGTGCGGGTGTCACATGTGGGCGCCATGGCTCGGCGCGGGGGTGACGGGTGCGTGGGCGATGAGATGGCGTACGAGGGTGAGCAGGGTCTGGACGCCGGAGGCGGAGATCCGGGCGTCGCAGCACACGACGGGGATCTCCGGGTCGAGGTCGATGGCGGCGCGCACCTCCTCGGGGTCGTAGCGGTGGCCGCCGTCGAACTCGTTGACGGCGACGATGAATCCGAGGCCGCGCTCCTCGAAGAAGTCGACGGCCGCGAAGCAGTCCTCCAGGCGCCGGGTGTCGGCGAGGATCACCGCGCCGAGAGCGCCCTCGCAGAGCTCGTCCCACATGAACCAGAACCGCTCCTGGCCCGGCGTGCCGAAGAGGTACAGGACGTGGTCCGCGTCGAGGGTGATGCGGCCGAAGTCCATGGCCACCGTCGTCTCGACCTTGTTCTCGATCCCGTCGAGGTTGTCGGTGGCGGCGCTGACCGTGGTGAGCAACTCCTCCGTGCTGAGCGGCGCGATCTCGCTGACGGCACCGACGAAGGTCGTCTTGCCGACCCCGAACCCGCCCGCGACCAGGATCTTGAGCGCGGTGGGGAACGGGTCGGCGCCGTCGTCGTAGCCGGAGTCGTAGCCGGAGCGGTAGTCGTGGTCAGAGCTGTCGTCGTAGTCCATCGAGCACTGCCTCCAGAAGGGCCCGGTCCGTGGGGTTGTGGTGGAACTCCGGGGGCTTGGTGGTGAGCACCCCGCAGTCGACGAGGTCCGACAGCAGCACCTTGGTGACCACCGCCGGCAGCTTGAGGTGGGCGGCGACCTCGGCGACCGAGACGGGTGCCCGGCACAGGTCGAGTGCCTGGGCGTGTTCGGGGCCGAGGTAGCCGAAGGGGGTGGCCCCGGTGGCCCTCACTTGCGAGATGAGGTCGAGCGCGACGGTGGGGCGGGTGCGGCCGTTGCTCACCGTGAACGGGCGCACCAGCCGTCCGGCCGCGTCGTCGAGCCAGGGCCCGTCGCCGGCCGCCGTCACGCTCAAGGCCTCATCGCCGTGGGTTCGACGGACTGCTGCCGGGGAGCGGTCACCAGGTAGGGGCGGACGCTCTTGACCAGCATCGCCATCTCGTAGCCGAGCACCGCGGCGTCGGCTTCGCGGCCGGCCAGCACGGCGAGGCAGGTGCCGGAGCCCGCGGTGGTGACGAACAGCAGGGTCGAGTCGAGTTCGACGACGACCTGCCGGACCTCACCGCCGTCGCCGAACCGGACCCCGGCGCTGCGGCCGAGGGAGTACAGCCCGGAGGCCAGGGCGGCCATGTGGTCGGCGCTGTCGGGGTCGAGGCCGTGCACCGACTTCACGAGCCCGTCGCTGGAGAGGAGCACCGCGCTGGTGGTGTGCGGTACGCGCTGCACGAGGCCGCTCATCAGCCAGTCGAGATCGGATACATGGCCGGTGGGGGCATCGGTCGCCATGGTGGATCGACTCCTTGGGATACGAAGGTCTGCGGGCGCGCCCGTGGGTGCGCCGACGGTCATTGCGGTGGGGGTGACGACGGCTGAGGCAGCTGCGGTGGTCATCCGGCTGGCCCGCTCCCGTCGTGCCGGGCGGGGTGGTCAGGGGTCATACGGGCGGCCTCCATGTGCGGGGGCGCGTCCACGTGCGTTGGCTCCATGTGCCGTCCATCCATGGGTGAGGGCGCGCCTGTATGCGTCCTATCCATGGGCGGGGTAGCCCCCGTACGCGTCCCATCCATGTGCCGTCCGCCCGTGTGTCGCACGTCCATGTGCGGTACGGCCATGGGGAGTTGCGTCGGCATGGGGGTCACGCCTGTGGGGCGGGCGTCCGGTGGGGAGGCCGGGGGCGTGTGGTGGCGCTCCATGCGCGGGGGCTCCAGGTGCGGGCGCTCCATGCGCGGCGGCGTGTGCGGGGACTCCTGGTGCCCGGACCCCGAGTGCCCGGATGCCGAATTGCCGGACGCCGAATTGCCGGACGCCGAATTGCCGGACGCCGAATTGACCGACCGTGCCTGCTGCTGGGCCTCGGCGAGGCCGATGCCGCGCTGGAACGCCGCCATCAGGCCGGGGTCGTGGCCGACGAGGTCCTCGGCGTCCTGGCGGGGTGCGGGGCCGCCGCGCAGTTGGGGAGCGATGTGCTGCTGGGCGCGACGCCGGGGCAGTTGGGGCTTGCCCATGGTGCCGCGGACGGTGCCGGTGGGCGGCGTGGGTGGTGCGCCGGTGTGGTCCTCGACGGCCGGCCGGTTTTCGGACCGGATGCCGGGTACGGCCTCGGCCGGGTTGGGCCGCTCCTCCCGAGCGCCGCGGACCGGCAGGGGCGAGGGTCCGGTGGCGGTGGACGCCGGTGCCGTAACGGCGTCCGGTGCGGGCTGGTGGTGCTGTGGGGGCGGGGCGGGGCGGGAGGTGTCGGGCCGGCTGCCGAGCAGCGCCTGCGGCACGACGAGGACGGCCTGGACACCGCCGTAGATGTTGGTCTGCAGGCGGACGGTGATGCCGTGTCGCCGGGCGAGCTGGGAGACGACGAACAGTCCGATGCGGCCGTCGGCGAGCAGGCGGGCGACATTGACCTGGTCGGGGTCGGTGAGCAGGGCGTTCATCTTGTGCTGCTCGGCGACGGGCAGACCGAGGCCGCGGTCCTCGACCTCGACGGCGAGGCCGGAGGTGACGAGGTTGGCGCGCAGCAGCACCTGGGTGTGCGGGGCGGAGAACACCGTGGCGTTCTCGACGAGTTCGGCCAGCAGATGGATCACGTCGGCGACGGCGTGGCCGCGCAGGGTGCCGTCGATCGGCGGCACCAGGCGGACGCGCGAGTACTGCTCGACCTCGGCGATGGCCGAGCGCAGCACCTCGGTCATGGAGACCGGGTTGCTCCACTGGCGGCGGGAGACGGCGCCGCCGAGCACGGCGAGGTTCTCGGCGTGGCGGCGGATGCGGGTGGCGAGGTGGTCGACGTGGAAGAGGCCCTTGAGCAGGTCGGGGTCCTCGATCTCGTTCTCCAGCTCGTCGAGGATCGCGATCTCGCGGTGCACCAGCGACTGAAGGCGCCGGGCGAGGTTGACGAACACTTCCAGCTTCTGTTCACTGCCGGCCTGGCTGGAGAGCTGGGCGGCCTGCACGACGGCGGTGACGGCGCCGTCGTGCGCCCGGGCGAGGTCGGCGGCGAGCAGCTCGAAGTCGTCGGCGTCCTCGGGCGGACCGCCGCGCGGCTTGCGCGGCGGCGGCACCTCGCCGCGGCGCAACGCCTCGACGAGGGCGCGGAGATCGGCCTCACGGCGGGCGCTGCTGCGGCGCAGCGCGCCGACCCGTTCGTGCACGCCCCGGGCGGCCCGGCCGGCGGCGACCACGGCGATCGCGATACCGACGAGCGTCACGCAGACGGCGCCGGCGAGTACGGCCCACAGGGTGAGGCTGGTACGGGCGCCGGTGGAGCGGACGGTGAACAGCACGGCCGCGCACGCGCTGAGGGCGACCGCGACCGGGGGCAGTACGGCGAGACGCAGCAGCTGGGGCCGTATGTGGGCCTCGGGCAGCGAGGGAACGGGGTGGGCGACCGGCCGTCCGTGCCGCCCGCCCTCGCGGCGGTCTGCGCGTGCGGCCGGTGCGCGGAGGTGTGACATCGGGCGTCCTCGTACTGGTCCATCGGTCGGAGGCCGGGGCAGGCCCGGTCTGCGCGATTCGGGCATGCGGCGGCGCGGTGCCGGTCGACGACGCCGAAGAAATCGGCCCTGCGTCGCCCGACGGACACTCACAGTAGTCGCCAACGCAACATGTGCGGTGGGCAGTTGACAAACTCCCACGGGGAGCGTCCTGCTCTGGTATGAGGCCTCGTACGACAGACCGATAAGCGCGTCGGGGCGATGACGCAGGTGTCGTAAGAGATCGATCCGACCTGCTCAGAACCAGTCACATGCGGTATTGCGACCGAAGGCCGCAATACAAGAAGCCGGACGTGAGGAGTGGCCGCTACCGGTCGCCCGCGAGGTCGCGGTCGCCGAGGGCGGGAGGCGCGGCGTCGGCGCTCGCGGTGGGGAGCCAGTGACGGGCGACGGGTGCGGAGACCGTGCGCCACCAGGGGTCCACCGGAAGCTGCCCGGCCGGCTCGAAGGGCTCGCCCGGCCGCGGCAACGCCACCGCCGCTCCGGCCGCCTCGGCGGCGTCCTTCGTCCACTCGCCGGGCTCCGCCCACGCGTGCGGCGCCAGGTTGAAGGTCCCCCAGTGGATCGGCAGCAGCACACCCGACGCGGCTTCCCCGCGCTGGAGGTCCAGATGCGACCGGACACCCTCGTCGGGAAGCATGTGGATGTCCGGCCAGAACTCGCTGTACGCGCCGATCTGGATCATCGTGGCGTCGAACGGGCCGTGGTCGGCGCCGATGTCCTGAAAGCCCTCGAAGTACCCGGTGTCACCGCTGTGGAATATCCGGTGCTCCTCCCCCGCGACGACCCAGGACGCCCAGAGCGTGTGCTGGGTGTTGCGCAGGCCGCGGCCGCAGAAGTGGCGGGCCGGGGTGGCGGTCAGGGTGAGCCCGCCGACCTTGGCCGACTCCTGCCAGTCCAGCTCGCGCAGCCGGTCGGCGGACACACCCCAGTGCTCGAGGTGGGCGCCGACGCCGAGCGGCACGGCGAACAGCGTGTCCGTGCCGGCCAGCGTCTTGATGGTGGGCATGTCCAGGTGGTCGTAGTGGTCGTGCGAGATGACGACGACGTCCACCGGGCCGAGCGCCGTCAGGGGCAGCGGCACCGGGTGCAGCCGCTTGGGCCCGGCGAAGGCGAACGGCGAGCAGCGCTCGCCCCATACGGGGTCGAAGAGCACCCGCTGTCCGTCGATCTCCGCGAGGACGCTGGAGTGGCCCAGCCAGGTCAGGCGGAGGCCGGTGGCGGGCGGCCGGGCGAGGTCCGCGGCCGTCGTGGTGTGCAGGGGCACCGCGCCGTGCGGGGTACGGCGGTTGCGCGCGTCCTTGTCGAAGTAGGTCTTCGCGAAGTCGAGCGCCGCACCCGACGGCCGGATCCGCGAGGGGCCTCCGGGGTTCTGGAAGACACCGTCCCGGAAGTGGGGCGATCTGCGGATGCGCGCCATGCGCTCACCGCTCGGCTCCGCGCCGAAGGCCGCGGGCTGCAGCGCGCGGAGCCCGGAGCTCAGGGAACGGGAACCGGCCACGATACCTCCAGGGGGAGTCAGTGTGGCCTCCATTATGGTCCGCCCCACTGACACCACCCGCCGCCCATGCCCGATACTGACTCATGATTCAGTAAGTGCTGCCCCGTAAGACCGCTCACTCATCGCTCGTCCATGCCTCGGCCGCAAGGAGCTTCCGTGACCGCCCCCCTTCTGTCGCTCACCTGGACCGACCACATCACGGGCCGCCAGGGATTCCTGGTCGTCGACCGGCTGGTGCGCGGCGTCGCCAGCGGCGGGCTGCGGATGCGCCCGGGCTGCACGCCGGCCGAGGTGGCCGGGCTCGCCCGCGGGATGACCGTGAAGGAGGCCCTGCACTACGACCCCGAGGCCCGTTACGTCCCGCTCGGCGGTGCCAAGGGCGGCATCGACTGCGACCCCCGGGACCCGGCGGCGTACGGACTCCTGGTGCGCTATCTGCGCGCCATGCGGCCGTACATCGAGACCTTCTGGACCACCGGCGAGGACCTCGGGCTCACCCAGGACCTGGTGGACCGGGCCGCCGCCGAGGTGGGGCTCGTCTCGTCGATCCAGGCGGTGTATCCGCTGCTGGACGACGAGGCGGCGGCCCGGCGGCGGCTCGCCGACGCCTTCGCGGTGGAGGTGGACGGCATCGGGCTCGGCGAGCTGGTCGGCGGCTGCGGGGTCGCGGAGTCGGCGCTCGCGGCCCTGGACCGGGCCGGCGTCCCGCGCGCGGGCACGCGGGTCGCGGTGCAGGGCATGGGCACCATGGGCGGTGCCACGGCACGCTTCCTCACGCGCGCGGGTCTCACGGTCGTGGCCGTCACCGACATCAAGGGCACGATCGCCAACCCGGCGGGCCTCGACATCGACGCGCTGCTCGCCGCGCGGGACGCCTACGGCACGGTGGACCGCGCCGCGTTGCGGCCCGGCGACCGCGAACTGCCCGGCGACGCCTGGCTTTCCGCCGACGCCGAGGTGCTGGTGCCCGCCGCCGTCTCGTACGCGGTCGAGGCCACGAACCAGGAGCGGATCACCGCCCGCTGGATCGTCGAGGCGGCCAACATGCCCGTCGTACCGGAGGCGGAGGCGCTGCTGACCGCGCGCGGGGTCACGGTCCTGCCCGACGTGGTGGTCAACTCCGGGACGAACGCCTGGTGGTGGTGGACCCTGTTCGGCGACATCGGCGCGGACGCGGACGAGGCGTTCGCGCACACCCGGCGCTCGATGCGCGCCCTGACCGACCTCGTGCTGGCGCGTGCGGCGACCGACGGAACCACGCCGCGTGCCGCCGCGCACGCCGTCGCAGAGGACCGGCTCCCGCTGCTCGCGGAGCGCTTCGGGTCGTACCGCTGAGGGGGACGTCACCGCCCGGCCATGGTCCGGACGTGGCCCGTTAGGGTGACGGGGTGGCGAGAGTGCGGTTGAGCGTGGCGGAGCGGCGCGAGGAGTTGTTGCGCGCCGCCGTGGAACAGATCGAGGCGCGGGGCGTGGCGGCGGTGCGGATCGCCGATGTGGCGTCCGCGCTCGGTGTGAGCAACGCTCTCGTGCTGTACCACTTCTCGACGAAGGAGAAGCTGGTCGCCGCCGCGTTCGCGTACGCGGCCGAGGACGATCTCGCCCATCTGGGCAAGCTGCTCGGCCGGCGCACGACGGCCCTGCGCCGGCTGCGGTCGGCGGTGCGCTGGTACGCGCCGACGGGCCAGGCCAAGGGCTGGCGGCTGTGGATCGAGGGCTGGGCGGCTGCGCTGCGCGAGCCCGCGCTGCGGGCGGTCACCCGGGACCTCGACAAGCGGTGGAAGGCGGCCATCGCCGAGGTCATCGCCGAGGGGGTGGCGGCCGGAGAGTTCCGCTGCCCCGACCCCATGGGCGCGGCCCTGCGCCTGACCGCCCTGCTCGACGGGCTCGCCGTACAGCTGACGTCCTACGCGGGAGCGGTGTCACGCGCGCGTGCGCAGGAGTGGGTGGACGAGGCGCTGGCCCGGGAACTGGGACTGGCGGATGTGCCGGCGGCTCAGCAGCAGTGAGCCGCCGGCACCAAGGGGCCGCCGGTGGAACGGCCTCAGGCCACCGACGCGATCCGCATCTTGATGTCGTCCGGCGACAACGTGCCCTTGGCGGTGACATGGTCGCCCGACGACTCACCGCGCAGCCGTCGGCCGATCCACGGCACCAGGTACTCGCGCGCCCAGTGGACGTCGTCCCGCCGCACGTCGAGGGTGCCGCGCGGCGGCCGCGGCGGCCAGGGCTGCTCGGGGTCGGCGGGGACGGCGAGGCCGAGTGCCTGACCGGCGCGCAGCGCCACGCGCGTGTGCCCCTCGGGCGAGAGGTGCAGCCGGTCGTCGTCCCAGGCGCGGCGGTCCTGAACGGACTTGAGCGACCACAGGTCGAGCACCGGGCAGCCGTACCGGTCGGCGATGGCCCGCACATGCCCGTTGTAGGTGGCGATCTTGCCGCGCAGGTGCCTGAGCAAGGGGACGCCCCGGGTGTCGAAGCCGGTCGTCACCAGCACGGTGCCCACGGCGTCGGTCAGCGCGGCGACCGCCCGCTCGAAGCGCTCGGCCACGTCGTCCGGGTCGGTGCCCGGGCGGATGATGTCGTTGCCGCCCGCGCAGAACGAGACCAGGTCCGGGGCGAGTTCGATGGCCTGCGGAACCTGGTCCGCCACGATCTGGTCGAGCAGCTTGCCGCGCACGGCGAGGTTGGTGTACTGGAAGTCGCCTTCGGGTCGGCGGTCCGCGAGCAGTACGGCGAACCGGTCCGCCCAGCCGACGAACGCCCCGTCGGGGCCGGGGTCGCCGACGCCCTCGGTGAAGCTGTCCCCCACCGCCACGTACGACCCGATCACTGATCTGCTGTCATTCTTCGAATCGTCTCCCACGTCGGGACATCATTCCCCTTCGAATGTGACCTACGCGACCGTAGGAAGGGGTTGACGGACGGTGACAAAGGCCACGGCCAAAGGATTGGTCAACTGCGGAATAAGCCCCGGTGACCGAAGACCCGCCGAAGGCCGGACCCGGGGATCGGGGTCCGGCCTTCGATGGTGTGAGCGGCGCGCGCGTCAGCCGATGGAGACGCCCTTCGACCGCAGGTAGGCGACCGGGTCGATGTCCGAGCCGTAGTTCGGCGTGGTGCGGATCTCGAAGTGCAGGTGCGGTCCGGTCGAGTTGCCGGTCGAGCCGGAGAGGCCGATCTGCTGGCCCGCGCTCACGCTCTGGCCGCTGGAGACGGAGAGCGCGGACAGGTGGGCGTACTGCGCGTAGTACCCGTCGGCGAGCTTGATGACGACCTGGTTGCCGTACGCGCCGGCCCAGCCCGCGGAGACGACCGTGCCCGCGCCGACGGCCTTGAGCGGGGTGCCGCTCGGGGCGGCGAAGTCGACGCCCGTGTGGTAGCCGCTGGACCACATGCTGCCGGCCACGCGGTAGGCGGTGCCGACGGCGGCGCCGTCCACGGGGGCGGTGAAGCCGCTGACGGTGCTGGTGTCGGCGGCCTGGGCGGAGGCCTCGGAGGAGGCGGATTCGGACGATCCGGACGACTGCGCCGCGGACTCGGAGGCGTTCGAGGACTCCGTCGTCTGCGCAGACGCCGCCGACTTGGGCGAAGCGGCGGAAGCGGACGACGGCTTGCCGCTGCTCGTCGCGGCCTTCTTGCCGATCGTGAGCTTCAGGCCGGGGTGGATGAGCGACGGGTTCTCGCCGACGGCCTCACGGTTGTCCTCGTAGAGCCGCTGCCAGCCACCGCTGACGTTCTGCTCGTCGGCGATCTTCGAGAGGTAGTCGCCGACCTTCACCGAATACGTCCGCACACCTGCCTTCGTGGCGGCGGACTTCTTTTCGGCGGCCTTCTGCTGGACGGCCGTCTTCTGGGTCGGGACCGACTGAACGGCCTTTTCCGCGGTGGACTGGGGAGTGGCTGCGTGGGCACCGGCGGCCCCCATGAGCGGGAGGGCGAGTGCGGCGCCACCGGTTCCGGCGACGGCGATGGAGCGGGTGAAGCGCTGGGTCTTCGGACGGCGGTGCTTACCCTTCGCGGGCATGGCGAATTCCTCTCCGGCGCCTGCGAGGTGAGCTGTCGGGTGCGGACTGGAGATGTCCGGCCGCGCCGAAACGCGGCTTTACCCCGAGCCGTTCCGGAGACCGGAACAGGCGGTTCTACCTGTGGGTCCCCCGCTCCTGCCGAACACGGGTGAGTTTGCGCGGGCACCGGGCGGCGGCAGGATTCGGCGTTCCGCCCGGATCGGTGTGGAACGTAAGCGAGCCAAGACGCACGGGACAAGCAAGAGGTTGCGCAGGAACGCCGTTTTCGTGATCCGTTCACCCGAATTCCGGTCACACTGCGTGCATTACGGCGCCGCCGTTTTCCGTAAAGACCCTTGAAAACCATGCGAATTACGTGAACATGACGAGCGACGCTGGGTCACAGATATGACGCTGCTCACGTGACCCTGCTCCAGGCTCCTTTATTCCAGAGCGAGTTGGAATGAAGAGGCTAATTCGGACAGAAGGCTCAGATGCGACGCAGCCGGAAAACAGCCGCATCAAGGTCGCCCCGCAATTCCGTACGCAGTCCGTGATGCAGCAATACGGCACCTCGGTGCACTTCGCCCGTTTCACGGCATTCGTACGACGCTGCCGGATCCAGCCCGCGCAACCGCAGCGCCGGGAGGGGTTCCCCGTAGCTCTGCGCCTGAAGCCAGGCGAGGACGACGGACTCGTCACCGCGTACGTACTGCACGGCACTGAGCCCACCGGCCGGCGGCCGCAGCCGGTAGAGGTCGCCGTGCTGCACGAGGGGCCGGATCTCCTTGTAGAGGGCCACCCAGTCCCGCGCCTCGGCCAGCTCCTCGTCGGTCCACTGCATGAGGTCGCCGCCGACGCCGAGCACCCCGGCCATGGCACTGACGAAGCGGAAGCGCAGTGTGCTGATCCGGCCGTTCAGCTGGGTGTTGGGGCTGTCGGTGACCCAGGCGGCCATCACGCGCGCGGGATGGATCTGACTGAAGCCGTGCTGGATGGCGAGCCGGTCGAGCGGGTCGGTGTTGTCGGAGGTCCACACCTGGTCGGTGCGGCTCAGCACTCCGAGGTCGATCCGGCCGCCGCCACCCGAGCAGGACTCGAAGGCGACGCCCGGGTGCGCCGCCCGCAGGCGGTCCAAAAGGGCATAAAAGGCACGTACATGGTCGACCCACAGCCGCTGCGGGTAGGGCTCGCCGGGCCACCCGGCATCCGTGAAGCAGCGGTTGAAGTCCCACTTGACGTAGTCGATGCGCGCACTGGAGAGGAGTGCGTGGAGCTGCTCCCAGAGGTACTCCTGGACATCCTCCCGCGCGAGGTTGAGTACGAGCTGATTGCGCATCTCTGTCCGCTTTCGTCCCGGCTGGAACTGCACCCAGTCGGGGTGGGCGCGGTAGAGATCACTGTCCGGGTTGACCATCTCGGGTTCCACCCAGATCCCGAACTGCATCCCCAGGGCGTGCACGTCGTCGGCGAGCGGCTTGAGACCGGCCGGGAAGCGGTCGGGGTTGGGTGTCCAGTCGCCGAGCCCCGCGCGGTCGCTGGTGCGCGCCCCGAACCAGCCGTCGTCGACGACGAACAGCTCCACGCCGATCGCCGCGGCCCGCCGCGCGAGCGCCCGCTGCTGCTCCTCGGAGATGTCGAACTCGGTGGCCTCCCAGGAGTTGAACAGCACCGGCCGGTCCCGCTCGGCGTCGGGCACGACGTACGCGCGCTGGTAGGCGTGCCACGCCCGGCTGGCCCCGCCGAAGCCGCCGTCGCTCCACAGGCCGGCGAAGACGGGCGTGGTGAAGGACTCCCCCGCGGCCAGCCGCAGCAGCCCCGAGTCGTCATAGCCGGCGCCGCCGGTGATCTGCACGCGCGCGTCCGGCAGGTGCGCCACCGCGATCCGCCACGAGCCCGACCAGCCGAGGGCGCAGCCGTACACCTCGCCGCGCTCCTCGGTCGCGTCGGCGTCCAGCGCCACCCACGACAGGTGTTGGTGCCCGGTGTGACCTCGGCGGCTGCCGATGACCTTCTCGCCGTAGGTGAGATACGACCGGGTCAGCCGGGACTCGGCCGCCCACCGGCCATGCAGCTGGGACAGCCGCCACTGGTCGCGGTCCGGCAGGGTCCAGGTGGCGGAGTCGGCGCGCAGCACCTCGACCACGGGCCCGTCGTTGTGCAGGGTCACCCAGCGCTCGACGACGTCGTCACGCATCCGGTAGTGCAGCGTGATCGCCAGCCCCGCGTCCCGGAAGCGCAGGCGCAGCTCGTCGTCGCCGGTCTCGTACGTCTCGAAGGTCCACTCGGTGCCGCGTCGCTCGTCGGTGCGCACGGACAGGGCGGGGCGGACGAAGCGGGGGCCTCCTTCGATCGGGTACTCCTCCCGTCCGTCGAGCGGGGACTCGAAGGGCCAGTGGTCCGGCAGCGGGCGCACCGCGAGGGCTTCGGCGTCGGCGAGTGCGATCCTGGGGCCCCAGTGCAGATGCAGCAGCTCGTCGTTCTCAGTGAGGTGCACGGCGTAGCTGCTCGTGGGCCCGGACAGCAGCCACGTACGCTCGTTCCCGGCGATCTCGACCATTCAGTCCTCACAGATTCCGACAGGTCCGCTCAAGCACCAACATCATCAAGGGCGGGGAGCCCCCGGGGCAATGCCTGTGGACAACTCCCCCAACTCCCCGTGACCGCCTGTGGACAACTCATTGGCCGAGGAATCCGTGCCGTATCGTCGGGGGACGTGCCCGTCGACGAGCCGCGCCGGCGGGGCCGATGGGAGGGAGCCCCCGTGACGCAGCAGGTGCCGTCGACCGAGCCGGAGCTGGCCGGAGTGCGCAACTTCCGTGACGTGGGCGGACTGCCGACCGTGGACGGGCGCCGGGTGCGACACGGGGTGCTGTTCCGCAGCGGCCACCTCGCGCACGCCACCGCGGACGACGCCGCGTTCCTCGCCTCCCTTGGGCTGCACACGATCTTCGACTTCCGCAACGCCGCGGACCAGCAGCTGGAGGGCCCGGACGTCGAGCTGCCGGGCGTGCGCAACGTCAATCTGCCGCTGACGGACCCGGCGGACGGCGCCGAGTTCTGGAAGATGGTCCGGGACGGCGACGTGGAGCAACTGCGCGGGATTCTGGCGGACGGCAAGGCCGCGGACCGGATGATCAGCTCGTACCGCGTGATCATCAAGGAGCGCACCGCCGAGCACTCCCAGGTGCTGCACGCGCTCGCCGAGGACAGCGTCCCCGCGCTGATGCACTGCGCGGCGGGCAAGGACCGCGCCGGACTGTCGATCGCCGTCACGCTGCTCGCGCTGGGCGTGGAGCACGAGGCGATCCTCGCCGACTATCTGGAGTCCAACGCCAAGCACCGCCGCTACAAGGTGCACCGCAGCGGCAGCTCCGACTCCGCCTACTCCCCGGAGGTCATGGAGCTGCTCAGCCCGCTCTTCGACGCGCGTGCCGAGTATCTGACGGCGGCGATCGAGACCATCGAGGACACCTGGGGCGGTGTCGACACGTATCTGGAGCGGGGCCTGGGCGTCGCCCCCGACACCCGGGAGCTGCTGCGCGAACGCCTGCTCGACTGAGCCCTACTTGGCCCCCGCCTCGAACAGCAGGTAGAGGAAGGCGGCGAAGAGGTGCCCCGCGACGACGTAGATGACCAACCGGACCCAGATGGCCCGGGGAAGCTTCTGCTCGTAGTCGCTCATGGTGTGTCTCCCGTGGTGGGGCCGAGGCACAGCGCGGCCGTGGGGCTCTGCAGCAGGGTGTGGACGAAGAGAAGGTCCACCCCGCCCCGGTCCTGGGCGGCGAGGCGGTGCGGGGTCAGCGAGTCGAAGTGGGCGCTGTCGCCCGGGCCGAGCTGGTGCGCGGCGTCCCCGAGGCGCAGCCGCAGCCGCCCCTTGAGGACGTACAGCCACTCCTCACCGGGGTGCACCCGCACGATGTCGCCCTGCGAGCCGTACGGCACATGCACCCGCAGGGCCTGCATGCCCCGCCCGGGCGCGCCGGCCTGCCAGTACGTCCAGCCACCCGCGCCGGTCGGTTCCATGTCGGCGGCGCGCACGACGGCGTCCCGGTCGGCGACCGTCTCGCCGAGCAGCTCCGAGACAGTCGTACCGTAGACGCGGGCGAGCGCCAGCAGCATCGGCAGCGAGGGCTGGCGCTGCCCGGTCTCCAGCCGGGACAGATGGGCGGGCGACAGCCCGGCGTCACGGGCGGCGGCCTCCAGGGTGAGGGAGGCCCGGCGGCGCAGGGCGCGGAGCTGCGGGGCGACCACCGGCAGACCGCCGGCCGGCTCGGCCCCGGGCTCGGAGGCGGAGGAACTCATGCCTCCATTCAGCCGGAGGATTGCCTCTCAGGCAATTTCCTTGCCTCAGAGGCAAACCCGCTGGCCCGCAAAACCCCCAGACCGCTTCGCTCAGCGGTTGGCCACCGCCTGCTTCACCAGCGTCTTCCCGAAATCCCACACCAGCCCGCCCCCGCTGTGTGCGTCGTCCATCACCGCCGTGAAGGCGTCCACGAACCGGTCCACCTCCCGCTCCCCGACGATCAGCGGCGGAATCAGCTTGATCACCTCCAGATGGTCGCCGGAGACCTGGGTGAGGATCCGGTGCCGCTTGAGCAGCGGTACGACGACCATCTGCGCGAACAGCCCCTTGCGGGCGGCTTGCAGCATGGCCCAGCGGCTGCGCAGCTTCAGCGACTGGGGCCGCCCGAACTCGATGCCGATCATCAGCCCCCGGCCGCGCACGTCCGCGAGCATCTCGTACTTGTCGATCAGCGCGGCGAGCCGGGACCTGAGCAGCTCACCGGTGGCCCGGACGCCGGCGACGATCTGCTCGTTCTCCATGACGGACAGCACCGCCAGACCGGCCGCCATGGCCTGGGCGTTGGACCCGAAACTGGCCGAGTGGACCAGGACCCGGTCCATGGACGAGTAGACCTTCTTGAAGATCCAGTCCTTGCCGAGCGTGGCGCCCACCGGCACATAACCACCGGACAGCGCCTTCGCCACGCAGACCAGGTCCGGCTCGACGCCCTCCTCGTGCTGGTAGGCGTAGAAGTCGCCGGTGCGGCCGAGGCCGGTCTGCACCTCGTCGGCGATGAGCAGCGCCTTGTGCCGGTGCAGCAGCTCCTGCGCGGCACGCAGATAGCCGGGCGGGGCCTCGTGCACGCCCTTGCCCTGGATCGGCTCGACGATCAGCGCGGCGACGTCGCCCCGCTTCAGCTCCCGGGCGAGTGCGTCGAGATCGCCGAGCGGTACGGCCGTGTCCGGCAGCAGCGGGGCGAAGCCGTCCCGGAAGCCCGGCTCGCCGTTCACGGACAGGGAGCCGGTGGTCAGGCCGTGGAAGGCGTGCGCGCAGTACAGGACCCTGGGCCTGCCGGTGACGAACCGGGTGAACTTCAGGGCGGTCTCCACGGCCTCCGTACCGCTGTTGCCGAAGAACACCCGGTCCAGGTGCGGGCTGTGCGCGAGCAGCCGCTCGGCCAGCAGCCCGGGCAGCGGCTGGCAGTCGAACCGGGTGAGGTCGGCGAGCTGGGCGTCCAGGACGTCGTGCAGCGCCTTGCGGACGACGGGGTGATGGCGGCCCAGGCCCATCACCCCGAAGCCGGCGAGCATGTCCAGGTAGTCGTTGCCGTCCGCGTCCCAGAAGTAGGCGCCCTCGGCCCGCTCGTAGACCTTGTCGAAGCCGATGGTGTGCAGCATGCGCGGCAACTGGTGGTTGAGGTACCGGGCGTGCAGCTCGTAGCGCTCGGCTCCGCGCGCGGCGAGCAGCGCGCCGAGGTCGAAGCCCCCGTCGGACGCCGAGGGTTGGGACGCGGGTTCCGCGGTGGTCATGGGTGGCTCTCCTTGGACAGCGATTCCTCGGCGACGGTCGCCTTGGAGGACTGCTCCCGAACGACCGTCTCCTTGGACGACTGCGCTGGTACGACCGTCTCCTTGGACGGCTTTTCCGGTACGACCGTCTCCTGAGTCGGCACAGCGGACCGCTCCTCCCTGACCGCCAGGCTCGCGCTGATCCGCCCGGCGATCTCGACCGGCGTCAGACCGATGTCGGCCAGCACCTCGCCCCGCTTGGCATGCGACAGGAACTGCTCCGGAATGCCGAACCGCCGTACCGGCACATCCACGTCGGCGTCGCTCAGCGCCAGCGCCACCGCCGCGCCGACCCCCGACGCCCGGCTGTTGTCCTCGACCACGGCCACCAGCCGGTGCGCGGCGGCGAGGCCGGGCAGCGCGGGATCGACGGGCTTGACCCACCGCGGGTCCACCACCGTGCACCCGATCCCCCGGGCTTGAAGCAGCTCGGCGGCCTGCAGACACACCGGCGCCATGACCCCGACCGCGACGAGCAGCACCTCCGGCGCCTCCGCCCGGTGCAGTACGTCGATGCCGCCCACCCGGTCGATCGCGGGGACGCACGGCCCCACCGACTCCTTCGGGAACCGCACGAGCGTGGGCGCGTCGTCGACGGCGACCGCCTCCCGCAGCTGCGCCCGCAACTGGTCGGCGTCACGCGGCGCCGCGATCCGCAGGCCCGGCACGACCTGGAGGATCGACATGTCCCACATGCCGTTGTGCGAGGGCCCGTCGACACCGGTCACCCCGGCCCGGTCCAGGACGAAGGTGACGCCGCAGCGGTGCAGGGCCACGTCCATCAGGAGCTGGTCGAAGGAGCGGTTGAGGAAGGTGGCGTAGACGGCGACGACCGGGTGGAGTCCGCCGGTGGCGAGCCCGGCCGCGGAGACGGCCGCGTGCTGCTCGGCGATCCCGACGTCCCAGACCCGGTCCGGGAACCGCTCGGCGAACTTGGCCAGGCCCACCGGGTGCAGCATGGCCGCCGTGATCGCCACGACGTCCTCCCGCTCCTCACCGATCCTCACCATCTCGTCCCCGAACACCGACGTCCAGGACGGCCCGTTGGAAGGCGCGAGCGGCTCGCAGGTCAGCGGGTCCATCACGCCGACGGTGTGGAAGTGGTCCTCCTCGTGCGCGAGGGCGGGTTCGTAACCGCGGCCCTTCTCGGTGAGGCAGTGCACCAGTACCGGCCCGTGGAAGCGTTTCGCACGCCGCAGCGCCGACTCGACGGCCTTGACGTCGTGTCCGTCGATCGGGCCGACGTACTTCAGGCCGAGGTCCTCGAACATTCCCTGCGGCGCGAAGGCGTCCTTGAAGCCCTTCTTGGCGCCGTGCAGCGCCTCGTAGACGGTGTGCCCGACGACCGGCGTGCTCAGCAGTACGTCCTTGCCCCAGGCCAGCACCTTCTCGTACGAGTCGGTGGTGCGCAGCGCCGCGAGGTGGTTGGCGAGGCCGCCGATGGTCGGGGCGTAGGAGCGTTCGTTGTCGTTGACGACGATGATCAGCGGCCGGTTCTTGGCGGCGGCGATGTTGTTCAGCGCCTCCCAGGCCATGCCGCCGGTCAGCGCGCCGTCGCCGATCACCGCGACGACATGGCCCTTCTCCCCCTGGACCTGGCGGGCCTTGGCGAGCCCGTCGGCCCAGCCGAGTGCGGTGGAGGCGTGGCTGTTCTCGATGACGTCGTGCTCGGACTCCTCGCGCGAGGGATAGCCGGACAGGCCACCCTTGCCGCGCAGCTTCGAGAAATCCTGACGTCCTGTCAGGAGTTTGTGTACGTAGCTCTGGTGGCCGGTGTCCCACAGGATGCGGTCGACCGGTGACTCGAAGACCCGGTGGAGCGCGATGGACAGTTCCACCACGCCCAGGTTGGGCCCGAGGTGGCCGCCGGTCCTGGCGACCGCGTGCACCAGGAACTCCCTGATCTCTTCGGACAGTTCGTCGACTTGCGCCTCGGACAGCGCCTTCAGATCGCGTGGTCCCCGGATGGTCTCCAGAATCGACACGCTCGGGCCCCCTCTCGGTCCGTGCCTTGCGTCAGCTCACAGTCACTGCCGGTTTCCCCGTGACGTCGGGGAGCCCGTCGCTGCCCCGTCCCGCTCCAACTGCTCGGCGATCTTCATCGCCTCTTCGATCAGCGTCTCCACGATCTTCGACTCCGGAACGGTCTTGATGACCTGGCCCTTGACGAAGATCTGCCCCTTGCCGTTGCCGGAGGCGACCCCCAGGTCCGCCTCCCTCGCCTCGCCGGGCCCGTTCACCACACACCCCATGACGGCGACGCGCAGCGGCACCTCCATGCCGTCCAGCCCGGCGGTGACCTCGTCGGCCAGCCGGTACACATCGACCTGTGCGCGCCCGCAGGACGGGCACGACACGATCTCCAGCCGCCGCTGCCGCAGCCCGAGCGACTCCAGGATCTGGATGCCGACCTTGACCTCCTCGGCGGGCGGAGCGCTCAACGACACCCGGATGGTGTCCCCGATCCCCTGCGAGAGCAGGGCGCCGAAGGCGACCGCCGACTTGATCGTCCCCTGGAAGGCCGGACCGGCCTCCGTCACGCCCAGGTGCAGCGGGTAGTCGCACTGGGCGGCAAGCTGCCGGTACGCCTCGATCATCACGACCGGGTCGTTGTGCTTGACGGAGATCTTGATGTCCCGGAAGTCGTGCTCCTCGAAGAGCGAGGCCTCCCACAGCGCCGATTCCACGAGGGCCTCGGGCGTGGCCTTGCCGTACTTCTGCAGCAGCCGTTTGTCGAGCGATCCGGCGTTCACGCCGATTCGGATCGGCGTGCCGTGGTCCCGGGCCGCCCGGGCGATCTCCTTGACCTTGTCGTCAAACTGTTTGATGTTGCCGGGATTCACCCGTACGGCCGCACAGCCGGCCTCGATCGCGGCGAACACGTACTTCGGCTGGAAGTGGATGTCGGCGATGACGGGGATCTGCGACTTGCGGGCGATGGTCGCGAGGGCGTCCGCGTCGTCCTGCGTGGGGCAGGCCACCCGGACGATCTGGCAGCCGGAGGCGGTGAGCTCGGCGATCTGCTGGAGGGTGGCGCCGATGTCGGACGTACGGGTCGTCGTCATCGACTGCACCGACACCGGTGCCCCGCCCCCGACCGCCACCGGCCCGACCTGGATCCGCCGCGACACGCGCCGCTCGGCGATCGGCCGCGCCGGTACCTCGGGGACGCCCAAGGGGATGGCGGTCATGGCGTCACTCCCGGTTTCCGGAGACCGTCTCGCGCATGGCGCGCAGCGACTCCTTCAGCGACCCCATCGTGGCGAGGACGGCGGTGGGCTCGTAGCCGCAGTGCGCCATGCAGTTGGCGCAGCGCGGGTCCTTGCCCCGGCCGTACTTGTCCCAGTCGGTGTCCTCGATCAGTTCGCGGTACGTCGACACGTACCCGTCGCTCATCAGGTAGCAGGGGCGCTGCCAGCCGAAGAGCGAGTAGTTCGGGATCGCCCACGCGGTGCACGGGAAGTCGACCTTGCCTTCCAGGAAGTCCAGGAAGAGCGGCGAGTGGTTGAGCCGCCAGCGGCGCCGGTTGCCGCCCGCGAAGGCCTTCTTGAACAGTTCGCGGGTCTGCTCCACGCCCAGGAAGTGCTCCTGGTCGGGCGCCTTCTCGTAGGCGTAGGCGGGCGAGATCATCATCTCGTCGACCTTGAGGTCGTCGTTCAGGTAGTTGAGCACCTCGATGACGGTCTGCGGGGTGTCGGTGTTGAAGAAGGTGGAGTTGGTGGTGACCCGGAAGCCGCGCCGCTTGGCCTCCTTGATGGCCTCCACCGCCTCGTCGAACACGCCCTCCTTCGCGACCGACTCGTCGTGCCGCTCACGCAGGCCGTCGATGTGCACGGCGAACGCGAAATAGGGCGAGGGCTTGAAGTTGTCCATCTTCTTGCGCAGCAGCATGGCGTTGGTGCACAGGAAGACGTATTTCCGCTTGGCCACCAACTGCCGTACGATCTCGTCGATCTGAGGGTGCATCAGCGGCTCGCCGCCCGCGATCGACACCATCGGCGCACCGGACTCCAGCACCGCTCCCACGGCCTGCGCGACCGGCATGCGCTGCTTCAGCACCCCGGCGGGGTGCTGGATCTTGCCGCAGCCCTCGCACTTCAGATTGCAGGCGAACAGCGGCTCCAGCTCGACGATGAGCGGGAACTTGTCACGCCTGCGGAGCTTCTGTTCAGCCAAGTATGTAGCGACCTTGATGGACTGGCGCAGCGGCATGGCCATCGGGCTCACCTCCTGGGGAGCAGTACATTACGGTGCCATTCAAAGAATGCGGGAAGAATGGAACGAAGAACGCGGAAAGCCGATATTCCACCGCGCACCGTGCCGATTCGGACGAGTTCATGTTCTGGAGCGTCCACGACCACCCGGACGGCCGCAACCGGACGTGCTCCCGCACGCCCGGCGCTCAGCAGCGTTGCCGCCGACTCCATGTCGACCGCGATGGCGCCGGTGGCCAGCAGGTCGGACCGCTCCTGACCGCGCACGACGTGGTCGGAGCCGGTGACCGGGCCGGTGTGGACGGTGCGGCCGGGCACCGCCCGCCCGAGTTCCTTGACGAGCAGCTCGGTGCCCACGCAGGGCGTGGTGCCGCGCGGGTCCCGGGTCTCCTCGGCGACGACCAGGTCACCGGGGTGCATGCCGTGCGCCAGCCCCGCGCAGAAGCCGGTGGCCAGCACGGCGGCCCCGGCGAGTGCCGGGTCGGCCAGCGCCCGCTCGACGGAACGCTCGGCCGCGCCGGGCCCCATGCCCGTCCGCAGCACGGTCACCGGCCCACCCGCGCCACCACGCTCCCCCAGCCGCAACGCCAGCCGCTCGATGCCGAGCGCGCAGGCGATCAGCAGCGGCGCCGGAGCGGACGGGGAACTCATGCGTTCCCCTTGGCCTCGGCGAGTGGTTTCCGAGCGAACGGCTCGCCGTGCACATAGCGGCCCAGCGCCGTGAGCGGAAAGACCTGACGGTACAGGTGGTAGTTGATCGAGAAGTCCCACGGGAACCCCGTCCCCGTGAAGTACGGCTCGTCCCAGGAGCCGTCCTCCCGCTGGGTCGCGGCCAGCCACTCGATACCGCGTTCGACGGCCTTGGAGTCCCGCTCCCCCGCCGCCAGCAGCGCCATCAGCGCCCAGGCGGTCTGCGAGGCGGTCGAGGCGCCCTTGCCGCTCCACTCCTTGACGTACTTGTACGAGCGCAGGTCCTCGCCCCAGCCGCCGTCGTCGTTCTGGACGCTCTCCAGCCAGGTCACCGCCCGCCGGATCGCCGGGTGGGAGCCGGGCAGGCCGGCGGTGGTCAGCGCGGGCACCACCGAGCCGGTGCCGTAGACGTAGTTGACGCCCCAGCGTCCGAACCACGAGCCGTCCGGCTCCTGTTCGGCGAGCAGCCACTCGATGCCGCGCCGGGTGCGGGGGTCATGGCTGAGGCCCTCCACCGCGAGCATCTCCACCACGTGCGCGGTGACGTCCGCGCTCGGCGGGTCGATGACCTCGCCGAAGTCGCAGAACGGCAGCCGGTTGGGGAACGGGCTGGTGTTGTCGACGTCGAAGGCGCCCCAGGCCCCGTTCTTCGACTGCATGCCGAGGTTCCACCGCACCCCGCGCGAGATGGCCTTCTCCACCCGCTCCGGGTCGTGATGCCGTACGCGGCGCAGTGCGAGGACGACCTCGGCGGTGTCGTCGATGTCGGGATAGTTGTCGTTGTGGAACTCGAATGCCCAGCCTCCCGGCGGCAGTTGCGGCCGCCGCACGGACCAGTCGCCGGGCCGCACGATCTGCTCCCCCAGCATCCAGTCCGCCGCCTTGACGAGCTGCGGATGGTCCGCGGGCACCCCGGCGTCGACGAGCGCGATGGTCGCCAGGCAGGTGTCCCACACCGGCGACTGGCAGGCCTCGATCATCCGGGCCCCGTCCTCGCGCCACACGGCGAAGCGGTCCAGCGACTCCAGCCCGGCCCGCATGACGGGGTGCTGAAGGTCGTAGCCGAGCAGATGCAGCGCGATGACCGAGTACACGGCCGGTGGCTGGATACCGCCCCAGCAGCCGTCGTTCTCCTGCCGCTCGATGATCCAGCGCGCGGCCGAGCGCATCGCCGCCTTGCGCAGTTTCCTCGGCACCATCTTGCGCACGGCGTGCAGGCCCTTGTCGAGCCGCTGGAAGGCGCCTTGCCAACTCGCCGCGGGAGCCAGCGGCTTCGCCGGATTCGGGTGGTCCGGATCGGTGTGCAGCTCGTCCAGCGGGAAGGGCGCGGGCCGCACCGGGCGCTTCGCGGAGACGATGGTCAGCGGGACGATCGTCTGCCGGGCCCAGCAGCCGAAGTCGTAGATGTTGAGCGGCACCCACTTCGGGAAGTAGATGAGTTCCGGCGGCAGTTCGGGCAGGTCCTCCCACTTCCACCAGCCGAACAGGGCGAGCCAGATCCGGGTGAAGACACGGGCTGCCGCGATACCGCCCTGGGCACGGATCCGCTCGGCCGCCTTCGCCATGTGCGGCGCGTCCGGCGCGTCGCCGGCCAGGCGCAGGGCGACGTAGGCCTCGATGGTGGCGGAGAGTTCGCCCGGTCCGCCGTAGAAGGTGGCCCAGGTGCCGTCCTCACGCTGCTCGCCGCGGATGAAGAGGGCGGCGGCGCGGGTCGTGGACTCGTCGCGGATACCGAGGAACTGACGGAGGAGCAGGTCCTCGGCGTCCATGGTGACGTTGGTCTCCAGGTCGCCCTTCCACCAGCCCTGGGCGTCCTGCCGGGCGAGCAGGAAGTCGGTGGCGCGCAGGGCGGCGCGTACGGCGGCTTCGTGGACCCCGGCCGCCACCGGGGTGGTGCTGTCGGTTTCGCTGGCCGCGTCGGCGCGGGGCGGCAGTGCCCCGGTGCTTCCGTCGGTCGTCGCTGTCATGGCTTCCCCTTCGTGCAGTGCTGCGGTGGTGCGTCTGCTGTGGGTCCGCCGTCGGCCGGTGCGCATCCGATCGCGACACCGGCCGGCGACTACGCGAGGGCTATTCGACCGATAGTGATCATCTCTTTCGTACGACGACGAAGTCGGCGAGAGCCGTGAACTGGGCCCGCACCCGGTCGGGCATGTCGACGGCGTCGAGGGCTTCGATGGCGATGGTGTGCTGACGGCGTGCTTCCTCGGCGGTCCAGTCGCGGCCGCCGGCCTCCTCGATCAGGGCGGCGCGGGCCGCGAACTCCTCCTCGGAGAAGTTCGCGAAGTCGCTGCTCTTGGCGTCCGCGGCGAGCAGTTCCCCGAGCCGCTCGGAGGCGCTGCCCCCGGCCGCGAGCGCGGCCACGACCGGCAGGGACTTCTTGCGCTGGCGCAGATCGCTCCAGGTCTGCTTGCCGGTGGCCTCCGGGTCGCCCCAGACGCCGAGGAGGTCGTCGACGGCCTGGAAGGCCAGGCCCAGGTGGTAGCCGTACTTCTCCAGGGTGTCGGCGGTGCGGTCGTCCGCGCCGCCGAGCACGGCGCCGATGGAGCTGGCGCAGGCCAGCAGAGCGCCGGTCTTGTTGCCCTCCATCTCCAGGCACTCCTCGACGCTGACGCGGTCACGGTGCTCGTAGGAGATGTCCTGGGCCTGGCCGTCGATCAGGGCGCGGGAGGCGGTGGTCAGACGGCGGGTGGCGCGGCCGGCCTCGACGGTGCCGAGTTCCAGCAGGATCTCGTTGGCCAGCGCGAACAGGGCGTCGCCCACCAGGATGGCCTGGGCAGGGCCGTGCACCTTCCAGACGGTGTCGCGGTGCCGGCGCTGTTCGTCGCCGTCCATCAGGTCGTCGTGCAGCAGCGAGAAGTTGTGCACCAGTTCGACCGCGACCGCTCCGGGGATGCCGACCTCGGGTGCGCGTCCGGTGACCTCGGCGGACAGCACGGCGAGGGCGGGGCGCACGGCCTTGCCGCCGTCGCCGTCGGCGGGGTTGCCCGCGGCGTCGATCCAGCCGAAGTGGTAGGCGGCGACCGTGTCCATGGGAGGTGCCAGGCGGTCGACGGCCGCCCGCAGTACCGGTGTGGCCAGGGTCCGGCCGCGCTCCAGGAGCGCGGTCACGTCCACCGCGGTCTCTCGAGCGGCCTTCGAGGCCGGGGGCACAGTGGGCACAGTCTCTCCTCTTGTTGCGGTACCGGAGGTGCGGGGGCCTGCCGCGTGCTGCTCGATCCTCACGCCGCCTCCTCGACGTCGAAGAGCCGGCGGGGGCGGGGCCGGCCCAGGGCACGCAACGCGGCGTCCGCCGCGCCGATGCCACTGCGGACCGCACTTTCCATGGTCGCGGGCCACCCGGTGGCGGTCCACGCTCCGGCCAGGTACAGGCCGGATGCCTCGGTGCGGGCGCCGGGCCGCAGCCGTCCGACGCCGGGAGTGGGAGCGAAGGTCGCGGTGCGCTCCCTGGTCACGAAGAAGTCCTTCACCTCGGCACCGCGGCTCCGCGGCAGCAGACGCGCCAGTTCCGGCAGGTACCGCTCGCGCAGTGCGGCCACGGGCGCGTCGATCTCGTCCTGCGCGGCCGACTGCGACAGCGCGAGGTACTGGCCGGTCCTCAGCCCCGAGGCCTCCGTGCGGTCGAAGACCCACTGCACGGGCGTGCCGAGCGCGGTGAGGAAGGGGGTGTCGACGACCTTGCGGTCGTAGACGACATGGATGTTGAGGATCGGCGCGGTGCCGATCCGCAGCAGCTGTTCCGGTGCGTCGAGCGCGCCGTCCGGCAGCAAGTCGTATGTCTCGCGCTGGGGTACGGCGAGCACGACCGCGTCGGTCTCGATGACCTCGCCGGGAACTCGAACGCTCCAACGCCCGTTGTCGTTCTGGGAGATGGAGGTGACGCGTGAACGGATCCTGGTACGAACGCCCACGGAGTCGAGCGCCCTGCGGGCCAGCCGGTCGTGCAGTTCGCCCAGCGGGACGCGCGCCCAGCCGATGTCGGCCGCGCCCGGGTCGGACAGCAGACCGGTCTTGAACACCATCGCGGCGAGCCCCAGGGAGGCGTCGGAAGCGACCGCGTTGAGGGTGGCGACCCCGACCAGGTCCCACAGGGCCTCGACGGCACGCGCCGACTGACCGTGCGCGGTCAGCCAGCTGCCGAAGTCCTGTGCGTCCAGGGTCGGATCGGCGAGGTCGAGGCCCTTGAGCGCGAGCGCGGCCCGGCCGACCTTGGCGCGCTCGGCGAGTGAGAGATGCGGATACGTCGCGAGGCTGCGCCCCAGATGCAGGGGCACCGGCAGCGCGTCGCGCCGCAGCCTGCCGAGCCGCCGGCCCTCGGGCTTGGTGACGTCGACGACGGGCACGTCGAGACGGTTCTGCAGCGGAGCCAGTGCCGCGCCGCCGATCCGGTCGAGGAACCAGCGGTAGGCGGTGCAGCAGCGCAGATAGACGTGCTGGCCGTTGTCGACGGTCAGTTCGCCGCGCTGGAAGGAGAAGGCCAGGCCGCCCAGTCTCGGCCTGCCTTCGAGCAGGGTGACGCGCACCCCGGCGTCGGCGAGCGCGAGCGCGGCGGTGATTCCGGCGAGCCCTCCGCCGACCACCACCGTGTCCCGTGCGGGCTCGGACCGCATGCCGTCGGTCATCGTGCACCCTCCCCTGCGCACCCGCCGTGGCGTGTCGAGGTGCCCTGGCAGGCCGTTGCAGTCAGGGACGCCGCCCGGCCACGGAGGGTTGCCCGCCGCTTTTCGCCGCCGGTGTCCCCTTGATCCAAGCTCTCCATCAGGCACGCCTCCTGACGGTCCGTCGGGTCACATGCCGGGCATCGAGACCGGACAGGCCGCGCACGGCGACGTAGGCCTTCTCACGTCCGGGCAGCGAGACCCGGCCGCGCAGCACGGCCTCGGGGTCGCGCTCGATGCGGTCGAGGAGGCGGCGGTAGATGCCGGCCATGGCGGCGACACAGGCGCCGCTGCGCCGGTCGAGCATGGGCAGCAGCTGGTAGCCCTCGGCGAAGAGGGCGCGGGCCCGACGCACTTCGAAGTGCACGAGGCCCGCGAAGTCGGAGCCCTCCGGTGGGGTCGGCCCGCTGAACCCGGCCGAGCAGCCGAACTTGGCCAGGTCGTCGGCGGGCAGATAGGTGCGCCCGCCCTCGGCGTCCTCACGGATGTCGCGCAGGATGTTGGTGAGCTGGAGTGCGAGCCCGAGCGTGTCGGCGTACTCCGGCGCGCGCTCGGCGCCGCGCGCCCCCGGTTCCGTGCCGAACACGCCGAGCGAGAGCCGGCCGATGGCGCCGGCCACACAGCGGCAGTAGGCCTTCAGGTCGTCCCAGGTCTCGTAGGCCTCGCCGCGGACGTCCATCAGGACGCCGTCGATGAGTTCGTCCAGTCCGTCGAGCGGGATCGGGAAGTGGCGGGCGGCGTGGGCGAGCGCGACACCGACGGGGTCGGTGTCGTCCTCGCCGAGCGCGTCCTGACGGATCCGGTCGAGCAGTGTCCGGGTGTCCTGGAGCCGGGCGAACTTCACGTCGTCGGTGAGCGCGCCGTCGCCGATGTCGTCGACGCGCCGGGAGAACGCGTACAGCGCCGACATCGCGCGGCGCTTGGGCGTCGGCAGCAGTCTGATGCCGTAGGCGAAGTTACGGGCCTGCTGTCCGGTGACGGCCTCGCAGTAGCTGTAGGCGGCGAGTACCGGTGCGGACGCGTGTGGCGCTGACTCCACGGTCCGGATCACCCCTCTCCTCGCAGAGTCACGCCCACCTCACGCAGCAACCGGAGCTTGCCGGGTTTGGGCGGGCCGGGAAGTACGTCGTAGTCGGCGGCGGCGATCGCCTGGACGGCCGCCCTTCCCCCCGCCACGAACCCCGCGAGCAACAGCCTCAGTCTGCCGTGCACGCTACCCACGAGGGGGGCGCCTTCATTCAGGAGATCGCGGGCGCGTTGCGCTTCGTATGCGACCAGTGCGCGCACCGATGCGCCCGCGGTCGCCGTGGCGAGATCCGCCTCCTGGACGTGAAAGTGCTTCATGTCCTCGGCGGGCAGATAGATGCGGTCGCGGCCGAGGTCCTCGGCCACGTCCTGGAGGTGCTCGACGATCTGCAGGGCCGTGCAGATCGCGTCCGAGCGGCGGATCCGCTCGGGGGTGGCGGTGCCGGTGACGGCGAGGACGAGCCGGCCCACAGGGTTCGCGGACAGTTCGCAGTAGGCGAGGAGGTCGTCGTAGGTCTCGTAGCGCCTGACGAACTGGTCCTGGCGGTTGGCGGCGATCAGGCCGAGGAACGGCTCGGGGCTGAGCGAGTGGCGGCGGACGGTCGGCTGGAGGCGGCGCAGCAGGGGGTGGCGCGGGGCCGAGTCGAAGACGCGGCGCAGATCGGCCTCGAAGGCGTCCAGCAGGGCCGGCCGGTCCTCGGCCCGCTCGGGCGACACGCCGAGCAGCCGGGCGTCGGCGCCGCCGGGGGCGAGGTCGCCGTCACCGATGTCGTCGACGAGGCGGGCGAAGCCGTAGACGGCCATGAGGTCGGTGCGCCAGGCTCTGGGCAGGAAGAACGGGGCCACGGGGAAGTTCTCGGCCGTGGCCTTGTGGAGGGTCGCGCGCTCCGGGTCGTCCGTGCGCGTCGTGGCGGTTCCCGTCACCGTTTGCTGCCCAGGGCGGGGACGGCACATGCCTCGCGGAGCTGGGGAGTTTCCGTAGCCATTGCCGTCACATCTCCCGTTCTACACTGCCGACCCAATGCGCACTATTTCGGACACGCCGCCCGGTGTTCCGGCCGCTGTCCCGGTGGAGGGTGTCGCGCATTATCGCCCTACTTGCCGTGTTTCGGCACCCGTACAGCTTACGTTGTACAACGCGGCGCGGACCGAGGGGGTGTCCTGCGCATCACAAGAACACACCGATTGGCTTCAAGATTCCTACGGGCGACCGGAGTTGACGCTTCCTTTGCGGGCGGCACAGGTGCCCTTTGCCGACGACGCAGGGCCCCACCGGAGCAGTTCCGGCAGGGCCCTGAACGGCTGTCTACTTGCCCGTGAACTTCTCGTACTCCTTGAGCACCTCGTCGGTGGGTCCGTCCATGCGCAGCTCGCCGCGCTCCAGCCACAGCACGCGGTTGCAGGTGTCCCGGATCGACTTGTTGTTGTGACTGACCAGGAACACGGTGCCCGCCTGCTTGCGCAGCTCGCGGATGCGTTCCTCGGAGCGCTTCTGGAACTTGCGGTCGCCGGTGGCGAGCGCCTCGTCGATCATGAGGACGTCGTGGTCCTTGGCGGCGGCGATGGAGAACCGCAGGCGGGCGGCCATGCCGGAGGAGTAGGTGCGCATCGGCAGGGTGATGAAGTCGCCCTTCTCGTTGATGCCGGAGAAGTCGACGATCTCCTGGTAGCGCTCCTTGATCTGCTCGCGGGTCATGCCCATGGCGAGCCCGCCCAATATGACGTTGCGCTCACCGGTCAGGTCGTTCATCAGGGCCGCGTTCACACCGAGCAGCGAGGGCTGGCCGTCGGTGTAGACCTTGCCGCTCTCGGCGGGCAGCAGCCCGGCGATGGCGCGCAGCAGGGTCGACTTGCCGGAGCCGTTGGAGCCGATCAGGCCGATCGCCTCGCCCCGGTAGGCGACGAAGGACACCCCACGCACGGCGTGCACCTTGCGCACCCCGCGCGCGTCGCCGTCGGAGCCTCGTCTGAGCATGCGGCTGAGGGCCGCGGTGGCGCTGCCCCTGCCGGTCTTGGCGCCGTTGACGCGGTAGACGATGTGCAGGTCGTCCGCGATGACGGTGGGGATGCGTGCCTCGGTCGTATGGTCAGCCACGGCCGTACCTCTCCTCCGCCTTCCAGAAGTACACGAACCCGCCCAGGGCGAACAGCACGGCCCAGCCGCCGGCGACCGCCCAGACGTGGTCGGGGAGGTTCTCCGAGCCGTAGCCGTCGATCATCGCGAAGCGCATCAGGTCCATGTAGATGGCCGCCGGGTTCCACTGGAGCACGTTGGCGATCCAGGCCGGCTTCTCGGCCAGCATGATCGGGATGGAGTACATCACACCGGACGCGTACATCCACGTACGCATCACGAACGGCATCAGCTGCGCCAGGTCCGGGGTCTTGGCACCGGCCCGGGCCATGATCAGTGCGAGGCCGGTGTTGAAACAGAACTGCAGGGCCAGCACCGGCACGATCAGCGCCCAGGACAGGTCCGGGTAGCTGCCGAAGGCGCAGGTCACGGCGAACAGCACGATCATCGAGAAGATCAGCTGCTGGAGCTGCTGGAGCGCGAAGGAGACCGGCAGTGAGGCGCGCGGGAAGTGCAGGGCGCGCACCAGGCCGAGGTTGCCGGAGATCGCGCGGACGCCCGCCATCACCGAGCTCTGCGTGAAGGTGAACACGAACACGCCGGTGACCAGGAACGGGATGTACACCTCGCGCGACATGCCCCGGTCGGCCTCCAGGATCACGCCGAAGACGAAGAAGTACACGGCCGCGTTCAGCAGCGGGGTGACGACCTGCCAGAGCTGGCCGAGCTTGGCCTGGCTGTACTGGGCGGTCAGCTTCGCCCGCGAGAAGGCGAGGATGAAGTGGCGCCGGTCCCAGAGCTGGCGGACGTACTCGACGAGGGAGGGGCGGGCGCCGCTCACGGACAGCCCGTACTTGGCGGCGAGATCCGCCGCGGACAGTCCCTCGTCGGGTGACGGAGGCGCGGTCACCGCGACTGTGCCGTCGTGTGTGGTCTCACTCACTAGTCGAAACTTTCGTCTTATGCGCGGCCTGTGCGGGTCGGCAGGAGCCGGGGGCCGAGCGGTACGCCCCGAATGCTCTCAGGGACGAGCTTGTCAGATGACAGGAGGTCGGCCCAGTCGAGTCAGCCGCCACACCGTACGCCACTTCATGGGCCGGCGGGGACCGCAGGGCGACGTCCAGCCTTCCCGGAAGCCGCCGAACCACGCCCGCAGGGCGGGTCGCGAGGGGCGGCGCAGCAGCGTGAGGGTGAGCCAGATACCCAGGTAGACGGGGACGAGGGGGGCGGGCAGGTTGCGGCGGGCGAGCCAGACGCGGTTGCGGGCGACCATGCGGTGGTAGACCGCGTGCCGGGAGGGCGCGGTCGTCGGGTGGTACAGCACCATGTCGGACCGGTAGTCGATCAGCCAGCCCGCGTCCAGGGCCCGCCAGGCCAGGTCGGTCTCCTCGTGGGCGTAGAAGAACGCGTCCGGCAGGCCGCCGACCTCGGCGAACACCCGGGTACGGACCGCGTTGGCGCCGCCCAGGAACGTGGTGACCCGCGAGGAGCGCATCGGGTCGGAGGCGCGCAGCCGGGGCACGTGGCGGCGCTGGGTGACGCCGGTGTCCGGGTCGGCTATGCGGAAGCTGATGATGCCGAGCTCGGGGTCGGCCTCGAAGGCCTGACGGCACAGCTGGGCGGTGTCGCTGCGGGCGAGCAGGCCGTCGTCGTCGAGGAACAGCAGTATGTCGACGTCACGGCCGCTGGGGCCGAACGCCTCGATGCCGACGTTGCGGCCGCCCGGGATGCCGAGGTTCTCGGGCAGCTCGACGGTGCGCACGCCGGCGGGGACCTCGGGCACGGGCGAGCCGTTGCCGACGACGACCACGTCTATCGGGTCGCCGTCCTGCTTGGCGACCGACTCCAGCAGCGCGCGGAGCTCCTCGGGGCGGTTGCCCATCGTGATGATGACCGCCCCGACCCGCATGCCGGGGCTCACCGGAGCCTGCTCGAAACGAGGATCGACACCAGGTGCAGCAGCGTCTGCAGCAGCGCGATCCCGGCGAGTACGGCGACACCGAGCCGGGTGAAGAACAGGTCGTCGCGGGTCGCGTCCAGGATGGCGAGGACCAGGATCAGCAGGGACGCCTCGATGCCGAGGATCAGCCGGTGGAACTTCAGCGCGGCGGCGGCCCGGCGGGCCAGCGCCATTCCGGAGGAGCGCGGCTCGGACGCGGACTCCTTCACCGGCGGCAGCCCGCCCTGGTGCCGGGCGACACCGACGAGGTCGGTCTCGGCCTTGATCAGGATCGCGCCGAGGGCGGCCAGGGTGCCGAGGAACGCCCACAGCCAGTCGATCCGCCCGGAGCCCCACAGGTCGGCGGCGCGCAGACCGAGGCCGACGAGCACGGCGGCGTCGGTCAGGTAGGCGCCGACCCGGTCCAGGTAGACGCCGCCCAGCGAGAACTGCTGCTTCCAGCGGGCGATCTCGCCGTCGACGCAGTCCAGCAGCAGATACAGCTGGACCATCGCGACGCCGAGCACCGCGCCCGGGATGCCCGGCACCAGCAGGGCCGGGGCCGCGAGCACGCCGAAGACGGTCATCAGGTACGTGAGCTGGTTGGGCGTGACCCTGGTGTTCACCAGGTAGCGGTCGACCCGCAGCGACACCTCACGCATGTAGAGGCGTCCCGCCCAGTGCTCACCGCTGCGCCGGTCCTTCACCCCGGCGGGGTGGACGACAGGGCGGAGTTCAGCTACCGATGGCCTTGACATAGTCGGCGTAGATGTCCTTGATCTGGTGGGTTTGCAGGTCGAGGTGTTCGAGGATCGTGTAGCGGCCGGGCCGGGTCTCCGGGGCGTACTCCACGACCCGCACGAACTCGTCCGGGGTGAAGCCGATCTCCTCCGGCAGCACCGGCAGGCCGTGCCGACGCAGCACCTCGGCCATGTACACCGACTCCTCGTGCGCGCCGCGCAGATACATCGCGAAGGCCGCGCCCAGCCCGCACTGCTCGCCGTGGGCGCCCGCCCGCTTGGGGAAGAGCAGGTCGAAGGCGTGGTTGATCTCGTGGCAGGCGCCGGAGGACGGGCGGGAGTCGCCCGACACCGACATGGCGATCCCGCTGAGGACCAGCGCCTCGGCCAGTACCTGCAGGAAGTCGTTGTCGCCGACGCCGCCCGGGTGCCGCAGCACCGCCTCACCGGCCTGGCGGGCCATGGCCGCGGCGAGGCCGTCGATCTTCTCGCCCTTGACGCGGTGGGCGAGCTCCCAGTCACGGATCGCGGAGATGTTCGAGACGGCGTCGCCGATACCGGCCCGGACGAAGCGGACCGGGGCCTCGCGGATGACGTCCAGATCGATGACGACGGCGATCGGGTTGGGCACGCCGTACGAGCCGCGGCCGGCGTCGTTGTCGAGGGTGGCGACCGGGGAGCACAGGCCGTCGTGCGCGAGGTTCGTGGGGACGGCGACCAGCGGGAGGCCGACGCGGGCCGCGGCGAACTTGGCGCAGTCGATGATCTTGCCGCCGCCGAGGCCGACGAGCGCGTCGAAGTGGCCGGCCTTGATGTCGGCGGCCAGCCGGACGGCGTCGTCCAGGGTGCCGCCACCGACCTCGTACCAGGTGGCGCCGGGCAGTTGCGGGGCGACCCGGTCGCGCAGCCGGGCGCCGGAGCCGCCGCTGACGGCGACGGCGAGCTTGCCCGAGTGCGAGATGCGTTCGTCGGCGAGTACGCCGGCCAGGTCGTCGAGGGCACCCGGGCGGATGTCCACGACGACCGGCGAAGGTATGAGCCGGGTCAGTACTGGCACGCGATCTCCCGTCCGCGGGCCAGATCGTCGTGATTGTCGATCTCGACCCACGCCACGTCACCGATCGGGGCCACGTCGATCTTGAAGCCGCGGTTGACGAGCTCCTGGTAGCCGTGCTCGTAGAACTGCTGGGGGTCGCTCTCCCAGACGGTCCGCAGCGCGTCCGCCAGTTCGGGGGCGGCGTCGCCCTCGATGAGGGTGACGCCGATGTACTCGCCGGTGGCCTCGGTGGGGTCCATCAGCTTGGTGATCTTCCGGACGCCCTGCTCGGGGTCGACGACGACCTTCATCTCCTCGTCGGCCAGCGACTTCACGGTGTCGAGGGCGAGGATGATCTTCTTGCCGTCGCCGCGCGCGGCGAGCAGCGTCTGCTCCACGGAGACCGGGTGGACGGTGTCGCCGTTGGCGAGGATCACGCCGTCCTTGAGCAGGTCACGGCCGCACCACAGGGAGTAGGCGTTGTTCCACTCCTCGGCCTTGTCGTTGTCGACCAGGGTGAGCTTCAGGCCGTACTTCTTCTCCAGCGCGTCCTTGCGCGCGTACACGGCTTCCTTGCGGTAGCCGACGATGATCGCGGCCTCGGTCAGGCCGATCTCGGCGAAGTTGGCGAGGGTCAGGTCGAGAACTGTGATCCCGTCGGTCCCGTCCTCGGTGCCCGCGGGCCCCACCGGCACCAGTGCCTTGGGCAGGGTGTCGGTGTAGGGGCGCAGACGCCGGCCGGCGCCGGCCGCCAGCACGAGGCCGATCATGCGGGTTCTCCTTCATCGTGTACGGCGGGTGCCCCTGCGGACGCCCAGAAGCGGATGCTCTCGACGAGCACCACCAGGGCCACGGCCACGGCGAGGACCGTGAGCGCGACCTCGAACTGCGCTGCGGTCAGCACCACGGCAAGCACCACGACCACCAGCGTCCGGCCCTCGTGCCCCCCGATCGCCCGCACCAGCCAGTGCGAGGGCGCACCCGCGTTGCCGCGGATGCGGTAGACCGTGTCGTAGTGATGGTAGGCGACAGCCGCAACCAGCCCGAAAGCAGCGGGAAGTACTCCGTTCACCTTCGCTTCAGCTGCCAGGATCAGCACGGTCCCGTACTCGGCGGCCCGGAAGAAGGGCGGAACCAGCCAGTCCAGCGCGCCTTTGAGGGGGCGTGAGACGGCGGCCGCGGACAGTGCGACGTAGGCGAGCGCGGCGAGCACGGTCGGCCAGGTCGCGCCCCAGAGTGCGGCGGAGATCACTACGAGGAGAGCGCCGGTGGCCGCGCAGAGCGGCGCCGGGACGGGCACCTTGCGCCCGAGCAGTTCCACCAGCGGCCCGCTGTCCGCCAGATCGGCCAGCGCGCGCGCCGCGCGGTCGGTGCTCCCCCAGTGCTCAACGCCTGGGGGGACCCCCACCGCCTTGCGGGTCAGCGACCGCAGGACGCGCCCCGCCGTGGTGTAGGTCGCGGCGAACGCGCAGCCGATGAGCAGCGCGTAGAAGGTGATGCGGGGGGTCGCGACGGCCGTGAGCACGGCGATCAGCGCCCAGCGCTCGCCGATCGGCAGGACGATCATCCGGCGCAGCCAGACCGTCCAGCCGACACTGTCCAGTTTGTCCGAAAGAGCGGCCGTGGGGCTGGTGTTGGCGGTGGCGTCGTGGTTCGCCTCGTTGAAGGAGAAGTCGACGATGTGCCGGCAGGTCTGCAGGACCATCGCGCCCAGGGCGAGCGCCCACACGTCGTCGCCGCCGCGGGCCGCGCCGAGGGCGAGGCCCGCGTAGTAGGCGTACTCCTTGGCTCGGTCGAAGGTGGCGTCCAGCCAGGCGCCGAGGGTGGAGTACTGCAGGGAGTAGCGGGCCAGTTGGCCGTCGGTGCAGTCCAGCACGAAGGACGCGATCAGCAACACGCCGGCCGCGACGAACCCGCCGCGCGTGCCGGTGGCCGCGCAGCCCGCCGCGATCAGGGCGGTGAGCAGGGAGGCGGTGGTGACCTGATTGGGCGTCAGCCCGCGCCGGGCGCACCAGCGGGCGAGGTAGCGGGAGTACGGGCTGATGAAGAAGGTGGTGAAGAAGCCGTCGCGGGCCTTGACGGCCGACTTCAGGCGTACGGCCTCGTCGTCGACGGCGGCGACGGCCTGGCGCGCCTCGTTGCGGGCCTGCGGGTCGGCGGGGACGGCGGCGACCAGGCTGCCGAGCTCGGGCCGGTGCACCTCGACGTCCAGTGCGCCGGTGATCCGGTCGGCGAGGCTGTCCACCAGCAGCGTGCCCTGCGTGGAGGTCTCGTGGGCCAGCGCGCGCATCAGGGCCTGGCGGCCGGCGGGCTGGGCCGTCACGGCGCCGGGTATCGCACCGAGCGGGAAGCGCGGGTCGGTGAGGCCGAGGCGCAGGGCGTGCAGGTGACCGACGAAACGGGCGTCGACGACGGCGACGCGCTGGTCACCCGGCACCTGGGCGAGGAGGGACTCGGTGTCGGCGGGGTCGGCGGCGATGCGCACTTCGAAGCCGAGCGACCGCAGATCGCCCTCGATCGACGATCCGGGCACCGGCTGACCGGTGAGGATGGCGGTCGACAACCGAAACTCACTCCCTGGGGGCCGACGTTTCCGCGCCGGTCGCGTGCATGGTGGGGCGCCCCGTGGGGCAGGCGGAGCTGCACCCGGCGGCGGCATGTCGGCAGAGGCTATCGGATGCTGGGAAGTTCGTGTTCACCGGCCGTTCACAGTCCGGTTCCACACGGTCTGCTGAACATCCGCGGTGATCATCATTGGGCATCCCGGGGCCGGCGTACAAAATCGCACGTCCGGATGCGGGCAAGCACGGCATACGGGACTCAAGCCCGGGGCGACCCGGATGCCGGCCGGGATTAGGGTGGGCCACCATGACATGGCTGATCACCGGCGGTGCCGGATACATCGGGGCGCATGTGGCGCGGGTCATGGCCAAGGCCGGGGAGCGCGTCGTGGCGCTGGACGACCTCTCGGCCGGGGTGCCCGCGCGGCTCCCGGCGGACGTACCTCTGGTGCGGGGCTCGGCCGGGGACGGCGAGCTGCTGAAGCGGGTGTTCGCCGAGCACGCGGTGACGGGTGTGGTGCATCTCGCGGCGCGCAAGCAGGTCGGCGAGTCGGTGGAGCAGCCGACCCGGTACTACGAGGAGAACGTCGGCGGTCTCGCGGCGCTGATGGACGCGGTCGCCGGCGACGGGATCAGGCGCTTCCTGTTCTCCTCCTCCGCGGCCGTCTACGGCAACCCCGACGTGGACCTCATCACGGAGGACACGCCGTGCGCCCCGATGAGCCCGTACGGCGAGACCAAACTCGCCGGTGAGTGGCTGGTGCGCGCGGCGGGCCGGGCGCACGGCATCGCGACGGTGTGCCTGCGCTACTTCAACGTGGCGGGCGCGGCCGCGCCGGAGCTGGCCGACACGGGCGTGTTCAACGTGGTCCCCATGGTCTTCGACCGGCTGTCCCGCGACGAGGCCCCCCGGATCTTCGGCGACGACTACCCGACGCCGGACGGCACCTGCATCCGTGACTACATCCATGTCGCCGACCTCGCCGAGGCGCACCTCGCGGCGGCACGGCGGCTGTCCGCCCCGGACGCCTCGGGCGATCTGACCGTGAACATCGGCCGCGGAGAGGGCGTCTCGGTGCGCGAGCTGATCACGCTGATCGGTGAGGTGACCGGCGACACCCGCCCCGGCGTCGTCGAGGCGCGCCGTCCCGGGGACGCGCCGCGCGCCGTCGCCTCGGCCGCCCGGGCCGCCGAGGAGCTGGGCTGGACGGCCCGGCGCGGAGTGCGCGAGATGGTCGAGTCGGCGTGGCGGGGGTGGCTGCTCCACCACGGCCGCTGATCGCGCCAATGCCCTGACCTGCGCTTCATTTCCGCAGGTCAGGGCACATGACAACGGTGTTCAGTGCCGCGTTGCCGGGTACCCCCCGCCCGTAGTTCACTGAGGTCCGGACCGATCAGCAGGAGGCGGCTTTCATGGGGGCTGGGCACGATCACGGGCATGCGCACGGCGCGCCGGTCACCGGTACGGCGGCCGCGGCGTACCGCGGCAGGTTGCGGATCGCGCTGTCCATCACGCTCACCGTCATGGTGGTCGAGATCGTCGGCGGTGTGCTCGCGGACTCCCTCGCGCTGATCGCGGACGCCGCGCACATGGCGACCGACGCGCTCGGCCTCGGCATGGCGCTGCTCGCGATCCACTTCGCCAACCTCCCGGCCAGCGCGAACCGCACCTTCGGGTACGCGCGCGCCGAGATCCTCGCCGCGCTCGCCAACTGTCTGCTGCTGCTCGGGGTCGGCGGCTATGTGCTGTACGAGGCGATCCAGCGGTTCATCACACCGGCCGGCACCGAGGGCGGGCTGACCGCGGTGTTCGCTCTGATCGGTCTGGTCGCGAACATGATCTCGCTCACGCTGCTGTTGCGCGGCCAGAAGGAGAGCCTGAACGTGCGCGGCGCCTTCTTGGAGGTCGCCGCCGACGCGCTGGGCTCGGTGGCGGTGCTGGTCTCGGCGGTGGTGATCGTCACCACCGGCTGGCAGGCGGCCGACCCGATCGCCTCGCTGGTCATCGGCCTGATGATCGTGCCGCGCACGCTGAGGCTGCTGCGCGAGACGCTCGACGTGCTGCTGGAGTCGGCGCCCAAGGGCGTCGACATGGCGGAGGTGCGCGCCCACATGCTGGCGCTCGACGGGGTGGAGGACGTCCACGATCTGCACGCCTGGACGATCACCTCGGGCATGCCGGTGCTGTCCGCGCACGTCGTCGTCCGCTCCGACGTCCTGAACGCGATAGGACACGAGAAGATGCTCCACGAACTCCAGGGCTGCCTGGGCGACCACTTCGACGTGGAGCACTGCACGTTCCAGCTGGAGCCGAGCGGCCACGCGGAGCACGAGGCACGGCTGTGCTACTGAGTCACCGGGGTGGCGCCCGCATCGCCCGGGCGCCGAGGCCGGACACGACCGCTCCGGACACGACCGCTTGAGGACCGGCACGGCGCGCAGAGAACGGCGCGCGCCCCCGTCCTTCCCCGTACAGCCCATACCGGACGGTTCCTGGCTTCGTGCGGCGGGCAGGATCATCCACCGGGTCCCTCTTCCGGTGCAGACGCGCCGGGAAGTGCCGGGAGTGCCGGATTCGTACGGCAGACTGGGGCGCGAGGAACGAGGCGAAGGATGGGTATGCCGATCACACCTGCCACCGCGACGCACAGCTCGTCGAACGGCACCGCGGAAGCGATCATGCTGGAACTGGTCGACGAGAACGGCGTGACGATCGGCACCGCTGAGAAGCTCGCCGCCCACCAGCCACCGGGCCGGCTGCACCGGGCGTTCTCGGTCTTCCTGTTCGACGACTACGGCCGGCTGCTGCTCCAGCAGCGGGCGCTGGGCAAGTACCACTCCCCCGGTGTGTGGTCCAACACCTGCTGCGGCCACCCCTACCCGGGCGAGGCCCCCTTCGCGGCGGCGGCCCGGCGGACGTACGAGGAACTCGGCGTCTCCCCGTCGCTGCTCGCCGAGGCGGGCACCGTGCGCTACAACCACCCGGACCCCGTGTCGGGCCTGGTGGAGCAGGAGTACAACCACCTCTTCGTGGGACTCGTGCAGGCCCCGCTGCGGCCGGACCCCGAGGAGGTGCACGCCACGGCGTTCGTCACCCCGGACGAGCTGGCGGAGCGGCACGCCAAGGACACCTTCTCGGCGTGGTTCATGACGGTGCTGGACGCGGCCCGTCCCGCGATCAGGGAGCTGACCGGTCCGTCCGAGGGCTGGTGAGCCTCAGGGCAGCCGGGCGGGATTGAGCGGCAGGGCGGCCCAGATCACCTTGCCGCCATTCGTCGTGTGCTCGACGTCGCACACCCCGCCCGACTCCCGGGTGATCTCCCGCACCAGGAGCAGACCCCGGCCGCCGGTCCGGCCGTGGTCGGTCTCCAGGGCGGTCGGCCGGTAGGGGTGGTTGTCCTCCACGGACACCCGCACCCACTCGGCGCCGACGGCGACCTCCACGGCGAGCATCGGCGAGAGCACCGCGGCGTGCCGTACGGCGTTCGTGACCAGCTCGGAGACGATCAGCAGCAGTCCCTGGGCGACGTCGTCCGTGACCGGCACCCGCTGACGCAGGAGCAGGTCCCGTACGGCGTGCCGGGCCTGCGGGACCGAGGCGTCGACAGCGGGGGCGGTGAACCGCCATACGCCCTCGTACGGCAGTGGAGCGCGCGCGCTCGGCTCGACGGTTGCGTCTGCGCCGCCTGCGGGGCGTGGGGCGGGCCCGCGCCCGTGGTCGTCCATCGTCCGGTCGCCACCCTTGTGCTCGGTTGTCACCACACGTCGAGTGTTGGTAACGCGCCGCCTCCTGCCGGAGAGCTGAACACAAGTCAGCGATTATCGAACGCTTCTGACCGTTGGCGTATGACACAGTCAGGTGTGGGACTGCATCCTGTCCCGCCGGTGCCGACTTTCCGAACTATTCGGCTTGTACGGGTTTCGAGGCATCCCCTGGCTCGGCCCTGCCGACTCCTGAGGCGTCCTCGACCATACCCACGATCCGGCGGCCGCCGAAGCCGGTGGCGATCAGTCCGAGGCCGTCGAAGAGCAGGGCCAACGAGAAGAACGTACCGATGACGTACTGGCTGCTGCTCGGCCAGGAGCCCAGCACCAGGATGCCCAGCAGCAGGTCGAAGGCGCCCAGCAGCAGGGTCAGGCCGAACTGCGGGCCACGCACCACCAGACTGCCGACCAGCCGGAAGAGCCCGGCGCTGAGGAAGAGCAGGGCGGCGAACATGGCCAGGGCGTCGGCGGCCGCGTCGGGGCTCTTCAGGATCACGACACCCGCCGCGATGTTCAGGGCCGCGACGATCACCGCGAGCCAGAAGAAGTTGCTGCCGCGCCCCTCGATGGCGTGCAACAGTCCGACCACGCCGCCGATCAGCAGCAGCCAGCCGAACAGGAGCATGGACGTCAGCGTGGCCACGCCGGTGTAGACGAGCCCGACGAGACCGGCGACGACCAGGAGCACACCCAGGGCGACCAGCCGGCCGAAGCCGCGCCGCAGTTTCGCCTTCTCGTCCTTCGCGGGCTTGGTCATCGGGCCGCCTCCTCTCACGGGGCCCCTCGTCGATCCTACGGAGCGGGCATGCGGCTAGCATCCCGCGCATGGAGCCCCAGCTGCTGCACCGCGTCACCGACTCGGTGGCCACCGTCGTCATCGCCCATCCGGCCAAGCGGAACGCCATGACGGCCGCGATGTGGCGGGCGCTGCCCGAGTTGCTGGACGCCCTGGCGGCCGATCCGGGGGTACGGGCCCTGGTGCTGACGGGTGAGGGCGGCACGTTCTGCGCGGGCGCCGACATCTCCACCCTGCGGGCCTCGCCCGCCGAGGCGCAGGGGCTGGCCGTGCGGGCGGAGGAGGCGCTCGCCGCGTTTCCGAAGCCGACCCTGGCGGCGATCCGCGGGCACTGCGTGGGCGGCGGGGCGCAGCTCGCGGCGGCCTGTGATCTGCGGTTCGCGGAGGAGGGCGCCCTGTTCGGGGTGACACCGGCGAAGCTCGGGATCGTGTATCCGGCCTCCGCGACCCGGCGGTTGGTGTCCCTGGTGGGTCCGGCCACCACCAAGTACCTGCTGTTCTCCGGCGAGCTGATCGGCGCCGACCGGGCGTTGCGCACCGGGCTGGTCGACGAGGTGCTGCCCGAGGGTGAACTCGACAAGCGGATCGCCGAGTTCACCCGGATCCTGGTGTCCCGCTCGCAGCTGACGCAGGCCGCGGCGAAGGAGTTCGCCGACGGCCGCACCGACCGGGACGCGTACTGGGCCGAACAGATGCGCGACGGCGGCGACACCGCGGAGGGCGTCGCCGCGTTCCTGGAGCGGCGGCAGCCGCACTTCACCTGGACCGCGTCAGGCTGAGGCCGTCCGGGCGCGGAACATCTCCACGAGGTGCGCGGGCGCCTTCTGCGGGGAGCCGGCGTCGTACGGGGGCTGCGGGTCGTACTCGGTCATCAGCTGGACGGCCTGGGCCTGTTCGTCGCCGGCGATCCTGCCGAGCAGGGTGAGGCCCATGTCGATGCCGGAGGAGACACCGGCGGCGGTGACGTACTTGCCGTCGAAGACGACCCGCTCTCCCGTGGGCTCGACGCCGAAGGGCTTCAGCTCGTCCAGGGTGAGCCAGTGCGAGGTCGCCCGGCGTCCCCGGAGGAGTCCGGCGGCGGCCAGGATCAGGGAGCCGGTGCACACGGACGTCGTCCAGGTGGTGCCGGCGTCGGCGGTGCGCAGCCAGTCCAGCAGGGTGTCGTTCACCATCTGCGACTCCTGGCCGGGACCGCCCGGGACCACCACGATGTCGGGGCTCGGCATGTCGGTCAGGGTCCGGTCGGCGGTGAGCGCGAGGTTGCCGGTGTCGTTGCGGACGGGGCCGGTGCGTTCGGCGACGAAGACCGTCTCGGCGTCCGGGAGGCGGCCGAGGGTCTCGTAGGGGCCTACGGCGTCCAGGGCGGTGAAGCCGTCGTAGAGGACGATGGCGATCTGCATCGGTTGTCCCTTTCATGGGGTGGGGTTCATGGGGTGGGGGCCGGACGGAAACGCCGGCGGTACTCGGCCGGTGCGGTGCCGAGGGCCTTCAGGAAGGCCCGGCGCATGGCCTCGGGCGTGCCGTAGCCGCTGGCGCGGGCGATCTCCTCGATTCCGTCGCCCGTGTCCTCCAGGAGACGGCGGGCGTGTTCGAGGCGCACCCGGTCGACGTAGCGGCCGGGGGTCGTGCCGGTCTCGGACCGGAAGGCGCGGGCGAAGTGGCGCGGGGAGAGCCGGGCGCGGGCGGCGAGGGCCTCGACGGTCAGGTCGTCGGCGGGGTGCTCGGTGATCCACCGCTGGAGCTCGCGCAGCGGCTCGCGGGAGGCCGTCTGGGCGGCGAGCTGCGCGCTGAACTGGGCCTGGTTTCCGGGGCGGCGCAGGAAGACCACGAGGTGGCGGGCGATGGTGAGGGCCACGTCCCGGCCGAGGTCCTCCTCCACCAGGGCGAGGGCGAGATCGATGCCGGAGGTGACGCCGGCGGACGTGGCGATGTGTCCGTCGCGCACGTAGATGGGGTCGGGTTCGACGTGGACGGCCGGGTGGTCGCGGGCGAGCTGGTCGCAGAACCTCCAGTGGGTCGTCGCGCGACGGCCGTCCAGCAGGCCCGCCTCGGCGAGCAGCAGCGACCCGGTGCACACGGAGACCAGGCGCGGGGCCCGCGGCCCGTGCGCACGCAGCCAGGCGGTCAGGCGCGGGTCCGGCCGGCGGGTGCCCCTGCCACCGGGGACCAGGAGGGTGTGCGGGGCGGACGCGTCGGCGAGTGCCTCGTCCGGTGCGAGGGTCAGCCCGCTGGAGCTGCGGACGGGACCGCCGTCCAGGGAGGCCGTACGGATGCGGTACGTCCCCGGGGTGAGCGTCTCGGCCCCGGCGAAGACCTCCACCGGGCCGGAGACGTCGAGGCTCTGCACGCCGTCGAAGAGGACGACCAGAACGGTTCGCTGCGCCATACGAGCGATTCTTCGCGGGCCCGGACATGGCCGCAATGACGAGTTCCCCACCTTTCCTGCCATCGCACGGCATGACCGGCGGCGGGCGCGGTACCCGCAGATCACCTGGTCCACAGAGAGACCTGGTCCACAGAGAGCGAAGAGCAAGACGAAGAAGAGCACGACGAAAGGGGATGCACGTGTTCCGTGCCCTAGCGGATGTCCTGCGGCAGATCGGCGGTGCCGTCGCCACGGTCGTGACGTTGCCGTTCCGGGCCGTGGCCCGCCTGCTCGGCGGCGCCTCCGGGGGCGGAAGGCGCGGCGCGCGCCGGGTCTGAGAGCCGCCGCCCCGCCAGTTCCCGCCCTGGTCCCCCGTTGTCGGTGCGACCTGCCACAATTGCCGCGCAACCCGAAGCGGAGAAGGCGGTACGGGAATCGTGACGACACCCGGGTCCCTGGGAGCAGGGTCCATCGAAGGCAGGATCGCCGAGGAGCTCGGCGTACGGGAGCGGCAGGTCAAGGCTGCCGTGGAGCTGCTCGACGGCGGTTCGACGGTGCCCTTCATCGCCCGCTACCGCAAGGAAGCGACCGAGATGCTCGACGATGCGCAGCTGCGCACGATCGAGGAGCGGCTGCGCTATCTGCGGGAGCTGGAGGAGCGGCGGACGGCGATCCTGGAGTCGGTGCGTGAGCAGGGCAAGCTCACCGACGAACTTCAGGTGCAGATCCGGGGCGCGCAGACCAAGGCGCGCCTGGAGGACATCTATCTGCCGTACAAGCCGAAGCGGCGGACGAAGGCGCAGATCGCCCGTGAGGCCGGTCTGGAGCCGCTGGCCGAGGGGCTGCTCGGCGATCCGACCGTCGAGCCCCTCGCGGCCGCCGCCGCGTTCGTGGACGCCGGCAAGGGCGTGGCCGATCCGCAGGCCGCCCTGGACGGTGCCCGGGCGATCCTCACGGAGCGGTTCTCGGAGGACGCCGACCTGATCGGCGAGCTGCGTGAGCGCATGTGGGTGCGCGGGCGGCTGGCCGCCAAGGTGCGCGAGGGCAAGGAGGAGGCGGGCGCCAAGTTCGCCGACTACTTCGACTTCGCCGAGCCGTTCACCGAGCTGCCGTCGCACCGCATCCTGGCGATGCTGCGCGGCGAGAAGGAGGAGGTCCTCGACCTCGTCCTGGAGCCGGAGGAGCCGACGGAGGGGCCCTCGTCGTACGAGGGGATCATCGCCGGGAAGTTCGGGATCGCCGACCGTGGGCGGCCCGCCGACAAGTGGCTGACGGACACCGTCCGCTGGGCCTGGCGGACCCGCGTCCTGGTGCACCTCGGCATCGACCTCCGCCTGCGGCTGCGTACGGCGGCCGAGGACGAGGCGGTCGGCGTGTTCGCGGCGAACCTGCGGGACCTGCTCCTCGCCGCCCCGGCCGGCACGCGCGCGACGCTCGGTCTCGACCCCGGTTTCCGTACGGGCGTGAAGGTGGCCGTCGTGGACGCCACCGGCAAGGTCGTCGCCACCGACGTCATCTACCCGCACGTCCCGGCCAACAAGTGGGACGAGGCGATCGCGAAGCTGGCCCGGCTCGCCAAGGAGCACGCCGTCGAGCTGATCGCGATCGGCAACGGCACGGCGTCCCGCGAGACCGACAAGCTCGCCGGTGAACTCATCACCAAGCACCCGGAGCTGAAGCTCACCAAGGTGATGGTGTCCGAGGCGGGCGCGTCCGTGTACTCGGCCTCCGCGTTCGCCTCGCAGGAGCTGCCCGACATGGACGTGTCGCTGCGGGGCGCGGTGTCGATCGCGCGTCGCCTCCAGGACCCGCTCGCCGAGCTGGTGAAGATCGACCCGAAGTCGATCGGGGTCGGCCAGTACCAGCACGACCTGTCCGAGGTGAAGCTGTCGCGTTCGCTGGACGCGGTGGTGGAGGACTGTGTGAACGGCGTCGGGGTCGACGTCAACACGGCGTCCGCGCCGCTCCTCGCGCGCGTGTCGGGCATCTCCTCCGGGCTCGCCGAGAACATCGTGGCGCACCGCGACGCCAACGGCCCGTTCACGTCCCGCTCCGAGCTGAAGAACGTGGCACGGCTGGGGCCGAAGGCGTACGAGCAGTGCGCGGGCTTCCTGCGCATCCGCGGCGGCCACGACCCGCTGGACGCGTCCAGCGTGCACCCGGAGGCGTACCCCGTCGTACGGCGGATGGTGAAGACCACCGGCCAGGAAGTGGCCGCGCTGGTCGGCAACACGGGAGTGCTGCGGTCGCTGAAGCCGCAGGACTTCGTGGACGAGACGTTCGGTCTGCCGACGGTCACCGACATCCTCAAGGAGCTGGAGAAGCCGGGGCGCGATCCGCGGCCGGCGTTCAAGACGGCCACCTTCAAGGAGGGCGTCGAGAAGCTCTCCGACCTTCAGGCGGGGATGGTCCTGGAGGGCGTGGTCACCAACGTGGCCGCGTTCGGGGCGTTCGTCGACGTCGGTGTGCACCAGGACGGTCTGGTGCACGTGTCCGCGATGTCGAAGACGTTCGTCAAGGACCCGCGGGACGTCGTCAAGCCAGGTGACATCGTGAAGGTGAAGGTCCTCGACGTCGACATTCCGCGCAAGCGGATCTCCCTCACCCTGCGGCTGGACGACGAGGCCGCGCTCCAGGAGCGGGGTTCCGGCGAACGCCGCCCGCAGCGGGGCGGGCGCCCGCCGCAGCAGCGGCAGGGCGGGCGCGGTGGCCAGGGCGGCGGTGGCGGGCGCCAGGCTCCGGCTCCGGCTCCGGCGAACAGCGCGATGGCCGACGCCCTGCGGCGCGCGGGGCTGCTCGACCCCAAGAAGGGCGGGCGGGCCTGATGTTGACCGGGCCCGGGCTGCCGCGCGGCTGCGGGGGTTCGGGCCCGGTGGGCGCAACCGTGTCGGCGGGACGTCCGCCGACCCACCACTCATAGTGTGGCGATATGACCACTTCGCGTGCAGTGACCTGGGACGTCACGGCGAGCCACGGGTACGAGACCGCCTGGGTCGCGTTCGACGGGGAGACCCTGCGGGCGCGGGGGCGGGCGGTGGGGACGGACCCGGAGCCGTACTGGGTGTCGTACGAACTGGAAACCGGCGACGGTTACGTGACCCGGCGGCTCCGGGTGACCGCCGAGACCGCGGAGCTGACGCGGACGCTCGATCTGTGGCACGACGGGCGGGGGGAATGGACCGCCGACGGGCAGCCGGTGCCCGAGGTGCACGGGGCGCTCGACTGCGATCTGGGGCTGTGTCCGCTGACCAACACCATGCCCGTGCTCCGGCACGAGTTGCACCGGGCCGCCGGTGAGCGGAAGTTCCTGATGGCGTGGGTGTCGGTGCCCGACCTTGCCGTACGGCCCTCGGTCCAGACGTACACGCATCTCGCCCGCACCGACGGCGGCGGGCGGGTGCGGTTCGCGTCGGGTGACTTCCGCAGCGAGCTGGACGTCGACGCGGACGGCCTCGTCGTCGACTATCCGCAGCTGGCGACGCGGCTGACGCCTCGTTAATGCTCGGTCACCTTGCCGTCGGCGACCTCCAGACGGCGGGTGACGTGGACCGCGTCCAGCATGCGGCGGTCGTGGGTGACCAGCAGCAGGGTGCCGGTGTAGGCGTCGAGGGCCGACTCCAGTTGCTCGATGGCGGGCAGGTCGAGGTGGTTGGTCGGCTCGTCGAGGACCAGCAGGTTGACGCCCCGGCCCTGGAGGAGGGCGAGGGCGGCGCGGGTGCGCTCGCCCGGGGAGAGGGTGGCCGCCGGGCGCAGGACGTGGTCCGACTTCAGGCCGAACTTGGCGAGGAGTGTGCGTACCTCGACCGGTTCGGTGTCGGGGACCGCCGCGCAGAACGCGTCGAGCAGCGTCTCCGGGCCGTGGAACAGCTTGCGGGCCTGGTCGACCTCACCGACCAGCACGCCGGAGCCGAGGGCGGCGTGGCCCGCGTCGAGCGGGACGCGACCGAGCAGGGCGCCGAGCAGGGTGGACTTGCCCGCGCCGTTCGCGCCGGTGACCGCGACCCGGTCCGCCCAGTCGACCTGGAGGGACACGGGTCCGAGTACGAAGTCGCCGCGCCGGACCTCGGCGTCGCGCAGGGTGGCCACGACCGCGCCCGAGCGGGGGGCCGAGGCGATCTCCATGCGCAGTTCCCACTCCTTGCGCGGCTCCTCGACCACCTCCAGCCGTTCGATCATGCGCTGGGTCTGCCGGGCCTTCGCGGCCTGCTTCTCGCTGGCGTCGCTGCGGAACTTGCGGCCGATCTTGTCGTTGTCGTTGCCCGCCTTGCGCCGGGCGTTCTTCACGCCCTTGTCCATCCAGGCGCGCTGCATCTGCGCCCGGTCCTGGAGGGCGGACTTCTTGTCGGCGTACTCGTCGTACTCCTCGCGCGCGTGCCGCCGGGCCACCTCGCGTTCTTCCAGGTAGGCCGCGTAGCCGCCGCCGTAGAGGTTGATCTGCTGCTGGGCGAGGTCGAGTTCGAGGACCTTGGTGACCGTCCGGGTGAGGAACTCGCGGTCGTGGCTGACGACGACCGTGCCGGCGCGCAGGCCACCGACGAAGCGTTCGAGGCGCTCCAGGCCGTCGAGGTCGAGGTCGTTGGTGGGCTCGTCGAGCAGGAAGACGTCGTAGCGGGAGAGCAGGAGGGAGGCGAGGCCGGCGCGGGCCGCCTGGCCGCCGGAGAGGGACGTCATCGGCTGGTCCAGGCCGACGGCGAGGCCGAGCGCGTCGGCGACCTCCTCGGCGCGTTCGTCGAGGTCGGCGCCGCCGAGGCCGAGCCAGCGCTCCAGGCTGGTGGCGTAGGCGTCGTCGGCGCCGGGTGCCCCGTCGACGAGCGCCTGGGTGGCCTCGTCCATGGCCCGCTGGGCCTCGGCGACGCCGGTACGCCGGGCCAGGAACTCCCGTACCGTCTCGCCCGGCCGCCGCTCGGGCTCCTGCGGCAGGTGACCGACGGTGGCGGTGGGTGGGGACAGGCGCAGCTCGCCCTGCTCGGGGGCGTCGAGCCCGGCGAGCATCCGCAGCAGCGTGGACTTTCCGGCGCCGTTGGCACCGACCAGCCCGATCACGTCGCCGGGCGCGACGACCAGATCGAGGCCGGTGAAGAGCGCGCGGTCGCCGTGACCGGCGGCGAGGTTCTTGGCGACGAGGGTGGCAGTCATCAGACCCCGATCCTAGTGCCCGCCCGGCCGGGCGGTCGCGCCGGTATTCAGGTCGTCCCCGTCCCCACCAGCACACTTGCCGTCGCCCGGCGGGGCGACCGGGTGGATCTTCACGGGTCATCGCCCGACGAGAGCGCCGTCGCCCCCACCACCCCGCACGACCACCAAACCCCTTGTCCACCACCCGCGACGACCGGACCGGCGTTCACCTCGGCATCGACTCCACCAGCACACTCCCCGCCGTCCTGGCCACCACGTACGACTGGCCCTTCACGGACTTCGCGTCCAGGGGGATGCGGTGGTGGCCCGGTTCGAGGAGGCCGTCGAAGAGGGTGTGGGTGTGGGGGCGGGAGAGGCGGTCCAGGCGGTACGCGGTGAGTTGGACCCGGCAGGTCGAGGTGACCTCGACGCCCGCCACGCCGTCGGCCGTGACCAGGCGGGTGAGGCGGCGCTGCGCCACCGGGCTGCGGTCGAGGGCGTGTTCGAGCTGGGCGACGAGCAACGGGACGATCGGGGCGAGTCCGTCGACGTACGCCACCTCCACCCCGGCGCGTTCGAAGGCCCGGCGCACGGCCGCGCGCTCCTCCTCGCCGACCCCGCGGCCGAAGGCGACGGCGCCGTAGCCGCGCAGCTCGTCGGTGGGGACGCGGTCGGCGTCGCGGGTGATGTCGGCGCCGATGCCGATGGTGCGCAGGGCGGCGGCGAGCTTGGCGAGCAGGGCGACGCGGGCGCCGATCAGCAGGACGCGGCGACCGCCGGTCCCCTCGGCGTCCAGCAGGGAGTTCAGCGCCGTGCGGTACTCGTCGCCGTGGAAGCGGAACGGGCCGATGCCCTGGTAGCCGTTCAGCTCCAGGTCGACCTGTTCGTCCGTCTGCCAGGCGAAGTCCCGCCAGAGGTAGTCGTCGTCGGCTCGCTCGATGACCGCGGTGACCGCTCCGCACGCCAGGTCCGCGCACTCGGGGCAGCCGTAGATGACGTACCGCCCGCCGGGCAGCGGCGCGTCGGCCTCCAGTAACAGGCTGCGCACCTGGGCGGTGAAGATGGCGGGCGGGACGTCGGAGGCGAGCGGGGAGACGGCGTCCAGGTCCGAGAGCTGGAACAGCAGCGGGCGCCCGTCGACGATGAAGTCCACGAAGTCCCGGTGCACCTGGTAGCCACCGTCGGCGAGAACTCCACCGGCCCGCATCGCGGGTGCCAGGCCGAAGGTCGCGTACGCGGCAGACATACGGTGAGTATCCCCACCGTTACGCCGCTCTGATCGCGGCATGACACATTCCGCTACCGTCCCCGCATGAACAGTGACACGGAGGACGATGTGATCGTCATCGGCGGGGGTGTCATCGGGCTGACGACGGCCGTGGTGCTGGCCGAGCGCGGGCGGCGGGTACGGGTGTGGACGCGGGACCCGGTCGAGCGAACCACCTCGGCGGTGGCGGGCGCGCTGTGGTGGCCGTACCGCATCGAGCCGCCCGAGGCGGCGCGCAGGTGGGCGCTGCGCTCGCTGGACGTCTACGAGGAGCTGGCCGAGCGGCCGGAGGTGACCGGCGTACGCCTGGTCGAGGGGGTCATGGGCGAGACCGACCTGGACGAGACGGACTCCTGGGCGGCGGGCCGGCTGAAGGGGCTGCGGGCGGCGACGCCCGAGGAGTACGCCGGGCCGATGGGTCTGTGGGCGCGGCTGCCGCTGGTCGACATGTCGACTCATCTGCCATGGCTGCGGGAGCGGTTGGCGGCGGCGGGCGGAGTGGTGGAGGAGCGCACGGTGTCGGCGCTCGCGGAGGCGGACGCGCCGGTGGTGGTCAACTGCACGGGGTTGGGCGCGCGGAAGCTGGTGCCGGACGCGTCCGTGCGCCCTGTGCGCGGTCAGTTGGTCGTGGTGGAGAATCCCGGGATCCGTACCTGGGTCGTCTGCAAGGACGCCTCCGGTGAGATGGCGTATGTCTTCCCGCATCCGGGGCGCCTGGTGCTGGGCGGCACCTCGGAGGAGGACGAGTGGTCGCTTGCGCCGGATCCTGCGGTGGCCGAGGCGATCGTACGACGGTGCGCCGCGCTGCGGCCGGAGATCGCCGGGGCGCGGGTGCTGGACCACCGGGTGGGGCTGCGGCCGGTGCGGGACGCGGTGCGGCTGGAGCGCGAACTGCTGCCGGACGGGCGGGTGCTGGTGCACAACTACGGTCACGGGGGCGCTGGCGTGACCGTGGCGTGGGGGTGTGCGCAGGAGGCGGCCGGGTTGGCCGGTCCGGCCGCCTCCGGGTGAGTCAGTCGGTGTTGCGGGGACCGGGGACGCGCTCGGCGGAACGCGGGGCGTCGACTCCTTCGAGCGTCTTGTACGGCGCCGGGGTCCCGGCCGTGTCGGTGCCTGCGGTGCCTGCCGTGGCTCGGGCGAACGCTGCCGTGCCGCCGACCAGCGGGACGCGGGCGGAGGTGCGGGACAGGTCCAGGGTGAGCGTCGGGGTGTCGGCCGGAGGGTCGATGAGGTCCTTGTCGGTGCCCGCGATGATCAGGGCCAGCCGGTGTCCCGCCGGGACGACGTGGTCGGTCGCGGCCAGGTCGAGGGTGATGGTGTACCGCTTGCCCGGAGTGAGCGGGCGGCCCGTCAGGTCGGAGGCGTGGTTGCCGAGGTCGGCCCAGCCGCGGCTGACGATGGTGTGCTCGACGTCGGTCGTCTTGGCGCTGGTCTCCTTGAAGCAGGCGCTGTCGCCGGTGGTGGACGGTCCCCAGCAGGTGCGGTCGGGGAGGGTGGTGATGCCCTCGGCGGCGTCGGCGTAGTCGCGGATGGTGGCGGGGCCGAGGTCCACGAGGACGGCCGAGAGGTGGGCCGTGCGGGTGGTGGGGGTCGCGGTGACGGTGACCTCGGAGGAGCCGGACAGGCGCAGGTCCCGGGTGAGCGGCCTGGTCACGAAGCCCGCCTTGTCGGGGGTGGGTTGGTCGATGTGCGCGGCCCAGTCGGTCTCGCTGTGCTGTGGGTCGTCGGTGAAGGTCTCGGTGCCCTCGCCGTTGCGCAGGCCGAGGGTGCCGACGCCGGGCCGGTCTCCATGGGCGGGCTTCAGGCGGACGGTGTCGGTGCCGCGTGGCGGCCATGCCTTCGACGTGACCCACTGGTCGGGGTGGCGCTCGATGTCGGCCATCGGCTCGCGGTCGATGCCGTTGTCGTAGCCGAGGAGTTCGTGGTCGAACCAGCGGTGCAGGGTCTCCACCCACTCCGCACGCCGGAAGTCGAAGGGGTCGACATGGCCGGTCTGGGACAGCCAGATCTTGCGCTCGACGCCGTTCCTCGCGAGGGCGTCCCACCACTGGCCGACGTGCTTCATCCGGACGTTGAGGTCCTGCATGCCGTGGATCAGGAAGACGCTCGCCTTCACCTTGCGCGCGTCCTTGACGTAGTCGCGCTCGGTCCACAGCGGCGTCCAGTCGCCGGTGCGCGGGGCACCGTCGACGAGTCGCTGCTGGACGGCGGCGCACTTGGCGCGGGCGTCGGGGCTGTTGACGTAGTTCGACAGCCAGTCGGGGCCGGAGTCGTACAACGGGGCGCCCTGCTGGAAGTAGTAGTCGTACCAGGAGGAGATGGCACTGATCGGCACGATGGTCTCCAGGCCCTCGACGCCGGTCGCGGCGACGCCGTTGGCGATGGTGCCGTCCCAGCTCTTGCCGATCATCCCGGTCCTGCCGTTGGTCCAGGTGGCCTTGGCGCGGGTCGTGCCGGTGCGGGTGGTGTAGGCCTTGGCGCGGCCGTTCAGCCAGTCGACGACGGCCTTCGCCGACTCGACGTCGGAGCGGCCGCCGACGTCGACGCAGCCGTCGGAGCGGTTGGTTCCGGCGAGGTCGACGCCGACGAAGGCGTAGCCGCGCGGGACGAAGTAGTTGTCGTAGAACAGCGGCATCCGGACGACGTCGCCGTTCGCGTCGTACGTCTTCTTCTGGCTCTCGTTGCCGCGCCCGCAGCACGAGTAGTACGGGCTGGCGTCCATGATGACGGGGACTTTCCGGCCCCGCTGGGCGGGTTCGCGCGGGCGGACGATGTCGACGGCGACGCGGTCGGTCCGGCCGTCGCCGTCGCCGTCGAGGCCGGTGTCCACCCAGACGGCCTCACGGACGGCGTTCTCGTACGAGTAGACGGGTTGGCTCGTGCGAGGCGCGGTGTGCGCTGCGGCGGGGGTGAGCAGGGTGGCCGTGAGGGCGGCGGTGGCCGCCGTCGCGAGCGGTCTCCAGGTCGTGAAGCGCATGCGTTTCGGCATGCGCCGGACGGTACCGTCCGCAACTCAAGTGCAGAAGGGGGCGACTGAGGGACCCTCACAGTGGTGCTGGTGGCGGGAAAGCGACGTTGGGGCGTCCGGGTGTATGTCGGCCGAATGGCGATCTCGTGACAGCGGTTGTTGTGGACAGGGCAGTTACGCCTGAGCGTGAATGGGCTCCGCACGGTCCTCCCGCCCCTACGACTTGGAGCTTCAGTGCACCGCAGACTCACCACGCCGGGCGCACTCGCTGCGGCCTCCCTTCTGCTGGCGATCCCGGCATCGGCCGCGAGCCACTCCCCCGGCGCTCCGGGCATCGGCGACCCCTACTACCCGGCGTACGGCAACGGCGGATACGACGTCTCCCACTACGACCTGCGGCTGAAGTACCGGCCCGCGGACGACCGGCTGGAGGGCACGGCGACCCTGCTGGCCCGGACCACGCAGGATCTGTCCCGGTTCAACCTGGACTTCCTGCTGGATGTGAGCGAGGTGCGGGTCAACGGCGCGAAGGCGAGGTTCGCGACTTCGGGTCAGCACGAACTGCAGGTCACGCCGAGCAAACCGCTGGCCAAGGGTGAGTCCGTCACCGTGGTGGTGCGCTACAGCGGGGTGCCGTCGTCGGAGCAGGCGTACGGCTTCACGAGCTGGCTCCGGACGCCGGACGGCGGGGTCGCGGCCGGTGAGCCCGAGGCGGCGTGGTGGTGGTTCCCGAGCAACGACCATCCGCTGGACAAGGCCACGTACGACATCTCGGTGCAGGTGCCGGACGGTACGCAAGCCATCTCCAACGGCACGCTGCAATCGACGAGTTCACGGGCCGGGTGGACCCGCTACAGCTGGCGGTCCAACAAGCCGCAGGCCACCTACCTCGCCACACTGGCGGTCGGCAAGTTCGACGTCACGACCGCGACGACGGACAGCGGCATTCCGGTCATCAACGCCTACAGCAAGGACCTGGGCGACAGCGCCGGCGCGGCACGGGCCAGCGTCGAGCGGACGGGTGAGATCGCCGACTGGCTGACCGACTACTTCGGGCCGTATCCCTACAACGCCCTCGGCGGATACGTGCCGAACACCACGACCGGCTACGCCCTGGAGACGCAGACCCGGCCCTTCTACAGCCCCCGGCAGTTCGCGAACGGGTCGAACACGTCGGTCGTCGTGCACGAGCTGGCCCACCAGTGGTACGGCGACCTGGTGTCGGTGTCCCAGTGGAAGGACATCTGGATCAACGAGGGCTTCGCCCGGTACGCGCAGTGGCTCTGGTCCGAGCACGAGGGCGAGGGGACGGCACAGGAGATCGCGGACTACGTGTACGCGTCGCGCCCGGCGGACGATCCGTTCTGGGCGGTCCGTCCCGGCGACCCGGGACCGGAGAACCAGTTCCATCTGGCGGTGTACGACCGGGGTGCGCTGGCCCTGCAGGCGCTGCGCAACGCGATCGGCGACGAGGACTTCTTCGCCGTCCTCAAGGGCTGGCCACGGACGTACGCCCATGGCAACGCCTCGGTCGCCGACTTCAGGAAGTACGCGGAGCGGGTGTCCGGGAAGCGGCTGACCGCGCTGTTCGACACCTGGCTGTTCCAGCCGTCGAAGCCGGGGACGCCGGCGGCGCGGGAGGCCTCGATCTCGGCCCGTGCGCTGGGGACGAAGGGGGCGCCGGAGCAGCCGAAGTCGTGGAAGAAGATCGCGGCGACCAATGGCGTGCACGACCATGAGCACGGGCACGCCGAGTAGGGCGGAACAAGCGCGAGGGCGGCTGCCCTCAGCTGCATTTCAGTGGTCCACCTGGGCGGCGCGTTCAAGGAGGCCGTCCCGCTCTATCGCGGCCGTCTCGGTGGACGGCACCGTGCACGCGTGGGCGCCGGCCACCGCGCCGTACAGGGCGCATCGGAGGGGCGGTTCGCCGGCCAGGTGGCCGAAGAGGAAGGCCGCGGCGAAGGCGTCGCCCGCGCCGTTGGAGTCCACCACGGGGGCGGGGGGCGCGACCGGGGGCACATGCGTCAGCTCGCCGTCGGCCAGCAGATGGGCTCCCTTGGCGCCGGCGGTGGCGACGACGACCTGGGCGCGGCCCCGCTCGGCGATGCGGCGCAGGGTGCGCTCCGGGTCGGTGAGGCGGGCGGCGGAGAGGAAGACGATGTCCGCGGCGAGGGCGAACGGCTCGTGGTAGGGGTTCTCGCCGTCCCAGTCGTGCAGGTCGGTGGAGAGGGGTACGCCGGTCTCGCGGAGGACGGGCAGGGCGTGGGCGCAGGGCTGGGTGATGGAGACGTGGACGTGGCGGCTCGACTCCGCCAGTGCACGGACCGTCGCCTCGGGCAGCCGGTCGTCGGCGTGCGAGCGGCTCGTGTCGTAGAGGGAGAGGCGCCGGCCGTCGGGGCCGACGAGGTTGACCGCACGCTTGGTACCGGCGGGCTGCGGGATCGCGGTGAGGGCGATGCCCTTCTCGCGGTGCAGGGCCCGGACCAGTTCGCCCTCGGGGTCGTCGCCGAGCAGGTCGAGGTGGTGGGTGCGCAGCCCCAGGGCGCTCAGTCCGAGGGCGACGAAGTCGCCGGTCTGGCCCGCGCGGGTGCGGATGCCGTCCTCGATCATGTAGCTGTCCGCGTACGGAAGCGGCAGCTCCGGCACGTACACGATGGTGTCCACGCCCGCGCCGCCCAGCACGAGGACGTCCGTGTCGGTGCGGCTCAACTCCCGCCCTCCCCGTGGTCGTAGACCGTCACGGCGATGCCCCGCCGCACCAGCCGCTCGGCGATGAGCGGTTCCACGCGGGACCACTTGCCCCCGGCCAGCCCGCACCCTATCCGGGGCATGTGGACCGATGCGTTCAGTTCGGCCGCCTTGTCGGCGAGGCGGCCGAGGGCGGTGTCGATCGCCTCGTAGCGCACGGGAACGCCCTTGCTGCCCATGGGGGTCCCTCCGCGCGAGCGAAGCCGAGCGTGGGGGAGGATGCCGCGCTGGCCGATCATGTTGGCCACCCACACGTAAGGCTCGACCTGGACGAACTGGACGGCGCCCAGCCCGAAGTCGTTCGACGCTCGGTCGCGGTGCCAGGCGCGGTAGGCCGCCTCCGGCTCCGGCCAGCGGCGCGACAGGGCCAGGACGAAGCCCTTCCCCCAGCCGCCGATGTCGTTGCAGACATGGGCGATCAGCTTGACGCCCTTCACCGACGGCACGGTGGCGTCACCCCGGACATAATTGATCTCCGACATGACGCCACCGTAGGCGATGCCACTGACAGTGGCCCTGACCTGCTACTTCGTGAGGTTCGTCAGCTCCTGGTCCACTGTCCGGGAGACCCGGCGGCGGATGCCGAACCAGCCCGCGACGAGGGCGAGGGCGATGAGCGGGACGAGCAGCAGGGTCTTGCGGCCGACGTCGGGGTCGTTCCACATCATGCCGAGGCAGGCCAGCAGGAAGGCGATCGTGGCGATCTCCGTGACCGGGCTGCCGGGGAGGCGGAAGTGCGGCCGCTGCACCAGGCCCGCCTTGGCGCGGCGCACGAAGATCAGGTGGCAGACCATGATGATCACCCAGGTGCTGATGATGCCGAGCGAGGCGATGTTCAGCACGATCTCGAAGGCCTGGGCCGGCACGAGGAAGTTCAGGCCGACGCCGAGCACACACACCGCGCAGGTCAGCAGGATGCCGCCGTAGGGCACCTGGCTGCGGTTCATGCGGGCGGTGAACTTCGGGGCCGAGCCCGCCATCGCCATGGAGCGCAGGATGCGGCCCGTGGAGTACAGGCCCGAGTTCAGGGACGACATCGCCGCGGTCAGGACGACCAGGTTCATCACGTCGCCGGCCGCCGGGACGCCGATCTTCGACAGGACCGTGACGAAGGGGCTCTCGTCGGCCGAGTAGACCGAGCCGGGCAGCAGCAGGGCCAGGAGGACAACCGAACCGACGTAGAACAGGCCGACGCGCCACATGATCGAGTTCACCGCGCGCGGGACGACCTTCTGCGGCTCGGCGGTCTCGCCCGCGGCGACACCGACCAGCTCCAGGGCGGCGTACGCGAAGATCACGCCCTGCATGACGAGGACGACGGGCATCAGGCCGTGCGGGAAGACGCCCCCGTTGTCCGTGATCACGCTCATGCCGGGGGTCTGGCCGCCCACCTCGTGCTGGGTGGCCAGCAGGAAGATGCCGACGAACATGAAGCCGATCAGCGTGGCGACCTTGATGATCGCGAACCAGAACTCCATCTCGCCGAAGATCTTCACCGAGATCAGGTTCACCGCCAGCACGACGGCCAACGCGATCAGGGCCAGCACCCACTGCGGGATGTCGGTGAACATGCTCCAGTAGTGCGTGTAGAGCGCGATCGCGGTGATGTCGGCGATACCGGTCGTCGACCAGTTCAGGAAGTACATCCAGCCGGCGACGTACGCGCCCTTCTCGCCGAGGAACTCGCGCGCGTACGACACGAAGGACCCGGACGACGGCCGGTACAGGACCAGCTCGCCCAGGGCCCGGACGACGAAGAAGGCGAAGACGCCACAGACGAGGTAGGCCAGCGCGAGCGCCGGGCCCGCGCTGTGCAGGCGGCCACCGGCGCCCAGGAAGAGACCGGTGCCGATGGCGCCGCCGATGGCGATCATGTTGACGTGGCGGGCCTTGAGGTCCTTGCTGTAGCCGGCGTCGCCCGCGTCCGCGGGCGTCGTGGTCGCCCCGTTCCCGGCGGTGACCTTGGCCGTGTCCACGGCGTCCTTGCTCACGGGTGGTACCACTCTCTGGTGCGCCCGAGCGTGGTGCGCTCGAGTGTCCGTACGTGACTCGGTCCGGCACCCCGCTCGTGACGTGGCACAGACCAAGGCAGCACCTTCCCACACGAATCGGTCGATAGACGATGGCCCATGTCACAGAGCGTTGCTTGTCACACAGTCACCGCATGCCCACCCCGCGATCACCTTCCGTTCACCACAGGGTGCGTACGAGGTTTCACAGCACTGGTGAGACAGCAATACTGCTGCGCATGACGACCGACACCGCGGAGCCGACCCTCACGATCGACGAGCTGGCCGCCCGGGCCGGGGTCACGGTGCGCACGGTCCGCTTCTACGGCACCAAGGGTCTGCTGCCACCGCCGGTGATCGGTCCGCGGCGCGTGGGGCACTACGGGCGGGAGCATCTGGCCCGCCTTGAGCTCATCGAGGAGTTGCAGCGGCAGGGCATGACGCTGGCGGCCATCGAGCGCTATCTGCGGCAGCTGCCGCCCGATCTCAGCGCGCACGACCTGGCGATCCACCGGGCGGTGGTGGCCTCCTGGGCGCCGGACACGGTGGAGACGGTGACGCGTGCGGAGCTGGAGCGGCGGGCGGGACGGGCCCTGACCGACGGTGAGGTCGAACGGCTGGCCGCGATGGACGTGGTGCGGACCGGGAGCAGCGGCGACGCGTACGACGTCGACCTCGGTCTGCTGCGGCTCGGCGTCCGGCTGCTGGACGTGCCGCTCTCCCAGGAGGCGATCCTGGCGGCGCGCAAGGTCCTCATCGAACACTCGCGCGCCGCGGCTCACGAACTCGCCCAGCTCTTCCGCGGCGAGGTGTCGGAGCGTGGGACGCGGGACGTGAAGTCCCTCTCGGCCCATATGCAGCCCTTGGTGGTGCAGGCGCTCCTGACGACTTTCCAGCGGTCGCTGAAGGAGGAGCTGGGCGAATGGCTCACCTAGGACCTGTCAGGAACGGGCTGAGTCACTGAACCGCTCGCCCTTCTCGGCCTTCTCCACCAGCAGTGCGGGCGGCGTGAAGCGGTCCCCGTAGCGCTCGGCGAGTTCCCGCGCGCGTGCGACGAAGCCGGGCAGGCCGCCGTCGTAGCCGTTGATGTACTGCAGGACGCCGCCGGTCCAGCCGGGGAAGCCGATGCCGAAGATGGAGCCGATGTTGGCGTCGGCGACGGAGGTCAGCACGCCTTCCTCCAGGAGGCGGACGGTGTCCAGCGCCTCGGAGAAGAGCATCCGCTCCTGCATGTCCTTGAAGGGGATCTCGGCGCCTGCTCGCGTGAAGTGCTCGCGCAGTCCCGGCCACAGCCCGGTCCGCTTGCCGTCGTCCCCGTAGTCGTAGAAGCCCGCGCCGCCGCTGCGGCCGGTGCGGCCGAACTCGTCGACCATGCGGTCGATGACGGCCTCCGCCGGGTGCGGGGTCCAGGTGCCGCCCGCCTCCTCGACGGCCCGCCTGGTCTCACCCCGGATCTTGCGCGGGAGGGTGAGCGTCAGCTCGTCCATCAGGGACAGCACCTTGGCCGGGTAGCCCGCCTGGGCCGCCGCCTGTTCGACGGACGCGGGCTCGATGCCCTCGCCGACCATCGCCACGCCCTCGTTGATGAAGTGGCCGATGACTCGGGAGGTGAAGAAGCCGCGCGAGTCGTTGACGACGATCGGCGTCTTGTTGATCTGCCGGACCAGGTCGAAGGCCCGGGCGAGGGCCTCGTCGCCGGTCCGCTCGCCCTTGATGATCTCGACCAGCGGCATCTTGTCGACCGGCGAGAAGAAGTGCAGCCCGATGAAGTCGGCCTGGCGCTGCACGCCCTCGGCGAGGGCGGTGATGGGGAGCGTGGAGGTGTTGGAGCACAGCAGCGCGTCCGGCGCGACGACCTGCTCGACCTCCTGGAACACCTTGTGCTTGAGCGCCGTGTCCTCGAAGACGGCCTCGATCACCGCGTCGCAGCCCGTGAGGTCCTGGACCTCGGCGGTGGGGGTGATCCGGGCCAGCAGCGCGTCGGCCTTCTCCTGCGTCGTACGGCCCTTGGCGACGGCCTTGGCGCACAGCTTCTCGGAGTAGCCCTTGCCCTTGACGGCGGCCTCCAGGGACACGTCCTTCAGGACGACCTCGATGCCGGCGCGGGCGCACGAGTAGGCGATACCGGCGCCCATCATCCCGGCGCCCAGGACGGCCACCCGGCGGACCTTGCGGGGCTCGATGCCCTTGGGGCGGTTGGCGCCGGAGTTGACGGCCTGGAGGTCGAAGAAGAAGGCCTGGATCATGTTCTTCGAGGTCTGGCCGGCGGCCAGCTCCACGAAGTAGCGGGCCTCGATGACCTGGGCGGTCTCGAAGTCGACCTGGGAGCCCTCGACGGCGGCGGCGAGGATGTTGCGCGGGGCCGGGTAGGGGGCGCCGTTCGTCTGCTTGCGCAGGTTGGCGGGAAAGGCGGGCAGGTTGGCCGCGAACTTCGGGTTGGCGGGGGTGCCGCCGGGGATCTTGTAGCCCGGCCGGTCCCAGGGCTGCTGCGACTCGGGGTTGGCGTCGATGAAGGCGCGGGCCTTGGCGAGCATCTCCTCCGGAGTCGACGCCACTTCGTGGATCAGGCCGTTCTCCAGCGCGCGCCGAGGGCTGTACTGGGTGCCCTGGAGGAGCACCTTGAGGAGGGCGTCGGCGATGCCCAGCAGGCGTACCGTGCGGACCACGCCACCGCCTCCGGGCAGCAGGCCGAGGGTGACCTCGGGGCAGCCGATCTTGGCGCCGGGCGCGTCGAGGGCGACGCGGTGGTGGCAGGCCAGGGCGATCTCGTAACCGCCGCCCAGGGCCGCGCCGTTCATCGCGGCGACGACCGGCTTGCCCAGGGTCTCGATGCGGCGCAGGTCGCGCTTGATCGCCAGGCCGCCGTCGAACAGCTCCTGGGCGGTCTCCGGCGTGACCCGGATCAAGTCGCGCAGGTCGCCGCCGGCGAAGAAGGTCTTCTTGGCGGACGTGAAGATGATGCCGCGGAGGGAGTCCTTCTCGGCCTCCAGCCGGTCGGTGATCGCGGCGAGGGAGTCCCGGAACGCCTGGTTCATGGTGTTCGCGGACTGGCCCGGGTCGTCGAGGACGAGGGTGACGACGCCGGTCTCGTCCTGCTCCCAGCGGATGGTGGTGCTCTCGGTCATTGCTTCTCCGTATCGGGATCTGGGACGGGCCGGTCAGAGGCGCTCGACGATGGTGGCGATGCCCATGCCGCCGCCGACGCACAGCGTGGCGAGGCCGAACCGCTTGTCCTGGCGCTCCAGTTCGTCGACGAGGGTGCCGAGGATCATCGCGCCAGTGGCGCCGAGGGGGTGGCCGAGGGCGATGGCGCCGCCGTTGACGTTGACCTTGTCCAGGGACAGGCCCATGTCCTTCACGAAGCGCAGGACGACCGCGGCGAAGGCCTCGTTGATCTCGACGAGGTCGATGTCGTCGATGGTGAGCCCGGCCTTGGCGAGCGCCTTGCGGGTGGCGGGGGCGGGGCCGGTGAGCATGATGGTGGGCTCGGAGCCGGAGACCGCGACGGAGACGATCCGCGCGCGCGGGGTGAGCCCGTGCCGCTCACCGGCCTCCTTGGAGCCGATCGCGACGAGGGCGGCGCCGTCGACGATGCCGGAGGAGTTGCCCGCGTGGTGGACGTGGTCGATCTTCTCCACCCAGTGGTACTTCTGCAGCGCCACGGCGTCGAAGCCGCCGAGGTCGCCGATGTCCGCGAACGACGGCTTCAGCTTGGCGAGCGAGTCGGCGGTGGTGCCGGGGCGCAGGTGCTCGTCGTGGTCGAGGACGACCAGGCCGCTGCGGTCCTTCACCGGCACGACCGAGCGGTCGAAGCGGCCCTCCTTCCAGGCGGTCGCCGCCCGCTCCTGCGACAGTGCCGCATACTCGTCGACGTCACGGCGGGAGAAGCCCTCGATGGTGGCGATCAGGTCGGCGCCGATGCCCTGCGGCACGAAGTTGACCGCGAGGTTGGTCATCGGGTCGTTGAACCAGGCGCCGCCGTCCGAGGCCATCGGCACCCGGGACATCGACTCGACGCCGCCCGCGAGGACGAGGTCCTCCCAGCCCGAACGGACCTTCATGGCCGCCATGTTGACGGCCTCCAGGCCGGACGCACAGAAGCGGTTCTCCTGCACGCCCGCCACCGTGTCCGGCAGTCCGGCGGCGACGGCGGCGATCCGGGCGATGTCGGAGCCCTGGTCGCCCACGGGGCCGACGACGCCGAGCACGATGTCGTCGATGGCGGCGGGGTCGAGGGTCGGGAACCGGGCGCGGAGCTCGTGGATGAGCCCGACGACCAGGTCGATGGGCTTGGTGCCGTGCAGGGCGCCGTTCTCCTTGCCCCGTCCGCGCGGGGTGCGGATCGCGTCGTACACATACGCTTCGGTGGTCACTGGAGGGCCTTTCGGTGAGGGGCTTGCGAGGGGGCTGGGGTCGTCACGGGCTCGCCTCCGTCAGGCCCGGTACGTCCCAGTCGCGGGCCACGTCCGCGGTGTCGGCGCCCGGTTGTGCCGGGCCGGTACGGACGGCGGTCGGGGTGGCGGAGAAGCGGGGTGCGGGGGCGGGCTGGGTGATGCCGCCGTGGTCGGTGAAGGTGCCGCGCGCGGCGAGGTGCGGGTGGTGCGGGGCCTCGCGCAGCGACAGGACGGGCGCCACGCAGGCGTCGGTGCCCTCGAAGACGGCCGTCCACTCGTCCCTGGTACGGGTCTTGAAGCGGGCGGCGACCGTCTCGCGCAGTTCGCCCCAGCGGGTGACGTCCTTGCGGGCCGGGGCCTGGTCGGCGATGCCGAGCAGCGTGACGAACTCGTCGTAGAACTGCTGCTCCAGGGCACCCACCGCCATGTACTGGCCGTCGGCGGTCTCGTAGGTGCCGTAGAACGGGCAGCCGCCGTCGAGGAGGTTGGCGCCGCGCCGGTCCTGCCAGCCGCCGGCGGCGAGCATGCCGTGGATCATCGCGGCGAGGTGGCCGGCGCCGTCGACGATGGCGGCGTCGACGATCTGGCCGGTGCCCGTGGCGCGGGCGTGGTGCAGGGCGGCGAGGACGCCGACGACGAGATACAGGGAGCCGCCCGCGTAGTCGCCGACCAGGTTGGCGGGGACGGCCGGGGCCTCGTCGGGGCGGCCGATCATGCCGAGGGTGCCGGTCAGCGCGATGTAGGCGATGTCGTGGCCGGCGCGGTGGGCGAGGGGGCCGTCCTGGCCCCAGCCGGTCATCCGGCCGTAGACGAGGGCGGGGTTGCGGGCGTGGCAGGCGTCGGGGCCGACGCCGAGGCGCTCGGCGACGCCGGGGCGGTAGCCCTCGATCAGGATGTCGGCGCGGGCCGCGAGGTCCAGGACGCGGGCGGGGCCGTCCGGGGACTTCAGGTCGACGATCACCGAGCGTTTGTTGCGGTTGGTGATGTCGTAGTGGGGGTCGATCGCGAGGCCGGTGCCGCCGGGGCGGTCCACGCGGACGACGTCGGCGCCGAGGTCGGCGAGGAGCATGGCGGCGAAGGGGCCGGGGCCGATACCGGCCAGCTCGACCACGCGCACGCCGGTGAGCGGGCCGTGCGGTGGCGGCGTCTTTGCCGTGGTCATCCAGCCCCCTGTCGCTGTGACACAACCGATGTAACACCGGTGATGGTAAGAACGTGTTCCAGTGGGCACAAGGCCTGAACGAGCAAGCGCTTAGACACCCAGGGTGCCAGGAGGTCGGCCGCACCACCACGCCGGTGCGGCGTCAGCGTCCGTCCAGCTCCGCTATGAGGCGCTTGGGGGCGATGACGCGGTAGCTCTCCTCCACCCAATCGCAGAGGAGTTCCGCCGTCGGGGCGTCCTGCGGTTCCATCGGGATGCTCACCCAGCCGGACCTGCCCAGGCCGTAGCCGGCGGGCTCGGCGCCGGGGGCGGTCAGGGCGTGGGCGTGGGTGGTGTCGTCCTTGAGCTTGACGGTGATGCCCAGCGGGTAGCTGCCGTCGTCGACGCCGAGGAACACGAACACCTTCTTGTTGACCTTGGCGACGGACTCGCCCCAGGGGAACTCCTCGACGGCGCCGGGCAGCCCGAGCGCGAACTCGCGCACTTTCTCCCGCTTCTTCAGGGCGTTCCTGGACACGGCCACCGTCCACCTCCGGGCTCGTCGTCGGGCTCCGCACCCCTCACGCTAGCCTCAGCCACCGACAGCGGCGCGGGCTGCGGGAGCAAGGGGTGTCATGAACAAGCCGAACAGGTCCGACCGTCCGTACGACATCGTGCTCTTCGGAGCCACGGGCTTCGTCGGGGCGCTCACGGCCGAGTACCTCGCCGCGCACGCCCCGAAGAACCTGCGCTGGGCCGTCGCCGGCCGGAGCGAACTGGAGCTGGCGCGGCTGCGCGAGCGGCTGCGGGAGCTGTCGCCGCAGGGCGCGGAGATCGGGGTGCTGCGGGCCGACGTGACCGAACCGGCCTCGCTGCGCCGGCTCGCCGAGCACGCGCGCGTGGTGGCCACGACGGTGGGCCCCTATGTGACGTACGGCGAGGAACTCGTGGCCGCCTGCGCCGAGCACGGCACGGACTATCTCGACCTGTCGGGTGAGCCCGAGTTCGTCGACCTGATGTACGTCCGCCATGACGCACGCGCGCGGGAGACCGGTGCCCGGCTGGTGCACGCCTGCGGGTTCGACTCGGTGCCGCACGACCTGGGCGTGTACTACACCGTCCAGCAGCTCCCGGAGGGCGTGCCGCTGACGGTGGACGGGTTCGTGACCGCCCACGCGACCTTCTCGGGCGGGACGTTCGCCTCCGCGCTGAACCAGTTCGCGCGGCCCTGGCAGATGGCGGCCGCCGCACGCGAGCGGCACCGGCACGAACCGCGGCTGGTGGGGCGGCGGGCGACGACGCCGAACGGAGCGCCGCGGTTCGTCCCCGACGTGCGCGCCTGGGCGCTGCCGCTGCCGACCATCGACCCGCAGATCGTGCGCCGCTCGGCGAAGGCGCTTGAGCGGTACGGTCCCGACTTCCGCTACCGGCACTACGCCGCGGTACGGCGGCTGCCGGTCGCGGTGGGCGGGGTGGCGGCGCTCGGCGCGGTCGCGGCGGCCGCCCAACTGCCTCCCGCCCGGCGCTGGTTGTCCGGTCGGCTCAAGCCCGGTCAGGGGCCGAGCGCCGAGAAGCGGGCGAAGAGCTGGTTCTCCGTGCGCTTCGTGGGCGAGGGCGGCGGCCGGAAGGTGTTCACCGAGGTCGCGGGCGGCGACCCCGGGTACGGCGAGACGGCGAAGATGTTCGCCGAAGCGGCGCTGTCCCTGGCCTTCGACGACCTCCCGCCGGCCGCCGGACAGGTCACCACGGCGGTGGCGATGGGCGACGCGCTGCTGGAGCGACTGCGCGCGGCGGGGATCACGTTCCGGGTGGCGGCGAGCCGGTAGGGGAAGGGTCCCGGGACCCCTACATCGACCACTCCGCCAGCGTGTAGATCATCCCGCCGATCCAGCCGAGACCGGCCAGTACGGCCAGGACCAGCGCCAGCGTCACGGCGCGTTCGACGGGGCGGGTCGGGCGGGCGAGGGGCTTGGGGACACGGTGCGTCGTCATGTGGCCGAGCCTGCCGATCATGACGGCGTACCGGCATCCGTACGCGTACTCATCCGCGTACTCAGAAGGTCCCGGCGGTGTCCCCCGGCTCAGCCGGCGGTGGCCTCCCGCAGGGCGCGGCGGCACAGGGCGTCGGCGCGGCGGGTCGACTCCGGCAGACGGTAGCGCGGGCTGAGGCGCAGGACATGGGCGCAGGCCGTGTCCAGGTCGACGCGGTGCCCGACGGACACGTAGACCGGCTTGATGCCCTGCTGGGTGCGCAGGGCGCGGCCCACCTCCTCGTCGCCCGCCAGCAGCGGGGTCGAGGACCCGCGCGCGGGTGCCGGGTCGGTGTGGGTGAAGGTGAACGGGTTCTTGGCGACGCCGATGGTGGGCAGCCGGGTGAGCACGCCGAGGTGGCTGGCGAGCCCGAAGCGGCGCGGGTGGGCGAGGCCGTAGCCGTCGCAGACCACCAGGCCGGGCGGGCAGGGCAGGGCGTCGAGGGCGGCCAGGACGGTGGGGATCTCCCGGAAGGCGAGCAGGCCGGGCACGTACGGGAAGGAGATCCGCCCGACGGCGGTGGCCTCGGCGACGACGTCGAGGGTGGCCGTGTCCAGCACGACGGCCGCGGCCGCCACCACGTCCCGCTCGTCGTCGTAGGCGACGTCGACGCCGGTGACGTGGCCCGTGCCGGGCGGCGGCCCCGGCTCGTCCAGCACCACCCTGCGGCGCAACTCGTCCTGGACGGCGCGGGCCTGTTCCTCGGTGGTGGGCCAGCCTTCGGGGATACGTACGGTCGTCGTCATGGTGATGACGAGGGTACGGCGCCGGGCGGCCCGTCGGCCGGGCCGCCCGGGATCAGTTCACTTACCGAGTGCCCGCTGCAGCTGCTGCTTGTTCATGTCCGAACGGCCGTGGATGTTGCGCCGCTTGGCCTCCTCGTACAGCTGGTCGTAGGTGGGGCCCTGGGATCCCTTGCCGGACCGCTGGCCGCCGCGCTTGCCGGACGACATGTCCTGGGTGGATGTACGGCTCGCGGTCTTGGACTCGCCGGAGCGGGCGCGTTCCTTGTTCACCGTGCGCGCCGCGATCTCCTTGGCGCGACCCGTGCTCTCGCCCCGCTCCTGAGCACTCTTCTTGATGTGCTCATACTGGCGTTCTCGTTTGGGGCTCGAACCGCTTGGCATGTCCGCTCACTTCCTCTCACATTGGGTGAACGAGTACCCCCATCGTGGGTGAATACGGCAATCCGGGCGCGGCCAGCTCTCCAGACGGGCGACGCGGCCCCGCCCACAGGCAGGTCACGGTGACGGAGGTCACCCCGCGCGTGTGCACGGACGCGCCGATTCCGTCGTCTCACCCAGTGCCCGGCCTCATCACCGGAAGTCCGTCCGGCCGTCACAAGGGAGCAAGGCGATGTCCACCGTCATCGAGCAGCCAGTCGAGGCGCGCCTCGTCGCCGCCGCGCCGCGGATGCCGAGCATCCCCGCGACGCTGAGCTACGACCTGACCGATCCGTTCGCGATCCGTATGACCTTCCCGGCGCAGGCCACCCTGGAGGGCGAGGAGGTCTGCTGGACCTTCTCCCGCGAACTGCTGGCGGCCGGACTGCGCGGCCCCGAGGGCCACGGTGACGTGCGCGTGCGGCCGTACGGCTACGACCGCACCGTGCTGGAGTTCCACGCCCCCGAGGGCACCGCCGTCGTGCATGTCCGCTCGGGCGAGCTGCGGCAGTTCCTGCAGGCGACCCGTGTGCTGGTGCCCGAGGGCCTGGAGCACGCCTACCTCGACCTGGACCGCGACCTGGCCGAGCTGATGCGGGACGCGTGCTGACCCGCTCGTTAATCCGTTGACAGGCCCCCGCACCGCTCGTACGGTGTACAGCGGTTCTGTTGCCGCCGATTGGAGAAGGACGTTGCTCGTCTGAGGTCCTGAGACACCGCGTCACACCCGTCCGGTGTGCACGCCGCGTGCGACCTCGGCGTTCGAGCCGTCCTTGCGGAGCAGGGCTTTTCTCGTTCTCCCCCGCCCCTGGGCCCCATGCCCGCCGGTGGTCGCCGCCTTGTCGGTGTCTCGACACGCGTTGCCCCTGACCGCATCACGCAACCGCGAGGCCCGTATGCATACTTCGATCACCTGTACGTCCCTCTCCTTCGCCTGGCCGGACGGCACCTCCGTCTTCGACGGCCTCGACGCGTCCTTCGGCCCCGGCCGGACCGGGCTCGTCGGCGTCAACGGCTCGGGGAAGTCGACCCTGCTGAAACTGATCGCCGGGGACCTCACCCCGGCCGACGGCACCGTCCGCGTCACGGGCGAGGTGGGCTATCTCCCGCAGAACGTCACCCTCGACACCGCCCTGCGCGTCGACGAGGCCCTCGGCATCGCCGACCGGCGGGCCGCGCTGCACGCCATCGAGGCCGGGGACGTGGCCGAGGAGCACTTCGAGACCGTCGGCGACGACTGGGACGTCGAGGAGCGCGCCCTGGCCACCCTCGGCGAGCTCGGCCTCGGCCATGTCGAGCTGGACCGCACCATCGGCGAGGTCTCCGGTGGCGAGTCCGTCCTGCTGCGGCTGGCCGCGCTGCTGCTGCGCCGGCCGGACGTGCTGCTGCTGGACGAGCCCACCAACAACCTCGACCTGTACGCGCGCAGGCGGCTGTACGCGGCCGTCGCCGCCTGGCCGGGCGTCATGGTGGTGGTCAGTCACGACCGCGAACTGCTCGAACTGGTCGACCAGATCGCCGATCTGCGCTCCGGGGAGATCACCTGGTACGGCGGGAACTACTCGGCGTACGAGGAGGCACTGGAGATCGAGCAGGAGGCCGCCGAGCGGATGGTGCGCGTGGCCGAGGCCGATCTGAAGAAGCAGAAGCGCGAACTCGTCGAAGCCCACACGAAGTTGGCCAAGCGGACGCGCTACGCCAACAAGATGTACGAGATCAAGCGCGAGCCCAGGGCCGTGATGAAGCTCAGGAAACGCGCCGCCCAGGTCTCCGCGGGCAAGCACCGCATCATGCACGAGGAGAAGCTCGCCGAGGCCAGGGAACGGCTCGACGAGGCGGTGGAGGCGGTGCGGGACGACGACGAGATCCGCGTCGACCTGCCGTACACGGCCGTGCCGCAGGGCCGGACCGTGCTCACCCTGCGGGACCTTCAGCCGGCGTACGGCGCCCGTGTCGAGGGCGGTTTCGACCTGTACGGTCCCGAGCGGATCGCGCTGGTCGGGCGCAACGGCACGGGCAAGACGACGCTGCTGCGCACCATCGCCGGGGAGCTCCAGCCGGTCGCGGGCGAGGCCGAGGCACATGTGCCGCTCCGCTTCCTGCCGCAGCGCCTCGACGTGCTCGACGGCGGGCTCACGGTCGCGGAGAACGTGGCCCGGTTCGCGCCGGACGCCACCAACAACCGGATCCGGGCGCAGCTGGCCCGCTTCCTGTTCCGGGGCGCCCGGGCCGACCAGCAGGCGGCCACGCTGTCCGGCGGCGAACGCTTCCGGGCGACACTGGCCGCGCTGATGCTGGCGGAACCGGCGCCGCAGCTGCTGATGCTGGACGAGCCGACGAACAACCTGGACATGGCGAGCGTACGGCAGCTCACCACCGCCCTGGAGTCGTACGAGGGGGCGCTGATCGTGGCCAGCCACGACCTGCCGTTCCTGGAGTCGATCGGGATCACGCGGTGGCTGCTGCTGGACGGAGAACTGAAGGAAATCACGCCAGAAGCTGTCGGGTATCCCGCCTAGCTTCGGCGGCATGCACCAAGCTGGACGGGGCGGCGGACGGGTGATCTTCGAGTCCGGGGTCGGCGAATGATCGACCCGTGCGGGCTCACGGGGCTGTCGCCCCCGACAATGTCCCTGCATGATGTCGGCCGGCCCCGACAGGTTCCGGCCACACCCGGGTAACCGGACCAGCAAGAACGCCCCATCCGATACGGAGACCGCACGTGCCCAGCAAGAAGGCCCTCATCCGTCGCCCCGGCCCGCGACTCGCCGAAGGCCTGGTGACGCACATCCAGCGGGAGAAGGCCGATGTCGAGCTCGCGGTCCGGCAGTGGGAGGCGTACGCGGAGGCGCTGCGCACGCACGGCTGGGAGACCATCGAGGTCGATCCGGCCGACGACTGCCCGGACTCCGTGTTCGTCGAGGACACCGTGGTGATGTACAAGAACGTCGCCCTGATAGCGCGCTCCGGCGCCGAGGCCCGGCGGGACGAGACCGCGGGCGTCGAGGAGGCCGTCGCCCGTCTGGGCTGCTCGGTGAACTGGATCTGGGAGCCGGGCACGCTGGACGGCGGTGACGTGCTGAAGATCGGCGACACGATCTACGTCGGCCGCGGCGGCCGCACCAACGGGGCCGGCGTCCAGCAGCTGCGGGCCGCGTTCGAGCCGCTGGGGGCGCGCGTGGTCGCCGTACCCGTCAGCAAGGTGCTGCATCTGAAGTCCGCGGTCACGGCGCTGCCCGACGGGACGGTGATCGGGCACATCCCGCTGATGGACACGCCGTCCCTGTTCGGGCGTTTCCTGCACGTGCCGGAGGCCTCCGGCTCGCATGTGGTGCTGCTCGGCGGGGACAAGCTGCTCATGGCGGCCAGCGCCACGAAGACCGCCGAGCTGTTCACGGACCTGGGCTACACGCCGGTCGTCGTGGACATCAGCGAATTCGAGAAGCTCGAAGGGTGTGTGACATGTCTCTCGGTACGGCTGCGGGACCTGTACGCCTGACCGGTTGCCGCCACCGCCGTTCCCGCCCCGGGACCTGGGAGTCCCGGGGCTTTGCGGCACGCCCGAGCGTCCCTGGGAAGAGGGTCTGAACAGCGGTCTTTACAGCGCCCTTAACCTACGGCTTCGTAACCTACGGATTCGTAGCCTACGATTCCGTAGGTTCCGGCGCCGCCCGCCGGCCCGACTCCCCCTTGTCCCACGTCCCCCTGGAGTACCCGTGACGATCACCTCTCCGCACCTCGGCAGCCCCTCCGTCTGGACCGACGCCCGGCTGCTGTACGCCCTGGAGGAAGTGGTCGAAAAGGAGCTCAACCGCCATCTGAAGATCGCCAAGGACTGGATGCCGCACGAGTACGTGCCGTGGACCGACGGCCGTAACTTCCCCGGCCTCTTCGAGGACGGCGAGGCCTGGGACAAGGAGCAGTCCAAGGTCACCGAGATCGGCCGGATCGCGCTGGTGGTCAATCTGCTGACCGAGGACAACCTCCCCAGCTACCACCATGAGATCGCCACCCTGTTCGGCCGCGACGGCGCCTGGGGCACCTGGGTGCACCGCTGGACCGCCGAGGAGGGCCGGCACGGCATCGTGATGCGGGACTATCTGCTGACCTCGCGCGCGGTGGACCCGGACAAGCTGGAGCAGTTCCGTATGGCGCACATGAGCGAGGGCTTCGAGTCGGACAACCGGCACTCGATGCTGCACTCGATCGCCTACGTCGCCTTCCAGGAGCTTGCGACCCGTATCTCGCACCGCAACACCGGCCACCAGTCGGGCGACCCGGTGTGCGACCGGATGCTGGCGCGGATCGCGACGGACGAGAACCTGCACATGGTCTTCTACCGCAACCTGCTGAAGGCGGCCTTCGAGCTGGCGCCCGACCTGACCATGCAGGCGGTGCGGGACGTCGTCGTCAACTTCCGGATGCCCGGGCACGGCATCCCCGGCTTCGAGCGGGCGGCGGCGCAGATGGCCATCGGCGAGGTCTACAACCTGCGCATCCACCACGACGACGTACTCCAGCCCGTGCTGCGCTTCTTGAGGGTCCTGGAGATCGACGGCCTCGGCCCCGAAGGCCTCAAGGCCCAGGAGGAGCTCGGCCTGTTCATGAACGGGCTGGACGCGGAGGCCCTGAAGTTCGACGAGAAGCTGGCGGCACGCAAGGCCCGGATGGCGGCACGCGGGGCGGTCTGACCGACGCCGGAGCAGGGGGGCGGGGCGGCTGGATTCGAACCAGCGTGCTCCCGATTTTGGAGACCCGGCGCGTCTGCCTCTGCGCTACGGCCCCGCCCTTGTCGGCAGAGCGTAGTGCCCCGGCCGTCGAGGCGGGGCACTACTGCGCCGGGGGCGCCGTCCGGTGCACGCTGCGTACGGCCGCCACGTCCGCCGGGACCGCCGGAGGCGGGATGTGGGCGCTCAGCGCGTCCAGGCGGCGTTTGACACTGGCGGCGATGCCCCGGCCGAGCACGAAGCGGGTGGCCGTGACGGCGTGGGGCGCGGTGTCGAGCAGACGGTGGGCCTCGCGGCTGCGCATGCCGGTGTGGGTCAGGACGAGGTGGGCCAGTCGGTGCTGGGCACCGGCGAGGGCCTGCGCGATGGTGTCGGCGGCGGCCAGGTCGACGCGGTTGTCCGCCGCGCCGAGCACGCCGGCGGCCTTCACCCTGCCCAGGTCGAGCAGCGTGACCCCGGCGGCGGTGGCCGCCGTCACCAGCCGGGCGGTGGCCCGCGGACCGATGCCGTTGCTGGCGACCGACAGCCGCGCGAGCCGCCCGTACGGCGCCCGTTCGAGGGCGTCGGCAAGAACGAGCGCCCCGGTGTCGCCCAGCCGGGCGGCCGACACGTACAACTCACCGACCGCGCCCCCGGCGACCACAGCGGCGAGCGCCTCCGCTCCGGCCGCACCGAGGGGATTCCCCCCGACGAAGAGCCGCTCGATCCGCCGTCCGCCCCGCAGGCCGCCGTTCCCGGCGGACGCGCTGGTCACGTCGAGTCCGGTCTGCGCGTGCTCCGTCCCCCGCCTGTCCCGCGTGGCCGTGCGCTGCGCACCGCCCGGGTCGGCGACGCCCGTGACGTCGTCGCGGGTCCGCAGTCGTTCCGCCGCTGGCCCTTCCTCCGCCGCCGCCAGCAGCGCATCGGCCAGTTCGCCGACGCCCTGCGTGTCGAGCCCCGTCTGGACGAGGTCCAGCGTCCGCAACGAGCGGGCGGCGTCAAGGAGTTCGGCGGCCGCTCGGCCTCCCCCGCTGCCCAGGGGGTTGCGCTTGAGCCATACGCCGGTCACGACCTGGGGTGAGGCGCGCAGGCTGTCGGCGATGCGGCAGGTGCCGCCCGCGGTGATGCCGTTGCAGCCGAGGTAGAGCGTCTCGATGCCGCTCCCGCCCGTGCGGGCCGCGGCGGCGGCGCCGACGTCGCCCAGGGCGTCCGTGCCGAGCAGCAAGTGCCGTACGGGAGAGGGCCCTTCCGACAACGCGGCGGCGAGCGCCAGGGCGCCGTGCGGCCCGAGGGCCTGTTTGCACAGGTCCAGGCGGCCGTCGGGCAGGGCCGTGCCCGCCGTGAAGTCCAGGCGGTCCTCCGCCGGGGCGCCGGTGCGCAACCAGCGCAGCAGCGGGGCGAGTTCGACGACGGGGCGTGGCACCACGTGGGGCACGCCCGCGAAGCCCGGCGCCCGAGGGCCGTCGTCGGTCACCATTCCGCCTCCCGGTAGTCCTTCAGGAACACCCCGGACACCGGGTCCCCGGCCTCGCCGCGCACGATCGGGTCGTACACGCGTGCGGCGCCGTCCACGACGTCCAGCGGTGTGCGGAAGCCGGCGTCGGCCATCCGGGCCTTCTTCGGCGCCGGGTTCTCGTCGGTGATCCAGCCGGTGTCGACGGCGCACATGTGGACGCCCCGCTCGGCGAGTTCGGTGGCGCTGGTGCGGGTGAGCATGTTCAGCGCGGCCTTGGCCATGTTGGTGTGCGGATGGCCGGGCATCTTGTTGCGTACGGCGAAACGGCCCTCGACGGCGGTCACGTTGACGACGTAGCGGCGCGGGTGCGGGGAGGCCAGCAGCAGCGGCAGCAGGCGGTCGCAGAGCAGGGCCGGGGCGAGGGCATTGACCAGCTGGGTCTCCAGGACCTCGGCCGGGTGGAGCGCGCCGAGCCGGGCCGACCAGGAGTTCTCCGGGGACGGGTCGGGCAGCAACCCGGCCTCGTCGGCCTCGCGCAGGGCGGCGGGCAGGGCGGAGACGGAACCCCCGAGCCCCTCCAGCATGCGCATCGGCGTGAAGCCGGGTGCCCGGCGGGCGCCCTCGGGCAGCGCGTCGTACTCGCCGGCGGCCAGCAGGGCGTACGACTCGGGCGGGCGACGTACGGTCTGCGCGGCGTTGTTGACCAGGATGTCGAGCGGCTTCCCCTCCTGACGCAACTCCTCGCACAGGCCGAGTACCTGACGCGGGTCGCGGAGGTCGACGGCGACGACGGTCAGCCGGTCCAGCCACGTCTCGCTGCCCGGCGCGGCCCGGAAGCGGCGCAGGGTGTCGTGCGGGAAGCGGGAGGTGACGAGGAGTTCGGTGCCGTCCCGCAGCATCATCAGGGCGAGCTGGAAGCCGATCTTCACCCGGCCGCCGGTGAGCAGTGCCCTGCGCCCGCGCAGGTCGGTGCGCAGCGCGCGGCGCGCCGTGTTGTCGGCGGCGCAGCGCGGGCACAGGCGGTGGTAGAAGGAGTCGACCTGTCGATAGGGCGACTTGCAGATGTAGCACCTGCGCGGCTTGCGGAAGACGCCACCGGTGCCGGGCGCGGTCAGCGGGGCGTCCTCGCGTCGGTCCGGCGCGCCGGTCGCGGTCGCCGCCATCGCCGCCGCGTCGGCTGCCGAGGTCTCGCTGCCGCGGGCCTTGCGGCGTCGCAGCCGGCCGTCCCGGGCGAAGGCGGCGGCGACCTGCTCGGTGCGCAGCCGTACGGGGTCGTCGGCGGGCAGCGCGCGCAGCTTGCCCACCACCCGGTGGAAGGCCGCCAGCTCCGCCTCGGTGACCGTGTCCCCGTCCGTCATCCGTCCCACGCCCCCACGCACCTGTCCGGGCGGGGGCCCCGGCCGGATTCGAACCGGCGTATCCGCCCTGCCGAGGCGGCGAGTCTGCCTCTGCTCTACAGGGCCCCCTGCGCGCCCGGGGAACGGATTCGAACCGGTGTGCCTCGCCTGGGCAAGGCGAGTGCGCCTGCCTCTGCGCTACGCCCGGGTGCGCCCGAGGATCGTAACCGCACAGCGGACGGCGGCCGTACCGATTATCCGCTGGCAGTAGCAGGTACGGCGCGGCGGGAGCCGGTCAGCAGGAGGTACGGCGCAGCTGGAGCCGTTCCTTCTCGGACAGGCCGCCCCAGACGCCGAAGCGTTCGTCGTTCGCCAGGGCGTAGTCGAGGCAGGCGGTGCGCATCTCGCACAGGCCGCAGATGCGCTTCGCCTCACGCACCGAGCTGCCCGGCTCGGGAAAGAAGAAGTCGGCCCCGGTCTGTGCGCACAGCGCCTGGGCCTGCCAGGCGGTGTCCGCGGGGGTGATGGTTTCGAAGTGCATGCCTCAGAGCGTGCCGAAGCGTGAAAAACGTTCGATCAACGTCCGCTCAACGCTCCGGTTCAGGGCCTCCAGCCGTCCGATGATGCCCGCGCGGCAGGACGCGGCGCACGGCGGCGCGCGGGAGCGGCTGAGACAAGAGGAATCCCGTGTGTCACTGACGGTGACCGCCCACGGGGCGTTGGGCACGCGATTGTCAGTGGGCGATGCAAGACTCGGCACTGCAGGCAACGGGCCCTTCCGGGAGGCAAAGATGCTCACCACCCGTTTCGTCAACGGCGCTCCGAACTGGATCGATGTCGGCACCTCCGACATCGACGGCGCCATCCACTTCTACGGCGGTCTCTTCGGCTGGCAGTTCCGGTCGGCGGGACCCGAGGCCGGCGGCTACGGCTTCTTCCAACTGGACGGCAGGACCGTCGCCGGCGGGATGCAGAGCACCGATGAGCAGGGCCCGCCGTCCTGGACGGTGTACTTCCAGAGCCCGGACGCGCAGGCCACGGCCAAGACGGCCGAGCAGGCGCACGGGCGGGTGCTCGTGGAGCCCATGGACGTGATGGGACAGGGCCACATGGCGATCCTGGCCGACCAGCAGGGCGTGCCGTTCGGCATCTGGCAGCCGGTGCTGAACAAGGGCGTGGACGTGATGAACGAGCCGGGCACGCTGTGCTGGCTGGAGCTGTACACGCCGGACATCGCGTCGGCCGCCGGCTACTACAACGCGCTGCTCGGCTGGGAGACGTCGTCGGTGGACTTCCCGGGCGGTTCCTACACGTGCGTCAACCCGGCCGGGGAGAGTGAGGACGCCATGTTCGGCGGCCTGGTCCCGCTGGCCGACGACCCCGCGGAGGATGCCGCCTACTGGCTGCCGTACTTCGAGGTCACCGACACGGACGCCGCGGTGAGCACGGCGCGGGAGCTGGGCGGGACGGTCCGGATGGAGGCCATCGACATTCCGGACGTGGGCCGTATCGCCAAGCTGGCCGACCCGTTCGGCGCCCGCTTCGCGGTGATCAGAAGCGCCCAGCCGCAGGACTGAGCCCGGCGTCCCCGCTGAACATGCGGCGACCGGCCGCTGCCGGTGGGACCTGCACGCAGGTGCTCCCGCGGCCTGCAGGAAGACCTAGGCGGAGGCGCGGCGTACGAGGGTCGTCGGCAGGACGACACCGGTCGCCGCGTCCTCCCCTGCCTCGGCGAGGTTCCGGCGCAGGCGGCGGAGCAGGAGGCGGGCCATCAGGCGGCCCATCTCCTCGATGTCCTGACGGATCGTGGTGAGCGGCGGGTCGGTCTGCTCGGCGACGGGCAGCATGTCGTCGAAGCCGACCACGGCGACGTCCTCGGGCACCCGCCGCCCGCGTTCGCGCAGCACGCGCAGGGCTCCCGAGGCCATGAGGTCGTTGGCGGCGAACACGGCGTCCAGGTCGGGGCAGCGGTCGAGGAGTTCACGCATCGCCCGCTCACCCCCGGCCGGGGTGAAGTCGCCCTCGGCGATCAGCCGCGGGTCGGCGTCGGCCATGACGTCCCGGAAGCCGTCGAGCCGGTCCACCGCGGACGTCTGGTCGAGTGCCCCGGCGATGTGCGCGACGCGTCTGCGGCCCAGGCCGACGAGATGGCGTACGGCGTCACGGGCACCGCCCCGGTTGTCGCTGTCGACGTACACCGCGGTGGAGGTCTCCCCTGCTGGACCGGAGCCGAAAGCCTGCGGGAGGCCGCCGTCGCTCCAGCCGGGCCGCCCGCCGAACACGGTCGGGACGCCGGCGCCCTGGATCAGTCCGGGCAGGGCGTCGTCGAGGTGCAGGGAGAACACCAGCGCGCCGTCGACGTGTCCGCCGGCGAGATAGCGGCCGACGCGGGCGTGGTCGTCGCGGCCTTCGGTGAGCAGCAGCACGAGTTGGTTGTCGTGGGCGGTCAGCTCCTTGCTGATGCCGCGGAGTTGGAGGGCGAAGAAGGGGTCGGCGAAGACGCGGGTCTCCGGCTCGGCGATGACGACGGCGACGGCGTCGTGCCGCCTGGTCACCAGGCTGCGGGCCGCCTGGTTGGGGACGTACCCGAGTTCCTCGACGGCCCGCCGGACCCGCTCGACCAGCGGCTCGCGCACGCCGTCCCCGCCGTTGACCACCCGTGAGACGGTGGCCCGCGACACCCCCGCCCGGGCGGCCACGGCCTCCAGCGTGGGACGCGACACTGCCTCGGACACTTCGGGACTCCTCACCGGCGCTTGCCGATCAGGATAACCGCACGCCAGGAGGTGGGAGAGAGCGCTCTCGACGGGACCGCGCAGCCCTTCAGTGCCGGTGAGCCCCCTCGGCGCCACCGTGCGCACCGTCCGTCTGATGCGGCTCATGGGGTTCATGCGGCTCATACCCCGGAATCGTCCCGTCGGGCTTCTTCACCAGGAACAGCCCCACCATCCCCATGTCCGAGTGGCTCTGCACGTGGCAGTGGTACATCCACGCCCCGGCACCCACCCCCTCCCCCGCGATCACCTGGAAGCCGAAGGAGTCGGCCGGGCCCGTGATCTTGTTGTCGATGACCTGGCTGGGGTCGTCGGGGCCGGTCAGCATGCCGGTGCGGTTGTCGGCCCAGCGGTGACCGTGCATGTGGAAGGTGTGGTAGTACTCGCCGTGGGTGATCACGACGAACTCGACGCGATCGCCCACCGTCGCCTCGAAGTCGGGGCCGGTGTGCGGGGGCCTGTTGTTGATCAGCAGGTCGTTGAAAACGACCGTGTGGGTGCGGTCCGGCAGGATGTCGCCCTTCCTGCGGACGATCACCGGGCCGTACAGCCCCTTCCTGAGACCGCCGGTGCCGTGTTCCGTGCCCACCACATGGTCGTGGTAGTGCCAGTAGCCCGCGCTGCCCGCCCGCCAGGTGCCGTCCTTGCGGCGGCCGGGGGCGTGGGTGCGCCAGGTGTAGGTGCGGGTGGCGCCCGGCTCCACATGGCTCTTGTTCAACTTGGTGCCGTCGCTGGTGATTTCGTAGTCCAGGCCGTGCACGTGCAGGCTCACCGCCACGTCCGTGGTGTTCTCGAACTCGATGTGCACGGTGTCGCCCTCGTTGAGCTCGATCAGCGGGCCGGGAATCGTCGCCCTGCCCTTCTCGAAGCCGTAGCCCATCTGCCCGTCGGCGAGCTTCTCGGCGTAGAGCTTGATGTGTCTGACCGCGCCCCCGGCCGGGGCCGTCCGCGCCGCCGCGCCGCTGCCCGCCGCCTCGCCGGCGCCGGTCGCCTCGGATGCCAGGGACAACGATGTCGCGACGGCGGCGCCGCCCAGGAGGACCCGCCGGTTGAACCCACGTCTGTCCATGCCGAACTCCCCACTCCGGTACGGGATTCGAGACGGTAGCGGGACAGGCGGCGTTTATCCACACCCAGGACAAAGTTCGTTCCATCGCGGTGATACCTATTGGCGAACGACGCAAAGAGGTCTAGCTTCCTAGGCGCTGTTGCTGTGACCGACGAGGGGTGGATGACCACATGCGGTCCACATCGCACCACAGACCCATGACCTCAAGGGAGTTGAGCCGGAAAAGGGCCGGAAGGCGGGCCTGGACGGCTGTCTTGACGGCCGGATTCGTCACCGCGGGTCTGCTCTCCGGCCCCGCCGCGGGCGCGCTCCCGGCCCCGGATCCCTCCCTGACAACGATGTCCGTGAAGTCGCCGCCCGGCGGCGCGAACGTCCGCGTACTCATCTTCTACGGATCCGCGGCGCCCGGCGACGAGTCGCCGGTGGTGAACGCCGGTATCGAGGCGATCGAGCAGATCGGCCTGTCCGGCCCCGCGAAGCAGCGCTTCAAGGTCGAGGCCACGGACAACGCCTCGGTCTTCACCAACGAGACCAGGCTGGGCCGTTACAACGCGATCGTGTTCCTGACCGGCGGCGGCGACGTCCTGGAGCCGGAGCAGGAGGCGGGCCTGGAGGCCTACATGGAGGCGGGCGGCGGATTCGTCGGCATCCATGACGCGGCCCGCGCGGAGCCGTACTCCGACTGGTTCACCGGCCTCGTCGGCGCCCGCCCGGCGCCGAACAGTCCGACGGCCGTCCAGCGGGCGACCGTCGAGGTCGGCGACCGGCGGCATCCCGCCACCAAGGACCTGCCGGTCCAGTGGAAGCGCCCCGACCAGTGGCCGAACTGGGTGAAGAACCCGTCCGGCGAGGTGCACACGGTGGCGCGGGTGCGCGAGTCGACATACCAGCCCGGCGCGAGCGCCAACGGCTGGGACCATCCGATCAGCTGGTGCCGCGACTACGACGGCGGCCGCTCCTTCTACACCGGCATGGGCGGCACGGTGTCGTCGTACGACGAGACCGACTTCCGTACGCATCTGCGCGGCGCCCTGCTGTGGACCACCCGGCTGGTCCAGGCCGACTGCAAGGCGACGATCAACGGCAACTACCGGGCCGAGCGGCTGACCAAGCCCAACCAGCCCGGGCAGAACGACCAGATCGGCGAACCCCACGGCCTGGTCACCGCCCCCGACGGCCGCGTCCTCTACATCGGCCGCGGCGGCGCCGACTCCTCCCAGCCGGTGATCACCGACTGGAACAACCCGGACATCGGCAAGGGCAAGGGCGAGATCCACGTCTACGATCCGAAGACCAAGCAGGTCACCCTGGCGGGCGCGCTCACCGTCTTCGGCAACAAGGGCGGCGGCGACGAGCTGGTCAAGGTCGAGGAGGGCCTGCTCGGCATCGAGCTGGACCCGCGCTTCGAGCAGAACGGCTGGGTGTACCTGCACTACACGCCGCACGCGCAGATCAACCGCGACACGCGGATGGCCGAGCGGCGTGTCTCCCGCTTCACCCTCGACCTCGCCACCAACAAGCTCGACCTGAGCAGCGAGAAGGTGCTGCTGAAGTGGCCGGTGCAGATCCACAGCTGCTGTCACGCGGGCGGCGGGATGACCTGGGACTCCAAGGGCAACCTGTACATCGCCACCGGCGACAACAACTCCAGCCGCTTCAGCGACGGTTACTCGGGCAACAACCCCGAGCCGAACTACAAGGGCGTCTCCTTCGCCGACGCGCGCCGCACCGCCGGCAACACCAACAACCTCAACGGCAAGATCCTGCGCATCCACCCGGAACCCGACGGGACGTACACCCTCCCTGACGGCAACCTCTTCACGGGCAAGGAGACCGACGAGGGCGGCGGGAAGACGCGCGGCGAGATCTATGTGATGGGGGTCAGGAACCCGGCCCGCATCTTCGTCGACCAGAAGACCGACATCCTGTACGCGGGCTGGGTCGGCCCGGACGCCGGGCAGCCGTCCACGACCTGGGGCCCCGCCAAGTACGACACCTTCGCCGCCATCACCGAGGCGAGCAACCGGGGCTGGCCGTACTGCATGGGCAACAAGCAGCCCTACCGGGACCGCAATCTGCCGGATCCGTCGAAGCCGCTCGGCTGGTACGACTGCGACCGCCCGAAGAACGAGTCCCCGAACAACGACGGTCTCGTCAACCTTCCGCCGGTCACCGGCAACAACATCTGGTACTCGCCCCAGGGCGGCGCCCCCGACTTCCCGCGCGAGGCGGGCGGCGTCCCCTCCTACCAGCAGGACGAGGCCACCTACCGGCTGCCGTGGCTGAAGGGCGGCGGGCAGGCCGCGATGAACGGGCCGGTGTACCGGTACGACGACGTGTCGGCCACCAGCGACGTCAAGTGGCCCGCGTACTGGGACGGCAAGTGGTTCGTCGGCGACTTCTACGACGCCGACCAGCCGCGCAACGCCGTGCTCATGGATCCGAAGACCCTGGGTGACGGCGGGCTGCCGGTGCACTCGGAGTCGCTGAAGAAGATCGTGCCGGTCGGCAACGACGGCATCAAGAACCTCATGGACTGGAAGTTCGGTCCGGACGGCGCGCTGTACGTCCTCGACTACGGGCGTGGCTTCTTCACCTCGGACGCCAAGTCGGCGCTGTGGCGCGTGACGTACGAGGGCGGCGGTCCGACGCCGGCCGCCGACCAGCTGGCGAGGGGGTCACAGCGGTGACAGGCCAACGAAGAATCTGGACGGCCCTGCTGGCCGCCGTACTGATGATGCTCGGGCTGCAGACCACCACGGCGGTGGGCGAGCCGGAGCGGGCCGATGCCGCCCAGGTCCTCACCTGGACGGCGGGCAACGACATCGACAAGTACCTCTCGGCACCCACGACGGCGGTGGCCGGTCAGGCCACCATCGTCTTCGAGAACAGCGAGGCCACCGGCAACACCACCGGCATGCCGCACACGCTGACGTTCGTCACCAGCGATCCGGAGTTCAACAGCGACGTCCAGCTCAACATCCTCGCCAACCCGGGCGACGACCAGGGCGGCCGCCACACCGCCGAGGTCACGCTCACCCCGGGCCGGTACTTCTACCACTGCACGATCCCCGGCCACGGCCAGATGCAGGGCATCCTGACGGTGACCGAGGGCAGCGGCGAGGACACGACCGCGCCGGAGGCGTCGGCGCACGTCAGCGGCACGCAGAACCAGCAGGGCCAGTACGTCGGCTCGGCGAGCGTGGCACTGCACGCGACTGACAACACCGGTGGCTCCGGCGTCGACCGGATCGAGTACGCCATCGGGGACACCGGCGCCTGGCAGCCGTACACCACCCCGGTCGTCGTCGACCAGGTCGGCAGTCACAAGGTGCGCTACCGGGCGTTCGACAAGGCGGGCAACGTCTCCGCCGAGAAGAGCGCCGAGTTCACGGTGGTGGCGCCGCCGACGGACGACACGGCACCGCCGGAGACCTCGGCGACGGTGAGCGGTGAGAAGAATCCGGACGGTACCTACATCGACATGGCGACGGTCACCGTCACCGCGTCCGACACCGGGTCCGGGGTCAACTCGATCGAGTACGCCATCGGAGCGTCCGGGGCCTGGCAGCCGTACACCCAGCCGGTGATGGTGCATCAGGCGGGCACCCACACCGTCCGCTACCGCGCCACCGACAAGGCGGGGAACGTGGCGGCGGAGAAGAGCGTGCAGTTCACGGTGGTCGCCGCGCCGCCGCAGGACACGACCCCGCCGGTGACGGGTGTGACCGTCGAGGGCACGCGGAACTCCGACGGGGCGTACGTGGGCAACGCCAAGGTCACGGTCAGCGCCACCGATCACGGCGGTGAGGTCGCGAGCATCGAGTACTCGCTCGACGGCGGGCCCTACCTCACGTACACCGGGCCCGTGATCGTCGACCGGGCCGGGGCGCACACCGTGGCGTACCGCGCGACGGACAAGGCGGGCAACACCTCCGCGGCGCAGTCCGTGAGCTTCACGGTGGTCGCGGGCAGCGTGCCCGCGCCGCCCTGCCCGGAGTACGACGAGCGGCTGACGGTGATCGTCGGCACGGTCGACTCGGGCGTGCCGAACCGGCTCACCAACAACCGGTGCCGGATCAACGAGCTGATCGAGGACGAGAAGGAGTGGACGTCCCACGCGCTGTTCCTCAAGCATGTGAAGACGGTCCTCGACAAGCTCCGTACCGAGGGCGTGATCGACCAGCGCGAGTACCGGGCCGTCACCAAGGCCGCCCGGCAGTCCGGCATCGGCAAGCCCGGCCAGACCGAGGGCTACCGCTCGCTGTTCGACGGCACCGCGGACTCCTTCGCCACGTGGCAGCACGTGGGCGGCGGTTCGTTCGCGCTGAACGCCGACGGCACGATGACCAGCGGCACCACCGAGCCCGGGCTGGGCATGCTGTGGTTCCCGCAGCGCAAGTACGGCGACTTCTCGCTGAAGCTCCAGTGGCGCGACGACGCTCCCGGCACCGGCAACGCCAACTCCGGGGTGTTCGTTCGGTTCCCGCACGTCCATGACCACCCGGAGGAGTCACGGCCGGAGTGGGTCGCCATCAAGTACGGGCACGAGGTGCAGGTACTCGACCGGCCCGACGGCGACATGTACAAGACGGGGTCGGTCTACGGCTTCGACCGGGTAGGGCTCGCGGGTGCGGGCGTCACCGAGAAGGGCACGTGGAACGACTACGAGATCCGCGTGGTCGACCAGCACTACTCGGTCTACCGCAACGGCGTGCTGATCAACGAGTTCGACAACATCGGCGGTCAGGACTTCTACCCGCCCCGCTCGGACGACCCGGGCACGGACGGACGGCGGTTCGCCTCCGGCTACATCGGGCTCCAGGTGCACGGCACGACGGATGTGGTCTCGTACCGGGACATCCGGATCAAGGAGCTGTAGGCCCCGCCTCGGGCGCCTTCTTCTTCGCCCGGCTCGGCTGTACCCGTTTGGGTTCCCCCGGCATCTTGGGGTACTCGGGCGGGTACGGCAGGTCGCCGAGCCCGTGGTCGCGCTCGTCCTTGGCGGCCAGCTCCAGCAGCGCCTCCAGCGAATAGCGACGGTCGTCCATGTCCGCGTGCACATCGCCGAGTTCGGCGAAGCGCGCGGGCATGGTCGCGAGGTCGAAGTCCTGCGGGTGCGCGACGCCGACCTCCTCCCAGCGCAGGGGCGCCGAGACGGGGGCGTGCGGGCGGGGGCGTACGGAGTAGGCGGAGGCGATCGTGCGGTCCCGGGCGGTCTGGTTGTAGTCGATGAAGATCTTCTCGCCCCGCTCCTCCTTCCACCACTTGATCGTGACGTGCTCCGGCATCCGGCGTTCCATCTCCCGGCCCACGGCGATGGCGGCGCGGCGGACCTGGGTGAAGGTCCAGCGGGGCTCGATGGGCACGAAGACGTGCAGGCCACGGCCGCCGGAGGTCTTGGGGAAGCCGCGCAGGCCGCCGAACTCGTCGAGGACGGCGCGCAGTTCGTGTGCGGCGCGGACGGCGTCGTCGTAGTCGGTGCCGGGCTGCGGGTCGAGGTCGATGCGCAGTTCGTCGGGGCTGTCGACGTCGTCGCGGCGCACCGGCCACGGGTGGAAGGTGAGCGTGCCGTACTGGGCGGCCCACAGAACGGCGGCCTCCTCGGTGGGGCACATCTCGTCGGCGCTGCGGCCGCTGGGGAAGGTGATGTGGGCGGTGGGGATCCAGTCGGGCATGCTCTTGGGGGCCCGTTTCTGGAAGAAGGACTCGCCGGTCACGCCGTCCGGGTAGCGCTCCAGGGTGGTGGGCCGGTCGCGCAGGGCGCGCAGGATGCCGGGGCCGACGGCGATGTAGTAGCGGGCGAGGTCCAGCTTGGTGAAGCCGCGCTCCGGGAAGAACACCTTGCCGGGGCTGGACAGCCGTACGGTCCGGCCGCCCGCTTCCAGTTCCACCGCGTCACCCATGCGAGCCACGGTAGGCGCACCGCACCCGTCTCGCACACCGGGCGAACGACATCTGAGGGGCGCAGAATCTAACCATGGACCTGCCGGTGATGCCGCCCGTGAAGCCGATGCTCGCCAAGTCCGTGGCGAAGATCCCGCCCGGTATGCATTACGAGGCGAAGTGGGACGGCTTCCGGGCGATCGTGTTCCGCGACGGCGACGAGGTGGAACTCGGCAGCCGCACCACCAAGCCGCTGACCAGGTATTTCCCGGAGCTGGTGACGGCGCTCAAGGAGCGGCTGCCGGAGCGCTGTGTGCTCGACGGGGAGATCGTGATCGCGCGGGAGGGACGGCTGGACTTCGACGCGCTCACCGAGCGGATCCACCCGGCCGACTCGCGGGTGCGGACGCTGGCCGAGAAGACGCCGTCCTCGTTCGTCGCCTTCGACCTGCTGGCGCTGGCCGACCAGTCGCTGCTGGACGTGCCGCTCGGCGATCGCCGTGCGCTGCTGGTCATGGCGCTGTCCGGGGTGACGGCCCCGGTGCATGTGGCGCCGGCGACGACCGACATCGACGTGGCGCGGCAGTGGTTCGAGCAGTACGAGGGGGCCGGGCTGGACGGGGTGATCGCCAAACCGCTCACGCTGCGCTATCTCCAGGACGAGCGGGCGATGTTCAAGGTCAAGCACGAGCGCACGGCGGACGTCGTCGTGGCGGGCTACCGGCTGCACAAGAGCGGGCCCGTGGTCGGTTCGTTGCTGCTCGGTCTGTACGACGACGGGGGCGCCCTGCAGCACGTCGGCGTGTCCGCCGCCTTCTCCATGGCGCGGCGTGCCGAGCTGGTGGAGGAGCTGGAGCCGCTGCGCATGGACGACGTGACGGGGCATCCGTGGGCGGCGTGGGCCGAAGAGGCGGCGCACGAGACGGCGCGGCTGCCCGGGGCGCCGAGCCGCTGGTCCGGCAAGAAGGACCTGTCGTGGGTGCCACTGAAGCCGGAGCGGGTGTGCGAGGTGGCGTACGACCACATGGAGAACGGCGTGCGGTTCCGGCACACGGCCCGGTTCCGCCGCTGGCGGCCGGACCGGACGCCGCAGAGCTGCACGTACGCGCAGTTGGAGGAGCCCGTGCGGTACGACCTCGCGGAGATCTTCGCCCCGCAGGCGTGAGTGCCGCAGGCGTGCGTGCCTGCCGCAGGCGTGAGTGCCGCAGGCGTGCGTCAGGGCTTCATCAGGATTTTCACGGCGCCGTCCCGCTTGTGCTGGAACATCTCGTACGCCTCGGGCGCCTCCTCCAGCCGCAGCCGGTGGGTGGCGAAGTCGTCGACGCCGAGCGGGTCCTCGTCGGTCAGGTAGGGCAGGATCTCGTCGGTCCAGCGGCGGACGTTGGCCTGGCCCATGCGGATCTGGAGCTGCTTGTCGAACATGGTGAGCATCGGCAGCGGGTCGGCGGTACCGCCGTAGACGCCGACGAGTGAGAGGGTGCCGCCGCGGCGTACCAGCTCGATGGCGGTGTGCAGGGCGGCGAGCCGGTCGACGCTGAAGCGTTCGGCGAGGGGGCCGCCGATCTTGCGGGGCAGCATGCCGGCGGCCTGCTGGGCGAGGCGGGCCACGAGGCTGCCGTGCGCCTCGGTGCCGACCGCGTCGATCACGGCGTCGGGGCCGCGGCCGTCGGTCTCGTCGCGGATCGCGGCGACGAGTTCCTTCTCGTGGTCGAATTCCCGCAGGTCGTACGTCTCCACCCCACGCACCTGTGCCCGGCGCAGCCGTTCGGTGACCAGGTCGACCCCGAACACCCGTCCGGCGCCGCGGACCTGGGCCACCCGGCAGGCCATGTCGCCGATCGGGCCGAGTCCGAGGACGGCGATGGAGCCGCCCTGGGGGACGTCGGCGTACGCGACCGCCTGCCAGGCGGTGGGCAGCACGTCGGACAGATACAGGAAACGGTCGTCGGGCGGGCCCTCCGGCACCTTGATGGGTCCGTACTGGGCCTGCGGGACGCGCAGATATCCGGCCTGGCCGCCCGGTACGGCACCGTACAGACGGGTGTAGCCGAACAGGGCGGCGCCCATGCCCTCGCCGGTGACCTGGGTGGTCTCGCACTGGGTGGGCAGCGAGTTGAGGCACATCCAGCAGTTGCCGCACGCGATCTGGAACGGTACGACGACGCGGTCGCCCACCGCCAGGTCCGGTACGCCGGGGCCGACCTCCTCGACGATGCCCATGGGCTCGTGACCGAGGATGTCGCCCGGCGTCATGAACGGGGTGAGCACCTCGTACAGATGCAGGTCGGAACCGCACAGCCCGGTCGAGGTGACGCGGATGACGGCGTCGGTCGGCTCCTCGATGCGCGGATCGGGCACGCTCTCCACCCGCACGTCCCGCTTCCCCTGCCACGTCACAGCCCTCATCACCGCACTCCCTCCGTCACAACACCTGCCGGTACTGCGGCGGGGGCCGGGTACCCGAGGGGGCGGCGCCGAACCGTGGGCCGGGTGGGCTAGTCGGGGTGCGCGATCGGCGTATGTGCAGTTCGGAGTATTTGTAGCAAGGAGCCGGATCCGATCGGGTATGGCCACCGATGAACAGATAAGCGCACAATCGATGGCACAGGACTGGTCGGGTGGCAGCGGTGGGCGAAAGCACGGGACGAAGAGCGCGCATGCGGCGGCTCGCCGTGGCGGCGGCGTTGGGCATCGTGACGGCGGGCTCGCTCACCGCGGGCTGTACGGGCGGGGGCAAGCCGGCCGACGACGGGCGGGCGCCCGAGCCGAGGCCGACGCCGTCGCCGACCCGGAGTGCGCAGCGCACGGCCTCGGCGCTCGCCGTGAAGGTCGACAACGCGGCCGGCGCCCGGCCCCACACCGGACTCGACGCGGCGGACATCGTCTACGTCGAGCAGGTCGAGGGCGGCCTGAGCCGCCTGCTCGCGGTGTACGCGAGCGAGTTGCCGAAGGCCGTCGGACCCGTGCGCAGTGCCCGTGAGACGGATCTGGAGCTGTTGCGCCAGTTCGACCGCCCGACGCTCGCCTTCTCCGGCGCGCAGACCAAGCTGCTGCCGCTGATCGACCGTGCCCCGCTGCACGCCGAGCCGCCCGGCCGGACCCCCGGCGCCTACTACCGCGCCACCGACAGGGCCGCCCCGCACAACCTCTACCTGCGCCCGCACCACCTCATGCCCTCCGCCCCGGGCAAGGCCGCCCTCACCCCCACCGGCTTCACCTACGGCCCCGCCCCCGAGGGCGGCGAGCCGGAGACCAGCCGCACCGTCCGCTACCCGGCGGCCCGCTTCACCTTCACCTGGGACGACAGCCGGGACCGCTACCGGGTCGCGATGGACGGAACGGCCGCCGTGACGACCGACGGGCAGCCGGTGGCGCCCTCGACGGTCGTCGTGCAGTACGTGCGGATGCGCCCGTCCGGCTACTTCGACTCCCGGGGCAACAACTCGCCGTACACCGAGACCGTCGGCTCGGGGACCGCGCAGGTGCTGCGCGACGGGAAGTCGTACGAGGCGCTCTGGAAGCGCCCGGATCCGGACGACGGCACCCGGTTCACCACGGCGGACGGCGAGCCGGTGAACTTCGCCGACGGCCAGGTGTGGGTGGTGCTCGCCCGGGCGGCTAGCCGGGGCTGAGGTCGGAGGACTGAGGTCAGAGGACTGAGTCAGGTCCGGGCCGCGAGGGGCTCCACCGGGTTGCCCGGATCGCCCGGATCACCCGGGTTGCGGAGCCCCTCCGCCGCGTCCGCGACCCGCCGGACGAGGTCCAGGAACCGCGTCTGCTCCGCGGCGGACAAGGGGGCGAGGAACACCTGGTTCATCCGGGCGGTGCGCAGCGCCAGCTTGCGATGGGTGCGCACGCCGTCCTCGGTCAGGCGCAGCAGGAAGCGGCGGCCGTCGCCCGGATCGCGGACCTTGTCCAGCAGTCCCCGGCGGCCGAGCCGGCTGATCACCTCCGCGACGGTGGACCGGTCGAGCCCGACCCGCTCCCCCACCGTGCGCTGGTCCAGCCCCGGCTCGTCGACGAGCGCGTTGAGCACGGCGAACTGCGGTGAGGTGATCTCCTCGGACACCATCGCGTTCCACAGCAGATAGTGCGCCTGCTGGAGCCGCCGGGCGAGATGCCCGGGATGGTTGGTGAGATCCACCGCCGCCATGTCCGCTCCCCGAAGTCCTGTCTATGTCAGTGCACTGAACGATACCTTCGAAAGCACGGAGCTGTCGCCGGTGGCGGCCAGGTCTTGACGGTGGACCCCCCGAGTGGCAGCGTGAAGGAAACTTCACTGAATTACTCAGTGTCCTGAGTAATCGCCCTCGGGAGAGATGGGGCTTCTCGGATGGACAAGGTGGTCGCCACGGCCCTGGAGGCGGTGGCCGATGTGGGCGACGGCGCGTCGCTCGCGGTGGGCGGCTTCGGGCTGAGCGGTGTCCCGAACGTACTGATCGAGGCGCTCTTCGAGCGCGGCGTCGGCGGGCTGTCGGTGGTGTCGAACAACTGCGGCGCGATGGAGTCCGGCCTGGCGGTGCTGCTCGCGGCCGGGCGGATCGACCGGGTGACCGGCTCCTACATCGGCGCGAACAAGGAGTTCGCCCGCCAGTACCTGGCCGGGGAGCTGGAGCTGGAGCTGATCCCCCAGGGCACGCTGGCCGAGCGGCTGCGGGCGGGCGGGGCCGGTATCCCCGCCTTCTACACGCCGGCCGGAGTGGGCACGCAGGTCGCCGAGGGCGGACTGCCGTGGCGCTACGACGGTCAGGGCGGGGTCGCGGTGGCCTCACCGCCCAAGGAGGTACGGGAGTTCGACGGCGTGGAGTACGTGCTGGAGCACGGCATCCGCACCGACTTCGCCCTCGTACGCGCCGCGAAGGGCGACCGGCACGGCAACCTGGTCTTCAACAAGTCCGCCCGCAACTTCAACCCCCTTGCGGCGATGGCGGGCCGGGTGACCATCGCGGAGGTGGAGGAGCTGGTCGAGCCGGGTGACCTCGACCCGGACGCCGTGCACGTGCCCGGCATCTTCGTCCAGCGGGTGGTGGCCCTGACCCCGGAGCAGGCCGCCGACAAGCGCATCGAGCAGCGGACGGTGAGCAACTGATGGCCTGGACACGCGAGGAGATGGCCGCGCGGGCCGCGCGTGAGCTGAAGGACGGGCAGTACGTCAATCTGGGCATCGGCCTGCCGACGCTGATCCCCAATCACCTCCCGCCCGGCGTGGAGGTGGTGCTGGAGTCGGAGAACGGCATCCTCGGCACCGGCCCCTACCCGACCGAGGAGCAGATCGACCCGGACCTGATCAACGCGGGCAAGGAGACCGTCACCGTCCTGCCGGGCGCGTCCTTCTTCGACTCGGCGCTGTCCTTCGGGATGATCCGCGGCGGGCACATCGATGTCGCCGTGCTGGGCGCGATGCAGGTCTCGGAGCAGGGCGACCTGGCGAACTGGGCCGTCCCGGGCAAGCTGGTCACCGGCATCGGCGGGGCGATGGACCTGGTGCACGGGGCCCGTACCGTCATCGTCGTGATGACCCACACCGCCAAGGACGGCAGCCCGAAGATCCTCGACGAGTGCACGCTTCCGCTCACGGGCAAGGCGTGTGTGAACCGGGTCATCACCGACCTCGGGGTGCTCGATGTGACCGACGGCGGGCTGGTGCTGACCGAGTGCGCGCCGGGCGTCACCGCCGAGGAGATCACCGCGAGGACCGCCGCGAAGGTGCGGGTCGGCGAGGAGGGGCGGTCATGAGGGACGTCTACGTCGTCGACGCCGTCCGCACACCGATCGGCCGCTACAACGGCGGCCTCGCCACCGTCCGCCCGGACGACCTGGCCGCCCACGCCGTCCGGGAACTCCTCGCCCGCACCCCGGCGTTGGACCCGTCCCGTATCGAGGACGTCTACTTCGGCAACGCCAACGGCGCCGGCGAGGAGAACCGCAACGTCGCCCGCATGGCCGCCCTGCTCGCCGGTCTGCCCACCTCCGTGCCCGGCGTGACGGTCAACCGCCTGTGCGCGTCCGGCCTGGAGGCGGTGATCCAGGCGGCTCGCGCCATCGCCTGCGGGGACGCCTCCGTCGCGGTGGCCGGTGGGGTGGAGTCGATGACCCGGGCGCCGTATGTCCTGCCCAAGAACGACAAGCCGTTCCCGGCGGCCCACACCGAGCTGTACTCCACCACCCTGGGCTGGCGCATGGTCAACCCCAAGATGGACCCGCAGTGGACGGTCCCGCTCGGTGAGAGCGCCGAACTCATCGCCGAGAAGCACAAGATCACCCGCGAGCAGCAGGACGAGTTCGCCCTGCGCAGCCATCAGAAGGCCGCCGAGGCCCAGCGCCAGGGCCTCTTCGACGCCGAACTCGCTCCCGTGGCCATTGCGCAGCGCAAGGGCGACCCCGTCGTCTTCGCCGCCGACGAATCCGTACGCCCGGACGCCTCACTGGAGGCGATGGCCAGGCTCAAGCCGTCGTTCCGCAAGGACGACGGCACGGTCACCGCGGGCAACGCCTCCCCGCTCAACGACGGTGCCGCCGCCCTGCTGCTCGTGGACGAGGACGGGCTGCAGGCCACCGGCCGTGAGCCCCTCGCCCGCGTCGGCGCCACCGGCGTCTCCGCGCTCGACCCGCACTACTTCGGCCTCGCCCCCGTCGAGGCGGTGAACCGGGCGCTCGCCAAGGCGGGCAAGGGGTTCGGCGACCTGTCGGTCCTGGAGCTGAACGAGGCCTTCGCCGCCCAGGTGCTCGGCTGCGTCGCCGAATGGCCCGAGTTCGACCCGGCGATCCTCAACCCTCAGGGCGGTGCCATCGCCCTCGGTCACCCCCTCGGCGCCTCCGGTGCCCGCCTCGCCGGCACGGTCGCCCACCAGCTCGCCCGCAAGGGCACCGGCACCGGCGTCGCCACCCTCTGCATCGGTGTGGGCCAGGGCCTCGCCCTCGTCCTCGAACGCTAAGAACCCCCAGGGACCCCCATGACTCTCACTCAGCACGACATCGACCAGGAGATCGCGGCCGAGCACGCCGCCTACGAGAAGCGCGTCGCCGACGGCGGGCCCGTCGAGCACCACCCGCGCCGCGACTACGCCCCGTACCGCTCCTCGCTGCTGCGCCACCCGAAACAGCCGCTGGTCGCGATCGACGTGGCGAAGGACCCGGAGCTGGTGGAACTCGCCTCCCCCGCCTTCGGCGAGCGCGACATCACCGAGATCGACAACGACCTGACCCGCCGGCACACCGGCGAGCCGATCGGCGAGCGCATCACCGTCTCCGGCCGTCTGCTGGACCGCGCCGGACGGCCGATCCGCGGTCAGCTCATCGAGATCTGGCAGGCCAACTCGGCAGGCCGCTACGCCCACCAGCGCGAGCAGCACGACGCCCCGCTGGACCCGAACTTCACCGGCGTGGGCCGCACCCTCACCGACGCCGACGGCTTCTACCGGTTCACCACCATCCAGCCCGGCCCCTACCCGTGGCGCAACCACGTCAACGCCTGGCGCCCGGCGCACATCCACTTCTCGGTCTTCGGTACGGCGTTCACCCAGCGGCTGGTGACACAGATGTACTTCCCGAACGACCCGCTCTTCGCCTACGACCCGATCCTGCAGTCCGTGACGGACGACGCCGCCCGGCAGCGCCTGGTCGCCACCTACGACCACAGCCTGTCCGTGCCGGAGTTCTCGCTGGGCTACCACTGGGACATCGTGCTCGACGGCCCGCACGCCACCTGGATGGAAGAGGGACGCTGACCGCCATGACGAAGATCGACAGGAGCAGCCCGGAGCACGTGCTGCCCACCCCGTCGCACACGGTGGGCCCGTTCTACGGATACGCGCTGCCCTTCCCCGGCGGCGAGGACATCGCGCCCGCCGGGCACCCGGACACCATCACCCTGCACGGGTACATCACGGACGGCGAGGGCAAGCCGCTGCCCGACGCCTTCGTGGAGCTGTGGGGCCCGGACCCGGACGGCAGACTGCCCCAGGTGGACGGCTCGATGCGCCGCGACCCGGCGTCGGGCGGCTTCCTCGGCCGCACCGGCGTGGAGTTCACCGGCTGGGGGCGCATCCAGACGGATGCGGGCGGCCACTGGTACGCCCGAACGCTCCGGCCCGGTGCGCGCGGGAGCAGCGCCCCGTACCTCAGCGTGTGCGTCTTCGCGCGTGGCCTGCTGGTGCATCTGTTCACGCGGATCTACCTGCCGGGCGACGAAGCGGCGCTGGCGGCGGACCCGCTGCTGTCCCGGCTGCCCCAGGCGCGCCGCGACACGCTGATCGCGCGCCCGGAGGGCGACGGCGCCATGAGCACCTACCGTTTCGACATCCGCCTTCAGGGCGAAGGCGAGACGGTCTTCCTGGAGTTCCAGTGACTTCTGCGGTTCCCGACACCGGCCTGCTCGCCCCCGGGTGGGCAGGCTCCCCCGCCGCGTCCGCGACGAGCGACACCGCCTGTCTGCAGGCCCTGCTCGACGCGGAAGCGGCCCTCACCCGCGCACAGGCCTCGCTCGGGCTGGCCCCGGCCGACGCGGCGACGGCGGTCACCGAGGCCGCCGACGCCGGCCGGTACGACGTACGGTCCCTGGCGGAGCGTGCCCGTGGCGGTGGCAATCCGGTCATCCCGCTGGTGGCCGACCTGACGAAGGCGGCCGGTACGGAGTACGGGCCGTACGTCCATCGGGGTGCTACCAGCCAGGACATCATGGACACGGCGACCATGCTGATCGCCGCGCGCACCCTGAACCTGATCCTGGCCGACCTCGCCCGCACCGAGCGGGCGCTGGCCCGGCTGGCCGCCGAGCACCGTGATACGCCGATGCCGGGGCGCACGCTCACCCAGCACGCCGTACCGACGACCTTCGGCCTGAAGGCGGCCGGCTGGCGGTCCCTGGTGCTGGACGCGCGGGACCGGGTGGCGGCCGTACGGGACGCGCTGCCCGCCCAACTCGGGGGCGCGGCCGGTACGTTGGCGGCGTTCGGGGAGTACGGCGCGAGTGACCCCACCGCGCTGCCGACGGCGTACGCGCTCGAACTCGGCCTGCAGGCGCCGGACCTGCCCTGGCACACGCTGCGGACGCCCGTCGCGGACCTCGCGGGGTGTCTGGCGCTGACGGCCGGGGCGCTCGGCAAGCTGGCCGCCGATGTCCTCACCCTGTCCCGGACCGAGATCGCCGAGGTCGCGGAGGGCAGTGGCGGGGGGTCGTCCGCGATGCCGCACAAGGCCAATCCCGTACGGTCCACCCTGATCGCCGCGGCGGCCCGGCGGGCGCCTCAGCTCGCCGCCACGCTGTACGCCTGTCTGGTCGCGGAGGACGAGCGGCCGGCCGGGGCCTGGCACGCGGAGTGGGAGCCGCTGCGGGAGCTGCTGCGGCTGACCGGCGGGGCCGCCCGGGATGCCGCCGAACTGGCCGAGGGGCTCCGGGTCCACCCGGACGTCATGCGTGAACACCTCGGTCTCACCCAGGGGTTGATCGTCTCGGAGCGGCTGGCCGCCGAACTCGCGCCCGTGCTGGGCCGGGCCCGCGCCAAGGAGCTGCTCACCCGGCTGGCCGCCGAGGGGCGCCCCCTGTCGGACGCGCCGGAGCTGAAGGACGTCGACCTCGACCCCGCCCATTACACCGGCTGTGCCGGAACCCTCGTCGATCGTGCTCTGGAGCGACGTTGAAGCTGCTCAACCACTGTGCCGAAGGGGCCGCTTCCGCGCCCCCGATGCTCCTCGGGCCCTCGCTGGGCACCTCGTACGCCCTGTGGGACACGGTCGCGCCGGAGCTGTCCGTCACCCACCGGGTGATCCGCTGGGACCTGCCGGGGCACGGCGGCTCGGCGGCCGAGCTGGTCGGGGCCGGGGCCACCGTCGGTGACCTCGCCGACCTGGTGCTCGCGCTCGCCGACGCGCTGGGCGTGCAGCGGTTCGCGTACGCCGGGGTGTCGCTGGGCGGAGCGGTGGGGCTGCACCTCGCCGTGCATCACCCCCAGCGGGTGTCGTCCCTCGCGGTGATCTGCTCGTCGGCCCACTTCAACGGGGCGAAGCCGTGGCAGGAGCGGGCCGCGCTGGCGCGGCGCGAGGGGCTGGCCTCGCTCGCCGCGAGCGCGGACGCCCGCTGGTTCACGCCCGGGTTCACCGTGCCCCGGCTGGTGCGGGACCACCGGGACGCCGACCCGGAGGCGTACGCGGCCTGCTGTGACGCGCTCGCCGCGTTCGATCTGCGGGAGCGGCTCACGGAGATCTCCGTGCCGACGCTGCTGATAGCGGGCCGTGAGGACCCGGCGACGCCGCCCGCGCATCTGCGGGAGATCGCGGACGCGGTGCCGGGGGCGGCGCTCGTGGAGCTTCCCGGCGCCTCGCATCTGGCGCCCGCACAGTGCCCCGAGGCGGTGCTCACCGCTCTGCGGGCACACCTCGACGGGCCCGCCCTGCGGGGCATGGAGGTACGGCGACAGGTGCTCGGTGACGCGCACGTCGACCGGGCCCAGGCGCGCCAGACCCCCTTCACGGCACGCTTCCAGGACTTCATCTCGCGCTACGCCTGGGGCGAGATCTGGACCGACCCGACGCTCTCCCGCCGGGAACGCAGCATGATCACGCTGACCGCGCTGGTGGCGCACGGCCACTACGAGGAGCTGGCCATGCATGTCCGCGCGGCGCGACGCAACGGGGTCACACCCGAGGAGATCGGGGCGGTGCTGCTCCAGACGGCCGTGTACTGCGGGGTCCCGGCGGCGAACTCGGCGTTCGCGGCGGCGCAGCGGGTGCTCGCCGAGGAGGACGGCGCCGTCGGGTGATGCGGGCGGCCGGACACCGGCCGTACCACGGGCGGAGCACGGGCCGCGTGCCTACGGTGCGAACATGTCCACCGTTCTGATCACCGGTGCCGGGCGGCGGGCCGCGCACCACCGTGCGGGAGGTCGGCGCCGACGGCCACGAGCTGCGGCTGACGGTGAACTATCAGGGTCGCCGACGCGAGGACGCCGGGCGCGCTGTCGGCGACCGTGCACCGGGGTGTGACGGGACGCGCCCGGCGCGGGCGCATCCGGCGGCGTACGACCCGCAGGTGCGCGAGCGGCTGGCGGTGGTCACCGAGCAGTTGCTCGGCATGTGACGTGGCCCCTCGTTACGCCTCCAGTTCCGCCAGCCCCTCCCGTGCCTGGCGGGCCAGGCCGTCCGCGCCGCATGAACGGGCCAGGGTCAGGCCCCGGTTGAGTTCCGTCGTGGAGCGGGCGGCGAGGCCGTACTCGATGCGGGCGGCGGCGTGTTCGTACTGGCAGGGCGAGGCCTCCAGGTAGGTGACGGCCTGCGCGGCGAGGCGTACCTTGCGCTGGCCGGTCTCCAGGCGGGCGGCGCAGCGCAGGGCCTCGCCGATCGCGGTGTCGGTGCCGAACCGCTCGGCCTGGCGGCGGGCGTCGGCGGCCAGCCGGGCGGCGCGGGCCGGGTCCTGGGTGGTGAGGGCACCGGCGAGGTCGATGGTCCAGGGGGCCAGCACCGGGTTGTGGCCGCCCCGCGCGGCGGCGGCCTTCTCGGCGCCCTCCAGTTCGTTGATGCCGTCCTCGGTGCGGCCCACGGCGAGCAGCAGCCGGCCGCGCACCGAGCGGGTGTCGGGGAGGACGATCGTGGACGGGTAGGGCGGGGTGAAGCCGTACTGCTCGGCGATCGTCCAGGCCTGCTGCACATGCCCGCGGGCGAGCAGCGTGTCGACCAGGCCGCAGGTCGCCGACCAGTACAGCGGCAGTCCGCGGCCGACCCGCTCGGCGAGGCGCAGCGACTCGCGCAGGACGGTCTCGGCGTCCTTCAGGCGGCCCTGCCTGCGGAAGGCGAGGCCCAGGAAGGCGTTGGCGAGGGCGAGGTGGCCGCCGCTCCAGCCGGCCGTGGTGTAGGTGCGCAGGGCCTCGGCGAACAGGTTCTCGGCGCGGTCCAGGCGGTCGGCGTAGGCGTAGGAGCTGCCGAGCATCATCAGCAGTTCGACGCCCCACTCGGTGTCGGTCCAGCCGAGCCCGGGGGCGAGCCGCCCGTTGACGAGGGCGCGGTCGCACACCTCGACGACCTCCTCGGCGTTCTCGCCGTGGGTCATGGCGTCGAAGCCGCGCAGGATGAGCAGCGCGCGCTCGGAGTTGTCGCGGCCGGTGCAGGTGCGGGCGAGGTCGGCGAGCCGCTCGGAGCGTCCCGGGGCAGGTGCCTCACCGGCGTGGATGCCCTCCCACATGTACTGCACGGCCCGCAGCCGCAGCCGGGCGGGCCCCTCCTCGTGCCGGGCGGCCTCGGCCTCGACGGTGCGGACGGCCTGTTCCAGCTGGTCGTTGTGGAGCAGGGCCTGGGAGAGGCGGAAGACGGCGTCGACGCGGGCGGGGCCGTCGAGGCCGGGCATGGCGAGCGCGGTCTGGAGGTGGTCGATGGTTCTCGCGGGCGCGGTGAGCAGGGTGGCGCAGCCCAGTTCGTAGAGCACACGCGCGTGCACATCTGGCCGGGGCGGTTCCTTCAGGGCGCGTTCCAGGCAGCGGCGGGCGGCGTCGGGGGCGCCGACGGCGAGGTGTTCGCGCGCGGCCTCGCGCAGCTGCTCGACGAGTTCGGCGTCGTCGTCCGGGTGGACCTGGAGCAGATGCCGGGAGGCGGCCGCGGCACCGCGGCCGGAGTCGGTGACGATCTGCGCGGCGATGCCGTGCATGGCGGTGCGCAGGGCGTCGGGGATGGAGTTGTACACGGCGGTGGCGATCAGCGGGTGGACGAACTCCAGGTCGCCGTCGTCGGCCTGCGCGCCCGCCGGGTCGGGGGCGGTGAGGATACGGGCCGTGCACAGTAACTCGGCGCAGCGCACCGCCTGTTCGGGGCGCATGGTGGTGAGCCGGGCGACCAGGCCGACGGAGATGCCGGTGCCGAGTATGGCGGCCGCCCAGGCGAACCGGGTCGCGTCGATGCCGAGCCCTTCGAGGCGGGCGACGAGTCCGCCGCCGCGCGCCGAGCGGTTCAGGGCGCGCAGTTCACCGGCCGAGCACTCGACCGGCTCCAGCTCGCTGTCCTGGACCTTGGCGAGGAGTTCGACGGTCTCGTAGGGGTTGCCGCCGGTGACGGCCCAGACCTCGCGGCAGAACGGGTCGTCGGCGTGCGGGCCGACGGTCGCGCGGGTGAGCCCGGCGGTGGCGTCGGGGGTGAGGGCGCTCAGCGTCGTCGCCGGGCGGGCCGCGGCGGCGGCGACCGCGTCCAGGTGGCGGGCGCTCTCGCCGGTCACCTCGCCCGGCCTGCGGGCCACCACGACCAGCACGGACAGGTCGTGCAGCCGCTCGGCGAAGGCGGCCAGCCAGCGCAGCGTCTCCTGGTCGGCCCAGTGCGCGTCGTCGACGAGCAGCACCAGCGGCCAGTCCCGTTTGGCCAGCCGGCGCACGGCCGCGACCAGCCCGTCGCACACGCCCTGCGGGTCGGCCTGCCGCTCGCCGGGGTGGGAGATGCCGAGGGCGGGTCCGGCGATGTCGTACCAGTCGCCGAGGTACTCGCGGGCCTCCTCGGGCAGCAGCGACACGAGGGCGGGTTGCAGCAGTTGGCGTACGACGTTGAAGGGGACGGACCTGAGGGTCTCGCCGCCGCGTGCCGACCACACCGTGCAGCCGCGTTCCTCGGCCAGCCGGCGGGTCTCGGCGAGCAGCGCGGTCTTGCCGAGTCCGGCCTCGCCCCGGAACACCAGCAGACCGCCCGACGACGAGCGGTCCGCGCACAGGGCGTCGATCGCCTCGACGACCGCGGCGACCTCCTCGTCGCGCTCCCACAGGGAAGCCGAGGCGCCCGCGGCCGGGGGTACCTCCGTCATCCCGCTACCTCCCCAAGTCGCCCGAACGACGTACAGAGCGAGCGTAGCCCCACGGCAGGTCCTGCGGTGGGTGGTCGGAGGGTTGTTGCCGTCATGGGTGACGGCAGATGCAGGAGGATGACCGAGCCCGCAGCACGGCCCTGTTGCCGGGAGCGGGAGCTTCGGCGCCCGCCCACGCGCGAGGTCGGTTCCCGACAACCGTGCGCCACACCGGCCTGGGACTCGCCTACGCCCTGTCCAATGCGGTGTTCTCGGGCTGTGCCGGGCTCATCATCACGGAGACCGTCTGAACGGACCGGCGGCGTGGACATCCCCGCGTACTACGCTGCGGCCGCCTGCGTGGTCAGTGTGCCGGCCCTCGCCACGCTCCCGGCGAAGGGCACTTCGAGGAAGGCGAGGTGAACGGATGCGGGTGATCGGGCTGATGTCCGGCACGTCGTACGACGCCATCGACGCGGCGGCGGCCGAGCTGAGCCTCGTCGGCGACAGCCTCGTACTGAAGCCGCTCGGCATGGTGAGCGAGCCGTACGACGACGACCTGCGGGCGGCGCTCGCGGCGGCACTGCCACCGGGGACGACGTCGCTGGCGGAGGTGTGCATGCTGGACACCCTGATCGGGCAGGCCTTCGCGGCGGCGGCCGTCCGGGCCGACCGGGAACTGTGCGGCGGGCGGGCCGAGTTGGTGGCCTCGCACGGGCAGACGGTGTACCACTGGGTCGACGGGGGCCGGGTGCACGGCACCCTGCAGCTCGGGCAGCCCGCGTGGATCGCCGAGGCGACCGGGCTGACCGTGGTCGCCGACTTCCGGCCCCGGGACATCGCCGCCGGGGGCCAGGGTGCACCGCTGGTCAGCCTGGTCGACCTGCTGTGGCTGCGCGGGCGGCCGGGCACGCCGGTCGCCCTCAACCTCGGCGGGATCGCCAACCTCACCGCACCCGACGGGACCGCCTTCGACACCGGGCCGGGGTGTGCGCTGATCGACGCGGCGGCCCACGGTTTCAGCGGCGGGCGGCTGGCCTACGACGTGGACGGCGCCCTGGCCGCCCGCGGCCGGATCCGTCCGGCGCTGCTGGAGCGGCTGCTGGCGGAGCCGTACTACGCGCTGCCCGCGCCCAAGACGACCGGCAAGGAGCTGTTCCACGTCGGATATCTGCACCAGGCGCTGGCCGGGGTCGGCACGCTGCCCGCCGAGGACGTGATCGCGACGCTCACCCATCTCACCGCGCGCACGGTCGCCGACGCCGTGCGGGCGGTGGGCGCCACGGAGGTCGTCGCGTCCGGCGGCGGCACCCGCAATCCGGTGCTGCTGCGGATGCTCGGCGAGCTGCTGCCCGGCGTGGCCGTGCGCCGCTCCGACGAGCTCGGGCTGCCGTCGGACGCGAAGGAGGCGTACGCGTTCGCGGTGCTGGGGTTCCTGACGGTGCAGGGCCTGCCCGGAACGGTCCCGACGAGCACGGGAGCCCGGCACCCGAGGGTGCTGGGGTCGGTGACGCCGGGGCAACACGGACTGCCGCTGCCCACGGCCGCCCGCAAGGGCCCCGCGCAACTGGTCCTGGAATAACCGGCATCAGACCGTGCCGTGCATGTGCACCACCTGCCCCGCACAACCCCGACGAGCACGGGAGCCCGGCACCCGAGCGTGCTGGGGTCGGTGACGCCGGGGCGACATGGGCTGCCGCTGCCCACGGCCACCCGGGAGGGTCCGGTGCCGCTGGTGCTGGAATGAGCGGGGCGGATCGGGTGTGGGAGGGAGCCCTCTCATCCCGCTTTCACCGAGGCCTCATACGGTGGGGTCATGACGCAGGTGACTCCTCCCGGGTGGTATCCCGACCCCGGGCAGACAAGTGACGGTCCCGCCACCGAGCGCTGGTGGGACGGCAAGGCATGGACGGAGCAGACCCGTCCGGCGGGGTCGGCCGCGGGCTGGGGTCCCCCGGCGGGACCTCCGCCGGCCTCCGACGCGCAGCAGGCCCAGCCGGTGTATCCCGTGTATCCGGGGGGAGCGGGGGCTCCCGGCTATGCGGGGCACCAGGCGTTTCCCGGTCATCCGGGGTATCCCGGGTATCCGGCCGAGCCGCCGGGCGGGCGGCGACGGGCGCTGCGGACCGGGATAGCCGTCGCGGTGGCGGCCGCGGTCCTCGCCAGCATCGGCATCGGCGTGTACGCGCTGACCAAGGACGACGGCGGCGGTGCGAGCCGCGCCGACTCGCAGCAGCAGGGGCAGGGCGGGCAGGACGGCGGCCCCGGCGGCGGGCAGGGCGGGCCGTTCGGTGACTCGGGCGGGTCCGGTGGTTCTGGCGGGTCCGGCGGGGAGTCCGCCGCGCCCGAGGCGCCTCGGGCGCCGGAGGTCGAGGGTGGCGGCACGCTGTCCGACCCGGTGAACGGGATCAGCATGCCGGTGCCGGAGGGCTGGACCGGTCAGTCCTTCAACGTGGGCGCGCAGATGACGTCCGACGACAGCTACAAGTGCCCGGGCGACACGTCCAAGTCGTGCACGAAGGGCGGCGCGTACTCGGCACCCGTCGAGCTGCTGGGCACCAAGGGCACTACGCCGGAGGAGGTCGCCAAGGCGGACATCGCGGCGAACGCCGAGGAGTCGTACGGCGGCAACAGCTACGGGAAGATCACCTCGCACGAGGTGCTGGCGTCCAAGGCGGTGACGGTGGCCGGGCAGAAGGGCTACATGGTCCGCTGGAAGGCGATCACCAGCAAGGGCGCCGACGGCCTGGTCGAGTCGCTCGTCTTCCCCTCGCCCGCCGACTCGGGGCGGTTGGTCGTGGTCCGCTTCGGCCTCGACGCCGACCAGAAGGCGTCCCTCATCGACGACATCACCAAAGGCATCAAGGCCTCGTCCGGCGGAGGCAACGGGCAGAGCGTCTGAGGTGCGGCCGGGTGGGCTACCTCTCCGCTCCAGAGGTACCCCACCCGGCCGGGGGTGCGCGCCGCCCCCGTCCCCACGGTGCGGCGCGAGCAGGCCGGTCGTCCCGTCATCCCTGGGACGGCGCGGCCTGGGTCTTCACTTGAGGCCGAGTGACGGCAGCACAGCGGCCTCGACGAACTTCAGCAGATAGTCCGGGTCGGCGTCCCGGCCCTCCAGGATGGGCCGCACCCGCAGCACGCCGAACATCTGCGCGGCCACGTACGGCAACGCCGGATGGTCGGCGGCGAGTTCCCCGCGCTCCACCCCGCGCCGCAGGATCTCCTCGATCGCGGCGATCTCCGGCTCGACGAGCGCCTCACGCAGCGCCTGCGCCAGCTCCTTGTCCTCCATGACCGCGTGACCGAGCGCCTGGACCAGCCGGTGGTCCCGGCCGGACCACTCCCCCACCGCCCGCGCGGCCTGCCGCAGGTCCTCGGCCAGCGAGCCGGTGTCGATCCCGGCGAAGCTCACCCGGCGCCGGGAGCGCAGGGCCGCCGCCACGAACTGCGGCTTGGTCTTCCACTGCCGGTACAGCGTGGACTTGCTGCACCGCGTGCTGGTGGCGACGCCGTCCATGGTCACGGCGTCGTAGCCGCACTCGCGGATCTGCTCGATCACCGCGTCGAAGAACTCCTGCTCACGCTCGCGCGTCAGCTTGGAGCGGCGCGAGGCGCCGACCGTCTCCGGTCGGTCCGCGGCCTGCGACGTCATCGGTCCGTCTCCTCTTTCCCGTCCGGCGGCCAAGGGGCCCGCAGTCCAGTGTGTCGTACGCAATCGATACGTCAGTGTACCGGTACTCCCACGTATCGGTACACTGACGTATCGGTACGTAGCCGTATCGATGAGCAGCTTGTGCACCACCGTCAGCGAAGGGGCCGGGGGATGAATGCCCGCACCGAGCCTGCCGAGGAGGACGCCGGGATAGCGCGGCCTCCTCTCGTCCGGGAGTTCCTGCTGGTCGCGGGACTCTTCCTCGTCTACAAGTTCGGCCGACTGCTGGCGACCGACCACACCCACGAGGCGTTCCGCAACGCACACCGGGTGTGGGACCTCGAACGGGCCGTTCGCCTCCCCGGCGAGGGCGTGGTGCAGTCCCTGGTGCTGCACAGCGAGGGCCTGGTGCGCCTCGCCAACACCTACTACGCCACGGTCCACTTCCCGGCGACGGCGGCCTTCCTCGTCTGGCTGTACCTACGGCGCCCGGGCCACTACGTCTGGGCCCGCCGGGTGCTCGCCGCGGTCACCGCCACCGCGCTGGTGCTGCATCTGGCGTTCCCGCTGGCGCCGCCGCGGATGCTCGCGGCCACGGGGCTGGTGGACACCGGGCGGGTGTACGGGCCGTCGGTGTACGGCTCCCCGCAGACGGACCAGTTGTCGAACCAGTTCGCGGCGATGCCCTCGCTGCACTTCGGCTGGGCCCTGATGGTGGCGATCGGCCTGATCGTGGCGACCCGCTCGCGCCGGCGGTGGCTGTGGCTGCTGCACCCGCTGCTGACCCTGCTGGTGATCGTGGGGACGGCGAACCACTACTGGCTCGACTCGATCGTCGTGGCCGCGCTGCTGGGCGGGGCGCTCGCGGCGATCCGGCCGACGGTGCGCGCGTCCGCGCCGGGCGCCCAGGTCGTAGTACCGGGGGAGGAAGTACCGGCGAGGGAAGTACCGGGGAAGGAAGCACCGGCCACGGAAGTACTGGCGCAGGAACCGGCGCTCGTGGAGTCGGGCCGATGAGCGCGACCGTGCTCGCCGTCGTCCTGTCGCTGTTCTCCGCCGTCGCCTACGCGGCCGCCGCCGTCGCCCAGGAACGGCTCGCCGCCCGTTCCTCCGGCTCGGGTGTGCTGCGGCTGCTGGGCAGGGCGGCGTGGTGGGTGTCGGTGGCGCTGAACGCCTCCGGGGCGGTGCTGCATGTCGTCGCCCTGAAGTACGGGCCGTTGACGGTGGTGCAGCCGCTGGGGGCGCTGACGCTGGTCGCGGCGGTGCCGATGGGGGCACGGCTCGCGGGGCGGCGGGTCAGCGCGGTGGAGTGGCGGGGCACCGCCTTCACCCTGGTCGGGCTGGGCGCGCTGCTCGTGACGGCGTCCGGGCCCGCGCCCGACGAGGCGCTCGGCGTGACCGAGGCACTGGCCGTGGCGGGATCGGCGTCCGTGCTGATCGGCGCGCTGGCCTGGCCCGGCACCCGGCCCGGCCTGCGGCACGCCACCGCGTCGGGTGTCGCCTCCGGCGTCGGCTCCGCCCTCACCCAGACAGTGACGGTGGCCGCGACGGACGACTCGGGGCCGCTGCTCAGCGGCCAGGTCGTCGGCGTGGCGCTGCTGGTCGCGGCGTTCGCCACCGGCGGCCTGCTGCTGTCCCAGACCGCCTACCGGGGTGGCCTCGGCGCCCCGCTCGCGGTGGTCACCCTCAGCAATCCGGTGGCGGCCGCGGTGATCGGTCTCTCCCTGCTCGGCGAACGGCTTCGGGGCGGACCGGCGGGCGTGCTGATGGCGCTCACGGGGGCGCTGCTGGCCTCCTGGGGCGTGGTGCTGCTGTCCCGGACGGCACCGGAGAACCGCCCGGCGATGCCCGACCCGGAAAAACTGGTGCCCCGGCAGCGACAGCCGGGGCACCTCACGCCGCTGTGAGAGCTACTCGGTAATGATCGCCGGGTCGCTCACACCCGGGCGCCCGTTCTCGACGTGCCCCGCGAAGCGCCGCAGGAACGCCCGGTCGGCGTCGGACGTGACCGTCAGGTCGTACCAGCGACGGCTCGCCGACAGGTCGACGACGTGCTTCACCGTCGAACCGGGACGCACCTTCAGGGTCTTGGTCCGGCCCGTGTAGCCGTTGGCCAGCTTCAGGTGCGCGGTGCCGGAGCCGTTGTTGGTGAAGGTCAGCACGACGTCGTCACCGAAGTGCCGCGCCGTGACCTCCGCGCCCGCCACCTTGTTCGGCCCCTTGAGGACGCGCAGGAAGCCGTTGGGACCGTGCACGGTCAGGTCGTACGAGCCGTTCGAGTACGCCGAGTTCCAGATGTCGGAGATGCTCTTGCCGGCCTCGGTGGTGTACTGCCACGGACCGTCCGTTCGGTTGCCGGAGGTGACCAGGAACGCGGCACCGGCCTGGGCGCCGGAGGCGAAGGTCAGCGTGAACTTCCCGGCGGCCGCGTCCACCGAGCCGTCCACCAGCGGGGCGTACTTCAGCGGTCGGGCCGGGCGCAGGCCGCGCTCCTGCTTCGGCATGTCCGGGTCGGCCGGCGGCGTCGGACGGTAGTCGGGGTGACGCTCGCGGTCCGGCGGCTCGTAGCCGTCGGTGCCGGGCAGCGCGGCCGGCCTGGTGTCCTTGCGGGAGAAGTCGAACGCCGAGGTCAGGTCACCGCAGATGGCGCGCCGCCAGGGCGAGATGTTCGGCTCCTGGACGCCGAAGCGGCGCTCCATGAACCGGAGGATCGAGGTGTGGTCGAGGGTCTCGGAGCAGACGTAGCCGCCCTTGCTCCACGGCGAGACGACGAGCATCGGCACGCGCGGGCCGAGGCCGTACGGACCGGCCGGGCGGCTGCTGTCGCCCTTGTACAGGTCCAGCGAGACGTCGACCGTGGACCTGCCCTGCGCGGCGGACTTCGGCGGCAGCGGCGGCACCACGTGGTCGAAGAAGCCGTCGTTCTCGTCGTACGTGATGAACAGGGCCGTCTTCGACCAGACCTCGGGGTTGGCGATGAGGGCGTCCAGGACCTGCGCGATGTACCAGGCGCCGTAGTTGGAGGGCCAGTTGGAGTGCTCGGTGAAGGTTTCGGGGGCGGCGATCCAGGAGATCTGCGGCAGCCGGTCGGCCTGGACGTCGGCCTTCAACCGGTCGAAGTAGCCGTCGCCGTTCTTGACGTCGGTGCCGGTGCGGGCCTTGTCGTACCAGGGCTCGCCGGGCTTGGCGTTGCGGTACCTGTTGAAGTACAGCAGCGAGTTGTCGCCGTAGTTGCCGCGGTAGGCGTCGTTGATCCAGCCCCACGAGCCCCCCGCGTCCAGGCCGTCGCCGATGTCCTGGTAGATCTTCCAGGAGATCCCCGCCTGCTCCAGGCGCTCGGGGTACGTCGTCCAGTCGTAGCCCAGTTCGTCGTTGCCGAGGACCGGGCCGCCGCCCGTGCCGTCGTTGCCCGTGCAGCCGGACCACATGTAGTAGCGGTTCGGGTCGGTGGAGCCGATGAACGAGCAGTGGTAGGCGTCGCAGACCGTGAAGGCGTCGGCGAGGGCGTAGTGGAACGGGATGTCCTCGCGGGTCAGGTACGCCATGGTCGTGGTGCCCTTGGCGGGCAGCCACTGGTCGTACTTGCCCCCGTTGTAGGCCTGCTGCCCGTCGTTCCAGCCGTGCGGCAGGCCCTCCAGGAACTGCATGCCGAGGTCGTCGGCGTCCGGGTGGAAGGGCAGCACTTCCTTGCCGCCGTCCGCCTGGTGCCAGATCGACTTGCCGTTGTCGAGCGTCACCGGCCGCGGGTCGCCGAAGCCGCGGACGCCGCGCAGCTTGCCGAAGTAGTGGTCGAAGGAGCGGTTCTCCTGCATCAGGACGACGATGTGCTCGACGTCCTCGATCGTCCCCTTGCGGTGGTTGGCCGGCAGTGCGGCGGCCCGCTCGATGCTGCTCGCCAGGGCGGTGAAGGCCGTGGTGGCCCCCGCGATCTGGAGGAATCTGCGCCGGTTGACTTCGGGCATGAGTGAGGGACCTCTCGTCCTGAGGGAGTTCTACCGGCCGGGTGATGACGGAATGCGCGCGGAAGGAGTGTTCCAAGAGCACCAAACGTCAGGGAAGGGTCTGGTGGCGCCGTTGTGAAAGTCGCGAGTACGCGGGGTGCGCGGCGATGTTCACGGCGGCGCCCCGTTCGGTCCACAGCCGCGGGCGACCTCGCCGAGGATGCGGACTGGATGGTCAACGACCTTGCGCGGCACGGCCATTGACCCGGCGGTCGGTGGGTTCTAGGTTCCGGCTGAGCACCGAATGAGCACCACTGTGCGCCGTACGCACAGCCTGTCGGAAACACCGTTGTCCGTGCGTTGCCCGTACAGGAGGAGCCATGCGTCGTCCCCTCGCCGGTCTCATCACCGGCGCCCTGCTGCTCGTCACGGCGGCCTGCAGCGGCTCGTCCGGCCCTTCCGCGTCCCCCGGGAGTTCGGGCTCCGGCGGCACCACCACGGTCAAGGTGGGGCTGATCCCCATCGTCGACGTGGCCCCGCTCTACCTCGGCCAGCACAAGGGCATCTTCGCCAAGCACGGCCTGACCCTGGAGACGAGCCCGGCGCAGGGCGGTGCCGCGATCGTGCCCGGGGTGGTCAGCGGCCAGTTCCAGTTCGGGTTCTCCAACGTGACCTCGCTGATGATCGCCGAGACCAACAACGTGCCCGTGCAGGCCGTCGTCAACGGCATCGCCTCGACCGGCGTGCGGGGCAAGGACTTCGGCGCCCTCACGGTCAAGGAGGACAGCGCCGTGCGGACGGCGAAGGACCTGGAGGGCAAGAAGGTCGCCATCAACACTCTGAAGAACATCAACGAGACCGCGGTGCGGGCCTCGGTGAGCAAGGCGGGCGGTGACCCGGACCAGGTGGAGTTCGTCGAGCTGGCCTTCGACCAGATGCCGGCCGCCCTCGACGGCGGGCGGATCGACGCCGCCATGGTGGTCGAGCCCGCGCTCGCCACCGTCAAGAGCCAGGGCGGCCGGGAGATCGCCTCGCCGTTCGTCGACATCGCCCCGGACCTCACCATCGCGATGTACTTCACGTCCACGCGGTACGCGCAGCAGAACCCGGACGTGGTGAAGAAGTTCCGGGACGCCACCGAGGAATCTCTCGCGTATGCCGACTCCCACCCGGACGAGGTCCGCGAGATCGTCACCACATACACCAAGATCTCGCCGGAGGTGCTGGAGCAGGTGACGCTGCCGAAGTGGCCCGCCGAGGCGAACCGCGACTCCATCATCGACCTGATGAAGCTCGGCTACGAGGACGGCCTGTTCAAGTCCTCCCCCAACCTGGACCAACTGCTGCCGTGAAGGGCGTGAACGCCGCGCTCGGCGCGGCCGGGCTCGCCGCCTTCCTCGCCCTGGGCGAGGCGGTGCCGCGCCTCGGCCTGGTCGACGACGCCTACTTCCCGCCCACCAGCCGCATCGCCGACGCCCTCGGCGCGGAACTCGCTCAGGGCGCCTTCTGGACGGCCCTCGGCGACACCCTCACCGGCTGGGCGCTCGGCCTCGCGATCGCGGTGAGCGCCGGAATCCTGGCCGGGGTGGTGATCTCAATCGTGCCGTACCTGCGCGAGGCGACGGCCTCGACGATCGAGTTCCTGCGCCCGATCCCGTCCGTCGCCCTGATCCCGCTCGCCGTGCTGCTGTACGGCACGGAACTCCGCTCGGTCCTCCTCCTCGTCGTCTACGCCGCCTTCTGGCAGGTACTGATCCAGGTCCTGTACGGCGTCCAGGACGTCGACCCCGTCGCCGACGAGACGGCACGGTCGTACGGCCTCGGCCCCTGGGCCCGCGTCCGGCACGTGCTGTGGCCGAGCGCACTGCCGTACGTCATGACCGGCGTACGGCTGGCCGCGGCCGTCGCGCTGATCCTCGCCGTCACCGCCGAACTCGTCATCGGCGCCCCGGGGCTGGGCGCCCGTATCGCGGTCGCGCAGACTTCGCAGGCGGTGCCCGAGATGTACGCGCTGATCGTGGTCACCGGTCTGCTCGGGCTGCTGATCAACGTGGGCGCGCGGACGGTGGAGCGGCGGGCGCTGGCCTGGCACCAGTCGGTGCGCGGGGAGGTGGCGGTGTGAGCCGTGTCCTGCTCCGCGTGGTCCTGCTGCTCGCTCTGCCCGCCGTCCTCGTCACGGTGTGGTGGCTGGCCTCCGCCGGGAGTACGAACGTGTACTGGCCGACGCTGCGCACGATCCTTCGGGCGTTCCCGGACGTGTGGACCGCCGACCGCCTGCGCTCCGACGTACTGCCCAGCCTGCTGCGGCTGGCGGGCGGTTACGCCACGGCGGCCGTGGTCGGCGTGGCGCTCGGCACGCTGATCGGGTCGTCCCCTCGGGTGCGGGCGGTGTGCGAGCCGGTCCTGGAGTTTCTGCGGGCGGTGCCGCCGCCCGTGCTCGTGCCGGTGCTCATGCTGTTCGCGGGCATCGGCGACACCATGAAGGTCGCGGTCATCGCGAGCGGCTGTGTCTGGCCGGTGCTGCTCAACACGGTGGAGGGCGTGCGGGCGGTGGACGCGGTGATGGCGGACACGGCCCGCTCGTACGGCATCACCGGTGTCGCCCGGCTGCGGCACGTGGTGCTGCGCTCGGCGAGCCCGCAGATCTTCGCGGGACTGCGGCAGGCGCTGTCCATCGGGATCATCCTGATGGTCATCAGCGAGATGTTCGCCGCCAGCAACGGACTCGGCTTCACCGTCGTGCAGTTCCAGCGCGGCTTCGCGATCCCCGACATGTGGACCGGGATCCTGCTGCTCGGCCTGCTCGGCTTTCTGCTCTCCGTGGTCTTCCGGCTGGTCGAGCGGCGGGCGCTCGGCTGGTACCACGGGCTGCGCGCATCCACCCGGCGGTCCCGGTGACGTATCCGAAAGGGCGGACCATGCTCGACGTACGCGGCCTGAAGAAGGTGTACGAGGGGTCCGGACGGCGGACGGAGGCGGTGCGCGACCTCACCTTCACCGTGGAGGCCGGGGAACTGGTCTGCCTCGTCGGCCCGTCCGGCTGCGGCAAGACCACTCTGCTGAAGTGCGTGGGCGGCCTGCTCACACCGACGGCCGGTGAGGTGCGGCTGGCGGGGCGGGCGGTGAGCGGGCCGCCGCCCGGGACGGCGTTCGTGTTCCAGGAGTACGGGCGCAGCCTGTTCCCCTGGATGCGGGTCGGTGACAACGTCGAACTGCCCCTGAAGCAGAAGGGCTTGAGCAAGCAGCACCGCCGCGCCCTGGTCGCGGACGCGCTCGACTCGGTCGGGCTCACGGACGCCGCCGGGGCGTATCCCTGGCAGCTGTCCGGTGGTATGCAGCAGCGGGTGGCCATCGCCCGGGCGCTGGCGTACGAACCGGACGTGCTGCTGATGGACGAGCCGTTCGCGGCGGTGGACGCGCAGACCCGCGCCGACCTGGAGGATCTGGTACGGCGGCTGTGGCGGGAGCGCGCGATGACGATCCTGTTCGTCACCCACGACATCGACGAGGCCGTGTACCTCGGCCAACGGGTGATCGTCCTGTCCGCCTCCCCCACCGTCGTACAGGACCAGCTGAAGGTCGATCTGCCGGACGACCGCGACCAGGTGCACACACGGGTGTCCCCGCGCTTCGCCGACCTGCGCACGCATGTGTACGAGCAGATCCAGGCGGCGAAGCGCGGGGGGCGCCACTGGCGGTGACGCGTCACTTGCGCCCGACCGTGGCGCCGTCGGCGACCTGAACGCCGACGGTGCCCGGTCAGGCCTCGGGGGTGGGTACCACCGTGAGATGGCTCGCGGTGCGGCGGTCGCGGGAGCGGCGACGCGGGGCGGGGGCGGGCCGGCGGGGCTCGCGCAGCACCATGGTGAGCCGGGTGCAGCCCATGTCCTGCAGGGTCCTGGGCGTCTCGGCGACGATCCGGCAGTCGGTGGCGCCCCAGCGCGGGTCGGGGTGCAGCAGCGGCCGGACGGCCCCGTCGTGCTCGACGGCCGCCTCGCCGACCGCGCGCACCCAGTGCGGCAGCCCTTGCCGGTAGGCGGCCTCCATGATGGGGTCCTGCGCGATCTCCCGGCGGATGGCCTGCAAGCCGTGGTCGTGGCCGTGCCGCTCCACGGCGGCGGCGAAGTGCGCCAGCATCGGCAGGCACCAGCGCGACTCGTGCTCGCCGAGCACACTGGAGGCGTCCGGGTGGAAGAGCACGAACCTCAGAAAGTTGTCACCCGGCATGGCCGTCGGATGCGGCGCGATCCCGCGGAAGAGTGACGCGAAAGCGCTGTTGGCCAGGACGACGTCCCAGCGGTGGTCGACGACCACGGACGGAAAGGGCACGGCCTCCATGAAGGTGGCGTAGTCCTGGAGATACGACTGGGCCTCGGGATCCTCGGGGACGGACCGCAACGCGGACCGCTGCCCTCCTGCCTGCTGTGCCATCGGGAGGTCACCCCTCTTGCCTATGCGGCCTTCACGCGGCGCCACGATCCTGCTGCCCCGAAGCTTTCCGTGTCAACTATCGTGGCATTTCATGCCGGTTGACGGCTGAAATTGGCCACAGTTGTGGCGAGACCTGGATGTGAGTTCGAAGCACCCGCTACTCTCCGGGAAGTTCACGGCAACCGCTCGCGAGAAGTACGTGAGAGACGTAGGAGACCTGTCGGTGACGGATGGCTACGAGGTTCCCGGCGCCACGGCGACGGCCACCCTGCCGGCCGTGATCGCCCGCGTCGGCGCGCTCGCCGACCGGCTCGGCGTGCCGCACGCGGAGGTCTTCGACACCGTCCGGCTCTCCGTCGCCTGCGGTGTCCCCGAGCCCGTCGTCAAGGACCTGCTGCGCGGCCGCCCCGCCGGCGAGCCCGATGTGCAGGCGCGGTTCCTGCAACGCCTGGACCTGCTGCGCCGCACTCGGCTGAAACCCAACGGGCGCAAGTACACCCAGCAGGAGATCGCCGACGGCGCCGGGATGTCGCGGCAGCAGGCCGGCGCCCTCATCAACGGCGACCGGCGCCCCACCATGGAGCACTGCGACGCCATCCAGCGTTTCTTCCGGGTGCGCGCCGGTTTCCTCACGGCCGAGGACCCCGAGGCGCTCGCGGACACCCTCCAGCGCACCGAGCAGGAGCTGCTGCAGAAGCTCGCCGACCGCGAGCGGGAGGCGGCCGCGGCGGCCGACGACCCGCTGGAGCGGCTGCTCCAGGACCACGGGGTGCGCGGCATCGCCTGGCGGGCCGCCCAACTGCCCACCGACCAGCACCGCGACAAGGTCGCGGAGTGGCTGGACATGCTCCTGGAGAGCGTCAAGCGGCCCGAGTCGTGATCCGGGAGAGAACTGTGGGCATCGGTAAGGAAATGCGCCGCCTGTGCGGCGAGCTGGTCACGGAGCTGGCGCTGCCCGCGCCGGCCCGGCCCGCCGACCTGTACGCCGCGCTGTGCGACGCGATGAGCAGACGCCGCGGCCGCCCCGTCCACTTCCGTACGGCCGCCTTCCCGCCCGGCACGGCCAGCGGGCTGTGGCTCGACATGGCCGACCAGGACCTCGTGGTCATCGAGGAACGCACCGCACCCGACCACCAGTTGGTGATCCTCGGGCACGAGCTGTGGCACATGAAGGCCGGGCACTGCAGCCATCACGTCGAGGGCGCCGCGGTCGCGGCCCGCTTACTCGACGACAACGCCGACCTCCAGGCGACCGTCCTGAAGGTCGCCGCCCGCACCCGCTTCGACCTCGCCGACGAGAAGGAGGCGGAGAGCTTCGGACTGCTGCTCGCCAGCAAGTGCCGCACGTGGCTGGCGGGTTCGGCGGTCCGAGGGCCGGTGCAGCGGGATCATCTGGCGGGGCGGATCGAGGCGTCGCTGGGGTACGTCGGGCCGCAGCACTAGGTTCGGCCTTCAGCCTCACCGCACCGGCTCTCAGCCTCCCGGCATCGGGTTTCCCCTCCGCTGAGCGGGCGAACCGAGGCGCGGCCGAGCCGGATTGTCAGTGGTGGACGGCAAGCTGGGAGTGCGCCGTCGAATGTGGGGGCGTACGTGCCGTCCGGGCACGTGTTGCGACGACGAGGGCGGGAGAGCCGACCGATGCCCACTGCCGTACTGACCGACCGGGAACGCACCGCAGTACAGGCCTATCTGCGCCTGCTGCAGACCGTACGAGCGGCGTTCGACACCGTGGCCGGCCCGCCGGACGCCCGCCGACCACCCGTCGTCCCGCCCGCCGTCCTCGCCGAGGCGGAACAGGCGCTGTCCGAGGCGGGCCTGACGGGCAACGAGGAGGCGTTCTTCCGCCTGTTGCAGAGCTGGTGCCCGGAGCGCTGAGAGCGGACCGACGGCCGCACGCCCGTCGTCAGGCGTGCGGCACCGTCACCGACGTGGCCACCAGCCCCCGCTGGACCGTCCAGCGGCCGTCGAAGGAGCCGAGACGGCGGCCGTCGACCACGGGACCGGGCACGAGCAGTTCGGCGTGGAACCGGCCCTGCGCCGCCCCGTCGGGGCCGACGACGATCTCTATGTCGGCCTCCGAGAAGTCCAGCCACTTCCGGGTGAGCGGGAACCACGCCTTGTAGACGGACTCCTTGGCGCTGAACAGCAGGCGCTCCCAGTGGACGCCCGGGTGGCGCGCGGTGAGCCGGCGCAGCCGGTCCTGCTCGCTCGGCAGGGCCACGGCCTCCAGCACACCGGCCGGGAGCGGTGCGTGCGGTTCGGCGTCGATGCCGAGGGAGGCCAGGTCGGTGGCGCGGACCAGGGCCGCGGCGCCGTAGCCGTCGCAGTGGGTCATGCTGCCGACCAGACCGGCCGGCCAGCCGGGCGCGCCGCGCTCGCCGGGCAGGACGGCCTGCGGGGGCACGCCGAGCTTCTCCATGGCGCGGCGGGCACAGGCGCGTACCACGGCGAACTCGCGCTGCCGTTTGGCGACTGCCTGGGCGACGATCGCCGCCTCCTCCGGGTACAGCGGCGCGGGCTCGGTCCCGTCGTCGCCGTGCACCTCCACGGACACCACCGGGTCGGGCAGCAGCTCCTCGATCACGGCGTCGTGTCCTTGCCCGGCAGAATGCGGCGCAGCCGGCCCGGCGGCTCCTTGCGCTTGCGCCACTCGCGCGGATAGCCCACCGACACCTCCTCGAAGCGGACACCCTCGTGGTACGTGGTGCGTGGGATGTGCAGATGGCCGTAGACCATCGTCTCGACCCGGAACCGGCGGTGCCAGTCGGCGGTCAGCCGGGTTCCGCACCACATGGCGAACTCCGGGTACCACAGGACCTCGGTCGGGTGACGGTCCAGCGGATAGTGGTTGACCAGCACGGTCGGCAGGTCCTCCGGGATCTCGGCGAGCCGCCGCTCGGTCTCCTCGACCCGCGCCCGGCACCAGGCCTCGCGCGTGGGATAGGGGTCCGGGTGCAGCAGATACTCGTCATTGCACACGATCCCGGTCGAGTGCGCGTACGCCAGCCCCTCGTCCTTGGTGGTGCAGCCGGAGGGCAGGAAGCTGTAGTCGTACAGCAGGAACAGCGGCGCCACGGCCACCGGGCCGCCGGGGCCCTCCCAGACCGGGTACGGGTCCTCGGGTGTCGTCACGCCCAGCTCACGGCACATCTCGACCAGATGCTCGTAGCGGGCGACGCCGCGCAGGGTGACGGGGTCGGACGGGTGGGTCCACAGCTCGTGGTTGCCGGGGGCCCAGATCACCTTGCGGAAGCGGCCCGCGAGGGTCTCGAGCGCCCAGCGGATGCGGGACACGCTCTCCGCCACGTCCCCGGCCACCAGCAGCCAGTCGTCATCGGTCTCGGGGCGCATCCTCTCGACCAGCTCGCGGTTCTCCGCGTACCCGATGTGCAGGTCGCTGATGGCCAGCAGTTGCCCGGCACCACCGGCCGTCGGTGTCACCTGTCGCCCCCTCACGATCACACGGTCGGGACCACGAGAACACATGCGCGCCTCGGTCGGCAAGCGCGACCGGAGTGTACCGGGGGATATCGGGAACCCCCGCCGCAGGTGGATGTGATCGGAAATTCCGTAACACGCGCGTTGCACGCGGCGGCCCGGTGAAGCCGTATGATCGCCCCAACACCACCGCCCACTACCTCCCTTCACACGGGGCGGTTCGGTGTCCCTCCAACCACCCCCTGGCCGGGCCGGCCCCGCTCCGCCGTGCCCGCGAACCGTGAAAGGCGGCCTGCATGGTCTCTCGCGTACGCGTCTGGCTCAACCGCACGTACGCGGAGAACGTGTTCTTCATGGATCAGCTGCGGAGAAATCCCAGCGACCGGGCCGTCGAGATCCATGCCACCCACGGCGACCCCGACTCGCCCGTCCTCGCCGCCGCCGACACCGCCGATCTGGAGCCCGAGGGCCTGTCCCCCGCCGCGTACGTCGAGTTCGCCCTGGCCGTGTGCGCCAAGCGGGCGATCGACGTGTTCGTGCCGCGTCTGCACCAGGCAGCGATCGTGGCGCACCGCGCCGAGTTCGAGGCGGTCGGTACGGCGCTGCTGGCGCCGCCGCCGGAGGCCGTGGCCGTCTTCCGGGACAAGGTGATCGCCTACGAGGCGGTCCAGGCGATCGGCGTGCCGGTGCCGCCGTGGTGGCGGGTGCGCAGCGCCGACGAACTCCTCGCCGCCGTCGAGGAGTTGGAGGCGGGTGGGCACAAGGCATGCTTCAAGCCGGCGTCCGGTGCGGGCGGGGTGGGCTTCCGCGTGATCACGCGCGCCCCCTTCTCGCTGCTGCACCTCAGCGGGTTCCCGACGCCGTACGTCCAGCTCGACCTGGTGCTGCGGGCGCTGCGCGAGGCCGACGAGCCGGTGGACTGGCTGGTGATGCCGCGGCTGGAGCAGCCGGAGGTGTCCGTCGACTGCCTCACCGGGCGCGACAACGTGGTCCGGCTGGCCGTCGGGCGGACGAAGAACGGGCGTCGGCGCGGGTTCACGCTGGACGAGCGGTTCGTGGAGCCGGCGCGGCGGATCGCCGAGGGGTTCGGGCTGCACCATCTGTCCAACGTCCAGTTCCGGATGTTCGGTGAGCAGCCGGTGCTGATGGATGTCAACACGCGTCCGGCCGGTGGGTTGCACCAGCTGTCGCTGTGCGGGGTGAATGCGCCGTGGGCCGCGGTGCGGGTTGCCCTCGGCGATGATCCGGGGGTGATCGAGCCGCCGTTCCTCGGGCAGGACTACACGGTGGTGTCTGCTCCGCGGCCGGTGCGGGGGGTATCCGTTCCGCCGCAGCGGGTGGAGGAGGCCGCGGTGTTGCCGACGGCCGTTGCGGAGCCGGCGCCGGTTCAGGCTGCGGCGGAGGTGCTGCCGCTTTAGGTTGTGTGCCAGGTGCGGGGGTGTGGGGGCTTGTCGCGCAGTTCCCCGCGCCCCTTTACCGGCGCCGCACTTCTGTCGCTTCAAGTGCTAGGTCGGGTAGCCCCACGTCTTTGCCAACTCCGTTAGGCGGGGCGGCAGTTCAGTGGTGAGGTCCGCCGGGCGGGCGGGCTGGATGCGGCCCGACTTGAGGGTGCTGCTCCAGTCGCCGAGCTGGGGGCGGAACGTGCCGTGGTCGCGGCTGCCGTAGTCGAGCATGCCGCTCTCCCACTCGACGCCGAGGTACTCGCACACGCCGCGCGTCGTCTTCTCCGGCTCGGCGGTGAGTTCCTCGTACGTGATCACGTGCGCGCCGTCGAGGTTCCGACGCGCCTCCTCCAGCTTCTCCGCGTACCCGAGCACCTCTTCGTGGATGGCATCGAGATCGGGGTTCTCCCGACGCTCGATCAGGGACGCGATGATCGCGCCCGGGTGGCGCAGCAGGAGGATGTACCGGGCGTTCGGCCAGCATCGCTCCAGCCGGGGCCAGATGAGGGTGTTGGGCGGCGTCTTGTCGACGATGACGTCCTTGCCGCTGCGGGTCAGCTCCAGGTGCAGGATGCGGTCCCACAGGACGTGCTCCAACTCCTGTTTGTCGAGCTTCAGTTCCTGCATGGCGGCCGCGGTGAAGCTGCGGGTCAGCTGCACATGGAGCGTGCGCAGGTGCATCTCGTGCGGGGCCCGGATGCGGCTGTGGCTGTTGAGCAGGACCCGCAGGAGGGTCGAGCCGGAGCGCACCGAGGAGAGCACGAAGACCGGCGAGTCCACCAGCCGGGGGGCGCGCGGGGCGGTGTACGACGACTGCTCCGGCCCGGCGCTCCGGGGTGCGGGAATGGCGCTCAGGGTCCGGCGCGGCGGGCTCACCGCCTCGATCATCAGCCTCCCTCGACGCCTCAGCCCCTTGCCTATCGAAGACATACGCGGGTCTCGCACCGTGACACCTCTCTCTTGCCGCCGTGCCTCCAAATGTCAGGGGCAGCAGGCGAACTCCAGGTGTCCAAAAGGCAAAGAGCCGGCGTCACGGACGCCCGCTTTCCGCCCATGACCTGGCGCTTTACCACATCATTAAAACTTCCTGGGAGTTCCTGTCAACTGGCTGGGCGATCGGGGGATCAGAACCGCCCCGACCCGCGGTACAGGTCACGTGGTGGGACAGCTCGGTGCCGGCGCGGGGCGTCGAAGAGGGTCAGGTACAGCGTGCGGCGGTCCGGGGAGAGGGTGCTCGGACCGTAGTGGTGCCCGGCGGGCAGGCCGCGCACGGTCCCGTACACGGCCTCCGCGTGCCGGCGGATCAGCAGGTTGCCCCCGCCGCCGATCGTCTCGGTGAAGTAGCGGACCAGTTGGTCGACCGACTTGTGGTGGTGGTCGTGGTGCTGGCGGATCAGCGCGGCCAGCTCGGGGATGCGCCACTGCAGGTCCTCATCCGGCGATCAGGTCGCGGCCCACGTTCAGGGCGCCGTGGGCGGTGTCCCACAGGGCGACGCGTAGATGCCCCAGTGGACGAAGATCCCCAGCTTGGCGTCGGTGAACCACTGCTGCATGGGCACGCTAGCTCCGGGCCAGTCGAAGGGTCAGGATCTCAAAGGGCCGCAGTGAGACGGGGACGCCGCCGTCACCGTCGATTTCCGTGTCCCGAAGCGGCCGTTCCAGCAGGTCCGTCACCTGGGCGCCCGCGAGGGGGAAGCCGGTGCGCAGGACGCCGGTGGCGCGGCCGCCGCGGGACTCGTAGAGGCGTACGACGACGTCGCCGGAGCGGTCGTCGGCGAGCTTCACCGCCTCGACGGTCACGCCCGTGCCCGCCACGGAGACGACGGGCTCCGGGGCGCCCGCGGAGTCCGCCACGCGCAGCGGCAGGTTGAGGGCGTACCCCTCGGCGATCGCGTCCTCGATGGTCGCCCCGGGCAGCAGGGCGTATGTGAAGCGGTGGCGGCCCTGGTCGGCCTCCGGGTCCGGGACACGCGGGGCGCGGACGAGGCTGAGGGCGACGGTGGTGGTCGTACCGCCGTCCTCGCGGACCGTGCGGGTGACGTCGTGGCCGTAGGTGGAGTCGTTGAGGACGGCGACGCCGTAGCCGGGCTCGGCGATGTGCACCCAGCGGTGGCCGGAGACCTCGAAGCGGGCCGACTCCCAGCTGGTGTTGGTGTGCGTGGGACGCTGGACGTGGCCGAACTGGATCTCGGCGGAGGAGTGGGGTGCCCGGACGTCAACCGGGAAGGCCGCCTTGAGGATCTTCTCGGCCTCGTGCCAGTCGATCTCGGTCTCGATGTCGATGCGGGGGCTGCCGGAGCGGAGGGTGATCGTCTGGGTGATCTTCGAGCCCCGGCCGAAGGACCGCTCGACCTTCAGGGCGCCGAGCAGCGGGTCCCGCTCCACGACGGTGATGGAGTCGGCGTCCAGCAGGTCGGTGTAGCGGTTCCTGTAGTGCTTGTCGATGTCCCAGGCGTCCCAGTAGTTGGGCAGGTCCGTGTGGAGGCGGAGCAGATTGCCGGGGCCCGCGAGGACCTCGCGGTGCGCGCGGAGGTCGCGGACGGAGGCGAGGGTGCCGTCGTCTCCGACGGTCACGCGGACGAGGCCGTTGTCGAGGGTGCGGTCGGTGACGACCACCATGTCGGGGGTCGGGGCGTTGTCCAGGGGCGCGCTGCCGTTCGCCGGGACCTGCACGACGGTGGTCTCGCCGTCGGCGCTCCGGACCACCTCGTGCCGGTCGAACGGGCTGGTGTTGAACGCCCGCGCCTCGCCCGTCCCCAGCGCCGCCAGCGCCTCCCGCGTCAGCGCCTCCAGCTCCTGCGCCACCCGCGCGTACTCGGCTTCCGCCTCCCGGTGCACCCACGCGATCGACGAGCCCGGCAGGATGTCGTGGAACTGGTGGAGCAGGACCGTCTTCCACAGGCGGTCGAGCCGCTCGTACGGGTACGCGTAGCCCGGCGCGTGCAGGGCCGCCGTCGTCGCCCACAACTCCGCCTCGCGCAGCCGGTGTTCGCTGCGCCGGTTGCCCTGTTTGGTGCGGGCCTGGGTGGTGTACGTGGCGCGGTGCAGCTCCAGGTAGAGCTCGCCGGCCCAGACCGGGGCGTCCGGGTACTCGGCGCGGGCGGCGGCGAAGAAGTCGTCCGGGTGTTCGATGCGGACCTTCGCCGAGCCCTCAAGGTCGGCGAGGCGCCGGGCGCGCTCCAGCATCTCGCGGGTGGGACCGCCGCCGCCGTCGCCGTGGCCGAAGGGCGCCAGGGATGTCGTACCGCGGCCCTTGTCCTGGTAGTTGCGGACGGCGTGGGCCATCTCCTTGCCGGAGAACTCGGCGTTGTAGGTGTCGACGGGCGGGAAGTGGGTGAAGATGCGGGTGCCGTCGATGCCCTCCCACCAGAAGGTGTGGTGCGGGAACTTGTTGGTCTGGTTCCAGGAGATCTTCTGGGTGAGGAACCACTCGTTGCCGGCGAGCTTGGCGAGCTGCGGGTAGGCGGCGGTGTAGCCGAAGGAGTCGGGCAGCCACACGCCCTTGGTCTCGATGCCGAAGTGCTCCATGAAGAAGCGCTTGCCGTGGATCAGCTGGCGGGCCATGGCCTCACCGCCGGGCAGGTTCCCGTCGGCCTCCACCCACATGCCGCCGACCGGCGCCCAGCTGCCGTCGGCGACGGCCTTCTTGATCCGGTCCCACACCTGCGGGTAGTTGTCGCGCACCCACTCGTACTGCTGGGCCTGTGAGCAGGCGAAGACGAACTCCTCGTACTCCTCGGCGAGCGCGGTGACGTTGGAGAAGGTGCGGGAGGTCTTGCGCTTGGTCTCGCGGATCGGCCACAGCCACGCGGAGTCGATGTGCGCGTGGCCGACGGCGGAGAGGGTGTGCGCGCTGGCATGCGCGGGCCTGGCCAGGACGGGGGCGAGGACCGCTCGGGCGTCGGCCGCCGTTGCCGAGATGTCGTCGAGGTCCAGGGCGTCCATCGCACGGTCCAGCGCGTGCATGATCTCGTGGCGGCGCGGATCGTGCTCGCTCAGCTCCAGCATCAGCTCGCGCAGCACCTCGACGTCGAGGGAGAGGTGCCAGACCTCCTCGTCGAGGATCGCGAGGTCGGCGCGGCTGAAGGTGTAGAGGGGCTGGTCCCCGGCGGTGAGGACGTCGCCGAGGGGAGTCGGCGCCGCGAAGTCGTTCGCCAGGATGTCGGGGTTCGACGCCGCCTCGACCAGATAGTCGACCGGCTCCCCGCCCGCGGCCGGGTGCGCGATCGGCACGTACTGGTTCTGCGGGTTGACCGCCTTCAGCGGGGTGCCGTCCGCGAGGTGGACCAGGGCCTCGGCCTGGTTGCCGGGCCAGTCGCCGACGAAGCCCAGGTCGATGACCGCCTCGACACGTCGGCCCGCCCAGTCGGCGGGGACCTGCCCGCGCATACGGAACCAGGTCGTCCCCCAGGGCGGGCCCCAGGGGGTGTTCATGGCGAAGGGCTCGTACGGGGCGGCTGCGGCCTCCGCGAACGGGACCGGCTCGCCCGGTGCCTGCCAGGACTCGACGGTGAGGGGAACGGTGGCCGCGTAGATCGCGGGCTTGATGCGCTGGTGGTGGACGCGCTCGACGCGCTCCTCGATCCGGCGGCGTTCGTCGTGCATGGAACTGCCCTCCTCGGGGCGCTACTTGAGGTACGAAAGGCCGGGGTGGACGGCTGTGTAACCGTCGACGAGCCGCCGGGCCACGTTGACCGAATCGACCAGCGGGTGCAGTGCGAAGGCCTTCACGGCGGTGCGCCGGGATCCGGAGTCCGCCGCCGACAGCACCTCGCGCTCGACCGCCTTCACCGCGCAGACCAGGCCGGTGGCGTGGTCCGGCAGCGGGTCCACGGCGACCGGGTGCGCGCCGTTGGCGTCGACCAGGGACGGGACCTCGATGACAGCCTCCGTGTCGAGCACCGACAGCGTGCTGCGGTTGCGGACGTTGAGGATCAGCGTCGTGCGCTCGTCCCGCGCGATGGCCCGCATCAGCGCCAGCGCCACCTTCTCGTACCCGCCGGACAGGTCGTCGGCGTCGCGCTCACCGGCGCCCGCCGTCTGACGGTTCTCCGCCATGTACGTGGCCTCGCGCTCGGCGCGGGTGGCGTCCCAGGCGTGCAGCGCGGCGGCGTCCGGGTTGCGCATCTCCTCGTAGAAACGGGCCTGCTGGTCGCGCAGGAAAGCCCCGCGCGTCTGCCCGGCCTGCTGGTAGGCGCGGACGGCTTCCCGGTTGAAGTAGTAGTAGTGCAGGTACTCGTTGGGGATCGCGCCCAGCGACTGGAGCCAGTCGGGGCCGAAGAGCTTGCCCTCCTCGAAGGAGCCGAGCAGGTCAGGGTCGGCGAGCAGGCGCGGGAGTTCGTCCCGGCCCGCGACGCGCAGGCCGCGCACCCAGCCGAGGTGGTTGAGGCCGACGTAGTCGATCCACGCCTCCGCCGGGTTCTTCACGCCGAGCACGCGGGCGATACGGCGACCGAGGCCCACCGGCGAGTCGCAGATGCCGATGACGCGGTCGCCGAGGTGGCGGGACATGGCCTCGGTGACCAGTCCGGCCGGGTTGGTGAAGTTGATGACCCAGGCGTCGGGGGCGAGCCGGGCCACACGCCGGGCGATGTCGACGGCGACCGGCACGGTCCGCAGGCCGTAGGCGATGCCGCCCGCGCCGACCGTCTCCTGGCCCAGGACGCCCTCCGCGAGCGCCACCCGCTCGTCGTCGGCGCGTCCCTGAAGGCCGCCGACGCGGATCGCGGAGAAGACGAAGTCGGCGCCGCGCAGGGCCTCGTCGAGGTCGGTGGTGGCGGTGACCTCGGGCGCGTCGGGGACACCGGCGGCCTGCTCGGCCAGGACACGGGTGACCGCGTTCAGACGACCGGCGTCCAGATCATGCAGCACGACGTGCGTCACCCGGCCCTCGGCATGGTCCCCGAGGAGCGCCCCGTACACGAGCGGCACCCGGAATCCGCCGCCGCCCAGAATCGTCAGCTTCACGCTTGCACCTTTCCCGCCACGACCACCTCGACGCCGGCCTCCTCCAGGGAGGACCGCGTCGCCGCGTTCACCGGCGCGTTCGTCACCACCACGTCCAGGTCCTCGGGACCGCAGACCTTCGCCATGCCCGTACCCGGGAACTTCGCCGCGTCCGCGAGCAGGACGACCTTGTCACCGGCCTTGATCATGGCCCGCTTGACCGGAACCTCGACGACGGTCGTGTCCATCACCTGCCCTCCCGGCCGCACCCCGCTGGTGCCGAGGAAGAGCCAGTCGGCGTGCAGCTGGCGCAGGTTGTCCTCGGTGAGGAAGCCGACCAGGGAGCGGTACTCGCGGCGGACCATGCCGCCGAGCAGCACCAGTTCGATGCCCTCGTCGTCGGCGAGTTCCTCGTACACCACGAGGTTGCTGGTGATCACGGTGAGGCGGCGGCCGTGCAGCTGGCGGGCCAGCCGGTAGGCGGTGGTGCCGATGTCGAGGAGCACCGACTGACCGTCCTCGATCATCGCGGCCGCGTGCACCGCTATGGCGTCCTTCTCGGGCACCCGCACCTCGGCGACCTCGGCGAAGGGCTGGTCGCCCTCGTCGACCACGGCGCCGCCGTGCACGCGCGTGAGCAGGCCGTCCTCTTCGAGCTTCACCAGGTCGCGCCGGATGGTGGCGGGGCTCACGCCCAGCTGCTCGGAGAGATCGGTCACGGCCGCGGGGCCGCCGGAGCGCAGGGCCCGCAGGATGAGTTGGTGTCGTCGTTCTGCCAGCACGCCGTGAACAGTACTCGTCATTCGCAATCATTTCTATGCTCACTTCTGCTCGGGTATTGACCAAACTCCCGGAGCGGCGCACGATTCCCGTCAACTCCCGTCAGCGAAGTTGACGACTTTTGATCGAGGGTTTGAGCGAAAGTTTGAGCGAGAGGATGCGCGCGTGGACGATCAACGGCCCGATGTGCTGCTGACCGGGCTGCTCTTCTACGACCTCGTCCTCACGGGTCTGGGCAAGCCGCCGACGCCGGGCGAGGAGATCTGGACGACCGGCATGGGCTGCGGCCCGGGCGGGATCGCCAACCTGGCGGTGGCCGCGTCCCGGTTCGGCCTGTCGACATCCCTCGCCACCGTCTTCGGCGACGACTTCTACGGCGGCCACTGCCGCGAGATCCTCGCCGGCCAGGAGGGCGTCGACCTCGCGCTCTCCCGCACGGCGGACGGCTGGCACACCCCGGTCACCGTCTCCCTCGCCCACGGTCACGACCGCGCCCTCGTCACCCACGGCCGCGTCCCGCCGTACTCGCAGGACACGCTGATGGGCGACCCGCCCCCGGCACGCACCGCCCTGGTGCACCTCGAGGCAGAGCCGCACGCCTGGCTCGCCAAGGCCGCCGCGAACGGCACCCTCATCCACGCCGATGTCGGCTGGGACCCCACCCAGGAGTGGTCCCGCGACCTGCTCGACCAGCTCTCCCTCTGCCACGCCTTCCTCCCCAACGAGACCGAGGCGATGGCCTACACCCGCACCGACAGCGCCCTCGCCGCCCTCGGCACGCTCGCCGAACTGGTGCCGGTGGCCGTCGTGACGCGCGGCGGCGACGGCGCGATCGCCGTCGACCAGACCACCGGCGAGTTCGCGGACGTCCCCGTCCTCGACGTCGACGTGCTGGACGCGACGGGCGCCGGTGACGTGTTCGGCGCGAGTTTCGTCGCGGCGTCGCTCGGCGGCTGGCCCCTGGAGGAACGGCTGCGGTTCGCCGTGCTGGCCGCCGGGCTGTCCGTGGGACGGCACGGCGGAGCGCTCGCCGCGCCCGGCTGGTACGGCGTCGACCGCTGGTGGCGGACGGTCGAGGATCCCGAAGTCAGGCGGGCCTACGGCTTCCTGGCGGACCGGATCCCGGCGGACCCCGGGCCGCCCGTCGCGTACGCCCCCGTCACCCCACCCGCACGGCACCTCTGACTCCCCCCACGCACGTCTCATGCGAAGTCCCGAACAGATCCGAAAGGCGGTGGGAGCTGTGCGGCTCTCACGAAGAGGCCTGCTCCGCGCGGGCCTGGCCGGTACGGCCGCCACGGCGCTCGGCGGACTGACGTCCGGCTGCGCCGTTCCGACCGGTTCGACCGGCCGGAACATGGTCCTGTGGTACTGGAGCGGCGGTCTGAGCGACACCGTCGTCAAGGAGGCCAAGGCCCGCTATGACAACGTCGTCAGTCTCAAGGCCCAGCAGATCGGCGGCTACTACCGGTCCAAGCTGATCACCACCATGGCCGGCCGCGCCCACATCCCCGACATCGCGGGGCTCAAGGGCGAGGACATGGCCTCGTACCTGCCGAACGCCGACCAGTTCGTGGATCTGCGCACGCTCGGCGCCGACAAGCTCAAAAGCCAGTACCTGGACTGGAAATGGCAACAGGCGGTCGCCCCGGACGGCAGCCTCATCGGGTTCCCGATCGACGTGGGACCGGTCGTGCACTACTACCAGCAGGCGGTCTTCGAGAAGGCCGGGCTGCCGTACGAGCCGGACGACGTCTCGCAGGAACTGGACACCTGGGAGAAGTTCTTCGCGGCGGGCGAGCAGCTCAAGAAGCGGATACCGGGGACGTACATCCTGACCGACGTCGGCAGCGTCTTCGAGATGTCGATCGGCCAGGGCACCACACGCTTCGTCGACAGGAACCGCCACTTCATCGGCGACGGCGAACATGTCCGCACCTGCTGGGACCGAGCCGTGGAGGCCAAGCGGCGCGGGATCGTGTCGGACATCGTGACCGGCACGCCCGACTCGATCTCGGCCACCGAGAAGGGGCAACTGCCCAGCCAGCTGAACGCCTCCTGGGCGGCCGGCGACCTCAAGCTGCAGTATCCGAAGACCGAGGGCAGGTGGCGGGTCGCGAACTGCCCCGGCGGCCCCTCGAACGTCGGCGGCTCGTTCCTGTCGATCACCAAGGCGTGCCGGGAGCCCGAACGGGCCTTCGAGATCATCACCTGGATACTCAACGCCGACAACCAGGCGCAGGGCTTCGTCGAGGCCGGGCTGTTCCCCTCCACCCCGGCCTCGTACGAGATGAGGAAGCTGCGCGAGCCCGACCCGTTCTTCGGCGACCAGATCACGATGGACGTCTTCGGTCCGGCCGCCGAGAAGATCCCGGTCGCCTTCAACAGCCCGTACGACATCGCGCTCGGGCAACCGATCCGGGACGAGATCAAGAACGTCGGCGTCCTCGGCAAGGACCCGGAGAAAGCCTGGAGTGACGCCATGAGCAAGTGCCGCCGGATCGCCGACCACCTTGGGGTGAGCCACTGATGACCACCCTCCCCGCAGTGGAGAAGCCCCCGACGGTGCTTCAGGACACACCCGCCGCCCGGCCGAAGAGCGGCCTTAGCAAGCACTGGCACCTCTACGCCGCCATCTCCCCCTTCTACCTCCTCTTCCTCGCCTTCGGCCTGATCCCCGTCGGCTTCTCGCTCTACCTCTCCTTCCACCGCTGGGACGGCCTCGGCTCGATGGAGTGGGCGGGCCTGGCGCAGTACCAGTACCTGCTGACCGACAGCGACTTCTGGCAGTCGATCGGGAACACGATCGTCATCTGGGCACTGGCCACGTTCCCCATGATCTTCCTCGCCATGGTGACGGCCGTGATGCTCAACTCGGCGGTGCGCTTCAAGAACGTCTACCGCTTCGCGTACTTCCTGCCGAACGTGACGTCCATCGTCGCGGTCGCGATCATCTTCGGTTCCGTCTTCTCCACCAACTTCGGCCTGATGAACGCCCTGTTGCAGGCGGTCGGCCTGGACCAGGTGGCGTGGCTGAACACGCCGTGGGGCATCAAGGTCGCCATCGCCACGCTGATGACCTGGCAGTGGACCGGCTACAACGCGATCATCTTCCTCGCCGGGCTCCAGACCATCCCGAGCGATCTGTACGAGGCGGCGCGCATCGACGGCGCCGGGCCGGTGCAGACGTTCTTCCGGGTCACGCTGCCGCTGATGCGGCCGGTGCTGCTGTTCGTGCTCGTCGTCTCGACGGTGACCGGACTGCAGAGCTTCGCCGAGCCTCAGGTGCTGCTCCAGACCACGGCGAACGAGTCGACGTTCTCGGGCGGCCCCGACCACGCCGGCCGGACCATGGTCCTCTACTTCTTCCAGCAGACCTTCGACAACAACGACTTCGGTTACGGCGCCGCCGTCGCGTGGGGCATCTTCCTGGTCGTCGTCCTCTTCTCGATCATCAACTGGCGCCTGGTGCAGCGCCGGGGCGAAGCATAGGGAGGCCGGTCACCATGGCATCCACCATCAAGGGCTCCCGGCGCCGGGGCATCGCCCTCCACGCGGTCCTCGTCATCGGCCTGCTGCTGTCGGCCTTCCCGTTCTACTGGGCCGTGATCATGTCGACGCACACGTCGACCGAGATCTTCTCCTACCCGCCGAAGCTGCTGCCCGGCTCGCACTTCGTCGACAACGTCCGCAATCTCTTCGACAGCATCGACTTCTTCGGGTCGATGCTCAACTCGCTGCTGGTCGCCGTCGCGGTGACGGTGCTGGTGCTGTTCTTCGACTCGCTGGCGGCGTTCGTCTTCGCGAAGTTCGAGTTCCCGGGCCGCAAGCTGCTGTTCGCGCTGCTGATGGCCATCTTCATGGTGCCGGCGCAGCTGGCGGCCATCCCCCAGTTCGTGATCATGGCGAAGCTCGGCTGGATCGGTTCCATGACCGCCCTGATCGTCCCGGCGGCGGCCAACGCCTTCGGCATCTTCTGGATGCGCCAGTACATGAAGGGCGCGATCCACGACGAGCTGCTGGACGCCGCGAAGCTGGACGGCGCCGGATTCCTGCGCCAGTACTGGCACGTGGCGCTCCCGGTGGTCCGCCCGGGCCTGGCCTTCCTCGGCATCTTCACGTTCATGGCCCAGTGGAACGACTACGCCTGGCCCCTGATCGCCCTCACCAACCCCGACAACGTGACCCTCCAGGTCGCCCTCTCCCAGCTCAACGGCAACCACGGCACCACCGACTACGGCATGGTGATGACCGGCGCCCTGCTCGCCCTCGTCCCGCTGCTGATCGTCTTCGCGATCGGCGCCCGGCAGATCATCGGCGACCTCGCCAAGAGGGCCGTCCGCGGATGACCGCACCCTTTGCCTGGCTCCGCCCCTGGGAGGCACCCGAGGTGACCTCCTGGGGGCGGCTGCCGATGTGTGCCGTGGACCGGCGTCACCAGGCCGTCTGTCTGGACGGCGAGTGGCGCTTCCAGCTGCTGCCGTCGCCGGAGGCGGCCGTCGGTGACGCCTGGGGATCGTCGTACGTCCCCGGCGCCTGGACCCTCCAGGACCCGGACGACCTGCCGCAGTACACCAACGTGCGAATGCCGTTCCCCGAGTTCCCGCCGCACGCGCCCGCCGCCAACCCCACCGGGGTCTACGAGCGTGCGGTGGACGTGCGGGGCGAGTGGGCCGGGCGGCGGATCGTGCTCCAGGTGGGGGCCGCCGAGAGCGTGCTGCTCGTGCAGGTGGACGGGCGGCCGGTGGGGATCTCCAAGGACTCGCATCTGGCGGCCGAGTTCGATCTCACGGGCGTCGTGCGTCCCGGCTTTCCCGCCGTGGTCCGGCTGACCGTCGTGAAGTGGTCGGACGCCTCGCACATCGAGGACCAGGACCAGTGGTGGCACGGCGGGATCACCCGGTCGGTACTGCTGTACGCCACGGACCCGCTGCATCTGGCGGACGTGACCGTGCGGGCGCGGCGCAGCGGTGAGCTGCGCGTGGACTGCCAGGTGCGCGGTCCGCTTCCCGACGGCTGGTACGTCACCGGTGACCTCGACGGGCAGCTCCTCGCGCAGGACACGGAGTTCGACCGGGCCAACGCCGAGGACGAGCGGGTGTCCGAGTTCCTGGGCGAGGCGCGGCTGCTGGCCAAAGTCCCCGACGTGCGCACCTGGACCGCCGAGACACCGGAGCTGTACGGCCTGACCGTCCGGCTGCACCGCCCCGATGGAACGGTCGCCGACACCTCGTACCACCGCGTCGGCTTCCGTGACGTCGAGATCGTCGGCCGGGACCTGCTGATCAACGGCGAGCGGGTGTTCGTCCGGGGCGTGAACCGGCACGACTTCCATCCGCTGACCGGCCGCACGGTGTCGTACGACGACATGCGCGCGGACCTCGTGCTGCTGAAGCGGTTCGGCTTCAACGCGATCCGCACCGCCCATTACCCCAATGATCCGGCGTTGTACGACCTCGCCGACGAGCTCGGTTTCTACGTCGTCGACGAGGCGGACATCGAGTCCCACGACCACGCCCACGAGATCGCCGACGATCCGCGCTATCTGAACGCCTTCGTGGACCGCGTCTCGCGGATGGTGCTCCGCGACAAGAACCACCCGTCGGTCATCATCTGGTCGCTGGGCAACGAGTCCGACTACGGCGCGAACCACGACGCGGCGGCGGGCTGGGTGCGGCGGCACGATCCGACGCGGCCGGTGCAGTACGAGGGCGCGGCCAAGCGGGGCTGGGCGGATCCGGACGTGGCCTCCGACATCGCCTGCCCGATGTACGCGCCGATCGATGAGTGCGTCGCCCACGCGCTGTCCGGGAAGCAGACGAAACCGCTCATCCAGTGCGAGTACTCGCACGCCATGGGCAACAGCAACGGCACGCTGGCCGACCACTGGGCCGCCATCGAGGCCACCCCGGGTCTTCAGGGCGGCTTCATCTGGGAGTTCTGGGACCACGGCATTCTCCAGCGCGTGAGTGACGGAAGACCGGCCGGGCGCGCGGGCGCCGGGCTGTACGAGCGTGGCGTCGCCGGGCCCGGCCACCGCTGGGCGTACGGCGGCGACTTCGGCGAGGTGCCCCACGACGGCGCCTTCATCGCGGACGGTGTCGTCTTTCCGGACCGGACGCCCAAGCCGGTGCTGTACGAGCACCGGGAGATCGCGGCGCCGGTGCGGCTGGAGTGCCTCCGGCACGAGGGGCCGGTCATCGCCAACCACCAGCACTTCCGGGGCCTGGACTGGCTGACCGGCGAGTGGCAGCTGTCCCTCGCGGACGGCCGGACGCTGACCGCCCCGGCCGAGCTGCCCGAGCTGCGCCCGGGTGAGACGGCGGCGGTGCCGCTGCCGTTCGAGCTGCCGGAGGGCGGGGGCGAGGCCTGGCTGACGCTGAAGGTGATGACCGCGCGGGACGAGCCGTGGGCGCCGCGCGGCACGGTCCTGTGCCTGCCGCAGGTGCGGCTCCGGGCGACTGCCGTGCAGCGGACCCTCCCCGCGCCCGACCGCACCGTCGAGGTCGACGCGGACGGAATGCTGGTCCACCCCCTGCTGATCGCCGCCCCCACGCTGTCGCTGTGGCGGGCGCCCACCGACAACGACGAGCTGGGCGGCATGGCGGACCGCTGGCGGGAGTGGGGTCTCGACGCGCCCGTCCGCAAGCTGGTCGCCGTACGCCGGGCGGGCGCGGGCGTCGGTGTGCTCGCCGAGTACGTCTGTGACGCCGGGGTGGTCCGGCACGAGCAGGTGTTCACGGCCGTCGAGGGCGGGATCCGGGTCGAGGAGTCGGCGGAGCTGCCCGAGGCGCTGAACGACGTGGCCCGGGTCGGGTCGGTGTTCGAGACGGTGGCCGGGCTGAACCTGCTGGAGTGGTTCGGGCAGGGCCCCTGGGAGTCGTACCCGGACCGCAGCGCGGGCGCTCCCGTCGGCCATCACTCCCTCCCCGTCGACGAGCTGTTCACTCCGTATCTGCGGCCGCAGGAGAGCGGTGGCCGGCACGGCGTACGGCGCTTCACGCTGTCCGCGCCGGACGCCACCGGTCTCGCGGTGGAGCTGGGGCGGCCCAGCCAGATCTCCGTCAACCGATACCGTGCCGCGGACCTCGCCGCGGCCGCCCACCACGACGAACTCGTCCCGCGCGCCGGCTGCGTCGTGCACATCGACGCCGCCCACCGCGGCCTGGGCACCGCCTCCTGCGGGCCCGACACCTCACCGGCGTACCTCGTCCCGACCGGCACCCACCGCTGGGGCTGGATCCTGCGCGTTCTCTGAACCCCTCGTTCCCCCTCGTTTCCCCTCGTTTCCCTTTACGGAGCTCCCGTGTGCACTTCGCATGACCACGACCGGGGCGAGGCCCCGCAGGCCGACGCCGGCAGACGCACCTTCCTGCGTGCGACGGCGCTGATCGGCGCCGCCGCCACCGCCGGGGTCGCGCTCCCGGCCACCGCCGCCGAGGCCGCCGGGCAGGGCGGGTGGCGGCCGGATCGGGAGAGCAGGCGCTTCACGTTCGTCGTGATGCCGGACACGCAGTACCTGTTCGACGGGCCCAGCATCGACCCGAAGCCGATCGAGGCCTCGCTGCGCTATCTGCTGGAGCAGGGCCGGGAGGAGAACATCGTCTTCCTGTCCCACCTGGGCGACCTCACCGAGAACGGCACCACGGCCGAGGTCGAGGCGGCGAGCAGGGCGTTCCGGATCCTGGACCGGCACGGCGTCGGGTACAGCGTGCTGGCCGGCAACCACGACGTCCGCTCGTCCACTGACGACCAGCGCGGACCGACGCCGTACCTGGAGGCCTTCGGGCCGGAGCGCTTCGAGCGCAAGCGCACCTTCGGCGGGGCCTCGCCCGACGGCTACAACACCTTCCACCTGTTCGAGGCGGCCGGGCGGGAGTGGCTGGTGCTCTCCCTGGACTGGCGGCTGTCGGCGAAAGGATTCGCCTGGGCGAAGGAGGTCATCGCCCGGCACCCGAAGGCCCCCGTCATCCTCACCACGCACGAACTGGTGTACGGCGACGACGCGCTCTCCTCGTACGGGCAGAAGCTCTGGGACCAGCTGATCAAGGACCACGACCAGATCTTCCTGACCCTGAACGGCCACTTCTGGCCCGCCGCCCGCGCCACCCGCAAGAACGCCGCCGGCAACGACGTACACCTGCACCTGACGAACTACCAGAACCGTTACTACGGCGGTGCGGCGATGATCCGCCTCTACCGGTTCGACCTCGACCGGAACACCATCGACGTGGAGACGATCTCCCCGTGGATCCTGGGCCGGGCCGCCAAGGGGCTCAACGCGCTGGAGCGGCAGGAGATCGAACTGACCGGCCCGGACGACCGGTTCTCCGTGGCGATCGACTTCGGGCGGCGTTTCGCGGGCTTCGCCCCGGTGCCCGCCCGGCCCGCGCGCCCGGCGTCGGAGCTGCTGGTGCGGGGCACGGTCGCGTACTGGCGCTTCGACGGGCACGGCGAGGGCGCGGCCGTCGAGGGCACGGTCCGTGATCTGTCCGGGCGGGGCAACGACCTGACCGTGGTCCGGGTGGGCGACGGCACCCTCACCTGGTCGGCGGACCACCACCCGGACCAGCCGGGGCACGGCAGCCTGCGGTTCCGCGGGGACAAGTCGCCGCTGGTGGGCGCGTATCTGCGCACGGTGGACGGCGCGCCGCTCAACTCGGCGACGTTCGAGCACGGTTACACCGTCGAGGCCTTCTACAAGGTGCCGAGCAGCTGGACCGCGTCCCGCAACGCCTGGGGCGGGCTGGTGAGCCGGACCGGCACGGGCGGTGCCGCGGGCAAGACCGAGGGCGACCCGGAGGAGCCGCTCGCCACGCTGTCGCTGTCCGACGGGCCCGGTTCGCAGTGGGCCGTGCGGCCGGTCAACCAGCAGGGCATCGCCACCAACTGGGGCCACGAGACGGCCCGGGAGACGTGGTGGCATGTCGCGGTCGTCAACGACGGGCGGCACACCACGATGTACGTCGAGGGCTGCCCCGTCGTGCGCAACCCCACCGCCCGCTCGGTCGGGCTCACCTCGCTCGGGCTGCCCTGGCTGCTCGGCGGCTACGAGTACGGGGGCCGGATCGACCAGATCCACAACGGGTGGCTCGGCGACGTCCGGATCGTCGAACGCGCCCTGCCCGTCTCCCAGTTCATGAACCACTGAGACCTCTTGAGGAACGTCATGACCGAGCAGCAGCTGCCCGAGTGGGCCGACCCGTCCGTCCCGCCCGCCGAGCTCGACCCGCAGGGCCTGTCCCGCCGCCAACTCCTCGCCACCGCAGGTCTGTTCGGCACGACCTTCGCCCTGGGGGCCGCCGCCTCCCCCGCGGCCGCCGGTGAACGCCGCCTCGGCGGCAGCGACCCCCGCCTCGCCTACCTCGTCGGCGACCACCACGTCCACACCGTCTACAGCCACGACGCGAAGTACACCTTCTCCCAGCTGGCCAAGGCGGGCGCCACATACGGCCTGGACTGGATGGTGTTCACCGAGCACTCCAACTTCGGTCACGCCGACTTCGGCGCCGCCCTGGAGCACGAGGAGATCCGCAGGGCCCGCGCCGAGAACCCGCGGCGGCTGATCTTCCAGGGGCTGGAGTGGTACATCCCGGCCGCCGAGCACTGCACGGTGTTCACCGCGCCCGGCCCCAACGAGGTCGACCTGCTCACCCGCTTCGAGCGCGCCTACGACGGCAAGCTGCTCGGCTACGACAAGGGCGGCGCCGCCGACGCCGACACCGCCCGCAACGAGCGGCACGCGGTCAGGGCGATCCAGTGGCTGGCCGAGCAGCGCCGCACCGGGTACGTCGACGACGTGCTCGTGCTCGCCAACCACCCGATGCGCCTCGGCATCGACTCCCCGCACGAGATACGCGCCTGGCGGGACGCCGCCCCCGAGGTCATGATCGGCATGGAGGGCGCGCCCGGCGCCCAGGGCGCGGCGATCCCCGGCTGGCGCGGTACCAACTCCATCCGGGGCGAGTACGAGAACAAGCCGTCCGACCAGTCCTGGCCCGGCTACCCGGCGGACGCCTACCTCACCTACGGCGGCTTCGACTGGGCGACCGCGACCGTCGGCGGCCTGTGGGACGCGTTGCTCTCCGAGGGCAGGCTGTTCTCGGTCACCACCAACTCCGACGCCCACCGGATCGTCTTCGACACCTGGAAGAACGGCGACTGGAAGCCGGGCCAGACCTTCGACAGCACCGGCAGGCTCCCCGACCCGGTGAACACGGACACCCCGCAGCCCGGCAGCGACTTCTGGCCCGGCCAGTTCAGCCGCACACACGTCGGCGTCACCCGCTACGGCTACCGCGCGGTGATGGCGGGGATGCGCGCGGGCCGGGTCTGGCTCGACCACGGGCATCTGCTCGACGGCCTGGAGGTCCGCCTCAAGCGCGACCGCGACCACTCCCGGGGCGTCACGCTGGGCGGCCGGCTGCGGGTCCGCAAGGGCGAGCGGCTCACGCTCTACGTCACGGTGACCACCGCCTCCCGCCGCAACCCCGCCGGGATCCTGCCCGAGCCGGCGCACGTCGACGTCATCCGGGGCGCGGTGCGCGGCCCGGCCGCCGACCGGGACAGCTGGCGCGCCCCCGACACCAAGGTCGTGCACTCCCGGGACGTGGGGGGCCGCAAGGGGACGTACACGCTGCGCATTCCGCTCATCGCCGGGGACGAGTCGTTCTACGTCCGGCTGCGCGGCAGCGACGGCAACCGGCACGGCGCCGGATACCTCGGCGCGTCCGTCGACCCGCACGGGCCGATCACCCACGCGCCGGGCGACGGTGACCCGTGGGCGGACACGTGGTTCTACTCGAACCCGATCTTCGTGGACGTGGCAGGGGCCTGATCGCCTCCCCCCACGGGGGCGTACGGTGGGCCGCGTGACCACGGAAGAGTCGCTGCGGCCCCAGTCCCTGATGCTGACGTTCCTGGGCGACCAGGTGCTCGGCCGGGACGTGTGCGTGTACTCGGGCAGCGTCATCGACGTCTTCGCCCGCGCCGGCGTCGGCGAGCAGGCGACGCGCTCGACGCTGACCCGGATGGTGCAGCGCGGTCTGCTGCGCCGCCAGCGTGAGGGCCGCCGGATGTACTTCGGGCTGACCGAGCACTCGGCGGCCGTGCTGCGCGACGGCGAGCGGCGCATCTGGCAGACCGGCGCGGTCAACCGGCAGTGGGACGGCACCTGGACGCTGCTCGGCTTCTCGCTGCCGGAGTCCTGGCAGCGCCAGCGTCACGACCTGCGCTCCAAACTCACCTGGAGCGGTTTCGGCCCGCTGTTCGGCGGGCTGTGGATCGCGCCCGGCGAGGTCGACGTGTCCGAGCTGGTGGCGGAGCTGGGCCTGGCCGCCCATGTGAAGGTGTTCCGGGCGCACGCCGACGTCGGCACGGACATCGCCGCGATGATCGAGGAGACCTGGGAGCTGACCGAACTGGCGGCGCGCTACGAGGCGTTCGTACGGCGCTGGCAGCCGTGGGAGACGGAACTGCCGGATGCGGACGACGCGCTCGCGCTGCGGCTGCTGTTGCAGGCCGAGTGGCTGCGGCTGATCCGGCGCGATCCCCGGCTGCCGGTCGTGCATCTGCCGGACGACTGGCCCGCGGAGGGAGCCGAGAAGACGTTCCGGAGGGTGCACGAGCGGCTCACCCCGCTCGCGGACGCCTCGGCGGAACGCCTGCTCGACCTCGTGCCGGTCCGCCCCGATCAGGCGTAGAACCGCGACAGGCTGTGCAGCACGGCGGCGGGCTTGGCACCGCCCTCGATCTCGATCGTGCCGTCGACGGTGATCTGCACCCCGCCCGGCACCTCCTCGACCTCCGCCAGCTTGCCCACCAGCCGGATCCGCGACCCGACCTTCACCGGGGCCGGGAAGCGCACCTTGTTCAGGCCGTAGTTGACCTTGGTGGTGACGCCCTGGACGTCGAGCAGCTCGGTGAACAGCGGGATGAAGAGGGAGAGGGTGAGGTAGCCGTGGGCGATGGGGGCGCCGAAGGGGCCGTCCTTGGCGCGCTCGGGGTCCACGTGGATCCACTGGTGGTCGCCGGTCGCGTCGGCGAAGGTGTCGATCCGCTCCTGGGTGACCTCGATCCACTCGCTGGTGCCCAGGTCGCTGCCCGCGAGCTTCTTCAGTTCGTCGAGGCCGTTGACGGTGATGCTCATGTAGCTGTCCTTCACTAGGAGTTGCCGTAGGCCTTGCGGACCCGGGACTTCAGGAGCTTTCCGGAGGCGGTGCGCGGCAGTTCGTCCGCGATCACCACGGACTTGGGGATCTTGTACTTGGCGAGGCGTCCGGCCAGGGAGGCCAGCACCTCGTCGGCGTCCAGGGCGGCGCCCTCGCGCGGGACGACCACCGCGCGCGGCACCTCCCCCCACTTGTCGTCCGGTACGCCGATCACCGCGCACTCGACGATGTCCGGGTGGGTGAGGAGCTGGTCCTCGATCTCGGCGGGGTAGATGTTCTCCCCGCCGGAGATGATCATGTCCTTGATGCGGTCGACGATGAACACGTAACCGTCCTCGTCGACCTGGGCGGCGTCGCCGCTGCGGAACCAGCCGTCGGCGAAGCACGCGGCCGTCTCCTCGGGCAGCCCCCAGTAGCCGGGCATGACATGCGGCCCGCGCACCACGACCTCCCCCACCTCGCCGACGTCCACCGGCGCGAGGTCGGGCCGTACCACCCGTACGTCACTGAAGAAGTGCGGCACCCCGGCCGAACCGGCCTTGCTGACCGCGTGCTCGGCGTCGAGGAAGAGCGTCCCGGGCGCGGCCTCGGTCATGCCGTAGCCCTGGAGGAAGGTCAGGCCGCGCTTCTGGTACGCCGCGATCAGCGGGGTCGGGACCGGGGAGCCGCCGCAGGTCAGGATCCGCAGGGAGGACAGGTCGGCGTCCGGCCAGCGCGGGTGCCGGGCCACCTGGTCGAACATCGTCGGCACCCCGAACATGAAGGTGATCCGGTGCCGTTCGATCAGGTCGAAGGTGGCCGCCGGATCGAAGGCCTCGACCAGCACGCAGGTGCCCCCCTTGAGCAGCACCGGCAGCGTCAGCATGTTCAGCCCGGCGGTGTGGAACAACGGGGCGGAGACCAGGGCGCGTTCGTCGGCGATCAGGTCGGTGTCGACCAGGACGTTGAGCGCGTTCCAGGTCAGGTTGCCGTGGGTGAGCATCGCGCCCTTGGGGCGGCCGGTCGTCCCCGAGGTGTACATGATGATGCAGGTGTCGTCGGCGCCCACCGGTTCGTCGATCGGGTCCTCGCACGCCTCCGCGATCGCGGCCTCGTACTCGGGGCCCACCTCGACGTACGCGCGTACGTCCGTGCTGCCGGGCAGCCCGGCGACGAGCCCGGCGTAGGAGGGACCGTAGACCAGCGCCTTGGCCCCGGAGTCGGCGAGCTGGTAGGCGATCTCGGGGCCGGCGAGGCGGATGTTGAGCGGGACGAAGACCGCGCCGAGCGTGCCCGCCGCGAACAGCGTCTCCAGGTAGGAGGGGTGGTTCGGACCGAGGTAGGCGATCCGGTCGCCGCGCCGCACACCCCGGGCGCGCAGGGCGTGGGCGAGGCGGGTGGTGCGGTGGTACAGGGTGCGGTAGTCGGTCGACTGCTCGCCGTGGATCAGGGCGGTGCGGTGGGGTGTCTTGCGGGCCCGGCGTGCGGGCCATGACCCCAGTCCCTCGTTGCGCATCGGCGCGCCCCTTTACGGTTTCGTCAGCCCGAGCAGGCGGGCGGCGTTCTCCTTGAGGATCTTCGGCCTGACCTCGTCCTTGATCGACAGCTTGGCGAAGTCGGCGAGCCAGCGGTCGGGGGTGAGGACGGGGAAGTCGGAGCCGAAGAGGACCTTGTCCTTCAGCAGCGTGTTGGCGTACTGCACCAGCTGCGGCGGGAAGTACTTCGGCGACCAGCCGGACAGGTCGATGTGCACGCCCGGCTTGTGCGTGGCGACGGCCAGGGCCTCGTCCTGCCAGGGGAAGGACGGGTGCGCCAGGATGATCTTCAGATGCGGGAAGTCGGCGGCCACGTCGTCGACGTGCAGCGGGTTCGAGTACTTCAGCCGGATCCCGCCCCCGCCGGGCACGCCCGCGCCGATGCCGGTCTGGCCGGTGTGGAACAGGGCGATCGTGCCGGTCTCCTCGATGACCTCGTACAACTCGTACGCCACCGAGCGGTCGTTGGGGAAGAAGCCCTGGATGCTGGGGTGGAACTTGAAGCCCTTCACGCCGTACTCCTCGACCAGGCGCCGGGCCTGCCGCACGCCCGCCCTCCCCCGGAAGGGGTCGACGGAGGCGAAGGGGATGAGGACGTCCGCGTTGGCGGCGGCGGCCTCGGCGACCTCCTCGTTGGGGACGGGCGGGGTGCCGGTGGCGGATTCGGCGTCGACCGTGAAGATCACGGCGGCCATCTTCCGCTCGCGGTAGTACTGGGCGGTCTCCTCCAGGGTCGGCTTCCGCTTGCCCTCGACCTTGAAGTAGGCCGAGGAGGCGTCGTGCAGGTCGTCGTCCAGGGAGGAGTGGCCCTTGGAGGACACCTCCGCGTGGGTGTGGACGTCGATCGCGACCAGCTCGTCCAGGTCCATCACGCCTCCGGGAACGTGGGCGCCGGAATGCCGACCGACTGGAGTTCGGCGCCGACCGAGGTGGGCCAGGCGTCGGCCAGGGTGCCGGGGGTCCAGCCGCCGTCGGCGTACGCCGTCCTGATCTCCTGCGGATGCGACCAGAGTGCCACCTTGTCGCCGCCGATGCCGATGCACTGACCGGTCACCCCGCGGGCGGCCTCGGAGGCGAGGAAGGGGACGAGGGCCGCGCAGTCCTCGGGGGTGCCGAAGCCCTCGCCCTTGCGCAGGAAGTCCGGCAGCGGCTCGCCGTTCCGCATCGCCTCGACGTACGGGGCGAAGGCGGGGATGGTCTCGGTCATCGCGGTCGCGGCGACCGGCACGATCGCGTTGACGGTGATGTTGGCCCGGCCCAGCTCCATCGACCAGGTACGGGCCATGGCGGCGATGCCGGCCTTGGCGGCGGCGTAGTTGGTCTGCCCGAAGTTGCCGCGCTGCCCGGCCGGGGAGCCGACCAGGATCAGGCTGCCGCCCTCGCCCTGCTCGCGCATCCGGACGGCGGCGGCGCGGGCGCAGGTGAACGTGCCCTTCAGGTGCGTGGTGAGCACGGCGTCGAAGTCGTCGTCGGTCATCTTCCACAGCACCTTGTCGCGCAGGATGCCCGCGTTGGTGACCAGGACGTCGAGCCGGCCGAACTCCTCGACCGCGCGGTTGACGAGCCGGTCCGCCGCCTCGGACGTACCGACCGGGACCACCTCGGCCACGGCGGTGCCGCCCGTCTCGGTGATGGACTTCACGGCCTGCTCGGCCACGGCCTCGTCGATGTCGTTGACGACCACGCGGGCGCCGTGGGCGGCCAGGGCGTGCGCGTAGGCGAGGCCGAGGCCCCGGCCACTGCCGGTGACGACGGCGACCTTGCCGGTCAGATCGATGCTGGGCACGGGTGGGTGGTCCCTTCACACGGGTTCGACTTCGAGTCGTATGGGGGTGCGACTTCGAGATCGAAGCTATGAGCAATAATTGTTGGCGTCAATAGTTGTTGTGACTCACAGGTGCGAGATGCTGGAATCTCCAGGACGCACCGAGCACAGGGAGCCAGCCATCACACGCCAGAACGTCACCCCGAAGCCCATCGACGCGGACGAGCCGTGGATGCGAGGGCTGCATGCCGACACGGGCTACCTGCTGTACCGACTGGGCCTGCGCTCGGGGCAGCTCTTCAACGCCTTCCTCCAGGAGTCGGGGCTGCGCCTGCGCCACTACGCGGTGCTGCGTTTCCTCGCCACCTCCGAAGGCGTCCTCCAGCGCGACCTGAGCGCCCGGCTCGGCTACGACCCCAGCGCGATCGTGGGCCTGGTCGACGACCTGGAGAAGCTGGGCTTCGCGGAGCGCCGCCCCGCGCCCGACGACCGCCGCAGCCGGATCGTCGTCCTCACCGAGGACGGCCGCGCCTTTCTGCGCGACACCGACGAGGCGGGCCTGCGGGTGACCAACGAGCTGCTGGACCCGCTGGACGCGGCCGAACGGGAGACGCTGCACGCGCTGCTGCTGCGGATCGCGGAGGACGGACTCAGCTGATGTTGCGCAAATGATTGACGGCCGCACGGGCGATGCCTAACTTCACGGAGCAACCACGCCCCGTCCCCAGGGAGCCCCCCGTGCAGCCATCCCGCACGTCCGCCCGTCAACCGTCCCCGGATTCCCGGCAGTTGCGCCGCGTCGCACTGTCCGGACTGCTCGGCACAGCAGTGGAGTTCTACGACTTCCTCGTGTACGGCACCGTCGCCGCGCTCATCTTCGGCGAACTGTTCTTCCCCGAGGCCGATCCGGCGGTCGGCACGATCGCCGCCTTCGGCACCTTCGCCGCCGGGTACGTGGCCCGGCCGCTCGGCGGCATCGTCTTCGGCCACTTCGGCGACCGGGTCGGCCGCAAGTCGATGATGCTGCTGACGATGGTCCTGATGGGCTGCGGCAGCTTCCTCATCGGACTGCTGCCGACGTACGACACGATCGGCGTGTGGGCGCCGATCCTGCTGGTCACCCTGCGCGTGGTGCAGGGCATCGCGATCGGCGGCGAGTGGGGCGGCGCGACCCTGATGGTCGTCGAGCACGCCGAACGCGCCCACGGTTCCCGGCGCGGCCTGTGGTCCAGCTTCACCATGCTCGGCGCACCGCTCGGCTCGGTGCTCTCCGCGGGCGTGGTCACCCTCGTCTCCGCACTGCCCGACGAGCAGTTCCGCACCTGGGGCTGGCGGGTGCCGTTCCTGCTGAGCATCGCGCTGCTGGCGGTCGGTCTGTTCGTCCGGCTGAAAGTCGCCGAGAGCCCGCTGTTCGCCGAGGTCAAGCGGGCCCCGGTGGACCGGCCGCCGATCCTGGAGGTGCTGCGCCGCCCGGGGCCCGTCCTGCAGGCGGTGGGCGTCGGCATCGGCGCGTTCACGGCCCAGTCGCTGCTGACCGGATTCATGATCTCGTACGCCGTCCAGCAGGGCTACAGCCGGCCGCAGGTGCTCACCGCGGTGACCATCGCCTCCTGCGTGGCGCTGCTGGTGCTGCCGCTGGCCTCGGCGCTGTCCGACCGGGTCGGACGCCGTCCGGTGGTGCTCACCGGCGCCGTCGCCTCGGCCGCGCTCGCCTTCCCGGTGCTCGCGCTGGTCGACTCCGGCTCCCCCGGACTGCTGATCCTCGCGTTGGCGCTGGGTCACGGTGTCGCCCAGTCCACGATGTACGGCCCGCTGGGCGCGCTGTTCACCGAGATGTTCGGCACCCGCGTCCGCTACACCGGCGCCTCCCTCGGCTACCAGGCGGCCACCCTCGTCGGCGCCGGGTTCTCCCCGCTGATCGCCGGCAGCCTGCTCGCCGCGTCCGGCGGCGGCAGCGCACCGGTGTCGCTGTTGCTGTGCGGCGGCGCGGCGATCACCGCGCTCACGGTGTGGCGGCTGCGCGAGACGCACGCCGACGCCCTGGAGTCCCCCACCGCCCGAGCCGCCGCGCCGACCCCGGAAGGGACGCCCCGTTGAGGACCCGTATCGCACTGCCGGCCGTGTCCCTGTGCCTGTGCGCGGTGACCGCACTGCCCGCACAGGCCGCCACGGACGCGCACATCGAGGGCCGACTCCCCTCCGGCGCCACGTACTTGATGGACGTGCCCGCCGACTGGAACGGCACCGTCCTCCTCTACAGCCACGGCTACCGAGCCTCCGGCTGGCCCAACCCGGCCGAGAACGCACCGAGTTCCGAGACGCGGGCCGAACTCCTCGCCGACGGCTACGCCCTCATCGGCTCCTCGTACGCCACCACCGGCTGGGCCGTCACGGACGCCGTCCCCGACCAACTGGCCACCCTGGACCTGTTCACGTCCCGCTTCGGCACCGCCCGGCGCACCCTCGCCTGGGGCACCTCCTACGGCGGGCTCGTCACCACGACCCTCGCCGAGCGGCACGCGGACCGGTTCGACGGCTCGCTGTCGATGTGCGGGCTGGTGCAGGGCGGGATCGCCAACTGGAACAGCACGCTGGACCCGGTGTTCGCGCTCAGGACGCTGCTCGCTCCCGGGGCGGACCTCCCGCTCACCGGCTTCGCCGACCAGGCGGCCGCACAGAAGGCCGCGCAGGCGCTCACCACCGAGGTCGCCGCCGCCCAGCAGACCCCCGAGGGCCGCGCCCGGATCGCCCTCGCGGCCGCCCTGCACAACATCCCCGGCCACAACGACCCCGCCCAGCCGGAACCGGCGCCGACCGACTGGGACGCCCAGCAGGCCAACCAGTACGCCGCCGTCACCGGGCTCCTCCAACTGCCCGCCTTCAGCTGGCGTCAGGAGGCCGAGCAACGGGCAGGCGGCAACCCGTCGTGGAACACCGGCGTCGACTACACGGCGATGCTGCGCCGCTCGCCGCTCTACAAGGAGGTCACCGAGCTCTACAAGGAGGCGGGAGCTTCCCTGCGCGCCGACCTCGCGGCACTGAACCGCGCACCCCGCATCTCCGCCGACCCCGCCGCCGTACGGTGGATGCGGGACACCAGCGTCCTCACCGGCCGGCTGACGGACCCGCAGCTGAACATCCACACCACCGGCGACGCGCTGATCCCGGTGCAGGCCGAGAGCGCCTACCGCCGGGCCACCGGCCCGGACCGCCGCCTCGCCCAGGCGTACGTCGACGGCCCCGGCCACTGCACCTTCACCACCGGCGAGATGCTCGCCGCGCTGCACACCCTGGAGCACCGCCTGACCACGGGCCACTGGGACGCCTCGGCGGGTGCGCTCAACGCCCGGGCACGACAGGAGGAACCGGCGGCGCAGCCACGGTACGTGACGTACCGGCCGACGCCGTATCCACGCCCGTACGACCTCGGCCACCCGGGACACGGACGTCACCCGTAGCGGGCTCCGAGGTCGCGGGGCCGGTCAGTCGAACGTGATCTCGTATCCGTCCTCGGTGGGGCGCCCGTAGTAGCGGGCGCCCACCAGGTCGTACCGGCCGTGCTTGGCCAGCAACGCCTCGACCAGTCCCGGGTCGCTTGCCACGCGGGCGCCGGTCGCCCGGTCGAAGAACGTGATGGAGAAACCCTTCCCCGACCGCACGCGGGTGTCGGCGGTCCGCTGCCGCGGCACGCCGACAGCACCGCCGGACCGGCGGCGTCGCCAGGCACGGACCGCGACGACGGCACACGCCAGCACCACGACGGCGACAACCAGGCGGTGGACCATCACCGCGTCCATGCCTCCCCCTCCTGTCCCGGCACCCGACGGGCCATGCCGATGACGCGCACGCTAGCCCCACCCGTGCGGGACGGGTCCCGACTCCCCCCGCACCAGGCGGAGATGCCGAGCATGTCCGCCTTCATCACTTGAACTCCCCGGCTCTCCAAGGACTTTCTCGGTTGCACCTCTTGACGGCTGGAGTGCCCGGGAGCACATTGGCGGCGCAGTCCCTGCTTGAGAGCGCTCTCAAGAACCCCTCACGGGTGCTCTCCGACAGGCACCCGCGCATCCCCACTCCGTACCGAGAGGCACCCCATGAGTGAAACCTCCGGCACCCCCGGCAGACGCCGGCCCTACCGGCGGGCCCTCGTCGCCGTACTGAGCACGCTGGGCCTCGCCGCGCTCGCCGCCACGACCGTGACGCCGACCGCGACCGCGGCCGCGCCACCGCCCCCGTCGGGCTGGACGCAGGTCTTCGTCGACGACTTCAACGGCGCCGCCGGCTCCGGCGTCAACACGGCCAACTGGCAGTACGCGACCGGGACGGGCTACCCGGGCGGCCCCGCCAACTGGGGCACCGGCGAGATCGAGACGATGACGTCCAGCACCAGCAACGTCTCCCTCGACGGCAGCGGCAACCTCCGTATCACCCCGCGCCGCGACGCGGCCGGCAACTGGACGTCGGGCCGGATCGAGACCAACCGCACCGACTTCCAGCCCCCGGCCGGCGGCAAGCTGCGCGTCGAGGCGCGCATCCAGATGCCGAACGTCACCGGCGCCGCCGCCCGCGGCTACTGGCCCGCCTTCTGGATGCTGGGCGCCCCCTACCGCGGCAACTACTGGAACTGGCCGGGCGTCGGCGAGCTGGACATCCTGGAGAACGTCCAGGGCCTCAACACCGTCTGGGCGACGATGCACTGCGGCACCTCCCCCGGCGGCCCGTGCAACGAGACCACCGGCATCGGCGGTTCCACCGCCTGCCCCGGCGCCACCTGCCAGTCCGGCTTCCACACGTACCGCATGGAGTGGGACCGCTCGACCGACGTCGAGGAGATCCGCTTCTACGTCGACAGCACCCACTTCCACACCGTGCGGGAGAACCAGGTCGACGCGACCACCTGGGCGAACGCCACGGACCACGGCTTCTTCATCATCCTCAACGTCGCGATGGGCGGCGGCTTCGTGGACGCCTTCGGCGGCGGCCCGGACGCGACCACGGTGCCGGGTCACCCGATGGTCGTCGACTACGTCCAGGTGCTGTCGGCCGGTGGGAGCGGTACCACACCTCCGCCGACGGGCAACCGGGACGCCTACAGCGCCATCCAGGCCGAGTCGCACGACGGCCAGTCCGGCACGATGACCGAGTCGACCTCCGACACGGGCGGCGGCCAGAACATCGGCGCCCTCGCCAACGGCGACTGGGCGCTCTACCGGGGCGTCAACTTCGGCACCACGCCGGCCAGGCAGTTCTACGCCCGGGTCGCGAGCGGCGCCGGATCGGGCGTGAGCGGGCTGGTCGAGGTGCGCCTGGACAGCCGTGGCAACGCACCCATCGGGAGCTTCGCGATCGGCAACACGGGCGGCTGGCAGTCGTGGCGGACGGTCCCGGCGAACATCAGCTCGGTGACGGGGACGCACGATGTGTATCTCACCTTCACCAGCGGCCAGCCGGCGGACTTCGTCAACGTGAACTGGTTCAACTTCGGCCGCTGAGCGGCTCTTTCACCTGAGCGGTCGTCTCCGCTCCGAGCGGGGCCCACGCGCGCGTGGGCCCCGTTGCCGTGTCACGTTTCGCCGTGTCAGCGCAACTCCGCGCGGAACGCCGCCGGCGTCATGTCCGTGTGCTGGTGGAAGAACTTGGAGAAGTTGGCCGCGTCCGGGAAGCCGACCGCCGCGCCGACGCGGCCGATGGGCAGGTCGGTGTGGGCGAGGAGGCGTTTGGCCTCCAGCACGACGCGTTTGTCGATGAAGGCCTTGGGGGTGTCGCCGGTGGCGGCGCGGACCGCGCGGACGAGGGTGCGGCGGGAGTAGCCGAGGGCGTCGGCGTAGGCGCTGACGCTGTGGTTGGTCGCGAAGTCCCGCTCGACCGCGCCCCGGAAGAGGGTGAACGTGGTGTCCGCCTGCTGCCCCGCCGCCTCCGCCGAGCTGGCCGCCAGATGGGCCAGGCGCAGCAGGAACGCGCTGAGGGAGTGGCGCAGTACCGCGGTGTGCAGGCTCAGGGGCAGCGTCGCCGCGTCCTCGTACTCGCGCTGGAGATGGGACAGGGACGCCCTCAGGGCCGTGAGCTGGGCCCCGTCGGGGTGGAGCAGGGGCGGCAGGTCGTAGCGGTACAGGCCGGTGGCCTCGACCGTGGCGCGGGGCAGGAAGCCGGGCTGCATGGCCAGGACGGTTCCGCGGTACTCGCTCATGGCCGTGAAGCGGTGCACCTGTCCCGGGCGGATCCACAGCACATCGCCGGCCCTCGCCTCGTACTCGGTGAAGTCGACCATGTGCCGTACGGGTCCGCCGCTGAAGACCATCACGACATGGAAGTCGATGCGGTGGATGCGGTCCAGCGGAGCGTCGGAGTGCCAGACGTGGCCGGGGTCCATCGGGCCGACCTGCATGCCGACGCCGCAGACGCTGCGCTCGACCGGGAAGGCGAACGTCCGGATGCCGTCCCCACTGTCGCCACCTTGGATGGTTCTGTCCGCCATGTCCTTCTCGTACCGCCTTGACGTGCGTGGGCGTGTCCCACTTTCACCACAGGCTGGCACACCCCAACCTTCCGGCAAAAAAGTCAGACTTTTAAGGTCGAACGCGTTGGACCAGCAACAACGCTGGTTTCCATGACCTTTTGAAGAGGACTGCCTACAGATGAGCACGCAGACACCCGACGGCACCGGCAGCTTCGAGTGGACCGACCTCGACCGGCGTGCCGTCGACACCGCCCGCCTGCTGGCGGCCGATGCCGTACAGCGGGTCGGCAACGGCCACCCCGGCACCGCGATGAGCCTCGCCCCGGCGGCGTACACGATCTTTCAGAAAGTGATGCGGCACGACCCGGCCGATCCGGAGTGGACCGGCCGGGACCGCTTCGTCCTCTCCCCCGGCCACACCTCGCTCACCCTCTACACCCAGCTCTATCTCGCCGGGTACGAGCTGGACCTCGACGATCTGAAGGCCTTCCGCACGCACGGGTCGAGGACCCCGGGTCACCCCGAGTACGGGCACACGGCGGGCGTGGAGACCACGACCGGCCCGCTCGGGCAGGGCGTCGCCAACGCCGTCGGCATGGCGATGGCCGCCCGCTACGAGCGCGGCCTGTTCGACCCGGACGCCCCCGAGGGCACCTCGCCCTTCGACCACACCATCTGGGCGATCGTCTCCGACGGCGACCTTCAGGAGGGCGTCTCCGCCGAGGCCTCCTCCCTGGCGGGCCATCAGAAGCTCGGCAACCTCGTCTTCCTCTACGACGACAACCACATCTCCATCGAGGGCGACACCGCGACCGCGTTCTCCGAGGACGTGCTGAAGCGGTACGAGGCCTACGGCTGGCACACCCAGCGCGTCGAGCCCGCCGAGAGCGGCGACATCGACGTCCACGCGCTGTACGCGGCGCTGAAGGCGGCGCAGACCGAGACCGAGCGCCCCTCCATCATCGCGCTGCGCACGATCATCGCCTGGCCCGCGCCCAACGCCCGGAACACCGAGGCCTCGCACGGCTCCGCGCTGGGCGAGGACGAGGTCGCGGCCACCAAACGGGTGCTGGGCTTCGACCCGGAGCGCACCTTCGAGGTCGCCGACGAGGTGCTCGCCCACACCCGCCGGGCCCTGGACCGGGGCGCCGAGGCGCACGCCGCGTGGGACAAGCGGATCGCCGCCTGGCGGGACGCCGACCCGGAGCGGGCCGCCGAGTTCGACCGGATCAGCAAGGGTGAGCTGCCCACCGGCTGGGAGGAGAAGGTCCCGGTCTTCGAGGCGGGCAAGGCGGTCGCCACGCGGGCCGCGTCCGGCAAGGTGCTCCAGGCGCTGGGCCCGGTGATCCCCGAGCTGTGGGGCGGCTCCGCCGACCTGGCCGGCTCGAACAACACCACCATCGACAAGACCTCGTCCTTCCTGCCGAAAGGCAATCCGCTGCCGGAGGCCGACCCGTACGGCCGTACGATCCACTTCGGCATCCGCGAGTTCTCGATGGCCGCGCAGATGAACGGCATCGCCCTGCACGGCAACACCCGCGTCTACGGCGGCACGTTCCTGGTGTTCTCCGACTACATGCGCAACGCCGTGCGGATGTCCGCGCTGATGCAGCTCCCGGTGACGTACGTCTGGACGCACGACTCCATCGGCCTCGGCGAGGACGGTCCCACCCACCAGCCCGTCGAGCACCTGGCCGCCCTGCGCGCCATCCCGGGGCTGAACGTCGTCCGTCCGGCCGACGCCAACGAGACCGCCATCGCCTGGGCGGAGATCCTCCGCCGGCACACCACGGACCCCGCCCCGCACGGCCTCGCCCTCACCCGGCAGGGCGTACCGACGTACGAGCCGAACGAGGACGCGGCGCGCGGCGGTTACGTGCTGTTCGAGGCCGAGGGCGGCACGCCCCAGGTCGCCCTCATCGCCACCGGTTCCGAGGTGCATCTGGCCGTCGAGGCGCGCGAGCGGCTCCAGGAGGCCGGTGTGCCGACCCGGGTGGTGTCGATGCCGTCCGTGGAGTGGTTCGAGGAGCAGCCGCGCGAGTACCGGGAGCGGGTGCTTCCGCCGTCCGTGAAGGCGCGTGTCGCTGTCGAGGCGGGGGTGGGTCTGACGTGGTACCGCTTCGTAGGTGACGCAGGACGCATCGTCTCCCTCGAACACTTCGGGGCCTCCGCCGACGCGAAGACCCTGTTCACCGAGTTCGGCTTCACCGCCGAGCACGTCGTCGCCGCAGCCCGGGAATCGCTGGCTGCCGCGCGTGGTTGATCCGATCGCCAGAAAGAAGATGATCACTGTGACCGAAGCATCCGCCGCCGCGGGAGCACTCAAGCGCCTGTCCGACGAGGGCGTGTCGATCTGGCTGGACGACCTGTCGCGCAAGCGGATCACGTCCGGCAACCTCGCCGAACTCATCGCGACCAAGCATGTCGTCGGCGTCACCACCAACCCGTCCATCTTCCAGGCCGCCATCGGCTCCGGCGAGGGCTACGAGGAGCAGCTCGCCGACCTGGCCGTGCGGGGCGTCACGGTCGACGAGGCCGTGCGCATGATGACCACGGCCGACGTCCGGGCCGCCGCGGACATCCTGCGGCCGGTGTACGACGCCACCGGCGACCGGGACGGCCGGGTCTCCATCGAGGTCGACCCGCGCCTCGCCCACCGCACGGCGGCCACGATCGCCGAGGCCCGGCAGCTGGCCTGGCTCGTCGACCGGCCCAACGTGATGATCAAGATTCCGGCGACGAAGGCGGGCCTGCCGGCGATCACCGAGGTGATCGGCGCCGGCATCAGCGTCAACGTCACGCTGATCTTCTCGCTGGAGCGGTACCGCGAGGTCATGGACGCCTACCTGGCCGGCCTGGAGAAGGCGCAGGCGGCGGGGATCGAGCCGGCCGGCATCCACTCCGTGGCGTCCTTCTTCGTCTCCCGCGTCGACACCGAGATCGACAAGCGGTTGACCGTGCTGGGCACGCAGGAGGCCCTCGCGCTGAAGGGCCGGGCGGCGCTCGCCAACGCGCGGCTCGCCTACGAGGCGTACGAGGAGGTCTTCTCCGGTGACCGGTGGACCGTCCTGGCCGGGTCGCGGGCGAACAAGCAGCGCCCGCTGTGGGCGTCGACCGGCGTGAAGGATCCGGCGTACAAGGACACCCTGTATGTAGAGGACCTGGTGGCGCCCGGCACGGTCAACACGATGCCGGAGGCCACGCTGAACGCCACCGCCGACCACGGGAACATCCACGGCGACACGGTGAGCGGCGGCTACGCGCAGGCGCGGGCCGACCTGGCCGCCGTGGAGCGGCTGGGGATCTCCTACGAAGAGGTGGTGCGGCAGCTGGAGGAGGAGGGCGTCGCCAAGTTCGAGGTGGCCTGGCAGGAGCTGCTGGACGCCGTGACGAAGTCGTTGACCGGTAAGGGAGTTGACGGGGAATGAGCACCAAGCCGACCACTGAGGAACAGGCCGCCGAGGAGGCGTCCGCGGCCGCCGCCCCGTCCCCCGACTGGAGCAACCCGCTGCGCGACGCCCGGGACCGTCGCCTGCCCCGGATCGCCGGCCCCTCCGGGCTGGTCATCTTCGGAGTCACCGGCGACCTGTCCCGCAGGAAGCTGATGCCGGCCGTCTACGACCTGGCCAACCGGGGCCTGCTGCCGCCGGGCTTCTCGCTCGTCGGGTTCGCCCGCCGGGACTGGGAGGACCAGGACTTCGCGCAGGTCGTGCGGGACGCGGTGCGCGAGCACGCGCGGACGCCGTTCCGTGAGGAGGTCTGGCACCAGCTCGCCGAGGGCATGCGGTTCATCCCCGGTGACTTCGACGACGACGACGCGTTCAAGCAGCTGCGCTCCGCCGTCGAGGAACTGGACGCCTCCCGGGGCACCAGCGGCAACTACGCCTTCTACCTGTCCGTGCCGCCGAAGTTCTTCCCGAAGGTCGTCCAGCAGCTGAAGAAGCACGGGCTGACCGAAGCGCCGGAGGGCTCCTGGCGGCGCGCGGTGATCGAGAAGCCGTTCGGCCACGACCTGAAGTCGGCCGTGGAACTCAACGCGATCGTGCACGACGTGTTCGACCCGGAGCAGGTGTTCCGGATCGACCACTACCTCGGCAAGGAGACCGTGCAGAACATCCTGGCGCTGCGCTTCGCCAACCAGATGTTCGAGCCGATCTGGAACCGGTCCTTCGTCGACCATGTGCAGATCACGATGGCGGAGGACATCGGCATCGGCGGCCGTGCCGGTTATTACGACGGCATCGGCTCGGCGCGTGACGTCATCCAGAACCACCTCCTTCAGCTGATGGCGCTCACCGCGATGGAGGAACCCGCCTCCTTCGACGCGTCCTCGCTGCTGATGGAGAAGCTGAAGGTGCTGAAGGCGGTGAAGCTGCCCGAGGACCTCGGCGAGCACACCGTGCGCGCGCAGTACGGGGCCGCCTGGCAGGGCGGCGCGAAGGTGCGCGGCTATCTGGAGGAGGACGGCATCGATCCGGCGTCCACCACGGACACCTACGCCGCGATCAAGCTGAACGTCGACAACCGCCGCTGGGCGGGCGTGCCCTTCTATCTGCGCACCGGCAAGCGGCTCGGCCGCCGGGTCACGGAGATCGCGGTGGTCTTCCAGCGGGCGCCGCACTCCCCCTTCGACTCCACGGCCACCGAGGAGCTCGGCCAGAACGCGATCGTCATCCGCGTCCAGCCCGACGAGGGCATGACCGTGCGGTTCGGCTCCAAGGTGCCGGGCACGTCGATGGAGATCCGGGACGTGACGATGGACTTCGCGTACGGCGAGTCCTTCACGGAGTCGAGTCCGGAGGCGTACGAGCGGCTCATCCTGGACGTCCTCCTCGGGGACGCCAATTTGTTCCCCCGTCACCAGGAAGTGGAAGAGTCCTGGAAGATCCTCGACCCGATCGAGGAGTACTGGGCCGCCCACGGCAGGCCCGCGCAGTACGTCGCGGGCAGCTGGGGTCCCGCAGAAGCCGACGAGATGCTCGCACGAGACGGACGGAGCTGGCGCAGGCCATGAAGATCGACCTGACCGACACCACGGCAAGCAAGATCAACAAGGCGCTCGTGCAGGGTCGCCGCGCCATCGGCACGCCCGCCGTGGGCATGGTCCTGACGATGGTCGTCGTCACGGACGAGGAGAACGCCTACGACTCGATCAAGGCGGCCGAGGAGGCCTCGCACGAGCACCCCTCGCGCACCCTGGTCGTCATCAAGCGGCACGCCCGCACCCCGCGCGACCGGCAGCAGTCCCGCCTGGACGCCGAGGTCCGGGTGGGCGCCGACGCCGGCACCGGCGAGACGGTCGTGCTGCGCACCTACGGCGAGGTGTCCGACCACGCCGACTCCGTGGTGCTGCCGCTGCTGCTGCCGGACGCGCCGGTCGTCGTGTGGTGGCCGGTGGACGCGCCCGAGGTGCCCGCCAAGGACCCGCTCGGGGCGCTCGCCCAGCGCCGGATCACCGACATGTACGCCGTGGAGGCACCGCTGGCCGCGCTGGAGACCCGCGCCCGGTCCTACGCGCCCGGCGACACCGACCTCGCCTGGACGCGGCTGACCCCCTGGCGCTCGATGCTGGCGGCGGCCCTGGACCAGGCCAGGCTGCGGATCACCGCGGCGGCCGTGGAGAGCGAGGCCGACAACCCCAGCGCCGAGCTGCTGGCCCGCTGGCTGGAGGCCCGGCTGCACGTCACGGTCGACCGGGTGGAGACCGCGGGCCCGGTCGTGACCGGCGTCCGGCTGGGCACGGAGAACGGCGAGATCGTCATCGACCGCCCCGAGGGCCCGCTGGCCACGCTGTCCCTTCCGGGCCAGCCGCCCCGCACGCTCGCGCTGAAGGTACGCCCCACCTCCGAACTCATCGCCGAGGAACTCAGGCGTCTCGACGCGGACGAGATGTACGCCGTTGCCCTGCGGGGCGAGGGGGTGTCTCATGTCTGACACTCCTCTGCTCACGCGGCGGCCGGAATGGACCGCGCTGGAGGATCATCGCGCCCAGTGGAGGGCGCACCTGCGTGAGCTGTTCGCGGCGGATCCCGGGCGTGCGGAGCGGTACGTCGTCACCGTCGGCGATCTGCGGATCGACTACTCCAAGCACCTGATCACCGACGAGACCCTCGCCCTGCTCCAGGAACTGGCCACCGCCACCGATGTGTTCGGGCTGCGCGACGCCATGTTCCGCGGCGAGCGCATCAACCTCACCGAGGACCGCGCCGTCCTGCACACCGCGCTGCGCGCACCCCGGGACGCGGTGATCGAGGTCGACGGCGATAACGTGGTGCCCCAGGTGCACGCCGTGCTCGACAGGATGAGCGCCTTCGCCGACCGCGTCCGCTCCGGCGAGTGGACCGGCCACACCGGCAAGCGGATCCGCACCGTCGTCAACATCGGCATCGGCGGCTCCGACCTCGGTCCGGCGATGGCGTACGAGACGCTGCGGCCGTACACGGCACGGGATCTGGCGTTCCGTTTCGTGTCGAACGTGGACGGCGCCGACCTGCACGAGGCGACGCGCGACCTGGACCCGGCGGAGACCCTCTTCATCGTCGCCTCCAAGACCTTCACCACCATCGAGACGATCACGAACGCCACCTCGGCCCGCTCCTGGCTGCTCGCCGGTCTCGGCGGCGAGGAGAAGGCGGTCGCGAAGCACTTCGTCGCCCTGTCCACGAACGCCGGGAAGGTCACCGAGTTCGGTATCGACCCGGAGAACATGTTCGAGTTCTGGGACTGGGTCGGCGGCCGCTACTCCTACGACTCGGCGATCGGCCTGTCCCTGATGATCGCCATCGGCCCGGAGCGGTTCAGGGAGATGCTCGACGGTTTCCGTCTCGTCGACGAGCACTTCAAAAGCGCCCCCGCCGAGTCCAACGCCCCGCTGCTCCTGGGCCTGCTGGGCATCTGGTACGGCGACTTCTTCGACGCCCAGTCGCACGCCGTGCTGCCGTACAGCCACTACCTGTCGAAGTTCACGGCGTATCTGCAGCAGCTGGACATGGAGTCCAACGGCAAGTCGGTGGACCGCGAGGGCCGGCCGGTGGAGTGGCAGACCGGGCCGGTGGTGTGGGGCACGCCCGGCACCAACGGGCAGCACGCCTACTACCAGCTCATCCACCAGGGCACCAAGCTGATCCCGGCCGACCTGATCGGCTTCGCCCGCCCCGTCGACGAGCTGGACGACCGGCTGAAGGCGCAGCACGACCTGCTGATGGCCAACCTGTTCGCGCAGGGCCAGGCGCTCGCCTTCGGCAGGACCGCCGAGCAGGTGCGGGCCGAGGGCGTGCCCGAGGAGCAGGTCCCGCACCGTACCTTCCGCGGCAACCATCCCACCACGACCGTCCTGGCGACCGAGCTGACCCCCGCGGTCCTCGGCCAGCTGATCGCCCTCTACGAGCACAAGGTCTTCGTCCAGGGCGCCGTCTGGAACATCGACTCCTTCGACCAGTGGGGCGTGGAACTCGGCAAGGTCCTCGCCAAGCGCGTCGAACCCGCCCTGACCGAAGGCACCGAAGTCCCCGGTCTCGACCCCTCCACGGCCGCGCTGGTGGCCGCCTACCGCGAACTGAGGAAAGTGAGCTGACATGCAGATCGGTCTTGTTGGTCTCGGCAAGATGGGCGGCAACATGCGCGAGCGCCTGCGCAACGCCGGCCACGAGGTCGTCGGGTACGACACCAATCCCGAACTCTCCGACGTCAAGAACCTGGTCGAACTCGCCGACCGGCTCGCCGCGCCGCGCGTGGTGTGGGTCATGGTCCCGGCCGGCGCCGTCACGCAGAGCGTCATCGACCAGCTGACGAGCGTGCTCAAGCCCGGCGACACGGTCATCGACGGCGGCAACTCCCGCTGGACGGACGACGAGAAGCACGCCGAGGAACTCGGCAAGCACGGCATCCGGTTCGTCGACGCGGGCGTCTCGGGCGGCGTGTGGGGCCTGCAGAACGGCTACGCGCTGATGGTCGGCGGCGAGAAGGAGCACGTCGACCGCCTGAAGCCGATCTTCGACGCGCTCAAGCCGGAGGGCCCGTACGGCTATGTCCACGCGGGCAAGGTGGGCGCCGGGCACTTCGCGAAGATGGTCCACAACGGCATCGAGTACGCCATGATGCAGGCCTACGCCGAGGGCTGGGAGCTGCTGGAGAAGGTCGACTCCGTGACCGACGTCCGGGAGGTCTTCCGTTCCTGGCAGGAGGGCACGGTCATCCGCTCCTGGCTGCTGGACCTCGCGGTCCACGCGCTCGACGCGGACGAGCACCTGCAGAAGCTGCGCGGGTACGCGGAGGACTCCGGCGAGGGCCGCTGGACGGTGGAGGCGGCGATCGACAACGCCGTGCCGCTGCCCGCGATCACGGCCTCGCTCTTCGCGCGGTTCGCGTCCCGGCAGGACGACTCCCCGCAGATGAAGATGGTCGCCGCCCTGCGCAACCAGTTCGGCGGGCATGCCGTCGAGGCGGCGGAGAAGTAACGGGCCATGGGGGATCTCCTGCTGGTCCGGCACGGTGAGACGGAATGGAGCGTCACGGGACAGCACACCAGCTGGACCGACCTGCCCCTGACCGGGCACGGCGAGGAACAGGCCAAGTCCCTCGCTCCCCTCCTGACCGGCCGGACCTTCGCTCTCGCGCTGACCAGCCCACTGGCCCGCGCGATCCGCACCGCCGAACTGGCGGGCCTGACCGGGTTCATACCGGACCCGGAGCTGCGTGAATGGGACTACGGCGGCTACGAGGGCGTCACCACTCGCGAGATCCACCGCACCCGTCCCGACTGGAACCTGTGGACGGACGGCGTGCCGCCGGGCACGGAGGGACATCCGGGCGAGTCACCGGCCGAGGTGGGCGCCCGAGCCGACCGGGTCCTCGCCCGGGTCGGGGACGCGCTTGCCGACGGTGACGTGATCCTGGTGGCGCACGCCCACTTCCTGCGCGTCCTGACGGCCCGCCGGCTCGGGCTGGCGCCCGCCGACGGGCGGTTGTTCCAGCTGGCGACGGGGACGGTGAGCCGGTTGTCGACGGAGCACGGCCGGCCGGTCGTCGCGGAGTGGAACGTACGGCCGTAAGGCCTGTGTTGACACTCGGGGTTCGGTCGGGTCAGAGTCGCCCGCGATGGAGATCAACGATCTGACACCGGCCGAACTACGCGTGTGGCAGGCCTTTGCGCGCGGGGAGTCCGTGGACTTCCGCACCGCGCGGGACGAGGACGCGACAGCCGGGGCCGACTGGGGGCCGGAACGCACCGTCCGCGCCACCGTGTTGCGGTCGCTGCTCCTCAACGGCCCCCAGGAGGACGGCGAGATAGCCTCACTCAGCCTGGCGGGCGCCCGGATCACGGGAATGCTCGATCTCCAGTACGCCACATTCGACCACCCCGCCCGGCTGCGGCACTGCTACTTCGACGAGGTGCCCCGCTTCTACGGCTGCCGGCTGCGCGAGCTGAACCTCAGCGAGTCCGTGCTGCCGGGGCTGGTCTCCCACGGCGTGCACGTGGAGGGCGTGCTGCGCATGACACGCGCCCGGTTCCGGGGCGTGGTACGGCTCGGCGGGGCGCAGATCGCCGGGACCCTGTACCTGGAGGGCGCGGACATCGGCGCGCCGGACGCGACGGAACCGGCGCTCCAGCTCAATCAGGTCACCGTGGGCGACGACCTGTGGGCGCCCGGGCTGCGCGTCCGGGGTGAGATACGGCTCAACGGCGCGGACGTCGGCGGGACGGTCAACCTCAACGAGGCCCGGCTCAGCCATCCCCAACTCCCCGCCCTCGACGCGGAGACGCTCAGCGTCGGCGGCCATGTCCTGATGCGGCACGCGCACGTACAGGGCTGGATCGGCCTGCGCGGCGCCCGGATCGCGGGGCGCCTCGACCTGTCGTACTCCCACCTGTCGAATCCCGGCAAGTCGGCGCTGCGGGTGAGCAGCAGCGCGATCGGCGAACTCTGGCTGCGCAAGAGCCCGCCCATGGAGGGCACCCTCAACCTGCGGCGCGCCCAGCTCGAAGTCCTCTTCCTGGAACCGGAGACAGTGCCGGACCGGGTCCTCCTCAACAGCCTCACCTACACCTCGCTCACCCCGCACGAGCCCGCCGAACGCCGCCTGCCCATGCTGGAGCGCGACGGCGACGGCTATGTCCCGCACGCCTACGAGCAGTTGACCGCCGCCTACCAGCGCATCGGCGACGACCGTGCCGCCCGGCAGGTCCAGCTCGCCAAACAGCGCCGCCACCGCAGCACGCTCTCCGGCATCGGCCGACTGTGGGGACACCTCCAGGACGCCACGGTCGGCTACGGCTACCGCCCGCTGCGGGCGGCGGGCTGGCTGCTGTCGCTGCTCTGCGTCGGCTCCGTCGTGTACGCCCTGCGCCACCCACCCGCGCTGAAGCCGTCCGAGGCGCCCGACTTCAACCCGGTGTTCTACACGCTCGACCTGCTGCTGCCGGTGATCTCCTTCGGCCAGGAGCCCGCGTTCGCCCCGAAGGGCGGGTACCAGGCGCTTGCCTACGTGCTCATCCTCACCGGCTGGATCCTGGCGACGACGGTGGCCGCGGGCGTGACCCGGATGATCAGCCGCCAGTGACCGCCTGCACCGCGTGCTGCGCGGCCAGCCGCACCGGGGCGTTCTGGGCACCGTAGCCGCGGTAGCCGTCGTCGCGCTGGACCAGCTCGAAGAAGACCCGGCCGACGGTCCGCGTGTAGCAGTGGCGGAAGACGCCGTGCGGGTCACGGTCGTAGAGGATGCCGAGCTCGCGGTACGTCGCCAGTTCCTCGTCCGTGAGGTCGTACCGGGCCGCGAGGTCGTCGTAGTAGTTCGCGGGGACGGGAAGCAGGCGGCCCCCGGTCTCCCGGAAACGCCGGGCGGCGGCCACCACGTCGTCGGTGGCCAGCGCGATGTGCTGGGCGCGGACCGTCTCGTCGGTGGGCGCCGCGCCGACGGTGAGCGCGATGCGGACACTGCCGTCGGCGTTGGTGACGGCGCGGCTGCGCAGCAGCCCGTAGGGGTCGGCGACGTCGACGCTGTCCTGCGCGTGCAGACCGAGCACGCTGCGGTGGAACAGGGTCGCCTCGTCGAAGTGGTGCCAGGGCTGGGTGAGGGCGAGGTGGTCGATGTGGCGGACATGGGTGGCGGCGGGGGTGTGGGCGACGTGTTCGAAGTCGGCGCGCCAGCCGTCGGCTCCGCAGAAGAAGAGTTCCGTGCCGTCGGGGGCCGCGACCGCGTCCAGCGGTGCGTCCTGCGGGGCGCGGCGGCGGGGCAGTACGGGGGCGAGGAGCGCCTCGGCGCGGTCGGCCGCGGCCGCCGGGTCGGGTGACTGAAGGCCGATGGCGGCGAGCTGGGTGCCGCCGCGGCGGACGGCCGGTCCCGTGTTGACCAGGATCCGGGCCGCGCCCTGCTGCCAGAGGTCGACCGGCTTGGTGCGGTGGCGTGCGGCGCGGGCGAAGCCGAGGGCGGCGAGCAGGGCGGAGACGGGTTCGGTGTCGGGCGTGACCAGCTCGGCGAAGGCGACGCCGGTGGGCACGACGGGGGCGGGCAGCTCGGCCTCGCCGACGGCCTCCCCGAGCACCAGCAGGGAACGGCGGGCGTCGACGGCGGTCGGGCCGGCCTCGGCCTGCCGGAAGACGTCGTTGAAGACTTCGAGGGAGAGCGGACCGTCGTACCCGGTGCGCAGCACATGACGGACCAGCCCGGCGACGTCGAAACCGCCCTGCCCCGGGAAGCAGCGGTAGTGGCGGCTCCACTGCAGGACGTCCATGGCCGGCAGCGGGGCGTCGGCGAGCTGAAGGTAGAAGATCTTCTCTCCGGGGATGTCCTCGATGCCCTTGGGGTCCGAGCCGCGGGAGAGGATGTGGAAGCTGTCCAGGCAGGTGCCGAGGGCCGGGTGGTCCGCTGTCTCGACGATGCGCCAGGCGTGGTCGTACGTATGGACGTGCCGTCCCCAGGCGAGCGCCTCGTAGGCGACGCGGATGCCGAAGTCCTGGGCGAGATCGGCGAGTCGGCTCAGCTGCCGGGCGGCGAGGGCGTCGTCGTCCACGGCGAGCGGGGAGACGCTGGAGCAGACGAGGACCGTGTCGGCGCCGAGCCTGCGCATCAGCTCGAACTTGTGCCGGGCGCGGCGCAGATTGCGGGCGAACTCGTCCGCCGGTACGGCCTCGATGTCCCGCATCGGCTGGTAGAGGTCGATGCGCAGGCCGAGGTCGGCGCAGCGGGTGCGGATCTCCTCGGGGGTGAGGGGGCTGGCGAGCAGGTCGTTCTCGAAGATCTCGACGCCGTCGAAACCGGCCCGGGAGGCGGCCGTGAGCTTCTCGGTGAGGGATCCGCTGAGGGAGACGGTGGCGATGGAGGTCCTCATGTCGGCACTTCCTCCTTCACGTTCGCGGCCGGAACGGTGTCCGCCAGCTCGGCGATGTCCGCGAGCATCCGCGCGCTGTCGGCTTCCCGGCCGGTGAACAGGCGGAACGCGTCCGCGGCCTGGAAGACGGCCATCCCGCCCCCGTCCAAAGCGGCGCAGCCGATCGCGCGGGCGGTGCGCAGCAGTTCGGTCTCCAGCGGGCGGTAGACCACCTCGGCGATCCACAGTCCCGGGTGCAGCAGCTCGGCGGGGAGGGGCATGCCGGGGTGGGCGGCCATGCCGGTGGGGGTGGCGTGGACCAGGCCGTCGGCCCGTTTCAGCAGGCCGGGCAGCTCGGCGCGGGCGGCCGTGGTGGCGCGGCCGTCGCCGAAGTGCCGGTTCAGCGATCCGGCGAGGGCGGCGGCCCGGTCGGGCAGCGCGTCGACGAGGGTGACCCGCCCGGCGCCGAGGGTGAGCGTGGCGTGCGCGACGGCCGCGCCCGCCCCTCCGGCGCCGAGTTGTACGACCCGGTCCAGCGGGGCGTCCGGCAGGCCGCGCGCGAAGGAGGCGGCGAAACCGGTGACGTCCGTGTTGTGGCCGACGGCCCGCCCGTCGTCGAAGACCACGGTGTTGACCGCGCCGAGCGCCTCGGCCTGCGGGGCGAGCGCGTCGAGGTGCCCGACGACCAGCTGCTTGCAGGGATGCGTGATGTTCAGCCCGTCGAAACCCAGATCCCGGGCGGCCCGCACCAGATCGCCGACCGCGTCCGGTGGGACGCCGAGGGCGTCGATGTCGATCAGCCGGTACAGGTAGCGCAGTCCCTGGCGGTCGGCCTCCCGCTCGTGCAGGGCCGGGCTGAGCGAGGGTCCGATGCCGGAACCGATCAGTCCGACGAGATACGAGTCCTTGGCCACCACGGACCTCCAAAGCTAATGTACGAACTAGTACGTTAGTCATAGCAGGTCATGTCGAGCAGCGGAAGCCTTCCGGACCGCCTTCCTGACGCCCGCTCTACAATCTCGGCACCTGCCCATCGCCCGAAGGAACCCGATGACCAGCGTCGACGAACCGGCACGACCGAACGGGCGCATCCGTGACGCCGCCCGCACCCAGGCCGAGATCCTCGACGTGGCGACGCAGGAGTTCGCCCGGGCCGGCTACGACGGCGCCCGGGTCGACGAGATCGCCGCCCGCACCCGCACCACCAAGCGGATGATCTACTACTACTTCGGCGGCAAGGAGCAGCTGTTCACGGCCGTGCTGGAGCGGGCGTACGGCGTGATCCGCGAGGCCGAGCAGCAGCTGGACGTCGAGCATCTGGACCCGGTCGCGGCCATCCGGCGGCTGGCCGAGCTGACCTTCGACCACCATGAGGCGCACCCCGACTTCATCCGCCTGGTCAGCATCGAGAACATCCACGGCGCCGAGCACATCGCGGCCTCCGAGAAGCTGGGGAAGATCGGCTCACCGGCGCTGGAGGTGATCCGCCGGATCCTTCGGGCGGGCCAGGAGTCCGGCCTGTTCACGGCCGACGTGGACGCGGTCGACCTGCACGCGATGATCAGCTCCTTCTGCTTCTTCCGGGTGGCCAACCGGCACACCTTCGGCGCCCTGTTCGGCCGCGACCTGGTCGACCCCGCGCAGCGCGAGCACTACCGGACGATGCTCGGCGACATGGTGATCGCCTACCTCACGGCGGACCGCGCGGCGGACTGAACGCAGCACGGGTACAACCCCTTGACAGCAGGGAAACGCGGGCGCAACATCCCTACCCATCAGACTAACTATCCAGTGGGTTAATTAGCCGAAGATCTCTCCCCGCCGCTCACTCCGCCCGACTTGGAGTTCCCTCAAAGGAGCCGCCGTGTCCGTCCCCGCCCCCGCCGCCCCGCCCGGGCAGCCGAAGAAAGCCGCGACCGCCGCCTGGATCGGCAGCGCCCTGGAGTACTACGACTTCTTCATCTACGGCAGCGCGGCCGCGCTGATCTTCCCCGAGGTGTTCTTCGACGAGTCCGACCCGGCCACGGCGACCCTGCTGTCGCTGGCCACCTTCGGCGTCGCCTACGCCGCCCGCCCGATCGGCGCGCTCTTCCTGGGCCACTTCGGCGACCGGGTCGGCCGTAAGAAGATCATGGTGTTCACGCTGATGCTGATGGGCATCTCGACGTTCCTCATCGGCTGTCTGCCCAGCCGCGCCCAGGTCGGCACGCTCGCGCCCGTCCTGCTGGTGCTGTGCCGCGTGTTGCAGGGCATCTCGGCGGCCGGTGAGCAGGCCAGCGCCAACTCCATGACGCTGGAACACGCGCCACCGCGCCGGCGGGGCTTCTTCACCAGCTTCACCCTCAGCGGCACGCAGGGCGGCCAGTTGCTGGCCACGCTGGTCTTCATCCCGGTCGCCGCGCTGCCCGAGGAGCATCTGATGTCCTGGGGCTGGCGCGTGCCGTTCTGGCTGAGCATCGCCGTCGCCGTCGCCGGCTATGTCATCCGCCGCAAGCTGGAGGAGACCCCGGCGTTCGAGCAGCAGGCCGCCACCGAGGGGGTCGTGAAGATGCCGCTGGCGGTGCTGGTGCGGGAGCACTGGGCGGACGTGCTGCGGGTGATCGCGGGCGCGCTGATCGCCTCGGTCAGCACGATCTTCACGGTGTGGGCGCTGTCGTACGCCACCAGCGACTCGGTCGGCATGAGCCGCTCGTCCATGCTGTGGGTGGGCGCCCTCGCCAACCTCGTCGCGCTCGCCGCGATCCCGCTGTGGGCGACGCTGTCGGACCGCGTCGGCCGCCGCCCGGTGTATCTGATCGGTGCGGCCGGCAGCGCGGTGACGATGTTCCTGTACCTGTGGTCGATCTCCACCGGCTCCTACCCGCTGACCCTGCTGCTGGGCATCCTCGCCTTCGGTGTCGTCTACAGCGCCGCGAACGGGGTGTGGCCCGCTTTCTACGGCGAGATGTTCTCCACCCGCGTCCGGCTGTCCGGCATGGCGATCGGCACCCAGATCGGCTTCGCGGTCGCCGGTTTCGCGGTGACCTTCGCCGCGCAGATCGCCGGGCCGAACGGCGACGACTGGTCCTCGGTGGCCCTGTTCACCGCGGCCCTGTGCGTCCCGCCGGTCATCGCGGCGCTGTCGGCCCGGGAGACGCACAAGGTGCCGACCGAGGCGTTGGGCGTACGGAACCCCCGCGAGGCCGCCCAGCGGGAGACGGTGACGACCTGATCCCAGGTGCCCTGCCCCCGGATTCCCAAGCGGCTCCGGGGGCTCTCGTCGTAGGGGCGTCCTCCGCCGTACCGCCCTGCCTGCGGCCGACTCGGCGCTGCCGGGCGCCGGCGTCGAGCGTGGGTCAGGCGTCGGTGCGGCGTCTGAACCACCACACGCCGGCGCAGGCGCCGAGCAGCACGACGGCGCCCCCGGCGGTCAGCACGACCGGGGAGACCCCGTCGTCCTCGCCGGCGGCCTCCCTCGGCGACGGGGTGGCCGTCGGCTCCGCCGCCGCGTCGGCCGATGCGGCGCCGGACGGGGCCCCGGGCGTCGCGGTCTCGGTGGGGGTCGGGCTCACCGGCTTCGCGCCCGGCTCGGCGGGCCCCAGCTCCAGCTTCGGCGCCGGGTGCCCGTGGCCGTGTCCGTCGCCCGAGTCCTCGAGTTCGATCCAGCGGTCGACACGGCCGTCGCTGTAGCTCTGGAGGGTCTTGAACACGAGTTCCTCGGCGTCCGGCAACTGGCGGACCGCGACGGAGAATTCGGCGTCCTCGCCGACGGCGAGCTGGGGGCCCGACACCTTGTACCCGCGGCCGGTGGTGGCGAACTTCCACCCCTTCGGCCCGTCTTCGTACGTGACGTCGGTGGGGGTGATCCCGTCGGGGAGGAACACCTCCAGGCCGGTGATGCCGGCGGAGGAGGACTCGGACGCCGCGGAGAAGGTCAGGGTGACGTTCTGGGCGAGGGCCCGGGCGTTCTCCGCCTCGACCTCGGTGTGTGCGAAGGCTGGACCGGCGGCGGCGAGGACGGCCGCCACGAGGGTCGCGCTGACGGTGGTGAGACGGCGCGCGACGCGCGCTCGGCCGGGATGGTGCACAACGGACTCCGAGTGGTGTGGGTGCGGGAGGCGACGGGTGACAGCAGCGGTTTCCTCAGGGAGTCGGAGAGCTCCGCGGGTGAGTTCCCCGCCGAGGAAGTGACCTGCGTCACTCGGATCGGCTCCAGGTGCCGCCCATTGTCAGTGCCGTACCGATTGTCAGTGCCTTGCCGCAGAATGCCGCGCAGGGAGATCAACAACGGCGTGCCGGGTAGTCGGTCTCGTTCACACACCCGCGAAAGGTCCCGATGATGCTGACCGGCAAGGACATAGCGCGCCTCATCTCCGACCCGAGCACCCCGGTGTTCGTCACCGTGCACGCGAACGGCCGCCGCCGCTACGGCTACTGGCGCGCGTACGACGCCGGGACGGGTCGGGGCAGTTGCTACGTCGCCCTGCCCACCGACGAGTGCGACCGGCTCCACGCGGCCGGCCGGATCACCCTCGGCGAACCCGTCGTCGATCCGGCGAAGACGACCTACCGGGTCCGTCCCACGCGCACCCCGGCCAAGCCCCTGCGGACGGTGACAGGGTCCGCTCTCGCGGCCTGAACGCATCGTCGAAGGGTCTGTGCAGCCGCCACCTGGCCGATCACGGGACCATGGGCGGTGTGTCCGGCCCGCAGTCTGGAAACCCGCACGTCGGCACCGATACGGCGGCAGGCGGCGGCAGGAGGGAGTGGTGATGTCGGCGCAGGCGCGGCCCGAGGGGAGCGGCGGACCGTCGGCCGGGGCGGCCGACGAAGCCGATCCGAGGCGGTGGAGCGCGCTGTGGGTCACGTTGGTGGCCGGGTTCATGAGTCTGCTCGATGTCACGATCGTCGCGGTCGCGCTGCCGTCCATGCAGCGCGACCTGCACACGTCGGCTCCCGCGATCCAGTGGGTCGTCTCCGGATACGCCCTCGCCTTCGCCCTGGTCCTGGTCACGGCGGGCCGTGTCGGTGACACGATCGGCCGGCGGCGCATCTTCCTGATCGCGCTCGGCGGCTTCGTGCTCTGCAGCGCCTGCGCCGGAGCGGCGCCGTCCATCGTGCCGCTCGTCGTGGCCCGCATCGCCCAGGGCGTGTGCGCGGGCTGCCTGGCGCCGCAGAACTCCGCTCTCATCCAGCAGATGTTCCGGGGCGCCGAGCGGGGCCGGGCCTTCGGTCTGTTCGGTGCCACGGTCGGTGTCTCCAGCGCCGTCGGCCCGGTGGTCGGCGGACTGATCCTGACGCTCGCGGACGGCCCCGGGGGCTGGCGCTGGATCTTCTACGTCAACGTGCCGGTCGGTCTGATCGCGCTGGTACTCGGCCTGCGCCTGCTGCCCACGACGGCGCCTTCCGGCGGCCGGCGGCTGGACCTCCCCGGCGTCGCACTGCTCGGCGCGGGAGTGCTGGCTCTGATGCTGCCCCTGGTGCTGGCGGAGTCGGGCGGGGTACGCACGCTGTGGTGGCTGTTCGCCGTGGGGGCGGCCCTCCTGGTGGTCTTCGCCCGCTGGGAACGGCGTGTCGCCGCGCGGCACGGTCAGCCGCTCCTCGACCCCCGGCTGGCCACGTCGACCCGCGGATACGTCACAGGCGCCGCCATCGCCACGCTGTACTTCGTGGGCTTCAGCGGGGTGTGGCTGGTGTTCGCGCTGTTCTTCCAGAACGGGCTGGGTTACTCACCCCTGGGTTCCGGGCTCGCCGTGACGCCGTTCGCGATCGGTTCCGCCGTGGCCGCGGCGGTGGCCGGACGGCTGGTGGAGCGGCTGGGACGGCTGCTGACGGTGTGCGGGCTGGCCGCCGTCGCCGTGGGCCTGGGTGGGACCGTCCTCATCCTTCGGTGGGCGCCCGACGACATCGCGGTGTGGCTCCAGACCCCGGCGCTGCTCCTGGGCGGTCTCGGCAGCGGCTGTGTCATCTCACCCAACATCACCATGACCCTGCGGGAGGTCCCGGTGTGGATGGCGGGCGCAGCAGGGGGTGCTCTGCAGACGGGTCAGCGCCTGGGCGGTGCCGTGGGCACGGCGGCGCTGCCCGGCCTCTTCTACATGGCTCTCGGTGGCGGCGACCCCGCCCACTACCGGTCCGCCGTCGCGCTCGCCGTGGGCTGCGGCATCCTGCCGGTGCTGGGCGCGCTCGCGCTGGCCGCCCGCGACTGGCTGCGTGACCGCGCGAGCGACGCCCGGGGCTGCCCCGACGAGCTCGCGCACAGCCCCACGCACGCCGGCCAGGGCTGAGACGTGCCGGTGCCCGCGCTCATGGCGGCTGCCCGGGGGACCGGGCGCTTCCGGCCGCTCACCCCTCCACGCGCTGCTCCGTCGCGCTCCACACGTACTGCAGCCAGTCGCTCACCGTGACGGCGCTCAGCCCGGCGCACACCAAACGGGTGGCCCTCGGGGCACCGACGTAGGCACCGATCAGAGCGCCGGCCACCCAGGTGGACGTACAGAACGGGCAGGCGACCAGGTCCCCGAGGGCGCGTCGGACTCCGCCGCCGCGCGGTGCGTCCATGACCTGGCCGGCCTGGGCGTCCTCCTCGCGGCGGGTGAAGGGGGCGCGGAGGAAGCTCGTGATCTTGTCCTTGGACAGGATCCGCGACGCCTTGAACGTGGCCGTGCCCAGCAGCGCCAGATCCCAGGGCGGAATCCGGTCGGGAAGTTGTACTCCTCGGCGTCGCGCGGTCACGGCGAACAGCGCGACGCCCGCGGCGAACGTGCCGGCGAGCACGGCGTAGCCCTTGAGGGGGACCTCACCAGTGGTGTCGTACCGCGAATCTTCACTCATGGTCCTTCCTTCCTCGGCTCAGTGCGCCGAGTACCCGCCCGCCCGGTAGGGACTGCCGACATGGCCCGCGATGAGGGGACACGGCAGACCGCGCACACGATGAACGTGCGCGATCGTCCGAGTTGCGCAATCTTGGTGGCTGCAATGCGACTTCTTGGCTTTCATCACGGTTTGGGGAACTCATGGCCCTTGGAGCGGAGCCCTCCACGCTGGTGCCGGTCGAGGGCCGCCGTGGCCCGGGCCGCGTGGTGGTGTCCTGGCTGACCACCACGGATCACAAGAAGATCGGGCATCTGTACCTGATCACCTCGTTCGTCTTCTTCGCGGTCGCGGGCGCGCTGGCGCTGGCGCTCAGGGCCGAGTTGGCCCGCCCCGGCCTGCAGATCCTCTCCAACGAGCAGTACAACCAGGCGTTCACCCTGCACGGCACGATCATGCTGCTGCTGTTCGCCACCCCGACGTTCGCCGGGTTCGCCAACGCCGTCATGCCGCTGCAGATCGGCTCTCCGGACGTCGCCTTCCCACGGCTGAACATGCTGTCGTACTGGCTTTTCCTGTTCGGCGGACTGATCGTGCTCGGCAGCTTCCTCACACCCGAGGGCGCCGCCGACTTCGGCTGGACCGCCTACACCCCGCTGAGCCTGCACCAGCGCAGCCCGCAGTTGGGCGGCGATCTGTGGATCATGGGTCTGGCCCTGTCCGGGTTCGGCACCATCCTGGGCGCCGTCAACTTCATCACCACGATCATCGGGATGCGCGCCCCCGGCATGACCATGTTCCGGATGCCGATCTTCACCTGGAACGTGCTGCTCACCTCGGTGCTCGTACTGCTGGCCTTCCCGGTCCTGGCGGCGGCGCTGCTGGTGCTGGAGGCCGACCGGCGCTTCGGAGCGCAGGTGTTCGACCCGGCCAACGGTGGGGCACTGTTGTGGCAGCATCTGTTCTGGTTCTTCGGCCATCCCGAGGTCTACATCATCGCGCTGCCGTTCTTCGGGATCGTCACGGAGATCATCCCGGTGTTCTCCCGCAAGCCGATCTTCGGCTACGCCGGGCTGATCGCCGCCACCCTCGCCATCACCGGGCTTTCCGTGGTGGTGTGGGCGCACCACATGTTCGCGACCGGAGCGGTGCTGCTGCCGTTCTTCTCCTTCATGAGCTTCCTGATCGCCGTGCCGACCGGCGTGAAGTTCTTCAACTGGATCGGCACCATGTGGAACGGCTCGCTCTCCTTCGAGACTCCGATGCTGTGGTCGGCCGGTTTCCTCGTCACGTTCCTGTTCGGCGGTCTGTCCGGGGTGATCCTTGCCTCGCCGCCGATGGACTTCCACGTCACGGACACGTACTTCGTCGTCGCCCACTTCCACTACGTGGTGTTCGGCACCGTCGTCTTCGCGATGTTCGCCGGGTTCTACTTCTGGTGGCCCAAGATGACCGGCGCGATGCTCGACGAGAGGCTGGGGAAGATCCACTTCTGGACGCTGTTCGTCGGCTTCCACACCACGTTCCTGGTGCAGCACTGGCTGGGCGCCGAGGGCATGCCCCGCCGCTACGCCGACTACCTCGCCGCCGACGGCTTCACGGCCCTGCACATGGTCTCCTCCATCGGCTCGTTCCTGCTCGGGCTGTCGACGTTGCCGTTCCTCTACAACGTCTGGAAGACCGCCCAGTACGGCCGGAAGGTCGACGTCGACGACCCCTGGGGCTACGGCCGCTCCCTGGAGTGGGCGACCTCCTGCCCGCCGCCCCGCCACAACTTCACCACGCTCCCGCGGATCCGCTCCGAATCCCCCGCCTTCGACCTCCACCACCCGGACATCGCCCAACTGGAGCAGCAGCAGTACACCGGCAGGCGCGACGTCGTGGAACCGGCCGACCACGAGGGCGACCAGCGGTGAGAGGAGCGGCCCGACGGAGATCGCCGCCGGATGGCCGACGCGCCCGCGAACGAGGTCGAGGGCTGTCTCGTCGCCCGCGCCGAGCAGGAGGAGGCACGACGTGAGGCCGAGGAGCTGTGCGCCCGTCTGGCGTGGCTGACCGCACAGGCCGAGGACCTCACACGCCATCACATCGAACAGCGCTTGGAGGTCACCCGCCGGATCCTGCGCCGCTCGGCCCGGCGAGCCGACCAGTTGCACCAGGCGTACGAGGCGCGGTACGCGGAGCTGCGGCGCACCCTCCTCAGACGCCACGCGGCGTGCGCCTGTGCCCTGCGCCACCGCCATCGGTGCCGCGGCGGGGGTGCTGGGGCGCTGAGGGCAGGAGGCGGGTGCGGGTGAGCCGCGCCGTTCTTGCGGCCATGGCGCGTGCCGGTCCCTCTGCGCGCCGGGTGACCCACCAGGGGGAACCATGGGGTTCCCCGGGTGCCAGCGGTGGCCGGAACACATCCATGACGCACAGACTCAAGTGCAGACCTGTGCTCGGCGTCCGAGGCGGGGCACCCGCAGGCGTCCGAGTCGCGCCACTCTCCAGGAGGCCGCATGACCTTCAATCCGCTCGAACAGCGGGGCATCCCGCTGGACCGCCAGCTGCGCAACTGGCGGGAGCTGAACGTACAGCCCATCGACCCCGACCGCTGCGACCCCTACACCCGGTGCCGGATCATCACCATGAACGGCATCGAGGTGGAGGCGATCCTGTTCAGCCACCAGCTGGCCCGCAACACGGTTGATCCGGAGATCAAACGGCAGCTGGCCCAGACGCGTTACATCGAGCACCAGCAGCAGAAGGCCGTGAACTGGCTGCTGCCGGGGGTGTCGTCGGTGCTGGAGACGACGATCGCCTACGAGCAGGTCGCGGTGGACCTGACGGCGTGGGTCGCCCGGATGGAACCCGACCCGTATCTGAAGCAGGCGTACGAGTTCGGGGTGCTGGAGGACTTCGACCACCTGTACAGGTACGCGAACCTGTACGAGATGATCGAGCACCGCAAGGCGGAGTCGATCGTCGACAACCTCACCGAGGTCATGCCGGGCCGCCCCACCAAGTACCACCATCGCAACCCCGTGGACAACGTGCGCGACCCCTACGACAAGGACGCCACGAACCCGCTGTCGAAGCTGCACGCACTGACCGTCATGTCCGCGGAGCAGCAGACGATGAACTTCTACATGAACACCGGCCCCACCTACATGGAGCCCATCGCCCGTCAGCTCTACCAGGAGATCGGGCTGATCGAGGAGGAGCACGTCACGCACTACGAGTCCCTCGTCGACCCGGGTGAGACGTGGTGGGAACAGCTGGTCAACCACGAGTACAACGAGTGCTACCTGTACTACTCCTTCATGGAGCAGGAGAGCGACCCGAAGGTCAAGGCGATCTGGGAGCTCCACCTCAACATGGAGCTGGAACACCTCCACCAGGCCTGCGACCTGATGCGCCGGCAGGACGGTCGTGAGCCGCAGGAGATCGTGGCGCCCGCGCTGCCGAACGTGCTCACCTTCGAACCGAACAAGCAGTACGTGCGCGAACTGCTCGACACCCAGATGGACCTGACCACGCTGGGCGCGGGCTATGTGCGCGAGGCGCACGAGCGGTTCGAGCAGATGCAGGAGCGGATCCACGGCGGTGAGCAGCCGCCGAGCGAGCGGGTCATCGCCGAACACGACGCGATGTTCGGACGTGAGTACCGCGTGCAGTCCGAGGGCGAGCACCCCGACCCCGCGATGCGCGAGAAGTGAGGCGGTCGCACATGTCCGAGCTGCACACCCCCCAGGCCGGTGCCGACCGGGCCAAGGACGTGGACGTCGTCGCGCTGCTGATGCGCCAGCACGGGGACATCCGCAACCTGTTCGACGAGGTCGAGCAGAGTCAGGGCGAGGCCCGCCGCGACGCCTTCCGCCGCCTCGTGCGGTTGCTGGCCGTCCACGAGACCGCGGAGGAGGAAGTCGTCCACCCCTTCGCCCGGCGGGCGCTGTCAGGCGGGGAGCAGGTCGTCGAAGACCGCCTCGCCGAGGAGCGCGCGGCCAAGGAGACCCTCGCCGAGCTGGACGACATGGACACCGACGACCCCCAGTTCCTGCCCCGGCTGAGGGCCCTGCGAACGGATGTACAGGAGCACGCCCGGGCGGAGGAGCGCTACGAGTTCGCGCACATCCGCCGCAGTACCGACGTCACCAACCTCGCCGCCATGGCCAAAGCGGTGAAGGCGGCGGAGGCCATGGCCCCGACGCACCCGCATCCCGGCGTCGAGTCGGCCGCCGCGAACGTGGCCGTCGGCCCCGTGGCCGCCCTCATGGACCGCACCAGGGACGCGGTCCGCAAAGCCATGGGCAAGGACTGACTAGCCCTGGGGGGCGCCGTACGCCCGCTCCACCCGTAGCCGGACGACGAGGCGGTGGTCGCGGACCATGGCGGCGCGGTAGTCGTCCCAGTCGGAGTGTTCACCGCTGATGTCGCGATAGAGGCGGACGAGTTCCTCGACCGTGTCGTCGTGCGGGTCCGCGGCCACCGGCGTCAGGTCGGCCGTACCGTCGACGACGGTGTAGGCCCAGCGGTCGGTGGTGGTGACGTGGTACGAGGCGCGGGGGTCACGGCGCAGGTTGCGGGTCTTGGCGCGGTCGTCGGTGACGGAGATCCGGATGGTCCGCTCGTCGGGGTAGTAGGCGTGCATGACGTTCGACAGCTGAGGTCGGCCGTCGCGCCGGAGGGTGACCAGCACCCCGCCGTGGGTTTCGGAGAGCAGCTTCAGCAGTGCGTCGTCACTCATGACTGGCTCAACCTCCGCCTGATGTCTTCACATTCCCGCACCGGCAGGAGTAGACAGTGTCTACGGTTGTTTAGTAGACACTGTCTGTGCGAGAACCCGAGGCGAGCGAACCCGACACCAGTGAACCCACGACCGGCCTGCGCGCCCGCCTCATCGACGTCGGCGTCGACCTGCTGACCCGCGAGGGCGCCCAGGCGCTCACCCTGCGCGAGATCGCCCGCCGGGCCGGCGTCTCGCACGGGGCCCCGCGCCGCTACTTCCCCACCCACCTGGAACTGCTGTCGGCCATCGCGCGGCGCGGCTTCGCCGAACTGGCCGCCCGGACGGCGACGGCGACCGGCGACACCCCTCGCACACGGATCAGCCGACTGGCCCGGACCTACCTGGACTTCGCCCTGGACAACCCCGGCATGTACGAGCTGATGTTCCGCCACGACCTGCTGGAAAGCGGCCACTTGGGGCTGCGGGACACCAGCCTCCCCCTGTTCGGCGTCCTGGTGGAGCTGGTCGGCCAGGTCCGCCCCGACGCCGACGCCCGGGCCGTCGCCGGGGCCCTCTGGGCGCAGCTGCACGGCCTCGCCCAGCTGTGGACCTGGGGCAGCCTCCAACTTGCCACCGGCGCCGACGACTTCACCCACCTCCTGCACACCGCGCTCGACGCCCACCTCGGCCCCGAGGGCGAGCGGTGAACCGCCGGCTGGCCCTGACGAGCAGCGTGGCCGGTGCCGTGGTCGTCGCGCTCGACGGCACCGTGCTCACCATCGCGCAGCCCACCCTGCAACGGGACCTGGACGCGTCCTACGCGCAGGTCCAGTGGACCAGCACCGGCTATCTGATCGCGGTGGCCGCGCTGCTGGTGTTCGCCGGACGCCTCGGCGACCGGTACGGCCACCGGCGCCTGTTCGCCCTCGGCATGCTCGGCTTCGGCGCCACGTCGGCCGGTATCGGTGGGGCGGCCGACGTCGGCTGGGTGATCGGGCTACGGGTCGCGCAGGGCGTCTTCGGCGCGCTGCTCCAGCCCGCCGCGCTCGGCATGCTGCGTGCCGCGTTCCCCGCGGACCGGCTGCGCAGGCCGCTCGCGGTGCGGACGGCAGCCATCGGGCTGGCGGCCGCCGCGGGGCCGGTCGTGGGCGGGGCGCTGGTGCACTCCTTCGGGTGGCGGGCCGTGTTCTTCCTCAACGTCGTTCCGGCGCTGGTCCTCGGTGTGCTCGCGCTCAGGGGGAGCGGGCAGGAACAGCGCACGTCGGCGGTCCGCCTGGACCTTCCGGGCGCGCTGCTGCTCGCGCTGACGCTGGCCTGCCTGGTGCACGCCCTGGTCACCCGGACGCCCTCGACCTGGGTCGTGGCGGCCCTCGCCGCCGTGGCGTTCGCCGGCCATGAGCGCCGTACCGCACACCCCCTCATACCTGCGGACGTCATCGGCTCGGCCCCCGTCGCCGCCGCGCTCGGTGTGCTCACCGCCGCGTCCGCCGCCCTGTCGGGCACGCTCTTCGTCGGCACCTACGTCCTGCAGCGCGCCCTCGGCCTCGACCCGCTCCGCAGCGCCCTGCTCAGCCTGCCGCTCGCGGTGCTGATGATCGCGGCGGCGCCCGTGTGCGCGGTGCTGCTGCGCCGGACGGGCGCCCGCCGTACGACCGTGGCGGCGATGACCGTCCTCGCCGTGGGCATCCTCGTGCTCGTCCCCGCCGCCCGCCCGCTGCCCCTCGGCGTCGGTTTCGCGCTGCTCGGCGCCGGGTTCGGCACGGTGATGGTGGCGGCGACCCATGTCGTCGTACGGCAGGCGCCCGTGGCGTCGGCCGGAGTGGCGGGCGGTCTGCAGCAGACGGCGATGAACGTCGGGCCGGTGCTCGGCGTGGCGATGGCCACGACGCTCATGGGCGCGGGGCGTGCGCCGCTGCTCGCCCTGGCCGGAGTCGCCGTGGCCGGTGCGGTGGCGGCTCTCCTGCTGCCGGGCGCGCCGGGACGAAGACCGCTAGTCGGGCACATCCTGATCATCCTGCCGACCCTTTGCGTATTCCTGCGCGACGATGAGGTCTGAGGGCACATGGGCGCGGGTATCTCCGATCGCACCTCGACGAACGAAGGCGGAGGTAGAGCGATGGCGCTGCTGCGACAAGAGGTGGACCCGCGCGAGGTGGGACTGGACGGGAAGGCACTGGACCGGCTCGACCAGCACTTCGCCCACTACGTCGACGAGGGCCGCCTGCCCGGCTTCCTCGTCTCCATCGCCCGCGGCGGCCGGGTCGCCCACCTCACCACGCACGGCCACCGCGACACCGCCGCCCACCTGCCCGTCGAGCCCGAGACGCTGTGGCGGATCTACTCGATGACCAAGCCGGTCACCTCGGTCGCCGCGCTGATGCTGATGGAGGAGGGACGGCTGTCGCTGGACGACCCGGTCGCCCGGCATCTGCCGGCCTTCGCCGACGCACGGGTGTACGAGAGCGGCTCCGGGGCGCAGACCCGGACCCGCCCGGCCGAGGGGCCGATACTCGTCCGGCACCTGATGACCCACACCTCGGGCCTGACCTTCGGCTTCTACCACACTCACCCCGTCGACGCCCTCTACCGCGAGGCGGGTCTGGAGTCGTCGGTGCCGCCGGGCGCGAACCTGGCCGAGGCGATCGACGTCTACGCGCGCCTGCCGCTGCAGTTCGAGCCGGGCACGCAGTGGAACTACTCGGTCGCCAGCAATGTGCTCGGCCGGGTGATCGAGGTGGTGTCGGGGCAGCCGCTCGACGTGCACTTCGCCGAGCGGATCTTCGGCCCGCTCGGGATGCCGGACGCCGGATTCGAGGTCAGCGACGCACAGGCGGTCCGGCTCGCCGAGATGTACGGCGAGAAGGAGGACGGCACCGGGATCGAGCCGATCCCCGGACTGCCGCTGCGGGGCCGGCCGCGCTTCCTGTCGGGCAGTGGCGGCATGGTGGCCGGCGCGTACGACATGCACCGCTTCATGGAGTTGCTGCGCCGCCGCGGCGAACTCGACGGCGTGCGGCTGCTCGCGCCGGAGACAGTGGACATGATGACCGCCAACCAGCTGCCCGGCGGCGCCGACCTGCGCTCCTTCGGCAGCCGCCCGGCCCATGACGAGCCCGGCAACGACGGCGTCGGCTTCGGACTCGGCGTCTCCGTGGTGATCGACCCGGCCCGCACGCTCGCGCCCGCCGGGCTCGGCGCCTTCGGCTGGACCGGGGTCGCGACCACGACGTTCTGGGTCGACCCGAGCCGGGATCTGACCGTGCAGTTCATGACGCAGGTACGGCCGCGAACCTCGCACACGATGTTCCGCGACCTCAAGCAGCTGGTCCACGAGGCGATCAAGGACGCGTGAACGGGATCCCCTCACGGGCGAGTTCGTCGAGCCACTCCTCGGACCGGGCCGCCGTACCGGCCGCACGGCTGAGGCCCGGGGGCAGCGAGCCGTCCAGGATGTGCCGCACACCCACGGCCAGCGGGCGGGAGACGCACCGGGCCATCGCGCTCTCCTCCTCGTCCCCCACCAGGTCCAGGAGGTAACCGCCCGACCAGGTCAGTCCCTCCGCGCCGCGCACCTGAAGCGACACGGCGAGCACGACCCGGTCCCGGTCGGCGTCCGTGGTCGGATAGCGCTGCGCCAACTCCCGCGCCAGCGCCCCGATCCGGTCGTCGTCACCGCGCTTCAGCTCCTCGAACACCTCCGCCCAGGCCGTCAGCCAGCCCTCCAGCCGCAGCGTGCCCCGCACAAAGGTCGCCGGCGTCCAGGCGGGCGGCAGCTCGTACTGGGCGATGAACGGCACGCTGTCCCGGTTGGGATAGACCTCGAAGGTCTCGCGGCCGACGCCATGCGGCCGTGTCACCTCCCACGGCCGCTCGGCGACGGTCTCCACACCGTCCTCGATGTAACGGGCGGGCGAGCGCAGGGCGCCCAGCACCCCGGCGGGCGCCCAGCTGAAGCGGTACCGGAAGTCGTTCGGCACCGCCGGTAGTCCACCGCAGTACGAGGTGAGGTGGTACGACGCCGGGGTCGCCGCGCCGATCGCCTCACGCGCCCGGACGACGAGGCTGTGCGCGAAGAGGTGGTCGATCCCCGGGTCGAGACCCGCCTCGGTGAGCACGACCAGCCCGGCCCCCGTGGCCGTGGGCACCTGCTCCAGCACCGCTTCGGACACATAGCTGGAGCAGGCGAAATGGGCGCCCTGTGCGACGCAGGCCCCGAGCAGCCAGGCGTGTTCGGTCGCGGGCAGCATCGATACGACGACGTCGCCGGGCGCCAGTTCGGCGGTGAGCGCGGGGAGCGTGAACGGACGGGGCTCGGCGCGGCCGGTGAGGCCCAGCCGGGCCAGCGCCCCGGCGGCGCGGTCCTGCGTGCGGTGCCACAGCCGTACCCGCTCGGCGGAGTCGCACAGCATGGCCAGACCGCTGCCGGTGGACAGTCCCGCGCCCACCCAGTGGACGGTGCCGCTCGCGGGAACGCGCTGGTCAGTCACCTCGGGGCTCCCCTTCCACGATGGCCAGTTCGCGGACCGCCGCATGGAACCGCTCCCGGCAGCGCCCCCACGGCCCGCCCGTGTGGAAGTCGAGCAGCTGGGGCGTGAGCGCGGCGGAGAAGTCGGCGCTGGACTCCTTCGGCAGCAGCGACGGCAGGTTGTCGATGGCGATCAGATCGAGCTCGGGCTCCTTGCGCAGCCGCCGTACGGGCTCGGCCCAGTCGGTGACGCGGTCGTAGACCGGCAGGACGTTGAGCGGCGAGCCGACGTCACAGGTGACGTCACAGACCGTGCGCAGCCGCCGGTCGGGGTCGTCGAGGTCCTGCTCGCGCAGGAACGGCGGGACCGGGGTGGTGGCGAGCACGGCATTGACCAGGACGTCGTGGGCGAGCAGGGCCCGCCGGTCCAGGGCGCGGGTCTCGGCGAGGTCCCAGCAGGTGGGCTCCATGCCCGCGGTCTGGAAGGCGACGCGCGCGCCACGGCCGCTGCGGCCGAGGGCGCCGATGACGAGTGCGGTGAAGTCCGCGTCCCCGGCGGCGGGGCGCAGGGCCTCGTCCAGCGCCTCCTTGTGCGTGGGCGTCAGGGGTGCGGCGAGCCGCCCACGGTGCTGGAGGACGGCGAGGGCGGCGCCCAGGTAGCCCGCCCAGAAGCCGAAGGCGGCCAGGCGGCGGCCGTGGTCGTCGACCAGGTACTCCAGGTCGAGCAGGGTGCCGCCACCCGCGGTGAAGCGGTGCAGCAGCGCGGCCGCGCCGGGCTGGCTCTTGTAGGCGTGGCCGAAGTAGATGTGCCGGTGGGTCAGGGCCTGCGGCTGCTCGGGAAGTTCCTTCAGACCGAGGATCACGGCGTCCGGCGGCGCCGACACCCAGGAGCCCGGGCCCGTGACACGGCAGCCGACCGCCTCGTACTCCTCGATCGGGAAGACCCGCTCGGCTGACTCCTCGACCGTGACGGCGACGCCGCTTTCGATCAGCCGGGCGGCGTCGGTGGGCACGATCGGCGTGCGGCGTTCGGTGGGGCGGGTCTCGTGGCGCAGCCACAGGTGGAGCTCGGTCATACGAGGTTGGCCTCCGGGCGCGGGGCGTCGGCCGCGAAGCGGTCGGCGCTCAGGGGGCGGACGTCCACGAAGGGTACGCGGCCGAGGTACAGGTCGCGGACGACCTCGCCGACGGCCGGGCCCTGGAGGAAGCCATGGCCGGAGAAGCCGGTCGCGTACAGGAAGCGGGACGGTGAAGCGGCCTCGCCGATCAGGGCGTTGTGGTCCGGCGTGTTCTCGTACAGGCCCGCCCAGCCGCCGGTGCGGCGCAGGTCGAGCAGGGCGGGGGCGCGCCGGGCCATGGCCTCGCACAGGGCGGGGATCCAGCGGTCGTGGGGGTCGGTGGCGAAGCCGAACAACTCCTCGCGGTCTGCTCTGACCACGAGGAGGCCGGGCCCCATGAGGAAGTAGAGGCTGGTGGTCACCACCTCGGTCGTGCACGGCCGCGCCCACAGACTCGATCGTCCACACCTCGTCGCACTCCCGACTGCCCCCTACGGCAGGACGGTCACGGGTCGCATCCACCCTGTGGCAAGACAAGGGTGCGGGTGCGGTGACGTTCACCCACATCGGCCAGTGGCCGATGACGCCAGCCCGGTCGACGCCACGCACAACCGTGTCCCCGGCGCTCGCCGGTTCGTGCCTTCTAGGGCTCACGGACTGACACGGCGACGGTACCCGTTGCCACGCCCTGCCTGCACACCCACTCGTCAGTATGGGCGACTGCCGGAGCACCTGTTCGCATACCCCGCGCGGCGGCGTAGGCACGCCCAGGTCGTTCTGCAGCCGTACGCCCGCCTCGAACGCGGCGACCTCCTCGGGCGTCGACAGCAGGAAGAGGTATCCGACCCGGTGCAGTCCGATGTCGTACCCGGTGTCCTCCTCGAAGCGGCCGAACGCCTCCAGGCTGCGGGCGCCGAGCTGGATGTTGAGCTCGTCGGAGAACTGCGCCCGCACCCCGCCGGCCGCCTTCGAGGTGGAACCGGAGGCCAGTTCGTCCCGCTCGACCAGCACGACATCGGGGACACCGGCGCGGGCGAGATGGCAGGCGATGCTGGTGCCCATCACGCCGCCGCCGATGACGACGACCGAGGCCTGTTTCACCACGCGCGCTCCTTCCGGCAGCGGGGGTCGCCCCGGCCCGGCCGCCGGGGCTGCTCTCCCGTGTCCCCCGCCCACCCCCTCAGGACACTTCCCGTTCCGGGTCAGGACCAGTGCGCGACCGCGTCCAGGTGGGGCAGATGGTGGTCCAGTCGCTCCCGCTTCGTCCGCAGATACGTGATGTTGTTCTCGCACGGCGGAATCAGCAGCGGCACCTGCTCGGCGACCTCGATGCCGTGCCGCAGCAGCGCCTCACGCTTGCGCGGGTTGTTCGACATCAGGCGGACGCTCGCCACCCCCAGGTCGCGCAGGATCTCCGCGGCGACGCCGTAGTCGCGGGCGTCCACCGGCAGGCCGAGCGCCAGGTTGGCCTCGACGGTGTCCAGGCCCTCCGCCTGCAGGGCCATCGCACGCAGCTTGGCGAGCAGGCCGATGCCGCGGCCCTCGTGCCCTCTCAAGTAGACGACCACGCCGCGTCCTTCGGCGGCGACGGCGCGCAGCGCGGAGGCGAGCTGGTCGCCGCACTCGCAGTGCTGGGAGCCGAAGGCGTCACCGGTCAGGCACTCCGAGTGCAGCCGGGTGAGGACGTCGTCGGTGCCGATGTCGCCGTAGACCAGGGCCACTTGTTCGTCGCCGCGGTCGTGGTCGAGGTAGCCGACCGCCCGGAACTGCCCGTACACCGTGGGCAGGGGCGCATTCACGACGCGTTCCACGCCGGTGCGCTGCGCTGACTTCTTGTCTATGACGCCGATGTTTTCTGTCATGATCTGGTTCCTAAGCAGAGACGAAAGGCCGTGAAGAAATGAGTGGTTCGGGAATTCGGCCGGCGGGATCCGGTGCGGTGCGGCACGGACTGGTGCCCGGGGACACCACGGAGGACGTACGGAAGCGGGGGGCCGATGTCTCACGGCAGGTCGCCGTCCTTCCCGTGGGGAGTTTCGAACAGCACGGTCCGTTCCTTCCGTTGGCGACGGACACGCTCGTCGCCTGCGCCGTCGCGCGGGAGATCGCCGAGACCTACCCGGTGCACCTCCTTCCTCCGGTGACGATCTCCTGCTCGCACGAGCACGCGGCCTGGCCGGGGACCGTCAGCATTTCCTCGGTGACCCTTCACGCGGTGGTACGGGACATAGCCGAGTCGCTCCGCCGGTCGGGCGTCGAGGCCCTGGTCCTCGTCAACGGGCACGGCGGAAACTACGTCCTTGGAAACGTCGTTCAGGAATCCTCCGCGCGGGGTGAGCGCATGGCGCTGTTCCCGGCCGCGGAGGACTGGGAGACGGCGCGGGAGCGGGCCGGGGTGCGGACCTCGCTGCTCACCGACATGCATGCGGGGGAAATCGAGACCTCCATCCTTCTGCACACTCATCCGGAATTGGTCAGGCCCGGTCATGAGACCGCCGATTTCGTCGCGGACGACCGGCGTCATCTGCTCAGCCTGGGTATGTCCGGCTATACGGATTCGGGGGTCATAGGCCGTCCTTCGCTGGGGGATGCGGAAAAAGGGAAGGTGTTGCTGGGGAGCCTGGCGGAATCGTTCGGGACGTATTTCTCGCTGCTCACGGGGGAGGGGGCGGAGGGCGAGCGGGGGTGAGCGGGGACCGGTGCGGCGGAGGGCGGGCGAGGGCCGTCGCGGTCCGGAGCGGCAGCGGACGCGCGAGGGCCGTCGGTGTCCGAAGCGGCAGTGGGCGAGCCGGAGTGGTTTGGGGTGGTCTTCAGGGGCGTGTACCAGCGGGTTGCGAGGGCGAGGGCGCCTGGGAGGCTTGCTGTGAAGCTCAGGACGCCGTAGACCACCGCCACGGACAGGCCGTTGGCCGCGCCGAGGCCGGCGGCGCCGAAGGCCCAGGCGGTGACGCCCTCCCTCGGCCCCCAGCCGCCGACGTTGAGCGGCAGGCTCATGGCCAGGAGGGCGAGTACCGCGAGCGGCAGCAGTACGGTCACGGAGGCGGCGGTGCCGGTGACCCGGGCGGCGAGCAGGAACATCGCCACGTATCCCGCGAGGACCACGACGGACGAGGCGATGACGCCGGGCCCGTTGCGGCGGGACAGCAGGGCCTCGCGGGCTTCGTCGAGGAGGGCGCGGCGCCGGCGGGCGGCGGGCGTCCGGTTCATGCGCACGGCGAGGCCGATCGCGAGGGCGCCCACCACGGCGAACATCAGCAGCAGGGCGATGTGCCGGGTCTCGGCGAGCACCGGGGACGGGACGGTCAGCAGGACCGCCAACCCCACCACGGCCAGTACGACCTGACCGGCGGTTCGTTCCAGGACGACCGAGCGCACGCCCCGGCCGAGGTCGCCTGCGCTCTGCCCGTGCCGCACCGCCCGGTGCACATCGCCGAGGACGCCGCCGGGGAGGGCGGCGTTGAGGAACAGGGCACGGTAGTAGTCGGCCAGCGCCGGTCCCAGCGGCAGCCGGATGTGCAGGCTGCGCGCCACCAGTTGCCAGCGCCAGGCGCTGAACGCGGTGGTGACCAGGCCGATCCCGAGGGCCGCCAGCAGCGTGGGGGCGTCGATCCGGCGTAGTCCGTCCAGGAAGACGCCGGTGCCCATACGCCACAGCAGGACGGCGAGGATGGCGACACCGGCGAGGGTGCCGAGGTGGGTGCGCAGGGCGCGGGCGGTGAGGCGGGGGCGGGTACGCGGGGGGACGTAGGCCACACTGCTCGCCGTACCGGCGCTCACCGTCGGCGCGCTCATGACGCTCCGCCCGTCGGGCGGGCCAGCGCCAGCAGGTCGCTGTGGTGGACGGTGACGCGCAACTCGCCCGCCGCGCAGGCCGCCAGGCGGGCGGCCAGGTACTTCTCGGCCGGCGCCGCAAGTTCCGGGCGCTGTTCGACGGCCGCGCCGACCCAGCCGCGCAGCCACTGCGCGGTCAGCTCGGCCTCCCCCGGGCCGAGCCGCCAGGGGCTCGGCTGTACGTGGACGGTCGCGCCGTGTTCCGCGAACGCCTCGCACGTCGCCGTGACCGCGTCCGGCCCGAGCAGGCCGGTGCGGCGCTGGTGGGCGTTGAACGCCTCGGTGATCTCCGCGTCCAGCGGATGCTCCGGGGTGAGGTCGACCCGGCCCGCCACGGAGAGCGTCAGCAGCGCCGGGCAGCCGACCTCGGCGCAGGCGGCGGCGAGCGTGTCGACCTCCTCGCGGGTGAGGACGTCGAGCAGTGCGGAGGCGGTGACCAGGGAGGCACCGACGAGGGCGTCCGGGGTGAGGCGGGCGACGTCACCGCGCCGCGTCTCGACGGTGACACGGCTGCCGTCGGCGGCGGACCGCGGGGACGCGACGGCCGCGAAGTGCAGGAGGTAGGGGTCGCGGTCGTGCAGGATCCAGTGCTGGGCGCCGTCGATCCGGGGCGCGAGCCACCGGCCCATCGACCCGGTGCCGCACCCCAGGTCGTGCACGACGAGCCCGTCGGCCCGCCCGGGCAGATTGGCCAGCCGGATCCGCAACGGATCCAGCAACTCGTGCGCCCGCGCGGCCGCATCCGCCCCTTCCCGCAGCTCCAGCCACTCGGGGGCGTACCGGGGTTGCTCGTCACCGGGTTCCGCGTCACGCAGCCGCACGGTGGGCCGCTCGCCCGGGCGGGCAGAGGCGGGACCGGCACCGGGGACAACCGGGGTGGGAGCGGGTGCGGACTCGGCGGGGCGCGCGGCGGCCTGCGGAGCGGGCCCGGAAACAGCGGCAGTCCCCTGTCGACCGGCCCGGGAGCCGACCGGGCTGTTCTGCGGGCCGGAGCCACGGACGGCCTCGGTGACCGGCTGCCCTTGGGGAGGCCCGGCCTGTGGGGCACCGTCGGCAGTGGCGGGCTCCCGCTGCTCCCGTCCGCCCGCCGGTCCGCCCTCCCCCGGGCCGCTCGTGACCGGCGCGGTCAGCGGCACGTTCGCCGGGCCCTTCCCCGCGTTCGCCGCATTCCCCGCCCCCGGCTGGGGCGGGATCCTTCCGGTGTTCCCCGTGTCCTGTGCAGCCGTCGTCGTTCCGTTCATGCCGCCCTCCGGGGTTCGTCGGGGAGCCGGCTCAGGACGCCGGCCAGGTGTTTCGCGGTGGTGGCCCAGCCGCCGAGTGCGGCGCGGCGACTGCGGGCGGCGGACTTCAAACGGCGGCGTACGTCGGCCTCGCCGAACCAGTGGCGCAGTTCGGCGGCGAGCGCGGCGGGGTCCTCCGGCGGGACGAGGATGCCGGGGACGCCACCGTCGGGCGCGCGGCCCACCGCCTCGGGGACGCCGCCGACGTCCGTGGCCAGCACGGGGATGCCGCGCGCGAGTGCCTCGGTGACCGCCATGCCGTAGGTCTCGGCGTAGGAGGCGAGGACCATGAGGTCGGCGGCGGCGTAGCTGGCGTCGAGTTCGGCGCCGGACTGGGGGCCCGCGAGGTGGATGCGGTTCTGCAGGCCGTACTTGGTGATCCGGTCCCGCAGATGAGCGACGTACTCCGGGTCCTGGCCGAGTCCGCCGACGCACAGGCAGTTCCACGGCAGGTCGGTCACCCCGGCGAGCGCCTCCACCAGCCGGTGCTGCCCCTTGCGCGGGGTGACGGCGGCGACGCACAGCAGGCGTGAGACGCCGTCGGTGCCGGAGGCGAGGGGCGCGATGTCGGCGCCGGGGGCGGCGACATGGACGCGGTCGGGGTCGAGGCCGTGGTGGGAGACGAGTCTGCGGACCGCCCAGTCGCTGGTGGCGATCACCGCGCCGACGGCCCGCAGGACCGTACGTTCCCTGGCGTCCAGGTCGGCGGCCACCGCGGGGTCGAGTCCGGTCTCGTCGCCGAGCGGCAGGTGCACCAGGACGGCGAGGCGCAGCCGTTCGGCCTCGGGGACGACGATCTCCGGTACGCCGCAGGCGACCAGCCCGTCGAGCAGCACCACCGCGCCGTCCGGCAAGTCCCGCAGCGTCCGGGCGAGTTCGGTGCGGGCGGCGGCGCCCGGCCGCGGCCAGGAGCCGTCCACCAGCTGCTTGTGGACCCGCCAGCCGAAGCCGGGCAGGTCGAGGCAGACCCGCCGGTCGTAGGCGTTGCCGCCGCTGGGCGTGGCCGGGTCGTCCACGCCGCCCGGCATGACGAAGTGCACGGTACGCAGGGACATGGGGATGATCTCGCCGTTCCTGGGGGCCGCCTGGGCGGGCACGTAGGAGAGCTTCGCCACGGTCGTGTCGGTCACAGGGCACGCTCGTAACTCGCCCAGGCGACATGCGACTCGTGCAGGGTGACCGTGATGCCCGCGAGCCCCTTGGCGCCCTCCCCCAGCGCGCCCTTGTGCACGCGCTCGGCGAGCCGGTCGGCGATGACCTTCGCCAGGAACTCGGTGGAGGTGTTGATCCCGGCGAAATCGGGCTCGTTGTCCAGATTGCGATAGTTCAACTCGCTGACGACGGCGCCGAGTTCCCGCGTGGCCAGACCGATGTCGACGACGATGTTGTCGTCGTCCAGCTGCTCCCGCCGGAACGTGGCGTCCACCAGAAACGTCGCTCCGTGCAGGCGCTGCGCGGGGCCGAAGACCTCGCCGCGGAAGCTGTGGGCGATCATGATGTGATCGCGGACGGTGACACTGAACAACGAAACGACCCTCCAGGTGCGGGGCATGGATGCCGAGTAGTACGGCTGCTGTCCTTCCCTTGTTCAGCGGCTCGTACGTCTTTTCCGAGGCCAGGCGCTTTCAGGACAGGCGATGTCCGTTCGGGTCAGGCGTCGTCCGCGTACCGCACCCGGTGGCAGAGCGCCGGGATCTCCTTGGAGGCCAGCCGGGGCAGCACGTCCGGGAGTTCCTCGAAGGCGCACTCGCCGGTGACGAGCGCGTCGAGCGCCGGGTCGGCGAGCAGGTCGAGGGCGAGGGCGAGCCGGTCGGCGTACGTCCGGCCGGCACGGGCCGGGGAGACGGTGCCCACCTGGCTGCTGCGGATGGTCAGGCGGCGGGAGTGGAAGGCCTCGCCCAGCGGGAGGGCGACGCGCCGGTCGCCGTACCAGCTCAGCTCGATCACCGTGCCCTCGGCGGCGAGGAGTTCCAGTGACCGGGCGAGGCCCTGCTCGGTCGCGCTGGCGTGCACGACGAGGTCGCACTCGCCGAGCGCGTCGGCGGGTGCGGCGAAGTCGACGCCGAGCGCCTCGGCGACCTCGGCCCGCCCGGGGTCGGCGTCCACCAACTGCACGCGCACGCCGGGGAAGCGGGCCAGCAGCGCGGCCACCGAGCAGCCGACCATGCCGCCGCCGACCACGGCGATCCGGTCGCCGATCAGCGGCGCCGCGTCCCACAGCGCGTTGACGGCGGTCTCGACGGTGCCGGCGAGTACGGCACGGGCCGCGGGCACGTGTTCCGGTACCGGTGTCACGGCGGCCGCCGGGACGACGTACCGCGTCTGGTGCGGATAGAGGCAGAAGACGGTACGGCCGGTGAGGTCCGCCGGTCCCTCCTCGACGACCCCGACGTTGAGGTAGCCGTACTTCACCGGTCCCGGGAAGTCGCCCTCCTGGAACGGCGCCCGCATGGCCGTGTGCTGGCTCTGCGGCACCCCGCCCCGGAAGACCAGCGTTTCCGTGCCCCGGCTGACGCCGGAGTAGAGCGTGCGGACCAGCACCTGGCCCTCGGCGGGATCCGGAAGCTCGACGTCCCGCAGCTCTCCCCGGCCCGGGGAACTGAGCCAGAACGCACGTGCGGCGCGGATCATCGGCGGGCCTCCTGAACGATCGGCAAGTGGTTCACGTACCGAGGTGTGCACAGGCCGCGCACAGTACGCGGCCTTGATCGACTCTGTCACCTGGCCGGAGGAATGTGCGGTGGCCCTGAACAACACGTATGACGCGAGGCTGGTCCAGCAGGAGACTGCCGTGGGTGCGGGCGTGCAGATCCTGTTGCTGGCTCTGCTCGGATCGGCGATCGGCATGGGACCGGCGGGCTGGCTGACCGGCCTCGCCTTCGCGATCGCCACCTGGGCGGTGCTCTCGCGGGCCCTGCACCGGTCGGGGCTGCGGTCGTTCGGCCCGGCCAACCGGGTCACCCTCGGCCGGGCCACGCTGGTCGGCGGGGTGACCGCGCTGGTCGCCGACTCCTTCGAGAGCGCGCCTCCGGTCACGCTGCTGGTCGGCCTGACGGCGGTGGCGCTGATCCTCGACGGGGTGGACGGCAAGGTCGCGCGGCGCACGGGCACGTCGTCGGCGCTCGGGGCGCGGTTCGACATGGAGGTCGACGCGTTCTTGATCCTCGTCCTGAGTGTGTACGTGTCGATGTCGCTGGGGCCGTGGGTGCTGCTGATCGGCGCCATGCGGTACGCCTTCGTCGCCGCGGCCCGTTTCCTGCCGTGGCTGAACGCACCACTGCCGCCGAGCACGGCACGCAAGACGGTGGCCGCGGTGCAGGGGGTGTTCCTGTTGGTGGCGGGGGCGGACCTGCTGCCGTGGGCGGCGAACGCGGCGGTGGCGTGGCTGGCGCTGGGGCTGCTGGTGTGGTCGTTCGGGCGGGATGTGCTGTGGCTGTGGCGGACGTCGCGGGGTGGGCGGGGCCGGGGGACGGAGAGGGCTTCCGGGGCGGCTGCCCAGGTGGTTGCCGGGGCGGCTTCCGGAGGGTCCGCCAAGGCAGCTCACCAGGCGGCTTCCGCAACGGTATCCGTGGCAACTTCCGCAGCGGCTCCCGGAAAGTCCGCCGAGCCCACTTCCCGGGCGGCTCACCAGGCGGCTTCCGCAACGGCTTCCGTGGCAACTTCCGCAGCGGCTCCCGGAGAGCCCGCCGAGGCCACTCGCCAGGCGGCCCACCAGGCCGCTCCCGCAACGGCTTCCGTGGCAACTTCCGCAGCGGCTCCCGGAGAGCCCGCCGAGGCCACTCCCCCGGCGGCTCACCAGGCGGCTTCCGTGACGGCTCCCGGAGGGTCCGCCGAGGCCACCCCCGGGGCGGCTTCCGCGGTCGAGAAGGCCAGGCGGGGCGGGAAGGCCGAGCGGGCCGGGCGAGGCGGGAAGGCTGAGCTGGCCAGGCGGGGCAGGAAGGCCGAGCGGGCCGGGCGGGTGCTGGAGCCGGTCGCCGGGTGACGCCTGGTCAGGATGCGGCGCAGCCCGGTCATGAACAGCGCGGCAACAAGCCGACGGCCGGTCACGGCCGGGGCGGCAGCAATCTCACCGTCCACTCAGGCGCGACACGGCGGCAGCCCCAGCCCGGTCCCGGCCCGGGTGGCACCTCTCCCGCAGCCGCTCACGAACGGCGCGGCAGCAACCCCACCGCCGCCCCTGACACCCCGGCCAGCACCAGCCACGGCACCGCCGGCGGCAGACCCGCGTCGAGCAGCAGGCCGGTGGCCGCGCTGCCCGCCAGCACGATCAGGCCGGAGACCGAGGACAGAGCCCCGGTGTACAGGCCGAGTCGGCCGGGCTCCGCGAGGTCCGGGATCCAGGCCCGGGCGGCCGGTGCGACGAGCATCTGGCCGACCGTGAGCAGGACGACGAACCCGGCCGCGGGCAACAGACCCACGACGCCGGTCCACTCCGCGGGCCGCGCCACCGCCACGACCGCGAACCCCGCGGCGATCAGCGCCAGCCCCGCCGCCATCGACCGGCGCAGCGCGAGCCGGTCCCCCACCCAGCGGGTCACGGGCAACTGCGTGGTCACCACCAGCAGCGACGACAGCGCGAACAGCCAGGCCAGCGGCGCCTGTGAGCCCGCGACGCGTTCCACCTCCTCCGGGAGGGCGAGGTAGAGCTGGTTGTACGCGAGCAGATACGCGCCGTAGGCACAACACAGCGCCAGAAAGCGCCGGTTGCGTATCAGTGCCCCCGCACCCCCGCGGATCCGGGTCGGTTCCCGTCCAGGAACTCGCTGTGGCAGCAGCCAGGCGTGCCCTGCGAGGACGAGCACAAAGACCCCGGCCCCGGCCAGACACGCCGTACGGAAGTCCACCGCCAGCAGCAACGCGCCCAGCAGCGGCCCGACGAACGCCCCCGCCTGCCCGGCCACGGTGAACAACGCCAGCACCCGGGTACGCGAGCCCCCGCTCTCCTCCTCCCACAGCACCGCCTGCCGGGCGACCTCCGACTCCACGGCCGGTGAGAACAGCGCGGCCGCGAACCCGATCAGCAGCACCGCCCCGATCACGGCCCAGGTCCGCTCGGCGTACCCCAGCCAGACGAACCCCACGATCCGCAGCGCACACCCGGCGAGCACCACCGGCCGGATCCCGTACCGGTCGGCCAGCGCCCCGCCCACCACGAACAGCCCCTGCTGGCTGAACGTCCGCAGCCCCAGCACGAACCCGACCAGCCAGCCCGCCATGCCGATCGCCTGTCCCAGGTGCTCGGCGAGGAAGGGCAGGACGGCGAAGAAGCCGATGTTGAAGGCGAGTTGGGTGAGGATGAGCAGGCGGAGCAGGGGCGACAGGCGGGTACGTACGGGGGCGGCGGCGATCACGGTCATCGGCTCTCCCCTACTCCCACCGGAACCAACCGGCTCTTCTCCACCGGCTGTTCGGTCCCCGCGGTGCGCTGTCGCCCCGGCCGCCTGCCGGGCCGCCACCGCACCCCGCCCGCCGCGGTCACCGCCAGCGCCCCGAGCAGGGCGAGTACGGCGGCGGGGGCGAGGACGGCCCAGGGCGCGCGCTCGGCGTAGGGCTGGTTCTCGGCGAGGAGCAGACCCCACTCCGGTGCCGGCGGCTGCGCGCCGAGGCCGAGGAAGGCGAGCGAGGCCAGGGCGAGCGCGACGCCGGGCAGCCGCAGCAGGGCGTGGCGGGTGACAGGCGGAAGGACTGCGGGCAGGTATGCGTGGCGCAGCAGATACCAGCGGTCCGCGCCCAGGGCGCGGGTGGCGGTGATGTGCAGGGCGGCGCGTTCCTGCTGCAGCAGTGCGGAGGTGTGCGCGGCGAGCGGCGCCCAGGCGACGACGCTCACGGCGAGCGCGGGCGTGCCGGGCCCGCGGCCCGCGACCGCGGTCACGAGGAGGGCGCCGAGGACGGGCGGCACGGCGTTGACGGTGTCGACGAGCGGCCCGGACAGCCGGGGAGCAGCCCGAGCAGTACGCCGGTGAGCAGGGCGACCGCGCCGATGACGAGGGCGAGCAGCAGGGTGTCGAGGGCGCCGTGGCCGACCCGGGCGAGCAGGTCCCGGCCGAGCGCGTCGGTGCCGAACGGGTGGGTCCAGGAGGGTGGTTGGAGGCGCTCGGCGGTGTTGAGGGCGAGGGGGTCGCGGGGCAGTCCGGCGGCGATCACGCCGAGCAGCACGGCGGCGATGACCAGGGGCAGCACGCGGCGCGCGGGCGGGGTGGGCCGGTGCAGGGTGGGCAGGGCGTCGTCGCGCAGGGCGGGGCCGATCAGCAGCCGGACGCCGAGCCGGGCCAGTGCGGTGGCCGCCGCCGCGAGCAGCAGAAGGGTGAGGGTGCCGGCCTGGAGGACGGGCAGGTCCTGGGCGAGGGCGGCCTGGAGGGTGGTGCGGCCGAGGCCGGGGATGTCGAAGATCTGCTCGACGGCGACGGCACCGCCGGTGATGCCGACGACGAACAGCCCGGCGTTCGGCAACAGGGCGGGCACACAGCGCCGTACCGCCTGACCCGCGATCCGCCGACCCGTCAGTCCGCGCGCGGCCGCGGCCAGCGCCCAGGGCTCGGCGAAGGCGCCGGGCAGCAGATCGTCGAGCATCCGCCCGAGCACGGCCCCGGCGGGCAGCCCGAGGGCGAGCGCGGGCAGCACCGTCCACTGGGGCCCGTACCAGCCGAGCGCGGGCAGCCAGCCGAGCTGCACTCCTACGACGGTGGCGAGCACGGACGCGGTGAGGAACTCGGGGAGCGCGGCGAGTACGGCGGACAGGGTGCCGCTGGTCTTCCGCGCGCCGAGCCGTCGATGTGCGCCGGCGCGGAGGGTGCGGGCGCAGACCAGCGCCGCGGTGAGGACCGCGACCACCAGCGCCACGCCCGTGAGCAGCAGGGACACTCCGAACGCCTGGAGGACGGCGGGCGTCACCTCGGCGCCGGAGATCCACGACCGTCCGGCGTCCCCGCGCGGCAGTCCGGCCAGCCACTGCCCGAGCAGCTGCAGCGGGCCGGTGTCGAGGCCGAGTTGTGCACGGATGTCCGCCAGCACCTCGGGCGTGGGGTCGCGGTCCATCGACCGCGCCTTGAGCACGGTGTGCGCGGGGTCGGTGTGCGCGAGCCAGGGCAGCAGGCCGATCACGCAGAGGAGGGCGGCGGCAAGGGCGGCCCGCCACAGGAGGGGGACCGCCCGTCGGTGGTGGAGCATGACTCAGCGCCGCGTCCCGGTGTCGACGAGGGTGCGCTCGTACGGGTCGAGGAGCACACCGCGCACGGAGGTGCCGACGCCGGTGAGGATGCGCTGGTGGACCAGCGGCACGACCGCGTCGGTGCCGAGGATCTCCGCCTCGGCGGTCATGGCGGCGTCCTGCCGCTTGCCGGTGTCCGCCGTGCCCTCGGCCTCGGCGACGGCCCGGTCGACGTCCTTGTCGCACAGCAGCGCGAGGTTGTAGCCGCCGTCGCAGGTGTAGTCGCCGGCGAGGACGGCGACCGGGTCGCCGGTGTCGACCAGGCTGTTGCGGGCGAGCACGAAGGCGTCGAACTTCCCGGCCAGCGCGTCGCTCTCGATCCGCGAGTACTCGCGGACGTCGAGCCTGACCTTGAACCCGGCCTTCTCCAGCTGCTGCTTGAGTACCTGGGCGACCTCGGGCAGCTCGGGCCGGTTGTCGTAGGTGGCGAGGGTGATGGACGTACCGTCGGGCTGCCTGCCTTCGCCCGCCCGACGGGCTGCTGCCGTTTGCCCTCGGCCCAGGTGACGGCGGGCCCGTAGATCCCGACACCGGCGTCGGCGTGCCCTTCGTACACCCCGTCGGCCAGCGCGGAGGTGTCGACGGCGGCGCGCGCGGCGGCGCGCAGCCCCGCGTCCTTGAAGGCACCGGACTTGCTGTTGAGCAGCAGACCGGTGGTGCGGGTGGTCGCGGTCTCCCGCAGGGTGTTCTGCTCCAGACTGGCGGCCTGCGCGACGGGAATCGCCTCGGCGATGTCGACCTGCCCGGTGCGCAGGGCGGCGGAGCGGGCGGTGCCGTCGGCGATGAACTTCACGTCGATACCGGAGGCCTGGGCGAGGCCGCCCCAGTAGTCGTCGTAGCGGGTGAGGGTTGCGGAGCTGGTGCCGCCCACCTCGGTGAGCGCGAACGGCCCGGTGGCGGTGCCGACGGGATCGACGCGGCCCTCCTCCTCATAGGCCTTGCCCGAGAGGATGGCGAGGCTGGGACTGGCGAGCCGGAACGGGAGTACGGGGTCGGGTTCCTCGGTGGTGATCCTGACCTGCCGGCTGCCCTCGGGCTTGGCCGTGAGGGTGACGCCGGTGAGGGCGGCGGGCTCGGGCCTGGCCTGTGTGGCGTGGGTGAGGGAGGCGGCGACGGCGGACGCGGTGACGTCCGTGCCGTCCTGGAAGGTGGCCTCGCGCAGGGTGAACAGCCAACTCCGGTCGTCCTCGCGCTGCCAGGAGGCGGCGAGCGCGGGACCGGCGGCGCCGTTGGCGTCGAGGGCGGTCAGGCCCTCGGTGACGCCGAGGCGGCTGAGGATGGTGGCGTCGGCGCCGTACGGGGAGAGGTTCTCGGCGGGCGGGAAGGCGAGGGCGACGCGCAGCCGGGCCCCGTCGGCGGAGTCACCGGCGGCGCCCTCTGTCTCCGGACTGGCGGAGAAGCACCCGGCGAGGAGGGGCAGGGCGAGCAGCGCGGCAAGCAGCCGGACGGACGAGAGTGAACGCATCGGCTACTTCCCCATCGGTATCTCGAAGTGCATGATCCCCTGCCCGCCGCCGCGTTCCTCGCGCTCGTCGTGCACGACCTTCCCCAGCGACCGCCAGAACCCCTCGGCGCCGGGCACGCTCGGGTCGGTGTGCAGATAGACGGCCCGATATCCACCATCGGCCTCGGCGAACGCCGTCAACTCCTCGACCAGCCGCCGCGCCAGCCCGCGCCGCCGGTGCTCGGGCCGGACGTACACGCGGCGCAACTGAGCGGTCCACCCGGAGGGGAACCGCTCGGCGACATGCCGCGGGTTCGGCGGGTACGTCGGGCCGCGCGAGTCGAGGGCGGCCGTGGCGACGACGTCTGCCTCCACCGGATCGACGGCGACGAGGAGGGTGTGCCGCGCGGATCCGAGATAGGCGGCGGCCGGGTCGATGATGTCCCCGTGCCACCGGGGCACGTATCCGGTCCCGAAGTCCCGGTAGACGGTGTCGAGCATCACGGCTCGCGCACCGTCGAGGTCTTCGGGGGTTGCGGTTCGGATGCAGTAGTCACGCACTTGCACATCATATGCATTAGAGCCGTGAGTGGATCACAGCAACCAAGTCCGGGTCGGCGCACGGGGGGACCATGCCTGACGACGAGTGATGGCGGCCCCGCCCGCATGAGGACGGGGCCGCCGACCGCGCTACCGGGCGGCCGTTGCCGTCACCGGCGCCGGTGCGTAGCCGGTGGGCCGGGCCGTGAAGGTGCCCCGGCCCTGGGTGCGGCTGCGCAACCGGGTCGCGTAGCCGAACAGTTCGGCCAGCGGCACGGTGGCGGTGACGACCGCCGAGCCAGCCCGGGTGACCGAGCCGGAGACCCGGCCGCGCCGGGCGGCGAGGTCACCGAGGACACCGCCCACGGCGTCCTCCGGCACGGTGACCGTGACCTCGACGACCGGCTCCAGCAGGGTCATCGCGCAGCCGCGCAGGGCACCTTGCATGCCGAACCGGGCCGCCGTCCGGAACGCCATCTCGGACGAGTCCTTCACATGCGTCGCCCCGTCGGTCAGCGTCACCCGCACCCCGGTCACCGGATGCCCGCCGAGCGGCCCCTCGGTCAGGGCGTCCCGGCAGCCGGCCTCGACGGCACGGACGTACTCCTGCGGTACGCGCCCGCCGACGACCGTCGAGCGGAACTCGAACCCGGCCTCCAGGGGCTCGACGTCCAGGACGACATGGGCGAACTGGCCCGCCCCGCCGTCCTGTTTGACATGCCGGTGGACATGCCCGGACACACCGCGCACGACCGTCTCCCGGTACGTCACCCTCGGCCGGCCGACGCCCACGTCCAGCCCGTGGCCGCGCCGGATCTTCTCCACCGCCACCTCCAGGTGCAGTTCGCCCATGCCCGACAGCACGGTCTGCCCGGTCTCGGGGTCGGTCCGCACGACCAGCGACGGATCCTCCTCGGCCAGCCGGGCCAGTGCCGTGGCCAGCCGGTCGGTGTCGGTGGACGTACGGGCTTCGACGGCCACGGTGACGACCGGTTCGGCCGTGCTGGGCGGTTCGAGGACGAGCGGCGCGTCCGGCGCGCACAGGGTCGACCCGGCGCGGGCGGACTTCAGCCCGACCACGGCCACGATGTCACCGGCGACCGCCCGGTCCACCTGGGCGTGCCGGTCGGCCCGCACGCGCAGAATCCGCCCGATCCGCTCGGCGCGCCCCGCAGCCGTGTCCCACACCGTGTCTCCCTTCTCGATCGTCCCCGAGTACAGCCGGACGTACGTCAGCCGTCCCGTCGGTGTGGCGCTCACCTTGAACGCCAGCGCCGCGAGCGGCGCCTCCGGGTCGGCGGCGCGCTCCTCTCCGCCGGTGCCGCGCACCGGCGGCACGTCCAGCGGCGACGGCAGATACGCCACGACCGCGTCGAGCAGCGGCTCGATGCCCCGGTTGCGGTACGCCGAGCCGCACAGGACGACGACGCCGTCGCCGGTGCGGGTCACGTCGCGGAGTGCCGCGGCCAGCGTCTGGTCGGACAGCGCCCCGGCCGTGCAGAACTCCTCCAGCGCGTCCGGGTGCAGCTCGGCGACCGCTTCCTCCAGGAGCCGTCGCCGCCGGTGCGCCTCGTCGCGCAGGCCCGGTGGAACCGGCTGCGGTACGACCGTCTCCGCGTCGTCGGACCAGCTCAGCGCCCGCATCCGCACCAGGTCGACGACGCCGGTGAAGCCGTCCTCCGCGCCGATCGGCAACTGCACGACCAGCGGGGCCGGGTGCAGCCGGTCTCGGATGGAGGCGACGGCGGCGTCCAGGTCGGCGCCCGCACGGTCCAGCTTGTTGACGAACGCGATTCTCGGTACGCCGTGCCGGTCGGCCTGCCGCCACACGGACTCGCTCTGCGGCTCGACGCCCGCGACGGCGTCGAACACCGCGACCGCCCCGTCGAGCACCCGCAGCGATCGCTCCACCTCGTCGGCGAAGTCGACGTGCCCGGGCGTGTCGATCAGGTTGATCCGGTGCCCGTCCCAGGCGCAGCTGACGGCCGCGGCGAAGATGGTGATGCCCCGGTCGCGTTCCTGCGGGTCGAAGTCGGTGACGGTCGTGCCGTCGTGGACCTCGCCGCGCCGGTGGGTGGTGCCGGTGGCGTAGAGGATCCGTTCGGTGAGGGTGGTCTTGCCGGCGTCGACGTGGGCGAGGATGCCGAGGTTGCGGACGGTGGTGAGGTGTCGGTTCGGTGCGGTGCGCACGGCCCTTGGCCTTTCGAGGTGATGCGGTGTGAGAGGGCAGCGCGATGTGCGGACGGACGGCGAGGGCGGCGGCAGGCGGGCGTGAAGTGCTGACTCCTGCCTGCGCTCAGACGTTCGTCGCGGTCCTCCGGTGCCGGCCGCGCAGCGGGCACCGGGCGGCCGGAGACACGAGGATCACCTCGTAGCGGGAGCGGGACGACAGCGGTGCGGTCACGCACGGCCCGGCTCCCCTCACTCGACTCGCTGTTCGACAACGAGGCGAGTGTAGGGAGGCAGGCCCGTGCGCTGCACGGGATTTTCCGAGCGCCGGCGCCCGGGGTTACGCGGGCACGGCGTCCGGTGTGTAGAAGTGCTGCCGTACCCGCCGCAGCCATGCCTCGGCGGCCCTGTCGTCGGGCTGTTCGGGCAGCACGCCGCGCGTGTCGTCGAAGGCCGCCTCGAAGTGGCGCAGCAGCGGCAGGGCGGCCGACGGGTCGGCGGCGACCCGTTCGCCGAAGGCGTGGTAGCTCTCGGGATCGTCGACCCGGAGCGTCAACCGGCCGGTGGCGTACAGCTCGTAGCCCTGGGTGCACAGCCGCTTGAGGTGGCGGGCGTGCTTGGCGGTGCGTTTGCGGGTGTCCGCGGAGAACGAGCCGTCGCCGCGGCTGACGAGCTTGCGGAACTGCTGCGTGGCGTACCCGAGATAGGCGTCGCGGACCCGGCGGGCGCTGAGGAAGGACGACCGGATGCCGATCACCTCGTCACCGAGGGGGGTCCTCACCTCGTACAACTCCTCGGGCAGCCAGACGAGTTCCATGACCGTGGGGTTGCCGCCGAGGGCGAGGCGGCACCACTTCGCCGCCTCGTGCAGGGTGCGGTCGGGTGCCGTGGTGACGTGGGACTCCTTCGGGCCGTGGAGGCCGTGCAGGGTCTCGGTGGGGGCGGCGAACAGGCCGAGCCGGTCCACGTCGGAGCCCGCGTGGGCGAGTCCGTACGCGGTCGAGCCGACGACGCCGGACAGCAGGATGTTGGTCACGGTCACTCGGACGCGCGCCCGGTGTACGACGGGCGGCGGACCGTCATGATGCAGCGTCCGGCGGCCGGGCGGCCTGCTATTTTCCGGGCGGCATCACCCTCGGGTTCCGCCGGCGTTCACAGCCGGATCACATCCAGGTCTTCGGGCGCGCCCCGGTGCCGGACTAGCGTCCTGGGGTCGCCCCAACCCGAACGAGTGAGGTTTCGATGTCGGTACGACATGTCCTCGCGGGCCTGGTCCTGGTGCCGGTGCTCGCCGCCCCGACGGCCGCCCACGCGACGCCGACGGACGCCCCCGGCGCCTACCCCCATACGACGCGCTTCGACCTGCAGGCCCACCGCGGCGGCCTCGGCATGACGACCGAGAGCACTCTGGAGGGGTTCGGCAAGGCGCTGCGGCTGGGGGTCTCCACGCTGGAGCTGGACACCCAGGTCACCAAGGACCGCAAGGTTGTCGTCACGCACGACCGGCAGGTCAGCACCCAGAAGTGCCGGGACACGGCGCCGGTCGTGCCGGGCGACCCGATGTACCCGTACGTCGGCAAGTACATCAAGGATCTGACGCTGGCGCAGATCAGGACGATGGACTGCGGTTACCAGCAGCTGCCGGGCCACCCCGAGCAGGAGCAGATCAAGGGCGCCCGGATGGTCGAGCTCCGGGACGTGCTGAACCTGGTCAAGCGCTACAAGGCCCGGCAGGTCACCCTCAACATCGAGACGAAGGTCGAGGCGGGCGCGCCCGAGCAGACCGCCCCGCGTGAGCTGTTCGTGCGCCGGGTGTTCGAGGAGATCCGCGCCTCCGGCCTGGAGCGTCAGGTCACGATCCAGTCCTTCGACTGGGGTGCGCTGAAGGCCATGCACAAGCTGGCGCCGAGGTGGCCGCTGGTGGCGCTGACCAACTACGACTTCCTCCAGGTCGGCAAGCCCGGCGCCTCCCCCTGGCTGGGCGGGATCGACGCCGACGACTACGACGGCGACTTCGTGAAGGCCGCCGCGACGATCCCCGGTGTCAATGCCCTCTCGCCCAACTACGGCTTCCCGCAGAACGGCAAGATCGGCGACCCCGGCTTCCGCTTCTACCCCGACCGCACGATGATCACCGAGGCGCACGCCCGGGGCCTGAAGGTCGTCCCGTGGACCTGCGACGACCCGGCCACGGTGGAGGCGCTGATGGACATGGGCGTCGACGGCATCATCACGAACTACCCGGACCGGGTGCGGAAGATCATGGCGGACCGCGGGATGCGGCTGCCGAAGGCGTACTTCCCGCGCCACTGAGATACGGCGTCCCGCGGTATGGGCCGGCTCGCCCAGTTCAATGTGGCTGGACACCCGCCAGTACCGCAGCGACCAGGCACTCGGCGACCGCCTACGCCTGCGGCACCTGGATCACGAGCCGGCGGCAGGTCACCCTGCCGCCCGGTGCGGCCTTCGCCCTGCGACGGCGTATCGTCGCCGTCGACACCAGGGACTCGGCAGACCCCTTCGCGGTCCTCGACCAGCTGTGATCGCGCGTTTGGGCCGGTAGGCCGTACGGCAGCATGGAGGGTGGCCGTCAGAGCGGCGTGGAGGGTGGCCGTCAGAGGGGCGTGGAGGGTGGCCATCAGAAAGGCCGATATTCAGGCGGCGGTCCTGAGCCGGGGGCGGCGGGATGCGCGCGGGCGGACCGCGTGGACCCGTGGACGCGTGTGCGCATTCCTGGCCCTCCTGGTCACCCTTCTCCTGCTGTTTCCCTCGCTCGTGCCCAGCAGCTTGGGAAATCCGGGCGGTCTGATCGAGAACTTCCTGCCCTGGCTCGGAGTGCCGATCCTGCCCCTGCTCGCTCTGGCGGTCCTGCGCCGCTCGGCCGGCGCGCTGTCGGCAGTCCTTGCGGCGGCGGTGGTCTGGATCGCCGTATTCGGCCCTTCCCTGCTCCCCCGCAGTCCCGGGGCACACGACCTGACGGTGGTGCAGCACAACGTGAGCGACGAGAACCGGGACCCGGCGGCCACCGCACGCACGCTCATCGCCGCCGATCCCGACCTCGTGGCGCTCCAAGAGCTGACGCCGCGCGCGCTCCCGGCGTATGAAAGGGCGCTCCGGAGTCGTTACCCGCACCATGTGGTCGTCGGGACGGTCGGGCTCTGGTCGCGGTTTCCGCTGACGGAAGCGGAACAGGCGGACATCAGGCCCAAGGCGGTGACGGGTGACTGGAACCGAGGGCTCCGGGCGGTCGTACGGATCGCGCCGCAGCGCGACATCGCCGTCTATGTGGCGCATCTGCCGTCGGTCAGAATCAGGCCGGGCAGCGGATTCGACACACGGTGGCGTGACGAGAGCGCGGCGCTGCTGGGCGAGAGAATCACCGGCGAGGACTCGACCCCCGTGATCCTGGCAGGCGATCTCAACGGCACGGTGCGGGACCGCGGCTTGGCGCCTGTGACGTCACAGCTGGACTGGGCCGACGAGGAGTTCGAGTTCAGCTGGCCCGCATCCTTCCCCGTGGCTAGGATCGACCAGGTGATGACGCGGGGAGCCGCTGTCGTCGACGTACGGACTCTCCCCGGGACCGGCAGTGATCATCTGCCGGTCGTGGCGCGGATCAAGCTGGCGGGCGAGGGCGCCTGAGCGCGGGTCCCTCCTCGGCAGGGCGGGCCGGCCGGGCGCGTACGACCAGCACGTCTTGGTGGAGTTCGTCGGGCAGGATGTCGAGGCCCGCCCACATGGCGGCCGCGGCGAGCAGGTTGAACGGCCGGTGCGGGGCGCAGCGCACGTCCGACGTGGCGCCGGGGAGTGCGGGGATGCGTTCGGCGAGAGCGCGGGCGGCAGCCTCGGCGTCGGCGGCGTGGGGTCCTGCCGAGGTGGGTACGGGCTTGCCCCCACCGGACACCAGTGCTTCGGCGAGCAGCAGGCGTGGCCCGTGCGGGGCCGCCCACCGGTCGGGCAGGGTGGTCACCGCCACATCGGTGGCTGTTTGGGCCAGTCGTGACAGCATCCACGCGAGCTGTGCGAGCCCGGTGGCCAGCACGCCGGCGCCTGCCCCGGCCGACCACGGCCGGTTCCCCTCCCCGGCCCGTGCCCGGCCCAACGCCTGCCAGGCGTCGGCCCGGTCGGCCGCGGGGACCGGAACGGCCACCGGCGCCTCCACCACCAGCACGGCCCGGCCCCGCGAGGCCAGCCCGGCGGCGAGGGCCCGAACCGCCGACTCCGGGTCACTCCCCTGCCCCGTGTTGGACAGCGCAGGCGCGTCGATCCCGGCCCAGGCGAACCTGCCCAGGGTCACCGAACCGATATCCACACCGATCACCCGTGCGCGCATGGGCCCAGTGCAGCACAGCGGGACGGCGCTGTGTCCCGGCCTGCCCACGCCTTCAGCAGCCACAACAGAAAATGGTGGCCGGGATCACTCCCGACCACCATTTCGCTGGTGCGTGTCCGAGGGGGGACTTGAACCCCCACGCCCGATAAAGGGCACTAGCACCTCAAGCTAGCGCGTCTGCCATTCCGCCACCCGGACGAGGTGTCCGCCGCCTTGCCGGAGGTGTTCCGCGCGGCGACAGGGACAACAATACCAAGGTTTCGGAGTGCCCTTCACCTGCGTTTCCGTCCCCGGGGAGGGTGTGCCGACCAGGCAATCGACCCAGGCTTGACCGGGGTCGCGACGGCAACCGGCGGCGACCCCGCCGTCACAGCAGGTAGTCGCCCGTCAGGGCATCAGGTGGTACTCCGGGAAGTTCCCCGGCAGCCGCTCCCCCGCCGGCCCCTGCGTCACCGCCCGCACCAGTAGCTCACCGCCCACGAACGCGCCCCGCCAGGACGCGCCGAAGCCGCCGAAGAGCTCCGCGCGGTCGCCGCGGGAGCGCGGCGTGCCGTGGCCGGTCTTGAAGGCGCGGATCTGTGGGGCGAGCCGTTCGTACGTCGCCCGGTCGTCCGTGGACAGGGTGGCGACCAGCGCGCCGTTGGACGCGTTCATGGCGGCGAGCAGCTCGGCCTCGGTGTCGACCAGGACGATGGTGTCGACCGGGCCGAAGGGCTCCGCGTGGTGCAGGGGGGAGGACGGCGGCGGGTTGAGGAGCGTGACCGGCTGGACGTACGCCGAGGTGTCCTGGCCGGGCAGGAAGCGGGCGTCGCTCAGCTTGCCGCGGTGCAGCGGGACGGCGCCGCGGTCGACGGCCTCGGCCACCTGGTCGTGCAGCTCCTTGGCCTTGGCGGCGTTGATCAGCGGCCCGAAGTCCAGCGCCGGGTAGGGGTCGTCATGTTTCTCGACGGCGAGCGGGTGTCCCACCACGAGCGTGCGGACCGCCGGGAGGTACGCCGACAGGAACTCGTCGAACAGCGCACGCTGGACGACGAAGCGCGGGTAGGCCGTGCAGCGCTGTTTGCCGTAGTCGAAGAGCTTGGGCACGACCGCCGTGAGCGCGTCCCAGTCCGAGTAGTTCCAGATGCCCCAGGTGTTGAGTCCTTCCTGTTCGAGGATGTGCCGCTTGCCGAGGTCGGCGACGGCCGTGGCCACCGCGGCGCCGGTGTCGCGACCGCCGACGAAGGAGACGCAGCCGATCTCGGGCGCCCGCACCAGCGCCTCGGACAGCTCGCCTCCGCTGCCGCTGACGAGGGTGACGGGCAGCCCCTCGCGGGCGGCGAGCGCACAGGCCAGGGTCAGACAGGCGACACCGCCGTCGGTCGGGGTCTTCGCGATGACCGCATTGCCTGCCAGTGCCTGCACCAGCATTGCGTGAACGAGCACGCTCATCGGGTAGTTCCAGCTCGCGATGTTGGACACCGGCCCGTCCAGCGGGGCCCGCCCGGCGAGCATCGGCTCGATGCCGTCGACGTACCAGCGCACCCCGTCGATGGCCCGGTCCACGTCCGCCTGCGCGAGCCGCCACGGCTTGCCGATCTCCCAGACGAGCAGCAGTGCGAGCAGTTCCCGGTGCTCGGTGAGCGCGTCGAGGGTGGCGGCGACGCGGACGCGGCGTTCGTCGAGCGGGATGTGCCGCCAGGCGCGGTGCTGGTCGAGCGAGGCGCGGACGGCCTGGTGAGCGGCGGCGCGGTCCAGGCGCGGCGGGCCCGCGATGGGGGTGCCGTCGACGGGGGTGGTGGCGGGCAGGGCATGGCCGTCCGCCTGCCAGGTGGCGTTCCAGTGGTTGAGGACGCGGTCGTCCCGGAAGGCCTCGGGGGCGACGGCGAGGCAGCGCTGCCAGGCGTCGGCCCAGGAGGTGCCTGATTTGAGGGTGAGGGTGGGTGCCATCGTATTTCTCCGCTCTCGGTGCACAGTCGGGGCGGGTTGTTCATGGCGCGACGCCGCGCACGGCTCGCACTGCCGTGCGGGGCGTCGTACGAAGGAAGCTACTGACGCGTCAAGAAACGCGACAGTCACCGGTCGGCGACTATGAGTGACGTCACTCGGCGGTTTCCAGCGCGGCCAACACCAGGCGGGCCGTCTCGGTCGGTGTGCTCCCCACCCGCACGCCGACCGCCTCCAGTGCCTCCTTCTTCGCCTGCGCCGTGCCGGACGAGCCGGAGACGATGGCGCCGGCGTGTCCCATGGTCTTGCCCTCGGGGGCGGTGAAACCGGCGATGTAGCCGACGACCGGCTTGGTGACGTGCTCGTGGATGTAGGCGGCCGCCCGCTCCTCCGCGTCGCCGCCGATCTCGCCGATCAGCACGATCAGTTCGGTGTCGGGGTCGTCCTGGAAGGCGGCCAGGCAGTCGATGTGCGTGGTGCCGACGACCGGGTCGCCGCCGATGCCGACGCAGGTGGAGAAGCCGATGTCGCGCAGCTCGTACATGAGTTGGTACGTCAGCGTGCCGGACTTGGACACCAGGCCGATCCGGCCGGGCTTGGTGATGTCGGCCGGGATGATGCCCGCGTTGGACTGGCCGGGGGTGATCAGGCCGGGGCAGTTGGGGCCGACGATCCGGGTGCCCTTCTGCTGCGCGTACGCCGTGAAGGCGACGGAGTCGTGGACCGGGATGCCCTCGGTGATGACGACCGCGAGGCCGATGCCGGCGTCGGCGGCCTCGACGACCGCCGCCTTGGCGAAGGCGGGTGGCACGAAGACGACGGTCACGTCCGCTCCGGTCGCCGCCAAGCCCTCGCGCACCGAGCCGAACACGGGCACGGCACGGTCGTCGAAGTCGACGGTGCGGCCCGCCTTGCGCGGGTTGACGCCGCCGACGACGTCGGTGCCGGCGGCGAGCATGCGCCGGGTGTGCTTCATGCCCTCGGCGCCGGTCATGCCCTGGACGAGGACCTTGCTCTCCTTGGTGAGGTAGATGGCCATGTCCGTCTCCTTAGGCGGCGTTGGCGAGTTCGGCGGCCCTGCGTGCGGCGCCGTCCATGGTGGTGGCCTGCTGGACCAGGGGATGCGCACGTTCGTCGAGGATCGCGCGGCCGCGTGCGGCGTTGTTGCCGTCGAGCCGGACGACCAGCGGCCTGGTCAACTGGACGGTGTCCAGCGCCTGCACGATGCCGTCGGCGACCGCGTCGCATGCCGTGATGCCGCCGAAGACGTTGACGAAGACCGACTTCACCGCCGGGTCGGAGAGGATGACGGACAGGCCGTCGGCCATGATCCGGGCGGAGGCTCCGCCGCCGATGTCGAGGAAGTTGGCGGGGCGGGCACCGCACCCCGCGACGACGTCGAGCGTCGACATGACCAGTCCGGCGCCGTTGCCGATGATGCCGACCTCGCCGTCGAGCTTGACGTAGTTCAGCCCCAGCTCGGCGGCCACCGCTTCCAGCGGGTCGTCGTGTTGCGCACCCTCGGCACCCCAACGGGTCTGCCGGAAACGTGCGTTGTCGTCGAGCGTGACCTTGCCGTCGAGGGCGAGGATCTGCCCCTGTGCCGTGCGGACCAGCGGGTTGACCTCGACGAGCAGGGCGTCCTCGCGGACCAGTACCTCCCACAGCCGTACGAGCACGTCGACCGTCTGCGGTGGCAGTCCGGCCGCCTCGGCGATCCGGCCAGCCCTGGCGGAGGTGACGCCTTCGGCCGGGTCGACAGGGATGCGTGCCACGGCCTCGGGCCTGCTCGCTGCGACTTCCTCGATCTCCATACCGCCCTCCGCGGAGGCGATCGCAAGGAAGCGGCCGGCGGCGCGGTCGAGGACGTAGGAGACATAGAACTCGGCCTCTACGTCGACCGGTTGGGCCAGCATGACCTTGCGGACCGTGTGGCCCTTGATGTCCATGCCGAGAATCTGGCGGGCCGTCAACTCGGCGGCGGCCGGGTCGGCAGCGAGCTTCACGCCGCCCGCCTTGCCGCGCCCGCCCGTCTTGACCTGGGCCTTGACCACGACACGGCCGCCGAGCCGGCGGGCGATCTCACGCGCCTCCTTGGGCGAGTCGGTGACCTCGGCCCGCGGCACCAAGATGCCGTGTTCTTCGAAGAGTTCCCTTGCCTGGTGTTCGTACAGGTCCATCTCGGCTCCTGACTCCTGAGTCTTCCGGGGCGACCCCGAGACTCCCGAAAACTGCCGCACGCCCCCTGGACACCACCCACCGGATGCGGGATAACAAGCTTCATACAGTATTCGTCGACTGTATGCAATGTACCGCGAGAGCGTTCCAACCCCCTAGGAAGGGACAGGACTTCGCCATGCCCGACGACACCCAGGACGTCATTTCCGGCGGTCATCTCGTCGCCAAGGCCCTGAAGGCCGAGGGGGTCGACCGCATCTACACCCTGTGCGGCGGCCACATCATCGACATCTACGACGGCTGCGTCGACGAGGGCATCGAAGTCGTCGACGTCCGTCACGAACAGGTCGCCGCGCACGCCGCCGACGGTTACGCGCGGATCACCGGCAAGCCCGGCTGCGCGGTCGTCACCGCGGGCCCAGGAACGACCGACGCCGTCACCGGCGTCGCCAACGCCTTCCGCGCGGAGTCCCCGATGCTGCTGATCGGCGGTCAGGGGGCCCTCACCCAGCACAAGATGGGGTCCCTGCAGGACCTGCCGCACGTCGACATGATGACGCCGATCACCAAGTTCGCGGCGACCGTGCCGGACACGGCACGCGCGGCGGACATGGTGTCGATGGCGTTCCGCGAGTGCTACCACGGCGCGCCCGGCCCCTCCTTCCTGGAGATCCCGCGCGACGTCCTCGACGCCAAGGTGCCGGCGGACAAGGCGCGCGTGCCGAAGCCCGGTGCCTACCGCGCCTCGACCCGCTCGGCCGGTGACCCCGAGGCCATCGAGAAGCTCGCCGACCTGCTCGTGCACGCCGACAAGCCCGCGATCCTGCTGGGCAGCCAGGTGTGGACGACCCGCGGCACCGAGGCGGCCATCGAACTCGTCCGCACGCTGAACATCCCGGCGTACATGAACGGCGCGGGACGCGGCACGCTCCCGCCCGGCGACCCGCACCACTTCCAGCTGTCGCGCCGGTACGCCTTCTCCAACGCCGACGTCATCGTCGTCGTCGGCACGCCCTTCGACTTCCGCATGGGCTACGGCAAGCGGCTGTCACCGGACGCCACCGTCGTGCAGATCGACCTCGACTACCGGACCGTCGGCAAGAACCGCGACATCGACCTCGGCATCGTCGGCGACGCGGGACTCGTGCTGAAGTCGGTGACCGAGGCGGCCTCCGGTCGCGTCAACGGGGGCGCGTCGAAGCGCAAGGAGTGGCTCGACGAACTGCGCGCCGCCGAGCAGACCGCGCTCGAGAAGCGGCTGCCGCAGCTGCGCTCGGACGCCTCGCCGATCCATCCGTACCGGCTGGTCAGCGAGATCAACGACTTCCTCACCGAGGACTCGGTCTACATCGGCGACGGCGGCGACATCGTCACCTTCTCCGGTCAGGTCGTGCAGCCCAAGTCACCGGGCCACTGGATGGACCCGGGCCCGCTGGGCACGCTCGGCGTCGGGGTGCCGTTCGTGCTCGCGGCCAAGCAGGCGCGACCGGACAAGGAGGTCGTCGCGCTCTTCGGCGACGGCGCGTTCTCGCTCACCGGCTGGGACTTCGAAACTCTCGTCCGCTACGACCTCCCCTTCGTCGGCATCGTCGGCAACAACTCCTCCATGAACCAGATCCGCTACGGCCAGGCCGCCAAGTACGGCAAGGAGCGCGAGCGGGTCGGCAACACCCTCGGCGACGTCCACTACGACAAGTTCGCCCAGATGCTGGGCGGTTACGGCGAGGAGGTCCGTGACCCCGCCGACATCGGCCCGGCGCTGCGGCGCGCTCGCGAGTCGGGCAAGCCGTCGCTGATCAACGTCTGGGTCGACCCGGACGCGTACGCCCCCGGAACCATGAACCAGACCATGTACAAGTGAGGTGATCCGGTGACCGCAAAGGCTCTGGAAGGCATCCGCGTCCTGGACATGACCCACGTCCAGTCCGGGCCCTCCGCGACCCAGCTTCTCGCCTGGCTCGGCGCGGACGTCGTCAAACTGGAGGCCCCGTCCGGTGACATCACGCGCAAGCAGCTGCGTGACCTCCCGGACGTCGACTCCCTCTACTTCACGATGCTCAACTGCAACAAGCGGAGCATCACCCTCAACACCAAGACCGAGCGCGGCAAGGAGCTCCTCACCGAGCTGATCCGGCGCTCCGACGTCATGGTCGAGAACTTCGGCCCGGGCGCGGTCGACCGCATGGGCTTCACCTGGGACCGCATCCAGGAGATCAATCCGCGTATCGTCTATGCCTCCATCAAGGGGTTCGGCGAGGGCCCGTACACCAACTTCAAGGCGTACGAGGTCGTCGCGCAGGCCATGGGCGGGTCGATGTCGACCACCGGTTTCGAGGACGGGCCGCCGCTGGCGACGGGGGCCCAGATCGGGGACTCGGGGACAGGTGTGCACGCCGTGGCGGGCATCCTCGCCGCTCTGTACCAGCGGGAGCGCACCGGGCGTGGGCAGCGGGTCAACGTGGCCATGCAGCACGCTGTACTCAACCTGTGCCGGGTGAAGCTGCGGGACCAGCAGCGCCTGGCACACGGGCCGCTTGCTGAATATCCCAACGAGGACTTCGGCACGGAAGTTCCCCGCTCGGGAAACGCCTCCGGCGGCGGCCAGCCCGGCTGGGCGGTCAAGTGCGCGCCGGGCGGCCCGAACGACTACGTGTACGTCATCGTGCAGCCCGTCGGCTGGCAGCCCATCAGCGAGTTGATCGGCCGGCCCGAGCTGGCGGACGACCCGGAGTGGGCGACGCCGGAGGCCCGGCTGCCCAAGCTCAACAAGATGTTCCAGCTGATCGAGGAGTGGTCCTCGACCCTGCCCAAGTGGGAGGTGCTGGAGCGGCTCAACGCGCACAACATCCCGTGCGGACCGATCCTGTCCACCAAGGAGATCATCGAGGACACCTCGCTGGCCGCCAACGAGATGGTCGTCCGGGTGCCGCACCCGGAGCGCGGCGAGTTCGTGACCGTGGGCAGCCCGCTGAAACTGTCCGACTCCCCCGTGGAAGTGACCAGTTCGCCGCTGCTGGGCGAGCACAACGAAGCGGTCTACGTCGGCGAGCTCGGCCTCGGCGACGAGGAGCTGCGCCTGCTCAAGTCGAACGGAGTGATCTGACGTGATGGCCGAAGACCGGGTGCTGAGGGTGCGCACGCTCCTCGACACCGTCCGGGCCGAGGGGCGTACGGCGCTCACCGCGCCCGAGGGCAAGGTGATCGCGGACGCGTACGGGATCGCCGTACCCGGCGAGGAGCTGGCGACCGACGTCGACGAGGCCGTCGCGTGCGCGGCACGGTTCGGCGGGCCCGTCGTGATGAAGATCGTCTCGCCGGACATCCTGCACAAGACCGACGCCGGCGGGGTGATCGTCGGTGTCGAGGGGGCGGCCGACGTACGGGCCGCGTTCCACACGATCATCGACAACGCGCGCGCGTACAACGCGAAGGCCCGAATCGAGGGCGTACAGGTGCAGGAACTGCTCCCCCAGGGGCAGGAGGTCATCGTCGGCGCGGTGACGGACCCGACGTTCGGGAAGGTGGTGGCCTTCGGTCTCGGCGGGGTGCTCGTCGAGGTACTCAAGGACGTCACGTTCCGGCTCGCGCCCGTGGACGCCGACGAGGCGCTGTCCATGCTGGACTCGATCCGGTCGGCGGAGATCCTGCGCGGGGTGCGGGGCGCGGCGGGCGTGGACCGGTGGGCGATCGCCGAGCAGATCCGCCGGGTGTCCCAACTCGTCACGGACTTCCCGGAGATCGCCGAGGTGGACCTGAATCCGGTGATCGCCACGCCGGAGGGCGCGGTCGCGGCGGACATCCGGGTGATCCTGTCCGATGCGCCGGTGAAGCAGCGCCGCCGCTACGCGCGCGAGGAGATCCTGACCTCCATGCGCCGGTTGATGCAGCCGCGTTCGGTCGCCGTGATCGGCGCGTCCAGCGAGCAGGGCAAGATCGGCAACTCGGTGATGCGCAACCTCATCGACGGCGGTTTCTCCGGGGAGATCCACCCGGTGAACCCCAAGGCCGATGACATTCTGGGCCGCAAGGCGTACAAGAGTGTCACGGACGTTCCCGGTGAGGTGGATGTGGCCGTGTTCGCCATCCCCGCCAAGTTCGTCGCTGCGGCGCTGGAGGAGGTGGGGCGCAAGGGGATCCCCAACGCGGTGCTGATCCCCTCCGGGTTCGCGGAGACCGGCGAGCACGAGCTCCAGGCCGAGATCGTGGCGATCGCCGAACGGCACGGCACGCGGCTGCTCGGCCCGAACATCTACGGCTACTACTCCACCTGGCAGGACCTGTGCGCCACGTTCTGCACGCCGTACGACGTCAAGGGCGGGGTCGCGCTGACCTCGCAGTCGGGCGGCATCGGCATGGCCATCCTGGGCTTCGCCCGGACCACGAAGACGGGCGTGTCGGCGATCGTGGGCCTCGGCAACAAGTCGGACCTGGACGAGGACGACCTGCTGACCTGGTTCGGCGAGGACCCGCACACCGAGTGCATCGCCATGCACCTGGAGGACCTCAAGGACGGCCGCGCCTTCGTGGAGGCCGCGCGGGAGACCGTGCCGAAGAAGCCGGTGGTGGTCCTGAAGGCGGGCCGTACGGCGGCGGGCGCGAAGGCCGCCGGGTCGCACACCGGCGCCCTCGCGGGCGACGACGCGGTGTACGACGACATCCTGCGGCAGGCCGGGGTCATCCGGGCGCCCGGGCTGAACGACATGCTGGAGTACGCGCGCGCGTTGCCGGTGCTCCCCACCCCCAAGGGGGACAACGTCGTGATCATCACCGGGGCCGGCGGCAGCGGCGTGCTGCTGTCCGACGCGGTGACCGACAACGGCCTGTCCCTGATGGAGATCCCCCCGGATCTGGACGAGGCGTTCCGGAAGTTCATCCCGCCCTTCGGGGCCGCGGGCAACCCGGTGGACATCACCGGGGGCGAGCCTCCGTCGACGTACGAGGCGACGATCCGGCTGGGTCTTGAGGACCCGCGCATCCATGCGCTCGTCCTCGGCTACTGGCACACCATCGTGACCCCTCCCATGGTCTTCGCCGAGCTCACCGCGCGCGTGGTGGCCGATTTCCGCGAGCGCGGGATCGAGAAGCCCGTGGTGGCCTCGCTCGCGGGTGATGTCGAGGTCGAGGAGGCGTGCCAGTACCTGTACGAGCGGGGGGTCGTGGCGTACCCGTACACGACGGAGAAGCCGGTGGCCGTGCTCGGTGCGAAGTACCGGTGGGCGCGGGCGGCAGGGTTGTTGGGGGGCGGTTCATGAGGTGAGCAGGGGAGGGGTCGGCCGACGGTGCGCGTCGGCCGGCCCCGGGACCCGTGCGCGCACGAAAGGCATTGGACAGGGGGCGCTGGCCAGAACTTTCGACGCTAGGGGTGCAACACGACATGACAACCACCGATCTGCCGACATCGGCTCCCTACCGTGAGGTGACCGACGCGAACGGACGCGTCTACCGCATCGGCGAGTCCGACATCGACATCATGGGCCGCAAACGCAAGTGGATGGTCATCCTGCCCTGGGTCGGCATGATGGGCATCAGCTCGGCCGAGTACGCCTTCGCGTCCGCGGAGGACACGCTGCACACGGCGCACAGCTGGAGCAGCGGGCACATCTTCTGGATGCTGGGTGTCTGGGTGTTCTTCCAGGCCGCGGTCGCCTTCCCGGCCGGGAAGCTGCGCGAGAGCGGCAAACTGCCCGCCCGCTGGGCGATGATGCTCGGCGCGGTCGGCACCCTGCTGGGTTATGTGTCGCTCGCTTTCGCGCCGCATGTGATCGTCGCCTACATCGGCTTCGGCATGTTCAGCGGCATGGGTGCGGGCATGGTCTACGCGACCTGCGTGAACATGGTCGCCAAGTGGTATCCGGAGCGCAAGGGCGGCAAGACGGGCTTCGTCAACGGCGGCTTCGCGTACGGCTCCGTGCCGTTCGTCTTCCTCTTCACCGGCTACATGGACCTCACCAACTTCCGCTGGGTGCTGGTCTCGGTCGGCATCTTCCTCGCCGCGGTCGTGGCCACGGCGGGCTACTTCTTCCGCGACCCGCCGAAGAACTGGTGGCCGGCCGACGTCGACCCGCTGAAGAAGCCCGACGACGCGCGTGCCCGGCGCGCGCTGGAGAAGAACCCCCCGGCCGTGCACCAGTACACCCCCATGGAGGCGTGGCGGACCGGCCGCGTGGCCCTCATGTGGTTCTGCCTGCTGTGCACCTCGGGCGTGAACATCTTCGGCATCGCCTTCCAGGTGCCCTTCGGTGACGAGGCCGGCTTCGCGGGCGGCATCGTGGCGACCGCCATGTCCCTGAAGGCGATCGTGAACGGCACGGGCCGCGGGGTCATCGGCTGGCTCTCCGACCGGTACGGCCGCAAGCAGTGCCTGATCTTCGTCTGCATCGTCCTCGGCCTGTCCCAGTACGGGATCCTGTTCTCCGGGAACATCGGCAACCTGCCGCTGTTCCTGCTGTTCTCGTCCATCTCCGGCTTCGGTGGCGGCGCCATCTTCCCGATGTTCGCGGCCATGACCGCCGACTACTTCGGCGAGAACAACAACGCCTCCAACTACGGCCTGGTGTACTCGTCGAAGCTGGTCTCCGGGCTGCTCGGCTCCGGCATGGGCGCCGTGGTGGTGGCCGCCTGGGACTACGCCGGCGCGTTCATCCTGGCCGGCTCGATCTCCCTGTTCGCGGGCTTCATGGCCCTGTTCCTGCAGCCGCCGGGACGGCCACGGCCCAAGCGCATCACCCCCAACCCGCAACCGCTCGGCGAGGAGACGGCCTGACCGGCCGCATTCCCGGAGCCGCACACCGTCCCTGCCTAGGCACAACCAACCCCAGAGCTTCTCGCACACGGACCGGGCGGCCCCTCCCGCAGCACGCGGGAAGGGGCCGCCCGGTCCGTCGTCCGGATCAGTGGCGCCGCTTGCGCAGGGCCGCCAGGTTGTCGTAGCTGATCTTGGCCTCGCGCAGCGACTGCGCGGGGTCGGTGGCGCTCGGGGAGTTGTCGTCCTCGACCATCGGGTTGTGGTAGTTCCGCTCCCCGACCCGGGAGAAGAACGTCGTGTAGTCGATGACTCCGGTCCCGAAGGGCACCATCTCGTAGCCCATGCCGTTCGTGGTGCTGACGACGCCGTCCTTGGCGTGGAACAGCGGGTAGCGCTTGTTGTTGCGGGCGACCAGGCCGGCCGGGTCGAAAACGTTCCTGCGGGTGGAGCCGTCGTGGGCCGTGTACGTGTGGAACTTGTACTGGGCGACGTGCGCCCAGAAGATGTCCATCTCCAGCCAGACGACCCTCGGGTCGGTGACCTTGAGGAAGTACTCCAGCTTCCGGATGCCCGAGCTGCGGGTCGGCCGGCCCTGGTCGTCCAGCGGGCCGCCGTCGAGCAGGAAGCCGTAGGCCCCGTCGTGGTTGTGGGTGTAGAGCTTGATGCCCTCGCGACAGGCGATCTCGCCGAGGGCGTTCCACTTGTCGGCGGCCACGTCCCAGTCGGCGCGGTGGGAGCTGCCGGTGGGGTCACCGCCGGTGCCCATGTGGTCCATGCCGATGATGTTGGCGATCTCGAGCTGCTTCTTGAAGGTGTCCAGGTCCGCCGTGGTCAGCGGCCAGGACGGCGGGATGAAACCGTGGTTGCCCTGGGCGCGCAGGCCGTAGTCGTCGAGCCAGCAGCGCAGCAGCTTGGCGCCCGCGACGGATCCCAGGTCGGCGCCGCCGGGTGCGTTCGCGTGCTGGCGGTAACCCGCGAACTCCACCTGGCGGTAGCCGTGGCGGGCCAGTTGCTTGAACACCTCGCGGAAGCCGGAGGGCAGGTCGGTGGAGAGGGGGTCGCGGCCGGTGGCGTCACGGACGGTGTAGAGGATGATGCCGCGCTTGTGCGGCGGGACGAGAACATGCCCGCCATGTCCGTGTCCGTGGCCGTGGTCTCTGCCCCGGTCCTGGGCCAGGGCTGGGGCGGCGCCGAAGACGGGCGCCGCGACGGCGCCGGCCGCCACGGCAGTGCAGGTGCTGAGGAAGCGGCGCCGGGCCACGCCGAGGCTGCGGCGCAGTCCCTCGTCCGGGGCGGCGGCGGAGGCGGTGGCCTCGGTGCGGGAGGGGTCGGAATACAGGGTCACGAGTGTCTGCCTTCTCGGTCGTGGCCGGTTCCGGTGCGGCCGGGACCGGCCGTTGTCAGTGCCGTGTGTTTCACTCTCAGTAGCTGGATCTCGGCGCCTGTATGAGCTGGTGCGTCAGCCGAGACCGGCCAGTTGGAGCAGCAGTGACTTCACGTCGGTGGCCGCGACACGGCCGTCGACTGCGCGGGGGGTGGAGCAAATGAGGAGCGGACCGTCGTCGTCGCTCATGGGGAGGCGGCCGTGGCTGCCGCGAATAGGTGAGGGATCCAGCGGCACGACCGCCATGCGGTAGCGCATGCCGAGCTTCTTGCGGGCCAGTGCGGCCGCCGCCTTGACCTTGACGTAGGGGTCGAGGGGATCCATGAAGAGCTCGACCGGGTCGTAGCCGGGTTTGCGGTGGATCTCGACGAGCTGCGCGAAGTCGGGCGCGCGGGCGTCGTCGAGCCAGTAGTAGTACGTGAACCAGGCGTCCGGCTCCGCGACGGCGACGAGCTCGCCGGCCCGCGGATGGTCGAGTTGGTGGGTCTTCTTGCCCTCGTCGTCGAGGAGTTGCTCGATCCCGGGCAGTCCGTCGAGCGCGGCGCGGGTCGCGTCCAGGTCCTCGGGGCGGCGCACATAGACGTGGGCGATCTGGTGGTCGGCGACGGCGAAGGCCCGGGATGCCATCGCGTCGAGGTACTCCATGCCGTCCTGCGTGTGCACCTCAAGCAGGCCCGCGCGGCGCAGTGCGCGGTTGATGTCGACGGGCCGGTTCACGCGGGTGATGCCGTACTCGGACAGCACGACAACGGTACGGCCCTCCGCGCGGGCGTCGGCCAGCAGCGGGGCCATGGCCGCGTCCAGGTCGGCGGCCGCCTTCAGGGAGCGCGGGTCGTCGGGGCCGAAGCGTTGCAAGTCGTAGTCGAGGTGAGGGAGGTAGCACAGGGTCAGGTCGGGGTGCCTGGTGCGCAGGATGTGGCGGGTCGCGGCGATGATCCACTGGCTGGAGACGAGGTCCGCGCCGGGGCCCCAGAAGTGGAACAGCGGGAAGGTGCCGAATTCCTCGGTGAGTTCGTCGTGGAGGTCCGGCGGGCGGGTGTAGCAGTCGGGTTCCTTGCGGCCGTCGGCGTAGTAGATCGGACGGGGGGTGACAGTGATGTCGGTGTCCGCGCCCATGGCGTACCACCAGCAGATATTGGCGACCGTGTAGCCGGGGTGGGCGCGGCGGGCGGCGTCCCAGAGTTTGTCGCCGGCGACCAGGCCGTTGTGCTGGCGCCACAGCAGGACGTCGCCGAGTTCACGGAAGTACCAGCCGTTGCCGACGATCCCGTGCTCGGAGGGCATGGTGCCGGTCAGGAACGTCGACTGGGCGGCGCAGGTGACGGCGGGCAGGACGGTGCCCAGGGGGGCGTGGGAGCCGGACTGGGCGAGGGTCTTCAGGTGCGGCATGTGGTCGAGCAGACGGGGGGTGAGGCCCACGACGTCGAGGACGAGGAGTGGGGTGGGGCGCGCTGCGGCGCGGGCGTTCACGGCAGCTCCTTCAGGCCGAGGTCCGTCAGCAGGTCGCGGGCCAGGGTGAGTTCGGCCGCGATGCCATCCGTGAGCTGGGTGCGGGCCCGGGGCCGCAGCTCCGGTGGAAGGGCCTGCCAGGTGTAGGTCTCGACCTCCAGATGGTGAGTGAGCGGGCCGGCTCCGCCGACGAGGCGGGCCAGGGCCGTCTTCAGTACGGCGAGCGTGGAGGTGAGGGGCGCGGCAGGGGCCGCGTGCAGCGGGACGTGGAAGTGGGCGCGCCAGGGCGAGGCGTCGGGCAGGGCGGCGTCCCGGAGGGCCGCGCCGAGGTCGTCGGTGCCGCGGAGGCCCGCGGCGGTGGCGGTGCGGGTCTGGTGCAGGAAGCGGGGTTCGTCGAAGGCGGCGAGGGCGTCGCGGACTTCGGGGAGATGGGGGTGTTCGGCGTGCAGTGCGGCGGAGAGCTGGGACTTGACGACGGGGACGCCGGCCTGGGTGAGGGCGTCCAGGGCGGCGTGCGGGTCTTCGAAGGAGGTGGCGAGGTGGCAAGTGTCGACGCAGATGCCGATGCGGTCGTGGGTGATCGCGGTCAGCGGGGCGATGGCGTCGCCGGTGGTCTCGATGACGCAACCGGGTTCGGGTTCCAGGCCGACGCGGATCGAGCGGCCGGTCAGTTCCTGGAGGGCGTCGAGGCGTTCGCCGAGGGTGCGCAGGGCGGTGTGGGCGGCGTCGGCCCGCCGGCTGTCCTGGGCGGTGCGCCAGGCGAGCGGCAGGGTGGAGACGCTGCCCTCGGTGACGTCGTCGGGGAGGAGCCCGGCGAGGACGCGGGCCAGGGCAGTGGTGTGGTCGAGGCGTTCGGGATCGGCCCAGTCCGGCTTGTACACGCGGTACTTGACCTCTTCGGCACCGAAGCCCTCATAGGGGAAGCCGTTGAGGGTGACGACTTCGAGGCCGCGCCGGTCGAGTTCGGCGCGCAGATCGCGCAGGGCGGAGGGGACGGTGACGAGGGCGTGGGCGGCGTCCCTGGCGAGCCACAGGCCGATGCCGAGCCGGTCGCGGCCGAGGCGGCGGCGGACGGGTTCGCAGTGGTCGCGGAGCTGGGCGAGGACACCGTCGAGGGTTTCGGCGGGGTGGACGTTGGTGCAGTAGGCGAGGTGCACCGTGGAGCCGTCGGGATGGCGGAAGCGCATGGCTCACTCCCCGCCGCGCAGGATGGAGTTGCCTTCGTGGGTGGCCTCGTTCGCGGCGATGTCGAGGTTCAGCCGGCCGCTGAGCCCGTAGAAGGCGACGGGGTTGCGCCACAGGACCTGGTCGACGTCGTCCTCGGTGAAGCCCTCGGCGAGCATCAGGTCGCCGACCTTGCGGGTCTTCAGGGGGTCGCTGCGTCCCCAGTCGGCGGCGGAGTTCACCAGCGCCTGCTCGGTCCCGTAGGTGCGCAGGATCGCGACCATCCGGTCCTCGTCCATCTTGGTGTCCGGATAGACGGAGAAGCCCAGCCAGCAACCGCTGTCCTTGGCTTCCTTGACGGTGGTCTCGTTGAGGTGGTCGAGCAGGACGCGGTCCGGCGGCAGGGCGGACTCCCGCACGAGGTCGAGGGTGCGGCGCAGGCCGGCCAGCTTGTCGCGGTGGGGAGTGTGCACGAGGGCGGGCAGCTCGTGGTCGGCGGCGAGCTGGAGCTGGGCGGCGAGGGCGGTGTCCTCGGCGGGGGTCATCGAGTCGTAGCCGATCTCACCGACGGCGACGACCTGGTCCTTGACGAGATACCGGGGCAGTTCGTCGAGGACGGGACGGCAGCGCGGGTCGTTCGCCTCCTTGGGGTTCAGGGCGATCGTGCAGTGGTGGGCGATGCCGTACTGGGCGGCGCGGAAGGGTTCCCAGCCGAGGAGGGAGTCGAAGTAGTCGAGGAAGGTGGCGGGCGAGGTGCGCGGCTGACCGAGCCAGAAGGAGGGCTCGACGACGGCGCGGACGCCGGCGGCGTGCATGGCCTCGTAGTCGTCGGTGGTCCTGGACGTCATGTGGATGTGGGGGTCGAAGATGCGCATCAGGACTCCTTGCCGTGGGGGGTGTCCGATCCGTGCGGTGCTGGTGCGGAGTCGGTCAGGGCCAGGACGCGGGACAGGTCCTCCGGTACGGGACGGCCCGCGGCGGTGCGTTCGGCGGCGTAGTCGCCGAGCATGCGGGCGAGTTCGGCATCAGCGTGGGCGCGCCGCTCCAGATCGGCCACGTTGTCGACGGGGACGCCGGTGAACAGGCACTTCAGTACGGCGTGCCGCCAGTTGTGCGGGTCGAGGTGCCGGGCGGCGTACGGGCCGACGGCGGCGGCGAGGAGCCGGGTGTCGTTGGTGCGCAGGGCGTCCTCGATCAGCGGGAGGACGTCCGGGCCGGGCACGAGGTGGGGCAGGGCGTGCAGGACGGCGCGGCGCTCGGCGGCGGTGCCCTGCCGGTAGACACGGCTGAGCGCGGCCGGGTCGGCCCCGGCGGCATGGAGGATCAGCACGCGGGCGGCGTCGGCGTACTCGTCCCCGCAGCGGCGGCCCGCCTCGGCGATGCGCAGCTCCCACACGGAGATGGGGCCATGCGCACCGGGGTGGGCGGCGGCCTCGGCGAGGGCCTGGTCGAGCCAGGCGCGGACGGCTCCGGGGAGGTGGGTGTTGAGGTGGGCGTGGAGGGAGGTGAGGCGGGTGCGGGCAGGGTTGGGGTGCTCGGTCGTTGTGTCGGCATCGGTGACCGACGCGGTGGGGCTGTGCCTGCCCGTGGCCGCGTTCGTGACCGTCGTGTTGTCGTCCGCCTCGGTGGGCGTCGTCGCGTTGTCGGATCTCGCCGCCGGGGTCGCCGGGGTGGCGTGGGGGTGCTTCACGGGGTGCTCCCTTCAGGGGTGGCGGAGGGCTCGCCGAGGGGTGCGACGGGCGGAGTCGGGGGTGGGACCGGCCCGTTGGGTGGCGCGGCGGTACGGAGGAACGGGAGGGACAGTTCGGCGCAGTGAGGGCCCGCGTGGGAGTGGCGGGGCAGTTCGACGACGGTCAGGCCCTGGTAGCCGGTGGCGGCGAGGGCCGCCAGGACGGGCGGGAAGTCGATCTCCCCCTCGCCGAACGGGAGATGTTCATGGACGCCGCGCCGCATGTCCTCGATCTGGACGTGGCGCAGCCAGGGCGCGGCGGCGCGTACGCAGTCGGCGGGAGGGAGGGGTTCGAGGCACTGACAGTGGCCGATGTCGAGGGTGAGACCGAGGAGGTCGGGGTCGCCGAGGGTGCGGCGCAGACGGTGGAAGTCGGCAAGGGTGGCGAGGAGGTGGCCGGGCTCGGGTTCGACGGCGAGCGGGACACCGGCGGCGGTCGCGGCGTCCAGGACGGGAGTGAGGCTGTCGGCCAGGCGTTTCCACGCCGTGTCCTCGTCCGTGCCGGGCGGGAGGGTGCCGCTGAAGCAGTGCACGGCGTGGGCGCCCAGGTCGGCGGCGACACGGACGGCCCGGAGCAGCAGGTCGACGCGGCGGGCGCGGTCGCCGGGGTCCGGGTCCAGAAGGGAGGGACCGTGTTTGCGGCGCGGGTCGAGCACATAGCGGGCGCCCGTCTCGACGGTGGCCGTCAGTCCCAGCGCGCCGAGGCGCTGGGCGACTCGGCGGGTGCGGGCGGGCAGGTCCGGGGCGAGGGGGTCGAGGTGCATGTGGTCGAGGGTCAGACCGACGCCGTCGTAGCCGAGGTCGGCGAGCAGGACGAGGGCGTCGTCGAGCCGGAGGTCGGCGAGGCCGTTGGTGCCGTAGCCGAAGCGGAGGGAGCGGTGCGGCGGGGTCGGTTGGCCGAGTTCCGGTGCCGGGTTGGGCTGGGGGCTCATGTGATGCTCACCTTCCTCGCGTACTTCCGGCCGATCGGGGCGAGCGCCGCGATGACGAGGGCGGTGACGCCGGCTCCGGCGCGGGCGGCGAGCGCGGCCTGAAGCGGGATCAGGGCGCGGATGCCGCCGCCGACGGCTCGTTGGGTGAGGGGAGGTGAGGGGTTGAGGGCGGCGTGGGTGTAGGGACGGCCTGCCGTCGCGGCGTAGGTGGTGGCGAGGGCGGTGCGCAGGGCGGCGTCGAAGGCGGAGCCTGCGCGGTCGCGCGCGGACCTCCGGCGCCCGGTGCCGATGCCGGTGCCGGTCCTGATGCCGGTGCCGGACCCGACGCCGGTGCCGATCCTGGTGCCAGTGCCAGTGCCGGTGCCGATCCCGGTGCCCGTCGACGTAGCGTCCTTCGTGCCGTTCGTGCCGTTCGTGCCGCGTGCCACGAGCCCGGTGAGGACGGCCGTCGCGGTGAGGGCGGCCAGCGGTGCCAGTACCGAGCCGCCCTGGGTCTCCCGGCGGGAGACCGCCGTCACGGCGAGCGTGTGGGTGCCGAGGAGGGCGGCGGAGGGCAGCGCCTCCCACGGACGGCCGGTGGTGGCGGTGGCGCCGAGGAGGTGGTCGAGGCCACGCGCGGCGGCCATGGCCACGGGACCGGCGGGGGTGTGCTTCAGCGCGAGATCGTACGCCCAGACCGTGGCCGCGAGGGGGGTGGCCACGGCCAGGGCCGGGCGGCCGGCGCGGGCCGCGAGGGCCAGTCCGGCTGCGGTGAGGGCGCAGGCCGCAGTGAGGGCGGAAGACGGCCGGATCCGCCCGGAGGGCAGGGGCCGCTGGGGACGCTCGGCGGCGTCCTCCTCCCGGTCCGCCCAGTCGTTGAGGGCCATACCGGCCTCGTAGAGACACAGGGAGGAACCAATGGCGAGGACGGTGCGCGGGTTGGGGCGGGCACCCGTGGCGACGGCACCGCTCAGGGCGTCGCCGGGGACGGTGAACAGGGCGGGAAGCCGCAGCAGTTCGGCCCAGGCGCGGCTACGGCTCATGGCCGCTCTCCCCGGGGTGCGTCGTCCTGGACCGACTGCGCGGACGTCTCCGCCCCGGCAACCGCGTCCGCGCCTGCACCACCCGTCTTCGCACCGGCGCCGCCCGCCACCGCACCGTCACCCGTACCCAGGTCGGCGGAGGCAGCCGCACCTGCGAGCCGTTCCGCCAGCCGGCCCAGCGCCGCGTACTGCTCGGCCAGGCCCGCCGGTCCGTCCCCCACCGGGTCCTTGAAGTAGAAGCCCAGGTCGCCGAGCGGACCGGTCAGGCCTGCCTCGTGGGACCGGGCGGTCAGGCGGGCCAGGTCCAGGACCAGGGGTGCCGCCAGGGCCGAGTCGCAGCCCTGCCAGATGGTCTGGAGGATCATGCGGGTGCCGAGGAAGCCGTCGAAGGCGATGTGGTCCCAGGCGGTCTTCCAGTCGCCGAGGGCCGGGACGTCGTCGATGTGCACCTCGCCCTCGGGAACGGTGCCGAGGGTGTCGGCGAGGACGCGTTCCTTGCCGGCGTTCTTCGCCGCCGCGGCGGCCGGGTCGGCGAGGGCCGCGCCGTCCCCGCCGCCGAGCAGGTTGGTGCCGGACCAGGCCCGCACGTTCAGCGCCCGCTGCGCGAACATCGGGCCCAGCACGGCCCGCAGCAACGTCTGTCCGGTCTTGCCGTCCCGGCCTGCGTACGGCAGTCCGCTCCGCTCGGCCTCGCGGGCGGCGACGGGGTGGTGCATGCCCTCGGACGGGGTGAAGTTTACGTAGGGGCAGCCCGCGCGCAGGGCGGCCAGCGCGTACAGGGTGCTGGCCGGCAGCGGGGCGTCGGGCCCCTGGGACGCGGGTTCGGTGGAGGCGACGTTCACCACGACGGCCCGCTCCAGGTCGTGGCGGTGCACGAAGTCGCGTATGTCGTCGGCGAAGGCCGTGATCAGTTCGGCCTCGCTCCTGGTGTCCCCCGGAGTGGAGCCGCCGGGCCTGATCTCCCGGTCGGCGGCGGCGAGTTCGGCGGCGACGGCGGTGGCGACGCCGGGCGGGAGGACGCCGCCGGCGGTCAGGGCCTCGGCGCGTTTGGGCAGGGGGCAGTCGACGGTGTCATGGCCGCCGAAGACGAGGTCGGACAGCGCGGGCAGGCCGCTGTCGGTGAACGCCGGGGTCTCGGTCACCATGCCGGTGGGCGGGTGCAGTCCCGCGGTGACGGCGGCGCACCCCGTGACGACGGTGGTGGCGACGGAGCCTCGGGCACCGATCAGCCACACCCCCACACGCGGTCGGGAGAGGGACGCGGACATGGGCAGCCTCCTGGTCGTGCGCGAAACCGGGGGGGAGGGACGGAGACGGCGGGCGGGGGTCCGGCGTCCCCCGCCCGCCGCCGTTCAGTCGCCCTTGACGGGCAGTTCCTTCAACTGGATGTTGCGGAAGGAGACCTGGTCGTCGGCGCCGTGGTTCTGCAGGCCGATGTAGCCGTCGGTCAGGCTCCGCCGGGGGTCCTTGTTGGTGAAGTCGTTGATCTTGACTCCGTTGAGGAACACCTGGAGACGTTCGCCCCGGACCTTGATCTCGTAGGAGTTCCACTGGCCGGGCGGCCGCAGGACCTGGTCACGGGCCTTGATGTTCGCCGACTTGAACGAGTAGACGGAGCCCGTGGTGCGGTCGGGCGCGTCCGTGGCGTCGATCTGGATCTCGTAGCCCCTGTTCACCGCGGACCAGGGGTCGTCGGAGGCGGGGAAGCCCACGAAGATCCCGGAGTTGTCGTCGCCCTGCATCTTCCAGTCGAGCTTCAGGGAGTACGACGTCAGCTCCTTGGCCTGGTACCAGAGCAGCCCCATGCCGCCCTCGGACTCCAGGGTGCCGTCCTTGACGTTGAACGTGCCGGGGCCGGCCTGCTTCCAGCCGTCCAGGGTCTGGCCGTTGAAGATCTTCCGGTAGCCCTTGCTCGGCTTGCAGTCGGCCTTGACCTGGCCGGTGGCGTACTGCAGACCGCCGAGCAGATGGGCCCGGAAGGCCTCCTCGGCGTAGGACTCCTTGGTGTGGCCGAGACCGGTGTAGAAGGACCGGCCGCCGCCGTAGTCCTGGCACCAGGCGATCGGGTGGTCGCCCTTCATGGTGCCGCCCTGGTAGGTCGTCTCGTCCAGGGTGGCGAGGACCTTGACCTGCTCACGCGGGTTGGTGCGGTAGTTGTACCACTCGTCGGTGCGCTCCCAGGTGTCGTCCAGATGCGCGGTGGACGGGTGGTCGTGGTCCTCGACGCGGACGGTGGCCTGCTGGGTGGCCGGGTGCGAGTCGAAGTAGGCGCCGACGAGGCCGCCGTAGAACTCCCAGTCGTACTCGGTGTCGGCGGCGGCGTGGACGCCCATGTAGCCGCCACCGTTCTTGACGTAGTTCTCGAACGCCGTCTGCTGCTCGGCGTTGAGCACGTCACCGGTGGTGGACAGGAAGACCACCGCGTCGTACTTGGCCAGGTTGGTCGTGGTGAACTGCCGGGCCTCCTCGGTCGCGTCGACCGTGATGCCGGCCGGGGCGCCGAGTTCCTTCAGGGCCGCGATGCCGGCCGGGATGGAGTCGTGCCGGAAACCGGCGGTCTTGGAGAAGACCAGGACCCTCTTGCCGTCCTTGAACGGCTGCTTGGAGAACTCGAAGTCGTCCACGTCGTACAGCGCGCCCTCGCCGCCCTTGAAGACCAGGTAGATCTTCGTGGTGCGCTTGGGCAGCGACCGCAGCGGCACGTCGACGTTCTGGAAGGTCTCCCAGCTGCCGGTCGGCGGGATGTAGGCCGAGCCGTGCAGCGGCCCGTCGGGCGAGCCGGTACGCAGTTCGATGAAGCCGCCCGCGCCGCCGGAGGACGCCCGCACGGTCATCTTCTTCTGCCCGTCGAACCGGTAGGGGGTGAAGGAGATCCAGTCGCCGTCGTGGATGTCGCCGACGGTCTTGCCACCGTTGGCGCCGGTCTTGTCGATGATCGACACACCCGACTGGGTGGTGTAGTGCTCGGCCTGGCGGTGCAGCGGCTGGAGCACGGTGCGGGCGGTGCCGGTCAGCGCCTCCTGGCCGTTCGCCCCGCCGTCGGTGTAGGCGGCGCCGACGACGCCGTAGATGTTGGCGTTGGGGTCGTGACCGCCGTCACCGGCGGGCGGCTTCAGAGTGCCCTCACAGCCGGTCTCGCTGGTCAGCTCGTGGGCGTGGGAGTCGTGGCCGAGGCTGTAGACGACCTTGACCTTGGAGCAGTCGATCGTCTCCTCGGGGTCGGTGACGGTCACCTTGAACGGGACGGGCTCACCGAAGGCGGCCAGGCTGCCGTTGCCCGGGACGTCGATCTTCACCTTGGGCTCGGTGTTGCCGACCACGATCCGGACGCTGGCGTTGCCGGTGTTGCCCTCGGGGTCGTGCGCGGTGAAGGTCGCGGTGTAGGTGCCGACCTTCTTGTACCTGTGGGTGGGGTTGAGGCCTTCGCCCTTGGTGCCGTCGCCGAAGTCCCAGCTGTAGGTGAGGTCGGGCGAGTCGGCGTCCTTGGCGGAGCCGGTGAAGGCGACCTTCAGGCCGGCCGCGCCGGACGTCTTGTCGGCGCTCACCTCGGCGATCGGGGAGAAGCCGTCCTCGGCGTTCTCGATCCGGTACAGCGCGGAGTTCTCGTCGCCCTGGAACCAGGAGACGCCGTAGTCGAGGACGTAGAGCGCGCCGTCGGGGCCGAACTCCATGTCCATGATCTGGGTGCCGGTCCACGGGAAGTCGTTGATCTTCGCGACCGAACCGTCCTCGTTCTGCTCGATCCGCTTGATCCACCGGCGGCCGAACTCACCCGCGAAGAAGTCGCCGTCGTACGCCTCGGGGAACTTCACCTTGGAGTCGAGGTCGGGGTCGTAGCGGTAGACGGGCCCGGCCATCGGGGACTCCGAGCCGCTGCCGAACTCGGGCACGGAACCGCCGTCGTAGGGGATCCAGGCGGCCTGCGCGGGCGGCAGGTCGACCAGGCCCGTGTTGTGCGGCGAGGTGTTCTTCGGGGCGGCGCAGTCGAACTTCTCACCGGAGGTGCCGGTGGCGAAGTCGTAGTCGACGTAGGCGTCGTTGTTCCCGGTGCAGAACGGCCAGCCGAAGTTGGCGGGCTCGGTGACCTTGGCGAACTCGACCTGGCCTGCCGGGCCCCGGCTGGGGTCGGCGGCGCCCGCGTCGGGGCCGTAGTCGCCGACGTAGACGATGCCGGTCTTGTCGTCGACGCTCATCCGGAACGGGTTGCGGAAGCCCATCGCGTAGATCTCCGGGCGGGTCTTGTCCGTGCCGGGGGCGAAGAGGTTGCCCTCCGGGACGGTGTACGAGCCGTCCTCGGCGACCTTGATACGGAGGATCTTGCCGCGCAGGTCGTTGGTGTTGCCGGAGCTGCGCCGGGCGTCGAACGCGGGATTGCGGCCCTCGCGGTCGTCGACCGGCGTGTAGCCGTCGGAGGCGAAGGGGTTGGTGTCGTCGCCGGTCGACAGGTAGAGGTTGCCGTCCGCGTCGAAGTCGATGTCGCCGCCGACGTGGCAGCACAGGCCGCGGGACGCCGGGACGTCCAGGACCTTCTTTTCGCTGGCCATGTCCAGAGTGCCGCCCGGGTTCAGGACGAAGCGGGACAGGCGGTTGACGCCGTCGAACTTCTTGAAGTCCTCGGCGGTGCCGGTCTCCGGGGCGTCGCCCGCGGGGGTGTCGAGCGGCGGGGCGTAGTAGAGGTAGATCGCCCGGTTGTTCTCGAAGTCCGGGTCGATTCCGACGCCCTGCAGGCCCTCCTCGTCGTGGCTGTAGACGGGGATCCTGCCGGCGACCTTGGTGACGCCGCCCTGGTCGGTGAGGCGCAGCGTGCCGTCGCGCGAGGTGTGCAGGACGCTGCGGTCCGGGAGCACGGCGAGCGACATCGGCTCGCCCGTCTCGGGTTCGCCCTTGGCGAGCGGCACCTGTTGGAACTGCCCCTCGGCGGCGGCCGGTTCGTCGTGTTCCGGGTGGCCGGGGTGGGCGCCGGCGACGGTCGCCGGGGTGCCCACGGCCAGGAGCAGGCCGGTGAACAGGGCGAGGGTGGTACGAAGCCTTGGACGCCTCGGGGTGCGGGTGCTTCGGAGTCTGGTTCTGTGCACGAAATCCCTCCGGGAACGGGTGGGCCGTACGGGGTGGGTGCGAAGACGTGCGGTGCGGGCGCCGGGGTGCGCCGTCACCCCGGAGGTGTGTGTGTCCTGAACACTTCAGGGAGGGCGGGGACCGGCGGTTGTTCCGGCCCCCGTCCGACCTGAAAGCCGAGTGCGTGGTTCAGTGGTTGAACGCGGCGTCGAAGGACGCGCTGGGCGGCTCGTAGTCGAAGGCCTTCAGGCGGGTCAGGGCCTCAGGAGCGCCCTGGAGCCGGTCCATGCCGGCGTCCTCCCACTCGACGGAGATGGGGCCCCGGTAGTCGATGGAGCGCAGCATCCGGAAGACGTCCTCCCAGGGCACGTCGCCGTGTCCGGCGGAGACGAAGTCCCAGCCGCGCCGCGGGTCGCCCCAGGGCAGGTGGGAGCCGAGGCGGCCGTTGCGGCCGTCGAGGCGCTTGCGGGCCTCCTTGCAGTCGACGTGGTAGATGCGGTCGCGGAAGTCCCACAGGAAGGCGACCGGGTCGAGGTCCTGCCACACGAAGTGCGACGGGTCGAAGTTCAGCCCGAAGGCGGGACGGTGGTCGACCGCCTCCAGCGCGCGCCGGGTGGTCCAGTAGTCGTAGGCGATCTCACTCGGATGCACCTCGTGCGCGAATCGCACGCCCTCGGTGTCGAAGACGTCCAGGATCGGGTTCCAGCGTTCGGCGAAGTCCTCGTAGCCGCGCTCGATCATCGACTCGGGGGCGGGCGGGAACATCGCGACCAGGTGCCAGATGGCGGAGCCGGTGAAGCCGATGACGGTGTCGACGCCGAAGGCGGCCGCGGCGCGCGCTGTGTCCTTGATCTCGGCGGCGGCGCGCTGTCGTACGCCTTCCGCGTCCCCGTCGCCCCAGATCCGTGCCGGCAGGATGGCCTGGTGCCGTTCGTCGATGATGGCGTCGCAGACGGCCTGGCCGACCAGGTGGTTGGAGATGGCCCAGCACTTCAGGCCGTACTTGTCGAGGAGCTGATGCCGCGACTCGATGTAGGAGGGATCGTTCAGCGCCTTGTCGACCTCGAAGTGGTCGCCCCAGCAGGCGAGTTCGAGTCCGTCGTAGCCGAAGTCGCGGGCCAGGCGGCAGACCTCTTCGAGGGGGAGGTCGGCCCACTGGCCGGTGAAGAGCGTGAAGGTGCGGGGCATGGCCAAAGCCTCCTCAGACCGCGATCGGGGTGTAGACGGAGTTCTTCTCGGCGCTCTCCTCCACCGCCGCGAGGACGCGCTGCACCTGCAGCCCGTCCGCGAAGGAGGGGTCGGGGCGGCGGCCCTCGGCGACCGCGTGGACCAGGTCGCGGGCCTGGTGGACGAAGGTGTGCTCGTAGCCGAGGCCGTGGCCGGGCGGCCACCAGGCGTCGAGGTAGGGGTGGTCGGGCTCGGTGACGAGGATGCGGCGGAAGCCGGAGCGGACGTCGGGCTCGGTGCCGTCGTGGTACCAGAGCTCGTTGAGCCGCTCCAGGTCGAAGGCCAGCGAGCCGCGCTCGCCGTTGAGTTCGATGCGCAGGGCGTTCTTGCGGCCGGTGGCGTACCGGGTGGCCTCGAAGGAGGCGAGGGCGCCGGAGGTGAAGCGGGCGGTGAACAGGGCGGCGTCGTCGACGGTGACCTGCCCGGTGCCGCCCGCCGAGACCGCGCCCAGTCCCCGCACGGCACCGGCGAGCGGCCGTTCCCGTACGAAGGTCTCCGTGAGCGCCGACACCCCCGCGAGCTGCTCCCCCGCCAGGTACTGCGCCAGGTCGACGATGTGCGCACCGAGGTCGCCGAGTGAGCCGGAGCCGGCCCGTTCCTTGCGCAGCCGCCAGGTCAGCGGGGCCTGCGGGTCGACCAGCCAGTCCTGGAGGTACGACACCCTGACGTGCCGCAGGGTGCCGACGCGGCCCTCGGCGACCATCCGCCGGGCCAGCGCGGTGGCGGGCATCCGGCGGTAGTTGAAGCCGACCATCGCCAACTGGCCGCGTTCGTAGGCCGATTCGGCCGCCGTCGCCATCGTCTCGGCCTCCTCGACGGTGTTCGCGAGGGGCTTCTCGCACAGGACGTGCTTGCCGGCGGCCAGCGCGGCGAGCGCGATCTCGGCGTGACTGTCGCCGGGGGTGCAGATGTCGACCAGGTCGACGTCGTCCCGGGTGATCAGCGCCCGCCAGTCGGTCTCGGCCGCCGCCCAGCCGTGCCGTTCGGCCGCCGCGCGCACGGCCGTCTCGTCCCGTCCGCAGATCGCGGCGAGCACGGGCTGCCGGGGCAGGTCGAAGACGCGGCCCACGGTGCGCCAGCCCTGGGAGTGGGCGGCGCCCATGAAGGCGTAGCCGACCATGCCGACGCGCAGCGGGGGCTTCTCGGACGCGGTCCCTTCGGGCGCTTGCGGCTGTGCCATACGGATGTCCTCTCGTCGTCATGGCGAGGTGGGGGGTGGGGACCTGACCGGTTTCCGTGAGGTCAGGCCCGTCGAGCGGGGCGCCTCACTCGAAGCCGGTGGACATGTACTGGTCGACGTTGGTCTTGTCGACGACGGCCGAGTAGAGCGTGATCGACGCCGGGATCTCGTACTCCGCGAGGCCGCCGATGCCCTTGGCCTGGCCGAGGGCGCGGGCGAGGTCGATGGCGGAGGCGGCCATGGTGGGCGGGTAGAGGACGGTCGCCTTCAGCACGCCGTCGTCCTGTTTGATCGCCTGGAAGGCGGAGAGCGCGCCCGCGCCGCCGACCATCAGGAAGTCGTCCCGCCCGGCCTGTTCGATGGCGCGCAGCGCGCCCACGCCCTGGTCGTCGTCGTGGTTCCACAGCGCGTCGAACTGCGACTGCGCCTGGAGCAGCTGGGCCATCTTGGCCTGCCCGGACTCGACGGTGAACTCGGCGGCCTGGCGGGCCACCTTGCGGATGTTCGGGTAGTTCTTCAGCGCGTCGTCGAAGCCCTGGGTGCGCTGCTGGGTCAGCTCCAGGTTGTCCAGCCCGGCCAGTTCGATGACCCGGGCATTGGGCTTGTCCTTGAGCTGCTCGCCGATGTAGTGGCCGGCGTTGAGGCCCATGCCGTAGTTGTCGCCGCCGATCCAGCAGCGGTACGCCTGCGGGGTGTTGAAGATCCGGTCCAGGTTGATCACCGGGATCCCGGCCCGCATCGCCTTGAGCCCGACCTGGGTGAGCGCCTTGCCGTCGGCGGGCAGGATGACCAGGACGTCGACCTTCTTGTTGATCAGGGTCTCGATCTGGCCGATCTGCGCGGCGGTGTCGTTGGAGCCCTCGGTGATCTCCAGCGTCACGTCCTGGTACTTCTCGGCGCGGCTCTTGGCGTTCTCGTTGATCGCGTTGAGCCAGCCGTGGTCGGCCTGCGGTCCGGCGAAGCCGATGGTGACCTGCTTGCCGGGCTGGTCGTCGGCGGCGGGCTGGTTGTCGGCGGCCTGGCCGCCGTCGCCGGACTCGTTACTCGTGCAACCTGCGAGGAGGACACCGGCCGAGACGGCGGCGGTCCCGAAGAGCAGTCCTCTGCGCGTGGGGAGTTGTGTCATGGCGGTGAACCCTTTCCTCAGGTCGTGCTCGCGGTACGGCGCTGGACCAGCACGGCGGCGACGATGATCGCGCCCTTGGCGATCTGCTGGACGTCGCTCTGCAGGTTGTTCAGGGCGAAAATGTTGGTGATCGTGGTGAAGATCAGGACGCCGAGCACGGAGCCGACGATGGTGCCGCGGCCGCCGCTGAGCAGCGTGCCGCCGATGATCGCGGCCGCGATGGCGTCGAGTTCGTACAGGTTGCCGTTGGTGTTCTGACCGGAGCCGGACAGGATGATCAGCAGGAACGCGGCGATACCGCAGCACAGCCCGGAGAGCAGGTACAGGTACAGCCGCTGGCGGCGTACGTCGATACCGGCCAGCCGAGCCGCCTCCGCGTTGCCGCCGACGGCGACGGTGCGGCGCCCGAAGGTGGTGCGGTTCAGCAGCAGCCAGCCGATGATCGTGACGACGGCGAAGACGAGGACGAGCGGCGGGACGCCGAGCACGTACGCGTCGCGCTCGCCCAGGTCGAGGATGCCGTCCACCGTCACGATCTGCGTCCTGCCGTCGGTGATCTGCAACGCCAGTCCGCGCGCCGACGCCAGCATGGCGAGGGTGGCGATGAACGGGACCATCCCGCCGTACGCGACGAGGAGTCCGTTGACCAGGCCGCAGCCCAGGCCGACGAGCACCGAGGTGAAGAGGATGCCGCCGAAGCCGTACTCCTGGGTGGCGACGGTGGTCGCCCAGACCGAGGCGAGGGCGACGATCGCGCCGACGGAGAGGTCGATGCCGCCGGAGGTGATGACGAAGGTCATACCGACGGTGACGACACCGATCACGGAGGCCTGGGTGAGGACGAGTTGGAGGTTGCGGGTGTCGAGGAACTCGTCCGGCTTGGTGATGCCGCCGATGACGACGAGGGCGGCGAGCACGCCGAGCAGGGACAGGGTGCGGACGTCGGCGCGGGCCATCAGGCCGCGCCAGGCGGGGGGTTGAACGGCCGACGGCACCTTGTCGGTGCTGCCCCGCGGCGGGGACACGGGCTGCGTCATGACGCCGGGCTTCCTTCCATCACGAGGTCGAGTACGCGGTGTTCGTCCAGCTCTTGGGCGGGCGCGGTGTGTACGACCCGGCCCTCGCGCAGCACCAGCACGCGGTCGGCGAGGCCGAGCACCTCGGGCACCTCGCTGGAGACCAGCAGCACCGCGAGGCCTTCGTCGGCGAGGCGCCGGACGACCGCGTACAGCTCGGCGCGGGCGCCGACGTCGACGCCCCGGGTGGGCTCGTCGAGCAGCAGGACGCGGCAGCCGCGCAGCAGCCAGCGGGCGAGGACGGCCTTTTGCTGGTTGCCGCCGGAGAGGGTGCGGATCGGCACCGAGGGGTTGTCGGGCCGCAGCGACAACTCGCGGGTCGCGGCGCGCGCGGCGCCCAGTTCGGCGCCTCGGTCGATCCAACCCGCCTTCGAGAAGCGGGACATGGAGGAGATCGAGACGTTGCGGGTGACCGACTCCAGCATCAGCAGGGCCTGTGCCTTGCGTTCCTCGGGGGCGAGCCCGAGTCCGGCACGGACGGCGGCGCGGACACTGCCGGGCTTCAAAGGCCGCCCGGCGACGACGACTTGACCGGCGGTGGGCTTGCGGGCGCCGTAGATCGTCTCCAGGATCTCGGAGCGTCCGGAGCCGACGAGTCCCGCGAGGCCGACGATCTCGCCGGGCCGGACCGTCAGGTCGAAGGGCTCGAACTCGCCGTCCCGGGCCAGTCCCCGCACCTGAAGCAGCGGCTCCCCCTGCCCCGGCGCAGCGGGCCGCTCGGGGAAGACGTACTCGACGTTGCGGCCGGTCATCAGCGCCACGACGTCGCGCGTCGGCGTCGACTTCGCGGGCAGCCCGCCCGCCACCGCCCGGCCGTCCTTGAGCACGGTCACCCGGTCGCCGATCCGGCGGATCTCCTCCAGGCGGTGCGAGATGTAGACGACGGCGACGCCGTCGGCGGTGAGGTCGCCGACGATCCGGAAGAGGTTGTCGACCTCGTCGGGGTCGAGGGCGGCGGACGGTTCGTCCATCACGATCAGCCGTACGTCGTGGGAGAGCGCGCGGGCCATGGAGACGATCTGCTGCTGGGCGGCCGACAGCTCGCCGACGAGACGCCCGGGGTCGATCTCCGGATGCCCGAGCCGCTTCAGCAGATGGGCTGTCGACTCCTTCGCCGTCCTGCGTCGTACGACGAACCCGGCGGCCGTGGGTTCATGGCCGAGGTGGACGTTCTCGGCGACCGACAGGTGCTCCACCAGGTCGAGTTCCTGGTAGATGGTGGCGATGCCGAGGCGCATCGCGGCGATCGGCGAGCGCAGGGTGACCGGTTCGCCGCGCCAGTGGATGGTGCCGGTGTCGGGCTGGTGGGCGCCGGCCAGGACCTTGATCAGGGTGGACTTCCCGGCGCCGTTCTGGCCGAGCAGGCAGTGCACTTCACCGGCCTGGACGTCGAGGTCGACGCCGTCCAGGGCGCGGACGCCGGGGAACGACTTGGTGATGCCGGACATGCTGAGCAGCGGTGGTTCAGGTGCCATGTGGGTTCCCCTTGGCTGGCGTGCGGGGGCCGGTTTCAGGGCAGGGCGAAGCAGGGCGCTGTGCTGGTGGTGCCGGAGCAGGAGGTGATTACGCGGGTGAGAACAGGTGGTCGCTGATCAGCCGGGCCGCGCCGATGACTCCGGCGGTGGGGCCCAGCTCGCCCAGGACGATGGGCAGGTTGCCGGTCGCCAGCGGCAGCGACTGGCGGTAGACCTGCGTGCGGATCGCGGCGAGCAGGGTGTGGCCGAGGCCGGTCACCCCGCCGCCGATCACCACCAGGCCGGGGTTGAAGAAGCTGACCAGGCCGGCGATGACCTGGCCGGTGCGGTTGCCGCCCTCGCGGATCAGTTCGAGTGCGGTGGCGTCGCCCGCGGCGGCCGCGGCGGCGACGTCGACGGCGGTGAGGGTGCCGTTCGTCTCCAGGCGTGCCGCCAGCTCGGCCGACTGGCCCTGCTGGGCGGCCTCCAGCGCGTCGCGGGCGAGGGCCGCGCCGCTGAAGTGGGCCTCCAGGCAGCCGCGGTTGCCGCAGGCGCACGGACGTCCGTCGGGCACGGCCTGGATGTGCCCGATGTCGCCTGCGGAGCCCGTCGTACCGCGGTGGACCGCGCCGCCGACGACGATGCCGCAGCCGATGCCGGTGCCGATCTTGACGCAGAGGAAGTCGCCCACGGAGCGGGCGACGCCCGCGTGCATCTCCCCCATCGCCATCAGGTTCACGTCGTTGTCGACCATGACCGGGCAGCCGAGTTCCTGACTGAGCGCCTCCCGCACGGGGAAGCCGTCCCAGCCCGGCATGATCGGCGGCGCCACGGGGACGCCCTCGGGGAAGCGGACCGGGCCCGGGACGCCGATGCCGGCGCCGTCGAACCCCTCCGCGAGCCCGGAGGCCCGCAACTTGGCGGCCATGGACAGCACTTGCTCGAAGACCGCGACGGGTCCCTCGCGCACCTCCATCGGCTGGGTGATGTGCCCCAGGATCTCCAGCTCCGCGTTGGTGACCGCGACGTCGATGGAGGTCGCGCCGATGTCGACGCCGAGGAAGCGCAGGTTCGGTGCGAGCCGGATGTTGTGCGAGCGGCGGCCGCCGCGGGAGGCGGCGAGTCCGTCGGCGACGATCAGGCCCGTCTCCAGCAGCCGGTCCACCTCCACGGCCAGCTTGGACCGTGAGAGGTCGACCTGATCGCCCAGCTGGGCCCGGGAGTTCGGCCCGCCGTCGCGCAACAGCTTCAGCAGCCTGGCCTGGTGGGCGTTCGCGGGTCGCGCGGTCATACGTCTCACGAGCCCCTCCCCGCCTCGAATCGGCCATCGCTGTCCGGCTTTCGAGGGGAACGTAGCAGCGGCTGCCGGGAGTGGGAAGAATCTGCGCACGATTTACTGCGGACTTCTTCCACTCGCAGGACAAAGACTGGGCTCGGGCTCAGTGATCAGGGGCATTACCTCGCGGGTAATCGACGCTCGGTCGCTGTTGGCGGAGGCTGGTGACCGTCCGGACTCCCAACCCCACGGAGGTGCTCCCCATATGCCCGACGACTCCGACACGACCACCCCGGACACGCTGCTGGCCGCGGTCCCCTTCGCCGGGGAGCTGGGGCTGACCCTGGAGGAGGCGACGCCCGCGCGGGTGGTGGCCGGCCTCGCGTGGTCGCCGCGGCTGTGCACGGCGGGCGGTGTGCTGCACGGCGGCGCGCTGATGACCCTCGCGGACACGGCGGGCGCGGTGTGCGCCTTCCTCAACCTGCCGCCGGGTGCGGCCACGTCGACGGTCGAGTCCAGCACCCACTTCTTCCGGCCGGTCCGCTCAGGCACCGCCCACGCGGAGGCACGCCCGCTGCACGCGGGGCGGTCCTTCGTCGTCGTGGAGACGGAGGTACGGGACGAGGAGGGCCGCGCGGTGGGGCGAACGGTGCAGACGCAGGCGGTACTGCGGGGTGGGTGAGGCTGCGTGACATCTGAGAGCGCGTGCAGTCTCCGGGGCGCGGGCGGGGCACCGCCGCGCGCCCCAGCACCGCATGCCGGAGGTCATGCGCCCCTGCGCATCCCCCCGCCCCGCACGCCCGCTAAGGGCGTGGCCGTGCGTGGTACGACTTGCGTGTGTGTTCCGTGTGGGCGCGCATGATCTCCGTCGCCCGCTGCTCGTCACGCGCAGTGATCGCGGCGATCAGCTCGCGGTGTTCGATCCAGGACTGCTTGCCGCGCTGCCGGGCGACCGGCGTGTAGTACCAGCGGACCCTGCGGTCCACCTGCGCGGCGAGTTCCGCGAGGACGGCGTTGCCCGCCAGTTCCATGACCTTGGCGTGGAAGCGGGCATTGAGCGCGACCGCGCCGTCCACGTCGTCGGCGGCGACCGCGGCCTCGCCCTCCGCGCACAGCTCCTCCAGGACGGCGACACCGGCGCTGCCCGCATGGGCGGCGGCGAGCCGGGCGGCCTCGGCCTCCAGCAGCGTACGCACCGTCAGGAGCTGGTCGGCCTCCTCCTCCGTCGGCTCGTGCACGAACGCGCCCTGCGCCGGTCGGAGATCGACCCATCCCTCGGTGTTCAGCCGCTGCAACGCCTCGCGCACCGGCTGCCGGGAGACGCCGAGGTGCCCGGCGAGTTCACTCTCGACCAGGTGCTGGCCGGGCTGGAGGGCGCGGGTGGTGATGAGTTCGAGCAGCGCCTCGTAGACGCGGTCGCGCAGCGGGCCGGGACGTTCGAGCTTGGGCACCGCACCGTGCGGCAGTCCTGTCGACAACATCGGTCCCCCTCCTGGGCAGGGCCGTGCACAGCAGACATCAACGCCAGAGCAACCTCGGAGCCGCAAAGCCCTGGAAAAGACAGTATCAATTGCCTTTTGTCTACAGTCTACGGCGCACAACGGCTACCGAATCGGGGAGTTGGACTCGTCACACCTCATGGACACTCGTCACCCCCTCACGGACCACTCGTCACACCCTCACGGACACCGGACGACCTGCCCCGCGTACGACAGGTTCCCGCCGAACCCGAACAGCAGCACCGGATCCCCGGCCGAAATCGCCCCCTGCTCCACCAGCTTGGACAGCGCCAGCGGAATGCTGGCCGCCGAGGTGTTCCCGGACTCGGCGACATCGCGGGCGATGACCGCGTTGACGGCGCCCAGCTTCTCGGCGAGCGGCTCGATGATCCGCAGGTTGGCCTGGTGCAGCACCACCGCGGCGAGGTCCTCCGGCGCGTACCCGGCGCGCTCGCAGGCCTGCCGGGCGAGCGGCGGCAGCTGGGTGGTCGCCCACCGGTAGACGCTCTGCCCCTCCTGAGCGAACCGCGCGGGCGTGCCCTCGATCCGCACCGCGTGCCCCATGTCCGGCACCGACCCCCAGAGCACCGGCCCCACCTCCGGCTGGTCCGAGGCCTCCACGACGGCTGCCCCCGCTCCGTCGCCGACGAGTACGCAGGTCGTCCGGTCGGTCCAGTCGGTGACGTCGGACATCTTGTCGGCGCCGATGACCAGCGCCCGGCTCGCCGCCCCCGCCCGTACGGTGTGGTCGGCGGTGGCGAGGGCGTGGGTGAAACCGGCGCAGACCACGTTGACGTCCATCGCGGCGGGCCGCGGCACGCCGAGCCGTGCCGCGACCCGGGCGGCCATGTTCGGGGAGCGGTCGACCGCCGTCGACGTGGCGACGAGGACCAGGTCGATGTCCCGCGGCGTCAGCCCGGCGGCCGCGAGCGCCTTGGCGGCGGCGTGCGCGGCCAGCTCGTCCACCGGTTCGTCGGGGCCGGCGATGTGCCGGGTGCGGATGCCGACCCGGGATCTGATCCACTCGTCGCTGGTGTCGACCAGGCCCGCCAGGTCGTCGTTGGTGAGTACCTTGGCGGGCTGATAGTGGCCGACGGCGGCGATGCGCGAGCCGTTCATGGGTGGTCCCCTCGTTGCTGCCGGATGCGGGACCCACCAGTCTGGTCAGCGACTCACGAGTAACAGTGCAGGCGAAGGCACAGGAATGGGATCCCGGGCTTGTCGGTTTCCGCAGCCGGTCGAACGTCCGAGCATCCCCGCACCCAGTCGCATCCTCATCCGGTGAACAGTTGTGTCGCCTTCCGTACGAGTTCGTACAGGCCGTACGCGAGCGGTGCGCCCACCCACAGCCACGCGAACGCGATGAGTGGCCGCCGGTCAGGCGGACTCTGGCTGTTGTCGTTCGACATCGACGGCCTCCTGACGGGGTGCGCGGACGTGGTGACGCGGGTGGACGGGGCGGACGAGTTCGTTGGCGACGAAGCCGACGACCAGCAGCCCGATCATGATGGTGAAGGACAGCCCGTACAGGGCCGCGCCGTGCTTGCCCGCCTCCTCCTGCCGGTCGGCGATCCAGTTGACGATCAGCGGCCCGAGCACGCCGGCCGTGGACCAGGCGGTGAGCAGCCGCCCGTGGATCGCGCCGACCTGATAGGTGCCGAAGAGGTCCTTCAGATACGCCGGGATGGTCGCGAAGCCGCCGCCGTAGAAGGAGAGGATCACCAGCGCGCACAGGATGAACAGCGGCTTGGACGAGTCGCCGAACACCGCGATGAGCAGGTACATCAGCGCGCCCACGCCCAGATAGACGCGGTAGATGTTCTTGCGTCCGATCAGGTCCGAGGTCGACGACCAGGCGATACGGCCCGCCATGTTCGCCGCCGAGAGCAGCGCGACGAACCCGGCGGCCGCCGTCACCGAGACCGGTGTCGAGGTGTCCGCGAAGAAGTCCGTGATCATCGGCGCGGCCTTCTCCAGGATCCCGATGCCGGCGGTCACGTTCATGCAGAGCACGACCCACAGACACCAGAACTGCGGTGTGCGCACGGCGCTGTTCGCCGACACCTGCACGCCCTCGACCACGCTCGGCCCCGACGCCACCGGCTTCGCGGCCCGCGGCACCCGCACCAGCAGCACGCCGAGCAGCATGAACACGGCGTACGACAGCCCGTGCACCAGGAAGGCCAGCGCGATCCCGGAGCTGTCGGAGCCGAACGACTCCAGCATCTGCGCCGACCACGGCGAGGCGATCAGCGCACCGCCGCCGAAGCCCATGATGGCGATGCCGGTGGCCATGCCGGGCCGGTCCGGGAACCACTTGATCAGTGTGGAGACCGGCGAGATGTAGCCGATGCCGAGGCCGATCCCGCCGACGAAGCCGTAGCCGAGGACGATCAGCCAGTACTGCTCCGTGGCCGCGCCGAGCGCGGAGAGCAGGAAGCCCGACGAGAAGCACACCAGCGCCACGGTCATCGCCCAGCGCGGCCCCTTGCGCTCCACGAGCGTGCCGCCGAACGCGGCCGACAGGCCGAGCATGACGATGCCGAGCTGGAAGGGCAGCGCACTCTGGGTGCCGCTGAGGCCGAGCGCGGATTCGAGGGGCGGCTTGAACACGCTCCAGGCGTAGGCCTGCCCGATGGAGAGGTGGACGGAGAGCGCGGCGGGCGGCACCAGCCAGCGGCTCCATCCCGGGGGTGCGACGGGGGGACTCATGAGTCCCGGACGGTAGGAAGGATCAAGGGGGTTGAGAAGACGGCGAGTCGACCGTATGCGGTGAGCGGTATCCAAGCTGCGCCGAACGGTCATCGTACGGACCCTTGTCGGCCCAACCTCCATACTGTAGACAATATTTCGTCGACATAAGCCGTACGGCCGTCACCTCCGCGGTATCCCTCAAACCGAACGGAGTGTTCTCGTGAAAGTCGCAGTCCTCGGCGCCGGAGCGATCGGCGCCTACGTCGGTGCCGCGCTCCACCGCGCGGGCGCCGATGTCCACCTCATCGCCCGTGGACCGCATCTCGCGGCCATGAGGCGGCACGGAGTCCAGGTGCTCAGCCCGCGCGGCGACTTCACCGCGCGCCCCGACGCCACCGACGACCCGGCCGAAGTCGGCCCGGTCGACTATGTCTTCCTGGGCCTGAAGGCCAACTCGTACGCGGCGTGCGGGCCGCTGATCGAGCCACTGCTGCACGACACCACGGCGGTGATCGCCGCCCAGAACGGCATCCCCTGGTGGTACTTCCACCGCCACGGCGGTCCCTACGACGGCCACCGCATCGAGAGCGTGGACCCCGGCGGCGCGGTCAGTGCGGTGCTCGCGCCCGACCGGGCCATCGGCTGCGTCGTCTACGCGGCCACCGAACTCGAAGGACCGGGTGTCGTACGGCATCTGGAAGGCACCCGGTTCTCCATCGGCGAGCCCGACCGCAGTGTGTCCGAGCGGTGTTCCGCCTTCAGCGAGGCCATGCGGGCCGGCGGCCTGAAGTGCCCGGTCGAGCCGCAGCTGCGCAACGACATCTGGCTGAAGCTGCTCGGCAACATCTCCTTCAACCCGATCAGCGCGCTGTCCCGCGCGACCATGCGCCAGATGTGTCTGCACGGCGGCACCCGCAAGGTCATCGAGATCATGATGACCGAGACGCTCACCGTCGCCGAGGCCCTCGGCTGTGAGGTCGGCGTCTCCATCGAACGCCGCCTCGCGGGCGCCGAGAAGGTCGGCGACCACCGCACCTCCACGCTCCAGGACCTGGAGCGCGGCAAACCGCTCGAACTCGACGTCCTGCTCGCCGCCGTCGTCGAGTTGGCGGAGATCACCGGCGTCGACGTGCCCACCCTGCGCACCGTGCACGCCATCTCGGACCTGCTCGCGTTGAGGAGCGCCGCATGAGGAAACGTGAACCGAAGACCTACACCAGGCTGACCCACCCCCTCGTCAGGGACTCCCGCGACGAGCCGTTCCGCCCGGCGAGCTGGGACGAGGCCCTGGACCGGGCCGCCCGCGGCCTGCGGCGCAACCGGGACGCGTTCGGCATGTTCTCCTGCGCCCGCGCGACCAACGAGATGAACTACGTCGCCCAGAAGTTCGCCCGCGTGGTCATGGGCACCAACAACGTCGACTCCTGCAACCGCACCTGCCACGCCCCCAGCGTCGCGGGCCTGTCCGCCGCCTTCGGCTCCGGCGGCGGCACCTCCTCGTACGAGGAGATCGAGCACACCGACGTCATCCTGATGTGGGGCTCCAACGCCCGCTTCGCGCACCCGATCTTCTTCCAGCACGTGCTGAAGGGGATCAGGAACGGCGCCCGGATGTACGCCGTCGACCCGCGCCGCACCTCCACCGCCGAGTGGGCGGAGAGCTGGCTCGGTCTCAACGTCGGCACCGACATCCCGATGGCGCACGCGATCGGCCGCGAGATCATCCACGCGGGGCTCGCCAACGAGGCGTTCATCGAGCGGGCGACGACCGGCTTCGAGGAGTACAAGGCGCTCGTCGAGCCGTGGACGCTGTCGCTCGCCGAGAAGGTGACGGGCGTACCGGCCGCCGCCATCAAGGACCTGGCCCACGCCTACGCCCGCGCCGAACGCGCCCAGCTGTGCTGGACCCTCGGCATCACCGAGCACCACAACGGCACCGACAACGTCCGCGCGCTCATCAACCTGTCCCTGCTCACCGGCCACGTCGGCCGCTACGGCGCGGGCCTGCAACCGCTGCGCGGCCAGAACAACGTGCAGGGCGGCGGCGACATGGGCGCCATCCCCAACCGCCTGCCGGGTTTCCAGGACATCCTCGACCCGGACATCCGGCTGAAGTTCGAGTCGGCCTGGGACACCGTCATCCAGCCGCACTACGGACTGAACCTGACGGAGATGTTCGAGGCCATGGAGGAGGGCACCCTCAGGGCCGTCTACTGCATCGGCGAGAACCCGGCCCAGTCGGAGGCGGACAGCGAACAGGCGGTACGACGCCTGAAGGCCCTGGACTTCCTCGTCGTCCAGGACATCTTCCTGACGAAGACCGCCGAGCTGGCGGACGTCGTGCTGCCCGCGACCGCCGGGTGGGCCGAGACCGACGGCACGACGACCAACAGCGAGCGGCGGGTCCAGCGGGTGCGCAAGGCCGTGACGCCGCCCGGCGAGGCCCGCGAGGACATCGACATCATCTGCGACCTGGCGGCACGCCTGGGCCACGACTGGAAGTACGCCGACGCCGAAGCCGTCTGGAACGAGCTGCGCTCGGTCTCGCCGGACCACTACGGGATGACGTACGGCCGCCTGGAGGAGCAGCAGGGCATCCAGTGGCCGTGCCCGAGCACCGAGCGGCTCGAACCCACCTATCTGCACGGCCGGTTGTGGGAGACGGACCCGGCCAAGCGGGGCAGGCTCGCGCCCTTCGGGCTGGTGCAGCACGATCCGCCGGTCGACCTCACCGACGAGGAGTACCCGATCCGGCTCACCACCGGACGCCGGCTCGACTCCTACAACACCGGTGTGCAGAGCGGCAGTTTCGCCTCCCCGCTGCGCCGCGGCGAGTACGTCGAGCTGTGCCCGGAGGACGCCGAGCGGTACGGGGTCGTGGTGGGCGAGGAGGTCCAGGTGACCTCCCGGCGCGGGTCCGTGGTCGCGCCCGTGTGGATCGACCCGGCGCTGCGGCCCGGGCTCGCCTTCATGACCATGCACTTTCCCGACGAGGTGGACACCAACCAGCTGACGATCGAGGCGAACTGCCCGATCGCGGGGACGGCGGAGTTCAAGGCGTCGGCGATCCGGATCGAGAAGCTTCCCGTCGCGACCATCGTGAGGTGAAAGCAAGTGGACCTGCACTTCGGCGACAGCAAACCGACGGACGACGAGCGGGCGGCCGTCGACGCGCTGCTCGGTCCCCCGGAATCCTCCTGGGAGGGCGCCGACCGTTCCGACGCCGACCTGAGGTGGGCGCGCGGCGGGCGGGAGGCCCGGGACCGGCGTGACCTGCTGTTGCCGGGGCTGCACGCGATCAACGACCGGGTCGGCTGGATCAGCGAGGGCGCCCTGGACTACCTGTGCCGACGCCTGACGGTGCCACCGGCGGAGGCGTACGGCGTGGCCACCTTCTACGCGATGTTCTCGGTGACGCCGCGCCCGGCGACCGTGCTCCATGTCTGCACGGACCTGGCGTGCCAGGCGGCGGGGGCGGCGGAGCTGTGCGCGGGCATCGAGGCACGCGGCCCCGCGGTCCACATCGAGCGCAGCCCCTGCCTCGGCCTGTGCGAACGCGCCCCTGCCGCGCTCGCCATCAAGGCGGGGGATCCGGTCCGTACGGCGGTCTCGGCACCGGCGACCGTGGAAGCGGCCGTCCTCGCCGCCACCGCGCCGGATTCCGCACCCGAGGAGCCCCCGGCCGTGCTGGCGGTCCCCCAGGCGGGCAGCGACGACCTGATCCTCCTGCGTCGCGTCGGCGTGGTGGACCCCTCCAGCCTCGACGACTACCGCGCCCACGGCGGCTACACCGCCCTTCGCCGTGCCTTCGAGCTGGGCCCCGCCGGAGTGATCCGCGAGGTCACCGACTCCGGCCTGGTCGGGCGCGGCGGCGCCGCCTTCCCCACCGGCCGCAAGTGGCAGGCCACGGCGTCCCAGCCGGACCATCCGCACTACGTCGTCTGCAACGCCGACGAGTCCGAGCCGGGCACCTTCAAGGACCGGGTGCTGATGGAGGGCGACCCGTACGCGCTGATCGAGTCGATGACCATCGCGGCGTACGCGACCGGCGCGCACCAGGGCTATCTCTATCTGCGCGGCGAGTACCCGCGCGCCCTGCACCGCCTGGAGCACGCCATCGCCCAGGCCCGCGCGCGTGGCCTGCTCGGCGACGACATCCTGGGGCAGGGCTACGCCTTCGACATCGAGATCCGGCGGGGCGCGGGCGCGTACATCTGCGGCGAGGAGACGGCCCTGTTCAACTCGATCGAGGGCTACCGGGGCGAGCCGCGTTCGAAACCGCCCTTCCCCGTGGAGAAGGGCCTGTTCGGCAAGCCCACCGTCGAGAACAACGTCGAGACCCTGGTCAACGTGCTGCCGATCCTGACGATGGGCGCCCCGGCGTACGCGGCGACCGGCACGGCGGCATCGACCGGTCCCAAGCTGTTCTGCGTGTCTGGCAGCGTGGCGCGGCCCGGCATCTACGAGCTGCCGTTCGGCGCGACGCTGGGCGAGCTGCTGGAGCTGGCGGGGGTGCGCGAGGGTCTGCGGGCGGTGCTGCTCGGCGGCGCGGCGGGCGGCTTCGTACGGCCGGACGAGAGGGACATCCCGCTCACCTTCGAAGGCACCCGGGAGGCCGGTACGACGCTCGGCTCCGGGGTCGTGATGGCCTTCGACGACACCGTTGCGCTGCCCCGGCTGCTGCTGCGGATCGCCGAGTTCTTCCGCGACGAGTCGTGCGGGCAGTGCGTGCCGTGCCGGGTCGGGACGGTGCGGCAGGAGGAGGCGCTGCACCGGATCGTCGAGCGCACCGGTGCCGCGGCCGCCGACGACATCGCGCTGCTCAGGGAGGTCGGCCGCGCGATGCGGGACGCCTCGATCTGCGGTCTGGGACAGACCGCGTGGAACGCCGTGGAATCCGCCATCGACCGTCTGGGGGCGTACGAATGACCGCGATACCCCTGGGAGTGCCGCGCCGGCTGGTCGAGTTCACCATCGACGGTCAGGAGGCCAGGGTCCCGGAGGGCTCGACCGTCCTGGACGCCTGCCGGGCCGCCGGAAAGGACATCCCGACCCTCTGTCACGGCGACACCCTCACCCCGAAGAACGCCTGCCGGGTCTGCGTGGTCGAGGTCGAGGGCTCGCGCACCCTGGTCCCGGCCTGCTCCCGCAAGGCGGAACCGGGCATGACCGTGCACACGGACACGGAACGCGCCCGGCACAGCCGCAAGGTCGTCCTGGAACTCCTCGCCTCCTCGGTCGACTTGTCGACCACACCGCAGGTCGCCGGGTGGATCAAGGAGTACGAGGCGAAGCCGGACCGCTTCGGCCCCGACGCGGCCCGCCTCAACGAGGAACCGAAGATCGACAACGACCTCTACGTCCGCGACTACGACAAGTGCATCCTCTGTTACAAGTGCGTCGACGCCTGCGGCGACCAGTGGCAGAACACCTTCGCGATCTCCGTCGCGGGCCGGGGCTTCGACGCCCGGATCGCGGTCGAGCACGACGCCCCGCTCACCGACTCGGCGTGTGTGTACTGCGGGAACTGCATCGAGGTGTGCCCGACGGGGGCGCTGTCGTTCAAGTCGGAGTTCGACATGCGGGCGGCGGGTACGTGGGACGAGTCGCAGCAGACGCAGACCACGACGGTGTGCGCCTACTGCGGAGTGGGCTGCAACCTCACGCTCCATGTGCAGGACAATGAGATCGTCAAGGTCACCTCGCCGCACGACAACCCGGTGACCCACGGCAATCTCTGCATCAAGGGCCGTTTCGGCTACCAGCACGTACAGAACCGGGGCTGATCAGGACATGGGACGAGTCACGGAACGACGCAAGGTGATCCGCGTCCGGGACGGCGCGGTCTCCACCCGCCCGGACACGCTCGTCGCCGAGGAACCCCTGGAGATCCGGCTGAACGGCAAGCCGCTCGCGATCACCATGCGCACCCCCGGCGACGACTTCGCGCTCGCGGCCGGGTTCCTGGTGAGCGAGGGGGTGCTGGCCGAGAGGTCGGACCTGCAGAACATCGTGTACTGCGCGGGCGCGACGGTGGACGGCTCGAACACGTACAACGTGGTGGACGTGAAGACGGCCCCCGGGGTCGCGATCCCGGACATCACCCTCGAACGCAATGTCTACACGACCTCGTCCTGCGGGCTGTGCGGCAAGGCCAGCCTGGACGCGGTGCGCACGACGGCCCGCTGGCCCATCGCCGACACTCCCCCGGTCCGGGTGGAGCCCGAGCTGCTCGCGAGCCTCCCCGACCGGCTGCGCGCGGCCCAGCGGGTCTTCGACCGGACCGGGGGGCTGCACGCGGCGGCGCTGTTCGCCGAGGACGGCGAGCTGCTGGACGTACGGGAGGACGTGGGCCGGCACAACGCGGTCGACAAGCTGGTCGGCCGCGCCCTGCAGAACGGCGGCCTGCCGCTGTCCCGGACGATCCTCCTCGTCTCCGGCCGCGCCTCCTTCGAGCTGGCGCAGAAGGCCGTGATGGCGGGCATCCCGATGCTGGCGGCGGTCTCGGCGCCCTCGTCGCTGGCGGTGGACCTGGCCCAGGAGACCGGGCTGACCCTGGTGGGCTTTCTGCGGGGCAGCTCCATGAACGTGTACGCGGGCGAGGACCGGATCGCCCTGCGGGCCGCGGCCGCCCAGGGCTGACGGTTCCCCGCGGCACGGCGGCGGGGCCCCGACCGGCGGGGAGCGCCCCCTGCGCCGCGGGGCCCCGCCTCAGCAGGCCGCCTTCTCCCATCGCCCGCGGGCGCTCGCAGCTTTCCCTATAACCTGATTTATCATCACCTGATTTGTCGTTGGATCCCCCGAATGATCCCGTGACAACATGTCAGGCCACTGGACCACCACCACCCCTAGTGCCCCCGCACGCTTCTTGCGGTGTGTCGCTGCCGCCAACTACCGTCTGTCGCGCATACGTTGGACGTGGGATGTCCAGATGTTCTGACAAACGAAGGATCATATATGCCGTCAAGGCTCCGCGCACGTCTGAGAACCAGCCTCACCGCGGGCGTCGTCCTGACGGCCGCCGCCGTCCTCCCGGGCCCCGCCCGCGCCCAACCCGCCTCGGCGGCACCGCTCTTCGAGGAGCAGGTCCTCTTCAAGGCCTCACAGGACCCCGGCTACGCCTGCTTCCGGATCCCGGCGGTCGTGCGGACCACGAACGGCACCCTGCTCGCGTTCGCCGAGGGACGGGTCCTCAACTGCGGGGACGCGACCGACATCGACATCGTCCTGAAGCGGTCCACCGACGGCGGCCGTACCTGGGGCCCGATGCAGGTCGTCAACGAGGGCGCCGGCTACACACACGGCAACCCGACCCCGCTCGTCGACCGGGAGACCGGCCGGATCCTGCTGGCGGAGACGTACAACACGGGCCGCGCCGACAGCGAGCACTGTGACGTCCCCTGCGACCGCACCCCCCATCTGCAGTACAGCGACGACGACGGCGTCACCTGGTCCACCCCGCAAGACCTCAGCCCGCAGATCCTGCCCCCGCACTGGAACTCCTGGTACGCCACCGGCCCCGTGCACGGCATCCAGCTCACCCGGGGCGCCCACGCCGGCCGGCTGGTCTTCGGCGTCAACACCGAGGCCTGGGACGGCAACCGGGTCACCGCGAACCACGCCGCCCTCATCCTCAGCGACGACGGCGGCACCACCTGGCGGGTCGGTGCCACCGACTCCTGGCCGCTCGCGGTCGACGGCAGTTTCCGCCAGAAGCCCTCCGAGATCTCCATGACCGAGCGCTCCGACGGCACGATCCTGATCAGCGGCCGCGAGCAGGAGGGCACCGACCTCGGCCACCGCTCCCAGGCCGTCAGCCGCGACGGCGGCCAGAGCTTCGAGGCCCCCTTCAAGACCCTCCCCGACCTCTACGCCCCCCAGGTCCAGGGCGCCGTCCTGCGCCTCGGCGACCGCATCCTGCTGTCCTGCCCGGGCGACCCCGACCGCCGCCGGACCATGATGATCCGCTCCTCCTACGACGGCGGCGAGACCTGGGACAGCGTGGACCGCGGCACGGTCGTCACCCGCGACTGGTCCGGCTACTCCGACCTGGTGCACATCTCCGGCAGCACCGTCGGCCTGATGTACGAGGGCGGCACGGTCGACGCCCGCGACGAGATCCGCTTCGCCCGCTTCAACGAGGAGTGGCTCACGCCCCGCCGCGGCGCCGATCCGACCACACCCGACCGCGCCCTGCTCGCCCCCGAGGCGAACGTCCTGGGTGGCGCATCGACCACCCCCGGCGTGCTCGACCACGCCCTCGCCTTCGACGGCGGCAACGACGCCGTACGCCTGCCGTACCGCGACGAACTCCTGCTCGGCAGCGGGGACTTCACCGCCTCCCTGTGGTTCCGCTACACCGCCGCGAGCGGTGAGCAGCCGCTGCTGTGGATGGGCGGGGTGGGCACCAGCCAGCCGCAGGTCTGGCTGCGCGCCGAGCCCGCGAGCAACCGGGTGCGCGGCCTGATCACCGCCCGGGAGGGCGTGCGGACCGTCAACACGGCCACCGTGCAGGCGCCCGGCGCCCACAACGACGGGCGGTGGCACCATCTCGCGCTGCGCCGCGGCGGCGGACAGCTGACCCTGTTCCTCGACGGCACGGCGGTCAGCGCCGAGGACGTGCCCGGCTCGGTGAGCCGCAACTCGCCGGTCGGGGTGCACATCGGCCAGCGCATGGACAGCCGGGCCTTCTTCACCGGCGCGATCGACGAGGTCCGCGTCTGGGACATGGCCCTGTCCGACGCGGAGATCGACCAGGTCCGCACCAGCCACACCGGCCCCCGGTCCCACAACGTCCTGTGGCTCCCCATGGACCAGGTGACCGCCGCCCGCTAACGTCCCGGAGCGTGCCCGACGAGCGACGAGCACGACAGCGCACGGGAACCGGGGCCGGACTGCTGCTGGCCCTGGTTCTCGCGGCCGTGCTGCTCACCGCCCTCCCGGACGGCGACCGGGAGGGCGGCGGCGTGTGCACGGGCCGTACCGTCGCCTCCTGGTCGGCCGCAGACGCGCTCACCGGCGAGTTCGCCCGCTACGGCGACGACGCCGGCCGCACCGACGACTGGACCGGCGGCGACGGCACCCACTCGCTGAGGCTGCCGGACGGCCGGGTGCTGTGGCTGTTCTCCGACACCTTCCTCGGCCCGGTGCACCCCCCGCCCAACCCGTCCGGCGAGTCGTACGCCTGGCGCGACAGCACCGCCCCGATGGTGCGCAACTCGGCGGTGGTGATGTCCGGGGGCCGCCTGCGCACGACACTCCCGGCGCCCCTCTTCCCCGACCCCGCCCCCGCCCAGTGGCGCTGGCCCGTCGCGGCCCGGGTCGAGCCGCGCTCCCCCGGCTCCGCGGAACAGGTCGTGCGGGTGCTGCTGTGGACGCGGGCGACCGGCCAGTCCCCGTGGATCTACGGGGTGCCGCTCGCCACCGAGGTCGCCACGCTCTCGCTGCCGGAACTGCGGGTCGAGACCATCACCAGGGTGTTCGACCAGCAGTCGGTGCCGGATCCGTCCCGGCGGGTGCTGTTCGGTACGACGCTGGTGGCCGAGGACGGCTGGACGTACGTCTTCGGCGGCGACGACGGGCAGGCCGTGTCCCGCCCGGCCTCGTCGGCGTACGTGGCGCGGGTGCCGGACGGCGGGCTCGCGGATCCGGCCGCCTGGGAGTACTGGAACGGCTCCGCCTGGGTCACCGGGACCCGCCCGGCCGCGGTGCTCGGCGACGAGCGGCGCACCGGGGTGGGCAGCGCGTTCTCAGTGGTGCGGGACGGGGACACGTACGTGCTGTTCACCATGGCGGCGGGCACGGCCGGGCTGAGCACGGTGACGTCGTACTGGGCCTGCTCCCCCACCGGGCCGTGGCACGGCCCGACGCGCGGCTTCAGCCCGCCGCTGCCGTCCGGTGGGGTGGCCGCGTACAACCCGCAGACGCACCCCGCCGTCGGCGGCGGCCGGGGCCTCGTCCTCAGCTACGACGTCAACTGGCTGGAGACCACGGGCGCGGCGGCGGCCGTCAGCCAGAACGTGGCCCGGTACCGACCGCGGTTCGTGACGCTGCGGCTGAAGCCGGTGGAGTGAGCTGCTCGCGCGGATCGCGGGAGCGGCGCTTGGCGATCACCGCGCACACCATCAGCTGCATCTGGTGGAAGAGCATCAGCGGCAGCACGGCCAGCGAGGCCTGCGCGCCGAACAGCACGCTCGCCATGGGCAGCCCGGAGGCCAGCGACTTCTTCGACCCGGCGAACTGGATGGCGATACGGTCCTCCCGGTTGAAGCCGAGGGCCTTGGCGCCGTACCAGGTCAGGGCGAGCATCACGGCGAGCAGCACCGCCTCCACGCCGAGCAGCCCGGCCAGCCGGACGGGGCTGACCTGGTGCCAGACGCCATGGACCATGCCCTCGCTGAACGCGGTGTACACGACGAGGAGGATCGAGCCGCGGTCGACGTATCCGAGGCCCTTCTTGTGGCGGTCGACGAAGGAGCCGATCCAGCGCCGCAGCACCTGCCCGGCCAGGAACGGCACCAGCAGCTGCAGCACGATCTTGATGACCGAGTCGGCCTTGAACCCGCCCGCGCTGCCGCCCAGCAGCGACGCCGCGAGCAGCGGGGTGATGACGATGCCCGCGAGGGAGGAGAAGGAGCCGGCGCAGATCGCGGCGGGCACGTTGCCGCGGGCGATCGAGGTGAACGCGATCGACGACTGGATGGTCGACGGGACCAGGGTGAGGAAGAGCAGGCCGGTCCACAGGGAGTGGGTCAGGAACACCGGGACCAGTCCGCGGGCGGCCAGTCCGAGCAGCGGGAAGACCACGAAGGTGCAGGCCAGCACGGTGACGTGGAGCCGCCAGTGCCTGAGTCCGTCCAGCGCCTCACGGGTGGACAGCCGGGCGCCGTAGAGGAAGAAGAGGAAGGCGATCGCCGCGGTGGAGGCGCCGGAGGCCACGTCGGCGGCCGTACCCCGGGCCGGGAGGAGCGCCGCGAGGCCCACCGTCCCGAGCAACAGCAGGATGTACGGGTCGATCGGCATCCAGGACGGCCAACGCAGGCGTTTCACGGTGCTCCACTTGCTTGAACATGAGGCTTGAACATGAGGCTTGGATCTGAGGGCCGGTACGGGTCACGGGTCCCCGCTCCATCTTGCTCCCTCACCGCTCGATCGTGAATCCGGCATACCACTCTGACTGTCATCACGAATCGCGATAGCCTGGTGCTTGTGTACGACCCCTCCCACCTGCGCACCTTCCTGGCCGTCGCCCAGACGCTGAGCTTCACGCAGGCCGCGCGGCGGCTCGGGCTGCGCCAGTCGACGGTCAGCCAGCACGTACGGCGGCTGGAGGACGCCACCGGACGCCAGCTGTTCAGCCGGGACACGCACTCCGTGGAGCTGACGGAGGACGGCGAGGCGATGCTCGGTTTCGCGCGCCGGATCCTGGAGGTGCACGAGCAGGCCACGGCGTTCTTCACCGGCACCCGGCTGCGCGGCCGGCTCCGCTTCGGCGCCTCGGAGGACTTCGTGCTCACCCGGCTCCCGGAGATCCTGGAGGGCTTCCGGCACGACCACCCCGAGGTCGACCTGGAGCTCACGGTCGAACTGTCCGGCACCCTGCACGAGCAGCTCGCGGCCGGAAAACTGGATCTGGTCCTGGCCAAACGGCGCCCCGAGGACCCGCGCGGCGAACTGGTCTGGCACGACCGCCTGGTCTGGATCGGCGCGGAACGCCTCCGCCTCGACCCCGAGCGCCCGGTCCCGCTGATCGTCTATCCCCCGCCGGGCATCACCCGCGCCCTCGCCCTGGAGGCGCTGGAGCGTCAGGGCCGCGAGTGGCGCGTCGCCTGCACCAGCGGCAGCCTCAACGGCCTGGTCGCCGCCGCCCGCGCGGGCCTGGGCGTGATGGCCCACTCCCGGGGCTTCGTCCCGCCGGGCCTGGTCCGCGTCCCGGACCGCTTCGGCCTTCCCGAACTCGGCCAGGTCGACTTCGTCCTGGTCCACGGCCACCGCCGCCCCACCGCCCAGGGCCCGGCGGACGCCCTGGCGACGGCGATCCTGGCGGCGGGCGACCGGCTGCACCGGCGTTAGGGTGACCGGTCGTACAGATTCGGTGGAGATTACGGTGCCGAAACTTACTCCATCGTCAGGAATCTGTCCGACCCTTCCCCATGTGCGCGCATTTTCCCCGCTGACCAGCGCATACCTGAGCCCCACTCCGCTTCCGCACCCCTCCCGTCACGACTGCCCGTGGGGTAGCTTTCACGGCCTGTGCGGGCGTCACAGGGAGCCGTCACAGAGAGCGGGGAACGGGTTTGCGCGAGTTCACCAATCCTCCGTTGGCGTTGGCACCCCCGGTGGGCGGTCTGGCCGACGTCGTCTTCGAGCACGCCCAGGACGACCCGCTGCACATCGCGCTCGGCCGCAAGGACGACGCCGGGCGCTGGCGGGACGTGACGACCGCCGAGTTCCGCGACGAGGTGCTCGCCCTCGCCAAGGGGCTGCTCGCCGAGGGCGTCCGCTTCGGCGACCGGGTCGCCCTCATGTCCCGCACCCGCTACGAGTGGACGCTGTTCGACTTCGCGCTGTGGACGATCGGCGCCCAGGTGGTGCCGGTCTACCCGACCTCCTCGGCCGAGCAGTGCTACTGGATGCTGTACGACGCGGAGGTGACGGCCGCGATCGTGGAGCACGAGGACCACGCGATGACCATCGCCACCGTCATCGACCGGCTGCCGGGACTGCGCCGGCTGTGGCAGCTCGACTCGGGCGCCGTCCAGGAGCTGTACGACGCCGGGGCCCACCTCGACGACGAGGTGGTGCACCGGCACCGCAAGGCCGTCACCCCGGACTCGGTCGCCACGGTCATCTACACCTCCGGCACCACCGGCCGCCCCAAGGGCTGTGTCCTCTCGCACGGCAACTTCATGTACGAGGCGGACACCGTCATCGAGCGCTGGGAGCCGGTGTTCCACTCGAAGAGGGGCGACGAGGCGGCGACCCTGCTGTTTCTGCCGCTCGCGCATGTGTTCGGCCGGATGGTGGAGGTGGCCGCGATCCGCGGCAAGGTCCGCTTCGGCCACCAGCCGCAGCTCAACGCGGCCGCCCTGCTGCCCGACCTGGCCGCCTTCAAGCCGACGTTCTTCCTGGCCGTGCCGTACATCTTCGAGAAGGTCTTCAGCGCGGCCCGCCGCAAGGCCGAGCGGGAGGGCCGGGCGGGGCCCTTCGAGAAGGCCGTCGACATCGCCGTGCGGTACGCGGACGCGGTGGAGTCCAGGGCGTGGGGCATCGGGCCCGGCCCGTCGGCGACGCTGCGCATGCAGCACCAGCTGTTCGACAAGCTCGTCTACTCCAAGGTGCGCGAGGCGATGGGCGGCCGGGTGCGGCACGCCATGTCCGGCGGCTCGGCGATGGACCGGCGGCTCGGTCTGTTCTTCGCGGGCGCGGGCGTGCAGATCTACGAGGGGTACGGCCTGACCGAGTCCACGGCGGCCGCCACGGCCAACCCGCCCGAGCGCACCCGCTACGGCACGGTCGGGCAGCCCATCCCCGGTGTCGCCGTGCACATCGCGGACGACGGCGAGATCTGGCTGCGCGGATCCAACGTCTTCCAGGGCTACCTCAACAACCCCAAGGCGACCGACGAGACCCTGCACGACGGCTGGCTGGCCACCGGTGACCTGGGCTCGCTCGACGAGGACGGCTACCTCACCATCACCGGCCGCAAGAAGGAGATCCTGGTCACATCGGGCGGCAAGAGCGTGGCGCCGGGGCTGCTGGAGGAACGCGTACGGGACCACCCGCTGGTCGCCCAGTGCATCCTCGTCGGCAACGACCGCCCCTATGTCGCCGCCCTGGTCACCCTCGACCAGGAGGCCGTCGAGCACTGGCTGCAGATGCGCAACAAGCCCCGGCTCACCCCCGCCGAGCTGGTGCGCGACCCGGACCTGGAGACGGAGGTGCGGCGGGCGGTGGTCGCCGCGAACACGCTCGTCTCGCAGGCCGAGTCGATCCGCACGTTCCGCATCCTGGCGCAGCCGTTCACCGAGGAGCAGGGGCTGCTCACGCCGTCGCTGAAGCTGAAGCGGAAGGCGATCGAGAACGCCTACGCCAAGGAGGTCGACGCGCTGTACCGGACGTGAGGCCGCTTCCGGCCCGTTTTCCGGTCAGGAATGCATCCGGGCCCGTGATCGTTGACGATAGGAGTACCACCTGACGACAACCGAAGGATCAAGAGCTCGTGAGCAGCAAGGTCCCCCCGATCATCCTCAACAACGGCGTCGAGATGCCCCAGCTGGGCTTCGGCGTCTGGCAGGTGCCGGACGACGAGGCGGAGCAGGCGGTGGCCACGGCGCTGGAGGCCGGGTACCGCAGCATCGACACAGCGGCGATCTACGGCAACGAAGAGGGCACCGGCAAGGCCATCGCCGCCTCCGGCCTCCCACGCGAGGAGCTCTTCGTCACCACCAAGCTCTGGAACAGCGACCAGGGGTACGACTCCACCCTCCGCGCCTTCGACGTCTCCCTCGGCAAGCTCGGCCTGGACTACGTGGACTTGTATCTGATCCACTGGCCGACCCCGTCGAAGGGCAAGTACGTCGACACGTACAAGGCGTTCGAGAAGCTGCACGCCGACGGCCGGATCAAGGCGATCGGCGTCTCCAACTTCCTGCCGGAGCACCTTGAGCGGCTGATCGCCGAGACGTCCGTCATCCCGGCCGTCAACCAGATCGAGCTGCACCCGCACCTGCAGCAGCACGCCGCCCGGGAGTACCACGCGGCGCAGGGCATCGCCACAGAGGCCTGGTCGCCGCTCGGCTCGGGCAAGGGCCTGCTGGAGGTCCCGGCGATCGTGGCCATCGCCCAGAAGCACAACCGCACGCCCGCCCAGATCGTGCTGCGCTGGCACCTCCAGCTCGGCAACGTGGTGATCCCTAAGTCCGTGACGCCGTCCCGGATCAGGGAGAACATCGACGTCTTCGACTTCGCCCTGGACACCGAGGACCTCGCGGCGATCAGCGCCCTGAACGAGGACCGCCGCCTGGGCCCGGACCCGGCCACGTTCGAGATGGGCTGACCTCAAGGCCGTCACTTCGAGACCGCATGCGAAACGCCCCGGGAACCACAGCGGTTCCGGGGCGTTTCGCGTGCGTCGCAGATCGTCGCCGGTCGTCGCAGGTCAAGGACCGCAGACGTCCCGGTACGGCGCGGACGGCACATGCCTCCGCCACTCGGCCTCGGTGGGCCCACCGCCCGCCCGATCGCACAGCACCGCGGCGGCCCGGTCGGGGTTCATCTCCCGTGAACGGGCGGTGAGATGGGATGTACCGATGCTCAATCGGTCACCGCTCCCGGTGAACTCGAGCCTCAGCACGGGCCCGTCCCCGACCGGCAGTACGGCGGCAGGCAGCCCCGGTGACGCCGTCTCCCACACCCGTACCGATCCGTCGGACGCGGTCACGGCGAGCAGCGCGCCGTCGGCCGAGAACGCCAGCACCGGCCGGTCGGTCGACGGGTCCACCGCGCGCAGGACGGCGATCCTGCGCCAGGTCCGGGTGTCCCACAGCGTGACGCGGCCGTGGGTGTCCGAGACGGCGAGGCGGCGGCCGTCGGGGCTGAAGTCACCGGCGACGAGGTAGTCCTCGCCGGTGACCGCGTCGCGTTCCCCGCCGGTGGCGAGGTCGCGGAGGGTGCCTTCGGAGGTCAGGGCGACGCGGCGGGCGGGGTCGGCGGCCACCGTGTCGGTGCGGGTGGCGGCGGTCGCCGGTGCGGTGTGCCAGGCCTCGCCGGTCAGTCCGTGCAGCGAGAGGGTGCGGACGGTGCTGGTGCGTCCGCTCTCCCGGTAGCGCAGCGCACCGGCGGCGGCGTCGAGGCGGATGTCGCCGATCGCGGACGCGGCCACCGGGTGGGTGAGAAGCGGCTCACGCGGCCCGCCGTCGGCGGGTGGCGGGGTGTCGGTGCGCCACAGGGAGAGCGCTCCGCTGCTCCAGGTGAGGGCGTAGGCGCCGGAGAAGTCCACCGCGAGCGCGCCGCCCGCCACCGGCAGCCGGGGCCGTTCCCTACCCGAGCCGACGTCCCAGGTCACGACGCCGTCGGCGGTCGCGGCGGCGACGGCACGGCCGTCCGGGGTAAGGGTCAGCTCCTCCGCCTGGCACAGGGCCCGTTCGGTCGCCCGGGGCATCCGGGTGGGGACCGGGCGGGCCGTCGTGACGTCGAGGACGTGCAGGCGGCTGTCGGTGTCCGTGCACCAGGCCAGACGGCGGTCGTCGTGGCTCAGCAAGGGCAGGGGGCCGCCGTCCTCGGGCCGGGTGTGGCGTATGAGGAGGCGGTTCCGGCGGATGTCCCACACCTCCACCACCGACCGTGCGTCCGGCCGGTCGTGCAGCAGCCGCCGTACGACGAAGGTGTGTCCGCTCGGTCCGAACGCGCCGTCCGTGTCGGTCGCCGGACCGGCGGTGAGCGGGCGTGTGCCGCCGCGAGCGAGGTCGCCGATCAGCAGCTCGCGGCGGCCCGGGCCCCAGTACGCCACCTGCCTCCCGTCGGCGCTGACGTCGACGACGCCCGCCGACAGGCCGCGCCGCTGGTCGGTCCGCAGGCGGCGGTGCCCCGGCACGTCCCACTGCACGGCCCTGTCGTGCGCCACCGACGTCAGTACCCGGCCGTCCCGGCTGAGCCAGGCGGGCGCGTTCACCGCGCGGCCACCGTCCTCGGGCAGGGTGAAGGCGTCCCGCTCGCTCTGTGCCGCCGCCGTGCGCAGCGCCTGCCGGGTCTCCGGCAGGTCGGCGGTGTGCCAGGCGGCGAGGGCGAGCCGCATGGCGGTGCGCGGCTCGGTGGCCCGGAGGGTGTCGGAGAGGGCGGCGACCCGGCGGGCCTCGGCCTCGTCGCGGCGCTGCGCGCTCACCTCGCCCTGCCGCCAGGCGACGGCACCGGCCAGCACGGCGAGGCACAGCAGCGCGGCGAGCCCGCCGGTCAGCGCCCGCAGCCGACGCGTGGCCCGGGCCGCCGCCCGCAGCCCGCGCTCGTGCGCCTCGACACTCGCGGCGAGGAAGTCCCGCTCCGGCGCGGTCAGTTCACCGGCCGCGCCGCCGAACAGCTCCCGCGCCTCGGTCAGCCGTACCCCTCGGTACAGGGCACCCTCGTCGCGCGCCAACTCGGCCCAGGCGCGGGCCGCCTGGGTGAGGCGGCGATGGGCGCGGAGCCGTTCCCGGTTGTCCTCCACCCAGCCGCGCAGCCGGGGCCAGGCGGCGATGAGGGCCTCGTGGGCGAGGTCGACGGTGTCGCCGTCGACGGTCAGCAGGCGGGCGCGGACGAGACGTTCGAGGGCCTGCGCGGTCAGCGGGTCGGAGCCGAGTTCCGCGCGGTCGACGGGCCGCCGGGTGTCGGCGGTGCCGTCGCCGGGGTTCACCAGGCGCAGCAGCAGGGCCCGGACGGCGGCCTGCTCGGCGGGGGCGCAGTCGGCGTGGAGCGCCTCGGCGGTGTGCGCGACGGCGCCCCGGACCCCGCCGACGGACTCGTACGCGGCGAGGGTGAGCGTCTTGCCGGTGCGCCGCCGCCAGACCTCGCGCAGGGCGTGGGCCATCAGCGGCAGACCGCCGGGTTCACCGGCCACGTCGGCGACGATCCGGGCCGTCAGGGCGCGTTCGACGACCAGGCGCCGGGCGGCGGCCGGCCGGACGACGGCCTCGCGCAGCTGCGCCGGTGCCATCGGCCCGACGAGGAGGGTGGAGTCGCGCAGGGCGTCGGCGAGCGGGCCGTGGTCGGCGCAGCGGCCGTAGAAGTCGGCGCGGACGGCGAGCACGACGCGCAGCCGGTGCGCCGGGTCCAGGGCCGTGAGCAACCGCCGTACGAACCGCTCGCGTTCGGCCGCGTCGGCGCACAGGGCGAAGACCTCCTCGAACTGGTCGACGACGAGGAGGGTGTCGCCGGGCCCCGGGTGCGGGGTGAAGAGGGCGGCGTGGGTGCGGTCGGGGTGGGCACCGGGGGTGAGGACGCGGATGGCGGCGGGGCGCTGCGCCGGGGCGTCAGCCTCCCGCAGGGCGGGGATCGGCGGCCCCGGGGCGTCCGTCTCCCGCACGGCGGGGATCGGCGGCCCCGGGGCGTCCGTCTCCCGCACGGCGGGGATCAGACCGGCCCGCAGCAGGGACGACTTGCCGCTGCCGGAGGCGCCGACCACCGCCGAGACCCGTCGGCGGGCGGTGAGTTCGAGCAGTTCGGCGACCAGCTCGGCGCGGCCGTGGAAGTGGTCTCGGTCGGCGGTGTCGAACCGGGCGAGTCCCGGGTAGGGGCTGCCGGCGTCGTCCTGCCCGGCCGGCTCGGCCGACTCGGCGACGGCCTCGTGCCAGCGGCGCGTCCACTCCTCGGGGTCGCCGCCGCACGCGGTGACGTACGCCCTGAGCACGGGCAGCGTGGGCAGCCGTTCCCCGGCCGCGGCGGCGGAGAGGGTCGGGCCCGAGTAACCGGCGCGCCGGGCCATCACGCGGTAGGTCGGCGCGCCCGCCTCGGCGCGCAGCTTGCGCAGTGCGTGGGCGAAGGACTGGACCACCCCCGCCGCGGGATCCAACGGCTTCTCCCGTCGCCCCATACCCGGCTCCCCCCTGTTCACCTGCCGTTCCCACGCTAACAACCCACCCACGGCGATTGATTGGCGCTCCGGACGGGGGCTGCCCATCAATCCGCCGGCGCCTGGACTCGACGGTGCGCAGTCCCCCGTTCCGTTCCGCACGCACCGGAGTCCGTCATCGTCACCGTCCAGTCCTCACGGCCCGTCACCCTCACACCGGCTCACGAGCCCCCGCCCCGTACGCGCGGGTACGCCGTCGTCCTCGTCCCCGTCGCCGTGTCCCTCGCCCTGGGGCTGTGGGGCGTACGGCGCGGCGGCAGCATGTGGCGGGACGAGGCGGTCACGTACGACATGGCCCGGCGCGAACTGTCCGGGCTGTGGTCGACGCTCGCCGAGGCCGATGCCGTGCACGGCCTGTACTACCTGCTGATGCACGGCCTGTTCCGGCTCTTCGGCGACGCGGATCCGCTGCTGGTGCTCCGGCTGCCGTCGGTCCTGGCGACCGCCGCCGCCTGCGGCACGCTGGCCCTGCTCGGCCGCCGCCTCGCGGGGCCGCGCGCCGGGCTGCTGTCCGGGGTGGTGCTCGCGCTACTGCCGCCGGTGCAGCGGTATGCGCAGGAGGGGCGCTCGTACGCGCTGGTGTGCGCGCTGGTGGTCTGGGCGACGTATCTCCTCGTCCGGGCCGTGACGACCGGGACCCGCCGGGCCTGGGCCGGGTACGGGGCGGTGCTGCTGGGCGCGTGCCTGCTGCACGAGTTCGCCGTACTGGCCCTCGTGGCGCACGCCGTGGCCGTGCCCGCCGGGCGGCGCCGGGCCTGGATAGGGGCCGCCGTGCCGGTCTGCGCCGGGGTCGCGCCGCTCGCCGTGTTCAGCGCGGGCCAGTCGGCCCAGGTGGCGTGGATCGGCGGCCCCGGGGCGGGTGCCGTCGCGAGCTTCGCCGGGGTGGTGGTGCTCGGCGTGGGCTGCGCCGTGCTACTGCGCGGAGGTGGTGGGCCGGTACGGCTGCCGGTGCCGGCCCTGGCCCTGCTGGCGCTGCCCGCGCTGCTGCTGATGCTGGCGTCGCTGGTCAAGCCGCTGTACGTGGACCGCTATGTGCTCTACGGCCATGCCGGGACGGCCCTGCTGATCGGCGCCGCGCTGGACCGGCTGGGCCGGGCCCGGGCCACCGCGCTGTTCGCGGCCGGAGCCGCCGCCCTCGCGCTGCTGCCCTACGCGGCGCAGCTGCGCACGCCCGCCAGCCGCACCGACGACGTCACCGCCATCGCACAGGCGGTCCGCGAGGCCGGCCGGGACGCCGACGGCATCCTCTATCTCCCGGCGCGGCGGCGGGTGTGGTCGCTGCCGGACCCGACGGCCGTGCGCGGGCTGCGGGACATCGCCCTGGACGGCACCCCGGCCGACTCGCACACGCTGTACGGCACGGAGGTGCCCGCGTCCGTCCTCCGCGTCCGGATCCTGGCGACCCCGCGTATCGTCGCCGTACGCGATCCGGCCGGGCAGCCGCTGGACCGGACCGAGCCGGAGCTGGTCAAACGACGGCTGCTCGACGTGTACTTCGAGGAGTGCCGGGTGTGGCGGGTGCAGGGGGCGCGAATCGCGGTGTACGCGCGGCCGGGGCGCTGCTGAGGCACGTCACCTCAGAGCGCCCTGCTCGCCGTATGCACCGTCTGCGCCGCCAGCAGGAAGAGGTCCGGGCGGTGGTGGACGCTCGCCTTGTCCTCGGGGTCGAGGAGGCGGTCGAGGGTGGCGCGGTCGGTCGCGTCGAGGCGGTCACCGAGGGCCTCGCGGATGCGGGAGAGGGTCGCGGAGACGTAGGCGCGAGCCCGGTCGGGGGCCGGGGCGGGCAGGTCGAGCAGGAAGCTGCGGGTGCGGTTGTGGGCCAGGCCCGCCGCGGTCAGCAGCGCCGGCCAGTCCTCCGTCTCGTCGACCGTGCCGGGCAGCGCCGCGCGCATCTCCGCGAACCACTCCTCCTCGACCGCGTTCAGCCGGGCCTGGAGCCCCGGGCGGCCGATGCCGATGTCACGGGGCAGGAACCGCGTGGGCAGGCCGCCCTCCATGATCGCCAGCGTGCCACCGGGTGCCAGCCGATCGGCGAAGGCGGCCAGGGCGGCGCGCTGGTCGCCGAGGTGGTGCAGGCTGCGGCTGGCCCACAGCAGGTCGGCCGGGTAGTCGAGGTCGCCGAGCACGTCGGGCAGGTCACCGGCCAGGGTGCTGAACCGGTCGGCGAGGCCGAGGCGGGCGGCGCGGTCGCGGGCCCGGGCGAGGAGCGGCTCGGAGCCGTCGACGGCGACGATCCGGGCGCCCGGGAAGGTCTCGGCGAGCAGACAGGAGACGACGCCGGGTCCGCTGCCCGCGTCGACGACCAGGCCGGGGTTGGTCTGCTGCTTCGCCAGCCAGGCCAGGGCCCGCTCGTACAGGGGCGCGAACAGCTCGGCGCCCGCCTCCAGCAGCGGGGCCATCTCGGTCCAGTCGATCTCGGCGTGGTCGTGGTGCTGACCGTGCCGGTGCTCGTGCTGGTGGGCGTGGGGGTGGTCGTGCGCCATGGGGTCAGCCTCTCCTCCGGATGCGGCCAGCGTGCGACGGGGCACCGGCATGGGGCAAGAGACGTTGCCGAAGCGGCAAACCGAGGCCGTGAAAAATGAGATGCCCGGAACGGGCCCGCTCCCCCACGATGGCCCCCATGGACGACGAGCTGGTGGAGCGCTTCCTCGAGGACGGGTTCGTGAAGATCGAGGGCGCCTTCCCGCCCCGCGTCGCCGAGCACTGCGCGCGGCTGCTGTGGCGGGAGACGGGGTACGACCCCGCCGACCCCGGCACCTGGAAGGACCCCGTGCACTGGGTGTACGACATGGCGCAGGGACCGTTCGCCGCCGCGGTCAACTCACCGGTGCTGCATGAGGCGTTCGACGCGCTGGTCGGCGCCGACCGCTGGATGTCGCGCTACTCGCTGGGTACCTTCCCGCTACGGTTCCCGCACGAGGAGGAGCCGGACGACGCGGGCTGGCACATCGAGGGCAGCTACGCCCCGGAGGGCGCCACACTGCCGCACACCAACCTGCGGTCGAGGGACCGGGCCCTGCTGATGCTGTTCCTGTTCAGCGAGGTGACCGAGGCGGACGCCCCCACCCGGATCAGGGTCGGCTCGCATCTCGACGTACCCCCGGTCCTGGAGCCGTACGGTGAGGACGGCGCGTCCTTCCTGGAGCTCGGCCCGAAGGTGGACGCGGTCTCCGCGCACCGCCCGCTCGCGTACGCCACCGGCCGTCCCGGTGACGTCTACCTCTGTCATCCGTTCCTGGTCCATGCCGCCCAGCCGCATCACGGCACGCGCCCCCGCTTCATGGCGCAGCCGCCGCTGCACCCCGCCGAGCAGCTCCGGCTGGAGCGGGCCGACGGGGACTACTCGGCGGTGGAGTTCGCGATCCGCCGGGGTCTGGAGCCGCTCGACGCCTGACCCCGGCGGACCGGATCGGGTCAGGGCAGCGGCGGGTAGGCGTTCGCCATCAGCTGCTGGAACTGCGCGGAGAACCAGTGCCCGGACACCGGCGCGTCCGGCAGCGCACCGGACATGTTGAAGCCGTTGCGGGCGTTGCCCTCGTACGTCGGGTCGCACATCCGGTCGAAGCCCTTGCCCTCGTCGTTCGGGATCTCCCGGCTGGCGCCGTCGGACTCACCCGGCGGCTTCATCCACACGTAGGCGTCGATCCCGGCGGCAGGAGCGGCCTGCGGGCGTTCACCGAGCCCGGCACCGGACTGGTTGCACCAGTTGCCGATGTGGATCCGGCGGTCGTAGCGGCCGCCGTCGACATAGGTGTCCACGGTGGTCGTCGCACCCGGACCGGCGGGCCGGGCGCTGCCGCCCCAACCGTTGCGGGAGGTGTCGATCAGCATGCCGATGGAGGAGTTGAAGCCGACCGAGACCAGCTGGTTGCGGAAGGCCTGCGCGAACGACAGCTCGTCGACGTACCGGTTCCAGTCCACCCACGTCGACTCGCGGACCGACTTGCCCGCGACGTTGTCGTTGATGCTGAAGTGGTCCTCCTTCAGGGCGCTGTAGTTCGCCGTGTTGGTGATGAACCCGTGCACGTCATTGACGGTGGCGCCCTCGGCGGTCGCCGCCTCCTTGAAGACGTTGGCCGAGGCGCCGAAGTTGTCGTCCCAGCCGATCCAGCCGTGATGGCCGGCGTCGACGTAGTTGTAGACGTTGGGCACGTCGCCGAGCTTGTTGAGCGCGTAGCCGACGCCCTTGACGTAGTTGCCGTTGGCCTTCATCACATCGCACTGCGGGGTGGCCGTCGGGCGGCTGCCGGTGTTGGTGACGAGGTTCGGCAGCGAGTCGATCTCGACGGTGGTGACGATCCGCAGCGAGGCGTACTTCGGGTCGGCGAGGATCGCGGCGATCGGGTCGATGTACTCCGTCTTGTACCGGTCGATCTCCGTCGGGCCCAGCTCGCCGTTGGAGGCGAGGGCCGCGCAGTCCCGGCCGGGCAGGTTGTAGATGACCAGCTGCACGACCAGCTCGTCGGAGCCCTTCTGGCTCAGCGCCTCGTCGAGGTGGTCCCGCAGGCCCATGCCGCCGTTCACGCCGTTGATCGCGGCGATTCGGTCCAGCCACACACCGGTCGGCTGGCCGGCGATGCGGCTGCCGCCCGGCTCGGCGGCGGCCTTCGCGGACCACTCGGGGTTCACGTACACCTTGGCGCCGGTGTACGGGTTGTCGACCCGGGTGCCCGGGCCGCCGGGGTCCGGCGGGTCGGTCGGCCCGCCGCCGCCGTCGACGTTGCAGGTCACCCCGTCGAGGGTGAAGGTGTCCGGCAGGGCGTTCGTGCCGCTGTAGGTGCCGTTGAAGCCGAAGCTCACCGAACCGCCGGTCGCCAGCGTCCCGTTGTAGCTCTCGTTGGCGGCCGTGACGGCGGTCCCGCTCTGGGTGACCCTCGCGTTCCAGGCGTTGGTGATCCGCTGGTTGCCTGCGTACGACCACGCCACCGACCAACCGGACTTCGCGGCGCTGTTGTTGGTGACCGTCACGGACACGGTGAAGCCGGTGTCCCACTGGTTCTGCACCTGGTAGTCGACGGTGCAGGGGACGGCGGCGGCGCCTGCGTCGCCGGGCACCGCCGCCATGGCGGTCCCGGTCGCACCGGCCACGAGCGCCAGCGCCGCGAGCAGTGCCGTTCTCGTTCTGGTACGGCTCATGAGTGCGGGTTCCTCATCTCTCAGGTGGGTTATCCGTCGAGGGCGCGCAGGTGATCACGCAGCCCGATTCCGTACGACGTGGGAGTCCCGTCGTAACTGCTGATCAGGGCCGGGCCGGAGGAGCAGTTCCAGGTGTTCCAGGTCCAGCCGAGGTACGAGAGTGCGCGGGCGTCGAACCACGCCATGACGCGGTCGACGAAGGAGTGCGCGCAGGTGTTCTCGCCGATCTCGCCCGCGACCAGCGGCACTTCGGCGGCGACGGGTGCGAGCGTGGCGTCCCAGCAGCTCTCGTTCGCGCAGGCGTTGAAGTTGTAGACGTGCCAGGCGGCGGCGAGATTGTCCGCCGGGTCGTCGGGCCGGTACGTCAGCCACTGGCTCAGGTCGTTGGAGTACGCGAGCCCACCGGCCAGGATGACGTTGTCCGCGCCGGTGGCCCGGATCGCGTCGATCAGGTCCTGCATACCGGCCACCTCGTAGCCGATGCCGGGGCAGGTGCCGCCGTCGCGCCAGCAGGTCCACGCCTGCGCGGCCGTGGAGGTGGCGCGGTCCGGGTAGGGCTCGTTGAACAGGTCGAAGACGACGGTCGGATCGTCCTTGAAGGTGCTCGCCACCGACGTCCAGAAGGACGGGGTGTACTGCATGTTGGGCATCGGCTTCTGGCAGGTGGCGTGCACGTCGGCGCAGCCGGCCGAGTTGCCGGTGTACTGACCCCAGGACCAGTGCAGTTCGAGCATCGGCGTCATGCCGTGCGCCTTCACCTTGGCCACCAGGTCCTCAACGGCGGCGATGTAGTTGGCACCGGCGTACTCGGGCTTGATGTTGGAGGTGCCGAGCCAGCACTCCTCGTTGAGCGGGATGCGGACCGTGTTGGCGTTCCAGTCGGCGATCGCCTTGACGGACGCGTCGTCGACCGGGCCGTCCCAGATGCCGTAGCCCTGCACGCACGCGAACTCGCCGCCGGATCGGTTCACGCCCAGCAGCCGCCGGGTCGTGCCGGCCGCGTCCACCAGCTTGTTCCCGGACACCCTGAGCGCGGGCGGCCCGTCGCCCGGGTCCGGCGGATCGGTCGGATCCGTCGGGTCGGTGGGCGTCGGGGTGGGCTCGCTGTCGACGTTGCACTTGGTGCCGTTGAGCTTGAACGACGTCGGTACGGCGTTGCTCCCGGACCAGGAGGCGAGGAACCCGGCGCTGACGCTCGCGCCGGTGGCGAGCGAGCCGTTCCAGTTCTCGTTGGTGGCGGTCACCGTCGTACCGGACTGGGACCACTTGGCGTTCCAGCCCTGGCTGACCTGCTGACCACCGGCGAAGTCGAAGCTGAGCTTCCAGCCGGTCAACGCGGCCGCGTTGTTGGTGATCCGCACGCCGCCCTGGAATCCGGTGTCCCACTGGCTGGTGACGGAGTACTCCACCACACAGGCCGGCGTGGCCCCGGACGCCGTCACGACCGGTGCGACCGCGGTGCCCACCAGGGCGAGCGCGGCGGCACCGGCGAGTAAAAGACTTGAACGCTGGGGGTGTCGCATGAGCGACTCCTTGCAGTTCGGGCGCGTCGTGACGGACGCGTCGACTGATGGAATCGCTCCCACTGGTAGGCCGAAGGTAGCGCCAAGTGACGGCAAAGAACAGGGGAGTCGCTGACTTTTCCTCAACACCGACTGTCGAATCTTTTCGACTCTTCAAGCACCTTGACCCCTCACCACCCCGTCCTCACTATGGGAGCGCTCCCACTGGTTCAAGCCTTGACTTCTTTCCCGAACCGGCAAGGAGGAACCAGCACATGCCCCCCAGAAACAGACGCCGCGCCCACCTGCGGCTGAGGCGGTTGTGGACCGCCGTCGTGGCGGCCCTCGCGGTCCCCTTGTCGATGCTGGTGGCGAATCCAAGTCCCGCACAGGCAGCGGCGGTCCAGTGCAGCGTTGACTACAGGACCAACGACTGGGGCTCCGGTTTCACGGCCGACCTCACGATCACCAACCGCGGCACGGACGTCATCGACGGCTGGACCCTGACGTACGCCTACACGGGCAACCAGCAGCTGACGAACGGCTGGAACGGCACCTGGTCCCAGTCCGGCTCGACGGTCACCGTGCAGAACGCCTCGTACAACGGCCGGATCGCCGCGGGCGCCGCCGTCTCGACCGGCGCCCAGTTCACGTACAGCGGCTCCAACACCGCCCCCACGTCCTTCGCGGTCGACGGCACCACCTGCGCGGGCGCGCACCAACCGCCCATCACCGTGCTGACCAGCCCGGCACCGGGCGCGGTCTACACGCAGGGCAGTGCGGTCCCGCTCGCGGCCACCGCCGCCGCGGCCGACGACGCGACCATCACCAAGGTCGAGTTCTACGACGACACCACCCTGCTCGGCACGGACACCACGTCGCCGTACTCGCTCTCGGTCTCCAGCTTGACCGTGGGCAGTCATTCACTGGTAGCCAAGGCGTACGACAGCCTGGGCGCGTCGGCGTCGTCGACTCCGGTCGGCATCACGGTCGCCTCGGGCCCGGCCGTGGTGGCCACCCCGGCCCAACTGCCCGTGCGGCAGGGCGAGTCGGCGACGTTCGACGTGAAGCTGTCGACCCAGCCGTCGTCGAACGTCACCGTCACCACCGCGCGGACCGGCGGTAACACCGGCCTGTCGGTGACCGGCGGCGCCTCGCTCACCTTCACGCCGTCGAACTGGAACACGGCACAGCAGGTGACCATCACCGCCGACTCCTCCGGCACCGGCGCGGCCACCTTCGAGTCGACGGCGGCCGGGCACGGCAAGGCCACGGTCACGGCCACGCAGATCGCCGCGGCCAAGGAGTACGACGCCCGCTTCCTGGAGCTCTACGGGAAGATCACCGACCCGGCGAACGGCTACTTCTCCCCCGAGGGCATCCCCTACCACTCGGTGGAGACACTGATCGTCGAGGCGCCGGACCACGGCCATGAGACCACGTCGGAGGCGTACAGCTATCTGCTGTGGCTGCAGGCCATGTACGGCAAGGTGACGGGCGACTGGTCCCGCTTCAACGGCGCCTGGGATCTGATGGAGCAGTACATGATCCCGACCCACGCCGACCAGCCGACCAACTCCTTCTACACCCCGTCCAAGCCGGCCACCTACGCGCCCGAGCACGATCTGCCGAGCCAGTACCCGGCCCAGCTCGACACCGGCGTCTCGGTCGGCCAGGATCCCCTCGCCGCCGAGCTGAAGAGCGCGTACGGCACCGACGACGTCTACGGCATGCACTGGCTGCAGGACGTCGACAACGTCTACGGGTACGGCAACTCGCCCGGCAAGTGCGAGGCGGGCCCGGCGGACACCGGTCCGTCGTACATCAACACCTTCCAGCGCGGCCCGCAGGAGTCGGTGTGGGAGACCATCCCGCAGCCGACCTGCGACGCCTTCAAGTACGGCGGCCCGAACGGGTACCTGGACCTCTTCACCGGTGACGCCTCCTACGCCAAGCAGTGGAAGTTCACCAACGCCCCGGACGCCGACGCGCGTGCGGTGCAGGCCGCCTACTGGGCGGACCTGTGGGCCGAGGAGCAGGGCAAGGGCGGCGAGGTCTCCGCGACCGTCGCCAAGGCCGCGAAGATGGGCGACTACCTGCGCTACGCCATGTACGACAAGTACTTCAAGAAGATCGGCAACTGTGTGGGGGCCTCGGCCTGCCCGGCCGGCACCGGCAAGGACTCCTCGCACTACCTGCTGTCCTGGTACTACGCCTGGGGCGGCGCCACCGACACCTCGGCGGGCTGGGCCTGGCGCATCGGCTCCAGCCACGCGCACGGCGGCTACCAGAACCCGATGGCCGCGTATGTGCTCAGCACGTATCCCGACCTGAAGCCCAAGTCGGCGACCGGGCAGGCCGACTGGGCCAAGTCGCTGGACCGGCAGGTGGAGTTCTACCGCTGGCTGCAGTCGGCGGAGGGCGCCATCGCGGGCGGGGCGACGAACAGCTGGCAGGGGCGGTACGCCACCCCGCCGGCCGACAAGTCGACCTTCTACGGGATGTACTACGACGACAAGCCCGTCTACCACGACCCGCCGTCCAACCAGTGGTTCGGCTTCCAGGCGTGGTCGATGGAACGCGTCGCCGAGTACTACCAGCAGTCGGGTGACGCGGACGCCAAGGCGGTCCTGGACAAGTGGGTCGACTGGGCGCTGTCGGAGACGACCGTCAACCCGGACGGCACCTATCTGATCCCGTCCACCCTCCAGTGGTCGGGCCAGCCCGACACCTGGAACGCGGCAAACCCGGGCGCCAACAACGGGCTGCACGTCACCGTCGCCGACTACACCAACGACGTCGGTGTGGCGGCCGCGTACGCCAAGACCCTGACGTACTACGCCGACCGCTCCGGTGACACCGAGGCGGCGGCGACGGCGAAGGCGCTGCTCGACGGTATGTGGGACAACCACCAGGACGCGCTCGGTATCGCCGTGCCGGAGACTCGGGCCGACTACAACCGGTTCGACGACGCCGTGTACGTGCCGAGCGGGTGGAGCGGCGTGATGCCGAACGGGGACGCGATCAACTCGTCGTCGACGTTCGCTTCGATCAGGTCGTTCTATGAGGACGATCCTGCGTGGTCGAAGATCGAGAGTTATCTGGCGGGTGGTGCGGCGCCCTCGTTCACGTACCACCGGTTCTGGGCTCAGGCGGACATTGCGCTGGCCATGGGCTCTTATGCGGAGTTGCTGGAGTAGCGGTTCCGCGGAGCGATTCGGGGGGCGCGGGTATTGCGGCGACTGCGGGTTGTGTGTGGCTGGTCGCGCCCACGCGGCGGAGCCGCATATCGAAACAGCCCCGCGCCCCTTTAGGGCGTTGTCCCCCACCCCCTTTTGAAGAAGGGACCCCACCTTGCGCAGAACCCGTATCCTCACGGCCGTGCTTGCGCTCGCGGCCGGGCTTCTCGCGGGCGGTCCGCCCGCACTTGCGGCTGACAGTGAAAAGGTCGCCGTATCCGCCGACACCTATACCTGGAAGAACGCCCGCATCGACGGTGGCGGATTCGTCCCGGGCATCGTCTTCAACCACACCGAGAAGAACCTCGCCTACGCCCGTACGGACATCGGCGGCGCCTATCGCTGGGTCGAGGCGTCGAAGACCTGGACGCCGCTGCTGGATCACGTCGGCTGGGACGACTGGGGGCACACGGGCGTGGTGAGTCTCGCGTCCGACTCCGTCGATCCGGACAAGGTGTACGCGGCCGTCGGCACGTACACCAACAGCTGGGACCCCGGGAACGGAGCGGTGCTGCGCTCCTCGGACCGGGGTGCCAGCTGGCAGAAGGCCGACCTGCCGTTCAAGCTGGGCGGCAACATGCCCGGCCGGGGCATGGGTGAGCGCCTCGCGATCGACCCCAACCGGAACAGTGTGCTGTACCTGGGCGCGCCCAGCGGGAAGGGATTGTGGCGGTCGACGGACTCGGGGGTGACCTGGTCGCAGGTCACGAGCTTCCCCAACCCCGGGAACTACGTGCAGGACCCGGGGGACACCAGCGGTTACGCGTCCGACAACCAGGGCATCGCCTGGGTCACCTTCGACGAGTCGACCGGTACGGCGGGCAACGCCACCCGGACCATCTACGTCGGCGTCGCCGACAAGGACAACGCCGTGTACCGCTCGACGGACGCGGGCGCGAGCTGGCAGCGGCTCGCCGGGCAGCCGACCGGGTACCTCGCGCACAAGGGCGTCCTGGACGCCGAGAACGGTTACCTGTATCTCGCCTACAGCGACAAGGGCGGCCCCTACGACGGCGGCAAGGGCCTGCTCTGGCGGTACGCCACCGCGACCGGCGACTGGACGGACATCAGCCCGGTCGCGGAGGCCGACACCTACTACGGCTTCAGCGGCCTGACCGTCGACCGGCAGAACCCGGGCACGGTGATGGCGACGGCGTACAGCTCCTGGTGGCCGGACACCCAGATCTTCCGCTCCACCGACAGCGGCGGCACCTGGACCAGGGCCTGGGACTACACGTCGTACCCCAACCGTTCGAACCGCTACACGATGGACGTCTCGTCCTCCCCGTGGCTGACCTGGGGCGCGAACCCCTCACCGCCGGAACAGACGCCGAAGCTCGGCTGGATGACCGAGGCACTGGAGATCGACCCGTTCGACTCCGACCGCATGATGTACGGCACGGGTGCGACGATCTACGGCACCGAGAACCTCACGAACTGGGACAGTGGCAGCACCTTCACCATCAAACCGATGGTGCAGGGCCTGGAGGAGACGGCGGTCCTCGACCTCGCCTCTCCCCCGTCGGGCGCCCCGCTGCTCAGCGCCCTCGGTGACATCGGCGGCTTCCGGCACACGGACCTCACCAAGGTCCCGCCGCTGATGTACACGCAGCCGAACTTCACGTCGACGACGAGCCTGGACTTCGCCGAGGCCAATGCCGACACGGTCGTACGGGTCGGCAATCTGGACTCCGGGCCGCACATCGCCTTCTCGACGGACAACGGGGCCAACTGGTTCGCCGGGACGGACCCTTCGGGCGTGAGCGGGGGCGGGACGGTCGCGGCGGCGGCCGACGGGAGCCGGTTCGTGTGGAGCCCCGAGGGCGCGGGTGTGCACTACGCGACCGGTTTCGGCTCGTCGTGGGCCGCGTCCAGCGGTATCCCGGCGGGCGCGATCGTCGAGTCGGACCGGGTGGACTCGAACACCTTCTACGGCTTCAAGTCCGGGAAGTTCTACGTCAGCACGGACGGCGGCGCGACCTTCACGGCGTCGGCCGCCAGTGGTCTGCCCAGCGGTGACAGCGTCCGCTTCAAGGCGCTGCCCGGTGCCGAGGGCGACATCTGGCTGGCGGGCGGCGCGCCGGACGGGGCGTACGGACTGTGGCGGTCCACCGACGGCGGGGCGAGCTTCACCAAGCTGTCGAACGTCGAGCAGGCCGACACCGTCGGCTTCGGCAAGGCGGCGCCGGGAGCCTCGTACCAGACGCTCTACACCAGCGCGAAGATCGACGGTGTCCGGGGCATCTTCCGGTCGACCGACCAGGGCGCGACCTGGACCCGTATCAACGACGACGCCCACCAGTGGGGTTGGACCGGGGCGGCGATCACGGGTGACCCACGGGTGTACGGGCGGGTGTACGTGGCGACCAACGGGCGCGGGATCATCTACGGCGACACCTCCGACAGCGGCGGCGGCACCGACCCCACGCCGACGCCGACCGGCGCGTGCACGGTGACGTACAAGGTCACCAACCAGTGGTCGGGCGGTTTCCAGGCGGACGTGCAGCTCACCAACTCGGGATCGAGCGGCTGGAGTGGCTGGTCACTCGGCTGGTCCTTCGCGGACGGGCAGAAGGTCTCGCAGCTGTGGAACGCCGACTTCACGCAGTCCGGAGCGGCCGTGACGGTGCGGAACGTCGGCTGGAACGCCAACGTGGCGCCCGGTTCGTCGGTGAGCTTCGGCTTCACGGGGAGCTGGTCGGGCGTGAACGGCAAACCGACGGCCTTCCAGCTCGGTGAAACCTCCTGCACGGTGACCTGACGCTCCGCGCAGGACGAACCGGAGGGCGCGTGCATACCGCACGCGCCCTCCAGGCTTTTCCCCAGCGGGTCAGGGCGTATGGACGGCAGGCCTCGGGGCCGTCGCCATGCCGTTGCCGAGGAAGAAGCTCGGGTGGGGCGGCTGGTTGTACGCGGTGTTCTGCCAGGCCAGGGCCACGCGGTACTGGGTGTCGTGCAGCAGGGTGGTGATCCTGGTCGTCGTCTGGTGCGGGGTGGAGTAGATCCGCAGGGCCCGGTTGTCGCTGGTGCGCCAGACGACCTCCTCGCGCCAGTCGCCCAGGATGTCACCGGACAGGGCCGGAGTCGACTTGCTGCCGTTGTTCGACGAGACGCCGGAGCCGGTCAGCAGGCGGGTGTCGGAGGAGGTGCCGTACTTGTCGATACGGGTGCCGTCGAGGAGCTCGCGGACCGGGTCGCCGTCCCACCAGCTGACGAAGTTGATGCTGGACGGCTCCCGGCCGAGCGAGGCGCCGGTCGCCGAGCGCAGGGTGGTGTCCCTGGCGGACCAGGACTCGGCGCCCGCCGAACCCGCGTGGACGTCGGCGGAGACACCGCGGCCGTTGTCGCCGCCGGACGCGGTCTGCCACAGGATCTGGCCGGTGCGGGCGTCGGCCATCCAGGAGCCGGGCTTGGAGGAGTCCTCGGAGACCTTGAAGTACTCCAGGCCCGGGCGGGCCGGGTTGAGGTCGCCGACGTGACCCGCGTCGCCGTGGCCGAGTTTCGTCGTCCACAGGCCTCCGCCGTTGTCGTCGACGGTCATCGCGCCGTAGACGATCTCGTCCCTGCCGTCGGCGTCCACATCGGCGATGGACAGGCTGTGGTTGCCCTGGCCGTCGTATCCCATGCCCGCGTTGGTGGAGGAGTTGGTGTCGAAGGTCCAGCGGCGGGTGAAGGACCCGTTGCGCCAGTCCCAGGCGGCGATGACGGTACGCGTGTAGTAGCCGCGTGCCATGATCAGCGAGGGCCGGGCGCCGTCCAGGTAGGCGGTTCCGGCGAGGAAACGGTCGACGCGGTTGCCGTAGGAGTCGCCCCAGGAGGAGACCGAACCACGGTCCGGGACGTAGTCGACGGTCTGCATGGCCTTGCCGGTCTGACCGTTGAACATGGTCAAGTACTCGGGCCCGGACAGCACGTAGCCCGACGAGTTGCGATGGTCGGCCGAGGAACTGCCGATCACCGCGCCCGTGCCGTCCCGCGTGCCGTCGGCGGTCTTCATGGCGACCTCGGCCTTGCCGTCGCCGTCGTAGTCGTACGCCTGGAACTGCGTGTAGTGCGCGCCGGAACGAATGTTGCGGCCCAGGTCGATGCGCCACAGCCGGGTGCCGTCGAGCTTGATGCCGTCGACGACGGTGTTGCCGGTGTAGCCGGACTGGGAGTTGTCCTTGGCGTTGGTGGGCTGCCACTTGAGGACGAAGTCGAGGGCGCCGTCGCCGTCGAGGTCGGCGACCGAGGCGTCGTTGGCCTCGTAGGTGTAGGCGACCCCGTCGGGGGTCGTGCCGCCGGCGGGCGGGGTCAGGGGCACGTCCTTGTAGCCGCCGCGGAACTGGACGGCGTGCACGGAGTCGCCCTGCTCGACACCGTTCACCACCGCGCGGACCGTGTAGTCGGCGTGGGACGGGGCGCCGGAGTGGAAGAAGTTGGTCGAGCCGGTGATCGGCGTCGCGTTGACCTTCGTACCGGCGCGGTAGACGTTGAAGGATACGTTGTCGGGATCGGTTCCCAGCCAGCGCCAGCTGACCAGGTTGCCGCTGCCGGTGTGGACGCTGACCACGCCCCGGTCGAGCCGCTCCACCTGACGGGCGGTGGCGGCCTCGGCGGAGTCCGTGCCGAGGACGGTGAGACCACCGCCGACCAGGGTGAGCGCGGCGGCCGTGGTGGCGAGGGCGGCGGTGGTACGGCGTCTGCGGTGCTTGTGCGGGTACGTCACGTGACATGCCTCCCGGGAAGGGCGGACGGGTTGTCGTCTCTCAGTCGCCGCCGGAGGGCCGTGAGTTGCCGTAGGTCCGGGCCGGTTCCGCGACCGTCCGGGCGATCCGGTCGCGCAGCTCGGCGGGCGCCAGCACCTCGACGCCGGGCCGGTCGTGTACAGCTGGGTCTGGGACAACGTCCTGCACTTCCGGGGCGCCGCTGCGGGCCAGCCGGTGCTGGGCTGCCCGGACACCGACCCGACCCCGTCGACTTCCTGCACGGCGACTGGGACGTCCGCAACCGCCGCCGTACCGAACGGTTCCCGTGGTCGGGGATCTCGGTCGACGGACTTCACCCGGGTTTCTCGAACGCCCGCAGGGTGAACCACGGGTCCGGGCGCGGGCGGTCCTGGTCGGGGAGTTCGGCGAGGCGGGCGGCGAAGCCGTCGGCGAGGGGGTGGCCGGGCGGGAGGGTGACGAACCAGCCGCGGCGCAGGTCGGCGATGGTGCGCCGGGGGCTGCGGCCCTGGCCCCGGCCGGGGAAGCGGGTCAGCCCGGCGGGCCGCAGGCCGTGTTCGACGGCGTACGACTCGACGGCCGACGACGAGTCGAGGACGGGGCTGCGGGGGCGGGAGGCGAGGATGGCATCGATGTCACTGCCGACGTTGTGGGCGGCGGCCTTGTCGACCGTCGTGACATAGACGCCGCCGGGGCGCAGCACCCGGGCGCACTCGGCGACGGCGGCCCTGACGTGCTCGGGCCGTCGCAGCAGGTGCAGCAGCCAGACGCTGGTGACGGCGTCGAACTCCCCGTTGCGGAAGGGCAGTCGGCGGCAGTCGGCGAGGACGACGGTGCCCGGCAGGCGGTCGGCGGCGTGCCGGGCCATGGCGTACGTCAGGTCGGCGCCCGTCACCCGCATCCCGGCCCGGGCCGACGCGAGCCGCCGGGTCACGATGCCGGTGCCGCAGGCCACGTCGAGCAGGCTGCGCGTTTGCCGCGGTACGAGGCTCAGCACGCCCTCCGCGGCGGCGGCCGCTCTGGGCTCGCCGCCCCGGGAGGCGTCGTAGCGCTCGGCCTCGTCGGTGTAGTCCAGCACCATGCGCTCAGCCGACGCCGTGCGCCGGGGCGAGGGCCTCCACCCGCTCGGCGAGCTTGAAGTCCATCGCGGTCACCCTGCCGCCTGCGCTGTGCGTGGTGACGGCGAGGGTGACGGTGTTGTAGCCGAGGGTCAGGTCGGAATGGTGGTTGAGTTCCTCCTGGACCTGGGCGATGTGCACGACCAGGGCCGTCGCCGCCAGGTGCGAGCCGAGCCGGTAGGAGCGGGTGAGCCGGTCCCCGTCGAGCGACCAGCCGGGCAGCTCCGCCAGCCGGTCCTCGATCTCCTTCTGCGACAGCGGTTCGACGGGCATGAGCTCGCTCCCTTCGTGGATGTCGCGTACTTGTTCAGCGTGCCACAGGCCGGCGCTGCGGCGCTGGTCAGGCGGGTTCCCGTGATCGGAAGCGGTCAAAAACGGACAGCTGCCACGCCCTCGTTCATCGGCCCCTCCTCGACTACGGTCGCAGTCATGACCATCCCCCCGTCCGGGCGGCCCGGCACCCCCGCATTCACCCCCGCCGGCCAGGGCGTCGGCCCGTTGCTGCGGGCCTGGCGGGAGCGGCGGCGGGTCAGTCAGCTGGAGCTGGCGTTGCGGGCGGGCTCCTCGGCGCGGCACATCAGCTTCGTCGAGACGGGCCGCTCCCGCCCCAGCGAGGAGATGGTGCTGAAGCTGGCCGAGCACCTTGACGTCCCCGTGCGGGAGCGCAACGCGCTGCTGCTCGCGGCCGGTTACGCCCCGCGCTACCCGGAGACGCCCCTGGACGACCCGGCGCTGGACGCCCTGCGGGAGGGCATGGAACGGCTGATCCGGGGCTATGAGCCGTACCCGGCGCTGGTGGTGGACGCCACGTACAACGTGCTCGCCGCCAACCAGGGCATCACCATGCTGCTGGAGGGCCTCCCGAAGTCCCTGCTCACCCGGCCGCCGAACGCGATGCGGCTGACGCTGCACCCGGAGGGCCTGGCGCCGCGCATCCGCAACTTCCGTCAGTGGCGGGGGCATCTGCTCGCCCAGATGGAACGGCAGATCGCGCTCCACCGCTCGGCGGCGCTGCGGGCGTTGTACGAGGAGGTGGCCGCGTATCCGGTGCCCGAGGCGGCGACCGGCGGCGAACCGGCCGAGCCCGTCCCCTACTTCGCGCTGCCGATGCAGATCGAGCACGAGGGCCGGACCCTGTCCTTCATCTCGTCGATCTCCACGTTCAACACGCCCATGGACGTGACCGTCGCCGAGCTGGCCATCGAGACGCTGCTCCCGGCGGACCCGGCGACGGTCAAGTATCTGCACTCACTCGTGAGTCCGTAAGCGGAACATGACACACTGCACGCATGCTTTCGGCGCGTAGGGGAGGCGTGGCGTGAGTGAGCGGCGGGCCGCACCCACCGTGGGCCAGGTGGTGCTCGGAAAGCGGCTGCAGGAGCTGCGCGAGGCAGCCGGTCTCAAGCGCGAGGAGGCCGCACGCGTCCTGCGGGTGGCCCCGGCGACCGTACGGCGGATGGAGACGGCCGAGGTCGCGCTCAGGATTCCGTACCTGCAGATCCTGCTGCCCGCCTACGGCGTCCCCGAGGACGAGGTGACGGCGTTCGTCACGCTGGCCGAGGAGGCGAACCAGCCGGGCTGGTGGCAGCGGTTCAGCGATGTGCTGCCGGACTGGTTCAGCCTGTTCGTCAGCCTGGAGGGCGCCGCCCGGCTGATCCGTTCCTACGAGCCGCACTTCGTGCCCGGGCTGCTCCAGACCGAGGACTATGCCCGTGCCGTACTGGAGGCCGGGACGATCGGCCAGTCGGGCGGCACGGAGATGATCGAACGCCACGTCTCCCTGCGGATGGCCCGGCAGGAGCTGCTGCGCCGCCCCGACGCTCCGCACCTGTGGGTGATCATGGACGAAACGGTCCTGCGCCGCCCGGTCTGCACGCGCCGTGAGGTCATGGGTGCCCAGCTGGACCGGCTGCTGGAGGCCGCCGAGAGCGACCGGGTCACACTCCAGGTCGCCGAGTTCGCCGGAGGCCCGCATCCGGGGACGTACGCCCCCTTCTCGCTGTTCCGCTTCGCCGAGCCGGAGCTGCCGGACATGGTCTTCACCGAGTATCTGACCGGCGCGCTGTATCTCGACTCCCGCAGCGAGGTCTCCACGCATCTGGAGGTACTGGACCACATGACCGCGCAGGCGGCGTCGGCGCAGCGCACCAAGAAGATCCTTCAGGAGTGCCGCGGCGACGTCTGACGCACGCACGTCTCAGCCACCCCCACCCACGACAAGGAGACCTCAGCGCATGACCGGATCCGACGCCGGGCCCACCCGGATCGACACCAGCCGACCGCACCCGGCGCGGGTCTACGACTGGTGGCTGGGCGGCAAGGACAACTACCCGGTGGACGAGGAACTGGCCCGCAGGATCCTCGCCGTGGACGGGACGGTGCTGCGCGGTGCACGCGCCAACCGCCGGTTCATGCACCGGGCGGTGCGCACGGTCGCGGAGGCCGGGATCCGCCAGTTCCTGGACATCGGCACCGGTATCCCCACCGAGCCCAACCTGCACCGGGTGGCCCAGGACATCGCGCCGGAGTCCCGGGTCGTGTACGCGGACAACGACCCGATCGTCCTCCGGCACGCCGAGGCCCTGCTGCACGGCTCCCCCGAGGGCGCCACCGCATACGTGCACGCCGACGTGCGCGACCTCGACACCCTGCTGCGGCGAGCGGGCGAGACGCTGGACTTCGACCGGCCGGTCGCGCTGTCGCTGGTCGCGCTCACGCACTACCTCGACGACGAGGTGTACGGCCTGCTGAAGCAGTACGTCGACGCACTCGCCCCCGGCAGCCACCTGATCGTCTCCCAGGTCACCCCCGACCTCAGCCCCGACGCCATCGGGAAGGCCGCCGACCACTTCCGGCGCACGGGCACGCCCTTCTTCCCCCGCTCGCTCGCCGAGTTCTCCCGCTTCTTCGACGGCCTTGAACTGCTCGGCCCCGGCATCATCCCCGTCCACGGCTGGCGCCCGGCCCCGGAGGATGTCGCCGCACAGGCGGAGGGCCTCGTGCCGGTATACGCGGGCGTGGCCCGCAAGCCCTGACCGACGGCCGCACGGGGGCACACGGGCGCGCCCCGCCGGCACCGGCCAGCGGGCCGGAGCCCTAGGGCCTGTTGGAAAGTCCCGTCGTCCGCCCGGAGGGCGGGCCCTGCGGCGTTCGGTGCGTGCTCTCGGCGTGCCGCGCGGAAGTCGTCGATGGGGGGTCCCCGGGCGTCGCGGGGCAGGCGGGACTTTCGCAACAGGCCCTAGGCCGCCCCGCCCTTGGTGTCCTTCTCCTCGTCGACGATCTCCGCGTCGACGACGCCCTCCTCGTCCTGCGGTGCGGTGCGCTCCCCGGTGGTGCCCTCCGTCGGGGTCTGCTGGGCCTGGGCGTACATGGCCTGGCCCATCTTCTGGCTGACGGTGGCGAGTTTCTCGACGCCGGTGCGCAGTTCGCTGGTCTCGGCGTTGCGCTCCAGCGACTGCTTCAGGTCCGTGATCGCCGACTCGACCTCCGACTTGGTGTCGGCCGGGACGCGCTCCTCGTTCTCGCGGAGGAACTTCTCCGTCTGGTAGACGAGTTGCTCGGCCTGGTTGCGGGTCTCGGCGGCCTCCCGGCGCCTGCGGTCCTCCTCGGCGTACTGCTCGGCCTCCCGCATCATGCGGTCGATGTCGTCCTTGGGCAGCGCCGAGCCACCGGTGACGGTCATCTTCTGCTCGCGGCCCGTCGCCAGGTCCTTCGCGGAGACGTGCATGATCCCGTTGGCGTCGATGTCGAACGCCACCTCGATCTGCGGCACGCCGCGCGGGGCGGGCGGCAGGCCGGTGAGGTCGAAGGTGCCGAGCTTCTTGTTGTACGCGGCGATCTCGCGTTCGCCCTGGTAGACCTGGATGCCGACCGAGGGCTGGTTGTCGGTGGCGGTCGTGAAGATCTCCGAACGCCGGGTCGGGATCGTGGTGTTGCGTTCGATCAGCTTCGTCATGATGCCGCCCTTGGTCTCGATGCCCAGGGACAGCGGGGTGACGTCGAGGAGCAGCACGTCCTTGACGTCGCCGCGGATGACGCCGGCCTGCAGGGCGGCGCCGACGGCCACCACCTCGTCGGGGTTGACGCCCTTGTGCGGGTCCTTGCCGGTGAGTTCCTTGACCAGATCGGTGACGGCGGGCATCCGGGTGGAGCCGCCGACGAGGATGACGTGGTCGACCGCCGAGAGCTTGATGTTCGCGTCCTTGACCGCCTGGTGGAAGGGGGTCTTGCAGCGGTCGAGGAGGTCGGAGGTGAGCTCCTGGAACTGGGCGCGGGTGAGCTTCTCCTCCAGGTGCAGGGGGCCTTCGGCGGAGGCGGTGATGTACGGCAGGTTGATCGACGTCTCCGAGGAGCTGGACAGCTCGATCTTGGCCTTCTCCGCGCCCTCGCGGAGCCGCTGGAGCGCCATCTTGTCGTTGCCGAGATCGATGCCGTACTGCCCCTTGAAGCGCTTCACGAGGTGCTCGACGACCCGCTGGTCCCAGTCGTCGCCGCCGAGGTGCGTGTCGCCGTTGGTGGCCTTGACCTCGATCACGCCGTCGCCGATCTCCAGCAGCGAGACGTCGAAGGTGCCGCCGCCGAGGTCGAAGACGAGGACGGTCTGCTCCTCGCCCCGGTCGAGGCCGTAGGCGAGGGCGGCGGCGGTGGGCTCGTTGATGATCCGCAGCACCTTCAGGCCGGCGATCTCCCCGGCCTCCTTCGTCGCCTGCCGCTGGGCGTCGTCGAAGTAGGCGGGCACGGTGATCACCGCGTCCGTGACGTCCTCGCCGAGATAGGCCTCGGCGTCCCGCTTCAGCTTCTGCAGCACCCGCGCCGACAGCTCCTGGGCCCGGTAGCGGGTGCCGTCCACGGAGCCCTGCTCGGGGAACCGCCAGTGCGCGTCGCCCATGTGCCGCTTGACGGAGCGCGCCGTGCGCTCGACGTTCGTGACGGCCTGCCGCTTGGCGACCTCGCCGACGAGTACCTCGCCGTTCTTGGCGAAGGCCACGACCGATGGTGTGGTCCTGGCGCCCTCCGCGTTGGCGACAACCGTGGGTTCGCCGCCCTCCAGGACGGCCACCACCGAGTTCGTGGTCCCGAGATCGATACCGACCGCGCGTGCCATCGCTGTCCCCTTCCGCCAGGGAGCCTCTCGAAAACCAGCACAAAACTTGAGTGGGTTCTTGTCAATGGGGCCCTTGGTCATTCAGGCACATAGGCACATACCCGGGCAGCGCCCGGTCAGTCCGGTAGACGACTTTCAAAAGGGGTGCGGCGGACGCGGGACGGGCCCTGCTCGGCACCTCCCCGCCGCACCCCAGCGGAGCGCCTACGCGAGCTTCGCCGACAAGGTGATCGGGACGGCCTTCAGCGCCTGGCTGACCGGGCAGTTGGCCTTGGCGTCCTCGGCGGCGGCGACGAACGCGTCGTTGTCCAGGCCGGGGACCGTGCCCTCGACGGTCAGGTGGATGCCGGTGATGCCCTCACCGGGCTGGAACGTCACGTCGGCCGAGGTGACGAGCTTGGTGGGCGGGTTGCCGGCGCCGGTCAGACCGTGCGACAGCGCCATGGAGAAGCAGCTGGAGTGGGCGGCGGCGATCAGCTCCTCGGGGCTGGTCTTGCCGTTCGCCTGCTCGGCGCGCGACGGCCACGACACCGGCTGCTGGCCGATGCCGGAGGAGTCGAAGGTGACGACGCCGTTGCCCTCGAGCAGGTTGCCTTCCCAGACGGTGTGTGCGGAGCGCGTGGTTGCCACGGTTGTTCCTTTCGCATGCTCTCGATACGGCCCCGTTTCCGGGGCTCTCGTCCCCTATCCGATCACATTCCGGCTCACCGCACGCGAAACACCGGTCCACGCGCGGTGAACGGCAGTCGGGCGCCTTGGGGAATCAGATACGCGTGCTCGCGGCGCACCCGCAGCACATCGCACCAGCCGTCGGTGATCACCAGCACCGGCGCGCCCGGCGGGAAGTCCTCCGCCCGGTGCAGCAGATCGATCCCGGGCTGCAGGACCGTACCGCCGCGCCCGTGCACCCGCACCCTCCCCCAGTGCCCAAAGGGCCTGGGAGGTGCCCCCATGGCGATCTCGGTGACCGGCAGATAGCCCGCGTCGTGCGCGACCGCGTCGCAGAAGACGACCCGCGCGGCCGGTACGTCACGGGCCTCGGCGTACGAGGCGATGGCGCCCAGCGCCTTGCCGAGCAGCGTCCGCTCCATGGAGCCGGAGGTGTCGAGGACGACGCCGAAGGTGCAGCGGGCGACCTCCTCGGGCGGGAAGTGGCGGCCCGCGCGCGGGATGTCGGGGGTGGACGCCTGACGGCGCGCGGGCCGGGCGTACGACCGCACCGGCACCGGACGGGGCACGTACTCGTCGAACCAGCGGGCCAGCTGGGCGTCCCACGGCAGCGGCGGATGGCTGAGCGCGCGGATCTCCTCGACCAGGCCGCCGGGCAGGTGGCCGCGCTCCTGGCTCCGGTGCAGGTCGAGGCCGTTCGCGAGGCCGCGCCGGTAGAACTCGTCGAGGTCGACGTACGCGCCCGGCGGGCCGAGCGGGGCACCGAGGACGTCCGGGCGTCCCCTGCCGCACGGCGTGGACAGGCGGCGCATCCGGCGCAGGTCGCCGGCGATACGGTCGTACACCTCCTCGGCGGACAGACCCGCCAGGTCCCTGTCGTACAGCAGCCCCTCGGGCAGGGTGCCGACCTGCATCTCGCACAGCCAGCCGTTGATGACGTAGTCGCAGGCGACGTTGAACAGGTACGGGTCGCGGGTGCCGCAGCGGTCGCCGTGCCGCAGGGCGGCGTGCAGCATCTCGTGGGCCAGGATGAACCGCCACTCCTCGTCATCGAACTGGCGCAGCGGGTTGATGTAGATCTCGCCGGCCTCGGCGTTCACGGCCGCGACGGCGATGCCGTGGGCGCGGGTCAGTTCGGCGTCGGCGACCAGCTTGATGCCGGCCGCGATGCCGCCGAGCAGCGGGTAGGAGGAGATGAACCAGCGCAGCGCCCGCTCCCAGGGGCGGGCCGGGGCGAGGGTACCGTCGAGGGAGTCGCGGCGGCCGCCCGCCATGTCCAGGGCCGCGGACATGGTGCGGGTGAGCGCGTTCGCGAAGGCGAGCTGCCAGTCCGGGGGCCGCCCGGTCCAGCCCCGCCAGCCGACGAGCAGCTGGTCGGGCTCCCCGCCCGCGGTGCCGCACCGCTCGTAGGCGGCCGGAATGCCGTCGCGGCGCCAGCGTGCGGCGAGCTGTTCCTCGTCGCCGTCGGGGTAGGAGTCCGGCAGGTGCTCGGGCGTGCGGCCGACGGGAAACGTGAGCAGGAAGCGGTTGACGACGGCGCAGCGGGCGGCGGCTTCGTGGCGGTCCGGCTGGACGCGGTCGCCCTTGGCGGCCGCGACGTGGCCGAAGCCGAGATGGATCACGGCGTGTGCGATGGCCCAGGCCCAGTCGCGGCCGTCGGCGATCCGGTCCGGGTGGGAGTGCAGCACGCCCTCGGAGTCCACGCGGATCAGGCCGTCCCGGGGCGCGAGGTCGCACTCGTCGTCCCGGCAGGTGTCGAAGTCGACGGCCTTCAGCGCCGGGTTGCCCAGCACGAGCCGCATGCCCTCCGCGAACGCCTCCGCCGCCAGGTCGCGCTTCTTGTTCCCCTTCCCGCGGGTCCGGCTCACCGCCGGGCCTCCACCAGCCGCGGCATGTCGCGGGCCGCCTCGATCAGGAACCAGGCGGGCAGGACCGGGTTGCCGTCGGTGTCGGAGGCGATCACGCTCTGCGCGACCTCGACGGAGATCTCGGCGAGCTGCACCAGCAGCGATTTGGCGCGGTACGCCGTCTCCCGCCCGTGCGCCGACATGTGCTCCTTGCTCGCGGGCAGTTCCTTGACCAGCCGGCCGCGGAACGACTCGGCGAGGTAGTAGAGCAGGTCGCGGTCCTCAAGGCGGTGCGGCCAGCGGGCCTCGCCCTTGAGGATGGCCTCGATGCCGAACCGGCTGCGCACGATCTTGACGTAGCCGCAGAACGCGGTCGCGTGCGCGGGTGTCAGCGTGCCGTGCGCGAGCACCTTCAGCGTCTCCTCGTCGAGGCCCTGGCCGAAGGAGTGCAGCGCGTCGGAGAGCATGTGCCAGGAGCGGGGCGTGGAGAACGGCTCCTCGGTCCTGGGCGGCTTGGACCACAGGTGGTCGGGGCGGTCGGTGAGGTGGTCCAGGATCCACGGGTGGATGCCGTTGTCGGCCGCCCACATCAGCCAGTCCTTCGGGGACGCCTCCAGGTGCACGTGCGCGAGACGGTTGACCAGCGCGGAGGCGATGGGGCGGGCGAGGGCGTTGTCGGTGGCGCGGTTGCCGGCGCCGATGACGATCGAGCCCTCGGGGAGTGCGTAGTTTCCGATCCGGCGGTCCAGGATCAGCGAGTAGAACGCCTTCTGCACATCCGGCGTGGCCGCGTTCAGCTCGTCCAGGAACAGGCAGTACGGCTCGTCGCGGGCGATCGCCTCCGGCGGGCAGAACACCGACCGTCCGTCGCGGATCTGCGGCACGCCGATCAGGTCCTCGGGCGCGAGCTGCGTACCGAGCGGCTCACGCTCCCCCACGCCTTAAGGGCGCGGGGGGACCCCCATCAGCCCCAGCGACTCGGCGAACTCCCGCACCAGGGACGACTTTCCGATGCCGGGTGCGCCCCAGAGGAAGACCGGCCGCACGGTCGCGAGACCGAGCAGCAGTTCGGGTATGCGGGCGGGCGTGACGGTGACGGCGGCCTGCAAAGCAGGGGCTCCTCGGGAGGTTTCGGGAAAAGTGTGCGCGACAAGTGTGTGCGTACGGCTGCGGTGGCGCAGCCGATTTTCACGCCGCCCGCTCCTCCGGCTCCGCCTCGACCGGCACCTGCGGCCCCGCCGTCTCACGCAGCCAGCGGCGCAGCACGCGGTGCACCTGCTCGGCGCCCACGAGGTCCTCCCCCTCGTCCACGGGCGCGGAGCAGGCCAGCGGCGACAGCAGGAACGGCTTGGCCTGGGCGCCGCCGAGCCCGCCGTGCGAGCCGATCTGCTCCTCGAAGGCGAGGACTTCGCCGTCGGCCGGGTCGTGGAAGGAGTTGACCATGATGTCGGCGGTGTGCGGGAAGGAGTGCGTGCGGCGCACGGCCTGAGCGGCACCGGGCCCGAACCCGGCGAGCGGCCCGGGGTGTTCGTCGTCGAGCCGGTCCAGCGGGACCTCGGCGCCGTTCGCGCCGAGCACCACCCCGCCGTGCTCCTCGCTGCGCACGAGGAGGAAGCCGATGCCGGGGTGGTTGGCGAGGGTCGGCAGCAGTGCCGGGTGGCGGGCGTCGATCTCCTCCTTGCTCATCCGGTGGTGCACGTCCGGGAAGGAGATCAGGCCGAGATTGCCGGAGGCCAGCACGATCGGCTCGGAGCGGCGCGCGGGGCGGGCCTGCTCGTGTTCCTCCTCCACCGGCCTGTGCAGGGCGGCCCGGACGGCCGCGCGGGCCTCGGCGCCGCTGCGGGTGCGGCGCGCCCGGCGCGGCACGGGCAGCCCGCAGCCGGCCCGGACCAGGTCGCCGAGCGTGAGGCCGTAGCGGGCGCGGAACGTCTCGCCGGGGCTCTGGCCGTGGTCGGACAGGACGACGATCCGGTACGGGCGGGGCGCGTGCTCGGCGACCTTCTCGATCAGCGCGAGCGCCCGGTCCAGGCGTCCGAGGACCTTCTCGGCGTCCCGGCTCATCGGCCCGGAGTGGTGCGCCACCTCGTCGTACGCCACCAGGTCGGCGTAGACGGCGGTGCGCCCGGCGAGCAGGTCGCCCATCACCGCGGCGACGACGACGTCCCGTTCGACGACGGTCGCGAAGGCGCGGACGAACGGGTAGAGGCCGCCCCGGGAGACCCGCGGGCGGACCTTGTGCAGGCGGGCCCGGGTGGACTGACCGATCTCGCGGCCGGCCTCGGCGACGAAGGACAGGGCGGTGCGCACGGCGTTGGCCGGGTCGGAGAAGTAGGCGAAGTAGCCGGCGCGGGAGCGGTTCTCGCGGCTGCGGCGCCGGGTGGCGATGGACAGCACGAGGGCCTGTTCGTCGGCGCCGCCGCTGAACAGGTTGCCGCGGCTGGCGCCGTCGACGGTGAGCAGTCCGCCGTCGCCGGTGCGTTCGACCGCGCGGCGCTGGAGTTCGGCGGCGCTGGTCGGCCGGTTGCTGACCATCACCTCCTGGGTGTCCTTCTCGTACCAGCGGAAGGCGGGGATGTCGAAGGTGCTGCCGTGCAGGATGCCGAGCTGGCTGGCGCCGGTCTGGCTGGACCAGTCGGTGCGCCAGGGAGTGAGGCGGTGGGTGGGGTTGCCGGGGCCGTCGGCCGATCCGTAGCCGAGCCAGCGGGCGACGGTCGGCATCAGCCCCTTGCCGACGGCGGCCGTCAGCACGTCGTGCCCGACGCCGTCCAGCTGGACGAAGACGGTGCCCGGGGTGACCGGGCCGGGCGGCAGGGCGCGGCGGCGCCGGTCGGCGAGGCGGTACAGGCGGCGCCGGTAGGCGTCGTCGTCGCGGACGGCGAGGGCGGCGCCGGTGGCGGAGGCGACGGCGGACATCACGGCGGCGACGACCACCGCGGTCTCCGGGTTCACGGCGCCGCGTTCGGCGGGGTTCAGGCGCAGGGCCACGAGGAGCAGCGCGCCGTTGAGGAAGAACACCAGCAGCCCGAGCACGAGCGCGGGCACCAGCAGCAGGAGCCGTACGAGCAGCGGCCACACCACGGCGGACAGCAGACCGAAGGCACCGGCCGCCAACGCGGCGGTCACGGCGATGGTGGTGGCGCTGTCGCCGTCGGCGCTCTGCAACTGGAAGTCGGGCAGGATCCCGGCGAGCACCAGCATCGTGACCGTGCTGACGGCCCACACCGTGACGCTCCGCCCCACCTGGCTGACGATCCGCCGCCACCGCCCCTTGAGCACGCCCCGCACACCTCACGTCCCGGCCCGCCGCCGGAGCAGGCCTGCGTCCAGATTGTCACAACGCGTACCGGAACCGATGCGTCCCCGGGTACGACGAACCGTCAGCGCCCGTCGTACCCGGCCGTCGGCATCGACAGCCGCCGATGCACCTGGGCCTTCATCTGCGCGTCGTACGACGGCTCGGCCCGCCCCACGGTCTCGATGCGCACTCCCCGCCGGGCGCACTCCGCGGTGAACTCCTCCACGTCGGACAGGGCGCTCTCCAGCACCCGGCGGCTCGGCGCCACGAAGACGTCACGTCCGGGCCGTACGCCGTCCCACAGGGCGCAGTGGTCGGCGCGCAGCCCGCACACCAGCAGCTGCCGGGCGACGACGTACCCGCGCTCCGCGGCCCACCGCGCGCACATCGCGTGCTGGCTGCGGGAGTCGACCAGAAAGGGGTCCGCGTCCAGCTCCTCCAACGGCGTCAGACTGGCGATCGCCGTGACGCGCACTGCTCCCATGGCGCCCCCTCACCTCCGGGTTTGACCGTCGACCCTACTCCTGCCCGTAGGCTTCGGGGAGTCGCGCGAAGGAGGCAAAGAGGTGCCGGTGGAGATCACCTGGTGGGGGCACGCCACCTGCACGGTCGCGGACTCGAACATACGCGTGCTCACCGATCCCCTGTTCGTCCGCAGGCTGGTCCATCTGCGCCGCCGCCGGGGCGCGCTCCCACCGCCCGGCGCGTGGCGCGCGGACGTCGCCCTGGTCTCCCACCTGCACGCCGACCACCTGCACGTGCCGTCGCTGGCCCGGCTCGCGCCGGGCACGCGCCTGCTCGTACCCCGGGGCGCACCCCAGGCGGTACCGGCGCTGCGCCGGCTCGCCCATCTGCGCCTGACCGAGATGGCGCCCGGCGACACCACACGGGTGGCCGATCTGACCGTACGGGCCGTGTCCGCGCGGCACGACGGACGACGCCTGCCCATCGGCCCGCACCGCTGCCCCGCCCTCGGCTATGTCATCGAGGGCGAGGCCCGCACCTACTTCGCCGGGGACACCGGGCTGTTCGACACGATGGCGGAAGAGATCGGGCCGGTCGACGTGGCGCTGCTGCCGGTCGGCGGCTGGGGCCCCTACCTCGGCCACGGCCACCTGGACCCGGCACTGGCCGCCGAGGCGCTGGCCCGGCTGGCGCCGCACAGCGCGGTGCCGGTGCACTTCGGCACGTACTGGCCGATCGGCATGGACTCCGTGCGCCCGCACGAGTTCCACGCGCCGGGCGACGAGTTCGTGCGCCTCGCGGCGCGGCGGGCGCCGCAGGTGGCGGTGCATCTGCTCGGCCACGGGGAGAGTGTGCGCCTGGAGGTCGCCCGGTGAGCTGGCTCGCGGCCGCCACGACGCCCCTACCGGCGGAGTCCACCCAGCAGGCGATCGGCTATCCGTCGCTGTTCCTGCTGGTGCTGATCGGGGCGCTGGTGCCGGTCGTGCCGACGGGGGCGCTGGTGAGCTCGGCGGCGGTGGTCGCGTTTCACCAGACGGCGCCGTTCTCGCTGGCGCTGGTGTTCGTGACGGCGTCGCTGGCGGCGTTCCTCGGCGACGTCACGCTGTACTGGCTGGCGCGGCGGGGCCTGAAGTCGAAGAACGGCTCGCGCTGGCTGGAGGCGATCCGCGCGCGGGCGCCGGAGGACCGGCTGGCGCGGGCGCAGGACAAGCTCGCCGCGCACGGGGTCGCGGTGCTGGTGCTGTCCCGGCTGGTGCCGGCGGGGCGGCTGCCGGTGATGCTGGCGTGTCTGCTGGCGCGGTGGCCGATGCGGAGGTTTGCGCGGGGCAATTTGCCGGCGTGTTTGGCGTGGGCGGTGACGTATCAGTTGATCGGGATTCTGGGTGGGTCGTTGTTTCCCGAGCCGTGGGAGGGGGTGGTCGCGGTGGTGGTGCTGACGTTGGTCATCAGTGCGGTGCCGGGTTTGTGGCGGCGGGTTCGGGCTGCCAAGTGATGCTTCGTTGCGGGGTGCGGGCGCGATGTGGCTGGTCGCGCAGTTCCCCGCGCCCCTGATCGGCGTCAGTCCTCGCGCCCGTCATAGAGGCGATCCAGCACTCTTGAGCCGCCCACCGGCAAGTCCCACAGGTCCTCCCTGTCCAGCCCCGCCTTCTCCCATGCCGTTCGCACGCGCGTCAGTGGTTCCAGGACCGGCTCCGCCGACAGGACGAACGTCGCCCAGTGCATCGGCGCCATCCGTCGCGCGCCCAGGTCCTTTACGGCCCGTACCGCCTCCTCCGGGTCGCAGTGGACGTCGCTGAGCCACCAGCGCGGGTCGTACGCGCCGATCGGCATCAGCGCGAGGTCGATGCCGGGGTAGCGGCGGCCGATGCGCGTGAACCAGTGGCCGTATCCCGTGTCGCCCGCGAAGTAGACGCGCCTGCCGTCGGGGTCGGTGAGCACCCAACCGCCCCACAGGGTGCGGCAGGTGTCGGTCGGGGTGCGCTTGGACCAGTGGTGGGCGGGGACGAAGTCGAAGCGGACGCCGTCCAGTTCGGCCGCCTCCCACCAGTCCAGCTCGGTGACGCAGGTGAAGCGGCGGCGCTGGAACCAGCGGCCCAGCCCGGCCGGGGCGAACACCGGCGTGTCGCGCGGGAGCCTGCGCAACGTGGGGGCGTCCAGGTGGTCGTAGTGGTTGTGGCTGATGACCACCGCGTCGATCCGTGGCAGTTCGCTCCAGGGGATCCCGACCGGCGTGATCCGGGCCGGGGTGCCGAGGATGCGGCGGGACCAGACCGGGTCGGTGAGCACGGTGAGCCCGCCGACGCGCAGCACCCAACTGGCGTGTCCCGCCCAGGTGACGGCGACCGTGCGGGCGTCGACGCGGGGCAGCGGGCCGGGCTCGAAGGGCAGCCGGGGGATGTCGGCGAGGCCCTCGCGGCCGGGGCGGACGGTACCTTCGCGGGCGAACCGGGCGAGGGCCTTGATGCCGGGCAGCGGGGCGGTCAGCCGGTCGTGGAAGGTACGCGGCCACACGCGCCGCTCGCCCAGCGGGCGGGGCTCGGCGAGCGGCGGGAACGGGGGCGCGAGCGGCGACATCGCCGATGCCGCCGACGACCTGGACGCCGGATTGTCGGACTCCTGGGTGGGTGTGCTCGTGGTCGACTCGGACTGCTGCGTCATCGAGGAGACTCCCATCACTGAGCGTCGTCACGGAGATCGTCAAGGACCGACTTCAGGTTGATCAACGCGCGTTCCACGTGCGGCAGTTCCAACGGCGCGGGCGCATCGAGGCATTCCGCGCGCTCGGCGTCCGTGCCGCCCAGCAGCGGGCCGGTGGACAGCCGTACGCGCAGTGCGGCCAGGTCGTCGCCGAAGCGGTGGCCACCGGGGGCGGGCATGCCGAGCCGGGCGGCGAGGAAGTCCTCCAGTTCCTGGGCATCCCCCACGTCGTGCGCGGCGAGCCCCGACCGCAGCGGGCCGAGGTCGACGTACAGGTGCCGGCCGGCCTGCGGCGGCTGGGCGAGGGCGCCCGCGGCGACCACGGCGTGGTGCGCGGCCTCGGCCACGCGCGCGTGCAGGCGTACGACGGCGTCCACATGGCCGCCGAGCGGCTCTGGCTCGCCCAGCGCGTAGGTGGCCGCGGCGGCGACCGGTCCGGCGACGCGCGCGCCGAGCGCGGTGAGCACATCCAGTACGCGCGCGTGCAGCCCGTCCCCGGCCGCGCCCTCGGGGAAGCGGGCGACGGCGGCGGGCCAGCCGGGCGGCAGCAGGGCACCGGCCAGGTCGGAGACGACGGTGACCTGGTCGGGCAGCATCTCGGCCGGGCTGAGCAGCACCGTGTCGTGCGGGGCGTGCAGGGTGTCGCGCCAGGTCTCGTCGCTGACCAGGTGCAGTCCCTCGCCGGTGGCGGCCTCGACGGTCTCGTGCAGCAGTTCGGGGGGCGCCACCGTGGCCGTCGGGTCGTCGGCGACGGACAGCACCAGCAGCCGCGGGTCACCGCCCTCGGCCCGCACCCGGCGCACGGTCTCCAGCAGGGCGTACGGATCCGGTACGCCCCCGCACTCGGCGGACGTCGCCACATGGAACACCGGCCGGCCGAGCAGGCGTGCGTACGGCGCCCACCAGGCCGCGCAGGGCCGTGGCACCAGGACATCGCCGCCGAGCGCCGCGGTCAGCGCCAGCAGCAGGGCGGGCGCGCCCGGGGCGGCCACGACATGCCCCGGCCCGGTGGCCAGCCCGCGCCGCTCCCAGTACCCGCAGGCCGCGTCCAGCAGCGCCGTGGCGCCGCCCACCGGCTCACTGACGGCACGGCCCGCGGCGGCGGCGAGCACGGCGGACAGCTCCGGCAGCACGGGCAGCCCGTCGTCGGGGAGGGGCGGCCCGTAGCGGACGGGGCCGTGGCCTTCCGGTTCCGTCCGCCGCATGCGTACCTCCGCGCTGTCCCTGTGCCGTGCCGGTGCCGTGTCGCCCTCGCGCCGAGTCAGGTCGTCGGACGGTGCGTCGTGCGTACGGTGCCGGTCGTGCTCTCGCGCTCTGCGTACCCAGCCGGACCCCGCCTCAGGCGTCCCCCCGCGTGTCCCTGCGCCACAGCCGGTGCCCGGCGGCACCGAGCGCCCCCGCGATCAGCAGCCCACCGGCGACCAGCGCGGGCACGGACTCGCTGAACGCCCCGCCCCACCCCGCCTGCACGCCGTGCTCCACCACAGCACCTCCGTAGCAGTCCTTCGGCTCGACGCAGGCCGACGTGCCGCCGCCCGTCTCGGGCGCGGCGGTGAAGGACGTGCTCCAGGGCTTGCCCTGCGCACCGGCCGCCCCAGGGCAGGCGCCGTCGACGGTCCACGCCGAGTCGTTGCCGTCGGCCGCGATGAGGGCGGTCCCCCGATACGTGGGCCCGTCCGCCTCGCCGTCCTCGCCGAACTCCCGCTGCAACTGCACCGTGCCCTCGGCGAAGGCCTGGGAGGTCGCCTCGATCACCTCGGGCGACGCCCCACCGACGGAATCGCAGACCACGGCCACGGTGACGGTACCGCCCGGCTGAGCGGCGTCGGGCGACACCTCTGCGGCCGGGTCCGCCGAGGCAAGGGGAACGGCCCCGCCCAGAGCGAACCCGGCTATGACGACCACGGACAGGACACGGGCGCTGCGCCACATGAGACGGGCTCCTTAAGACCGACGAGGGGGCACGAGGCCCGCACCCCCACAGCCATCACAGCCCGCCGGTCACGAGCACGCGCGCCTCCGCACCCCCATTGGCGGCAACCAGACACCCAACCAGGTGAACAACGCCGCCCAGGGGCGCGGGGCTGTATCAATCTGCGGCTCCGCCGCGTGGGCGCGCTCAACCACACACAGCCCGCACCCGGCACACCGCAGAACCCCCTAGGCGGCCCCCCGCATGACCTCTTCCCGCACCCGATCACACGACCGACTGATCAACCGAGACACATGCATCTGCGAAATCCCCAACTGCTCCGCGATCCGACTCTGCGTCATGTCCCGGAAGAACCGCATGTACAGAATCGCCCGCTCCCGCTCCGGCAACGCGGCCAGCCGAGGCTTCACCGCCTCCCGGTCCACCACCGTGTCCAGCGCGGGATCCGCCGATCCGAGCGCGTCGCCGAGCGAGTACCCGTCGTCGCTGCCCGGCAGCTCCGCGTCCAGCGACAACGCGCTGAAGCTCTCCAGCGCCTCCAGCCCGGCCCGCACGTCCTCCTCGCTCATGTCGGCATGCTCGGCGATCTCGGCCACACTCGGCTGCCGCCCGGAAGCACCGGCACCCTGGACGCCCGCCGACAGCTCCTGCACGGCGATCCGCACCCGATTGCGCAGGTCCTGTACCCGGCGCGGCACATGCAACGTCCACATGTGATCCCGGAAGTGCCGCTTGATCTCGCCGGTGACCGTGGGCACGGCATAGCTCTCGAACGCGTTGCCGCGCGCGGGGTCGTACCGGTCGACGGCCTTCACCAGCCCGAGGGCGGCGACCTGGCGCAGGTCGTCGTAGCTCTCGCCGCGGCTGCGGAACCGGCCGGCCAGCCGCTGAGCCATGGGCAGCCAGGCCTCGACGATCTCGTCGCGCAGCGCGTCGCGCTCGGGCCCGCCGGGCAGTTCGGCCAGGCGGCGGAAGGCGTCGGCGGTGTCGGGGGCGTCGTCGTGGGGGTGGTGCTTGGCGCTCACTGGGGTGGTTCGCATGATGCGTCGCAACTCCCTTGGCAGTGCTGTGCGTTGGACGGTCACCGTGGGAGCGCGTACACGGTCCGGACGGACGCACGCGGGGCCGGTCGGGCCGCTCCCACGGACGTGCCTCCTGTCCGAAGCACTGAGTCGCGCCTGCCCCTGGCCCCTGGGCGCAAACACCACCCGCACCGGGGTTTTCCGGGTGCCCGGAGGGTGACTCGGAACGTGAGCCGCCCATGTCGTTCGTCACGTCCTGGAGGTCCCTCCATGAGCACCAAGGTCTCCGACCACGTCCTGCAGCGGCTGCGCGAGTGGGGAGTGGAACACGTCTTCGGCTACCCCGGCGACGGCATCAACGGGCTGCTCGCCGCCTGGGGCCGCGCCGACGACCAGCCGCGCTTCATCCAGTCCCGGCACGAGGAGATGTCGGCGTTCCAGGCGGTCGGTTACGCCAAGTTCAGCGGCCGTCTCGGAGTGTGCGCGGCGACGTCGGGACCGGGTGCGATCCACCTGCTCAACGGGTTGTACGACGCCAAGCTCGACCACGTGCCGGTGCTGGCGGTCGTCGGCCAGACGGACCGCACGGCGATGGGCGGCTCGTACCAGCAGGAGGTGGACCTGCACACGCTGTTCAAGGACGTCGCCTCGGACTTCGTGGAGACGGTGACGGTGTCCGAGCAGCTGCCCAACGTGCTCGACCGGGCGATCCGCACCGCGTACGCGCGCCGCGCCCCCACGGCGGTGATCATTCCCGGGGATGTGCAGGAGCTCGACTACTCGCCGCCGACGCACGAGTTCAAGATGGTGCCCTCCAGCCTGGACCGCAGCGCCTGGACGGCGATTCCCTCCGAGGACGCCCTGCGCCGGGCGGCGGAGGTGCTCAACGCCGGTGACAAGGTGGCCATCCTGATCGGCCAGGGCGCGGCGGGCGCCCGGGCGCAGGTGGAGACGATCGCCGAGCTGCTCGGCGCGGGCGTCGCCAAGGCGCTGCTCGGCAAGGACGCGCTGAGCGACGAACTGCCGTACGTCACCGGCGCGATCGGCCTGCTGGGCACCCGTCCGTCGTACGAGCTGATGCGCGACTGCGACACGCTGCTGACCATCGGCTCCTCGTTCCCGTACACGCAGTTCATGCCGGAGTTCGGCAAGGCGCGCGGGGTGCAGATCGACATCGACCCGCACATGGTCGGGATGCGTTATCCGTACGAGGTGAATCTCGTCGGCGACGCCAGGGAGACCCTCCAGCGGCTCATCCCGCTGGTGGACACCGACCGTGGGCGCGAGTGGTACGAGACGGTGTGCGACAACGTGCGGCACTGGCGGCAGGTGATGGAGCGCCGGGCGGGGCTGTCGGCGGACCCGATCAACCCGGAGTACGTGGCCCGGGCGCTGGACCCGCTGCTGCCCGAGAACGCGATCGTCACGTCCGACTCGGGTTCGGCGGCCAACTGGTACGCCCGCCATCTGACGATGCGCGGCAGCATGCGCTCCTCGCTCTCCGGGACGCTGGCGACGATGGGCTGCGGGGTGCCGTACGCGATCGGCGCGAAGTTCGCCCACCCGGACCGGCCCGCGATCGCGCTGGTCGGCGACGGGGCGATGCAGATGAACGGGCTGGCGGAGCTGATCACGGCGGCGAAGTACCAGGGCCGCTGGCAGGATCCGCGGCTGGTGGTCGCCGTGTGGAACAACCAGGACCTGAACCAGGTCACCTGGGAGATGCGGGCCATGGAGGGCGCGCCGTCCTTCCTGCCCTCGCAAGCGCTGCCGGACGTGCAGTACGCCGCCTTCGCCCGCTCGCTCGGCCTGACCGGGGTCCGGGTGGAGAAGCCGGAGGACGTCGAGGCGGGCTGGCGGGCCGGTCTGGAGGCCGACGGGCCGGCGGTGATCGAGTTCCTGACCGACCCGGCGGTGCCGCCGATCCCGCCGCACGCCACGTGGGAGCAGATGGAGGCGACGGCCGCGTCGATCCTGAAGGGCGACGCCGACCGGGGCTCCATGGTCAAGCAGGGCTTCAAGGCGAAGGTGCAGGAGTTCCTGCCGGGACGGGAGAAGAAGTGACCCTGTGTCGCCGCCCGCCCTTCGGGTACGCGGTGCGCGACCCCGAAGATCTGGAGCACGACATGCAGCGAGGCAGTGACCGGCTCAGCGTCCACCGGGACGAGGAGATGAAGCACGAACTGCAGGGGCTGCTCAGGTCGGGCCACCCCACCCGCTCGGAGGAGTGGCACGACCCCGAGCCCACCGCCGAGGACGACCCGCGCATCGCGGGCGGCCCGGTCATGCCGGGCTCGCTGGCGGAGGTCCGGCTGGAACTGGGCCGGATTCTGGGGCGCAGCGCGTTCCCCGCGGGCCCGGGCGACCTGATGAGCGCCCTGCGCCGGCGCAACGCGCCCGACGCCCTGATCGAGCCGTTGCGGCGGCTGCCCCGCTCGGCCCGCTACGTCAACGTGCAGGAGCTGGCCGAGGCCCTGACCCGCGGTGAGCGGCGGAGGGAGACGTGATGATGGCCGACTATGTGCGTGAAGTGATGACACCGGGGGTGGTGGCCGTCCGTCCGGACGCCTCGCTGGTGGAGGCGGCGCAGCTGATGCGCTCCCAGGACATCGGCGATGTCGTGGTGGCCGACGGGCAACGCGTGGTCGGGGTGCTGACCGACCGGGACATCACCGTGCGGGCGATCGCCGAGGGCATCGACCCGCTCACGGTGAGCGCCGCGTCGGTGTGCACACCGGACCCGGTGGTGGTCGGGCCGCAGGACCCGGTGTCGACGGCGGTGGCGCTGATGCGCGAGAAGGCCGTACGCCGCCTCCCGGTCGTCGAGGACGGCCTGCCCGTCGGGATGGTGAGCCTCGGGGACCTGGCGATGGCCCAGGACCCGGACAGCGCCCTCGCCGACATCAGCAGGGCCGCACCGGACGAGGCCACACGCCCCGCACCCGACATCCGGGGCCCGGTGTGAGGCCCGTCCAGCACATGGAAGGACGCTGAAGCATCATGCGTATCGCGTTTCTGACCGCGCCCGAGGGAGTCGAGCAGGTCGAGCTGACCGACCCCTGGAAGGCGGCCGCCGACGCCGGGCACGAACCGGTGCTGGTGTCGACGAAGAGCGGCGAGATCCAGGCCTTCGACCACCTCGACAAGGCGGACACGTTTCCCGTCGACGAGGTGGTGGGCGAGACCTCCGCGGACTCCTTCGGCGGCCTGGTGCTGCCGGGCGGGGTCGCCAACCCGGACTTCCTGCGGATGGACCCGAAGGCCGTGGCGTTCGTCCGGGACTTCTTCGAGCAGGGCCGTCCGGTGGCGGCGATCTGCCACGCGCCGTGGACGCTGGTCGAGGCCGATGTCGTACGGGGCCGGGTGCTGACCTCCTGGCCGAGCCTGCGGACCGACATCCGCAACGCGGGCGGCACCTGGGTGGACGAGCAGGTGAAGGTGTGCGACCAAGGCACCAACAAGCTCGTCACCAGCCGTAAGCCGGGCGACCTGAAGGCGTTCTGCGAGACGTTCCTGGAGGTGTTCGCGAAGGAGCCCGCGTAATCGCGCGTAATCGCGCAACCGGACGCCAACCGGACGGACCGAGCCGGGCCGGGTTCCGCGGCGCGGAGCCCGGCCCGAGCCGTGTCATACGCGCGGGGCCGGCGTCCGGGCCGGACTCACGGGCCGCCTGCGCGACCCGAGCCCCACTTGCCCACGGGGGTCTGCTCACCGCGGGGTCCGCGGGAGTCGCCGGAGTCGTGGGAGTCGCAGGTCCCGTCCCCGGCGCGTTCCCGGGCGCCGTCACGGGTGCGGCCGGGGGCGACGAAGCGGCGCGGGTTGCGACGCAGGTACTCGCCCTCCAGCTGGGCCATGCGTTCGTTGTGCGCGCGCAGCGCGTCGTTCGAGCCGTACAGCAGGGTGTCGTGGCGCGTGCGGTGAATGGTCTCCAGCTCTTTCATGAGCTGCTGATCATCCAGCCGGCCCGGGTCGACTCCGGTCATCATGGTGCCCCGCTCGTCGTGTTCTCTCATGCGGTACGGGTACCCGCCCGGCAAGCAAAACCCCCGAGCGGCAACCGGGAGGGAGCCATGGATCTCGCGTTCCTGCATCCACTCTACGAACATCCGGGCCCGTGGGCCTCCGTGTACGTGGACCTGTCACGGCACACGGAGGACACGCCCCACGAGCGGCATCTGACGGCCGAGGCGATGTCCCGGGAGCTCGCGGGGCAGGGTGCCGACGAGGCCACCTGCCGTGCCGTGCGGGACGCGATCGAGGAGCTGAAGCACTCGCCGGAGCCGCACGGCCGCGCCCTGTTCGCCCGTGCGGGTGCGGTGGTCCTCGACCCGCCGCTGGCCCGCGCCCCGCAGGGCGGCTGGGCCGAGTGGGCGTCGCTGCCCCGGGCCACCCCGCTGCTGGACCTGACCGGCGAGGACGCGGTGGCCGTGGTGGCGTACATCGACCGCCGGGGCGCCGAGTTCGAGCTGCGCAGCGCGCTGGCCCGGGAGACGGCCGGTTCGGTCACCGGACGCCAGTGGCCCGTGCACCGGACGAGCACCGTCGACTGGTCGGAGCGGCACTTCCAGCTGCGGGTGGAGAACACCTGGGAGCACAACGCGGCGGAGATCGCCGACGCGCTCGCCGTCTGCCAGGAGGAGACCCGTGCCGACCTGCTGATTCTCGTCGGGGAGGACCGGGAGCGGCGGGCCGTGCACGAGCGGCTGCCCAAGCGGCTCCACGACCGTGTGGTGGAGGCCCCGCACGGAGCGGGCAGCCGGCTGCTCGACGCGGACGTGGAGGAGGCCCGCGCCACCCATGTGCGCCGGCATGCCGAGGCGGAGCTGGAGCGGTTCCTGGCCGCCCGCGCACCGGACGACGAGGGCCGTGCCGGGGCGGCGGAGGGCGTACCCGCGCTGATCGAGGCGGCGCGCGAGCACCGTATCGACGAGCTGGTGGTCCGCCCGGACGGCGGCGACACGCACCGCGAGGTGTGGATCGGCGAGGACCCCGACCAGCTGGCGGTGCGCCGTACGGACCTGAAGATCCTCGGCGAACAGCACTCCTGGTCCGCCCGCGCGGACGACGCCCTGATCAGGTCGGCGGTCGCGACGAACGCCCCGGCGATCTCCCTGGCCCCGGTCGAGGCGGCCCGGGAGCAGGACGTGCCGGTGGGCGGCCTGGGCGCGCTGCTGCGCTGGACCGAACCGGAATAGGGCCTGCCGTTGGGACGCGATCCGGACGGCAGGCCCTACCGGGCCCGCTCCACCCGCCGCTCGTCCCACACCGGCTCCGGGGTCTCCCGGACCCGGCCGTCGCTGCCGAAGACCAGGAAGCGGTCGAAGGAGCGGGCGAACCAGCGGTCGTGCGTGACCGCGAGGACCGTGCCGTCGAACGCCTCCAGGCCCTCCTGGAGCGCCTCGGCGGACTCCAGGTCGAGGTTGTCGGTCGGCTCGTCGAGGAGCAGGGCGGTGGCGCCCTGGAGTTCCAGCAGCAGGATCTGGAAGCGGGCCTGCTGGCCGCCGGAGAGCCGGTCGAAGCTCTGTTCGGCCTGGCCGGTCAGCTCGTAGCGCCGCAGCCGGGACATGGCGGCGCCGCGGTCCTGGGCGTGCTCCCGCCACAGGATGTCGAGCAGGGAGCGGCCCATGAGCTCGGGGTGGGCGTGCGTCTGCGCGAAGTGGCCGGGCACGACCCGCGCCCCGAGCTTCCACTCGCCCGTGTGGGACACGTCGTCCCCGGCGAGCAGCCGCAGGAAGTGCGACTTGCCGGAGCCGTTGGAGCCGAGGACGGCGACCCGTTCGCCGTAGAAGATCTCCAGGTCGAACGGCTTCATCAGCCCGGTGAGTTCGAGTCCCGTGCACGTGATGGCCCGTACGCCGGTACGGCCGCCCTTGAGCCGCATGGTGATGTCCTGCTCGCGCGGCGGCTCCGGCGGCGGTCCGGCCTCCTCGAACTTGCGCAGCCGGGTCTGGGCGGCCGCGTACCGGGACGCCATCTCGTGGCTGACCGCCGCGGCCTGACGGAGGTTCAGCACCAGCTTCTTCAGCTGGGCGTGCTTCTCGTCCCAGCGTTTGCGCAACTCCTCGAAACGGGCGAAGCGTTCCCGCCGGGCCTCGTGGTAGGTGGCGAAGCCGCCGCCGTGCACCCAGGCGTCGGCGCCGGCCGGGCCGGGCTCGACGGAGACGATCTTCTCGGCGGTGCGGGCGAGCAGCTCCCGGTCGTGGGAGACGAAGAGCACCGTCTTGCGGGTCTCGGTGAGGCGCTCCTCCAGCCAGCGTTTGCCGGGTACGTCGAGGTAGTTGTCGGGCTCGTCGAGCAGCAGCACCTCGTCGGTGCCGCGCAGCAGCGCCTCCAGCACGAGCCGCTTCTGCTCGCCGCCGGAGAGCGTCCGCACCTGCCGCCACTGCGCCTTGTCGTACGGCATCCCGAGCGCGGCCGTGGTGCACATGTCCCACAGCGTCTCCGCCTCGTAGCCGCGTGCCTCGGCCCAGTCGGCGAGCGCCTGCGCGTACGTCAGCTGGGCGGCCTCGTCGTCGACCGTCATGATGGCGTGCTCGGCCGCGTCGACGGCCTCGGCGGCCTCGCGGATGCGGGGCGGCGCCACCGACACCAGCAGGTCGCGTACGGTCGTGTCGTCCCGTACGGATCCCACGAACTGCCGCATCACGCCGAGCCCACCGCTCACGGCGACGGTGCCGCCGTGCGGCTTCAGCTCGCCGGAGAGCAGCCGGAGCAGGGTGGTCTTGCCGGCGCCGTTGGGCCCGACGAGGGCGACGACGGCACCCTCGCCCACCCGGAAGGACACATCGCCCAGCAGGGTCCTCCCGTCGGGGAGGTGGTACTCGATGTGCGCGGCTTCCAGATGTCCCATGGGGCCGCATTGTGCGGGCGGGCGGCGTGGTGCGGCAAACCGTTATCGCGCCGGGCGCGCTCCGGGGCGGCTACTGCGGGTGTCCCGCCTCGTCCACCCGGTGCCCCGTGGGTCCGCCCTCGCCCGTCGGTGTGACCGTTGCGCCTGCCCAGGTCAGGGCCTTCCAGCCGTCGGTCGGGGAGCCTTCGAGGATCACGACGCCGGTGTTGTCCAGGGGGTGGGCGGCGGCGAAGGCCACGTCGACGTTGTCGGCGCGGGCGGCCGTCCACATGCGGATCGCGGCGCCGTGGCTGACCATGGCGACGGTCCCGGCGCCGCTGCCTGCGGCCTCCGCGACCACGGCGTCGTACCGCGCGAGTGCCTCCGCGCCGCTCTCCCCGCCCGGCATCCGCAGGTCGGTCTCCCCGGCCGCCCAGGAGAACACGATCCGCATGTACTCCTCGCCGCGCTCCGAGTCGCCCGGCAGCATCTCCAGCTCGCCCGCCGACAGCTCACGGATGCCGTCGCGGACGATCACGTCGAGGCCGCGGGCCGCGGCGAGCGGCGCGGCGGTGAGCTGGGTGCGCACGAGCGTGGAGGCGTAGACGGCCTCGATGTCCTCGTCGGCGAGCGCGGCCGGCAGCGCGGCGGCCTGGCGTTCGCCCAGCTCGGTCAGGCCGGGGCCGGGGACGTCGGTGTCCAGCACGTAGGCGACGTTGGACGGGGTCTGGCCGTGGCGGACGAGCAGCAGGCGCATCTATGGTTCCTCCGAGTGCCGGTCACCACCGGCCGGGCAGAAAACGGCCACTTCAGGGTACCCGCCCCTGCATGAGCCCAGACGTCGACCTCACCGCCCCGAAACCCGGCCGCCACGCCCTGCGCGACCGGCTGCTCGCACTGGACTACCGGCTGTTCGAGTTCGCCGCCGCACGGAACTGGCCCGCCGCCGAACCCGTCCTGCCCCGGCTGAGCCGCGGCGCGAACCACGGTCTGCTGTGGTTCGCGACCGCCGGCGTCATCGCGGCGAGCCGCACCCCGAGGGGCCGCCGGGCCGCGGTACGCGGTGCGGCCTCCCTCGCCCTGGCCTCGGCCACCATCAACACCATCGGCAAGCGCAGCGTGCGCCGCCCCCGCCCGGATCTCGACCCGGTGCCGGCCGTCCGGCATCTGAAGCGGCAGCCGATCACCACGTCCTTCCCGTCCGGCCACTCCGCCTCCGCCGCGGCCTTCGCGACCGGCGTGGCCATGGAGTCCCCCACCTGGGGTGCCGTCGTCGCCCCGGTCGCGTTCTCGGTGGCGATGTCGCGCGTCTACACCGGCGTCCACTTCCCCAGCGACGTGCTGGCGGGCGCGGCCCTCGGCGTGGGTGCCGCGTTCGCCGTACGAGGGCTGGTGCCGACCCGCGACCAGGTCACGCTGCCGCCCCGGCCGCGCGCCGACGCCCCGGCGCTGCCCGAGGGCGAGGGGCTGGTCGTCGTCGCCAACACGGCGGCGGGCAGCTCCGACCGGGTACGGACGCTGCGGGACGCACTGCCCCGGGCGGAGGTCGTCGAGTGCGTGCCGGAGGACGTGCCGGACGAGTTGGAGAAGGCGGCCGCCCGGGCCCAGGTGCTCGGCGTGTGCGGGGGCGACGGCACGGTGAACGCGGCCGCCGAGATCGCCCTGCGCCGCCGTCTGCCGCTCGCCGTACTGCCCGGCGGCACCCTGAACCACTTCGCCCACGACCTCGGCGTGGAGGACGTCCGGACGCTGGTCCGGGCCATCCAGCAGGGCGACGCGGTCCGCGTGGACGTGGGCCGGTTCATGTGCGGCGAGAAGCAGGGCGTCTTCGTCAACACGTGCAGCCTGGGCGTCTATCCGGAGCTGGTGCGCGAGCGGGACCGCTGGTCCCACCGGATCGGCAGCTGGCCCGCCGGGGTGCTCGCGGCGCTGCGTGTCCTGCGCGCCGACCGGCATCCGCTGGAGGCCGAACTCGGCGGCAAGGCACGGCCGTTGTGGCTGCTGTTCGCCGGGAACGGCACCTACCACCGGATGGGGCTCGCACCGGCCCGCCGGATGGACCTCGCGGACGGCCGGTTCGACGTACGGGTCGTGCACGGCGGCCGGGGGCCCGCGCTGCGGCTGCTCGCCGCTGCCCTCGCCGGTCCGTTGACCCGCTCACCCGCCCACGCCGCCGTCCAGGTCCGCCGCCTGCGGCTGTCCGGCGTCGCCCCGGGCACGCTCCTCGCCTACGACGGCGAGGTCACCGAGGTGGCGGGCGAGGTGACGCTGGAGAAGGTACCGGAGGCGCTGGTGGTCTACCGGCCACTGCCCGAGTCGACCTGACAGCCCGTCAGTCCACATGGCAAAACCAACTGTCTCATCATTCGGCCGGACGCGTACGGTGGCGGAGGACGCCGACCGGTCGGACGAGAAGGGGTACCGCCATGCCGAAAGCGCAGGAGACCGCCGTCTACACGCACGGGCACCACGAGTCCGTGCTGCGGTCACACACCTGGCGGACGGCCGCCAACTCGGCGGCCTACCTCCTCGGCTCCCTGAAGCCGCACATGCGGATCCTGGACATCGGCTGCGGGCCCGGCACGATCACCGCCGATCTGGCCGCGCTGGTCCCGGACGGGCACGTCACCGGCGTCGACCGGGCGCCGGAGATCCTGGACCGGGCGCGCGCCACGGCCGCGGACCGGGGGCTGACCAACGTGGACTTCGCGGTCGGCGACGTGCACGCCCTGGACTTCCCCGACGACGCCTTCTGCGTGGTCCACGCCCACCAGGTGCTCCAGCACGTCGGTGATCCGGTGCAGGCGCTGCGCGAGATGACACGGGTGACGCGACCGGGCGGGCTGATCGCCGCCCGCGACGGGGACTACGCCGCGATGACCTGGTATCCCGCCTCACCCGGCCTGGACGACTGGCTGGAGCTGTACCAGCGGGTGGCCCGCGCCAACGGGGGCGAGCCGGACGCGGGGCGGCGGCTGAAGGCCTGGGCGCTGCGGGCGGGCCTCAGCGACATCACGGCCACGTCGAGCACCTGGACCTTCGCGACACCGGAGGAGCGGGAGTGGTGGAGCGGCCTGTGGGCGGACCGGACGCTGGCGTCCGTCTATGCGCGGCAGGCCACCGAGGGCGGTCACGCGACCGAGGAGCAGTTGCGGGCCATGGCTCGGGCCTGGCGGGAGTGGGGGAAAGCGGCCGACGGCTGGTTCGGCGTTCTGCACGGAGAAATTCTGTGCCGCAAGGAAGGCTGAAAAAGCGATTTCGGGAAACCCGGACGGCAGGAGGTTCATTATGGTTCCCATCCTGCTCGTACTGCTTCTCGTGCTGATTCTCTTCGGTGCCGGGTTCGCCGTCGAGGTGCTCTGGTGGATCGCCATCGCCGTGCTGGTCCTTTGGCTCCTGGGATTCCTGCTCCGTGGTACGACCGCGGCAGGAGGCAGGGGACGCTGGTACCGGTGGTGAACTGACCCGGGGGCGTCACTCCCGGGTCAGCAGAGGTCCGAGCGGCCCGAGGTCCAGGTTCAGGTCCTCGGGCCGCAGTCCGTAGCGCTCACGCAGCTCGGTCATACGGTCGTCGAGCAGCATCAGTGTGAGCCCGATCCGCTCCTCCTGCTCCTCGCTCAGGTCGCCCTCGTCGAACCGGCGCAGCGCCTGCCGTTCCATCAGCTGGCGCAGCAGTTCCACCACGGTCAGGACGAGTTTGACCAGGTCGCGTTCGACCGTGTCGGGCTCCAGGTCGAGTCGTTTGCGGGGAGCTGTCACGTCGGATCACCCCAGGGGGCCGGGACCTGTGCGTTCACGGAGCTGATCAGTGCGTTGAGGTCGATGCGGACGAGGTCGACGTCCGCGATGCGCAGGGTGATGTCGCCGGTGATCACCACGCCGCCGGCCAGGAGCCGGTCGAGCAGGTCCACCAGGGCGATCTCACGGCGTTCGATCACCGTCACGGCTTTTCCCCCGCGAAGGAATAGGCCGCCCAGGGGCCGGTGAGTTCCACCCGGATTCCCGGCATCTCGCCTTTCGTGCGGTCCACTATTTCCACGAACTCCTCGGACCGGGCGCGCGGCACCAGATAGGCCGCGTTCAGCACATTGCGGCCCGAGGCACCGGACAGCTGGGCGCTCTGGGGCGCGTGCAGCCGGGAGTCCTCGGCGTGCGCGGCGAGCCTTTCGTGCAGCCGGTCCGCGAACTCCTCGGCTTTCCTCAGTCCCGACTCGTGTTCTTTGACGCTCTGGCTGCGGCGCCGCAAATAGTCCCGCCCGGACATGGCCTTTCCGGCCGCCCAGCCGTTTTCCGTATCCGGGCCCTGCGGGGACTCCGCGGATTCCCCGGCCGCCGATTCGGCGTACACCTTCACGCCCCATTCCACCCGGCCCGCCAGCCGGTCCAGAGTGCGCAGGAAATCGCCCTCGCGGGCCTCCAGCATCATCCGTACGCCGCTGTCGTCCCGGAAGACCGTGCCCAGCCGGAGCGGCAGCGGCGTCGTCACCGTGGTGAGCGCGTCGATCACGCCCTGGTGGGCCCTGGCGGTGGCGGTGAGCCAGTCGAGGTCCTCCAGATGGGCGCGCAGCGGCTCCTCGGCGAAGTCCCGCTCCGGCACCGCGCTGACCACCGCTACCAGGCCGCGGTGGTGCAGCAGCTTGGGCGGCGCGCCCGCCACGCCCGTCAGCTGGGACTGCAGGGCCGCGTCGAAGGGGCGGCAGACGGCGTACACGTACCGCAGTCCGGTCATGGGCTCTCCTCCTGTGCGCGGCCGGTCTCCAGCGCCGCCAGTCGCTCGCGCAGCTCGGCGTTCTCCCGGGCGAGTTCGTTGCGGCGAGCGCCCGACGACAGGGCCGGGTCGTCCTCCCACCAGTCGATGCCCATCTCCTTCGCCTTGTCGACGGAGGCGACGATGAGCCGCAGTTTGATGGTGAGCAGTTCGATGTCGAGCAGGTTGATCCGGATGTCGCCGGCGATGACGACGCCCTTGTCGAGCACCCGCTCCAGGATGTCGGCGAGGTTGGCGCCCCCGCCGTGACCGTAGGGCTCGGGCATGCGGGTCGGTGACGTCATCGACGGCTCCGGGCGTCGGCGTACTCGTCGCGGTACTCGTCGTCGATCTCCTCGGGCTCCTCGGTGTCGCGGGTTTCCTCTGTCTCGTCGGGTTCCTCGGTCTCTTTCTGCGCTCCGGGTTCCCCTTCCGCGCGGGGTTCATGGCCGTGTACGACCTCGCCGTCGCGGATCTCCCCGCGCCGGCCCTGGGCGCGCCAGAGGTTTCCGGTCTTCTCGAACAGGCCCTTCGGGTAGTACTCGATCACCAGCAGGACCGGCTCTTCCGCGTCGCGCTCCACGTCGTCCGGCTCCTCGCCATGCGGCTCGTCCACGTACCGCTCTGCGTCGTCCGGCTCCCCCGCAGCTCGCTCCCCGGCGTCCGGCCCATCCCCAGCCCACTCCCCGGCGTCCGGCTCCCCGGCGTCCGGCTCCTCGGCGTCACGTTCCTCGTCGGCCGGTTCCTTCTCCCCGTACCCGAGGTCCCGTCCCTCCGGTACGGCTTCGCTCAGCCGCTCCCGCAGCCTCGCCGTCCGGTCGTGCAGGCGGTCGGCGAGGGTGTCGAGCTGCCGTTCCAGCAGGGCGCCCGTCGCCGCACCGCCGATGCCTCGCAGGTCCTGGCGGAGCTGGTCCCCGAGTTCCTTGAACTGCGGGTTGTTCCGCAGCCGCCCGGACACCAGGTCCGCGAGCGCCCGCGGGCCCGGGTTCATCCGTTTCAGTTTCCTCGTCCGTCCGAGGTCGTATCCGGCCCCTACCGCGAGGCCCAGTCCCACTCGGTTCATCGTGCTGTCCCGTTGCCCGTTCCCGCGCTGTGGCGCGAAGCGATCTCCAGCCGGTCGAGGAGTTCGTCCTCCTCCCGGTCGAACTCCTCCTCGCTGATCTCCCCGGCCTCCAGCCGCTCCTCCAGCCGGGCCAGTTCGGCCCGGATCGTGGCGGGGTCGTAGTAGATCCGCTCCGCCTCGTGGAGCACCTGCCCGATGACCCAGGCGCTGCCGCGCACCGGAGCGAACGGCAGCAGCAGCACCTCCGAGATCAGGCCCATGTCCTCACCCGGCCCCGGTGTCCACGCCGCCCGCCGCGCTGCCCGCCGGCTCGGTGGGGCCGGGCTCGACGAAGCTGTACGGGGGCAGCGGGCCGTTCACCCGGACCTCCAGGTGCGGCAGGTCCTTGCGGGCCTGCTCCACGGCGGCCAGGAAGTTCTCCGCCGACCGCCGGTCCACCAGGAACGACACGTTGGCGAGCCAACCGGTGGACTCCGGCCCCACGCCGACCGCGTCCGCGTCCGGCTCCAGGGCCCGCCGCAGCGCGAGCGCGTCCTCGGCCTCCTTGGCCTTGACCGCGGCCGCGACCATCTCGCCGAGCCGGATCTTGTCCTCGTAACCGCCCCGGCCCGCCTTCCGGTTGGCCTCCGCGAGCGCTCGGATCTCGGGGCTCTCGGCCATCACGTGGTGCAGGACGGCTTCCTCGACGTGGTTGGCCTTCACGTTGTACTCGATCCGGCCGTCCAGCGCCGTCAGGCGTTCCTCGTAGTGCTCGGCGCGCTCGGCCAGCACGCCCGTGACCGCCGCGTCGTCCGGGGCGACGCTGCCGAACCGCATCGGCAGCACACACCCGGCCGATCCGCTCTCGGCGAGCACGTTCTGGTGGGCCAGCAGCTCCTTGCGCTTGGGGCGCAGCCCTTCGGGCGCGTCGCTGACGATCGCCGCCAGGTCGCCCTCCTCCAGGATGCGCACGGGCCGGGCCGGGTCGCCGACGCCGCCCATGCCGTCGGGGAGGGCGGGATGCGAGCGCGCGGCGATGCCGTAGACGTATGTGCTCACTCCTGCTCCTCCTTCCGGCGCGAGGACGTGGACGTGGTCTTGCGGGCACGCGGCCGGGATTCGCCCTCGCCCTCCCCGCGCGCCTGCTTGAAGGCGTCGGAGACGGCCTGCGCGGCGCCGGACAGCGCGCCCTTGGACTTGCCGCGCGCGCCGGACTCGGTGACCTCGCCGACGACGTCGGGCAGGCCGGGGCTCTTGCGCGGCCCGGCCTCCAGGTCGAGCCGGTTGCACGCCTCGGCGAAGCGCAGATAAGTGTCGACGCTGGCGACGACGACCCGGACGTCGATCTTCAGGATCTCGATGCCGACCAGGGACACGCGGACGAAGGCGTCGATCACGAGCCCCCTGTCGAGAACGAGTTCAAGCACGTCGTAGAGGCCGCTGCTGCCGCCTCCACCGCCGGTCTGCTGTGCCGGTACAACGGTCATGCCGGCCGTTCCTCCTTGTCGGTGGGTGTGGCTCCGGGTGGGCGGCCTAACGGCCGCCCGGCCTGTGTGAGTCGGCCCGCCCGCGTTCGTAACGGCGAACGCGCCGGTAGCCGGTGAGCTGTCCGTCGGGGTCGAGATCGACCTGGTAGCTCGCCATCAGGCTCATCGTGTCGGGCACGCGGGCGAGTTCGAGGACCTCGACCTCCAGGGACCAGCCGTCCTCGGTCTGTTCGAAGGACGACACGGTCTCGGCGGCCATACCGGTGAGCTCGGCCAGCTGGGTGCGCGCCTGGCGCAGCACCTGCATGGGGCTCGGCCGGTCGTCCGCCGTACCTTCTTCCGCGTTGCGGGAGTTACGTGAATCCTGTGAATCGGACGTGTTCCGTGTGTTCGTCATGGCCACCTCGAACTTCGGGTGGCCTGACGGCCCTTGGCCAAACCTTCAGCTACGCAACGCGTTGAGCCGGCGCCGGGCCGGGCCGAGGGCGCGGCCGCGGCTCAGCACGTCGGCCCAGGGGTTGGTGCGGGCCTGGTCGACGGCGTCGGCGATGGTCCAGCGGCGCGGCCCGAAGTCGGGGTGGTCGAGCTGGTCCCAGGCGACGGGCACGGCGACGGGCGCGCCGGGCCTGGCCCGTACGGTGAAGGGGGCGACGGCGGTCTGGGCGTAGGCGTTGCGCTGTACGTCGAGGTAGAGCCGGTCGCCGCGGTCCTTCTTGCGGGCTGCGGTGGTGAACCGGTCGGGGTGCGCGGCGGCGAGGGTGTCGGCGACGTCCCGGGCGAACTCGCGCGCATCGTCGAAGTCGTGGTGCCCGTTGAGCGGCACGACGACGTGCAACCCGCGCGAGCCGGTGGTCATCAGCGCCGAGGGCAGCTTCAGTTCGTCGAGCAGGTCCCCGAGTTGCCAGGCCGCCTCGCGCACGGGGGCGAAGGAGTCGCCGGACGGGTCGAGGTCGAACACCATCCGGTCCGGCCGGTCGAGCCGACCGGTGCGGGAGAGCCAGCGGTGCAGGGTGAGGCACGCCTGGTCGGCGAGGTAGACGAGGGTGGCGGTGTCGTCGCAGACGGTGTGGCAGACGGTGCCGCCCTCCTTGGGCACCTCGACACGGGTGATCCACTCCGGATAGTTCTCCGGCGTGTTCTTCTGCATGAATTCGGGGCCGTCGAGGCCGTCCGGATGCCGCTGGAGCATCAGTGGACGGCCGCGCAGATGCGGCAGCATGAACGGCGCGACGGCCCGGTAGTGGTCGACGAGATCCCGTTTGGTGTACTCCTTGGCGTCCCCACCGCCGGGGAAGAGCACCTTGTCCGGCCGGTGCACCTCCACCGTGCGCCGCCCGGCGCGCACGGTGTGGACGTCATCACCGCTCACCGTACGACCGCCTGTTCGACCAGCAGTTGTACGGCGGCGGCGATCGACTCGGCGTCGATGCCCGCGGCGTGCAGTTGCTGGTCGGGCGCCGCCGAACCCGGCATCGTACGCACCGCGAGACGCACCAGGCGCGGCATGGGGCGCCCGTCGAGGAAGGGGTCGAGGACCGCGTCCCCGATACCGCCCTCCTGGTGGTGGTCCTCGACGGTCACCAGGCAGCCGGTCTCCTCGGCGGCCTGGCGCAGCGTCAGCCGGTCGACGGGCTTCACCGAGTACAGGTCGATCACCCGCACCTGGATGCCCTCGCGGTCCAGCGCGTCGGCGGCGGCCAGCGCCTCCGGCACGGTGACGCCGGCGGCGACGAGGGTGAGCCGGTCGGTCCCGGAGGAACGCAGCACCTTGCTGCCGCCCACCGGGAACTCCTCGTCGGAGCCGTAGATCACCTGGCTCTTGCCGCGCGAGGTGCGCAGATAGCGGATGCCGTCCAGGTCGGCCATGGCGGCGACGAGACGGGCGGTCTGGTTGGCGTCGCACGGGTACAGCACGGTCGAGCCGTGCACCGCCCGGAACATCGCCAGGTCCTCCAGGCCCATCTGCGAGGGCCCGTCCTGGCCGATGGCGACGCCCGCGTGCGAGCCGACCAGGTTGATCCCGGCCCCGCCGATCGAGGCCATGCGGACGAAATCGTACGCGCGTGTGAGGAAGGCCGCGAACGTCGAGGCGTACGGCACCCAGCCGCGCGAGGCCATGCCCACCGCGTTGGCGACCATCTGCTGCTCGGCGATGTAGCACTCGAAGAACCGCTCGGGGTGCTCCTTGGCGAAGGCCTCCGACCGCGTGGAGTCGCTCACCTCGCCGTCGAGGGCGACGACGTCACCGCGTCCGGTGCCGAGGGCGGCGAGCGCCTTGCCGTAGGCGTCCCGGGTCGCCACCTCCTCGCCCGGGTCGAAGCGGGGCAGTTCGACGTGTGCCTCGCGCACGGCGTGCAGCAGGCGCGCGGTCGGCGGTTCCTGCACATGGACGCGCAGGTCGCGGGGGCCGCCGAGTTCGGCGATGGCCTCCTCGGCCTCGGGCAGCGGCTTGCCGTGCAGCCCCTCGCGGTCCTGGACGCCCTCGACGCCCTTGCCCTTGAGGGTGCGGGCGAGGACGGCCGTCGGCTGGCCCCTGGTCGACAGGGCCTCCCCGTACGCCCGGTCGATCGCGTCCACGTCGTGCCCGTCGACCTCGATGGTGTGCCAGCCGAACGCCTGGAAGCGGCGGGCGTAGGCGTCGAGGTCGTGGCCGTGCCGGGTGGGGCCGCGCTGGCCCAGCCGGTTGACGTCGACGATCGCGGTGAGGTTGTCGAGATGCTCGTACGAGGCGTGCTCGGCGGCCTCCCACACGGAGCCCTCGGCGAGCTCGCTGTCCCCGCACAGCACGTACACGCGGTAGTCCGTGCGGTCGAGCCGCTTGCCGGCGAGCGCGATCCCGACGCCGACCGGCAGTCCCTGCCCGAGCGATCCGGTGGCCGTCTCGACCCACGGCAGCCGCTGGGGTGTGGGGTGCCCTTCGAGCCGGCTGCCCAGCTTGCGGAAGGTGAGCAGCTCGGCGTCGTCGATGGCACCGGCCGCCTTGTAGGCGGAGTACAGCAGGGGGGAGGCGTGTCCCTTGGACAGCACGAAGCGGTCGTTGCCCGGGTGGTCCGGGCGGTCGAAGTCGTAGCGCAGGTGGTTGGCCAGGAGTACGGCCATCAGATCGGCGGCGGACATCGACGAGGTCGGATGCCCGGAGCCTGCGGCGGCGGAGGCCCGCACGCTGTCCACGCGCAACTGCTGGGCCAGCTCGACGAGTTCGCGGGTGTTCATCGGTCTCCTTCGTCGGGGATGTCGCTGCGCTTCACGGGGCCTGGGGAGGGGTGCTGCTCGCCGGACTCGGGGGCGGGCTGGTCTTCGGCGGGTTCACCGCCGGGCTGGCTCTCGGCCGGTTCCCCACCCGGCTGATTCTTCGCGGGTTCGCCACCGGGCTGGTTCTTCGCGGGCTCACCACCGGGCTGGTTCTTGGCCGGTTCGCCACCCGGCTGATTCTTCGCGGGCTCGCCACCGGCATCGGAGGCGGTGGCAGCCCCGGGACCGCTCCGGCCCCCGGCCCCCGTATCCGCCCCGGCCCCCGTATCCGCCCCGGCCCGCGCATCCGTCTCCGCCGCGCCCCCCGTCTCCGCCCCACCCGGCACCCGCGCCAGCTCCGGCGACGCCGTGTCCAGCGGTACCGACCAGGACCGTACGAGCCCCAACTGCACGGCCTGACGCGGCAGTACGGCGTCCAGCAGCCAGTCGGCCGCCACCCGCACCCGGTTCCCCGGCATGGCGGCGAGGTGGTAGCCGCGGGTGACCGCGCCGGCGGCGATCCCGGACAGCGGCACGCCCAGCGGGTTCGCCGCCGCCTTGGTGCCGCCCAGGTCGACCACGAACCCCATGTCCCGGTGCCGGTAGGCCCGCCGCTCCCCCGCGCCGAACGACGCGGCGATGTTGTGGGCGCACACCTTGCCCTGCCGCCAGGCGTGCTGTGCCGTCATCGGCGTGTACTGACCGGGCTTGTCGAGGTCGGGCACGGCGGCGGCGTCCCCGCAGGCGAACACCTCGGGGCGGCCCGGCACCTGGAGGTGCGGGTCGACGAGCAGCCGCCCGCGTTCCATGGGCTGCCCGAGGGACTCGACGAGGGGATCGGGCCGTACGCCCACGCACCACACCAGCGTGCGCGTGTCGACGTACTCCCCGTCGGTCAGCAGCACCCCGCCGTGCATGGCCTCCTTCACGGAGGTTCCCATCCGCACGTCGACGCCCCGCTGCCGCAGCACCCGGTCGGCGGTGCGGGAGAGCCGTTCGTCCAGCTCGGGCAGGACGCGCGGCGCGATGTCCAGCAGCATCCAGCGCGGCCGCATGCCCTCGCGCAGGGGGTGCTTGCGCACCTGCGCGTCGGTGAACATCTGCCCGTGCGCGGCCACCTCGGTCCCGGTGTAGCCGGCGCCCACCACCACGAAGGTGCAGCGCGCGGCGCAGCTCTTGGGGTCGTCGGCGGCGGCCGCCAGCTCCACCTGCCGGGTCACGTGGTCGCGCAGGTAGAGCGCCTCGGGCAGGCCGCGGAAGCCGTGGGCGTGCTCGGCGACGCCGGGGATGGGCAGCAGCTTGTTGACGCTGCCGGCGGCGAGCACCAGCCGGTCGTAGTCCAGCGTGCCGCTCCCGCCCTCGGGGTCGGAGTAGTGCACGGTCCGCGTGTCGAGGTCGATGCCGTCGGCCTCGCCGAGGACGAGCCGGACCCGGGGCAGGGTGCCGGAGAGGGAGACGGTGACCCGGCGTGGCTCCAGGATCCCGGCGGCCACCTGGGGCAGCAGCGGCAGATACAGAAAGTAGTCGGTCGGGTTGAGCAGGGTGATGTGGGCCTTGTCCCGGGCCAGCCGCGACAGGACGCGGGCCGTCCGGTAGCCGGCGAAGCCGGCACCGACGATCACGATGCGGGGTCGACTCACGGTTTCGCCTCCGGCGGTCGTCTCGTACGAGGTTTTCCGCGTCCCCCTGGTCAGGGCGCCCAAACCCGGACGGCCCCCGTTCGGCCCGGCGTTTCGCGCCCCGGCGGCCGGATACCCGGCCGGTGACCCACCCCCCATCCCCCGGACGCGGAGGTGTCCCCCATGCCCGAGTACGGCTACTTCCTGTCCTGTGAGGAGTTCGGGCCCGCGGATCTCGTCGAGCAGGCGAGGATGGCCGAACAGGCCGGATTCCAGAGCCTGTGGATCTCGGACCACTACCACCCCTGGAACGACGCCCAGGGACAGAGCCCCTTCGTGTGGTCGGTGATCGGCGCGATCTCCCAGGCGGTGTCCCTGCCGATCGAGACCGCGGTGACCTGTCCGACGGTCCGGGTCCACCCGGCGGTGGTGGCGCAGGCCGCCGCGACCAGCGCGGTGATGACGAACGGCCGCTTCCGCCTGGGCGTGGGCACGGGTGAGGCACTCAACGAGCACATCGTCGGCCACACCTGGCCGCCCGCCTCCGTCCGGATGGACATGCTGGAGGAGGCCATCCAGGTGATGCGCAAGCTGTTCACGGGCGAGGAGATCAGCCACTACGGCACGCACTACAAGGTGGAGAACGCCCGCCTGTACACCGTGCCCGACGGGCCGGTCCCGATCGACATCTCCGGCTTCGGCCCGCAGGCGACGGCACTCGCCGCCCGGGTCGGCGACGGCTACATCACGATGATGCCCGAGGAGTCGATGGTGGAGCAGTTCCGCAAGGGCGGCGGGGGCGCGAAGCCGGTGAGCGGCGGCACGAAGGTCTGCTACGGGGCCGACAGCGACGAGGCGGTCCGTACGGTCCGCCGGTTGTGGTCGAACCAGCTGCTGCCCGGCGAGATGGGCCAGATCCTGCCCTCTCCGCGGCACTTCGAGCAGCTGGAGCCGCTGATCACCGAGGAGATGGTCCGCGAGAACACGGTCTGCGGCGACGACGTCGACGAACACGTGTCCGCGCTCAGCGCCTTCGCCGAGGCGGGCTTCGACCGGATCTACGTCAACCAGATCGGCCCCGACCAGCGCGCCTTCTTCGACTTCTACCGCACGAAGGTGCTGCCCCAGCTCACGACGTAGAGTTTCGGGTCAGCTTGCGTACGGCCAGGACGCCGACGCCGACACCGACACCGAGTGCCTTGGCCACACGTCCGCGATTCCGCGATGCCCACCCCTGTGAGCTGGCAGGACGCGCCTCCCCGTCGAAACGCCCGTGCGCGCCGAAGTCCCGTCCGCGCGGCCCGTCCGCCGGGCTCCACAGGTTACCGACTCCACCGTGCTCCCCGGGGTCCTGCTGCGCGTCGAACCCGGTCCGGGCGAGATACCGCTCCAGCAACCCGGGGGCGACGGCGTTGGCGATCAGGGTGCCCACCGTCGAACCCCCCACCCAGTACTCCCGCCGCCGCCCGTGCCCCGCCGCGTGCACGATCGCCCGCGCCGCGACCTCGGGCTGATACACGGGGGGCACCGGCCGGGCCCGCCCCGGCATCCGGTTCAGCACCCAGTCGAACTGCGGGGTGTTGAGCGCGGGCAGCTGCACCATCGTCGTCCGCACCCCGCTGCCCTGGTGCAGCAGCTCGCAGCGCAGCGACTCGTTGAACCCCTGGATCGCGTGCTTGGCCCCGCAGTACGCCGACTGCAGGGGGATCCCCCGGTACGCCAGCGCGGAGCCGACCTGCACGATCGTGCCCCGGTCCCGGGGCAGCATGTGCCGCAGCGCCGCCCGCGTACCGAACACATAGCCGAGATACGTCACTTCGGTCACCCGCCGGTACTCGTCCGGCGTGATCTCGGTGAACGGCGCGAACAATCCGGCGAAGGCGTTGTTGACCCATACGTCGATCCGCCCGAAGGCGTCCACGACCTGTTCGGCGGCGTTGTCGACGGCCTTGGCGTCGGCCATGTCGACCGGTACGACGAGCGCCTCACCGCCGGCGCGCTGCACCTCGTCCGCCGCCGCGGCGAGCCCCTCGCGCCCGCGGGCCAGCAGGGCGACCCGGTCACCCCGCGCGGCGAAGGCCACCGCCGTGGCCCGGCCCACCCCGGCGGTGGCTCCGGTCACGACGACGGCCCTGCCCCTTCCGATCGGTGTGCGCACCCCGCATCACGCCCGGTGGTGCGGGTTCTCGGGGTCGATGCGGTCCGGCGGCGGCAGCGTGCCTGGCGTGTCCGCGCCCGCCGGGGGTGGCGGGAAGGGGCGCACCGACGGGTACGGCGCGTTGCTGAGCCCGCCGGGCGGGCCGGGGGGCGGAGCGGCGCCGTGCGCGCGGTCCCGGTCCGCCGCCAGCTCGGCGCGCCCGTGCGGCGTCCCGGCGGCGTGCGGCCTGGCGGCACCGCGCAGCAGGTAGGCGACGACACCGAGGATCGCCGCGGTGATCAGCGCGGCGGCCCAGCCCGGCAGGGCGGCGGCGAGCGCCAGGCCGACCGCGAGGGCGACAGCCGCGCCCGCGTACAGGGCGACGACCCCGGACGCGGCGTACAGCGTGGCCTTGCGGCGCTGCTTGCGCGTCTGCTGCCGCAGTTCGTCGCGGACCGTCTCGCGCGCGACCTGTGCCAGCTCGTCGACCAGATGCTTGTCCAGGTGCTCCAGATGATCCATGCGGTCCATGGCGCCCGGGTACCCATGCGCAACCCCGCGTAACGCCACGCCCCGCCGCGTCCACGCTCAGGAGGGCGCAACGGCGTCCACGACGACGTCCACGAGCAGCGCGCCCGCCGTGCCCTCGGCAGTCCGTCCGGGTCGGCGCTGTCGAGGACCTGGGAGGAACGCGCCGAGCTGGATCGACGCCCCCTCCAAGGACGAGATGAAGATCAACTACGAGCCCGCATCTCGACGGTGAGCGCCCAGCGCTCGTGGTCCCGCCAGGCGCCGTCGATGTACAGCATGTCCGGCGAGAATCCCTCCAGGCGGAATCCGCAGGCGCGGGCCAGGGCGATGGAGGCGGCGTTGCCTGGCTGCACGTTGATCTCCAGCCGGTGCAGCCGCATCGGTCCGAAGGCGTGGTCGATCACCAGGTTCAGCCCTTCGCGCATCAGGCCCCGCCCGGCGGCGTGCGCGAAGGCGCCGTATCCGAGGGCACCGCTCTGGAAGGCGCCGCCGACGATGTTGTTGATGTTGATGTATCCGGCGAGGGCACCCGTGGCCGTCTCGCAGACCAGGAACCCCGCCTTCGTCGGGTCCTCGATCAGCCGCCCCGCATAGCGGGCGTACGCCGCGGCGGTGTCCGGCGGGAACAGCCACGGGTGGTGCAGATCCTTGCTCTCCCTCACCCGCGCCGTAAATTCTGCGCCGTCCTCGTGGGTGAAGTGGCGTATGCCCACGCGGGGGCCCTCGGCGAGGTAGCGGGACGCGATGTGCGGCATCCCGCCACCCTACGACCGGCCGTGCGCGGCGTCAGTCGCGGACCACCGGCAGCTGAAGCACCCCGGTGTCGCCGGGCGCGCTCACCACGGTCACCGGCTTGATCCCCCGGTTGCCGAAGTACGCCCCGTCACTCGCCGCGATCACGAACCGCAGCCGGTGCCCCTGCTCGTAGCGGTGCACGATCCCCGGCAGCGTCACGGTGAACGGCCTGCGCACATCCGGCACCCGGACCGGCGCGACCAGCCGGTGCACCAGCGTCTGCGTGCCGTCCGGGGCGACGTCGTACAGCTTGGCGAACAGCACCAGCTTGTCGGCGGCGTCCCCCGAGCCCTGCGTCCGCGCGGCCTTCGGCGAGACCACCTTCAGCGTGGCCCGGGGCTCGCCCACGACGTCCACGGCCCGCGCGAGCGGCTCACTGGTCCAGCCCAGGTAGGTGCCCTTGGTGTCGTACGGCGCCCGGTCCGGCAGGCCGAGCATCGCGGCCAGGGATCTCTCCGAATGGCTCGTGGGGAAGAGCCGGTTGGTGTACGTCCGGCTGCCGCGCGCCACCTTCCTGCGGTTGTCGACGAGTTTGCCGTCGCCGGAGAGGTACAGCGTCTGCCCGAGCGCGGGCAGCCGTTCGGCGGTGGCGTACCGGCTGCCGGGGTCGCTCACCCAGTCCCGGTAGTAGGCGAAGGCGGGTCCGGTGTCGACGCCGGTCCTGCGGTGCAGATAGCGGTCGAACCAGGCCAGGATCCGCCTGCCGACGTAACTGGTCTCCAGGTTGCCCGCGCCGAGGTTGAGTTCGCCGTCCGCCGGGTCGCCGGTGCCGCCGCTGTGCCCCCACGACTGCCAGATCATCTTCACCGGCGTGCCCTGGGCCTTGAGCGTCTTGTACGTCTTTGTCGCCTCGTTGAGATTGAACAGGCTGTCGGCCTGCCCCTGCACCAGCAGCGTCGGTGCCTGGACCCGGTGCAGATAGGACACCGGGGAGACGCTGTGGGCGTAGTCGAGCAGTTTCTCGGTCCGGTCGGCCGGGTAGCGGCCGGTGTTGAGGGTGCGCACGGTGGCGCAAGCCTGGGTGACGAAGTGCAGGCAGGCCAGGGAGTTGATGCGGGACGGGTCGAGGCTCGGCTGGAGCAGCGGCTGGCCCTCGCCGATGAGGTAGAAGCCGTTGGTCCACTGCCACTTGAAGGCGCCGGGCACCCTGCCCGCGCCGACGGCGTTGTTCGGGTCGAGCGAGTACGCCAGGTTGTGCCAGGTGACCATCGGCACCAGCGCGTCGACACGGTGGTCGACGGACGCCGTGGCGAGCTGGACGGCCCCGCCGTAGGAGCCGCCGATCATCCCGACGCGCGGGTCGCCCGGCCGGTCCAGGGTGACGAAGTCGGCGCTGGTCCCGTCGTCGGCGGCGCGTTTGCCGGCGAGGAAGTCCAGCAGCTGGGAGGCCGCGTGGCCGTCGATGGCCGGGTCGTCGAGCGAGATGAGACAGCCCGTGCGGCCGAAGCCGAGTCCGGAGTAGACGAGCCCGACATAGCCGCGCTGGGCGAAGTTCCTGCCGATGGCGTCGGTGGAGCCGTCGTTCTTGCTGCCGCCGAAGCCGTTGGTGGCGAGGACGGCGGGGGCGGGGTGGGCGCTGTCCACGCCCGCGGGCCGGTAGAGGTCTGCGTCGATCGTGCAGGTGCGGCCGCCCGCCTGGACGGTGAACTTCAGGGCGGTGACGGTGTACTGGCCGGTCGCGGCGGTGGCGGGGGCGGTGAGTGCGAGGGGTGCGGTGAGCACGGCGCCGAGAGCGGCGGCGAGGACGGCACGGGATCTGGGCACACGTCGGGACACAGGACCTCCACGCTGAGGACAACCCGGATACCGGCCAGTACGTACTGGCCGGTTGTCATGCTGTGACCTGTGTCATGCGGGGTCAATCACCGTGAGGGAGTTTTCTTGACGGAGATTCAGTTCGACTCTCTCAGCGCAACGCGGGCTCCTCCAGCGTCAGCGTCCCCGCCTCCGCGTCCAGCTCCGCCCGCGCCCCGAACGGAATCGTCAACGCCCCTTCGCAGTGCCCGAACCCGAACTCCTCCACCACCGGCACCCCGAGCCCGCCCAGCCGGTCGGCGAACACCCGGCGCAGCTTGTCGTACGGACCGCAGTCGAGCCACGAGCCGAGGGCGATCCCGGCGACCCCGTCGAGCCAACCGGCGCGCAGCAGCTGGGTCAGGATCCGGTCGAGACGGTACGCCTCCTCCCCCACGTCCTCGATCATCAGCAGCCCGCCACGGGCCCCGCCGCGGGCGTACGGCGTGCCGAGATCGGCCGCGAGCAGGCTCACACAGCCGCCGAGCGTGACGCCCCGCGCCCGCCCGGGCACCAGCGCGCCGCCACCGGCGGCGATGGTGCGGACCGTCTCCGGCGCGAACAGGGTGGCCTTCAGATGGTCCTGTGCCCGGGCGTTCTTGAGGAAGTCGACGCCGGCCGCCATCGGCCCGTGCAGAGTGACCAGGCCGAGCCGGGTGGCGAAGGCCTCGTGCAGCGCGGTGATGTCGCTGAAGCCGACGAGCACCTTCGGCCCGGCCGCCCGCAGGGCGTCCCAGTCGAGCAGGTCGACCATCCGCTGCGCCCCGTACCCGCCGCGGGCGCACAGCACGGCGGCCACGGACGGATCGCACCAGGCGGCCTGGAAGTCGGCGGCCCGGTCGGCGTCCGTGCCCGCCAGGTAGTCGAACTCACCGTGCCGGTCCAGCACATGCGGTGCCACCACCGGGTCGAGGTCCCAGCCGCGCAGCACGTCGAGCCCTGCTTGCAACCGTTCCTCGGGCACCGGCCCGCTCGGCGCGACGACGGCCACCCGGGCCCCGGAGGCCAGCCGGGGCGGTCGTACCAGCTGCTTCACTTGGCCAGCTCCAGCGTGGGGACACCGGGCGGATTGAGCCCGAACACCTGGGCGTACAGGGAGAGTTCCGCCTCCAGTGCGCGGATCATGGTGTCGGCCCGCCGGAACCCGTGCCCCTCGCCCTCGAACGCGATGTACGCGTGCGGTACGCGCCGCCCCTCCATCCGTGCGAGGAACCGCTCGCACTGGGTGGGCGGGCAGATCACGTCGTCCAGGCCTTGGAGCAGCAGGAAGGGTGCGGTGATCCGGTCGGCGTGCTCGGCGGGCGAGCGTTCCGCGTACCGCCCGGGCACCTCGGCGAGTGGTCCGACCAGGCTCTCCAGGTACTGCGACTCGAAGTCGTGGGTCTCGCCGGACGCCCAGCCGGTGAGATCGAGGATCGGGTAGATGATCGTGCCGCAGGCGTAGACGTCGGTCATGGCGAGCGACGCGGCCGTGGTCCAGCCGCCCGCGCTGCCGCCGCGCACGGCGAGCCGGTCGCGGTCGGCGGTGCCCTCCTCGGCGAGGGCCAGCGCGACGGCCGCGCAGTCCTCGACGTCGACGACGCCCCACTGCTCGCGCAGCCGGTTCCGGTACTCCCGCCCGTAGCCGGTCGAGCCGCCGTAGTTGACCTCGGCGACCCCGATGCCGCGCGAGGTGAAGTAGGCGATCTGGAGGTCGAGGACGAGCGGGGCGCGGCCGGTCGGGCCGCCGTGCGCCCAGACGACGTACGGCGGCAGCTCGGCGCCGGGCGGGGTGCAGCCGGGGTGGTGCGGCGGGTAGACGTGCGCGTGGATCTCGCGTCCGGCGGGTCCGGTGAAGGTGCGGATCTGGGGTTCGGGGTAGTACGCCGGGTCGACCACGTCGTCGTGTTCGGCGCCGATCACCCTCGCACGGCCGGTACGGGCGTCCAGTTCGACCACCTCGTAGGCGCTGCGCGGGCTGGCGCCGACGGCGACCACCCGCTCGCCGTGCACCGCGAGGGCGGGCGCGAACTCGGTCCAGGGTCCGGCCGCGTCGACGACCTCGCCGGTCTCGGGGTCGAGGATGCCGAGGGCGGTGGCGCCGCGGCCGTGCACGACGGCGACGAGCCCGCTGTCCAGCGGCGCGAACCAGCGGTGGCCGATGCGCCACAGTGGCCCGCCGAACTCCTCCTCGCGCGGGCACAGCGGCTCACCGTCGCGGTACAGGTTCCACCAGCCGGTGCGGTCGCTGACGTACAGCAGGGAGCCGTCGGCGGCGAAGTCCGCCTGCGCGATGGCCTCCTCGGGGCCGCCGGCGACCGTGCGGGGCGCGGTGAGCGTGCCGTCGTCCGTGACCTCGGCGAACACCAGTTCCGTACCGTCCCACGGCATCCGGGGATGGTCCCAGGCCAGCCACACCGCGTGCCGCCCGTCGGGCGAGAGGCGGGGCCCGGTGACGAACCGGTGCCGGGCGCCGGTGAGTTCGCGTACGGCGTCCCGGTCCTCGGCGGCGGAGCCGTCCAGCGGCACGGCGGCCAGGACGCGCCGCACGTCGGTGGGTCCGTCGCCGGTGAACTCCTCCAGGACGCACCACACTTCGCCGCGCTCCACCCGCAGCTGCGGATCCACCCACCGCAGCCCGCCGCCCACCGGCGACACGGGGGTGAGCGGACGCGGCTCGCCGCCCTCCTCGTACCGGTACAGCCGCTGGTCGGCGAAGTGCACGAAGACCACGACCGGGCGCCCGTCGACGAGGGCACCGGCCCAGGGCTGTCCGCCGTACTCGATGACCCGGCTGCGCACGTTCCACGGCGCGGGCAGCACGGACTCCTCCGTCCCGTCGGCGTGCCGCCGCACCAGCGTGCGCCGGCCGCCCTCGGTGGGCCGTGGCTCGGTCCACCACGCCTCGTCGCCGACGAAGCCCACGAACTCCGGGTGCCCGTCGTGCGCGGCGGCGAGGGCCGCGTCGATGGGCGAGGGCCAGGAACCGTACGGCAGGGTCTGCACGTTCTCCCCCATGTGGTCAGGCGTCCCGCAGGAAGCGGTCGAGGACGCGGACGCCGAAGTGCAGCGCCTCGACGGGCACGCGCTCGTCGACGCCGTGGAAGAGGGCCTGGTAGTCGAGGCCCTCGGGCAGCTTCAGCGGCGCGAAGCCGTAGCCGGTGATGCCGAGCCGCGAGAACTGCTTGGCGTCGGTGCCACCGGACATGCAGTACGGCACGACGTGCCCCTCGGGCGCGAACTCCTGGACTGCGGCCCGCATCCTGGCGTACGTCGGCGAGTCGACCGGCGCCTGCAGCGCGACCTCGCGATGGTCGAACTCCCAGTCCACGTCCGGCCCGGTGAGCAGGTCGAGGGTGTCGCGGAACTCCTGCTCCCCGCCCGGCAGATAGCGTCCGTCGACGTACGCCACGGCCTCGCCCGGAATGACGTTGATCTTGTAACCGGCGTCCAGCATGGTCGGGTTGGCGCTGTTGCGGACGGTGGCCTCGACGAGCTTGGCGGCCGGGCCGAGCTTCTCCAGCAGCCGGTCGACGTCCTTGAGGTCGGTGTCGATGCCGTACAGCGCGGCGAGTTCGGTGAGCGCCGCCCGTACGGTCGGGGTGAGCCGGAGCGGCCACTCGTGCGCGCCGATCCGCGCGACGGCGGCGGCCAGCCGGGTCACCGCGTTCTCGCGGTTCACCTTGGAGCCGTGCCCGGCGCGCCCGCGCGCGGTCAGCTTCAGCCAGCCCGTGCCGCGCTCACCGGCCGCGATCGGGTAGATCTCGCGGCCCGCCCCGTCGTGGAAGGTGAACGCCCCGGACTCGCTGACGCCTTCGGTGCAGCCCTCGAACAGCGGGGCGTGCTTGTCGGCGAGGAAGCCGGACCCGTCCTCGGCGCTGGCCTCCTCGTCCGCGGTGAACGCGATGACGAGGTCCCGCCGGGGCCGTACGCCCTCCCGGGCCCAGGACCGCACGACGGCGAGGATCATCGCGTCCATGTTCTTCATGTCGACCGCGCCCCGGCCCCAGACGACCCCGTCGCGGACCTCTCCGGAGAACGGGTGCACGCTCCAGTCGGCGGCCTCGGCGGGCACGACGTCGAGATGCCCGTGCACGAGCAGCGCGTCGGCTTCCGGGTCGGTGCCCTCGATGCGGGCGACCACGTTGGTGCGGCCCTTGGTGCGTTCCAGGAGCGTGGGCTCAAGTCCCGCCCCGGCCAGCCGCTCCGCCGCGTACTCGGCGGCGGGCCGCTCCTGGCAGTCGCCGCCACCCCGGTTGGTGGTGTCGATGCGAATGAGATCGGAAGTGAACTGGACGACCTCGTCCAGCGCGCGCTGATCAGCCATACTGCTCCTCCACGGCGGCCGAGACGACAGTGGTGACCGCCTTGAAGGTGCGGATCCCCTCGTACATGGTCGCGCAGGTGTACGCCACCTTCCGCTCCCCGGTCCGGTCGACGCCCGGCACCACGGTCGCCGCCATGGCCAGGTGCTCGGCGTCGAACTCGACCGCGACGGTGTGCGGGCCGGCGGCGACCGGCTCGTACCGCACCGCCAGCGAGGCCGCCTCCTTCGCCGCGGCCCGGATGTCGGCGGCGGTCCTGGCCGGCGTACGGCACACGGCCGCGTACCGCGACACGTGGTCCTTGACGGCGACCTTCAGCGCCTCGGGCGCGTACCCGAGCGCGTCCTCGCAGGCGATGTCGTCGCCGGTCACCAGCACCACGGGCACCCCGTACTCGGCGACGACATGGGCGTTGAGCAGCCCCTCGCTGGCCCGCACGTCGTTCAGCCAGACGCCGGTGATGGAGTTGGCGAGGTAGGTGTGCGCGAGGACGCCCTCCGCGCCGGCCCCCGCGTGGTAGCCGACGAACGCGATTCCGTCCACGTCCCCGTGCTGCACGCCCTCGACCATCGACAGCGACTTGTGCCGCCCGGTGAGCATCTGCACCCGCTCGTCCAGTTGTTCCAGCAGCAGGTTACGCATGGTCCAGTGCGCCTCGTTGACGAGGACCTCGTCGGCGCCGCCGTCGTAGAACCCGAGCGCGGCGGCGTTCACGTCCGAGGTGAACATCGACCGGCAGCGCTCCCACTGGGGTGTTCCGGGCAGCACGTCGGCCGGCCAGGTGACACCGGTGGCGCCCTCCATGTCGGCGCTGATGAGGATCTTCATGGTGCGCCACGTTACGCGGAGATGCGACGGCCGACCAGGATCCCGGGAGGCACCGGCTGGTCAGTCGGTGTGCGGCACCGCACGTCACCCGGTGCGGCCCGCCACCAGCCACTTCGACGGCAGCTCGATCCGGGTGCCGTCCGGACCGGACTCCGTGGTCGTCAGCGGCAGCTCACCGCTCGCCAGCACGGTGAGGCCCGCCGAGGTCAGGAACTCGGGCACCGCGGCGTCGGCGACCTCGCCGGGCGCGATGCCGTGCCGGAAGACCGGGGCCAGCTTGGCGGGCGGCCCGTCCGGGCTCTGCGCCAGGCCGCGCAGGACGAGCCCGGCGGCCTCGGCGAGCTCGACGAGGAAGACCCGGCCGCGCTCGCCGACCAGCGTCGCGATCCCGTCCACCAGCGGCTGCCGGTCGGCGGGCTCGCACTGGTGCAGTACGCCGCGCATGTACACGTTGGCGTCGCCGAGTTGCGCGCGCAGGGCCTCCGTCTCGGTCTTGTCGGCGGCGTCCAGCACCCGGTACGTCGCCTGCCCCGCCGGGTCCGCCCGCTCGGCGTGCGCGAGCGCCGCCGCGGACAGATCGGCGCCGACCACGCGCGGGAAGCGGCCGGCCAGGAAACGGGTCTGGGTGCCGTTGCCGCAGCCCAGGTCGACCAGGGGCAGCCCGGGGTCGGCCAGGTGCGGCTCGAACAGGGCGACATGCCGTCCGGCGGTCAGCGCGGGCTCGGCGTCCCAGAACACGGAGCCCTGCCCGCCGGGCGCCTCACGCCAGAACCCCTCCCAGGCCTCCCGGTACCGACTTGTCACGCTCATGGCCAACTCCCCAGGTCCGACGCCGTTTTCCCGCCACATGTGACGGGCCAGTACGGTCTATCGCGTCCGGGGCGCGGTCACAAGCACACGGCGCATACACACGCACACCCTCACGGCTCGTTCGACCGGCGTACGCCGCCCCGGCCGGGCGAATCAGCGGCGCGGCAGCGTGAGTTCGAACCAGACGGTCTTGCCGGCACCGGTCCGGCTGGCGCCCCACTCGCGCGCCAGGGTACTGACCACGCGCAGTCCGCGCCCGGTCTCGTCGCCGGGCCCGGCGCTGAGCAGCGTCGGCAGGTCGTGATCGTCGTCGTCCACCTCGCACAGCAGGGTGTCGCCGCGCACGAGACGCAGTTCGACCGGCCCGCGGTGCGAGTGCCGTACGGCGTTGGTGACCAGCTCACTGACCATCAGCTCGGCGTTCTCGGCCAGCTTCGCCAGACCCCACTCGTGCAGCTGCTCACGGACCACCGCACGGGCCCGGCCCACCTCGGCCGCATCGCGGGTGAACCGCCATTCGGCGACGTCGTCGGGCTCGATGCCGTTGAGGCGGGCCATCAGCAGGGCCACGTCGTCCTTGCGGCCGCCGCGGGTGTTGAGGGCGCGGATGATCGTGTCGCAGGCGTCGTCCATGGACGCGGCCGGGTGTGCGGCCGACTCGCACAGCGTGGCGAGTCCGACGCCGATGTCCTCGCCGCGCATCTCGACCAGCCCGTCGGTGCACATCACCAGCCGGTCACCGGGCTGCACGCGCACGCGTACCGCCTCGAACGGCACCCCGCCGACGCCGATCGGCGCTCCCGTGGGCAGGTCGAGCAGGTCGCTGCGCCCGTCCTCGGCTCGGACCAGCACCGGCGGGATGTGGCCCGCGTTGGCGATGCGCAGTTCGCTCGCGATCGGGTCGTACACGGCGTACAGGCAGGTCGCGAGGTAGGTGTCGCCGAGCCGCTGGGCTAGGTCGTCGAGGTTGCGCAGCAGCTGGGCGGGCGGCAGGTCGAGCGCGGCCATGGTCTGTACGGCCGTACGCAACTGGCCCATCATGGCGGCCGAGTTGAGGCCGTGCCCCATGACGTCGCCGACGACGAACGCGGTGCGCGCGCCGGGCAGTTTCACCGAGTCGAACCAGTCGCCGCCGACCCGCCCGAGCAGGGTGCCGGGCAGATAGCGGGTGGCGATGTCGCAGCCCGCCATGCGCGGCGGGATGTGCGGCAGCATGCTGTCCTGGAGGGTCTCGGCGACGCTCTCCTGGAAGGTGTACATGCGCGCGTTGTCGAGCACGAGGCCCGCGCGGGCGGCGAGTTCGGCGCCGGTGACGCGGTCCATGTCGTTGAACTCGGCGCGCTCCGGATGCCGCAGTAGGATCATGAAGCCGAGCACGACGTTGCGCGCCTTCAGCGGTACGACGAGCATGCTGCGGCCGGTGATCAGCGGCCGGATGTCCCGCTTCTCGAACTGCGAGGCGATGGCGTGGCCCATCTGCTCGCTGATCCGGGGCACGAGGACGGGTTCGCCGGTGGTCATGCACTGGAAGAACGGCGTGTGCGCCGGGAACGGCATGGCCTCGCCGACGGGGACGACGTCGTCCCAGCGGCCGGGTTCGTCGGTGTGCTCGACGGCCACCCGGTGCCACATGGTGGTGGTGTCCGGAACACCGTCCGGGAAGCCCTCGCCGGCGACGACCTGTTCGCGCAGATAGGTGCCCGCGACATCGGTGAAGCGCGGTACGACCGCCTTGCTGACCTCGACGATCGTCCGCGCCAGATCGAGCGAGGTGCCGATCTTCCCGCTGACCTCGTTGAGGAACTCCAGACGCTCCCGTACGGCCGCGTACTCGAGGTCCTCGCCCTCCTCCTGGAGTTCCTCCGGTACGGGCTCCCCCGCGGCCATGGCCCGGACGAGCCGCTCGCGCCGCGCCTTGCGCTCGGCACGCCGGGGCACACCCCAGTCGGGGGTGACGGGCACGCGGTCGTTCTGGCTGAACTCCAGGATCGGGTAGCCCAGTTCGAGGACCTGCCCGACGATCCGGGCGCTCTCCTCGACGCTCATGCTGGGCAGGATCTCGGGGAGCCGGCGGGCCAGTTCGTCGGCGCCGGGGAAGTCGGTGTGCAGGGCGAAGGCGGGCGCGATCCGCTCGACGGCCGTGTCCTCGTCCGTCGGGTGCGGGCGCAGTGCGGCGGCGTCGGCGGCGAGCACCAGCAGCCGCTGACCGCCGGGACCCACCAGCGGGTACGCCCACCACAGCACGTCGACCCGGTCGTCGTCGGGCACGGTGATGCGGGCGCTGCCCGCCGCCGGGTAGGACAGCCCACCGTCGATGGAGGCCCCGAGGTCCGGGCCGAGCCCGTCGTACGCCCCGTAGGGCCCGTACGGCGAGTCCTCCTGGTCCTCGGGCAGCGCACCGGAGACGGGCAGCAGGTCGCTCACCGGGCGGCCGACCGCGGACTCCTTGGCGGTGCCGAACAGCCGCCGCGCGCCGGTGCTCCAGTGGGAGACCAGGCCCTCACGGTCCACGACGACCACGGCCAGCGGGACACGTCCCGCCGGCGCACCGCTCCCCGCCAGGTGGCTGGGAGGTGCTTCCAGGTCGGTGCCACGCTCCATGGCCCAGGCCCTCTCTCCCCACGACTGTGCAAGATCTGTGCCCCGGGTCACCACCGTACGGGGCGGCCCCTACGCGATGTGCGGCAATACGGGAATTGCTGCCCCCGGTCACGCGGGCGCACGGTTGCGCGCCCCCGGGCAGGGTCAGTCCTCGTGGCCCAGCAGGAGGTCCCGTTCGGTGCGCCTCCCGCCCGCCACTTGGAGCACGGTGGCCACGGGCGGATACCCGGCCGCGATGACGGTGTACTCGCCGGAGGACAGGTCGACGAACCGGAACGCGCCGTCGGGCCCGGTGGTGAGGGTGTCGACGACGTTGCCGGCCGCGTCCAGCAGGGTCACCCGCGCGTCCTCCACGGGCCGTCCGCCGCTCGCCCGGACCGTGCCGCGCAGCACGGCGCCGCCGGCGAGTTCGATGTCCTGCCGGGTCTCGCGGGCGGCCTGGACGGTGACGGGGAGGGCGGCGGGGCGGAACGCGGGCGCGCTGGCGGCGAGGGTGTACTCACCGGCGACCAGTTCGGTGATGACGTAGCCGCCCTCGCGTCCGCTGCGGGTGGTGGCGACGACCTCGCCGTGCACGTTGGTGAGGGTGACCGTGGCGTCCCGTACGGGCGTGCCGTCGGCGGTGCGGACGCTCCCGGCGAGGCGTCCGGCGCCGCCGAGGACGACGTCCAGTTCGACGGGGCGCTCGCCGACGGTCACGGAGACGGCCTGCGGCTGGTGCCCGCCCGCCGCCGCGATGAGGACGTACGAACCGGAGCCGGGCGTGGCCAGCGCGTAGCGCCCGTCGTCGCCGCTGGCGCCCCGTCCGATCTGCTGTCCGGCGACGTCGATGAGGGTGAGGGCCGCGCGCGGGACGACGGTTCCGTCGGGGTGCTGCACCGTGCCGCAGACGGCGATTCCGGCGGCGTACGGCGAACGGGCCTGCGGGATCGGGGCGTTCACCGGCGCGGTGTCCGTCTCGGGGATGTGCTGGGTCACCAGGGGTTTCTCCTTGAGGAAGAACGACAGGACCAGGCCGACGACGAGCACGGGCACGAGGTACAGGAAGATCCTCGGCATGGCGTCGGCGTAGGCCTGGACGTAGCCGTCGCGCAGCGCCGGGGGCAAGGCGTGGACGGCCTGCGGGGTGATGGACTCGGCGTCGGGCAGGGCGGCGCCCGCGCGCGGGGGCAGCTGCTCGGCGAGGGCGTCGGTGAGCCGGTCGGCGAACAGGGTGCCGAACACGGCGGCGCCGACGCTGCCGCCGATCTGGCGGAAGTAGTTGTTGGCGCTGGTGGCGGTGCCGAGGTCGGCGGGGCGCACGGAGTTCTGCACGGCGAGGATCAGCACCGGCATCACCATGCCGATCCCGGCGCCGAGTACGGCCATCCAGAGGCTGTAGTGCATCCGGGGCGTGTCGGCTTCGAGCCGGGAGAGCAGCCACATGCCGGCGACGGACAGGGCGCTGCCGAGGATCGGGTGGGCCTTGTAGCGGCCGGTGGCGCTGATGAGCTGCCCGGAGATGATCGACGCGCCGACGATGCCGCCCATCATCGGCAGCATCAGCAGACCGGACTCGGTGGCGCTGGCCCCGTCCACCATCTGCAGAAAGGTCGGCAGGTAGCTGGCGGCGCCGAACAGTGCGACGCCGACCACCAGGCCCACCAGGCCGGTGACGTTGAAGACGGAGTCGCGGAACAGCCTGAGCGGGATGAGGGGTTCGGCGGCGAAGTGCTCGGCGACCAGGAACAGCACGGTGGCGGCCACGGCCGCGGCGGCCAGGCCGAGGATGACACGGGAGTTCCAGGCGTACTCGGTGCCGCCCCAGCTGGTCAGCAGCACCAGGCAGGTGGAGGCCACGGTGAGCAGCAGCGCGCCGAGGATGTCGAGCCGGGGCTTGGCCTCGGGTTTGGGCAGTTTGAGGACGACGGCGACGACGGCCATGGTGACCAGGCCGAAGGGCACGTTGATGTAGAAGCACCAGCGCCAGGAGAGGTGGTCGGTGAAGTAGCCGCCGAGCAGCGGTCCGGCGACGGAGGCGAGGCCGAAGGCGGCGCCGATCAGCCCCATGAACTTGCCGCGCTGCCGGGGCGGCACGATGTCCGCGATGATCGCCTGGACGCCGATCATGAGCCCGCCCGCGCCGACGCCCTGCACCGCGCGGAAGGCGATCAGCTGGTCCATGGTCTGGGCGCGGCCCGCGAGGGCGGAGCCGACGACGAAGACGACGATGGCGAACTGGAAGACGCCCTTGCGGCCCAGCAGGTCGCCCAGTTTGCCGTAGATCGGCAGTCCGACGGTGGCCGTGAGCAGATAGGCGGTGATCGCCCAGGACATCTTGTCCAGGCCGTGCAGTTCGCCGACGATCTTCGGCAGCGCGGTGGCGACGATCATCTGCTCCAGGGCGGCGAGGAGCAGGGCGAGCATCAGCCCGAAGAAGACCAACCGCACGCGGCGCGGGCCGAGTTCGACGACCTGGGAGGGCGGTGACGCCGGGAGCCGCGGGGGCGCCGCGGCGACCGGTTCGTCCTGTACCAGAGTGGTCCCGCCCACGTAACGCTCCCCTCGTCGCGCTGCTGCACAATTCCCGCGTAAAAGCGACAACCATCAACAAGCGCGACGAGTTACGGCATCATGCCGCCCGGCGCGGAGACCACTCGAACCGGTGAGAGGCCAACACCCTTTCGAGAGCGGCCTCTTGGGTGACCCCTTGGGTTACTTCTCCACCTCGGCGGCGAGCTTGGCCAGGATCGCGTCGTAGATCCGGCCGAGCCCCTTGGGCGCGAAGGTCTTCTCGAAGAAGCCGCCGATACCACCGGCGCCGGTCCAGGTGGTGGTCACCACGACCCGGGACTTGCCCTCGCCGGCCGGGGTGACCCGCCAGGTCGTGACCATGGAGGAGTTGCGGTCCTTCTCGACCAGCTCGCCGTCGGTCGGCTCGGTGACCTCCAGGAGGCAGTCGCGGACGCGCTTGCTGGTGGCCTGCAGCTTCCAGTGGACGAGGGTGCCCTCGCCGTCGCCGCCCTCGCGCACCTCGTACTCGCTGAAGTGCTCGGGCAGCAGCGTCGCGCGCGTGCCGCTGTAGTCGGCGAGGGTGTCGAACACCTTCTCCGGGTCCGCCGCGACGACCCGTTCCGTAGTGGCCTCGACCTGCGCCATTGAGTTCCTCCAGCACCTGAGTTCTCGGGGTTGGGGCAAGCCAACCACCCCGGTCCCCGGCCGCCAAATCGGGGGCTCGGAAGTGATCGATCGGGTTTCGTCATGCGATCGGAGGTGACGCTCGCACGATCATGGGAACACATGTTCTATTGTGGGCCCAGTGCTACCGAGGAGGCCTCATGCGCTGGGAGAACCTCACCCTGGAATCCGGCGACGGCCCGGCCGACGCCGCGCTGTTCGGCGCGGACGCGGTGATCACTCGTACCTTCGACACCCCCGAGTTCGCCGGCATCACGTTCCACGAGGTGCGGGCCCGGTCGATCATCAACCGGGTGCCGGGGGCCTCCCGCATGCCCTTCGAGTGGACGGTGAATCCCTATCGCGGCTGCACGCACGCGTGCGTGTACTGCTTCGCCCGCAAGACCCACAGCTATCTGGACCTCGACACCGGCCTCGGCTTCGACTCGCAGATCGTGGTGAAGGTGAACGCGCCGGAGCTGCTGCGCCGCCAGCTCGGCTCACGCCGCTGGCAGGGCGAGCACATCGCGATGGGCACCAACGTCGACTGCTACCAGCGCGCCGAGGGCCGCTACCGGCTGATGCCGGGCATCCTGGCCGCCCTGCGCGACCACGCGAACCCCTTCTCCATCCTGACCAAGGGGACGCTCATCCTGCGCGACCTGGAGCTGCTGACGCAGGCGGCCCAGGTGACGGATGTCGGCATATCCGTCTCGGTCGGCTTCACCGACCCCCAGCTGTGGCGCACCGTGGAGCCGGGCACACCCGCGCCGGAGCGGCGCCTGGACGTGGTACGGACGCTCGGCGAGCACGGCATCGGCTGCGGGGTGCTGATGGCGCCGGTGATCCCGTTCCTGAGCGACCAACCGGCGCAACTGCGGGCCACCGTGCGGGCGATCGCGGCCTCCGGGGCCACCTCCGTCACCCCGCTGGTGCTGCATCTGCGTCCGGGGGCGCGCGAGTGGTTCATGGCCTGGCTCGGCCGTGAGCACCCGCACCTGGTGGGCCGCTACGAGCGGCTGTACGCCGACGGCGCCTACGCCCCGAAGTGGTACCAGCGCCGGATCACCCGTCAGGTGCACGAGCTCGCCCAGGAGTACGACATGGGCCCCACGCGCGCGGCGATGCCCCGCCGGATCCGGGAGCCGGAGCCTGCCCCAGCGGCGATGCCCGAGCAGACCCAACTGTCGCTGATCTGAGAGCGTTCGAGCGCACCTCGCGACCCAATCGGGTCAAGAACTGGCAGAACGCATTCCTCCGGGTGCTCTTTCCGGGACGATGCGGCGAGGACCGCGGGACTCGCGGTCCGCGACCCTCCGTCCTGGGAGGACCCCATGAAGCAACGTGCAGCCGCGCTGTGCGGCGCCGCCCTCGTGGTGGCCGGGACGTTCACGGCCGTCCCCGCTCAGGCCAGCGCCCCGCACCTCGCGAAGCCGACCTGGAAGAAGTGCGGCACCGCCGACTATCCGACACTCCAGTGCGCGTCCGTGCAGGTACCGCTCGACCACGCGAACCCCGACGGGCGGAAGATCACCCTCGCCCTGTCCCGCGTCCCGCACACCGCGAAGAAGTACCAGGGCCCCGCTGCTGGTCAACCCCGGCGGCCCCGGCGGCAGCGCACCCGCATCCCATCCGTGATCCAGTTGCAGCAGGAGTTCGGGATCGCCGGGGCGACCGGGCAGAAGGTCCACCGGCAGCTGCGCGATGACGGCCTGATCTACACCAAGCCCGGCGTCGGGTCGTTCGTCGCCCAACGGAAGCCGGAGGCTCCCACCGACGGCGACTAGCCCCAAGAGCGAGGCCCCGCCCATCCTCCGCCACGAGGGATGCAGACGAGCGGGGCCGGTCTGCCGAGTCAGTAGCAGCGGTTCAGGACTGTGGGCTGTCGGGTCGGCGGAAGACCTTGGTCGGCCGCCACGGCTCGGGCCGCGGAGGCAGCTTGCTGAACTTCGGCAGCGGGACCCGTTCAGCGCGCGCCTGGGCATCGCGGCCGGTTTCGCCGGCGGCGGCCGGCAAGTCCTCGGCGACTCCGGCCGGAACCCACTGGTGTCCGTCCCATTCCTGGATGCCGCGCGGTGCGTGGGGGGCGACGTGTGAGGCCCGCTCCGGTTGGCCGTCGAGCGGGGTAGCGCGCCGCTCCCCTTCATCGGGACGACTCTGCTCACGGCGGGCCGCCCATTCCTCCAGGTGCTCGTCGTCCATGCGGTGGCTCCTTCCTCGACGCCTTCTTCCAGTGTGCCGCGGAAGCGACGACCAGGTCGTGGTTACAGCGTGGCCGTCCACCCGCCGCGTGACAGGGTGGTCTCACCATCGGGGGTGATGGTGACTTTCGCTCCGTACACGGGGAGTTCGCCATGTTCCAGCCACTGCCATCGGATCTGTTCGAGGATGTCGTACAGGCGGCGCGGGCCGCCCTGGTGGACGGTCGTCGTGCGTTCGCCCGGTTCGGTGCGGGCGCGGGCCCAGGATCCGTCCCGGTGCAGCATCCAGGTCATGCGGCTGCCGTCGTCTCCGGTGCCAGTGCGGTGCTCGATGCCGGGCGCGAGCAGGGAGAGCATCGACCACACCTCCCACGCCTGCATCACGTCGAGTACCGGGAACGGTGAAACAGTGACCTCGCCCTCTTCGGTGCTGGCGGTGGTGAAGAGGTTGTTCAGCGACGGCGGGTAGTCGTCGCCGGCGCGGGTGGCCATGAACGCGGCCCGGTCCCACTCGACGCGTCCCATCGCGCCGCCTTCGTCGGTCTTGTCGGCGGTGATGATCAGCCCGGTTCCCGTGATGGTCGTGACCAGGCGGCCGCCAGGTGAGAGGGCGGTCAGCCAGTGCGCGGGGATGCGGGGCACGGACACCATGGACACGATCCGGTCGTACGTGCCGGGCAGTTCGCGGTCGGCGTCCGCGGTGATGGCCTCGGGGTGCTGGCCGATCCGGTCGAGGCGTTCCGCCGCGGCCTGGGTGAGGTAGGGGTCGACATCCAGCGTCGTCACCAGGTCGTCACCGAGCCGCTGGCAGGCCAGGGCCGCGCTGTAGCCGGAGCCGGTGGCCAGGTCCAGCAGCCGTACACCCGGGCTGAGGTGGCCGTGCCGCAGCATCGTCACGACCAGGCTCGGAAGCGTGGACGAAGAGGTGGGGTGCCCGGTGACCGGCTGGCCCGCGGCGGCGTGATCGGCATGTATGGGGCCAATGCGGGTCACGAGCGTCGTGTCGGAGTAGGCGGCCGTCGCCCATGCGTCCTTATCGGACGGGCCCTCCACGACGGTCCACCCCTGCGGGCCAGGGGTGAACCAGCGCTCGACCATCAGGTGCCGTGGCGTCTCGCTCACTGGAACCCACCAGTCCGAGCCCGCGTAGGAGATCCTGCTCGCGAGCGCGGCCGCGAGCGCCTTCCAGTCCATCAGGAAACTCCTTGCAACTCATCGGCGATGGCTTCGGCGATCGGCAGGCCGGTCGCGCCTTGAATCCAGTCCCACTGACCGCACGGGTTGACTTCGAGGAACGTCCAATGCCCCTCGGGGTCCACGATGAAGTCTGCCGCGCCGTAGCGGAGCCGTAGCCGGTTCATCAGACGCCGCATACCGGCGGCAACCTCCCCCGGCACGGCCGTGACGCTGTAGGTCAGGGCGCCGTAGTCGCTGCGCCAGTCCTCGTGCGAGGCATCACTGCCAGCGTGGATGGCGGCGGCGAACATCCGGTCGCGGACCACGGTCAGGCGCACCTCGTGGTCCTTGGTGATCCACTCCTGGAAGAGGTGGGCGGTGGTGCTGATGCCTCGCAGGTCCGCCAGGTCAGACCGGGTGAGGAGGCGCGTGTACACCGTCTTGAGCTGACCGTCCTCGATCAGCACGGGTGAGGCGACCGGCTTGCACACGATGTCGGATCCAACGTTGGCGGCGAAGGCAAGCACGTCTTCGGGCCGGTTGGTGATGAGGGTGGCAGGTATGCGCAGACCGCACGCGCGCGCGGCAGCGAGCTGCACGGGCTTGTACTCGGCGCGCGCCATGGCCGTGGGGTGGTTGACCCATCGGCATTCCAGCGCGGACAGAACACCGCCGAGGCCGGCGCGGGCCTGGGCGGCGGCGAACCTCTCCTCGGGGCCGGACATCCCCTCAGGTAACCGGAACGCCCCGGGGGCGCGGTAGTAGACCGCGCCGACCCGGGACAGCTCCACCGTGCGGTGCCCGGTGGTGAGGTCGCCCGTCCACGCACGCATCCGGTCGATCCTTCCGGCCATGGCGAGCTGCTGCGGGAAGTCGGCCGTGTCCATGCGGAACACCTCGACTCCGCGACGCTCCAGCTCGACGACGACTCGGTCCGTGGGCCAGTCGTCGGAGGCGGCGACGATGAGGACGGGTGCAGTCATCAGTCCTTCGGCCCCTCGTCCAGCGGCGGCGGGTTCGTCGTTGAGCCGTCCGGCACGGTCGGGGTGTGCGTGTTCGCCATGCACGTCAGCAGGCCGCCGTCGCAGGAGACGTTGACCTGGCGGTCGGGGTCGTAGGTGTGAGTCGGGATGCGGACGGCTCCAGTGGAGTCGGGAACGCGGGCAAAGCGCAGCACCCACGGCCGGGTCTGCTGCCCCGACGGTGCCTCCGCGCTGTAGGGGATACGGCCTCCGGGCGGGGTGAGGGGGAACGCTTCACGGTCCAGAGCTGTCTTCACGATCTCCTCGATTCGGTTGCGGTGGTAGTGCGGAAGGGCCCGCCCCGGCTGCTCGACCTGTCCAGGGTTGGGGAGCCGGGGCGGACGTCTTGGGACCCGTCCCGCCGGAGGCTTGCGGTCCTCCGACGGGACGGGCGCTCGTGGTGCGACCGTGACCCGGTGGTCGCCGTAGGGCCGCTTCATGCCGGGGCGGGCGTTCAGGCTCCGGGCCGTGAGTTGTAGTTGTAGGCGTGGCAGGAGCAACCGCAGCGGCGCTGGAGCAAGATGCCCATCGAGTGGGGCAACGGGATGTCCTGCGTCTGGCGACAGTCACCGTGCAGCCCCCGGTATTCCGGGTTGCTCGCGAGAGTGCATTCGGCCGACAGGGGCGCGCTCTCCGTCGCGGGGGCGGTCATGGCCCGCCCTGCCCAGCCGGGCTTCCGCTCAGCTCCTGATAGCGGTCGCACAGGAAGGTAAGGCAGTAGGCGAGCTCCCGGTATTCCTCCGCACCCGAAGGCGGACCGGATTCCAGGAGCCTGCGCGCCACCCACACGGACGTCAGCGCGCCGTCGCGGGGCGGGTAGTACCTCGGCAGCCTCAACGCGGCCGTCTCCACCTCAGGACTGAGGAGATCGATGTGCCCGCGCAGCTGGAGCGTGAGCGTCTCCAACTGCTCAGGGCTGGGCGGTTCGGCGTCGTCCCCGAGTAGCCGGTGCGCGGTGGCGCGCATGGTCTGGATGTCGATCGGGAGGGAGGTGTTCGCGGTCATCACAGCTCACCCCTGGAGCGGGCGCTGGCGGCCGCGACACCCTCACTGAGAGCCTCGCGGGCCGGGACCGGCTTCAGGTTCTCCGGCTTGGCGTCCCACTCCCGGCCGCCGCCGATAGGCCGCAGCTGCACGTACGGGCCCTCGAAGCCCATCACCTTGCCGACCTTCCTGGCGGCGGTGTCCTCGACGGTCTCGTGAAGCTTGGGCTTGTACGCCGTCATCGCCACTGCGCCTCCCCGGCCGGTGCCGCGAGCACTCGCGCGCTCCTCCGGAGGCAGCACGTACGCGCGCACCAAGGCGCTCGTCTCCGGCTCCACGACGACGGCCGCCTGGGACGGCCACCGGTGCACGGCCCTGCGGCGGCGCGCACCGGCGAGGATCGCGGCCCACATCTCCGGCGACGGGCGCCTCGTCGGCTCCGGCGGGACCCTGGGGGTCGTGGTGGTGCGGGCGTGCGTGCCGGGCGCGCGCCGCCCGAATACGCGACCTCTCAGCCGTGCGAGGGCCCGTGGTACATATGTCATGTCGACGCTCCTTTGCAGCGTTGGCCGCGCCCCGGGGCCGTCGCGAGCGGTCGCCGGGGTTTGTCACAACCGTTGTCCGATGGGTCTTTGAACTGGTCTCCTACAGTTCCAAGAGAGGCACGTAGCGTCACGGGCGGCGGTGCCCAACTTTTCTGGACACTGCACACCGGACTGACCTGGCACGACGACCAGAATTGGACAAGGCCTTGGGCGCTGCGTCGGCTCAACCTCCGCCAGATGCCACCCAGTTCAGCGATCGCATCGCTACGGTGAGTTCACGACGCCGCGCAGGGAGCCCGCCCATGAACGACCGCCCCAAGCCCGGTTCCAAGGCAGACCGGGATGCCCTCCGCCACGACATGACCGCCGCCGGATGCACCATCGCCGACATCGCCATCGAGATGCGCGCCCGTTATCGCATGCGTCCCAGGGAGGCGTGGCGGCACGCCCACGGCTGGACTCTCCAGGAAGCGGCAGATCGCTTCACCCAGGCCAGCAGCGATCGAGCTGGCCAGGTCGTCGCAGCCGATGCCTCCCTGGTGGGCAAATGGGAGAAGTGGCCAGGGCCGTCTTCGCGACGTCCTACTCTCGCCGTTCTGCTCGCCATGTCGGACGCCTTCGCATGCCGCGTGGAAGACCTCCTCGACCTGGACGACCGGCGGGCGCTTCCTGATGCCGATCTGCGCATGCTCAGCCAGCCGCTGCCTGCCCCGGTCTCATCGCCCGTCGTACTCGCTCCCGCAACTGAAGCGCGGGAGCCAACCGGCAGCGAACTGGTACGCCTGGCCGCGGATGAGTCCGCCACGTGGGCCCAATGGGCGGAGTCCTCCAACGTCGGTGACATCGCGCTCGAACAACTCATGGCCGACACCAGAGCGCTCGCCGCCGACTACCTCACCTCAGACCCGATCCCACTCTTCATCCGCACACGCGCCCAGCGCGACCGGGTCTTCACCCTCCTCGAAGGCCACCAGTACCCACGCCAGTCCGCAGACCTATACATGGCGGCCGGCTACCTGTGCGGGCTGCTCGCATGGATGTCCTCCGACCTCGGACACCTCCGGGACGCGGACACCCAAGGCCGCACGGCGTGGCTGTGCGCCGAACTGTCCGGACACAACGACCTGCGCGCCTGGGTCCTGTCCACCCGGTCGAAGGTGGCGTTCTGGGACGGGCGATTGCGCGACGCCATCAACTACGCCCGGCGCGGCGCCACATGCCGCCCCTCCGGCACTGTCTCCGTGCTCCTGGCCTGCCAGGAGGCCGACGCTTGGTCCCAACTCGGAGCCGAAGACGAATCACAGGCGGCCCTCGCCCGCGCCAACGAAGCCCGCGACACCTTGAGTGGAGAGGACGACATCGGGGGAATCTTCTCCTGCGCCCCCGCACGCCAGGAGAACTACGCCGCAGCCGTTCAACTCCGCGTCGGCCGATCGGTCGACGCCCTGCACGCCGCCGACCACGCTCTCGCCCTACTGGCGGCCCAGCCCGTACGGGCCTACGGCACCGAGGCCCAGATCCACATCAGCAAAGCGGCAGCGCACCTCAGCGTCGGTGAAGCCGAAGGTGCCTTCGAAGCGCTCGCGCCCGTGCTTGCCCTTCCACCTGATCACCGCCTCGCGCCTGTTACCCGACGACTGGGCGAACTGCCCCTCGGCACTACACAGCCGCACAGGAACGGAAAGGCAGCCATCGGCCTACGAGCGGCCATCGAGGACTTCTGCTTGGACTCGGCTCCGCGCCACCTTGCGCTCTCGCCAGGAGAAGGCTCCGCCTGATTTGATCTCGGGCTATGACGACTCAACCCGAGACGATGCGGAACCATTGGTGGTGGCGGCCAGGCTGGAGCGTGGGACGCCGCTTCTACACTTGGCACCTCACCTTCGAGGGCCAGGACGACGTGCACCGGCTCGCCGCCGAGTACCGATCCGCGCTCGCGCCCCTCGGAGACATCCTCACCCCCATCCCTGATCAGTGGCTTCACCTGACCATGCAGGGCATCGGCTTCGTGGGCGAGGTCAAGGAAGCCGCCGTCCACGCGATCGCCGAAGCCGCGCGCCTCCGCCTGGCCAGCGTGCCCGCCTTCGACCTGGGGATCGGACCAGCAGTCCTTGATCCGGAAGCCGTACTGCTGCACGTCCACCCGGACGGGCCGGTTCGAGCCGTCAGGGACTCCATCCGCGCAGCCATCGGCGAGGTCCTCGGCAACGTCCCCGAGAAAGCCGAAGGGTTCACCCCGCACGTCTCCGTCGCCTACAGCGCCAGCGACGACCCTGCGGATCCGATTGCGCAGGCCCTCGCCGAGAACGACGCGACACCCGCCCGGGCCCGGATCTCCAGTGCGGAACTCATCGTGATCCACCGCGACAACTGCATGTACGAGTGGGAAACCTTCGCCAAGGTACCGCTGGGATAGCACCAGATGGTGGCAACGGGCGTACCGGCTACGGGCCTTGCGGTCATCAGACCGTAAGGCCCGCGGTGTCTCGGGCCCCGGCCGCCGACGGGGGATTCCGCGGCCGAGGCCTGATACAGCGCCCCTGCGTTGCCTCGCGTGAAAGGGGCGCCCCACCGCCCCCGGGAGGCGCCGGTACCCAGAAGGGGGCGCCGGTGAGGCGATGAGGCGATGAGGCGATAACAATGCGCCACGATGGCCGGAAGGGCAATACATAGAACGCAGATGCCGGGTAGTCACCCGGCGAGCCGAATGCCACGCGCGCGTCCAGGCTCACGGACGATGGCGCCCTTCTCCTCGATCTTCACCAGCTGCTCGTGAACGGACGCGCGGCTGCGCAGCCCGACCGCCTGGCCGATCTCCACGACGGTCGGTGCCTCCCCGTGCTCGCTGATCCACTTTCGGATGCACTGGACGATGCGCTCCTGCCGCTCCGTTAGGTAGGGGACTCCGTATCTGACCATGGGCCCCGATTAGAGCGTGCCGCGACGGCTCCGGCACCCAAGGCAACGAGAGCAGTACGGACGCCTGTGATGACGACACCGTCGGCGGGCTGGAGGTTCCTGGTGCGGAGGTGCGCGCCGTCGATCCACCAAGGGCCTCGCCACAAGAGCAGTGCATACCCGACGATCACGAGGGCAATGATCACGCCGACCGCGATCCGCTTTGCGTTATGCACGACGGCCACGATCATCCATGCGACGATCCGCTCCATTTTCGGCTTCATGCCGAGCAGCCTGGCCTGCGCTGTACCGCCCCAACCGTCGAACGGGAAACTGGAAACGCTCGGGCATGACGGACGGATACGGCATTCCGCTGGGCCGTGTCCTGGCCGGCGCCAACCGCCACGACTCCCCGCTGCTCGCCCCGACCCTGGACCGTCTGGACGAGCTGGGCCCGTTGCCCGAGGACTTCACCGCGCACCTGGACGCCGGCTACGACTCGGACAAGACCCGCGCTGTGCTCGACGAACGCGGCCTGCACGGACGCATCGCGCACAAGGGCGAGGCGGCGCCCATCCAGGCCAGTCAGCGTTGGCACGTCAAACGTACCCACGCCTGGCAGAACGCCTTCTACCGGTTCGCCCGCTGCTACGAGCGGCGCGCCACCGTCGTCGACGCCTTCTTCGACCTCGCCGACGCGGTCATCACTGTGCGCAGTCTGATCCGGCGGGCATGGACGACTCACCGCTGGGACGAACGCCCGAACCGCCGACCATGACCGCACCCTGATCCGCGCCACATCTAAGCGTCGCGCACCGCGAGCAGTTCGACCGCTGCCCCAGACGACTCCAGCAGTGGTGCAGCGGCAGAAGGCCGGGGATCCGCCCGGTAGGCAGCGAGATCCTCGCTGGCGGGAAAGGTTATGAGGTGGGCCTCGACCTGATCGTTCAGAGTGCGCAGTCGGCGCTCAAGACGCCCTCCATACTCGGAAAGGAGGGGCAGGACAGCGCTTTCATAAGCGTCGAAGGCGCCCAAGCCCCCTTCAGGTAGCCGGTGCCGGACAAGACGAACGAGATCACGTGCTTCGCCGCCCTGCTCGCGCCGTTCGACCTGCGCGACGTCGTGGTGACCGCCGATGCCCTGCACACCCAGACCGCTCACGCCCGCTTCCTCGTCGGGCAGAAACAGGCGCACTACCTCTTCCTGGTCAAGGCCAACCAGCCCGACCTGTTCGCCGCCTTGCGCTCACTGCCGTGGAGGCGCGTGCTGGCAGGACGTGAAATGCGATGGACACGGCGATCTCAGCGGCCGTACCCTCCACCGGTCCCAGCCTTCACACGTCCGAAGAGGTGCATTTGATGACGGTCCAGGTACTCGTGGCCAACTCCCGTCGGCCGCACTGCCCAGCCGTTCTGACCTCCACGGACCGAAGGAACCCTTGTAGTGGATCTGCCACGTAGCTTCACCATCCGCGAGAGCAGCCATCGCATCTGCAACCCGTTCACCAGCGAGAAACTGACCATCCTGGGTCAGGCCATCAGCCCGTCGCCGGGCACCCGCATGCTCGACCTCGCCTGCGGCAAGGGCGAGATGCTGTGCACCTGGGCCCGGGACCACGGTGTGGCCGGCACCGGGGTGGACATCAGCACCGTCTTCATCGACGCCGCCCGCGGGCGGGCCGTGGAGCTGGGCGTTGCCGACCGAGTCGGCTTCGTGCATTCGGACGCCTCGGGCCATGTCGCCGACGATCCCGTCGGCATCGCCGCCTGCGTCGGCGCCACCTGGATCGGCTCTGGCGTGGCGGGTACCGTCGAACTCCTGCGGCGCAGTCTCGTTCCCGGCGGCATTCTGCTGATCGGCGAACCGTACTGGCGCCGCGAGCCTGAGGACCAAGCCGCCGTCGAGGGCTGTCACATGGCCCGCAAGGACGACCTGCTCCCGCTGCCAGCACTGCTCGAACAGTTCAGGGCCCTGGGCTGTGATGTCGTCGAGATGGTCCTTGCCGATCAGGACAGCTGGGACCGGTACGTCGCGGCACAGTGGCTCAACATCCGACGCTGGCTCGATGCCAACCCCGACGACGACCTCGCCGACGAAATGCGTGCGGAACTCGCTGCGGCACCCGTCCAGCACGCCAGGTACCAGCGCGAATACCTCGGGTGGGGCGTGTTCGTCCTGATGGACCGCTGACACACCACTCCTAGTGAGCCCCGGCGCCACCTGCCGGGGCTCACCCGCGTGGCACCGCACCTCGCCCCCGGCCCCCCCTTGAAACACCGAGAGCCTGTCCACGCGCCACGTGATCCACAGGTCTTGACTATTACTCGGTCAAATCTCACCCCCTTCCTCGAACGGGCGTGCGCTGCGTTCGTACCCTCCGTGTATGAAACTCTTCCGGCCACGTGGCCGAAACGGCGCCGGGCACACGACAACATCCCCCCCTGAGCCGGGTCACGGCCCTCTACGGTGCCGGGCGCTATGCCCAGGCGGAGACCGAGGCCCGTGCCCTGGCCGCAACCCCGTTCCGACTGCCCGACGACAGTTGCGCACCGCGGGCGCTGAGCATCGCGGCGGCCGCGACCAGCGCCCAGGGCCGCCACACCGAGGCCCTCGCCGCATACGACGCCTTGCTTCCCGTCTTCGGCAGGACCTTCGGCGCCGAACACTGGCAGACCCTGAAACTTCGGTCGGACCCCCAGACGCTGATCGTCCTCGGTCGGCACGCCGAAGGCGAGGTGGAGTGCGCGGCCGTCGCCCGTACCGCGGGCTTCGGCACAGGGCCGGAGATGCCGCTCATCGTGGCGGCCGCTCGCATCGGAATGATCTACGCGCTCAACGGGCAGGGCCGGAGGCCGAGGCGCTTGCCCGGGAGGCGCTCGCTGCTCCACCCCTTTCGGACCGACTCACCCTCGCCCTTCGGCTCGGTCTGGCACGCAGCCTCAACGGTCAGGCCCGTCATGAAGAGGCTCTCGACGAGGCGGGGCGCGCCGACGAGTTGCGCCGCGGCCTGCCCGAGGAGCAGCGTGGCCCGGAGACCGGCGCCGTCGAACTGGCCGTGGCCACCGCCCTCCTGGGGCTGGGCCGTCACACCGAGGCCCGCTCCCAGGCCGTGGCTGCCCACGACGCCTGTCTGACCGCCTTCGGTCCGGACCACCACCGCACCGCCGAGGCCCGAGCACTGCTCAACCGCATGAACGACGGCACCTGACCGAACACCCCGCGCTGCACCAAAGATTCACCGGCGGCGGAACAAGTACCTAGCCAGTGGGGCACGGTCGCGCACGCGCGCAGCTCCGAAGACCAGCGCGGCAATGGCGATCGCCGCCCCGCCCCCGATCGGCACCAACGAGTCGGTGACCATGCTCCTGCGCTGGTCGGCCACGCTCGCCTCGCCCACGTCCTGCCCGTTGAGCAGCAGGCGGCAGTCGACCGTCTCGGACGGAGTGCAGTACGGCTCGAACGTCACGATGGCGTGCACCCCGAAGGCAACCAGGCCCACTCCGACTCCCAGGACGAGCAGCCACAACAGGAAGGCCGCTACCGTCAGCACCCAGCCGTCGAGGGCCAACACCACGCCCACGATCACGCTGACGCCGATGATCGCCGCATAGCCCAGGGCGACCCACACCCACAACCCGGTTGCGTATCCGACCGGCAGCAAGATCACCGAGAACAGCGCGCACCAGTACAGCCCGTTGCGGAGGCTGTCCTGTACCTCTTCCATCGGCCCAACCCCCGTCATCACTGAAGCACCGCAGTGTAGTAATCCGGAACTACACGAGTCGACCGGTAGGCACCCACGCGCCCAGAGTCGGCGGCCGCCATCCCATGACCCTGAAGGGGTACCAACGCCGGATCACCCGTCAGGTGCACGAGCCGGCCCAGGAGTACGGCATCGGCCCCACGCGCGCGGGGATGCCCCGCCGGATCCGGGAGCCGGAGCCTGCCCCACCGGCGATGCCCGAGCAGACCCAACTGTCGCTGATCTGAGAGCGTTCTAGCGCACCTCGCGACCCAATCGGGTCAAGAACTGGCAGAACGCATTCCTCCGGGTGCTCTTTTCGGGACGATGCGGCGAGGACCGCGGGACTCGCGGTCCGCGACCCTCCGTCCTGGGAGGACCCCATGAAGAAACGTGCAGCCGCGCTGTGCGGCGCCGCCCTCGTGGTGGCCGGGACGTTCACGGCCGTCCCCGCTCAGGCGAGCGCCCCGCACCTCGCGAAGCCGACCTGGAATGAGTGCGGCACCGCCGACTATCCGACACTCCAGTGCGCGTCCGTGCAGGTACCGCTCGACCACGCGAACCCGGACGGGCGGAAGATCACCCTCGCCCTGTCCCGCGTCCCGCACACCGCGAAGAAGTACCAGGGCCCGCTGCTGGTCAACCCCGGCGGCCCCGGCGGCAGCGGTCTGACCCTCGCCGGGTTCGTCGCCGCCACGCTGCCCAAGGCGGTGGCGGCCCAGTACGACGTCATCGGCTTCGACCCGCGCGGCGTCGGCGCGAGCAAACCGGCGCTGAACTGCGATCCCGGCCACGTCAACCCCGTACGCCCCGACTCCGTGCCATCCAGCCCGGCGGTCGAGCGGGCCAACCTCACGCGCGCGAAGACCTTCGCCGAGGCCTGCGGCAAGAAGTACGCGCGCGAGCTGCCGTACCTCGACACGCTGAGCGCCGCGCAGGACATCGACTGGATCCGGCGCGCCCTCGGCGCACCGCGGATCAACTACTTCGGCTACTCGTACGGCACCTACCTCGGCGCGGTCTACGCCAAGCTGCATCCGGACCGCGTGCGGCGCATGGTCCTCGACTCGGTCGTCGACCCCACCGGCGTCTGGTACGACAACAACCTCGCGCAGGACCACGCCTTCAACGACCGGCACCGGGCCTTCATGGCGTGGGTCGCGAAGCACGACGGCACGTACCGGCTGGGAAGCGACCCGGAGCAGGTCGAGGCCAAGTGGTACGCGATGCGGGCGGCGCTGGCGAAGCGGCCCGCGGACGGCGCGGTGGGCCCGGCCGAACTGGAGGACACGTTCCTGCCCGGCGGCTACTACAACGGCTACTGGCCGTACCTCGCCGAGGCGTTCGCCGCATACCTCAACGACAAGGACCCCGCCCCGCTGGTCGAGGCGTACGACAACTTCGGCGCGGTCGACGCCGCCGGGGAGAACGGCTACAGCATCTACACCTCGGTGCAGTGCCGGGACACCGGCTGGCCGCGTGACTGGCAGCAGTGGCGCAAGGACAACTGGGCGGCGCACGCCGAGGCACCGTTCATGACCTGGAACAACGCCTGGTACAACGCGCCCTGCGCGTTCTGGCCGACCAGCTCGCTGCGGCCGGTGAACGTGGCCAACAGCCAGTTGCCGCCGGTCCTGCTGTTCCAGGCGACACACGACGCGGCCACGCCGTACCAGGGCGGTGCGACGGTCCGCCGGCTGCTGCGCGGCTCCAGCCTGGTGGTCGAGGAGAACGGCGGCAATCACGGCATCACGCTGAGCGGCAACGCCTGCCTGGACGAGCACCTGGCGGCCTATCTGACCGACGGCACGGTGCCGCGCGGTCGCGGCGAGGCCGACGCGGTGTGCGCGGCGCTGCCCGACCCCAAGCCGCTGACCGCGAAGGTGGCCGGGGACTCGCGGGGCTCGACGCTGCACGGGCTGCTGGGCTTCCGTGGCTGAACCGTGAGGTGACGGCCCGTCGGGGGCGTTGTCAGACCCATGGTCCACCATGGACGCATGAGTGAGCCGACCAGGATCCCCGCCCCCGACGGGGTCGCCGCCGCCGCGCAGTACGCGCACGTCGTCATGGGCACCGGCCGTTTCGTCGCCGTCGCCGGGCAGCTCCCGCTCGACGAGCGCGGCGAACTGGTCGGCGCGGGCGACCCGGCCGCCCAGGCCCGCCAGGTCTTCGAGAACCTGCGCCGCTGCCTGGCGGCGGCCGGAGCCACCTTCGACGACGTCATCAAGCTCACCTACTTCGTCACGGACATGGCCCACATGCCCGCGATCCGTGCGGCCCGTGCCGAGCACATACCCGACGACCGTCTCCCGGCCGCCTCGGCCGTGCAGGTCGCCGGGCTGGTCCGCCCCGAGTACCTGATGGAGATCGAGGCGTTCGCGGTGGTGGCCGCATGACGGGGGTGCACATCCGGGAGCTGACGGTCGACGACTGCGAGCGCGTGGCCGAGATCCGCGTCGGCGGCTGGCGGACCGCGTACCGGGGGCTGATGCCGCAGTCCTACCTCGACGCGCTGAGCGTCCCGGAGGACGCCGCACGCCACCGCGCCCGCTTCGGGCAGGGCGACGGCAGCGTGGTGAACCTGGTCGCCGAGCGCGAGGGAGAGGTCGTCGGCTGGGCCTGCCACGGCCCGTACCGGGACGGCGAAGTGCGCACGTCGGACGCCGAGTTGTACGCGATCTACGTGGACCCCGAGCGGTACGGCGAGGGCATCGGGCACGCCCTGCTGAAGGAGTCGGTACGCCGCTGCCGGGCCGCCGGTCACCCGCGCATGCTGCTGTGGGTCCTCAGGGACAACGCCCCCGCGCGGCACTTCTACGAACGGGCGGGCTTCACGGCGGACGGGGCGCAGGAGCCGTTCGAGGTGGAGGGGGTGGAGGTGCCGGAGGTGCGGTACGCGCGGGAGTTGACGGACGCCGGGGAGGGCACCCAGCACTGACATACCTCCCGCACCACGCCGCTGCCCCTCACCCCCTGCCCCTGTCCCTCAGCCCTGCCCCTCACCCCTGCCCTGCCCCTGCCCCCGCCCCTCAGCCCCGCCCCCGCCCAGGAATCCGCGCCAGTGCCGCCACCGCGGCCTCCGCCAGCGCCGGGTGCGCCAGGGCCTCGTTCAGTACCGGCCTGGCCCGGGTGTCCCCCAGCTCCCCCAGGCCTTCCACGCACGCGAGGGCCACGCGGCGGTACGGGTCGTGCGGACGGAGGCGGCGTTGCAGTGTCGTGATCAGGGCGGGTACGGACTCGGGGGCCCGCAGCTCCACGAGCAGACGCACGGGGTGCAGGGCATAAGCCACCCGCAGTTCGTTCGTCGCGAGGGCGGCCGCCGCGCGGGCGGTGCGTGGGTCGCCGAGCCGGGCGAGGGCGTGGGCGGCGGAGGCGCAGCGCGGTGGATCGCGGTGGTTGAGCAGGAGGACGAGGGATTCGAAGGCCCGCCGGTCGCCCGCGAGGCCCAGCCGGAACGCGGCCAACTCCCTGGCCCACAGCGGCTGCCCGGGCGCGGTGAGCACTCCGGCCAGTTCGTCGTGATCCCCGGTCCCCGCCAGCCGCTCGTACTCCACGGAACCCCCGGACTCCCGCCGTAAGCGCTCCGTGAGCGATCGCAACTCTTCGTCCATGACGCGAGCGTACAAACGATCTCGGCCCAAGGGACCTACATCACAAAGACAAAGGACTGGCGCGCTCGTTACCCGCAAGTTAAGCTCAGACGAGCGAGTTACCCGCTCGCATCCCTGCTCGCGACGGCCTGGTGACGCAGCCGTTGTGAGAGCAGTCGGTTCGGTACACCAGGTACCGCAGTACGACTCGGCCACGGGACAGGGCCGGTCGGTCATCACCGTTCCTCGGACGTGTGCACGTCCGCAGCGACGGTCCCGGGCGTGTGCGCCAGCAGCCCGGCACCACCCGCACTCCTCACGCACCCGGTGCGCCCCTGGGCGCACCCGGGCGCGTTTCCAGTCGTCACCCTCAATTCCAGGAGTCCCGCGATGGCCACTCCCCAGTCCGACAGCCCTCTGTCCCCGCTCAAGACCATTGCCGTCGTCGGCCTCGGCACCATGGGCACCGGCATCGCCGAAGTCCTGGCCAAGGCCGGCCGCGAGGTCGTCGGTATCGACATCAGCGAGGCCCAGGCGGTGCGCTGCGTCGCCACCCTGGAGTCCTCCACCGCCCGCGCCGTCGAGCGCGGCCGCCTGACCGAGGAGGAGCGTGCGGAGGCCCTCGCCCGCGTCCGCACCTCCACCGACCTGCGCGCGGCGGCCGACGCCGACCTGGTGATCGAGGTGGCGCCGGAGTCGTACGAGCTCAAGCAGCAGATCTTCCGCGAGCTGGACGGCATCGTGCGCCCGGAGACGATCCTGGCGACCGGCACCAACGCCCTGTCCGTCACGCGGCTGGCCGCCGACTCGGCCCGGCCGGAGCGCGTGCTGGGCCTGCACTTCTTCAACCCGGCGCCGGCGATGCGGCTGGTCGAGGTGGTCTCCTCGGTGCTCACCGCGCCGCAGGCCGTCGCCGCGGTCACGGACCTCGCGATCCAGCTCGGCAAGGAGCCCGTGGCGGTCGGCGACCGGCCCGGATTCGTCGCCGACGGACTGCTGTTCGGCTACCTCAACCAGGCCGCCGCGATGTACGAGGCGAAGTACGCCTCCCGTGAGGACATCGACGCCGCGATGCGGCTCGGCTGCGGTCTGCCCATGGGCCCGCTGGCCCTGCTCGACCTGATCGGCATCGACACCGCGCGCACGGTCCTGGAGGCCATGTACGCCGCGTCCGGCGACCGGCTGCACGCCCCCGCGCCGATCCTGAAGCAGCTCAGCGAGGCGGGCCTGACGGGGCGCAAGTCGGGCCGCGGCTTCTACACCTACGAGGCTCCGGGCAGCGCCACCGTCGTCGGGGACGCCCAAACCCCCCTCTCCGGTGACCTCCAGGTCCCCGGCCGCCCGGTCCGCTCGGTCGGTGTCGCGGGCTCCGGCACCATGGCGTCCGGCATCGCCGAGGTGTTCGCCAAGGCCGGGTACGACGTCGTCCTCGCCGCCCGCAGCGAGGAGAAGGCGCAGGCCGCCAAGGCCCGCATCGGCAAGTCGCTGTCGCGCTCCGTCGACAAGGGCCGGCTGACCGCCGAGGCGGCGGCGCAGACGCTGGACCGGATCACCCCGGCGGGCTCGTACGACGCCTTCGCCGACGTCGATCTGGCGGTCGAGGCGGTGGCCGAGGACCTGGAGGTCAAGCGGCAGCTGTTCGCGGCGCTGGACAAGGTCTGCAAGCCGGGCGCGGTGCTGGCCACGACCACCTCGTCGCTGCCGGTCGTCGCCTGTGCCCGCGCCACCTCGCGTCCCCAGGACGTCATCGGTATGCACTTCTTCAACCCGGCGCCGGCGATGAAGCTGGTCGAGGTCGTCCGCACGGTGCTGACCGCCGACGACGTCCACGCCACGGTCCGCGAGGTCTGCGGCAAGATCAGGAAGCATGCCGTCGACTGCGGCGACCGGGCGGGCTTCATCGTCAACGCCCTGCTCTTCCCGTACCTGAACAACGCGATCAAGATGGTCCAGGACCACTACGCGTCCCTCGACGACATCGACGCCGCGATGAAGCTGGGCGGCGGCTACCCGATGGGCCCCTTCGAGCTGCTGGACGTGGTCGGCCTGGACGTCTCGCTGGCCATCGAGAAGGTGCTGCACCGCGAGTTCCGCGACCCGGGCCTGGCCCCGGCGCCCCTGCTGGAGCACCTGGTGGCCGCGGGCTGCCTCGGCCGCAAGACGGGCCGCGGCTTCCGCGAATATGCCCGCCGCTGACCGGCCCGGCGACTGGTTCACGGCAGGTGCGGAGTGGGGCGGACTGCTCGACCCCGCTGGTTCTCCCCCGCCTCTCGGGGGCGGGGGAAACCCCCGACCTGCGCATCGAACTGCGCGCATGCAGTACGTTCGGGGCATGCCCCAGCCCGCCAAGTCCTCACGTACACCAGCCACGCCCGACGCGCCGGAGAGCGCCGCGGGCAGTCGCGCCGCCGCCCAACGGCTCAAAATGCGCCGGGAACTGGCGGCCGCGGCCATGGAGCTGTTCGCGACCAAGGGCTACGAGGCGACCACCGTCGACGAGATCGCGGCCCAGGCCGGGGTCGCCCGCCGCACCTTCTTCCGCCACTTCCGCTCCAAGGAAGAGGCGATCTTCCCCGACCACGACGACACCCTGATCCGGGCCGAGGCGGTGCTGAACGCGGCACCCGCGCACGAGCACCCGCTCGACACGGTGTGCCGGGGGATCAAGGAAGTCATGAAGATGTACGCGGCCCGGCCGGAGATCTCGGTCGCCCGCTACAAGCTCACCCGCGAGGTGCCCACCCTGCGCGAGGCCGAGATCGCCTCGGTGGCCCGCTACGAGCGCCTGTTCACCCGCTATCTGCTCGGCCACTTCGACGAGCACGCGCACGACGACGACGCCAACGACGACCCGCTGCTCGCCGAGGTCGCCGCCTCCGCCGTCGTCACGGCCCACAACCACGTGCTGCGGCGCTGGCTGCGCGCGGGCGGCCAGGGGGACGTGGAGGCGCAGCTGGACCACGCCTTCGCGATCGTGCGCAAGACGTTCGGGGCGGGCATCGGGATAGGGCGTGCCGCGGCGCCGAAGCCGGCCCCCGCGTCGGTCTCGACGCAGGGCGAGGTGCTGGTGACGGTCGCCCGCACGGACGTCCCGCTGGACGAGGTCATGCGGACCATCGAGGAGGCGCTCAAGGAGCGCTGAGCGCCCCCGCACCCTGTGAGAACGGCCACCCGCCCGGGTGGCCGTTTTGCCATGTCAGCACCCTTTTTCGACGCCTTCCGAGACGGCATTCGATCGATCATCGCTCATTTGTTACGTAAAGATTTCATCTGAGAGCAAGTTCTGGCACTCAGTGCCTTGTCAGCTGACACGCGGTGTCATACGTTGAAGGAGTCCGGGCGGCCGGCGTGCAGCGACCTTTCGTACGCCGGCTGTCCCCGCAAGCCGATGGCCTGCGCGCCCGGACGCCTGCGTCACAGGCAACCTCCCGCGCCACAAAGCGCTGCCGAACCCAGCACCACCCGCCGAACCGACGGCAACCCTCATCCCTCAGCAGCACCGACGTAACCCTCAGCGCCCTTCCCTCAAGGGCGCACACCGCCGGAGGCAACACCGTGACCGTGAAGGACATCCTGGACGCGATCCAGTCGCCCGAATCCACGCCGGCCGACTTCGCCGCTCTGCCGCTCCCCGAGTCGTACCGCGCGATCACCGTGCACAAGGACGAGACGGAGATGTTCGCGGGCCTCGCGACCCGCGACAAGGACCCCCGCAAGTCGATCCACCTGGACGAGGTGCCGGTGCCGGAACTCGGCCCCGGCGAGGCCCTGGTGGCCGTCATGGCCTCCTCGGTGAACTACAACTCGGTGTGGACCTCGATCTTCGAGCCGCTGTCCACCTTCGGGTTCCTGGAGCGCTACGGCAGGCTCTCCGAGCTCACCAAGCGCCACGATCTGCCGTACCACATCATCGGCTCCGACCTCGCGGGCGTCGTCCTGCGCACCGGCCCGGGCGTCAACTCCTGGAAGCCCGGCGACGAGGTCGTGGCGCACTGCCTGTCGGTCGAGCTGGAGTCCAGCGACGGCCACAACGACACCATGCTCGACCCCGAGCAGCGCATCTGGGGCTTCGAGACCAACTTCGGCGGCCTCGCCGAGATCGCGCTGGTGAAGTCCAACCAGCTGATGCCCAAGCCCGCCCACCTGTCGTGGGAGGAGGCCGCCGCCCCGGGCCTGGTCAACTCCACCGCGTACCGCCAGCTGGTCTCCCGCAACGGCGCCCAGATGAAGCAGGGCGACAACGTCCTCGTCTGGGGCGCGAGCGGCGGACTCGGCTCCTACGCCACGCAGTTCGCGCTCGCGGGCGGGGCGACCCCCATCTGTGTCGTCTCCAGCGAGCAGAAGGCCGAGATCTGCCGGAAGATGGGCGCCGAGCTGATCATCGACCGCACCGCCGAGGACTACAAGTTCTGGAAGGACGAGCACACCCAGGACCCCAGGGAGTGGAAGCGGTTCGGCAAGCGCATCCGTGAGCTGACCGGCGGCGAGGACGTCGACATCGTCTTCGAGCACCCGGGCCGCGAGACCTTCGGCGCCAGCGTGTACGTCACCCGCAAGGGCGGCACCATCGTCACCTGCGCCTCGACCTCCGGGTACGACCACCAGTACGACAACCGCTACCTGTGGATGTCCCTGAAGCGGATCATCGGCTCCCACTTCGCCAACTACCGCGAGGCCTGGGAGGCCAACCGCCTCATCGCCAAGGGCAAGATCCACCCGACGCTGTCGAAGGTCTACCCGCTGGAGGAGACCGGCCAGGCCGCCCACGACGTCCACCGCAACGCCCACCAGGGCAAGGTCGGTGTGCTGTGCCTGGCGCCCGAGGAGGGTCTCGGCGTGCGCGACCACGAGATGCGCGCCCAGCACCTCGACGCCATCAACCGCTTCCGGAACATCTGAGGAGCGATGCATGACTGAGCGTCAGAAGGACCGGCCGTGGCTCATGCGCACCTACGCCGGTCACTCCACGGCCGAGGCGTCCAACGAGTTGTACCGGCGCAACCTCGCCAAGGGTCAGACGGGTCTGTCGGTGGCGTTCGACCTGCCGACGCAGACCGGCTACGACTCCGACCACATCCTCGCCCGCGGCGAGGTCGGCCGGGTCGGCGTGCCGATCGGGCACCTCGGTGACATGCGCCGGCTGTTCCAGGACATCCCCCTGGAGCAGATGAACACCTCGATGACCATCAACGCCACGGCCATGTGGCTGCTGGCGCTCTACCAGGTCGTCGCGGAGGAGCAGGGCGCGGACATCACCAAGCTCCAGGGCACGACCCAGAACGACATCGTCAAGGAGTACCTCTCGCGCGGGACGCATGTGTTCCCGCCGGGGCCCTCGCTCCGGCTGACGACGGACATGATCGCGTACACGGTCAACAACATCCCGAAGTGGAACCCGATCAACATCTGCAGCTACCACCTGCAGGAGGCGGGCGCCACTCCGGTACAGGAGATCGCGTACGCGATGTCCACCGCGATCGCCGTGCTCGACGCGGTGTTCGCCTCCGGCCAGGTCCCCGAGGACCGCAAGGGCGATGTCGTCGCCCGCATCTCGTTCTTCGTCAACGCGGGCGTCCGGTTCATCGAGGAGATGTGCAAGATGCGGGCGTTCGGCCGCATCTGGGACAAGGTCACGCACGAGCGGTACGGCATCGAGAACCCCAAGCACCGCCGCTTCCGCTACGGCGTCCAGGTCAACTCTCTCGGCCTGACCGAGGCGCAGCCGGAGAACAACGTCCAGCGGATCGTCCTCGAAATGCTGGCCGTGACCCTCTCGAAGGACGCACGCGCGCGTGCCGTGCAGCTGCCCGCCTGGAACGAGGCGCTGGGCCTGCCCCGCCCCTGGGACCAGCAGTGGTCCCTGCGCATCCAGCAGGTCCTCGCGCACGAGAGCGACCTGCTGGAGTACGACGACATCTTCGAGGGCTCGAAGGTGATCGAGGCGAAGGTGAGCGAACTCGTCGAGGAGTCCCTCGCCGAGATCGACCGCATACAGGAGATGGGCGGCGCGATGGCCGCCGTCGAGTCCGGCTACCTCAAGTCGCAGCTGGTCGCCTCGCACGCGGAGCGCCGGGCGCGGATCGAGTCCGGCGACGAGAAGATCGTCGGCGTCAACATCTTCGAGACCACCGAGCCGAACCCGCTGACCGCCGACCTGGACACCGCGATCCAGACGGTCGACCCGGCGGTCGAGGCCCGGGTCATCGCCTCGCTGCAGAACTGGCGCGACACCCGCTACCAGCCGCCCTTCAACCACCCCCGCCCCTGCAAGGCGCTGGAGCGCCTGAAGGAGGCCGCCAAGGGCACCGGCAACCTCATGGAGGCCACCCTGGAGTGCGCCCGCGCCGGGGTCACGACCGGCGAGTGGGCGGGGGCCCTGCGCGAGGTGTTCGGCGAGTTCCGCGCGCCGACGGGCGTGTCGTCGGCGCCGGTGGCCGTCCCGGCCGAGGAGGGCAGCGCCATGTCCCAGGTGCGCCGCAAGGTGGACGCGACGGCCCAGGACCTCGGCGTCGGCAAGCTGCGCTTCCTGGTCGGCAAGCCGGGCCTGGACGGGCACTCCAACGGCGCCGAGCAGATCGCCGTCCGCGCGCGTGACGCCGGCTTCGAGGTCGTCTACCAGGGCATCCGGCTGACGCCCGAGCAGATCGTGGACGCCGCCCTCGCCGAGGACGTGCACGCGGTCGGCCTGTCGATCCTCTCCGGCTCGCACGCCCAGCTGGTCCCGGACGTGCTGGACCGGCTGCGCGAGGCCGGTGCGACCGACATCCCGGTGATCGCCGGCGGGATCATCCCGAACGGCGACGCCGAGCAGCTCAGGGCCGCCGGAGTGGCCGCGGTCTTCACACCGAAGGACTTCGACATCACCGGGATCATCGGCCGTATCGTCGACGAGATCCGCACAGCGAACAAGCTCGACCCCCTGGAGGTCCCCGCATGACCACGGTCAACCGCCTTCGTCCCCGGCGTTCCTGCCTGGCGGTACCGGGCTCGAACCCCCGCTTCCTGGAGAAGGCGCAGGGCCTCCCGGCCGACCAGGTCTTCCTGGACCTGGAGGACGCGTGCGCGCCGCTCGCCAAGCCGGAGGCGCGGCACACCATCGTCAAGTTCCTCAACGAGGGCGACTGGACGGGCAAGACGAGGGTCGTGCGCGTCAACGACTGGACGACCGAGTGGACGTACCGTGATGTCGTGACGGTCGTCGAGGGTGCGGGCCCGAACCTGGACTGCATCATGCTGCCCAAGGTGCAGGACGCCCAGCAGATCGTCGCGCTCGACCTCCTGCTCACCCAGATCGAGAAGACCATGGGCTTCGAGGTCGGGCGGATCGGCATCGAGGCGCAGATCGAGAACGCGCAGGGCCTGAACAACGTCAACGAGATCGCGCAGGCCTCGCCGCGCATCGAGACGATCATCTTCGGCCCGGCCGACTTCATGGCGTCGATCAACATGAAGTCGCTGGTCGTGGGCGAGCAGCCGCCCGGCTACCCGGCGGACGCCTACCACTACATCCTGATGAAGATCCTGATGGCCGCCCGCGCCAACAACCTCCAGGCGATCGACGGCCCCTACCTGCAGATCCGCAACGTCGAAGGCTACCGCGAGGTCGCCCAGCGCGCCGCCGCCCTCGGCTTCGACGGCAAGTGGGTGCTGCACCCGGGCCAGGTCGAGGCGTCCAACGAGATCTTCTCGCCGTCGCAGGAGGACTACGACCACGCCGAGCTGATCCTGGACGCGTACGACTACTACACGTCCGAGGCGGGCGGCAAGAAGGGCTCCGCGATGCTCGGCGACGAGATGATCGACGAGGCCAGCCGCAAGATGGCGCTGGTCATCGCGGGCAAGGGACGCGCCGCCGGTATGCAGCGCACCAGCACGTTCGAGATCCCGGAGGCGTGACGGCCATGCAGTTCGGACGGACCTACGAGGAGTTCGAGGTCGGGGCGACGTACAAGCACTGGCCGGGCAAGACGGTCACCGAGTACGACGACCACCTGTTCTGTCTCCTCACCATGAACCACCACCCGCTCCACATGGACACCAACTATGCGGAGAAGACGACGGACTTCGGCAAGAACGTCGTCGTCGGGAACTACATCTACTCGCTGCTGCTCGGCATGTCCGTCCCGGACATCTCCGGCAAGGCGATCGCCAACCTGGAGATCGAGTCGCTCAAGCACGTGGCGCCGACCTTCCACGGCGACACGATCTACGGCGAGACGACCGTGCTGGACAAGTGGCCGTCGAAGTCGAAGAACGACCGCGGGATCGTCTACGTCGAGACCAAGGGCTACAAGCAGGACGGCACGCTCGTGTGCGTGTTCCGCCGCAAGGTGATGGTGCCGACCGAGACGTACATCAAGGAGCGCGGCGGCGAGCAGCCCGGCCGCCCGGAGCTGAAGCAGCAGGAGAAGTAGCCATGGCGCGACTCGCCCAGACCGCCGGTCTGACCGACATCCAGCAGGAGATCCTCTCCACCGTCCGGGACTTCGTGGACAAGGAGATCCTCCCGGTCGCCACCGAGCTGGAGCACCGCGACGAGTACCCGCAGGCGATCGTCGACGGCCTCAAGGAGTTGGGCCTGTTCGGCCTGATGATCCCCGAGGAGTACGGGGGTCTGGGCGAGTCGCTCCTGACGTACGCCCTCTGCGTCGAGGAGATCGCCCGCGGCTGGATGTCGGTGTCCGGCATCATCAACACGCACTTCATCGTGGCGTACATGCTCAAGCAGCACGGCACGCAGGAGCAGAAGGACTACTTCCTGCCGAAGATGGCGGCCGGTGAGATCCGTGGCGCCTTCTCGATGTCGGAGCCGGGGCTCGGCTCCGATGTGTCGGCGATCACGTCGAAGGCGGTCCGCGACGGGGATGAGTTCATCCTGAACGGTCAGAAGATGTGGCTGACCAACGGGGGCACGTCGTCCCTCGTCGCCGTTCTGGTGCGAAGTGACGAAGGTCACCCCGAGGGCACCGCGCCGCACAAGTCGATGACCACGTTCCTGGTCGAGAAGGAACCCGGCTTCGGTGAGGTCCGTCCCGGTCTGACCATCCCGGGCAAGATCGACAAGATGGGCTACAAGGGCGTCGACACCACCGAGCTCATCATGGACGGCCTGCGGATTCCGGCCGATCGCGTGCTCGGCGGGGTGACCGGCCGCGGTTTTTACCAGATGATGGACGGCGTGGAAGTCGGCCGCGTCAATGTGGCGGCGCGTGGCTGCGGCGTCGCTCAGCGTGCGTTCGAGCTCGGCGTCCAGTACGCCCAGCAGCGTCACACTTTCGGCAAGCCGATCGCGCAGCACCAGGCGATCCAGTTCAAGCTCGCCGAGATGGCTACCAAGGTCGAGGCCGCGCATGCCATGATGGTCAACGCGGCACGCAAAAAGGACTCCGGGGAGCGAAACGACCTTGAGGCCGGGATGGCGAAGTACCTCGCCTCCGAGTACTGCAAGGAGGTCGTGGAGGATGCCTTCCGGATCCATGGCGGCTACGGCTTCTCCAAGGAGTACGAGATCGAGCGCCTCTACCGCGAGGCCCCGATGCTGCTGATCGGTGAAGGTACCGCCGAGATCCAGAAAATGATCATTGGCCGAAGGCTGCTCGAAGAGTATCGGTTCCAGGGCTGAATGTCTGGAAACGGGGTGTTTTCTTCGAGAAGAAGATCACACCCCGTAGGCGCTCTCCGGCCGTCGACTCGGCTTCCTGACTTACCCAGTTGTGGCGCTTAGCCGCTACGATCGCCGGAAAGCCGCCGTCCCCCGTCAGAAGCGGCATCATCCGCTACGAAGGTCATCCATGCCCCACAGCCAAACCTCTGCACCTCGCGACAGCCTGGTCGGCGTACGCCTCGCGCGCGGAGCATCGCCGTGGCTTCTGCCGACCGTCGCCACCGCAGCCCTCAGCCTGGTCCGCGCGCGCCGCTCCGGCGCGGCGAAGGCCGTCGCCGTCCCCGCCACCGCGCTCGCGGCGGGGATGCTGTGGTTCTTCCGCGACCCCGAGCGTGAGATCGCCCAGGGCCGGGTCATTTCCCCGGCCGACGGTGTGGTGCAGAGCATCATGCCGTGGAAGGACGGACGCACCCGGGTCGCGATCTTCATGAGCCCGCTCAACGTCCACGTCAACCGCGCTCCCCTGGCCGGCACCGTGACGTCGGTCGAGCACGTCCCGGGCGGTTTCGTTCCTGCTTTCAACAAGGAGAGCGAGAACAACGAGCGGGTCGTGTGGCACTTCGACACCGAGCTCGGTGACATCGAGATGATCCAGATCGCCGGCGCCGTGGCCCGCCGTATCGTCCCCTACATCCCGCAGGGCACCAAGGTCGAGCAGGGCGAGCGGATCGGCCTGATCCGCTTCGGCTCGCGCGTCGACCTCTACCTGCCGGAGGGCGTCGAGGTCGCGGTGGAGGTCGGCCAGAAGACCGTGGCTGGGGTGACTCGCATTGACCGTGACTGATCCCGGGACGCAGCCGGGCTGGGTCCCGGAGGCGGCGACGGAGGACGAAGAGGAGGAGATGCCCCTCTCTCTGCGCCTCTCGATAGCGGACACCCTCACCCTGGGCAACGCCACCTGCGGCTTCATGGCGGTGTACTTCACCACCACCGGCATCCTGATCCCGCACCTCACCGGCAGCCAGGAGACCGGCATGGCCCGCCACAGCGCGGCCACGGCGGTCATCCTCATGCTCTGCGCCGCGGTCTTCGACCTGTTCGACGGACTGGTCGCGCGCAAGCTGCGCTCCTCCCCCATGGGCGCCGAGCTGGACAACCTCTCGGACCTGATCAGCTTCGGCCTGGCCCCGGCGTACTTCGTCCTGGTCTACGGCATGGTCGCCGACGACGCGCACCAGCGGGTGGCGGCGGTCGGCGCGATCGTCGTTCTGCTCGCCGTGGTGCTGAGACTCGCGAGATTCTCCTGTGTGACGCCGACGAACGGCATGTTCCAGGGCATGCCGAGCCCCTTCGGCGCGCTGACCGTCGTCGCGATCGTGCTGTTGGAGCTGCCGTTCGTGGCGACGCTGCTGGCGATCCTGGGCACCGCGTGGCTGATGGTGAGCCGCGTCGAGTACCCCAAGCCGCGGGGCCGCCTGGCCGGCGCGATGCTCTGCTGGATCGTGCTCAGCATGGGCCTGCTGGTGGCCTGGGCCTTCGGCGCCCCCAGCGGCCAGCTGCTGCTGCAGACGGGCTGCGCGCTGCAGCTGGTCATGGGCGCGGTGATACCGCTGTTCGCCACGGCCCGCCGGGTGAACAACTTCCGCGACAACCGGCGGGAGGCGCGGGCGGCGCAGTTGCCGTAGCGCTCCGCTGGGTGGGGCCCCGGACCGGGTTGGTTCGGGGCCCTTCGCTTTGTGCGTGTCCGGTGTTGGTGCGGGCGCTACTGGGTGCTGCCGCCCCCAGGCCCCCGCTTCGGCCCTGAACGGGCATCGTCCTCAAACGCCGGACGGGCTGGATGATCGGCCTCAGGCCAGGAAGTCCCGCGCGATCCGCTCCGCCACCCGCTCCAGGATCGGACCGGCGTCCGCGATGCACTTCGCCACGTCCGGCTCGACCTCCGTCAGCGGGTAAGCCCGGCGGATACCCGCCCGCCCCAGCGCCTCCGGTGCCAGCGCGAGCCGCCCGCACACCGCGACGACCTCCTTGCCCGCCGCCCGGGCCGCCGCGGCGACGCCCGCCGGGGCCTTGCCGTGCAGGGTCTGCTCGTCCAGCGAGCCCTCGCCGGTGATCACCAGGTCCGCGCGCTCCAGGGCGGGCGCGAAACCCAGCACGTCGAGCATGACCTCGATGCCGGGCCGGAAGCGGGCGCCGATCAGCAGGGCGCCGTACCCGATACCACCCGCCGCACCGGCCCCCGGCTCCCCGGCGTACTCCGCCGCCTTCGGCCCCACGGCCTCCTCCAGCACCTTCGCGAAGTGCCCCAGCGCCGCGTCCAGGGTCGCCACGTCGTCCGGCGAGGCCCCCTTCTGCGGTCCGTACACCGCGGGAGCGCCCTTCGGCCCGGTCAGCGGATTGTCGACATCGCTGGCCAGCACCAGCTCCACCGAAGAAAGCCGCGCGTCCAGCCCCGACAGGTCCGCGGAGGCCAGCTCGCCCAGCCCCCCGCCGCCCGGCGTCACCGGCTCCCCGTCGGCCGTCAGGAACCGCGCCCCGAGCGCGGACAGCATCCCCGCGCCGCCGTCCGTGGTCGCACTGCCCCCGACCCCGAAGACGATCGTGCGCGCCCCGGCGTCCAGGGCGGCCCGCAGCAGCTCCCCGGACCCGTACGTGGACGCCGTCAGCGGCGCGAAGACCCCGGCCGGCAGCCGCTGCAACCCGCTCGCCTCGGCCATCTCCACGACCGCGGTGTCGCCGCGCAGCGCGAACGCGGCCGTCACCTCCTGCCCAAGGGGCCCCGCGACCCGTACCTCACGCCGCTCGAACCCGGCCGCGACCGCCGCGTCCACGGTCCCGTCGCCGCCGTCGGCCACGGGCAGCGCCTCCACGGCGAGGTCCGGCACGACGCGGCGCAGCCCGGCCGTGACCCGCTCGGCGACCTGTACGGCCGTCAGCGACCCCTTGAACTTGTCCGCGGCGATGAGCACCCCGCGGGCGCCGTCCACAGCGTCAGCCACCTTGTCATCCCCTTGCTTTCCGGGCCCCGCGCACGTCAGGGCCAGTCGCGCCGCTGCGACCTTAACCGCAGGACACCCCCGCCGTCATGCCCCTGCCCGGTCCCCGGAATCCCCCGGCGAGCGGCTGAGGAGGGCCTGTGACGGTGGCCGGAAGTGGGTAAACCGGAACCATGACCCCTGTGGGCACCGAGCCAGAGCTCGCCGACCGCGTCCTGGGGGGCTGGCTGGGCCGGATCGCGGGCAACATGCTGGGCAAACCGGTCGAGCAGGGCGACCTGTGGACGCGGGACCGTATCGACGACTACCTGCGGCAGGCCTCCGCCCTGCCCCTCACCGACTACTTCCCCGAGCCGCCGCCCGGCGGCTCCGCCATCGAACTGCGTCCCGAGTGGCGCCAGTGCGTCCGGGGCCGTATCCACGGCAGCTGCCGTGACGACGACGTCGACTACGCGATCCTCGGCCTGGACCTGCTGGAGACCCACGGCTTCGGCTTCAGCACCGAGCAGGTCGGCGACCTGTGGCTGCTGCGGCTGCCGTATCTGCAGACCTTCACGGCCGAGCGGGCGGCGTACCGGAACCTCGCGAGCGGCCTGAAGCCGCCGCTGACGGCGACGTACGACAACCCGTACCAGGAGTGGATCGGCGCTCTGATCCGCGCCGACATCTACGGCTGGACCTGCCCCGGCGCGCCCCGCCGCGCGTCCGCGCTGGCCCGCCGGGACGCGGTGCTCTCGCACACCGGCAACGGCGTCTACGGCGCGATGTGGGCGGCGGCACTGATCTCGGCGGCGTTCACCGCGCCCACGGTGCGGCACGCCCTGGACGAGGCGCTGGCCGTCGTTCCGGCGAGCAGCCGCCTGGCGCGCACGGTCCGCCGGGTCATCTCGCTCCACGAGACCCGGATGACCTGGGAGGACACGCTCACCACGGTGGCCGAGGAGACCGCCGGGCTGGGCTGGATCCACACGATCCCGAACGCCGCCGTGCTCACCGCGGGGCTGCTGTACGGCGACGGCGACTTCACGCGGACGCTCGCGCTGACCGTCCGCGGCGGTCTGGACACCGACTCCAACGGCGCCACGGCGGGCTCGGTGGCCGGCGTACTGACCGGCGCGGACGCGATCCCGGTCCAGTGGAAGGAGCCGCTCCACGACACGGTGCGCAGCGCGGTCTTCGGCTTCGACGGCGTCCGGATCAGCGAACTGGCGGAACGGACCCTGCGACTGGCGCAGGCGGAGTCGGAGGCGGAAGCGTAGGGCGGCGCGTTCGAGGCGGGCGGAGGCCGGGGGCGGCGCGTTGCGGAGCCTCGTGCGCCGGAGAAGGCGGCCCTGTGCGCTGGTTACCCTGTCCAGGGTGACCACTCCTGACTTCGCCACGTACATCGCGAGCCTGCCGCGCGTCCTCGCCGGTGCCGCCGCCCTCTTCCGGGACGCCGAGGGCCGTGTGCTGCTCGTCGAGCCCAACTACCGTGACGGCTGGGCGCTGCCGGGCGGCACGATCGAGTCCGACGACGGCGAGACCCCACGGCAGGGCGCGCGCCGCGAGACCGCGGAGGAGATCGGCCTGGACCGCGAACTCGGGCGGTTGCTCGCCGTGGACTGGGTGCACGGGACGGCCCGGCCGCCGCTGGTGGCGTACCTCTACGACGGCGGAGTCCTGAGCCCGGAGGACATCAAGGCGATCCGGCTGCAGGAGGAGGAGCTGCTGTCGTGGCGGTTCGTCGCGCCCGCCGAGCTCCTCGACCATCTGCCCGGCGCCACGGGCCGCCGTGTGGTGGCCGCCCTGGACGCCCTGGAGAACGGCTCGGAGACGGTAGAGCTGGAGAACGGCCACCGGGTCGGCTGATCCGGTGGCCGTGGGTCAGCCCTCCACGTCCCGCGGCTTGCCGTCCACATCGCGCAGGGCCTCGTCCCGCTGGGCGATCCTGGCCTCCGTGCGGTGGCCGCGCTCGATGTAGTCGCGCAGGACGACCTCGACGGCGTCCTGGGGATTGCCGACGCCCGAGAGCACCATGGCCTCCACGACGAGTTCGGCATCGAGCGAGACGTTGACCTTTGCCATGCGCGGACCCTAACAGCAGCCACGCCCCGCCGACCCGACAATCTGTTCGCCGTCCGTCCCCCCCCGCCCTACCCTCGATCGCATGACCAAGCCCCTCGTCGCCATCCTCAGCGGCGCCGGTATCTCCACCGACTCCGGCATCCCGGACTACCGCGGGCCGAACGGGCTGTGGCGGCGGGATCCGGAGGCCGAGAAGCTCGTGACGTACGAGTACTACATGGGCGATCCGGAGATCCGGCGGCGGTCCTGGCAGATGCGGCGGAAGAACCGCACGCTGCAGGCGCAGCCGAACGCCGCGCACCGGGCGGTGGCCGAGCTGGAGCGGTCCGGGGTGCCGGTGCGGGTGATCACGCAGAACGTGGACGGGCTGCACCAGCTCGCCGGGATGCCCGCCCGCAAGGTGCTCGAACTGCACGGCAGCGCGCGCAGTGTCGTGTGCACGGGCTGTCATGCGCGCGGTCCGATGGCGGACGCGATCGCGCGCGTCGAGGCGGGTGAGGACGATCCCGCGTGTCTGGAGTGCGGCGGGATCCTGAAGTCGGCGACCGTCATGTTCGGCGAGCGGCTCGATCCGGTGGTGCTGGGTGATGCGCTCGCCATCAGCAAGGCCTGCCAGGTGTTCATCGCGGTCGGGACGAGTCTGCAGGTGCAGCCCGCGGCCGGGCTCGCGGGGGTCGCCGCCGACCACGGCGCCCGCCTCGTCATCGTCAACGCCGAGCCGACGCCGTACGACGAACTCGCCGACGAGGTCGTACGGGAACCGATCGGGACGGCGCTGCCGAAGCTGCTGCGCACGCTGAGTGACTAGAACAGGGCCTCGCCGCGCTCGAAGTCCAGCAGGCGCTGCTTGCGTTCCAGGCCGCCGCCGTAGCCGGTCAGGCTGCCGCTCGCGCCGATCACGCGGTGGCAGGGGACGATGATGCCGATGGGGTTCTTGCCGTTGGCGAGGCCGACCGCGCGGGAGGCACTGTGGTTGCCGAGGGCCTCGGCCAGTTCGCCGTACGAGCGGGTCTCGCCGTACGGGATACGGCGGAGCTGGTCCCAGACGGTGCGCTGGAACGGGGTGCCGTTCAAGCGCAGTTCGAGGGTGAACTCCTTCAGCTCGCCGCCGAAGTAGGCCGTCAGCTGGTCGATGGTCTCACCGAAGGGTGTCTCGTCCCGTTCGCCGAAGGTCTCCTCCGCCGGGCGGTGGCGCTGGTCGGTCATGTACAGGCCGCACAGGACGCCGTCCTCGGCGACCAGGGTGAGAGGGCCGTACGGGCTGTCGATGACGGTGTGCTGTCGCATCGGAAGTCCTTACACCGGAAGGAAGTTGATCGGGTGGCTGTCGGTCGCCCACAGGTACTGGACGGCGTACGCCCGCCACGGGCGCCAGGCCGCCGCCCGTGCGGTGAGCGCGGCCGGGGTGGACGGCAGGCCCAGCTCCCCCGCGGCACGGCGGATGCCGAGGTCGGTGGGGAGGAAGGCGTCGGGGTCGCCGAGGGCGCGCATCGCGATGACGTCGGCGGTCCAGGGACCGAAGCCGGGGAGGGACAGGAGCTGGGCGCGGGTCCGCGGCCAGTCGCTCTCCACGCCCAAGTGCAGTGAGCCGTCGGTGAGTTGGCCGACGAGGGTGGTGAGGGTCGTGCGGCGGGTGCGGGGCATGGCGAGTGACTCGGGGTCCACCGACGCGAGCGCGTCCACCGACGGGAACAGGTGGGTGAGCCCGCCCTCGGGGTCGTCGACCGGCTCTCCGTGCACGGTGACCAGGCGGGCCGCGTGGGTGCGGGCGGCGGCCGTGGAGACCTGCTGGCCCAGCACGGCCCGTACGGCGAACTCCGCCTCGTCGACCGTGCGCGGGACGCGGCGGCCCGGGGCCTTGTCGACCAGGGGCGCCAGCAGAGGATCGGCCCGCAGCTGGTCGTCGACGGCGACCGGGTCGGCGTCCAGGTCGAGCAGCCGGCGGCAGCGGCTGATGGCGACGGGCAGATCGCGCAGGTCGCTGAGGGTGAGGCGGCAGGCGATGTGGTCGGGGCGCGGGGTGAGCGCCGCGATGCCGTGGCCGTAGGGGAGGCGGAGCGTGCGGCGGTAGGCGCCGTCGCGCCACTCCTCCACGCCGGGTACGGCGGTGGCGGCGAGGTGGCCGAAGAGGTTGTCGGGGTTGAGCGGGGCGCGGAACGGGAGGCGGAGCGACAGGGCGCCCGGGGTGCCTCCGGCGGGCCCTCGCGGTGTCCGGGCGCGCAGGTCGCTGGGGGTGAGGGCGTAGACCTCGCGGACGGTGTCGTTGAAGGTGCGGATGGAGGAGAAACCGGCCGCGAAGGCGATCTCCGCCATGGGCAGTGCCGTCGTCTCGATGAGCAGCCGGGCCGTCTGGGCGCGCTGGGCGCGGGCCAGGGCGAGCGGGCCCGCGCCGAGTTCGGCGAGCAGCTGGCGTTCGATCTGCCGGGCGCTGTAGCCGAGCCGGGCGGCGAGGCCGGGCACGCCCTCGCGGTCCACGACGCCGTCGGCGATCAGCCGCATGGCGCGGGCCACGAGGTCGGCGCGCCGGTTCCACTCCGGGGAGCCGGGGCTGGTGTCCGGGCGGCAGCGCTTGCACGCCCGGAAACCGGCCTGCTGGCAGGCCGCCGCGCTCGGGTGGAACACCATGTTCTCGGGCTTGGGCGGCACGACGGGGCAGCTGGGCCGGCAGTAGATTCCGGTGGTCAGGACGGCGGTGAAGAACCACCCGTCGAAGCGCGCGTCCTTGGCCTGAACGGCTCGCAGACAGCGCTCGGTGTCGGTGTGCATCCCCTTCTGCATGCGTCCAGCATCGACCACCGGGCGGGCCGACGCTGGCGAGAATCCGACATCTACCTTCGCTGTCCTGGACCGCCCCGGATCGCCACGCCGACTCGCGCAGCAGCCGCAGCCCGTTCAGCCCGACCAGCACGGTGATGAACGTACCGGCGATGACCAGGTTCTGGACGACGAGGCGGCGGGCGGCCCGGGACAGTCGTACGACCGCCGGGACGGTGGCGAGTTCGTCGCGTACGACGACGGCGTCCGCGCTCTCCAGCGCGAGGTCGGCGCCCGCGCTCCCCATCGCCAGGGTGCGGGCAGGGGGCGCCGTTCGCGGCGTGAGAGTCGCTGACACACGAGCACCGTACAGGGGCACATGAAGACCCATTCATGTGTTCATATACGACCGGTACGATACCGGTCATGGGTCATGGAGCCGTCACCCCCGCAGCCGCCGAGCGCGTACGTCTGGACGAGGCCAATGTCGCCAAGGTGGCCACCACCCTCCAGGCCCTGTCCACCCCGTCCCGCCTGCTGATCCTGGCGCGGCTGCGCGAAGGCCCGCTGCCCGCCACGGAGTTGGCGGCCGAGGTCGGCATGGAACAGTCCGCCTGCTCGCACCAGCTGCGCAATCTCGGGCTGGTGGTCGGCGAGCGGCGCGGCCGGTCGGTCGTCTACGCGCTGCACGACCACCACGTCGCGGAACTCCTCGACCAGGCCGTGTACCACGTGGAGCACCTGCGGCTGGGCATCAGCGACACCGCCGAGTAGGGCGGTTCAGCGGGCGGGTTCCCGGTAGGAGGCCAGCGCCCAGATCACGAATACGTCGATCGCCATCATGACGACCGACCAGACCGGCTGGTACGGCAGGAAGAGGAACTGCAGGATCAGGCTCAGCGCGGCCAGGGTGATACCGGCGATCCGTGCCCAGGCCGCCCCCATGAGCAGGCCCCAGCCGGTGACGGCGACGAGGACGCCGACGACCAGGTGGATCCAGCCCCAGCCGGTGAGGTTGAGCTCGTAGACGTACGTGCCGACGCGGGCGTACACGTCGTCCGCGGCGATCGCCGCGATGCCCTGGAGCACCGCGAGCAGACCGCCGCACAACATCAGCACACCGGCGAACATGACGCCGCCGGTCGCCCACCCCTCGCGGCGGCCCGTCGGTGCGGCCTGCGGTCCTGTCGGATGTGCAGCGTGCTGAGCCATGGCGGCCGTCCCTTCATGTGGGTGACTCCAGCCTCCGGGCGCCGCCAGGGGTGCCGCCATTCCGGTTACGCCGGTCGGGTGACACCCGGGGAGGGAGGCACACGGCCGCCCAGGCAGGGTGCTCACATGTTGATCATGTGGCCGGCCAGGCCGTGCACGGCCTCCTGGATCGCCTCGCCGAGGGTCGGGTGGCCGTGGACGTTGCGGGCCACCTCGTGGACGGTGAGGTCCCACTTCTGGGCCAGGGTCAGCTCGGGCAGCAGCTCGGTGACGTCGGGGCCGATGAGGTGGCCGCCGATCAGCTCGCCGTACGTCGCGTCGCTGATCAGCTTCACGAAACCGGTGGTGTCGCCGAGGCCGTGCGCCTTGCCGTTGGCGGTGAACGGGAACTTGGCGACCTTGACGTCGTAGCCGAGGTCGCGGGCCTGCGCCTCGGTGTAGCCGAAGCTGGCGATCTGCGGCTGGCAGTAGGTGGCCCGCGGGATCATCGCGTAGTCCAGCTCCATGGTCTCCGCGTCGGCGATGGTCTCCGCCGCCACCACGCCCATCGCCTCGGCCGCGTGCGCGAGCATCAGCTTCGCGGTGACGTCGCCGATGGCGTAGATGTGCGGGACGGAGGTGCGGCAGCGGCCGTCGACGTCGATCGCGCCGCGCTCGGTGACGGTCACGCCGGTGTTCTCCAGGCCGTAGCCGGTGACGTTCGGCGCGAACCCGATCGCCTGGAGCACCTTGTCGGCCTCCAGGACCTGCTGGGAGCCGTCGTTGGCGGTGACCGTGACCCGGACCTGCGGGCCGGCCTCGTCGATGGCGTCGACGCGGGTCGAGGTGAGCACGTCGATGCCCAGCTTGCGGTACTGGCGGGCGAGTTCGGTGGAGACCTCGGCGTCCTCCAGGGGGGCGGCGCGGTCCAGGAACTCGACGACGGTGACCTTCACGCCGTAGTTGTTCAGGATGTACGCGAACTCGACACCGATCGCGCCGGCGCCCGCGATGATGATCGACTGCGGCAGCTCCTCGGCGAGGATCTGCTCCTCGAACGTCACCACGCGTGAGGTGCGGCGGGTGCCGGGCAGCAGCTTCGGGGTGGCACCGGTGGCGATGATGCAGTTCTCGAAGCCGATGGTGCGGGTGGTGCCCTCGTAGTCGGTGACCTGGAGCGTGTGCGGGTCGAGGAACGTGCCGCGGCCGTCGTACTCCGTGATCTTGTTCTTCTTCATCAGGTAGTGAACGCCCTTGACCCGGCCGTCCGCGACCCGGCGGCTGCGCCGGAAGGCCTCGCCGTAGTCGAAGGAGACCTCGCCGTCGACCTTGATGCCGAAGGTCTTGGCCTCGCGGGTGACGATGTGCGCGAGCTCGGCGTTGCGCAGCAGGGCCTTGGTGGGGATGCAGCCGACGTTCAGGCAGACGCCGCCCCAGTACTTCTCCTCCACGACGGCGACGCGCTTGCCCAGCTGGGCGGCCCGGACGGCGGCGACGTAGCCGCCGGGGCCCGCTCCGAGAACGACGACGTCGAAGCGCTCGTCCTGCTCGTCCATGCGTCAGGTCCCTTTCGGTGTGGTGAAGAGCGGTTGGCCCGGTGTAGGGGATTCTTTCGCCGCGCTGCGCTCATCGCCACACTGATCGCCATGCCGCCGGTCTCAGGCCTGGGGCCTGCCCCGTTCCCGCCGCATCCGGCGCAGGAGGACCACACCGTCCGCGGCGGCGACCAGGGCGAGTACGCCGGAGGCGACGGCGAGGCCGGTCAGCGGCGCCGGACCGGGTGTCTCACCAGGCGAGGAACTCGCGGCCCAGACGGCGAACAGCACGGTCGCCGCGACGAAGACGGGCAGGAAGACGGCGGTGAGCAGCACGCGCAGGCCCAGTGCGCTGCGGGCGGTGACCGGTTCGGTGCCCGTACGCGGGAAGCGGCGGCCGATCATGCCCGACCGTTCGCGGGGCACCGGCCGTCCACGGTTCATGGCGGTGCCTCCCTTCAGTGGTTCGACCGTCAGTGGTTCGACCGTCAGTGGTTCGACCGTCAGTGGTTGGGGGCCGCCCGGCTGATGTCGGCCAGCGCGGAGTGCGGGTCCTCGGTGGTGGCGAGGTCGCCCAGGCTGACCATGCCGACCGGGCAGCCGCCGCGGTCGACGACGGGCAGCCTGCGGACCGCGTGCTGCCGCATCAGCTCGACGGCGTGCTCCGTCGTGTCGTCCGGCGCCACGGTCACCACCGGCGGTCGCGTGCACAGCGAACCGACCGGTGTGACGCGCGGGTCGCGGGCCTCGGCGACCGCCCGGACCGCGATGTCGCGGTCGGTGAGCACGCCGAACAGATCGCAGTCGTACGCCACCAGGACGTCGCCGATGTCCCGGTCCCGCATGACCTGGGCGGCCCGGGCCACCGTGGTCATGGGTTCGATCGACGCCGTGCTCGACGACATCACCTCACGTATGTACCTGGTCATGATCATCTCCTGGCCCGCTGGGTCAGCTGCCGTGCAGCGCTTCCAGCACGTCCTCGTCCGTCAGCTGTTCGAAGTCCTCGTACCAGAGGCCGACCGCGTGGAACGGGCTCGGCCGCATCAGGCACACCACGTCGTCGGCCTCGTGGCGCAGCAGCTCGACGGCCTCGTGCGAGGCGACCGGCGCCGCGACGACCACCCGTTCGGGCTCCCGGTGCCGCACCGCGCGCACGGCGGCCCGCGCGGTCGACCCGGTGGCCAGCCCGTCGTCGACGAGGATGGCGGTACGTCCCTTCAGTTCGGCGGCGGGTCGGTCCTGGCGGTACCGCTGTTCCCTGCGGCGCAGCTCGGTCCGCTCCCGGGCCACGATCGGGGCCAGCTCGGCCTCGGTCAGGCCCAGCTGCTCCAGGGCCCGGGTGTCGAAGTACGGCGGCTCGTCGCCCGCGATCGCGCCGACCCCGAACTCCTCGTGGAACGGCGCTCCGATCTTGCGGACCACCAGCACGTCGAGCGGCGCGCCGAGGGCCCGCGCGACCTCCCGGGCCACCGTGACGCCGCCGCGGGGCAGGGCGAGGACCACGGGATCCGGGAGTGTCCCTTTCTCCTGCAGAATGCGCAGATGCTCGGCCAGTTCCCGGCCGGCGTGCGCGCGGTCACGGAAACTCATGTGCTCCCCTTCCGCCACGGGGCCCTTCTTCTCGCCCTGTGGTGGTACGGGTTTCCCGCGTGCGGCGCCCGACACCCCGAGATCGTCCGTGGGGTGCCGGGCATTCGGGGAACTGCTACTCGGTGGCCGTCGGCCGCCGCGCCGCCGCCATCGCGTCCCGGACGTCGCTCAGCGGGCGCAGCCGGTAGGTGTAGGCGTAGTCGCGGTCGGCGAACAGCTTGTACTCGTCGTGGGTGTGCGCGCCCCAGCTGTTGTCGCCGCCCACGCCCATCTGCCGGTGGTTCACCCGCAGCACGACCGCGTCGCGCGGGGTGAGCTGGTAGTCGTGCCGCACGCCGGACGACAGGTCCTCCGGCGTGAAGTGCGAGGCGTTGACCTCCACCAGCGGCTCCCCGCAGATCAGCAGTCCGGCACCGTCGCGCCCGGTCAGCGCGGCCCAGCGGACGCCCGTCCGGTTGCCGTTCTCCTGCGGGCGGATGTACGGCGTCCACAGGTCGGCCACGGTTGCCGAGTACACGCCGACGTCGGTGCCGCTGTCGCGGTCCCAGTAGTTCTCCTCGGGGCCACGGCCGTAGTAGTGCAGCCGGTCGAGGCGCCGTGGCAGGAACAGCAGGGTGCCGACCTCGGGGAGGTACGGCAGGTTCGCGGCGCCCGGGTGCAGGGTGTGGTCGACCTTGATCTCAGCGTTGCCGAACACCGTGTAGGTGGTGGTGTACGTCGACTCGGTCGTCGTGGGCAGGGTGCCGCTGACCTTGATCTCGACGGCCCGGTCCCGCAGGGCGCGCACGCTCACACCGGTCACCTCGCGCAGGGCGCCGGCGTCCCGCCAGGTCTGGTTGCGGGTGTGCTGGCCGTTGCCCTTGTCGTTGTCGGTGGGCGCCCGCCAGAAGTTCGGCGCCGGGCCCGAGGTGATCAGGCGGGTGCCCGCGGCCTCGTACGAGGTGATGACCCCGCTGCCCTTGTCGACGGTGACGGAGAAACCCCGTCCCGTGACGGTGACGGACGTCTCGGCGTCGTCGTACCTCAGCGCCGGGACGCGCGCCAGCGGCACCGGCGTCACGGCCGGGCTGCCCACGTCGACGGGCAGCTGCTGCCGGGCGACCTCGAAGCCCGCCTTCGCCCACTGCGTGGGCTCCTTGGTGGTGAAGGACAGCTGGAGGAAGTACTCCGCGCCCGGCGCCGGGTTGCCCGGCCGGCGTACGGGGAGGGTGATGTCCTTGCTCGACAGCGGCGGTACGTCGAGCTGGCCTCGGGTGAGCCTGCCGCGCTGAACGGCCCTGCCGTCGGCGAGCAGGGTCCAGATGCCGTCGTAGGCACGGAGGTTGGTGAACAGGTTCTCGTTGGTGAGGGTGACCGCTCCCCAGCCGGTGCCCGGCGTGACGTTGATGGCCTGGTAGACCTGCTTGACCTCGGTCGCCTTGCCGGTGAGGCCGCGGTCGGCGGTCACGATGCCGTCCGCCACGAAGTTCCCGTCGTTGGGGTTGTCGCCCCAGTCGCCGCCGTACGCGAGGAACGTCTTCTCACGCGGCTTCCTCTCGTCGAACCCGACCGTGGCCGCGTCGAACCAGAGCCGCACCCCGTCGTCGCCGGGACCCCGGCTGTCGGAGGCCAGCTCACCGGCGCTCAGCGCACGTGCGTACACGCGTGCCCGGCGTATCGTGCCGCTGAACTCCCGGGTCCAGTTGTCGACGTCGGTGGCGAGCGCGAGGGGCGCGGTGTTGCTGCCGGGCCGGCGTGTGGTGGTCCGGGTGGCGCGGACGACGCCGTCGACGTAGAGGGTCAGCGTGCCGGTTGCGGCGTCGAAGACACCGGCGATGTGATGCTCGGTGCCGGTCCAGCCCTCCGCGGGCAGGGCCCAACTGGCGGTGATCCACTGGCCGCCGCCGTGGATGAAGAACTCCAGGCTCCTGTTGGTCTGTTTCAGCGCGTACTGGGTGTCGCCCTTGGCGAGGATGGGCTGGTGGTACCCGGTGACGTGCGGGGTCACCCAGGCCTCCAGCGTCAGGGAGCCGGTGAGGTCGAGGAAGGGATCGCGGGCGAAGACGGTTCCGCCGGAGACGCCCTTGGCCCGGTCGAAGGTGCCGCCGGGCGCGAGGATCTCGCCCTTCAGCTTGCCGGGACCGCTCTCCGTCAGCAGCTTCCGTGTCGGAGTGGGCCAGTTGAGCGACTGGTCGACGAAGTCCCAGATCCAGCCGCCCTGGAGGACGTCGTGACGGCGGATGATGTCCCAGTACTTCCGGAAGTTGCCGTTCGAGTTCCCCATCGCGTGCGAGTACTCGATCATCACGTACGGCCGGGTGTCCGCGGTGTCCTTGGCGCGGGCCTCGACGCGCGCGGGGCTGTCGTACATCTCCGAGCGGATGTCGCTGACCCCGGGCCGGTCGTCACCCTCGTACTGGATGACGCGGGTCGGGTCGTAGGAGCGTATCCAGTCGTGCATGGCGACGAAGGTGCTGCCGCCGCCCGCCTCGTTGCCGAGTGACCAGATGACCACCGAGGCGTGGTTCTTGTCCCGGTGGACCATGTTCTGCGCGCGGGCCACGCACGCTCTGCTCCAGTCGGCGTGGTTGCCGGGGTACCGGTCGCGTATGCCGTGGGTCTCGACGTTGGCCTCGTCCACCAGGTACAGGCCGTACTCGTCGGCGAGTTCGTACCACAGCGGGTTGTTGGGGTAGTGCGAGGTGCGGACGGAGTTTATGTTCATCCGCTTGATGATCTCGATGTCCTCGACCATGTCCGCGCGGGTGAGCGCGGTGCCGCGCTCGGGGTGCATCTCGTGCCGGTTGGTGCCCCGGAAGGAGACGGGCTTGCCGTTGATGCGCATCAGCCCGTCCTTCAGCGCGAACTCGCGGAAGCCGACCCGGTGCGACAGCGTTTCGATCACCTTGCCGCGCGGGTCGCGCAGCCGCAGGACGGCGGTGTAGAGGTTCGGGTGCTCGGCCGACCAGAGCCGGGGCGCGGGCACGGCTCTGGCGGCCCGCACGGTGGCGTCCTCGCCGACCGCCGTGACGTCGACGGCCTGCTCCAGCGGCCGGGACCAGACGGGGTGCCCGCGCTCGTCGTACAGCTGGGTCTCCACCGTGTACCGCCCGGCGCCGCCGTCGGCGTACGCCCGCACACTCGCGGTCACCGCCAGCTCGGCGGCCGTGTAGTCCTCGCTCAGCGGGGTGTCCAGCTTGAAGTCGCGCAGATGGACGACCGGTGTGGAGTACAGGTAGACCGAGCGGAAGATTCCGCTCAGCCGGATCATGTCCTGGTCCTCCAGCCAGTCCCCGTCCGAGTAGCGGTACACCTCGACGGCGATCTGATTGGTGCCCGGCTTGAGGTACGAGGTGATGTCGTACTCGGCGGGGGTGTACGAGTCCTCGTGGTAGCCGACCAGCTCCCCGTTGATCCACACGTAGTGGGCCGACTTGACACCCTCGAAATGCAGGAAGGTTCGCCGCCCCGACCAGTTGCGCGGGACCGTGAAGGTACGCCGGTACTGGCCGACGGGGTTGTAACGGGTCGGGGCGGCCGGGGGCTGCGGTTCCTCGCCCAGGCCGTTGGGGCCCCACCACGGGTAGGTGATGTTGACGTAGATCGGGAAGTCGTAGCCGTGCAGCTGCCAGACGGAGGGGACGGGGATGGTGTCCCAGGACCGGTCGTCGACGTCGGTGCGGTAGAAGTCGGTGTCCCGGTCGGCGGGGCGGTCGACGTAGGCGAACTTCCAGCTGCCGTCGAGGCTCAGCCGGTACGGGGAGCGGGTGCGGTCGGCGGTCAGGGCCTGCCGTACGTCCGCGTACGGCATGAGCGTGGTGTGCGGGGGCTCGGTGCCCAGCCGGAACAGGTCGATGGTGCCGTTCCACTCCGGCGTTCCGTCCGCCGTCGCGCCGCGCGGGGCGGCGTACGCGGCGAGGGGCGACGAGGACAGGGCGAGCCCGCCGAGGACGGCGGCGCTGGTCTGAAAGAGCCGGCGGCGGCTGACGACGGGCCGGTCGGCGGGAGAGGGGTACGGGTGCGGCATGACCGTGTCCTTCCTCGGGACGTGCGCTGCACGAACTGAGGGCGGGTCACCTCACGGTGACGGGGCAGCCGTTGCCGTCGTGGTGCGAGGCGGCTCATGGGGACGGTGTCGGCTGCTGCGCCCGGATCACCCTAGGACTTCGAACACAACCAAGCAATTGGCCCGTCGGACTTTGTTGGTTCCTGATGGGCGTCGGGGGTGCCGGGTCAGCCCACCTGCGCCGCGAACGCCTCGTACGCCCGCTGGTCGAAGAGGACGAACTTGACCTCCTCGACCGATGTCCGTGTGGCCCGTACCGTCTCGACCGCGATCCGTGCGGCGTCGTCCATCGGCCAGCCGTAGATGCCCGCGGAGACGGCCGGGAACGCGACGGTCCGGGCGCCCAACTCGTCGGCGACGCGCAGGGATTCCCGGTAGCAGGAGGCCAACTGCGCGGAGCGGTCCTCCTGCTGGGAGTGGACCGGCCCCACCGTGTGGATCACCCAGCGTGCGTCCAGTTCGCCCGCCGTGGTGGCGACCGCCTGCCCGGTCGGCAGCCCTTTGCCGTACGTCGAGGCGCGCAGCTTGCGGCAGTCCTCCAGGATCGCGGGGCCGCCGCGCCGGTGGATGGCGCCGTCCACGCCCCCGCCGCCCAGCAGCGAGGAGTTGGCCGCGTTGACGATCGCGTCGGCGCTCTGCTCGGTGATGTCGCCCCGGACGAGCGTGATGGTGGGGGTTGCGGGGGTCATGGTTGCCTCAGCCTCCTCCACACGGCCTTCGCCGCGTTGTGCCCCGACATGCCGTGCACGCCCGGTCCCGGCGGGGTGGCCGAGGAGCAGATGTACACGGCCGGGTGCGGGGTGCTGTACGGGAACAGGGACAGTTTGGGGCGCAGCACCGTCTGGAGTCCGCTGACCGCGCCGGAGCCGATGTCGCCGCCGACGTAGTTGGCGTTGCGGGCGGCGAGTTCGGGCGGTCCGGCGGTCGCGCGGGCGAGGACGCGGTCGCGGAATCCCGGGGCGAAGCGCTCCAGTTGGCGTTCGATGGTGTCGGTGAGGTCTCCGGTCCAGCCGCTGGGGACATGGCCGTACACCCAGAAGACCTGCTTGCCGTCGGGGGCCCGGGTGGGGTCGACGAGGCTGGGCTGCACGGTGATGAGGAACGGCCGGTCGGGCGCCCGGCCGAGGCGGGACGCCTCGCGCAGCGCGGTGCCGATCTCCGCGCTGCTGGCGCCGATCTGCACGGTCCCGGCCCTGCGCGGCTCCTCGGCGGTCCACGGCACCGGGCCGTCCAGCGCGTAGTCGACCTTGAAGACGCCCGGGCCGTACCGGTACCCCTCGTAGTAGCGGCCGAAGCCCGCGATGCGGGCCAGGGCGGTGGGTGAGGTGTCGAAGACGTACGCGCGCGCGGGCGGCAGGTCGTCGAGGCGCTTGACCTCGTAGTCGGTGTGGATCGCGCCGTCGAGGTCCTTCAGATACGCGGCGAGCGCGTCCGAGATGGACTGGGAGCCGCCACGGGCCACGGGCCAGCCCCGGGCGTGCGCGGCGAGGGCGAAGACCAGGCCGATCGCGCCGGTGGCGAAGCCGGTGAGCGGGGCCATCACATGGGCGACGAGACCGGCGAAGAGGGTCTTGGCGGGTTCGTCGCGGAAGCGGCGGGTCAGCCAGGTGGACGGGGGCAGGCCGGCCAGGCCGAAGCGGGCCAGGGTCACCGGGTCGCGGGGCAGCGCGCTGAGCGGCAGGGACATGAAGTCGCGGGCCAGCGTGTCCCAGTGGTGCAGGAAGGGCTCCACCAGTCTGCGGTACGTCCCCGCGTCGCGCGGGCCGAGGGAGGCGGCGGTCTCGCCGACCGAGCGGGACAGGATCGCGGCGGTGCCGTCGGGGAACGGGTGGGCCATGGGCAGCTCGGCGTGCAGCCACTCCAGGCCGTAACGGTCCAGGGGGAGGGCCCGGAACGCCGGGGAGTTGATGCCGAGGGGGTGGGCCGCGGAGCACGGGTCGTGGCGGAAACCGGGGAGCGTCAGCTCCTCGGTGCGGGCGCCGCCGCCGATCGCGTCCCGCGCCTCGAACACCGCCACGGAGAAGCCGCGGCGGGCCAGCTCCACTGCGGCGGTCAGTCCGTTCGGCCCCGCACCCACCACGACCGCATCGAGCATCGACGGCACCTTCGGACTCCTTCGTCAGCCGATGGCCACTCAGGGTCAGGATATGCCGGGGGACTGACACCCCTCCGCGACGGGTGCCCGTGACGGACGAACCGGGGCTCAGACCGCCGAGGCCAGCAGTCCCGCCACCCGCCGGGCCGTGGCCGCGTCGCGGGCCGCCGTGAAGGGCAGGGTGTTGCCGCCCGTGATGCGGAACGGCTCGCCCGTACGGGTCAGGTGGGCACCGCCGGCCTCCTCGACGAGCAGCAGGCCCGCCGCGTGGTCCCAGGCGGCCTCCCAGGAGAACGCCGTGGCGTCCGACTCGCCCCGGGCGACGGCAAGATACTCCAGACCGGCCGAACCGCACTCGCGCGGGGCGACGCCGTCCGTCCACAGGCCGAGCAGCGCGCGCTTCTCCTCGTCGGTGGTGTAGTCCGGGTGGGAGGTGGCGACGCGCAGGTCACGGCCCGGCGTGGGCGGGCCGGCGAACAGCCGCTCACCGTCGAGGAAGGCGCCCCGGCCGCGGACGGCCGTGGCCAGCTGGTCGCGGGCGGCGGCGTAGGTCCACGAGGCCAGCACGACGCCGTGGTGGGCGAGCGCGACCAGCGTGCAGAAGCCGTCGTCGCCGCGCACGAACTGCCGGGTGCCGTCGACGGGGTCGATGATCCAGACCGGGGCGTCGCCACGTATCGCCTCGTACGACGCGGGGTTGGCGTGCACCGCCTCCTCGCCGACCACCACGGAGCCGGGCAGCAGCGCGCCGAGCGCCTCGGTGAGGTGCCGCTCGGCCAGCCGGTCGGCGTCCGTCACCAGGTCGTGCGGGCCGCTCTTCTGGTCGACCTCGTGCGCGGCCAGCTGCCGGAAGCGCGGCATGATCTCGGCCGCGGCCGCCTTGCGCACCGCTTCTTCCACGTCGGCCGAGTTACGTGCGAGAAACTCGTCGATGGTTTCCATCTCTTCGATCATGCCTCCATGAGAGCACGCGGCGCTGACAATGCCCGCCGGGGCGGTGCACTCCGGGTGGAATCGGGATGAACTCCCGGCCACCCGCCTCCGCGCGCGGCTTCCCGACTGCACAGGGTCAGCGGCCGACCGCGTACCCCTGCATCCCGCGCGGATTCGCCGCCGCCGACAGCACACCCGTCTCCGGATCCCGCGCCACCGCGCACAGCCGCCCCTCCGACCAGTCGTCACCCACCGTGACGTCATGACCTCGGCGCCGCAGCCCCTCGACGACGTCCGGGGCCATCCGTCCCTCGACCGTCACGCTCCCCGGGCGCATCCCTCGCGGGTAGAAGGAGCCGGGGAAGCTGTCGTTGTGCCAGTTCGGGGCGTCGATCGCGCCCTGCAGGTCGAGTCCGCCGCGAACCGGGGAGCGCAGGGCGACCGCCAGGAAGAAGTGCAGCTGCCACTGGTCCTGCTGGTCCCCGCCGGGCGTGCCGAACGCCATCACCGGCACGCCGTCACGCAGCGCGATCGAGGGGGTGAGCGTGGTCCGCGGCCGGCGGCCCGGCGTGAGCGAGTTCGCCAGCCCTTCCTCCAGCCAGGTCATCTGCAACCGCGTACCGAGCGGAAAGCCCAGCTCGGGCACGACGGGGTTGGACTGCAGCCAGCCTCCGCTGGGCGTGGCGGCGACCATGTTGCCCCATCGGTCGACGACGTCGAGGTGACAGGTGTCGCCGCGGGTGGCGCCGTCGCCGGAGACGTCGGGTTCGCCGGGCACCGGGGAGGTCGGGCTCTTGGCGACGGTCGGCTCCCCCACCCCCATCGGGTTGAAGCCCGGGTCCTCGGTGGCCACCACGCGCGCGTGGGCGCACAGTCGCGGCATACGCCCGCCGGGGCTGCCCGGCCGCAGCTCGTACGACGCCCGGTCACCGACGAGGCCGCGCCGCTTCGCGTTGTACGGCGCCGACAGCAGGTCGTCGAGCGGCACCTCGCGGGCGTCCCCGTACCAGGCCTCCCGATCGGCCATGGCGAGCTTGCAGCCCTCGATCAGCAGATGGACGTAGTCCGCGGAGCCGTACGCCGGCAGCTCGGGCGGCAGCAGGGCGAGCTGCTGGAGCAGCACCGGGCCCTGGCTCCAGGGGCCGGCCTTGCACACGGTCCAGCCGTTCCAGTCGTACGTCGCCGGCGCCTCGTAGGTCGCGGACCAGCCGGCGAGGTCGTCGGCCGTGAGCGTACCGGTGTGGCGCTCGCCGCTGGTGTCCAGCGTGGGCCGCCCCGCCTGCCGTACCAGCGCCTCGGCGATGAATCCGGTGCGCCACACCTCCCGGGCCGCCTCGATCTGCGCCTGCCGGTCCCCCGCCCCGGCGACCTCGGCGAGCAGCCGCTTCCAGGTGGCGGCGAGCGCCGGGTTGCGCAGCAGCTCCCCGGGGCGCGGGGCGCTGCCGCCCGGCAGGTACACCTCCGCCGACGAGGTCCACTCCGTCTCGAACAGCTCACGCACGGTCTCGACGGTCTCGCCGACGCGCTCCACGGGCGCGTGCCCGTGCTCCGCGTACCCGATGGCGTACTTCAGGACGTCGGCGAGCGGCTTCGTCCCGTGGTCGCGCAGCAGCAGCATCCACGCGTCGAAGGCGCCCGGGACGGCGGCGGCGAGCGGCCCGGTGCCGGGTACGAGGTCGAGGCCGAGCCCCCGGTAGTGGGCGACGCTCGCCCCGGCGGGCGCGACGCCCTGCCCGCACAGCACCCTCACCTCACCGCCGGCGGGCGCGATCAGGATCGGCACCTCCCCGGCGGGCCCGTTGAGGTGCGGCTCGACGACATGCAGCACGAACGCCCCGGCCACGGCCGCGTCATAGGCGTTGCCGCCGTCCTCCAGCACGGCCATCGCGGACTGCGAGGCGAGCCAGTGGGTGGACGACACCATGCCGAAGGTGCCCTGAAGGGTGGGGCGGGTGGTGAACATGTGGCCTCTCACCTCACTGTTTCCGTGCAACGGCCGGACCGGTCGACGCTCAGGATCGTTCCTGGGGAGAATCTGGGGAGTTCGGGCCAGAACTCCCCTCCGCCCGCTCCCCCAACAGGCTATCGATCGCCTTGCGCCCCCTCTTCCCTGCCTCCAGCACGAGGGACGTGTGAAAACCAGTGAGGCCCGGCGCCTTGGCCGGCCGTGTCCCCCTGGTGCCCCGGCCGTCGGCTGAGTCATCGGGCCAGGCAGCAGTCTCCGCACTTTGTGCCCGCCGGCGTGCGGTAGAAGAGACAGCAGCTGCGGCGGCGGAAGCTGAGGTCGGACCCGGTGAAGTGGCCGGTGCCGGCCAGGCGTCCGGTGCCGAGCAGGTCGGTGGTGAGTTCGGTGAGCGGGTCGCGCAGGTCCGGCCGTGCCGTCAGGAGCACCTGGGCCGTCCCGGCCAGTGCGGAGGCGGCGTTTCCGTCCAGGAGGCGGGGGGAGATCTTGACGCGGAGCCCGGCGGCCAGCACGTCCAGGTGCTGCTCGACCACCAACTCGTACAGCGCCTCGGTGAGGTGCGGGATACGGTCGGCGTACCAGCCGGTGGGGGCGGGCAGCCGCAGCGCGGGGCCTTCGTCGGCGCGGTGCAGCCGGGCCAGGTCGGGGACGATGCCGTGGAGGAGCGTGCAGGCGAGGACCGGGGACCACAGGCGTGCGGCGTGTCCGAGCTGGGCGATGGAGACGCCGATGCGCCTCTCGTGGGTGTCGTACCGGTCGGCGACGGCCTCCGCGAGGTCGGTGAAGCCTCGGGCGTAGGCGTCGGTGACCGGGTGCCAGCCCTGGTCCGGTCCGCCCACGCCCAGGGTGAAGAAACCTCCGAGAGCCGCCACGTCCACCAGTGCGGCGGCGACGGCCGCGGCGGGCGCGCGAGCGGGTGCGGGTGCCGTCATGTCTGCGCAACTCCCTGTCTCTGTCCGGTCGGATCGTGGCCGGTGAGCAGCGTCACCTGGGGCAGGCCGGTGCGGGGATGCTCGGTGACGTCCGCCTCGACGCGGTAGACGCCGGCCAGCAGGGCGGGGGTGAGGACGTCCCGTGGCGCGCCGTGGGCGACCAGACGTCCGGCCTGCATCACGCAGAGGCGGTCGCAGAACGAGGCGGCGAGGTTGAGGTCGTGCAACGCGACCACGGCGGTGACTCCGAGGCGGCGGACGAGACGGAGTGCGTCGAGCTGGTGGCGCAGGTCGAGGTGGTTGGTGGGCTCGTCCAGCACCATCGTTCCGGCCTGCTGGGCGAGTGCGCGGGCGATGAGGACGCGCTGCTTCTCCCCGCCCGACAGCCGGTCGAAGGGTGCGTCGGCCAGGTCGGCGACGTCGAGTTCCGTCAGGGCGGCCGTGACGATGGCGCGGTCGTCGGCGTCGTCGCCCGCGAAGGGGCGCTTGTGCGGGGTGCGGCCCATGGCCACTACCTCGTACACGGTGAGTTCGAAGTCCCCGGCGTGCTCCTGCAGGACGGCCGCCAGGTGCCGGGCCAGGCGCTTGCCGGGCATCCGCCAGACGTCCGTCCCGTCCAGCAGCACGCGGCCCGACGTGGGGCGCAGCGCCCGGTAGACGGTCCGCAGGAGGGTGGACTTGCCGGCGCCGTTCGGGCCGACGAGCCCGACCACCTCGCCGGCAGGCACCGTCAGGGAGACCTGGTCGACCAGCGGCCTGCCGTCGACGAGCACCGACACGTCGTCGATGTCCAAGGTTCCGGGTGCCGCTTCCGGCCGTCCGGTCATCGTGTCCTCCTGCGCATCAGCCAGAGGAAGAACGGGCCGCCGACCAGGGCGGTGAGGATGCCGACGGGGATCTCCTCGGGGCTCATGAGGGTGCGCGCGGCCAGGTCGGCGGCGATCAGGAAGGCCGCGCCGAGCAGCGCCGCGGCCGGGAGCGCTCGGCGGTGGTCGGCCCCGACCAGGAGCCGTACGACGTGCGGCAGGATCAGGCCGACGAAGCCGATCTGGCCGCTGACCGCGACGATCGTGCCGATCATCAGTGCGACCAGGGTGAACAGTGCGGCACGGAAGCGGTGGACGTCCAGGCCGAGGGCGGTGGCGGCCTCCTCTCCGGCGAGCAGCAGGTTCAGCGGGCGGCTCACGCCGAGCAGGACGGCCGTGCCGAGCAGGACCGCTGCGGCCGGGATCCACACCATCGTCCAGGTGGTGCCGGCGAGTCCGCCGAGCATCCAGCGCAGCGCCGACTGCGTCTTGTGGGGGTCGTTGGAGGTGACCACGAGGAAACTCGCCACCGCCGACAGCACCTCGGCCGTCGCCACGCCCGCCAGGACCAGCCGCACGGTGGTCATCCGTCCGCCGGAGCGGGCCAGGAAGTACACCGCGACCAGGGCCGCCAGAGCGCCGCAGAACGCCGCGAGCGGCAGCGAGAAGGCCCCGAACAGCGTCACGTTGAAGACGAGGACCAGCACCGCGCCGACGCTCGCGCCCGACGACACTCCCAGCAGCATCGGATCGGCGAGCGGGTTGCGGACCAGGGCCTGCAACGCCATCCCCGCCACCGACAGTCCGGCTCCCACCACCGCGCACAACAGCACCCGGGGCAGCCGGACGTCGGTGACGATCGTCTCCCGCACCGGGGGCCACGTCGCTTCGGCCAGGGCGGGGTGCAGGTGGTGGAGCAGGATGCCCCACACCTCCCCGGCGGGGATCGTGACCGAACCGGCCGCGATCCCGACCGTCGCCGCCACCGCCACCAGGGCGGCGAGCCCGGCCAGCACCAGGGCGTAGGGGAGTCTGCGGCGGCCGGTCACGGCCTGCGCGGCCCCTGCTCCGGGGGAGTCGCTCTTGCCGACCGCCTCGGCGGCGGCCGGCTCGGTCACGCCGGTCACCGGAAGCGGTCCGGGTGGAGCTGACGGGCCAGCGACGCAACGGCCGCGGGCACCCGTACGCCCACGACGGTGGAGGACAGCGGCAGCACCGCGAACCGCTGGTTCTTGATGGCGGGCACGTCCTTCAGCGCCGGGTTCGCGAGCAGGAACTCCTTCTTCTGTGCCACGGTCCGGTCGCCGTAGTCGTAGATGACGATGACCTCGGGCGCCCGCTCCGCCACCTGCTCGAACGACACGTCACCGAACGGTTTGTCGAGGTCGGCGAAGAGGTTGACCCCTCCGGCCCGCTCGATCATGTCGTTGCCGATGCCCGCGCCACCCGCGGTGAAGGCGGTCTTGTCGCCGCTGTCGTAGACGAACAGCTTCACCGGCTCGACGCCGTCGAGTTTCCTGTCCACCTCGTCCAGGGTGGCGTGCAGCCGCTCGATCTGCCGCTCGGCCCGCTCCGGGACGCCGAAGACCTCGGCGACCTCGCGGATCTCCCGGTCCATCAGGGTCATCGTGACCGGCCCGGACGGGCACTCCTCGATGTTGAGGCGGGTGTTGATGCCGGCCTTGGTGAAGGCGTCACGGGAGCGGCCCTCCTTCTCGTCGAAGGTGGAGGCCCAGCCGCCGTAGACGAAGTCGGGCTCGGCGGCCAGCAGCGTCTCGTACGACGGGTACTCCTTCGACAGCACCTCGACCTTGTCGTAGGCGGCCCGGTACTCGGGGAGGATCTCGTCGTCGAGGTAGCCCGTGCCGACCATCGACTTCTCCAGGCCGAGCGCCAGCATCACCTCGGTCGCGTGCTGGTTCAGTGACACCGCGCGCTGCGGCGGGCGCTGAAACGTCGTCATCACCCCGCAGTTGGACACGGTGACCGGGAAGCCCTTCGCGGCCGGGCCCTCGGCGCCACCGCCGTTGTCCTGGGCGCTCCCGCCACAACCGGAGATCAGCAGAGCTGTGGCCATGGCCAGCAGGGGGGGGACAGCGGTCGTCTGCCCGTCATGGGAAGGTTCCTCTCGTACGGGTGTTACGGACGGTCGGCGCGCAGGCTGCCGGTCTCAGGAGACCGCGCGGCGCCGAGGCGGGGTAAAGGCGTAGAGGTCGAGGATCTCGGGCCGGGGAGCGATGCCGGGGCCGCCCGCGCTCACCCAGGCGGCGATGTCCTCGGTGGCGGCCGGGTCGTTGACCAGGCCCAGCCAGACCGGCCGCGCCCCGGCGGCCCGTCCGGCGGCGGAGGGCTGCACGACGATCACGTTGGCCTGATCGCACACGTCCAGACAGGCGGAGACGCGTACGGGAGCGGTCTCACGCAGGCGCGCGGTCTGCGCCGTGTGATCCACCCCGGTCACCTTGGGACTGCCGCAGCAGCAGTCCCGGCACACGACGACCCGGCACGGCACCGGATCGACCGACCCTCTGCCCACCGGGCTCTCGTACGCCCCCTCGGCCGGCCTCACGGGCATGCCGAACCACCCTCCTCCGGGGAAATCCGCCCCGGGTTCGTCGAGGAGGCGACCGCGTGAGTCTCCTGGCTCTCGGGTCGAAGCTCGTCCCGGCCTTCCCACCCGCCTTCGGGCAGTGGCCTGTTCGGGATCCGCTCGCCGATCACAGTGGCGGGACCGCGCCGGATTCACACCGGCTTCCTCGTTCCGCCGTCGCCTTGTCGCCGAGCATCATCGCATCTGCGACACGGCGCGTCATCAGGGCGCCACGGGCGAGGGCGTCGACCTCATCACCGATCTGCCTTCCGCTGCCGAGCTCGTCACCACGCCGGCTGCCCCAGCCGAGGATGCACCGCCCCTGCCGCGCCCGCGCGGACATAACGGGACACACAACGCACCGACCGTCAGGCTCAGTTACCGCTCAAGTACGGAGCGAGTTGGCACTTCCGCCCCACAGGGAGTCGTGTGACACTGGCGTCCCGTCCGCAGTGCGGACCCCCTCCGCACCATCCCCCACGAGAAGTGCGCCGTGCGTTCCCTACCTCTGCCGCTCGCTCTCACCGCGCGCCTGACCCCGGTCGCCGTGCTCGCCTGCGCGGGCTGGGCGCTCACCTCCGGCCCGGAGTCCGCCGCGCCCGCCGCCCAGGACAAGGCGGCGGACAGGACCGGGACCCAGTCCGCCTCGGCACCGTCCTCGACGGCCGTGCCGAAGACGTACACCAAGGCCCCGGCGCCGTGCGGCAGCCTCGCCAAGAAGACGATCACGTCGCTGGTACCGGGCGCCAAGACGGCCGGGAAGGAGATCGCCTCGACGGACAGTTCGGTGCGCCGCACCTGCTCCTGGAACGCCCTCAAGGGCTACGACTACCGCTGGCTCGACGTCTCCTTCGAGATCCGCGACTCGGACGACGATGCGCAGAAGCAGTACCAGCAGCGCGTCGAGGAGAAGAGCGGCGGTGGCGTCGTCCCCGGCGTGGGGGACGCGGCCTACTCCGTCGTGAACCTCACCACCGAGGACGACCAGAAGACCCGCGAGGGCGTGGTGATCGCGCGCGCCTCCAACGCGCTGGTGGTCGTGACGTACAACGGCTCCGACTTCGAGTCGAAGGGTGCGCCCAGCTCCGACGAGATCAACAAGGGTGCGATCAAGGCGGCCAAGGAGGCGGTGGCGGCGCTGGAGGGCGGTCAGTAGGCCGACCGCCCTCCGACGGGCGACCTGTCAGGACGCGGTGCGCTCACGCGGCAGCATCAGCGCCACGTACAGCAGCAGTGAGGCCGCCAGGCCCACCGCCCAGCCGTAGTCGGCGAGCGGTTTCAGGAACGGGATCACGCCGTCCGCCGGGAAGGGGCCGGACTTCACTCCGTCCGCGTTCACCGAGGAGTACGACCCGCCGACGGCCAGCACACCGCCGACCACGAACGCCACCAGGGCCCGCCAGTTCCAGCCGGAGGTGTACCAGTAGCGCCCGCCCGGCGTGTACAGATCCGCCAGATGCAGGACCGTACGCCGGACGATCCAGTAGTCGGCGATCAGGATGCCCGCGACCGTGCCGAGCAGGCCGCCGACCACGCCGAGCCAGGTGAAGATGTAGAACTCGGGCGTCGAGATCAGTTTCCACGGGAAGATCAGGACGCCGATGACGCCCGTGATCAGCGCGCCGGTACGGAAGTTGATGAACTTCGGCGCCAGGTTGGCCAGGTCGTACGCCGGGGACACCACGTTGGCCGCGATGTTCACGGAGATGGTGGCGACCAGCACGGTGATGAGCGCGAAGAGCAGGCCGAAGACGTTGTCCGCCTTGGCGGCGAGGACGACCGGGTCCCAGATCGCCTCGCCGTAGACCACCTCGGAGCCGGAGGTGACCAGCACGGCGAGGATCGCGAACAGGGTCATCGTCGTGGGCAGGCCCAGTGACTGACCCCACGTCTGGGCGCGCTGGCTGGCGCCGAAGCGGGTGAAGTCGGGGATGTTGAGCGAGAGGGTCGCCCAGAAGCCGATCATGCCCATGAGGGACGGGAAGAAGACCGGCCAGAAGTCCGCGCCCCAGCCGAGTTGCGAGGGCTGCGACAGCAACTCGCCGAAACCGTTTGCCTCCACCGCGATCCAGATCAGCAGCACGAAGGCGCCGACGATCACGAAGGGCGCGGCCCAGTTCTCGAAGTGCCGCAGGAAGTCCATGCCGCGGTAGATGATGGCGATCTGCACGGCCCAGAACAGGATGAAGCACAGCCACAACGGCCAGGGGTTGCCGGCGATCTGCCCGGCCTTCTCCCACTCACCGCCGGTGAGCTTGGAGCCGAGGACGAAGATGCCGCTGCCGCCGATCCAGGTCTGGATGCCGAACCAGCCGCACGCCACCGCCGCCCGGATCAGCGCCGGGACGTTGGCGCCGCGCAGCCCGAAGGAGGCGCGGGCGAGCACCGGGAAGGGGATGCCGTACTTGGGGCCGGCGTGGCCGGTGGCCAGCATCGGCAGTAGCACGATGACGTTGGCCAGCGCGATGGTGAAGACCGCCTGCTTCCAGTCCATGCCGAGCGCCACCAGGCCGGAGGCCAGGGTCCAGCTGGGGATGCAGTGCGCCATGGAGATCCACAGCGCCGCGAAGTTGTAGGTCGTCCACTTGCGCTCGGCGACCGGGACGGGACGCAGGTCCTCGTTGGCGAACGGACTGTCGGTGGGGAAGGCCTCGGGGGCGAGTTCTATCCGGCCGTCGGTGTCGGCGGTCCGGGCGGCGGGCGACCCCGTGGGGACTGTTTCGGTCATGGGCAGGCCAATCGACAAGGTGGGACGGGAGAGGCCGTGCGGGGCTGGCCTTGGGCCCCTCTCCGGGGGAGCGGAGAGGGGGGACAAGGTGTGGGGGGGGTCGGGGTGGAGCGTGGGTCAGGCGTTGACCCCGGGGGTGGTGGATCAGGCGTTGACCGCCGGGATGACCTGTGCGCCGTACGCGTCGATCACCGCTTCCTGCGCGTCGTGCATGTCGTACACCGCGAACTGGTCGACGCCCAGCTCACGCAGCGCGTTGAGTTTCTCGATGTGCCTCTCGACCGGCCCGATGAGGCAGAACCGGTCGACGATCTCGTCCGGCACGAACCGGGTGTCGGGGTTTCCGCTGCGCCCGTGGTGGGAGTAGTCGTAGCCCTCACGGGCCTTGATGTAGTCGGTGAGTTCGTCGGGTACGGCCGCCGAGTGCTCGCCGTACTTGGCGACCAGGTCGGCGACATGGTTGCCCACCATCCCGCCGAACCAGCGGCACTGCTCCCGCGCGTGCGCCAGGGCTTCGGGCGAGTCGTCCTCGGTGACGTAGGCGGGGGCGGCCACGCAGATGGTCACCTCGGCAGGGTCGCGCCCGGCGGCGACGGCCGCGTCCTTGACCGCCTTGACCATGTACTCGGTCAGATACAGGTCGGCGAGCTGGAGGATGAACCCGTCCGCCTCCTCGCCGGTCATCTTCAGCGCCTTGGGCCCGTACGCCGCCATCCATACGGGCAGTTGGGCGCCCGGCTTGATCCACGGGAACCTGATCACCGTGCCGCCGAGGTCGGCCTCCCGGCCGCTGCCCAGCGCCCGGATGACCTTCATGGCCTCGCTGATCCGGGCCAGCGTGTTGGGCTTGCGGCCGGCCACCCGCATCGCCGAGTCGCCGCGCCCGATACCGCACACCGTGCGGTTTCCGAACATGTCGTTGAGCGTGGCGAAGGTGGAGGCGGTGACCTCCCAGGTGCGGGTGCCGGGGTTCGTCACCATCGGCCCGACCGTCAGTTTCCGGGTGTTCGCGAGGATCTGGCTGTAGATCACGAACGGTTCCTGCCAGAGCACGGCCGAGTCGAAGGTCCAGCCGTAGGTGAACCCGTTGCGCTCGGCGCGCTTCATCAGGGAGACCACCCGGGAGGCCGGCGGGTCGGTCTGCAGCACGAGTCCGAAGTCCATGGGCACCGCTCCTAGTTGAGGTACTGACAGGTGGAGCGGGGGGTGTAGACGCCGTGCCCGGCGTGCCCGGTGTACTCCCGCTCGGTGATGACGGGGACGCCGCGGGAGAGCACGGTCTCGACGCGGCCGGTGACGCGCTTCCCCTCGTACGCCGAGTAGTCGACGTTCATGTGGTGCGTCTCGGCGGACATGATCTGCTCGGCGTGCGGGTCGTAGATCACGACGTCTGCGTCGGCGCCCGGCGCGATGGTGCCCTTCTTCGGGTACATGCCGAACATCCGGGCCGGGGTGGCGCAGGCGATCTCGATCCAGCGGCGGCGTGAGATGTGCCCGTCGAGGACGGCCTGGTGGAGCAGGTCCATACGGTTCTCCACGCCCGGCAGCCCGTTGGGGATCTTGGAGAAGTCGCCGCGGCCGAGTTCCTTCTGCCCGACGAAGCAGAAGGGGCAGTGGTCGGTGGAGACGACCTGAAGGTCGTTGGTCCTGAGCCCCTTCCACAGCTCCGCCTGGTGCTCGCGCGGCCGCAGAGGAGTGCTGCACACGTACTTCGCGCCCTCGAAGTCGGGTTCGGCGAGGTTGTCGGTCGACAGGAACAGATACTGCGGGCAGGTCTCGCCGAAGACGTTGAGCCCCTGGTCGCGTGCCTTGGCCAGCTCGGCGACTGCCTCCATCGCCGAGACGTGCACGACGTACAGGGGCGCCCCGGCGACCTGCGCGAGCCGGATGGCGCGGTGCGTGGCCTCGGCCTCCAGCAGCGCCTTGCGCACTTCCCCGTGATACCGGGGATCGGTCTCCCCGCGGGCGAGCGCCTGTTCGACCAGGACGTCGATGGCGATGCCGTTCTCCGCGTGCATCATGATCAGCCCGCCGTTGTCGGCGGAGCGCTGCATGGCGCGCAGGATCTGGCCGTCGTCGCTGTAGAAGACGCCCGGATACGCCATGAACTGCTTGAAGGAGGTCACCCCCTCCTCCACCAGCAGATCCATCTCCTTGAGCGTCTCCTCGTTCACATCGGAGACGATCATGTGAAAGCCGTAGTCGATGGCGCAGTTGCCCTCGGCCTTGGCGTGCCAGGCGTCCAGCCCCTCGCGCAGGGTGCGGCCGACGCTCTGCACCGCGAAGTCGACGATCGTCGTGGTGCCGCCGTGCGCTGCCGCGCGGGTGCCGGTTTCGAAGGTGTCCGAGGCGAAGGTGCCGCCGAACGGCAGCTCCATGTGGGTGTGGACGTCGACGCCGCCCGGGATGACGTACTTTCCGGTGGCGTCGATCGTCCGCTCGGCCGTCCAGGCCTCGGCGGCCGGGGTGCCGGAGGTGGCGAGGGCGGCGATACGGCCGTCCTCGATCAGGACGTCGGCGTGGATCTCGTCGGAGGCGGTGATGACGAGGCCGCCGCGGATGAGTGTTCGGGTGGTCATGTCCGGGTCGCTCCTCGTTGTGGGTGTGTGCGGGTTGTTTGTGGCTGGTCGCGCCCGCGCGGCGGCAGCCGCACATCGAGCACAGCCCCGCGCCCCTGAGGTACGTCGCTCCTTACGGCGTCGTCAGGGGACCGTACGCTCCCGGTGCCCTGTCCCGGTAGAACTGCCAGCGGTCCCTGACCTCTCGCAGCTTCGCCATGTCCAGGTCCCTGACGACCAGTTCGGGCTCCTTGTCGCTCGCCACCTCCCCCACGAACTGGGCCTCCGGGTCGACGAAGTAGCTCGTGCCGTAGAAGTCGTTGTCTCCGTACTCCTCGACCCCCACCCGGTTGATCGCGCCGACGAAGTACTCGTTGGCGACGGCCGCCGCAGGCTGCTCCAGCTGCCACAGGTAGGCGGACAGGCCGCGTGAGGTGGCCGACGGGTTGAAGACGAGCTCGGCGCCCGCGAGGCCGAGCGCCCGCCAGCCCTCCGGGAAGTGACGGTCGTAGCAGATGTAGACGCCGATCCTGCCGACAGCGGTGTCGAAGACCGGCCAGCCGCTGTTGCCGGGCCGGAAGTAGAACTTCTCCCAGAACCCCTTCACCTGCGGGATGTGCGTCTTGCGGTACTTGCCGAGGTAGGAGCCGTCCGCGTCGATCACGGCGGCGGTGTTGTAGAGGACGCCGGGCTGCTCCTCCTCGTACATCGGCAGCACGAGGACGATGCCCAGCTCCTTCGCGAGGGCCTGGAAGCGCCGGACGATCGGGCCCTCGGGGATCTGCTCGGCGTACTCGTAGAAGGCGGGGTCCTGGACCTGGCAGAAGTACGGTCCGTAGAACAGCTCCTGGAAACACAGGACCTGGGCGCCCTGCGCGGCGGCGTCGCGCACGGCCTGCTCGTGCACCTGGATCATCGACTCCTTGTCGCCGGTCCATGCGGTCTGGAAGACGGCGGCGCGGATCACTCGGCTCATCGGGACCTCCGGTCGCTCCGGTAGCTCGGTGTGCGGTGAGCCTAGGAAGTCCGGATGTCGTCTTTGAGGTGCACTGTGTCACGTCTGCGACGCTGCGGCGTGTCACCGTGTCACCCTTCGGCAGGCTCATGTTTCACCACCGTTTTCCCAGGTCGTCGCATGTTTCACCCCTGTTGCGCGTCATGTGCGAGGAGCGCGATGTGCACCGACGCGGCCTGCTCGAAGTCGTCGAGGTCCACCCCGAGCCGCGCCTGTATGGCTTCCAGGCGGCGGTAGAGCGCGGGCCGCGAGACATGGTGCAGCTGGGCGGTGCGGGACTTGTTGCGGCCGGTGGCGAGATAGGTGCGCAGTACGGCGAGCAGGGCTCCCGCCTCGTCGTCCGGCCCGCACAGCAGCCCGTCCAGCTCCCGCTCGGCGAAGGACTGCACCTGCGGGTCGTCCCGCAGCAGCCGGATCAGGCCCCGCAGATGTACGTCCTTCAAGCGGACGACCGCCGGGAGGTCCAGCGCGGCCGAGGAGTCCGCCACGGCGTCGGCGACGTGCCGCGCCTCGCGCAGCCCGGCGGGCACGTCGTCCCAGTCGGTGCGCGGTGCCGCGGCGGCGACGGGCCCTGACGTGGACCGCAGCCGGGCCGCGAAGTGGGCGGTGAGCGCCTCGGCGTCCTGGTCCCGGGCGAGGCTGAGCAGCACGGCGGTGGCACCGTCGGCGAGTTCGGCGGCGATTCCGGGCAGCCCCAGCAGGCGCATCACGCGGTCCAGCCGGTCCGGTTCACGGTCGCGCACGACCAGCGGCACGAAGGTGCGCCGGTTGACCGGCAGCCCGGCCGCCCGTGCCCTGGGCAGCAACTGCCGCGCGGGTACGACGCCACTGATCAGATCCGTCAGCAGGCTCTGCGCCGACTGTTCCTCCCAGCTGCCCGACGGGCCGCCGAGCATCCGGTGCAGGACGAGGGCCTCGGCGGCGCGGTCGGCGAGCAGTCGCCCGGTGGCGGTGTCACCCCGGTAACCGCACAGCACGATCCGTCCCCACCGCTCCCCGCGCCCGCTCAGCTCGGCGCGGATCCAGCCGTCGCCCTCGCTGCCGCCGGCCTGGCGGGCGATGCGCTCCCAGTCGCGCAGCACGTCGTCGACGGCCGGCCGCTCCCCCGCCGTGGCGAGGACGCGGTGGGCGAGGTTGGTCACGACGACGGGGCAGGCGCTGTGCCGGGCCACCTCGTCGAGCAGGCGTTGCAAGGGGGCGCCGGAGGTGATCAGCGCGGTGAGTTCGGTGCGTACGGCCTCGGAGAGGCTGACGGCGGCGAACTTCCGCCGCACCAGCCGGGACTGGACCTCCTCGGTGAGCTCGGCGAACGGGAAGGGGCGGTGCAGGACGACCAGGGGCAGCCCGCACCGCTCGGCGACCCGCCGCATCGCGTCCGGCGCGGCGGGGAAGGCGCGGCCGAGGCCGAGCACGACGGCCGCCGCCTCCGCGCGGTGCAGCGACCGGACGTACTCGGCCTGCTTGTCCGGGTCACCGGCGAGCAGGACGCCGGTGGTGAGGACCATCTCGCCGCCGCTGAGCATCACCCCGACGTCGGCGGCCTCGGCGACGTGCACCCAGCGCACCGGCCGGTCCAGCTGGCTCGCGCCGGCCACCACTTCGGGCTCCCCGGCGAGCACCCGTTCCAGGGTGAGGACCTGCCGGACCGACAGGGCCGGTTCCAAGGGTTCCCAGGACTCCAAGGTGGTGGTCATGGCGGCGTTCCCTTGCTCGTACCAGTGCCTAGTGCCCCATCAGGCAACGTTCGCCCCGTCGCGACGCCCGGCACGCCCTCTCGCCGCACCGGCCGAAAGCCCAAGTACATCCAGTACGAGGGCTTCCGGCCGGCACGCCGAGAGCACGCTCCCCCACTCTCGGCTGCGCTCGAGCGGGGGGACCCCCACGACGCCGCTCCTTGACGGGCAAACGTTGCCTGCCGGGGCACTAGCCGATGCTCCTCAGAGCGCGTTCGAGGATGGCGGCGCCCTCCTCGGCCTCCGCGACGGTCAGGGACAGCGGCGGGGCGATGCGCAGGGCGCTGGTGTTGTGTCCGCCGCCCTTGCCGATGAGCAGCCCGCCCGCGCGGGCCGCCTCCAGCACGGCGGACGCGGCCTGCGGATCGGCCTCGTCCGTGCCGGGCCGCGCCACCTCGATGCCGATCATCAATCCGCGTCCCCGCACCTCACGCACGGCCGGCACCTGCGCGGCCACGGCCCGCAACCGCTCGATCAGCAGCCCGCCGACCCGTCGGGCGTTGCCCTGGAGGTCGTGTTCCAGCAGGTACGTGAGGTTGGCGAGGCCCGCCGCCATGGTGATCTGGGTGCCGCCGAAGGTGGAGATGCTGTTGGCGTCGAGACAGTTCATGATCTCGGCGCGGGCGACGACCCCGCCGATGGACATGCCGTTGCCGATGCCCTTGGCGAAGGTGAGCAGGTCCGGCGGGCCGCTGCGGTCGTGCGCCTGCCAGCCCCAGAAGTGGTCGCCGGTGCGGCCCCAGCCGGTCTGCACCTCGTCGGCGATCCAGAGGATGCCGCGCTCGTGGAGCACCTCGCGGAAGGCGGCGTACAGGCCGTCCGGCGGTGAGGTGAAGCCGCCGACGCCCTGGACGGGCTCGGCGATCAGTGCGGCGGGCGGGCGGGTGTGGCCGAGCAGGTCGGTGAGGTCCTCGACGCAGGCCGCGATGAACTCGTCGTCGCTCAAGGAGGCGTACGGCCCTCGGGTGCGCACGCCGCCGTGGACGTACAGCGTCTGCAGCGGGGACAGGGAGGTCGGTGACCAGCCGCGGTTGCCGGTGATGCCGACGGCGCTGAAGGAGCGGCCGTGGTAGCTGTTGCGCATCGCCAGGATCGTGTTGCTGCGGCGGTACGTCGTGGCCAGCAGCAGGGCCGTGTCGTTGGCCTCCGTGCCGGACGTGGTGAAGAAGACGCGGGCGTCCGGGATGCCGCTCAACTGGGCGATGCGCTCGGCGAGTTCGACCATCGGGCGGTTCAGGTACAGGGTGGACGAGTGGATGATCCGCCCGGCCTGTTCGCTCACCGCCTTCGTCACCTCGGGCAGGGCGTGCGCGGTCATCGTGGTGAGGATGCCGCCGAAGAAGTCGAGGTACCGGTTTCCGTCGGCGTCCCAGACGTGCCGGCCCTCGCCGTGGGTGATCTCGATCGGCTCGTCGTAGTAGAGGGCGAGCCAGTCGGGGAGCACGGCCCGGTGGCGTCCCAGCAGGTCCTTGGTCACGGCTGCACCAGCCCTTCGTAGGCGTCGGGGCGGCGGTCGCGGTAGAAGGCCCACTGCTGCCGCACCTCTTCGATGACGTCGAGGTCGAGGTCGCGCACGAGCAGTTCCTCGGTCTTGTCGCTCGCGACCTCACCGACGAACTGCCCCCGCGGGTCGACGAAGTAGCTCGTCCCGTAGAAGTCGTTGTCGCCGTACTCCTCGACCCCGACGCGGTTGATGGCGGCGACGAAGTACTCGTTGGCGACGGCGGCCGCGGGCTGCTCCAGCCGCCACAGATAGGCGGACAGACCTCGGTGGGTAGCGGACGGGTTGTACACCAGCTGGGCGCCGTTGAGCCCGAGTTGGCGCCAGCCCTCCGGGAAGTGGCGGTCGTAGCAGATGTAGACGCCGACCTTTCCGACGGCGGTGTCGAACACCGGCCAGCCGAGGTTTCCGGGCTTGAAGTAGTACTTCTCCCAGAAACCCTTCACCTGCGGGATGTGGTGCTTGCGGTACTTGCCGAGGTAGGAGCCGTCCGCGTCGATCACGGCCGCGGTGTTGTAGTAGAAGCCGGACTGCTCGACCTCGAAGACCGGCACCACGATCACCATGCCGGTCTCGCGGGCCAGTTCCCGCATACGACGTACGGTCGGCCCGTCCGGCACCGGCTCGGCCCACCGGTAGTGCTCCGGCTCCTGGACCTGACAGAAGTAAGGGGCGTTGAAGACTTCCTGGAACCCGATGACCTTGGCACCCTGCCGGGCCGCCTCGCGGGCGTGCTCCTCGTGTTTCGCCACCATGGACTCGGTGTCGCCGGTCCAGGTGGCCTGGACCAGAGCGGCACGGACGACGTTCGCCATGAGCTGCTCCTTCGACGGGACGTCAGCGCCTCTACGCCCGTAGAGCGGGCTGTAGAGGCACGAACGTATGCCTAGGTGAAGGCCTTGCCAAGACCATCGTCGTTAACCCGCGGAGTCGGCGCTGTTTCACACCCCTGTGGGTGATCACGGGTGGCTACGTCGTGAGACCGGCGACACGCAGGGCGTGCACGAGGTCCCAGTGCCGCTCGGCGGACACCCCCTGCGCGGCCTCCAGCAGGAGCGGCGCCAGGGTCTGCGGGTCGGGCTCGGCGCTGCGCGCGGCCTCCTCGGGGGTGCGGACCCGGACGTACGCGTCGAGCAGCGCCCGCACCTCGCGGCGACGGCCCTCGCGGGCCAGCCCGAGCACGGCCCGGCCGATCTCACCGGCGGGCCGCCCCACGCCCTGCCGCAGGATCTGCTCCCCGTCGGCGTCCCGGCCCGCCGCGACCAGCGCGTCCGCGGCGGCGACCAGTTGTTCGGCGGGCAGCGAGGCGGCCTCCCACAGCAGCGTCGCCCAGTCGGCACCGAGCCCGGCGCGTTCCATTTCGGCGGCGAGCAGGGGGAAGCGGGCGGCGGGCCAATAGGCGGCTTCGACCAGCAGAACGTGCGCCTCACCCGTGCGCCCCTCACCGCGCAGCCGCACCAGCGTCTCGACCATCCCGGCGACGTCCCGCCGCGCCACCGCGTCCACCACCTCAACCTCCGGCTCCGGCCGCCCGCCCGTTTCCTCGGCCGCCCCCGCGAAACGGGCGCCGCGCAGGGTACGACCGGTGGTGGGGTCCGGGGCGGGCAGTACGGGTACGGCGCCCGGCGGTACGACAGTGGGGGCGGCCTCCTCCTCGACCATCCCGGCGAAACGGGCGCTGCCGCGGCGGCGTTTGCGTTGCTTGGGGGCGGGGCGGGGGGACTCGGGGGTGGAGGCGGGGGCCGGGTCGGAGGCTGGGGGTTGCGGGGGCTCGGGGGTTGGGGTCGGGTCGAAGGCCGACGGGCTCGGGGTCCCGCTAGTCGGGGTTGGGGTCGGGTCGAAGGCCGACGGGCTCGGGGTCCCGCGAGCCGGGGCTGGGGCTGAGTCGAAGGCCGACGGGCGCGGGGTCCTGCGGGCTGGGGCCGGGGCTGAGTCGAAAGCGGTGGGATGCGGGGTCTCACGGGCGAGAGCCGGGTCGAAGGCGGCGGCCTGCGAGCCCTCGTAGGCCTGGGCCGGGTTGTCGGCGGTGGGCTGCCGGAGCTCGCGGACGCGGCCGGGGTCGAAGGCGGCGGGCTCTGAGTCGTCGTAGGCCTGAGCCGGGTCGTGGACAGTGGGCCGCCGGGGCTCACGGACGCGGCCCGGGTCAAAGGCGGCGGCCTGTGAGCCGTCGTAGGCCTGAGCCGGGTCATGGGCAGTGGGCCGCCGGGGCTCACGAACACGGCCCGGGTCGAAGGCGGCGGGCTCTGAGCCCTCGTAGGCCTGAGCCGGGTCATAGGCGGTGGGGTGACGGGGCTCGTGGGCGAAGGGGGTGGGCTGCGTGGGGGCGGTCGGGGTCGGTGTGGTGGGGTCGTTGGCGACAGGGGCTGGGGCGGCGAAGTTGCCGGGGACGGAAGGGGTGCCCGGGTCGGGAGTGGCTACGCCCGCGTCGTCGCCGGAAGGGTGGGCGCCCGGTGAGCCGTACGGACCGGCCTCCGTGCGCAGCACGGGCCCGTGTCCCTGCCTCTCCCCCGCACTCCGCGGCCGGATCAGCTGTGCGCCCCGCACGTGACCGCCGCCCACCGAGCGCCGGTCCAACTCCGCCATGCGAGACCGGAGTTCGGCGCACCGGGCGGTCGCCCGGTCATGGTCGTCGCGGGCCCACGCCAGGTCCAGGCGGATGGCGTCGGCGTCCTCCTGACTCGCGGCGGTGGGCAGCAATCGCCCCAGCTCGGCGACCCGTTCCGCGGCGTACCGCTGCTCGCGGAGCATGACGTCGAGCCGGTTCCCGAGGGCGTCCCGGCCGCCGGGGCGGGCGTCGTACGCGGTGAGCGCGGCGGCGTGCAGCGGGCGGGCCCGTTCCTCCTCGGGGGCGGCGACCTCGGGGCCGTACTCGGCGGCGAGATCGTGCAGCAGCGCCTCGACCACGTCCCACGGCGGCACCTCCCGCCCGTCGAGGCAGGCCCGCATGCCCTCCGGATCGCGCTGCCAGAACACCGCGCACCACCCGGCGCCTTGATCCAGGCGCGCCAGCAGGCCGTTCAGGTAGTTCGCGAACTCCCGCAGCCGAGCCGGGAGTTGATCCACTGCCATCGCGCAACCCCCGTAAGGACGGACAACTCCGGCCCGTAGACAACACCAGTCGTGTTACGGGCTCGCTACGGGAAGTTTTCCGAGGGGACGCAGAGGCCTCAGATCAGCCACGTCGCGACGGTGACATCAGCCCTGCAACCGACCCTGCCGTCAGACGCCAACCGGCGCGCAGGCTCCGGCCAGTTCGTCCATGGACAGACCGAGCGCGCGGGCCAGCGCGGCCACCGTGAAGAAGGCCGGGGTCGGGGCCCGTCCGGTCTCGATCTTCCGGAGGGTCTCCGCGGAGATACCCGCCCGAGCCGCCACCTCGGTCATGCTGCGGCCGCCACGGGCCTCGCGCAGCAGCTGTCCGAGCCGCTCGCCGCGTTCACGCTCTTCGGGGGTGAGAGGGGTGCGCACCATACCGTCATTGTAATACCGGTATAGTAATTGGCATGGTGGAGCTGAAGACAGACACATCGATCGACGCCATGTACGCGGCGGGCCAGGTCGTCGGCCGCGCCCTCACGGCCGTACGCGAGGCCGCCGCCGTGGGCGTCTCCCTGCTGGAGCTGGACGAGGTGGCCCGCGAGGTGCTGCGCGAGGCGGGCGCGACGTCGCCCTTCCTCGGGTATCGCCCGTCCTTCGCGCCCACGCCTTTCCCGGCCGTCATCTGCACCTCGGTGAACGACGCGATCGTGCACGGCATCCCGACCGGCTACCGGCTGCGCGACGGCGACCTGCTCTCCGTCGACTGCGGCGCCGAGCTGGACGGCTGGGTGGGCGACTCGGCGATCAGCTTCGTCGTCGGCCGCCCCCGCCGCGCCGACCTGCGCCTGATCGAGACCGCCGAGCGGGCCCTCGCGGCCGGGATCGAGGCGGCGGTCGTCGGCAACCGCATCGGCGACATCGCCCACGCCATCGGCACGGTCTGCCGCAAGGCCGGTTACGGCATCATGGACGGCTTCGGCGGCCACGGCATCGGCCGCCGTATGCACGAGGACCCCTCGGTCCCGAACGAGGGCCGCCCGGGCCGCGGCCTCCCCCTGCGCAAGGGCATGGTCCTGGCCATCGAACCCATGCTCATCGCAGGCGGCCGGGACGACTACCACGCGTCCCCCGACGGCTGGACCCTCCGCACAACCGACGGCTCACACGCAGCCCACGCGGAACACACGGTGGCGATCACGGAGACCGGCCCCCGCATCCTCACGGCCAGACGGTAGGCGCCCCACATGCCGCCCACCCCCGATCGTGCCAAGGTGTTAAGGAGCGTGCCCCACGTTTAGCCGCGCAGCGCCGGCGCACTCGTGCACACCGGTACGCCGATCAGCGAAACGGAACTGTGATGACCAGCGGCTTCCCTGGCCCGGAGGGCATGAACCCGGACCCGTTCGGAGAATTCCTGGCCCGCTTCTTCGGCGGCCCCCGCCCGGGGCCCCGCCAGATCGACATCGGCCGGCTGCTCAGTCAGCCGGCCCGGGACCTGGTGCGCGGCGCCGCCCAGTACGCCGCCGAACACGGCAGCCGGGATCTCGACACCCAGCACCTGCTGCGCGCGGCGCTCGCCAGCGAGCCGACCCGGAGCCTGCTCAGTCGGGCCGGCGCGGACCCCGACACCCTGGCGTCGGAGATCGACGAGCGCTCGGGCCCGGTCCAGCACCCGCAGGGCGAGGTCCCGCCGCCCACCTCGCTATCGCTCACCCCGGCCGTCAAGCGCGCCCTGCTGGACGCGCACGACCTGGCCCGCGCGAGCGGCACCGGTTACATCGGCCCCGAGCATGTGCTCAGCGCCCTCGCCGCCAACCCGGACTCCGCCGCCGGGCACATCCTCAACGCGGCCCGCTTCGCCCCCTCCGGCCTGCCGCCGGAGGCCCCGGACGTCACGCAGGCGCGCCCCGAGCAGGCCCGCCCGGCGGCCACGCCGACCGTCGACAAGTTCGGCCGTGATCTCACCGACCTGGCCCGTCAGGGCCGTATCGACCCGGTGATCGGGCGGGACGAGGAGATCGAGCAGACGATCGAGGTGCTGTCCCGGCGCGGCAAGAACAACCCCGTGCTCATCGGTGACGCGGGGGTGGGCAAGACCGCGATCGTGGAGGGGCTGGCGCAGCGGATCGCCGACGGTGACGTGCCCGACGTACTGATCGGGCGGCGGGTGATCGCCCTGGACCTGCCCGGTGTGGTCGCCGGAACCCGTTACCGGGGTGATTTCGAGGAGCGGCTCAACACCATCGTGGGCGAGATCCGCGCCAACTCCGACCGGCTGATCATCTTCATCGACGAGCTGCACACGGTCGTCGGCGCGGGTGGCGGCGGCGAGGGCGGCTCCATGGACGCGAGCAATATCCTCAAGCCCGCCCTGGCCCGCGGTGAGCTGCACATCGTCGGCGCCACCACCCTGGAGGAGTACCGCAGGATCGAGAAGGACGCGGCGCTCGCCCGCCGTTTCCAGCCGATCCTGGTCCCCGAGCCGACTGCCTCGGACGCCATCGAGATCCTGCGTGGCCTGCGCGATCGCTACGAGGCCCACCACCAGGTCCGCTACACGGACGAGGCCCTGGTCGCCGCCGTCGAGCTGTCCGACCGCTATCTCACCGACCGCCGCCTGCCCGACAAGGCCATCGACCTGATCGACCAGGCGGGCGCGCGGGTGCGGCTGCGCGCCCGCACCAAGGGCACGGACGTACGGGCCTTGGAACGGGAGGCCGAGCAGCTGGTCCGGGACAAGGACCAGGCCGTCGCCGCCGAGCAGTACGAGCAGGCCACGCAGCTGCGGGACCGGATCACGGAGCTGAAGCGGCGGATCGCCGAGGCAAGCGGCGACGAGGAGGCCGACGAGGGACAGAACCTGGAGGTCACCGCCGAGGCCATCGCCGAGGTGGTGTCGCGGCAGACCGGCATCCCGGTGAGCAGGCTGACCGAGGAGGAGAAGGAACGGCTGCTCGGCCTGGAGGAGCACCTGCACGAGCGGGTCATCGGCCAGGACGAGGCGGTCCGGGTCGTCTCCGAGGCGGTCATGCGCTCCCGCGCGGGGCTCGCCAGCCCGGACCGGCCGATCGGCAGCTTCCTGTTCCTCGGCCCGACCGGCGTCGGCAAGACGGAGCTGGCGCGGGCCCTCGCCGAGGCGCTGTTCGGCAGCGAGGAGCGGATGGTCCGGCTCGACATGAGCGAGTACCAGGAACGGCACACCGTCAGCCGCCTGGTCGGCGCGCCGCCCGGATACGTCGGCCACGAGGAGGCCGGGCAGCTCACCGAGGTCGTGCGCCGGCACCCGTACTCACTGCTGCTGCTCGACGAGGTGGAGAAGGCGCACCCCGACGTCTTCAACATCCTCCTTCAGGTCCTCGACGACGGCCGCCTCACCGACTCCCAGGGCCGCACGGTCGACTTCACCAACACGGTGATCGTGATGACCAGCAACCTCGGCTCCGAGGCGATCACCCGGCGTGGTGCGGGAATCGGTTTCGGCGCGGGCGACGCCGAGGCGGACGAGGAGGCGCGGCGCGAGCAGATCCTGCGGCCGCTGCGGGAGCACTTCCGCCCCGAGTTCCTCAACCGTATCGACGAGATCGTCGTCTTCCGCCAGCTCACGCCGGATCAGCTGCACCGCATCACCAACCTGCTGCTGCAAGGCACCCGCCGCCTGATGCAGGCCCAGGGCATCCTGGTCGAGTTCACCGACCCGGCCGTGGACTGGCTGGCCCGCCAGGGCTACCAGCCGGAGTACGGGGCCCGCCCACTGCGCCGCACCATCCAGCGCGAGGTCGACAACGAACTCTCCCGCCTCCTCCTCGACGGCCGGGTACAGGAGGGCGACCGGGTGAGGGTGGACACGGAGAACGGCAGGCTGACGTTCCGGACGGAGAGCGCAACGGCGTAACCGCCGGCGAGAGCGCGGCCGCACGAGCGTCACCGCACCGGCCACACCACCATCGCCGACCCGCCCCCACGCCGTTCCTTCTCCGCCGCCGCCAGCCACTTGCCACCCGGCAGGCGCTGGACGGCCGTGGCCGCGCCGATCTCCTGGGTGAGGCGGAAGGAGTGGCCGATGTCCTGCAACCGCTCGCGCACCTCGCTGTCGTCGTACAGCCCGGGCTCCACGTCGGTCTGGGCGGCGTTGCGCTGGCTGGCTCGCGGTGCGGCGATGGCGTCGGCGAGCGGCAGTCCGCGGTCCAGGAAACCGGTCAGCGTCTGCAGCACGGTGGTGATGATGGTCGCGCCGCCGGGCGAACCCAGCGCCACCACCGGCTTCCTGTGCTCGTCCAGCACGATCGTCGGCGACATCGACGACCGCGGGCGCTTGCCCGGACCCGGCAGATTGGGGTCGTGCACCGCCGGGTTGGCCGGGGTGAAGGAGAAGTCCGTCAGCTCGTTGTTGAGGATGAAGCCGCGCCCCGGGACGGTGATGCCACTGCCGCCGGTCTGCTCGATGGTGAGCGTGTAGGAGACGACGTTGCCCCACTTGTCGGCCGTGGTGAGGTGGGTGGTGCTGTCGCCCTCGTACGTCGTCGGGGCCGCCGTGCCGCCCGCGGAGCACGCCGCCGGGTCACGCGGGTCACCCGGCGCGACCGGGCTGGTCAGCACCGCGTCGTCCTTGATCAGGCACGCCCGCGAGTCGGCGTACTGCTGCGACAGCAGCTCCTTCGTCGGTACGTCCTCGAAGGCCGGGTCGCCCACCCAGCGCCCCCGGTCCGCGAACGCGATCCGGCTCGCCTCGATGTAGCGGTGCAGGTACTGGACCTCGCTCGCCTTCGACAGGTCCGTCCGCTCCAGCATGTTGAGCGCCTCGCCGACCGTGGTGCCGCCCGAGGAGGAGGGTGCCATCGCGTAGACGTCGAAACCGCGGTACGAGGTCTTGGTGGGCGCCTGGTTCTTGGTGCGGTAGGCGGCCAGGTCCTTCAGCGACAGGTCGCCGGGGCGGGCGTGGTAGCCGGAGGCCGGGTCCACCGGGGGCTCGTTGACGGTGTCGACGATCTCCTTCGCGAGCTTGCCCCGGTACAGCGCGCCGACGCCCTTGCGGCCCAGCTCCTCGTAGGTCTGTGCCAGGTCGGGGTTGGTGAAGGTGGAGCCGACGACGGGCAGTTCACCGCCGGGCAGGAAGAGCTTCGCGGTGTCCGGGAAGTTCCGGAACCGCGCTTCGTTGGACGCGGTCTGAGCGCGGAAGGTGGCGTCGACGGTGAAGCCGTCGCGGGCCAGCCGTTCGGCGGGCTTCAGGAGGGTGCGCAGCGGCTTGCTGCCCCAGCTCTTCAGCGCCGTCTGCCAGGTGGCGGGGGTGCCGGGGGTGCCGACGCTCAGTCCGCTGGTGACCGCTTCGGCGAAGGGAATCGCCTTGCCGTTCTCGGTGAACAGCTTCTCGTCGGCCGTCAGCGGCGCGGTCTCACGGCCGTCGATCGTGTGCACCGAACGGGACCGGGCGTCGTAGTAGACGAAGTAACCGCCGCCACCGATCCCGGCGGAGTACGGCTCCGTGACGCCCAGCGCGGCGGCGGTGGCCACGGCCGCGTCGACGGCGTTGCCGCCCTTCCTCAGCACCTCGATGCCGGCGGCGGAGGCGTCCGCGTCGACGCTCGCCACCGCGCCGCCGTGGCCGACGGCGACCGGGACTTTCTCCACCGGCGTCGTCCGGGGCGCCGGGGGCGCCGCGGCCCCCACCGACACCACGGCGGCCGACACTGCCAGAACCGTCAGTTTCCGCACGACAGGGCGACGCATCCGCACCTCCAGTCAGGGACCGTTCGGGCAGCCTAATCCATGGGCATGCTCGCGTCAGGAGCCCAAACCGCCGCCCTCGAACACCATTTCCCTGCGCCCGCTACCATGCGCCCCCATGACTGACGACGTGCGCAACATCGTCCTGGGCGTGATCGCGGCCGGTCTCAGCGCCGCGCTCGGCTGGCTGGCCCGCACCTACCTGTGGAAGCGCAAGCTCCGCCGCAAGCAGGCCTTCTTCGGGCTGCCCGACAACTCCGAGTCGCTGCTCGTGGTCAACCGGGACGCCGGCAGCCCGGACCTGGCGGTGCACCGCCACGACGTGTTCGCGCTGCTGGAACTGTCCGCCCTCATCAAGGACTGCGGGGCGAACGCCCAGGTCGTCACCCAGGACGCGGCCCAGCAGGGCTTCGGCGAACGGACCGAGTTCTGTGTCGGCGGCCCGGCGTCGAACCGGCGGATGCTCGCCCACATGTCGGCGATGCTGCCGGGCGTACGCGTCAACATCGACCCCGAACCCGGCCCGGACCGCGGCGCCTTCCAGATCGGCAGCGAGCGGTACCGCATGGACGCCGGGGTCACCGAATACGTCCTGCTGGCCCGGATCACCGCGGGCCAGTCGAGACCGGTGTTCCTCTTCTGCGGTCAGCGCGCGATCACCAACCAGGCCGCCACCCGCTATCTCGCCCGCAACCACGAGCGGCTGGCCCGCAAGCACGGCAACCACACCTTCGTGCTGCTGCTGAAGGTGGTGAACTCCCAGGCGTACGGCCCGGACGTGGTCGAACTGGTCGCGGATGTGACCAGGGCCGCCCAGGCACCCCTCCCCACGGCCGCCGCCGCTCCCCGCACTTCACACCGCGCCTCCTAGGCTCACGCACTTTCTGCACTGTTCAATGATTGTTACTTTCACGTAACTTACCGACGGGTTACCCCCGGTAAGACGCCGCGGTTACCGTCGGGTCACTTTGCACTGAAACGAGTGAGGAGTGACCCGTGGGACTCCATCGCAAGGCCCTGCGCACGACCGCCGTGGGCGCCGTCTCCGCGACTCTGGTCGCCGGTAGCGCCCTCGGGCTCGCCCCCGCCGCCCAGGCGGCCCCCCACCCCGTCCGTTTCGTCGACATCACCGGCGACAGCGGCACGATCCTCAAGGCGAACGTCGTCACGCCCGCGGGCGCCGACGCCGGCCGCCGCTACCCGCTGCTCGTGCTGCCCACGAGCTGGGCCACGCCCCAGATCGAGTACCTCGCACAGGCCCAGAAGCTCGCCGACTCCGGCTATGTCGTGGTCACTTACAACACCCGCGGCTTCTGGCAGTCCGGCGGTTACATAGAAGTCGCCGGGCCACCCGACATGGCCGACGCGTCCCGGGTCATCGACTGGGCGCTCGCCAACACCCCCTCCGACGCCGAGCGCATCGGCATGGCGGGGGTCTCGTACGGAGCCGGCATCAGCCTGCTCGCCGCCGCGCACGACAAGCGGGTCAGGGCCGTCGCCGCGCTCAGCGGCTGGGCCGACCTGATCGACTCGATCTACTCGGGCCGCACCCAGCACTCCCAGGCCGCGGCCCTGTTGCAGGGCGCGGGCCACATCACCGGGCGGCCCAGCCCAGAACTCCAGCAGGTGTTCAAGGACTTCTTCGCCTCCAACCTGGAGAAGGAGCCGGAGCTCATCGCCTGGGGGAAGAAACGTTCCCCCGCCGCCTACGTCGACCGGATCAACGACAACGGCACCGCACTCCTGCTCGCCAACGCCTGGGGCGACACGATCTTCCCGCCCAACCAGTACGCGGACTTCTACGAGAAGCTGACCGTCCCGAAGAGACTCGAACTGCGCCCCGGGGACCACGCGACCGCCGAGGCGACCGGGCTGCTGGGCCTGCCCAACGACGTGTGGACAGGCACCGAGCGCTGGTTCGACCACTACCTCAAGGGCGAGGACAACGGCATCGACCGCGAGCAGCCGGTCCGCCTCAAGTCCCGCACGGGCGGCGGCTACGAGGGCTACCCCGACTGGAAGTCGGTCGCCGCGACCAGCCGGAAGATCGACCTCGCGGGCTCGACCACGATCCGCGCGAACGTCAACTCGGGGGCCGACGGCGGGGTCATCCTCCTATCCAGCATCCTCGACCAGGTCGCCCAGCTGCCCCCGACGGCCTCGATCCCCCTGCTGCCGCGCCGCTGGGCCGCTGTATGGCAGTCGGAGAGGTACACGGCGACCCAGCAGGTGCGCGGCACCGCGAAGCTGCACACGACCCTCACCCCGACGAAGGCGAGCGGAACCCTCGTCGCCTACCTCTACGACGTGGGCCCACTCGGCCTCGGCAAGCTGGTCAGCAACGCGCCCTACACGTTCCACGGGCGTACGCCAGGACAGCCGTTCGGCGTCGACCTGGAGCTGTTCTCCACGGCCTACGACGTCCCGGCAGGGCATCGGCTCGCCCTGGTCGTCGACACCGTCGACCCGCTCTACATCGAGCACAACCCGTCCGGCGCGCGGCTGACCTTCTCCTCACCGGCGAACGACCCGTCGTACGTGTCGATTCCGCTGCGCGAGCAGTGATCTGCGGCCGCCACCGGACGGGCCTGGCTCGGGGTACTGCCGCCCCCTACGGCCGGACGGCCGTGGGGGGACCCATCACAGGGCTGAACGGCACATCGTAGTCGAGGTCCGCCGGACGCGAACACGTATCAGTGCTCGGCGACTTCCGCGTACAGCTGCGACAGCTCGGGCACCCCGCTCGCCGCCCACTCCTGACCGGAGGCCACGACGTCGAACTCACGGCCGGACGCCAGCCGCACCACCGGCCGGCCGTCCGGCCCGATCTCCCAGGCCGCGCCGGGCACCGTGCGCACGATCACCGTACCCAGGTACAGACCGGCGTCATTGCCCAGCCAGGGCAGAATCTCCTCGTCGTCCCGCCAGCGCGGCAGCAGCTGGTCGAGCGCCTCCAACGAGGCCACGCTGTCGTCGAGTTGGACGCCCGCCCGGCCCGCCTGGGAACGGAGCAGCTCGCACTCGGCCAGGAGCTCGGCGATGCCCTCGGGGTCGAAGACTCCGGGCTTCTGGCCTCGGTGGCCCAGGAAAGGGATGTTCATACGTCCAGCCTGTCATTCGCACCGGCGTGCGCACCACAGGCGCGCGGACGGTCACGTCCGGTCGTCCGGGCGGTTTCACGCCGCGTTCGCGTAGGGTTCGTTGACCAGCCCCGGGCCGCCTCCCTAGCTTCACGATCATCGCTTTGCCGCAGGAAAGTCAGGAAAGCAGGAGGTCCGGTTGGTGCGCCGAGGTGTCCGGGGGTTCGTGGTCGTCCTCGTGCTGATCGCGTCCGTGCTGCCCACGGCCTCCGCACAGGCCACCCACGACGGGACGGCGGCGCCGCTGCCGCTGGAGCGGCTCTTCGACAACACCGCCGTCAGCGACGACACCAGCCCCGCCGAGGCCGACTTCGACGGCGTGGGCGCCTCCCTGTCCGCCCAGGACCTGGTGGCCGCCGGCTGGACGCCCGGCCGCGCGCTCACCGTGCAGGGCGCCACGCTGACCTGGCCGGACCGGGCCGTGGGCGAGCCGGACAACGTGCGCGCCGACGGCCAGAGCGTGGCGCTGCACGGCCGGGGCGACGCGCTCGCCTTCCTGGTCGCGAGCACGTCCGGCGCCGACCTCACCGCCTCCGGCACGGTCTCGTACGCCGACGGCGCCCTCTCCCCGTACGTCCTCACCGCGCCCGACTGGCGGCGCGGCCCGCTCGCCACCAAGGCGGTGGCGCTGCCGCATGTCAACACGCCCGGCGGTCAACTCGCCGAGAAGGCGCGGCTGTACGTCGTGACCGTGCCGGTCGACGCGGGGCGGACCGTCGCCTCGGTGCAGCTGCCCCTCGCCCCTGACCTGCATGTCTTCGCCCTGTCGGTACGTGCCGCCACGGCCGGCTGGACGGGCAGCTGGGCGACGGCGACGTCCGGGCATCCGGCCGTGGGCCCGTGGACCGACCGGACGCTGCGGCTGGTGGTGCACACCTCGGCGGGCGGGCCCCGGGTGCGGCTGCGGTTCGACAACACGTTCGCGGCGGCGCCGGTACGCATCGGTGGCGCGACGGTGGCCGTGCAGGACACGGGCGCGGCGGCCGAGGGCACGCCGGTGCGGCTGAGCTTCGGCGGGGCGCGGGGCGTGGAGATCCCGGCGGGGGCCCAGGCGTACAGCGATCCGCTCGCCTTCGACGTGCCCGCGGGTGCCAATCTGCTGGTCAGCTTCCACCTGCCCGGCCCGGTCGCGGCGGCGCCGGTGCACCGGCTCGCGCAGCAGCGCTCGTATCTCAGCGGGCCGGGCGACCACACGGCCGACGGCGCGGCGACGGCGTACCCCACCGTGCTGACCAGCTGGCCGCTGCTGACCGGTGTGGAGGTGGCAGGCGGGCCGGGGTCGGTCGTGCTGCTCGGCGACTCGATCACCGACGGCGAAAAGTCCACGGTGGACGCCAACCGGCGCTGGCCGGACGTGCTGGCCGGGCGGTTGCTGGCGCAGAGCGCGGTGCCGCACTACGGGGTGCTGAACCAGGGCATCGCGGGCAACAACGTGATCAGCGACCGCTATCCCGGGGACGGGGTCTCCGCGGACGCGTCCGGGGTGAGCGCGCTGCACCGGCTCGACCGGGATGTGCACGCGCAGGCCTCGGTGCGTACGGCGGTCGTGTTCGAGGGCATCAACGACCTGCGGGTGGGCAGGAGCGCGCGGCAGCTGACCGCCGGTCTTGAGGAGATCGCCGACCGGGCGCACGCGCGCGGGCTGCGGGTGCTGGTGGCGACCCTGCTGCCGTGCGGCGGCGAGCCCCGCTGCACGGCCGCCGTGGACACCGAGCGGACCGCCGTCAACGCGTGGATCCGGCAGAACGACGTGTTCGACGGGGTGCTCGACTTCGACGCGGCGGTACGGGATCCGGCGCGGCCGACGCGGATGCTCCCGGCGTACGACAGCGGCGACCATCTGCATCCGGGGGACGCCGGGTTGGCGGCGCTGGCGGAGTCGGTGGATCTGACGCTGCTGTGAGTCGGCCCGGGTTGCCGGGGTTGCCGGGGTTCTAGACCTCCAGGTCCACCACCACCGGCGCGTGGTCCGAGGCTCCCTTGCCCTTGCGCTCCTCGCGGTCGACGTAGGCGTCCTTGACCGCGTTGGCGAACGGCTTGTTGCCGTAGACCAGGTCGATCCGCATGCCGCGGTTCCTGGGGAAGCAGAGCTGGCGGTAGTCCCAGTACGTGAACGGGTGGTCGTACTTCAGCGGGCGCGGGACCACGTCCGACAGGCCTGTCTCGCGCAGCGAGGTCAGCGCGGCACGCTCGGCGGGCGTGACGTGGGTGAGGCCCTCGAAGGCGGCCACGTCGTAGACGTCGTCGTCGGTCGGCGCGACGTTGAAGTCGCCGAGCACCGCGAACGGGCGGGTGCCGCCCGCGTCACCGGTGACGGCCGCCTTCAGCGCCTCCAGCCACTGGAGCTTGTACGCGTAGTGGGCGTGATCGACCTCACGTCCGTTCGGCACGTACACCGACCAGACGCGGATCGGGCCGCAGGTCGCGGAGATGGCGCGGGGTTCCACCGAGCCGTCGTAGCCGGTGTCGCCGGGCAGGCCCTTGACGACGTCCGCGATGCCGAGCCGGGAGAGCACCGCCACGCCGTTCCACCGGCCGGTGGCGTGCACCGCGGCCTCGTAGCCCAGGTCGCGCAGTTGGTCGAACGGGAACTGCTCCTCGGCGACCTTGGCCTCCTGCAGGCACAGCACGTCGGTGTTGCTGTTCTCCAGCCAGGCCAGCAGCCGGGGCAGACGGGCGGTGATCGAGTTGACGTTCCAGGTCGCGATGCGCATGCCTCACAACCTACCGGGCGGGTCCGACAACGCGTCCCGCCCGTGGTCCGTCACAGCTCCGCGGACTCCCCCGGCGTCAGCCGCAGGTGCCGGGAGCCGCCCAGGGCGCCGATCTGGTTGTCGTAGATCGGGCGGGCGAGGTCGGTGAGGAGGGCGTCGTGGATGTCGTACGCCCGCTGCGGCTTCACCTCGCGGACGTAGTCGATGACCTCGGAGATCTTGCTCCACGGCGCCATCACCGGCAGCATCAGCGTCTCCACCGGTTGGTCGGGCACGGTGAGGGCGTCGCCGGGGTGGAAGACGCGGCCGTCGATCAGGTAGCCGACGTTGGTGATGCGCGGGATGTCCGGGTGGATCACGGCGTGCAGTTCGCCGTGCACCTGGACGTCGAAGCCCGCGGCGGTGAACGTGTCGCCGTGGCCGACGGTGTGCACACGGCCCGGGAATGCCGTCGAGATCTTCTCCGCGACGGACCTCAGCGTCCAGATCCCGGCGTCCGGGTTGGCCTCCAGGGCGGCCCGCAGCCGTTCCTCGTTGAAGTGGTCGGCGTGCTCGTGGGTGACGAGGATCGCCTCGGCGCCGACCGCGGCGTCCGTCTCGCTGAACCCGCCCGGGTCGAGGACGAGCGTCCGGCCGTCCTTCTCCAGACGGACACAGGCGTGCGACTTCTTCGTGAGCTTCATGGGTCCATCCTGCCCGGGCGTGTGTGGTGGGGGCCTACTCCTGAGGTGTCGTCTCCTCTCTTATGACCTGCTGGGCGACCCTGAACGCGCTGTTCGCCGCCGGTACACCGCAGTAGACGGCCGCGTGGAGCAACACTTCCTTGATCTCGGCCGGGGTGAGGCCGTTGCGCAGGGCGGCTCGGGTGTGGAAGGCGAGTTCGTCCAGGTGGCCGCCCGCGATCAGGGCGGTGAGGGTGATGCAGCTTCGGGTACGGCGGTCCAGGCCCGGACGGTTCCAGATCTCGCCCCAGGCGTAGCGGGTGACGAATTCCTGGAAGTCCCCGGAGAACTCGTCGGCCTGCGCCAGCGCCCGGTCCACATGCGCGTCGCCGAGCACCTCGCGCCGCACCTTGATCCCGGCGTCGTACGGATCCGGCCGCCCGTCCGCCTGCGGGTCCACGGCGGCCGGGGCGATCTCGGCGACGGGCGTGGCCTGCGGGGGCGGCGGCGCGGCGAGGACCGGCTTGACCGGGGCGGCCGCGATGGCCATCTGACCGGTGGCGTCGAACGCGGGCTGCCAGGCGGTGGAGAAGTGCATGACCAGCAGGTCCGTGACGGCGGCGGGCTGCTCGACGGGGACCAGGTGGGAGGCGCCGGGTACGACGGCGAGGCGGGCGTCGGGTATCCCGGCGACCAGCGTGCGGGCCTCGGCGGGGCCGGTGACCTGGTCCTCCGAGCCGACCAGGACCAGGGTGGGCACGCCGACGCGACCGAGTTCGTGCCGTACGTCGAAGGTGGCGAGCGCCTCGCAGTCGGCGATGTAGCAGCCGGGGTCGGTGGTGCGCACCATCTGCACGGCCCACTCGGTGATCGCGGGCTGGGCGGCGGCGAACCCGGCGGTGAACCAGCGGTCCGGCGCGGTGCGGGCGATCGGGTCGAGCCCGTTCGTCCGGACGATCACGCCGCGCTGGCGGAACTCGTCGGGGGTGCCGAAGCGGGGCGAGGCGGCGATCAGCGCGAGCGAGGCGAGCCGCTCCGGGTGGCGCAGGGCCAGCTCGACGCCGACCGCGCCGCCGAGGGCGCAGCCCGCGTAGCCGAAGCGGTGCACGCCCAGGCTGTCGAGGGTGGTGAGCAGCCGGGCGGTGAGGTCGGTGACGGAACCGGCGGGGTAGGCGGGGGCGCCGCCGTGTCCGGGCAGGTCGTACCGGAAGACGCGCCACTGCTTCATCAGCTCGGGGACCTGCCGGTCCCACATGTGCCATGTGGTACCCAGTGAGGGACCCAAGATCAGGACCGGAGCGTCTTCTGGCCCGTCAAAGCGGTATTGCAGGGTGTTCGGTGGTGTCTCACTCACCCGCCTGAGCCTCTCATCTGTCACGAGATGTCACATCGCCGGGGTGGGTTAGCGGGCCTTGTCCCGCTCCGGCGCTGCCGGTCCTGCCGGCGAGAGCCCAGGTACATATTCTCTGCAGCGCCAGTGGGCCCTCCCGGCGCCTGCCCTTTGCCCAGTCCTAGGATCAACTCTTCCCCCTTCGTCACGCCCCCTCTCCACCGAACCCGTGCATGTCATCCCAAGTCGTGGCGGCTCCACGAAGATCCTCTACGTCCGGCTTGACGTACCACCGCTTGGTCGTCTGGATATTTGTATGCCCGGCCCATCGCGCGAGGATGTGATCCGGGACACCGTTGTTGGCCAGGAAGGTGAGGCACGACGAGCGCGCATCGTAGAGCCTGACGCGACGGAGCCCGAGAAGTTCCATGAGCCTGTACGCGCGCCGGCGGAGTTGCTTGATCGTGAAGGCATCGCCCGCCTCGTGCACCAGCACGTAGCCAGAATCTGTGTACGCCTCCCCCAGCGCGAGCCTCTCCTCAGCCTGGAGAGCCCGGAACGCTTTGAGGGCACCCAGTACGAGAGTCGGCAACGGCAGCGCCCGCTCACCCGCAAGGGACTTGGTGTCCTTCTCCACCACGTGCCGATTTCCTATCATTGTGCGCGTGTTCGCAATAACGATCGTGGCATTCTCAAAGTCAACGTCCTCCCACCGGAGGCCGCAGACCTCGGCCGGACGAAGCCCCATCAGCGAAAGAAGAAGCGCAGCGTATAGGCGATCACCCCTGATCCCGTGGATAAACCTCTGAACCTCTTGGACATTCCAGGGCAGGACCTCCTCCCTAGTCTTACGCTCTTCCTTGCGCGCCCTTCGAGGAATGGATACGTGCGCTGCGACATTCACGTACACCAATCGCCGCGTAACAGCTCTCCCCAGCGCTTCCTTCAACCGGGCGAGGCTCATATCCACAGTTGTGACACTGAGTGGCGTCCCGGCCCCTTTTCCACGCACACGGCCATGCGTCAGCGCCCAATCCCTCCACTCCTCCACGTGCTCTTCAGTTAGGTCCTGGAGGCGGATATTGCCGAGCCTCCCCCGAACTCGGTCCAGGGTAATCCTGTAGCTGTAGATGGTGGTTTCTTCCAGGTCCTCCGCCTTCATGGCCAGCCATCGGTCGAGCCACTCATTCACGGTGATCTTGTTGGGCGGCACAAGTGACCCCTCATGCCGTCGATTAGTTATGTTCGCGTACTCAGCCTTGGCTTCCTTCAACGAGTCGAAGGTGCGCCTCAACTGCTTACGCTTACCAGTTTCGGGGTCGATCCCAGCGTCCACAACAAATTGGTACCGAACCTTCCCCTTCGAGTTCGGCGGAAGTTTCTTGATGGGATCCGGCAGAAGAATCACTCTCCTCGAACAGGGGGCATGTCTTTGAAGCGCCGCCAAAACGATCAGGATTGGGCAAACTGGCGGCACTATCCGCTATGGCTCCACCGCCAAGCACAGCCAAGAACGAACAGCCTCAATAGTCCGCGCGATCCCCGGTTTCGGTAACCGGGGATCGTGGCCTATATTCCGCCCGGCATCCGAGAGCTACGAGGCCAGTCGGTGGGACCTGAGCGCGGAGTGCACGTCGTCTACGAGCACGACCACGAGCCCGTCTTCGGTGAGTCGGCTGAGGTTGCGGGTCATAACACGCTCGGAGGCACCGACGGCTTGTGCGGTGCCACGCGCGTGAGTATCGGGGTGGGCCGCGATGCAAGCACCATCAGGTCTTGGCGATATCCGCGCTGCACCAGGCGCTCACCGAGAAGTCTGCAGATGCAGAGGCACAGGGCCGTGGAGAGCGCGGCGTAGTCGGCCTTCGCCTGAGCGGTCCACGCATTCATGGCGCCGAGCGCGAAGAGGAGCGGGGAAACGGGGAGAGCGAAGTGCGGATTTCGGCAGGTGAGCCTCCTTGGTAGGGACCATGGCGCGAGACAGCATCCGCATCGCTAGAAGCGTCTCTGACTTGGTGTTTTCCGGGGAGGTTGTACGTTGACATGCCTGCCGGGAGTGGTTCCAGTCCTTCGGGGCTCTTTCGCGTCTGCCGTGGGCGAATCCGATGTCCCATGCCATCCCATCGAGGCGATTGACAGCGAACACAGCCATTTCATCTGCTGTGACATCGAACCTAGTCGTGGGGGGTGATCACGCTGGGTGTGCGATATGGCCGTACCGGCTGGGGCTGACGGGGCCCTGAGAGATCCACCCACCTACTGTGCGGGACCCGTCTTGACTGTGACTCCGGCGAACCCTTGCGCCCCGCACCGTCCTGACAACATGGGACAAAGCGATTCACCGCTACTCTCCCCTGACGCAGGACCGCGACGACGGGAAGACCGTGCCAGCGGGCAGCGTGTACCAGACCAGCGGTCCGCTCCCGCGCCCTTGTGCCAGCAGGTGCGCAGGCCACGGGGGCAGAAGAGAGTCGTGCTCGCAGCGGCACGGGCGGCGGTCTCCCAGTCAACCTGGGCCTCCAGCGGTCGGCGCGCTCGCCGTGCCGGGACTCGGGGCTCAGGACGGTCAGCGACTGGTCGGCCGTCCAGTGGGCAGCCAGGCGCGGACGGCCTCGGACCACCAGGACGGGACGGGTGCGCTCTTGTCCAGGCTGGGGTCAGCGGGGAAACGGACGGGCCGGCGTCGGGGAGGGACTCGCCGACCATGGCCACGTGATGGAGCCGGTCATGAGGTGGCACCGTTCTGCGCGTCGAAAATCGCATGCCCAGTGAGGTCGTTTCATCTTGAACTCGCAGGTCGGGCCGCTGGTGTGGGTGGAGATTGACACGCTCGTGCTGGTCTCGGACGTGATCATTAGCAGGTGATCGTCTGCCACGGGCCGGTTCGCGGGTTCTGGGGTGGTCCGCCCGAGGCGTCTCGTAGGTTCCGCAAAGGGAGGGAGGCGCATGGTGGACGTACTGACGTGGACGATCGAGCGGCGGATGCGACTGACTGAGCGGGCCGAGCTGCTGCGCAAGGAACTGGCGGAGATTGACGCCGAGCTGGGCCGGTTGGAGGCAGCCGAGGTGGTGTTCGGGCAGTGGGCCGAGGCAACGGACGGGGGACGGCGGCCGTCGGGCATCGTGGAGCCGGAGCCGGAGCCGGAGCCGGAGCCGGAGGTGACGCCCGGGGCGGGTGGGATGCGGCTGATCCCGGACCGCGAGGAAGGCATGGGGGTGGAGGTGCTCACGCCGGACTATCGGCGGATCATGGAGATCGTCGCGAAGGCGTCGGGGCCGGTGATGGCCAAGGACGTTGCGCTCGCGCTGGGCCGTGAGAACACTCCGGCAAAGGTCGAGCCGGTCCGCGGCCAGTTGCGCAAGCTGTCCGACCGGGGCTGGCTGACCCGGACGGGCTCGGGACGGTACCTGCCGCGCTGATCGCCGACTGGGGCAGAGCGGCCAGTTCCGGCCGTACACGAGGGCCCCCAGCGGGAGTTGGCGTTTGTGTGAAGAAACAGCCGCCCGCCGAGGGCTCTCCCGGTGTTGTCTACCAGGTCCGGCTTCCTGTGTCGAAGCGGACCGTCGATCTCGTCGGCGGACTGATACGCCGGCGCCGCAAGCAGCTGCGCACGCGCTGGCGCAAGGCCGCTCCGGGCACGCAGGCGATCGTCGTGCTGGCCGTCCTGCGTCACGATCAGCGCCTGGCCGACATGGCCGGCGGCAACTCCGTCTCGGCCGCAACCGTCCGCCGCTGGGTCCTGGAAGTCCTCGACCTGCTCGCTGCCCGGGCCCCGCGTCTGGACCGCGCCCTGAAGAAGATCGCCCGTCGGGGCGGTGCGGTGGTCCTGCTGGACGGCACCCTCGTGCGCACCCGCCGCCGCACCGGGGCGGACAACCGCAAGAACTACAGCGGGAAACACAAGGCCCATGGCCTGCTCTTCCTCGCGCTGACCGACGAGAAGGGAAACCTGGTCTGGATCTCTTCCGCCCGCCCTGGCCGGGCCAGCGAGATCACCGCCGCCCGCCACGACCACATCACCAGGCATCTACGCGAGGCCGGCCTCGGCGCCCTGGCCGACCTCGGCTTCGTCGGCCTCGACGACAACCCCGACGATGCTCCGGTCATCATCACCGGCCGTAAGGCGACCCGCTCCCACCGCCTCACCGACGCCGAGAAGGAGGCGAACCGGCTGGTCAGCCGCGAACGCGCCGCCGTCGAGCACGGCTTCGCGAACCTGAAGAGCTGGCGCATTCTGACCAAGGTGCGCATGAACGTCCACCACGCCACCACGCTGCTACGGGCCCTGCTCGTTCTGGCGAACTGCGAAGTCCAGCGGTGACGGACGATCACCCGACGGCGATCACTCCGCCTGCCAGCACGAGGACGGCATCACGGGCTCACACCGGTACCGCGACCTGCGAGTTCAAGATGAAACGATCTCATTGAGGCAGGGACGGCTCTCCACGTCGGCCGGCCGCCCCAGTAACCGGCTGGCCGGACGCAGCCGACAGGACCTCGTCCACGAGCCTGTCGGCAGCGTCCGGACGGCCGTACGCACGGGCCCGGTCCGCCATCGCCCACCGAAGCTGGGCATCAGCCAGGAGCGGGCCCAACGCGTTCCGCACCTGATCCGCCGTCACCGCACCTTCGAGCGCGACCGCTGCCCCGGCCTCCTGCAGATGCCGCGCGTTGTGCGCCTGCTCGTTGCCGGCCGACGACGCCAGCGGCACAAACACAGCAGGCTTGCCCAGCGCAGTCAGCTCAGCCAGCGTCCCCTGAAGCTTCCCCTTGATCGTGGACACCTGGAGACTGGGACCTGAGGTTCCAGAGGAAGTAGCACCAGGTGGGAAGCAAGTACACGAAGCGGTACACCGAGGAGTTCAAGCGGGACGCGATCGCGCTCGTCGACTCCTCGGGCAAGACGGTCACTGCGGTGGCCCGGGAACTCGGCATCAGCTCGGAGTCCCTGCGTGGCTGGTACCGCCGGGCCAAGGCGGACCGGGGCGAGGGCGAGCCCGGTGAGCTGACCAGCGCCGAGCGCGAGGAACTCAAGCGGCTGCGCAAGGAGGTCCGCGAACAACAGCAGACGATCGAGATCCTAAAAAAGCGACCGCCTTCTTCGTGAAGGAGAACGACCGGTGAGCGAGCTGTACCGGTTCATCCACACGGAGAAGGCGAACTACCCGGTCGTTCTGCTGTGCCGGGTGCTGAAGGTCGCCCGCTCGTCGTACTACGCGTGGTGTGATGGCGAGGCGGCCCGCCGCGCCCGGGAGGCCGCGAACGACGCGCTCGGGCATGAGATCACGGTGCTGCACATCGCCTCCCGCCATACCTACGGTGTCCCGCGCATTCACGCTGAACTGCGACGCCTGGGGCAGCGGGTGAACCGCAAGCGTGTCGCCCGCGTGATGCGCGAGCGCGACATACGCGGCGTCACACGGCGCAAGCGCCGCTCGCTGACCCGGCCGGATGCGAAGGCGAAGCCGGCCCCGGACCTGATCGGCCGTGACTTCCACGCCGAGCGTCCCGGGATCAAGCTGGTCGGCGACATCACCTACCTGCCCACCGCCGAGGGCTGGCTCTACCTCGCCTGCTGGCTGGACCTGGCCACCCGCGAGGTCGTCGGCTATGCCATGGCCGATCACCACCGAGCCGACCTCGTCGTCGACGCCCTGGACATGGCACATGGCCGGGGAACCTGGAGCCGGGATGTGTGATCCACAGCGATCGCGGCAGCGAGTATACCTCGTCCCAATTCCGTTACCGGATAGAGGAGTTGGGACTCCGGCAGAGTTGCGGGCGGACTGGGTCATGTTTCGACAATGCCGCCGCGGAGAGCTTCTGGGCCCTCCTGAAGGAGGAGATCGGCACCCGGACCTGGCCCGACCGGGCGACCGCCCGCGCCGAGGTCTTCACCTTCATCGAGACCTTCTACAACCGCCGCCGTCTGCGCAAGCACAAAATCTTCGGCTACCTCACCCCGGCCGAGACCAGGCAACGACACCAGCACGCCCTTGCGGCGTAACGATCACGTGTCCGAGATCACGGGGAAACTTCACCCCGCACCACTGCGTGAGATCACCACATCCGCGAGCGCCAGCACGTCCGGCAGCTCCGGGCCGACAAAGCCAGCCAGGTAGTACCGGCCCGCGAGCCCGGCGGGCAGCCCGGCCACCCGCGCGCGCAGTCCCTCGACATTGTCCGGACCGCACTGGTGCACCACGTTCGCCTGGCGCAGCAGCCACGGCAGCACCTCGCCGACCAGCTCATTGATCTGCTGCGAACCCTGCGCGCCGCCAGTGACGTACACGGTCGGCAGCTGCCGGTCGAAGCCCCCCAGCTGCAGCGTCTGTACGGCCCTGTCTGCGTGTCCAGACAGCACTTCGGGCCGCACCGGGTTCCCCGTCACCACAGCGACCTGCCGCGCCGACTCCGAAAGCAGTGGCAGCGTCGACTCCGACGACACGCAGATCCGAGCCGCCGACGCAGCCAGCTTCCGGTTCGCCAGCCCCAACCTGACCGTCTGCTCGTGCAACACCAGCGGACGACGGCACATCCGCGCCGCCAGTCCGGCCGGGACCGCCACATAGCCACCCGTCGCCAGCACCACATCCGGCCGGAAACCATCGATCGCCTTCCGAGCCTGCACCACCCCGAGCGGTACCCGTGCCATATCCCGCACGTTCGCCGGCGACGCCATCTTCAGCGGGTTCTTCGAGCGGCGGATCTTACCGGTCACCACGCTGGTAAAGGGGATGCCCTCGGCCGGGGCCACGCGTGCCTCCAAGCCGTCAGCCGTCCCGATCCACAGAGTCTCGAGCGCCCTGCCATCGGCAGCGAGCCGGGCCTGCAGAGTACGCACAGCGGTCAGCGCGGGGTAGGTGTGTCCACCGGTTCCGCCGCCCGTGACGACGAGACGGAAAGGGGCGCTGTTCATCTGAGGCTGCTCCAAATCTGGCGCTAGATCAGGCGAGCCGCCACAGTAGCGGCTGCGCAGCCCGGTATTGCCCGCCGAGTACGAATCCGCGCCACACGACGACCCACGAGGGGGACGCCGACAGCCGGGACGTCGACCACCCCGCGCTAGCGGTCCGGGCCGGGCCGGGCCGTCAAGCCGCCTGCGCTGAAGGAGGCGTAGCCGACGTGTTTACCCCCAGTCCACCTCTCAGGACCCTAACCTCACTCGGATGGAGACCACCCGACTGAAGGGCAGCCGGTGTAACCGCCTGGGAGATCGGGCCCGGCCTGGCCACAGCCACCTGCTCACCGGACGTCCAGCTGCCCGGCCCGGCGCTCCGGCGGGGGAACTCTCCACCGCCACCGAGCGCCCCGCGGAGCGGGAAGACAATCTGTCTTCCCGCAGCACCTGCGGCCTCGATGTAGCCCGTATCGCCGGCATGGGGATGCACGCCGCCTTCACGTGCTTGCAGCCCGACAACTCATCACCTTCTCGGGCCTCACGGTCGGCGCTTACGTCACCTTGGCCGCCTGAGATCCGCCCGGCTGGGTAGCAGAACGGTAGACGTCCCGGGACGTCCGGCCGATCCCCGCTCAGCCCCCACGCCTTACGTCATAGTCTGCCGAGCATGGATCTCACTAATTGGGCCCGTGACCTGGCCAGGTCCCTTCTTGCCGAGCCCTTGCCGCGGCGCTGGGCACATTCTCAGGGCGTCGCCGCAAGGGCGCAGTCCCTGGCGGGAATCCTGGGCGACGACGTGGACCTCCTCTGGGCTGCGGCGATGCTGCACGACATCGGCTACACGCCGGCACTGGCTGCCACCGGGTTCCATCCTCTCGACGGCGCCCGATACCTGCGCGATCGCACAGCAGCGGATGAGAGATTGGTGCGGTTGGTGGCCAACCACTCATGTGCCGTGCTGGAGGCAGAGGAGCGCGGGCTGAGGGAGGATCTTGAGGCGGAGTTTCCCGTCCTCGATCAGGCCGCGCTCGTGGATGCACTGGCCTACTGCGACATGACGACGACACCGGACGGCGAGCCGACCACGGTCGATGCCCGCCTGTCAGAGATCCTCGGCCGGTATGGCCCCGACAGCGTGGTCGGCCGGTTCATCCGCCGAGCGGAACCGGAGCTATGCGCGGCTGTGCACAGGGTCGAAGTCCGGCTCGCTGCGGTCGGAGGGTAGGGGCGCGAGCGGAGCTCAGTCGACGTGCGCGTATGTCCCGTCCAGGTAGTGGGCGATCTGCCGGCGCATCGAAGGGTGGATGTCGTATGACTCCAGATCGTCGGGCAGGACCCAGCGGACGTCGTCTGCTTCATCGTTGATGGCCGGTTCGCCGCCGACTGGGCGTCCGATCACGGTCACCTCGTATGCCTGCCGGATCTCGCCGTCGGTGTAGGCGACCACGTGCTCTGGGATTGAGTAGACGCCGAGGAGCCCGATGGGGATGACATCGACCCCGGTCTCCTCCTTGCATTCCCGCACTGCGCACTGAGTGGGGGATTCTCCGATGTCCATGGCTCCTCCGGGGAGCGCGTACTGACCGGTGTCGCGGCGGCGCTGCAGGAGAATTGCTCCGTCGGTCTCCCTGGCGGCGAGCATGTTGCAGGCTGGGATCAGCGTGTTCGGCTTGGGTGCGTTGTCGTCGTACCAGTACTCCGTACGTCCCATCGCGGGCCGCGCTCCTTACATGGATTCGGGTGACCAGGGTTTTGGAGTCTCCCAGACCGCGTCGAAGCTGCCGGCATAGTGGTCGAACCAGCCGTCGTCCCCCAGGCGTCGCAGTTCGAACAGAGGGTTGGCGCTGGCGGGCTGCCCCCAGACGTGCGGGTTGACGAGGAGCGCGTCGTCGTAGCGGAAGAGGCTGTTGTACAGGGTCGTGTCGTGGAGGCGTACCTCGCAGCCGGGGGTGCCGATCAGCTTGCGGTAGTAGGTGAGCGAGGCCCTGATCTTGGCGGAGAGCGTGCCGCCGATTCCTTCTTCCTCGTCTCGGACGGCGACCGCCTTGCCCGATGGGTCGCCGAAGCAGAGGCGGACCTGGACGCCAGCGTCGGCGCGCTCGGCGAGCATCGCGGCCACGCGCGGGTTGGTCTGGGCGAAGAACGTTCCGCTGAACACCAGGACGTCGATGTGTTCCTGCGCGGACTGCAGGAGGCGGACCCAGGACTTCTGCGGGAAGCTCGCGCGGTTGGGAAAGGCGGCGACGAGCTCCGCCTGCTCCGTCGGCTGTCCTTGGGTGTCGTCCTCCTCCGGTGGCCACAGATACGACTCGTCTACGCCGAGGGTCTGTGCCGCCGCCCAGCGGTGCTTGCGGTGCGGCTGCCGACCCAGGCTGATCCAGCGCTCGACCGTCTTGGGATCGACTTGGCACGCAGCCGCGAGGTCCTCCGGGGACACCTTCCGCTGGATCATCACCGTACGCAACCGCTCGTTCACGTTCGCATCTTCGCAGGACGTCATGGGACGCGGCAAGATCTTGCGGGACGCCAGGACGTCCCGAGAGGGCACTATTAACAGGCAGTTCACGCTGCATACCCTGGGCACGTGCAGCTCATTGTGCTCTGGGACGTGGACCACACCCTCGTAGACAACGCCGGCGTGAGCAAAGAGATCTACGCCAGCGCCTTCAAGGCCCTCGCGGGGCGGGACGCCAACCTGCCTGCGCCGACGGAAGGTCGCACGGACCGGGCGATCATGCGCGAGATGTTCGTCCGGCACGGCCTGCCGGTTCCCGGATGGGAGTCGGCGCAGCGAGCGCTGGAAGAAGCCGGGCGTGGCCGCGAAGAGGATCTGCGGCGACGGGGCCGGGTTCTGCCTGGCGTCGAGAAGGCGTTGAAGGCGCTCGCGGCAGATGCCGAAATCTGTTCCTCGGTCCTCACTGGCAACATCGCCGCGAACGCGCGTGTCAAGCTGGGGGCTTTCGGCCTCGACGGCCTGCTCGACATGTCCGTGGGTGGGTACGGCGAGGACAGCGAGGACCGGGCCCGTCTCGTCGACGCTGCCCGGGCCCGAATGCACGCCGCCTATGGCATGACGATGACGACGCCGACCGTGCTGATCGGAGACACGCCTCGCGATGTCCGTGCTGCGCATGACGCGAAGGCGCACTGTATCGCTGTCGCCTCCGGTGTCCACTCGGTGGCGGACCTTCGTGCCGCTGGCGCCGACCTTGTCGTTCCGGATCTGACGGATACGGAGGGCCTGTTGGCCCACCTGCGGGCACTACCAGCCTGAGTCGGCCGGCTTGAGAGGTGTGGGCTGGTCGTCGGTTGCTCGCTGATCCGTAGCTATCACCTCGTCCTCACGTATGTCGCGTCCAGGTACTCCTTCACCGGGCCCGTCAGCTCCTTGTAGAACGGCGTGCGATCGGCGGCCTGGAGTACCTGGGCGCAGACGGTCAGTTCTGCCACCCGTGTGCCCGGGGCGTCGAGGATGTCGGCGAACGTCTGGCGTACGCGGGCGGCCGTGGCGGGGGTGTGGAGGGAGTAGAGGTAGAGCTGGGCGGCGTCGAAGCCGACCGGGGCTTGCCCCCAGCCTTCCCAGTCGAGGATGGTGAGGCCGGGTCCGCCGAGATTTGACCAGTGGAAGTCGCCGTGAGCGGTGGACCACTCGATCTGCCCCACGTCACAGCCGGTGTATTCGGGGACGGCTCGGCGGATGTACTCCTCGCGTACGGCGATGCGTTCGGTGAGGACTCCTGCAAGGGAGTCGAGCGACGTCCGCAGTTGCGCCCACCATGCCGCAGGGAGGGCCGGATCGTGTTCGAGGACCGGTGAGTGGGAGATGACGGTGGCGTCCGCGTGCTGATACAGCTCCGCGCGGTACGCCCAGCCGGCGGCCTGCCAGTCGTGGACGTGGTGGAGGACGGGGCGGGGGATCTCGGGAGGAAGCAGCTCATGGGCGGTTTTGGGGCCGTCCCAGAGCTTCCCGTGCGCCTTGCCGGGGCGCTCAGCGACGACACGGAGCCAGCCAGTGCCCTGTGCGCTGGATACGGCACCGGAAAGGGTCCGGCCGGCGTAGCCCCAGACGGGATGCTCGGCGACGTCGGTCAGAGTGAGAGCGGTGCACGCAAAGCCCCTGGCGCTACGCATGCGCTGGGCGGTGGCGTCGTCGGGCAGTGAGAACATCGATCACCTCAGGCAGGGCTGGAGGAAGAGGCGTAGAGCTAGGGCGCTGGGCACCGTTGGGCCTCGTCGGGGGTGAGGCTTTGGATCGTGGCGGGTCAGGGGCGCAGGGCGTAGCAGCGCATCGAGTCCAGGTCTTCGCTCTTCACCGATGACCAGGGCGCGGTCAGCAGTTCCGCCTGCTGACCGGTGATTCCGATCGACTTCCGCTCCTCCGGGAGTCGTTCAGCAAGCGGGGTGACCACCCAAATCGTTCCGCCGGGCGGGAGGAGGCATCGGATACGGTCAAGGAAGGCGGGCTTGTCCTTGATGAAGGCGAATACCAGGCGGCAGGTGATGACGGCGTAGCCGGCGTCGGGAAGCACGCTGCTTTCGTCGGTCTCGATGTCCAGCTGCTGGAAGACCGGACCGTCGGTCATGTCCTGCTCGGCCTGCGCGATCTTCAGAGCGGCGGAGGAACAGTCGATCGCCGTGGTGCGGTATCCCAGGTCGGCGTGCAGGTACCGGGCGAGAGCCCCGTCGCCGCAGCCGATGTCGAGCGCAGGCCGGCCGTGGCCGGCGCCGAGAAAGTGGCGGGTCAGCTGCTGCTCCTCCGGCCCGAGGCCGCGGTAGCGGCGCCCCGATGCCCACAGCGGATCCCAGTACTCGGCCGGGTTGGTGATCGTCATGGGCTGGCGGGCTCCTCGGTCGGGATCAGGGAGACGGGGGCGGCGGGGCCGAGAGCGCGAACCGGCGAGTTCCAAAGCACAAGGAACGGGACGACCAGGGCCGCGGTGATGAGCGTGAGAGTGGGGCGCAACCCGAGCAGGGTGCCCAGCGCGCCGGCGGCGAGCGCGGCGAACGGGCGCAGGCTGAAGGCGAGCCAGGCTCCGGTGGCTTGAGCCCGTCCTTGGAGATGGTCGGGGGCGAGTTCCTGGCGGACGGCGCGCTGGAGTCCGCCGTGGCACACCGCGGCACCGGTTTGGATGACCATGCCGGTGCCGATGGCGATCTGCCCGCCGAGTCCGGGGCTAGCGAGGACCAGGGGAATCTGGGCGAGTGGGTTGAGAGCGAGCGCGCCGAGCATCACCTTGCCGGGACCCCAGCGCCGCTCCAGGGGCTGCCAGACGAGGGCGCCGAGGATGCCGCCGACTCCGCCGGCGCCCATAACGATGCCGAGGGCGGTCGGGCTCCAGTGCAGTTCACGCAGCAGGTTTGTTTCTGCAGAGATCGTGTCCCCCGCAGGTCGTGTCGCTTTACGAGGCGGCCGGCGACGTGGTCGGTGTCGCATAGCAGCAGCGCATCGTGTCGCTATCCCCATCCAAGGCTGTGACGAAGGCCATACTCTACTGGCTCTGCTCCCGCCGCCAACATCAACGAGGTCCTCTACGGCTTCCGGTCGGGCAGCGACGAGCTGCCAGCGCCGGGTGAACCGCGGCCGCCGTACGCGGTAACGGGGCCCGCGCCCGCGAATACGGCATCGAGACGCAGAACAACCGCCAGTCCCGGTGCCCGCAGCATGACTTCACCTCAGCACCGGAGGTGATCCAGCCCACCCTGGGCAACTCCTACGCAATCCGCCGGCTTCGCCTCTTCACCCAGGTCGTCCGGTACCCCACCCTCATCGAGGCGTGCCAGACGCACGGTATCCAAGTGACCAGTCAGCGGCGGCGCGCCCTGAATCGGTCCAGCGTGGCGACGCCCAGGGCCGCCAGGCCGATTTGGATGAGCCACTCGATCCAGTCGACGCCCTTGGTGTCGGCGACGTCGAACGCGGCGGCGATGCCCGTGCCGGCGAAGGCGGCCGCGATGCCGACGAGGATGGTCCACAGCACGCCGATGCGCTGGCGGCCGGGGACCACGAGCCGGCCCAGAACGCCGATGACGACGCCGATCACAATGGCGCTGATGATGCCCGAGATCTCCATGGCTGCCCCTCTTCGCAAAGTCCGGTCGCCATCAGGTGTGCCCCGAGGGCGATGGCACAGTCCCTTCCGCTTCGCGGGGTTGGGGCGCGGAGAAGCGTTGCAGGCTCGCTTCGAGGTCGTCGAGGGCTTGCCGCGCGGCTGTGATCCGGTCGCGCAGTTCGCGTTCGGCCTCGTCCGCCGTCGCGGCAGGCGGCGGCTCGGCCGCACTCCGCGCCTCGTCCTGCTCCCGCTCCAGTTCGCGGGCCTCGTCCAGGGAGCTGATGACGACGCCGATGAGGACGTTGACGAGGACGAAGGAGGCGAGAAGAACGTAGGAGGCGTAATAGAGGATGCTCCAGCGGGAGATTTCCAGGCCGGCGTGGACCGCGTCGCCGAGGCCGTCCAGGGTCATCAGGAGGAAGAGGGTGAGGACGGCGCGGCCAAGGGAGCCGAAGTGCTCGGGGTCGTGGTCGGCGAAGAAGACCCAGCCCACCATGGCGTAGACGTACAGCAGCAGGGCGCCGACGAGCAGGAAGCTGAAGGTGCCGGGCAGGCTGCGGCCGACCGCGACCATGAAGGTGCGCAGTTGGGGCAGGAAGCGGGCGGTGCGCAGGACGCGGGCCAGGCGCAGCAGCCGCAGGATGGTGCCGTTTTCGCGGCGACCGGCAGGAACGCGGAGACCACGACGGCCAGGTCGAACAGGTTCCACGGGTCGCGGAAGAAGTCGCGGGGACGGTCGGCGTGCGCGCAGGCCCGCAGGAGTATCTCGACCGTGAAAGCGGCCAGGCAGACGTGTTCGGCGAGGCGTAACCACTGGTGCCAGTCCTCGACCACTCCGCTGTACGTCTCCGCGCCCAACAGCGCCGCGTTGGCGAGGATCAGGCCGAACACGGTGAGGGCGAACCACCGGGCCTGCGTGACGGCGCGGGCCCGTTCCGCCAGCCTCCGGCGGGAGGGCCGCCACGCCTTGGCCGTAGGATCGTGGTGATCGGTCATCCTGCTGTACCTGCTCCTTCGCGCAGCGCGACGTTCCCGCCGACCGGGCGGAAGGCGGGCCTGTTGAGCGATCACGCTCCAGGAGAGACTTCTACAGCACTGTAGATGCCCGCGTGGCGCAGGGGGCGGCTTCAACACGAGACCCCGCCGCTCACGCATCCGGGCACCCGATTCCTGATGTGTGTCCCCTGGCAGACACCCGAGGGGGTGGGCAGCTCGCCCGCCCCTCGGTGTTGCCTTCTCGGGAGGTCAGGCCGCCTGGGGCTGCAGGTAGCGGGCGAGCAGATCGTCCAGGCTGACCAGGCCGGTGAGGCGGCCGGTGTGGTCGCAGACGAGTGCGAGCGAGGCGCGGTGCCGGCGGAGCAGGTCGATCGCGTCCGCGACGGTGGCGTCTCCGGTCAGCTCCGGTACGGGGCGGACCAGGGCGCGCGCGGTGACGGTACGGCCCTGAGCGCGGACGACCAGCGCGTCGCGGGCGTGGAGGGAGCCGAGGACCGTGCCGCCCTCGCGGACCAGCAGCCGGGTGCGGTCGTGGTCGGCGGCGGTGCGCAGGATGTCGTCGACGCTTGCGTCGCCGTCGACCGAGGTGATCTCGGCGGCCGGGACCTGGAGGTCGCTCACCGGAGTCTGGGGCTCGGTCAGCGACCGGGTGATCAGTTCGGAGTCGGATGCGCTGATCAGGCCGAGCCGCTGCGACTCCTCCACCAGGTGCGTCAGCTGTTCGCGGTTGTGGACCGAGGCCAGCTCGTCGCGCGGGCTGACCCGGCACAGCCGTACCAGGGCGTTGCTGATCCGGTTCAGCATCCCGATCAGCGGGCGAACCACGTTCACCACGGCCCGGAAGGGCGGGGAGAGGAGCATCGCGGAGCGTTCGGGGTGGGCGATGGCCCAGGACTTGGGGGCCATCTCGCCGACGACCATGTGCAGGAACACCACGACGATCATCGCGACGGCGAAGGCGATGCCGTAGCTGAGCGCGCTGGGCAGGCCCAGCGTGTGCAGCAGCGGGTCGAGTTCGTGGGAGATCGCGGGCTTGGAGAGCGAGCCCAGGCCCAGGGTGCACACGGTGATGCCGAGCTGGGCGCCGGCCAGCATCAGGGACAACTCACGCATCCCGGCCAGGGCTGCCTTGGCACCGCGCTGACCTGAAGCTGCGGCCTTCTCCATGCGGTGGCGTTTGGCGGCGACCAGCGCGAACTCGGCGGCGACGAAGAAGGCGCTGCCGATCAGCAGCAGCACGGTGACGAAGAGCGCCATCGGGAAACTCATGCCTGCTCCTCCTCATGCTCCGCCACGGGCAGTCGCTCGAGGCGGACCCGCTCCGGCACGTGCCGGTCGAGTGTGCGTACGTCGATCATCGCGCGGCCGCCGTCGGGCAGGCCGACGGTCAGCTGGTCGCCGATGGCCGGGAAGCGGCCGAGGCGGTCGATGACCAGACCGGCCACGGTGTCGTAGTCCTCTTCCTCGGGAAGGTCGATGCCGGTGGCGTCGGCGACCTCGTCGAGGCGGCGTCCGGCGTCCACCAGCCAGCCCGTGCCGTCGGGGACGGCGAGTTCGGTGACGGTGTCGGTCTCGTCGGCGATGTCACCGACGAGTTCCTCGGCGATGTCCTCGTAGGTGACGATGCCCGCCACCCCGCCGTGCTCGTCCAGGACCACGGCGAACTCGTCGTTCAGCTCACGCATCCGCCTCACCGCGTCCGGCAGCGGCAGCGTGTCCGGCAGCAGGAGCGGCGGGCGGGCGAGCGCGCCCGCGGTGGCGGCGGCGAGGCTGTCGGCGGGCAGCCGCATCAGCTCGCGCACGCCCACGACGCCCGCGACGTCGTCCGGGTGATCCCCCAGGACGGGGTAGGTGGAGTGGCCGTGCTTGCCGATCAGCTCAACGGCTTCGGCAATCGTGGCGCCCTTGCGGACGAAGACGGCGTCCACACGCGGCACCATCACCTCATCCAGCGTCCGCTCGGAGAACTCCAGGGCGTGGTCGATCAGGTCGGCGGTGTCCTTGGGCAGCTCGCCCTGCTCGTGGGACTCGCCGATCAGATGGCCGAGCTCCTCCAGGGTGGCGCCGTGGTGCAGCTCCTCGACGGGCTCGATGCCGACCTTGCGCAGCAGCCCGTTCGCCGCGCCGTCGAAGACCCGCACCGCCGGGCCGACGACCTTCAAGTACGCCAGCGTGGAGCCGGCCAGTGCCTTCGCCAGCCGTTCCGGCACGGCGATCGCGAGGTTCTTCGGCGCCAGTTCGCCCAGCACCATCTGCACGATGGTGGCCAGCACGAACGCGAGGACGACGGAGATGCCGGAGACGGCCCCCTCGGGAATGCCGATGCCGGTCAGAACGGGTTTGAGCAGCGCGGACACGGACGGCTCGGCGATGAAACCGACGACCAGGCCGGTGACGGTGATGCCCAGCTGGGCGCCGGACAGCATGAACGACAGCCGCTCCAGCACCTTCAGGGCGCGGGCCGCCTTCTTGTCGCCCGCCTCGGCCTCACGGGTCAGGGCGAGCCGGTCGGCGGAGACGTACGCGAACTCCTGGGCCACGAAGTAGCCGGTGCCTGCGGTGAGGACGAAGACGGCCAGCAGGCCGAGTACGGCATTCGCGGTACTCATCGAACACCACCCCGCCGCGCGCCGCGATCGAAACGATCATTAGAGATGTGGCGGGAGGGTCGGGGACTGTGCCCCGGGGAGTCCGTCGGTCTGGCGGACACGGGCTTGCTCCTTGAGTCGGCGTGCAGGGAAGTAAACGATGGTGACGGAGTGCGCGTTCCCGAGCGTTTCCGCGCAAACCCGCCGGGCGGCGTCGGCGGTCAGGCAGCGGGCCGGGCCGGGCCGACCAGTTCGGACAGGACGTCCTCCATGGTCACGAAGCCGAGGACGGCGCCCGTCTCGCCGGTCACTGCGGCCAGGTGGCTGCCGTCGGTGCGCAGGGCGGTGAGGGTGTCGTCCAGCGGGGTGTCGATGCGGACCCCGGTGACCGGGTGCAGGGCCGTCCGCGGGAACGGCTGGTTCCGGTCGGTGATGCCGAGGGTGTCCTTGATGTGCAGGTAGCCCAGCAGGGTGCCCATCGGGCCGGTGACGGGGAAGCGGGAGTAGCCCGCCTCGGCCGCGATCCGCTCCAGCTCGGCCGGGGTAATGGTGTGGAGGACCGTGCGCATCTGCTGCGCGGGGACGAGGATCTCGCCCACCGGCCTCGTGCCCAGCTCCAGAGCATCGCGCAGGCGCTCGCCGTCCGCGGGCGAGAGCAGGCCGGCCGCGCTGGAGTCGACGACCATGCGCGCGAGCTGGTCGTCGGTGAAGACTGCCTCCACCTCGTCCTTCGGCTCCACCCGGAGCAGCTTCAGCAGCGCGTTGGCGAAGGCGTTGATACCGAAGATCACCGGCCTGAGCGCCCGGGTGAGGGCCACCAGCGGCGGACCGAGCAGCAGCGCGGTCGCCACCGGCGCGGCCAGCGCGATGTTCTTCGGGACCATCTCGCCGATCAGCATGTGCAGATACGTCGCCACACTCAGCGCGATGACGAACGCGACCGGGTGGATGAGGGCGTGCGGGATGTGGGCCGTCTCGAAGGCGGGCTCCAGCAGGTGCGCGATGGCCGGTTCGGCGACCGCGCCGAGCACCAGCGAGGAGACGGTGATGCCGAGCTGGGCGGTGGCCATCATCGCCGAGAGGTGCTCCAGGCCCCACAAGGTCATCCGGGCCCGTTTGTTGCCCTCCTGCGCCCGCGGCTCGATCTGGCTGCGGCGCACGGAAATCAGGGCGAACTCCCCGCCCACGAAGAACGCATTGGTCAGCAGGGTCAGGGCACCGATGGTGAGCTGCAGCGCGGTCATCGGGACTCCTCCCCCGCCTGGGCCGGCACCCGGACCGGTTCGGTGATGCGGACTCGGTCGGCACGGTGGTGCTCGACGTCGAGGACATGAAGCCGCCAGCCGTCCACGTTGAGCTCGTCGCCCTTGGCCGGGATGCGCGCCAGGCGCGTGGCGACCAGGCCGGCCACCGTCTCGTACGGGCCCTCGGGCGCGGTCAGCCCGATTCCGGCGAGTTCGTCGAGGCGGACCGAGCCGTCCGCCTCCCACGCCGCACGCCCGTCCCCCGTCCTGGGAGCGGGCAGCAGATCAGGGACTTCGACGGGGTCGTGCTCGTCGCGGACCTCGCCGACGACCTCCTCGACGATGTCCTCCACCGTCGCCACGCCCGCCGTGCCACCGTACTCGTCGATGACCACAGCCATCGTGCGCATCTCGCGCAGCCGCTCCAGCAGCCGGTCGGCACTCAGGCTGTCCGGCACCAGCAGCGGCGCGGTGGCCAGCTCGGTCACGGGCGTCAGCTGACGCTTCTCCGGCTCCAGGGCGAGCACGTCGCGGATGTGGACGGTGCCGATGACCTCATCCAGGCTGTCGCGGTAGACCGGGAAGCGGGACAGGCCGGTGGCGTGGGTGAGGTTCGCGGCGTCCGCGGCCGTGGCGTGCGCTTCGAGCGCCTTGACGTCGACCCGTGGGGTCATCACGTTCTCGGCCGTCAGCTCGCTCAGATGCAGGGTGCGCACGAACAGCTCCGCGGAGTCCGCCTCCAGGGCGCCCTCGGCGGCCGAGTGCCGGGCGAGCGCGATGAGTTCCTCGGCGCTGCGGGCGGAGGCCAGCTCCTCGGTCGGCTCCAGGCCGAAGCGGCGGACGAACCGGTTCGCGGTGTTGTTCAGGTGATGGATGAACGGGCCGAACGCGGCGGTGAAGCCTCGCTGCGGGCCGGCCACCACCTTGGCGACGGCCAGCGGGCGGGCGATCGCCCAGTTCTTCGGCACCAGCTCGCCCACCACCATCAGGACCACGGTGGAAACGGCCACGCCCAGCACGGTCGCCACCGACGAGGCGGCACCGCCCAGACCGACCGTCTTCAAAGGGCCGCGCAGCAGTGCCGCGAGCGACGGCTCGGCCAGCATGCCGATCACCAGAGAGGTCACCGTGATGCCGAGCTGGGCACCGGAGAGCTGGACGGTCAGACGGCGTACGGCCTTCAGCGCGCCCTCCGCGCCGCGCTCACCCGCCTCGGCGGCACGCTCCAGCTCACCGCGCTCGACGGTGGTCAGCGAGAACTCGGCCGCGACGAACACCGCACACGCCAAGGTCAGAGCCAGGGCCAGGAGCAATAGCAGGACTTCGGTCACCGTGCCACCCCCGATCCCTCACGCATGCGCGGCGGGCGGGCAATGGCACGGCTGGGACTGGGAGGTTCACCCATGGCGGGTCTGCTGCTCCTTCTTGGCTCATCGGATCGGGCGGATCCAGAGGCGGTTCGGTGAGGCGCCCACACCCCACCCCATGGTAAAGGGACGGCAAAGCCCCCGCGGGGGCGGCTTCTGCCGCCCGCACGAGTGCTTTTCGGACGTTCCGCCGGGATGTCGTCCGTGCGGGGCACCTCACCCCTATGCTTCTACATGCGTGTAGATAACGCGAGGGGCGGCCCGGATGTTCCCGGCCGCCTCGCGGGCGACGGGCAAAGGCGGGAGGGCGCACACCGGTTTGAGCAGGCCATTATCCGCCGGCCACGGCCACCCCAGCAGCACGTCGTCCGGAAATTTCCATCCGCATTTCCCCTGGGAGGGCTGTCGTGGCTTCGATCGACCTGGACAAGGTGCTGGACAAGGCGTGGGCGGACAAGAGCCTGCCGGAGATCCTCGCCGCGCCCGTCTCCGCACTGAAGGGAGTCTCCGACCGGGGCGGTGAACTCCTTCAGGAGGCGTTCGGCGTCAAGACGGTCGCCGATCTGGCCGAGCTGAAGTACGCGCGCTGGGCGCAGGCCCTGGCCGCACTCGACACCTCCGCCAAGTAGTCCTCTCCCGCCGGGCGGCGGACCCCCGCCCCTTCGGGGCCTGCCGCCCGGCGGGGTCAAGAACCGTACGTACACATGAAGGAGTGAACGCCACGATGGTGTTCAAGCGGCTGCTCGGCTCGCTCGGCGTGGGCGGGCCCACCGTGGACACGGTCCTCGACCCGGGCGCGGTGCTGCCCGGCGGGACCCTGAGCGGGCAGGTCCACCTGAAGGGCGGCGATGCCGACTTCACGATCGAGCACATCACCCTGGAGCTGGTGGCCCGCGTCGAGGCCGAGCACGACGGCGGGGAGTCCGAGGGCGCGGTCGTCTTCGACCGGTTCACCGTCGGCGGCGGCTTCCGCCTCGCCGCCGGCGAGCCGCACAGCGTGCCCTTCAGCGTGATGCTGCCGTGGGAGACCCCGATCACCGAGCTGTACGGGCAGGGCCTGGGCATCGTGCTCGGGGTGCGCACCGAGCTGGCGGTGGCGGGCGCGAAGGACAAGGGCGACCTCGACCAGCTGACCGTCGGCCCACTGCCCGCCCAGGAGGCGATCCTGGAGGCACTGGGCCAGCTCGGCTTCGGCTTCAAGTCCGCGGACCTGGAGCTGGGGCGCATCGGCGGCACCGGCCAGCAGCTGCCCTTCTACCAGGAGATCGAACTCGCCCCGGCGCCGCAGTACGCGCACCAGGTCAACGAGATCGAGGTGACCTTCCTCGCCAACCCCGGCGGCATGGAGGTCGTCCTGGAGGCTGACAAGCGCGGCGGCCTCTTCTCCGGGGGCCACGACGCGGTGACCCGCTTCACCGTCCACCACCACGGCGTCGAGCAGGTCAACTGGCACGCGGAAGTCGACGGCTGGATCCGTCAGCTCATCGAGCACCGCGCCTCCTACGGCGGTCACGGCTCGTACGGGCACGGCGATCCGCACCATGGCGGCCACTACGGACACGGCGCCCCCTACGCCGCCCACGGCAGCCACCCCCACAAGGACGACCACAGCCATGGCCACGGCGATGGTCACGGGCACCGCTCCGGGCCGGGCATGGGCACCGTGGTCGCGGCCGGCGCGGCGGGACTCGCCGTCGGTGTGGTCGGCGGCATGGTCGCGGCCGAAGTCGTCGACGAGGTGGGCGACTTCTTCGAAGGCGACGACGAAGACGAGGGCGACGAGGGCTGACCCCGCCCCGTCACCCGTCGAGGGGCCGTGCGGGCGCCCACACCGGGCGGCCCCTCAAGACCGGCATCGGCGTCGCCATGCTGAGCGCCGCCGGGTCATCGGCGCGGCGTTGCCGCATTCCTGGGGCCGCCCTACCGCGGCTTGCCCCGGAGCCCCTGGCGGGCTCACGGGCGGTACACGCGCAGGTGGCTCACCTCGTAGGACATGGCTGACGTGGCCGGGTCCGGAGCTGGATGGTGCTGGCCCGCGCACACCGACAGGTTGACGATGAGGTACGCGCACCAGTCAGGGCCGACTCCGACGCCATCCGAGAAGGCGTGGCAGCCGTTGACCCACCAGTTGACGGACTCCTGGCAGAGCTCGACTTTCAGGTCGACCCACGCGCCCGGGCGGATCGCAGGGTCGGTGTAGTAGCGCCCGCTCCCGTTGACGTGGTTCGACAGCTCCAGGACGTCTGGGTTGTCGGGGTGGTATTCGAACACGTCGATCTCGTTCCCGCCGTCCCGCCACGTCCAGATCGCGGGCCAGGCTCCGTGCTCGACGGGCAGCCGGACGCGGCCTTCGAGGATGTCGCCCGTACGGACCATGAAGTCCTCGTCGCTGCCCTCGGTCGTCAGCAGCCCGGCGCTCCAGGTACCTTCCGGCCGGCGGGTGGCCCGGAAAACACCGTCGCGGCAGTAGGAAGGGTCGGGCACGAGGTGGTCGAGCTTGTTGTCCCCCGGGTTGGTCGGCCCGCCGCCGGGGTACGCCCATGAACGGCCCGCGACCCACTGCTGCCTGGAAGCGAAGTCGGCGATGAACACCGGCGATCCCGGAGAGTGCCGCAAGTACGCGGGTGGCGGCGCCGGCGCCTTGCGAGTGAGCATCTGACTGATGATCCATCCGGGGAGCGCGAATCCGTGGCCCGCCATGGCGACTCCGTTCCTTGAGTGCGAGACGGCGGCATGGCCTTGGTCGCCCCACGCCATGCCGCCGCGGGGAGGAAGGGAGGGCTCCTCCCAGATGTCGCTCGGCCCAGGGACGATAGGGAGTGGACCGCTGTGCGACTGATCAACACGGTAAGTCGGACCCTGCGGCATCCAGCGGCGACGCTCCGGAGTTCTACAGTGGCGTAGATCCCGAGGGATTGAGGTTCCGGTCAGGCCGACTCGGGGACGCCCTCCATGCGGAAGCCTGACACCTATATCCCCGAGCGTGTCGACGGACCCCCGCCGCCTTCTACAGTGCTGTAGATTATGGTGTCGGCTCGTGTCGGTCACGGCTCGGGCAACCTGACACACTTACGGAGTTCTCATGGCCCTGTGGGACCGCATCAAGGAGTCCGCATCGACGATGCAGACCCAGCTGGTGGCGAAGAAGAACGACCTCAAGAGCGGCGCCTTCCGCGACGCTTCCATGGCGATGTGCGCGCTGGTGGCCGCCGCCGACGGCACCATCGACCCGGCCGAGCGGCGGCGCGTGGCGCAGCTGATCGCCACCAACGAGGTGCTGCAGAACTTCGACGCCATGGATCTGCAGCGGCGCTTCGAGGACAATCTGAACAAGCTGACCGCCGACTTCGACTTCGGAAAGGTCAGCGTGCTGCAGGAGATTGCCAAGGCGAAGAAGAAGCCCGCCGAGGCGCGCGCCGTGATCCAGATCGGCATCGTCATCGGCGGCGCCGACGGCGACTTCGACAAGACCGAGCAGGCGATCGTCCGCGAGGCGTGCTTCACGCTCGATCTGCCACCGCACGAGTTCGACCTCTAGCCCCGCACGGGGAAGGGAAGAGGACGGGTATGGAGATCTCCGGGATCATCAGCGCCATCGTGATCGGCGTCATCATCGGCACGCTGGGACGGCTGGTTCTGCCGGGTCGTCAGCGCATCGGCGTGCTGTGGACGATCGGCGTCGGTATCGCTGCGGCCTTCGTCGGGACCGGTATCGCCGCGGGCCTGGGAGTGGCGGACACCAAGGGCGTCGATTGGATCGAATGGCTCATCCAGATCGGGCTCGCCGCCGCGGGCGTGGCCGCCCTCGAACGCTTCAAAGCCCGCAGCTGACCCGACAGCCGGACAGGGGTGCTGCCGCCGGACAGGCGGCAGCACCCTGTTCGCCGTGTATCGCGGGGCCCGGCTACATCGGGGTGGCCGCGTGCAGGATGAGGAACAGCGTGACGGCCGAGTTCGCCGAGGACAGTGCCGATACGGTGGTGCCCGCGGCGGCTGTCCAGGCGGCCAGGCCCACCGTGGTGAACACCGGCGGGCAGATCCGTCCGGTGGGAGCTGGTCCGAGTAGGGCGGCGACCCGGCGCGGCACCGGACCGGGGGCCGCGAAGTGCGCGAGCGTGGCGATGGGCGCGCCCCGGGAGATCAGCGCGGACTTGCCGATCGCCAGGGCCACGGTGCGCCGGCTGCCCACCGCGGTGGCCGCCTCCTCGTCCGCCCACCGCTCGGCGCAGTACGTGACGGCGCTCCGCAGCGGCCGCAGGAATGGGTTGGCCCGTGCGGCGAGCTGCACGGTGAGCAGGAACCGGTGGTGGCGGCGGGCCAGATGCACGCGCTCGTGGGCGAACAGCGCCCGCCGCTCGGCCGAACCGAGCCCGGCCAGCATCCCGGTGGTGACCACGATCCGGTTCCGCCTGCCGGGCAGCGCGTAGGCGTACGGCAGGTCGTCGGGCAGCACCGCCACCGGCGTGGCCGGCAGGCCCGAAAGGGCGCTCTCGGCCCGGCGGCGTACGCGGTGATGGCGCCACGCCGTCCGGGTACAGGCGGCGATCACTGCGATCAGGGCGGGGATGGCGGCCTTGCCCGCAATCTCGTCGTACGGGACGGCCTCGCGGACCTCCGGGTCCGACCAGCCATCGGGCAGCGGGTTGCCGGGCAGCTGCGCGGTGCCGACCACCATCAGCAGGGCCAGGCACAGGGTGCTGCACAGCGCGAGCACCCCGGCGACGGCCGACAGCAGCCAGGTCGCCGCCCTGGGGTGCAGATGCTGTTCGGCGAGGCGGGCGATGGGCCAGGCCGTTAACGGCAGCACCAGCGGCAGGAATACGAAGACCCCCATGGCGGTTAGTCTTCCCCCTCCTCGGAGCCCTGGGCCAGCAGATCGCGCAGCACCTGTTCATCCCCCGGCGTCAGGCTGGTCAGGAAGCGGGCCAGGACCGCCTCGCGGTCGGTCTCGGCGTCCAGGACCCTCCGCATCCGCAAAGCGGCCAGCCCGGCCTCGTCGGCGATCGCGGTCCACTCGAACGAGCGGCCCGCCCGCCGGCGGGCGACCGCGCCCTTGGCGTGCAGCCGGGTCAGGATGGTCATCACGGTGGTGTAGGCGAGAGTGCCGCCGAGGCGCTCCTGGACCCAGCCCGCGGTGACCGCCCCAGGAGCCTGGTGCAGCGCGGCGAGCACCTGCGTCTCCAGCTCGCCCTGGCCGCGCCGGCGCCGGGACTGCTCGATACCGCCCCTGTTCTGGTCCGTCATACCGTCGACCCTCCCGCCTGCCGGCCCCGCCTGCCGCTGTCATCGTACTGAGCCCGTCGCCCGCACAACCGACGTTGTTTCCACGATGTCCACTTCCGCGAGCTGTGCAAGGGGCCCCGCCTTGGCGGGCGGGCTCAGCAACTGCCCGCACCCGCGCTGGTGGTGATGTCGAGTCCGAGCTGCAGCAACCGTTCGTCGTCCGGGGGGAGTTCAGCGATGAACTGGCTGAGCACGGCGCCCCGGTCGCTCTCCTGGTCGAGGATCTGGTGCATGCGCCGGGCGGCCAGCCCCGCTGCGTCGAAGACAGCCCTCCAGACATAGGAGCGCCCGTCGCGGCGGCGCACCACGGCCTGCTTGGCGTGCAGCCTCGTCAGCGTGGTCACCACCGTGGTGTAGGCGAGAGAGGGGTCGATCTGCTCGCGCACCCAGCCGGCCGTCACCGGCCCCGGCGCGCTGCCCAGGACGGCCAGCACACTGGCCTCCAGCTCGCCCGGCCCTCTGCGGGGGCGCCCACGCAGCGGCGGCCCACCATGCTTCTCATCCACCTGCCACTCCCTCTCCGTCGCTGCCGGACACGAGGCAATGAAGCATGCCCTCGCATATGTTCACGACGCCCTCCGCCCCAACCATCTTCTACGCCGTTGTAGATTCTTGACCCCGCCGGCACGGAAGTAGGTAGCCGCCGCGCGGCATCACGACACAGCGCAGCGAACCGCCGCACCGGGCGGCACAGGGAGGCGGACACGTGGACAGACAGCCTGGCGCATCCCGCGAACGTCGCGGGCCGGTCCGGTCCCGAGGGCACCGGCGCACCAAGACCGGGCTGACCCGGCGCGGGAGGATCCTGGCCCTCACCGGGGCCACCCTGGGCGTACTGCTCGTCGTCGCGGGCGCAGGCGGCTACTGGCTGTACCAGCGCCTGGACGGCAACATCCAGGCCGCCGGTATCGACAACAAGATCGGCGGGGGCCGTCCGGCCAACCTCAGCCCCGGCGCGATGAACGTCCTGGTGGTCGGCTCGGACAGCCGCGACGGCGACAACGCAGGGTACGGCAAGGGCCTGACCACCATGCAGTCGGACACCCTGATGGTGCTGCACATCGCCGCGAACCGGGAATGGGCCGCCGTGGTCTCCCTGCCCCGCGACTCCTGGGTGCAGATACCCGCTTGTGACCGCGGGAACGGCACCACCTCCGCGCCGCACCACTTCAAGATCAATGAGGCGTTCGCGATCGGCGGCGCCACGGGCGACATCGGCGGCGCTGCCGCCTGCACCATCAGGACCATCGAGCAGAACACCGGGCTGCGCATCGACCACTTCCTCTCGGTCGACTTCCAGGGCTTCAAGGGCATGGTCGACGCGCTGGACGGCATCGAGGTCTGCCCGAAACAGGCGATCCGCGACCCCAAGGCCCACCTGGACCTGGAGGCGGGCTGCCAGACGGTCCAGGGCGAGCAGGCCCTCGGCTATGTCCGCACCCGCTACAGCCTCGGCGACGGCTCCGACATCGGGCGCATCGGGCGCCAGCAGGAATTCATGCAGGCCCTGGCCGCCAAAGCCCAGGACAAGCTGACCAGCCCCGGCGACCTGTACTCCTTCCTGGACTCGGCGACCAAGTCACTGACCACCGACGAGACCCTGGCCGGGATCGCACCCCTGACCAGCCTCGCCTCCAGCCTCCAGGGCATACCCGAGGACCGGCTGACCTTCCTGACTGTCCCCAATTACCCGCGCGAACTGGACGTCCCCACCGACAAGGCCAACATCGCCTGGCAGTACCCCCAGGCACAGACCCTCTTCATCGCCCTCGCCAAAGACCAGGAGGTTGACAAGGACGAACTGACCGCCGCCAGGCCGGTCTCGGCCCGCACGATCACCGTCCAGGTCCTCAACGGCACCGGCACGCCCGGCCAGGCCGCCACCGTGGCCAAGGAGCTGCGCGCGGCCGGCTACACGGTCACCGGAACCGGCAACGCGCCCACGCCGGCGAAGGAAACCACCGTGACCTACCCGTCCAGCCTCGAAGAACAGGCGAAGGCCCTGGCCGCCCGGCTCAGGATCCCCGCCACCCCCAGGCAGGACCCGCAGGCCGCACCCGGTGCGGTGACCCTCACCATCGGCCCCGGCTACCCCGGACTGCGCGGCTGACCGCCCGGCATCACCGCGCTCCATATCCGATTGCGGCATGGACGGCCCTGACAACCCCCCAGCAACTTCTACAGTGCTGTAGATTTCGTGTTCAGTCACTCAGCGGCCGGGCCCCTGCGCCCGGCCGTCGGACACGGAAAGGGATGCGACAGGGGTGTGAGCCTCTCCAAGGGCGGCAATGTCTCGCTGAGCAAGGAGGCGCCGGGCCTGACCGCCGTCCTGGTCGGCCTCGGGTGGGACGTCCGCACGACTACGGGCACCGACTACGACCTCGATGCCTCCGCGCTGCTGGTCAACGAGTCCGGCAAGGTGCTTTCCGACCAGCACTTCGTCTTCTTCAACAACCTGAAGAGCCCCGACGGATCGGTGGAGCACACCGGCGACAACCTCACCGGCGAAGGAGAGGGTGACGACGAGGTCATCAAGGTCAACCTGACCACCGTCCCCACCGACGTCGCCCGGATCGTCTTCCCCGTCTCCATCCACGACGCCGCCAACCGCGGCCAGAGCTTCGGCCAGGTGCGAGGCGCCTACATTCGCGTCGTCAACCAGTCCGGCGGTGCCGAGATCGCCCGCTACGACCTGTCCGAGGACGCCGCGACCGAGACCGCGATGGTCTTCGGGGAGCTGTACCGCAACGGCGCGGAGTGGAAGTTCCGCGCGGTCGGCCAAGGCTACGCCTCCGGCCTGGCGGGCATCGCCGCCGACTTCGGCGTCAACGTCTGACCACCACCACGCGTCTGCGGGCGGGCCGGACCGTACGTCCGCCCCGCCCGCGACGAGCACGTCCGCTGCCACATGCCCGCCAGCGGGCCGCGCCGCCAAAACGCCGGCCCCGGCCCGCACTCCACGATCGGGGGGACCTTCATGAACAAGCCTGGCCGCCTCGAAGCCGTCGACCAAGCAGACTTCGAACACACGCTGCACGCCGCGCTGGGTGCCCCTGACATCCGCGAGACCCTGCAGCAGCCGACCGCGCAGGTCACCGCCGAGCAACTGCGCGCCCGGGCGCTGACCGCGGCCGACACCATCGCCGCCGAAGCCGCCACCGAGTACGCCACCCTCCTGCGGCTAAGGCTGCGGACCGTGGCCGACCCGGCCCCCACCGGCCGGCCCCGCCAGCCCGCGCCCGCGACCGCCGGGAACGGGATGCTGGCGGCACTGGCCGTACTCACGCCAGTCCTGTCCGCCGCGGCAGCGGCCATCTTCCTTCTCCTCGGCTACGGGCTCCAGCTGGCCGGCGCCCAGCAGCCCCTCGCCATCGCGCTGATCCGGACCGGCTGGGCCGCCGGGGCCGTGGCAGTGCTCGCCGCCGCGGCAGCGGGCACCGCACTCGTGATCACCGCAGCCCGGCACCGCGCCACATCCCGTCACCCGCAACCGGATACCGCCTCCCTCGCCCAGGCCCACGCGGCGTGGCGCCAGGCCCTGCTGGAGCGCGGACTTCTCCCATTCCTGCGCCGCGAGCTGCACCAGCCTCCCACCCCCGCGCTGCACCCCGCCCCGCCGCCCGCACAGCGCAACACGAGCCCCGGATACAGCAGCCCGGACTTCACCGGCCCCTCTCTCCCCTCCCGGGACTGACCCCCGCTCCCACGGGCGGGCGCAGGCCGAACGGGTGCCGCCGGACCATGCCCTACCCGGCGGGCCGGGCGGGCCCCTGCCCACAGCTTCTACAGTGCTGTAGATTCGTGCGGGCTGCCCCAATGTACCGCTGGGGCAGGGCACTTCGGTCCCCGAGTACCAGGAGGAAACCGGTGACAGTCACGCTGACCAAGGGCCAGCAGATCAGCCTGGAGAAGACCGGCGGTCAACCGCTGAGCGTCGTACGGATGGGCCTGGGCTGGCAGGCCGCCCCGCGCAAGGGTTTCCTCGCCAAGCTGACCGCTCGCGAGATCGACCTCGACGCCTCCGCGGTGCTCTTCGCCGGCAACGAGCCGATCGACGTCGTCTTCTTCCAGCACCTGATCAGCGATGACGGTTCGGTCCGCCACACCGGCGACAACCGGGTCGGCGGCGCCGGTGCGGGCGACGACGAGTCGATCCTCGTGGACCTGCTGCGCCTGCCCGCCAACGTCGACCAGATCGTCTTCACCGTCAACTCCTTCACCGGGCAGACCTTCGCCGAGGTGCAGAACGCCTTCTGCCGCCTCATCGACGCGAACACCGGCCAGGAACTGGCCCGCTACACCCTCTCCGGTGGCGGCTCCTACACCGCCCAGATCATGGCCAAGGTCCACCGCTCCGGCGGCACCTGGAACATGTCCGCCATTGGGGAACCGGCCACCGGCCGCACCTTCCAGGACCTGATGCCCGCCATCGCCAGCCACCTCTAGCCACCCTGCCGCCCGCTACCGGGGAGAAGACGGACACCCATGTTCGGCATCAGCGAACTTGCCATCATCCTCATCGTCGTCATATTGATCTTCGGCGCCAAGAAGCTCCCCGAACTCGCCCGTTCCATGGGCAAGTCGGCCCGCATCCTCAAGAGCGAGGCCAAGGCGATGAAGTCCGACCAGACGCCGCCGACCACAGCGGAGGCGGCCTCGGACGAGGCCGCCTCCGCGCGCATCATCCGGGCCGCACCCGGCGACGCAACCGGTCGTCCCGCAGCTCAGCCGGGCAACGACACACCGCGGACGTGACCAGCCCGCAACTGAAGCCGGCTCCGAGGATGTCCCTCCCCGTACAGACCCGCCGGTCCGCCACCGTCAGCCGAACCGGAGAGCAGCGTCACGTCATGGGCATCATCAGCTGGATCGTTCTCGGACTCCTGGCCGGAGCCATCGCCAAGATCCTCCTGCCCGGACGCGACCCGGGCGGCCTCATCGGCACCACCCTCATCGGCATCGCCGGAGCCTTCACCGGCGGCTGGCTCTCCGCCAAGTTCCTCGACCGGCCCATACAGAACCAGTTCTTCGACCTCACCACCTGGGGCGCGGCCATCGGCGGCTCCCTGGTCCTGCTGATCGCCTACCGCCTCCTCTTCGGCAATTCCCGCGACTGACGCCCGGCCAGGAGTCTCCTGGCCGGCGAGGCGGTCCGACTCCGTGGCGTACGCCCGGCAGCCGGGTCTTACCCCAGCAAGCCCAATCTGGTCGGCCCGCGCCTGGGCGGCCTCGACCGACCTGGTCGACGCGCGGCACCACGCCGAGCCCGTCGGCCAGCGACCGCACACGGGTTCAACGAAGGGGGGCGCGTCGACCTCGTGTCGCTGGCCCCGGCACTCGGTGCACAGACCCAACAGGTCTTACTGCCCTGCGAACCGGAGCTCCTGATACAGCTCGGGAAGATCTCGCTCCGCGGCAGCCGGGCCAGCTTGTACGCCGCGCGCCTAGCCGACGCCTAGCCGAGGACGTTGCGGAACAACGGCTGGCGCTCTGCCCGCGCTGCTCGGCGGCGCGGTCCGCATCCGGGGAGCCGTGTCCTTGGTAGCGGACGCACTGTACGCGAAGACCCGGTTGGCCATGCTCGCCGTCAGCCAGATACGGAGTGCTCGGGACGGCCGGACGAGGTCGCGCACGGGAGCGCACTCGCCCGTCAACGGCTGATGACCAAGCAGTCGGCCCGTCGCGGGCGCAGTGTGCGAACGACGTCGGATGGCCTGCCAACACTGGGTAAGTGGTGACAGCGACTCTCAAAGGGCAAGATCGTGAGATAGAGGTGCCATGTCTCCCAAGTGAGACAGTCGAGAACACCCAGGTCGCCACGCCGGAACGGGACATTCCGAATGCGGGCCTACAACATCCTTGCGCGTGCCGACCACTTGAGCCCGGGCGAGGGCGGCCGAGGATCCCGCTTCTGATCCTGCTCGCCGTCCTGGCCGGAGTCGTCCGAGGCAACCTCACTCTCCTCCGGGCCACCGCCGTGACCGACCGCTGGGGCACCACCCACTACGGCAGCCCCTCCGCCATCCTCGCGGCCCTCGCCACCATCGCGAGCGCCCTCGCCCCGTTCGCTGCCGCAGCCCTCGCCGGACCACTCGGCGGATATCCGCACCTCTTCGTGCTGCTCGCCGCTGTGTCGGCAGCCGCCGCTCTCCTCGCGCTCGCTACCCGTCCGCGTCGCTGATCCTGCTATCGGCCCTGCGTGCTGGGGGACAGGAGCGTTCGGGATCGCCTTGGACAAGGTGCGCGCCCTTATTCCAAGGCGAGGAGATCACTCGGCAACGCGGGGGCGGGGTGCCCGGCAGTCTTCGCCGCGCGCCCCGCCCCAAGCGTCGCAAGCTACGCAGGCACCGAGGCCAGAGGAGGCAGTCAGCTACACGATCCGTGCGGCGGACTCGCTCTGTGACTGTTCGGCAGGGCCCGGACATTCGACGGCACGGCCAAGGCGTCGCGAAGCCGCTCGATCTCCATCCGCTGGGCGGCGATCTGCGAGAGAGCCCGCTCCCTGAAGTCGGTGAGGCCGCCGATCTGCTCGTCACGCGCGGCAAGGCGCTCCTTCAGCGCGGAGACCTGTTCTTTGAGGCGCTCGATCTGTGCAGCGCGCGGGTCCGGGGTCACGCCCGTTCCCCGGAGCTCGGCCAGCTGGCGTTCGAACTCCTCCGCCAGGTGTTGGTAGGGGCCAGGCCGCGGCGAGCCGTCGCGATTCTTCTTGGGATAGAAACCGGTGCGGGCGACCCCGGCCTGGGCCGCGAGGGTTTTGATGTCGCACTTGCCGCCCGGGGGAACTTCACCGGCAAGGAGCCGGTCCATGACGTGCCGAATGGCCGCCTCGTTGTCCCGCCGGGTCTCGTAGCTGATACGGGCCACGTCATGCCCCCGTTCCGCAGAGGGCGTCGATCTCGGCCAGCACCCGTTCATCGCGGGCGAGTTCCGTACCCAGCCGGGCCTTCTCTGTCCGCTGCGCGCGCCCGATGGTGGCGATGAAGACCTTCTTGCTCTCGGCGCTGGCCGCCCACACCGGGCGGTGCCCGGCATGGTGGGTGGCCTGGGGGCACCGCGCCGAATCGCACATGCCGATCAATGGCTCTGTCGCCCCGCGGGCGTGAGCCCCTGCGAGCTTGAGGCACAGCGCCTTTGACGGATCGAGGAACCAGCAGTAGTTCGCCGGCCCCAGGTGCAGGGCCGTGGCCCGCTTGGCGAGCAGGTTTGAAGTTTCCCCGTGATCTCGGACACGTGATCGTTACGCCGCAAGGGCGTGCTGGTGTCGCTGCCTGGTCTCGGCCGGGGTGAGGTAGCCGAAGATTTTGTGCTTGCGCAGACGGCGGCGGTTGTAGAAGGTCTCGATGAAGGTGAAGACCTCGGCGCGGGCGGTCGCCCGGTCGGGCCAGGTCCGGGTGCCGATCTCCTCCTTCAGGAGGGCCCAGAAGCTCTCCGCGGCGGCATTGTCGAAACATGACCCAGTCCGCCCGCAACTCTGCCGGAGTCCCAACTCCTCTATCCGGTAACGGAATTGGGACGAGGTATACTCGCTGCCGCGATCGCTGTGGATCACACATCCCGGCTCCAGGTTCCCCGGCCATGTGCCATGTCCAGGGCGTCGACGACGAGGTCGGCTCGGTGGTGATCGGCCATGGCAGCCGACGACCTCGCGGGTGGCCAGGTCCAGCCAGCAGGCGAGGTAGAGCCAGCCCTCGGCGGTGGGCAGGTAGGTGATGTCGCCGACCAGCTTGATCCCGGGACGCTCGGCGTGGAAGTCACGGCCGATCAGGTCCGGGGCCGGCTTCGCCTTCGCATCCGGCCGGGTCAGCGAGCGGCGCTTGCGCCGTGTGACGCCGCGTATGTCGCGCTCGCGCATCACGCGGGCGACACGCTTGCGGTTCACCCGCTGCCCCAGGCGTCGCAGTTCAGCGTGAATGCGCGGGACACCGTAGGTATGGCGGGAGGCGATGTGCAGCACCGTGATCTCATGCCCGAGCGCGTCGTTCGCGGCCTCCCGGGCGCGGCGGGCCGCCTCGCCATCACACCACGCGTAGTACGACGAGCGGGCGACCTTCAGCACCCGGCACAGCAGAACGACCGGGTAGTTCGCCTTCTCCGTGTGGATGAACCGGTACAGCTCGCTCACCGGTCGTTCTCCTTCACGACAGCCCCTATGAGCGGGGTGCTGGTTGTAGCTGTTTGACCAGGTGGAAGACCTCGCGGGCCGCGTAGCGTTTGAGGCAACGGACGATTTCGCGCCGGGTCTTGCCCTCCTTGATCCGGCGCTCGTAGTAGTCCTGAGTGCGCGGGTCGACCCGCAGACGGGTGAACACGATGCGGTGGAGCGCGGCGTTGGCCTGACGGTCGCCGCCGCGGTTGAGCCGACGGTAGTTTCGCCGTCCCGAGGAACGCTCGACCGGGCTGACTCCGCACAGCGCGGCGAACGACGCCTCACTGTCCAGCCGCTCCGGGTTGTCCCCCATCGTGATCAGCAGAGCGACCGCCGTGTCCGGACCGATCCCCACGACGTCGAGCAACTGCGGGGCGTGCCGTTCCACAAGCCGGCCAAGACGAGCCTCCACATCCCGAATCTCCTCGGAGAGCCGGCCGATCCGGTGAGCCAGCAGGCCCAGCGTGATCCGGGTGGCCTGCACCACCGACTCGGCGCCGACCTCCTCGCGCCCACGCGCATCGGTGAACTGCATGCAGGTACGGAAGAGTTCGGCATTGCCCAGTCCGGCCAGTTCCTCCCGCAAGACGGGATCGGCAGTGACGAGGACGGCCTTGAGCTGGTTGATGGCCTGCGTGCGGGCTTTGACGGCCGACGCCTTAGGGGTCCTTTCAGAAAGCCGGATGCTTGCGGGCGAGGGTCATGCAGTGTGCGAGCTGAAGGAAGGCGTCATGCATGTCGTCTCGGGTTTCCCAGCGGGTCCGTAAGCGGCGAGGGCCGTGGAGCCAGGCGATGGCGGACTCGGCAACCCATCGCGCACGGCCCAGGCCCGAGCCGTGTGGCTGTCCGCGCCGGGCGATCTTCGGGACGATGCCGCGCTCGCGTAGACGGCGGCGGTAGCTGTCGTGGTCGTAGCCACGGTCGGCATACAGCGCGCGGGGCTTGCGCCGGGGCCGGCCCCGCTTGCCCCGCACCGGCGGCACGCCGTCGACCAGCGGCAGGAGCTGCGTGATGTCGTTGCGGTGTCCGCCGGTGTGCGATACCCGCAGCGGGGTGCCGTGCGCGTCGGTCAGCACGTGGTGCTTCGAGCCCGGCCGTGCACGGTCAACCGGACTCGGGCCGACTTTTGGGCTGCTTCGCCCCCGCTTGGCCGGCACGTGCGAGGCGTCAACGGTGACGCGGGAGAAGTCCAGGCGGTCCGCCGCCCGCAGCCGGTCCAGCAGCACCCGCTGGAGTTTCTCCCACACTCCGGCCTCCTGCCATTCGGCCAGCCGACGCCAGCAGGTAGGACCCGAGCCGAACCCCAACTCCTGCGGCAAGTACTCCCATTGGATACCGGTGTACAGGACGAACAGCACGCCCTGGAGCGTCTTGCGGTCATCGATGCGCTTGCGCCCCGGGTACCGGAACCGCCGCTCATGCTTCGGCAGCAGCGGCTCGATCACCGCCCACAGTTCGTCGCTGACCTCCCACGGCTTCCGCCGCGTCATGGTCACCCCCACAAAGCACGGGATCACGTCCATGTCCACCGTGCCACAAGAAGATCTTTCTGCAAGGACCCCTTAGTGAGTTTGTACATTCTCGCGATCTGCACCGGTCCGTCGCCCGTTTTGGCCCGGGCACGGGCCCGCCCGCTCAACACGGCTCGCGCCGCGTTCTGGGCATCGAGCGGATCCGACTTGCCACGCCGACGACGATCCGCACGGTCCATCCGATTCACGTCAAACACGTCCACGCCCTGGGCCAGAAGATAGCGGGACAACGACGCTCCGTAAGAGCCGGTCCCCTCCACTCCGGCCCGCCTCACGGTTCCCCACTTCCTGGCGCGCTTCAGCAGATCACGGGAGCCGGCCGCGGTGGCCGGGAACTCATCGGTGGCAAGGACTGCCCCCGATACGGAGAGCACTGCAGCCACGTGGACATCCCGATGCGTATCCACTCCCAGCACCACCTCCCCCGCAGGGCGGCGACGGGTTCGCGGAGCCGACGACGTACTGGGCACGGTCGAACTGGACATGCCCGTTCCGTTCCCCCCTTCCGGTGCGATGACGTGTCGCGTTGCCGGTACCGGGCCGCGTCAGACGGTCAGAATCGTGAGGACGCCACAACAATCGGCAGGCCCCTATCGGGACACACCCCGCCAGCCCGGCACCGACAACGCACCATCCCCGGCCAACGGCCGACACCGTGTGATCGAGACACTTCGGTCAGAGAAATCATGAGTCAGACCACGGACCCGGGACAGCACCCATCCATCCTCCCGCTCCCTATCCCTCTACCGCTCAGGAACCGTAGGACATGCTCAATCCCCTTCACGCAACACCCCAAACCGGATCCCGGCCGAGCACAACAGGACACAAAGGCAAGCAGTGCGATCAGGGGTAGCGACCTGGGCGCCGACCTCGCCGTCTACCTCACCGATGGCCTCGAGCTGGTCGTCCAGCCTGGCCTGGCACTGGCCCTGGATCAGTCACATCACCGCCGACCTCAACCGACTCGCCCAACTGGCGGACCACAGCCGACCGACGGATCCCCCGTCCCTTCGACGGCGCCTCAACACCCGGAGCAGTGGAACCCGGCGCCACCGGAGGCGGCACTCGGGCCAAGGTCCTGCCCAGCCTCAGCGCACGACGGGGTCGGCAGGAAGAAGATCGACTACGACCAGTTCTCCGATCCCCTCAACTCCGTGACGGTTGCCTGGATGACCCGGGTGCGGACGCGCCGACGACAGCCCCGGTGCCGCCTCGCGCAGTCCCCTGGTGGTCCCGCACCACGGGCGGCTGCGGGCGGGCTACGGTGGATGAGATGTTACGAATGAGCCATAAAGGCGCGATCACACCGGAACGTCCGGTCGGCATGGGAGGGCTCCGTGCCTATGCCCGTTGCCCGGAGGTCCCCCCGATGCCTGCTGCCCCGCGCGAGCCTTCGGTCTTCCTCGGACTGCTGCCCTGGCCGGAACGCGTACAGGTGGCCCGGGCCCTGCGAACGGAGACGGTCGGCGGCCTGGTGCTGCTGATCGCCGCCCTGGTGGCGCTGGTGTGGGCGAACACGCCGTGGCGCGGGAGCTACGAGGCGCTGCGCGACGTCCACTTCGGGATAGCGGCACTCGGGCTGGATCTGTCGGTGCAGCACTGGACCGCCGACGGGCTGCTCACCGTCTTCTTCCTGGTCGCGGGGATCGAGCTCAAACGCGAACTCGTGGCCGGCCAGCTGCGCACCTCGGCCACCGCGGTCCTGCCGGTGGTCGCCGCGGTGTGCGGCATGGTGGTGCCCGCGGCGATCTACCTTGCCACGGCCGCTGCCGGTGGCGGCCGTGCCGGCGGCTGGGCGGTGCCGATGGCGACCGACATCGCCTTCGCACTCGCGGTCCTCGCTGTGCTCAGCACCCACCTGCCGACCGCGTTGCGGGCCTTCCTGCTCACCCTGGCGGTCGTCGACGACCTGGGCGCCATCCTGGTCATCGCGTTGTTCTTCACCAGCCGCCTGAACCCGGCAGCCCTCGGAGGGGCCGTCGGCGGGCTGGTCGTCTTCTACCTGCTGCAACGGTTCAGGGTGCGCGGATGGTGGTGGTACGTGCCCTTGGCCGTGGTCATCTGGGCGCTGATGTACAACGGCGGGGTGCACGCCACCGTGGCCGGGGTGGCGATGGGACTGATCCTTCGCTGCGCCCGCGACCAGGGCACGGGGGAGAATGCCTCGCCCGGGGAGCGCACCGAGCACCTGCTGCGTCCGGTATCAGCCGGTGTCGCCGTCCCCCTGTTCGCCCTGTTGGCCGCCGGGGTGAGCATCTCCGTTCCCGTGCTGGGCCAGGTGTTCACCCGTCCCGAGCCGCTGGGCGTGGTGCTTGGCCTGGTTGTCGGCAAGGCCGTGGGGATCTTCGCGGGAACCTACCTCGCCGCCCGGTACACCCGGGCCCGGCTCAACCCCGACCTGGCCTGGGCCGATGTCTTCGCCCTCGCGGTTCTCGCCGGAATCGGGTTCACCGTCGCCCTGCTCATCGGCGAGGTGGCCTTCGCCGACCCGGCTGACACCGAGCGGATCAAGGCCGCCGTACTGGTCGGCTCACTGCTCGCCGCCGGCATCGCCGCCCTGCTGGTCAAACGGCGTAACAGCATCTACCGCAGGCTGTGGGAGGCGGAGCACCTCGACGAGGACGCCGACGGCATCCCCGACATCTACCAGCGCGGCACGGGCCCGATCCGTGCCCGGCGCCGCCGGTGACAGCTGAGGACCGACAGCCCGACGCAGGAGACGGGCCACACCCGGTGACCGTAGACGCACACCGGCCACCGGCGCGCGCCTGCGCGGCTGATGGCCGACGAGGAAGGCGACTGGCGACGTCACCGACGCCCGAAGCGCGGAGGGGGCGTGGGAGACGGACGGCGGGGCCTGGGCACCACCGCCGCACTCCCGCCACCGAGCGCGACGGCCCTTGCCCTCGGGCCGAGGGAGTCGAGGCTACGGAGACCGCTCACCATGGCAGCGATACTCGCCATGACCGCGGCCCGGTCGCAGTGAGCCGGAACCGCCCTGATCCGCCGACTCAGGACTCGCAGTGAGAAACGGCTCGCGGACCTGCGCCACAACGACGCCATGCCGGGGATTGGCCGCCGGAGCCGCGGGGAGCGCCACCGTGATGCCCGTCAGGGAAGGAGCAGCCCGGGTTGCCGGTCCTTCACGGCTGCGTGAGCGTAGGTAATCGGACAGCGAGGAGAGTGACAGGGAACAGGAAGGCGGAATGGCCGGTGTACTGCGGCGACTGGCGCGGCCCGTGTGGCAGGGCGCCGGGGGCTGACCACGCCGTTACTGCCTGACGACTTTCTGGCGGTCGTCGATCCCCTGTGGTCGGCCAGGTGGCCGGCGGGCCGGGTGGAGGTGGTCCGGGCGGAGACGGCGGACGCGACGACGCTCGTGGTGCGGGTGGGGCGCGGCTGGTCGGGGCATCGCGCGGCGGGGCAGTACGTGCCGGTGGGAGTGGGCCTCGACGGCGATCACGACCCCACCGGACGGCTCCGGGCGTTTCGCAATCACCGTGCGGGCGGTCCCGCACGGGCGGGTGTCCCCGCACCTCGCCCACCGGGTCCGGCCCGGGGAAACGCTGGGGGAAACGCTGCGCCTCGGTCCCGTCCAGGGGAATTTCGTGCTGCCCTGCCCACCGCCCGCGCGCCTGCTGTTCCTGACCGGCGGTATCGGCATCACTCCCGTGGTGGCCATGCTGCGCGCCCACACCCGCCGGGAAGGGCCACACCCGGGCCCACGGCCTGGCGGTCCGGCGCCGGGCGGTCACCCGGGGCCCTCCGTCTCCGGTTGCGCCCCTCCTTCTGGTCCATCCGCTGCGGGACGGGGGTGGCGCGCTGCCTGGCGTGCGACGGCCGGCAGGAGCCCGGGCGCGCGAGGGATGTCGGATTCGGTCATGGTGTGTCCACCTGTCTGCGGGATTCGGTGTCGCCGCCGAACGCGGGATCTCGTCCTCTCACCGTAAGTCGTACGCCGCCGCACCGGCTGCGCTCGTCGGCGGTGCCGGACTCGTTTCCTCTCAGTAAAATGCCTGCTCACGAGGACGTCCCGGGGCCTTGGAGCGGCGTAGAGTGAAACGACCGGGAGTACTTCGCACACCGGCCGCCACGTCGGTGTCATTTCCGGCGAGCAACAACACCGGCCTCCAGGAGGAGGCCCGGGGACAGGTCCGTGTCATGACCGCGACCATCGAACCTACGATCATCAAAGAGCACCTGCCTTCGGCGTCGGCCAGGCTGTCCCTGGCCCCGACCGGCTCAGGTCCAGGTCTCCTGGACGGTGCCTGGTGGCCCCGCTCCCGTGATCTCCTCCGGGAGATACTTAGTCTGACGAACGCGCTGGACGCGTGCTGGGGCCGGATCACCCACGTCACCGTGAACCCGGCCCACTGGCCCGTCATCCCGCGCAAGGTCCCCGTCACGGGGCACACGGTGCATGTCGGCTGGTTCGCCGACGAGCAGGACCCCAACAAAGTGATCCTCCTCTCCTACACGGTGGGCCGCCTGGACCTGCTGGTGATCCCTCCGGAGACGGAGCCGGCCGCCGCCGCCCGGCTGATGGCAGCAGCAACCGTTCCGGGAGGTATCCGTACGGCCAGCGGTCTGATGGCAGACGAGGCCATGAGCCACGACGCGGCGGAGACTCGGGGCCGGGAAGAGGAATGGGAGACCGACGGCGGAGCCGCTTCGGCGGCCGCAGCCGCGTCGAGGTCTTGAGTTCCGCCCTGTAGGGGTGAGGATGTGGAGACAGCCGTCACCGTCGCCGTGATCATCTTCGTCATCATCGTGGGAATGTTCCTGATCCACCGGCTCACCGCGCAGCATGACGAAAGGATCGAGGCGTTCCGCTACAGCGACGCCGTACCGGGAATCGGTCGGCGGAAGCGTAAGAGCCCACATGCGACCGCGCCGAGGGGTTCTCCTGCCGACGCCACCCGCCGTGAGCGTCGAGACGGGAGCCGCTGATGACGCAGACCGCTTCCAGCCGGGGGTGGGTATGGGGCGACGGCCGTCACACCCACCGGCACGCCGCCCTGATGCACACCGTCGTGAATGAGCAGGGGATCGCCATGAAGTCACCGGAACTGCCGTCGGCCGGGCACGCGGAGGTTCGTATCGTCGCCGCTGACCCGGAGGCGCTCGCCATGTCGCGGAGATTCTTCGCCGTTGTTACGCCGCCACCGAAGCGCGCAGCTGGCCGGCTGGCGCCGACGGCGGAACACGCCTCCACCTCACCGTGGACACCACGCGCATGCCAGAGCCGGTGCGCTCCTGGCTGTTGACCAGCCAGTCCTCCCGGGACGATCACACACAGCCGGACGAAATCTGAGGAGATGACCGTCAGCGGGGGAAGGAGGATACCGCCCCAGACGTACGGGTTTCCGTCGGTGCCCACACGAGAGGCAGGCGACCATGGCGACACTGCACGAGCGGCAGCACTACCGCGAGGCGATCATGAAGACCCTGTACGAGGCCATGGAAGGCAATCGCCTCCTCGGCCTCACCGGGGCGCAGCTGCGCGAGGATCTCGCCATGCCCGAGGAGGACCTGGCCGCCGCCTGCACCTACCTGGCGGCCGAGGGGCTGATCCAGGTCGACTGGGCGCGAGGAAACACACCCGCGATGGTCACACTGACGCACAAGGGGATCCAGCTCATGGAGACCGAAGAGAAGGACAGTGACTGACACGGCCCAGGCCGCCCGCAGGGCTCCGGCCGGTCACATGACGGCCATGTCCTCCCATATGACTGAAATGGCGTGTCTGTCCTACCCTGGTGAGTGGGTCGGCGCACGCTCACGTGCAATGACCCGGAAGGGCGGCCCCGGTGTGTATACGCCGGGGCCGTTGCGTCACCGGCATGCCACAGGGAGAAGGTGTGATCCACTCGGCCGACCTCCATGAGTGACGCAACTGCGACGTTGTCGAACCGAAGGGCCGAGAGATGCGCCGTCTACGTGGACGGCGGACAGTGACTGGCCCGCCGCTGATGCCGGGAGGCTGACGTGGTGCTGTTTCTTCTGCTGCTCATCGTGGCGGTTGCGCTCGGCGTCATCGGGGCGCTCGGCAGGGACACGCTCTACCTGCTGATCATCGGGGTGATGGTGCTCATCGCCGACCTTGTCCTTCTCAGAACGCGGATGGGGCGCCGCCGCAGGCCCCGCGTCCGGTAAGGCGGTCCGACCGGCCACCCAACCCGCCCCTCTGCGTGGGGTGCCACCGGGGCCTGGCGCAAGACCCGACATCGTCTCGCATGCCACTTGCCTGAGCGACGTCGGGCAATCGCCGTTAGCGTGAAGAAGAGGCACGACAGGCTGCCTGCGCCTCGGAAAGAGGTGACCGAAGATGACGGACACCGGACTGCCGAACCGGCCCGAGACCCCTCACGCGGGATCATTGGGCGAGCGCGGCGGGAAGAGTGCGGGGGTGCCGCACGGAAGCGATCCGGGATCGCGTGGCCGTACAACGATCGCCGACGGTGTGGTGGCGAAGATCGCCGGGATGGCGGCCCGGGATGTGCCGGGCGTCCATACGATGGGCGGTGGGTTCGCCCGTGGCATGGGGGCCATGCGTGAACGTATGCCCGGTGCCGGCGGGAAGTCCGTCACCAGCGGGGTGAAGGTCGAGGTCGGCGAGGTACAGACCGCGGTCGACCTGGAGATCGTCGTCGAGTACGGCGTCTCCATCATCGAGGTTGCGGGCGACGTCAGAGAGAACGTGATCGCTGCCATCGAGCGGATGACCGGTCTGGAAGTTGTCGAGGTCAACATCGCGGTTGGCGATGTGCATGTGTTCGACGAGGACGAGGAACAACAAGAGCGGCGGCTCGAGTAATCGCTTGCTGGAGCCGAAGCGAGCAAGGAGCGCGCGCACGCCTCCCGTCCTCGCTTGCCTGCCATGGGGGGTGATAGCTCGTCGGGACGGCGGTCATCGGATCCACCTCACCGCGACCATCCCGGCACCCGCACCGAAGCGGACCAGCCCGCGCGGCGGCTGATCGCTCTCACATCTCCGGCGTTGCCCGGTCGGTGCCGGTGTCGATGAGGATCTGTTCGGCCTGCGTGACGTTGCCGGCGCGGACGGCCTCGGCCATCGCGGCGCGCGCAGCGTCGGGCGTCGCGTGCGGCGGGACCACGAGCAAGGAGAAGAGATCCTGCTCGCCACGGGTGATGAGGACGGTGTCGTCACCGACCGGGAAGGAGTCGATGTGCACGACTCGGTCATCGATGACCAGCCTCGTCGGCAGTGCTTCCCAGGCACCGGCGTCCAGGCCGACACGTGTGACCGGCCCGAGGTACTCGGCCAGGGCGGCGATCAGGGCGGGGAGCTCCGTGGCGATGTCCCGGGACCGCGGCCACCATGCTCCGTCGAGAACAGCCCGGCGGTCGTGCGTCGTCTCCAGCCGTACGACAGCAGTCCCGGGTTTCAGGGCTTGGTGGACGGCGTCCGGCAGGAGCCTGGTCACACGCGGGGAGCCGGAGTCGGGCATCGCATTCGCCTGCCTGCCTGCCTGTAAGGAAAACGGAGTGACTTCCTTGCTTCACGGTACTCCGCGGCCCACGTCGGCCGGGAAGCTCGCCGGTCACACCCGAGGGCCACGGGGCATGCCAGAGTAGAGTGAAAGGTCGGTCCGCTCATCTGTGCCCGAACAACGAGGTCGCCATGCAGCCCACGGAAACACCCCCGGACGGGCACGCCGAGGTCCGCATCGTCGCCGCCTCCCCCGAGGTCGCCCGTCGCGTCGCGCAGGTTCTCCGCCAGTGCTTCGCCACCACCGAGCAACGCAGCTATCCCGCGGACAGCCAGGGAGGGACCCGCCTCCAGCTCACCGTGGACACCACCCGCCCGGCAGAACCGGCACGGTCCTGGCTGGATACCAGCCGCTCCTCTGAGGACGACCGCAAAGGGAAGTGAACCGACGTCCAGGAGCGGTCCGTTCGGCCTCTTCGAGATGCAGAGACGGGTTTCGCGCGATGTCCGCAACCACCTCTCATCCCCCGCTACGGGCCATTCCCTTCAGGGCCCCAACCGCGCGACGCGCGCTGAAACCCGAGAGCCCTTCACCAGGCACGCCGAGCTGGGCGGCGCCTGGTGGCCTCGGTCACGTGACCTGACCACGAACTCTCCGCTCTGGCGGACGTACTGGATCCGCTGCGGGGACGGATCACTCATATCGCCGTCAACTCGCACTACCGGCCGATCCTCCCGCGCACGGTCTTAGCCAACGGTCATGCGGTGAAGGTCGGTTGGTTCACGTCGGAGCAGGATCCGCACAAGATCCTGCTGCTGTCCTATACGGCGGGCCGCTGGGACCTCCTGGTGATACCCCCGCAGACCAGCGCTCCCTCGGCCGCCCGGCTGATGGCCGCCGCGAGCGCGAACACCGGCCCGCCGATGACCGCGACCGCCCTCGTGATGGCGGAACAGGCCGGCGGAACTTCCTCATCGTACGAGGCCACCGCCGGCCGGCCCGGCCGACTGGTGGTGGGGGTGTGACGGTCGTCGTCGCCGCCCTGGCCGTGGGTGCCTGATGATTCGCCGGGCAGTCCGTGGTGGGCCGGATCAGACGTGACCCCCCGCCGCGGCCATGAGCGGTTCCGCGGCCTCCTCGGTCGTATCCGGAGGGACGACCAGCAGGTCCCAGCGCCCCGGCCGGGGGCGAGCAGGACGATCGTGTGCGGGGCGGATGCCGCCACGGTCCTGCTCAGTCGTACGACCTGGTTGAAGACGAGCATCCGGCCGGGCACCGCGGACCATGTCGCCCCGTTGACGGTGACGCTCGTGATGTGGCCCCACGCGCGCGGCAATCCGGCGAGCAGCCGGGGGAGTTCGGCGAGCAGGTCGTACGAACGGGGCCATCACGCTCCGTCGATGGGCTGGGGCATACCGCCGTGGGGAGCCAGGCGCAGGCGGAGAAGGGGATGGGAGGGAGGAGGGGGTTGCAGCGCGGTGGTCATGAAAGCTCCTGTCAACTGCCGTGCGGCGGAGGAGGTGAGTGACCGGTGTCAGACGCGGCGGGCGACCACGCGGTCCGGAGTGGGCCAGCGCACGTCGTACACCCAGCCGAGGCGTTCCAGGAGGCGGATGACGGCGGCGGAGGGGTCGAGCTGGCCGCGGTCGACGCCGTGGCGGGCGCTGGTGGGGTCGGCGTGGTGGAGGTTGTGCCAGCTCTCGCCGAACGACAGCAGGGCGAGGGGCCACAGGTTCGTGGCCCGGTCGTGGCGCCGGGTGCGGAACGGGCGCTCACCGATCAGGTGACAGAGGGAGTTCACGCTCCAGGTGACGTGGTGGAGCAGCGCGATACGCACAAGCCCCGCCCACAGCAGGGCGGTCACGCCGTACAGCCACGTACCGCCGATGGCCCAGCCCACCGCGAACGGCAGGGCGAGCGTGAGGACGCACAGCGCCGGGAAGGCGCGGGCGACGGCGCGGATGTCGCGGTCGGCCAGCAGGTCGGGAGCGTACCGGTCGGCGGGTGTGCGGTCGTTGCGGAACAGCCAGCCGACGTGCGCGTGCAGCAGCCCACGCAACTGGCCGCGCAGATGCGCGCCGTAGCGGTACGGGGAGTGCGGATCGCCGGGCCGGTCGGTGAAGGCGTGATGGCGGCGGTGGGTGGCGACCCAGCCGATGACGTCGCCCTGGAAGCTCATCGAACCGGCCACCGAGAGCGCGATCCGCACGGGACGGACGGCCCGGTAGCCGCCGTGGGTGAGGCCACGGTGGAAGCCGACCGTGACGCCCAGACCGGTGATCGTGTAGAGGACGAGCGCGAGGACGATGTCGGCGGGATGGATGAGGCGTCCCCACAACAGCCAGCCGGCCAGGCCGATTGCCACGAACGGCAGGACGACGATCACCGCCGTCACCATGACGTACAGCCGCTCACCGCCGTCGCGCGCGGGCGCCGGGCCGTCAGGTGGGAACGGAGACGTCCCGTCGTAACCCTGGGGCGGCGGGGCGGGGTTTGACGGTGTGCCCGTCGCGGACGTGATCGGACTGTGCGGCATACGTTGCTCCTCGGCCCTGGATGCGTATGACGCGGCCGGGGACACGGGCTACCCCTGTGATGGGGAGTCGTGAGGACGGGCCGGTTCGGACACCGGCATACGAAGAGACCTCGCTTTCTCCAACCGTACTCCCTCACGCTACGAAACGAGGCAGGCCGGATCGCGTGGCCACCGCGTTGACACGGACCGTCGCCGGACGTTGACTGGCGGCACGGCGCAGGGCCATGCCACTCCCGAACACGGCGAAGCATCCCGCCCACCCGCCTCGCCCAGACTCCGCGGGAACCCACCTACTGGACAACAGCGAGGCCGGCCATGATGCTTTCACGGACCGTCAGGAACCAGGCGCAGCCGATGAAGGGCAGGATCACGGCAGAACTCGGCCGGGTCACCCGCAACAGGCGACTGCAACGCCGAGGCAGGATTGACCGGGTCTCCGGAAGCCTGAAACGGGCCGTCGAGAAGACCAAGAGCGCCTTCGGGCGGAACGGAAGCGGCACCCGATGATGTACGACCAGACACGCGCCCAGCAGCCCGCGGGCCAGACCCGGGGCCCCGCCGAACGCCGTGCCCCGGGCCCGGAGCCGCTGCTCCCGTCAGCCGAACAGGACAAGATCGTCCAGCGCCTCCGGCACGCCTTCAACACCTTCGCCGACACTCCGCGCGAGGCGCTGGAAGAGGCCGAGAACGCCTACGACGAAGCCACCGCCCAGCTCGTGAACGCCCTCGCGGAACGGCGGCGTCTCCTGCGCGCCGGGTGGCAGGACCAGGCCCCCGGAACACAGTCCGACGAACTCCGGCACGCGCTGAGCCAGTACCGGGAGATCACCCAGCGGCTGCTCCAGCTCTAGGCGGCCGCATACTCCGCGCTGTGGCGGAGCGCGGAGTAGTGTGGACAGCACCGAGGGCATTTCGCACACCGGCTACCATGCCGGGTCGTTCTCGGCGAAAGATGAAACCCGGGCCGCCGCAGAGGCGGCCCGGAGACGGGTCCGCATCATGTCGGCGACCTTGCACCTAACCCTGCCGCAACCCGAGCCCGTCGCAGCCCCGGCCGCGCGTCTCGCCCTGAAGACCGACGGCACCTCCCGCGGACTCCTGGACGGGGCCTGGTGGCCCCGATCCCGGGATCTGCTGAGCGAACTGCCGGCACTCACCGACGTGCTGGACCCCTTGTGGGGCCGCATCACCCGCATCGCCGTCAACCCGAAGCACTGGCCGGTCATCCCCCGCAAGGTTCCCGTGGACGGCCACATCGTCAAGGTCGGCTGGTTCACCCCGGAGATCGACCCGCACAAGCTGCTGCTGCTCTCCTACGGCACCAGCCGCTGGGATCTCCTGGTCATCCCGCCCGAGACCGGGGCGGAGTCGGCGGCCCGGCTGATGGCTGCCGCGTCCGACTACGACGGCCCGCCACTGACCGCGAGCGCGCTCATCGCCGCGGACGAGGCCCGGCACGGCGTCTTGGCGGCCGACCAACCACTGGACCCGGACGAGGCATGGGAGTACGAGGGCGGCGCCTCCGCGGTGTCAGCGGCCGTTCCCCGACAGACCGGTCCGCCCGGCCGGGCCAGCCGACTGATCATCGGTATGTGAGGCGGCCGCCATGAACACCTTCCTGACAGCCGTCGCCTTCGTGGTCCTCATCGCAGCGGCGGCGTACGTGATCCACCGGCTCAACCTCCAGCACGCCGACAGAATCGCCGCGCACCGGTACAGCGCCCCCCTGCCCGGCCGCCGCGGCCGCGGCACGCCTCAGCCCCCTGTGGGACCGGACCGGTCCGAGTCGCCGACCGCCCGCGAACGACGGGACCACCGCGACGGGGGCCGCGGCCGCTTCCCGCCGCGCCGCCGCCGTAGCCGTACACTCACCACAGGTGACCAGCCGGTTTCCCCCCACCGGCCGCGCGCACGGACCGTCGACTCGACCCGTACCGACGCGGGCGCCCGGGCGCATGCACCCGGGGCCGTGGACCGCGCGAGGAGCGGCCGAGACCCATGAACCGAGGCATCTGAACCGAGGCGTCATGACTCTTCCGCAGCTGAACATCTACCGGCACGACCGGGGCAGGCGAGCACTGATCACCCTGGCCGGTGAGATCGACCCGGCCACCGCACCCCAGCTGTGCGCCGCTCTGGAGCGGTGCCTGACTGACGGCATCACCACCATCGACGTCGATCTGACCACCGTCGACCGCTGCGACAGCGGCGGCCTGCGCGTCTTCCTCGACGCGTCGCGGCACGCCGCCGAGACCCACGCGTCCCTGCGACTGCACCACCCGTCCCCGCAGACCGCACGACTGCTCGCGTACATGGGCTCCGATCCTCTGCTCCTGTGACGGCTCCGGGAGAGATGTCGTGCACAGCGGAACGGAGAGCTGTGTGTTCTGATCATGTGCGACATGCCGTTTTCCGGCGTAATGGGCTGGTCGGGGGGCCGGGCGCGTCACTCTGTGCGGGTTGATCGCGGTCGTGTCAGGAACCCGTGTGTACGGATCACGTGAGCGGGTCGAGCGGAGCGCATTCGCCGTAACCGCAGGACGGACCGAGCGTGTCGGTGCTAGCGCTGTTGGTGCGGGCGCTGGTTTCACGGCACGAGGTGAGCATGGACACGGTGGCCGAAGTTTTGACGACGCCGGTGCGGGGGTGCGGAGATGACGGAAGGTGAGCGCCGACCTGACGAGGGCATGCTGGACCGGTCGGAAGGGTTCGGTGAGCGACTGCTGGGGGTGCTGTTGGACCGGGCCCACGAGATGCCGCCGCATCTGATCGGCCCGCTGATCGCGGAAGAGGTGGCCAGGCTCGGTGGCCGCGACGTCTCGATCCTGCTGCAGGACTACGGCCAGCTGGTGTTGGTGCCACTGCCAGGTCGGCGGCTGGTGGTCGGCGAGCCCGAGCCGATCGATGACTCTCCCGCCGGCACGGCCTTTCTGCACGCGACCACTGCCGAGGTGCCGAGGGCCGACGGCGTCCGGATGTACCTGCCGTTGCTGGACGGCAGCGACCAGGTGGGCGTGATGGCCCTCACCCTGGACAGCGTCGATGACAACGACCGGCGGCTGCTGCGCAGGCTCGCCGGCCTGGTCGCCGACATGCTGGTCACCAAGCACAGCTACACCGATCAGTTCTTCCGCGCCCGGCGCCGTGAACCGATGAGCCTGGCCGCGGAGATCCAGTGGTCCCTGCTGCCGCCGCTGGCGATGTCCGTCCCGCAGGTCGCGGTGGCCGGAATCCTGGAGCCCGCCTACAACGTCGCAGGCGACAGCTTCGACTACGCCCTCAACGAGGACATCCTGCACGTGGCCATGCTCGATGCGATGGGCCACGGCCTGGACGCCGCCACGATGGCGACCGTCGCCGTCGGGGCCTACCGGCACGCCAGACGTGCCAACATCGGCCTGTCCGAGATCTACGCGTTCATGGACCGGGCCATCGCCGAGCAGTTCGGGCCCGACCACTTCGTCACCGCCCAGATGATGCGTCTGAACATCACGACGGGCCACCTGCAGTGGGTCAACGCGGGCCACCCCGCACCGCTGCTGATCCGCGACCACCAGGTCGTCCGGCAGCTGGCAGGCCCGACCACCTTGCCCGTCGGCTTCGGCGGTGAAGAGCCCCGGATCAGCCGGCAGATGCTCCAACGCGGCGACCGAGTGCTGTGCTTCACCGACGGCCTGATCGAGGAGCACGAAGCCGGCGAAGAACAATTCGGCGAAGAACAACTCATCCACTGGGTCAACCGCATCGAACACACGGAGAAGGGAGTACGAGCGGTGGTGCGCTCACTCTCTCACGCCCTCAAGCAGCAACGGGGCGGCCGCACCACCGACGACGCGACCCTCTTCCTGATCGAATGGCGCGGCGGCGCCGCCGAACACCTCGCCCTCCTGGAGTGAGCCGACCACCGCACCACCAAGGATCCGCCGCCGCCGTGGCCGGGCGTTTTCAGCGGGCCGGGCGCCGAGGGGAGCGCCACATGGAGCGGGCCGCCAGGTAGAGCAGATCGGCGATGAGGAGTAGTACGCCGGCGGACAACAGATAGAGCATGCCGTCGACGGCCGCGCCGATGACGATCAGCGCGATGCCGGCGATGAGCAGGGTCAGGAAGAGGACCATGGCGGGATGCCTCCCTGGGAAGGAACCGCGCGGGATCTGCGTGGCCTCTCGAGTACGGCGGGACACGCTGTGACTCTCCGCGGTGTCGCGTCGGCCGAGGAGTGGTACGTGCGGGCCCGACACACAGGCCGCTACCCCGTTGTCACGCCCGAGACGACATGTACGCGGGAGTCCGTTGCACCGAATGTGAGTGGGACGAGGGCGGCGAAGTCTGACTACACCGCGCACACTCGCACAGAGTTTCGTTGGGGCCAACGCGCTGTGGCGTTGGCCCTCGTCATAGGTCGGTGAGGAGGCGGTGTTGCAGGCCACGCGGATCACGCTGGGTCTGCTGGCATTCCGGATCGGCCAGCTCTCCGAGCAGATCCGGGAGGTGGATGCTCGTATGGCCAGGCTCGTGGAAGGTCATGCCCCGCAGCTGCTCGACGTGGTGGATCGGTTCGGACACGGCCATCACCTTGCTGATCACGGTGGGGGACAACCCGAGCGGTTGGACAGTGAGGCGTCCTTCGCCGCGCTGTGCGGGGTCAGTCCCGTCGAGCGTTCTTCGGGACGCCGGCAGTTTCGTCGTCTCGACCGCGGCGGCGACCGTCAGGCCAACGCCGCGCTCCACCGCATCGTCTTCACCCGCCTGCGGGTGGACCCGCGCACCCAGGACTACTACGAGCGCCGCATCAAGGAGGGCAAGACCCGACGCGAAATCGTCCGGTGCCTCAAACGTTATGCGGCCCGGGAGGTCTTCCACCTGGTCAAACAGCCACAACCAGCACGGGCTGTGATACGGCGAGGCCCCGCCGGGGACCGGCCTGACGGGACCGCTACGCGGAGCCGTGAGACGACGAAGCCGCGCCGGAGCGCTCCGGCGCGGCTTGTCGTGAGATCGGCTGCGCTGGTGCGCACGATGCGTTCGGCGCCTCATGCGGTTCCGTGTTCCTGTGATGCTTCCGGAGGTGCGCCTGATTTCGAGATCGCACCCGCCTGCCCGTCCCGGTCACCCAGGAGGCCGTGATGCCGGCGTCCAGTGCGGCGGCGATCAGTCCCCGGGATCCACCACACGGCCCGCCTCCAATGACGACCCCCAGGGCTGGGGAGTTACGCGACCTCTACCCCGGAGAGAAGCGCCGTCGTTCACACCGGTCCGCCGACTACCCAGGCTTGCGCGGACGCGACGTTCGGCGCGGTGCCCTCGGGCACGTATGTGATAGCCGCCCGCGAAGCCGAAGGCATCTGGCGAGTCCTGCCCTGGGCCGGCCTGCCGGTCGGGCCAGCTGGTATTGAGCCGTGGGACAGCAGCCCGACAGGCCAACCCCTGTAGTAGGGCCAGTCCCCCGGCTCGGCCAGTCTGAAGCCGCCAGTGGGTCCAAGAAGTCTTCCAGCGTACCGAGAGGCGCCATCAAGCATCACCGCACCAGCTTCATGCCGTGCATCCCGCGAAACCCAGTCTCAAGCGGCGACAGCCGCTGCACAATCAGGTTCATAGGGTTGCGCCGTTCGGACATCGTCCAGATCGAAAGCACCCCGGAGAGCGGCTCCCGCGCGGAAGGTGTAGATGACGAGTGGCCCACAACGACGCCTACCACTGGCCGCCTGAGCTATTGGACCTGCTGATCGAACTGGTGCCCCGGCTCAACCGGAGCAAAGAAGGGGTCCTTGGATTCTTGCGGGGCGCCGGCGTCAGCGAAGACCTGCTCGCGCCCCATCGACACCAGCTCGCCGCGGACAAGTCAGCAGTCAGCAAGTACAAGATCGTTCGTGCCGTGCTCAGCCAGATCAATGAACAGGGCGACGCAGGCTTGGGCGTTCGCAGGGAAATCATCAAACGAACGATCGAATTCGAGGACTTCTCCACACTGTGGCCGGACGACCGTCTCCCGGCCCAGGGGCTACAGGCAAACGTGCGACAACTCGTGAACGTCAAGGATTCATTCACGCGGATGAGCCAGGCACATGATGAAGAGCGAGCAGCTCGCATCAAAGCACGCACAAACGAGCTTGAGCGCCTTGCTCGACGGAAGGCAAGGTTTCAAGCACTCCGAGACCGACTCAACGAACTGTTCAACGAAGACGACCCGAGAAAGCGAGGCACCGCCCTGGAAGGCGTGCTCAACGACCTGTTCGCAACCGAAGGCATCCTGATCAGGGAATCCTTCACGCTGCGTAGCGACGAGGGGCATCCCGTGGAACAGATCGACGCCGCCCTCGAAGTCGACGGATCCACGTACCTCGTGGAGATCAAGTGGTGGGGTGAGCCTGTCGAGATCAACGCGATGAGCCGCCACCTAGTGCGGGTGTACGGGCGCTCGGAAGTCCGCGCCCTATTCATCTCTGCATCTGGCTTCACCGGGCCGGCCATCGAAGAAAGCGAACGCGCACTGAACCAGCGAGTGATCGTCCTGGGCGAACTCCGGGAACTCGTTCTCCTGCTCGAACGGCAAGGTGATGTTGCGGCCTGGCTGCGCGAAAAGGTCCGTTTCGCGCAGCTCGAACGTCGTCCTCTCGCCCTGCTGGGCTCCGACTTCTGAGCACCCTACGCACCATCAGGTTGCCCAAGCGCAGCGTCCAGCCGGTCGGTCATTCGCCCAGATACCGATGGCACAGCGCTCCCCCAAACCGCCGCCGCACGCAAGGGCTCCGCTGCGCATCTTCTGTCACGTCCGTGTCACGAGCCCCGTAGACGCTCGCGCGTCACAGGGCTCCGACCTGGACTTAAGCGCCCGCCCTGGACCAGCTGGACGCCCAGAGACGGCTTCTACGACATGTGCCATGTGGTACCCAGTGAGGGACCGAGGATCAGGACGGGAGCCTCTTCTGGCCCGTCAAAGCGGTATTGCAGGGTGTTCGACGGTGTCTCACTCACGCGTCAGACCCTCTCACGTATCACGGACGCCCCTATAACGGGGGTTTGGTGGATACCGTCCTGACCAGGTTGAAGACCTTTCGGGCGGCATATCGCTTGAGGCATTGAATGGTTCTCACGTCGGGTCTTGCCCTCCTGGGTGCGGCGTTCGTAGTACGCCTGGGTGCGGGGATCGAAGCGCAGCCGGGTGAACACGATGCGGTGCAGGGCGGCGTTCGCCTGCCGGTCGCCGCCATGGTTGAGGCGACGCGAGGTCCGGCGGCCGGAGGAGTACTCGATGGGACTGACTCCGCACAAAGTGGCGAAGGACGCCTCAGTGCTCAGCCGCTCGGGATTGTCTCCCCTGGTGATCAGCAGAGTGACGGCACTGTCCGGGCCGATGCCCACCGGGACGAGCAGTTGCGGGGCGTGGCTCTCGACGAGCCGGGTCAGGCGCCGGTTCAGCTCGTCGATCTGCCCGGTGAGCTGCTCGATGCGCTCGGCGAGCATGCGCAGGGTCATATGGGTGGCCTGGGCCACCGCGTCCTCGTCGCCCCCGCCGTCGCGCAGGCCGAGGCGCGCGCATGTGCGGAACAGCTCGCGGTTGCCCAGACCGGACAATCGTTCCCGCAGAGCGGGGTCGGCTATGACCAGGACGGCCTTGAGCTGGTCACCAAGAGCAGCAGCATGATCGTGCCGCGCATCGTGAATGGCTGGCTGTACTGCTCGTCGGACACACGCTGCAGTCCCAGCCGGCCAGTTCCGCCCGGACCGCCATCGCCAGCAGCCCACCGGCCAGGCAGAACCCGAAGGACGTGATCAGGTAGAGGTGCCCGATCTCCTTGTGGTCGGTCGTGCCAGCTCTCATGGAACTGCGTACGGCACCTGCGACGGCGCTGGCGGACGCCGCTGGCGCCGCCACTCACCTCCCTGATCGGAGGGGCACCCCGACTTCCTGGTCATCATTGCCTCCGATGACCTTAGTTGTCCTCCACGGGCGGCAGTCCCGATCACCGTGCCCTTCCACCGACGGGTACTCGGCAGCCCTCCACGGCTACATGCGATGCTTCCACGGGCCGCAGTCGGGCGCTTCCTCTCGCCGAGCGGCTGGAGGTGTTCCTCACGGTCCCCACCGGCCGGGGCGGCCGACCTCGGCAGGATCGGTCAGTACGGCCTCGAGATCGTCATGGCCTTCACAGTGCCTGTCAATCGAGCAGGAGCCGGTCGGCGAACGCATCACGGCCGTATCACCATCTCCTGCACACCAAGCAGCGCCCTCCCACTCTTATGCAGCGGCTGCTGCCCCCGCCCGCAGCGGGCGAGTCGAGCGTCGGCTCAGTCTGCGGTGACAGGTGGCCGGCGAGCGTACGGGTTCCATCAGGCCGGCGCCGGGGCGTACGCGCGGGCGTTGGAAACTCACACCAAAGCAGGGCCGTAAGTTTGGTGGCCCGCGAGGGCCGTAGGTGGCTTCAAAGCAGCTTGCCGACCGCGGCTCGGCCGGAGTAGCCGTCCGATCCTCCGGGGCGCCCTGGACGCTGATTGATTACGCGGAACGCGTCGCTGTTTACGGAGCTGACGACCGGGCAAGCCCGCCTCCGCCAGGAGCGGCCTGACGGGGGCAGAGCACCGACGACAGGCGGCTCCCGGTAGCGCGGTAGCGGTAGGTGCCACGACCTTCGGATCCAGCTCGATCACCTGGGCGGGGATGAGTGATCACCGGACGACCGATCCACCGGGCGGCCGGCTGCGGCGGCCATAAGGGCCAGCAGGAGCGCGATCACGCCGACGATGATGTTGTTGACTATGGTCCTGGTGGTACTGACGTCTCCTGCTACAACCCAGGGCGCAAAGATCGTCCACACGCTGAGTGCGCAAGCGGCCCACGCCATGCTGTGCGAGCGCTCGTATGCCCGGCCAAAGCCACCGCTCATGATCACGGCGTATGCGATACCGACGATCAAGTTGTTGACGGCCAGGGTGGAAAAGCCGTTGAAACCCGCGATCCACGGTGAGGCCGCCAGGTAGAGGCCCGTGATCAGGGCCATCGCCTCGACAGCCTGCGCCCTGGGAGTACTCGCGACACGCTCGGCCATCTCGTGTCGACTGCGCATGGCGAGGATGTCGGGGTGCGTTTCCATGTCCGACCGGGGATGCGTTGCCATTTCGACCTCCGATTTGCCCGTTATGTGCATTACGTGAAGCCGGGTACCCCTCAGGGGCGGGGTAACCATCGCAGACCTGCCTGCGCCCTCAGGACGCCACTGAACGAGGTGGCCTTCAGAGCGCCTCACCAGCCCTGAGGGCCTCGCTGCGGCGTCGGAGCCGAAGAGGCGGCCTCCGACCGGGCGCTCAGACTGCGAGGAGCCGGGATGCCGTCCCGGGCGCGGACCGAAAGTGGCGTGCGCGGGGACCTCGAAACGGGCCTGTGCGAACTGGTCAACGCCGGCCACCCCCGGCCCCTGCTGCTGTGTGACAACGCCGTCGACGAGGTGGAACTCGCCGTCAACCTGCCCTTCGGTGTGGCGGCACCCGCCCCCTACCGCCTACAGGAACTGCACTTGCGTCCCGGGGACCGCCTGGTCCTGCTCACCGACGGAATGCAGGGGCGTGGTGCCGCGGCCGTCGACCTGGGTTCGGTCGTTCACGACACCCGTGCGCTGCACCCGCGAGAAGCCGTCCGGAGCCTGACCGCCGCGGTGCTCGACGCCTGCCACGGCAACCTCAAGGACGACGCCACGGTCCTGATACTGGACTGGCACAGCAATCGCAGCCGGCCGGCCGGACCGAGCCCCGACCCCCAGCAACGATGGCCTACTCCTGAGTCCCTACTGAGAGCGGTCCATCTTCAGGCCACAGCGAGCTCGTCTTGCTGATGCGATTGTGGGCAGGCGTACAGGAGACCTCGCCCCCTATGGAGACCAGTCATGACGACCTCCCGCACGCAGCGGCCTTCGCCCGGTGCAAGGCGTGCCGACGCCGCTATCGCCGACCTGGAGCAGGTGAACGCACAGTTGCAGCATACTGTCGGCTCCCACGCGACAGTGGACCAGGCCATAGGCGTCCTCCTCGCGACCCACCGGATTGCGCCGACGGCCGGGTTCGACGTGCTGCGCGAGGTCTCCCAGCGCACCAACGTCACGGCGAGGATCTGCTGGCGCGGTACCGCGCCAGCAGATCCTCGCCGAGCTCGTATCCGACCGCCGCCGGATCCACGACGGCTTCATGGCCGGCGCTCCCGCCGTGGTGGTGGCCACCTCCGCGTTCGGGATGGGCATCGACAAGTCGGACGTACGGTTCGTCGCCCACGCGTCCGTCCCGGAGTCGCTGGATTCCTACTACCAGGAGATCGGGCGCGCCGGCCGGGACGGGGAGCCGGCCCGCGCGGTGCTGTTCTACCGCCCCGAGGACCTGAGACTGCAGAAGTTCCTCACAGCCCGGGCCCTGGACGCCGACGCACTGCGCCGGATCATGACCACGCTGCTCGGCCAGGACGCCCCGCAAAGCCGTAGCCGGACGGCGCAGCTGTGCGGCCTGTCGCGTCGGAAGACCAGCGATCTGCTGAACTTGCTGGAAGAGGCGGGAGCGGTGACCGTCGAGGGCAGGCGCCGCACAGTCCGGGCTCTGCCCGGCCGCACCGTAGATGAGGCCGCCGAAGAGGTGGGACGGGTGTTCGAGCGGCGGCGCCGCGTCGACCGTTCGCGCATCGAGATGATGCGCGGCTACGCGGAAACGCCCACCTGCCGCCGCCAGTACCTCCTGGGCTACTTCGGCGAGCAGCTCGAGGAACCGTGCGGGCGGTGCGACGTGTGCGACCGAGAGGACCAGCACCCAGCCACCGGAGCCGGGCACCGGGAGGCCGCTCCCCCGCCCGAGCACGGCCCCTGTGAGACGAACGACCGGGTGCGCCACGCGGAGTGGGGTGCGGGCACCGTGATGCGCACGGAGGAGGACCGCCTCGTCGTGCTGTTCGAGCAGGTCGGCTACAAGACGCTGTCCCTGACAGCAGTACAGGAGGGCGACTTGCTGACCGGCGCCTGACACGCCCGGCGACCTGGCCGGGCCGTGACCGGGCCGAACATCAGGTGAAAACACCACAAACGGTGTGCCGCGCCGCGTCGGGGTACCCGCCACCGGACACTGTCGGCAGCCGCTGGGGCGGACGGGTGTTGCGGTTGGTCCGCGCAGAGGAGAGTTCCATGCCGCAGACGATCAAAGAGCAGACGGTTGAGCAACTGGGCGGCCCGAGCAGCGTGCTGGCCCGGCAACGCCGTGATCATGCCGAGATGGACAGGTTGATGGACCGCTATCAGACCCTGGCGGACGGCGAGCACCGCGAACGGGTCCTGCGGGAGACCGTCCAGCTGGTCTTCAGCCATGCCTTCGCCGAGGAGACCGTGCTATGGCCGGCCGTCCGGCGCTCGGTCGAGGACGGGCACGAGTTGACCTTGCGGGTCGAGGAGGAACACCAGCAGATCAACGATCTTGTCGCCGACATCGAACGCCTGAGTCCGGGTTCTCCTGAGCGTGAGGAGAAGGTACGGCGGGTCTTCGCATGGATACGGCAGGACATCCGCGACGAGGAGGACCTCGTGCTGCCCCGGCTGCAGGAAGCGCTGCCCGCTGCGCAGCTGCGCCGGCTCGGCACGGCATGGGACACGGTGCGACGCAGCGCGCCCACCCACCCCCACCCCGTCATCCCGCGGCGCCCACCCGGCAACGCGGTCCTGGGCGTGCCGCTCGGTCTCTACGACCGGATGCGCGACGCATTCGGACTGAGCACGCCCATGGCCGCTGCCAAGAAGGTCTTCACCGGGCTCGCCGGGGTCCTGGTGCTGGCCGCGGCCGTCGCGATGCGCCGCAAACGACGGTGAACCAACCGCGTGCGGCGCTGAGTGGAAGGGCACCACGGGCACGCCGTCGGCGTCGCACGCATCTCCTGATCGGGAGGCATCATGTCCGTGTGGTCATGGGTCCGCGAACACTTGAGGGGTCGCACGACCAAGCCCTCCGCAGAGGTCCGTTCAGGTCGGTCGGAGGACACCGGCGGTAAGCCGGACACCGAGGCGGCGGACCGGCACAGCACGACGGGCACGACGCCCAACGACGTCTTCGTGGGCCGGGTCGCGGGCGACGACCCCGGCTACCTGGAGACGGGCGCCGAAAAGCGCGCCGAACCAGACATGTGATCGCCCAGCAGGCGCCCCGGCCGGACGACTGGCCGTCCGCATGCCGAATCCGCCCATGTCCTCGCTGTGCCGCCGACCGAGTGACCGCCGCGATGCCGGTTGGCGCGGGAACCGGCCTCCAACTCCTGCGACGTCGAGCATGGGCGGCGTTCCCCCTCCCTGTCCTGAAGCGTGTTCTCCTCTCCCCTGAGGGCCGGTGTACTTGTGCTTGGCCCTGTCCTGGCGGGTACCCGGCGCCGGGCATCCCCAGCCGACGTCGTCGTACAGCGGGAAGGAAGAGCCATGAGCGACTCCGTCCGGTCCGACACCGCACCGGACACCGGCTCCGCGACCCGCAGGTCCATGGCCGTCTGCGCACTGATCGGTGCAGCGGTCATGGCCTCGGTCGACGAGATCGTCTTCCATCAGATCCTGGGGTGGCACCACTTCTACGATCGTTCCACCTCCGGCGTGGGCCTGCTGTCCGACGGACTGCTGCACACCGCCGAACTGCTGGCTCTGGTCGCGGGGTTCTTCCTCTACGCCGATCTGCGCCGCCGCAGGGCCCTGGCGTCGGCCCACGCGTGGTCGGGCTTCTTCCTCGGGCTGGGCCTCTTCCAGCTGTTCGACGGGGTCGTGGACCACAAACTGCTGCGCCTGCACCAGATCCGCTACGGGGTTGACGTCACCCCGTACGACTGGGCGTGGAACATCGCCGGTCTGGTCCTGCTGCTCATCGGCGTGATCCTGGCCCTGCGTGCGGCCCGCCGCAGCGGGCCCGGGCCGGCGTCGTGACACTCGCGCACGTCCAGCCCGGCCCGGCCACCGGACCCGGGACGGGCCAGCTGCTCACCGCGGTGGCCGCGCTGCTGGTGGCGGTGGCGTATCTGCTGGCCACGGGGCGTCTGCGGCGCCGCGGGGATGCCTGGCCCCGGTGGCGGGATGTGTCGTTCACCGCCGGGGGCGTCGGTACGGCCTGGGCGTCGGGGGGAGCTGTGCCGGGGGGGCCGTTCACCGGGCACATGATCCAGCACCTCGTCGTGGGCATGGCCGCCCCGCTGCTGTTCGTCGTGGCCCACCCCCTCACCCTTGCCCTGCGAGCCCTCAGGCCCGGCCGGGCACGACGACGCCTGCTGGTTCTCGCGCGATCCCGTCCCGTCGGCTGGCTCGTCCTCCCACCGCTGGCGGCCCTGTTGGACGTCGGCGGCCTCTGGCTGCTGTATCGGACGGAGCTGTTCGCGGCCATGCGGCACCAGCCGTTGCTGCACGGCGTGGTGCACGCGCACATGCTGGCGGCAGGGCTCGTGTTCACCTTCGCCGTGTGCCAGCTCGATCCGGTGCGCCGTCGCTGGAGTGTCACCGTACGCGGTGCCACCTTGCTGGCCGCCGGCGCCGCGCACGCGGTGCTCGCCAAGACCCTGTACGCATTTCCGCCGCCCGGCACCGACTTCGCTGCTGCCGACCTACACAGCGGCGTCCAGTGGATGTATTACGGCGGCGATGTGGTGGATGCGGCCTTGGCGGTGGTGCTGGGGGTGGGCTGGTACACGGCCGGCGGACGTGCCCGTGCCCGTCGCACCCGACGTGGAGCTGCCCCGACCGGCTCCAAACAGAGGTTGACCAGTGCAGCCGGGGCACTCGGTGACCGTCGGCAGGGCGCCAGTACGGCGACATCCGCAATCCGTTCGACGAGGTGGAGCAGACCACCGGAGACGAGCGGCGGCCGCCTTTCGCCGCCTCGTCCGCCTGCTCGCCGTGCACGAGACGGCCGAGGAGGAGGTGATCCATCCCTTCACCCGCCGGGCAGGGCCGGGCGGCGAAAAGGTGGTTGAGGAACGGCTGCGTGAGGAACGTGAGGCCAGGGAGCTGTTGTCCTGCCTGGACGGGATGGATACCGACGGCCCGAAGTTCCTGCCCGAGCCGCAGGTGCCTCGATGTGATGCGGCACGCCTGGGCCGAGGAGCGGCACCGAGTCCCGGTGGGGCTGCTCTACCGTGCGGGAACACGGGATTCGCCGTGTTCCAGCCAGCGGGGACCTCTCCCGGGACGTTGGGCTGAGGGGGCCGCCGACTCCCCCGACGGGCCGGAGTCGGCTTCGTCGGCGTCGCAACGGCGGCTGGCCGCCTTTGGGAGAGACAGCCAAACGGAAGCAGGGCACCGCCGCGCGCTGGGCGCCCACTCTGACGGACCTACAGCCGTGGTCGATGATCATCGCTACCGCAGCAGCTCCCTCAACAGCTCCATGCATCGGCGACGGCTTTGGCGACCTCTTGGAGGGCAGCCGTTCGGGTGGAATGACAGCCGGCCGCTTATCACCCCAAGTCTTAGACGAGGAGATGCATGCTCGAGAGCGACGCGGCATCACGTGGGTGGGCGGCGCGTTGAGTGCCCCGGGGCCGAAGGGGATCAGTAGGTTTTGTCCGCATACACATCCAAAACCGATGCCCGACACAGGGCGGCGAGCGACCGGTGAGGCGGCCGCAGCGGCCGGGCGGACAAGACCCTCGGGAAGGCGCTACGTGAGTCCCAACGGCTCTGACCTCCCCCACGCCCTGGGGGGGGCGCGGGCGGTACCCCCACGCCGCGGCGGCCGACGCGGCGGAAGCCCGTGCAGGCACTGACTGCGGGCCTGGTCCTGGCGACCGCCACCAGTTGTACGTACAAGGACTTCCCCCGCCTGGGGATGCCCACCCCGGTAACGGAGGAGGCTCCGCGGATCCTTTCCCTGTGGCAGGGGTCCTGGGCAGCTGCGCTGGCCGTGGGAGTGGTGGTCTGGGTGCTGATCCTGTGGGCGGCGATCTTCCACCGGCGCAGCAGGACGAAGGTCGAGGTTCCCCCCGCAGACCCGGTACAACATGCCGATCGAGGCGCTGTACACCACGGTTCCGCTGATCATCGTCTCGGTCCTCTTCTACTTCACCGCCCGCGACGAGTCCGAGCTCCTCGCACTCTCCGAACGGCCGGCCCACACGATCGGCGTGGTCGGCTTCCAGTGGAGCTGGGGCTTCAACTACATCGAGAACGTGGACGGCAAGGCAGATACGGGCAACGCGAACGCCCATCCCGACCTGAGGATCGTTCCGGACAGGTACAGCAAGGACTTCCCCGAAGGCGCCGAAGGTGTCTACGACGTGGGCGTCCCCAGCACCCGCAACCCGCAGACCGGCAATTCCGGCCCGACGCTGTGGCTACCGATGGGCGAGAAGGTCCGGTTCGTCCTGTCCTCGCGTGACGTCATCCATTCTTTCTGGGTGTTGCCGTTCCTGATGAAGCAGGACGTTTTCCCGGGCCACAATGTCAATGCCTTCGAGGTGACCGCCAACCGCGAAGGCACCTTCCGGGGGAAGTGCGCCGAACTTTGCGGGGTCGACCACGCCCGGATGCTGTTCAACGTCAAAGTCGTCACCCCTGATCGCTATCAGCAGCACCTCAAGGAACTGGCCGCCAAGTGGCAGCGCGGCTTCATTCCGGCGGGCATCGACATCACCGATCCGGCCAGAAACGCTGAGCCACGCAAACTGTAAGGACCCCGGGCATGAGCAATGCCACGGCCGTGCCGGGCGGTTGCTGAAGCAGGCAGAGCAAGGTGTGCTCAGGCTCCAGCTCGCTGTGCACGTCGCTGAGGCGGAGAGTCTCGGCCGGCTTCGCCGCTCGGGGAACTCTGCGGCGACGGCCCCGCGCAGGCCGTCAACGAGCCAGCGCCTCATCAGCCAGGAATCGGCGCCACACGGCGTTGATCAGCCGTGGTGCCGAGCGACATGTCCGGTTCAGCCCCATTGGCCCTCCCGTGTACCCGGCGGCTGATGATCGCCGATCGACCGCATGCGTTGGCGCGCGGCGCCGGGTCAGCACCGGGCGTACGGTGGACCGGCGGGGCGTCGCAGCGTTCTGCGGGATGGGGGGTCACCGCGCCTGCGCCTGCCTCGGCCGTCGACCGGTCTGGCAGGCAGCCACCACAGCGAGCGCTGGAGGGCCGCTTCCGATGGCCACGCCGGCTATGGACAGGGCGGAGCAGACTTCCGCCGCGTCCCCGTACATCACGGTCACCTTCCTGATCCGCCGGTTCGACCCGGAGGTCTCCGCGGAGGCGACCTGGCAGGACTTCCTGGTCGAAATCGATCCGAAGGAGCGTCCTCGACGGTCTGCACAAGATCAAGTGGGAGCAGGACGGCTCGCCGACCTTCCGCCGTTCCTGCGCGCACGGCATCTGCGGGTCGATGCCATGCGGATCAACGGCCGTAGCCGGCTGGCGTGCAAGACGCTGATCAACGACATCAAGCCGGGCAAGCCCATCACAGTCGAGCCCATCAAGGGCCTGACCGTGCTGAAGGACCTGGTCGTGGACATGGAGCCGTTCTTCCAGGGCTAGCGGGACGTGATGCCGTTCCTCATCACGACCGGCAACGAGCCCACCCGGGAGCGCCTCCAGTCCGCGGAGGACCGGGAGCGTTTCGACGACACGACCAAGTGCATCCTGTGCGCCGCGTGCACATCGTCGTGCCCGGTCTTCTGGAACGACGGGCTGTACTTCGGTCCGGCGGCGATCGTCCACGCGCACCGCTTCGTCTTCGACAGCGGGGACGACTGAGCCGCGGCTGGAGACCTCAACGGAAATGACGGCGTGTGGCGCTGCCGCACAATCTTCAACTGCACCGCGTGACATCGCCATCACCAAGGCGATCCAGGAAGTGAAACGGGCGCTGATCACACGCCGCGGCTGGGAAGCCCCCGGCTGCCGGTACCGGCACAGCCGAACCGGGCCCTCGGCTCGGTGTTGGTGCAGCCGGCGATGAGCGCCGTCACGTGCTTCTGTCTCCGTCGGTCAGCCCGTCAGCCTGTTCGGCCGGGTGGGGGTGGTCGCGTTGGAAGGTGGCGTACAGCCACCACAGGGACGGCAGCAGGAGGACTGCTCCGACCGCCAGGGAGATCAGGCTGGCCGACAGGACGGTGTCGGTGGCGGCGGCGTCTTGGAGTGTGACGCCGGGCAGCAGCCGGGGATACTGGGCGATTCCCCAGCCCCACAGCAAGCCGGCGACGGCCAGGGCGGCCGTCAGCCGCACTGCCCGAAAATGGCGGCCCCACATCAGCAGGGCCAGGGAGACCAGCCCCGATGCCACGGAGAGGATCAGCAGGGGCAGGGCGCTGCCGGAGGTGAGTTCGGAGTAGAGCGCGGGTGCGTCGGCGTGCAGGACGACGAGCCCGGCCGCGGACAGGGCACCGACGACGAGGCCGGTGAGGAGTGCGCGGCGGCGGAACGCTTCGGTCAGCGGCCTATCACCGGCTCGCTGGGCGTCCCAGGTGAGATAGACCGCGGCGAGGTAGGTGGCGGTTCCCACCGCGAGAGCCCCGCTGATCAGCGAGGTGGGGTTGATCCAGCTGGAGACGGTGTCGCCTTGGGTGATGCCCGGCGGGACCCGGCCGGAGGCCACCGCGCCCGCCACGGTGCCCAGGAAGAAGGGCGTTGCCAGGGAGGAGAAGGCGAAGGTGGCGCCGAAGAGGCGTTGCTGCCAGATCTCCACGCTGACCTTGCGGAAGGCGAAGGCCGCACCGCGGGCGATGATCCCCAGGGCGGCCAGGGTCAGCGGAATGTAGAGGGTGGAGGCGATGGCGGCGAAGACGGGCGGGATACCGGTCCACAGCAGCACGATGACGAAGATCAGCCAGACGTGGTTGGCCTCCCAGACGGGCCCGATGGAGTGCTCCACCAGGTCGCGCTGGGGCCTGCCGCGTCGGGTGGTTCCGGCGAGCAGGTCCCATACCCCGCCGCCGAAGTCGGCACCGCCGAACAACACGTAGGCGGTCAGGCCGATCCACAGCACGGCCAGCGTGGTCTCGGGCAGCGACATGACCGGAGTCCTACCTTCCGCTCGGCGTCTCAGACGACCTTGAACTCGGCGACATCGCGCTCCTGCGGGGCGATCGGCACCGGCTGTGCACGGGCCAAGCGGCGCAGCACATAAACCGTGGCCACGGTCAGCACCAGATACACGACGCTGACCACCACGAATCCCCACACCACTCCGGGTGCGGGGTTGACCGCCTCGGAGGTGCGCATGACGCGGTAGACGATCCAGGGCTGGCGTCCCACCTCCGTGACGACCCATCCGGCCTCCAGCGCCAGTACCGCGGCCGGGCCGGAGAGCGCGGCGGCGCGCAGGAACCACCGGGTACCAGGCAGCCGTTTGCGGCGCCGCCACACCAGGCCCAGCCAGGCGGACAGGGCCAGCAGCGCGAACCCGCAGCCCACCATGATCTGGAACGCCCAGTGGGTGATGTTGACGGGCGGGCGGTCGCGCGCCGGAACCTCGTTCAGCCCCATGATTCGCGCATCCGCGTCGAAGTGCGCCAGCAGGGACAGGCCCCGCGGGATTTCCAGGGCGTAGCGCATCTCGCCGTCGACGGCGATACCGCCCACATGCAGGGGAACGCCGCGCGCGGTGTCGAAGACGCCCTCCATGGCGGCGAGTTTGACGGGCTGGTTGTCCGCCACGAAGTGCGCCGCCCAGTCGCCCACCCCGATCTGCACCGGGGTCACCAGGGCGGCGATCGTGAACGGCACCAAGAAGCCGAGCCGGTGGTACCGGTCGCGGCGGCCTCGCAGCAGGGCGACCGCGTACACACTGGCCATGAGGAAACCGGCCACCATGAACGCGGCGAGGATCATGTGAACGGTCTGCGGCGGGGTCGCCGGATTGAACATCGCCTCCCAGGGATCGACGGCGACGACCCGACCGCCCTGCATCTGGAAGCCCACGGGTTGCTGCATCCAGGCGTTGGCGGCGACCACGAAGAAGGCGCTGGCCACTCCCGCGACGAGGATCGGCAGTGCGGTGAGCATGTGCTGGCGGGGCGGCAGCCGGTCCCAGGCGTACAGGTAGATGCCGAGGAAGATCGCCTCGACGAAGAAGGCGATCCCCTCCAGTGAGAACGGCAGGCCGATGACCTGTCCGTAGGTGCCCATCATCCCGGGCCACAGCAGGCCCATCTCGAACGACAAAATGGTTCCGGACACCGCTCCGACCGCGAACAGCACCCCCATCGCCTTCGCCCACCGCCGCGCCAGCAGCCGGTAGTGAACATCCCCCGTGCGGTGACCGCGCCACTCGGCGAACACGGTGATCGCGGGCATTCCCACCCCCAGGCAGGCGACGATGATGTGCCAGCCCAGCGACAACGCCATCTGCGACCGCGCCGCCCCCAAGCCGCCGGCCTCGGCAGCGGACAGCACGTCCCCCACAAGCGCGGTGCTGCTCACCCGAATTCCTCCTCACGGCAGACATCGGGCTCAGCCCCGGCACACGGGACATGAGACCACCATGGCCCGCAACCCGGTGGCCACCAGGCCGCCCTCCGCGCCAACGTGCAGGAACGCGCCCGATGGAGAACCTCGCGTCCACGACACCCGGGTAGAACCGGCTGACCGCCGCCGGGCAACGCCGCCAAGGTATGGCACCCGACAGGCATGTCACAGCAGCGACGCGACGTCAGCCGCAATCGGCACAGGCTCCGAGCAGCGAGGCCCGCAGAGCCGTCACGTCCCGGCCGCCGAAGCCAAGGCCGCGGCACCGACCGCGGGCGGGGCTGGCCGTCTGCCACCGGAGTGGTGGAGTACAGGGTGGATTCACCTGGCCTCGCAGCCGATGCCGTCACCGTCCCGGTCAAGGCGGTCCGGGTCGTCGGGAGCCGCTCCAGTCGGGGCCTGAACGACCAGAGCAGCCCACATCGGGAACACCAGCGGGAAGCTCGTCCGGGAGGTCCGGGGTGTCCGGGGCAGGTGAGTCAGGCGAGTCGTTCGTTGCCTCTTTCGGGCACCCCCCGCTGGCAAGCTCGTCGTTCCCCCGCATCTGCTGCGGCTTCGGCAGCCGGATCGCACCCTGCGGGACACGGCATGCACGTCCACGTGGCCGTGCCCAGCCGGGAGACGGGCCTGCAGGTCCTGAACCGGATCTTGGTGTGGCGCGGAAGAGAACCTCGGACTTCATCGTTCAACTGTGTGCGGGTACGGAGGGGACAGTGTCCCCGCGCCTCACCTGTCGCCCGTGGGGACGATCGTTCGGCTGAAGCCCCACGGAGCCACTCGCCGAGAGGAGACCACCCTTCGCCCCGCCGCTTGCTCCCCCGGTCGGCCCTCCCCCGAGTCGACCGGGTCTTTCTCACCCGCGGCGACACAGGGCACCCGACATGCGCGGATCGGCGTCCGCCGCAGGCACAGGGGTGGTGAGTCGGCGGTGGCCGTCCGCTCGGATGACACAGGGAGACAACACGTGACGGTGGCATCGGGGCACATGCGTCAGGGCTGCGGAGGGCCGGATGACGGCTGAGGCGACGAAGGCGGTGCGGCTGGTCGCGGAAGCCGCGGCGGGCACCCCCGGCGAGGAGGTTCCCCGGCGGGTGTGCGCGGCGGTGTGCGAGGGACTCGGCGTGGACGGTGCCACCTTGTCGTTGCTCACCGACACCCCCTCCCGGCAGCTGCTCGCCGCGTCGGACGATGCCGCCCTGCTGCTGGAGGAAATCCAGTTCACGGTGCTGGAGGGGCCCTGCATCAGTGCCGCGCAGACCGGCGAGCCCGTGGCCGTGGACGACCTGGGGCAGGAACTGACGCCCTGGCCGCTGTTCGGGGCGATGGCGCGCGAGAAACTCCCGGAAGTGGGCTCGGTGTACGCGCTCCCCCTGTTCTTCGGCGACTACGTCCTCGGGTCGGTAGACATGCTGTCGACACGGCCCCGCGCTCTCGATGAGGACGCCCTGGAGCAGGCGTCCCACGTGGCCGACGCGGTGACGGCGGCGCTCTTGCCCACCCGCGAGATGCTGCTCACGGGGAACGACGCCCCGGCGTGGGAGCCGGAGCAGGTGGTCCGTGCCCACTGGTTCGACACCTCGCGTGCCGTCGGAGCCCTGGCGGCCCGACGGCGGATCAGCCCTGAGGACGCCCTCGCCCTCATGCGCGCCGAGGCCCTCCGCACCGGCAGGTCATTGCCGGACATCACCACGGACATCCTGCGCGACCCGCCCGGTACGTCGTAGGCGCGTGGGTCCAGAGCAACTGCTCAGGCGCCCGTCAGCAGGTCGTGCTCCCGGAGAGCTGCCAGGGACAGCGTCCTGGAGCCGACCTGCTCGAGGCGGCGGCGCCGGACACGACGACCCGGGGCCTTGACCTGTTAAGGCGTGATCTTGCCGGTCCATCCTGGTCACCGATTCGCCGCGCTAGGATCCGCGCTTCCCGCTGATCGCGGCTATGAGCTCCTCCTTGCGCATGTCGTGAACACCGCTGAGACCCTTGTCGCGGGCCATGTCGCGCAGCTCGTCCATGTGCATCCCGCGGAGTTGCTCCTCGGAGACCTCCTGGGACGCCTCGGACGTTCCTGCCCCGCCGCCCATGGAGGCTCCGGCAGGCGTCGTCGCGCTGGGCGGTGACGTGGGGTACCCCTCGCCGGCGTCACTCGAGCCCATCTGCTCGGCCAGCCGACCCAGCAGCTGTTCCGTCTCGCGGCACTCCTTCGCGGACAGCTCGAAGTACGGGGTGCCCTTGAACTCCTCGGCAGCGTCCGCGCTCGCGCGCAGGACGGTGCGGGTCGCCTCGATGATCGCCATCGTCGTCGGCGCGTCGTATCCCGTCTGGCGGGCCAGGATCCGGGCCGCGACTGTACACAGGTCGGCGCAGTCGTTGTCCAGGCGCACGCACTTGATGGACATCACGATCTTTTCCGGGTCCTGCTCGGCGGCGGCCGCGTCGGCGCAGGACAGGCAGACGCCGGCGCACTCGTACAGCTTGTCGACCGCCTCGCCCAGCATCTTGGGCGGCATCCCGGTCTCGGCGGGGTAGGCGTCGAGCAGCTTCTCGACCAAGGACATGGCATCCTCCGTAGATCAGGGGTGGGGTCGGAAATATCCGTTTCGCGTGATTCGCGCCATGGGTACCCGCACCTGCGCTCGCCACCCACTCCGACGGCGTTGTAGCCGGTCGCGGATCTCGCCGGTACTTTGCGCGGCCCATGTGCCGGGCTCGGGCGATATGGGAGAGATAGGCGGCACAGTCGGGGTACTCCCCGCCCACCGGCGCCCACCGGGACGCCCCCGCCGCGCGACCGGTGGGTGAAGGCGGTCGTACCGGGTACTCGCCAGGGCATGATCAAGCGCGCACTGTGGCAGGGACTGCTCGCCGGTACCGCCGGAGGGGTCGCGATGACTCTCGGCGAGAAGATCGAGCAGGCCGTCACCGGCCGGCCCGACTCCCATGTTCCCGCGCGTGTCCTGCAGCGGCTGACTGGTCTGCCCGAACGACCCGGCCCCCAGCCGCTGTCGGTCAACTGGGGCATGCACTACGGCCAGGCCGCCCTCCTCGGGGTGCTCCGGTCGGTCATGGCCCAGGCCGGACTGCGCGGACCGGTCGCCTCCGCCAAGTTCGCCGTCGTCCGCCTCACCAACGACCAGATCCTGGAAAACGCGACCGGCGTCGGCGCCCCACCGCAGACCTGGCCCCGCAAGGAACTCGTCGTGGACCTGCTGCACAAGGCCGTTTACGCCTTCGCCACGGGTGCCGTCGCCGACGCCTTGGCCGCCCGCGGCGGCCCGGGCCCCGGACAGCGCCACGCCACCGCCCGCCCCGGCCGTCACGCCCGCGTCGGACCGCTGCCCCGCAGGCATGCCTACGGGGCATGAATCCGGCAATCGTCACCGGACGGCGCGTCGGGAGCAGCCGTCCGGGCGGTGAGAACGGGAGCCGCTCGTTCACCGTCGGCCGCTCCTGACGTCCCCCGTACTCCGCGCTGGGGACGAACGCAGCCAGGCGGCGATCCATCCGGTCTGCATCGCGGCATCAAGGAGGTACGTCGGCCGGATCCACCCCTTGGGTACGTAGACCAGGTCGACGGCCAGCAGGGTCAGGGCGGTGCCCAGCCCGATGCGGCGGGCGTGGGCCGGGCCCTGCGCGTCCCCGGCCGCAGCGAGCTGGGCGACACCGGCGGAGGCGAGCAGTCCGCCCGTCGTCATCTGCAGCCACACGTCGGTCTTCGGGCCGAAGACCCACTCGAAGCTGCGCAGGTGCAGCAGGGGCCACAGTCCGCCCACGATGTTGAATGCACCGTGCGCGACCGCGAGCGTGTGGGCGGGCTCCCGCGCTCCGGTTCTGTCCAAGGGACATCCCTTCGTAGGTTCCGGCCGGGTACCCCTGCCCAGGCGCCCTCACTCCGGGCCGAGTTCGACCGTCGTCGTGACCCGGGTGACGGAGGGGTTCCTCGGCGCCGAACCGAACCCGAAGCGCACGGGCGGCTCGACCGGTGCCATCGCCCCGAGGTCCGCGCCCTCGTAGGCGGCCGAGACGGCACGGATCGGCAGCAGGTCCCGGGCGCCGTACCACTCCCGGCGGCCCTGCCCGGCGCTGCCGCGGGTGCGCACGCCGGGCAGCAGCAGGCGGGCGGGCCGGTCCGTCAGCGCGTTCCACGCCGGACGGCGGGCGAGCGCGCCGGGTACGGTCCGCAGCGCGAAGCCCAGAAGCCCTCGCCGGCCGGTGGTGAAACGCAGGTCGAGTGGCCCGGCGGTGACGGTCCAGGCGTCGTCCGTGACGCTCACCTCGACCGGGACGACACGGACCGTGTCGAAGACGTAGGTGCCGCTGATGAAGTCCGCTGTCTCGCGCGTGGGGGCCAGCAGCAGCCTGTCCCCGTCGGCCCTCTCCAGCATCACGTCGCTGAACGTCCCGAAGGGCGAGCCCTGCCAGTGTCCGAGCACGATCCGTGTGCCGGAGGAGGTGCCCATGCCCGCGATCCAGCCGTCGAAGCGCACGCGCGGGCGTCGGGTGACGGCGCCGGAATTCCGGCGAGGGGTGTCAGGAAGGCTGGAAGATGCTCTCCGGGACGCACGGCCTGGAGGGCCCGAGCCGTACATACCTGACTCCTTCCGAGAAGTGCACCAGGGGCTCGCCGAGGGGGGCTTCCCGCAGGCCCGCCGCGGCGGTCAGTGTCTCCTCCAGTACATCGACGCCGGCGGTGGCCAGCGGCCATGGCTCGTGCTCGACGGGCGTCTCCCAGAGCATGCCGAGCCTGCGGGTGTACGCCCGCCAGCGCGAGGTCAGCCACACGTCCCGCTCCGTCGGCTCGATCGGGTCGCCAGGCCGGACGACCAGGCGGTAGGAGGCGTCACCGATCCATCGGGAACCGGAGTACGAGACGGTGTCCCCGTCCGTGGATACGCGGAGGGTGCCCGGGTTGTACGGTGCGCCGATGGCGCGGGCCGCCACCATCGGGGGGAAGGCGACCTCGATGGACAGGAACCAGAGCCCGTCCCGGCCGTCACGGTGCCGTACGTACGTGCGCAGGTTGGTCTCCGCGAACGTCGGCAGGCCGGGCAGCGAGGCGGGAACACCGGGTGGTCGCACGTCCGCCATGACAAAGGGAGTGAGCCCCACCCAGGCGGCCCCGTCGTACTCGTCCACGACCAGTCCCCCGGGCAGGAGCGCCTGGACCGCGTCAGGCCTGAACGGCCAGTGGACGAACGTCTGCGTCAGCCAGCCCGCCCGCAGCGCCGGCAGGCGCACCCGCTGCTCTGCTCCGTATGCCACCACGGGCGTCGGGTCCCCCGCGCACGCTCGAAGGAAACCCACGGGCCCCGGCACGGCGGGCGGAACGGCGCCGACCAGATCATCAAGAGGGCCAGGACCCCGGACGTCCGGGCGAAACGCCTCGCCCGGCTCAGGGAAGGTAGTAGGTCTGCCGCAGGAACGCGGCCGTGTCCCGCAGGGCCTGGGTAAGCCCGCCTTGTAGCGCGCGTCCGTGTCGGTGCGCCGGCTTTCGGCCTCCGCCCACTGGTCCAGGCGCAGGGCGATGTCGAGGTGGTTGCGGTAGAGCGTGCCGTGCTCGCCGTCAAGGGCCGCTCGTGCGCGCTCCTCGTCCCAGTCCTCCAGCTCGCCGGTATCGAAATCCAGCAGTTCCTCTCAGGCCGCTGCACGGTTTCCTCCTTCGTTGCCCTCAGACCGAGGACGAGCAGCCCAGTCGTCCCTCCCAGGTACCCGTCATCGGATCCCGGTCGCGTCTGATGACCGGCTTCCACACGACGGCCTTCTGGTCGAGAAACAGGAAGTAGCGTCGCTTCTCCTCACGGTCTGCCACTGCACCTGGTTGAGGCCGAGTGCGCGCGCTGCAGCCAGCACGGCCTTCATCAGCTTCGGACCCACTCCGCGACCCCGGTGGCCGTCCCTCAGGAACAGGCAGTCCATGCCGCCCTACCGCGGCGCGTCCTCGCCCGCCGGCTCGTGACATGGGGCCGTTGCCGGGGTTCAACCGGCCTGGTCGGCCGTTTGCGGTATGCGCAGGTGGGGACCCGGCTGCGCATGACCACGACGCCACGCCGTCGGATGCGGCAGAACCGGGTCCTGAGGCTGCTGGACCGCCTGGAACGTGACCCCCGGGCCGATGCGGTGATCGACGCGATCGGCCGGGGTGTGCGTGCCCTGCCGCTCGGTCGCGGCCGGGACGCGTTGCACGGAAGGTGGCTGGGCCATCCCGTGCATCCGCTGATGGTGCAGGTGCCGATCGGCAGTTGGCTGTCTGCGGCCCTGCTCGATCTACGGCCGGGCCGCTCCCGTGAAACGGAAGTGCTCATCGGCGTCGGCCTGACCGCCGCCGCCCCCGCGGCCCTGGCAGGCTGGGTCGACTGGGCGGAACTGCACCGCCAGCAGCAACGTGTCGGCCTGGTGCATGCCCTGAGCAACGTGACAGCCGTCGCGCTGTACGCCACCTCACTCGCCTGCCGCCTAAGGGGTCCTTGCAGAAAGATCTTCTTGTGGCACGGTGGACATGGACGTGATCCCGTGCTTTGTGGGGGTGACCATGACGCGGCGGAAGCCGTGGGAGGTCAGCGACGAACTGTGGGCGGTGATCGAGCCGCTGCTGCCGAAGCATGAGCGGCGGTTCCGGTACCCGGGGCGCAAGCGCATCGATGACCGCAAGACGCTCCAGGGCGTGCTGTTCGTCCTGTACACCGGTATCCAATGGGAGTACTTGCCGCAGGAGTTGGGGTTCGGCTCGGGTCCTACCTGCTGGCGTCGGCTGGCCGAATGGCAGGAGGCCGGAGTGTGGGAGAAACTCCAGCGGGTGCTGCTGGACCGGCTGCGGGCGGCGGACCGCCTGGACTTCTCCCGCGTCACCGTTGACGCCTCGCACGTGCCGGCCAAGCGGGGCGAAGCAGCCCAAAGTCGGCCCGAGTCCGGTTGACCGTGCACGGCCGGGCTCGAAGCACCACGTGCTGACCGACGCGCACGGCACCCCGCTGCGGGTATCGCACACCGGCGGACACCGCAACGACATCACGCAGCTCCTGCCGCTGGTCGACGGCGTGCCGCCGGTGCGGGCAAGGGGCCGGCCCGGCGCAAGCCCCGCGCGCTGTATGCCGACCGTGGCTACGACCACGACAGCTACCGCCGCCGTCTACGCGAGCGCGGCATCGTCCCGAAGATCGCCCGGCGCGGACAGCCACACGGCTCGGGCCTGGGCCGTGCGCGATGGGTTGCCGAGTCCGCCATCGCCTGGCTCCACGGCCCTCGCCGCTTACGGACCCGCTGGGAAACCCGAGACGACATGCATGACGCCTTCCTTCAGCTCGCACACTGCATGACCCTCGCCCGCAAGCATCCGGCTTTCTGAAAGGACCCCTTAGGGAGTGGTCAGCAATGCCGTAGCCAGAGCGATGGTCGTGCCGGGCGGGGAGACGGGTAGCGCGTTCTCGACCAGGTTGTCGACGATCTGCTCCAACGCGCAACGGTTGTAGGCATAGTGCCCCTGGACTCTCTGACGCGGCATGGAAAGGGGAAGAGAACTGTCAAGGCAGCTGGGAAAAGGCGCAGGAAGAAAACCGCCGCGGGATCGGTCTGTTCATCCTCGGTCTCGTGCTGGTCACCGTCGAGCTGGTCGTCCCCGGCTCTGACAGCTTCGACCCCCGTTTGAATCGGACGCTGGTGACGATTCTGCCGCTCCTCATCCCCTGCATCCTGATCCTCTGGGACATCACCGAGTCCCGCCGCTGCTTCTGGCCGACGAACTACTGCCACTACTTGGCGCCTTGGCGTTACTCTGAACGGGGGACGATGCACAGTGGGGGGCATGATGGCAGGCGCGACGCGTGCTCTCTTGGTCGGTGCTGATTCTTACCCCCAGTCCGGTCTGCGTCTGCCGCCCGGAGCCGAACGCAATGTCAGCGCCTTACACACGGCCTTAACCGATCCGTTGATCGGAGGGCTTCCGCCTGATCTTTGCCAGACAGTCCAGCCAGCGGCAGAAGAGAGCGTGCTGCGCCACCTGACGGAGGCGTCGACCGATGGCGATGGCGATGGCCTGATCGTTTACTGGACAGGACACGCCACCCTCTCCGCCGAGGGTTCGCTCTATCTGGCGCTGCGCGGTTCACGGCACGGCGACCTGAGCACATGGGTGCCAGCACGTCTGGTGGCCGAAGCTATGACCTCTGGCCGCACCAACGCGGCAGACCGGCTACTGATCCTTGACGCATGCTTCTCCTCCTCCACGGGGGTCGTCTCCGGGCACTACGACGCGCTCATCCGGCGCGCGGTCGAGCGCGTGTCGCGTGGCGGCGTAGCCGTATTGTCGTCGATGGGCACCACTCCTACCGGGTTCGCGGCCAACAGCCATGGCCTTTCAGTCTTCACACGCCAGCTGATCGCACAGCTGCAGACCGGTTCCGGTGCCGCGTCCGACGAGCTGCGTCTGGAAACGCTGTCCCGGCGTGTGGGCGTGGAACTCAATCGCAACGGCTACCGGCGTCCCTGTCTGAGGAACGCGACCGCGTTCCTCAGACCACTGACCTCGGCACCGAGCGCGGCCCATCGTGAAGGCTCCGGTCTCCTGCCCGCGCGGACGACCTCGACGCAGCTGACGACCGACGTGATGCGCTACGCCCTTGCCGTGGCGGGCGCTGTTCACACAGACGAGGCCGCGTCCGCCGACCAGCCCTCCCGTGACGCCAACAGGGTCTACCAGGCTCTGTTGAAGAGCCGTTGCGGATTCACCGCACGCAGTTCCACCCTGCTCGACACCCCGCCGACCCGGCAGACCCTGCGCAGCCGCCTCGAGGACATGGCCCGGCAGGGCCGCAACATGCTCCTGGTGTACGTGTCGAGTTGTGGGACCGTCGATGCGGATGCTGACGGTCTCGACCTGAGCCTGGGACTGGCAGGGCAGGAGACCATCTCCGTCAGTGACTTGGTCAGAGATCTGCAGCGCACGCGGGCAGAGCGGGTGACCCTGCTGATCGATGCCTGCCGGTCGCACTCGGTGCATGCGCCGCAGCCTGACGAGTTCGTGGACGGTCCGACGCGTCCACCCTGGGGCAAGCGGGCCGGATTCACGCAACTGGCGATCACGTGGAACACGTCGGCTGCGTCTAGCTGGCTACCTGCCAGCGACCCGCTAGCGCTGTCCGCGCAGGAGCAGTGGCCTGCCTCCGCCTGGGCGGCGTACGCGGGTCTGGTCACCCGACGCCTCCAGCAACCAGCCGATCAGGTCCCCTGGAAGTTCTACTTCCCGGGTCTCGAGATCAGCTGTGTCGACGACCAGGGCCCGATGTCGCCGTGGCTCGCGCAGCCGGCGACGATACTGACGTCCAGAGACGCGGGCGTGGCGCAATGGCTGTTGTCCGACCACCACCTCTACACATCCCTCGCCTGGCCGGCCACCACCCCGGAAGAAGAACGCCTGCGTTCATCAGTACCGGACGGGGAGGTGGGCGCGGAGGCACCGCCGCCAAAGCCCCGCCAGCACTGCGGCCACCGGGCCCGACTGCATCTGCCGGAAGACGATGCCGCCGCGACGGCGGAGGCTGGCGTCCGCGTCACCTTCCAGTATCAGCCTCTCGAAGGCGAACAGGGCAAGCTCACGGCGTCGGAGGCGACGGACGACGCACCGCTGGACATCACACTGCGGATAGATGCCACGGCGGCGATCGTGCGGCCGTCCCTGATCCACACCCATCTCACCGATGAACGCGGATCACCTCCAAGCGACTTCCGCGTGATCCCCCAGTCGCAAGACCCGGTCACGCTGCGCATCGATGTCCTGCGGCGCGCCGACGGGACCTTGATCCAACAGTTAAGGACAGTGCTCCCAGTGGCCGAGGCGGAGGGTTCCAAGCTCTAGCGATGTCGCAAGAACGTGAACTGGACTACTCCGTCACCGCTGATCCGTACGATTCGCTGCGCGCTCTTCCCCGCCTGCGGTCGGAGCAGTGCATGCCACGCAGCCTGCTCCTGACGTTCGACCTCCGCGACGACGGGAGATCGTATGACGTCATGGCCTGGGGTGACGCTCTGCCCTTCGACGGGAACGCCCCCTTCCGCGGGGTGATCCAGCGCAGCAGGGAGGAAATCGCGTCCGAGGTCGGCCTGCTGCTGCGGACCTGGCTGGAGACGGTGGTCAACCGCCGAAGACCGGGCTCTCGGGACTACATCTTCAACGGGTCCCCGGCAACCGATCTGGGTATGGACACCGCCCAAGCCGCGCTGGCCGACATCGGACTCGTCCTAGCCCGGTCGGGACATGCCCTGTTCGAGTTCCTTTTCTCCCGCGGAGACGCGGGGCTTTCCCGCCTGCGTGAAGCCCTGTGTGCCGCGCTCCGATCGGGCCCGCAAGTCGTGACGATCACGTCCAACGACCTCTTCGTGCCGTGGGGGATGCTCTACCTTCCGCCTGATCCCGCAACCCGGCTGCCGCAGAAGTCCGCGGCCTGGGGCTGGAGCGGATTCCTCGGATACACGCACCTCGTCGAGCACAACTTGGGATACGTGGAGAACTACCACCCCCTCATCGAGCACGGAACGGAACGTCCTCAGGCGGGACTTCAGTTCGATCTGCGCATGCAGAACGGTGACGCACCGGGCACCGACCCCATTGGCGCCGTGCGCGCGGTCATCGAAACCCATGCCAATGTCACCGAACGCTCGTACAAGCAGGACCTCGCCGAAGCGCTGAGTGACCCGCGAGTGCACGACCACATCCTTGTCTTCGGCGCCCACGGCTGCGGTGAGCGTCAGGACCAGCGCGGCACCACGCAAGCTCGTCTCACCCTCACCGACGGCGAGTCAATCTGCAGCTCCGACCTCGAATACTGGCGCACCACCAGGCAGGAACGGCTCCCCGACCCGCTGTGCTTCATGATGGTCTGCGAGGGTGGCCGCACCAGAACCTTCGTCCACGAAGGGCTCGGCCGCCCCTTGTTCAACCTCGGCATCGGATGCCTGATAGGCCCCGAGATAGAGATACCGAAGACTTTCGGCAGCCTGTACACCTGCCGGTTCTTCGAGGAGTTCTTCAAGGGCGAGCGCGCCGCGCCCGTGGCACGCAGCCTCACCCACGAATTCCTGACCAAGCACGCCACGCCCCTGGGCCTGGTCTTCACCCTGCTCCGCGGCATCGACAACCGTCTGGTGGAGGCGTCCGCCGCGGCCAAGGAGTCGACATGACAACCGTGGACCTGCTCGATCTCAACGACACCGGTCACCTCCTCGACCCCGAACACGGAGCACCGGTTGCCTCCGAACAGGTGTCGGCGGTCATCGAGAAACACCTGCGACTCCACGAGGAGACCACGGACATCTTCCTCTACGTCCACGGGTGGCGTACGAGCAACGACAAGGCCGAGAAGGCGGCCGCACGGCTCTTCCAACTTGTGGAGGATCTGGCGGAGCAGCAACCGCACGCCTACCCGCGCATCAGCCCGTTCCGACCGCAGTACGTATGTGTACGCTGGCCGTCGGGCAGCGCAGCGACGAAGACCGGTTACCGCACGATCCGCGACCGTACCGCCGCCATGGCCCACAGCGGACACGCCTCCCATGTACTGGCCGCCGTCCTGGGCTACTTCAACGAGCGCCGCACCCTGCCAGAAACCGGCCCGGACGTACTGCGCAGCTCCTACGGGCAATACCTGCACGCCGTCGGCCACTCGTTCGGCGGACGCTTCCTCACCCACGCCATCGAACAGACCAGCAACCGTCTGACGGACGGCCCGGACACGTTCACCTGGCCCTGGAAGTCCAACACATACCCCTGGACCCTCGATAGCCTCACCATCTTCCAGATGGCTGTCCCCGCAGACGCCTTCACCACCGGCCCCTACGCCTGCCTGCTCAACGACAGCGTCCTCAACGCCCCCATCACCATGACGTTCTCCCCCCACGACCGAGCCCTCGGCCTGTGGCATCGCCAGACAGAGAACGGACACAACGGCATCGGCTTTCTTGGGGCGACCGGACCGCAGGAACACCTGCACACCATGCCCCTGCAGCTCACGACCGATAGCTACGCCTTCCCCGCCAGCCGACTTATCAACATCGACGCCAGCGCCTACTACCGCAGCTCGCCGCTGCGGATAGAGGGCGCCCACTCCGACTACTTCCGCCCCGAATCAGCGCACCTTCTTCTCTCGCTGGCCAATCACGCACGCTGACTTCGCCGCCCTCACCTGTGAGTGGGCGGGGTACGAGCCGACAGGGCCCCCAGCGGAACACAGGTGGTCTCTGGAACGAGCCAGTGAGCTCTCTCAGCACTGTCGCTCCAGAGTGAGGACGGCCGCAGCGATTGACGCCATTCGATTCGGACTGCACCCGGACCTGCGGAAGATCTGCCACTGACTTCAGTCGTGCAACTCCGCGCTCGACCGGGGCCCGTGCTGTGGACAGCGCTCGGCTGACGGTTTGCTGGGTCGGCGTCAGGTCACGGCCCCACGGGCGTCTGAGCTTGGTGTTTAACCTCGGCCGTTCACCTGACCCGCTGATCTTGGTTCGTTCCCGGGACAGCAGGGCGGCCGTTCTTCACGCTTCGAGGTGTCGAGCAACGTCGCGTGAAGGAACGGCCGCTGGTGATGAGTCTCGCCCTTGAACAGCCCGCTGACGCCGCGTTGGGTGTCCTGTCCCACTTTCGTGTCGAGTTCTACGACTGCCTCTACACCCGGGCGGACGCGCTCTTCGAGCTCACCGACGCGGTGCTGTGCTCGGACGGCCCGGTGACGTCGCTGGTCGAGTTGACGCTCACGGCCGAGCACCGGCGCGGGCACGGGGCGATGTACGACGCGGTCAACCACGGCTGGCTGGAGCCGCGCCGCCTGCGCAGGCTGCTGGCCTCCGCGCCGCTGCCGCGTGCCGCCGACGGGCGGATCGTGCTCGCGGTGGACGTGAGCAACTGGCTGCGGCCCGACGCCCCCACCAGCCCGGAGTTGCTGTTCTGCCACGTCTACGGGCGGGGCCGCAGCGCGGATCAGTTCATCCCCGGCTGGCCCTATTCCTTCGTCGCCGCGCTGGAGACGGGACGCACGTCTTGGACGGCCGTGCTGGACGCGATCCGGCTGGGGCCGTGTGACGATGCCACTGCGGTGACCGCCGCCCAGCTGCGCGAGGTGGTCACCCGGCTGGTGCACGCCGGGCAGTGGCGGCCGGGCGACGCGGACATCCTCATCGTCATGGACACCGGCTACGACGTCACCCGCCTCGCCTACGTCCTGGCCGACCTGCCCGTCGAACTGGTCGGCCGGCTGCGCTCGGACCGGGTCATGCTCCGGGACGCCGGCCCGCGCCGCTCCACCCCGCGCGGCGGAGACGGTGCGCTCCCCGCTGTCGCTCTTGGGTGTGTCTTCCCAGACCTCGTAGGAGGCCGTGACGAGTTGCTCGCTTATGTGGACGGTGCCGATGGTCAGGTTGGTCTCGCTCCAGGGCAGGCCGGCGACCTCGCCGCGGCACAGGGCGCGGAAGACCATCAGGTGGAAGATCGGGTAAAGCCGATGTTCGGCGACGGCGTCGAGGAACGCTCCGGTCTGTTCGGAGGTCCAGACCATGACCTTGCCCGGCTTCTTGCCTGTGGCTTGCCAGCCGGCTACCCGCTCGTCGGTCCACACCAGCGGCTTGGGGCGGACGTACTTCGGCAGGACGACGCTCTTGGCCCAGTTCTATAGAGGGACGCATGCGCGGCCCAGGTGTCCTCGCAGAGGACTCCGGGGCCTACCGCCGGCGGATTACAGGCCCGCGGCCTCCTCGGTGGTGAGGAAGCGGAGGTTCTGCACGTGCTCGTTGACGAACATGGGCACGCCGTCCGAGGCCAGGTACCACGCCGGCTTGCCCCCGCTGTCGCGGATCACCCTGCCGTTGACACGGAGGTTCTCGAAGGTGACGTCCTTGACGGTGCGCTCCGCGTCGGTCCCGGCGACGATCGACACGTCGGCGTTCTTGCCGTTGTAGCTGAGGTCCTTGATGTAGACGTTCTCGATGCCGCGGCCGGACGCCTTGTTCCACCTCGGGTTGTTGACGACCCGCATGTGGACGAGCTGGCCCCAGCGGAAGTCCTCCACGCGGATGTCGTCGAACCTCACATCCCGGACGAGGTTGCCGTCGGCGGCATTGATGGCGATGCAGCCCTGGGCGTTCACCTGCGGCTCACGGTGGTCGAGGATGTCGATGTTCTCGAAGTTCAGGTTCTCCAGCATCTCGGGGTTGTCGGGGTCGGGGTTGCCGTGCACGGCCATGTTGATCGGGTGGGCCACGTCGGCCCAGAGGGAGCAGTTCTTGACGGTGATGTTGCGGGTGTCGCCGTAGAAGTCCCAGCGGTGGGTGTAGAGGGCGATGCAGTCGTCGGAGGTGCGCAGGAAGCAGCCGTCGATCGTGACGTTCTCGGAGCAGTAGAGCTGGATGCCGTCGCCCCAGCCCTCGCGGCTGAAGGCGCGCAGGTTCTTGATGGTGAGGTTCTGGCACTCGGCCACCCGGATGTTCTCGTACCGGGGGTTGAGGATCGTGATGCCGTCGATCGTGACGTTCTCGCAGTTGCGGATGAACAGTGCGCCCGCCTTGGAGTTGTAGAGCACACCGCGGCCGATCACCCGGGAGTTCTCCACCTCCTCGATTATCACGCGTGCGACGAGGACCGCTCCGGGGGCCAGGTAAACCGTGGTGTTGCCGGGCACCATCAGCTCACCGTTGGTGGGGGTGTGCAGGCCGGGCCCGAAGTACATGACGTGCTTGTCGCCCTCGGCGGGCACGTCCTGTTCGATCGGGTTCGCGAACAGGTGCAGGCAGTCGAAGATCTTGTCGTCGACCTGGACGACGACGTTGCGGGGCCGGTCCAGGGTGAAGCGCGCGGTGCTGCCGAGTACCTCGGGGGTGATGCCGTACGAGTCCGGCCGGATGCGGAACTTCTCGGCGCCGCCCGGGTTGTAGGTGACCTCGACCTCGACGGTGCCGGAGAAGTCGAAGGAGGCCAGGAGGACTTCTGGACCGGGTTCTGGCCGGTGACGGCGTCGATCAGAGCCAGCTTGGCCAGGTAGACGCCGACTCTCTGCCAACTGCCGCCGACCACCGGACCTTGACGGTGAAGGAGTTGTTGACCGGCACCTGCGGCAGGGCCGGGTGGACGACAACGATGTCGCCTGTGGAACCGGTTTCTCCGGTGGCAGCCTGGGCAGTACCCCCGACGCCAGCGGCCATGCTGCTGACAGCAAGGACGCCAGCGGCCTGGAGGGCGGTTCGCCGGGAGAGGGACGAGCTCATGGGGACTCCTTGACGGAACGTGTGCGGGGGTGGCCGTCTGCGGCCGAAGGTGGAAAAGCCCGAGGGTGCGGCCACCTCTGCGGGCTGTCGGGGCGTGCGGGGAGGACATCTGCTTTCGCGGAGGGGGTAGGTGGGCGAGGGGCTGATCCGTCAGGCCGAAATCTGTGGCATGAGCCACGATGGCGTCAAGGGTTCGGCTCGTTTTGACACAACCGGTTTCTATACAGCGTCCTCAGCGACGAGCGGCCACAGCCTCGGAGGCCCGAAGAGCTGCCTCTGCGGCGACGACCGGCCGCTGCGTGCGGAAGGAGGTCACCGACCCGCCCGCGCGGCATACCCGCGGGCTCGTAGCCGCGGCGTGCAGCCGGCCTTCCGCCCGAAATGTCGCCACAAGCGGTGCACCCGCCAGGGCTCCGAGGACCGCATCGAGCGCGTCCTGACGCCTTCCGTGGGCCACCTGAAAATGCGCCACCTGTGCACGCGGCATCCAGGAGATGCAACAAGCGCGTCTGAGCGGACAACAAAGTCCACCAGGTGAACCGCGAAGCAGCTCAACAGGCCCAGGCCGTGGAACGCGCCGTCCTCAGCACCGCCCTGCAGGACTGCGTCTGACACTGTCTCATGGCTTACAGAAACCGGTTCCCCCCAGAGTATCACTGTCCGTCACTCCTCGATGGTCCCAAATTTCATGTTTTCACCTTGAGTGTTGGGCGCTTCAGCAGATTCTCGCGTCCGACATATTGTTCCGCCGTGCAGTCGGCTTTAGCTTCCATAGAGACCGGTTTCTATGGATGGTCCAAACGCCTGAGGGGCTGATGAACGGCGAGCAGGAGAGAGCGGCCGCAGTGGCGGTCATCGCGTATGACGCGGGGCCGGTGCGCCCGCCGGTACCGGCGGTCCCTTAGGGGCTGTCCGGACGCCACTGATCATGCTGCCGCTGAAGCACACTCGCGGCCGGGACACCGCCGGGATCACGCTGCGCACCTACGGCAACGCCTTCGCCAGGAGGGTCACTGCCGGCTCCCACTACTACTACCGCGCCTGTACCCACCCTCGTGCCCGCCTGGACGTGAGTGACGCCCCGCAGGCGAACATCACCCCGCTCACCGACACCGCCCACGGACCTTCACGGACCCTCACGGACCTCCGCCGGCCGACGGCCCCGACGCCGGACACGGCGCAAGGCCACCGGCTGACGGACGCGATACCCGACAACCCCGGATGCCGTGCCGCGCCCGGCTCGTCACGGCCCCAGAAAGGTCTCTGCAATGAAACAAGTCATGGAACGCGCTAGATCGCGCATCACCGCGATAGGCGCGGCACTGGCGCTGACGGCGGGACTCGCCGGGGCGGCTGCGGCGCCCGCCCGAGCCGACGGTTACGAGAGCCTGCTCACCGACCATGTGGTCAAGATCCACGAGACGGTCAGCGACGCCGGATTCGTCCACCCAGGCGTCGGCCTGTCGGCCGAAAACCTGCGCAACGCCCAGGAGATGGTCCGCTCCGGCCAGGAGCCCTGGGCTTCCTACTTCGATGCCATGACGCAGGTCCGGCCATGGGCGCAGAAGGGCTACACCGTCGACAACATGGTCAGGGACAAGCCGGAGGTCCCCGTCACGTCGACCTTCACCGAAGGGGGTCTGCGCGGGCGCCTGACCCGCGACTCCTTCGGGGTCCTCACCCAGGCGCTGCTGTGGATCAACACCGGTGACGAGGTGTACCGCAAGGGCGCGATCATGGGCCTGCGCACCTGGTCGAACATGGACCCCGACGGCTACGCCTACTTTCCCGACGCGCACATCCACACCGGCAAGCCGCTGTCGCAGTTCCTGATGGCCGCCGAGATCATCCGCGCCACCGAACCGGTCCCCGACGACACCGCTGGTACCCACGACGGTTATGACGTGACCTGGGACGCCGACGACGACAAGAAGCTCCTGAACAACCTCGCGAACCCGATCGTCGACGTCTTCAACTTCTCCAACAAGAAGTGGATGAACCAGCACAACTTCGGCCTGTACGGGCGTATCGCCACGGCGATCTACGCCGACGACGTCAAAGGCTACGCAAAGGGTGTCGAGTGGTTCACCAAGAACTCCACCTATGACGGCTACGACAACGGCGCGATGGCGACGCAGATGCCGCTCATCGGGGCCGACCACAAGCTCAACCCCTACGGCAAGGACTTCGTGCAGGTCCGCGAGATGGGCCGCGACCAGGCCCACGGCGAGACCAACATCGACAACTTCGCCGCCCTGGCCCGCTTCCTCGACGTCCAGGGCACCAAGGTCGACCCGGTCGACGGCACCGTCTCGACCGCCGACGACGCGGTGAGCGCCTACTCCTTCCTGGACAACCGCCTGCTGCACGGTGCGGACGCCTTCTACGGCTTCATGATGGGCGCCTGGATCCCCTGGGTCGACGAACAACAGGCCGGCGGCACGCTCTCCCAGGCGTACCGCGGCCGGGTCTTCAACCCACTCTCGGAGCTGTACTACCAGTACAAGTACCGAGAAGGCGTTGACGTCGACGCCGAGGCTCCGTGGCTGGCAGAGCTGCACCGGCGTATGGACGGCCCCTTCTTCCGCTACGGGACCGGCACCAGGAACTTCTGGGCCCCCGGCGACAAGAGCGTCGAGTACTGGGTCGCCTTCCCCGAGGAACTGGCGGGAACGGAGCCGACGCCCGTCGAAGAGACCGAGCTCTCGTTCGGCCGCTACGCCCTGCTGATGGACGAGGGCACCGAGATCGTCACCGAGGACGGCCGCACCTTCGCCCGCGCCCACGCGAACCCGGACGGCACGACCAGCGCCGTCAGCCGGATGATGCGCCCCTATGGCCGCGACATCGGCGTGCTGGTGCGGACCAACGGCCAAGCCACGCTCGATGTGCTCTCCAAGGAGGAGCCGTCCGGCCTGAACCCGGACGAGACCGGACCCGGAACCCTCGGAACGGTGGAACTGCCTGACACGCACGGCGAATGGCGGTACGTCACCTACCCGGCGACCGGGTCCAATGTGCATTACTACCGCGTGACCGGCGCCGAGGGCGTCACCGTCGACTTCGACACCGTCATGTTCGCAGCCAAGGACAACCTCACCGCCCCGCGGTTCGAGCAGACCCGGGACCACTACTACTGGTGGCAGGACGTGGAGGCGGCGTTCGACCTGTCCGCGGTCGACGCGGGCGGTTCGGTCGTCTACTCGGCCGCCGGCCTCCCGGACGGAGCGTCGCTCGACGCCGAGACCGGGACCGTCACCTGGACGCCGACGCCCCAGGACCGCGGACGCTACCCGGTCCAGGTCGTCGCCGACGACGGCGAGTCCATCACGGCGCGCACCTTCGAGCTCGTGGTGTCCAAGAACCGGCCCCGCATGATCGAGGACGCGGTCGCCGACGGCACCGACGAGGACGCCGTCTACACCACCGTCACCCACGAGCCGTACCTGGAGGCGCTCGCCGCGGTCAAGCAGGTCGCCGACGATGAAGGCACCGACGCGGAGTTCCGCGCCGCCTTCGACTCCCTGCTGGACGCCATCGACGCGCTCAGGCTGCTCAACCCGCGCCTGGAGGACGGGACGCTGGACTTCACCGGCATCGTCACGCCGACGGTGATCAACGAGGGCGGGGTACGCAACCTCGCCGACGACGATCACACCACGTTCGGCGGCGACATGCTCGGCACGTTCTTCACGCTCGACTTCGGGCCGGACTACCGGGTCGCCGCATCGCAGTTCGACATGCGGGCGCGGAACCTGTTCCCCAACCGGTACCAGGGCGCGAACGTGTACGGCTCGCTCGACGGCGCCGAATGGACGCTGCTGACCGAGCGGGCGACCTCGAACACGTCCGACTGGGAGCGCATCCCGGTCGTCGCCGACCAGGTCGGCGAGGAGTTCCGGTTCCTGAAGGTCCAGGTCGACATCCGCGGCGAGAAGACCGACCCGGCCTACCCCGACATCTTCTCGATCGCCGAGCTCCACATCCACGGTGAACGCTCCGAATCGGTCAACGGTATCGCCGCGGCCTCGCTGTCCTCCGACGACGCGACCATCGGCCGCGTCACCACCGGCGACAAGGTCACCGTGGCCTTCTCCAGTGAGGAGCCGATCAGCGACGTCGCGGTCACCATCGCCGGGCAGAACGCCAAGGCCGTCAGCGACGACGGCAAGACCTGGACCGCCTCGACGGTGCTCGATGGCGTCACCGGCGGCCGGACGGTCACCGTCGGAATCGATCACACCACCGCCGACGGCGAGGCCGCCGACACGTTCTACGGGACGACCGACGGATCGAAGCTGTGGGCGAGCGACCAGCGCGACCACCTCGATCTGGGCGCCCTCGGCGAGGTCGTCGACCTCAACGGCGACGCCGACGCGAACAAGTCCCGCCACGGACTGAGGATGACCGACGACGACCTGGGCACCGCCAGCGACGTGCGCGCCGTCGACGGCGAGTACTACCTGATCTGGGACTTCGGCGACGGCGTGGCGGTCTCGCTCGACCGGGCAGAGCTGCGGCCGCGCCAGGACGGCTACGGTCTGTCCCGCATGTGGACCCAGACGCTCGAGGGATCGAACGACCTGGTCAATTGGACGCGGCTGACCAAGCCGTCCGAGACCACCCACGACTGGCAGAACCGTTCCTCGCTCGACGACGGCTCCTACCGGTACCTGCGGATCCGCAACGGCACCATCATCAGCGTCGCCGAGCTGCGGATCTACGGCGAGGTCCACCTCGACCTGGCCAAGCTGCTGGCTCGGGCCGAAGCGGTCGACCTGGGCCTGCACTCGCGGGCCTCGGGGATCCTGTTCACCCGGGAAGTGGAGGCGATCAGGGCGGCCGCCGAGAAGGACGGCGCGGACGAGCAGGCGCTCGCCGAGCGGCTCCTCGAGGCTTGGGACCTCCTGGAGGACCCGCCCTCGACGATCATGCCGGTCGACCCGTCCTGGGTGGAGGCCAGCAGCCCGTCCTGGAACGGCTCGCTCGATGCAGCCGCCAACGGCTGGGTCCTGTTCGACGGCGACCCGTCCACGTACACCGACACCAAGACGGCCGAAGGCTGGGTGCGGGTCCTCCCGGACGACGGCCGCGTCCTGACCGTCGAGACCGTCAAGGTCCAACCGCGCCCCGGACACGCGCACCGGGCCAACGGGTTCAAGGTCCAAGGCTCCAACGACGGAGGCAAGGCCTGGGAGACGTTCCTGACACTCTCGACGCCCGCCTCCAGCGGCTGGACCGAGTACCCGCTCGAGGCGCCCGTCAGCTACCAAGCGCTCCGGCTGTACTCGGCGAACGGCTACACGAACCTGTCCGAGCTCCAGTTCCTCCGCGTCCCGGTGGACGTCACCGGACTGGATCTCCTCCTGGAGGAAACCGCCGCGCTGTCCGAGGCCGACTGGACCGCCGAGTCCTGGGCCGACCTGACCGAGGCCCGTAAGGCCGGGCTGGCCCTGCGCGAGACCGGTGCCAACCCGACGCAGGCCGAGGTGGACACCGCGACCGACGCGATCACCGCGGCCGTGGCGGCACTCGTGGCCGCCGGGTGAACGAAGGGGCCGGACCGGTACCGGACACTGCTGGCAAATGGTCCGGCCCCTGTGCGTGACGTCGACCTTCATCACCTGGTTGTGGGTGGTGAAGGCCGACGGTGCGTTTGGTGGGCAGAGCGTTTCCCTCTGACTGCCTCCGATCGCCTCTGCAACCCGTTCTAGCAGGTCACAGCTGTTTCGACCTTCATACGCCCCCGTCAGGGGAATGCGCCAGAATTACCAGCGGTTGTACGCGTACTCGTGGCCCGGATGCGGCTCGACCATGGTGATCAGGGCGTGGCCCGGGTGGACGCCGTACGGGCCCACGGCGGCCGGCTCCGCGTACACCTCGCTGCGGGTCTCCTCACTCATGTCGCTCCCCTTCCTTCCTCCGACCGACGCCCATGCTCTGACGCCCCGTCAGACAATCCGCCAGAGTCAAGGAGGCCTCGGCATGTCACTGCTCGCGGGCAGGACCGTGATCGTCTCGGGAGTCGGCGCCGGGCTCGGGCACCAGGTCGCGGCGGCGGTCGTATGCGACGGGGCAACGCCTGCTCGGAGCGCGCACGGAGGCGAATCTCGCCAAGTCGGCGGCGGAGATCGACCCCGGCAGCGCGCACACCGCCTACCGCCCGGCCGACATCATCGACGAGGAGCAGTGCGAGGCACTTGCCGCGCTCGCGGCCGAGCGCTTCGGGTGGCTCGACGCCGTCGTTCATGTGGCCGCCCGGGACAGCTACTTCGGCGGTCTTGAGGACGCGGACTTCGCCGGCTGGCAGTCCGTCATCGATGTGAACCTGCTCGCGCCCTGACGAGCGCGATGTACTCGCCGGCAAGGGAGTTGGGCCCGCACCGGATCCGGGTGAACACCGTGCTGCCGGGGTGGATGTGGGGCCTGCCGGTCGAGGCGTATGTCCAGTTCTCGGCGCACACCAAAGGCGTGCCGGAGGCCGAGGTGCTGGAGCGGCTGACCTCCCGTATGGCGCTCCCGGAGCTGGCCACGGACTCAGACGTGGCCGATGCGGCGGTGTTCCCGGCCTCGGACCGGGCGCGGGCGATCACCGGGCAGTCGTTGCTGGTCAGCACGGGGGAGTTCAGGGCGTCGGTCACTGGCTGCTGCCCCGGCCAGTCGGCGAGCAGCTGGAGCGAGCGCTGCACGGCGGCGTCGAGGCTCTCGCCGTGGGCCAGTCCGTGCACGATCAGGGCGTACGTGCCTGCCGACAGGTGGGCGGTGGGGTGGCCGCGGGTCTGGGCCGCGCACTCGACGGCGAGTTGCATCACCAGCTGCGGCTCCCAGACGATGAGCAGTCCGAAGGACGCGGAACGGGCGGCGGCCTCGGAGCCCGTCTCCTCTGGGTGCGTCAGGGTGCCCATCATGCCGTCGGCGAGGCCGATCAGGCAGGGGCGGGCGGGGGCGCGGCGTGCGTACAGCCACTCCTCGCGGGCCGGCCGGCCGTCTTCCCTGCGGCACTCGTCGGGGCTCCAGTCGTGCTGCGTGGCCGCCCATCTGAGGTACGTGCGGTGCAGATCGGTCGGCGGGTGGATGCCTTCATGGCCGCTCCCACGGTCGCCTGATCGACCACCGAAGTGGACGATGCGCCGCCCGGTGCCCGAGTCGTCCGGCCACCACCACGGCTCCGTCGCGCTCGGCGGCCTTGCGGGCCGGGATCCGCGCGCTCCGGCCCGTCCGGTGCAGCTTTCAGGCACGCACCAGACGGATCATGTTCCAGGAGAGCGGCTCGAGTTCGGCCCGCAGGACGCCGTCGGTGACGGTGGTGCCGGTGGCGGGGTGCGGGACGACGCGGGCCGGCTGGTCCACGGTGTTGCGTGCCTCCGGGTCGGCGTCGGCCAGAACCAGGTGCTCCGCCACGGTGTGGGCCTCGATCCCACGCACGTCGATCTCCAGCGACAGGGCGGTGCTCTGCCCGCGGTTGACGGCGAAGACGGTGACCGCTCCGGTCTCGTCGTCGGTCACGGCGGTGGTGTGCAGCAGCGGCACCTCGCCGAACCGGGCGGTGGGGTACGTCGGGCTGTCCACCTCGACGCGCAGCACCCGGCCGCGCCCGTACGCCGACGCCTGGGCGAAGGGGAAGAAGGTGGTCTGCCGCCAGGCCGGGCCGCCCGGCTCGGTCATGATCGGCGCGATGACGTTGACAAGCTGTGCCAATGAGGCCGCGGTGACCCGGTCGGCGTGTCGCAGCAGGGCGATGAGCAGTGAGCCGAAGACCACGGCGTCCGTGACGGTGTAGACGTCCTCCAGCAGACGTGGCGCCTGCTGCCAGTCCTCGACCGGGTGCGGGTTGGGCCGCTTCTGGTACCAGACGTTCCACTCGTCGAAGGAGAGGTTGATGCGCTTGCTCTTCTTCAGCCGGGCGCGGACGTGGTCGCAGGTGGCGACGACCGACTCGATGAAGTGCTCCATGTCGACGGCGGACGCGAGGAAGGAGTCCCGGTCGCCGTCGATCTCCTCGTAGTAGGCGTGCAGGGAGACGTGGTCGACCAGGTCGTAGACCGCCTCCAGGACGGTGGCCTCCCACGCGGCGAAGGTCTCCATGCCGGAGTTCGAGCTTCCGCAGGCCACCACCTCCAGATCGGACTGGATCATCTTCATGGCGCGGGCCGTCTCGGCGGCGAGCCGTCCGTATTCCTCGGCCGTCTTGTGGCCGATCTGCCAGGGGCCGTCCATCTCGTTGCCCAGGCACCACATCTTGATGCCGTACGGCTCCTTGCCCCCGTGGGCGACACGGCGGTCGGACAGCTCGGTGCCGCCCGGGTGGTTGCAGTACTCCAGCAGTCGTACGGCGTCCTCGACCCCGCGGGTGCCGAGGTTGACGGCCATCATGGGCTCCATGCCGGTCTTGGCACAGAAATCGATGAACTCCCCGAGGCCGAACTCGTTGGTCTCGGTGGTCTTCCAGGCCAGGTCCAGCCGTACCGGCCGCTCCTCGCGCGGTCCCACCGTGTCCTCCCAGCGGTAGCCGGAGACGAAATTGCCGCCTGGGTAGCGCACGGTGGTGACGCCCAGTTCCCGGACCAGGTCCAGGACGTCGTGGCGCAGACCGTCGGCGTCGGCCTGCGGGTGGCCGGGCTCGTAGAGGCCCGTGTAGACGCAGCGGCCCAGGTGCTCGACGAACGATCCGTACAGCCGAGGGTGGACGTCACCGATGCCGAAGGCCGCGTCGAGGGTGAAGCGTGCGACCGGGGTGGTGGTGCGGGGATCGGACATGACTGCCTTTCAAATCAGCGGACCCAGCAGGTGAGCGAAGTGAGTCATCAGAGAACGAGCGCACACACGACCGAGGGCGCGGAGATCGCCGGGGCAGCCTGTTCGAGGGCTCCCGTGTCGAGGACGCGCAGGGCGGCCATCGTGCCGCTGTGCTGGTTGGCGACCAGCAGATGACCGGCCGCGTAGGTCAGGCCTCGGGGCCAGGTGCCGCCGCTCGCCGTCTCGCCGATCGGTTCCGGGGTGGTGCCGGTGAGGCGGAAGGCGGCCACGGTGTCGGCGCCGCGGTTGGTCAGCCAGACGAAGCGCCCGCAGGGGGAGGCGACGATGCCGCCGGGCTGGTTGACGACGTCCCGGGCCCTGGTGGCGGGCACCGTGGCGACGGCCGTCAGGGTGCCCTTGGCGGTGTCGTACCGGTGGCAGGTGAGGGTCGAGGACAGCTCGTCCGCGCTGAACACCAGCTCCCCGCCGGGAGCGAAGGCGAGGTGGCGAGGGCCGGAGCCGGCGCACAGCCGGTTCACCGCCGCCCGCTCGAGGGTTCCGGTGCGCGTGTCGAGCCAGTAGGTGAAGACCGCGTCGGCGCCCAGGTCGGTGGCGAGGACGTAACGGCCCGCCGGGTCGACGAGTACCTGGTGGGCGTGGCTGCCCTCCTGCCGGCCGGCCACCGGTCCCGACCCCTCGTGCACCACGACGTGGGTCGGTTCGCCCACCCGTCCGTCTGCGCCGAGCCGGTGCACGGCCACGCTGCCGGGAGTGACGTCGTCGCCGTAGTGCGCGGTCAGCAGCCAGCCGCCGTCGGGGTGGACGGTGAGGTGGCACGGGTTCGCGCCCCCGCTGCTGACCGGTGCTCCCCGGGCGGTCAGGGTGCCGTCGCCCTGCCGGGCAAGGGCGGTCACGGATCCGGAGGCTTTCTCGTTCGTGCTGTAGAGGACGTCCAGGAACGGGTGCGCGGCCAGGAAGGAGGCACCACTGACCGGCACGGGCGGCACCCCGCTGTCGTACGCCAGGTGGCCGGTCGCCGGATCGAGCCGCAGGGCGGCGACTCCGGTGCCGTCGCCCCCGCTGTCCGGGGTGTGGGAGCCGGTGAGGACGAGGGGCCGGTCGTCGGGGGTGCTGGTGGGCATGAGTGGTCCTTGAGCAGGTGCGGGGAGGCCGGGGAGGTCAGCGGACGTTGTCGTCATGGTGGTCGAGGAGCCGCAGTTCGGAGCGACGGGGCAGGCCCTCCCAGTCACCGGCGGTGCCGACCGCGAAGGCGCCCAGCAGGGCCGCCGTGCGCAGCCGCCGCTCGGGCGGCTCGCCCGCGAGGAGTTCGGCGAGGTACCCGGCGGCGAAGGCGTCGCCCGCTCCGACGGAGTCGTGGACCTGGACGGGGATGGCGGGCTGCCGGTACTGCCGCCCGTCGATGAGCGCGTACGCGCCCTCGGCCCCCGTCTTGATCACGGCGGAGGCGGGGCCGAAGTGGCAGATGCCCTCGGCGAGTTTGTCCGGGTCCTGCGTGCCGTCCACCGCGAGTCCCGCCTCGTGCGGTCCGGCGAAGACCAGGTCGCTGCGGCGCAGCAGCGGCAGCAGGGCGGCCCGGGCATCCGCCTCGCTCCACAGCAGGGAACGGAAGTTGATGTCCAGGGACACGGTCACCCCGGCGCCTGCGGCGATGTCCACGGCCCGGGTGACGGCCCGGGCGGGGCTGTCACCCAGCGCGGGCGTGATGCCGGTGACGTGCAGGACCGTCGCCCGGGCGATGAGGTCCTCGGGGATGTCCTCGGGTGACAGCCGGGCACCGGCGGTGTGGGTGCGGTAGTAGCGGGTGCGGCTGTGGCCGGCGGTGCGCTGCTCCTTCAGCAGCAGCGAGGTGGGAGCGGCGTCGCGTACGGCGACGGCGGTGACCCCTTCGGCCCGCAGTTCGCGCAGGATGAGGTCGCCGAGTGCGTCGTCGCTGACGCGGCTGATCCAGGTGGCGCTGCCGCCGAGCCGGCTGACTCCGACGGCGACGTTCGACTCCGCTCCGGCCAGCCCCAGGCGCAGGTCCGTCCCCAGGGCGAGGGGGCCGGGCCGGAACGCTGACAGCACCCCGAGAGCCTCGCCGACTGTCACGAGACAGGGCTCCTTCTGCCGGCCGCTCACCGGCCGGCCTCTTCGGTCCGGGGGCCGGGGGCCCGCATGGTGGCGCCGACCGCGTCGAGCAGGTCACGCGCCCTCGCGGTGAGGGACTCCAGTGGCCCGGAGCCCGGGGCCCGGTCCGCCCCGCGCAGCAGCGGGGAGCCGATTCCCACGGCGTATGCTCCCGCGTCGACGTACTCGCGGGCGTGGGCGATGTCGACACCGCCGACGGCCATGAGCGGGATCTCCGGCAGCGGCGCACGCAGTTGGCGCAGGTGCCCGGGGCCGCCGGTCGAGGCGGGGAACAGCTTGACGGCGGCGGCACCGGCCCGCCAGGCCGCGGCCACCTCGGTCGGCGTCCAGGCGCCCGGATAGCACGGCACACCTCTCTTCGCGGCGCCGCGCACCACGTCGGCGTCGACGACCGGCGCCACCAGGAACTCGGCGCCGGCCGCGAGCGCGTCCCGGGCCTGGCCGCAGCTCATGACCGTGCCCGCGCCCACCGCGACCTCGGGCCCGAGGTCGTCACGGATCCAGGCCAGGGCGTCGAGTGCGTCGCGGGTGGTGAGGGTGATTTCCAGGCAGGTGATGCCGCCGGCCGCGAGCGCCCGGGCCGCGGCGGGCAGCCCGGAGGCGTCGGCCGACCGGAGGATGGCCATCACCCGGGTCCGGCCGAGCTGCGGAGTGAGGGCGGGGCGGTCCATCACCCCACCCTGCGGGTCGTGTCGGCGCCCTGGACGTCGGTCATGTTCGTCGTGCCTTTCAGGTTGCTCGCGGGAAATTGACGATGTGCCAGTTGCCCGCCGGCTCATTTGAGCCCGGAGGTGGCGATGCCGGAGACGAAGCCGCGCTGCATGATCAGGAAGAGCACGAGCACCGGGATCACGTACATCACCGCGCCTGCGGCGACGAGGTTGGACATCGGCATGCCCTGTGCGTTGACGTAGCCGTTGGCGAGCTTGACCGTGAGGGTGGTGTGCGCGTCGTCCAGCAGCAGCGCGGGGCCGATGTAGTCGCCCCATGACCAGCTGAAGGACAGGATCAGGCTGGCGGCGATGACCGGCCATGACTGCGGCAGGAAGATCCGCAGGAAGATCCGGAAGGTACCGCAGCCGTCGACGATCGCCGCCTCCTCCAGTTCCTTCGGCATGTTGCTGAAGAACTGCCGGAACAGGAAGATCAGGAACGGTGCGCCGGACAGCCCCCACAGCACCCACGGCATATAGGTGTTCAGCAGGTGGAGCTCGGCGAACATCAGATAGGTCGGGATGAGGGTGATGACCTGCGGCAGCATCATCGTCGACAGCAGCACCGCGAAGATCACACGCTTGCCCGGGGCGGTCAGCCGGGCGAAGCCGAATCCGGCCCAGGCCGAGGCGAGGGTGACCAGAACGGCGTAGATGCCGGCGATCGTCAGGGAGTTGCGCGCATAGCCGAGGTAGTCGAACGCGGTCAGCGCCTGCCGGAAATTGTCCAGGTTCGGGTGGTGCGGCCACCAGTGGATGGGCATGACCCGCAGTTCCGACGCGTCCTTGAGAGCGGTGATCGCGAGCCAGCCGAAGGGGCTGAGGAAGAGGACGAGCAGTGCCACAAGGAGCATGTAGACGGCGTTGCGCCGGGCGAACACCATTACGCGTCTCCCATCGTGCGGGGCTTGTCCTTCGCCGGCTCCGCTTCCACCGTGTAGAAGACGGCGCCCTTGCTCACCTTGAACACCAGGAAGGTGATGACGACGATGAACGCGAAGAGCACCCACAGCATCGCTGAGGCATAGCCGTAGCGTCCGTTGGCGAAGTACTGGGCGAAAACGTTGATCATGTAGAAGTAGTTGCTCTCGGGGACGGACGTCACGCCCGCCGGGGTGGGGTTGAGTGCGATCAGCAGCGGCGCGAAGCTCTGCAGCGCTCCGATGATCCCGGTGACGACCTGGAAGAAGATCACCGGGGAGAGCAGGGGCAGGGTGATCCGGGTGAAGGACTGCCAGGAACTGGCACCGTCGACCCGCGCCGCTTCCAGAAGTTCCTTGGGGATGTCCTGGAGCCCGGCGAGCGAGATGATCATGACGTTGCCGACACCCCACATCGTCAGGGTGATCAGCACCCAGCGGGCGTAGGGGTCGATCAGCCAGGGAACGCCGTTGATGTTGAGGACGTCCAGGACACCGTTGGCGGCCCCCGAGTCCCGGTCGAAGATCAGCTTGAAGGTGAGCGCCGCGCCGACCGGCGGTACGACCGCGGGCAGGTACAGCAGGGTGCGGAACAGGCCACGGGAGCGGATCGGCTGGTTGACCAGGACCGCCAGCATCAGCCCGGCCGCGATCGACAGCGGCACGGTGATGCCGGTGAACAGCGCGGTCCGGCCGAGGGAGGCCATGGTGTCCGGGTCGGAGAAGACCTCCTTGTAGTTCGCCAGACCGACGAAGCTGGTGCGCTGGGAGAGTCCGTCGGAGTTGGTGAAGCTCAGCCACAGCGCGTACAGGAGCGGGTAGGCCGTCAGCCCCAGGAATCCCAGCACCCACGGGCCGCTGAACGCGTAGAACGCCCATGCCCTGCGCTTGCTGAGGGACAGTCGTCTGCGTGCCGGGCGGGCGGCCGACCCCGGGGACGGGGACGGCATGGCCCGGGCGGTGTCTCCGGTGAGCTGACCGGTACTCACCCCACCAGCTCCTTGCCCGCGGCGATCGCCTCGTTCATCTGCGAGTTCAGTGCGTCCGCGACCTTCCCGGCGGAGGTCCCGGACTTGACCGCGCCCGGCAGCACCTTGTTGATCACCGCGTCCAGGGCGGTCGCCTGGGCGTACGGGGTGACGGTCATCATCTGGAAGTACGGGAGTTCCTTCTGCTGGACGGCGTAGGACTGCTTGTGGAACGGCTGCGCCTGCGGCATCAGCGAGCGCAGCGACTTCAGGCTCGGGATGCCCCAGCCACTGCTGGCCCGGTCCTTGGCCGGCTGGCCTGCGAAGTACCACTCGAAGAACTTCCAGGCGGCGTCCTTGTTCTTGGCGCCCTCGGGGATCCAGTAGCCGGTGGCACCGAAGGTGGGGCTGATGCGGTGGCCGCCCATCTGTGGAGCGGGCGCGAACCGTGACACCTCGGCGATCTTGGGGTCGCCGCCGATCGACCCGCCGAACCAGTAGCCGTCGCCGGCTATCGCCATCCGCCCGGCCTGGTAGGTGGGCCAGTCCCAGCCGTCCGGGTTCGGGTTGGCGGGGCTCGGGCCGATGTTGGCCTTGGCGTACTCCAGGTACCAGCTCAGTCCCTTCATCGCCTCGGGCGAGGAGAAGTCGACGGAGGCGAGGTCATCGGCGAACAGCTTGCCGCCGGCCGAGGCGGTCATGTTCATGAACTGGGGCAAGGTGCCGGGCCCGGCGCTCAGCCCGTAGACCTTCACCTTGCCGAGCCGACGCTTGGCCAGCCGCTTGCCGAGGTCCAGCCACTCGTCGTAGGAGAGCGGCTCGGTGTCGCTGGGGTGCTCCAGCTTCGCAGCGTCGAACATGTCGGTGCGGTACCAGAACATCGCGTCCTGGGAGTAGTCCTTCGTCATGCCGTAGCGCGGGCCCGCCCCCTGCTTCTCTCCATCGAAGCGCCAGAGGTCGTTGACCGGGTCGAGGTCGGAGGTCTTGAGGACCGAGCTCTCGGCGAAGTAGGGGTCCAGGTCGGCCATCAGGCCGCGAGCGGCCAAGTACGGCGTGTCCAGTGCACCGAAGCCGCGCACCACGTCCGGCGGGTTCTTGCTGGCCAGCATGGCGTTGAGCTTGGTCTGGTCGAAGGCGAGGAAGGTGATCTTCACACCCAGCACCTTCGCGGCGGCCTGTATGGTCTTCTTGTCCTCGTCGTTGGCCATGACGGTGAGCGTCGACGCGCCCTTCTTGGTGCCGGAGCCGGAGCCGTCGTCGACGGAGGCGGCACATCCGGGCAATGCCGCGGCGGCGAGCGTGACACCGGCGGTGGCGGCGAGGAAGTCGCGCCGTCCGAGGGCGCTTCTGGCGGGAACGGACATGGTCGTGAACCTTTCGTACAGGTGACAGCGGGGCTGCGGGGCGGATCGAGGGCCGATGTGCGGCGGGAATTCCGATGCGGAGATCCGCGAGGAACTCCGCTGGGGCAAGGCAGGAGTGAGGCGCCGGCTCGCCCGGTGAGGCGCACGGGAGCGTGCCGGGGTAGAGCCGAGTGGCCGCCGCCGAGTGGCCGGCAGACCGACGGGGCAGTCGTGACGCGGCCTCACGGACGGACCTTTGAGGACGCCGAGGTGCGGGGACGCAGAGCGGCTTCGGGTGGTCGCCGTGCGGACGATGTCCGGACCGGGGGCGGGTCTCGCCGGAGTCGGTTCCGGGGGGCAGGCAGCTGTTCGTCGTGGGGGGCGCCTGGTTCCGCCGCCCTGGGGGCGTGGTGCGCGCGGGACGCGTCCCGGTGGAGGTTGCCCCCGGCCCCGTCGGCGCCGCCCGGGTGAGGCGGTCGTTGCTGCCGCCGTACGCGGCCAGGAGCGGATGTCCGCGCCGTCGCGCGGAACGGGTTCAGAGGGCGTGAAGCTCGCCGGGAAGTGGCTCCGGCTGCGGCCCGCGTCGTGATCGCACCGAGCTCAGGCGGCAGCCCGCCTGATGCGTGAAACCGGTTTCTTTCGACTTCTTGCCTGTACAGGTGCAGGTAAACGGCGTCGCGGCCGCCCTGAGAGTCTTCCGGAGCGCTTCATCGCACACCTCACGGATGGTCGGCGTCAGTCGACTTGTCATGTTTTGACTGGTATTACGGCTATCCGTTTTGCCCAGACATAGTGCTTATCAGCGCTGAGAAACCGGTTGCCTGAAACTTCGGCGAACGCTAGGTTGTGGCGCCAGAGGGTGTCAAGAGATCCGACACGCACTCGGTAACCGCTTGCCGAAACAGTTACCGCGTGCCGTGCGCTCACTACGGGAGAGGGAGGCTGCCGAGGTGGCTGAGCAGCCGGTTCGGGCAAGGCTGGTGGACGTCGCCCGCGAGGCAGGAGTCTCCAAGGCCACCGTGTCCAAGGTGCTCAACGGCCGGGAAGATCTGTCCGTCCGGCCGGAGACCCGACGGCGCGTGCACGACGTCGCCCAGGCGCTGGGCTACCGTCCCCACTCAGGGGCCCGGGCGCTGGCGGGCGCCAGCACGCACGCCCTGGCCCTGCTCGTCCCCGCCCTCGCCAACCCCACGTACGTCACCATCGCCCGCGGCGCCTACCAGCGCGCCCGCGAACTGGGCTATCTCTCCCTGCTGGCCGAGGACTTCGACGGGCAGGAAGCCGATGAGTCCTTCAACGACCTGGTGCAGGAAGGCCGGGTCGACGGACTGCTCATCGCCTCCGCGCGCCCCGGCCACCCCCTGCTGGACGCGTTGAGCCGCAGCGCGGTCCCCCACGTCTTCCTCAACCGCTCGGTGGAGGGGTCCGGCCGGAACGTCACCATGGACGTGGCCCGCTCCAGCGTCACCGCCCTCGACCACCTCCACTCCCTCGGTCACCACGCGGTCGGTCACATCGCGGGCCCGCCGGGCATCACCCCCAGTGAGGCCCGCAAGGAGGCGTTCCTGCGGCGCGCCGGGGAACTCGGGCTCGCCGCCGCTCCGGTGGCCTCCGGGGACTTCACCGAGGACGGCGGTGTGTCCGCGGCACTGCGACTGCTGCGTCCGGTCGACGGTGGCACGCGCCCGCCGGTCACCGCGCTCTACACCAGCTCCCTGGCCCAGGCGATCGGCGCCATGGCGGCGATCCGGGGCCTCGGTCTGCGGATCCCCGAGGACGTCTCGGTGGTCGGGAACGACGATCTGCCGGTCGCCGGCCACCTCTCCCCGCCGCTGACCACCGTGGCGATGCCCCTGTACGAACTGGGCACCGCGGCCGTCGATGCTCTGGTAGCCGCCATCCAGGGGGTGCCAATGGGAGATGTCGTCGTACCGACCGAGCCGCGCCTGATGCTGCGCGGTTCCACGGCAAGAGCGGGAGAAACACCATGAGTCGCGCCGGCCTCGCGCGCTTTCCGGGCCGTACGGCCCTGCTCACCGCCGCCGCCTCCGGCATCGGCGAAGCCACCGCCCATCGCCTCGCAACGGAAGGGGCGTCGGTCCTCGTCACCGATGTGGACGCCGAGGGCGCCCGCCGGGTGGCCGAGGAGGTCCGCGCCCGGGGCGGACGGGCCCGGCACCGCGGGCTCGACGTCACCTCACCCGACGCGTGGACCGCGGCCGTCGAGGCGGTGACGTCCTGGACCGGGCGCCTCGACGTCCTGCACCTCAACGCCGGCCGGAACCGGTCCGGGGCGGCGCACGAGCTGGACGACGCCGCGTGGCACGACCAGCTACGGCTCTGCCTCGACTCGGTGTTCTACGGCGTCCGGGCCGCGGTCCCCCCGCTCCGGACCGCCCGGGGCGCGGTGGTGATCACCTCGTCCGTGCACGCGGCCATCGGCTTCAAGGGCTTCCCCGCGTATGCGGCGGCCAAGGGCGGCATCGGCGCCCTGGTACGCCAGCTCGCCGTCGAGTACGGCGGTGAGATCAGGTTCAACTCCGTCCTTCCCGGCGCCGTGGTCACGGCCCTGTGGGCGCATACACCGCCGGAGTCCCAGGCCCGGACCGCCCAGCGTGCGCCGGTCGGCCGGCTCGGCAGCCCCGAGGACATCGCGGCCGCCGTGGCCTTCTTCGCCTCCGACGACGCCTCGTTCATCACCGGCCAGAACCTGCTCGTGGACGGCGGCCGCAGCATCAGCTCCCAGGAATAGCCCGGGCTTCCGACTGTCCGGCAGACGGTCCGCGAGACCGCTCACTGCCTGGCCGACCCCCAGCCCGCACGCCCCCTACCCGCAGCCATCGGCCCCAGGGCCGTGCACCAGGACCCGGAGGTCCGCACCGTGAAGATCACTGGCTACGAACTCTTCCTCGTCGAACCACGCTGGCTCTTCCTGCGCGTCGACACCGACGAGGGCATCTCCGGCTGGGGAGAGCCCATCGTCGAGGGCAGGGCGCACACCGTGGCGAGGTGCGTCGAGGAGATGTTCGACTATCTGGTGGGGCAGGACCCGGCCCGTATCGAGGAGCACTGGCAGATGCTCGCCAAGGGCGGTTTCTACCGCGGGGGTGTCGTGCTCAACAGCGCACTGGCCGGCATCGACCATGCCCTGTGGGACATCGCGGGCAAGACCCACGGTGTGCCGGTGTACCAACTGCTCGGCGGCCATGTGCGCGACCGGGTACGCGTCTACGGCTGGGTCGGCGGCAAGACCCTCCAGGATCTGGCCGACGCGGCGGCCGCACAGGTCGCCAAGGGCATGACCGCGGTCAAGCTCAACCCCTGCGGACAACTGGAGCCGCTCGCCACGGCCGCCGCGATCCACGCCATCGTGGACAGCGTGACCACGGTACGCGAGGCCATCGGCCCGGACCGCGACGTGGCACTGGACTTCCACGGCCGCTTCAGCGGCGCGATGTCCCGGCGCGTCCTGCCGTTGCTGGAGCCGCTGCTGCCGATGTTCGTGGAGGAGCCGGTACTGCCCGAGTTCTCCCGGGACCTCGGCGCGGTGGTGCGCGCCACCTCGATCCCCATCGCGACCGGTGAACGGCTGTACTCCCGCTGGGACTTCCGTTCCGTGCTGTCGGACGGCATCGCCGTGGCGCAGCCGGACATCAGCCACGCCGGCGGTATCTCCGAGACCCGGCGGATCGCCTCGATGGCGGAGGCGTACGACGTCCTGGTGGCGCCGCACTGCCCGCTCGGCCCGATCGCGCTGGCCGCCAGCCTGCAACTCGACTTCGCCACACCCAACTTCCTCATCCAGGAACAGGCGCTCGGCATCGGCTACGGCGACAGCAGCGGGCTGCTGGACTATCTCGTGGATCCCGAGACCTTCGCGTTCCGCGACGGCTACATCGAGCGCCCGACCGCACCGGGTCTGGGCATCACGATCGACGAGGCCGCGGTCCGGGCAGCCGCCGAACGCGGCCACCGCTGGCGCAACCCGGTATGGCGCAACGCGGACGGCTCGCTGGCGTCCTGGTAGCGGAACGGCTCCCGGGCAGCGGACACACGTGTCTGTGCGCGGGTCCGAGCTCCCACTCCGGAGCGGACCGCATACTGATGCGCGGCGCGGCCACCGGCCCCTCGTGGCGGCCCGTACCCCCACCTCTGTGAAGATCGGGCTTCCGGTGGCGGCAGTCGCCGAGGTTCACCGCAGCTCGTCCACGTAGCGGTCCGTCCCGGGCACCGTCGGGATGAACGGCACGACGAACTGCACGTTGCCCAGCCCCGAAGCCGCCACTGCCGTGTGCAGGTCCGCGTAGTGCTCCCGCCATTTGTCGCGGGGATCGCGCTGGAGGGACCACAGCAGTGTCAACCGGGTCCCGACCCCCTCGACCTGTTTCCGTCGCGCAGCCACGCGAGCATTTCCCCGCGCCTGCCAGGCGAGTCGGACTCGATGACCTGGACGACGAGCCCGGCGTAGGGGTGATCGAGGGCGTGGATGTCACGCGGGTCGTGGTCGCCATCGCGGTAGACGGTCGCCGCATGCTCCTGGAAGGCCGTGAAAACGTGTGTACGGTCCTGGAAGACACGGTGGTCGCGGTTGAAGGGGCTTGTTGATGCGTCGCCCGGCTGGTCGGCCAGTCAACCGCGTGGTGCCGCCGTCCACCCGCCGCCGCGGAGCAGCGTCGGCGGGATCGGTGCGGTGGTCGTTGAGCGTGGTCAGCAGGCGGTAGGTCCCGCCGAAGTCGCCGCCGTCGGCGGTGCGGGAGTGGATCTCGGCCTCGATCACCCGCAGCGGGAGGCCCGCCATCCGGGTCAGGTAGGAGCCGTCGGGCAGCAGCGCCAGCACCGGCGGTCGTCGGGTGCTGGTGGCGCGTATCAGGAACTGAGTCCCCAGCCTGCCCAGCGGTAAGCGGATGGCGCCTGACCGCAGAAAGGTGCGCTGACCTGCGAGGATGCGAGTGTCTTGGTCGTATCGGTGCAGAAGTCAGGACACCTTTCTGGTGAGCGAGCGTACCGGGTGGGATCTTGGGCTGTCCGTGGCAGCCGACGGAAAGGGGCTGGTCGGACATGCGGGGGCGGTGCTGCCGCGTCGGCTGGCGGATCGGGTGGGGCTGACGCGAGGGCTCGCCGGGATGCTTCCCTCCAGCACGAATGCCGGGTGGCGGGGGCGGGCCGGGGTGCTCGTCCAGCTCGCCGTCGCGATGGCGCTCGGGGCGCGGAGCCTGCTGGAGGCCGAGCAGCTTCACGCCGGGTGCCCGCCGCCGCGCTGGAGGCCGAAGTCAACCAGTACATAGCGGAGTTGACCGCAGAGACGGACGCGGCCGGACATCGGCTGGTGTTCCGCAACGGTCACCACCGGTCCCGCACCGTGGCCACCGCCGCAGGCTCCATCGAGGTCACAACGTCACCTTCGACGGCACCGCCTGGACCCGGGACATCAGCCACGGCGAATTGTTCCGCAGCGGCATCGACCAGCGGCTCACCATCAGCCCCTGCGGCATGCGCTACGTGTACCAGGGCGTGAACCTCGCCGCCACCGGCCCCTGCAACCTGCTGCCCTGGCGGCTCGGCCTGCTGAGGAGCCGCCGCGTGAAGAACCGGGCGCCCACGCCGGTGATACGGGACCGGCACGGGGCGCCGAGCGGCGGGGCGTGGGTCAGCGGGCTTATCCGCTCTCGTCGGCCGGGGCCGGTTCCGGGCGGTGGATGCCGCGTGGGCGGTAGCCCAGGAGGTCGGCGAGGCCGAGCAGGTCGGCGAGCAGCCAGATGATGGCGAGCCACATCTCGGTGCCCTGCAGCCCGGGTGCGCGGCCCGGGCCGGTGCCGTCGGGCCTGGGACCGAATGCGAAACCCTGTCCCGGATGCCAGCGCCGGAGGGCGGCGGCGAGCTGGTCCGCCGCCCAGGCACGGGCCTCCTCGGCGCGATGGGAGGTCTGCCGGGCGCACAGCCACAGGGGGTGGGCGACGTCCAGGACGTTGCAGGCGTTCTCCCGGCCGGGAGAGAAGTGGCGTGCGTCGCGCGCATGGTCGAGAACGGTGTCTATGACCCGCTCGGCGTACGGCACCGGCAGGTCGAACTGGGCGAAGGAGCCGCGGGTGAGCCGGTAGTAGCCGTTGACCATCTGCAGGCGCCCGCCCTCGCGGGTGGGAGAGCCCCACATGCCGGTCCACGGGTCGACATGGGTGTGCAGCCAGCCGAACATCGCCTCCAGCGCCCCCGGTTCGGCCGGTTCCCCGCCCAGGCGCCGGTTCCAGTGCGCCGCGGTGGCCCAGGCGTCCACCCACGACCCGGCGCGCCAGGCGCGGTCCCGCCAGGGCAGTGCGGCCAGGCGCCGGACCAGCTGGTCCGCTGTGGTGTCCCGCACCGGGCGCAGCGGGTGGGCGAAGGAGCTGCCGAGCAGATCCAGCGCGTAACCCACGCACAGCACGTGATAGGCGCAGGCGCCGTCGTCCGGCAGCCCGGCCGGGCCGGCCGGGCCGGGCTGCGTGGGTGCCTCGCCGTACTCGGGCACCAGGCCGGTGGCGGGATCCTGCAGTGCACGCAGCCGCGCCGCGTGTTCGGCGGCCGGCAACTGCGGTGGAGCGGTGCCGAGGAGCAGATCGGCGATCTCCACCGCGTCGCAGTGCGCCCGCACGGTCGGCTCGGAGCCGGGCTGGTCGGCGTAGCGGCCGGCGTCCGGAAGCCAGCAGCGGGCCAGCAGGCCGGCGGCCTGTGCGCGGGCGGTCTCGGCGAACTCCGGCAGTCGGCCGGCGAGCGGCGCGGCGGAACGCGGGGCCTTGCCGCGCGCGTCCCGGCGGTCGCGGATGCGGCGCGCGGGGTTGCCGGCCGCCACCGTCCACGCGGGCAGGTCCTTGGTGACCACCGCGCCGGCGCCGACGACGCAGTGGTCTCCGATGGTGACGCCGTCCACGACGACCACGTGGGAGCCGATCCACACGTCGTCGCCCACGGTGATGCCGCGGCTGGTGACGGGCTGCCGATGGACCGGCAGATCGGGCGCGGCGCCGTGGTTGAAGCCGAGCAGCGAGCTGTGCGCGCCGATGCGTACGCCGTCGCCCAGCGTGACGGTGCCGCGCACCACGGCGAACGGGTTGACCGTGCAGTCGGCGCCCGTGCGCACGTCGTCCGTGACGTAGGCGTGGGCCGCGATGTACGACCGGTCGCCCAGGTGCAGCCGCTTCGGATACACGGCCGCGGTCGCCGCGACGAAGCACCCCTCGCCGAACCGCACCTGCCCGGCGCCGAGCAGCCGCTTCTGCCGCTCCCGCTGTGCCGCGCGCTGCCCTTCGGAAGCCTGTTTGCCGAACAGCCAGGGACAGTGGTCGAAGAGGCCGTCGTCGCTCGCGGACTGCTCCAAGGGATCCTCCCCCGGTGGCTGCGCGGGGCGGTCCCCGCTTGATGTCCGGATCATTGTCCGACGCCCCGCCCGGCCTTGGCCAGTACGGTGCAAGATCGCCACCCGGATCACCGACTTCCACAACACCAGGCGGCGGCAGTCTGTCCAGATTCTGCCGGTAGGACGGCGCGCAGCGATGCCACGTCCCTGCTGATGACCCGGGCCTTCTACATGCATCCGGCCGGGCGGCAGCACAGGATGTCCCGGCCGTCCGTCTCGATCAGCCGTTCCACCGCGGCATGGTCCAACTGGGCGGTCTCAGGCGCCGGCAGCCGTACTGCCAGCGACTTGGCCGCCTGAATCGAGCAGGCAAACGGGTCAGGAACGTCGTGGGTGCCGTAGCGTTCCATCCGGGCTCTTCTTCTCATGCGTTCTGCTGGTTGGCACCTACGAATGCAGGAAGAAGAGCCCCTTGAACACCGGCCGACCGCAAGGGGATGGTCCGCCTCACCGGCATGGTCCCTGCGCAGCTCCACGCCCAGGCGTACGCCAACACCAAGGCCGCAGGCATCACGATGGGCCTCTTCCTCAAGCGGCTTGTCGAGCAGCTCGCGTTCAGGTGTACGCCGACATCGCGTCAGGTGGGAGGCAGACATGCGCTGGTCGGCACCCGAGGCCTGTAGTCGTCGGTTCGGCCGAGGCGGTGTCAGGCGCGCTGTTCGGTGAAACGGACCCGGCGGACCAGGACCTGCCCCGACTCGGTCCACAGACCGATCAAGCGCCCGGTGAACCCGCCTGCTACTTCGGTGGCGAGGTAGCGTCCGTCCAGGCGGCCGAGGACATCGGTGCCGGTTCCGTGACCGATGCCCAGTTCGATGTCGTCTGGTCCGTTCCAGGTCGGCTCCGTAGATCGGATGCGGAGGGTGGCAGAAGAGTCGGGCGGTGGCCGGGAGCCGAGAACGCTCTGAGCACCATCGAGCCGTAGCGCGACGGTGAACGCGCCCTCCCGTGGGTCAACGAGGAAGTCGGCCTCCCAGTGGTCTCCGCCGACTCGGGTGAACAAGCCCGAAGGTGCGGCGGGCCTCGTCCAGCGGGACACCCGGTTCGGCGCCGCTCGCGAGGGCGTCGAGGACGGCCTCGATCTGGAGCCGGTGCCCGCTCTCGGCGTCTGTGCCGTCGTCGGGCCGCCACAGGTCTGCGATGTGTTCGTGGCCGGGGGCAGGGGTGAAGCGCCAGTGTTTCTCGCGGTAGCCGTAGAGGTGCTCCAGCTCGACGGTGGCGTGCTCGAAGTCGAAGCGGAGGCCGGAGGATTCGCGCGGGGCGAGCACGGAGTTGACGACGGTGGCCATCGCTCCGCTGCCGAACCGGGCCAAGGGCCATGGAGACGTCCTCGGGGTCGGTGGGCCGGGCGAGCCGGCCGGCGAAGGCGCTGACCTCGGCCCACGGGCCGAGGACGGAGAGCAGCAGGTCGAACTGGTGGATGCTGTGGCCCATCGTCGGACCGCCGCCTTCCACCTCCCAGCGGCCGCGCCAGGGTACGGCGAAGTAGTCGTCGATGCGGTACCAGAGGGTTTCGCAGGTGGCGGTGAGCGGGCGGCCGAGGGTGCCGTCGGCGACGAGGCGGCGCGGCCGGACGGCGGCGGGGCCGTAGCGGTGCTGGAACACCGTCAGGACGGGGGTGCCGGTCTCGGCCTGGACCGCGGCGAGGTGGTCCATCTCCCCCAGGCTGAGCGCGGTCGGTTTCTCCACGAGCGGGATGACGCCGGCCCGCATCGCTGCGGCGGCGAGCGGCGCGTGGGTCTGGGGCGGGGTGCAGATGTTGCACCAGGTCGAGGTGTTCGTTCGCGAGCAGCGTGTCGGCGTCGCCGTACACGTGCGGTACGCGGAAGCGGCGGGCTAAGGCGGCGGCGCGGGCGGGGTCGGGTTCGGCGATCGCAGTGAGGCGGACTCGTCCGGGCAGGTCGGCGAGGGGCTCTGGGCGTGCGCGTGGGCGATGCCCCCGGCGCCGATGATGGCGGCGCGCGGGGGCGGTGACGGGGTGGGCGTGGTGAGAGCGGTCGGAGCACTGGGTGCCGACATCGGCTTCTTCCTCGGGCCGTCGATGGTGATCGTTCACATTCCGCAGTGCATCGCAACCTAGTGAACGTTCACCATCCCGCATCGACGCCGCGGTGCGCGAACTCGACTACCGCCCCAACCTGGTGGCCCGGTCCATGCGCACCCGCCGCACCGGCCGCCTCGCGGTCGTGATGCCACCGATGACCTTCAGCCCCTCTCGGATGCTCGCCGGAGCAGCCGCCGCCGCGCACGAGGCCGGGTACGCGGTCGAGGTCGTTAGCCTCCAGGGCGGCGCCGAGGCCAGGACGGAGCGGGTGCTCGAACTGGCCGACTCCGAGCAGGTGGAGGGCATTCTGGCGCTGGTCCCGTTCCGGCCGGAGATCGAGGAGCGGCTGCCGACGGGCGCGGCCGTCGTCGTCTCGGCCGACTTCGACGACTCCATGCGCGGCATCGGCGAGCTCACCGACGCCTCGCCGGTCGCCGAGCTGATCGAGCACCTCGCCGGGCTCGGCCACCGCCGCTTCCTGCACGTCGCCGGGGACCAGCAGTTCGCCTCCGCCCGCGCCCGCAAGGACGCCTATCTGCGGGCCGTCGAGCGGCTCGGGCTGGAGTCCGTCGGCGTGGCCGACGGCGACTGGTCCGGCGAATCCGGGGTGACGGCCATCCATGAACTGGACGCCGGCCGGCCACCGCCGTCATCGCCGCCAATGACGTGGTCGCCGCGGGCGTGATCCGCGGCGCCCACGACCGCGGCCTCGACGTTCCCGGCGACCTGAGCGCGACCGGCTGGGACAACAACGACATCTGCCGCTGCCTCCCACCGTCGCTGACCACGGTCCACGTCGACCTCGAAGGCGTGGACCGCAACGCCATGGTGCGGCTGGTCGAGACGATCAGCGGGCAGGCGCCGGAGCAGTCCCGGAACCCGGTGAACACCGTCATCTGGCGCGAGTCGGTCGCCCCGCCCCTGGCTATGCAGCCGCCGCCCACCTCCTGACCACCTCCCGGTTCGCGTCGATCCACTCCCCGGCCCTCTCGGTCAGGCCGACAACGGACTCCGGGGTGCCCGCTTCGCCGGCACCCGGAGCACACACAGCGCGCCGCGACGGAACCACACACGAACGAGCATCAACCGACTTCAGAGTACGCGGACTTCATCAGAAATCGACAGCCGCTCCATTGACAGCGGCCACCGCGGACATGAGCCTTGTCCCCACGCGGCGCATACGACCCTTCTCCGGTGCATCACGGCGTATCTCGCCCCTGCTTCGCCCCGAGACACCGGTCTGCCAATTCCGGCTCCCTCCCGCCGCATCGAGATCTCACGTCCCGACAAGGAGTACCCGTGCCCCGATCCACGACCGCCGATGAACGTCTGGCCGCCCTGCGCAAGCGACTGGGCGGCCTCGGATACGGCGGCGACTACAACCCCGAGCAGTGGCCCCCCGAGGTCTGGCGGGAGGACGTCCGGCTGATGCGCGAGGCCGGGGTCAACCTGGTCACCGTCGGAGTGTTCTCCTGGGGCCTGCTGGAACCGCGGCCCGCCACCTTCGACTTCGGCTGGCTGGACGAGGTGATGGACCTGCTGGCCCGCAACGGCATCGCGGTCGACCTGGCCACACCGACCGCCGCCCCGCCCTCCTGGCTCGCGCACGAACACCCCGAGACGCTCCCGGTGGATGGCGAGGGCCGCACCATCGCCTTCGGTGCCCGGCTGCACTACTGCCCCTCGTCGCCCGTCTACCGTGACCACGCGGCGCGCATCACCGAGCGGCTGGCCGACCGCTACGCCGGGCACCCGGCATTGGCGATGTGGCACATCGCCAATGAGTACGTCGGCCTCGCCTGCCACTGTCCCGTCTCGACCGCGCACTTCCGCCGCTGGCTCGCCGACCGGTACGACGGCAGCATCGCGGCGCTCAACGACGCATGGGGAACCGCCTTCTGGGGCCAGCGCTACGACTCCTTCGACCACATCGGCACCCCCGCCCCGCGCAGCCGCCTGGTGTCCGGTCCCAACCCCGGTCAGCTGCTGGACTTCCGCAGGTTCTGCGACGCCGCTGCCCTGGAGTGCTTCACCGCCGAGCGCGACACGGTCCGTCGCCACACCCCCGATCTGCCGGTCACCACCAACTTCATGGGGTCGTTCCGCAGCCTCGACTACTGGTCGTGGGCGGCCGAGGAGGACGTCGCCGCGCTCGACATCTATCCCAAGCCGCACGACCCCGACGGGCACCTCCTGGCCGCCTACAACTTCGACCTCATGCGCTCGCTGCGCCACGGCCGCCCGTGGCTGCTGCTGGAGTCCGCCACCGGCAACAACCTCGCCGCGCCTCGCAACCCGGCACGCCCGGCAGGGCAGTTGCGCGGCCGCGGGCTGCAGGCGGTGGCGCGCGGCTCGGACTCGGTCATGTACTTCCAGTGGCGGGCCTCCCGGGCGGGGGCCGAACGGTTCCACTCCGCGATGCTGCCGCACGGCGGGACCCGCACCCGCACATGGCGGGAGGTGACAGCCTTCGGCCACGACCTCGCCCGGCTGAGCGACCTGTCCGGAGGGGCCTGCGACCGGGCGCGGGTGGCCATGGCCTGGGACTACGACAGCCTGCGGGCCCTGGAGGGGCCCGACCACCCGTCCGACCATCCGAGCTTCACCGCACAGGTGATGGAGCACTACCGGCCCCTGTGGGGCGCGAACATCCCCGTGGACTTCGTCCGGCCGGCCGACGACCTGAGCGGCTACCGGCTGCTCGTGGTCCCCAACCTCTACTTGGTGGACGGCCCCGCCGCCCGCCGCCTCGCCCGGTACGTCCAGGACGGCGGGCACCTGCTCATGTCGTACTTCTCCGGGATCGTCGACGAACACGACCGGGTGTGGCCCGGCGGCCACCCGGGCGCCTTCCGGGACCTGCTCGGCATCGACATCGACGACTTCAACCCCCTCCAGGTAGGCGAGACCCGCGCTGTGCGCTGCGGGGAGCACCGCGGCACGGCCACGGACTGGCAGGACGTCATCGTTCCCAGGCACGGCACCGAGTCCGTGGCCGTGTACACCGACGGGGAGCTGCAGGGGCATGTGGCGGCCGTCCGCAACCGGTACGGCCGGGGCGTCGCCACCTACCTGGGGACCTCCTTCGACCGGGAGACCATGCGGCTGCTGGTCCTTGAGGCTGCGGCCGCCGCGGGCGCGGAGCCGGTTCTCGACACCCCGGACGGAGTGGAGGCGGTCCGCCGGCGGGACGCCGACGGCACCCCTCATCTCTTCCTGCTCAACCACTCCGCACGGGAGGCGGTGGTCGACCTGCGCGGCGCCGCACCGCGGGACGCGGCGGACCTGTTGACGCCCGGAGCTCCGCCGGTCGGGGACAAGCCCCTCACCCTGCCGCCGTACGGCGCTGCGGTGCTGAAGCCGGGGCGCGGCACGCAAGCCGGCTCCTGAGCCGCCCACACCCCAAGCAAGCGATTACTGCGGAATCCCTTGACGCAAAGGTGAACGTTCACTACGTTCCCTTCCACTCCCCACGACGAGGGTGCGTTTCTGTTGGCGGGTGCCCAGGCGCTGGCCGATGGTACGGGCGAGTGCTTCGCGGGCGGAGCGCAGGGGGCCGTCGGCGACCTCGTGCACCACCGCCCGCTGCAGCGGGGCGGAGTGCAGGCGGGCAGGCAGGGCCGGCACGGCGTCGGCGGGGTGCAGGTTCGCAGACTTCGGGGCGCGGTAGGCGATGCGGGAGACTTCCACCGGACCCACCTTGGTGAGGAGTTGGCGGGTGTGCCCGGGCTCGGCCCTCCTGCGGGCCACCTGGTCGGCCCCGGTCACCACGGCAAGGCGTTCCTCCCGGCGGGCGGCGGCGTCCAGGTAGTCCTGCATCGCGATGCGCTGGAGCTCGCGTCCGGACTGGGTGAGGTAGTCCTCGAGCCGCTCCTGGGTGCATGCGGCCATGTCTGTGCCACTCAAACAGGCGATCATCGGCTCGAGTTGGGCACGCGAGGCCGCGTAGTCGTCATGGACGGGGACTTGCTGGGGGTAGGTTGCCACCGGGTTCCTTCTTGTGCTGAGCGGCTTTCATTCACCCGGGCAACACAAGAAGGACCCGTCCACGCACGGCAGTTCACCCGCCTGCCGCGGCCGGCACACGCGCCAGGGCGAACAGGCCCCCGTGTCAAGCCCTGGGTTTCGTGGATACTGCGTTAGCTGGTTTTCTGGAGTGACGTAGGGGGTTCGGCCGCGAGGTAGTGGGCGGCCTCGTGTTCGGCGGGGGTGATGTGGCCGAGTTCGCCGTGGAGGCGGCGCTGGTTGAACCCGTCGATGTACTCGGCGACCGCGATCTCGATGTCGTTGATGCCGGTCCACGGCCCCTTGTTCCGGATCAGTTCGGCCTTGAACAGGCTGTTGAACGCCTCGGCCAGGGCGTTGTCATACGAGTCGCCCTTGGAGCCGACCGAGGCCACGGCGGCCTCATGTTCGAGACGTTCGGTGTGGCGCAGAGCTCGGTATTGGACTCCGCGGTCCGAGTGGTGCGTGAGGCCGGTGGGGTCGGCGCCGGTGTGCCGGCGGCGCCAGATCGCCATCTCCAGCGCGTCGAGGGCGAGGTCGGTGTAGAGGGAGGTGGCAGCCTGCCAGCCGACGACCATGCGGGAGAAGACGTCGATGAGGAAGGCGGCGTAGACCCAGCCGGAGAAGGTTCTGATGCAGGTGATGTCCGCGACCCACAGCTGGTTTGGCGCACTCGCGGTGAACTGCCGCTCGACCGGGTCGGCGGGCCGGTCGGTCTCGGGTGCGGGGCGGGTGGTGCGTGGGCCCTTGGCCGGATCACCCCGCGCAGACCGACCGCGCGCATGAGGCGCTCGACCGTGCAGCGGGCCACCTCGTGCCCCTGGTCCAAGCTCTTGACGTAGTCGGCCTGCAGCGTCTTGTTCGCCGGCATCGCGTTTGTCGCTGATCTGCGCGGAGTCCTTCAGCGCCGTGGACGTCCACCCCGCGCAGGAGTACTTCCGCGACCGCTACGCGGGACTGCGCGCCATGGTCACCGAGGCCCTCGCCGAAGCACGCGAACTCGGCGAGACCCGGACGGATCTGAACCTTGAGGACGCGGCCAACGCGATCATCGCCGTCATGGACGGCCTCCAGGTCCAGTGGCTGCTCGCCCCCGACTCCGTCGACATGGCCGCCTCCACCGACCGCGTGATCACCGCACTCCTGGCGGACCTCAGGGGAGGGTCGGACACGTGATCGTCTGGCTGAACGGCACCTTCGGTGCCGGCAAGACGACCACCGCGAAGGAACTGACCGCACGCGTCCCGGATTCCAGGCTCTTCGACGCCGAGAAGGTCGGGGAAATGCTCTGGCATGTACTGGGAGTTCCCGAACGGGACTTCCAGGACTTCCCACCGTGGCGAGGCTTGGTGGTGGAGGCAGCGCGGCAGGTGCTCGACTATGTGGGCGGAACCCTGGTTGTCACCCAGACAGTGCTGGTCGAACAGTACTGGCGGGAGATTCATCGCGGTCTGACGCAAGTCGGCATCCCTGTGCACCACTTCCTGCTGGACACCGACCGGGAGACCCTGGTGGAACGTATAGAGGCCGACACCAAGCCGGAGAGCGTCAACGCCCGGCAGTGGCGCCTCAACCACTTGGCCGAGTATCAGCAGGCCCTGCCGTGGCTCCGCCGGGAAGCCCAGGTGATCGACACAACTGACGTCGCTCCGTCCCGCGTCGCGGAGATCATCATGGGGATGGCTGATGTCGGCTGAGCGGTATGACGACCTTGCCTCGGCAGGCCCGCACCAAAAGGCCCGCATGGGTGGGTACCGAGCTTGGCGCCGCAGTCGTTCTGATCACCCGCGTGATGGCGTCGGGGAAATCCGCCGTGGCCGAGCTCCTGGCCTCGCAGCTGCCCCGGGCCGCCCATCGGGGATGACCTGAGCCGATATGTCGCAAGAGTGCGCACCCGCCCCCTGCATGTCGTCGTGTGCTGGCCCCCGCTGCCGCGGTCGTCCGGGCCAGAGAGGTCGTGCCGCAGATGCCGCCGGACCATCGGTCGGCGGATCGTCGCCCTGCGTGCGATCGACGGACGGCTGTGGCTATGCCGATCAGCCCCGAGCCAGGCGCTCGTGTCCGAGACTCGGCCCGGGGCCGCTACCGAGCGCCCAGTCAGGAGTTGGCGGGGGATTCGTCCGGGAAGATCTTGGTCGTGATCGTGCCGTCCTTGGTGAGGTAGCCGTAGAGCATGCCGGGGCTGCTGTGCGGGGCGTCGAAGGTGCCGTCGGGTCCGAGCGCGATCACTCCGCCGGTCCCGCCCAGCTGCGGCAGCCGCTTCACGATGACCTGGTACGCCGCCTGGGGCACGTTCATCTTCCCGAACTCGATCAGGTTGGAGATCGTCGACGTCGCCGCGCCCCGGATGAATACCTCACCCGCGCCGGTGGCGCTCGCCGCCACGGTCCCGTTCTTCGCGTAGGTGCCGGCCCCGATGATCGGCGAGTCGCCCACCCGGCCGGGCAGCTTGTTGGTCAGTCCGCCGGTCGACGTCGCCGCCGCGAGGTCCTTGTCCCGGTCGACCGCCACCGCGCCGACCGTGCCCTTGGCCTGCTCGTCGGCCAGGGCCTCCTTGGACTTGGCGGCGCTGGTGTCGCCCGCCACGGCGGCCTTCGCCTTCATCAGGGCGTCCCACCGGGCCTGGGTGAAGTAGTAGTCCTGGGTCACCGTCTTCAGCCCGTGCTGCGCGGCGAAGTCGTCCGCTCCCTCCCCGGCCAGCATGACGTGTTTCGACTCGTCCATCACGAGGCGGGCCGCCTGGATGGGGTTGCGCACGTTGCGCACCCCGGCGACGGCGCCTGCCTTCAGGTCGGAGCCGCGCATGATGGAGGCGTCGAGCTCGTGTCCGGCGTCGGCGGTGAACACCGCGCCCTTTCCGGCGTTGAACAGCGGATTGTCCTCCAGCCTCTCCACCGCCGCCTGCACGGCGTCGGTACTGTTGCCGCCCCGGTCGAGTACCTTCTGCCCTGCTTGCAGGGCCTCAGCGATTCCGTCCCGGTACGCCTTCTCACGCTCCGGCGAGGTCGTGGCGCGGTCCAGTGCCGTTCCGGCGCCGCCGTGCACGGCGAGCACGACGTCCTTGGCTTCCGGCTCGGGCTTCGTGCCCGTCTTGTCTGCCGTCTGCTGGGCGGCGGGCAGAGCCCGCTCGGTGGCCGAGGCCCCGCCCTGGGGGGCGGCGAGTGCCGCGGCCACCGCGGCGGTTGCTGCCAGAGCGGGAAGAATGAACTTCACAGATCGCATATGCGTGTACCTCTCCGGTTCGCTGCTTCGGATTGCGTTGGTTTCATGAGCACCCCGTGGGGTGGGGCTGACGTTCCGTCGCCTGGCTCGTCGTTGCCGGTTGCGTCGGCGGGGTAGACGTTCTTGAACGCCTGGTCGGGGCACCGTTCATGCAGCCCGCCTCAGTGAGGATCCCGGCGAGCGCGAAGCCGACCAGGCCGATGAGAATGGTCTGCGCCGTGGAGGCCGTCCCGCCACGGTTGAGCAACGTATCGGCGGCTGCGGGAAGTTGGGAGGGATCGTGAAACCCTGGACGGCCCTGCCCAGGACGGCCGCCCCCACCCCACCGAGGACAGCACGATCGTCGGCACCGGCGGCTTCTGCATCATCGCGCCCGCCAGCACCACCACCGGCGGCCCGACCCACATGAAGGACCGAGGTCAGTTGTAGAGGTTGAATTCTGCGACTGACCACCAATTACGCGCCACGTTACCGGTGTTGACGACCTTGATGTAGCGAGCTGTCTGCGTCGGGAAGGAAATGAGGTGGACTCGTTGGCCGTCTGCTACGGAAGAAACCTTGGTCCAGTCGGTTCCATCCGTGGATACGTATACGTCTGCGCTTCGCGCATAGTCGCTGACACTGACGCCGACATCCAACACGATCTTGTTGAAGGTCTGCGTTTGCCCCATGTCCACTTGGATCCAGAGGCCGTCGTACTGCCCTGTTCCGGAGCTGTACCGAGTGCCGAAATTGCCGTCGAGCATGTTTCCGGGCGCATCCCACTGGCTTTCGTCCGAAGCCTTTGCGGTCCAGCCCGTCCGCGGCAGTTCAGGGCCTGGATCTATGACGTCGAATGATGATCCACCTGCGTCTGCTCCGCTGGTTTCCTTCACGGAGACCGTGACCTTCCCCGCCGGAAGCCCCTTCGGAACGTAGGCGCTGATGCGCGTGTCCGACCAGCTGTCTATTTCGGCATAGCTGGATCCGAAATACACTGTCCCCAGCCCCTGCGTGTCACCGAAGCCAGAGCCGCGGATCGTGAACTTGGAGCGCGGCATGCCTTGGTCCGGCGTCAAACTGCTGAAGGTCGGCGATGGCAAGTTCGACAGCTTCTTGGTGGTGAACATCGCCGAGGTTCCGCTTGGCAGCGTATAGGTATACGAGCCGTCGCTGGATATCTTGAAACTCTTGCTGTCGGCGGTCCCGTTGAATACGACGGTGACCTGCGACCCTTCCTTGCTGGTCCAGGTCTTCATCTGGAGGCCGTTTGATACCGCTGTCGGAACTGTGATCGAGCCGGTTTCACGCGAGGACCCGTACACTTCGATGTCGCCGATGGCCCACCAGAAGCCGGATGCTGCGGTGCTGACGATGCGAATGTACTGTGCCGTCCGGGTCGGCAATGTGACGGCTACCTTTCCTATGGCCCCGCTGCCGCTTGCGATCGCGCTGCCCCAATCGGCACCGTCGTTCGAAACGTATATCTGGTACTTGGTGACGTAGTCGAACGAATTGTTGACGCCGGTGTCGAGAACGATTTTATTGAAGCTCGTGGGGCTTCCCAGGTCGATCTGGAACCAGTCGCCGCTCGTCGTCCCGTGCCCGAGACTCCACCTGGTGTTGATGTCGCCGTCGATCGCGTTCGCGGCCACGCCCCAGTCCGGCTGCGCGGAAGCCGTGGCAGTCCACTTGCTCCGGCTCAGTGCCCTTCCTGTCGTCTGGATGGAAGCTCCGATCGGAAGGGAGTACGTGAGCAGCTTGTTTCCGGTACGGATGGAGTTCTGGTAGGGCAGGAGTGCCGGGTCGTACGTGACGGCGACCGGACCGGATGCCGATTTGAACGTGAAGTCGTGTGTCGGTTCCGGGATCTTGGTCGCTGCGGGGGTATGGCCGCTCTGCGCAGGCCCGGTGTACGTGAAGGTGACGGCGTCGCCGGCATTCAGGGTGTAGTCGAACGAGTGCGTCCCGTCGGCAACGCTGAAGGTTTTCGCTGTGCTTCCCGAGTTGTACGCGATCAGGACCTTCGATCCGTCCGGGTTCTGGAACGCGACGTTCTCTATGCTTCCTTCCCCGAAGGTGTTCGAGTAGATCCGGCGTGCTCCAGGCTTGACGAACCTACTGGCGTGAGCGAGAGCGTAGTAGTCCACGTTGTAGGACACCCGTCCGTCGGCCGGATCGATCGTAAGCAATCCCCGAAGCATGGGTATACCGGCCGTGTCGCTGTTGAGCGGGCCCCTGTCGGGGTCGAGTGCGATGTTCCACAGCATCACCCCGTTCGCCCAATTACGCGTGCCCTTGATGATCCACGTACCAAGTGCTTCGCTGAACGCTGTCCGGTTGCTGTCCTGCCAAACACCTCCGGTGGCTTCCGTGATGTAGGTTTCTTTACTCGGGTAGTCGTTGTGAACCAGGGTCTGGTAGGTCGGGTTGCCGCTGTAGATGTGCCATCCAGTTCCCGCGGTGTACTTGGAGGCAGCGGGGTCGCTGAAGATCGTCTCGGGATACGAGGGCACATCCCAGTTGTGGTCCCAGGCCAGGATCTTCGTGGAAATTCGGTTGGCCTCGAATGCCTTGCCGATCTCCTGGATCAACTCGGATTCCTGGTAAGCGGACAGGAACATGCCGGGCCAGGTGGGAGTGCCCAAGGGTTCGTTCTGCGGGGAGATGTAGGAGATGGGCACGCCGGCTTCGCTATAGGCTTGTATGAACTTGACGAAGTAGTTGGCCAGCGTGGACGTGTACTCGCTCTTGAGGGTGCCGCCAATCATGGAGTCGGAGGTCTTCATCCAACCTGGTGGGCTCCACGGGTTGGCCATGACCCTGAGGGACGGGTTGAGTGAGAGGGCCTGCCGCAAGGCCGGAATGATGTACGGCACATCATGCTGGATGGAGAAGTGGGACAACGTCGGGTCCGTTAGCCCCGCGGGCATGTCGTTGTAGGAGTAGTTCCCGGACGCGTTGAAATCCGTGGCACCCATCGGAGAGCGGAGCAGGCTGAGGCCGATGCCCTTCGCGGGATCGAACAGTTTCGTCATGAGCTTGGCCCGCTCGGCAGTGGACAGCTTGTCGATGAGCCAGGCGGAGGAGTCGGTCATGGCCGCCCCGAAGCCTTGGATCTTTTGGTACTTGACGCTGTCGTCGATTTTGATGGTGAGCGGGTTGGCCGTTCTCTTTGCCTTGAACAGCACATCGTCCTGACCGGCAACCCACTTGTCGGCCGATATGTCCGTCAGCCACACGCGCACGGAATTGCTGCGTGCGGCCTGCTTCAGGTGCGGGGCCGCGACGGCGTTCCCGGAAACCTGGGTCCAGGCGGCGGCGACACCAACGGCGGTGGCCAGGAACTGGCGTCGTCCGAGACCGTACGTGCTCATTGAAGATCCTCCTTCGGACCTGATGTGTTCAGTGGCCGGGGGTAGAGGTGGCGTCGGTGCTCGGTTCCTTGATGACGAGCGGGTGCAGCTCCCACGTGTCGATCGCGTAGCCGAGGCGCGTATCCGGTGCAGTGCGGACCTGCAGTCGCCACGGGCTCTGACCTGTGGGGTAGAAGCGCAGGGTGAGGACCTGGCCGGTGGTGGTCAGGAAGATTTCGGCGATGGAGTGGTCGACGACCACGCGCAGGTCGACGGGCCGGTCGGTCAGGCAGGGCATCCGGTAGGAGCCGCCGCGGGCCCGGGTATTTAGTGAGGCGTGGTCGCGGTCGACGACCAGTTCGCCCGCGTCGGAATCGAGGCGGATGTCGAGGTACTCGGAGCCGTCCGGGGTGGTGAGCAGCCGCAGACCGGCGTTTCCGGTCGGCTCCAGACGGGCCGTCAGGTCGAAGGCGCGGCCCACGCTGCCGAGGTCCACCGGCTGCGGGCCGTGTGTCACGCCTGCGGAGTGGATGGTGTGCCTGCCACGCAGGGCGAGCAGTTCGGTGGCGGGCTGCTGGCGCAGTGTGCCGTCGATGTGGACATGCATCTCGCGGGGCAAAGTGAGGACGCCGGCCCAACCGTCCGCGACGGCCCAGGCTTCGTCGCGGGCTTCCCATGACCAGCCCCACAGCAGGCACCGGTTGCCCGGCGCGCGCAGCAGGGCCGGTGCGTAGCAGTCGGGGCCGTGATCGGCGGGCACCGCGGGCCGGCCTCGAAGTGATCGTCGTCCTCTGCGCCTATCAGGGCCGCGACGCTCTGCGGGCCGGTGGGTAGGTTCCATGCGCTGACGATGAGGGCGCCACGTCCGTCGGCTGGCGGGAGGTATTGGGGGCATTCCCAGCCCTCGCCGGTGAGCAGGTCGGTGCCGCTGATCGGCTCCTTCTCGCGGGCCGTGAAGGGACCCCGGTAGGTCCAGGTCTCCAGGTCGGGTGAGTCATAGGAGGGCGGCGGCGCGGCCGTCCGCGAGGGCGGCGCCGACCAGCATCCGCCAGCCGTCGCCGTCCTGCCAGACGTACGGGTCGCGGTACATGGTGCAGCCCTCAGGCAGTTCGGGGATGAGCAGTTCTCCGCGTGGGGTGAAGGTGCGGCCGCCGTCGCGGGAGACGGCCCAGGTGACCGGCTGGTGCTGGAACGAGCGGTCCTCACGGTGCGCGGAGTAGAAGGCGACCAGCCTTTCGCCGTCGGAGACGGCGTTGCCGGAGAAGCAGCCGTCGGCGTCCACGCCACCGGGGGTCGGGGACGGGGCGATCGGCAGCGGCTCCCAGGTCAGCAGGTCGGGGCTGCGGAAGTGGCCCCAGTGCAGGTTCGCGTGGGTCGCCCCGTACGGGTTGTACTGGTAGCACACGTGGTAGTGGCCGTCGTGGAAGACCAGCCCGTTGGGGTCGTTGATCCAGTTGCGGGGCGGGCGCAGGTGCGCCACGGGGTGGTGCGGATCGCGGGGTGTGGTGGACACACGCGTGCCTTTCGGTGTTTCAGGGTGGGCCCGCCCCGCCGGCCCTCGGTTCGGCGGGGCGGCAGGCCGGCGAGGCGGGGGTCTTCAAGCCCGTACGGTCCGTACGCGGCCTTCAGGTCCGGATGCGGAATCCTGCGCTCAGCTGGTGCTCGCGTCGTGAGCTGGGGCCGATGCGGAGCATGAACTCACCTGGTTCGACCACGCGGCGGTTGTCGGCCGTGACGAGTGAGCAGTGCGCGGCAGGGATGCTGATGTCGACGTCCTGGCTTTCGCCGGGCGCGATCTCGACCTGGGTGAACGCCTTCAGTTCCTGCTCGGCCCAGGTGACGCTGGTGGTCAGGTCGCTGATGTATGCCTGGACGGTTTCCAGGGCCGGACGGCTGCCGGTATTGGTGAGTCGTACGGTGGCGTGGACGGTGCCGTCAGCGCGGACGTCCTGTTCGTGCACGACCAGGTCGGAGTAGGTGACGGTGGTGTAGGTGAGGCCCTCGCCGAACGCGAACAGGGGGTCCTGGGTGAGATCCGCGTAGCGGTGCCCGTGCTGGCCTCGCACCTGGTTGTAGAAGACCGGTTGCTGTCCGGCGTGGCGTGCGAAGGAGACCGGGAGTCGGCCGCTGGGCTCGATGAGTCCGAGGAGGAACTCGGCGAGGGCGCGGCCACCGCGCATGCCCGGGTTGAACGCCTCGATGAGAGCCGCCGCGTTCAGTGCCGAGTCCGGGAGGGTGCTCGGCTTGGACTGGGCGAGTATGACGATCATGGGTGTGCCGGTGGCGGCGACCGCGTCCAGCAGCGCGATCTGGCCTCCTTGGAGGTCGAGTGTGGCCGTCGAGCGCCCCTCGCCCGTGAGGGCGATGATGTCTCCCACGACCACGACGGCGTAGTCGGCGGCCTCTGCGGCGGCGGTGGCCTCCCGGAGTTGTGCTTGGTCGACCGGGGCGGGGTTGAAAATGGGCGGCTGCGGTTGGCCGTCGGGCCCGACGGACCACTCGGGGTCCTGGTGAGGGCTCGCGATGTCGGCACCGCGGGCGTATGTGATGGTCCAGTTGGCCGGGGCGACGGCGCGAAGGCCGTCGAGCACCGTTTCCACCGACTCGCGTGGATGTCCGTCAGGCATCCACGGGACCTGGCCGGTGGCACCAGCCCAGTCGCCGAGCATGGCTTCCGGGCTGTCGGCGTTTGGCCCCATCACGGCGATGGTCCGCGGCTTGCCTCGGCTTGCGGCGCGGCCCATGCCGTCCGCTGCCAGCCCGCCTTCGAGGGGCAGAACCCCGTCGTTACGCAGCAGCACCAGGGAACGACGGGCGGTCTCGAGGTTGAGGTCGGCGTGTTCCCGGCAGCCGATCACCTGTGCCTGCCGCTCGGGGTCGGGGGTGCGGGGGTCTTCGAAGAGCCCGAGCTCGAACTTCAGCCGCACAACCCGCCGTACCGCGTCATCGATCTGTTTCTCGTCGATCAGGCCGCGGGCGACCGCCTCCTGCGCGCCCTCGAAGAACGCCGGTGTGGCCATGATGAGGTCGTTGCCGGCGTTGACGGCGACCGCCGCCGCCTCGGCGTAGTCGGCGCAGGTACGCTGGTCGTAGACCATCCGGCCGACGTTGTCCCAGTCGGTCACCAGCGTACCGGTGAAGCCCCACTCGCCCTTGAGCACGTCGTTGATCAGCCACTGGTTCGCGGTGATGGGCACCCCGTCGATCGACTGGTAGCCGAGCATGAAGCCGCGGCAGCCGGCCCGAGCCGCCTGCTCGAACGGGGGCAGGAACCACGAGCGCAGCTTGCGCGGGCTGAGATCGGCTTCGCTCGCGTCTCGCCCGCCCAGGGTTTCGGAGTAACCCGCGAAGTGCTTGGCGTACGCCAGCACGGCGGTCGGGTCGCCGAGACCCTCCCCCTGATAGCCGCGCACCATCGCGGCCCCCAACTCACCGATCAGGTACGGGTCCTCGCCGAACGTCTCGTCGATCCGGCCCCAGCGCAGATCCCGGGTGATGCATAGCACCGGGGAGAACGTCCCGTGGATGCCGGTCGCCGCGATCTCGGTCGCGGCCACACGGGCGACCCGGTGGAGCAGAGAGGGGTCCCAGGTGCAGGCCATGGCCAGCTGGGTCGGGAAGATGGTCGCGCCCGGCCAGAACGAGTGGCCGTGGATGCCGTCGTCGGCTGTCAGCAGCGGAATGCCGAGCCGTGTCCGCCGGGCCAGTTCCATGGCCTGAGGCATCAAGTCGGGCGACACATGCAGGACAGATCCAGCCAGCTTGGCCGACACGATGTCCGCCAGGTCCCCGTGTTGTGCGTCGAGCATCAGCAACTGCCCGACCTTCTCCGGCAGGGTCATCCGGGACAGCAAGTCCTCGATTCTCGCTTCCACGGATGCTTCCGGATCCAGGTACACGGCAGAGCGGACCGGCTGTCCCACGTTGTTCTCCAAGAGATGAGTCGTCACAGATCAGAGAGTTGATGGGCGACGGCGGGCGCTTCGCCGCCGCGACGCCGCCGCGCCTGCCGCGGTGGGCCTCGCGGGCCGTCCGTCCGCCGCACCGGACGCGACCAACGCTGCAGAGGGCGGCGGGGCAGAAGCCGGGGTATCACTTCAGACCGGTGGTGGCGATCCCGGCCACGAACTGGCGCTGGAAGATGAGGAAAACGATCATCACCGGCAGCAGGACGACGACGGCTCCGGCGAGCAGGATGCCGAATCGGGTGAAGGACTGTCCGCTGCTGGCCAGGGCGAGGCCGACGGGGAGGGTGTACTGGCTCTCGTTCTGGGCCACGACCAGCGGCCACAGGAAGTTGTTCCAAGAGCCGAGGAAGGTGATGATCCCGAGGGTCGCGAGGGCCGGCTTGGTCAGCGGCAGGATGATCTTCGCGAAGATGGCCAGTTCGCGGCAGCCGTCGACGCGGGCGGCGTCGATGAGCTCGTCGGGCAGGGTGGAGATGAACTGCCGCATCAGGAACACCCCGAACGGGGTGGCCAGGAACGGCAGGATCAGCCCGAGCAGCGAGCCGGTCAGCTGCATGTTGGCCACCAGCACGTACAGCGGGACGAACGTGACCAGGCCGGGGATCATGAGCGTCCCCATGACCAGCAGGAAAACGGCGCGCTGTCCGCGGAACTCCAGCTTGGCCAGGGCGTATCCGAGCATCGAGCAGAAGATCAGGTTCCCGGCGGTGACGGCCAGGGCCACGATCACGGAGTTGGCGAACATGCTCGTGAAATCGAGCGAGCTGAACAGCTCGCCGTAGTTGGCGGTCGTGGGCACCGTGGGTATCAGGACGGGCGGGACTCTGCGGATGTCGGCCTCGGGCTTGAACGACCCGGACAGCATCCACAGGAACGGCGCGATCATCAGCAGCAGGGCGCCGGCGAGCGGTAGGTACAGCCAGGGCTGGCCCCAGTTCTGCCGGATGCGGCGGCGCCTCATGGAGCGGTCCGTGCCCGGGTGTGCCGTTGGAAGGGTGGAGAGGGTGCTCATGAGGCATCAGTCCTTGTCTCGCAGCAGCCGGAACTGCAGTACCGTCAGCGCGACGATGAGGACGAAGATGACGTAGCCGGCGGCCGACGCCATCTCGTAGTTGCCGTTGCCGAACTGCTTGTAGGCGTACAACGTGGCCGACAAGGTGGAGTCCAGCGGCCCGCCATCGGTCATCACGAACGGCTCGTCGAAGAACTGCAGATAGCCGATGCCCGTGGTCACGGCGGTCAGCAGCAGCGCAGGACGCAGGAGCGGGAAGGTGACCCGCCAGAACCGCTGCCAGGGCCCGGCGCCGTCGAGTTCGGCCGCTTCCATCAGGGACTGGGGTACGGACTGCAGTCCCGCCAGCATGATGATCATGACCGTGCCGAGGTTGCGCCACACCGCCATCACGATCATGACGGGCAGAGCGAACCGGGTGTCCGCCAGCCACGCGGGCCCGTCGATCCCGAACCAGCCCAGGACGAGGTTCATCAGTCCCGCGCGAGGTTCGAGCAGCGTCTTCCAGACCACGGCGACGGCCACGATGCTGGTGATCACCGGCAGGTAGAAGCCGACCCGGAAGACGGCCCGGAAGCGGCGGATGCCCCGGTCGAGGGCAACCGCCGCCGCGAGCCCGGCGGCCAGGGTCAGGGGCAGGGCCACCAGGACGAACACGGCCGTGTTGCGCAGGGCCGTGAAAAACTGCGGGTCCTCAAAGAGTCGTACGTAGTTGTCGAAGCCGACGAACGCCACGTTCAGCGGCGTACGCAGGTCCGAGCTCTTGGTGTCGGTCAGGCCCATCAGCAGCGACCACACCACCGGCAGCAGCATGAAGGCCGCGAACAGCGCGAGGAACGGGGCGGCGAGGACCCAGGCGGCCCGGGCCTGCCTGCCGCGTGCCGTGCCCCGGAGCGCGAAGCGCCGGCGACCGGGGTTCTGTTCCGGCCGTGCGGTGCTCTGCTCGTGGGTGTCGCCCGGCCCGGGGAGCGTTTTTATGGACATGGATGGCATCCGTCCGTACGAGGGATACTCACGCGACGGCGCTCAGCGGCCGGTGCCGATACTGGTGGCCTTGGACTGCAGCGTCTTCTGCACCTCGGCGACGGTGGCCTTGCCGAGGGTCAGCTTCTCCAGTTCGGAGTCGATGGTGTCCGCGATCTGCTGCCAGGTCGTGATGGCGGGCGGCGCCTTGCCGACCTCAAGCTGCTCGGCGAACGCCTTCAGGTTCTCATCCTCGGTCAGCTTCCCCTCCGTCCACGCCTGAGGCGAAGGAGGCAGGCTACCGGTGGCCTTGGAATAGGTCGCGAGGTTGGCGGGCTCGGTCAGGAACTGCGCGAACTTCCATGCTGCCTCGGGGTTCTTGGCCTCCTTGAACACCGCCAGGTCACTGCCGCCGGCGAACCCGGCGGGCTGCTTGGTGTACGGCATCGGCATGGTCTTCCACTTGCCGTCCAGTTCCGGGGCGTCCTTGTGGAGGCTGCCGCCGGCCCACGCACCCTCCTGGTAAACGGCGATCAGCCCGTCGCGGAAGCCCTGCACGTTGTCCGACCTGTCGATCGGCGCCAGGCCCTGCTTCGGGACGCTCGCGTAGTCCTCCAGCGCCTTGGCGACCTCGGGCGAGTCGAAGGTGAACTTCCCGGTCTCGGCGTCGTAGATGTCACCGCCCTCCCGCCACACCATCGGCACCCAGAAAATCCAGGAATTGAAGCCCATCACCAGCCCGCTGGCATGGCGCAGCTTGGGGTTCTCCTTGCCGGCGGTGGCCTGAATGGCCTTCAGGTCCTTCAGGTATCCGGCCCAGTCGCCGGCCAGGGCGCCCTTGATACCGGCCTTCTCGGTGATGTCGGTCCGGTAGTAGACCGCTTGGGTGTCGGCGATGAACGGAACCCCGTAGGAAGTGCCCTTGTACTTGGTGGTGTCCCACTGGCCGGGGTAGAAGTCCGAGGACTTGATCGACGTCGGGGTGGCCTGGAAGCCGTTCAGCGCGGCCATCTCGGCCATCCAGGTGGTCCCGATCATGGACATGTCTGGTGTGTTGCCGCCGGCTATCGCGGTGGTCAGCTTGTCGTGGGCGCCATCCCACGGGACCGCGGTGATCTTGACGTCCGCGTCCGGGTTCTCCTGCTCGAACTTCTTGGCCAGCGCCTTCAGGTCTTCGTCCGGGTCGCCCATGGACCACATGACCACCGTCCCCTTGGCCTTGCCCGCGCCGATCTCGGCGGGCGCGTCATTGCCGGGGCCGGAATCCTCGCTCCGGCCGCAGCCGGTGGCCACCAGTGCTGCTGTGACGGTGACGCACAGGGACTGGACGGTTCTGACGGCGTGACGGGTGGTGATACGCATCGTGCGGCTCCTTGCCGTTGAGCGATATAGGCGCGGGGGGCGGCGAAAGGTGGGAACAGGCCGGGGCCCGGACAGATGGACCCCGAGTGGAGGCTGTCTGCGGTGAAGCGGCATCGGCGGTGAGCCAGAGGTCTCGGCCGGAGCGTCCGACGCGGAGTGGGTAGCGGCCGGGCGGGGTGAGCCCAGGCGTACCGTTCGGTGTCCCAGAGCGGGAACCTGCGGGCGGAAACGTGCACTTCTGCGTCACGTGTGAACGCAGGGGCAGCGGCTACGGGTTGCGTGGAAGGCGAGTCAGAAGAGGTTCGCCGAGGTTTCGAGGAGAGGGGGGCGGTGCGTTCACCGGCAACGCACCGCCCGGCTGCGAGGCGCCATCGCTTGCGCATCGCGATGACGTCGCGTCAGTTCGCGCTCTGCTCTGACGTCGAGCCACGGATCACGAGGCTGGTGGGAATGATGCGCGAGGGGGCAGCCTCCGGCGATCTCCGCACGTGGTCGAGCAGTAGACGGGCCGCTGCCTCACCCATTTCCCGCATCGGCTGGCGGATGGTGGTCAGTGCCGGATAGGTGTACGACGCCAGTTCGATGTCATCGAACCCCACCACGGCGACATCCCGCGGAATCTTGAGGCCCGCCTCGTGCAAGGCCGCGAGCGCCCCGGCCGCCATGGGGTCGTTGTGTCCGAAGACCGCGTCGAATTCCACGCCGTCCGCAAGAGCCCCCGCGACCGCGTTCCGGCTGTTGTCGAACAGGAAGTCGCCGCAGATGATGCTGCGTTGGTCGAGCTCGATCCCGGCCTGCGCATAGACGTCGACGAAGCCGGCCAGCCGTTCCTGAGTACAGCCGTACTCCTCGGGACCGGTCACCACCAGAGGGCGACGGCGGCCGAGGTCCAGCAGGTGGCGCGCCGCCTGCTCACCGCCCTCCCGGTTGGTGGTGGCCACGTAGGGGAATCCCGGCCGGTGGAAGCGGTCGTCGATCAGTACGACCGGCAGCCCCGCTCCGTGCAGTTCCGTGATGTACCCCAGGGTCCCCTCAGGCTCTATCACCAGCAGACCGTCGAACGACTTGGCGGCGACCTGCAGGCCCAACCTGCGCAGCGACTCCTCACCGCGGTTCACGGTCAGCATGCGCAGTCCGAAGCCCTCGGTCTCCAGCGTCTCGACGACCGACTGCACTATGCCGGCCCAGGCCCAGGCCAAATCAGGGACCAGCATGCCGATCATCTGTGTCGTGCCGCGCGCGAGCCCCACCGCCCCGGCGCTCGGCACATAACCGAGCTCCGAGATCGCCTGGCGGACCTTCAAGACGGTGTTCTCGTTGATCTCGCCCTTGGCATTCAGCACCCGCGAGACCGTCGTCTTGCTGACCCCGGCCCGTGCAGCCACGTCGGCGATAGTGACTCCCATGTCACCTCCCCTCCTTTCCTGCAGAGGCGGAAGACGTCCTCCCGCACCGAAGAGCCGATCGTACAGAGGCTCGTGGAACCGGTACCGGAATCGGTCCCGGAACCGGTTTCGGTACCGGTTCCGGAAGTGAAGCACCGAGAGGCCCGAGCGGTCAACACGCCGGAAACAACTCGTTAATTGGCCGATCTCGGGCTCGACGACGCCACGACAGCATGCCGGTTGCCCTCACCGCGCTGACCTGCCGGTTTGCGATCCCAGCCGCCCAATCGCGCCCGCACCGTTGACGCACTGGCCGGATCGCGCCTCATAATCGGGCACTCGATGTCATCGCTGACACAGGTCAACGTTGACACCCCTGGTCGGCGGCGTGGACGTCGGCGCCGGCCCAGGGCATCACTTTTCGGTCCGTCCGCGTCGGGGCCGCAGTCACCGCTGCGCGGACGGCCGCGGGACAAGGAGACTCCATGAGCTCTGCACGCGTATCCCGGCATGCCCGCATACGGATGATGGCGGCGGTGGCGACCGTCTGCGCCCTGTCCGCAGCCCCGCTCGCCCCCCAGGCCGTCGCGGCCGACACCCCGACGTACACCAACACCCCGACGTACACCGAGACCTACAGACCCCAGTTCCACTTCACTTCGGAGAAGAACTGGATGAACGACCCCAACGGCCTCGTGTACTACAAGGGCGAGTACCACCTCTTCTACCAGTACAACCCGAACGGCAACTCCTGGGGCGACATGTCCTGGGGGCACGCGGTGAGCCGGGACCTCGTGCACTGGGAGGAGTTGCCGCTGGCCCTGTCGCACGACGACGAGGAGATGGTGTTCTCCGGCAGCGCCGTCGTCGACTGGAACAACACCACCGGGTTCGGCACCAAGAGGAACCCGCCCATGGTGGCGATCTACACCAGCGCCTACAAGAACGGCGGCAAGCAGGCCCAGTCGCTCGCCTACAGCACCGACCGCGGCCGCACCTGGACCAAGTACCAGGGCAACCCCGTCATCGACATCGGCTCCACCAACTTCCGCGACCCCAAGGTCCAGTGGTACACGCCGACCAAGAGCTGGCTGATGACGGTGTCGCTGTCCGCCGAGCACAAGGTGCAGTTCTACTCGTCCAAGAACCTCAAGGACTGGGATCTGCTCAGCGAGTTCGGGCCGGCCGGTGCGACCGGCGGCGTGTGGGAATGCCCCGACCTGTTCCCTCTCGCGGTCGACGGGGACCCGGACAACATTAAGTGGGTGCTGGTCGTCAACATCAACCCCGGCGGTATCGCGGGCGGTTCGGCCGCCCAGTACTTCATCGGCGACTTCGACGGGAGGAAGTTCACCGCCGAGGACAAGGGCACGTACACGCCGCCCACCGGCGAGGTCGTGCAGGACTTCGAGGGCGCCGGCTTCGGGGAGTGGACGACGACCGGCACCGCGTTCGGCCGGGGACCGGCGACCGGGGCGGTGGACGGGCAGGGGGCGGTCTCCGGCTTCGACGGCAAGGGCCTCGCCAACAGCTTCCACGGCGGGGACGGCGCCACCGGCATCCTCACCTCTCCCTCCTTCACCGTGGACAGCCCCTATCTGAACTTCAAGATCGGTGGCGGGCGGCACCCGCACGAGGCCGGAACCGTCCTGGACACGACACCGCCCGAGGGCACGGTCCTCGCCGACTTCGAAGGCGGAACCTACGGCGACTGGACCAAGACCGGGGACGCCTTCGGCACCGCACCGGCCACCGGCACCCTCCCCGGCCAGCAACAGGTCTCCGGATACCTGGGCAGCGGCCTGGTCAACACCTTCCTGAACGGCGACTCCACCACCGGCACCCTCACCTCACCCGAGTTCACCATCGACAAGAAGTACGTCAACTTCCTCATCGGCGGCGGCAACCACCCGGCCGGCTCCGCCAACACCACCGCCGTAGAACTACTCGTGGACGGCCAGGTCGTCCGCAGCGCCACCGGCAGGGACGCCGAGGCGCTCAACTGGGCCTCCTGGGACGTCAGCGACCTCGCCGGCAAGAAGGCGCAGATCAGGATCGTCGACGACAACACCGGCGGCTGGGGCCACATCAACGTCGACCACATCGTGCTGTCCGACACCGAGGCCCAGCGCGTCTCCCAGGAGACGTCCGTCAACCTGCTCGTCGACGGCAAGGTCGTCCGCAGTGCCACCGGCGCCGACAGCGAGACCCTGGACTGGGCCTCCTTCGACATGCGCCCGTACGTCGGCAAGAAGGCGCAGATCCAGATCCTCGACATGAACACCGGCGGCTGGGGCCACGTCCTGGCCGACCAGTTCACCGCCGCCGACAAGCCCGCCAAGTCCGTCGTCCAGCGCGCCGACTGGGCCGACTACGGCAAGGACTACTACGCGACGGTGTCCTGGGAGAACGCGCCGGGTGGCAAGCGCTACATGATCGGCTGGATGAACAACTGGGACTACGGCCAGTCCATCCCCACTTCCCCCTGGCGCGGCGCGCAGAGCGTCCCGAGGGAGATGGCCCTGCGCACCGTCGACGGCCGTATACGGCTGACCAGCAAGCCGGTGGGCAGCCTGAAGTCCCTCCGGGAGAAGCGCCCGGCGACAGCGTCCGGCGTCACCGTCACGAGCACCTCCAAGCCCCTGAACAGCCGTGGGCTACGAGGCAGGGCACTCGACATCGAGGCCACGTTCTCCCTGAAGGATGCCGAACGCTTCGGCCTGAAGGTCCGCACCGGCGCCAATGGCGAGGAGACCGTCATCGGCTACGACACCACGACCCAGGAGCTGTACGTCGACCGCACCCGCTCCGGTGCCGGGGACTTCAACAGCACCTTCCCCGGTGTCCAGACCGCACCCCTGAAGCCAAAGAACGGCAAGGTCAAGCTGCGGATCCTGGTCGACTGGTCGTCCGTCGAGGTCTTCGGCGGCAGCGGCGAGGCAGTGATCACCGACCAGATCTTCCCCGACCCCTCCAGCACCGGCGTCGAGGTCTTCGCCGAGGACGGCACCGCCACCCTCGGCCACATGCAGGTGTGGCGGCTGAAGTCCATCTGGCGGTGACGAGTCGCGGGGTCCGTGCGGCCCGGCCCCACCTGGCCCGGCCGCACAAACCCCCGTCGTTCAACGCTCGTCACGGATGCGTGGCCAGCGGATCGAGAAACGTCAGTACGGAGGCGTCCTCCTCGATCAGCGGCGTGAGGGCGGCGTTGAACGGCGCACCGTACGGGGCATCCAGGTGTGCCTTGAAGGCGTCCTCGTCCCGGTAGACCTCGAAGATCCAGTAGGCGCGCGGGTTGGCCGCCTTGGTGTAGACGTCGAAGGCCAGGTTGCCTTCCTCTTCTCGTACCTTCAGGGCGTAGTCCCGGATCAGGCGGGCGACCTCGTCCTCCGCTCCCTCTCGGGCGGTGAACTCGGCGAGCAGGGTTTTCGTCATGGTTTTGTCTCCTTGTCAGGGGGGTGGAGTCGGGGTGGTGGACGGCGTACGGTCCGTCAGGCGTCGCCGACGGTCGCGAACAGTGCCAACTGGCCGTGCCATGGCGGGTTGGGGCCGGCGACCGAGCACGTCATGGCGGCGACCCGGGTGGCGAACCGGCAGGCTTCCGCGACCTCGTCGAGACCGAGATCGGTCAGCCTGCCGCCGAGGCTGCCGCGGGCCGCGAGGTGGTGCAGCAGCCCGGCGGTGAAGGAGTCGCCCGCCCCCACCGTGTCGGCCACCTTTGTCGTCACCGCGGGCACCCGCAGCCGTTCGCCGTCGAGTGAGGCCAGGGCACCGTCGGCGCCGAGCGTGATCACGACGAGCCGTGCCCCTGCGGCGTGCCAGGTGTCGCATGCCTGCTCCGGCGGGGTGCCCGGCAGGAGCAGCTCCAGGTCGTCCTCACTCAGCCGCAGGATGTCGGCGAGGGCGCACCAGTGGGCCAGCCTGGCGCGGTACACGTCGGGGTGCACCAACAGCGGCCGGACGTTGGGATCGATGCTGACGGTGGCCTGGCGAGAGGCCGTCGCCAGGAACTCCTCCACCACCGCCGCGCCGGGTTCACGGACCAGGGCCAGCGACCCGGTGTGCACACAGGCCGTTTCGGACAGGTCCACCCCCGCCAGCTCCCCCGAGGTCCACTGCCAGTCGGCCGTGTACTGCGCGTGGAATGAGAACGCGGCCTGTCCCTGAGCGTCCAGCTCCGCCACGGCCAGCGTGCTGGGCTCGGCCGCCGCCACGGCGTGCGACAGGTCCACGCCCGACGCCTCCAGGTGAGCCCGGAAGAGGCGGCCGAACACGTCGCCGGACAGACGCGCGAGGAAGCGGGCCGGGGTGCCCAGCCTGGCCAGGGACACGGCCGTGTTCGCGGGTCCGCCGCCCGGGAGCACCCGCAGGGCGAGTTCGTTCCGGGTGCTTGCGGGTTCGGTGAACGCGTCGGCGACGCACTCTCCCAGGACGGTGATCTGATGCGGGCTCATGGGCTGCTCTTCTCTGAGAACGCGCGGGCAGAACGGGCACGTCGCGGGCAGCCGCTGAGCGGTTTCGGGCAGGCGACGGCCACGGGCGTTGCCGATTTGTGACGGGTGGAAGGCATTGACGTTGCCTGGAGGCGGAGTCCATCATCCTCGCCATGCAGTGTCAACGATGACATAAGTCATCGATGACACCTCGGGACGGCATGCCCCGATGCCGGCCGCTCGCCCGCAATCCCGCAGGAGTCGTTCATGTCTCGCATCTCTCGTCTGCCCTCCTCCTTGCTCAGAGCCGCCGCCTGCACGGGTGTCGCAGCCCTCACCCTGACCGCCTGCGGATCCGGATCCGGATCGGGCACGGCGAGCGCCGGATCGGGCAGCGTCAAGGTCGGTCTGATCACCAAGACCGACACCAACCCGTTCTTCGTGAAGATGAAGGAGGGCGCGGAGAAGGCCGCCAAGGAGAACGGTGTCGAACTGTCCACCGCGGCGGGCAAGTTCGACGGGGACAACGCCGGTCAGGTCACCGCCATCGAGAACATGGTCGCCGCCGGCGTGAAGGGCATCCTGATCACCCCGAGCGACTCCAAGGCGATCGTGCCGGCGATCGAGAAGGCCAAGGCCAAGGGCGTCCTCGTCATCGCCCTGGACACCCCGACCGAGCCGGAAGGCGCGGTCGACGCCCTCTTCGCCACCGACAACCTCAAGGCCGGCGAGCTGATCGGCGAGTACGCCAAGGCCGCCATGAAGGGCAAGCCGGCCAAGATAGCCACCCTCGACCTCGCGCCGGGCATCTCCGTGGGCGTCCAGCGGCACAACGGCTTCCTGAAGGGCTTCGGCGTCAAGGAGGGCGACCCGTCCATCGTCTGCTCCCAGGACACCGGCGGCGACCAGGCCAAGGGCCAGACCGCGATGGAGAACTGCCTGCAGAAGTCGCCCGACATCAACGTCGTCTACACCATCAACGAGCCTGCGGCCCTGGGCGCGTACACCGCGCTGAAGGCCAAGGGCCGGGAGAAGGATGTCCTGATCGTCTCCGTCGACGGCGGCTGCACCGGCACCCAGGCCGTCAAGGACGGCAAGATCGCCGCGACTTCGCAGCAGTACCCGCTGAAGATGGCCGCCGAGGGCGTCAAGGCCGTCGCGACGTACGCCAAGGACGGCAAGAAGGCGTCCGGTTACACCGACACCGGCGTCACACTGATCACCGACAAGGCGCAGGACGGGGTCACCTCCAAGGACACCGCCTACGGCCTGGAGAACTGCTGGGGCTGAGCCGCCCCCGACGACCGTACGTTCGCCGCATCTCCCCTCAGCGGGGCGGCCGGCCCCTACTCCCCGACAGGGGACGGCCGCCCCCTCTCTTGCCGTCCGACAAGGACCGACAAGGACCTGAGTCTTCCGACAAGGACCTCGCATGACTGCCACGTCCACGCCACCCTCCACGTCCACGCCGTACGCCGAGCTCAAAGCACCCACAACGGTCCGCAGACTGCTCACGCAACCGACCACCGGCCCACTGGCCGCCCTCCTCCTGGCGTGCGTCTTCTTCTCCGTCTCCACCGAGCAGTTCCTCACCGGTGGGAACTTCTCGCTGATCGTGCAGCAGGTCATGGTCGTCGGCACGCTGGCCATCGGCCAGACGCTGATCATCCTCACCGCGGGCATCGACCTGTCCTGCGGTGCCGTGATGGCGTTCGGCAGCATCATGATCGCCAAGATGGCCGCCGAGGGCACCCTGCCGCCGCTGGTCGCCATCGCGCTGGGCCTGGTCGTCTGCGGCGGCTTCGGCCTGCTCAACGGGGCGCTGGTGCAGAAGATCCCGCTGCCGCCGTTCATCGTCACCCTCGGCATGCTCAACGTGGCGTTCGCACTGACCCACATCTACTCCGAGGAGCAGACGGTCACCAACCTGCCCGGACCGCTGACGGCGCTCGGACAGACCTTCCCGCTCGGCAAGACCGACATCACCTACGGCTCTCTGGTCACCATCGCCCTGTTCCTCCTCTTCGCCTACGCCCTGAGCAGCACCAGCTGGGGCCGGCACGTCTACGCCCTGGGCAACAGCCCGGAAGCGGCGCGGCTGAACGGCATCCGCACCTCCCGGCTGACCATCGGCGTCTACACCGTGGCCGGCCTGCTGTACGGCATGGCCGCCCTGCTGCTCATCTCCCGTACCGGAGTCGGCGACCCGCAGGCGGGGCAGACCGACAACCTCGACAGCATCACGGCCGTGGTGCTCGGCGGCACCAGTCTCTTCGGCGGGCGCGGCTCGGTCCTGGGCACGTTCATCGGCGTCCTGATCGTCGGCGTGTTCCGCAATGGCCTGCAGCTGATGGGCGTCGCCTCGATCTACCAGACTTTGATCACTGGTGTTCTGGTGATCCTCGCGGTGACCGTCGACCAGATCTCCCGGAAGAAGGCCCGATGACCGCCACCAGCTCCCCCACCCCTGTCCTTCAGGCCCGCGGTCTGGTCAAGCGCTACGGCCATGTCACCGCCATCGACGGCGCCGACTTCGACCTGCTGCCCGGCGAGGTCCTCGCGGTCATCGGCGACAACGGCGCCGGCAAGACCAGCCTGATCAAGGCCCTCACCGGCGCACTCGTTCCGGACGCGGGCGAGATACGCCTCAGCGGGGAACCCATCACCTTCTCCGGTCCGCAGAGCGCCCGCGCCCACGGCATCGAAACCGTCTACCAGGACCTCGCCGTCGCGGCCTCCATGGACATCGCCTCCAACATGTTCCTCGGCCGTGAACTGCGCCGCCCCGGCGTCCTCGGCAGTGCCTTCCGCATGCTCGACAAGAAGCGGATGCGTCAGGAGGCCGCCGAGCACATGGCCGATCTGAAGATCGGCCTGCGCTCGCTGACCCAGTCGGTCGAGACCCTCTCCGGCGGACAGCGGCAGGCCGTGGCGGTCGCCCGCGCGGTCGCCTGGGCCCGCAGCGTCGTCGTCATGGACGAACCCACCGCCGCCCTCGGCGTCAAGGAGTCCGGACAGGTCCTCGACCTCATCCGGCGCGTCCGCGACAAGGGCATGCCGGTCGTCCTGATCAGCCACAACATGCCGCACGTCTTCGAGATCGCCGACCGCATCCACGTCCACCGGCTGGGCCGGCGCGCCGCCGTGATCAAGCCCTCCGACTACTCCATGGCGGAGGTCGTCGCCATCATGACCGGCGCGCTGAGCATCGATGAGGCCGGAGATACTGTCGTAGCGGATTCCGAGGCCGCGAAGGCCGCCGGAGTACAGGCCACCTGACAGCACTACCCAGCTCTCGCATGTTCCGGCCGAGGCCGCGGCCGGAACCCGGGAGCACCCAGGAGACGGTTTCCTCCATGGCAGCGAGCCGCCGCCCCACGCTGGCCGACGTCGCCCGAGAGGTCGGTGTCAGCGCCAAGACGGTCTCCCGTGTCCTCAACGAGGACGGACCCGTCTCCGCGCAGACGCGGGAACAGGTACTCGCCGCGGTGGCCAAGCTGGGCTTCCAGCCGAACCTCATGGCCCGCAACATCCGCGTCGGCGGTCCCGACACCACCATCGGACTGGTCATCCCCGACCTCGGCAACCCCTTCTTCGGAGCCGTGGCCCGCGGCATCGAGGACACGGTCCGCGACCGCGGACTGACCCTGCTCATGGGCTCCTCCGCGGACGACCCCGACCGCGAACGCGCCCTGACGGACAAGTTCCTCGCCCGGCGCGTCAGCATCCTGATCGTCGTTCCGTCCGTCGGCGCCGACCACACCCACCTCAAGTCCCACCGCACGGCGGGACTGCCCATCGTCTTCCTCGACCGACCAGGAGTCGGCCTGTCCACGGACAGCATCGTCAGCTCCAACCGTGCGGGGGCCCAAGAGGGCGTCGCCCACCTGATCACCCACGGTCACCGCCGCATCGGATTCGTCGGCGACCTGCCCGTCAAGCTGTACACCCGCCGCGAACGCCTCGCCGGATACCGCGCGGCCCTGCAAGAGGCCGACATCCTCTACAACCGCTCGCTGGTCGCCAGCGCACACGACCAGCAGGGGGCCGAGGCCGCGACCTCCGGGCTCCTCGCACTGCCCGATCCCCCCACGGCCCTGTTCGCCGGCAACAACATCATGGCGCTCGGCATCGTCGCCGAACTCGCCCGCAGCAAGCGCAAGGACGTAGCCGTCGTCGCCTTCGACGATGTCTCCCTCGCCGAGGCACTGGAACCGGCCCTGACCGTCGTCGCCCAGGACCCGGAAGGGATCGGCCGCAGCGCCGCGACGACCGCCTTGGCCCGGCTCGACGGCGACCGCTCCCGGGCTCGCACCATCACCGTTCCCACCCGGCTGATCGTCCGGGGCTCGGGGGAGCAACCGGTGCCCAAGCCGTAGGCGGCTTGCCCCTGTCGGCCGACGAGCCGGGGTCACGCTCAGATGTCCTCGCGGAGCCTCTCGGGAGTCGTAACCAACCCATGTCTCCGATACCTGCGCGGGCGGAGTTCACGCGTGACCCGCTCCGGGCCATCGAAGAACAAGGGGCCGCCGTCCAGATCACGGTGCTGGCGCGTTTGCTCGCGGACCAGGGCGTCGATGCCCCAGCCGCCCCCGATCCAGGTGGGTGTGCAGTCGATCTCCCTGCGCTCCGGCTCCGTGCCGCCGCCGGTGTTCAACGCTCGCTACGGATGCGTGGCCAGCGGATCGAGGAACGTCGGTACGGAGGCCTCTTCCTCGATCAGCGGGGTGAGGGCGGCGTTGAACGGGGCGCCGTACGGGGCGACCAGGTGTGCCTTGAAGGCGTCCTCGTCCCGGTAGACCTCGAAGATCCAGTAGGCGCATGGTTGTTGGTGCAGGTGCAGCAGCAGCTCGGATCCGGCCTTCCCAGCCGGCGCCCCGGCGTCTTCCCCCGACCGGACTCCGCCTGATCCGCCCCGGCACCGCATCCAGCGCGCCGCGGCCACAGCGGCCTCCGCGTACGGCAGCCGACCGCAGGAAATGGTCGGTCGACTGCCAACGGGGTCAAGCCGTTCGGATCAACGCGGGCCGGACAGGACGTGAGCGGTGCTGGGGAGGCTCTTTGTGGTTGCGGACGCGGTCTTCTTCGTCTTCTTCGGGGTGGCGGTGACCACGGCAGCGACATCCTTGCAGTGCTCGGCCTTCTCCGCCGCGGTCATGGGGCGGGAGACCCAGTCGACGACGCCCATCTCCTGCGGGACGGGACCGGTGGCGGTGAAGTCACGGACGTACCAGATGTAGTGCCCCCATTTGCGGTCCTCGTACGTCACCGTGTACTCACCCCCCGCGGTCTGCATCTTGGTGTTCCGGTTGACCCAGCCGACCTCCGCGGCCGGGACGGTGAGGTCCGTCTCGTCGGTGACCCTGGTCTCCCAGCTCCACTCGTGTCCGTAGGTGGTCTTGAAGCTGAGGCTGTACTCCGCCCCGACGGCCGTGTTTCCGATCTTGTAGGTGGCTCCCAGCTCGACGCTGAGCGAGTTCTTGCCGCCGGTCGCGTCCGTCCAGGTCATCTTCTTCACCTGCTCGATGCTGGTGCAGTTGTACGCGCGGGCCACCTCGTGCGCCCCGCCGTAGCTGTAGGTGACGTCGCCCTTGTGCTCGAATTTGCAGGTGGCGATCTTCTTGTCGCAGTCCTCGAAGAGCTGGGCGGCGGTCGGCGCTTCCGCATAGTTCCACTGGATGGAGCTGGTGCGGTTGTCCACCCCGTCCCCGACCGCGAGCTGACCGCCGATCTGCCAGCTGGTCGAGTCGCCCTTCAGCCCGGGGTCGGCGAAGTGCCTGGCCTGGCAGTCGTTGAAGGTCTGGTACGAGCTGATGGCGTCGTTGAACTCGGCGGGCACCTGGTCGACCTGGAAGCCCGGCCCGTCGGGGGTGCACTTGCTGTCGGCGGTGAAGCTCATGGACTTGCCCTTGTGGTCCGCGTCCAGATACTCGGTGCCGATGACGACGGACGACTCCTCATCGTCCCCCTGCTCTGCGGCGGTGCCCGCGACGTCGATCTTCTTCTGGAAGGCCGGGCTGGCGGCGGCTGTGCGGACGTCGAGGGGAGCGTCCTTGACCCGGCCGTCGGTGGCTGCCGCGATGGTCGCCCGGTAGGTCGGGAAGCATCGGACGGGACCGCCGGATATGTCGACGGTGCAGTGTGATCCGGCCGCCTCAGGACCGGGCTCGGCGGTGGTGGCCAACGCGGTGATCGGCACGGTCAGGGCCAGCACGCCGGTGCCCGCCGCCGCGATGATCACGGTCTTCTTGGTACGGCTCTTCATGCGGTGCTTCATCTGCGGTTTGCCTCTTCGGGGCCAGGAGTCGCCGGCCAGCCGCACGAGCAATGACTGGGCCAGTGCTTACGGGCAGGGAGGCTAGTCCAGCGAATCACGAGGCTTCTGGGGCTTGAGGGAGATCTGAGGTGCCTGGTACCAAGTCGGCGAGGCCGTCGCCGAGGTCGAGCCCGGGCCGTCACGACCCGCGCGTTGGGATGCGGGCCCTCCGCGAGGAAAAGCTCCAGCCCCGGCCTGCCGTACGGGACCTTCTCGATGCGTTTGCCCACCGGTTCCAGGCCGTGCCGCTTCGCGTAGTTGACGACGCGCCGCCACTCCGCGACCTCGTCGTCATCGGGATCAGTAATCCGGACGCGCCCTTCGGCGACGAGCCGATCGATCAGCTCCTGCGCCTTCGTCCCGTCGACGGCACCGCCGAGTCCGGCGAGGCACTGGTCGACCAGGCGGCGAACAGCCGACGCCTCCCCCCTGCCGTCGGCCTGAGATTCGCTGCCCCTCCCCGGAACCACCCCCTCAGTCAGGCCCTACTCGCCTCCCCACTCACACATGATCTATCGTTCATATGGCTATGGGTTTCATTTTCATCTAGCCTTGGATTTGGCACGGCACCAGGGGGTGAACGTGGTGTGAGCGACCTGACGACCCAACAGCGGCCCACCCGGCAACGCTCGGCCCTTCTGGCAGCTCTCGCGAACTGTCACGACTTCATCTCCGCGCAGGAGCTGTACGCGCGCATGACTGCCGACGGCACACGGATCGGGCTGACCACCGTCTACCGAGGGCTGCGTGACCTGGAGGCCGCGGACGCGGTCGATGTCATCCAAGCCGGCGCCGGTGAACGGCTTTACAGATGGCGGCCGGGCGACGGCCACCGCCACTACCTGATCTGCCGCGCCTGCGGCAGCAGCCGGCCGGTGGACTCCGAGGTCGTCGAGGAGTGGGCCGGACGGATCGCCTCCGACTCCGGATTCGCGGCAGTGGAGCACACCGTCGAACTCACCGGCGTCTGCGCCGACTGCCAACCCACCACCGCGCGAGGAGAACTGCCGCCATGCCCCTGGGATTCGGGCCGGGAAGCCCCACCACGCCGAGCCCGCACCTGCGCGAGTTGAAGGAGACCGTGCGCACCCTCCTGGACCTCGACGACGACACCGCCGTCATGATCCGCCAACTCGCCTGCACCGAACCGGGCTGCCCGCCCCTGGAGACGGTCGTCGCCGTCCTGCCGATGAACGGGCCGGCCCGCCGCTGGACCCTGCACCAACCCACCGACGAAGTCACCAAGGACGACCTCAAGGCCGCCCTGCTCACCACCGCACCCGAAGGAGCCTGACCCTGATGACGACAACCGAAGCGACCGCGACGGACGCACCGCTCGACGAGCGCGTGCCCGTCACCGTCCTGACCGGCTTCCTCGGCTCGGGCAAGACCACCCTCCTCAACCGCATCCTCACCGAACACCACGGCCTGCGGATCGCCGTCATCGAGAACGAGTTCGGCGAGATCGGCATCGACGACGCCCTCGTCCTCGACGCCGAAGAAGAGATCTTCGAGATGAACAACGGCTGCATCTGCTGCACCGTGCGAGGAGACCTCATCCGCATCCTGGGCGCCCTGATGCGCCGCCGCGAGAAGTTCGACCACATCCTCATCGAGACCACCGGCCTGGCCGACCCCGCCCCCGTCGCTCAGACCTTCTTCATGGACGACGAGATCGCCGCCCAGCTGCGCCTGGACGCCATCATCACCCTCGTCGACGCCGCTCATGTGCTGCAGCACCTCGACGAGGTGAAGCCGGAGGGTGTGGAGAACGAGGCGGTCGAGCAGATCGCCTTCGCCGACCGGATCGTGCTCAACAAGACCGACCTGGCGGACGAAACCACCCTCGCCGAAGTCGAGTCCCGCGTGAAGGCCATCAACGCACCCGTGCAGATCCTGCGCGCCCGCAACGCCGAGGTCGACCTCAAGCAGGTCCTCGACGTCGGCGCCTTCGACCTGGACCGGGTCCTGAAGGACGACCCGTCCTTCCTCACCGAGACCGAGCACCAGCACGACACCACCGTCACCTCGGTCGGCATCGAACTCGACGGCGAGGTCGACGACCGCCGCCTCAACGCCTGGCTCGGCAACCTGCTGCGCACCAAGGGCGCCGACATCTTCCGCTCCAAGGGCATCCTCGCCATCGCCGGTTCGAGCAGGCAGTACGTCTTCCAGGGCGTCCACATGCTGCTCATGGGCGAGGAAGGCGCCCAGTGGCGGACCGACGAGCCGCGTCGCAACCGGCTCGTCTTCATCGGCCGCAACCTCGACCGCGATGAGCTGGAGCGCGGCTTCGCCGACTGCCTGGCCACTGCGGGAGCGGCCGCGTGAGCATCACCGCACCCGACCAGGCCCTGACCGTCGCCTGGGAGATCACCATCGACGACGCCCCCGTCGCGCTCAGCGCCCGCGGCGACCTGGTGGCCGTCGCCGGAGCCGAGGGCACGGTACGCGTGCTCGATGCCGCGATGGGCGCCGAGATGGGCGCGCTCGAGCTGCCCGGAGGCGCCCTGAAGGCCCACGTCTCCCCCAATGCCCGTCACTTGGCGGTCACCGGACCCATGGGGTACGCACTGTGGCGGCGCTCCGACGGCCGCACCGTCGTACGCGAATCCGGCGCCTGGTCCTCCTCCGCCGCCTGGGCCAACGACGAACGGGTGGCCGTCGCCTCCGGACGCACGGCGCTCGTACTCGACACCGACGGCGAGGAGTTGTGGCGTACGGAACCTGCCGCGTCCACCGTCATCGACCTCGCCTGGCTGCGCCGGGGGCGACGGCTGGCCGTGGCCGCGTACGGGGCCGTGCGCGGCCACGAGCGGCACACCACACAGCCCGTCGTCACCTACCCTTACATCGGCTCGCACCTGGCGCTCGCGGTCGCCCCGACCGAGAAGTGGATCTGCAGCGGCAACCAGGACGCCTCCATCCACATTTGGCGCACCAGGGACGGCAGCGAACTGACCATGTCCGGCTACCCGGAGAAGGTCTCCCGCCTCGCCTTCGACGACACGGGCTTCTGGCTGGCCGCCGACGGCGCCCCCGATCTGACGGTCTGGGACTTCTCCGGCAAGGGGCCAGCCGGCACTGCGCCCCGCCAGCTGCGCTGCCATGAGTCCATCACCGCGCTGGCCTGGCGGCCCGGCCCCGCCGGACACCTCGCCAGCGGCGGCCACGACGGCACGGTCGCGCTCTGGTACGCCACCGCCGGACAGCCCGCCAACCGGCTCCGGCCGGTGCGCACGCTGGACGACCTGGACTCGCCCGTCGCCGCGCTGGCCTGGGCCGGACCGCACCTGCTGATCGCCGCGCACCGCGACGGCCGCGTTAGGGCCTACGGACTGCCCTCGCGGACGACGCTGTGAACCGCCGTAAGCCGCCGACCGCCACCTCCACTGCCCGCATGGTGACGATCGGCGGCGCGGCCAACCGTCCGTGCACGCTGGTCGTCTGCCGGGGCTGCTGCTGCGGCAACCCACGCAAGCACCCCGGCACCGACCATGCCTGGCAGCTGGACCGGCTGCGTGCCGCGGCGGCCGAGCACGGCTTCCAGGTCCGTACGACGGACTGCCTCGGCCCCTGCGACCAGGCCAACGTCATCGTCGTCCAGCCCTCCACCGCCGGACGCCGGGCCGGCGGCCGGGCGACCTGGATCGGCTTCGCCATGGACGACGACGTCACCGACGACGTCCTGCGCTGGGCCGCCGACGGCGGTCCCGGGACAGCGCAGCCCCCGGCCACACTGGAACTGCAGTTCATCCGCCCACCGCGCGAGGCCCGGCTCCGTGCACGCCGGTGAGCCGATGCCTCCCGGCGACACCGTGGGCGGCCGCGACATCATCGCGGCCGCCCACCTCGACGAGTCGACCGCCGTCTCCGTGGCCGCCACACTCCAGGCACTGGCCACACCCTCCCGCCTGCTGATCCTCACCGCCCTGCGCCAGTCCGCGTACTCGGTCACCGAACTCGCCACCGCCGTCGGCATGGAGCAATCCGCGGTCTCCCACCAACTGCGACTGCTGCGCGCCCTGGGCCTGGTCACCGGGCGGCGCGACGGTCGCCGTATCGTCTACCGCCTCTACGACGACCACGTGGCACAGCTCCTCGACCAGGCCGTCCACCACATCGAACACTTGCGCCTCGGCGTGCGGGACCCCGGCTGACGATCCGGTCGGCAGTCGCGCCCGGCAGGCTGGAGACAACTTCGCCCACGGCGGGGGCACTTCGAGCCACACATGCGCGAATTGCCATATGTTAATGTGGCCACGCACTGCCTGCGGACAACGAGCCGCAGGGACCCGAAGAGCATCGCCAGGAGCACCACATGACCACCGCCACCGAGCACCGCACGCACGACAACCACACGCACGCCCACGGCGAGGGCTGCGGCCACGTCGCCATCCCGCACGGCGACCACACCGACTACGCACACGACGGCCACCTCCACAGGGCCCACGAGGGCCACGTCGATGAGTGCGCGAGCGCCGGCCACACCACCCACGAGAGCCACGACCACCAGCACGGCGAGGGCTGCGGACATGTGGCCGTGCCGCACGAGGACCACGTGGACTACGTGCACGACGGCCACCGTCACGCCGCACACGACGGCCACTGGGACGACCACTGATCCGGGCCGGCCTTCGCCGACACGAATCCGGACCGGAAATCATTGCCACTTGCTAATATGCGCATGTGGCAATGACTCCCCCCTCGACAACCCCGGCAGACGAACCGCTACGCGCCCTGGAGGCCGCCAGCGACCTGCTGAAGGCGCTGGCCTCCCCGGTCCGTCTCGGCATCGTGCGTGAGCTGTCGGAGGGCGGAAAGTACGTCCACGAACTCGTCGCCACGCTCGGGGTGAGCCAGCCGCTGGTCTCGCAGCACCTGCGGGTCCTGCGCAACTCACGGATCGTGACGACCCGCCGCCAGGCCCGCGAGATCCGGTACCACCTCACCGACGAACACATCGCCCACATCGTCCTGGACGCCATCCGGCACGCACAGGAGTAGTCCGGCGCCGTCACGGCACGACGGCGCCACACTCTTGTTAATGGGATCCATTTTCATATAGCGTCGCAGCACGCGAAGGACTGTGGAGGCAGTCATGACCGAGCGCGACGTACGCCTGGGCACGATCCAGGAAACCCTGCTGATACCGCTGTACGGCCGGGCGGTGGAGACCCGCAAGCAGGAAGCGGTCCTGCGCGACCCCGTCGCCGAGCAGCTCGTCGCGGCGATCGACTACGACTTCGCCCGCTTCGACGGCCTGCCCAGTCTGCTCGGCACGGTCCTGCGCACCAGCCTGTTCGACCGCTGGGTGGCGCACTTCCTCGCGGAACATCCCACCGGCACCGTGGTAGAGATCGGCACCGGCCTCAACACCCGCTACGAACGCGCCGACAACGGCCGGGCCCGCTGGTTCGACCTCGACCTGCCCGACGTGATCGAACTGCGCCGCACCTTCTTCACGGACACGCCACGCCGCACGATGATCGCCGCGTCGGTGACGGACGTGGCATGGGCAGACACCGTCACCGCGCGCTCCGGCGGCCCGTACCTTTTCGCCGCCGAAGCCGTCCTGCCCTACCTCGAGGAGACGGACGCCCGCGACGTCATCGGCCTGCTCGCCGACCGCTTCCCCGGCTCCCTGCTGGCCCTCGACACCTCCGGCCCCGGCCACTTCGACACCCAGGACGAGCACGACGCGCTGAGCAAGGTCGAGGCCCGGATGCAGTGGAACTGTGCCGATCCGGCGCAGCTCGCCGAGTGGCGACCGGGGGTCGAAGTACTGGCCACCCACACATTGAGCAACCTCCCCGCCCCGATGTACGACGAACTCCCGGCCCCTGTCCAGGACATGCTCAGCGGCCTGGCCGCCCAGCGACTTCCCCGGGTCGAGGACTACCGACTGAACCTGGTGCGACTGCCCTGACAACCGCACGCCCGCGCCAACGCCCATCGTCGCTGCGGATCGACACCGCTCAGCAGCGGATTCCGCATCGCCCCAGGCCGGCTTCTACGGGCGGGCAGCAAGCCGTGCCTGGTACCGGTCGTGCCACAACACACCGACTTCAGCGACACCGCCGTCGGCGTCGGGTCAGGCCCGGCCACCGAAGGCGAGGCGGTTGTCGGGAGTGAGGCGGATGTAGTGGCCGATGTTCTCGACGTTCCGCGCGATCAGGTTGTCGTCGGTGTCGGGAGATGATGGCGATGTCGTACTTGGCAGGCCGTGCAGGCGCATGGCGTTGCGCAGGCTGGAGTGCAGGATCGGCTGCGGGCCGCACCGCTGGAGGAGCGGCGGATCCGCTGACCCAGGGGCTCGGCCGGCCCCGTGGGTGTCCCTCAGTTGAGGTGGGCGGCCTGCCGCGGAGCAGGCGCCGCGCGCAGGGTGTCGGGCAGCGTGCCGTCGTCCGGCAATCCGGCCCGCAACCACGCCCCGACCGCCGCGGCCTCGGCCTCGGTGACGATCGGGCCGAGGCGTACGACGGCTCCCGTGGGCCTGCGATCCGCCGCGCACGGCTGCACGGCAGCGTGGACGCCGCGCCGCCGGCGGCAGTGCAGGAACCGTTCCAGACAGCCGGTGGAGACCATGATCCCCTGGCGGCAGCTCCGCACGGCTCGGCGCAACCCCTCCATCACCTCCTCGTCGGCGGCATCGCAGGAGGCGCAGACGACGAGGGTGAAGGGCTGGTCCCGGCGGCCTCGTGCGGTGTCACTCATGCACAGGCTCCTTCCGTGCGGTCAGGTGGTCGAGGAGGGACGCCAGGCGGGCGGGCTGCTCGTACATCGCCAAGTGGCCGCAGTCGAGGTCGGTGATGTCGGTGTCGCCGAGATGGGTGATCTGGCGTTGCTGAGCGGTGAGGGGCAGCGCTCTGTCGCGGCGCAGGCGGATGTAGGTGCGCGGGACGGCGGGCAGGCCGGTGCGGGACACCGGTTCGAGAAGGGCTCCCGCGGCGTCGTCCACCAGGTGGGACAGGACGTGCTCGGCCGTGCTGGGCGGCAGGTCACGGCAGTAGCTCCAGCGGGCCAGGACGCGCGGCGGACGCGGCGACAGGCCGGAGCGCAGGCGCCTGCGCATCGCCGCGCGGATGAGGGGCGGGAAGCCGTCGAGGGCGGAGGTGCCCTCGCGCGGCACGGTGGCGGAGAGGAACACCAGGCGGCGGATCCGGTGCGGGAGCAGCGAGGCGACCTGAGGGATGACGACGCCTGCCAGCGAGTGGCCGACCAGGACGACGTGGTCGAGTCCGGCCGCGTCGATGTCGTCCGCCACCGCTCGTGCCAGGTCGCCGATGGTCAGCGTGGTGAGATCCGCCGGCCTGCCGGCGCGGCCGGGGAGGTCGGGGGTCAGGCATGTGGCGGACAGGTGGGGCAGGACCGGCTTCCAGCAGGCGCCGGTGAACCAGCCGCCGTGGACGAGGACCAGGGCCGCGTGGCCCTGGCCGCTCACCGCGGCTCCACGGGAGGCGTGCCAGGGCTCAGGCGGAGGTGCGGGGCCACACTGCGGAGCTTCTCGCAGGTCTCCTCCCACTCGCGTTCGGGAGTCGACTGCCCCATGATGCCGGCGCCTGCCCGCAGCCAAGTGCGGCCGTCGCGCTGGAAGACCGTGCGCAGGACGAGCGCCGCGTCGAGGGAGCCGTCGGCGTCGGCGGTCAACACAGCCCCGGCGTACAGCCCTCGGGGCTCGGCCTCGTACCGGCTGATGGTGCGCAGTGCCTCCGGTTTCGGGCAGCCGGTCGCAGTGATCGCGGGGAACAGCGCCGCGAACGCGTCCCAGGGGCCCCGGTCGTCGGAAAGGCGTCCGGTGGCGCGCGAGGCGAGGTGCTGCACCGAGCCGCGTTCCCGCACCGTCATGAACTCCTCGACGACGACCGTGTCCTGACCGCAGATCGCGGTCAGCTCGTCGACGGCGAGGCGTACGGAGAGGGCGTGTTCGTGGATCTCCTTGGGGTCGCCGAGCAGGTCGGCCCGCAACCGCGCGGTCTCCTCGGCGCGCGTGCCGAGGGCGCGGGTGCCGGCGAGCGGCTGGGTGGACACGCGGCGGCTGCCCGCCTCGACCTCGACGACGGTCTCCGGACTGAAGCCCGCCGCCCGCCAGCCGCCCAGGTCCAGCAGGAAGGACCGGGCGGGAGTGTTGGCCCGGCGGCCCGCCAGGTAGGTGGCGGTCAGGTCGGCGGTCGGGTGCGCGGGCGGCGGCAACGGGCGGGAGAGGACGGCCTTTTGGAGGAGCCCGGCCCGGATGTCGGCCACCGTGCGGGCGACGGCGTGCCGGTAGGGGCCCGGATCGGCCCCCCGCACCAGGTCCTCCGCGTCGGTGAGCCCCTCCCCCGCCGATCCGCCGGGGCCGGCCAGGGCCTTGGTGATGAGAGGTACGTGTTCCGGTTCGGCCGTCCGTATCCGTGCCTTGCCCGGGGCGAGGGTGACCTCTGTGGTCGGCAGCATGAGGTGGAGCACCGGGTCAGGCCCCGTCTCGCCCGTGTCGGTGTGCAGCAGATGGGCCAGTTCGAAGCCGGCCTGCCCGGGCGGCTGGCGGAGCGCGCGCCGGGCTGCCGGTTCGTGGCGCTGGGCGGTACGACGGAGACGGCGATCCACTCCACGGTGTGCGAGGTGACCGGCGCCGCGGTGCCCGAGGACTGGGCAGCGGTCCCGTACGGCACACCGCTGCGCAATGTGCGGTGCCGGGTCGTCGACGCCCGGGGCCGGGACTGCCCGGACTGGGTGCCGGGTGAGTTGTGGATCGGTGGGGCGGGGGTGGCCGACGGCTATCTCGGCGATCCGGAGCGCACCGCCGACCGGTTCGTCCGGCACGAGGGGCTGCGCTGGTACCGCACCGGAGACCTCGCCCGCTACCGGCCCGGCGGCACCGTCGAGTTCCTCGGCCGGGCCGACTCCCAGGTGAAGCTGCGCGGCCACCGAGTGGAACTGGGCGAGGTGGAGGCGGCGCTGGAGCGGGCGCCGGGGGCCGGACGTGCTGTGGCGGCGGTCGTCGGGGGCGCGGACGGGGCGTCGCGGGCGCTCGTGGCGGCGTACGCGCCCGCGCTCGGCAACGGGTCACAGCGGAACGACGAGATCAGTCCTCAGGTCGTGGCGGGGCGGCCGGACCCGCTGGAGACCGAGGTCGTCGCGTACGCCATCGGCCGGATCCTGGACGGCGAGCCGCGCCCGGCCGAGCACATGCACGGCCTCGTGGACCTGTGGCGGGACTGGATGCGCCGGCATGCCAGGCCGGGCGAGGTGGAGCGCCTCGCCGAACGGGTCGTCGGGACCCGCCTCGAACCCGTGCTCGCCCGACTGACCGAGCGGCTGCCGGACCTGCGAGCCATGCTCACCGGCGAACGCGATCCGCTCGAACTCCTCGACGACCCCGTTCTCGCACCGGAGGCGGCGCTCGACGCGCTGCCCGCCAGCGGGGCGGCCGCCGGGGACTGTGCGGCGGCGCTGCGCGCCCTCGCCGCAGAGCCCGGCCGGGATGTGCTGCGGGTCGCGGTCCTCGGGGCGCGCGGCGGGCTGGGTGTTCTGCGTGTGGCAGAGCAACTACCCGTCGATTCCGTGCGGTTGACACTGCTCGACACTTCTGCCGGGCTTCTGGAGCGAGCGAGCGAACGGCTGGCGGGCCTGCCGCACGATGTGCGGTGCCAGGCGCTGCCGGACGGTGTGCTGCCCGAGGGGCTGCCCGGCGCGTTCGACGCCGTACTCGCGTTCGGCGCCCTGCACGCCTTCGACGACCCGGCCGCCGGAGTCGCCCAGGCGGCGGCCCTGCTGGCTCCCGGTGGCGTCCTGCTCGCGGTGGAGCAGGGTGGTCTGCCGCCGCTGGGGCTCATCTGCGCCGCGCTGCCCACACGGGGCTTCGCGAACACGGACCCGGCCCGCCGGGCGGCCGGCAGCCCGCTGCTGCCGCCCTCGGCCTGGGAGCAGTTGCTGTGCGCCCACGGCTTCGCGCGCGCCGACACGGCCGTACGGGACCAGGAGCCCGCGCTGCTCATCCGCGCGGTGCGCGATCCGGACGCGGGCCCCTGCGACACCGACGGCATACGGGCTTTCGCCGCCGGCCAGGTGCCGTCGTACATGGTCCCCGACCGGCTGGTCCTGCTGCCGGTCATGCCGCTCACCGCGAACGGCAAGGTCGACCGGCGTGCGGTGCGCGAACTCCTCGCCCGGCACGTCGCGTCCGCACGGGACCGCGTACGGCGGGGCACACCGCCCCGACCGGGTGTGGAGGAACTGGTCGCCGAGGTGTGGCGGGACCTGCTCGGCGCCCGGAGCGTGCACCGTGAGGACGACTTCTTCGCGCTCGGCGGGGACAGCCTGCTCGCCACGCGGATGCTGCACCGGCTCGGCGAGCGAGGGGTGCCCGGCGCCCGCATCGCCGACCTGTTCACCAGCCCCGTGCTGAAGGACTACGCCGCCACGCTCAGCATGGACGCCGCGCAGCCCGCCACGCCTGCCCTCGTGCCGGACCCGGAGCACGCGCACGAACCGTTCCCGGCGACCGATGTGCAGCGCGCCTACTGGCTGGGGCGGGCGGAGGAGATGCGGCTCGGTGGGGTCGGGGCGCACTACTACTCGGAGTTCGACGGCACCGACGTGGACCTGCCACGGCTGGAAGCGGCCTGGCAGCGGGTCAACTCCTGCCTGACGCTGGCGGTGCGGCTGGAGGGAGCCGAGGTCACCACGATCGAGGGCCTGGCGGCCAAGGGCGACGAACTGCACCCGCTGCAACAGGCGTTCATCGACGAGGACGCCTTCCAGTACGGCTACTGCACCCCCGGCCAGATCATGTCCGGCATCGGCTGCATCCAAGAGGGCCACACCGGCTCGCCGGAGGAGATCCGGGAGTACATGAGCGGCAATGTCTGCCGCTGTGGCTGCTACGTCAAGATCGTGCGCGCGGTCGAGCAGACCGCCGCCCGGAAGTAAGGAGCGGCCCCCGTGCATCCCTTCTCCTACACCCGCGTCAGCAGCGTCCGGGAAGCCCTGGACGCCGGGAGACGCGGCGGTCGTTACATCGCCGGCGGCACGACGCTGGTCGACCTGATGCGCGAGACCGTCGAAACCCCCGAGACGCTCGTCGACATCAGCGCCCTGCCCGTGAGTGAGATCACTGCCACCGCGGGCGGCGGCATACGCATCGGCGCCCTGGTCCCGATGTCCGTGGCCACCGCCGACGCCAAGCTGAACTCCCTCTTCCCGGTGGCCGCCCAAGCGCTGCGGGGCGCCTCGGCCCAGCTGCGGAACATGGCCACCGTCGGCGGCAACATCATGCAGCGCACCCGGTGCACGTACTTCCGTGACGTGACCGCCGACTGCAACAAGCGCGAACCCGGCTCCGGCTGCGCCGCCCTGGGCGGCTACAACCGCGGCCACGCGATCCTTGGCGGCTCCGACCACTGTGTGGCCACCCACGCGTCCGACTTCGCCGTCGCCCTCACCGCCCTGGAGGCGACCGTCCACCTGCAGGCCCCGGACGGCAAGGAGCGCAGCCTCCCCTTCGGCGACTTCCTGCTCCGCCCCGGCAGCACCCCGCACCGTGAACACGCCCTCAGGCAGGGCGAATTGATCACAGCCGTCCAGATCCCGGCGTATCCGCGTCCGCTGAAGTCGGCCTACCTGAAGCTCCGCGACCGGCAGTCCTACTCGTTCGGGCTGGCCTCAGCGGCCGTCGCACTGCACATCCGGGGCGGCGTGATCCGCGAGGCGAAGGTCGCCGCCGGCGGTGTGGCGACGGTGCCGTGGAAGCTGTCGGCCGTCGAGCGGGCCCTGATCGGCGAGCGCCCCTCGGACCGACTGTGGGCCGAGGCCGCCGCCCACGCGACTGACGGCGCCCGCCCCCTTCAGACAACCAGTTCAAGGTCGAGCTCCTGAAGCGGACCGTCGAACGCCAGCTGCGCACCGTAGGAGAGATGGAATGAGCCCCCAGCCGCAGGCAGCCGTAGGCGCACCGCCGTCCCGGGTGGACGGCGTGCTGAAGGTCACCGGCAAGGCGGAGTACGCCGCCGAGTACGGCATCAAGGGCGTCGTGCACGCCGTCATCGTCGACGCGAGCATCGGACGCGGCCGTATCAGGTCCATCGACACGCGCGCCGCTGAGAAGCACGCCGGTGTGCTGCGGGTGATCCACCACGGCAACGCGCCGAAGCTCCCGTACCGCGACAACGCGGGGTCCAACAACCCGGCCGGGCGCAGGCTTCGGGTCTTCCAGGACGACCGGGTGCTCTTCCACGGTCAGCCGGTCGCCGTCGTGGTGGCGAACACATTGGAGGCCGCGCAGCACGGCGCGAGCCTGGTCAAGGTCCGCTACGACGCCGAAAAGCCCTCGACCGACCTCACCAAGGCCGAGCCGGGCGAGCCGACGAACTACGCGCGCGGTGACGCGGAAGCCGGTCTGCGTTCCTCGGCCGTACGGCTGGACCTGACCTATGAGCTGGCGGTCCTGTGGCCGCACCTCCTCGGTGCGGCCCCGGGTGGGGACGCAGGGACAGAGTGAGGTCGAAGACCTTGCCCGGGTTGATACGGCCGGTCAGCACGCGGTCGATCAGGTCGGGCAGGTAGCGGCGCACCGGGCGGGGCCGCCGCGCAGGCCGACGTGGGAGAAGATCAGTTCCCCGCCGTCGATGGCCACCTCGTGCGGGACGCCGACGAAGCCGACGTTGCCGCCGGGGGCGGGCGGAGTGCAGGGCCTGCCGCATCGAATCTTGAAGTCCAGGGCGAGCTTCTGGCGGGACGCGTGCCGGGACATGGCGATGATCCTCCCCCAGCCTTCGGCCGGGGGGACCGCACCCAGTTCCTTCGCGGCGATGACACCGCACAGGCCGACCGCACCGTCACCGACCACTACGGCCGTCGAGCCGGGCTTCACCTCGGCTCGTCCGTGGCGACCAGGGTGCCGTGGGCGTTGGGGATGCGCACGTACTCGAACTGGCACGGCCTCACGTTGGCGGCCTCGCTGCCCAGCTCCTCGACGATGCCGACGTACTCGTGCCCCATCGAGTGCGGGTCGCCGACCCGGCTCGACCCCGGCGACGTGCGCTTCGAGAACCTCGACGGCGTGGATGACTGCTCCGCGCATGGGGTGCTTCCTTCAGTGCGGGGGTCTGTGGACCGCAGCTGTGGTGAGGAATGCGACTGCTCACGGTCGAGCCTCACACGCGAGGGCAGGCGCGAGAATCGGAGAGAAGTATCCCGGGAGGGAAACATCCGGGGAGGAAATTCTCCCCCCTTACGCAGGTGCGATCGGTGCCATGCTGGGAAGCATGACCGCCAACGTTCCCCTCAATGAGCTGGGAGAATTCCTCAAGAAGCGCCGCTCCGAGCTGAGCCCGCGCACGGTCGGACTGCCCGAGACCGACAGGCCCCGCCGGGTGGAGGGGCTGCGCCGCGAGGAGGTCGCCCAGCTCGCCAGCATCAGCACCGACTACTACACCCGCCTGGAACAAGGCCGTATGCAGGCATCGGCGCCCGTGCTGGACGTCCTCGCCCGGGTCCTCCACCTGGACGACGACGAGCGGGGTTACCTCTTCCAGCTCGCCGGCAAGACCACCACCCGCACCCGACGCCGAGGCCGGCAGAAGGTCCAGCCACAGTTGCAGCGGGTCCTGGACGACCTCACCGCCACTCCGGCCATCGTGCAGGGCCGGCGCGGGGACATTCTTGCCTGGAACGCGCTGGCCGCCGCCCTGGTCACCGACTTCTCCCGCATCCCGGAAAAGCACCGCAACTACCCGCGGATCATCTTCACGGACCCCGCCATGCGCACCCTGTACGCCGACTGGGAGACCTCCGCGCACATCGCCGTCGCCCAACTGCGCATGGAGGCCGCGAAGTATCCCGAAGACCCGCGCCTGATCGAGCTGGTCGGTGAACTGTCCATGCGCGACAAGCAGTTCGCCCGCTGGTGGGGCGATCACCACGTCGCCGCCCGCACCGTGGGCACGAAGACGCTCAACCATCCGGTCGTCGGCGAACTCGTCCTGGACTGGGACACCCTCACCGCCAACACCGACCCCGACCAGCACCTCACCGTCTGGACCGCCGCGCCCGGCTCCCCCACCCACGAACGGCTGCGCATCCTGGCCTCCTGGGCCGCCGACCAGGACCTGCCGGCCTCCTCCCCCGTCAGCTGACCGCGACGGGCCGCCGCCATGAAGGCGGCTGGAGGAGTTGTTCCGAACGCTGACGGTGCTGTCCTGAGGAGGAGACACGCCACGCCTTCATCGACGGCGTCAAACGATCCGTCGGGGCGGATTCCCCTACGCCCGTGGACCACCACGGTCAGCAGACCGCAGGCGGCCGCGCCGCCGTCGCGGACCGGGTTGTCGCCGACCATCAGGGTGGCGCGGGGGTCCGCGCCGAGGTCGGCGCAGGCTTTGAGGAACAGCTGCGGGTCGGGCTTCTCCCGGCCCTGCTCGTAGGAGATCACGCAGGTGTCGATCAAGGTGTCCAGCCCGTGGCGGGCAAGGTGGATGCGCAGGTCCCAGGCGAAGTCGCTGACAATGCCGACGCGCAGTCCGCGCTGGTGCAGGGCACGCAGGACCGGTTCGGTGTCGGGATAGGGAACCCAGGCGTCCGGAGCGGCGAGTTCCCGGTCGGCCGCCTCCTCCGCGCCGCGCAGGAAGTCCACCTGCTCCCACCATCCCCACATGGCGCGGCGGTGCTGTGCGGAAGTGAGATCACGGCCTTCCTGGGAGGGATACTCGGCCCTGGTCGCGCGAAGGTGACCGGGGCCGGAACTACAATCGTGGCTTCGGTCGCGGTCTGTGGGCCGTTCAGCTCCGGGGCATTCAGCGGCTGATGTCGTCCAGCTCGGTCAAGTCCTCATGAGAGAGGGAGAGTCCCGCGCCGGCGATGTTCTCGCGCAGGTGTGCCGTCGAGGACGTGCCGGGGATGAGCAGGATGTTCGGTGATCGCTGCAGCAGCCAGGCCAGTGCGACGGACATCGATGTCGCCTCCAAACGAGCGGCGACCGCCGAGAGCGCCGAGGACTGAAGCGGTGTAAAGCCCCCGAGGGGGAAGAAGGGCACGTACGCGACGCCGTCGGTGGCGAGCCGGTCGATGAGCTTGTCGTCGTGGCGGTGGGCGAGGTTGTACCTGTTCTGCACGCACACGATCGGCGCGATGCTCTGTGCCTCGGTGACCTGCTCCTCAGTGGCGTTGCTGACCCCGAGGTGGCGGATCAGGCCCTGCTGCTGGAGTTCGACCAGCGTCTCGAACGCCTCGGCGAGCGAGCCCGGCTGGGGACCTTCGGCGTTGCCGAGTCGGAGGTTGACCAGGTCGAGTACGTCGAGCCGGAGGGACTTGAGATTGTCGTGGACCTGGCGGCGCAGATCTTCGGGTCGCCGGGCCGGAGGCCAGCCACCCTGTTCGTCGCGGGTCGCGCCCACCTTGGTCACGATGTGCAGCGACTCGGGATAGGGGTGCAGTGCCTCGCGGATCAACTCGTTGGTGACGCGCGGCCCGTAGGCGTCGCTGGTGTCGATGTGGGTGATACCGAGGTCGACCGCTGCACGCAGAACGGCCAGGGCACCGTCGTGATCGGCGGGCGGCCCCATGACCCACGGGCCGGCCAGTTGCATGGCGCCGTAGCCGAACCGGGTGACGGTCAGGTCACCCAGAGTCCAGGTGCCGCCGGGAAGAGAGAGGGAGGGTGTGCTCATCTTGTTGCCTTTCGTCGTGCACTTGGGGGGTGGCGCCTCCTGCGTCCCTGCATCAGCATTGGAGAGAAACTTCCTGTCGGGAAGTAGGCACTTCGGAGTGCGTAACCCACCCATCGGTGAGAGGCGCGATCAGTGACGACGATGAAGGCGGCCCAGAAGAGGGCTCAGGCCAAGGTGGAGTACAACGCGTTCCTGGCAGCATGCCCCAGCCGACAGCTGCTCGACCGAATCTCGGACAAGTGGGTCGTCCTGATCCTGTGTGCCCTGGGCGGCGACAACAGCCCTGGCCAGCCTGGTGCAGCACACGCAGACGCTCCGCGGGCGATGCGTTACTCCGAGATCTCTCGGCTTCTGGCCGGGGTCAGCCAGAAGATGCTGACCCAGACGCTACGGTCGCTGGAGCGCGATGGTCTGCTCACCCGTACCGTGACGCCAACCGTCCCTGTCACCGTCTCCTACGAGCTGACCGACCTCGGCCTCTCGCTCCACCACATGACGCGCGGGCTCAGAAACTGGGCGCAGACGCACATGGGCGAGGTCCTCGCAAACCGCGAGAACTACGACGCTCGCGAAGAGCCCTTCTAGCGGGGGCTGCATGAGGTCGGACCACATCGTGCCGCGAGGACCGAAACGGCACAGGTCACGTCCCGGTTGAGCGCAGCGCTCGGCACCGAGCGACGGGTAGCGCAGCCATGGCCGGCCATCAGGTCAGCGCAGCGACTCGGGCCGCGCGACGAAGCGGGCAAGATCCTCGGCGGCACCCGCGGGGCAGGCCGGCGCCGACGGCCCGATCAGGCCGTCGGCCACGGAGTCATGGCAGGCGCGGTCATTGAGAGGTGAAGCAGTGAGTCATGCTCTGGGTTGCGGTGATGGCGTCGACCGCCTTCTCCGACGAGCAGGTGGAACAGTTCGTCGTCGCGGCCCAAAAGCCCAACTCCTCCATCTGGATGACGAGCGCCGACGAGACCCTGTGCCCCGGCGCAACCACTAACATCGGGCAATGCGCACATCCTCATCGCTGCTACGGGCCTTTCGTCCCCAAGTCCAAGAGCGCCTCTATGACTTCTACGAAGAGCTGCGGAGCGCCGACGACCTCTTCTGGGACCGCCACCTGGACGCCTGGGTCGCGACCGGGCACGCAGTGGTCAGCACCGCCGCAGGTGATCCGAGGCTGTCCTCGGTGCGCTATCCCGACATCGAGGCCGTCTCCGAGGAACTGCGGCCGCTGGCCCGCGTCCTGAGCCGGCAGATGCTCTACAGCGACGCCCCCGACCACCCCCGGCTGCGGTCCCTGATCAGCAGGGCCTTCACCGCCAGGGCAGTAGCGGCACTCCGCCCCCGGATCGTCGAAGCCGTCGACCAGATCATCACCCACGCCGCGCCGACCGGCCGGATGGACATCGTCGCGGACCTCGCCCGCCCCCTGCCTCTCACCATCATCTGCGACCTCCTCGACGTACCGCAGCAGGACCGCCCCGCCCTCGCCGCCTGGTCCGAGCCGATCGCCGAAGCCATCGGCAACTCCCGGCTCGACGCCGACGGCAACCGCGCGGCCTCGCAGAGCATGGCGGACATGCTCGCCTACCTCCGCGAACTCCTCACCCGCCACGACACCCCGCCGACCCCCCACACCCTGCGCGCCCTGGTGACCGCACAAGCACAGGACACCGACCAGGACTTCGACGAACTCCTCGCCAACTGCGCCCTGCTCCTGATCGCCGGCCACGAGACGACCACCCACTTCATCGGCAACGCCACACTCGCCCTGCTCCACCACCCGCACGCGGCCGACCAACTGCGCCGCCGGCCCGACCTGATGCCCGCCGCAGTCGAGGAACTCCTGCGCTACGACGCCCCGGTACAGCTGATGCTGCGCCGGGCGCGGCAGGACATGGACCTGGCGGGCCGCACCATCGTCGAAGGACAGACAGTGCTCCTCGTGTGCGGTGCCGCCAACCGAGATCCGGCCGTGTTTCCCGATCCCCATGTACTGGACTTCGATCGGCCCGGCGGACGGCACATATCGTTCGGGCACGGACCGCACTTCTGCCTCGGCGCGGCGCTGGCCCGGCTGGAAGGCGCGATCGCACTGGAAGCACTCCTCACCCGGCTCCCCGGCCTGCGCCTCGACGGCACCGCGCCGCAGTGGCAGCGCAGCCTCAACTTCCGCGGGCTCACCCGTCTGGACGTCGCCTTCACCCCGTTCACGGACGAACGCGACAGAGGCCCGCAGGACCCGCCGGCCGATGGTCTCCCACGCGGCCTCAGCCGCGCGACGCATGCCGGCGAGTGCCCCGCCCGGACGGCGCCCGGCGGCGCCGCGGGCGGCGCTTGACCGCGGCCCAGAACGGAGTGCATGGGCCGGCCAGGCCGATGCCAGCCGATGCCAACAGTCCCGCCTCAGTGCCGTCGATCCGCAGCACTCGTCTTCCACTGTCGCGAGATCCGCTCCGGAGCCGGGTTGACCCTCGACCTTGTACAGGGCTCAGAGTGCTGGGTGTGGAGAACGACATGCGCAGCATTGGCGAGATGGCCCGTGACAGCGGCTTGGGCGTGAGTGCCCTGCGGTTCTACGACCGTGCCGGTGTGCTGGTACCGGCCTGGGTGGATCCGGTGAGCGGTTACCGCTGGTACGAACCCGAGCAGCTCGAAGAGGCCCGGCTGCTGGCCCGCTTGCGCCGGGCCGGGATGCCGTTGGCGGACATCCGGCTGGTGCTGGCCAGCTGGTCCGGCCCGGACACCGATCTGGTCCGGAAACTGCTCAAGGCGCACCTGCGCCGACTCGAACAGGGACTGTCCGATGCCCGCGATGAGTTCTCCGCGCTTCGAGCACTACTCGATCACAGGGAGAATGTCATGACCTCGCTCCGCATCGCCACCGTCCGGCTGTCCATCGCCGCACCCGAGCTGGCAGCCGTGCTGGACACAGTTCGTTTCGCGGCGAGCACCGACCCGGAACTGCCGATGCTCGGCGGGGTCCTGTTCGACATCGAGGGCGAGAGTCTCCACGTCGTGGCCACCGACCGGTACCGAATGGCTGTCGCGCAGGCCGGGATCGCCGGGCACGACGGGAGCCGGGTGCAGGTCATCGTGCCCACCCCGCTCGCCGACGCGATGCGGGCGCTATTGAACAGCGAGGGACCCGTGCGGCTCTCTGTCGACGGTGACCGCGTGACACTGGAGGCTGGGGACAGGCAGGCAGCCGGCCAGTGCCTCGACCACGACTTCCCCGACTACCGTCGTCTCCTCCCCCAGGCCGCAGGGCACCGCACCGTCATCGAGGTGGCGGCCTTCCGGAAGGCCCTGGAAACCGGTCCTGTCCGTTCCGGAGAGGCGGGAGCGCTCGACCTCAGCGTGCTCAGGGTGGAGGAGGGCGGCACGGTGACCCTCTGCACTGACGGTGACGAAGACCCGAACCGCGTCGCCGTCAACCGTGAGTTCCTGCTGGACGCGCTGGCCGCCGGGGCCAGGGACCGACTGATTCTGGAGCTCGGCGCCCCCACAGCGCCGATCGCGATCCGCCGGCCCGACGACGAGGACACCTTTTCGATCTTGATGCCGGTCCGCCTGGAGGACTGACAGTACGTTCACCCTGATCCGGCCCGCCCAGACCAATCGGACGCAGCCCCAGTTCATCGGGCCGGAGGAAGCGGTCGTCCCGGCGGCCACTGCGCTACTCGCCGCTCACGCCGCGGTGGTCATGACGTGGTATCCGGGGGTGAGTCATGTGCTTACCCGGGTGGGCCGCCGACTCGCGAGACCCGGACTCTCGGCAGTGCTCGATGGGGTCATGGGTTCCGCACTCATCGGGCTCGGCTTCCGACTGGCCGTCGTTCCACTCTGAAATGCCCAGCTCCGCCCCTGCCTGGTCTCCCGCCCAGACCAACGATCACTCGACAGGCCCGCGCCATCGGATAGACCCCTCGCCCGCGAAACGCTGTGCCGGAGGCGGGACGGCGCCTGGCCTGGACGCGGGGTCTATCCACCGCGTGCGAAGGTGGCTGGGTCTCCCGTGCCGCCTTACTATGCCCGCCGCACCGGCGCCGTCGGCCCCCGGGCCGTGCAGGATGCGGAGCTGACCGAGCAGATCACCGCCGTCCACGCCCAGTTGCAAGACATCCAGCAAGTACCAGTTCCAGCGGGACCGACATCCGCGCACCGTGCAGGCGTACACACTGGACCCACGGGGACCGAACTCGCGCCCCGTGCCTGTCCTCCGGTGGCGACAGCCGCCCAAGGCCTGACGCCCTGGCGTAGCGGTGTGGCCCGATCGGGCGGGGCAGCTGACGCAGCGTCCGGAATGGTTCTGCAGTGGGTCAGAGGTCGAGGACCAGGCGGTCGCCTTTGGCTCGGGAGACGCAGATCATCATGGTGTCGCCTGCGGCGCGCTCCTGGTCGTCCAGGACGGAGTCACGGTGGTCGATCTCCCCGGACAGCACCTTCGTCTCGCAGGTTCCGCAGATCCCCTCCTCGCACGACGTCATCACCGACACCCCGGCATCTGCGACGGCCTCAAGAATGGACATGTCCTCAGAGACCAGCAGCGTCTTGCCGGACTGGGCCAGCTCCACCTCGAAGCTGCTGTGCGGCTGGGCGGTGAGGTCCTCCTTCGTGGCGAAGCGCTCCACGTGCAGTGCCCCGTTCGGCCACTTCTGGCAGCCGGCTTCGACCGCCGCAAGCAGCGGTTCCGGGCCGCAGGCATAGACGGCGGTCCGCCGTTGCGGTTTGCCGAGCAGCGAAGGCAGGTCGAGCAGCCCGTATTCGTCCTGCGGCCGCAGGTTCACCCGCTCTCCGTAGGCCCGCTGCAGATCCTCGCGGAACGCCATCGACACCCGGGTGCGGCCCCCGTAGACGAGGCTCCAGTCGGCGCCGCGCGCGTGGACGGCCGCAATCATGGGCAGCATCGGGGTGATTCCGATCCCGCCTGCGATGAACAGGTAGCGCTTGGCCTTCTCCAGCGGAAAGTTGTTACGGGGCCCGCGCATGCGGACCGAGTCACCTTCGGCGAGCACGTCGTGTACATAGCTGGACCCGCCCCGGCTTTCCGGTTCGCGCAGCACCGCGACCTGAAGACGGGAGCGATCCCTCGGATCCCCGCACAGTGAATACTGCCTGATCAGGTCTGTTTTCAGCATCAGATCGATGTGTGCTCCCGGCTCCCATTCCGGGAGCAGCCGGCCTTCCGGGTCGCGCAACGTCAGCAGCACAACGCCTTCGGCCACCGTTTCCTTGCGTTCCAGCACAAGGTCGCGCTCGACCTCGGTGCGGAGAGTACTCATGATCGGTCTTCCCTTTCGTGGTGATAGTTCGGCATTCCGCGGCATTCCGCTGCTTCCCGACCGGTCAGGACGGGAAGAGACGGCCGAAGGTGAGCAGCAGCCGCGGCGAGCCGTGCATCTTGATGCGGCCGCGCAGCAGCGCCCACGGCAACACTGACCGTTTGGTGAGGAATCGCATCCAGGTCTGCGAGTCGGCGGTGATCCTGAGATCCGGCTCTCCGTGAAGCCCCTCGGTGATGTCGAGTTCGCGGTCGCGGATGGTCACGGTGATCTGACGGGACTCGGCGCCGGTGAAGGTGAAATGGTAGGTCGCGGACATGTCTGCGGCCTGCTCGCGCTGAAAGATCAGCGGCATGCCTTCCACCAGACCCTCGATGTTGATCGGTCGCAGGCTCTGCCCCACTCGCTTCGTGCTTTTGTTCGGGAATTTGCTGGCCACGTACTTCTCGGCGTCGGAATCCGGGATGACGTAGATGGTCTCTTCCTTGTTCACCAGCGGGCGGACGACCGTGTCCACGTGTGCCTTGCGATTGTTCAACCAGGGACCGAGGACGTCCTCGCCGGCCGGGCAGACCGACATGCAGTAGGCGGCCTTGTAGTTGGCGCCGAAGGAGAGGCTTTGCCACCAGGACGCACTCTCCTGGTCGGTCACCCGTGAGCGGTAGTCGGCCGCGTCGCGGCTTTCGGCGACCTGTTCGGCCCAGTCGCCGAAGCCGCCCATGAACTCGCGGTAGTTGTGCGTATAGCAGGCGGAGAAGTTGAAGTGACCGTCGGAGGCGATCGCCCCGGTCGGGCATGCGGTCACGCACAGCTTGCATTCCACGCAAGGGTTGTAATCGAGAGGCTGGGAGAGGTCGCTCACCTCGGCGTCGATCAGAATGGTGGTCAGCAGGATGAAGTTGCCGAATGTGGGGTGGATGACGTTGCGGTGGAGGCCCATCTTGCCCATCCCGGCCGCCACGGCGACCGGCTTGTGCGAGACGACCCACGTTTTCCCGGGGAACTTGTCCATCTCCATCGGAAAACCCATCGCAGGGTTGAGGGCGCGCACTCCCATCGCCTCCAGCTTGCCCACCACTTGCCGGGCCGCCTCGTTGCTGTGGTCGCCGCTGTGATGGAATTCCAGGTTGGCCACCGAGCGCGAGGGAGTGCGGATGTTCTCCCGGTTCATTCGGGTCACGATGCTGATCAGCACTCGGACACCCGGCAGCGCGGCTTCCAGGTCCGCTCGCTGGTCGGCGATTTCCGGCCGGTCGATTTCGACGAAACCAACGTCGTCCGCACCCGCGTCGAGACATAGCTCACGCAGCCAGGACGCATCCAGCGGCTCGGCGGGCCGGGCGATGCCGTGGTCGTGCCGCTGGCGGACTTTGACGACGCTGGGATGGGCGTCGAGCTTGTTCTTGCTGGCCATCGGGCATCCTTTCGGTTTCCTAACCTGGGGTCAGGTGTGCAGTGACTGCTCGTGCGACCGTGTCGCGCACCTCGGTATGGGTTGGGGTGGGCAGCCCGCGTTCGGCGGCGAGTTCGGCCAGGGAGGTCATCCGGACGCCGGGCAGGGCACAGGCGGTGAAGGTGGTGTAGACGCTCAGGTCGGGGTCGATGTTGAGGGCGAAGCCGTGGCTGGAGACGCTCCCGCTGATGCGCATGCCGATCGAGGCGAGTTTGCGGTGATCGGGGGTCCACACGCCCACCAGGCTCTCCTCCCCCGGCGGCGTCTCACGGCGGACCGCTGGGAAGCCGAGGATGTCCAGTGCGTCGATCAGCGCCTGCTCGACACGGCGGATCAGTCCACGGGGACCGAGCTCGCGCACGTTGAGCACGAGGTAGCCGATGAGCTGGCCGGGACCGTGGTAGGTGGCATGTCCGCCGCGGTCTGTCCGCACCAGGTCGATGGCCGAGGCGATGTCGGGCAGTTGGTCGTTCGGCGTCCGGGCGGTGTAGGTGATCACCGCCGGGTGCGTGAGCAGGAACAGCCGGTTGGCCGCGAGGCCCTGTTTGCGCTCCTCAACCCAGCGGACCATGTCCGTCTGCGCCGCCGCGTAGGGTACTTCTCCCAGGTCGACGCGCTCCAGCCGGCAGTGTGAAGGTTGTTCCTCCGCCGATTCCGGCAGCCTCACCGCTCGTCTCCTCACCCATGACCACGGTTCAGGCAGCCGTCAGCTGCTGGATGCGCGGATGGTTCTCCAGCGCCCACCGCACGGTCTTCGGCGCACGCCCGAGCAGGGTTTCCAGCTGGTCGGTGACACCGCGGTACCCGCCGCCGCCGATCAGCCGGGTCAGGGTCTTCATGTGCTCCGCGGTGTGCGGGAACTCGGCCAGGGCAGGGTCCACGTAGGTCTCGTTCCAGGTCTCGACCTCTTCGGGAACGTAGGTGACCCGGCGTCCCAGCACGGCCCCGAAGTCCTCCGCGAACCCGTGCATGTCCTTCAGTTCCGGGCCGTTGAGTTCGTAGGACTTGGAGATGTGCGGCACCGGCTCGGCCAGGATCTTCGCGCACGCCTCCGCCACGTCGTAACCGGCGATGGGCGCGAGCCGGTGGTGGCCGAAGGGCAGGCGCAGTTCGCCGTTGCCCAGCGGGCCCAGTGCCAGCCAGGTCATCAGGGGGTTCTCGACGAACATGGCCGCCCGGATGTTGACGGTCGGGAGGCCGGACCACTCCAGGACCCGCTCGGCGATCCAGTGGGCGCGCTGCTGCGGCGACCAGTCCGCGACGAGTCCGCCGAGCCACGCACGCCGTTCTTCGTCCGGCGCGGTCATCTCCTCGAACGTCATGAACGACTGCTCGAACTCGGACATGTTGACGAAGACCTCGATGTCGCCCTGGGCCCGCGCCGCCGCGGCCATCAGGCTGACGGCGTCGGTGTAGTACGGCGACAGGCTCATGCTGAAGTAGATGCGCCGGACGCCCTTCAGCGCGGCGGTCACGTCGGCGATGGTGAGCAGGTCTCCGACGAAGACTTCGGCTCCGGCCTGGCGGAGCGCCTGCGCGCGCTCGTCGTCCTGCCGTACGAACGCGCGCACGGGGTGCCCTTGTTCAAGCAGCATGTCGACGATCGTTCGGCTCACACCGCCGATATGGCCGGCGGCTCCGGTGATCAGGATGGGATGGCGCTCTGACATCGATGATTCCTCTGTCTGGTTGGGGGTTCAGCTGTAGGGAAGGCCAGGGGATGTGGCCGCTGATCGTCTTGGGCTGCTTTGGTCGCCTGGGCGTCTATTTCGTCGCTCGGCGAGGTGGCGGGCCAGGGTCTCGGTCGCACTCGTGGAGGTGGCCATGCCCGCCGGAGGCGGTCGATGACGACGAAGCCGCCTGGCTCGGTGGCCGCCTCCACGCGGGCCTTGGACCCTGCTCCGGCCGAACCGTGCCGGGCAGGCGGATTCTGCGCAGTGTCATCGGGGCGCGGGGCCGTCGATGTGAGCGAGGAAGTCCAGGAGAGCGGCGTTGGTTTCCGCGGGCCGCTCCTGTTGTGTCCAGTGCCCGCAGCCCTCAAGCACCACCACGTCGTGCAGGCGCGGGACAGCGGTCAGCGGGTTGCCTGCCCCGCCCTCGCCCCGGAGCATCTCGCTCAGCGAGGGTCCCCCGTCCGGGCCGCGCAGTGAGGTGACCATGTCGCGGTCTCCCACCACGTACAGCGCGGGGACGTCGATTCCGCGCCCCCGGAATGCAGCGAGCAGTTCGTTGTTGCGCTCGATGTTCCGGTACCAGTTGAAGGCTCCGGTGAACGCCTGCTCGCCGTGGAGGGCGAAGTCCTCGGTGTACGCCTGGATGTCCGCTTCCGTCAGCCAGGCCGGGAGGTCGGGCGACTCCGGCATGGTGTCCAGGAGGCCGAGACCGTCGGGTATGACCAACGGGCGGGGCTCTTTGCCGAGCGGGTTGTCGCCCGAGGCACCGACCAGGAGGCGGCGGAAGGATTCCGGGATGTCCTTGGCGAACTCGGCGTCGGCGACTCCCGGCTGCTGGAAGTAGACCTGGTAGAAACCCTCGCCGTACTGGGTGCGGGTGATCGAGGGTGGGACCATGCCGCCGGGCAGGATCGGCGGAATGCTGAGCCCGGCCACCGCGCGGATCTTGTCGGGGCGCAGCATCGCCGCGGTCCAGGCGACGGGTGCGCCCCAGTCGTGACCCACGACGATCACCTGCTCCTCGCCGAGTTCCTCGATCAGGGCGATCACGTCGCCGACCAGGTGGAGCAGCGTGTACGAGGTGACGTCCGGCGGCTGCTCGCTGCGGGCATAGCCGCGCTGGTCCGGGGCGACGACCCGGTATCCGGCCGCTGCCAGCGCCCCGAACTGGTGACGCCAGGAGTACCAGCTCTCCGGCCAGCCGTGCAGCAGCAGGACCAGCGGTCCCTGTCCCTGCTCGGCGATGTGCAGCCTGACTCCATTCACGTCGACGAAGCGGTGGGTGAGCGAACTTTCCACGAGAATTTCCTAGCCATCGGTGAGTGCGTACTACTTGTTCAACTGCGGGTACAGGGCTTCCGAATCGGCGGACAGCTGTGGCTTGACCCAGCGTGTGAGGTCGTCGGCCGGCACCAGCAGCGGCCCGTAGAAGTTGGTCTCCAGGTCCCGGCGCACGCCCTCCATCGCGGAGTCGAGGTACGTGGCGCGGACCGAGGCGCCGGCGTTGTTGATGCGGGCAGGCGTCAGCCGGCCAGCCGGTTGAGCTTGCGGATCTGCTTGTCGAAGACCCCGGCAGGGGCCAGGCGGCGCAGTGCGCTTGCGCGCCCGGCCAGGGATCCGGCGGTGTAGCGCAGTTTCGGCTTCGGGTCGGTCGCCGCCGCGACGATCACCTTGGCGACGACGGCGGGGTCGTCGCCGTCCTTGATCGCCGTTTCCATCATGCGGTCGAAAGCGCGCCGCTGGGCCTCGTAGACCTGCAGGGGCGCGTCGGGCCGCGGGCTGTTGGCCTCGAATCCGGTGCTGGTGTAGGCGGGTTCGACGAGAAGCGCCCGGACGCCGTGCTGGCGGATCTCGTGGTCCAGGGACTCGGTGTACCCCTCGATCGCATGCTTGGACGCGGCGTAGACGGCCATGTAAGGCGAGGGGAGGAAGCCGACCACGGAGGACAGGTTGATGATGCGTCCGCGTCCCCGGGCACGCAAGCGCGGCAGAACCGCCCTCACCATACGCATCACGCCGAAGACGTTGACGTCGAAGACATCCTGGGCCTGCGCGACGGAGTTCTCCTCGGCCGCACCCATCAGGCCCATACCGGCGTTGTTGACCAGGACGTCGATCCGCCCGAACCGGTCGACCGCCTGCTGGACCACCGCGGTGGCCGACGCGTCCTCGGTCACGTCGAGGTCGAGGAAGGTCACACCGTCGAGCGGGGTGACGCGGGAGGTGTCGCGGCTTGTGCCGACCACCTCGAATCCCGCTCCGACGAGCGCGAGCGCGGCCGCCTTCCCGATACCGGATGACGCACCCGTTACGAGTGCTACTGGTCGATGCGTGCTCATCATGGACTCCCGGACTCGCTAGAAACCGATCGGTTTCACCCACCGTAAACCGATCGGTTTACAACGCGCAAGCCCAGCAGGCACCGTCAGGCCGGCATCGGACGGAAGGGCGGCATGGGCAGGACAAGATCCGCCCGGTCGGCTTTCGAGCAGGCAGCCGAAGGGGCGGAGGGCAGCGAGCAGGCCCTCCACCCCATGGCAAACACCTACACGCGACTGATCTCGGCGCCGCCCGAAAGGCTGCTGATACAGATGCAGGGATACGCCCTCGTAGCAGCCGCCCAGGCGCAGGGCGATGACCGGATCGGCGAACTCGTCCGGGCCGGCTGGATGAGGCTCCGGGAAACCGTGCGCCTGCCGCTGGGCGCGGAGGCCGACGAGGCCACGGCCTTCCTCGCGCACGGCATGCTCATCAACGCCCTTGCGACCAGAGGGCGCATCGGTCGCCGGGCATGCTCGAAAGGTGATGCGTCAGCGCACGCCTGCCGCGTCGAGCAGGGTCGCCACCGTCGGGACGATGAGCCCGGTGAGGTTGTCGGCTCCGATCCCCGCGCGGGCGCTGGCGCCGTCGAAGACCAGGCTGAGCTGTCGGGCCAGCAGGTCGGGATCGCCCGCACCACCCTGTTCGGCCTCGCCCCGGAAGAAGGCCGTCAGGTAACCCTTGACCCGATGGGCCACCCGACTCGCAGGATGACTCTGATCCTTGAGCTCGATCTGCACAGCCAGGTACTGGCAGCCCCGGAACTCGGGCGCACCCGCCTGCAGTTCCACCTGCTCGAAGACATGCAGGATCCGCTCGCGGGGTGAACGGCCGTCATCCGCCGCGGGCAGGAGTGTCGCCACGAAGGCGGAAGCGCGTCGCTCCAGGCTCGCCGCCAGCAGTTCGTCCTTGCTCTCGAACAGCTGGTACATGGAGCGCTTCGACACCCCCGCCGCCTTGCACAGCGCCTCGATGCCGATGCCGACGCCGTCCCGGTAGGTGAGCGTGGCCGCCGCCTCCAGCAGCCGCTCTCGGGGACTTGCCTTCACTTCGGTGCTCATAGGGGTGAGGTTAACTCGATTCGGGCGAAATATAAACCGATCGGTTTCACGGTCGGCCGCCGCTACGCCAGGGCGGCGGCCTTCTCGGGCTTCGTCGCGGCGGGGCGCGCGCACCTCGGGGAGCAGCCCTTCCCGCCGGCAGTACTCGATGGTCCCCACCGACACCCCGGACCGGCGCGTGAGCTCTGAAATCCTCATGCGCTCCCTCACACAGCTTGCGAGGGAAACCGATCAGTTCTCGTCGTGGCTGCAGTCGCCGGGGCAGGGGCTGCCGGCCGAGTGTCGTCGGCGTCACCACCGTTCCCGCCGACCGAACCCTGAGTCACCATCCGCAGTTCACACCAAGGAGTCGGCGAGATGCCCGTCCAAGAGCCACGTCCCACGCTTCGCCTTCCCGGAACCACCAGCCACACCATCGCCCCGCGCGCAGGACGCCACGGACACGAGGGAACCCTGCGCTACCTCAAGGCGGGCACCGGTGCCCCCTTGGTCCTGCTGCACACCGTGCGCACACAGGCCGAGCACTTCCGCCTCCTTGTCCCACTGATCGCGGACCAGTACACCGTGTACGCCCTTGATCTGCCGGGGATGGGCTACTCCGAGATCGTGCCCGGCGCGTCGTACGACGAGCCGGCGATGCGCGCAGGCGTGGAACGGCTGCTCACCGAACTCGACCTCCATGACGTGACGTTGGTCGGGGAGTCCATGGGGGCGGTGCTCGCCCTGACCACCGCGGCCGATCTGCCGGAACGGGTCCGGCGCGTCGTCGCGGTGAATACGTACGACTTTCGCGGCGGGATCGCCCGGTCCGGTCTCCTCGCCCGCGTGGTGGTCAGCGGTGTCCTCACGCCGGGAGTGGGCCCGGTGGTCGCCGGGGTGGAACCCAAGGCCGCCCTCCGCAGGATCCTGCAGGGCGGCCTGGGCGACAAGAGCGCACTGCGGGAGGACTACGTCGATGAGCTCCTCCAGGTCGGCAGCCGCCCCGGCTATCCGACCGTCGCCCGGGCCGTGTACCAGAACATGCCCAGCCTCATCGCGGCCCGCTCGCGCTACCTCGAGGTCAAGGCACCCGTCCACCTTGTCTACGGGGAGAAGGACTGGTCCCGGCGGTCGGACCGGCAAGCCAACAGGGAACTGCTGCCGGCCGCCGATTTCACGCAGGTGCCGGGAGCGGGCCACTTCGTGGCTCTGGAAAGGCCCGACGTCCTGGCCGACCTGTTGAACGCGGTGGCGTGACCGCCCCGAGACCCTGGCGGGCGTTTCCGGCACTGCCGGACACACACCCGTCACGTGCGGGTCCATCTGATTCTCTGTACGCACTTGGAGCAGCCATCGCCTGTCTGACGGCGCGGCTTCCCCCCCTTCGATGAGCGGTCCGCATTACACCTGAGTGCGGTAGATCTCCGGGGGACTCTCACATCGTCTTCATGAGGGCCGCCTGGCGGTTGCTGTCCCGTTTGCCCAGGATCGGCTCGGCCAGCAGCCTTGCCATGGTGCACAGGGTCTGGCCGTGCCGGGCGAACAGTTCGTCGCGGGAGTCGAAGTGGCCCAGATCTGCCAGGACATGGGACGAGAGGTCACAGGTGCTGCGGCCGGCCGGGCATGCCGTCGCTCCGTCCCAGTCGATCGCCGTCCTGGACAGCGCCTCGAACAGCGTCTCCGCTGCGCTGTTGGTGAGGCCGCCGCCGTCCCGTCCGCTCAGTTCGCTCAGTTCGCCGAAGATCTCGGACGCCGGCAGCCAGCGCGCGGCCCGCTGCTCGTTCTCCGGCGTCGGCTCGATGCGGAACTCCGGCCATGCGAGGACGACCCGGTCGGGGACGAGCCGGCGCATCCGCGGGAAGCGGGGGTACCAGAACGCTCCGTCGACCAACAGGCCCCGCACCCGCGTGGCGGTCCCGCCCGCCCGTGCCACGGCTTCCAGGACGGCCAGCCGCTGGCTGCACGAGCCACGGCCGCGGCGCAGCACTTCGGAGACGGGCCGCTCGTCCTGCACCGAGTAGACCGGCCGCACCGCGCCGGTGATGGTCCTGTGGGCTCGCCGCAGGGTCTCCAGTTGGCCGACGGGGTGCGTTGCGGTGTCTTGGCCTTCCGGTGCTGCGGCGATGGTCCGGAGCAGTTCCGTTACTCGGTGATGCCGCCAGTCGAGGATGCGTGTCGGCGCTGTGCTCCCGGGTACGTCCGCGCGGGAGGGCGCGGGGCCCGTGCGTGCTCGTCTGCTCGGCATGAGAAGCGAGCTCGTCATGGCAGCCGTCCTTTCCGGCGGGCGTGGCGGCGGACCCGGCCCGCGGGCACATCCTCGCAGACGTTTTGAACGCGTTCAACAGGGCGGGGCCAGGGAACCGTACTGTGCCCGTCAGCGCCTGCGGCGCCGTGCCGCCCAGCCGCCGCCGATCCCCGCGAGGTGCAGGGCCAGCAGCGCGAGCCCGATCAGCATGACGTTGGTCGAGGTGAAGATCTCGTTGGTCGTGATGTCGGCCGCGTTGATGAGGAAGGCGATGAAGAACAGGACCGCCGCGATGATGGCCAACACGGTGTGCCTCCTTGGGAGGGGGATCGGCCCGATGGGGGGATCGGCCCGATGGGTGCCGTGCCTCCCGTATGCCCCGGGCGGACCCCCTCACACAGGGCCGGGACCCGGCCACACGAAAGGCGGCGCGTGCCCGGTCAGCGGACCGGCTCCAGGGTGCGTCCCGGGAAGTCCTGCCGGGAGAGCGTGAGCAGCGGGCCGGCTTTGACGGCGGTCTCCTCGAACTCGTCCTCCGGGTCCGACAGGGCGACGATCGCGCCGCCGACGCCGTAGCGCACCTGGCCCGGCGTGACCACGAGCGTGCGGATGACGATGCTCAGGTCGGCCGAGCCGGACAACGAGAAGTAGCCGAGCGCGCCGGAGTAGATGCCGCGCGGTCCGCCTTCGAGACGGTCGATGATCTCCATCGTGCGCAGTTTCGGGGCGCCCGTCATCGATCCGCCGGGGAAGGCCGCCCGCGCGCAGTCCACGACGCCCGCGTCGTCGCGCAGCCGTGCCCGGACGGTGCTGACCAGTTGATGGACCGTGGCGTAGCTCTCGACCTGGAAGATCTCGTCGGCGGTGACCGAGCCGGTGCGGGCGGTGCGGCCCAGGTCGTTGCGGACCAGGTCGACGATCATGAGGTTCTCGGAGCGGTCCTTCTCGCTGCCGCGCAGGTCCGCGACGAGCGCCGAGTCCTCGGCGGCGGTGGCGCCGCGCGGCCGGGTCCCCTTGATGGGCTTGGACTCGGCGACACCGTCGGCGGAGATACGCAGGAACCGTTCCGGTGAGGTGCTCAGGACGGAGAGGTCGGGTCCGAAGGTGAGCAGGGCGGCGAAGGGGGCGGGGCTGATGCGGCGCAGTTGCCGGTAGGCCCGCCAGGGGTCGAGTTCACCGGCCGCCGTGATCATGTTGGTCAGGCACACCTCGTAGGTCTCGCCCGCCCTGATCTCCTCCTGGCAGCGGTCGATGAGCGCGAGGTAGGCGCCGCGGTCGTGCCGGAGCCGGATGGCGGTGAGGGGGTGGTAGAAGGGTTCCAGGAGCGGCGGAGTGCCGGGGGCGAGCCGTTCGAGGCGGGCCGCCGTGCTGTCGAGCCAGGCGGTGGCGGATGTCTCGTCGTCGTTCTCGGCGAGGGCCAGCAGGTGCGTGGTGCCCAGCAGGTGGTCGAGAACGACCGCCCGGTCCGCGAAGATCATCGCCGCGTCGGGCTCGGTCGAGCGGTGGGCCCGGGCGCCACCGCACTCGGCCTTGAGTTCGTAGCCGAGCGCGCCCACCCAGCCGAGTGCGAAGTCGCAGGGCAGCGGCGGGACTTCGGTGTCCAGCGAGCGCAGGTCGGCGTCGAGCCAGTCGAAGAAGGCGCTGCTTTCGGACCGCGTGCCGGTGGCGGAGGAGACCGTGACGGTGCCGTGCCACACGTCGGCGACGGCGACCCGGGCCAGCGGCCCGGCCGCGTCGCCCATGATCGTGAACCGGCCGTTGGCGCCGTCCCTGCGGCTGCTGTCGAGCCAGAACGCATGGCTGCTCGCGCGGAACAGGTGCCCGAAGACGGTCTCGCTGTCCCAGCGGGTCGGCAGCTGACGGGCGAGGACCTTGAGCCGGCGGCGCTGCGGGGCGGACCTCCCCGGCCGGTGCCCGGCGGGGCGGGCGGCGGCCAGGCGGACCGGCCGGCCGTGACGGGCCCGGTGCTCGCGGGTCAGCCGGGCGAAGTTGGCGAGTATCTCGTGCCCGTACTCGGTCGATATGGACTCGGGGTGGAACTGCACGCCCCACAACGGGCGGTGACGGTGGCGCAGCCCCATGAGGACGCCGTCCGGAGTGCGGGCGGTGGCCTCCAGTTCCTCGGGCAGGTCGGTGGCGGCCAGCGAGTGGTAGCGCACCGCCTGGAACCCGTCGGGCAGCCCGGCGAACAGGTCCATGCCGTCGTGCAGGACGGGTGAGAGCCGGCCGTGCCGCGGCTCGGTGGCGCGGCCCACGGTGGCGCCGTGCCACAGGGCCAGTGCCTGGTGGCCGAGACAGACACCGAGCATGGGCAGTGTGCCGTGCTCGACGATCTCCCGGCAGATGCCGACGTCGCGGGCGCGTGCGGGGGTGCCGGGGCCGGGCGAGAGGATCACGTTGTCGTGGGCGTCGAGCAGTCCGCGGTGCCAGGTGGGGTCGTCGTTACGGATCACGGTCGGTTCCACACCGGTCACCTCGGCGACGTAATGGGCGAGATTGAAGGTGAACGAGTCGTAGTTGTCGACGATGAGCGTGCGCACATCTGCTCCGGTGGTCAGTGGGCCGCGGCCGGTCAGGAGGCAGCGGTGATCAGTTCCAGCAGCATGTACTCGACGTCCTCCGTGTCCTCCCGCACGGTGGCGGAGGCGACCGTGCGCAGTTCCCTGCCGTCGTCGGCGACGCTCCGGCGCAGCAACGCGAGGTCGCCGCGGCTGGAGAAGTGCAGCAACACCCGGCCGCCTTCGGTCAGGTGGTCCGGGGCCTGTCGCAGGTAGCGCAGGTGTGCCTCGTATCCCGGGTCCACGTAGGCCTGCTCGTGGACGTCGCGGTGGTGGTAGTCGGACGGTGCCAGGACGAAGTTGGAGTGCCAGTACACGGTGTCGAAGCGTGCTGTCGCGGGGATGCCCGCGAACAGGTCGCTGCGCAGGGCCCGCACCCGCCCGGCGACGCCGTGGCGTGCGGCGTTCAGCTCGGTGTTGCGGACCGCGTGCTGATTGATGTCGGTGGCGAGGACCCGGTCGCAGCCGGCCAGGGCCGCCGACACGGCGATGACGCCGGTGCCGCAGCCGATCTCCAGGAAGGAGCCGGCGGGCGGGCGGCCGGTCCCGGTGAGGCCGAGGAGTTCCATGGCCACCCCGGTCGACGGGGAGAACGGCGGGGCGAACACGTCGTCGAGCAGATCCCATGCACGGCCGTGCAGCGTGAAGACCTCGGGCCGGTCATGCCGGGTGCGTGAGGCCCTGCTGCGGGCGAGCGAGCGCTCGTAACTGCGGACGCTCTCCATCGGTCCCCTCCCCCTGGGTTCGCGGGCGCGTATCACCGCCTCCCGCTGTCGCACACCGCGATCAGTTGCACATGCCATTCTGTGCAAGGTAATGAGCATGCAAAAGGTGATCACATGACACTGTCGGGGGAGCTCTACAGTGCTCGGACCACCACCCGACGTCACCCCCCACACCCTCCAGGAGAACAAATCCCATGTCAGCAGCTACGCCCCGGCAGCTCCCCACGGTGATGGACATCCTGGCGACGCTGGCCGAACACGGGGCGGCGCAGCGTCTGGACGAGTTGCTCTCGGACGCCAGGACGCTCGGTGCGACGCCGCGGCAGATACAGGAGCTGGAGCAGGCGACGCTGCTCGGCACGTCGGTTCTGGACCGGTTCGCGCTGGCACAGGAGCGGGAGACGACGCTGGTCTCGCTCGTCGACACCTGTCGTGACCTGGCCGAGGCGATGGCCGAAGGCGTGCAGGCCACCCTGCGCACCGCGACCCAGCGGGCGCGTCGATTACTCCGCGCCGATCTGGCGTATCTGGGGCTGCACGAGCAGGCCGACGGGCCGCTCACGGTCGTGGCGTCGGAGGGCGACGCGACGGCGTTCAACATAGGGCTGAGGATCACCGGCCCCGCCGGGCTCGGGCGTGCGGCGTTGGACAAGGGCGCGCCGTTCTCGACGCCGGACTACCTGGCGGACCGCTCCATCGAGCACGCGGAGGAGATCGACCGCGTGGTGCGTGCGGAAGGCGTCCGTGCGGTGGTGGCGGTGCCGTTCCAGGGGCCCGGCGGGGTGTCGGGCGCACTGTACGGGGCGCATCGTGAGGTGCGCCGGTTCACCGCTCAGGAGATCAGTTCCCTGTCCACGCTGGCCTCGCTGGCGGCGACGACGTTGGGCACGGCGCGGCTCATGGAGTCGCTCGGCGCGCAGAAGGCGGAGCTGGAGCGGGACGGGGCGCAGGCGTGGTCCATCGTCGGCGCCCATCGCCGGATGGAGGCGGCGTACGACCATCTGCTGACCCTCGTGCACGACGGCAGCCCGCTGGAGGCGATCACGGAGGTGGCGGCGACCGCGCTGGGCGGGGCGCTCGCGGTGCGGGAGCTGGGCGGTGAACTGCTGGCCGCGCACGGCCGGTTGCCCGAGTACGAGGACGAGATCCTCACCCAGCGCAGCCTGGACGCGATGGCGGCGGGCGAGCCGGTGCCGCTGGACGACGGGGCGTGGGTGGCGCCGGTCACCGGCGGCGGGGACCCGCTGGGCACGGTGCTGTTCCTGCCGGACACGCCGTTCTTCGGGCAGCGGGGGCCGCGCCCGCTGCGGGTGGTGGTCCGGGCGATCTCCCTGTCCCTGCAGCGCGACCGGAACCGGGCGCTGGCCGAGGGACGCACCCGTGACGACCTGTTCGAGGCGCTGCTGGCGCCGGACTCCATGGGCCTTGCGTGGTGGCAGCTGGAGGAGCAGGCGACGCGGCTCGGGATCGCGCCGGACACGCCGTACGTGGTGATCGTGGCCCGCCCGGAGGGCGGTTCGCTGCGCCGGGCGACCGCCTGGGCGGCGTCGTACGCGCATCGCAAGAGCGGTCTGAAGAGCGTGCGGGACGAGTGTCTGTCGCTGCTGCTGCCCGGCGACGACGCGGCGGCCGCCGCGCGGGCCGCGCACAAGGAACTGTCGCCGCTGCTGGATGTGCCGGTGACGGTGGGGGCGGCGGGGCCCCGCACGGGCCTGCCCGAGGTGGCGCGGCTGCACGACGACGCCCAGCGCTGCCTGACGGCGCTGACCGAGCTCGGCAACCAGGGCGGGGTGGCCACTCCGGAGGAACTCGGTTTCCTGGGTGTGCTGCTGGCGGACGTGCTGAGCGTGCCGTCGTACGTGGAGTCCGTGCTCGGGCCGGTGCTGGCCCACGACGAGCAGCGGTACACGGAGTTCGCCCGGACGCTGGAGGTGTACTTCGCCTCGCGGTCGAGTCCCAGGCGGGCGGCCCGGGTGCTGCACATCCACCCGAACACGGTCGCCCGTCGCCTCGACCGGATCACCGAACTCCTGGGCGACGACTGGCAGTCCCCCGAGCGGGCCCTGGAGATCCAGCTGGCGCTCAGGCTGCACCGGACCCGCGGCACCCTGCTCGGCCGGCTGCCGCGCACGGCCCGGGGTCAGGCGGACAGCGGCAGCTCGTAGGCGATGTCCGCGACGGACGCGACCGCCGACATCGCGTGGGCCACGGAGGCGAGGGTCATGTGGCGGTGCCAGCCCGGGAAGGAGCGGCCCTCGAAGTCGCGCAGTCCTACGCGGTCGCCGAGCGGCTCGCCCTCGGCGCGCACCCGGGCCGCGTACTTCGTCAGGCGCAGCAGCGCTCCCGTGGAGGCGCCGCGCACCCCGGTCAGCCACAGCGCGGTCGGCGGGCGGTGCGCATCGCTCCACTCGCCCAGCAGCAGGAGTCGGTGCCGGTGGGCGAGGCGGCCGGCACGGACGGGGACAGCGGCCACCAGGGAGGTGCGGCGCGCCGGTCTGCGGCCGGGGTCCGGCCACTCCACCGGGCGGCGCAGCCCGCGCAGCGCCTGCAGGATCTGCCCGGCGGGCAGTTGCCCGGCACCGGCGCCGGGCAGCGCCGGGTCGGCGACGGCGAACGGGGTCCGTGCGGTGACGCGGGCGAGGAACGGCACACCGGCGCGGACGAACGCGCCGGCCACGGCTGCGGGCCGGGCCGTCACGTGGTCCAGCACCACGGGGCGTGCGGTGGTGCGGCCGGCGAGGGCGAGGGCGACGGCGCACTCGTCGGGGTCCTCCGGTACGGCGGACGCGGGGATCTCGGCCCGGGTGCGCCGCCGGGCGTCGTTCAGCCAGCTGCCCGGCAGATGCAGCCGCCAGTCGACGGGGGCGGTCAGCCGCTCGCCGGCGCACCACAGGCCGAACGCCAGCTGGCCGTGGATGGACTGGCCGAGGCCGGGCACGTAGAGCCGGTCCACGCCGACGGAGTGGGTGCCCGCCTTGGGGATCGGCAGGGCCCGCACCGTCCACACGTGCTGCGGGGCGCGTTCGGTGAGGGCGTGGGCCAGGGCCGTGCGCACGGGGATCCAGTCCCAGGTGGAGCTGGTGATGAAGTGGTGCAGGCTCTGCTCCGTCGCGCCGTCGCCCGCGCCGTGCAGCGACGCGGAGATGTTGCGCACCGACTTGCGGCCTTCGGTGGCGAGCAGTCCGGTGAGGTAGAGCTCCGCCTTGGTGCGCTGGTCACGGCGGCGCAGGGACGCGAAGAGCCTGGTGGACAGTCCCGGTCCGGCGGATTCGATCACGACGCTCCTTCTCCGCTTGCGGTCGAGGCGCGGTCACCTCGGCCTGCCTGTCTCCACCGTCGGCGCACGGGGCGCCCGGCGGGAGGGACGCCGGACACACACTTGTCTGCCGATCTCGCTGTCCCGGTCACCGAGGAGCGCCGGTGACCTGCGCGAACGCCCGATGTCCCGGAGACCTGACACAGTCCGTGGATGTCGATCGGGCGGTCCGGCCCCGGGCTCCTAACGTGGGGGGATGGACCGAGTACCGTCCCGTCCCCCGGCCGGGGAACTCACCATGGGGGAACTGTCGGCACGCAGCGGCGTGCGCCCCTCGGCGCTGCGTTTCTACGAGAGCGAGGGGCTGATCCACAGCCGGCGCACCAGCGGGAACCAGCGGCGCTATCGCCGGGACACGCTGCGCCGGGTCGCCGTCATCCGCACCGCGCAGGCGGTCGGGCTGTCGCTGGCCGCGATCCGGGAGGCGTTCGCCGAGCTGCCGCAGGGCCGTACGCCCACCCGGCGGGACTGGGCGCGGCTCGCCGAGTCGTGGCAGCCCGAGCTGGACGCACGCATCCGCCGACTGCGCGCGCTGCGGCAGCGGTTGACGGAGTGCATCGGCTGCGGCTGCCTGTCCCTGGAGCACTGCACGCTGTCGAATCCGGAGGACGTACTCAGCCGCCAGGGGCCGGGGGCCCGGCGGCTGACGTGACGGTCGGTGCGGGGTGCTCAGACAGCGGCGGCACGCACCTCGTCGGTGAGGCGGGCCAGGTCCAGGGAGTGGGCCGCCGCCTCGTGGCACGTCGCCGGGTCGCGGACGGCCGCCGCGAACGCGGCGACGGCGGCCGCGCACTGGTCGGCGGCGGGCAGCCCGACGCCGCGGGTCCGGCCGTCCCGCTCCACCGTCACCTCGGGGCGGTGGTCCGCGGGCGGGGTGAACGCGCGGTTCACGGTGACGCGGCCCCGGGTGCCCCACAGCTCGTAGCGGGACGTGTAGGCGTGGTCCATGCCGAAGGACAGCTGGGCGCAGACGCCGTCCGCGCGGCGCAGCAGCACCGAGCCCTCCACGTCGACGCCGGTACTGCCGTACCGGAGGGCGGCGCCGGCGACGTGCAGGCCGGTGCCGAGGAAGTACTGCGCGGCCTTGAGGGGATAGACGCCGACGTCGAGCAGAGCGCCACCGCCCAGGTCCGGGCGGTGGCGGATGTCACCCGCGGGGCGCGGTGGAATGGCGAACGCGGCGGACATCTGCCGCAGTTCGCCGATCTCGTCGCCGATCAGCGCGCGTACCCGGGCGTGCTGTGGATGGTGCACGAACAGGAAGTTCTCGACGAGGGCGAGCCTACGCTCCGCGGCTCGGCGCACCGCCTCCCGGGTGAGGTCGCCACGGGTGGTGAGGGGCTTCTCGGCCAGGACGTGGTGGCCCGAGTCCAGGGCGCGCAGCACCCACTCGGCGTGCAGCGCGTTGGGCAGCGGCACGTACACGGCGTCCAGGTCCGGTACGGCGAGCAGCTGCTCGTAGCCGTCGACGGGGGTGCCGCCGAAGCGCGCGGCGACCTCCCGGGCCGTGCCCGGCCGGCGGCTGGCCACGGCGGCCAGTTCGATGTCCGGGCTGTCGGCGACCGCGGGCAGCATGCGGCGCAGCGCGAACTCGGCGCAGCCCATGACGCCCAGGCGCAAGGGGCGTTGGGCCGTCATGCGATGAATCCCATGCACGTCAGCAGGTTGCGGGCCTCCACGTTGAGCAGTCCGCCGTACTGGTTGACCTGGGCGAGCTGGCCCGGGGTCGCCCAGTGGAAGCCGTCGGGCACGTCGACGGGGAAGTCGTCGGGGACCTCGACGGCCCGGTAGCGGTTGCGGGCGTGGTAGAAGCGGCCGCCCTCCTCGGAGTGCACCACGTCGAACAGGACGCGCCGGGGCGGCGCGGACAGGACGGTGTCGAGGTAGCGGGGGCGCAGGCCGGTGGCGAGGTGGGCGTAGTTGCCGGGGCTGCACTGCACGGTCGGTGCGATCTCGACGCCGTCCGGAGTGCCGGCCTCGGCCCTGGCCTGGACGAGGACGTGCGGGACGCCGTCGATGCGCCGCACGACGAAGGCGATGACGCCCTCGCCGCAGGGTGCGAGCATCGGCTGGGACCAGCTGGCCACCTCCCGGTTCTGGGCCTGTACGTCGACGCCGATGACGCGGAAGTAGCGGCCGTGCTCGTGGCGCAGTTCCTCGTCGGTCATCCGCCAGCCCTCGGTCTTGGCGAGCGGGACGGCGCGGCGCACGGTGCGGTCCATGGTCTTGTGGTGGGTCAGCCAGTTGAGCAGCTCCGGCAGGGGATGCGCGGGGGTGCCGCGGAAGCGGTCCCCGGCGGGCAGCAGCGCGTCCGGCAGATGCGACAGCACGGTGCGGGTGTCCATGTTGACCAGGTCGTGCACCTTCAGCAGGTGGCCGATCTGGTCGAGGGAGAGCCAGCAGAAGTCGTCCAGGACGGGGATGTCGTCGTCGATCCGGATGATGACGTTGCGGTTGCGCTTGGCCAGGAACCACGAGCCCTGTTCGCTCTGCAACGCGTCGGCCAGCGGTCGGCCGCGCCCGCGCGCGATGAACAGCTCCAGGTAGGGGACCGCGCGGCCGCGGTGGACTCGGGTGTAGTTGCTCCGGGTGGCCTGCACGGTCGGGGACAGCTGGAGGGTGTTGACGTTGCCCGGCTCCATCTTGGCCTGCAGCAGGCAGTGCGGTACGCCGTCGAACTCCTTGACCAGGATGCCGAGGACGCCGTGCTCGGGCTGGTTGATGACCGGCTGCTGCCAGTGTCCGACCTCGCGCTGGGAGCCGGTGACGTCCAGGCCGTGGACGGCGAAGAAGCGGCCGCTGGCGTGGTGGAGGTCGCCGGTGACCGGGTCCGCGGCCCAGCCGTCGAGCCGGTTCAGCGGCGCGGGGGTCACCCGGTACTCGTTCGCTTCGTGACGTTGCGCAAGCCACTGGTGGAAATCCGCCAGGTCCGTGAACACCGTCGCACACTCCTTGGGGGCTTCGTGGACCGGCCCGCGGTGGGTGGCGCGGACCGTCCCCTCCAGCCTCGCCCACCGTTCTAGAGACTTCCTGGGAGGGATCTGGGCCCGCTCACGACCTGACGAAGTGCCGGCGCCGCACTGGACCTCAACCGAACTTCACCTTCTACGTTCGTCGCTGTCCGAGTCACATCCGGGAAGGAAGAGCGATGAGCACAGCCGGCACCAAGTCATCTCCACCACGGTCGAGTCCGGCCATGACGCTCGTCGTCGTACTGCTCGGCGTCCTGGTCGTGCCGATGTCCATCTCCGGCGCGGCCGTCGCGCTGCCCGACATCGGCAAGGACCTGGACACCTCGGGCGCCCCCCTGATGTGGGTGGTCAACGTCTACAACCTGCTGTTCGCGGCGATCACCCTGGTCGCGGGCTCGCTGTCCGACCTGTTCGGGCGGCGCCGGATCTTCGTGCTGGGCGGTGGCCTGTTCGCCGTGGGCTCGCTGATCAGCGCGCTCGCCCCGCACATCGTGGTGCTGGACCTGGCCCGGGCCGTCGCGGGCATCGGCGCCGCGGGCGTCCTGGCCAGCTCGGGGGCGATCCTGGCGACCACGTTCGACGGCGCGGCGCGCACCCGCGCGTTCGCTGCGATGGGCACCGTCGTCGGTATCGGCATCGCGTTCGGGCCGACGCTGTCCGGCTGGCTCGTGGGCAGCCTCGGCTGGCGCGCGAGCTTCCTGTTCTACGTCGTGGTGCTGGTGTTCGTGCTGTTGGGCACGGTCAGGGTCGCCGAGTCGCGGGCCGGTGAGCGACCCCGCGTCGACGTCCCCGGCGTGGTCACGTTCGTACTCGGTCTGGCCCTGGCGATGATCGGCCTGGTGCAGGGTCCGGAGAGCGGCTGGGGCGATCCGCTCATCGTCGGGAGCCTGGTCCTCGGTGTCGCGCTGCTGATCGTGTTCGCGGTGGTGGAGCGGCGCAGCGACCACCCGGTGCTCGATCTGACGCTGATCAAGAACCGGCGGTACACCGCCTGGTGCGTCGGCACCCTCATCACGTCGATCGGTTTCGTCGGCACGCTGACGTTCCTGCCCACGTACTTCCAGGGCGCGAGCGACGCGTCGGCGACCAGTGCCGGTGTGACCATGCTGCTGATGACGGTGCCGGTGCTGGTCGCTCCGCAGGTCGGCGGCTGGCTGATCACCCGCGGTTTCCCGCCGCGCGTCCTGATGGGGCTCGCGCTGCTGCTCATCGCGGCGGGCAGCGCGTGGCTGACCGTCCTGGAACCCGGGATCGGCGCGGGCCGGCTCGCGGGCCCGCTGATCGTGATCGGCGTCGGCATGGGCATCTCGTTCGGCATCACCGACGGCCAGGCCATGAGCCAGGTGGAGCCGGAGCGGGCGGGCATGGCGGCCGGCTTCCTCAACACCATCCGCGGCGGCGCCGAGGCACTCGTCCTGGCCATCTTCGGGTCGCTCCTGGTCAGCCTGATCCAGAGCCGGGTCGGTTCGGCGCACCTGGCCAAGGAGGTCTCCGCGGGCAATCTGCCCGACGGCCCCGAACACGCCGTCCTCGCCGACCACTTCACCAGCGCCTGGCACATCGCCCTGTGGTGGGTGGCGGGTGTCTGCGCCATCGGTGCGGTCCTCGTGGTGGCCATGCTCTCCGGCTCCTCCGCGCCGCGGCCCGCGGCCGCGCGGCCCGAGCGGACGCCCCAGTCCGAGAACCAGCACGTCTGAGACCGGCGGGCGGTGCCGCCGACCTCCCCCGCCGTCGGCACCGTCCGCCCCCCTGTCACCCCGCCGTTTTGGGAGCCCGTATGTACGTGATTGCGAACAGGATCACCGTGACCGGTTCGACCGAGCTGTACGAGGAGATCTACGCCGAGGGCGGCGCCTTCATGGAGCGACAGCCGGGGCTGGTCCGGCATCAGCTGGTGCGGTCGCTGCACGAGCCCGACGTGTACTTCAGCCTCGCCCTGTGGGCGGACCGGGAGTCCTTCGAACGGTGCGCGCGGCAGCGCGAGTTCAAGGAGATCTTCGGACGCACCAAGGGGCTTGTCGACATCGACCATCACCGCTGTGCCGTCGTCAGCGCCGGGGAGCCCGCCCCGGCCGCGCGGTGACCGCCGCTTCCCGCACCGTTCAAGGAGACCCGATGGTCAAGACAGGCATCTCGTACTCGTCCCTCAGCTCGCCCGACGGCACGCTGCCCGCGCCGCAGGAGGTGGCCCGCCACGCCGAGCAGGCCGGCCTGGACTCGCTGTGGGCCAGCGACCATCTGGCCACCGGGGCCCCGTTCCTGGAGAGCACGGTCGCGCTGGCCGCCGCGGCGGGGTGCACCACCCGGCTCGAAGTAGGCTTCGGCGTGCTGCAGTTGGCGCTGCGCCGACTGTCCTGGGCGGCCAAGCAGATCGGTTCGCTGCACGCGCTCGCGCCGGGCCGGTTGCACCTGGGCGTGGGTCTGGGCGGCGTACCGGCCGATGAGTGGACGGCGGCCGGGGTGCCCGTCGCCGAGCGGGCCCGGCGCACCGACGCGGCGCTGCGTGCGCTGCCCGCGCTGCTGGCCGGGCGGACCACCGAGCTGCCCGACCTGCCGGACGCCTCCGTGACCCTGGCGCCGGCGGTGCCGGTGCCGCCGGTGTGGATCGGCGGTGGCTCACCGGCCGCGCTGCGCCGGGCCGCCACGCTCGGGGACGGCTGGCTGCCGGCGGCGATCACGCCGGAGGGGGTGGCCGAGGGACTGGCCACCTTGGCGGAGTTGAGCGGCGCGGCGGGGCGGCCGGTGCCGCGCGTCGCGGTCACGGTGTTCGCCGCGCTCGACGGGCATCTGGGCGGGCTGTCGAAGGACGCCCTGGTGGGCGTGCTGCACGGCCAGTTCGGTTTCCCGGGTGAACTCGCCGACGCGGTCGCGGTGTGCGGACCGCCCGAGCTGATCGCCGAGCGCATCGCGGCGTACGCGGCGGCGGGCGCCGAGCACGTGGTCGTCTGCCCCGTCGGCGGGGCCTGGGAACTGCAGATCGAACTGCTCGGCAAAGCAAGGGGATTGATCGCCTGAACGCGGCCGGAGACACCGGCAACGAATTTCGGACACCGGCACCTGGCCACCTGACACAATATCCCCGGTTCCGTTGCATCCCGAAGGATCCTGCCAGAAGGTGGGGACCTCACGCGGCAGGATCCGAACTGCCCTTATCGTTCAGGGGAAGCAATGGAATTCCGAGTCCTGGGGCCGATCTCCGCCATGGACGATGGGATCGAGTATCTTCCGACGGCACCGAAACAGCGGCATCTGCTCGCGCTTTTACTGCTGCACGCGAATCTGCCGGTGTCCACCGAAATATGCAGCCAGGAACTGTGGGAGAACGATCCCCCGCCGAGCGCTTTACCGACGCTCCAGACGTACATCCTGCAAATCCGCCGCTCCCTCGCCCGCTCGCCCTCGGTGCGTTCGCTGAAGTCCGCTCGGCAGAAACTGGTCACGGGCTCGCGCAGCTACCGCATCGTCACCGAACCCGAGGCGCTCGATCTGACCCGCTTCAACCGCCTGCTGCAGGAGGGCCGGGTGGCGCAGCGCAACGGGGACGACCGGGCCGTGTCCCGGACCTTCCGCGCGGCGCTGTCGCTGTGGCGGGGTGAGGCCCTGGCCGACGTGACGCCGGGGCCTCATCTGCGCGAGCGGGTGAACAGCCTGGCCGAGACCCGGCTCGGCATGATGGAACAGTGCTTCGAGGCCGAGCTGCGGCTCGGTCTGCACCATCACCTGCTGAGCGAGCTGGGCGCGTTGTCGGCCCGGCATCCGCTGAACGAGAACCTCACCGCCCAGTACATGCTGGCTCTGTACCGCTCCAGCCGGCAGGTGGAGGCCCTGGAGGCGTTCCACCGGCTGCGGAGGACCCTCGACGAGGAACTCGGCATCGAACCCTGCCTGCGCGTCCGGCTGCTGCACGAGGCCATCCTCACCGGTGATCCGCGGCTCGACACCGATCTGGTGGACGGGCTCACGCCGGGCCGGGAGCGGACGGCGGCGGTCTCCGTGACCCGCCCGTCGGGGTGACGGCCCGCACCGGGCGTCCGGCGCGAGCGCGAGCGGGGCGGCACCGACTCCCGGTGCCGCCCCGACGTCGTGTCCGTGCGCTCAGCCGACGAGGTCCTCCAGGGCGCCGACCACCTGCGCGGGCAGCGGCATACCGGCGATCTCCGCGGCCAGCGCCTGCGAGCGCTCCCGATAGGAGGAGTCACCGAGGATCTTCTCGCAGGCGGCGACCACGGCGTCCTGCGAGTCCTCGCCGTCCGGCACCATCAAAGCGGCCCCGAAGTCGACGAGCCGGCGCGAAGGCGGCACCAGCTTCGGCATGTTGGGGATGAGCAGCTGCGGCACGCCCGCGTTCATCGCCGCCAGGGCGGTGCCGCCACCCGCGTGGTGCACGACGAGGTCGCAGGTGGGCGCGACGACGTCGAGCGGCATCCAGCCGGCCCGCACATGGCGCAGCCCCTCGGTCAGCTCGGCCGCGACCTCGTCGGGCACGGCGACGAGCAGTTCGGTGCCCAGCGCGCCTACCTTGCGGGCGAGTTCGCGCACGTAGTCGAAGTACTGGTGCCGGCTGACCCGGCTGCCCGCGGTCACCAGGATGCGGCGGCGCTCGCCGGGGACGTACATCCACGGCTCCAGGGCGCGCTGTCCGTTGCCGGGGATGTAGCGCATGGGCTGCGCGTCGAACGCGTCGGCGGGGCGCAGGCCGGGCGGGCAGATGTCGATGAAGAGGTCGTGCTCCGGCAGCCGGTCCAGGCCCAGTTCGGCGAGTTCGGGCCCCATGACACTCGCCGCGGCGCCGTCCACCTCGGGTGGCTCGCCGGTGTCCCAGGCCTGCCGCACGTACGGGATGCCGAGGTGCCTGGCGGCCAGCGGTGCCGCGAAGCAGAGCATGCCGCCGACGACGAGATCGGCCTTCCAGACGCGGCCGAGCTCGATCAGCGCCGGGAGGCTGGCGGCGGCCATGCGGCCGAAGCCGCGGCCGATGAAGTGGATGTGCTCCTGCGGGTCCTCGGGCCACTGAAGGCTCTCGCCGGTACGGCTCGTCGTCATGAAGTCGCGGATCGAGCGCCCGGTGACGGGGACACCGGGCAGTCCGGCGCCGGCGGCGACCGGCATCATCTCCTCGGTGGACGCGAGGAACACCTGATGTCCCGCGTTCCGTGCGGCCGTGGCGAGCGGCGCCAGGCCGAAAATCGTCGCCGGGCTTCCCCCGGCCAGAAAGAGAATGCGCATGACGGTCACCCTAGGAATGCGGTCTAGGGAATTCTCAGAGGATCTCTGGAGACCGCTCACCGGTATCCCCTGTCGGGACGCTAAGTCTTCTCAAGGACACCGCAAGACCGTTGCGGCATTGTCATTCCCACCGCTGCCCCACCTATTGAGTGAGAGGTCGCAATGAAAGCACTCGTACTGTCGGGCGGAATGGGAACCCGGCTCCGTCCCCTTACCCACTCGATGGCCAAGCAGTTGGTCCCGGTGGCGAACAAACCGGTCCTGGTGCATTGCCTGGAGAACATCCGCGCCATCGGCGTGAGCGAGGTCGGCATCATCGTCGGGGACCACGCGGACGAGATCGCCGCCGCGATCGGCGACGGTTCCCGGCTCGGCCTGCGCATCACCTACATACGGCAGCAGGCGCCGCTGGGACTGGCACACTGCGTGGCCATCGCGGAGGACTTCCTCGGCGACGACGACTTCGTCATGTACCTCGGCGACAATGTGCTGGTCGAGGGCATCGGCGACGCCGCGGAGTCCTTCGCGGCGCGCCGCCCGGCGGCCCAGATCATGGTCACCAAGGTCCTCGACCCGCGGCAGTACGGAGTGGCCGAGGTCGGCGCGGACCGGGTGGTGCGGGCCCTGGTGGAGAAGCCACGGCACCCGCGCAGCGATCTCGCCGTGATCGGCGTGTACTTCTTCACCCCCGCCATCCACGACGCGGTGCGGGCCGTCCCGCCCAGCGCGCGCGGCGAGCTGGAGATCACGGACGCCATCCAGCACCTGGTCACCGGGGGCCGCCCGGTCACCGCCGTCGAGTACTCCGGGTACTGGCAGGACACCGGGAAGATCGACGGTCTGCTGGAGTGCAACCGGGTCCTGCTGAACCGGGTCGAGGCCGAGGTGCGCGGCCGGGTCGACGAGGAGAGCGTGCTGGACGGCGCCGTGATCGTGGAGCCCGGCGCCACCGTCGTACGCTCCCGGCTCACCGGCCCGCTCGTCGTCGGCGCCGACACGGTCGTGCAGGACAGCCGGGTCGGCCCGCACACCTCGCTCGGCGCCGGCTGCACCGTGCACGGTGCCGACATCGAGGACTCGATCCTGCTGGACGGCGCGGTGCTGGACGGGGTCCGACCGGTGCGCGCCTCGCTGATCGGCCGCGGCGCGAAGGTCACCTCGCCGCCCGGCACCCGGGCGCACCAGCTGGTGGTGGGCGACGACTGCCGGGCGGTGGTCGCATGACACACCGCGTCCTGGTCACCGGCGGCGCCGGATTCATCGGCTCGCACTTCGTGCGCTGCCTGCTGGAGGGCCGTTACGAGGGCTACGAGAACGCCGAGGTCACCGTCCTGGACCTGCTCACGTACGCCGGCAACACCGCCAATCTGCCGCTGGACCACCCGCGTCTGACCCTGGTCAAGGGCGACATCTGCGACGAGGAGCTGGTGCGGGCACTGATGCCGGGTCATCGGCAGGTCGTGCACTTCGCGGCCGAGTCGCACGTGGACCGCTCCCTGCTGGGTCCGCGGGCCTTCGTACGGACCAACGTGCTGGGCACCCAGACGCTCCTGGAGGCGGCGCTGCACTGCGGTGTGGAGACGTTCGTGCACATCTCCACCGACGAGGTCTACGGCTCCATCGAGACGGGCACCTGGGACGAGACGGAGCCGCTGCTGCCCAACTCCCCCTACGCGGCCTCCAAGGCGTCCTCGGACCTGCTCGCCCGCGCCTACTGGCGTACCCACGGGCTGGACGTGCGGATCAGCCGCTGCTCCAACAACTACGGGCCGCGCCAGCACCCCGAGAAGCTGATCCCGCTGTTCACCACCAACCTGCTCGGCGGCCTGACCGTGCCGCTGTACGGGACGGGCCGGCAGTCCCGGGAGTGGCTGCACGTCGACGACCACTGCCGGGCCGTGCACCTGGTGCTCACCCGTGGCCGGGCCGGTGAGATCTACAACGTCGGCGGCGGCACGGGCCTGACGAACCGTGAGATCACCGAGCGGCTCCTTCAGCTGTGCGGCGCGGACTCCTCCCGCATCCGGCTCGTGGCGGACCGCAAGGGCCACGATCTGCGGTACGCGATCGACGACACGAAGATCCGTGAGGAGCTCGGGTACCGGCCGCTGAAGCCGTTCGACACGGGGCTGCGCGAGACGGTGGAGTGGTACCGCACACACGAGGCCTGGTGGCGCCCTCTGAAGGAGATCCCGGCCGCCCCGGTGTGACCCGGCCCCGCACAACGATCGAGCCGCCCCGCACGACGGGGCGGCTCTTTCGTTGCGCCGGTTCGACCGGCAGGCGGGGTTCAGCCGACGCCGGGGGCGAGGAACATCCGCTCCCCGTGCAGCCACTGCACGGCGTCGTACATGTCGTTCGTGGACAACGCCGCGAGCATCGCGTTGCGTTCGGTGGCGGCCCGGCCCTGCGGGTGGTAGAGCCGCTCCCCCATCCGACGGGCCAGCAGTTGCGCCCTCGCCGTCCGCTCGTGGCGCGCCGCGGCGTACTTCTCCAGGCGCTGCGGCACGTCGTCGGGGCCGGCCCCGTCGAGGAGTCCGCCCAGTACCACGGCGTCCTCCAGCGCCTGGCAGGCGCCCTGGGCGGCGTACTGGAGCATGGGATGGGCGGCGTCGCCGAGCAGGGCCACCCGGCCTTCCGTCCAGGTGCCGACGGGGTCGCGGTCGCACAGCACCCACGTGCGCCAGTCCCGGCCGAGCTCCAGCAGCCGGCGGGGATACGAGCCGAGGCCGGGGAACTCGCCGAGGACCCGCTCCCCGGGCACGGGCACCCCGGCCACGGCCTGCCGTGCGCCGTCGTCCCGGGTGACCGCAAGGTTGAGGAACTCGCCGGAGGCTATGGGGTAGTGGACGAGGTGCCACTTCGGCCCGGCCCACAGGGTCACGGCGTTCCAGCGCAGCTCCTGGGGCACGGAGTCCATGGGCACCAGGGACCGGTAGATGGTGTGCCCCGAGACGCGTGGCTCCCCGTCGCCGAGCAGCTGGGCGCGCACGGTGGAGCGGATGCCGTCGGCGCCGATCAGGGCGTGACCGCGCACCCGCTCCCCGTCGGCCAGGACGGCGGTGACGTCCACCGCGCCCTGCTCGTAGCGCGTCAGACCGCTGTCGACACGCAACTCCACCCCGGCGTCCCGGCAGGCGTCCAGGAGCGGGCGGTGCAGATCGGCACGGTGCACGACGGCGTACGGATGGCCGAACCGGGTCCGGTACGCGCCGGTCAGCGGCATCGCGGCGAGCGTCTCGTCCGTGGTCCCGTCCATCAGGCGCAGCACCTCGATACGGACGCAGCGGTCACGGACCGCGTCGCCGACGCCGAGCCGGTCCAGAGCGTGGAAGGCGTTCGGAGCGAGCTGGATACCGGCGCCCAACTCGCTCATGGCGTCGCGGCGTTCGAGCACGGTGACCCGGCATCCGGCGCGCGCCGCGGCCAGGGCGGTGGCGAGTCCTCCGATGCCACCGCCCACGATGACGAGGTCCATCACGCGGCCGGGCTCCTCTCCGCGTAGGCGAGGCCGAGCCCCGCGAGGTCCGGCGTGCCGTGCCGTCCCTCGGTGACCGCCTCCACGTCGAAGACGTGCACCTCCGTGGGCGGGTAGCCGATGATCTCGGCGGCGCGCTGCGGCAGCCGCTGCCCCGCGGCCTCGGCGGACTCCCACAGGAACACCGCGCCCCAGCGGGCGGTCGGCTCGTCGGACATCCACACCTTCAGCCGCAAACCCTGGACCTGGGCGAACCGGGCGACGGCCTCGTCCCGCAGAAACGCCCGCAGCGATGCCGCGTCACGTCCGGACGGCGCCAGATCCCACCAGGCAATGACGGCCTTCACGACCTGAGTACCTCCTTGATCAGCGAGCCCACGATGCGCGGGCCGTTCTGGGTGAGCAGTGACTCGGGGTGGAACTGCAGGGACGCGAAACCCGGTCCGCGCAGCGCGTGCACCTCACCGCTGTCCGGATCCCGGCAGATCTCGACCACGCCGACGCCGTCGACGTGCGTCTTGTCGTCGGTGCCGTGCGCGGCGAAGGTGTTGTAGAAGCCGACCCGGACGCTCTCGCCGAACAGGTCGATGCGCCGCTGCTCGCCCTGGCTCGGCCGCGGCCTGCGCCGCAGCTGTAGTCCGAGCAGCGAGGCCAGCACCTGGTGGCTGAGGCAGACCCCGAGGAACGGCAGCCTGCGGTCGAGGAGTTCGTGCACCGCCGCCCGCAGCTGCGCGATCTTCGGGTGTCCGACGTCCGTGGGGTCGCCCGGACCGGGCCCCATGACGACCAGGTCGTGCCCGTCGAGGACGTACGGCTCGTCGTAGCGCCGCACGGTGACGGTCATGCCGAGCGCGCGGAGCTGGTGGGCGAGCATGGCGGTGAAGGTGTCCTCCGCGTCGATCACCAGGGCGGTGCGCCCGCCGAATCCGGCCGGTGCGTCGTCGTCGCTGCCCGAGGCCAGCCAGAAACCGGCGATGGTGGCGTTACGGCGGGCGAGTTCGGCGCGCACCTCGGGGTGGTCGGCGAGCCTGCCGCCGCGCCCGGCGAGCGCGTCGATCAGCCCGGCGGCCTTGGCCCGGGTCTCGGCGACCTCGGCGGCCGGATCGGAGTGGCGTACGAGGGTGGCGCCGACGCCGATCTCGACACGGCCGTCCGCGGCCACGTCCGCGGTGCGGATGAGGATGGCGGAGTCGAGGGCCGGGCCGCCCTGCCCGTCGCGGCCGATGAGCGCGGCGAGCCCCGCGTAGTAGCCGCGGCCGGCGGGTTCGTGGCGGGCGATGACGCGGGCGGCGTTCTCCAAGGGGCTGCCGGTGACGGTGGGGGCGAACAGGGTCTCGTGCAGGATGTCGGGGATCTCGCGGGTACAGCGGCCCTCGATGAAGTACTCGGTGTGGGCGAGCCGTGCCATCTCCTTCAGCCGCGGCCCCACGACCCGGCCGCCGCTCTCGCAGATGCGGCCCATCATCTTGAGTTCCTCGTCGACGACCATGTACAGCTCGTCGGTCTCCTTGGTGTCCCGCAGGAACGCCATCACCTCGTCGAGCACCGGACCGGTGGGCGGGTAGCGGTAGGTGCCGCTGATCGGGTTCATCACGGCGCGCCCGGCGTCCAGGCTGATGTGCCGCTCCGGGGAGGCCCCGACGAGGGTGCGGTCCCCGGTGTGCACCAGGAACGTCCAGTAGGCGCCGGTCTCCTGGCCGAGCAGCCGGCGGAAGAAACGCAGGGCGGTGTGCGCGTCGTGGTCGTCGACGTGGGCGACGAAGGAGCGCTTGACGACGAAGTTGGCGCCCTGGCCGGTGCCGATCTCGTCGTCGACGATCCGCCGTACCGTCGCGGCGTAGCTGTCGTCGTCCGGTTCGAAGCGGCCGCCGCTCAGGGTGGCGGGGGCCGCGGGCACCCGGGCCAGGACGTCGGCGAGCGCCACCCGGGTCTGCTCGCGCACCACGAGCGCGGTGAGCGGGGCACCGTCGTCGGGCGCTTCGTAGCCGCGTTCGGCGAGCTGCCGGTACGGCACGAGCGCGAGGACCTCGTGGCGCGCGTCGTCGCCGCCCGGGTCGCCGGTGAGGCCGGTGAAGGCCGACAGCTCGGCGAGCCGGTCCAGGCGCACGGTGTCACCGGCCAGCAGCTCCACGATGCCGGGTCCGGTGGCCTCGGGCCGGTACAGCAGCGCGTACGCGCCGACGGCGCCGTCGAGGACCCGGCCGAGCAGGTCGTCGGTCATCGCCGCTCCTCCTGCCCGTGCGCCACGCGCAGTTCGGCTTCGCACTGCTTCGCGCTGGTGACGACGGCGCAGCGCCGGGCCGCGTACCGCAGGGCCATGTGGTGCTCGTCGGCACTGAAGTCGGCGACCGCGTCGGCCACCAGGAACGGCTGGATGTCGTGCGAGAACGCCTCGCACGCCGTCATCAGGACGCCGACGTGCGCGTACACGCCGCAGATGACGAGCTGGTCGCGCCGCTGCAGCCGCATCCAGCTCAGCAACCGGGAGTTGACGAACGCGCTGTAACGCCATTTGGTGAAGGTGTGGTCCGAGCGGCCGGGCGCGAGCTCGTCGACGACCTCGCGGTCCTGCGCCGACGGGGTCATGCCCGGTCCCCAGAAGTCCTCCAGGAGGCCCCGCTGACGCGGTGTCATACCGCCGGGCTGCGCGGTGTAGGCGACGGGCATGCCGGTGTCGGCCGCGGCGCGCCGCACCAGTGCGGCGTTGGCGATCAGCGGGGTGCGCACGGTCGCCGGAAAGGGCCGCAGGAAGTAGCGCTGCATGTCGTGCACGAGGAGCACGGCGCGGCGCGGATCGGGCGTCCAGCGCGCGGTGTTGGCGGGCAGGTCGCCGGGGCCGGGCAGCGGGTACGCCTCGATGGCGGGGATGCCGGGGGCGGGGATGCCGGGGGCGGGGAGTGCGCGGGTCATGCGGACACCCCCAGCGTGGCGCCGCCGTCGACGACGAGGGACTGCAGGGTGATGTGCCGGGCCCGGTCGGAGAGCAGGTAGACGGCGGCTTCGGCGATGTCCACGGGGTCGGCGATCCGGCCCAGCGGTATGCCGACCCGGTACTGGTCGGGGGCGCCTTCCAGGGTGCCGGTGCGCCCGGAGGGGTCGCGCCACAGGGAGGTGAGCATGGCGGTCTCGGTGGAGCCGGGCGCGACGACGTTGCAGCGGATGCCGTGCCGGGCCACTTCGAGGCCCAGGCACTTGGTGTACATCGTCGCGGCCGCCTTCGACGCGGCGTACGCCGCCATGTCCGTGCGGGGTGTGCCGGCGGCGTTGGAGGCGACGGTGACGACGGCTCCCGTTCGACGGGTGTCGAGCATGCGGCGCACCACGGCGCGGGAGACGAGGAAGACACCGGTGGTATTGACGGCGAAGGTGCGGGCCCAGTCCTCGTGGCTGAGGGCGTGGGCGGGGCCGGGCCTGAGGACACCGGCCGCGTTCACCAGGCTGCCGACGGCGCCGAGGCTGCGTTCGACGTCGTCGAGCAGGGCCTCGACGTCTCGTTCGTTGCTGACGTCCGCGGTGAACGGGTGCACGTCGAGCCCGTCGGCGCGGGCCTTCTCCGCCAGGGCGTCGGGGCGGGCCGCGGCCCGGTCCACGGCGGCGACGGTGACGCCGTGCTCGCCGAGGGCCCGGACGATCGCACCGCCGATGCCGCCGGCCGCGCCGGTGACCAGGGCCGTGCCCCGAGGCAGGTCCGTGTTCGGATTCAACTCGCCTCCAGTGACTGACGTGTCGTTGGGGTGCCGTACGTGTCGTTGGGGTGCCATACGGGTCAGCCGCGCCAGGCCGCGGCCACCGTCATGGCCTGGGCGGGGTTGAGCCGCGGGTCGCAGAAGCTCGTGTACTTGCCCGCGTCCCGCTCGTCGGGCGCCTCGCGCGACAGGCACTCGGCGACGTCGTCGGGCGTGGTCTCCAGGTGCAGTCCGGCCGCGGTGCCACCGGCTTCGGCGACCGCCTCGTAGAAGGCCTCGACCTCGTGGACGACCGTCTCGACGAAACGGGTCTTCAGACCGTCCGGGCCGCTGACGGTGTTGCCGTGCATCGGATCGCACAGCCACAGGACGGGGTGCCCGGCCTGCCGGGCGGCGCGCACCAGGCGGGGCAGCCGGGTGCTCACGGCGGCGGCACCCATGCGGGCGATGAGGGTGAGCCGGCCCGGATCCCGGTGCGGGTCGAGCCGGTCGCACAGGGCGAGCAGTTCCTCCGGGGTGATGCCGGGGCCGACCTTGCAGGCGACCGGGTTGACGACGGCGGCGTGCAGGGCGACGTGCGCGCCGTCCACCTGGCGGGTGCGCTCGCCGATCCAGGGCCAGTGGGTGGACGCCAGGTAGGGGGATCCGTTGCCGTCCTCGCGCAGTTGGGGCAGTTCGTAGTCGAGGACGAGCGCCTCGTGGCTGGTCCACACGGTGGCGTCCCCGTCCCGGCCCGGCGTGGGCTGGTGCCAGCCGAGATGGCGCAGGACGCTGCTCGCCGCGTCGTAGCCGGTGAGCAGCCGGCGCGGGTCGGGGCGGCGCAGCAGCGGGTCGGGCTCGGGACTGTTGACGAGGTGACCGCGGTAGACGGCGAGGGTGCGTCCGGCGATGGTCTCGGTCGGCCGCGAGCGGGGCTTGGCGAACTGGCCGGCGATCCGGCCGACGCGCAGCACGGGTTTGTGGGACAGCGACTTGAGGGTGCCGGCGAGCAGATCGAGCAGGGCCGCCTTGCGCGCGACGTAGCCGCGGGTGCACTCCTCGGGGTCCTCCGCGCAGTCCCCCGCCTGGATGACCTGGACGGCTCCGGAGGCGGCCCGTGCCAGCAGGGAACGCAGCCGGTGGACATCCGCCGCCCGCACCAGCGCGGGCCGGGCCGCCAGATCGTCCCGTACCTGGTGCAGAGCCCGGTCGTCCTCCCATTCCGGCTGCTGGGCGGCGGGCAGCCGGCTCAGGAGCGCGAGATAGTGCTCCACTGAAACCTCCTTCTGGACGGGTGCCGTGAATTCTCCGGGGCCCGAAATAGCCCCGGAAAGGAATGACTCGGTACTCCGTCAAGTCCCCCGCACGGAAGGGGAAGAGAGGCATCACCGCACTTCACGGGCGGTCGAATGTCCTGCGGAAATCCACTTTCGACTCGGGTGCGATCTCACTGGTTTCCCTATAGGTCGCCTCCAGAATGACATCAAGAATTCCCCAGAAACTGTTTCCGGGGCGCGGCCGCGGGACGGGACCGCGCGGCCGCGAGGCACAGCAGGGCGATCCCCGCGGACACGGTCATCCCGAGGAACAGGGGCAGCGCGGTGCGGTCACCGCCGAGTCCCATCAAGGGGGCGGCCAGTGCGCCGAGCGCGCTCTGCGCGGTGCCGAGCACGGCGGAACCCGCGCCGGCCGCGTGCGGCACCGCGCCGATGGCGAGCGTCGTGCCGTTGGCGAAGACGAGGCCGAGCCCGACGAAGGCGAGCGCCAGCAGGGTGAAGGCGGCGATCCGGCCGAGCCGGTCCGCGGCCGTGACGGCGAGCGCGACCGTCGCGGCCGTGGCCAGCATGACCAGACCGGTGAGCAGCAGCGACCAGGGGGTGAAGCGGCCGACGAGGCGGGCGCTCAGGGCGCTGGAAAGGGTGGCGGTGAGGGCGCCCGCGGCGAACGCCGCCGAAGCCTGTCCGACGCTCAGGCCGAGCACGTTCTGCAGCAGGAACGGCGATCCGGAGATGTAGCAGAACAGGGCGGCGCTGCCGAAGGCGAAGGCGCCGGTGAACCCCAGGTACGCGCGGTCGGCGAGGACGGAGCGCACCGACCGGGCCACCGCGGCCGTCCCGACGGGGGTGCGGCGCGCGGCGGGCAGGCTCTCCGGAACGATGACACAGGCGGCGGCGAAGGTCACCAGGGAGGCCGCCGCGAGGACCCAGAACACCGCCCGCCATCCGGCCGCGGTGACCACGGCGCCACCCGCGATCGGCGCGACGATCGGGGCGACGCCGCCCAGCGCCATGAGGATGCCGAACAGCCGTGCCGCCTGCTCGCCCCGCGCGATGTCGGCGACCACCGCGCGCCCGACGACGAGCCCGGCCGCCCCGCCGACGCCGGTCATCCAGCGCAGCAGGATCATCCACTCCAGCGAGGGCGCCACGGCGCACAGGGCGGTGGCAACGGCGCAGATCCCGGTGCCGATCAGGATCGGCCGCCGTCTGCCGTACCGGTCGGACAGCGGCCCGAACACCAGCTGCCCCAGGGCCAGTCCGACCATGAAGGCGGTCAGGGTGAGCTGGACTCCCGACGCGTTGGTGCGCAGCTCGTCCGCCATCGTCGGGAACGCGGGCAGATACATGTCGGTGGCGAGCGGCATGACGAACGACAGCAGTGCCAGGACCGCGGTCAGCGCGACAGAGGTCCGCGCCCGCCGGTCGGTGTGCGGCGGGCGCGGAGGGGACGACGGTGTCAGGGGCATACGGGGCTCCGATGACGAGGAGCCCGAGCCCGAGGCACCGGGCTCCGGACGGGTGCGGGTGAGACGCGAGACAGGAGCGGAGGGGAGGCGGACAGGGATCAGGGGTCCCGTGGGTTCAGGGACCCGTCCTGGCCCCCTCCCCCGCCTCGGCCGCGTCGAGGAACGCCTCGGCCCAGCCGGGGTCGAACGACTCCAGGCGCGGCAGACCGCCGTCGTTCGGGTCACCCGTCCAGGCGAGCCGGACGCCCGGGTTGTGCGCGGCCCAGCCGTGCGGCCCGAACAGGTGCGGGCTGCCTTGTACGCCGGTGTCGCGGGCGGCGTGCCACTGCGTGAACACCTCGGCGCGGCCGGCCCCGCGGGCCAGGGCCCGGGCCAGTGCGTCCGCGTCGACCTCGGGGCAGCCCGCGGCCACGTCGAGGATCATCGGGACGACGCTGATGCAGCGGCTCTCGGCGTAGAAGGCGTGCCGCAGCGCCGCGTCCAGCGCGTCCGAGCCGCGCAGGCCGCCGATCGCCGGGTCCTTCGCCGCCTGTACGGCCTCCAGCGCGGGCAGGGTCGTGGCGGGATAGGCGGCGTCGCGGCCCGCCCAGACACGCCAGCCCAGTTCGGGCCGGGCGGCGCCGATGACGACGACCTCCGGTTCGACGATGTGCCGCGGTGTGGGCTCGGCGTTGAACAGTTCCAGGGGGAAGGCGCGGTGGTCGATCAGCAGTTCGTGGCCGCGGGACCGGGCGGTGGCCCGCACGGTGTGCAGGGCGAGCCCGGCCCAGGGGCAGCCGATGTCGGACCAGACGGTGAGCACGGTCACGAGGTCACAGCTCCACCTTCACGCCGTACCGCCTGACCCAGGCGTCGAACTCCAGGAGCCGCTCCAGGACCGCACGGGCGCTCCACGGCCCACCCATGGCGTACGCGCCGACGGGCCGGTCGAGCAGCTTGCGGACGGCGTCGCCGGAGACGAGCTGCAGCACCGGGGAGCCTTCGGTGAGCAGGCCCTCCACCATGGCGCGCAGGGCCAGTTCGTAGGTCACGTCCTGGGTCGAGGGGTACGGGTTCTTCTTGCGGTCCAGGACGGAGTCGGGGAGGATCCCGCGCATCGCGGCGCGCAGCAGGCTCTTCTCGCGGCCGTCGTGGTTCTTCATGGCCCAGGGGACGTTGAAGACGTAGTCGACGAGCCGGTGGTCGGTGAACGGGACGCGCACCTCCAGGCTGACGGCCATGCTCATCCGGTCCTTGCGGTCGAGTAGGAAGTTCTCCCAGCGGGTGATGTTGAGGTAGCTGATCTCGCGCATCCGCGCCTCGTGGCCCTGCTCCCCGGCGAGTCGCGGGACTTCGGCGAGGGCCTCGGCGTAGCGCTGCTTGATGTACTCGCCCAGCCCGAGCCGGTCCCAGATGCCGACGTCGCGCAGGGCTCCGATGCCGCCCGCCTTCTCGAAGGGGTGGTGCCACGGGAAGGTGTCCGCCTCGACGGCCTCCTTGTCGTGGAACCAGGTGTATCCGCCGAAGAGTTCGTCCGCCGCCTCCCCGGACAGGGCGACGGTCATCCGCTCCCTCAGGGCGCGGCACAGCAGGTACAGCGAGTACTCCATGTCACCGGTGGACACCGGGAGGTCCTGCGCGTGCAGCACCCTGGCCCGTACGTCCGGGTCGAGTACGTCGTCGCTGTCGAGTTCGACGACGACGTGCTCGGCGCCGACGTGCCGGGCCACCTCGATCGCGAAGGGGGTGTCGGGGTCCTCCCACTGGACGTTGGCCTCGAAGCGCTCGTCGTGCCCGGTGAAGTCGACGGAGAAGGCGCGCAGTGGCCGGCGTTCGCCCTGGGCGGCGAGGGCGCGGGCGGCGAGCGCGGTGACGGCGCTGGAGTCGAGGCCGCCGGAGAGCAGCGTGCCGACGGTGACGTCGGCGACGAGCTGCCGTTCGACGATGTCCTCCAGCAGCTCACGCACATGGTTGATCGTGGTGGGCAGGTCGTCGGTGTGCTCGCGCGCGGTCAGCCGCCAGTACTCGCGTTCGCTCAGCCCGTCCTTGTCGAAGCGCACGACGGTCGCCGGGCGCACTTCGCGCAGGCCGCGGTAGACGGCGTGCCCGGGCGTCTTGACGATGCCGAACATCTCCCGCAGCCCGTCGGCGTCGACGACGGCCTCGGCCTCCGGGTGACTGAGAACGGCCTTGGGCTCGGAGCCGAAGAGGATGCCGTCGTCGGTGCGGAAGTAGTAGAGCGGCTTGACGCCCATCCGGTCACGGACCAGCAGGAGTTGCTCGGTGCGCGGGTCCCACAGGGCGAAGGCGTACATGCCGTTGAGCCGTTCGGCGAACTCCTCGCCCCATTCCAGGTAGCCGTGCAGCAGGACCTCGGTGTCGCTTGCGGTGCGGAACCGGTGCCCGAGGCGTTCCAGCTCGGCTCGTAGCTCACGGAAGTTGTAGATCTCCCCGGTGTAGGTGACGACCGGCGCGTCCGGCACACCGGGGGTGGCGCTCATCGGCTGCTGGCCGCCCTCCAGGTCGATGATGCTGAGCCGCTGGTGCCCGAGGAGCGCGTGTGCGGAGGCCCACAGCCCGTGCGCGTCCGGGCCCCGGCACTCCATGGTGCGCGTCATGGCGGACGCGATGTCGGTGTGCCGGGTGAGATCGCGTCGCAGACTCACCCATCCCGCGAGACCGCACATCGTCAATCGGTTCCTTTCACTAGGGTCCGTGGGCAGCATGTGCGCGGCGCCGACCCCGGACCACACGGCGATGGTTACCTCGTCAGGTCCCGGGGTCCGCACCGGGCCGGTGGGCCGCGAACCTGACGAAGTGGCGGCCTTCACCTGCACCCGGTCCGCCGCGTCCGCCTACGGTGGCCCTTCACGATCCGCGGGATGAGCGGCGTACCGACTTCGTGGTGGATTGACGGTGTTCACGGGGGAAGGGGAGGAAGACCATTCGATGAACGCCGGCGACACGACCGGCCGACACCTCAAACGGCTGCGCGCCGAGGGGGTCGCCGTCTGGCTGCGCGGGTTCCACCGCCCCGACACCGTCGGCGAGTTGGCGCGCCTGGTGGCGGCGTGGGATCTGTCCGGGCTGACCTGGACCGTCGACGACGTGCTGGCGGCCGACGGCTGCGCGCGGCCGGCGGCGCTGCGCGGGCCCGAGGCCGGCCCGCTCCGGGCACACCGGCGGCTGTCGACGGTGGCCGCGCGGGCGGCGTGCGACGTGCTGCTCCCGCTGCACGAGGCGAGCGGCGGCCGCATGGGCCTGGTCTCGGCCGATCTCCCGCCGGACGCGCCGGACATGTCGCTGGGCGAACAGGTACGGGCGACGTGGTGGGCCGTCGACCGTCCCAACCTGCTCCTGAAGGTGCCGGGCACGGCCCGCAACCTGGACCTGGTGGGCTCCCTGGTCGCCGACGGCATCGGCGTCGACATCTCCCCGGTGTTCAGCGCGGCGCGCTACGAGCAGGTCTTCGCCGCGCTCTGCACCGGCCTGGAACAGGCGCGTCGGGCGGGCCGCCCGCTGCGCCGCATCTGTACCGCCGTCTCGCTCCCCATCGCCCCGATCGACCAGCTGGTGGACCGTCGGCTGCGCGAGCGCGGTCTGGACGCGTCCCGCTATCCGACGGGCGAGGCGGCCCGGGCCCACGCCCGCCTCGTCTACCACCGCCACGAACAGGCCATGAGCGGCCCCCGCTGGCAGGCCCTCGCCGCGCACGGCGCCCATCTGCCCCACCTGGTCTGGACGTCCCTCGAACCGCCGGACCGGCCCTCGTACACGGACCACCTCATCGCCTGGGGCGTGGTCCACGCCCTGCCCCGCACCACCTTGCCGTCCCTCACGCATGGCTCCGCCCTCATCGGCGACGCTCTGTCGGGGCGGCACATCACGGCCCGCCAGGACCTGGAGGCGCTGTACGCGTTCGGCCTCTCGTACGAGGTGCTGGCGGCGGAGCTCGAAGATGCCTGGCTGGCCTGGCGAGCAAGGCTCTGGCACGCCCTGTGGCGCGGTTCGGAGCAGGTCACCGACGCGACCGAGGTCGCCGGAACTGCGAGGGACCCCGCGTGACACGGCCGTCGGAGGTGCACCGTCGGAGGAGGACGCTCCCGCGCCTGACATGTGCGGAACCGTGGTCCAGGACTGCCTCCGCTCACAATTCGTCGGTGGCGTCGATGCCGGTGAGCGCGCCGACCGGGTCCGGGTCGGGGGTGCCTCGGGGCCACCAGTCGTCCTGGCCCGGTTCGGACTCGTAGGCGAACCACAGGGCGTCGCGGCCCAGGCGGAGCTGGATGTGGCCGTTCGGGTGGGTGAGGCGGTTGCGCCAGGGGCGGAAGGCGGGGAGGTCGGCGGCGAGGAGGAGGGGGCGGGCGCGGTCGAAGCGGCCGGCCGGTGGGTCCCAGGGTTCTTCGAGCACAGCCAGTCCGTCGAGGCCGCCCTGGCGCCAGGCGGCGACCGCGCGCGCCAGCTCCGCCGGGGTACGGCCGACGGCGGAGGCGAGCGAGGAGTACAGGGCCCGCGTGCCCGCGGTGAGGCCGGAGCCGGGGCGGGCCGCCGCGAGCCGTACCGCGTCCTGCCACAGCGTCAGCTCCGCCACCGGGTCGCGGCCGGTGACGAGCAGGGCGCGGGCGCGGGCGGCGGCGTCGGTGGCCAGCTGGTCCAGCGCGAACGGGTCCGGGCCGCCCGGGGCGGCGGGGTAGACCGGGGGCTGCTCGGGGTGCGGTGGGGCGGGCAACGGACGTGGCAGAGGGGGGAATTCACGTGCGGCCAGGGCGTCGGTGGCCCGGACGCCCGGCAGCGGGGCCGGTTCCCGATCCTGGGCGGCGCGGGCCGCGCGGGTGGCGTTGCGGCGGGAGAGGGCGTCGAGCAGCTCGCGTTCGCCCCGGCCGCGCAGCAGGAGCAGCACGAAGGGGTCGGCGTCGAGCAGGCGCGCGGTCTGGTAGCAGAGGGCGGCGGCGTGCTTGCAGGGGTGGCCGCGGTCGGGGCAGCTGCAGTGCGGGTCGAGGTCGCCGGGGCCGGGCAGCAGCGGGACGTCGCCGTCCGCGAGTGACTGGGGCATCTCCTTGTCGAGCAGCGCGGCGATATGGCCGGGCCGGTCGGCGGCGGCGTCCAGGAACCGCTCCCAGTCCGCGTCGTCCAGCGTGCGCAGCCGCACCTGCACGCGGTACGGCCGGGGGCGGCTGCCGCGGACGTAGGCCAGGACGAGGCCCGGGGTCACCGTGATGGCGTCCACATGGCCCTGCTGGGCGTAACCACGTCCGCGCGCCAGCCGCTTGACGTCCAGCGCGCCCTGCTCCAACGCGGTGATCCAGGCGTTGCCCCACCAGGTCTCGGCGAAGGGCGCGTCGTCGTCCGAGGGGCGGGGCGGGAAGGCGGGGAAGGTGCGGCGCAGGTCGCTGTCGCGGTGGGGGGAGGCCATGGAGCGGGGGGCGCGGGGGGTTGCGGCGGTGGCCTCCGAGGGGGCGTCAGGGGGTCGGGTGGGTGAGCCGGCTCGGTGTACGTCGTCGACGGGCTCCTGCCTCGCGGGCCGGGTGGGCGAGATAGCTCGGTGTACGTCGTCGACGGGCTCCTGCGTCGCGGCCGCCGGGGTCGGTGGCTTGAACGCCGATGCGAGCACCTCCCCGAGGTCCCGGGGGCGTCGGATCCGGTCGGCGGGGCGGGCCTGCGGGGCTCGGTGCGACGGGCTCGGTGCGGGTCGAGCGCGTCGGTGCGCCGACCGGGGCTCCGGCTCCACGCCCGTCGTCCCGATGTCCTCCCGTGCTTGACGGGCCTCGGCCTCCCGCTCGCTCCGGGCCGCGCGCAACGCGTCGCGCGCGATGTCGGAGGGGCGGGTGGACGCTTCGGCCGCAGCCGCGTCCGAGGACTCACCGGACTCCCGGTCCGATCCGCCCCTCAGTGCGTCAGCCGCCCTGGAGCCCTCGGCGTCCTCAGCGACACCTCGCCGGTTCGACACCGCCCGCCCCAGCGCAGCCCTGGCGGCGTCGCCGGGCCGGGGCTTGGGGCTCGCCGGCCTGTCCGGCCGGGAGCCGGAAGCGGGTCCAGAGCGTCGGGCGCCCGGCGGCGGCGTATCGTCTCCGCCCCCTTCAGCCTCCCGGCTTCCCCGCTCCCGAGCAGCCCACAGAGCCCGGCGCGCCAGATCAGCGGGGCGTGCCTGTGCCGCCTCTTCGAGCTCCTCCGCCACGTCGTGCGGGCCCGCGGCCTCCCGGGCCTCCGCCGCGTCCAGCATCCGCCCGTCATCGGGCACCTTGTCCTCGCCCCACGCCCAGGACCGCCCCCGCTCCCCCGTCACGACGCCCTCCGCAGCGACACGAGGTCGGACAGCTCACGGTCCGTCAGCTCCGTCAGGGCCGCCTCCCCGGAGCCGAGGATCGCGTCGGCCAGGGCCCGCTTGGACTCCAGCATCTCCGCGATGCGGTCCTCCACCGTGCCCTCGGTGATCAGGCGGTGGACCTGGACGGGCTGGGTCTGGCCGATGCGATAGGCGCGGTCGGTGGCCTGTTCCTCCACCGCTGGGTTCCACCAGCGGTCGAAGTGGACGACGTGGCCCGCGCGGGTGAGGTTGAGGCCGGTGCCGGCAGCCTTGAGGGACAGGACGAGGACCGGGGTGGCGCCGCCCTGGAAGCGGTCCACCATGCGTTCGCGCTCCGGCACGGGTGTGCCGCCGTGCAGCAGGTCCACCGGGACGGCGCGGGCGGTCAGGTGGGAGGTGATCAGGCGGGCCATGCCGACGTACTGCGTGAAGACCAGCGCCGAGCCGTCCTCCGCGAGCAGTGTGTCCAGCAGCTCGTCCAGCAGGGCGAGTTTGCCGGAGCGGGCGGCGAGCCGGTCACCGCCGTACGGGCTGTGCTCCTCCTTCAGGTACAGCGCCGGGTGGTTGCAGATCTGCTTCAGCGAGGTCAGCAGCTTGAGCACCAGGCCGCGGCGCGCCATGCCCTCCGCCGTCTCGATGGTGAGCATGGACTCCCGCACCACCGCCTCGTACAGCGCGGCCTGTTCGCGGGTGAGCGGCACCGGGTGGTCGGTCTCGGTCTTGGGTGGCAGCTCGGGGACGATACCGGGGTCGGACTTCTTGCGGCGCAGCAGGAACGGGCGCACCAGGCGGGAGAGCCGGGTCACCGCCTCCTCGTCCTCGCCGGTCTCCACCGCGCGCGCGTGCCGGGCGCGGAAGGACTTCAGGGGGCCGAGCAGGCCGGGCGTCGTCCAGTCCAGCAGGGCCCACAGCTCGGAGAGGTTGTTCTCGACGGGGGTGCCGGTCAGGGCGACGCGCGCGGGCGTCGGGATGGTGCGCAGGGCCTTCGCCGTCGCCGAGTAGGGGTTCTTGACGTGCTGCGCCTCGTCGGCGACGACCATGCCCCACTTCTGCCGGGCCAGCGTGGCCGCCGCCGACCGCATCGTGCCGTACGTGGTGAGGACGAAGCCGCCGTCGAGGTCGTCCAGGGTGCGTTCCGTGCCGTGGTGGCGGCGGACGGGGACGCCGGGCGCGAACCGCTCGATCTCCCGCTGCCAGTTGCCCAGCAGGGAGGCCGGGCAGACCACCAAGGTGGGTTCGGTGCGGGCCCGTTTGAGGTGGAGGGCGATGACGGTGACCGTCTTGCCGAGTCCCATGTCGTCGGCGAGGCAGCCGCCGAGGCCGAGCGAGGTCATCAGGTCGAGCCAGGCCAGGCCCCGGAGTTGGTAGTCACGGAGGGTGGCACGGAGCCCGGCGGGCGGTTCGGCGGGCCGTACCCCGGCGGTGAGGCGGTCGCGCAGGGCGGCCAGCGCACCGACCGGCACCGCCTCCACCTGCTCGCCGTCGACCTCCGCGGTGCCGGTGAGCGCGGCGGACAGCGCGTCCACCGGGTCGAGCAGGCCCAGTTCGCGCTTGCGGGCCTTGCGGACGAGCGCCGGGTCGACCAGGACCCACTGGTCGCGCAACCGGACGACGGGGCGGTGGGCCTCGGCGAGCGCGTCCATCTCGGCCTCGCTGAGTGGCTCCCCGCCGAGCGCCAACTGCCAGCGGAACTGCAGCAGTTCCTCGCTCTCGAAGAAGCCGGTGCCGTCGGTCGCCGAGCCCGGCGCGGGCCGTACCACCGCGGCCGCCGTCAGGTCCCGTGCCAGGTCGCGGGGCCAGTGCACGGCGACGCCCGCCGCCGCGAGCCGGGCGGCCGCCGCGCCCAGCAGGTCACCCAGCTCCGGCTCGGACAGGGCGAGCACATCGGGGACGTCCTGCTCGGCGAGCCGGTCCAGCGGCGCCCAGACGCGCGCCGCGCGCCGGACGGCGAGCGCGGCGTCCACCCGCGCGCGGGGGCCGAAGTCGCCGTCCGCGTCCCCCGTCCACAGCGCCGCCGCGTCCACGACGAGTGTCGGGTCAGCGAGGCTGTGCACCTGCACGATGGCGGCGCCCGCCCGGCGTACCCGGTCGCCGTCCTCGCCCACGTCGAACAGGTCGTGCGCCGACAGGTCCAGGCGCAGCGAGATCCGCACGCCCGCGTCCATCCCGGCGGCGATCTCCGCCGCCCAGTCGTGGGCGGCGGGCAGGCGCTGTGGTGCGTGGGCCGCGAAGGGCTTGCCGCAGGCGTGCTCGGCGGCGGGGGTGCGTGGCAGGGTGTCCGCGACCGCGTCGAGGAAGGCCCGCATCAGGGCCTCCGGCTCGGGCAGCCGCAGCGGTCCCGGCCCGGGCAGCGGCACCGCATGCCCCTCGTAGGGCAGCGCGGCGGCCACCGCACGCAGGTGGGCGATGTCGTCGGGGTCGAGGGGCCCGGCCCGCCAGGCGTCGTGCCCGGTGGGCGTCAGCCCGGGCAGCAGGCGTCCCCGCGCGGCGAGCCGCAGCGCGTGCAGGGCCGCCGCGCCCCAGCAGGCCGTGGCGGGGTGGGCGGCCGGATCGTGCCGGGCCCGGACGAGCGACGGCAGGGCCTCGCCGACCGGCAGGGTCAGCGCCGGGATCTCCTTGCGGCGGACGCCGGACCCATGGGGTCGTACGACGGTCAGGGGCGTGGACGCGAGGCCGGGCGCTGTCGACGTACCGCCGCCGTCCGGGTCCCAGAAGGCCACCCGTCCCTCACGGGGCACGGGTGCCGGAAGGAAGACAGCCGCCAGCCCCGGTGGCATGGATCCACCCATACGTCCTGTCACCTCCCGCCCGCACATCGGATCAGTCGTCTTCGACTCTACGGGCGGGGTCTGACAATCGGCCCCGGCGGCCTGACCGCGAGGGACCGGTGGCAACCGGACCGGTCAGGGAACCAGGCGCGAGACGACGTACACCATCGGATACTTCGGACTGCCCGTGTTCACCACGATGTCGTGCGTCGGCCTGGGGTTCCTCTGCTCGTGGACCAGGCCCCAGTTCGCGCCTTGCCGGGCGCCGGGGCCCGAGAACCTCCAGCCGGTGACCTGCTGGTCGCGCGAGCCGATCGTGACGTCGCCCTTCGTCAGCTCGCTCCGGCTGACGCCCACCTGCTTGAGGAAGGCGTCCAGCCCGGCGTGCGTGGTCTGGAACTGCACGTACAACCGGCTGGTCTTCCAGTTGTTCGTCTCGTACCAGGCGACCCTGCTGGACGGACGCGGTATCGGCACCTGGTACAGCCGCCGCTGCACCTTCGACGGCCAGCCCTTGGTCAGCCCCCGCGCCGAGTACTTCTCCTCCTTGTCCTTGCCGCTGTTGCGGCTCTGGTTGGCGGAGATCACCAGGTATCCGGCGGGGATGCCGATGAGCAGCACGATGATCACCAGGGTGAGCGCCCTGCGGCGGATCACATGGCGGCGGTCCTCGGCCGGCACCTGCGGCTCGTCGGCCGGACCGGCCTGGGTCGGCAGCGAACTCGTCACAGCGACTCCTGGCTGCGGCGGGCCTGCGCGTACCGCTCGTAGCGTTCGTACCGCTCCACCCTGCGCCGTTTGGCGCGCCGGAAGCGACGCGCGACCAGCCGGGCGAGGTCGGCGGCGCCGACCATGCCGGCCTCGGGGCCGAGCTGGGCGCGCACGATGCGGGCCTCGGGGCGGTAGCCGCGGCCGGTGAGGTGCCGCTTGAAGGCGTCCCGGGCGGGCCCGATGAGCAGGTCGTCGGCGGCCGAGACCCCGCCGCCGATCACGAAGCAGGACGGGTCGAGGGCGGCGGCGAGGTTGGCGATGCCGACGCCGAGCCACTGGCCGATGTCCTGGAGCAGTTCGATGCACATCGCGTCGCCGTCGCGGGCCAGCTCGGTGATCATCGGGCCGGTGATGTCGCCGATGCTGCCCTTGACGTGCTCGATGATCCCGTACGCCACCGGGGAGTCGGCCGCGGCCAGCTCACGCGCCTCCCTGACCAGCGCGTTCCCGGAGCTGTACTGCTCCCAGCAGCCGCGGTTGCCGCACGGGCAGCGGTGGCCGCCGGGCACGACCTGCATATGACCGAACTCGCCGGCGACGCCGTACTTGCCGCGCTTGACCTGGCCGTCCTCCAGGATCGCGCCGCCGATGCCGGTACCGAGCGTGATCATGACGAGGTGGTCCTCGCCGCGGCCGGCGCCGAAGCGCCACTCGGCCCAGGCGGCGGTGTTGGCGTCGTTGTCAACCAGGACCGGGACCGAGAGGCGGCTGGCGAGGCGGTCGCGCAGCGGCTCGTTCCGCCAGGACAGGTGGGGGGCGAACAGGACGCGGTTGCGGTCGGCGTCGACCCAGCCGGCCGCGCCGATGCCGACCGCGTGCACGTCGTGCCGGTCGGACAGGTCCAGGACCAGTTCGACGATGGTGTCCTCGACGACCCTGGGGCTCTTGGACTTGTCCGGGGTCTCCGTGCGGAGCTTCTCCAGGATGTTGCCGTCGGCGTCCACGACGCCCGCCATCACCTTCGTCCCGCCGATGTCGATGCCGACGGTGGGCACGCGGGGGGCGGTCAGGTGTGAGCGGCGTTCCCGGGTGCCGATGGTTTTCAGTGCGGGGGCGCGCCGGGATCCGATGGGGGCGTTGAAGGTGCCGTAGGTGCTCATCGCCGCCGATTCTGCCTCACGGGGGTGCGGGGTGCCGAACCGCGTGGATCCGGTTCTGTGCCGGGTGCGGCACCGTTGTGGGTGCTCGCGCAGTTCCCCGCGCCCCTAACCACGCTGCAGTTCATGGCGTAGATCAGCGAGGTCGCTCCCGCCTGCCATCTGCTCCGTCAGTTCGTCCAGCGTGATGTCGTCCCGTAGGTGGTTCCCGACCATGCTTCCCCTCCGCAGCAGTACGAACCTGTCCCCCACCATGTACGCGTGATGCGGGTTGTGGGTGATCAAGACAACACCCAGGCCCTGGTCCCGTGCCGCCGCCACATACTTCAGGACAACCCCGGACTGCTTCACTCCGAGCGCCGCCGTCGGCTCGTCCAGGACGAGGACCTTGGCGCCGAAGTGGACGGCCCGGGCGATCGCCACGCACTGGCGCTCGCCGCCGGAGAGGGTGCCGATGGGCTGGTCGACGTCGCGCAGGTCGATGCCCATGCGCAGCAGTTCGGAGTGGGTGGTGCGGCGCATGAAGTCGACGTCCATGCGCTTGAAGGGGCCGACGCCCTTGCGGGGCTCCGAGCCGAGGAAGAAGTTGCGCCAGACCGGCATCAGCGATACGACGGCCAGGTCCTGGTAGACGGTGGCGACACCGCGGTCCAGGGCCTCGCGCGGGGAACCGAGGCGGGTCTCCTCGCCGTCGATGCGCAAGGTGCCGCCGTCGTGCTGGTGCAGTCCGGCGATGATCTTGATCAGGGTCGACTTGCCGGCGCCGTTGTCGCCGAGCACGCAGGTGATCTCCCCGGCGTGCACCTGGAGGGAGACGCCTTCGAGGGCGCGGACATTGCCGTAGTGCTTGCCGACGTCGGACAGCTCCACGAGTGCCGTACGTCCCACCGCTTGCGTCACTTGGTCGCCTCCGCGCGCTTGCGGACCCAGGCGTTGAGCAGGGTCGCGAGGAGCAGCATCGCTCCGAGGAAGAACTTGAACCAGTCGGGGTTCCACTCGGCGAAGACGATGCCCTTGCTGGTCATGCCGAAGATGAACGCGCCGACCGCCGAGCCGACCGCGCTGCCGTAGCCGCCGGTGATCAGGCAGCCGCCGATGACGGCGGCGATGATGTAGATCAGCTCGTTGCCGACGCCCTCGCCGGACTGGACGACGTCGTAGCTGAAGAGCAGGTGCTGGCCGGAGATCCAGGCGCCGAACGCCACCCCCATGTAGAGGCCGATCTTCGTCTTGGTGACCGGTACGCCGACCGCGCGGGCCGCGTCCTGGTTGCCGCCGACGGCGAAGATCCAGTTGCCGGCGCGGGTGCGCAGCAGGATCCAGCTGGCGAGGGCGACCAGGGCGAACCACCACAGGATCGTGATCTTGAAGTCGACGCCGCCGAGGGTCAGCGTGGCGGCGAAGACGTCGTGTGCGGCGGGGAAGCCCTCCATGTCGGCGATGGTCTTGGTGGAGACCGTGTCGGAGATCAGTTTGGTGAGGCCGAGGTTCATGCCGGTCAGCATCAGGAAGGTGCCGAGGGTGACGATGAAGCTCGGCAGCTTGGTGCGGGTGAGCACGAAGCCGTTGAACGCGCCGATGGCGAGCGTGGCGAGCAGGGAGACGCCGACGCCGACCCAGACGTTGGCGGTCATCTGGTAGCTGAACATCGACGAGATCAACGCGGACGACGTCACCATGACGCCCGCGGACAGGTCGAACTCGCCGCCGATCATCAGCAGCGCCACCGGGACCGCCATGATGCCGATCGTCGAGGACGCGTAGAGGACCGTGCTCAGGCTCGGCGCCTTCAGGAAGCTGTCGGCGGCCAGGGCGAAGAAGAGGAAGACGGCGGCGGCGCCGACGACCGAGCCCAGTTCCGGGCGGCTGAGCAGCTTCCGCAGCGGAGAGGTGTGCAGAATCCTTTCGTCAGTGATCGCGGTCATCGGGTGCCCCGCTCGGTGTACGCGGCCAGCGCGCCCGCCTGGTCCTTGGTGATGATCTGCGGGCCGGTGAGCACCGGCTCGCCGCCGCCGAGGGCGTCGGCGTTGTACTTGTACAGCCACAGCAGGTCGACCGCCTCGTAGCCCTGGAGGTAGGGCTGCTGGTCGACGGCGAAGCCGAGGGTGCCGTCCCGCAGTCCGGCGGCCACCTTGGCGTTCAGGTCGAAGGTGTCGATCTCGGCCTCGCTGCCGGCACTCTGCTTGGCCTTGACGGCGGTGTCGGCGTACGGGGCGCCGAGGGTGACGACGGCGTCGACCGAGCTGTCGGACTGGAGCTTGGCCTCGATGGTGGACTGCACGTCGGGCATGTTGGTGCCGGTGACGTAGAGGTTCTGCACGGTGCCCTCGAAGGTCTCCTTCAGACCGGCGCAGCGCTGCTCGTGGCCGACGTTGCCCTGCTCGTGCAGGATGCACAGCGCCTTCTTCTTGCCGCGCTTGTTCAGCTCCGCGCCGACGGCCTGGCCGGCGATGGTCTCGTCCTGGCCGATGTGGGTGAGCGCGCCGAACTCCTTGGACTCCGCGGAGCCCGAGTTCACGGTGATCACCGGGATGCCCGCCCTGACCGCACGGGCCACGGCGGCCTTCAGCGCGTCCGGCTTGGCGAGGGTGACGATGATGCCGTCGACCTTCTTGTCGACGGCCGCGTCCACCAGCTGCGCCTGCTGCTGCGCCTCGTCGTCGTGGGAGTACAGGAAGTTGATGTTGTCCTTCACGGCGGCCTGCTCCGCGCCGCTCTGGACGATGTCCCAGAAGGTGTCGCCATCGCCCGAGTGGGTGACCATGGCGAAGGTCCAGCGGGGGGTGTTCACCGCCGCCTTCCCCTGCGCGGCCGCGGCCTTGCGGGCGTCCTCGGCGCGTTTGCCGCCGGTGCTGCTGCACCCCGCGAGGGACGCGCACAGCGCCCCTGCCACCGCGATGCCTACCCAGGTCCGAAACCCGGTCCCAAACCGTGCCACGAGGCCGTGCCCTTCTTGCTGTGTTCTCCGGTACGCAAGGGGCCGGTCATCCCACCGACCCCAAACGCCCCAGTATCGAACACAGGGATCACGCGGGCCGCGACCGGGGAGCGCGACTCGGTCGCATTGTCCGGACATTGCGACGAATCACGCCGGCGGGGCAGGGCGGCTGTCAGGGCCGTCAGGGCTCACACGCTCTCAGGGCTCTCAGGGCTCACATGGCTCTCAGGGCCGTACGAGCAGCTGGAACTCGAAGGAGTAACGCGTCGGACGGTAGGTGTGCGTGCCGTACTCGACCGCGCGGCCGGTGTCGTCGAACGTCGTGCGCTGCATGGTCAGCAGCGGGGCGCCCTCGCTCTCGCCGAGCCGCTCGGCCTCGGCGGCCGTGGCGGCCCGGGCGCCGATGGACTGGCGGGCGCTGTGCAGGGTGATCCCGGCGGCCCGCATCAGCCGGTACAGGCCGGTGGCCTCCAACTGCTCGGTGTCCAGTTCGATCAGGCCGGTGGGCAGGAAGTTGCACAGGTACGCCATCGGCTCGCCGTGCGCCAGCCGCAGCCGTTCGACGCGGTGTACGTCGCTGTCCTCGGCCACTCCGAGCGCCGCCGCCACCTCGGCGGACGCCGGGACGACGGTGTTGACCAGGACCTTCGTGGCCGGACGCTGCCCGGCCGCCTCCAGGTCGTCGTAGAGGCTGCTCAGCTCCAGCGGGCGCTTGACCTGGCTGTGCACGACCTGGGTGCCGACGCCCCGGCGGCGGACCAGCAGGCCCTTGTCGACCAGGGACTGGATGGCCTGGCGGACCGTGGGGCGGGACAGGCCGAGCCGGGCGGCGAGCTCGATCTCGTTGCCCAGCAGGCTGCCGGGCGTGAGTGCGCCGTGCTCGATGGCGGCCTCCAGCTGCTGCGACAGCTGGAAGTACAACGGCACGGGCGAGCTCCGGTCCACGCTGAGGTCGAGCTGCACGGTCGGGTCCACGTCTGGTTTCGGCACGGGCCTGAGCGTAGCTCTGTGACGGGTTGACGGGAAGTCGTGAAGTCCGATTGTCCGGACATAAACATTGACAGTGTGGTGAGTCGAGCCCCACTTTGTTCTCATGCGCATCGGGGTCATCGGTACGGGCCGTATCGGCACCATTCATGCGAACACGCTCAGCCGCCACCGTGACGTGGGCTCCCTGATCCTCACGGACGCGGACCCCGTGCGGGCGCAGGAGCTGGCGCACCGGCTGGGGGAGACGGCCGCGCCGGGTGTGGACGAGATCTTCCGGTGGGGCGTGGACGCGGTGGTGATCACGACGGCGACCTCGGCGCACGCCGATCTGATCGGCCGGGCAGCGCGCTCGGGGCTGCCGGTGTTCTGCGAGAAGCCGATCGCGCTCGACCTGCCCGGCTCGCTGCACGCGATCGCCGAGGTGGAGACGGCCGGAACGATCCTCCAGATGGGCTTCCAGCGCCGCTTCGACGCGGGCTACACGGGCGCCCGCGAGGCGGTCCGCTCCGGGCGGCTCGGCCGGCTGCACACCGTGCGGGCGGTGACATCCGACCAGGCGCCGCCGCCGGTGGCGTATCTGCCGCTGTCCGGCGGGCTGTACCGGGACACGCTGATCCACGACTTCGACGTAGTGCGCTGGGTGACCGGGCACGAGGTGACGGAGGTGTACGCCGCGGGGTCCGACGCCGGTCCCGCGATGTTCCGCGAGGCCGGGGACGTCGACACCGCGGCCGTGGTGCTCACCCTCGACGACGGCACCCTGGCGACGGCCACCGCGACGCGGCTGAACGGCGCGGGCTACGACGTACGCATGGAGCTCGCCGGGGAACTGGACCAGGTCGTGGTCGGCCTGGACGACCGTACGCCGATCGCGTCCACCGAGCCGACCGGGCCGCCGGCCGCCAGCAAGCCGTGGACCACCTTCCTGGAGCGGTTCGGGCCCGCCTACGAGACCGAGCTGAACGCCTTCGTCGAGGTGGTGCGCGGCGAGCGGGCCAACCCGTGCGACGGCCGCGAGGCGCTGCAGGCGCTACGGATCGCCGAGGCCTGCGAACTGTCCCGCCGTGAGCACAGACCCGTCCGGCTCGCGGAGATCCCGGGCGGGGCGGAGCCGGTGCTGCGCTAGAAACGGGCGGGCGGGCGGAGCCCGTGCTGCGGTAGGGGCCGGGGGCGTGCGGTTGCTGCGGGCCGACAGGGCGCGGGCCGCCGCGTGCCACTGACGCGAAGGGCACCCACCGTGCGCTTGCAGGTCGGCGGGCCGCGGGGGCGTACGGCTGCGGGGCGGCAGACCGCCGTGGGCGGCTGCGGGCGCGCAGGGCCACCGTGCGTTGACAGGGCGGCGGCCGGCCGGGGGGCGCCAGGCGCGGCAGGCCATCGCTTGCTGACAGGGCAGCAGGCCGCCGCGTGCAGCCGACGCGGCAGTCCCCCGCCAACAGGGCGCGGGCCACCAAGCGCTACCAGCACGGCGGGCGAGCGCCGAGCCGCGACCGCTCACGGGCTGCCGTGGCGCAGTGAGCAACCGACGAGCTGCGACCGCCACTGGCAACGACCCGCGGCGAGCAACCGACGAGCCGCCCCCCACGGTCCACCCACCCGCAGCGAGCAACCGGCAAGCCGCGCCCCCGCCGCCATCGGCGCTACCAGCGCACCGGCAAGCTGCGCATCCCCCGCATCAGCATTCCCGGCAGATATGGGCCGGGTGGGCCGTCCAGGGTCAGGCCCGGGGCGCGGTCCAGTAGGGTCCGTAGCGCGATGCGGGCTTCGAGGCGGGCCAGGGGGGCGCCCAGGCAGTAGTGGATGCCATGGCCGAAGGCGAGGTGGGCGCGTGGGTCGCGGCGTATGTCGAAGCGGTGCGGGTCCGGATAGCGGGCCTCGTCGTGGTCGGCCGCGGTGAGGCCGACCAGCACCGTCTCGCCCTTCTCGACGGGGGTGCCCGCGATCTCCAACGGCTCGGCGGCATACCGGAACGTCGCCGTCTCCACCGGGCCCTCGTAGCGCAGCATCTCCTCTATCGCGCCGTCGAGCAGGCTCATGTCGGCGCGCAGCGCGGCGAGTTGGCCGGGGTGGGTGAGCAGGGCGTACACGCCGTTGGTGAGGAGGTTGACGGTCGTCTCATGGCCGGCGATCAGCAGGATGTACGCCATGCCGCGCAGCTCCGTCGGGGAGAGGCGGTCGCCGTCCTCGGCGGTGGTGCGGATCAGGTCGCTGAGCAGGTCGTCGGCCGGTCCGGCGCAGCGCTTGTCCTCGATCAGCTCGGTGAGGTACTCGCCGAGCCGCACCACGGCCTCGTACTCCCGGTCGCCGTCGGTGGGGGCGACGACCTCCGTCGACATCGCGCGGAACGCGGCCCGGTCCAGCTCGGGGACACCCAGCAGTTCGCAGATGACGGTGATGGGCAGCGGGTACGAGAACGACTCCACCAGGTCGGCGCGGCCGTGCGGGAGCATCGCGTCCAGCAGTTCGTCGGCGATCTGCTGGATTCTGGGCCGCAGCGCCTCCACCCTGCGGGCGGTGAACGCGCGTGAGACCAGGCCGCGCAGCCGCGTGTGCTGGGGCGGGTCGGCGGCCAGCAGATACTTCCCGATCAGCTCCTCGTCGAGGAACGTCACCCCGATCCCGGCACCGTCCTTGGACAGCCGTGGGTCGGCGAGCGCGACGCGCGCCTCCTCGTACCCCACCACGAGCCAGGCCTCGCGATGCGCCTCAGGCCTCGGCAACCGCACCCGGTGGACCGGACCGCGGGCGCGCAGCTGCTCGTACACCGGGTGCGGATCCGTCAGGAAATCCGCACCCATCTCCCCCAGGTCGATCACTTCCGCCATGTCGCTCCCCCTCCCGTCACCGCGACAACGGACGACGCCGCCGCCTGGTTCCAGGCAATCCGCTCCTGCAGGACGGCCTGTTCCGCGGGGTTGGCAGTCAGTTCGAGGGCCCGCCGGTCGGCGTCCCGGGCCTGGTCGGGGTGGCCGAGCGCACGCAGGAGTTCGGCGCGGGTGGCGTGGAAGAGGTGGTAGCGGTCCAGCTCGGCCGCGAGGCGGTCCACCTCGGTGAGCGCGGCCCGCGGGCCCGAGACGTAGCGCAGGGCGATGGCCCGGTGCAGGCGGGTGACGGGGGACGGCGCGAGGTGCAGCAGCATGTCGTAAAGGATCACGATCTGCTGCCAGTCGGTGTCCTCCCAGCGTTCGGCCTCGGCGTGACAGGCGACGATCGCGGCCTGGAGCTGGTACGGCCCCGGGCGTCGTATCTTCGCCGCGCGGGTCAGCAGCCGTGTGGCCTCGTCGATCGCCTCCCGGTCCCACAGGGACCGGTCCTGGTGCTGGAGCAGCACCAGTCCGCCGTCAGGGTCGAAGCGGGTGGCCGTACGGGCGCGGTGCAGCCGGATCAGTGCGAGCAGCCCCGCGACCTCGGGCTCGGCCGGCATGAGCTGGTGGAGCAGGGTCGCCAGCCATTCGGCGTCGTCGACGAGGTCGTGTGACTGCGCCCGCTCGGCGGTGGACAGGTAGCCCTCGTTGAACAACAGGTAGATGACCGCGAGGACGCCGGACAGGCGGGCGCCCAGCTCGTCGGAGTCGGGGACGCGGTACGGGATGCCCGCATCCGTGATCTTCCGCTTGGCGCGGGTGATCCGCTGGGCCACGGTGGACTCCCGTACGAGGAACGCCCGGGCGATCTGGGCGGTGGTCAGCCCGCAGACCACGCGCAGGGTGAGCGCGATCTGCGCCTGCTGGGACAGGGCCGGATGGCAGCAGGTGAAGATCAGCCGCAGTCGTGCGTCCGGTTCGGGCTGGACCGGCCACTGGAGCTCTTCCAGTGGCTTCAGCTGCTCCACCTTGGTCCGGAACCTGCTCTCGCGGCGCAGCAGGTCCAGGCCGCGCCGCCGGGCGACGGTGAACAGCCAGGCGTCCGGCCGTTCGGGGATGCCGTCCACCGGCCAGTGCCGGAGGGCGGCCAGCACGGCGTCCTGGACGAGATCCTCCGCCGTCGCGAAGTCCCCGGTCACCTGCACGAGCGCGGCCGCCAGCCGGCCCGCGTGCTCTCGCACCTCGCGGGCCAGCCGGTCGTGCGGCGCCCGAGTCATCCGACCGGTGTGCTGACGTCCACCGGGCGGATCTCCACGACCGGGCAGCCCGGCCAGGACTTGGCGATGCGAAGCGCCTCGTCGAGATCGGCGACGTCGATCTCCACGTAGCCGCTGATCACCTCCTTGCCCTCCACGAAAGGACCGTCGACGACGACCGGATCGCCGCCCTCCAGCCGCACCGTCGTCGCGGTTTCCGCGGGCTGGAGCTTCTGGCCGCCCGTGATCCTGCCTGCGTGGGCCTCCCACCACTCGTGGACCCGGGCGAACGCCCGTTCCCGTTCGGCAGGTCCCATCGCCCGCAGCTCGTCGGCGAACTGCTCGGTCTCCACGAACATCAGCACGTACTTCATGCGCTCCACCTCCTAGCCCTCGGCCCCGCTGTGCAGGTCGGCCAGCCGTCGTGCCATCTCGTCCGGCGCCACGTCCTCCACGTGCGTCGCGACCACCCATCCATGCCCGAAGGGGTCCACGATGTAGCCGTCCCGGTCGCCGTAGAACTGGTCCTGGGGCGGCCGCTGGAGCGTCGCGCCGCGCTCCACGGCCCGGGCGACGACGGCGTCCACGTCCTCGACGTACAGGAACAGGAACACGGGCGAGCCGGTCAGGCCGCCGAGCGGCGGTGCCTTGGTGCCCCGCTCCGGCGACTCGTCCTCGACGATGACGACCGAGTCCCCGATCTGCAGCTCGGCGTGCGCGACGGTCCCGCCCGGGCCCGGGAAGCGCATGCGCTCGGTCGCCCCGAACACCTCGGCGTAGAAGTCGAGGGCCTTCGCCGCGCCCTGGACGATGAGACAGGGGGTGACGCGACGGTATGCGTCCGGGATCGGTTTCGGCTTGGTTGTCATGGCGTGTGCCTCCACTGGGTCGACGGGCTTCATGCCCTCTCACCAGTAAGACGTCCGGCGTACGCCCCGATACGACACCTCACCGAGGAAGTTTCTCGCCGGAACGCCAGGGCCTGTCTCCTTCGAGGCGGAAGCTCCCCGGAACGCTAGCCCGACGCTAGTCCCCGTCTCCTTCGAGGAGTCCCGCGTCGTACGCCAGCAGCGCGATCTGCACGCGGTTGTTGAGGTCGAGCTTGGCGAGGATGCGGGAGACGTGGGTCTTGACGGTGGCCACGCTCATGAACAGCTCCGTCGCGATCTCGGCGTTGGCCAGGCCCCGGCCGACCGCGACGGCAACCTCGCGTTCGCGGTCATTGAGGGCGGCGATGCGCTCCCGCGCGCGGGCGCGCCGGGTGTCGGCGGCGGTGCCGGCCGCGTGCTCCATCAGCCGGCGGGTGACGGTGGGCGACAGCACCGGGTCACCGGCGGCGACCCGGCGCACGGCGTCGAGGATCTCGGCGGGCGGCGTGTCCTTGAGGACGAACCCGGCGGCGCCCGCGCGCAGCGCCCGCAGCACCTGTTCGTCGGCGTGGAAGGTGGTCAGCACCACGACCTGAGGGGCGTCCGGGCGGGCGCGCAGCCGCTCGGTCGCGGTGAGGCCGTCGACCGTCGGCATCCGGATGTCCATCAGGACGACGTCCGGGCGCGTGCGGTCGACGAGCGTCTCCACCTCGCCGCCGTCGGCGGCCTCGCCGACGATCCGGATGTCGTCGGCGCCGCCCATCATGAAGGACAGCCCGGCCCGCACCAGGGGGTCGTCGTCGACGAGAAGCACTCTGATCGCAGTCATGGCCCTCACGTAATCACGGTTGTGCCGGTCGCCGTAGAACTGGTCCTGGGGCGGCCGCCGGAGCATCGCGCCGCGCTCCACGGCCCGGGCGACGACGGCGTCCACGTCCTCGACGTACAGGAGTCCTTCCCGTCCTTCCCGGAACGCGCTCCTGATGGCCGCACCACCGTCGGCCCATCGCCACCGCCACGCACTGCTCAACTGCCCCCTCGGCAGCGACATGGGAGGGTATGTGATCGCTCACGGGCCGGGCGTCCCCCACGGCAGCCAGGCCCGCACCTCGAAGCCGCCGTCCGGCCGTGCCCCGTGCTCCAGCCGTCCCCCGGCCAGCGTCGCGCGCTCGGTCAGTCCGATCAGGCCCTGCCCGGAGCCGGGGACGTGCGGGACGTCGCCGTCGGGGGCGGGGTTGTGCACGCTGATGGTGAGGCCCTCGCCCGGCGCGCCGGTCACCGACACCGTGACCTCGGTGCCGGGGGCGTGCTTGCGGGCGTTGGTCAGGCCCTCCTGGGCGATGCGGTAGGCGGTGCGGCCGATGGAGGCGGGGACGGCGGCCGGGTCGGTGACCCGCAGGTCGAGGGTGACCTTGGTACCGGCCTCGCGGGACTCGGCGACCAGCGCGTCGAGGGCGGCGAGCGTCGGCTGGGGGCGGCCCGCGTCATCGGGCTCGCCCGCCCGCAGAACGCCGATGATCTCCCGCAGGTCCTGCAAGGCCTCGTGCGCGCTCTCCCGGATGACACCGGCGGCCCGCGCGACCTCCTCGCGGGGCGCGTCCGGCCGGAACTCCAGCGCGCCGGCGTGCACGCTCAGCAGGGTCAGCCGGTGGGCCAGCACGTCGTGCATCTCCCGGGCGATCGCCTCGCGCGCGAGCCGCTGCGCCTGCTCGGCGCGCAGATGGGCCTCCGTCTCGGCGCGCTGGGCGCGGTCGCGCAGGCTGAACACCAGCTGCCGTTTGGACCGGACGAGCATGCCCCAGCCGATGACGCAGACGCCGAGCAGCACGGTGAACGCGACGGCCACCGGGTACGGCAGGTCGGGTTCCGGACGCAGCCAGAAGAAGAGCGGGATCAGGGCGGTGGAGATGCCGCCGATCCAGGCCACGTACCGGAAGGGCCGGTGCACCGCGAGGGTGAAGAGTGCGACCAGGCCGACGCCGCCCGCGGTGTTGGAGATGAAGCCGACCGGGATCATCGCGATCGCGAGCCCGACCGGCCAGCGGCGGCGCAGCCACACCGCGGCGCAGGACAGCGCGCCGAGCCACTGGTCGACGACCAGGAGGGCACGCGGCGTGTTCTCCGGGGTTATGGAGTCCGCGGCCAGCAGGCCGACGAAGATGGCCACGAAGAAGCAGCAGAAGTCGACGAGCCAGTCGCGCGCGGTGCGCCGGGGCCGTCGGCCTGGCCGTCCGGCATCGGGGTCGAGCGCGTGGATCAGGGCCGACGGGAAGAGCCACCGGCGCCCCTCGAACGCCGACGCCGTCTGCGCCGTCCTGTCACTTTTCACGGTCGACAAATCTACGCAGGACCGGACCGTGCCACCGCCCCGCGCGCGGGATCGCCGACCAAAGTCGGCGCACCGGCTACTTTCGGCGCGGTCACGGGGCGAAGATCACCGACTTCGGTAGGCCGGGCCTCGCCCCGCGGCCGATGCGTGCGGGGGGTCTGCGGGGCGAGGGTCGTCCCCATGAAGCAGTTGCTGGAGTTCCTCGGACTGATCGCCCTCGTGCAGGGCGTCATGGGCCTGGTGCACGAGTTCACCGACTGGCACATCGGCCTCGTTCAGCGGGTCGGTTTCCTCGACGGATACGAGATCTACGCGAGCGTCGCCCTGGTCGTGCTGGCGTTCGCGCTGTTCGCCGCCGCCGAGAGCCGACGGCCCGGCTGAACCCGGGAAGCGCAGACTCGGGAGGCGCAGACTCGGGAGGCGTGGCCGCGCGAGCATCGCCCGCCGACACTGATCGCCTGGGGAACCGGCGGCCTCGGCATGACCGACCTCCCTCGCCATGGCTAGCGTGCGGGCGGCGGTGCCGTGCTGTGGCGCAGTACGAGTCGGGTCGGGACGAGCGTCGTACCGTGTTCCGTCCCATGAGGTCCCGCCTGCCGCATCTTGCTGAGGACCTTCTCGACGCAGAGCCGTCCCACCTCGGCGAAGTCCTGGTGGATGGTGGTGAGGGGAGGCAGGAAGGACGCCGCCTCCGAGATGTCGTCGAAGCCGACGACGCTGACGTCGTCGGGAACCCTGCGGCCGCGTTCGTGCAGGGCGCGCAGCAGGCCCAGCGCCATCTGGTCGTTGGCGGCGAACACCGCCGTGCAGTCCGGCCGGTCGGCCAGCCGGAGACCGGCCCGGTAACCGGATTCGGCCGACCAGTCGCCGCGCACCAAGGGCGGCGGAACGCGGCCCGCCTCGGTGAGGGTGCCACGCCACGCGTTGGCACGGCGCTGGGCGGCGAAGGAGTCCTCGGGACCGGCCAGGTGCCACACCGTGTCGTGGCCGAGGTCCAGCAGATGTCGTACGGCGTCACGGGCTCCGCCCGCCTGGTCGGTGTCGACCACGGTGTAGCGGTCGCCGGCGTCCGAGTCGGCCACCACCACCTGGACGCCGGGCGGCAGTGAGACGGTCGCCGCGTCGAGCAGGTGGATCTCCATGATGACGATGACGGCGTCCACGGCGAGTTCGCCCAGCCGGGAGAAGGCACCGTTCACCTCGTCCTGGGTGGGAACGGCGACGGGCAGGAGCGTGACGGCGTAACCGTGTTGGGCGGCGGAGGTGGCGATCGCCTCCAGGGTGCGGATGTTCCCCATGGTGGAGAGGGAGAAGGTGATCACGCCGAGGGTGCGGAACTCGCCGCGCCGGAGCGCCCGTGCCGCGCTGTTGGGTCGGTAGCCCAACTCCCGCATCGCGGCCAGGACCTGCCGACGGGTCTCCTCGGTCACTCCGGGGAAGCCGTTGGAGACACGGGAGACCGTCTGGGAGGAGACGCCGGCGAGCCGGGCGACGTCGGCCATGGAGGCGCCCTGCCGGGGGCGGGCGGCGCGTTTTCTCGTACGGGCTCCCTCACCGTTGGCCGTGTCCACCCTGGCCCCTCCGTTCCCCGGCTGCGCAACTTTCGGTCCGGAACGACTCCTTGACCGTCGCGATTCGGACAGTGTAGACATCGCGCGAGCGAATGTTTACGTAAACATTCGCTGCCGAAACCATACGAGAACATCCCGAATCGAACCGAATCGAACCGAACCGGGACGCGCGGCACGCAGAAGAGTTGGAGTACTCGATATGGCACACCGCACCCGCAAGAGAAGGCTCCTGGGCACCATCGGCATCACCGCCCTCGCGACCGGAACCGTGCTGGCCACCACCTCACTGCCCGCCGCGCACGCCGAGACGACGGCTGCCGCGGCTTCGGTCACCGTCCGGCCCGACCCCTCCTACCAGCAGCAGAGGTTCGAGGGCTGGGGCACCAGCCTGGTCTGGTTCGCCAACGCCACCGGCGACTACCCGCCCGAGATACGGGAGAAGCTGGCCCAGCTCCTCTTCGGCGACGACGGCCTCGCCCTGAACATCGCCCGATACAACATCGGCGGGGGCAACGCCCCGGACGTCAAGGACTACCTGCGCCCCGGCGGAGCGGTCGAGGGCTGGTGGAAGGCCCCGGCGGGCACCACCCGCGAGGATGTCGACTGGTGGGACGCCGACGACCCCGCCGACTGGAACAAGAACGCCGACGCCACGCAGCGCTGGTGGGTGGACCGCATCAAGAAGGACATCACCCACTGGGAGGCGTTCAGCAACTCGCCGCCGTGGTTCATGACCGTCAGCGGCTATGTCTCCGGTGGGTTCGACTCGAGCAAGGACCAGCTCAAGACCGAGTCCGTCGAGGACTTCGCCGAGTACCTGGTGGGCGCCACCGAGCGGCTGGAGAAGGCGCACGGGATCAAGGTCGACACCCTGGACCCGTTCAACGAGCCGAACACCCCCTACTGGGGCACGCGGCTCGGCGAGGACGGCGAGCCGGTCGGCGGCCGTCAGGAAGGGGCCCACATGGGTCCCGAACTCCAGCAGCAGGTGCTCCGCGCGCTGGCCCCCGCCCTGGAGAAGTCCCGGACCGACGCGGACATCTCCGCGATGGACGAGACCAACCCGGGCACCTTCGCCACGAACTGGAACTCCTACCCCCAGGAGGTCCGCGACCTCGTCGGCCAGATGAACGTCCACACCTACGGCACCGGCCAGCGCACCACCGTGCGGGACCTGGCCAAGGCCGCGGACAAGCCGCTGTGGATGAGCGAGGTCGAGGGCGACTGGGGCGACGGCCAGAGCTTCACGGACATGCGGCCCGGTCTCGGTCTGGCCCAGCGCATCGTCGACGACCTGCGTGAACTGGAGCCCCGTGCCTGGGTGTTCTGGCAGCCCGTCGAGGACTACGACAACATGAAGCCCGGCGGCGAGTCCGCGAAGGGCGGCAACTGGGGCGAGATCCAGATCCCCTTCAACTGCACGTCGAAGGACACCCTGGAAACCTGCCCGATCCGCACCAACACCAAGTTCGACACCGCCCGCAACTTCACCCACTACATCAAGCCCGGCGACCGGCTGATCAAGACGAACGACACCTCCAGCACCGCCGCGCTCTCCAAGAAGGGCGACGCGGCGACCGTCGTCCACGTCAACAGCACCACCGAGGCCCGCGACGTCACGCTCGACCTGTCGAAGTTCGGCCGCGTCTCCTCCCGTGCCACCGTGACCCCGGTGGTGACCAGCGCCGACGGCAAGCTCGCACGCCAGAAGCCGGTCCGGGTCACCGGCAAGCAGGCCACCGTCACCGTGCCGGCCCAGTCCGTGACCTCCTTCCTCGTCAAGGGAGTGTCCGGCGTCGCCAAGGACGCGGCCGAGCTGAAGAAAGGCCACACCTACCGGCTGACCGGCGTCCAGAGCGGCAAGGACCTCACCATCGCCGACAACGGAACCGGCCTCGTCATCAAGAGCGCCGACGCCGCCGACCCCAGCGGTCAGCACTGGCGGCTGGAGCAGATCAGCGGCACCGACAACCGGAAGCGGTACGTGTTCACCGAGGCCGCGGAAGGAAAGCGCCTGGCCGTCCGCGACGGCGCCCTGGTGGCCGAGCCCGATGAGGGCCGCCGCGACCGCGCCGCTCAGTGGATCATGTCGACGACCGGTGACGGCACCTGGACCCTCGTCAACGCCGCCACCGGCCAGCTCCCGGACGTCTTCGGCCAGTCCACGAGCGACGGCGCCACCGTCGGGGTGTGGTGGCCGAACTCCGGCTCCAACCAGCGCTGGAAGGTGACTGACGTGACCGGCGACGCGGGTGCGCGGACCGAGTAGCGCGTCAGCCCGGTAGCACCTCGTCACGGGTGTCCGTCTGCGACGCCCCCGCCTCCCGCCGCATCGCGGCGGCCGGGCCGGGGCGTCGCGTCATTCGGCTGGTGCCGCAGTACCTGACGGTCGACACGGCGCACCGTGTGCAGGGGCACGGTCTCGACGTCTGCGAGGTCCTCGGGATGAACCAACCACATGAACCCCTGGCAGTAGTAGACGCACCGGCTGCCCGATCATGTGGGGTGGCGGACAGAAGCTGCCCGTCCGCGGGGATGCCGCACCCGTGCGGCCGCCGGACGGCTAGGCGTTCTCGGGGAGGTCGAACGAGCCGTACTCGGGGCGTCCGGCCAGGTCGTACGTCTGGATGGAGACGCCCGTCGAGGTGATGCGGCCGCCGGTGTGCCGGAAGGCGGTCGGGACGATGCCCTCGGTGAACAGGCGGCGGCCGGCGCCGAGCACGACCGGGAAGGTCAGCAGGTGCACGGTGTCGACGAGGCCGAGGTTGAGCAGGGACTGGGCGAGTGCGCCGCTGCCGTGCACCTGGAGCTCGCCCTCGGTGTTCTCCTTCAGGGCGGTGACCTCCTTGGCGAGGTCGCCGCTGATGACGGTGGTGCCGGACCACTCGGGGTCGGTGAGGGAGGCGGAGGCGACGTACTTCGGCATGCTGTTCAGCCGGGAGGCGATCAGGTTGTCGGGGTCGGTCACCTTCGGCCAGTACGCGGCGAAGATCTCGTACGTACGGCGGCCGAGGAGGAACGCGCCGACGTGCTGGAAGACGTCGTCGATGAACTGTCCGAAGTCGTCGTCGGCGTAGGGAAAGACCCAGCCGCCCTGCTCGAAGCCGTCGCGGGTGTCCTCCTGAGGGCCACCCGGGGCCTGGTAGACGCCGTCGAGGGTGACGAAGCTGTTGAGAACGAGCTTGCCCATGGGGTGCCTTCTTCCTGAGGGATCCGTGGGGGTGGGGTTGCTTTCAACAGGTCAGACCCCACTGGCACCCGCAACTCATCGGTGGCCCGCGCGAAAACTCATCCGGCGTGTGTCGAGAACAGTCCTCCCGTGGGGCCCTGCTTGTCGCCGCCCTGGGCCTTCTTCAGCGCGTTCGCGAGGCCCTCGATGGTCATCGACTGCAGGATGACGCTGCCGTTGCCCTCCAGGGTCGCCAGCGACAGGCCCTCGCCGCCGAACACGGCGTTCATCAGCCCCTGGCGGTTGAGGCCGCCGACGCGCTGGACGCCGTACTCGATGCCCTCCTCGAAGGCCACCACGCAGCCGGTGTCGACCTCTATGCGGCCGCCGAAGTCGGCGGGGTTGAGGTCGATGAAATTGCCGGCGCCCGCGATGACCACCGTGCCGTGCCCCGTGAACTTCTCCAGGATGAAGCCCTCGCCGCCCTTCATGCCGGTCCGCCCGCCCTGGAAGGCGATGCCGAACTCGACGGTGGACTCGGCGGCCACGAAGGCGTCCTTCTCGGCGAACCACGCGCGCGTGCCGTCGAGTTCCAGGGCGCGCATCTCACCGGGGAGGACGCCCGCGAAGCCGACGGTGCCCTCGCCGCCCTGCGCGGTGAAGTACTGGAACGCCAGCGACTCGCCCGCCAGCGCACGCTGGCCGACCTGCATGGCGGTGCCCATGGCCTGGCGCAGCAGGCCGCCCATGCCCGCAGCCGCGGCGCCCGAGGCACCGCCCTGTGCCGCGCCGCCGGCCGACGGGCCGGTCAGCCGGGTCTCCATGGTCACGTTCGCGGTCTTGAACAGGAACTTTCCCGCCTCGCAGTACACGGTCTGGCCCGGTCGCAGGGTGACGACCGCCATCTGCATGGCGTTGCCGACGATCTCTTGCCGAAGTGTCACGTGGGGAGAACGCGGGAGGTGAAGCCAGGAGTTCCTCGCGCGCCATCTCGGTGTCCGTTCGCCGCCAGCGTTGTCGTGGGGCGGGCGATGGAATGGGCGTATGACTTCTCAAGCGACGCATAATCCGACTTCTCGGACAATCCTCCAAGGCAAGGTGGCCTTGGTCACCGGCGGCAGCCGCGGGATCGGTGCGGCAACGGCGGTGCGGCTGGCGCGGGAGGGCGCCGACGTGGCTCTGACGTACGTGAACGGCAAGGAGGCGGCGCAGGACGTCGTACGGGCCGTCGAGGCGCTGGGACGCCGGGCGGTGGCCCTGTGGGCGGACTCCGCGGACGCGGCCGAGGCTGCGGGGGCCGTGGAGCGTGCGGCGGAGGCGCTCGGTGGGCTCGACGTGCTGGTGAACAACGCGGGCGTCGGGGTGCTGGGGCCGTTGGAGAGCCTGTCGCTCGCCGACGTGGACCGGGTTCTCGCGGTGAATGTCCGGGGTGTCTTCCTGGCCTCCCAGGCGGCGGCCGCGCGGATGACGGAGGGCGGCCGGATCATCACCATCGGGTCCTGCATGACCCAGCGGGTGCCGGGGCCCGGCGGGACGCTGTACGCGACCAGCAAGGCGGCGCTGATCGGGCTGACCAAGGCCCTGGCCAGGGAGCTGGGCGGGCGCGGGATCACGGCGAACATCGTCCACCCCGGGCCGATCGACACCGACATGAACCCGGCCGACGGGCCGTACGCGGCCGGTCAGGCGGCGCTGACCGCGCTGGGGCGGTTCGGGACGGCCGAGGAGGTGGCGTCCATGGTCGCCCACCTCGCGGGCACCTCGTACGTCACCGGCGCCGAGTTCTCGATCGACGGCGGGCACGCGGCGTGAGCCACGCGGGGCGCACCGGTGCTGTCCGGGCCGATGTGCCCCGCGAGTCGAACGGGCGTCGTCCGCTACCGGACGGGCCTCAGCCACCCAGCTCCTGGTGCCGCGCCGCCAGCCGTGTCGCGCCTTCCTCCGTCAGGGAACCGAACAGGCGCAGGCGGGAGATGCCGCCGTCCGGGAAGATGTCCACGCGCGCGTGCGTGCCGACGGCCGGGGTCGGGAGCACGAAACGGTGGTTGGTGTCGGGCTGGAGGCGGGTGCGGGGCAGGACCTCGGTCCACTCGCCGTTCTCGCCGTCCTCGCCGTCCCGCACGGACACCGACGCCCAGCCCGCGCTGTTGCCCTTCAGGTACGCGGTGTCGATCTCGATCGCGCGGATCTGGGACTGCGCCACCAGCCGGTAGCGGATCCAGTCGTGCCCCTGGTCGCGGCGGCGGCGCGTCTCCCAGCCGTCGTCCATCTTGCGGGAGCGGCCCGGCTGGATGGTGTTCGTGGCCGGTGAGTAGAAGAGGTTCGAGGCGTCCTCGACCTGGCCGCCGTTCTCCAGGGCGACCACGTCGAAGGTGCCCAGCACCGACAGCCACTCGGGGTCCGGGACCACCTCGCCGTACACGCGCAGGCGCGCGATGCCGCCGTCGGGGTGCTGATTGACCCGCAGGTGCGTGAAGCGCTGCTCGGCCGCGACGGCGAACCCGTTCGCCGCGTGGCCGCCGACCGGGGTGCGCGGGACGAGGGTCGTCCACTTCACGTCGTCGGCCAGCAGTTCCTCGGGGGACGGGGAGCCGGGGACCGACGCGCCCTCGATGGACACGGACTGCGGGTAGTTGCCGCGGAAGTGGGCGGTGTCGACCACGATCCCGCGGATCACGCCGGGCGCGCCGAGGCGGACCAGCGCCCAGTCGTGGTCCTCGGCGGTCGGCCAGGGATGCTCGGCGGACGCGCCCCGGCGGCGCCGCGTCTCCCAGCCGTCCATGATCTTGCCCTTGTGCCCGAAGTGCTCGGGGTCGAACTCGGCGCGCTCGGGCACCAGCAGGTTCTCGCGCTGGGCGAAGAACTCGTCGTTGGCGGCGATGACTCCGGCGCCGAGCCGGCGGTCGGCGAGGTTGGCGTACTGGGTGAAGGGGAAGTCGGCGGTGCGGTAGTCCGCGTACGGGTCGCCGCCTCCGTAGGGGCTCGCGTCGCCGGTGAAACTCGGTATCGCCGTCACGGTGATCAGGTCTGCCTTTCAGACGTCGGGATTCAGGGGGTACGGGTGAGCAGTCGCCCCTTCGGGTCGGTGAACTCGCCGTCCGCCACGATGCGCTGCCCGCGCAGCCAGGTGGACTTCACGACGCCGCTGAGGGTGCGCCCGGCGTACGCCGTGACGCGGTTGCGGTGCTGGAGGGCGGCCGGGTCCACGGTGAAGGTCTCGTCGGGCGCGAGGACGGCGAAGTCGGCGTCCCGGCCGGCCTCGATGGCGCCCTTCTGGGCGAGCCCCACGAGCTCGGCCGTCCGCGTGGACATCCAGCGGACGACGTCCTCCAGGGTGTGGCCGCGCTTGCGGGCCTCGGTCCAGACGGCCGGCAGGCTCAACTGGAGGCCGGAGATGCCGCCCCAGGCGGTGGCGAAGTCGTTCGTCTTGAGGTCGGCGGTCGACGGGGAGTGGTCGGTGACCACACAGTCGATGGTGCCGTCGGCCAGCGCCTGCCACAGCAGGTCCTGGTTGGCGGCCTCGCGGATGGGCGGGCAGCACTTGAACTCACTGGCGCCGTCCGGGACTTCCTCGGCGGTCAGGGTGAGGTAGTGCGGGCACGTCTCGACGGTGACACGCACACCCTCCGCGCGGGCGGCGGCGATCAGCGGCAGCGCGTCGCTGGAGGACAGGTGGAGTACGTGCACGCGCGCGTGGAGGCGTTTCGCCTGTGCGATCAGGTGGGCGATCGCGGTGTCCTCGGCGTCGCGCGGACGGCTGGCGAGGAAGTGGGCGTACTTGGGGCCGCCCTGCTGCGGGGCGGCGGCCAGGTGGTGCGGGTCTTCGGCGTGCACGATCAGCAGGCCGCCGAAGGAGGCGATCTCGGCCATGGACCCGGCGAGCTGCTCCTGGTCGAGGTGCGGGAACTCGTCCACGCCGGACGGCGACAGGAACGCCTTGAAGCCGAACACCCCGGCGTCGTGCAGCGGGCGCAGGTCCTTGCCGTTGTCGGGCAGCGCGCCGCCCCAGAAGCCGACGTCGATGTGCGCCTTGGCCCGGGCCACCTCCTGCTTGGTGCGCAGGTGGTCGACCGTCGTGGTCGGCGGGAGAGAGTTGAGCGGCATGTCGACGAGGGTGGTGATGCCGCCGGCCGCCGCGGCGCGCGTGGCGGTCCAGAAACCCTCCCACTCGGTGCGGCCGGGGTCGTTGACGTGTACGTGGGTGTCGACGAGGCCGGGCAGCAGCACGTCGTCGCCGACGTCCTCCACCCGGACGGCCTCGACCGGGGCGTCGTACGGCAGTACGGCGGTGATCTTCCCGTCGGCGACCGCGACGGACGCGGGGCGCGTCCCCTCGGGCGTGATGACGCGCGTCGAGCGCAGCACCAGTTCAGCGTCGGACACCCGGACCCCTCTCCTAGCCGCCGTCCCGGCTCCCGTGACCTCCGGGAAACGGGGATTTACTTCCGTGTAACGGAATTCAACGTTCTGTTGAAGGAGTCTTCACTCCCGCCCGCGTACCGTCAAGGGGCACACTTCTCCACAGTGCACCTACGGCGCCCGCTCTGGACGTTTCCACAAAGCGGAATTACAATTCCAGCAAGCAGAACGTAGCTACGCACAAGCGGGGAGTCAACCGGCTGCCGGGTAGGCTTCTGCCCTTCAGTCAGCCTCGAAAGGAACGCGCCGTGCCGACGTCCAGCGCCAGCACCACCGACTCCGCCAAGTCCGCCAACGGCGGCGGCGTCCAGTCCCTCGAGCGCGCCTTCGACCTGCTGGAGCGGATGGCGGACGCGGGCGGCGAGGTCGGCCTGAGCGAGCTTTCCGCGACCAGTGGGCTGCCGCTGCCGACCATCCACCGGCTGATGCGCACCCTGGTCGCGTGCGGGTACGTCCGCCAGCAGCCCAACCGGCGCTACGCGCTCGGCCCCCGCCTGATCCGGCTCGGCGAGTCCGCCTCCCGCCTGCTCGGCACCTGGGCCCGCCCCTACCTGGCCCGGCTGGTCGAGGAGACCGGCGAGACGGCCAACATGGCGCTGCTCGACGGGGACGAAATCGTTTACGTCGCCCAGGTGCCGTCCAAGCACTCGATGCGCATGTTCACCGAGGTTGGCCGGCGCGTCCTGCCGCACTCCACGGGCGTGGGCAAGGCGCTGCTCGCCGGCTTCCCGGACGAGGAGGTGCGTTCCCTGCTGGCCCGCACCGGCATGCCCGCCGCGACGGAGAAGACGATCACCACGCCGGAGGGCTTCCTCGCGGCGCTCGACGACGTGCGCCGGCTCGGCTACGCCCTCGACGACAACGAGCAGGAGATCGGCGTCCGCTGCCTGGCGGTGTCGGTGCCGGACTCCCCCACCGCCGCCGCGATCTCCATCTCGGGCCCGGCGGGCCGGGTGACGGAGGCGGCGACGGACCGGATCGTGCCGGTGCTCCAGCAGGTGGCGACGGAGCTGTCGGAGGCACTGGCCAGCTCGGGCGCCTGACGGTCATGAGGGGCTTCGGCTGATGGTCACTCGTGGGGGGCTTCGGCCGACCGGCACCTGAGGGGCCTCAGCTGAGAGGCCTCAGGTGAGGGGGCTTCAGCCGACCGACCGGGCCTGAGGGCTTTCAGCTGAGAGGGCTCCAGCCGACCGGCCGCATCTGAGGGACCTTGACTGAGGGGCCTCGGCCAAAGCGGCTTCAGCCGACCGGCCCCGTTCTGAGCGGCCTCAGCTCCGCGGCGGCTCCCCGAACAGCTCCACCGCGTACCGCACCTCCGACAGCCCCCGCGACAGCGCGCTCACCGACCCGATCGCCCCGGCGATCAGCAGCAGGGACCGGCGCAGTCGTGGAACCTCGGGCGTGCCGTCGGCGGTCATCGCGGCGAGCGCCGCGAGTTCGTCCTCGGCGACGGCACGGTCGGGGAACTCCACGGGATGCGCGGCGAGTTCACGGCGCAGCCGGGACACGGCGGTCCGCAGTTCCGCCACCCTCGGGTCCTCGTCGCTGCCGGTCACTGGCCTCTGCCCCAAGCTCCGCAACACAGCTCCCCCTCCGGGCAGGCCCGGCACGCCGTTGTGCACAGTCACGCCCTGCTCCCCATGCGCCCCCGTGATGCCGGTCGTGCGCCGGGGGACGCGGGCCAGTAAACGCCACCGGGTGCGGATCCGCCACCGCGGGGACCGAAATTCAGTCCATGGACACCATCCGGCCGGTGCGGGGTCAGGTATGCAGGACCCATGACGGATCAGAACGAACGCCCGGTCGCCGCCCTGTTGCTCGCCGCGGGCGGGGGACGCCGGCTCGGCGGCCGGCCCAAGGCACTGCTCGAACACCGGGGCCGCCCGCTGATCGAACACGCGGTCGCGGTACTGCGCGCGGGCGGATGCGCCCGCGTGCACGTGGTCCTGGGGGCGCGCGCCGACGTCGTACGGGAGCGGGCGGAACTGTCCGGTTGTGTGCTGGTGGAGAACCCGGAGTGGGAGCAGGGCATGGGCTCCTCGTTGCGTGCCGGGCTGAACTCGTTCGCCGGGACGGGAGCGCGGGCCGCGCTGGTGTCGCTCGTCGACCAGCCCGGGATCGGACCGGAAGCGGTCGCCCGCGTCCTGGCCGCCTACACGGACGAGTCCTCGCTGGTCTCGGCCGCCTACGACGGCGTACGCGGCCATCCCGTGCTCTTCGGCGCCGCGCACTGGGCGGACATCGCGGCGACTGCGACCGGCGACCGAGGGGCACGCGCGTACCTGAACGAGCACGCGTCCGGGATCCGTCTCGTGGAGTGCGGTGACGTGGCGCGGCCGTACGACATCGACACGGCGGCCGACCTGAAGCACCTTGAGTGAACGGGGTGGCACCCAGCGCCACCTTGCCTCGACTCAGAGAATCTCGACGTCAACAAACCATTGAAGTTCCACGATGAGAAAACTAATATCCACTGACCAGAAGCACCCGACCGCACAGCGGGTGCGATACGCCCCATTCGCGCCTCCTGGCACCCGGTGCCACCGGTGCCACCGCTGAAGGAAGTGACAGCTCATGTCCGCACCAGCGCCGTCTCCGCTGGCCATCGTCGACGCCGAGCCCCTGCCCCGGCAGGAGGAGGTCCTCACCGACGCGGCGCTCGCCTTCGTGGCCGAGCTGCACCGCCGGTTCACGCCCCGGCGTGACGAACTCCTCGCCCGCCGCGCGGAACGCCGCGCCGAGATCGCCCGCACCTCCGCCCTCGACTTCCTCCCGGAGACCGCACAGATCCGCGAGGACCCCACCTGGCGCGTGGCGCCCGCCCCGGCCGCGCTGAACGACCGCCGGGTCGAGATCACCGGCCCCACCGACCGCAAGATGACCATCAACGCCCTCAACTCGGGCGCGAAGGTCTGGCTCGCGGACTTCGAGGACGCCTCCGCCCCCACCTGGGAGAACGTCCTCCTCGGCCAGCTCAACCTGATCGACGCCTACACCCGGAACATCGACTTCACCGACCCCGGGTCCGGCAAGTCGTACGCGCTCAAGGCCGACGAGGAGCTGGCGACCGTCGTCATGCGCCCGCGCGGCTGGCACCTGAACGAGCGTCACCTCGTCGACGCGAACGGCACCCAGGTCCCGGGCGCCCTCGTCGACTTCGGCCTGTACTTCTTCCACAACGCCCAGCGTCTGCTGGACCTCGGCAAGGGCCCGTACTTCTACCTGCCGAAGACGGAGTCGCACCTGGAGGCCCGCCTCTGGAACGAGGTGTTCGTCTTCGCGCAGGACTACGTCGGCATCCCGCAGGGCACCATCCGCGCCACCGTCCTGATCGAGACGATCACGGCGGCGTACGAGATGGAGGAGATCCTCTACGAACTCCGCGACCACGCCTCCGGGTTGAACGCGGGCCGCTGGGACTACCTCTTCTCCATCGTGAAGAACTTCCGCGACGGCGGCCCGAAGTTCGTGCTCCCGGACCGCAACGCGGTGACGATGACGGCCCCGTTCATGCGCGCGTACACGGAGTTGCTGGTCCGCACCTGCCACAAGCGCGGCGCGCACGCGATCGGCGGCATGGCGGCGTTCATCCCGTCCCGCAAGGACCCCGAGGTCAACAAGGTCGCCTTCGAGAAGGTCCGGGCCGACAAGGACCGTGAGGCGAACGACGGCTTCGACGGCTCCTGGGTCGCCCACCCCGACCTGGTGCCGATCGCCATGGAGTCCTTCGACAGGGTGCTCGGCGACAAGCCCAACCAGAAGGACCGGCTGCGCGAGGACGTCGAGGTCAAGGCGGAGGACCTGATCGCCGTCGACTCCCTCGACGCCAAGCCGACCTACGCCGGTCTGGTGAACGCCGTGCAGGTCGGCATCCGCTACATCGAGGCCTGGCTGCGCGGCCTCGGCGCGGTGGCGATCTTCAACCTGATGGAGGACGCGGCCACCGCCGAGATCTCCCGCTCGCAGATCTGGCAGTGGATCAACGCGGGCGTGGTCCTCGACAACGGCGAGCAGGTCACCGCCGAGCTGGCCCGCAAGGTCGCCGCCGAGGAGCTGGCGGCCATCCGCGCCGAGATCGGCGAGGAGGCCTTCGCGGCCGGCAACTGGCAGCAGGCCCACGACCTGCTGCTGAAGGTCTCCCTCGACGAGGACTACGCCGACTTCCTGACGCTGCCGGCGTACGAGCAACTCAAGGGCTGAGGCGCTTGAGAACGGCTCACTCGTCCGAGTGGCCCAGGGACTTCCCCGGGGCCACTCGGTCGCGTACGAGCCGCTTGACCGCCGTCGGCTCCGGGAAGCCCTGTTCCCGCCGGTCCCACACCACCTCGTCGTTCACGCGCACAACGAAGACACCGCCCGTGCCGGGTTTGAGGGACAGCTCGGTCAGTTCGGCCTCGAACGTCGTCAGCAGCTCCTGCGCCAGCCAGGCCGCTCGCGGCAGCCACCGGCACTGTGTGCAGTACTCGATCTGGACGCGCTGGTCCTCCCCCACGGGCTGGTCCTCCCCCACAGGCTGGTTCTCCCCTACCGGCTGGATCCCGGACGTCATCCCGGATGCACCGACCAATCCTGTTCCGCGGCCGGTTTGCCGTGCAGGTCGGGGACCTGCTTGAGCCAATTCGGCCTGCCTCGCTGTGTCCTCGCCGCGCGCAGGGCCTCCTCGGCGGCGATCTCCTCCCGGGTGGGGAAATCAGTCGGCAGCCAAACGTCGGACGCCCGCACGCGCGCGTGCAGGTAGCCGACGTACGCCTCCCTGACCTCCGCGGGCGTGGCGAAGTCCAGCTCGCCGAGCAGCCAGGCGTCCGGTACCTCCGACACGATCTCGCGCAGCAGCTCCTCGGTCACCTTGGGCGCCAGCTCGGCGTTCGCGGCCCGTACGTCGGGCGCGTAGTGGCCGAGGGCGTGGTGGCGGAAGTCGTACGCCTTCTCGGGCGCCGACAGGTCCCAGCGGTGGTGGAAGACCAGGGCCGCGCCGTGGTCGATCAGCCAGAGCCGGGGCGGCGCGATGCCGAGCGTCGGCCAGATCATCAGGTTCGAGCTGTGCACCGTACGGTCGACGTTCACGGTCAGCGCGTCGAGCCAGACGATCCGGCCGGCCTCCAGCGGATCGACCCGGAAGGTCTTCGCGACCTCCGGTGTGAAGTCCCGTGCGCCCGGCAGATAGTCCATGCCCAGATTGACGCCGACGCTGGACGTGTGCAGGTCACGTACCTCCTGGTGCTCCTCGTGCCCGGCGATCGCCGGGTCGAAGTGCACCAGGACCAGCTCCGGGAAGCGCAGCCCCAGCGCCCGCGCCAGTTCCCCGACGATCACCTCGGCGACCAGCGCCTTGCGGCCCTGCGCGGAGCCGGTGAACTTGACGACGTACGTGCCGAGGTCGTCGGCCTCGACGACACCGGGGACGGAGCCGCCGGAGCGCAGGGGCTCGATGTAGCGGGTCGCGGTGACGTCCCTCATACGGTGCACTCCTTGCCGCCGGGCCTCCGGCATGAAGTGAAAATGGTAACCGCCCGTCCTGCCGGTCACAGAAGAGGTGACGAGCCGTCCTGGACCGTCAGCAGTGCCAGGTGGGCGAGGTCTCCGGGCGGCGGGGTCGTCACCGACCACAGGGGCGCGGGGGATCCGTCGGCGACCGCGGCCGGGGCGTCGGTCAGGTTCATCCGCTCACGCAGGCGGCCGTAGAAGTCCATGGGCCCCAGCCGTACGGCCCGGAGCCGTTGCGGGGCGGCGTACACGCCGATCCAGTCCCCCGAGTCCAGCACGCCCCGCAGCTGGCCGTCGATACTCACCGCGGCCGGCCCCGACCGTTCGAGGATCCGCAGTCCGACGGGTTCGTCGGGGGCCGTGACGACCGAGCGGTCGAACGCCATGTGCGGGGCCACCGGCGTGAAGACCAGGGCATCGACCCGCGGTGAGACGACGGGTCCGCCCGCGGCGAAGCTGTAGGCGGTCGAGCCGGTCGGGGTGGCCACCAGCAGGGCGTCGGCGGAGTAGGAGGCCAGGAGTCTGCCGGAGACGTAGACGCCGACCGACACCTGCCGGTCCCTGGCCAGCTTCTCGAGGACGACATCGTTGAGCGCCGTGACGTCCAGCGGGGTGCCCCACTCGTCGTCGACCGCGCAGTCCGGGCGCACCTGGGGAGGCGGCAGCAGCGGCCCGCGGCCGTACCGCACCCATGCCTCCATGCCCGCCGGCACCTCCAGGCGGCGCGAGGCCCGCAGGGCGAGCAGCATGCGGCTGTCGATCCCGAGCCGGTCGTCACGCACCGCGTCCAGTGCCGTACCCACGTCGGAAGCCGGCACCTCGGTCAGAAATCCCACCCGCCCCACGTTCACCCCGAGGAGCAGGGCATCGTTCACGGCGGCCAGCCGGGCACCGCGCAGGAAGGTGCCGTCGCCGCCCAGGGTGACGATGAGTTCGGGGTCGCCCGCGGCCTCGACTTCCTCGCGGGCGCTGCGCCGCCCGCCGTCCTGCCATACGTCGATGTCCGTGCACCGCACGGCGTGCTCCGTGGACCACGAACGGACCACGCGGGCCGCCTCCAGAGCCTCCGGGCGTCCACCGTGCACGACCAGGCCGAGTCGGCTCACTCTCATCTCTGCCTCCAGGACAGCTCGCTCGCCCCACCCACAGGATCGCCCCATCGGTGCGGCTCCGCGTCTTCGTCGGGCGGGACGACGCCGAACCGGCGCCCCCTCGATGAGGCGGAGGCGCCGGTTCGGTCGTTGTGCTGCCGGTCGGGTCAGGCGGCCAGGCGTTCGGCGAGCTGCTTGGCCTTGTAGGTCGCCTCCTCGAAGGCGCGGTCGCGGGAGGCTTCGAAGAGCGGGATCAACTGGGTCATCGCCGGGTTGTGCGGGGCCATGGTGAGCTCCGGGACGATGAAGTCCAGGTCCAGGGCGAGGCTGTCGCTGAGGATGGCCCGCAGGTAGTTCTGCACGTACTCGAAGGGCTCCTTCGGAGTGCCCGGCGCGTAGGAGCCGCCACGGCTGGCGACGACGGTGACCGGGGTGCCCTTCGCGGAGGGGTTCTCGCCCACGGTGCGGCCGAAGAGGATCACGTTGTCCAGCCACGCCTTGAGCGTGGACGGGATCGTGTAGTTGTACATCGGCGCGCCGATCAGCAGGGCGTCCGCCTGCTCCACCTCCTCGATCAGCTTGACGCGCGCCGCGAAGGCAGCGGCCTGCTCGGCGGTGTGGGTGTCCGGATCGGCGAAGCCGGCGGTGTGGGCGTGGGCGGTGATGTGCGGGACGGGGTTCGCGGCGAGGTCACGGTAGATCACCGTGCCGTCGGGGTGCTGCTCCTGCCAGGTCTTGCGGAAGGCGTCCGTCACGGCGCGGGACGAGGACGCCTCACCCGGGAAGACCGACGAGTCGATGTGCAGCAGGGTGGCCATGTGTTTCTCCAGTAGAGCGGTGCCCAAGGGATTCCCCAGGGGCTGAGTTCTCGTACGCAGCTATTGATAACACGGGAGCTTACTTTTTTTCACCCCCAAACGGCAGGGTAGTACCCTGAGGACATGACGGACGTGCAGAGCCACGACGCAGGGGCGTGCAAGCGGGTGGACGAAGGCATCACCCGGGTTTTCCAGTTGCTGGGCAAGCGCTGGACCGGCCCGATCGTGTCCGTACTGGTGACGCAGCCCGCACACTTCGCGGATCTCCGCAGGGCGATTCCCGGCATCAGTGAGCGCATGCTCTCCGACCGGCTGAGCGAACTCGGCACGGCAGGGCTCGTCGTACGGCAGGTCGACGAGGGGCCGCCCCTGCGGGTCTCCTACCGGCTGACCGAGGCGGGGGCCGCACTGGAACCCGCGCTTCAGGAGCTCGGCGAGTGGGCCAAGAAGCACCTCCCGGCGACCCGGCCCGCCGCGGCGTCGACGCATAAGTGACCAGCCCGCACTGCGGCCGCCATCCCGCGTAACCCGAATCCCGCAGCGGCACCCGAGCCGACCCGAGCTCAGGCATGCCCCGGAAGCATCGATCCCATAGATGAGACAACCATCACGCCTCGAAAATAATTGACGCTCACAAACTATTTGCTACTTTTAATTCAGCGCGATGGCGTGGAGCCGCGAACGGTGATCAGCACCGGTGCGCAACGACTCCGCGCAGGTTCAGGAGACACCGCGCTCATGGACGGACCCGCCCACACGGCCGATCCGTCGTTCCGCGCCCAAAGGCGGGCGCAGCAAGGAGACACGAACATGAGCAAGCTGATTCGACGCGTCGCCACCTCCACCGTTTCGGTGGCGCTGGCCGGTATCGCCCTGGTCGGTACCGCGGGCTCGGCGTCCGCGGAGCCGCTTTCCACCTCACGGGATCGGCAGGACACCGGCGTCGGCGTCACGGAGCGGCGCACCGCGGACCATCACGTGGCGGTCCGGTACGGCGAGCGTCACGACAGGGACGGAAGGCGTCACGACCGCAACGGGCAGCGGCGCTGGCACCAGCAGAAGGACGACCGCGGCTACTGGTACTACAGCCCCGACCGCCGTCACCACTACCGCTATGACGGCCACCGCCTCGTGCGCTGGGTGGACGGCAGGTGGGTCGTCATCATGGTGACGGACCGTCTGCACGACGTCGACGACTGGTACTTCGACCAGCTCCGGTACGCCGACCAGCACGACGGCCACAAGGGCTGAACGACGTCCCGGCCGCCCGGCCGAGGACCGCTCAGTCCGTGCTCTGCTCGACCCAGACGATCTTTCCGTCCTCCGTGTAGCGGGTCCCCCACCGGTCGGAGGACCGCGCGACGAGGAGGAGTCCACGACCGCCCTCGTCGGTGGTGCGGGCGTGCCGCAGCCGCGGAGCCGTGCTGCTGCCGTCGGACACCTCGCACGTCAGGACGTGGCTGCGGATGAGCCGGAGCGTCACGGGCGGCTCGCCGTACCGGATCGCGTTGGTGACCAGCTCGCTGACGATCAGTTCGGTGACGAACGCCGCTTCACTCATGTCCCAGGCGGCGAGCTGCCGGGTGGCGAGGGAACGGGCCGTGGAGACCATGGCCGGATCGCTGGGGAGGTCCCACGAAGCGACGTGGGACCGGTCCAGCGCATGGGTGCGGGCGACCAGAACGGCGGCATCGTCGCGGGGCACGGGCGGGACGAGTGCGTCCGTCAGTGTTCTGCACGTCGCCTGCACGGAGTCCGGAGCATGCGTGAGCAGGGCGGTCAGGCGATCCCGGCCCGCATCGTCCGGCTCCTGTTCCCGCTCCTCCCCTGGTGCCGGTCGTTCCGGCTGGAGAAGCCCGGGGGTGTACAGGACGAGTGTCGAGTGCTCGGGGACGTCGAAGTCCTCCCTGCCGAACGGCCCGCCCGGGCAGCACAGCGCGTCGGCGACCGGAGCCAGCACCCTGCGCACGGTGCCGTCCGGATGCACCACCACGGGCCAGGGATGACCGGCGGTGGAGACCGAGCAGCGCCGGGACACGGGATCGTAGATCAGATAGAGGCAGGTGGCGCCGCACAGCTGCCCGTGGGCGGACCTCTCGGTGTCCCGTGCCGGCGACGGACGGTCCCCGCTTCCGGCGAAGCCGTTCGCCCTGCCTGGCCCGCGCACTATGTCGTCGAGCCGGGCGAGCAGTTCATCCGGCTCCAGGTCCAGGTCGGACAGCGTGTGCACGGCGGCGCGGAGCCGTCCCGCGGCGGCGGCGGACTGTATGCCGCGACCCCGCACACGGCCGGCAACGAGTGCCAGCCGGGCCCCGGAGAGCGGGAGGGCGTCGACCCAGTCGCCGCCGGAACCCGCGGATACGTGTGCGTGCGCCACCTCCAGCGCCTGCTGTGGCGGAAGTCCGCCCGGGCGCAGGATGTGCTGCAGGGCGGCCAGGGAGTTGTGCTCGCGCAGGTGCCGGCGGGCGTTGTCCAGGCTCTCGGCCGTGCGCCGGGCGAGTTGTGCGACGAGGGTCAGGTCGTCGGGCCCGAAGGGCCTGCGTTCGCCCCAGCGGCAGAACGTCGCGAGCCCGAGGGCGCGGTCCTGTGCGACCAACGGCGCAACGATCAGCGAGTGCACCTCTTGCCGGGCATCTGCGTTCTTTCCTTTCCCGGCATCTGCGTCTTTCCCGGCGTCTGCGTCTTCACCGGCTCCCGCGGGCGTTCTCATACACCGCAGAATCTCTTGTCCCAGGGAGCACAGCGGGTCGACCAGCCGCGGCTCGAGATCGGCGAGGGCCTCGCCGGACGCCGCCGCAGAGAGCGGGCCGTCGTGGCCCGCCGCCGTCCCGGAGGGCTCGTCGTCCCGGGAGTGGCACGCCGCCCGGCGCAGCACGGTGCCGGGTCGTACGGGCCCGGCCTCCAGCTCCTCGCCCGCGAGCACCCCTGCCAGCACCTCGACCGCGACGCTGTCGGCCGGTACCGGCACCGAGACCTCCGCCAGGCCCCGGGCTGTGTCCAGCGCGTCGAGCGTGGCGCCGATCCGGGTGCTGGCCTGGGCCAGCACGGTCAGCCGCTCGTGGGCAAGGTGGCGCTCGGTGACATCGACCGTGGCGTCCGCGACGCCGAGGATCCGGCCCTGAGCGTCCTGAAGGCGGAAAAGGGAAGCGGAGTAGACGTGGTCGTGGTGTGGATCGCCCGGGGGTCGTACCCGCTTCTCGACGCCGATCGCCGGCCGCCCGGTGGCGAGCACCTCTTTCATTGCCCGCTCCACCGTCTGCACGGCGAGGCCGGGCCACACCTCCGTCGGGCGCCTGCCGACAGCCTCCGCGACCGAGGTGCCCTGCATGCCCTCGGCCGCGGGGTTGAACCGAAGCAGGCGCAGCTGGGGGTCGAGGAGGAACAGGCCCATGGGAGAGAGGGTGAAGAGCGTCTCCAGAAGCGCCCTCTCGGCTTCCGCCGTCCCGTCCTCCTCGGCGGGTGCGAGCAGCACCTCCCAACCCGTGCCCGCGTCACCCGCGCGCTGGGGCCGGACGGCCAGCCGGCACCTCACCAGGCCACCGTCGCGGTGCCGCAGCGCGACGGCGAAGTCCTCACCGGAGACGGGCGAACGCCCATCGGCAGCCGGCCCGGCCAGCAGGCCCAGTGCGGAACGCCCCTGTACGGCATCCTCCGGATAGCCGAGCAGTCTCTCGGCCGCCGGGCTCCATCGCACCAACCGGCCCTGCCGATCGACCAGGACGTGAATCCGCTCCCGGGTCACGGGGCCGTGAACCGGGCGACCGCTGCCGGTGCTGTGCGTCGCAGACATAACGATCAGCTCTCACTCGCCACGGAGGCTTGCCCGCGTCCAGTCTGCTGCAGGGCCCGCAGGCGCGACACCGGAGCGGCTTGGGCAGCCCAGGGCCCCGGGATTCACACAGACCTTCACGGACAGTGAGCACGAGCTCGGCGTTCCGCCCGACCGGCTACCTGGCCGGGGGGATGTCGAAGTTGCGGTTGAAGACGTCGTCCGGGTCCCATTCCGCCTTGAGCCGGCTCAGCCGGGTCAGGGCCGGTTCGGGGAAGGCGTCGAGCAGCCGGGCCGGGTCGGTGTCCGTCTCGAAGCTCAGGTACATGCCGTTCAGGTGTGGATACAGCCGGGCCCAGTGGGCGTTCATCCGGGCGACATGGCTCGGAGCCGACGCGGCGAGGACGGAGAAGTTCTGGGTCCGGTGCGACCAGGCCATGGCGTCGGCCGGGATGTCGTGCACCGCGCCGCCCATGGAGCGGAACTGCGTGATCAGGATGTCGCCCGATCTCATCATCGTCTCGATGACCTCGGCGGCCTGCCGCGTCAGGTGGTCGAGCAGCCCGCTGCGCGTGTCCTCGATGCCCTGGCCGCGATGCTCGTTGCCGGGCGGCGCGACGATCGCGTGGTACGGGACGAGCTGTGCCCGTTGGCCGAGGACGGGGCCGGCGCCCAGGAAGGGGGTGAGGGCGTGCTGTGCGGCCTCGACGTCGTCGCCTGCGTACACGAGCGTGATCTGCCCGGTCACCGGTCCGCCCCGGCGGGCGGGGAACAGCGACAGGAAGCTGGTCACCGCACGCGGGGCGGCTTCGACGAGCTGACCCCACTCGACGAGGAAGTCCGCCGTGTCGGTCGCGTCCACGGTGATGGTCGCGTGGACGACGTCGCTCACCTCGTACGCCTCGAACTCGAAGGCCGTCACGATGCCGAAGTTGCCGCCCGCGCCACGGATCGCCCAGAACAGGCCGGGGTGGTGATCGGCGTCGACGCGCAGCCTGCGGCCGTCGGCGACGACGATCTCGGCGGCCGTGATGTGGTCGATGGTGAGCCCGTACTTGCGTGCCAGGTAGCCGAGTCCGCCCGCTGTGGCCAGTCCGCCGACGCCGACGTCGCCGTAGTCCCCCGAACTCATGGCGAGACCGTGCGGCGCGAGCGCACGGGCGACGTGTCCCCAGCGCGCTCCGGGCTCGACCCGGATACGCCGGGCGGCGCGGTCGATCACCTCGACGGCGTGCATCTTCGACAGGTCGATGACGATGCCGCCCTCGTTGGTCGACCGGCCGCTGATGCCGTGGCCTCCGCTGCGCACCGATATGTCGACGCGTCGGCCGCGTGCGTAGGCGAGGGCCGCCACCACGTCGTCGGCGTCCTCGCACTGGATGACCAGCGCGGGCGAGCCGGTGCGGATGTAGGTGTGGCGTACGGCGTCGTAGGCCGGGTCGCCCGGCTCCACGACCTTCTTCGCGAGTCGCTCGGGGATGGCGTCGTAGTCGATCGTGTCCTGCCGTTTGCTGAGCGCGATCGCCGACCGTTGCGGCGGGCTGCTCGTGCCGGCCGTTGCCCGCTCGCGGGCGACCGCCTCACGGAGACCCGGGGCCACCTCTTCACCGAAGGTGCGGATCACGCGCGGGTCGTCCTGGCCGATGAAGAACGCCGAGAAACCGTGGTCCAGCACAAGAGGGAGCAGCTGCTCCACCCACTGGTGCGGTGGCCCCTGGAGGAAGCCGCGCCGGGAGGAGGAGAAGCCCACCGTGAGGATGTTGAGCAGGCGCCGGATGTCGCCGGGGTCCCGCCCCGCCGCGAGGGCGGCATCGTCGATGACCTTGTTCGCTTCCGCCATCCCGGGAGACCGGAGGTACTCGAGCGTCGGCAGCCAACCGTCCGCCTTGCGTCCCGTGAGGCGCAGCATCCGCGGCTGGTACGCACCCAGCCATACGCCGATGTCGTGCGCGGGACGCGGGCCACGCTTCATCGCGGGAACCGAGTAGTGCTCGCCCTCGTGGCGAAGTGGCCCGGGTGCGCGGTCGTCCCAGACGCCACGGATGATGTCGATCGCCTCGTCGAGGGCCTCGATGCGCTGCCCCTGCGTCATGCGCCGGCCGCCCATGCGGTGGGCGGCGTCGGGGAAGGCGCCCGCGCCGAGCCCCAGTTCGAACCGGCCTCCGGACAGGAGGTCGAGACTCGCCGTGACCCGGCCGAGCATCGCCGGTGGCCGCAACGGCAGGTTCGTGACGTTCGCCGAGACACGGATGCGGCTGGTTCTGGCCGCGACCCAGGTCAACAGGGTGTACGTGTCGAGAAACCCGGAGTTGTAGGGGTGGTCCTGGAAGGTCGCCACGTCGAGGCCGGCCGCCTCCGTGAGCTCCGCCAGGGCCACGGCCCGCGCCGGGTCGTGTGCGGTCGGGGTGATGAAGGTGCCGAACAGCAGCTCATGGCCATGGTCGGGCATGGGGTACTCCCTCGGATGCTTCGCGACTGCCGTCGCACGGCGCGCGTGCGGGTGTTGGCTCAGACCATGTGGCTGACACGGTCGTGGATGCCGAGGAGGGACTTGCCGTAGACCTCCAGGCCGACGGCGGGGACAAGGCCTGCGTGGCGGGCCGCGGTGTTGGCGTCGCGCCAGATCCGCTGCAGCGGGCTGTCGTCGGCGAACGCGGCCGAGCCGTGCGCGTTCAGCAGCGTGTTGATCGCCTCGACCACTTGCTGGGCCGCGTAGCCGGTCCGGGCCCGGATGTGCGCGCGCGTGGCGTAGGCCAGCGGTCCCACCACGCCGCGGTCGACCTCGTCGACCGCCTGGTAGGTGAGCAGCCGGGCAGTCTCCAACTGCAGCGCGGCCTGCGCGATCTGGGTCTGGACGCCGATCGAGTCGGCCTGCCGTCCGTGCACCGTGAACGCCAGCGGCTTCGTTCCCGCGGCCTCCACCACGGTGTCCAGCGCCGCCTTGCCCAGCCCGAGCAGCGGCCCGGCCAGACACAGCAGCAGCATCGGCCCGAACGCCGCACCGTACAGCGCCTCGTCCCGGTCCGAGCGCGGGTACGCCCCCTCCGCCGCGGCCGGCACCGACAGCACCCGGTGCTCGGGAACGAACACGTCCCGGCCGACCAGGGTGTTGCCGGCGGTCCCCCGCATGCCCGCCATGTGCCAGGTGTCCTCGACGGCGAGTTCGGAGGCCGGGATCAGCATCAGCGCCTGGTCCCGCACCGAGCCGTCCGCTTCCTTCAGCAGCGCACCGACCGCCGCCCATGTCGCGTACGGGGCACCGGAGTTGTACGACCAGCGGCCCGTCACCCGCCAGCCGCCCGGCACCCGCTCCCCGGAACCCGTCGGCGCCGCCACCCCCGTGACCCGCGCATCCGGATCCGCGCCGAACACGTCCTCCTGCGCCTGGTCCGGGAACAGACACGCCAGCCAGTTCGTCACCGAGATGATCATCCCGACCCAGGCCGCCGAGCCGTCCGCCTCCCCCAGCGCCTCCGACACCTCCGTGAGCGTCCGCAGGTCCGTCTCATAGCCACCGAACCGCCGAGGCGTCAGCAACCGGAACACCCCGGCCTCCGTCAGCGCGTCGACGACCTCCTGCGGCACGACCCGCTCGGCATCCCCGCGCGCCGCGCACTCCCGCAGCAACGGCCGCAATCCGGCGGCCCGTTTCACGAGTTCTTCCCTGGCCCTCTCGATGGACGGCACACTCGTCTCACCCACACGATCGGTGATGCTCACGACGTACTCCTTGTGACTACTCATTGCGCTGTGCGGTGGGTTGCCGGAAGCCGTCCGCCCCGTCGTCGGGGGCATCCGCGATCTCCGTGATGAGGGCGGCCAGTTGCGCGGGCATCGACAGGAACGGCGAGTGGCCGCTCGCGATCCGGTGGACCGCTCCGGACCGGGCGGCCAGTTCTTCCTGGTGCCTGGGCGGCAGCGCCCGGTCGTGTTCGCAGATGACGTACGTCGAGGGCACGGCGCGCCAGCCCGCCTGGGTGAGGCTGTCGCTGAAGGACCTGGTGCTCTGCGGCACCAGCCGCGCGGCCGCCGCCTCGGCCTCGGGGCCGGGAACGTCTCCGTAGAACAATGCGACAGGGTTGTCCCGTACGGCCTGGAAGCCGTGCGGCTCGGACGGTACGGGCGCGCCGTGGAAGCCGAGGAGACTCTCACCGGCGTCGAGCTGATAGGCCGCCACATAGACGACGTGGGCGACGTTTCCGGCCTGCGCCACGGCCTGCGTGACCGGGATGCCGCCGTAGGAGTGGGCGACGACCACAGCCGGGCCGTCGATGCGGCGCAGTTCGTCCAGCACCGCCCGCGCGTCGTCCTGGAGTCCGGCGTCGTGCCCCGCGCTGGGCAGGTCGACCGTTCGGGTCCGCCACCCGCGGGCATCCAGAACCTTTGTCAGCGAGCTCCAGCACCATGAGCCGTGCCAGGCCCCGTGCACCAGGAGCAGTGTCGGACGGGGGACCCCATCTGCAGTCACGAGATGTCCTTCTCGGTGGTCGGTCGGTCACGCCGGACACCTTCCAGGGGGCCCGGCGGGATCGAGCGTAAGTTGCGTTGGACATGGTGTCCAACGTGATGTCCATCGCTTTCCGAGCGTCGAGGAAAATAGTGCTTGGATGTCAATGATGGATATGGCTCGATGATTACCCGCTTGCTAGCATCACCGTGTGACTGTGGACACGCGCCCGATCGATGAGGCAGAGACCGACCTGCTGGACCGGCTCGGATTCCTCCTGGCCCGGCATGGCGCCGTGGCGGACAACCGCATCCGCCACGCCCTGGAAGGCTGTCGGCTGACCCCACGGCAGGGCACGACGCTGATCCTGCTGGGCAAGTCCGGATCCATGGGCCAGCAGGCACTCGCCGCGGCGCTCGATGTCGACGCGAGCGTCATGGTCGGGATCCTCAACGAGCTGGAATCAGCTGGGCTCGTGGAGCGCAGGCGCGACCGGTCCGACCGCCGCCGGCACATCGTCGCCATCACCGATGAGGGCAACTGCCTCCTGGCCAAGACCCATCAGGCCGTCACCGAGGTGGAGCAGGAACTGTTCGGCCGCCTCTCCCCGGAAGAGATCGCCACGCTGCGCCGCCTGCTCCTCAGGATCGAGACGCCTCCGGACGAGCCTTCCTGCACCGAGTAGCAACCTCAGGGGTCGCCGATCACTCCTCGGCGCAGGCCGGATCCCCGGGCGTGCTGCGGACGCGGGCCAGCAGATCGCGGAGCGTCGCGACCTCCTCCGGGGAGAGGTCGGCGAAGAGTCCCCGCTCGACCTCGGCCACGGCGTCCTGGGCCTTGGCCAGCAGGCTGCGCCCCTCCTCCGTGATGGCCACGATGTGGCGGCGGCGGTCGGAGGGGTCGCGACGGCGCTCCACGAGGTGGGCCGTCTCCAGGTCGTTCAGAATGCCGACCATGACACTGGGGTCCACCTCAAGGGCCGTCGCCAGGGCCTGCTGACTCATGAATCCGGTCCTGCCCACCAGCATCAGCGCCGCACCCTGGCGGGCCGCCAGCCCGCAGGCCTCGAAGGCCTGGTGAACGCGGCTGTTCGCGATGGCGCCGTTGCGGGCCAGCAGGAATCCGAGCCGGTTCAGAGGATCACTCCCGGTCACATCAGCCACGGATTCATTCATGCTCATGCCCCCACACTACCAAGGAGATAATCATCACGACGATGAAACCCTTGAGCCGCATGGATCATTTATCCGCTATTCCACTTAAATCGCATATGTCAGTCACTGGCCATAAACTCGACCCCAAGTGTCGGCTGGAAGCGAGTTGCTGCCATGGACCACGTACCGCAGGTGGACGTCACCCTCACCGTGAACGGCACCGAACACCACCTCCGACTCGACGCCCGCGTCACCCTGCTCGACGCGCTGCGCGACCACCTCGGACTGACCGGCTCGAAGAAGGGCTGCGACCAGGGGGCCTGCGGAGCCTGCACGGTGATGGTCGACGGAAAGCGCGTAGTGGCGTGCCTGGGGCTGGCCGCCCAGTACGAAGGGCGCGAGATCACCACCATCGAAGCGCTGTCGACGAACGGTGAACTGCACCGCGTGCAGGCGGCGTTCGCGCGGCATGACGCGTTCCAGTGCGGTTACTGCACCCCGGGGCAGATCATGTCGGCGGTCTGCCTCATCGCGGAAGGACGCGCGAACTCCGACGAGGACATTCGCGAGTTCATGAGCGGCAACATCTGCCGCTGCGGCGCCTATCCCAACATCCGCGCCGCGATTCGCGACGTGGTGGCGGGGGTGTGACCCGTGGATCCCTTCGAATATCTGCGGGCCGCCGATTCCGACCAGGCCGTGGCCGTGGTCAGCGAGGATCCCGGCACGTCCTATCTCGCGGGCGGCACCACGCAGTTGGACCTGATGAAGGACGGCGTGCTGCATCCGCAGCGGCTCGTCGACATCACCGGGCTTCCGCTCGGCGGCATCACGCACACCGAGTCGGCGGTGCACGTCGGGGCGCTGACGACCATGGAGGAGCTCGCCGCCGATCCGCTGGTGGCGGAGCGGCTGCCGTTCGTACGGGAAGCGCTGCTGCTCGGGGCCTCGACGCAGCTGCGCAACATGGCCACCATCGGCGGCAATCTGCTGCAACGCGCCCGGTGCCGCTACTTCCGGGACCCGACCGTGCCCGCCTGCAACAAGCGCAGCCCCGGATCCGGGTGTGCCGCCATCACCGGGGTGCACCGCATGCACGCCATCCTCGGCACCAGCGACCACTGCATCGCGCTGCACGCCTCGGACGTCGCCGTGCCGCTGACCGCCCTCGACGCCGTCGTCCACCTCCAGGGCGTGAACGGTCCCCGTGCCGTGCCGCTGACGCGGTTCTATCTCCCGCCGGGTGACACCCCGCACATCGAGAACGTGCTCCAGCACGGCGAGTTGATCACCGCGGTCGAGATCCCGCTGCTGCCGCGTCAGGCGCGTTCGCACTACATCAAGGTCCGCGACCGGGTGTCGTACGAGTTCGCGCTGGTCTCGGCCGGTGTGGCGCTGGTGCAGGAGGACGGCGTCATCCGGGAGGCGCGGGTGGGGCTCGGCGGAGTGGGCACCGTGCCCTGGCGGGCCTGGGACGCCGAGGACGTACTGCGGGACGCGCCCGCGAACGCGGAGACGTTTCTGGCCGCCGCCCGGGCCGCCCTCGTGGGAGCCCGTCCGCTGCCCGGCACCGCGTTCAAGATCGAGCTGGCCCAGCGCACGCTCATCCGCACCCTCGAAACCGTGTCAGGAGCCGAGCAATGACCACGCTCGAAGCCGCCCGGGCCGTCGGTCCCGGCCTGGACCGCGTAGACGCGCCCATGAAGACCACGGGCAGGGCGCCCTACCCCAACGACTTCGGCCTCCCCGGCATGGTGCACGCCTGCCTGGTGCACAGCACCATCGCCGCGGGGCGCGTCCGTGCCATCGACACCTCCGCGGCGGAGACCGCGCCCGGCGTACTGGCCGTCATCACCCATCTGACCGCGCCGCAGCTGGAGCGCGGGCCGATGACACTGCTGGGCCCGTCCCCGCCCGCCCCGCTCCAGGGTGACCGGATCCTCCACTACGGGCAGCACCTCGCCGTCGTGGTGGCCGCCACCCCGGAACAGGCCCGGCACGCCGCGGCGCTGGTGCGCGTCGACTACGAGCCCGCCGAGCCGCTCCTCGACCTCCACGACCCGCGGGCCGCGGTGGTCACCAACCCCTGGGGGCTGGACTCCGACCGGGGCGACATCGACGCCGGGTTCGCCGCCGCGGACGTGGTCGTCGGCGGCAGCTACACCACTCCGGACAACACCAACAACCCGCTCGGCCTGATGTCCACGGTCGCCGCCTGGAACGGCGACTCGCTCACCGTCCACGACTCCACCCAGTGGCCCCACAACGTCCGCACCACGCTGGCCGCGGTCTTCAAGGTCCCCGAGAGCAACATCCGGGTCCTCGCCCCCTACGTCGGCGGCGGCTTCGGTGCCGGGCTGCGCGTGTGGCCCCATGTGATCCTCACCGTGCTCGCCGCCCGCGAGGTGGGCAAGCCGGTCAAGCTCGTGCTCACCCGGCCGGAGATGTTCACCGCCGTCGGTCATCGGCCGTACAGCGTCCAGCAGATCAGGATCGGGGCGACCCGTACCGGAGAGCTGACCGCCATCGAGCACGAGGGCGTCTCCCCCGTGGCCATGGAGGACGACGACTACGAGCCCGTGTCGGCCTGCTCGGCCGTCTCCTACGCCTGCCCGAACGTCCGGACGCGGGACCGCCAGGTGCGGCTGAACATCCCGTGCCCCGGCTCCATGCGGGCGCCCGCCGAGGGGCAGGGCAACTTCGCCCTGGAGTCCGCGATCGACGAGCTGGCCCATGAACTCGGCATCGATCCGCTCGAACTGCGCCTGCGGAACTACGCGGAGGAGCACCCGCTGCTCGGGCTGCCCTGGTCCAGCAAGGCACTGCGGGAGTGCTATCTGCAGGGCGCCGAGCGGTTCGGCTGGTCGCGCCGCGATCCTCGGCCGGGGTCGATGCGCGACGGCCGCTGGCTGATCGGCTACGGACTGGCCGGGGTGTCCTACCCGCACTACCAGGTGCCGTGCCAGGCCCGTGCGTCCCTCCACCGCGACGGGTCGGCCGATGTGCGCAGCGCCGCCACCGACATCGGCACGGGCACGTACACGATCATCACGCAGCTGTCGGCCGAACTGCTGGGCCTGGACGTCTCCCGAGTCCACTTCGACCTCGGCGACTCGGACATGCCCTACGCCCCGCAGGCAGGAGGTTCCGGTCTGACCAGTGCCCTGGCCAACGCCGTCCACGCCGCCTGCCGCCGCCTCGTGCAGGAGTTCCTCGACGTGGTGAGGGACGACCCGGACTCACCGCTGCGGGGAGCGGCGCTCGACGACGTCTCCGTCTCCCAAGGGCGGATGCACCGCATCGGGGACCCGGACCGGGGTGAGTCGTACACGGACATCCTGACCCGTCACGGCCTGGAGGAGCTGAGCGCCGACGGCCGCAGCACACCGCCCCAGCCCGACGAGGCGGGGATGGCCACGGCCGGTGCCTTCGGGGCGAAGTTCGTCGAGGTCCGTGTCGATCCCGACCTGGGGCTGCTGCGGGTGGCCCGCGTGGTGTCGGCGATCGACGGCGGGCGCATCCTCAACGAGAAGACCGCCACCAGCCAGATCGTCGGCGGCACGGTGGGCGGCATCGGCCAGGCGATGTTCGAGGAGACCGCCACCGACGCCGGGACCGGACGCATCGCCAACGCCACCTTCGGGGACTACCTGGTGCCGGTCAACGCCGACGTCCCCGACATGGAGGTGATCTTCGTCGGCGGCCCGGACCGGGCAACCCCCGTCGGGACGAAGGGAGTCGGGGAGATCGGGCTGGTCGGTGTGGCGGCGGCCGTCGCGAACGCCGTCCACCACGCCACGGGGCGCCGCATCCGCTCCCTGCCGATCACCATCGACCAGCTCATGCTCTGACGGACGCCATGGGCCCGCGCCGGGCACTCGGCCCCACCAGGCCGGTTACCTAGGATGAGCCCATGGCTTCCACCACTCGACGACGCTCCAGCGCGGCCGACCGGAGGTCCGCTCTCGAGAAGCGGATCCTGTCCGTGATCGATGAGCTGCTGCGCGACGGTGTCACCTACACCGAGCTCAGCGTCGAGCAGATCGCGGGCGCCGCCGGAATCTCGCGCTCCACGTTCTATCTGTACTTCCGCGACAAGGTCGACCTGCTGCTCCGGCTGAGCGGCTCGCTCAAGACGGAGAGCCATGCCATCGCCGCTTCCTGGTGGCCCTGCCGTCCGGGCGGCGGGCTCGACGGCCTGGCCCGCACCTACGAGCTGATCCTGCGCCACTACCGCGAGCACGCGGCGCTGCTGTCGGCGATCAACGAGGTGGCCGCGTACGACCCGGCGGTCCGGGAGGCCTGGACCGCCGACCAGGACCGCTTCGTCGACCACGTCGTGGCCGTGCTGAATGAGGAACAGCGGGCCGGCCGGACGCCCGCGGACATCGACCCCGAACTGACCGCCAGAATCATCGTCCGGGGAGGCGGCCAGGTCATCGCTCAGCAGGTGGCCGACGGCGACGGCAGCGACGATGCGGCCGTCGCCCGCGAACTGGCGAACGGTTACTGGTACGGCGTCTACCGTCGCGCCCCGCAGACGACGGCCGGCTGAGGCCCGGGGCGCTCGGAACGAGGCAACCGTCACACCCGCGAAATCATTGAACGGCTTCAATCATATGTTACGTTCAATGCAACGCAACGGAGCCGGCTGAGCGGACGCCGCAAGCACGGCTACCGGTATGGCACCGGCCGCATCGGCCGAACAGTGTTCCCGGAGTTCCCATGCTCAAGACCACCATTTTCCTGGCCATCCAGCAGCTGCACCCCACGACGGATGCCCCCGGAGGCGGCCGCCACCGCGGCCGACGCGCCCCCGAGCACCCCGTCCTCCTGGGACTGCCCGGCAGCGGCAGACACCGCCGCATACGGGCAGCCGAGCTGACGGGGAGTGACTGACACGCAGGCCTGAGAAAGCGGGCCGCACCCGCAGAGCGGCGCGGGCGGCGGCCGTGGGGCGGTGTCCACACGCGACGATGGGGAGTGCGCGATGGACACCGCCCCCTTCCCTGTCGCGCGCGGCGGCAAGAGTGGACGGCTGCCCAGGGCAGTCTGGCCCTGAACGCGCTGACCGAGAGCACCGGTGCGCTCTTGCCCGTCGTCGTGGACACATCTTTCGCCGACGCCGTCCGCCGCCACGTCGTGCAGCTCACCGGCCAGGGCAAGTCAGGCGCCCGGACGGATGATCGGCGGTCACCCGCCGGCCAGCGGATTGGGCAGCGGCCGGTAGCGGGCGTCGGCGCCGTCGGCGCCCGTCCAGCGCAGCAGCAGGTTGGTCTTGGCGGGGAGCGTGGGCGCGGTGAGCAGGGCGGCGATCTCGGGCAGGTCGTGCCGGGCCAGTTCGCGGCGGACGGCGGGCCAGGGGTCCAGCCCGGCGTGCCGTTCGGCGAGGGCCCCGGCCAGCTCGGCCAGGTGGTTGACGACCAGGCAGTACACCAGCCGCTCCCACCCGGCCGCCCGCGACACGTCCGGCAGCAGCTTCACCCCCTCGGCGTCCCGGAACAGCGCCTGCACCGGTGTCCCGTCGGCGTCACAGGCGACCAGCGAGTTCTGCAGATGCGCTTCGAGTACGACGCCGTGGTCGGCGAAGGCCGCGAGGACCGGGGGCACCACCTGGCGCAGATACGTCTCCCACCAGCACGCCGGGTCCACCGGACCGTCCAGCGGGCTGCCCGCGAAGCCCTCCACCAGCCCGGCGGCGAGGAACGGGGTCGCGCCGGGCTGGACGTGACCGCGTACCCCGTCGCGGACCAGGACGGCGAGTTCCTCGAAGGCGAAGTCGGCGGTGCGATAGCCCCGGTCGGTCAGCCAGGCCGCCGTACCGCCCGCGAAGGCCCTGGTCACGGCGGCGTCGGTGCGGCGCAGTTTGAGCAGGTCGTGCCGCCACAGCCGTCGTACGTCGTTGGTGATGCGCACATCGAGGCTGAACTTGAGGAAGAGGTCGCGCCCCGGGGCGTACACCGTACGGATCGCGGCCGTGGGCCAGACCGGGGATGCGGTGGTGCCCAGCCGGATCAGCCGGCCGTCGGCGAAGGCGGGGGCGAGGTCGCGGGCGGTCAGGTCGAGCTGCCAGGGGTGGGCGGGCAGCAGCCGGTAGCCGGGCGGGGGCTGGCCGAAGGTGTCGAGCGCCGAGGTGTCGCCCTCCTCCACGACGGTGTCCTCGCGCACCCCGAGCAGCACGAGGGGGAAGCGGGCGTGCGCCTCGGGGGCGTAGGGCAGCCAGCCGGCGACCGGGCCGCCGCCGCGCGCCTTGGGTGCGGGGTGGTGGGGGTGGCCGGTGATCAGGGACTGCTCGGAGCGCAGATAGGGGTCGTCGGGCGGGGTGGCACGCGCGCGTGCGTCGAGGAGCGCGGCGACGGCCTCCCGGCTGTCGAGCATCTCGGCGGGCAGTTCGTGGTTGGACAGGCCGGTGTGGCGGCGCAGTTCCTCGGTGACGAGCTTGACGAGTTCGGTGTGGTCCAGGCGGTGCCAGCCGTGCGGTGTGGAGACCTCGGGTGCGGTGGGCCGCCGGCCGCCGCGCACCCGCAGCAGCCGGTCACCGCCGGGCAGCCGGTAGACCCCCTCCCGGCCGGGCAGCGGGTGCGCCACCTCGCGCAGCAGACAGTTGAGCAGCGGGGCGGCCGCGTACGCGTCGGCCAGATCGGCGACGTCGGCACGGACTGCCGCGTCGACGGCTGGGGGGCTGAGGTCCACGCGTTCCACTCGTTCCCTACGGTTCATTGGTGCGGAGACGATCAGTATCGCTGTCGTCACGCCCCGCCGTGACCGCCGGTCGCGCCCGTCCCGCCCCGACTCGCCCCGAGGAGCCCGCCCGTGCCCCGTCCCCTCACCGCCGAGGCCGAGGTCGCCGACGAACTGTCCGTCGTCCGCCCGGACCTCGCCGCGCGGTACGCGGCCGAACTGCCCGCCGCCCGGGCGGCCGTACTGACGCGCCTGTGGCGTGCGCTCACCCATGAGCCGCTCCCCTGGGTCGAAAGCCGCGACGCCGGCGGGGACGGCGTCACCCTGCGCCTGCGTGACGGCCGCCGGCTGCACGGGCCCGCGCCGGACCCGTACGCGACCGCCGCCTACGTCACCGCCGTACGGCTCGACGACGTGCCGCAGGACCGTCCGGCACGGCTGATGACGGACCTCGCCGTACCGCACGGCGCGGACCTCGCCGCCGAACTCGACCACAGTGTCGCCTCACTCGCCCTCTCAAGGGCCGGACAGCCGCCTCACCCGGAAGAGTGGCCGGAAAGCGACTGGGAGTGGGAGCAGCGGGTGGTGGACGGGCATCCGTACCACCCCAACTGCCGCTCGCGGCCCGGTTTCTCGGTCGCCGAGCAGCTCGCCCACGCGCCCGAGCACCGCCCGCTGGTGGGGCTCGGGCTGGTGCCGGTCCCGGCGGAGACGTGCCTGGTGACGGGTGCGTGGCCGGAACAGCTGCGGGACGGGCGGCGGGTGCTGATCCCGGTGCATCCGTGGCAGGCCGCGCACGTGCTGAAACGGCCGTGCGAGGAGCGGCTCACCGGGCACCCGCTGATGTCCCTGCGCACCCTCGCCCTGGACGGCGGAGTACACGTCAAAACGGCGCTCAGCGCACGTCTGACGTCGTCCGTGCGGGACATCTCGGTGCCGTCGGTCGCCGCGTCCATGGCCCTGTCGGCGTTCGCGGTGGAGCCGGCGGCGCGCACCGACGGCCTGCTGCACGTCACACGCACCCTCGGCGCGGTCACGGACGGGTCGCCGGACCTGGCGGCCGTGCTGCGGGAGTCGCCGCAGGAGTACGGGGGTCCCGGTGAGCGGGTGCTGCCGGTGGCCGCGCTGGCGACCACCGAACTGCCCGGTTCCGCGGAGTGGTTGGGCGAGTTCGCCCGGCTCGCTCTTGCCGTCGGACTGCGGCTGCTGGAGCTGGGCGTGGCGCTGGAGGCACACGGCCAGAACCTCCTCGTCGTGCTGTCCGCGACCGGCGCCCCGGTACGGCTGGTCTACCGCGACCTGGCCGACATCCGGGTCAGCCCGGCCCGGCTGGCCCGGCACGGCATCCCGGTCCCGGAGCTGCCCGCCCGGATCCTCACGGACGACGTGCCGACGCTGCGGCGCAAGCTGTTCGGGTCGCTGGTGGCGGGCGCGCTGGCGGGGACCGCCGGGTCGCGGGCGGCCCTGCGGACGGCGCTGGAGACGGCCGTACGAGACCTGCCGCGCACTCCCGACCTCGCCGCGCTGTGCGAAGAGCCGCTGCCCACGAAGGCGCTGACGCTGATGCGGCTGTCGCCGGGGACGGTCGGCGATCTGTGGACGGAGCTGCCCAATCCGCTGCTGTGACCGGCTGTTTGCGAGCTGGACGATCTTCCGTATTGGACCCCGGCACCTCTGATCAATAAGATCCGCCGATGATCACAAGACAACGGCTGGCGGCAGGGGCATGTGCCCTGTTCGCCGCGCTGGCGGCCGGGATCGCCCTCCCGTCGACGGCGCTCGCCGACGAGACCACGGCTGCCGCGCCCAAGGTCAATCTCGTACTGGACGTCAGCGGTTCGATGCGGGCGCGGGACATCGACGGCCAGTCGCGGATGGCGGCGGCGAAGCAGGCGTTCAACGAGGTGCTGGACGCCACGCCCGAGGACGTGCAGCTCGGCATCCGCACCCTCGGCGCCAACTACCCCGGCGACGACCGGAAGACGGGCTGCGAGGACACCGCGCAGCTCTACCCGGTCGGCCCGCTGGACCGCACCGAGGCCAAGGCGGCGGTCGCCACGCTGGCGCCGACCGGCTGGACCCCGATCGGCCCGGCGCTGCTCAAGGCCGCCGACGACCTCGACGGCGGCACCGGCTCCAAGCGGATCGTGCTGATCAGCGACGGCGAGGACACCTGCGCCCCGCTCGACCCGTGCGAGGTGGCCCGCGAGATCGCCGCCAAGGGCATCGGTCTCACCATCGACACGCTCGGCCTGGTACCCAACACCAAGATGCGGCAGCAGCTCAGCTGTATCGCCGAGGCGACCGGCGGCACGTACACCTCGGTGCAGCACACCGACGAACTCACCGACCGCGTCAACCAGTTGGTGGAACGGGCGGCCGATCCGGTGGTGACGCCGGTGGCCACCGAGGGCGCGGAGCGGTGCGCGCAGGCGCCGACGCTGAAGTCCGGGCTGTACACCGACCGCGAGGAGTTCGGGCAGCAGCGCTGGTACCGGGTGGACGTGCTGCCCGGCCAGGAACTGCGCGCCTCCGTGAGCGTGTCGGCGGACCGGGACGTCAATCCGGCCTACGGCGTGCTGCTGCGGGCGGTCACGGTGAAGGGCCGCGAGATCGTACGGGGCGAGGCGGCGGGCAACGGCCGTACGGATGTCATCTCCACGGGGCTGCGCCACCCGAAGGCCGAGCGCGACGATGTGGACGCCGACAAGCCCGCGGCCGAGACCGTGTGTCTCCAGGTCACCCACTCCTTCTCGGCGGCCTCCGGCGTGAAGAGCACGCCCGGGCTGCCGCTGGAGCTGACGATCGACGTCGTCGACGGGCCCTCGCCGTCGAGCGATGTGGCCGCCTTCGGCCTCGGGCGCGGCTGGTGGCTGCTCGGCGCGCTCGTCCTGACCGGCTTTGTCGCCGGTCTGCTGTGGGGCTGGCTGTCACGCTGGCGGGTCGCGGTCTGGAGGACCAACTGATGCGTATCGTGAGGGCTTTGGGCGTGGCGCTGCTGGCGCTGGGCTGGGCCGTTTCCCCGGCTGTGGCCGACTCCCCGTCGCCGAGCCCGTCGGAGGACAGCGCGGCCCCGACCGAGGCGGGCACGTCGTTCCGTACGGCGGCCGAGTTCGACCAGGGGCAGACGGCCACGGCGGACGGCTCCGCCGGTGACTACCTGTACTGGTCGTTCCCCGCGGACGCCGGTCAGCGTCCCACCGTCAAGGCGAGGGTGAAACTGCCGGACGCACACGCCGCCCAGACCTGGCAGATCGACGTGTACGACGGTCTGCGGCGCCGCCAGGCCTGCCAGTACGGATCCCAGACGCGGACCGCCGCCCAGGGCGCGGCCTCCGTGGAGCTGGCCTGCACGCTGCGCACGGTCCGTGCCTGGTCGGAGCCGTGGGCCAACGACCCGCTGCCGGGCACGTACTACATCCGCCTCACCGCGGTGGGCCTGCCGACGTCCGACCTGGGGCTGCCGGTGAGCGCCGAGGTGCGGGTGGAGGCCAAGGAGATCGGCGGCGCGGCGGCGGTGGACGGGGCGCTGGCCGAGCCGCTGGTGCCGGGCGTGGCCGTCAAGTCCGAGAAGGAACAGGAGGATTCCGCCGTCCTGTCGAGCATCGAACCCGAGGACGGCTGGACCTCCGGCTGGTGGTCCGACCGGTGGGTGTGGACCGCGGTGGGCGGCGCGCTGGCGGCGCTGGGCGGGGTCGGGGGGTATGCGCTGACGCGGGGGTCGGGGCGACCGAGCCGACCTTGATGCCGTATCAGAAGGCCCGCCCAGTGCGGGCCTTCTGCCGTTCCGTTACGCCTCCCGCAACGCCTTGGCCACCGTGCCGTCACCGGTCACCGTGATGCGCCCGTCCCGTACCGCGTCGATCACGCTCACCTCGCCACGGCCGACCGCCGCACACGTGGCGGTGTCGAGAACCAGCACGGCGTCGGGTTCGCCCGGCGCGGGCCCGTCGCCGTACACGGGCCCCTCCTCCGCACCGGCGTACAGGTGGAAGTCGCCTTCCTCCAGGCGCACTTCGACGAGCCCCTCCCCCTCCAGCGCCCGCAGCAAGGGCAGCGCGAACCAGTGGGCGCGGACCGCGTCCGTGGCCCGTCGCTCGCCGAGCTCGGCCTGCCCCCAGGCGCCGAGCGCCTGCAGCACCGGCAGCAACTCCCGGCCGCGCGGGGTGAGTTCGTAGACGTACGCCGCACCGGGCGGCGGCAGCCGGCGCCTGGTCGTCAGCCCGTCGCGCTCCATGTCCTTCAGCCGGGACGCCAGTACGTCCGTGCTGACGCCCGGCAGGTCCGCGTGCAGGTCCGTGTAACGGCGCGCGCCGGCGAGGAGTTCGCGGACGATCAGCAGGGTCCAGCGGTCGCCGACGACATCGAGCGCGCGGGCGGTGGAGCAGTACTGGTCGTAGCTTCGACGAGGTGACATGCGACGCAGTCTAGACATGTCGTTGGACTTTCCAAGCTCGAACTTGGTAAAACCAAGCAACACCAGTTACCGGAGGGGCGCATGGAGTTCCGGCAGTCGAGCAAGCTGAGCGAGGTCTGTTACGAGATCCGCGGCCCGGTGATAGAGCACGCCAACGCGCTGGAGGAGGCGGGCCACAGCGTGCTGCGCCTCAACACCGGCAACCCCGCCCTCTTCGGCTTCGAGGCGCCGGAGGAGATCCTCCAGGACATGATCCGGATGCTGCCGCAGGCGCACGGCTACACCGACTCGCGCGGCATCCTCTCCGCCCGCCGCGCGGTGGCCCAGCGCTATCAGACGCTCGGCCTGGAGGTCGGCGTCGACGACGTGTTCCTCGGCAACGGCGTCTCCGAGCTGGTCTCCATGGCCGTACAGGCGCTGCTGGAGGACGGCGACGAGGTCCTCATCCCCGCCCCCGACTTCCCGCTGTGGACGGCGGTGACCACGCTCGCGGGCGGCAAGGCGGTGCACTACCTGTGCGACGAGCAGGCCGACTGGTATCCCGACCTGGACGACATGGCGTCGAAGATCACGGACCGCACCAAGGCGGTCGTGATCATCAACCCGAACAACCCCACCGGCGCGGTCTACCCGAAGGAGATCATCGAGGGCATCCTCGACCTGGCCCGCCGCCACGGCCTGATGGTGTTCGCCGACGAGATCTACGACCAGATCCTGTACGACGACGCCGTGCACCACTCGACGGCGGCGCTCGCGCCCGACCTGGTGGTCCTGACCTTCTGCGGCCTGTCGAAGACGTACCGGGTGGCGGGCTTCCGTTCCGGCTGGCTGGTGGTGACGGGCCCGAAGCAGCACGCGAAGGACTATCTGGAGGGCCTGACCATGCTGGCCTCCATGCGGCTGTGCTCCAACGCGCCCGCGCAGTACGCCATTCAGGCGGCGCTCGGCGGCCGGCAGTCCATCCACGAGCTGACCGCGCCGGGCGGCAGGCTGCACGAACAGCGCGATGTGGCGTGGGAGAAGCTCAACGAGATCCCCGGCGTGTCGTGCGTGAAGCCGAAGGGCGCGCTGTACGCGTTCCCGCGGCTCGATCCCAAGGTGCACAGGATCCACGACGACGAAAAGTTCGTCCTGGACCTGCTGCTGCGGGAGAAGATCCAGGTGGTGCAGGGCACGGGCTTCAACTGGCCGACGCCGGACCACTTCCGGATCCTGACGTTGCCGCACGCGGATGATCTGGAGGCGGCGATCGGGCGGATCGGGCGGTTCCTCAGCGGGTACCGGCAGTAGCGGCCACATACCGTGTGCCGCATGGGTGATCTTTTGCTGGTGCGGCACGGAGAGACCGAATGGTCGCGGTCCGGGCGGCACACCGGACTGACGGACGTCCCGCTGACCGAGCACGGCCGCGAGGAGGCGCGCGGGCTGGTGCCGCTGATCCGGTCGCACCGGATCGGGGCCTGCTTCGTCAGTCCGTTGCAGCGGGCGCGGGAGACGGCCGAGCTCATCGGACTGCACGGCGCGGTGCGGGTGGACGCGGATCTGCGGGAGTGGGACTACGGGGGCTACGAGGGGATCACCACCGTCGAGATCCAGCGGGAGCGGCCCGGCTGGTTCCTGTTCACGGACGGGGTGGTCCCCGGGCCGCCGGAGCATCCCGGGGAGAGCGTGGAGCAGGTCGGGGCGCGGGCCGACCGGATGCTCGGCAAGGTGGACGCCGCCCTCGCCAACACCGAGGGCGTGGTGGTGCTGGTGTCGCACGGGCACTTCCTGCGGGTGCTGACCGCCCGACGGCTCGGGCTGCCACCGGGGGACGGCGCCCTGTTCCAGCTGGCGACGGGAGCGGTGTGCAGGCTGGGCACGGAGCATGGGCGGCCGGTGATCGCGGGGTGGAATGTCAGACCCGGGTCGTAGGGCCTGTCGTTTGGATCAGGTCGGCTGAGAGAGACGGCACCCTTCGGCCGACCCGAGCGGGGTCTGGTGCGTGCAGCTGCAAGGCGGAGGAGGGCGGCGACGCGGAGCGTCGGCAACCGACGACAACGCGGCAGATGCGCGTGCCAGGCCCCGCGACGCCGACATGATCCAAACGACAGGCCCTAACCTTCGAAGCGGTGGGGACACTGCCCAGCGCCTGGAGGGAGTACGCCGTGACACGACCGCCGACCGCCGCCCAGCGGCGTGTCATCGACGCCGCCGATCCGGTGACCGGGCGGCTCAGGGGGACGGATGCGCAGCTCGCGGGGCTGGTGAAGCGCGGGCTGGCGTTCCGGCATCCGCGGCCGCCGCACGATCACTTTCTGACACCCGCCGGGCATCGCATACGGGAAGCGGAGGCGCCCGCGCCGGAGCCTGTCGCGAACCCCGGGGTGTTCGCCGCGCGCGTCGGCGGCGAGGAGGCCGCGCCGGACGCCGGTCCGTCCCGCGTCCGTGAGGTGCACAGCGCCTGGCAGGGCCTGCTGGAGCTGCGCCGGATGACGAATCCCGACGGTGTCACGGACCGGCCGTGCGGCTGGGAGCGGACGCATCTGGTGCAGGCCGCCGCGCTGGCGCTGGAGGCCGCCGGGCACCGCCCGGCAGGTCAGGACTCCGCGGGCTACCGGGTGCGGGCGACCCCGCAGCCGGAGGCCGTCGCCGTGTACGAACCGGACGCCGGGGCGCTGCGGGCCTGCGCGGCCACGCTGGAGCGGGCGGGCTGGCAAGTCGGCGAGCACACCGAGCCGCGGACGCGGAGGCGGTATCTGCTGGCGTCTCCGCGGAGGGCATGATGAGCATGCCAAGATCGATGGCGCACTGCGCCGACCACGACAGGGGGAAGCGATGACCGAACCGTTCTCCGTCCGGGTGACGGTCCGCGGGTACGAGACCGATGTGCAGGGCCACCTCAACCAGGCGGTCTATCTCAACTACGCCGAGCACGCGCGCTGGTCGCTGCTCCAGGCGGCGGGGATCACGCAGGCCGGCCTGGTGGCCACGGGCGTGGGACCCGTGGCCCTGGAGACGAACATCCGCTACCTGCGGGAACTGCTGGCGGGCGACGAGGTCGACGTCACGTGCGCCTTCGAGTGGGGCGAGGGCAAGACGTTCAAGATCCGGCAGACGATCCGCAAGGCCGACGGCACGGTCGCGGCCGAGCTGGTCGGTGTCGGCGGGTTGCTGGACCTGAAGGAGCGCAGGCTGCTCGCCGATCCGCAGGCGTACTTCAAGAAGCTGGCGACCGACCCGAGCCCGTTCGGGCTGTAGCGAACCCAGTCCGCCCTACGCGCCGGCCAGTTCCGCCTGGTGCTCCTCGTCGTACGCCGCCCGCGCCTCGGCGATGTACACCCGGTTGCGCTCGGCCCAGTCCGTCAACCGTTGCAGGGTCTCGTGCAACTCACGGGCTACCGGGGTGAGTTCGTACTCCACCTTCGGCGGCACCGTGGGATGCACGGTCCGCACGACGAGCCCGTCCCGCTCCAGATTGCGCAGGGTGAGGGTCAGCATGCGGCGGCTGATCCCCTCGATGCTGCGCTCCAACTCCGTGAAGCGGATGGGTCCGTGCGCGGCGGCGACCAGGATCTGGACCGCCCATTTTCCGGCCACCCTGTCAAGAACTTCCCGGACCGGGCACGCGTGCGCGTTCACGACCTGGACGGTAACACCGGTGTTCCCTCGGGACATCGAAGTGCCTCCTTACGCCGACCTCCATGGTCACCCACGATGTTCCCCGTTACAAGTCGTGCACCTATGGAGATTGCGGAGGAGACGCGGCCATGTCGTCCCTGACCGAGACCGCGGCGGAAGCCGTCAAGCGCCCCTTGGAGCGAACGTACTCCCGTTGGGCGGCCCTCGTCGTCCTGTGCGCGGGGACGCTGATGACGATTCTGGACGGCAATATCGTCACTGTGGCGATGCCCGCCATCCAGCGTGACTTGGGCTTCAGCGGCCCGGGGCTCGCCTGGGTCGTCAACGCCTATCTGATCCCTTTCGGCGGACTGCTCCTGCTGGCCGGGCGGTTGGGCGACCTGGTGGGCCGCAAGCGGATGTTCACGACGGGGCTCGCGGTGTTCACCGTGGCGTCCGTGCTGTGCGGGGTGGCCACGAGCCAGGGCATGCTGATCGCGGCGCGTGCCCTGCAGGGCGTGGGCGGGGCGATGACCTCGGCCGTGGTGCTCGGCATGCTGGTCGCCCTCTTCCCGGAGCCGCGTGAACAGGCCCGTGCCGTCGCGGTGTTCAGCGCGGTCGGCGCGGCGGGCGGGGCGCTCGGCACCTTTCTCGGCGGGGCACTGACGCAGGCCCTGGGCTGGCACTGGATCTTCCTGATCAACCTGCCGATCGGTGTCGTCGCCTGGCTGGCGGCCGTGCGCGTCCTCGCGCCGGAGCGGGGCGCCGGGCTCGGCAAGGGCGCGGACTACCCGGGGGCGGCGCTCGTCACCGGCGCGCTGATGCTCCTGGTCTACGTCATCATCGGCGTGGGCGACCTCGGCCCGACCGCCACGCTCCTGCTGGCGGGGTTCACCGCCGCCCTGTTCACGGCGTTCCTCGTCCGCCAGGCCCGCACCGAACGCCCGCTGCTGCGGCTGCGCCTCTTCCGCTCCCGCCTGCTGTCCGGCGCGAACGCCGTGCAGATCCTGATGATCGCAACGATGTACGGCTTCCAGTTCATCGGCGCGCTCTACCTGCAACGCGTCCTCGGCTACGACGAGCTGACCACCGGCACGGCCTTCCTCCCGGCGCCGATCGCGATCGGCCTGCTGATGCTGGGGCTGTCGGCCCGCACGATCGGCAGGTTCGGCGCGTACCGGGTCCTGCTGGCCGGGCTCGTGCTGATCACCGCCGGCATGGCCCTGCTCGGCCGGGCCCCCGTCGACGGCTCGTACGTCACCGACGTACTCCCGCCGCTCCTCCTGCTCGCCGCCGGTTTCGCGGCCGCGATGCCCGCACTGACCGGGCTCGCCATGTCGGGCGCCCGCGAGGAGGACGCGGGCCTGGCGTCCGGGCTCTTCAACACCACGCAGGTGGTGGGTGGTTCCCTGGGCCTGGCGGTGTTGTCCACCCTCGCGGCGAGCCACACCGACGGGCTGCTCGCCGGAGGCACGGAGCCGGTGGCGGCCACGGCGGAGGGCTACCAGCTGGCGTTCCGGGTGGCGACGGTGATCGCGGTGGGGGCACTGGCGCTGGCGGCGGCCGCCCTGAGGACGGGCCGGTCACGGCCCTGAATTCTGGTGCGGGGCCCGGCTTTGACCTGCGATGCTGCGGCCCCATGGCCTCACGACGCATCAAACCCAGCCTCTACATCTCCGTGGACATCGAGGCCGACGGCCCGATTCCCGGGCCGTACTCGATGCCCGATCAGCGAGGAGTTCGTGCCCGAGGCGCTCTCGGTCAGTGGGCTCGACCGGGAGCGCCTCGGGCACGAAGGAGCCGAACCCGCGGTCGCCCTCGCCGAGTTCACCGACTGGGTGCGGGAGGTCGCCGCGGGTGCGCAGCCGGTGATGTGCGGCTATCCGGCGTCGTACGACTGGACCTTTCTGTACTGGTACCTGATCCGTTTCACCAGGTCGAGTCCCTTCGGCCACTCCGGGCCGGGCTGCCGCTGCGGGCGGTGGCCAAGGGCACGATGCCGCGTGAGCTGCTGTCGCGGCGCCGTCACACGCACCATGCGCTGGACGACGCCGTCGAGCAGGCGGAGCTGTTCGCCAACCTCATGGCGTGGCGACCGGCTCCATCGGCGCCGTGACCTCATCGGCCTCACGGCCCCGGCCCAGGTGGTTGAAGACCAGGTTCAGCAGGACCGCCGCCACACACCCCGTGGAGATGCCCGAGTCGAGCACGATCCGGGCGGTCTCCGGGAAGGAGTGGTAGAACTCCGGGGCCGTGATCGGGATGATGCCGACGGCGAGCGAGACGGCCACGATCAGGACGTTGTTGTCCTTGTCGAGGCCGGCCCGGACCAGGGTCTGGATGCCGCTCGCGGCGACCGAGCCGAACAGGACCACGCCCGCACCGCCGAGCACCGGGCGCGGTACGACGGCGATGAGCGAGGCGGCCATGGGGCACAGGCCCATGAGGACCAGGAAGCCGCCGCCGACGGCGACGACGTAGCGGCTGCGGATCTTCGTCATCGCGACCAGGCCGATGTTCTGGGCGAAGGCGCTGCACATGAAGCCGTTGAACAGGGGGCTGATCGCCGAGCCGAGGGTGTCGGCGCGCAGGCCCGCGGCGATGGTCTTCTCGTCGGCGGGGCGGTCGACGATCTCGCCCAGCGCCAGCATGTCCGCCGTCGACTCGGTCATCGACACCACCATCACCACGCACAGCGAGATGATCGCGGCGAGCTGGAACTGCGGGGCGCCGAAGTGGAAGGGCGTCGGGAAGCCGACGACGGCCGCCTCCGTGACCGGGCTGAAGTCCGTGACGCCCAGGGGTATCGCCACCAGCGTGCCCGCGACCAGGCCGAGCAGTACGGCGATCTGCTTGACGAAGCCCCGGGTGAAGCGGCGCAGGAGGAGGACCAGCAGCAGGGTCAGGGCGGCCAGGCCCAGGTTGGTGCCCGAGCCGTAGTCGTCCGCCGAGGGGCTCGCGCCCTGCGCCCAGCCGAAGGCCACCGGCAGCAGCGAGACGCCGATGAGGGTGATCACCGTGCCGGTGACGACCGGCGGGAAGAAGCGGACCATCTTGCTGAAGAAGGGGGCCGCCATGAAGCCCAGCAGACCTGCGACGATCACTGCGCCGAAGATGATCGGCAGCGCGTCGGACTTGTCGTCGGTGGAGGCGACGATCGCGGTCATGGGGGCGACACCGGCGAAGGTGACGCCGTTGACGAACGGCAGCCGGGCGCCGATCTTCCAGACGCCGAGGGTCTGGAGGAAGGTGGCGAGGCCCGCGGTGAACAGGCAGGCGCCGGTGAGGAAGGTCAGTTCGGTGCCGGTCAGGCCGATGGCCGCGCCGACGATCAGGGGTGGGGCGACGACGCCCGCGTACATGGCGGCGACATGTTGCAGGCCGGTCGTCGCCATTTTGAGGGCGGGGAGTTTCTCGTCGACGGGGTGGACAGCTCGCTGCTCGGGGGCGGTGGGCGGTGCGGCATCGGGCTGAGCGGCCACGGCGGCTCCTCCGGTCGGTTAACAGCACGTCGGCTCTGACGTGGGTTTCAAGGAGGTGATGCGCGGTCGTGCGGGACCGTTGAAGAGGGGACGGGAACCGTTCCGGGGCGCACACGTCCATGCGCGCGCCCCGGAGACGGCCGCCATGGACCCCGCTCGGGTCCACGGCTCCGGCCGGGAGCCGTCCCTCCCGGCCGGAGTCTTCACCGGATTCAGCCCTGGGCGGCGATCCGTGCCAGCCGCCGTGCCTCGTCCCGCGTGGAGCGGGCGATCGCGTCCTCGTCGACGTGCAGCAGCCGGCCGTTCTCGACGACCGCCTCACCGTTGACCAGGGACAGCGTGACCGGGGCCGCCGCGCCGAAGACCAGCGCGGTCACCGGGTCGGCGATGGAGGCGTGGGCGAGGGTGTCCAGCTTCCACAGCACCAGGTCGGCCAGCTTGCCGGGCTCCAGGGAGCCGATCTGGTCGGCGCGGCCGAGCACCTGGGCGCCGCCGTACGTGCCGAGCCGCAGCGCCTGACGGGCGTTGAGGGCGGCCTCGCGGTGGGCGCCGAGGCGGTTGATGAGCAGGGCGTTGCGCAGCTCGGTGTGGAGTTCGCCGGACTCGTTCGACGCGGTGCCGTCGACACCGAGGCCGACCGGGACGCCGGCGGCGAGCATGTCGGGGACGCGGGCGATACCGGCCGCGAGCCGGGCGTTGGACGAAGGACAGTGGGCGACACCGGTCTTCGTACGGGCGAAGGCGGCGATGTCGGAGTCGTTCATGTGGACGCAGTGCGCCATCCACACGTCCTCGCCGAGCCAGCCGGTGGACTCGAAGTAGTCGGTCGGGCCCATCCCGAACAGCTCGTGGCAGAACTTCTCCTCCTCCACCGTCTCCGAGCCGTGGGTGTGCAGCCGCACCCCGAGCCGGCGGGCCAGCTCGGCGCCCTCACGGAGGAGTTCGGTGGAGACGGAGAACGGGGAGCAGGGCGCGACGGCTACCTGGGTCATGGCGTCGAAGGAGGCGTCGTGGTGCTGCTTGACGGTCTCCTCGGTCGCGGCGAGCGCGCCGTCGAGGGTCTCGACGGCGAAGTCCGGCGGCAGCCCGCCGTCCTTCTCGCTGCGGTCCATGGAGCCCCGGGCGAGGGTGAAGCGGACGCCCGTCTCGCGGGCGGCGCGGATGATGGAGCCGGACAGGTCGCCGGAGCCGTGCGGGAAGACGTAGTGGTGGTCCATCGCCGTGGTGACGCCACCGCGGGCCATCATCGCGAGCGACCCCTGCGCGGCCGCGTACGTCATCTGCTCGTCGATGCGTGCCCAGACCGGGTACAGGGCGACGAGCCAGTTGAACAGGTTGTGGTCCGTGGCCATGCCCCGGGTGATCCACTGGTAGAAGTGGTGGTGGGTGTTGACCAGGCCGGGGGTCACCAGGTGGCCGGAGGCGTCGATACGGCGGACGACGTTCTCCAGGCCCTCGGGTGCCTTGCCCGAGCCGACCGCCTCGATGCGGTTGCCGGCGACGACGACGTACCCGGAGGCGTACTCGGTGTCGTCGGCGTCGACGGTCGCGATCGCACAGTTCTCGATGACGATGCGCCGGGCTGCTGCCATGATTCGTCCTTTTCGCTCAGTGGACTTTGGTGGAGAGGGCACGGCAGGACCCTAGGAGTTTTGAGTGCCGCGGCCGGGGAGCCTTCGAGCCTGCGTCTCCGCCGGCCGCGGGTGCCGAAAGTGGGGGTGGATCAGAGGTTGGTGAGGTCCACCGGGATCCTCGCCTCGCAGCCGTCCCTGAGGATGGTGGCCTCGATCAGGCCGTAGGGGCGGTCGGCGGCGAAGTACACCTCGTTGTCGTTCTTCAGCCCGAACGGCTCCAGGTCCACCAGGAAGTGGTGCTTGTTCGGGAGGGAGAAGCGGACCTCGTCGATCTCGCTGCGGTTGTTGATGATGCGTGCGCCCATCTGGTACAGCGTCTGCTGCAGCGACAGCGAGTACGTCTCGGCGAAGGCCTGGAGCATGTGCTTCTTCACCTGCTCGTAGGACTTCTCCCAGTTGGGCATCCTCTGCTCGTCGTCGCTCCAGTGGAAGCGCCAGCGGCCGGCGACCTGGGTGGCCAGGATGCGGTCGTAGGCCTCCGGGAGGGTCGTGTACTTATCCTTGACGTAGCCCCAGAACTCGGAGTTCGTCGAGTTCATCACGACGAGGTCCTTGAGGCCGGAGATGACCTCCCACGACTCGCCGTCGTAGGTGATCTGGGTCAGCCGGGTCTCCTGGCCCTTGCGGACGAACGAGTGCTTGACCTCGTCCGCGCCGATGAACCTGGAGTTGGCGTCGGAGGTCTCGATCCGCTCCCAGGCGTACTCCTCGATACGGATCCGGGCCCGGTGGATCGGCTCCTGCGAGGTGACGAAGTGGCGGGCGAGGTGGATGCCGAACTGCTCGGCGGACTCGATGCCGTACTCCTTCGCGAACGCGTACACCGTGTTCTTGGTGGTGTCGGTCGGCAGCACGTTGGCGTTGGAGCCGGAGTAGTGGACCTCGTCCATGTCGCCGCTCAGGGCCACGGATACGTTCAGGTCCTTGATGTGGTGGGTGGCGCCGTCCCGCGTGATCTTTACGACTCGGTTCTCGGCCTTGCCGTACTGGTTCTGTCCCAGGATCGTGGGCATGTGTCTGCTAGCTCCCTCGGTAAACGGAGTAGCCGAACGGGTTGAGCAGCAGCGGTACGTGGTAGTGCTCGCCCGGCACGACGGCGAACGTGATCGCCACCTCCGGGAAGAACACACCGGGTCCGCTGTCCCGATTCGCGGGGGCGTCCTGCTGCGCATCGGCTTGCTTCTTCGCGAACTTCTCGAAGTACGCCTCGACCGCGAAGTCGAGCCGTACGTGGGTGGTGCCCTCCGGCAGCGCCGGGAGGTCCTTGCACCGGCCGTCCGCGTCGGTCGCGGACCCGCCGAGCGCCTGCCAGTCCGCGTCACGCCCCGAGCGGGCGGAGAGGTGGACGGCGACGCCCTCGGCGGGGCGGCCGACGCTGGTGTCCAGGATGTGGGTGGACACGGAGGCGGTGGTGCTGGTGCTCATGTCTGATCTTCCTGTACGAGGTTGGCCAGGCGGATGCGGTTGATCCTGCCCAGCTCGGTGCGGACGATCTCCCGCTCCTGCTGCGGCGAGTTCCCGATCCGCTCCTTGACCGCGTCGCGCATCTGCTCGCCGGTGCGGCCGGTGGCGCAGATCAGGAAGACATGGCCGAACTTCTCCTGGTAGGCGAGGTTCAGTTCCAGCATCTCCGCCTTCAGCTCCTCGGAGGCGCCGGCCATGCCGCGCTGCTCCCGGGCCGAGGTCGGGTCGCCCGGCTTGGGGCGGCCGATCGGCGGGTGCCCGGCCATCGCCTCTTCGAGGTCCTCGCCGGTCAGCGCGGCCATCGCGGCGTCACTGGCGGCGTAGAGGTCCTCGGGGGTGGCGTAGGGGCGGGCGGCGAGCAGCCGGTTCGCCCAGGCCGTGGAAGCGCACGCCTCGTGGAGAGCGGCGTGGGCCGCGTGCTCCTCCAGGGCGTTGAACCGGGCCAGGCCCGGGGGCGTGGAATTCGACGTCACGGGAGCCTCCGTGGCCGCGAAGGGCCTTCGTGCTGAACGGGCGTGCCGATAGCTAACGCCCTGCGGCAACGAGACGTCAACACTTTGTTGAAAATTCGCGGTAACGGAACTGGAGCGACCCGCCTCAGACGTTCTTCTCGCGGTTGAGGTAGTTGTAGACGGTGAACCGGCTGACGCCGAGCGCGCTCGCCACCGTCTCCACGCCGTGCCGTACCGAGAAGGCGCCCCGCGCCTCCAGTATGCGCACCACCTCCTGCTTGGACTTGCGGTCCAGCTCGGACAGCGGCTTGCCCTGCTTGCGCTCCATGGCCGCGAGGATGTGGTCGAGGGAGTCGGCGAGCTGCGGCAGCCGTACGGCGACCACGTCGGCGCCCTCCCAGGCCAGCACGACATCGTCGGCGCGCGCCTCGTCCGGCGGGATGATCGTGCCGCCCATGGCGTCGACCAGCGGCTTCACCGCGGCGATGAAGGACTCGTTGCCGGTCACTTATCGCCCTCCCCTACCACGTTGACCTGGAGCGAGACCCGGGTGGCACCGGCCTGGAGCGTCCTGCGGAGCAGGGCGTCCACGGCGGTCAGCACCGCGTCGGCCGTGCCCTCGGCGGTGTTGCCGAAGGGGCCGACGTCCACGGCGTCCAGCTCGGCGGCCTCGATGACCTCGCGGGCCACCAGCGCGTGCGCGGGTGCCTCGTCGAGATCGAAGGGTTCCGTCGTGAATTCCACTTTCAGTCGCACTGTGCCCCCAGAGCCCGCCGTTGACTGCACTTTTACCCACATCACCCACCGCGAGGGCGCATCAGGGCACAACGGGGACGCATCAGTCGACTGCTGCACAGCCGCGATGCACCCCAGGCCAATCGATTTCACTGGGACGGAGCCGCTTCGTCCGCCACGAGGCGACCCTAACCGACCAGGGCATCCCTCCGCCTTACAGGAGGCCAAGCCGCCCGCGCAGCGCCATGGCCCAACAGCCGGTCGTCTCAAGCACCGTCCCAGGCACCGGTCAAGCCAGGCCCGTCTCGATGGGCTGCAGCAGCCTCTTCGGCTTGAGCAGCGCCCGGCTGACCGGATCCGGCGGGTCCAGGTTGAGCCCGGGTCCCGGTTCCATGATGACGTCCTCGACGGGTACGACGGCTGCGCAGGCGCGGCACTCGCCGTACGGCCCAAGCTCGGTGCCGCAGTCGATGTGCCGGAAGACGCGCAGTTGGTTCTCGGTGAAGTGCTCGCGGCCCCACAGTGCGAGTGAGCGCAGGGTGGGCCACAGCGCAATGCCGCGCTCAGTGATCACGTACTCGTCCCGCGGTGGCGACTGCTGGTATCGCCGCTTTTCGAGGAGCCCCTGCGCCGTCAGCATCTGGAGCCGAGCGGAGAGAACCGCGCGCGGGATGCCGAGGTGGACGAGGAAGTCGTTGTAGCGCCGGACGCCGTACAGCGCGTCACGGACGACGAGCAGTGTCCACCGCTCGCCGATGACCTCGAGCGCACGTGCGATGGAGCACTCCTGTGTCACGTAGTCCTTGCCCAGTGCCATGGCATCCACTGTAGCCGGTTGGTTCAGTGACCGAACTCACCGGCGGCACTCGGTTCAGTGAGAGAACCTAAGGCGCTACTCTGGCCGGACCAGCTCGGTTCAACTACCGAACCGACACATCAAGGCTTCGGAAGGACAGCCCATGCATCGTCTGGGCACGGCAGCCAAGACAGCCACAACCGACGTGAGGGCGCGCGCCGAAGCTTCCTCGCACCCCCGTGCCACCCTCGTCCTGACCAGCGCGGCCACGGCCGTGACGCTGATGACGTACACCGCGCCGGTGGTCACGCTCCGCGAAACCGCGGCCGCCCTGCACACCCCGCTCTCGGCGCAGGCCTGGCTGATCAACGGCACGCCGCTGGGCCTGGCCGCCCTCCTCCTGGTCGTCGGCAGCCTCGCCGACGACTACGGCCGTCGTCGGGTCTTCCTCGCCGGAACACTCACTCTCGGCATCACCACGGCCTTGGGGGCGCTGGCCTCGTCCACCTGGCTGTTCACACTGGCCCGTATCGCGCAGGGCGCGGCGAGCGCGGCGATCCTCGCGAGCAGCCTGGGCCTGCTGGTGCACGCCTTCCCGAGCCCACGCGGCCGACTGCACGCGACAGGTGTCTGGGGCGCTTTCGTCAGCGGCGGCATCGCGGTGGGCCCCCTGGTGGCGGCCGCACTGCCGAGCTGGCGGGTGGCGTACGGCGTCCTCGGCGCAGCGACGCTGGCTGTGGCGGCCCTGTCGGCGCGGATGTTGTCCGAGTCCCGCTCCCCGAGAGGTGGACGCCCCGACATCCTGGGCGCGCTGACCTTCGGGCTCGCCCTGGTCTCCCTGACCGCCGCTCTGACCCTGGGCCGTGACGGCTGGCTGCGCGCTCAGGTGGGCCTGCTGTTCCTGGCGGCCGTCCTGCTCATGGGCCTGTTCGTGCTGCTGGAACGCCGAACGCGAACCCCGATGATCGACCTGGGCCTCCTGCGCCGCCCCGGCTTCCTTGCGTCTTCCGCCGGCGGCCTGTTCACGGGCATCGCGGTGATCGGCCTCTTCAGCTACCTTCCCGTGCTCTTCCAGCAGACGCTCGGCCTATCGGCCATCGAAACGGCGTGGCTGTTCCTGCTCTGGTCGGGCTTGTCCTTCAGCGTGGCCCTGCAGGCGAAGCGCCTGGCGGGACGGATGCCGCCGCGCCACCAACTGGCCCTGGGGTTCGTCCTGAACGCAGCCGGCGTCCTGACGATGCTCGGCGCGCTCAACGCGGGCTCCTGGCACCGCCTGCTCCCCGGCTTGCTCATCAGCGGCATCGGCAGCGGCCTGCTCAACGCCGCACTGCCCCTGCTGTCGGTGGAGTCAGTGCCTGCCGCCCGGGCAGCGATGGGCTCAGGTGCCCAGCAGACGCTCCGCTACATCGGCTCCTGTGCCGGCGTCGCGCTCACGATCGCCATCGTCACGTCCTCGGGCGGCGGCCTGGGCGACGGAGCGAACGTCGCGCTGCTGATCGCGGCTGGGCTGTCGGTGGTGGCGGCCGTGGCGGTGATGGTGCTGCGGGAGCGTGCATAAGAGCCGTCACATGCCGGACATGCCGGCCGCAGCAGCAGAGCCGGGCCCCGTACAGCAGACCGACCACACCCCAGGGGCTCACAGCGCGGGCGGGGGGCCGGCGTACGAGCCTCTCGTCAGCCGGCCTGCAACTCAACGCAGCAGCACGCCGAAGACAATCGTGAAGAACGCCTCGAACGCCCGAGCCGAGCGGTCGGCTCGGGCGGCGATCAGCGCACCCTCCCACGCGCTCAGCACAAAGCGCGCCAGAGTTGATGCCTCCAGCGCCTTCGCCACCTCACCCGCCTGCTGGGCATCGGCAATGGCACAGGCGAGTGCGTCGGTCCACTCCTGGAAACCGTCTCGCACTGTCGCACGCACAGCATCACTGTGATCGGCGACCTCGACGGCAAGGTCGCCCACGAGGCAGCCCCGGTTGAATTCGGCTCGGACGCTTCCGCCGAGTGGCGCCGTAACGGTCCAGGGCTTCCTTGCTCTTGAAGTGGTTGTAGAAAGAGCCCTTCGGAGCACCGGCGGCGTCGGTGATGTCCTTCACGCCCGTTGCCGCGTATCCGCGGGCGTGGAACTGCTGAACCGCAGCAGCGATGAGGTTCTCACGCAGACTGGCTCTCGGCACAGCTGGGCCTCCTCCCGTACAAGTTGGCACCCTCAAGACGAGCGGTCACATTCAACCCAATTAAGACGACCGGTCATTATCAAAGTGAGGGATCGACGGGATCGACGGGATCGACGGGATCGACCATCCGAGACCCGCCACCGGCGGCAATACGCACCAGCAGGAGGACCTGTCATGAGTGATCTCACGGCCCATGTCATCAGGGCGCACGGCGGCCTGGACCGCTATGAGCAGTACGAGTCGGCCACCGTCGACTTCCGCTCCGGAGGGGCACTGTGGGCGGCCAAGGGCCAGGAGGGCGTATTCGACCGCGCTGCCGTCCGAGTCGACCTTCGTCGGCAGCACGCGAGTCACTACCCCTTCACCTCAGCAGGCCTGCGTACGTCCTTCACCGCCGAGCGGGTCGCCGTGGAAAGTGACCATGGCGAAGTGCGGGCCGAGCGTCTGGCGCCCCGAGATGCGTTCGCAGGTCACACTCTGGAAACCCCTTGGGACGACCTGCATGTCGCCTACTTCGCCGGTTACGCAATGTGGACGTATCTGACGTCCCCCTTCACCTTCGTCTCCCCCGGTTTCCAGACCGAGGAACTGCCTCCCGTGGCAGAGGATGGCGAGATGTGGAGCCGACTCAAAGTCACTTTCCCGGACGACATCGCCACGCACAGCCGGGAGCAGGTCTTCTACTTCGACCAGACCGGGTTGCTTCGCAGGCACGACTACACCGCAGAGGTCATCAACGCCGGCCCGGCCGCTCACTACGCCTTCGACTACGCGGAGTTCGGCGGGATCATGGTTCCCACCAAGCGACGTGTCTACCCGTTGGGGGAAGACGGTGTGGTGTTGCGCGACATCGAACTCGTCACCATCGACATCGACGACGTCAAGTTCGACTGACGTCGACAACCGTCGAGGCGTGTCCGCGCGGCCGTGTCGCAACGGGTTGGGCTTGATCCGCTTTGATGCGTCGGGGCGGCGGGACCGTGTTCTGCTGCGACGGACCGGCGGCCCCTCCCCGTAGAGCAGTCGAATGCAGTGACTGCACAGGGAGGGGCTGCACCGTGTCAGGACGGCACAGGATCACAGGCGCCAAGGGGACGGCGCTCGCGGTGGCGGCGATGGCCGCGCTGACCGCGTCGCAGGCGCCGGGGGCCACCCCGTCGGCGCGGGCCGCCGCGCCCGCCGGGCCGGAACGGGACGCCGGGCGCGGCCCGAGCGTGTCCGGGGACACCCCGTACCGCATGGAACTCCCGCCGCTGCGAGCGCGGGGGGTCGCGCTGTCGCCGGTGGGCGGCGCGCTGCCGGTGAGCGTGTTCACCGCCTACCGGCAGGCCGAGGAACGGCTCGCGCGCTCCGTGCCCGGCTGCCGGCTGCGGTGGCAGTTGCTGGCCGCCATCGGCCAGGTGGAGTCCGGTCAGGCGCGCGGCGGGCGGGTGGCCGCGGACGGCACGACGCCGGCGCCGATCCTCGGCCCACGGCTGGACGGCAACGGTTTCGCCCTCATCCGGGACAGCGACGGCGGTTCCCTCGACGGGGACACGGTGTACGACCGTGCGGTCGGCCCGATGCAGTTCATCCCGTCGACCTGGGCGGTGTGGGGCGCGGACGGCAACGGCGACGGGCGGGCCGACCCGCACAACGTCTTCGACGCGGCGCTCGCCGCCGGGCGCTACCTGTGCGCGGGCGGCCGGAACCTGTCCGCGCCCGGCGACCTGGACGCGGCGATCCTCGGCTACAACCACTCCAGGGCGTATCTGCGGACGGTCCGGGCATGGTTCGCGTACTTCCTGGAGGGCCACCGGGTCGTTCCGGACGCCGGGACGGCGGAGGGCCTCGGTCCGGAGCGCGAGGACTCCGGGCCGGTGCCGCGAGAGCCGTCGCCCACCCCGCGTACCCGTCCGACCGGCGGTGGATCCGGTACGCCGTCCCCCGCCCCGTCCCGGTCCTCCTCCCCGTCCCCGACGGCACCGCGGCCGACCCCCACCGGCCGCCCGTCCACCCGGCCCGCGCCGCCGCCCCCGCTCCCCCTGCCCGACACCGGGGCCGACCTGCCCGGCGGCGATCTGCTGCCCGCAGGCGACCCGATGGGCGCCACCCCCTCCACAAGCGTGGCTACCGGAGGGTAATGTCGCCCTCCGCCGGGCGCACGTGGCCGGCGGATGAGCGCAAAGGGGCCCTCATGGCGACGACGGACATGCCTGCGGAGATACAGGCGGCCCACGACCGGTGGGAACGCATGTGGAGCCACCGCGAGCATCTGCTCAAGGTGGCCCGCCGCAGGTCGATGTCCCTGGAGGACGCCGAGGACGCCGTGCACGAGGCGATGCTGCGCGCGGCCGAGCGCCCCGACCTGGACGACGAGCGGCTCGCCGCCTGGCTGACCACGGTGACGATCCGGCTGTGCGTCGACCGGTACCGGCAGGTCAACCGGGAGGCGGAGGTGCGCACCAGCCCGACGCTGATCGCGCCCGGTCCGGTGCCGGTCGACGAGGCGGTGTGCGACCGGGCCGAGGCCAAGTGGCTGGCCGTGCGCAGCGGGGAGCTGCCCGCGCGCCAGGCGGAGGCGCTCCGGCTGAAGTCCGAGGACCTGGACGTCGGTCAGGTCGCCGTGCGGATGGGCCTGAGCTACCGGACGGTGGAGTCGCTGCTGGCCCGGGCCCGCCGGACGCTGCGCAACTCGCTGGCCGGCACGCTCGGCCTCGCCCTGTTCCTGTGCGGCCGGGGCAGGCCGCGCGGCGCCTCGCAGGCGCAGGCCGTCGCCCTGGCGTCCACGGCGGCGACGCTGGCGGTGGCCGGATTCGTGCTGCCGTACGCCTACGACGGTGACGGGCAGGGCGCGGCACCCGGGACGTCGGTCTCCCCGTCGCCGGAGGCGTGGCAGCGACCGTCCGCCGAGGGCCCGGGTACGGCTCCGGAGGGGCGTGCGCTGCCGGACGCGCCCGCTCCGGCCGCGCCGGAGGCGGCGGTGAGGGAAACCCCGGCCGACCGGCCGCTGCTGCCGCTGTCGGTACCGTCCCTGCCGGTGGTCTCCGCGGCACCGGAAGTACCCGCTCCCGAGGTGCCCGCGGTACCTGAGGTGCCCGAGGTGACCGGCGTGCCCGACGTACCGGTGCTGCCCGGCGTCCCCGCGACCCCCGACGTGCGTGACCTCCCACAGGACCGTCCCGCCCTCCCGGAGGTTCCGGACCAGCCGAATCCGACGGACGGTCTCGAAGCACCCGTGAGTCCCCTGCCGTAACCCCCGCCCCACCGGTCCGCACCCCCGCCCCACCGGTCCGCACCCCCGGCCGACCGGTCCGCAAAAAAACTTTCGCTTCGCCGCGACGGACCCCCCGCCCCTCCCCGTAGAGCAGATGTCGAAGCTGCTCCACGGCTGAAGGGTGAACCGGATGGGTGTCGAGATCTGTGTGGAAGGGCTGACCAAGTCCTTCGGTCACCAGGTCATCTGGCAGGACGTCTCGCTGACGCTGCCCGCCGGGGAGGTCTCGGTCATGCTCGGCCCCTCCGGCACGGGCAAGTCGGTGTTCCTCAAGACGCTCGTCGGGCTGCTGAAGCCGGAGCGCGGCTCCATCACGATCCAGGGCCGTGACATCACCAAGCTGCGTGAGCACGACCTGTACGAGGTGCGGAAGCTGTTCGGCGTGCTGTTCCAGGACGGCGCGCTGTTCGGCTCGATGAACCTGTACGACAACATCGCCTTCCCGCTGCGCGAGCACACCCGCAAGCAGGAGAGCGAGATCCGGCGGATCGTGCTGGAGAAGATGGACATGGTCGGTCTGATCGGAGCCGAGGAGAAGCTGCCCGGCGAGATCTCCGGCGGGATGCGCAAGCGCGCCGGGCTGGCCCGAGCCCTCGTCCTCGACCCGGAGATCATCCTCTTCGACGAACCCGACTCCGGCCTCGACCCGGTCCGCGTCGCCTACCTCAACCAGCTCATCGTCGACCTCAACGCCCAGATCGACGCGACCTTCCTGATCGTCACGCACGACATCGCCTCGGCCCGCCAGGTCCCGGACAACATCGGGCTGCTGTTCCGCCGCGAGCTGGTGATGTTCGGCCCTCGCGACCAGCTCCTGACCAGCGACGAACCGGTCGTACGGCAGTTCCTGAACGGCCGGATGCAGGGGCCGATCGGCATGGCGGAGGAGAAGGACGCCGCCCAGGTCGAGCAGGAACTGGCCGAGATCGGCGACACCACCGATCCCCAGCACCTGACCCCCCGGCTGCTGCCCAGCCCCGGCATCAGCAGACCGCCCCGCTGGCAGGCCATCGCCGAGCGGGAGGAGGAGGTGGCCCGCGCATGAGCCTCAACCCCGTCGGCGCGCTGCGCCACTCCGGCAGTCTGTTCGCGATGGCCCTGGACGTCGTACGGACCGTCCCCAAAAGGCCGTTCCAGGTGCGGGAGTTCATCCAGCAGGCGTGGTTCATCGCGAGCGTGACCATCCTGCCGACCGCCCTGGTCTCCATTCCCTTCGGCGCGGTCATCGCCCTGCAGATCGGCAGCCTCACCCGGCAGCTCGGCGCGCAGTCGTTCTCGGGCGCGGCCTCCGTCCTCGCGGTGTTGCGCGAGGCCTCGCCGATCGTGACCGCGCTGCTGATCGCGGGCGCGGGCGGTACGGCGATCTGCGCGGACCTCGGGGCGCGGAAGATCCGCGAGGAGATCGACGCCATGCAGGTGCTGGGCATCGATCCCATCCACCGGCTGGTCGTGCCGCGCGTGCTGGCCTCGATGCTGGTGGCGGTGCTGCTCAACGGCCTGGTGTCGGTGGTCGGCGTGGCGGGCGGCTACTTCTTCAACGTGGTCCTCCAGGACGGCACACCCGGCGCGTATCTGGCCTCCTTCACGACCCTCGCCCAGCTCTCCGACCTGTGGGCGGCCGAGATCAAGGCGCTCGTCTTCGGCGCGATCGCCGCGATCGTCGCCTCCTACAAGGGACTCACCGCGAAGGGCGGCCCTAAGGGCGTGGGCGACGCGGTGAACCAGTCGGTGGTGATCACCTTCATGTTGCTGTTCGTGACCAACTTCGTGATGACCGCGGTGTACTTCCAGGTCGTCCCGCAGAAGGGCTGAGCGATGAGACTTCTCGACCGCCCACTGAAGTCCCTTGAGGACCTGGGCGCCCAGCTCTCCTTCTACGGGCGCTCGCTGGCCTGGACCGGCCGCACCCTGCGCCGCTACAAGAAGGAGATCCTGCGCCTGCTCGCCGAGGTCAGTTTCGGCCGGGGCGCGCTCGCCGTGGTCGGCGGCACGGTCGGCGTGATCGCCTTCCTGTCGTTCTTCACCGGCACGGAGGTGGGCCTCCAGGGATACGCCGCACTCAACCAGCTCGGCACGTCCAACTTCGTGGCGTTCCTGTCGGCGTACTTCAACACCCGGGAGATCGCCCCGCTGGTGGCCGGGCTCGCGCTGTCAGCGACGGTCGGCGCCGGGTTCACCGCGCAGCTCGGCGCGATGCGGATCAGCGAGGAGACCGACGCCCTGGAGGTCATGGGCGTGCCCTCGCTGCCGTTCCTGGTGACCACCCGGATGATCGCCGGGTTCGTCGCCGTGATCCCGCTGTACGTGGTCGGGCTGCTGTCGTCGTACCTCGCCGCCCGCACGATCACGACCGGCTACTACGGGCAGTCGGCGGGCACCTACGACCACTACTTCCAGCAGTACCTGCCACCGGTCGACGTGCTCTGGTCCTTCGGCAAGGTGCTGGTCTTCGCCGTGGTGATCATCCTCGTGCACTGCTTCTACGGCTACTACGCGAGCGGCGGGCCCGCGGGCGTCGGTGTCGCGGTGGGCCGGGGCGTGCGCACCTCGATCGTGGCGATCAACGTCCTCGACTTCTTCCTGTCGCTCGCGATCTGGGGCGCCAGCACGACCGTACGGATAGCGGGGTGAGCCGGGTGCGAGTGCTGAGACTTCGGTTGTACGGCGTCGTCTTCGTCGCCGTCCTCGCCCTGCTGCTGTCCCTGTCCGTCGCCGTCTACCGGCAGGCGTTCACGCCGGTCGTGCGGATCACGCTGGAGGCCGACAGCCTGGGCAACCAGCTCGACCGGCGCGCCGACGTCAAGCTGCGCGGGCTGCTGGTCGGCGAGGTGCGCGGGGTGCGCGCGGACGGGACCAAGGCCACGCTGGACATCGCGCTCAAGCCGGAGCATGTGCCGTACATCCCGGCCGATGTGCACGCGCGGCTGCTGCCCAAGACCCTGTTCGGCGAGAAGTACGTCGACCTGGTCGTGCCCGCCGGTTCCTCCGCGCGGCCGATCCGCGCCGGGGACGTGATCACCCAGGACCGCACCCGCGTCGGCATCGAGCTGCAGCAGCTGATGAACGACCTGCTGCCCCTGCTGCGGACCGTGAAGCCCGGCGAACTCAACGCCACGCTGTCCGCGTTCGCCACGGCCCTCGAAGGGCGCGGCGACCGGATCGGCGACAACCTCACGCGCGTGGAGGCGTATCTGCGCAGGCTCAACCCGCATCTGCCGTCCCTGAAGGAGGACATCGCACGGTTCGCGGACGTCGCCGAAGTGTACGGCGACGCGGCGCCCGACCTGATGCGGATCCTCCGCAACACCGTCACGACCAGCCGCACGCTGGTGGAGAAGAAGGAACAGTTGGCCGCAGCGCTCACCTCGACCACGACCACCGCCCGCACGGCGGACGGTTTCCTCGCCGCGACCGGCGACCGGCTGATCACCCTGGGCCGGGTCTCCCGGCCCACGCTGGAGCTGTTCGCCCGCTACTCGCCGGAGTACCCCTGCCTCCTGGAGGGCCTGGTCCGGCAGGAGAAGGCCTCGGAGCAGGCGTTCCGGGGCGGGAAGATGCGGATCACCCTGGAGGTCGTACGGCAGCGGCCGGCGTACGAGCCCGGCGAGGAGCCGTACTACGGCGAGCGGTCCGGCCCGAACTGCCGGAGCCTGCCCAATCCGCGCGTGCCCGCGCCGCACACCAAGCTGAACGACGGTACGTCGGAGGTGTCCGGCACCCGGGCCGAGCAGCGCGCCGTCGGCTCGCTCGTCGCGCCCGTGCTGGGCGTGCCCGCCGACGAGGTGCCGCCGGTGGCGACGCTGCTGTTCGGGCCGATGGCGCGGGGAACGGCGGTGAGCGTCGTATGAGCACCACCGGAGCGCGCACGACCGCCGCGCCGCTGATCAAGTTCAGCCTGTTCGCGCTGGTGACGATCCTGGCGACGGCCCTGCTCGCCGCCACCATCGTCAACATCTCCTTCACTCCCCGGCACACGTACCGGGCGGTGTTCAGCGACGTCACCGGCCTGGAGGAGGGCGACGACATCCGGGTGGCCGGGGTGCGGGTCGGCGAGGTCGAGGGCATCCGGATCAAGGACCGGACGCGCGCGGAGGTCACCTTCACCGTCACCGAGGACCGTCCGCTGCTCACCAGCACCGGCGCCGTGATCCGCTACCGCAACCTCGTCGGGCAGCGGTACGTCGCCCTGACCGAGGGCGCGGGCGACGGCACCCGACTGCGGCCCGGGGGCACGATCCCGCTGGCGCGGACGCAGCCCGCGCTGGACCTCAACGCGCTGCTGAACGGCTTCAAGCCGCTGTTCGCCGCGCTCAGCCCGAACGACGTCAACCAGCTGGCCACCGAGATCATCAAGACGCTCCAGGGCGAGGGCGGCACGGTCAACAGCCTGCTCGCGCACACGGCGTCGCTCACCACCACACTCGCCGACCGCGACCAGCTGATCGGCTCCGTGATCGACAACCTCAACACCGTGCTGGAGACGCTCGACGAGCGCGGCGCCCGGTTCTCCGGGCTGCTCAAGCAGCTGCGCCGGGTGATCTCGGGGCTGTCCGCCGACCGCAAGCCGATCGGCGAGTCGCTGGTGAGCATCGGCGACCTGACGGAGGCCACGTCGGGCCTGCTCGCGGACGCCCGTCCGCCGCTGAAGGACGACATCGCCGAGCTGACCGAGCTCACCGGAACGCTGAACAGGAACGAGAAGACCGTGGAGGGCGTGCTGAAGCGGCTGCCGAACAAGCTGAGCGAGCTGACGGGGACGGCGTCCTACGGCTCGTGGTTCAACTTCTACCTCTGCGACTTCGACGGCCGGATCGTGCTGCCGAAGACCCGTGAGGTGATCACGCCTCAGCTGCAGGTGGCGAGGGCGAGGTGCGCAGCATGAGGATCCCGCTGCGACACAAGCGCAGGGCTCGCCCGGAGCCGCTGGTCAAGGTGCGCGTCGAGTGGCCGAAGCTGCCGCGTCTCCGCCTCCCGCGGATCGGACGCCGACCGCGCCTTCGCCGACCGCGCCTGACCCCCTTCCGTGAGCGCAACCCCGTCACGATCGGCGCCGTCGGCCTCACCACCCTCGCGCTGCTCACCGTGGCCGCGTTCAACGCCGACTCATTGCCGGTGATCGGCGACGGCGAGACGTACAGCGCCGCCTTCGCGGAGGCGGGCGGGCTCAAGCCCGGTGACGAGGTGCGGATCGCCGGGGTCAAGGTCGGCAAGGTGCAGGAGGTCGACCTGGACGGCGACCACGTCAAGGTCACCTTCAAGATCAAGGGCGATCCCGAGTTCGGCACCGCGACCGGCGCCTCGATCCGGGTGAAGACGATCCTCGGCGCCAAGTACCTGGCCCTGCATCCCAAGGGTGCCGGGCAGTTGGCGCCCGGCAGTGAGATCCCGCTGAAGCGGACCGTCCCGGCGTACGACGTCGTGCAGGCGTTCAGCGATCTGACGACCACGACGGAGGAGGTCGACACCGAACGGCTGGCGGCGGCCCTGGACACCATCTCCACCACGTTCCAGGACTCCCCCGCCGAGGTACGGGCGTCCATCAAGGGCCTGTCGAGGATCTCCCGGACGGTCGCCTCCCGCGACAAGGCGCTGCGCGAACTCCTCGACCATGCCAACGGCGTCACCGGCGTCCTGGCCGAGCGCTCCTCGGACTTCACGGCCCTGGTCAAGGACGGCGACAAGCTGTTCAAGGAGATCAGCAGGCGGCGCGAGGCCATCCACAAGCTGCTGACGACCTCCGCGGCGCTCGGCGTCGAGCTGTCCGGCCTGGTTCAGGACAACGAGAAGGAGATCGGGCCCGCGCTGAAGGGCCTGAACCAGGTGGTGGAGATGCTGGAGCGCAACCAGTCGAGCCTGGACCGCAGCGTCGAGCTGCTCGCGCCCTACGTCCGGGTCTTCACCAACACCCTCGGCAACGGCCGCTGGTTCGACTCCTACGTCCAGAACCTGGTCGCCGCCCCGGTGGCACCGGGCACGGGAGGCTCGCGATGAGGAAACGTCTGGCGCTGCTCGTCGTACTGGCCCTGGTCGCCGGTCTCGCCTTCGTCCTGTGGCCGCGCCCCGAGAGGGTGCGGGTCACCGCCTACTTCCCGCGCACGGTCGGTATCTATCCCGGCTCGGACGTCCGGGTCCTCGGCGTCCGCGTCGGCGAGGTCAAGGCCATCACCCCGGAGGGCGGCCGGGTGCGGGTGGAGCTGGAGTACGACGCGGCGCGCAGGATTCCCGCCGACGCGCAGGCCGCGATCATCAACTCCTCAGTGGTCAGCGACCGTTACGTGCAGCTGCTGCCGGTGTACCGCGAGGGTCCGGTGCTCCGGGACGGTGCCGTCATCCCCGAGTCGCGCACGGCCGTGCCGGTCGAGCTGGACCGGATCTTCGACAGCCTGCACACCACGGCCGAGGCACTCGGCCCCGAGGGCGCCAACCAGGACGGCTCGCTGTCCCGGCTGCTCGGGGTGAGCGCGCAGAACCTCGACGGTCAGGGCGAGAACATCCACCAGATGGTGAAGGACCTCTCGGAGGCGGTCACCACGCTGTCCGACGGGCGAGGTGACCTGTTCGGGACCGTGCAGAACCTGCAGGTGTTCACGGCGGCGCTGGCGGCGGACGACAGGAGCGTGCGGTCGTTCAACACCAGCCTCGCCCAGGTGGCGGAGCAGCTCGCCGGGGAGCGCAAGGACCTCGCGGCGGCGCTGCGCAACCTCGGCGCCGCCCTCGGTGACGTGTCCGCGTTCGTGAAGAACAACAAGAAGTCGCTGACCTCGAACGTGAAGGGCCTCAGCAAGGTGACCAAGGTCCTCGTCGCCCAACGGGCGGCGCTGGAGGAGCTGCTGGAGGTCGCGCCCACGGGTCTGTCGAACCTCCAGAACGCCTACAACGCCTCCTCCGGCACCCTCGACACCCGCAACAATCCGCAGCACCCGCAGGATCCGGCCGCCCTGCTGTGTTCCGTGCTGCGCACCACCGGCGAGCGGGCCGACTGCGCGGAGCTGGAGAAGCTCTTCGACTCGCTGCCCGAGGTGCCGACCGCGCCCGCCGTGCCGGGCACGGGCACGGTCGACCGGACGCTCGGCGGCATCCTGGAGGGCGCCGCATGAGCGGGCTGCGCAGATGCGCGTGGGTGGCGGCCGGTTCGCTGCTGCTGTCCGGCTGCGAGTTCAACGGCTGGTACGACGTCGACCTGCCCGGCGGCGCCGCCGCGGACGGCCGGGCGTACCGCGTCACCGTCGAGTTCCGCGACGTTCTCGATCTGGTCCCGCAGTCGGCGGTGAAGGTCAACAACGTGACCGTGGGCGCGGTCGAGAAGGTCGAGCTGGACGGCTGGCACGCGCGCGTACGGCTGCGGGTCGCCGACTCGGTGAAGCTGCCCGCCAACGCGGTCGCCGAGCTGAGGCAGACCAGCATGCTCGGCGAGAAGTACGTCGCCCTGTCCGCCCCGCCCGGCACGGCGCCTGTGGGCCGGCTGCGCGACGGCGACCGCGTCCCGCTCAGCCGCAGCGGCCGCAACCCGGAGATCGAGGAGGTGCTGTCCGCCCTGTCCGCGCTGCTCAACGGCGGTGGGGTGGCCCAGCTCAAGACGATCACCGTGGAGCTGAACAAGGCCCTGGAAGGGCGCGAGAACCGGGTCAAGTCCCTGCTCGGGGAACTGGACACGTTCCTCGGCGGCCTGGACGAGCAGCGCCGGGACATCGTCCGCGCGATCGAGGCCGTCGACCGGCTCGCGGGGCGGCTCGGGAAGGAGAAGAGGACGATCGCCACGGCCGTCGACACGATGCCGCCCGCGCTGAAGGTGCTCGCCGACCAGCGGCGCGATCTGACGAGGATGCTCACCGCCCTGTCGAAGCTCGGCACCACCGGCACGAAGGTGATCAAGGCCTCCCGGGACGACACCATCGCCAACCTCAAGCAGCTGCGCCCGATCCTGAAGCAGCTGAACAAGGCCGGCGACGACCTTCCCAACTCCCTTGAGCTGCTGACCACTTACCCCTTCCCGCGCAATGCGGTGGACGCCATCAAGGGCGACTACGTGAACCTGAGCGTCACCGCGGACCTCGATTTCGCGAGCCTCTACGGCAACCTCACGGACGAACCGGAGGACGGCGACGGGGACGGGGGCGGCACTCCCGAGGCACCCGGCCTTCCGGATCTGCCCGACGTGCCGGATGTCCCCGGTGTCCCGGACCTGCCGGGCGTGCCGACGCCCACGCCCGGGGTTCCCGAGGCGCCGGCCGCCCCCTCGGCCCCGTCCGGAGACCTGCTGTGCCCGCCGGTGTGCACGGCCGCCTACGGCACCGGCCAGGACCTGCCGCCGGGCATCGACCTGGCGCTCGCGGAACTGCTGCTGAAGGGGATACAGCCGTGATCACACGTACGGTCAAGGCCCAGCTGGTCGCCTTCGCCACCGTCACCGCCGTCGGTGTGTCGTACGTCGGCGCCGAGTACACCGGGCTCGTGGACAGCGTGCTCGGCCGCGGCTACACCGTGCGGGCCGACTTCGCCGCCTCCGGGGGCATCTTCACCGGCGCCGAGGTCACCTACCGCGGGGTGCCGGTGGGCCGGGTCGGGGCGCTGCGGCTGACCGGTGCCGGTGGGGTCTCGGTCGCGCTGGACATCGAGGACGGGGCGCCACGCATCCCGGCGGACACCCTCGCCGTGGTGGCCAACCGTTCGGCGGTGGGCGAGCAGTACGTCGACCTCCAGCCGCGCGGGTCCGGTGGGCCGTACCTGCTGGACGGCAGCACGATCCCGCGTGGCAGCACGCGCGTTCCGCTGCCGACCACGGATCTCGTCCTCAGCCTCGACCGGCTGGTCAATTCGGTCGGCAAGGACGATCTGCGGGTCACCGTCGACGAGTTGGGCGAGGCCTTCGCCGGTACCGGCCCGCACTTGAGCAGGCTCGTCGACTCGGGCAACGCGCTCGTCGAGTCGGCGTCCGAGTCGCTGCCCGAGACGATCGCGCTGATCGAGGACTCCCGGAAGGTGCTGAAGACACAGACCGACCAGGGCTCGTCCATCAAGGCGTTCTCGCGTGATCTGGCGCTGCTCACCGCGGAGTTGAAGTCGAGCGACGGGGACCTGCGCAAACTCATCGGCAACGCGAAACCGGCCGCCGTCGAGCTCAACTCGCTGCTGAAGTCGATCGAGCCGCGGCTGTCGGTGCTGCTGGCCAACCTGATCAGCGGCGGACAGGTCACGCTCGCCCGGCTGCCGGGCGTGGAGCAGGCCCTGGTCACCTTCCCGGTGGTGGTCGCGGGTAGCTACACGGTCGTACCCGGCGACGGCACCACCCACTTCGGACTGGTGACGAACGCCGACCACCCGCCCGCCTGCACCCAGGGCTACGGCGGCACCGCCCAGCGCGACCCGGCCGACACCAGCACACGCGAGCCGAACACCGACGCGCGCTGCACGGCCCCGCGCGGCAGCGCCACCTCGGTGCGCGGCGCGCAGAACGCCCCCGGCGCGTCGTCCGGCGCCGGGGGCGCCGACCGGGCGGCGTACGTGACGCCGTACGACCCGGAGACCGGCGGCTTCACCGGCCCGGACGGAACGCCCGTCGAGATCGGCTCGACGGGCGGCCAGCAGACCGTCTTCGGAAAGGAGTCGTGGCAATGGCTGCTCGTCGGACCAATGGCATGAGCGGGAAGGTGTTCCAGGCGCTCCGGAGTCTGCTCACCCGGGCCGGACGCTCAAGGGCCGTGTCGGTGGGGCTCGTCATGGCGACCGTCCTCAGCACCGCGTCGGCGCTCTGGCTGAGCTTCAGGCTCTACGAGCAGCGCGAGGCGGAGCAGCGCCGCCAGGACATCCTGGCGGCGGCCCGCCAGTCGGCGCTGAACTTCACCTCGCTCGACTACCGGCGTTACGACCGGGACAGCGCCAACGTGCTCAAGGGCGCGACCGGTGACTTCAAGAAGGAGTTCGCCGCGCAGACCGAGCAGCTGACCGAGCTGGTCGCGCAGAACAAGTCCGTGTCCGAGGGGCAGGTCCTCGACGCGGGCATCGTCCGCTCCGACGAGCGCTCGGCCCGCGTGCTCGTGGTGGCCGACAGCAAGGTGACCAACACCGCCGTGCCCAAGGGGGAGGCGCGCACCTACCGGCTGCAACTCGACCTGGTCCATGAGGACGGCCGCTGGCTGACCTCCGACGTCGAGTTCGTGGGCTGACCCGATCCAGTGAGGAGGAAGACCGTGGCGAAACCCACCACCCGAGGACGCGGCTCCGCAACCCCGGCCCGCCGCACGATGACGGCGGCGGCCCGCGCCGCGGCCAAGCGGGCGGAGCGCAGCCCTGCCACCGCCGTGGCCGAGCGCGCGGAGCGGGGCCCTGCGGCAAAGGCGCCGGCGGCCGGGCGCACGGTTGTCATCGAGCCGCCGGACGGCTGGGACGACCCGCCGGAGCCGTCGCCCGAGGACTTCGCGGAGGACACCCCGCGGGGGAAGGACGTGCGGCGCTCCCGGCGAGGACTGCGGGCCGCGCTCCTGTCCGTCCTGCTGGTGGCGAGCCTGGTCGCCGCCGCCGTACTCGCGACCCACTACCGGGACGGCGTACGGGCCGGCGAGGCGCGGGCGGAGGCGCTCGCGGCCGCGCGGAAGGCGGCGCCCGTCGTGCTGTCGTACGACTACCGCCACCTGGACCGGGACTTCGCCGCGGCGCGCGCCCATCTCACGGGGAAGTTCCGCGACGAGTACCAGAAGACCACCCAGGCCGTGGTCGGGCCCACGGCGAAGAAGTACGACGGCGTGGTGAAGGCGACGGTCGCCGAGCCTGCCGACGGAGGCGCCCCGGCGGCCTCCGTCGTGTCGGCCTCGGCGGACAACGCCGTGGTGCTGCTCTTCGTCAACCAGGTCACCACGAGCACCCAGGTCACCGGATCCCGCGTGGACCTGAACCGGGTGCGGATGACGATGACCCGCACGTCCGAGGGCTGGAAGGTGAGCGCCGTCGACGCGCTCTGAGCCACCGTCTCCCCAGCGCCCCCGCGCCACGCGCGCGGGGGCGCTTTTTTGTCGGCCGCTCTTGACAGCCCTCACCCACCCCGGGCAGTCTTCCATTAAGCAGAAAGCAACTTCCGCAATACGGAATAACGCGCAGCGCAGAGCAGGAAGGGAGCGCCGACCCCCGATGGGATTCGCAGACCAGCGCTTCAACGTCAACCTGTCGATCCTCTTCACGGAACTCCCGCTCCTGGAGCGCCCGGCCGCGGCCGCCGCGGCCGGCTTCACCGCGGTCGAGCTGTGGTGGCCCTGGGTCGACTCCCCCACCCCCGAGCGGTCCGAGCTCGACGCCCTGAAGCAGGCGATCGAGGACGCGGGCGTCCAGCTCACCGGCCTGAACTTCTACGCCGGACAGCTCCCCGGCCCGGACCGCGGCGCCCTGTCGGTTCCCGGCGAGGAGTCGGAGCGGTTCCGCGCGAACATCGACGTGGCCGCCGGCTTCGCCGCCTCCCTCGGCTGCAAGGCGCTCAACGCGCTCTACGGCAACCGCGTCGAGGGCGTCGACCCGGCCGAGCAGGACGCGCTCGCGCTGGACAACCTGGTCCTCGCGGCCCGCGCCGCCGACCGGATCGGCGCGATCCTGCTGATCGAGGCCCTCAACAAGCCCGAGTCGCCGCTGTACCCGCTGGTGTCGGCACCGGCCGCGATCGGCATCGTCGACAAGGTCAACCAGGCGACCGGCCTCGGCAACGCGCGGTTCCTGATGGACCTCTACCACCTGTCGATGAACGGCGAGGACCTGCCGCAGGTGATCGAGCAGTACGCGGCGAAGACCGGCCACGTGCAGATCGCCGACAACCCGGGACGCGGAGCGCCCGGCACGGGCTCGCTGCCCCTCGAAGACCTCCTCGACCAGCTGAAGAAGGCGGGTTACGACGGCTGGGTCGGCCTCGAGTACAAGCCGGGCGACCGCCCGAGCGCCGAGGCCTTCGACTGGCTGTCCCGCTGACCCCGCACCGAAAGGCACCCCCAACATGAGCACCCTTCCCAAGATCTCCTGGATCGGCCTCGGCATCATGGGCTCCCCCATGTCCGAGAACCTGATCAAGGCGGGCTACGAGGTCACCGGCTACACCCTGGAGCAGGAGAAGCTGGACCGGCTGGCCGCCGCGGGCGGCACCGCCGCCTCCTCCATCGCCGAGGCCGTCCGGGACGCCGACGTGATCATCACGATGGTGCCCGCGTCGCCGCAGGTCGAGGCCATCGCGTACGGCCCGGACGGCATCCTGGAGAACGCGAGGTCGGGCGCGCTGCTGATCGACATGTCCTCGATCACGCCGCAGACCTCCGTCGACCTGGCCGCCGCCGCCCGCGACAAGGGCATCCGGGTGCTGGACGCGCCGGTGTCCGGCGGTGAGGCCGGCGCCATCGAGGCCGTGCTGTCCATCATGGTCGGCGGCGCGCAGGCCGACTTCGACCAGGCGAAGCCGATCTTCGAGGCGCTGGGCAGGACCATCGTGCTGTGCGGTCCGCACGGCTCCGGTCAGACCGTGAAGGCCGCCAACCAGCTGATCGTCGCCGTGAACATCCAGGCGTGCGCCGAGGCCGTGGTCTTCCTGGAGAAGTCCGGCGTGGACCTGAAGGCGGCCCTCGACGTCCTCAACGGCGGCCTCGCGGGCTCGACCGTGCTGACCCGCAAGAAGGACAACTTCCTGAACCGGGACTTCAAGCCGGGCTTCCGGATCGACCTGCACCACAAGGACATGGGCATCGTCACCGACGCGGCCCGCAACGTCGGCGCGGCACTGCCGGTCGGCGCCGTGGTCGCCCAGCTGGTGGCCTCCCTGCGCACGCAGGGCGACGGGGGCCTGGACCACTCGGCCCTGCTGCGGTCCGTGGAGCGCCTGTCGGGCGCCCGGGTCTGACCCCTTCGAGACTTCCGGGCGGCGCCGCCGCTGACACCTGTCCTGTCGCGCCCAGGCGGTGGCGCCGCCCGGAACCACACTCGCCCCCCTCGATTTCAACAAACTGTTGACGTCGCGATCGCCCCGAACCTAGGCTCCACAAAGCGGATGCTCCACGAAGTGGAATTGGTTTTCCGCTGCCCCTCGTACGGAAGGTCACCATGTCGAAGCGCGTGCTCACCACCGAGTCCGGCGCCCCGGTCGCCGACAACCAGAACTCCGCCTCCGCCGGTGTCGGCGGTCCGCTCCTGCTCCAGGACCAGCATCTGCTGGAGAAGCTGGCGCGCTTCAACCGCGAGCGCATCCCGGAGCGCGTGGTGCACGCCCGCGGCTCCGGCGCGTACGGCTACTTCGAGGTGACCGACGACGTCACCGGCTTCACGTACGCCGACTTCCTGAACACCGTCGGCAAGCGCACCGAGGTGTTCCTGCGCTTCTCGACCGTGGCCGACAGCCTGGGCGGTGCGGACGCGGTGCGCGACCCGCGCGGCTTCGCGGTCAAGTTCTACACCGAAGAGGGCAACTACGACCTCGTCGGGAACAACACGCCGGTGTTCTTCATCAAGGACCCGATCAAGTTCCCGGACTTCATCCACTCGCAGAAGCGCGACCCGTTCACCGGCCGCCAGGAGCCGGACAACGTCTGGGACTTCTGGGCGCACGCCCCCGAGGCCACGCACCAGGTGACCTGGCTGATGGGCGACCGCGGCATCCCGGCGTCGTACCGCCACATGAACGGCTACGGCTCGCACACCTACCAGTGGACGAACGCCGACGGCGAGGCCTTCTTCGTCAAGTACCACTTCAAGACCAACCAGGGCATGCGCTGCCTGAGCAGCGAGCAGGCCGCCGAGATCGCGGGCAAGGACCCCAACTCGCACCAGACGGACCTGCTTCAGGCCATCGAGCGGGGCGTCAACCCGTCCTGGACCCTCTACGTCCAGATCATGCCGGCGGCCGAGGCGGCGGAGTACCGCTTCAACCCGTTCGACCTGACGAAGGTCTGGCCGCACAAGGACTACCCGCTGCGGCGCGTGGGCCGCCTCGTCCTGGACCGCAACCCGGACAACGTCTTCGCCGAGGTCGAGCAGGCCGCGTTCTCCCCGAACAACTTCGTGCCGGGCATCGGCCCCTCCCCCGACAAGATGCTCCAGGGCCGCCTGTTCGCCTACGCGGACGCGCACCGCTACCGCCTGGGCGTCAACCACACGCAGCTGGCGGTCAACGCCCCGAAGGCGACGGTGGTGAACAACTACGGCCGGGACGGCTTCATGGCCACCAACTCCCAGGGCAGGCAGGCCAAGAACTACGAGCCGAACTCCTACGACGGCCCGGCCGAGACCGGCCGCCCCCTGTCGGCCCCGCTGGCGGTCTCCGGCCACACGGGCACGCACTCGGCCCCCCTCCACACCAAGGACGACGACTTCTTCCAGGCGGGCGAGCTGTACCGGCTGATGTCCGCCGAGGAGAAGTCCCGCCTGATCGCGAACATCGCCGGGAGCCTCTCCCAGGTCTCCCGCGACGACGTGATCGAGAAGAACCTGGCCCACTTCCACGCCGCCGACCCCGAGTACGGCAAGCGCGTGGAGGACGCGGTCCGCGCCCTGCGCGAGGACTGAACCCACGGGCCGCGTCCGGACTCTGACGGGAGGTCAGGACTCCGGACGCACAGCCCGCCATGCCACCGGCGACCCGGATGAGGGGTGGTCGCCCGGTGGTACGGCGGGCGAGGCGAGGACCGCGGCGGCGTGCGAGCCAGTGCGGTGGTGAAGGTCCCGAGGCTCCTTCTTCGACCTGAGGGAAGGAACCCGGAGCCGTCGCTGGCCGCCGCGGTCCCAGCCACGTTCGACTCCGTCCGGCGGCGCGAATGTCCTGACGCGCCCAGCCTCGCACCGCCGGACGGCCACAACGACCAGGGCGCCGGGAAGACCCCATCTCCCGGCGCCCTTCGCCATGCCCTCCCGGCTGAGGTGCGGATGCGTCATCGCCGCAGCACCCTGAAGGCATGGCGCAACCAACGGACCACCCGCATGTCGTAGTGCACCCCCCGGCCCTCGACGGCTCCCGCAGGGTCACCGCCGGGGACGAGACGCTCGGTATCGCCACGCATCTGGACGATGTCGTCGAGATTCTGCGGCTGGCCGACCTGGACACGATCGAGGTCGAGGAGAGCGACCTCATCCAGTGGCAGGGCGGCGGACCGGACGACTGGCCCGGGCTGTCGGAACACCACGAGCAGCCCGGCACCGGATGACCCCGCGCACGCCAGAGGGCGTACGCCGGGTACGGCTCCCTCAAATCCACCTCTGAAACCGCCCCGGCATGCTTCGAGCGCCCCCCGACGCGGGCACATACCCCTCACACACCGGGCCCGCCGGCACGGGGGCGGCGGGCCCCAGGTGACGGGGGTGACGGTGATGAGCGACAAAACGACGAGGGACGAAGCGACGGCTACGGGGCAGCTGGAGCCGCACGAGATCGGCTTTCTGCGGGGTGGCCCCAGGGCCGCCGTCAGGGTCGCCGTGCTCGGTCTGCATCTGCGGGGCCTGGTCGAGGCCGGGAAGCCGGGGACGCTGCGGAGGGCAGCTGCCTTCCCCGCACCCGACCACCCGCTGGAGAAGGCGGTACGCGTCGGCCTCTACCGGCCCGCCGGCATACGGGAGTTGCCCAGCCGCTCGGCCGTCCGTCTCGCCCTCGCCCGGATGCGCCGCAAGCTCATCGCGGCCGGGCTGCTGCGCCCGGCGCTGCCCGGCCCGACCCGCACGGCACGCCGTCACCTCGCCGCCCTGCGCGCCCGGCACCCGCTCCCCACCAGCTCGGACGGCCTGACCGACGAGCAGTTGCTGTACGCGGTCGCGCTCCACGGCGACCGGGCCCTGATGGCGCTCGTACCGCACTTCACCCGCGCCTCCGGGCTCACCGGCCGCGGCGCCCTCGCGGACGAGGGGCGCTTCCCGTTCCGCCGGGGCAACGACTTGCGCCGGACCTTCGGCGGTGAGGAAGAGACCGGGCAGCACGGCGACGGCACGTCCGGCGGGTACCACTACGGAGGCGGCGGGTACGGGTGCGGCGGGGGAGGTGGTGGTGGCGGTGGCGGCGACTGAGCGACAGAGCTACAGAGCTACAGAGCTACAGAGCTACAGAACCGGGCACGGCGAAGGGCGGCCCACCCCTCGGGTGAGCCGCCCAACTGCCGTATGCCGCCTCAGACCTTCAGCGTCCTGATGGACGTCGGCGCGTGCCCGGGCTCCGTCGCGAGCTCCTCGAACTCCACCACGTTGCTGATGTCGTTGGTGCCGGACATGGAGATGTTGGTGATCCGCTCCAGGATCGCCTCGACGACCACCGGCACCCGGAACTCGGCGGCGAGCTTCTTGGCCTGCTCGAAGGCCGCGCCCAGCTCGCCCGGGTCGGTCACCCGGATCGCCTTGCAGCCGAGGCCCTCGGCGACCTTGACGTGGTCGACGCCGTAGACGCCGAGCTCGGGCGAGTTGAGGTTCTCGAACTCCAGGTTGACCTGGAAGTCGATCTCGAACGCCCGCTGCGCCTGCCGGATCAGGCCCAGGTAGGAGTTGTTCACCAGGACGTGGACGTACGGGATCCGGTGCTGCGCGCCGACCGCCAGTTCCTCGATCATGAACTGGAAGTCGTAGTCGCCGGAGAGCGCGACCACGGACGCCTCCGGGTCGGCCTTGGCGACGCCGAGCGCGGCCGGGATGGTCCAGCCGAGGGGGCCCGCCTGGCCGCAGTTGATCCAGTGGCGCGGGCGGTAGACGTGCAGCATCTGGGCGCCGGCGATCTGCGAGAGGCCGATGGTGGTGACGTAGCGCGTCTCGGGGCCGAAGGCCTTGTTCATCTCCTCGTAGACGCGCTGCGGCTTGATCGGGATGTTGTCGAAGTGGGTACGGCGCTGGAGCGTCGCCTTCTTCTCCTGCGCGGACGCGGCCCAGCCGGAGCGGTCGGGCAGCTTGCCGGCCGCCTTCAGCTCCCGGGCCACCTCGACGAACAGCTCCAGCGCGGCCTTGGCGTCGGAGGCGATGCCGTAGTCGGGCGCGAAGATCTTGCCGATCTGGGTCGGCTCGATGTCGACGTGCACGAACGTCCGGCCGGCGGTGTAGACGTCGAGCTTGCCGGTGTGGCGGTTGGCCCAGCGGTTGCCGATGCCGAGGACGAAGTCGGACTCCAGGAAGGTCGCGTTGCCGTAGCGGTGCGAGGTCTGCAGGCCGACCATGCCGGCGTTCAGCTCGTGGTCGTCGGGGATGGCACCCCAGCCCATCAGGGTCGGCACGACCGGAGTGCCCGTCAGTTCCGCGAATTCCACGAGCAGTTCTGCGGCGTCGGCGTTGATGATGCCGCCACCGGCCACGATCAGCGGGCGCTCGGAGGCGTTCAGCATCCCGATCGCCTTCTCGATCTGGGCGCGGGTGGCGGCCGGCTTGTAGACCGGCAGCGGCTCGTACGTCTCCGGGTCGAACTCGATCTCGGTGAGCTGGACGTCGATCGGCAGGTCGATCAGGACGGGACCGGGGCGGCCGGAGCGCATCAGGTGGAACGCCTGCTGGAAGACGCCGGGGACCTGCGCGGCCTCCAGCACGGTCACCGCCATTTTCGTGACCGGCTTGGCGATCGAGGCGATGTCGACGGCCTGGAAGTCCTCCTTGTGGATCACCGCGGTCGGGGCCTGGCCGGTGATGCACAGGATCGGGATGGAGTCGCCGGTCGCGGAGTACAGGCCGGTGATCATGTCGGTGCCGGCCGGTCCGGAGGTGCCGATGCACACGCCGATGTTGCCGGGGTGGGTGCGGGTGTAGCCCTCGGCCATGTGCGAGGCGCCCTCGACATGGCGGGCGAGGGTGTGGCTGATGCCGCCGGACGCCTTGAGTGCCGCGTAGAACGGGTTGATCGCCGCGCCCGGCACACCGAACGCGTCCGTGACGCCCTCGCGCTTGAGGATCTCGACTGCCGCGCGGGCAGCGGTCATACGAGCCATTGAGTACTCCTGCTTCGGCTGTCGGTGCGTACTCCCGTCGCGCCCCGCCGGTGAGCACTTCCGTATAGCGGAAAGTAACTTCTACGATCTGGAAGCAATGTAAGCGCGGGTGCCAAATGCCGTCAAGGGACGGACAGGCAGGGGGCGGGAGGAGCACGATGTGGCCATGCCCGAGAGCCTGCCCGTGCGCTGCCCGGCCTGTCGGCGCGAGCACCTCTACACCGCCCCGTCGTACCCCTGCGCCTGCGGCGCCCCCGCCGGTCCGCCGCTGGACCGGCAGGCCGCGCCGCAGGCCGTCACGCATCGCAACTGGGACGAGGAATGGGTCGCCGTGCGCTGCGCGTCCTGCGGCCGGCGCAACCAGTGGCCGCGCCCGGAGCTGGGCTGCCCCTGCGGGACGATGCTGAGCATCCCGGTGGCGAGACCCGGCTCCGGCCACCGGCAACCGGTCGCCGTGCGCACCGCCCTCGACGCGGTCACGGCCGCCGCCCTCTACCTCCACCGCCTCGGCCACCGCGACCTGCGCCGCGCCGACCAGCGGCCCCCGTCCGGGATAGGGCTCGCCGCCCGCGGCCTGGTCGCCCAGGTCGACCCGTCCGCGCGCCCGGCCACCCTGCGGGACGTGGAGTGCCTGTGGCTGACGGCCATGTCGGAATCGGCGCGCTGCGTGTACTTCTCACTGGCCGGGTACGCCACCGAGGCCCGCGCCCGCGCCGACGCCCTCGGCGTTCCGCTGTTCGTCGTGGACGACCCCACCGGCACCCCGCGCCCGGTGAACCAGCCCGCCGACGCCCTGCACGCCACCCTCGCCTGAGGGCACGTCGGCGGTCCACGCGTGCTGGTCCCTCAGCGGAAGTCCTCCTCGCGGTACTCGTGCGCGGACCCCGCTGCCGTGGCCTCACGCAGCTCGATGCGGCGGATCTTGCCGGAGACGGTCTTCGGGAGGTCTCCGAACTCCAGTCGGCGGATGCGCTTGTACGGCGCGAGGGCCTCGCGGGAGTGCTCGAACAGCACCTTTGCCGTGTCGGGGCCGGGCTCCCAGCCCTCGGCCAGGACGACGTACGCCTTCGGTACCGCCAGGCGCAGCGCGTCCGGTGCCGGTACCACGGCCGCTTCCGCGACCGCCTCGTGCTCCAGCAGGGCGCTTTCCAGCTCGAACGGGGAGATCTTGTAGTCGGAGGCCTTGAAGACGTCGTCGGCGCGGCCGACGTAGGTGAGGTAGCCGTCCGTGTCACGCGATCCGATGTCGCCGGTGCGGTAGAAACCGCCCGCCATCGCCTCCGCCGTGCGGTCCGCATCCCCGTGGTACCCGGCCATCACGCCGACCGGCGACTGCGACAGGTCCACCGCGATCTCGCCCTCGTCCGCACCCGGCGCGCCCGTCTGCGGGTCCAGCAGCACCACCCGGAACCCGGGGCTGGGACGGCCCATGGAGCCCGTCTTCAGGGGCTGGCCCGGGCTGTTGGAGACCTGCACCGCGGTCTCCGTCTGCCCGAAGCCGTCCCGGATGGTCACGCCCCACGCCCGCCGTACCTGCTCGATGACCTCGGGGTTGAGCGGCTCCCCGGCGGCCACCGCCTCCCGGGGCGGGGTGCGCAGCTGGGTCAGGTCCGCCTGGATCAGCATCCGCCACACGGTGGGCGGGGCGCAGAACGTGGTCACCCCGGCCCGGTCCATCTCGGTCATCAGCCGGGTCGCGTCGAAGCGGGCGTAGTTGTGGATGAAGACGGTGGCCCCGGCGTTCCACGGGGCGAAGAGGTTGGACCAGGCGTGCTTGGCCCAGCCCGGTGAGGAGATGTTCAGGTGCACGTCACCGGGCTTGAGCCCGATCCAGTACATCGTCGCCAGGTGCCCGATCGGATACGAGGTGTGCGTGTGCTCGACCAGCTTGGGGCGGGCCGTCGTCCCCGACGTGAAGTAGAGCATCAGCGGGTCGTCCGGCCTGGTCGGGCCGTCCGGTGTGAAGTCGGCGGGGGCCGCGTACGCGTCCTCGTACCGCAGCCAGCCCTCCGGTGCCCCGCCGACCGCGATGCGCGTGTAGTCCCCCGGCACCTCGGCGAACTTGCCGCCGTCCTCGGCGCGCACGAGCACGTGCCGGACGTGCCCGCGCGCCACCCGGTCCCGCAGGTCGGCCGGGCCGAGCAGCGGCGTCGCCGGGATGACGACCGCGCCCAGTTTCATCGCCGCCAGGGCCGTCTCCCACAGCTCGGCCTGGTTGCCCAGCATCACCAGGATCCGGTCCCCGGCCCGTACCCCCTGGGCGCGCAGCCAGTTGGCGGCCCGCGCCGATCGCTCGGCCAGGGCGGCGAAGGAGATCTTCAGCTCGCTGCCGTCCTCCTCGACGATGTGCAGGGCCGTACGGTCGTTGCCCTCCGCCATGACGTCGAACCAGTCCAGCGCCCAGTTGAAGTACTCCGGGCGCGGCCAGCGGAAGCCGGTGCATGCGGTGTCGTAGTCCTCGCGGTGCTCCAGCAGGAAGTCCCGTGCCCTGCGGAACTCCTCCGTCGCCGTCGTCATCTGTCCTCCTGGGTGCCGAACCGACGCAGGTGTCACTACCCGCGAACGGGGGTGTGTGCGCACGCATAGGCGGCCCCCGGTACGGGCAGACCATTCACCTGCCGGTCGTCTGAATTTGCCCATGCGCCCCTGTTGTTATTTCCCTCACCATCTCGGCACTCCGGATTTCAATGAGTTGTTGCCTAGAATTTGGCCCGGACACGACACACGGAGGGAGCGGTGACCGTGCGACGGGACTTCAAGGAGCCTGCCAGAAGCCGCCCCGACCTGGTCATCGGCCGGGAGGAACCGTTCACGGCGGCCCGTGAGCAGCTCGGTCGCGGGGGCAGTGTGCTGCTGCACGGGCCCGCCGGAATAGGAAAGTCGACTGTGCTGCGGGCATTGGCCGCGGATTACGCCGAGGCGGCCCGGACCGTGTTGCGCTGCTCGGCGACGGAGTCCGAATCGCATCTGCCGTTCCTGGCCCTGGCCGACCTGCTCGGTCTGGTGCTGGACAAGGTGTCCGACAAGCTGCCCGCCGCCCAGCGCACCGCGCTGGAGTCGGCGCTCACCGGCCGCGGCGAGTCCACCCTCCAGCGCGACGGCCTCGCGCTGCGCCTCGCCGTGCTGTCCGCGCTGCGCGCGCTCGCCGCCGAGGGGCCGGTGCTCGTCGTCGCGGACGATGTGCAGTGGCTGGACTCGGCCAGCTCCGAACTGCTCGGCTTTGCCGCCCGCCGCCTCGGCGACACCCCCGTGAAGATGCTGTGCGCGGTGCGCACGGACGGCCAGGAGTACGACCGTCATCTGCGCACGTCTCCTCCGGACACCCTCGCCGTCCGGCTGGGCCCGCTGTCCCGCGCCCAGGTCTCCGCGCTGCTCGACCATCGCGGCTACACCGGCCTGCCGCGGTCCACGGTCCGGGACATCCACCGCACCAGCGGCGGCAATCCGCTGTTCGCGCTGGAGCTGGGCCGTGCCCTCGCCGAGAACCCGACCCCGCCGCGCCCGGGCGAGCCGCTGCCGGTGCCGACCTCGCTGCGGGCGCTCGTCCTCAGCCGGCTGGAGATGCTCTCCGCCGAGGCCCGGCACACCCTCCTCGTGGCGAGCGCTGGCGCCCGGCCCACGCTGTCCCTGCTGCACGCGGCCGGCCGGGAGAACGCCGAGGCCGAGACCGCCCGGGCGGCCGAACTCGGGCTGCTGGCCACGGAGCCGGAGGGTCCCGCCGTACGCTTCGCGCATCCGCTGGTCTCGGCCGCGCTGTACGCGGAGGCGCCCGCGCACCAGCGGCGGGCCGCGCACGCGGCGCTGTCCACGGCGGCCTCCGATCCGATCGAGCGGGCCCGGCATCTGGCGCTGGCGACGACGGGGACGGATCCGGAGGTGGCGGCGCGGCTCGCCGGGGCGGCCATGCTGGCCCGGGACCGGGGGGCGCCCTCGGTGGCCGCCTCCCTCGGGCTGCTCGCGGCGCGGCACGCGCCGGCCGACAGTGTGCCGGGGCCGGACGAGCGGCGGTTGCAGGCGGCCGAGGACGCGATCACCGCAGGTGAGGTGGACCTGGCCCGGGACATCGCGCGTGAGGTGCTGACGCGGGCCACGGTTCCGGCGGAGCGGGTGCGGGCCTGGATGGTGGTGATCGAGGCGGCGGGGCAGGCCCTCGGGGAGGTCGACGCCGTCTTCCCGCAGGCGCTGGCCGACGCGGGCGACGACCCGCGGCTGCTCGCCCTGGTGCACTACCAGCTGGCCTGGCGGGCGCTGGTCGTCGAGGGCGACTTCGCCGAGGGCCGCGAGGAGGCCGCGCACGCCGCGGACCTGGCGGCGCGGGCCGGGGACCGGCGTACCGAGTTGCTGGCGCTCGCCTTCCAGGCGCAGGCCGAGACCCTGATGGGGCACCCGGACGCGCCCGCGACCATCAAGCGGGCGCTGAAGGAGCCGCAGGACCCGCAGGTGGCGTGTCACCACAACGGGGCGGGCTCGACGCGTTTCCGCTGGCTGCTGATGAGCGACCAGCTGCCGGAGGCGCGCAACACGGTCACCGCGCTGCTGCGCGAGGTGCGGCGGCGCGGGATGGTCGAGAGCGAGGTGCACTTCCTGCGGCTGCTGGCCGAGACCGAACTGCGCTCCGGGCACTGCGGCCGCGCTCTCGACCTGGCCCGCGAGAGCCTGCGGCTGGCCCGCGACCTGGGCATCGGCGAGGTGGCCTCCGCGATGCTCACCTCGCTCGCCGAGGCCTCGGGCGGCAGCGTGGAGCAGGCGCTGGCGCTGGCGCAGGAGGCGGTGGAGCACGCCGAGGAGGACGGCGACCAGATCTACGTCTCGCGCGCGCTGGCCGCCCTTGGATACGTCCAGCTGGTCGCCGGGGACGCCCAGGGAACCGTCCGGTCGCTGCGCCGGGTCCGGGAGCTGGAGCACGGGCTGGGTGTCACCGACCCGGCGCGGGGCCGCTGGCACGGGGACCTCGCGGAGGCGCTGGTACGCATCGGCGAGTTCGCGGAGGCGCAGGACGTCATCGACGTCACGCGCGAGCAGGCGCTGCGGCTGGGGCGGGAGAGCGTGCTGGCCGTGCTCGACCGGGCGGAGGCGCTGGTGCGGGCGGCGGGCGGCGAACACGACGCGGCGGTGGGCCAGTTGACGTCGGTGCAGGACCGGCTGAGCAAGCTGGGCTACGGCCTCGAAGAGGCGCGCGCGGCCTTCGAGCTGGCACGGTTGCGGGCCCGGCGGGGGTCCGGGCCGACGTCGTACGACGAGGCGGCGCGGCTGCTGCGGCGGTGCCGGGCGCTGCCCTGGCTGCGGCAGGTCGACGTGGCCGTGGCGGCGGGGGCGGCGCCGGACCGGCAGGCGGTACCGGCTGCCGCGCCGACCGCGCTGGACGGGCTCGCCTCGATGGAGCGTCAGGTCGCCGCGCTGGTCATGGAGGGCGCGACCAACCGGGAGATAGCCGGGCGGCTGTTCATCAGCGTCAAGACGGTCGAGGCGACGCTCACCCGGGTCTACCGCAAGCTGGGGATCCGATCGCGGGTCGACATCGTCCGACTGGCGGCGGGGCGGCACGTCAAGTAAGCGCGGCGGGGGCAGTCGACCGAGGGTTTTCCCTCCCCCAACTCCCTTAGGGGGTTCCCTCATTGGGGCGCACCCGCGCCCCGCCCTAGCGTAGTCACGTGCCGCTCGCCGGGCACACGGGGGTCGGTCCCGAGACCCCCGTGCTTCACCACCCACCCGCGCGACCCCCCACCGGCAACCCCTTGAGGAGACTCATGCTCGGGCTCACCCGTGCCAGAAAGACCGCCGCCGTCGTCGCGGCGACCGCTGCCGCCGCCGCGACCGCGCTGCTCACCGCCCCCGCCGCGGTCGCCGCCCCGCAGCCCATCGTCGGCGGTACGACGACCACCACGACCGCGTACCCGTTCATGATGCAGATCACGGACACCTCGCAGGACCAGTTCTGCGGCGGCACCCTGGTCTCGCCGACGAAGGTCGTGACCGCCGCGCACTGCATGGTCGGCGAGACCACCCGCAGCGTGCGCGTGGTCGGCGGCCGTACCTACCTCAACGGCACCAACGGCACGGTGAGCCGGGTCAGCAAGATCTGGATCCACCCCAACTACAGGAGCGTCACCAGCGGCGACGACGTGGCCGTACTGACGCTGTCGACGTCGATGCCGTACACCACGGCGAAGTACGTCTCCTCCTCTGAGACCTCGGTGTACGCGGCCGGCACCACGGCCCGCGTCCTCGGCTGGGGCACCACCTCCCAGAACGGCAGCTCCTCCAACCAGCTGCGGACCGCGACCGTCCCGACCGTGTCCGACTCCAGCTGCCGCGGCTCGTACGGCTCCGACTTCGTGGCGAGCGACATGGTGTGCGCCGGATACACCTCCGGCGGCGTGGACACCTGCCAGGGCGACAGCGGCGGTCCCCTGCTCATCGGGGGCGTCCTGGCAGGGGTCACTTCCTGGGGCGAGGGCTGCGCGCAGGCCGGTTACCCGGGCGTCTACACCAGGCTGACGACCTTCTCCAGCCTGGTGACCGCGCAGGTCAACTCGTAGCACTCCGAAGGATTCCTGAGTACCCCTCAGGTAAGTAAGCCGGGGGGCGTTGCGGGCCTCCACGAGCGGCCCGCAGCGCCCCCTCTCCATGCGCCCGGTCGGGCACGGGTCACGGGATCACGGTCCCGAAGCGGATGTCGTACGACCCCTGGTGCAACACCTGGAGCATGCGCGCCCCCTCCTCGGTCACCTCCTCGCGCTGAGCCCGGGTGAGACTGTCGAACGGCTCGATGACCAGGGCGCCGTCGATCAGCCGCCAGACGCCGGCCAGGAAGCCGTCGACGAGGAGCGGGCAGTAGAACGTGTTCGCCTGCCAGGTGCGGCCGCGGCGCCCGGGCGGCACCACACGGGTGCGGTCGGCGTGCGAGAGCAGCAGATTGTCGAACTCGGGCAGGAAGCGGGGCGGGGCCGGGGTGTCCAGGTCGGGCCGGGGCGCGTCGGGCAGGTCGAAAAGCTCGACGCCGCTCTCGTCCCGGAAGGTGACCAGCTGCGGACGGAGCCGCTCGAACACCGGGCGCATCCGGGTCAGGCCCGACCAGGTCTGCATGTCCTTCACGGAGGCGGGACCGAAAGCGCCGAGGTAGCGCAGTACGGCGCTCTCCGGGGTGGCGGCCGGTTCGGCGGGGCGGTCCAGCCAGTGCTCGGCGGTGGTGAGGGCGACCTGGGCGCTCTTGCCCCACAGTCCGCGCGGGGTGACCTGCACCAGCGGGAGCGTGCAGCGGGCGGCCACGGCGAGGGCCTGCGGGTCGGCGTCCGGCCACTCGGTGAGCAGGGCCTCGCGCAGCTGCCGCATGGTGCGCGGCTCGGCCTCGACCAGCTCGCGGGCGATTGTGGCGAGCCGCTCCAGGTCGACACCGGTGAGGCCCTTGCGGAAGATCCTGATCTCCCGGTCGCGGGCGGGCTGCGCCAGCGGCCGCAGGGTGAGGGAGTCGTCGGCGGTGTGCAGGTGGATGGTCGAGCGCAGGGTGACGATACGGACCGCCTCGCGATCGGCCAGCAGCCCGGACAGCTCCTCGGGTCGGAAGCCGTCGAGGCGGGCGGCGAGCGCGTAGTACGGCGGCTTGACCTCCTGGGCCTGCAGTCCCACAAGATGCTCCACCGCCGCCTTCGCGGACAGCGGCGCGCGGCGCAGGAGCAGCTGCCGGTCGAGGGTGGCGCGGTTGAGGGCGCGGGTCCCGAGCACGGTCGTCGTCCGGTTCATGTACGGCACGCTAGCGCCGCGCGCGGACAGCTTGTGTCCGCATTCCCCTCCGAATCCTGGCTCATCTCCCACTCCTGATCCGCCGGCCGGGCAGCCCGCGGAGATCGTCAGCGTGGTCGAGGCGGCGCTGTACGACGACGGCGTCCGCGTCTCCACCCCCGCGCCATGCGCGGCCGTCGACGGCGGCAACTGGCGGCGACGCCCTGGCCTCGGCCGGTCAGCTTGCCGTCGTCGGCGTCCGGGCGAGGTTGACCTCGCGACGACCAGATCAACGGCCGCATCCGCAGAGGCGAAAGCCGCTGCCGGCTCGACCGGGCCGCCTACCGGCGCCGCAACGTCGTCGAACGCTGCTTCAACCGGCTCAAGCAGAACAAGGCCCTCGCCACCCGCTACGACAAACGAGCCCGCCACTACCAAGCCCTGGTCACCCTCGCCTGCCTGCGGCTATGACTCCCATGACTGTGCGGACACGCCTTAGGCCGTCGCATGCCCGGGGTCATGGAACGCATGGCCTGGCCGTCCGTCAGACTGCGAGCCGGGCGGCGATCGGTCCGGCGGCAGCAAGGGGCATCGCATGGTGCGACACCCCGTCTCCGTCCAGGACGTCGACCACCGCGTCCGGCAATACCCGGGCGGCCACGGCCGCCGCCCGGTGCGGGTCGTGGCAGCGTGCGCGCCCGGCGAACAGCACGAGGACATCGAGGTCCCGCAGCCGCGTCGGATCGGGGCGCGGTCCGGTGACGGGTCGCTGAGAGGGGAAGTGGGCGGTCTCCTCCTGCAACCGCAGCCAGTCCGGGTCGATGCCTTGCGCTCCGCCCGTCTCCCACTCCAGGAAGCGGCGGATCCGGGTAGGGGTGGGCCGCAGCAGCATCGGCAGGGCGCGCAGCAGGTAGCCGGGGCGGAAGCCGGTGAAGACGGCGGTGGGATCCAGGAGCACCAGGCGGTCGAGGCGGTGCGGGGCGTGCGCGGCATAGTGGGCGGCGATCCAGGCGCCGTAGGAGTGCCCGAGCAGGTCCACACGCGAGCCCTCACCGGCTGCGCCCAGCCCGTCGAGGAGGGCGTCCAGCCAGCCGACGAGGTCACCGATCGAACGGATGGTCCGGCCCGGCGCGGGCACGCTGAGTCCGGGGTCGCCGACGAGGTCGACCGCGTGCACCCGTCGGCCTTCGGCGAGCCCGGCGGCGACGGCCGCGCCCCACACGGTGGAGGTCGCTCCCCCTCCGGGCAGCAGCACGAGCGGAGGGCGGTCGGCGTCGACGGGGCCGACGCTGTTGACACGGGTGACGCCGTGGACGGTGGGGAGTTCTCGGCAGTCGACGGGCCCCGGCCAGCAGGCGAGGACGGCATCGTACGCCGCCAGGAACGAGCGGGAGAGCATGTCTGGCCCCTTGTCTCACTCGGCGATAATCTCGCTGAACGAGAGATTGTAGCCCTGTAAGGAGGCCCTGTGCGGGACGGTTCGAAGCAGGAAGACCTGCCGCAGCGGGAGCGGGACTTGGAGCTCGTGCACCTGCTCCGCGCGGTCACGGTGGAATTCGGCCTGCGGCAGGCCGAATTCGCGGCACGCAACGGCATGCACCCCACCGACGTCCGCGCGTTGATCTGCCTGCTGGACGCGCAACGGGCGGGCGAACCGGCCACGGTCGGCTTGCTCGGCGCCCGCCTCGGCCTCAACTCCGCGGGCACGACGGCGGTCATCGACCGTCTGGAACGCCTCGGTCACGTCTTCCGGGTCCGCGACGAGCATGACCGCCGCCGGGTACTGCTGAGGGTCTCGGCGGCGGCGGTGGAACTGGGCAGGTCCTTCTTCCGACCGATGATAGAGGGGCTGCTTGACGCGCTGGGCGCGTGCAGCCCCGCCGAACGCAACACCATCCGCCGCTTCCTCACGGCGGCACACGCCGTCTTCGCCGCGGAGTAGCCCGGGTCCCCGCCCGGCCACAGCAGAGGACGAGCGACGAGGGCAAGGCGGCAATGCAGCCGCTGTTCGGCATGTAGAGCGTGCCGGCGGCCGCAGGCGCCGACCCGCTGCATCGCACGGCGGGGCCCGCTCGCTGCCGACAACCGGGCACGTCCCGACGAGGCCCGCGGCCGGGCCGTGGGCTCAGGCGGCGGTGAACTTGAATGTGCCGCACGGACGGGTGGACGCGCCGGGCATCGTCATCACTCCGCAACGTCGACGCTGACCCGATCCTCATCCGGACCAAGGCCAACGCGAGCGCAATGCCCGTGTTGCACTACCCGCGGGCCCACCGCGTGGCGAAGGCGCTGCGATAAGGCGTCGGCGGCCCGACGCACTCTCCCAGGACGCCGATCTGACGCCGGCTCACGGGTGCTCGTCTTTCGGCGGTTACGGACGTTGCCGACGTCGGTGGGCCCACCCGAAACGCCCCGCCGAAGTTTCCGTGCGTCGGCGGGGCATCCGTGTCGGTGTCAGGTGCCGGTGCGCCGGTCATTGTGTGGTTCTGGCGGTGTCAGGTCCCATGCTCCGACCGTGTACGCGGCGGAGCCGACGCCCGTGGCCCCCATCTGCACGCGCCAAGGCCCGTCGCCGACCGGGTAGAAGCGCACGGTGAGGGTGCGGCCGGACGCGGTGAAGATCTCCGCGACCGAGTGGTCCAGCAGGATCCGCAGGGTCGCGGTGGGCCCCTCGGACGGGATGCGCCAGCTGCCGCCCTTCGCGCGGGGATCGAGGGAGGCGTGGTCGCGGTCGACGACCAGTTCGCCGGTGACCAGGTGGTGGACGATGTCGAGGTACTCGATCCCGTCCGGTGAGGTGAGGAGCCGGAGCCTTCCGCCGCGCTCGAGGGTCACAGTCAGGTCGGTGGCCCGGGCCACTTCGCCGAGGTCCGCCGGCTGCTCGGCGCTCGCCTTGCCCGCGGCGGCGATCCGTCGTTCGCCGCGCAGGGCGAGCAACTCGCGGGCCGGCCGCTGGACCAGCTCGCCGTCCGTACCCGGTGCCAGTTCGCGGGGCAGGGAGAGCATTCCGGCCCAGCCGGCCTCGTCGGTCCAGGTGCTGGGGGCGCCGACGCGTTCCTCGTCCCGTGCCTCCCAGATCCAGGCCCACATCAGCCACCGCCCGTCGGGGGTGCGGAGCAGGGCGGGGGCGTAGAAGTCGGGGCCGTGGTCGAGGAGGTGGGGTGTCGCCACGGCTTGGAACTCGCCGTTCTGTTCGCGACCCGGCCAGTAGATCGCGCAGCTCGCCCCCTCCTGCGGGTCCCAGGCGCCGGCGAGGACCGCGCCGGTGCCGTCGGGGAAGGCGGCGTACTGGGCGCACTCCCAGCCCTCCTCGGTGTTGCGGCCATCGCGCAGGGGGTGCGGCGGCCGGGCCAGGAAGACGCCCTCGTACGACCAGTCGTCGAGGTCGTCGGAGGCGTACGCCAGTGCCGCGCCGCGTCCGTCGGCCAGGGCCGCGCCGACGAGCATGCGCCAGCGGTCGCCGTCCTTCCACACGTACGGATCGCGGAACATCGTTGTGCCCTCGGCCGCCTCCGGGATCAGGAGCCGACCGCGTTTCGTGAAGGTCGTCCCGCCGTCGCTCGACACCGCCGAGGTCACCGGCTGGTGCCAACGGTCGTTGTGGCGGGCGGAGTAGAAGGCGGTGAGGCGACCGTCGTGCGAGACCGCGCTGCCCGACCAGACCCCGTCCTTGTCGTCACCGCCAGGCGTGGGGGCGAGAGCCACCGGCAGCAGCTCCCAGTGGATCAGGTCCGGGCTGCGGTAGTGACCCCAGTGCATGTCCGCGTGACGGGCACTGTGCGGGTTGTACTGGAAGTAGACGTGGTAGTGGCCGTCGTGGAAGACCAGGCCGTTGGGATCGTTGATCCAGTGCGCCGGCGGGCGGAGATGGATCGCCGGGAAGTGGGTGCCGAGTGCCATCGCCGCCCGGGTCTCGGTCTCAGTCATTGCCGCGCTCGTCGTAACGGCGGCGGACGGCCGCGGCTTGCTTGATGTTCGCCTCGGACTCCTGCAGCGAGCGTTCGCCCCGCTGCCGGGTGCGCTCGGCCAGGTTGTTCATATGGCGCTCGAAGCGGGCCTGATACCGCTCCCGCATCACGGCGATCTCCTCGGCGACCGCGCCGGTACGCGCGGCAGGCACCGGCATCGGCCGGCCGGCCGGGCGTACGGGAAGCCGCTGCTCCAGCGGCAGGATCGTGGCCTTCGGGGAGGGCAGGGTCTGGTACCAGTACGCGGTCGAGGCCCAGTCGTCGGCGAGGTGGTTGCCGTGGCCGTGCTCGATCGAGACCTTGATGCGTTTCTCGAAGCGGACCGGGTCGGCCACGTGGAAGCGGTAGTTGACCGAGTAGCCGGGCACGTCGGCCTCGTGGAGGATCGCGCCGTGGTAGAGGTAGGCGTTCTTCTGCATCCCCCAGGCGTGGTTGAAGTAGTCCTCGGTGCCGGTGCCGTGCAGGGAGGGCGGCCAGCTGGTGGAGCCGTCGGGCAGAAAGTCGTCGTCGATCCAGATCATGTCGTTGCCCTCGCCCCACCAACTGCCCTGCCGGTGGTGGACGGAGAGGTTGCAGCCGACGTAGTGGCCCTTGCCCTCGGTGTCCAGGATGACGTAGTTGTCCTCGCCGGTGACGTCGACGATGTTGACTTCGGGGCTGTTGGTCTGAATGTCCGGGGCCCAGCCGTTGCAGGGGTTGTTGCGGTTCCAGCGGGCGTGGAAGTAGAGGGTGTCCTCGGGGAGTTCGTCCGGGTACAGCTCGTAGTCGATGTAGAAGTACTGCTGGATCGGCAGGTCGTTCTCGTTGACCAGCTCGATGCGGGCGCGCTTGTTGAACGGCATCGGCGCCCAGCAGTTCAGGGCCGCGCTGCCGCCGAAGATGAGGGACTCCTCCGGCTTGGCGGAGACGGTGAACAGGGCCGACTGGTAGCTGTTGGGCATGCAGTGGCCGATGCCGAAGAAGTCGCCGAGCGGGACGAGGACGGCGGGCTCCTCCTCGTCGTCCCAGGTGATGCGGATGAGGACCTTGCGGTAGTAGTCCGCATCCGGCTCCTCCCAGTTGACGCCGAGCGCGTTGTGGATCTCCATCACCGGTGCCACGGTGTCGGCCTCAAGCGGGTCGATCAGGCCGGGGCCGAGGGTGCGGCGGCAGAACTGGGTCATCCAGATGTGGGTGATCCGGCCCGGGCCTTCAAGGTCCGCCAGGACGCGGCTGGAGTGGGCGGGGGTCGTCCAGTAGTCCTGGTTGCGGCCGCGCTGATCCCAGCTGGAGACACGGGCGGTGCGGGCCCGCGTGGGGCGGGTGAGGTGTTCGAGGGCGTGCGAGGGCATGGGAAACTGACCCCTTCAGTGATGGTTCGCTGAACTCGGGCGGCGGGAGACTGGACCTCTCCTGCCGCCCCCTTGCTGTGGTGGATGTGGCTCAGGCCGGGCAGCCGCAGGACTCCCGGTAGGTGATCTCGGGCTCCAGGCGAATGGTGCGGGGGCGGGACGTGAGGGTGCCGTCGATGCGGCTGAGCAGCAGCTGCATCGCCGTGGCACCGATTTCGTGGGCCGGCTGGGCGACCGCGGTGATGCCGGGGCGGAACAGGTCGGTGTGGGGGAAGGCGTCGAAGGCGGCGAAGGCGAAGTCGTCGGGGGTGGTCAGGCCCAGTCCCTTCGCCGCCGCCAGGACGCCCACCGCGGTCTCGGTGCTGGCGGCGACCACCGCGGACGGCCGCTGCTGACGCAGGACACCGGTCATGCGCTCACGGGTGTCGTCCGCACGGCCGCTGCCGGTGACGATCAGGGCGTCGTCGGCCGAGATGCCCGCCTCGTCGAGTGCTTCGAGGTAGCCGCGCCGCCGCTCGGAGATGGTGGACACCGCGGTGTCGCCCGCGGCCAGCGCGATCCGCCGGTGGCCGTGCCGTTCCACCAGGTGCAGCACCAGCTCCCGCATGGGTGCGGTGTTCTCGACGCCCACCTGATCGGCCCTGACCCCGCCGAGGCGGTCGATCAGGACGACCGGCGTGCCCTGGTCGATGACCGCGGTGATCGCCTCGCGGTGGGACCGGGCGACCGGAGCAATGAGCAGGCCGTCGACCCGGCGCTCGGCGAGAACCTCCAGCGCCCGGGCCTCCAGCGCCGCGTCCTCGCCCGAGTTGGCCAGCAGCACGGTCAGGCCGGCGCCCATGGCCTCCCGCTCGACCCCCCGGGCCATCGCCGCGAAGGCCGGCTCGGACACGTCCGTCAGGATCAGCCCGATGGAGTCCGTACGTGAGCGGCGCAGCGCGCGGGCGAGGCTGTCGCGCCGGTAGCCCGTGGCCCTGACCGCCTCCTCGACGCGAGTGCGGGTCTCGTCGCGGACCGGCCGTGTGCCGTTGATGACGTGCGACACGGTGGACATGGACACACCGGCCATCCGTGCAACGTCGGAGATCGTGGCCACTGCTGCTTCGCCGCCTCCTCGTGTCGTCGGACCCGATCCGTGATCCAGTCCGTAACTGCATAACGCCATCCGGTCCACCGGTCCATGAGGTGGGCCGGTTCGCCGTCCGCTCATTTCACTCACCGTCAAGTGCATCGAAACGATTGCGCAGACCTTCGCACGCCGCACGGCAGACCGTCAATGGCTGTGGCCAGCACCGATCAGCCCTCCACAGAAACTTCTCCGTCACGCGGTATTGACACATCGGGGCTCGCGAGGCCACCTTTCATCGAAACGTTTGCGTCAACGACCGCAGAGCCGCCTCGATGCCGAACATTCGTGCACACCGGGACATCCATGCCGGAACAGACGGCCTGCACCCCTACCGAACCTCTCCCGGAGCCCTGTCACCCCCACGCCGGTTCCGCCTCCCCACCCAGTTCCCGGAAGGCATCAGCACCATGGCGACCTCTCCTCAGCCCGCGACCCCGATGTCGAGACGGTCCTCGGGCATCTCGCGGCGACTCCTGCTCACCGCCACCGCGAGCGCCCTGTTCGTCACCGCCACGGCCTGCGGTTCCGCGGTGAACACGGCGGATGGATCGTCGTCGGACGGCCTGATCACGCTGTCCATGCACAACCCGGACAGCAAGACCCAGGACCCGGCGACCTGGCAGATGGTGCAGGAGTTCAACAAGAAGCATCCCGACATGAAGATCAAGCTGGAGGGCCAGCCGGTCGACCAGCACGAGCAGCGGATGACCATCGCCGCGCAGTCCGGCACGCTGCCGGAGATCTTCTGGGTCTACGACTCGCTCGCCAAGACCATGGTCAAGAGCGGCGACCTGCTGGATCTGAGCCCGATCCTCGCCGAGAACGACCTCAAGTCGAAGTTCGCCCCGAGCATGCTCGCCGGTTTCCAGGAGGACGGCGTGCAGTACGGCCTGCCGTACCAGGCGCTGGTCACGGGCTTCTACTACAACAAGGCCATCCTGGACGAGCACGGGATCGCCGTCCCGGAGACATTCGAGGACCTGCTCGCCGCGGTGAAGAAGCTCAAGGCTGCCGGCGTGGTGCCGATCGCGCAGGGCGCGAACAACTCGTCGTTCAGCGTCTGGGCGTTCCTGACCATGCTGAACCGCTTCGGCTACGAGGCGAAGTACCCCGACATCCTGGCCGGCAAGGCGAGCTACGACAACGCCGACTTCCTGCGCCTGTACAAGCACGTGGAGGAACTGGCGAAGGCCGGGGCCTTCCCCTCGAACATGAACACCCAGACCTACGCCCAGGCCGTCGCCTCCTACACGGACGGCAAGGCGGCCTTCCTGGACGCGGGCGTCTGGGAGGCGGCGAAGATCCAGAAGAGCACCGTGGGCAAGGACACCGGCTTCTGGGCCGGACCGACCTTCTCCGACGGCGTCGGCGAGCAGAAGCTCGTCATGAACGTGCCCTCGGCGCCGTTCGTCGTCAGCGCCAAGGTCAAGGACGACAAGAAGAAGTACGCCGCGGTGAAGGAGTTCATCCACTTCTACTACAGCGACGCGGGCCAGAAGATCCTCGTCGACAACGCCCAGCCGCCGGTCACCACATACCAGCCGGACGTCGACGCCGCCAAGAACTCCGTCTTCGCCGCCGTCCTGGCCGAAGCCTCCAAGCCCGGCTGGAAGAGCCCGAAGGCGCAGCCCGACCTGATGGTCTCCGCGGCCACCGCGAGCGCCATGTACGACAGCTTCTACGGGGTCATGGGCGGCAGCCTCAGCCCTGAAGAGGCCGTGCAGAACGTCCAGAAGACCATCAAGTAGGCGTCCCCATGAACTGGCTCACCACGCGCAGGAGCTTCGCCCTGATGGTCGCGCCGGCGCTGATCATCTACAGCGTGTACATGATCTATCCGATCCTGTACTCGCTCTACTACAGCTTCACCAACTTCGACGGTGTCTCCGCAGGCGGCTTCGCGGGCCTCGACAACTACCAGCAGATGGCGCAGGACGACGCCTTCTGGACCTCGATGCGCAACACCGGGATCATCCTCGGCATCGCCCTGTTCCTGCTGATCCCGCTCGGCTTCCTGCTCGCGATCCTGCTCAGCGGCAAGGTGAAGGGCAGTGGCGCGATGCGGGCGCTCGTCTTCGCGCCGGCCATCATCGCGCCGATCCTCGTCGGCCTGATCTGGATCTTCATCCTTGACCCGAAGATCGGCCTGGTGAACGCCTTCCTGCTGGCGATCGGCGTGCCCGCACACCCGCAGTGGATCGGCGGCCCCACCCTCAGCCCGTACTCGATCGGCCTCGTCTACCTCTGGCAGCAGATCGGCTTCGTCCTGACCATCTTCTACGCCGGCCTGCGCATGCTGCCGCGTGACGTGATGGAGGCCAGCAGCCTCGACGGCGCCGGCCGGTGGCAGCAGCTGCGACACATCCAGATCCCGATGATGCGCGAGACGTTCGGCATCGTCACCGCGCTCGTCGTCACCGGCGTCTTCAAGGTCTTCGAGCTCGTCTACGCCCTCACCGGCGGCGGCCCCGTCCACCTCTCCGAGGTCATGGTCAGCTACATGTACCACATCACCTTCACCACCCAGCAGTACGGCTACGGCATGGCCCTGGCCGTGGTGGTGTTCGTGGTGGGCGCGCTCGCCTCCGCGGCCACGTTCCTCGGCAACCGCCGTAAGGGAGAAGTCCGTTGAGCATCGACACCGAGGTCAAGACGTCGCTCGCGTCTCCGGCGGCCCCCAGCGAGACCCCGAGCAGGCCGCGACGCCGCGGCCGCGGCAGGATCGTCGTCTCGGCGGTCGCCTACCTGATCACCTTCGTGATCCTTTTCCCGCTGCTGTGGATCGTGCTGCTGTCGTTCCAGACCAACGACACCATCCTCAACGACCCGTTCTCGCTGACGCACCTGACCCTGGACAACTACCAGCAGGCCCTGGAGACCCTGAACCTGCTGGTGATGTACAAGAACACCCTGATCCTGGCCGTCGTCTCGGTCACCGTCGGGCTGGTCATCTCCTACATGGCCGCGTTCGCGCTCACCCGCATGGTCTTTCGCAGCGGCAAGCGCCGTACGCAGAACACCCTGCGCTTCTACTTCCTGGCCGGCCTCGCCATCCCCGTCTACATCCTGCTGTTCCCGGTGTACCGGCTCGACATCGCCTTCGGCCTGTTCGGCACCTACTTCGCGCTGATCCTGCCGTACATCGCCGTGACGATCCCCTTCAACATCCTGCTGCTGACCGGGTTCCTGCGGGACTTCCCCGAAGAGATCGAACAGGCCGCGGTGATGGACGGGGTGGGGCTGTGGCGCATGGCCTGGAAGGTCACCTTCCCGCTCATGCGCCCGGTCATCGCCACCCTCGCGATCCTCAACGTCGTCTACGTCTGGAACGAGTTCCCCTTCGCGGTCACCCTCATCAACGACCCGACCATGACCACCGTCTCCCTCGGCGTCTCCCAGTTCCAGGGCGTCTACAGCGTCAACTACGGCGCCATGATGGCGTCCGCCACCCTTGTCCTGCTGCCGCAGCTGGCGATCTACGCGGCCTTCCAGAAGCAGGTCATCGCGGGCATGACCGCGGGCGCCGTCCGCTGATCCCCCATCTCACCTGGAGCCTTCATGGACTCTGAACGTCAACTCGCCATGTCTCGGCGCACCTTGCTGCGAGGCGCCGCACTCACGGCACTGACCGCGCTGGCGCTTCCCTCGGCCCCGGCACACGCGGCCGTGCCGGAACGCCCCGGATCCGCCAAGCCCAAGCCCAAGCCGCATCCGTCGTACACGGCGATCGTCGGCCTTCTCTGACCAGCACCCTCCGACCGAAGGACAGTTCATGGCGAACACCGTCTACGACGTCACCACCTGGCCGGGAGCCAGCGTCGACGCGCGCACCGACATCGGCAAGGTGATCAACGAGATCATCGCCGACATCAAATCGAAGCAGACCACCCAGGACACCAGACCCGGCGCCGTCATCTACATCCCGCCGGGCCACTACGACCTGCTCACCCGCGTCGTCATCGACATCAGCTTCCTGACGATCAAGGGCTCGGGACACGGCTTCCTGTCCCGCGCCATCCACGACGACACGGCAGACACCAGCGGGTGGATCGAGGTTCAGCCCGGCTCCAGCCACATCCGGGTCAAGCACACCGACGGCAACAACGAGGCGTTCCTCGTCCAGCGTTCCGGGGCGCCCGCCGAGGTCGGCCGGCTCAACGGCATCGTCTTCCAGGACTTCTGCATCGACGGCGTGGCGTCCACCAAGCCGTATGTGGAGGGCAACCACAAGATCGGCATCTCGGTCCAGTCGGACAACGACTCGTTCCGCTTCGAGGGAATGGGCTTCGTCTACCTCACCCAGGCCATGGTCGTCCGGGGCGCGGACGCGTGCAGCTTCACCAACAACTTCGTCGCCGAGTGCGGCACCTCGATCTCGCTCACCGGCGCGTCGCAGGTCGCGAAGATCACCAACAACTACCTGATCAGCGCCTGGGCGGGCTACTCGGTCTTCGCGGAGAACGCCGAGGGCATCCTCATCTCCGGCAACACCATCCTGTGGGCCTGCAACATCACCCTCATCAACTCCAACCGCTGCACCATCTCCGCGAACAAGCTGCTGAGCAACTTCCCCAGCATGATCGCCCTGACGAACGGCAGCTCGGAGAACCTGATCTCCGGGAACCACTTCCGTCGCGTGTACGGCGACGGCACCAGCACCCGCTTCGACGACCTCTACGGCCTGGTCCACATCAACGGCGACGACAACTCCGTCACCGCCAACCAGTTCTCCTTCTCCGTCCCGGCCGCCAACATCACCCCCTCCGGAGCCGACCCCACGATCATCCTCGTCGCCGGCGGCGCCCGGAACTACCTGGCCACCAACAACATCAAGGCCAACCTCGGCGTCAAGGTCGTCCTCGACTCCTCCACCACCGACACGAAGATCCTCTACAGCGCCACGAGCTCACAACTGCAGGCGTACACCGAGAACCACTCCCTCGTAGCCACCCCCTGAGCGGGCCGCCGGCGCGGGCACCGGACTGCACCAACAGAGACCCGGTGCCCGACCAGGGGTGACGACGTCACGGAAGGCGTAGCCCCCGGTTCCGTCTCGACCGACGTATCCGCGCGAGCATGGAGGAGTCGGGAAAGGAACAACGATGACCAGTAACCGCACCGCCGACGTCGTGCTGGTCGGCGTCGATGCCTCACCGCAGGCTCGGTCGGCGGCGGACTGGGCGGCAGCCGAGGCCGAACGGCACGGGTGGGATCTGAAGCTCCTGCACGTGGTGGATGCCGGTGCGCTCAGGCTGCTGGGCACCGGGGGCCTGTCGGAAGCCGCTGATCGAGCCGTCCAGGAGGCCGACACCATGCTCCACAGCGCCGTACATGCCTTGACGCAGCGGCGTCCGAGCATGGTGGTGAACGCCACTGTGGTCCGTGGCTCGCCGGCCGCGGCGATCCTGGACGCGGCCGAGGACACCGCCATGGTGGTGCTCGGTACCCGCGGGCACGGCGGCTTCGCGGGCCTGCTGCTGGGTTCCGTCAGCCGAAGAGTGGCAGCCCATGCCACCCGTCCGGTCGTCGTGGTACGAGACCCTGTCGGCGGACCGGCCCGGAGGCCCGTCGTGGCCGGCGTGCGCGACGAGCGGGATACCGATGCCGTACGGTTCGCCCTGGCCGAGGGGGCTGTCCGCAACGTGCCGGTGCGCCTGATCCACGCCTGGACGCCGATCGTCCACTCAGGTGTCATGGTGCCCCCGATCGACATGGACGAGGAGCGGCGCCTGCACGCACGAGTGCTGAACCACGCGGCCCGGCCGATCATGGAGTATCCCCAGGTCCACGTGGACACGGAAGTGATCACCGGCCCGGCGGCCGCCACCCTCGTGGATGCCTCGTCCCACGCCGGCCTGCTCGTTGTACCGCGCCATCCTCCTGCCGAACGTCTGGGACTGCGCCTGGGCTCCGTCGTGCACGCGGTGCTGCACCACGCACACTGCCCGGTCGCCGTCGTGCCGATCCCCTGACGGCCCGCTCGGGCATGCCAACCCGACCTTGTGACCGCGGCCTCCCTTCCACCGTGTGCGGCATCGCCAGTTCCTCACTCAGGTTCGGACCCATGTGATCCGGACGCGGTTTGGTCCGGGCCCGGGGACCGCGCACCGAGGGCCGACGGCTTCTCCCCGATGCGGCGCCGGACCCGGGAGGCGAGTGCGCTCAGCCGCTCGGAGGTCGTCGCACGGGGCGCTACGGGGGCTCGGATCCGGCGGGCCGCCGACGGCAGCTCGGCCAGGTCCGCGGCCAGTCTCTCCCGGCACTCCTCCAGCGTCGGCCTCTTGCCGGTACGCCGCCCGTTCCGCATCACCGTCTCCAGCAACGGCCTGCCCTCCTCGGGTGGCCGCTCGTCGGCGAGGCAGATCACGTCGGCGCAGCCCGGGCGGCGGAACACCTGCTTCGGGCCGGGCGCCGTCACCTTCGCCGAGGACAGCTTCATCACCGGTCGGCCGTCGTACTCCACCAGCTTGTAGGCGGAGTCCACGTACGGCGCGTCGGCGGAGACCCCGACGCGAGTACCGACCGCGTAGGTGTCGATCGGCGCTCCGGAGCGGACCAGGTCGTCCACGGCGTACTCGTCGAGACTGCCACTGGCGATGATCCGTACGTCCGGCAGGCCCGCGCCGTCCAGGATGGAGCGGGCCCGTGCCGCCAGGGCCCCGAGGTCGCCGCTGTCCAGTCGTACGGCAGAGCCGGGCCCCCGGTCGAGGTCCCGCAGGACGCGCGCCGCGACACGCACGCCCGCCTCGGTGTCGTAGGTGTCCACCAGCAGGGTCACCGGGCCGGGGTGACACCGTGCGAAGGCACGGAACGCCTCTTCCTCCGTGGCGAACGCCTGCACGAAGGAGTGAGCCATCGTGCCGACGGCAGGTATGCCCAAGGTCGTGGCCGCGGCCACGTTGCTGGTCCCGGCGAATCCGGCCAGCGCGCCCAGCCGGGCCGCCTGGAACCCTGCCTGCGTGCCCTGGGTCCGCCGCAGGGAGAAGTCCACGACCGGATGTCCCGCCGCCGCCAGGGCGCATCGCGCGGCCTTCGACGCGATCGCCGTCTGATGGCTGAGCTGGTTCAGCACGTAGGTTTCCGGCAGTTGCGCCTGCGGAAGAGGCGCGGTCACCTCCAGCAGAGGCTCTCCCGCGAGTACGATTCGCCCCTCCGGCACCGCCCGCACCTCACCCGTGAACTCCAGGCCGAGCAGGGGCTGAAGATCCCGCCGCGGCCGGTGCAGCGCGGAAGCGAAGGCGTCGACGTCCTCCGGGCCGACGCGGAGGTTCGCCAGGTAGTCCAGGGCCGACTCCAGCCCGGCGGCCACCAGGAAGCCGCGGTTAGGAGGCAGGTCGCGGACGAAGAGGCTGAACGTCGCCGGGCCGGTCATTCCCTCGCGCAGATAGGACATGGCCATCGTCACTTCGTACAGATCGGTGGTCGTCGCATCGGACATCGGCTCACCACCTCCTCGGCGCGCCGGCGGGTACCGCATGTCCTGCCTTGCGGGTTTCCGCATGTCATGCGTCGAAGCGCGCGAAGCGCCGGCGGGCGGAAGCGTCCCACACCGCTCACCGGGTGCTGCTGCGGCGCGGCTGCCAACCCGTTCGGACCGCCCTAGCATGGAGGTCAGGGCAGGAAACAAGCCACCGCGTGCACCTCGCGGAAGCGCATGCGGTATCCACCGGGCAGGTGCAACCCGCGCCCTCGCCACTTCTGACCGAGCCGACCGTCCCCAGTGCCGAAACACCGCCCGCCCGGAGGCGCGGCCATCCCGTCCAGCGCATGGGCGCCAAGACCGGAAGGGCAAGCCCGATGCCTCCCACCCATCCACCCGACTTCGAGCACGCCATCCACACCGCCAACATCTGGCTGAAAGCGGTGTCCGAAGCCCTGGGAACCGAGGACCGCCACCTCGCCCACCGGGTGCTGCGCACCTGGCTCCACACGCTCCGCGACCGGGTCACCGTCGACGTGGCCGCCCATTTCGCCGCACAGCTCCCCGAGCTGCTGCGGGGCGCCTACTACGACGGCTGGGACCCCAGCGCCGTACCGATCAAGTACGACCGCGAAGGCTACGTGAACCGCTTCGTCCAGGAAGCGAAGGTCTCCGCCGAGGACGTGCCCCGGATCGTTCCCGCGGTCACCGCCGTCGTACGCGAACACGTCTCGCCCGGGCAACTGGAATCGGCACTGGAGCAACTTCCGCACGACATCCGCGCACTCCTCCTCCAGCCGACTGCCTGACCGAGCTCCACGCACGCGCTGGTACCGGCATGCCCGGCCGGGTGACGGGCCGGCCCGTCATCACCTCGTAAGGGAGCACGACATGACGCAGAACCGTCCCCCTGAATCCGATGCCGCGCTCGGGCCGGAGGCCCGGTTGAGCCGGCTGGAAGCACAGGTCGCGACCCTGGCCGAGGCTGTCCGGGTACTCGCCCGTGGGCTGGAGAACATCCCGTCGAAGGACGTTTCGCCCGAGGAAGCGGAACGCGGCGCGCGACTCGCCCACGAACTCCTGCTCTCCCAGGGCCTGTAGACGCGGCGTCGCGTCGGAACAGGGAGTCGGCAATGACGCATGCAGCAGGACGTAAACCCATCGTGGTCGGCGTCGACCCCGATCCGGACAGACGCGCGGCGCTGGCCTGGGCCGCCGACGAGGCGGCCCGACGGCGCCTGCCCCTGCTGCTGGTCCTCGCGCAGAACCTGCCGACCCCCGGGTACCGGCCGACGGGCGGCCGGCCGTCCTGGGAGCAGTGGAACGAGGCGCTGCACGCGAAGGGGGATCGGGTGCTGAAGGAGGCGGTGGCCTTCGTCGAGTCCCGCCATCCGCAGGGCACGGTGTCCGGCCTGCTGGCGGAGGGGCATCCGGCCTGGGTGCTGCGCGAGCAGGCGCAGGACGCCACCGAGGTCGTGCTCGGCTCCTGGCACCTGAGCGCTGTCCAGGAGCTTTTCACCTCCGTCGCCGTCGCCCTGCCGCTCATCGCCCACGCGCCCTGCCCGGTGGTGGTCGTACCGGAGCGGGAGCACGTCACCCGGCAGCCGCCGCATTTCGTCGTCGGGTTCGACGGCAGCCCTCAGTCCGCTGCCGCCGTCGACTTCGCACTTGAGGAGGCCGCCCTGCACGGCGCGGCCCTGCGGGCCCTGCACGTGTGGCACCCTCCGCGGCTCGGCGTCCTCGACGAGGACGCGGCCCTCCAGGAGTGCCACAGGCTGCTGTCGGAGACGGTTGCGGCCCGTGCGGCCGCCCATCCGGAGGTGGAACTGCACCACGAGGTCGTGAGAGGCCACCCGGTACAGGTCCTCACCAAGGTGTCCGAGGACGCCCTCGGCCTGGTCGTGGGCACGCGCGGGCACGGCGGTTTCACCGGCATGCTGCTGGGCTCGGTCAGTCAGGGCGTACTGCACCACGCACACTGCCCGGTCATCACCGTTCCATACGAGCACGACCAGTAACCCACGGTCGCCTATCGCCCATGTGGCCCAGGACATGCCTCCGATCAGGTGACACGAGCCTGTGGGGTGATGGGATCGCCGGCCGTTGTGAGGGAGAAAGGCAGTGCAAGTGTGCGCTGATCCGGTTGGCCGGACGGGAATCGGGGCGGCACGCAGATCGCGAACAACTAGGAACCGCAGTGGCCATGCATGCCGAGACCCCACCCAACACGTCGCCTGAGGACTCCTATGAGAACGAGGTGCCGGTCCGGCGCAGGCGGCCCGGGAATGTGGTGGTGAAGTGGCTGACCACCACCGATCACAAGACCATCGGCACGCTCTACATCACCACATCCTTCGGCTTCTTCTGCCTCGGCGGCATCCTGGCCATGGCCATGCGCGCAGAACTGGCGCGTCCGGGCATGCAGATCGTGTCGATGGAGCAGTACAACCAGGCGTTCACGATGCACGGCCTGATCATGCTGCTGATGTTCGCGACGCCACTGTTCGCCGGCTTCACGAACTGGATCATGCCGCTGCAGATCGGCGCCCCGGACGTCGCGTTCCCGCGGCTGAACATGTTCGCGTACTGGCTGTACCTCTTCGGCTCGCTGATCGCGGTGGGCGGCTTCCTCACCCCGGACGGCGCCGCGGACTTCGGCTGGTTCATGTATAGCCCGCTCTCGGATGGCGTGCACTCGCCCCAAGTCGGCTCGGACCTGGTCATCATGGGTCTGGCCTTCTCCGGCTTCGGCACGATCCTCGGTGCGGTGAACTTCATCACCACGATCATCTGCATGCGGGCGCCCGGCATGACGATGTTCCGGATGTCGATCTTCTGCTGGACCGTGCTGCTGACCAGTGTGCTGGTCCTGCTCGCCTTCCCGGTCCTCGCAGCCTCGCTGTTCGCACTGGAGGCGGACCGCAAGTTCGGGGCGCACATCTTCGACGCGTCCAACGGCGGAGCGCTGCTCTGGCAGCACCTCTTCTGGTTCTTCGGCCACCCCGAGGTGTACATCATCGCGCTGCCGTTCTTCGGCATCATCAGTGAGATCATCCCGGTCTTCTCCCGCAAGCCGATGTTCGGCTACACGGGCCTGATCGCCGCGACCATCGCGATCGCGGGTCTGTCCGTGACGGTGTGGGCCCACCACATGTACGTCACCGGTGGTGTGCTGCTGCCGTTCTTCGCCTTCATGACGTTCCTGATCGCCGTGCCGACCGGTGTGAAGTTCTTCAACTGGATCGGCACGATGTGGAAGGGCTCGCTGTCGTTCGAGACGCCGATGCTCTGGGCCACCGGATTCCTCGTGACGTTCCTTTTCGGTGGTCTGACGGGGATCATCCTGGCGTCGCCGCCGATGGACTTCCACGTCTCCGACTCGTACTTCGTCGTCGCGCACTTCCACTACGTCGTCTTCGGCACCGTCGTCTTCGCGATGTTCGCCGGATTCCACTACTGGTGGCCGAAGTGGACCGGCAAGATGCTCGACGAACGCCTCGGCAAGATCACCTTCTGGACGCTGTTCATCGGCTTCCACGGCACCTTCCTGGTCCAGCACTGGGTGGCTGCCGAGGGCATGCCCCGCCGGTACGCCGACTACCTCGCCGCCGACGGCTTCACCGCCCTGAACATGGTCTCGACGACCGCCTCCTTCCTCCTGGGTCTGTCGATCCTGCCGTTCCTCTACAACGTCTGGAAGACGGCCAAGTACGGCAAGCCGGTCGGCGTCGACGACCCGTGGGGCTACGGCCGCTCGCTGGAGTGGGCCACCTCCTGCCCGCCGCCGCGGCACAACTTCCTCACCCTGCCGCGGATCCGCTCCGAATCACCGGCCTTCGACCTGCACCACCCCGACATCGCCCAACTCGAGCACAGAGGCGTGCCTGCTGGGAGCGTGAGCGGCCCGGGGAAGGAACTGCGGTGAGCCGTCCGGCCCCTGACGATCCAGTCCAGGGTGGGCTGCGCCGGCTCGACGGCTACCTCTACTGGCAGGCCGAACTGGCCGAAGCACGCAGGGAAGCCACGGCATTCTGCGACAGGCTGCCCTGGCTCACCGCCGGCGAGCGACGCGATCTCGAAGAGGAGTACACCCGCGCCCGCGTGGACATGGCCAAGGCCGCCATCCGCCGCATCGCCGACCGGCGCACCGAACTGCGCGCCGAGTATGAGGCCCGCTACCAGCACCTGCGCCGACGCACCGTCGCACTCACCCTCGGCACGGCATCTTGCATCCTCACGGCGTGGGAACTGCTGCGTCAGTGACCAGGAGGGACGCCCATACGGTGAGATTTTTGGCGCCGCCACGGGCCGGCCGACGCGACGCTCTTCGTGTCCGCGGCGGTGCTGTTCGCCGCATGGTCAGCGCGCTCCGTTCATCCTGCCCCGTCGGCGTCGGCCCGCACGCCGCAGCTCCCGGGGAGCCGGACAGCCGCGCCTCCACCGATGGCGGCCCGGCGGGCCGGACCGAAGGGTCAGGGGGCCTCAGGGAACGTCTCCACCGAGCCCGACTCGATGCGGGCCACGTTTTCTCGACAGGCCGCCGAGCAGCTTGAGGGTGAGCGCGACCTGGGCTTCGGTGGACAGGGCCGGATGGCAGCAGGTGAAGATCAGGCGCAGTCGGTCGTCCGGCACGGGTTCCCTCTCCTCCGGCAGGTCGGGATCGTCGTACTCGGGCCGGAGTGCCGCCACCTCGCCGAGGAGCTCTCGTTCGCGTGACGCGCGCCGCAGCCGGTCGATGGCGGCGTTGCGGGCGGTCGTCGTGATCCACCCGCCCGGGTTGGGCGGCAATCCGTCGACCGGCCACTTGTGCAGCGCCACGGCGAACGCGTCCTGCACCGCGTCCTGTCCTGGCTGCCGCCAAGGTCAGGCCCCGAGCCCGGAGTCGGGCTCGTCCGCGAACGCGGCGAAGGGGCGGACCTCGATCGGGGTGTTGATGGCGGCGGTGACCTTCGCCGCCCAGGCGAGCGCGGCGTCGAGGTCGTCGGCCTCGATGATGAGGCGACCGGAGAACACCCAGGCGCCGGACGAGGCCATGTCGCTCTCGATCGCCCTGAGCTGCCGGTGGGATTCCTGCATCTCCTCCTTGAGTTGGTTTGCTGACGTTCCGTCGCCCGCCCGCCGGTCTGGCTACGCGCCCTCGATGAGCTTGCAGACGGTGACCGGTTCGTCTTCTGTCCGCGCGTCGGCTCGCTGACGAGTGTGGGTGAGGGTTCTGCGCAGCGCGAGGAGGTCGGCGACGGTGGCGTCGATCTCGGCGATCCGCGCGTCGAGCAGGGCGCGGACGGTGGCGCACGGCGGGGTGCCGCCGTCGCGGACGGCGAGGACGTCACGAATGCCGTCCAGGTGCAGGCCCAGGGCGCGGGCCCGCCGGATGAAGATCAGCCGTTCGACATCGCGGCCGGTGTAGAGCCGGTAGCCGGCCGTGCTTCGTTCGGTGGCGGGCAGCAATCCCCTGGCTTCGTACACCCGCACCGCCTTGCGTGTGACCCCGGCGGCCCGGGCGGCCTGCCCGATCGTCAGTCCCGAGAGCGCCATGGCCGCAACCTCCTTCTGCTTCCCATTGTTGACCTTGCCCCTGGGGCCGGGTTCTAGCGTCGCGGGCGTACAGGGGAACTCGACGAGTGAGGTGATCGCCATGCCGTTCCGCGAGGGTGAGGTCTACCGCTGCCCGGATGCGGCCTGCGGGTGCGAGCTGACCGTGACCAAGGGCGCCCCGCCGACCTGCACGGGACAACAGAGCCCGACGTGCTGCTGCGGTAAGACCATGGTCAAGACGACCGAGTAGGTGCCCAGCGGCGCAGCGCGCCCTACGATGCCCTGCGCGCCGTGAGGATGTCCGCACCCCATGCGGGTCGTTCAGCCGCCGTCGGTGCCCGGGCCGTAAAGAGCAGCGATGTCTTCGGACGTCGCCCACCGGCTGTAGGTGGGCGACTGGGGCCAGCCCTCGGGCGAGTCCTGCCATTCCTCCTGACGTCCGTACGGCAGGAGATCGATCAGCGCGAAGGTGTGACTGAGCTGCTCGGTACCCCGACCGTTGGTGTGCCAGGTGCGATAGACGGTGTCGCCGTCGCGCAGGAACACGTTGACCGCGAACCCTCCGTCGGGCGGTGCGCCGACGTCGGCCCCGAATGAGCTGTTGGCCGTCGAGTACCACGCCATCCGGTTGCCGACGCGCTCCTTGTAGGCGAGTGCCTCTTCGATCGGGCCCTGGGTGACGATGACGAATCTCGCATCGTAGTTGTCCAGGAACTCCAGGCGGGTGTACTGCGAGGTGAACCCCGTGCAGCCCGGGCACTGCCATTCCTTGCCCGCGAACCACATGTGGTTGTAGACGATCAATTGCCGCTTGCCTTCGAAGACGTCCGCCAGCCGAACGGGGCCTTCCTCGCTTTCGAGGGTGTAGTCGGGCATTTCGACCATCGGCAGGCGACGACGCTCGGCGGCGATGGCGTCAAGCTCCCGCGTCGCGGCCTTCTCCCGGGCACGCAGCGCCTGGAGCCGGTGCTCCCACGTTGCGGCGTCGACGACGGGTGGTAGTGCGTGGGTGGTCATGGTCCCCTCACAGAGCTCGTGCGCAGCTTTCGCGTGTACAGAGGTAGACCCCACCGGACCCCGGAACTCATCGGTCGCCACAACAGACCACTCGCCGGCCCGCACCGCCTGCGGGCCCCGCAGCCTCGCCGGGCTTCCGCTTCTGATCCCAGGCGGGGAGCACTCGTTGCGTGTCTGGCCGGTGGCCGCGGGGGTCACGTCGATGGGCGCAGGCAGTGACGGCGGCTGATCCGGCGCCGTGGGCCCGCGTGGCCCGCCCGGCCCGGTCCTCGAGGCGGCGCCGATGAGCGCGAGGTGGCTGAGTGCCTGGGGCATGTTGCCCAGGGACGCGCCGGTGGCCGGGCGGTGCACTGTGCCACCAGGGCCCAGGCGCCTACCGTGGTTACGAGGTCGGTCCTCGCCCGAAGGGGGAGCCCATGAAGCTGACCGTGCTCGCCGTACCGGACTGCCCGAACCTCGCCCTGCTTCTCCGCAGGCTGGAAAGGGTCCTCCCGGATGCTCGCGATGCCGCCCCGGTCTCGGTCCGTGTGATCACGAGCGAAGTCGAGGCGGCCGGCTGCGGGATGCACGGCTCCCCGACCCTGCTCATCGACGGCCAGGATCCCTTCGCGACTCCGGGCGTCGCCACCAGCGCCTCCTGCCGGATCTACCGCGCCGCCGACGGACGCGCCGAGGGTGCGCCCAGCATCGAACAGCTCAGGGGGGCAATCCATCGAGCGCAGCAGCCTGGACGGTGACTCGTCGCCGTGCGGACGAGGGTGGGGGTGCGCCGGTTTTGTCGGATCCATCCGGCCCGACTTGGTGGCGGCGACGAGCGGCCGTCGATCATCCAGGCTTCCTCGTCAGCGGGCTGCGCGCGCTTGCGGGGGATGGACGGCGAACTGGAGGTCCGCGCACTCACCCTCGTTCTTGGGGACGGCCGGTGGGTGCAGGAACGTGGTGCAGCCGCCCGCGTACGAGCCGAGCTGCTCCTCGACCTGCCCGGAGATCTTGGGCCCGTGGCTGCGCAGGACCAGGTGCACCTCCGCACCCTGCGTCTCCTTCAGGGCCGCCCCCGGGTTGACCTTGGCCAGAAGGTCCTCGCGCGAGGCGTCCCGCACTGGCAAGTGGGTGTCGATCCGGGTCGTGCCGGAGGCGTCGGCGACCTTGCCGCCCCCGTAGACGGCATGGATGTCGGCCGCCTTGATCGTGGCGGTGTTCATCGGGCCGCGCGGGTCGCCGCCGACGAAGATGTCGTCCTCGTTGCACGGCTGCGCACAGTTCTCGGGCCGGTTGAACACGACGATCCACAGGGTGTAGGCGTGGTGGGCGCGGAGCTGACCGGTGCGGAACGTGGCGCTGATGCCGGATTTGTCGCGGGCCAGCGTGGAGGTGCCCACCGGGGTGTCCAGGCTTCCGTCGGCCTGATCGGCGAAGGTGAAGATCTCGGCGGTGCCGTCGGATGTGGGCGCCGCCGTCGCGGTGACAGGCAGCAGCGGGATGCCGGCGAGCGTCGCGGCCAGGAGTGTCCCGGTCACGCGATGGTGCTGTCTTGGCATTGGCCTGCCTCCTTCGAGTTCCGCGTGACAAGCGGGCTGCGAAGCCAGGGTGAAGCGGGGTTGCGGGATCGGGAGGGGTGTCCAGGATCCGGCCGCCAGGGGAAGGTGCACCAAGCGGGAACACGGCCGCTGCCCCTATCGTAAGGTCGGCCCAGCCTCACCGCAGCCAGGGAGAACGCGCCCCTGCGCGCCACCGGGATCAACCGCCCGGTAACGGAATCGGTCGTTTTCGAGCTGATCCGCGGGGTAACCGGTGCGTGGCCACGATGTACGCGAGGGCCCGATTGATGGGGATGAGGCCACCGTGAGCACACACCGACGACTGCGGGCGGCTGACGTACGCCCCGCCCGCCCCGGGATCGGACGGGGAGCGTCACGCCACGCCGAACGGGTCAGTGATGATCTGCGACTGGGCCGTGGGGACTTCCTGGCCCGGCGCCGCCGTCTGGCTTTGCTGACCACCACGGGGATCGGTGCTTTCGGCGTTGTGGCGCTGTACCAGTTCGGGGCCGTCTCCCACGTGCCGGAGATCCCGCTGCCGCCGTTCGACGCGGACCGGGTGGACGCGAGCGGCGAAGCCTACGAGCTGGGGAAGACGCCTGACGCCGCCCTCGGCATCGTCAGCGCCGGACTGACGTTGGCTCTGGTGGGCATGGGCGACGGCGACCGCTGGAACCGTCGGCCCTGGATCCCTCTGCTCCAGGCCGGAAAGGTTTTGGCAGACGCGGGCGGAGCCACTCTTCTCTTCGCCGAGCAGGTCACCAAGCACCGTCGTCTCTGCTCGTGGTGCACCCTGGCGGCGGCCCTGAACCTGGCCGCCGTGCCGCTCACCTGGCCAGAAGCGCGTGCCGCGTGGCGGTCTGTGCGGGGCCGATGACAGTCCGGGACAGCGGCCCGCGTCTGTAGCGAACTCGAAGCCATGCGGGCACTGTTCGGCGTGGCGGGACGCCGCTGAGTGCGCTGCTGCTCGGTGCCGCGCCGCAGGATCATGCAGTACGGGCAGCCCGGGCTCGTCGCCCGGTCGGGCTCCGTTCAGGGTGCCGCCGCTTCTTCGGCCGCACGCGCGTGCGCCGGTGCGGTGTACGCGGTGACGATCTGGTCGACCTGCTGGTAGCCGGTGCGCAGCAGGAAGGTGTTGAGGCGGCCGTAGGACTTGACGCCGAGGATGAAGAAGTCCGCTTCGGGGGTCCGGAGTTGGTCGATGCCGGGGGCGGGCTGTGCCAGGCAGTCGGTGCTCGCGCCGGAGGCGGCGAGGAGGGCGGCGGAAAGGGTCATGGGGGCGCCGGTGGCGTAGCACTCGTGGACCTGGAGCTGGCGGTGGAGGGTGTGATCGCCGGTGTAGCCGGTGAGGGACACGACGTGGTCGGCGAGCACCTCGCGGAGGCTGGTGGTGGTGGCCAGGCGGACGCGGATGCGGTCGCCCTGCGCGTGGAGGGATCGGACGTGGGCGCCGGTGTGGACGGTGACGCGCTCGCATGCCCCGTCGGCCAGCGCCAGCGAGGTGTCGACGAGGTCCTGGCGTGCGGGCAGGGTGTCGTCGGGTACGGCGCCCCAGTCGGGGGCCGCGCTGCGGACCGCCCAGACCAGTCGGGTGCCGGGGAGGGCGGCGAGGTCACGGGCGGCGGTCTGGGCGGACTTTCCGGCGCCGACGAGCAGGACGGTGCCCCGCCAGCGGTCGCGGTCGGCGGTGTCCGGGATGGTGCGCGTGATGCGGTGGTTTAGGGCGCGTTCGCCGGGGGCGGGGATGCCGCCGTCGCCGAGGGTGTTGGGGTGGGCGTAGGTGCCGGTGCAGTCCAGGACCAGGGTCGCCGCCGCGGTGTCCTCGCCGTCGGGGGTGTCGAGGAGCAGGGTGAAGGGGGCCAAGGCGCGGGCGGTGGTGCCGATCTGTTCGTGTTTGAGCAGGCCGGTGCGGCCGATCGCGGCGACGCGGGTGCGGTAGCGGATGCGACCGGTCAGGGCGGGGAGTTCGGCGACCGGCTGGAGGAGCCGGGTGACGAGTTCCGCGCCGGTGGGACAGGCGCCGTCCTGCGGTACGTCGCCGAGGTGGGCGCGCATCCGGTGGGAGACGTTCAGTTCCCAGGGGGTGAACAGACGGACGTGTCCCCAGGCGCGTAGGTGCGCGGCCACGGCATCGGAGGTTTCGTAGACGGTGAACGGCCATCCGGCGTCGGCGCAGGCGAGAGCGGCGTCCAGGCCGACGGGGCCGGCGCCGAGGATCGCGACGTGCGGGGTGGTGGGCATGGGCTGGTCCTCCCGGGACGAACGTCAGATCGCGCAGTGGACGGGCCGGGGCAGGCTGCCGTCGGCGAGGCGGGCGGTGAAGAAGCGCTCGGTCACCAGCTGTTTGCCCTGCTCCAACGGGGTGCCGGCGGGGGCGAGATGCAGGTCGGGGCTGGTGGCGAGGTCGGCTCCGGCGGGGTGCCAGTGCAGGCCGTCGGCGGTGACGGTCAGCTCCGGGACGGAGGAGTCCTCGCCGATCTCGGCACCGGTGTCGGCGAAACCGCGGCGCAGCAGGGGGCGTACGGCGAAGTGGTCGCCCGGTAGACCGAGTTCGGCGAGGAGGGCGGCGACGGCCGGGATCTCGTGCGTGTTCTCGGGGGTCTCGGTGAGCGCGACGCGGGGCGGCAGGCCGAGGTCGATCAGGTGGCGGATGCCGTCCATGGTGCGGTGCCAGGAGCCGGTGCCGCGGTGCAGGTCGTGGGTGTGCGGGGTGGCGCCGTCGAGGGAGGTCTGGACGGTGAGCTTGCGGTTGGCGAGGCCGGCCAGGCCGTCCGCGCGGCGGCCGCGCAGCAGCATGGCGTTGGTCATGACGACGGTGGGCAGCTGGGCGGAGGCGTGGTCGAGCAACTCGACGATGCCGGGGTGGAGGAAGGGCTCGCCGCCGGTGACGTACAGCTCCGTGAAACCGGCCTTGACCGCCTCGTCGACCAGGGCGCGGAACCGGTCCGCGGGCAGGGTGCGCGGGGTGGTCTTCGGGGAGGAGGCGACGGCGCAGTAGTCGCAGGCCAGATTGCAGTGGAAGTTGGTGTAGAGCCACAGGCGGGAGGGGAAGTACGGGCTGCCGAACAGCGGTACCACCGGGCGGTCACCGTCCAGGCCCTGACCCGGGTCGGGGGCCCAGCCGTCGGCGGCGGGACGGAAGCCGGTGGGGAGGGTGGAGCGGTACAGGTGGTAGCGGCCGCGGGCACGCTCGTGCGGCGGCAGGATCTCCAGGCAGGTGGTCCACCAGCCGGTCTCGATGGTCTCCACGAACACCTCCGGCAGGCCGGCGGCGCGCATGGACGCGGCCTGGGCCTGCCAGTCGTACGCGAGCGGGACCAGCTCGGCGGTCGCGTGTCCGTCGTCGAGGTCGAGGAGCGCGTACCAGACGTTGCGCTGCCCGTCGTTGGCGGGTTTGCCGAGGACACCGACGTTGACGGTGAGCGTGTCGCCGGTCCGCCGCTGCCAGGGCAGGCCGCTGTGGGTGCACAGGATGACGTCCGCGCCGGACGCCGCCATCCGCTGCCGGTGCTGCTCCTCGGGCAGGGACTCCCACCAGAAGTCGTTCAGCCCGAGCGTGGAGCCGTGCACCATGTGCACGTCGACGCCGTCGATCGTCTCCCGTCGCTCGGTGGGCAGCTCGCCCATCCAGGCGGCGAAGGCGCGGTCGGTGGTGGCGAGGGTGTGGTCGTAGACGATCTGGGCGAACTCGTTGTCCTTCGGGTCGCGGTAGCCGCAGCCGCAGTCGGTGTCGCCGCGGGCGATGGCCACGTCGTAGTTGCCCGCGACGCAGATGATGTCGTTGCCGGTCAGGATCGGCCACAGGGCGTCGACCTCGGCGCCGAAGCCGCCGAGGTCACCCAGGCAGTACAGCCGTTCGGCGCCGCGGGCGCGGGCGTCGTCCACGAAGGCCCGCAGGGCGTAGGGGTTGCCGTAGGGGCCGCCGCAAACTGCGATCCGCATGTCAGATCTCTCCAAGGTGGCACGGACACGGTGACGGTCACGGGCTGGAAACCCTCCGGGGGCCGGCCGCCTTCCGTCCGCGCCGCAGGAGCCGGGGCGGGCCGGCGGCGTAGCGGCGGCGGATGCGCTCGGGATCGACGCCCGCGAAGTACAGCAGCTTCAGGTACTGCATGAAGACGATCATCCGCCACACGCCGTGCTCGACCAGGCGGCGCGCGGACGCAGTGGACGTGGCGGGCAGCACGGTCAGGGGGCCGCGGCGGGCAAGGCGGCGGGACATCTCCAGGTCCTCCATGATGGCCAGGTCCGGGAAGCCGCCGAGCTCGTCGAAGACGCCGCGGCGGATGAACATCGCCTGGTCGCCGAAGATGTGCCGCAGATGGCGGGCGCGGGCGTTGGAGGTGTACGCCAGGTAGTTCAGGCCCGGGCTGCGGCGGTCGAAGCGCAGGGTCAGTCCGCCGCCGACCACCTCCGGGCCGGACATCGCGGCACGGATCTGGGTGAGCGCGGCCGGGGCGATCTCGGTGTCGGCGTGGACGAACCACAGCACCTCGCCCGAGCAGTGCCGGGCCCCGGCGTTCATCTGCTTCGCCCGGCCCCGCTCGCTGTGCACCACGGTGGCGTGCGGGGCGGCGATCTCGACGGTGGCGTCGGTGGAGCCGCCGTCGACCACGACGAGTTCGCAGTCGGGGAAGTCGCGGCACAGGCGGCCCAGTGCCGTCCGGATCGTGCGTTCCTCGTTCAGGACGGGCACGATGATCGACACCGGCAGGGTCGGGGGTGTCATACGTTCTCCGTCGGTTTGAGCTGAGCCGCGATCCCGGGCGGCAGCGCCGGGTCCGCCGGTAGAGCGGCCGCGTCCTCGGGCGTGTCCAGGTCCCGCAGGGGCGTGCCGAGTTCGGTGCGCAACCCCGCGTCGTCGGCGAGCGCGAGGGTGGCGGCCAGGACCTTGTCCGCGCTCCACAGGGCCGGGTCGAGGGCGAACAGTCCGGTGTGGGGGGCGCGCAGGCCGATCAGGTAGTAGCCGCCGTCCAGCGCCGGGCCCAGCACCACATCCCGGGTCTCCGAGGCGGCGTGGGCGGAGGCCACGTGGTCCCCGGTCAGAGTGGGCGCGTCGGTGCCGACGACCACCAGCGGGCCCGCGCCGTCGGCGAACGCGTCGGTGACGGCGGCGGCGAGCCGCTGCCCGATGTCCGCACCGCGCTGTACGAGCAGACGAACACCGGCCGGTGCCAGGTGACGCCCGTCGTCCGGGCCGTCGTACGGCGTGTGGGCCAGGTAGGTCCGCAGCCCGCAGCCGGACACCGTCTCCAGGGTGTGGCGGATGAGTTCGGCCTGCAGGGCCGCGCACCCCTGCGGCCCCAGCAACGGGTGCAGCCGGGTCTTGACCGTGCCCGGCCGCGGCGCCTTCGCCATGACCACGACGGCGGAAGCGGATGGCAGTTCATGAGCCGAACCCGTGGACGACGTGAGCGGAACCGGTGGACGAACGGGTGGCGGGCTCATGAGCCGAACCGGTGGACGAACCCGGCGGGTGCCACCGCTTCCAGCCCTGCCACCGCATGGCCGACCAGCTGGGCGAAGGTGTCCTTGCTGGCCGCCATGCGCGCCAGCAGTGCCTCGACCGGCTCGGGTTCGGGCGCGACGCCGTTGGCGAAGTCGGTCACGAAACCGACCAGCGCCAGGGGCAGTTCGGCCTCCCCGGCCAGGACCGCCTCCGGGCCGGCGGTCTGGCTCACGGCCGTGACGCCGGCGGCGGCCAGGGCGGCGATCTCGGCGCGGGAGTTGAAGCGCGGCCCGTCCACATGCCCGTACACACCGCGCGGGACGACCGGCGCCCCGGTCTGCGCGGCGGCCGCGATCAGCGTCTGGCGCAGCGGCTCGCTGAACGGGCGGTCGAAGATCCAGTGGCCGCGGCCCGCCTGCCCCGGGGTGTCGTACCAGGTGCACGCGGAACCGTCGGGCAGTCGGTTGGAGGGGAAGTACAGGTCGTCGAAGACGACCAGCGAGCCGGGCGCGGCGGCCGGGTCGACGGCCCCGCACACGGTGAGCGAGAGCACCGCGTCCACGGCGAGGGCGCGCAGCGCCGCCAGGTTCGCTCTGTGGTCGACCTGGTGCGACAGGCGGTGATGGCCCACGCCGTGCCGGGACAGCTGCACGATCTCAGCCCCTTTGAGGCGCCCCTCGGTGACCTGGACCCCGCCGTACTCGGTGCTGACGGTGCGGGTCGTGGCATCCTCCAGGTGGGGCCAGTCGTAGCTGCCCGAGCCGGTGATCACGCCGATGCGCATCCGGGTTCCTCCCCTTGTTCCATGCTTCTTCCCTGCGGACGTGCGGACTTACTTCTTCCTCGGCTTCTGTCCCGCGGACGTGCGGACTTCGACGATCGGCAGCAGTGTGCGCAACTCGGCGTTCTCCACCGGGTCCAGGACCGAGTGCTGCACACAGGCCGGTACCAGGGTGCCGTTCTCCGGGTGGGCCATGGAGTACTGGCAGGCGGCCAGCCGCTCCTGCGTCTCGCGCAGCCTCGGGTCGTCGCTCGTCTCACCGCGCTGCATGAGCTCCCAGGCCGGGGCGACGTCCGCGGCGTCCATGAACATGTGCATCACGAACGTCACGGGCCGCACGCGGAAGCCATGGCGCACCAGCCTGCCGACGCCCACACGGCGGACCGTGCGGCCCAGCCAGGTGAGCGCGACGGCAAGGGTGACGGGGTGGCGAGCGACGACGCGCAGCAGCCTGGCCGCGAGCACAGCGGGCGGCGTGCCGGTGAAGTTGACCTTGCCGAGGTAACGGAAGAAGGCGTCGCGTACGGCCAGGTCACGCGGGTCGTCGCCGTCGAGGAACGGGAACCAGCGGCCTCCGGCATAGAAGCCGTAGGCGGTGCGGTTGCAGCGTACGTCGCCGTTGTGGAAGACGTTGTGGTCCAGACGGGTTCCGGCGCCGCGCTCGATCTCGGCCCACACCGCGTCCGGGGTCGCCGTCCGGTACTGCTCCTTCCAGCGCCGCTCGTCCCCGACGAACGCCGCCGGCTGGAAGGAGAACATGCCGTAGCCGGCGGCGTGGTTGGCGCGGATGACGTCGGCGACCTCGTCCAGGTTGCCCGGGGTGACGGTCATGTTGTGGGCGAGGAAGAAGCGGACCCCGTGCTCGCGGCGCAGCCGCACGAACATCTGCGCGAACCGCCTGCGGTGGGGGTTCAACGCCTGCTCGCTGGGCGGGCGTTCGATGCCGCGCCGCCCGTACATGAACTTGTCGAAGTGCGCGGCGAACGACAACCGGGTGAACCGCCTCCTGCCGTCCGGGCCGAGGGCCAGCCGTTCGAGGTAGGCGTAGTCGAAGTCGCCGTGGGTGAAGCTCATCGGCTCCCGCCCGTGCTCCCGCATGATCTGCAAGGTCGCGGCGTGGTCGTCGGGCGCCAGCAGGCTCACCTCGCCGCCGATCAGCTGGGTGTGGGCGCGCGGTCCGCGCAGCCTGCGCAGCAGCCCCATCTGGGCGGCGACCTGCTGACGGGTGTGCGGGCCGTCGACGCGGACGGCGTTGGCGTCGCGGGAGTGGTAGCAGGGGGTGCACTTCAGGTCGCACTTGGGAAAGACGCCGTGGGTGCCCTCGCAGCCCACCCCGTGCTGTCCGATGATCTGCGCGGGGGTCTTCACGCCGTCCGGCAGCTCGGCCCAGCGGCGCTCCATGGCCGCCACGAACTCCGGATCGTACGGGCGGGTGGCACGCTCCAGGGCGCGCAGTCTCGCGACGATTCCCATCAGTTCTGCTCCTGCCGTGCGGGCGTGGTGAGGGCGGCCGACGCATGTATGGGTTCCACCGCTGCGCAGGCCGGGCGGCGTCCGCTCCCGCGCAACAGCCGGAGGGAGGGTCATCGCCGCATCCTCCTGCGCAGCCCCAGCAGGCCGCCGATGACACCCCGGTTGCGGGCGAGCCTGGGGTGGACGTCGAGGAGCGCGGCGAGCCAGGGCCCGTCGGCATACGTCGGGTAGGGGTGGACCGTCCTGGCGTACTGCGAAGGCGTCCAGCCCAGCCGGACCGCGGCCGCCAGGTGTGCGATCGTCTCCCCCGCACGCGGTGCGACCACCGTGGCGCCGGCGATCCGGCCCCGCGGGTCGAGCACCAGCGCGGTGAAGCCCTTGGTACGGCCGTCGGCGACCGCCCGGCCCACCCGGTCGTGCTCCAGCGTGCGCACCTGCACCTGGCGATCGTCGTACCGGGTACGGACTTCGGCGGCCGTCAGCCCGACGCGGGCGACCTCGGGATCGGTGAACGTCACCCAGGGCACCGCGTCGTGGCCGGTGCGCCGCCGCACGCCGAGCAGGGCGTCGGTGGCGGCGGCCGCCCCCTGCACTCCACCCAGGTGCGTGAACGCGGATTGCCCGGTCACGTCCCCGGCCGCGTAGATCCTTCGGTTGGTGGTGCGCAGCCGGTCATCGGTCGTGACCTGCCCGTCCTCGTCCAGCTGCACCCCGGCCGCGTCCAGGCCGAGCGCGGCAGTGTTGGCGCGGCGCCCGGTGACGGCCAGGAGTGCGTCGTACGGCAGGCGGCCGCCGGGGCCGTGCACCGCGTCGTCGGCCACCTTTTCCGCCCGGTATCCGGTCAGGACGGTGACGCCCTCCGCCGCCGGCCGCTCCCGCACCACCTGCCCGGCGCGCGGCTCCTCGCGCGGCAGGAGCCGGTCCACGGCCTCGACGAGGGTCACCCTGGCGCCGAGGCGTACGAACGCCTGCCCGAGTTCGCAGCCGATGGGGCCGCCGCCCAGCACCACCAGGCGCTCCGGCAGTGTGCTGAGCTCCCAGACGGTGTCGCTGGTCAGCGGGGCCGCCTCGGCCGGCCCCGGCACCGGCACCAGGGCCGGGGAGGATCCGGTCGCGACCACCGCGTACCGGAAGGACACCTCCCGCTCCCCCACCGCGAGCGTGCGCGGCCCGGTGAAGACGGCCGCGCCGTACGCCACTTCCACGCCGAGCGGGCGCAGCGCCGCGACCGAGTCGTGCGGCTCGATCGCCGCGATCGCCTGCCTCACGTGCCCCATCACCGCCGCGAGGTCGGCGGATCCGGTGGGCGCGTCGAGGCCGTACCGGGCACCGCTGCGCGCCGCCCGCACCTCGGCCGCCGCGTGCAGCAGCGCCTTGCTGGGCACGCATCCGGTCCACAGGCAGTCCCCGCCCAGCCGGTCCCGCTCCACGAGCAGGGTCCGGGCCCCGAACCGCCCGGCGGTGCGCGCCGCCGTGAGCCCGGCGCTGCCACCGCCGATGACCACCAGGTCGTATGCGCTGCTCATGGGTCGGGGCCCTCTCCAGCTCTCTCGGTCCTCCGGTCCTCGGCGGTCGGATGTGCCGGACGGTTGCGGGGCGGTCCGCGGCACCGGCAAGGGAACCCGCGCGCCGCGTTCTGCATGGCGTCGAGGAAGTCGGCGGGCTCCCACCGGTCGCCGACGCGCTGGAGGACCCGGGCGGTGTCGAGCCGGTCGTCCCATCGCGCGACCACTTGCGTGCCCGCGACCTCGGCGTGCACGGACTTCGCCGTGCGGACGACGTCCTTGTGGATCGCCAGCCGCTCCTGGCCGACCCGCACTCCGATCACCACGTCCTTGTCGGGGAAGCGGTCGCTGGTGGCCAGGACCGGGAAGAACGGGCCTCCCTCGGCGTAGTAGCCACTGCGGTCCGGGTACGAGCCGTAAGGATCGCTGCCGTAACTGCGCAGGGCCCCGGTGTCGGTGGACAGCACCCGCGTGTCCGGATGCCCGGTGCGCCACTCCTTCCACGTGGTCCACACCAAGGGAACGGTGTCCAGCCTCGTGCCCTTGAGCGGGCCGCTGATCGCCTGGCCGAGCAGCTGGGGCCACTCCGAGCCGGTCTGCCGGTCGTACATCAGCAGGTTGGAGTTGACGAGTTTGCCCATGGTGCCGAACGTCAGCTCGGGCGTGCCGGGCGGAGCCGAGAATCCGATCACGGTGCCGGTGAGCGGGCAGTAGGTGATGGCCAGCGGCTCATCACCCACGATGTCGTTGACGATCTCGTGCCACACCAGCACCTGCTGCGGGTAGGCCCGGACCTCGCCGCGATGCTCCAGGCCGAACACCGGCTCGTCGTCCGTGAGGAAGTCCGCGTCACCCGCCGGGACGAACCGGGGCCGGTCGACGGAGGGGATCCCGTTCTCGCCCTCTGACCAACCCCGACGGCCGCATCCTCTACCGGCCGGTACGTAAGCGCCGTCACATACCTGCACATGCCACCCGTCCTAGCGTCCGGAGTGACAGTCAGGAACCCGCAGCGAGAGGACTTGAAGATCATGGCCACCACCGTTCGGGTATCCCCAAGCACGGCGGTCATCCCGGTCCACGCGGTGTGGGGTGCCGCGGCCGGTCTGGTCGGCGGCATCGGGTTCGGCATCTGGATGTCGGTCTCCCGGCCGATGATGGACACCGCGATGATCACCATGGTCGCCGGTCTGCTCGGCTCCACCAACGCCTTTGTCGGGTGGCTGATCCACCTGGGCATCTCCGTCTTCGCCGGGATCGGGTTCGGCGTGCTGCTGGGCCAGTTCGCCCAGAAGATGGCGCCCGCCGTCGTGCTCGGGCTGGTGTACGGCGCCGTGTGGTGGTTCCTCGGCGCACTGTGGATCATGCCCGCCAACATGGGCATGCCGGTCTTCGAGTGGAACGCCGTCACCAGCTCCAGCCTCGGCGGCCACCTGGTGTTCGGGCTGCTGGCCGGCCTGACCTTCTCCGGCATCGCCCAGATGACGGGCAAGCGCACGGGCCCGGCAGGAGAATGACGCCGATCCCGCCCCCGCGGGCCGACGGCCCGGACCCGCCGCATGGGGGTGCTGCACCGCGCGGCAGCGCCCCGGACGGGGGGCCGGTGCCCTACTGTCTGGCCGAGAGCGCCGACGCGCTGGGCAGCCCGGCATGGGGTGCGGCGCCCCCGCCCTGGGCGCCGGGACGACGCGAGGAGACACGCCGCATGATCGACGCCGGGCCGGACGCCGACGCCGACGCCGACAGGACCTGGTGCCTCGCCGAGGTCGACATCTTCTGCGACCTGTCCGAGCCGGAAATGGAGGCCATCGCCGCCGCGGCACCGATGAAGACCTACGCGGCCGGGGAGATGCTGTACACCCCGGCCCAGCCCTGCGAGGTGCTGTTCATCCTCAAACGCGGCCGGGTCCGCATCTTCCGGGTGTCCGCGGACGGCCGCGCCCTGACCACCGCCATCATCTCCCCCGGCACCATCTTCGGCGAGATGGTGCTCCTCGGGCAGCGCATGTACGACAGCTACGCCGAAGCCATCGACGACGCGGTGGTGTGCGTGATGAGCCGCGCCGACGTGCACCGCTTCCTGCTGGCGGACGCCCGCATCGCCGCCCGCATCACCGAGATCCTCGGCCGCCGCCTGGCCGACCTCGAACAGCGTCTGTCCGACAGCGTCTTCAAGTCCGTCGCCCAGCGCATCGCCACCACCCTGATCACCCTCACCACCGCCCAACCCCCGGCCGGACCCCTGCGGCCCGGCGCCCGCCACCCGCAGATCGCCCTCACCCACGAACAGCTCGCCGCCCTCGCCGGCACCTCCCGCGAAACCTGCACCAAGGTCCTGCGCGACCTCGCCGACCGCCACCTGATCCGCCTCGCCCGCGGCCGCATCACCGTCCTGGACCCCGACCGGCTGGAAGACGCGTCCGGATAGCCGCACCCCGTCACACTTCCGCGAGCCCCCGGCCAGGTCGAAGCCGCCGTCCCCCGCTCTACCGTGAAAACTTCTCATCCCCCCGCCAGGAGCCCTCGCATGCGTGCCCTCCTGATCGCCCCAGCCCTGCTCACCGCCACCGTGCTCGCCCTGACCGGCTGTGGCACGGAGACCGACAGCACGGCATCCACGGGTCCAGCGGCCAGTGACAGCGGCCCCACGGCCACGGCACCCGGTACGCCGAACAGCCCCTCGGACGCCGACGGCGCGTCGGTACCCGCCGCCCTGCGCTTCACCGGCACAACGATCGACGGCAAGCCCTTCGACGGCGCGACGCTGGCCGGGAAGCCCACCGTGCTGTGATTCTGGGCGCCCTGGTGCCCCACCTGCCGGGCCCAGGCACCCGAAACAGCCGAGGTCGCCGCCCTCGTCGGCTGACGCCCCCACGACCATGGCCGACCTGCCCCTCGCCCTCGCCCTGTCCGGCCGGCATGCTCGCCGCGGTGAACCCCTGCGGCTTCGCCCTGCTGCCCGCCTGCCTCTCGCTGCTCGTCCTCGGCGACGACGCGCCCACCCCGCCCCGCTCTCGGCTTCGCTCCAGCGGGGCCCCCATCGCCGCCGTCGGCCGCGCGCTGGCCGCGACCGCCGCCATGACGGCCGGGTTCACAGCAACGGAATGCTCACCTCGGCACAGCGGGTTCCCGACGCACGGCACGTCGGCGGTGATCTGCTGCCGATGCGATGCGCAAGGCTCACATCCCAAGGGAGAGAGATGACGGTCGACGTATCCGAGGAGTCCCGGGCGCCCGGCACGTCCGTCGAAGAGGCGGTCAAGGATTACTACGGCAAGGTGCTCGCGTCCTCCGCGGACCTGAAGACGTCGGCGTGCTGCACGAACGCGGCACCGCCGCCGCACATCGCCGCCGCGCTCGGCCGGGTGCACGAGGAGGTTCTGGACCGCTTCTACGGCTGCGGTTCGCCGATCCCTCCGGCCCTGGAGGGGGCCACTGTGCTGGACCTGGGCTGCGGCAGCGGCCGCGACGCGTACGTGCTGGCGCAGTTGGTCGGCCCGACCGGCCGGGTGATCGGCGTCGACATGACCGACGAGCAGCTGGCCGTCGCCCGACGGCACACGGACTGGCACGCGCAGCGGTTCGGCTACGCCAACGTGGAGTTCCGCCGGGGCTACATCGAGGACCTGGCCGCCGCCGGGATCGGGCACGCATCGGTGGACGTGGTCGTCTCCAACTGTGTGGTGAACCTGTCGCCGGACAAGCCGCGCGTCCTCGCCGAGATCTTCCGAGTTCTCAAGGAGGGCGGCGAGCTGTACTTCTCCGACATCTTCGCCGACCGCCGCCTGCCCGCCGCGCTGATGACCGACCCGGTCCTGGTCGGCGAGTGCCTTGCCGGAGCCCTCTACACCGAGGACTTCCGCCGCCTTCTGGAGCGCAACGGCTGCACGGACGCCCGCACGGTGACCGCCTCGCCGGTGACGATCGACGACCCGGACATCGACCGGAAGATCGGCTTCGCGGCCTTCACGTCCCGCACCGTGCGGGCCTTCAAGCTGCCGTTGGAGGACCGCTGCGAGGACTACGGCCAAGTCGCCGTCTACCGCGGCACCGTCCCCGAGCACCCGCATGCCTTCGACCTCGACGACCACCACCGCTTCCGCACCGGCAAGCCGGTGCTGGTGTGCGGCAACACCGCCGACATGCTCTCCGCCACCCGCTACGCGCCCCACTTCACCGTCACCGGCGACAAGTCCGCCCACTTCGGCCTGTTCCCGTGCGCGCCCGCCGACGCGGAGGGCACCGCCGACGCGGGCGCCGCCTGCTGCTGAGCACGCCGGACCGGCGTGTGATCGGCGGTTCAGGCCGACGCAGGCCACACCGCCCTCTCGCCAGATGTCCCGGGGGCACGACGAGCCCCCGGGCGCAGCCGACCCGGCCATCAGCAGGGATCCGCTGGTGACCGAGCGCAGGGCGCGCCACGTATCGTCATCGGACCAGGTCGGTGTCTCCGCACCGACCTGGACATCCCGGCCACGCCGCCCCCGCTCGCGGGATGAACGGCCGATCAGTCAACCGGCCCAGGCCGAGGCCGACCGCGGACCCGCGCGTATATGGAGGACACCATGCCCGACGACGGTCACCGGGATCCGCAGGTCCTGGTCTTCGACGTGAACGAGACGCTCAGTGACCTCAGCCCGCTGCGGGTCCGTTTCGAGGACGTCGGAGCCCCCGCGGATCTGATGCCCACCTGGTTCGCCGGGGTGCTGCGCGACGGGTTCGCGCTCACGGCCGCGGGAGCGTACGCGGACTTCGCGTCCGTCGCCCTGGACGGGCTGCGGGCGCTGCTGCCGGGCGTGGCGGGGTGGGCCGGGGAGGTCGAGGCCGCGGCCCGGCACGTCCTGGACGGGTTCGCCCATGTGGAGGTGCACCCCGATGTCCCGGACGGCGTACGGCGGTTGAGCGCGGCCGGGTTCCGGCTGGTGACGATGACCAACGGCAGTTCGGCGCTGACCGAGCGGCTGTTGGCCGAGGCGGGGCTCCTGGAGTCCTTCGAGGCGCTGCTGGACGTGCGCGGGCCACGGTGCTGGAAGCCGGCCCCGGCCGCGTACCGGTACGCCGTCGAGCACACCGGAGTACAGCCGTACCAGGCCCTGCTGGTCGCCGTGCATCCCTGGGACGTCGACGGCGCACTGCGGGCGGGGCTGGGCGGCGCCTGGCTGCGGCGGGGCACGGCCGTCTACCCGCAGACGATGTCCCGGCCGACCCACAGCGCACGGGACATGCGGGAACTCGCCGACGTGCTGACCGCTGGCAGGACGTGACAGCCGTACCCCGAAGGGAGGCGAAGCGCCGTATCTGCCGTCGTTGCCGCCGGACGCGGCGCTGCGTGCCGAAAGCGCGCAGCCGCGCCAGGGTGGTTCCGTCCGGGGTCTCCTGGCGGGCCAGGGCGCTTCGGCCTCGCCGTCCAGGCACGCCTGCAGGTGCCGGACCACCTCCCCGCAGCTCATGCGGTGGTACGCCATCCCGCCCCGGCGCCCGATCACAGCATGCTCCTCCTGGGCGCGAGCCCGGCTGCCGCCAGCTGGGTTCTGATGCCCTTGCGGGTGCGGTGCAGGCGGCTCATCACGGTCCCCTCCGGCACGTCCAGCAGCGCGGCGGCCTCCGCGTAGCTGAGCCCTCCGATGTCGACCAGCCGGACGACCTGCCGGTGCCTGTCGGGCAGGGCGGCCGGCGCGGCGCCGACCGCCTCGTCGAAGCCCTTTCCGACCACCAGCTCCTCGGGCGACTCGGCCGCGTCGACGGAGGACAGGCGGTCGAGGTCGGTGTCGGGGTCGTCGAGCAGGTGGGGCCTGCGCCTGCGGTGCCGTTTGATCTCCGCCCGCCGCATGATGATCAGCGGCCAGGCGCGCGGGTGGCGGCCGTCGAACCGGTCGATCGCCCGGTAGGCGCGCAGCCTGGCCGAGGAGCACGAGACCCGCGTCCGCGTTCCCGGCTGCCTGATCACCGCCGCCTTCGACGTCGACGGACCCGAGCGGCAGCGCCACCTCGTCGACGGCCTCATCGCCGTACAGCCCCGAGGACGGCGGGGGTCCCGGGGCGACCGCCTCCACCGCTCACTGTCCCTCCCCGCTCACTGCAGGCAGTGGATCACCTCGGCAGACTCTCCGGTAACGTCAGGGTATGAGCCATCCGCACCCAGAACTCAAAGCCGCCCCGCCACTGCCCGCAGGGGGGCTGAGGATCACCGCCCTGGGCGGCCTGGGCGAAATCGGTCGCAACATGACCGTCTTCGAGCATGCCGGCAAGCTGCTGATCGTGGACTGCGGTGTGCTGTTCCCGGAGGAGACCCAGCCCGGCGTGGATGTGATCCTGCCCGACTTCACCTCGATCCGGGACCGCCTCGACGACATCGTGGCCATCGTCCTCACCCACGGCCACGAAGACCACATCGGCGGCGTTCCCTACCTGCTCAGGGAGCGGTCCGACATCCCCGTCGTCGGCTCCAAGCTCACCCTCGCCTTCATTGAGGCCAAGCTCAAGGAACACGGCATCCGCCCCCGCACGGTGCGCGTGCGCGAGGGCGACCGGCGCGGCTTCGGACCCTTCGACTGCGAGTTCGTGGCCGTCAACCACTCCATCCCGGACGGCCTTGCGATAGCGATCCGTACCGGGGCCGGGCTGGTGCTGCACACCGGTGATTTCAAGATGGACCAGTTCCCCCTGGACGACCGCATCACCGACCTGCGCGCCTTCGCCCGCCTCGGCGAGGAGGGCGTCGACCTGTTCCTCACCGACTCCACCAACGCCGAGGTCCCCGGCTTCACCACCTCCGAACGCGAACTGAACCCCGCGATCGAACAGGTCATGCGCACCGCACCACGCCGGGTCATCGTCTCCAGCTTCGCCAGCCACGTACACCGCATCCAGCAGATCCTCGACGCCGCCCACCAGCACGGCCGCAAGGTGGCCTTCGTGGGGCGCTCGATGGTCCGCAACATGGGCATCGCCCGCGACCTGGGCTACCTCAAGGTCCCGCCCGGCCTGCTGGTCACCACCAGGGAACTGGAGAAGCTGCCCGCCCATCAGATCACGCTGGTGTGCACGGGGTCCCAGGGCGAGCCGATGGCCGCACTGTCGCGGATGGCCAACCGCGACCACATGATCCGCATCGGCGAGGGCGACACCGTCCTGCTCGCCAGCTCCCTCATCCCCGGCAACGAGAACGCCGTCTACCGCGTGATCAACGGACTGACCCGGTGGGGCGCCAACGTCGTCCACAAGGGCAACGCCAAGGTGCACGTCTCCGGCCACGCCAGCGCCGGGGAACTCGTCTACTGCTACAACATCGTCCGCCCCCGCAACGTCATGCCCGTCCACGGCGAGTTCCGTCACCTGCGGGCCAACGCCGACCTCGCCATCCGCACCGGCGTCGACCCCGACCGCGTCGTCATCGCCGAGGACGGCGTCGTCGTCGACCTCGTCGACGGCCGCGCATCCATCACCGGCAAGGTGCCCGCGGGCAACGTCTACGTGGAGGGCATGGAAGTCGGCGGCGCCACGGAGGGATCTCTCAAGGACCGCCGCATCCTCGCCGAGGAGGGCGTCGTCACGGTCGTGGCCATCGTCGACGCCGACACCGGCGCCCTGGCCGAGCCCCCCGACTTCCTGGCCCGCGGCTTCGTCCACGACGACACCACCTTCGAGCCCGTCATCCCCGTCATCGAGAAGACGCTGGCCAACGCCGCGCAGGAAGGCGTCGGCGACGCCCACCAGCTCGAACAGCTGATCGCCCGAGCCGTGGCCAACTGGGCGTTCCGCACGCACCGCCGCAGGCCGCTGATCATCCCCGTCATCATCGACGCCTGACCGGGCCGGGCCCCCACACCAGCACACCGAAGAGCCAGAAAGGGGAACGGATGAGCGTACGTTTCGAGGAGATCGACTGGCAGCCGACACCGATCGGTGAGATCAGTCTGCGGCGCCGCCGCCACCCGGTGTCGGGAGACGACGTGTACGAGGTGAAACTCGGCGACGAGTTCCTGATGTCCAGCCTCTTCACCACCGGCGAGACCGCGCTGGCGGAACTCGCGCTGGCGAAGCTGCCGGACGCCGAACTGGACGTCGCCGTCGGCGGACTCGGACTCGGCTACACCGCAGCGGCGGCGCTGGACGACCCCCGGGTCCGTACGCTGACCGTGATCGACGCGCTCGCCGAAGTCATCGACTGGCACCGGCGTGGCCTGGTGCCTCTCGGCTCTCGGCTCACCTCGGACACCCGCTGCCGCCTGGTGCACGGCGACTTCTTCGCCATGGCCGCCGATTCCATCGGCCTGGACCCCGATGAGCCCGGCCGACGCTTCCACGCCATCCTGCTGGACATCGACCACTCACCACGCCACGTGCTCCACCCACGCCACGCGGCGCTCTACCAGCCCGCCGGGCTCCGCGCCCTGGCCGCACACCTCCACCCCGACGGCGTGTTCGCCCTGTGGTCGAACGACCCGCCCGACGACCGGTTCACCTCCGCGCTCACCGTGGTCTTCGCCCAAGCAACAGCCCACATCGTCGAGTTCGACAACCCCCTGCAGGGCGGCACCTCGTCCAACACCGTCTACCTGGCCGGCAACGCACCGGACACGCCGTAAGGCCACGCTTCCCGGCAACGGGCGGACGCGGCTACGTCGACGGCCTGCTGGGACCAGCGCAGTCGCCGAGGACGACGCCGGGGCGGCTTCGGGGGTGATGAACACGACCGAGCAGATGGGCGGCGCGCTCGGTCTCGCGGCCGACGTGGGCGGCCGCACCGCTGGCTACGCGCGGGCCTTCGGGGCGATGGCGGCCGTACTTCTGGTCGTCGCGGTCGTCTCGCTGCTGCTCCCGCGTGGGGTTGGCGGGCCGGCTCGCCGCTGAGGACGGCCACCTTTGGGCGACCACCGGGGTGCCGCTTCGTCCGGGCCGTCAGCTCGGGACGACGGTGAGCTTCAGGCGTCGCTGTTGGCAGCCGGGGCCTCTTCGTCCTCCGCCTTCTCTCGGGGGCGTGCCTGCGGTGGGTCCTTCAGCCGGAACAGGGCGATGAGGATGGCCGCGGTACCGGCCGCGGAAGCCAGGGCTCCGCGTGGTGATGGAGGTGGAGTCGATCAGCGGGCCGAAGAGCAGGGGCGAGGCGGGGCGGCGGCGTGGTCGACCAGGACGGTCGGGGTGGGCGTGGCGATGCCGTTGCCGAGCCCCGTCAGCGCCGGTACGAGGAGCAGGGGCAGGGCGTGGTCGGCGCAGGCGAAGACCAGGAGAGCCGCCGTCCAGGCGCCGGCCGCGATGCGCATCGGACCGCATGGCCGAGCCGGGCGGTGAGCCTGGCGTAGGTCAGGCCGACCGCGCTCGCGGCGGCCGAGGCGATGACCACGCCGTACAGGGCGACCAAGAGAGGGTCGTGGATGCCGAGTTGGTCCAGGCGGCGGGGCAGGAACACGGCCAGGACCATCATCAGCGCGGTGGTGGCCACCCACAGTCCGCACAACGCCGCCAGCTTCGGATGCCGGCGCAGCAGCCGCAGCGCGCGAAGGGCGCGTGCCCGGAGACGTTGCCCAGCGCCCCGGCCGCCGGCGGGTACACGAACCCGCCCGCCGTGGTGGCGGTCGTCCGCCAGCCCATCGCCCGGTCCCGGGCCTGCCCCCGGTAAAGGGCGAGAAAGGCCACGGTGGGTGAACACCGCCGCCGCGCCCACGCCGAGCAACAGCCGGAAGGCGACCGACGAGGCCGAGCGGGCGCCGGCGGAAGCAGACCCGACACGGAACGCCCTTACGTTCGTTGCCGGTCTTCGCGGTCGTCTCGACGCGCTCCTTCACGAGTACTTGGCAGTAGCCCGGCCCGCTCTTGCTACTTTCCCCTTCAAGATCTTTCAGTTCGCTCGTCCACCGAACCCCATACCGAGGCCCCCCACGTGCCCAGAACCTCAACTTCCGCCGTCGGCGGACGTCACCGCAAGCCCAAAGCGATGAGCCCGGCGGTCCGCCGAACGCTCGTGATCGCGGCGACCGCCCCCATCGCGGGGGCGATCCTGGCCGCCCCGTCGGCCTTCGCCGCCGGCAAGGCCGTCTCCAAGACGACCTCCGTCACCGACCTCAACGCCGCCGAGCAGAAGATCGCGGGCAACCTGAACACACGCAGCCAGGACGTGCGCCTCGGCAGCACGCTCAGCGGTGTCGTGATCGACGCCAAGACCGACAAGGTCGTCTGGGGCCACAACGCGACCACCGCGCTGATGCCCGCGTCCAACACCAAACTCGCCACCGCCGCCGCCGCGCTGACCGTGCTCGGCCCCGACCACCGGTTCACCACCAAGGTCGTCTACGCCGACGGCACACTCACCCTCGTCGGCGGCGGGGACCGCACGCTCACCGCCGACGACCTCGACGCGCTCGCCAAGACCGCCGTCGCGGGGCTGAACAACGCGGGTCTCACGTCGGTGCAGGTCCAAGTCGACGACAGTCTCTTCCCCGAGCCCACACTCGCCACCGGCTGGAACACCGGCTACTACCCGAACGAGGTCGCGCCGGTGCGGCCCCTGGTGGTGGACGGACACGCCGTCACGGATACCTCCCTGGACGCGGGGCAGGTCTTCGCGAAGCTCCTCGCCGACCGGGGTGTCACCGTCACCGGCGACGTCACCCGAGGCGTGGCCGGAGCAGGCAACGTCCCCGTGGCTCAGCACCAGTCCGACGAGCTGTCCACGATCGTGAAGCACATGCTCAAGGTGAGCGACAACAACATCGCCGAGACGCTGCTGCGGATGACCGCGCTCGGCGCCGGCCGACCGGCCACGTTCGAGGACGGGACGGCGGTCGCACGGGCCGTACTCAGCCAGCGGTACGGCGTGTCGCTGGACCACTTCGAGATGTACGACGGCAGCGGGCTGTCCCGCTCCAATCGGATCCCGGCCCAGACCCTGGCCGACATCCTCGACCTGACCACCGACCCCCGCTACCGCCAGACCCTGAAGTACATCGCGGACGGCCTGCCCGTCGCGGGCGAGGCGGGGGCCACCCTTGGGCCCGAGTGGGGCCGCTTCGACACTCCCGACTCCCAGTGTGCCGTCGGCAAGGTCAAGGCCAAGACCGGCACCCTCACCGGCGCCATCGCTCTGAGCGGCATGACGAAGGCGCAGGACGGGCGCTGGAAGATCTTCTCCTTCGTCGAGAACGGCTCCACCGCCAACGGGAACGACATCAAGGACGCCCTGGACGGCCTCGCCGCCACGGTCAACGGCTGCTGGGTGTGACCCGAGCGCGTTGTTTCGACCGGCGACCCGCAGCGCGGGTCGCCGGTCGCCTGTGACGTACTCCGGACGGCCTGGAAGTCACCGGCGCCCTGGCCGGACTGCTAGCTCGATGACCTCCTCGCCCCACACTGCCGGGCCCGGTACGTGCCTGCGGCCCGGCAGACCAGGTAGATCGTGAACGAGATGGTGGTGACGTACGGGCTGATGGGGATGCTGCTGCCCAGGGCGAGCAGGATCCCGCCCTCGATCGAGGCGACCGCGAAGACCACGCTCAGCACGGGCAACAGCACCGGCGACGCGGTCACCCTGGCCGCGGCGGCCGCGGGGGTGACGACCAGGGTGAGGACCAGCAGCGCCCCCACGATCTGCACGGACAGCGCGACCGCGAGGCCCAGCACGAGCATGAAGGCGAACGACAGCGCGCGGACCGGCACCCCGCGCGCCTCGGCCACCTCCGGGTCGGCGCTGGAGAAGGCGAGCGGCCGCCACATGACCGCCAGCGCCGCCAGCACCACCGCCGACGTACCGAGCAGCCAGGACGTCTGCGGGGTGTCGACGGCGACGATCTGCCCGGTGAGGATGCCGAACTTGTTCGCCGCCCGGCCCTCGTACAGGGCGAGGAAGAGCACACCGAGGCCGAGGCCGAACGGCATGATCGTGCCGATCACCGAGTTGCGGTCCCGGGCGCGTGAGCCGAGCAGGCCGATCGTGCCGGCCGCGATCAGCGATCCGACGATCGAGCCCGCCACGATGTTCACCCCCAGCAGCAGCGCGGCCGAGGCCCCGGCGAACGACAGCTCACTGATGCCGTGCACCGCGAACGGCAGGTCCCGCATGATCACGAAGACTCCGACCAGCCCACCGACCAGGCCGAGGGCGACGCCGGCGATGAGGGAGTTGCGGACCAGGGCGAGCAGTTCGCCGTAGTTGTCGAAATTGAAGATCTGCTGCCAGATCCCCTCGGCGAGGGTCATGGCCGTACTCCGTGCGGCAGTTCGGGGTGATGCGGTGGCTCGGCCACCTCGTCGGGCACGCCCACCACCGTGATCCGGTTCCGGACGCGGATGACGTCGACCTGCGTGCCGTACAGCTGCGACAGCGCCTCGGAGGTCAGCACCTCGTCCGGTGTGCCGACCCGGTGGGCGCCACGGGCGAGGTACAGCACGCGGTCCACCAGTCCCAGCACGGGGTTGATCTCGTGGGTCACGAAGACCACCGCCGTGCCGTGGGAGCGGCGCCGGGCGTCCACCAGTTCCGTCACGGCCCGCTGATGGTGCAGGTCGAGGGAGAGCAGTGGCTCGTCGCACAGCAGGATCCGCGGGTCGGTCGCCAGCGCCTGCCCGATGCGCACGCGCTGCCGTTCGCCGCCGGAGAGCAGGCCGAGGGGTACGTCCCCGAACGCGGCGGCGCCGACCGACGCGAGCACCTCGTCGACCCGTTGCCGTACGGCGCCCGTGCGCAGCCGGGGTCCGAAGCCGTGTCCGTCGATGCCGAAGCGGACCAGGTCCCGGGCGCGCAGCATGGCGTGCGCGGACAGCGTCGCCTGCTGTGGGACGTAGCCGATGTGCCGACTGCCCTTGCGGGGCGGGCGGCCCAGGACCGTCAGGGTGCCGGCGGAGAGCTGCCGTTGGCCGAGCAGGGCGCGTACGAAGCTGGTCTTGCCCGTTCCGTTGGGCCCGAGCACGGCCAGGAACTCGCCCGGCTGTACGTCGAGATCGAGGTCCTGCCACAGCACGCGCTCGCCGTAGGAGAGGGCCGCTCCGCGCAGGCTGATCACCGCGCCGTCGGTGCGATGGTCGTCGTCGGTCGTCCCGCGGTCGCGGGTGCGGGCGTGGGGCACGGCGGCCATGGTGGACCGCCTCACTTGGCCAGCGCGCTCGCGAGCGCGTCGACGGTGGCGGTCATCCAGCCGATGTAGTCCTTGCCCTGGGGCAGGGTTTCGGTCACGGGGACGACGGGAATTCCGGCGGACTTGGCCGCCTGTTCGACCTTCTCGGTCTGCGGGCCGGAGGTCTGCTCGTTGTAGATCAGCGCCTTGACCTTGTTGTCGGTGAACAGCGCCAGCGTGGCCTGCAGGGTCCTCGGGGAGACGTCGTCGCCCTCCTCGATGGCCTCGCTGAACTCCTCCGGCGTCGCGTTCTTCAGGCCGCAGGCCTCGATCATGTACAGCGGTACGGGTTCGGTGACGGCCACCTCCTCGCCGCCGTGGTCGGTCTTGATCTGCGCTTCCTTCTCCTGAAGCGGCTTCAGCCGCGCCTTGAAGGCGTTCGCGTTCTTGGTGAAGGTCCCGGCGTCGTCCGGGTCGGCCTTGCCCAGGGCGGCGGCGATGCTGTCGGCGAGCTTGGCCACGGTGGGGAAGTCGTACCAGACGTGCTCGTTGAGTTCCCCGCCCGACGGGGCGGTCTTCCCGGAGACCTTGACCGCGTTGATGACCTCGGCGGACGAGTTGTCGCTGCTCTTGAGCATGCGGTCGATGAAGTCGTCGTAGCCGCCGCCGTTTTCGATGACGACCTTCGCCTTGGACAGCTCCAACTGGTTCCGGCTGTTGGCCTCGTAGGAGTGCGGGTCCTGGTCGGGGTTGCTGATGATCGAGGTGACCTTCACCTGCGCGCCGCCGATCTGCTCGACCATGTCGCCGTAGACGTTCGTCGAGGCCACCACCGGGATGGCGGACGAGGATACGGGGGTCTGCGAGGCGTCGGTGGCGCTGCCGGAGCCGGACGAACTGCCGCAGCCCGCCAGGGCGATCAGGCAGACGCCGGTTATGAGCGGCGCCGAACGCCGGGACAAGGACGCACGCATGGGGATCCTCCGCGATGAAGTGAGTTGTTCGCCGAGCTCAGCCTGTCCCGGCTTGGCCCACGCTAGATGGAAACGGATGTCAAGACCGTCTTCCGGCCATCCGATATGGAAATCCTTACCAAGAACCTAACTCCGCTCGCCTCGGCCTGCGCGGTCACGACTGCCTCGGCGATCTTCCGCAAACGGCTGATGCGCGACGCCCACCACGGGACGAGAATGGACTTACCGCGTCGAAGACGGAGGAATCCGCTCCGCGGAAGGAGATCATGATGCATCCCGCCGCTTTCGCCAGTGCGGTCGTGGGCCGCGTCACGCACTACGCCTTGTCCGGAGCCGCGGGCGCGCTGGTTCTGCGGGGCGCCGCCAAGGCCGCTCCCAGGGCGAAGCCCGCGGCTCGCAGGCTTCTGGTCAGCGGTATCGCCGGCGGCATCACGACGGGGCGACGGCTGGGTGCGGCCGCCGAAGAGGCCCGTCTGAAGGCAGGGGACCTGCTGGCGGAGGCCAGGGAGCAGTTGGGTGAGGAGGCGCCGCCGCCCTCGGCGGTCGGTGTCGAGGGACACGCCCACGACCACGAGCATTGAGAGGCGGTCGCCATGCCCGACCCTGTGGCCCCGCCCGCCTCCGGCTCCGGCGTGGTGGTGCGCTCCGCGGCCGCCGGGCGCGTACGGCTGCTGGTTCCGTGGCTGCGGGCGCGGCCCGGCTGCGCAGGGATCGTCGACGAGCGGTTCACCGATGTGCCGGGTTTCCGGGCGCTGCGGATCTTCCCGCGCACCGGCGCAGTGATCGTCTGGGTCCAGCCCGACCTGGTCGACGTCGACCGCCTGGTCGCCGCCCTCGACGAGGCGCCGCCGCCGGGGGTGCCCGCCCGGGCCAGCCGGTCCGTGCCCGACTCCTCCACCGGAGAGGTGGCGCGACTGGTGGTCGGCGGCGCGGTACTCGCCCTCGTGGGACTGCGGCGACTGCTCGGCCGGCCCCCGTGGACGCCGGGGGGCTCGGCCGGTTTCCTCGGCGCGGTCACCGTGTTCACGGGGCTGCCGTTCTTCCGCGGCGCCGCCCGCACGCTCGGCGGCAGACGCCATGCGGGCACCGATCTGCTGGTGACGACGGCGACCGTGATCTCGCTCGTGCTGCGCGAGAACGTGGTCGCGCTGATGGTGCTGTGGCTGCTCAACATCGGTGAGTTCCTGCAGGCCATCACCCTGCGCCGGACCCGGCGCGCCATCGAGGAGTTGCTCTCCATCGGCGAGGAGCGCGTCTGGCTGGTCCGCGACGGCGTGGAGGTGGAGGTCGATCTCACCGAGGTCCGGGCCGGGGACGTGGTCGCGGTCTACGAGCACCACCGCATCCCCGTCGACGGCACCGCCGAGTCCGGCGAGGCGCTCGTGGACCAGGCCGCCATCACCGGTGAGGCGCTCCCGGTGTACGTACGGCCGGGCAGCGATGTGTACGCGGGCACCCTCGTCTCCACCGGCTCCGTGACCGTACGGGCCACCTCGGTCGGACAGGACACCGTCGTCGGGCGGATCATCACCCGGGTCGAGGAGGCCCAGGCCGACCGGGCCCCGATCCAGACCGTCGCCACCGCCTTCACCCGCCGCTTCGTCCCCGTCTCGTTCGCCCTCGCCGGGATCACCTACGTACTGACCCGCGACGCCCGGCGGGCGATGACCATGCTGCTCATCGCCTGCCCCTGCGCCGCGGGCCTGGCCACCCCCACCGCGATCAGCGCGGCCATCGGCAACGGCGCCCGCCGGGGCACCCTCATCAAGGGCGGCACCCACCTGGAGGGCGTCGGCCGGGTCACCGCCGTGGTCTTCGACAAGACCGGCACCCTCACCCTCGGCCGCCCCCTGGTCACCAGCGTGGTCACCCTCGACGAGGCGTTCACCGCCGACCAGGTGATGAGCCTCGCGGCCTCCGGCGAACTGCACGCACGCCACCCGCTCGCCGAGGCCATCGTCCGGCGCACCGAGGAACAGCATCTGCACATCCCGATCCACCAGGCCTGCGAGGTCGTCCTAGGGATGGGCGTGCGCGCCGAACTCGACGGCAGCCGCCTGCTGGTGGGCAGCCCCGCCCTGCTGCGCCGCCACGGCATGGAACTCTCCGAGACGGCCCAGGAGTGGACGAGCCGGCTGCGCGCCGCCGGTGAGACCGTCATCTGCATCGCCCACGACGACAACCTGATCGGCATGCTCGGCCTCTCCGACGCCGTGCGCGGCGGCGCCGACACCGTCGTCCACCAGCTCACCGACCTCGGCGTGACCCGGATCGTGCTGCTGACCGGCGACGCCCCCGAGACCGCCCAGGCCGTCGCCGACACCCTCGGCATCACCGAGGTGCACGCCCACGCCCTGCCCGAGGCCAAACTCCAGCTCATCCGCGACCTCCAGGCAGAAGGTCACAGCGTGGCGATGGTCGGCGACGGCACCAACGACGCCCCCGCCCTCGCGCTCGCCGACGTCGGCATCGTCATGGGCGCCCACTCCTCCCACGTCGCCCTGGAGACCGCCGACATCGCGCTGGCCGGAAACGACCTGCGCAATGTCGCCGCCGTGGTGGAACTCAGCCGGCACACCCTGCGTGTCGTGCGGCAGAACTACACGCTGTCCATCGGCGTCAACCTCGCCGGCCTCGTCGCAGGCGCCGGCGGCTCCATCAATCCCGTCCTGGCCGCCCTGCTGCACAACACCAGCAGCATCGCGGTGGTCGCCAACTCCGCCCGACTGGTGGCGCACACCCCCCACCTGCCGAGCGACACCACCGCACGACTGCGGGCCGCGCCGCTGGAGGAGCGGCGAGTGCGCTGATCCCCGGCGCCGCCGGCCGGGCGGTCGGCTCGGCTCGCACACCTGCTCCCCACATGAGCGACCTATATGAGCTATTCTCCATATAGATATGGATGTCATTTCCAGTTTGCCTGCGCGTGCCGATCCGGCGAGCGCTGATGGGGGTGATCTGCCGTGGGTGGCCGGACGACCCGGCAGCGCAAGGCGGTCCTGAGCGCGCTCGGGGGCTGCCAGGACTTCGTGTCGGCCCAGGAGTTGCACGGCCTGCTGGTCGCCGGCGACCACAAGATCGGCCTGACCACCGTCTACCGCGCCCTGCGGGACCTGGAGGCGGAGGGCGGTGTGGACGTCGTACGCGACGAGGCGGGCGGACGGCTCTACCGTCGGCGGCCCGCCGACGGCCACCGCCACTACCTGATCTGCCGCTGTTGCGGCACCAGCAGACCGGTGGACTCCGAGGTCGTCGAACGGTGGGCGGACCGGATCGCCGCCGACACCGGGTTCGCCGCGGTGGAGCACACCGTCGAACTCACCGGCCTGTGCACCGACTGCCACACCACCGAAGCCGAAGAGGGAGCGCCGCCACGCCGTTGGAAGCCGGGCGTGTGGCAGTGAGGCCAAAAAAAATCGGACGGCGATGTCGAGAACCCGCGTCCGGCTCCGTCCCCGGGGTGAACGCGACCACAATGGGTCGCACCAGCACCGAGGAGAACCACGATGGCCAAGTACCTGCTGCTGAAGCACTACCGCGGCGCCCCGGCTTCGGTCAACGACGTGCCGATGGACCAGTGGACGCCGGAGGAGATCTCGGCTCACGTGCAGTACATGAACGACTTCGCGGCCCGGCTGGAGAAGAGCGGCGAGTTCGTCGACGGGCAGGCGCTCGCCCCCGAGGGCACATGGGTCCGGTACGACGGTGAGGGGCGCCCGCCGGTCACCGACGGCCCGTTCGCGGAGACCAAGGACCTCATCGCCGGCTGGATGGTGATCGACGTCGACAGCTACGAGCGCGCCGTCGAGCTGGCCGGGGAGCTGTCGGCGGCCCCCGGGGCGGGCGGCAAGCCGATCCACGAGTGGCTGGAGGTGCGCCCGTTCCTGTCCGCGTCGCCCACCGTCACCGAGTGCCATTGATGAACGAGGCCCTGCTGAGGAGCCTCACGCCGAGCGTGCTCGCCGTCCTCGTCCGCCGCGGAGCCGACTTCGCGGCGGCCGAGGACGCCGTTCAGGACGCGCTGATCGAGGCACTGCGCGTCTGGCCGGCCGACCCGCCGCGGGACGCGAAGGCCTGGCTGGTCACCGTGGCCTGGCGCAAGTTCCTCGACGCGACCCGGGCGGACGCCGCCCGCCGCCGGCGTGAGGACCTCGTCGACGAGGAACCGGCGCCCGGGCCCGCGCCCGCGGTGGACGACACGCTCCAGCTCTACTTCCTGTGCGCCCACCCGTCGCTGACGCCGTCGTCCGCGGTGGCGCTCACGCTGCGCGCCGTCGGCGGGCTGACCACCCGCCAGATCGCCCAGGCCTATTTGGTGCCCGAGCCGACCATGGCGCAGCGCATCAGCCGGGCCAAGCGCACCGTCTCCGGCGTGCGGTTCGACCGGCCCGGCGACGTCGCCACCGTGCTGCGCGTCCTCTACCTGGTCTTCAACGAGGGCTACTCCGGTGACGTCGACCTCGCCGCCGAGGCCATCCGGCTCACCCGGCAGCTCGCGGCCGCGATCGACCATCCCGAGGTGTCCGGACTGCTCGCCCTCATGCTGCTCCACCACGCCCGGCGTGCCGCCCGGACCGCGTCCGACGGCAGTCTGGTGCCGCTCGCCGAGCAGGACCGCAGCCGGTGGGACACGCGGCTGATCACCGAAGGCGTCGCGATCCTGCAGGCCGCCCTCGCCCGCGACCGGCTGGGTGAGTTCCAGGCCCAGGCCGCCATCGCGGCACTCCACGCCGACGCGCCCACCGCCGAGGAGACCGACTGGGTGCAGATCGTCGAGTGGTACGACGAACTCGGGCACCTCACCGACAACCCCGTCGTGCGGCTCAACCGCGCAGTGGCCGTCGGCGAGGCGGACGGACCGCGCGCCGGTCTGGCTGCGCTCGCGGCGCTGGACACCTCGCTGCCCCGCCACGCCGCGGTGGCGGCGTACCTTCACGAGCGCGACGGCGACCTGGCGACGGCGGCACGGCTGTACGCCGAGGCGGCCCACAAGGCGCCCAACCTCGCCGAGCGCGACCACCTGACACGCCAGGCCGCCCGGCTCAATGCCCGCCGATGTCGCTGACGGGTCGCGCTCGGATCTTCCCGCGGCACTGGGCGCGCCCCCATGGCGTGAACCCCTTGGATCGTCGCCCGCGTTCTCAGGCCCACAACGCCTCGGCGACGGTCACCCCGACGAGCGCCGCGCCCAGCCCCGCCACCACGCTCGCGACCACATTCGCGGCGGCGTAGAACCTCGCCCCGTCCTCGGCCAGCCGCAGCGTCTCGTACGAGAACGTCGAATACGTCGTCAGCGTCCCGCACAAGCCGGTACCGATCAGCAACTGCACCTGCGAGGAGGCGGCCCCCGCCAGTACCGCGCCGGACACCAGGCCGAGCACCAGGCAGCCGACGACGTTCGCGGTGAAGGTGCCCCACGGGAACACCGTGTCGTGCCGTCTCTGCACCGCCAGGTCGGTCAGATACCGCAGCGGCGCGCCGACCATCCCGCCGACGACCACGAGCAGCCAGTTCACGCGTCCTGCCCCCTGCCGACGTACCGGATGACCTCGCAGTGGTCGAGGATCACCAGCCCCTCCCCCACCAGCACGTCCAGCTCCGGCAGGAAGGCCCGCACCCGCTCCTCGGTGTCCACGATCACGATCGCCACCGGCAGGTCCTCGCCCAGCGACAACAGCCGTGAGGTGTGGATCAGCGACGAGGCGCCGAATCCCTCGATGCCCCGGAACACGCTGGCGCCCGCCAGTCCGGCCCGGTGTGCACGGTGCACGATCTCCGTGTAGAGGGGCTTGTGGTGCCAGACGTCGTTCTCCCCGATGAAGACCGTCAGCCGCAGGGCCGTGCCCGTCAGCCTCATCATCGCTGCCTCCATGTCAGAAAGCGGCGCGTCGCCGCCACCGCGAGCCACACCGCCGCGAGCGCCGCCAGGACCGTCGCGGCCAGATACGCCAGCCCCGTTCGCGCCTCACCCGCGTCCACCAGCCTCTGAATGTCCACGGCATAGGTGGAGAACGTCGTGAAGCCGCCCAGGACGCCGGTGCCGAAGAACGGCCGCACCAGGCGGTGCGCCGCCCATACATCGGTGATCACCACCATGAAGACGCCGATCACCGCGCAGCCGACCGCGTTGACCAACAGAGTGGTCCAGGGGAACCCCCCGGCCGCCACGGGCCAGATCAGAGAGGCCCCGTACCGGGCGGCGGCCCCGATCCCGCCGCCGAGCGCCACCACCGCCACAATCGGTGCCTGCGCCCGCCAGGACTGCCACCGCCGGGTGGGCACGCGTACCTCTGTGTCGGGATCCGTGGGCTCCTCCACCGTCCGGGAGTACGGGGTTGTCATGAACGTATGTCTCCTACTCGCCGGGGCGCCGGGCACGCGGGCGCATCGTCGCAAGTAGGGACCGTTGGCGGCACCAGTGCCGCGGTTCGGGTACGGCGGGCCCCACCGCCGCGCCGTGCACAACGATCGCACGGCCGCAGCCAGGATAACGCCGACCGACAACCCCGCACACGTTCCGGCCCTGCCACGCACGGACACCTTGTTCAAACGTCCTGACAAACGCATTGACATCCCCTGAAGGCGGCCCCATAGTTACGTGCTACTAGAGCGCGCTAATAAAGCGCTCTAGCACCTGCGAGGCACCGCGCGAGGCATCGTTCGGCCGACGATTCTCCCCACCCCGCACGGAGCTGCCATCCCCTCCTCCCCCCCTCACTCCCTCCTTCGATCTACTCCTCACGAGGTGCACGGGACATGCACAGAAACCACCGAGCCGCCGCCCTGACCGCCACGCTCCTGGCGGGCGCCCTGTTCGCCGCCGGCTGTTCCAGCGGCTCCGGCGGCAAGAAGTCCGAGGAAGCCGCGGCGGACGCCGGCGTGGGCAAGGCGGACACGCCCCGTATGACGGTGGCGATGATCACGCACGCCGCTCCCGGCGACACCTTCTGGGACCTGATCCGCAAGGGCGCCACGGCGGCCGCCGCGAAGGACAACATCAAGCTCGTCTACTCCAGCGACCCCAACGCCGGGAACCAGGCCAACCTCGTGCAGAACGCGATCGACCAGAAGGTCGACGGCATCGCGCTCACCGCGGCCAAGCCGGACGCCATGAAGGCGGTGGTGGCCAAGGCCACGGCGGCCGGTATCCCGGTCGTCGGCTTCAACTCCGGCCTGGACGACTGGAAGCAGCTGGGCATGCTGGAGTACTTCGGCCAGGACGAGAACATCGCGGGCGTGGCGTTCGGTGAGCGTCTCAACCAGATGGGCGCCAAGCACGCCCTGTGTGTGATCCAGGAGCAGGGGCAGGTCGCGCTGGAGGCCCGGTGCGCCGGCCTGAAGAAGGGGTTCAAGGGCAAGACCGAGACCCTCTACGTCAACGGCACCGACATGCCGACCGTGAAGTCCACGCTCACCGCCAAGCTCCAGCGGGACTCCTCCATCGACCAGGTGGTCACCCTCGGCGCCCCCTTCGCGCTCACGGCGGTGCAGTCGGTGAAGGACTCGGGGAGCAAGGCCAAGGTGGCGACCTTCGACCTCAACAAGGACCTGGTGCAGGCCGTCCAGGACGGGTCCGTGGAGTTCGCGGTCGACCAGCAGCCGTATTTGCAGGGCTACCTCGCCGTCGACGGGCTGTGGCTGTACCGGACCAACGGCAACGTCAGCGGCGGCGGCACCGCCCCGGTGCTCACCGGACCGGCCTTCGTCACCAAGGAGAACGTCGACTCCGTCGCGAAGTTCGCCGCCAACGGCACCCGCTGAGCAGGTTCAGCCCGCCGCCTCCTCAGGCGGCGGGCCAGTGGTGCCCCGTACCACCAGCTTGGGGTCCAGTACCGCCTCCCGCGGCCGCAGTTCCGGGTCCTCAAGCCGTTCCACGGCGAACCGCACCGCGTGCTCGGCCATCAGCACCGCGTCCTGGCGGACGGTGGTCAGTCCGATCGGCATCATGTGGGAGACGTGGCTGTCGTCGTAGCCGACGACGGACATGTCCCGCGGGACCTCGACGCCGGCCCGCACCAGGGCCATCAGCACGCCCATCGCGCACCGGTCGTTGCCCGCGAGGACCGCCGTCGGCAGGGGCAGACCCCGGTCGCGCTCCGCCAGGAGCAGACGGCCGCTCTCGATGCCGGACTGCTCGGTGTGCTCGCCGGGGATCACCCGGCTCTCCGGCTCCAGTCCGTGCCGGCGCATCGCGGCCCGGTAGGAGCGCCGCCGCTCGGCCGAGCCGGGCCCCCGGCCGCCGTCGATGTGCACGATCCTGCGGTGCCCGAGTTCGACCAGGTAGTCCATGGCCTGCCGCACCCCCTTGCTCTCGGCGCTGTGCACGAAGTCCACCCGGGCGGCGCGCGGCACCCGGCGGCTGACCGACACGGTGACGGCGCGCTGCCCGAGTGCGTCGAGGTAGGCGGGGTCCGCTTCCGGGCCGAGCAGGATCAGCGCCTCGCAGCGGTGCCCGAGCAGCGCCTCGACCGCCTTGGCCTCGCTGCGCCCCTCGGCCGCCGCGGAGAGCAGCACGTCGTAGCCGAGGCGTTCGGCCTCGGGGTAGATGCCCTCGATCAGGTCGGTGTGGAAGGTCTGGTGCACGGTGAACATCACGCCGAGTGTGCGGCTGCGGCCGCGGGCGAGGAGCCGGGCCGCGCTGTCGGGGCGGTAGCCGATCTCCTCGGCCACGCGCAGCACCCGCTCGCGGGTCTCCTGGCTCGCGCCCGGCTGGTTGCGGAACACGATCGAGACCAGCGCCCGTGACACGCCCGCCCGGTCGGCGACATCGGCCATCGTGGGCCGCTGCCTGCCCGTTGCATCCACCTGTGAACCCACCCCCAAGGTATTGACATGACATTTGAACAGGGGTCATCGTACTCGCACTAGAGCGCGCTAGTAGAGCGCGACAGCAAGCTTTGCAAGGAGAACCGCAGGAACTCGAAACTCCCCCTCCTCCCTCTCCCCGAAGGACACTGCATGGCAACGGCGCCTTCCCCCCTCCGCACCACAGCGGGCAACCTCTGCCTGGGCTCCGCCCCGGACTCCTGGGGCGTGTGGTTCCCCGAGGACGAGCACCGGGTGCCTGCCTTCGGCGCGCTGCACCGTCCCGAGGCATGGGACGAGATGCTCGCCCACGTCCGCCAGGTCGCCACGCCGACGGCCGCGGCGGGCGCCCACCACCTGGTCCTGATCCCGCCCATGTACCGCGACGAGAAGACCGGCGCGTTCACCGAGCCGCCCGAGCTGACCGCCGAGCAGTGGGCCGGTCTCGGCCGGGCCGCCGACCGGCTGGGCAGGCTGCTCCTCGACGAGTACGACGTACGCCTCGTCGTCCATCCGCACGCCGACAGCCACATCCAGACCCAGCCGGAGATCGAGCGGCTGCTGAACGAGTCCGACAGCCGGTACACGAATCTCTGCCTGGACACCGGGCATGTCGCGTACGGCGGCGGGGACAACCTCGACCTGATCCGACGCTTCGGTGAGCGCGTCGGCTATGTGCACATCAAGCAGATGGACCCGGCCGTGCTCGCCCAGGTCGCCGCCGAGGACCTGTCCTTCGGCGAGGCCGTCCAGCGCGGTGTGTGCGTCTCGCCCCCGGCAGGCGTGCCCGACCCGGCCGACGTGGTGGCGGAACTCGCGGGGCTCGACGCCGAGTTGTTCGTCATCGTCGAGCAGGACCTGTACCCGTGCGCCCCGGACGTACCGCTCCCGATCTCCGTACGCACCCGTGAGCACCTGGCCGGCTGCGGCCTCACCGGGACGCGACGCCCGAACCTGGACCGAGATCCGGGCCTACGCCGTGCTCGCCATGACCGTCACCTTCCTCGCCTTCCAGCAGGGCGCGATCTCGCCGGTGACGTGGCTGATGCTCTCGGAGATCTTCCCGATGCGGATACGCGGCTTCGGGATGGGAGTCGCGGCCGTGGTGCTGTGGCTGACCAACTTCGTGATCGGGCTGGTCTTTCCGTCCCTGGTCTCCGGGATCGGCATCGCGGGCACCTTCTTCCTGTTCGTGGCCGCGGGCGTCCTGTCCCTCACCTTCGTGAAGCTCTACGTCCCGGAGACCAAGGGCCGCACTCTCGAAACCCTCGAAGCCGAACTCCGGGCGCGCTACTCCTGAATCCCATGCCATGGAGGCAACGACCATGACCGTACGTGTAGGTGTCATCGGCGCCGGAATGATCGGCCAGGACCACATACGGCGCCTCACCGAGGTCGTCACCGGGGCCGCCGTCACCGCCGTGACCGACATCGACGCGGCGCGCGCCGCCGAGGTGGCCGCCCGCATCGGCGCCACCGCGCTGCCCACCGGCGCCGACCTGATCGGCTCCCCCGACGTGGACGCCGTCCTCGTCACCTCCTGGGGGCCCACGCACGCCGAGCACGTCCTGAACGCGATCGCCGCCGGCAAGCCCGTCTTCTGCGAGAAACCCCTCGCCACCACCGCCGAGGACTGTCTGCGCATCGTCGACGCCGAGCGCGCCCACGGCCGCCGCCTCGTCCAGGTCGGCTTCATGCGCCGCTTCGACCCCGGTTACCGCCAGATGAAGGAGGTCATCGCCGCCGGCGCCATCGGCACCCCGCTGATCGTGCACTGCGCGCACCGCAACCCGACGGTGCCGGAGTCGTACACCTCCGTCATGGCCGCGCAGGACACCGCCGTGCACGAGATCGACGTACTGCGCTGGCTGCTGGACGACGAGATCGTCACCGCCCAGGTGATCACGCCGCGCGCCACCGGCAAGCGGTTCGCGCACCTCAAGGATCCCCAGCTGATGTACTTCGAGACGGCGGCGGGCGTCCGTATCGACCTGGAGGTCTTCGTCAACTGCCAGTACGGCTACGACATCCAGTGCGAGACCGTCGGCGAGGAGGGCCTGGTCCGGCTGCCCGACCCGGCCGCCGTGGGGGTCCGCAGCGCCGGCCGGCACGGCACCGCCGTCCTGCAGGACTGGAAGGGGCGGTTCGCGGACGCCTTCGACACCGAGTTCCGCGAGTGGATCAACGCCGTCGCGGCCGGCGCCGAGCCCACCGGGCCCTCCGCGTGGGACGGCTATGCCGCCACCGTCATCACCGACGCCGCCGTCCGTTCCCTGGAGACCGGCGGCCAGGTCGGCACCGTCGACATGAAGCCCCGCCCGGCGTTCTACGGAGGAACCGCATGAAGATCGCCCTCGACCCGTACATGTTCCGCGCCCTGCCGCTCGACGACATGGTGCGCACGGTGGCCGAACTCGGCTACGAGTACATCGAGTTGTCGCCGCGCGACGACTTCATGCCGTTCTTCCTGCATCCGCGCGCGGACGACGAACGGGTCGCCGCGTTCAAGCGGTCGCTGCGCACGCACGGCGTGCGGCTGTCCTCCGTACTGCCGCTGTACAAGTGGTCCTCGCCCGACGAGACGGAGCGGCAGGCCGCGGTCCGCTACTGGAAGCGGATGATCGAGATCACCTCGGAACTGGAATGCCCGCTGATGAACTCCGAGTTCAACGGGCGTCCCGAGCGGGCCGCCGAGAGCGAGGCGGCGTTCTGGCGCTCGATGGAGGAACTGCTGCCGGTGTTCGAGCGGGAAGGCATCGCTCTGAACCTGGAGGCCCACCCGGACGACTTCTGCGAGGAGAACACCCCCGCGGTCGACCTGGTCCGCGCCATCAACAAACCCTGGGTGAACTACCTCTACTGCGCCCCGCACACCTTCCATCTGTCGGGTGCTTCGGAGGTGGGGGCCGATATCGCCGCGATGATGCGGTACGCCGGTGACAAGCTCCAGCATGTGCACATCGCGGACTCCTTCAACCACAAGGGGTCGTCCGGCCTGCGCTACATCCTCAACCCGCCCGGCACGGCGGCCCGTATCCACCAGCACCTGGACATCGGCCAGGGTGAGGTCGACTGGGACGCCTTCTTCGGCACCCTGCGCGAACTGGGCTTCGACGGCGTGGCCACCGCCTGCGTCTTCGCCTGGGAGGAACGGGCACGCGAGTCCTCGGCGTTCATGCTCGACCGCATCACCAAGGAACTGGCCGGGTGACCCTGGGCGAGGGCCTCACGGGATCTCCTGTTCCGCCCAGATGATCTTCCCGCCGGAGGTGTAGCGGGCGCCCCAGCGGTGGGCGAGCTGGGCCACCAGGAACAGGCCGCGGCCGCCCTCGTCCGTGCTGCGGGCATGCCTCAGACGCGGCGCGGTGCTGCTGGCGTCGGCGACCTCGCAGGTCAGCCGGGAGTCACGGAGCAGGCGCAGGTGGATGGGCGGTGCGGCGTAGCGGATCGCGTTGGTGACCAGTTCGCTCACGATCAGCTCCGTGGTCATGGCCAGCTCCTCGAAGCCCCAGGCCTCGACCTGGCGGGTGGCCCGTGCCCGGACGTCGGCGACGGCGGCGGGGTCCACGGGTACGTCCCAGGAGACGACGTGGTCGGCGCCCAGGGCGTGCGTGCGCGTCAGGAGCAGGGCGATGTCGTCGGGTTGGGGCACAGGCACAAGCCGCTGCACCGCGGCCGCGCACAGGGACGCGAGGCCGGGGGCCGGGCCCTGCGGCGGGTGCGCCGTGGCGCCGGGGGCCGGGCCCCGACCAGTGGGCGCCGTGAGGCCGGGGGCCGGGCCCCGACCAGTGGGCGCCGTGAGGCCGGAGTCCTGACCCCCCCGACCAGTGGGCGCCGTGACGCCGGGGGCCGGGCCCTGACCGGAGGACGCCGTGAGGCCGGAGTCCTGACCCCGCCCGGCCTCCGCCGCACGGCCGGAACCCAGGCCCTGCTCGCTCTGCCCCGCAAGCCCGGAGTCCTGACCCCGCCCAGCCTGCCCCGCAAGCCCGGAATCCCGACCCCGCCCAGCCTCCGCCGCACGGCCGGAACCCAGGCCCCGCCCGCTCTGCCCCGCACGTCCGGTCCCCCCGGCACTCGCTCCCGCGTCGCAGCCCCGGCCCCCTTCAGCCTGCGCCGCACGGTCGCCGCCCTCTTCCGGTCCAGCGTGCGCCGCACCGTCACCGCCCTCGCCCCCGCCAGCCCGCACCGCACCGTCACCGACTCCGTGCCCCTGGGACAGGGCCTCGCCGAGGCGGGTCATGCCGCGTTCCATGTCGTGGTCGGCTCCCAGGATGAGGCCGTCGGTGTAGAGACCGAAGAGGCTGTTCTCGGCGAGTTCGATCTCGGTGGACTCGAACGCCACCCCGCCCAGCCCGAGCGGCGGCCCGGCCGGCGGTTCCGGGAAGGAGACCTGCCCGTCGGGGGCGACGACGACCGGCGGTGGATGTCCGGCGCGGGCCATCGTGCACCGCCGGCTGACCGGGTCGTAGACGGCGTACAGACAGGTCGCGCCGAGAAAGGCAGTGGTGCTCTCGTCGGTCGTCTCCTCGCTCAGCCGCAGCACCAGGTCGTCGAGATGCGCCAGCAGGTCGGCGGGCGGCAGCTCCATGTCGGCCAGGGTCTGCACCGCCGTGCGCAACCGGCCCATCGCCGCCGCCGCGGTGATGCCGTGGCCGACGACGTCGCCGACGACGAGGCCCACCCGGGCGCCGGACAGCGGGATGACGTCGAACCAGTCGCCGCCGACCCCGCCTCTCGGGTCGGCCGGCAGATAGTAGGAGGCCACCTCCAGCGCCGTACCGCCGGTCAGGGCCTGCGGCAGCAGGTTGCGCTGCAGGGTGACCGCCGCCGTGTGCTCCCGGGTGTAGCGGCGGGCGTTGTCCACGCACAGCGCCGCCCGGGCCACCAGCTCCCGGGCCAGCAGGACGTCGTCGGGCTGGAAGGGGGCGGGGTTGAGCGACCGCATGAACGTGGTGAGGCCCAGGGCGGTGTTCCGCGCCCGCATCGGCACGGCGATGAGGGTGTGCAGTCCGAACTCGCGGATGCTCCTGGCCCGCGCGGGCTCTTCGGCCATCCACCACTCGTCGGACGGGTCGAGGACCGGGATGAGGACCGGATCGCCGTTGATGATCAGACTCACGTCGTACGGGGGCGGGACGAAGTCCACCCTGTCCCCGACCTGCGCCACGGCCTCCGGGCAGCCCTCGCGCACCGAGCTCATCCCGGCGCGGCGCATGACCGGCTTGGCGGACGCCGGTCCCGCGTCGGTCAGCCACGCCCCGTGTCCCTCGGTGCTGAGGACCGGCTCCAGGAGATCGACGACGACGAAGTCCGCGAAGCGGGGGACGGCGAAGTCGGCGAGTTCCTGCGCCGTGCGCATCACGTCGAGTGTCCGGCCGACGCTGGTCCCGGCGTCGTTGACCAGCGACAGCAACTGACGGGCGTTCCACCGCTCGGTGACGTCCAGGACCATGTAGCAGACCCCGATGGTGGTGTCGGTGGCGTCCACCAGCGGGAAGAACGACGTGGAGTAGGCGTGCTGGCGGTGCGGGTCGGCCCAGCTCCAGCCGACGTACTCGTAGTCGGTGACGGGGACTCCGGTCGCCAGCACCTTGCGCATCAGGCCTTCGATGTTCTCCGCCTGCAGCCCGGGCAGCAGCTCGCTCAGCCGGCGGCCCAGCCGCTGCTCGCGGGGCACGCCGCCGAAGCGTTCCAGGGTGTCGTTCAGCCACACGTAGCGCAGGTCCAGGTCCATCACCGCCATGCCGACCGGCGAGCGGGTCAGGAAGCCGTCGAGGACCGACCGGTCCACCGCCCACTGCTGGCGCTGCTCCCGTGCCGAGACCAGGAAGCACTCCTGCGAGCCGATCCGGAAGCAGGCGGAGACCCGCAGGTCGACGTCGATCCGGTGGCCGTCGCGGTGCCGTAGCGGGATGTGACCGCTCCAGCCCATTCCGGCGCGGCACCGGTCGGCGATGCCGGCCGTGCGTACCGGATCCCCAGGCATCGCCAGCAGACGTCCGGCGGAGCCGCCGACGACCTCCGCGGCCGGGTGCCCGAGGAGTTCCTCGGCCGCGCGGGTCCAGCCGATCACCACGCCGGTGGCGGAGACCACCGCCGCCGCGTCGGTGGACGCGTCGAAGAGATCGCGCGCTCCGGCGGGCGGCGGCGTTTCGGAACCGTGTCGCGCAGAGTCCATGGGTCGCCATCCTTTACAGGACCATGTTCCTGCTTGTCCGTGCGATGTGCACGGCCCCGGCGGCCCCCACCGCCCCCGGACTGGGCAAGGCGGAAGGCCGGGGGCAGCATGGAAGAGCACGTCGTCACTTCCGCCGGCCGGTGGAGGAGGAGGATCAGGGATGACAGCCGAATCCTTCCAGCCAGACGGGGACGACTACGACGCCGAGACGCCCCGACCGACCGGCCTGCTGGACGTGCTGAGCGTGGCCGCGGTGGTGGTTGACGCCGACGGGCGCATCGTGTTCTGGACCCCGCAGGCCCAGGAGCTGTTCGGCTACACCGCGGAGGATGCGCTGGGCACGTACGCGGCGCGGCTGTTCGTCCACCCCGAGAACCTGCCGGCCGTGATCAAACTGTTCACGGAGGTGCTGGAGACCGGCCGGAGCTGGGCCGGCACCTTCCCGATCCGGCTCAAGGACGGCAGCACCCGCCTGACGGAGTTCCGCAACATGCGGCTGCTGGACGACCTCGGTGATGTCTACGCTTTGGGCCTCGCCGCCGATCACAACCTGCTCCAGCGTGTCGAGACCGACCTCGCCCTCTGCGAGCGGCTCATCAACCAGTCCCCGATCGGCCTGGCCCTCATGGACCCCGACCTGCGCTACCTGCTGGTCAACCCGGCGCTGGAGCGGATCGACGGGGTGCCCGCCGAGGACCACATCGGCCGGCATCTGCGGGAGACCCTGCATCTGCCCGACATCGACACCATCGAGTCCTGCCTGCGTCAGGTGCTCACCACCGGCACTCCGCTGCTCGACCAGTACCACGTGGGCCGCCCGCCGACCGACCCCGAGCACGAGCACGCCTGGTCCCTGTCGTTCTACCGGCTGGAGGACCCCGGCGGGCGGGTCCTGGGCGCGGCCACCTCCGTCGTCGACGTCACCGAACGGCACCGCGCGGCCGCCGAGGCCGACCGGGCCCGGCGGCGCCTCGCCCTCATCGCCGACGCCTCAACCCGGGTCGGGACCACGCTGGAGGTGGAGCAGACAGCCCGCGAACTGGCCGACATCGCCGCCTCCGAGCTGGCCGACGTGGTCGCCGTGGACGTCCTGGACTCCGCGCTGGCCTGCCGCAGTACCCGCCGGCCGGACAACGGACCCGAGCTGTTCCGCGCCCTCGCCCTCAAGGCGGCTCACCCGACGGTGGCGCTGCGCGCCGCCGACGCGCCCGGGGATGTCGCCGCCTACGAGGGCGACCGCCTGGTCACGCTGTGCGTGCACACCGGCCGGCCGGTTCTGGTACGGCATGTCGGCGAACACGATCTGCCGCGGATCGCCCGGGACGACGAGGCCGGCGCGCTGCTGGCGCAGGCCGGTATCCACTCGTATCTCGCCGTGCCGCTGATCGCGCACGGCGAGGTGCTCGGCGCGCTCGACCTCAAGCGCACCCGCAACCCGCTGCCGTTCGACCAGGACGACGTCGTGCTGGCCAGTGAGCTGGCCAGCCGTGCGGCCGTGGCCATCGACAACGCGCGCTGGTTCCAGAGCGTGCGCAACACCTCCCTGACCCTGCAGCGCAGCCTGCTGCCCGACCACCCGCCGCACCACACCGGCCTGGAGCTCGCCTCCCGCTACCAGCCCGCGCAGGCCACCAGCGAGGTCGGCGGCGACTGGTACGACGTGATCGGCCTGACCGACGACAAGACCGCCCTGGTCGTCGGTGACGTCATGGGCAACGGGATCGACGCCGCCGCCACCATGGGCCGGCTGCGCACGGCGACCGTCGCCTACGCGGACCTCGACCTCGAACCCGGTGCCGTGCTCCAGCACCTCGACAAGATCACCTGCGATCTGGAGCACTACATCGTCACGTGCGTGTACGCCGTGTACGACCCGCGCACCAGACTGTGCCGCATCGCCAACGCGGGCCACATGCCGCCCGCGCTGGCCCGCCCCGGACAGGCACCCGAACTGCTCGACCTGCCCACGGGAGCCCCGCTCGGCATCGGCGGCATCCCCTTCGAGCCGAGCACGGTCGAGCTGGCCCCCGGCGACCTGCTGGTCCTCTACACCGACGGCCTCGTCGAGACCCGCCACCACCCCATCGACGACCGCCTGAACACCCTTCTCACCTTCCTCGACGAACCCCACCGGCCGCTCGAAGAGACCTGCGACCTGCTGCTGTACGGCCTGCGTCACCCGGAAGACCACGACGACGTCGCCCTCCTCGTGGCGCGCGCCTTGTAGGCGGTACGGCGATTGGCCGCCGGGGGCGCAGGGCACCCGTGGGCACCATGGAGGAACCGCGGCGGATCCTGCTCACGGGGTGGTTCAGCTTCCGGGACGGGGAGGCGACCGCCGGGGACGTGCTGGCCCTGCGGCGGGTGGCGGACGTGCTGGAGCGGGCCGGGCTGGCGTACGACGTCGCCTGGAGCCCGGGGTTCCGGCCGGGGGCGCTGCACCTGGAGGGGGTGCGGGCGGAGGCGTACTCCCATCTGGTGTTCGTGTGCGGGCCGGTGCACGGGCCGCAGGTCGAGGAGTTGCACCGGCGGTTCGCGCACTGTGTGCGGATCGCCGTCGGCACCTCCGTCGTCGATCCCGCGGGTCCGGCTGTCGCCGGTTTCCACGAGGTGCTGGCGCGGGACGCCCCGGGGACCGAGCCGCTGGTGGACCTGTCGGCCCGCGCGCCCGCCGTCCCGGCCCGGCCGGTGGTCGGGGTGATCCTCACCCACGGTCAGCACGAGTACGGGGGGCGGCGGCGGCACGCGGAGGTCGCCGGCGCCGTCACCCGGTGGCTGGCCGGGAAGGACTGTGCGCGGCTGGAGCTGGAGACCCGGCTCGACGCGCACGACTGGCGGCTGAGCACGACGCCCGCCCAGCTGTCGTCGGTGCTGGACCGCCTCGACCTCGTCGTCACGGACCGACTGCACGGGCTGGTCCTGGCGTTGCGGGCGGGCACTCCGGCGCTGGCCGTCGACCCGGTCACGGGCGGCGCGAAGGTGACCGCGCAGGCGCGCGCGTGCGGCTGGCCCGCGCTGATCGCGGCCGAACGGCTCGACGTGGGTGAACTGGAACGGTGGTGGCAGTGGTGCCTGACCACCGGCCGCGGCGCCGCCCGGCGAACTCGGGACCGCTTCCGCGACGGCACCGGCGTACGGGACGGCGCGGAGGCACTGACGGCGGCGCTGGGGGTCACGGGGGGCCGGGAACGACGTGTGTGAGCCGGGAGGTGAGCAGCGACCGTACGGCCGTGCCCAGGTCGCCGGCGGTGTGCGCGGTGGTTGCCTGGGGGCGGGCGGTCGTGACGAGGATGCCGTGGGCGCCTGCCCGGCGGGCGGCCTCCATGTGCGCGTCGGTGTCGCCGATCACGGCGCAGTCGGCGGGGGCCGTGCACAGGCGTCCGGCGGCCCAGAGGATCAGGCCCGGCTCGGGTGGGCGGCAGTGGCAGCCGTCGGCGGGGGCGTGCGGGCACACGCCGCGTACGTCGAACGGGCCGAGGAGCTCCTCGACGCGGGCGTCGACCCGGCGCACGTCGGCCTCGGTGAGCCGCCCCTGGGAGACGCCGGGCTGGTGGGTGAGGAAGCCGGTGCGCACACGGTAGAAGCGCAGCAGCGCGAGCGCCGCGTAGGCACCGGCGACGGGGCGGACGCGGTCGGGATCGGCGTTGCCGGGGACGTCCTCGACGAGGATGCCGTCGCGGTCGAGGAGCACGGCACGGATCCGGCTCATGGCGCCACCTCCCGCCCGGCCGATGCGGATCGGGCCACGACGCCACGTCCGGCCGGACCGGCGCGGCTCCGAGTCACGACACCACCTCCGGCCGGACCGGCGCCCCGGCTCACAGCCCCACCTCCCGCCACGCGGGCGCGTCCCGGTGTCGCCACAGGCCGCTCAGCCAGTGCCAGGTGGCCGTCGGCGGAATGAGCACGCTGGTCACCAGCAGGGTGGTCACCTCGTCCCGGGTGCGCGGTCCCGGTGCGATGCGCGCCCAGGCGAACTCGGCGGTGCCCGCCGCCCAGACCGACGCGGCGACGGCGGCGGCCGTACGACGCCCGGCCCCCGCGAGCACGCACGCCGTCGCGCCCGCCGCCGTCACCGCGAGGTGGACGCGGATACGACCGCGCGGCCCGGCCGCCTTGGACCACCACCCGGCGCCGTGCAACCGCAGCATGAGCGCGTCGTCGGCATGCCCGCGCTGGGCGGTCACCGAGGCCCAGCGGCCCACGGGGTGCACGGGGTGCCGTGTGGTGCGCCGCCCCTGCCGGATACCCCACCCGGCGTCGAGCAGCCGCAGGGCCAGATCGACGTCCTCCCGGTGGGCGCACAGGAAGCGTTCGTCGAAGCCGCGGACCTGCTTGAGGGCGTCGGTGCGGTAGGCCATGTCGACGGTGCCCCAGCGGGCCCGCGCGCGGGCCACCGTCTCGCGCTCCCAGTCGGTGGGGCGGCGGCGCCCGGGCAGCGGTACGGCGATCACGCCCTGCACGCCCGCCGTGTCGGGGCTCGCGGCGGCCAGGTCCTGGGTGAGCTGCTCGCACCAGTGCGGGCCGACCTGCACGTCGTCGTCGAGGAAGGCGACCCAGGGCGAGGCGACCGCGCGCAGACCGGTGTTGCGGGCGGCGGCGGGTCCGCGGCCGCCGCCGTGCAGCACGGTCGTACGGTCCCGCAGATCGCCGAGGACGCTCAGAGGGTGCTCCAGCGGGCCCGGATCCGGGACGGGCCGGTCGTCGACCAGGACGATCTCGCTCGGCTGGGGGCCGGTCGCGGCGGCCAGCGCGGCGAGGCAGTCGGCGAGGGTGTCACCGACGAGCGTGGGGATCACCACGGCGTAGGCGGTGGTCATGTGTGCCCGGGTGCCAGAGTGCGGCCGCCTCAAACCCTCGGGAAGCCCACAGGACCACTATAAACCCCATCTATACACGCAGTGTATAGTCTCCGCATGCCTCTCCGACCAGGACTCCGGCGCAGAACCACAACGCCCTCGCCGATCAAGTCATCCAAGCCGTCCAAGCCGTCCAAGAAGACGGAAGGACGGCGCACCGCGTTCCGTGCCGCCGCGACCTCGCTGGCGGCCCTCTCCCTGCCACTCGCCCTGACCGGCTGCACAAGCCTCGACACCACCGCCCCCAGCGCGGTCCGCGCCCAGGCCGCGTCCGGCGAGAAGGCCGCCGCCCTCGGCAGCGTCGCCTGCCGGCGCGTGAGCGGAGCGAAGTCGGAGCGAGTGGGGGTGCCCCCGTGCCCGAAGGGCTACGGGGGAGCATCGCGCTCACCTTCGACGCGGGACCCAGCGAGAACTCCCCGCGCCTGCTCGACATCCTGAAGGAGAAGCAGGTCCCGGCGACCTTCTTCCTGCTCGGCAAGCGGCACATCGAGAAGTACCCGGAGCTGGTCCGGCGGATGGCCGACGAGGGCCACGAGATAGCCAGCCACACCTGGGACCACAAGATCCTCACCCGGCTGGAGCCGGACGAGATCCGCGAGGAACTCCAGCGCCCCAACGAGGAGATCGAGCGCCTCACGGGCCGTCGCCCCACCCTCATGCGCCCGCCCCAGGGCCGTACGAACGACACCGTGCACGAGATCTGCCGCGAACTCGGTCTCGCCGAGGTCCTGTGGAGCGTCACCGCCAAGGACTACACGACCAACGACTCCGCACTGATCCGGCAGCGCGTCCTCGACCAGGCTGGCCGGGACGGCATCATCCTGCTGCACGACATCTACCAGGGGACCGTGCCTGCCGTGCCCGGCATCATCGACGCGCTGAAGGAGCGCGGGTACGTGTTCGTGACGGTCCCTCAGCTGCTGGCACCGGGGAAGGCGGAACCTGGCGAGGTCTACAGGTAGTGCGCCCCTAAGATCGCCCCGTGGCCACCTTCCTCCTCGAACGCACGGCTCCCCTCCCCCCGCCCGAGGCCTGGCGCCGGCTCACGGACTGGCCCCGGCACGGTGACGTCGTCCCGCTGACCCGCGTCACCGTGCTCACCCCCGCGCCGACCCACGAGGGCACGGTGTTCGTGGCCCGCTCCGGCCTCGGTCCGCTGGCCTTCGACGACCGGATGGAGGTCACCGTCTGGCGGCCGCCGACCGACGACGCCCCCGGCCGGTGCCGTCTGGAGAAGCGCGGCCGGGTCGTGCGCGGCTGGGCGGAGATCGAGGTCCGCCCGGGTCCGGGCGGCCGTGCCCATGTGGTCTGGCACGAGGAACTCCGCGTACGCCTGCTGCCGCCCTTCCTCGACGGCGCCCTGGAACGCGCGGCCCGCTTGGTGTTCGGCCGGGCGGCGAACCGCCTCCTCCGGGGACGGTGACCCGGCTCCCCCCGAGGAGCCCGGTTCAGGCCACCGACCCGATCCGCCCCGCCGGTGCCGACGGCGTGTCGTGGTGGATCGGGGTGTGCGCACCGGTCAGCGAAGCCCCGCTGCCGCCCCGCCGGTTGGCCACGATCTCGGCGGCGATGGACAGCGCCGTCTCCTCCGGCGTACGGGCGCCCAGGTCCAGGCCGATGGGCGAGCGCAGGCGGGCCAGCTCCAGGTCGGTGACGCCGACCTCGCGCAGCCGCCGGTTGCGGTCGAGGTGGGTGTGGCGGGAGCCCATGGCGCCGACGTACGCCACCGGCAGCCGCAGCGCCAGCTTCAGCAGGGGTACGTCGAACTTGGCGTCGTGGGTGAGCACGCACAGGACCGTGCGGGCGTCGACGTCGGTGCGCTCCAGGTACTCGTGGGGCCACTCGACGACGATCTCGTCGGCCTCGGGGAAGCGGGCCCGCGTCGCGAAGACGGGGCGGGCGTCGCACACCGTGACGTGGTAGCCGAGGAACGTGCCGACGCGGACCAGTGCCGACGCGAAGTCGATCGCGCCGAAGACGATCAGGCGGGGGGCGGGGACCGACGACTCGACCAGCACTGTGAGCGGCGCTCCGCACCGGGAGCCCTGCTCTCCGATCTCCAGGGTGCCGGTGCGGCCTGCGTCCAGGAAGGCGCCCGCCTCGGCCGCGACGGTGCGGTCCAGTTCGGGATGGGCGCCGAAGCCGCCGTCGTACGACCCGTCGGGGCGGACCAGCAGCGCGCCGCCGTTCGTCAGTTCGGCCGGGCCGGAGACGATCCGGGCCACCGCGGCGGGCTCGCGCCGGGACGCGGCGGCCACCGCGGACGCCACCACCGGCCGGCCGGGGTCGCCCGCCCGGACCGGGGTGACCAGGATGTCGATGGTTCCGCCGCAGGTCAGTCCCACCGCGAAGGCATCGTCGTCGCTGTAGCCGAAGCGCTCCAGGACCGGCTCTCCGTCCTGCAACGCCTGTTGGCACAGCTCGTACACCGCGCCCTCCACACAGCCGCCGGAGACCGAGCCGATGGCCGTGCCGTCGGCGTCCACCGCGAGGGCGGCGCCGGGCTGGCGCGGGGCGCTGCCGCTCACGGCCACCACGGTGGCCACGGCGAAGTCGCGTCCCTGCTCGACCCACCGGTGCAGCTCGTCGGCGATGTCCAGCATCTCTCGGTCTCCTTAAGCAGCGGTTGTGTGAAGGGCAGCCGGGCGCCTAGTGGACGCCCATCCAGCTCTCGATGGGGTTGAGCGCGAAGAACACGACGAAGATCACCGACAGCGCCCACATGAAGGCACCGACCTCCCGAGCCTTGCCCTGCGCGATCCTGATGGCGACGTACGAGATGACGCCGGCGGCGACTCCCGCGGTGATCGAGTACGTGAACGGCATGATCACGACGGTCAGGAAGACCGGGATCGCGGTGGCGCGGTCGGACCAGTCCACGTGCCGGGCGTTCATCATCATCATGGCGCCGATCACCACCAGGGCGGCGGCCGCGACCTCGCCCGGCACGATCGCCGTCAGCGGCGTGAAGAACAGGCAGGCCGCGAAGAACAGCCCGGTGACCACCGACGACAGGCCGGTCCGGGCACCCTCGCCGACGCCGGTCGCCGACTCCACGAACACGGTCTGGCCGGAGGCGCCGGAGACGCCGCCGATCGCGCCGCCCGCGCCGTCGATGAACAGCGCCTTGGACAGGCCCGGCATCCGGCCCCGGTCGTCCGCCAGCTTGGCCTCGGTGCCGACGCCGATGATGGTCGCCATCGCGTCGAAGAAACCGGCGAGCACCAGCGTGAAGACGATCATGCCGACGGTCATCGCGCCGACCTCGCCCCAGCCGCCGAACTCGACGTTGCCGAAGATCGAGAAGTCGGGCATCGAGACCGCGCTCCCGTTGAGTTCCGGAGCGCCGCCGGCCCACTGCTTCGGGTCGATGACGTCGAGGGCGTTGAGGATCAGGGCGAGGATCGTGCCGCCGACGATGCCGATCAGGATGGCGCCGGGGATGCGGCGCGCCTGGAGCATGAAGATGGCGAGGAGGGTCACGGCGAAGAGCAGCACCGGCCAGCCGGCCAGCTCGCCCGCCGGTCCAAGGGTGACGGGAGTGCCCTCGCCCTGGTGCACGAAACCGGCCTTGTAGAAGCCGATCAGCGCCACGAACAGGCCGATGCCCATGGTGATCGCGTGCTTCAGCGCGAACGGGATCGCATTCATGATCAGTTCACGCAGGCCGGTGACGACCAGCAGCATGATGACCACGCCGTACATCACGCACATGCCCATCGCCTGGGCCCAGGTCATCTGGGGAGCGACCTGGGAGGCGAGGACGCCGGAGACGGACAGGCCCGCGGCGAGCGCGAGGGGCACCTTGCCGACGAAACCCATCAGCAGCGTGGTGAGGGCCGCCGCCAACGCGGTCGCCGTGATCAGGGCCTGCTGGCCGAGCGTGTTCCCGGCCGCGTCCTTGCCGGACAGGATCAGGGGGTTGAGCAGGAGGATGTACGCCATCGCCATGAAGGTGGTGACGCCGCCGCGCACCTCACGCGCGACCGTGGATCCTCGGTGGGATATGTGGAAGTACCGGTCGAGCCACGACCTGCCGGCGGGGAGGCGGGTTCCTTCACCCGCGTCTTCGGCAGTGGTCGTGGGCTCCAGTGACTGCTGGGTCATGTGGGCCTACTCCCAAGGTTCACAGGGGCACCCGTATGGGGAACCGCAAGTGCGGCTACGGGATTTGGGAAGGTGCTTCGGCCGCACGACCCGGGGGACGGCCCGAGACGAACGATCTGGTTTTACTCCGGGCGGCGCGGAGTGTGTGACGTTCCGTGCGCCGCCCGGAGCGACTTGCGGGTTCCTTACGCCGTGCCGGTGAGGTGTTCCGGTCGTACGGGCGTCCGGTTCAGCTCCAGCCCGGTCGCGTTCCGGATCGCCGCGAGGACGGCCGGGGTCGACGACAGGGTGGGGGCCTCGCCGATGCCGCGCAGCCCGTAGGGGGCGTGGTCGTCGGCGAGTTCGAGCACGTCGACGGGGATGGTCGGCGTGTCGAGGATCGTGGGGATCAGATAGTCCGTGAAGGAGGGGTTCTTCACCTTCGCGGTCTTCGGGTCGACGACGATCTCCTCCATGACCGCCACACCGAGACCCTGGGTCGTACCGCCCTGGATCTGGCCGATGACGGACAGCGGGTTGAGCGCCTTGCCGACGTCCTGGGCGCAGGCCAGCTCGATCACCTTGACCAGGCCGAGCTCGGTGTCGACCTCGACGACGGCGCGGTGCGCGGCGAAGGAGTACTGGACGTGGCCGTTGCCCTGGCCGGTGCGCAGGTCGAAGGCCTCGGTCGGCCGGTGCCGCCACTCCTCCTCGACCTCGACGGCCTCGTTCTCCAGCACGTCCACCAGGTCGGCCAGCACCTCGCCGCCGTCGGTGACGACCTTGCCGCCCTCCAGCAGCAGCTCGGCCGTCGCCCAGGCCGGGTGGTAGGAGCCGAACTTGCGGCGCCCGATCTCCAGCACCTGCTCCCGGACCAGCTCACAGGCGTTCTTGACGGCGCCACCGGTGACGTACGTCTGCCGCGAGGCCGACGTCGAACCGGCGCTGCCCACCTGGGTGTCGGCCGGGTGGATGGTCACCTGCGCGACGCCCAGCTCGGTGCGGGTGATCTGCGCGTGGACGGTGACACCGCCCTGGCCGACCTCCGCCATGGCCGTGTGGACCGTGGCCACGGGCTCTCCGCCGACGACCTCCATACGGACGCGCGCGGTCGAGTAGTCGTCGAAGCCCTCGGAGAAGCCGACGTTCTTGATGCCGACCGCGTAGCCCACACCGCGTACGACGCCTTCACCGTGCGTGGTGTTGGACAGGCCGCCCGGCAGCTGCCGTACGTCCGCGCCCTCGCTGCTCTCCCACTGGCGCTCCGGCGGCATCGGCATCGCCTTGACGCGGCGCAGCAGTTCGGCGACCGGCGCCGGGGAGTCGACCGGCTGCCCGGTCGGCATGATCGTCCCCTGCTCCATGGCGTTCAGCTGCCGGAACTCCACCGGGTCCATGCCGAGCTTCTTCGCCAGCTTGTCCATCTGCGCCTCGTAGGCGAAGCACGCCTGGACCGCGCCGAAGCCGCGCATGGCGCCGCAGGGCGGGTTGTTGGTGTAGAGGGCGAAGGCCTCGATGTCCACGTCGTCGACCACGTACGGGCCGACGCTCAGCGACGCGGCGTTGCCGACGACCGCCGGGGAGGCGGAGGCGTAGGCGCCGCCGTCCAGGACGATCCGGCACTTCAGGTGCGTGAGCTTGCCGTCCTTGGTGGCGCCGTGCTCGTAGTACAGCTTGGCCGGGTGGCGGTGGACGTGCCCGAAGAAGGACTCGAACCGGTTGTAGACGATCTTCACGGGCTTGCCGGTGCGCAGCGCCAGCAGGCAGGCGTGGATCTGCATCGACAGGTCCTCACGACCGCCGAACGCGCCGCCGACACCGGCCAGCGTCATCCGCACCTTCTCCTCGGGCAGGCCGAGCACGGGCGCGATCTGGCGCAGGTCGGAGTGCAGCCACTGGGTGGCGATGTAGAGGTGGACGCCACCGTCCTCCTCCGGCACCGCGAGACCCGACTCGGGGCCGAGGAAGGCCTGGTCCTGCATGCCGAAGGTGTACTCGCCCTCGACGATCACGTCGGCGCGCCTGCGGGCCTCGTCCACGTCGCCGCGGACGATCGGCTGGCGGTGCACGATGTTCGGGTGCGGGACGTGACCGAAGTGGTGGTCGTCGCGGTTGTCGTGGACGAGGACCGCGTCCGGCGCGGTCGCGGAGGCCTCGTCGGTGATGACCGGCAGTTCCCGGTAGTCGACCTTGATCTTGGCGGCCGCGCGGCGGGCGGTCTCCGGGTGGTCTGCGGCGACGATCGCCACCGGCTCACCGTGGTGACGCACCTTGCCGTGCGCGAGGACCGGGGTGTCCTGGATCTCCAGACCGTAGTTCTTCACCTCGGTCGGCAGGTCGTCGTAGGTCATGACCGCGTAGACGCCCGGCAGGGCGAGGGCCTCGCTCGTGTCGATGGACACGATCTCGGCGTGGGCGACCGTCGATCTGAGGATCTGGCCCCAGAGCATGTCCTCGTGCCACATGTCGGACGAGTACGCGAACTCGCCGGTGACCTTCAGGGTGCCGTCCGGGCGGAGCGTGGACTCGCCGATGCCGCCCTTGGTCCGGGTGCCCTGGGTGATCTTCGTAGGAGCGCCGTTGGCCGGCATGGTCAGACCCCCTCGGACTGACGGGCGGCCGCCAGGCGGACCGCGTCCATGATCTTCTCGTAGCCGGTGCAGCGGCACAGGTTGCCCGACAGCGCCTCGCGGATGTCCGCGTCGGTCGGGTTCGGGTTGTGCTCCAGCATCTCGTCGGCGGCGACCAGCAGTCCCGGCGTGCAGAAGCCGCACTGCACGGCGCCGGCGTCGATGAACGCCTGCTGGATCGGGGACAGCTCACTGCCCTCGCCGGTCTGCGAGTCGGTGCCCTTGGCCTGCCATCCCTTGGCCTCGTCGAGCGAGGTCCCACAGGAGTCACCGCAGGACCGCTGCTTGGCGTAGTCCGCGAGCCCTTCGACGGTGACGACCTCGCGACCCTCCACCTGACCCGCCGCCACCAGGCACGAACAGACGGGCACCCCGTCCAGCCGAACCGTGCACGACCCGCACTCGCCCTGCTCGCAGGCGTTCTTGGAGCCCGGAAGCCCGAGCCGCTCGCGCAGCACGTAGAGCAGGGACTCGCCCTCCCAGACGTCGTCGGCTTCCTGCGGACGACCGTTGACAGTGAAGTTGACGCGCATCACGCAGCTCCCTCGGTGGTGCGGCGGGCGCCGCGGTACGACTCCCAGGTCCAGGTCAGCGTGCGGCGGGCCATGACGCCCACCGCGTGGCGGCGGTAGCTCGCCGTCCCCCGGACGTCGTCGATCGGGTTGCAGGCGGCGGAGCACAGCTGCGCGAACTGCTTGGCGACCGACGGGGTGATGATCTTTCCGTTGTCCCAGAAGCCGCCCTCCTCCAGGGCGGCGTTCAGGAATTCCTCCGCGGCCTTGGCCCGGACGGGCGTCGGGGCGGCCGAACCGATCCCCGTCCGCACGGTCCGCGTCTGCGGGTGCAGCGCGAGGCCGAAGGCGCACACGGCGATGACCATGGCGTTGCGCGTGCCGACCTTCGAGTACTGCTGCGGCCCGTCCGCCTTCTTGATGTGCACGGCGCGGATCAGCTCGTCCGGCGCGAGCGCGTTGCGCTTGACGCCGGTGTAGAACGCGTCGATCGGGATGCGCCGGGAGCCCCGTACGGACTCCACCTCGACCTCGGCGCCGGCGGCGAGGAGGGCGGGGTGGGCGTCACCGGCCGGGGAGGCGGTGCCGAGGTTGCCGCCGACGCCGCCGCGGTTGCGGATCTGCGGGGAGGCGACGGTGTGCGAGGCGAGCGCCAGGCCCGGCAGCTCGGCACGCAGGTGCTCCATGATGCTGGAGTACGGGACGGAGGCCCCCAGCCGCACGGAGTCCTCGCCGATCTCCCACTCGGAGAGATCGCCGATGCGGTTGAGGTCCATGAGGTACTCGGGCCGGCGGTGGTCGAAGTTGATCTCGACCATCACATCGGTGCCACCCGCAATCGGCACAGCGGTGGGGTGCTCGGCCTTCGCGGCGAGCGCCTCCTCCCAGCTGGCGGGGCGAAGGAAGTCCATGACCGGCTCTCTTCTTCGTCTCGTGAGTCGTACAGATTGAGCCAATCCGTGTGCGGCGGGCCCGGCTCGTTCATGTGCTGTTAACGCGGATTGACGTCAGTACACAGCGCCGTCCTCCAACGGGGTCAGTCACCGAAACCATGAAGGAGTTGGCTGGCCAGGGCAGTCATCTTGTAGATTCGTATGAACGGAGGTCATCAGTAACCTCCTGGTTTTCCTGGGGAAACGTCCGGCACAGCCCGCGTGACCTGGGACACAGCACGGGAGACGGCAAGCACCGCTCAACCGGCCACCGCACGGGCCACTCACCCACGGACCCGTCAAGATCCATCGTAGTTTTCGAGACAAAGAACGGCGGCGACGAGAATGCGGCTGCGCGCACTGCTGGACACCGACGCGCTGGGCCTCAAGCTGCTCGGCGGCGAGGACGAGCTGGACCGCACCGTGCGGGGCGTGATGACCACCGACCTGCGGGACCCCAGCCGCTACCTCGCCGGCGGTGAGCTGGTGCTGACGGGCCTGGCCTGGCGCCGGGACGCGGCCGACTCCGAGCCTTTCGTACGGATCCTGGTGCAGGCCGGGGTGGTGGCCCTCGCGGCCGGTGAGGCGGAACTGGGCGACGTACCGGACGACCTGGTCGTGGCGTGCGCCCGCCACCGCCTGCCCCTCTTCGCGGTGCACGAGTCGGTGGCCTTCGCGACGATCACCGAGCACGTCGTACGACAGGTCTCCGGCGAGCGCGCGGGCGACCTCGCGGCCGTCGTCGACCGACACCGCCGCATGATGACGTCGGGCCCGGCGGGCGGCGGCCCGGACGTCGTACTCGACCTCCTCGGCTCGGACCTGGACCTGCGCGCCTGGGTCCTCTCCCCCACCGGCCGCCTCATCGCCGGCCCCAAGATCGGCGGCCCGGCGCTGCCCGCCGAGGCCTGCGCGAAGCTGGCGGCCGAACACCTGGCGGCCGCCCGCACGGGCCGCCGCGGCCCGCACCGCCTGATCCTCGGCACCACGACGTACTCCCTCTTCCCCATCCGCAGCAGCGGCCGCTCCCCGCAGGCCTCCCGGGACGTCCGCGAGACGGTCCTGTCCGACTGGCTGCTGGCCGTGGAGGCGGACGCCGGTGACTGGGCGGAGGAACGCCTGGACCTGCTGCACGGCGTCACCCAGCTGATCGCGGTCGAACGCGACCGCCGCGACGCGGCCCGCACGGTCCGCCGCCGACTGGCCCAGGAGATCCTGGAACTCGTCCAGACGGGCGCCGCCCCCGCCGAGATCGCGGCCCGCCTGCGCGTCGCCGCCCCGGTCCTGCTGCCCGGCCTCGGCGCGGCACCCCACTGGCAGGTGGTCGTGGCCCGCGTCGAGTGGGACGACGCCGAGATCGAGGCGGGCCCGGTGGCCCAGTCACTCCTCGAGGAGATCCTGGTCGACCCACTGGCCACCGGCCCCGAACCCTCCGACCGCATCGCCGTGGCCCACACCGGCGACGAGGCGATCGCCCTGGTCCCCCTCCCGGCCGTCTCGACGGAACACGACGGCTCGGAAACAGGCGTCCTCGCGGACGCACTCCTCACCTCGATCCAAACCCCCCTCTCCTCGGGCCTGGACGACGACGGCCGCGTCACGCTCGGCGTCAGCGCGGCGGTCCACTCGGCGGAGGGCCTGCGCGGCGCTCTGGAGGAGGCCCGCCACGCCCGCCGGGTGGCGGCGGCCCGCCCCGGCCGCGTCTGCGCGGCGGGCCACCAGGAACTCGCCTCCCACGTCCTGCTCCTCCCCTTCGTCCCCGACGACGTACGCCGAGCCTTCACCGCCCGCCTCCTGGACCCCCTGCGCGACTACGACCGCCGCCACCGCGCCGAGCTGATCCCCACCCTCGAAGCGTTCCTCGAATGCGACGGCTCCTGGACCCGCTGCGCCTCGCGCCTCCACCTGCACGTCAACACGCTGCGGTACCGGGTGGGCCGGATCGAGCAGTTGACGAGCCGCGACCTGTCACGCCTGGAGGACAAGCTGGACTTCTTCCTGGCCCTGCGCATGAGCTGAAACCCAACGGGCCGCGGAGTCCCACGACTTTGTGAAATCCTTCACCCGCCCCCTTGGCCGGGCAGCCGAATTGGTGCTGGAATGCGGCCACCACTCAACAGCTCAATGGCGTGCTCGGGGAGGGCAACGTGGCGCATACCGCCATGTCTGGTACCGGAACGACCGCAGACGACGATCCCCTCCAGACCGCGGTATGGCGGCTGCGCTCACGGGCCTGCTGGGCCGACGCGGCGGCCCTGCTGACCCCGACCACACCGGCGGCGGCCCTGCAACGCGCCGCGCTGCTGGTCGAACGCTGCCTGTACACCGAGCAGGGCTGGGAGGACGCCGAGGACGCCCTGCGCACGGCCGAGGCAATGGCCCACACCGACGAGGAACGGGGAGCGGCCGCCTGCGAACGCGGCCAACTCGCCTACGCGGCCACCCTGCACACGGTCCGCGACCGCGCCGACGAGGCCCGGGCGGCCCTTGGCCGGGCGGCGGCCCTGATCCCTCCCGGCGCCCCCGGCCGCCCCCTCCTGGACTTCCGCCGAGGCCTGCTCGCCGAGAACCTGGCCCGCTCCCCGCAGGCCGCCCTGGCCGCCTACCGCCGCGCCCACGCGGGCGCCACCGCCCACGACAACGCCCTCCTCCTCTCCTTCACCTGGCGCCACCTCGCCGGACTGGCCCTCAGGGAAGGCGAGTTGACCGAGGCCCGCCACGGCTTCGCGGAATCCCTCCGCATCCGCGAGGAGCTGGGCTACCTGGTCGGCACGGCCCCCGCTCTGGCCTCCCTGGCAGACACAGCACCCGAACCGGAGGCCTCCCGCCTACGAGAGGAGGCCCGCCGCCTCTACCGCCTCCTGGGCGGCGTCCCCACGTGGCTCGCAGCCCAACTGGCACCCCCGACACCGGGAGCGGCGACGGCGTAGAGCCCACACGTCACGCACCCCAGCGGCACGACTGACCGCACGGGAGGGCCCACGTACCCGCAGTCGCCCACGGCGGGAAGGGGCCGTGTCGGGGGGTGTCCGCCCGCAGCGGTTGGCGCGTCAACACGGGCGAGTTGGCAAGAGACCGAGTCGCGCCGCTCCGAGGACGGACACCCCCCGGCGCGGCCCCGACGCACCCCGCACCGGAGGCGCTACAGCAAGCCCCACTCAGCCGAGCAGGCCACCGCAGGCGCCGAAGTGCCCCTCCACCACACCCCGCACCGCATCCAGATCCCGCACCACCAGCGCATCCAGCAACGCCCCATGCTCAGCCGCATCGGCCACCAGCTCCGCACGCCCACCCGAAGCCGCCACCAACGGCCACTGCACCCGCCGGTGCACATCATCGGCGATCCGCACCAACTGCGAGTTCCCCGCAAGCCCCAGCACAGCCCGGTGAAAGGCGCGATCGGCCTCCGCATACGTCGCCCGGCACCCGGAAGACGCCGCCCGCACCGTCGCCTCCGCCAACGGCCGCAACTCCACCCACCGCTCCACGGCCACCGTACGAGCCAGCCGCAGAATGACCGGCACCTCGATCAGCCCCCGCACCTCCGCCAGTTCGGCCAGCTCACGAGCATCCCGCTGAACGACCCGAAACCCCCGGTTGGGCACGACCTCGACCGCCCCCTCCAAGGCCAGCTGCTGCATGGCCTCCCGCACCGGCGTCGCCGACACCCCGAACCGCTCCGCCAGCACCGGCGCCGAGTACACCTCCCCCGGTCGCAGCTCCCCCCTCACCAGCGCCGCACGCAACGCGTCAAGGATCTGCCCCCGCACGGACGCCCGCTGCACCACCGCCCGAACCGGCGGCTCACTGTGCGTGTGCTCCCCCCGCACACCCCCACCGGCACCCCCGACACCGCCACCTCCAGCGGCAGCGCCCCGCTCCCGCCCCCGTTCCCCCTCCACAACCCCAGGCTGCACCGGCACCCGCACCTGCGGCACCCCCACCTCGGCGGAGCCCTGCGCGCGCTGCTTCAAGGGGTCCTCCTCCGGACGTATCAGTACTTGGCGTCATTACGGCGGCTTGTTACTCATCCGTCAAGCACCTTAGGCGCAGAAGCCCCCAGTTCAAATCCACCCCACTTCGGCTAAGGTAAGCCTTACCTTCAAACGGCCCGATACCGTCTCCGATTGGGTGGTCCCCGTATGCCCGCGCCCGCCTCGGCCACAGCAGACGCGTACGCCCGCCTCACGGAGGCCATCCCCAGCCTCGGCATCACAGAACTGCACCCCACCGAGCCCTTCCCCACCGGGCCCGGATGGATCACCAGCGCCGCCCTCGCCGCAGCCGGCACCCCGGGCAGCACCGCAGGTGGCCCCGCAGACAGCACCGCCCTCGACGCCTTCCTCGCCCACGACGACGCCCAGGTCGTCCACGACTACGGCCGGCGCGCCCGCCCCGACGTGATCGCCAGCTTCGGCCTGCACCGCTACGCCTGGCCGGCCTGCCTCCTGATCACCGTCCCGTGGTTCCTCGACCGCCGCGTCCCCCGCTACCCCGTGACGCATGTCTCGTACGACCGCGCCGCCCCCGGCCTGGCCATGGGCCGCCTGGCGGTCCGCCCGCACGGCTTCGCCTGCCTCCCCGGCGACCCGGCCGCGAGCCTCCCGGGCGCCAGGGTGGTCCCGGACGAGGAGGCCCTGCGGGCCGAGGTGCGCGCGGCGGTCGCCGAGCACCTCGAACCGGTCCTCGCCGCCTTCGGCCCTCGAATGCGCCGCCGCGGCCGCGCCCTGTGGGGCATGGCGACCGACGAGATCGTCGAGGGCCTGTGGTACGTCGCCCACCTACTCGGCGAGCAGGACCGCGCGCGCCACGAGCTGGAGCTGCTGCTGCCGGGCGCGACCAAGCCGTACGCCGGCTCGGCCGCCTTCCGCGAGCTGAAGGGCCCCAACGGCGAGACGCTGCCCACCCGGGACCGGGCGAGCTGCTGCATGTTCTACACCCTCCGCCCGGAGGACACCTGCGCCACCTGCCCGCGCACCTGCGACGCGGACCGCGTCACCAAACTGCTCGCGACCAGCGCCGGTTGACACCCCTCAGCACAGACCCCACAACCACCCCACCCGCACGGACCACACCGGCACCGACGCTACCCTGTTTCACACCCTCCTCACATGCCGCGGGAACTTTCCGCGGAACCACCGGTACGGGTAGTCTTATTCGAACTCAACTCCCGCCCCTCAAGCGGCAGTTCGAGCAGAACGCCGCCCTGGGCATCCCCTTGCACTTCATTGGCGGCCTCTTGCCCCGAAATCCCCTGAGGGCAGGCGGGTTTGGGCCACCATGGCGGGCGTTACGCCCTATCCCAATGCAAGGGAAACCCCAGATGAGACTGACCGACATATCGCTGAACTGGCTGCTACCGTGCGCCGTACTGCTCGCGGGCATGCTGACGGCGGTTGCGGTACTCCAGCGCGGCAAGCGTTCCGCGGGGAAGGACACGAGCGCGGACGACTCGTGGGAGCGCATGGAGGAGCGCCGCAGACGCAAGGAGGCCATCTACGGCACCGCCTCCTATGTGCTGCTGTTCTGCTGTGCCGCGGTCGCCGCGGCCCTCTCCTTCAAGGGCCTCGTCGGCTTCGGCCAGCAGAACCTCGGCCTCTCCGGCGGCTGGGAGTATCTGGTGCCGTTCGGCCTGGACGGCGCGGCGATGTTCTGCTCCGTGCTCGCGGTCCGCGAGGCCAGCCACGGCGACGCGGCGCTCGGCTCCCGGATACTGGTGTGGACGTTCGCGGGCGCGGCGGCCTGGTTCAACTGGGTGCACGCCCCTCGTGGGTTGGGCCACGACGGCGCCCCCCACTTCTTCGCGGGCATGTCCCTGTCGGCGGCGGTCCTCTTCGACCGCGCCCTGAAGCAGACCCGCCGGGCCGCGCTGCGCGAGCAGGGCCTGATTCCGCGCCCGCTGCCGCAGATCCGCATCGTCCGCTGGCTGCGGGCGCCGCGTGAGACGTACAAGGCCTGGTCGCTGATGCTCCTGGAAGGCGTCCGCACCCTCGACGAGGCGGTCGACGAGGTGCGCGAGGACAAGCGGCAGAAGGAAGAGGCCCGGCTGCGGCGGCGCGAGCAGCAGCGGCTGGAGCGCGCGCAGCTCAAGGCGATCAGCCGGGGCCACGGGCGCGGCTTCGTGGGCCGGGGCGGCGGACGGCACGTCGAGCTGCCCACCGTGGAGCAGGGCGAGCGCGTCACCGCGGAGCCTGCCATATCCACGCCGGAGCCACTGCCCGTCCGCGCGCGGCCCTCACTTCAGCCCGTACGCAGCGGCACTGAGCCGCTCACCGTCGACCTCACCGCGGAGGACGACACCATGGCCCTCCCGCGTCTCGACTCCCTTGAGCGCAAGCTGAAGGACCTTGAGCAGCAGTTCGGCTAGTGCCGGGCAACACGGAAGGGGACGGGGGTGCGGTCCGACGCGGGCCGCACCCCGTACCGTTCACGGGCCGCACCCCGTGCCGTTCAGGCGGCGCCTCAGGCGGCGTCAGCGTCCGAGTCCGCGCCGAGTTCGAACCACACCGACTTCCCCACCCCGTGCGGCCGTACGCCCCACGCGTCCGCGAGGGACTCCACCAGCACCAGCCCCCTGCCGTGCGTGTTGTCGTCGGCGTTCGCCACCCGCAGTCGCGGCGGGCGGGCCACGAAGTCCCGTACCTCCACCCGCAGTCCACGGGGTCCGACGGTGGCCGTCAGGACGGCGTCGTCGTCGGTGTGGACGATCGCGTTGGTGACGAGTTCGCTGGTGAGCAGTTCCGCGATCTCCGCCCGGCCGGGTTGTCCCCACTGCCGTAGCAGGTCGCGCAGCTCTCTGCGGGCCTCCGGGACCGCCCTCAGGTCCGCCCGCCCGAGTCTGCGCCTCAGTTGCGGCGCCTGTGCCCGGTCCGTGGCGCCGTCGGCCTCTTCCGCCACCGTCCCTGCCGAGAAGGCCCCGAACGCCGCGGGGCCGCCCCCTCGTACCTGCCTCTTCATGTCCCCCGCCCGCGTGCCGATGTTGGTTCCCCTCCTGCTCGAACACGTTCACGGGGATCCTTGCCCGATGGGCACCGGGGCAGTCATGTGGAATTGTCAACGACCAGGTGTTCGGCCACGGCCGCGCCCGCCCCGGCCGCCCCACCCGACCGCCGCCCGCCCGTCCGGCGCGGCCCGGCCCGCCCCGGATCGCCCCAACTGCCGATCTGCGACTGCCGATCCGGCCGTAGCCGCCCAACCCGTCTGACCGCCGGTCATCGACAACCGCCGTACCACCGCCGTAGCGCGCCCGGCGAGACTGGCCGAATCCGTACGGCACGGCGGCCGCCCTACGCCGGTCAGCGTCTGCCCTCACGTCTCCCAGACAGCCGCCACCGTACGGTCGTCGGCGTAGCCCTTCACCCGCGCCTGGGTGTCGGCGAGGAAGGCGGCGAGGCCCGGCGGCTGCGGCGCCGACCACCGCTCACACAGATGCGCGGGCAACTCCGGTTCGCCGCGCAGCGGCTCGGCCAGGCCCTCGGTGCACATCAGCAGCGTGTCGCCCGGTCGGGCGATGGAGGCACGGAAGCGGAAGGGTTCGCGGGGCGGTTCGGGGGCCGGTTCGTAGGGGCTGGGCGGCGTCGGGATGCCGAGGTCCATGGTGAAGCGGTCGCCGTCGGGGGTCTCGGCCGGCGGCGACCCGAAGCCGACGACGGGTTCGCCGGCGACCTCGCCGACCTGCGGTTCGATGTCCTGCCACGCGCCGTCGCGCAGCCGGAACAGGCCGCCGGCGCCGACGCCGAAGAAGACGCGGGTGCGGCATCCGGGGTCGGCGGGCAGGAGCAGGCAGCGCAGGGTGGCGGCGTACTCGTCGGGCCCGAGGCCCTGTTCGGCGGCGCTGGCGCGGAGCTTGCCGAGGCTGCGGTCGGTGAGGCGGTGCAGGCCGGACTTCAGGTCGCCGCGCCGGCCGGCCCGGATGTCCTCGGCGAGCCGCACATGACTGCGCCCGACCGCCCGCCCGATCCACCGGCACACCTCGGCGGCGGCGCGGTGCGCCCCGGCGGTGGCGCGGGCGCCGGTGGCCATCGCGACCAGCACGAGGGCGTCGTCGCCGGTGCCGAACCGCGCGGTGAGCAGCGAGTCGCGGCGGGGTTCGCCCCGGTACCGCGCGGAGTCGCCGCGCACGGAGGCCGCGCGCAGCGTGCAGGCCCCGTAGTGGGCGCCGTCCAGCACGGTGTCGGCGACCAGGCTGCCGAGGTCGTCGGGGTCGGCGGGCGGGAGCGCGGTGGGCTCGGGGTCGTAGGTGGGCGGGCCGGAGCCCACGTGGTGGAGGGCGGCGGCGGTGACCCGCTTCAGGCGGGTCGGTGAGTGTGGGGGCGGCGGGGGTGGCTCCGCGAAGGAGGGGGCAGGGGTGCCGGCGCCCGAGGTGGTGGGGCCCTGGGGAGGGAGTGGGGTGGGTATGGAAGGGACTGTCCCGGCGTCGCGCGGCTCGGGGACGGGGCGGTCGGCGGTGTCCCGCGGCGGCCGTGAGCCGCTGCGCGGCGTCGGTAAGGCGCCCCGGGTGCCCGGCGGTCCGGTCACCGCCCCCGATGCCGAGGCGAAGCGGTCGTCCAGCGAGTCGGGCGTGCGCGTGGGGCCCGTGTCCTCGGTGGTGTCGTCGTAAATCTGCCCCCACCAGTCGTCGGAGTGACCGGTGGGCCTTCCCCCCTGCTGGCTCATGCCCCCAATTGTCCACCGCGGGGGCCGGATGAAAACGGGGCGTTCGGAAAATGCGGTCGGCGCGAACCGTGTTCGAACGGCGTGCGGTGAGCCGTCGTACGGGGCACCGGAGTGAGCCGTCGCACGGCCGTGCGAGGGAGTCGCCGGGACGGCAGGGACGTCGCCGGGCGGTTCCACCCCCCACGGGAGAACCGCCCGGCGACGTCGTAGGCCCGGGCCCCCGTCAGCGCCGGTGACCCCACCTTCGCAGGGTTACGGGCGGTACGGCGATGATGCGCCAAGGCGGTTTTGCGCCGTGGCCGGTTTCCGCTGCGCCGCCTGGAACGGCACGGTCTCGCCGCCCAGTCGTCCGCCCGGCCCGGCCGCTGGGTGGCCGCCCCGCCCGGTGTGGCGCTGGGCGCGCTGCTCACCCAGCGGCGGCACGAACTGGACCAGCCGGACGGCATGACCGAACTGGGCGCGGCGCTCGGCCGGGGCGAGGAGGTGCGGGTGGTGGACCGGGTGCCGACCAAGCTGGTCGTCGCCGACCGCGCGCTCGCCCTGGTGCCGCTCACCTCGCCGACCGCGGAACCGGCCGCGCTGGTGGTGCACGCGAGTGGGCTGCTGGAGCTGCAACAGCTCGGCCTGGGCCTGAGGACCGTACAGCGGCGGGTGAAGCGGCTGATGGAGCTGACGGGGGCGACGACCCGGTTGCAGCTGGGGTGGCACGCCTATGAGCGGGCTGGGTGGCCCGGGAACGCTGACGGCCTGCGTGCTGCCCCGGGCTCCTGCACGCTGGGCAGATGGGAGTGTGGCAGCTCCTGCTGGCCGGCCTGGTCATGGTGTTCGGCCTGTGCGGAGTGCTGGTGCCCGGTGTTCCGGGGTCGTGGCTGGTGTGGGCCGCGGTGTTGTGGTGGGCGCTGCAGGATCCACGGCCGGTCGCCTGGTTCGTGCTGGTCGGCGCCACTGCCGCGCTGCTCCTGTCGCAGGTGGTGCGCTGGGCCCTGCCGCCCCGCCGGCTCCAGGAGAGCGGCGCCACCCCCCGAATGGCGGTGTACGCCGGACTCGGCGCGCTCCTCGGCTTCGTCGTCGTCCCCGTCATCGGCGCGATCCCCGGTTTCATGGCCGGCGTCTACCTCTGCGAACGCCTCCGCCTGGGCCGCCACGGCGAGGCCAGGGCCGCCCTGCGCACGGCGATGCGCTCCGGTGGCTCCAGTGTGCTCACGGAGCTGTTCACCTGCCTGCTGATCATGGGCGCGTGGCTGGGCGCGGTGATCTGGGGCTGACCTGAGTTTTGGGCTTACCTGAGCGGGCGTCTAGTCCTTGCGGCCGGTCGCCGCCACCGTCACGCCGAGGCCGATCATGGTCAGGCCGCCGACGCCGCCGACGGCCGCGAGCCGCCCCGGGGAACGGGCGAACCAGTCCCGCGCACCGGCCGCCGCCAGCCCCCAGACGCTGTCACAGGCGACGGCGATGAGGTTGAAGACCAGGCCGAGCAGCAGCATCTGCGCGACGACGTGCCCCTGCGCGCGGTCGACGAACTGGGGCAGTACCGCGGCGAAGAACACGATCGTCTTCGGGTTGGTCACCCCGACCGCGAACCCCTCCCCCAGCGTGCGCAGCCGCCCGTGGGCCACCTCCGCCGCCCCGCCGAACGCCGCCCGCAGCGCATGCCGCTGCCGTATCGCGCGGACCCCCAAATGGATCAGGTAGGCCGCGCCCGCCAGCTTCAGCGCCAGGAAGACGACGGCCGACCGCTCCACGACGGCCCCAATGCCGAACGCCACGGCGACCACGAGGACGTACGCCCCCAGCGTGTTCCCCACCACCGTGGTCAGCGCGGCCCGGCGGCCCTGCGCCAGGGCCCGCCCGATCACGAAGAGCACACTCGGCCCGGGCACCACGATCAGCAGGAACGACATGGCGGCGAAGGCCACGAGTCGATCGGTCGACACCATGCCGCCCACGCAATCACGCGGACGGCGGGCGGTTCAATCGGTTATCTCAGCCGGGTCGGTCGGCCGCCGGTGGCAGCACGCCCTCCAGCGTGAGCAGCCGCACCTTGCGGTCCAGGCCGCCCGCGTAGCCGGTCAGCGAGCCGTCGGCGCCGACGACCCGGTGGCAGGGGCGCAGGATCAACAGCGGGTTGGCGCCGATCGCGCCACCGACGGCCCGTACGGCGGCGCGCGGGGCGCCGATCCGCGCGGCGATCTCGCCGTACGTGGTGGTCGCGCCGTACGGCAGCGGGTCGAGCGCCGCCCACACCCGCTGCCGGAACGGCGTCCCCTCGGAACGCGACCGCAGCCGGAACTCCTTCAGCTCCCCGGCGAAGTACGCGGCGAGCTGCTCCTCCGCCTCCCGGAACAGCGCCGGATCGTGCCGCCAGCCGTCCTGGACGGTCCGTCCGCCCTTCTGCCCGGGCACGGAGAGGGACGTGAGGGTGCCGCTCGGGTCGGCGGTGAGGAGCAGCTCACCGAGGGGGCTGTCGACGGTGGTCCAGTGGGTCGGGGCCGCGACAGGGGCGGTGTTGACGGGCGTGTTCACGGGAACTCCAGCTCCCCTGCTGCGCGCAGGTGTTGTACGGCGTATGCGCGCCAGGGGCGCCAGCTGTCGGGGACGTCCGCGCCGGGCGGGGCGACGTCCGGGTCGCCGAGGGCGCGGGTGCGGATGACGGCGACGGTGGCGGCGTCCAGGCCGGGCAGGGCGAGCAGCGCCGCCTGCGCGTCGTCCCGGTCGGCGCCGGGGTCCAGGCGTACGACGCCGTCGGCGAGGGCCGCGGTGAGCGCGCCCAGGGTGCCCTCGGGCTCGGCCCCGGCGAGGACGGCCGGTTCGGGGAAGAGGTGGGTGAGGGTGCCGCAGGGCGCGTCGAGGGCCTTGCCGTACCGCCGTACCAGCCCCTCCGCCGCCGACCGCCCCACCAGCGCCCGTACCGCCAGCTCCTCCGGGTCCGCGGCGCCGGGCGACCGCAGCCCCGGCCGCGCGGCGACCAGCGGAGCGAGCCGCGGATCGGCGCCGAGCCGCTCGTCGACGGCGTACGGATCGGCGTCGAGGTCGAACAGCCGCCGCAGCCGCTGGACGGCGGTGGTGAGGTCCCGCTGGTCGGTGAGGTGCAGCCGGGTGTCGAGCCAGCCGCCGGGGTGGGTGGCGGTACCGGAGCTGCCGGTCCGCTCGTCGACGGCGACGATCCCGGTGCCGTACGGCAGCCGGAGGGTACGCCGGTAGGTGCGCCGGCCGGGCGACCCGCTCACCTCCTCGATCCCGGGCACGGCCTCGCGCGCCAGCAGGTCGAAGACGGCACCGGCGTGATACGGCCCCCGGTGGGCGAGCCGCAGCGGGATTCCGGCACTCGGCGTGTCCGCCCGCCGGGCGGTACGCCCCCTGGGTGCGGCGGCCCGCAGGTCGCTCGGGGTGGCGGCGTACACCTCGCGGATCGTGTCGTTGAACTGCCGCACACTGGCGAATCCGGCGGCGAACGCGATCTGCGTGATGGGCAGGTCGGTGGTCTGGATCAGCACGCGCGCGGAGTGTGCCCGCTGGGCCCGGGCGAGGGCGACGGGCCCGGCGCCGAGCTCGGCGGTCAGCTGCCGCTGCACCTGCCGCGCGCTGTACCCGAGCCGCGCGGCGAGCCCGGCGACTCCTTCCCGGTCCACGACCCCGTCGCCGATCAGCCGCATCGCCCGGCCCACGACATCGGCCCGCACATTCCACTCGGCCGACCCGGGCACCGCGTCCGGCCGGCAGCGCCGGCAGGCCCGGAAGCCCGCGCCCTGCGCGGCGGCGGCCGTCGCGAAGAACCGCACGTTGTGGCGTTTGGGGGTGACGGCCGGGCAGCTGGGCCGGCAGTAGATGCCGGTGGTCTCGACGGCGAAGAAGAACTCGCCGTCGAACCGGGCGTCCCTGCTGCGCACGGCTTCGTACCTGGTGTCCTCGTCCATCACGTTGTCCAGTGTGGGCGAGCCACGGCGGCGCCGCTGGCGGAAATCGGACACGGCGCTGCCACGCACCGAAGGGCCGCGGGAAACTGCGCGGCCGGCCACAGCGAAACCCGCAGCCGCCGGCCGGCAGATGAGGCACCCCCGTAGGCGCTACCGCCACCTCCCCCGCTTCGCCTCCATCGCCGCCCTCCCCTCAGCCCCCTTGCGCTTCCAGTCCCGCCTGAGCTCCGCACGGACCCTCGCATCGGTCTTGGCGACGATCCGCTGGTTCTCCCGGATCAGTTTCCGGTAGCTCTCCAGCCGCCGCACCGGCAGCTCGCCCGCCTCGATCGCGGCCAGCACCGCGCACCCCGGCTCGGACACGTGCGCGCAGTCGTGGAACCGGCACTCGGCCGCCAGCTCCTCGATCTCGGAGAAGACCTGCCCGACCCCGGTACCGGCGTCCCAGAGCCCGACTCCCCGCAGCCCCGGCGTGTCGATCAGCACCCCGCCGCCGGGCATCAGCAGCAGGTTGCGCGTGGTGGTCGTATGCCGCCCCTTCCCGTCGACGTCCCGCGTGGCCTGCACCTCCATCACGTCCTGTCCGAGGAGCGCGTTGGCGAGCGTCGACTTGCCCGCACCGGACTGCCCGAGCAGGACGGACGTACCACCGGAGACGGCGGCGGTGAGGACGTCCAGCCCGTCCCCGCCGACCGCGCTGACCGCCAGCACCGGCACTCCCGGCGCCGTGGTCTCCACGTCCCGCACCAGGTGCCCGAGCGTCGCCGCGTCCGGCACGAGGTCGGCCTTGGTCAGGACGACCACCGGCTGCGCCCCGGACTCCCAGGCGAGGGCGAGGAAGCGTTCGATGCGGCCGAGGTCGAGTTCGACGGCCAGCGACACGGCGATGATCGCGTGGTCGACGTTGGCGGCGAGGATCTGCCCCTCGGACCGCTTGGAGGAGGTGGAGCGCACGAAGGCGGTACGGCGCGGCAGATACGTCCGTACGTAGCGGGGGTTGCCCGTGGGTTCGACGGCGACCCAGTCGCCGGTGCACACGACCCGCAGCGGGTCGTGCGGGGTGACGAAGGCGGTGTCGGCGCGCAGCACTCCGCCGGTGGTGACCACGTCGCACTGCCCGCGGTCGACCCGGAGCACCCGCCCGGGCAGCAGTCCTTCGGAGTCGTACGGGGCGAACTCGTCCGACCATGCCCCGTCCCAGCCGTAGGGAGCGAGCGCGGCGAACGCAGAGGTGGAAGACAACAGGGAGACCCTTCACAAGGGTGGCCCCGGCGGGCGTGCGTACGACGACGCGCGCAAGCGTGGAATGTGTCAGCCGGTGGCCACGGAGGTGGACTTGATGAACTCCTGGATGCGGGCAGCGCCCGTCGCAACGACAGCCATCGGTCACACCTCCCGTTCCTGCTCGGCCGACAGCAGCAGCCGACGGCTGCTGCGCGAAGCAGCCCTCACGTTAGAGAGTCACGCACCCGGATGCCACCGGTTTTTCGTGTCACGCCCGCCCATGGGCCTCCTGCGAGTGTCGCGACACTGCGTCGATGACCGCCGCGGCGAAGAGCACGCCGCCCGTGATCATGAATTGGACGGCGGCGGGGGTGTCCGTGATCGCCATGCCCGAGGCGATCGACTGGATGACCAGCATGCCGAGCACCGCGCTCCAGGTCGTTCCGCGTCCTCCGAACAGGCTGGTGCCACCGATGACGGCTGCCGCGATGGCATTGAGCAGCAGGACGCCCGTGCCTGAACCCTGGCTCACCGAGGTGATGCGCGAGGCCAGGAACAGACCGCCGATCGCGGCCATGGTGCCCGAGACCGCCAGCACCGCGGTCCGCACCCGCGTCACACTGAGGCTGGCGCGGCGGGCCGCCTCGACGCCGCCGCCCACTGCGTAGATCTGCCGCCCGTAGTGCGTGCGGCGGAGCACGATGTCGAGGCCGGCCACGATCACGAGGAAGATCAGGAGGGCGAGCGGCAGACCCTGGAACTGGTTGAGCACGTACGCGGCGGCGAACGCGATCACCGCGAGGACTCCCGTACGCACGGCGATCGCGGGGAGTGAGCGGTGCCGCATGCCTACGGCCTTTCGGCGCCGACTGTCCAGGTAGGACACGAGGAACACCGCGCCCGAGCCGACTGCCGCCAGGCCGTAGGCGGCAGCGTCGTTGGTGAAGTAATAGCTGGTCAGCTGGGCGACGAGCCCGTTCTCGTCGAGATTGATGGTGCCGCTGGTCCCGAGGATGTAGAGCATGAGGCCGTTCCAGGTGAGCAGCCCGGCGAGGGTGACGACGAAGGCCGGCACGCGGGTCCGGGCGAACGAGTAGCCCTGGACGCTTCCCGCCACCGTGCCCGCGAGCACCGCGATGATGAGGGAGAGCCATTCCGGTACGCCGTTGTTCACGTTCAGAACGGCGAAGACAGCCGCCGCGAGGCCGCTGACCGAGCCGACCGACAGGTCCAGCTCACCCAGCAGCAGCACGAAGACGATGCCGACGGCGATCAGACCCGTGCCCACGATGTCCACGCTGAGATTGGACAGGTTCCGGGGTGACAGGAAGTTCTCGTTGAGGGACTGGAAGCTGATCCAGACCACAGCGAGGACGAGAGCGACCGGGAGCAGGCCCAGTTCGCCGGCGCCCAGCTTGCGCCGGAGAACGGTGACCTGGTTTTCCACGGCGCGGGCCACGACCCGCCCGCGGTGCGGCTGACGGGCCTCGACGGTGGGTGTGGCCTGGTCGGCCCGCGGGGTGTCCGCAGTGTTGCGCTTCCCTTTCACCACCTTGACTCCCGGTGGGCCATCCGGCGGGGCACGTTTTCCGCGGCGCCGGTGATGGACGAGATGATCTGTTCCTGAGACGCGGTGTTCACGTCGAAGAAGCCGTTGTTGCGACCGAGCCGCAGCACGGCGGCCCGGTCCGCGAGAGCCTTGACATCACCCATGTTGTGGCTGATGAGCAGGACACCGAGCCCGCGGTCACGCAACCGGTCGACGAGGTCCAGGACCTCATTGGTCTGCTCCAGTCCCAGAGTCGCGGTCGGCTCGTCCAGCAGGAGCAGTCGCGGGTCGACCAGGAGCGAACGAGCGATGGCGACCGTCTGCCGCTGGCCGCTGGACAGTGCGACCAGAGGGGCACGCAGGTCGGGAACGCGCCTGGTCAGGCGTTCCAGGAGCTGGCCGGTCCGGCGTTCCATCTCGACCTCGTCGAGGAAGCCGAATCTGCGGATTTCCCGGCCGAGGAACAGGTTGCCTACGACGTCGAGGTTCCCGCACAGCGCGAGGTCCTGGTAGACGGTGGCGATGCCGAGGTCCCGGGCGTCGTGGGGGCGCCTGATGTGGACCGTCCGGCCCTCCCACTCGATGACGCCCCTGTCCGCGGGAGCGACGCCGGAGATCACTTTGACCAGTGTGGACTTACCGGCCCCGTTGTCGCCCAGCAGCGCGACCACCTCGCCGGCACGGATTTCGAGGTCGACGTCGGCGAGAACGTCGACGACGCCGAAGCGCTTGCACACGCCGTGCAGCGCCAACAAGGGGGGAGTCGGCACGGAGACCATCCTCCTTCCCGTGACCGGTCCTGCGCCGGCACCGGCCTGTCAGGTGAGTCCGGCTCTGTTGCAGGCGGCGTCGAGCCGAGGGGGACAGATCTGCTGGATCGTGTACATACCGTCCTTCACCACGGTGTCCTTGATGGTGTCGACGGTCACGGGCACGGGGGTGAGCAGGACAGCCGGTACCGCGTGCCCACCGGGGGGTCTCACCTGGTCCGTGGCAATCCGGTCGAGGCTCTCACCGCGGGCCGCGGCCACGACCATGGCGGCGCCGGCGGAGGCCTCGGGTTCGAAGGGTTTGTAAACGGTCATGTACTGCTCGCCTGCGACGATGCGCCGCACGGCGGCCAGTTCGGCGTCCTGCCCGGTGACGGGGGGAAGCGGCTGGACCTTGTTGGCCTTCAGGGCGGCGATGCAGCCGGCGGCGAGGCTGTCGTTGGCGGCGTAGACCCCGTCGATGTTCCCGGCACCGAGGGCGGAGATGGCGCTGGACATGTTCGTGTAGGCGTGCTCCATCCGCCATTGGCGGGTGTCGTAGGTTTTGCCGATCTTCACCCGCCCCTCGAGTACGGACAGTGCGCCCTCCTTGAACGACACCGCGTTGGGGTCGCTGAGATCGCCGTTCATCATGACGATCTGGTCGCTGGCCCCCCTGTTCGCCATGGCCGTCAGCAGTGCCCTGCCCTGGAGCCGGCCGACCTCCACGGCGTCGAAGGAGACATAACCCGAGATCGGGCCCTCGGCGAGCCGGTCGTAGGCAATGACGGGGATACCTGCTTCATCCGCCATCCTCACCTCGGGCTGGAGCGATCGGGCGTTCACGGCGACGAGCAGGATGGCATCGACCCCCCGGGTGATCAGCGACTCCATCTGCCGCTGCTGGGTGGCCACATCGCTCCTGGCGTTGGCGTGCTCGATCGTGCAGTCGGCGCACAGCTCTTTGATCTTCCTGTCGAGCAGGGGCCTGTCCTGTGTCTCCCAGCGAGCCGTGGTCGCGTCCGGCAGCAGCACACCGATCGTGCGCGAGTTCCCCCCGCCGGAGCTGTTCCCGGCGCCCTGCCCGCAGGCCACGAGGGCGACGGCCGTCGAGACCGCGGTCATCGCGAGGGCCGCGTCCCTTATGCAGGTCTTCATACGGAAGACCTCCCTTGCCGGCGCCACGTCGTCAGTCTGACACCGGCTCCACCGATCTGCGAACTCGGTGAGTCTTGCTCCAGAAATAGACGAGTCTGTCCGCTTGGTTCGCATATGACAATCTGGTAGCGGGGTGCCCCGCATGGACGGGAGGTGGGTTGCGGACATGCCTGATGACCGTTCACCGCCTCCGCTGTGCGAGGCCACCACGAGGGACCGGGCCCTGACGTTCGCCGGGGCGGCGCTGGCAGCCGTCTATGTGTCCGAGTCCGGGCAGCAGGAGCTTCGCCTGGTGGAAACGGCCGGAGGCGCAACTGATCAGTACGAGCTGCCCGAGCGTCTGCCCCTGTTCGGTGGCTCCCCCGCAGCCCACGCCTACCGCGCCGAGGGGCCCCTGTGGCTGAATCCGGCGGCGCTCGCCTCCTACCACGAGGGCGGGCCGACGCCACCGCAAGCACAGGCGCCGCTCGGCGCGCTGCCCCTCGGCCCGCCGGGCAGGCGGCTGGGCTGCCTCGTCGTCGTCGGCGCTTCCCCGGACGGCTTCGAGGCCGAGCAGCGACGCTTCCTGGAGCGGTACGCCGACGCGGTCGCCGGGCTGCTCCAGGCCGGGACCGGACCGCCCGCACCGTCATCCTTGCTCAGTTCCGCCCTGCGCAGTCTGCGTGTCGGCTCGTTCGTCCTGGTGCCGGACACCGGCCTGATCGAGGCGGACGAGACCCTCCTGGAGCTGGTCGGCATCACGCCCGACGATTTCGACGGCAAGGCCGACACCCTGCTCTCGCACGCCCTGCCGGAGGACATGCACGCACTGATGTCCGTCCTGGAGCCGTCCGCCCAGGCGTTCGGCCGGCGGGAGCTGGAGTTCCGCGTCCGCTGCCCCACTGGTGGAATGAGCTGGCTGAGCCTGAGTTGCCGGGTGGCGACGCAGGCCGACGGCGGGCCGGAGCAGGTGCTGGGCGTGGTGGCTGCGACCTCGGTCCTGCGCCGGAGCCCCGACGACGTGTCCAGGATCCAGTGGCTGACTGCCGCACTCGACGAGGCCGCCACGGTCCATGACGTCGGTCGAGTGGCGGTCAACGCACTGCGTGAACCGCTGGGCGCCGACCGGGTGGCGCTGGCCGAGCTGCGGGACGACCGGTTCATGGTCACCATGCTCGACCCGCCGCGGCCCGACGCCTGGCCGGAGATCTGGCGTTCCCAGTGGCGTTCGGAGTGGCCCGACGCACCGGTCAGCGCCCTGCCCACGCTTCGCTTGGCGCTGCGGGACGGGCGTACGGATCTGTGGCCCGCCGGCACTCCCCTCGAACCCGGACTCGCGGGCATCGGCACCGGAGGGCTGGCCGTCCTGCCGCTCCCCGCCAAGGGCGGGGTCGCCGGCGTGTGCGTGGTCGGCTGGGATCAGCCGCACCAGTTCGTCCCCGAGGAGCGGTCCCTGCTGACCGCGACCGCGGCGCTCATCGGGCAGGCGCTCAAGCGCGCGCACGCACACGACGCCGAGCAGGAGCTCGCGACGATGTTGCAGCGCAGTCTGTTGCCCCGGCGCCTCCCCGAGCTGCCCGGGGGGACGGCAGTCGCCCGCTATCTGCCCGCCAGGCGGGGATTGCAGGTCGGCGGCGACTGGTACGACGTCATCGCCCTCTCCGAGAGGCGGGTGGCGCTGGTCATCGGTGACGTGCAGGGACACAGTGCCGGAGCCGCGACGATCATGGGTCAGATGCGCACCGCGGTCAGGGCGTACGCCGTGGAGGGTCATCCGCCCGACGTGGTGGTGTCCCACGCCAACCGTCTGCTCGTCGGCATGGAGACCGATCTGTTCGCCACCTGCTGCTACGCCGAGCTGGACATGGAGGAGGGCAACACCCTGTTCGTCCGGGCCGGGCACCTGTCACCGCTGGTGCGCCACCCCGACGGAAGTACCGAGGAGGTGCTTGCCGAGGGCGGGCCCCCGCTGGGCATTCTCGCGGACGCGGAGTTTCCCCTGACCGCTCTCGCACTGGCCCCCGGCACGGTGCTCGCCCTGATCACCGACGGGCTGGTCGAGGCCTCGGACCTGCCCCTGGACGAGGGCATGCGGCGGACGCGCACCGCGCTCGCCGCGGCCGATCCGGCGGACCCGGGGCGGATGGCCGACGCGCTGCTCGGCGACGTCGGCCGTCGTGAGGACGACGTGGCGCTGTTGCTGCTGCGCTACGACGGCATGAAGATCCGGCCGATCCGGGCGGGCTGGGTGGTGTGGCGGCTGCCCGACGCCGTGATGCACGCCCGCCGGTTCACCGCGCGTACCCTGCGTCGCTGGAGGGTCGAAGAGGCAGCGGACGCGGTGCTGCTGGTGGTGTCCGAACTGGTCACCAACGCCCTGATGCACACCCAGGGTCCGGTCCGCCTGGACCTGGTGCTCGGCGGGAACCGGGTTCGGGTCTCCGTGAGCGACTCCTCACCGCGTGCGCCCGCCAAGCCGGTGATCGTGGACTGGGAGTCGACCGGTGGCCGCGGCCTGCTCCTGGTCGAAGCGGTGTCGGAGTCCTTCGGCTCGATGCCGGTGGCCGGCGGCAAGCAGGTGTGGAGCGAGATCATTGTGCAACAGGGCGGGCCGGACCCCGAGGCCTCGGCGCCCCGAACGGAACGAGGGGGTCTGCCATGAGGCCTCGCATACGACACGTCGTCGCCGCGCTCGTCGCCGGACTGATGACGATGTCCCTGGCCGCCTGCGGAGGAGACAGCGACGCGGACACGGACAGCTTCACCGTGGGCCTGCTGCTCCCGAGCCGAGCGGTCCCCCGCTGGGAGCATTCGGACAAGCCGCTGATCGAGAAGCGGCTGAAGGAGCTGTGTAGCCGGTGCACCGTGCAGTACGCCAATGCCGAGAGTGATGCCCGGAGGCAGCAGCAACAGGTGATGTCCATGATCACCAAGGATGTCCGCGTCCTGATCCTCGACGCCGCGGACACCAAGGCTCTGCGCTCCTCCATCCAGGAGGCACACCGGGCGGGCGTCCCCGTCGTCGCCTATGACCGGCTCGCCGAGGGCCCGATCTCGGGTTTTGTCAGTTTCAACGGCGCGCAGGTCGGCAGGCTCCAGGCCGAGGGACTCCTGACGGCCATGGGCGAGGAGGCGAGCCGCGGGAGCGTCGTCATGATGAACGGCGACCCGACCAGCACCAACGCGGCGTGGTACCGGAGCGGCGCGATGTCCGTCCTCGCCGGCAAGGTGAAGATCGGCAGGTCGTACACCACCCAGGGCTGGAGCACGGACAACGCCTACGCCAATATGTCCGCTGCCATCGCGGCCCTGGGCCCGAACCGGATCAGCGGCGTCCTGGCGGCCAACGACGCGATTGCCGCCGGCGTCATCGCCGCTCTCAAGAATGCCGGTGTCCGGGACCTTCCTCCGGTCACGGGCCAGGATGCCGACCTCGAAGCCGTGCGGCGCATCATCACGGGCGAGCAGTACATGACGGTGTACAAGCCCTTCAAGGCGGAAGCCGACGCGGCCGCCACCATGGCCGTCGCCCTCGGGCGCGGCGAGAACCTCGACGACATCGCCACGACGACGATCGACAGCTCCACCACCGAGGACATCCCGTCGATCCTGCTCACTCCGACGGCGGTGACCCGCGACAACATCGAACAGACCCTGATCAAGGACGGCGTGTACACCATCGACCAGATCTGCACCCCCGAGCTCCGGCGCGCCTGCTCCGAGGCCGGCCTCTCGGGCTAGGGCCTGTTGCGAAAGTCCCGTCGTCCGCCCGGAGGGCGGGCCCCGCGGCGTTCGGTGCGTGCTCTCGGCGTGCCGCGCGGAAGTCCTCGTAGCGGCGCTACGTGGGCTTTCGCGCGGTGCGGCGAGAGTGCGTGCCGGGCGTCGCGGGGCAGGCGGGACTTTCGCAACAGGCCCTGGCGGAAGCCGGTCGGTCTCGTGCCGTTGTACTCAGGCCTTGGCGCAGTCCTGCCCGTTCAGCGTGAAGTCGTACGCCGGTGAGTTCTTGCCGCGCCAGGAGGCGAGGAAGCCGAAGGCGAGGCTGCCGTCGGCGGGGACGGCCTTGTTGTAGTCGGCGGCGGTGGCGGTGACGCGGGAGCCGTCCTGGGTGAAGCTCGCGTCCCACATCTGGCCGACCCGCTGGCCGTCCCGGAAGGTCCAGGCGACGCGCCAGTCGTCGAGAGCGTGCTCGGTGGTGACGGTGACGGCGGCCTGGAAGCCGTCGGGCCACTGGCTGACCAGGTCGTACGTGACATGGCAGGTCGGCTGCTCACCCTCCCCCGGCGACGGCCCGGTCTGCGTGGAGGTGGTGGACGATCCCTGGGGTTCCGGGTCGGTGCCCTTGTGGTCGGACGGCGGGGCCGGGGTCTGCTTGTCCGACGGCTCGGGGGAGTTCGGGGAGGGGGACGCGGACTCCGAGGGGGAGCGGGTGGCGACCGGCGGGGAGGGGCGGGGGTCGGCCACCGGCTGGCGGTCGGCGGTGTCGGCGGGTCCCGCGGCGCCGTCACCGGTGCTGCCCTGCGGCAGCAGGGTGACGGCGAGGGCCAGCAGGGAGACCAGGACGGCGGCGACGAGAAGGCCGCCGCGCAGCACGCGCGCCCGGTCGGCACCGGCCTCGTCGTCCGGGTCGAGGCCGTCGGGACGGCCGGCGCCGAGGCGTACCTCGGCGGCGCGGCGGCGGCGCTCCAGGTAGGCGAGGCCGCCCCAGCCGATGACACCGCCGGCGAGGGCGCCGGGCAGGCCACCGCCGTGCAGCCGCAGGCAGGCCGCGGCCTCCGCGCACTGCACACAGCGGGCGAGGTGCTGGGAGAGGTCGTCGGGGGTGTCGGCGACCGGTGAGCGGGTGACGGCGTCGAGCAGCCGGGCGTAACTGCGGCACTGCGGGTCCATCGGCGTGTCGAGATGGTTGCGCAGGCAGCGGTCCCGGAACAGACCGCGTACTTCGGTGAGTTCGTCGGCGACGCCGGTCGGGTCGAGGCCGAGGCGGCGGGCCACCACGGGGAGCGGCAGGGCCTCCACCTCGGCGAGCCACAGCAGTTCGGCGTCGGCTCCCTGCATGTCGCGCAGGGCGCGCAGGGCGAGCGGGCGGCGCAGCGGGGGGCCGGTGTAGCGGGCGGCGTGGTCGGAGTTGAGCCACAGGCGCAGTTCGGGGTCGAGCCGGTGGCCGTGGCCCTGCGTCTCCCAGTCGGCCGCCGTGGTGCGCACGGCGGTCAGCAGCAGGGCTATTCGGGGCAGTCGGGGCGGGCGGCGGCCGGCGTTCCGGTGCGTTTCGGACCCGGCGGTGCGGGCCTCGCGTATACCGTGTGCGAACGCCTCCCGGGCGAGCTGGGTCGCGGCCGCGGATCCGGCCGTGCACAGGTCGGCGTACGACAGCACCGTGTCCCAGCACTCGGAGAACAGCGCCGCCTCGGTGGCGTCCTGGGGGGTCGGCAGGTCGGGCATGGGTCTCCTGCATCGTGCGAGGTCAACTCACCGTGGGGACAAGGGGAGTTGTGGGGAACCTCAGGCAGGGCAAGAGCCTTTCACGCTTTCGACACAACTGACAAGCCGGGTATTCGAAGTGCGGTGTCGTACCCCCCCGGTCCGCCCTGGTCTCTCCCGGATTACGCCTGCGCCGTCTCCTGCCCTGCCGTTGCCCGGCGCGGCTCGTCCGGCTCCTGCGCGGGCAGGCTGTCCATGAACGAGCTGACGGAGAAGACCGCGCGGCCGGGGCCGGGCGGGCCGTAGCCGGGCGGGGAGGTGAGGCCGAAGTCGTCCATGGTGGCGCGGTAGGCCTCCAGCAACCGGATGTGATACTCCAGCGGCGCACCCTGCGGGTTGGCCTTGCCGAGGGGGGTGGTCGGCTCGGGGCACCACGTGGTGAACCGGGGCGTGATGCCGTGCGACATGAAGAAGCGCAGGCCCTCGGTGGTCGACGCGATGGCCTCGTCGACCGTGGTGAAACCGAACGGCTCCGCCATCTCCACGCCCGCCACGAAGTTCGGGATCACATTGCGCGCGCCGAAGATCTCCGCCGAGTCGAGGATGCGCTTGTGCCACTCGTCGCGGCCGACATAGCGCTCCTTGCCGGGGCAGTACAGCTCGAACAGCCGCCGGTCCCACACCTCGTAGTTCGGGTGGTAGATCTGCACGCCGTAGTCCTTGAACCGCTGCACGTCGTCGCGCGGCAGCGCCTGCGCGACCACCTTGCCGATCCACCGCCCCGGGAAGCGCTCCTCGATGGCCTTGGCGTAGTGCCCGTAGAAGTCGGCTTCATCCCGCCCGGCGACCGTCTTGGTGATCGCGCCGCCGGTGAGCGTGTAGGCGGTGGACGCCTTGGCGGTGTCGTACCGGTCGATGATCTCCAGGGCCTCCAGCACCTCCTCCACGTCCTTCACCCCGGTGTAGGGGCGGCCGGCCGCCTTGTGCTGGCGCCAGTTGTGGTTGATGTCGCAGTACTGGCACTCCTCCTTGGCACCGAAGTACTGGCACACCCGGAAGACGGTCAGGTAGATCAGGTAGCCCCACTGGATCGTCGGCGCCACCTCCATCACCGACTTCCCGTTGGACAGCGTGTGCCGGTAGTACTCCGGCATCGGCGGCACGCCCACATCGGCGATCCGCCTGCCGTCGAGGTACAGCCCGAGCATCCCGCCCTCGTCGGCGGCCACGCGGTACGGGGACGACGGGTTCACGCGCACGGAGACGACGGTCCGCCGCAGGTCGTACGGCCCTCCGGTGAGGATGATCTCCTCCGGCGGGCGGCGCAGGGCGGCCTCGCCCAGCTCGGGCAGGGTGCCGTGGTCGAAGGAGAAGATGAAGTACGACTTCGGCTTGACCTCACCGGCTGCCTCGTTGGCGGTATCGCTCAGCGCGGACGGGGCGAAGGCGACACCGCCCCGGAGCAGGTCCTCTTTGAAGACGGCCTCCCGCGGCACCTGCGGGAAGCGCTCCATCAGATCCTCGACGAGCGCGGTGCGGCTGCCCATCTTCGTGTCTCCTCCCAGTTCGGACGTACGACTCCTCACGGTATGCCCACTGCCTCCCGAGCCGTGCAGCCGGGTCCGGCAGGCATGTCCGAGGGTGATTTGCTGGACCCGACATGGACAGCATTCGGCGGGGAGGGGCAACCGCATGACCGGTACCGTGACCAACTGGGCGGGCAACATCACGTACGCCGCCAAGGAGCTGCACCGCCCGCCCACGCTCGACGCGCTGCGCTCGCTCGTCGCGGACAGCGCGCGGGTGCGGGTGCTGGGCAGCGGGCACTCGTTCAACGAGATCGCCGAACCGGGCCCCGAGGGCATGCTGCTCTCCCTGGACGCCCTGCCGCCCGAGATCGACGTCGACACGACGGCCCGTACGGTACGGGTCTCGGGCGGCGTCCGTTACGCCGAACTCGCCCGCCATGTCCACGCACACGGCCTCGCCCTGGCCAACATGGCATCCCTGCCGCACATTTCGGTCGCCGGATCGGTGGCGACCGGCACCCACGGCTCGGGAGTCGGCAACCCGCCCCTGGCCGCCGCGGTGCGCGAGGTCGAGCTGGTCACCGGCGACGGTACGACCGTCACGATCACCCGGGGCGACGAGCGCTTCGGCGGTGCGGTCACCTCGCTGGGGGCGCTCGGCGTCGTCACCGCGCTCACCCTCGATGTGCAGCCGTCCTACGACGTCGAGCAGTACGTCTTCACCGAACTGCCCCTGGCCGGGCTCGACTTCGAGACGGTCATGGCGGCCGCGTACAGCGTCAGCCTGTTCACCGACTGGCGCGAGCCCGGTTTCCGGCAGGTGTGGGTCAAGCGCCGCACCGACCAGCCGATGCCCGCCTTCCCCTGGGCCGCGCCCGCGACGCAGGCGCTGCATCCGGTGCCGGGGATGCCCGCGGCCAACTGCACCGAGCAGTTCGGCGTCCCGGGGCCATGGCATGAGCGACTGCCGCACTTCCGCGCGGAGTTCACGCCGAGCAGCGGTGCGGAGTTGCAGTCGGAGTACCTGATGCCGCGGTCGTACGCCGTCGACGTACTGCACGCCCTCGACGCGATCCGTACGGTCATGGCGCCGGTCGTGCAGACCTGCGAGGTGCGCACGATCGCCGCCGACCAGCAGTGGCTGAGCCCCGCGTACGGGCGGGACAGCGTGGCGGTGCACTTCACCTGGATCGAGGACGCTCAAGCGGTGCTGCCGGTGGTGCGACGGGTGGAGGAGGCGCTGGACGGGCTCGACGCGCGTCCGCACTGGGGGAAGGTGTTCGCGACGCCGGGGGCGATGGTGCGCGAGCGCTATCCGCGGCTGGGCGACTTCCGGGCGCTGGCCCGGACACTCGACCCCAGCGGCACATTCACCAACGCCTTCGTACGGGACATCCTGGCGGCCTGAATCGGCAGGACTTCCTGCACCCCACTTCCTGCACCCCCCTTCTGCACTCGCTCACCCGACTTTCTACACCCCCTTTCCTAACCCCTTGTCGAACGTCCCCCCAGCCCATAGCCTTGCGCCGCGCCGGTGCCGATGTCGTCCCGGCCTGAGCTGAAGGGATGGGGGTCGGCCCGGTGAAGCGCACATCACGTGACATCCGCACCGCGAACCGCTACGAGGTGCTGCGCCAGATCATCGCCGAGTCTCCCACCTCCCGGCAGGAGCTGGCCGCCGCGACCGGGCTGAGCCTCGCCACCGTCGCCACACTGGTCGGCGAGCTGCTCGACCTCGGCATGATCACCGAGGTCGGTTTCGAGGACTCGGCGGGCGGCCGCCCGCGCGGGCTCGTGGCCGTCAACGCCTCCGGCGGCGCGCTGATCGGCGTCGACATCGCGGAGACGTACGTCCATGTCGAGTTGTTCGACCTCGCGCTGAACGTGCTGGCCCGCGCCGACGAGGACATGCGTCCCGGTGAGAGCCGCCCGGAGCAGGTGGTCGGCCATGTCGCCGCCGCGGTCGGCTCGGTGGTCGCGCAGGCCGGGGTCGAGGGCGCGCGCGTGCTCGGCGTCGGGGTGAGCGTGCCGGGGCAGGTGGACCGCGACACGGGCATCTCCGAGTACGCGCCCAACTGGGACTGGCACGACGTCCCCCTGCTCGACCTGCTCGCCGAGCACATCGCCTACCCCCTCCACCTGGACAACCCGTTGCGCGCCTGCGCGGTGGCCGAGCTGTGGTTCGGCGCGGCGCGGGGGCGCGGTGACGCGGTGGTGGTCAACCTGGGGACGGGGGTGGGCGCCGGGCTGATCCTGGGCGGTGGGCTGCATCGCGGCGTCAGCAACAGCGCCGGCGAGTGGGGTCACACCACGCTCGTCCTGGATGGGCGGCTGTGCCACTGCGGCAACCACGGCTGCGTGGAGACCTACGTGGGCGCTCCCGGGATCATGCAGCACCTGCGTGAGCTGAACCCCGGCAGTCCGCTGCTCCACCCCGAGGACCAGACGGCCACCATCGACGCCCTCGCCCGCGCGGTCGCCGTGCACGACCCGGTGGCCCTCAAGGTCGTCCGGGACACCGCCCGTTACCTCGCCGCCGGGATCGCCGACCTGGTCAATCTGCTCAACCCCGAAGTGGTCGTCCTCAGCAGCTGGGTCGCGGCCACGCTCGGCGAACCCCTCCTCACCGAAGTGCGCGACGCCGTGTCCCGGCACGCGCTGCGGCGGCCCCTGGCCGCCACCGACATCGTCCTCTCCCCGATCCCCACCGACCCGGTCTCCCTCGGCGCGGCGACGTTCGCGCTCGAAGGCGCCCTGCAGACCGTCGGGCAGCGGAACGGCAAGCGCACCGCCACCCCCGCAAGGAGCCGTACCGCGCCGCCTTCATGACGACGGAAGGAACGCGCCCGCACCCCCGGCGGGCGCCGCAGACACCGCCTCCGCCGAGATCTCCCCGCACGCCGCCCGACGCATCGACACGGCGCTGAACCTGCACTGCCCGTCACCGGTCCAGTAGTTCACCCTTCGACGGTTCGGCGGGCCGCCGTGCGGTGGTCCGTCGCGCCGTCACGTCCGGCATTCCGAACGCTGCGCAACGTTTCGAACAGACTTCGTTCGACCCCTTGCCGAAGCCTTAGCCGAAGGTTAGCGTCCCGCACCGCACCTTCTGAACGAGCCGCAGCCGCACAAGAGACAAGGACGTCAGCATGTCGGCATTCAGCAAGAGCAACTGGGACCGCCGATCCGTACTGCGGGCCGCCATGGGCCTGGCCGCCGCCGGCGGGCTGGCGGCCTGTGGGAGCAACAACGGGCGGGGCGGCGGAGCTTCGGGCAACAGCCTCGTGCAGTACTTCCACGCGTACGGTGAGGCGGGGACCGAGCAGGCCATCAAGAAGTACGCGGCCGCCTACGACAAGGCGGACGTGACCACCCAGTGGATCACCGGGTCGAACTTCGAGAGCAAGCTCTTCGCCAGCCTGCTCACCGACAACGCGCCCGACCTCTTCGAGTTCCACCCGCAGATCCAGCTCGTCACGAGCGGTCAGGTGGCGGATATGACCGACATCGTCGAACCGGTCAAGGACGACTTCAACCAGGCCGACATCCAGTCGCACACGGTGGACGGCAAGATATACGGCGTCCGCATGATCGACGACCCGCAGTTCTTCTTCTACCGCCCCTCGCTCTTCGAGAAGGCCGGCGTCGAGGTGCCGCAGACCCTCGACGAGCTGATCGAGGTCGCCGCCAAGCTCACCACGGACAAGGTCAAGGGCGTGTACCTCGGCAACACGCTGCAGGCGGTGATCCGACCGATGATCTGGGCGGCCGGCGCCGACACCCTCGACGAGAACAACCGGATCGCCTACCACACGGACGGGGTCGTCGAGGGCCTGAAGAAAATGCGCAAGCTGTTCACCAGCGGCGATCTGCTGCTCGACGCCCCGGCCGACTACTGGGACCCCTCCGCCCTCAACCAGGGCCTGACCGCGATCCAGTTCTGCGGCATGTGGGCGATGCCGGCGATGCAGCAGACCCTCGGCGACGACCTCGGGGTCTTCCCGTTCCCCAAGGTCACCGACGCCGGCAAGCCCTCGGTCTACAACGGCGGCTGGTCGATGTTCGTGAACGCCAAGAGCGACAAGGCCGACGAGGCCAAGGAGTACGTGAAGTGGCTGTGGATCGACCAGAAGGAGTATCAGGAGGACTGGGCCCTCTCCTACGGCTTCCACATCCCGCCGCGCACCTCGATCGCCGAGAACGCCGACAAGCTGAAGTCGGGGCTGCCGGCGGAGGGCGTCAAACTCTTCACCGACTACGGGCACTTCGACAACATCGGCTGGACCCAGGCCATGATCAAGGCGACGGAGGACGTCTTCGCGGACTGTGTGCGCAAGGGCGGTGACCCGGAGGCCGCCCTCGACAAGTGCGACAAGGCAGTCAACACCGAACTGAAGAAGCTCTTCGGATAGACCGCCGGACGGACCGCGACATGTCGACGACCACCACGCGCGACCTCGCGCGCCCCGCCCCGGCCAAGTCCTCCGGGACCAGGCCGCGGCGGGGGCTGCGGGGCAACAGCACCTTCAACTTCTGGCTCTTCACCGGGCCGTTCCTCATCGGCCTGCTGATCTTCGTCTACATCCCCATCGGCTGGAGCATCTGGCTCAGCTTCTTCGAGGCGCGCTTCACCGTCACGCCGAACGAGTTCATCGGGTTCGACAACTACCGGCAGATGCTGGGAAACGGCAACTTCACCGGTTCCCTCGTCACCTTCACCGTCTTCGCCGCGATCATCGTGCCCACCACCTGGGCGCTCTCGCTGGGCCTGGCCCTGATGGTGAACCGGTTGCGCTTCATGCGGGCGTTCTTCCGGTCGGTGTTCTTCCTGCCGACCGCGTGCAGCTATGTCGCCGCCTCCCTGATCTGGAAGATGTCCATCTTCAACGGGGTGCGCTTCGGCCTGGCGAACACCGTCCTCGGCTGGTTCGGCGTGGAGAACATCGCCTGGCTCGCCAACCCCGACCCGCCGTGGTACTGGCTGGTCATCGTCACGGCACGGTTGTGGCTGCAGTCCGGCTTCTACATGATCCTCTTCCTGGCCGCCCTGCAGAACATCCCGGACGAGCTGTACGAGGCCGCCGCCATCGACGGCGCCAAGCCGGGCTGGCAGACCTTCTGGTACATCACGCTCCCGCAGCTGCGGGCCACCTCGACGGCCGTGATCCTGCTCCTGCTCATCGCGGCGTATCAAGCCTTCGACGAGTTCTTCAACCTCCTGCAGAAGACCACCTGGGGACGGCCACCGCTGGTCGAGCTGTACTACACCGCCCTCGGCGACAACCAGGACTACGGCGCGGGCAGTGCCGGCGCGGTGATCCTGACCCTGCTGATCTGCGTCGTCACCCTGCTCCAGGGCAAGATCATGGGTTTCGGAAGGGGTGACGAGTCCAAGTGACCTCCAACACGGTCAAGGCGAGCAGCACCGCACGCGGCGCGCGCCGGGGTGGCGTTATGAGCTCCACCGGCCTGTACGTCGCCACCGGTGTCGCCGCCCTCCTCTTCCTGATCCCGTTCTACGTCCTGCTCCGCAACGCCCTGTCCACCGACCCGGAGATCACCGGCGAGGACTGGAAGCTGTTCCCCACGGACATCCAATGGGGCAACGTCACCGAGCCGTTCGAGGACCCGACCGTGGACTTCGGCCAGGCGCTGTGGAACTCGGCGGTCGTCGGAGTCCTGCACACCGTCGGCATCCTTCTGGTGTGCTCCCTGGCGGGCTACGGCCTGGCGCGCATCCCGTACAAGCATGCGAACAAGGTGTTCTACGCCGTCCTGTTCACCCTGATGGTCCCCACCGCCGTCACCTTCGTGCCGAGCTTCGTCCTCGTGTCGTCCCTCGGCTGGGTGGACAGCTACCGCGGTCTCATCATTCCGGGCCTGTTCAGTGGTTTCACCTGCTTCCTGTTCCGGCAGTACTTCCTCGGGTTCCCGAAGGAGCTGGAGGAGGCGGCACGCGTGGACGGGCTCGGCTACTGGGGTGCGTACTGGCGTGTCGTCGTGCCCAACTCGCTGAACTTCTTCGCGGCGATCGCGACGATCACGTTCATCAACGGCTGGAACGCGTTCCTGTGGCCGCTGGTGATCGGTCAGGACCCCAGCGCCTGGACCGTCCAGGTCGCGCTCTCCTCGTACATGACGAACCAGACCGTCAACTACCACCTGATCTTCATGGCCACCGCCATTTCCATCCTGCCCCTGGTGTTCGTGTTCCTCTTCCTCCAGCGCTGGCTGGTGCAGGGGATCGCGCAGACCGGCATCAAGGGCTGACCTAGGAGACAGATGTCCTTCCGCACGACAACGGCCATCCAGTACGTCGAGGACGTCGCACCCGGCACCGGCACCCTGCCGCCCCGCGCCTGGTACGCGTCCTCCGACGCCGCGTCCCTGTCCCTCAACGGCAGCTGGCGCTTCCGCCTGTCGCCGACCGCCGACGCCGAGGACGACTCCTTCGCCGAGCCCGGCTACGACGCCCGTGACTGGGCGGAGGTCGGCGTCCCCGGGCACTGGGTCCTGCAGGGCCACGGTTCGCCCATTTATACGAACCACCTGTACCCCTTCCCGGTGGATCCCCCGCACGTCCCCACCGAGAACCCCACCGGCGACCACCTGCGCGTCTTCGACCTGCCGGAGGACTGGCCCGCCGACGGGGGCGCGGTCCTGCGCTTCGACGGCGTCGAGTCGTGCGCGCGCGTGTGGCTGAACGGCACGGACATCGGCGAGTTCAAGGGCTCACGGCTGCCGCACGAGTTCGCGGTCGGGCAGCTGCTGAAGCCGTCCGGCAACGTCCTCGCGGTCCGCGTCCACCAGTGGTCGGCGGGCTCGTACCTGGAGGACCAGGACCAGTGGTGGCTGCCGGGCATCTTCCGTGACGTCACCCTGCTGCACCGCCCGGCCGACAGCGTGCGCGACTTCTTCGTCCACGCTTCGTACGACCACCTCACCGGCGAGGGCACCCTGCGCGTCGACTCCGACGTCGACGGGCGGGTGTCCGTGCCCGCCCTGGACATCGATGTCGCGACGGGCGAGCCGGTGACGGTCCCGGTCGCACCGTGGTCGGCGGAGACGCCGAAGCTGTACGACGGTGAGCTGGTCACGGCGGGCGAGCGCGTGCCCCTGCGCATCGGATTCCGTACCGTCGCACTCGAAGACGGCCTGATCAAGGTCAACGGCAGGGCGATCCTCTTCAAGGGCGTCAACCGGCACGAGTGGCACCCGGAGCAGGGCCGCGCCCTCGACCTGGAGACCATGCGCGAGGACGTGCTGCTGATGAAGCGGCACAACCTCAACGCCGTGCGCACCTCGCACTACCCGCCGCACCCGGCCTTCCTCGACCTGTGCGACGAGTACGGCCTGTGGGTCATCGACGAGTGCGACCTGGAGACCCACGGCTTCACCGAGCAGGCCTGGCGGGACAACCCCGTCGACGACGACCGCTGGACCCCGGCCCTGCTGGACCGCGCCGCCCGTATGGTCGAGCGGGACAAGAACCACCCGTCCGTCGTGTTCTGGTCCCTCGGCAACGAGGCCGGCACCGGGCGCGGGCTGACCGCCATGGCCGAGTGGATCCACGCACGGGACCCCGACCGGCTCGTGCACTACGAGGGCGACTGGAACTGCCGGGACACGGACGTGTACTCGCGGATGTACGCCTCCCACGCGGAGGTCGAGCAGATCGGCCGGAGGCTCGACGGCGGAACCCACAAGCGCCGCGAACTCCCCCTCATCCAGTGCGAGTACGGCCACGCCATGGGCAACGGCCCCGGCGGACTCGCCGACTACCAGCGGCTGTACGAGGCGTACGATCGCCTCCAGGGCGGCTTCATCTGGGAGTGGATCGACCACGGCATCAAGCACCCCGAGCTGGGCTACGCCTACGGCGGCGACTTCGGCGAGGAGCTGCACGACGGCAACTTCGTCTGCGACGGGCTGATCTTCCCGGACCGGACGCCCTCCCCCGGGCTCGTCGAGTACAAGAAGGTCATCGAGCCGGTCCGTATCGAGGGGGACGGCGCCGTACGGGTGACCAACAAGTACGACTTCGCCGATCTGTCGGCGCTCGCCTTCGAGTGGTCGTACCAGGTGGACGGCGAGACGGTCGAGGCGGGCGCCCTGTCGGTGCCGGCGCTCGCGCCGGGTGAGTCGGCCGACGTCAAGCTGCCGGAGCCCCCGGCGGACGCACAAGGCGCCGAAACCCAGTGGACGGTACGAGCGCTGCTGGCAGCGGACACCGCATGGGGGCCGAAGGACCACGAGGTCGCGTGGGGCCAGTTCCCCGTCTCCGCCCGGCCGTTGCCCACGGTGGCGGCGATCGATCGCCCGACCGCGGGCGAGAAGCTGATCTACCTCGGCCCGGCCTCCTTCGACGCGCGCACCGGTGCGCTGAAGACCATCGGCGGCGTCGAGGTGACCGCCCCGCGCCTGGACGTGTGGCGGGCGCCCACCGACAACGACGACGGCGCGGAGTGGCAGACCGACACCCGCTACGGGATGCTGTGGCGCAAGTACGGCCTGCACCGTATGCGGCACCGCCTGGACGCCGTGGAGTTGACCGACGACGCGCTGACGGTGCGGACCCGGGTGGCGCCCGCCGCCTGGGAGGTGGGCCTCGCCACGGTGTACCGCTGGACCTCCGACGGCACCCGGCTGCGGCTGACCGTGTCGGTGACGCCGGAGGGCGACTGGACGGTGCCGCTGCCCCGGCTCGGCATCCGGTTCGGGCTCGCGCAGGCGGACGCCGTGAAGTGGTTCGGCGGGGGCCCCGGTGAGGCCTACCCGGACACCAAGTCCGCCTCGATGCTGGGGCGTTGGCACTCCACCGTCGACGAGCTGCAGACGCCGTACGTCCGCCCGCAGGAGAACGGCGCCCGCGCCGACGTCCGCTGGGTGGAGCTCGGCGGCCTGCGCATCGAGGGCGACCCGGAGTTCTGGTTCACCGCCCGACGCTGGACGACCGAACAGCTGGACGCCGCCCGCCACCGCACCGACCTCACCCCGGGCGACACAGTGTGGGTCAATCTCGACCACGGCCAGCACGGCATCGGCTCGCAGTCGTGCGGCCCGGGCCCGCTGCCGCAGTACTTCCTGCGGGCGGAGCCCGCGGAGTTCTCCTTCGTCTTCTCGGAGATCAATTGAGTGGCAGTATCGAGGTCCGGGGCCTGACCCGGACCTTCCACACCACCGTGCGGCGTCCCGGCCTGGCCGGGGCGCTGCGCTCCCTCGTCAACCCGGAGCGGGTCGCCAAGCACGCCGTCGTCGACGTCTCCTTCGATGTCGCCCCCGGTGAACTCCTCGCACTGCTCGGCCCGAACGGCGCCGGGAAATCGACCACCATCAAGATGCTCACCGGCATCCTCACCCCGACGTCGGGCCACGCCCGGGTCGCGAGCGTGGTGCCGTACCAGGAGCGGGAGCGCAACGCCCGGAACATCGGCGCCGTGTTCGGGCAGCGCACCCAGCTGTGGTGGGACCTGCCCGTGCGCGAGTCGTTCGCGATCCTGCGGGACATCTACGAGGTGCCGACGTCCGAACACGCGGCGCGGCTGCGGGAGTTCGACGACCTGCTGGAGCTGTCGTCCTTCTGGGACACGCGCGTACGGCATCTTTCCCTCGGCCAGCGGGTGCGCTGCGATCTGGCGGCGGCCCTGCTGCACGATCCCCAGGTCGTCTTTCTCGACGAGCCGACGATCGGCATGGACGTGGTGGTCAAGGAACAGGTGCGGGAGTTCCTGCGTCACCAGGTGGAGGAGCGCGGCCGTACGGTCCTGCTGACCACGCACGACATGACCGAGGTCGAGCGGCTCGCCGAACGCGTCGTCCTCATCAACCACGGCCGGCTGATGCTCGACGGCACCCTCGACGAGATCCGCCGCACGTTCGGCTCCACCTGGCAGGTGCGGGCCACGCTCGCCGACCCGCACGCCGAGGTCGTACCGCCGCCGGGCGTCGCGTTACTGCGGCACGACGGCCCCCGGGTCGTCTTCGGGCCCGACGGGCCGGACGCGCCGACCGTGCACCAGGCACTGAAGGCGGTCATCGAGCGGTTCGAGGTGACCGACATCGGCATCGACGAGGCGGACCTCGAAGACGTGATGCGGGCCGCGTACGTCCAGGCGGCGGGGGACGCCTGATGTCGATGGTGCACGCCTGGCGCGCCGCCCGCGTCACCCCGCTCGGCGAGCTGCACGCCCCGCCCCGCATGACCGCCGTCCTGCTGCGGCTGACCGTGCAGGTCGTGCTGGTGTGGTCGTTGTGGCGCGGCCTGTACGCGCAGACCGGCACCACCGCCGGACTCGACCGCGACCAGGCGGTGACGTACGCCGTGCTCGCCGTGCTCGCCTCCCGCCTGAGCGAGTTGGACCAGCACACGGGCCGGGACACCGTGCTGCAGCACGTGCACTTCGGGACGATCGTCTACTGGTACCTGCGCCCGCTGCCGCCGCAGCGGTACTACGCCCTGCGCGCCCTCGGCGAACAGCTCTACGGGCTGGCGTGGGCGCTGGGCGGCTACGCGGTCTGCCTGGCCGTGGGAGCCGTGGAGCCCCCGAGGTCGGCGGCCGTGGCCGGGGTGTTCCTGCTGAGCATGCTGCTCGGCCAGTGGGTCCTGTACTACGTCATGCTCGTCCTGGACCAGCTGTGCTTCTTCACGCTCCGCAACAATGCCGCGATGCTGATCCTCCTGTTCGCGCAGAACCTGCTGGCCGGGGTGTACGCGCCGCTGTGGTTCTTTCCGGACTGGTTCATCACGATGAGCGCCTTCCTGCCCTTCCAGGCGACGCTGAGCGTGCCGCTGTCGCTGTACGTGGGCCGGATTCCGTTGTCGGACGCGGCGTTCCAGATCGCCGTGCAGGCCGCCTGGGTGGTGGGGCTGGCGCTGTTCACCCGGTGGGTGTGGCGGCGGGCCGCGCGGCGCGTGATCTCGCAGGGAGGCTGAGATGTCGCTGAAGGCTCTGCGCATCGTGTGGCGCGTCACCGCCCTCAACTTCCGTGCGCAGCTGGAGTACCGCACCGAGTTCCTGCTGATGGTCGCGATCGGCGCGGTCTGGCAGGTGTCGGTGATCGTGTTCGCGACGGTGCTGCTGACCCGGTTCACCGGGATGGGCGGCTGGGACAGCTCGGACGTGCTGCTGATCCCGGCGACGCGGATGCTGGCACACGGGCTGTTCGTCCTCTTCCTGGGGAGGATGCACTGGGCGGGCCGGCAGATCCAGGAGGGCAGGATCGACGTCTACCTGCTCCGCCCCATGCCGGTCCACCGCCAGGTCCAGCTCGCCTACTTCCCCACCAACGCCATCGGCGACCTGACGGTCGCGGCGGGCCTGATGGTGGGCGCGCTGTCGCGCAGCGACCTCGACTGGACGGCGGGCCGCATCACGTACCTGATCGCGGCCGTGCTCGGCGGCATGCTCCTGGAGGCGGCCCTGTTCACGGTCGTGGCCTCGGCGGCGCTCCGCTTCCCGGCGGCCGACTACTGGGGCCGCTGGCTGGAGGAGCTCCTCGGCACGTTCGGCAGCTACCCGCTCAACGTCCTGCCGAGAGCGGTGGGCGGCCTCCTGACGTACGGCCTCCCCCTCGCCTTCGTCGCGTACTTCCCGACCGCGGTCCTGACCGGCCACGACACCAGTGTCCCCTACTGGCTGGCGGCGGCGTCACCCCTGCTGGGGCTACTGGCGTACCTGGGGGCGCGCCTGTTGTGGCGGTGGGCGTTGCGGCACTACAGCGGGATAAACGGCTGACGCCGCCTACACTCCCGACCATGACTGACCCGGCCATGACCGAGCCCGACTGGCGCAGCGACCGGATCGGCAGCGCCCTGAGAGGCGAGAACCCGGCGGTGTTGCGGCGACTCGACGCCGGCTTCGCGGTGATCGGGGACGTGCAGTTCCTGCCGGGTTACTCGGTGCTGCTGGTGGACGATCCGGCGGTGCAGCGGCTGTCGGAGCTGCCGAAGGCGAAGCGGCTGGCGTTCCTGGCGGACATGGACCGGCTGGGCGAAGCCGTGGAACGTGCCTGCAAGCGGCTCGATCCGGCGTTCCGGCGAGTCAACCTGGAGATCCTCGGCAACACCGACGCGTTTCTGCACGCCCACGTGTGGCCCCGCTTCGAGTGGGAACCGGACGAGCGCGTGCACCTACCGGTGTGGCTGTATCCGCGGGAGAACTGGAGCGACGAGCGGTACGCGCTCGGCCCGCGGCACGAGGCCCTGCGCCAAGCGATCAGCGAGGAGCTGGACGCTCTCGGGCACTGATCAGAGCGCACGTGCCGGGTCTGTCACGAGCAACGGCGGCAGCCGTGTTTCAGTGGTCGGCGCAGCAGGGGGTCGGGTCGGGAACCTCGAACGGGACGAGCACGCCGCCCGCCGCGGGCATCAGGGCCAGGACCAGTTCGCCGTTCTGCCACTGCGGGCGTACGTGGTCCCGGGTGACGACAGCGGCGTGCGCGGCTGGTTGCTCCGACGCGCCCAGGACGGTCACGCGGTCGATCGCGGAGCGGGACAGCAGCTCCGCGATCGACAGTGTGCCGGTGAGATCGGCCGCGCCCGGGTAGAGCACGGCGCGGCCGACCTCGTCGGGGGCGCCGTCCGTCACCTCGTAGCCCTTCGCCGTCAGCCACTCCCGGGCCGCCGGCGCAGCCGCCTGCGACTCCATCGCGAAGGACAGCACGACCCGGGGCCGCTCGCCCCGGACGAGGTGCGTGCAGCCGAACGTGCCCTCGGGGAGGGCGAGTTCGGCCGCCAGCGTCAGGAGCAGGTGGTCGGCCGGGAGCAGTTCCTCCAGGCCCGCGTCGACGGTGAGGACGTACGGCGTCACGAGGGCAGGACCCACACCGGGTTGGAGTAGAACCACAGGTCCTGCCACGGGTCGGCGTCGCCGACGACGTCGAGCGCCGGGCCCGCCGGGTCGACGGCCGCGCCCATCGGGCCGACGCCGGTGCGCTTGCCGTCGGTGCCGCGCAGGCGGAGGTAGACCGGGCGGTCGACCCGGCCGAGGTCGTACGACAGCCGGGCCGTGCCCGTCGACTTGTTGACCTCGTACGACTTGACGACCTTGGCCGTCGGCGCGGTGAACGTGTCCTTGTCCTTCACCTCGCCCGTGACATCGCCCTGGATGACGTCCACGCGGGCCAGTGTCGGGACGAAACCGGCCCAGTTGGGGCCGCCCGCCAGGGCCACGTCGACCGTCAGCGTCACCCTCGTGCCCTTGCGCACGTGCAGCGCGCCGCCCAGCGTGGCCCACCGGCTGCCGCCGGACACGCGCACGTCGAGGCCGCTGATGAGCTGGCCGTGGTCGACCCAGATACGGCCGGCGCGGATGCCGTCCATCACGGCGGCGTAGTTGAAGCCGTCGGCGCCGACGTGGGTGCGGCTGTAGTAGCCGGGCCAGTAGTCGCCCTGGGTGAGGTCGATCTTGCCGCCGTAGACCGGGTCCTCGTACTTGCCGTTGGCGTTGAAGTCGCTGCCCGGGCCGCGTACGGCGGTGTCGGCGTAGTTCTGGTGGGAGTCGGAGTTGGCGGTGATCCACCAGGGCTTGCCCTCGGCGAGGAGGCTGTCCCACAGGCCGCCGACGGTGGAGGTCATCCAGTCGAAGCCGCCCCAGGTGCGGTAGCTCTCCAGCGGGTAGCCGGGGAAGGAGTTGGCGCCCGGGCTGCCGTCGTACAGGCCGCGGGCCCGGCCCATACCGAGGCCCGCGGGGATACCGGCGGCCTGGTGACCGGGGGCGCCTTCCATGCCGACGGCGATCTGGCGGCTCCCGGTGGCGTCGCGCCAGGCCCGGATCTCGTGCGGCGAGTCGATGCCCTTGCGTGCCGGGTGGTTGGCGAGCATCAGCGCGTCCTTGACCTTGCGCCGCCTCACCTGGTCCGAGAGGAAGTTCAGGCCCGCGATGGCGAGCGCCTCGTTGGCGGGGGTGGAGGCGGAGGCGCCCTTGACCGAGCCGTCGTAGTCGTTCTCGAACTGCTTGAGGACGGAGACCTCGTTCTTGCCGGGGTGCACGAAGACCGTGCCGTGCTCGGCGGCCGGGATGTTCCACTCCAGGCCCTGGAAGACGAGGGTGTCCTCGTACGCCTCACGGGCCTCGCGGATGTCCGGGTTGACCTTCTCCACACCGATCTTGGCGTGCGTGGCGTTGCCGTGGTCGGTGATGACCAGCCAGTCCATGCCGTAGCGGGCGCCGTGGCGGACCTGGTCGACGACGCGGTACTTGCCGTCGTTGCTGTACTGGGTGTGGATGTGGTGGTCGCCGGCCAGCCACAGGAAGCCCTTGCCGCGGCGGCCCGTCGAGGGGGCGGAGGCGGCGGCCGGGGACGCCGCGAGCACGCTCGACGCGGCCAGGCCCGCGCCCAGCAGACCGGCGCGGCGCAGCAGCGAGCGGCGCGACTGCTGCTCGGGACTCAGGGCCTCGTCGGGCACGGAGGTGTCGAAGGCGGCGGGCAGGGCCGCGTGCTCGTGGTCATGGTCATGGTCGTGGTCGTGACCGTGGTGATGGTGATGGTGATGCCCGTGTCCGTGGCTGTGGCCCATGGTGCCCCTCCTGATTGCCGCCGCCTTCTGCGGCCGCCTTCTTCGGCACTGCTGTGCCGCGTGAGGAGAATCGAGGCAGAAGATGAATAGTCAACGACTCGTGGGTAAGCACCGGGCGTCCCGGACACGGCCGCTCGCCCCGGCACCGTCAGTTTCCCCAACTCCCTTGCGCGTAAGCGAAGTTGCCGTGACGCTGAGCAGCGCTGATCTTCCTCCTCGTATCCCTGACGGAGACACCCCCCATGAGAAGACTCATCGGCGCCCTCACCGTCGGCGCGCTGGCCGTGGCCGGACTCGTCACCGCCGCTTCGCCGCCCGCGGCGGCGGCCACGACCGGCACCTTCAACGTCCTCACCTACAACATCGCGGGCCTGCCGCTCGGCCTCGGCGACAGCGACCCCGAGACCAACACCCCGCTGATCGGTCAGCGGCTCGGCGCGTACGACATCGTGAACGTCCAGGAGGACTTCAACTACCACGCCGCCCTCTACGCCAACGACAACCACCCGCACCGCACCCCGACCAGCGGCGGCGCCCTGTTCGGCGACGGCCTCAACACCCTCTCCGACCACCCCTTCGAGGACTTCCAACGGGTGAAGTGGAACCACTGCACGGGCACGAACTGCCTGACTCCCAAGGGGTTCTCGCTCGCTCGTGTCCGCCTCGCCGAGGGGGTCTTCGTCGACCTCTACAACGTCCACACCAACGCCGACTCGACGGACGACGCCCTGGCCGCCCGGCGCGCCAACGTCGAGCAGCTGTCGGACTTCATCCAGGCCAACTCCGCGGGCAACGCGGTGATCGTCATGGGCGACACCAACACCCGTTACACGCGGACGGGCGACAACATCCGCACGCTCATCGCCGAGAACGGCCTCAAGGACCCGTGGGTCGACCTGGTCAAGGGCGGTACACCCCCGGCGCAGGGCAGCGAGGCGCAGGTCTGCGACGCGGCTGCCCCGACCAATGACTGCGAGGTCGTCGACAAGGTCCTCTACCGCGGCAGCGACCTCGTCAGCCTCAACGCCACCCGCTACAACAACGACTGGGCGACGTTCCTCCGCTCCGACGGGGAGCACCTGTCCGACCACTTCCCGCACACGGTCGACTTCTCCTACACCGTCAACCCCTCCCTCAAGGCCAGCGACTTCTTCGGCGGCCCGCACGGCACGGCGTTCAACGACGCCGACGACCTGCCGGCCACCCCGTCCCCCCGCACCCTGACCCTGCGCGGCGGCTCCCGCCTGGACGCGGTGTCGCTGACGCACGACGGCGGGACGGTCCTGTCGCACGGCGGTACGGGCGGCACGGCGACGACGCTGACGCTGGGGTCGGGTGAGCACCTCACGTCCGTGAAGCTGACGCAGGGCCAGAAGGACGGCCGCACCCGGATCTTCTCGGCCGCGTTCAGCACGGACAAGGGACGTACGCTCACGGCCGGTACGGCGACGACCGCGACCAGGACCTTCACGGCCCCGTCCGGCTGGCAGATCGTCGGCTTCACGGGCCGCTCGGGCGACGAGATCGACAAGCTGGGCGTGCTGTACGCGCCGATTCGCTGACCCGAGCTGCTGTCGGCCGATCTCCCGGGGCAGCCGGAGCTCCGCCCGGACGAGCTTGCAGATCCCGTCGGGCGGGGCTCAGCACCCCAGCGTTCCGCCGGCGCAGCGCCTCCGGAGCGATCGGTGTGCCGCACACGCGCTATGCGAAACTGCGCTCACAGGCTCTGACCCCAGAGGACTCCCGGAGCCTGCTGGAGCGGATGCGGAGAGGCGATTTCCATGCCCAGAGCCGGCCTCACGGCCGACCGGGTCGTCGCGGCGGCCGCCGGTCTCGCCGACGACATCGGTTTCGAGAACGTCACCGTCTCGGCACTGGCCCGGCACTTCGGGGTCAGGGATGCGAGCCTGTACTCACACGTCCGCGGCCTCCAGGACCTGCGCACCCGGGTCGCACTCCTCGCCGGCGGCGAGATGATAGACCGGATCGCCGCGGCCGTCGCGGGGCGGGCGGGCAAGGACGCGCTGGCCGCCTTCGCCGCCGCGTACCGGGACTACGCCCTTGAGCACCCCGGCCGGTACGCGGCCACGCAGATCCGCATCGGCCAGGACCTCGTCGCCGACTCCCCCGCCCTGCGCCGCACCGCCGAGATCACCTACGGCATGCTCCGCTCCTACGACCTCGAAGAACCCGACCTCACTGACGCCGTCCGCCTCCTGCGCGCCACGTTCCACGGCTACTGCGCTCTGGAGGCGGCCGGCGCCTTCGGTGCCCCACGCGACGTGCAGGCGTCGTGGGACAGGGCCATCGACGCGCTGCACGTGGCGTTGGAGCACTGGCCGCACCCGGTGGGTGCGGATCGTCACTGGGCGTAGAACGTGGCGTCCGCCCGGTCGGTGGTGGTGCTCGGGGTCTGGACGTACAGCAGGTACTCGTAGTGGCGGAGGTAGCGGCCCGGGTAGTTGTACGACTCGTACGAGACGCCCGCCGAGTCGGCCAGGCCGGCGCGCCGGAAGAACGTGGCGTCGGAGGCGAACTGGGCCGTGCCGTCGTTCTTCTCCAGCCACACCTCGAAGTTCTTGTGCCGCAGGTAGTGGCCGGGGAAGTTGGTGGACTCGAGGGAGACCGTGCCGCTGCCGGTCAGGCCGGGGACGACCCGGAACTGCGAGTCGGCGAGCGGACTGACGTTCGCCTCGATCCGGGCGCGGTAGTCCCAGTGGCGGATGAACCGGTCCGCGAAGTTGTACGACGAGAAGCGCTGCGGCGTGACCCCGTCGGGCACCGGGATGCCGAAGTCGGGCGTGCCGTCGGCCTTCCAGTACAGCTTCTGGACGCGGGTGCGGCGGTTGGGGTCGTTGAGCGGGTCGCCGGTGATGTCCTTGTAGTTGCGGTCGTGGTAGACGAGGATGTCGCTCTTGCCGTCCTCGGAGACGGTGAAGGAGTTGTGGCCCGGACCGTACTGGCCGGTCGCGGCGTTGCTGGTGAACACGGGCGTGGAACTCTTGCTCCAGTTCGCCGCGTTGAGCAGGTCGGCGCTCGCGGAGGCGGACAGCAGACCCAGGCAGTAGTTGCTGTCGGTGGCGCTGGCGGAGTACGACATGAAGACCTTGCCGCCGCGCTGGATCACCGCCGGGCCCTCGTTGACCTTGTAGCCGACGGTCTCCCAGGAGTAGGTGGGCCGCGACAGCATCACCGGAGTGCCCGTGATGGTCCACGGGTTGGCCATCTTCGCGAGGTAGATGTCCGTGTTGTTGTTCACGGACGGATCACGCTGCGCCCAGGCCAGGTACCGGACCCCGTTCACGACGAAGGTCGTCGCGTCCAGCGAGAAGCTCTCCCACTGGGTCTTGATCTGACCCTTCTCCGTCCAGGTGGCGGTCAGCGGGTTGGCGCCGGTGCCCTCCAGGACGTACATCCGGATCGCCCACACGTCGTTGGTGGCGCCGGCGGCGAAGTAGACGTACCACTTGCCGTCGATGTAGTGGATCTCCGGCGCCCAGATGTGCGCGCCCATGATCCCGCTGGAGTGCTTGGTCCAGATGGTGACCTCCCGGGCCGTCGACAGGCCCTGGATGGTGGTCGCCCGGCGCAGCACGATGCGGTCGTACTCGGGGACGGTCGCGGTGAAGTAGTAGTAGCCGTCGGTGTGTTTGAAGATGTGCGGGTCGGCCCGCTTCTCCGCGATCGGATTGGTGTAGGTCACGGCGGGGGAGTCGGGGACAGCCGCCTGCGCGGGGGAGCCCGGCGCGACGAGGCAGGCCGCGAGGGCGACCAGCATCGCCAGGAGCAGGCGAACGGCGTTACGTCTCAAGGGAGTTCTCCAGATCCGGTCAGGTCGTCGGTACGAGGCGCCACTGCTGGCAGTTGTTGTTCAGCCACGTCCACTGCCGTACGTCGGTGCCGTTCGCGGTGCCGCAGTCGGTCACGTCGGCGACCTTGCCGCTGGACTCGTTGACGATCCGGACGTGGTCGCCGCTCGCGGTGAAGACCAGCCGGTAGCGCTGGCACTTGTTGTTGAGCCAGGACCACTGGCGGATGTCGGCGCCGTCGGCCGCGGAGCACTCGGCGGTGTCCATCACCTTGCCGGTGGCGACGTTGACCAGCCGGTTGGTGTCGTCGCCGAGGTCCTCGATCCTCCACTTCTGGTTGGCGCCGCCGTTGCAGGTCCACTGGAAGATGTCGGTGCCGTCGGCCGTGTTGCCGCCGTTCACGTCGAGGCACTTGCCGCTGTTGCGGTTGACGAGGGTGTACGACGTCGGCGTGGCCGCCGTCTCACCGGACGGGCCGGGGAAGGTGGTGCCGAGGGCGACGGGGGTGCCGAAGTTCGGGGTGCCGTCGGCGTTCCAGGTGAACTCCTGGGCGCGGGTGGTCCGTCCGTTGCCGCAGCCGCCGTTCGACGTGGAGTTGGCGTGGTAGACGATCCAGTTCTCGGTGCCGTCGGGCGAGGTGAAGAAGCCGTTGTGGCCGGGGCCGTAGACGCCGTTCGCGTCACTGCGCTGGAAGACCGGGGTCTGCTTCTTGGTCCAGGAGGCCGGGTTCAGCGGATCGTCGCCGGTCAGCTCCAGTTGGCCCAGCTTGTAGTCCGCGGTTCCGCAGAAGCTGGCGGAGTAGGTCAGGAACGTCCGGCCGTCGTGGTACAGCGGTTCGGGCGCCTCGTTGACGGCGCCTCCGGAGGTCTCCCAGCTGAGGGTGGGACTGGAGATGATGGTGAAGGCGGAGCTGCTGAGCGTGTACGGATTGCTCATCGGCGCGATGACGAGGCTCTGCGTACTGCCGCCGATGAAGCCGCTGCCCACCAGGTAGAGCCGGTTGTCGTGCTCCAGCACGCCGGCGTCGATCAGCCAGCCGTTCGGCGAGAGGTTGGAGCCGGCGAGCATGCCCTTGTAGGTGTACGGGCCCATAGGGTCGGATCCCGCGCTCTCCAGGACGTGCGTACGCTGCGAGTCGCAGCAGGCCACGCCGCTCTGACCGGCCGAGTAGTACAGGTACCAGTGGCCGTCGAAGAAGTGGATCTCCGGCGCCCAGATGTTGGTGTTGCGGGTGGGGGTGGTGTCCGACCAGACCTGCACGTTGGGCGCGGTGGCGAGGCCCGCCAGGGTCGGTGACTTGCGCATCCCGAGGATGCCGGTGAACGTCGTGGTGATCAGGTAGTAGTTGCCGTCGTGGTACGTCAGCCAGGGGTCGGCGCCCTTGAACGACTTCAGCGGGTTGGTGTAGGGGCGGCCGTCGGCCGCGGACGCCGGCTGCGTCGCCGCCATCAGGGCGAGGAGCACGGCGAGCACGCAGACGATCCAGGGTCTGCGGCGCGCGGCGCGATGGGGGATTCGAGGCATACCAGACCGTCCCTGTCCGTAATCTCGAACGTGGTTCGTGAATTCGGTCAGAAGATAGGAGGGGGGCATGCCCGCGTCAATGGTTTCGGCAGATGGCCGATCTTTGCCTGCCTCCTGGTGAGCGCGAGCCGCAGTGGGCCGATGCGTGGTCCCAGGCGTTCGGCAGCAGCAGCGGCTCGTCCGCGTGGTGGAGGGCGGCGAAGGGCGTCATGGGAACACGCTAGGCCCCCGTTGCTTCGGCGCCGGCCGAACTGACGGGCATGCGGCACCCGTACCGCAGGCCCGGGCAGCTCAGCCGTAGCGGCGCAGTTCGTGGAAGAAGTCGGCGATGACCTGCAGTTGTCCGGTGCGGGCGACCTCGTCGTAGACGTGTTTGCCGACGGCGAGGTCGAGCACGCCGAGGCCGAAGGGGGAGAACACCACCGGCCGGTCTTCCGGCAGTGCCGCGCGGCCGGTCATGACGTCGTGCAGGGTGCCGGTGAGGAAGTCCCGGTTGCCGGTGAGCTGTTCGGCCAGGTGCGGTGAGGTATCGGCTTTCAGACAGTGCTCGACGTCGTCGACGACATTGGCCGAGGCGAGCAGGATCTCGGGGGCGAGGTCACGCAGCGACACGTGCAGCACCAGCGGGTTGTGGGCGAACCACGCCGGGTCGGTGACGTGCGGCCGGCCTGCGACGGTGGCGAAGACGACGAGGTCGCTGGAGCGGATCAGTTCCTCGGGGGTCTCGTGCACGGTGATCCTGCCGGTGGTGGCACCGGCGGCCTGGGCGTCTTGCAGGTAACTGTGGAAGCCGGCCGCGTGTTCGGCGGACACGTCGTGCACGCCGATGTCGTCGAAGGACCAGCCGGTCGCGGTCAGGAAGGTGTGGATGTAGCGGGCGATCAGGCCCGTTCCGAAGAAGCCGACACGGGTCGGGCGGGTGCGGCGGCCCCGGCTGAGCCGGGTGGCCGCCGATGCGGCCATCGCGGCCGTACGCGTGGCGCTGATGATGGAGCTTTCCAGGCAGGCGAACGGATAGCCGGTGTCGTGGTCGTTGAGGATCAGCACGGCCGAGGCCCGGGGAATGCCCGCCTGCACGTTCTCGGGGAAGCTGGAGATCCATTTGAGGCCGTCCACCCGTACCTGCCCGCCGATGGAGGCGGGCAGCGCGATGATGCGGGCGCTCGGGCGGTCGGGAAAACGCAGGAAGTAGGAAGGCGGGTTGACCGACTCCCCCTCTGCGTGCAGCCGGTAGGTGGTCTCGACCAGCTCCACGATTTTCCTCTCCTGGCCCTGGAGGCTGCGTTGGACCTGGGCGCCGGGGATCACCGCGAACGGCGGCACGGTGACCGGAGGGGGCGTGGTGGAACGGGGCGTGGTCATGGGGTGCTCCTTGCGAGAGTCGGGTCCGGGTTACGGGGTGGTGGCCGGCAGGCCGGGGGCGGGGTGCTGTGGTTCGGCCAGGGATACGAGGACCTCGCGCGGTGGCTCGAAGGGCTCCCGGCTGTGGGCGGTGCGGACGTTGTCGACGAGCATCAGATCGCCGGCCTGCCACGGCTCGCGGACGGTGTGGTCGGCGTAGGCGGTGTTGATCAGCTCGACGACGTCCTCGCCGATCGCGTCGCCGCCGCCGAAACGCGTGTTGAACGGCAGGGCGTCGGGGCCGTAGACCTCGATGAGGTACTCCCTTACCTCCGGCGCCAGCGTCCACTCGTTGAGGAACGCGATCTGGTTGAACCAGCAGCGTCGGCCCGTGACCGGATGGCGCACCACGGCGTGGCGGCGCTGCCGGGTCCGCAGGCCACCGTCGGGCTGCCAGGCGAACTCGATCGCGTTGGCACGGCAGTAGTCCTCGACGGCGCCGCGGTCGTCGGTGCAGAACGCCTCGGCCCAGGAGGCACCGATGTCGTCGTTGTAGGTGCGGGTGAGCAGCCAGCCCTCCTGTTCGAACCGCTGGACGAGTTCCGGCGGCAGCGCCTCGAGGACGCCGGCGGCATCCGCGAGGGCCGTCGCTCCGCCCGTGGCGGGCGCGGTCAGGCAGGCCAGCAGCAGAAGGCCGGGAGGCCGGTGGCTGTAGCTGAGTTCGTGGTGCATGCACATGGGCTGGTTGGCCGGCCATGCCGTGGAGGAGTACACGCCGGGCGCATAGGTGTCGCGGGGTGCGAAGGCCTCCTTGTCGGTCATCAGCTCGGGGGCCAGTCGGTGGAAGACCGTGCCGACCTGGCCGGTGTCGCCCAGGCCCAGGCCGCGGACGAGCAGGGCGCCGTGTTCGGTGACGAGACCGCGCAGGGTGGGGCGGTGCTCGGACGCCCAGGCCGCCGCGTCGCCGGCCGCGTGGGCGGGGGCGTGCAGTATCGGGGGTTTGGCCGGGTGCAGGTCGAGCCGGCCCACCTCGGGCACTGAGGCGAACGCGGGCGCGGGGCCGGCGCTGATGGGTGTGGGGGTGGTGGGGAATGACATGGTCTTCGTCCTTTCCGTGGAGTTCTTTCCGTGCGGTTCTTTCCGTGCGGTTCTTTTCGTGCGGTTCTTTTCGTGCGGTTTTTCCGTGGGGTTGAGGCAGCGACCGGCGATCAGGTGAAGGCCGGTGGTGCGGTGGAGTGCCGGTGGGTCGCGTCGTCCAGGAACCGGGCCAGGTCGGTCAGGACGGGGTGGCGGATGACGTCCTTGAGGGACACCGCGCGGTCCAGCGTGATGGCGAGCTTCACGGCCGACAGGGAAGTGCCGCCCCGGTCGAAGAAGTTGTCCCGCCGGTCGATCCGGCCCTGCGGGATGCCGAGCACACCCGCCCACGCGGCCGCCAGCCGCTGCTCGGCCGGCGTATTCGGCGCCTGGACACCCGCCTCTGCGTCCTGCAGCTGCGTGGCCAGGGCCGTCAAGGCCTTTCGGTCGATCTTGCTGTTCGCGGTGAGCGGGAGGCTCTCCCGCCAGTGGACGGCGGACGGGACCATGTACGCGGGCAGTGATGCGCCCAGCCGAGCCAGCAGGACGTCCGTCTCCAGCGGGTGCGCAGCAGTGTAGAAGGCCACCAGGTGGGTGCTGTGGTCGGGCCGTTCGGCGACCACGACGGCGCTGTCACGGACCCCGGGCACGCGCAGCAGAGTGTTCTCGATCTCGCCGGTCTCGATCCGGAAACCGCGGATCTTCACCTGGCTGTCCCGGCGGCCGAGGAACTCCAGCGTGCCGTCGGGCCGCCAGCGGCCGATGTCCCCGCTGAGGTACAGGCGCGTGCCCGCACGGTGGGGATCGGGCAGGTAGGCCGACCGGGTGCGCTCGGGGTCGTTGACGTAGCCGCGGCCGACGCAGACCCCGGAGAAGGCGATCACGCCGGGCGCGCCGAGCGGCACGGGGTTGAGGTGCTCGTCGACGACGTAGACGTGCACGTTGTTGACCGGTCGGCCCAGCGGGACCCGGTCGGTGTCCGGTACCCGGTCCATGATCGCGTGGTTGGTGTCGTCGCTGGTCTCGGTCAGCCCGTAGGCGTTGACGAGCTTGATGTGGGGCTGGGCGGTGAACCAGCGCTGGGCGAGTTCCTTCTTCAGCGCCTCACCCGTGACCGACACATGCAGCAGGTCCGGCAGGTCGCGCGGGTGTTGCTCCAGGTAGGCCAGTACCACTTCGAGGTACGAGGGGACGACCTGGAGCACGGCGACCCGGCCGTCGACGATCTTCTCGACGAACCGCTCGACGTCGAGGATCGCCTCCTGCTCGACCAGCAGGGTCCGCCCACCGACCACGAGTGCGCAGACCAGTTGCCACAGCGAGATGTCGAAGCACTGCGGCGCGGTCTGGGCCACCACGTCCCCTTCGCCGATCTCCAGGTCGTCGAGCTTGGCGTAGAGGTGGTTGAGCATGCCCGCGTGTTCGCACATCGCGCCCTTGGGCTCACCCGTGGAGCCGGAGGTGAAGTAGATGTAGGCCAGCTGGTCGGCTGCCACGTCGACACCGGGATCGGTCTCGGGGTGGTCCTCGTCGTGGGCGGTCTCGACGTACAGGGTCCGGACGTCGGGCAGCGAGGCGAGGGCCGGGCGGAGGGTCGTGGTGGCGGCCGGTTCGGTCACCACGAGCCTGCATCCGGCACGGGTCAGCATCGCCTTGATGCGTTCAGCCGGCAGATGCGGCTCGATGGGCAGGTAGACGCCGCCGGCCTTGAACACCGCCAGGACGGCGGCCAGCCAGTCCAGGTTCCGCTCCGTCACCACCGCGACGACGCCTTCCCGGCGCAGTCCTCGGGCCCGCAGGGCTCCGGCCAGCCGGTTGGCGCGGCGGTTGAGCTCCTGGTACGTCCACTGCCGGGTGCCGGCCTGCGCGGCGACGGCGTTCGGGTGGAGCCGTACGCGCTCCTCGAACAGCTCGTGCACCCGCCGCTCCGGCAGGTCGCGGCGCGGCCCGGCCAGCCCGTCGAGCTGGAACCGCAGCTCCTCCGCGGACAGCAGGCTCTGCGCCGCATGGTCGGCATCCGGGTCGGCGGCGATCAGCGCGAGCGCGGTCAGGTGATAACCGGCGACCCGGGCGGCGTAGCCGCGGTCGAAGACGTCCGTGCGGTAGCGCAGCCGCAGTGCCGGCCCGCCGTCGCCGTGGTGCTCGATGCCCAGCCACAGCACGGTGTTCCCGGCCCGCTCGCCCCCGGTGTCGGTGTTGTGGCTGCCGGTGGGATCGAACTCGGTTTCAAACGGTGCTTCGCTCACGCCGAGTTCGCGCCTGAGGTCGTCCACGGGGAAGTCCTGGTGGGCCGACAGGTGCGAGACGACGTGGTGGGTGTCGTGCAGCAGGGTCCGCCACGAGCCGGCTCCGGTGGTCAGCCGGCACGGCAGCGGCCGGCCGTCGGCGGCGACGTAACCGGTGGTGACCTCGCGTTCGCCACTCAGCGTGGCCAGCACCTTCGCGTGCGCGGCCAGAGCCACGCTGCTCAGCGGTATCGCCAGGTCGTCCGCCAGCCGACGCAGAGCTGTCGCGTGGCCCGCGGGCACAGGCGCCCGGTACTCGGCCAGGCCGGTGACCGGCTCCCTGGTCCAGCGCGGAAGGGGCGTCAGGCCGCTGCCGGCGGCCAGGACACCGTGCCAGAACTCTCGACTGGTGGGGGCGTTGCGCGTCATGGGGGTCTTTCCTCTGCTCGGTGTTGAGGGGCGCGGCGTCACACGCTGCCCAGCGGGATCGGGGCAGGGGCGCGTCGCGGGTGGCCGGGGGTTCGGGTTGAGGGGGTGTCGCCGGGCAGCGGCAGGGCCGGGTTTCCTCCCCACCGGGCGTGCTGCGGGACCTGTTCGCCCTTCATGAGGAAGGAGTCGCAGGCGAGTTGGGCACCGTCCGCCATCGTCACGCCGTAGTGGACGAACGCGCCGACACCGAGAGTGCAGCCGTCACCGATCGTGGTGCGGTCCGACTTGAAGGCGCCGTCCTCCTGCGAGTGGCACTGGATCACCGTGCCCGCATTGAGCGTGCAGTCGTCCCCGATGGTGACGAGGGTCCGCTCGGGGACAGTGCAGCCGTCGTCGAAGACCCGCTTGCCGATCCGCGCACCCAGGAGCCGCCAGACGACGCTCTTGAACGGGGTCCCGTTGAAGAAGGCGATGTATTCGGCATGGGCCATTTTCCAGAAGCGTTCATGGCGCCAGAACGACGGATCGTAGATCGAGCAGTTCAGCGGCTTCTGGGTCTTGAATCCCGTGACGGCCCGTTCGGCCAGCGCGAAGTGGACGACGGTGAAGACCAGGGTGAGGACAGTGGCCAGCGCGACCGCCGACGCGCCGAGGGCGGGGTAGAGGGCTTCGGCAGCCAGGGCGATGAGGATGACGGCGAAGAGGTGGAGCCACCGCGCCAGCAGATACACCCCCGCGGTGACGGCATTGTGCCGGTTCTTCGCGGCCAGGCGCCGGCGCAGCTCGCTCCCGCTCTCCAGTTCGTTCAACCGGGTGTCCCTCAGCACCGTCCGCGGAATGGCGAACGGCGGCGAGCCCAGCAGGCCGACGTCCTCCCGCATCTCCCCGTCGACCGGGACCATCACCTTCGTCGCGAGCAGACAGTTGTCACCTGTCCTCGCGCCCGAGGGATAGGCGATGTGGTTGCCGAGGAAACTACGCGCCCCGATCGAGACCCGGGACATCCGGAAAGCAGTGCTGGAGAATTCGGCATTGAGGACCGACAGACCGTCGGCGACCATCGTTCCGCTGCCCACCGAACTCAGAAACGGGCTGTCGTGTTTCACTTCGGTGCCGAAGTTGGAACCGGTCTGTATGACGGGCGACAGGCGGTAGCCGAGACAACGCAGGTAGTGGACGATCGCGGAGCTGTCCCCGAACAGCCTCAGGAAGAACTTACGGTTGGTCAAAGCAGCGATGGCACGCTGCAGTCCGTAAGGGAATCCGTAGAGCGGATACACCCTGTCCGGCTTGACCGCCAGATTCAGCAGGCGCGGCAGCGTGCCCTGCATGACCAGCCCGGCGAGAGCGGCGCCGAAGAGCAGCACGAAGGACGCGGCCAGCGCACGGAGACAGAACGTCCCACCGGTGAACGCCGAGGGCCCGGCATCGAGCGGCGCCCTCAGCTGGGGCAGTGCGGCGAGCAGCACGCTCATGCCGCCGGCGGCCAGCGGCAGATACACCAGCAGCAGTGCCAGCAGCTGCCCGATCGCGTAGCGGACCTTCCGGCCGGTGGAGCAGTCGGCGGCGACGGCCGCACGGAAATCGGTGGTGGTGGGCTCGGCCGGCGACCCGTGCCGGCGCTCCCCGGCAGGCACCACCTGACCGGTGTGCAGGCTGGAGGCGTGCCCGAGCTGGGCCCGGTCGCCCATCGAGGTGCCGATGTCGAGGACGGTCTGCTCGGCCACCAGAGCATCCCTGCCGATCGTGACCGGGCCGGTCTGGATGAGACCGGCGTGCGCCCGGTAGCAGGAGAAGAACACGTCCTTGCGGATCACCGTGCCGTCACCGATCGTGAGCAGATCGGGACACACGGGAATGTGCGTGGAGAAAATCGCGACATTCCGCCCGATCTTCGCACCCAGCGCCCGCAGATACAGCACGTACAACGGTGACGCCGTGAACAGACGCGCGGGACTCGTGCGGATCAGGGTCTTCACCAGCCACCAGCGCAGATAGCCGAGGCTCCACACGGGGAACTCACGGGGGGTGAAGCGACCGATCAGCGTCCACTTCGCCACGATCGGCAGGGCGCACAGCCCGGCAAAGCCCGCACCGCCCACCAGGACGGACCGCAGATAGACATCGAGGGGACCCGAGCCGGCGCCGACCCACTCGTAGCCCCGGACCGTGGCCAGGGCAGCCAGGTAGACGTACCCGAGAAACACCAGCAACTGGAGTACTCCACACAGCACGTACTGTCCTGTGCCGACCCTCGCCGCCGTCCCCGGCTCCGCGACGGACGCCGTAACGGACGCCGTAACGGACGGGTCCGGCTCGGGGGGCCCGGCACCGGTGAGCGCGGCAGTCAGGCTGTTGACCGTGGGATACCGGTAGACGTCCTTCATCGACACGGACGGCAGATCCGCCCGTTTCCTCACCCGGGCGCAAAAGCGCGCCATCACCAACGAATCAGCACCCAGGTCGTCGAAGAAATGGCTGTCGGCCGACACACCTTCCACTCCCACGACATCGGCCAGCACATCCACCAGAAGCCGTGCGGTGTCGGCCGCCGGGCCGGGGAACCTGTTGTCCGGCCCGCTGTCGGGCCGGCTGTCGGGAAGTGCTGAGGAGAGGAAATGCATGGGGTCGTCCATCTGTGAGTACGCGCGGTTCGCTGTCGGGTCGGTCCGCGAAGGGCCTTGAGCCTTCAGCGGCGGGTCGGTGAAACCCGCCCCTTCAGTAGGCCCGCCCGGCAGGCGCCCGTCATGCCCCTGAATTTCGTACCTTGACACCGCGCAGCAGCAGCGTTATCGGACCGGCGCACTTATCCGTAATCGGGGGTGGTGTCAAGCCCCGAGATTCGGTGGCATGACATCGGCCGCGGTCAGGCCGCGTACTGGAGGAGTCCCGACGCCACCGTCAATACAGAGGAGGACGACCGTGCCGGTCATATCCACCCCGCAGGCCTTCAACCAGGACGACCTTTACGTCGACCTGGAGGCGATTCTCGGACAGCGGATATTCCTCAAATGCGAAGGATTCAATTTCGCCGGCTCCATCAAGCTCAAAGCCGCCGCCGCGATGATCGAGGCGGCCGAACGCGACGGTCGGCTCACGCCCCGTTCCATTCTGGTCGAATCCTCGTCCGGCAACCTCGGCGTGGCGCTGAGCATGATCGCGGCCAACAAGGGCTACCGGTTCGTGTGCGTCACCGACTCCCGCTGCAACCTGCCCACCCGGCTGCTCATGGAGGCCCTCGGCAGCCAGATCCACATCGTCACCGAACCCTCACCCACCGGCGGCCTGCTGGGCGCCCGCATCGACCACGTCCGCGCCCTGTGCGCCTCCGACGACCGCTATGTGTGGCTCAACCAGTACACCAACCCCAATAACCACAGGGCTCACTACCGCACCACCGCCCCCGCCATCGCCCGCCACTTCCCCGACCTCGACGTCCTCTTCGTCGGAGCCGGCACCACGGGCACCCTCATGGGCTGCGCCCGCTACTTCCGTGCCTGGCACCGGCGGGTGCACATCGTCGCCATCGACACCGAAGGCTCCGCCACCTTCGGGCACACCCCCGGCCGCCGCATGATCCCCGGCCTCGGCACCAGCATCCGACCCCCGCTCCTCGACAGCTCGTACATCGACGAAGTCATCCATGTGAAGGAGGCCGACACCATCCGCACCTGCCACCAGCTCGCCCGACGCGGCTTCGTCTTCGGCGGCTCCACCGGCACCGTGGTCAGCGGCGCCAGCCAGTGGCTGGCCCGATACCGGCAACAGCACGACCGGCAGCCGACCGCCGTCGCCATCGCCCCCGACCTCGGCGAGCGCTACCTCGAGACCATCTACCAGACCAACTGGGTGCAGGACCTCTACGGCGACGACGTACTCGGCTCCGAGGCACTCACCACCACCGTCCCGAAGAGCGCCCCCGCCAGGAACAGCGGCCTCGGCCTCGAACGTGTCCCTCAGTCCTGAACGGCGACCGCGGCAGCGTGGCCGTCGCCCACCGCCACGTCCTCGATCGTCCAGCCCGGCACCTTCGCCACGGCACCGGCCGTCCCCAGATAGTCCAGCGACATGGCACGTCCCAGCCCCACGCCCAGTCCTTTGAGATAGGCCTCCTTACGCGCCCACACCCGGGCGAACACCGCCGGTCGGTCGACCGCCCGCACCGCGCGCAGCTCCGCCGCCTCCTGCGGATGCAGGGACGTCCCCACCTCCTGCGCCACCTCAAGTGCCGGAACCGCCTCGATGTCCACCCCCACCGGCACCGGAGCGAACGCCAGCAGACAGAGCCCATCACTGTGAGACAGCGAGAAATGCACCGGATCGCCCCGCACCCCGGGACGCCCATGCGGCTCACCGCACGACGGACACGGCAGCCGCCGGAACGGGACGTCGGCGGGCGGAACACCGAGGTACGCACCCAGCAGCAGACGCAGCCCCACATGCCCCGCCAGATACGTGTCCCTGTCCTGCGCCCTCCGCAACGCCGCCGCACGCTGCTTCTCGGCCCCATCCAGCACCGAGTCGGCCAGCCGGGCCACCACCGTCCGGAACGCCTCCGCCCGCACCAGCCAGAGCCCGGGCTCCGCGGCCGTACCCGGCGTTCCCGGCGGCCGCTCCCAAGCGCCGTCCCGCAGCTCCACAGGCCGTCGCAGCCCACCCGCCATCACGCGCACAGCATACGAAGACCGGGGCAGCAGCGGCCCGAGGCCGGAGCCCTACCAGTACTTCCTGATCCGGCCGCGGCGTATCCGAGCGTGGCGTGAGGCGAACGAGCTGCGGGGACGCGACCTCATGCGCGACGCCCGCCGGCTCGGCTGACCGCCGCGCGGGAACACACCGACCGAGCCGACGAGTCAGGCGACCGGGCCCACTTCCACTCCGAAGGCGTCCAGCCGGACCCGCACCTCGGATCCGGCGCTCCACCGCACCCTCAGCTCCCCCCGCCCACCGCTCCGCACGGTCACCGTCTCCCCCAGCGGCACGGGGTCCGGTTCGCCGGTGAGCCGCGCCAGGGCGGCGAAGAGGGTGGCACCGTCGTCGCCCGTGACCCCCGTGAGGGAGTCGGTGAGGCCGAGGACGGGGAGCAGCTCGGACCGCACGCCCTCCCCCGCCGCCCACCCGGTGACCCGCACCGGGGTTCCGGGCGCGGCGCCCGTCACCAGGTGCGCCCGCACCTCCGCGGCACCGTGCGCGAGCACCACGCTGGTCACCTGAACCCCGTCCCCGACCGTGTGCCGGGAGGCCGCCCAGCCCTCACCCACACCCAGCGGCACGATCTCCGTCCGGCTCGCGTCCTCCCCGACGATCACACTGTTGTCGTACGACGCCGAAGGCTCCGTCACGGTCGAGTAGGCGAGGCGCGTGTAGTAGGGGTCGTAGCGCACGTCCTCGCTGCCGTGGTTGTGGAGGCGGACCAGGCCGTCCGAACGGGTGGACTGGAGCAGCCAGTTGGGCGGGCCGATCGGCGTGACCGCGTCGGCGCGCTCCGCCGGACCCGGTTCCTCGGGCGCCGTCCACACCTCGTGGTCGGCGGGCAGGAGGAGGCCGAGGAAACCCTTACTGGCCCAGTACGGGGACGCAGGCCCCGAATACCCTTGCAGCAACGCCTCCTGGGGGCCGTGCCAGCCCAGGGTCAGCAGCCCACGCTCGTCCACCGCGCCCCGGTCCAGGAAGTAGCGCAGCGCACCCGACGCCAGCCGCCGCGTCTCCCCCGGCGACAGCGGGGTGTGGCCGCTGAGCACGCCGAGCCACAGCGGGGCCGTGGTGGCGAAACGGTAGGTGAGGGAGCGGCCCTGGTGCATCGGGGCGCCGTCGGCCCCGAACAGGCGGGAGTAGTCGGCGAGGTGCCGGGAGAGCCGACGGCCGTAGAGGTCCAGCCACCGGTTGTCGTCCGCGAGCCAGGCGTGCAGCACCGGGTAGAGGTGCATCGCCCAGCCGTTGTAGTAGTCGAACTTGCGGCCGTCGCCGTCGGTGTACCAGCCGTCCCCGAGGTACCACTGCTCGATGCGCTCCAGCCCCCGCTCGATCGCCTTGCGGGACGCCTCCGTCTCGTAACCGATGTCCTCCAGGAATCCACCGACCGTCACCGGGAACAGCTCCCAGTTGCACGGCCAGGGCTCCGCGGTCAGCGCGTCGGCGAGCCAGGCCGCCGCCCGCTGCCGTACGGGCTCGTCCAGCCGGTCCCACAGCAGCTCGCGCGTCAGGCGCAGGGCGAGGGCGATGGACGCCGCCTCGACCAGGGGCTGGCTACGGTCCTGGATGCGGGGCCAAACTCCGCAGACTCCGGCGGCGAGTCCCTCGGCGTACCGTTCGAGCGCGGTCCCGTCCCGGCGGAAGGCCGCCAGCAGCAACGTACGGGCGTAGCCCTCCAGGCCGTCCGAGAGCCTGCCGGACCAGCTGGTGTGGTCGCCGGGCAGATCGTAGAGGGCGTGGTCCTCGGTGGCGTACGGCTCCACCGCGGCGAGCAGGGCGTCGGCGGCGGCCTCCCAGTGGGCGCGCGTGTAACCGGTGTACGGGCTCAGGGTGCGGTCGTCCGGGGGCAGATCCATGGTGCAGGTCTTCCTTCCAGCTGGACCTGGAGCGCCCCGGTTCCGGTCGGGGCGCTCCAGGAGTTCATCCCACCCGTACCTTGCCCTGCGGCACCAGATGCTGAGCGATGAGTTCGTCCCGGACCAGGCCCGCGTAGACCGTGGCGCCCTGCACGGAGGTGTGCGTGTTGTCCCGCTTCTCGTTGTAGAGGTACAGCGCCTTGGACGCCTCCACGCCCAGCGTTTCCACCAGCGTCTTCGTCTTCGCCGTGAGGTCGATGAGGGGGACGCCCTTGGCGTCCGCGACCGAGCGGGTGACGGCGGGGTGGTCGACGCCGAGGCCGTTGACCAGGAGGGCGATGCCGTTGTTCAGGGTGCCGTCGGAGTTGAACCAGCGCCGCACGATGGGCGTGACCAGCACCGGACGGCCGCCCTCGGCGCGGACGCCGTCCACGAGCGTTTCGAGGTTGGCCCGGTAGGTGGCCTCATCGGTGGTCTTGTCGTTGTGGGCGAGCTGGATGAGGACGAGGTCGCCGCGGCGGATCTGCGGCTGGACGGTGGCCCACAGCTGCGGGTTCTGCAGGTAGGTGACCGTGCTTTCGCCGGAGTCGGCGTAGTTGGCGACGGAGATGCCTTTGCGCAGGAACTGCGGCAGTTGCTGGCCCCAGGCGGAGTACGGGTCGCCGGGCTGGTCGCAGACCGTGGAGTCGCCGACGAGGAAGATCTGCCGGGCGTGCCGGGCGGGCGTGACGCTGATGTCGGCGAGCGCGGGCGCCGCGCCGCCGAGCGCCAGGTCCAGGCCCGCGGCGCCGTCGGCTCCCGTCGGCTCGCCCTCGGGCGTGCGGACGTTCACCGTGAAGCTGCGGGCCACGCGCCGGCCCGCCGGGACGGCCGTCTCGGGGAGCAGGGAGCGCCGGGTCTCGCCGGTGACGGCGGTACTGGACGGCTCGTCTCCACCGAGGACGATCCGAACGTCGTACGTGCCGGGCGGGACGTCGAAGTGGCAGGCGGTGGCGGTGCAGTTTTCCGGGCCGAGGGCGGTGGGCCGGTCGTAGGCCTGGGCCGGCACGGCCGTCAGGAAGGTGGCGAGGGCCAGCGCGGCCGGCGCGGCAAGGGTGAAACGTCTCATGGCGGCTCCCGGGGCAGGTCGACAAGGCGCGCGGCTCGGACCGTACAACGTTTCAGCAAGCGCTTTCTAGCCCTCTGCGCGAATTCCCATCATCGCCAACTTCCCGCCTGCGAAAGCCCTTTCGCGAACGCGATTCGACTGTCACCCTTCGCAGCACCCGCACTCCCCCCACACATCCCAGGAGGCGACCCATGTCCTCAGCCACAGACGGGCCCCGCGTCCGCCCGGCCCTCGGCCGCCGCGCCTTCGTCGTCGGCGCCACCGCGGCCGCCGCCGGCGCCGCCCTCACCGGCACCGCGCGGGCCGCCGCGTTCGGCTGGAGCGACGACGGCACGAACTACGTCGTCGACACCGGCGCCGACCTCGTCTTCAAGGTCCGCAAGTCCAACGGCGACCTGTCCTCCCTGGTCTACCGGGGCACGGAGTACCAGGGCTACGGCGGCATGAACTCGCACATCGAGTCGGGCCTCGGCAGCTCCACGGTGACGATCAGGCAGTCCGGCTCCACGATCCTGATCTCCGTCGCCCACGGCACGCTCCGCCACTACTACGCGGCCCGCAGCGGCGAGAACAACGTCTACCTGTGGACCAACAAGGCCGACACGTCGGTCTCGGCGACCCGCTTCATCCTGCGCGTCAGGGCCGGTCTGTTCCTCAACGACGAGCCCGACTCCTACACCTACGCGCCCACCGCCATCGAGGCGCGGGACGTGTTCGGAAAGTCCGACGGTCAGACCCGCTCCAAGCACTACTCCCGGCTGCGGGTCATGGACTACGACTACATCGGCTGGACGACCGGCAGCGTCGGCCTCTGGATCGTGCGCAGCAACCACGAGAAGGCCTCCGGCGGCCCCTTCTACCGCTCCCTCCTCCGCCACCAGAGCGCGGACGGCGGCGGCCTCTACGAGATCCTCTACTACGGCCAGAACCAGACCGAGGACCAGCGTTTCGGCCTCCAGGGCCCGTACGTCATCGCCTTCACGGACGGCGGGGCGCCTTCCCCGGCGCTGTTCCCGGGCACCCTCACCACCGCGTGGGCGGACTCGCTCGGCATCTCCGGGTACGTCCCGGCGAGCGGCCGCGGCCGGGTCGCGGGCGTCGGGATCAGCGGGCGGGACACCGCGTACCCGTACACCGTCGGGCTCGCCAACTCGGCGGCGCAGTACTGGGGTTCGGCCCGGACATCGGACGGTTACTTCTCCATCGGGGGTGTCCTTCCGGGGACGTACACGCTGACCGTGTACAAGGACGAACTCGCCGTGTACACGGGGCCGGTGACGGTGAGCGCGGGCGCGACGACCGCCCTCAACACGATCGCCGTCCCCTCCTCGAACGACCCGTCCAACGCGAGCGCGATCTGGCGGATCGGCGACTGGACGGGGACGCCCAGCGGCTTCAAGAACGCCGACCTGATGACGTACGCCCATCCGTCGGACGTCCGGGCCGCCCCCTGGACCGGCAACGTGGTGATCGGCAGCGGCAGCGAGACGTCGGCCTTCCCCTGCTACCTCTGGAAGGACGTCAACAGCGGGATCGTCGTCTACTTCCGGCTGACCGCCGCCCAGGCAGCCGCCGCGCACACGCTGCGGATCGGTGTGACGACTGCTTATGCCAACGGCCGCCCGCAGGTCGTCGTCAACGACACCTGGACGTCGGCGATCCCCGCACCGCCCACCCAGCCGAACACGAGGTCGCTGACCAACGGCTCGTACCGCGGCAACAACCACACGTTCACCTACAGCGTTCCGGCGTCCGCCTGGCTGACGGACACCGGCGCGTACAACACACTGAAGATCCACGTGGTGAGCGGTTCGGGGACGACGTCCTATCTCAGCGCGGGCACGGCGATCGACGCGATCGACCTGCTCGCCTGACCGTCACGTTCCGCGTGTCCACTGCTGGTTCGTTCCTCCGTTGCAGGTGTAGGTGATCAGCGCGGCGGAGTTGGCGGTGGACGCGCCGTTCACGTCCAGGCACTCGCCGGTGGTCCTGGCCCGGATCAGCCAGTAGTTGCCGGAAGCGGTCACGCTCCACTGCTGGTCGGTGGCGGCCGTGTTGCAGTTCTCCTGGGTGACGGCGGTCGCGTTCTCGGTGAGGCAGAGGCTGCTGTTGCGGACCATCAGCTGGTAGTAGCCGCTGCCGACGGACTTGAACCAGAACCTCTGGTTGTTGCCGCCGTTGCAGGTGTACTGGGTGAGCGCGGCGCCCTGCCACAGTGACTGGTTCGGTACGTCGGCGCACTTGGCGCTGTGCCGGGCGATCAGCGTCTGGTACGTGGCGCCGGCACCGCTCACCGTGCCGGCCGCGGCGTCGATGGTGACCTCCGGCGACCAGGACATCGACATCGATCGCGAGGTGGGGAAGGTCAGCGGCAGCCAGACGTAGCGGGAGTCGTTGACCCTGCCGCCGAAGGAGTTGCCCCAGCGGTCGCCCAGGTAGAGGTACGCGGTGCCCGACGTGCCCTGCACGGGCAGGACGTACGTCGTCTGCGAGCCGTAGGCCGTGGAGTCGCCGACGTTGGTCATCGCCGTCCAGGGGCCGGTGATGCTGGTGGCGGTGGCGTACTGCTGCTGGTTGGGACTCCAGCCGGTGGCGCCCGAGGTGAGCATGAAGTAGACGCCGTTCCGCTTGAACAGGGCGGGGGCCTCGCGGTGGCCGCCGTGCCAGGGGTCGGCGACCAGGGCGGCGATGCCTGTGTAGTCGCTGGTCAGGCGGTAGATGTGCAGGTCGTAGTTCTCGCGGGCGGCGGAGATCATGTAACCGGTTCCGTCGGTGTCGACGAAGACCGTGATGTCCCGGGACATGTGCTGGCCGAGCGGGCGGAAGCTGCCCTGCCAGGTGTAGTCGCCGTCGACGGTGTCCGAGACGGCGACGGCCGCGCGGGCCTCGCTGTAGTCGGAGCCGTTCTCCTTGTGCATCCACATCACGAACTTGCCGGTGGACGCGTTGTACATGACCTTGGGCCGCTCGATGTTGGCGACGGCCAGTTCCGGGTCGGTGGACTGGGTCAGGACGTGGTTCCTGAACTCCCAGTTCTTCAGGTCGGTGGAGCGGTAGGCGTCCACGTACCGGAAGGTGTTGTCGGCGTTGCGGTGCTCGCCGAACCAGTAGTAGTAGGCGCCGACCTTGATGATGCCGCCGCCGTGGGCGTGCACGGGGGTGCCCGACGTGTCGGTGAACTGCGTGCCGTTGGTGATCGTCTGCGGCGCGGCGCTCGCCGGGGCGGCGGTGACCAGAGCACCGGCGAGCGCGCAGCACAGGGCGAGGAGGAGCGCGTACAGGCGTCTCATGTCACGCTCCGCGCGGTGCGGTGTCGGCGACGGGGATGCCGAAGTCCGGGGTGCCGTCCGGCTTCCAGCCCAGGGTCTGCACGCGGGTGTGGCGGTTGGGGTCGTTGAGCGGGTCGCCGTTGATCTCCTTGTACTGGCGGGCGTGGTAGACGAGGACGTCGGTGCGGCCGTCCTCGGCGACCGTGAAGCAGTTGTGGCCGGGGCCGTACTGCTGGGTGGTGTCGTTGCTGGTGAAGACCGGCGTCGGGGACTTGGACCAGTTGGCGGGGTTCATGAGGTCCGCGTTCGCGGGGGCGGTGAGCAGGCCGACGCAGTAGTTGTGGTCGGTGGCGCTGGCCGAGTAGGTCATGAAGATGCGGCCGTTGCGCTTGAGGACGTACGCCCCCTCGTTCACCTTGAAGCCGATGCACTCCCAGCCGTACTCGGGGGTGGAGAGCCTGATCTGCGGGCCGGTCAGGGTCCATGGGTTCGCCATCTTCGACAGCCACAGGGCGGTGTTGTTGTCCATGCCGGGCTCGTGCTGAGCCCAGGCGAGGTAGCGGGTGCCGCGGTGGGTGAACGTGGTGGCGTCGAGGGAGAAGGTCTCCCAGGCCGTCTTGATCTGGCCCTTCTCCACCCAGGTTCCGCGGAAGGGGTCGGGGTTGGAGTTCTCCAGGACCCAGATGCGGATCCGCCACACGTCCTCGGCGGGGGCGGCGGCGAAGTAGATGTACCACTTGCCGCGGATCCGGTGCATTTCCGGGGCCCAGATATGGGCGCCCATGTCACCAGTCGGGTGAGCGCGCCAGATGACGGACTCGGCGGCGGTCGCGAGACCGTTCAGGGTGCGGGAGCGGCGCAGGATGATGCGGTCGTACTCGGGGGCGGTGGCGGTGAAGTAGTAGGAGCCGTCCTTGTGACGGGTGATGTGCGGGTCGGCGCGGTTGAGGACGAGCGGGTTCACGTACGGACCGGCGGCCTTCCGAGACGGCGCTGCTGCTGCGGTGGTGGCGGGGGCGGCGGCCAGGGCGCCCGCGGCGAGGGCGGCGCCCTTCAGTACGAGTCGGCGGTTGGGGGCGGGCAGGTCGTCGGCGCGGCTCATGCGGACTGCCTCTCGTATGCTCGACGGAGTCTGTTCGACATTTCGCACAACATCTGTCATTCCGAACGCCGAAAAGGTAAAGGTGTGTTACGGGGAGGTCAACGGTTCCGACGGGACAAAGTGCGGCGGCGAATTTCTGTTATCGGCCGACGTCCCGGCCGTCTCCCCTCACGTGCGCAGCCAAACCCACAGAACAGCAGCGGCCGTCGGCGCCCTCGCGGCGGTCGCCGCCCTGGTCACCGCTCCCCCTTCTTTCGCGGCCGGTCCGCGGGACGTCACCGCGGACGTGCTCGCGAACCGGGACGTGACGCTCGCCGGCGACACGGTCGTCGTCGTCCCGTCCGGGCAGACGACGTACAACGGCGTCTTCCGCGGCGAGGGCACGCTCACGGTGCGCGGCACCGGCACGCTGGTCCTGACCAGGGACAGCGACTTCACGCTGCCGAAGTCCCGGCAGCGGCAGAAGGTGAGCATCCTCGGCGGCAACCACCCGTACGTCACCACGACCAACCCGGACCCGCCCGCGGTCACCGTCGAGCGCGGCGCCACGCTCCAGTACGGCAACGGCGGTACGACCGGCCTGATCGGCCACTTCCCGTACGGCACGCCCGCGTTCCGGCTCAACCAGGACAACATCCGGGTCGACGGCACCCTGCGGCTGTCCCTGAAGAGCGCCTACAACCTGGGCACGATCAGCGGCTCCGGCCTGATCAGCCAGCCGAGGTTCCTGTGGGGCACCTGGGACCTCTCGGGCACCCACCCCTTCTCCGGGGTGATCGACAACGGTACGCAGGTCAACGCGGGACGGCCGGAGTTCGCGACGTCGCTGCCGAACGTGCGCAAGATTCTCAACCAGGGCACGTACACGGTCGACACCCCACTCGGCCAGACCGTCACCATGGGGATGGACTTCTACCAGCGGGAGTACGGCAGCGACATCAACGTCCAGTCGCGGCCCGGCAGCAAGGTCGTGCTCACCGGCCAGTACAGCTGGTCGGACCAGGGCGGCGACACCGACCCCTCGCTCAGCGACCCCGCGCTGAACTGGACGCCCGCGCGCAAGAACGTCAACAAGCGCGGCACCAACATCAAGGGCGCGAACGTCCAGTGGGGCGACGGCACGACCAACAAGATCTTCATGCCGGGGACCGCCGAGACCGTCTACATCAACCTGCTGGCGGCTCGGTCGCGTTCACTGCTCACCTTCGACTACAACGGCCCGGTGACGCTGGGCGCCCCCATCGGCGGCGGCCAGTTCCACGACACGCTGGCCGCGCCCGGCGCCGGTGACGTCGTCATCGCGGGAACGCGCGGGAACGACGTGACCTTCGCGGCGAAGCAGTACTACGACGGCTCGACCACCGTCGAGAAGGGCGCGGTACTGCGGCTGGGGTCGGGGCAGGGCGACGGCTCGCTGTGGATGGACGGCGAGCTGTGCCGGGTGGTGAACGACGGCACGCTCGTGGTGCGGAACGCGTCGACGCCGATCTCGCTGTCCCGGGTCAGCGGTTCCGGGGCGTTCGTGCAGTCGGGTGCGGCCACGACGACGCTGGCCGGGAGCGGGGTGACGTACACCGGGACCACGACGGTCGAGAAGGGCACGCTGGCGCTGAAGTCCGGGGCGACTCTCGGCCGCAGCAAGGCGATTCGGCTCACGTCGCCGGGCGCCCGGCTGGACGTGGGCACGTCCGGACTGCGGGTGACGACGACACTGACCGGCAAGGGCACGGTACGGGGTGCGGTGACGAACGACGGTGTGGTGGCGGGCGGTCTGACGGTGACCGGGGGCTATACGCAGCGTGCGAAGGGCCGACTGGTGCTCCAGGACAAGCCGTTGAGGGTGACCGGGGGCGAGGTTCGGCTGGCCGGGGAGGTGGACCTTTCGGCGGCGGGCAGGTCCTCGGCCCGCGAGATCACGCTTCTCGACAACGCGGGGCGCGGAGCGACGAAGGGCGCGTTCTCCGGACTGCGTGAGGGTACGGAGGTGAAGCCGGCCGACACCGTGTACCGCATCAGTTACCGCGCTGGCGACGGCAACGACGTCGCCCTCACCGCCGCCGCGAGCCCGTCGGCTTCCCCGTCCCCCGCGTCGGCGGCCGGCTCGGCGGACGTCGGCACGCGCAGCGCGAGCACCGCCGACGACTCCGGGTTGGGCTGGTGGCCGTATGTACTGAGCCTCGGCCTGCTGGGCGGCCTGCTGATACCCGCGACCCGACGCACGCGGGGCGGCCGGCGCAGGGGCGGCGGCAGGCATGCGGCGCACCGTTAGGTCCTGTCGTCACATTCCCGTCGTCCGCCGGGAGGCGGGCTCGGCGGCGTCTGGTGCGTGCGATCGCAAGGCGGCGGGCCGCCCGCGTGGCGGAGTCACGTGGGCGGTTCGGCAACGCGGCGAGCGTGCGTGCCAGGCGTCGCCGGGCAGGCGGGAATATGACGACAGGGCCTAACGTCTGCCTCAGAGTCCGCGTCCGCTCAAGGGAAGAGATCCTTCGGCATGGCTGTCATCCACCGCACCGTCCTCACCCCGAGCAAACTGGAACTGCTCAGCTCCTGGCTGCCCTCCCGCCCGTGGTACCGGGGTGGCACGGGCGGGCCGGAGCTGGCGAAGGCCGGGGGCTTCCGGCTGGACGACCCGGAGGGCGAGGTCGGGATCGAGTTCATCGTCGTCACCGATGCCTCCGGGCCCGACCTGATCACCTACCTGGTGCCCCTCACCTACCGCGGTGCCCCGCTCGACGGGGCGGAGCACGCTCTCGTCGGCACCATGGAGCACGGGGTGCTGGGGCGGCGCTGGGCGTACGACGGCTGCCACGACCCCGTGCTGGTCGCCCAACTGCTGGCCCTGATCGAGGGGCGGGCGCAGGCTCAGGACCAGAATGTCAGCGACCTCCCCGACCGGGACGTCGTCGCCGCCTGTACCGGCGAAGGCTCCGTCCCGACCGGCTTCACCGCCACCGACCACGAAGAAGGCACCGCACTGACCGCGCCGCACGGCAGGACCCTCCGCCTGCACCGGGTGCTGCAGCCCGCCCCGGACGGTCCGTCCGTTCCTCCGCAGGGAGCGATCGGACACGTCACCGGCTCCTGGCAGATGCCGGACGGCACCCGCACCCGGGGGATGCTCGCCGTCCTGGAGACCGCCACCCGGGCGTAGCCTCGACACATGACCAGCGACACCCCCGCAGCCCCGAGCGGCCTCGCCGACGCCCTCGCCGCCGGGACGGTCGTGCTCGACGGCGGCATGTCCAACCAGCTCGAATCGGCGGGGCACGACCTCAGCGACGAGCTGTGGTCGGCGCGGCTGCTCGCGGAGCGGCCCGAGGCGATCACCGAGGCGCACCTCGCGTACTACCTGGCGGGCGCGAACGTGGCGATCACCGCCAGCTACCAGGCCACCTTCGAGGGCTTCGCCAAGCGCGGGATCCGTCACGAGCGGGCGGCCGAACTGCTGCGGCTCAGTGTGCAGTTGGCGCGGGAGGCGGCGGAGCGGGCCCGGGCGAAGGGGGTCACGCGCCCGCTGTGGGTGGCGGCCTCGGTCGGCCCGTACGGGGCGATGCTCGCGGACGGCTCGGAGTACCGGGGCCGCTACGGGCTGACGGTGCCCGAGCTGGAACGCTTCCATCGCCCCCGCCTGGAGGCGCTCGCGGCCGCCGCGCCGGACGTCCTGGCGCTGGAGACGGTGCCCGACGCCGACGAGGCGACGGCCCTGCTGCGGGCGGTGCGCGGACTCGGGGTGCCGGCCTGGCTGTCGTACACCGTGGCCGGTGACCGCACCCGCGCCGGACAGCCGCTTCAGGAGGCCTTCGCCCCGGCCGCCGACGTGGACGAGGTGATCGCGGTGGGCGTGAACTGCTGCGCGCCGCAGGACGTCGACGCCGCGGTGGAGACGGCGGCGCGCGTGACGGGCAAGCCGGTGGTCGTCTATCCCAACAGCGGGGAGACCTGGGACGCCGAGGCCCGCGCCTGGAGCGGCCGCGCCACCTTCACTCCCGAACAGGTCGAGGGCTGGCGATCCGCCGGGGCCCGGCTGATCGGCGGGTGCTGCCGGGTGGGACCGGAGACGATCACCTCGATCGCACGCACGCTGACGGCATGACCCGCGGTCGGGAGCCGTCGGCGACTTGCGCAGCGAACCGGCCCCGGCGCTGCTAGCCTCACCGCACCAGGAACCGGTTTCCCACGTGTTGCCGCAGTTCCCGGAGGGTGCACAGGGGGCGGGGAGAGGAGCGGGTGGGGATGACGCGCAAGAGCGGGGGCGCAAGCCGGAGCACGATCCGGGACGTGGCGTTGCGTGCGGGGGTGTCGGCGTCGACGGTGTCGCGGGTGCTCGGCGGGGCGTATCCGGTGAGTTCGGCGACCCGCACGCGCGTGATGCGGGCCGTGCGCGAACTGGACTATGTCGCCGACGCGCGCGCCAAGGCCGTCGCGGGTGTCGCGACGCCCACGCTGGCGTTCGTCCTGGAGGACATCACCGGTCCGTCGTTCGCGCACATGGCGCACGGCGTGGAGCGCGAGGCGACCCGGCTCGGTCATCTGTGCCTGGTGTGCAGCACGGAGGGCGACGTCCAGCACGAGCTGGACTTCGTGGAGATGATGCGCGCCCAGCGGGCCGCCGCGGTGATCCTGGTGGGCGGCGGCGCCGACACCCCCGAGTACCGCGAACGCACCCGCCGGATGGCCGACTCACTGGCCTCGGCGGGGTCCCGGCTCGTCCTGTGCGGCCGCCCGCCGCTGGGCCCGGGGGCGCCGGTCACGGTCATCGAGTACGACAACGAGGGCGGCGCCTACGCCCTGGTCGCGCACGTCCTGGCCCAGGGCCACCGGCGGATCCTGTTCCTCGGCGGCAAGCCCGACCACACCACCGCACTGGGACGGGAGCGCGGCTACCTCGCCGCCCACCACGCCCGCGGCGTCGACGCCGACCCCGCGCTGCTCCTGCACGGCGACTTCACCCGCGACTCCGGCCACCGCCTGATGCGCCAAGCCCTCGCCGCGGAGCTGGAGTTCACCGCCGTCGTGGCCGCCACCGACATGGTCGCGGCGGGCGCGCTCACCGCCCTGCACGAGGCGGGCCTCGACGTCCCCGGCGATGTCTCGCTGGCCGGTTACGACGACATTCCCTTCGCCCGCGACCTGCACCCCGCCCTGACGACGGTGCACGTCCCCTACGAGGAGCTGGGCCGCCTCGCGGTCCGCACCGCCCTCGGTCGCACCGCGGAAACCCAGGCCGAGCACCTGCTGCTGGGCACCCATGTCGTGGTGCGGGACTCGGTGCGGGCGGTGGAGTAGGGCACGGCGCCCCGCGTCACTGCCGACGGACGCCGCCGGGGCGGCGGAGGAGACGTGCGACGGACCGCAGTTCCGCACGGCGCGCGGACGCACCCTCGGCAGGGGCCGCCGGGGGTGCGGTTTCCGGGGCGGTGGCGTCGGCCGTCCACAGCGCCAGCTCGCGGTCGCGCGGGCCGTACACGGTGTAGGGGGCCGCCGGTGAACCGGGGGCGTCGGGCGGCTCGGCTTCGCCGAAGATCCGCACCGGGTGGGTGGCGTCCCACGCCTCCCAGCCCGGGTCGCCGTCGGCCGCGAAGCGCACCCACGCCTGGTGCATCGCGTCGGCCAGCTCCGTCGGGGCGCCCCAACCCGCCAGCTTCGCCGCCTCGGGCACCTCGCCGGTGTCGAAGACGAAACCGAGTTCCAGGGCGTGGCAGGCGCCGAGGTCGGGCAGCAGGGAGGGCCAGGCGAACTCGTAGACGTACGACGATCCGGGGCGGGCGTCGGCCAGGCGGTGCAGCGGGATGCGCAGCAGGTGGTCGGTGACCAGCTGGCCGACGATCTCCGCCGTGCCGGCCTCGGGGTGCAGGGCGCGGTAGCCGCGCGGGACCTCGTGGCCGCAGTGACAGCGGGCCATGGCGCCGGCCAGGGCGACGGGGCCGAGCCGGTCGACGCGCTCCAGCAGCCCGCCGGGCACGAGCCACAGCCGGTACTCGTCGCGGGTCCAGCCGATGAGCAGGTCGGCGCCGGACGCGGCCTCCCCCTCGATCAGCGCCTCCAGGGGATCGCGGGGTACGAGATCGCCGTCGACGACGATCCCGAAGGCAGGCCCGCCCAGCACGGGGCTGCTGAGCCGGCCCACCTCGGCCTGGGTGCGCAGCAGCAGGTCGCGGTCGACGGCGGCGAAGGCCTCGGCGGTCGCGGGCACCTTCAGCCGGGTCGCCATCCGGCGCACCATCCGCCGTACCTTGTCCCGCTCGACCGCCTCGGGCGGCCCGCTCTGCAGGACCGCACGCCGGAACAGGCCCTGGGCCTGCGGGGCGGCGATCAGGGCACCGATGCTGATCGCACCGGCCGACTGTCCGCAGAGGGTCACCCGGTCGGGGTCGCCGCCGAAGGCCTCGATCGACTCGTGCACCCAGCGCAGGGCGGCGAGCTGGTCGCGCAGGCCGGGATTGGCGGGGGCGTCCGGGAACAGTCCGTAGCCCTCCACTCCAAGCCGGTAGTTGAGGGAGACGAAGACGATCCCGTCCCGGGCGAAGCTGTGTCCGTCGTACACGGGCACACACGACGAGCCCCTGGTCAGGGCCCCGCCGTGCAGCCACACCAGGACCGGGAGCCGGGCGCCGGGGCCCGGCTCGGGGGTCCACACGTTCAGGTTGAGGCAGTCGTCCCCGGGCACGACCGGGTCCGACAGATACTGGGCGAACGCCTCCGAGTACGGCGGCTTGGGCGGCGTCGGCCCGAAGGCGCCCGCGTCCCTGACGCCGTCCCAGGGCTCGGGCGGCACCGGGGGCCGGAACCGGCGCGGCCCGAAGGGCGGTGCGGCGTACGGGATGCCCCGGAACACCGCGACGTGCTGCTCGTACCGGCCGCGTACCGCCCCGTACGGCGTGCTCACCACGGGGCCCGTCAGGTCTGCTGCGGTCATCCGCCCACCAGCCCTTCGCCGTGCTCGTGCACCGTTCACCTCAGAGCATCACATCGCTCGGAGGTATTCCGGTGCACGAGCCGGTTCAGCGCCTATTTGGCGTACATGAGCGTGCCGAAGCCGAGCTGGTCGTAGCCTCCGCTGGTGGAGCCGTAGTCTCCACCACCGCCCTCGGGGGCGACGAGGTTGTAGTACATCTGGGAGATGTACCGGTCGTCGAGGTACAGGCGCCGGTTGTAGTGGAAGTGGAGCATCGCCCAGACCGGGCGGACCTGGCCGCGCGAGGCGGAGGAGATCGCCGTGTGCTCCCGGTACGCGCAGTTCTGTCCGGTGCCCCAGCTGTAGGTGGTGAAGGGCACGTCCTGGCCGAGGTTGTACTTGGCGACGTACTGGGCGGCCTTCATGAAGCGCCGTCCGTCGTAGGAGTACAGGTCCTCGCCCTGGTTCCAGGCCATCTCGCAGATCGCGCCCATCTGGCCCATGCCCATGACGGTGTGCCCCTGGTCGCGCCCGGACTCCTGCCACTGGCCGAGGGCGTGGCCGTCCGCGTCGGTGTGCAGGAACGGGACGGCGTGGGTGATGGAGCCGTTGCCCGCGCCCGACTTGAAGTACGTGACGGCCTGGTCGTACTTGGCGGCGTCCTCGTTGAGGATCCCGATGGCCAGGACGGAGGCCATGTTGCACAGGTCCCAGTTGGCCCAGTAGTTGGTGATGCAGGCGTCGTTGTGGCCGGTGAGGAACTGGTTGTTGAGCGGGTAGAAGACCCTGGCCATCATGTCCTGGAAGGCGGCCAGGTCGAAGGCGTCGTAGTCCCGCATGAGCTCGGCCGCGTTGGCGAACTGCCAGCCGTAGAGGCCGGCCGCGAGGAACCGGTCGGCGTTGCCGGTGACCGTCGTCAGGGTCGTGGCCCACGCGTTGAGGATCCGCGCGGCGCAGGCGGCGTTGGCCTCGGTGCCGCCGACGTGCCAGCGCAGCGCGTTCTGGTAGGCGGCGGCGATGTCGTTGTAGAGGATGCCGTAGTTCTGGCCGGTGCCGCCGCGGATGATGGTCGCCTGGGGGTTGGGCGTCCAGGTCGACCGGGAGTGGGGGTTGGCGACCAGCCGGTTCCAGCCGGACAGCCAGGGGTCGTTGCCCGCGGCCACGCGGGCCCGGGCGCGGTTGATGTCACCCCAGTTGTGCAGCATGCCGGGGTGCGTCCAGGTCGCCGGGGCCGCGCTCGCCGTGGCTGCGGTGGCGGACGCGCCGAGGGCGAGGGCGGCGGTGAGGCCGCCGGCGGTCTTCAGCAGACCGCGGCGGCTCAACGCACTGTTGTGGAGGTGCTGGTGGGGGGAAGTGCGGCTCATAGCAGTGCAGCTCCATTCCAATGTCGATTACTCCATGGCGGTGATGCTCACCTCGTCGAACTCGGTGGTGCTGCGGACCAGGGGGCTGCGGGAGCAGACCACGAGGCCCACGTAGTAGGGGGCGTCGCCGAAGCCGGGGATCTCTCCCTCGGCGAGGGGGGTCCAGCTGACGCCGTCATCGGTGGAGGCGTAGGCGGTGAAGGCGCTCCCGGTGCGCTTCAGCCGCAGGAGACAGGGCGGGGTGACCGGCGCGTTGCCCGTGAAGGCCGACCGGCCTGCCACGGTGGTGCGCAGCATGAGCTGCGCGGTGCTCCCGCCGGTGACGATGGCCCCGGCCGCCTGGTCGAACGGCGACAGGGACTTGGCCATGAGCAGCCCCACCCGGTCGCCGCTCGCGCCCGTGCGGGTGGCGAGCCGGGCGGTGATCTCGCAGTCGCCGGTGACGGGCCGCCGTACGAACTGGCCGGTCATTCCCTGGTTGTTGACGGTCAGATCGGTCCCGGCGCCCCGCACCACGAAGGTCCCGTCCTCGTAGGCGGTGCTGCCGGGTCTGCGCACGTACACGACGCCGTAGGTGCCGAGTTCCCACTCGTCGAGCACCACGTCGCCGAGATCGCCGTACGTCCACGGGGCGGGCGGCGGGGTACCGACGGTGAGCGTGAAGGTGGCGGTCGCGGTGCCGCCCGCGTTGGACGCGGTGGTCGTGACCCTGAACTCTCCCTTCTCGGTGGGCGTTCCGGAGATCAGGCCGGTGCGCGGGTCGAGGCGCAGGCCGTCGGGCAGGCCGCGCGCGGTGAACCGGACCGCCGCCGGGGAGGCCCGCAGCAGGTGGCGGAACATGACGCCCCGGTTCGCGAACGCGGTGTCCTGGGAGACGAACTCCGGCTTCGAGGGGGTCGGCATCTCGGCGTGCGCGGGCGCCGAACGAGGGCCGCGGCCACCGGTGTTGGTCTTGGTGACGGTGTAGTGATACGTCCTGCCGGGGCTGCCGGTGGGGTCCGCGTACCGGATGCGGGTGCCGAAGCCGACCGGGGCGACGCCGTTCGCGATCGTCCGGTACGGGCCCGCCGCGTCCGTGGCCCGCAGTACCGCGTAGGTGGCCGAGGGGTCCGGGTCGGTCCAGCTGAGTTCGACGGCGTCGGCGCCGGTGACCGCCCGCAGGCCGGTCACGGTGTGCGGGGGGCGCGGGGTGACCCAGTCGGCGCCCCTGGCCGTGACCACACTGACGTTGTCGAAGGCACCCGTGCCGGTCTCGGCGTACTCCGCGTCGACGCCCAGGCAGGAGGTGAGCACCAGGCCGGCGTAGGCCGTGTGCCCCAACTCCACCTCGGTGGAACCGACTTCCGTCCACCGGATGCCGTCCGGGGAGAGGGAGCCGGTGCAGCGGCCGCCCTTGCGCTCCACGCGGACCCAGTACGGCGCCCGCAGCCGGTAGCCGTCGCCCGCGCCCTCGACGTACGGCGCCGTCAGGGGCGTCGCCGACTCCGGGAGGGAGCCGAGGTCGGAGATCGGGAACGCGGCCGCGCTGGTGATCGCCTGCCGCTGGGACGGCGGCACGGGCGTGCTGCCGGTGCCGGACACGGATGCCCCGGCCGAGGGACGGACGGTCCACACGCCGCTCCAGGTGTGCAGCGGCAGGCCCTGGATCAGCATCGAGGCGTGCGCGGCGTCCGGGTCGAGGGAGTCGCGGACGGTGACGCCGATCTTGGAGTACTGCGAGCTGAGCGGGAACACGATCCGCGCGGTGACGACGCCGTCGCCGCGCAACGGCAGGTGGGCGACCCGGTACGTGTCCGCGGTGCCGCTCGCCGTCAGCACGAAGCGCTCGCCGTCGAAGGAGGCGGAGCCCGGGATCCGCACCTCCCCCACGTCCCGGGTCGACCAGGGCTCGGGGAGACCGGCGGTGGCGGCGATCCAGGCGGAAGCCGCACTGGTGCCGTGGGAGCTCTCCGCGGTGACGGTGTAGTAGTACGTGCGGCCGGGGCGGACGTCGTGGTCGGTGAACCTGGGCGCCTCGACCCCGGACGCGTGCCGCTTGTACGGCCCCTCCGGGCTGGTGGCCCGCCGGACCGTGTAGCCGGTCGCCCACGCGGACGGCAGCCAGGACACCGTGACGGCGCGGTCGTCGCCGACCGCGGTGACTCCGGCCGGTGCCGTCGGCGCGACGGGTGCGGCGGGCGCCGTTCCGGCGTAGGTGAGCGTGCCCCAGCCCGGGTGGTCCTCCTGGTAGCCCTCCACCACACGTGCTCCGTCCGTGCCCCGGAAGACGACCTTCTCCGTCTGGGGGGCGGGCTTGCCGAGGCGTCCCGCGTAGTGCGCGTACGCCATCTCCCACACCGGGCGGAACACACCGCGCTGCCGGTTGGAGACGGTCGTCTTGACGTACTTGCCGGTGCGGTCGAGATCGGGCGTGAAGGGTACGGAGTCGTCGCCCAGGTTGTAGCGGGCGAAGTACTCGAAGTTGGCGAGGATCCGGCTGTCCGCGAAGGCGTACAGGTCCACGCCCTGCTGCCAGGCGACCTCGGCCGCGTCCGCCAGCAGGCCGACGGCGAGCTGCTCGTGGGCCTGGTCGCGGCCGGACTCCTGGCCCTGGCCCGCGGCGGTGACGACGCGGTGCAGCACCGAGCCGTTGCCGGCCCCGGCGGCCGCGAACCGCAGGGCGTCCTCGAACATCACCCGGTTGTCGCAGAACACGGCGATGGCGAGGATGGTGCGCAGCGCGGCGATGTCCCAGTTGCCGTTGGCGTAGAGGCAGTAGCCGGACAGAGCCGGGTACCAGACGTCGGTGAAGGAGCGCTCGCAGCGGCGTATCGACTCCTCGGACCAGCCCTCGTAGCCGGTGTGCCGCAGGATCTCGGCGGCGTTGACGAGCTTGAAGCCCTGGATGCCGGCGCCGAGTTGCCCGTCGGCGCCGGTGATGCCGGTGAGGGAGGCGGCCCAGGCGTCGAGGATGTCGCGGGCCTTGTCGGCGTGCCGTACATCGCCGGTGACCGCCCACATCAGGGCGTTGTGGTAGGCGGCGGCCGCGTCGGTGGCGGCCTGGCTGGTGTTGTCGGTGGGGCCGCGGCCCCAGGTGGTGATCTGTCCGGTGTTGCGGACGGCATAGGTGTGCTGGGAACGGAAGTCGGCGGCCAGCGCGGCGAAGCCGGAGGCGATCGGGTCGCGTCCCTGCGCCACCGCGGACTTCATCCGGGCCAGGTCCGCCCGGGAGTGCAGCAGGCCGGGATGGGCGAAGGTGAACGCGGCTTCGGCGGACCGGGCCCACGCGGGCGTGGCGGAGGCGGACAGCAGTCCGCCCCCGGCCACGGCCGCGAGTCCCGCCGTGCCGAGGAGCGTCCGTCGGCTGAGCGAATGCACGGGTTTCTCCCTGGCTTACGGGTTCTGCACGGTGAGCTTGAGGGTGCTGGTCGCCGTGCCCACGCTGTTGGTGGCCGAGACGGTGACCGTGTAGGTGCCGCGGCGCCCCGGGGTTCCGGAGATCAGGCCGGTCTTCTCGTCGATCCGCAGGCCCTCGGGCAGTCCCTCGGCGCCGAACGACGTGGGCAGCGCGGTCGCGGTGACGAGGTGGTGGAAGTTCCGCTTCTTGGTGGTCGTCACCTCGCCCGCGCTGGTGATCTCGGGGGCCACCGTGGCGGCCGGTGTGGTGGCGTCCAGGAAGCGGAGGTCCTTCACGTGCTCGTTGACGAACATCGGGACCATGTCCGGGGTGAGATACCAGCCCGGCTTGCGCATCTTGTCGTGGATGACCGTGCCGTTGATCTGGAGGTTCTGGAAGGTGAGGTTCTTGATGGGGCGGTCCGCGTCGTAGCCGACGACGATCGGCATGATGGCGTTCCTGCCGTTGTAGGTGAGGTTGCGGACGTAGACGTCCTGGATGCCGCGGCCGGGCGAGGCGTTGTACCGGTTGGCCATGACCCGCATGTTGAACAGCTGGCCCCAGGTGAAGTCCTCCACCCGGACGTCCTGGATGCGCACGTTCCGGATGAGGTTGCTGTCGCCGGGGTTCAGGGCGAAGCAGCCCTGGTAGAGGACCTGCGGCTCACGGTGCTGGAGGACGTCGATGTTGCTGAAGACGACGTTCTCGATCGTCTCCGGCTTCTCGGGGTTGCCGTGCGTGCCCATGTTCACCGGGTGCGCGACGTCGGCCCACAGGGTGGAGTCGCGGACGGTGACGTTGCGGCAGTCGCCGTAGTAGTCCCAGCGGTGCGCGTAGATGGCGATGCAGTCGTCGCTGTTGCGCATGAAGACGCCCTCGATCAGGACGTCCTCGCTGCTGAACACGTCGATGCCGTCGCCCCACTGGCCGTTGCTGTAGGAGTGCAGGTTGCGGACGGTGACCTGCTTCGACTGGCCGATGGTGCAGGAGTATCCGGTCTTGGGGTTGAGGGCGAGGATCCCGTCGATCTCGATGTTCTTCGAGAACGCCACCAGGGTGGCGGCGTCCGAGTCCCAGATGATGCCCCGGCCGATCAGCCGGGCGTTCTCGACGTTCACGAACTCCACGCGGGCCTTGAGCACCGCGCCGCCGGCCAGGTACACCGTCTTGCCGCTGGGCACCTTCACCACACCGCCCGAGGGGGTGTGCAGGCCGGGGCCGAAGTAGATGACGTCGGGGTCGTCCTCCTCCGGCCGCCGGGTCTCGATCGGGTTGGCGTGCAGTTGCAGGTTGCCGTAGATGTCGCCGTCGATCTCGATGGAGAGGTTGCGCGGCTCGGTGAGGCTGAAGGTGATGGTGTCGCCGCTCACCTCGTGCGGGATGTCGTACGACAGCGGGCGTATCCGTGCGGAGGGGATCGTGCCCTGGGACCAGGTGACCTGCACCTCGACGGTGCCGGTGAAGTCGAGGTTGGCGACCGAGGTGTACCGGATGACGCCGGAGCCGGTCTTCTCGTTGATGGTCTTCGTCCCCGCGCGCAGGACCGGCACCGGCTTCCACTGACCGCCGGGGGTACGGGCCTTGACGACGTAGGTGGTGTTGATCGGCAGTGCGCCCGGGACGGGGTGGATCACCAGCCGGTCGGTCTTCCGTCCGTCCTCCGCACTGGCGGTCCCCGCCGCGGCGCCGACCAGCGAGTACGCGGCGGCGGTGGCACCCGCGGCCTGGAGGACCGTGCGCCGGGACAGGCCGGTGCTCTCGGTGTTGTTCATGAACAGCTTCCTTGGGTAAGGGGTGTGCGCTACTTGAGGCCGGAGGTGGACATCCCGGCGACGAAACCGCGCTGGGCGACGAGGAAGATCAGCAGGATGGGGACGACGTACATCACGGAGGCGGCGGCCTGGAGCTCGGGGACGGGCGTACCGCCCTCATTGACGTAGGTGGTCATCACGGCGACGGCGAGCGTGGTGCGGTCGGTGGACAGCAGCAGCTGCGGGGCGATGTAGTCGCCCCAGGTCCAGGTGAAGGCGATGATGAAGCTCGCGGACAGCACGGGCCAGGACTGCGGGAGGAAGATCCGCCAGAAGATCGACGTGTATCCGCAGCCGTCGACGATCGCGGCCTCCTCCAGTTCGCGCGGCATGCCCGCGAAGAACTGCCGGAAGAGGAAGACGAGATACGGCGCCGCGGACAGGCCCCACAGCACCCACGGCCAGTACGTGTCGACCATGCCGAGCTTGGCGAAGATCAGGTCGGCCCGTATCGACGGGGCGAGCGCCTGGGCCTGGTAGGTGGGCCCGTCCCAGCCGTTGGGGTCGGGTTGGATGAGGCTCGTCCCGACCTTGGTCTTGCAGTAGTCGATGTACCAGGCCAGGGCCTTGCGGGCCTCGGGCGTGGTGAAGTCGGCCTGAGAGAAGTCGTCGTTGAAGAGGCTGCCGCCGGCGGACGCCGTCATGGTCGCCAGGAGCGTGGACCGGGTCAGCCCGTTGAAGCTGCCGCCGAACACGGTGGTCTGGCCGTTCTTGCGCTGCACGAGGCGCTTGGCGTTGTCGAGCCACTCCTCGTACGTGACCGGCTCGGTCTCCGGCGGGTAGTCGACACCGGCCTTGTCGAAGGCGGCGGCGTTGTACCAGTACATGGAGTCCTGGGAGAAATCCTTCGCCATGCCGTAGCGCGGGCCCCTGCCCTGGGTGCGGCCGTCGAACCGCCACAGGTCGTTGACGGGGTCCAGGTCGTCGAGTCCGAGGACGCCGCTCCGGGCGAAGTAGGGGTCCAGTTCCTCGGCCACGTCCCGCGCCGCGAAGTACGGCAGGTCCACCGCGCCGACGCCGCGCACCAGGTCGGGCGGGTTGCCGCTGGTGAGCATCGCGATCAGCTTGGTGATGTCGTACTTCACCAGAGCGATCTTGATGCCGAGGTCCTTCTGGGCCTGTTTGACCTGCTCCGGGAGTATGTCACCGGAGTTGACCATCACGGTGACGGTCTCGCCCTTGCCGCTGACCCCGTACGGCACCTGCAGCGCACAACCGCTCAACGCCGCCGCACCGGCCACGGCGCCGCCGGCCGACATGGTGAGAAAGCGTCGGCGACTGCGGGGAGCACCGGCATGGGAGGGCATGGGCGCCTCACCTTCTGGTCGGGAAGCACGGGCGGCTTGCCGAATCGCGGGTCGGATCGCTGTAACGTCGTAGCAACCGGTTGCCATGACCGGGTGGCCAGAGCTTCGGCCCGTCCGGAGGGCACGTCAAGAGTCCTCGCACACTTTCGAAAGGTCCACGAAATGCCGATGACACGGCCCATGAGGCCCGACACCGACCCTCAACAGACCGCTGACCAGCGCTGACGCCCGGACCGCCGCGTGGACGCATCACCGGGCGGCCACTTCACAACCGGTTGCTCACATCCCGCAGAACAGGCAGGCTGAGCACCTGCCCCATCGTGACGTCGGCATCCGTGACCCGACAGCCCGAAAATTTCGCGGATCTTCCACCCGGTCCGCCGATTGCCCCCCGTCGACAGTGGATCTACGGTAGAAGACGCTTTCAGAAAACGTTTCCGACCCCACCCCTCGCCCCTCAGGAGAGTCATGCCCAGCGCCCCGCTGCCCCGGGCCGTGTTCGCCATGGATCCGGTGCATCTCCCGCTGCTCTTCCCCGAGGCCCTCGTGGCACGGCTGCAGCAGACGGCCGAGATCGACCCCACGTTCGTCGTACGGGACTTCGCCGCCCCCGACGCCGCGGCACGGCTGGCCCGCGCCGATGTGCTGATCACCGGCTGGGGCTGCCCGCACCTCGACGAGGACACCCTCACCGCGGCACCCGGCCTGCGCGCGGTCCTGCACGCCGCCGGCTCCGTCCGCTCGCTGGTCGGCGAGGCCCTGTGGAAGCGCGGCGTCAGCGTCTCCAGCGCGGTCACCGGCAACGCGCTGCCGGTCGCGGAGTACACGCTCGCGATGATCCTGCTGGTCGGCAAGGACGCCTTCGCGCACCGCGAGCGCTTCCGGGCCACGCACACCCACCCGACCCCCGCCGAGACCGCCGCCATCGGCAACCTCGGCCGCCGCGTCGGCGTCATCGGCGCCTCACGCGTGGGCCGCAGGCTCCTCGAACTGCTGCGCCCGTACGACTTCGAGGTCCTGCTCCACGACCCCTACGTGACCGCCACGGAGGCCGCCGCGCTCGGCACCCGGTCCGTGTCCCTGGAGGAGCTGCTGAGCGGCAGCGACATCGTCAGCCTGCACGCCCCGGACATCCCCGAGACCCAGCACATGCTGGACCGCGAACGCCTCGCCCTCATCCGCGACGGCGGCGTCCTCATCAACACCTCCCGGGGCGCCCTCGTCGACCACGACGCCCTCACCGACGAGTTGCTCTCCGGCCGTCTCAGCGCGGTGCTCGACGTCACCGAACCCGAGCCGCTGCCCGCCGAGTCCCCCCTGTACCGGCTCCCCAACGTCTTCCTCACCCCGCACATCGCGGGCTCGCTCGGCAACGAACTGGAGCGTCTCGGCCGCATCGTCGTAGAGGAGTTGGAGCGCCTGGCCGCGGGCCGGCCCCTCGCCCACGAGGTGCGCCACGCGGACCTGCCCCGGGTCGCCTGACGGGCACCGCCGCAGCGCTGTCCACGGGCCTGCTGCCAGGAGAAACGATGGGATACGGTTTCCGTACCGGTGGCGAGCCTGCCCGCTCCGGTGTCCGGGCCACGACGGTGAAGGAGCCGCAACGGTGAGTCAGCGCAAGGCACCGAGCGACGCCGGCCGGGCGACGATCCGGGACGTGGCGGAGCGCGCGGGCGTCTCCGTGGCGAGCGTGTCGCGCGTGCTGTCCGGCAACTACCCGGTCTCCGACGACCTGCGCCGCAGGGTGATGAAGGTCGTCCGGGACCTGGACTACGTCACCAACGCCCACGCCCGCTCCCTGGCCGGTGGCGGCACCCCGACGGTCGCGATCCTCATCAACAACATCACCGGCGCCGCCTTCGCCCATGTGGCCAAGGGCGTCGAGGGCGCGGCCACGCTGCGCGGCTGGCTCTCGCTGGTCGGCACGACGGGCGACGACCCGGAGCGGGAGCTGGCCCTGGTGAACCTCATGCGCCAACAGGGCGTCGCCGCCGTCGTCCTGCTCGGCGGCGCCTACGACTACGACGAGTACCAGCTGCGCATGGCCCGCTTCGCCCGCTCCCTGGACGCGGCCGGCTCCCACCTCGTCCTGGTCGGCCGACCACCGCTGGAGGGCGCCGTCCCGGCGACGACCGTCGACTACGACAACGAGTCCGGCGCCTATGCGATGGCCAGCCACCTGCTGTCGGCCGGCCACCGGGACATCCTGGTGCTGCCGGGTCACGCCGAACTGACCACGGCACAGGGCCGGCTGCGGGGCGCCCGGCGCGCCTTCGAGGCGTACGGCGTGCCCTTCGAGCCGGGCATGGTGCGGCACGGCCCGTACGACTACGAGCACGGCTACGAGGCCGTCGAGACGGCCCTGCGCGAGAAGCTGCACTTCACCGCCGTACTCGCCGGCACCGACGTGGTCGCCGCGGGCGCCATGCAGGCGCTGCGCTCGGCCGGGCTGCGGGTGCCGGAGGACGTGTCGATCGTCGGCTACGACGACATCCCGCTGGCGTCCCAGCTCACCCCTCAGCTGACCACCGTGCACGTGCCGTACGAGGAGATGGGCCGGGTCGCCCTGCGCGCGGTGGCCGACCGGCGCGAGGGCGGTGCGGGGCGGCGCAAGGGGGCCGACGGGGAGCATCTGGTGCTGGGCACCCATGTCGTCGTACGCCAGTCGGTACGGCCGCCCCGGCGGCGCGGTTAGTCGTCCGCGGCGGAGAGTGTTCCGTAAACGTTTTCTACGCAACCCACCAAACAAATTGCCGCACACCTCTTGCTAGAGGCGGGGGTAGCGGCCTAACGTCCCAGCAACCGGTTTCTATCACTTCTTCCTGGCCGCCCCCCGCACCCCGAGCCGACGGTTCTCAGACCGTCGTTGCCGGCCAGTACCGAGCCGCCGCGTCCCCCGTTGTGAGACGCCTACTTTCCGAAGGAACACGGTCCGATGAACTTCACCAGCCCCCGGAGAAGGTTCGCCCGCGCCGCAGTCGCGGGTGTCGCGCTCACCGGTCTGCTCGCCGCCTGCGGCGGCTCCGACTCCGGCTCCGACTCCGGAGACTCCTCGGGTTCCGGCCCGGTGACCCTGCCCTTCTGGGGCTGGGCGAACGGCCAGGAGGCGGTCGTCAAGGCGTTCAACGCCTCGCACCAGGACGTCCAGCTCAAGTACACGAAGGTCACCGACCAGCTGACCATGCAGAAGCAGCTGACCAACGCGGTCAAGGCGGGCAACGCCCCCTGCCTGGTGCAGAACACCGCCGAGTACGTGACGAGCTGGGTCGCGGAGGGCGCGCTCGCCGACATCACCCAGTACGTCGAGGGCGAGAAGGACAAGTTCAACGCCGGTTCATGGGCCAGCGCCCAGGTGCAGGGCAAGCTCTACGGCGTCCCGACCAGCTCCTCGCCCAACTTCACGATCTACCGTGCCGACATCTTCGAGAAGTACGGCATCGAACCCCCGGCCACCTGGGACGACTTCATCGCCGCGGGCAAGGAGCTGAAGAAGCACAACATCAAGATCACCAACTACGCCGGTGAGGACCCCAGCACCCTGGAGGTGCTCGCCATGCAGGCCGGCGCGCACTGGTACGCCGTCGACGGCGACTCCTGGAAGGTGAACTTCCAGGACGAGGGCACCCTCAAGGCCGCCGAGGTGATCCAGCAGATCATCGACAACGACCTCAACTCCAAGCTCTCCTTCGCCGACTACGCCGCCGTTCAGCGCAACTACGACAAGGGCGGCACCGCGACCCGGCAGATCTCCACCTGGCAGATGGCCGGCATGGTGCAGAACTTCACCGACTCCTTCGGCGACTGGGCACTGGCCCCCTGGCCGACCTTCACCGGCGAGGCGCCCAAGACGCCCGCAGGCACCAACCTCACCGGCAGCGTGACCCTGGTGACGGAGCAGTGCGAGCACAAGGAGCAGGCCGCCGAGGTGGCGCTGTGGATGTCGACCGACCCGGGCGCGGTCAAGACGATGGCGAGCCCGGAGACCGGCAACGGCGTGATGCCGGCCCTCGCCGACAGCAACGCGTACGTCGCCGAGTCGATCTCCGAGAAGCTGCTCGGCGAGCACTACGAGCCCGCGCAGAAGGTCGTCACCGACAGCCTGGGCACCGTCACCACCGACTGGACCTTCGGTCCCAACTGGACCGCGATGTTCACGGAGATGCAGGCCGGCTGGGCCAAGGTCATCAACAAGGAACAGAAGGTCACCGACCTCCTGGCACACATGCAGGAGTGGACCGTCAACGACCTGAAGTCCCGCGGTATCAGCGTCAAGGGCTAGGCACTCACCCATGATTCGTTCCCTGCGCTGGAAGGGCGCCGCCTTCACGGTGCCCTTCCAGCTCGGCTTCGTCTTCCTCTACCTGCTCCCGATCGGGTACGCCGTCCACCAGTCCCTGTTCACCGAGCAGAGCTCGGGCCTGGGCCTCGGCGGCTCCACGGAGACGTTCTCCGGCCTCGACAACTACCAGCAGGGCCTGACCGACTCCGCGTTCATGGGTTCGGTCCTGCGCGTGGTGCTGTTCGCCTGTGTGCAGATCCCGGTGATGCTGCTGATCAGCCTGATCATGGCGCTGCTCCTGGACGCGCTCACCGCGCGCGCGGCCGGCGGCTTCCGGATCCTGCTGCTGGTCCCGTACATGATCCCGGGTGTGGTCGCCGCGATCGTCTGGATCAACCTCTACAGCCCCGAGGTCGGCCCGCTGACCCCGCTGGGCAAGGCCTTCGGCTTCGACTGGAACTTCTTCGCCCCGTCCATGGTCTGGCCGTCCATCGGCAACCTGCTCACCTGGCACGGCATCGGCTACAACATGGTGATCATCTACGCCGCCCTGCAGGCGGTGCCCCGCGAACTCTTCGAGGCCGCACGCCTCGACGGCGCCTCCGAACGCCGGATCGCCCTCAGCATCAAGATCCCGCACGTGCGCGGCGCGCTCGTCCTGACGGGCATGCTCTCGATCATCCAGATGCTGCAGATCTTCAACGAGCCCGCCCTCTTCCGCAACGTCACACCGCAGACGGTGAACGACAGCTTCACCCCGATCATGATCATCTACAACCAGGCCTTCAACGCGGGCAACTACCACTACGCCGCGGCCCTGTCGGTACTCCTCGCGCTCATCCTCGGCGTCGCGTCCTTCCTCTTCTACCGGCTGACTTCGAGGGAGGCCGACTGATGGTGCTCACCGAGGACCGTACGAAGCATCCGCCCACGCGCACGGTGCGCCGCCTGGGCCGCCCTGACCGCACTGCCCGTTCACGGGGCGGGCAGCGCTTCCTCCTCATCGGCCTGGTGCTGGCCAGCGTCTACAGCCTGTTCCCGGTGTGGTGGCTGATCGTCGCCGCCACGAAGGACCGCACGGGGCTGTACCAGAGCAACGGCCTGTGGTTCTCCGGCATGCACCTGTGGGACAACCTGCATCAGCTCTTCACCTACGGCGACGGCATCTTCCTGCGCTGGACGGCCAACTCGCTGCTGTACGCGGGCGTCGGCTCCCTGGGCGGCACCCTCGTCGCCCTCGCCACCGGCTACGGCCTGGCCCGCTTCGACTTCCCGGGCCGCCAACTGGTCTTCGCCTGCGTGGTGGGCTCGTTCCTGATCCCGATCGCCCTGCTGACGCTGCCCCTGTACCTGATGTTCTCGGAGATCGGCCTGGTCGACACCCCGTGGGCGATGCTGATCCCCTGCCTGATCAATCCCTTCAGCGTCTACCTGGCCAAGGTCTACACCGAGTCGACCATCCCGTTCGAGCTGCTGGAGGCGGCGCGCATCGACGGCGCGGGCGAGCTGCGCATCTTCTTCAGCATCGTGCTGCGCATGATGACGACCGGCGGCGCCACGGTGTTCCTGCTCGCCTTCGTCAACACCTGGAACGCCTTCTTCCTACCCCTCACCGTCCTGCGCGGCGAGGAGAACTGGACCCTCAACCTGGGCCTGTACAACTGGTCCGGCAAACGCCTCGAATCCGGCGTCGACCTCACCAGCCTGGTCCTGACGGGCGCGCTGATGTCCATCATCCCGATGGCGATCATGATGATCGCGATGCGGCGCTACTGGCGGACCGGCGTCACGCTGGGGGCGCTGAAGTGACGCTGCTGCGCAACCCCGTCATCCGGGGCTTCGCCCCGGACCCGTCGCTGGTCCGGGTCGGCGACTGGTACTACGTGGCGACCAGCTCCTTCGAGTGGTTCCCCACGATCCCCCTCCACCGCTCCCGCGACCTGGCGCACTGGGAGTACGCGGGCCACGTGCGGGGCGCGGTCCCCGGCGACTCGCTGGCCGGGGTGCCCGACTCGGGCGGCGTGTGGGCGCCGTCCCTGAGCTGGGACGGGGAGCGGTTCTGGGTGACGTACTCCGTCGTGCGCTCGGTCGGTACGCCGTACTTCGACCTGGACACGTACGTCTCCACGGCCACGGACGTGGCCGGGAAGTGGACGGCCCCGCGCCGCGTGGCGAGCCACGGCTTCGATCCCGCGTTGTTCCACGACGAGGGCAGGCTCTGGCTGCTGAACCTCCAGAACGACCACCGCCCGGGGGGTCGGCGCTTCGCGGGCATCGTCATGACCGAGCTGGACCGGGAAACACTGGTCCCGATCGGCGACACGCACCTGCTCCTCCAGCACGACCGGCTCATCGAGGGCCCCAAGCTGCTGCGGCACGACGGCTGGTACTACCTGGTCCTCGCGGAGGGCGGCACGGGATGGGAGCACGGGGTACGGGTGGCCCGCAGCCGTGATGTGACCGGCCCGTACGAACTCGACGACCGGCCCCTGCTGACGACGCGGGACGACCCCGAGGTGCCGTTGCAGAAGGCCGGGCACGGGGAGTTGGTCGAAACGGCGGACGGGCAGTGGCTGCTCAGCCACCTGACGGCACGCCCGCTGCGGACGCCGCACGGACCGCGCTGCACGCTGGGCCGGGAAACGGCGATCCAGCGGGTGGTGTGGGACGCGGAGGGGTGGCCGAGGCTGGCGCACGGCAGCCGGCACCCAGCGGTCGAGGTCGACGTGCCGACGCGGCCCTGTGAGCCCGAACTCCCGTCCTTTTCTGCGCAATTGGACTGGCCGTGGAGCACCCTGCGCGAGTACCCGGACCCGTCCTGGGCCGACACCACCAGCCGCCCCGGCTGGATCCGGCTGCGCGGTCGGCAGGGACCCGAGTCGCGGTGGGCGCAGAGTCTGCTCGCCCAGCGGATCACGGAGCACCGCGCGGAGGCGGAGGTGACGGTGGACGCCCGGCCGCGCAGCTTCACGCAGGCCGCCGGTCTGGTCCTGCGCTACGACAGCGAGGCGTACCTCGGCCTCGATGTGACCTGGGCGGAGCCGGAGGGCGAGCCGCAGCGCGGCCAGCAGTGGCGGGGCGGCGGCCGGACGGTGCTGAGCCTGGTCGAACGGGATGAGGAGGGCGCCCGGCAGGTGGCGGTGGTCGACGTGGCTGAGGCACCGGTCATGCTGGGCGTGACGATCGACGGCGCCGAGGCCCGCTTCTGGTACGTCCGGGACGGCGTCCGCACACCGATCGGGCCGCCGCTGGACTTCAGCCGACTGTCCGACGACTACGGCTCCCGGCTCCGCTTCACCGGCGCCATGGCCGGGATCCACGCCCGGGATCTCGTCGACGCGTCGTTCACGGCGGACTTCCGGGACTTCCGGCTGACGTGCACCGAGCGAGGCTAGCGGGTCGGTGGGATTCGGTAGACGGACACGTGGGAGCGCGACTCGGCGGTGAACTCGGCGCCGGTCCAGTCCGCGTGCCTGCTCTCCAGCTCGAAGCCGGCCAGCTGAGCCATCAGATCGAGTTCGGCCGGCCAGATGTAGCGGTGCGGGCTGCGGAACAGCCGGGCCCGCGTGGTCTCGTCGAACCGGAAGTGATGCGATACGACGTGCTGGCGCAGCACGTCGTAGGTGTCCAAGCCGATGGAGCCGGGGCCGGAATGCCAGACGGTGGCCGTCTGGCCGGGTGGCAGTTTTCGCAGCTCGGGCACCCAGAGCTCGATCAAGAACCGGCCGCCTGGCGCGAGGTGGCGAGCGGCGTTGCGGAAGCACTCGACCTGTTCGGCCTGGGTGAGCAGGTTGGAGATGGTGTTGTAGACGAGGTAGACGAGCGTGTACGCGCCGGGGGCGCGGGTCGTCGCCATGTCACCGACGACCACGGGGATCGTCGCTTCGTCCGCCTTGGTGCGCAGTTGCTCAACCATCGGGAGCGACAGTTCGATGCCGGTGACAGGGATTCCTCGCTCGACGAGCGGCACGGCAACCCGCCCGGTACCGATGGCGAACTCGAGCGCCGCTCCGTCGCCCGCGAGTTCGGCGAGGCGGTCCACGGTCGGTCCCAGGACCTCGGGCGCGAACATTCCGGTACCGGGCGTGTCATACCTCTGGGCGGCGTCGGCGTCCCAGATCTGCTCCTGCTGCATGCTTCCAGCGTTCGCGGCCCGGCCTGCTCGTGTCCATTGATTTTGGGTTCGGCCGCGCGTCGGGCAAGCGTGCGTCGTCGTAATTCAGTGAGTCGTCGTAGTCCAGTGAGTCGTCGTAGTCCGATGAGCAGTCCTGTGAATCCGGTGTCTTCACGTCTCCGTGCCGCGCGCCTACTGTTAGGAAGCGCTTTCTATCGGAGAGAAGCGCTGGTCGCGACTTTCGATGGCCCTCGGGCGGGCCGGAGAGGTGGTTCCCGATGGTCCGTACGGGGAGTGCGAGTGCGCCGGCGGGGCCGACGCTGGCGGTGGTGGCCCGGGAGGCGGGGGTGTCGGTGCCGACCGCGTCGAAGGTGGTCAACGGGCGCGAGGACGTGGCGCCCGAGACGCGCCGCCGGGTCACGGAGGCCCTGGTCCGGCTCGGTTACGTGCGCAGACCGCGCCTCGACGCGGCGAAGGCACCCCGCCTCGTCGACCTCGTCGTGCACTCGCTGGACAGCTCCTGGTCCGGTGCGGTGCTGCACGGCGTGGAGCAGGCGGCGCACGACGCGGGCCTGGACGTGGTTGTCTCGGCGGACCTCGCCCGCGGCCGCTCCGGCGCCCCGGAGCGCGGCTGGCTGGACAAGCTCACCACGCGCGGCTCGGCCGGGGCGCTGTTCAACCTCGCCGAGCTGACCGAGTCCCAGTACGCGTGGCTCGAACAGCACCGCATCCCCTTCGTGATGATCGACCCGGTGCTCGAACCGCCGCCCGGCGTGGTGTCGGTGGGCGCGGCGAACTGGCAGGGCGGTGTGACGGCGACCGAGCATCTGCTGTCCCTCGGCCACGAACGCATCGCCGTCATCGCCGACCACCGCCGCACCATGAGCGGCAGCGCCAGAATCGCGGGCCACCGCTCGGCGCTCGCCTCGGCCGGGGTGCGCCACCACCCGGAGTACGTGCGGCACGCCGGGTTCGACGAGTCCATGGCCCGCAGACGCATGCGTGAACTCCTCGACCTGCCCGAGCCGCCGACGGCCGTCGTCGTCTGTTCCGACCGTATGGCCCTGGGTGTGTACGGCGCCGTGGCCGAACGTGGCTTGAGGATCCCGCACGACATCAGCGTGGTCGGTTTCGACGACCTGCCCGAGGCCCGCTGGGCCACCCCTCCCCTGACCACGGTCCGTCAGCCCATCTCGGAAATGGCGGCCACGGCCCTGCGTCTGCTCGTCCGCATGATGGCCGGCGACCGCCCGGAGAGCACCCGGACGGAACTGTCGACCCGCCTGGTGGAACGGTCGAGCACGGCTCCGCCGCGCGGGTAGGCGGCGTACGGCGGTGGCAGCCGACGGGTCGGCGCCTTCGGCGCCCTCGGCGCCCTCGGGTCGTCAGCCGAGCCGCGCCGCCCATCGGATACCGCCCCGCAGATGGGCCCGGAAGCCGGGGTCCGCATAGGCCTCGGATGCGTGGCCGAGCGCGGTGTAGAAGACCCGGCCGTCGCCCTTCTCCCGGCACCACGCCAGCGGATGGTCGTCCCCCATGCCACCGCCCTGGTACGAGGACTCATCGGCGGACACGAGCACGCGCACCATCCCTCGCGGGTTGGAGCGGAAGTCGTACCACTCGTCGGTGAAGTCCCAGACGGCGGGCAGGTGCCGGGTGGCCGGGTGATCGCGGTCCTCGACGACTGCCTTGCCCGGCTGGTACGCGGGATGCCGGTCGAACCGGGCGCCCAGCAGTTCGCCGTAGTACGGCCACTCGTACTCGGTGCAGGCCGCGGCATGTACGCCGACGAAACCGCCGCCCGCCTCGACGTACGCGGCGAGCCGCTCGCGCCCGGGCGCTGTGAGCACCTCCCCGCTGGTGGACAGGAAGACGACAGCGGCGTACCCGTCCAGGGGGATCTCCAGGTCGGCGGGTTCCTCGGTGTGGCGGACGTCGAAGTCCCCGAGCGCGCGGAGGGCGGCGACGGCGGCCGGGATGGAATCGTGCCGGTAGGCGGTGGTGCGGGTGAAGACGAGGAGTCGGGGGAGCATGCCGCCCAGCGTAGGCGGCCCGGGGCAGCGGTCCCCCTACTCCCGACGTCCGAGTACGTCGGACCATCACGGTTTCTCGTGGGCAACGACGTGCGTGATCAGAGGGCCACAGGCGCCACCGCCGTTTTGGGAGGCGAACTCCAAAGTCGTCAGGAAGCGACTGGCGGTGCCCTCATGGCGGTCACTCACTTTCGCTTGTGCCGACAGCAGTCGCGTTGCGATGGGTGCATGCCCGAGGTCTGCCGCGCGACACTCGGACGCACTCATGTGAGTTACGAAAAATGATAAGAAGCCCCCTCCGGGCAGGCGGCTTTCTTCGTTCACATGACGTCAGTCACACCGCGTGTCCATCATGTGACCGTGAGCACCACGACACGGTCACGACGGTCACGCAGGAACGCCTCGGCGATGAAGATGGTGGGCGCGCTGCTCGCCCTCTATCGCGAGGCCGCCGGATACACGCAGAAATCATTGGGCGAGCGGTTCGGCATCAGCGAGGAGCAGATCGCGTCGATCGAGCAGGGCCGACGGCCACTCAAGCCGGATCTCGCCGAGGGGCTCGACGAATTCCTCGACACCAAGGGGGCGTTGTCGACGGCGTTGAGCAGGATGCCGGAGGTCGATCTCGTACCGATGTGGGCGGAGGAGTATCTGGATCGGGAGCGGGAGGCGATCGTGATCTCGTGGTACGAGAGTCTGCTGGTCCCTGGCTTGCTCCAGACGGAGGCGTACGCGCGGGCGGTCTTCCGCAACCGAGTGCCGGTCTACGACGAGGAGGAGACTGAGCAGTTGGTGGCGGCACGCATCGAGCGGCGGGAAATCCTGCACCGCAAGGTGCCGCCGATGATGAGCTTCGTGATCTGGGAAGCGGCGCTGAGGGACCGCTTGGGCGGGGACGAGGTGCACTTGGAGCAGGTGCGGCACCTGCGGGAGTACGCCGACCTGCCCGGCTTGGCGCTCCAGATCCTGCCGCTCGGCCGCACCTCCCACGCCGGGCTCAAAGGCCCGTTCATCCTCCTGGAGACCCCAGAGCACCAACGGCTCGCCTACTTGGAGACACAACGCGGCAGCCAGCTGATCGCCGACCCGAACGAAGTGGCGATCCTCAACCAGAAGTATGCGATGCTGCGGACACAGGCCCTCACCACCGAGGACACGAGGGACCTGCTGGACCGTCTTCTGGGAGAGCGATGAGTGGTACCGCGCTTGAGTGGTTCAAGTCCAGTTACAGCAACGAAGAGGGCGGCGCATGCATAGAAGTAGCCGTCCAGCCCACGACCATCCACATCCGCGACTCCAAAGCCCCCACCGGCCCCCACCTCACCGTCACCCCCGCCACCTGGACCGCCTTCCTGAAGCTGTCCGGCAACTGACGGGGCCGTGACGTCAACCGCTCGCGCCCACCTCGTTGTTGGGCGCCCCGTCACCGGCCGGAGGCAGGTCGCCGCGTTCGACGGGCGTGGCGGCGTCCTGGGCAGGTGGCAGGAGGGTGTCGAGTTCGTCGGCGGACGGAGTGTGGGCGGCGAGGGCCGCCTCGCGCAGCACGTCGCGGGAGACCGCGGCGCCGCTGATCCGCACCACGTGCCCGTCCTTGGGTACGGCGTACTCGCGCTGTTCCCCGGTGCCACGGAACCAGGCGTCGCCGTCGCGGACGCAGTCGGAGCAGTTGGCGGAGTTGACGGTGCCACGGTCGACGGTGAGTTGGATCTGGGCGCCGGTCTGCTGTGACACGTACACGGCGGAGAAGCCGTCGCCGCCGTACACGCCGACGGACTGCTGGGCGAGGGTGAAGCCGTCGGCCTCGGTGACGTAGACGTGCTCGGGTGCGATGCCCAACGCCTGGGCGCGGGACCTGAGTTCGGCCGGATCGGCGGCGTCGGCCTGCTCGGTGCCGCAACCGGTGAGCAGGACGGGCATCAGCAGGGCCGCCAGCGGCAGCGCACGTACGGAACGCATCATGCGCCCATCCTGCCGCACAGGCGTTCCACAGTTGCGTGCGGGTTGCGTAGCCTTGGTGACGATGAACACGATTCCGGCACACCTGGACCACCTCGTCCTCGCAACGCCCGATCTGGCGGCGACGGTCGCCGACTTCACCCGGCGTACCGGTGTGGAACCGGCGGTCGGCGGCACGCACGTCGGTCTCGGCACCCGCAATTACCTGGTCGGTCTGGCCGGAACCGGTTACCTGGAGATCATCGGTCCGGACCCGGACCAGTCCACGCCCGACGGGCCGCGCCCCTTCGGCGTCGACGAGTTGCCCGGACCGCGCACGTTCACCTGGGCGATCAGCCCTCCCGACCTCGACGCGGCGATCGCGTCCGCCCGTGCCCGTGGCTACGACCCCGGCCCGCCGCTCCCGATGAGCCGCCGCACCCCCGACGGCACGCTCCTGCAATGGCGCCTGACCGACGGCGTGTCCGCCCACCCCTCCGGCCTGGTCCCCTTCCTCATCGACTGGGGCGCCTCACCCCACCCCACGGAGTCACATCTCCCCACCACTCCCCTGCTGGCCTTCTCTGCCAGCACCCCCGACCCGGCCGAGCTCCGCCCCCTCCTGACCGCCCTGGACACGGACCTCACCCTCACCAAGGGCCCGGTGGGCCTGACCTTCACGGTGGACACGCCCCGGGGACCGGTGCGGTTCGACTGAGAAGACGCCACAGCGCCAGGCAGAGGCGACCAGGAACACGAACAGGAGGATGAACCCCACAGCGAGCGGGGCAAGTCCGACGCCGACATGTCGGGCACGACCGCACCGTGACCGGCTTCGGCAACGTCACGACCTCCCGGCTCCGCTCTCCATCTACCACACCGACGATCAGGGCCTGTCCGGGGCGTGCAACGGGTGTATCGCGGCGTATCGCGGGCGTATCGCGGGCGTATCGAAAATCGCATACGCCACCGCAACGGCCCTCCCTGTCCCATGGGGGCATGAACCACGACGCCTCCCTGTCAGCACCGCCCCGCCGCGCGCGCAGGATGGTGCTTCTCGGCCTGGCGGTCCTCGGCATGGCGAGTGCCCTGTTCGTCGTGCGGGGGCCGCTCATGATGTCCGCTCCGAGGTGCATGGCCGGGCGGTGGCACGGCTGCTTCGACACGTTCAACGGTGTGGTGCTCATGACGTTGGTCACGCTGCCGTTGGCCGCGCTGGTGGTGTGGGCTCTGGCGCGCCGTCGGCGTGCCGCCGGCGTCGCCTCGGCGTGGCGGATGTCGCTGGCCGAGGTGGGGATGGTCCACGGGACGGTGCCGTTCCTGTGGCTGACCTTGATGCCGGGCGCCGGGGCCGGCGCCGTCCCCGCGCGGGTGAGCCTGGTGCCGCTGCGGGACCTGGTCACGATGGGGCCGCTCGGGATCGTCGGCAACCTGCTGGTCTTCGCGGCGCTGGGGTTCTTCGCCCCGATACGGTTCGCGGCGCCGGCGTCCGTGCCGCGGATCCTGGCGCTCGGGGCGGGCTGCTCGGTCCTGGTCGAAACCGCACAGTACGCCCTGCGGCTCGACCGGGTGTCCTCCGTGGACGACGTACTGGTCAACGCCACCGGCGCCGTGCTGGCCGGGCTGGCGTCGCGCCGCTGGTGGCACACCACGGCGGAGGCGCCGTCGGACCGGCCTCGCCCCGCGCCCGCACCGGCAGGCTGAGTCGCGTGTCCGGTCTGCACACGTCTTTGCATACGTCCGCGACATGTTGTGCCGCTTACGCTTCCGACATGCGCGTATTGATCGTGGAGGACGAGCCCTACCTGGCCGAAGCCGTCCGTGACGGTCTGCGGCTGGAAGCGATCGCCGCCGACATCGCCGGCGACGGCGACTCCGCCCTGGCACTGCTCAGCGTCAACTCCTACGACCTCGCCGTCCTCGACCGTGACATCCCCGGCCCCTCCGGCGACGAGGTCGCCCGGCGCATCGTCGCCTCCGGCAGCGGCATCCCGATCCTCATGCTCACCGCCGCCGACCGGATCGACGACAAGGCGTCCGGGTTCGAGCTCGGCGCCGACGACTACCTCACCAAACCGTTCGAGCTGCGGGAGCTCGTCCTGCGGCTGAGGGCGCTCGACCGCAGACGCGCGTACGCCCGGCCCCCGGTCCGCGAGATCGCGGGCCTGCGGCTCGACCCCTTCCGCCGGGAGGTCTTCCGCGACGGACGCTACGTCGCGCTCACCCGCAAGCAGTTCGCCGTGCTGGAAGTCCTCGTCACCGCCGAGGGCGGGGTCGTCAGCGCCGAAGAGCTGCTGGAACGGGCCTGGGACGAGAACGCCGACCCCCTCACCAACGCCGTGCGCATCACCGTCTCCGCACTGCGCAAGCGGCTCGGCGAACCATGGATCATCGCCACGGTGCCCGGCGTCGGCTACCGCATCGACACCGGCCCCGACACGACCCGCCCCGGCAGTGCGCATGCATAGACGCCCAGGGCTCAGCGTCCGGCTGAAACTCACCCTCAGCTATGCCGGGTTCCTCGCCGTCGCCGGCGCTCTCCTGCTGGCCGTGGTGTGGGTGTTCCTGCTGCGCTACGTACCCGACAGCCCCCAGGGCCTTCTCGGGATCCGGCCCAACCGCTACCTCCTCGTGCGCACCTTCGCCCCTGCCGCGGCCCTGGCCATGGTCTTCCTGCTCGTGTTCGGCCTCGTCGGGGGATGGATCCTCGCCGGCCGGATGCTCGCACCGCTGACGCAGATCACGGCCGCGGCACGGATGGCCGGGAACGGATCGCTGTCCCACCGGATCCGCATGGAAGGCCGCCAGGACGAATTCCGGGAACTCGCCGACACGTTCGACACCATGCTGGAACAACTCGACTCGCACGTCGCCGAGCAGCAGAGGTTCGCCGCGAACGCCTCCCACGAACTGCGCACCCCGCTGGCCATCTCGCAGACGCTGCTCGATGTCGCCCGCAGGGACCCCACGCGGGACCGGGACGAACTCTTCGCACGCCTGCAGGCCGTCAATACGCGCGCGATCGACCTCACCGAGGCCCTCCTGCTGCTCAGCCGCAGCGACCGCGGGAACTTCACCCGCGAGAGCGTCGACCTCTCCCTCGTCACCGAAGAGGCCGCCGAAACCCTGCTCCCCCTCGCCGAACAGCGCGGGATCACGCTCGACGTCACCGGCGGGGCGGCACGGACCAGCGGCTCCGCGGAGCTCCTGCTGCGGATGGTGACGAACCTCGTCCAGAACGCCATCGTCCACAACCTCCCCGCCGGCGGCACCGTGACGGTCCACACCGAAGCGCAGGGCGACGCGAGCGTGCTGCGGGTCGAGAACACGGGCCGTCCAGTGCCACCGGAACTGGTACCGACCCTCACCGAACCCTTCCAGCGCGGAACGGAACGCGTACGCACCGACGAGCACGCCGGCGTCGGCCTCGGCCTGGCCATCGTGCACAGCGTCGTCCGCGCCCACGACGGAACCCTCGACCTCGCCCCCCGCCCCGTCGGCGGCCTCCTCGTCACGGTCCGGCTTCCCGGCACGCCGTAGGCAGCGTCCCGTCACTTACCGCCGTACCCGCCGCCCGCCCCCGGCTTGTGCGCCACGAACACGAACTCCCGTCCGGGCCTGTCGGGAGCGTCACGGACGTCGTCCACCGTGAAGCCCGCGCCGAGAAGATCCGCCTCCACCTCCTCCCGGGAGCGGAACCGCAGGGTGGAGTCGGAGGTCAGGCGTGCGCCGTCCGTGGCGAACACGAAGGTCCAGCGGAAGGTCACCGACGGCCCGTGGACGGCGGTCACTTCGACCCAGTTCTCCACGGCACCGACGCCGGGGACGTCCGTGACGCGGTGAGTGGCGTCCCGGTTCCACTCCTCCCAGACACGGCGGGCCGGGTCGCGTGTTTCGAGGACGAGGTGTCCGCCCTGCCGTAGGGCGGCGTGGGATGCCCGCAGGGTGGCCCGCCATGTGTCCGGGTCGGCGATGGCCTGGGCGACGTTGCCGGTCATGGTCGCGAGGTCCGCCCGGAGCGGCGGAACGGCGGTCGCGTCGCCGTGGATGAAGCGGACCCGGTCGGCGCCCGGTTTGGCACGGGCGACGTCCAGGGAGGCCTGCGCGGGATCGACACCGACGACCTCGATGCCGCGCTCGGCCAGCAGCAGCGCGAAGACGCCCGTTCCGCAACCGATGTCCAGCACCCGGCGTGCGTCGAACTCCCGGGCGATGCCGAGGTAGGCGTCGAGGTCGCCGCGGTCGGAGTCGAGCACGTCGTAGATCGCGGCCAGTCGCGGGTGCCCGAAGAGCGCGTCCACCATGCGGGCGACGGTAGGGAGGCGTGCGGGCGCGGGCAAGCGGATTACCCGGCGTCCGGCCATCTCCCGTGGTGTCCGATTCGTTCAAGACGGGCGTCCCGGCCCGTTCGTACCGTGGCCCCATGACTCCACGATTCGATGCCATTGGCCTGGTGGTCTCCGACATGGCCACCGCTGTCGTCTTCTACGGTCGGCTCGGGTTCGCGTTCCCCGAGGGAGCCGAGGAGCAGCCGCACGCCGAGGCCGAACTGCCCGGCGGGCTGCGGCTGCTGCTGGACACCGAGGAGAGCGTGCGGTCCTTCCACCCCGGGTGGCAGCCGCCCGCCGGGGGCGGTCGGGCCTCGCTCGCGCTGCTGTGCGACACGCCCGGCGAGGTCGACGCGGTGTACGAGGAGATGGTGGCCGCCGGGTATCACGGCGAGCTCAAGCCGTGGGACGCCGTCTGGGGGCAGCGGTACGCATCCCTGCACGACCCGGACGGCAACGGCGTCGACCTGTTCGCACCGCTGCCTTCAGCGTCGTAGCAGCTCCCCCAACGTCGTGCCGGCCAAGTCCTTTGTGTCCCGGGAAAGGTGGGCCTGATCCGCGTACCCGGCGCGCACCGCCGTCTCCGCGAACGGCATCCCGCTCCGCGCCAACGCGAGGGCCCGCTGCCAGCGCAGCACGCGCGCCAGCGTCTTCGGGCCGTAACCGAAGGCGTGCAACGCGCGGCGGTGCAACTGACGGGCACCGAGGCCGAGTTCGTCGGCCGTCGAGGCGACCGTCCGGCCCGCGTCCAAAGCCAGTACGACCCGCCGCAGCAGCGGATCCGGCGGGTCGGCGTCGCCCGCCAGGGCCAGCGCCACCGCCTCCAGCCCGCTCGCCGGATCCGCGGCCGCGTTCACACGAGCCGTCAGACGGTGTACCCGCGCCGCCGGCCACAGGTCGGCCAGGGCGACCCGCCGGTCGCGCACCTCGTGCGCCGGTACGCCGAGCAGCGTCGGCGCCGCCCCCGGGTAGAAGCGGACGCCCGCCCACGCACCGGCCCCGTCCGCACTCACGTACGCCCGCGTGTCGGGACCCGCGACGAGCATCCTGCCGTCGTTCCACAGCAGGTCCATACAGCCGTCGGGCAGCACCCGCCCCGCACCGTGCCCGGTCGGCGTGTTCCTCCACACCACCGCGCCGCTCAGCCGAGACACCCGCTCCGCGTACACGTACGCCAGGCTACGTCGTGCTGAGCAACCGCGTCCGGTGCTCCTGGGGGCTCACCCCGTACACCCGTTTGAAGGCGTTGGACAGCGCGAACGCGCTGCCGTAGCCGACCTGGCGGGCGATCGTCTCCAGGGTGTCGTCGGTGTCGCGCAGGCGGTCGGCGGCGAGGGCGAGGCGCCAGCCGGTGAGGTACGTCATCGGAGGTTCGCCCACCAGTTCGGTGAACCGGCGGCCGAGCGCGGCCCGGGACACCCCGGCCTTGGCGGCGAGCGACGCGACCGTCCACGGATGCGCCGGATCGTCCTGTACGAGGCGCAGGACACGGCCGACGACCGGGTCGGCCTGCGCCCGGTACCAGGCCGGGGCCTGCGCATCGGGGCGGGAGAACCACGCCCGCAGCGCGGCGATGACCAGCAGGTCCAGGAGGCGGTCCAGGACGACCTCCTGGCCCGGTTCGTCGCGCACGATCTCCTCCATGAGGAGCGGGGTGAGCGGGCAGCGCCAGACGTCCGAGGGGAGCGACAGCAGCGGCGGCAGGGCGGCGAGGAGCCGGCCGCTGATCTCGCCCCGCCAGAGGTAGGTGCCGATCAGCATCACCGCCGCACCGTCGGGCCGGTCGCCCCAGGTGCGCACCCCCAGGTCCATCCGGCCGCGCAGGGAGCTGCCGTCGGGGTAGCGGCACTCGCCGCCCGGCAGGATCAGCGCCTCCGGCTCCGTCGCGGGGTCGTCGCCGCAGGTGTACGGGTCGGGGCCGCGCGCGATGGCGAGGTCACCGGCCCGCAGCCGTACGCGCTCGCCCGTGTCCGGGACGACCCAGGCGTCGCCGCGCACCATCAGCATCACGGTGAGCGGTGCCCGGTCCTCCACCCGCACGGCCCAGGGCGGATCGAAGCACGCCCGGATCATGAAGGCACCACGCGCGCGTGGGCCCTCCAGCAGGCCTGCGAGGGGATCCATGGCGTCAGCGTAGACGCACGCTCATGGGAATGAGCCGTTCAGCGATGGGCTCGGGAAGCGGTACGGCAGTTCACTGGAGGCATGGCGAAGAAGACGGGCATGACGGTGGTGGTGACCGGGGCGTCCGGTCGTACGGGCAGCCGGGTGGTGCGGGCCGCGCAGGCGGCGGGACTGTCGGTGCGGGCGGCCTCGCGCGCCCAGGGCTTCGACTGGGCGGACCGGTCGACGTGGGCGCGGACGGTGCAGGGCGCCGACGCGGCGTATCTCGTCCATCCCGGGGACGTCGGCTCCGCGGCGGCCACCCGGGCGGTCGGGCTGCTCGCGCACGAGGCGGTCTCCCTCGGCGTACGGCGGCTGGTGCTGCTGTCGGCGCGCGGCGAGGTGCAGGCGCGGCCGACCGAGGAGGCGCTGCGGGAGTCGGGCGCGGACTGGACGGTCGTACGGTCCGCGTGGTTCATGCAGAACTTCAGTGAGGGGCCGCTGGTGGAGGGGCTGCGGCTGGGCGGGGAGCTGGTGTTCCCGGGCGGTGAGGTGCGTGAGCCGTTCGTCGATCTGCGGGACGTCGCGGACGTGGTGGTGGCGGCGCTGACGGCGGGTGACCGGTACGTCGGGCAGGGCATCGACGTGTCGGGGCCGCGGCTGCTGACCTTCGGGGAGGCGGTGGCGGAGATCGCGAAGGCGACGGGGCGGGAGCTGACATACCGGCCGGTGCCGGCGGCGGAGTACGGCGCACGGCTGGCCGCGTTCGGCGAGCCGCCCGAGGTGGTCGATCTGCTCGTGGACGTGTTCGAGACCCTCCTCGACGGCCGCAACGCCCACCTGTCGGACGGCGTCCAGCGGGTGCTGGGCCGCGAGCCGCGGGACTTCACCCAGTTCGCGGCGGAGGCAGCGGCGGCGGGGACGTGGACGCCCTGAGCGCCGCGTGCCTCACTTCTCCCTCGGCCCCGGCGTCTCCTCCCCGCCCCCCTTCTGCGCGTTCTGCGAGCTCTTCACCTGGGTGCGCAGCCGTGCCGTCACGTCCTCCGGGGGCAGGAAGCGGGACCAGCGTTCGGGGAACTCGGACGGCATGTCGGGGTCGTCGGGGTCGGCCTCGCGGGCCGCGGCGGCGCGGGCGACGTACTCGGCGACCTGCGCCTCGCGCATCCGTTCGTTGGCGGCGCGGGCGGCGGCCGTCGCGGCGGCCGGCCAGACGCGGTCGATCGCCGCGTTGACGGCGGCGCCGACCAGCACGGCGAAGGCGGACACTCCGATCCACAGCAGTACGGCGACGGCGGCGGCGAGGGAGCCGTAGATCGTCGCGCCCTCGATGGTGTTCTGCAGGTAGATACGGAGCAAAAAGCTGCCCAGCACCCACATGCCGAGGGCCACCAGGGCGCCGGGGACGTCCTCGACCCACGGGGAGCGGACCGGGACGGACACGTGGTACAGCGTGGTCAGGAAGACGATCGACAGGACGATCACCACGGGCCAGTACAGGACCTGCACCACCGTCGTCGACCACGGCACGATCCGCACCACCGCGTCGGGGCCCGCCACCATCAGCGGCAGCGCGACCGAGCCGATCAGCAGGGCCGCGATGAACAGCAGGAACGCCACCAGCCGGGTCTTGACGATGCCGCGGACGCCGTCGAGGCCGTACATCACGGTGATCGTGTCGATGAAGACGTTGACCGCCCGGGATCCCGACCACAGCGCGAACAGGAAACCGATGGAGATGACGTCCGGTCGCCCGCCCCGCATCACGTCGTCCAGGATCGGCCGCGCGATCTGGTTGACGCCCTGATCGGACAGGACCGTGCGGGAGGCCTCCAGGATGTTGGTCTCCAGGCTGGAGATGGTGTCGGTGCCGGTCCAGTCGTCGACGTAGCCGAGCAGGCCGATCAGGCTGAGCAGCAGCGGCGGCACCGACAGCAGCGTGAAGAACGCGGCTTCGGCGGCCAGCCCGAGGATGCGGTACTCGATGCAGGAGTTGACGGTGTCCTTGAGCAGCAGCCAGGCGGTCCTGCGCTTGGAGACGTTCCGGTAGAGGGCCCGCGCGCGGTGGAGGCGGCCGGAGGGTCGTTCGGGGGTGACACTTGCTGGCTGCACGACCCAACGGTATCCGCCGCAGCGGGCATGGTTCACCCTGGTGGGACGGTGGGCCAGGTGCCCGGGTCCGCGGGGTGACCACCTCCGTACCTCGGGGTACGTTCCGAGCATGGCACGCAGCACCCACACCGTGACCAATCAGGTCCCGCCGCTCGTCGGATACGACGTCTTCGGCGCCGATCGCGCCCTCGGGGCGGCCGTCGAGCGGCACGTGGCCCCCGATCTGCTCGGCGAGGTCCGGGACGAGCTGTCGGGGCTCGGCCGCACCGCCGGGTCGGCGCAGGCGCAGGAGTGGGGGGTGCTGGCCAACGAGAACCCGCCCCGGCTGCACACCCACGACCGCTACGGCCACCGCGTCGACGAGGTCGAGTTCCATCCGGCCTGGCACCGGCTGCTCGGCAAGGGCGTCGCCGCGGGCCTGACCGCGGCGTGGGCGCGGCCCGCCGGGCATGTGCGGCGGGCGGCCGGATTCCTGATGTGGACGCAGGTCGACGCGGGCAACGGCTGCCCGCTGTCCATGACCCACGCCGCCGTGCCCGCCCTGCGCACGGACCCGGACCTCGCCGCGGAGTGGGAGCCGCGGCTGACGTCCCTGGTCTACGACCGTGATCTGCGGCCCGCCGAGCAGAAGGCGGGGGTGCTGTTCGGGATGGGCATGACGGAGAAACAGGGCGGCAGCGACGTCCGTGCCAACACCACCGTCGCCCGGCCGCTCGCCGAGGACGGGACGTATGAGCTGACCGGGCACAAGTGGTTCTGCTCGGCACCGATGTCGGACGGTTTCCTGGTGCTGGCCCAGGCTCCGGGCGGGCTGACCTGTTTCCTGGTGCCGCGGGTGCTCGCGGACGGCACCAGGAACGTCTTTCTGCTCCAGCGGCTGAAGGACAAGCTGGGGAACCGTTCCAACGCCTCCAGCGAGGTCGAGTTCGACGGGACCTGGGCGCGCCGGGTCGGCGAGGAGGGGCGCGGGGTGCGGACCATCATCGGGATGGTCGCGGCGACCCGGCTGGACTGCGTGCTCGGCTCGGCGGGGCTGATGCGGCAGGCCGTCGCTCAGGCCGTCCACCACTGCACGTACCGGGAGGCGTTCGGCGGGCGGCTGATCGACAAGCCGTTGATGCGCAACGTGCTGGCCGATCTCGCCATCGAGTCGGAGGCGGCGACCACGCTCGGGCTGCGCCTCGCCGCCGCCTACGACGACGGGAGCGAACAGGAGCGGGCGTTTCTGCGGCTGGCGGTACCGGCCGCGAAGTACTGGGTGACCAAGCGCTGTACGCCGGTGACGGTGGAGGCGGCCGAGTGCCTGGGCGGAAACGGTTACGTGGAGGAGTCGGGGCTGCCCCGGCTGGTGCGCGAGTCGCCGCTGAACTCGATCTGGGAGGGCGCGGGCAACGTCCAGGCGCTGGATGTGCTGCGCGCGCTGCAGCGCGAGCCGGAGGCCCTCAACGCCTACCTGACGGAGGTCGGCCGGGCACGCGGCGCCGATCACCGGCTGGATGCCGCGATCAAGAACCTGCTGACCGAACTGGCCGATCTGGAGGGCATCGAGGCCCGCGCCCGGCGCCTGGTCGAGCGGCTCGCGCTGGTGCTTCAGGGCGCGCTGCTCGTCCGGTACGCGCCCCCCGAGGTCGCCGACGCGTTCTGCGGCTCCCGGCTGGGCGGCGACTGGGGAACCGCTTTCGGGACGCTGCCGCACACGCTGGACCTGGCGTCGGTGGTGGAGCGGGCGCGGCCGGTTTCCTGACCCGGGGGTCGGCTCCTGGAGCGCGTACGTCGTCCTGCGTCCGTGTGCGAGGGACGTTTCCGGAAAACCGCACGCAGACAGGGGTGGTGCTGCGCCGACACGGCACCACCCCTGCCCCTGCCTGGCCCGTTCAGGCCATGCGCGCCGCACGGGCGACGTCGCTCAAGTTTCAAACACCGTGGGACGGTTCACCAGGGTTGCAAGGGGTTGCAACTTTCCGGTGTCTGTGACCGGAGTGGGCCCCTCCGTCAGCGGCGGGCGGCAGTATGGGACGCACCATCGGGACGCGACCGGAAAACGACGCCGTGAGGGCTTGACAGCCCGGTCGCACGTCAGTCTGAATCCGGGGGAGGATCTCAGTGCCGCGGTCGCCCATGAATGTGACGGACCTGTCCGCCGTCGACGCGCCACGGGCCGCGCGGGTGCTCAGCGCGGTCCGCGACGCCGCCCTCTCCGGCAAGCGCCCACGCCTCGCTCCCCGTCCGGTCATCGAGGAGTCGTGGGGCCGCATGCTGCGCAGCGGCATGGACCCGGACCACGACTTCAGATCCGGCCTGCTGACGCCGGAGGAGATCCGGCGGCGGCGCGAGGACTCGCCGCTGCGGCATGTGCTGCCGGTGCTCAGGGACGGCCTGGTCTCGGTCGCGGACACCGCCCGGCACATCATGGTGATCGCCGACGCGGACGGCCGGGTGCTGTGGCGCGAGGGCAGTTCCCCGGTGCTGCGCAAGGCGGACGGGCTGGGCTTTCTGCTCGGCGCGGACTGGCGGGAGAACGTCGTGGGCACCAACGGCGTCGGGACACCGGCGGTGGTACGGCGGCCCGTGCAGGTGTTCGCCGCCGAGCACTTCGTCCGCTCGCACGCCTCGTGGACCTGCGCCGGCGCCCCCATCACGGATCCGCGCGACGGGCGCCTGATCGGCGTGGTGGACGTGAGCGGGCCGCTGGAGACGATGCATCCGGCCACCCTGGCCTGGGTCGACTCGGTGGCCAAGCTCGCCGAGGCCCGGCTGCGGGAGTTGCATCTGACCGCGCTGGAGCGGCTGCGCGCGGTGGCCGCTCCGGTGCTGGCCCGGCTGACCGGCCGCGCGCTGGTGGTGGACCGGGAGGGCTGGACGGCGGCCGTGACGGGGATGCCGTACACGAACCGGATCGCGTTGCCCAAGGCGCTGTCGCCGGGCCGCCGTTGGCTGCCCGTGCTGGGCCTGTGCATGGTGGAACCGCTGGCCGAGGGCTGGCTGGTGCGGCCCGCCGACGAGCCGCTGCCCTCCGGTGCCACCCGGATCGTGCTGGAGCTGGGGCAGCCGCGCCGCTGTACGGTGACGGTGTCGGGCGGCGCGGGTTCCTGGACCCATGAACTGAGCCCGCGGCACAGCGAGTTGCTGTTCCTGCTGGCCGAGCACCGGGCCGGCCGCACCGCCGCGCAGCTCGCCGCGGACGTGTTCGGCGACCCGCGCCGCACGGTGACGGTGCGCGCCGAGATGTCGCGGGTACGGCGGTATCTCGGGAGCTTTCTGGAGCATCGACCGTATCGTTTCCGCGACGACGCCGAGATCGAGGTGGTCCTCCCGCCCGAGCCGTCCGACCTCCTGCCGCACTCCATCGCACCGGCGGTGCGCAGGGCACGGGCGGCTTCGATGGTGCCGTGAGCGTCCCAAGGCCACGTATTCGAGAGCTTCTTCCGCATATTTGCGGGGTCTGCGTCCACAATCCGCCGTACCTGACGTAGCATCCCTTACCGGGCCACCCCACCTGCTCCCAGGTCAACGCACGGATCGTCAGGCGCAGTTGGCCCGCCTCGGGAGGACCAGATGAAGCATCGCGGCAGACACCGCCGACGCAGGCGGGGCCAGGCACTGCGGGCGTTCCTGGCCGGCACCGCTCTCGCGCTCACCGGCGCCGCCACCGTGATCAGCGCCTCCCAGGCCACGGTCAGCACCGATCCCGGCGCCTTGAAGCCGGTCACCTCCGCGGCTTCGCTGGCGGAACTGCGGCTGCGCGAGGAGCGGATCCCGCAGCCCGTGCCCGACGGACCGGCGCAGCCCGTCGGTGTCGCCGCCGTCCTCGCGGACGCCGACCGCAGCCTGCGTGCCGCGGCCGACTGCACCGACGCCGACCGCTCCGCGCTGCCCATAGCGCCCGTGGCCACCCGGGCGCACTGCTGGGCCGAGGCCGGCACAGAGGCATGGCACACGGGCGCGGTGACCACCTCGGGGGACGCCGACGACGACGGCCGGTGGGGTGCGAACCGTGTCGTCCTGTCCGGCTGGAGCGACCAGCAGGGCCACTCCAGGGTCGCGTTCGTCGACGCAGGCGACCCGGACCGGTTCACCTACACCTGGGTGGCGCTCACCGTTCCGGCGAGCGGCGACCCCGACGGCCGGCCGCTGGTGTCGCGGCTGTCCGGCATGGTCTGGTACCAGGACAAGCTGCTCGTCACCGCCGACGAGGGCCGCGCCCTGTACCTCTACGACCTGGACCGCATCCGGCGCAGCTCCGCCGACATCGCCGCGACCACGCCACCGGCGCGCGGCGACCGGTACACGCTGCCCGCCGTCCGCTCGTACCGCCTGACCGGCGCCCGGATCGGCGCGCTCTCCCTGGACCGCAGCACCACGCCCGCCAGCCTGGTCGCGAGCGAGTCGGTCCCGGCGGACGGCGACCGGCCCACCCGCCTGTGGCGGTACGCCCTCGACGACGACCCGTCCGGCGCGGGCCTGCTCGGGACGGGGCCGCAGGAGGCGTACGAGACGAAGGCGGCCGACGTCCGGGGTGTGCTCGCCCACGGGTCCCAGTGGTATCTGGCCCGCGCGGCGGGCGAGCACGGGACGCTGTGGCGGCAGGACAGCGGTGGCGCGCGGGCGGCGCGCTGCGGGACGGACGAGACGTACCTGTGCTGGAGCGACCCCGCGCAGTCCCTCTCCTACTGGGAGGAGAGCGGTGAGGTCTGGTCGCAGTCGGGGCGGATGCTGTTCTCGCTGCCGCTGGACACGATCGACAGGGCGCTGGGGTAGATGATTCCCTGACCTGCATGACAAACATCCCCGTGACCACCTGGTCCCTGGAGCAGACCGCCCCGACCGACCTGCTCCCGGCCGCGGTGCCGGAGGGCGACGTGCGGATCGTCCGCGCCGAGGTGCCCTCGCCCGAGTTCAGCCGTTTCCTGTACGCGTCCGTGGGCGGAGACATCCACTGGACCGACCGGCTGGGCTGGACGTACGCGCGGTGGCAGGAGCACCTGGAGCGGCCCGGGGTGGAGACCTGGGTGGCCTACGACCGGGGCACGCCCGCCGGTTATGTGGAGCTGGAGCCGCAGGACGACGCAGTGGTGGAGATCGTCTACTTCGGGCTGATCCCGGCCTTCCGCGGGCGGCGCATCGGCGGGCACCTGCTGTCGTACGGCGCTGCCCGCGCGTGGGATCTCGCGGACCGGTGGCCGGGGCTTGCGCCGACGAAGCGGGTGTGGCTGCATACGTGCAGCAGGGACGGCGAGCACGCGATGGGCAACTACCTGCGGCGCGGCTTCACGCTGTTCGACACCAAGGTCGAGGAGGAGCCGGAGGTCGGGGCGCCCGGTCCGTGGCCGGGTGCATACCCTGCCTGACCTGGTCGGACAAGACGGCGTTCACGCCATGTGACCGAGGACACCCTTGTTTCGCGATTCGAGACAAGGGTGTCCGCATCTTGGACGAAGCTGGACTGTGTCCAGATCGCCGTGACACGCTTCCGTCATGTCTGGAACTGGAATTGCCTTGGTGAGTCGGCGGCACGTCGACCTCGGCCGCATGTCCAGCGCCATCTGTCCGGCGAGCTGAGACCTCTCCAGCAACGCCGTTCTCCCCCGCTTTGTTTGTCCCTGCGCAATGATGCGCACGTATGCCCGGATGCGCCGTATGCGCAGGTCAGAGCCGCTTTTCCGCCTGTCCCGAAGGACGTAGAACCATGGCCGCCACCCCGCAGAACCCTGCCGCCGCGACTCCCCGCCGCAAGGTGAGCCGTCACCGCGGTGAGGGTCAGTGGGCCGTGGGTCACTTCACCCCGCTCAACGGCAACGAACAGTTCAAGAAGGACGACGACGGTCTCAATGTGCGGACACGCATTGAGACGATCTACTCCAAGCGCGGTTTCGACTCGATCGACCCCAACGACCTGCGCGGCCGGATGCGCTGGTGGGGCCTGTACACCCAGCGCAAGCCCGGGATCGACGGCGGCAAGACCGCGATCCTGGAGCCGGAGGAGCTGGACGACGAGTACTTCATGCTGCGCGTCCGCATCGACGGCGGGCGGCTGACCACCCAGCAGCTGCGGGTGATCGGTGAGATCTCGCAGGAGTTCGCGCGCGGCACGGCCGACATCACCGATCGGCAGAACGTCCAGTACCACTGGATCCGGATCGAGGACGTGCCCGAGATCTGGAACCGCCTGGAGGCGGTCGGCCTGTCCACCACCGAGGCCTGCGGTGACACGCCCCGTGTGATCCTCGGCTCGCCCGTCGCCGGTATCGCCGCGGACGAGATCATCGACGGCACCCCGGCGATCGAGGAGATCCACCGCCGGATCGTCGGCAACAAGGCGTTCTCGAACCTGCCCCGCAAGTTCAAGTCCGCGGTCTCCGGCTCGCCGCTGCTCGACGTGGCGCACGAGATCAACGACATCGCCTTCGTCGGCGTGAACCACCCCGAGCACGGCCCCGGCTTCGACCTGTGGGTCGGCGGCGGCCTGTCCACCAACCCGAAGATCGGCGTCCGGCTCGGCGCCTGGGTGCCACTGGACGAGGTGCCCGACGTCTACGAGGGCGTCATCTCGATCTTCCGTGACTACGGCTACCGGCGCCTCCGTACGCGCGCCCGGCTGAAGTTCCTGGTGGCCGACTGGGGTGCGGAAAAGTTTCGCCAGGTACTGGAGGACGAGTACCTCAAGCGCAAGTTGGTCGACGGCCCCGCGCCCGCCCAGCCCGTGCAGCGCTGGCGCGACCACGTCGGGGTGCACCAGCAGAAGGACGGCCGTTTCTACGTCGGTTTCGCACCGCGGGTCGGCCGCGTCGACGGCGCCACGCTGACGAAGATCGCCGAACTGGCGGAGGCGCACGGCTCGGGCCGGGTCCGCACCACGGTCGAGCAGAAGATGATCGTGCTGGACGTCGACGAGTCGCGGATCGACTCCCTCATCGAGGGTCTGGAGGCGCTGGACCTCACGGTCAAGCCGTCCCCCTTCCGGCGCGGCACGATGGCCTGCACCGGCATCGAGTTCTGCAAGCTCGCCATCGTCGAGACCAAGGCGCGCGGCGCCTCGCTGATCGACGAACTGGAGCGCCGGATCCCGGACTTCGACGAGCCGATCACCATCAACATCAACGGCTGCCCGAACGCCTGCGCCCGTATCCAGGTCGCGGACATCGGTCTCAAGGGCCAGCTGGTCATGAACGACCAGGGCGAGCAGGTCGAGGGCTACCAGGTGCACCTGGGCGGCGCGCTCGGCCTGGAGGCCGGTTTCGGCCGCAAGGTGCGCGGTCTGAAGGTCACCGCGCAGGAGCTGCCCGACTACGTCGAGCGTGTCCTGAAGCGGTTCCAGGAGGAGCGCGAGGACGGCGAGCGGTTCGCCACCTGGGCGGCGCGCGCCGGCGAGGAGTCGCTGTCATGAGCGAGCGCGCGGCGCCCTTCTACTGCCCCTACTGCGGCGACGAGGACCTGCGTCCGAGTGAGCAGGGCCACGGCGCCTGGGAATGCGCGGCGTGCAGCCGCGCATTCCAGCTGAAGTTCCTCGGGCTGCTGGCCCGTGGACTCCAGCACGACACAACGGGAGGGGATGGCATATGACGACCGCTCAGGAAACGCGGGAAGCAGAGCAGCTGAAGGCGCTCGCCGAGCAGGCGGGCCGCGACCTGGAGGACGCCTCCGCACTGGAGATCCTCCAGTGGGCGGCGGAAACCTTCGGCAAGCGGTTCTGCGTGACGTCCTCCATGGAGGACGCGGTGGTCGCCCACCTCGCCTCCCGCGCGATGCCCGGCGTCGACGTCGTCTTCCTCGACACCGGCTACCACTTCGAGGAGACCATCGGCACCCGGGACGCCGTCGAGGCCGTGATGGACGTCAACGTCATCACCCTCACCCCGGACCGGACAGTCGCCGAGCAGGACGCCGAGTACGGCCCGAAGCTGCACGACCGCGACCCCGACCTGTGCTGCTTCCTGCGCAAGGTCAAGCCCCTGGAGCAGGGGCTGAAGAACTACGACGCATGGGCGACCGGACTGCGCCGCGACGAGTCCGCGACCCGGGCGAACACCCCGGTCGTCGCCTGGGACGACAAGCGCCAGAAGGTCAAGATCTCGCCGATCGCCCGCTGGACCCAGGACGACGTGGACGCCTACGTCACCGAGCACGGCGTCCTGACCAACCCGCTGCTCATGGACGGCTACGCCTCCATCGGCTGCGCCCCCTGCACCCGCCGGGTCCTCGCGGGCGAGGACGCGCGCGCCGGCCGCTGGGCCGGGCGGGCCAAGACCGAGTGCGGGCTGCACGGATGACGACCACCACACCGACCCCTCAGGAGAAGCACGTGACGAGCGGAGCCACCGTCTGGCTCACGGGCCTGCCGAGCGCCGGCAAGACCACGATCGCGTACGAGCTGGCCGGCCGGCTGCGCGAGGAGGGCCACCTCGTCGAGGTGCTCGACGGCGACGAGATCCGCGAGTTCATCTCGGCGGGCCTCGGCTTCAGCCGCGAGGACCGGCACACCAACGTGCAGCGCATCGGTTACGTCGCCGAGTTGCTCGCCCGTAACGGTGTGAAGGCGCTCGTCCCGGTGATCGCGCCGTACACCGACAGCCGTGACGCGGTGCGCAAGCGGCACGAGACGAACGGCACGCCGTACCTGGAGGTGCACGTGGCGACGCCGGTCGAGGTGTGCTCCGTGCGCGATGTGAAGGGGCTGTACGCCAAGCAGGCCGCGGGCGAGCTGACGGGGCTGACCGGCGTGGACGACCCGTACGAGGAGCCCGAGGCACCCGATCTGCGGATCGAGTCCCAGAACCAGACCGTGCAGGAGTCCGCGGCGTCGCTGTACACGCTGCTCACCGAGAGGGGACTGGCATGACGACCGTCGCCACGATCGACGAGGGCACCGACACCCCGTACGCCCTGTCGCACCTGGACGCGCTGGAGTCCGAGGCGGTGCACATCTTCCGTGAGGTGGCGGGCGAGTTCGAGCGGCCGGTGATCCTCTTCTCCGGCGGCAAGGACTCCATCGTCATGCTGCACCTGGCGCTGAAGGCGTTCACGCCCGCGCCGGTGCCCTTCTCGCTGCTGCACGTGGACACCGGGCACAACTTCCCCGAGGTCATCGACTACCGGGACCGTACGGTGGCCGAGCACGGCCTGCGGCTGCATGTCGCGTCCGTGCAGGACTACATCGACCGGGGTGTGCTGAAGGAGCGCCCGGACGGGACGCGTAACCCGCTGCAGACGCTTCCGCTGACGGAGAAGATCCAGGCGGAGCGTTTCGACGCGGTGTTCGGCGGCGGGCGCCGGGACGAGGAGAAGGCACGGGCGAAGGAGCGGGTGTTCTCGCTGCGCGACGAGTTCTCGCAGTGGGATCCGCGCAGGCAGCGCCCCGAGCTGTGGAACCTGTACAACGGACGGCACGCCCCCGGCGAACACGTCCGCGTGTTCCCGCTGTCCAACTGGACCGAGCTGGACGTCTGGCAGTACATCGCCCGTGAGGGCATCGAGCTGCCCGCCATCTACTTCGCGCACGAGCGTGAGGTGTTCCGGCGCAACGGCATGTGGCTGACCGCCGGCGAGTGGGGCGGCCCCAAGGACGGCGAGACCGTCGAGAAGCGGCTGATCCGCTACCGGACCGTCGGCGACATGTCCTGCACGGGTGCCGTCGACTCCGACGCGGAGACGCTGGAGCAGGTCATCACCGAGATCGCCGCGTCCCGGCTGACCGAGCGGGGCGCCACCCGGGCCGACGACAAGCTCTCCGAGGCCGCGATGGAAGACCGCAAGCGCGAGGGGTACTTCTAAACATGAGCACGACCACGACCGAGGAACTCTCGGCCACCACCCTGCTGCGGTTCGCCACCGCCGGTTCCGTCGACGACGGCAAGTCCACGCTGGTCGGACGGCTGCTGCACGACTCCAAGTCGGTCCTCGCCGACCAGTTGGAGGCCGTGGAGCGCGCCTCGGCCTCGCGGGGGCAGGAAGGCCCCGACCTCGCGCTGCTGACGGACGGCCTGCGCGCCGAGCGCGAGCAGGGCATCACCATCGACGTCGCGTACCGCTACTTCGCCACGCCCCGCCGCCGGTTCATCCTCGCCGACACCCCGGGCCACGTGCAGTACACCCGGAACATGGTCACCGGCGCCTCCACCGCCGAGCTGACGATCATCCTCGTCGACGCCCGCAACGGCGTCGTCGAGCAGACCCGCCGGCACGCCGCGATCGCCGCGCTGCTGCGCGTCCCGCACGTGGTGCTCGCGGTCAACAAGATGGACCTCGTCGGGTACGAGGAGAGCGTTTTCGGCGCGATCGCCGAGGAGTTCACGGCGTACGCCACCGAACTCGGCGTGCCCGAGGTCACCGCGATCCCGATCTCCGCGCTGAACGGCGACAACGTCGTGGAACCGTCCGCGCACATGGACTGGTACGGCGGACCGACCGTTCTGGAACACCTGGAAACCGTGCCCGTGAGCCACGACCTGGCGCACTGCCACGCGCGGCTGCCCGTGCAGTACGTGATCCGGCCGCAGAGCGCCGAGCACCCCGACTACCGGGGCTACGCGGGTCAGATCGCGGCGGGCACGTTCCGCGTCGGCGAGCAGATCACGGTCCTGCCGTCCGGCCGTTCGACGAAGATCTCCGGCATCGACCTGCTGGGCAAGCCGGTCGACGTCGCCTGGACCACGCAGTCGGTCACCCTCCTGCTTCAGGACGACATCGACATCTCGCGCGGTGACCTGATCGTGCCCAGCAAGGACGCGCCGCCGACCACCCAGGACATCGAGGCGACCGTCTGCCATGTGGCCGACCAGCCGCTGACCGTCGGCCACCGGGTGCTGCTCAAGCACGGCACCCGCACGGTCAAGGCGATCGTCAAGGACATCCCGTCCCGGCTCACCCTCGACGACCTGTCCCTGCACCCGCACCCGGGACAGCTCGTCGCCAACGACATCGGCCGGGTGAAGGTCCGCACCGCCGAGCCGCTGCCGGTCGACTCCTACGCCGACTCCCGGCGCACCGGCTCGTTCATCCTGATCGACCCCAGCGACGGCACCACGCTCACCGCGGGCATGGTCGGCGAGTCGTTCGCCTCCCCGGAGCCGGTCCGGGACGAGGGCGAGGACGACGGGTGGGACTTCTGACCATGGCCTCGACCGACTTCTACTCGTCCTTCGCCAAGGAGGGCGGCCGCGTCGGCAGCGGCGCCCTCGGCAGCGGGCAGGGCGGAGTGGCGCGATGTGTGCGATGACGTACGCGCACCGCATGCGCGCCGCTCCGGACCGACCTGCCGATCTCCCGGCCACGACCTGGTAAGGGCGTGAGAGCCGGGCCACCGAGAGGAACACCTCCCGTGCCTGCCACACCCGCCCTGCGCCGCGGCCTCGCGGTCCTGGCCGTACTGCCGCTGCTCGCCCTCGCGGCCTGCGGCTACGGCTCCCAGGCCGTGGACAACACCGAGCAGCCGATCGCCGGGGCGGCGAAGGTGGACGGTCTGGACTCCGTGCGGATCGGCTACTTCGGGAACCTCACCCATGGCACCGCGCTGGTCGGCCGGCAGAAGGGCTTCTTCCAGCAGGAGCTGGGCGGGACCAAGGCGGAGTACGCCATGTTCAACGCCGGCCCCTCGGAGATCGAGGCGCTGAACTCGGGCTCCGTCGACATCGGCTGGATCGGCCCCTCCCCCGCCGTCAACGGCTACGTCAAGGCGGGCGGCAAGAACCTGCGCATCATCTCCGGTTCGGCCTCCGGCGGTGTGAAGCTGGTGGTCGACCCGGAGAAGATCAAGTCCCTGAAGGACGTCAAGGGCAAGCGGATCGCCACCCCGCAGCTCGGCAACACCCAGGACGTGGCGTTCCTCGACTGGATCGCCGAGCAGGGGTGGAAGGTCGACGGGGCGAGCGGAAAGGGCGACGTCTCCGTGGTCCGCTCCGACAACAAGGTCACCCCGGACCTCTACAGGTCGGACTCCATCGACGGCGCGTGGGTGCCGGAGCCGACCGCGTCCCTGCTGGTCGCCGAGGGTGCGAAGGTGCTGCTGGACGAGGCCGATCTGTGGCCCGGCAAGAAGTTCGTGATCACGAACGTCATCGTGTCGCAGAGCTTTCTGAAGAAACACCCGAAGGCCGTTGAGGCCGTACTGCGCGCCTCGGTGCGGACCAACAAGTGGATCAACGAGCACCCGGAGCAGGCGAAGGCCGCGGCGAACGCGCAGCTGAGCGCCGACACCGGGAAGGCGCTGCCCGCCGACGTCATCGACACGGCCTGGCCGTCCATCCGGTTCACCGACGATCCGCTGGCGGCCACGCTCGCCACCCAGGCCGAACACGCCGTCGAGGCAGGGCTGCTGCAGGAGCCGGACCTCACCGGCATCTACGACGTGACACCGCTGAACAAGGTCCTCAAGGCCGAGGGCGAACCCGAGGTCGACGACGCCGGTCTCGGCATCGAGTAAGGCACGGATCCCGATGAGTACCCAGGAGGTGACGACCATGGCAACCGCCCTCGCCAAGGCCGCCGACACGGATGCGTCCGTGGAACACGCCGCGCGCATCGACCACGTCTCGAAGTCCTTCGCCGGCCCCGCCGGGCGCCAGCTCGTCCTCGACGACATCACGCTCGATGTCGCGCCCGGCGAGTTCGTCACCCTCCTCGGCGCCTCCGGCTGCGGCAAGTCCACGCTGCTGAACCTGGTGGCGGGGCTGGACAAGCCATCGGCCGGTGAGATCACGACGGACGGCCGTCCGGCGCTGATGTTCCAGGAGCACGCTCTCTTCCCGTGGCTGACCGCGGGCAAGAACATCGAGCTCGCCCTGAAGCTGCGCGGCGTGCCCAAGGCCGACCGGCGCGGCCGGGCGGAGGAACTGCTGGAGCTGGTCCGGCTGCAGGGGGCGTACGGAAAGCGCGTCCACGAACTGTCCGGCGGTATGCGCCAGCGGGTGGCGATGGCCCGGGCGCTGGGGCAGGACAGCAAGCTGCTGCTGATGGACGAGCCGTTCGCGGCGCTGGACGCGATCACCCGCGACGTGCTGCACGACGAGCTGACCCGGATCTGGCACGAGACGCAGCTTTCGGTGCTGTTCGTGACGCACAACGTGCGCGAGGCGGTGCGGCTCGCGCAGCGCGTCGTGCTGCTGTCGTCGCGTCCGGGACGGATCGCGCGCCAGTGGACGGTCGACATCCCGCAGCCGCGCCGCATCGAGGACGCCGCGGTGGCGGAGCTGTCCCGTGAGATCACCGAAGAACTGCGTGGGGAGATCCGCCGCCATGGCCAGCACTGACACAACCGCCCTCAAGGACGGCAAGGACGGCAACGATCTGGCCGGGCTCGAAGCGGGCCTGGACGCGCTGGAGACGGTGCAGACCGGTCGTACGCCGCTGCGCACGACGTTCACTCAGAAGATCGTCCCGCCGGTCATCGCCGTCGTGCTGGTGCTGGCGGTGTGGCAGGCGCTGATCAGCTTCAACGTCGTCGACGACCCGGCCAAGCTGCCTTCCCCCGCCGACGTGTGGGGCGAGGTCCGGACGGCCTGGCTGCAGGGCACGCTGTTCGACTACATCTGGACCAGCGTCTCCCGTGGCCTGCTGGGCTTCCTGATCGCGCTGGCCATCGGCACGCCGCTGGGGCTGCTGGTGGCGCGGGTGCGGTTCGTGCGGGCGGCGATCGGGCCGATCCTGTCCGGTCTGCAGTCGCTGCCGTCGGTCGCCTGGGTGCCCCCGGCTGTGATCTGGCTGGGCCTGAACAACCAGATGATGTTTGCGGTGATCCTGCTGGGCGCCGTCCCCTCCATCGCCAACGGCCTCGTCTCGGGCGTGGACCAGGTGCCGCCGCTGTTCCTGCGAGCGGGCCGTACGCTCGGCGCGACCGGTCTGAAGGGCACCTTTCACATCGTGATGCCGGCCGCGCTGCCCGGCTACCTGGCCGGTCTGAAGCAGGGCTGGGCGTTCTCGTGGCGGTCGCTGATGGCCGCCGAGATCATCGCCTCCTCCCCCGACCTGGGCGTGGGGCTCGGCCAGTTGCTGGAGAACGGCCGCAACACCAGCTCCATGTCCATGGTGTTCCTCGCCATCCTGCTCATCCTGATCGTCGGTATCGCCATCGACCTGCTGATCTTCAGTCCGCTGGAGCGGCGGGTGCTGCGCAGCCGCGGCCTGCTGGTGAAGAGCTGATCCCCATGCGCCACGAACCGGTCCTCCTCGTCATCGCCCACGGCAGCCGCGATCCGCGGCACGCCGCGACCGTGCACGCCCTGGTGCGGCGGGTACGGTCGCTGCGGCCGGCCCTGCGTGTCGAAACCGGTTTCCTGGACTTCAACATCCCCTCCGTGCAGGGCGTGCTGGAGTCCCTGGCGGCGGAGGGCGTCCGCGACGTCGTGGCGTTGCCGCTGCTGCTGACGCGTGCCTTCCATGCGAAGGCGGACATCCCGGCGGTGCTGCGGGAGGCGCCGCGGCGGCTGCGGATCCGCCAGGCGGAGGTGCTCGGCCCCTCGCCGCTGCTGCTGGACGCGCTGGAGCGGCGGCTGTACGAGGCGGGGCTGACGCCCGCCGACAAGTCCTCGACCGGGGTCGTGCTGGCCTCGGCGGGGTCCACCGACCCGGAGGCGATCGCAGTGATCGCAGACATCGCGCGGGAGTGGCGGCACACCGGTTGGTGCGCCGTGCGGCCTGCGTTCGCCTCCGCATCCCTTCCCCGCACGGAGGACGCGGTACGGGAGCTTCGGGCGCTGGGGTGCGAGCGGGTGGCGGTCGCCCCGTACGTGCTGGCCCCCGGCTTCCTGCCGGACCGCATCGCGCGGGGGGCGGCCGAGGCGGACGTACTCGCCGATGTGCTGGGACCGGCGCCGGAGGTGGCGCGGGTGCTGCTGGAGCGGTATGACGGGGCGCGAGTGCCCAGGTTGGCGGCTGTCGGGGCCTGAGCGGTTCCGTTTCTGCCGTCAGTCGAAGCGGAGTGCTCCGGTGCGGGTCCGCTTGAGTTCGAAGAAGTCCGGGTGGGCGGCCAGGACGCGGAAGCTGTCGAAGAGTTCGGCTGCCTGCGGACCGCGCGGAATGGCCCGCAGTACGGGACCGAACCACACCGTTCCGTCGACATGGATGGTGGGAGTCCCCACGTATCCGCCGGAGTCGGCCTCGACCCCGGCCTCGTGGCTACGGCGCACGGCCTCGTCGTAGGACGGGTCGTGCGCGGCGGCGGCGAGGTCGCCGGGCAGGCCCAGCTCGGCGAGGGACTCGGCGATCACCGCGTCGAAGTCCCCGGTCTTGCGCTCGTGGATACGGAGGCCGAAGGCGGTGTAGAGATCCCGCAGCACCTTGTCGCCGTGCCGCTCGGCGGCGGCCACCGCCACCCGTACCGGGCCGATGGATCTGTCGACCAAGTCCCGGTACCAGTCCGGAAGCTCGTTGCCGATGTTGTGCAGGTACAGGCTCATGGCGTGGAAGCGGAGGTCGAGCGGGCGGTGCCGTTCCACCTCCAGCAGCCAGCGGGAGGTGATCCAGGCGAAGGGGCAGGCGGGGTCGAAGTAGAAGTCGACGCGGGTGGGCGCGGAGTCGGTCATGACGGCGATGCTAAGGGTGGAGTGGCGCGGGGCTTCGGTACAGTTACCGGGTTTCTCCGTGGGCCACTTGGGGTCCTTGGACAGGCCGGGTCACCCTGCCGTCGGCTCGGTGAGTTCCACGAGCTTGACCACGGTGTTCCAGTTCCTGGACGTGGCTGTCACGCCCTTGTTCAGCCGGGGCTTGGCCAGGTACTCGGCGAGCTTGGAGCGGCCCAGGCCGTTCGGGGCGTACAGGTACAGGACGCGGTCTCCGAGCCGGAACTCCTCGGGGAGGAAGGCGGCCTGGTCGATCTCGGCGAAGCGCTGCGCGTCCACCGGCGCGGAGAAGTATGTGGCGTGCAGCTGCTTGGCCTCCAACTCGGCCGCCGGGAACGGGCAGTTGTCGGCAACCGCCTTCAGATACGCGTGGTCGCGCACGATGACGTCCACCCCGAAGCCGAACCGCTTCTCGATCGCTTGCGTGAGCTCCGCGGCCAGGGACTCCTCGTCGCCGTGCTCGCTCGCGAACACGACCTGCCCGCTCTGCAGATACGTGCGCACGGCGACGTGGCCGAGGCCCTCCAGCAGGGCGCGCAGGTCGGCCATCGGGACCTTCTTGCTGCCGCCCACGTTGATTCCGCGCAGCAGCGCCGCATACGTCGTCATCCGTCCACACTAGGCGGCCGTCGTGCCCCGTGGGGGCGGGCACGACGGCCGGTCCTGGGTGCGGGTTGCGCGAAACTCTGGCCGATGAACGCGCCGGTAGCAACCACTGCACGCGCCTGTGACTTGTTCAACAAGGTTTCGTAATCACGTGTCGGCACAAAGGTCGCCAAGAGCGGATCCCTGATCATCAGCCCGGACATTCGCCGATAGATGTAAGGGACCGGTGTCCTCCCCAGTGGTGAGGGCGGGGTGGCCATCCGGAGGATCCGGGGCTCCGGCGCTTCACCGGGCAGCACGACGAGATGGCTTTATCCGGCCCATACCTTCGAGTCGAAAGGTGGCGGCAGGGGGCCGCCACCGCTCACGAGGGGGCAGCCCGTCATGGGGAACGGAGACATACGCGTGCGGGGACTCGCCGCCCGCGCGGGCGGCTGGAGCGCCCGGCACCGATGGGCGGCCGTCGGTATCTGGGTGCTGTTCGTCGTCCTGGCGATGGGGCTCGGTTCGGCGGCCGGACGGGTCGACGTCAAGGACAGCGACCAGCTCAAGGGGGAGACCCACACCGCCGCGAAGATCATCGAGGAGGCCGGCATCGAGGAACCGGCCAGTGAGACCGTCCTGATCCAGGCGAAGGACGGCGGCCTCAAGGCCACGGATCCCGCGTTCCGGGCCGCCGTCGCCGATGTCGTCAGGGCCGTCGACGCGACCGGTGAGGTCACGGACGTCACCACGCCGTATGAAACGGACACGATCTCCCAGGACGGGCGCAGCGCGCTGGTGCAGTTCGACATGAAGGGTGAGTCGGACACCGCGGGCGAGCGGGTGGAGCCCGTGCTGAAGGCCGTCGAGCGGGTCCAGCAGCAGCACGAGGCGCTGCGGATCGAGGAGATCGGCGGCGCCAGCATGATGAAGACGTTCGACGACGCCTTCGGCGACGATTTCCGGAAGGCCGAGTACTCGGCCGTACCGGTGGCGCTCGGCATTCTGCTCATCGCGTTCGGCGCGGTCGTGGCGGCGCTGCTGCCGGTGGCGCTGGCCATCACCGCGATCATGGCGACGATGGGGCTGATGGGCGTCGTCAGCCACGTGATGCCGATGAGCGACACCGCGAACTCGGTGATGCTGCTGGTCGGTCTGGCCGTCGGCGTCGACTACTGCCTGTTCTATCTGCGCCGTGAGCGCGAGGAGCGCCAGGCCGGGCGGGACGCGCAGACGGCGCTGCGGGTCGCCGCCGCGACCAGCGGCCGCGCGATCATCGTCTCCGGTGTCACGGTGTGCGTGGCGATGGCGGGCATGCTGTTCACCGGGCTCGCCGAGTTCGAGGCGATGGGGCTGGCCTCCCTGATGGTCGTCGCGGTCGCCATGGTCGGTTCGGTGACGGTGCTGCCCGCGCTGCTGTCGCTGCTGGGCGAGCGGGTCGAGAAGGGACGCATTCCGTTCCTGCGCCGGCGTCGTCGGGGCGGCGACGGCTCCGGGGAGAGCCGGTTCTGGACGGCCGTGCTGAAGGGGGTCCTCGCCAGGCCGGTCGTGTCCGTCGTCGTCGCGGCCGGCGCGCTGCTGGCGGTCGCGGCTCCCGCGGTCGGCATGAAGACGCAGAACCTCACGCTGGACCAGGAGTTCGGCGACTCACTGCCCATCGTGCAGACGTACAACCGGGTCAACGAGGCCTTCCCGGGCGGCTCCGAGCCGGCCGAGGTGGTCGTCAGGGCGGAGGACATCGACGTGCCCGAGGTGCAGTCGGCGCTCGCCGACTTCCGTGAGCGGGCGATCAGTTCGGGCGCCTCGCGCGGCCCGGTCGACATCAAGATGGACGACGCGAAGAACGTCGCCTTCGTATACGTCCCGCTGGTCGGCGGTTCCGACCTGGACAAGGCGGGCGCCAGCCTGGACAAACTCCGCGACGAGGTGCGTCCGGCGACGCTCGGCACGGTCGACGGCGTTCAGGCGCCGATCACCGGGCAGGTCGCCGGTTCGAAGGACTTCAACGACCAGCTCGTCGGGTCGGTCGCCCCGGTCTTCGCGTTCGTCGTGGTGTTCGCCTTCCTGCTGATGCTGCTGTCGTTCCGCTCGCTGACGATCGCGATCACCTCGATCGCACTGAACCTGCTGTCGGTGGGCGCGGCCTACGGCATCCTGGTCGCCGTCTTCCAGCACGGCTGGGGCGCCTCGCTGGTGGGCGCGGAGGGCGTGGGTGCCATCGTCAGCTGGCTGCCGCTGTTCCTGTTCGTGATCCTGTTCGGCCTGTCGATGGACTACCACGTGTTCGTGGTCTCGCGGATCCGTGAGGCGCGGCTGCGCGGCCGTACGACGAAGGACGCCATCACGCACGGCGTGATCACCACGGCGGGGGTCGTGACGAGCGCCGCGGTCATCATGGTCGCCGTCTTCGCGATCTTCGGCACCCTGTCCATGCAGTCCATGAAGCAGATGGGCGTCGGCCTCGCGGCGGCGGTGCTCATCGACGCCACGATCATCCGGGGCGTGCTGCTGCCGGCGGTGATGGCGCTGCTCGGGGAGCGGAACTGGTACCTGCCGAAGTGGCTGAACCGGCTTCCGGACCTGACGCACGACGAGGCGCCCGAGGCCATCACCCACAAGGCGGCCGCGGCGGACGAGGGAGAGCCGGTGCGGGTCTGACCGTGCCGCGGTGAGCGAGGGCCCGTCGGTTCCCGGGGAACCGACGGGCCCGCAGTGCTGCTCAGCGCGCGGGCAGTTCGGCCTCGATGAGGTCGGCGGCCCGCCGGGTGCCGCCCTCCTGGGCCATCTCGGCCTGGATGTCCTTCAGTCGGCGGGCGACCTCCGGGTCGTCGACGAGCGCGAGGGCCGCCTCGCGAAGCATCTCGGCGGTGGCCTCCTCCGCCGGGACATGGCGGGCCACGCCGAGGCCCTGCAACATGTCCGCGTTGCCGAACTGGTCGACCGCCTGCGGTACGGCGATCATCGGGGTGGCCGTGGCCATGCCCTCCTGGCTGCCGCCCGCGCCCGCGTGCGTGACGAACAGGTCGGCCTGCTTGAGGATCGCGAGCTGCGGGACCCAGGACCGTACTTCCACGTTCCCCGGCACCTCCCCCAGCTCGGCGGGGTCGACGTGCCGGCCGATCTGGAGCACCAGGTGCCAGCCCGGCAGCCCGGCGAACGCCTGCACGCACTCCCGGTAGAACGCCGGCTGCTTGGTGAAGGCCGACCCGAGCGAGACGAGCACGACCTTGTCGGCGTCGGCGGGCCGCTGCCAGTCGCCCTCCGCGCCGCGGTCGCCCTGGCAGGCGCCGACGAAGGTGTGCACGCTCTCGTCGACCCGGTCGGCGTTCGGCTGGAGCGCCTTGGGGATCAGGACGATCGAGCGGGCCGGGCGGCCGGCGAACGGGTCGGGATGCTGGGAGATGCCGTTCTCCTCCAGCCAGGCCTGGAAGCGCGCGTAGTAGGCCCGGCCGCGCTCGGTCTTCCTGGGCTCCTCCCACATCGGCTCGGCGACCTCCTCCTCGTAGCCGTCCCAGGCGACGAGGTTCGGCGAGAGGGAGATGGCCCGGACGCCCCAGCGGTGGGCCAGCACCCGCGCCGGGTACGAGCTGATGTCGTGCAGCACGAGGTCCGGCTCGTCGCCCTCGTACGCCGCGATCAGCTGCGGCAGGGCCTGGATGGCGTCGTTCAGGAACGGCTCGACGTTGTCCAGCAGGGTGGTGCCCCACGCCTCCGGGTCGTCGTCGGGCGAGGGCAGCGTGGACTTCCAGAGCTTCACCTCGGCGCCGGTCTCGGCGACCTTCTCCGCGAACGCCGGGGGGATCGCATACGTCACCCGGTGCCCGCGCGCGACGAGCTCGCGGATCACCTCCAGGCTCGGGTTCACGTGGCCGTGGGCGGCGATGGAGAACATGGCGATGTGAGTCATGCCCTCGACCATAGGCGAGACGAGACGTCTCGTGCAACTTACCGCGCACAGTGTCCGACCTGTGCGAATGCGACACTGGCCGGCGGACGGCGGGAACGCGACACCACCGGGTTCAGCTCATGGACCCGGCGACGACGGAGCACGGAGGCGGACGATGGACGAGGCACGGGCGCGCGACGTACTGGCCGCGGCGGATGTACTGCCCGGTCCGGCGCGGGACGCGCGGCTCCTCGCCCTCGGCGAGAACGCGGTGTTCGCCGCCGGTGACCTGGTCGTCAAGGTGGGCCGCGATGCCGAACTCCTCGACCGGGCCCGCCGGGAGCTGGCCATCGCGCTGTGGCTGGCCGAGGCCGGTGTCCCCGCGGTCCGGGCGGCCGGGGACACGGCGCTGCTCGTCGACGGGCACCCGGTGACCGTATGGCACCGGCTGCCCGATCCCGTACGGCCCGCCGAGCCCCGGGATTTGGCCGAACTGCTACGGGTCGTGCACGCCCTGCCCGCGCCCTCCTTCGCTCTGCCGACGCGTGAGTTGCTGGGTGGGGTGGAGCGGTGGCTGCGGCTGGCGGGGGAGGCGATCGAACCGGCGGACGCGGCGTATCTGCGCGAGCGGCGCGACGGGTTCGCGGCCGCCGCGGCAGCGCTCACCCCGCATCTGCCGCCCGGCCCGATCCACGGCGACGCGCTGCCCCGCAATGTGCACGTCGGCCCCGACGGGCCGGTCCTGGTCGACCTGGAGACCTTCTCCGCCGACCTGCGCGAGCACGACCTGGTGGTCATGGCCCTCTCGCGGGACCGGTACGGGTTGCCTGCGGCGGCTTATGACTCGTTTGTCGAGACCTATGGCTGGGATGTGCGGGAGTGGGAGGGGTGTGCGGTGCTGCGGGGCGCGCGGGAGACGGCCAGCTGTGCGTGGGTGGCGCAGCATGCGCCCAGTAACCCGCAGGCGTTGGTGGAGTTCGGGCGCCGGGTGGCGTCCTTGCGGGACGGGGACGAGACCGTGCGGTGGTACCCGTTCTGAGCGCCTGACTGCCCGGCGTCATCCAACAGGCCGCCGAGGCCTACCGCGTCTCCGCGCCGTCACTGTCTCTGTTCTGGATGCTGCGCGCGGCTCTCCGCAGCTCGGTCAGGACCGTGCGGACGGCTGTGCGGGCCGTGCGCTCGGGGCGGTAGAGGGCGTCGATGTGGCGTCTCGCCTGGACGCCGCTGAGCGGTCTCAGTGCGAGCGCCGGATGCGGGCGCATCGTCCAGCGTGGCATCAGGGCGATGCCGCCGCCGGCCGCCACAACCTCGGCGACCACCGCGAACTCGTTGATGCGGTGGGCCAGGTGAAGGCGGCGGCCGGCTGCCGCGGCGATGGCCTCGATGACCGCGAGGACCGGGAAGCCCTCGTGCACGGTGATCCATGGCTCGTCGGCCACGTCGCGCGGAGTGACGCGGCGCTTCGCGGCCAGGGGGTGGTCGGCGGGCATGGCCACGTCCAGGGGCTCGCGCAGCAGCGTCGTGGTGGCCACCGTGTGCGGCCACGGCGGGGCGTGGTCCAGTCGGTGGGCCAGGACGATGTCGTACTCGCGGGTGAGCCGGGGGAAGTCCTCCTGCGGTACGTCCTCGTCGGCCAGTCTCGCCACTGGTCTGCCCGGGGCGGCGAGTGCCCTGAGCAGCAGGGGGAAGAACGCGGCGCCCGCGCTGTGGAACGCCGCCACCGACACCTCCCCGTCCGGCCGCTCGACGAACTCCTCGACCGTGTGCCGGGCCCGCGCGAGAGCCGTCTCCACCTCGACGGCCGCCCCCGCCAGCGCCTGACCGGCGTCGGTGAGCACCAGCCGTCGCCCCTGACGCTCGGTGAGCGGCACCGGGATCGCGCGCTGCAGCAGCCGTAGCTGCTGGGAGATGGCCGAGGGCGTCACCAGCAGTGCCTCGGCGACCGCCGTGACACTGCCCAGTTCGCCGAGTTCCCGCAGGATCCTCAGCTGCCGTTCGTCCATGCCGTCAGTGTAGGGATGATGTAGCTCCGCTAAATGATCGTTTTAGAAGGTGGTACTGGGCTTCAGGGACGCCACCGGTGCACCGTAGGCACGTGTCCGACGTCCGCCGTACCGATGCGGTACTCCTCCTTGTCGCGCTCGTCTGGGGCTCCAGCTATCTGTCCGCCCAGACGGCCACCGCCGCGCTGCCCGTCCTGCTCGTGCTGTTCGCCCGCTACGCCCTGTCCGCTGTCACCTGTCTCGGACTGGTCGCCTCCCGGCGGCGCGGGTCTCGGCGGTGGACGCGTGCCGAGTGGCGGGCCGGTCTGCCCCTGGGGGTGACCCAGGCCGCGGTCCTGGTCGTGGAGACGTACGGCGTGGCCCACACCAGCGCCGCCAACGCCGGTCTCATCATCAGCCTGACCATCGTCATCACCCCGCTCCTCGACCGCGGCGGCCACCACGGCGCGCTGCCTCCCTCCTTCTTCGCCGCGACCGGCGTGTGCGTCGTCGCCGTCGGACTGCTGATGTCCGGCAACGGCTTCCACGCGCCCCGTCTCGGCGACCTGCTGATGCTCGGTGCCGCGCTGATCCGCGCCGTGCATGTCGTGCTCGTCGGCCGCTTCACCGCGGGGCGGGCGATCCGGCCGCTGCACCTGACGACCGTGCAGACCCTCGTCGGCACCCCCCTGTTCCTTCCCGTCGCGGCCCCTGACCTGCCGACACTGGTCCACGCGGACCCTGCGACCTGGGCGCAGCTCGTCTATCTCGCCCTGTTCTGCAGCGTGTTCGCCTTCCTGGCGCAGACCTGGGCCGTGCAGCGCACTTCGGCCAGCAGGGCCAGCCTGCTGCTGGGCACCGAGCCGGTCTGGGCCGTCGCGGTGGGCGTGGCCCTCGGCGGCGAACACCTCACCCTGCTCACCGGCCTCGGCGCGGCCCTCATGGTCGCCGGCACCTACTGGGGGCAGGCGGTGGAGCGAGCGCGCCGAAGCACGCCAGGACTCCCCCTCCTCTCAGCCCACCACCTCAGCAAGGACTCCCCCGAATGCCCGAGCACATCCACGACATCAACACCCACGACGCCGACACCCACCACGACACCTACGACCACCTGATCTCCCTGCTCGACTCCTCCTCCGTCGACTACCGCCTCATCGACCACGAGCCCGAAGGCAGTACCGAAGCCGTCTGCGCCCTGCGCGGCCACCCTGCTTCCGAGGCCGCGAAGTGCATCGTGCTGCGGGTCAAGGTGGACCGCCGCACCACACGCCACGTCCTCGCGGTCGTCCCCGGGGACCGGCGGGTCGACCTGGACGCCGTCCGGGCGTTGTTCGACGCGCGCTACGTCGGCTTCAGCGACCCCGAGACCGCCGAGCGGCTCGCCCGCGCCGTCCCCGGCACCGTGCTGCCGTTCAGCTTCGATCCCGACCTCGAAGTCGTCGCCGATCCGGGCGTCGTGGCCCAGCCGAAGCTGTACTTCAACGCGGCCAGGCTCGACCGCTCGCTCCTCATCTCGGGCGCGGACTACGAGCGGCTGGCCAAGCCCCGCGTCGAGCGCATCGCGTCGGCGTCGGCGTCGGCCTGACGGTGGGCACCGCGAGAGGCTCGGATCGCTACGGCCATCCGCCCATGCCCCGCGCACCGCGGTCTTGACGCCACCGGCGTCCGGCACGCCCCCGCGACCCGCGTGCCGGACGCCGCCCACCGCCACGCGCACCGCGCCGGACGCAACCGCAACCGAGACCGGCCCGCCCCGGCGACCGGCACACGGCGCCCTGTTTTCCCGCCCTCACACCGCCCGGCCCTCACACCGCCCGGCCCTCACACTGTCCCGCCCCTAGACCACTCGGCCCTCGGACCACCCGGCCCTCACACCGTCTCCCCCGCCGGTTCCCGCAGCGGCCACAGCCCGTCCACCACGGCAGTGGCATCGCCCTTGCGGCGCAGGAAGTTCTGGAAGTCCGCCGCCCACTCGGCGTACCACTCGACCTGGCGGCGGTGCAGTTCCGCCGGGCCAAGGGCCGCGATCTTGGGGTAGCGGCCGGCTATCGCACAGGCCAGCAGGGCCGCGGCGAGGGCGTCGGCGGAGGCGTCGTGGGCGGCGTCGAGAGCGATGCCGTACTCCGTGCAGACCGCTTCGAGGTTGCGCTTGCCGCGCCGGTAGCGGTCGACCTGGCGGTCGATGGTGTACGGGTCGATGACCGGTGCCGGATTCAGGCCGCCGAGGCGGTCGCGCAGGGACGGCAGGCCGTACCGCCGCAGTTCGGCGGAGAGCAGGGTGAGGTCGAAGGCCGCGTTGTAGGCGACGACCGGGACGCCCGTCTTCCAGTACGCCACGAGCACGTCCGCGATGGCGTCCGCGACCCGGTCGGCGGGGCGGCCCTCGGCGGCCGCGCGTTCGTTGCTGATCCCGTGTACCGCCACCGCGTCCGCCGGAATCTCCACGCCCGGGTCCGCCAGCCACTCCCGGCGTCCCAGGGGCTGCCCACCCCTGACCTCGATCACGGCCCCCGTGACAATGCGTGCCTCACGCGGATCGGTCCCGGTCGTCTCCAGGTCGAAGCCGATCAGCAGCTCCCGGTGCCAGCCCATGGGCGGCCCCCCTTCTTGGTGGTGCTTTCCCCCAGTGGTCTCCACGATCGCATGCGGCACTGACAATCAGAGGACAGCATTCCGCTTCGGGCGCGGGCGCGACGGCTTGAGAGGCGGGCGGGACGGCAAGAAAGGTGACGCCGATTCAGGACACAGGGCGTGAATCCACCCATGCCGCCTCGAACTCCTCCCGGTACGTACCGAACAGTCCACCCTCGTCCATCTCACCCGACTTGACCACCCGGTTGCCGTTCCGCAGCACCAGCACCGGCGCCTCCATCCCCCGGGTGCGGCGCAGATAGGACTGCACGACCGCGATGCCGTCAGAGCCGTCACCGTCCACGAGGTAGGCGGTGAAGCGGGGCGTCTCGTCGTAGACCTGGATCTCGAAGGCGCCCGGGTCCCGCAGCCGGGAGCGCACCCGGCGCATGTGCAGGATGTTCATCTCCACGGCCCGGCCCAGTTCGCCCCGTTTGATACCGAGTTCGCGCTCGCGCCGCTTCACCGCGCTGGAGGCCGGGTTGAGGAACAGCAGCCGCACCCGGCAGCCGCTCTCGGCCAGGCGCACCAGGCGGCGCCCGGAGAAGTTCTGCACCAGCAGGTTGAGGCCGATGCCGATGGCGTCGAGACGGCGGGCGCCGCCGAAGATGTCCTCGGCGGGGAACTGGCGCATCAGCCGCACCCGGTCGGGGTGCACGGCGACCACGTCGGAGTAGCGGTCGCCGACCAGGTCCTCGACCGCGTCGACCGGCAGCCGCCGCGCCGAGGGAACGTCCCCGCCCGCGCCGAGGATCTCCAGCAGCCGTGCCGAGGCCCGCTCGGCCTGGTTCAGCACGGCCTCGGACAGGGCCCGGTTGCGGGAGACGACGTTCCGGGTGACCTCCAGCTCGTCGAGCGCGAGTTCGACATCCCGCCGTTCGTCGACGTACGGCTCGAAGCACGGCCAGTGCTGCACCATCAGCTCGCGCAGCTGCGGCAGGGTGAGAAAGCTGAGGACGTTGTCGTCGGCGGGGTCGAGCAGATAGCCCTTGCGGCGGCTGACCTCACGTACGGCGACCGCGCGCTGGACCCACTCCTGGCCGGCCGGTCCGGCCGCGGCGACCACCCAGTCGTCGCCGTGGACGGGTTCGTAGATGGGGCGCAGTACAGCGGCCACGACCGCACGCAGCCGCTGTTCGACGAGGTTCAGCCAGATGTAGGCACGGCCGGCTCGCTGGGCGCGGGTGCGCACCTCGCGCCAGGCGTCGGCGTCCCAGTCCAGTTCCGGGCCGATCGAGTGGGGCTCCATCGGTCTGGCCAGGGACACCGTGCCGGGCGGGACGTCTGTGGAGTTCCCCTCGTGACCCTCGTCACCAGGGGGCAGCTCCAGCCCTCCCGAGCCCACCCGCGCACCGCCTTCCGCTCCCCCGAGCACTCCCGTCTCAACGATCAAGGAAGGGTACTCCGGGAGCGGTCGGCGGTGCAGCCGGATGGGCAGGCTCGTTTCCCAACTTCCTTATTCGGGCCGCCCATTCTGATCAGCCAGCTCGGCCGGCGTGAGGGGATTCATAGCGGTGACGTCGCGCGGGGCGACGGACAGGCCCTGCCAGTGGACCGGCATGGGCTGCTGGTCCTCGTCCCGCGCCACGTGGTGGAAGCCGACGTTCACCCAGACCACGGGGTTCTTCAGGGCCTGGCCGTTCACCCACTTGTCGACGGACTTGCCGTGCCCGGCGCCGCAGTTGGGCAGGTTGTCGCTGGCGTACTGCTCGCACTTGTTGTACTCGGTGAAGTACACGTCGTGCTTGGTATAGCTGCGGCCCGGGTACTTGGCGCTGGCACCGGGCACGATTTCGTACGACCGCGCGTGCCCGTCCTTGTTCTTGCCGGTCGCGCTGACCACGCGCCACCAGCGCATGTTCTTGGCGTCCCCGGCGAGTTCCTTGGTGATCCGGGTGCGGGTGGTCTTGTTGGTGGGTGCCGGGCGGCCGTTCGCGGGGGCGCTGACCTTGGAGTCGTACTGCTCGATCCTGCCCTTGGTGGAGCCGTCCAGGTTGAAGTTGAGCCGCCAGAAGACGTTGTGGCTGTGGCTGGTGGCGTAGGCCTTGGCGCCCTTGCCGATCGGCCAGCCGCGGCCGTCGCCGGCGTCGTAGTCCATGGGCGAGAGGGAGCCGGTGGCGCCGACGTTCATGTTGATCGTGCCGTCGTCCTGGAAGCGCCACTCGGTGATGTACTCGTACCAGCCGACCTGGTTGACGGTGTAGACGAGCAGGTCCTTGCCCTGCTTCTGGAAGACCTTGTTCGCGGTGTCGCCCTGCATGCGGTAGGCGTGGCCACGCGAACGGGTGGTGGTGCACAGGCCCTTGACGTTCTGGTGGGACGGGTCCCAGGCCTCGGGGACCCGGACGGTCTTGATGGTGCCGCCGGGGCACTCGCCGGGCGCCAGGCCCTTCAGGCCCTGACCGAAACCGGCCTGGGTGAGGTCGTGGTACTCGTTCTGGCCGTCGTCGTAGGGCACATGGATCTGGCCGAGCTTGGCGGAGGCCAGCACCTTGATCGGGCGGGCCTCGCCCGGCGGCTGGTAGGTGATGTGCTCCAGAACGAGACCGGCCTCCTTGTGGTAACGCCAGCACATCCGCCAGGTGGTGCCCGTGGAGAGCTTCTGCTCGATGCGGTACGCCGCGCTGCAGCCGGCCGCCGGAGCGGGCGCGGCCTTGGGCTGGGCGGCGGCCGGAGCCGCCCCGGTGGTGGCGCCGGCGGCCAGCCCGGCCAGGGCGAGGGCCAGGGCCGTCCGCTTGCGGGCACGGCTGTTGCCGATCATGGACATGATCACAGGCATGGCGAAAACGACTCCCTTGCGGAAGGCTCACCGGAGCCTTCTGGAGGATCGGGTTGGAAAAGTGGACCGAGTCGCGTGGTCGCGGGCCGCTCCCGCGCGCGGGTGGCTCAGTCGGCGAGCTCGCCCACCTTGCGGGCGCTCAGGTCGACCACCAGGGAACGGGCGTCTATCCACGGCCCGTTCTTCACCTTGGGGAACAGCCGCACGCAGCGGTGCTCACCGCACCGGTCGAGTACGGCGGGCTGGGCGCCCGGCGCGGCGCGGTACACCATGCTGTTGAGCAGCAGCTGGTCCGGCGAGGTGAGCTCCTTGCCGGTGGCGTCCTTGTAGTCGGCCTTCAGGCCCGCGCCCAGCGGGTCGGCGATCAGCAGCCGGGCGGCCTCAGTGGCCTCGTCGCGGCTCAGCGGCGGCTGGACGCCCCGCTGACTGGCGGTCCGCTCGACCTTCCCGGTGTCGAGGTTGACGGTCCGGGTGACAAGGGTGTCGTCCCGGTAGTCGTAGAACGACACCTCGGCGCGCCGTGCCGCCTTCGCGTCGCCCAGCTCGCCGGCCTCCGGTTCGGCGAGGTCGACGCCGAGGTGCTGCGGCCCGCGGCCCCCTTCGACGTCCTCGCCGGAGCTGCGCAGCTGCCGGCTGAGGGCGATCCGCTCGACCCGCTTCATCTCGTCCTCGGTGAGCGGGTCGCGGCCGGTGCCCTTCTCGCCCTGGGCCGGGGCCTGCTCGACGACGCCCGGCGGAACGGCTGCCTGGCCCTCTCCCGCGCTCCGAGCCGTCTGCTGGGCTCCGCCCCCACCGGCCGTTCCCCCGGCCGTGTCGTCCGCTCCTGCCGTGCCCGGCAGGGTGACTCCCACCATCACGGCCGTCCCGGCGACCGCGAGGGCGGCACCGGCCACCACCTTGCCCAGATGGCGGTGCACTATGTTGCGCACAATCTCCCCCTACTCCCCGTGATCTCCATGGGAGTACGTGTCTGCCCCACTGGTTCGGCATACCGCGTATGCACTGGTCGACCGGTAAGAGGGGAGTAAGTCATAGGCGGTTCCCTCACTTTCGGGGAGACTCGGGCCCAAGGCGGCCCCACCGGCGCGACACACCTGGAAGAGTCGTATCCATGCAGGTCTGGCCTGGAGAGGCATATCCGCTCGGCGCCACGTACGACGGCGCCGGCACCAACTTCGCGGTCTTCACGGAGGCCGCGGACCGAGTAGAGCTGTGTCTGCTGCACGACGACGGCTCGGAGACGGCGGTGGAACTGCGGGAGAGCGACGCGTTCGTCCGGCACGCGTACCTGCCGGGCGTCATGCCGGGGCAGCGGTACGGCTACCGCGTGCACGGCCCGTACGCCCCGGAGCGGGGGCTGCGCTGCAACTCGGCGAAACTGCTGCTCGACCCGTACGCGCGCGCGATCAGCGGTTCGGTCTCGTGGGGCGAGGAGGTGTACGGCTACCCGTTCGGCTCACCGGACAAGCGCAACGACCTGGACTCCGCACCGCACACCATGACGTCCGTCGTGGTGAACCCGTACTTCGACTGGGGCGACGACCGGCCGCCCCGCACCGAGTACCACGAGACGGTGATCTACGAGGCCCATGTGAAGGGCCTGACCATGCGCCACCCGGAGCTGCCGGAGGAACTGCGCGGCACCTACGCGGCGCTCGCGCACCCTGCGGTCATCGACCACCTCACCGGGCTCGGGGTCACCGCCCTGGAGCTGATGCCCGTACACCAGTTCGTCAACGACCACCGTCTGGTGGACCTGGGCCTGAGCAACTACTGGGGCTACAACACCATCGGCTTCTTCGCCCCGCACAACACCTACGCCTCCTGGGGCGACCGCGGGCAGCAGGTCCTGGAGTTCAAGTCGGCGGTGCGGGCGCTGCACGAGGCCGGGATCGAGGTGATCCTGGACGTCGTCTACAACCACACCGCCGAGGGAAACCACCTGGGCCCGACGCTGTCCTTCCGCGGCCTGGACAACCCGTCGTACTACCGGCTGGCGGACGACCCCCGCTACTACATGGACACCACCGGGACCGGAAACTCCCTGCTCATGCGGTCCCCACACGTCCTTCAGCTGATCATGGACTCGCTGCGGTACTGGGTCACCGAGATGCACGTCGACGGCTTCCGCTTCGATCTCGCGGCCACGCTGGCGCGGCAGTTCCACGAGGTGGACCGGTTGTCGTCGTTCTTCGACCTGGTGCAGCAGGACCCGGTGGTGTCCCAGGTGAAGCTGATCGCGGAGCCCTGGGACGTGGGCGAGGGCGGCTACCAGGTGGGCAACTTCCCGCCGCTGTGGACCGAGTGGAACGGCAAGTACCGGGACACGGTACGGGACCTGTGGCGGGGCGAGCCGCGCACGCTGGCGGAGTTCGCCTCCCGGCTGACCGGCTCGTCCGACCTGTACCAGGACGACGGGCGCCGGCCGCTCGCCTCCATCAACTTCGTGACCTGCCACGACGGCTTCACCCTGCACGATCTGGTGTCGTACGACCACAAGCACAACGAGGCCAACGGGGAGGACAACCGCGACGGCGAGAGCCACAACCGGTCCTGGAACTGCGGCGCGGAGGGCGAGACCGACGATCCGGCCGTGCTGGCACTGCGGGAGCGGCAGATGCGCAACTTCGTCGCCACGCTGATGCTGTCCCAGGGCGTGCCGATGATCAGCCACGGTGACGAGTTCGCGCGCACCCAGCGCGGCAACAACAACGCCTACTGCCAGGACAGCGACCTGTCCTGGGTCCAGTGGCCGCAGGACGGCAACGATCTGCTGGACTTCACGCGCGCGATGGTGTGGCTGCGCAAGGACCACCCCGTGCTGCGCAGGCGGCGCTTCTTCCACGGCCGCCCGGTGGAGGGCACGCACGACGACCTGTCCGACATCGGCTGGTTCACCCCCGAGGGCAAGGAGATGACCCAACGGGACTGGGAGTCGGCGCAGGCGTCGGCGCTGACGGTGTTCCTCAACGGCAACGCGATCTCCGAGCCGGGGCCGCGCGGGGAACGGATCACCGACGACTCGTTCCTGCTGATGTTCAACGCCTCACCCAAGGCGCTGGACTTCGTGGTCCCGGTCGACCACGGACGGCAGTGGCAGGTCGTCGTCGACACCGCCCGCCCCGAGGGAGTGCCGCCGGGCACGGCCCCGAAGGTGGCGGCCGGGGACCGGCTGACGCTGGTGGACCGGAGCCTGACGGTGTTGCAGCGGCCCGACTAGGCCCGGGTGCCGCTGTCGGGCACGCGCGCGTGGGAGGTGTTCTCGGTGCGTCCGGTGTACGTCGCCGGGCGCGCCGTACAGGCGAATCGCGGCGGCGAGTGCGGCGGCCGTGGAGAGGCCCGCAGAGGCACTCATCACTCCCATGGCGGCGTACACCGGCCCGGCCTGCTCCGGCTGCTCCGGGCCCCCTGCGCTTCCCATCGCTCGAAGCGGGCCACGCGTGTGGGCGGACGCACCGGGGGACGATGACACGAAACCCGGCGGGGCGGGTACGTAGCTTTCCATGACACCTGCGCGTCCTGACCCGGTGGTGCCCACGGCCACGTACCGGCTGCAGTTGCAGCCCGAGTTCCCGTTCGGGGCCGCTGCGGCGGCCGTGCCATACCTGGCCTCGCTCGGCGTCTCACATGTGCACCTGTCCCCCGTCCTGGAGGCCGTGCCGGGCTCGCTGCACGGCTACGACGTCGTGGACCACGCGCGCGTGCGGGCGGAACTGGGCGGCGAGGAAGGGCTGCGGGCGCTCGCGCACACCGCGCGGGAGCACGGTCTGCGCCTGGTGCTGGACATCGTGCCGAACCACATGGCGATGGTGCCGCGCCACAACCGCGCCCTGTGGGAGGTACTGCGGGAGGGCCCCAAGTCGCCGTACGCGCGCTGGTTCGACATCGACTGGGAGGCACAGGGCGGCCAGATGCTGCTGCCGGTGCTGGGACACCCGCTCGGCACCGAGATCGAGCACCTGGAGGTCGACGGAGACGTCCTGCGCTACCACGACCACGCGTTCCCGCTGCGCGAAGGCACCGAAGACCTGCCCCTGCCGCAGCTGCTGGACGCGCAGTGGTACCGCCCGGTGTGGTGGCGGCTTGCCCGTACCGAGCTCAACTACCGGCGTTTCTTCAGCATCTCCGAGCTCATCGGAGTGCGCGTGGAGGACCCGGAGGTGTTCGAGGCGACGCACGCCAAGGTCCTGCAGCTGCTGCACGACGGGGTGATCGACGGGCTGCGCATCGACCACCCCGACGGGCTCGCCGACCCCGACGCCTACCTGAGGCGGCTGCACGAGGCGACGGGCGGCCGCTGGACGGTCGTGGAGAAGATCCTGTCCGACGGGGAGCGGCTGCCGGCCTCCTGGCCCGTCGCGGGCACCACGGGCTACGACGCCCTGCGGCACGTCGACGGCGTGCTCACGGACCCTGCGGGGGCCGGTGAACTCCTCGGCCAGTACCGGCGGTTCGCGGCCCCGCAGACGGACCGGGGCGGCCACTGGGAGGCGACGGCACGGCGGGCCGCGTACCGAGTGCTGGAGCACGAGCTGGCCGCCGAGGTGGACCGGCTGACCCGGTCGGCGAGCCGCCTGTGCGCGGCGTCGCCCGACCCGGCGCTGCGCGACCGCGCGCCCTGGGCCCTGCACACGGCGCTGCGGGAGCTGCTGGTGCGGCTGGAGGTCTACCGGCCGTACGCCTCCGGGGACGCGGCGAGCGTCGTCACGGAGGAGGCCGCGGCGGAGGCCAGGGCGGCCTTCGTGGTCCCCGAGGAGGCCGGTGCGGTCGATGTCGTGCGCGGGCTGGTGCTGGGGCGGTACGGCGACGCGCCGGACCATCTTCAGTTCCGGGCGCGGTTCGCGCAGACCGCGTCGGCGCTGCGGGCGAAGTCCGTGGAGGACACGGCGTTCTACCGCTATGTGCCGCTGCTGTCGGCGACCGAGGTGGGCGGGAACCCGGGGATCCCGGCGCTGTCCCCGGAGGGGTTCCACGCGTACTGCGCGCGCGTGCAGCGCGACTGGCCGCTGACCGGGACCGTCGTGTCGACGCACGACACCAAGCGCAGCGCGGACGTGCGAGCGGCGCTGGCCGTGCTCACCGAGTGCCCGCAGCGCTGGGCGGACGTGCTGACCGAAGTGACCCGCACGGGCGAGGGCGTACCGGACGCGCAACTGGCGTGGGCGGCCTGGCAGACGGTGTTCGGCCTCGGCCCGGCCGACCCGGACCGGGTACGGCAGGCGCTGCTGAAGCATGTGCGCGAGGCCGGGCTGTACACCAGCTGGACCGAGCAGGAGCCGCCGTACGAGGAGGCGGTGACGGCGTTCGTCGCGGCGGGCCCGTGCGGTCCCCCGGGGGAGCCGGTGGCCGCTCTGCGCGCCGAGCTGGAGCCCCACATCCGGGCCAATGTGCTCGGTACGGCGCTGGTCCATCTGACCATGCCGGGAGTGCCGGATCTGTACCAGGGCACGGAGGGCGAGTACCGGGCGCTGGTCGACCCGGACAACCGCAGGCCTGTCCGTTTCCCGCCCTCCGACGATCCGGGCGCCAAGGGGGCGGTGACCGCGGCGGCGCTGCGGCTGCGGGCGCGCCGACCCGAGCTGTTCGGGGAGGCGGCGACATACACACCGCTGGCGCCCGAGGGCCCGGCGGCCGCGCACTGCCTGGCGTACGCGCGCTCCGGCGAGGTCATCACCGCCGTCACCCGGCTGTCACTGCGGCTGGCGGAGGCGGGCGGCTGGCGGCACACGACCCTGCCGCTGCCACCCGGGCGCTGGGCCGATGCGCTGACTCCGGGAGGGGAGTTCAGCGGGCACGCGCGCGTGGAGGACCTTTTCGGGCCGCTGCCCGTGGCGTTGCTGGAGCGGGTCGGCTGAGCGGAGGGCGGGGAGATGGGCGGCTGGGCGTGGGGCGGTCGGTCGGTAGCGGTGGCGGTTGCCCTGGCGCGCATTCGCTTCCGTCCGGCCGTGCGTGCATCCGGGCGCCCCCTGGAGGCTCCCCCGCCATCTCCTTGACACCGCCCGGAGACCGTGCGGTACTGCGGGTGCGAAGCCGGGCGGACAAATCGGGGGTGAGTCTCCTGCCGGAGCTGCGCTACCCCACCGTGACCGAAATCGTGGCGTCCGCCCGGGCGTTGGCCGCTCAGCATCCCGGCTTGTGTGCCCTCCGCCAGATCGGCGTCTCGCGCGCGGGCCGGCCGCTGCACCTGTTGTCCGTGGGGCGCTCCCGGCGCGCCGTCCTGGTCGTCGCGGGCGCCCACGCGAACGAACCGACCGGGGGTTCGACGCTGCTGACGGTCGCCGAACGGGTGGTGCACGAGCGGCCGTTGCGGTCCGGCATATCGTGGCACTTCCTGCTGTGCGCGGACCCGGACGGGGCGAGCCTGCACGTCACGCCGGCACCGCGCAGCCTGTTCGACTACCACCTCGGGTTCTTCCGGCCCGCGGGCCCGGAGCAGCCGGAGTGGTCGCCCGCCGTGCTGCCCCCGGACCGGCTGCCGCCCGAGACACGGGCCCTGACCGGCGTCATCGACGAGCTGCGCCCCTACCTCCAGGTGACCCTGCACGGCACCGATCTGGGCGGCAGCTGGGTGCAGTTGACGAAGGAGATACCCGGCCTGGCCGAGCCGTTCGCCAAGTCCGCGGCGGAGCTGCACATACCCGTGGAGACCGGCGCGTCGGACGCCGCGGGCTGGCCCGCGACCGGCCCCGGGGTGCATGTGATGCCGGCCGCCGGTGCGGGCCTGGCATACCCGAGCCTGCCCGCGGACGACGCCCGGCACAGCACCTGGTACCACGTCCACCGGTACGGCGGCCTGACGGCGGTCGTGGAGGTGCCGATGTGGGCGAGCGACCTGGTGGACGACCCGGCCCCGCATCCGGCGCCGGCCGCGGCGATGCGGCGCCTGGCGGGCCGACTGCAGCGGGACACGCTCCAGGTGGAACGGGTGCTGTCCGAGGCGTCGCCCCGCTTGGAGGGCGTCGACGGGCCCCTGCTGCGGGCCGCCAGATGGGCGCTGGAGCTGGTGCCGGGGCTGGCCGCCGACTGGACGTCCACGCCGCCCGCCGGGCACACGATGGCGTACGTCGGCAGCGTCGACGCCTTCGCCCGCCGCCTGCCCCTGCGGGCGGCGGCGATGCTGTTGCGGGTCCTTCAGGAGACCGACGACCAGGCGGCCCCGCGCCTCGAACGGCTCGTCGCGACCTGGAGCGATGCCTTCGCCGACCGCTTCCGCGCCCGCTGGGTGCCCCTGGAGCACCAGGTCGAGCACCAGGCCCGCACAGTGGTCATGGCGGCCCTGCACGCGCGCGACGGGTCGGCGTAAGCCGCCAACCACCAGCCGTCAGCCGTCAGCCGTCCAACGCGAACACCGCCCCCGTCCGCGCCCCCATCTCACAGTCGTTCGAAAACGTCTGCCGGTAGTCCACCGACTGCCCACCCCACTGCCCGCGCGCATGGACGGTCACCGGTGCATGGATCATCGGGCAGTAGGCATGCTTCAGCGGCATGCGGCGAATGTCGCCGCCCACGGCGTCGAGCTGGGCGCAGGCCTCGGCGGCCCGCCCGTGCCCCAGGGGCGGGTCGCACATCAACAGGGTGTCCCACGTGTCGCTGGACCGGGCCTCGCCCCGGGTGACCGAGAGGTAGAGCCAGTCGCTCGTGCGGGACTCCTGGACCGTCGCCCGCGCCGGTGCGGCGCCGACGGCGAGGAGGGCGGCCGCCGCCAGCAGACCGCCCCGTACAGCTTTCGTCGTGAGGGTGTACGTCATTCCCGGTGCATCGGCACGACCGGCTCACAACCCCAGTCCGACTCACCCGAACGGAAGCCCGCGTGCCGCCGGGCAAGCTCGAACGCGGCGAGGACCACCCGGGCCTGGTACTCGGCCTGGCTGGGGACGGGGATCCAGCGCGCCCCGCAGCCGTCCCGGTACTCCGCGCACCACTGGTCGACCAATTGGTCCAGCTCCGGCAGCACACCGGCCGGATCGCGCCCCGCGCGCGTGACGAGTTGGTGCAGCAGCCCCGCGGTTCGCAGGGCCAGCCGTCGTCCGGCGATGCGCAGGGCGGTCAGGTGGGCGGTGCTCAGCGGCGGCAGGGGGCGGTGCGGCGGGGCGTCGAGGTCGGGGTCCCAGGCGTCGGCGAGTCCGGGGCAGACGAGCAGGTAGTCGTCGACCGGGGCCAGCAGGCGGGCCGCGTCCGGGACGGCGGCGGCATGTGGGCGCACGCGCGCGAGGATGTCCCGCAGCAGCCGCGTGTCCTGGCGCAGGGTGCGGCTGATGACACGCCGCGCGGCGTCCGGGTCGGCGGGCGCGGAGCCGTCCGCCACGCCGTCCACGCCCCACATGGGCGCCTCCACGACGGCCGTCACGGTGCCGTGCCGGTGCGGGTGGTACCACGTCGACTCGACGGCCGCCTCGGTGATGGCCTCGACCCGGTCGCCCCGGCGCGGCGGTGGTATCCGGTAGACGGCGGGCCCGAGTGCCGGCCAGTACAGGGCGTCGTACGCCCCGAGTTCGCGCGGGATGCCGAGACGGGCCGACGTCTGCGACAGGGACTGCGCGAGACCGGGCAGGTCACGGGTGAGTTCGACGAAGCCGCCGCCGACGTCGACGCCGTGCAGGGAGCACTGGAAGAAAGGTTTCAGTTCGTCCTGGAGGGCGAGCAGGGCCCGCGTTTCCGGCAGTACGGCACCGTCGGCACCGTCCGGCAGCCACTCGGGCTGTTCCAGGAAGCCGGGGCGGAAGAACCGGCGGAAGTACCGGTCGAGGCTGTACGGGCCCGTCAGCCAGCCCTCGTTGTGGCGCAGGCCGTCGGGGTCGAGGCACAGCAGCAGGTTCCAGGTGGCGTCGGCGCCCTCGGTCAGGCGGGGGTCGGTAAGGGCCCGCTCGGCCAGCAGCAGGACGGTGGCGCCGCCGACGGGCTCGTTGGCGTGCGGTCCGGCGACGACCAGGGCGTGGTGGCTGCCGTGGCCGACGGACAGCAGCCACAGGGGCGTACCCGCGCGCGAGGTACCGATACGGCGCAGCCGTGCGGAACGGGGGTGGCGGGCCACGAGGGCGGCCGCTCGCGCGCCCAGCTCGTCCACGGTCGGATAGCGGAGGAGTGGCGGCAGGGCACACCTCCGTGGCGCCGTCGGTTCACCTGGTGTATGTGGTGCACGCACAGTCAGTCACGAGTTCAGGTGTACGTCAACACCGTGACAGTCGGGATCATTTGAGGTGGCGGGGGCTTTGGCCGGGCGGCGGCCGTCGGCATCGGTGTGCGCGGTCAGCGGGGCGTTCCGGGTCAGTTGGCCGCGAGCCGGAACGCCATCTGCCCGAAGCCGACCTGGTCGCCCTCACGGACCACGGTCGCGCCGATGACGCGCCGCCCGTTCACGGTGGTGCCATTGGTCGAGCCGAGGTCCCGCAGGACCCACATGCCACCCTGGCGGGTGAGCTCGGCGTGCACCCGGGAGACCGTCTCGTGGCTCAGCCGGAGCCCGTTGGCGGGGTCCCGCCCTATGCGCAAGGGGCGGCCGGCCGCCGGGTGGGGCAGCAGCAGCTTCGGCAGCCGCTCGGCCCGCCAGGCCCTGCGCAGCCGCTCGGTGAAGCCCGACATCGCCTCGACCGTGCCGAACACCAGGCGCGCGACCCGGCCCTCGGAGCGCAGATCGGCGGTGAGGGCGGCGAGTTCGTCGGACCGGCGGGCGGCGAGCGCCAGTTCCATGCGCCGGATGAACGTGTCGTGCGACAGACGGCCCATGGCAACGCCGTCACGCAGCACCTTCAGCGCCTTGTCGCGCTCCGCGTCGGACAGCCGCGCGGGGTGGGTCGAGAACTCGAAGGACGACGTCACACGGGTGATTGTCGGGCAGTGAACCCCGGGTGTCCAGAAACCGGGGAAACGGCCACCACACGCGCGTACCGGACGACACCCGCCGCAAAAGAGGGTATCCACAAGCGGATTGATCTCGTTTGAAGCACGATGATCGAGCTACATCACGGTGAGCAGACGAAGGGGAACCGTCCGTGCAGTTCGAGGTGTGGGCACCGCAGGCCGGCCGTGTGACGCTCCATTGCGACGGAGCCACGCGCGCGATGGAGCACGATCCGGAGCGAGCGGGGTGGTGGACCGTCGAGGCGGAGGCGCGTGACGGCACGCGCTACGGCTTCGCGGTGGACGACGGCCCGGTGCGGCCCGATCCGCGCTCGCGGCGGCAGCCGGACGGCCCGGACGGGCTCAGCGCGGTCGTCGACCACGGGCTCCACACGTGGCGCGCCGAGTGGTCCGGCCGCCCGCTGCAGGGCGCGGTCCTGTACGAGCTGCACGTGGGCACGTACACGCGCGAGGGCACACTGGACGCGGCGGCGGAGCGGCTCGGGCACCTCGTCGAACTGGGCGTCACGCACGTCGAGTTGATGCCGCTGTGCCCCTTCCCCGGGCGGCACGGCTGGGGTTACGAGGGCGTCTCGCTGTGGGCCGTGCACGAGCCGTACGGCGGGCCCGCGGCGCTGAAACGCTTCGTCGACCGGGCCCACGAACTCGGTCTCGGCGTGTTCCTCGACGTCGTGCACAACCACCTCGGTCCGTCCGGCAATTACCTGCCCGAGTTCGGTCCGTACTTCACCGACCGGCACCACACCCCGTGGGGGACGGCCGTCAACCTGGACGCGCCCGGGTCGGACGAGGTGCGGGAGTTCCTGATCGGCAGCTCGCTGGCGTGGCTGCGCGACTACCGGATCGACGGGCTGCGGCTGGACGCCGTGCACGCGCTGGCGGACGAGCGCGCGGTGCACTTCCTGGAGGAGCTGTCGGCCGCGGTGGACGCCCTCGCCGCGGATTCGGGCCGCACGCTGTTCCTGATCGCCGAGTCCGACCGCAACGACCCGCGGCTCATCACCGCCCGCGAGGAGGGCGGGCTGGGGGTGCACGCGCAGTGGAACGACGACTTCCACCACGCCCTGCACACGGCGCTGACGGGTGAGTCGCAGGGCTACTACGCCGACTTCGCGCGCGCCCCCGTCAGCGCGCTCGCCAAGACGCTCACCGGCGGTTTCTTCCACGACGGCACGTACTCCAGCTTCCGGGGCCGGCATCACGGACGGCCGCTGGACCGTACGAGGGTCGCCGCACACCGGCTCCTGGGCTACAGCCAGACCCACGACCAGGTCGGCAACCGCGCGCAGGGAGACCGCCTTTCCGCCCAGCTCTCCCCCGGTCTGCTGGCCTGCGCCGCCGCGCTGGTGCTGACCGGGCCGTTCACGCCGATGCTGTTCATGGGCGAGGAGTGGGCGGCCGGCACGCCCTGGCAGTTCTTCACCGACCACACCGATCCCGACCTCGCGGAGGCGGTACGGCGGGGCAGGCGGCGGGAGTTCGCGGCGCACGGCTGGGCCGAGGAGGACGTACCCGACCCGCAGGACCCGGCGACCCGGGATCGCTCCTGCCTCGACTGGTCCGAGCCCGACAGCGAGCCCCACGCGCGCGTGCTGGCCTGGTACCGCCTGCTCATCGCCCTGCGCCACGAGCAGCCGGACCTCACCGACCCCGACCTCACCGACATCAAGGTGGCCCACGACGAGGAGGCCCGCTGGCTCGCCTTCCGGCGCGGGGACCTCTATGTGGCCGTGAACCTCGCCAAGACCCCCGCGGAGATCCCCCTGGGCACCCGCCCCGCCGAGGTCCTCGCCGCGTGGGAGCCGGTCGGGCCACCGGACGAGGAGGGGGTGCTGCGGGTGCCCGGGGAGTGCTGTGCGGTGGTGGCGCAGCCGTAGGGGCACGTGCGCGTACGGTGCGTGCGCTGGGCGGCACACGCGCGTGCGGGTCCCGCTCGGGCGCGGCGCGCGGGCGCGCGGCTGCCCCGATCCGGTCGGCATGCGCGCGTGCGGGTCCCGCTGCCGCGTCGTGCACGGGTAAGTGCCCGCACGAGGCTGCGCGCACGCGGCTGCCCACTCAGCTCGGCACACGCCCATACGGGCCCCGCCCCGGCGACGCGCACGAGCGAATGCCCGCACGAGGCTGCGCGCGTGCGGCTACCCGCTCGGGGCGACACGCGCGCGTGGGTGTCCGCTCTCCCCCTGGCGGACCGGTACCGCCCTTCCCTAGAGCGCGTTGTCCGGGTCGTCGCCGCGGAGTTCCGTCACGCGTTCCAGCAGGATCGGCTCCCACGCGTGGCGGAGCCGGGTCCTGAGGTGGGGCAGGGGCGCATCGCCCCGGCCGGTGAGGCGGTCGGCCAGGTGGATGACGCTGTCGCAGCGGGCCAGCCACAGGCCGCGCAGGCAGGGGCGGGCGCCGTAACCGGCCAGCGTGGCGGCGCGGACGGCGGCGGGGGCGCCGACGGCGAGGGCGAGGCCGGCGATGTCCTCGGCCGGATCGCCGACGACCGCGTCGGCCCAGCCCAGGACGCCGCGGACCCGGCCGTCGGCGCTGACCACCAGGTGCGCGCCGGTGAGGCCGTGGTGGACGAGGACCGCGCCGGCGGGCTGGGCGGCGAGCTGGACCGCCGCGGGCGAGGTGAACTGGTGCAGACGGGCGGCGTCGAACTCGTCGGCCGCGGTGAGGCGTTCGGCGGCGCGTCCCGCGGCCCTGCGCAGCGCCTCCAGGGACCGTGGGGCGGCACGCGGCACGCCGAGCGCCTCGGCCTGCCGTACGGGCACCTCGCGCAGCCCCGTGAGGAGTCCTGCCAGATCGGCCTCGCCGAGGGCGGAGACGTCGTGCTCGGGCGCCGAGCCGCCGGGGACCTTGGCGTCCAGCGTGTAGGTGAGGCCGGGCGCCCACTCGCCGTGCGCCACGCTGGTCGGCACGGCGACCGGCACGTGCGGGCGGACGAGGTCGCGCAGGCGCAGTTCGCGGCGCTGGCGCGCGGCGGCCTCCCGGTCGGGGGCGAGACGCAGCACGTGCCGGGTGCCGATCCACCACGTGGCCCGGCCGCCGCCCTCGGCGACCGGCCGGACGTCCGCACCGGCCGCGCCCTCCTTGAGCAGGGAACGGACCAGTCGGCGGACGGTGTCCTCGGTGGGTGTCGGTGCCTGGGTCATGGTCGGACCGTTGTCGCTCGGGTGCGTACAGGGACTCCTGGGTCGGGTCACTCCACTATGAGCATCTCCCGGGTGGTGTCGTTGAGGCGCCGCCCACCGTCCTCGGTCACGGTCACGATGTCCTCGATGCGCACCCCGAACCGCCCCGGAAGATAGATCCCGGGCTCCACGGAGAAGCACATGCCGGGGACCAAGGGCTGCTCCTCGCCCTCGATCATGTACGGCGGCTCATGCGTGGTGACGCCGATTCCGTGCCCGGTGCGGTGGATGAAGTACTCGCCGTACCCGGCGTCGGCGATGACCGCGCGGGCGGCCCGGTCGACCTCCTGGCAGGGCACGCCCGGCCGGACCGCCCGGAAGCCCGCCTCCTGGGCCTCGCGCACGATGTCGTGCACCCGGCGCTCCTCGTCGGTGGGTTCGCCGACGTGCACCGTGCGGGAGGTGTCGGAGCCGTAGCCGTCCTTGAGGCCGCCGAAGTCGAGGACGACCATGTCGCCGCGCTCGATGACACGGTCGCCGGCCTCGTGGTGCGGGTTGGCCCCGTTCGGACCGGAGGCGACGATGGTGAAGTCGACCTGGGAGTGCCCGAACCGGCGCAGCAGGTCGGCGAGGTCGCCGGCGACGTCCGACTCCCGTCGGCCGCCGAAGGGAACCTTCCGGATCTCCTCGAACGTTGCGTCTGCGGCCGCTCCCGCGGCCGCCAGGAGGTCCAGCTCCGCCGCGTCCTTGACGGCGCGCAGCATGGGCAGTGCCTCCGTCAGGGAGGCGTACGACGTGCCGGGCAGCGCTTGCTGCAGGCCCAGCAGGTGCATGGCCCAGGCGTTGTCACTGATGCCGAAGCGTCCCGAGGCGGCGAGCAGGCCCGCGGTCCGGGCGTAGGGGTCCTTGCCGTCGGTCCAGTCCCGCAGCGTCAGGGCGGCCGCTCCCGCCGCCTGCGCGGCGTCGGGGGCCTCCAGGGTGGGGACGACGAGGACGGGATCCCGGTCGGCGGTGAGGACCAGCAGGGTGAGCCGCTCGGTGACCGCGGTGGGCGCGTAGCCGGTGAGCCACACCAGGTCCGGCCCCGGCGCGACGAGCAGCCCGGCCAGCCCCGCGCCGGCGGCCGCCCGCGCGGCGCGCTCCATGCGGGCGCGGTAGTCGTCGGCGGTGAAGGGCGCGGCCGTACTGCCGGTCATCCAAACCTCCTTGAGCCGGTGCGGGAACACCACGGGCAGCATCCTGCCCGCCAGGAGGGGGCGACGCGAGCCGGTGAACGGGGATTCGGCAGAAGTCGGGCGCAGGTGGCGCTGCACGTCGGCGGTCGCGCGGTCGGCCGTAACCGAAGCAAGCTACGGGGCTGACCTCAAGTCCCTGTGCCGGCCGGGCGGTGTGGACGACAGTCCGACCCAGGCCCATTTCGAACGTGCGACCGAATGACGTGGTGCGGAACAGGCGGGTGCGGACTCATGTCATGGGGTACCGGGAGCTCCGGAGGTGCGGTCGGGCCATTCTCACGGTGGCCGAGTGGCCGACACGAATACGAAACTCGCCCGCCACCTGGCCGCCCCACACCGAAGCGGCTCGGGCCAACACCCGGGAACCGGCCGACGCCTGGCGCCGGTCGACGGAACCGACCAGGAAGAACTGTGCAGCGCGGCAGGCCCGCGCATCACGTCGGCACTCACAGCGGCGCTCCCCGCTCTCACCGCCAACCTGGCGCTCGGACTGGCGCCGGTCCGGGTCAGCCTGGTCGGCCGCCGCTTCGACGGACTCGTGGTCGGTGATGTCCACGGCGACCGGTACGGCCCGGCGTAGGCCTTGGTTGCTCCGGCTTCGAGAAGGGCCCGTACGAACTGCTCCCCGAGTCCTCGATTTGCCCGCCACCACACGAGGAGGTGCCCGGATCGTTGGGGTGGGGCTGCAAATCCGTGACGGCCGCGGTCATTGAGCGCGAGGGGCGTGCCGGCCATGCGATCACGTCACCGGGCCGACGCGGTCCCGGTACGTCTCCAGGATGCGCAACCAGACCTCGCTGATCGTCGGGAAGGCTGGGACGGCATGCCACAGCCGATCCACCTGCACCTCACTCGCGATGACGACGGTGGCGGAGTACAGGAGCTCCTGCGTTCCGGGACCGACGAACGTCACACCGACGACGGTGCGGCGATCGGCGTCGATGAGCACACGCGCCGTGCCTCGGTATCCGTCGGCGTACTGGGCCGCGCCGGCGACGCGGCCGATGTCGTAGTCCACGACGTCGACGCGGAGCCCGGCACGCTCCGCCTCCCGCGTCGTCAGCCCCACGCTCGCCACCTCCGGCTCGGAGAAGACCACCTGGGGCACGGCGGCGCTGTCGGCCGTCGAGGCGTGGGCGCCCCACCGGCTGTCGTCGAGTGGCTCTCCCTTGGCGCGCGCTCCGATCACGGCGCCCGCGATGCGGGCCTGGTACTTGCCCTGGTGCGTCATCAGGGCACGGTGGTTGACGTCGCCGACCGCGTAGAGCCATCCGTCGGCGACGTCCGTCACCCGGTACGAGTCGTCCACGGTGAGCCAGTCGCCCGGGGTCAGGCCGACGGTCTCCAGGCCGATGTCCGCGGTGTGGGGCGAGCGGCCGGTCGCAAACAGGATCTCGTCCGCCACCAGTGAGTCTCCGTCGTCCAGATCGACCCGTACCGGGCTCTCCGCGCCGTCCTCCCGGGCGACGCCGGTCACCGAGGTGCCGAACCGCACCTCCGCACCGGCGGCCCGCAGGGCGTCGGCCACCATCTCCCCGGCGAACGGCTCCATCCGGTTGAGCAGGCCCTTGTGTCCGCGCACCAGCATGGTCACCTGCGATCCGAGCGCCTGGAACGCCGTGGCCATCTCGACGGCCACCACGCCGCCGCCCACCACGGCGAGGCGGTCCGGCACGTGCCGGGCGGCGGTCGCGTCACGATTCGTCCAGGGGCGGGCGTGCTCCAGGCCCGGCAGATCGGGGAAGGCGGTGACTGTTCCGGTGGACACCCCGACGGCGTGCCGGGCCGTGAGGCGTACGGTCTCACCGTCGGGCATGTCCACCACGACCTGGCGCGGCCCGTCCAGCCGGCCGTGCCCCCGGACCAGGTCCACGGACACGGAACGAAGCCAGTCGACCTGGTCCTCGTCCTGCCAGTAGGTGGCCATCTTGTCGCGGTGCGCGAAGATCGCGGGCACGTCCAGCGGTCCTTCGACCGCTCGCCTCAGCCCCGGTACCCGGCGGGCATCCGCGCGCGCCACCACGGGACGCAGCAGTGCCTTACTGGGCTCGCACGCCCAGAACGAGCACTCTCCGCCAAGCAGCTCGTTCTCCACGATCACCGAAGTGAGCCCGGCGGCCCTCGTACGATCAGCCAGGTTCTCGCCCGCGGGACCGGCACCGAGAACCACCACGTCGTAGGCGCGAGAAGTGCCGTTCATGTCTGCTCCCGTCCGTGATCCGATGGTCGGCTGCTGCGGGGTGCACACAAGGGAGAAGGTCACTGCGTGACGGTGGCACTCGTCCGACGTCGCAACAGCGTTTCTCCATCTTCCTCCGCTGGAGCCGACATCTCCTGGTGGGGCGGCCGGTCTCACTCGCTTGGCACGGACAGGGCGAAGGCGGACACGGGGCTGGCTTGAGCACCGGATCTAATCCTTAGATGCACTGAATCCATTAGTGACACTCATAGGAAGGACCCGGCGTGCTCGTACTCGCGCACATCAGCGATCTGCATCTGGACGGGAGCACGCGGGCGACGGAGCGCGCCGAGCGGGTGCGCGACCGGCTGTGGGAGCTGCCGGGGCACATGGACGCGCTGCTGGTGACCGGCGATATCGCCGACCACGGCACGGAGGCGGAGTACGAGGAGGCGGCCCGCATCCTCGGCCTGCGGTCCGGCGACGCGCCGTTCCCGGTGCTGACCTGCCCGGGCAACCACGACAGCCGTGCCTCTCTCCGCAAGGCGCTGCTGGGCCTGCCCGCGACCGAGGGGCCGCTCAACGGGGCGCACGTCTTCGACGATGCCGCCGTACTGATGTGCGACTCCAGCATCCCGGGGAGCGACGAAGGGGCTCTGGACGAGGAGACGTACGACTGGATCGAGGCGACGCTCGACGAGCTCGACGGGAGCCTTCCGGTGCTGCTCGCCCTGCACCACCCGCCGGTCGCACTGCACCACCCGCTGCCCGACTCCTACCGGCTGAGCGCACCCCACCGGCTGGCCGGCCTCATGGAGCGCCGCCCCGAGATCGCCGGGCTCATCACCGGGCACGCCCACACGGCCACCGCCACCACCTTCGCCGGGCGGCCACTGGTCGTCGGCCCGGGTGTGACGTGGACGCTGCGGCTGCCCTGGGAGGGCGAAGGGGCCGCCGACCGGGAGGCGCCGGCCGGGCCGGCCTTCCACGTGCTGGACGACGAGGGGCGACTCACCACCCACTTCCGGGTGGTCACGTGACGATCCCCGGGGCCACCGCCAACTGCTGGTAGCCGCCGCTCTCATGTCGCACCGTCACCGTGACCGTCGCCCCGGGACGCGCCCGGTCGACCGCCCGTACGAGGTCCGCCGCGGACTCGACAGGTGCGCCGTCGAAGGTGAGCAGTACGTCGCCCCGCACCAGGCCCGCCGTATAGCCGGGCCCGGGGACATGCACGCCGACGACCAGGGCGCCGGACTTCTCGGCGTCCACGACCTCGACGCCCAGGACCATGTCCGCCGGCGGGGTCGGCCCGGCGGCCGACGGTCCGGAAGCGCTCGGGCCCGGCGAGGTGGACGGGTGCACCGGCGATGCGGGCACCGACGGTCCGGGGCGGCCGGGTCGGCCAGGTTGGCTTTGGAGTTCGGCGAGCTTGCTCATGCCGATCACCGTCGCGGCCACCGTGCCCAGTCCGACGCCGGACAGCACCAGCACCACCGCGACGAGCAGGCCGAGCAGCAGGGTCGTGAGCCGTCGGCCGCGTCGCCGCGCGGCATGCGGGCGCCGGACGGGACGGGAGCCGGTGCCGTCGGGCTCCTGACCGGGTTTCGGCTTGGGACGCAGCGCAGTCTGTTTCATGGTTCGCCTCCCCTGGTGCACTACCCGGCGCATCGGCGCACAACGAGCCACGAACGAGTGAGACTGACTCACCATCAGAAATGGAAGGCGCTCCGGCGCATGGGGCAGAGGAGGAGGGGGGGGAGGAAGTGGAAGAGGCAGCGGCACAGGCAGAGGCAGCAACCGCACAAGCCGGCGGCAGCAACGGCACACCGCACTGTCAGTGGGCCCTGTTACGTTCTGTGACATGACTGATCACGCCCTGCGCCTGCTCCGGCAGGACCCTCGTCTGGCCGCTCTCGCCGCGTTCCCGTTCAACTTCGACCTCGACCGCGCGGCGCACGGCCATGTCGAGCCGGTCCGTCTGGCGTCGGGCGGCCCGCTGGAGATCGTGGCGGGCGACGACACGGGCGGTACGTACTTCGTGTGCGCGGACGGATCGATGCTCTATGCCAGTTCCGACGGCTCGGCCGGGATCATCGGTTCGACCGTCGACGAGGCGCTGGAGATGCTGATCGGTCTGCCCGGCTGGGGAAGCTGTACGCGCCTGTCCCCGGCCGACGGCGAGCAGGCGATCCGGGAGCGGGTCACGGAAGTCGAGGACGAGCTCCGCGAGTACTACGGAATCGACGAGGAGCGGGCCGAATTGCGCGCCGCCCTGGGATTCCCGGACCGCTCCCCCGTCGAGCTCGTGGCCCGGCTGCACTCCGCGCTGCTGCGCACCGAGCCCGACTTCCTCCTGCTCAACGACGAAGAGCTGTGCGGATACGACCTGCTCGACGACCACCCTCGGCCACCGCTCTGGGAGCCGGTCCTCGCGGCCGGTCGCGCCGACCTCTCGCTGCTGCGCTCCGGCGACCGCGCGGTGTGGGACGCGCTCGCGGCGGACGCCGTACGGCGCCGACTCGCCCTGCGCGCCGCGCAGTTCGACCGGGCGGATGGCGATCTCGGCCTGCTGCGGCATCTGCTGCGGCACGAGGCGAGTTCGTCGATGACGGACGAGCTGCGACTGGCCGCCGTACTGGTGGGCCTGCACGGAGACACGGACGATCTGCCGCTGCTGCACGAGGTCCGGGAGACGGACTTCGACACCGCGTGCGGGCTGAGCGACCTGCCCGAGCGCGGCGCCGACGCGTCGGAGCTGGGGCGCTGGGCGCGGGAGCTGGACGACGCCCTGTTCGGCACCGACCCCGCCGACGAACCGCCGTGCACATGGACCGACCTGGCCATGGACCAGGGCATGACCGAACTCGCCCGGGTGGCGTTGATCCGCAGGCTGGACGGAGTCGTCATGGACCAGGGCGCACTGCGCCACCCCGACGACCCGAAACGGCTGAACACCAGCCCTCTGCGCTCACTCGCCACTGCGTTCGAGCGTCTGGGCGACCTCTCGCAGGCGCTGCGCGCCCAGCGGCTGTACGCCGTTCTCCAGGTCACGGCGTGGGACCGCGTCTCGGCCCTGCTCACGCAGGCGCGGTGGGAGCGGGAGGCCGGGCAACCGCTCGAAGCGGTACGCACCTTGGCATCCCTCGGAGCCATCCTCGACGCCCCCGGCGACGACTCCCTGCGCAACTGGCAGCAGGTGAACCTCGGCCGCTTCACGGCCGCGGAGCACTACGCCCTGGCCCGCGCGCTGGCCGCGGCGAACCTGCCGGAGCAGGCCCGCGCGGTCCTCGTGTCCGGCGACGCGATACTCGGCGAGCTCTCGGAAACCGCCGCGAAGGCCGTACGAGAGCTCGCCGAGGAGACAGCCGCACGGCTGCGCGGTATCAGCTGACCGGCACGGGTACGGCAGGCGCGCGGTCCGGCAGGAAGCCGTGGGCTCGTCGCTCCAGGTAGTCCGCCTTGTAGCGGAGGACCTGGCGATGCCAGTTCAGGATGCCCGCCATCCAGTTCTGCAGTGCGGTCACATATCCCGCCATGCTTTCGCGGTCCTTGGCCGACAGCCCGAAGTCCTCGTACACGACCGGCAGTTCGGTCGCAGCCACATGCTCGAACTGCTGCATGCGCTGCGTCATCAGGTCGTTGACGATGCCGAGGGCGGTCGGGTAGTCGGTGCCGAAGAAGTTCTGCACCAAGAGGACGGCGTTGTGGATCTCGCCCTCGTACTCGATCTCCTTCTGGTAGGAGAACACGTCGTTGAGGAGGCAGGCGTAGTCGACAGCGGCGTTCTCCAGCGAGCGGACGGGTCCGCTGCGGTAGACCTCCGGCGGGATGTCGGGGCCGTGGCCCATCCGGCAGAGGCTGAGGGTGAGGTCGGCGCCGAAGGTGGCGCGGCGCATCTCCAAATAGTCGACGGGATCGGGGATGCGGTTCTGGAGTTGGTTCGCCAGCTCCCACACCCAGCTCTCCGTCATCACATCGATCGAGGCCTTCAGCCGGCGGCGGCCGTCCTCGTTCATTTCGGCCGTGGTGCGCCGCCACAGGTCGATGAGGCCGCGTTCCATGGCGTTCACGGGGACGAGCGGTGCCGCTCCGTCGACGGGCATGCAGGCCGAGAGACGTTCCGTGCACAGCCTGGCGGCGGCGAGGTCGCGGCGGTGGCCGAAGACGAGCGGGTAGTAGTCGTCGCCGTACGTGCCCCAGGTCAGCCACCCCGCACTGAGATCGAGGGCCTCCGGAGAGCCGTCCGGGTCGAGGCCGGCCGAGCACAACGGCAGGTCGAATGCGGCGAGTTTGTCCTCGTCCCAGACGCCCTCACTGAGCATGCCGAGGCTCTGCGCCCAGGTCAGGAGACGCGCGCGGGCGCCTTCGAGGCCGGGGTTGAGGCGCACCTGGAACGGCATGTGGATCTCGGGAATGCGGGACGGCCCGACCTTCTCGAACGGCACGTGCGTGTACGCGCGCGCACGCTCGGCGCCCGCCGAGGCGAGCAGCGACCGGATGTCGGTCCCCGAGGTGCCGAGTCCGGTGGCGCCGGCGCTCCACGGGGCGGTGGCCGTGGCGTTCTTGTTCATGTAGCGGCTGGAGCGCATGTGCCACTCGTGGCCTCCGGACTGCCAGTCCTGCAGGCCCTTGGCGTAGGCGGCGATCGCGGCCAGTTCGTCGGGGGCGAGGCCCTTCTCCAGGGCCAGCGCGGGCACTTCGGTGAACGCGGTGTGTTCGAACTGGTGCAGCCGGGAGGTGAGGATGTCGTTGACGGCCTCGGCGGCCTCCTGGGTGGTGCAGCCGAAGAACGTCTCCAGGACGAGCACTCCGTTGCTGAGTTCGCCCTCGTCCTCGACCTCACGCTGGTAGGAGAACAGGTCGTTGCGCAGGTGGACGCCGTCGGCGAACGTCTCCATGAGCACCCTCAGCGGCCGGGAACCGGCGACGGCCGCGGGCACCTCGGCGGTCGCGTACTCCACGAGGCCGGCAGACCAGGGAGCGCCGCCGACCTTGCGACGCATCTCGATGTACTCGACGGGGTTGGCGATCCGCCCCTCGTTGATGTTCGACAGCTCCCACAGGGACTCGTTCAGCAGGTGCTCGGTCGCGACGGCGAATCGGCGGCGCCAGTCCATGGACATCGAGGGCACCGTGCGCGCCCACAGGTCGGCGAGGCCCGCCTCGACGGGATTCTGAGGCTCCGGTACGGGGGTTGACATGTCGAGCGGCATGAACAGCGGCAGCCGGTCCAGATAGGCCTTGCCGCCGGCGCGGTCCTGGCTGCGTTTGAAGGTCTCCAGGAAGTGGTCGTCGAAGAAGAAGACCCACACGTACCAGTCGGTGATGAGCGAGAGGGCTTCGGCGTCGCAGTCGGGGTGCGTGTAGGCGCAGAGCAGGCCGTAGTCGTGCGCGTCGAGGTCGGCCTGCTCCCAGATCCCGGACCCCTCCAGCATGCCCATCTCGCGTGCCCACACGGTCGAATGGGCCCGGGCCTCGTCGACATGTGGGTTCAGCCGCGCGGGGTACGGCATGTAGAAGTGCGGGAGTTCGAACGGCTGCTGCGTCATGGCCGGGCCCTACCCCCGGCCCACCGGGGGCATCCGCGAGCCGGGACATGATCACACCATCGCGTGAATCAAGGGTGAATCCGGGAGTTCTCGCCGGGCCTTGTGGCGTTCATCTCTACGCGCGCAGACTACGGCAATCGCAGAGCAAGCGACCTTGGACCCACGCAACTCCGGGCCAGGGCGACCCCGGACCAGGCAACCCCGGACCAGGCGACCCTGGACCAGGCAACCCTGGCCCAAGCCAGCCCGAGACCAAGCAATCCGCCGACCACGGCACTGAAGTTTCCCCGTGATCTCGGACACGTGATCGTTACGCCGCAAGGGCGTGCTGGTGTCGCTGCCTGGTCTCGGCCGGGGTGAGGTAGCCGAAGATTTTGTGCTTGCGCAGACGGCGGCGGTTGTAGAAGGTCTCGATGAAGGTGAAGACCTCGGCGCGGGCGGTCGCCCGGTCGGGCCAGGTCCGGGTGCCGATCTCCTCCTTCAGGAGGGCCCAGAAGCTCTCCGCGGCGGCATTGTCGAAACATGACCCAGTCCGCCCGCAACTCTGCCGGAGTCCCAACTCCTCTATCCGGTAACGGAATTGGGACGAGGTATACTCGCTGCCGCGATCGCTGTGGATCACACATCCCGGCTCCAGGTTCCCCGGCCATGTGCCATGTCCAGGGCGTCGACGACGAGGTCGGCTCGGTGGTGATCGGCCATGGCATAGCCGACGACCTCGCGGGTGGCCAGGTCCAGCCAGCAGGCGAGGTAGAGCCAGCCCTCGGCGGTGGGCAGGTAGGTGATGTCGCCGACCAGCTTGATCCCGGGACGCTCGGCGTGGAAGTCACGGCCGATCAGGTCCGGGGCCGGCTTCGCCTTCGCATCCGGCCGGGTCAGCGAGCGGCGCTTGCGCCGTGTGACGCCGCGTATGTCGCGCTCGCGCATCACGCGGGCGACACGCTTGCGGTTCACCCGCTGCCCCAGGCGTCGCAGTTCAGCGTGAATGCGCGGGACACCGTAGGTATGGCGGGAGGCGATGTGCAGCACCGTGATCTCATGCCCGAGCGCGTCGTTCGCGGCCTCCCGGGCGCGGCGGGCCGCCTCGCCGTCACACCACGCGTAGTACGACGAGCGGGCGACCTTCAGCACCCGGCACAGCAGAACGACCGGGTAGTTCGCCTTCTCCGTGTGGATGAACCGGTACAGCTCGCTCACCGGTCGTTCTCCTTCACGAAGAAGGCGGTCGCTTTTTCAGGATCTCGATCGTCTGCTGTTGTTCGCGGACCTCCTTGCGCAGCCGCTTGAGTTCCTCGCGCTCGGCGCTGGTCAGCTCACCGGGCTCGCCCTCGCCCCGGTCCGCCTTGGCCCGGCGGTACCAGCCACGCAGGGACTCCGAGCTGATGCCGAGTTCCCGGGCCACCGCAGTGACCGTCTTGCCCGAGGAGTCGACGAGCGCGATCGCGTCCCGCTTGAACTCCTCGGTGTACCGCTTCGTGTACTTGCTTCCCACCTGGTGCTACTTCCTCTGGAACCTCAGGTCCCAGTCTCCAGGTGTCCACGATCAAGGGGAAGCTTCAGCACGTCACGTGTCCCCGACTTACGGAGTCCCGATGAACGACCCCAGAGCTCTCTCCCGCCGGACCGCGCTCGCCTCGCTCGCCGGGGCCGCGCTGGCCGGCACCGCGGCGTTCCCGGCGTCGGCCACCGGCCACCACCGGCGGACGGTGCGGTTCGCCACGTTCAACGCCTCGCTGAACCGCGCCGCCGAGGGCGCCCTCGTCACCGACCTGTCCACCCCGGACAACGTTCAGGCGCGCAACGCCGCCGAGACCATCCAGCGGGTCGACCCCGACGTCCTGCTGATCAACGAGTTCGACTACGACAGCGACGGCACCGCGGCCCGCCTGTTCCAGCGCAACTACCTGGCCGTCAGCCAGAACGGCGCGCGTCCGGTGCGCTACCGGTATCGCTTCACCGGCCCCGTCAACACGGGCGTGGCCTCCGGGGTCGACTTCGACGGACGGGGCGGCGCCGTCACGACGCCCGGTTCCGACGCGTACGGGCAGGACGCCTTCGGCTACGGCTGGTTCCCGGGGCAGTACGGCATGGTCGTACTCTCCAAGTTCCCCATCGACACCCGCGCGGTGCGCACCTTCCAGCGCTTCCTGTGGAAGGACATGCCGGGCAACCTCCTCCCGGCGGACTACTACAGCGACGAGGCCCGCGCGGTCTTCCGGCTCTCCTCGAAGAGCCACTGGGACGTGCCGGTCCGCATCGGCCACGACACCGTCCACTTCCTCGTCTCGCACCCCACACCGCCCACGTTCGACGGCCCCGAGGACCGCAACGGCCGCCGCAACCACGACGAGATCCGCCTCTGGGCCGACTACATCGGCGGCCGCAGGCGCAGTTTCTATCTCTACGACGACAAGGGCCGGCGCGGCGGACTGCGCCCCGGCGCGCGCTTCGTGATCGCGGGCGACCAGAACGCCGACCCGCACGACGGCGACAGCTACGCCGACGCGATACGTCAGCTGCTCGACCACCCGGCGGTCAACCTGCCGGCCGCTCCACCGGCCAGCGCGGGCGCAGTGGAGGCCGCGAGCCGCCAGGGCGGCGCCAACACCACCCACACCGGCAACCCCGCCTACGACACCGCCGACTTCGCCGACTCCGCACCCGGCAATCTGCGGGTGGACTACGTCATACCCAGCAAGGGACTGACGCCGGTCACGAACGGCGTGTTCTGGCCGACGTCCGACGACCCGTTGTACCGGCTGGTGGGCAGCGGCTGGCCGGTCCCGACCTCCGACCACCGGCTGGTCTGGCAGGACGTACGGGTGGCCTGAGCCGCGTGAAGAAGGCCGCCGAGGCGGCGCGGTGGCCGGGGCGCCCCGGCATGAGGCCGCACGCGGCCCCGCCCGTCCCCGACGTCTTCGACCCGCTCCGGTACGCCGCCGGCGTGCCGACGCCTACCGCGTCCCACAGGACACGGACCGGGCCGGGCCGCCGATTCGGGCGTTGACCTGGATCAGCGCATGCGTGCCCCCAGTCCGCCAGCGCCGGCCCTCCGCCGCGACCAGTGCCGTCTCGGTGTCGCTGTCGAGGCCGCAGATCACGTCGGATTTCAGGGTGCGCAGGGCGGCGACCGGACCGGGGAAGTAGTCGGTCACGTCGGCGAAAGGGGTGGTCGGCGGCCAGTGGCGGTCGCCCACGAGGCGACGGTAGTTGAGGTCGCCCTTCACGACGGTGACCGTCGCCGCGGCGAACTCGGCGCGCAGATCGTCGGGCATCTCGGCGTACGGCAGAGGTCCGCAGGAGAAGGGGTGGGCCCGTACCGTCAGCCGGCCGTCGGTCGTCGCCGACCACAGGCACCGCCCGTACGCGGCGGCCGCGCCCGGCGCCGCCGTCAGCCGGCGCAGTGCGTCGAGTACGTCGGCCGGGGTGGCGTCGGAGACGTAGTACGGGTTGGGCTTGACGTGCAGCACCGCCCGCTCGACGCGTCCCTCGGCCAGGAGGTGGGCGATGAGCAGCAGGTCGGGGATGAGTTCGCGGCCGGCGTTGTCGGCGATCAGGCAGAGCGTGCCGGTGCCGGCAGGCGGCAGGAGTGACCAGAGGGTCTCGCTGTCGTCGGCGACCAGGCCGGGGGCGGCGGCCGGGGTGTCGCCGCCGGCGGACAACCGGAAGCCGAGGTCGGCGCGGTTGCCCCAGAGCGAGCCGTGCAGCAGGGCCTGGGCGCGCTCGTCGGCCGGGCGGGATTCCAGGCGGTCGAGGGCGGCCAGTTCCTCGTCGGTCCGGGGCGCTTCGAGTTCGGCGAGCTTGACCGGACGGAACGGGTCGATGGCCTGCTCGGGTCCGGGGCCGAAGTAACCGACGGCTTCCAGGAGTTGGCGGTAGAAGTAGCTTTCCGACCACAGCCAGGGCACGTCGAACCAGGATTGTCCGGCGTACCGGTCGAGTCCCCACGCGGCCCACCGGTCCCGGTCGTGCGCGTCGGAGGGGAGCGGTTCGATCACGCCTTTGGTGCAGCTGGTGAGCAGGGCGTCGAGGGCGCGCTGCCGGTCGGGGCCGTACGGCAGGGACTCGCGTACCTGCCGGATGATCGCGGGGTGGCGTTCGGCCAGCACGCTGTACGGGAAGGAACCGGTTTCGTTGCCGAGGATCACGGGCGCGGGCGCGGCGTCGGGCATGCGGCTCACCGTACCGCGCGCCGCTCAGACGGCTCTGATCTCCCGTTCCAGCTGCGTGGCGAGGCCGAGATACCGGGGGCGTCTGGTCACCGGGACCAGGCCGCGGATGAGGACGTACCACATCTCGGTGAGTCGGCGGGGCAGCCGCAGGACGGGTTCGAGGGTGCGGCTCGTCACGCGTATCCCGACGAAGAAGCTGAGGAGGGAGTGGGCGACGGCGTCGACGTCGACGTCCGGGTGGATGTCCGACTCCTTGACGGCACCGAGGAGTTTTCTGGAAACGATGTCGAGCCACTCCGTGAAGGGGTGCGGCAGGGGCGGCCGCACCCCGACGCCGCCGGTGGCGAGCCGGAGTCCGGCGCGGGCGACCGGCCCCTCCACGGTGAGCCGCACGAGGCCGAACGTGATGCGCATCAGGCCTTCGAGCGACGAGCACTTACGGTCGTCCACCTCACGGGCCAGTCGCCGGGAGGCATGGGACTGGATCTCGATGATGGCGTGCGCCAGGTCCTCCTTCGCCGCGAAGTGGAAGTACAGGGCGCCCTTGGTGACTTGGGCGTGCTCGACGATGTCGCTCAGGCTGGTCGACTCGTAGCCGTGACGGTCGAACAGGTCGGCGGCGGCCCTGATGATCGTGGCCCGGGTCTGCTCGGCTCGTAACTGCCTCGCCATCGGCTGGACTCTCCTGGGAATGAAAACGGGTTGTGCCGTTTGTTTCTTACCCTGCGCTCACGATATCTCACTCCTTCGCCATGCCGACCAGGCACTCGAAGACCGCCGACTCCCCCTGCGCGGCCACGATCCGTATGTTCGTGCCACCGTCGTCCGAGGCCTCGATCCATACGGGTTCGTCCAGTTCGGCGTAGCGATGGAAGACCGACCGGAAGGAGGCGGGCGTCCCGGCCTCGGGTGCCCGGGCCCGGGCCGCCTGGCGAGCGGACTCCAGCAGGAGCATGCCGGGGGCGTGATCGAGCGGATGGTCGAAGAAAACGGGGTGCGCGGTATCAATTCTCAGGCGCCAGCGGTCATTCCGGTCGGCCGGGGCCAGGACGACATCCCCCGGCAGCGCGCGGCCCACGGCCTGAGGCGACAGACCGGGCGGCGCCGGAAGGGCGGACACGGTGGCGGGGGTGCGGCCGCCGCGCAGCCTGCGGTAGACGGACTCGGCGACGCAGGTGAAGGCGACCCGGGCGGTCGCCACGCGGGCACCGTCGAGCAGCACTTCGGCGGTGTACCGGGCACCGGCAGGGCGGCCGGCCCGGTGGCGCACCTCGACGAAGTGGACGTCGACGACCGGCTCGGCCGGTATCGGGCCGACGGCCAAGTGCTGGGGAAACGTGTCGACTTCGAACTCCTGGAGCACGAAGTGGTGGCCCAGGGGCACGTCGTACTCGGTGTGCGCGATCAGGGTTCCGCTCTGGCGCACGGTTTCCACGACGAGCAGCGGCTCGTACGCGGAGCGGTCGGGAGACACGTGTAACCCGTGGGCCCGAGGCCATTGGGCGGATACGGCGAAGCGGTCGGTCTCCGTCCGTCGCCAGCCGGTGAGGAAGGTCTCGGCGACGGCCGCGCGGTGCACGAGCTGCCGGGGAACAGTCGCCGTCAGGGCCGGGGTTTCGGCAAGTTGCCGGGATTGTGGCATGTTTCTCCCTACGGTCCCCCGAAGGGCTCTGCGGACGGCGGAGACGTCCGCTGGGGTGGCGTCAGGTTACGAGGCGACCGGTTTGTTTTCAATGTGATCAGTCCGTGACGCCCTATGATCAGGGCAGTTCCGGCACGATCGTGGCGCCAACGGCATGAACCGGCCAACTGGGCGCCGGAGGGGGGTTCTCATGGCGAAACAGGAGCGCGCCATCAGGACACGCAGGGCGATCCTCGAAGCCGCCGGTGCGGTCTTCGACGAACACGGCTACACCTCCACCACCATCGCCATGGTGCTGGAACGCGCCGAAGTCACCAAAGGCGCGCTGTACTTCCACTTCCCCTCCAAGGAGTCCCTCGCCCAGGCGGTCCTCGACGAGCAGGTGCCCTTCGGTGCGATTCCCTCCCAGCCGTGCAAGCTGCAGGAGGTCATCGACATCACCTTCGTCGTCGGCCAGCGGCTGCTGAGCAACGCCCTGCTCCGGGGCAGCGTGCGGCTGGCGGTGGACCAGTGCGCGCCGCCGGGGGTGGATCACACCGGGCCGTTCCGGCAGTGGACCGACCATCTGACGCCACTGCTGGAACGGGCGCGTGCGCAGGGCGAGTTGCTGCCGACGGTGGATCCGCGGGAGACGGTGGAGCTGCTGGTCGGTTCGTTCACCGGCATCCAGCTGATGTCGCGGGCCCTGACCGGGCGGGACGATCTGGGGCGACGCCTGTCCGTGCTGTGGTCCCACATGCTGCCGAGCATCGCGGTGCCCGGGTTACTGCTCGGGCTGGACAGCCGGGCCGACCGGGGGGCGCGGGTGCTGGCGTCGCTGGAGAGCCGCGTGGCGTAGCGAGCCGCGGACGTCTCAGTGAACCGATGACGGTTCCAACGCGTCCGGACACGACAACAGGGCGGGCCGACCGGCACCCATCCGCACCGGTCGACCCGCCCGCTCAGGAGACGCGTCTTCTGAAGGTCTTCACCTACGTCAGAACGTCAGGCTCCAGCTGTTGATCGTGCCCGTGTCCTGCGCGGCGACATCCTGCACCCGCAGCTTCCAGGTGCCGTTGGCAACCTCGCTGGAGGCGTTCACCGTGTAGGTGGTGTTGACGTTGTCCGCGGAGTCCGAGCCGCTGGAGGACTTCAGGCGGTACGTCGAGCCGTCCGGCGCGACCAGGTCGATGACCAGGTCACCGCGGTAGGTGTGGGTGATGTCCACCGCGACCTGCAGGGCCGAGGGCGCGTTGCCGCTGCGGCCGCTGACGGTGATCGGCGACTCGACGGCCGACCCGGCGTCCGGGATCGAGACCGCGGAGGTGCTGGAGAAGGTCGTACCGGTGGACGTACCGCCCGCCACGGCCTGGACCGTCTTCGCGGCGTCGGCCAGGCCCGCGCCGCAGCCGCCGGAGCAGGAGCCGGGCAGCGGACGGGCGTTGGCCTTGATCGCCGACTCGATCTGGGCCGGGGTCAGCGAGGACTTGGCCGACTCCAACAGTGCGGCGAGGCCCGCGATGTGCGGGGCGGCCATGCTGGTGCCCTGGTAGTAGGCGTACGACTCCGTGGACGGCGTCCGGGTGCCGGAGTTCACCGTGGAGTAGATGCCGTTGGCGAGGCCGGTGCTGGTCTGGCCGCCGGGGGCGGAGATGTCGATCAGCGAGCCGTAGTTGGAGTACGAGGCCTTGGCGCCGGAACGGTTGGTCGCGGCGACCGAGATGACGTTGTTGCAGTTGCCCGGCGAGTGGTTCGCCACGTTCTCGTTGTCGTTGCCCGCGGCCACGACGACCGTCGTGCCCCGGTTCACGGCCGCGTTGATGGCGCTCTGCGTGGCGGAGGTGCAGGCGCCGTCGCCGCCGAGGCTCATGTTGATGACCTTGGCGACGTTGGAGTTGGCGGGCACGCCGGAGACGGTGCCGCCGGACGCCCAGGTGATGGCGTCGATGATGTCGGAGTCGTAACCGCCGCACTTGCCGAGCACCCGCACCGGGGAGATCTTGGCACCGTACGCGATGCCGGCCATGCCCTTGCTGTTGTTGGTGACCGCGGCGATGGTGCCGGCGACGTGGGTGCCGTGCCAGGAGGAGTTGCTGGCCGGGATGCCGGGGCCGCATTCGTTGGCGTTGTACCAGTCGCCCGGGTCGGCCGGGTTGCTGTCGCGGCCGTTGCCGTCGACGGAGACGAAGGTGTCGGAGATGAAGTCGTAGCCGCCGACGATGTTCGCGGCGAGGTCGGAGTGGGCGACGTAGCCGGTGTCGATGACGGCGACGGTGACGCCGGTGCCGGTCGAGGTGGACCAGGCGCCCGGCACGTTCATGCCGGCGGTGGACTCGAAGAGGTCCCACTGCTTGGCGTAGTCGGTGTCGTTCGGGTCGGCCAGCGGCTTGTTCAGGCGGTCCGGTACGACGTAGGCGACCTGCGGGTCCGCCTGGTACTCGGCGACGACGTCGGCGACGTCCGCCTGCGTGAGGCTCTCGCCCAGGTCGACCAGGGCGGCGCCGGTGCCGAGGCGGCGCTGGAAGTCGAGGTCCTCGCCGGCCTCCTTACCCTTGGCCCGGGCGTCGGCCTCGGCGGCCTTGTTCGACTTGGCCTCGGCGGCGCCGGACTTGTAGCCGACGATGAGGCGTTCGGCGGGCGTGCCGGGGGCGGCCTCGGTCTGGGCGGTGGGGACGGCGGCTTCGCCGGGTGAGGGGTCCTGGGCTGCGGCGACCGGGGCGGCTGCGGTGAGCAGCGCCGCGGAGACGGCGGCGACGGATATCAGCTTGCGTCTGATGGCAGGGGAGGTTCGCAAGGGCTTGCCTTTCGTGGCCGTATTCCGGACAGCGCGGAGCGGCGGTCGATGCGCCTCGTCGTCGAAGCGGAGGGGGGTATGTCGAAAAGCGGCGTGCTGAGGCCGGCCTGGCGCGAACCGACCCGTCAGGGGTTACCTGTGGGTCAGCTGTGGTGGAACGATATTCAACGGAACCGCCGGACGGATACAGGGGAAACCCTTTGTCCGGCGGGAAACTCACCCTTGCTGTCCGAGGGTTGACACGTGCGTGCCCCGCGCGGCTCAAGGCGGCGCGGGGCACGTGAGGTACGGCGGGACCCTCGGCGAGGGGCGCGGAAGGTCAGTCCAGGCCGACCGACTGCAGCCAGGCCTTCGCCACGTCCAGCGGGTCCTTGTTCTCCAGTTGGACCTGGGTGTCCAGGTCCAGCAGCGTCTTGGTGTCGAGCTTGGCGGACACCGCGTTGAGCGCGTCGACCCCCTCCTGCGGAAGGCCGCTCTTGTACACCAGCGGGGTCACGTTCGCGAAGCCGAAGAGGTTCTTCGGGTCCTGCAGAACGACGAACTTCTCCTTGGTGATGGTCGGGTCGGTGGTGAAGATGTCCGCGGCCTGCACGGTGTTCTTCGTCAGCGCCGCCTGGGTCAGCGGGCCACCGGCGTCGAGGGCCTTGAAGGACTTGAACTTCAGGCCGTACTCCTTCTCCAGCCCGACCAGCCCCTGGTGCCGGGTCTGGAACTCCGGCGAGCCGCCGATGACCAGCTCGGGCGCGATGTCCTTGAGGTCGGCGAGGGTGGACTCGGCGGTGAGGTCGTACTTCTTGGCCGTCTCGGCGTTGACGGACACCGAGTCCTTGTCCTCTGCAGGCGCGGACTCCAGCAGCGTCAGCTTGGAGTCCAGCTTGGCCTTGACGGCCGCGTTCACGGACTCGGTCGACTTCTGCTCGGCGTCGGGGTCGAGGTAGGCCAGCAGCGAGCCGTTGTACTCGGGCAGGACGGTGATGGAGCCGTTCTTCAGCAGGCCGTACGTGGTCTCGCGGCTGCCGATGTTGGGCTTGTACTCGACCTTGATGCCCTTGGCCTTCAGGGCCTCGCCGTAGATGTCGGCGAGGAGGATGCTCTCGGCGAAGTTGTTGGAGCCGACGACGACGGTCTTGCCGCCCGAAGCGCCGCCCTCGGAGAGCGGGTTGTCGGACGTGTCGTCGGAGGACGAGCCACAACCGGCGACCAGCGCCGCCGCGACGGCGAGGGCGACGGCGGTCGCGCCGCGGTGTCTCGTACTGGACCAGGTGCTCTTCACGGTTGAAGTCACGGTTCCCGTTCCGGCTTTGGGGATTTGAGGATGTGGCGGCGGAGCATGGCCATCCTGGACGCGGCGCACATACCGCACTCACTGATCCAATCCAGCCGGTTCTCGCTCAGTCAAGAGCAGCCAGGTCACCAATCGGCTTCAATGAGTGACCAGTTGTGAAGGATGCGCGAGCGATTTCCGCGTTCCGAGGAGCAGGTTGTAACGGATTCTTGACTTGGAGTGGTGCGATCCGCCCTCCCAGGAGGCGATAGTCTCACCGCAGTTGCCCTCCGGTCACAGCGGTGACACAAACCGCACCGGTGTCGTCGCACACCGGCCGAAGCCGATCGGAAACGACATGCGAACGGACACGCGCGTTTGACCCGCGCGGTGCGACACCCCACGAAGGAGGCTCGGTGTCCACGAACGAGGTGCGCGCGCCCTCCCCCGGGCCGCCCCGGGGTGGCCTGCGCGGCTTCGCCGATCGCCGGCCGTTCCGTCAGAAGCTCAACGTCCTGGTCGGCGTGCCGCTGGCCGGACTCGCGGTGCTGCTCACATATCTCATCTCCGGCCAGGTCACGCAGGCCCGCAGCGCGGCCGAGGCCGCCGCCCTCGTCCGGGACAGCGCCCAGGTCGCCGAACTCGTCGACCGGGTGGAGACCGAGCACCAGCAGGCCATCCTGCTGTCCGTGCGGTACGAGGCCGGCGACAGCGGCGCCAAGCCCTCGCTGACCGACTACCGGGCGGCGCAACGGGAGGTCGACGCCCAGGTCGAGAAGGTGCGCGCCACGTTCGGGGACCGGCTGGCGGAGACCGAGGCACAGGCGCTGCGGGAGGTCAACGGCCTGAGCAGTCTGCGCCGGACCATCGAGCAGGGCTATCTGCCCGCCGACAACATCGACCCGGCCTACCACAACGCCGCCAGGGGCCTGATCGACGGCCTGGGCCTGGACCGCAACCCGGCTCTCGCGGCCACCTTCACCGGCAATCTGCTGGACTCCCTGCTGCGCGCCAACGCCGCCCACAGCTCGTTCGAGACCAGCGTGTTCTCGGCCTCGACCGGCGACTCCAACGCGCTCATCGAGTTCATCAGCGCGGTCGGCGCCTACGAGCTGTACGAGCACCAGGCCGAGCGGTTCGGCCGGTTCGCCACCGAGGAGCAGGCGGCCGAGCTGCGCGGCATCGAGCACAACCCGGCGCAGGCGACCATCCTGCGGCAGTACGCCGAGTTGCAGATCGACCCGAGCGCGCTGCAGGCCGCGACGCCGAGCGTGCTCCGCGCGAAGTTCACCCTCGCCCTGTCCAACTACCCGGCCTACCGCGAGCAGTCCGACACCCGGCTGGCGATCACCGGCTCGCTCATCGACCAGATCGCCGACCGGGCCGACGACGCCTCCAACGACGCCTGGTGGAACGCCGCCTGGCTGCTGGGCCTCGCCGTGTCCGGCTTCCTGCTGTGGGGGTTCTTGTCGGTGACGGTACGCCGCTCGGTGATCCGTCCGGTGCAGGCGCTCACCGGTGCCGCCCGGCAGGTCGCCGACGTGGCCGGCCGTGAGCTGGCACGCGTGGCCGACGACGACACCGAGGACGACGCGCCGCCGCGGCTGCGTGAGATCCCGGTCACCGCCCAGGACGAGATCGGCGACCTGGCCGACGCCTTCAACCGGGTGCAGACCACCGCGGCCGCGCTGCTGGAGCGGCAGGTGCTCAGCCGCCGCAACGTCGCCGAGATGTTCGGCAACGTCGGCCGCCGGGTCAGCAACCTCACCACCCGGCAGCTCGCCCTCATCGACGCCGTCGAACGCGGCGAGACCGACCCCGCCCTGCTCGAACGACTGTACAACATCGACCACATCGCGGTCCGGCTGCGCCGCAACGCCGACAGCCTGATGCTGCTCGCCGGTATCCGCGAGACCGTCCTGGACGGCGGGCCGACCGCGCTCACCAACGTCGTACGGGCCGCGCTCGGCCAGATCGAGGGCTACCAGCGGGTCGAGCTGCACGCCGGGACCGAGATCATGGTCGAGCCGGACATCGTCGGCGACCTCACGCTGATGGTGGCCGAACTCCTGGAGAACGCCGTGTCGTTCTCGCCCGCGGGCAGCCCCGTCGAGGTGACCGTCCGGGCCGGTGACGAGGGCGCGACGATCACCATCGCCGACCACGGCCTCGGCATGAGCGCCGAGCGGCTCGCCGAGGAGAACGCCCGCCTGATCCGCCGCGAGCGCCTCGACCTGGTCCCGACCAAGGTGCTGGGCCTGTTCGTGGTGGGCAACCTGGCCCGCCGCTGGGAGATCGGCGTGACCCTGTCCCGTACGCCCGGCGGCGGTGTGACGGCCGAGGTCGGCATTCCGTCGACGCTGCTGCTGACGATGAGCGCGGTGGCCTCCGGCGGTTCGGCAGGGGACCACAAGCACGCGACGAGCGGTACGGCGACGGACCGCACGGAGGCGGGCGCCGTACCGGCCCCGGCGTCCGGGCCGCGGCCCGCGGCCGCCGTGCCGGGGGCACCAGAAGTGCCGGCGGTACCGGATGACGCCGTGGACGACCCTGTCCCGCTCCCCCGCCGGGTCCCCCGGCGCGAGCCGGCCACCGGTGACGACAAGCCGGTCATCCCCAGGGCCCGCACCGAGGCGCCGCCCGGCGGTGCCCGGCCACTTCGCCGCCGCGTCCGGGGCGCCACGCTGCGTACGACCGCCACCGCAGGGGCCGACCGGCAGGCCGCGCCGCGCGCCGTGACCCAGGCCGACGCGGACGCCGTACGCAGCGCGCTGGAGGAGTTCGAGGCAGCGGTGGAACGCGCCCACCGCGACAGCAACAGCGGCGCGGGCGCCAAGGGCCCGCACCACGAGAATCACCCCCCGGAAGGAGCGGAGCAGTGAGCACGTCGACAGGTGGTACTCCGACGGGAGGTACCACGCCGGACGAACTGCGGGCCGCCGCGGCCGACTTCACGTGGCTGCTCAACCGTTTCGCGACCGAGACCGCGGGCGTCGTGGACGCCATCGCGGTGTCCTCCGACGGACTGCTGATCGCCGTCGCACAGCTGCGCGAGCGCGCGCACTCCGAGCGGCTGGCGGCGATCGTCTCCGGCCTCACCAGCCTGGCCGCCGGCGCCTCCGGCAACTACGGCCTCGGTGCGCTGAACAAGGTCATCATCGACCTGGAGGGCGGTCACGTCCTGGTCTCCGCGATCGGCAGCGGCGCCGTGCTCGGGGTGGTCGCCGACAAGGAGGCCAAGCTGGGCAACATCGCCTACGAGATGACACTGTTCGCGAACCGGGCCGGTGCCGCGCTCAGCCCGCAGCTCGTGCTCGAACTGAAGAACAGCGTCGGCGTCGCGTCGACGGGCTGACCGGTCACCGCCCGGTCGAGGAGGAAGACACCCATGGCGGACGACCCGACGCCCCCGGACCCGGCCCCGGTGGGCCCCGTCCCCGCCGTGCGGCCGTTCCTCGTCACCGCCGGCCGGGTGGCGGGCGGGGGCGAGGCCGCGTCCGCCCGGACGATGCCCGTCGAGACCCAGGTGGTGGCCACCGCCGGGGGCCTCGACGCGCTCGACCGGCTCTCCTTCGAGCAGCACGACATCGTTGCCGTCTGCAAGCAGCCCCAGTCCATCGCGGAGATCGCCGCGTTGCTGCGGCTGCACCTCAACGTCGTCCGGGTCCTCGCCGAGGACCTGCGCACCGCCGGGCATCTGGCGGTGTACGTGCCGAACGCCGCCGTCACCCATGACGCGTCCGTCCTGCGAAGGGTTATCGATGGCCTCCGCGCCATACCCGACTCCCGGGGGGTACTCCGTGACACCGACTGAACCGCTCGCCGTCGGCGTGGCCGCGCAGAGTGCCGTACGGCCCCCGCTGCCGGTGAAGCTGGTGATCGCGGGCGGCTTCGGCGTGGGCAAGACCACCGCCGTCGGCTCCATCTCCGAGATCGAGCCGCTGACCACCGAGGCCGCCATCACGGAGGTCGCGGCCGGGGTGGACGACCTGTCGCACACCCCGCGCAAGACGACGACCACGGTCGCGATGGACTTCGGCTGCATCACCATCGACCCGACGCTGAAGCTGTACCTGTTCGGTACGCCGGGACAGGACCGGTTCGGCTTCATGTGGGACGACATCGTCGAGGGCGCGGTCGGCGCGCTGGTCATCGTCGACACCCGGCGGCTGGACGACTGCTACGCGGCCGTGGACTACTTCGAGCACCGGCAGGTCCCGTTCGCGGTGGCGATCAACGCCTTCGACGGGAAGGTCGAGCACGCGCTGGAGGAGGTCCGCTGGGCGCTCGACGTGGCCGAGCACACCCCGGTCGTCGTGTTCGACGCCCGGGAGCGCGGCTCGGTGCGGGACGCGCTGCTCGTCGTACTGGAGCTGGCGCTGGCCCGCACCGAGGGGTGAGGCGAGGTCAGGCGCCCCGGCGGACCCCGCGGGACACCGTCAGGCGCCCGACAGCCCAGAACACGCCGAGCGTCGCCAGCGCCAGCACGGCGACCAGCGTGGCGCCGCCCACGACCTTCTCGTAGTCCCGCTGGTAGAGGCCGTCGACGATGTAGCGGCCGAGGCCGCCGAAGCTGACGTACGCGGCGATGGTGGCCGTCGAGACGATCTGGATGGCCGCCGAGCGCAGGCCGCTGAGGATCAGCGGCAGCGCGACCGGGAGTTCGACGCGGAACAGGACCTCGGCCTCGGCCATGCCCATGCCCCGCGCGGCGTCGACGGGGGCGGGGTCGACCGAGCGCATCGCCTCGTAGGTGGTGACGAGGATCGGCGGGATCGCCAGCACGACCAGCGGGATCATCACCGGTGCCAGACCGAGCCCGAGCAGCACGAACATCAGCACCATCAGGCCGAAGCTGGGCAGGGCGCGGGCGGCGGTGGCGATGAGGGCGAGCGTGTTGCCGCCGCGCCCGGTGTGCCCGGTCAGCAGGCCGATGGGGAGTCCGACGGCGGCGGCGATGCCGAGCGCCGTCAGCGTGTACTGGATGTGTTCCAGGACGCGGGTGGGGATGCCGTCGTAGCCCTGCCAGTGGGCGTGGTCGCTGAAGAAGGCGTTGATGAAGTTCAGTACGTTCACCGGGCGGCGTCCTTCAGGGCGATCGGGCGCGCGTTCCTACGGGTCTCGCGCGGCATCCAGGGCGTGACGAGGATCCGCAGGCCGATCAGCACGGCGTCCACGACGATGGCGAGGACGGCGGTGCCAACGACGGAGAGCCAGATCAGGCGGGGCTGGTTGTAGATCATGCCGCTGTTGAGCAGGTTACCGAGGGCGCCCTGGTTGCCGATCAGCATGCCGACGCTGACCAGGGAGATGCTCGACACCGACGCCACCCGCAGTCCGGCGATGATCGCGGGCGCGGCGATCGGCAACTGCACCTGGACATAGCGGCGTACGGGCCCGAAGCCCATGGCGGTGGCGGCGTCGAGGGTCTCGCGGGGCACCGAGCGGACGCCGTCCACGATCGCCGGGACGAACACCACCAGGCTGTAGACGGCGAGCGGGATCATCACCGTCGTCTCGCTCAGGCCGGTGTAGTCGATGAGGACGACGAAGAAGGCGAGCGACGGGATCGCGTACAGCACGGTCGTCACCCACAGCACGGGCGGGTACAGCCAGCGCAGCCGCACGCACAGTTGCGCGATCGGCAGTGCCACGAGCAGTCCGGCCAGCACCGGGATCAGCGCCTCGCGCAGGTGGAGTGCGATCAGGCCCCAGTAGCTGTTCTGGAGGTCGCTGGGCAGGTCGAAGAGGCCGTTCATCGGGTGGCCTTCGCGTGGGTGGCCTGGGCGTGGGCGGTCTCCGCGGTGGGTGCCGCGGCGTGGGCGCCGCGGATCGCCTCGCCGATGGTCTGCTGCGAGACGACCCCGGCCGCCCGGCCGTCGCCGTCCACGGCGACGGCCCAGCCGGTGGGCGACAGCACGGCGCCGTCGAGCGCGGCCCGCAGCGAGTCCCGCTCGGCGACGAACGGCCGCCCGTACGGCAGCAGTCGCTCCGGTTCGATCTGCCCGGCGGTGAGGTCGCGCGGCTCGCTCCAGCCGAGTGGCCTGCCGTCCAGGTCCGTGACGAGGAGATAGGGGGCGTCGGCCGAGCCGCGGGCCGCGATCTGCTCGGCGGTGGCGTCGACGGCGACGATCGGCGTGGTGAGCAGCTCCAGTCCGGCGGACGGGAAGAAGGACAGCCGCCGGATGCCCCGGTCGGCGCCGAGGAAGTCCTCGACGAAGTCGTCCGCCGGGTTGGACAGCAGTTCGGCGGGCGGGGCGAACTGGGCGAGCCGGCCGCCGGTGCGCATCACGGCGACCATGGTGCCGAGCTTGACGGCCTCGTCGATGTCGTGCGTGACGAAGACGATGGTCTTGCCCAACTCGTCCTGGATCCGCAGCAGTTCGTCCTGCAGGCCCTTGCGGACGACGGGGTCGACGGCGGAGAACGGCTCGTCCATCAGCAGCACCGGCGGATCGGCGGCCAACGCCCGGGCGACGCCGACGCGTTGCTGCTGGCCGCCGGAGAGCTGGTAGGGGTACCGCTTGGCGAGGGATGCGTCCAGCCCCACCCGCTCCATCAACTCCCTGGCGCGGGAGCGGGCCTTGTCCTTGCCCCAGCCGAGCATGCGGGGCACGGTGGCGATGTTGTCGACGATCGTGCGGTGCTGGAAGAGGCCGGCGTTCTGGATGACGTATCCCATGGACCGGCGCAGCGTGTTGACCGGCTGCTGCATGATGTCGACGCCGTCGAGCAGGATGCTGCCCTCGCTGGGCTCCACCATCCGGTTGATCATCCGCAGGGTGGTGGTCTTGCCGCACCCCGAGGGTCCGACGAGGACGGTGATCGAACGGTCGGGTATCTCCAGTGACAGCCGGTCGACCGCCACCGTGCCGTCGGGATACCGCTTGGTGACTGAATCTATCCGTATCAAAACGCCGAACGCCCTTCGGGTGTGGCAGTCGCCGCCCGCTCTCGCCTGGGGGCGGGCCGTTGCGGGGAGAGTCTAGACCGGTTGCGTTGCGGGACTTTGGCGGGTGGCGTTCGATTCTTTGCGGAAGGGGCGGTACCGGATGCGCCCCACAGGGGCGCAGGTCTACGCCGCCACCGGCAGCCCCGCCGTACGCCGCACCCGCCGCCCGGCGTCCACGGCGTACACCTCGCACCCCTCCCGCCCGGCCACCCAGGCAACCCCCTCCGCCCCCATCGCGAACGCCGCCGTCGCCGCGGTGTCCGCCTCCGTCAGGGTCGGCGCGACCACCGTGACGCTGAGCAGGCCGGTCGCCGGACGTCCGGTGCGCCCGTCGACGATGTGCTCGCCGCGCTCGTACGACGCGGACGTCGCCACCGCCGCGTCGGTCAACTCCAGGACGGCGCACACCTGATCGGCGTGGTCGGGATGCCGTACCCCCACGCGCCACGGACCGCCCCCGACGACCACATCGCCCCCGGCGTTGAGGCAGAACCGCCGTACCCCGGCGCCGGTCAGCAGCTCGGCCGCCCGCTGCACCGACCAGCCCTTGACCACGGCGCAGGGGTCGAGTCCGCGGCCGGGCAGGCGGGCGTCGAAGGCGCCGCCGGTCGCGAGCCGGTACTGCTCGCACAGGTCGAGGACCTCGGCGAGGTCGGCGCTGACCTCGCCGGGGCCGATCTCGCCCCGGTCCAGCCGGGACACCTCGCTGTCCGCCTTGAACGGGCTGAACCGCTCGTCCACTTCGCGCAGCCAGGCGAACACGGCGTCCGCGAGCCCCTCGGGCACGTGCTCGTCGTCGATGCGCAGGGAGACCGGGAAGCCCATGACGTGTTCGACGCGGTGCACGTCAGGCGCCCTTCGCGTCGATCACGGCCTGGAGGGACTGCTTGTAGCCCTCGCTGGTGATCGTGGCACCGGACACCGAGTCGATGTCCGCGCTCTGGGCTTCGAGGGTCTCCTCGATGAGCGTCGGGACGGCGGCCGTGGTCTGCGGGTGGTTCGGCTGCTGGAGCATCCGTACGGCCGTGATCTCGTCGCCCTCGAAGGTCGCCTCGACCTGCACGGGGCCCTTCTCGGTGTTCGCCGTCGGGCCCGCGACGACCTCGGGCTCCGCTGCGGAAGCGTTGTCGGAGGGGCTCGCCGAGGCGGCCGCCGCGGCCTGCGCGTCGATGGCGGCCTGCAACGACTCCTTGTAGCCCGCGCTGGTGATCGTGGCCCCCGACACCGAGTCGATGTCCGCGCTCTGCGCCTGAAGCGTCTCCTCGATCAGCGTCGGGACGGCGGCCGTGGTCTGCGGGTGGTTCGGCTGCTGCAGCATCCGTACGGCCGTGATCTCACCGCCCTCGAAGGTCACCTCCACCTGCACGGGGCCCTTCTCGGTGTTCACGGTCGAGCCCGCGACGACGCGCGAGGCGGAGGTCCCTGAACCTGAGGAGGAGGGCGTCGAGGCGGGTTGGGTCACCTCGGTGGTCGTCGTGGTCTGGGACGGCTCGTAGCGCCAGACCGGGATCAGGCCCGCGACGGTCAGGACCAGGACAGGCAGTGCTCGTTTCACGGTGTTCTTCCTCGTTCCCGTCAGGTCCGTCAGCCCGCCAGGCTGAAGCGCTCGTGGTGGATCTGCGTCTTGGGCACGCCCAGCTCGCGCAGGCTGTGCAGCACCCCGCGGGTCATTCCGGGCGGTCCGCACAGATAGACGTCGCGGTCGGCGATGTCGGGCACCAGCCGGGCGAGTTCGGCGGCGGACAGCCGGTCCGGCTCTGCGGGGCCGGTGACCAGGTACAGCTCGGCGCCCTTGGCGTGGGCCAGTTCGCGCAGCTCGTCGTAGAGCACGGCGTCCTGGTCGGTGGCCACGCGGTAGATCAGTACGGCGTGCCCGTGCAGTTCCTCCAGCAGGGCCCGCATCGGCGTGATGCCGACGCCGCCGGCGATGAGCAGGGCGTCCGGCCGGGTGCGGTGCATGGTGGTGAAGGCGCCGTAGGGGCCCTCGGCGAAGACGCGGGTGCCGGCCTTGAGGTGGCGCAGGCCGGCGCTGCCGGCGCCGACGGCCTTGGCGGTCAGGCGCAGGGAGCGGCCGTCGGGCGCGGCCGACAGCGACCAGGGGTTGGCCTGCCACCAGCGGCCACGGGTCAGGAACCGCCACAGGAAGAACTGGCCGGCGCGGGCGGGCAGCCGGTCGAGGTCGCGGCCGGTGACGTAGACGGAGACGACGTTGTCGTTCTCGGGGACGACGGCCGAGACGCGCAGCTGGTGGCGCCAGTTCCGCCACAGCGGCAGCACCAGGCGGCCCACCAACACCGACCCGAGGGCGACGGTCCACAGGGTCCACCAGTAGCCGGTGGCCACCGGCGAGGCGACGAAGGTCGTACCGACCGCGACCTGGTGGGAGAAGGCCAGCACCACGGCGATGTACGTGTAGAGGTGGATGAAGTGCCACGTCTCGTAGGCCAGTCGGCGCCGGGCGAAGCGGGCCGAGACCGTGCCGATCACGATGATCAGCGCCAGCGCGACCACCGCCCGCAGCACGCCCTCGACCGTCTCGGCGAGGTCGACGAGCTGGTTGACCGGGTCCAGGCCGGAGGAGCCGGCGTAGCCGAAGGTGATGAACACCGCGTGGGCGAGCAGCGTCCACAGCAGCGAGAAGCCGATCCAGCGGTGCCACAGGGTGAGCCGGTCCATGCCGATCCGGCGGTCGAACCAGGGCAGCCGGGCCACCAGCACCAGCTGGAAGGCCATGAGGAGGGCGCCGTACAGCCCGGCGAGGCGGCCGAGGACGATCAGCGCGTTGGAGGCGAACCCTGCCTGGACGAAGAAGTAGGTGACCGCGGCCACGTTGGCGGCCAGCACGGCGTACAGGCCGGTGCGGGCCACCACTTTGGGACGTATCGCCGCGACGGGCGCGGCAGGCGACTGGACGGTCGTCACGGACAGCAACTCCTTGGTCGGGGGCCTGGTCGGGGCCTTGCGACACCGAGCTTGGCTGGCCGGAGCTGTCGTTTCCCTGTCGTACAACTTTCAAGTGGATATCGATGTGCGTCCGCATGGTGACCGGGTCTGGCGGCGGACGGCCGGTGCCGCACTATGAACGAGTGGAGAAAGTACGACTGCTGGTCGTGGACGACGACCCGCCCATCGCCGACCTCGTCGCCACGGTCGCCCGCTACGAGGGCTGGGACGCGGTCACCGCGAACTCCGGCGACGAGGCGCTGCGCCGGGCCGCCGAGTTCCATCCGGACATCGTCGTGCTCGACCTGATGCTGCCGGACGTGGACGGCTTCGGCGTGCTCGACCGGCTGCGCGGTTCGGGGACGATGGTGCCGGTGGTGTTCCTCACCGCGCGTGACGCGGTCTCCGACCGGGTGGCGGGGCTGACCCGGGGCGGGGACGACTACCTGGTGAAGCCGTTCGCGGTGGAGGAGCTGATGGCCCGGCTGCGCACGGTGCTGCGGCGCGCCGCGGGGCCCGGGTTCCAGCGTTCGGTGCTGCGGGTGGGGGACCTCACCATGGACGAGGACACCCGTGAGGTGCGGCGCGGCGAGCGGCTGCTGACGCTGACGCCGACCGAGTACGAGGTGCTGCGCTATCTCATGCGCAAGTCACCGACCGTGCTCACCAAGGCGCAGATCCTCGATCATGTGTGGGAGTACGGTTTCGGCGGCCGTTCCAATGTGGTGGAGCTGGTCGTGAGCCGTCTGCGGCGCAAGCTCGACGAGCCCGACGACGGCACCGCACCGCTGATCCACACCGTGCGGGGCTTCGGTTACGTGATCCGGCAGGCCGCAGAGTGAGGCGAGTGCTGGGCCGGCTGCGCCACGGCTACGGCAGGCTGCGCCTGGGCACCCGGCTGGCGCTGGGGCTGGGCGCGCTGTCGCTGGTGGTGTTCTCCGTGGTGGGCACGGCCCTGACGACGTACATGCGGGACTACCTGTCGGCCCAGCTCGACCAGCAGCTGGCGCAGGCCCAGATCGCCCAGTCCAAGAGCATCGCGGACTACGGCACGCTCTCCGGGAAGAAGTACTACAGCTGGTACTACGCCGTGTACGACGTGTCGGGCGGCGCCGCAGTGCTCCGCAAGCCCGAGGACCCCGCCGACCTGCCGGCGGACGTCGACGACTTCACCGCCCTGGCCCGGGCCCAGGTCGCCGCGGACACGGAGCTGCTGCGCACCGAGCAGATCAGGGGTGCGGGCGCCTACCGGCTGCGCGCCTGCGAGGTCGAGCCCGGGGTGGTCCTGGTGAGCGCCGCCCCCATGGGCGACATCGAGGACACCGTGCGGCAGCTGATCACGATCCAGGTGGTCACGTTCGGGCTGGCGCTGCTGGCGCTGGTGGTGCTCGGCCGGAAGATGCTGCGGCGCGGGCTGCAACCGCTCAGCGACATGGCGCACACCGCGCACGGCATCGCCTCGCACGATCTGACCGAGTCCGCGGCCCGGCTGCCGCTGCGTGCGGACCGCCGGGGCGGCGGCCCGGAGGTGGAGGAGCTGCGCACGGCGTTCAACACCATGCTGGAGCACATCGACGACTCCCTCGCCGTGCGCGCCGAGGCCGAGCAGCGGCTGCGCCGGTTCGTCGCGGACGCCTCGCACGAGCTGCGGACGCCGCTGATGTCGGTACGCGGCTACGCGGACCTCTTCCAGTACGCGGCCGCGAACGCGCCCGAGGAACGGGACAAGCATCTGGCGCGGCTGCGGGCCGAGGCCGCCCGGATGGGTTTCCTGCTGGACGATCTGCTGCTGCTCGCCCGGCTCGACGCCGCCGAGGTGGAGACGCCGCTGCGGCTCACGGACGCGGACCTGGTCGAGCTGGTCGAGCAGGCCGCCGACGCCTTCCGCGCCGCGCACCCCGGCCATCCGCTGACGGTGATCACGGGGGACCGGCCGGTGGAACTGCGGCTGGATCCGCAGCGGATCCGGCAGGTGCTGGACAATCTGCTCACCAACGCCGCCGTGCACACCCCGGCCGGGACGGAGGTGGGCGTGGCGGTCTCGGTCGCGCCCGGGGCGGCGCTGGTGCGGGTCTGCGACGCGGGGCCCGGGATACCGGCCACCGACCGGGAACGCGTCTTCGACCGTTTCTACCGGGTCGACAAGGCCCGCAGCCGCGACCGCGGCGGCAGCGGGCTCGGCCTGGCGGTGGCCAGCTCGCTGATTCGCGCTCATTGCGGCACGATCGAGCTGAGCAGCGAGCCGGGGGCGACGGTGTTCACGGTCCGACTGCCGGCCGGCGTAGCGCCCTGAAGGGGCGTGGGGCTCTCTCGATGTGCGGCTCCGCCGCGTGGGCGCGACCAGCCACGACGGTGCCGCAGACGATCGACGGCATACCGCGGCACTCCCAGCGGAGCCCAGCCGCACCGCCCGGTCACGCGCGCCTCAGACGTCCGCCATCGGCAGCGTCACCTCGAAGCGGCAGCCGCCGGAGACATTGCGTACGGCGGCCCGCCCGTGGTGGGCCTCCACGATGCCCCGCACGATGGCGAGCCCCAGTCCGGCCCCGGCCGGTGGCGTTCGGGCGTCGGTGCCGCGCCAGCCGGTGTCGAAGACGCGCGGCAGGTCCTCCTCCGGGATCCCGCCGCAGCCGTCCGTCACGGACAGGACGACCCCGCCGTCGGGCGAGCGCTCGGCGGCCACCGCGACCGTGCCGTCGGCGGGCGTCCGCCGGATCGCGTTGATGAGCAGGTTCCCCAGCACCCGGCTCATCTCCTTGCCGTCCACCTCGACGGGCACCGGCTCGACCCGGTCGCCGACGAGCCGTACGCCGTGCTCCCGGGCGAGCGGGTCCGCGCCCGCGAGGGCGTCGCCGATCAGGTCGTACACCGAGATCCGGCTCGGGCTCAGCGCCAGCGTGCCCGCGTGGATGCGGGAGAGTTCGAAGAGGTCGCTGACCATGTCGTTGAGGCGTTCGGCCTCGGCGCGGATCTGGCGGAGGTAGCGGTCGGGGTCGGCGGCGACGCCGTCCTCCAGCGCCTCGGACATGGCGCGCAGTCCGGCGAGCGGGGTGCGCAGGTCGTGCGAGATCCAGGCGACCAGTTCGCGCCGGGAGGTCTCCAGGGCGCGCTCGCGGTCCCGGGACTCGGCGAGCTTGCGGCTGGTCGCCTCCAGCTCACGGCTGAGTGCGGCGAGTTCGGCGGTGGCGGGGCCGTCGGGACTGGTGAAGTCGCCGCCGTCGCCGAAGGAGCGGGCGGCGAGGGTGAGGGCGCGGCTGCGGGCGGCGACCCAGCGGCCCAGCAGAAGCGCGGTGACCAGGGAGACCACGGCGGCCATCGCGACCACGGTGGTCACGACGGTCAGGTCGTGCGCGGACAGGAACATCGCCTGCGCGACCGCGAGCGTGCCCGCGAACATCGCGCCGACGGCGACGGCGGCGACCACGGTGATGTGCGTGGTGAGCGAGCGCCGCCGGATCAGCAGCAGCACCCCGGCGCCGAGCAGCCCGGCCGCGGCGGCGCCGAGGAAGGCGAACAGGGCGATGAGCAGGGTGGCTTCCACGGCTCACGCCTCCCCGTCGCCGGCGTCGAAGCGGTAGCCGACGCCCCACACCGTCTGGATGAACCGCGGCCGGGCCGGATCGTCCTCCACCTTCCCGCGCAGCCGCCGCACATGGACGGTCACCGTCGACAGATCGCCGAAGTCCCACCCCCACACCTCACGCATCAGCTCCTCCCGGCTGAACGCCCGCCCCGGGTGCCGCAGGAGGAACGCGAGCAGGTCGAACTCCCGGATCGTGAGGGCGAGTTCCGCCCCGTTCTTGGCGGCGCGCCGGGCGGCCGGGTCGATCGTGAGCCCGGCGGCGCTCAGGGTGCCCGTGGAGTGCGGCGCGGGCCGGGTCCGGCGCAGCACGGACTCCACCCGCAGGACCAGCTCGCGGGGGCTGAAGGGTTTGGTGACGTAGTCGTCGGCGCCGACCTCCAGGCCGAGGATCCGGTCGTCCTCGTCCCCGCGCGCGGTGAGCATGATCACCGGCACCGGGCCGCGCACCCGCATCTGCCGGCACACCTCCAGTCCGTCCATGCCGGGCAGCATCAGGTCCAGCACGACCAGGTCCGGCCAGTGCGCGGCGGCGCGGGCCAGCGCGTCGGGGCCGTCACCGGCCCGGTCCACGACGTATCCGGCCCGGTCGAGATACCCGGAGACCACTTCGGCGACGGTCGGGTCGTCGTCGACGACCAGGACCCGGGCCCCGTACGACTGCTGTTCCATGCCGCCAGCCTCGCACTCCGCACGCGAGTGCGGGACCGGCGCCCCCGGATGTCCCCGATCCGTAAGAAAGGCTCCTCAGGAGAGGGCGTCGGAAGGACTCCTCAGGAGAGGGCGTTGGTAGGGCTCCTCAGGAGAGGGCATTCACATGCCGAACGCCACGCCCTCCTCCTCGGCGTGCGGCCGCTGCCGGAGCCTGGACGCCAGGACGGCCACGTCGTCCTCCGCGTGGCGGGCGTCCAGGTTGGCGAGGACGGTGTCGATGATGGTCTCCATGTCCTCCGGGGCGGTGAAGCGCAGCCCGGCCAGCCGGTTCAGGGACTGGTCGATGTCCTCGCCGCGATGCTCGACGAGCCCGTCGGTGAACAGCAGCAGCGTCTCCTGGGCGTCCAGCTGGAACGTCGCCGGCTCGTAGCCGCCGAGCCCCGTGCCCAGCGGGGGGCCGACCGGCACCGGCAGCAGCGAGGTGTCCCCCATGCCGTCGATCACGGCGGGCGGCAGATGACCGGCGCTGGCCAGCGTGACCTGACCGCGCACGGGGTCGACTCGGGCGATCAGACAGGTGGCGGGACGACGGTCGGGCTCGCTGGAGGCGATGTCGTCGAGCTGGCGCAGCACGCGGTGCGGCGGGAGGTCGGCGGAGGCTATGTAGCGCAGGGCGGAGCGGTAGGCGGTCATGTCGACGGCCGCCTCCAGGCCGTGGCCCATCACGTCGCCGACCACGAGCAGGGTCCGCCCGAAGTGCAGCCGGACGGTCTCGCACCAGTCGCCGCCGACCAGCGCGCGCTGCCCCACGGGCAGATAGCGGATGGCGACGTCCAGGTTGGGGTGCGGCCGGCCGGGCTCGGCGAGCAGGGCGCGCTGGAGATCGCCGACGATCCGGCTCATCCGGTCGTGCTCCCGGGCGTGCCGGATGTGCGAGGCGGCCCGCTCGGCGAGCAGCGCCAGCACGTCCGTCTCCGACGGGGTGAAGGGCCCGTAGCCCCGGACGCACACCAGGACGCCGAAGCGGTCCTCGCCGCTGGCGAGGGGCACGCAGAGCGCGGGGCCGCGCCGCTCGTGCCCGACCCGGCTGTCCGACCGGAGCGCCACCTCCACGGCCCATCGCAGGTCGGGCAGCAGCGTGCGGTCGCCGGTGACCGCCTGGTAGTCCGCCTCGCCCTCCTCGCCGCGCCGCACGATGGCCGCGGTGCCCCCGGTGTGCTCGGCGGCCACCTTGGTGAGCTCGACGCAGGTGGTCTCCTCGTCGAGCGTGGTCCCGATCCCGGCCACGGTCGACCGCAGCGCCGTCAGCCGCGACGACACGCCGGGTCCCGGTAGGGGCGTGTTCGTACGGCCGACGGCACCGACCGTCGGAGGTTTTCGAAACGACTGGATCCATCGCGCCACACATAACACCTTAAATGGGTGATAAACCGACATAAGCCACATATCCACCGCCCGAGACCCGGGCCGTCCCGCTCGGGGCGGCCGGCGCAGCCGTCCTCGGTCACCACGGCAGACCCGCCTTCTCACCTCATGACGTTCGCCGGAAAACACCGGTTGCCAAAGGTATCCATCCACACCGCCGCGCCACGCCCGCCCCCGCGCGGGGACGGCCCGCCGAGCGGAGCGAACCGCCGCGCGCGTGATCGCGTACGACCGACAGCGGCACGGTGAATTCACCAAAGCGCCATCTCTCCGTTACCCAGAACCGCAGAGGAAGGAATCCGTGTCGGCGGCCTTCCGGCAGTGCGCGCTATGTGACATATTACTGCCGTGACCAAGCAGTTGACCTGTGATGTCGTAGTGGTAGGAGCCGGCATGGTGGGCGCCGCCTGCGCCTTCCACGCGGCCCGGGCGGGCCTGGATGTCACGCTGGTCGACCGGGGCCCGGTGTCCGGCGGCACCACCGGCGCGGGCGAGGGCAACGTCCTCGTCTCCGACAAGGAACCCGGCCCCGAACTCCAGCTCGCCCTGCTGTCCGCCCGCCTGTGGGCGGAGTGGGCGGAGGAATTCGGCACGGCGGTCGAGTACGAGGCCAAGGGCGGCGTGGTCGTCGCCTCCTCGCCCGAGGGCCTGACCGCCTTGGAGAGGTTCGCGACCGGTCAACGCGCCGCGGGCGTCGAGGCCGTACCCGTCGGCGAGCACCAGCTCAGGGATCTGGAGCCGCACCTCGCCCCCGGCCTCCCGGGCGGCATGCACTATCCGCAGGACGCCCAGGTCATGCCCGCCCTCGCCGCCGCGCACCTCGTACGGGCCTCCCGCGCCAGGCTCGAAACCGGCCGGATGGTCACCGGCGTCCTGCGCGGCCCGGACGGTGCCGTGCGCGGCGTGCGGACGGACCGGGGCGAGATCCACGCCCCGGCCGTCGTGAACGCCGCCGGGACCTGGGGCGGCGAGGTCGCCGCACTGGCGGGGGTCCACCTGCCCGTCCTCCCCCGGCGCGGCTTCGTCCTGGTCACCGAGCCGCTGCCGCGGCTGGTACGGCACAAGGTGTACGCCGCCGACTACGTGGCCGACGTGGCCAGCGACTCGGCGGCCCTGCAGACCTCACCGGTCGTCGAGGGCACCGCGGCGGGCCCGGTGCTGATCGGCGCGAGCCGCGAACGGGTCGGTTTCGACCGGTCCTTCTCGCTGCCGGTGGTACGGGCGCTGGCGGCGGGCGCCGTCCGGTTGTTCCCGTTCCTCGGCCGGGTGCGGGCCATGCGGACGTACGTCGGTTTCCGCCCGTATCTGCCCGACCACCTGCCCGCCATCGGCCCCGATCCGCGCGTGCCGGGCCTGCTGCACGCGTGCGGGCACGAGGGCGCGGGCATCGGGCTGGCGACCGGGACCGGACATCTGATCGCCCAGGTGCTGAGCGGACGGGCGCCGGACCTGGACCTGGCGCCCTTCCGCCCCGACCGTTTCGAGGGGAACGCAGGATGAACCCACTGAAGCTGACCGACGCCCGGCCCGGCCCCGCCTTCACGGTCACCTTCGACGGCCGGGAGATCACCGCGCTGCCCGGCCAGACCGTCGCCGCCGCGCTGTGGGCGGCCGGTGTCGCCTCCTGGCGCGGCACCCGGGGCGCCGGGCGGCCGCGCGGGGTGTTCTGCGGGATCGGGGTCTGCTTCGACTGCCTGGTGAGCGTCAACGGCCGCCCCAACCAGCGCGCCTGCCTGGTCCCGGTACGGCCGGGCGACGCGATCCGTACGCAGGAGGGAACGGGACACGATGACTGACCGCCCCCGTCTCGCCGTGATCGGCGCGGGCCCGGCGGGGCTCGCGGCGACACTGGCGGCGGCCGCCGACGGCGTACGGGTCACCCTCGTCGACTCCGCCCCGGAGGCGGGCGGCCAGTTCTACCGGCAGCCCGCGCCCGGGCTCGGCGCCCGCCGCCCGCAGGCGCTGCACCACGGCCGGCGGACCTGGCAGCGGCTGCGCGCGGGGCTCGACCGGCAGCTCACGGCAGGCCGCGTCACCCACCTGACGGACCATCATGTCTGGTCCGTCGAGCGGCACTCCGGCGGTTCCGGCGGTTTCACCGTGCACGCGCTGCTCGGACCGCTGCAGGAGGACGGCGTGACGGTGGACGCCGACGCGGTCGTCCTCGCCACCGGCGGCTATGAGAAGGTGCTGCCCTTCCCCGGCTGGACGCTCCCCGGCGTGGTCACCGCGGGCGGCGCCCAGGCCCTGCTCAAGGGCGGGCTCGTCCTGCCCGGCCGCACCGCCGTGGTCGCCGGGACCGGCCCCCTGCTGCTGCCCGTCGCGACCGGGCTGGCCGCGGCGGGCGCGCACGTCGCCGCGCTGGTCGAGTCCGCCGACCCGAAGGCCCTGGTACGGCGCTCCCGCACGCTGTCCGCGCTGCCGGTCAAGCTGGCCGAAGGCGCCGGATACGCGGCCCGGCTGCTGCGCCACCGAGTCCCGGTGCTGGTCCGCCATACGGTGGTGGAGGCGCACGGCGCCGAACGGCTGACGGCCGTGACGGTCGCAGCCCTCGACGCCGAGGGCCGGGTCCGTCCGGACACCCGGCGCCGTATCGCCTGCGACACGCTCGCCGTCGGCCACGGCATGCTGCCGCACACCGACCTCGCCGCCACCCTGGGCTGCCGCCTCGACGGGGTCGCCGTGCACGTGGACGACGAGCAGCGCAGCGACGTGCCCGGCGTGTGGGCGGCGGGCGAGGCCACCGGCATCGGCGGCGCGGACCTCGCGCTCGCCGAGGGGCACATCGCGGGCCGCTCCGCCGCCGCACGGCTGACCGGCGGACGGCCCGACCCACGGACCTGGGCCGGGGCGGCGCGGAGCCGGGCGGCGCTGCGCGGGTTCTTCGCCGCGCTCGACTCGGTGTACGCACCGCCCGCGCACTGGGCCGAGCAGCTCACCGACGAGACCTTGATCTGCCGCTGCGAGGAGGTCCCGGCCCACGCCGTCCGGACGGCCGTCGGCGAGCTCGGCGCCGGTGACGTACGGACCGTGAAGCTGCTCACCCGTGCCGGGATGGGCTGGTGCCAGGGCCGGATGTGCGGGCCCGCCGTCGCCGCCCTCACCGGCTGCCCCCAGACCCCGGCCCGCACGCCGTTCGCCCGGCCGGTGCCGCTCGGCGTACTGGCCGGGCAGGCCCCCGACGCACAGACCGGACCACTCGACAACCCCCCGGACGGGAAGGACCCCCATGACGACTGACCAGCACCGCCCCTGGCGCGGCGTCCTCGTCGCCACCGCACTCCCCCTCACCGCCGACCTGGCCGTGGACCACGAGGCGTTCGCCGAGCACTGCGCCTGGCTCGTGGCGAACGGCTGCGACGGCGTCGTACCGAACGGCTCGCTCGGCGAGTACCAGGTCCTCACCCCCGAGGAGCGCGCCAGGGTCGTCGAGACCGCCGTCGCCGCGATCGGCGGCGAGCGAGTGATGCCCGGGGTCGCCGCGTACGGCGCCGCGGAGGCCCGGCGGTGGGCCGAGCAGGCGCGCGACGCGGGCTGCGGCGCGGTGATGCTGCTGCCGCCCAACGCCTACCGCGCCGACGAGCGGTCCGTCCTCGCGCACTACGCCGAGGTCGCCCGGGCGGGCCTGCCCGTCGTGGCGTACAACAACCCGATCGACACCAAGGTCGACATCGTACCGGAGCTGCTCGCGAAGCTGCACGGCGAGGGGCTGATCCGGGGCGTCAAGGAGTTCTCCGGCGACGTCCGGCGGGCGTACCGCATCGCCGAACTCGCCCCGGAACTCGACCTGTTGATCGGCGCCGACGATGTCGCACTGGAGCTGGCGATCGCGGGCGCCAAGGGCTGGGTGGCCGGGTATCCGAACGCGCTGCCGAAGGCCTCGGTCCAGCTGTACCGGGCCGCGGTGGCCGGCGACCTGGACACCGCGCTGGCCCTGTACCGGCAGCTGCACCCGCTGCTGCGCTGGGACTCGCGTGTGGAGTTCGTGCAGGCCATCAAGCTGTCGATGGACATCGCCGGACGGTACGGCGGCCCGTGCCGGCCCCCGCGGGTGCCGCTGGCGCCGGAGCAGGAGGCGGCGGTGCGGGCGGCGACGGAGAAGGCCGTCGCGGCGGGGCTCGGATAAGCGGCAGACTCGCGCAAGCGGCGGGCTCGTACAACTCGTATCCGGATACAGGGAGGTTGGTCGTGCGCAGCTCACTCGTCCTGCACGCCGTCGACTCGCACACCGAGGGCATGCCCACCCGCGTGATCACCGGCGGGATCGGCACCATCCCCGGCGCGACCATGAACGAGCGGCGGCTGCACTTCCGGGAACACCGCGACGACATCAAACAGTTGCTGATGAACGAGCCGCGCGGCCACGCGGCGATGAGCGGCGCGATCCTCCAGCCGCCCACCCGCCCCGACTGCGACTGGGGCGTCGTCTACATCGAGGTCTCCGGCTATCTGCCGATGTGCGGGCACGGCACGATCGGTGTGGCGACCGTGCTGGTGGAGACCGGCATGGTGGAGGTCACCGAGCCGGTCACCACCATCCGCCTCGACACCCCGGCCGGTCTCGTGGTCGCCGAGGTCGCGGTCGAGGGCGGCGCGGCCAGGAACGTCACCCTGCGCAACGTCCCGTCCTTCGCCGTCGGCCTCGACCGCAAGGCCACGCTCGCCGACGGGCGCACGGTGACGTACGACCTCGCCTACGGCGGGAACTTCTACGCCATCCTGCCGCTCGCGGAGTTCGGCCTGCCGTTCGACCGCGCCCGCAAGGACGACATCCTGAAAGCGGGCCTGGCGCTGATGGAGGCCGTCAACGCCGAGGAGGAGCCGGTGCACCCCGAGGACCCGTCGATCCGCGGTCTGCACCATGTCCACCTGCTCGCCCCGGACGCCACCGCCCGCCACTCGCGCCACGCGATGGCGATCCACCCCGGCTGGTTCGACCGCTCCCCCTGCGGTACGGGCACCAGCGCGCGCATGGCGCAACTGCACGCCCGTGGCGAACTGCCGTTGCACACCGAGTTCGTCAACGAGTCGTTCATCGGCACCCACTTCACCGGCCGCCTGCTCGGCACGACGGACGTGGCCGGGATCCCGGCGGTGCTGCCCAGCTTCACGGGGCGGGCGTGGATCACGGGCACGGCCCAGTATCTGCTGGACCCCGAGGATCCGTTCCCCGCCGGCTTCACTCTGTGACGATCGAGATCGAGGAAGGACCCCATGACCGCGCCCACCCCCAGCCTCCCCGCGCTCGGCGGCAGGAAGAGCAGCTACCGCGAGCGCGTCGCCGACGCCCTGCGTGCCGCGCTGATCGCCGGTGAGCTGCGCACCGGCGAGGTCTACTCGGCGCCCACGCTCGCCGCCCGTTTCGGGGTCTCCGCGACGCCGGTGCGCGAGGCGCTGCTGGACCTGGCCAAGGAGGGCCTGGTCGACTCGGTGCCCAACAAGGGCTTCCGGGTCACGGCCGTCTCCGAGAAACAGCTCGACGAGTACACCCACATCCGCGCGCTGATCGAGATTCCGACCACGGTCCAACTGGCCCGCACCGCCGACCCGGTGGCGCTGACGGAGCTGCGTCCGGTCGCCGAGGAGATCGTCACCGCGGCCGTGGCCGGCGACCTGATCGCCTATGTCGAGGCCGACCTGCGCTTCCACCTCGGCCTGCTGGCCCTCGCGGGCAACGAGCACCTCGTCGAGGTGGTCCGCGACCTGCGCCGCCGCGCCCGCCTCTACGGCCTGACCGCACTCGCCGAGCAGGGCCGCCTCCAGGCGTCGGCCGAGGAGCACCTGGAACTCCTCGACGCCCTGCTCGCCCGCGACGAGAGCGCCGTGCACGCCGTCATGACCCGCCACCTCGGCCATGTCCGGGGCCTGTGGGCCGCACCGCAACCCGAGCCCCGGTCGGCACCGGACGCGTGATCGCAGTCACACCACGGCGTAGTACGGAATCCGCCGCCCCTTCAAGGCCCACCCGAAGAGGGCAAGGTCACAGCCGTGGCCTCTGCTGCTCCTTTGTTCACCTGGCCTAGCATCCGAGCATGACGGTCCTGCCCGACGACGGGCTTACTCTGGCCGCCGAGTTCTCCGACGCGACCCGTGAGCAGTGGCAGCGCCTTGTGGCGGGCGTACTGCGCAAGTCGGGCAAGGACGTCGAGGACGCGGCCGCCGAGGACGCCCTGTCCACCACGCTGGAGGACGGACTCCGTGTCCGCCCCCTGTACACCGCCCACGATGCCGCGCCCGAGCCCGGCTTCCCCGGTTTCGCACCCTTTGTACGGGGTGCCCGGGCCGAGGGGAACACCCTCGGCGGCTGGGACGTACGACAGCGGCACGCGACCGTCGACGGCGGCGCGGTGCTCGCCGACCTGGAGAACGGCGTCACCTCGCTCTGGCTGGCCGTCGGCGCGGGCGGCCTCCCGGTGTCCTCGCTCGGCCGCGTCCTCGACGGCGTCTATCTCGACCTGGCGCCCGTCGTCCTCGACGCCGGACGCGAGGTCGAGGACGCCGCACGTGAGTTGCTGCGGCTGTACGAGGAGCGGGGCGTCGCCCGTGAGGCGGCGCGCGGCAACCTGGGCGCCGACCCGCTGGGATTCGAGGCGCGCACCGGGCAGTCGTACGACTCCTCGGCCGTGACCGGACTGGCGCGGCGGTGCGCCGACGAGTACCCGGGGCTGCGGGCGCTGACCGTGGACGCGCTGCCGTACCACGAGGCCGGTGGCTCGGCCGCGCAGGAACTGGGGTGCTCGCTGGCGACCGGTGTCGCGTATCTGCGGGCGCTGACCGAGGCGGGCCTGAGTATCGAACAGGCCTGCGCGCAGCTGGAGTTCCGGTACGCGGCCACCGCCGACCAGTTCCTGACGATCGCCAAGCTGCGGGCGGCACGCAGGCTGTGGGCGCGGGTCGCCGAGGTGTGCGGCGGGCCGGGGGCTCAGGTGCAGCACGTCGTGACCTCGCCGGTGATGACGACGCGCCGCGACCCGTGGGTGAACATGCTGCGCACCACGGTGGCCACGCTGGCGGCCGGGGTCGGGGGCGCCGACGCGGTGACCGTACTGCCGTTCGACCACGCGCTGGGTCTGCCGGACGCGTTCGCGCGCCGCATCGCCCGCAACACCTCCACGATCCTCATCGAGGAGTCGCACCTGTCCCGGGTGATCGACCCGGCCGGTGGCTCCTGGTACGTGGAGCGCCTCACGGACGAACTCGCCCACGCGGGCTGGGAGTTCTTCCGCACGATCGAACGGGCGGGCGGCCAGGCCGCCGCCCTGCGCTCGGGGATGCTCCGCGAGCGGCTGGCCGAGACCTGGGCCGCCCGCGCCGCGCAGCTCGCCAAGCGGCGTGAACCCATCACCGGCGTCAGCGAGTTCCCGCACCTGGCCGAGAAGCCCGTCGTCCGCGAGCCCGCCCCCGAGCCGCCCACCGGCGGCCTGCCGCGGGTCCGCCGCGACGACGCCTACGAGGCGCTGCGCGCCCGCTCGGACGCCCACCTCGCCGCGACCGGCTCCCGCCCCCGGATCTTCCTGGCCACCCTCGGCCCGGCCGCCGCCCACACGGCGCGCGCCACCTTCGCCGCGAACCTGTTCCAGGCGGGCGGCGTCGAGCCCGTCACCGAGGGCACGTTCGAGGAGAGCGGGGCGCGCGAGGTCTGCCTGTGCTCCAGCGACGAGCTGTACGCGGAGCAGGCCGAGGCCCGCGCCCGCGAGCTGACGGCGGCGGGCGCCACGCATGTGTTCCTCGCGGGGCGGCCCGGGCAGTACGCGGGTGTCGACAGTTACGTCTTCGCCGGCTGTGACGCGGTCGCCGTGCTCTCCGCGACCCTCGACCGGATGGGAGTGTCCTGATGTCCGTCCCCGACTTCTCCGGGATCGAGCTGGGGACCCCGGCCACCGACGGCGGCACCGACGAGTGGCGTACGGCGGTGAAGAAGGCGGCCGCCGGTGACGACCTGCTCTGGGAGACCCCGGAGGGCATCGCGGTCAAGCCGCTCTACACCGGGCAGGACCTGGAGGGCCTGGACTTCCTGGACACCTACCCGGGCATCGCGCCGTATCTGCGCGGCCCGTACCCGACGATGTACGTCAACCAGCCCTGGACCATCCGCCAGTACGCGGGCTTCTCCACCGCCGAGGAGTCCAACGCCTTCTACCGGCGCAATCTGGCGGCCGGTCAGAAGGGCCTGTCCGTCGCCTTCGACCTGCCCACGCACCGCGGCTACGACAGCGACCACCCGCGGGTGACCGGTGACGTCGGCATGGCGGGCGTGGCGATCGACTCGATCTACGACATGCGGCAGCTGTTCGACGGCATCCCGCTGGACCGGATGACCGTGTCGATGACGATGAACGGCGCGGTGCTGCCGGTGCTCGCGCTGTACATCGTGGCGGCGGAGGAACAGGGCGTACCGCCCGAGAAGCTGGCCGGGACCATTCAGAACGACATCCTCAAGGAGTTCATGGTCCGCAACACCTACATCTATCCGCCGAAGCCGTCGATGCGGATCATCTCCGACATCTTCTCCTTCACCTCGCAGCGGATGCCCCGCTACAACTCCATCTCCATCTCCGGCTACCACATCCAGGAGGCGGGCGCGACGGCCGACCTGGAGCTGGCGTACACCCTCGCGGACGGCGTGGAGTACATCCGGGCGGGCCGTGAAGCGGGCCTGGACGTGGACGCGTTCGCGCCCCGGCTTTCCTTCTTCTGGGCGATCGGCATGAACTTCTTCATGGAGATCGCCAAGCTGCGCGCGGCCCGCCTGCTGTGGGCGAAGCTGGTGAAGCAGTTCGACCCGAAGAACACCAAGTCCCTGTCCCTGCGCACCCATTCGCAGACCTCCGGCTGGTCCCTGACCGCGCAGGACGTGTTCAACAACGTCACGCGTACGTGCGTCGAGGCGATGGCGGCCACCCAGGGCCACACCCAGTCGCTGCACACCAACGCCCTCGACGAGGCCCTCGCGCTGCCCACCGACTTCTCGGCGCGGATCGCGCGCAACACCCAGCTGCTCATCCAGCAGGAGTCCGGCACCACGCGGGTGATCGACCCGTGGGGCGGCAGTGCCTACGTCGAGAAGCTGACGTACGACCTGGCCCGCCGCGCCTGGCAGCACATCCAGGAGGTCGAGCAGGCGGGCGGCATGGCCCAGGCCATCGACGCGGGCATTCCGAAGCTGCGCGTGGAGGAGGCCGCGGCCCGCACACAGGCCCGGATCGACTCGGGTCGGCAGCCGGTGATCGGCGTGAACAAGTACCGGGTGGAGAACGACGAGCAGATCGAGGTCCTGAAGGTCGACAACTCCGCCGTGCGCGCGCAGCAGATCGAGAAGCTGCGGCGGCTGCGCGAGGAGCGGGACGAGACCGCCTGCCGGGACGCGCTGGACGCGCTGACCCGGGCCGCCGGGGGCGACGGCAACCTGCTGGAGCTGGCGGTGCGCGCGGCCCGGGCGAAGGCGACCGTCGGGGAGATCTCGGACGCCCTGGAGAAGGTGTACGGGCGGCACGCGAGCCAGATCCGTACGATCTCCGGCGTGTACCGCAACGAAGCAGGCGAGTCCCCGTCCGTGGACCGCACCCGCGCCCTGGTGGACGCCTTCGAGGAGGCCGAGGGCCGCCGTCCGCGCATCCTGGTCGCCAAGATGGGCCAGGACGGCCACGACCGCGGCCAGAAGGTGATCGCGACCGCGTTCGCCGACCTCGGCTTCGACGTGGACGTCGGCCCGCTGTTCCAGACCCCCGCCGAGGTCGCCCGGCAGGCGGTGGAGGCGGACGTGCACATCGTGGGCGTGTCCTCGCTGGCCGCCGGTCACCTCACGCTCGTACCGGCACTGCGCGAGGAACTGGCGGCGGAGGGACGCGAGGACATCGTGATCGTCGTCGGCGGGGTGATTCCGCCGCAGGACGTGCCGACCCTGCTGGAGATGGGTGCGGCGGCCGTGTTCCCGCCGGGGACGGTGATCCCGGACGCGGCCCACGACCTGGTACGGCGGCTGGCGGCCGACCTCGGGCACGAGCTGTGATCGACCTTGACGCGTATGTGAAGGGCGTGCTCGACGGCAAGCGGGCGATCGTGGCGCGCGCGATCACGCTCGTCGAGTCCACCCGGCCGCAACACCGGGTGCTGGCCCAGCAGTTGCTGACCGAGCTGCTGCCGTACAGCGGGAAGGCGCGGCGGATCGGCGTCAGCGGGGTGCCGGGGGTCGGCAAGTCCACGTTCATCGACGCGTTCGGCACGATGCTGACCGGGCTCGGCCACCGGGTCGCCGTGCTCGCCGTCGACCCGTCGTCGAGCCGGACCGGCGGCTCGATCCTGGGCGACAAGACCAGGATGGAGCGGCTGGCCGTGGACCCCGCGGCCTTCGTCCGCCCCTCCCCCACCGCCGGCACGCTCGGCGGCGTCGCCAAGGCGACCCGCGAGTCGATCGTGGTGATGGAGGCGGCGGGCCACGACGTGGTGCTCGTCGAGACGGTCGGTGTCGGCCAGTCCGAGACGGCCGTCGCGAACATGGTCGACTCCTTCCTGCTGCTCACCCTGGCCCGCACCGGCGACCAGCTGCAGGGCATCAAGAAGGGTGTCCTGGAGCTGGCCGACGTGATCGCCGTCAACAAGGCGGACGGCCCGCACGAGCGGGACGCGCGGGCGGCTGCACGGGAGTTGTCGGGCGCGCTGCGGCTGATGCACGGCAAGGACGCCGTCTGGACGCCGCCGGTGCTGCACTGCAGCGCCCGCGAGTCGACCGGCCTGGACACCGTCTGGGAGCGCCTGGAACAGCACCGCACGCTCCTCGACTCCACCGGCCGCCTCGCCGCCAAGCGCCGCGACCAGCAGGTCGACTGGACCTGGACGATGGTCCGCGACGACCTGCTGGCCCGCCTGCACGCCCACCCGGCCGTACGCGCCCTCGCACCTGCCCTCGAACAGCAGGTGCGGGACGGGGAGTTGACGGCGACGCTGGCGGCGGAGCGGATCCTGGGGGCGTACGAGGACGGCCGACCGACGAGCTGACCTCGCTCAGGCCCCCGGCCCCTCCGGTGTCGCCGGCGGCTCGGTGGGCGACGGTGCGGGTGGGCCGAAGAGGACGGCCCGGGCCACGGGTGGGGCGAACAGGGCGGCGACCGGCGCGGCGAGGGTCAGCACGGAGCGGAAGGCGCGCCCCACGACAGGGTCGCCGGGGGACCGCTCCTGGACCCGGCCCAGGTACCAGCCGGCGACGCGGTCCGCGGGCCCGCCGACGACCGCGGTGCCGACCGCGCCCGGCATCGCACGGTCCGCCCCGGCGGAGATGTCCCACGCCTGCCGGGACGCCGCGAGCAGCGCCCGCTGCACGCGCCGCGTCGTGGGTGTCCGGCGCGGATCGGCCAGTGCGTCGCGCAGGGCGACCGCGCTCATCGCGGCGACGGCCATGCCCTGCCCGTAGATCGGGTTGAAGGTGCACAGGGCGTCGCCGGTGGCGAGGAATCCGGCCGGGTGACGGCCGGGCAGGTCGTAGCGGCGGCGGATGTTCGCGGTCCGCCGGTAGCCGAACGCCGGTGACAGCGGTTCGGCGTCCTCCAGCCACCGGTGCAGGAGCGGATGCGGCAGCCTCTTGGTGTACGTCACGAACTCGTCGTCGTCCGTGGGCGGTTCGTCGCCGCGCAGCCCCGAGACGATGAGCAGATGACTGCCGTCCTCCAGCGGCAGCGCACCGCCGGCGTGCACCTGGTCGGGGCAGGGATAGACGTAGTAGCCCAGGGTCTCGCCGTCGAGGACGCCGCTCTTGCCGCGGTAGACGCGGGAGGCGTAGGCGAGCCCGGTGTCGATGGTCTCCTCGTGCGGGGCGTCGGCGCCGATCGCGGCGAGCCACTGCGGGGCCTTCGTGCCGCTGCCGGAGGCGTCGACGACCAGGTCGGCCTCAAGGGCCCGGGGTTCTGTGCGGGCCTCGCCGGAGCGGTCCCGCAGCAGCACGCCCCGCACCCGCGCGGCGTCGCCGAGGAGCCCGACGGCATCGGTCCCCTCCACCACGCTGATCGCCGGGTTGGCCAGAACCCGCCGCCGCACCAGCTCCTCCAGCTGCGCGCGGGAACCGGTGTAGATGTGCGTCGTCGCGGGCGTCCGGCGGAACCAGCGGCCGTTCTGCCACAGCACCATGTCCGACGGCATGCCCACCCGCGGCGCCCCCGCCGCCCGCAGCTCCGCCAGGAACCCCGGCAGCAGCGACTCCAGGGCCACCTGCCCGCCCTCCAGCAGGACATGCGGATGCCGCCCCTGCGGCACGCCGGGCCGCGCCTTGCCACCGTCCGGGAACCGGTCGCGCTCGACGACGGTCACCCGCTCGGCATGCCCGGCCAGCACATGCGCCGCGAGCAACCCCGCGAGACTCCCACCCACGACAACCACATGCCGCCCACCCCGACCACCGCCCGCTCCTCCGGCAGAGTCCACCGATCCACTCCCCTGGTCGCCGTCGTCAGAAGGCACCAGTATCCCGCTCACCAGACCGGGTTGACCGCGTTTCAGCCCTTCTGCACGCCCCGGAGAGGCCAACCTCGGGCCACCTCCCGGCTCCGCCACGGCGGCTCGTGGCAGCAGCGGGGTGTCGATCCAGCGGCCGTGCTTGCGGCCACCGTGCGCGAGACAGCCGACTGCCGCGCTGAGCCGGTGCGAGTGCGTGAAGGTCTTCGGATCGGGGATGCGTGGCCAGGCTCGGGTGCATCCGCTCCCCCCTGCGGGGCAACAGCCGAGCCGCCACTGGCCGTAGAGCCCCTACTCCAGGTCTCCCAGTAGTGGCTCCAACGCACACTCCTCGTGCAGGGCGACTCCGAAGGCTTCCATGGTCGGGGCCAGCTCGGCGTCCCAGACGGCCGCCACGCGTGGCCCGGCCAGCGGCAGTGACGGCGTGCCGTACAGCTCCGCGCGTGTCGCGAGGTATTCGTAGTCCGCCGCCGTCATGCGCCACGGCTCCGCCCGGTACCGCTCCATGACCCGGTTGGCCAGCGCGATACCCGTCCAGTCGAAGTCCCCGTGGTACGCGAAGGCACAGCCGGCTGCCGCCAGTGCGTCCAGCAGCGTGAGAACGACCGTCGTCGCACTGCCCGACGTGCAGACCAGCGGGGCGGTGCATCCGGCATCGGCCGCGGCTTCGACCACGCGTGGGTTCTCGCACACGTGGACTCGGGTGCCCGGTGGCATGTCCAGGCGCAGGGTGCGCAGTTCGCGCAAGGTCAGATGGGTCTCCAGCCCGCGGTCCGCCCGCTCGCGCAGGGTCTTCTCACCCCACGTCCCGCCCCTTGGCCGCAGACCACACGTGAGTACGGTGCTGGACACCTCGTCGGGAATGACCGAGGCCCGCCGCCACAGGGCGCGGCGGCCCGGTGCGTCAGTCGGGACATCCACTCCCCGGGCCGCCGCGATGCCCCGCAGGACCAGGCGGGCCAGCAGAGTGCCGTCGTCCAGGCCGTGGGCCGAGCCCGTCGTGCGGGTGGCCAGTTCACCGCGGCCCCAGGTGGCAGGGGTCGGGTCGGGACCTGTGCCGGGGAAGAGGGTCGCGAGGGTGTCGATGGCCTGGGTGACGGTGGTGAGCGCGGTGCCGGACGGCTGTCGGGTGAGCGTGCCGCCCCGCCGCATCTCCTCCAGCCATGGGCGGGCCCATGACTGGCCTGCCAAGGGCGTTGCAGCGAGGGTCGTTTCCGCCGCGGACCACAGACGGGTGCGTTCGGCCTGCGCAGCGTCGCGGGCCGCCCGGCGATCGGTGAGGGGTGGGCCCAGTTCCGCCAGCGTCGCGGCCAGCCCCCGGCCGACCGCACTGGCCCGCAGGCGGATGTCCAGGTCCGGCAGGCGGATGGTGGCGGTCGGGCCGGTGACCGGCCTGGCCAGCAGGAGGGACAGAGCCTCCCGCTCCTGTGCGTCCAGGTTCTGGAGCCTGATCGTGCCGGTCGGCTGGAGGCCGCCTCGTTCGAGGCGGGTGCGGGCTGCCGCCCAGAGGCGCGTCAGACCCGGCCGGTTCAGGAAAGCCAGTGATTCGGCGTCCAGCAGCGGCTCCCCCTCCGCTCGGGCGTTGGTCATACCGACACCAGCCGCCTCTGCCGCCCGTTCCACGTGTAGTGGAGGGTGGCCACGCCCCGCACGTGCGGATCGCGCAGGCACTCGTAGATGTGCAAGGACGGTACGCCCGGCCAGTTGCCGATGAGGCGTTCGCTGGTGAGGACGAAGTCGAGGTCCAGGTCGACGAGGATGCGGCCGAGGCGGGCGTGGGTGGGCTCGTCGACCTTGGCGAAGGCGTCGTCCAGCAGGATCAGGCGGGGTGCGTGCGGGGCGGACTCCGCGAGGCTGGTGAAGTGGGCGGCCGCCGCAGCGAAGAGCACCAGATACGACAGCACGCGCTGTTCGCCCTGGCTCAGGCCGGTGCGGCCGGAGAGCTTGCGACGGCTGCCGGGGGCGGCGTCGTTCACCACCCAGGGGGTGAAGGTGAACCAGTCCCGGTAGTCGAGGGCGGTGCGCAGGTGGGCCGCGTAGCCCGCGCCCGGGTCGGCGCGGCGGGCGTCTTCGATGCGCCGCTGGAGGACGTCGCGGAGCTGCTCGGACTCTTCGCGGTTACGCAGACCCGAGGGACTGCGCAGGAGATCGACGGCCGCCTTGACGTCGGCCTCCACGCCGTCGGCGAGTTTCCAGTCGAGGGTGACGCCCAGGCCGTGTGAGGTGCGGACCGTGGACAGGGTGGCGTTGAGGGCGGCCACCAGGGCGCCCGCGGCCAGGACCTGGGTGGACAGGTGGTCGCCCAGCTCGCCCGTCAGGAAGCGCTGGAAGACCTCCCGCTCGCGTTCCGTCAGCCGGTCGCGGGCTTCGGCCGCCTGGGCGGCGATGCGCTCGCCCACCACGGCGATGTCGTGCGGGCCGTGGTCGTCGACGAGGCGGCAGCGCTTGATGCCGTCGTGTTCCTCGATCGTCGCGTCGTAGCCTCCGGAGAGCTGGTCGCGCAGCGCGGTGTGGAGATTGAGGAGCGTGGTGTCCGAGGTGTCGCGGCGTTCGGTGTCCAGACGGCGGCGCACGTCGTCGACCAGCGTACGCAGTGCCGTGATCCGGCCCCGTACGTCCTCGTGGACCGGGTCCGGGGACCTCAGGGCCACACCCTCGTCGCTGTCCAGGCCCGCCCCTCTCAGCACACCCGGCAACGACAACGCCACGCGCAGACGCCGTCCGCAGACCAGCGCGTCGTCCTCCTGGGCGGCGAGTGCCTCGCGCCGTACTCTCTCGTCCTCCTCGGCCCGTACGCGCTTGTCGTGCACCTCGGCCATGTCCTCCCGCAGCCGGGGGAGTTGGCGCTCCACGGCGTCCAGGCGGCGCTTCGCCTCGGCCTCGCGGGAGAGGATCTCCTGCTCCGTGGCGCCGAGCGCCTCCTGAAGGCCTCGGACGACACGGCGAGCGGTCTCCAGGCGGCCGAGCGGCTCGGCGTAGTCGGCTTCGGCTTCCCGGCAGGCCGACTCGGCAACCTCGTAGTCCGTCCGGCCGTCGCGGTGACTACCGGCTGCGGAAACGACCGCGTGCACTCGTCGCCGCAACCGCTCCGTGCCCTGCCCGAGCCGGTCCAGGGCGAGACGGACCGTGTCGAGTGCGGCCGGCTCCGTCGGGAGGCCGTGGGCGCTCGCCGTCGCCTCGGCCTCCCGCCGGGCGCCGGACGCGCGGGCCCGCGCCTGCTCCGCCTCCCGGGTGGCCGTGGCAGCCTGCCTGGCGAGGGACTCGGCGGTGCGCTCGGCCTCGGCGGTACGGGCCCAGGCATCGGTCAGCCGACGGGCGGAGGGCGGCCGGCGCAGGGTGTCGGCGGCTCGGTCTCGGTGCTCGGTCAGGATGCGCAGTCCCTGCTCGCACTCCGCCAACTCGTCCTGCACCGCGGCCAGTCGACGGTCGAGTTCGGCGAGCGTCCGGCGGCGGGTCTCCGCACGCACCTCCGCACCGACGTACTCGGCGGCCCGCTTGACGTGGCGGCCCCGCGCGACACCCAGCTTCCACGAGCCGTCGGTGCCGATGACGCTGTGCGGATCGGCCACCGCCGTATCCACCGCGTCCGTGAGGAGGTTCCCGACACCGGCCAGCGCCACCGCCCCCAGCACCCGCTCGACCTGCTCGGCCGTCACCCCGCTGTCCGGCGCGGCGACGGGCCGCAGCACCCGGGCGAGCGTCACCCCGGCCACCGGTTCTCCCGGAACCAGGAGGGTGTCCCGCGCGGCCGCGTCCAGGACCGTGCCGTCGGCGCGGACCCAGGCGTCGAGCAGACCGCTTGCCTCCAGGGCGGCTTCCAGCCCCGCACGCGCTTCCGGCCCCAGGTCGGCTGCGAAGTCCACCAGCCGGTACAGGGGAGCGCCGGTGCCGGGGATGCGGGGAGCCGCGCGGTGGGGTGGAGGCGGCGGCTCGGGGTCGGTACGGAGTTCCCACTCCTCGCGCTCGCTGCGCACGCGATCTCGTTCACCGGTCAGTTCGCGCAGGGCGACGGCGCGGGCGTCGCGTTCCTCGCCCAGTTCCGCCAGCCACGGATCGACGGCCGACCGGGCCGCGTCAGCCACCTCGTCGGGGACCCGGTTGGGCAGCGGGCCGTCCGCCGGATCGTGGGCGACCAAAGCGAGTACGTCGTCCAGGGGTACCCCGGTGAGGCCTCGCAGCCGCTCGATCCAGGCCCGGACCGTGTCGGCGTACGCCTCTCCTTCGCGCGCGGTCTCCTGTCGGCGCCGCTCTGCCTGGTCTCGCGCGTGTTCCGTCTGTTCCTCCAGGCGCTCACGGGCAGCGTCGGCCTCGTGCGCCTCCTGCTGGGCCTTGGCCGACGCCTCCACGAGAACGGCCAGTTCGGTCACGGACCGGGACCGGTGCCCGATCACCGGCTGCGCGGCGTCGAGCTGGGCATCCCAGGTGTGCAGCGCGGTCGCGCAGGCCTCGGTGTCGACCGCCAGTACCTCACTGTGCCGTACGAGGTGGACGTCGCCCTCCGGGGACATCAGTTCAGCCGTCGCAGCGGCCGCGACCGGCAGGGCTGGGGTCGCGACGGGCTCCCCCAGGTGCACGGGGTCGAGTCCGGAGCGCTCCGCCTCCCGTACCAACTCGCCGTGCGTGCTGCTCAGCTCGATCAGCTCTTCCCGGAGCCGCCGGGCCTCGGCGGTGAGACGCCGGCCCGCTTCCTCCTTGTTACCGTGCCCTTGGCGCAGTGACTTGAAGGCGGCGGCAGCCGCGCTCTGCAGGGCGTTGACGGTGGCCCGCTTCTCCCCGAGTTCCTTGAGGCCGCGGTACTCGGCGCTGGCGTGCAGCGCGGTCAGATCGGTCTCGGCGGCGCTCGCCGCGCCCTCGAGGGCTTCGAGGTGACCGCCGAGTTCCTTCTCACGCTCACGGAGCGCTTCAGCCTTTCTCGCCGCGTCCCCCGCAGACCTGCGGCACTCCGCGAGCCTCTCCAGTTCACCGCTCGCCTCGCCCGCGCGGCGGCGCAGTGCCCCGTGCAGATAGCCGCGGTAGCCGGTGAGGAAGGTGGTGAGCGCCTGGTCCGTCCGTTCCAGACGCCCGAGGTCGGCCCGTACGGCGTCGAGGTCGTCGAGGCTCCGGGCCACTTTCTCCACGATCTCGTCGTCGAGAGCGGGCAGTGTCTCGGCGAGGACGGAGACCAGGCCCCCGGAGTCGATGCGGTCGCCGATGGTGGGGCGGCGCAACCGGTGCAGGAGATGGAGGAGGTTGCGATAGCGGGCCGCGTCGGTCAGGCCGAACAGTTCACGGGCGACCCTGGCCCGGTGCTCCACGGCGCGGTCGGTGACGTTCTCGGCGCCGACGAGCGACTTGAGCTGGTCGACGGGGAGAGGCCGGCCGGCGGGGGCGAGGTCCAGGTCTTCGCCGACCCGGAGCCGGGTCACGAAGAAGAACGGCTTCGCCGTCTTGGTCGACTGCGACGCGCGGACGGCCACTCCGAGGGTGAGGTGATGATCGCTGCCGTCCTGGTCCGTCCGGGCGAACTCCACCCACAGGTAGCCCAGCCGGTTGGTCTGCTCGAATCCGTCCAGCATGAGCCAGAGAAGGCTGGTGCGCCCGGTGCCCGTGGCGTCCAGCGCTCGGGCGTCGCCGTCGAGGAGGTACGGCAGCAGCATCTCCAGGGCCTTGGACTTGCCGGCGCCGTTCTTGCCGCGCAGCAGCAGGCGGCCGTCGCCGAAGGCGAACTCCTGCTTGTCGTACTGCCAGACGTTGTGGATGCCCGCGCGGTGCAGACGGTAGCGGTGGAGGGCCGGAGTGCTGTTCACCGGGGTGCTGTTCACCGGGGCGGCTCCTTGGAGATGTCGTCCGCCGGAGGCTGGGCGTCCGCCGGAAGCTGGGCGGCGGCGGGCTTGACCGTCACCGTGGTGGCGTAGCGGGCGGCCGCGGCGAGCAGGATCCAGCCGCCGCCCGTACGGTCCTTGCCGCGTGCCCCCGAGACGTCCGTGACGGAACGGCCGTCGGCCACCGTCTCCCCGTATCCCTCGGGCAGGCCGTGGCCGTCCGCGCGCACGGGACCGGCGGGCGCCATCAGACGCATCCGGACGAGGAGGTCGAGGACGGCGGCGAGGAATCCCTCCCGGTCCTGAAGGTGGCCGCGCTGCCAGTTGCTGCGCCTGCCGTACTCCTCGATCAGTTCGTCGAGCAGCTCGGGCAGCAGCCCGTCGGGGACAGGTACGCCGATGACCAGCCTCCCTCCGACAGCGGGGTGGCCCGGGTCTTCGGGGCGCAGCCGGTCGACGAGCCGCTCCACCAGCAGCAGCGCCGCCTGTGCGACGGTGCCGGTACCCGGCAGGTGTACGTCGGTGAGTTCGTCGTCCGGGTCGACCAGGGCGATGCCTTCGGCGCGGATCTCGGCCTCCAGCCCGAGCAGTTCCGAGAACGCCTGTGCCTCGCGCCGCTGCCGGGTGCGCAGCCACTCGCGCTCGGCGTCCGTGAGGTCGTCGAGATGGACGACCGGTGTTTCGACGAGACGCCTGCGGACGTACGTGCGCGGCCCTCCGAAGCCGGGGTCGGCGGCCCGGCGCACGAGGTCCGCGCCGTCGCGGCTCTGGGCGAGCGGACCGGCGACCACGGCCCGCGCGATCTCGCGGTCCACGGTCAGCAGTGCCTCCCCGGCCCGCTCCTCGGTGACGGCCGAGACATGGCCCTCGGTCTCCACCAGGACGCCCCAGTCGACGAGTTGCCGCAGTGCGGCCGCGAGCGTCCGCCGCTCGGCCTGCCGCCCGGTGTCGGCGATCTCGATCCCGGCGTCCACGGCCGCGGCCCGCAGATCGGCGACGAGCTGGGAGAGCAGGAGCTGTTCCGGGGCGGTGACGAGGACCGACAGGGCGAGGGCCAGGTAGGCGTACGTCCGTGGCGTGAAGGGCGTCCCGGTCGACGGCCGTTCGAGCCGGTGCCCCGAGCCCGGCCCGAGGCCGGCCTTGAAGAGCCGGGCATACGACGCCTCCACCAGCAGTCGGTATCCGAACACCTGCTGGAAGCGTTGAGCGAGCCAGTCGGCGTGGCGTCGGATCAGCGGGAAGGTGTCACTGTGCGGTCCGTTACTGGTGACCAGGGGGTGGGCCAGCAGCAGCCGGGCGGCGGTGCGCCGCTCGGCCGCGAGCGCGACGTCGTGCGCGGACGGCAGGGGCATCAGGCACTCGCCTCCCCCGCCTCGGGCATCGGCTCGCCCACGCGCATGGACGCGCTCTCGACGGCCAGCGTGAGATCGTCCGCTGTCAGGTCGCCGTCGAAGGACTGCAGGACGGTGTGCCGGCCGGGGGTACGCCACGCAGTCAGCCGGATGCCGAGGTCCGCATCACCCGCCTGCGCTCCGTCGAGCAGGAAGTCACCGGCGTCCTTGTGCAACTGGGCGTTGCCGAGGGCGGCGGTGAGGAGTTCGAGCAGCAGTCGCATGGCCGGAGCGCTCAGTCTCACCTGGTCGAATCTGCCCGCGGCGCTGCGCAGTTCGTCGGCCGCCGCCTGCCGGGCCTCGGCGTGCTCTCGCGCGTGCTCCAGGAGGCGCCGCTTCTGCTCGGAGTGGTCCTCCGCCGCCGCGGCACGTCCGCGCGGAGCCCTGCTGCCGCGCTCGCGCAGCGCCACCGGCACGTCCACCACCGGCCCGGTCCACCAACTCACGTACGCCGGCACGGACGACTCCGGATCCGGTGCCACCCCCAGATGCCGCGCCCCGTAGAGCCCGAAGGCGGCCACCGCGAGGTCGTGCGCATCCTCCGGATCCGCCGCGTCGAACCAGGCCGCGAGCCGCAGCAGGTCCTTGCGGCGGGACATCTCGCCGGAGGCCGAACGCAGCATCCGCTTGGCGTTGGCGAGGAGTGACTGCAGAGCGCGCAGGGTGGCGTCCCGGAGCTGGTCCACCTGGCTGCCGTGCCCGCCGGTGTCGGCGAACCAGTCCCGCAGCCCCTCCCAGTCCGCCAGGTCCCGTCCGCGGCTGCGCTGGACGCGGGTCTCGGGCAGGCCTTCGGCGAGGGCCCCGAGACCTGCCGTGTGGGCGTCGATGCGGGACAGCAGCGTGGGCAGATGGGGCCAGACCGCCGCCAGCTGAGCAGCGATGCGCGGGGCACGGAAGGACACGTCCTCAGTGATCGCTTCCACGTAGTCGAGCAGCAGCTCCTTGAAGCCCTGGTATTCGGCCCCTTCGAGGTCGTAGCGGGCCAGCACCTGGCCCAGGTAGGCGTAGAAGTCCCGTACGGACTCGGCGAATTCGGCGAACTGCACGAAAAGGGTGCTGATGCGTTCGAGCGCCTGCTGCGGCTCCGGGCCACCGGTCTCCGTGACCATGGCAACGATCTCGCCCAGGCCGCGGTCGACGAGCGCGAGGAGTTCACTGCTCACCTCACGCGCGGCGTCCGCCCCGGCCAGCACCTCGTCCGCGTCCCGCTGCACGCGCTCGCCGAGTTTGGACAGCTGATAGCGGGACCGGGAACGCTGGTACTCGGCGATGCTCGTCGCTTTGACGGTGTGCGTGCTGCGCAGCAGATTGCCCCAGCGCACCAACTGCTCGAGGCGCGCGGTGAGCGCCTCCGCATCGAGCGCCGCCCCCGGGCCGCCCGCCCGCTGCAGCTTGACGAGCACGTCGGGCACGGCAAGATCCGCGAGCAGTGTGCCGCAGAACACCCGCATCACCGCGACGTACTCCAGGCGTTCGGGCACGCTGAGGTACGTGTACGCACTCAGCCGCTGCCATGCTTCGGCGCCGGTCTCCTCCCGATCAGGTGCCTGCGTTTCGTTCCCCTCCATGTCGACGAGCGTACGGACCACCACTGACACTCCGGAGCAAGTCCCGGGGAAAACCGGCCGCTCGCGATGCCGACGCGCCGCCGCGGTCCGTCACGCGAGTCGGCGCCTGTGCGCCGGAGTCATCGAACCTGCGGGCGACGGATGCGACCGTGGCGGGTTCCAGCCAGGAAGCTTTGACGGACACCATGGGTGTTGTGGTCGGGCCACTTCTCACCGGGGCGAAGGAGCCGCCGTAGCCGCAAGGCAGTGGTCCTGTGACGGCCGTGAAACAGGATGCGCACCTCCGTACGGCCGGCGCTCGCCGGACGCAAACGCAGCCAGGGGCGTTCGACCAAACCGACGCCCGGCCGAAACCTCGCCATCACCCCGCCCCATGAACGAAGACGGACGCGGGCCACGAGGCACTGCACGGCCGCAGGCCAGGCTCTGGCCAGTACACACACCAGCACGGGCGCTCTCATCCCATCCAGCACGTATCCAGCACGGTGAATGAGAGTTTCCTTGCTCGGGTCGTCCACGTCCCCGCCGTGAGTACGCACCCCACAGCCGTGGGCGCCAACTTCAGCCCCGGTACCGCCGCCGTGCGGCGGTCTCCCGTGCCAGCACGCGGAGGCTGCCTATCGCCGAAGGCCCTGAGGATCGTTCGATGAGCCCGGCGCCAGCCGCCCGTACGGCCTCGAGGCGGTGGTGCTGCACACCGATCAGGGCGCGCACGAAAGGCTGGTTCGCGCGGCTCACCGTGCCCTCCAGCGGCCTCGCCGCCGCCAGTGCGGTCGCGGCGGCGTCGGCCTGTGTCTGGATCAGACGGTCGACTGCCGGGCTCCGGGGTCTGCCGGGCAGCAGGTCCGCCCGGCTGATGCCGCAGTCCTCAAGGGCCTCCACGGGGATGCCGAGGCGCCCGGTGCGCAGATCCGACGCGAGGTCTTCCAAGAAGTCCAGACGCTGCATCGCCGAGATCAGCCGCTCGCAGCAGCTGATGAACTCGTCCGGGCCGGGAGACCCGGCAGGAGCCAGCAGGCCCGCCGTGAGCATGAGGGCGGGCAGCGAGTAGCCGGTGACGTACCGGTCGAAGTCCGCCTCAGTGGCGAACTCCTCCCAGGCGACTTCCAGCGCGGCCCCGTCGAGGAAGTCCCCGACACGGGCCCGCATGTCCGGGTGCCGCTCGGCGGTGTGAGCCAGCGCGCGCAGCACCGGGAGGTCGGAGGTCCCAGTGGTGCAGGCCTTCTCCACGAGCACGGCCCACTCGGCCAGGGCGGCCGAACGCTCGGCCGCCTTCCCCTGGTCGACGCGGTCGTCCGTCTCGTGCATGAACGCGACGGCCGCGACGACATCGGGCTGGAGAGCCGTCGGCAGCAGCAGCCGTACGGCCAGGTACTCGGCCCGCGCGAAGCTGGCCACCACCCCCCGCTGAAGCGCGTAGTCGCGCCGCAGCGACGGATCCACCACGCCCGCCTGCCGCAGGACACGCCCCCACATAGGTGCCCTCCCGTGCTCAGTCCTCGTCCGGGAGCAGCCGCAGGGAGATCGAGTTGATGCAGTACCGCTGATCCGTCGGCGTCGGATACCCCTCCCCCTCGAACACATGCCCGAGGTGTGACCCGCAGCGTGCGCAGCGCACCTCGGTGCGCACCATGCCGTGCGAGCGGTCCTCGACCAGCTCCACGGCGTCGCTGTCCTTGGGGTCGTAGAAGGACGGCCAGCCGCAGTGCGACGCGAACTTGGTGTCCGAGGTGAACAGCTCGGCGCCACAGGCGCGGCACGAGTACACGCCCTTGGTCTTGGTGTCGGTGTACTCACCGGTGAACGCGGGCTCCGTCGCGGCCTGGCGCAGCACGGCGTACTCGGCCGGCGTCAGCTCCACGCGCCACTGCTCGTCCGGCTTCTCGATGTCGTACGACATGGGTGTCAGCCCCTCACTTCGACAGGCGGTGCAGAATGCGCGGCCCGAGGTCGGTGACATCGCCCGCGCCCATGGTGAGAACGAGATCACCGGCCCCGGCCATTCCCGCCACCACCTCGGGCACCTCGCCCTTGTCGTGCACCGCCGTCACGTCCGCGCCCGCCGCCCGGGCCGCCTCGATGATCAGCTCGCTGGTCACCCCCGGGATCGGGTCCTCACGGGCCGGGTAGATGTCCAGCACCACGGAGGCGTCCGCGAGGGCGAGGGACTGGCCCATCTCCTTGCCCAGCTCCTGCGTCCGCGAGAACAGATGCGGCTGGAAGACCACCAGGATCCGCGCGTCGCCGGCCGCCGCCCGCATCGCCTCCAGGTCCGCGGTCATCTCGGTCGGGTGGTGGGCGTAGGAGTCGATCACCTGCACCCCGGCCGCCTCACCCTTCAGCTGCAGCCGCCGCTTCACCCCGGTGTACGCCGCCAGCGCCGGCGCCAGCTCCGCGGCCGGGATACCGAGGGCCACGCCGGCGGCGAGGGCGGCGACCGCGTTGTGGGCGTAGTGCCGGCCGGGGACGGAGACCGTGAAGGTGAGCTCCCGGCCCTCCATCAGTACGGTGACCTCGCTCTTCAGCCCCTGCGGCACGACCGACAGCACCCGCACGTCGGCGTCGTCCGCCGCGCCGTACGTCACGACCTTGACGCCCGAGGCGGCGACCCGCCGCGTCAGCTCCCGCGCGCCCTCGTGGTCCGCCGAGATCACCAGCGTGCCGCCGGGCACGATCCGGCCCACGAAGGTCTCGAAGGACTCGTAGATCTCGTCCATCGAGGCGTAGTTGGCGTGGTGGTCGAGCTCCACGTTGAGCACGATCGCGACCTCGGGCGCGTACTTGTGGAAGCTGCGGTCGCTTTCATCCGCCTCGGCGACGAAGATGTCGCCCTCGCCGTGCAGCGCGTTGGAGCCGGGCGCGTCGAGGTCACCGCCGATCGCGTACGACGGCCGCAGCCCGAGTTCGGACAGCGACACGGCCAGCATCGAGGTGGTCGTGGTCTTGCCGTGCGTACCGGCGACCGCGATCGGCCGCAGCCCGTCCATCAGGGCCGCCAGCGCGTCGGACCGGTGCACCACCGGGATGCCCAGCTCGGCCGCGCGGGCCAGCTCCGGGTTGTCGGCCCGGATCGCCGACGAGACCACCACACAGCTGGCGTCGTCCGCGAGGTGCTCCGCCGCATGCCCGATGTGCACGGTGGCGCCCAGCGCCCGCAGCGCCTCGACGGTCGCCGACTCCTTGGCGTCACTGCCGGCGACCTTGGCCCCCCGCTGCGCCAGAATCTTCGCGATACCGGACATCCCGGCCCCACCGATGCCGATGAAGTGCGGTCGGTCCATGGCGGTAGGAAGGCCGGGTGCCATGCGTGTTCTCCCCAAGGTCTGGTCTGGTACGACGATCAGCGCGTCCCCGCGGGAAGCGCGCCACCACCCTATTCCGTGCGACGGCCGGTGCCCTTTAAGGGGCGAGTGGCACCACGCCGCCAGGGACGCGGGGCTGTATCCCTACGCCTTGCTGTGCGAGAACAGCTTCAGCACCGGCACGCCCACCTTGTGCCGAGCCCGAGAAGCCCAGTCCCGGTGGAAGAACTCCTCCACGTAGTGCGGATCCGTCAGCACGATCACCTCATCGGCCCCGACCTCCTCCACCACCCCCTTGAGCGCGTCCAGCGGATGGTCCTCGATCAGCCGCCCCTCCGCCGCACTGCCGGAGGCCCGCAGGGCCTGCAGGGACACGTCCAGCGCCCGCTGCCCCTCGCTCTTCGCCGCCTCGCCCTCCGGCGTCTCTCCCTCCCGCGCCGCCTCGTCGATCGCCCCCATCGCAAGGTCGTCGATGGCACGCAGCAACCGGTCCGCCTGCTCGCCGCGCGGCTGGAGCAGCACGTGGAAAGTGACCGGCTCGTCCCCGTGCAAGGTGGTGACGAACTCCACGTCGGCGGACGTCAGGGCTTTCTCGATCATCAAAACGCTTGTGAACACCAGGCGCCCCTATCTCCTCGAGGGCCCGCGGGCCCTCTGTCCTCCAAACAGCAGATTCCGCCTATCTCAGGACCGACGGTAGCGGGAGAACAGAAACCCGGCCTCTTCGAGCAGGGACACCAGCTCGAACCGCTGCGGAACCGCCACCGACGGCCCCCCGGCGATCCGCTGCGCGCCCCCCGCGGTGAGCATCGGGGACACGGTCAGGCACAGCTCGTCGAGCACGCCGGCCGCCACCAGCTGACCCAGCAGCCGCGGCCCGCCCTCGGTGAGCAGCCGGGTGTGACCGAGCTCGGCGAGCGCCCGTACGGCCCGTGCGGGCTCCACGCCGACACCGTCCCCGGCGACCACCACCCGCGCGCCGGCCTTCTCGGCCGCGGCCACCCGGTCCGGCGCCGCCGCCGCGCCGGTGAGGATCAGCGTGGGGACCACGGGCGAGGTGAACAGGGGCATCGAGAAGTCCAGGTCCAGGCCGGCGCTGACCACGGCGATCGCGGGCACGGGGTCCTGCCCGGCGGCCTCCCGCCGCGCCGCGAACTCCGCACGCGCGCGTGCGGGGCGGTAGCCCTCCCGGCGGACCGTTTCCGCACCGACCAGCACCACGTCCGCGAGCCCGCGCAGCGTGCCGAAGATCCGCATGTCGGTGGCGTTGGAGATGGGCTGCGACTTCCCGTCGTGCTGAGCGGCCCCGTCGAGCGTGGAGACCATGTTGGCCCGCAACCACGCCACCGGCTCCCCCGGCTCCGGCTCGGGATAGGCATAGGCCTCGGCCAGCTCCGCGAGCCCCCACTCACGGTCGGCCGGGTCCACTGTCGTATCGATCACAGGAAACAGGCGTCGCATGCCGTGCAGTGTTCCACGCGAAAAGGACCCCCAGCCGCATCAGGGCCCGGGCACGGGGCGCTGGGGTCACAGGGCCGCAGGGCCACGGGGGCCCGGGGCCGCAGGGCCCCGGCCAGAGGCCGCAGCGCCACCGGGTCACAGCACCACCAGGCCACCGGGCCACCAGGCCACCGGAACACAGGGCCACAGGCACCAGCGCCACCAGGCCGAGGCCACCGGCCACAGCACCACCCGACTACCGGACCACCGGAACACAGCACCACGGGGCCACAGACAGCAGCGCCACCAGGCTGAGGCCACCGGCCACAGCACCACCGGGCCACTGGGCCACCGGGCCGCAGGGCCACCGGGCCGCAGGGCCGCAGGGCCACCGGGCCGCAGGGCCGCAGGGCCACCGGGCCACCGGGCCGCAGGGCCGCAGGGCCGCAGGGCCGCAGGGCCGCAGGGCCGCAGGGCCGCAGGGCCGCAGGGCCGCAGGGCCGCAGGGCCGCAGGGCCGCAGGGCCGCAGGGCCGCAGGGCCGCAGGGCCGCAGGGCCGCAGGGCCGCAGGGCCGCAGGGCCGCAGGGCCGCAGGGCCGCAGGGCCGCAGGGCCGCAGGGCCGCAGGGCCGCAGGGCCAGAAGGCGTAGAGCCGCAGATCACACGCCACCAACTGGCACCATGTCGCACTCCGCCCCAGCCGCACCGCAGGTCACGCCGAACCGCCGCCCAGCCGCACCCCGGTGCACAGCCGCACCCCGCCCCACCCCGACCCCGCCGCACAGCCGCACCCCGCCCCACCCCGACCCCGCCGCACAGCCGCACCCCGCCCCACCCCGACCCCGCCGCACAGCCGCCCCCCGCGCCCCAACCCACCCCCACCCCACCCCTTAGCATGGGTAAGCGTGTCCTCCTCCACCGCCGCCGGCCGAAGCCCCATAGCCGCCGAAGCCGCCCCCCTCTCCCTCTGCGCGCGAGAGCCGCACGTCCCAGCGGACCGTCTGGTGGCCGAGATGGTGCCCCCGCCCCGCTTCGACTCCGTGCGCTTCGGCACGTACATCCCGGACCCGAACCAGCCCAGCCAGAGCGAGGCGGTACGGGTCCTGGAGGGCTTCGCGGCCGGCCTCGGCCCGGTGCCCGGCACGGGCAGGCGCGGATTCTTCGGGTTCGGCAGGGCCAAGGCGCCCAAGCCCCCGGCCGGACCCCGCGGTGTCTACCTCGACGGCGGCTACGGCGTGGGCAAGACCCACCTGCTCGCCTCCCTCTGGCACGCCACCCCCGCCGAACCCGCCCTCAAGGCGTTCGGCACGTTCGTGGAGCTGACGAACCTGGTCGGCGCCCTCGGCTTCCAGCAGACCGTCCAGACCCTCTCCAGTCACCGTCTCCTCTGCATCGACGAGTTCGAACTGGACGACCCCGGCGACACCGTCCTGGTCTCCACCCTGCTCGGCAAGCTGGTCGACGCGGGCGTCGCGCTCGCCGCCACCTCGAACACGCTGCCGGGCAAGCTCGGCGAGGGCCGGTTCGCGGCGGCCGACTTCCTGCGTGAGATCCAGGGCCTGTCGGCCCACTTCCGCACCCTGCGCATCGACGGCGAGGACTACCGCCACCGCGGCCTGCCGGAGGCCCCCGCGCCGTACAGCGACGAAGAGGTGACACGGACGGCGCACGCCACCGAGGGCGCCTCGCTCGACGACTTCCCGCAGCTGCTGGAGCACCTCGCCCGCGTCCACCCCAGTCGTTACGGCGCGTTGACCGATGGCCTGAAGGCCGTGTGTCTCACCGACGTACAGCCGATTCCGGACCAGTCCACCGCGCTGCGCCTAGTCGTGCTCGCGGACCGGCTCTACGACCGTGAAGTGCCTGTCCTGGCCTCGGGGTTGCCCTTCGACCAGCTGTTCAGCGAGGAGATGCTGAAGGGCGGCTACCGCAAGAAGTACTTCCGGGCCATCTCCCGGCTGACCGCGCTGGCCCGTGACGCCCAGCGCCTGACCGAACCTCAATAGCGCCACGCCGTAGGCAAGATCAAGGTACGGATCACGCCAGCTCAAGCTCACTTTTGAGGCTCTCTTCGGCTCGAAACGCCAAGTTAACCCTGCAAACAACTTTGCAGGGTTAATGTCTTTCTTGACCAGCCGTTGACCAACCGTTGGTTCGGACTAGAGGTGCGCCGAATCGGAGGGAGGCTCATGTTTCGAGGTACGACGGCTACGGCGGCCCGGACCCTGTTCACGGTCCTCGCAGCCGTTCTGTTCGCCCTCCCGTTCTTCACACCTCCCGTTTCATTCGCAGCTGCGTATACGGCCCGTCATGTCGAGGCCAACGCTCAGCCCGGAACCAAGCCCTCCGGCAAGGCGCCGCGCGCCGAAGGCGCCGCGTTCGCCGGCTGCACCCACGCGGGCGACCCGACCGGTCCCCTGCGAATACGCGACCGCCACCGCACGGTCGACTCCGCGCCCTGCGCGCCCAAGCGCCCGCAGTCGGCGCGGGACAAGGGGGCCGAATCCGACGCGGCCGTGCCCGACACCGCGTACGACCGTATGTCGAGATCCTCGACCGCCCACTCTCCGGCCGCGCTTCAGGTCTTCCGCTGCTGAGAGCAGAGCAGTCCCCCCACCTCTCACCCTCTGTCATGCACGCCCGACGCGCCCCCACGGCGCGCCAGGAGGAGTCACCACGTCATGCAGCCCCTCATCGACAACGCCCGCACGTTCGGACAGCGCCCTGAGGAGTTCGCTCGACTGGCCCAGGGCCAGTCCCCTGAAGTCCTGTTCATCACCTGCTCCGATTCCAGGGTCGTACCGGCCCTGATCACCGGCGCCCGCCCCGGTCAGCTGTTCGAGCTGCGCACCGCGGGCAACATCGTCCCCCCGTACACCTCCGACCGCCCCACCGGTGAGGCGGCCACCATCGAGTACGCCGTGCAGGTGCTCGGCGTCCAGGACGTCGTGGTCTGCGGCCACTCGCACTGCGGCGCCGTCGGCGCGGTGGTGCGCCACGACGACCTGGCGGCCGTACCCGCCGTACGCGACTGGCTCGCGCACGCGGCGGACGAGCCCAAGTGCTCGGACCCCAGCGACCCGACGGTCGCCGAGGCCGTGCAGAACCACGTCCTCGCGCAGTTGCTGCGACTTCGTTCCTACCCGTGCGTCGAGCAGCGCCTCCAGGCCGGCCAACTCCGGCTGCACGGCTGGTACTACGAAGTCCACACCGGAACCGTGCGGGAACACCGCGCGGAGACGGACACCTTCGAGACGCTCTGAGGGACCGATGACCGTGCTGTCGAAGTTCCCTTATCTGAGGCAGGACTTCCTCGCCTCCATCGTCGTCTTCCTGATCGCCGTGCCGCTGTGCGTCGGCGTGGCGGTCGCCTCCGGCGTCCCCGCGGAGCTGGGCCTTGTCACCGGCATCGTGGGAGGCATCGTCACCGGGCTCATGCCCGGCAGCAGCCTTCAGGTGTCCGGCCCGGCCGCGGGCCTGACCGTGCTGGTCTTCGAGGCCGTGAGTGAGTTCGGCGTGGCGGCGCTCGGCGTGATCGTGCTCATGGCCGGTCTGCTCCAGCTCGCCATGGGCTTCTTCGGGATCGGCCGCTGGTTCCGGGCGATATCCGTCTCGGTCGTCGAGGGCATGCTCTGCGGTATCGGTCTGGTGATCATCGCCGGCCAGGTGTACGCGGCTGCAGGCCTGAAGGCCCCGGAAAGCGGCATCGGCAAGATCGTCGGCCTGCCCGGGGCGTTCGCCGACGCGCTCGGCAGCACTGCGGCTCTGACGTCCCTCGCCGTCGGCGCGGGCACCGTCGCCGTCATCGTGCTGTGGAAGAAGATGCCGAAGGCGGTGCGGTCCGTGCCCGGCGCCCTCGCGGCGGTGATCCTGGCCACGGTCGCCGCACTCGCCTTCGACCTCCCGGTCGCCACCGTCCAGGTGGAGGGTCTGCTCGGTGTCATCGAGCCGCCGGGCTCCGAAGCGTTCGGCGAGCTGGCCGGACCGGCCATCTGGGGCACCATCGTGGCGTTCGCGCTGATCGCCTCGGCGGAGAGCCTGTTCAGCGCGGCGGCCGTGGACCGGCTGCACGACGGTCCGCGCACCCAGTACAACAAGGAGATGATCGCCCAGGGCGCGGGCAACACCCTGTGCGGTCTGCTGGGTGCGCTGCCGATGACCGCGGTGATCGTGCGCAGCTCCGCCAACGTCAACGCGGGCGCCAAGACCAAGGCGTCGCGTGTGCTGCACGGTGTGTGGCTGCTGCTGTTCGCGGCCGCGCTGCCGTCCGCCCTGGCCCTGATCCCGATTCCCGCCCTCGCCGGCATCCTCGTGCACGCCGGGTGGAAGCTGATCCCGTTCCGCCAGATCACCGGGCTGTGGCGGTCGCACAAGGGTGAGGCGCTGATCCTCGTGATCACAGCCGTGGCCATTGTCACCGTGAACATGTTCGAGGGCGTCCTGATCGGTCTCGCCCTGGCGGTCGTCAAGACCGCATGGGAGGCCTCGCACCTGAAGATGGAGGTCATAGACAAGGGCTCCGGCCCGATCCAGGTCTACCTGTCGGGCAACGCGACCTTCCTGAGGCTGCCGAAGATACTCGACAGCCTGGAAGCACTCCCCCAGGACCGGCCCATCGAGCTGGACGTGTCCGGTCTGCACCACCTGGACCACGCGTGCCGTACGGCGCTGGAGAGCTGGGCCGAGCGGCACAGCACCTCCGGCACCGATCCGGTGAGGCTCACCTCACCCTGACCGGTCCCTGAAGGCACCCCTGACCGGCCTCTGAAGGTCACCCTGCCGAACCGGGGGAGGTCGTCACCCTCGACCGACGCCGTCCGCCCGGTGTCCGCTCCGTCGCCCCCATGGCCCCGGACCGGACACCGGGCATATCGTTGCAGGAGCAGGCACCACACGCCTCTCGTGAGGGGGTTGCCATGCTCGAAGATCTCCTGGTGGCGGCCGCCATGGCCGGTTCCGCGGGGGTGGTGTACCTCGCGGCGGCGGCCCGGATCGTCAAGCAGTACGAGCGCGGTGTGGTGCTGCGGCTCGGCCGGCTCAGGGGCACCATACGACCGCCCGGGTTCACGCTGATCGTTCCGATCGTGGACCGGCTGCACAAGGTCAACATGCAGATCGTCACCATGCCGGTGCCGGCCCAGGAGGGCATCACCCGGGACAACGTGACCGTGCGTGTGGACGCCGTCGTGTACTTCAAGGTGGTCGACGCGGCGAGCGCGCTGATCAAGGTCGAGGACTACAAGTTCGCGGTGTCGCAGATGGCGCAGACCTCGCTGCGGTCGATCATCGGCAAGAGCGACCTGGACGACCTGCTGTCCAACCGCGAGAAGCTCAACCAGGGTCTGGAGCTGATGATCGACAGCCCGGCCGTCGGCTGGGGCGTGCAGGTCGACCGGGTCGAGATCAAGGACGTGTCGCTGCCCGAGACGATGAAGCGCTCCATGGCCCGGCAGGCCGAGGCGGACCGTGAGCGCCGGGCCCGGGTCATCAACGCCGACGCCGAGTTCCAGGCGTCCAAGAAGCTGGCCGAGGCGGCCCAGCAGATGGCGAACACGCCCGCCGCGCTCCAGCTGCGGCTGCTGCAGACGGTCGTGGCCGTCGCCGCCGAGAAGAACTCGACGCTGGTGCTCCCGTTCCCGGTGGAGCTGCTGCGCTTCCTGGAGAGGGCACCCATGGTGGCGGAGCACACGCACGACCACCCACAGGGCCCCGACCACACCCCTGGCCTCACCCAGCAGCCCGGTCAGGCTCCAGGCCCGACCCCGCAGCTCAACGACACCGCGAGCCTCACGCAACAGTCCGACGGCGCCCCGGGCCACGCAGCACAGGAGCCGCACCCCGCGAACAACACCACCCCCGGCCGCACCGAGGAACCCCACCCCACCCCGGACCTCACCGACGGTCCGTGACAGGAGCTACGCGCGTGGTTCCGGCGACGCGCGGCAGCTGATAAACACGGCGGGGTCACTGTCCTGTCCGCCAGCAGGAAGGTTGCCCCATGTCCGTGACACGCCGTCATGTCCTCGCCCGCGGCGGTGCCCTGGGAGCGGGCATCGCGTTCTCCGGTGCCCTGTCCGAGCTCTTCACCGGTACGGCCGCCGCCCAGCACCTCGGCCACACCGGCTACGGACCCCTCGTACCCGACCCCAAGGGCCTGCTCGACCTGCCGAAAGGTTTCAGCTACCGGGTTCTCTCCCGCGAGGGCGACCCGCTGCGCTCCGGCGAGGGCCTCGTCCCCTCCCACCACGACGGCATGACGGCCCTCCCCGGCCACCACGGCCGGGTCCACCTCGTCCGCAACCACGAGAACCGCACCACCGCGAAGGTCCCCGTCCCGGTGGTCGAGGGCCTCACCTACGACCCGGCGGCCAAGGGCGGCTGCACGGCGCTGACCCTGGACTCCGGCGGCCACGTCCGGTCCGAGCGGGTCGCCCTCGCCGGTACGGCCGTCAACTGCGCGGGCGGCCCCACCCCTTGGCGCACCTGGCTGACCTGTGAGGAGACCGAGGAGAGAGCGGGCACCGGCGGCTACACCAAGGACCACGGCTTCGTCTTCGAGGTCGACCCGGCCGACCCGCACCGCACCGGCGCGGTCCCGCTGACCGCGATGGGCCGCTTCCAGCACGAGGCGGTCGCGATCGACCCGCGCACCGGCGTCGTCTACGAGACGGAGGACGCCTTCCTCAAACCGTTCGGCCTCTTCTACCGGTTCCTGCCGGAGAAGCCGCTCGGCGGGACGGGCTCCCTGCGGGCGGGCGGCCGCCTCCAGGCGATGCGCGTGCCCGGCGTACCCGACCTGTCGTCGGTCCACGAGACCGGCGCATGCTTCGGCGGCGTCCAGTGGGTGGACGTACCGGACCCGCTCGCCACCGAGACCCCCGTCCGCCTCCAGGACTACGGCCCGAAGGGCATCACGCGCGCGCAGAAGCTGGAGGGCTGCTACTGGGGCGGCCGGAGCGTGTACTTCGTCTCCTCGTACGCCCGCAGCGCGGAGGGCTCGGCGGCCGACCACTTCGGCCAGGTCTGGCGCTACGACCCGGCGGCGCGCCGCCTCACCCTGGTGATCGCCTTCGGCCCGGACACCGACGTGCGGCTCCCCGGCGAGTTGCCGGACAACATCTGCCTCGCGCCCAGCGGCGGCCTGATGGTCTGCGAGGACGGCAACGGCGCGCAGCACGTTTTCGGTGTCACGCGCCGGGGCGAGGTGTACGCGCTGGCCCGCAACCGGCAGAACACGGGCACGCCCGAGGCGCCGCAGTGGGGTGAGTTCGCGGGCGTCACCTTCTCGCCGGACGGCGGGACGATGTACGTCAACTGCTACACGCCGGGGACGACGTTCGCGGTGCGCGGTCCGTGGCGGAGGCCGCCGGCCGGGTGACCCGGCCGTCGCGTCGACGCTCACGCCGACCTGAAGGTCATACTTTCATACGGTGATCAGTCCTGCACGTAGCGTCATCACCGTCTGTGTCCTGAGCGCCGCCCTCGCCGCCTGCGGCACCGCTCCTGCGCCACGCGGCGGCCATACGGCGGTCCCCTCGACGCCTGCCCCCTCGCCCCCGGCACCTCCCACCCTCGCCCCCGGCCCCGCGGGCCTCACGCCGGTGTTCACCAGCGCCCCGCGGACCGGGGGCAAGACCGTCGCGCTCACCTTCGACGCCGACATGACCGCCGACCAGGGGCCCCGGGCCGCCCGGGGCGAACGCTTCGACAACCCGCAGCTGATCGCGACGCTGCGGGCGCTGAAGGTACCGGCGACCGTGTTCATGACGGGCCGGTGGGCGGAGCAGTACCCGATCCAGGCCCGCGGCATCGGCCGGGATCCGCTCTTCGAGGTCGCCAACCACTCCTACAGCCACTACGCCTTCACCGCCGACTGCTACGGCCTGCCGACCATCGACGAGGACCGGATGCGGGCGGACGTGGAGCGGGCGTACGCGGCGTTCCGCCGGGTGGGCGTGCCGGACGCGAAGCCGTACTTCCGGTTCCCCGGTGGCTGCTACGACCAGCGGGCACTGCGGGCGCTGAGTGCCACCGGCGTGACGGCGGTGCAGTGGGACGTGGTGGGCGGGGACGCGTTCGCGACGGACGCGGACGCGGTGGCCCGGCAGGTGCTGGAGGGGGTGCGGCCAGGGTCGGTCGTCGTGCTGCACTGCACGCGGAGCGCGGCGCCGACGACCGAGCGGGCGATCCGCACGATCGTGCCGGAGCTGCGGCGGCAGGGGTATCGGTTCGTGAAGGTGTCCGAGCTGATCGGAGCGGTTGCCTCCGGCGGGTTGACGTGAGCGGCATACGCTGGAGGTATGAGCGATGGCGACGACTATTGCCTGATCGATGCGAGCAGGCCGCCGAAGGCGGAGGGGCCGCCGTACGCGGAGTGCGTGGTGTGCCGGGAGCCCACGGAGTATCCGGAGTCGTACAAAGGGATCACCTTGTGTCCGGAGTGTGAGTGGCTGGAGGCGCAGCGTACGGCTTGTTCGGGGTAGTGGGGTTCGGTTGCGGGGTGCGGGTTGTAGTGGGTTGATCGCGCAGCTCGCCGCGGCCCCGGGGTTGGCAGACTGGACGGCGTGACTACCGAACCGACTGACAGTCCCTTCCGGTCCGAGCCCAGCGCGCGCGATACCGCGCCTCAGTTTGTACTGCCTCTGGTTGTGCGGATCGAGAAGGGTGCGCCTCCCGCCCGTACCGATGCCCTGGAAACCGCCGCGCGTGCCGTGCTGGTCATGTTGAGTGATGAGCGGTCGCTGGGCGACGGGGAGTGGGCCCAGGCCGTGCAGGACTGGCAGGACGCGCGGATTCGCAAGGTGGTGCGGCGGGCCCGGGGGGCCGAGTGGCGGCGGGCCGAGGCGCTGCCCGGGATCACGGTGACGGGAAAGTCGGCGGAGGTGAGGGTGTTTCCGCCTGTCCCCCTGGACGGGTGGCCCAAGGAGCTGGCGCGGCTGCAGGTTTCCGGAACCGATCTCGACGATCCGGAGCCGCCGGTCGAGGCGGACGCGAGTGCGCCGGTGCTGTGGCTGAACCCGGAGATCGAGATGTCGGCCGGCAAGGCGATGGCCCAGGCCGGGCACGGTGCCCAACTCGCCTGGTGGGAACTGCCGGACGAGGAGCGCGCGGCCTGGCGGGACGCGGGGTTCCCGCTCGCCGTCCGGATCGCCGAGCCGACGCGCTGGGGTCGACTCACCACGTCGGGGCTGCCGTTGGTGCGTGACGCCGGGTACACCGAGATCCCCGCCGGAAGCTGCACCGTCGTCGCCGACCACCCGGCGCTGCGCTGAACCAGGGTGTTTGAACATCCGGGGCCGGTCCCGCGTACCTCCTGGCAACCTCAAATGTTGCTCTGAAGGCGCACGCGACAGGGTTCGGGCCCCGGCAGCGGGGCCATACCCCCCTCACGCCGGTGCATGACAGACGTGAAGGAGGGGGTCATGGAGCGACTGGGAACCGGGATCGGATGGCGGCCGGAGATCGCGGACGCCGTGGAGCTGATGCCGGGCATCGACTGGGTCGAGGTCGTCGCCGAGAACGTCTGCCCCGGACACCTTCCGGACGCGCTGCTGCGGCTGCGCGAGCGCGGGGTGACCGTCGTCCCGCACGGCGTCTCCCTCGGCCTCGGCGGCGCCGACCGGCCCGACCCGGCGCGCCTCTCGGCCCTCGCCGAGCGGGCGGAGGCGCTCGGCTCGCCGCTGGTCACCGAGCACATCGCGTTCGTCCGGGCGGGCGGCCCGCTCACGGCGTCCCCGCGCCTGGAGGCCGGGCACCTGCTGCCCGTGCCGCGGACCCGGGACGCCCTCGACGTGCTGTGCAAGAACGTCCGCATCGCGCAGGACGCGCTGCCCGTGCCGCTCGCCGTGGAGAACATCGCCGCGCTCATCTCCTGGCCGGGCGAGGAGATGACCGAGGGACAGTTCCTGCACGAGCTGGCCGACCGGACCGGCGTACGGCTCCTGATCGACGCGGCGAACCTGCACACCAACCACGTCAACCGCGGCGAGGACCCGGCCAAGGCGCTCGCCGAACTCCCGCTGGAGGCCATCGCCTACGTCCATGTCGCGGGCGGCTTCGAACGCGACGGCGTCTGGCACGACAGCCACGCCCACCCGGTCCCCCGACCGGTCCTCGACATCCTGACCGACCTGGCGTCCCGCGTGTCCCCGCCGGGGGTGCTGCTGGAGAGGGACGAGAACTTCCCCGAACCGGTGGAGCTGGAGCGGGAGTTGGCGGAGATACGGGGCGCGTTGGAGCAGGGGCGTCGGACCCGGGCGGCGATTTCGGTCGCTTCCGCGGATTCCACCGCCACGTCTCGCGTGACAGCGGACTCCGTTGACGAGCACGCCGACTCCCAGGCCGAGCCCGCCGACCCCTCGCACCACGACTCCGCCCACGAGCCCGCCCGTCAGCGCCTCGCCCTCGCCCAGGCCGCGCTGCTCTCCGCGCTGGTCGCCGGTACCCCCGTCCCCGAAGGGTTCGACCGGGTACGGCTCGGGGTGCAGGCGCGGGCCCTGGCCGGGAAGCGGGCGGATGTGGTGGCGAAGGTCGCGCCGGAGCTGCCGGAGATCCTGGGATCCGCCTACCGGCCCACCTTCCTGGCGTACGCCCAGCGGCACCCGATGACCGGCGGATACCGGCGGGACGCGCTGGACTTCGCCGAGCGGTTGCTGCTCGCCGGGCGGCCGCAGGAGACAAGGGCGCGGCGGGAGTTGCGGGAGTGGTGGCTGGAACGGTCCGGTTCGGCGCCGCGTCCGCGCTCGCGGATGGCGCGGGCCCGCCGGGTGCTGCTGCGCCGCTGACCGGCCCGCAGTCAAGCGGAACGTCACGTGCCGACAACGCTCGGTCCCGGAATGTGAACAAGGCATGGAGTTTCCCAGTCGGTTGGCATAGAAACACGGCATGTTCTGGGTCCTCCTTCTCCTGCCGGCCTGGACCCTGGCCGGTCTGGCGTGCACCCGGCTGTGCCTGGCCGCCGTACGGGCCGCGGACGTCGCCACGGAATCGGGCGGGAAGCACGATCTGACGCTGTACGAGGCCGCGTTCCTGTCCGGCGGTCCGGCGCGGGTCGCCGATCTGACGCTGGTGTCGATGGCCCGCCAGCGGCGGCTGCTCCTCGCGCACACGGGCTGGGCGACCGTCGTGGATCCGCGCGGGCGCGACGACATCGAACGGTCGGTGATAGGGGCCATCGGGCCGGAGGGCCAGTCCCCCATCGCTCCGGTACGGGCCGCGGCGGCCGCCACCGACGCGGTGCACGGTCTCGCCGACCGGCTCGTCAGCGCCGGTCTCGCCGTGCCGGCCGGGGCGGGGACCACCGTCGGGGCCGGGGTGCGTCAGGTGCGGCTCGCCGCGGCGACCGTGCTTGCGCTCGGCGTCGCCGCGCTGCTGATGCCGGCTCAGGACCAGATGCCGCGGCACCTCATCGCCCTGTGGTTCGCGCTGCCGCTGGTCCTCTGCCTGAGCTGCCTCGCCCTGGCCCGGATCGAGGCCCACCCGTACTCGCCCTGGGCCTCCCCGGCCGGTCAGCGTCTGCTGGGTGCGCTGGCCCGGCACGCGGGCGACGGCGGGGACGACCGCGCCTACCTCACCTCGGTCGCCGTAGGCGGTATCCGCGCGGTCGGCGAGCCGGATCTGCGGGCGGCCTTCGCGCAGCGCGGCCCGTACGGGCGCGTCTGACACGAGATCCGCGGGTCCGCGCGGGCGTACGGGCGCATTGGGGCCGACACCTGCCGCCTGTGCTTGCCTTTGCCAACAATCGTACGAAGCATCCCTTTTGTCGCTGCCGCGCACCGAAGGGACACACGATGAGAGCTGCCGCCCTCTACACGGCCGCCGGTTCCCTGCTCCTGAGCACCGTCGCCACCGCCCCCGCCGTCGGCGCACCGGCCGAGGCACAGGCGGCCGAGCTGCGCGGCACCGCCGTGGCCGCCGCGCGGGCCGCGGCCGCCGGGATCGACTTCGGCCGGTGCGCCGACGTGCAGGACCTGCCGAAGAACCAGGACCTGCCGAAGGACATGGAGTGCGGCACGGTCACCGTCCCGCTCGACTACGCGCGGCCCAACGGCACGCAGATCAGGCTCGCCGTCAGCCGGGTGCCGGCCACCCACAGCGACCCGCACAACAGCAAGCGCAGGGTGCCCCGTCAGGGCGCCCTGGTCTACAACCCGGGCGGCCCGGGCGCCTCCGGTCTCCTCTTCCCGCTGGTCGGCAAGCTCCCCGAGTGGAAGCGCCTGGCCGCCGCGTACGACCTGGTCGGCTACGCCCCGCGCGGCGTCGGCCGCTCCGCGCCGCTGTCCTGCCAGGACCCCGAACAGCACTTCAAGGCCCCCTCGTCGGCGCCGACGCACCCCTCGGAGTCGTACAAGAAGGAGCGCATCGCGCGGGCGAAGGCCTACGCGCGCGGATGCGCGCAGCGGTCGGGCAGCGCGCTCCGGCACTACCACTCCCTGAACAACGCCCGCGACCTGGACGTGCTGCGCGCCGCGCTGGGCGAGGTGAAGCTGACGTTCATGGGCGCGTCGTACGGCACCTACTTCGGGGCGCTGTACGCGACGCTGTTCCCCTCGCACGTGCGGCGGATGGTGTTCGACGCGGCGGTGAACCCCGACCCGGCGCAGATCTGGTACCGCAACAACCTCGACCAGTCCGCGGCGTTCGAGGGCCGCTGGACGGACATGAAGGAGTGGATCGCCAGGCACCACGGCGTGTACGGGCTGGGCGCCACGCCTCAGGAGGTGCAGCGCAGCTACGACACCGCGCGGGCGCGGCTCGACCGGAACCCGGCGGGCGGGAAGGTCGGGCCGGGGCAGTTGCAGAGCGCGTTTCTTGATGCCGGTTACGACGACGACTACTGGCCGCAGCGGGCCGAGGCGCTGTCGGCGTATCTGAAGGGTGATCCGCGGCCGCTGACCGACCTGGCCGCGCCGCACGAGGAGGCGGCCGTGGAGGCGGAGAACTCCCGTGCGGTCTACACGGCCGTCGAGTGCAACGACGCGCCCTGGCCGACGCAGTGGGAGGTCTGGGACCGGGACAACACGCGGCTCGCGCGCGTGGCGCCGTTCGAGACGTGGAACAACGCGTGGCTGAACCTGCCGTGCGCGTACTGGCAGGCGCCGCGTCAGCAGCCGCTCGACGTGCGGACCGCGCCGGGCGAGCTGCCGCCGACGCTGATCCTGGCCGCCGAGCAGGACGCCGCCGCCCCCTACGACGGCGCCCTCGAACTCCACCGCCGGCTGTCCGGCTCGGTCCTGGTCACCGAGCGGGACTCCGGCACCCACGGCATCGCGGGCGGCCCCAACGCGTGCGTCAACGCCCACGTGGACGCCTACCTGCTCCAGGGCAGCCTCCCGGCACGCCGCACCTCCTGCGCATCCCGCCCGGAGCCGAAGCCGGACACCGCCGCGCGGAAGGGTGACACCGCGCAGCGGGGGGAGACCGCACGGAAGGGCGACACCGCACGGAAGGGCGACACCGCACGGAAGGGCGACACCGCACGGAAGGGCGACACCGCACGGAAGGGCGACACCGCACGGAAGGGCGACGCCGCGGCGGGCGTTCGCTGATCGGGGCGCCGGAGTATCCCCCCGGTCAGGCGAGGCCCGCGACCAGTTCCGTGATCTCCTTGCGGCGGCCGGTGAAGAACGGCACCTCCTCGCGGACGTGCAGCCGGGCCTCCGAGCCGCGCAGGTGGCGCATGAGGTCGACGATGCGGTACAGCTCGTCGGCCTCGAAGGCGAGGAGCCACTCGTAGTCGCCGAGGGAGAAGGAGGCGACCGTGTTGGCACGCACGTCCGGATAGCCGCGGGCCATCTTGCCGTGGTCGGCGAGCATCCGGCGGCGGTCCTCCTCCGGCAGCAGGTACCAGTCGTAGGAGCGCACGAAGGGGTAGACGCTGACGTACGCGCGGGGCGTCTCGTCGGCGAGGAACGCCGGGATGTGGCTGCGGTTGAACTCGGCGGGGCGGTGCAGCGCCATGTTCGACCACACCGGCTCCAGGGCGCGGCCCAGCCTGGTACGGCGGAAGAGGTTGTACGCCTCCTGCAGCTGGTCGCTGGTCTCGGCGTGCCACCAGATCATCAGGTCGGCGTCGGCGCGCAGCCCGGAGAGGTCGTAGGTGCCGCGGACGGTGACGTCCTTGGCGGCGAGCTGGTCGAACAGCTCCTGGACCTCTTCGGCGTAGCCCGCGCGGTCCTCGGGCAGCACGTCCTTCAGCTTGAACACGGACCACAGGGTGTAGCGGATGACCTCGTTGAGGTCCTTGGCCAGCTTGCCCTTGTTCGGGATCCGAGCAGGGCCGGGGGTGGAGGCGTCGTCACTCATGTCCCTTATTCTCCCGCTCCGCCGTGCAGACTCTGCACCGGGTGGGCGGTGAGCTGCTGCACAGCCTGAAGGTCGCCGTGGATCTGGTCCACCGCCGCGTACGCACTCGCCACGCACGCCGGGATGCCCACCCCGTCGTACACCGCGCCGCACACGGCGAGGCCCTGGAGCTTGCCGACGTGCTCGCGGATGCGGGACACGCGCGCGTGGTGGCCGACGGGGTACTGGGGCAGGCCTGAGTCCCAGCGGGTGATGCGGGTGGCGACGGGCGTGGTGTCCAGGCCCGTGGCCGCTTGGAGGTCGCGCCGGGAGACGGCCACCAGGTCGGCGTCGTCGCGGCGCAGGATCTCCGTCTCGCCGTACCGCCCGACGGAGGTGCGCAGCACGATGAGGTCCGGGTCCTCGTCGGCGATCCAGCCCCACTTCTGGGAGGCGAACGTCGACGCCTTGATGGTCCGCCCGTCGACCGGCGGCACCAGGAAACCGCTGCCCTCGGGCAGGCGCGCCTCGGACCTGCGGTAGGCGAGGGTGACCAGCGCCATCGACGCGTACTCCACGGCGGTCAGCTCGGTCGCGGCCGCCGGGGCCTCGGCGCGCAGCAGCTCGGCGGCGGCGGGCGCGGGCACGGCGACGATCACGGCGTCGGCGTGCAGCACCCGGTCGCCGGCCACCACCCGCCAGCCCGTACGGCCCTCCCGGCGCAGCTCCGTCACGCGGGTCCCGGTCACGATCTCGCCGCCGCGCGCCCGCACCGACTCGGCGACGGCGAGCGGCAGGCTGCCGACACCGCCCTCGATGCCCATGAACACCGGCCCGGTCAGCGATGCGGCCGCCGCCTCGGCCTGGATCTCCCGGACCGCCTCGGTGAGCGAGTCGTGCTCTTGGGCGGCCTGGAACAGCTGGGGGACGGCCGAGCGCATCGAGATGCGGTACGCGTCGCCCGCGTAGACCCCGCCCAGCAGCGGCTCCACGAGCCGGTCGACGACCTCGCGGCCGAGCCGCGCCGCGACGAACTCCCCCACCGCCACGTCGTCGCCGACCTCCGTGCGGGGCAGGTCGGCGTCGCGCTCGATGCGCGCCAGGCCCTCCTCGGACAGCACGCCGGAGAGCGCGGCGGCGGTGCCCGGCACGCCCATGACGTGGCCCTTGGGCATCGCGCGGAGGGCGCCGCGGGTCCACAGGGAGGCGGTCGCGGTGGCCGGCGGCTGGAGGCGGGCTTCGAGGCCGACCTCGCGCGCGAGGGTGACGGCCTCGGGCCTGCGGGCCAGCATCGACTCGGCGCCCAGGTCCACGCGCACGCCCGCGATCTCGCCGGGCAGCAGCTTGCCGCCGATCCGGTCGGAGGCCTCCAGCACGGTCACGCGCGCGCCACGCCCCAGCAGCCGGTGGGCGGCGGCCAGCCCGGCGATTCCGGCTCCGATGACGACGACCTGCCCGGCGTCCGTGGGTGCTGCGTTCATGGCTCCACCTTCTCAGACGCCACTGACAGTCACCGGCGCGGCCCGTGGCCCCGCCGAGTCCCGACCGTGACCGCATCGGGACCCCACGGGTCCAACGTCCCGGCCCGCCCCGGCGTCGAAGGAGCGTCAGTTGTCACGACCCTCGGGGGTTCGCTTACATGCGCGCACCACGCTCCGCACGAAAGTCCGCACCACGTCCCGTTCCGGCCCTGGCCGGAATCCTGCTCGCCGCCGCCCTGGCGCTGACGGGATGCAGCGGCGCGGACGACACCGCCTCCTCCACCGCAGGTGACGCGGCCGCCGCCCAGGACCGGGCCGCCGTGGCACCCGGCACCGAGGAGGGCGCCTTCGGCAGCGACAGCCGGTCCGGCACCGACAAGGCCCCGGACGCGCCCCGGCTCCCCGCGAGCCACATCATCCGCACCGCGTCCCTGACCGTGCAGGTCAAGGACGTGCCCAAGGCCCTGGACCAGGCCCGTACGACCACCGAGACCGCGGGCGGCTTCGTGGGCAGCGAGAGCACCACCCGGGACGAGCGCGGCAACGAGCGCACCCGGGTCGTGCTGCGGGTCCCCGTCGACAAGTACGAGGACGTCCTGGCGGATCTGGAGGGCGCGGGCAAGCTGCTCGACCGCACGGCGAAGGCGACGGACGTCACCGACCAGGTCGTCGACGTGGAGAGCCGCATCCAGACCCAGCGCGCCAGCGTCGCCCGGATCCGCGAGCTGATGGACCAGGCGACCCGGCTGAGCGACGTGGTGGAGCTGGAGGGCGAGCTGAGCAGCCGCCAGGCCGATCTGGAGGCGCTGCTCGCCCGGCAGGCGTCCCTGAAGGACCGCACGAGCCTGGCCACCATCACCCTCGCACTGTCCGAGACGCCGGTGAAGAAGGCCCCCGAGGAGGACGAGGACCCCGGGTTCACGGACGCGCTGGCGGGCGGCTGGGACGCGTTCGTGACCATGCTGCGCTGGATCGTCGTGGCGCTGGGCGCGGTGCTGCCGTTCGCCGCGCTGGCGGCGCTGCTCGTCCTGGTCTGGCTGCGTCTCGTACGGCCTCGCAGGGCGCGGCGCCCGGCCACGGCGTCCGCGATGACCACGCTGGGGCCGCTGCCGACGGCCCGGCAGGCACCGGAGCACGCGCCCGGTTCCGCACCGGAGGAGAAGCAGGGCGAACAGGACTGACCTGCCCCGTAGCCGTAGCGTGTTCGCATGAGCATGAGCGGTGCGAGGGGTACGAGCCGTGCGAGCGGTGCAAGAGAGCGACTGGTCGTGATCGGCGGCGACGCCGCGGGCATGTCCGCGGCGTCGCAGGCCCGGCGGCTGAAGGGCCCGGACGAGCTGGAGATCGTGGCCTTCGAACGCGGCCACTTCACCTCGTACTCCGCGTGCGGCATCCCGTACTGGGTGGGCGGTGAGGTCTCCGACCGCGACGAGCTGATCGCCCGTACGCCCGAGGAGCACCGTTCGCGGCGCATCGACCTGCGGCTGCGGACGGAGGTCGTGGAGATCGACGTCGACGGGGCGCGGGTACGCGCGCGTGACGTCGATTCGGGCGCCGAGTCCTGGACGTCGTACGACAAACTCGTGATCGCCACCGGCGCCCGGCCGATCCGCCCCGACATGCCCGGCGTCGACGCCCCCGGCGTGCACGGGGTGCAGACCCTGGACGACGGCCAGGAGCTGCTGGACACCCTCACGCGCGCGCGTGGGCGGCGTGCGGTGGTCGTCGGGGCGGGGTACATCGGCGTCGAGATGGCCGAGGCGCTGATCAATCGCGGCTACGAGGTGACGGTCGTCAACCGGGGCGCGGAACCGATGTCCACGCTCGATGCGGACATGGGGCGGCTGGTGCACCAGGCCATGGAGGGCATGGGCATCATCATGGTCAACGACGCCGAGGTCACCAAGATCCTCACCGGTGAGGACGGGCAGGCGCGGGCGGTGGCCACGAATGACGCCGAGTACCCGGCGGACGTGGTCGTGCTCGGCATCGGCGTACGCCCCGAGACGACGCTCGCGAAGGCGGCGGGGCTGCCCCTCGGCGAGCACGGCGGGCTGCTCACCGATCTGGCGATGCGCGTACGCGGTCACGAGAACATCTGGGCCGGCGGTGACTGCGTCGAGGTCCTCGACCTGGTCGCCGGGCGGGAACGGCATATCGCCCTCGGCACGCATGCCAACAAGCACGGACAGGTCATCGGCACGAATGCCGGAGGCGGATACGCGACGTTTCCCGGGGTGGTCGGCACCGCGGTGAGCAAGGTGTGCGACCTGGAGATCGCGCGGACCGGGCTGCGGGAGAAGGACGCGCGGCGGGCGGGGCTGCGGTTCGAGACGGTCACCATCGAGTCCACCAGCCGGGCCGGGTACTACCCCGGTGCCTCCCCGATGACCGTGAAGATGCTCGCCGAGCGCCGCACGGGGCGGCTGCTCGGCGTGCAGATCGTCGGCCGGGAGGGGGCGGGCAAGCGGGTGGACATCGCGGCGGTGGCGCTCACGGCCGGGATGACCGTGGAGCAGATGACGACGCTGGACCTCGGGTACGCGCCGCCGTTCTCGCCCGTGTGGGACCCGGTCCTGGTCGCGGCCCGCAAGGCCTCGAAGGCGGTAGGGCAGCGACCCTGAGGGGCGCGGGGCTGTGTCGATCTGCGGCTCCGCCGCGGGGGCGCGACCAGCCGCAGACAACCCGCACCCGGCACACAGCCCGTACGCCCGCTACGCCGTGCCGTTGATCCTGTCGATCGCCTGCCGTGCCTGCTCGGACGGCGGTCGCGACGGCAGCGACGACACCGAGGCGGCCGCCGGCATGGCACTGGGCTGCGCCCCCGCCGGTTTCGCATGCGCGCCCGGGGAAACGGAGCGCAACCGGTGGCTCACCGCCTCGTCCAGCGTCACCGGTCGCTGCAACTGCGCCGCCATGCGACCGGCCTCCTGGCCGAGTCGGGCGACGTCCTCCCAGGGGAGGTGGACCACCAGCGCGAGCTGAGCCTCGCCGTCGGGGGTGGCCTGCATCGGAGGAGTAACTCGGTCGTTCATCGCCTGTTCCTCACGTCGTCCCGCGACGCGCCTCGCCGTGCCGCGGCCGGTCGAGAAGACATACGCACGCCCGGTCGGCCGCGTTCACCGATTCGGCGGGCGCATCGAGGGCACTACTCCCTTGTGGTGATCCCCGTCCATGACACGAACCCGGCGCGCCGCACGGCCTGGGTGACGTACGCGCTGATCGCGGTGAACTTCGTCGTCTTCCTGTTCATGCCCGGCCTCGCGGGTTCGGTGGCGGGTGACAGCAGTCTGGCGCAACTGTGCCATCTCCAGGCGTTCCTGGACCGGTACGCGGCGGTGCCCCAGGAACTGATCCACCATCAGATGCCCCGCCTGGTGCCCACCGGCGAGGTCGTGGTCGGCCCGCAGGGCCCGGGCTGCGAGGTGGCCCCGCCGACGTACGACAAGTCGCCCGAACTGAGCGTGCTCACGGCGATGTTTCTGCACGGCAGCTGGCTGCATCTGCTGGGCAACATGCTGTTCCTGCTGATCTTCGGCAACAACATCGAGGACCGCATGGGGCATGTGCGCTTCACACTGTTCTACGGCGCCTGCGGCTACGCGGCGGCGTACGGCTACGCGCTGCTGAACGCCGAGTCCGCCGAGCCGCTGATCGGCGCCTCGGGGGCGATCGCCGGTGTGCTGGGCGCGTATCTGGTGCTGTATCCGAAGGCCAGGGTGTGGGTGCTGGTGCCGTTCCTGATCTTCCTGCCGCTGAGGTTGCCCGCCTGGCTGGTGCTGGGCTCCTGGTTCGGGCTCCAGGCGGTGTACTCCGCCGGCGAGGGCGTCTCCGACGCGGGCACCGTGGCGTACGCGGCGCACATCGCGGGCTTCCTCGTCGGCATGCTGCTCGCCTGGCCCCTGAAGCCGGGCACACCACCACCGCCGGAGCCGCCAGGCCTGCTGTTCGGCAGACGGGCGCGGCCCCGGCAGGCATGGTGAGCCATCGGCGCCGACTCGGTGCGGTGGTGCCACCCCGGGTCGCCGAGAGGGCGGCGGAGCGTGACGATGCGCTGGTGGATGCGGGGATGCCGCCACTGTGCGGCGGTTTCCCCACCTCCCGGTGGCCGTGCCTGATCCGTTCGGCTCGGCTTCCGTGCCGGTGACGGCGGGTCGGGAGATCCTGGGGGTACGGCCGTGGTGTGGGCCGGCGGGGCTGTGAGTCACCGTGGTGTACCGGCTCTACCCGCTGTTTCGGCGTGGAGGTGATGGGTGACGTCGACGACGCCGTCGACGCTCTCGGACAGACGTAGCGTGATGGGGATGAGGCTCTCCTGCGGCACGGTGCCGCTGAGCGTCACCCGTCCTTCGGTGACCTGGACGGTGACCGTGCCGGGGTCCAGGCCGAGGGTTCGGGTGAGGACATCCGTCATGATCTCCTCGCGGATCGTCGGGTCTCGCCGCAGGAAGACGTGCAGCAGGTCGCCACGGCTGATGATGCCCACCAGATGCCCGGCGTCGTCCACGACGGGCAGCCGTTTGACGTGGTGGCGGGCCATGGCACGGGCTGCCTCCACGACCGACCACTGCGGTCGTGCCGTGACGGCCGGGCTGGACATCAACCCCTCGGCCGTCAGGGCGTGGGCCTTGGCGCGCTCCGCGGGCAGCAGGTGCGCTGCGGCCAGATGTCCGCCCGGATCGGCCTGAGACTCCTGCTTGCGCAGCAGGTCCGCCTCCGACACCACGCCGATCGGGCGGCCCTGGTCGTCGACGACCGGTACCGCCGTGATGTTGTGCTCCGCGAGGTGCTGGACGATGTCCTTGAAGCCTGTGTCCCGCCGCACGCTCACAACCGCCGTGGTCATGAGGTCGCCGACCATTTGATGCAGCATGTGACCTCTCCCTCCTCAGGCGCTCGCCGCACAGGTCCTTTCTCCACTGTCCGCCTCAACGAGCGGCAGGGCGACGGCGACGGAGGTGAAAAGCTCCTGGACAGCGCTCAGGTGTGAGGAGTTCGTGGGCGAGTCGTGCGCCGTGCGCCGCCTCCTCGGGCGGAACGTCCTCCGACGGGGGTGTTCTCCAGCCCACGGGCGAGTGCCCTGGGGTGCTCTTCGGTTCGGCGTGCGAAAGCCCCGAGGGCAAAAACAGTCCCCGGTAGTGCTGCGCGTGTCCTGAAACTTCAGTCGTCACTGTTGTCTCGGTGTCGCGCCGGCTTGCCGGGGGCCTGAACCACATCCTGTCCGAGTCACTCCGCCGACTAGACGTCCTCACCGGCTTTGTGGCTCTTTCGGTGTTGTGGTCTATTTATTACCCTGCACGAAGCATGCCCTAAGTCAATAGGATTTCGGTAAATTCTTCAGGACGTGCGCGTGGTGAGGCCTCAGCGGGCGGTCCGGGTGTGGACGTACTCGACGAGGCGGGTGAGCGCGTCCGGGTCGGTGGACGGCATCACGCCGTGGCCGAGGTTGAAGACATGGCCCTCCAGGTTCGCCGCGGCGTCCAGGACCTCGCGGGTCTTGGTCTCTACGGCCTCCTGCGGGGCGAACAGCACCGTCGGGTCGAGGTTGCCCTGCAGCGCCTTGCCGGGGCCGACGCGGCGGGCGGCCTCGTCGAGCGGGACGCGCCAGTCGACGCCGACGACGTCCGCGCCGGCCTCGCCCATCAGGCCGAGCAGCTCGCCGGTGCCGACGCCGAAGTGGATGCGCGGGACGCCGTACGCCTCGACCGCGCGGAACACCTTCGAGGAGGCGGGCAGGACGGAACGCCGGTAGTCGGCGGGGGCGAGGGCGCCGGCCCAGGAGTCGAAGAGCTGGACGGCGCTCGCGCCGGCCTCGATCTGCACCTTGAGGAAGGCGGCGGTGATGTCCGCGAGACGATCGAGGAGGTCGGCCCACAGCTCGGGGTCGCCGTACATCATCGCCTTGGCGTTCTCGTACGTGCGGGACGGGCCGCCCTCCACGAGGTAGCTCGCGAGGGTGAACGGGGCGCCCGCGAAGCCGATCAGGGGCGTCTCGCCCAGCTCGGCGGTCAGCAGGCCGATCGCCTCCGTGACGTACGAGACGTCCTCGGGGGTGAGGTCGCGCAGCTGTGCCAGGTCGGCGCGGGAGCGGATCGGCCGCTCGACGACCGGGCCGACGCCGGGCTTGATGTCGAGGTCGACGCCGATGGCCTTGAGGGGGACGACGATGTCGCTGAAGTAGATCGCCGCGTCCACGTGGTGCCGGCGCACCGGCTGCAGGGTGATCTCGGTGACCAGGTCGGGCCGCATGCACGATTCCAGCATCGGGATGCCCTCGCGCACCTTCCGGTACTCGGGCAGGGAGCGCCCGGCCTGCCGCATGAACCACACCGGCGTGTGCGGCACGGGCTCGCGCCTGCACGCCTTGAGGAAGGCGGAGTCGTACGTCGCTGTCGGCTGCTGGCCCATGGGGCTTCCGTTGACACTCACGGGGAAAGTTTCGCATGGCGGCAACAAGGGCATGGCAGGGCCTCGGGTGCGGCCGACCCCGGCGACCCCGCACCGCTGGGCGGGGTGTCTAGCCTGCGCCCGGCGTTCATTCCCCTTAATCTGCACCGCATGGCTGCGGCTCAGGGACGACTGTCGGACGGCGCTGGCGGAATGGACGACCCGAAGGAGGGGGACCTGCATACGGGCGACACGGCTCCGCTGCCCTTCCGGGCCGCCGTCGAGGCGCTGCGCTCCGCACGGCTGCGGCCGCAGATCGAGGTCGAGCCCACGCGCGCGCCCCAGCGGCTGGCCCCGCACGCGTACGCGCTGGAGGCCACCGTCGTCGACGGCGACCAGGACCTCGCCGACGGCCGCCTGGTGCTGCTGCACGACCCCGCCGGACACGACGCCTGGCAGGGCACCTTCCGCCTGGTGACGCTGGTGCGGGCGGAGCTGGAGCCGGAGATGGCCGCCGACCCGCTGCTGCCCGAGGTGTGCTGGAGCTGGCTGACCGGTGCGCTGCAGGCGCGCGGGCTGACGTACGGCGAACCGAGCGGCACCGTCACGCGCGCCGGCTCGCACTACTTCGGCGGGCTGTCCGCGCGCCCCGCCGCCTCGCAGATCGAGATCCGGGCCTCCTGGACGCCCCGCGAGGGCCTGGGCGGCGTCCCGGACACCGCGGCCCACCTCGCCTCCTGGTGCGACCTGCTCGCCCAGGTCGCGGGCCTGCCGCCGGCGGGACCGGGCGACGCGTCCGTGGTGACCCTGCCGCAGCGGCGCGGCCCGCAGTCACGCTGACGCGCCGCGCACACCCTCATGCACCCGTTCGGGCTGATCTCTTTGTCGATACGGCCACTTTCGACCGGACATCGAATCGAACCGAAACCGTTCGATCTTCGGGTGATCGATCGCGTGTCCGAATTGCCCGGATTGTTACTCACCAGATCGTGATCATTCTCTAAAGGCGGACCGGTTTGGTGCCGAAGACGACTGTGACCTTGAAAGCACGGTTCGTCCCGGCTTCACCCCCCACGAGCCGACCCCGTCCCGCACCCAGGAGGCCTGGTGTCCGTTCTCCTAGAGCAGCCCGCAAGCCTGGTCGCCTACCGCCCGAACAAGCCGACCGCGATGGTGGTCGTGGCCGATCCCCGCGTCCGCTCCACCGTCACCCGCCACCTGTGGGCGCTCGGTGTGCGCGATGTCATCGAGGCCTCGTCCATCGCCGAGGCTCGTCCCCGCATCGGCAACCCCCGTGACATCTGCGTCGCCGACGTCCACCTCCCGGACGGTTCCGGTCTGACGCTCCTGTCGGAGACCCGCGCCGCGGGCTGGCCCAACGGGCTCGCCCTGTCCGCCGCCGACGACATCGGCGCCGTGCGCAACGCCCTCGCGGGCGGTGTGAAGGGCTACGTCGTCACCGGCACCCGCACCAACGTCGGGCTCCCCACCCGGCCCGGTGCCGCCCCCATCGGCGCGGCCGCCGCCCGTCTGCACCGCCGCCCCCCGGGTGCCCCGAGTCACCCGGGTGGCTACCGCGAGCTGTCCGGCCGTGAGGTCGAGGTGCTGCGCCTGGTCGCCGAAGGCCAGTCGAACAAGGCGATCGGCGTCTCGATGGGCCTGTCCGCACTGACCGTCAAGAGCCACCTCGCCCGCATCGCCCGCAAGCTCGGCACGGGTGACCGCGCCGGGATGGTCGCCGTGGCCCTGCGCACTGGCATCATCCACTGACGACCGCCCCCCCACACACAGTCGCCCCCCGCTCTCCGCAAGCCCTCTCTCTCGCTTCCCCCCACCTCTCCCCGAGATCTTCCCCGAGCCGCCACCTGGCCGAGTCACCTCGGCATTCACTGACGTGAACGGGATCGAGCCGCCGATGCCCGCCCGCGTCTCCCCCCGGTCGTGACCGGTATCCCGCATGGATTCTGACTGGTTTGCGACCCTCGCGCGCCCGCCGACGGAACGTTCCGTCGGCGGGCGCCGTCCATACACAGATACCCTTGACAGGTGACCGACGCCCAAGAAACCGCAGCAGACAGTTCACTGCGCATCACCGGGGGCGCTCCTCCGGAAGACGGCGGATCTTCTGTTACGGAGGCGCCGATCCCTTTGCTGGAGCCGCGTGAGGGCATTCCGCCCGTGATCGCGGACGAGGCCGCCCTCGCCGAGGTGATCGCCGCCTTCGCCGCCGGCTCCGGCCCCGTCGCCGTCGACGCCGAACGCGCCTCCGGCTACCGCTACGGACAGCGCGCGTACCTCGTGCAGCTGCGCCGGCAGGGCGCGGGCACCGCCCTGATCGACCCCGTGGCCTGCCCCGACCTGTCGGCGCTCGGTGCGGCGCTGTCCGGCGTGGAGTGGGTCCTGCACGCCGCCACCCAGGACCTGCCGTGCCTGCGCGAGATAGGCATGGTGCCGACGCGGCTGTTCGACACCGAGCTGGCAGGACGGCTCTCCGGCTTCCCGCGCGTCGGCCTGGGCGCCATGGTCGAGAGCGTGCTCGGCTTCGTCCTGGAGAAGGGCCACTCCGCCGTCGACTGGTCCACCCGCCCGCTCCCCGAGCCCTGGCTGCGGTACGCGGCCCTCGACGTCGAGCTGCTCGTCGATCTGCGGGACGCGCTGGAGAAGGAGCTGGACCGGCAGGGCAAGCTGGAGTGGGCCCAGCAGGAGTTCGACGCGATCGTGGCCGCGCCGCCGCCGGAGCCCCGCAAGGACCCGTGGCGCCGTACGTCCGGCATGCACAAGGTGCGCCGGCGGCGGCAGCTCGCCGTGGTGCGCGAGCTGTGGCAGACCCGGGACCGGATCGCGCAGCGCAGAGACGTCTCGCCGGGCAAGGTGCTGTCGGACGCGGCCATCGTCGAGGCCGCGCTCGCGCTTCCGGGCACGGTGCACGCGCTGTCCGCGCTGAACGGGTTCGGGCATCGGATGGGGCGGCGGCAGCTGGAGCAGTGGCAGGCCGCGGTGGATCGCGCCAAGGCCCTGCCGGAGACGCAGCTGCCGCAGCCGGGGCAGCCGGTCACGGGCCCTCCGCCGCCGCGTGCGTGGGCCGACAAGGACCCGGCGGCCGCCGCCCGGCTGTCGGCGGCTCGCGCCGGCGTGTCCGCGCTGGCCGAGCAGTTCGGGCTGCCGCAGGAGAACCTGATCGCGCCGGACACGGTGCGGCGGGTGTGCTGGGAGCCGCCGTCTGCCGACGTGGAGGCCGTTGCGGGGGTGCTTCGCGGGTACGGGGCTCGGGAGTGGCAGGTTGAGCTTGTTACGCCGGTTCTGGTGGCTGCGCTGTCCGCCAAAGCGCCGTAGGACTTTCTGTCGTACGACGGCCACAGGGCACCCCTAAAGGCGTCTCACCTGGTCGCTCCTCGCATGAAGCCGTTGTAGATGTAGCGCTGCAGCAGCAGGAACACGATCAGCGTCGGGACGATCACCAGCACCGCGCCCGCCGAGACCACCTCCCAGTGCGCTCCGAACGGGCCGTGGAAGCGGAACAGGGACGTCGATATCACGCCAAGGTCCTGTGACGGCATGTAGAGGAAGGGGATGTAGAAGTCGTTGTAGACGGTGATCCCCTTTACGATCACCACCGTGGCGATCGCCGGTTTCAGCAACGGAAAGATGATCCTGCGGTAGATGGTGAAGGCGTTGGCGCCGTCCAGGCGGGCCGATTCGTCCAGGGAGATCGGGATGGACCGGACGAACTGCAGGAAGATGTAGATCGACACGATGTCCGTGCCCATGTAGAGCACGATCGGCGCCCACCGGGTGTCGAACATCCCGAAGCCGGTGACGATCTGGAAGGTCGCCACCTGGGTGGTCACCCCGGGGACCAGCGCGGCGATCAGGAACAACGCCACGACCAGTTTCTTCAGCCGGAACTGGAAGCGGTCGATCGCGTACGCCGTCATCGAGCCGATCAGGACCGTCCCGCCGATGGCGAACAGCAGGATGAAGGCCGTGTTGCCGAACGCCGAGAGCATCCGGCCGTCCTGGAACGCCGTCACGTAGTTGCCGAGGTTGAACAGGTTCTCGGGGAGGGTCAGGGCGCCGCTGCCGTTCGCCAGCTCCTCCTCGGACTTGAGCGACGTCAGGAAGACCACGGCCAGCGGCAGCAGGACGACCACGGTCGCCCCGAGCAGCGACAGGTACACCAGCGTGCGGGCCACCGCTCGGCGCGTCATACGAGGTCCACCCTCTCGTCGGGAACGAGCCGCCGCTGCACCCAGGTCACCGCCAGGATGATCAGCAGCAGCACGACGGCCGCCGCCGAGGCGAGTCCCGTCTTGTTGAACTGGAAGGCCAGCTTCACGGTCTGGATCACGAAGGTCTCGGTGCCGGTCGCGCCGCCGGTCATGATGTACGGGATCTCGAAGGCCGACAGCGAGCCGGAGATCGACAGGATCACGGTCAGGGTCAGGACCGGTTTGATGCCGGGGGCGATGATGTGGCGGAACTGCTGCCAGCGGTTCGCGCCGTCCAGTTCGGCCGCCTCGTACAGCTCGGACGGGATGGACTGGATCGCGCCCAGGAACAGGACGAAGTTCAGGCCCAGGTAGCGCCAGACCGACACGCCCGCCAGAGAGGTGTTCGCCGATGTCGGTGTGCCGAGCCAGGCGTGGTCCGTGTGCACGCCGAACAGGCCGAGGACGGAGTCGAGGGTGCCGCCGTCCTGGAAGAAGTAGAGGAAGACGAAGCCGATCGCGACCCCGTTGATCAGGTACGGGAAGAACAGCACGCCCTTGAAGAAGTTCCGGAACCGGACGTTGAAGCTCAGGATCGTCGCGAAGTACAGCGCGGCGGCGATCTGCACGACGGAGGCGGCGAGATAGTAGCCGGAGACGAAGAAGACCTGGAAGAGGTCCTCGCGGGTGAAGATCTCGACGTAGTTGCCGACACCCGTGTAGTGCAGTTCCGGGCTCACGCCGTCCCAGTCGGTGAAGCTGTAGGCGACCATGTTGACGATCGGCGCGTAGGTGAAGACCAGGAGCAGCGCCAGCGGGGCGAGCAGGAACAGCCAGGGGGTCGGGCCCCGCCACCGGCGTGCGCCGCGCGGGGCCTTGGCCGGTACGGGGGCCGGGGGCGCGACCGGCGAGGGCCGCGCCGCCTGGTGCGTCGTGTCCGTCATCACGACCCCGCGTTCGCCTGCGCCGTCGTCCACTTCTCGCCGAGGTCGTCCAGGAAACCGTCCAGGCTGCCCTGCCGGGCGCCGCGCGCGAGGTCGACCAGGTCCTGGCGGTAGTCGGGGGCGTAGATGCCGACCTCCGACCGGGCGTCGATCTCCTTGACCTGCGCGCCCGCCGCGTCGTCCAGCTCGATGAGTTCGACGCCCGCGTCCTCGTACGGCTTCAGCACCTCGGGCAGCGGGGCGTCCTGGAGCGGGGAGAGGGCCAGGTTGTCCTCGACGTAGCCGGACTTGTCGGTGAACCAGTCGATCCAGGCGCGGGCCGCCTCCTTGTGCTCGGAGTGGATGTTGACGGCCTGGTTGTAGTCGGGGCTGAGGGCCGCGCAGAACCGGCCGTCCGCCTGGGCCGGGAACGGCATGAAACCGATGTCGCCGGGGTTCACCCCGGCCTGCCGGGCGGCGTCCTGGAACTGGATGATCGCCCAGGTGCCGAGCCACTGCGTGGCGATCTCGCCCTTGGCCAACCGGGGTTTGGACTCCTCCCAGTTGGTGGTCGTCGGGTCCTTCTCGGCGAGGCCCCGGCGCACGATCTCGTACAGCAGCGTGTCCCCGACGCGCAGGTCGGCGCCGTCGGCCCACGGGTCGCCCTCGGCGAGCTTGGTGGTCGCCTGGGTGTCGCAGTGGACCGAGCCGTTGACGTACGTCCAGGAGGTGAGCGGCCATCCGGCGGCGAAGTTGGTGTAGTACGGGACGGCGTCGGTCTTGTCCTTGATCGCCTTCAGGCCGGCCAGGAACTCGTCGGGAGTCGTGGGCCACTCGGTGACCCCGGCCTCCCGCCAGACGCGCTTGTTGTAGACGAAGCCGGGCATCACGCCGATCGGGCTCTGCCCGTAGACCTTGCCGTCGACGGCCGTGAAGTCGGTGAAACGGTACTTCTTGCTGCGTTCGGCCACGGTGCCGAGCGAGGCGAAGAACTTCGGGTAGTCGGCCTTCTTGATCACCGCGGGGATCATCAGGACGTCGCCGTAGTTCTCCGTGTTCATCCGGATCTTGACCTCGGCCTCGTAGTTGGTGAGGGCCTGGAACTCGACCTTCACCCCGGGATAGGTCTTGTTGAACTCGGCGGCGTATTTCTCCATCGTGCCGTTCTGCACGAGGTCGGTGCGCTGGGTGAGGACCGTGATGGTCCCGCTCACCTTCGACGGGTCGTCGGGCGCCTTCGCCTCCGCGCCCTGGGACGTACCCCCTGTTCCGGTGCAGGCGGAGAGCAGCAGGGCGGCCGTCGCCGCGGCTGTGGCGAGGACTGTACGGCGGTTCATGTGCATCAGCTCCGTTCTCGAAAAGCCGGACCGGACGAGCACTGCGGGTTGGCTGATTCGGCACTCTGACAGCGCTTTCTCAACCGGTAAAGTCCCAATCTCGCCAAGGCTGGTGGCATTGCGGGGGAGCTGGAGTAGACCGGTTTAGGAGAGAGCGCATGCTGGAGGCCACACCGCTCACCGACGGATGGATCCTGCGACACTCCGATGGCACGGCGGACGCCCTCCCCGCCGAGGTCCCCGGCTGTGTGCACACCGATCTGCTGGCCGCGGGGCTGATCCCGGATCCGTTCCTCGGGCGGAACGAGGCCGAGGTGGCGTGGGTCGGGCGGCGGGAGTGGACCTACGAGCGGCAGCTGGACGCCGGCTCCGCGCAGGAGCAGACCGACCTCGTCTTCGAGGGGCTGGACACGGCCGCCGAGATCCTGCTCGACGGCCAACTCCTCGGCCGGGTACGGAACATGCACCGCTCGTACCGCTTCGACGTGACCGGCCTCCAGGGGCGTCTCACCGTCCGCTTCGCCTCCGCCTACAGCGCGGCCGAGGCCGTGCGCGGGCGGCTGGGTGAGCGGCCGGGCGCCTACGCCGAGCCCTACCAGTACGTCCGCAAGATGGCCTGCTCCTTCGGCTGGGACTGGGGGCCCACCCTGGTGACGGCCGGGATCTGGCGGCCGGTGCGGCTGGAGCACTGGTCGACGGCCCGGATCGCCCGCGTGCGCCCGCTGGTGACGGTCGAGGAGGGCACAGGGCGCATCGAATTGAACGTCGACGTGGAGCGGACGCGGGTCGAGGCCGAGCTGGTCGTCGAGGCCCGGGTGGGTGCGGCGCGGGCGCGGGCGGAGGTCGACGGTGCGCAGGGTGTCGTACGGCTGGAAGTGGCGGATCCCGAGCTGTGGTGGCCGCGTGGGTACGGTGAACAGGCCCTGTACGACGTCGAGTTGACGCTGCTGCACGGGGACGAGGCGCTTGACGTGTGGCGGCGGCGGATCGGGTTCCGCAGCGTGGAGCTGGACTCGTCGGCGGACGCGTACGGAACCGGTTTCACGCTGGTCGTCAACGGCGAGCGGCTCTTCGCGCGCGGGGCCAACTGGATTCCGGACGACGTGTTTCCCTCGCGGATCACGCGGGAGCGGTACCGGAAACGGTTGGGGCAGGCCGCCGAGGCCGGGGTGGATCTGGTGCGGGTGTGGGGCGGGGGGATCTACGAGAGCGAGGATTTCTACACCGCCTGCGACGAACTCGGGCTGCTGGTGTGGCAGGACTTTCCGTTCGCGTGCGCGGCCTACCCGGAGGAGCAGCCGCTGCGGGGCGAGGTGGAGGCCGAGGCCCGGGAGAACGTCGTACGGCTGATGCCTCATCCGTCGCTGGTGCTGTGGAACGGCAACAACGAGAACCTGTGGGGCTTTCGGGACTGGGACTGGGAGCGGCGGCTCGCCGGGGAGTCGTGGGGTGAGGGGTACTACCTGGGGCTGCTGCCGCGGGTGGTGGCCGAGCTGGATCCGACGCGTCCGTACGCGGCGGGGAGTCCGTGGTCCGGGTCCTGGCGGCATCACCCGAACGATCCGGCGCACGGGACGCATCACTCCTGGGACGTGTGGAACCGGTCCGACTATGCCGACTACCGGCTCCATGTGCCGCGGTTCGTCGCGGAGTTCGGCTGGCAGGCGCCGCCCGCCTATGCCACGCTGCGGCGGGCGCTGCCGGGTGAGGAACTCGCCGCCGGCTCCCCCGGGATGCTGCACCACCAGAAGGCGGAGGACGGCAACGGCAAGCTGCGCCGGGGGCTGGAGCGGCATTTCGCCGTTTCCGAGGGGGACTTCGACCGGTGGCACTACCTCACGCAGGTCAACCAGGCGCGGGCCGTCGCCGCCGGGATCGAGCACTGGCGGTCGCACTGGCCGCTGTGTGCGGGGACGGTGGTGTGGCAGCTGAACGACTGCTGGCCGGTGACGTCCTGGGCGGCGATCGACGGCGACGGACGGGAGAAACCGCTGTACCACGAGCTGCGGCGGCTGTACGCGGACCGGTTGCTGACCGTGCAGGAGCGGGGCGGCGGGCTGGTGGTGGCGGTGGTGAACCAGGCGGCGCGGGGGTGGGCCGGTGAGGTGACGCTGCGCCGGATGTCGGTCGACGGCGAGGTACTCGGCGGGGCGAGCGTGGGATTCACGGCCGGGGCGCGGGAGGTGGCCCTGGTGCGGGTGCCGCGCGAGCTGGAGCCGGCCGGGGCGAAGGAATTTCTGGTGGCGGACGCGCAAGGGCTGCGGGCGCTGCGGTTTCCGGCGCCGGACCGGGAGATCCCGTACCCCCGGCCGGAGTTCGACGTCGGCCTCGTGCCGGATGGGATCGCGGTGACGGCCCACACCCTCGTACGGGATCTGCTGCTGCAGGCCGACCGGCTGGACCCCGACGCGCGGGCCGATCGGGGGCTCGTGACGCTGCTGCCCGGGGAGCGGGTGACCATCGGGGTCAGCGGCTGGCGGGCTCCGGACGCGGCCGCCGCCCGGGCCGCCCTGTACTGCGTGGAGCCCGCGCGATGACCGCATCCCGCGTCACCATCAAGGACGTCGCCGCGCGCGCCGGGGTGTCCAAGGGGGCGGTGTCGCTGGCCTTCAACCACAAACCGGGGCTGTCGGAGGCGACCCGGGAGCGGATCTTCCGGGCGGCGCGGGAGCTGGGGTGGGCGCCGAACCTGACCGCGCGGTCGCTGGCGGGGGCGCGGGTGGACGTGGTGGGGCTGGCGATCTGCCGGCCGGCGCGGATGCTGGGGCTCGAACCGTTCTACATGGAGTTCGTCTCGGGTGTGGAGAGCGTGCTGACCGAGCACTCCTGTTCGCTGCTGCTGCGGCTGGTGCGGAACCTTCAGCAGGAGGCCGGGCTGCTGGAGTCGTGGTGGAAGGCGCGGCAGATCGGCGGGTCGATCCTGGTGGACTTCCAGGCCGACGATCCCCGGGTGGCAGTGGCCGAGCGGCTGGGGCTGCCGGTGGTGGCCGTGGGGCATCCGTCGCTGACCGGGGGCCTGACCGCCGTGTGGACCGACGACGCCACCGCCGTCACCGAGGCGGTGCGCTATCTGGCCGCGCTCGGGCACCGGCGGATCGCCCGGGTCGGCGGCGCGGCCGCCCTCGGGCACACGGCGATCCGCACGGCCGCGTTCGACGAGGCGGCGCGGGCGCTGGCGCTGGCCGGGGCGTGGCAGGTGGCGACCGACTTCTCCGGCGAGGCCGGGGCACGGGCGACCCGCTCCCTGCTCACCGCGGCACCGCCGGACCGGCCGACGGCCATCGTCTACGACAACGACATCATGGCGGTGGCCGGGCTTTCGGTGGCCGCCGAGATGGGTCTGAGGGTGCCGGGCGATGTCTCGCTGCTCGCCTGGGACGACTCCCAGCTGTGCCGGCTGACACATCCGACGCTGTCCGCGATGAGCCACGACGTGCACGGATTCGGGGCGGACGTCGCACGGACCCTGTTCGGTGTGATCACCGGCGAGGGGCCCGGCTCGCATCCCGTGCAGACTCCGGTGCTGACGCCGCGCGGCTCGACGGCACCGCCGAAGGTGTGACCTTCGCCGCTCGACCCGGGGGGACTGGGCAGCCACGTTACCCACAAGTAGCATGGGTCCTGAGCGCGCGCTCAGCCAAGCGCATCGCAGCAGTGCCATCCCGCACCCTGGAGGAGAGCCATCGTGCCTCGTACCGTCAGGGACGTCGTCTTCGTCGACGGCGTCCGCACCCCGTTCGGCAAGGCGGGCCCGAAGGGCATCTACCACGAGACCCGTGCCGACGACCTTGTCGTGAAGGCGATCCGGGAGCTGCTGCGCCGCAACCCCGGTCTCGACCCCAAGAAGATCGACGAGGTCGCCATCGCCGCGACCACGCAGATCGGTGACCAGGGCCTGACCATCGGCCGTACGGCGGGCATCCTCGCGGGCCTGCCGCAGTCGGTGCCCGGCTACTCCATCGACCGCATGTGCGCCGGCGCGCTGACCGCCGTGACCACCACGGCCGGTTCCATCGCCTTCGGCGCCTACGACGCCGTCATCGCCGGTGGTGTCGAGCACATGGGCCGCCACCCGATGGGCGAGGGCGTCGACCCCAACCCGCGTTTCGTCAGCGAGAAGCTGGTCGACGAGTCCGCCCTGTTCATGGGCATGACCGCGGAGAACCTGCACGACCGCTACCCGCACATCACCAAGCTGCGCGCCGACGAATACGCCGTGCGCTCGCAGGAGAAGGCCGCCAAGGCGTACGCCAACGGCAAGATCCAGGCCGACCTGGTGCCGATCTCGGTACGCCGCACCAACGCGGAGGCGGGCGAGACCGGCTGGGGCCTGGTCACCGCCGACGAGCCGATGCGCCCGGGTACGACGCTGGAGAACCTGGCGGGTCTGAAGACGCCGTTCCGCGTCCACGGCCGGGTCACCGCGGGTAACGCGGCCGGTCTGAACGACGGCGCCACCGCGTCGATCATCGCGAGCGAGGACTTCGCCCGCGAGAACAACCTGCCGGTCAAGATGCGCCTGGTCTCCTACGCCTTCGCGGGCGTCGAGCCGGAGGTCATGGGCTACGGCCCGATCCCGGCCACCGAGAAGGCCCTCGCCAAGGCGGGCCTGTCCATCGAGGACATCAACCTCTTCGAGATCAACGAGGCCTTCGCCGTCCAGGTCCTGGCCTTCCTCGACCACTACGGCATCGCGGACGACGACGAGCGCGTCAACCAGTACGGCGGTGCCATCGCCTTCGGCCACCCGCTGGCCTCCTCCGGCGTCCGCCTGATGACGCAGCTGGCCCGCCAGTTCGAGGAGCAGCCGCACGTCCGCTACGGCCTGACCACCATGTGCGTCGGCTTCGGCATGGGCGCGACGGTCATCTGGGAGAACCCGCACTTCGACGGAGGCAACAAGTGAGCACCACCGCTGAGCTCTTGAAGGGCGCGGCCGAGCTGTTCCCGGACGAGGTCGTCACGCAGGCGCACGTACGCCACTTCGACCTGCCGTTCGGCGCCGGGCGGTTCGCCCTGATCACGCTCGACAACGGCCTGGACCACACCAAGCCGACCACCTTCGGCCCGCAGTCGCTGGCGAACCTGAACGCCGCCATCGACCAGGTCGAGAAGGAGGCCGCGGACGGCGACATCGTCGGCGTCGGCATCACCGGCAAGCCGTTCATCTTCGCCGTCGGCGCCGACCTCAAGGGCGTCGAGCTGCTGAAGGAATGGGACCACGCCTACGCCATCGGCAAGGGCGGCCACGACGTCTTCAAGCGCCTGGCGGCCCTCGCCGTGCCGACGTTCGCGTACTACAACGGCGCCGCGATGGGCGGCGGCGTCGAGGTCGGTCTGCACTGCACCTACCGCACGGTGTCCGCGGCCCTCCCGGCGTTCTCCCTGCCCGAGGTCTTCCTCGGCCTGGTCCCCGGCTGGGGCGGCTGCACCCTGCTGCCGAACCTGATCGGCGCCGACAAGGCCGTGACGGTGATCATCGAGAACAGCCTCAACCAGAACAAGCAGCTCAAGGGCAAGCAGGTCCACGAGCTCGGCATCGCCGACGCGATCTTCGAGGGCGCCGACTTCCTGGAGCAGTCGCTCATCTGGACGGCGTCCGTCCTCAAGGGCGAGATCGAGATCGAGCGCCCGGTGATCGACCGCGGTGACGCCTGGGACCAGGCCGTCGAGCGCGGCCGTGCCTTCGCCGACGGCAAGGTGCACGGCGCCGCCCCGGCCGCCTACCGCGCCCTCGACATCATCGCCGCCGCCAAGAACGGCGACCTCCAGCAGGGCTACGACGCCGAGGACAAGGCGCTCGCCGACCTGATCATGGGTGGCGAACTGCGCGCCGGTATCTACGCGTTCAACCTGGTGCAGAAGCGCGGCAAGCGCCCGGCGGGCGCCCCGGACAAGAACCTGGCCCGTCCGGTCACCAAGGTCGGCGTCGTCGGCGCCGGTCTGATGGCCTCTCAGCTGGCGCTGCTCTTCCTGCGCCGCCTGGAGGTGCCGGTCGTCCTCACGGACATCGACCAGGAGCGCATCGACAAGGGAGTGGGCTACGTCCACGCCGAGATCGACAAGCTGCTCGGCAAGGGCCGGATCAACCAGGACAAGGCCAACCGCCTGAAGGCACTGGTGACCGGTGTCCTGGACAAGGCCGAGGGCTTCGCGGACGCGGACTTCGTCATCGAGGCCGTGTTCGAGGAGATGGGCGTCAAGCAGCAGGTGTTCGCGGAGGTCGAGGCGGTCGCCCCGGCGCACGCGATCCTCGCGACGAACACCTCCTCCCTGTCCGTGTCGGAGATGGCGTCGAAGCTGAAGAACCCCGAGCGGGTCGTCGGCTTCCACTTCTTCAACCCGGTCGCGGTGCTGCCGCTGCTGGAGATCGTCCGCGGCGAGAAGACGGACGACGCCTCGCTGGCGACCGCCTTCGCGGTGGCCAAGAAGCTGAAGAAGACGGCGGTGCTGGTCAAGGACGCCCCGGCGTTCGTCGTGAACCGCATCCTGACCCGTTTCATGGGCGAGATCCAGAACGTCATCGACGAGGGCACGCCGGTGGACGTGGCGGAGAAGGCGGTCGAGCCGCTGGGTCTGCCGATGTCGCCGCTGGTGCTGCTGGAGCTGGTCGGCCCGGCGATCGGCCTGCACGTCTCGGAAACCCTCAACAAGGCCTTCCCGGACCGCTTCACGGTCTCCCCGAACCTCAAGGCGGTCGTCGAGGCGGGCAAGCGCGGCTTTTACGTCCACTCCGCCGACGGTACCGCCAAGCCCGAGCTGGACCCGGAGGTCGCCGCGCTGCTGAAGCAGGGCGACACCGTGCTCACCGAGGAGCAGGTGCGGGCGCGCGTCCTGGACGCGGTGGCGCAGGAGATCGGGCTGATGCTCGACGAGGGCGTCGTCGCCGAGGCCCAGGACATCGACCTGTGCCTGATCACCGGCGCCGGCTGGCCCTTCCATCTGGGCGGCATCACGCCGTACCTGGACCGCGAGGGAGTCTCCGAGCGGGTGAACGGGAAGCGGTTCCTTCAGGCTGGGGTCGCGAGCGTCCCGGCGTAACCGCTTGACGCGACAGAGGGCCTCCGCCACGGCGGAGGCCCTCTGTCTTTCATGCGTCGCTCTGTGCCGCGGCGGCTTCGAGCCTGGCGCGCAGTTCGGCGTTCTCCGCCTCCAGGGCGGCGATGCGCTTGCGGGCGAAGTACAGCTCCATGACGGCGTCGTGGAACTCGGAGACCAGTTGCTCGGGGGTCAGGTGCATCTCAACGCCCTTTACGCCGGTGCGACCTGGGTGACGGTGCCGTTGCCGCCCTTCCAGTACAGGGCGCCGTTCTGGGCGTAGAGGGAGCCGCCGCCGGCCGCGGCGGGCGCGTTGGTCGGTGCCGAGGCGACGTCCGCGAGCCGTACCGCGCCCTCGGCGAGGAGAGCGGAGGGGGCGCCGGCCGACTGGACGACGTGGAGCTGGGACTGGGGCGTGGCGCCGCGGGCGATGCCGATGCCGGTGCGGCCGCTGCCCTTGACCACGAAGTCGTCCAGGCCGGCGTTGTTGCGCAGGACCAGCAGGGCGCCCTTGGTCGGGCCGTCGGTCGCGGTCAGGTAGATGCCCTGGGCGGCGGTGCCGCTGACCTTGAGGTCGATCGACAGGGCGGAGGCGTTCGCGTCGGAGCCGTCGGCGTACCCGTTGTGGGAGATCTTCAGCGTGCCCCGGCCGGTCTCCTTGCCGCTGAGGTACATGGCGGAGGTGTCCGGGTTGGCCGAGGTCACATTAAGTGCCACCGCCTCCCCCGACGTCGCCTTCTGGTTGATGGTGACGGTGTGGGCCGTCGTCGAAGTGCTGAGGAAGTTGGCCGGCGCCGTGTAGTCCGTGTACTCGCCGATCGCGACCGCTTCCGTACCGTTGACGGCGACGGTCACCGCCCCCGCCGTGAAGCCCCCCAAGAACAGTCTGCGTGCCAGTGGCATGCGTCCTCCCCTGTGCGTATCGAATGTACGTCCGATCCCGGACGTACGCGGGTGATCATCGCTCACCGGACGCCCGCAGGCCACCCCTCATCGCCACGGCCCGAGCGGACTGCCCACCGCCGGCGACAGCTGACGGCGCACCCGCAGCCGTCCGTCCGTGCCGATGACCGCGACCGTCACGGCGCCCGCCGCGTCGTACGCCATCGCCGGGGCGTGGGTGAGCATGTCGCCGGACTCGTGCCAGTGGGTGCCGGAGACGTTCTTGTCGCGGTCGGGCAGCGAGACGACCAGGCGGCCCCGGCTGCCGCGGTGGGCCAGAAAGGCCTCGCGGGCGCCGCGTTCGGGGGCCCACAGGGCCGCGACGGGACCGGTGCCGCCGTGGCCGCCGAGGCCCGCGCCGGAGCCGGGCCAGCTGCCGTCGGGATGCTGGCGGTAGGCCATGACCTGCTGCGTGCCGGCCTCGCGGAAGTACAGGCAGGTGCGGCCATCGCCCGAGTCGACCGCGGTGACCCCGCCGGTGGCCGGGCGGCCCGTCTTCAGCGTGTCGTCGAGCAGGAACGCGCCGCCGGGCTCCGTCTGGTGCCAGCGCCACACGGAGCTCTTGCCCGGTGCGTACAGCTCCACGGTGCCGCGCTCGGTGACGAGGGCGCTGCCGGCGTCCTGCACGAAGCTGCCGCCGAGGTTCTCCCAGGGCCCCCAGGCGCCGGTGGCGTCCCGGCGGCGCAGGCTGATGCCCTGCGCGAAGTCACGGACGAAGACATGCAGTCGCCCGGCCGGGTCGACGGCCGCCGTCGGTACGCCGGCCTCACGCTGGCGGCGTCCGTCGCCGTGCGCCCAGTCCGGGTTCTCCAGGGTCTGCCAGCCGCTGAAACCGCCTCCGTCGGCGTCCTGCACGGTGTGGACGACGTCGACGGTCACTCCGCTGCCGACCACGTTCTGCCGGCGCAGGCCCACCAGCTCGGCGGGCCCGCCGGGCAGTCCGGTCACGGCCAGGGCCGGGCACAGCCAGCCCTCGCCGAGCACGAAGGGGCCCTTCCACTCGCCGCTCGCCGGGCCGGTCTCGGTCCAGAACGCCAGCCGGCCGGCCAGCACGCCGAACGCGTTGAGCCGGCCGCCGGGGCCCAGGCGCAGCCAGGTCGTCGTGGGCGAGTACCGGTAGGCGGTGCTCATCATGTGCGTGCTGCGGTACGGGTTGCCGCCCAGCTGACGGTCGCCGCAGGTCTCGCAGGTGCCGTGCGCGCACCGCTCGGGCGCGTCGAGTCCGGCGTACGTCGCGAGGTACTCGGCCTTCTCCGCCGCGGCGGCCGAGTCGAGGTTGTAGCCCCAGAAGCGGTTGGCGTAGGCGCGGTAGTGCTCGACCACCGGGTAGTTCCCGGCCTCTCGGTGCCGGGCCAGGGCGGCCAGCGTGAACTGGGTGGTGGTGGTGTGGTCGACGTGGTCGGAGCAGACGTACTCCTCCTTGCCGCCGTCGTGTTCGGGGTCGGGGTCCATCGCACGCACCGTGCTGGGGCGGACGTCGGCGAGCAGCGCGGTCAGCGCGCCGATCAGCTGCTCGCGCGTGATGTGCTGGACCTCGCCGACGGTGCCGCCGCGCACCGGCAGCGTGGCCTGGGTGCGCAGGGCGCCGTCCCACAGCTCGTGCAGCCGGGTGCGCACGCCCCGCTCGGTGGGCGCGCCCATGTGCAGCTGGAGGAAGTACAGGCGCACGTGGTCGTGACCGTCGAGTGTGCACCGTTCGGCGGCGAAGCCGGGCACGAGCTCGACGGCTTCCCGCCGCCAGGGGTGGTCGCGGTCGCCGGTCGCCATCCGGGCGTACGCGGAGCGCAGTCCGCAGCCGCGCTCGGTGCTGTAGCGGACGAAGTCCGGCCGCAGTGCCGCGCGTTGGGGGTCGTCGGTGTCGGCGTTGATCCCGTCGCCCTCCCCCGCGGTGAGCACCACCGTGGTGACCCGGTCGCCGTCCTGGAGGGAGCGCACCAGGTCCGGGTTCATGAAGTACAGGTCGTCGTCCTGGTGAGCGATGACATGCAGGACGGAACGGGTCATCGGGCCTCCCGGGCCGGATCGGTCAACGGTCCACCACGTTCATCGCCATCGCCCCGGAGGCCGAGCAGTACGGCCGCACCCACACCGGACGGGCCGGGTGGATCACGGCGTACTCGGAGGGCTCGTCACCGGCGAGCGGCAGCGACGGATAGGCGTAGGCGCTCTTGACGTCGGGGAAGTCCTCCAGCAGATGGCAGATGCGCACCTTGCGGCGGTCGGACGGGTCGGGCTGGAGCCACCAGTCCCAGTCCTCCCATCGTTCCAGCCGGTGGTCGACGACCTGCCGCACGGGTGCCTCGGCGCGGAACGCCTGACGGCCGAGGACCTCGACGGGCACGGTGACGTTCCGGGCGCGGCGGCCGCGGCGGCTGACGACGAACAGCGCGCCCGGCTCGATCCGCCGCCCCCCGCACAGCACTCCGCGCAGCGTGATGCGGCCGTCGGCGACCTCCACGCCGGTGCACTCGGCGTGCTCCTCGCGCAGCACGGTGCGCAGCATCAGACGGCCGTTGGGCTGGGCGTAGGGGAGGTTCCAGCCGACGGGCCCGGACGGCGGGCGGGCGACGAGGCGGGCGCGGGCGTCGATGAGGGCGCGGGTGTCTCGGATGCCGGCCTTCAGATGGACGGGGGACGCCTTGCCGGTCTGCAGGGCCACCTGCCAGCGTCCGTCGCCGAGGTCGTCGAGGGCGGACGGGGTGAGGACGGCGGTGTAGCGGGTGCCGCCGTTGTCGAGGTCCTTGCGCTGGGTGCGCAGCGGCAGGTCGGGGCGGGGGTCGCCGTCGGAGGGCTTGTGCCGCAGGACGAACTGGCGGCGCTTGCGGCCCTCGCCGGGTGCGTCGGCGCTGAAGCGGAGCCAGCCTCCGTCGTCGGCGGTGACGTCGACGGTGGCCGCGCCCACGGAGACGGGGGGCACGGTGAGCGGGGCGGTGCCGCCCTTGCGGGGTGCGGCGGGGGCGCGGTAGCCGCGGTGGGCGGCGGCGCGGCGGCGGGCGGCGTCCTCGAAGAGGTCCAGGTACTCGTCGGCGACGGCCGCCGGGTCGTAACGGGCGGCGTTGCGCAGGGCTGCGGCGCCCATGGTGCGGCGCAGAGCGTCGTCGGCCATCAGGCGGCGCAGGCCCCAGGCGATGCCGTCGACCTCGCCGTTGGGCACGAGGAAGCCGTCCTCGCCGTCGGTGAGGATCTCGCGGGGGCCGACCGGGCAGTCGGTGGAGACGACGGGCAGTCCGCAGCGCATCGCCTCGACGAGGGTCATGCCGAAGGACTCGGCGCTGGAGGTGACGGCCGCGATGGAGCCCTTGGCCCACTCGGACTCGATGGGTGAGAAGCCGCCCATCAGCAACGCCCGTCCGGTCAGGCCCAGTTCGGTGACCAGGGCGCGGAGTTTGGCGGCCTCGCCGCCATCGCCGTAGATGCGCAGCTGCCAGTCGGGAAACTCGTCCGCGAGTTGCCCGAAGGCGCGGATCAGCAGGTCGTACCGCTTGATGTGGTGCATCCGGCCGGCGCTGACCACGACCTTGCGGGTGCAGTCGGAGGGGGTGACGGACGGCTGCGGGACGCTGTTGGGGATGCCGACGACGGGGATGCCGGGGATCGGGGTGTTCTCCATGAAGGAGCGGGCGTCGGCCTCGGTGACGGTGGTGATCGCGTCCAGCCGCGGGTAGACGCGGGCCATCTCCGCGCGCACCGCCGGCGGGATGGCCAGGTGCGTCATGTGCTCCTGGGCGACGCGCAGGGCGCCGTCCCGGGTGTGGGCGGCGACGAACAGGTTGAGGCTGGGCCGGGTGCCGACCACGACGTCGGCGGACGTCTTCTGCAGCTCGCGGATGATCCGGCCGTCGGTGAAGCGGCTGTACTGGGCGTAGAACTCCTCCTGGCGCGGCACCACTTCGCTGGGCTCGTCGCTGCCGGCGGCGCCGCGGTCGGCGGAACCGGGGCGCAGGTCGACCAGGGCGCGCACGGTGACGCGCGGGGAGATCTCGAACTTGGTGGTGTGGGCGCGCCGGAACACCGACACGATCTCCACCTCGTGCTGCACGGAGAGCGCCTCGGCCAGGTTGATCACCGTGCGGTTGGTGCCCCCGATGCCGTAGACGTTGTTGATCAGGAAGGAGATCTTCACCGGACCTCACGCTCCTTCCGCTCGAAGGGACTGGGCACGGGGTAGTAGGCCTGGAGGAAGTCGCGCAGCATCGCCGTCTGGCGGTCCACGTCCCGGCCGTCGGAGAGAGTGTCGTTGATGCAGAACGCCTGCCGGTCGCGGCGGGCCAGCAGGATGCCGAGCCGCCGCCGGATCTCCGGCCGGACCAGGTCGAGATAGGCGAACGAGATGTTCGACGGCACCGCCCGGCCCGTGAAGTAGGCGTAGTAGTGGTACAGCGACGACGGGATGGAGATGTCGGTGGCGCTGCGGAAGCGGCTGTACGACGTCCGCCGGTGCGCCTCGGCGTACTCCCGTTCGATCTCGTGCAGCACGCTGCGGCGCAGCGCGTAGGGGGCGTGCCGCAGCTTCTGCACGATGGCGCTGCCGAACCGCTCCAGCAGCAGGCGCCGGTTGTTCTTGCCGGCCGCGTCGACCGGGCGGTCGACCGGCGTGAGGTCCCAGCGCGGCACCTGGGACGGGGAGAAGAAGGTGCGGGTCATGCCGTTGGACAGGAAGAAGTCCTGCGGGGTGACCGGGCAGCCCAGGAACATGTCGTCGTTGAAGTAGAGGAAGTGCTCGGCCAGGCCCTTGATGTGGTGCAGGCGGCTCTCGATGGCGTGCGAGTTGAAGGTGGGCAGCGCCTGGGGGTCGTCGAAGATCTCGGAGTGGTCGACGACCGTGAGGCGCGGGTGGGCGTCGTTGAGCCAGGCCGGACGCTGCCGGTCCGTCACCAGGTAGACATGGCGCACCCAGGACGCGTTCTGCTCCAGCGCGCGCAGCGAGTAGCGCAGTTCGTCGCGGCTGATGTAGCGGGCCGCGTTGGCGGACTCGGTGTGGTAGCCGCCGTCGCGGTAGGCGCCGCGCCGCCGCTGCCACTCGGGGTCGCTGCCGTCGACCCAGGTGTAGACGACGTCGACGGGGAAGCGGACGTCTTCGGGGAGGGGTTCGGCGCAGGGCCGGATGGTGCGCACCGCGCGGGTGCGGCGGGTGTGCAGGGCGGCGAAGCTGGTGAGACGGCTGACCGGGACGGTGATGCGGGGCTCGTCCAGGGCGACGTCCTCGGTGACCCGGTTGGGGCGCGGTGCCACCAGGCGGCCCTCGCTGGGCCGCCAGAACTCGATGTCGCAGCCGTGCTCCAGGCCCAGCACCAGGGTGCCTGCCGGGTCGCTCCACACCATGCCGACCCGCACCACGGCGGCCTCCCGGGCGAGCCGGCGGCCGCGTGCGGAGCCGGCCAGCACGGGCCGGCCCTGGGCGCTCTCGCCGCGGCAGGCCACGAGGTAGACGGGGCTGTGTCCGGCGCAGCGCTCCAGCGCCTGCCGGGCACGGTCGCGGTCGGCCTCGGCGACGGCGAGGCAGGAGCGGAAGTCGGAGGTGCCGCGGATCGCGAAGTAGTCGACGCCGGCCTCCTCCAGCGCGGTGACGACGAGTTCGAGGTTGGCCTCGCGCAGTCCCAGCGGCGAGACGGTGGGCCGTACCAGAGCGATGCGCGCGCCCGGACCGGCGAGCGCGGCGAGCCGTTCGCCCGGACCGAACAGGTGCGGCCAGCGGCGGCGGGCCCGCACCGAGCGCAGCAGCCGGGACCCGAAGGTGAGGCTGTGCAGGCCGCGCAGCAGCTGCTTCAGCACCTGCCGCAGCCGCAGCGGGACGCGGCGCGCGATCCGGCGTCTGAGGCCCGTGGGGACCAGGGTGCGATACGCCCCGACCGCGGCGGACGCCTCGGGGTTGCCCATGCTCACGACTACCGGCCCGCCTCACCGGAGACGTCGGGGCGGTCGCTGTGGTCGCGCTCGAAGACGCTGGGCACGGGGTAGTAACGCTCCAGAAAACGCTGCACGGCCTTGACTCCGCCCCGGGCACGCGCCTCTTCGGTGCCCAGGCCGGTGAACTGCATCTGCTGCGTGTCGCGCCGGACCAGCAGCCGCTCCAGGTGGTTGCCGAGGCCGGGCAGCGCCGCGTGCAGGGCGACGGACGCCTCACCGGAGGGGTCGGCGACCCCGGAGACGTACGCGAAGTGGTGGAGGACGCCGTCCAGCGGGTGGGTGCCGGGTACGGCGGGCAGCTGCTGGGCAACCGGCAGCTGCGGGGGCGCGATACCGGTGCCGGCGAGCCGGGCGAGGGTCTCGGCGCGGTGCGGCTGGGGTCCGTGCGCGTAGCCGTGGGCGGTGACCCGGCCGGTGGCGGAGTACGCGGCACGGGTCCACGGCGCGAAGGACTCCTGCGCGGTCCAGGGGCCGCGCCTCGGGCGGGTCGATCCGGTCGGGGTGAAGTAGTCGAAGGGCCGCACCGGCCGCCCGAGCAGGGCGCCCGGGCGCAGCAGCAGGAAGTGGTCCGCGACGTCGGGCAGCTGGTGCAGGTGCCACTCGGCACCCGGCCGGGCGCGTACGACGCTGAGCCGGTCGCCGGCGTCCAGCCAGGCCGGCGGCTCGGCCTCGGCGACCACGTGCACGACGTCCACCCAGGGCGCGTACTGGTGCACGGAGCGCAGCGCGGCGCGCAGCAGCCACTCGCCCCACGGTGTGGGGTGCTGGAAGAACAGGACGGCGTCCACGGGGAAGGTGATCTCCTCCAGGCGGACCACGTCGAAGCTCTCCAGCGTGATCGTCGGCTCCTGGTCGCCGTCGATGTCGCAGTAGCCGGACAGCCGGTCGAGGCCGATCTCGATGCCGAGCGCGTCGCTGGGCACCGCCCGCTGCACCCGGTTGGGGCGTGGGCCGATGAGGCGTTCGGTGGGCAGGGCGGTGTTGGTGGTCCAGAACTCGATCTCGATGCCCTGGTCCTCACCGGTCCAGAGGTTCTCGGTGGGGTCGGTGCGCAGCCAGGTCAGCCGGATCACCCGGGCCCTGCCGTAGTTCTTCCACGCCTTGACGTGGCTGCCCGGGATCTCCCGGGTGTCGCCCAGGGCGGGCGAGACGGTGACGACGTACCCGGTGTGTTCCTCCATCAGCGCGCGCAGCACGCGGCGGACGGGCCCCTTGTCCTTGACGTCCACGGCGAGGCAGATCCGCCGGTCGTCCAGCGCGGGCACGGCGAACCAGGGGATCTCGGCGGCGTCCAGCGCGTGCGTGACGAGGTCGTGGTCGAGGCGGCGGGCCAGGTCGACGGTGAGCCCGGTGTGCACATGCCCGATACGGCCGTCGGGTGCGGTGGCCCGCCGTTCGGACCGGCCGAGCTCCGCCCGTCGCACCTGCCGCAGCGCCCTGCGGTGCAGCCGGGCCTCGCGGCGGCTGAGGGTCCGGGCGAGCTGCCGCTTGACCTTGCGGCGTACGCCCGCGGGGACGGTGGTCGCGGCGGCGGAGCGGACGGGCTGTGGGACGAGGCGCTGGTAGACGTGCACCGCGGAGTTCATGGACGTCGGGTCCGGCACGTCATGAACTCCGTTTCGTGGGGCGTCGGGACGGAAGGGTGTGGGGGGTGGCGAGGGTGTCCCCTCGCGGGGGCTGGGCTGTCATCACAGTGGAAAGGCGGTCGGCCCCTGGCGGGCCTGGTTCTCACCGCTCGTACGGGCTCGGCGTCGGGAAATAGGCGTTGAGGAAACCGTCCAGCAGTTCCTGCTGTGCCTCGATGTCCTCCGGGGTGGAGAAGGCGTCGTTGAGGCAGAAGGAGTCCTGGTCCCGCCCGTCGAGGAGGCGTTGCAGCCGGTCAGCGAGGTCGGGCACGGCGAGCTGGAGGTAGGTGAAGGGCATCGAGCCCGGCTGGGCCCGGCCGGTGAGCGCCGCGTAGTAGAGCGCGAACGACGAGGTGGGCGACAGGTCGGTCATCGCCCGGAACCGGCTGGCCGAGGTGCGCGCCCAGGCCTCGGGGAAGTCCCGCTCGGCCTCCTCCATCGCCGAGCGACGCAGGGCGTAGGGGATGTGCTCCATGGGCTGGGTGATCACCCGGCCGAAACGTTCCTCCAGGAGCGCGCGGTTGTTCTTGCAGGCCGCGTCGACCGGGCTGTCGGTCTCCATGACCGGGCCCTGCGGGATGCGGTTGCGAGAGGGGAAGTAACGGGCCGTGCCGGTGGGGGTGAAGAAGGCGTTCGGGGTCACCGGGCGGCCGATGAACATGTCGTCGTTGAAGTACAGGAAGTGCTCGGCGAGGCCGTCGATGTGGTGCAGCTGGCTCTCGATCGAGTGCGAGTTGAACGTCGGCAGGTCGTCCGGGTTGCGGAAGATCTCGCGGTGCGTGGCAATGCGCAGCCCGGGCAGGCCCTCGACCAGCCAGGCCGGGACCTGGTCGTCGGTGACGATGTAGATGTTGCGGATCCAGGGCGCGAACAGGTGCAGCGAGCGCACCGAGTAGCGCAGTTCGTCCCGGCTGATGAAGCGGGCGTCGCTGGCCGACTCGGCGTGGTAGACCTCGCCCTTGGCCTGGGCCTTGCGCCGCTGCCAGGCCGGGTCGTCGCCGTCGACCCAGGTGTAGACGGCGTCGACGGGGAAGGCGATGTCGTCGGCGCAGTGCACCAGGAACTCGGGGCGGGTGGCCAGCGCGGGCGCCAGCCGGCCCGGGGTCCAGTCCGAGACGAACCGGCTGAACAGCCGGGCGGCGCCCAGGACGTTGCCGCCGTCGGCGGCGACCGCCCAGGTGGCGCGGTTGGCGCGGGGCGCGACCAGGTGGGTGCCGTGCCGCTGCCAGAACTCGATGGCGCAGCCGTACTGGTGACCGAGCAGGAGGTGCCGGCCCGGGTCGGTGCGGTACCAGCTGATCTGCAGCACGCGCGCGGCGGACACCTCGCGCCAGGCCCTGGGGTCGCGGGTGGAGACCGGCGGGGCGGGCCGGGGCGCGTCCGGGTCGATCACGCTGAGGTGGCCCGGGTACTGGCCCAGCCCCCGGAACACCGCGGCCAGAACCCGCTCCCGGTCCTCCTCGGCGACGGCGACGACCGTGCCGTGGTCTGAGGTGCCGCGCACCGCGAAGTGGCCGATGCCGGCGGAGTCGAGGAGTGCGGTGAGCGCGGAGCGGTTGGCCTCACGGGCGCCCAGCGGGGTGAGCCCCGGCTCGACGTAGACGTCGCCGTGCTCCGCGGTGAGCGTGGTGGGGGCGGACTCGGCCGGGCGCGGGCGCGCGCCGCGCGGCGACGGCACGCCGCCGGCCGCGCCGGGAACCTGCTGGACGGCGTGATCGGAAACGGTCGTCACGCAGCCGCCCCTTGCCGGGCCGACGCACGCAGCAGCACAGCCACCCTCCCTTTTCCTCACCTCGGCCGCGGCCGAGGTGAGCACAGGCGGTCGCTCGCCCTCGTGCCCCCCGGCTCGAAATCCGCGACCACGCCATCCGCCGGCCATCCGACCGATGTGCAATTCACGCCAAAAATTCAACCTTCACAGGCCGCGCACATCATCACCAGGCCGGTTGATAGCTGTCAACTGCAATCAGTCATGACGCACAACACACACAACCATGAGCGGCAGTTGAACGTCAGACATCCATTGAGTGGCAGAGGCGTCGGCCCGCACCGCCACCGATCGGCCCATAGCCTCCCGGCAATCGGTCTATAGTTCGAGCCGCTCAGTGAGAGAGGACTCCAGGCATGACCCACGCCCCGACCACGACGGGCTCCCGCGGATCGAGGCGCGCACCGTCGGGCCGCCGCGCCGCACGGCCGCCCAGGAGACGCCGCCGGGTGTGGCGCTGGGTCCTGCTGGGCCTGGTCGTCGTCCTGCTCGCCGCGGGCGGCACCGGCTACTGGCTCTACCGCGACCTCGACGGCAACATCAAGGGCGTCGACCTCGACCGCGCGCTCGGCGACGACCGGCCCGAGAAGCTGCCCACCGCGGGACAGAACCTGCTGGTCCTGGGCTCCGACTCGCGCTCCGGCGCCAATGCCGGCCTCGGCGGCGGCAACGTCTCCGGCGCCCGCTCCGACACCGCGCTGGTGCTGCACATACCCGAGGGCCGGCGCGAGGCCGTCGCCATCAGCATCCCCCGCGACACCCTCGTGACCCGGCCCGAGTGCACCGGGCGGGACGGCTCCGCGCTGCCGTCGGCGCAACGCGTGATGTTCAACTCCGTGTACGCGCAGGCCGGTCCGGCGTGTGTGGTCAAGACCGTCGAGCAGATGTCCGGCGTCCGCATGGACCACTTCGTGGAGATCGACTTCGCGGGCTTCAAGGGGCTCGTGGACGCGATCGGCGGCGTGCCGGTCACCGTCGAGGAGGACATCCACGACACCGCCAGCGGCCTCGACCTGAGCGCAGGCACGCACCGGCTGGACGGCACGCAGGCCCTGCAGTTCGTCCGCACCCGGCACGGCGTCGGGGACGGCAGCGACCTCGGGCGGATCGGGCTCCAGCAGCAGTTCCTGGTCGCGCTGCTCTCCGAGATCAAGAAGCAGGACCTGCTGGGCAGCCCCACCAAGACCTACCGCATCGCCGACACCCTCACCGAGTCCCTCACCACCGACTCCGGCCTGGCCTCCCTCACCAAGCTCGCCGAGTTCGGCCGCAGCATGAACGGGGTCGACCCGTCGACCATGGAGACGATCATGCTGCCCGTGCAGTACGACGCCCAGGACCCGAACCGGGTGGTGGCGGCCCAGCCGCAGGCGGACCAGCTGTGGGAGGCGGTGCGCACGGACGGGGAGATCCCGGAGTCGGCGAAGAAGTCGCCGGCCGCCGGGGGGTGATTGGGCCCGGGTGCCAGGGCGTGATACGGACAGCGTCCCGGCTCCTCCTCAGACGCGCACCGAGGGAGCCAGCGACAGGCCCGGTTCGCCGGTCTGGCGGGCCACGTGCAGGGCGCCGTCGTGGCCCAGCATCGCCAGGACCACCCGGCCGTGGCCGTCCAGCGCCAGCGCCGGGGCGCCGGCGCAGTGTTCGCCCGTCGGGGACCACCACACGCCGGCCTGCTCGTTCTCCGTGCCGTACGCGGCGAGCATGACGTGCCCGTCGAGGTCGCGGTGGGCCAGTACGGTGCAGTCGTAGCCGTCGAGCACCGCGCGCAGCGCCGTCACCGGGTCCCCGGCCGGAGCGCCGCCGAGAGGGATCGCCCAGCCGCCGGGCCGGTGGGCGAGGAGCCCGCCGCCCTGCGGGTCGGCCCAGAAGTACGTCGCCCGGTCCGGGCCCGTCTCCAGCACCGACGCCGTGCCGGGCGCCACCCGCAGCGGGATGTTCGGCTCCCGCCCGAAGTCGCCGTCGGCCTCGGGCTGGCGCCACCACATGGCGTCGTGCTCACCGCCGGCCAGCAGCTCGATGCGGCCGGAGGCATGGGCGACGACGGCGAGCCCGTCCCGCACCCGGCTGCCCTTGAGGTCGCGCCACGCCTCCCACTTCCCGGTGGGCGCCTCCCGGCGCAGCATCACGCCGCCTCCGGCGTTGCGCGCGAAGACGTACACCCGGCCCGAGGCGCTGACCGCGGCCGCGGGGACGCCGAAGCGGGCCGCCTTCTCCCGGTCCTGGTGCGGGTTGCCCAGCGACCGCCACTCGGTGACGGGCCTGCCGGTCTGGTACTGGATGGCGTGCACGACGTCGACTACGGGCGGCCCGTCGCCCTTGCGGACCTCGCGCCGCCCGAGGAAGTGCACGTAGGTGTCGGCGCCCTGAGCCACCGACAGGTGGGTGAGGCCGGGTATCGGGAAGAAGTCGGGGCCGGTCCAGGCCGGGCCGCCCGGCCGCAGCTCGGTCCAGCGCAGCAGCCCCGCGTCGGTGCGGGCGTAGGCGGTCAGCCGGCCGTCCTTGCCGAGGACCAGCCACCGGCCGGACGGGTTGTACTGGGCCGCGTGGCGTGAGGCGCCGGCCTCCTCGGTGCCGACGACCGCTTTCGTTGTCCCTCGGACGGCGCCGCGCCCGGATCCGGTCCGCATGACGTGACCTGCCCTTTCCCTGACTCTCGGCGCGGCTGACCTGCCCATCCCGAACCTGTGTACGGAAGGCCGAGCTGGCCCATCATAGGATGAGCGTTCAGTGAACAGCGCATGGCGGCGGCGTGTACGGCCCTCAGGCGCATCCCCCTCATGCCCATCCGCCGGACGTCAGGCCCCGGACATCCAGTCCTGGCACGTCAGGCCGCCGGACATCCAGCCCTCGCACGTCAGGCCCCCCGGACCTCCTGCCAGGCCGCCAGCGCCAGCCCCGGTTCCTCCTTCTGCCGGGCCAGGCGCAGGTCGCCGTCCGGTGTGGCCGTCGCGGCGACGACGCGGCCCTCAACATCCTCCGCCAGGGCGACCCGCGAGCCCACCGGCAACGGGGGCCCGGACTCGGTCCACCACAGACCCGCCGACTCCTGCTCGGTGGGGTACGCCGCGAAGGCCACCCGCCCGGAGGACGAACGCTGGGCGAGCAGGGTGCAGTCGTGGCCCTCCAGCACACAGCGCAGGACCGCCACCGGCCCCGGCCCGGCCGCGGCGATCAGCGCGATCGGATCACCGTCGGGACGCCAGGCGTACAGCGTGCCCTCGGGGTCCGTGAAGTACAGCGTCGTGTACTCCTTGGAGGTGGGCAGCGCGCTCAGCGAACCCGGCGCCACCCGCACCGGCAGCGGGTCGGCGGCGACCGGGCGCGCGCCCGGCTCCTGCTGGTACCAGCGCAGGATGCCGTCGGGGTTGGTGGCGTACACCTCGACCCGGCCCGACTCGCCTGTGACGGCGACGAGTTCCTCGTCCACCCGGGAGCCCTTCAGGTCGTGCCAGCCGTTCCAGCCGCCGCGCTCCTTCTGGTTGACGGTCTGCACGCCCTTGCCGCGGTTGCGTACGAAGACGTAGGCGCGCCCCTCGGCGTCCACGGCCACGGCGGGCATCCCGGTCCGCTCGCCCTTCTTGTTGGGGTGGCCGATCGGAAGCCAGTCCAGCGGGGCGAGGTGCGGGCGGAAGTGCGTGGAGTGCACCAGGCCCGCCTCACCGCCCGGGGTGGGCCGCCAGGCGACGAGGTGTGCGTAACCGTCGGCTCCCTGGCCGACCGCGAGGCCGGGCAACAGCCGCTGTTCGCCGCCCATCCTGCGGGACGGCAGCCACGCGCCGCCCGGATGGCGCTCGGCCCGGCAATGGACGGCCTCGCCGCCGGGGGCGTAGGCACTGAGCCGTCCGTCCCGGCCTCGTATCAGCCAGTCGCCGTTCACCGCAGGGACCATTGACACGCTCCTACTTTAATCGGGCATCCCCCGGGTTCCCCTCGGCGGCCCGTGCGACCCTGGGTGTCATGACTGCCCCGCTCCTGGTCATCGTGGACGCCGCCAACGTGGTCGGCTCGGTACCCGACGGCTGGTGGCGCGACCGGCACGGCGCGGCCGAACGCCTGCGCGACCGGCTGGCGGCGGACGGCCTGCCCGGCCACGCGGGGCCGGTGGACATCGTCCTCGTGGTGGAGGGCGCGGCCCGCAGGGTGGAGTCCGTGCCGGGCGTACGGGTCGACGCGGCATCCGGCAGTGGCGACGACCGCATGGTCGAGCTGGTCACCGAGGCCGGCGACCGCCCCTGCCTGGTCGTCACGGCCGACCGTGAACTCAGGCGCCGGGTGACGGAACTGGGCGCGGAGGTGGCGGGACCACGGACGGTGCATCGCTAGGGTCTCCGCCCGGAACCCACCCGGCTGTACAACACCGCCCCGTCCACCTCCCCCACCTCCTCGTACCCGGCCACCAGCACCTTCCTGAGGCTCGGCACCCGCCGCGGTGCGTACGGCTTGCCGCGGGAGTCGTCCACGATCAGGGCCGGGGCATGCGCGGTGAGTTCCGCGCGGAACGTCGGCCAGGCGCCCTCGACGCCGTACTTCTCGCCGACCTGGGGGCCGTCGCGGCCGCCGCTGTAGTTGGTGAGGAGACCGGCGGTGAGGTAGCGGCTGGCGGGGGTGCGGTCGGCGAGCCAGTACGTCTCCGGGTGCATGCCCCAGACGAGCACACGGTCGCCGGGATCGGTGCGGCGTGCGGTGGCCTCCGCGAGGCGCTGGGCGTGGGCGAGTTCGGGGCGTGGGGCGAGCAGGCCCCAGGCGAGGAAGAGGCCGCAGCAGCAGGCGGAGGTGACAACGGCGGTCACCAGGCGGTCGCGGGGCAGGACTTGCAGGGCGGCGGTCGCCAACAGGGCGAGCGGCGGCAGGAGTTGCAGGTAGTAGTGGCCGAAGAAGTGGAACCCGGCCAGCACCGCCCCGGCCGACGCGGCCAGCCACAGCCACAGCTCCCCCGCCCCGGTGCGGGCCGTGCGCAGCGCCCGTACCACCAGCGGCAGCAGCCCCGCGCACCCGACGCCCAGGATCGCGGTGTTGGCCAGCCCCCGGGCCAGGACGTGCAGTTCGGAGCCGGTGAAGGAGGCGGCGTACGCCCGCGATCCGGTCACCGTCCAGAACACGAAGCCCGCCGGATCGGTGACCAGGGCCGCGCACAGCACCGGCAGGACGACCCCGGCCGCGAGCCACAGCAGCCCACCCCGCGCACCGCCGCCGGTACGGACGTACAGCCAGATCACCGGCAGGAGTACGGCCGCCCCGGTCTGCTTGGCGAGGAAGGCCCCGGCGACGGCCGCGCCCGCCGCGCCCCAGCGGCGCCGGTCCGCGCACCACATCGCGGCGGCCGTGCACGGCAGTATGAACACCTCGAATCCGGCGGCCTGCGCGTCCTCGGGGTTGAGCCCGACGGAGACCAGCAGGTACAGCACCCCGGCGGTACGGCCCGCGCCGTCGCCCCACCGGCGCCGCGCGAGCGAGGCCAGCAGGACGGCCGTGAGCAGCTGTGCGAGCACCGCCAGCGCCCGGACCGGGGCGAGGGACTCGGACCCGGCCAGCGCGAACGCCGCCTCGTACAGCCACGGCACCAGCGGCGGCTTGCGGTCCACGACCGTCTCGTACAGCTCTCCGCCGTGTGCCAGCATCCGCGCCTGTACGGCGAGATAGCCCTCGTCGGGGTTCCACAGCGGCCGTACGAAGGAGGGCGCGCGGGTGAGGCAGGCCAGCGCGGCCAGCAGGGGCAGCAGCCGGGTCCAGTAGCGGTGCGCCACCCGCGGTGCGGCTACGGAGCGTGGCGGTGCGAGGGGCTCGGCGCGCATGGGCCGTACGCTATCCGGCCTCGTATGTCCCACTGAAGCAGGACATACGAGGCCGGGTGTTCAGAACGGGATGCTCACCCTTCGTTGCCGCGTTCGGGTTTCATGACGTCCTCGACCGTGGTCTCCTCGTGGCGGGCGAGGCGGCTGTGGGTGCGGCCGTACACGAAGTAGACGACGAAACCGGCCGCCATCCAGATGGCGAACCGGACCCAGGTCTCGGCGGGCAGGTTCAGCATCAGCCACAGCGAGGCCAGCACGGACACGATCGGGAGCACGGGCACCCAGGGGGTGCGGAAGGCGCGGTGCAGGTCGGGGCGGGTCCTGCGGAGGATGATCACGCTGACCGCGACGACGACGAAGGCGAACAGGGTGCCGATGTTCACCAGCGCGGCCAGTTCCTGAAGGGGCGTGAAGCCCGCGAGGACCGCGATGAGCACGCCGAGCAGGATGGTCGGCCGGTGCGGGGTCCTGAACCGCGGGTGGACGCGGGAGAAGAAGCGGGGCAGCAGTCCGTCACGGCTCATCGCGAAGAAGACGCGGGTCTGGCCGAGGAGAAGGATCATGCAGACGGTGGTCAGGCCCACCGCCGCGCCGAAGCTGATGAAGCCCGCGTACCAGGGGTGCCCGGTGGCCTTGAAGGCGTCGGCGAGCGGGGCGTCCACGGACAGCTCGCTGTAGTGCTGCATACCGGTGACGACGATCGACACCGCCACGTACAGGACGGTGCAGATGAACAGGGAGCCGAGGATGCCGCGGGGCATGTCGCGCTGCGGGTTCTTCGTCTCCTCGGCGGCGGTGGCGACGATGTCGAAGCCGATGAAGGCGAAGAACACCACGGAGGCGGCGGTGAAGATGCCCATCACGCCGAAGTTGGAGGGCGCCCAGCCGAACATCAGCTGGATGAGCGGCGCGTCCAGGTTCTGCCCGGCCTCCACGGGCACCGGCTCGGGGATGAACGGGTCGTAGTTGCTGCCGGTGATGAAGAAGGCGCCCGCGATGATCACGACGAGGACGACGGTCACCTTGATGGCAACGACGACGGAGGTGACCCGCGCGGAGAGCTTCATGCCGACCACGAGGATGGCGGTGAGCACCAGCACCAGGGCGGCGGCGAGGATGTCGAAGCCGAAACCGTCGGCGCCCTCCCGGGTGCCGAGCGCCTCGGGCAGTTGCCAGCCCGCGTTGTCCATCAGCGAGGCAATGTACCCGGACCAGCCGACGGCGACCACCGCCGTGCCCAGCGCGAACTCCAGGACCAGGTCCCAGCCGATGATCCAGGCGGGCAGTTCGCCCAGGGAGGCGTACGAGAAGGTGTACGCGGAGCCGGCCACCGGGACGGTGGAGGCGAACTCGGCGTAGCAGAGCGCGGCGAGCGCGCAGACGACGCCGGCCGCGACGAAGGCCAGCGCGACGGCCGGTCCGGCGTTGTTCCTGGCGACCGCGCCGGTGAGGACGAAGATGCCGGTGCCGATGATCACACCGACGCCGAAGACCGTCAGGTCCAGGGCGGACAGTGATTTCTTGAGCGCGTGCTCTGGCTCCTCGGTATCGAGGATGGACTGCTCGACCTTCTTCGTCCGGAAAAGGGTGCTGCTCACGGCGTACCTCCCACGCTTGTCGTCCTCGACATGATCGAGAGGGGGCGTTATGCGTATGCCCCGACGCGAGCCGCCTCACGCGAATGGGCCGGTTCCACCACTCTTGGCAGTGGTGGAACCGGCCCATTCAGAGGCTTTCGGTGCCGTGGGGGTCAGTCGCGCGCGGCCTCGATCTCGTCGGCGGCGGTCCGCTCGTAGCGCCCGTCGAGCCGGGAGACCAGGCCGGTGACCTGGCGGGCGATGTCCGGGGCGGTCAGCCCGATCTCCGCCATGACCTCGGCGCGGGAGGCGTGGTCGAGGAAGCGCGGGGGGATGCCGAAGTCGCGCAGCGGTACGTCGACGCCCGCGTCCCGCAGGGCCTGGGCGATGGTCGATCCGACGCCGCCGACGCGGGAGTTGTCCTCGACGGTGACGACCACGCGGTGCCGTTCGGCGAGCGGGGCCATGGCCTCGTCGACGGGCTTGACCCAGCGCGGGTCGACGACGGTGGTGGAGATGCCCTGCTTGTCGAGGAGGGAGGCGATCTCCAGGCACATCGGCGCGAGGGCGCCCACCGAGACGAGCAGCACGTCCGGGGTGGTGGTGCCGGGCTCGCGCAGCACGTCCATGCCGCCGATGCGGCCGACGGCGGGTACGGCGGGGCCGACGGCGCCCTTGGAGAAGCGCACCACGGTCGGGGCGTCGTCGACGTCGACGGCCTCGCGCAGCTGGGCGCGCACCTGTTCGGCGTCACGCGGGGCGGCGAGCCGGAGGCCGGGGACGACCTGGAGGATCGACATGTCCCACATGCCGTTGTGGGAGGCGCCGTCGGTGCCGGTGATGCCGGCCCGGTCCAGTACGAAGGTCACGCCGCACTTGTGCAGGGCGACGTCCATCAGGACCTGGTCGAAGGCGCGGTTGAGGAAGGTGGCGTACACGGCGAAGACGGGGTGCAGTCCGCCGGTGGCCAGGCCCGCCGCGGAGACGGCGCCGTGCTGCTCGGCGATGCCGACGTCGTACACCCGCTCCGGGAAGATCTTCGCGAACCGGTCCAGGCCGACCGGCTGGAGCATCGCGGCCGTGATGGCGACGATGTCCTCGCGCTCCTTGCCGAGCTTGACCATCTCGTCGCCGAAGACGGAGGTCCAGTCGGCGCCGGAGGAGGCGATCGGCAGGCCCGTGTCGGGGTGGATCTTGCCGACGGCGTGGAAGCGGTCGGCCTCGTCCTGGAGGGCGGGCTGGTAGCCGCGGCCCTTCTCGGTGAGGCAGTGCACGATCACCGGGCCGCCGAACCGCTTGGCGCGGGCCAGCGCGGACTCCAGCGCCTCGATGTCGTGGCCGTCGATCGGGCCGACGTACTTCAGGCCGAGGTCCTCGAACATGCCCTGCGGCGCGATGAAGTCCTTCAGCCCCTTCTTGGCGCCGTGCAGGGTGTCGTAGAGCGGCCGGCCGACGACCGGGGTGCGCTCCAGGACCTCCTTGGTGCGGGCGAGGAACCGCTCGTAGCCGTCGGTCGTCCGCAGCGTCGCGAGGTGGTTGGCGAGACCGCCGATGGTCGGCGCGTACGACCGCTCGTTGTCGTTGACGACGATGACGAGGGGGCGGTCCTTGGCGTCGGCGATGTTGTTCAGCGCCTCCCAGGCCATGCCGCCGGTGAGCGCGCCGTCACCGATCACGGCGACCACGTGGTCGTCGCGTTTGCGCAGCTGGTTGGCTTTCGCCAGGCCGTCGGCCCAGCCGAGGACCGTGGAGGCGTGGCTGTTCTCGATGACGTCGTGCTCGGACTCGGCCTGCGAGGGGTAGCCGGACAGGCCGCCCTTCATCTTCAGCCGCGAGAAGTCCTGCCGGCCCGTGAGCAGCTTGTGGACGTACGCCTGGTGCCCGGTGTCCCACAGCACCTTGTCCTTGGGCGAGTCGAACACCCGGTGCAGGGCGATGGTCAGCTCCACCACGCCGAGGTTGGGGCCGAGGTGGCCGCCGGTCTTGGAGACGGCCTCGACGAGGAAGGTCCGGATCTCCTCCGCCAGCTGGTCCAGCTCTTCCAGGCTGAGCCGGTCCAGATCGCGCGGTCCCCTGATGCGGGTCAGCAGCGGCACCCGTGCCTCCTTGCAGTAGAGCTGTTCGAGCTGTTACGGGCTCGACGAGTCTAATGTTCCGCCGACGTACGACACGACTGTGCCCGGCACCGACGAGGCACCGGGCACAGCAACGCCCGAAAGGGGCGCGGGGCTGTATCAGTTTGCGGCTCCGCCGTGTGGGCGCGACCAGCCACATGCGACCGGCACCCGGCAGACCACCGCGCCCCCTACGGCGCAACCCCTATGCGCGACCCGCGGTCTTCTGGGTCTTGCGGGTGATCGAGTCGATCACCACCGTGGTGAGCAACACACCCGCGGTGATCATGTACTTCACCGGCTCAGCGATGGACTCCAGCTGCAGCCCGTACTGGATGGAAACGATCACCAGCACACCGAGCAGCGCGTTCCACGTACGCCCCCGCCCACCGAACAGCGACGTACCACCGATCACCGCCGCCGCGATCGCGTTCATCAGCAGGTCACCGGTACCCGCACTCTGGTTCGCGGACGCGATCTTCGACGCCAGGAACAGACCACCGATCGCCGCGAACCCACCGGAGATCGCGAACACGGAGATCCGTACCGCCGTGACGTTGATACCCGCACGCCGCGACGCCTCGACGCTGCCACCGAGCGCGAAGACCTTACGGCCGTACGAGGTCCGGCGCAGCAGGAAGTCCGTACCCACCAGGAACACCAGGAAGATCACGGTCGCCAGCGGCAGACCCTTGTACTGGTTGTACATGAACGCCGCGGCGAAGGAGATCACCGCGAGCAGCCCCGTGCGCAGCAGCGTGTCGCTCAGCGGCCGCGACGGGATGCCCGCCGCCTCGCGGCGCCGGTTGCCGAGGAACGAGGTGATGAAGAAGATCGCGGTCACCACGGCCGCCAGGCCGTACGCGGCGGCGATGTCCGTGAAGAAGTACGTCGTCAGCCGGCCGATGAGGCCGTCGCTGTCGAGGTTGATCGTGCCGTTCTCGCCCAGCGTCTGGAGCATGAAGCCCAGCCAGAAGAGCAGACCGGCCAGCGTGACGGCGAACGCCGGGGCGCCGAGGACGGCGAAGAAGAAGCCGTGCGCCGCGCCGATGAGGGCGCCCGCGCCGACGGCGAAGAGTACCGCCACCCACTCGGGCCAGCCCTGGTTCACCGCGAGCACGGCCGCGATGGCGCTGGACGCGCCGCTGACGGAGCCGACGGACAGGTCGATCTCGCCGAGCAGCAGCACGAAGACGATGCCGACCGAGATCATGCCCGTACCGACCATCGTGACGGTGATGTCACTGATGTTCTGCGCGGAAAGGAACGCGGAGTTCAGGCTCTGGAAGACGACGCAGATGACGATCAGGCCGATGACGACCGGGATGGAGCCCAGCTCACCCGCCTTCAGCTTGCGCTTGAACTCACCGAGGTAGCCCGCGAGTCCCTGCTCGCGCACGAGCAGCCGGGGGTCGACGGCGGTCACCGCGGCGGAGGCCGCCTCGGGGTTCTCGACGGCGTGTTCGTCCGCCGCGGGCGTGGAGGTCTTGTCGATGCTCACTGGGAAACCTCCCCGTTCGTGCGCGCCGCACGGCGGGTCACGGCGTTTTCGGTGGCGCCGGTGATGGCGGAGATGATCTCCTCCTGCGAGGTCGTCTTGACCTCGAAGACACCGTTGTTGCGGCCGAGGCGCAGCACCGCCACCTTGTCGGCGACGGCCTTGACGTCGGCCATGTTGTGGCTGATCAGAATGACCGCGTGGTCGCGCTCGCGCAGCCGCTCGACCAGGTCGAGGACCTGGGCGGTCTGCTCGACACCGAGGGCGGCGGTCGGCTCGTCGAGGATGACGAGCTTGGGCTCGCCCAGCATCGAGCGCGCGATGGCCACGGTCTGGCGCTGACCGCCGGAGAGCGAGGCGATCGGGATGCGCACGCTGGGGATGCGGATCGACAGCGTCTGCAGCAGCTCGCGCGAGCGGCGCTCCATCTCGACCTCGTCGAGGACACCCCACTTCCTCAGCTCACGGCCGAGGAACAGGTTGCCGACGACGTCGATGTTGTCGCACAGCGCGAGGTCCTGGTAGACGGTCGCGATGCCCAGGGCCTGGGCGTCGTGCGGCCTGCTGATCGAAACGGCCTTGCCTTCCCATTCGATGACGCCCTCATCGATGGGGTGCACGCCGGCGATCGTCTTGACCAGCGTGGATTTTCCGGCGCCGTTGTCGCCGACCAGGGCGACCACCTCACCGGCGTGGACCTCAAGCTCTACGTCGGTGAGCGCCTGAACGGCACCGAACCGCTTGGAGACCCCGCGCAACGCCAGCACGGGCGTAGCGGACACGTGAACCATCTCCTTCGCCGCCTGACCCGGCGGGAGGTTGTGCAGAAAGACTGGGGGGATTTTCCGTCCGGCGCCCCGGGTCGAGCTTGCGGGGCTGTGTGTGACGCGGGGCGCCGGAGGAGCCTTGAGGTACGGCCGTCCCGTACGGGAACTCAGTGACGGGTTCCCGTACTTGGAAGGGGACCGAGACCGTTTCAGCCGCCGATGCCGAGCTTGTCGCAGGCCGACTTGTAGTTGCCGGCGCAGATCTCGTCGGCGGTGTAGATGCCGTCCTTGATCACGGTGTCGTTGATGTTGTCCTTGGTCAGGGAGACCACCGGGACCAGGACCGACGGGATGTCCGTGGCGCTGCCGCTGGAGACCTTGTCCTTGGCGATGGAGCCCAGGTCCTCACCCTTGGCCAGGGCGACCGCCATCTCGGCGGCGACCTCGGCCTCCTGCGGGTAGGACTTGTAGACGCTCATGTACTGCTGGTCGGTGATGATGCGCTGCACGGCGGCGAGCTCGGCGTCCTGGCCGGTGACCGGGATGTCGGCGATGCCGGCGGCCTTCAGGGCGGTGATGATGCCGCCCGCCATGCCGTCGTTGGCGGAGTACACACCGGCGATCTTGTCCTTGCCGAGCGCCGTGATCGCCGCCTCCATGTTGGCGTTGGCGTTGTCCGGCGACCACTCCTTGGTGTCGAACTCGCGGCCGATCTTCACCTTGCCGTCGAGGACGGAGTGCGCGCCCTTCTTGAACTGGGCGGCGTTCGGGTCGGTGACCGAGCCGTTCATCATGACGATCTGGCTGTCCTTGGCCTTGGCGCCCAGGGCCTTCAGCAGGGCCTCACCCTGGGTCCGGCCGACCTCCTCGTTGTCGAACGAGGTGTAGGCGCTGATCGGGCCCTCGGCCAGGCGGTCGTAGGCGACGACCTTGATGCCGGCGTCCACGGCCTTCTGCACGGAGTTCTTGATCGCCTTGGCGTCCACGGCGTCCAGGATCAGCACGTCCACCTTGTTGGTGATCATCGTGTCGACCTGCTGCGCCTGCAGGTTGGCGTCCTGGCGGGCGTTGTTGTACTCGACCGTCGCCTTGTTGTTCGTCAGCTCCTTGATCTTCTTCTCGATCAGCGGCCGGTCGAACTTCTCGTAACGCGCGGTCTTGTTCTCCGGAAGGAGCAGGCCGATCTTGATGTTGTCGCCCTTGGCGGCGGCGGAGCCGGTGGCGTCGGTGTCGCCGCCCGCTTCCTCAGCGCTGCCACAGGCGGCGAGCGAGACGGCCATCGCACCGGCGGCGATGGCAACGGCGGCACGACGCATACGCGTGTTCAACTTCATAACCTCCCTGACGAGGCCGCGTCGTTGCGGCCGAGGTGGCTGGAAGTCAACTCGGCCACACGTGCGACGTCAAGAAGTAAATCCTTAACGGGTTGGCAACGGTGCCATCCGTTCTCTAAGTGAAGGCGGGTGCGGTGGCCGGAAGCCTGCCGGGGACACTGCCGTCCAAAAGTGTCGAATCGCCCATCTCGCTGAGGGCGAGGGCGAGCGCTCCGAGCACCTCAGCACGGCCGCCAAGTGCCCCTGGGAGAATGGACAGTTGGCGCGCGGCGCTGGGGATGGCGTAGCGGCCGACGGACTCCCTGATCGGCCCGAGGACCAGCTCTCCGGCCTCGGCGAGATCGCCGCCCAGGACCACTCGGCTCGGGTTCAGAAGATTGCACAGGTTGGCGACTCCACTGCCGATGTGGCGGCCGACGTCGGCGATCACCCGACGGCAGCCGGGGTCACCGTCCCGGGCCAGCCGTACGACACCCTCCATGGTCAGGTCGTTGCCGTGGCTGGGCTGGAGCAGTGGAAGCACATAGCGGGCGGACGCGAAGGTCTCCAGGCAGCCCCGGTTACCGCAGCGGCAGACGGGGCCGGACTCGTCGAGCGTAATATGTCCGATTTCTCCGGCTGTGCCGCCGGGACCTCGGTAGATCTTCCCGTCGATCACCAGGCCCGCACCGACACCGCTGGCGACCTTGATGTACGCCAGGTCCCGCACGCCCTTGCCGCTGCCCCACACCAGCTCGCCGAGGGCGCCCAGGTTGGCGTCGTTGTCCACGTGCACCGGTACGCCGAGCCGCCCCCGCAGCTCCTCGGCGGGCCGGGCGCCGGTCCAGCCGGGCAGGATGGCGGTCGAGCCGAGCGTCCCGGACTCCACGTCGATCGGCCCGGGTACGCCGAGGCCCACCCCGGCGATCTTGGCCCGGTCCACCCCGGTCGCCGCGATCAGCCGGTTGACCAGCTCTTCGGCCCGGTCGAAGCCCTGCGCGGCGGAGGCGTCGACGTCCAGCGGCTCGGACTCCTCGGCGAGCACCTGGTGGGCCAGGTTCCCGACCGCGACGCGCAGGTGTGTGTGCCCGAAATCGACGCCGATGACAATGCCGGCGTCACCGCTGAGCGAGACGCTGCGGGCCCGGCGGCCACCCGCCGACGTGGGCGTGACCTCGACCGTTCCGCCGTCCTTCAGCTCACGGACGATGTTGGAGACCGTCGCCGCGGACAGACCGGTCGTCCTTGCGATCTCCGCCTGCGTAAGGGATCCGGCCAGCCGTACGGCTCGGACCACCCGCTCCAGGTTGGCTCGGTGCAGCGACGACTGCGACCCCGGAGTCTCCACGACGACCTCCTGCGCGCGGGACCGCATCGATGAGGCCCCGTCTATGTCCAACTAGTGAACTCTAAGCTGAGCCGTCCGGGGTGCCTCCCGTCAAGAGGTTGAACAGTTTCGAGGCCGCGCGCACAGCACGCACACCGCTCCCGGGCGTGGGAGCGGTGTGCGCGCGATCGGTTACGAAGTGCTACTGCCGTTACTTCAGCGCCCCCGCCGTCAGCCCCTGCACCACCTGGCGCTGGAAGACGATGTAGGCCGCCAGCACCGGCAGCATCGCCATCACCAGACCGGCGAAGAGGCCGGACCAGTCGCCCTTGTATCCCTGGCTGACGGCCAGCTGCACCAGGCCCTGGGTGAGGACGCGCTTGTCGGGGTCGGTGTTGAGGACCGTGGGGAGCATGTACTGGTTCCACTGGCCCAGGAAGTTGAAGATACCGACGCTGACCAGGCCGGGCTTGGCCATGGGGAGCATGATCTGGAAGAACGTCCGGGTGTGGGAGGCGCCGTCCACGAAGGCCGCTTCCGCCACCGACGTCGGCAGCGTGCGGAAGAACGCCGTCAGGAAGAACACCGTGAACGGGAGCGAGTACGCGATGTAGACCAGGATCAGGCCGTGAATCGTGTTCAGCAGGCCCATGTTGTTCACGACGTAGAACAGCGGGACCAGCGCGAGCATGATCGGGAAACTCATGCCGCCGATGAACAGGAAGTAGATGAACCGGTTGCCGGGGAAGTCGAAGCGGGCGAGGACGTACGCCGCCATCGAGCCCAGCACCAGCGTGCCGGCCAACGACCCTCCCACCACCAGGACGGTGTTGAGGAAGTAGTCGCTCATGTTGGCCTCGGTCCACGCCCGCGACCAGTTCGAGAAGTGCAGTGTGTCCGGCAGCGACCAGGGTGAGCCGAAGATGGAGCGGTCGTCCTTGAAGGACGTCATCACCGCCCAGAGCAGCGGCATGACGACCATGAACGCCCAGATGACGAGAACGCCGTGCGAGAAGACGTTGAGGACGGTGCCCTCTTTCTTGTCGCGGGAGGGCACTTCGGACGGGAGGCCGGTCTTGGTGACGGGCATACCGGACTCGGCCGGTACGGGAGCGGTGGTCTCGGTCGTCTTCATCTGTCAGTACTCCAGCCGCTCGCGCCGTCCCAGCCGCATGATGATCGCGGCGAAGGCCAGCGTGACAACGAGCAGGGCCACGCCGATCGTGGTGGCGTAGGCGGCCTGCCCGTCACGGAACGCTTTCTGGTACACGTACAGGACCATCACCGTGGTCGAGTAGTCGGGGCCGCCGGGCCCGGTCGTCATGATGTGTACGACCGCGAACGACTCGGCGCCCAGGGCGAGGATGCCCATGTAGACCCAGCCGGACTGCACGGTGTCCCACAGCAGCGGCAGGGTGATCCGGAAGAACGTGCTGGCGCGGCCGGCGCCGTCGAGCAGCGCGGCCTCGTACAGATCCGCCGGAATGGAGGCCATACCGGCGGAGAACAGGACCACAAAGAAACCGACCGTGGACCAGACGATCACCGCCATCACGGCCCACAGGGCGAGGTTCGGGTCGCCCAGCCAGAGCGGCTGGACGCTGTCCAGCCCGATCCCGCGCAGGATCGAGTTGATCGCGCCGCTGTCCGGGTTGTACGCGAAGGCGAACAGCAGCGCGACGATGGCGATCGACAGCGCCTGCGGGAAGAAATAGACGATCTTGTAGAACGAGGACCCGCGGACACCGGTGATGGCCGGGCCGCCCTTTCTGCGCCGTCCGCCCACATTGATCATGAAGGCGAGGAACAGCGCGAAGCTCAGTGTCACCAGCGGCAGCAGCAACGCGAACAACAGGCTGTGCTGCAACGACTTCCAGAAGATGTCGTCGTCGAGCATCCGCTCGTAGTTGTCGAAGCCGACCATCTTGAATTCGGGGCTCAGGCCGGTCCAGTCCGTGAAGGAGTAGTAGATGGACTGGATGAACGGCCAGACGACAAAGAGCGTGTACAGCCCCAGGGGCACCGCGAGGAACCCCACGATGAACCGGTACTTGCCGTGCTGCATGTGCTATCGACCCCGATCTGCGCGCGGATGCAGCCGCTGGTGACGGATCCTCACCGGACCTACTGGTGCTTGTAGTGCTTGATCGACGTGTCCTTGGCGGTCTCATCGGCGAAGCCCTGGATCTTCTTGATGGCCTCGGCCGGGGTGAGACGCCCGGCCATCATCTCGCCGAGACCGGAAACACCGATCTTCTCCTTCTGCAGCTGCACGTACCAGTCCTGCATCCGCGGGTTCACCACGTTCTCGCCGGCCTTGTCCAGCGCCGCGACGCCGGACTTCAGCCCCGGGGTCAGGGTGATGCCGTCCGTGCCGCCGTTGTACGCGGTCAGCGACTTGACCTTGCTGGTGAAGTTCTTGGAGCTCGCCTCGCTCAGCATGATCCGCAGCTGCTCCATGCCGCCCGCAGGGTTCTTCGCCTTGGCCGGGACGATGAACGGCTCACCGCCGGAGGCCCAGATGGTACCGAAGGGCAGCTTGTCGGAGCTGTCGATACCGGTCGGCGCGGAGACGGCGAGGTCGAAGTCCTTCGGGATGACGTTCGCCGACTCGTTCTCCACCCAGGAGCCGTTCGGGATGAACAGCGCCTTGCCCTGCGCCCACGCGGTCTGCGACTGGATGTGGTCCAGGCCCGGGGTGCCCTTGAGGACGTAGCCCTTCTTGTAGAGCTCGTAGTAGGCCTCGAAGCACGCCTTGACCGCCGGGTGCTTCCAGGCGTTCGGCTCCAGGTTGTCGATGGCGTCCAGGACCTCGACACCGCCGACCTTGCCGATCATCGGGTAGAGCGAGAAGGGGAGGTAGTACGGGTACTTGCCCGCGTACGTCCAGCCCGCCATGCCCTTCTTCTTGGCCTTCTCGCAGACCGCGAGCATCTGGTCCCAGGTCTCGGGGTACTGCTCGTCGAGCGAGTCCAGGGCCTTCTGCGAGTACCAGACGCCGTAGACCGTGTAGGCGTAGTACATGATCCAGACCGGGTCGCCGTCCAGCCGGCCCATCTCCACGATGCCGGGGCGCAGCGTGTCCCGGACCTTCTTGTTCGGGTCGTCGTACGACGGGGCGTCCAGCAGCGGAGTGAGGTCGGCGAGCTGGTTCTTGCTGGAGAGGACGCCCATGTCCATCTGCTCGGCACCGGAGTTGTCGATGAGGTCCGGCGGGGTGCCCTGGTTGAAGCGGGGCTGGAGCGTGGACTGGATCTTCTGGGTGGCGGAGAACTTCACGTCCACTTCGGGGAAGTTCTGCTCGTAGATCTTCACGGCGTCCTCGGCGTACTCCTTGCCGAAGCCGCCGTCGAACAGCACGAACTCCATCGGCGCGGTGTCATTGACGCCGAGCGGGTTCTTCGCGGTCTTCTCGCCCTCCTTCGCCTTGCCCCCGTTGTCGCCTCCCCCGCTGCTGGCGCACGCCGACAGGAAGCTCATCGTCGGTACGGAAATCAGGCCGAGCGCGGCAGAACGCTTGATCACATCGCGGCGACCTACACCCGCGGAGCCGTTGTTCTCAGGGTTCTGGGCAGAAGTGGATCCCATGCTCAAGTCCTCGCCTTCTCCAGGACTCAGGCGGTGAACCGGATCCTCCCCGGCACCGCGATCGGGTCAAGCTGGGGTCGTGCAGGAAGTGCGGAATCATGCGAAGTGCCGACAGGTATAGTCCACTTCCCGCCGACGGAGCAAGATCAAATGCAAGGTTGGCCAACGGTCTTTTCCGAGTTGAGACCTCGCGGAAATATGAGCGGCCTGTGGGTGCCTTGCCGGAAAAGTCCGCGGCAAAGGCCCCGAATGCCACAGCCAACACCCTTGACAAGGCCAGGCACTTGAGCCACAACTGGTCCTTGCGCAGCGAAGTTGACAACGTTGTCCGCGCGCCAGGGAGGGTCCGTTGAAGCAGCAGAGAGCTCGGCACAGATGGGGTTCGGCGGTCGTGACGGCGACCGCCTTCGCTTTGGCCGTGGGCTCGCAGGGCGCGGCGGTCGCCCTGCCCGCCGCACCGACGGCCGCCGACCGGGAGTTCCTGTCCTCGTTCGAGACGGGGGAGCCGGCACCGGACTGGCTGAACACCGTCGACACCGCACCGGACGGCAGCAAGCGGGCCGCCGGTGTGGACGGCGGTTACAGCAGCGGCATTCCGGGCAATGTGACCGACCACGTCACCGACGTACGGGCGAGCGGCGAGAACAGCGGCGCCGGGGAGGTGAAGGAGAACCTCGTCGACACCGAGCCCACCACCAAGTGGCTGACGTTCACACCCACGGGCTGGGTCGAGTTCGACCTGGACAAACCGGTGAAACTCGCCCGGTATGCCCTTACCTCGGCCAACGACCACGACGAACGCGACCCGGTGGACTGGACCCTGCAGGGCTCCACCGACGGCAAGGACTGGAAGACGCTCGACAGCCGCGCCGGTGAGGCCTTCTCGGAGCGTTTCCAGACGAAGACGTACGACATCGCGGACACCGCTTCCGCCGAGTTCCGGCACTATCGGCTGGACGTCACCAAGAACAACGGCGGAACCATTCTTCAGCTGGCGGACGTGCAGTTCTCCACGGGCGGCAGCGACGGCCCGGTCCCGCAGGACATGCTGTCGCTGGTCGACCGCGGCCCGAGCGGCTCGCCCACCGCTAAGGCGGGCGCCGGCTTCACCGGCAAGCGGGCGTTGCGGTACGCCGGCCGGCACACCACGGACGGCCGGGCCTACTCGTACAACAAGATCTTCGACGTCGACGTGGCCGTCGGCCGCGACACCGAACTGTCGTACCGGATCTTCCCGTCGATGGCGGACGGGGACCGGGACTACGACGCCACGCACGTCTCCGTCGACCTCGCGTTCACCGACGGCACCCACCTGAGCGACCTCGGAGCGAGCGACCAGCACGGCTTCCGGCTCTCCCCGCGCGGGCAGGGCGACGCCAAGGTGCTGTACGTCAACCAGTGGAACAACGTCGTCTCGCGGATCGGTTCGGTGGCGTCCGGGAAGACCGTCGACCGGATCCTGGTGGCGTACGACTCCCCCGCCGGACCGGCGAAGTTCCGCGGCTGGGTGGACGATGTGTCGCTGGCCGTGAAGGCTCCCGAGAAGCCGAAGGCGCACCTGTCGGACTACGCGGTCACCACGCGCGGCACCAACTCCAGCGGCGGTTTCTCACGCGGCAACACCTTCCCCGCGACCGCCGTGCCGCACGGCTTCAACTTCTGGACACCGGTGACCAACGCGGGCTCGCTCAGCTGGCTGTACGACTACGCCCGCGCCAACAACGCGGACAACCTGCCCACGATCCAGGCGTTCAGCGCGAGCCATGAGCCGAGCCCCTGGATGGGCGACCGGCAGACCTTCCAGGTGATGCCGTCCGCCGCCACCGGCACCCCGGACATAGGGCGGACGGCGCGGGCCCTGGCCTTCAGGCACGAGAACGAGGTCGCGCGGCCGCACTACTACGGGGTGCGGTTCGAGAACGGTCTGAAGGCCGAGATGACCCCGACGGACCACGCGGCGATGCTCCGGTTCACCTACCCCGGCGACGACGCGAGCGTCCTGTTCGACAACGTGACCGACCAGGCCGGTCTGAGTCTCGACAAGGAGACCGGCGTGGTGACCGGGTACTCGGACGTGAAGTCCGGCCTGTCGACCGGCGCGACCCGGCTGTTCGTCTACGGCACCTTCGACAAGCCGGTGACGGAGGGCTCGTCCAGCGGGGTGAAGGGCTACCTGCGTTTCGACGCGGGCGCCGACCGCACGGTGACGCTGCGCCTGGCGACCTCGCTGATCAGCGTCGACCAGGCCAAGGACAACCTGCGCCAGGAGATCCCCGACGGCACCTCCTTCGAGGCGGTCAAGGCGAAGGCGCAGCGGCTGTGGGACCGGCTGCTCGGCAAGGTCGAGGTCGAGGGCGCGACGCCGGACCAGCTGACCACGCTGTACTCCAGCCTGTACCGGCTGTACCTGTACCCCAACTCCGGCTTCGAGAAGGTCGGTTCCACGTACAAGTACGCCTCACCGTTCTCCCCGATGCCGGGTCAGGACACGCCGACCCACACCGGCGCGAAGATCGTCGACGGCAAGGTGTACGTCAACAACGGTTTCTGGGACACGTACCGGACGACCTGGCCGGCGTACTCGCTGCTGACGCCGTCCCAGGCGGGCGAGATGGTCGACGGGTTCGTGCAGCAGTACAAGGACGGCGGCTGGACCTCGCGCTGGTCGTCACCGGGTTACGCCGACCTGATGACCGGCACCTCGTCGGACGTCGCCTTCGCGGACGCGTACGTCAAGGGCGTCGACTTCGACGCGAAGGCGGCGTACGACGCGGCGGTGAAGAACGCGACGGTGGTGCCGCCGTCGTCGGGCGTGGGCCGCAAGGGCATGGCGACCTCACCCTTCCTCGGCTACACCAGCACCGACACGCACGAGGGCCTGTCGTGGGCGCTGGAGGGCTACCTCAACGACTACGGCATCGCGCGGATGGGCCGGGCGCTGTACGAGAAGACCGGCGACAAGCGCTACAAGGAGGAGTCCGAGTACTTCCTCGACCGCGCCCAGGACTACGTCAACCTCTTCGACTCCGAGGCCGGTTTCTTCCAGGGCCGGAACGCGCAGGGCGACTGGCGGGTGGAGTCCTCCACGTACGACCCGCGCGTGTGGGGCTACGACTACACCGAGACCAACGGCTGGGGCTACGCGTTCACCGCGCCGCAGGACAGCCGGGGGCTCGCCAACCTGTACGGCGGCCGGAGCGGGCTCGCGGAGAAGCTCGACGAGTACTTCGCGACGCCGGAGACGGCCTCGCCCGAGTTCGTCGGCTCGTACGGCGGTGTCATCCACGAGATGACGGAGGCGCGCGACGTCCGGATGGGCATGTACGGACACTCCAACCAGGTCGCCCACCACGCGATCTACATGTACGACGCGGCCGGTCAGCCCTGGAAGGCGCAGGCGAAGGTGCGCGAGGTGCTGTCCCGCCTCTACACCGGCAGCGAGATCGGCCAGGGCTACCACGGTGACGAGGACAACGGCGAGCAGTCGGCCTGGTTCCTGTTCTCCGCGCTCGGCTTCTACCCGCTGGTGATGGGCAGCGGCGAGTACGCGGTCGGCTCACCGCTGTTCACCAAGGCGACGGTCCATCTGGAGAACGGCCGCGACCTGGTGGTCCGGGCGCCGAAGAACAGCGCGAAGAACGTCTACGTGCAGGGTCTGAAGGTCAACGGCCGCAGCTGGACGTCGACGTCGCTTCCGCACTCGCTGCTCGCCAAGGGTGGGGTGCTGGAGTTCGACATGGGGCCGAGGCCGTCGAAGTGGGGCACGGGCAAGGACGCGGCACCGGTTTCCCTCACCAAGGACGACAAGGTGCCGACGCCGCGGGCGGATCTGATCACGGGCGAGGGTGCCCTCTTCGACAACACGTCGGCGACGGACGCGAGCGTGACGTCCGTGGAGCTGCCGGTGTCGGGGCGGACGAAGGCGGTGCAGTACACGCTCACCTCGTCCGACCGCGCGAAGGCTCCGACCGGATGGAAGCTCCAGGGGTCGGCGGACGGCAAGAGGTGGCGGACCCTGGACGTGCGTGCGGGCGACGCCTTCCGGTGGGACCGGCAGACGCGGGCGTTCTCCGTGGCGCGGGCCGGTGCGTACGCGAGGTACCGCCTGGTCTTCAGCGGAGGGGAGGCGACGCTCTCGGAGGTCGAGTTGCTCGGCCGGTAAGGAGACTGTCGTCCCGTGCGGCGCCTCCCGCGCGTTTCCCGGCGGGAGGCGCCGCTTCCGCGCGTTGCTGTTCTGCCGGCGTGGCCGCCGTAGGATCGCAGTGAGCGGGCCGTCCTTGCGCCGGGGGTACGCCGGTCCGGGGTACGACGGTGGAGCTGCGGAGGCATCGGCTTCATGGACGAGCAGGGGCCGCTCAGCGACGACTCGCTGAGCGAAGCGGCGGACGCCTTCCAGCAACTGCGTCCACGGCTGTTCGGTATCGCCTACCGCATCCTGGGCAGTGTGACCGAGGCCGAGGACGTGGTGCAGGACGTGTGGATGCGGTGGCAGGGCGCCGACCGGGGCGCGGTACTGGATCCCGGGGCGTTCCTGGCGAAGATCACCACGCGTCTGGCGATCAACGTGGCTCAGTCGGCGCGCGTACGCCGTGAGGCCTACGTGGGGCCGTGGCTGCCGGAGCCCGTGGACACCAGTGTGGATCCGCAGGTCGGCGCGGAGCGCGGCGAGGCGCTGGAGCTGGCCGTGCTGCTGGTCCTTCAGAAGCTGAATCCCGTGGAGCGGGCGGCCTATGTACTGCGGGAGGCGTTCGACTACGCGTACGCCGAGATCGCGAGCATCATCCTGCAGCTGAGCCAGGCCAATACGCGGCAGATCGTCAGCCGGGCCCGCAAGCGCCTGTCCGCCGAGCAGCGTGAACCCGTCGACACGGCACAGCACCGGCGCCTGCTCGAAGCCTTCGTCGCCGCCGCGCAGCACGGTGACGTCGCCGCGCTGGAGAACGTGCTGTCGGCCGACGTCGTCGCCTACGCGGACGGCAACGGTATGCGCGGCGTGGCGCAGCTGGCGGTCGTGGGGGCCGAGCGCGTGGCCAGGATCAGCGCCTTCGCCCAGAAGTTCTTCCCCGGCGCCGAGTACGGCGTGGTCGAGGCCAACGGCCGGCCCAGCGTGCTGCTCGTCAAGGACGGGGTGAGCGTCGGTCTGGTGAGCGTCACGACGGGACCGGACGGTATCGACGGGCTCTACTGGGTCCTGACGCCCGAGAAGCTGGGGGCGTACGAGAGGTCGGCACGCAGGCTCAGCGGGCGGCCGTAGCGTCTGCAAGGCGTTGTGACGGAGGGGGCACCACGACAGCACGCGGTGCCCCCTCCATCGGTCGGTCGGACTACGGGGCTCCGGTCAGTTCTTCGTGAGCCAGTCCTCGTAGCGGGTGGCCGCAAGCTGCGCCGTGTCGTCGCCGATGAGCACCCCGTCGGGCATGCCCGCGAACACGCCGGCGGCCTCGTCGGTGGCGATGGTGCGGCCGTCCGGCTTCACCGCCAGGGTCATCTCACCGAGCCGGTCGAGCCGGTGCACCTCGGGGCCCGCGATGTTGCGCACGCCGTTCGACGGCTCGCCCTGCGCCGCCTCGGCGACGACGGCGGCGACATCGGCGGAGGCGATGGGGCGCAGCCGCAGGGACGGCAGGCGCACCTCCGTGCCCTCGGTGGACATGCCCATCACCGGGGCGATGAACTCGAAGAACTGGGTGGCGCGCACGATGCTGTAGGGCACACCGCTGCCGCGCACGGCTTCCTCCTGGGCGACCTTGGCCTGGTAGTAGCCGTAGTCCGGTACCTGGTCGACCCCGACGATGGAGAGCGCGACGTGGTGGCGGACACCCGCCTCCCGCTCCGCCTCGAACAGGTTGTGCGCCGAGCGGGTGAAGAAGTCCAGCGCCGCCTCGGTCTCGAAGGACGGGGAGTTCGACACGTCCACGACCACGTCCGCGCCCTTGAGAGCCCCTGCCAGGCCCTCGCCGGTGAGGGCGTCGACGCCCGTGGAGGGGGCGGCCGGCACTGCCTCGTGACCACCGTCGCGCAATAGTGCGACGACCTGCGAGCCGATGAGCCCCGTACCGCCGACGACCACGATCTTCATTACTGTCTCCGTTCGCTGATGCGACTTTCAAAACGGATACCGGCGACGGCACGCCGGACCCGGTGCGTCAATGCACACATCAGCAAGACAGGGCAGCGGCCGGGTCTATGACACCGGCGGACCACCTGCGTCGGCTCGCGGACCCGGTGGACGTCGGCTCGGCGGCCACCGGGTCCGCCCGGGGCGGCGTGGGTCAGCCGACCCGGCAGGGCAGGCTCGTCGTCGTATCACCGCCGGAGCCGGAGACGACGTAACCGAAGGTGGTGCTCTCTCCGGGATCCAGCGATCCGTTCCAGCCTGCGTTGTGCACCATCACGGCCTGGCCGTGGTAGGTCGCAGTGCCGTTCCACAGACTCTCCACCTGCTGGCCGCTCGGCAGCGTCCAGTCGACCATCCAGCCGAGCATCGGAACGTCACCGGTGTTGGTGACGGTGACCTCGGACTGGTGGCCGCCGTTCCAGCTGCCGGTCGTCGTACGGGTGGCCGTGCAGGTGCCGGGCGGGGGCTCGGTGGGCGGGTTGCCGGGGTCCTTGACACCGGTGACCTCGCCGTTGCCGCCGTCGAAGACGACGTCCGAGCAGGAGTAGAAGGTCTCCTGGCTGTCGGAGCGCTGCCAGACCATGTAGATGATGTGGCGTCCCGACTTGTTGTCGGGGAGCGCGCCGGTCCAGGAGTAGTTGGCCTCGACCGTGCCCGGGCTGCCGTTGAGCGGCGGGTGGTCGACGCTGAGGAACGGCTGTTCCTCCATGTCGTCCCAGGTGAGGGTCCGGGTCGGGTCGAAGCCGTCCTTGGTGATGTAGACGTGGAACCAACCCGGGTGCGCGGCCCAGGCGTTGTAGGAGAAGTCGACGGTCGCGCCCGAGGTGAGGTGGGTGAGCGGCCAGTCGCTGTGCGGCAGGTTGAAACCGGTGAAGTTGGTGTTTCCGCCGCTGCACAGCTCGCCGTCCGGTACGAAGCCGCGGGTGCGGCCGGCGCCGTCCGAGCGCAGCACGGAGAACCAGTTGTAGAACGGGGTCGTCCCGCTGACCTGCTGCGCCGCCCTGCAGGCCGGGTTGACCGGCTTGATCTCACCGGTGTCGGTGAGGCCGTCCTGCCAGCACAGGAAGGTTCTGCTGGCCGGTTTCATGGGCGTGCCGTGGGCCTCCGCCGGGCTGCCGGAGCTGAGGACGATCAGGCCGAGGGCGGGGATCGTCGCGAGCAGCGAGAGCAGGACCAGGAGGAGGGCGGTGGGGCGGAAGGACCGGCGTGGTAATCGCCGGTCGGGGGGTGGCGAGTCGGGGAGTGTCGTGAGCATGACAGATCAACGTCCCTTCACTGAAAGGTCGCCAGAAATCGTTCCTGAGTGTGCGTTTTGGGCGAGGTGGGAGCGGACCCGGGCACGCGGGTTCCGGTCCGCCCGCCGTCTTATGGGAGCGCTCCCACCCACCTGTTTCGGAAGCTAGCGCGGAGCGGCTCGCTTGTAAACGGCCGCTCCGCCCCGAAAATTCGGGGACGGCAAAGGCCGCACCCCCGTTGACCGGGGATGCGGCCCGAACGCCGTACCGGATCCGTTACTTGCGGATCAGGCTGCGCAGCACGTACTGCATGATGCCGCCGTTGCGGTAGTAGTCGGCCTCACCGGGGGTGTCGATCCGGACGACCGCGTCGAACTCGACGCCCGTGTCGGTGGTGACCTTCACCGTGCGCGGCGTGGTGCCGTCGTTCAGCTCGGTGACGCCGGTGATGGAGAAGGTCTCCTCGCCGGTCAGGCCGAGGGTCTCGGCGGACTGGCCCTCCGGGAACTGGAGCGGCAGGACGCCCATGCCGATGAGGTTGGAGCGGTGGATGCGCTCGTACGACTCGGCGATGACGGCCCTGACGCCGAGCAGGGCCGTACCCTTGGCCGCCCAGTCACGGGACGAACCGGAGCCGTACTCCTTGCCCGCGAGAACGACCAGCGGGGTGCCGGCCGCCTGGTAGTTCTGCGAGGCGTCGTAGATGAAGGAGACCGGGCCGCCCTCCTGCGTGAAGTCACGCGTGTAGCCGCCCTCGGTGCCCGGCGCGATCTGGTTGCGCAGGCGGATGTTGGCGAACGTACCGCGGATCATGACCTCGTGGTTGCCGCGACGGGAACCGTAGGAGTTGAAGTCGGCGCGCTTGACGCCGTGCTCCGTGAGGTACTTGCCCGCCGGGGTGTCGGCCTTGATGGCGCCGGCCGGGGAGATGTGGTCGGTGGTGACCGAGTCGCCCAGCTTGGCGAGGACACGCGCGCCCGAGATGTCGGAGACCGGAGTGGTCTCCATCGTCATGCCCTCGAAGTACGGGGGCTTGCGGACGTACGTCGACTGCGGGTCCCACTCGAAGGTGTTGCCGGTCGGGATCGGCAGCGCCTGCCACTGGGCGTCACCCGCGAAGACGTCGGAGTAGGACTTGTTGAACATGTCCTCGCCGATGGCGTTCGCCACGACGTCGTTGACCTCGGCCTCGGACGGCCAGATGTCGGACAGGTAGACCGGCTTGCCCTCCTGGTCCGTGCCGAGGGCGTCCTTGGTGATGTCCACCTTCATGGAGCCCGCGATGGCGTACGCGACGACCAGCGGCGGGGACGCCAGGTAGTTCATCTTGACGTCGGGGTTGATCCGGCCCTCGAAGTTGCGGTTGCCGGAGAGGACCGAGGTGACGGCGAGGTCGTGGTCGTTGACGGCCTTGGAGACCTCCTCCGGCAGCGGGCCGGAGTTGCCGATGCAGGTGGTGCAGCCGTAGCCGACGAGGTTGAAGCCGACCTTGTCGAGGTACGGGGTGAGGCCCGCCTTGTCGAAGTAGTCGGTGACGACCTTGGAGCCCGGGGCGAGGGTGGTCTTGACCCACGGCTTGCGGGTCAGGCCCTTCTCCACGGCCTTCTTGGCCACCAGGGCGGCGGCGACCATGACGTACGGGTTGGAGGTGTTGGTGCAGGAGGTGATGGCCGCGACCGTGACCGCACCGTGGTCCAGCGTGTAGGTCGTGCCGTCGGGGGCGGTGACGGTGACCGGGTTGGACGGGGCGCCGTTCGGGATGGTCGAGGGCGCGTCGGAGCTCGGGAAGGACTCCTTGCTGGCCTCGTACTCGTCGTTGACGTAGTTGCGGACGTCCTGCTTGAACTGCTCGGCGGCGTTGGCCAGGACGATGCGGTCCTGCGGGCGCTTCGGACCGGCGATCGACGGGACGACCGTCGACAGGTCCAGCTCCAGCTTCTCGGAGAACTCCGGCTCCGCGGCCGGGTCCAGCCACAGGCCCTGCTCCTTGGCGTACGCCTCGACCAGCTTGACCTGCTGCTCGGAGCGGCCGGTCAGGCGCAGGTAGTTCAGCGTCTCGTCGTCGATCGGGAAGATCGCGGCGGTGGAGCCGAACTCCGGCGACATGTTGCCGATGGTGGCGCGGTTGGCGAGGGAGGTGGCGGCGACGCCCTCGCCGTAGAACTCGACGAACTTGCCGACGACGCCGTGCTTGCGGAGCATCTCGGTGATGGTCAGCACGAGGTCGGTGGCGGTGGTGCCGGGCTTGAGCTCACCGGTCAGCTTGAAGCCGACGACGCGCGGGATGAGCATGGAGACCGGCTGGCCGAGCATCGCGGCCTCGGCCTCGATGCCGCCGACGCCCCAGCCGAGGACGCCGAGGCCGTTGACCATGGTGGTGTGGGAGTCGGTGCCGACCAGGGTGTCCGGGTACGCCTTGCCGTCGCGGACCATGACGACACGGGCCAGGTGCTCGATGTTGACCTGGTGGACGATGCCGGTGCCGGGCGGGACGACCTTGAACTCGTCGAAGGCGGTCTGGCCCCAGCGCAGGAACTGGTAGCGCTCCTTGTTGCGGCCGTACTCCAGGTCGACGTTCACCTTGAAGGCGTCGTTGGTGCCGAACTTGTCGGCGATGACGGAGTGGTCGATGACCAGCTCGGCCGGGGCCAGCGGGTTGATCTTCGCCGGGTCGCCACCGAGCTCCTTGACGGCCTCGCGCATGGTGGCGAGGTCGACGACACAGGGCACACCGGTGAAGTCCTGCATGATGACGCGGGCCGGCGTGAACTGGATCTCCTGCGACGGCTGGGCCTGCGAGTCCCAGTTGCCGAGGGCGCGGATGTGGTCGGCGGTGATGTTCGCGCCGTCCTCGGTGCGGAGCAGGTTCTCCAGCAGGACCTTAAGGCTGTAGGGGAGCCGGGCCGAGCCCTCCACCTTGTCCAGGCGGAAGATCTCGTACGACTCGTCGCCGACCTGCAGCGTGCTGCGGGCGTCGAAGCTGTTCGCCGACACGACAGTCTCCTTCATTCATGTGCGCGTACCACCGCATCCTGCCGCCACGCCTACTTGGCCGATCCGATAAGGTAAGGCTAAGTTAGGTAACCCTTACTGGGGTGGCGACCGCAGTGCGCCCCGGCAGATATCTCGATGTCGAGATAACTCTAGTACATGCGGGCTGGATGGTCATGCCCGGACCCGGTGCGAGTCGCCGTGGCGGCAGGATGCGACGTGCGGACGGGTCCAGTTCGTCCAGGGCGAAGATCTCTGGCGTCAGCGACCGTCGGTCGACTCGTCCGGGGCGACAGGACCTCCGCGACGGCCCTGTGGAACTTCGCCCACGCCATCCGCGGGCAGCTGTGCAGCCCTTCGGCGCGCAGCAGCAGCATGACGGTCTGCGGATACATGCCGACGTCGGACCACTGGGCCGGGCCCAGGTCCCGGTCGATGTAGCAAAACAGGGCGGCGGGCGCGCCGAAGCAGTCCCAGTTCGCGGCAGCGGCCCGCCGGCGCGCCTCCAGGCCCTCGCGCGGAATGCCGAGCGCGCCGTAGCGCTGCTCACCGAAGGCGGAGCGACGCTCGCGGTACGGGGACTTCAGCGCGGGCGGTACCGCTCGTCCCGGAACTCGCCATGGCCCCCCATAATCCGGTCATGTCCGCACTCGCGCCCCTTTATGGGGATTCAGGTGAGCGTGTCTTCGAGGACGCGGCCACCAAGGCGAAGGAAAGCCCCCCACGGTTTGCGACGACAGGCGAGCCTCGTCAGCAGGTCCGTCAGCTTCTCGCGCTCGCCGGGGACCAGTGAACGTCCTTGAAACCAAATGCGTTGCCTCCGTGCACCCATCAGCACGCCAAGTCGGGGTAACCGAAGGTGAGGTCCCGTTGCCGCAACGGCGGCATTGACGGGACGTCACCCGAATGGACCCCCCGGGAAGCACCATCTCATATCTGAGATAACCTCAGCCTCATGGCAGACGATTACCTCGTACGCATCGGCAAGCTCATCCGTGACGCCCGGCAGCACCGCGGCTGGACGCAGTCGCAACTTGCCGAAGCGCTCGGAACCAGCCAGAGCGCCGTCAATCGCATCGAGCGCGGCAACCAGAACATCAGCCTTGAGATGATCGCCCGAATCGGTGAAGCCCTCGACAGTGAGATCGTCTCTCTGGGCTACGCGGGCCCGATGCATCTCAGGGTGGTCGGCGGTCGTCGGCTGTCCGGGGCCATCGATGTGAAGACGAGCAAGAACGCGTGCGTGGCTCTGCTGTGCGCCTCGCTGCTCAACAAGGGGCGTACGGTGCTGCGTCGGGTCGCCCGGATCGAGGAGGTGTACCGCCTCCTGGAGGTGCTCGGGTCCATCGGTGTCCGTACCCGCTGGATCAACGACGGCGTCGACCTGGAGATCGTGCCGCCGGCCGACCTCGACATGGCGGCGATCGACGCCGACGCCGCCGTACGGACCCGCTCCATCATCATGTTCTTCGGTCCGCTGCTGCACCGTATGGACCGCTTCAAGTTGCCGTACGCCGGCGGCTGCGACCTCGGGACCCGGACCATCGAGCCGCACATGATCGCGCTGCGCCGGTTCGGGCTGGACATCGCGGCGACGGAGGGTCAGTACCACGCCGTTGTCGACCGGTCCGTGCGTCCCGACCGGCCGATCGTGCTGACCGAACGCGGCGACACGGTCACCGAGAACGCGCTGCTGGCCGCCGCCCGCCACGACGGCGTGACGACGATCCGCAACGCCTCCTCCAACTACATGGTCCAGGACCTCTGCTTCTTCCTGGAGGCGCTCGGCGTCAAGGTCGAGGGCATCGGCACCACCACGCTCACCGTGCACGGTGTGCCGACCATCGACGTCGACGTGGACTACTCCCCCTCCGAGGACCCGGTCGAGGCGATGAGCCTGCTCGCCGCCGCGGTGGTGACGGAGTCGGAGCTGACGGTGCGTCGGGTGCCGATCGAGTTCCTGGAGATCGAGCTCGCGGTCCTGGAGGAGATGGGCCTCGACCACGACCGCACACCCGAGTACGTCGCCGACAACGGCCGTACCCGGCTGGTGGACCTCACCGTCCGGCCCTCCAAGCTGGAGGCGCCGATCGACAAGATCCACCCGATGCCGTTCCCCGGTCTGAACATCGACAACGTCCCGTTCTTCGCGGCGATCGCGGCGGTCGCGCAGGGCAAGACGCTCATCCACGACTGGGTGTACGACAACCGCGCGATCTACCTCACGGACCTGAACCGCCTCGGCGGCCGACTCCAGCTCCTGGACCCGCACCGCGTCCTGGTCGAGGGCCCCACCCGTTGGCGCGCCGCCGAGATGATGTGCCCGCCCGCCCTGCGCCCCGCCGTGGTCGTCCTGCTGGCGATGATGGCGGCGGAGGGGACGTCGGTCCTGCGGAACGTGTACGTCATCAATCGGGGCTACGAGGATCTGGCGGAGCGGCTCAACTCCATCGGGGCGCAGATCGAGATTTTCCGGGACATCTAGTCCCCGACCTGCACGGGCAGCCAGACCTAAAGCGCACTTACCACCCTCTCGGATGGTCCGTATGCATTGACTGAACCGCCTTCTACTGCCGCGGCCTGTCCGGTCGAAGCGGCGAGGAGCGCATCCAGCGCTCCGGGCTCGCCCTCGCGGACGAACCATTCCCGGCCATACGCTGCGGCGAAGCCCGCGGGGTCGAGGTCTGCCGCCCCGACCTGGCTGGCGTGCGTGGCCATCGCGGCCATCTTGGCCAGCAGGTCGGGGCCTTCCGCCTTGACGGTGACCGAGATCCGGGACGCAGGAACCCCCACGTCCATCGGATCACCGGCAGCGCCGTGCAACACGTGGCGCGGCCCCGCACAGAGGGCCGCGGCATCCACAGTGGCCTGATACCCGCTCAGGCGCAGACTGCGGGTGACCATGGCGCCCACGCGGTGCACTTGGACATGGTCGATATGCCCGTAAATGCCGCGGGGGTCGTAGTGCACCACCGTGGAGGCACCTTCACGGCCGGCGATCCGTGCCACTTGACGTGCGACCTCCGCGACGGATGCCGCGCCAAGCGTTCCTGCCCGGTACGGGCCGCTGTGAGCACCGGAATCGGAGTAGCCGAGGACCTCCAATCTGGCCACACCCAGCAATTCGCAAGCACGTTCGAGTTCGGCGAGACGGCGGCTGCGCAAGGATTCTCCGCGTGGCAACGGGACTTGAGGGATGCCGGCGGCACCATCGGTGGCCGTGACGAGGACCACGCGAGCGCCGGCGTCGGCCAGGCGGCGCATCGTCAGCCCGGTGAAGATGGCTTCGTCGTCCGGATGGGCGTGCAGGACGATGACTGTGTGCGAGGAAATCATGATGTGGTCCCGAAGTGGTCGCGGCGACTGGGCACGGTCGTGACGGACGGCACGTCCGGCCGCGGCGGGCGCGCGTGCCCGTCTGGTGCGGTGAGAGCGGTCAAGTAAAGGCCACCGCACCCCACTCGTGCGGCGGTACGTCACGCAGGTGCTGCGTGAATTCCCAAAGATGGCCTTCGAGGTCCCGGACCAGGTATTGACGCAATCCCCATGGTTTGTCCATCAGGGGCTGCACGATGTGAGCGCCCGCTGCCGTGGAGCGGGCAAAGTGCTCGTCCACGTCAGGAACCCAGACGATGATCTGCTTGCAGGTGTGCCCGCCGGTGCAGGTGCCGGAGTGCCGTCCGCCGGTTGGTCGGACCATGACGATGCCACCGCCTGTGTCAAGGTCGGCGTGTTGGACGGCCCCCGACACCGGCTGCTTGAGGAGCAGGCGGAATCCGAAGACTTGCACGAGCCAGTCGACAGCGCCATCGGGGTCGGCGTAGGCCAGTTCGACGACCACATGAGGGAAGCCTTGGGCCGGGTCGTACACGACATCTCCTTCCATCAGGACTCGCGCGACGCCCGCACGACGGAAGCGAGCTCGGACAGGGTGCCTGCCTCGAACACCGCCCTCATCGGCACGGTGACCCCCAGCTCGTCGCGGAGCCGTCCGGCGAGCCGGGTCGCCAGCACCGAGTGACCGCCGAGTTTGAAGAAGTTGTCGCCCGGCCCGGCCTCCGGTACCGCCAGAATTTCCCGGACCATCAGGCACAGCCTGCTCTCCACCGAGGCGTGGTCATCGCCGGCATCGCCACCCGTGGGTTCCTCGTCGTGGTGCGCCGCCGACTCGGCGAGATCCCGCAACGCCGCACGGTCGATCTTGCCGTTGGCGGTGACCGGGAGCCGCCGCAGCAGCTGGACCGATGAAGGCACCATGTGCTCGGGCAGGGTCTCCGCCGCGTGCACACGCAGTTCGGCAGCGGACACCTCGGCGCCGTCGATGGTGCTGACGTAGGCGGCAAGGCGAGCGCCCCCGAGGTCGCCGACCACCACTGCGGCAGCGACGTCGACCGCGGGGTGGGCCGCCAGCCGCGCCTCGACCTCGCCCAGCTCGACGCGGAAACCGCGAATCTTCACCTGATCGTCGCCTCGGCCGGAGAACACCAGTTGCCCGTCCTCGCGACGGCGGCCGCGGTCGCCGGAGCGGTACATGCGGCTACCCGGCGGGCCGAAGGGGTTGGGCACGAACCGGGTGGCCGTCAGCCCTGGCCGGTACAGGTAACCGCGGGCCACGCCGTTGCCCGCCAGGTACAGCTCCCCGTCGCTGCCGTCCGGGACCGGACACAGGCGCTCGTCGAGGACGTGCACGCTGTTGCCCGACCATGGCGTGCCGATGGTGATCTCGTCGGAGGTGTCGATGGGGCCGGCGATGGTGGACCCGACCGTGGTCTCGGTCGGCCCGTAGCCGTTGAACATACGACGCCCCGGCGCCCACTTGGCCGCCAGTGCGCGGGAACACGCGTCGCCGGTGGACATCACCGTGCCGCCTACCAGCACATCCTCGGGGTCGGTGACGCTCAGTGCGACCGGGGGCAACACGGCGTGGGTGACCGCGTGGCGGCGAAGCGTGTCGTGCAGCGGCTGGCCGGGCAGCAGCTCCTCGGCCGGGGCCACGACCAGCGTGGCACCGGACAGCAACGCCGCCGACCAGTCCCAGAACGCCGCGTCGAAGCTGATGGACGCCCACTGGAGCACGCGGTCGCCCGGCTGGGGCGCGATGGACGCGGCTTGGGCGGCCACGATGTCGGCGACGCCGGCGTGTGCCACGGCGACGCCCTTGGGCGTCCCCGTCGAGCCCGACGTGTAGATGACGTACATCAGGTGCTGTGGGTGGAGAGGAGCAGTGCGGCACGTGTCGGTCAGGTCGTGGGCGGGCCGCGACGCGGTCTCGCGCACCGCGTCGGGGTCGTCCACCACCAGCTCGGAAACCGGCGCCCCGAGGTCGAGCGACACCCGCGCCAACCGGACCAGCAGAACCGGCCGGGCGTCCTCGACCATGTGCGCCAGCCTCTTGGCGGGGTACTGCGGGTCCAACGGGAGGTAGGCGCCACCGGCTTTCAGCACCGCCAGCAGCACGACCATCAGTTCGTCGCACTTCGGCATCGCCACCGCCACTGTGGTGTCGGGGCCGACCCCGCGCTCGACCAGCACCCGCGCCAACCGGTTGGCGCGGGCGTTGAGCTCGGTGTAGGTCACGACGCGGTCGCCGAACACCACCGCTGGGTTGTCACCCGCACGCGCCACAACGGACTCGAACAACTCCGGAACGGTGGGCACTTGCTCACTCCGTCCTGTCGGTACTGGGGCTATGAGCGCGCTGCGCCGGCCACCGAAGCTAGCCGCCCGCCGGTGCGTCGGCGCGTCGTTCCGAAAGGACTGCGACAGGGCCGTGCTGCGCAAAGCACGGTCCTTTCGCGTCCCTGTCGCCGTTGCCTCACGCCAACACGACATGAGCCACGCTGGAGCAATGGCGTCCAAACGCCGTGCTGTTCAGCTCATCGACTCTGTTGGGTGGAAGCGATGCTCGAAGGTTGTGTGCCCTGGCCCGAGGAACTGGCAGCGTTCTACCGGCGCGAGGGCTACTGGCAAGGTCGGCCACTGGGAGACCTGCTGGACGAGGCATGTGCCCGGTACGCCGACAAGACCGCACTCGTGTGCGGTGAGCGGCGGATGACCTATGCCCAGCTGTCGGCGGAGTCCTCGGCGCTCGCGGGCGGGCTGCTGAACCGTGGCATCGAGCCGCTGGACCGCGTCGTCGTCCAACTGCCCAACGTGCCCGAGTTCGTCGTGGTGGTCTTCGCGCTGCTGCGGATCGGCGCCATACCCGTCATGGCGCTGCCAGGGCACCGCAAGGTCGAGCTCACCCACCTCTGCGCGCACTCGCGGGCGGTCGCGCTGGTCGTCGCCGACGAGGTCAAGGGTTTTGACCACCGCTCACTGGCCCGCGAGGTGCTGGCCGAGGTGCCCGCACTGAAACACGTCGTGGTCGCAGGCGACGCCGAGGAGTTCACCGCACTGGCGGACCTCTACCTGCCGGGGTCCGACCTGCCTGCCGTCGACCCCAGCCAGCCCGCGCTGTTCCTGCTGTCCGGCGGCACGACCGGCCTGCCCAAGCTCATCCCCCGGACGCACGACGACTACGCCTACAACATGCGTGCCACGGCTGAGGCACTGCGGTTCGGCGAGGGCAGCGTGTACCTGGCTGTGAACCCGGTCGGCCACAACTCCGCGCTCGGCTGCCCCGGCGTCCTGGGCGCACTGCTGGTCGGCGGCACTGCGGTGCTCACCTCCAGCGTCCGGCCGGACGAGGTGTTCGAGCTGCTGGAGCGGGAGCGAGTGACGCTGACGACGCTCGTGCCGCCCGTGGTGCGGCTGTGGATCGACGCCGCCCGCAAGTCGGATGCGCGGTTCCCGGATTTGACGCTGCAGGTGGGCAGTTCCAAGTTCGACCCCGGACGCGCCGCCGAGGTCCGCACCGGGCTCGGTGCTGCGCTGACGCAGTGGTTCGGCGTAGGGGAAGGGCTGCTGACCTACACGCGCCTGGACGACCCGGAGGAGATCATCGTCGGTACCGAAGGAAGCCCGCTCGCCGAGCACGACGAAATCCTCGTCGTCGACGCCGACGGCCGGCCCGTGCCCGAGGGTGCCGAGGGTGAGCTGCTGGTGCGGGGTCCCTACACCATCCGCGGCTACTTCCGGGCCGAGGAGCAGAACCGGCGCGCGTTCACCCCCGACGGCTACTTCCGCACCGGTGACATGGTTCGCCGCCGGCCCGACGGCAGCATCGTCGTGGTCGGGCGCATCAAGGACATCATCAACCGCGCCGGCGAGAAGGTGCCCGCCGAGGAGGTCGAGGAGCACCTGCTCACCCACGACGCGATCCGCGACGCGGCGGTGGTCGGCGTGGCCGACCCGGTGCTGGGCGAGAAGAGCGTCGCTTTCGTCATCCTCCGCGACAAGGAGGTCAAGCCGGCGGCGGTCAAGTCCTTCCTCCGCGAGCGCGGTCTGGCCACCTACAAGATCCCGGACAAGGTGGTGCCTGTCGAGGAGTTCCCGCGCACCGCCGTCGGCAAGGTCGACAAGGTGGCGCTGCGCGCTTCTGTGTAGGACGGCGAAGGCTCGCACCGCGGACTGCCCGCCGGGCCGCATCATCAACGCGGTCAGGGCGGGCAGGAGCCGGGCTCGCGCTGTGTTCCCTGCCGGTGTCGTGTCCGGTCAGCGGGCCGCGAAGGTGACGGGCAGGGTGCTGTAGCCGTTGAGGAAGGTGGAGTAGATGCGCTGGGGCTGCCCGGCCGGCTCGATGCGGGAAACCGCTCCGGCCAGCGCGGTGAGCAGCGCCCGCAGCTCGGCTCGCCCCAGGTAGGCGCCGAGGCAGAAGTGGGGCCCGTGGCCGAACGACACGTGCTTGTTCGGCGTACGCGCTACCTCGAACCGGCGTGGCCGGTCGAACTCCCGATCGTCGAAGTTGGCCGAGATGTTCCACAGGGTGACGATGTCTCCCGCGCGTATCCGCCGGCCGCCCAGCTCCAGGTCCACGGTGGCGGTACGGGCGAAGTGCATGGCAGGTGTGGCCCACCTCAGCACCTCCTCGACCGCGGTGTCGACCGCTACGTCACCGTCGCGCACGGCCCGCCACTGGTCGGGGAAGTCCGCGAACGCCTTGACCGCGCAGATCGCCGACACCCGTGAGGACTCGTCACCGCCGAGGATCAGGCTGTAGCAGTTGAGCGCGACGTCCTCGACGGGCAGCAACTCCCCGCCGATGGTGGCAGTGGCGATCATGCTGACCACGTCGTCGCCGGGGCGAGCCCGGCGCTGCTCGGCCAGGTCGATGAAGTACAGCAGAATCTCGTTGCGGGCCTCCAGCGCGGCGAATGGGTCGGCGTCGGCATCCTCGGAGGACAGGGCGTTCTTGTTCCACCGCAACAAGTCCGGTCGGTCCGTCTGCGGGATCGACAGCAGGTCGCAGATCGTGCCCATCGGAATGTGCTCGGCGACCTCGGCGGCGAAGTCGAAGTCACCGGCCCCGGTGACCTGCCGGATCAGCTCGTCCGCGCGGCGGTGGACCCGCTCGACCACTTCGCCGAGCACGCGGGGGGAGAACGCGCGCATCATGAGGTTGCGCAGTTCGCGGTGGCGCGGCCGGTCGGTGACCGCGAGCATCCGGCCGCCGGCGGAGTCGTCGCCCTGGAGCAGCACGTCCAGCACGGTGCCGCGCGCCGAACCCAGCCTCGCCGCGTCGGTGTAGGCGGTGACCACGTCGGCGTAGCGCGAGACCACCCAGAAGCCGGCGCGGTCCGCGCGGCCTTGGTGCCAGTAGACGGGATCGCCGTCGCGCACCTCGGCCCAGAACGCATGCGGGTCGTTGCGCACGAACGTCGTCGGGTCGGTGAGGTCGAACGCGGTGGTGCCGGCCGTGGACGGGCTCATCGGCAGAACCTTCCGTGCGGGATCCGGAGATACGGCAGAGCGGCTGGGGCCTGCATCGTCACAAACGGTGGCGCCGTCCGCGGACGCATCTGGCGCAGTTCTGTCGGAATGGGATGCCGATCCGCTCGGCAGACGGGAGATTGGCCCCGAAACAATCCGTCCGGCCGAGGTGGAGGTCATGCTCGCAACCGCTCAACGCGATACCGGACGCGGCTGTCGGCCACGCACGCCGCGGCACTCGGCCGCCCCGGCCGGCCGAGTCGACTGGTGCGCCGCATCCGCGGTGCCACTCGCCGACCTGGTGGCCGACGCCCTCGACGGGACCGGCTTCGCCGGGCCGGGCACCGACAGGTCACCGGCCAGGGGGACCCGGGTCAAGGCCGCGTGCGCCGGGGGACGGCGTAGCGGGGTGGCCCGCCGTGGCTGAGCGGGACGACGGCATCGCCGGCCGCACGGTGATCGTCACCGGTGCCGGCACGGGGCTGGGACGCGCGATCACCGAGCACCTGCTGGCGCGCGGCGCGAACGTGGCCGCGGTCGGGCGTCGCGAGGCCGCGCTGCGCGAGCTGACCGGAGGCGGTGACGAGCGCGTCGAAGTGATCGCCACCGACATCACCCGGCCGGGAGCGGCTGAGCACGTCGTCGCCGCCGCAACCGCCCGCTTCGGTACGGTGCACGGCCTGGTCAACAACGCCGGGCTGGCCCGCTTCGCGCCGCTGGAGACCGCGTCGGACGAGGACTTCGACGGGCTGCTGGCCACGAACGTCCGCGCCCCGGCCGCGCTGATCCGCGCGGCGCTGCCCCACCTCCGCAAGGAGCGGGGCGCCGTGGTGAACGTGTCGTCCGTCGGCGGGGTGCTGGCCATGCCGGGACGGTCCTTCTACGGCGCCAGCAAGGCCGCGCTCAACAGTCTCACCCGCTCGCTGGCCAGGGAGCTGGCCCCGGACGTCAGGGTCAACGCCGTCCTGCCCGGACCGGTGGACACACCGATGTGGGACGACATGGGCCTGGACGCCGGGGAGTCCGCCTCGCTGCGCTCGTCGTTGCTCGCGGCGACTCCCATGGGCCGCTTCGGCCGTCCCGTCGAGGTCGCCGGGTGGGTGTGCGGCCTGCTCGACCCGGAGTTCTCCGGCTGGATCACCGGAGCGCTGATTCCCGTCGACGGCGGCCGCACCTCGTGATGTCCCCCGTGCGCCGCTGCCACGACCGAAACGGAGATACCATGCCCCTGCCAAGCCCATATCCCCAACTGCTGGACGGTGCCGCGGTCTCGTCGACGATTCCGTCGTCGGAACTTCATCGCGTCTTCCGCGAGGCCGATGAACACGAGCGCATCAGCGGTGCTCCGGTGACCAAGCTGCACGTCGGTGAGCCCTACTTCACTCCGCCGCCCGAGGTCGCGCAGGCACTGGCTCAGGCGGTGACCCGAGGGCACACCACCTACACCGAGGTCGAGGGCCTGCTCGAGCTCCGCGAGCGCCTGGTGGAAAAGCTCACCGACGAGAACGGCGTGGACACCGACGTGTCCCGGGTGTTCGTCACGCCCGGCTCCTGCCAGGGCCTGGCCGCACTGATGCAGGCCGTGGCCGAACCCGGCGCGGAGATCCTGCTGCCGGAGCTGCACTGGCCCATCCACCTCCAGCAGGCCCTGCTCGCGGGCCTCCGCCCGGTGTTCTACCCCCTGGGGCGCGACTACCGGCCGGACCCCGAGTCGGTGCTGGCGGCCGCGACCCCGAACACGAAAGTGCTGTTGCTCAACTCACCCGCCAACCCCACCGGGGCCGTCCTCGACACCGCGACACTGCGCTCTCTCCTCGACATGGCGCGCGCACGGGGCTGGCAGATCATCAGCGACGAGGCGTACGAGCACTTCGTCTACGACGGCGAGCACGTCTCCACCGCGTCGCTGGAGCGCGATGTGCCGGTCTCCGAGCGGATCGTCCACAGCGTCTACACCTTCTCAAAGAGCCTGGCGATGACCGGCTATCGGTTGGGGTACCTGAGCACCGCCGACGAACGCACCGCGCGGGCCGTACGGATCGTGCAGGAGGCCAACATCATCGCGATGTCGACCCCCGTGCAGTACGCGGGACTGGAGGCGCTGCGGCTGGGGCAGGTGGTGCGGGAGAACCGCGCGATGGTGCTCGCCAATCGGGATGCCGCGCTGCCGGCCGTGCGCGACGCCGGCCTGTTGCCGGAACTGCCCGCCGGGGGCTGGTACGCGGTGCTCGATGTGGCGCCGACGGGCCTGACCGCCGAAGAATTCGCCGCCCGCCTGCTGGAGAGCAGAAACGTTGCGGTGGTTCCCGGGAGCGGTTTCGCGCTGATACCCCGCCTGGACGCAAGGGGACGGGTCATGTCGGCCGAGCCGGCGCCCTGGTCCCGTCACCTGGTCCGGATCGCCGTGTGCGTGGAGCCGCGGGTGCTGCGGGACGGCGTACGCGAACTGCTGGAGTTCGCGCGGGAATGCGGTGGAGCCGCCTGATGACCATCCTGACCTACGCGGACTACCTGCACGTCGACACCCTGCTGTCCCTGCAGGAGACCCGCACCCCGGACACCGCGAGCCGGGCCGTGACACTGGCCGAGCATTTCTTCATCGTCACCCACCAGTCCTGCGAGCTGTGGCTCAAGCAGGTCACCATCGACCTGGACGCCGCCGCGGATGCGATGACGCCGCCCTACGGGCCGGAAGACGAGGAGCTGGCGCTGGAGTTCCTCCAGCGCACCGCCGAGCTGCTCCGGGTGTTGCACGACCAGCTGGTCGCGCTGGAGAAGCTGCCGCTGCGCCACTTCGCCGAGTTCCGCCCGTTCCTCGACGGGGCCAGCGGCGCGCAGTCGGCGCAGTTCCGCCTGCTGGCGCAGCTGCTGGGCGGCGACCGGCAGGAGGGCCGCCTCTACCGGTCGTTCGAGCGGCTGACCGAGCACAGGGGCAGCAGCGTCGCCGATGTCTGCGCGCAGGGCCCCGGCGCCGGCGTGCTCAACCGCATCGCCGACAGCCTGCTCGACGTGGCCAACGGCTACTGGCGGTGGAAGATGACCCATCTGGCGCTGGTCTCGAAGATGGTGGGCAACCGCAACGGCACCGGCGGCAGCACTGGCGTCGACCACCTGGCACGCCGGGTCACCCTGCCGTTCCCCCGGCTACGGCAGCTGCGGGCGCAGGTCCACGAGAGGCTGCTGTCGGAAAGCTCGGCCGCCCGCACCGAATGAGAGGGCATGCGGTCTCACCGCCTGCGCGGCACGGCAGCCCGAGCAGATGGCCACGGCCCGAAGGCGGGCGACCGGCGTACCAGAACGCGAGCCGGCCGCCCGCCGAGTACCAGTGGGCGGCCGGCCGGCAGGTCAGGGTGAACTCGTCGACCAGGCCGCCCGTGCGGACTCGGCCCGGTCCTCGACGACGTCCGTCACGACCACGCCGGCTCCGCCCAGCACCTGGGCCGTCGCGTCCTTCCACGCCATCCAGCTCAGCAGGGCGCACTTGACCCGGGCCGGGTACTTGGACACCCCCGCGAACGCGACCGCGTCCGCCAGGATGTCCTCCATCGCGTCGTCGGGCTGGATCCTCCCCTTGGACTGCATCAGCTCCAGGAAGGTCTCCTGGATCTTCCGCGCCCTGGCCAGTTCCTTGCCGACCAGGAGGTCGTTCAGTACGGAAGCGCTCGCCTGGCTGATGGAACAGCACTGGCCCTCGTACGAGACGTCCTGGAGCGTCGTACCGTCGTACTTCACGCGCAGCGTGATCTCGTCACCGCAGGTCGGGTTCACGTGGTGCACCTCGGCGTCACCGTCCCGGAGACCACGCCCGCGGGGGTTCTTGTAGTGGTCCAGGATGACGTCCTGGTACATCGATGTCAGCTTCACGCCTCAGCCCCTCATCCGAAGAAGTTCCGTACGATGCCCTGCTCGTCGAGGACCTGGCCGACGTCGTGCGGGTGGGTGTCCACCCGCACGACGGAGATGGCGGCGCCACGGTCCCCGGCCGTCGCCGGGCCGATGATGCGCAGGTCCGGGACCTCGCTCAGATTCCGCCGGCATTCGTTACTGGGACCACCTCGGCGGGGGTCGCGCTCTCCAGCATGTAGCCTCGGCCCCACACGGTCCGGATGGACAGGTCGAGCGGCAGGAGCCGGCGGCGGAGCCGCATGATGTGCAGGTCGAGCGAGTTCCTGTTCAGCGTCGGCGTCCGCGTGGCGAGGCGCTGCACGAACTCGATGCGGTACACGACCTCGCCGAAGCGATCGATGAGCAGCCGCATCAGCTCCGTCTGCGTGGTGGAGATGGTGATGGAGTGACGGCCGAAGCTCAAGGTTCCGGTTGAGTCGATCGTCGGCACCCGGCGGCTGTTGAAACGATTCTGCAGGACTTTGACCCGCGCCTCCAGGTCATCCCGGGACACCGGAGGGCGGACCCAGTCCTCGACCGGGTCGTTGCTGATCGGCGGTTGCGCACCTGCCTCGACGACGAGTAACCGCGGCACTCCCTCCTTCCGGCAGCGGGTCCTCAGGTCCGCCTGCGCAGGCCATCGGACGAAGATGACGTCGGTGTTCCGACCTCCCACAAGCAAAACAGTCCTCCATGAAAGCTCGTGGCCCCGTTGGCACTGGCAACGGGCCCCCGGCAACGAATCTTTCGAGGCATTGAGAGCGCGCGGCTCCTTGCGGGAATCCCCTCGGCTATGCGTCCATGGCCCTCCTCGGGTTCCTGGGGGTGGTGTCGGTCCGGATACCTCCACGAGCGCACGGCTGTCCGCTCGCGCGGCCGGTCCGTGGACAATGGGCCGATCAGCTGGATTTTCTGCACAGGCCGGCCACAGCGAGTGCTGACCCTCGTCGTGCTTGGTCCAGCTCATGCAGGGGCCGGCTCGGACCGCCGCCGGGGGCAGCCACCACAGCGGTGGGTTCTCCCCCTAGGCGCGGCTCGGCAGCACGCCGGCGAACGGGTCTTCGAAGGTCGTCATCACCCGCTCCGCGTCATGAACTCGGGGAGCGTCTACGCCAGTTCGTCGCGCAGCAGCGACGGCAGTCATCGCTTCGGCGGAAACCCTCTACGTCCCACAGCGTCACCTCGTCGTTCCTCTCGGCCGGTGCGAACGCATCTGTCGGCCGCATGGCCTTCTGTGCGGACGTAACACCAGTCGCCCCCATCACTGCCTCCCCCGCAGGCCCAGTTCCCGTGACCGCACTCAATGATTGGCGCAACCTTGCGGACGTGCCACAGGGGTGAAAGAACTTGGCCAGGAACAGCTGGTCAAGTCTGTCAAGTACGGGCATCGCGGGCGTCTGGCCAGCAGCTATGGGCTGCGGCAGCGACCCTCACGGCAGGTCTGCGGCCGGGCCTGTGGCCGGGAGCGGGTGAGTTGCCGTCAAGCGTTGACGTACGCCGCGAGGTGCTCGCCGGTGAGGGTGGAGCGGCCGGCCACGAGGTCGGCCGGGGTGCCCTCGAAGACGACGCGGCCGCCGTCGTGGCCGGCGCCGGGGCCGAGGTCGATGATCCAGTCGGCGTGGGCCATGACCGCTTGGTGGTGCTCGATGACGATCACCGATTTGCCGGAGTCGACGAGCCGGTCGAGCAGGCCGAGCAGGTGCTCGACGTCGGCGAGGTGCAGGCCGGTGGTCGGCTCGTCGAGAACGTAGACGCCGCCCTTCTCGGCCATGTGCGTGGCCAGCTTCAGTCGCTGCCGTTCCCCGCCGGAGAGGGTGGGGAGCGGCTGGCCCAGCGAGAGGTAGCCGAGCCCGACGTCGGCGAGCCGTCCGAGGACGGCGACGGCGGCGGGCGTGCGTGCCTCGCCGGCGGCGAAGAACGCCTGTGCCTCGGTCACGGACATGGCCAGCACTTCGCTGATGTCGCGGCCGCCGAGACGGTACTCGAGCACGGAGGGCTGGAACCGCTTGCCCTCGCATACTTCGCAGACGGTCGCGACTCCCGCCATGATCGCCAGGTCGGTGTAGATGACGCCGGCCCCGTTGCAGGTGGGACAAGCGCCCTCGGAGTTCGAACTGAACAGTGCCGGCTTCACGCCGTTGGCCTTGGCGAACGCCTTGCGGATCGGCTCGAGCAGGCCGGTGTACGTGGCGGGGTTGCTGCGCCGTGAGCCCTTGATCGGTCCTTGGTCGATCGTGACCACGCCGTCGCGTCCCGACACCGACCCTTCGATCAGTGAGCTCTTGCCCGAGCCGGCCACGCCGGTCACGACGACGAGCACTCCCAGCGGGACGTCGACGTCGACATCCCGCAGGTTGTGCTCGCTCGCTCCCCTTATCTCGAGCGAGCCCGACGGTGTGCGCACCTTGTCCTTGAGCGACGCCTTGTCATCGAGGTGGCGGCCGGTCAGCGTGTCGGCGGCCCGCAGCTCCTCGACGGTGCCCTGGAAGCAGATGGTGCCGCCCGCGGCACCGGCGCCGGGGCCCAGGTCGACGACGCGGTCGGCGATGGCGATGGCCTCGGGCTTGTGCTCCACGACGAGCACGGTGTTGCCCTTGTCGCGCAGCTGCAGCAGAAGCTCGTTCATCCGTTGGATGTCATGGGGGTGCAGGCCGATCGTCGGCTCGTCGAAGACGTAGGTGACGTCGGTGAGCGGTGACCCCAGATGCCGGATCATCTTCACGCGTTGTGCTTCGCCGCCCGAGAGCGTGCCCGAGGCCCGGTCAAGGGAGAGATAGCCCAGCCCGATGCCCACGAACGAGTCGAGAGTGTGCTGAAGCGAGGTCAGCAGCGGTGCCACGGACGGCTCGTTCAGACCGCGGACCCACTCGGCGAGGTCGTCGATCTGCATCGCGGAGGCGTCGGCGATGCTGACGCCCTTGATCCTGGACGCCCGGGCTCTCTCGTTGAGCCGGGTGCCGCCGCAGTCGGGGCACGACGTGAAGGTGACCGCTCGCTCCACGAAGGCGCGCACATGCGGCTGGAGCGCCTCGACGTCCTTGCTGAGCAGCGACTTCTGGACCCTTGCGACGAGTCCTTCGTAGGTCGTGTTGAGGTCGCGTATTTTCAGCCGGGTCGGTTTGTGGTGGAGGAAGTCGTCGAGTTCCTTCTCGGTGTACTTCTCGATCGGCTTGCCGGGGTCGAGGAGCCCGGAACCGGCGTAGACCCGCCAGTTCCAGCCGCCGACGTGGTAGCCGGGCACGGTGATGGCGCCGTCGTCGAGCGACTTCGTGGCGTCGTAGAGCTGGGCGAGGTCGAGGTCGGTGACCGAGCCCATGCCTTCGCAGCGCGGGCACATGCCGCCGGTGACGTCGAAGTTGCGCTGCTCCTCGACCGTCCCGGCCCTCTGCTCGACCGTGACCGCGGCCACGCCGCTGATCGAGGGGATGTTGAACGAGTACGCCTGGGGGGAGTTCAGGCGTGGCTCGCCGAGCCGGCTGAACAGGATGCGCAGCATCGCGTTGGCGTCGGTGACGGTGCCGACGGTGGAGCGTGGGTTGTTGCCGATGCGCTCCTGGCTGACGACGATCGCCATGGTGAGGCCTTCGAGCACGTCGACGTCGGGGCGCGACAGGGTCGGCATGAAACCCTGCACGAACGTGCTGTAGGTCTCGTTGATCAGCCGCTGCGACTCCGCGGCGATCGTGTCGAACACCAGCGAGCTCTTCCCCGAGCCGGACACGCCGGTGAACACGGTCAGCCGGTGCTTCGGGATCGCCACGTCGACGTCGTTGAGGTTGTTCTCCCGTGCCCCGTACACCCGGATGAAGCCATGGGCGTCCGCGACGGACAGTGGGTCGTGTTGACTGTGCCTGGTGGTCGCAAGGGCCATGGCGTCTCCCTAGGTGTTTCGAACGCTTCTCGAGGTCGGCGGCAGAGCCGTGGGCCCGCGGGCGGACGTCCGCCCGCGGGCCCACCTGCCTCATGAGGCCTGCATCGCCTCACGCAGGCTCCGGGGCCGCATGTCGGTCCAGTGCTCCTCCACGTAGGCGACGCTCTCCGCGCGCCCCGCCGGCCCGAACGCGACGCGCCAGCCGGCGGGCACATCGGCGAACGTGGGCCACAGCGAGTGCTGGTCCTCGTCGTTGACCACGACATAGAACTCGCCGGTCTCGTCGTCGAACGGATTCACGCTCATCTCTCCTCCATAGCTGTCACATCCGGTCCGGGGGCGGCAGCCGGGTCATCGTGCCGATGTGATGATCTCGTTGACGATGCGGCCGATCTCAGCGGCGTTGTCGGGCCACATCATCTCGTTGTGCGCGCATTCGATCTCGAAGCGCTTCACGGTTCCTTCGGTGAAATCCCGCCACTGGACGTCCAGTTCCACCTCGAGCTGCCGCCGTTCGCGGGTTCCCTGGTCGATGACAGCGGCGATGAACACCACATCTCCGCGGAACCGCGGCGACGTGTACCGGGTCATCAGCTCGGTGTGCTCGATGAAGAGGGTGGTGGACGTCTGGACGAGCGATTCGAATTCCTCCATTCCCGCCAGATGGCCCATGTAGTGCGCGAGGTACCTGCGCACCATCTTGGCGTCGGGGGTGGTGAAGTCGGCGAAGTAGCTCGAGGGGCCCGAGTCGAGTACGCCGAGGAGGTCCACCTCGTGTCCCCGGCGCTGGAGTTCGGCGGCCACCGCCTGGGCGATCGGCCCTCCCAACGACCAGCCCAGCACGTTGTAGGGCCCCTCCGGCTGAACGCGCAGTATCTGGTCGGCGTAGTCGTCCACCATGCTTTCGATCGAGGTCGCTCGCGGCTCCCCGGCGAACCCGCGTGCCTGGAGACCGTAGACCGGCCGTGACCGGTCGAGGTGCTGGGCGAAGCCGAGGTAGGCCCAGGACAGTCCGCCGCCCGGTGGCACCAGCCACAGCGGCTTCTTGTCGCCCTCGGTCCGGATCGGCAGCACGACCGAGAACGGGTCGTCGAACTCGACGGCGTCCACGCCGGCCGACAGCTGTTCCGCGACCTCGGCCACGGTCGGATGCTGGAACACGGTCCTGATGGGGATCTCGAAGCCCAGCTCCGCACGGATGCGCCAGATGAGCCGGATGACTTGGAGGGAGCTGCCGCCGCAGTCGAAGAAGTCGTCGTCGACCCCGACCCGGTCCATGCCCAGGACTTCGGCGAACAGCGTGGCCAGTTCGGCCTCCAGGGGCGTGCGCGGGGAGCCGAACTCCTCGTCGTCCGCCTCCGTCTCGGGAAGCCGGGCGCGGTCGATCTTCCCGTTGGCGGTCACCGGCATGCGTTCGATGACCATGATGTCGCTCGGCACCATGTGGTCCGGCAGCTCGGCGGCCAGTTCCTCCCGCAGCCACGACGGCAGCCGCGTCACCCGGCGGGACACCGACGGCGCGTTCACCAGCGGGCGCGAGCGGGTGTCCATCGGCCGGTACACACCGTCGCAACAGTGCGCGCTGCCCTCGGGGATGATCACCGCCTCGAACCAGCCGGGCGCCTCCGCCGACCAGGTGCAGTGGACCGCGTGGCCCCGCTCCTTGCCCCAGGCCTGAAGCTCGTGCGGGTCGAGGGGCGTCTCCTGCGTCTCGGTGGGGACACCGCACTCGGCTGCCTCGCTCACCAGCCGGGCGTTGGGAATCCGGGCCAGCCGGAGGTGGCCGCCGTGCTGGGTCAGCGCGGTCTCCAGGTCGGACAGGTGCCGCACGTCCGCGCCCCAGGTCACCGTGCGGACGTCCGCGAGGTGCAGCGGCTTGCTCGGCTGCTTGTGCAGGACGACTTCGTAGCGGTGCCGGGTGAGTTCGTTCTGGTACGCGCCCGGCTTCAGCCGTACGTCCACGGCCACCACGTCGCGGTGGGTCTGTGCCCACTCGGTGAAGAAGCCCGGGTCGACGACCAGTTCCGTCTCGCTCAGCACGGCGCGTTCGACCGCCGCCCGTACGGCCGCCGGCCCGTCGTCCGGGTGCTGGGCGCAGTGGACGGCCGTCAGGAACTCCCGCAGGGTGCCGTAGTTGCGGACGTCGCCGATCAGAATCCGGCCGCCCGGCGCGAGCCGGTCCAGGGCGACGTCCAGGACGCGGGAGAGATACGCGGCGTCCGGGAAGTACTGCACGACGGAGTTGAGGACGACGGTGTCGAAGAACTCCGCCGGCAGTCCGTCCGCATCGTCGGCGGACTGGCACCGCAGCCTCACCTTCTCCTTCAGCCGCGGGTCCGTGCCGGCCTGGGCGCCGAGCCGGTCGATGACCGGCTGCGAGAAGTCGGTGCCCCAGTACACCTCGGTCTGCGGTGCCAGCGGACCGAGCAGGAGGCCGGAGCCGACGCCGATCTCCAGCACCCGGCGCGCCCCCAGGCCGCGTACCCGTTCCACCACGGAGTCGCGCCACTGGCGCATCTCCGACAGCGGAATGGCCCGGCGTGTGTAGGAGCTGGTCCATCCGGTGAAGTCGTCGCCGATCACGGTGGCGTCCGCCGTGGTCTCGCCGTACATCGAGTCGTAGATGGCGCGCCACTTCTCGACCTGCTCGGTCACGTCCGCGTCCGCCACCTCCGGCACCACGTAGGCGACCAGGCGTCGCTCGCGGAGCCGGTCCTCGCGGGCGACCACGACCGCCTGCGCCACGCCGTCCCGCTTGCGCAGGGCCGCCTCGACCTCTCCGGGTTCGACGCGCAGACCGCGGACGCGCACCTGGTCGTCCACGCGGCCCAGGAACTCCAGCTGTCCGTCGTGGTTCCAGCGGACCAGGTCGCCCGTACGGTACATCCGGTCGCCCGGGCGCCCGAACGGGTCGGCGACGAACCGCTCGCTCGTCGCTCGCGGACGGTCCGCGTAGCCGCGTGCCACGCCGTCACCGCCGATGTACAGCTCCCCCACCACGCCCTGCGGCACCTGCCGCAGCCGGTCGTCGAGGGCGTACAGGCGGCTGCCCGCCATGGGCTCGCCGATCGGCAGCGGGTCCTTGCACTGGGCCGGCGAGGACATCCGGTGGCGAGCCGCGAAGACCGTCGCCTCCGTGGGACCGTACCCGTTCACGACGGTGAGGGTGCCGTCCTCGCCCAGCAGCCGGCGCACGGCGGCCGGTGACAGCACGTCGCCGCCCGCCCACACCTCGCGCACCTGGGCGAAGCACTTGGGGTGATGCTGTGTCAGCAGGTCGAACTGGCCCGCGCCGAGCCACAGCGCGGTCACGCCCCGCTCGGCGATGAGCGTCGCCAGCCGCGCCGGCTCCAGCTTCCCCGGGGGCGCCACCACGGCCGCTCCGCCGTGCAGCAGCGGGACCCACAGTTCGTACGCCGACGCGTCGAAGGTCTGCGGGCTGTGCACCAGCACCCGTTCGTGGGCCCCGTCGGACCAGCAGGGGTCGAGCGCGAGGTCGAGCACGTTGCGATGGCTCACCTCGACACCGTTCGGCGTCCCGGTCGAGCCGGAGGTGTACATCACGTAGGCGACGTGCTCCTCACCGAGACCGTCGGCGTCCGGCGGCAGCGCCGGGTGGCCGTCCAGATCCTCCTCGGCCAGCCGCTCGTCGACCACCACTGCCGGGTCGAGGTCGGCGAGCAAGGCGTCGATGCGCGCTCGCGGCCAGGTGGGGTCGATCGGCACGTAGCAGGCGCCCGCCTTCAGCGTTCCCAGGACCGTCGCGACCATCAGCGGGGAGCGGTCCATGAGCAGCGCCACACGGTGGTGCGGGCGGGCGCCGCGCGCGCGGAGGTGGTGGGCGATGCGGTTGGCCCATCGGTCGAGTTCGCCGTACGTCCAGCTCTCCTCGCCGTCGGCGGTCACGAGGGCGACGGCGTCGGGCCGTTCGGCGGCGACGGCGGCGAAGTGCCCGGGGATCGTGCCGGTGACGCGCTCGCTGCCGCGGCCGCGGCCCGTCCACCGCTCCAGGGCCGGCAGGTCGTCCCGGGTGAGGATCTCCACCGCGCCGATCGGGGTGTCCGGCGCGTCGACCCACTGCCGCAGCAGGTGCCGCCAGCGGTCCACCAGCCCCGCGACCGTGTCACGGTCGAACAGTTCCGTCGCGTACTCCGCGAGCCCGGCGATCCGGCTCGTCCCCTCGTCGCCGGTCCGCTCGGTGAGGTTCAGGAACAGGTCGAAGCGGGCGACGCCCATGTCGACCGGTTCGTGGGTCACCGTCAGGCCCGGCAGGTCGAAGGCCGGCTGGACGTTGTTCTGGAGGGCCAGGCACACCTGGAACAGCGGGTGATGCGCGGTCGAGCGCACCGGGTTGAGCATCTCGACCACGTGCTCGAACGGGATGTCCTGGTGGTCGTAGGCGGCGAGGCTGACTTCCCGCACGCGGTCCACCAGCTCGGTCAGGCTGGGGTCGCCGCTGGTGTCGACGCGAGCCACCCAGGTGTTGACGAAGAAGCCCACGAGCCGGTTGAGCGCTTCGTCGGTCCGCCCGGCGATCGGCGCTCCGATCGGTATGTCGTCGCCGGCACCGAGTCGGCTGAGCAGCGCCGCGAGACCGGCTTGGAGGACCATCGACACGGTGGTCCCGGTGCGCAGGGCCAGTTGGCGGATGCCGTCGGTCAGCTCCTCGTCGAGTTCCACGGGCAGCACGTCGCCGGCGAACGACGCGACGGCCGGCCGGGCCCGGTCCGTCGGCAGGTCCAGCGACTCCCGGAGCCCGGCGAGCTGCTGCGTCCAGTAGTCCAGCTGGCGCCGGTACAGGCTGTGGGGCTCGTCGCCGCCGAGGAGGTCGCGCTGCCACAGGGTGTAGTCGGCGTACTGGACCGGCAGCGGGGCCCAGCTCGGGCTCTGCCCGAGGCACCGGGCGGTGTACGCCGCCGTGAGGTCCTCGGCCAGCGGGCCCAGCGACCAGCCGTCCGCCGCGATGTGGTGCAGCGGGAGGAGCAGCACCGCGTCGTGTTCGTCGACGCGGAACAGCGCGGCCCGCACTGGTATCTCCCGCGCCAGGTCGAACGGCCGGCGCGCCTCCTCGCGCAGCGCGTCCCGCAGGCCGGTCTCGGTGACCTGGTGCTCCTGCCAGGGGATCTCCACCTCGTCCGGGTGGAGGACCCGCTGGTAGGGCGTGCCGTCCACCTCGTCGAAGAGGGTGCGCAGCGACTCGTGCCGCACCACGACGTCACGCACCGCCTGGCGCATCGCGTGCGCGTCCAGCTTTCCGCGCAGCCGCATGGACAGCGGGATGATGTAGGTCGGTGACGGCCCTTCGAACCGATGGATGAACCACAGTCGCTGCTGCGCGAAGGAGACGGGCAGCCGTTCGGGCCTCGGCTGCGGCTTCAACGGCGGCCTGAGCTTCGTGTGGTCCGTCAGATGGGTCACGAGTTCGGCGACGGTCGGCGCCTCGAAGATCGCCCGGATGGGGATCTCGACACCGTGCGCGGCGCGGATGCGGCTCACCACGCGGGTGGCGAGCAGCGAGTGGCCGCCGATGGTGAAGAAGTTGTCGTCCACGCCGACGCGGTCGAGCCCGAGGACGCCGGCGAATATCTCGCACAGCGACTCCTCCTCCGGTGTGGACGGCAGCCGGCCGCGCCGGGCGGCGGCGTACTCCGGCACCGGCAGCGCGGCCCGGTCGAGCTTGCCGTTCACGGTCAGCGGCACGCTGCCGATCGGCACGATCGCCGACGGCACCATGTACTCGGGCAGCGTCTTCGTGAGGTGTTCGCGCAGGACCGCCGGGAGGGCGGTGATGCCCGCGGCGGCGGCCGGGTCGTTGATCCAGGTACCGGCGCCCGCCACCGGGACGTAGGTGCCCGACAGGGCCCGCTGCCCGGTCGTGGCGTCGGTGAGCAGGACCGCCTCGAACTGGTCGACGGCGCTGCCCGACCAGCTCAGCGCGGCCTGCCAGCCCTGCCGTGCGGCCCAGTCCGCCAGCTCCTGGGGCTCCAGCGGCGCCGCCGCCGGCGGCTCGGACTCCTCCAGGCCCAGGGCGCGGGCCGCCGCCACCTCCTCGATGACGCGCGCGTTGGGGATGCCGGTGATCCGGACCACCGGCTCGCGCAGGTCACGGACGCGGCCGGCCAGGCCGTCGAGGTCGCCGTCCCATTCCAGGCGCGGCACGGCGTCCACCGCGCGGGGCCGGTCCGCGGCCTCTCCGCCCGGCTTGTGCACGACGACCTCGTAGCGGTGGCGGGTCAGTTCGTTCTGGTAGGCGCCGTCCTTCAGGCGTACGTCGATACCGGCCGCACCCGCGCGCTCGGCCCAGCGGTGGAACCACTCCGGGTCGACGACCAGCTCCTTCTCCAGGAGCAGGGCCTGTTCGACCGCGCCGCGCAGCTGGGCCGCCGGGACGTTGCCGTGCTTGGCCTGCTGGACGGCCACCTGGAAGGCGCGCAGCGAGCGGGCCCGGCGGATGTCGCCGAGCACGAGACGGCCGCCCGGCTCCAGCATCTCCCAGGCGCCGTCGAGGACCTGCTCCAGGTAGCGCTCGTTCGGGAAGTACTGGGCGACGGAGTTGAGCACGACGGTGTCGAAGATCTGCGGGATTCCGTCGAGGTCGTCGGCGCGCCGGCACAGCAACCGCACCTGTTCGGACCAGCCCGCCTCGGCGACCTGCCGGCCGAGCCGCTCCACGACCGGCTCCGAGAAGTCGGTCGCCCAGTACGCCTCGACGCTGCCCGCGATCCGGGCGAGCAGCAGGCCGGTTCCGGCGCCCAGTTCGAGCACGCGGCGCGGCGTGAACCCCAGGATCCGGTCCACCGCGGCGTCCCGCCAGGCGCGCATCTGCCCGACCGGGATGGGCTCGCCGGTGTAGCTCGACACCCACAGGTTGAAGTCCTCGCCGAAGTCCCGGTCGGTGACCTCCAGATAGCCCTGGTCGTAGATCTCCTGCCACTCCCGGACCTGTTCGTCGGCGGCGACCACGCTCTCCACCGTGCTCAGGTCGGGCAGGACGTAGGACACCAGCCGCAGGTCGCCGGAGGAGTCGCGGCGGGTGATCGCGACGGCCTGGCGCACCGCGGGGTGGCGGCTCAGGGCGTACTCGACCTCGCCGAGCTCGATGCGGAAGCCGCGCACCTTCACCTGGCCGTCGGCCCGGCCGAGGAAGCAGATGTTGCCGTCCGGGAAGAAGCTCGCGCGGTCGCCCGTGCGGTAGATGCGCCCGCCGGGGGTCCCGCCGAACGGGTCGGCGACGAACCGCTCGGCCGTGAGGACGGGACGGTTGACGTACCCGAGAGCGGTGACCGGCCCTCCGATGTAGAGGTCGCCCTCGACTCCGACCGGGCACGGCTGAAGCTTCTCGTCGAGCACGTAGTAGCGCGCGTTGTCGATGGGCCGCCCGTAGGGAATGCTGCGCCACTGCGGGTCGATCGCGCCGACCGGGAAGAAGTTCGACCAGACCGTCGCCTCGGTCGCGCCGCCGAGGCTGACGATCTCGGCGCGCGGGAAGGCCGCGCGGACCTGGTCCGGCAGGGGCAGCGGGGTGAAGTCGCCGGAGAGGAAGACGAGGCGCAGGTCGTTCATCCCGGGGCTGCCCGCGGCCTGCGGCAGCAGCGGGGCCAGCTGGTTCAGCGTGCCCGGCACCGAGTTCCAGAAGGTGATCGGCTCCGACAGCAGGACGTCGAGCAGCATCTCGGGGTCGCGCTGCTGGACGGTGTCCGCGATGTAGACGCCGCCGCCCGCGCCGAGCAGGCCGAAGATGTCGAACACGGACAGGTCGAAGTCCAGCTGTGTGACGCACAGGCTCACGTCGTCGGCACCGAACTCGAAGGTGCGGTAGCACCAGTTGAGCAGGTTGTGCACCGGCCGGTGCGCGACGGTGACGCCCTTGGGCTTTCCGGTGCTTCCCGAGGTGAAGATGATGTAGGCCGTGTTGTCGGCGCTCGCCACCGGCTCGGGGTTGATCTCGCCGTCCAGGGACAGGGTCATGCCGGCGCTGCCGACGTCGAGGAGTTCCACGCCGTCCGGGGGCGTCCACTTGTTGGTGTCCTCGGTGGTCAGCACCAGCGTCGAGGAGGCGTCGGCCAGCATCCCGGCGACCCGGTCGGACGGCAGCGACGCGCCGATGGGCAGGTAGGCTCCCCCGGCCTTGAGCACGCCGAGGGCGGCCGCGACCATGAGCGGGCCGCGCCGGACGGCCACGCCGACCACGGTCTCCGGTCCCACGCCGCGCCGCTTGAGGGTCCAGGCGATCCGGTTCGCCTGCCGGTTCAGTTCGCGGTAGGTCATGGAGCCGTCCGCCCAGCGCACGGCGATCGCGTCGGGCCGCGCGGCGGCCTGCCGCTCGAACGGCAGGTGGATCGGTCCCGGGCAGGGGAAGTCGCGGTCGGTGTCGTTCCATTCGTAGAGGATCTTCTCGCGCTCGCCGGCGTCGGCCGCCCGCTCGTCCCGCGTGGCCGGCATCGGCGATACGTCGAGGTCGGCCACGCCGCGGTCGGGGTGGTCGACGACCTGCTCCAGCACGCTCAGGTACCGGGCCGCGATCGCCGCCACGGCGGCGGGGCCGAACAGGTCGGTGGCGTACTCCAGATCGACGGTCACCGCCTTGCGCGTGGGGTGCGGCATCAGGTTGAAGAACAGGTCGAACTTGGCCGTGCCGGTGGCGACCGGCTCCATCGAGGCCGTCACACCGGGCAGGTCCAGCTCCTGGCGGACGCTGTTCTGCCAGGCGAGGGTGACCTGGAACAGCGGGTGGTGCGCGGTCGAGCGCTCGGGGCGCAGCACCTCCACCAGCCGCTCGAACGGCAGGTCCTGGTGGTCGTAGGCGGCCAGGGCCTTCTTGCGGACCTCTTCGAGGACCTGCGAGAACGTGTCGCCGGAGGCCAGGCCCACCCGCAGCACCCAGGTGTTGACGAAGAAGCCCACGAGGCCTTCGAGGGCCTCGTCGGTGCGGCCCGCGATGGGCGAGCCGAGCGTGATGTCGCGGTCGCCTCCGAGCCGGTGCAGCAGGACCACCAGCGCGGCCTGGAACACCATCGGCACGGTCACGTTGCGCGCCCGCGCGAGACGTTCCGCCTTCTCCAGCAGCGCTTCGGAGATCTCGAACCCGTGGTTGTCGCCGCGGTAGCTCGCCCGGGCGGGGCGCGGCCGGTCGAAGGGCAGCGTGATCGGCCGGGAGACCCCGTCCAGTTCCTGCCGCCAGTAGCGCAGCTGGGCCGAGAAGACGCTGTCCGGGTCGGACTCGTCGCCGAGCAGTTCTCGCTGCCAGAGCGCGTAGTCGGAGTACTGCACCGGCAGTTCGTCCCAGGTCGGCGCCGCGCCGGTCGCGCGGGCCCGGTAGGCGGCCGAGAGGTCCCGGGTGAAGGGGCCGAGCGAGCCGCCGTCACCGGCGATGTGGTGGATGACCACCACGAGGAGTGCGACGTCCGGCTCGGGGCGCAGCAGGTACGCCCGGATCGGCAGGTCGGTCGACAGGTCGAAGCCCTCGCGGACCGAGGCGGCGACGATGCCGTCGACCTGGTCCGGGGACACCCATCCCCAGTCGGTCCAGGGCAGGCTCAGTTCGGCAGGCTCGATGATCCTTTGCAGCGGCTGTCCGTCCAGCTCGTCGTAGACGGTGCGCAGGATCTCGTGGCGGGTCAGGACATCGAGGAACGCGGCGCGCAGGCCGTCCTGGTCGATCCGTCCGCGCAACCGGATCAGGATCGGGATGTTGTAGGTCGCTGTCCGGCCCTCGAACCGGTTGATGAACCACATGCGCTGTTGCGCATACGAGAGGGGCGCCATGCTCCTGTTACCTTTCGGTCATCCTGCGCAGAGGCTTCCGGACGGAGGTCGACAGGCCGCTCCAGCGCCGGGCGAGCTCGGCGACGGTCGGTGCGGCGAAGATGGTGCGGATCGGGATCTCGACGCCCATGTCGGACCGCACTCGCGCCACGAGCCGGGTGGCCAGCAGCGAGTGCCCGCCGAGGGCGAAGAAGTCGTCGTCGACGCCGACCCGTTGCACGCCGAGGATTTCGGCGAAGAGCGCGCACAGCGCGACTTCCCGGGGTGATTCCGGCGCGCGGTACTTGGCGCTGTTCGCCTCGGGCCGGGGCAGCCGCGAGCGGTCCAGCTTCCCGTTGGCCGTCAGCGGGATGGCGGGGAGGGCGACCACCGCCGACGGGACCATGTAGTCGGGCAGCCGCTCCCGCACGAACTGCTGCAACTCCCTGGCCGGCGGTACTTCCGCGTCGTCGGCGGCGACGACGTATCCGACGAGGCGCTTGTCGCCGGGCTGGTCCTCGCGCACCGTCACAACGGCCTCGCGGACGGCCGGGTGCCCGGTCAGGGCGTGCTCGACGTCGCCCGGCTCGATCCGGAAACCGCGGAGTTTGATCTGGAAGTCCGCCCGGCCGAGGAACTCGATCTCCCCGGTCCCCGACCAGCGGGCCAGGTCTCCGGTGCGGTACATCCGCGTGCCCGGCGGGCCGAACGGATTGGCGACGAACCGTGTGGCGGTCATGCCCGGCTGCCGGTGGTAGCCGCGGGCCAGGCCGTCCCCCGCGATCCACAGGTCTCCGCCGACGCCCGGCGGGACGGGCCGCAGGGCCGCGTCCAGGATGAGGACCTGGGTGTTGGCGATGGGCGTCCCGATCGACGGCGGCTTGCTGACCGAGACGTCCGCGAGGGTCGACCAGATGGTGGTCTCGGTGGGCCCGTACAGGTTGATCACCTGCGCGGCGTGGGCGCACAGCTTCTCGGCGAGCGGCCGGGGCAGGGCCTCGCCGCCGGTCAGGACGCGCAGGTCGGCCAGGCGGCTCGCGTCGTGCAGTGCGAGCATCTGCCACAGCGCCGGGGTCGCCTGCATGACGGTGACGCCGGCCCGACCGACGAGATCGAGCATGGCCTCCGGGTTGGCGACATGGTCGCGGGTGGCTAGCACCACGCGCGCCCCGGTGGTGAGCGGCAGGAACAGCTCCAGTGCCGCGATGTCGAAGGCGATCGTGGTGACGGCGGCCAGGCGGTCGGACGCTGACAGGCGGAGGGTGCGCTGTGTGCCGGCCAGGAAGTTGGTCAGGGCGCCGTGGCTGACGACCACGCCCTTGGGCCTGCCCGTCGAACCGGAGGTGTAGATGGTGTAGGCGGCGTGGCCGGGGGCCGGGACGTGCCCGGGGTCGTGCGCCGGGTACCGCGCAAAGTCCGTCCGCTCCAGCAGGGTCTCGTCCAGGACCAGGGACGCCGCGCAGTCCTCGATCACATCCCGCACCCGGGCGGCGGGATGGTCGGGGTCCACGGGGACATAGCAGCCGCCGGCCTTCCAGACCGCCAGCAGCGCCGCCACCAGGTCCGCCGAGCGGGGCAGCAGCACCACGACCCGGCTCTCGGGCCCGATGCCCTGCGCGATCAGCCAGTGCGCCATCCGGTTGGCGCGCTCGTCCAACTCGGTGTATGCCAGGCGCTGTTGGCCCGCCTCCAGGGCCACCGCGTCCGGGGTGGTCCGCGCCTGCCGGGCGAACCGCTGCGGCACGCACTCGTCCGGCACGTCCAGCGCGGTGTCGTTCCATTCGTGGACCACCAGCTGTCGCTCGGCGTCGGACAGCACGTCGACCGCTGCAGTGCGGGTGCGCGGGTCCGCCAGGAAGCTCCGCAACACCCGGCCGAAGCGGTCGGCTGTCGCTTCGACCGTGTCCCGGTCGAGGACGTCCGGGTGGAACTGGAGGGTCACGCTCAGCATGGGGTCGGCCGCGGCGAGCACGGTCAGCGGATAGTGGGTCGGCGCGAAGGGCCGGATGCCGGTCACCGTCAGGTCCGCGGACGCGCCGGCCTTGGACAGCGCCTCCCGGTCCACGGGGAACGACTCGAAGATCACGATGGTGTCGAAGAGCGTGGGCAGTCCGGTCGCCCGCTGGATGTCGCCGAGCCCGGCGTGGTAGTGCTCCAGCGTCCTGGCCTGGGCGTCCTGTACCGCGAGGAGCATGCTTTCGAGGCTGTCGGCGGGCGCGCACCGCACCCGCACCGGCACGGTGTTGGTGAACATGCCGACGGCGGTGTGCACGCCCGGCAGTTCGGGTGGGCGTACGGTGACCGAGGTGCCGAAGACGACGTCGGAGTTCCCGGTGAGCTGGGCGAGTACGACCGCCCACGCGCCCTGCACCAGGACATTGGGCGTGATGCCGCACGCCGCGGCCTGACGCACCACGAGGGCCGCTTCCTGGCGGGTGAGCGGGACGTCGACCTGACCGACGTCGGTGGCCGTCTCCCCCTTGTCGGCGGGGGCGAGCCCCGCGGCCAGGAGGGTGGGCTGCGTGAGGTCGGACAGTTCCTCGGCCCAGGCCGCGACGGCCTCGCCGGTGTCCTGCCGCGACTGCCAGCGAAGGAACTCCCGGTAGCCGTGGTCGACCGGTTCACGGTCGTCGGCCGGGCCGGCGTACAGGTCCATCAGTTCCTGTTCGATGAGTGGCAGCGACCAGCCGTCGAACAGCGCGTGATGCGCGGTCAGCGCGAGTTCGGCCTGCGTCGGACCGAGGGTGATGAGGCTGAACCGGAGCAGCGGTGGGGTGTCAGGGCGGAACTGCGCCTCGCGTTCCTCGGCCAGGACCCGGGCGAGTTCCTCCTCGGCGTTCGGCCGGCCGGTGAGGTCGACGTGCCGGAAGGGCACTGCGACGCCGTCCACGACCACCTGGACCGGTTCTCCGGTGGACTTCGTCACGAAGGCGACCCGCAGGTTGGGGTGCCGGTCCAGCAGGGCCTGGGCCGCGGCGCGAAGCCGCGCCGCGTCCACCGATCCGCTGATCCGGAACGCGAACTGCGTCTGGTACGACGCGGAGGCGCTGCCCCCGAGCATGCTGTGGTACAGCAGCCCGTGCTGGAGCGGCGTCAGGGGCCACACGTCGTCGATCCGGCCGTAGCGGCTCTGCCAGCCGTCCAGGTCCTGCTGGCGGACGTCGACCAACGGCATGTCGGAGGGGGTCAGCCCGCTCGCGCCCGTGGTCGCCTGTGCGTGGAGGGCGCGCAGAGCCGTCTGCCAGGCGTCGGCGAGGTGCCGCACCTCGTCGGTGGACAGCACTCCGGTGGCGAACGTGAACAACGCCTGGAGCTGTTCGCCGTCGCCGGTGTCGGTGACGAGGGAGTCGAGTGCGAGTGCGGAGATCAGCGGCGTGTCCGGGTCCGGTGCCGCGACCAGCTCGGCGCATTCCGGGGCGGGGGTCCACGCCGTTTCGTGGTCGGTCCGGGAACGGTCGAAGGAGAACCGCCCGAGGTAGTTGAACCCCACTTCGTCGGCCGGGTGGTCGCGCAGGACCGCCGCGGTCGACTCGTTGAAGTAGCGCAGCAGGGTGTAGCCGATGCCCTGGTCGGGCAGGACGCGCCGGCCTTCCTTGACCCGCCGGAGCGCGTCCGCCGCGGCGGGGCCGCCGCCCAGCGCGTCGGTGACGTCGATGCCGGAGAGGTCGAAGCGGACCGGGTGGACCGTGGTGAACCAGCCGACCGTACGCGTCAGGTCGGCGCCCGGAACGAGTTCCTCCTGCCGTCCGTGCCCTTCCAGCCGTACGACCGTCCCGGCGGCGTGCGGGCCGCTTCGCCGCCCGGCCAGTGCGAGGACGAGGGCGGTGAGCAGCACGTCGTCGACACCACAGCGGAAGGCGGCCGGGACCGACGTGAGCAGTTCCCTGCTGAGATCGGCCGGAACGTCGACCCTCAGCGTCTCCGCCGTCGCGGTCAGGTCGGCCTTCGGGTCGAGGGGCCGGGCGCCCAGCGGGTCGCCGGACGGCGCGAGGATCCCGCGCCACAGGTCCAGTTCGGCCACGCGCTCGGGCCGTACCGCGTCGTCCGCCAGTTCGTCCAGCCAGCGCCGCAGCGACGTTCCCACCGGTGCCAGTGCCGGCGTCCGTCCGGACCGGAGCTGCCCGAAGGCCTCGGCGAGGTCGGGGACGAGCACGCGCCACGACATTCCGTCCACGACGAGGTGGTGGGCGGCGACGAGCAGCCTGCCGGGTCCGCCGTCCGACGGTTCGAACCAGACGAAGCGGAGCATCTGCCCGGCCGAGGCGCTGATCTCGGCGATCACCTTCGCGGCCTCAGCCTCCAGCAGCGCCCGCCACGAGGGCCCGTCCCAGTCTCCGGGGCACGGCACGCGCCGGACGAGCCGGTCCGCCGCCACCGATCCCGGCGGCTGGATCAGCAACGCGCCGTCGGTCAGCCGGGAGCGCAGCACATCGTGCCGGTCCAGGACCGCCCGCACGGTCGCGGTGAGCAGGTCGAGCCGCATGTCCGCCGGCAGGGTCAGCACCAGCCACTGGGCCAGCCTGTCCAGGCCCGGTCCGCGCTCGGCGAACAGGCGCGCCATGGGCGGCAGCGGTATCGGGCCGACGCGGCCGCTGTCGGCCGCGGCCTCGGTCCCCGCGGCGGCCGGGGCGTCGGCCGGCGTGGCCACGGCCGCCAGCGCGGCGACGGTGCGGCGTTCGAAGACGGTCCGCGCGGTGAGCGCGAGGCCGCCGGCGCGGGCGAGCGTCACCACCCGCATCGCCGAGATGCTGTCACCGCCCAGGGCGAAGAAGTCGTCGTCCAGACCGACGCGACCGGTGCCCAGCACCTCGGCGAAGGCGTCCGCGAGGATGCGTTCCTCGACGGTCCGCGCCGCCCGATGGGCCCGCCGTGTGACCTGCGGTTCGGGCAGCGCGGCGCGGTCCCGCTTGCCGTCCGTCGTCAGCGGCAGGCTGTCCAGGACGACGACGACCGCGGGCACGAGGTGTTCGGGCAGCCGGGCGGCGACGTGACGGCGCACCTCGGCCACGTCCAGCCCGGCGCTGAAGTCGACGTCCTGGCCGGCGGCGCCCAGCCGGCCGGTGGTCGCGGGCACCACGTAGGCGACCAGCTGGGCGGGCTGGTCGGGGCCGTCGGGCCGGGCGGTCACGGCGGCCTGGGCCACTCCGGCGTGGGCGGTGAGGACGGCTTCGACCTGGAGCGGATCGGCCCAGAAGCCGCGGATGCGCACCCGCTGGTCGGCGCGTCCGACGAATTCGAGTTCGCCGTCGGCGTTCCAGCGGGCCAGGTCGCCCGTGCGGTACATGCGCGTTCCGGCGGGGCCGAACGGGCACGCGACGAAGCGGTCCGCGGTGACGGCCGGACGGTTGAGGAAGCCCCGGGCCAGCGCGGCGCCGGTGACGTACACCTCGCCCACCACCCCGGCCGGTGTCATGTGCAGGTGGCGGTCCAGCACGTGGACGCCGGTGTTCTGGATCGGCCGTCCGATCGGCACGGTGGGCGAACCGGGCCGGTGCTCCCCCGAGGTGACGTCCAGCGCCGTCCCGGCCGGACCGTAGAGGTTGTGGACCGGGACGTCGCAGATCTCGCGGAACCGTGCCGCCAGGTCGGCCGGGAGCGCTTCCCCGCCGCACAGGACGCGGCGCAGGCCCGCGCAGGCGGTGGCGACGGCTTCGTCGCGGACGAGTTCGGCGAGCACGGACGGCACGAGGTGGACCGTGGTGGCACCGGTCCGCCGGACCGCCGCGGCGAGCGAGGCGGCGTCGCGGTGGACGTCCTGCGCCGGCATGATGATCGTGGCACCGGCGATCAGGGGCCAGAGGATCTCCCACGCGGAGGCGCCGAGGGACGCCGGGGCTTCGTACAGCACCCGGTCGGTCGCGTCCAGCGGGTGTCGCCGCTGCATCGACAGCAGCCCGTTGGCGAGTGCGGTGTGCGTCACGACGACTCCGGCCGCCTGCCCGGACGGCCCCGACGTGTAGCGCAGGTACGCGGCGTTCTCGCCGCGGCAGCCGTCGAGCGGTGCGGCGGCCGGCTGCGCCTCGGCGCCCTGCGGGCCGGCGGCCCGCTCGATGACGCTCGCTTCCCACAGCGGCTGTGCCCCGTCGAGCGGCGTGACGGCCAGTCCGTCGATCCCGGCGACCGTGAGCAGCAGCGCCGGCCGGGCGTCGCTCAGCATCGCCTCCACGCGGTCCGACGGGCAGTCCGGGTCGATGGGGAGGCAGGCGGCCCCGGCCTTGAGGACCGCGCACACCGCGACCACCAGTTCGACGGAACGGGGAACGGCCACGGCCACGTACCGTTCCGGCCCGGCACCGCGCTCGACGAGCCTGCGCGCGAGGGCGTCGGCCCGCACGGACAGTTCCCCGTAGGTCAGGGCGGTGTCCTCGTGGAGGACGGCGACCGCCTCGGGAGCGGCGGCCGCCCGCCGGTCGAGCAGGGCGGGCACCGTCACACCGTTCAGGTCGACGACGGGTCCGCGGGAGCGGTCGAGGAGCGCGGCACGCTCCTCCTTCCCCACGGCTCCTACGTCCCGGACGCGTGCACGCGGGTCGGCGAGGGCCGCGCGGACGAAGGCGACGAACCGTTCGGCGAGCCCGGCGATGTCCTCGTGGGTGTACAGGTACCCGGGGGCGTCGAACCGGACGTACAGGTCGCTGTCCGCACCGCCGTCCGTGTAGGTGGAGATCCTCACTTCGTCCGGCAGGCCGAACGTTCCGCCGGAGAACCTGCCGACGGCGCCCGCGAGGTCGAGTTCCTTGAGGAAGGGGATGACGTTGACGACGGGGCCGAACGGGCTGCGGGCGTCACCCGCGTGACCGGCAGCGCGCTTGATCAGGGAGACGTTGTACTCGGCGTGCCGCAGCACCCGCAGACGCTCCGTCCGCAGCGACTGCGCCAGCTCGACGAAGTCGGCCGACGCCGGCACGTCCACCGTCAGGGGCAGGGCGTTGGAGTACAGGCCCAGCGCGTTCCTGATGGTGCCGCTGCGATAGTTGACGGTGAAGGACAGCAGCGGCTTGGGCACGTCGCACATGCGGTGCAGGAAGGCGGTCGCGGCCGCGGTGAGCAGGTCCGGGACGCTCGTACCGGCCGACTCGGCGGCCTCCTGCCACCCGGCGGCCTCGCTCGCGGCCACGCTGGTGGTGTAGCTGGACACGCCCAGCGGTGCGGTCAGGCCGTCCCAGAACCCGGCGTCGTCGGCACGGGTCGCGGCGTCCGCGCGCATCCCCGCCGGCAGCCGGGCGGCCGTCCCGTCGGCCGCTACGTAATCCCGCCAGAACCGTTCCGCGTCCGTGAAGCGTCCCGACGACCGGTACGCCGCCTCCCGCTCGCCGGCGATCTCGGGCGGGGTGCCCGGCCGTTCGGGCACCGGGGAGCCGGCCCGCAGGGCGCGGTAGACCTCCGCGACGCGCTGGGACAGCAGGGTGAAGACGCCGAACGCGTCGGTGAGGATGTGGTGGAAGATCAGGCATACGAGGTGATGCGCGTCGCCCATCCGGACGGAACCGATCCGGAACAGCGCGTCCGCACTGAGGTCGAACGGGCGCCGGACCTGTTCCGTGAGGAACGCGCGAGCCGCGTGCGCCGGGTCGGCGGCATCGCTCACGTCCACGCGGAAGACGTCGTACGCGTCCGGTTTCCGGGTGACGAGCCGCAGCGCGTCGTCGTCCCGCCGGAAGTTCACCAGGAGGGCGCTCGCCTCCCCCATGGCCGTTCTCAGCGCGTCTTCGAGGTCCCGCAGGTGCAATTCGCCCCGGACGTCCCAAATGGTCGTGGTGCTGTTCGGCACCTCAGGCGCAAGATTCTGTTCCAGCCACATTGCCTCCTGTGCCGAAGAAACACCGCCAGAACCCATGCAGACTCCCCGAAGAAGTAACTCTCGAACGTCACCCCAGCCATGACCGGCGGAAGTCGCCGTCGTACGGGGGCCCACCCTAGGAAGCGAATCTCGGCACCCCGCGAGCGCCTGAAAGATGTCCGCCAGAAGCCGGTGTGCATGACCGATCGCACCGCCCGGCGATGTCTTACCTATCTCTTTCGCGATTCACGTGACGGGCACCGGAAGGACAAACGATGCGGTTTCAAGACGGTCGGCTACCGAGAAGGACGGATCGATGAGCCGGATGCGGCAACAAGGCTGGATACGGACACTGGCCAAGGTCGAGACTCCCGCCGTCCGCATGGTGTGCTTCCCGCACTCCGGAGGTTCGACGACCGCCTTCGCCGAATGGGCACCCGCGATGCCGCCCGGCGTGGAACTCGTGGCCGTCCAGTACCCCGGGCGCGGTGACCGGTTCGGCGAGCCGCTCGTGGCCGACGTGGCCGAGATGGCCGGCCGCGTCGTGTTGGAGTTGCTCCGGCTGCCCACCTGCGACCAGGTGCTGTTCGGGCACAGCCTGGGCGCGCTGGTGGCCTACGAGACCGCCCTGCTGCTGCGGGACATGGGCGCTGAGCCGAGGAGGCTGTGCGCCTCCGCCTGTCTCCCACCCGGCCACATGCGCAACCGGGACATCCACCTGGCACCCGACGACGAGTTCTGGACGGCCCTGTACGCGCTGGGCGGCATCGACCCCGGGATCGCGGAGAACGAGGAGCTGCGCGAGTTGCTGGCGCCGACGCTGCGCTCGGACCTGCGAGCGCACGCGACCTACCGGCCTCGCTCCGAGACCAAGCCGCTGGCGTGCCCGGTGAGTTGCTACCACGGCGACGGTGATCCGCTGGTGGACGAGAAGCAGCTGACGGAGTGGGCCGACAGCACGTCGGGGGAGTTCACGCTGAGGGTGCGGCCGGGCGGGCACTTCCACGTGGCCACCGACGTCGCCGGGCTGGTCGCGGACGTTCTGGGCCGGGAGCCGGCCTGAACGGGTACGGCGGATGGCGGGGTTGAGCCCGGTCCGGTGGTCCGGAGGCCGACCGGTGCGTTCCGCACGTCGGGTTCCCGCAGGCGCGCGGCCGGGCCACGGGGCTCTCGCAACCGGGGCCCTCGCATCCCTTGGCGGCGCCCGGCGCGGGTAGCGCGAGCGCCGACGCCGAACACGTCACTGCTGGCCCTGCCGGACGAACCGGTCGCCGCGCTCACCCGCCGACAACGAGCGCGGCCTGTTCGCGCCGCACTCGTCCATCGGCACGAGGGCCGGGCTCAGGCTCCGGTCGTCAGGCCCTCGCGGATGACCGCCGCGAGCTCCGCCGGCCGGCTGCTCGGCAGGTCGTGGCCCCCCGCCAGCGACACCATCCGGAACGGCCCGGTGGTGAACCCCGACCACGCCTCGATGTTGACGGGGTCGATGGTGTGGTCGTCGCGGCCGAACACGGCCACCGTCGGAGCCGACACCCGTTCGACGGCCGCCCCGCTCTCGAACACCTCCAGCTCGTAGGTCTCGATGAGTTCGTAGTCGGCACGCAGGGCGGGCTCGACGATGTCGAGCATTTCCTGGTTGGCGAGGATCTCCGGCGGGAGATAGCCGTCGGTCACGACCTGCTGGAAGAACTCCTGCCGCGGCCGCCGCCACGTGGGCTCGCGCCGAACGCTGCCGGGCGCCTGGTAGGACGAGGTGACCAGTCCTCGCACCTGGGCGGGGTCCAGGCGCCGCGCCACCTCGTAGGCGATCACCGAGCCGGCGCAGTGACCGTACAGCACCACCGGCCGTCCCTGGGCATGGCGGAGCAGTTCGTCGACGAGCTTGTCGGCGAGCACGGGCATGACGGTTTCCATCGGGTCATCGAGCCGGGACTCCCGCCCCGGCAGGCGCACGCCGAAGGTGTCGAACGTGTCCGCGAGTTCGACGCACAGCGGACGCACTGTGGTCACGCCGGCGCCCGCCTGCGGAAAGGCGTACAACACGCACCCTCTGCTCTCACCGCGAGGGGCACCGACGAACCAACGGTTTCTCGTCTTCGTTCCCATGTACGTGAGGATGACCAGTGCGCACCGTCCAGGGGCGGCAACCCTGACTGACCTCTGAAAGATCCTCGGACAACTGCGGAACGCCACGGCGAGACTGACACCCCGATGGGGCCGTCACGGACCCCGCATCCGACGATCCCGCCGCCCGCGACCTGCTCGGTCCGACCAGGAGTCAGCGGACTCACCGCTCGTGACGGCGACGATCCGCCACCTGTTCGGCGACGGGGGGGCCGCGCGGCCGCGGCCGTCGGCCGACGACGCAGTGCACCGTGAGAGGACGCTGGAGCGAGTGGTGAACGACATCCGATCGGGCGGGATGGCGAGCCCGGATCACGACGGCCACGACGGCACGCAGCGTGGGCTGCTGCACGCTCATGTGCGGGCCGAGTGGGCCGACGCGCTGGGGCACGACGACTTCGCCGACGACGACGACTTCTTCGAGGTCGGCGGGCATTCCCTGCTGATCGCCGACATCATGGCCAAGCTCGGGGCGCTGGCCGGCACGCGCCTGTCGCTGCGGCTCTTCTTCGACCACCCGACGGTGAACGAGCTGACGGACGTGCTGGCGGCCGACGAGGCCTTCGGATCGCTCGCCCGATGAGCATCCCGCCGGCCTCCGCTTCGGGCGCTCCCAGGAACGGGTGGAACGAGACCGTACGGCCGTTCCGCGACGACGCCACCATCCCCGACCTGCTCGCCGACGCCGCCCGGCGGCACCCGGACCGCCCGGCGATCGTGACGTCCGACAAGCAGGTCCTCACGCACGGCGAGCTGGACCGCCGCTCCAACCGGCTGGCGCGGCTGCTGCGCGACCTCGGACTGGGCCGGGGCGACAGCGTGGCCCTCTACGGCGAGCGTGACGTGTCGGCCCTCGTCGGGCTGCTGGCCGTGCTCAAGTGCGGCGCCGCCTACGTCCCCCTCGATCCGGCGTGGCCCGCGCGCCGCGTGGTCGAGCTGCTCGACCGGCTCGACGTGGCGGCGGTGCTCACCGACCGCGCCCATCTGCCCTCCGTGCAGGAACTGCGGTGGGAGGTGCCGTCGTTGCGGCACGTGCTGTGCCCCGACATCCCCGAGGAGTCCTCGTGGTCGGCCACCTTCCAGCGTGAGCGGGTCACCAAGTTCTTCGACTTCATGGCGAGCGCTCCCGACCAGCTGGAGGCCGCCGGCTTCAACATGCGCCGCTCGGAACGGCCCTTCGACGAGCAGGACGTGCTGGGCTACCGCGACCATGTCGCCTCGTTCGTGCTGGGCGCGACGGCCGCCGAGCGGCCCGCGATCCTCGAGATCGGATGCGGTTCGGGCCTGATCGTCGAAGCCCTGGCGCCGCGAGCCTCCCGCTACGTCGCCGTGGACCCCTCACCGGTGTCCGTGACCCGGAGCCAGGAGGGCGGGGCCCGCTCCGGGGGCGAGGTCGAGGGCGTGGTGTGCTTCGCCCACGAGGTCGCCGAGCGGGTGCACGGTCCGTTCGACGTCGTCGTGCTGGCCAGCACGGTGCAGTTCATGCCGGACCTCGACTATCTGATCGGCGTCCTCGACTCGCTCCTCGGCCTGCTCGCCGACGACGGCGTCATCGTGCTCGCCGACCTCATCGATCCCGAGCTGGACACCTACGCCGGCGTCCGGGTGTCACCCCACTTCGTCGAGCGCCTGCCCGAACTCCTGCCCGGGGTGGCCGAGGCCCGGGTCCACCGCCGCCGGGCCGAGGTGTTCGCCGGCGAGCTGGCCCACCGGTACGACGCCGTGATCCGCGTGGCGCCGTCCCGCGTCCGGGCGGCGCCGGGGCGGGAGCCGCTGTGGACCGGACACCACGTCGAGCTGCGCCCGGCCGATCCCCTCACCGCCGGCCCGGCGGCCGACGACGTCTGCTACACCATCTTCACGTCCGGCTCGACCGGTGCGCCCAAGGGCGTCGTGGTCACCCACCGGTCGGTGGTGAACCTCATCGACTGGATGAACCGCACCTACGACGTGGGGCCCACCGACAGAATCCTGTTCGTCACGTCCTTCTGCTTCGACCTGTCGGTCTACGACATCTTCGGCGTGCTGGCGGCCGGCGCGTCCGTGCGGCCGGCGTCGACGGCGGAACTGGCCGAGCCGGACAGTCTGGTGGACGTGCTCGAGCAGGAGGACATCACGATCTGGGACTCGGCGCCCGCCGCCCTGGGCATGGTCATGCCCTTCGTCCAGGTCCGTGAGCCGGCCGGACGCGACACGCTCCGCCTGGTGCTCCTCAGCGGCGACTGGGTCCCGGTGCCGCTGCCCGACCAGATCCGGGCCGCCTTCCCGCGGGCCCAGGTGGTGGCGCTGGGCGGCGCCACGGAGTGCACCGTCTGGTCGAACCACTACCGGGTGGGCGACGTCGACCCGGCATGGCCGAGCATCCCGTACGGCACACCGATGCAGAACGCCCGGTACTACGTGCTCGACGGCGGTCTGCGGCCCTGTCCCGTCGGCGAGGAGGGCGATCTGTACATCGCCGGGCAGTGCGTGGCGCTGGGCTACGCCAGGTCCCCGCACCTCACGGCCGCCAGGTTCCTGCCCGACCCGTGGGCCCACCGTCCCGGCGAGCGCATGTACCACACCGGTGACCGCGCGCGGTGGCTGCCGAGCGGCGACCTGGAGTTCCTGGGCCGCCTCGACGACCAGGTCAAGGTGCGCGGCTACCGGATCGAACTGGGCGAGGTGCAAAGCGCCCTCCTCCAGTGCCCGGGCATCCGGGCCGCGTCGGTGGTGGCGCCCTCGGGGCCTCGCGGACGGACGCTGGCCGCCTTCTACGTCCCGACGGCCGAGCCGCTGCCCAAGTCCGAGATCGTCGGCGCGCTGCGGGCGATCCTGCCGTCGTACATGGTCCCCACCCGCGTCGTCGCCCTCGACGAACTGCCCCTGACCAGCACGGGCAAGGTCGACCGGGCGGCCCTCCTGCGCCGGCTGTGAACGGGTCCCGGGCCGTGGCCGACCCGGCTCCGAATCCCGGCTCCGAACCCCGAACCCCCAACCACGAACACGATGGAAAGGCATGGCGATGACGACAGGATCGTCCGGATCCTCCATATCACCCCTCACCGCGGGGACCTCGCGGCGCAGTTTGCTGATCTCCGCGGCCGGCGTCGCGGGCTTCGCGGCTCTGTCCGCCACCGGGGCTCAGGCCGCTCCCCTGGCGTCCCCCCGGACCGGTTCCCGCCCGGATGTCGTGGGCCGGTGGTTCGACGAGATGCTGACGACGTTCCGGGCGTCCCCGACGGCCGGGCTGCCCGAGCGGATGTGGGCGATGAGCTGGATGGCGGCGTGGTCGGCGCTGGGCTCGCGACGGGCGGCGTCGGCACGGTCGTGGCAGCAGCGGGCGGTGTTCGAGGACGCCGCCACGGCGACCGCGGTGCACGACGTGCTGAAGGCGCTCGTCCCCGACCAGGCGGCCAAGCTCGACGGCGTGCTGAGCGATTCGCTGTCCGGGCTGGCCGCGGGCGCGGCCAAGGAGGCGGGCATCGCCGCCGGCCGGGAGGCCGCGGCGGCGATGGTCACGGCGCGCACCGGTGACGGCCTCGACATCGCGTCGGTGAACGCGCCGTTCACGCTGCCGCCCGAGGCACCCGGGGTCTACCGGCTCACGCCCGGGGCGACCATGCTGGTCGGGGCCGGGTACGGCCGGGCGCGCCCGTTCCTGCTCGGCCGGGCCGATCGGTTCCGGCCGGCTCCGCCGCCGGCGCTGGGCACGAGCAGGTACCGACGGGACCTCAACGAGGTGCAGCGCTTCGGCGGGCAGGTCTCCGAGCGGACCGAGGAGCAGAGCGACCTGGCGTGGCTGGACCCCATGACGCAGTACGTGCCGGTGCTCCGTTTGCTGGCCGGTGACCCGGACCGCTCCCGGCGAAGCAAGGTGCGGCTGCTGGCGGCGCTCGGCGCGGCCATCGTCGACGCCAGCATCGCCACGTTCGAGGCCAAGTACGCCTACCTGCACTGGCGGCCGGTCACGGCCATCCACGCCGCGGACACCGACGGTGATCCCCGCACCGCTCCCGACCCCGACTGGGCCCCGTACCTGCTGTCGCCCCCGCACCCGGAGTACCCGAGCGGCCATGCCGTCACCGCCGGCGCCGCCGAGCAGGTGCTCACGCGACTCGTCGGGCCCCTCGTTCCGGCGGCGTTCTCGATCACGTATCCGCGGGGCGACGGCCGGACCGTGACCCGCCAGTACCGGCGCGGGACGCCGTGGTGGGCGCTGACGCAGGAGAACGTCGACGCCCGCGTCCTGGCGGGCGTCCACTTCCGGTTCTCCGACGAGGTCGGCGCCACGCTCGGCCGCCAGGTCGCCCACTACAACCTGCGCCGCCTGATGCGCGGCCACGGCGACCGGTGAGGGTGACATGGTGAGGAGATCACGGCCCCTGGCGGCCGCCGCGCTGGTGGTGCTGATGACGACGGGCTGCTACCAGGGCATGGAGTCGCCGGCCTGGGGCATCGGTGACCGCGGCGACGTCGCGAGCATGACGCCGCTCCCGGGCACCCGGACCACCGCCCCCCTCGTGATGAACCCCGGCGCCGACGGCGACCGGCCGGCCGGCGTCGTACCGGCCGGGCTGCGGGGCTCGCCGGCCAAGGCGGCCGGCGGGTTCCACGACATCGGATCGCTCGCCGGGACCGGCACCCAGAGCGAGGCCACCGACCTCAACGACCGCGGTGACATCGTGGGCGCGACGGCGGTCCCGGGCTCCCGGGCGACCCACGCGTTCATCATGAACCCCCGCGTCCACGGCGGCCGGCTGACCGACATCACGCCGTCCGAGCCGCGCAGTTCGCGAGCGGAGGGTGTCAACCGGTCGGGCACCGTGGTCGGCACCCTCGGAGCGCCGGGCAGCGGCCAGCGGCTGGAGCCCTTCGTCTGGCGGGCACACACCGGGCTGGACGTCCTGCCGCTGCCGCCCGGGGCCGACGGCGCCCAGGCCGTCGACATCAACGACAAGGGCACGGTGCTCGTCGTCGGCACCAACGCGGCGGGCGTGGGCCTCCCCGTGGGGTCGTTCCTGTGGGACCCGGCGAGCCGCACGTACACCGCGCTCCCGACGCTCGATCCGTCGGCCGACGGGCCCGTGTCGCTCGCGCGCACGCTCGACGAGCGCGGCGGGGTGGCCGGCGGTGTGGTGACCGAGGTCGGCGAGCAGCGATGGCACCACACGGCGGTGGTGTGGGAGCCCGGCACGCTCACCCCGCGTCAGCTCTCCGGCGGACCCGATTCGTTCGCCACCGACCGCAACGAGAACGGGCTGATCGTCGGCTGGCAAATCAGCGCGCCCGGCGGGGCGTCCACCGCCGTCTACTGGCCGAGTCCGAACGCCGATCCGGTCGCACTGCCCGGTCGCGTGGCGTACGAGGTCAACGACCGCGGCCAGATCGTGGGCATCCGCGACTTCCCCACCTCGTCCGCGTTCCCGTTCACCGCGGTCATGTGGGAGCCGGGCCGGGGGCGCACGACCGATCTCGGCGACAAGAACCTGGGCTCGTACGTCCTGGCGGTCAACTCCTCGGGCCGGTCCGCCGGTTTCGCCGTCGCGGCGGGCGAGGGACGCACGTACAACACCGCTGGTTGGTGGGACAAGCCCCGGCGTGCGGGCTGACCCGGGCGCTGTTGACGTCGAAGCAACCGCGTAGTGGTCCCCCTCCGGGCGGTGCCGTTGAGGCATCACCGGGAGGGGGACATTGTGCTGACCGGGACAGACGGCGTCCGCGGGCCGGAGGTCCCGCGGACGGTGCTCACTTGGAGTGCAGGCTGTACTTGCGGGTGGCGAGCGGGGCGAAGACCGCGACCAGCAGGACGGACCAGCCGACCGTCAGCAGGACGTCCGTTCCCGCCGCGTTCCCGTTGAACAGGTCGCGCAGTGCGTTGACGGTCGTGGTCATGGGGCTGGCATCGGCGTACACCTGGAGCCAGCCCGGCATCGAGTTGGTGGGTACGAACGCGGACGAGATCAGGCTGAACGGGAAGATCCAGATCAGGCCTGCCGACTGGGCCGCCTCGGCGTTGGGCACCGACAGGCCGATCATGGCACCGACCCAGGTGAGCGCGTAGCCGAACAGCAGCAGCAGCGCGACGCCGCCGAGGGCGGGCAGGAACCCGCCCTGGAAGCGGAAGCCGATCAGCAGGCCCATGAGCACGACGACCAGCACAGCCACGACGTTGCGGACGACCTCCGACACCGTACGGCCGACGAGGACCGCGGAACGGCTCATCGGCATCGAGCGGAACCGGTCCATCAGGCCGCGCTCCATGTCGGTGGCGATGCCGATCGTGGTGCCGGCGACGGAACCGAACAGCACCATCTGCACCAGGATGCCGGGCAGCAGGAACTGCGGGTAGTTGCCGTCCTCGACGTTGATCGCCCCGCCGAACACGTAGGCGAACAGCAGGATGAACATGACCGGCTGGACCAGCGAGAACATCACCAGTTCGGGGCTGCGCATCAGGTGCCGGAAGTTGCGCAGCGCCATCTGCCACGCGTCGGACAGCCACCATGTCAGGCCGCTGCGCTGCTGTGCGTCGGTGGCGCCGAGCTCCGTGGTGTCGAGCCGCGAGTCCAAGGACGTGGAGGCCATCACTGCTTACCGCCCTTCTTCTTGGTGTCGGCGTTCTCGGAGGCCCGGGCCGCCGCGGTGTGCCCGGTGAAGGCGAGGAACACGTCGTCGAGCGTGGGCCGGCGCACGGCCACGTCCGCGATCGCGATCCCGGCGTCCCGCAACGGGTCGAGCAGTTCGTTCAGCGTCATGCCGGCGGACAGGGGCGCGTGCACCTGCATCGTCTCCGCGTCGCCGACCGGCTCGGTGCCCAGCGTCTCCCGCAGGATGCGCGCCGTCGCGTCGACGGCGGCGACGTCGACGAGAGTGACATCGGCCCACGCCTGGCCGACCTGAGCCTTGAGCTGGTCCGGTGTACCGCCGGCGATGATCTCGCCGTTGTCGATCACGGACAGTGAGTCGGCGAGGTGGTCGGCCTCCTCCAGGTACTGCGTCGTGAGCAGGACGGTGGTGCCTTCCGCCACCAGCTCCTTCACGGTGCGCCACACGTCCATGCGGCTGCGCGGGTCGAGGGCGGTGGTGGGCTCGTCGAGGAAGATGAGCCAGGGCCGCCCCATGAGGCTGGCGGCGAGGTCCAGCCGGCGGCGCATGCCGCCCGAGTACGTCTTTGCCTGCCGGTCGGCCGCCCCGACCAGGTCGAAACGCTCCAGCAGTTCATTCGCCCGGGTCTTGGCGTCCGCGGTGGACATCCGGAACAGCCTGCCGATCATGTGCAGGTTCTCCCGGCCGGTCAGCATGTCGTCGACCGCGGTGTACTGACCCGTCAGGCCGATGATGGAGCGCACCTGGAGGGGGTTCCTGCGCACGTCGAAGCCGAACACCTCGGCCTTGCCCTCGTCAGGCCTGAGAAGGGTGCTCAGGACGCGCACGGTGGTCGTCTTGCCCGAACCGTTGGGCCCGAGAAGACCGTGCACGGTGCCCTCGGGCACGCTGAGTTCGAGGTGATCCAGGGCGGTCACCGAGCCGAATTTCTTGCACAGTCCAGCTACTTCGATCGCTGCTGGCATCCAGGTTCCTTTCCAAGGGACCAACGCATTCCGGCGTGCTGGGCCTGGAATCTACACCTGCACAACCAGTTGAACCTTTGCCCGTGAAGTACCTTGAAAGAAAGCTGTAGAGTCTCAAACGTGGCACATTTCCGACCTGCCGATCTCGCCCGGCGGCACGGCATCTCGGCGCAAACCGTGCGCAACTACGAGCGCGACGGCCTCCTTCCCCCCGCCGAGCGTACGCAGACCGGCTACCGGCGGTATACCGAGAAGCACGCCGCGGCCCTGCGGGCGTACCGGGCGCTCGTCCCGGCGCACGGGTACGCCGAGGCCGGCACGATCATGCGTGATGTCGTCGCGGGACGGCTCAACGACGCGTTGACCGCCATCGACCGCAGCCATGCCGAGCTTCTGCGGGACCGGGGAACCCTGGACGCCGTCGACGAGGTCCTGACCCATCTGACGAGGCGTTCGAACGCCGCCTGGCGCGCCCCGAGGAACACCCAGCCGTTCAGCATCGGGGAGCTCGCCCATCGCCTCGGCGTCAGCGTGGCGACCATCCGCAAGTGGGAGGCGGTGGGCGTACTGGCTCCCGTCCGCCGGCCGGAGACGGGGCATCGCACGTACGACGCCGACGACATCCGCGACGCGGAGCTCGCACACTTCCTGCGGCGCGGCGGCTACCCGCTCGAGCTGATCGCCACCGTGGTCCAGCAGGTACGAACGGCCGGGGACACGCAGGCGCTGGCCGCGGCCCTCGACGACTGGCGGCAGCGCGTCACCGCTCGCGGCCTGGCCATGCTGGACGCGGCCGCCCAACTCGCCGGCTACCTCGCGCTGAATGAGAACTGAAAGATCCCTCGCCGGAGCCTCCGCCGTCCTGCGATGCTCCGGAACATGCAGCACCGAACTCGCCAACGTGACTGGCTGCGGCCGTTCCATGAGGTGCCCCGTCCGGCCGCGAGGGTGGTGTGCTTCCCGCACGCCGGGGGCTCCGCGACCACTTTCGCGCCGTGGGCTCCCGCGATGCCGCCGGAGATCGCGCTGTACGGCGTGCAGTACCCCGGCCGGGGAGACAGGCTCGGCGAGCCGATGGTCGAGACGGTCAGGGAGATGAGCTCCTCCGTCGCGGCCGAGCTGCTCAGGATGGACCCGACGCCCTGCGCGCTGTTCGGGCACAGCCTGGGCGCGCTGGTCGCGTACGAGACAGCCGTCCTGCTCCGGGACCGTGGCCGGGAACCGCGGCACCTCTTCGTGTCGGGCTCGGCAGCCCCTCCGCTCGCTGGCGGCGGTCGCACACATCAGGAATCCGACGAGCAGTTCTGGGCCACCGTGTGCGGACTCGGCGGCACCGATCCAGAGATCGCGGCCAATGACGAGTTGCGTGAGCTGATGCTGCCGATCCTCCGTTCCGACATTCGCGCCAGCGAGGTCTACCGTCCCGCCGCGGCGGGACGACGCCCTCTCTCCTGCCCCGTTCGCTGCTATCACGGCGACGGCGATCGGACCGTCGATCCGGCGCCGCTTGCCGCGTGGGGAGAGATCACGACGGGCGCCTTCACTACCCGCGTGCGTCCCGGCTCGCATTTCCACATCACCGTGAATCCGACGGAACTGGCCGACGACGTGGTCAACTCCCTTCGCCGGCACAGCAGCTGAGGTTCGCGACTTCCCAAGGGCTAGACTCGTCGGGATGTCAAGACCGACCGCAGGGAGCGCTGCACCCGTGGGTAGGGCCCGCACACTCGCTCAGGTGTACCGACGCTTTGGTGAGGTCGATGCCGCCGAAACATCGCCGCTGTACGCGCGCGTCGCCGTCGCCCTGAGTGAGTCCGACGAGGCGCTGCGCGCCATCGAGGCGGCGCCGGCGCGCAGGCGGCACCCCACCGTGATCCTCGCCGCGCTGCACGACCTCGCCCTCGCCGGACACGCCCCGGCGCTTGCCGCGGCCCATGCCGCCGCGGACGGCGACGCTGCCGCTCGCGCGGCGATCGACACGCTGTTGCGAATGACCGACTCGGTCGTGGCCGTCGCCGTGCGCCGGAAGACGCGGCCCAACGAGACCGGACGCTGCGCCGTGCTGTATCCGGCCATTGCCGAGGCGGCGCGCCGGGTGGGCGCGCACGCGGTGGGGCTGATCGACGTGGGCTGTTCGGCCGGGCTCAATCTCAATGTCGATCGCGTGGGCCTCACGTACAGCAACGGACCATCGCTGGGCGACCCGTCGTCTCCCGTCCAGATGTCGTCTTCGACCGTGGGCGACCGGCCCGTCCCGACGCGGGCGATGCCCGAGGTCGTCGCCCGGGTGGGCGTCGATCTCGATCCGGTTGACGTGACCGACGCGGATGAGGCCCGATGGTTGCGCGCCTGCCTGTGGCCGGATCAGCGGGAGCGGCTGGCGAGGCTCGATGCGGAGATGGCGCTGGCGGCGACGGCACCTCCGCTGCTGCTGCAAGGTGACCCCGTCGAGGTGCTGCCCGAAGCCTTCGCCCGTGTGCCCGCGGACGCCCTGCCTGTCGTCACCACGACGTGGGCGCTGTCGCAGTTCACGCTCGAGAGCCGCCTGCGCTTCCTGCACCGCCTCGACGAAGCGGCGACCGGCCGGGCGGTGGCGTGGGTGTCGGTCGAGGGCGTCGGAGTCGCGCCGGCGATTCCGACACTGGGTGATCGCCGCGCCTCCGGCCACAGCATCATCGGCCTGGCGGTGTTCGAGCAGTCGGCTCTGCGCGCCGAGGCCATCGGCCGCTGCTGGTCGCAGGGCCGCATGCTGGCGTGGCTGGCAGAGTCCTAGTGACGTGAGTCGGAGACTCGTTTCTCCGGCTCAGGTCGGGACGGGGTGACGGCGAGGACGCGGCCCAGCGCGCTGTCGGGGCGGGCGGTGAGTTCCTCCCAGGTGCCTTCCTCCGCGATGCGGCCGGCTTCGAGAACGGCGATGCGATCGACGCGGCGGATGGTGGCGGGGCGGTGGGCGATGACGACCGTGGTGCGGCCTTCCTTGCCGAGAGCGGTGGCGAGTTCGGCGTCACTGGCGTTGTCCAGGTGGGCGGTGGTCTCGTCGAGCACCAGGACTCTCGGCTCGGCCAGCAGCGCGCGGGCGAGAGCGATCCGGGCGCGCTGGCCGCCGGAGAGGGTGGAGCCGCGCTCGCCGACGAGGGTGTCCATGGGGGCGATCCGGTCGACGCCGCACAACCGGGCCGTTTCGGCGAGGAGGTCGTCGTCCGCGTCGGGTGCGGCGAGCCGCAGGTTGTCGGCGAGGGTGCCGTGGAAGAGGGGGGTGTCCTGGCCCACCACGGCGACCGCGCGCCGGAGCTCGGCATCGCTCACGTCACGTACGTCCACGGGATCGCCGTCGCCGGGTATCAGGTGGACGGTGCCCGAGGACGGGTCCCAGAAGCGGGCCAGCAGGTGGGCGCACGTCGACTTGCCGGCCCCCGAGGCGCCGACCAGCGCGAGGGTCTGCCCCGCGCGGACCGTCAACTCGACTCCGTCCAGCACGGAGTGACCGCCGTAGTCGAAGCTCACCCGGTGCAGCCGGACGCCCAGCGGACCGGAGGGCAGCGGACGGGGCGAGGCGGGCGGCGGGGCGAGCGCGGGCGCCTTCAGGGCCGCGTCGACCCGGGCGGCGGCAGCGCGCAGTCCCACTGCCTGGCTCAGTGCCCTGGCCGACTCGGCGACCGGGCCCAGCACGGACAGGGCCAGCGCCATCGCCGCCGGGGCCCAAGCGCCGTGCAGCCGCCCGGAGGTCACGGACTGTGCCGCGGCGGCCACCACGCCGAGGACCGCGACCACGATGAGGAGGTCACGGACCGCGGCGGCCATCGCCTCCCAGGTGGCCTCGGCACGCTGGGCCTCCCCCACCCGCCGGCCCTGCTCTGCGAGTCGGCGGCGCCGCTCGGCAAGCCCGCCGAAGGCGAGCAGCTCACGCAGCCCGTCGACGGTCTCCACGGTGTCGGCCGACAGCTTCGCCGAGGCCGCCCGGGTGCGGGCTCCGCGCGCCGCGCGTCCGCGCGCGTCGGCGAAGGGCGCCACGGCGAGCAGCGCGGCGACCGGCAGCACCGCCACCAGCAGCCATGGCTCCACCGTGGCCAGCACGGCGGCACCGCCGGTGAACACCACGCCGGATGCGAGGAGTTGGGCGGTGGTGTGGGCGTAGAAGAACTCCAGTGCCTCGACGTCGGCCATGGCGGTGGCGGCCAGGTCTCCGCTGCGCCGGCCGGCGACGCGGGCGGGCGCGCTGCGGGCGAGCCCGTCGAAGACGCGCACCCGCAGTTCGGCCAGCACCCGGTAGGCCAGGTCGTGGCTGAGGTCCATCTCGCGCCAGGTCATCAGGGCGCGTACGAGGACCAGGACGATGAGCGCGCCGACCGTACCCGCCGAGGGGGCGCGGTCCTCGATGACGGCGGTTCCGACGGTGTGCGCGGCGAGCGTCAGCAGCGTGACGAGCGAGCCCTGTTCGACGAGTGCGGCGGCACAGGTGCGGGCCATCATGATCCGGTGCCCGGCGAGGGCGGGGAGCAGGGCGCGCAGTGAGCCGCGCGCGGGCATGTCGGCGGTACCGCGATCGGTGGTGGTGGTGCTCATGCGGCGAGCCCTCCCTGGTGAGCGTGGCCCGCCTTGACGAGCTCCGCGTAGACGCCCCCGGCCTGGACGAGGGTGGTGTGCTCGCCGACGGCGTCCACGCGTCCGCCGTCGAGGACGACGATGCGGTCGGCGTGCCGGACGGCGGCGAGCCGGTGGGCGACCACCAGGACGGTCCGGCCGCCCGCGGCGTCGAGCAACTCGCGGACGATGTCCGCCTCACGGCGTTCGTCGACCGCGCTGGTGGCCTCGTCGAGGACGAGCACCGGAGCGTCGGCCAGCAGGGCGCGGGCGAGGGCGAGCCGCTGCCGCTGGCCGCCGGACAGGGTGGCGCCCCGTTCGCCGAGCACGGTGGCGTAGCCGTCGGGGAGGGCGGCGATCTCGTCGTGGATCCCGGCGGTGCGGGCCGCGCGCATCAGCGCGTCGTCCGTGGCGTCCGGCCGGGCCAGGCGCAGGTTGTCGGCGATGGTGGCGTGGAAGAGGTACGTCTCCTGGGAGACGACGGCGATGCCCTGCCGCAGCGAGTCCAGCGCGTACGCGGTCACGGCGCGGCCGTCGAGGGAGATCCGGCCACCTTGCGGGTCGTGATGGCGCAGGAGCAGGGCGAGAAGCGTGGACTTGCCGGCGCCCGAAGGGCCGACGATCGCGGTCGTACGCCCTGCCTCGGCGGTGAAGGTGACGTCGCGGAGCGCGGGCGTCTCGGCACCGTCATAAGTGAACTCGACGTCCTCGAAGCACAGTTCGGGCGGGCTCGGCCAGTGTGCCGGTGCCGTTCCGGTGTCGGGGACGGCGGGTTCGGCGGTGCGCAGCGCCGCTAGCCCGTCCGCGGCCGACACGCCCAGGTACCCGGCGTGCCATTCGCGGGACAGGTCGCGGACCGGCCGGAAGCACTCGGAGGCCAGCAGCAGCACCAGGTACGTGCCGGTCGCCGTGGTGGATCCGGTGACGGCCGACCAGCAGGCGAGGAGCCCGGCGGCCGCGGTGCCGCCCTGGATGGCCAGGTCGGTGATGCCGGTGTCGACGAGGGACACGCGCAGTTTGGCGACGGTGGCCCGGTGCAGCGCCGCCGAACGCTGCTCCAGCCGCTCCCGGGTGCGCCCGACGGCGCCCGCGGCCCGCAGGGCGGGCATGCCCTGCAGTGCTTCCAGGTAGTCGGCGCCCAGCCCCTCGTACGTGTCCCAGTGCTCCTTGCCGCGCTCGGCCAGCAGCCGGTCCCAGGCGCGCGGCCCGGCGAGGGCGAGCAGCAGGGCGGGGACGAGGCCGAGGAGGGCGGCCGGTTCGATGACCGCCAAGGCCGTGAGCAGCAGGGGCGGCACGGTGAGGGTGATCAGGAGCTGGGGCAGGTAGCGGGAGACGTAGGCGTCGACGCCCTCCACGCCGTCGACCAGGGTGGTGCGGACGGCCCCGGCGCGCGCGGTGGTCAGGTGCGCGGGTCCCAGCCGTCCGAGGTGGGCGAGGAGTTCGTCCCGCAGCGCCACCCTGACGCCGGCCCCGGCACGGGTGGCGGTGCGCCGCTGCCAATTGCCGAGCCCGGCGCGTGCGGCGACGACGCCGAGCACCGCGCCGAGGAGCAGCGGGAGCCGGTCCGTGTCACCGCGGGCCAGGTCGGCGAGGGCGAGCGCCAGCAGCACGGCCTGCGCCAGGTGGGTGAGGGTGACGGCCCCCTGCAGGAGGGTGGCCGCGAGCAGGGGGTGCCGTGCGTGACGTGCGGCGCGGCGCAGCTCGGGGTGGACGATCACGAGGTCTTCTCCTCGTCGGGGTGGGTGGTGCCGAGGGCCAGGCCGTGGACGATCCAGTCCCGGCCCGGTGCGGCGCCGAGCGCGGCGCCCAGGTCCGCCTGCTGCCAGGAGCCGACGGGGCGGGCGGCCGACCCGTGTCGTACGGCGGTCAGGTGGGCCAGGTGAACGGCGAAACCGGCCCGTAGGTGCGCTCGGCGGATCCGCGGAGCGTCGGCGTCCGAGGGGCAGCCGTAGGCGAGCAGGACGGCGCCCGCGTCCGCGAGCCATGCCTGACCCGCGGCCCAGACGGCGAGCGTCGGCCGGGCCTCGCCCGCCGCGAGGCGCCGCAGTGTGCCGTCGGGGGCCAACTCGACCAGTTCGGGCCGCGGTTCGCCGACGGCGGCGCACCAGGCGAGCTCACCGGCGCTCGCCTGGACGGCGGTGGCGAGCAGCGCACGCAGTACGTCAGGGGGCGGGGTGCCCCGTAGCGGTGGCGGGGCGCTGCGACGGGCCAGCAGCTCGCGGGGGGCGGGCGCGTCCATGCTCGCCCCGGCGGGCCGGGAAGCCCGGCCTCCTCCCTGAGGCGGGGCGAAGTGCACTGCGGCGAGAGGGTCCTCGGCGAGCCCGTCCAGCCGGGGCAGGGACTCGCAGGTGCCCAGCGCGCGGGCCGCGAGCCACAGCGCAGCGACAACGTGCCCCGTGTCCAGCAGCATCAGCGGCCAGGCGCGGTGGCCGTAGTGGGAGACCGTGCGTCGCGGGGTGACGGAGAGTTCGACGGTCGCCCCGGGCAGCGCGCCGTCGGGTTCCCGGCCGAGGCGGTGCACGCGGTGGCGCAGCGGGTCGTAGCCGTAGCGCCCGGGCGGCAGCGGGCAGCCGGCGCCTACGACGAGTCGGGCGTCCACCGGGTGCAGCGCGCCCGCGGAGGGCGCGGGCCGCAGCCGCCCGGAGCCGTCCGAGGCCGCAAGGGAGAGGCTGAGCAGGGCCCGCAGGTCCAGCTCCCCGGCGCGGGCCTCCGGTATGGGCAGCGGCGGTCCCGGCCAGGCACGGACGGCGGGCCCGGCAGGTGTGTCGGGGCCGGGATTCTCCGGGGAGCGGGCGCGGGCGAGGGCGGCGACGAGGTCCACCGGACGGTCTTCGCGTGCAGGTTGCATGAGGCGTGCCCCATGGGCGTGTTCCCCGGGACCGGCCTCACGGACGTGTCCCCTGGGGGCGGCCTCACGGGCGTGCTTCACGGGACCGGCCTCACGGACCTGCTTCACGGAACCGGCCTCACAAGCGTGTCCCCCGGGACCGGCCTCACCGGCGTGTTCCACGGCGCGGCCCTCACATGTGCGGCGGAGGAGCCAGCGTGAAGTCCTCCGGCGCGCTCGGTGCGGTCGGCCGCCAGCCACGGGCGACGGCGGCGTCGGCGAGGCGCGGGCAGCCGAAGTAGCCGAAGGCGGCTGGGGCGTTGGGGAGGAGCTCGGAGACGAGGACCCGCGCGACGCGCAGGGACGTCTCGGCCACGTCCTCGGTGGTGAGGTCGAACGTCATGACGCGGTGGCCGCCCTCGTGCAGCGCACGTTCCAGCCGGTCCCGGCTGCCGGGCTCGACCGCGTCGATGGACACGGTCCCGTGCGCGGGCCCGGTGAACCGCCGGGCCTCGGGCGCCATCCGCTCGTCGAGCCACACCTGCACGTGCGCACCCAGGTCCCGTACGTGCTCGAACTGGTCGCCGCACACGTCGAGATAGCGGCCGTCGGCACGGTGGTCCAGGTACAGCCCTCGGGCCAGCAGCCCGGCCTCGACGGCCTGGAAGACCCAGCCGCCGGGGTCGGTGAGACCTTGGGTGAAGACCCAGGTGTGGACGGCTTCGAGGACGGCCTTGCGGGCGGCCTCGGCCGGGTCGTACTTGCAGGCGAACCCGGCGGCGTACAGACCGAGCCGCGGGTCGTGGACGAGCGCGGCCATGCAGGGGGCGAACTCCGAGGGCATCTCGACGAGATGGACGTCGAGCGCTGATCCGGCCAGGTCGTCGGTGAGGCCGGGCACGGTGGCCGGGTCGATGCCGCGGGTGGGGCCGTCGAGGTGCCACCACAGTTCGAGGGCGTCGCGTTCGACGATCTCCAGCAGGCCGCGCTCGACCGCGTCGTCGAAGCCCTGCCCGGTGGCTATTCCGGCGTAGTTGAGGTGGTGGGTGCGCGGCAGCGAACGCAGCTCGCCCTGGCGCCAGTTGAGGTGCGTGAGGGCGACGGGCGCCCAGACCTCGGCGGTCCGGCCCTCGGGCAGCCGTTCGATGCCGCGCGTCCACAGGGACGGCGTGTCGGCGGTGAGGGGGCGGTACGGGAACTTCTCACGGGCGTACTGCCAGTCGGCGTAGGACGGCAGCTCGCCCGGCCCGTACAGCCGCAACCCCTTCTCGGCCAGTTCGGCGGCCGTGGCACGCAGGGGCGCGTCGGGGTGGCCGGGCGGCGGCACGCGGTTGCCGCAGTACCGCTCGATCCCCTCCGCCATCGCCGCTGTGCGAGCCCCCTCGGGGTCGCCGAAGGTCGTGCCGAGCGACACCCGGTCGGCGGGCCACAGGCCGAGCCTGCGGGCGTCGGCGATCTCGGCGGTGAGCGCGGTGTAGCGGGGCGGTGCGCCCGCCGGGTGCTCGACGGGCTTGACCTTGCGGACGATGCCGCAGACGGGGTCGACGAGAGCTTCCAGCGGCAGCGCCGTCATCGCGGGATCTCCTCTGCGGGATCGGTGGCAGTGGGACGGGACATGAGCACGGGCAGCCGGAGCGCCACGCTCCCGGGGTCGACCTCGCGCCGGGAGGGGAGCAGCCGGGTGGCCGTGACCGGGTCGTCGCCGGTGTGCGGGTTGCGGGCGTGGGCCGGGAAGTGGTGCCCGGCGATCTCCAGGCGGAGCCGGGTGCCCGCGCGCAGCCGCCGCGCGAGCCTGCCGAGCCCTACGGTGAACTCGGCGGCCCTCCCTGGTGGTTCCTCGCGTCGGACGACGCCGACGGCGAGCCGCCGGGCCACCCCTTGCGGCGTGAGGGCGACGAGCCGGACGGCCCAGTCGGCGGACGGAGTGTGCGCGGTGGCCCGCAGCCGGACCTCCGCGTCCCCGATCACGTCCAGCGGACGCGGCAGCGGCGGGGTGACCAGCAGACAGCGGTCGGGCGGGCCGTCCGTGGGGACGGTCAAGTCCTCGGAGGACACGGGGTGTTCGGGGGCGGCCGTGAAGGACGAGCCGTGCAGCAGCCGTACTCTCTGCGTGCGCGGCTCCCCCTCCGTATCGGCCGGCATCCACAAGGGGCTGCCGCCCAGGCCGACCGCGCCGCGGTGCCCGCGGCCGAGGTCCCCGGCGAGGGCGCGGCGGGCCCAGCGCACGTACAGCTCCCCGAGGCTCACCCGGTGCGCCGGATCGGCGTCGGGTCCGGGCTCGGCGACGAGGCCGTGCCCCCAGGGTCCCAGCAGCAGCCGCGCCGACGGACCGCCCCAGCGGCGCCACAGCGCGACGGTGTCCTCGGTGAAGTGGTCGTGATGGCCGCCCACGGCGAGCAGAGGCATCCCGGCGTGCCCCGCTGCCGCGAGGAGTCCGCCGCGTCCGTGGTGCCGCCACAGGCCCGGCCAGGAGGGCAGGCTCCGGCCGAGCCGCTCGGGAAGACCGGTCAGCGGCAGATGGGTGAGTAGACCGGGGTCGGCGGAGAGGGCCTTGTCCAGGGCGCTCTCGTCGGAGTCCCGCCGGTCGCCGTGGGCGGCCCACCATCCGGCGCGGGCCAGCAGCCGTTCCACACCCGACGGTTCGCGAGCCGTCTCGGCGGCGCCCAGCGCGGGCACGGCGGCGATGACGGCGTCGGGCCGGGCGTTCTCGGGCGCGTCGAGAGCCAGGGCGAGGGCGCAGTGGGCGGCGTAGGAGGCGCCGACGGCGACCAGCCGCCCGTCGTTCCATGGCTGCCCGCGGATCCAGCGCGCGGTCGCCGCTCCGTCGGCGGCCTCGCTCTCGTACGGGTGCCACTCCCCCGGCGACGCGTACCGGCCCCGTACGTCCTGGGCCAGTGCGGCGAAGCCGCGGCGGGCCCAGCCGCGCAGCTCGGCGCGGTGCCGTCTGCGGTCGTACGGCGTGCGGACGAGGACGGCCGGGAAGGGATCCTCGCCATCCGGGAGGTGAACGTCGGTGGCGAGGCCCTCGACGACCACGGTGAACGGCGCTTCGAGCGACGTCATCCGGCCTTCTTCGGCATCGGGGCGACGTCGGGCACGGGCAGCACGGGGTGTTCGGTGACGGTCAGCGTGCGCAGGTCGACGCGCCGGAGCCGGCGCCGGGCGGGCAGGTCGCCGGTGTCGGGTGCGCCGGTGATCCACCGGCTGAGGTCGTCGGCGAGCAGGGCGGCCAGCAGCCCGGCAGCGGGGGCGGTGAGGTGAACGGGCGCGCCGGAGGTACGCGGCCCGCTCCAGTAGGCGGCCAGCTCGCGGTACGCGGGGGTGGCGGCGAGCCGACGGGCCCGGACGTGTGCCGAGGTGACGTCCCCGGGAGTGGCGGCGAGGGGTTCGACGTAGGCCTGCAAGCCCTCGCGGTGGCAGCGCAGCCAGGCGATGCCGCGCTCGGGCAGCCGGTCGGCGGCGTCCCACAGCCCTTCGGGGACGGGCCCGTCGAGGCACCACACGACGGCGGCGGGGTTTCCGGCAGACAGGTCGTCAGGAGCTGCTCTCGTCGGCTCGGCGCCCAGCGTGCGCAGGAGCGCGGCCAGCGGTTCCGTCAGTACCGGATCGCCCAGCACCCGCACCTCCCGGCGATCGGCGGGCCACAGCGGGCTCCGCGCTGCGTCCGCCAGATACCCGGCGCCCTCGAAGGCCCGGACGATGCGGTCGAGTTCGTCGTCCGGATCCCCCGCGGCCGTACCGGAGAGACGGGACAGCAGGGCGTCCTCGTCCGCGTCCCCGGTCCTGACGCTGAGGAACTCCCCCTCGGCCGTACGGACGGCGAGGCCCCGTCCGGGCACGGCGACAACCTCGACACCGGGTGCGAGCCGGCTGCGGGACACGTCGATCCTCCTGTGGGAAAAGGGGGCCTGGGGAGGGCGTGGGCCCGCCCGCAACGTGACGGGCGGGCCCACCGGTCGAAGGTGCTGGACCCTCGCTTACTCCTCGGTGTCCTCGAAGGGGTTCTCGACGAGCGCGTTGGAGTGGGAGGCCGAGTCGTGAGCCAGCTGACCCGGGTCGGCGATCGGCGCGAAGACCTGCTCGGTGTCCATGAACTCTCCTTCGTCATCAGGGAGATATGGCGTTCTGGTGAGCGCCACGCAGGGAACTCTAATGAATATGATTTTCATATTCTAGGGCTGGGAGAGGGTGATCTGGGTAACACACCGGCCAGCCCCCCTCGGGATCCCGGCCGACCCGGCCGGCCACCCGGAGCACGTCCGCGAGCAGCCCCGGCGTGACGACCTCCTTCGGTGTCCCGTCGGCCACCACGCGGCCGTCGCGCAGTGCGACGATCCGCTCGGCGAACCGGGCGGCGTGCGCCAGGTCGTGCAGCACCATCACGACCGTCAGGCCGCGTTCCTCGCGCAGGCGGACCACGGTCTGCAGCACGTCGAGCTGGTGGTGCAGATCCAGGTACGTGGTCGGCTCGTCCAGCAGCAGGACACGGGTGTCCTGGGCGAGCGCCATCGCGAGCCGCACCCGCTGCCGCTCGCCCCCGGACAGCGCGTCGACGTCACGCTCGGCCCACTGCTCCACGCCGACGTCGCGCAGGGCGCGGCGCACGACGGGGTCGTCGCCCTCGCGCAGCATGCCGAGCGGTCCGCGCGCCGCGTACCGCCCCTGCCGGACGAGGTGACGTACCGTCATGCCGGGTACGGCCGGGGCCGACTGGTGCAGCAGCGCGACCCGTCGGGCCGTGGCGCGCCGGGTCAGCCGGGCGAGGTCGTCCCCGCCGAGCAGTACGCGCCCCTCGTCCGGCCGCAGCAGCCCGGCGGCCAGCCGCAACAGGGTCGACTTCCCACAGCCGTTGAGGCCGATGAGGGCGGTCAGCTCCCCGGGTTCGACGGTCATGTCGACGCCCCGCAACACGGGTTGCCCGGGGTAGCCGAAGTGGACCCCCTGGACGTGGATCCCCACGGACTCGGTCATGCTGTCCTCCGTCGACATCAGAACGTACGGCTCGGCGCGCGGCGCACGACGACCAGCAGCAGCGCGGCCCCGAGGCAGGCGGTGAGGGCCCCGACCGGCAGCGTGAGCCGCCCGGAGTCCAGCGCGGCCGCCAGCAGCCGCGAGGACAGCTGCGCCGCCGCGTCCGCCCCGCACACCACGGCCGCGCCCACCAGGGCGGCGCCGGGCAGGGTCACCCGCAGGTCGGCGCCGAAGACGGCCACGGCGAGGTGCGGTACGAGCAGCCCGACGAAACCCAGCGCTCCCACGGCGGCCACCGCACCCGCCGTCAGCGCCACCGCGCACAGCAGGGCGAGGGTCCGGGCCCGCCGGGCGGACAGCCCGGCGGCGAGGGCGATGTCGTCCCCGCAGCGCAGCAGGGTCAGCGGCCCGGCCAGCAGCCAGGCGGCGGCTCCCCAAGCCAGCGCCCACGGCCACAGCAGGTGCCAGTGCGGCCACACCCGGCCCTCCGTGGTGCCGACGAGCCACTGGACGACGCTGCCGAGCTCGCCCGGATCGACGAGCAGCACCATGGCGGTGAGCCCGCCGAGCACCGCCGACACCAGCACCCCGTGCACGGCGGTCTGCGCGGGGTCGCTGCGGCCGCGCCCGGCGAGCAGCCACAGCAGCGCGGCCCCGGCGCAGCCGCCCACGCACGCGGCGACGACCACGGCGAGGGGCGATTCCCACCCCGCGAGTCCGAGGCTGGTCGCGGCGACGGCGCCGAGCACCGCCCCCGGCGTCACACCCGTCACCTCGGGCCCGGCCAGCGGGTTGCGCAGCGCCGACTGCAGGACCAGGCCCGCCACGCCGAGGCACGCCCCCGCACCGAGGGCCACCAGGAGGCGGGGCAGCCGGAGCTGGAGCAGGATGTGCCGTTCCGTCGTATCGCCGCCCCCGCCGAGGACGTCCCAGACAGCGGCCGGGGACATGCCCCGCCCGGCCACCAGTTCGACACCGGCGCACACGACGGTGAGTGCGACGAGCACCGCGAAACGGCGGCTCATCCGACCTCCTCCGAGGGGCGTGCGGGCACGGCCTGCGCACCCTGCGGCACCGAGCGCACGACAGCGGTGCCCGCCGGCCTGCGCCTGCCCGACCGGAGCAGGGCGACCCCGACGGGCACACCGACCAGGGCCGTCCAAGCGCCGACCGGCGTCTCGACCGGCGCCAGTGCGAGGCGGGCCGGGACGTCCGCGACGGCCACCACGGCGGCACCCCAGGCCGCCGACCAGGGCAGCCAACGCACCGCGCCCGCCGCGGGGGTGAACCACCGCGCCAGGTGCGGAGCGAGGAACCCGACCCATGCCACCGGCCCGCACACGGCGGTCACGGGCGCGATCAGTACGACGGCGATGGCCAGCGCGGCCAGCCGGGCCCGCTGGGCGCGCACCCCCAGCGCCTCGGCGTCCTCGTCCCCCAGCCGCAGCACCGACAGCACCGGCGCGCACAGCACGAGCGCGGGGACCGCGACGAGCAGCCACGGCCACAGCCCGGTGACGTCGTCCCAGGTACGGGCGGAGAGCGAGCCGAGCAGATAGCGGTAGATCAGCTGCAGGTCGAGCTGGTCGGCCGCCACCATCAGCACGAGCAGCGCGGCCTGCAGGGCGGCGGCGACCGCGGCGCCGGTCAGCAGCACGGCGGACGGGCTGCGCCCCAACCCGGCGGCGAGCAGCGTCAGTCCGCCGCCGAGCGCGGCCCCGCCGACGGCCAGCAGGGGCTGGACGGCGGCGGGCAGGGACAGCGCCAGCACCAGCGGCGCGGCCACCCCGAGCGCGGCCCCCGACGACACGCCCAGCATCTCGGGGACGGCCAGGGGATTGCGCAGCGCCTCCTGGAGCACGAGCCCCGCCGCGCCCAGACAGGCCCCGGCGACGAGCGCCAGCACCAGCCGGGGCACGCGGAGTTCGGTGACGACGATCCCGGCCAGTGTGCTGTCCCCGTCCAGCAGCGCACCGGGCAGCCGGTGCGGCGGGACGTAGGGGGTGCCCAGACTCAGCGCGCAGGCCGATGCGGCGACCGACAGGACGGCCAGGACGGGCATTTGCCATCCAGCTGCGAGGCGCCCGGACCGTTGTGCGCCCGATGCCGTGTCGCCCGCCGCGGAGTGCGTCGCGGTGGGCGTGCTCACCGCAGTGCGGCCGTGGCCTCGTCGAGGATGATGCCCAGCGAACGGGTACCGCGCCCCTTGGCCCACACCTCGGAGTTCACCTCGTGGACGTCGCCGTTCTTCACCGCCGGGATCTTGCCCCACAGGGGGTTCTTCGCCAGCTTCTCCGACAGCTTGCCGTCCGCCTCGCCGAAGCTCAGCGTCTCGACGAACAGCACGTCGACGTCACGGGCGAGGATCTCTTCGAGGCTGTAACTGCCCTCCACGCCACGGGACTTCCAGGGGTAGTCGGCGAGCTTCGGGAAGAGGCTGGCGCCCACGTCCGTCTCCGGGGTGGCGACGCCGAAGTTCTCGTCACTGCCGTAGATGATGAGCGCGGTCTTGTCGCTCCTGGACTTCTCGGCCTCGGCGAGCTTGGTGCGGAAGGCCTTCTCGGCCTTCTCGCCCTCGGCGGTACGGCCGGTCAGCGCGGCGACGTCACGCAGGTAGCCCACGCTGTCCTCCCACGTCTCGGGCTGCATGGCCCAGAACGTGGTGGCGTCCTTCAGCGCCGGGGCGAGCTTGCCGTGCGTGTCCTCCAGGCCGATCACGAGGTCGGGCTTGTGGGAGAGGATCGCCTCCGCCTCGGGCGCGATGAACCCGCCGGGGATAATGTCGACCTCTTTCGCCTTCTCCTCCCCCAGGAAGTCGGGGTGGGCGAGGAGCGCGCTGTTCGTGGCCGTGGGGACGATGCCCAGCTCGGTCAGGATGTCGTCGCAGAGCGCGAACAGGCAGACGACGCGCTCGGGTTCCTTCTTGAGGGAGACCTTGACGCCGCCCGTGTCGGTCAACTCCCGTGTCGCCTTGATGGGTTCGACGGCGACGTCGGTCTTCGGGCCGGGCGCGGCGGCCCGCTCGCCCGCCGGTTCGGTGGCTGAGCCGCACCCGACCAGCACGGAACCCACCAGCGCTGCGGTGATCCAGCCTCGGACGTATCTCGACGGTGAGCGCAGCATCGATGCCCTCGCTTCTTCTCAGGGACCCCGGAACGACCCGAAGATACATGATAATCGTTTTCATTGTCCTCGACTCCTCAACAGTCCCTGTTTCCATGGAGGCACCGATGACCGCCGCCCCGCCCCTGCTGCTCGTCTCCGACCATGTGGAGGGATCCGTCCACGTACTGACCGTGCCGGACGGCACCGAGACGGACCGCCTCACCGGCCGTCACCTCTCCGAGCACGCCGGGTTCCTGGCGCTGCCGGGCGGGCGAGCGGCCTGCGTCGACGACCGCAGGGGCGAGCTGCTGGTGCTCGACCCCTTCGGTGACGAACTGGTGCAGGCCGCGGTCCCGGTCGCCGTACCGGCCGAGCATCTCGCCTGCGACCCGTCCGGCCGGTGGGTCGCCGTCACGACGGGCCTGGGCAAGAACGCCGAGCCGTGGTCGGACCTCCTGACCGTCATCGACCTCGCCACGGGAGCCGCGGCCCGGATACGCACACGCGTCGGCGAACCGGGGGTGACGGTCCTGGGCGACGACGATCCGCTGGTCGTCCTGCGGCACCGAGAGCCCGGCGCGCTGGCCGCCCACCGGTTCGCCGACCTGCTCGGGGCACCGCCCGGCTGCCCTCCTGTCACACCCCACGCAGACCTTCCGCTGCCGGACGACGGACACGGAGACGCCCAAGACCCCCAATGCGGCGAGGTGTTCGCGGCCACGGGCGACGGGGTGCACCGGGCCCGCCGCGAGGGCGACGCACTCGTCCCGGAGCCGGTGATCCCGTGGGGTTCGACCGCCCGGGGCTGGTACCTGCGGCTCGATCCCCGGCGGCGGGCGCTGTGGTCGACGCTGCGGGGCGGCCCCGCAGACCCGCTGCGGTGGCCGGAATGGACCAACCAGGCGTGGCGCCACGACCTGGGGACGAACCGCACCACTCTGACGGAACTCGGCCCCGGCCTGGTCTTCCGGCTGGCCCTCGCCCGGCACCACACCGCGTTCACCCGTATCCACCCGGACGGCGACGAACTGATCCTCCTGGACGCCGACGACACCGCCCGCCGCGTCCCCCTCCCCGCCATGGACGGGGCACCCCGCCGCGGCGGTACCCCCTGGGAAGGCGTCCAACGCCGTGCGGTGGCCGCCTCACCGGGCGCGGACTGGGTCGCCGTCACGCGCGGCGGTCACGGCCACGTCCACGTCTTCGACGCCCGAACAGGCGGCGAAGCGGCCCGACTCGGCCTGACCACACCCCTGCATCACGGCGGCCATGCGATGCTGCGCACGCAGACCGACGGCGCCGAGGGCGATCCGGTGGGCCGGTGACAGCCCGGCAACTCTTACAACGCGCCTGTGCTTGTTCACCGACAGCTATCGCTGAGGGACGGTGAGTTCACGGCCGCGGTAGAAACCCTCCCGCTCCTCGACGACGTAGGGGGCCATGGCCGCACGCCGCTGCTTCTCCGGCTCGGAGTCCCGCCAGGAGTCGCACGCCTCCTTCGAGTCCCAGAACGAGACCCCGGTGATCTCCAGTCCGTCCTCGGACCAGTAGGCGAAGGCGCGGCGCAGACCCTGTGGGTAGGGATCGGGGCGCCATGACCTCTCGAACTCCTCCAGGCTGCCCGCCCGAAGGCGGCGTGTCGTCACCCAGACGAACTGCTCGTCCATCGCGGCCTCCTCCACTGGGCCGGATCGGTTCGACGGCCCTCTCAGGACCACCGTAGGACCGAGGCACCGCGCGCGCCTGCGCGGCCGTCGGCGGAGGCCGATGTGCATGTTTGACCGGGATCGGCCAAAGTGAACCGTAGCGATGGATGGAATTGAGCCGACTACCGCAACGTTTCCCATGTAGGCGCATCCAGTTCTGCAGTCCAGTTGTCCAGCTCTTCCGCCACGCAGGACGGGCGCCGTTCGTGCAGGGAAGGTGAATGGCTACGGGCATTCCTCTCAGGCCGCAGCTGACGGTCCCCGGGCTGTCACCGGCGCGCGGCGTAGGTGTCGAGGCGAGCAGGGCGGTCGTACGGCTGGCCCGGCTCCCCCTCGACATCGCCGCGGAGGGCGTCGGGCAGCTGACCGGGCTGCTCGGTCGTGCCCGGCACGGGCGACCGGCGGGCCCGGCCGACCCGCTGCCCGCCGATTCGGGGATTCCGGTGCTGTTGGTGCACGGGCTGGCCGACGGCGCGTCGGTCGTCCCACCGCTGGAGCGCGAGCTGCGCGGCGACGGCGTGGGCCCCTTCATCCAGGTCGCCTGCAACGCGTTCGGCCCGGACATCCGTACGGCGGCCCGGTCGCTGGGCGACCAGGTCGAGCCGGCCTGCGCCCAGGGCGCGGGGCGGTCGGCGGTCGTGATCGGGTACAGCCTGGGCGGGCTGATCGCCCGCTACTACGTGCAGCGGCTCGGTGGCGACGCGTACGTCCCGCTGGTGATCACGCTCGCGACGCCGCACGGCGGGACCGCGACCGCCCTGCTGGCCCCGGCCCATCCGCTGCTGCGCCAGCTACGGCCCGGAAGCGAGCTGCTGACCGAACTCGCCGAACCCGCCCCGGGATGCCGCACCCGGTTCGTGGCCTTCCACAGCGACCTGGACGAAGCCGTCATCCCGGCCGCCAGGGGCCGCATCGACCATCCGGACCTCAAGGCCCGCAACGTGCTGGTGCCGGGCGTCGGCCACCTGACGCTGCCCCTGCACCGGCCGGTCATCGCCGAGATGCGCGCGCTGCTGGCGGCGGCCCAGCTCACGTTCGCTGTGAGGCCACAGGACGGCGGCTCTCCGTAGGGCGCCTGCGGGACAGTCACCGTTTCCCGTGACAGCGGGGGCCGAACGGAGGACGCTGAAGAGAGCCGGTAACGACGTCAGCACCTGTGCGGACGGACACCATGGCCTCTTCGCCCAGCCCCGAGAGCGGGTCGACGGTGCGCCCGTACCGTCCCGACGACGAACCGGGGGTGCGAGCACTGATCGACGCCGACCGGCTGCCGGGACAACCGCGCTGCACCCCGGAGAGGCTGGCCACCGCGCGGCACGGTCCGGTCCCCCCGGCCGGCTGGGCGGTGCCGGCTCGGCCGGAGATCAGCGTGCTGGCCAGTGCCGGGGACCGCCCTCGGGGGGTCATCGCCTATCTGTCCTGGGCCGATGTGCGCACCGGGCTGATCTGCTGGGTCCACGCCCACGAGGATCCGCCTGCCCTGCGTGCCCTGATCGGGCACGCCCTCGCCGCGCTCGCCCACTGCGCGCTGATCGAGGCGTTCGTCGGTGGTCCGCCGGGGCCGCTGGGACCGGGCGGGCTGCCCCGCACCCACCGCGGCGCCACACACGACGCTCTGCTGCACAGCGGCTTCACCGGGCGTTGCCAGAGCCGCTATTTGTACTGCGCGCTGTCTGCCGCACCTCGGTCGGCGAAGCTGGTCGCCGAGGTCGTCCCCTGCGACTTCCCGCCGGGGCAGCGGCTGATCGTCCGCGAGGCGGCCGAGCCGGTCGCGGAGGCCGTGGTCAGCGTGGGACCCGACCGCACCGCGACCGTGTACTGGATCGAGACTCTGCCCAGTCACCGCCGCCGTGGCATGGGCCACGAGTTGCTCGGCCAAGCCCTGGCCCTGCTGGCCGAGCAGGGCGCCACCGAGGTCGCGCTCGTCGTCGACGACCCGCCGCACCCCGGCCGGGACTGCCAGGCCGCGCCCCGGCTCTTCGACTCCTTCGGCTTCACCCTCGTCGACCAGCTGTGGACCTATCAGTGCCGACACCCCCGGGTCGCGCGGTCTGCCGCGTGAGCCCGGGGTGCGCCGGTGAGAGCCCGGCCCGAAAGGCCGGTGCCAGGCCGGTCAGGCGGGGATGCGTTCGGCGGCGGAGAGGATGCTGGAGCGGGCCTGGTGGCGGCGCTCGTAGGTCAGCACCCGCCGGGTGAGGCTCTCCTCACCGTCACCGAGCCGCTTGATGATCTCGTCCTCGTCCATGCCGTCGTAGCCGGGCCAGGGCTCCGGACCGAGCAGGTCGGCGACCCTGCTCAGGATCGCGGGGCGGGCGGCGTGGGCGCGCTCATAGGCGCCGACGGTGGCCAGGTCCCGCTGGGGCAGGTGCGGGAGGCGTTCGAGGATCGTCCTGCTGCTGAGCCTGCGGTAGTCGGGGATCGGCAACTCGAAGTCCCTGATGAGGGCCCCCTCGGGTGCGCCCTGGAGCCGGTCGGCGCCCGGCATGCGCTCGGCCGTCTCGCGCAGCCAGCTGCTCCAGGCGCGGACCCCCTGGGCGGCGCCCGTGGCGGTCAGACCGTCGGCGGTCTGGGCGGCCGCCACCGCTGCCTCGGCGCGCTGCTCAAGATTGTTGCCGAGCTCTTCCAGCGCCTCCTCGTGGTCGCGGCGGATGGAACTGAGCAGCTCCGAGCTGGCGGCGTCCTGGGCCTCCTGGGCGATGCGCTCGGCGGCCCGGCAGATGGCCACGGCGTACGCGGTGACGGCGTACTCGTCCTCGACGTTCTTCAGCAGCTGGTGCTCCGTCGCCGGTCCACGCCCCCGGAACATGGCGCTGGGGACGGCCATGGTCACGCTGAAGGGCAGCCGGGCGGCCTGCCCGGTCAACCGCCAGGCATTTCCCCAAACGGTCTGCATCAGGCCGCGGGACTGCAGCGTTCCGAGACGTTCGTCGATGCGGTAGATGTGCCCCCGGGCGTCGCCGGCGCGGCGCTCAAGGACCTCCCGGTACTCCCCGGCGGGCGTGCCCGCGAGGTGGGCGTTGAAGCGGTTGGCCAGCGCGACTTCGGCCTTGCGGACCTCGCGCAGTGCCGGGACGAGCATGTCTGAAGCTACGGCCATCACGTTTCCTTCGGCTAGTCCGATGCTCGGCAAGATCGGCCGGTGTCCGGCCCTGTCCTACAGTGACCGGAAATGTCCACTTCTGCATCTTTGCCATTCGGGCCCGTATCGGTGTGCCCGCGTTGCTCGGGCTCACCGGCCCGGTGACGGATCGTGATTCACCCCAATGGGGGATTATCCTGGTCGAGCGACCTCTGTATTCGGCTGCTCATGCTGTCCGCGGGGGGCGAGATGAAAGTGGAAATGGTCCAGCGGGCCGCCAACGTGCTGTTCGACGTCCCGGACGACGCGCACGAGGAAATCATCACGCTCATCGGGGCCGTGGCCACAGACCGGACGACACAGGCCTCGGATCTGTCCGCGGCATTCGGTGACTGGTGCTGGCTTTTGTACACCCGCCATGGTGACGTGATCGAAGTGCTGGATGTCGGGTGCGCCCGGTGACAGTACGGTGCGGGCGCACCCGGGTCCGAAGAGGCCGGTCAGTTCTTGGCCAGCCGGACGTCCTGCTGCTGTGTCGCGTGGAAGGTGGGCAGCGGCAGGCCGCCCTGCGGGCGCAGTTCCATGAGCGTGGCCTCGACCTTGGCGGTGCCCGCCTTCAGTACGCGGTTGTACGGCTTGCCGGTGTTCTCCCAGCGGTGCTCCTTGCCGTCGCACACGGCGAGGGAGCCGCCGATGCCGTGCCGGACCGACAGGTCGCTCTGGGCGATCATGGAGCTGACGAAGACCGGTCCGGTGCTGCCGACGCAGCGGTAGGTGCCGGTGAGGGTGATCGTGCCGTCGGGGGCGATCCGGCCCTTGGAGTCGACGGTGACCGACTCGTGCGATTCGGCAGCGGCCGGTGTCGAGGGGGTGGCGGCGAACAGGGCCAGGGCGGCGGCGGCCGCGCCGAGCGCAGGGCGCAGGAACATGGAAGGACCTCCTGAAGTGGGGCCTCCACTGGTACCGGGCGCCCGCGCCCGGGAGCGTGATCGTCACCCCTTCGGTGGCGAGTCCGCCCGGCCGTCCGGGAACTGCTCCCGGACGGCCGGGTGGTCGCTCCCTGGCGTCAGGGCAGCACGGCGAATCCGTCGAGTTCCACCATCGCCGCCTCGTCCCACAGCCGTACGACCTCGACGACCGCCATGGCCGGGTAGTTCCGTCCGGCCAGACTCCGCCATATGCGGCCCAGTTCGGGGGCGTGGGCGCGGTAGGCGGCGACGTCGGAGGCGTAGACGGTGACGCGGGCGAGGTCGGACGGGGTGCCGCCGGCCGCGCGCAGGGCGGTCAGCAGGTTGCCGAGCGCCCGCTCGAACTGTTCGGGGAGCGTGTCGCCGGTGATCTTGCCATCGGTGTCGAGGGCGGTCTGACCGGCCAGGAACACCAGCCGGGAGCCGGTGGCGACCACGGCGTGCGAGAAGCCGGTGGCCGGGGAGAGGTCGGGCGGGTCGATGCGCTCGGCGGTCACGGTCGGGCCTCCAGGGTGGCGTACAACTCCTTGGCGATGATGCCGCGTTGGACCTCGCTCGCCCCCTCGTAGACGCGCGGGGCGCGCACCTCGCGGTAGAGGTGTTCGAGCAGATGGCCGCGCCGCAGCGCCCGCGCGCCGTGCAGCTGGACCGCCGCGTCGACGACGTACTGCGCGGTCTCGGTGGCGAGCAGTTTCGCCATCGCGGCCCGCCGCGGGACGCCGTCCGCGCCGTCGTCGTACGCCGTCGCCGCCGCGTAGACCATCAGGCGGGCCGCCTCCGTGCGCAGGGCCATCTCGGCGATCTGGTGGGTGACTGTCTGAAGGTCCCTCAGCTTGCCGCCGAAGGCGTCCCGTTGGGCGGTGTGCACGAGGGCGGCGTCCAGCGCGGCCTGTGCCATCCCGACGGCGAAGGCGCCGACGCTGGGCCGGAACAGGTTGAGCGTGCCCATGGCGACCCGGAAGCCCCGGTCGACCTCGCCGAGCACGTCGTCGGCGGTGACGGGCACGGCGTCGAAGTGGAGGGCCCCGATGGGGTGCGGGGAGAGCATGTCGAGCCCGGTGCCGGTGAGGCCGGGCCGGTCGGCCGGCACCAGGAAGGCGGTGACCCCGCGCGCGCCCGCATCCGGGGTCGTACGCGCGAAGACGGTGTAGAAATCGGCCTCGGGAGCGTTGGAGATCCAGCACTTCTCGCCGCTGAGCCGCCAGCACCGGGAGCCGTCGGCCTCGGCGGACAGCGAGGCGCCGGTCGGTACGACACCCGGCCGAGCGACCGAAGCACCACCCCCCGGCAAACCACCGGCGCCAACCACCGAAGCGCCGCCACGCGGCAGAGCACCGGCACCACCCACCGAACCACCACCCTGCGTGGCCAAGCGGGCGGACGGCGCATCGTCCACCTCGCCGTCCGGCACGCCCCCCACAACGGCCTCCTCCGGCTCCGCTCTCAGCGACAGTGCCGCCGCGTCCGAGCCCGCGCCCGGTTCGCTCAGTGCGAAGGCGGCCACCACGCTGCCCTCGCGTACCCCCGGCAGCCAGCGGTCGCGCTGTTCGGGTGTGCCGTGGGCGTGGACGGGGTGGGCGCCCAGGCCCTGGAGGGCGAGGGCGGTCTCGGCCTCGGTGCAGGCGTAGGCGAGGGACTCGCGCATCAGGCAGAGGTCGAGGGCGCCGGAGGTGAAGAGGCGGTCGAGGAGGCCGAGGCGGCCGAGTTCGGCGACGAGGGGGCGGTTGACGTGGCCGGGTTCGCCCTTCTCGGCGAGCGGGCGCAGCCGTTCGGCGGCAAGGGTGCGCAGCTCGGCGCACCAGGCGGCTTGTTCCGGTTCGAGTGAGAATGCGGGCACTGCCGGTCCTCCCTCCGGAGCGGTCTCACCCGACGGTATCGCGCTCCATTGACTGCCGTCACCAACGCGATACGCTCCTGGTGCGAGCCCACCACGACGCCCACCACGACGCCCACCAGGCAAGGGGGCGAACCACCATGGACGATCGTCCGATCCGCTCCGCCCACCTCGACACCTTCGCGCGCGACCACCTCCCCCCGCGCGACCAGTGGCCGGACCTCCGCTTCGACCTGCCGGAGCTGCACTACCCCGAACGGCTGAACTGCGCCGCCGACCTCCTGCACGGCCCGCCCGACGACCGCCCGGTGTTCCACACCCCGCACGGCCCCACCTGGACGTACGGCGACCTGCGCGCCCGTGTGGACCGGCTCGCGCACGTCCTCACCGGTCACCTCGGCATCGTCCCCGGCAACCGTGTCCTGCTGCGCGGCCCCACCACGCCCTGGCTGGCCGCCTGCTGGCTGGCGGTGCTGAAGGCGGGCGCGGTCGCCGTCACCGTGCTGGCCCAGCAGCGCCCGCACGAGCTGAGCACGATCTGCGAGATCGCCCGCGTGCGGCACGCGCTGTGCGACATCCGGGCCGTCGACGACCTCGCCAAGGCGGAGATCCCGGACCTGCGGATCACGACGTACGGCGGTGACGCGCCCGACGACCTCCTCAACCTCCCGGCGCCCGGCACGCCGTATCCGGCCGTGGACACGGCGGCCGACGACGTGGCGCTGATCGCGTTCACCTCCGGCACCACCGGTCGTCCGAAAGGATGCATGCACTTCCACCGGGATGTGCTGGCGATCGCGGACACCTTCTCGAAGCATGTGCTGCGCCCCCACAGCGACGACGTATTCGCCGGCAGCCCCCCGCTCGGCTTCACCTTCGGCCTCGGTGGTCTCGTCGTCTTCCCGCTGCGGGCCGGCGCCGGCGCGCTGCTGCTCGAACAGGCGGGCCCCAAGCAGCTGTTGCCCGCGATCGCCGAGCACCGGGTGTCGGTGCTGTTCACCGCGCCGACGGCGTACCGGGCCATGCTCGGCGAGCTCGACGGCCACGACCTGACGTCCCTGCGCCGCTGCGTCTCGGCCGGGGAGAACCTGCCCGCGGCCACCTGGCGGGCCTGGCACGAGCGCACCGGCCTGCGCGTCATCAACGGCATCGGCGCCACCGAGTTGCTGCACATCTTCATCTCGGCGGCCGACGAGCACATCAGACCGGGGACCACCGGCGTGCCCGTCCCCGGCTGGCACGCGCGCGTGGTGGACGCCGAAGGGCGTGAACTGCCCGACGGCGAGCCGGGACTGCTGGCCGTGCGCGGCCCGGTCGGCTGCCGGTATCTCGCCGACCCACGGCAGCGGGAGTACGTGCGCGACGGCTGGAACATCACCGGCGACACCTACGTCCGCGAGCCCGACGGCTACTTCCGGTACGTCGCCCGCGCCGACGACATGATCATCTCGGCCGGGTACAACATCGCCGGACCCGAGGTCGAGGACGCGCTGCTGCGGCACCCGGACGTGGTGGAGGCGGCGGTCGTCGGCCGGCCCGACGAGGTGCGCGGCATGGCGGTGGTGGCCTACGCGGTCCTCAAGGAGGGCGCCGAACGGGACGCCGCGGCCCTGCGCGCCTTCGTCATGTCCGAACTCGCGCCCTACAAATGCCCCCGCGAGATCGTCTTCCTGGACGCCCTCCCGCGCACCGCGACCGGAAAGCTCCAGAGGTTCCGCCTGCGCACCGAAGGCGACCGGCAGTGATCCGTACGACCTAAGATGATCAACGTGTCCGACCAGCACGCTCCACGGTCCCTCATCGTCACGCTCTACGGCGCGTACGGCCGCTTCATGCCCGGCCCGGTACCCGTCGCCGAGCTGATCCGGCTGCTGGCCGCGGTCGGGGTGGACGCGCCCTCGGTGCGCTCGTCGGTGTCCCGGCTCAAGCGGCGCGGCCTGCTCGTCCCGGCCCGCACCGCACAGGGCGCCGCCGGTTATGAACTCTCCCCGGACGCCCGCCAGTTGCTCGACGACGGCGACCGGCGCATCTACGCCGCCGCGCCGCCCGAGGACGAGGGCTGGGTGCTCGCGGTGTTCTCCGTGCCCGAGTCGGAACGGCAGAAGCGGCACGTGCTGCGCTCCCGCCTGGCCGGGCTCGGCTTCGGCACGGCCTCACCCGGCGTGTGGATCGCCCCCGCCCGGCTCTACGAGGAGACCCGGCACACCCTCCAACGGCTGCGCCTCGACCCGTACGTCGACCTCTTCCGCGGCGAGCACCTCGGCTTCGCGCCGACCGTCGAGGCGGTCGCCCGCTGGTGGGACCTGGCCGCGATCGCCAAGCAGCACGAGGCGTTCCTCGACCGGCACGCGCGCGTACTGCACGACTGGCAGCGGCGCACCGACACCCCGCCCGAGGAGGCCTACCGCGACTACCTGCTCGCCCTGGACTCCTGGCGTCATCTGCCGTACGCCGACCCCGGCCTGCCGGCGAGCCTGCTGCCCGCGAACTGGCCGGGCGTGCGGTCGGCGGCGGTGTTCCAAGGGCTGCACGAGCGGCTGCGGGACGCGGGGGCGGTCTTCGCGGGCCTCTGACCGCGCATGCCCCTGACCCTCACGGCCGGGACGGCCGACCTCAACTGCTGAGTGTCAACCGGGGTTTGGGGGCGTCGGTGCGTCCGGTGCGGGGTGGGCGGCTGCCCGCACGATAGGGAGCGGGCCAGACGACGCCCGGACCGTCGTACCCCTGCTCGGCCGCCGCGTGCAGGGTCCAGTGCGGGTCGTACAGGTGCGGGCGGGCCAGCGCGCACAGGTCCGTGCGGCCCGCCAGGATGAGGGAGTTGACGTCGTCCCAGGAGGAGATCGCGCCGACCGCGATCACCGGGACGCCCGCCTCGTGCCGGATCCGGTCGGCGTACGGCGTCTGGTACGACCGCCCGAACTCGGGCCGCTCCTCGGCCACCACCTGCCCGGTCGACACGTCGATGGCGTCGGCACCGTGCGCGGCGAAGGCCCGGGCGATCGCGACGGCCTCCTCGGGCGTGGTGCCGCCCTCGGCCCAGTCGGTGGCCGAGATCCGCACGGTCATGGGCTTCTCCTCCGGCCACACGGCCCGTACGGCGTCGAAGACCTCCAGCGGGAAGCGGAGCCGTTTCGCGAGCGAGCCGCCGTAGGCGTCGGTGCGCCGGTTGGTCAGCGGGGAGAGGAAGCCGGAGAGCAGATAGCCGTGGGCGCAGTGCAGTTCGAGCAGGTCGAAACCGGCCCGCGCGGCACGCAAGGCGGCGGCGGTGAACTGTTCTCTTATGTCGGTGAGTTGGGCGCGGGACAGCTCGCGCGGGGTCTGGCTGCCGGGCTTGTACGGCAGCGGGGAGGCGGCCACGAGTGGCCAGTTGCCGTCGTCGAGCGGCTCGTCCATCCCCTCCCACATCAGCTTGGTCGAGCCCTTGCGTCCGCTGTGGCCGAGTTGCACGCCGATTCCGGCGCCGGGTGCCCGGCTGTGCACGAAGTCGGTGATCCGCCGCCAGGCCTCGGCCTGCTTGCCGGTGTACAGGCCCGCACAGCCGGGGGTGATCCTGCCCTCCGGGCTCACGCACACCATCTCGGTCATCACCAGCCCTGCGCCGCCGAGCGCGCGGGCGCCGAGGTGGACGAGGTGGAAGTCGCCGGGGACGCCGTCGACCGCCGAGTACATGTCCATCGGCGAGACCACGACCCGGTTGCGCAGGGTCAGGCCGCGCAGCCGGAACGGCGTGAACATCGGGGGCGTGCCGGGCGGGCAGCCGAACTCGCCCTCCACGGCCTCGGCGAAGTGCGCGTCGCGCAGCCGGAGGTTGTCGTGGGTGACGCGGCGGCTGCGGGTGAGCAGGTTGAAGGCGAACTGGCGGGGGCGCTGGTGGAGATGGAGCGAGAGGTTCTCGAACCACTCCAGGCTGGCCCGGGCGGCGCGCTGGGTGGAGGCGACGACGGGCTTGCGCTCCTCCTCGTACGCGGTCAGGGCCGTCTCGATCGAGGGCTGTTCCTGGATGCAGGCGGCGAGGGCGAGGGCGTCCTCGACGGCGAGCTTGGTGCCGGAGCCGATGGAGAAGTGGGCGGTGTGGGCGGCGTCGCCGAGGAGGACGACGTTGCCGTGCGACCAGCGTTCGTTGACGACGGTGCGGAAGGTGGTCCAGGTGGAGTTGTTGGAGCTCAGCGGGCGGCCCGCGAGCGCGTCCGCGAAGATCTTGGCGCAGCGTTCGATGGATTCGTGCTCGCCGAGTTCGTCGAAACCGGCCGCGTGCCAGACCTCTTCGCGCATCTCGATGATCACGGTGGAGGCGTCGGGGGCATAGGGGTAGCCGTGGAGTTGCATCACGCCGTGCTCGGTCTCGGCGATCTCGAAGCGGAAGGCGTCGAAGGGGAAGTCGGTGGCCAGCCAGATGTATCGGCAGCGGTGCGTTGTGATGTGGGGGCGGAACGCGTTGGCGTACGTCTCGCGGGTGGTGCTGTGCACTCCGTCGGCGGCGATGACGAGGTCATAGGAGTTCGAGAGGGTGGCTGGGGGTGGGGCCTCGGTGCGGAAGCGGAGGTCTACGCCGAGGTGGTGGCAGCGGGTGTGCAGGATCTCCAGGAGGCGTTTGCGGCCGAGGGCGGCGAAACCGTGGCCTCCGGAGGTGTGGCGTACTCCTCGGTGGACGATGTCGATGTCGTCCCAGCGGATGAAGTGCTGTTGCAGGGCCTCGTAGACGGGTGGGTCGGCGTGTTCGATGCCGCCGAGGGTTTCGTCGGAGAGGACTACTCCGAAGCCGAAGGTGTCGTTGGGGGCGTTGCGTTCCCAGAGGGTGATCTGCCGATCCGGGTCGAGGCGTTTCAGTAGGGCTGCGGCGTAGAGGCCGCCGGGGCCGCCGCCGATGATTGCGATGCGTGGGGGGTGGCCGGTCTTCGCGGGCGGCTGCGGGTTCGTTGTGGTTGCTCGCTGGGTGGAGAGCATTCCTACCTCCCCTGCCACTTCGGGGGGCGCTTTTCCGTGAACGCCGCGTGGAACTCTGCGTAGTCGTCGCCGGTCATCAAGAGGGCCTGCGTTGATGCGTCCAGTTCCACCGCTGCCGCCAGCGGCATGTCCAGTTCCGCCGTCAGCAAGGCCTTCGTCTGGGCGTACGCCAGTGCCGGGCCCTCGGACAGGCGGCGGGCCAGGCGGTGGGCGGCCTCGTCGGCTCGGCCCTCGTCCGTCAGTTCGCTGATCAGGCCGATGCGCTCGGCCTCGGGCGCGCGGACCGGTTCGCCGAGCATGAGGAGGCGGGTGGCGTGGCCGAGGCCGACGACGCGGGGCAGCAGGTACGCGGCGCCCATGTCGCCGCCGGACAGGCCGACCCGGGTGAAGAGGAACGCGAAGCGGGCGCTGGGGTCCGCGACCCGGAAGTCGGCGGCCAGCGCGAGCACCGCCCCGGCGCCCGCCGCCACGCCGTGCACCGCCGCGATCACCGGGAACGGGCATTCCCGTACGGCCCGCACCACCTGGCCGGTCATCCGGTTGAAGTCGAGGAGCTGGGCGGTGTCCATGGACAGCGTGGCGCCGATGATCTCGTCGACGTCCCCGCCGGAGCAGAAGCCGCGGCCCTCGCCGGCCAGCACCAGGGCACGCACGGCCCGCTCGCGCGACAGCTCGGCGAGCAGGTCGCGGAGGTCGGCGTAGGCGCCGAAGGTGAGGGCGTTGAGCTTGTCGGGGCGGGCCAGGGTGACGGTGGCCACACCGTCGGCGCGGTGGACGCGCAGATGGCGCCAGGGCGAGGTGGGGGCGGCGGAGCCGGTGAAGGGACTCATGGGGTGCGGCCTCCTTGGGCGGGCACTGCCTCACTGACCTCTACCCCCTGAAGCTATCACTCATTCGTGACTGTCGTCAGGAGTGCGCGATAGGAGCAAGCGTGGGTGTCTCACCTGGTCACAGGGGTTCTGTCCGGTCACAGAAGTCACCGGACGTCAATAACGCGGTAACAGCGGGAGTACCCGGGCGAGGCCGGTCGTTCGCCGGGGTAAGCCGCACTCACCGGGCCGAAGGTCCCGGGCGGTGCCCGTCGTGAGACCCTGCCGAGGGGCGCCGTACCATTCCTAAGGTTGAAAGCAGGACAGCCTGGATCTCTCGGCACTCAGGACGCGCCTGCACCATGAACGGAACCAGCCTTGCACGAACGCCCCTCCGCCCCCGCCTCCTGGCGCATCGCGCTGCCGCACTCCGCCGCGGCCGTGCCCGTGGCTCGCGCACTGGTCCGTACGGCACTCACGGAGCTGGATCACGGCGCCGACAGTGACACCGCCGAACTGCTCACCGCCGAGCTGGTCGCCAACGCCGTGGAGCACACGGCGGGCAACGCCCCGATAGAGCTGGTCGTGGAGCTGCTGCCGACCGGCTGCCGGGTCGAGGTGCACGACCCCGACCCGGCGCCGCCGGGCAACCTCACGCATCCCGCCGACCGCGAGCCCGACCCCTGGCAGGAACACGGGCGCGGGCTGCTGCTGATCCGCACTCTGAGCGCGTCCTGCGGTCACCGCCCCACCGAGTCCGGCAAGGCGGTGTGGTTCAGACTGCCTGTCGTACCACGTCAGCGTCAGCCGCACTGGCCGCCGCGTCCGGCGACGTGACCTGCGCCATTCGGGAGTTGCGGCGCCCGTAGCCGAGGTACACCAGGAGACCGGCCGCGGGGTACAGCGGCACGCGGAAAGTGCGGGGCAGATCCGGCTCGCGGCGGCGCAGGGCGATCACCGCGACGTTGACGGCGGCCCGCACCGATCGCGGCGAGCGCGACCGCGCACTACAGCACGGTGACCACGCCGATGCGGACGAGGATGGCCTTCTGGTGGTGCGGGGTGCGCCGGGGTGGGGCGCGCGGCGGCCACGGAAGGGGTGGCTCCGGGCCGCGGGTCAGCACAAGGCCTGATCAAGCACGGTCAGGACCAGGACTGCTCAGGCGAGGGTGGCGACCAGGACCGCCTTGATGGTGTGCAGCCGGTTCTCCGCCTGATCGAAGACGATCGAGTGGGCCGACTCGAAGACCTCGTCGGTGACCTCCAGGGAGTCCAGGCCGTGCCTGTCGTGGATCTCGCGGCCGACCTTGGTGCCGAGGTCGTGGAAGGCGGGCAGGCAGTGCAGGAACTTCACGTCCGGGTTGCCGGTGGCGCGCAGCACGTCCATGGTCACGGCGTACGGGGCGAGCGCGGCGATCCGCTCGTCCCAGACCTCCTTGGGCTCGCCCATGGAGACCCAGACGTCGGTGGCGACGAAGTCGGCGCCCGCGACACCCTCCGCCAGGGATTCGGTGAGGGTGATCCGCGCGCCGCTGGTCTCGGCGAGCGCGCGGCCCCGGTCCACGATCTCCTGGGCGGGCCAGTAGGACTTGGGGGCGACGATCCGGACGTCCATGCCGAGCAGGGCGCCGGTGACCAGGTAGGAGTTGCCCATGTTGAAGCGGGCGTCGCCGAGGTAGGCGAACGCGGTCTCCTTCAGCGGCCGGGCGCCGTGCTCGGTCATGGTGAGGATGTCGGCGAGCATCTGGGTGGGGTGCCAGTCGTCGGTGAGGCCGTTGTAGACGGGCACGCAGGCGTACGCCGCCAGCTCCTCCACCTTGGCCTGGCTGTCCCCGCGGTACTCGATCCCGTCGTACATCCGGCCGAGCACGCGGGCGGTGTCCTTCACCGACTCCTTGTGCCCGATCTGCGAACCGGTGGGGTCGAGATACGTCGTCGACGCACCCTGGTCGGCGGCGGCGACCTCGAAGGCGCAGCGGGTGCGCGTCGACGTCTTCTCGAAGATCAGCGCGATGTTGCGGCCCCGCAGATACTGGGTCTCGGTCCCGGCCTTCTTGGCGGCCTTCAGCTCGGCGGCCAGCTCGATCAGGCCACGGAACTCCTCCTCGGTGAAGTCGGTCTCCTTGAGGAAGTGGCGGCCGGCGAGGGCGGTCGGGACTGTCGCCATGGGGGCGCTCCAGAAGTACAGGGACAGGGACGCTGGAAGTCTATACGACAGTCAGCATTTCTATGCGGGCGGCCCGGCGGCGGCTCTACACGGCGTCGCGGGCGACCGGACAGCTCATGCACCGAGGTCCGCCTCTGCCCCGCCCAAGCTCGCTGCCCGGGATCTCGATCACCTCGATGCCCTGCTTGCGCAGATGGGTGTTGGTGGTGGAGTTCCGCTCGTAGGCGACGACCACGCCCGGTTCGACGGCGAGCACGTTGCAGCCGTCGTCCCACTGCTCACGCTCGGCCGCGTGCACGTCCTGCGTGGCGGTCAGGACCCGGATCTCGCTCAGCCCGAGCGCGGCGGCGATCGCGCGGTGCATGTGCTCCGGCGGGTGGTCGGTGACCTTCAGCTCCTTCTCACCGACGCCCGGCTCGATGGTGTACGAGCGGAGCATGCCGAGCCCGGCGTACTGGGTGAACACATCGCCGTCGACCATGGTCATCACGGTGTCGAGGTGCATCAGCGCCCGCCGCTTGGGCATGTCGAGAGCCACGATCGTCTCCGCGGAGCCCGCCGCGAACAGCTTGTGCGCGAGCATCTCGACGGCCTGCGGGGTGGTCCGCTCGCTCATGCCGATGAGCACGGCACCGTTGCCGATCACCAGCACGTCCCCGCCCTCGATGGTCGACGGGTAGTCGGCCTGCCCCTCCGACCAGATGTGGAACCCCTCGTCGCGGAAGAGCGGGTGGTGCCGGTAGATCGCCTCGAAGTGCACGGTCTCGCGCTGCCGGGCGGGCCAGCGCATGGCGTTGATGGAGACGCCGTCGTAGATCCAGGCGGAGGTGTCCCGGGTGAAGAGGTGGTTCGGGAGCGGGTCCAGCAGGAAGTCGTCGAGGTCCATGACGTGGAAGCGCACGGAGATCGGTTCCGCGTGCGCGTCCAGGAACTCCCGCTTGGTCATCCCGCCGACCAGCGCCTCGGCCAGCTCCCGGGTGGGCAGCGCGTCGAAGGACGCCCGGAGGTGGTCGGTGGCCAGCGGGCCGTACTCCTTCTCGTCGAAGACCCGGTCCAGGATGAGCGCGCGGGCCGCCGGGATCTCCAGGGCCTCGGTGAGCAGCTCGCCGAACAGGTGGACGGTGACACCGCGGTCGCGGAGCACGTCGGCGAACCCGTCGTGCTCGGCGCGCGCCCGGCGTACCCACAGGACGTCGTCGAAGAGCAGGGCGTCCTTGTTGCTGGGGGTGAGCCTTTTGAGCTCTAGATCGGGCCGGTGCAGGATGACGCGGCGCAGCCGCCCGGCCTCGGAGTCGACGTGGAATCCCATGCCTCCATCCTGACCATTCGCGCTCCTGTTCACCCCCTCTTTCGGCCAGGGCTGTCCGGCGGATCAGGTCCCGCGTCACCGGGATGATCCGCCGGACAGGCGCTACAGCCGCGGGTCCACCGGCTCCGACTCCAGCGCCAGCACCCCGAACACCGCCTCGTGCACCCGCCACAGCGGCTCGCCCTCGGCCAGCCGGTCCAGGGCCTCCAGGCCGAGCGCGTACTCGCGCAGCGCCAGCGACCGCTTGTGGTTCAGGAACCGGGAGCGCAGCCGGGCCAGGTTGTCCGGGCGGGTGTACTCGGGACCGTAGATGATCCGCAGGTACTCACGGCCCCGGCACTTGATGCCGGGCTGCACCAGACGGCCCTGCTTTCCCCCACTCTCGGCTTCGCTCGAGCGGGGGGACCCCCATCGCACCACCGCGCCGACCGGCTTGACGACCATGCCCTCGCCGCCCCGGCCGGTCATCTCCAGCCACCAGTCGATGCCCGCCTGGACCGACTCGGGGTCGCCGGTGTCGACGTACAGCCGCCGGGTGGTCTGGAGCAGACCGGTGCCGTCGTGCTCGACGAGGCGGTCGAGCAGGGTGAGCTGCTCGTCGTGCGGCAGGGCGGCGAGGCTGCGGCCCTGCACGGCCAGGATCTGGAACGGCGCGAGGCGTACGCCGTCCAGGCCGTCCGTGGTCCAGCAGTAGCGCCGGTACGCCTCGGTGAACGCCGCCGCGTCGGCCGCCCGCTCCCGCTGGCGCGTCAGCAGGCCGGTGACGTCGACGCCGCGTGCCGCCGCCCCCTCCAGGGCGGCCAGCGCACCCGGGAACACCGCCCCGGAAGCCGCGCCGACGGCCGCGTACTGACTGCGCAGCAGCCCGGACGCCTTCAGCGACCACGGCATCAGCTCCGCGTCGAGCAGCAGCCACTCCGTGTCCAGCTCCGCGAACAGGCCCGCCGACTCGACCGCCGACCTGAGCCGCCCGAGGATCTCCTCGGTGACCGACTCGTCGTCGAAGAACGGGCGGCCGGTCCGGGTGTAGAGCGAACCCGTGGGACCGTCCACGCCGAACCGCTTCCGCGCCACCTCCGCGTCCCGGCACACCAGCGCCACGGCCCGCGATCCCATGTGCTTCTCCTCGCACACGACCCGCGCCACACCGTCGTCCTTGTACTGCGCGAAGGCCTCGGCCGGGTGCTCCAGATAGCCCTCGACGTGGGAGGTGGCCGTCGGTGCCATCGTCGGCGGGAGGTACGGCAGCAGCCGCGGGTCGACCGCGAAGCGGCTCATGACCTCCAGGGCCGCCGCCGCGTTCTCCTCACGGACCGAGATCCGCCCGGCGTACCGGGTCTCCACGACCCGCCGACCCTGCACGTCCCCCAGGTCCAGCGGCCGCCCGTCCTGCCCGCCCGGCGCCTCGGAGCGCAGCGGCTTGACCGGCTCGTACCAGACCCGCTCGGCCGGTACGTCGACCAGTTCCCGCTCCGGCCAGCGCAGCGCGGTGAGCTTGCCGCCGAAGACCGCGCCGGTGTCCAGGCAGATGGTGTTGTTCAGCCAGGTGGCCTCCGGGACGGGGGTGTGGCCGTACACCACGGCCGCCCGGCCGCGGTAGTCCTCCGCCCACGGGTAGCGCACCGGCAGCCCGAACTCGTCGGTCTCGCCGGTCGTGTCGCCGTACAGGGCGTGCGAGCGGACCCGGCCGGAGGTGCGGCCGTGGTACTTCTCCGGCAGACCGGCGTGGCAGACGACCAGCTTGCCGCCGTCGAGGACGTAGTGGCTGACCAGCCCGTCGAGGAACTCCCGTACCTGCTGCCTGAACTCCTCGCTCTCGCCCTCCATCTGCTCGATGGTCTCGGCGAGCCCGTGGGTGTGCTGGACCTTGCGGCCGCGCAGATAGCGCCCGTACTTGTTCTCGTGGTTGCCGGGCACGCAGAGCGCGTTGCCGGACGTCACCATGGACATCACGCGGCGCAGCACACCGGGGCTGTCCGGGCCGCGGTCGACGAGGTCGCCGACGAAGACCGCCGTCCGGCCGTCGGGGTGCACCCCGTCGACGTAGCCCAGCTTGCCCAGCAGCGACTCCAGTTCGGCGGAGCAGCCGTGGATGTCGCCGATGATGTCGAACGGGCCGGTGAGGTGGGTGAGGTCGTTGAAGCGCTTCTCGGTGACGACGGTGGCGCTCTCGACGTCCGCCACGCCGCGCAGGACGTGCACCTTGCGGAAGCCCTCGCGCTCCAGGTGGCGTATGGAGCGGCGGAGTTCGCGGATGTGCCGCTGGATCACCCGGCGCGGCATGTCGGCCCGGTCGGTGCGGGCGGCGTTGCGCTCGGCGCACACCTCCTCGGGCACGTCGAGCACGATGGCGATGGGCAGCACGTCGTACTGGCGGGCCAGCTCGATCAGCTGCCGCCGGGCGTCCGACTGCACGCTGGTCGCGTCGACGACCGTGCGACGGCCGGCGGCCAGGCGCTTGCCCGCGATGTAGTGCAGGACGTCGAAGGCGTCGCGGCTGGCGCTCTGGTCGTTCTCGTCGTCGGAGACGAGGCCGCGGCAGAAGTCGGAGGAGATCACCTCGGTGGGCTTGAAGTTCCTGCGGGCGAAGGTGGACTTGCCGGAGCCGGAGGCGCCGACGAGGACCACGAGGGAGAGGTCGGTGACGGGCAGGACACGGCCCTGGTGTGTCTCGGTCATGCTGCCTTCGCCTCCTTCCGCATGGTGAAAACGGCCATCTGCGTGGGCGGGCCGACCTCCGGGTCGTCCGGTCCGACCGGCCTGAACCCGACGTCGTATCCGTGCCGTTCGGCGACCGCGTCCGCCCAGGCGCGGAACTCCTCGCGGGTCCACTCGAAGCGGTGGTCGCCGTGCCGGACGTGTCCGGCCGGGAGGCTCTCCCAGCGGACGTTGTACTCGACGTTCGGCGTGGTCACGAGGACCGTGCGGGGGTGGGCGGCGCCGAACACGGCGTATTCCAGGGCGGGCAGCCGGGGCAGGTCGAGGTGCTCGATGACCTCGCTGAGCACGGCGGCGTCATACCCCTTGAGCCGTTTGTCGGTGTAGGCGAGCGAGCTCTGGAAGAGCTTGACGCGCGCGGCCTGCCGCTCCCCCATGCGGTCCAGCTTCAGCCGCCGGGAGGCGATGGTGAGCGCCCGCATCGACACGTCGACACCGACGATCTCGGTGAACCGCACGTCTTTGAGCAGCGTCTGCACCAACTGGCCCTGCCCGCAGCCTAGGTCGAGGACCCGGGCGGCGCCCGACTGCTGGAGCGCGGCCACGATCGCCTCCCGCCGCTGCACGGCGAGCGGCGTCGGCTTCTCCTCCTGCTCGGTCTCGGCCTCGACCGCGTTGTCGAGGTCCTCGACCTCGCTGTCGTCGGCCTCGGCCAGCCGAACCAGCTCCAGGCGCTCCATCGCCTCACGGGTCAGCGACCAACGCCGCGAGAGGTAACGGCTGGTGATCAGCTTCTGCTCCGGGTGGTCCGGCAGCCAGCCCTCACCGGCCCGCAGCAGCTTGTCGACCTCGTCGGAGGCGACCCAGTAGTGCTTGGCGTCGTCGAGGACGGGCAGCAGGACGTACAGGTGGCGCAGGGCGGCGGCGAGGGTCAGCGCCTCGGACTCCAGGACGAGACGCACGTACCGCGAGTCGCCCCACTGCGGGAACTCGGTGTCCAGCGGCACGGGTTCGGCCGTGACCGCCCACCCGAGCGGCTCGAAGAGGCGTCGTACGAGATCCGGGCCGCCGCGTGCGGGCAGCGCGGGCACCTCGATGCGCAGCGGGAGCGGCTCGGCGGCGCGCTCGGGGCGGGCGGTGCACACCCCGCGTATCGCGCTGGAGAAGACGCCGCTCAGCGCGACGGCGAGCAGCGAGGAGGCCGCGTACGGGCGGTCGTTGACGTACTGCGCCAGGGCCGCGTCGGGTGCGCCGCCCCGGCCCTTGCCCTTGCCGCGCCGGACCAGTGCCACCGCGTCCACCTCCAGCAGCAGCGCCGCCGTGCAGCGTTGGGCGTCGGCCTCGGGGTAGAGGACGTGCGCCGTGCCGTAGGAGGTGGAGAACGCCTGCGCCTTGCCGGGATGCTTGTGCAGCAGGAACCCCAGGTCGGTCGCGGGGCGTTCTTGGGTGCCGGTGGTACTGATCGTCAGGAACACGGTGGTTGCCTCGAAAGGGTCTGAAGTGCGGGTATGCATGCCCGCGGGTCCCTGACAACGTACCGACAACAAAGCGACACCACCTGGGATTTTCCGCTCGGCCAAGGCTGGGCGCCGGTCGGCTGTGACAGGGCTGTGACCGGAGGGGTGGCTTCCGTCACAGCTCGACGGGGCCGGTGCTGATCAACTCGGCGGATGCGCTCCCTCCTTCTCCCCCTCTCCGCCCTGCTGCTGCTCACCGCGTGCGGCACCCAGCAAGCCGAGTCGGCGAGCGGCGGTTCGGCCGCCCCGTGCCCCGCCGACCCGTCGTGGACGGAGCGGAGCGGGGTCAGGATCACCGGCCTGAGCGGGCCCGCGTGCGACCGCGTCGAGTTCGAGATCACCCACGAGGGGACCGAACCCTTCACGTACACCGTCTCCTTGGCCTTCGCGAAGGAGACGGGTGAGGCGATGTCCACCGGGGAGGAGACAGTGGAGTCCGTCGAGCCGGGTCGCCCGGTACGCCGGACCGTCGTCATGACCGGCGGCGGGGAGCGGGTCTCGATCTCCCAGGTCAGGAGCGTGCCCACCGCCGAGGCCCCCTCCAAGGGAGGTGCGTGCCCGGCCTCGGGGGTGCGGGTGTACGCCGATGAGGGCAACGCCGCGATGGGGCTGCGGGTCGTGGGGCTGCACTTGGAGAACTGCGGCACTGAGCCGTACCGGCTCAACGGCTACCCGGAGGTCCGGATCCTCGACGAGGAGCACGAGCCCGTCGAGGGCGTGCGGATCCTCAAGGGCGGGGATGCCATCGCCTCCGGCACGGGAGCCGACGCCCCGCCCCGGCCGCTGACCCTGGCGCCAGGCGAGCGCGCCTGGGCCGGTCTGGTCTGGCGCAACACCACGCAGTTCGGCGAGGCGGTCAACGCCCCCTACGTGCGGACCTGGGCGAAGCCCGGCGCCGCGCCCGTGACGGTGATCCCGGAGCTGGATCTGGGGACGACGGGGAAGCTCGGGGTGGGCGCCTGGCAGAAGGAGGAGCAGGAGCGGCAGCAGGAGAGGCCGGGGAGCTGATGGGCGACTGGTTCCTGCTCCTGCTGCTGATCATGGTCGGTGCGATCACCGCGTTCGGCCTGTGCGGCTACGCCTTCAGCAGCCTCTCCGCCCAGGGCATCCGTCGGGCGGACAGGGCCACACGGTTCCGCTTCGGCGCCGCCCTCGCCGGAGCCGCGGCCGCCGCCCTGTACGCCTGGGGGGCGCTGCATGTGTTCGGGGCGCATGTGGAGGTGGAGGACGGCGGTACGGGCTCCTCGCCCATCCGCCCGTGCCTGGCGGCCGGGGGCCCGGAGAAGGCGGCCGTGACGCTTAGCACCAGCGTGCACGTGGTCCCGATCCGGCTGATGTGCCACACGAAGACGGGCGAGAGCTACCCGGCGGGGGTCCCCGGATACGTCAACCCCGCCGTCGCGTTCCTCGCCCTGTCCTCGGCCCTGCTCGCCGTCGGGGCGGGGTATGCGTCCGAGCTGAAGGCGCGGGAGCAGGGGCGGAAGGGGTGAGGGACGCGGCGGCGGGGTCGGCGGCCCCGGCCCCGGCCGGCCTTACGACAGCTGGGTCTGGACCTGGTGGGAGATCAGCTCCAGGTGGTCCAGGTCGTGCAGGTCGAGAAGCTGGAGGTAGATCCGGCGGGAACCGGTCTCGGCGTAGCGGCCGATCTTGTCGACGACCTCGGCCGGGGAACCGGCCAGGCCGTTGAGCTTCAGCTCGTCGACCTCGCGGCCGATCGCGGCGGCGCGGCGGGCGACCTCCTGGTCGTCCTTGCCGACGCAGACGACGAGGGCGTTGGAGTAGACGAGGTCGTCGCCCTTGCGGCCCGCCTCCTCGGCGGCGGCGCGGACCCGGCCGAACTGGCGCTCGCTGTCCTCGACGGAGGCGAACGGCATGTTGAACTCGTCGGCGTACTTGGCGGCCAGCTTGGGCGTGCGGGTCGCGCCGTGGCCGCCGATGAGGACCGGGATCTTCGGCTGGGTGGGCTTGGGCAGCGCGGGCGAGTCCTTGAGCTCGTAGTACGTGCCCTGGAAGTCGAAGGTCCGGCCGACCTCCGTGGACCACAGCCCGGTGACGATCTCCAGCTGCTCTTCGAGGCGGCCGAACTTCTCCTTCGGGAAGGGGATGCCGTACGCCGTGTGCTCCTGCTCGAACCAGCCCGCGCCCAGGCCGAGTTCGATCCGGCCGCCGGACATCTGGTCGACCTGCGCGACCTGGATGGCGAGCACGCCGGGCAGCCGGAAGGTGCCGGCGGTCATCAGCGTGCCGAGCCGGATGCGCTTGGTCTCACGGGCGAGTCCGGCGAGCGTGATCCAGGCGTCGGTGGGGCCGGGCAGGCCGTCCACGGAGCCCATCTTCAGGTAGTGGTCGGAGCGGAAGAAGGCGTCGAAGCCGAGGTCCTCGGTGGCCTTCGCGACGGTGAGCAGGGTGTCGTAGGTCGCCCCCTGCTGGGGCTCGGTGAAGATTCGAAGATCCATGCCTCCATCCTGCCTGTTCGGGATTGCGGGCGACCCATCGGTTCCGGCGGCCGTCGCGCGGGGCGCCGCCGCGTCCCCGCCGAGGGTGAAATACGTCAACCCCGTTCACGGGTGCGCGCCCGTGCCAGTGACCCGCTCGGGTGATGATCGTTGGCTCGGGCGGAGCCGGACCGCCCGGCGCCCGCACCGGCCCCTCGACGCCGTCGACGCCGGAGCGACACCCGCACCGGCCTCCCCGGGGGGCCAGGCCGAGGAGGCCGTCATGTCGGAAGAGACCGTGCCGCAGCAGGGCGGGGGCGACGCCCAGCCGAAGGGGCTGCTGCAGCAGATGGAGGAGCTGATGGCGGCGCTGAACGCGGACTTGTCGGCCCTGGACGCGGACCTGCAGGCGGCGGGCACGAACAGACCGGCCCCGTCGGCGCCGGAGGAGCGGGGGGCCGAGCCTCCGGAGGGGCTGGGGCGGATCTAGGCGGATCCAGGGGAGGGGGAACCAGCGGACGGGGAATCAGAGGACAGGGGAACCAGGGGACAGCGAACCAGGGGACAGGGAACCTAACCCGCCTCGCGCGCGGGTACAGCCTGCTCGCGGTCCGCCAGTTTGCGCAGCATCTCCAGGACCCGGTCCCTCGACTCGTCCGCCGCGTCGATGGCTTCCATGCACTGCCAGTACGTCCCCTCGTCGGGGGCGGCGCAGGTGATGCCGACGAGGGCTATGCCCACCTCGCCGAGCAGGCTGCCCAGGTAGAGCAGGGCCTGGCGGGCGTCGCCCAGCTCGGTGAGCTGGGCCGCGCGCAGCTCACCGGGGGCCAGCTCCGGGGCGTCCAGCACACCGCAGCCGCGGCCCGCCAGCTCGGTCAACCCCAGAGCCTCACCGCGCAGTTCGGGCGGGCCGAAGACCGCGAGGCGGCTGCCGATCGCCTGGGCCAGGGCCTGCGCCTGCCACACCTCCGTCAGGATCTCCGCCACCTCGCCGCTTCCCGCCAGGGCACGCCTGCTCGTCAGGATGAGTCGCACCGCGTCCATGCGCTGCCCCCGTCTGTCCCGACGCGCTCTCTCCGCACGTCTGCCCGCACTCCCTTGTTCACTACCCAGCGTGAGGGCGCCTGAGACGAAAAGCCAGTGGAAGACGGAAATCTGTGGACAACAATTCGGATTCAGTTCGGAATTTGAATACAGAGCGTGAAAGTGGAGCAGCGTCCTCCAACGCCTCGGTTGTCCCCTGCCGGGTAGGCGTGTTCACGGGCCCTCCGGCGCCGGGAACCGCTCCTCGTTGCGGTCGATCTTCGCGGCGAGCGCGGCCAGCGGGTCGATGCCGAGCACCTCGCACAACTGGAGCAGATACGCCAGCACATCGGCGACCTCGTCCCTGACGCGGTGCGCGGTGTCGGGGTCGGCCATGACGCGGGCGGACTCCTCGGGCGTCAACCACTGGAAAATCTCGACGAGTTCGGAGGCCTCGACGCTGAGCGCGGCGACCAGGTTCTTGGGTGTGTGGTACGGCTGCCAGTTGCGCGCGGCGGCGAACGCGGCGAGCCGACGCTGGAGGGCGGCGAGGTCCGGCGGTTCGGGATGTGCTGACTGTGCTGTCACGGCTTCAGGTGTACCACCGTGATCCCGTCCTCCCCCGCCGCCCACGAGACGTCGCTCACCGCGCCGACGCAGCGGATGTGCCCGCGCCCGCCCATCCGGGCGGCCAGCCGCAGCAGTTCGGTGCGCTGCGGCACGTCCAGCGAGCGGTCGAACCCGTCGGCGAGCAGCGTGAGCGTCTGCAGCGCGGCGGGCACCTCGCCGACCGGGTCGACGTCGAGGACGCCGGGCCCGGTGAACAGCACCAGGGCGAGCGCGACGTACCTCAACTCCCCGTCGCCCAGTCGCCCGAAGCCGGTCCGGTACCCGTCGCCGCGGTCGAGGCTTCCCCGGATCGTGCCGTCGGCCGCCGGTTCGGCCAGTACGTCCGCCACGCTCCCGGCGCAGCCGGCCCGTACCGCCGCGACGAACTGCCCGTGCCGCCGCACGCACTCCTGCCGCGTGCGCCACAGGACGTCGGCGAGGTTGTCGCAGCCGCCGAGGAGGCGCCCGGAGCCGGTCGGCACCGGCGTGCGCATCCGCTCGGGCAGCGGATCGCAGGCGAACACCGACCGCAGCGCCACCACCATCTGCTCGGCGGCGGCGAGCACCTGCCGCTGCCCGTCGGTCTTGCCCGCCACACGCAACGGCAGCAGCGCGGTGCCGAGCCGGTCGTCGGGCAGCGGTGCCCGCGTCACGGGCGCCGACCCCCCGGTGTGCCACGCGGCCTGCACGGCACGCCGGCCGGGATCGCGCAGGGCCGTCTCCAGCAGCACGAGCCGACCGGACGTCAACCGCTCGCCCACGATGCGCAGTTCGGGCTCGACCTGTACGGCGACGTCGAGCCGTACCGGACCCTCGGGACCGTCCGTCGTACAGCCGATCCGGAAACCGCGCCGCCGCTGGGCGTCCGGCCGTGCCCGCTCCGGCACGCAGGCGACCGGGTCGGGGAACACGTCATGGAGCCGGGCGCCGCCACCGAGCCGGGCCAGCGCCTCGTAGGCCCGCAGCGCGGTCGTCTTGCCGGAACCGCTCGGCCCGGCGAGCAGCGTGCACGGCCCGAGCGGGAACCGGGCCCCGCGGTGCCCGGCGAACGCGGACAGCCGCAACTCCGTGACGCACGGCCGCTCCGGACATCCGGGGCCGGAGGGGAGGGGGGCGTGGGGCGGGGCGGTGATGGTGGGGGACGCGGCCATGTCCGGACCGTAGAAGACCGCGACACGGCCGAACCGTTCCGCCGGTGGGACCTTCCTACGATCGGGCGAAGACGGCGTGTCCCTTACACCCCGGGAACGCCCGCCGCCCCCTCCATCAGCCCCTGGACCTCGGTCCCGGGCGGGGTCAGCAGGAACACGTTGCGGTCCACGCGGTGCATCCCGCTCGACAGGCCGAAGACGACGCCCGTACTGAAGTCCAGGACCCGCTTGGCGACTTCCGTCTCGGCGCCGGTCAGGTCGAGCAGCACCAGGACACCGGCCATCAGGGTCTCGGCGACCTCGCGGGCGTCCGCGAAGACATTGACGCGCAGGACGACGAAGCGGCGGCGGGCCTCGGTCTGCGCCTCGGGCAGCGCACGGTGGTCCACCGCCGACGGCCAGGCGTCCCGGCCCCGCAGCGGCACGACCTGGGCGAGCCCTTCCCACTGTTCATCGGTGACATCGTGGCTGTTCACCGGCTCCCCCCATCTGCCTCGCTTATCGCCTGCACCAGCCAATTCTTACGCGATGTCACCCGTTCGGCCGAACAGCGACACGCTCCGCGACAGTCCCGTTGACTCGATGCACCGACGCCGTGACGGCGTAATGGCGTGGACAGGCCGTTGTCAGTGGCCCCGGCTAGGGTGCGGAGCAATGGCCGTCCGCTTGCTTCGGGAGGTTCTCATGGCTTCGCGACTCAACCCGTATCTCAACTTCGAAGGCGACGCCCGCCGGGCGATGGAGTCCTACCAAGAGGTTTTCGGCGGCACCCTGTCGCTCAACACCTACGGCGAGCTCGGCGGCCAGTCGGGCACCGCCGACGCCGACATGATCATGCACGGCATGCTGGAGACACCGAGCGGTTTCACCCTGATGGGCGCGGACACCCCCGGCGAGGACTTCAACCGGGGCAACGCCTACTCGATCGCCCTGACCGACGACGACGAGGCCGAACTGCGGGGCTACTGGGAGAAGTTGTCGGCGAGCGGCTCGGTGTCCGTGCCGCTGGAGAAGCAGATGTGGGGCGATGTGTTCGGCATGTGCACGGACCGCTTCGGCGTCGCCTGGATGGTCAACATCAGTGGGCAGCAGGGCTGAGCGGGCTCACAGGTCCAGGACCAGCCGCGGGCAGGCGGCACGAGAGACGCAGATCATCATCGTGTCGTGCGCGGCCTGCTCGTCGGGGGTGAGCAGCGAGTCCCGGTGGTCCACGGTCCCGGCCAGGACCGCGGTCTCGCAGGTGCCGCAGGTGCCCTCGCGGCAGGAGGACAGCACCTGCGCACCGGCCTGCTCGACGGCGTCCAGCACGGACGTGCCGGGCGCGACGGTGAGGGTCCGGCCACTGCGGGCGAGCTCGACCTCGAACTCGCCGTCCATCTCCTGGGTCGTGGCCTTGGGTGCGAACCGCTCGACACGCAGCGCACCGGCCGGCCAGGAGGCGCACCGCTCCTCCACCGCCCGCAGCAGCCCCTCGGGGCCACAGCAGTAGACGAGGGTGCCGGGGCGCGGGGTGCCGAGCAGGGTGTCGAGGTCGGGCAGTCCGTCCCGGTCCTGGGGCACGAGCCGCACCCGGTCGCCGTACGCCTGACGCAGTTCCGCGTGGAACGCCATGGTGGCGAGGCTGCGCCCGCCGTACACCAACTCCCATTCTCCGCCGCACTGTTCGGCCTGCCGGACCATGGGGAGGATCGGGGTGATGCCGATGCCGCCGGCCAGGAAGAGGTGGCGGGGTGCGGGGTGCAGCGGGAAGTTGTTGCGGGGGCCGCGGACCCGCACCGGGTCGCCGGCGGTAAGGCGGTCGTGGACCTCGGCGGAGCCGCCCCGGCCGTCCGGGGCGCGCAGCACGGCCACCTGCCAGCGGGTGCGGTCGGCTGGATCGGAGCAGAGCGAGTACTGCCGTACGAGGCCGGAGGGGAGACAGAGGTCGAGGTGGGCGCCGGGCTGCCAGGGGGGCAGCGCAGCGCCGTCGGGGCGGGTGAGGGTGAGGCGGACGACGCCCTCGGCGAGGTGGTCCCGGGCCGCGACGACGAGGGTGAGTTCCTGCTCGTGGTCGGGCTCCGCGGCGGTGGGCGGAGCGGTGCTCACGGTGGTCACGTGCATCTCCGGACGGTCAGGAGGCGGCGGGCGAGGCGGCGGTGTACGGGCTGCTGTGGCCCTCCGGGTGGGCGAGCAGCCAGTCCCACAGCGCCACGGGGTCCTCGAACTCCCGCTCGTCGCCGCAGTGGCAGACTGCGAGCAGGCGGTCGGTGCCGGGGACCCAGTGGATGCGGTACACCTCGCCCTCGGTGAGGGTGTTCATCGGGCCGCCGCCGGGGAGTTCTCGGCGGCGAGCCGGGCCAGGATGCGGCGGGCGGCGAGGCCGCCGGTGTCGATGTTGATGGACAGCTCCTGGTAGCCGGGCTTCTCGGTGTCCAGGGCGCGCTGGAGGGCGTTGAGTGCGACGACGTCCTGCATCACCACGGTGTGGTTGCTGGACCGCAGGTAGTCGGTGACCTCCTGGTCGTCGAGCGCGAAGTCGCGGGCCACGGCCCAGAAGTCGTACGTCGACTTCTCGGTGGACGGCGTGATGCCGTACACCACCTCGACGTGGAAGGCGTCCGGGTCGCTGCCGTCCGGGCGGGGGGCGGGGGTGCCTACGGGGGCGACGCGGGAGTGCAGCAGGTAGAGGGCGGGGGCGTGGTACTCGATGTCCTGCCAGCGGGTGATCCGGCCCTGGATGCCGGTGGAGTTGGCGTAGAACGGCGGGCACTCGGCGTCGTCCATGTGCCGGCTGACCCGTACGATCGCGGACTTGTCGTCGACCTCGGTGGTGATCGGGGTCTCTGCGACCTCGGGGGTGCCGATGTAGCCGCCGTGCAGGTAGGTCTCGTGGGAGAGGTCGAGGAGGTTGTCGACGAGCAGGCCGTAGTCGCCCTCGATCGGCTCCATGCCGCACACCGTGGTGTAGTGGGGCGAGTCGAGCCAGGGGGCGCGGGGCGGAAGGCTGTCGCCGGGCTCGCGGTCGCCGATCCACACCCACACGAAGGAGTCCTGCTCGACGACGGGGTACGTGGCGAGGCGGGCGGTGCGTGGCACGCGGGTCTGGCCGGGGACGCGGACGCAGACGCCGTCGGTACCGTACGTGAAGCCGTGGTAGCCGCAGACCACCTTGTCGCCCTCCAAGCGGCTGGGGTGCTCCGACAGCGGGAAGCGGCGGTGCACACACCGGTCGGCGAGGCCCACGGCACGGCCGTCCTCGGTGCGGTACAGCAGGATCGGCTCACCGAGGACGGTACGGCCCAGCAGCTCCCGGCCGACCTCGTGGGCGTAGGCGGCGACGTACCACTGGTTGCGCACGAATGCGGTCACTGGCGTTCCTTTCGTTCGGCTCACGCGAAGGCTGGTCACTGGACCGGGGACGCGGGCTGGCGAACAGGGGCGCGGGAGCATGCCATGGCAGCCCTCCGTCGCCCCCGTCGCCCCGTCGCCGCCGGCTCGGTCCGACGTCCGGCGCACGACGGTCGGGGCAGGTGATGCGGTACGGCGGCTCGGCCGCGCCCCGGGGTGCGGCGGATGCGGGGATTCTGGCCGGGCGGGCGACGGGGGGCGAGGGGGTTTCCCGGATGCCGGGAAGGAATCGGGGCGGGGCGGAGGGGGACCTGTCCGGTCACGCGTCTCGAGTGGCAGAAGCTCACCCCAGCCGAACCCGGCGAACGCATCCCGGCCCCCAGAAGGTCACCCCACCCGAACACGGCGAACGCACCCCGGCCCCCAGAAGCTCACCCCTCCCGAGTCGCCGAAGGCACCCCGCAGGTGCAGTCCTCCCCCACCAGGCACTGTGTGGCCTCCCGGGCCGGTGGGGCGGTGGGCTGGGTGCCCAGAGCGCGGGTGATGGCTCGGGCCGTGGTGCAGACGAGGGGTGCCAGCACGTGCGGTGAGCGGGGGCGGCCCTCGCAGTGGCGTACGACCAGGGAGACCGCGGCGACCACGCCCTCCCCCGGCCCGTACACGGGAGCGGCCACGGAGAGGGCGTCCATGGTGACCTGCCGGTCGCTGACGGCGTAGCCGACGCGGCGGATGTCGCCGAGGACGCGGCGCAGGACCTGCGGATCGGTGAGGGTCCGTTCGGTGAAGCGGCGTACGGGCCCGGCCAGTACCTCGTCCTGCACCTCGCGCGGCGCGTGCGCGAGCAGGACGAGGCCCACTCCGGTCGCGGTCATCGCGAAGCGACCACCGACCCGGGTGAGCACGGGCACCGCACCGGTCCCCCGGATCCGCTCCACGAACACCAGCTCGGTGCCTTCCCGCACCGCGAGCTGCACGTTCTCCCCGGTGCTCTGGAACAGGTCCTCCAGATACGGCAGCGCCCGCTCCCGCAGCCCGGGCCCGCGCGGCGCGAGCGCGCCCAGCTCCCACAGCCGCAGCCCCACCCGGTACCGCCCGTCCGCGCCGCGCTCCAGCGCGCCCCACTCCAGCAGCGGACCGAGCATCCGGTGCACGGTCGAGGTGGGCAGCCCGCAGCTCCGCGACAGCTCGCTCAGCGTGAGCGCGGGCCGGGCGGGACTGAACGCACCGAGCACCCGCAGCGCCCGGCCCAGCACGGGCCCCGGCGCGGCCCGGCTCCCGCCGTCCGATCGGTCCGACGCCGACTCGACGGTCGTGTCCACCCCGTGCCCACCTCCTCGGCTCACGCGAAACGACCCGGTCAGACGTGAGTCTGCGGCACGGCGCACCCGGCGTCGAGGCTCCCGACGACAACGGCGGGACCGGCCGGGACCGCAGCCCTCCTGCTCAGCGGAGCGCGATGCGCCCGACCGCGGGGGCCGCGCAGGCCAGGGCGAGCACCTGACGGCGGTTCAGGCGCTCCTTTAGGAACAGCAGGTGCGTGGTCGAGCACCATGAAGGCGCGGTCGGGATGGCCGGGAGCGAGATCGAGAACGGCGCCCACGAGCCCGCGAAGGAGCTGGCCGAGGCCGTTGTCACGGCCCAGGCCGATGAGATCACCCGGATGAACAAGCTCCTCGGCCGGCGGTAGACGCAAGGGCGGGGACCGGCTGAGTCGCCCTCGCCCAGAACGCTCAGCTCTGGGTGGGCGTGAGCACGACGAAGTCCGCGTTGGACGGGTCGACGCAGACGGCCAGCCGACCGACGCCCTCGGCGTCCTCCGGTCCCATCTGCACGCTGCCGCCGTTCTCGGTGACCTGGGCGACCGCGGCGTCGCAGTCGGTGACGTGGAAGACCGGGTGCCAGTACGGCCGCCCGTTCGCCAGCGTGAGGTTCTCCGCGGGGAGCTGCATGAGGCCGCCCTGCATGCGCTCCTCGGGAAGCCCGGCGGGGGTGATGAGGGTGTACGCACCCTCGCCCCCCGGCAGTTCCATGTCGCTGAACTGCCAGCCGAAGACGCCGCCGTAGAACTCCTTCGCGCCCGCGGCGTCGGTCGTGTACAGCTCGGTCCAGGACAGCGACCCCGGCTCGTCCGCCAGTTCGAAGCCCGCGTTCTTCCCCGGCTGCCAGACCGCGAACTGGCCCCCCAACGGGTCGCTGTACTGCGCCATCCGACCCCAGTCGTCGAGGTCTCTCGGCGGGACCCGCACCGTGCCGCCCGCGCGCTCCACGGCCTGGGTCGTGGCGTCCGCGTCGGTGACGGCGTAGTAGATCATCCAGGCCGAGCGCGCGCCCTCCTCGGTGAGCTTGCCGAGCCCGGCGACGGTCTTGCCGTCCTTCCGGAACATCCCGCCCTCCATGTCCTCTCCCTCGCCCATGGACTCGTACTCCCAGCCGAGCACCGCGCCGTAGAAGGCCGCGGCGGCCCGGACGTCGGGGGCACCGAGGTCGAGCCAGCAAGGGGAGCCGGGAGTGAGGTCAGTCGTGATCACGGCGATTCCCTTTCGCAGGTCCAGTCTGAGACCAGCGTGACACCCGGCACTGACAATCGCGCGTCAGCGTTATCGCGGCCGGAACGGGGCGCACGGAGGGCCGCGCCCGGGCGGGCTTCGGGTTCGGCGCGGCCATGGTGGGGTGCTCCTCAACGCGTTGCGGTTGCGGGGCGGCGGGACGTGTACAGCAGCGGCGCCCAGGCGGACGTACGGGTGAGTCCGCCGCCGGCTGCCGGAACGATGCTCATCACGACCCGGTCGGGACGCAGCAGGACGGCGTCCGCCCGGGCGGCCCGCAGCCAGGCCCCGAGGGTTCCGTCGTCGATGACGGCCGTGTCCCCGGCGGTGGCGCCGTCGGGGACGTCGATGCGGACCATCCGGGCGCCGAGCGCCTGGGCGACGGCCCGCACGGCCGGGGCGGGCGGTACGGCGGACAGGAGGGCGAAGGAGTCGCCGAGCGCGTCGTCGAGGCGGGCGCGCCCACGGTCCGTCGTCACCCACGGCTGGGGGACGAGGGTGGTGTCCGTCGGGCGGCGGCCGTGGTGCACCAGGGGGCCGCGGCCCAGCGCCGGGCTGAGGCCGTGCTCGGTGAGGTACGCGGTGAGCGCGGGGACACGGCAGACCGCGCCGAGCGCGGTGCGGCGTACGGCGGCGGCCCTGCCCTGTCCGCCGGTCATCGCCCAGCCCGTCGCCATTGCGAGCCGGATCATGCGCCGGGCATGCGGCTTGCGCTCGTTCTGGTAGGAGTCGAGGAGGCGGTCGTCCGCGCCCTGTTCCAATACCCGGGCGAGCTTCCAGGAGAGGTTGTAGGCGTCCCGCAGACCCGAACACAGGCCCTGCCCGATGAACGGCGGGGTCAGGTGCGCGGCGTCGCCGAGCAGGAAGACCCGGCCCCGGCGCCAGCGGTCGGCGACGCGTGCCCTGAAGGTGTACCGCGCCTGCCGTATCACCTCGAAGCCGTCGCCGTCGTACGGCAGCTCCACCCAGGGGGCCACCAGTTCCCGCAGGTCCTCGGAGCCCGCGCCCAGCCGGAACTCCCAGCGGTAGCGGTCCTCGCCGATCCGCATGAAGGTCCCCGGCCGGGCGGGGTCACAGACCTGGTCGACTCCTTCCCAGCCGCGTACCGGCAGATCGGTGCGCACGTCGACGACCGTCCAGGTCTCCTCGAAACGCAGGTCCTCCCATACGGCGCCGATCGCGTCGCGGGTGAGGCTGCCCGCGCCGTCGCAGCCCAGGACGGCGTCCGCCCACAGGTGCTCCACCACGTCCGTGGCCTCGTCGCGCAGCGTGACCCGCACCCCGCCACCGGGGACGTCCTGTTCGACGGCGACGACCTCCACTCCGCCCCGCAGCTCGCACGCGGGATGACGGGCCAGCTCGCGGCGCAGCAACCGTTCCAGTTCGGGCTGGTCGAAGAGGGTGGTCTGGGGGAAGCCGTGGTAGCCGTGCGGGTCGTCCCGCCGGAACTCGGCCATCACCCGGTGCCGGGCGTCCAGCAGCCTGAGGCCACCCGCGGGGCGGGCGATGGCGGTGAACTCCTCGTGGATGCCGACGGCCTGGAGGATCCGGCGGACCTCGTCGTCCATGGCCACGGCGCGTGGCAGCGGGTACACGTCCCGGTGCCGCTCCAGCAGGACGCTGCGCACCCCGCGGCGGGCGAGCAGGATGGCGGCGGTGACACCGACCGGGCCCGCCCCGACGATGACCACCGGCGCCGTCCGGGCGGCGCTGCCCGGGTCGGCCTGTGCTTTCATGTCCGGCTCGCTTCTTGTGTTACTCGGCTGTCGCGCTACTCGGCTGTCGCGCTACCCGGCTCTCTCGTTACTCGGCTCTCTCGTTACTCGGCTCTCGCGTTACTCGGCGTCCGCGACGGCGGTGCGCTGCTCGCCGAGGTCGATCCGCCCGTCCGGGGTGGCGATGGTGGCGGTGATCAGATCGCCCGTGTGGAGGTAGCGCGGGTTGCGGGCCTGGCTGTTGAAGAACGCCTTCCACTTCACGGCGGGCGGCAGCAGCGCGCCGATCTTCTCCACCGCCTTGGGCGGGGCCTTCAGCGCCGTACCGCCGGGCGTGCCGGTCAGGAGCAGATCGCCCGGGTCGAGGGTCTGGAAGCGGGCCAGCAGGGTCAGCGCCTCGGCGGGACGGACGATCATGTCGGCCAGGGTGCGGTCCTGGCGCAGGTCGCCGTTGACACTCAGCCTCAGCCGCAGGTTCAGCAGATGGGCGAAGTCCTCCGGCTCCAGCAGGGCGAGATACGGCCCGGTGGGCGTGAAGGTCGGGTACGACTTGCTCTCGTAGAACTGCGTCTTGGTCAGCTGTACGTCGCGGGCGCTGACGTCGTTGGTGATGACCAGCCCGGCGACGTACGAGGGCAGGTCCTGCTCCGTGACGACGGTGCCGAGCGGCAGCGGCGCGCCCATGACGAGGCCGAGTTCGATCTCGTAGTCCAGGAACTTCACGTGCGAGGGCCGTACGACGGTGTCGGCCGGGCCGCTGACCGAGCCGGAGGCCTTGCGGAAGAAGGTGGGCGGGATCTCTCCGGTGAAGCCCGAATCGCGGGCGTGGCTGCGGTAGTTGACCATCTGGGCGACCACACGGCAGGGGGTGGTGACCGGGGAGAGCGCCACCAGGTCGGCGACGGGCGTGCCGGTCGCGTCACGCGCGGCGGCCGCACGGGACGCGCCACGGTCGGCTTCACGGACGGCCTCACGGACGGCTTCGCGGTCGGCGAGCAGCTCGGCCGTGGTGGCCGCCTTGGTCTCGACACGGGTGGCGCGGTCGCCGCGGACGACCCACCAGCCGTCGGCGGTGCGCAGGACGTTGGTGCTCATGAGTTCATCGCTTTCAGCAGGCCCAGCAGTCGCGCCGGGTCGAGTTCGTTGTCGCCGCGCAGGGCGTGCAGCACTTCGCGGACCTTCGCGGGAGAGGGCTTCGTACCGAGGAAGTCACGCGTGACCGGCGGTCCCCACTGGGCGAGCCCGCTCGCGGACATGGGCGCCCAGCCGGGCTCGACGTCGCACGAGAACAGGTCGCCGTCCGCGAAGTGCTCCAGCAGGAAGTGGTCCGGGTCGCGCCAGTAGTCGAAGAGCTGGCTGCCCTGGAGGTGCCGGCCGATGCCCCAACTGCGCCGGTAGCCACGCTCTGTGAGGTACTCGCCGCCGGTGGCGATCGCGTCGAGGTCGGTGACCTGGTAGGCGGAGTGGACGTAGCCGGTGCCGGGACCGAGGTGCATGGCCAGCGTGTGGTGGTCGGCGGGCACGCTTCCCAGGTCGCAGCGGATGAACGCCATCGTCGGGCCCCGGTCGCGCTGCCCGTCCAGGAACAGGAAGTCCGACACGATCATGCCGAGCGTGTCCAGGTACCAGTCCAGGGCGCGGGCGAACACCCGTGTCTCCAGCACCACGTGCCCCAGCCGCTGAACGCGGGACGGCTCACGCGGCGGACGCTGGGTGGCGTTCGTACGGCGGTGCTCGGTGCCGAAGTTGAGGAGCAGCGGCTGCTGCTCGGGCAGCGCGGGCAGCCGCTCGGCACAGTGCACGACCCGCACCGGGAACCCCGAGGGGTCCAGCAGGTCGACAGCCTTCCCGCCGCCCGGCACGTTCGCGTCCCGTACGGCGGTGCCGGTGGCGCGGGCCAGCCGGTCCAGGTCGGCCCGCTCGGCGGCGCGGAACGCCGGGCCGATGAACCGGGAGGTACGCCCCCTGCGGATCACCATGCAGGGGGTACCGGCGAAGGTGCCGCGCAGCCACAGCTCCCGCTCGGTGCGGGCGGCGACGGCGAAGCCGAAGTCGCGGGCGAACACCTCGGCCCGGTGCAGGTCCGGCTTCTCGAACTCCAGCCAGGCCAGATCGGCCACCTTGATCACCGGGTTGCGGGAACGCCCGGGGTGGGTGCTGTGGGGGTCAGGCATGTGCCCTCCGTGGCTCGTGCGGCAGGGTGGCGCGGCGTCCCTGATCAGCAACCATCCCTACTATCTGAGCAAATCATCATCTCTGACTAGTTCCCCGTCAACGGGTTCACCCAATAATTCTGATGAATCCATCAGTACTGGTGGTCATGGATAGACTTGCCCCATGCCGACGTCAGCCCCGCCCAGCAACCGGTTCGAACGCCGCCGCGCCGCGACTCGGCAGGCACTCATCCGTGCGGCCCGGCAGATCCTGGCCGAGTCCGGCGACACCGGCGTGAGCATCCAGGCGATCGCGGACCGGGCGGACGTCGGCTTCGGCTCCTTCTACAACCACTTCGAGTCCAAGACCGCCCTCTTCGACGAGGCGGTGCTCGACGCCCTCGACGAGTACGGCCGGGCGATCGACGAACGGCTGGAAGGCGTCGACGACCCCGCCGAGCGGGTCGCGTTCGGTGTACGGCTCAGCGCCGGGATGGCCGAGACGCACCCGGAGATCATGCGGATCCTGCGCCACCGCGGCCTCGGGCACATCCACTCCGACCGCGGCCTGTCGCCCCGCGCGCTGGGCGACCTGAAGACGGGAGCAGCCTCGGGCCGCTTCACCTTCACGGACGCCGAGATCGCCCTCTCCGCACTGGGCGGCAGCCTGCTGGCCCTGCTGGATCTGCGCCTCACCCGACCGGACACCGACAGCGGCGCGGCGGCCACAGCCATGGCGGAGATGATGCTGCGCATGCTGGGGGTCCCCTCGGACGAGGCCCGGGAGATCGCCGGGCGGCCCCTTCCAGCAAGCGACTGACACTTCGGCGGGCGGCCCTTACGCGAGCCGGGCCGTCCCCTGGGTGGTGTGGGGCACCGTCAGGATCGAACGGCGCCCTTCCTCTGCTGTCGTCCCTGTCAGCGGGCCGGGGCGCCGGTCGGCGCCACCGTCTGGCCGAGCCCACGGTCTCCGTCGAGCAGCGGGAAGAGCGCCCACCCCGACGGGCCGATCGCGGTGGAACCGACGTCGGTGCCCAGCTGGTTGAAGAGCCCCACGAACGCACCGCCGAGCGCTCCGCCCGCGCAGGCCGTGATGAACGGACGGCCCAGGGGCAGGGACACGCCGTAGAATAACGGCTCGCCGACACCGAGGAACCCGGGCCACAGGGCGGACTTGATGGTCGTACGGATGGAGGTGTTGCGGTGCAGCCGGAGGTAGACGGCGATCGCCGCGCCGACCTGGCCTGCGCCGGCCATCGCGAGGATCGGCAGCAGAACGGTGTAGCCCTGCTGCTCGATCAGGGTCGTGCGGATCGGGATGAGCGCCTGGTGCAGGCCCAGCATGACCAGTGGCAGGAAGAGACCGCCGAGGACCACTCCGGCACCCGCACCACCATGGGAGAGCAGCCAGTTCGCGGCCTCGCCGATCTTCGCGGAGACCTCACCGGCGACGAACATCAGCCCGAAGAGGGTGGCCAGTCCGGCCACGAGCACGGTGAGGGTCGGGGTGACCAGGACGTCGATGGACTCAGGAACCCAGCGGCGGCACCACTTCTCGATCTGTACGCCGAGCCATGCCGCACCCAGGGCACCCAGCACGCCGCCCTGCCCCGGGGAGAGATCCTGACCGAACGCCTCCACGTTGGCCACGCCTGCGTAGACGATGATGGCGGCGACCGCGCCGCCCAGGATCGGCGTACCACCGAACTCCTGCGCCCTGTTGTAGCCGACGAACACGGCGATCAGCGCCATGAACCCGGAGGCCATGGCGGCGAGGGCGGGGGTGATCCCGGGCAGCCAGCCCAGGTTGACGAGCAGACCGTTGAGGCCGGCGATGATGCCGCATCCGATGAGGGCGGGGATCAACGGCACGAAGATGTTCGCGATCCGGCGCAGCAGGAGCTTGAAGGGGCTGGCGTTCCTCGCCCTCACGGCGTCCGCCCAGTCGTGCAGGGCCGAGTCGTCGCTCGCGCCGAACGGGATCACCGACCCCGGGCGGGAGGGGATCGCGCTCCTCGACCGCCATCAGCACCGCAAGCAGTACGTCGTGGTCGTGGCAGCGGGCGGCGTCGGTGACATCGACGGCGAACCTGCCGTCGATCGCCCGGTACTCACGATGGCGACCTGAAGCGTCCGCCGGGTGTCCTCTTGAGATCTTGCCGGAGCCGCTCAGGACGTAGGAGACGGTACTCGGCGCCATACCCCCCGTTCGGCAACGTCCTTGACGGTGGCCATCCTCGCCCCTGTCTGCCCGTCTCGGGGAAGCGAGTCCTCCCAGCACGTCCATTGTCAGTGCGGTGCGCTTCACTGTCCGTCATGGACCTCACGCAAGCGACCGTCAACGACCTGCTGGACCAACTCGGCCCGGGTGATGGCTACATGTACCTGCCCGGCGACCTGGACCCGCAGGAACTGACCGGCCTGCTCGGCAGCAGGTACGGCGCCCCGCGCACCCTCGTCCTCGACGGCTTCACCGATCCGACGCTCGACGAGTCCAGGGGCGCGGCTCTCCTCGTTCCCTTCGAGGACCGGGCCGTGACGATACGGGCGTGGGCGTACGGGGATCAGTGGATCGGCACGGGTACGGCACGGGACGCCAAGGGGACCGTACGGCCGGTGCTGGTGGTCGCTCACAGGGAGGTGCCCGAACTCTTGGCGGTCGCTCCGGACGAGGACGTCGACTGGATGGAGCGGCTCATACGGATCACCGGCTGGACACACCCCGCCCAGCGGCCGGACGTGGACTGGCCGGAGGTGGAGTCGCGCCTGGGCACCACGCTGCCGAGCGACTACAAGCGCATGGTCGAGACGTTCGGCGAGGGCGCCTTCGACGGATACCTGGACCTGAACCAGGAGCCGTGGACGGCTCTCAGGGCGGACGGCCTGCTCATCTGGGCGGGCACGGAGCACGAGGACCTGTACTGCTGGAAGGCCGACGGCGACGACCCCGACCGCTGGCCCGTCATGGTCCGCTCCTTCGACGGCGAGGAGCTCCACTTCGACTACCAGACCGCGGAGTTCGTCTGCCGCATCCTCATCGACCCGCACCACCCGTTCACCATGGCCCGCTACTTCGACACCCACTGGTTCATGAACTACCGGGAGAGCGACTGACCTCGGCTTCGTCCCCTACTCCCCCCTCGGCCGCGGCTTCATCACCGGCACCGCCTCGCCGCCGGAAAGGGTGCCACGGTCTCGCAGCTGGCCCTGGCCTGGCTGCTCACCCGGGGCGAGCACATCGTGCCCATCCCCGGCACCCGCAGCCCGCGCCGCGTCGAGGAGAACGCCCGCGCCGCCGACGTCACCCTGACCGAGGCCGACCTCACGGCGATCGACGAGATCCTGCCCCACGGCGGTTTCGGCGGCCGGTACCCCGAGGCATACCTGCCCACCTGGATCTGACCCGCCCGCCGTATGTGCCTGACATCTGGCACCGACCGACGGGAGCCCACCACCACACGAAGTCACCGAACAGGACATCGATCATGACGCAGGTCGCAGACCAAGACGGCGGCCGTCGCGCAGGCCCTGGGCGCGGGGTCTCCTGGTCTGACAACGAGCGGACAAGCACGCGAAGCTCCTGGCAGACGCAGGATCTCGGTCAAGAACCCGCTGCTGCCAGGAGCTTTGCCTGTCCATATCGCCTGTGTCCGCCAACGCCCCAACCACACCAAGGGATTGGAGAGGCTCAACGGCGGAAGTTACGGCTTCGGATCAGAGGGAGACGCTGACGCTGACGTGGTTGTACTGGGCGGCGGAGCCCAGGACCTCGTTCTTGACCGCGTCGACCTGGGCCAGGACATCCGCATCGCTGACCGCGGTGGGGCCGACGACGAGGCTGGCGTGCGGGTGCATACCGCCGGAGACGCTGTCGAGCTCGGCGTCGGAGATCTCAACGGTCTCAACCCGGGGAGCGGAGTTCATGATGAAACTTCCCTTCATATGGACGATCCACAAGGGGGGCGGCCCCGCTGGGGACAGATAGCGGGCCTCGGCCGCAGGCGTGCGACACCCATTTCCGGAGGCCATCGCACGGTCCCGCGGCGGGAAGGATCAAAGCACGGAGCACGCCGGGCAACCAATCAACCGGAATACGCATCCAGGAAGTTGAACGAACAGGCTGCGCATTCGTGCAGGCACGCACACACTTCAGGGCAGCTTCTCCACATACCGCGCGACACCAGGGCCCGACTGGTCCCGCAACCACGTCTTCGAACGGAACACTCCGCACCAACGCAGCGTCATGCGCCAGGCCTTGTGCAGATCCCTGGCGCGCCGCGCCGCTATTGCGCATTCGCTGTGCAGATTCACTGAAGGCGGGGCACTACTCCATTTCAGCCACTGACCGTCGTCGACCGGTGCCGGACCGTATGCCCACGTCGCCGGTTCCAGACAGGGGTGAAGGCGACGTCCAGGCGGGTCAGCCCGCGGAAGTTGAGGCTGCGCTGCCACTGCGGCGCGGCGCCGTCGAGCCTCAGGTCGGGAAGCCGGGTCAGGAGCGTTTCCAGGACGACGGTGCCCTCCAGCCGGGCCAGCGCCGCGCCGAGGCAGAAATGGGGCCCATACCCGAAGGCGACGTGCCGTCCACCAGGCCGCTCGAAGTCCAGCACGTCCGGGTCGGGGAAGGCGGCCGGATCCCGGTTGGCCGCGCCGCAGACGAGGAGCACCACCTGCCCGGCGGCGATGGTGCGGCCCGCCAGGTCCAGGTCGTGCCGCGCCCGGCGCAGCATCAGTTGCACCGGGCTGTCGTAGCGCAGGAGTTCCTCGACGGCGGCGGGGATCAGGTCGGTCCGACGGCGCAGTTGGTCGGCTGCCTGGGGGTGGCGTAGCAGGGCGAGGGCGGCGTTGCCGATGAAGTGGGTGGTGGTCTCGTGGCCGGCGATCAGGAGCAGAGCGCAGTTGGCGAGGAGTTCGTCGAAGTTCTGGTCGGTGCTCTCGGCCCGCGTGGTCAGCAGTGCGCGCAGGGTGTGGGGTGCGGGCGGGGATTCACGGCGGGTGAGGAGTTCGCGGAGGGAGGCGAGCATGCGTTCCATGCTCTGGGAGGCGGCACGGCTGTCGTCGGCGTCGAGCCGGGAGCTGCCAATGGCTGCGGCGATCTGGTCGGACCAGGAGGACAAGGAGGGTCGGTCTCGTTCCGGCGCACCGATGAGGTCGCAGATGACGTTCAGGGGCAGGGGCCGGGCGAGGTCCGCGACGATGTCCATCCGTCCGGTCGGCGCCGCGCGGGTGATGATCTGCTCGACGGCCACGGAGATCCGGTCGCGGAGCGTCGCCACTGCCCGGGGGTGAAGGCTCTGCTCAGCAGGGCGCGCAGTCGGGGGTGGTCGGGTGCGTCGCTGTAGAGCATCTGCCGGCTCAGGACCCGGGCCAGCGGCTGTAGCTCCTCGGAGACGGCCGCGATGTCGGGATAGCGCACCGAGGAGAACCGCGGGTCAGCGGCAGTGCTGCTGACCACGGCATGGCTGGTCGCGATCCAGGCGTCCAGGCGGCGGTCCCAGAAGAGGTCGTCGGTGCTGCGTAGTTCCTTGTAGAAGTCGCAGAGACCTTCCTGGGTCCGGGGCCTCAGGACAGGCAGCAGGGACGCGCGAGACGCGGAAGTGTGCATCAGCTCACGCTAGCGGCGCCGGGGAGCACTCCTGTCGAATGCAGGCCGAGGAGCTGTACGGCTGCACCGCCCGGGAAGCGCCCTGCACGGTGCAGGGCGCACTGCTTACGCGGGGACGTGGATGACCACTTGCGTCACGGTCGGTTCGGGCGTTCGCTGGGAGCAAGGCAGCGAGCGTCGGAACGGATCGGCCAGGGAGGCGGTCATGGCTGCCGTCGATGAGATAGCCGCGGACATCTTCCGCATCAACGTGATGACCCATCCGGAACTGGACTTCACCACCAGCTTCTTCCTGATCCGGGACGACGCCCCCACGCTCGTCGAGACGGGGTTCCGCCGCGCCTTCGACGAGACGTACCGGGCCGTGTCGGAGCTGATCGACCCGGCGACCCTCCGGTACCTGGTGGTGCCCCACTTCGAGGGCGACGAGTCCGGGGCGCTCAACCTCTTCCTGCAACGGGCCCCGCACGCACTGCCGGTCTGCAGCCCCATCGGCGCGGACGTCAACGCCGACCTCGCGGACCGCGAGCCGCTGGCCGTCGACGGCGACAGCGAGCTGGACCTCGGCACGCACCGGCTGCGGTTTCTGATCACGCCGTACGTGCACACCTGGGAGTCGATGCTCCCCTGGGACAGGACCACACGCACCGTTTTCTGCTCGGACGTGTTCATCGGCCCGGACAGTGGACACGCGACAACGGACGCCGACCAGAGCGACTACATGATCGAGATGTACCGCAGCGTGGGTATCTTCCCCTCGCGGGCTCACCTGGATCATGCCCTGGACAAGATCGAGGCCGTGCATCCCCAGACGCTCGCCTGCCACCATGGCAGCGTCAAGACGGCCCGGATTCCCGCATATCTCCAGACACTGCGGGAGACAGACGTCACCGGCGTCACCGAGTGGAACCCGATGGCCGAGGCCCCCAGCAATCACCCGCGACGCTGACAGCACTGGTCCTGGCCGTCAGTCCGCGTTCGATCGCCACCATGGCGGCGTCGTCGCCCAGATGACCTCCCGGCGTGTAGGCGAGGAGGTCTTCCTGTAGATGACGCACGAACCCCTGGGCATCGTCTTCGGGAACGGTGCCCATACGCTGGGCCAGCGGGCAGAAACCGGGCTCGAAGGGAAGGTCTCCGCAGCGGAGGGGGCGGCGGCGAACTCTTCAAGCCCCAGAGGCGGGGCCGGATCGCTCACTTCGAGCGAGGTGACCTGGCCCTTGTGCAGCAGCAGGGGCGGTGGGTGGCCGCAGTTTAGGAGGGCAGCGTCCCCGATCGCCTCCAGGCCCTTGCCCCGTACGTCCCCGACGATGAACCGGGTCCCCTGCCCGGCGCGCGCCGCGGCGAACAGGTCGCCGCCGATCTGCGCCTCGGCTTCGGCGGCCAGGTAGACCGAGGCAATACGCAGCGGGCCGATCCGGCGCGGCAGCGGTCGTAGCACGACCTGCTGTGCGGCCTCCGCCACCGAGCGCAGCTGCGTCAGCTCCTTCTCGTGTCGTTCGCGCCGGTGGGCGAGCAGCGTGACGAACACCGAGATCAGCACGAGCGTCGTGAGCTGGAAGCTGTGTTTGAGGTCGGTGAGACTGGTGCGCACCATCGCGACCACGGCCTGAGCCAGAACCGCGACCGGTCCCGATGCCGGCGGTGGTCCGAGGCCCTGCGAACGATGCGGTGATCGCGGGAGCAGCGGCCAGGAATGGGCCGAGGTGTACTTCGGGGGAGCGAGAATGTCGCCCACCGACACGATCACGATGAGCCCGAGGGGTACCGCCAGCACAACCTGATGCGGCTCCTGTGATCGGCGGTGACTGCCGCGCAGTCGTCGAGCGCCCATGGAACCTGAATACACCCGCACGGCGCTTTGCACCTGCTCTTGACCTGAGCAGGCGCGACCGTGCCGCGATCAGCGCAGTGGGGGCTTCCCGACGTCTCACAGATGGATATGAGAGAGGCTACGACGACGAAGGCCGCGAAGTTTCCGACGAAACAGTAGGACACGAACAGTACGGCCAATGTGCCGTAACCCGCCACGAGCAGGGGCTGTGCGCCTATTCGGTCAGCCAGACGCCCCAGAGGGACGGTCGCCGTGAATCCGAGAAGACCCGCCACGGCAAGCCCGAGTCCCACCTGAAACGGGAAGAGTCCGGCGTACCGGGTCAGGAAGATGGCGTTCGATGTCAGAAAGGGACCGCTGCCCGACGACTATTGCGGCGGGCTCCAAAATCGCCACGCACTCCACATGATGAGTCATCGGAAAGATGTTGGTCTGGGCGAGACTCGGAAACTCGCAGGTCAGAGCCGGTTTATCGGCTCGCTGTCCCGCGTGCGGGCGCCCAGAGCGTCAAACGAGCGTCATGACCCACAGTCCATCCCTCCTCTTCAGGCGGAACAGGCTGCCACGACCAGCTCACCTGCACGAGCCCTCCCGCTCACTCCGGACGCAAGCTCGCACATCAGACCCTCACTGCTTCTTCGGCCGCCATAATGGACTCATGTCCTCCAGCTCACAGCACCCCGCACCCGCGCCGAAGGACCTCCCGGGCGCGGACGCCGAGGACCTCGCGCTCTACCGGGAGAAGTTCCGGCTGCGTCTGCCGGAGTCGTTGGACGAGTTGCACGGCCCGACCCAGGGGATCGTGGAGCTGCCACTGCACATGGCCTGGTCGGGTATGACCTCGTACGACCTGAGCAAGCCTCGCCAGCGCATGGGCCTGTACCGCACCGTCCTGCACGAGGGCCTGCGCGACGACCTGCCCCGCTACCTCAACCGGGACCTGCTCCTCCAGCTGTGGCCGGTGCTGCGCACCCTCGTCGGCCGTACCGTGCGCGCCGTATGGGAAGACGCCTTCCCCCAGCTCGCCTCCCGCACCCGGGCAGCCGCGTGACGGACATGCCGGAGCTGCACACGCGGCTCCTGGCGGACGTGATCGCCCTCGGCTCCCCATACCCCCTGGTTCTCACCGGCGGATACGCCGTGCGGGCCCACCGCCTCGTGAACCGCCCCAGCCAGGACCTCGACGTCGCCACCGAGAACCCGGCGCCCATGGCTGACATCGCAGCCACGCTCCGCGCCGGCCTGGAAGCCCGCGGCTGGAAGGTACACGCGCTGGAGACCGCCCCGCTGTCCGCCCGCTTCACCGTGACCGACCCGGCCACCGGGCAGGAATGCGAAGTCGACATCCTCAAGGAGATCTTCTGGCGGCCGGTCGCCCAGAGCCCGTACGGGCCCGTGCTCGCGGAGGAGGACGTGATCGGGACCAAGGTCCGCGCCCTCGCCGACCGCGGAGCGCCCCGCGACCTGATCGACGTGTTCGCGGCCTCCCGCCGCTGGACCAATGCCGAGCTCGAGGAGTTCGGCCGCCGCCACGCCCGCGGCCGCTTCGAGCGCGAGGACCTGCAGGCGAACCTCACGGGCGCCGAATGGACCGACGACGAAGCCTTCGCCGCATACGGCCTGGACGAGACCACGATCACCGCTCTTCGTACCTGGGCCATGGAGTGGGCCGACGACCTCGCGACCCGCCTCCTCGAAGAGCCCGATGATCCGGACATCGACTGATCACACCCGAACCCACACGGCTCCAGCCACCCAGACGGGCTACGAAACCCGGCAGCACCCTGCCGCTGCCGCCTATCGTGACGCTCCTCCCTGCACTGAGCCGAGTCCTGGGCCGTGAAGTGCGCGTTGCCGGAGAGGCAAGCCGCGATGCTGCGAGAGATCGCGGTGCTTCTGAGACCGTGGTTCTCCGCCAAAGGCCATCCATACGGCTGCGGCGCTTGAGAAGCGCGGATTGATCAAGAGAACGTGGCGCAGCAGCGGCCACCCGTGGCAGTCGTCACGGCGGACGGCCGCTACTACGTCAAGCACGGCAAGCACCCTCGCGAGGTACAGGCAGCAAAGGAACGGCTGGAAGAAGACGCCGACGAAGCCGCCCGTGTCCCTGCCGACGGGGTCGAGCTGATCTCCCGGCCGCGCTCCGCCACGTGCCGGAGGCGCACAAGCTGGGCTGGTCCGGTCGGCAGCGAGGCGACTGCGTCTTCGCGCTGGTCGACGAGGAAGCCGAGAAGGCGGCCCAGTCTCCACCGGCGCCGACTGTCGATGTGCCCGAGAGCGTGGGCCGCCCTCACCGTCTGGTCCGCGCGACGCGCAAGGCGCTCGGCAGGTCCGGACCGTGGTCGATACTCGGGGCAAGCCCGAGGTCATCCTCGGAGCCGTTCGCCCATGGCCCAGGCGCTGATCGGGCGGCCGGTCTGGCCTCCGGGGAACAGCCAGGCAGAGTCTGTCCGGCCGAGGACGGCATGGCTGCGGCGAACCTCGACCTGTGGAGGGCCAGTTCAGCAACGGGTGCGGGAAGCTCGACCGGGACGGTGCCGAGGCGGATGCGGACGGCTCCGTCCGTCTCCTCGACGTGGTCGACGGTGAGCCGCGAGATCGCGGCGGGCCACTTGGCGCGGAGGAGCAACAGCAGGCCGCAAAGCGGTCTTCGGACTTCAGAGTGTCGTCATGCAGCAGGCGGCGGGCGGTCGCCCAGCGGATGTGCTCGACGACCTCGCCTTCAGGAAGTTCGTCCAGGGCCTCGTGGGTGAGGTGCCGGCGGCCGGAGCCGAGATCGGACAGGACGGTGGAGACGATGCGCTTGGAGAGCCAGCGCATCGTGGTGCCGGCCCGTTCGGTGCCGGCCAGGGCGTCGTGGATGGGCTGCAGTCTTGGGGGTATGGAGCCGATGTCATCGGCGAGAATTTCGTGGAGCCGCTGCTTGAGAGTGAGTAACGGGGACACGGGCCAGGAGCGTACAGCCGTTCGACTTGTCCGCAGGTGGGGCAGGGGCGCCAGAGCTCGGCGTCCGGCGTGGTGCAGGGGTCGCAGATGGGGTCGTCGATGGTGCCGGAGTGGATGCCACGCATTCGTGAGCTTCGAGAGCATGCAGGGCGCGGTCCGGAATGGACAGCAAGCGGGCAGGCATGCGTGAGTCCTTGAGATGAGGGTGAGGAGGTCAATCGGCAAATCGGTTCAGCCGGGACATTAGGCGGGCCATGACCTCGGCCAGGTGACCCCAGTCGAGCTCGACGTCCTCCAGGCGGAACCGATGCGGGTAGCGCAGCGCAAGCCAGCTCGCGCTCACGCGGGCCCACGGTATGCGTCATGAACCACGGCCAGTACGTGGTGAGTGCCATGGTGGCCAGCGCCGCCAACGGCCTGCCGAGGTGCCGTCCGCAAAGACGGCCGGGTGGTGGATCACAAGGTGATGCGCCGTCGTGAACTCGTCAATCAGATGCGGGGTGCTCGCTTCGCCGACACGGCGAGTCGCGACGGTCGGTAGTGTCTCTCGGCTGTGTTCGAGTAGGCCGCCGCCACAGGCCGCTGCGCCCGGACGGCCGCCGTCCCAAGAGGACCGACCAGCAACGACCGCGGCTGGGCCGCGACCGTCACCGTGGCAGGCCCAGGTCGCCGCGGCTCGACCGGGCGACCTGCCGCAGACGCAGAGGACCGCCACCTCCTCCGAGGCGGCGGTCGGACTCGCGTCAGCCCTGCTCGGGGCGGCAACCGTTGGGCAAGGGCGGACCCTGGCCCGGTCCGCACGTGCGGACATTCATGCGGGTTCCCCGGCAGCGGTGGACGCGTCGGACCGCGCGAGCACCTCGCGCACCGCGTCCGCGAGTGCGGGAGCCGCGCTCGCGTCGGCATCGGCGATGCCCACGCCGTAGCGGAACCGCAGGGTGGCACCGTCCTCGACGGTCAGTTCCTCGCTGAAGAACGGTGCCGGGTTGAGGCATGCGAACTCTTCTGTACGGGCGAACCATTGCGGTGGGTGGTTCGGGTTCGCCGCGTCGTCGACCATGAGCACGAGCGACCGTACGTCCGTCTCGTCGTGGCGGCCCTCGAAAGCCATCCACTCCATGCGCCGCCCGCGGACCTCGTCGCCGCCCTTGCCGTCCGCGGTCACGAACTGCCCGCCGGTGAACGACCGCGGGCCCCGCCAGAACAGGCCGCCGTAGCCGGCGTTCTCCCGGCCCTTGGTGGTCGGCGATCCGAAGGCGACGTCCGTTCCGGAGACGTTCGTCATCCGCGTCTCGAACGTCAACGCCCAGGCGTGCGGGGAGATCAGGCTCGCCCGCAGCGTCCTGCGTTCCGTGAAGAACGACGCGCCGGACTGGGTGATCCAGTCCAGTTCGTGAGCGAACGTCGCGGATCCGTCGGACCGGTCCATGGCGACGACCCGGCGGTGCGCCTGGGTTCCGTTGTTCTCCAGCTGTACGTAGAAGCGTCCGTGGATGTAGGTGGGGCCGCCCCAGAAGTTCTCCTCGCCCACGTGGGGCAGGGACCAGGCGATGCCCTTGTGCCACACGTGATCGTGGGGACGGAACAGGCTGACTACGTGACCGGCGCGGGTGCGCAGCGGGTGGAGGTAGGGCTTGGGCGATTCCAGCTGGACGGTGTCCGGCCGGTACACATAGCGGAACAGCTCGGTGTCGCCGTCCCGGACCGTGACCGAGGCATCGAGGTCGTGTCTGATGTCGAGAGTGTTCATACCAGGGCCTCCTTGACCCGTTCCCACGGCACGGCGCCGCCGTCCATGCTGAGCGTGAAGGGGTCGTCGCCGGTCAGTTCGCCCGCGGCGACGCGGACACCGCGGAAGGCCGAGGCATACGTCGCGGCCGCGAACTCCAGCGTGCGTCGCGCGTCCGACAGGGAGACGCCGGGTTCCTGACCGGTGTCCCAGGCGTCCAGGACGGCCTCGATCTGGACCCTGTGGCCGCTCGTGATGTCCGGCTCGTCACCGGCGGCCCAGAGGGCCCCGAGTTCCTCGTGGCCGGGCGCCGGCGTGAACCGCCAGTGCTCCTCGCGGTAGCCGTAGAGGTGCTCCAGTTCGATCGTGGCGTACTCGAAGTCGAAACGCAGGCGCGACGTCTCACGGGGCGACAGCAGGGAGTTGACCACCGTGGCGAGGGCTCCGCCCGCGAACCGGACGGCGGCGATGGAGACGTCCTCGGTGTCCGTCGGCCGGGCCTGGCGCTCAGCGAGCGCCGTGATCTCGGACCAGGGGCCGAGGACCGACAGCATCAGGTCGAACTGATGGATACCGTGGCCTATGGTGGGGCCGCCGCCCTCGACGTCCCAGCGTCCCCGCCACGGCACCTCGAAGTACTCGTCGGGCCGGTACCACAGGGTCTCGCAGGTGGCGACCAGCGGCCGGCCCAGTGCGCCGGAGGCGGCCAGCCGGCGCAGGCGTACGGCCGCCGCGCCATAGCGGTGCTGGAAGACGGTCAGGACCCTGGAGCCGGTCTGCTCCTGCACAGCGGCCAGTTGGTCCATCTCGCGCAGGCTCAGCGCCGTCGGCTTCTCCACCAGGGCGGTGATGCCGGCCTGCATCGCCATGGACGACAGGGGTGCGTGGGTCTGCGGTGGCGTGCAGATGTGCACGAGGTCGGGCTTCTCGCTCTCCAGCAGAGCCTTCAGGTCGCTGAAGACGTGCGGCACGGAGTATCGGTCGGCGAACTCGGCGGCGCGGGTGGGGTCGACATCGGCGACGGCGACCAGCCGGGCGCGTTCGGAGAGTTCGGCGAGGGCGTGGGCGTGGGCGTGGGCTATACCGCCGGTGCCGATGATGGCCGCGCGGTACGGCGGCCGAGCGCTGGGCATGGGTGGTTTCTCTCTCTTGGTTTCCGACCCGCTCTTTCGCGGGACTCCCCCGGGAGCCGTGGGCGGCGCCGACGGCCCCCGGGAATGAGGTCACTTGGCCGCGTCGATCTCGCCCTGGAGCTCCTTGATGAACGCCTTCGCGGCGTCTTCGGGCGAGGTCTTCTTGAAGTAGACCTCCTGGGTGTAGCGCTGCAGCATCGGCTCGATCCCGCTTCCGCCGTTGGGGGTCACGACCGGCGACTCACCAGGAGTCACCTCGTTCATGTAGTCGGCGGCCGCCTTGTCCGGCCCGGTCAGACCGGCCTCGAGGTGCTTCAGCATCTCCTTGTTCGCGGGGATGCCACGCTCCGTCTTGAGGATGTCGGCGGCCGCCGGGTCGTTGAGCATGAAGTTGACGAATGCGGCGGCCTCGGCCGGGTGCTTGCTCTGACCCGAGACGGCCCAGTACATCGACGGCTTGAAGAAGTTCGCCTTGGTGGTGCCGACGTGGGGCATCTGCAGCAGCTTCAGATTGGCGCCGGTTGCCTGCTGCAGCGCGGTGATCTGGGTGTTGTAGGCCCCGGTCATGGCCGCCTTGCCGGTGGCGAAGCTGCCGGCGGTGATGCCGGCGGTCTGGTCCTCGACCATCGTCGACGCCTTGATGCTGGCCCCGGAGGAGATCAGCTTCAGACCGTAGTTCCACATGTCGGTGATCGCCTTGGGCTTGAGCGAGACGTTGCCGTCCTTGTCGAAGAGGTTGCCGCCCTCCTGACGCGCCCAGTACTTGAGGCTGCCGGCGTCGAAGCCGGGGGCGCCGGCCGCACCGTGGATCTTGCCGCCGCTCTTGTCCGTCAGCTCCTTCGCGACCTTGGCGTAGTCGTCCCACGTCCACGTCTTGTCGTCGGGGACGTCCACGCCGTACTTCTTGAACAGGTCGGTGTTCACGACGACGGACATGACGCCGATGCCGACGGGAAGCGCGTACTGCGTTCCGTTGACCTGTCCGGTGGCGAGAGCCTGGTCGTCGAACTGCGAGGTGGCGAGGATCTTCTTGACCTTGCCGAGGTCGTACAGCGCTCCGCGGTCCGCGTAGGACGCGAGGTAGAGCTCGTCCATCTGGATGACGTCGGGCGAGTCCTTGGCCGCGGTCGTCGTGGCGAGCGCGTCCCAGTAGCCACTCCAGTCCTTGTACTCGCCCTTGACCTTGATGTTGGGGTACTTCTTCTCGAACGCCGCTATGGCCTCGTTGGTGAGCTGGGCGCGCGCGTCCGCTCCCCACCAGGTGGCGCGGATGGTGACCGGCTTGTCGCTGAGCTCGGGAGCGGAGTCGGTGCTGCCGCCGGAGCAGGCGGTCAGGACGAGCGAGAGCGAGGCGACCGTTCCGATCGCGAGGCGACTGAAGGGGCTGGCTTTCATGTGCTTCTCCTGTGCTTGATGAGTGGATCGGATGGATGGCTGCGGTGCTGCCGAGCGGCCATGACTCGATCGCCCCCGCAGATCCGGCAGTAGCCCCCGCAGTTACTTTCCGCCGGTGGTCGCGATGCCTCGCAGCAGGAAGCGCTGTCCGGCGAGGAAGACGAGGAAGACGGGCACGAGCGACACGACGCTCATGGCGAACACCGAGCCCCAGTCCGTCGCGGTCTGCTGGTCGACGAAGGCACGCAGCGCGAGGGGCGTGGTGTACATCTCCGGGTCGGTGAGGTAAATGAGCTGGCTGTAGAAGTCGTTCCAGGTCCAGATGAAGGTGAAGATCGCGGTCGTCGCCAGCGCCGGGACCATCAGCGGCAGGATGATGTGGAAGAAGATCCGCGCCTGCCCGGCACCGTCGATCCGTGCGGCCTCGTCGAGTTCGCGCGGGATGCCGCGGATGAACTGCACCATGAGGAAGATGAAGAAGGCGTCGGTCGCCAGGAACTTCGGCACGATCAGGGGCAGGAACGTGTTCACCCAGTCGAGTTCCGAGAACAGGATGTACTGCGGCACGATGATCACGTGGATCGGCAGCATGATCGTGACGAGCATGATGGCGAACCACACGCGCTTCGCCTTGAATTCGAGCCTGGCGAACGCGTAGGCGGCCATGGAGCAGGCGAGGAGATTGCCCAGGATCGCGCCGATCACGACGATCAGCGAGTTGATCATGTAGTGGCTGAACGGTTGGGCGAAGGCGTTCCAGCCGTTGCTGTAGTTCTCGACGTGCGGGTGCGTCAGGGCGAGTCCCGCGCTGCGGAAGATCTGGCTGTTGGGCCGCAGGGAGCTGACCACCATCCACAGGACGGGGTACAGCATCGTCAGGGCGCAGAGAGCGAGCAGGACATGCTTGAGCGGGGCGCGCATCCCGCGCTTGATCCGGCGCAGCGTGTCCGAACGGTCGACGGGCAGCGAGCGGGGTACGTCTCGTACGTCTATGGCGCGGTCAGTCATCGTAAAACACCCAGTACTTTGAGGCCCAGAAGTTGACGGCGGTGAAGACCGCGACGATGAGGAGCAGGACCCACGCGAGCGCGGACGCGTACCCCATGTCGAAGTGGCCGAACCCGCGCTGGTACAGGTACAGCGAGTAGAAGAGCGTGGAGTCGGCGGGGCCTCCGGTGCCACCGGAGACCACGAAGGCCTGGGTGAACGTCTGGAAGGCGTGGATGATCTGGAGCACCAGGTTGAAGAAGATGATGGGTGTCAGCATCGGAATCGTGATGCTGCGGAACTGGCGCCAGCGCGTCGCGCCGTCGACGGAGGCCGCCTCGTAAAGAGAGGTGGGGATCTGCCGCAGCCCGGCGAGGAAGATCACCATGGGGGAGCCGAACGTCCAGACGTTGAGGACGACGAGGGTCGACAGCGCCGTTCCGGGCTCCGAGATCCAGCCCTGCCCTTGGATACCGACGACGGCCAGGGCGTCGTTGACAAGGCCGTTGGTCCCGAACATCGCTCGCCACAGCACGGCGATCGCGACGCTGCCGCCGATCAGTGAGGGCAGGTAGAAGACGGAGCGGTAGAAGGCAAGTCCCCGCACTCCCTTGTCCAGCAGCAGGGCCAGCGCCAGGGCCAGCGCCAGTTGCAGCGGGACGGAGACCAGGACGTAGCTGAACGTCACCCCGAGCGACTTGTGCAGGCGCTCGTCCTCGAGCATGCGCGTCCAGTTGTCCAGTCCGCTGAACTGCGGCGGCTGGAGCAGGTTGTACTTGGTGAAGCTGAGGTAGAGCGAGGCAAGCATCGGGCCGAGAGTGATCCCGACGAGCCCGATGAACCATGGCAGTAGGAAGAAGAACGCCGCCTTGTTCTGCTGTCGCACGCCCCGTTGGGACCCGCGCAGCCGGCGTAGTTCGTTGATGGAGCTCACGGCACTGCTCCCTTGAGCGGCGGCATCGGCACACAGTGATGCGGGCCCGTCCCGGGCCGCGCGTCACCCGAAAAGTGATCGTTCACTCTTTGGGTTGCGAGGACGATAGTGAACGATCACTTTTTGCGTCAAGAGTGTGTACTCTCTGACTTCACCGGAACATTGGCGAAGGTGGGAGAAGCGGATGGACGGCGCTGACACGGCGCGACGACGACCGACGATCACCGATGTGGCGCGACTCGCCGGTGTGTCACCCCAGACGGTGTCGCGGTACCTGCGGTTCAACGGCGGGCTGAAGCCCGCGACCCTGGAACGGGTGGAGAACGCCATCCGCGAACTGGACTACCGCCCCAACCTGGTGGCGCGGTCCATGCGCACACGGAAGACCGGCCGACTGGCGATCCTCATGCCCGCCATGGCCTTCAACCCCTCACGCATGCTGGCGGGAGCCACCGCGACGGCAGACGCCGCAGGGTACTTCGTGGACGTCGTCAGCGCCGGGGGCGGCGTACGGGCGAGGAGTGAACGCCTGCTGGAGCTCGCCGACTCGGGCCAGTTCGAGGGCATCCTCTCCCTCGCTCCCGTGGTCCCCTCGGTGCAGAGCAGGCTGCACCAGAGGACCGCCGTGGTGATCTCCGCCGACTTCGACGACGAGATGCGCGGCATCGGGGAGCTGGCCGACGCCACGCCTGTCGTGCGGATGATCGAGCACTTGGCGGCGCTCGGTCACACTCGTTTCCTTCATGTGGCGGGCGACGCCCAGTTCGCTTCCGCGAGGGCGCGCAGGCAGGGGTATCTGGACACGGTCGAACGCCTCGGGCTGGAGTCCGTCGGAGTCTTCGACGGCGACTGGTCCGGCGAGTCCGGCATCGAGGCGATCCGGTCACTGCCGGGCCGTTCCCGGCCGACCGCGGTGATCGCGGCCAACGACCTCGTCGCCGCCGGCGTCGTCCGGGGCGCCCTGGAGCGCCGCTGGGACGTGCCGGGCGACGTGAGCGTGACCGGTTGGGACAACAACAGTGTCGGGCAGTTCATGAGCCCGTCCCTGACCACCGTCGACGTGGACCTCGAACGACTCGGCAGCAAGGCCATGGCCAAGCTGATAGCGGGTTTGCTCGACACCCCGCCCGAGACGAAGGACGAACCTCTGTTCCGGATCATCTGGCGGGAGTCGACGGCCGAGCCGCCGTCCGAAGGTCGCACGGGCCGTTAGCGGGACCGCTCGTCGGTGCCGCCGCGGAGTCGGTGCCGCCGCGGAGTCGGTGCCGGTCGGGGACCGAGCCATCCCTGCCGCCCGCACGGTCGACCGACCGGCTTCGAAGTGTGAGCCGCACGGCACTGCCCCGAACAGCACGGCTGCGAGGCCAACGGCCATGACCGCGGGGCAGCCCTGACCGACGCTCGCGAGCTTTCGCCGCCCTGCTCCCTCGGCTTCGGCGGCCACAACACCGCCCAGGCCGTCGTGCGGCCGATTCAAGGCCGCGAGGGGCCAGGGACATGACCGCCGACCGGGTCGATCGGCTCGGCCTCTGCGCGGTACCGCTTCCCCGCGCGAGCGTCCAGCAGCAGCCAAGCTGGTCGGACGGCCGGCAGGAGGGACGATGCGCGCTTCTTATGGACAGGGTTTGCAGGTGTCCGTTGTCCAATGGGCCAGGGCCCCTCCGGTCAGCGGGGAGTGACACCGGAGAGGCCCTCGAGAACTGAGAAGGGCCGTCGCCCCTGGGGTGGATGGTTAGGCCTTGATCCAGACCGCGCGGTCCGGTTCCAGAAGTCCGTCCGTGATCGGGCCGCTGGCCAGCAAGGTCGCGGTGTGTTCAGGCAACCGGTACGCCTCGTCCGACAGATTGACCACGCATGTGAAGCCAGGTTCGCGTTGGAAGGCAAGGACTCCTGCTGGGGCGTCGAGCCAGGACATGGTCCCGTCGCCGAGAGCAGGGTGCTCGCGTCGGATGTGCAGGGCAGTGCGGTACAGCTCCAACATGGATGTCTCGTCGCCGGTCTGTGCCTCCACGCTGCGCTCCCTCCAGTCCGCAGGTTGCGGCAGCCAGGGGCTGGCGGTGTCGGCGGTGCTGAAGCCGAAGGGGGCGGTCTGTCCGGACCAGGGGAGGGGGACGCGGCAGCCGTCGCGGCCCTTGTCGGTGTGACCGGAGCGTTCCCAGATGGGGTCCTGGAGGACAGCCTCGGGCAGGTCTTCGACTTCTGGGAGTCCGAGTTCGTCGCCCTGGTAGATGTAGGCCCCGCCGGGGAGGGCGAGCATGAGGAGGGCGGCGGCGCGGGCGCGGCGGGTGCCGAGGTCCAGATCGGCGGGGCCTTGGGGCTGGTACCGCTCGTTGGGCACCCATCGTGCGACGGTCTTGCGGGCGTAGCGGCTGGTGTGGCGCATGACGTCGTGGTTGGAGAGCACCCAGGTGGCCGGTGCGCCGACGCTGCTGAGCATGGCGAGGGAGTCGTCGATGACCGTGCGGAGGTCCTTGGGGTCCCAGCTGGCCATGAGGAAGTCGAAGTTGAAGGCGGTGTGCAGGCCGCCGGGGCGGACGTAGGCGGCGAGGCGCTCGGGGGTGTCGGCCCAGGCTTCGGCGACGAAGGCAAGGTCGCCGTCGAACTCGTCGGCGACCTTGCGCCAGGCGCGGTAGATGTCGTGGACCTCGTCGCGGTCCCAGTGCGGGTGCTGGGCGTGGTGGAGGGGCTGCCCGTGTGGCGTGTCCGGGCGCGGTGGAAGGTCGGGCAGTTCGGGGTCCTTGGCCAGACCGTGGGCGACGTCGATGCGGAAGCCGTCGACGCCCCGGTGGAACCAGAACCGCAGGATGGACTCGAACTCGGCGTGGACGTCGGGATGCTGCCAGTTGAGGTCGGGCTGTTCGGGGGCGTACAGGTGCAGGTACCAGTCGCCGTCGGGCAGGCGGGTCCAGGCCGGGCCGCCGAAGCAGGAGATCCAGTTGTTGGGCGGCTCGGCGCCGTCGGGACCGCGGCCGGGCCGGAAGACGTAACGCTCGCGCTCCGGGCTGCCGGGGCCGGCGGCCAGGGCCTGCTGGAACCAGGCGTGCTGGTCGGAGGTGTGGTTGGGCACGATGTCGGGGATGACGCGGATTCCGTGCCGGTGGGCTTCGGCGATGAGCTGCTCGGCGTCGGCGACTGTGCCGAACAGCGGGTCGATGGCGCGGAAGTCGGCCACGTCGTAGCCGCCGTCTGCCATCGGGGACTTGTACCAGGGGTTGATCCACAGGGCGTCTACGCCGAGCGACTTGAGGTAGGGGAGCCGGAAGCGCAGGCCGGCGATGTCGCCGACGCCGTCGCCGTCGCCGTCGGCGAAGCTGCGGATGTAGACCTGGTAGATGACGGCGCTGCGCCACCAGGGCGAAGGCGTGGTGGAGGACATGGTGCTGAACGGTCCTTTTGAGAGTGGGGGAAGGTGCGGTGCGGCGGCCAGGGGTTACTTGGCCGCGCCCGCGGTGAGTCCGGCGACGATGCGGCGCTGGAAGACGAGCACCATGATCACCAGAGGGACGGTGACCAGGACGCCGGCGGCCATCTGGCTGCCGAAGGGGATGTCGAACTGGGTGGCGCCGGTGAACTTGGAGATGGCGACCGGCGCGGTCTGCATGTCCTGCTTGTTCGTCATCGACAGGGCGATGAGGAACTCGTTCCAGGCGGCGATGAAGCTGATGATCGCCGTGGTGAAGATGCCCGGCGCGGCGAGCGGGATGATGACCTTGCGGAACGCCTGGCCCCTGGTGCAGCCGTCGATCATGGCGGCCTCTTCGAGCTCGTCGGGCATCTGCTTGAAGAACGTGGTCAGGTTCCACACCGCCAGCGGCAGCACGAACGACATGCTGGGCACGATCATCGCCTGGTAGGTGTTGATCCAGCCGATGTCGGTGAACAGCTTCAGCAGCGGGACCACGATCGAGACGACCGGGAACATCGACGTGGCGATGATCAGCGTGAGGATCAGCCGTTTGAAGCGGAACTTCAGCCTGGCCATCGCGTAGGCGGTGAAGGTGGCCAGCAGCAGGGCGAGTGCGGTGGTGATGCTGGAGACGATCAGGCTGTTGAGCAGGGCGCGGCCGAATCCCTGGGAGGGGCTGAAGACCGCCCGGTAGTTCTCGAACGACACGGAGGTCGGCAGCAGCGAGGTGTCGAAGATGTCGGAGGCGCTGCGCAGGCTGGAGACCAGCATCCAGTAGAAGGGGGCCAGGCAGTAGGCCACCACCGCGGCAACGCCCAGGTAGAGCAGCCAGGTTCGCCATTTCCCGGTCGTCGTCATGCCGGCACCTCCGCACTCTTGGGCGCCGAGGTGCGCCGGAGGCTGCTTTTGCGTTTGGGCTTTGTCGGGCCGCCCACGTCTCCGACGAGGTCTGTGCCCAGCAGCCGGACGAAGCCGAGCGCGATGAGGAAGACGTAGACGAACAGGAGTACCGCGTAGGCGGCGGCCGGTCCGAAGCGGACGTTGGACGCCTCGTTCTGGGCGAGCATGGAGAGGGTTTCCACGGAGTTCTTCTGGGCGCCGATGAGGAGGTAGGGCAGGTCGAACATCCGCAGTGCGTCGAGGCAGCGGAAGAGCACCGCGACCAGCAGGGCGGGTTTCACCAAAGGCAGGGTGATCCGCCAGAACTGGGCGAGTGGGCCGGCTCCGTCGAGGCGGGCCGCCTCGTAGACCTCCTTCGGGATGACCTGCAGGCCGGCCAGGACCAGCAGCCCGATGAAGGGGGAGGTCTTCCACACCTCGGCGATGACGACGGCGACCTTGGCGTGGAAGCCCTCGGTGGTCCACAACACCTGGTGGCCGATCAGAGCGTTGGCGATGCCGTCGCTGTTGAAGATCCACCGCCACAGCAGGCCGGAGATGGCCGTGGGCACGGCCCAGGGGATGAGGATGCTGGCGCGGATCAGGGCCCGGCCGCTGAACGCCTTGTGCATGATCAGCGCCATCGCGACACCGATCAGCGTCTCCAGGCCCACCGTGGCGACGGTGAAGAAGGTGGTGTTCCAGAACGCGTTCCAGAACCGGTCGCCGGCCTCGCCGAAGATGTCGGCGTAGTTCTGCAGCCCGACGAACGGCTCGGTGTCGCTGATGAAGCCGGTCTTCGGGTCCAGCCCTTTGGCCCCGTACAGCGACTCTCTGATCGCCATGAGCGTGGGGTAGAGGACGACGACGGTGAGCACCAGGAGGGTCGGCGACACCAGCAGTGCCGCCGTCCGCCCCGAAGCCGCGGTCGCCCAGGCCCGCTTGCTTCCCCTGACCGGCGCGGTGCCTTTTCCGGCATGTCTGCCGGCCGGGTCCGCGCCGGTGCCGGGTGGGATCTTGGTGTCGACCACGGCTTTTCTCCTCACTGTGCCGTGGACTTCTGCAGCGCGTCCTGCAGGTCCTTCAGCGCCTGCGCGCTGGACTTGTCACCGTTCAGGGCCGCGTACGCCTCCTGCTGGATCGCGGAGGACGCGTCACCGTACTGGACCACCCTCGGGCGCGGTACGGCGTTGAGGATCGACTTCTTCAGCACCGGCAGGTAGGGGTACTGCTTGACCAGTGCCCGGTCGTCGTACAGGGCTCCGTACGGCGGAGCCATGGAGGCGTCCTTGAGGAACGTGCTGGCGCTGTCCTCGCTGGTGAAGAACTTCATGAAGTCCAGCGCGGTGGCCTTGTTCTTGGCGAAGGAGGACAGGGCCACGTTGTGGCCGCCCAGGCTGGAGGAACCGGCCCCGTCCAGGCCGGGAAGCGGCGCGACCGCGAACTTGCCCGCGACCTTGCTCTTCTCGGCCAGCGAGTACACGTACGGCCAGTTGCGCAGGAAGACCAGCTTGCCGGACTGGAACGCCTGGCGGCCTTCCTCCTCCTGGTAGGTGATGGCCTCCTTCGGGATCGTGCCGTCCTTGAAGGAGTCGACGAGGAAGTCCAGGCCCTTCTTCACCTCGGGGGTGTCGACGTTCGGCTTGCCGTCGGCGTCGGTGATGACCCCGCCGGCGGAGTTCACTGCCTCGGCGAAGTTGACCGTCAGGCCCTCGTACTTCTGGAACTGACCGCCGTAGCAGTCCATGTCCTTGGCCTCGGGCAGCTTCTCGACCTTGGCACAGGCGGCCTTCATCTCCGCCCACGTCGTCGGCGCGGCAGCGACGCCCGCCTTCTTCAGCAGGTCGGAGCGGTAGTACAGCACGCCGCCGTCGGAGTGATGCGGGACCGCGTACAGGTTGTCGCGGTACTTGCCCGTCTCCACCACCGGCTTGAGCATCTTCTCCAGCGGGAACTGGTCGGCGGGCAGTTGGTCGATCCACTGGTGGGCGGCGAACTCCGAGGTCCACACCACGTCCATCCACAGCACCGTGTAGGCGTCGGACTTCGTCTCGGCGTTCTGGATCATCTGCTGGCGCTGCTGGTTCACGTCCGCCGGCAGCTGGACGAAGGTGACCTTCTCCTTGGGGTGCTGCTTGTTCCAGCTGTCGATCACCTTCTGGACGACGCCGGAGCTGTCCTTGGCGGCCGCGAACGTGATCGGACCGCGGCCCGAGAACGACGGGCTCTTCGACTGCCCCGACGAGCTGTCGCTGTCGGAGGAGCCGCAGGCGGTGAGGACGAGCCCGGCGGCGACGAGCACGGCCGAGCACTGAAGGACTCTGGTGGTTCTGGCGTTCACTGTCTCTCCTGGACGTGCGGAACCGAAGTCTCGGCGGGGGCGCCCTGTAGGGAGTAGCTACCGAGATGACTCTGGGCCGTTACGAGACTGTGCTGTCACGGCGTTGCGTGGATCGAAAGCGCAGGTCAAAGCAGCCAGTGAATGACTTACGGCCACGTCTTGGCCTCCGCTGAGACAACGCTTGCACCGTAGGAGTGCACCTGGCGGAAGTCAATGCGTAACGTCGCGGTAGCGCACACGATTTAGGCGACCGATACCGCCCACGGACTGGGTGTAACAGGCATTCTGCCCGCAAGGATGGGGTGTGACAGCGCTGTCACAAAGACTCCCGCTGAGGGCGCGATCTGTGCTAACTTCCGCTCATGTCACCAGCTCAGCGGCACCCCACGTTGGCCGACGTCGCCGAACGGGCAGGGGTCTCTCCCTCCACCGTCTCGCGCACGATGCGCGGTCTGACATCGGTCTCACCCGAGGTCCGTGCCCGGGTGGAGCGAGCGGCCCGTGAGCTGAACTTCGCGATCTCGCGACAAGCGTCGAGCCTGGTCACCGGCCGCACCGGTGTCATGGCGGTGCTCGTGCCCACGCTCGACTCGTGGTTCATGGGAGCAGCGCTGTCCAGCCTGGGCCCGCTGCTGCGCCGGGCCGGCATGGAGCTGACCGTGTACGTCGTCCCGGACCTGGACGAACGGGCCGCGTTCTTCGAACGCCTGCCGGCCCGCCGCAACGCGGACGCGCTGCTGGTGTTCTGCTTCGACCTCACCGGCGAGGAGACCACCCGGCTGGACGACCTCGGCATGCCGGTCATCTACATCAGCCAGCACGTCGAAGGCCGCCCCAGCGTCTACGTCGACGACGTCGCCGGCGCCTGCAAGGCCACCCGCCACCTGATCAACCTCGGACACCGCCGGATCGCCTTCGCCCACACGACCAACGCCCGCGGCTTCAGCTTCAGCTCACGCGAGCGCCTCCTCGGCTACCAGCAGGCGCTCACCGAGGCGGGCATCCCTCTGGACGACGACCTGATCGTCACCACCCCGCCCCGCGACAAACGCGGCACCACCCAAGCGGTCGGCAACCTGCTGAGCCTGCGCGAACCCCCCACCGCGATCTTCGCCGAACAGGACGAACTCGCCGCCTCCCTCATCCTGAGCCTGCGCACCGTACAAATCGAGGTGCCCGAACGGATCTCCGTCCTCGGCTTCGACGACCAGCTGATGGCCGAATGGCTCGACCTGTCCACCGTGGCCCAGTCGCCCTCCGACCTGGGCCGCGCCGCCGCCGAACTGGCCCTGGAACTCATCAACGATCCCGAGGCGGACCGCGGTCGGCACATCGTCCTGCCCACCCATCTGATCCTGCGGGGTACCACGTCCTCACCGCCTGCTCCACAGGGAGAAGGTCAGGGGCAGCAGTAGCAGTCGGTGCTTCCAGCGCATAGGCCCTGCCGTCCGTCGGACGGCAGGGCCTATGCGCTGGTGTTCTGCGGTGCCTGGCTCGTGTGCTGCGGGGTTGCTTCAGGCCGGTGGTCCCGGAAGAGGGCGCGGAAGCGGCGGATGCCATGGTTGAGAACGACCGCGGCGGCCAGGCCGGCCGCCAGGGTGAGGGGCAGGCCGACCAGGACGAAGACGGTGAGGGCGGTGTTTCGGCAGGGCAGTGGCTGGCCGTCGGCCATGACGGGCTGATCGGCGGAAGCCTCGGGGCTGCGGCACAGGGCACGGTCGGGGTTGTAGACACGGCGACACGTCTCTGCCGGCACTTGCCGCACCATCGTGCCGCCCGCCCCGCCACGCCACGCCACGGTGACGACACCGCAGCCGCGCGCTGACGGATGGGATTGGCCCGGACAAGGTCCTGCTCGATCGCCCACAAGTAGAACTGGTTGACCGTGGACACCTCCCGGTCCCAGCTCGTGTTTTCCAAGCGAGGTCCACGCTCGTCACGACGACGCCACCACTCGTACGCCGCCCGGTCGTCCATAGACGCATCACGCCAGTCACGCCGGCCTCGCGCGAACCACAGAAAGTCGAAGCTCGTGCGCAGGTCCCGGGCATGGGCGGCCTGGGTGTTCCACGGTGAAGATGCCAGCGACACCGAGAAGTACCGGTTCAGCGCCGCGTCGTACCCGCCCGCCGGACTGATCAGGAACCGCTGTCCCTCGGGCACCCCCAGATCATCCAACTCCTGATCGAGACCGGCGAACAAATCACCGAACTCCCGCATGAACGGGGTCACTTCGCGTGGCCGTGCCCATCCCCGGCGAGTGAAGCGCACCCGCCACCCGGTGATCGACATGGCGCCGGACTCCATCCCGCGGACAGTTCAACAGCGCATAAATCAAGTTCGGTCCTCTTCCTCCGCCCGAGCGCACACCGGTACCGACAAGCGGCCGCACCCGTGCGGTCATACGGAACCGGCCAAGAGCTCCTCGGCCGCGCCCCGCACGGACATCAGTTCTGGTACACGTCAAGCCGACCGCACATGCCGAACTTCCCGCGGGCAGTGGGCCTTTCCGACCGTACGACGGCGTCCGCGAGGTGGGGGAACTCCCCCCGCTCCAGCGCGTCGAGCTGCACCCCGGTGGCCTCGGCGGCGGCCGCGGCGCCCTGACGCCACCGCTCGCGCCACTCGGCGATGCGCGGCCGCACGAGCGCGGCGGCGGCCCGGTGGAACGCCGCCAGGTCCTCGGGCCCCTCGGCCTCGCGCAGTGCCCGGTAGCCCTCCAGGGCGAGGTCCCGCCGGGCACGGGCGATGCGCTCCTGCTCCTCCTCGGGTACGTCGGCCGGAATGACGGTGGCGCGTGCGTACGTCTCGGGGTCGGTCAGGTACTCCGGGGGCAGCGTGAGGACCGCGTCACCCGCCTCCGGCAGCCCGCTGTTCTGCATCAGAACGGTGATCCGCAGATCGCCCTCGTTGACCAGCCGGTGAATGGTGCCGGGCGTGAACCAGGCGACCGCGCCGGCCTCCAGCGGAGTGACCTCGTAGCCGGACGCGGTCAGCGTCTGCACGGCCCCGCGTCCGCCGGTGACGAGGTAACCCTCCGAGCAGGCCAGGTGCATATGCGGGGTGCCGCCGCACACCCCGTCGGATGCGGGCCAGTCATACACCGACAGATGCGAGACGGCGACGCCCCCGGGCAACCCTGTGTTGGTTGTAGTCATGTGTGTCAGCACTCCGGCTTTCCTCTTAGTAAGCGCTTTCTGTATGCAATTTAAGCCGTCCTGGCGCAAGCAGTCAATGTCCTGCTTAAATTCAGGCCTGACATAGCGGAGTTGCAAGGAGACCGATGTGGACAACGGATTGGCGGGCAGGAGTGTCTACGCCTTCGGTGACAGTATTGTGTACGGACACGTGTATCCGCGCAGTTTTGTGGACATCGTCACTGACCAACACGGCATGACCCTCACCAAGTTCGCCCGGAACGGCGCGACCATCGGCGCCGACCCCCATGCTTCCGGCGGGCAGATACGTGCGCAGGTCGAAGAGGCGACCGCCGTCGCACCGGACTTCGTCCTCTTCGACGGCGGCACCAACGACGCCCAGTCGATCTTCCGGGACCGACGCTACGACGTGGGCACCTACGCCGGAGAGCTGGAGAGGACGCTGGAAACGATGAAGCGGAAATGGCCGACCGCCCGCATTGTGTACGTCGCCGCCCACAAACTCGGTTCGCGGGACTGGAACACTCAGGTGGCACTGCGCGAGGTGACCTTGCGGGCCTGTCACCAGTGGGATGTCGCCATTGCCGACGTTTTCGGGGAGACCACTTTCGACACACGTGATGACGCCCAGCGGGCGGAATACACATTCGACGACCTGGTCAACGGTTTCCCTGGGACAAACGGATCGGGAACGCACCCCAATATGGCGGGCATCACCACATTCTATGTACCCGTGGTCAGTGCCCGGCTGGAACAGATGTCACCGCGTTGAGCAAGACGGCAATGCAACGGCAATGCAGCTCTGCCGGACCGAAATGGCCCGGCAGAGCTGCTTCTCTTTCAGGATGTCCGCGGACCAAGACTCCTGGGCGTAACCGTCACTGACGGAATCCGGTACCGCGCGAGATGCGGACGTCGTCGACGTGCACCGACCCGCGCTCGCCCCCGTTCGCGTACCACGCGACCTTCGCGATCCCCGGCATCGAGGTACGGAACGCGGCATCGTTCAGCACCCGCCGGCCGTCGATGTCCAGGTCGAAGCGCTGGTTCACCGTGTCCACCGAGAGCGTGATCCGATACCACTTGCCAGAGGTGTACGTACCGATCACACGGTCCGTGGTGCCCTCGTAGGCGTGGATCTGACCGCGAGCGAACGCGACGCTGACGGCCTGGGCGCCGCTGGAGTTGTACACGTACGGCAGCCCGAACCAGCCGGCTTGCGTGTCGTTGCGCATCACCTGCGCGTCGATGGTCACCACGCCCTGCAGCGGGGTGGAGAAGAGCCGGGCGAGGTTGGTCCCGTCGGTGCCGCCGCCTTCGATGGTGCGGGTCAGCCGGACGCTCTTGTCGGTGGCGGACGGCGTGTCCACCACGTCGACCGCGTTGTTGGTCGAGATGACCCGCCATCCGTTCGTGCCGTTGGCGAGCGCGCCGGTCGCCAGGCCGTCGAACGTGTCCGTGAACGCGATGCCCGGCGCGCCGCGTTCGAGGGCGCCGATCTCCGGAGCGCTGCCCACCGGCACAGTGGCCCCGGCGTAGTCGAGGCCGCCGTTGCCGGTGATGGTGGCACCCGCGTCGACGAACGGCGATCCGGCCTGGAGCGCGAAGTTCGCCGCCGTGCCGAGTCTCGTGCCGTTCTCGTCGCCGTAGGGCCCCGTGACGGCGGGGTTCACGAACATCGGACTGCCGATCACGGCCTTCGTGTCGGTCGTGGGCCGGCTCGCCCAGTCGGACGAGTACCCGTTGTTGTTGTAGATGACGGTCGTCTGCTTGTTGAACTCGGGGTTGGAGTTCCCGGTGACGAACAGGTTGTTGGTCAACGTGACCCTGCCGGAGACACCGCCGCTCACCATGGTCGAGGAATTGGTGTTGACGAAGGTGTTGTTGTAGACCTCCGCCACCGAGCCCGTCGTCTGCGACATGTGCAGGTTCCACCGCTCGCTGCCGGTCACGACGTTGTAGCGGACCACCGCGCTGCCGAACCTGACCGAGGAGTTGCAGGCGCAGAGCAGGATGCCGTCGCCGTTGTCGTGCAGGTAGTTGTACTGGAACAGCTGGTTGGTGGTGCCGATGTCGGGGTCCAGGCCGTTGGCGTCGGCACTGCCGCCCATGTGGTGGGTGCCCATGATCTCGTTGTGCTGGACGGTGACGGTGTCGGCCATGTTGGTCTCGACGCCGGAGACGCCGACCCGGTCGATCACGTTGCCCTCGACGAGTGCGCCTCGGGTGCCGGTGACATAGATGCCGTTGCCGCCGAAGTCGGTGTTCGCCTGCGTGATGTAGTTGCCGCGGATCGTGACGTCGGTGTGCGGGGTGAAGCGGGAGTCCGTGGCCGTGGCGCGCTTGCCCCAGCCCGTGAAGACGGCACCGGGCGCGTCACCGGCGTACTGCTTCGTCACGATTCCCGCGAACGAGGTGTTCTTGATGGTGGAGTTCTCCACCGTGATGTCGTCGAGCACGGTGGGGGCGCCGGGTGCGGTGATGTCCTGGACTGTGGTGAGGAAGGCGATGCCGCCGGTGTTCTTCGAGCGGTCCCAGCCGGTGTTGAAGGTAATGCCCGGCTTGTTGTTGGCGGTGTTGCCGCCGATCCACTTGACCTCGCCGGTGACGTCGTGCACGTCGACCGAGTCGATCACGAAGTGGTGCAGGGTCTGGCCGTTGTCGCCGTGCACGCCGATGCCGCGGAAGTCGCCGAGGTTCTCGCCGGGTGTCGCCGTCGCGGGCGCCGTGTTGGAGACGTCGAGGTTGCGGATCTCCCAGTACTGCTGGTTGTACAGCCGCACGGCGTCGCCGACGGTGCCCTGACCCGCGATCTTCGGCTTGGCGCCGTCTCCGTAGCGGTCGATGGCGATCGGGTCGCCGTCGACGCCGGACCCCTTCGGCCACAGCTGCCCGACCCAGCTGTCACCGGACCTGAAGCGAATGGTGTCGCCGGGCTGGAACGTCCTCGAGTTCACCTTGCTCAGCGAGCGCCACGGCGCACTGCTGCTGGTTCCGGCGTTGCTGTCGTTCCCGGCCGCGCTCACGTAGTACGTGGTGCCCGCGGCGTGGGCCGACTGCGCGGGGAGGAGTGCGATCGATGCGAACACGACGGCCAGCGCGCACAGTGCGGCGGCCATCGCCCTTGACACAAGTCTTCGGTTGGCGGTCATTGTCCTCTTCTTGTCGTCGGTGGTCGTGCGGTACCGGCTCCTGTCGTGACGCCTTCGGCCGAGACATCGGGTAACGGCTCAAGGCGTGGGTGGTTCGAGTCCATGGGGTGGGCGCACCGAACGGTGCGCGACATCGTGGGTACGGATCCGGCCGGACCTGCCTCATCGGGGGCTGGTCTCGGCGTCGGCATCAAGGGCGCGGTGTGCCGCCCCGCGCACCGGGGCAGCGGGGGGCCGAAGGCGGCCTTGCCGGCGCACCCCCCAGGCGGCACGTCGTCGGCGCTGCCGCGCAGGCGCTGCGGTTCGCTGAGAGTCCTCATGCCTGCTCCTCAGGCCGCGCTGGGAAAACGTATTCCGCGCAGTGTGCCCAGCGGTGATCGAACGCGTCAAGGTTTCAAACAAAAATGAACTTGCCGACGATGCGAGAGGGCCCGGCGGGAGACGAACAGCAGGTCGGCGGGGCCCTTCGGCACCGAACCGAGTTGCTCACCGCACCCTCCTCTGCACGCACGCGCGAGGAGCTGCGCGACGGTCATTTCCCCGCCGTGCCCTCGTGATGCGGGAGGACGGGGCCACACTTCGGACGGCGCCCGGCGACTTGGCGCCGCGCACCACACACCGCAGGGGCAGGTCAGCCGGCGTGAACCGCCGTGCTGTCGCGCACCACGACCTGCCCCCGCATCATCAGGTGCGTGGCTTCCCCACGAGGCGCGAGGGCGAGGCGGGCCGCCTCGGCGCCTGCCTGCGCCAGTGGCAACGACACGGTCGTCAGCCGTGGTGTCACGTCGGTCGCGAGTTCGATGTCGTCGAAGCCGGTCACCGAGACGTCCGCCGGCACCGACACGCCGGCGGCCCGGAGGGCGGACATCGCACCGATGGCGATGGCGTCGTTGGCGGCGAGGACCGCGTGGGGCGGCTCAAGCCCCCTGGCGACCATCCGTCGCGCCGCGTCGAACCCCCCTTGGCGGCTCACCGCACCATGCGAGATCCGGATGTTCCGCGTCTCGACCCCGCCCTCCCGGAGCCCGGCCACAAAGCCCGCGGTGCGGGCGGAGACGTTCCCCCGACCGCGGACGCCGGCCAGGATCGTCACATGCCGGTGCCCCGACTCGGCGACATGGGCGGCGAGTTCCTTCGCGGAGCCGTGGTTGTCGAAGCTGATCGAGTCGAACGGCATGTCGGTGTCGCCGACGATCACCACCCGGCCGCCCTCGCGTTCGTAGCCGAGCAACTCGTCGAGCAGGCGCCCGTCCAGGGCGTTCGCGTCGAGGCGGCTGGAGGTCAGGATGAGCGCCCGTGGCCGGAGCGCGCGCTGCAGCCGGACGGTTTCGAGCTGGCGCTCGGCGGTGCCGTGGGTCGACGAGACGGTCACGAACGCCCCGGCGTCACGCGCCTGCCGTTCCATCGCCGCGGCGGCCATCGCCATCGACGGGGTCGTGAGGTCGTCGGCGACCACTGCGATCGAGTCGTTCGCACGCCGCATCGCCCGGGCCGAGGCGTCCGCGGTGTAGCGCAGCGCGGCCGCGGCGGTGAGGACCCGCTCGTGGTATTCGGGCGCGACCGTCCGGGAACTGCCGCCCAGGACTCTCGATGCGGTCGTGACCGACACTCCGGCGGCGGCCGCCACGTCGCGCAGGGTGACGGTCGATCTGGCTGGATGGGGCATCGCGCCATTCCCTCCCGCACCACGAAAACGATCCTCCTACGCCACCCGAGAATATCCGTGGCCGGTCACCGGCGGGGATGCGGACAACGGTCCGGCCTGGCACAGGCACGGTCATGGCGACCGATTCCAGTGGCGCAGGCCTCCCCGGTGTGCCCGAGGGCGCCCCGTCCGGCGCGCCCTCGCGGAGCGACCTGTCGGCGTTGTTCCGGCAGCTGTCGCGTCCGACGCGCGACGGTACCGACCACGCGAGCGGCATCCGGCCCACGGCCCACGGCCCGCAGGCGACTGGAAGCGATCGCTCAACCGGAACACGACCGCGTCGGCCCTGGTCATGGGACTGCCAGGCGACTCGTCGCGGGCCCCGACGGCGCCGTGCCGACAGTCGGCCGCATCGGCCACGGCGACCGCGCTCGGCCGCGCTCGGCCGCGAGGGTGGGAAAACGCATTCCGCGCGGGTTGGAGGTCTGCCCATGCCGTGACCTTCCGTAATCACCGCACCCCTTCCCAGGCACCGTGCGGCTCGGTGCACAATGTGCGGCATGGAAGACGGGTCGGCGGCGCCTCCGCGGCGGCGCGGGAAGGCCGCCTCCGGGGAGCGCCAGGCGACCCTTCACGATGTGGCGCGGACGGCGGGCGTCTCGCAGGCGACCGCGTCGCGCGTGCTCAACGGCAGCATCCGCAACGTCCGGCAGGAGAACGTCGACCGTGTGCTCGCCGCGGCCGCTGAACTGAACTACGCGCCGCATCTGTCCGCCCAGGCGATCGCGCGGGGTTCGACGAACACCGTCGCGCTGGTCGTCAGCGGCGTCGACGACCCGTACTTCGCCTCGATCGCGGGCGGGGTGACGCAGGCGGCGGAGGCAGCCGGACTCATCGTGACCATGGCGGTCGCGGACCGCTCCCCCGAGCGGGAACTCCAGATCCTCAGGACACTGCGCGGCATGCGGCCCCGCGCCATCATCCTGACCGGCAGCCGCATCGACGGCACCGACACCCGCCACGCTCTCGTGGAGGAGCTCCACGCCTACCAGGAGGCGGGCGGCAGCGTGGTTCTCATCAGCCAGCACGACCTGCCGTTCCGCACCGTCAGCATCGACAACTACGGTGGAGCGCGGCAGCTCGCCCGCGCTCTGGTGGGCCTCGGCTACCGGCGGTTCGCGATGGTGCGCGCAGGCGCCGGACTCAGGACGTCCCGTGACCGATGCAAGGGCTTCGTGGAGGGCCTTGGCGAGTTCGGCATCGACATCGACGAGCGGTTCGTGGTCGAAGCCGAGTTCAGCCGCAGGGGCGGTCGCGCGGCCGCCCGCGAGCTCGTCCAGCGGGGCCTCGACGGTACCGAACTCGTCTTCGCCGTCAACGACGTCATGGCCATCGGTGTGATGACCGCCTTCCGCGACGCCGGGCTGGTCCCTGGCCAGGACGTCGCAGTCGCCGGCTTCGACGACATCGGCCCGGCAGTGGACGTCGTCCCGGCGCTGACCTCCGTGACCGTACCTCTGCGGCAGGTGGGGGTCCGCGCGATGCAACTCGCGCTCTCCGACGACGACGCCTCGCGGATCGTGCCGGTCTCCACGAACGTCGTCCTGCGAGGCAGCACACCAGGTCGGTGACTGAGAATCGAGTCCTGCGACGACGGCGGCATCGGGCTCGCGGTGGTGCGGTACGCAGGACTGCGGCGGTACGCCGCCGGTGCGGTCGACTGCCGGTGGGCGAGGGCTCCGGCGGATCACCGTTCGACCGTGCGACGAAGAACGCCAGATGGTCAAGGCGGGGCGGAGCAGGCCGTCCCATATGGAGAGGGCGGTGGCCTCGGTGTGGGAGGCGGCGCCTGTCTTGTGGAGCACGTGCTCGATGTGGCAGTGCACGGGCCCGCGGCAACAGGAACAGCGCCTGGGCGATGGCCTGGTTGGTCTGTCCCATCGCACCCGGGTGAGCACCTCCAGCTCCCGGGGGCTGAGTTTGTACGGCCGTTCGGTCGGGACCTCGTGCACCAGCACCGCGTCCGCCGGGCCCCCGGGCCCCTCCAGCACCCGGACGCGATCACGTGCGGGCAGGTCGATCACCGCGTCGGCGGTCACGAGGTTCGCTGCTCCTGCTTCCGGCAGGCCGTGCCCCTTACCGGCGTCGGCCACCGGGTCGGCGAGCGCAGCCAGGGCCGGGATGAGGCAGGCGAGCAACCGGCGTGCCTCGGTGTCGTAGGCGTCGGCGCTCTCCGTACTCAGATGGATCAGGCCGACGACGCGGCCGCGATGCCGCAGTGCTCCGGTGACGCCGTCGCGGAAGCCTGCCGGGCGCACCCGCTCGGCGTGGAACCAGCCCTGGCGGAACGGGGGCCCGGGCTCATCCGGGATCCTCGGCGTCCCGGAGATGAACGGCGGTAGCTCCCGCCGCAGAGCGCTCCGATACCGCGGGGTCGTGACGAACTCGGCGGCCAGGGTCCGGGAGGCCTCGGCGGTGTAGCCGATGCCCGCCACCTGGACGTGGGCGCCGGTCAGCAAGTCGATCGAGAGCAGGGTCGCGGCGTCGAGGGGCAGGGCGCGGGCGAGTTCGCGCAGCGCCTGGTCGGCCACCGTGTCGTGGTCCCCCTCGGGCAGCTCGACGGGCCGTCGCACCGCAACACGCCGTCGCCGCTAGCGGAATGCTGACCGTGGGCCCGGTGGCGCAGCGTCAAACGAGCGTCAGGATCACCCCACACCGAGCCGAGTAGATCGGCAGGACAGGCCCCGACACCGCACACGCTGTCACCCAACACAGCAGGTCAGCAGGCTCGCGCCAGCCACAGGACACGCAGTACATGATGCGCTCTTGCCCCGCGTCCTGGCGCCCAGAGCGTCAAACGAGCGCAAACGACCAACAGTCATCCTTGAGCCGTACGCCGACCACCGCAGCGAGGGCGGCGGCCGGGCGCTCGTGCAAGGCCTCCTGGGTCTCGCGCGGGTACAGGTCGTAGCCGCCGCGGATGATCACCTCCTCCTTCCGGTCGACGATGTAGAGGTAGCCGTCCCCGTCCGTCGAGGGCTCGGTGGATGATCCGGAGCGCCACGGTGCGCGAAATGGCCGACTTGGCGCGTCCGGTGGCGCACACGCCGTAGTGGGGTCCGAACGCCTCGGCCTCTCCGAAGACGGGCTGGGCCGCGACGACGGCGCTGGAGGCGAGAGGAACCCCGGCCGCCGCACGGCTGGGGTTCCTCGAGGCGGTGAGTGTCGGTCAGCGGGTGGAATCGCCCACGCCGTGAACCGCTCGCCCACACGCCTGCAGACGGCGCCACATCATCACGGTCACCGTGAATTCGGGAAGTCAGCGCTGCAAGGTGAGGACACCCGGCCGCCACGGCAGTCGGTTGTAGTCGCCGCCCGCGGTGGGGGACTTGCCCTGGTAGAGGAACTGCAGGTTGCAGGGGTCGATGGTCATGGTCTGGTCGGGATTGTTGCGGACCAGGTCACCGTGGCTGATGTCGTTGGTCCAGGTGGCACCGCTGTTGGCCTTGCCCGCGAAGGGGTTGCTCTCGCTGGCGGCCTGCGGGGTCCACGAGCCGTTCAGGCTGGAGGCCGTGAAGGAGCGGAAGTAGCGCCCGTTCGCGCCCATCGCCTCGACGATCATGAGGTACTGGTTCTGGCCCTGAACCTTGTAGACCTGTACGCCCTCGAAGAGGTTGGCCTTCGTGTCGCTCATGATCGTCGTGTACGACGAGCCGAAGTTGCCCGGGAAGTTCCCGATCGGCATGCTCGCCCGGTAGATCTTGCCGTTGTCACCGGCGAAGAACAGGTACATGTTCTGACCGTCGGCGATCAGTGTCTGGTCGATCGGGCCGGTGTCGGAGCCGGAGATGCTCCCGGTGAACAGCGGCTGCGGCGCGGACCAGCCGTTGGGGTTGGTGGGGTCGCTCGACGTGCGGTAGATGAAGGGCCAGGCACCCCACTGGTAGGCCAGCAACCAGATGTTCTTGGGTGCGAAGTAGAACAGGGTGGGGGCCACCGCGGCCTGGTTCATGCCGGTCTGGCCGGCCGACGCCATGTCCGACCAGTTCGTGAAGGGACTGAACATCATCGAGCCGTACGACGATCCCGAGAAGTTCGACGCGTAGACCAGGTGCTTGCCGTTGTGTGTCACCGTGGTGAAGTCCTTCAGGGAGGCCCACCCGTTCGCCGGCTGCGCCAGCGCACCCGTCGATGTCCACCGGTACGTCGACGGAAGAGAACACGTGCCGCCCGGCGGCGCGGACAGGCCGGTCCACTTCTGGTTGTTGCCGCCGTTGCAATTCCAAAGCTGCACCGCCGTGCCGTTGGCCGTAGCACCGCCGCTGACGTCCAGGCACAGCCCGGACTCCACGCCGACGACCGTGCCGTCGGAGTTGACCCGCCACTGCTGGTTCGCACCGCCGGAACAGGTCCAGATCTGCACCTGGGTACCGGGCGCGGTGGCGTGGCCCGGAACGTCCAGGCACTTGTTGCCGTACACGGTCAGCTGGTTGCTGTCCGTCAACGTCCACTGCTGGTTGGCCCCGCTCCAGCAGTCCCAGATCTGCAGATGCGTGCCGTCGGTCTGGCTGGCGCCCGGCACATCGAGACACCGGTTCGAACCAACACCGCGCAAGGCGCCGCTGGCGGCCGCCTGAGCCGGGGTGGCGACGAGCATCGCCGCCAACGCGGCCAGGACCGCAACCGCGGCGGCGAGCACCGCAGACGGATGCCTGCGGCTGAAACTTCCTCTGCGCATGGGGACTTCCTCAACCTTGAGTAGGCGGTTCCGGTCGGCCTCGTCAGAGGTTGTCCGGACTGTCGGTGCAGTGCGGTGTGCGGCGGCCTGCGAGCACCACGGCAGACCGCTTGTGACTTCCCGGTTCTTCGCGAACCCCGAAAGACCGGTGGCGCCCGGCGCCTTCGAAGGGCAGGGGCGCCCGGGGTGGAGACTTCCATCTGCGGGGGTCGTGCAGGTCCATGCGACCGGGGCCGGCGCGGCACCAGGCCGCCGGGGCAGGTGTCGACGAATGCCAGGTAGTACCAGGCGCCGTTGCGCGTCCTGGCCAGGTCGCCCTGGTGCGGGACCCCTCCGCCGGGGGCAGGCGTGCGGCGACGCGGCAAGGATTGACGAGGCCATGACATATGCACGAGACGCGGCTCCTTGCGCTCGGCGTTCGGGGATGCCCCCCGGAGATGCCCTGCTGTGCGATGGAGCAACCCCGGCGTTCGCTTGATCGAACAGGGGTCGGGATGTCGGGCAACCTGAATCATAGGGAACCGATGAACGGCGTCAATACCTATCGCAAGCGTCGCCAGGAAGGCCGAAACATTTCGCTGAGCTTATGTACGAAACGGCGCACGTCACACCATAGATTGGCCGTGTCCCGCGCCGCAGCGAGATCATCTCCGCGATCCCCGAGGCTTCCCGCCCCGAACACGTGCCGCCCACGGTCCGGCTCGCCGGATTACGAAAGTTTCGAACGAGCACCGGAAACTTTTTATGCGGGAAGTATTGACGACCCATCGTCAATACCTCAATCTCCCTGTCTGAGAAGCGGCCATAGTTCGAGATATCGAGCCACGTCGGCCCTGAGCAATGTGTGCTGCACGGCAGATCCACGCACAGCTGCACGACAGATCCGCGCACCAAAGCACCTACGCCACCCCGTCACGTTCCGGTGAGGTTCGCACCAGCGCATCCTGGCTCCTCGCGCAGTTGGAGAGGTACGCGACGCCGCGTGGCGGTCCCCCGGCTGAGCCGCGATGGAGTGCCCCCCATGCCTGTGTCGAAACACCGCCGCCACCCGCCGTACCTCACCCGACGGCCGCCTGCCGAGTGGGAGCGGACGACGCATTCCCCCGCGCTTCAGTCCTTCCGTGATGTCTACCTTGGAGGCACAGCCATGGGCTCATATGCCTTTCCCAGACCCGCAATCCGCAGGAAGATCCGCGGCCTGCTGCTGGCGCTGGTCGTCGCCGCCCTCGGTGCGGCCGCCGCACTGGTCGCGCCGCCGACCGCACACGCAGCCGAGAGCACGCTCGGCGCCGCGGCGGCGCAGAGCGGCCGCTACTTCGGCACCGCCATCGCCTCGGGCAGGCTGGGCGACTCGGCGTACACCACGATCGCGAACCGTGAGTTCAACTCGGTGACGGCCGAGAACGAGATGAAGATAGACGCCACCGAACCGCAGCGGGGCCAGTTCAACTTCACCGCCGGTGACCGCGTCTACAACTGGGCGGTGCAGAACGGCAAGCAGGTGCGCGGTCACACCCTGGCCTGGCACTCCCAGCAGCCCGGTTGGATGCAGGCCCTCAGCGGCAGCGCACTGCGCCAGGCGATGATCGACCACATCAACGGCGTGATGCGCCACTACAGGGGCAAGATCGTCCAGTGGGACGTCGTGAACGAGGCCTTTGCCGACGGCAGTTCGGGAGCCCGGCGCGACTCGAACCTGCAGCGCACCGGCAACGACTGGATCGAGGTCGCCTTCCGCACCGCGCGCGCCGCCGACCCCGCCGCCAAGCTCTGCTACAACGACTACAACGTCGAGAACTGGACCTGGGCCAAGACCCAGGCCATGTACGCCATGGTCCGGGACTTCAAGCAGCGCGGCGTGCCGATCGACTGTGTCGGTTTCCAGGCGCACTTCAACAACGACAGCCCCTACCACAGCAACTTCCGCACCACCCTGCAGAACTTCGCCGCCCTCGGCGTCGACGTGGCCATCACCGAACTCGACATCCAGGGCGCCCCGGCCTCGACCTACGCCAACGTGACCAACGACTGCCTGGCCGTCCCGCGCTGCGTCGGCATCACCGTCTGGGGTGTGCGCGACTCCGACTCCTGGCGACCGCAGCACACACCGCTGCTGTTCAACGGCGACGGCAGCAAGAAGCCCGCCTACACCGCCGTCCTCAACGCACTCAACGGCGGCTCCACCACGCCCCCTTCGGGTTCCGGACAGATCAAGGGCGTCGGGTCGGGCCGCTGCCTGGACGTGCCGAACGCCAGCACCACCGACGGCACCCAGGTCCAGCTGTGGGACTGCCACAGCGGCACCAACCAGCAGTGGACGTACACCGCCGCCGGCGAGCTCAGGGTCTACGGCAACAAATGCCTGGACGCCGCCGGCACCGGCAACGGCACCAGAGTCCAGATCTACAGCTGCTGGGGCGGCGACAACCAGAAATGGCGCCTGGGCTCCGACGGATCCATCGTCGGCGTCCAGTCCGGCCTCTGCCTCGACGCCGTCGCGGGCGGCACCGCCAACGGCACCCTGATCCAGCTCTACTCCTGCTCGAACGGCAGCAACCAACGCTGGACCCGCACCTGAGGGAACCTGCCACAAACGAAAGGGTGAATCGATGAAGACCTACGGTGCGGTTTCCCCCGCCCCTCCACGATTACACCGCTGGTGGTCACGGGTCGCCGCCGTGGTGGCGGCGACCCTCGCGATCGGCATGCTCGCCGCGGTGAATCCGGCGCCCGCCGAGGCGGCGACGGTGGACACCAATGCCTGGTACGTCCTGGTCAATCGCAACAGCGGCAAGGCGCTGGACGTCGCTGGCACGTCCACCGCCGACGGCGCGCGGGTCAGCCAGTGGACGCGCCACGACGGAGCCAACCAGCAGTGGCAGTTCGTGGACTCCGGCGGCGGCTTCTACCGCCTCAAGGCCCGGCATTCGGACAAGGTGCTCGACGTGGCCGGCGCCTCGACCGCCGACGGTGCCGCGATCCAGCAGTGGGCCGACCACAACGGGGCCAACCAGCAGTTCCGCCTGGCCGACTCCGACGCCGGCCACGTCCGGCTGATCAACCGCACCAGCGGCAAGGCGGTGGAGGTGCAGGGCGCCTCCACCGCCGACGGCGGCAACGTCGTCCAGTACACCGACTGGGGTGGCGCCAACCAGCAATGGCAGATGATCAAGCTGTCGTCCGGTGGCGGCGGCGGATGCGGCAGCGCACCCACTCTGACGAGCGGTACGCACACGATTCAGAGCGGCGGCAAGAGCCGCAGCTTCATCCTCAGGGTGCCCGCGAACTACGACAACAGCCACCGCTACCGGCTGATCTTCGCGTTCCACTGGCGGGGCGGAACAGCGGGCGACGTCGCCTCGGGCGGCACGAGCGGGAGCGCCTGGTCCTACTACGGCCAACAGGAACAGTCGAACGACAGCGCGATCCTCGTCGCCCCCCAGGGCCTCGGCAACGGCTGGGCCAATTCGGGCGGTGAGGACGTCACCTTCGTCGACGACATGATCCGGCGCATCGAGGGCGGCCTCTGTGTCAACCCGGCACAGCGTTTCGCCACGGGATTCAGCTGGGGCGGCGGTATGAGCTACGCACTCGCATGCAGCCGGGCGAACGTCTTCAGGGCCGTCGCGGTCATCTCCGGCGCTCAGATCAGCGGGTGCAGCGGTGGCAGCCAGCCCATCGCCTACTTCGGAATCCACGGCATCAGCGACTCCGTCCTCAACATCGCGCAAGGACGGTCCCTGCGCGACAAATTCGTCGGCAACAACGGCTGCACCCCCCAGAGCCCGCGCGAGCCCGCGCCGGGCAGCCGAACGCACATCACCACCACCTACTCGGGCTGCCGTGCCGGATACCCGGTCCAGTGGGCCGCGTTCGACGGAGGCCACATACCCGGTCCGATCGACGGCTCCTCCGGCGAAAGCGGCGTCACCACCTGGACCAAAGCAGAGATCTGGAGGTTCTTCGCACAGTTCCAGTAACACGCCCGCACCACGGAGTGGAGCCAGGATGATCCTGGCTCCACTCCGTCGACGTCCATCCCGGATTGAAGGACGGAGAGGCCTTTTCGGGAGAGCTCCCACGCCTTTGGCGCAATGAGCACGGAGGAAGTCCACAGGGATATCGCCGACGTGAGGTGCGGATGGGAGCAGCCGGACCATGCCCTCATCCAGCGCGACGTCTCCCCGCTCTGCGTCCAGCCAGGAAGCCAGGGTCGGGGGTCGCCCCGGCGCCAAGGCCCCTGTAGCCGGACCGACGAGCCCTCGGCGCTCAGGCCGTCGGCCATGCGGGCCTTCTGCGACGCCGCGGGTGAGCGCGCAGGAGACCCGTTCCACAACCCCTGATGCCTCGCTCGGCCTCGGCATCGACGAGGTGCTCGACTCGTCATCAATCGACCTCGCCCACAAAGCAGCAGGTCAGGAGCCCTTCTGCGCAGGCTCCAAAATCGCCACGCACTCCACGTGCGAGGTCATCGGAAACAGATCAAACGCCCGCAGCATCCGCACCCGATACCCCCCATCCCGGAAGTACCCCAAGTCCCGCGCCAACGCCGCCGGATCACACGCCACATACGCGATCCGCCGAGCCCCCAACGACGCCAGATGCTCCACCGTCTTGCGCCCCGCCCCCGCCCGTGGCGGATCCAGGACGATGAGGTCGACCTCGGTGATGCCCGTGCGCGGCAGGACCGTCTCCACCCTGCCCTGCTCGATCCGGACCCGTGGAAACTCCGCGAGGTTGTGCCGCGCGTCCTCCACCGCCCGCTTGCCGGACTCGATGCCGAGGACCGCGCCCTTCTCCCCCACCCGGTCGGCGAGCGCGCCCGCGAACAGGCCGACGCCGCAGTACAGGTCGAGCGCCATGTCGCCCTTGCGCGGCAGCAGGCCCTGCATGACCGCCGTCACCAGCGTGTCCGCGGCCTTCGGATGAACCTGCCAGAAACCGCCGCTGCCGACCCGGTACGTACGGCCGTCCGCGCGCTCGCGCACGAAGGGGCGGCCGTGGACGCGGTGGACGCCGCCGTCCTTCTCCCCGACCCGCATCACCGACACCGGCCGGTCCAGCTCCACGATCGGCAGCCGCGCCCCCGGCCGCGGCGTCAGAATCACCTGCCGGTCCTGCGACCCCGTCGCAGCGATCGCCTCGATCGACGCCATCCCGGGCCACTCGCGCTTCTCGATGCCCAGCTCACTGACACCCTCGGCCGCGATCATGCAGTGGTCGACCGGCTCCACCTCGTGCGAGCGGTGCCGGCGCAGACCCGCACGCCCCGCACCGTCCACGGCGTACTGCACGCGCGTCCGCCACTGCGGCACCTGCCCCGCCGGCAGCTTGTCGCCCTCGGCCGGCATCACCGTGCCGTCCCAGCCCACCTCCTCGGGCGTGAGCCCCGCGAGCCGCCGCAACTGCTCGGCGATCACCTCGCCCTTCAGTCGCCGCTGCGCCCCCGGCTTGGCGTGCTGCCAGTCGCAGCCGCCGCACCGGCCGGGCCCGGCGTAGGGGCAGGGCGCCTCGATGCGGTCCTTGGACGCCGACAGCACCTCGACCGCGTCCGCCCGCAGGAAACGCGCGCCCTCCTCGCCCTCGGTCACCCGGGCGACGACCCGCTCACCGGGCAGCGCGTGCCGGACGAACAGCACCTGCCCCGACTCGGTGCGCGCGATGCAGTGCCCGCCATGGGCGACGGGGCCGACCTCGACCTCGTACTCCTCCCCGACGAGCGACCCCACCTGCGGTTTCTTCGGTTCTGCCTGCATGGCGGGGGTGCTCCAGATACGAGAGTGGGTACGACCGGACAACAGCCCACCAGTCTACGTGCTCCCCCGCACGCCGATGCCGGGCACCGAGCCGCAGTCTCCGGCACCGGCCCCGGTCACTCCTTGCCGCTCGGCTCCCGCGGCCGCTCCTGCGCCGGCCCGCGCCGCACCGACCCGGGCGCGTTCCACTCCTGCCGTTTCCCGGCCCGCTTCTTCGCGGCCTCGGACGATGCCAGCTGATACGGCACCGACGTCACCATCACGCCCGGCGTGAACAGCAGCCGCCCCTTGAGCCGCAAGGCGCTCTGGTTGTGCAGCAGATGCTCGTACCAGTGCCCGACCACGTACTCCGGGATGATCACGGACACCACGTCGCGCGGCGACTCCCGCCGCAGCCCCTTCACGTACTCGATGACCGGCCGCGTGACCTCGCGGTACGGCGAGTCCAGCACCTTCAGCGGTACGTCGATCCCGCGCCGTTCCCACTCCTCGCGCAGCACCTTGGTGTCGGCCGGGTCGACGTTGACGCTGAGCGCCTCCAGGGTGTCCGAGCGCAGCAGCTTGGCGTAGGCCAGGGCGCGCAGCGCCGGGCGGTGGATCTTGGAGATCAGGACCACCGAGTGGACCCGCGAGGGACGGACGCTGTCGTCGCCCGGGCTGTCGGGCGCGGAGAGTTCCTTGGCCACGTGGTCGTAGTGGCGGCGGATCGCGGTCATCATCACGTAGAAGATCACCATGCCGAGCAGTGCGACCCAGGCGCCGTGGCTGAACTTGGTGACCAGGACGACGACCAGGACCAGGGCGGTGAAGAAGGCGCCGAAGGCGTTGATCGCGCGGGAGCGGATCATGTGGCGGCGCTTGGCGGGGTCGGTCTCCATGGCGAGATGCCGGTTCCAGTGCCGGACCATGCCGGTCTGGCTGAGCGTGAAGGAGACGAACACACCGACGATGTAGAGCTGGATCAGGCGCGTGGAGTCGGCGCCGTAGATCCAGACCAGCAGCGCGGCGGCGCCGGCCAGCAGCACGATGCCGTTGGAGAAGGCGAGGCGGTCGCCGCGCGTGTGCAGCTGGCGCGGGAGGTAGCGGTCCTGGGCGAGGATCGAGCCGAGCACCGGGAAGCCGTTGTACGCGGTGTTCGCGGCGAGGAACAGCACCAGCGCGGTGGCCGCGGCCAGCATGACGAACAGGAAGCTGCCCTTGCCGAAGACCGCCTCGGCGACCTGCGTGATCACCGGGTTCTGCACATAGTCGGAGCCGACCGGGGTGCCGTTGACGAGCAGGTCGTGGGCCGGGTTCTCGGCCATCCGGACGTTGGACGCCATGGCGAGGGCGATGATGCCGCAGAACATGGTGACGGCCAGCAGGCCCATCAGCGCCAGCGTGGTCGCCGCGTTCCGCGACTTGGGCTTGCGAAAGGCGGGGACACCGTTGGAGATCGCCTCGACGCCGGTGAGCGCGGCGCAGCCGGAGGAGAAGGCCCGCAGCAGCAGGAACAGCAGGGCGAAGCCGGCCAGGCCCTCGTGCTCGGGCTTGATCTCATAGCCCGCCGTCGGCGCCCGCATGGTGTCGTCCAGCACCAGGCCGCGGAAGGAACCCCAGGCGATCATGATGAAGACGCCCGTGACGAAGACGTACGTCGGAATGGCGAACAACGTGCCCGACTCCTTGACCCCGCGCAGGTTCATCAGGGTCAGCAGCAGGATCACGGCCATCGCGCAGGCGACCTTGTGCTCGACGACGAACGGGATCGCCGAGCCGAGGTTCTCGATGCCGGAGGAGATGGAGACGGCGACGGTCAGGACGTAGTCGACGAGCAGCGCGCTGGCGACGGTGAGGCCGGCCTTGGGGCCGAGGTTGGTGGTCGCGACCTCGTAGTCGCCGCCGCCGCTCGGGTAGGCGTGCACGTTCTGCCGGTAGGAGGCGACGACCGTGAACATCAGCACGACGACCGCGGCGGCGATCCAGGGGCTGAAGTGGTAGGCCGACACACCCGCGATGGACAGGACCAGCAGCACCTCGCCGGGCGCGTACGCCACGGAGGAGAGCGGGTCGGAGGCGAAGACGGGGAGTGCGATGCGCTTCGGCAGGAGTGTTTCTCCGAGCCGGTCACTGCGCAGTGCGCGCCCGATCAGGATCCGTTTGGGCACGTCGGTCAGTTTGGACACAACAGAGGATCGTAAGCCTTCGAACAGGGTGTCGCCCACCGGCCTCCTCGCATCTGCCCCCCGAGTGAAATACCCGGCAGGTCAGGCCATGGATCCGGCCGACACCACCATCCGCATGCCTATATGACAAAACCCTTCCCGTACGGCCGTCCTGCCCCGTTCTTCGGAGGTCCCATGCCCGCGACCGCAGAGCTCATCGGCGCCACCGCCGCCCTCATCGGCCTCGGCATCCTCACCGTCCTCAGTGTCTGGAGCATCAGCCGCCGTTGACCACCGCAAACCGTGCACGGGGGTCCCCGCCGCGGACCGTGCGTGTGTAGCTTGGTCAGCGGTCTGAGACCCTGTTTCAAGCCAAGTCAACATCTCCTGACCTCGGAAGGACGGTCGTGCACATCGTCATCATGGGCTGCGGCAGGGTGGGTTCCGCTCTCGCCCAGACCCTGGAGCAACAGGGGCACACGGTCGCCGTGATCGACCAGGACCCCACCGCCTTCCGACGACTGGGCTCCTCGTTCGGTGGCCGCAGGGTCACCGGAGTCGGCTTCGACCAGGACACCCTGCGCGAGGCGGGCATCGAGGAGGCCGGCGCCTTCGCCGCGGTCTCCAGCGGCGACAACTCCAACATCATCGCCGCCCGCGTGGCCCGCGAGATGTTCGGCGTCGAGAACGTCGCCGCCCGTATCTACGACCCCCGCCGTGCCGAGGTCTACCAGCGCCTCGGCATTCCGACGGTCGCCACGGTCCGCTGGACGGCGGACCAGATGCTGCGCCGGCTGCTGCCGTCCGGCTCCGAGCCGCTGTGGCGCGATCCCACCGGCGGCGTGCAGCTCGCCGAGGTGCACGCCTCCAGCGCCTGGGTCGGCCACAAGATCAGCAAGCTCCAGGAGGAGACGGGCGTCCGCGTGGCGTTCCTCACCCGCCTCGGCGAGGCCATCCTGCCCACCTCGCAGACGGTCTTGCAGGAGGGCGACCTGGTGCACGTGATGATGCGCAGTGCCGATGTCGAGAAGGTCGAGGCGTCGTTCGCCGAGGGACCCGTGAAGGAGGGCGGTCACTGATGCGCGTCGCCATTGCCGGAGCCGGCGCGGTCGGCCGGTCGATCGCCGGTGAGCTGCTGGAGAACGGCCACGAGGTCCTGCTCATCGACAAGGCGCCGACCGCCATCTCGGTCGAGCGCGTCCCACAGGCGGAGTGGCTGCTCGCCGACGCCTGCGAGATCACGTCCCTGGACGAGGCGGCGCTCCAGCGCTGCAACGTCGTGATCGCCGCGACGGGCGACGACAAGGTGAACCTGGTCGTCTCCCTGCTGGCCAAGACGGAGTACGGCGTCCCGCGCGTCGTCGCCCGCGTCAACAACCCCAAGAACGAGTGGCTGTTCAACGAGTCCTGGGGCGTCGACGTCGCCGTCTCCACCCCGCGCCTGATGTCGGCCCTGGTCGAGGAGGCGGTCAGCGTCGGCGACCTGGTCCGCCTGCTGCGCTTCAGCCACGGCGACGCCAACCTCGTCGAGCTGACCCTGCCGGAGGAGTCGGCCCTGGCCGGCACCCAGGTCGGTGACGTGGAGTGGCCCGAGGACACCTCCCTGGTCACCATCATCCGCGGCACCCGCGTCCTCACCCCGTCCCAGGAGGACTCCCTGGAGGCGGGCGACGAACTGCTCTTCGTGGCCGCGCAGGCCCGTGAGGAGCAACTGGAGGACCTGCTGTCGGTCCGCCGGGAGCACCGGGCGGACTAGCCACCACAGCAGCCACGACACCGAGGGCGCCCTGCGATCGCAGGGCGCCCTCGCTCATCCGGTTCTTGAAGCCGCCTACTCGGTCGGCCCGGCCCGGAGGCCTACTCGACCGACCGTGCCTCCGCCTCGCGACGCGCCTTCTCGGCCTCCTGGCGCTTCTCCTCCGCCTCCATCTCGGCGAAGACGTCGATGGGCGGCGGCGCCTTGGCCAGGAAGACCCAGGTCAGCCACACCGCCAGCAGGAAGGGCGGGATCTTCAGGGTGACCAGCACCCACCCGAGCTGCGTGGTGTCCGCCCACCAGTACAGCGGGAAGAGGATCGCGGACTTGCCGAGCAGGATCAGGCCCCACGCCCAGCTGGCCTTGGCGTACGCCTTCTTGCGGCCGGGGTTGCGGGTGCGCCAGGAGAGGTTCTCCTTGAAGACCGGGCCGAGCATCAGGCCGATCAGGGGAACACCGGCCAGTGTGGTGATGATGTACGCCAGCGCCAGGCCCAGCGTGTAGAGCATGCCCGGCAGGTAGAAGTCCTTGGCGTTGCCGGTCATCATCGCGAAGACGACACCGAACGCCACGCCGAAGACACCGCTGAAGGCGTGCTTGACGGTGTCCCTCATCGCCAGGCGGACCACCACGAGCAGCACGGACACACCCAGGGCGGCGAGCGCGGACAGGTGCAGGTCCTTGTTGATCGTGTAGATGGTCACGAAGAGGAGGCCCGGCAGCACCGTCTCGATCATGCCCCGCACGCCGCCGAAGGCCTCGAACAGTGCGGCCTCCGTCACTGCCCGGTTGTCGTGCTCCGTGTCTTCGGTGTGCTCAGTCGGCTTGTCGAGCGACGTCACCGGCTACTCCCGTCCGAGGGGTCTCAGTTCGTACTTGGGGTTGAAAAGCACCCGGCGGCCCCGGCTCATCGAGATCCGGCCCGATGCGATCAGCTTGCGCCCCGGTTCTATCCCGACGATGGAGCGCCTGCCGAGCCACACGACGTCCAGTGCGGCGGAGCCGTCGAACAACTCGGCCTCCAGGGCCGGGACCCCCGCGCGCGGACGCAGCGTGACCGTGCGCAAGGTACCAGTAACCGTGACGATCTGTCGGTCATGGCAGTCACCGATGCGCGTACAACCCGCGGTCTCGGCGTCCTCCCGCAGCTCCTCGGACTCCAGGTCCTCCTGCGAAGAGGAGAGCCGGTCGAGCATGCGCCGGAACCGGCCCGCCGGCTTTTCGGAACGAGGAACAGCACTCATGTCTGAAGCCTACCGGGGTGGACTGACAGCAACGTACCCCCAGTCACGTACCCCCGTGCCACGGCCCGAACCCGCACCCGCGCCCGCAGCCGCACCGCACCCGGACTCACCTCTCGAAGCGATACCCCATCCCCGGCTCCGTGATGAAGTGCTTCGGATGCGACGGATCCGCCTCCAGCTTCCGCCGCATCTGTGCCATGTACACGCGCAGATAGTTCGTCTCCGTCCCGTACGACGGCCCCCACACCTCCTGCAACAGCTGCTTCTGGCTGACCAGTCGGCCGGTGTTGCGCACCAGCACCTCCAGCAGATGCCACTCCGTGGGCGTCAGCCGTACGTCCCTCCCACCCCGGTTGACCTTCTTCGCGGCGAGGTCGACGGTGAACTCGTCGGTGTCCACGACCACCTCGTCCTCACCGGCCCCGGCGGGCTCGGCGCGGCGGACGGCGGCCCGCAGCCGGGCGAGCAGTTCGTCCATGCCGAAGGGCTTGGTGACGTAGTCGTCGGCGCCCGCGTCGAGTGCCTCGACCTTCTCGTCGGAGGAGTGCCGGGCCGACAGCACGATGATCGGCACCCGGGTCCAGCCGCGCAGCCCCTTGATCACCTCGACGCCGTCCATGTCGGGCAGTCCCAGGTCGAGGACCACCACGTCGGGGTGGCGGGCGGCGGCGAGCTGGAGGGCGGTGGCCCCGTCGTGGGCCGCGTCGACCTCGTACTTGCGCGCCTTGAGGTTGATCACGAGGGCCCGCACGATCTGTGGCTCGTCGTCGACCACGAGCACTCTGGGGGTCTGGGGAGCACCCCCAGTGAGACTCACCATGAAGCCTGCCCTTCTGAAGGTACGGAGAGAAACGCGGGGCGCTTTCCCGCGCGGAGCGTGAGGACCATCGTCAGGCCGCCGCCGGGTGTGTCCTCGGCGTTGAGGGTGCCGCCCATGGCCTCGGCGAAGCCCCGGGCGACCGCGAGGCCGAGGCCCACTCCGGCACCGCGCGGGGCGTCGCCGTACCGCTGGAACGGCTCGAAGATGCGGTCCTTCGCCTCGTCGGGCACGCCCGGTCCCCGGTCCACGACCCGCACCTCGACGCGGTCGGCGATGGCGCTGGCGGCGACCAGCACGGGCGTACCGTCCGGGCTGTACTTGACCGCGTTCTCCACGACGTTGGCGACCGCCCGCTCCAGCAGCCCGGCGTCCACCCGGACCATCGGCAGCGTCTCCGGAACGTCCAGGACCGCGCTGTCCTCGGGTACGCCGCCCAGCGCCATCGGCACGACCTCGTCGAGGTCGACCTCGCGGATGATCGGCGTGACCGTGCCGGTCTGCAGGCGGGACATGTCGAGCAGGTTGCCCACCAGATGGTCGAGCCGGTCGGCGCCCTCCTCGATGCCTTCGAGGAGTTCCGCCTGGTCCTCCTCGGACCACGCCACGTCGTCGGACCGCAGACTGGAGACGGCCGCCTTGATTCCGGCCAGTGGGGTACGCAGGTCATGGCTGACGGCGGCCAGCAGCGCCGTACGGATCCGGTTGCCCTCGGCCAGTGTGCGGGCCTGGTCGGCCTCCTCCTGGAGCCGTCGGCGGTCCAGCACGACCACGGCCTGGGCGGCGAACGCGGCCAGCACCCGGCGGTCCTCCGCGGGCAGCACCCGGCCGGTCAGCGCGAGCGCCATGTGGTCCCCGACCGGCATGTCCACGTCCGCGTCCTCCGGGCGTTCCACCGGCCCGCCGAAGCCGACGCGGCCCACGCAGGTCCACGGGTCGATGTCGCTCTTGCGCTCCAGCAGCGCGGCCGACTCCATGCCGAACGTCTCGCGCACCCGCTCCAGCAGTGCCTCCAGGCTGGTCTCGCCGCGCAGCACGTTGCCCGCGAGGAAGGACAGGATCTCCGACTCCGCCCGCAGCCGGGCCGCCTGGTGCGTGCGCCGGGCCGCGAGGTCCATCACCGACGCCACGGACACGGCGACGGCCACGAAGATCACCAGCGCGACGATGTTCCTGGAGTCGGCGATGGTCAGGCGGTGCAGGGGCGGAGTGAAGAAGTAGTTCAGCAGGAACGTTCCGAAGGCCGCCGAGGCCAGCGCCGGCAGCAGCCCGCCGAGCAGCGCCGCCGCCACCGTCAGCGTCAGGAACAGCAGCACGTTGTTGGCGAGGCCGAGGTCGACGGCGTTCAGCAGCACCGCCAGGATCGCCGGACCGGCGAGGCCGACGGCCCAGCCCCAGATGATCCGGCCCCGCCCCAGCCGCGCACCCCGGGCCACGGGCAGGCCGCGGCCCTTGGCGACCTCGTCGTGCGTGACGATGTGGACGTCGAGGTCGGGTCCGGACTCCCGGGCGACCGTCGCGCCGACGCCGGGTCCGAAGACGTACTGCCAGGTCTTGCGCCGCGACGACCCGAGGACGATCTGGGTGGCGTTCACGCCGCGCGCGAAGTCCAGCAGCGCGGCCGGTATGTCGTCGCCGACGACGTGGTGGAAGGTGCCGCCGAGATCCTCCACGAGGGTGCGCTGGACCGCCAGTTCCTTCGGCGAGGCGGCCGTGAGACCGTCGCTGCGCGCTATGTAGACGGCCAGCACCTCCCCACCGGCACCCTTCTCCGCCAGCCGCGCCGCCCGCCGGATCAGGGTCCGCCCCTCCGGACCGCCGGTCAGACCCACCACGATCCGCTCCCGAGAACCCCAGATCTTCGACACCCGGTGCTCACTGCGGTACTGCTTCAGGTACTCGTCGACCCGGTCCGCCACCCACAGCAGCGCCAGCTCCCGCAAGGCGGTGAGGTTGCCCGGCCGGAAGTAGTTCGACAGGGCCGCATCCACCTTGTCCGGCTTGTAGATGTTCCCGTGCGCCATACGGCGACGCAGCGCCTGCGGCGACATGTCGACCAGTTCGATCTGGTCCGCCCGCCGGACCACCTCGTCCGGCACGGTCTCCCGCTGCCGGACCCCCGTGATCGACTCGACCACGTCACCCAGCGACTCCAGGTGCTGGATGTTGACGGTGGAGATCACGTCGATGCCGGCCGCGAGCAGTTCCTCCACGTCCTGCCAGCGCTTGGCGTTGCGCGAGCCGGGGATGTTGGTGTGGGCGAGTTCGTCCACCAGGGCGACCTGCGGATGGCGGGCCAGGACGGCGTCCACGTCCATCTCGGTGAAAGTCCCGCCGCGGTACTCCAGCCGCTTGCGCGGGATCTGCTCCAGGCCGTGCAGCATCACCTCGGTGCGCGGGCGGTCGTGCAGTTCCACGAAGGCCACCACGCAGTCCGTGCCCCGCTCCACCCGTCGGTGGGCCTCGGACAGCATGGCGTACGTCTTGCCCACGCCCGGTGCCGCACCGAGGTAGATCCGAAACTTGCCGCGTGCCATGGCCTCATTGTCCGTCTTCCGCAAACTGCTGCGTACGCAGCGTCGACCTTACGGCCAACGTTCCGGGCAAAGGGGACGACGAGGGGGCGGGGGAACGTCTTTGACAGAACCCTGACGCGCCGGCCCATGCGAAAGGGCCGCACCCCAGTGGATACGGCCCTGTCGTGCCTGTCTCTGTCTCAGCGGACCTCGGTGATCTCCGGTCCGCGCTGGAGCTGGCCCATGCCGCCGGAGAAGCGGGAGCTGCCCTGGTCGTCCTGCTGGACGCCCTCGGGGACCATCTGCGCGTCGTTCGGCAGCTTGAGGACGATCGGGTCGCGGGGCGCCATCGGGCCCTCACCGCGGACCACAACCGTGTCCCGGAAGATGTTCTCCAGCAGCCCGGCCGCCTGCGGCTGCACCGCGCCCTGGCCCGAGATCACACCACGCAGGAACCAGCGGGGCCCGTCCACACCGACGAACCGGACGACCTGGAAGCCGCCCGTGCCGTCCGGCAGCTGCACCGGTACCTGGGCCCGCAGCTCCCAGCCGAGCGGGCCCTCGACCTCGTCGACGATGCCGCCCTGCTGCGTGATGCCGGCCGCGATCTCCTCGCGCACCTCGCCCCAGATGCCCTCGCGCTTGGGCGCGGCGAAGGCCTGGAGCTGGATGGCGCTGTCCCGGAGCACGACGGTCGCCGCGACGATCGCGTCACCCGCGACCTCCACCCGAAGCTCCATGCCGTCGACTCCCGGCACGAACAGCCCGCCCAGGTCGACCCGGCCCTCGGCCGGGTCCCGCACCTCGGTGCTGTCCCAGGGTCCGTCGGGCCGCGGTTCCGGCTCCAGCCGCACCCGCTCGCGCTCGACCTCGTCGTCCGCCTCAGTGTCGACGCTGTCGACGACCTGCTCGGCCTCGCCGGCCGCGTCCTCGGCGGCATCCTTCTTCTTGCGACGTCCGAACACGTCACTGTCCTTCCCGGTCGGATACGACCGAAGCGTATCGATTCCCACCCGCCTTGCCGCCCACGGCGGCAAGGCCGCTTGTGCCGCCCCCGTCGCCCACCGCGGCATGGCCGCCGGTGGACCCGAAGCCCCCCTCGGCCCGCGCCGAGCCGGGAAGCTCCGCCACCTCCTGGAAGCGGACCTTCTCGACCTGCTGGACGACCAGTTGGGCAATCCGGTCGAAGCGCTCGAACCGCACGGTCTCGCGCGGGTCCAGATTCACCACGATCACCTTGATCTCCCCACGGTACCCGGCATCAACCGTCCCCGGGGCATTCACGAGGGCGACACCGCAGCGGGCGGCAAGACCGGAACGAGGGTGTACGAAGGCCGCGTACCCCTCGGGCAGCGCGACAGACACCCCCGTGGGCAGCACGGCCCGCTCGCCCGGCGCCAGTTCACACGCCTCGGTGGTGCGCAGATCGGCTCCCGCGTCACCGGGGTGCGCGTACGTCGGAAGCGGTACGTCCGCGTCGACGCGCCGGATCAGCACGTTCACGGGGTCGCGGCTCACGGGTTCACCTCGAAGGCGCGGGCGCGCCGGATCTGGTCGGGGTCGTTCATGGCGGCCTGGATCTCCTCCGCACGGCCGTGGTCGATGAAGTGGTCGACCTTGACCTCGATGAAGAGGGCGTCGGCGCGGACGGCGACGGGGCCGTCGGGGGCGCCGATGCGTCCGGTGGCGGTCGAGTAGATCTTCCGTCCGGCCACCGCGGTCACCTCGGCCGCGAGGTGCAGTGTGGTGCCCACCGGAACGGGCCGGACGAAGTCGGTCTCCAGCCGGCCGGTCACGGCGATGGTGCGCAGCAGCCAGTTCAGCGAGCCGAGCGTCTCGTCGAGGGCGGTGGCGAGCACTCCGCCGTGCGCGAGGCCAGGGGCGCCCTGGTGTTCGGGCCGTACGGTGAACTCGGCGGTGATCGACAGCCCTTCGCCGGCCCGCGCCGCCAGGTGCAGCCCGTGCGGCTGTTCGCCGCCGCAGCCGAAGCACTGGCCGTAGTGCGCGCCGAGGAGCTCACCGGGCGCGGGGGCGTCGGCGTGCCGCACCGGCTGCTTCGCATCGGCGGGAGGCGTCAGAGCTGGGGTTGTACCACTCACAGCCGCAGACCTTACCCGCCCGCCCGTCTCCCACCACCGCCCTACCTGACAGCGCTGCGCGCTGGCCCCCCTGCCCGCCCGTCTCCCACCACCGCCCTACCTGACAGCGCTGCGCGCTGGCCCCCCTGCCCGCCCGTCTCCCACCACCGCCCTACCTGACAGCGCTGCCCGCTGCCCCCTGATCCGGGCGGCGCGCGGACACCGTGCCAAGCTTGACGTCATGCAGCTTTCCGCCACCCCGTACGAAGAACGCCTCACCGCGCCCCGCTCCTGGTGGCTGATCAGCTTCCTGGCCGGGGTCTCGCTCGCCCTGATCCTGCTGCCCTTCGGCACGCTGCCGATGCTGGGCGGCCTGGTCGGCGGCACGGCCGCCGCGGCGGTGGCGGCGAGTTCGTACGGCTCGGTCCGCATCCGCGTGGTGGGCGGCGCCCTGATCGCGGGCGAGGCGAGGGTGCCGGTCACGGCGCTGGGCGAGACGGAGATCCTGGGCCCGGAGGAGGCCCGGGCCTGGCGCACGCACAAGGCGGACACCCGTGCCTTCATGCTGCTCCGCGCCTACATCCCCACGGCCCTGCGGGTCGAGATCACCGACCCCGCGGACCCGACGCCATACCTGTACCTGTCGACGCGTGAGCCGCAGCGGCTGGCGGAGGCGATCAGGACGGCGAGGGAAGCGGCCGCAGCGTAACTGCGACGCCGCTCAGCGCCCGAGCTCGTTCTGCTGCCCGTTGCCCATCGGCAGCGCGTCCGCGGGCCGCTCCAGCGGCGGCAGTTCCGTCAGCTGGTCCCAGGGCACCTGCGTCTTGCGCAGGTCCGCCCGGATCCGCGCCGCTAGCTTCTTGGTGTCGCGCCGGTTCATGACCGCGCCGACCGCGGCCCCGACCATGAACGGCATCAGGTTGGGCAGGTTGCGCACCATGCGTTTCATGATCTGCTGGCGCAGCTGCCGTTTCATGTGACCGCCGAAAGCGGAGTTCACCGTCGAGGGCTTCAGGGGATCGATCCCACGCTCCTCCGACCAGGACCTCAGATACGCGCTGCTGCGGTCCTTCAGATTGCCGGGCGGCCGCGCGCCGTAGATCTCGTGGAGCTCGGCGATCAGCTTCAGCTCTATCGCCGCGACCCCGGTGATCTCCGCGGCCAGCTCCGTGGGCATCGCGGGCGGCACGGGCAGCATCGCCGCCGCTCCCACGCCCGCGCCGACCGTCGCCGACGCGTTCGCCGCGCCCGCGATCAGCTTGTCCGCGAGCTGTTCGGGACCGAGGCCCGGGAACTGCTTGCGCAGCGTCGCCAGGTCTCGTACGGGGATCCGCGGGGCGATCTCGATCAGCCGGTCGGCGAGGTAGCCGAGGCCCACCCTGGCGTGTCGGCCGCCCTTGCGGGCGCCTTCCCTGGCCAGGTCCCTGGCCCTGTCCCGGATCACCGCCGCCCGGCGCCTTGCGACGGGGGCGGGACCCTCAGCCGGCACCGGGAGGTCAGCCCGGTCACCGACCGGTTCGAGCGAGGCCGACCCCGTAGGGACAGGTCCCGTGCCGGGGGAGCCCCGCTCGTCGTCACGCACGCCGTGAGGGCCGTCGGACGGCCCCTTGTCCGCTCCCCAGGGGAAGCGGCGCTTCCGAGGTGGGGTCGAGCCAGTCACGGCCGACCCCGCCTCAGTCGCAGTCGCGGCAGATCGGCTGACCGTTCTTCTCCCGGGCCAGCTGGCTGCGGTGGTGGACCAGGAAGCAGCTCATGCACGTGAACTCGTCCTGCTGCTTCGGCAGCACGCGGACTGCCAGCTCCTCGTTTGAGAGGTCGGCGCCGGGCAGCTCCAGGCCCTCTGCGGCCTCGAACTCGTCGACGTCCACGGCCGAGGCGGACTTGTCGTTCCGCCGGGCCTTCAGCTCTTCAAGGCTGTCCGAGTCGACGTCGTCGTCGGTCTTGCGTGGGGTGTCGTAGTCGGTTGCCATGTCGCTCTCCCCCTCCGGGTGTCTGCGGTGTCTCCAGCGCACGTAACGCGTGAGAGGCCGGACTTGTGCCCGACCCGAGGCGGAGATTTTGCCTCACATCAAGGTCTGTTACTCAATCGACACCCAACCGGACTCCTCACGAGTGATCGGCTTGGATGGCGATCGGGACCGTACACGGTCCGAATGTCGCACCTCAAAGGCGTCTCACCGTGTACTTCCCGTGATCAAGCCCCCGGAAAACCCGGATTTTCCGGGCTTTCCGGTAGCTCACATGATCACGGAGAGTAGATGGCCAGAAAATCGCCTTTGTGATTGATCACACAGGGAGCGACCGGACGGGTGCCCGGAGAATTCCGCGCAAAGCGAACATCCCCGGGTGTGTCGCCAGGCGCGCAGCCAGGTGCGTCGCCGGGCCCCCTCAAATCGGGAAGGTGACCCGCATCACGAGCCCGCCCCCCTCCCGCGGCCGCGCCGCGATGTGCCCGCCGTGCGCCCGGGCCACGGACCGGACGATGGACAGGCCGAGGCCGACCCCCTTGTCGCTGCCGGTGCGCTCCGTGCGCAGCCTGCGGAAGGGCTCGAAGAGGTTGTCGATCTCGTACGCCGGCACCACCGGTCCGGTGTTCGCCACGACCAGGACGGCCTGGCCGTGCTGGATCTCGGTGGTGACCTCGACCCAGCCGTCCTCGGGCACGTTGTACCGGACGGCGTTCTGCACCAGGTTCAGCGCGATCCGCTCCAGCAGGACGCCGTTGCCCTGGACGACCGCGGGCTCGCGCTTGCCGCGGATCTGCACGCCCTTGGCGTCCGCCTCGGCGTGCACCTGGTCGATGGCCTGCGAGGCGACCTCGGCGAGGTCCACGGGCCCCCGCTCGACGATCTGGTTGTCGCTGCGGGCGAGCAGCAGCAGGCCCTCCACGAGCTGTTCGCTGCGCTCGTTGGTGGCCAGCAGCGTCTTGCCGAGCTGCTGGAGCTCCACGGGCGCGTGCGGGTCGGACAGGTGCACTTCGAGGAGCGTGCGGTTGATCGCGAGCGGGGTTCTGAGCTCGTGGGAGGCGTTGCCGACGAAGCGCTGCTGGGCGGTGAAGGCCCGCTGCAGCCGCTCCAGCATGTCGTCGAAGGTGTCGGCCAGCTCCTTGAGCTCGTCGTCCGGACCGTCCAGCTCGATCCGCCGGGACAGGTCCGACCCGGCGACCGCGCGCGCGGTGCGGGTGATCCGCCCGAGCGGCGAGAGCACCCGGCCGGCCATGGCGTAGCCGAACGCGAAGGCGATCACGGCGAGGCCGAGCAGGGCCAGCAGGGAGCGGCTGAGCAAATTGTCCAGGGCGTGCTGGCGCTGCTCGTTGACGCAGGCGTTCATGGCCTCGTTGAGCTCGGTCGCGGTCGGCGAGCCCGGGAAGTTGCAGGTCTCGCTCGCCACCTGGCCGGTGAGGATCTTGAAGGGCAGGTCACTGCCCACGTTCATGGCGTTCGCGGCGAGCAGGTAGATGATCGACAGCAGCATGATGCCGGCGATCAGGAACATGCCGCCGTACAGCAGCGTGAGCCGTATCCGGATGGTCGGCCGCAGGAGCGGGAACGGCGGGGCTGCCTTCCTGGGGTCCCAGGTGGGCTTCGGGGGCGCCTGGGGAGGCGCGGGGTGAGCGGCCACCGCCGATCAGATCCGGTAACCGGAGCCGGGCACGGTCACGATGACAGGCGGCTCGCCCAGCTTGCGGCGCAGGGTCATGACGGTCACGCGCACCACGTTCGTGAACGGGTCGGTGTTCTCGTCCCAGGCCTTCTCCAGCAGCTGCTCGGCGGAGACGACGGCGCCCTCGCTGCGCATCAGGACCTCCAGGACGGCGAACTCCTTCGGCGCGAGCTGCACCTCCTTGCCGTCCCGGAAGACCTCGCGGCGGTTCGGGTCCAGCTTGATGCCGGCGCGCTCCAGGACGGGCGGCAGCGGCACGCTCGTGCGGCGGCCGAGGGCACGCACGCGCGCGGTCAGCTCACTGAACGCGAAGGGCTTGGGCAGATAGTCGTCGGCGCCGATCTCCAGGCCCTCGACCCGGTCACTGACGTCGCCGGACGCCGTGAGCATCAGCACGCGTGTGGGCATGCCGAGCTCGACGATCTTGCGGCAGACGTCGTCGCCGTGCACCAGGGGCAGGTCGCGGTCGAGGACGACCACGTCGTAGTCGTTGACGCCGATGCGCTCCAGGGCGGCCGCACCGTCGTACACGACGTCGACGGCCATGGCCTCCCGGCGCAGTCCGGTGGCCACCGCATCGGCGAGCAGCTGCTCGTCCTCGACGACGAGTACGCGCACGTCTTGTCCTTCCTGTGTCCACCCGCACAGCGCCTCGGGGCGCACGCGAGCAGGGGGCTTCGGGGGTGTGTTGACCTCCATCCTGCCCTTTTCGGCCATAAGTCGGCAGTAAGGCGGTGGAGCGGCAGCGGGAGGGGGCCCGGGCGGGACCTCGGCGATCTTCGCGGTGAGCCTCGTGGTGGCCACCGCGCGAACCGGACGCCGGATCCGGGAATGTGAGATTTTCTCCTCCGGTTGAGGTTTCTGCGGGAGGGAGCGGGGGGAGGACCGTTTACACCCCGCGATCACGCTCTGCTTGTGCCGCAGCACCATGCGGTACGCCGCGGTCCGCTTCCGCAGAGTGGGCGTGGGTGTCCGGCACCGTCGCCGCCCAGCAGGGCAGCGCTGGGCACCCATGGGAGACGTGATCGCCCCTTCCGAACGGCACACCCCCGTGCCATCGACCCACGACCCAGGACGAGGGGGCGCAGCATGGACGCATTCACCGCAGGACTTCTGCAGCGCATAAGGGCGACCGAGTCCGACCTGACGCGGGCCCGGGACGAGGGCGACGACTTCCTCGTCGAGGTGGAGCAGGGCGAGCTCGACGACCTGCGCCGCCTCGCGGCCGAACACGGTGTGGAAGTCGGCGCGTCAAGCGTCTGACCCGTACGACAGCGGGCCCCCGGCGAGTCCAGCGCCAGGGGCCCGTTCGTGCTTCGGCCGACTCAGTCGTGCCAGGCGCCGAAGTCCTCCAGGAGCCGCTGGAGGGGCTCGAAGACGCCGGGGGTACCCGCGACCGTCAGATCGCGTGACGGGCGCTCTGAGGGCCGTCCGCCGGTCAGGGCGCCCGCCTCCCGGGCGATCAGGTCGCCGGCGCCGAAGTCCCAGGCGTTGAGTCCGCGCTCGTAGTAGCCGTCGAGGCGGCCGGCGGCGACGTCGCACAGGTCGATGGCGGCCGAGCCGCCGCGCCGGATGTCCCGGACGAGCGGGATCAGCTTGCGGGCGATCTCGGCCTGGTGCGTGCGGACCTCGGTGACGTAGTTGAAGCCGGTGGAGACCAGGGCCTGGTCCAGCGGCGCGGACGGCCGGCAGGCCAGCCTGCGCTCGCCCTCCCAGGCTCCGGCCGCCCAGGCCCCGCTGCCGCGCACCGCGTGGTACGTCTCGCCGCGCATCGGTGCCGCGACGACCCCGACGACGGTCTCGCCGTCCTGCTCGGCGGCTATGGACACGGCCCAGGTGGGCAGCCCGTAGAGGTAGTTCACCGTGCCGTCGAGCGGGTCGATCACCCAGCGGACGCCGCTGCTGCCGTCGCTGGAGGCGCCCTCCTCGCCGAGGAAGCCGTCGTCGGGGCGGTGCTCGGAGATCAGGTCGGTGATCAGCTTCTCCGCCGCGATGTCCATCTCGGTCACCACATCGATGGGGCTGGACTTGGTGGCGGCCACCGCGAGGTCGGCCGGGCGGCCGTCCCGCAGCAGCGCACCGGCGCGGCGGGCGGCCTCCTGGGCGAGGCGCAGCAGGTCCAGGTGGTGGGCGTCGGTCACGGCGCTCCTCATGCGTAGGGGCTGTCGGCGCCCGCGGCGGCGGGACGCGGGGCGCGGGCCGGGCAGCAGCCCACCGGGCAGAGGTGGTGGCTCGGGCCCAGCGCGCCCAGGGCGCACGGCGTGACGTCCTGGCCACGCTCCACGGCGGCCCGCTCCAGGACGAGGTCGCGGATCGCCGCGGCGAACCTCGGGTCGGCGCCCACGGTGGCCGAGCGGGCGACCGGCAGACCCAGCTCCTCGGCCTTGGCCTTGGCCTCCGTGTCGAGGTCGTAGAGGACCTCCATGTGGTCGGAGACGAACCCGATGGGGGCCATCACCACGGCCGGGACCCCGGCGGCGTGCCGCTCCTCCAGGTGATCGCAGATATCGGGCTCCAGCCACGGGATGTGCGGGGCGCCGGAGCGTGACTGGTAGACGAGCTGCCAGGAGTGGTCGACGCCGGTGCGCTCGCGGACGGCGTCGGCGATCAGCTGCGCCACGTCCAGGTGCTGCCTGACGTACGCCCCGCCGTCCCCGTGCTCCTCGACCGGGCCGGAGGCGTCCGCGGCGGAGTCCGGGATCGAGTGGGTCGTGAACGCGATGTGCGCGCCGTCGCGGACGTCCTCGGGGAGGGAGGCGAGGGACTGGAGCACACCCTCGATCATGGGCTCCAGGAAGCCGGGGTGGTTGAAGTAGTGCCGCAGCTTGTCGATCTTCGGCAGGTCCAGGCCCTCGGCCTCCAGGGCGGCGAGCGAGTCGGCCAGGTTCTCGCGGTACTGGCGGCAGCCCGAGTACGAGGCGTAGGCGCTGGTGGCGAGGACCAGGATGCGGCGGCGGCCGTCGCGGACCATCTCGCGCAGGGTGTCCGTGAGGTACGGCGCCCAGTTGCGGTTGCCCCAGTAGATCGGCAGGCCCAGGCCGTGGTCGGCGAAGTCCTTGCGCAGGGCGTCCAGCAGGGCGCGGTTCTGGTCGTTGATCGGGCTGACCCCGCCGAACAGGAAGTAGTGCCGGCCGACTTCCTTGAGGCGTTCCTTGGGGATGCCGCGCCCGCGCGTCACGTTCTCCAGGAACGGGACGACGTCGTCCGGCCCCTCCGGGCCGCCGAACGAGAGCAGGAGCAGGGCGTCGTAGGGGGTGGCATCGAGCGCGTCTGGCATGACTCCGATCCTGCCACCCGGCACTGACAGTGAGGTAACGGTGGGGTGCCGCACGTGTTCACCGCCATATCCGGGGTGCATTAGGGTCACCTAACTCGTAAGCTGTATCAGCCACCTTCGCGCCTTACTGATCCGTACAGAGCCGTGCCGCGCCCTGACCGCAGCGGCATCGGCCCCTCGCCGTCCCGTCCGAGCCGCCCGGAGACCCAGTGCCCAGCCCCTACCGCGCCCTGTTCGCCGCCCCCGGCTCCAAGGGCTTCTCCGCCGCGGGATTCCTCGGCCGGATGCCGCTGTCGATGATGGGCATCGGCGTGGTCACGATGGTCTCCCAGCTCACCGGGCGGTACGGGCTGGCGGGCGCGCTGTCGGCCACCATCGCGCTGTCGGCGGCGGTGGCGGGCCCGCAGGTCTCGCGGCTGGTCGACCAGTACGGACAGCGGCGGGTGCTGCGCCCGGCGACTCTGCTGGCGGTGGCCGCGGCGGCCCTGCTGCTGGTCGCTGCGCACTACGGGTGGCCGGACTGGGTGCTGTTCGCGGCCTGTGTGGGCATCGGGTGCGTGCCGAGCGTCGGCGCGATGATCCGGGCCCGCTGGGCGGCCCTGTACCGGGGCACCCCGCAGCTGCACACCGCGTACTCCTTCGAGTCCGTGGTGGACGAGATCTGCTTCATCTTCGGCCCGATCATCTCCATCGGCCTGTCCACCGCCTGGTTCCCCGAGGCCGGCCCGCTGCTGGCCGCCTGCTTCCTCGCGGTCGGCGTCTTCTGGCTGACCGCGCAGCGGTCCACCGAGCCCGCCCCGCACCCGCGCGAGCGGCACGGCGGCGGCTCCGCCATGCGCTCTCCCGGCCTGCAGGTCCTGGTGACCACCTTCGTGGCCACCGGCGCGATCTTCGGGGCGGTGGACGTGGTCACTGTGGCCTTCGCCGACGAGCAGGGCCACAAGGGAGCGGCGAGCATCGTCCTCGCGGTGTACGCGCTGGGCTCCTGCGTGGCGGGGGCCGTCTTCGGGCTGCTGCACTTCAACGGGGCGCCCGAACCTCGGTGGCTGCTGGGCGTATGCGCGATGGCCGTGAGTATGATCCCCCTCCTACTGGTCGGAAACTTGCCGTTTCTGGCCGTGGCGCTCTTCGTCGCGGGCCTGTCCATCGCTCCCACGATGATCACGACGATGTCCCTGATCGAAGAGCACGTACCACGCGCGCAACTGACCGAGGGCATGACCTGGGTGAGCACCGGGCTCGCGGTGGGGGTCGCACTCGGCTCCTCCGTGGCCGGCTGGGTGATCGACGCCGCCGGTGCGCGCGCCGCGTACGGGGTTCCGGCGGTGTCCGGGGCCGTCGCGGTCGCGGTCGGTTTCCTCGGGTACCGCCGGCTCAAGCGGCCGGCTCCGGGTCGGGGAGGCACCGTTGAGCAGCACAGCGAGCGGGAAGAACGGCACGTGGCGTAACTGGGGCGGCAATGTCGCCGCCCGCCCGGCGCGGGAGGTCACGCCCGCCTCCGTGGAGGAGCTGACCGAGGCGGTACGGCGGGCGGCGGAGGACGGCCTGAAGGTGAAGCCCGTCGGATCCGGGCACTCCTTCACGTCCATAGCGGCGACCGACGGTGTGTTGATCCGCCCTCAACTGTTGACGGGCATACGCCACATTGACCGCGAGGCCGGCACGGTCACGGTCGAGGCCGGCACCCCGCTCAAGAGACTCAATGTGGCCCTCGCGCGCGAGGGGCTGTCGCTGACCAACATGGGCGACATCATGGAGCAGACCGTCTCCGGGGCCACCAGCACCGGCACCCACGGCACGGGCCGCGACTCGGGCTCGATCGCCGCCCAGATCCGGGGCCTGGAGCTGGTCACCGCCGACGGCTCGGTGCTCACCTGCTCCGAGAAGGAGAACCCGGACGTGTTCGCGGCCGCCCGGATCGGACTCGGCGCCCTGGGCATCGTCACCGCGATCACCTTCGCGGTCGAGCCGATCTTCCTGCTCACCGCGCGCGAGGAGCCGATGACCTTCGACCGGGTCACCAGCTCCTTCGACGAACTCTGGGCCGAGAACGAACACTTCGAGTTCTACTGGTTTCCGCACACCGGAAACACCAACACCAAGCGCAACAACCGCAGCGCCGGCCCGGAGCGGCCGGTGGGGCAGCTCAAGGGCTGGTTCGAGGACGAGTTTCTCTCCAACGGCGTCTTCCAGGTGGCCAACTGGGTCGGCCGCGCGGTGCCCGCCGCCATCCCGACGATCGCCCAGATCTCCAGCAAGGCCCTGTCCGCGCGCACGTACACGGACATCCCGTACAAGGTCTTCACGTCTCCGCGTCGGGTGCGTTTCGTGGAGATGGAGTACGCCGTCCCGCGCGAGGCCGTCGTGGCGACGCTGCGCGAGCTGAAGGCGACGGTCGACCGGTCCCGGCTGCGGATCAGCTTCCCCGTCGAGGTGCGCACCGCCCCGGGCGACGACATCACGCTGTCCACGGCATCCGGCCGGGACACCGCGTACATCGCCGTCCACATGTTCCAAGGCACCCCCTATCAGGCGTACTTCACCGCCGCCGAGCGGATCTTCACCGCGCACGAGGGGCGGCCGCACTGGGGCAAGGTGCACACGCGGGACGCGGAGTACTTCGCCGGGGTCTATCCGCGCTTCGGGGAGTTCACGGCGCTGCGGGACCGGCTGGATCCGGAACGGCTGTTCCAGAACGACTACTTGCGGAGGGTGCTGGGGTCGTAGCGGAGCATGAACTCCCCTGGGGCGCACGAGAGGGGCACGTACGGTCGAAACCGGCAGTTCCGTTTCCGGTGATTCCGTGAAGTACGCCACCTGCGTGATCGGGAAAATCCGTCAGCGGCGGCCAAGTACCGCCCCCCGGGAGAAGTTCAGCGGCGCGCCAATCCACGCACGTGGCCCAAATGGAGTACTGTTGCGAGCCCTGGGTCCGGTCTCCCGCCAGGGCGTCCGGATCCGTGAAGGACCGCCGGGAGGGGGCTTGTTGCACAGGGTGACGGAGTTGGTCACTTAGCGTTGCGAATAGGTAACCGTGCCATAACGGCGATCCAGGGCCCGTGCCCGACACGCCGGGCAACTCGGCAAGGTTGTGGCAGGCTGCACCCGGGCAGGCCACACTCGACTAGCGGAAGCAGCGACGCACGTGACGTCGGCAGGCACCACCCGGGAGGTCCCCATGCCCGAACTGCGTGTCGTGGCCGTCTCCAATGACGGCACACGGCTGGTGCTGAAGGCTGCGGACAGCACGGAGTACACGCTTCCGATCGACGAACGGCTCCGCGCCGCCGTGCGCGGCGACCGTCCCCGCCTCGGCCAGATCGAGATCGAGGTGGAGAGCCATCTCCGCCCCCGAGACATCCAGGCGCGTATACGCGCGGGCGCGACCGCGGAAGAGGTCGCCCAAATGGCGGGCATCCCCGTCGATCGCGTACGCCGCTTCGAGGGTCCCGTGCTGGCCGAGCGCGCCTTCATGGCCGAGCGGGCCCGCAAGACCCCGGTCCGCCGCCCCGGCGAGAACTCCGGGCCGCTGCTCGGCGAGGCCGTGCAGGAGCGGCTGGTGCTGCGCGGCGCCGAGAAGGACACCGTGCAGTGGGACTCCTGGCGCCGCGACGACGGCACCTGGGAGGTGCTGCTGGTCTACCGCGTCGCGGGCGAGCCGCACTCGGCGAGCTGGACGTACGACCCGCCCCGGCGGCTCGTCCAGGCCGTCGACGACGAGGCCCGCTCGCTGATCGGCGAGGCCGACGACCTCGGCGCGCCCGAGCCCAGCTTTCCCTTCGTCCCGCGTATCGCCCGGCTGCCGCGCGAGCGCACGCTGGACCGGGCCGCCGACCGGGAGCGGCCGAGCCTGCCGGCGCCCCCGGCGGAGCCCGCCGAGGAGAGCGCGGGTGAGCGGGACTCGCTGACCAGCCTGCTGGAGGCGGTGCCGAGCTTCCGGGGCGACCTGGTGGTCCCGGAGCGTCCGGCGCCCGAGCCGGTGGAGGAGCCCGCCGCCGAACCCGAGGCCGAGGAGCCCCCGGCGCCCGCGGCCTCGGCCGGTTCCGCCTACGCGGACGTCCTGATGCCGCGCTCCGTCGGCAGCCACCGCGACCGCCTCGTCGGCGCCACCGACCGCCAGGCCGAGGCCGACGGCGTCCGCCCCGGCCGCAGAGCGGCGGTCCCGAGCTGGGACGAAATCGTGTTCGGGACGCGCCGGAAGAAGCAGGAGTAGTTCCCGAGCGACGGTACGACAACGAGGGGCCCGCACCTGACCAGCTGACCAGGTGCGGGCCCCTCGGCCCTGGCAGCACGGGGGTTACTGCGGATCCGGCCCCACCGCGACCGGCCTTGACGGGTCCGACGACCACTCCGACCACGAGCCCACATACAGCGCCGCCGGGATCCCCGCGACCGCCAGCGCCAGCACCTCATGCGCCGCGGAGACCCCGGAACCGCAGTACACGCCCACCGTCGCCCCGTCGTGCGCCCCCAGCGCCTTGAAGCGCGCCCGGAGTTCCTCTGCGGGCAGGAAGCGCCCGTCCGCCCCCACGTTCTCGTTCGTCGGCGCGGACACCGCCCCGGGGATGTGCCCACCCACCCGGTCGATCGGCTCCACGTCACCCCGGTACCGCTCCGCCGCCCGCGCGTCGAGCAGCACCCCCGAACGGGCCAGCGCCGCGGCCGTATCCGCGTCCAGGAGCCCCTCGGCGCCGGCCACCGGCCTGAAGTCGCCCTCCTCCGGCGTCGGCTCCTCCACCGACAGCGCGCCGTCCCACGCCGGCAGTCCCCCGTCGAGCACCCGCACATCCGGGTGACCCGTCCAGCGCAACAGCCACCAGGCGCGGGCCGCGGCCCAGCCCTGGCCGCCGTCGTACACAACGACCCGCCGCCCGGACGACACGCCCGCCCGGCGCATCGCGGCGCCGAACTCCGCCAGGTCCGGCAGCGGATGGCGCCCGTTCGCGCCCGGCGCGGAGGCCAGTTCGCGGTCCAGGTCGACGAAGACCGCGCCGGGGATGTGCCCGGCCGCGTACTCGGCCCGGCCGTCGAACGGCGGCTCACCGGCGGCCTTGGCCACAGTCAGCTGCCAGCGGACGTCGAGCAGTACGGGCGGACGGGGCCCCGCCAGGTCGCTCGCGAGTTCGGATGCGGTGATGATGGCGTTCATGGCCACCATCCTTGCGCACGGGGTGGCCGCTTCGTCCAGGTCCGACTACTCTGCTCGGCCGGACAGCCCCGATCACGAGGCGTACGGGATCGGGCACATGCCGTAGAGCCGATCGACACCTGAGAGCAATCGCCGCGAAACGGGCAGGAAACCGCAGATCGGGCAACTGCCGGGCGCGGGGCGGAATGCGGCGGCGCGCCCGGAGGGCGGGACCATGAGGGTGGTGCGAGCATCGGCACGGGGTTTCGAGAGCGGAATCGACGCGGCCACCGCGAGGGGCCGAGGAGAGAGTGACGATGACCGAGGCACGGGGGTCGGCAGGCCGCAACGGCGAAGCGCACGCCCGGTACACGCCAGGCACACCCTGCTGGGTGAGCCTGATGGTGCACGGCCTGGCCGCGACCCAGGAGTTCTACGGGACCCTGTTCGGCTGGGAGTTCCGCCCCGGCCCCCAGCAGCTCGGCCCCTATGTGCGGGCCCTGCTCGACGGCCGCGATGTGGCGGGCATCGGCCGGCTGCCCCCGGACCGGCACCTCCCCATCGCCTGGACGCCGTACCTGGCCTCCGACGACGTCGGCCAGAGCGCTGAGACGATCCGCCTGTGCGGCGGCACGGTCGGCGTGGGCCCGCTCGACGCGGAGGAGGCCGGGCGCCTCGCCATCTGCTCGGACCCCTCGGGCGCCGTCTTCGGCGTCTGGCAGGCCGCGGCCCACCGTGGCACCGGCATCGCCGGGGTGCACGGGGCACCGGCCTGGCACGAACTCCTCACCTTCGAGTCGGAGAGCGTCGCCAAGTTCTACGGGAGCGTCTTCCGCTACGAGGAGGAGCCCGTCGTCTCCGCCGACATCGACTACCTCACCCTGCACCTCGACGGCCGCCCGGTCGCCGGCCTGCACGGCGTGGGCACGTCGCTGCCGCGCGACCGGGGCCCGCACTGGCTCACGTACTTCGAAGTCGCCGACACGGACGAGGCGCTGGACCATGTCGTCGACCTGGGCGGACATGTCCTCAAACCGGCGCACGACAGCGCGCGCGGGCGCGTGGCCACGGTGGCCGACCCCGAGGGCGCGCGCTTCTCCCTGATTCAGACGGACCGACTGATTCAGGCAGACCGACGCTGACCGCTCAGCCCGGTGACACCGGCAGCACGTCGGGCGACAGTGCCGCCGCGTGCGCCGAAGCGGCCGTCATGCGGCGCCGGTGATGCCGGCGGCACAGCACCTCGTACCCGACGGTGTCCGCCTGGTTGACGTCGCCGACGACCACCTGCGCGCCCTCGACGACCATCTGGCCGCCCACCGTACGGGCGTTGTGCGTGGCCCGCGCCCCGCACCAGCACAGGGCCTCCACTTGGAGCACCTCGACCCGGTCGGCCAGCTCCACCAGCCGCTGGGAGCCGGGGAAGAGCTTGGTGCGGAAGTCGGTCGTGATGCCGAAGGCGTAGACGTCCAGGCCCAGATCGTCGACCACGCGCGCGAGTTGGTCTATCTGCTCCGGCGCCAGGAACTGCGCCTCGTCAGCGATCACATAGTCCGCGCGCCCGCCCTGCGAGAGATGCTCGACGAGGTACCCGTACAGGTCCATGCCGTCGGTGACCTCCACCGCGTCCGTCACCAGGCCGAGCCGGGAGGACAGCTTGCCCTCACCGGCGCGGTCGTCGCGGGTGAAGATCATGCCCTGGAGTCCGCGCGCGGAGCGGTTGTGCTCGATCTGGAGAGCCAGCGTCGACTTCCCGCAGTCCATCGTTCCCGAGAAGAACACCAGCTCGGACATGGGAAGTTGAGCACCTTTCGGCGAAGGATCACGAGGGGGCGGGTGTCAGGAGCGTACTTCGAGCAGCGGGACCAGCTGCTCGGCAGGGGTCATCGAGCCGTGGTTGCCGACCATCGACGACTCCTTGGGCTCCCGCTCGGAGGCGATGAGCAGGACGTCGTCACACGCGGCCGCGACCACGTCGCCGATGCGCGCGTACACCCGCTCGTCGATCTGCGGGCCGAACCAGCCCGCCGCGATCGCCTCGTCCCGCGAGGCCACCCAGAACTGCTCGCCGAGCACCTCGCGCCAGCAGGTCAGTACGTCGTCCTCGGCGCCCGGCACCGCGTACACATGCCGGGCGCGGCCCTCGCCGCCCAGCAGGGCGACGCCCGCGCGCAGCTCCCAGTCCTCGTCGAAGTCGATGCGGTGCTGTTCGTCGAAGGGCACGTCGACCATGCCGTGGTCGGCGGTGACATAGAACGCGCTGCGCGGCGGCAGCTGTTCGGTCAGCCGCTGGACCAGACGGTCGACGTACATGAGCTGGCCGACCCAGGTGTCGGAGGCGAGGCCGAAGCGGTGCCCGGCGCCGTCGAGTTCGGCGTAGTACGTGTAGACGAGGCTGCGGTCCCCGGCGGCGAGCTGCTCGGCGGCGAGGTCCATGCGCTCCTCACCGGTCAGCCGCCCCTGGAACGTTCCGCCGCTGAGCGCGACCTTGGTCAGCGGGGTGTGCTGGAAGGCGGGCGACGAGACCTGGGCGGCGTGCACCCCGGCGCGGTCGGCCAGCTCGAAGACCGTGGGGTACGGCTGCCAGGCGCGCGGCTCGGTCCACGGCTGCCAGCGCAGCTGGTTCATCAGCTCGCCGGTGGCCGGGTTGCGCACGGTGTAGCCCGGCAGGCCGTGCGCGCCCGGCGGGAGGCCGGTGCCGACGGATGCGAGGGAGGTCGCGGTGGTCGCCGGGTAGCCGGCGGTGAGGGGGCGGCCCGTGCCGCCGCGTGAGGTGGCGAGGAGCGAAGTCATGAAGGGCGCTTCCTCGGGGTGCGCCTTCAGCTGCTCCCAGCCGAGCCCGTCGATCAGGAACACGCAGACCCGGTCGGCGGGGGTCAGCTCGGTGATCGCGGCGGGCATGCCGGGTACGCCCATGCCCGCGGCCAGCGTCGGCAGCAGGTCGGCGAGCGAGCCCGTGCCGTACTCGGGGCGGGGGGCGGAGTCGACGGCGAGGGGCTCGGGGTGGTCGGCCCAGGCGTGGGCGGGCTGGGCCATCAGCGTTCGGGGTCCGCGGTCGCCTCGGAGATGGCCTGCGCGAAGGCGAGCGCCTGGCGGACCGTCTCCGGGCCGTCCCCGGCCTCGCTGACGCGCAGGCTGAGGTCGTCGGCCGTCGAGCTGCCCGTGTAGCCGTGGTCGGCCTCGCAGTTGGGGTCACCGCAGGCGGCGGGCTCCAGGTCGATGCGGGAGACGGCACCCCAGCCGATGGTCAGCACGACCTCGCGCGGGAGGGTGCCCGGCGTGTACGACTCCGGGTTGGCGACCACCCGGCTGACCACGACCGAGGAGATCCGGTCGAGCTTCACCGACTCCGTGGACGTCGTGGCGTACGGCGTCGGGGAGGTGCTGTCGGCGGCCTGCTCGTCGGTGTGGCTGACGATGAAGCGGTGGTCGGTGAGGACCAGCACGGTCACGTGCCGCCGCACCTCGTTCTGGTCGAACGTCGTCTCCTGATGGACCAGGTACGACCGGATGGGCTCGCCGCCCACAGCGGTCTCCACCGCCTCGGCCACGAGGGCCGGGTAGTAGCCGCTGCGCTCGATCGCCGCACGCAGCCCCTGGGTCGTCGTACTGGTCTTGGCCATGCCGTCCATCCTACGGGGGCCCACTGACTGCGAGGCACCGCTCAGGCGGTCCGGGCCCGGGGTCAGTACGTCGGCAGGGTCCGTGGGCCCAGGTCGTCGCGGACGGGGGGCGGGGCCAGGCGGACGGAGGCACCGAGGACGCTCAGGCCGTGGGGGGCGACGACGACCGGCTCCAGGGTGACCGCCACCACCTCCGGGTGGTCGTCGACGAGGCGGGACACGCGCAGAAGCAGCTGTTCGAGGGCGGGGGTGTCGACGGGTGTGGAGCCGCGCCAGCCGAACAGGAGCGGCGCGGTCCGGATCGACCGGATCAGCGAGGTCGCCTCGCGGTCGGTGACCGGGATCAGCCGGTGCGCGGTGTCGCCGAGCAGCTGGGAGGCGGCTCCGGCGAGCCCGAAGGAGAGCACCGCTCCCGCGGCCGGGTCGATCACGGCGCGTACGACGGTGTCCACCCCGCGCGGAGCCATCCGCTGCACGACCGGCCGCAGCTCCTCGGGCTTCCCGAACAGCTCCGTCAACTCGGTGTACGCCCGCTGCAGTTGCTCCTCGTCCGCGAGGTCGAGCCGTACGCCGCCGAGGTCGGCGCGGTGGCGCAGGTGCGGGGCGGTGGCCTTGAGGGCGACCGGGAAGCCGAGGGCGCGGGCGGCTTGCGCGGCGTCGTCGGGGGTCGGCGCGGGCAGGGCGCGGTGGACGTGGATGCCGTAGCGGCCCAGCAGCTCGCAGGTCTCCTCCGTGCCGAGCGTGAGGCCCTGCCCGCGCGCGAGCAGCCCGCCGATCAGCTGCGCGGCGCCCTTCTCGTCGATGTCGTCGTACTCGGGCACCTTCCCGGGGTCGGCGGCCTCGCGCCGCCACTGCGCGTACTTGACGGCTTCGGCGAGGGCACGGACAGCGCGTTCGGCGGCGGGGTAGGCGGGGATGAGGTGCGAGCCGGCGGGGGGCGGCGCGGGGACGGTGCGCACCTCCGATTCGGGGGCCGGTCGCACCCTCGGCCCCGCCTGTGGTGCCGTGCTCGCCGCGACGGAGAGCGCGTCCGCGAGCCCGCCCAGCTCCACGTGCACAACCAGGACCGGCTTGGCGGGAACCGCCGCCGCGGCCGACCTCAGGGCCTCAGCCAGCGCCGCGTCCCCCGCCGATCCCTCCCCCACCATCGGTATCGCGGTCACCACGACGGCGTCACACGTCTCGTCGGCCAGCGCCCGCGCGAGCGCCTCCCGGAAGTCCTCCGGTGAAGCGGCCGTCGTGAGGTCCAGCGGAGTCTGCGGCCGCAATCCCTCGGCCAGACAGGCGTCGTACGTCAGCAGTCCGAGCGACTCGGAGTTCCCGAGGATGGCCACGCGCGGCCCGTCCGGCAGCGGCTGGCGCGCGAGCAGCAGCCCGGCGTCCACCAGCTCGGTGATCGTGTCCACCCGGATCACCCCGGCCTGCCGCAGCAGCGCGGACACCGTGGCGTGCGGCAGCCGCGTCGCCCGTACGGCGTGTCCCTGCGGTGCCGCGCCGCCATGGCGTGCGCCCTGCACCACGACCAGCGGCTTCGCCGCCGCGGTCCGCCGGGCGAGGCGGGTGAACTTGCGCGGGTTGCCGATGGACTCCAGGTACATCAGGACGACGTCGGTGTCCGGATCGTCGTACCAGTACTGGAGTACGTCGTTGCCGGAGACGTCCGCGCGGTTGCCGGACGAGACGAACGTCGACACGCCCGTGACGCCGGTGACCCCGCCCCCGCGCCGGTGCAGCCGGGACAGCAGCGCGATGCCGATGGCCCCGGACTGCGCGAACAGCCCGATCCGCCCGGGACGCGGCATCCGAGGGGCCAGTGAGGCGTTGAGCCGCACCTCCGGGGAGGTGTTGATGATCCCGAAGGCGTTCGGCCCGATGATCCGCATGCCGTACGCGCGCGCGTGCCGCACGAGTTCACGCTGGCGCTCGCGCCCCTCGGGCCCGCTCTCGGCGTACCCGGCGGAGAGCACCACGAGGCCCTGCACCCCGTGCTCCCCGCACTCGGTGACCACCTCGGGCACGTGCTCCGCGGGCACCGCCACGACCGCGAGGTCGACGGGCCCGTCGATGTCCCGCACCGACCGGTACGCCGGCACCCCGCCGAGTTCCCCCTGTCCCTCGGGAAGCGCCCTGTTCACGGCGTGGAGACGGCCGGTGAAGCCGGCCTCCCGGATGTTGCCGAGCACGCTCCGGCCCACGCCGCCGGGCGTGCGCCCCGCGCCGACGACGGCGATCGAGCCGGGGGCCAGCAGCCGCCGTACCGACCGGGCCTCGGCGCGCTGCTCACGCGCGCGTTGCACGGCGAGCGAGCGGTCGGTGGGTTCGAGGTCGAACTCCAGGCGTACGACACCGTCCTCGAAGCTGCGCTTCTGGGTGTACCCCGCGTCCGTGAACACCTTGATCATCTTGGTGTTGGCGGGCAGCACCTCCGCGGCGAAGCGGCGGATGCCGCGCTCCCGGGCGACGGCGGCGATGTGCTCGAGGAGGGTGGAGGCGACACCGCGCCCCTGGTGGGCGTCCTGCACCAGGAAGGCGACCTCGGCCTCGTCGGCAGGCGCGGACGCGGGCAGCCCGTCGATGCCGATGCGGTCATAGCGTACGGTGGCGATGAACTCGCCGCCGATGGTGGCCGCGAGTCCCACCCGGTCCACAAAGTCGTGGTGCGTGAAGCGGTGGACGTCCTTGGCGGACAGGCGCGGGTAGGGCGCGAAGAAGCGGTAGTACTTCGACTCGTCCGAGACCTGCTCGTAGAAGCTGACCAGGCGCTCGGCGTCATCAATGGTGATGGGCCGGATGCGTGCGGTGCCGCCGTCGCGCAGCACCACGTCGGCCTCCCAGTGGGCGGGGTACTCGTGCCGGTCCGACGGGCTCTGCATGGGGCCCAGAGTACGGCTCGCGTCCGACAACGGCGCGAGGCAGTCTGTGGAAGGACGAACGCCGGACCGAGGCCGCGGTCCGGTGCCACCTCCGGTCGGGGACGAAGGACCCGTCCGGACGTGCTTCACGATATGGGAAACTGGTCTAGACAACCCTGAACACTGAAGGGCAGCATCACATGGCTGAGCGCCGCGTCAACGTCGGCTGGGCCGAGGGCCTCCACGCCCGCCCCGCCTCCATCTTCGTCCGAGCCGCCACGGCCGCAGGCGTCCCGGTGACGATCGCCAAGGCGGGCGGCAACCCCGTCAACGCGGCCTCCATGCTGGCCGTCCTGGGTCTGGGCGCCCAGGGTGGCGAGGAGATCGTCCTGGCCTCCGACGCCGACGGCGCCGACGCCGCGCTCGACCGTCTGGCCAAGCTGGTCGCCGAGGGGCTTGAGGAGCTTCCCGAGACCGTCTGAGCCCGCGCCGGGCACTTCTGAGCCCGCGCACGGCACACCTGAGGCCGCGTCGCCCTTTCCGGGCGGCGCGGTTTCGCCGTTTTCCACGGAGCCCTCGGCCGCGTTTTCACGGCCGGGGTCGCGGGAATTCCCGGCATGCCGAAAAGGGCAGCGGAAATACACCGCCGCCGAATATCTCTTCTTTGTATACGGTGCTCGTGTTAATGCCGCAGGCCCGACATGTTTACGGCTTGTTGCGAAGTCCTCACACGGTCCGCGCGGTCGCCGTTGCCGGAGAAGCGGAGCCGGTGCGCACCGGTCGCGCGCTCGGTGTGCAGCGCCGTGATGGCCCGCGCGCGCTCGCTGTCGCCGCGCGCCACGGCGTCCACGATCGCGCCGTGCTCCGTCCAGGACTCCGCCGGACTGACGGGCGCCTCCACGGCGTACATCCAGGCGATCTTGTGCCGCAGCTGGGTCAGCATCGCGATCAGGGCGGGGCTGCCGGAGGCCTGGGCGAGCGTCTCGTGGAACCAGCCGCCGAGGGATCGCAGGTCCTCGCTGTTGCCCCGCCTGGCCCGCTCCTGGCCCAGCCGGACCAGGCCGCGCAGCACCTTCAGATGGGCCTCGGTGCGCCGCTGGGCGGCCCGGGAGGCGCCGAGCGGCTCCAGCAGCATGCGCATCTCCATCAGGTCGGCGGCCTCCTGCTCGGTCGGTTCCGCCACGCACGCGCCCGCGTGCCGCCGGGTCACCACGAAGCCCTCGGCCTCCAGGGTGCGCAGGGCCTCCCGGACGGGGACGCGCGAGACGCCGTAGCGGCGTGCGAGGAGTTCCTCGGTGAGCCGGCCGCCACGCTCGTAGACACCCGCGACGATGTCGTCCCGGATCGCCGTGCACACCGAATGCGCCGGAATACGCATGACCGACCTCCGCCTTAATCCCCGTGAAACGTCGACGATTGACGTGTGTTCCGTGACTCTATTGCAATGAGCCGGAATTTCCGATGGCGGGTCGGAATCCATGGATATTTTTTGGACAAACAGCGTACGACACGCCGAAAGCCCCGGCTCGGGAGCCGGGGCCACGGGAAGCGGGGCGATCCGCTGTCAGACGGTGACGCCGTGCGAGCGGAGGTAGGCGACCGGGTCGATGTCCGAACCGTACTCCGCGGTCGTCCGGGCCTCGAAGTGCAGATGCGCTCCGGTGACGTTGCCGGTGGCACCGGACAGGGCGATCCGCTGCCCCGGGGTGACCGTCTGGCCCACCGAGACCCCGATGGACGACAGGTGACCGTACTGGGTGTACGTACCATCGTTCATCTTGATCACGACTTGATTGCCGTACGCCCCACCCCAGCCGGCCTCGACCACGGTGCCGGAGCCGACCGCGTGCACGGGCGTGCCGCTCGCGGCGTGGAAGTCGACACCGGTGTGGCTGCCGGAGGACCACAGGGAGCCGCCGGCCTGGTAACCGGTGGAGACGTAGGAGCCGCTGATCGGCGGCACGTAGGTGTTGAGGCGCTTGCGCTCGGCCTCGCGGGCGGCGCGCTCCTTGGCCTCCCGTGCCTCCTTGGCCCGTTCCTCCGCGCGCTTCTGGGCGGCCGCCTCGGCCTTCTTCTCGGCGGCGGCCTCCGCGGCGGCCTGCTTCTGGGCGGCGGCCTGGGCGTCTATCTGCTCGGCGACCGCGTCGCCGATGGTGATGACCGGGAGCAGGCCGGTCTGCTCGGCCGCGGGCTCGGCGGCGAGCGCGGGAGCGGCCAGGGTGCCGATGGCTCCGGTGGTGGTGAGCGCCGCGACGCCCGTCGCGTGGGCGGCGGTGCGCTTCATCCGGCTGGGACGACGATGCTTCCCGGTGGCGCGCGTGAACGCCATGTGGTGGCTGGTCCTTTCCTTCCCTCTCGCCTACCGGGTTAGCTGACGGGTTCGGAGCAGGAAGGTCTCCTACGGGCTCCCTCGCTGCGCGCGGGCGTCCGATTCACCCCAGGGACTGCGTGGTTGGGTCCCCGGCTCCCCTGGCTCGCGCCGTACGGGGACTCGGCGATGGCTGTCCGGTGCCGCGGGTGCGGCGCACTGCCTGACGGACAGCCCGGATGACGCTAAGCGGGACATCTTTCAATCCCCAAACGCAACTGGGCGTTTGTAGCGCATCCCACAGGTCAGACAGGCAACCTCTCCCCCAATTAGGACATAAAGGGGCCCTGGTGACGGATCCGTCACCAGGGCCCCTACGCACGCGTGCCGTCCGGCGGCCTCTACTCGGCCGCCACGACGGTGACTTCGCCGATGCCGAGGGCCTCGACGGGTGCCTTGATCTGCGCCGCGTCACCGACGAGCACCGTCACCAGACGGTCCACCGGGAAGGCGCTCACGGCCGCCGCGGTGGCCTCCACCGTGCCGGTCGCCGCGAGCTGCTGATACAGCGTCGCCTGGTAGTCGTCGGGCAGGTGCTGCTCGACCTGGTCGGCCAGGGTGCCCGCCACGGCCGCCGCGGTCTCGTACTTGAGCGGCGCCACCCCGACGAGGTTCTGCACGGCGACGTCCCGCTCGGCGTCCGTGAGGCCCTCCGCGGCGAGCGTGCGCAGCACCGTCCAGAGGTCCTCCAGCGCGGGGCCGGTGTTCGGCGTGTCGACGGAACCGCTGATGGCGAGCATCGCGGCGCCGCTGCCGTCGGGGGCGGAGCGCAGCACCTGGCCGAACGCGCGCACCCCGTAGGTGTAGCCCTTCTCCTCGCGCAGGACGCGGTCCAGGCGGGAGGTGAGGGTGCCGCCCAGGCAGTACGTGCCGAGCACCTGGGCGGGCCACACGCGGTCGTGCCGGTCGGGGCCGACGCGGCCGATCAGCAGCTGGGTCTGGACGGCGCCGGGGCGGTCCACGATGACCACGCGGCCGGTGTCGTCGGCGGTCACCGGCGGCACGGGCCGCGGCTGCGCCGGGGAGCCGGTCCAGCCGCCCAGGGTGTCGCCGAGCAGCGCGTCGAGGTCGACGCCGGTGAGGTCGCCGACGACCACGGCGGTGGCCGTGGCGGGGCGGACGTGCCGCTCGTGGAAGGCGCGTACGGCCGCGGAGTCGATCTTCTGGACCGTCTCCTCGGTGCCCTGGCGCGGGCGCGACATGCGCGAGGACGCCGGGAACAGCTCCTTGGAGAGCTCCTTGGCGGCCCGCCGGGCCGGGTTGGCCAGCTCGTGCGGGATCTCGTCGAGGCGGTTGCGGACCAGCCGCTCGACCTCGCTGTCGGCGAACGCGGGCGCCCTGAGGGCGTCGGCGAGCAGACCGAGGGCCTTGGGCAGCCGGGAGACCGGGACCTCCAGGCTCAGCCGGACGCCGGGGTGGTCGGCGTGCGAGTCGAGGGTGGCGCCGCAGCGCTCCAGCTCGGCGGCGAACTCCTCGGCGGAGTGCTTGTCGGTGCCCTCGGAGAAGGCCCGCGCCATGATCGTGGCGACGCCGTCGAGGCCGGCCGGCTCGGCGTCCAGGGGCGCACCCAGGAGCACCTCCACGGCGACGACCTGCTGGCCGGGGCGGTGGCAGCGCAGCACCGTCAGGCCGTTGTCCAGCGTCCCGCGCGTGGGCGCCGGGAACGCCCAGGGGCGGGCCTCGCCCGCCTGCGGCTGGGGGTGGAAGTCCATCGTGGCGAGCTCGGTCACTGGGCCGCCTCCTCGGTGTCGTCGGTGGCGGCGGCTTCCGCGCCGTCGGTTTCGTCGGTGGCTTGGGGGGCGGTCGGCTCGTAGACGAGCACCGCGCGGTTGTCGGGACGCAGGCGGCCCTTGGCGACCTCCTGGACCTCCTCGGCCGTCACTTCGAGGACGCGCTGGACGGCGGTGAGGGCGAGCTTCGGGTCGCCGAACAGCACGGCGTACCGGCACAGTTCGTCGGCGCGGCCGGCGACCGTGCCGAGCCGGTCCAGCCACTCACGCTCCAACTGGGCCTGGGCGCGCTCCATTTCCTCGGCCGTCGGGCCCTCCTCGGCGAACCGGGCGAGCTCCTCGTCGATGGCGGCCTCGATCACCGGCACCTCGACGTCCCCGGACGTCTTCACGTCCAGCCAGCCCAGGGAGGGCGCGCCGGCCAGCCGCAGCAGGCCGAACCCGGCCGCGACCGCCGTGCGGTCCCGTCGGACGAGCCGGTTGTACAGGCGGGACGACTCGCCGCCGCCGAGGATGGTCAGCGCGAGGTCGGCCGCGTCGCACGCGCGCGTGCCGTCGTGCGGGAGCCGGTAGGCGGCCATCAGGGCGCGCGCCGGGACCTCCTCCTCGACGATCTCGCGCACCTGCCCGCCGATGACCTCGGGCAGCGAGCCGTCGCGCGGGGCGGGCTTGCCGTCGTGCGAGGCGATGGAGCCGAAGTACTTCTCGATCCAGACGAGCGTCTGCTCCGGGTCGATGTCGCCGACGACCGACAGCACGGCGTTGTTGGGCGCGTAGTAGGTCCGGAAGAACGCGCGCGCGTCCTCCAGGGTCGCCGCGTCCAGGTCGGCCATCGAGCCGATCGGCGTGTGGTGGTAGGGGTGGCCCTCGGGGTAGACGAGGGCGGTGAGCTTTTCGAAAGCGGTCCCGTAGGGCACGTTGTCGTAGCGCTGCCGACGCTCGTTCTTGACGACGTCCCGCTGGTTCTCCATGGACTCGTCGTCCAGGGCCGCGAGCAGGGAGCCCATGCGGTCGGCCTCCAGCCAGAGGGCGAGTTCCAGCTGGTGGGCGGGCATGGTCTCGAAGTAGTTGGTGCGCTCGAAGCTGGTGGTGCCGTTGAGGGAGCCGCCCGCGCCCTGCACCAGCTCGAAGTGACCGTTGCCCTTGACCTGGGCGGAGCCCTGGAACATCAAGTGCTCGAAAAGGTGAGCCAGGCCGGTACGTCCCTTGACCTCGTGCCGCGAGCCGACGTCGTACCAGAGGCACACCGCCGCGACCGGGGTCAGGTGATCCTCGGAGAGCACCACGCGCAGGCCGTTCTCCAGGCGGTGCTCGGTCGCTGTCAGGCCGCCGGAGCCTGCCTCGGCTGTGGCCGTGTGACCCATGGGCATGTACGTCCCTTCGATCGCGGTGCGGTCGTCAAACCGCGGATTTCCTGCCAGTCCTGCCACTGTATGCAAGCGCGCGGACCTGGTGTGAAGTTCCCGGACCGCGTCCGCCCAGAGCGAGATCCGGGTGCCCCGCCACGAGGGCGTAGCCTGCGGGGCAGCGCGGGGCCGGGCGGCCGACGTCGGATCCAGGGTCCGCGTTGTCAGTGGCGCGGTCCACAATGGACCGCGTCAGATGTGGTTCACGCTTCAGCGAGAGTGAGCCGCAGGGACCTGAGCGCCCCGTGGGCGAACGACCAGAAAACAGGAGGAGCCGGCAGCGATGGCCCGCCGCAGCACGAAGACCCCGCCGCCCGACGACTCGTACGAGGAGCGGATCCTCGACATCGACGTCGTGGACGAAATGCAGGGCTCCTTCCTCGAGTACGCGTACTCGGTCATCTACTCCCGAGCCCTGCCGGACGCCCGTGACGGTCTCAAGCCGGTGCACCGCCGCATCGTCTACCAGATGAACGAGATGGGCGTCCGCCCCGACCGCGGCTATGTGAAGTGCGCCCGAGTGGTCGGCGAGGTCATGGGTAAGTTGCACCCGCACGGCGACTCGTCGATCTACGACGCCCTGGTGCGCATGGCCCAGCCGTTCTCCATGCGCGTGCCCCTGGTCGACGGCCACGGCAACTTCGGCTCGCTGGGCAACGACGACCCGCCCGCCGCCATGCGGTACACCGAGTGCCGGATGGCCGAGGCCACGAGCCTGATGACGGAGTCGATCGACGAGGACACGGTCGACTTCGCGCCCAACTACGACGGCCAGGAGCAGGAGCCGGTGGCCCTGCCCGCCGCCTTCCCGAACCTGCTGGTCAACGGCTCGTCCGGGATCGCGGTCGGCATGGCCACGAACATGCCGCCGCACAACCTGCGCGAGGTGATCGCGGCCGCCCGCCACCTGATCAAGCACCCGAACGCCGATCTCGACGCCCTGATGCGGCACGTCCCGGGCCCCGACCTGCCCACCGGCGGCCGGATCGTCGGCCTCTCCGGGATCCGCGACGCGTACGAGACGGGCCGCGGCACGTTCAAGATCAGGGCGACGGTGTCCGTGGAGGACGTGACGGCGCGCCGCAAGGGCCTGATCGTCACCGAGCTGCCCTTCGCGGTCGGCCCGGAGAAGGTGATCGCCAAGATCAAGGACCTGGTCGGTTCGAAGAAGCTGCAGGGCATCGCCGACGTCAAGGACCTCACGGACCGTGAGCACGGGCTGCGCCTGGTCATCGAGATCAAGAACGGCTTCGTGCCGGAGGCAGTCCTGGAGCAGCTCTACAAGCTGACGCCGATGGAGGAGTCCTTCGGCATCAACAACGTCGCCCTGGTCGACGGACAGCCCCTCACCCTGGGCCTGAAGGAACTCCTGGAGGTCTACCTCGACCACCGCTTCGAGGTCGTGCGCCGCCGCTCGGAATACCGCCGCGGCAAGAAGCGCGACCGGCTGCACCTGGTCGAGGGCCTGCTCACGGCCCTGGTGGACATCGACGAGGTGATCCGCCTGATCCGCTCCAGCGAGAACTCCGCGCAGGCCAAGGAGCGCCTGATGGCGCGCTTCGGCCTGAGCGAGGTCCAGACGCAGTACATCCTGGACACGCCGCTGCGCCGCCTGACCAAGTACGACCGCATCGAGCTGGAGGCCGAGAAGGACCGGCTCACCGCGGAGATCGCGGAGCTGACCCGGATCCTGGAGTCGGACGCCGAGCTGCGCAAGCTGGTCTCCTCCGAACTGGCGGCGGTGGCCAAGAAGTTCGGCACCGAGCGGCGTACGGTCCTGCTGGAGTCGGCAGCCGCTTCGGTGGCCACCGTTCCGCTCCAGGTGGCCGACGACCCGTGCCGGGTGCTGCTGTCGTCGACGGGGCTGCTGGCCCGTACGGCGAACGCCGAGCCGTTCCCGGAGGACGCAGCCGCCAAGCGCACCAAGCACGACGTGATCGTCTCGGCGGTGCCGGCCACGGCCCGCGGCGAGGTCGGCGCGGTGACCTCGGCGGGCCGGCTGCTGAGGATCAACGTCATCGACCTCCCGCAGCTCCCGGAGACCACGTCGGCGCCGAACCTCTCGGGGGGCGCGCCGCTCGCCGAGTTCGTCTCCCTGGAGGACGACGAGACGGTGATCTGCCTGACCACGCTCGACGAGTCCTCTCCGGGGCTCGCGCTGGGCACGGAACAGGGCGTCGTCAAGCGGGTGGTGCCCGACTACCCGGCCAACAAGGACGAGCTGGAGGTCATCACCCTCAAGGAGGGCGACCGGATCGTCGGCGCGGTCGAACTGCGCACGGGTGAGGAGGACCTGGTCTTCATCACGGACGACGCGCAGTTGCTGCGCTACCAGGCCGCGCAGGTCCGCCCCCAGGGCCGTCCGGCGGGCGGTGTGGCGGGCATCAAGCTCGCCGAGGGCGCCAAGGTCATCTCCTTCACGGCGGTGGACCCGGCGGCGGACGCGGTCGTCTTCACGGTGGCGGGCTCGCGCGGCACGCTGGACGACTCCGTGCAGACAACCGCCAAGCTGACCCCGTTCGACCAGTACCCGCGCAAGGGCCGCGCGACCGGCGGGGTGCGCTGCCAGCGGTTCCTGAAGGGCGAGGACTGCCTGTCCTTCGCCTGGGCGGGCGCCACTCCGGCCCGGGCCGCGCAGAAGAACGGCTCGCCGACCGCCCTGCCCGAGATGGACCCGCGCCGTGACGGCTCGGGCGTGTCCCTGGCGAAGCCGGTGGCGGCGGTGGCGGGGCCGGTCTAGGCCGGAGGCTCCTCGGGGCCCAGGCCGTCCGGATCCCGTGCATCCCGCGCATCCGGTACGTAGCGCAGGACGCCCCACATGCCGTGCTCATCGGCGTGTGGGGCGTCGCTCTTGCACGCCGCCAGCTCCTTGTCGAGGGCGGGGGCCTCGATGCCGGAGCCGATGAGGACGAGCTGGGTGAGGCGTTCACCGTCCCGGCCCCAGGGCTCCGGGTAGAAGCGGAGGAACCGCCCGACGGCGTGCACGGCATACCGGTTGCGCGGATCGTGCGGACCGAAGTCGACGTACCCCTTGATCCGGTAGAGCCCCTCGGGCCGGCTGTCGAGAAACGCCATCAACCGGCGCGGATCGAGCGGCACTTCGGAGACGAAGGAGAGGCTGTCGTAGGCGGTGTGCAGATGACCGCCGTGGTCGTGCCCCTCATGATCACCGTGATCATCGTGCAGGTCGTCGAAGGACAACTGCCCGATGCGCTCCCGGGAGGGCCGGCAGTCGAAGAGGAACTCGGGGTCGATACGGCCGTATGTCGCCGGGACGACGGCGGCGCGGTCGGCGAGGGAGCGGACGAGGGCGAGGACGTGCTCGGCGTCCGCCGCCCGGTCGATCTTGTTGACCACGACGAGGTCGGCGAGGGCGAGGTGCCGGTCGATCTCGGGATGCTTCGCGCGGGTGCCGTCGAACTCGGCGGCGTCGATGACCTCGACGAGCCCGCCGTACACGATGCCCGGATGCTCGCTGGCCAGCACCATCCGCACCAGTTCCTGGGGTTCGGCGAGTCCGCTGGCCTCGATGACGATGACGTCGATGCCGGTGCCGGGGCGGGCCAGCCGTTCGAGGTAGCCGTCCAGCTCACTGGCGTCGACGGCACAGCAGAGGCAGCCGTTGCCGAGGGAGACGGTGGAGTCCCCCAGCGCCCCCGCCACGGCCATGGCGTCGATCTCGATGGCCCCGAAGTCGTTCACGATGGCGCCGATACGGCTGCCTGCGCTGCGGTGCAGGAGGTGGTTGAGCAAGGTCGTCTTGCCGGAGCCCAGGAATCCGGCGAGCACGACGACCGGGATCTGCTGGGGAGTCGGGCTCTGGCCCACCGTGCGACCTCTCTCACACCGACACGCACACCGGTCCACGACCCGGCGCACCTACGGAACTTGCATGCCGGGCCAGGATACGAGCACGCGGAATCTCCGCGAAGTGAACGACTGTCAGCAGTGCGAGCGGGGCAGACGCTCGGCATGGCGCCGGTCCGTGCGACCCTCACTTCCTTCCGTGCACCCCGTCTCCGCCTCCCAGCCGATCAGAGCCGCTCGGCACCTGGGAGACGGCAAGCGCCGCCACGGGACCGCAGGTGCCTCCTGACGTCAGACCACCTCTGCCACCGCCCTCCGCGGCTCCGGCCCCACATACCGCGCCGCCGGGCGGATGATCTTCGAGTCCTGCGACTGCTCCAGGATGTTGGCGCTCCAGCCGACCACCCGCGCCGCGGCGAAGGTCGGGGTGAACATCTCGCGGGGCAGGCCGCACAGTTCCATGACCACGCCGGCGTAGAACTCGACGTTGGTGTGCAGTTCGCGGCCGGGCTTGAGCTCGGCGAGGATCGCCTCCACCCTGCGCTCAACCTCCATCGCGAAGTCGACGAGCGGCCCGCCGAACTGCTGGGCGATGCCGCGCAGCATGCGGGAGCGGGGGTCCTCCGTGCGGTAGACGGGGTGGCCGAAGCCCATGATGCGGTCGCGGGCGAGGACGCGTTCCCGGATCCAGGGGTCGATGCGGTCCACCGTGCCGATCGCGTCCAGGGTGTCCAGCGCCCGGCTCGGGGCACCCCCGTGCAGCGGCCCCGAGAGCGCTCCGACCGCGCCCACGAGGCACGCGGCCACATCGGCGCCGGTGGACGCGATGACCCGCGCCGTGAAGGTTGATGCATTGAATCCATGATCAATGGTCGAGATCAAGTATTGCTCGACTGCACGGGCGTGCCTCGGATCCGGCTCCTCACCTGTCAACATGTACAGATAGTTCGCCGCGTACGAGAGGTCCTCGCGCGGCGGCACCGGAGCCAGCCCCCGTCCCAGCCGGTGCAGCGCGGTGAGCACGGCCGGTACGGCCGCGGTCGCCACGAGCGTGTCCTGGCGCCGCCGGTCCGCGTCGATGTCGTACAGCGGACGGAAGCCTTGCGCGGCGCCCAGCAGCGAGAGCGCCGTGCGCAGCCCGGCGAGCGGGCCGGAGCGGCCGCCGGCCGCCGCGATGGCGGGCAGCGCCGCCGCCACCTCGTCGGGCAGCCGCCGCAGCGCCGCGGTCTCGGCGGCGAAGGCGGCCGCGCTCGCGGCGTCCGGCAGTTCGCCGTGGACCAGGAGATGCCAGACGTCCTCGAAGGTGCGGGTCTGCGCGAGTTCGACGGCCGAGTACTGGCGGTAGTGGTAGAAGCCCTCAAGACCCCGTACGTCACCGATCTCGGTGTCGGTCACGACGACGCCCGCGAGTCCCCGCGGTACGCCGACAGGAGTGGATGCGGACCTATTGACGGACATGATTTCCTCCCTGGACTTGATTTGACTGTCCATGATTGACTGGATATCTGTCAATATTGATTGGATCAATATGTCGTCCAGGCCGCTACGGTGACCCCCATGCGCGATCAAGAACCTGGCCCCGTCCCACCGGGGCGGCGGCTGAGCACCAAGGAGGCCGCCGAGCTGCTCGGCGTGAAGGCGGAGACCGTGTACGCGTACGTGAGCCGGGGCCAGCTCAGCAGCCACCGCACGCCCGGCGGCCGGGGCAGCACCTTCGACGCCGAGGAGGTGGAAGCGCTCGCCCGGCGCAACAGGCGGGAGAGCGGCGGGAGTCCGGCCCCGGGCACCGACATGGCCGTACGCACCCGCATCACGCTGATCGACAAGGACCGGTACTACTTCCGGGGCGTCGACGCGACCGACCTGGCCGCGCGCCACAGCTACGAGGAGATCGCCGAGTGGCTGTGGACCGGGCAGCTGCGCCCCGGGATCACCTTCACCGCGCCCAAGGACTCCGTCGCCGTCGCCCGGCGCGCGGTCGACGCGCTGCCCGAGCACAGCGCCCCCACCGACCGGCTGCGCGTCGCCGCGGTCGCCGCCGCCAGCGCGGACCCGCTGCGTTTCGACCTCTCCGAGGAGGCCGTCCTGGGCACCGCGCGCGTGCTCATCCCCACCCTCGTCGCCGCCCTGCCCCCGGTGCGGTACACCCACCGCGACGAGGGCTGTCTGGCCCAGCACCTCTGGGGGCGGCTCAGCGGGCGCGACCCCGACGAGGCCTCGCTGCGCGCCCTGGACACGGCTCTCGGCCTGCTCGTCGACCACGACCTGGCCGCCTCGACCCTCGCGGTGCGCGTCGCGGCGTCCGCCCGGGCGCACGCCTACGCGGCCGTCTCGGCCGGGCTCGGCGTGATCGAGGGCCCGCTGCACGGCGCGGCCAGCGGGCTCGCCCACCGGATGCTCATGGAGGTCCTGGAGCAGGGCGACGCGGCGCCCGTGATCGCGGCGGAGCTACGGGCCGGCCGCCGTATCCCGGGCCTCGGCCACCGGCTGTACTCCGGTGAGGACCCCCGCGCGCGTGCCCTGTTCGCCCTCCTGGAGGAGATGCCCGACGCCGAGCCCGCCCTGGCCGCCGCCCGGGACGTCGTGGTCACCGCCGCCCGGCACACCCCGCTGCACGCCAACGTCGACCTGGCGCTCGCCGTACTCACCGCGTCCTGCGGGATGCCCGCCACCGCAGGCGAGACGATCTTCGCGGTGGCCCGTACGGCCGGCTGGATCGCCCACGCCCTGGAGGAGTACGGCGAGCGGCCCCTGCGGATGCGCCCCAGCGGCCACTACGTGGGCCCGCGGCCGCCGCAGCCCCTGCCGGAGTAGGACACGGGGACGTCCGGAAGTCACCGTGGACCAAGTCAGGTTAGGCTCACCTCTGTGAGTAGGTGTGCAACCGTCTCGCGGGACCTTGACGAGCCCGTTTCCGGAACCGCTGCGAACGCCAGGACCTGGCTCCTGGTGGAACAGCCGGGTCCGTGGGGCGCCAAGGCGCTCACTTCGAGCCATCTGGACCCCGCGCTGGGCCGGGCCCTGGAGGCGGCCGCGAAGGGCACGGGCGTACGCGTCGCGCTCATCCGCCGCCCCGGGCGCCACGCCGACTGCGGCAGGCCCGCGGTACGCCAGGTGTACGCGGCGCACACCATGCCCGGCAACGCATGGCTGCACGCCGCCACGACCGACGACCCGTCGCAGCTGCTCGACCTCGACTTCACGGCCCTCGGCATGGGTGACCACCACACCTTCGACGCCACACTGCAGGGCCGCCCCCACACCGGTGCCCCGCTCGCCCTCGTCTGCACCAACGGCAAGCGCGACCGCTGCTGCGCCCTCCTCGGCCGCCCGCTGGCGACCGAGCTCGCCGCGTCGGGGCCGGGAGGCATCTGGGAGGTCACCCATTTGGGAGGTCATCGCTTCTCGCCGACGGTGCTCGTGCTGCCGTACGGCTACGCGTACGGCCGCGCCGAGGCCCACACCATCAAGGACGTCCTGCACGGCGTCCGGGAAGGCCGGATCGTCCTGGAGGGGTGCCGCGGCCGTTCGGCCTGGGAGCGGCCCGGTCAGGCGGCCGAGCTGGCCGTGCGCACGGCGGTCGGCGAGTACGCGGCGGACGCGCTGAGCGTCGTACGGACCGAGGACGCCGTACGGACGGACGGTGCCGCACCCCGCTGGGAGGTGATCGTCGCCCATGCGGACGGCCGCCATTGGCGCGTGATCGTCGCCCAGGGTGCGTCGCTGCCCCCGCGCGCGGAGAGCTGCGGCACGTCGATCCTGGGCGCCCCGGCACGGATGGACGTCGTGGCGGTACGCGAACTCAGGCCTGCGGCACTCGCGAGCTGACGCCACCCGGCGTGGAGCACCGGCTCCCGCCACGAGATCCGGCCCACCCCTCTACGGCACACCCCGCTCCCCCACGTACCTTCATGGGTATGAGCTCCACTCCCCCCGCACGCCGCCTGCGCCTCGGTCTGCCCCGCCGGGTGTTCTCGCAGGTGCTGATGATGCAGGTGGCGATCGCCGCGGGAGTCGCGGTGCTCGCGACCGGGCTGTTCCTCGCGCCTTTGAGCGATCAGCTGGACGACCAGGCGATGCGGCGCGCGCTCGCCATCGCGCAGACCACCGCGGCGCAGCCGCAGCTCGCCGAGGAACTGCGGACCACGCCCGCCACGGCCGACGGCCCCGTCCAGCGGGAGGCGGAGCGGATCCGGCGGGCCACGCAGGCCGAGTACGTCGTGGTGATGGACCGCCGGGGCGTGCGCTGGTCGCACACCGAGCCGTCGCAGATCGGCAAGCACGTCTCGACGGACCCCAGCGACGCGCTCGCCGGCCGGGAGGTCATGGAGATCGACGAGGGCACCCTGGGCCGCTCCGCGCGCGGGAAGGTGCCGCTGCTGGACGCCGACGGGGAGATCGTCGGGGCGGTCTCGGTCGGGATCGCGTACGACAGTGTCCGCGCGCGGCTGATCCACGCGATCCCGGAGCTGCTGGCCTACGCCGGCGGCGCCCTGGCCGTCGGTGCGCTGGCCGCCTGGCTGATCTCCCGGCGGGTGCAGCGGCAGACCCGGGACCTGGCGTTCTCCGACATCGCGGGTCTGCTCGCGGAGCGCGAGGCGATGCTGCACGGCATCCGGGAGGGCGTCGTCGCGCTGGACCGCACGGGCCGTGTCCGGCTGCTCAACGACGAGGCGCAGCGCCTGCTGGGCATCGGGCACGAGGCCGTGGGCCGCTCCCCCGACGAGGCGCTCGGCGAGGGACGTACGGCCGACGTCCTGGCCGGCCGGGTGACCGGCACCGACCTGCTCACGGTCCGCGGCCAGCGCGTCCTGGTCGCCAACCGCATGCCCACCGACGACGGCGGCGCCGTCGCCACCCTGCGTGACCGTACCGAGCTGGAACAGCTCGGGCGGGAGCTGGACTCGACCCGCGGCCTGATCGACGCCCTGCGCGCCCAGGACCATGAGCACGCCAACCGGATGCACACGCTCCTGGGGCTGCTGGAGCTGGAGATGTACGACGACGCGGTGGAGTTCGTGGGCGAGGTGGTCGGCGATCACCGGGCCACCGCGGAACAGGTCACCGAGAAGATCCAGGACCCGCTGCTCGCCGCGCTGCTGGTCGGCAAGGCGACCGTCGCGGCCGAGCGGGGCGTCGCGCTGCGCCTGTCGGGCCGCACGAGCCTCCCGGACCGCCTGGTCGACGCCCGGGGGCTGGTCACCATCGTGGGCAACCTGGTGGACAACGCGCTGGACGCGGCCGCGGGCACGCCGCACGCGCGCGTGGAGGTGGAGTTGTCCACCAAGGGTCGTACCGCAGTGCTCGCGGTACGGGACACCGGTCCCGGAATCCCGGCGGAGCTACGAGAGTTGATCTTCACCGACGGGTGGTCCACCAAGAAGCCGCCCGCACACCGGGAGCGCGGCATAGGGCTCGCGATGGTGCGCAGGCTGGCGGAACGGCAGGGCGGCACCGCGACGGTCGGCGAAGCCGCCGGGGGCGGCGCGGAGTTCACCGTCGTCCTGCCCGAGGCCCTGGCCGAACCGGGCGTGGAACCGGCCCTCACCGTGCCGTCGACTCAGCAGGCAGCCCAGGAGGAGTCGCGATGATCGAGGTCCTGGTCGTGGACGACGACACCAGGGTCGCGCGCGTGAACGCCGCGTACGTCGAGAAGGTGCAGGGCTTCCATGTCGCCGGTGAGGCGCACAGCGCGGCCGAGGCGCTGCGTCAGCTGGAGGTGCTGCCGCATGTGGACCTGGTGCTCATGGACCACTACCTGCCCGACGAGACGGGCCTCGCGGTGGTGCAGGAGATGCGCCGGCGCGGCCGCCAGACCGATGTGATCATGGTCACGGCGGCGCGCGACATCTCGACGGTGCAGGCGGCGATGCGGCAGGGCGCGCTGCAGTACCTGGTCAAGCCGTTCGCCTTCGCGGGGCTGCGCGCCAAGCTGGAGGCGTACGCCGAGCTGCGCCGCACCCTCGACGGCGGCGGCGAGGCGGAGCAGGCGGAGGTGGACCGCATCTTCGGCGCGCTGTCCGCGACGTCGGAGCCGGACCTGCCCAAAGGGCACTCGCCCACCACCGCCGAGCTCGTACGGCAGTCCCTGATGAACGCGGAAGGCCCCCTGTCGGCCCAGGAGATCGCCGAACGGACCGGGGTGAGCCGCCAGACCGCCCAGCGCTATCTGAAGCTCCTGGAGCGCACAGGACGGGCCACGCTGACCCTCAAGTACGGCGACGCGGGCCGCCCGGAACACCGTTATGTGTGGGCGACCCGCACCTGAGCCGCGGCGCCGCTACACGGCTCCCGCCCCCGTCAGCGCCCGCACCTGCGTCTCGGCGTGCTTGGCGGCGTCCGGTGGCTCCGCGGAGGTGACCGTGCCGAGCCAGCCCGCCAGGAAGCCCAGCGGGATCGAGACGAGGCCGGGGTTCTGCAGCGGGAAGTACTGGAAGTCGACGCCGGGGAAGAGCGATTCGGGGCTGCCCGACACGACGGGCGACAGCGCGAGGAGCGCCACGGCCGGGAGCAGCCCGCCGTAGACGGCCCACACGGCGCCGCGGGTGGTGAAACCGCGCCAGAACAGTGAGTAGAGCAGCACGGGCAGATTCGCCGACGCGGCGACGGCGAAGGCCAGACCCACCAGGAAGGCGACGTTGAGGTCGCGTGCGAGCAGGCCGAGGGCGATGGCGACGACGCCGATGCCGACCGCGGCGGCGCGGGCCATGGTCACCTCGCTGCGCGGCTCGGACGTCCGGCGCCGCAGTGACGCGTACAGATCGTGCGCCACGGACGCCGAGGAGGCCAGGGTGATGCCTGCGACCACCGCGAGGATGGTGGCGAAGGCGATGGCGGCGACGATCGCGAAGAGAACCGTTCCTCCCGTGGAACCGGCCCCGCCGCCCAGGTCGAGCGCCAGCAGCGGAACCGCCGTGTTCCCGGCCGCGTTCGACGCCCGTACGGCACCCGGGCCGACGATGGCGGCCGCGCCGAACCCGAGGACGATCGTCATCAGGTAGAAACCGCCGATCAGCCCGATCGCCCACACCACCGAACGCCGTGCGGCCCGCGCGGTCGGCACGGTGTAGAACCGGGACAGGATGTGCGGCAGCCCGGCCGTCCCCAGCACCAGGGCGAGCGCGAGGCTGATGAAGTCGAAACGGGCGGTCCAGTCCCCGCCGTATGTCAGTCCCGGTGCGAGGAACGCCTCACCGTGGCCACTGCGCGCGGCCGCGGTGCGCAGCAGCTGGTCGACGTCTCCGTGGAACCGCACCAGGACGAGCACGGTCAGGGCGATCGCCCCGCCCGTCAGCAGGACCGCCTTCACAATCTGAATCCACGTGGTGGCCCGCATCCCTCCCCACGACACATAGATCACCATCAGCGCACCGACGCCGATGACCGTCCAGGACCGCGCCGCCTCGCTCGTCCCGCCCAGCAGCAGCGCGACCAGGCTGCCCGCACCCACCATCTGCGCCACCAGATACAGAACGGACACGGTGACCGAGGAGGTTCCCGCCGCGATCCGCACCGGCCGTTCCCGCATCCGCGCGGCCACGATGTCGGCCAGCGTGAACCTGCCGCAGTTGCGGACCAGTTCGGCGACCAGCAGCAGAACGACGAGCCAGGCCACCAGGAAGCCCACCGCGTACAGCATCCCGTCGTAGCCGAACAGCGCGATGAGCCCGGAGATGCCGAGGAACGAGGCCGCCGACATGTAGTCGCCCGCGATGGCAAAACCATTCTCCATGGGCGAGAAGAGCCGTCCGCCCGCGTAGAACTCCTCCGCCGAACCCTGCCGGTTGCGGCTCACCCATGTCGTGATGCCGAGGGTGACGGCGACGAACGCGCTGAACAGCAGCAGTGCCGGCGTCTGGTGGTCGCCGCTCACGAGGCACCGCCGCGGACGCCCCGCGTCAATTCCTGGGTGTCCCAGCGCAGTTCGAGCGCTGCCCGGTCACGGCGCAACCGTGCGTGCCGCGCGTACGCCCAGGTGAGGACGAAGGTGGTGAGGAACTGCCCGAGCCCGGCCAGCATCGCCACGTTCACCGCGCCCAGCACGGGCCGCGCCATCAGCCCGGGCGCGGTCGTGGCGGCGACGACGTACGCCACGTACCAGACGAAGAAGCCGGTGACCGCCGGCACCACGAACCGCAGGTACCGGCTGCGCACCTCCTGGAAGGCCGCGCTGCGCTGCACTGCGAGGTAGACGTCGCCGGCCTCGTTGCGAGCGGGGCCCACGGGCGCCTTCGGGCCGGCCGACTCGCCCCATCCGGAGGCCACGGCGTCGTACCAGGGGTCGTCGTACTGCACGGGGCGACCGTTGCTTGAGTGCATGCCCAAGGATGGACAGAGCGGGAAGATCCGGACTCTTCTTCTTCCCGCCCTTCACCCCATCAGGTGACCGGAACCGCTGGTGGCCGCGCCCGCGGCCCGAGCCCCGCGCTTATGCGTCGATGCGTGAGCGGTCCAGGGTCGCCGCCGAGTTGGAGATGAACTCCTTGCGCGGGGCGACGTCGTTGCCCATCAGGAGGTCGAAGACCTGCTCCGCGGCCTCCAGATCGGCGAGGTTGATGCGGCGCAGGGTGCGGTGGCGCGGGTCCATGGTCGTCTCGGCCAGCTGGTCGGCGTCCATCTCGCCGAGGCCCTTGTAGCGCTGGATCGAGTCCTTGTAGCGGATGCCCTTGCTCTGGAACTCCAGGAGCTTGTCACGCAGTTCCCGGTCCGAGTACGTGTAGACGTACTTGTCCTGGCCCTTCTTGGGCTGGATGATCTCGATCCGGTGCAGCGGCGGCACCGCGGCGAACACCCGGCCGGCCTCGACCATGGGGCGCATGTAGCGCTGGAACAGCGTCAGGAGCAGACAGCGGATGTGGGAACCGTCCACATCGGCGTCGGTCATCATGATGATCTTGCCGTAGCGGGCCGCGTCCAGGTCGAAGGTCCGGCCCGAGCCCGCCCCTATGACCTGGATGATCGCGCCGCACTCGGCGTTCTTGAGCATGTCCGTCACGGACGACTTCTGGACGTTGAGGATCTTGCCGCGGATCGGCAGCAGTGCCTGGAACTCGGAGTTCCGGGCGAGCTTGGCGGTGCCGAGCGCGGAGTCTCCCTCCACGATGAACAGCTCGCTGCGGTCCACATCGTCGCTGCGGCAGTCGGCGAGCTTGGCCGGCAGCGACGAGGACTCCAGCGCGGTCTTCCGGCGCTGCGCGTCCTTGTGCTGACGGGCGGCGATGCGCGTACGGGCCGCGGCGACGGCCTTCTCCAGGACGACCCGTGCCTGCTGGGCGGCGTCCCGCTTGGTCGAGGTCAGGAACGCCTTCATTTCCTTGGACACGACCGAGTTCACGATACGGCGGGCCGCCGAGGTGCCGAGGACCTCCTTGGTCTGGCCCTCGAACTGCGGCTCGGCGAGACGCACGGTGACGACCGCCGTGAGGCCCTCCAGGGCGTCGTCCTTGACGATGTCGTCCTCGGCGACGCGCAGCAGCTTCTTGGCGCGCAGCACCTCGTTGAGCGTGCCGGCCACGGCCTGCTCGAAGCCCGCGACGTGGGTACCGCCCTTGGGGGTGGCGATGATGTTCACGAACGACTTCAGGGTCGTGTCGTATCCCGTGCCCCACCGCAGCGCGACATCGACGTCGAGCTCACGGGTGACCTGGGTGGGGGTCATCTGCCCGTGCTCGTCCAGGACGGGGACGGTCTCCTTGAAGGTGCCCTGGCCGGAGAGCCTCAGGATGTCGCAGACCGGCCTGTCGGTGGCCAGGAACTCGCAGAACTCGCTGATGCCGCCGTCGAAGCGGAAGGACTCCTCGCCCTTGCTGCCGCCCTCGCCGAGGCCGTACTCGTCGCGGACGACGATGGTCAGGCCGGGGACGAGAAACGCGGTCTGGCGGGCGCGCTGGTGCAGGTTCTCCAGGGAGAGCTTGGCGTCCTTGAGGAAGATCTGACGGTCGGCCCAGTACCGCACGCGCGTGCCGGTGCGGGTCTTGGGGATCTTCTTGGCCTTGCGCAGGCCGCCCTCGGCCTCGAACTTCGCGTCGGGTCCCAGCGCGGCGAAGGCGCCGGGGACGCCGCGCCGGAAGCTGATGGCGTGGGTGTGGCCGCCGCGGTCGACCTCGACGTCCAGCCGGGCGGACAGGGCGTTCACGACGGAGGCGCCCACGCCGTGCAGGCCGCCGGAAGCGGCGTACGAGCCGCCGCCGAACTTGCCGCCGGCGTGCAGCTTGGTCATCACGACCTCGACGCCGGACAGGCCGGTCTTGGGCTCGACGTCGACCGGGATGCCCCGGCCGTTGTCACGCACCTCCACCGAGCCGTCGTCGTGCAGGATCACCTCGATGTGGTCGCAGTACCCGCCGAGGGCCTCGTCCACGGAGTTGTCGATGATCTCCCACAGGCAGTGCATCAGGCCGCGACTGTCCGTCGAGCCGATGTACATGCCAGGGCGCTTGCGGACGGCCTCCAGCCCCTCCAGGACGAGCAGGTGCCGCGCGGTGTAGTTGGAACCGTCCCGGTCTGCTCCTGCCAGCAGCGCTGTGGACGGCACGGACGTCTCGGCGGTCACGCGGTTCGCTCCTCGCTGAATTTCATGTGGGGCCCATCTGGGTAAGGGCGCGGCTCCGGTAGCCGCTCAGAGGGTACCGAGGCCTGGTAGAGCCGTTGTAACGCCACCCTCTTCCGGAACTCAGACTAGTCCAGGGTCGCATGCGTGTTCGATCCCTCGTTGGAGTGAAGCACATATCACGTTCCCTTCGAGGCATGAACCATTTAGGCTCCGGGCACGTCCTCATGAACAACCGGCAACCCGGCCGGGGAGGACCGACACCGACAGATGCGCGAACCCGTAAGACACATAGATACGTAATACGGCACATTCGCCGCCAACCGGCAGCAGACAGCCACCTCGAAGATTTTTTTCGAGGAAAGCCACGAGCGGGAACGTTTTCGGGCTGGTTGGATGTTGACCCTGGTACGACAGCTCGTCGAGCTAGAGAAGAGGCGACGTGACTACTGTTCTGACCCCCGCGAGCCCGCTGACGGCCGCTGATCGCTGCGACCGCTGCGGCGCCCAGGCATACCTGCGCGTCGTCCTGCTCAGCGGCGGAGAGCTGCTCTTCTGCGCGCACCATGGCCGCAAGTTCGAGCCGGAACTCAAGAAGATCGCCGCTGAGATACAGGACGAGACGGAGCGGCTGACGGCCGTTCCCAACACGGCTTCCGAAGAAGAGCGCTGACGCCTCGCGTCCACGACGAGCCCGGTCCAGACCGGTGAACGGGCGGCCGCCCTGCTCTCAGGGTCGGCCGCCCGTCCTCGTCACCTACCCTCGCTCGGGCACGCTTGTGGCCCTCATGCGGCGCGCTCCCAGCCCAGCTTCTGAATGACGTCGGACACACGTACGTAGACACCGGGGCTGCCCGGCCGCCCGCAGCCGCTCCCCCATGACACCAGGCCGATCAGCCGCCCCTGGGCGACCAGCGGGCCTCCGCTGTCGCCCTGGCAGGCGTCCCGGCCACCCACCCGCTCCCCCGCACACAGCATGACGTCCGCGCGATACGTGCCGTCGGCACCGCCCGGATACGCCTCCTCGCACAGCGCGTCCGGCAGCACGCGCATACGTGCCGCTCGCAGGCTGTGCGGGTAGTCGCCGGCCCCGGTGACATCGCCCCAGCCGTAGACCGTGGCCTTCGTGTCCGCCGCGTACGCGGGATCGCCCGCCGCGGCCATTGCGATCACCGCGTTCTCCGGCAGCTTCTCGGCGAGGGTGAGCACCGCGAAGTCCCCGGCATTGCTGATCCCGTCGTACTCGGGATTCACCCATGTCTCACGGACGGGTATCTCCATGCCCTCGGCCGAGCGCAGATCCGTACGGCCCGCGATGACTTTGAGGTCGCGCACCTCGCCCGGCGGCGACCCGAGGACGTCCTCGCCCACACAGTGCGCCGCGGTGAGGACCGTGGTCCGGCCCACCGCGACCGCACCGCAGAACTGCCCCGACCGCATACCCCCGAACCGGTCACGGCTGGACAGCGCCACCGTCCAGGGACTGTCGGCGGCATCGATCGGGAAGCCGCCCACGACTATGCCGTCTGCGACGGCGGGGGCAGCGGGGGCGGCGGAGACCAGCGGTATCGCGGCCGCGGCGGCGGCCAGGACCAGCGGCCGGGTCAGCGCCCGCACAAAGGGACGACGCATGGGTGCTCCTCACTCTGGGGGGTTTGTGAGACACCCAGGGTGATTCAGGCCGCTGCGGCCCGCACCCGCAGCCGAACCCCGCTCCGCCCAGCGCGAAGGCCCGGCACCCCTTCGGGTGACCGGGCCTTCGTCGTCGTACGGACGACCTAGTCGAGGTAGTCGCGCAGCACCTGCGATCGGGACGGGTGGCGCAGCTTCGACATGGTCTTGGACTCGATCTGGCGGATGCGCTCGCGCGTGACGCCGTATACCTTGCCGATCTCGTCGAGGGTCTTCGGCTGACCGTCGGTGAGACCGAAGCGCATGGAGACGACGCCCGCCTCGCGCTCGGACAGGGTGTCCAGGACGGAGTGCAGCTGCTCCTGCAGGAGCGTGAAGCTCACCGCGTCGGCCGGGACGACGGCCTCGGAGTCCTCGATGAGGTCACCGAACTCGCTGTCGCCGTCCTCACCCAGCGGGGTGTGCAGGGAGATGGGCTCGCGGCCGTACTTCTGGACCTCGATGACCTTCTCCGGGGTCATGTCGAGCTCCTTGGCCAGCTCCTCCGGGGTGGGCTCGCGGCCCAGGTCCTGGAGCATCTGGCGCTGCACGCGCGCGAGCTTGTTGATGACCTCGACCATGTGCACCGGGATACGGATGGTGCGGGCCTGGTCGGCCATCGCGCGGGTGATCGCCTGGCGGATCCACCAGGTGGCGTACGTGGAGAACTTGTAGCCCTTGGTGTAGTCGAACTTCTCGACCGCGCGGATCAGACCGAGGTTGCCCTCCTGGATCAGGTCCAGGAAGAGCATGCCGCGGCCGGTGTAGCGCTTGGCCAGGGAGACCACCAGACGGAGGTTGGCCTCCAGCAGGTGGTTCTTGGCGCGGCGGCCGTCCTCGGCGATGATCTCCAGCTCGCGCTTGAGCTTGGGCGCCAGCTTGTCGGAGTTGGCCAGCTTGTCCTCGGCGAACAGGCCCGCCTCGATGCGCTTGGCCAGCTCGACCTCCTGCTCGGCGTTGAGCAGGGGGACCTTGCCGATCTGCTTCAGGTAGTCCTTGACCGGGTCGGCGGTGGCACCGGCCGCGGCGACCTGCTGGGCGGGCGCGTCGTCCTCGTCCTCGTCGGAGAGCACGAAACCGGCGCTCTCGGCACCCTCGGGCTCCTCCGTGGCGCCCTTGGGCTCCTCCAGCACCTCCTCGTCGAGCAGCTCGGCGTCGTCCTTCTTGGCGGCGGCGGTCTTCTTGGGTGCGGCCGTCTTCTTGGCCGCGACGGTCTTCTTCGCGGTCGCCTTCTTGGCGGCCGTCTTCTTGGCAGCGGCCTTCTTCGCGGGTGCGGCTTCCTCGGCCGGATCGTCGACGGCGGGCGCGGCCGGGGCGGCCGTGGTGGCGGAGGCCTTACGGGTGGCCACCGTCTTCGCCGCGACCGTCTTGGTGGCGGTGCGCTTGGCCGGACTCTTCGCTGCGACGCTCTTGCGGGTGCGCTTGGGTTCTGCGGCACTGACCATCAGCGTCACACCCTCTTCCTCGAGGATCTGGTTGAGGCTGCGCAGTACGTTCTTCCACTGAGTGGCCGGAATCTGGTCAGCTTCGAAGGCCCGACGCACGTCATCGCCGGCGATCTGCCCCTCAGCCTTTCCCCGCTCAATGAGCGCCATGACAGAGACGGACTCGGCGATCTCCGGCGGGAGCGTACGGGATGTGCTGGCCGACACGAACAACCTCTCGGAACGTTGGAAAACGACTTCCGGCCCCGTCCACGGCGGACAGGAGCCGACCGCCGACTTGGGGATGGGCCGACGGCGCGGGCGGGGGCCGGGAAGAAGCACAACGCCTTGCATGGCGTCCGTGTTCCCTTCTCGGCTGTCACCTCTTAGGTCATCGCGCAGTTTCCACGAGCGTTACGCCCAATCTGCGTGGCCCGAGTCACACCCCGTAAGCATTCAAAAACGGTCAGACACGGGCAGAGCAGGTCACCCGGGGCTCCGAGCCATACCGTTTCGAACGTCCCAGCGGTCCGTCGCACCGTCGGACCCCGCAGATCGCGAAGAAACCTGCGGGGCCCGACGGAGGACGAACGGCCGGCCGAGCGGTGCCGGGGAAGGAGGCACCTCGGACACCTCCCGGCCGCGACACAACCGCGGTGCGGTCAGTGCTCGCGCGGCGCCGGTACCACGCGCTCGACCTCGGGGTGGACCGTGAGCAGTTGGCGCATGGCCGACTCGGCGGCCCCGCCGTCGCCGGTCGCCAGGGCGTCGACGATCCTGACGTGGTGCGCCAGGGTCGTCTCGTTCGGCCGGTCACAGCCGGTGACCGGGCCGCCGGAGACCTGGAGGGCGGCGGAGACGATCCCGGAGAGGTGCTCCAGCATGCGGTTGCCCGCGATCTGGATGAGCAGCGAGTGGAACTCCGCGTCGGCGCGGGAGAAGGTGATCGCGTCACCCTGCCCCATGGCGTGACCCATGATCTCGACCATGTCGGACAGCCGCTGCTGGACGTCCTCGCGTCCGTGCCCGGCGGCCAGACGGGCGGCGAGCGGTTCGATGGTCCAGCGCAGCTCGCTCAGTTCGCGGCGCTGGTCGTCGCGCTGCGGACCGAAGGCCCGCCATTCGATGATGTCGGGGTCGAGCAGGTTCCAGTCACTGACGGGACGCACGCGCGTGCCGACGTTCGGGCGGGCGCTGACCAGGCCCTTGGCCTCCAGGACGCGGAGCGACTCACGGACGACGGTGCGGGAGACCTCGAAGCGCTGGCCGATCTCCTCGGGCACCAGAGGGCGGTCGGCGCCCAGGTCGCCGGAGACGATCATCTGTCCCAACTGCTGTACGAGTTGGCCGTGCAGTCCGCGGCCGCGGCTGCCCGCGGCGCGTCGGCCCACACGGCCCAGCTCGGGGTCCGCGCCCTCCCAGGCGGGTGCGCCCACACGGTCGGGGCCGGGGGCCTCGGCGTAGGGGTAGTGGTCGAGTTCGCCCGGGCCGACGAGACCGGAGTCGGTGGAGCGGGCGGAGGTCATCATGGTGTGCGCAAGGGTACTCACGGATCCTTTGTCGGCGCTGTCTCCAACTCCCTTGAGGTCTTTGGTGAAAAGCACACGAAAGGGTGATCGCTCACCCCGTCGCAATTGACGCCTTATCGGAAAGAAATGGGCTTTCCCGAGGGAGTTGTGCGCAGCACCAGAACGGAAGGGCGCGGAGGGTGTCAGAAGCTTGTCATCGGACCCTGCTCCGCAGGTTCGTGAACAGATACGCGCAGAGCAGCGCGCTGAGCGACAACGTCAGCGCGCTGCCGACGGGTTGGGCGACGACCCGCGCCACGGCTTCCAGATAGCGTTCTCCGCCGAAGGGCCACTGCAGCAGGAACACCTGCCGCATCCGCATCGGGAGCCCCGCCGCGGTTCGCACGGACGATCCCTCCACGACCTTCTGTACGAGGGGTACGACGACAATCGGTACGGCGAGAACGGCGGCGAGCCCCGCCGTGGTGGACCGGAAGACCCCGGCGGCCAGCACCCCGGCCCAGGCGCACCCGACCATCAGGCCGAGCCAACTCGCGCTCAGCGAAAGCCAGTCACCGGGAACCTGCGCGAGTTCCCGTCCGTAGATGAGATAGAGCACTTCGATGTCGCAGCCCACGGTGAGGACGGCCAGGGCGAGCGCGGTGGCCGCGGCGACGAGGAGCTTGGCCGTGAGCAGCCCCAGCCGACGGGGCACGGTGCCGCGGTCCGCCGCCAGGGCGGGGTAGCGGAACTCGTCCCCGAAGGCCAGCGCCCCCAGCAGCCCCGCGCCGAGCGCCGCGGGCGGCAGCGGCAGCTGCTGCGGCCACGCGGCGAACAGGCGCGCCTGCGGAGTGTGCCCGATCCGCGCGAGGACGACGGCGGTGAGCGCGGACACGACGAGCACGACGGCGCCGGTGACGAATCCGGTGCTGATGCCGGTGGCACGGCGGAGCTCGTAGCGGAGGGGGCGGAGGGGGCTGGGGGCGGGGTGGACGGAGATGGCGGGTGGGAGCGTGGGGAGGGCTTCCAGGGGGCGGCTGGAAGGGCTGGGTGGATTCGTGGGGGCCTCGGCGGGGCTGTTGTGGCTGTCGGTGGGCTTGTGGTCGATGGGCGCTTCTGAGTCGCCGGCGGGGGGCGTGGTGTCGGGCGGAGCCGGCATCGGTTCGGTGGTGGAGGTGTCGGCGGTGGAGGTGTCGGTGGTGGAGGTGTCGGCGGTGGAGGTGTCGGCGGTGGCTTCATCGGTGGTCGCCGCACCAGTGGTCGCCTCGTTGGCTGTCTCCGGCGCGGTGGCGGTGGCGTTGCGCGGCTCGCTGTCGGCGCGCTCGGGCTGCGGCTCCTGCGGCGGCGGTGCTCCCGCGCCCGGCCCCATGTCACCGACCTCGTCGGCGAGTTTCAGTACGAGGACGCCGTGGCGGAACGCCGTCTCGCCGACGTCGGCACAGGTACTGCCGTACACGGAGAGGCGGTTGCCGCTCTCCATTACGACCTCGACGGAGCGGTGTGCGGTGCGGGCCTCCTTGGTGAGGACGGCGGCGAGGCGGACGGCGTGCGGGCTGCGGACGGCGACGCGCGGCCGCAGCCGGGTGCGGGCGAACTCCGCGGCCTCCTGGTCGGCGACGACGCTGCCCCGTTCCAGGGTGACGACGCGGTCGGCGGTGCGCGCCGCCTCCTTGGGGTCCGGCGTGGTGACCAGGACCGTGCCGCCCTGGGCCGCGTGGGCGCGCAGCATGCCGTACAGCCAGTTGCTCTCCCGGGCCGAGAGTCCGTCGGCTGGTTCGTCGAGGACGAGCGTGTGCGGGTCGGGCAGCAGGGCACAGGCGAGGCCCAGGCGGCGGTCCATGCCGCGGGAGAGCGTGCCGAGGCGTTCGTCGCGGAGGCTGACGAGGCCGACCACCTCCAGGATCTCGTCGGCTCGGCGGGCGGAGACCCCGGCGGCGGCGCACAGCATGCGGAGGTGACCGCGGACCGTCCGGCCGGGGTGCCCCGGCACGTCGCCCAGCAGGACCCCGACTTCGCGCGAGGGGTGGGCGGTGCGGTGCAGTGGGCGGCCTCTGAAGTAGGTGATGCCGCGGCCTTGTTGGAGTTCGAGCATCAGCCTGAGGGCCGTCGTCTTACCGGCACCCGGATCTCCGAGCAGCGCGGTGACGCGGCCCGCGGGTGCTTCGAAGGAGACGTCGTCGACGGCGGGCCGAAGGTCCTTGCGGGAGTTGCTGGTCAGTCCGAAGGCCTGGATCACCTGTAGCAAGATAGCGCGTTATGTCCGTTTTTTCGGGTAGCTGAACGCCTTGCTCCGCAGGGTGTGATCGCATGCCTCGTTGCCGGGCCGGTCTTCTTTCCGATTTCTGGTCGGTCTTCGGGCTGAGCTCGGGGCGGAAGCGGGGTGACACGGCCCGGCGTTACACCTCGGGCCGCAGCATCGGCGGGTTCAGGAGCGTGGCCCCGCCCGCGCGGAACAGCTGCGCCGGGCGGCCGCCCTGCCGTGTGGTCGTACCGCCCGTCGGCACCAGGAAGCCCGGTGTGCCCGTCACCTTGCGGTGGAAGTTGCGCGGGTCGAGCGCCACTGCCCAGACCGCCTCATAGACGCGGCGCAGCTCGCCGACGGTGAACTCGGGCGGGCAGAACGCCGTCGCCAACGACGAGTACTCGATCTTGGAGCGGGCACGCTCCACACCGTCCGCGAGGATTTGAGCGTGGTCGAAGGCGAGCGGCGCCACGGGCTCACCGTCACGGCCGTAGCCGCCCTGTTGCAGCAGTTCCTCGACCGGTGCCCAGCGCGCGTTGCTGGCGTCGCCGCCCGCGCGCGGTGCGGGCAGGTCGGGGGCGAGGGCGAGGTGGGCCACGCTGACCACGCGCATCCGGGGGTCCCGCTTGGGGTCGCCGTAGGTCGCGAGCTGCTCCAGGTGGGCGCCGTTGTCCTGGGCGGGGACCGAGGGATCGTGGACACACAGTCCGGTCTCCTCGGCCAGTTCGCGTGCGGCGGCCTGTGCCAGATCCTCGTCGGCCCGCACGAAGCCTCCGGGGAGCGCCCAGCGCCCCTGGAACGGCGGCTCGCCCCTGCGTACCGCCAGCGCGCACAGGGCATGGCGACGCACGGTGAGCACGACCAGGTCCACGGTCACGGCGAAGGGCGGAAAGGCTGACGGGTCGTAGGGCATGTCGCGATCATAGTCGTCTGCCTGACGATAAACACTCCCTTCCCCGGCCGCTTCGGTGGCCGGTCGGTGTCCGAGCGGTGTGGGTCTCACCTGCGGCTCCCGGCCCCTGCGCGCCGTCCCGTCATCCGCGGTCACTGTCCTGGTTGCCGCATGCGACCGGCGTCTCCTGTCCCTGGATCCTCATTCGGTCTGCTGGACCAGCCTCCCGAGGTGCCGTCCACGTCACTTTCCGAGCTCCAGTCCCTCGGCCGCCTCCTCGACCATGGCGAGGCCGAGACGGCTGACTCGTACGGAGAAGGGGGCATCCGCGACCCGTAATCCGATCAGGGTGATCTCGCCCAGGGGTGCGCTGCGGACGGGGCGCAGTGTGACCGTGCCGGCGGGCGCGTCGGGGCGGACGCCGGCGAGGGTGGTGAGCAGCAGGATTCCGGCGGCCGCCGCGGTGGCGGCGGGGCGGCAGGCGGCCGGGTGGGGAAGGGGGGCGCTCCCGTCGGTGCGCTGCTCCCCCGCGTACATCTCGGGCAGCCGGTGACCGAACGTCCCGGCCGCCACCAGGACGCCCCGCAGCAGCGCACTCGCCTCCTTCTCGTACCCGGCGGCGGCCAGCCCCGCGACCGCGATCGCCGTCTCCTGGACGCGTACGGCACCGCTGCGGTGGCCGAACGGGTTGTATCCCGCCTCCTTGACGCCCAGGCCACGCAGACCCCAGCCCGAATCCATCGCCGGGCTGCCGAGCAGCCGGGCGAGTTTCTCGGTCTGCACGCGGTCGAGCAGCCCGGGCGCCAACTCGCCCCCGCCCAGCAGGCCGGTGTCGAGGAGATGGACGGCGGTCGCCCCGAGGTGCGGCACGGGGCGGCCGTCGGGGGCACGGGCCGCCGCCGGCCGGCCACCTCCGAGGTCGTCGACCCAGAAGTCGGTCCGGAACGCCGAGCGCAACGACTGGGCCCACTCCCGCAGCCCGGCCCCGCCCGGCCTGCCGCAGGCGTCGAGCAGATCGGCGCCGAGCAACGCCGCTCGGTGGGCGTGTGCCTGTGTCTCGCACCGGACGGGGCCGCCGGGCTGCGGATCGCACAGGTACGTGCCGTCGCCCACGGTGGTCCGCAGCCAGGTCAGACAACGCTCGGCGGCCGGCAGCAGCTCCTCCGTCTCCTGCTCAGGCATCCCCCAACGGCGGGCCTCCGCGAGGAGCGCGGGAAAGAGCAGCGTGGCCTCAGTGCCGGTGCAGCCGGGCGGCAGATGACCGCCCGCGTCCCGGCGCGGCCCGGGGATCATGCCGGACTGCCGTCCGGGCCCGGCGAGTTGGGTTCGGGCGAGGGCACGCAGCGTGCCCGTGGCAAGCCGGGTGCCGAGTGGCAGCGCCATCCGGGCGGCCGTGAGTGCGTCGGCCGGGGCGAGGCCGCAACGCCACGGTGCCCCGGCGGCGAGATACACGTCGGCCGGGTGTGCGGGATCGCGCAGCAGCAGGGCCTGGAGGTCCTCGACGCTGATCCGCAGCAGCGCCCGCACGCCGGGGTCGTCGCCCGAAGCGGCGGCCTGGGCGAGCGGACTCACCGCCACGCGACCGGCCGCTCGAACCTGCCCCGCGCCGTCCGGGCGCACCCTCAGCTCCACGCTCACGCTGCCGCCCGGGGGCAGGTCGAACTCCCAGCGCAGCAGACCCGCTGAGGCCAGCGCGTCGGCGGGCGGCGGGTCTGCCGTGACCGACGAGGCCTCTGTGCCGTGCGACCAGCGCAGTCCGGCGTCATGGACGCTGGCGGGCACCTCCGGCCCCGCGGTGCCGGACGCGATCGCGCCCAGCGTCGCCAGGTCCGTGCCGAGGGCGACCTCGACGGGGAGGCGCAGGGGGCGCGTCGCCGCGCTGTGCAGCGTGATCCGCTCGGTGCCGTCCGCGCGCCGGGTGCGTTCGACGACGACGTCCGGGTCCGGACCAGAGGGCGGCGAGGCGCGCAGGGTGCCCACGAAGCGGGCACGATCGGCACCGGTCCTCCGCGCCTGCACCGCGAGCGGTTCACGGCCGGCCACGCGCACCTGGCAGCGGGAGAGCAGACGCCGACCTGCGCGGTAGAAGCCTTCCAGTCCCTGGCCGGTCATCTGTCCCTGTTCCGTGGACACGGCGAGGCCCGGCAGGGCGACGCAGATCATGGCGGTGTGGGTGGGCGGCAGTGCGCCGGAGCGGCGCGGGGGTGGGGCTGGCGGTGGGGATGACGGTGAGGGCTGGGCTGGTGGTGGCGCTGTGGGGGGTGGCCCGGGAGAAGGGGTGCGGATGGGGGTTGGCGCGGGAGGAGGGGTGCGGATCGGGGGCGGGGGGTGTTGGCGGCCGCGGCCTGTGGAGGGGGTCGGTGCCGGGTTGTGCCGCCTGGGCACAGGTGCTGAGTTCTGGTTCATTGGGGTGGGCGTAGGTGCGGTCGGGAGGGGCGGGGGTCCCAAGGTCTGGCCCCTTGGCGGGGGCGGAGCTGACAAGCTCTGGCCCGGTGGCCGAGGCAGCGGTCCCGCGCCGTAGGCGGGTGGCTCGCGGTACCCCCGTCCGTCGGTCCACTGCGGCGGGGCGGTGCCTGGGCGGGGGTGGGGGGTGCCCGGGCCGGGGTGGGGGATGCCCGGGCCAGGGTGGGGGATGCCCGGGCCAGGGTGGGGAGTGCGCTGGCCTCGGATGGGGCGATCGTCGGCTGAGGGCGGAGTCGGCTGGGGCATGCGGTCGTCGGCGACGGCAGGCGGGGACAGCCGGGGCATGCGGTCGTCGGCGGCAGGCGGAAGCGGTCGGCGCGTGCGGTCGTCGGCGGCGGCAGGCGGAAACGGCCCGCGCATGCAGCCGTCAGCAGCGGCAGGCGAAAACGGCCCGCGCACGCAGCCGTCGGCGACAGCAGGCGGAAACGCCCCGCGCATGCAGCCGTCGGCGGCGGCAGGCGGAATTGGCTGGTGCATCGGGCTGCTTCCTCTGCGCTCTGTGCGCCTCGGGCTTGTTCGGGACCGGGCGGGAGGCTCCGTGGGGACATGGCGTTGCGGCGGCGCCACCCGTCCAGGCGTTCCGCCACTCAGGTGAACGGAACGGGGCTCCTCGGGGTCACGCCCCTGCCCGGCCGACCCGACCCGACTCGGCCGTCTCCCATGCCGTACTCCCGCCGCCGCCCCTCACACGTCCCCCTTCGTTCCGCCGCCGCCAGGGGCAACGCCCCGCCGGGAGGTGCCACGGCGCCGTACGCCGCCCTTCGCGGCCGCGGGCGGACGCGTACCGCCGCTCCGCCCGGCGCCCGGGCCGGTGCCGGCTCCCGGCACCCTGCGGGATGGCGGCCCGCTCTTCCGCGCCTCTTGTGCCGTCAGGGAGTGGGAGTTGTCGTCGTCGGAGGCGGGCAATCCGCGGTGGGGCCGCTGCACCCCCGCCACCGACTCGGACCCGTCGGCATCGGCCCCGCCGCCTTCCGTGCCCTGTGTCGTGTCGAGGCCCCCGGGCCCCCGCGCCTCGTCGGGCCGCTCGGCCGGGGTCCGGGCACGGCCGTCCCGTTCCGCGCGCAGGCAGCGGCGGATCGATTCGGGATCCAGGCCTTCGTTGACGGCCTGGTGCAGCAGGCGGGCGAAGAGGTAGTCGGGGTCGGCTCCCAGCGCCATGGCCAGCGCCTCCCGGGCTTCCAGCTCGTCGCCGGTCGACCAGGCGACCCAGCCGGCGAGGGTGAGCGGTGCAGCGGCATGCTCGCCGTAGGAGCCGACGCAGCGGCGGGCCAGGGCTCGCCAGAGCCGTAGCGCGAGAGCTGCCTCGGCACCCTCCATCCACTCGGCCGCCCGGTCGCGGGTGGTGCGGTCCTGCAGGCCGAGGATCAGGGTCGCGGCCTCGTCGTCGTGGAGCAGGCCGTCGTCGCGCAGGTCTGCCATGAAGGCACCGGACGCGGGCGGCGCATCGGCCAGCCGACTCATGACCCGCCTGGCCAGCTCCACCGTCTCCTCGGCGACGCCCGCGCGACCGGTGTTGTCGAGCATCCTGGGGACGAGCGCCATGCTGCCGGCGTCCAGCGCGGCCTCCTGCTCCAGGGCCGCGGAGGTCTCCCAGGGTCGGAGCCTCGCCCTCAGCTCGCGCAGGGTCCCGCGCACCTGAATCCCGGCGTAGGTGGCCGCGGCAGCCAGGACCGAGGTGCCCGGCAGCCCCATGGGCAGGCCCTCGGCGGGGCAACATTCCTGGTTGTCGCAGCAGTACGACCAGAAGCGGCCGTCCGAGATGCACAGGGCCTCGATCACCGGAACGTCAAGCAGACCGCATTGGAGGCGCAGATGGTGGGCCAACGGGCGGAGTCGTTCCATGACCTGCCGGCCGGTTTCCCCCTGGCCCGGCTCCTGGCAGACGTACGCCACGATCTGTTCCGGCCGGGCTCCTCTGCGCTCGCTTCCCCACACCAGCCCGTGCGCCAACTGCCCTGCCACGGACTCCCAGTCGTCCGGATTCGCCGGAATGCCGAGCCGTGCCCGGCCACCGAACCGTCCGCGCCCTCCCCTGTCGTGGAGGGCGACGAGGACGATGCTGTCCTCGGGGCGGTACCCGAGGAGATACGGCAGGGCGTCAGCCAGCTCGGCCGGGGTGCGCAGGGTGACCCGGTGGGTGGCGGCGGGCCCGTCGCAGTTGATGGACTCGGCGTTGTGGGCGTTGCCGTCGCGCAGTGCGCGCCCGTCCTGTGCGAGCCCCTCGTCGTAGTGACCGGGACCGTTGGGCAGGTGCGCCCCGCCCGATCCGGTCACGTCCTCGTTGTCGTTCTCGTTGTCGTTCTCGTTGTCGTTGCCGTTGCCGTTGCCGAAGGATCCGGTCGTTTCCCCGTGATTCGTCATGTGTCGACGATCTCGCGGAACTCAAAATTCCGCTTGTGCCTGTGGACAACTCCGATCAGGGGCACGACACATCCGTCAACCTCCAGGCCCGGGGCCTTCGTCGCGTGCCGCTGCCGCGGGCCGGACCGGAGCCAGCGAGGGTGCGGAGCACACGCCGTATGCGCGGCGCAGCGCGGACAGGGCTGCCAGATGGCCGCTCATCCCGTGCACTCCGGGCCCCGGCGGTGTGGAGGCGGAACAGAGGTACACGCCGGGCAGTGGTGTCCGGTAGGGGTCGAGTTGGGCGGTGGGCCGCAGCAGGCTCTGCCGCAACGTCATGGCTCCCGCGCTGATGTCGCCGCCGACGTAGTTCGGGTTGTACGCCTCGAACTCCCGGCCGGAGACCGCCCGGTGGGCGATCACAGTGTCGCTGAATCCCGGGGCGTAGCGCTCGATCCGGTTCCTGACGAGCGCGGTCGGTTCCCGACTGTCGCCGTGGGGCACGTGCGCGTATGCCCAGACCGGGTACTTACCGGGTCGGGCGCGCCCCGGGTCCGTGGCAGCGGGCTCCACGACGAGAACGAACGGACTGCCGGTCGGCGTACCGCAGGCGGTGAGCGTCTCCTGGCGGTACATCTCGGCGCGGGTGCCCCCGAGATGGACGGTACCTGCCCGGCCGACCTCCGGATCGGTCCACGGAACGGGAGCGGAGACGAGGAAGTCCACCTTGGCCGCCGCAGGTCCGTACCGGAACGCTCGGAGCCGTCGGACGTAGCCGGGCGGCAGCCGGTCACCGGCGATGCGCAGGAACTCCTTCGGGCCCGTGTCGAGCAGGATTAGGGGCACGCCGCCCAGGTCCCGCAGGTCGTTGACGCGTGTACCGGTGTGGAGGACGCCGCCGTGCGCGCGGATGTCGGCCGCGAGGGCGTGTGCGATCGAGGCGCTGCCGCCGCGCGGAAGGGGCCACCCCGAGGCATGGGCCAGATGGCCGAGCAGCAACGCGACGCCCGCCGAGGCGAGGCTGGGCAGCGGGCCCACGGCGTGCGCGGCCACCCCGGTGAGCAGCGCGGCGGCCCGCTCGGTGGTGAACCCGTCCGGGACGAACCGGCTCGCGTGCGCGAGGACGCGGGTGGCGAGCCGGATACCGGCGACCGGATCGGCCGGCAGAGCGCGGCCGCCCGCAAGGACCAGATCGACGATGGCGGTGCTGCGTGCCACGAGGGGGGCCATGAGGCGGTGCCAGCGCCGCCCGTCGGGGACGAGCCCCGCGCACGTGCGGGCCAGGTCGCGATAGGCGAGTCCGGGCGGCCCGTCCGGCAGCGGATGAGCGTAGCCGATCTCCGGCTGGAGCAGTTCGACACCGCGGGCGGCGAGGTCGAACTCGCGGAAGAAGGCGGAGGCGGCAGCGGTCGGATGGACGGCGGAGCAGATGTCATGGACGACATCCGAGTCGAACAGTGCCCGCGTCCGCAGCCCGCCGCCGATCTCGTCGGCCGCCTCGTAGAGCTCGACCCGCAGCCCGGCACGGGCCAGCGTCACGGCGGCGGCCAGCCCGTTGGGGCCGGTGCCCACGACGGCGGCGTCCACGGCGCTCACCGGGCCGCCTCCACGATGCCGGTGCCGGTGCCGATGACCGCGTCGCCGCCGTCGGTGGGGTGCGCGCCGGCCAGTCGGCGGTAGAGCGGGTCCTCGGCCATGAGTACATCGTGCACGCCGACCGCCCTGACCCGGCCGCCTTCCAGCAGGATGATCCGGTCGGCGTCGATCACGCTCGACATGCGGTGGGAGATCGTGACGACGGCGCACTGCTGGGCGAGTTCGGCGACAGCCCGGCGCAGAGCTTTCTCCGTCTCCCCGTCGAGATGGGCGGACGCCTCGTCGAGCAGGACGACGGAGGGCTGCTGCAGCAGCGTCCGGGCGATGGCGAGGCGCTGGCTCTGGCCCCCGGAGAGACCTGCGCCGCGGTCGCCGAGTTCGGTGTCGAGCCCGTCGGGCAACGCCGAGACGACCTCGGTGAGCCCTGCCCGGTCGAGGGCCAGGGCGATCGCTTCCTCACCGGCGTCGGGTGCGGCGTAACACAGGTTCTCCCGGACGGTGCCGCTGAGCAGCGCGTGTTCCTGCTCCACGTACCCGACCGTTCCGCGCAGGGTGTCCAGGGACAGGGTGGACACGTCCGCGCCTGCGACGCGCACGGTTCCGGCGTCGGGCCGGTGGAAGCGCTCGATCAGCTGCAACACGGTGGTCTTGCCCGCGCCGGAGGGGCCCACCAGGGCGGTCAGGCCGCGTGCGGGGACCGAGAACGTCACGTCGTGGAGCACGGGTTCGGCGCCGTAGCCGAACGTGACGCCACGGAACTCCACCGCCGGCACATCCCGGTCGGCGTGCTGTGCTGTCCGGCTGTTCCGATCCGTCCGTTTCCTCTCGCCCCTCTCGCCCCTCTCGCCTCCGCGCCGCGGATCCTCCTCCTGCTCGATCCGTCCCAGCTCGGTGAGCCGGTCGACGGCCGCCCGCCCCTGCTGGAACTGCCCGATCGCCATGAACAACGTCACCAGCGGCGAGATCAGATAGAAGAGGTACATCATGAAGGCGGTGAGGTCGGCCGTGGACAGGTGTCCGGACGCGACCCGTGTCATGCCCCAGCCGATCACGGCGGTGAGGGCCACCTGTGTCCCGACGTTCATGGCCGGAGTGAGCAGCGCGGAGTACGCGCCGACCCGCACGCCGGAGCGGTGCGCGTCGCGGGCCAGGCCGGCGACGCGTTCGGTCTCCCGCTCTTCGGCGCGTGACGCCTTCACGGTCGTCAGGGCACCGAGAGCGCGCTGCAGTCCGGCGCCGAACCCCGAGGTGTCCTCCCGGTTGGCCGCGGCGGCGATCCGGACCCGGCGGGCCAGCAACAACGAGACGGCGGCCGCCGCGCCGAGGCACAGCAGGGTCAGCAGCAGCAGCGGGAGGTCGATCCATGCCATCAGCACGATGCCGCCGACGACCATGAAGGCGTTCGTGGTGATCTGGGACAGCGACTGGGTGATCGCGATCCGGGCGAGGGCGGTGTCCGCCACCATGCGGGTGAAGACGTCGCCGGGGTCGAAACGCCCGTAGCCGGACAGGGTCGCCCGCAGTAGCCGTGCCGTCAGCGTGCGGCGGATGACGAAGACGGTGTTCTCGCCCGCCCGGCCCACGAGGTACGCCTCCAGCGCGGCCAAGGCGGCGTCGGCGCAGAAGAGGGCGGCGACCAGGGCGATCACCGGGGCGAGTGGCCTGCCGCCGCCCGCTGCGTCGATCAGGTCGCTGATGACCAGCGGCTGCGCCAGCGAGGCGGCGGTCCCCAGCAGGCCGACGGCGACACCGAGGGCCAGCAGCCGCCGGTGCCGCCGCGCGATGTCCCACAGGCTCATGCCGCGCGCTCGTAGACGCTGACGACCATGGCGCTGCGCGCGTCCCAGGGCGTTCCCGCCCAGTCCGCCCACCGGCCGACCGGGCTGAGCCCCGCAGCCGTCGCGTACGCGTCCACCTCGTCCGGCGTTGTCAGCCGGCTCGCCTCGGTCCCCACCCGGCTGGTGCCGTCCTGCTCGTGCCAGATGTGGGATACCTGCCACAGACCGGATTCCGGGACCAGGGTCGAGTAGGTCTGCAGTCCGGTGCCGGGCTCCGGGTACGGAATGAAGTAGCTGGTGCGCCGGTGTCCGTCGTGCAGCTCCAGGACGGCGTCCGGGTTGTGCGTCTCGATCACCAGCCGGCCGCCGGGGGCCAGCCGGGCGGCGGCGTGCGTGACCGCCGCCCGCTGTTCCTCCGTGGTCAGCAGCATGGACAGGGTCGCGCAGACGCAGTAGACGAGCCCGAATGTGTCCTCACCAGTCCGTCGGCGGATGTCGCCGAGGACGCCCGTCACCGCGACGCCGGCGCTCTCGGCCTCCCGGGCCAGGACATCGAGCATCTCGCGCGAGGAGTCCACGCCGGTCACGGGGCCGGCCAGCGCGGCCAGCGCAATGGCGATCCGGCCTGTGCCCACGCCCAGTTCGAGGGATGCCGTGCCCGGGGCGCTGTGCAGCTCGGCCAGGCGCTGTGCCGTCAGCCGAGCCGCGTCGTCGCGCGGAAAGACCCGGTCGTACCAGTCGCTGAACTGCCGGCCGTATCCGATGTCGTCGATCGTGCTCAAGGAGTGCTCCCCTCTCAGGCACGCGCGGCGGCGGCCTTGCGGCGCACGCGCGGAGGCGTGGGGCCGGGATCCATCGGAGTGAACGGTGATACGAAGATCATCTCGGGCTCGGTCTCGGCGAACCCGGCCGCGCGGGCCAGCCCGAACTGGAAACCCCGGATGCCGCCCGGAGGGTTCTCGGCGCGAATCCGCTCCCGCAGGTGGGCGATGAGCACGGCGTAGCCGGTGGTCTCGGTCATCGCGCTGACGCCCACGTTCATGGGTCCGAGCAGTTCGGAGCAGATGTCGAAGATCGCTTTCTCCGGCCGCCGCGTCGGAAACCAGAGGATCTGGCGGAACCTGCGGCCCTCGATCACATCGACCGTACGCCACTCGGACGTCGTCCCCGCGGTGTCCTGGGTGCGGTAGAAGAAGTGGTAGTCGTACGTCGCCGGATTGGGCGCGAAGAAGCGCCAGTTGGGCAGGACGGAGAACCTGTCCCTGGCCTCCAGCCGGTTGAAGGCCGTGTTGGGGTGCTGAATCGCCACCGTTCCCAGCAGCAGCGCGGCGCCCGCGGCACGAGCCGCCGCGCCCGGACCGCGGAACGCGTCCGCGAGGGTCTTCCTCATGCGGCCTGCGCCTTCCGCTCCTTGGTGTCCGCCGGTTCGGCCGTGCGCGCCAGGAAGTCCAGGATGAGGCGGCCGGCCTCCACGCCGTACCGGCCGTCGGTCAGCAGGGAGTCGTGGTCGGCTCCTTCCATGACGACGGTCTCGACCGCGTGTCCGGTGGCGCGGTGCGCGTCGGCGATCTCGTGATGCATGAGCAGATGCTCGGGGTCCTTGTCGACGGTCCGCTGCGCGGAGACCACCAGGGCGTGCGTGCCCAGCGGGGCCAAGTCGCCTTCGTGGGCGCGGAACTCGCGCTCCACGGCCTTCCACTCGCGGTGACCGGCCACCCACATCCGGGCATCCGCGTACTGGTCGAAGACTCGCTTGCGGAACATCTCGGGAAGGGCCTCCAGCCAGCCGGGGCGGGACAGCAGGATGCCCGAGCCGAATCGCAGGGACCACACCATGAGGGCGAGAGACGCGCTCATCGGCTTGGCCGACGCGCTCTGCTGTTGCGACCGGTTGAGCTCCCCCGGGTGAGAGGAGTCGAGGTAGACCACGGCTCGCACCCGGTCGCCGAGTTCGGCGGCCGCGCGCCGCGCGAGTTCACCGCCCAGGGAGTGGCCGACCAGCACCACGTCGCGGTCCGCCGGAACGGCGGCGTCGACCAGGTCGACCAGGTCGTCGACAGCCTCGGCGAGACGGTAGGGGCCCCGCCCCCGGTAGTGGCTGCCCGCGTATCCGGCGCGGGCGTAGGTCAGGAAGCCATAACGGTTGTCGTCGAGGATCCCGTTGGTGATCCAGCCGAAGTGCTCGGAGGTCGAGAGCATGCCGGCGGCGAACACCAGGACCGGCTGGTCGGGATCGCTTCCGTGGCTTGTTTCGTACTGGAGCTCGTTGCCGTGCCGGGTGGTCACACGGAGGGAGCGCGGCCACCCCTCCAGCACCCGCAGCCGCCGGTGTACGGCGATGGCTCCGGCCACGGACGCAGCCGAGGCGAGTACGAGAGCCGCGGCCTGCAGGGCCCGGTCATCGCGTCCGGCGACGGACGGATGGCTCTTCGGCGCCGATGTGTAGGCGATCGTCGGGTGCATCGCGACGAACGCGGTGACGAACCTGCCGAGCCCCATGACGAAGCCGTTCGCCAGGTGGAAGCCGGCCGCCGCGCCGATCACCGGCTTCGCGAGCCGGCCGCCGGCGAGGTAGGCGACCGGGAACAGGCACTCCAGGGCGAGCACTCCGTGGGTGAGGTACTTCGCCGCGCGGGGGTACTTCTGCGTGAGCGCGTACGTCGGTTGGTGCCCGTAGGTCCGGGTGCGCATGATGCCGCCCAGGGCAGTGCCGTCCCGCCAGGACCCACCGAGCAGCTTGGCCCAGCCGGCGACGACGTACGAGAGGTTGCCCTGGAGCGCGACGTACCACATCAGGGCGTCCTGTGTGGGCGTCGAACGGGACAGTCGGGCGGCGCCCATGGCCGTCTGCACCAGCGTGGACACCTGGTCGGAGCCGTCGCTGCCGTAGCGGTGCCGGGGGTACAGGGCGAGCGTGGTCGCGCCGAGGAAGAGGCTGCCGAGGCCACGGAGCCTGCTGCTGCCGGGCAGGAGCATCCCGGCGCTCACGGCCACCCGGGCGATGTGCAGCGCGGTGGTGGTCCGTTCGCCGCTGACGAGGTCCAGCAACCTGCGGGTGACGGGTGACGAGTCGACATGGGCCGAGCGGGCCACGGACCAGTCGTTGAGCCCTCCTTTGCGGATCTCCTTGCGCTGGGAGAGGTATTCCAGGGAGGAAGTGAGCGTCGTCGCGGCGGCCAGCCGCTCCGAGGTCCCCAGTGCGCGTCTTCGGGACACGGGTATCGGTCCGAGGAACGCCGAAGCGATCTTTCTGGCAATTCTCACAGGGTGGCCTCCGGTACCACGCGCGGTGGGGATGGGAAAACGAGTGGGGTGCCCGTGGCTGCCTCGCCGGGCCGGAACACCCGTCCGGCCCGGCGGAGTTCACCCGCCATGGGGCTCGCGGGTGGTGTCAGTTGATCGCCTTGGCCACCCGGTGAGCGGTGTAGGCACCGGCCACGGTGGCCAGGGCGACCCGGACGGTGATGGCCGGGGTGGCAAGGACCGGGTTGCCGGGGCGGCCCACCAGGATCGCGCCTTCCGACTCGATGTCCTGCCCCTTCAGCAGGGCATTCCGGTTGAGGTACTCGGCGAAGTTGTCCACGAGGGTTTTTCCCTTCTTGTTTCGGTCAGCGCCGGGCCGTGTAGACGAGGGCCGTGGCGACGGCGACACGAGCGGCCATGATGAGCGTCGGGGTGGCGAGAACGGGCTCCTGGTGGCTGAAAACGACGCCCTCCTCGTTGTCGATGGCGACGCTGCGGAGCTCGGCCTGCTCGTTCAGGTACGTGGCTACGTTCACGGACTACTCCTTGGAAAATGGGACTGGATGGTCGTGCGGACGTCGTGCGGTACATCGCTGTCTGCACGGTGAATGCGTGACGCGAGGGGCGCGGCATTCACGTCTGACGGGGCCGGCCTTCCGGGCGGGCCTTTTCCCGGTCCGCCATGCGGGCGAGCACCGTGGCCCGCTTTTCGTCGAAGCGGTTCGCCTGTGTGCCCACCGCCTCGAGATGGCGGCCCAGCTCGTCCTGGACGCGCCGGCCATCGGCGCCGAGTCCGGAGCGGTGGAGCGCGTCGAGGTGGCGCAGTACGGGCTGGAGCACCTCGTCGTGGTGGATCCGGATGTTGTAGATGTCTCCCACGGCCATGCGTGCCGCGGCCCGGGTGAACCCCGGGATGCCGGCCCCCGGCATGGCGAACGACGACACCACGTTGGTGATCGCCCGCATGGTGTCGTCCGGTGCGATCTCCAGCGCCGCGGCCAGGACGTTGCGGTAGAAGACCATGTGCAGGTTCTCGTCCATGGCGACCCGCGCGAGCAGCCGCTCGCAGACCGGATCGCCCGACACCCGGCCGGTGTTGCGGTGCGAGATCCTGGTGGCCAGCTCCTGGAAGGCGACGTAGGCGACGTTCTCCAGCACGCCGACGTCGTTGCCGGGCGGGGCGGTGGACATGTGCGCCATCCGGGCCCGTTCCAGGTCGACCGGGTCGATGGCGCGGGAGGTGAGCAGATAGTCGCGGATGACCACGGAGTGCCGGGCCTCCTCGGCCGTCCACCGGTGCACCCAGGTGCCCCAGGCGCCGTCCTCCCCGAAGAGCGTCGCGAACTGGTGGTGATACGTCGGAAGGTTGTCCTCGGTCAGCAGGTTCACCTTGAGGGCGATGGCAGCCAGTTCGCCGACCGGGGACTGTTCCGGGGACCACGGCTCACCGCCGGGCAGGCTGTCGAAATCGCGGCCGCGGCTCCATGGGACGTATTCGTGCGGAAACCACTCCCGGGTTGCCGAGAGGTGCCGGTTGACCTCCCTCTCGACTACCTCCTCGAGCTCCCATAAGACGTGGGAATCCCCTGCGGAATCAACGGATTTCATGGGTGACCGGTCTCATTCCTGACATGTGCTGAACGGATTCGTTCTGGCCCGGTGCCCTCGAACATTAAGCGGGCCGAAGCGGCATGGGCAACCCAAGATCGGGTCTTCGGCGGTGAATCATAGAAAGGTTGGCGGCGGGTAGTTCGAAAGGTGACACCGGAGTCATACGCGCGATGGATCCCGGGATTATCGGGCTTTCGATGGAATGGATCCGAAGAAACAGGAAGCACCCGAGGAGTGACATGGCCGCAGAACCGGAAAAGAGCCGCTCCGGCACGGCGAAGGCGGGTCCCCCCGCCATCGACCTGCCCCGCTCACGGCTCCTGCTCGTGGGTTCCGGAGCGTTCGGCGTCACGGCTCTGCCGAGCTGGGCGGTGCTGATGAGGATGTGGTACGGCTGGCACATCCGGGCCTGCCTCACCCACGCCGCGGCCCAGTTGGTGTCGCTCCAGGCGCTGGCCGCCGCCACGCAGGCGCCGGTCGAGGGACCCGACTGGGATACGGCCCGCGGGGTGACGCCGCACCAAGAACTGGCGGAGTGGGCCGACCTCGTGATCGTTGCTCCGGCCACCACCAACTTCGTCGCCAAGTGTGCCCTCGGCATGCCGGACAGCCTCGCCCTGAGCGCCGTACTGGCCACGCGGGCGCCGGTGGTGCTGGCGCCGAGCATCCCCGAGGGGGCCTTCGAGCGGCCGTCCGTGCAGCGCAATCTGAGCCGGCTGGCGGACGACGGGTTCCATGTGGCGCCCATGCAGCCGGGCGTCTCCGTCCACAAGGCGAAGGTCGGGGTCGCCGCGGGCATGCCCGACATCCACACCACGCTGCGTTTCGCCGCAGCCGTCCTGCGGCCGGAGACACCAGCGGATGCGGACGCCTCCGCATCGGCCTGAGACCGGCGACCGCACGCGGCGGCGGACCCTCGTCGGCCACCGTGCCGACGGCCTGCCCGGTGCTCCCGTTGGCCGGTGCCGGCACCTCCAGCAGGTGTGCGATGCAGCCGGGTTGAGGCGCCGAAGCCTGGTCCGGCCCGCGCCGAGGAGGCCTCCGGCGGCCTGCGGGACGTGCGCTCGCGCATGCCGTCATGTGAGGACGGTGCGTCCCTGCCATCAGCCACACCCGGCGGCCAGGGAACCCAGGGCTTGCGAGCGGGGGCGATGGCGATGGGGGTGACCCCGCGCGAGCTGGTTCGAGCGTGGGGAGCGTGCAGCTCAAGGCGGAGGAGGGCGGCGACGCGATGAGGCTCAACCTGCGCATACGCGCTGGGGCTCCACCGGCGCATAGGGGTCCCCCGCTCGAACGAAGCCGAGAGTGGGCAGCATGCGAGCGTGGGACAGTCGCCGACCGACGGCAGCGTGGCTGGGGTCCCCTGCTCAAAGAGCATGAGGGAGCGCCTGCCAGGGTCGCGACGCAGCATGATGCGAACGACAGGCCGCAGCAGGCGGCCGCGCGCGAGCATCGAGCCGTATCCGCGATGCACGTCGACCCTGCCCGCGCTCGCAGCACGGGCGGGACTGCACTGGTCCGCAGCTCCTCCGCCATGACCGCCGGGCCGCGTCGAAGCACGGGCGCCCTGCACCGTCCGAGCCCGCCATCGGCACTGGGAATCGGTCGCAGCGTGGGCGGGCGCCCTGCACGGTTTCAGCCCGCCGTCGGCGCCGGGAATCGGTCACGGCCTGGGCAGGCGCCCCGCACCGTCCGAGCCCGCCATCGGCACAGGGAATCGGTCACGGCCTGGGCAAGCGCCCCGCACGGCCCCAGCCCGCCATCGGCACAGGGAATCGGTCACGGCCTGGGCGAGCGCCCCGCACGGCCCCAGCCCGCCATCGGCGCCGGGAATCGGTCACGGCGTGGCCGCTCCGCCGGGATCTCCGGTGGCCGTCCTGCCCGCCGCGGACGGTTCCGTTGCCGTCTCGCCGACCGAGCCGCGGATGCCCGCCGCGCAGGCGCCCGCGGCTCGGGTCCACGTCGGCGCGGTCAGGCGGACTTGTGCCGCTGAACGAAGGCGACGAGTTCACCGACGGTGTGCAGCTGGGTGAACTCGTCGTCGGGGATGGCCACTCCGAAGCGGTCCTCGATGGACACGCCGAACTCCACCATCAGGAGCGAGTCCACATCGAGGTCATCGCGGAAGCGGGCCTCGGGCGTGATGTCCTCGGCCGGGATCTCGGCTATCTCCACGAGAAGGCCGGCGACGGCACCGAACAGCTCCTGGTCGAGGGTGTCGGCGGAGTGAGTGGTCATGTTCGTTCCCATCTGTGTGTGCGTAGGTTTGGGCACTGAAGGTGCTGCGGGGCGGTCAGCCGGCCCGCTGCCTCACCCAGCTGTTGCGAACGCTGAGTGCCGCTTCCACCCGGCTGCGCAGGCCGAGCTTCCCCAGGACGCGGCTGACATGGGTCTTGACCGTGTTCTCGGACACGGTCAGGAGGTCGGCGATTTCGAGGTTGGAGAAGCCCTGGCTCACGTAGGCGAGAACCTGCTGCTCGCGTGGGGTCAGCACGCGGGCGAACCGGTCGTCCAGGGTGACCAGTTCCTCGGGCCCCAGGTTGGCCGCGGCGTTCACCAGGGATCTGATGACGGTCGGATCCATGAAGCCCAGGCCGCCGGCGATGAGCCGGATGACGTGCAGCAGTTGCTGGGCGTCGGTGTCCATCGGCAGGAACCCGACAGCACCGGCGCTCAGGGCCTGCAAGAGCGCGTCCTCCACCTGATGTGGCGTCAGCATCAGCACATCGGTGGAGCCGAGTTCGGCGATGTCCTTGATCACTTCCGGGCTGCCGAGTCCCTGCCGGCCGCCGTCGATGATGGCGATGTCCGGCTGGAGACGCTTGCTGAGGTGCACGGCCTGACTGCCCGACGCGGCCTCGGCGACGACACTCATCTCCTCGTCACCGTGCAGGATCCGGACGATCCCGGCCCTTGCGAGTCCTTCTGCGTGTGCCACAAGTATGCGAATGGTCATGTATTGAACAAACCCCCGAGTCGTGGACGCACCGTGCGACCCCTTGTGGGGTGGAGGGGTCCGGAGCGCCCATCTCCGATCATCCCAACATGATCTTTTGGTAAAGGGATCCTCCTTCCGGGTGACCTGGAATGTAAACCAAAGAATTAGCCGAGTTCACTGGCCGGAATGACGCGCCCAACCCCTACCGAACTGCAGGCTGTTGCCACCTGGAAATCACAGGCACCGGATCGCGGCCCCATCGCGTACCGGGGATGCGTCATGGACCTGTCAGGAGGCCAAGTGATCGAGCAGCGCCAGCTGTACGGCTGGGCAGACCTCGTCTTTTACGAGTCGCCCGCCGAATGGGCTGCCGACCAGGAGAGATTCCCGGCGACCGACCGGGAGCCGCCGGCCGGGTGGGCCCGCGCCGGGCAGGACGTCTGGGTCTCGCTCAAGCCGGACAACACCGAACTGCCCGCGCAGGGCTGGAAAATCCACATCTCCGCAGTCGCCGCCGATGCCGCACACATCGTGGATGTGGCATGGTCCTATTGCACGGAGCGGGAAATACCCTTCAAATTTCTGCGCGACCGGCACTTGTTTCGCATGTACAACTCGAAGTACATGCCGAGGCAGGCGAGCGGAAAACTCGTCACCATTTACCCGGTCGGCGACGAACAGCTGCAGCGCACGCTCGAGGAGCTGGCGTCATTGCTCCAGGGCACCTCTGGACCTTACATCCTCAGCGACCTGCGGTGGGGGGCGGGTCCCCTGCACGTGCGGTACGGGGGCTTTCGACCACGTTTCTGCACCGATGCCAAGGGTGACCGGGTCCTCGCCATCGAGGATCCCGACGGGACTCTGGTGCCGGACGAACGCCGCCCCGGACACTACGCCCCACCGTGGGTGGAGATCCCCGGCTTCCTCCGCCCCCACCTGGAGCGGCGCAAGTCCGGCGGTGCGGGCTTCCCCTACCGCGTGCTGCGGGCCCTGCACTTCTCCAACGGCGGCGGTGTCTACCTCGCCGAGCGGCTGTCGGACGGCCGGCAGGTGGTACTCAAGGAAGCGCGCCCCGGCGCCGGCCTGGACATGTCCGGCCGGGACGCCGTCGAGCGGCTGGAGCGCGAGCGCTGGGCCCTGGAGCGGCTCGCGGGCATACCCGGCGTGCCGCGGCTCTTCGACAGCTTCCAGGCCGACGGCCACGAGTTCATCGCCATGGAGTACATGGAAGGCGACGTGCTCTGGCTGTGGCTCGCCACCTACCACCCCATGGTCCACTTCGGCACCGGCCGGGCGGACGAGGCCACGTACACGGCCGAGGCGGTCGGCGTGGCGGAACGGCTCCAAGCGCTCCTCGACGCCGTCCACGAGCGCGGCGTGGTCTTCGGGGACCTGCATCCGGGCAACGTTCTGATCACCCCGGACGGCCGCCTGTCCCTCATCGATTTCGAGGCGGCCTTCGATGCGTCCGAGGAGTTCGCCCGCCCGGCCCTCGGCGCCCAGGGCTTCATGGCGCCCCCCGGCGTCACCGGCACCGATGTGGACCGCTATGCGCTCGCCCTGCTCCGCCTGTGGCTGTTCCTCCCGGTCAACCGCCTCTTCCCGCTGTCCCGGACGAAGCTGGCGGAGACCATCGACACCGTCGAGCGCCGCTTCGCCGATCTGCCGGACGGCTTCATCACCCGGCTGCGCGAGGACACCGCAGCGCCTACCGGGACCGACGCGCGCCCGGCCGCCTCTCCCCTGCCCGCCGCCCTGGTGCGACGCCGCAGCGAGCTGCTCGACGCACCGCTCGACGTGGATCTCGACGCCCCCGAGCCGGACTGGGACGCCGTCGGCACCTCGCTGACCGAGGCCATCCTGCTCAGCGCGACTCCCGAGCGGACGGACCGTCTGTTCCCGGGCGACGTCCAGCAGTTCCTGCACGACGGGCTCAACCTCGCGCACGGCGCGGCCGGAGTGCTGTGGGCCCTGCACGCCACCGGAGCAGGACGGTTCCCCCACCACGAGCGCTGGCTCCTGGACGCCCTCGCCCGCGGCCCGGTGCTGCGGCGGGGTCTCTACAGCGGCCGGTACGGCATCGCCTATGTCCTGGACGAGTTCGGACACGCCGACGAGGCGGCCAAACTGCTGGCCGACGCCGGCGACCCGCCGCGCACCGGCGACGCCGGGCTCTACGGCGGCACGGCCGGAGAGGGATTGACCCATCTCCACTTCGCCCGCCGGCACGCCGACGCCGCACACCTGGAGCAGGCCCGGCTCCGGGCCGGGCGGATCGAGCGCCTGCTGCGCGAGCCCGAGCACCCCGGTGCTCCCTCGGCCGCCCGTGCGGGCCTGATGCACGGCTGGTCCGGCTGTGCGCTGTTCCTGCTGCGCATGTACGAGGCCGACGGCGAGCCGCGCCACCTCGACCTGGCGTTCCAGGCGCTGCACCGCGACCTGGAGGCGTGCGTCACCCGGTCCAACGGCAGCGTCCAGGTGGCCGACCGCGGGATCCGCACGCTCGCCTACCTGGAGGTGGGCAGCGGCGGCATCGCCCTGGTGGCGGACGAACTGCTCGCCGTACGGCCCGACTCCGGCGTCGAGGAGGTCCTTCCCGCCATCCGGCGTGCCTGTCAGACGGAGTACGTGGCCGAGCCGCATCTGCTCAACGGCCGCAGCGGGCTGATGGCCACCGCCGCCCGGCTGGCCCACCGGGACCCCGGCACCGAGGCCCGGGACGCGGTACGCCGCCACCTCAGGGCGCTCACCTGGCACAAGCTCGCCTATCGGGGCAGGCTCGCCTTTCCCGGCGACCAGTCGTACCGCCTGTCGATGGACCTGGCGACCGGGAACGCGGGAGTGCTCCTCGGCCTGCGGGCCGCCGTGGACGGCAGCGGGCCCTTCCTGCCCTTCTTCTCTCCCCGCCCGGTGGCGGACGGGCCCGCGTAGCGCGCCCTCGTCCGCCGACCGCCCCCAGTCCTGCCGCGCCCGACCGGGCCCGGCGTCCCCTGAACACGCGAAAGGAGGTGTGACATGACCGAGTCCGTTCTCGACCTTCAGGAGCTGGAGACCTCCGAGGAGGAGACCGCCCTGATGGCGGCCAGCGCGTCCAGCTGGAACTGCTGAGTCCCCGCGGTGGCCCACCGCAGTACCGGACCCCCGGAGGGAGGCGCAACACCATGACCGAGTCGGTTCTCGACCTTCAGGAGCTGGAGACCTCTGACGAGGAGACCGCCCTGATGGCCGCCAGCGTCACCAGCTGGGAGTGCTGAACCCGACCGGGCCGCATCGCCCGGCACCGGACATCCGAGACCCAAGAGGAGGTGTGTGACATGACCGAGTCGATTCTGGACCTCCAGGAGCTGGAGACCGCCGACGAGGAGACCGCCCTGATGGCGGCCAGCGCGTCCAGCTGGAACTGCTGAGCGACAGCTCGCTAGCAGAACCCGCGTGGGATGGCGTGAGCCGGCTGCACTCCGGCTCACGCCATCCCGTCAGGGCGGAATACCCCGTCCACCCGCCCCGCATCCCCGACCCGGCCCCGTACCACCCTTGAACCAGGAAGCGACAGCCGCATGTCCCCCATGAGGATCGTCGATCCCCTCGCGTCCCCCGCAAGCCTCGACGCCGAGGCGTACGCCGCTGCCGTGGCGCGGACACTGCGCGACCGGGGCGTGCGGGCCGGCGACCGGGTCCTGGTCAAGGCCGGCAACTCCGCTCTGTACCCCGCACTGTTGTTCGCGCTGATCCACCTCGACGCCTCGGTCGTCCTGCTCGACGGCCAGCACACCCCCCAGGCCACGGATCGGTTCGCCGGTCTGGCCCGGGTACGGTTCGCCGTGCTGGAGGGTGCCGATCCGGCACCGGCGGGAGTCACCGCCCTGTCCACGGCGGAACTGGCGGCCGACGCCGGCGCACGGTTGCCCGCCACTCCCCCGACGGCACTGACGGCATTGTCGGATCGCCGCTGGCGGGAGCGCGCCGACGCCCTCGTCCTGTGGTCCTCGGGCTCCACGGGCGAGCCCAAGGGCATCGTCAAGTCGGGCCGGGCCGTCCTGGAGAACCTGGAGCGCACCCGGTGCCTGATGGGGTACGGCCCGCGGGACGTCTTCCTGCCCCTGCTGCCCTTCTCACATCAGTACGGGCTCTCGCTGCTCCTGCTCGCCCGCCTGGCCGGTGCGGGGCTGCTGATCACCCCTTACGCCCGCCTCGACCGGGCACTTCGGCTCGGCGCCGCGCACGGAGCCACCGTCGTCGACGCCACCCCGGCCACCTACCTCAGCATGCTGAACCTGGACGACCGCAGGCCGGGACTCCTCGCCGCGCTGGACCGGGTCAGACTGTGGTGCACCGGTGGCGCACCCATGGACGGCGGGCTCGGCCGTCGCTTCGCGGCCACCGTCGGCGCACCGCTGCTCGACGGCTACGGCAGCACGGAGGCCGGCAACGTCGCCTTCGCGACCCCCGGCAATCCGGTCGGCTGCGGGCGCGTACTGGAGGGCATCCAGGTGCTCGTCACCGGCGACGACGGCACGCCGCTGCCGCCCGGCGAGATCGGCGAGATACGGCTCGACACACCGGATCTGATGGTCGGCCACCTGACCGGGTCGGGCGCCCTGAGCCCGCCCGCGGCCGGGCCCTACCGGACCGGCGATCTCGGTTACCTGGATACGGCCAGCAACCTGTTCGTCCTGGGCCGCGCGTCCGCCGTCCACAGGCTGGGCCACACGCTGTACCCCGAGGTGCTGGAACACCGCGCCGCAGCCTGCGGACGCCCGGTGAAGATCATCCCGCTGGAGGACCCCCGGCGCGGCCACGAGCTGGTCTTCGTCGTCGCGGATCCGGACGGCGGGGACTCCCGGCACTGGCGGGAGCGGATCTGCGCCCTGCTCGCCCCCTTCGAGCAGCCCAATCACCTCGTGGTGGTCGACGACTTCCCCGTCACCCACCGCGGCAAGGTCGACGTGCCCGCTCTGACCGCCCACGTCGTCGAAACCCTGGAGCACCGGATCCGAATACCGGCGGCCCGTCCGGACCGGAACGAACGAAATGGAAGGTCCCATGTCCCGCAACGCTGAGGGTGCGCCGCGCCGGCGCGTCGTCGTCACCGGCGCCGGAGCCGTCACAGCGACCGGCCGCACGGTCGACGAGTACTGGTCCGCGCTGGTCGACGGGCGCAGCGGGGTCGGCCCGATCACCGCCTTCGACGCGTCCGACCTGCCCACGCGCATCGCCGCGGAAGTGACGGATTTCGACCCCACCAGGTACATGTCGGGGATCGCCGCCCGCCGCATGGACCGCTTCGCCTGGTTCGCCGTTGCCGCTACCGCGGAGGCGATGGAACAGTCCAAACTCTCCGCCGACGACGGCCGCGGTCCCCGGATCGGTGCCCTCATCGGATCCGGGTACGGGGCGAACGTCGCCGGCATCGACGCGGTCGACCGCCTGCGTGAGCGCGGCCCTCGCGGCGTGCCCACCGGCTACGCCATCGGCGGCTCCCCGGACAACCCGTCCGCCGAGATCGCCATGCGCTACGGGATCGAGGGCCCCACCGGCGCCATCATCACCGCCTGCGCCACCGGCACCACGTGTGTGGGCGAGGCCGTGGAGATGATCCGCTCCGGCCGGGTCGACGCCGTTGTCGCCGGTGGCACCGACGACCCGATCACCCGCCTCGACGTCGCGGCCATGTCCAATGTCCGCGCCCTGTCCCGGCGCAACGAGGAACCCGCCCGCGCGAGCCGCCCCTTCGACCGGGGCCGTGACGGATTCGTCTTCGGAGCCGGCGCGGGGATCGTCGTCGTCGAGGAGGCCGAGCACGCCATCAGCCGCGGCGCGCCGATCCTCGGCGAGATCATCGGTTACGGCGCGACCACCGACGCCTACCACGCCACCGCCCCGCACCCGGAGGGCCTGGGCGCCCAGCGCGCCCTGCGGATGGCGCTGGACGACGCCGGGATCGGGCCCGCGGACGTCGACTACATCAATGCCCACGGCACCGGCACCGCGCTCAACGACGCCACCGAGATCGCCGCCGTACGCCGCGTCTTCGGCGACGCCGCCCGCCGCGTCCCCATCAGCTCGCAGAAGTCGATGATCGGGCACCTGATCGGCGGTGCCGGCACGGTGGAACTCATCGCAACACTGCGCACCCTTGCCACCGGGATCGTGCCGCCCACCCTCAACTGCGACGACCCCGAGGACACGGAACTCAACTTCGTGCCCAACGAGGCGCAGCGCCATGAGGTCCGTACCGCGCTGACCAACTCGTTCGGATTCGGCGGCCACAACGCCGTGCTCGCCGTGCGCCGCTGGGAGCCGTGATGCGCGGAGACCTCGTCTCGCTGGAGGCGTGCACCGACGACGACTTCCAGCTCATCTCGGACTGGTCCGCGAGCACGGTGAGCACCTACTCCTCCGGATCGCCGCAGTTCCTCTCCGCGGACCAACTGCGCCAGGCCGTCCGCCAGGGCGGCATGCACTACCTCATGATCGCCACGCACGACGGCGCTCGTGTCGGCGCGGTCAACTGGGGGCCCCTCGCCTACGAGGGCAGCTACACCATAGGTTCGGCGATCGGCGCCTCGGGGCTGTGGACGCAGGGCCACGGAGTCGAGGCCAACGTCCTGCTGCTCAACTACCTGTTCCACGCGAAGAACGCGCACCGGGTCCAGCTGACCCTGGGACTGCACAACCGGCAGATGGTGCAGATCATCGCGCACGGGGGCTTCACCCTCGAAGGGGTGCTCAGGGACTACTTCTTCCTCGACGGCCGGCACTGGGACGCCGTCGTCTGCTCCCTGCTGCGCGAGGAGTTCTACGCCCTGGCGCGGACCTCCGAACTCGGCCTGGCCGCCGACGTCGTACCGGCCACGGAGAAAGCCGAGGCCCGGCGGCTGTTCCTGGAGCACCTCGACCGCACCGACGCCCGATACCTGCGCGACGTCTACGAACGCCGCTGAGCCGCGCCGCAGCAGGCGCGCACCGCAGCATCCTGGATGAAAGAGGCCCGACCCATGCCCTCCCACGCACCGGCGACCGCCGTCCGCGGCACCGAGTTCCACGACCTGCCACGCGCTGTCCGGCACTGGGCGTCCCTACGCGGTGCGTCCCCGGCGCTGACGTTCGTCGACTACGGCACCGACCGCCGGGGCGTGGCCACGACACTGTCCTATGCCGAGCTGGACCGGCGGGCGTCCGCCGTCGCGGCGGCCCTGGCCGTGCACTGCCGGCCCGGGGACCGCGTCGCGCTGACGGCCCCGCACGGCCTGGACTACGTGGTCGGCTTCCTCGGCTGTCTGTACGCCCGTACGGTCGCCGTGCCGTTGTACGCCCCGGAGTTCTTCCGCAGCAACGACCGGCTGGAGGCGGTCCTGCGGGACGCCGAACCGTCGTGCGTGCTCACCACTCTGGCCGGTGCCCAGGAGGTCACGGCGCTGACCCGCGCCACGTGCGGGCACGCCACGACAGTGCTGTGCCTGGACGACCCGCCCCCGGCAGACGGGGCCGCCGCGGACACGGGCCCGGCGGCTCCCGGCGACATCGCCTACCTGCAGTACACCTCCGGCTCCACCCGGACCCCGCGCGGCGTGCTCATCGGCAACGACAACCTTGCGGCCGCCGCCCGGCAGAGCGCCGAGCAGTCGGGGCTGACCGAGCAGGACGTCATCGTCTCCTGGCTCCCGTACTTCCACGACATGGGTCTGATCACGGGCATCGCGATGCCCCTGCTCGCCGGCGCCCGCGCGGTGCACCTGGCCCCGATGGCCTTCGTGCAGCAGCCGCACCGCTGGCTTCGCCTGATCAGCGACTACGGCGGCACCTGGACCGCCGCCCCCAACTTCGCCCTCGACCTGTGCGTGCGCCGGATCACCGGCGACCACATGGCGACCCTGCGCCTGGACACCCTGCACACCCTGTGCAACGGCAGTGAGCAGGTGCGGTCGGACAGCGTCCTCGCCTTCGCCGCGAAGTTCGCGGCCTGCGGCTTCGCTCTCTCCGGCAACGCCCCCGGCTACGGCCTCGCGGAGGCGACCCTGGGCGTCACCTCGGCCCTGGACGGCGCCACGATCCGCACGTTCGACCGGGCCGAGCTGGCCGACGGCCACGTCCGCCGCTGCCCGCCGGACGCGCCGCAGGCCTGGCAGCTCGTGGGATGTGGCACCCCGCTGCCCGGGGTGCAGGTGCGCATCGCCGACCAGGGCGCCGAGCAGCCCGCGGACCGGGTCGGCGAGATCTGGGTGAGCGGCCCCAACGTCTCCCCGGGCTACTGGCGCCGCCCCGAGGAGACGCGACGGTCCTTCGGGGCCGATCTGCTCGACCGTGACGGCAGGCCGACCGCTCCCGTGTGGCTGCGCACCGGTGACCTGGGATTCCTGCACGAGGGCGAGCTGTTCGTCACGGGGCGGATCAAGGACGTCGTGGTCATCGACGGCCGGAACCACTATCCGTCCGACATCGAGGTCACCGTCCGGAGCGCACTCGACGGCATGCCGGTCGCGACCACCGCCGCCTTCCCGTTGATCGACGAGAAGGGCGAACGGCTGGTCGTCGCCGTCGAACTGCGCCGGGCCCCGGGGGCCGTCGCCCCCGTCACACGCGAGGAAGCGGTCCGGTCCGTGCGCCGCGCCGTCGGCGGGCGCCACGGCGTCGAACCGTACGAGGTCGTCTTCCTGCGACCCGGCGCCATGCCCAGGACCAGCAGCGGCAAGGTACGGCGTCACGCCTGCGCGGAACGTCACCGCCTCGGGACGCTGGACTACCTGGAGACGGAGTGGTGGACGTCGTGAACGAGCAGAGCCTGCGAGCCTGGCTCGTCTCCTGGCTGTCGGAGCACCTCGGCGTCGCCGAGAACGACATCGCTCCCGACCGGCCCCTGGCCGGTATGGGCCTCACCTCCCGTCAGGTCGTGGAACTCTCCGGAACCCTGGAGGACCTGCTGGACCGCCCACTGTCGCCCGCCCTCATCTACGAGGCACCGACCGTGCACGCGCTCGTCCGGCGGCTCGTCGGGCCCGACCCGTCCGAAGACGCGGGCCCGGCCCCGCTCACCCCCGGGGAGGGACCTGCCGCCGGACCGGAGGCCGAGCCCGTCGCCGTCATCGGCCTCGGCATGCGCCTGCCCGGCGCCGTGGCCACTCCCGAGTCCTTCTGGGACCTCCTGAGCGCCGGCCGGGACGCCATCTCGGACGCGCCGCACGGACGTTGGGAGCTGCTGGGAGGCCTGGACCCCACCGCCCGAGCCGTGCTGGACCGCACACCCGCCCGCGGTGGCTATCTCAGCGACGACCTGGCCGCCTTCGATGCCGCCTTCTTCGGCATGTCCGACCGCGAGGCCGCGGCCACCGACCCACAGCAGCGCCTCATGCTCGAGGTCGTCTGGGAAGCGCTGGAACACGCCGGTGTCCCCCCGCGCTCCCTCGCCCGTTCCCGTACCGGGGTGTTCATCGGCGCCTCCGTCTCCGACTACGGGGCGGCGCAGATGAGTCACCTGCCGGGCATCAATGCCTGGAGCGGCGCCGGTTCCGCGCTCGGTGTCATCGCCAACCGGGTCTCGTACGTCCTGGGGCTGCGCGGCCCGAGCCTGGTCGTCGACACCGCCTGCTCCTCCTCGCTGGTCGCCGTGCATCAGGCCGTACAGAGCCTCAGGTCGGGGGAGAGCGACCTCGCGCTGGCCGGAGGGGTGAACCTGCTGCTCTCCCCGGCGGTCACGGTGAACTTCGAAGAGGCCGGAGTCATGGCCTCCGACGGCCGCTGCAAGACCTTCGCCGCCGGCGCGGACGGCTACGGCCGCGGCGAGGGCTGCGGTGTGGTGGTGCTCAAGCCGCTGTCCGCAGCCCAGCGCGACGGCGACCGCGTGCTGGCCGTGATCCGCGGCAGCGCGGTCAACCAGGACGGCGCGTCCAACGGGCTGCTCGCCCCCAACCCCGAGGCGCAGGAAGAACTTCTGCGCGCCGCACTGGCCGCGGCCGGACTGTCCGCACCGGACATCGACTACGTCGAGGCCCATGGAACGGGGACCGCCCTGGGTGACCCGATCGAGGCAGCCGCCCTGAGCGCGGTCCTCCTCGACGGACGCGACCGGGACCTCCTCATCGGGTCCGTGAAGACGAACATCGGCCATCTCGAGGCGGCGGCGGGCATCGCCGGGCTGATCAAGGTGGTGCTGGCCCTCCGCCATGACACGCTGCCGGCCAGCCTGAACTTCGACCGCCCCAACCCGCTCATCCCCTTCGACGAACTCCGCATGCGGGTCGTCACGCGGCGCACCCCGTGGCCGCGCACCTGGCGCCCCCGCCGGGCCGGCGTGAGCAGCTTCGGGTTCGGCGGCACCAACGCGCACGCCGTCGTGGAGGAGGCGCCGGCCGCGGCGCCCCGCCGGGGCTCCGGTCGTGCCGGTTCCGGCGATGTCCTCCTGGTACCGGTCTCCGCGGGATCGGCGGACGCGCTGGACGACCGGCTGCGACGACTCGAGGACTGGCTGGCCGGGCGGGGGGCCGACGTGCCCTTCGACGACCTGGTGCACACCCTCGCACTGCGCCGGTCGCACGAACCGGAGCGGCTCGCCGTCCCGGCCCGGGACACGCCCGGTCTGCGCCGGGCGCTGGCCGCCCACCGGAGCGGCACCGCCGTCCCGGGGCTGGCCCGTGGCCGGGCCGCCGCCGAACCGCAGGGCGCCGTCTGGCTGTTCTCCGGCCAAGGCTCCCAGTGGGCCGGTATGGGCCGGACACTGCTGGGCACCGCTCCGGCCTTCGGGCGGGTGATCGACGAACTGGAGCCGTTGATCGCGGCCGAGGCGGGGTTCTCCCTGCGCGAGGCGCTCGGCGCCACGGAGGTGGCCACCGACGTCTCCGTGGTGCAGCCGCTGATCTTCGCGGTGCAGCTCGGCCTCGCGGAGCTGTGGCGCGAGCACGGGCTGCGGCCCGCCGCCGTCATCGGGCACTCCATGGGCGAGGTGGCCGCGGCCGTCGTCGCGGGCGCCCTCGACGTCCGCGACGGCGTCCGGGTGATCTGCCGACGGTCACGGCTGCTGCTGAAGGTGGCGGGCCAGGGCGCCATGGCGGTGATCGAAAGCCCTGTCGAGGAGGTCACCGAGCGGCTGGGCGGTAGGACGGAGGCAGGTTCGGTGACCGTGGCGGTCGTGCCGAGCCCCCGCTCCACCGTGATCGCCGGCGACCCCGACGGTGTCCGGGAGCTGACGAACGCCTACGAGACGGAAGGGGTCAACGCCCGTCTCGTCCAGGTCGACGTGGCATCGCACTCGCCCCAGATGGACGTGCTGCTGGAGCCGCTCACCGCGGAACTCGCCGATCTCACGCCGCGGCCGCCCCGGATTCCCTTCTTCTCCACCGTCGACGGGCGACAGGACCGTCCGCCCGCCTGCGACGCGGCGTACTGGTGCGACAACCTGAGCGCCCCCGTCCGTTTCGCCGACGCCGTGCGCACCGCCTTCCGCGCGGGGCACACCGCGTTCGTCGAGGTCAGTGCCCATCCCGTGCTCACCCGCGACACGGCGGCCACCCTGGGCGACAGCGACGGCGTCCTGGTCACCGGCACCCTCGTCAGAGATCAGGACGCCCAGGAGAGTTTCCTGGCCGCGCTGGGGCGCCTGTACTGCCACGGTTTGGAACCGGCCTGGGAGCGCTTCACGCCGGACGGCCGCACGGTCGACCCGCCGTTCATGTCCTGGCGGCGGACGCGGCACTGGACGGCCGTCCCCGCCGTGGCCGCGAGCCGCGCGCTCACCGAGGCTCCGGCACCGGGCGGCGCCCCGCCCACCGCCGATCCCGCCACCGCCGGCCTGCTCGGCCCGGTCACCACCCCGGCCGCCTGGCCCGGCACGCGGCTGTGGCAGCCGCCGCTGGACGGGCCCGCGTTCCGCCCGCTGCGCGAACACCTCCTGCACGGACAGGAAGTCGTGCCCCTGTCGGGCTACGCGTATCTCGCGCTGGCCGCCGCCCGGGAAGCCGGCCTCGGCGATCCGGTTGTACGCGATCTGACCGTCCACAGCGCTCTGGTCCTCGACGAGACGGTCCGCGCCCTGCAGATCACCCTGCGCGCCGGTGACGCCCCCGGGGCGCCCGCCGACCTGGACATCCACGCCCTGGACCCGGCCGGGCACTGGCACCTGCACGCTTCGGCCCGGCTGCACGACGATCCCCACGCCCTGCCCGGCACGGGCGCCGAGCGCGCGGAACGGCCCGACGCCGCCGAAGAGTTCGAACGGTCCGACGCCGGAGCGGAGTTCGAGCGGTCCGACGCCGCCGAGGAGTTCGAGCGGTCCGACGCCGCCGGACACTACGCGCAGCTGGCCGCCGCCGGTCTCTCCTACGGCCCTGCCCTGCGCGTCCTGCGGTGGCTGCGGGGCGGCCCGGGCGAAGCCGTCGCCGAGGCCCGGCCGGACACCGACGCCGGTTCCCTCGGCGCCCTCGACGCGGCGTTCCAGGCGCTGCCCGCCGTGCTGCCGGGGTCGGCGGGCTGGACGGTGACCGGGCTCGACAGCCTGGTCCAGCGCCCGGACACCGCGCCCGGGCCGCTCACGGTGCGGGCCCGGATCACCGGCGATCCGGACGGGCCGGCGCTCGTCGCGGAGCTGGACTGGTACCGGTCCGGCGTGCCGGTCGCCCGGGCACGCGGCGTGCGGGTGCGCCGTACGGACGCGCATGCGGGCGGAGCGCCGGCCGCCTGGCTGCACGGGCTGACGTGGCAGCCGGCGCCTCCGTCCGACGGTGTGCCGGAGGGCCCGGTCGTCGTCGTGGGGACCGGCGTGCTCGCCGACGCCCTGGCGGAGCGCCTGCGGCGGCTCGGCGTGGAGTGCCGGTCCGTGCCCGGGTTGAGCGCGGCCGACCGCACCGTCACCGGGCTGCGCCGGCACCTCGGCCTGGACGGCGACGTCCGGCACGTGGTCCACCTGCCCGCTCCCGGTACGGGACCGGAGTCGGCGGTCCGTCTGACCCTCGACGCCGTCCGGCTGGTCCGCGCCGTCGCCGGAGCCGAGGGGCCCCGGCTGTGGTTCGCCACCGTGCAGGCCCAGTCCGTGCGCACCGGCGACGTGCTCGACCCGGGCCACGCCGCCCTGTGGGGCATCGGCCGCACCGCCGCCCTGGAGCACCCCTCGGCGTGGGGCGGCCTGGTCGACCTGGAAGCCCCGTCCGGGCGGGACGACGCGGACGGCTCGGCGAGGGCGCTGGCGGCCGAACTTGCCGCCGGGCCCGGTGCCGGGACGCAGAGCGCACACCGTGCCGCCGTGCGCCACGTCCCCCGGCTCACCGCGCGACGGCTCGCCGGGACCCGTGGTCCCGCCGTCCGGCTGGACCCGGACGGCGTGCATCTGGTCGTCGGCGCCACCGGCCGGACCGGTCCCGCCCTGCTGACCAGGCTCGCCGCACTCGGCGCCCGGCATCTGGTGCTGGTCTCCCGGCGTGGCGAGGCGCGGGGCGCGGCACCGACCGTGGAACGGCTGCGGTCCACGGGCGTCACGGTGCACGAGGCGGCCGCCGATGTCGCGGACGAGAACGCCATGCAAGCGCTGTTCGCCCGCTTCGGCGGCGAACTCCCGCCGCTGCGCGGCATCTTTCAGGCGGCGTTCGTGGAGGACGTCGCTCTCCTCGCGGATCTCACCCCCGAACGGGTGACGGCCGTTCTACGACCCAAAGTGGCGGGGACCGCCCTGCTGCATCGCCTCAGCGCCGACCATCCGGTGGAGCACTTCCTGTGCTTCTCCTCCACCACGGCACTGCTCGGTTCCCAGGGCCTGGCCCACTACGCCGCCGCGAACTGCTACGTGGACGCCCTCGTCCACGAGCGCAGGCGCGCCGGAACACCGGCCCACGTCGTCAACTGGGGGCCCTGGCGCGACGGCCTCGCCCCCGAGGTCCGCGACGCCGTCACCGCGACCGGCATGCGCCTGATGCCGGGTGAGCGGGCCGCTGCCGCCCTGGACCACGTCCTCGGCGGGGACGCGGCACAGCTCGTCGTCGCCGACGCGGACTGGTCCGCCGTAGCCGCCGCCTACGCCATGCGCACCCCGGTGGCGCTCCTGGCGGAGTTCCACCAGGACGCCGACGCTGCTCCCGCCGGATCCGGGCACTCCGGGGCGCAGGGGGCGGCGCCCTGGGCCGAGGACGAGGTGGCGGCGCTGCTGGCCGCCGCGCATACCCCGGACCGGCGCCGGGAGATCGTCGTGGCCCATGTGCGGGCGACCGTCGCCCGCGCCCTGGACCTCGACGGGCCCCAGGCACTCGACCCGGACGCCGACTTCCGCGCGTACGGCCTGGACTCGCTGATGACCATGACCGTCCTGCGACGCCTCAAAGTACTGGCGCCCGGGCTGAACCTGGCCGCGATCAGTCCGCACCGAACGGTGACGGCCCTCGCGGACGCCGTACTCCGGCATCGGGAGGACACCGGGGCGGAGTGAACCGCAGCCCCGCTCGCCCCGTTGCCGCCACCCACCTCGCACACAGACCGCGGGCACGTCCGCCCGCGGTGGGAAGAAGGGAACCGCCATGTCCGAGACCGCCTTCGTCATTGTCCAGGACCGTCCGTACGGAGCCGGGGTCGTCGCCGGCCGCCCGCTGGCCGAGGGCGAGGTCGTCGCCGACCTCAGCGAGTGCGCAATCGCCGAGGCCCCGTCCGTCTACACGATCGACGTCGGTGGTGACCGGCACATAGACGGCCCTCAGGTGCGCTATCTCAACCATTCCTGCACGCCCAACGTGTACGTGGACACCGAGCGGATGGACGTACGCGCCTTGCGGCCGATCGCCGCCGGGGAGGAACTGGCCTTCTTCTACCCCTCCACCGAATGGGACATGGTCGCCCCGTTCGACTGCCTGTGCGGCGCGGCCGAATGTCTGGGCACCGTCGCGGGTGCGCGCGCCGCCGCCCCGGAGGTGCTCCGCGCCTACCGGCTGAACCGCCACGTCGCGGAGCGCATCGCCGCCGCCGAAGCGGTCCGGAGCGCCTGATGCCCCGTTCCTGCCTGGTGGTGGGCGCGAGCCGGGGCATCGGCCGGGCCGTGGCGGAGGAACTCCGCGCGGCGGGTGAGCGGGTCGCCGTCACCTACCGCACGGGCTCGCCGCCCGACGGGACGTTCGGGGTACGGTGCGATGTCACCGACACCGCGCAGGTCGACGCGGCCTTCCGTGCCGTCGAGGCCGAGCAGGGCGCGGTGGAGGTCCTGGTCGTCAACGCGGGCATCGTGCGGGACCAGTTGCTGGCGGCGATGCCGGAGGAGACCTTCGCCGACGTCCTCGACACCAACCTGACCGGCGCCTACCGGGTGGTGAAGCGTGCGACCCGGGGCATGCTGCGCCTGCGCCGCGGACGCGTCGTTCTCGTCTCGTCGGTGGTCGCCCTGCAAGGGGCCACCGGACAGGCCAACTACGCGGCGTCCAAGGCGGGGCTGATCGGCTTCGGCCGCAGCCTGGCGCGCGAACTGGGGCCGCGGAACATCACGGTCAACATCGTCGCGCCCGGCCTGACCGACACCGACATGACCGCGCAGCTCTCCCCGGAACTGCGCGAGGAGTACGTCCGGCAGATCCCGCTCGGCCGGATGGCCCGGCCCGCCGAAGTCGCCCGGGTCGTCGGGTTCCTGGCATCGCCCGCCGCTGACTATGTCACCGGAGCCGTCATCCCGGTCGACGGCGGCTCCTCGATGGGGCACTGAGCCCCCGTACCGTCGCAAGGGAGACTTGATGGGCATCCTCGAAGGCCGGCGCATCCTGATCACTGGCGTCCTCACCCAGGCGTCCATCGCCTTCCACGTGGCGCGGGTCGCCCAGACCGAAGGTGCGCGGATCGTGCTCACCGCGCACGGCAGACCGAGTCTGGTGCGCCGCATCGCACAACGCCTGCCCGAACCGCCCCCGGTGGTCGAGCTGGACGTCACCGACACCGCCCAGCTCGCGACGCTCGCCGCCCGCGTGGGGGAACACGTCGACGGCCTCGACGGGATCCTGCACTCGATCGGGTACGCGCCACCGTCCGCGCTCGGCGGCAACTTCCTCACGACGCCGTGGGAGGACGTCGCCACCGCGGTCCACGTCTCGGCGTACTCGCTCAAGTCCCTCACCATGGCGGTGCTGCCGCTCATGGGCACCGGCGGCTCGATCGTCGGCCTGGACTTCGATGCCTCCCGGGCGTGGGCGGGTTACGACTGGATGGGGGTGGCCAAGGCGGGGCTGGAGTCCTGCGCCCGGTACCTCGCCTGCGAACTGGGGTCGCGCGCCATCAGAGTCAATCTGGTGGCCGCCGGACCACTGGCGACCACCGCCGCCCGCAACGTCCCCGGGTTCGACGGCGAGTTCTGGGACAGGGCCGCGCCGCTGGGGTGGAACGCGGCGGACGCGGAGCCCACCGCGCGGGCCTGCGTGGCGCTGCTGTCGGACTGGTTCCCGGCCACCACCGGCGAGATCCTGCATGTGGACGGCGGCGCGCACGCCGTGGGCGGCAGCTGATGCCGATGGCGCTCAACAGGACGTATCTCGGCCGACTTTTCCCCGCGACGGAGCCGTACGAGGTCACCCGCGCCGCGGTGCGCGCGTTCGCCGACGCCATCGGCGACCCCCATCCCGTCTACCACAGCCCGGACGCCGCCCGCGCGGCCGGCTACCCGGACCTGGTTGCCCCACCCACCTTCGCCGCGCTGGTCGCCGGCAATGCGTACTGGCCGCTGCTGGAGGACCCCGCCTTCGGGCTCGGCCCCGAGGGGACAGTGCATCTTGCGCAGCGGTTCCTGCACGCACGGCCGATCCACGCGGGCGACACGCTGTGGGCCGAGGTGACCCCGGAGACCATGGACACCCGGGCCGGCCGTGACCGCGTCGTGTTCCGCAGCCTGCTGCGCGACGCCCGGGGCGGCATCGTGGCCACGGTCCTGACCACGCTGCTCGCCCCGGATCCGGCACCGTCCGGCTGAATCGGCCTGGCCGGAACCGGACACCGGATCATGGCCGCCCGGGACAATGACGATCGAATTCTTCACGCAAGGGGGTTTGCCATCCTCTATCTGGTTCTCGCCTGTGATGTGCTGTTCTGGGTTTTCCTCGTGGGCGGTCTGGCGGCGCGCTACGCCGCCGGCCTGCGGACCCTGGGCGGCGCGCTGCTGCTGTGCGTTCCGCTGATCGACGTCGTACTGCTGACGGCCACCGTCCTCAGCATCCGGGACGGCCACGAGCCGACCGTCTGGCACGGCCTGTCCGCGGCCTATCTCGGCCTGACCGTGGTGTACGGCCACCGCACCGTCCGCTGGGCCGACGCGAAGTTCGCCCGCCGCTACGGCGGGGTCGCCGCCGCGCCGCGCCCCAAGCTCTACGGTCGCGCCGCCATGGCGGACGCGTGGAAGTCCTGGTTCAGGTTCCTGCTGGCCTATGCGATCAGCGTCGGCCTGATCTTCGGGCTGGTGCTGCTGGTCGGCGGACTCGACAGGGGCGCCCCGTTGCTGGTCTGGCTCAACCCGCTCACCAAGGTCCTCGTCTACAGCCTGATCTGGCCGGTGGTCACCACCGTCTGGCCCGGCAAGGAACCGGAGTCGGTGACGGACAGCGGCTCATGACCGCCCAGCCCGCGCCACACGCGAACGCCCGGCCACCACTGCCCCCTCAACCTGTCGCGGCGAGAACCAGCGGGAGAACCTGTGCGCTGCCTGCCAGGCGGAGGACGCGGGCAGCGACCGCGAGGGTCCAGCCCGTGTCCGTGTAGTCGTCGACGAGCAGGACGGGTCCGGGAGTGCGGGCGAGGGCACCGGCCAGATCCTCGGAGACGGTGAAGGCGCCGGACAGGGCCCTGAGGCGTTGGGCGGAGTTGCTGCGTCGTGCCGCGTGCGCGCCGTTCGATCCGGTGTACGTCAAAGTGCCCAGGAAGGGGAGGCGGCCGATGGCCGCGAGTTCCCGGGCGAGTGAACCGACCAGTTGGGGACGGGTGAGGGACGGCACAGCGACGACCCCCACCGGCCGGGCAGCAGCGTCGGCGGCATTCGACGCCCAGCCTTCTGGAGAGCGCGCCCAGTCGGCGAGGACGGCCACCGCGGCCTGCAGCACATCGTCGGGGACCGGGCCGTCGGCTGCGTTCTCGGCCAGCAGGGGGCGCAGCCGGTTGCCCCAGCCGATGTCCGAGAGCCGTCCCAGGGCGCGCCCGGTGGAGCACTGCTCCTTGGCCGGGATACGTCCCTTGAGGTCGATACCGAGTGCGGGCATGCCCGTCGGCCACATCCGGCGCGGCTCGACCTCCACCCCCGGGCGGTCCAGTTCCTTCGCGGCTCCCGCCAGCGCCTCCGCCGAGACAGCGGAGTCGGCCCAGGCCCCGGCGCAGTTGTCGCAGCGGCCGCAGGGGGCCGCTCCCTCGTCGTCCAGTTGCCGGCGCAGGAACTCCATCCGGCACTGGGATGTGCTCACGTAATTGCGCATGGCCTGCTGCTCGGCGGCCCGCTGCCGCGCGACCCAGGCGTACCGTTCGGCGTCGTAGACCCACTGCTGCCCGGTGGAGATCCAGCCGCCCTTCACCCGCTTGACCGCGCCGTCCACGTCGAGCACCTTCAGCATGCTCTCCAGACGGGTCCGCCGGAGGTCCACCAGGGCCTCCAGAGCGGGCACGGACAGCGGCCGTCCCGCATCGGCGAGAGCCGAGAGGGTCTGGCGGACCTGCGCCTCGGGCGGGAAGGCGGTGTCGGCGAAGTAGCGCCAGATGGCCTCGTCCTCCTTGCCGGGCAGCAGCAGGACGTCCGCGTGCTCCACCCCGCGACCCGCACGCCCCACCTGCTGGTAGTAGGCGATCGGCGAGGACGGCGAACCGAGATGGACCACGAAGCCCAGGTCCGGCTTGTCGAAGCCCATGCCCAGCGCCGAGGTCGCGACCAGCGCCTTCACCCGGTTCTCCAGCAGGTCGGCTTCGCCCTGCAGCCGATCGGCGTTCTCCGTGCGCCCCGTGTAGGAGGCCACCCGGAAGCCGCGCTGCCGCAGAAAGGCGGTGGCCTCCTCCGCGGCGGCCACCGTCAGCGTGTAGATGATCCCCGAGCCCGGCAGCTCGTCCAGGTGCTCGGCCAGCCAGGCGAGGCGATGCGCGGCATCCGGCAGCCGCACCACACCCAGTCGCAGACTCTCCCTGTCGAGCGGGCCGCGCAGCACCAGGGCGTCGCCGACACCGGTACCCAACTGCTCGGCCACATCCGCCGTCACCCGCGCATTCGCGGTCGCGGTGGTGGCCAGCACCGGCACCCCAGGCGCAAGGTCGGCGAGCATCGCTCGCAGCCGGCGGTAATCAGGACGGAAGTCGTGCCCCCAGTCGGAGATGCAGTGCGCCTCGTCGACCACCAGCAGACCGGTCGTAGCCGCCAGCCTGGGCAGCATCTGCTCGCGAAAATCCACGGAGTTGAGACGCTCCGGGCTCACCAGGAGAACGTCGGTCCCGCCGCGCTCGACCTCCTCATGGATGATGTCCCACTCCTCAGGGTTGGCCGAATTGATGGTGCGCGCCCGGATACCGGCCCGTGCCGCCGACTCGACCTGGTTGCGCATCAGCGCCAGCAACGGCGAGACGATCACCGTCGGGCCTGCGCCACGTCGGCGCAGCAGCGCGGTGGCGACGAAGTACACCGCCGACTTGCCCCAGCCGGTGCGCTGCACCACCAGCGCGCGCCGACGCTGCTCCACCAGTGCCGCCACCGCCTGCCACTGGTCCTCGCGCAACCGCGCCGACCCCGCCGGGTCACCGACAAGCTCGGCAAGGATGGCATCGGCTTCGGCGCGGAGCTCCAGATCGTCCATGCTCCCCATGCAACCCGATCGCAAGGACAGTCAGCCACCTCACTCAAGGCGACACACCGTTCACGCACAGTACTCAGCCGAACTCGACGGAGATCTCTTACCTGCGCCGTATCGCCCGGCATCAGGCAACGCCCCACCGGGTACGGATATAAGCCACAGACCAGTCAATAAGGGTTGGTCGCCCCAATTGCTCGTTGCCGCATCCAAGTTCGACAGGAAGAATTGAAGTCCGCTCCCCGCACGGCTCGTCCCGCGACCAGGTAGGGCTCCGCTGCGGTGTGCGCTCCCCCGATCCAGACCCCGCCCGCAGTGTGGGCGCGTAGCCGAAGGGAGGAACGTGACCTTCGGATTCGCTCCGTCCTCCGCGGCGGCCACGTCGGCCTCCGCCGCATCCGCCAACGCCGTGGCCCGAGTGCTGGAGCCCGCGGAGTGGGCCGCCGCGGGAATCCCGTTGCTGCGCAACCCCCGGGAAGTCGTCAGCGGACTGCACGCGCGACACCGCCCCGAGCCGTCGACGGCGATCGTGGCCGTACTCGACGTGGACGAACGACTGTGCGCGAGTGCCTCGTTCACCAGGCGTCCGGTGCTCGCCGACGGCTGGATGTTCCGCAACGCGCTGCTCGACCAGCTGCGCCGGGTCATCCCGCACGACCTGCGCCGCCGCACGCCGGTGCGCACCGCCGTGCTGCTCTACTGCCGTGACGGCGACGCGCGTTGGACGGAGGAGGACGGCGCGTGGATGTGGGGCCTGCGTGACGCCTGCACACTGCACGGGCTGCGCTGCGGGGCGTACATCACGCTGACCCGCGACGGCTGGCAGGTCCTCGGCGAGGGCCGAGGCGGCCGCCGCCCCAACTCCGCATCGGCGCCCGAGCCGTTCGCGACGTCCGAGACACCGCCCCCGCCGCCGCGCACCGGGGGTGCCGCCTCCGAGGTGCTGAGCCGCGTGGCAGCCCGCTGAGGGCCACGACCACGAGACCGGACCAACGCGGCAGACCACCAGCGTACGAACGCACGGCCGACACGGCGTCTCTCCTGACACCGGCCGGAGGGCACCCGCACGCCCGTCGTCCGCGCATGCCACAGGCCACGCCGGGCAATTGCCGCCGGGACGGCGCATTCGCCGACCCAACGCCCCGATCTGCTGGAACCGGCTAGACGCCCGCGCCCAGCACCGAGTTGATCTGCTGCGGGTCGCCGCAGACGATCAGCAGGGCGCCGGCCCGGGTGAGAGCCAGGGGCAGTGCGGTGGCGGCAGCGGTGTCGGAACCACCGTTGACGGCGACCACGACCACGGGCCGGGACGCGGCACGGTCGGCCACGGCGGCGTCGGCATAGAAGACGTCGTCGCGGGCATCGTGCTGCGCCCAGTAGGACGCCTCACCGAAGGACAGCTCGTGAGCGGCCCAGGGGTGCGGCTCGCCGGTGGTGATCACCAGCACGTCACCGGGGGCGCGGCCGGACTCCAGCAGCAGGTCCACGGCTTCCTCGGCAGCGTCGAGCGCACCGTCGGCCGGGGCCGGAATCAGCTGGATCTGCGGAGTCGCCGGAGCCGAAGCCGGAGCGGACGCCACAGCGGCGGCAGTTGGGGCCGGGCCCGCGGGCCCGGGCTTGGGCCCGGACCCGCCCGTACGCTGCGCCGGCGGCGCGGGACGGAGAGGGCCGGGACGACCAGGACGCGGCGGGGCCGCGGGGCGGGGGCCGGGTACGGGACGGGGGGTCGGCGCGGTACGGCCGCTGGCCGGAGTGGCGCGGGGACCCTGGGCACTCTCGTGAATCTGAGGCTCCTCGGGGATGAGAGGCATGAGTTGATGTCTATCAAACGTTGGTACGGCTCGCGCCAGTGGGTGGCACATACGTACGACCGGAACCGTCAGAAATCGAAGCCGAGCTGACCCTCGATCTCCGGAACGCTTCCGTCCGCCCAGCTGCGGGCCTTCTTGAGGTGCCGCCACTGGGGCAGCGCATCAAGATACGCCCACGACAACCGGTGGTGGGGTGTGGGGCCCCGCTCCGCCAGTGCGGCCTTGTGCACGGGTGAGGGATACCCGGCGTTGTCCGCAAAACCGAAGTCTGCATGGTCGATACCCAGTTCGGCCATCATTTTGTCGCGCTGAACCTTGGCGATCACCGAGGCCGCCGCCACGGCCACGCACGACTGATCGCCCTTGATCACCGTACGGACCCGCCACGGCGTCCCGAGATAGTCGTGCTTGCCGTCGAGGATCACCGCGTCGGGGCGGACCGGCAGGCCCTCCAGGGCACGTACCGCCGCGATCCGCAGCGCCGCCGTCATCCCGAGGTCGTCGATCTCCTCCGGGGACGCGTGCCCCAGGGCGTACGACGTCACCCAGGTCCGCAACTCGTCGGCAAGCTCGGTCCGCCGTTTCACGGTGAGCAGCTTTGAGTCGGTGAGGCCCGTGGGAGGCCGGCGCAGTCCGGTGATCGCCGCACAGACGGTGACGGGCCCGGCCCAGGCGCCGCGCCCCACCTCGTCGACACCGGCAATGATCTTCGCTCCGGTCGTTGCGCGAAGGGAGCGCTCGACGGTGTGAGTAGGCGGTTCGTACGGCATGGCGCCCTTAGACTACGCCGCCCGCTACCCCCTGCGACACCCCGGTTCGCCCAAGCCACCACCGGGACCGCAACGGCCCGGCATCACACCCGGGTCGGCGCAGCAGCGGGACCATCAACTGGTCGACCATCTCCTCGATGTCCTGGTCCGACCATTCGCTCCCGCATACCTTCGACCGGTACATCATCACCGCCGGCATGGCGTCGTAGCCGTATCCGCTCGCCGCGTCGGTCCGCGCCTCTTCCCCGCTCGATTCCGCGGTCGATCACCTCGTGCAGCACCTTGGCCGTGGACTCCACCACGCCTTGCACGATGACGTCGCGGAAGCGCTCAGCCTGGACGCTGTCGCATTCGTGAATCACGGAGCCGGGACGCGAGCGGACTCTGTCCGCGGCAGTCCGGTCCGCAGCGCGTCGGCGACGAGGTCCTCGTTGGACGGCCAAGGACGGTAGATCGCGACCTGCCGGTCTGCGCACGCGTTGCCACGCCCTCCATCGCACCGCGCCTGCGGGAGGAGGCCGCCTGAGCGGCCGGCGGCGCCACAGGCCGCGGAGCGACAGGCAACAGGAGCCAAGGCGGCGCGGGCTTGCGAAGCGGCAGATCCACGGAGCCATGATGGAACGGGGCTCGCGAAGTCACGCTCAGCCACTACGTCAAGGGGCCCGGACCAGGCCACAGCTTCCCGACGCCGCCACATCACCGCAGCGCGCTAGGCCGACACCCCCACCCAGTCCGGCAGCGCCTCCGTCCGCCCCACCCACTCCGCGGGCGGCGCCCCCGCCTTCCCCGCGGCAAGCACTCCGCCCACGATGGCGCAGGTGGTGTCCACGTCGCCGCCGGCCTGCGCGGTCGTCCAGAACGCCTGCTCGTAGTCGCCCAGGGAGCGCGCGGCCGACCAGAGGGCGAAGGGCACGGTGTCATGGGCGGTCGTACGCCGACCGCAGCCCAGGACCGCCGCGACCGTGGCCGGGTCGCCGTAGTCGAGCATGTCCCGGGCCCGGCGCAGCCCGGCACCGACCGCGCTCTTCGGGACGAGCGCGACCACGTCGTCGAGCAGCGACTCGGGGCTGGACGGTCCGCCGGGGGCCGCGATCAGCGCGGCGGCCGCGGCCACGGCCATGGCGCCGACCACGGCCTCGCGGTGCTGATGCGTGGGGTACGCGGAGATCTCCGCCTGGTGCGTGGCCTGCTCGGGGTCGTCCGCGTACCAGGCGCCCAGCGGGGCGATACGCATCGCCGCGCCGTTGCCCCAGGAGCCCTGGCCGTTGAAGAGCGCGGCGGACAGCTCGCGCCAGTCGCCGCCTTCCCGGATCAGCCGGAGCAGCCGGTTGACCGCGGGCCCGTAGCCACGGTCGAAGTCGTGGTGCTCGGCGAAGGAGCGGGCGAGGGCGTCCTGGTCGATGCGCTGGTGGGCGGCGAGGACGGCAACCACGGAGCAGGCCATTTCCGTGTCGTCGGTCCACTGCCAGGGCCCGGGCGGCAGCTCGCGGCGCTTGAGCAGCGGATAGTTCACCGGCACGAAGAACTGGGAGCCCAGCGCGTCCCCCACCGCGAGTCCGCGCAGGCTGGCCAGGGCGCGGTCCACGCGCCCGCCGGAAGAGGAGTCAGTCATTGCCCCGCCACTCTATTCAGTGATCCCGTACGGTTCCGGATCGCGCCAGCGTTCGAACGGCCGGTCAAGCGTGTACTTGCCGTTGTCCCCCAGAACGAGCATCCGTATCTCCCCGTTCCCCGGGTTCGACAGCGACTCGAACTCGGCGACCGTCCAGTGGAACCAGCGCATGCAAAACAACCGCATGGCCAGGCCGTGCGTCACCAGCAGCACGTTCGGTGGGTGGTCCGGCGCCTCGAAGCTGCGGTACAGGCTCTCCAGGAAGCCGCCGACCCGGTCGTACACGTCGGCGCCGCTCTCGCCCTGCGCGAAGCGGTAGAAGAAGTGCCCGTACGCATCGCGGTAGGCCTTTTGCAGCTGTACGTCGTCACGGTCCTGCCAGTTGCCCCAGTCCTGCTCCCGCAGCCGGGGCTCCTCGCGGACGCGTATGAGGTCGGGGTCGAGGTGGAAGGCGCGGAGCGTCTCGTGGGTACGGCGGTAGGGGGAGACGTACACACTGACGCGTTCCCGGCCGAAGATGTCTCGGAGCTGTTTGCCGGTCTCCTCGGCCTGTTGCCAGCCGCGTTCGGTCAGTGCCAGTGCGTGGTCGGGTTCGCGCTCGTACACGGAGTCATCAACATTGCCCCTTGACTCGCCGTGCCGGACAAGGACGATGCGCCGTGGTCGTGCCATGCCAAAACCCTAGATCGGGCGACGGCATGTCGAGCACTCGTACGAGCTCCTTACGGCGTAGGTCACACACTTCCCGCACCATGCGCCACATGGGGCGCACTTTTCGCGGGTCCGGATTTCAAACCTTGACGGGTCGGATTCGGCCTTTGGCGGGTCCGGATATCAAACGGTCCACGTGGGCTCCAGCTCCACGATGTCGCCCGTGAGTGCCGCGATGTCCGCCTCTGTCTGGGCCCGCAGGGCGAGCCGCTCCACGCGCTCGGTGCGGTACTTGCCGTGCTCGGCGGCCGACCGCCACATCGACAGGACCATGAACTCGTGCCCCGGGGCCTCGGCGAACAGCCCGCGGATCATCCCGGGCGAGCCGGCCATCGCGGGATTCCAGACCTTCTCCTGCATCAGCGTGAAGTTCTCGACGCGCTCCTCGTGGACGCGGCAGAGGGCGACCCTGATGAGGTCGGCATCCGTGAAGCGCGGTTCGAAGCCCGTCTTCACGTCGAAGCGGTAGTCGAACAGCCTGGCCTGGGCGTCCTTGAAGGTGCCGGACTGGGCCGACGCCAGCCGGTCGTGGGAGCGGGCCATGAAGGAGTCGTAGAAGGCACGGCTTTCCCAGAAGGCGAAAATGTGCGCCACCGAGGGCCGCCCCCGGCTCCAGCCTCCGCCCTGTCCCCGAAATCCCGGCTCTCCCAGAAGCCCCGCCCACTTTCGCTGCCCCCGCTCGAAACCGCGGCGGTCCACCACGGTGCAGCGAATCCACTTGACCAGCACCGCGCCATCGTAAGGCCACGGGCGTGGCGCCGGTCACGTCTGGACGCGGGCGCACTCGCGCACACCTGCCCGCGCGCGTGGCAGGATGGACAACCGGGTTGGGCCGCCTGGCAGTTAGGGCTGCGGTCACACGGGAAGGGGGACGTCCGATGAGCGACATCACCAAGGGGATCCGCAAGGTCGAGATCGCGGTGAAGTGGGACCCGAGTACGGCCGGTCAGCCGCCCACCGATCTGGACATAGTCGCCGCGACCTACCTGGGGAGCGATCCGTACGGCGATCCCGCCTATGTGGTCCACTTCGACAGCCGCTCCCCGGACGGGACCATCACCCTCAACCGGGACAGCAAGGACGGCAAGGGCTTCGGCTGGGACGAGGTCCTCACGGTCGAACTCGACCGGCTCGACCCGCGCTACGCGCGCGTGGTGGTCGGCGTCATCATCCAGCAGCGCCCCGCCCGCCGCACCTTCGTCAGCGTGATCAAGCCGTCCCTGCGGATCCGCGAGGGCTACACCGACCTCACCACGGACGACTTCGGCAGCGTCCTCAGCTCCACGGCGGCGAAGGTCGCGGAGTTCGTGCGCGGCGACTCCGGGGTGTGGGACTTCCACGCCGGTATCCACGGCTTCGAGGACGACCCCGCCACCTTCACCAGGACGATGGGGCTCCCACCAGCGCCCTGACCACCCGTCAATTTCTTTTCCGCCCAGAGACGGACCCGCCGGTCGTCCGGATATGCTCCCTGGCACGCCGGTCAATCACGGCCGGCGTACGACCTCGGGGTATCCATGGAAGCTCTGTTCAACGTCGTACCTCTCCTCCTGATCGCCGTTGCGGTGTGCGGTGCCGTCGTCGTGCTCCGCCGCTCCCGCCAGGTCAGCAGGGCGTGGTCCAGCGGAATCACGGCCGAGGCTCGGTGCGTCCGGTCGTACACGACGACCAACGGCGGCGGAGACAGCATGGTGCGCACGACGCTGCACCACGTGTACGAGTTCACAACCCGTGACGGGCGCGTCATCCGGTTCGACGAGGAGGGCGGGCCGTCGACCACGGTCGAGGGCGACATCGTCACCGTGCACTATCTGCCGGACCGTCCCGAACGCGCCACCGCCAGAGTCCCGGCCCCAGGGAAACTCGCCGCGAGCATGGGCTGCGCACTGGTCTTCCTTGCCGCCTTCATCGCCTTCGCCGTCTTTCTCATGGTCGTCGCGAACTCGGACGGCTCGCTGCCCTGACCCCCTCCACATCCGGCGATCGTTTCGTCTCGCCGCGGCACTGTCAGTGGTGATCGATATGGTCGGCGCACCTGATCAGATGAGGAGTGCTGACCATGAAGTCTCCGGCCGAGCTGGACGCCGTCCCATGGCACGCCCTGACCCATGCCTACGGCTCCGCAGAGGACGTGCCCGAGCTGATCATGGCGCTCTATCAGGGCGACGAGGAGACGGCCGACGAGGCGATCTACGAGCTCTTCGGCAACATCCACCACCAAGGCACGGTCTACCCGGCTTCGGCACCCGCCGTCCCCTTCCTCGCCCACGCCGTCCGGCACGCCCCGGGCAGGCGCGACCAGTTGCTGATGCTGCTCGCCGTCCTCGCCGACCACGACCCGGCTGACATCGAATCGCCGCACTGGCCCGGCAGCTCGGTCGCCGGCGTCTGCGCGGAGCTCTGCGGGGTGCTCCCGGAGCTGCTGCCCTGTCTGGAGGACGCCGAGCGAGTGGTGCGCCGGGCAGCGCTCCGGGTAGTCGCGGCCGTGGCCGAGCTCCTCCCGGCTGAGCTGCGGACCTCCGTCGAGCATCGGATCGAGGAGCTCTACGCCACCGATCCCGTCCCAGCGGTGCGGGCGGACGCGATGGTCGTCCTGGCCCGGTTCGGCCGGGAGACGGCGGCAGCGGCACTGGACAGCCCACTGCCCGAAGTCAGGCTGGCCGCGGCCATGCTCGGTGCCGAGCGGTCCGGGCCCCCGTACCCGGCTGAGCTTGTGAAGGTCATCGCCGAGGACGGTGCCGAACCCGACCCGGGGGACGACGACTTCCCGTGGTCGGGCGCGACGTCCTCGGACGAGCAGCTCACACGCCTGCTCACTCGGGATGCGGACGCCGGCCTCGCCGTGGCCGCCCGCTGGATCGCGGCCGGAGACATCGGCTCGCGCGGATCCTGGCTGGCCGAGCAAATCGCCGAGACCTGGCGCGACCGGGAGCCCGAGGTCCTGGACCTGCTGCTGTCCGCCCTGCCCCACCAGAAGGACATCCGCGGCCTCGCCGGCCGCCTTCGCACCATCGGCCACTGGATCGAGCATCTGCCCGAGCCGGGCGCCGGCCTCCGGGACGCGTTGTACCGGCACGCGAGTGCCGACGACGAGACCGCCGAGCCGGCGCTCCTCGCCCTGGTGCGCTCCCGCGACCCCCGCGCCCTGGAGCTGGTGCTGCGCCGGCCCAGTGCCAAGTTGCTCGAAGCGGCGGCGCGGCACTTCCCCGAGGCAGCCGGCCGGCTGATACCCGTCATCCGCCGAGAGCTGGCATCGGGCGCCACCGGGAACGCGGGCATCGCCCTTGTCGGGGCCCTGGCGCCGTTCGGTGCCGCCGCCCGACAGGCCCAACCCGAACTGGTCGACTGCTTCCGGACCGGCCGCGCGGCCATCGTCGCCGCCCGCCAAATCGGGCTCAACGGCATACAGACGCGTGAAGTCACCGACCTGTTGCGCAACGCCGCGAAGAGCAACGACTCCTCGCTGAGTGCCGCGGCAGCCGTGGCGCACTACCGGCTGACCGGTGACGCCGGTCCGGCGCTCGACGTGTTCAAGGGGCTGCTTTCGGCCCGGAACCAGCCCCACTGGCACCTGAGCAGCCTGCAGCCGCTGGGCAGCACCGCCGCTCCGCTGCTGCCGTTGATCGAGCCTCTGCTGGAAGCGGGGTACGAGTGGACCCGGATGGCGGCCGCCGAGGCCCACCACTGGATCACCGGATCCACGGACCGCGCCGTCCCCGTGCTCGTCGAGTTGGTCGGCCCGACCCCGGTCGGCCTCCGCGCCCTCAAGGCTCTCGCCACCACCGGCCAGGTCCCCGAGGAGCTCCGCCCCACCCTTCGCTCCTTCGCCTTCTCCCCGCTCCGCCTGCTCAGTGACTCGCCCTTCTCGGGGCAGGGCCATCAGGACGAAGAACTCCGCACCCTGGCCCGAACGTTGCTCACCGCCGGCTGAAGTCTGCGGCGACACACGCCGCGCCCCGGCCGGTTGTCGACGACAGCGAGGGGCATCAGCCACAGGCTGACGCCCCTCACGTCGTCACTGCTCAGCGAACGCGTCGGACAGTGCGGCCAACGCGATTCCGCGCTTTGTCAGCTGCACCCGCTCGTCGAGCCGCAGCCCTCGCAGATGTAGCAGGAGCCGGCGCGCTGCATCTTCGTACCGCAGGAGAAGCACAGCGGGGCGTCGGCCTGGATGCCCAGCTGCATCTCCACCAGCTCGGCGCTGGTGTGGGCCTGCTTCGGGGCGGGCTTGGCCGCCTCGATGTCGGCCTTCGGGGCGGCGACGGCCTTGAGCTCCTGGGCGCGCGGCGCCGACTGGGCCAGGCCCTCGACGTCGACGTCCTCCTCCAGCGGCTCGTACGAACCGGTCTCCAGATGACGCTGACGCTCCTCGGCGGAGTGGATGCCGAGCGCCGAGCGCGTCTCGAAGGGCAGGAAGTCCAGCGCCAGGCGGCGGAAGATGTAGTCGACGATCGACTGGGCCATGCGGACGTCCGGGTCGTCGGTCATACCCGCCGGCTCGAAGCGCATGTTCGTGAACTTCGAGACGTACGTCTCCAGCGGCACGCCGTACTGCAGGCCGACGGAGACCGCGATGGAGAAGGCGTCCATCATGCCCGCGAGGGTCGAACCCTGCTTGGACATCTTCAGGAAGACCTCGCCCAGACCGTCGTCCGGGTAGGAGTTGGCGGTCATGTAGCCCTCGGCGCCGCCGACGGTGAAGGACGTGGTGATGCCGGGACGTCCCTTCGGGAGGCGCTTGCGGACCGGGCGGTACTCGACGACCTTCTCGACCGTCTCACGGATCGCAGCCTCGGCCTTCTCCGTGATCTCGGCCTTCTCCTTCTCCTTGGTCTTGGCGGAGAGCGGCTGGCCGACCTTGCAGTTGTCGCGGTAGATGGCGAGCGCCTTGACGCCCATCTTCCAGGCCTCGAAGTAGATCTCCTCGACCTCCTCCACGGTCGCCGACTCCGGCATGTTGACCGTCTTGGACAGGGCGCCGGAGATCCACGGCTGGATCGCGGCCATCATGCGGACGTGGCCCATCGGGGAGATGGCACGCTCGCCCATGGCGCAGTCGAACACCTCGTAGTGCTCGGGCTTGAGGCCGGGGGCGTCGATCACATTGCCGTGCTCGGCGATGTGGGCGACGATCGCCTCGATCTGCTCCTCCTGGTAGCCCAGGCGGCGCAGGGCCTGCGGGACGGTGCCGTTGACGATCTGCATCGAGCCGCCGCCGACCAGCTTCTTGAACTTGACCAGGGCGAGGTCGGGCTCGAGGCCGGTGGTGTCGCAGGACATCGCCAGACCGATGGTGCCCGTCGGGGCGATGACGGACGCCTGGGAGTTACGGAAACCGTTCTTCTCACCGATGCGCAGCACGTCCTGCCAGGCCTCCGTGGCGGCGGCCCAGACCGGCGTGTCCAGGTCGTCCATGCGGACGGCCTTGTCGTTGGCGTCGGCGTGCTGCTTCATCACGCGAAGGTGCGGCTGCGCATTGCGGGCGTAGCCGTCGTACGGGCCGACGACCGCGGCGAGTTCGGCGGAGCGGCGGTACGACGTGCCGGTCATCAGGGAGGTAATGGCACCGGCGAGGGCGCGGCCGCCGTCCGAGTCGTACGCGTGGCCGGTCGCCATCAGCAGGGCGCCGAGGTTGGCGTAGCCGATGCCGAGCTGGCGGAACGCGCGCGTGTTCTCCCCGATCTTCTGGGTCGGGAAGTCCGCGAAGCAGATGGAGATGTCCATCGCGGTGATGACCAGCTCGACGACCTTGGCGAAGCGCTCGACCTCGAAGGACTGGTTGCCCTTGCCGTCGTCCTTGAGGAACTTCATCAGGTTCAGCGAGGCGAGGTTGCAGGACGTGTTGTCCAGGTGCATGTACTCGCTGCAGGGGTTCGAGCCGTTGATACGGCCGGACTCCGGGCACGTGTGCCAGTGGTTGATGGTGTCGTCGTACTGGATGCCCGGGTCGGCGCAGGCCCAGGCGGCCTCGGCCATCTTGCGGAACAGCGCCTTGGCGTCGACCTCTTCGATGACCTCGCCGGTCATACGCGCGCGCAGGCCGAACTTGCCGCCCTGCTCGACCGCCTTCATGAACTCGTCGTTGACACGGACCGAGTTGTTGGCGTTCTGGTACTGGACCGAGGTGATGTCCTCGCCACCCAGGTCCATGTCGAAGCCCGCGTCGCGCAGGGCGCGGATCTTCTCCTCTTCCTTCACCTTGGTCTCGATGAAGTCCTCGATGTCCGGGTGGTCGACGTCGAGGATGACCATCTTGGCCGCGCGGCGGGTGGCGCCACCCGACTTGATCGTTCCTGCCGAGGCGTCGGCGCCCCGCATGAAGGATACCGGGCCGGAGGCGTTGCCGCCGGAGGACAGCAGCTCCTTGGAGGAGCGGATGCGCGAGAGGTTCAGGCCGGCGCCGGAGCCGCCCTTGAAGATCATGCCCTCTTCCTTGTACCAGTCGAGGATCGACTCCATGGAGTCGTCGACGGACAGGATGAAGCAGGCGGAGACCTGCTGGGGCTGCGGGGTTCCGACGTTGAACCAGACGGGGCTGTTGAAGCTGAAGATCTGGTGCAGGAGGGCGTACGCCAGCTCGTGCTCGAAGATCTCGGCGTCGGCGGGCGAGGCGAAGTACTTGTGGTCCTCGCCGGCCTTCCGGTACGTCTTCACGATGCGGTCGATCAGCTGCTTGAGGCCGGTCTCGCGCTGCGGGGTGCCGACGGCACCGCGGAAGTACTTGCTGGTGACGATGTTGACCGCGTTCACCGACCAGAAGTCGGGGAACTCGACGCCACGCTGCTCGAAATTGACCGAGCCGTCGCGCCAGTTGGTCATGACGACGTCACGGCGCTCCCAGGCCACCTCGTCGTACGGGTGCACGCCGGGAGTGGTGTGGATGCGCTCGATACGCAGCCCCTTGGCCTTGGTGCCCTTTGCTCGGGACCCTCGTGCCGGACCGCTCGCCGTCTCTGTCATGCCGCCTCCCTGTACGGGCTAAAACGCCCTGAAGTGCCACGATGTTCCCGTGGCACGGTGTTGTGTCTTGTGTTGCGGGACCCTCTCGCTGCCGCCCGCAACAGGTCTTCGATCGCCGCCGAGCGCACCGGCTCCGGATGCCGCCCCCGGACCCGGCCCGCCGATCAGTCGGCGGCGCGGGCGGGCTCGGGGAGCCGGCCGGCCCCTCCGGACCCGCGGTCGTCTTCCTGGCTCCCCGTACCGCCGTCTTCGTCGTCCGCGGCGGGGCGTCCCGGCTGTTCCCTGAGTTCCGCGATCGCCGCCTCGAAGTCCTCCAGCGACTCGAACGCCCGGTAGACGGACGCGAATCGCAAGTAGGCGACGAGGTCGAGCTCCTGCAGCGGGCCGAGTATGGCCAGCCCCACGTCATGGGTGGTCAGCTCGGCGCTCCCGGTGGCCCGCACCGCCTCCTCGACCCGCTGGCCGAGCTGGGCGAGTGCGTCCTCGGTGACAGGCCGTCCCTGGCATGCCTTGCGCACGCCGTTGATGACCTTGGTACGGCTGAAAGGCTCGGTGACTCCGGACCGCTTGACCACCATGAGCGAGCACGTCTCCACGGTCGTGAAACGACGGGAGCAGTCAGGACACTGGCGGCGCCTGCGGATCGACGTGCCGTCGTCGGTCGTACGACTGTCGACCACGCGGCTGTCGGGGTGCCTGCAGAAGGGGCAGTGCATGAATTCCCAACCCTCCTCACAGCAGACTCAATAGCCTCAACAGACCCGTGGGCCCCTCGAAGCGACCACAAGCATAGGCGATGATCGCGCGGCCGAAGACCGGGGGGACCACAACTTCTGGGCTGCTGTAGCCATCCAACCACTAGATGTGGGGATTGACTCGTACATACAGCCAGCCTCGCGTGTCGGCGGGCGCATCAGCGCACGCCACGCGCGCGTGCGGCGCGCCGGACACATGCCCACGCCACGCGCGCGTGCGGCACGGCGGACTCGTCGGCGCACAGCCGTATCGCGGCGGCACGTGGGGAGATACCGTGAGCGCCACAGGGAGAAGACGTAGGACTCCCGCGCAGACGGGGGCCGGTTCCCGGTTGACGGGGCGCAGGGTGGCAGACTGGGCGGCGCCCCACGAGGGCTCACCCCGGCGGTGAAGAGTACAACAATGGGGCGCTTTCGCCCGCGGGACACCGCGTTGGCCATACACCCAGACACGTGATCGCGTCCGGTGATTCGCACTTTTTCACTCGAACGTGTGTTTGGCGCAACCTTTCGAAAGCAACTACCGTTGTCCAGCAGGGAGACCATCGAGAGGGGCCGACGTGACCACCACCGCAGACAGTGCCACCATCACTGCCCAGGACCGCTCCCAGGGCCGACTCGAGCCGGTGCATGCGATGAACGAAGCCACGAATCCAGAGGGGCCCAAGCGCTCCCTGCCGGGCCGACCTCCAGGCATCCGGGCGGACAGCTCCGGGCTGACCGACCGGCAGCGCCGGGTGATCGAGGTCATCAGGGACTCGGTGCAGCGGCGCGGCTACCCGCCGTCGATGCGGGAGATCGGCCAGGCAGTCGGCCTGTCCAGCACCTCCTCCGTGGCGCACCAGCTGATGGCACTGGAGCGCAAGGGCTTCCTGCGCCGCGACCCGCACCGCCCGCGCGCGTACGAGGTACGCGGCTCCGACCAGGCCGCATCCGTGCAGCCCACGGACACCGCCGGCAAGCCCGCCGCGTCCTACGTCCCGCTGGTCGGCCGCATCGCCGCCGGTGGCCCGATCCTCGCCGAGGAGTCGGTCGAGGACGTCTTCCCGCTCCCCCGGCAGCTCGTCGGTGACGGTGAGCTGTTCGTGCTGAAGGTCGTCGGTGACTCGATGATCGAGGCCGCGATCTGCGACGGCGACTGGGTCACCGTCCGCCGCCAGCCGGTCGCCGAGAACGGTGACATCGTGGCCGCGATGCTCGACGGCGAGGCCACCGTCAAGCGCTTCAAGCGCGAGGACGGCCACGTTTGGCTGCTGCCGCACAACTCGGCGTACGAGCCGATTCCGGGCGACGACGCGACGATCCTCGGCAAGGTGGTCGCTGTTCTGCGGCGGGTGTGATGGCATCCGCGGGCGGCCCTGTCGCCACCGCCCTCCCCTGACCGGGCCCCGGGACCCCTGCGCCGGTTCCGGGGTCCTGTGCTGTGCGGGCCCATGCCGGCGGATTCTGAGAGGCGGGTCGGCCTGACACATCGCGCGTCATGCCAACCCGCCTCTCACCGCGTTCGGCCTAAGTGGCCGACTGTGCTTCCTGCTGCCTGGCCGCCGCGTCGATCGCGGCCAGTGACCTCCGGACCTGATTACGGTCCGTGGTGTACCAGAAGTCGGGCAGTGACGCCTTCAGATAGCTCCCGTAGCGAGCCGTGGCCAGCCGCTGGTCGAGTACGGCGACCACACCGCGGTCCCCCGAGGCCCGTACGAGGCGACCGGCGCCCTGTGCCATCAGCAGGGCCGCATGGGTGGCGGCAACCGCCATGAAGCCATTGCCACCCGCATCCTCCACCGCCTTCTGGCGGGCGCTCATCAGCGGGTCGTCGGGCCGTGGGAACGGGATCTTGTCCATGACCACCAGCTGGCAGCTCGGGCCGGGCACATCGACGCCCTGCCAGAGCGACAGCGTGCCGAAGAGACACGTCTTCGGGTCGGCCGCGAAGTTCTTGATCAGCTCTCCCAGGGTCTCCTCGCCCTGCAGGAGGACCGGAAACTCCGGGACACGGGTGCGCAGCTCCTCGGCGGCCAGCTGGGCGGCCCGCATGGAGGAGAACAGGCCGAGGGTGCGCCCGCCCGCCGCCTGGATCAGCTCCGTCAGCTCGTCGAGCATGTCCGCGCGATCACCGTCCCGCGCGGGGCGGGACAGGTGCTTGGCGACGTAGAGAATGCCCTGCTTCGGGTAGTCGAAGGGCGAGCCGACGTCGACGCCCTTCCACTTGGGGAAGTCGTCGCCTTCCATGCCTTCGGGGGCGAGTCCCAGGGATGCGCCGACGCCATTGAAGTCGCCGCCCAGCTTCAATGTCGCGGAGGTGAGGATCACGGAGCGGTCCGCGAAGAGCTTCTCGCGCAGCAGGCCGGAGACCGACATGGGGGCGACGCGCAGAGAGGCGCCGAAGCGGTCGTGGCGCTCGTACCAGACGACGTCCCACTCCGAGCCGTGCGTGATGCGCTCCGCCACGTCGTGCACGGTCTCCACGGAGGCCAGCGCCTGCTTGCGGACCGCATCCTCGTCCTGGACGGACTTGTCGCGGGTCGCGCCGATCGCGGAGATGACCGTGCGGCAGGCGTCGCGCAGCGCCGTCAGCGCATAGCCGAGATCCTCCGGGATCTCTTCGAGCCGGCCGGGCAGGGCCAGCTCCATCAGCCGCTCGAAGCCCTCGGCGGCGGTCTGGAGCTGGTCGGCGGCCTTCTCGTTGACGAGTTTGGCGGCGCGGCGTACGGCACGGTTCACCTGGCCGGGGGTCAGCTCGCCGGTGGCGACACCAGTGACCCGGGAGACCAGCTCGTGCGCCTCGTCCACGATCAGCACCTCGTGCTGCGGAAGGACCGGGGCGCCCTCGATGGCGTCGATGGCGAGCAGGGCGTGGTTGGTGACGACGACCTCGGAGAGCTTCGCGCGCTCCCGGGCCATCTCGGCGAAGCACTCGGCGCCGTACGCGCACTTCGAGGCGCCCAGGCATTCCCGCGACGAGACCGACACCTGGGCCCACGCGCGGTCGGAGACACCCGGGGTGAGATCGTCCCGGTCGCCGGTCTCGGTCTCGTCCGACCAGTCCCGCAGCCGCAGCAGGTCCTGGCCCAGCCTGCTGGTGGGTGCGGCCGCCTCGAACTGGTCGAAGAGACCCTCCTCCTCGTCCTGCGGCACGCCCTCGTGGAGGCGGTGCAGACACAGGTAGTTCGACCGGCCCTTCAGCATCGCGAACTCCGGGCGGCGGCGCAGCAGCGGGTGCAACGCCTCGACCGTGCGCGGCAGGTCCCGCTCCACCAGCTGGCGCTGCAGCGCCAGGGTGGCGGTCGCTACGACGACACGCTCGCCGTGCGCGAGTGCCGGCACGAGGTAGCCCAGCGACTTGCCGGTGCCGGTGCCGGCCTGGACCAGCAGATGGGAGCCGTCGTCGATCGCCTCCGTGACGGCTTCGGCCATGGTCACCTGGCCGGGGCGCTCCGTACCGCCGACGGCTGTGACGGCGGCATGCAGGAGTTCGGGAAGTGAGGGCTTCGTCATAGCTCGACCACCCTACGGCCCGGCACTGACAAACGGGTGACCACGGCGGGAGCCGGGGTGGGATCAGGAACAGGGGTTCGTGGGGTCAGGGGTGGCGGCGGAGTGGGCTTTGGATCGGTTGGGTGCGGCATGGGATCGGTGAAGATCGATAGGGATCGGCCTTGGGTGGGGCGAGACGGTTGAGGGTCGGCTTGCGCAGGGCGGGACGGTTGCGGATCAGCTTGTGCCGGGGTTGAGCGGTTGTTGATCGACTTGTGCGGGGTCGGGCGGTTGAGATCGGTTGGCCGGGTTGCCGCGTGCCGTGGAACGAACTCGATGAATCCGAGTGGGAACTGGATCGCCGTCGGCCGCGTTCCAAGAGTGATGACGCTGTGACACAGCGCTACATCAGATGGCGCAGGGACCGGTCTCGCATCATGAGGGCGGCCCGTTTGGCAGGCAGGTCGGCCTCGGCGGCGAACCGGAAACCGGCGTTGAGGAACGCGGCCACGGAGGGGGTGTTGCGAATGTCGGGTTCCGCTACGACGCGTGCGCAGGCGGGCCGTCTGTCGAGGACAAGGTTCGCGACGGATCTGAGCAGGGTGCTGCCGAGTCCCTGGCCGCGTTTGGCGATATCGCCGATGAGAATGTGGATACCGGTGTCGTGAGGCCGGGCGGGATAGTAGCGGGCCAGTGAGTCGAGGTCGGCCCGGTAGATCTCCCAGTAGCTCATCGGCGTGCCGTCCAGCACGCCGAGGCAGGGGACGCTGCGTCCGTCGCCGGCCAGTTGAGTCTTGAGGTGCTGCTCGGTCACGTCCTGGGAGCCGTCGAGCCGCCAGAACGCTGCCACGGCGGGGTCGTTCATCCAACGGCCGATGAGCGGCAGGTCCCGCTCGACACGTACGGGGACGAGCTGGAAAACGCCCGCGGGTGTGTCGGTCGGGCCCCAATCGCCGACATGGTCGAGCAGGTCGTCGGGCTCGGGCCGGACGGCTGTGAGCCGTGGGGCCGAGGCACCCGATGGGCTGTCTGCTTCGGGCTCCTTTCCGGCGAGGAACGCGATGAACTCACTGGGCAGACGCAGGTCCAGGGTGTCCTCGGCGTCGGTGTCCTCGGGCGTGGCCTTGCTCTCGCCCGGGCCGGGACTTCTGTCCGTGACGGGTGCGGTACTGGCGTCGGCGCTCGCGTCGGTCGGAGGCACTTGGGGCTCCTCTCAAAAGGCGGTGTCGGGGCGTCTTCCTTGTGGGTGAAGGGACTGATGGGTGGAAGGGACTGCGGGTGATGGGACTTGGCGTTGATCAGGTGCGGAGGGGGTTGGCGATGGTGACGTAGACGGACTGGGTGTCAACCGGGCCGACGAGTTCGTCGAGGCCGTGCAGCCGGGTCAGCAGGTTGGCCTTGCAGCGCAGGACAGGTGAGTCGAGGAGGCAGGAGGGCAGCGACGTGCGCAGCCGCGCCGGGCCGGAGGCGGCGCTTTCGAGGAAGCGGCGGAAGGCGGCGAGCAGCAGCCGTTCGTCGGCCAGCTGCTGTGACCCGAAAGCACCGATGAGGCCGAACACGTTGTTGATCGCCAGGTAGTAGGCGAAACGCTCGTCGGTGACCTCGTCGGAGACGAAGGTGTCGCTGCGCTCGCCGATGCCCGGCAGCCGGGCGGTGAGTTCCGCGCGCCGGGACTCACGGAAGTAGTAGCCCTGGTTGTCGCGGTAACGGCCGCCGGTCGGCCAGCCATCGCGGTCCAACAGGACCAGCGTGTTCTGCTGGTGGGCCTCCAGGGCGATCCCGGCTTCGCCGTCCAGCCACAGCACGGGACGGACGACCTGTTCGAGGTAGCGCAGGAACCACTCGGCCGCGACGGCCCCGCGCGGACGGCAGGTCCGGCCGGCGAGCCGAGTGACGACGTCGGCCAACCGGGACCGTTGCCACGGCCGGTCGGGCTGCGGGCGGCCAGTGGACGGGCCCGGTTGGGCGTGGGGGCGGGGCGCCGTGAGCCCGGCGACGCAGGAGACATCGTCCGTGGGCGTGAACGGGTTGTGCCGGATCATCACGTCGAGTCCGGGTACGGGGCTGCCGTCCGGTCCGTCGACGGCGAGCCAGGCCGGGTCGCGGACGATGTCGAAGCCGGGGTGGGCGGACCGCCACTGCTGGGCGAGCCCGGTGCGCAGCAGGCGGTGGACCTCGACACCACGGTGCAGTTCCTTGCGGAGGTTCTCACGACGGGAGTTGGTGATGTGCAGGCCCAGCGACAGCTTGAGCATGGCTGGGGCGTGGGACTGGTAGACGGTTCGGACGGAGGAGGTGGGGTGCCATGCGGAGCCGTGTGCCCCGAGATCCCGGAGGAGTCCGGCGTCGAGCAGGGCGGCGATATCGCTGCGGTGCCGGAGCTCGCGCAGCTGCCAGGGGTGCAGGGGCAGCGCGGTGTAGCCATCGGGCAGGGGCAGGTCGGCTCCGGCCAGGTGAGCGGTGAGCCGGGCCGCGGGGACGGCGCGGCCACGCTCGGTCCAGGACGAGTCGGTGGCGAGGACGGAAGGAGCGACAGCCATCCAGTGCAGGGGGAAGGAGCCGCGCAGTTCGGGTGAGTAGATGCGCGCTTCGGCTTCGGTGAGGCCGTCGCGGCTCTTCGGGGTGGGGTGCAGTGGATGTCCGAGCAATAGTGCCTGCTCGGCTGCCAGGAAGAGGTCGGGTTGGTCCGCGGGGCGCTGTCTGCGGTCGCTGATGAAGGTGGCGACACGGCGAACGGAGTCGGCGACACGCGCGACGAGGTCGGTGCCTTCGCTCCGTCCGCGCATCGTCCCTCTCCCGGCCGTCTCTCGGGCGAGCAGTGCGGCGAGGGTGACCGCGTCGAGGGGCTGGGACGGTTCCGGGGCGTCGGCCACATGGGGCAGGCCGAAGCGGTGCCAGCCCGTGCGGGACCAGTAGTGCACGGGGGCGAGCAGAACGGTGCCGCTTGCGGGGAGCGGGATGCGGAGGGTGCCGTGGTCAGGGGCGGGAAGGCGGGTCTCGCGCACCCAGCAGCGCAGCAGATTCTCCACGGCCGCCGCCTGGGCCACCATATGGGCGTCTGGGTGGTCCAGGAGGTCCGCGGCGCTGCCGTACAACCCTTCCGGCTGCTGTCGACCGCCCTGTTGTCCGGGGACGGTTGCGGTCGTCGCTGCGGGCGTGGTGTGGGACCCGCAGCGACGTTGTGCGGGAGTGCGGAAACGGCGGTCAGGTGTGGGGGTGGTGGTCAAGACGCTTCCTCTGGGGTCGATCTGGCCCGGGTGGGACGAGCCGGGTGGTGCTCTCGTGTGGGACAGCTGGGTGGTGCTTTCGAACAGGGCTGCGCGAGGCGCGGGGCGTGGTGGGGCTGAGTAAGTGGGGCGTTCTGACTGAGGGGTGATGGGAGTGGTTCAGCCGGTGGGGCATTGGTTTGGCAGGGGGCGCCGACCCGGTCGTGGCAGTGGCATTCGTGCGACGGCGCGCGTCGCGACGTATGAGGGCGCATCTGTGTCCGCCCTCCCGCTATCGCGACCGCTCGGCGCGGTCGGCGTGGTCATGGTCGGCGTGATCGGTGTGGTCGTAAGGCTGTTGTTCCGAGCTGCGCGCTGGGCGGTCGCCGTCATAGGGGTGGGCGCGGGCCGCCGCGGTGAGTGCGTCGGCCAGGCGGTCGAGTACTGCGGAGGCTTGCTCGTCGCTGATGGTGAGCGGTGGGAGCAGCCGTACGACACTCGGGTGCCGGCGGGCGAGTCCGACGATCAGACCCCGTTGGAGGCACTCCCGTTGAACGGCGGCGGCGAGTTCGAATGCGGTGGGATGCATGCTCTGAGCGCGTCCTCCCGGACTCGGCGGCGTCCCGGTCGCACCGCCGAGCCGCGGAGTCCCGGCCTCATCCCGGACGGCATGGTTACCCGCCGCGTCCGAAGCCACCACCAGCTCGACACCGATCATCAGTCCCCGCCCGCGCACATCGCCGATGCAGGGGAACTCCCGGGCAAGAGTGCGGAGTTGGGACAGCATGCGGGAGCCGATGGCCGCTGCTCGTTCGGCCAGGCGGTGTTGGCGGACGTGGGCAAGGGTTGCCGTGCCTGCGGCGAGGGCGAGTTGGTTGCCGCGGAACGGGCCCACCGGAGCGATGGGGTGGCGGAGTGCGAGGCCATCGCGGTGGATCACCGCGGCCAGCGGGAGGCTGCCGCCAATGGCCTCGGAGAGGATCATCACGTCGGGCGTCACCCCGCTGTGCTCGACGGCCCAGAAGGCACCGGTCCTGCCGACCCCTGTCTGCGTCTCGTCGACGATGAGGGGGATGGAGCGGGCGGCTGTGATACGCCTCGTCTCGCGCATCCAGGCGTCGGGCGCGGGGATCACCCCGCACTCGCCATGGATGGGTTCGAGGAGCATTCCGGCGGGGCTGGTCGCTTCGGACGAGGAGGAGAAGGTGGCCTCGGTCCAGCGGGCGGCCAGTTCGGCGGCGTCTGCGCCGGTGGTGCCGAAGGGGCAGCGGCGGTCCTGCGGGGAGGGCGGACCGGCGTCCGATGTCCGGCCTGCCTCGCCGGAAGTCCGCGGCACCTCGGGCGGCATCCCGTGGTCGGCGCCGGTGAGGGCGACGATGTCGGAGCGGCCGGTCGCGGCGCGTACGAGGGCGGCGGCGGTCTCGAACGCTTCCGTTGCCGAAGGGCCGCAGAACCGCACCTGTGCGTCCTCGGCGAGTCCGGGTGGCAGGGTGCGCTTCAGTTCCGTGACGAAGGCGTCCTCGACGGGGGTGGCCAGGTCGGGGACGTTGAGTGGGGCGCCCGAGTCGAGGACCTTGCGGATCGCTTCGAGGACGACCGGGTGGTTGTGGCCGAGGGCGAGGGTCCCGGCGCCCGAGAGGCAGTCCAGGTAGCGGCGCCCGTCGGCGCCCTCGACGGTGAGGCCGCGGGCGCGGACCGGCACGATCGGCAGGGCGCGCGGGTAGGTCCGCGCCGCCGACTCGCGCGCCGGCTGGCGGCGCGGGATCCCCTCGGTCACTGCCACCGCTCCCTGTCCTCCCGCTCCGGGGCGGCCTTTCGCCGGTGTGAGGCGACGAGTTGGTCTCGCGCTCTTCACAACCGGCCGCCGATCGCCCGCTTCCGCTTCCCGCGCCCTCACCCGCCGACTGACCGAATGGCACGCGTCACTCGCCGACTGGCCGAATGCCTCGCGTCCGGCCGCCGTGCACCTGTCCGGCGCCTACGGCGGCGCGGCCCGGTGCGTCATGACTCGGCGGCCGGGCCACCGGCCCCCGAAGGGCTCGCACACCCGCTCGCCCGCTCAAGGGCCCACGCCCGCGTCGCACCTCTGCACGGCCAGTCCCGACAGCACACCTCCCGAGGCAACGCAGGCAGACCACGGGCACCCAGCACCGGCCCCGCGCCCTACCACCACCGCTACCAACCGTGGTCCGGCCACCGGGTTACGGGTTGCTCCAAGATCCTTGCCGTGACGGAACCGGTGCCGGCCCCACACATGTGCCAGCAGGCCATGACGGTGCAGATCTGTGTGGATACCGAGTGGCCGGGGTGGCTGCTGCGCCACACCGCGATGACCCTCCGAGTGTCCTCAACGGCCAGCAGCACTCCACCACTTCCGTGGGCGTCGTTTCCGCAGGTGCCCGATGCCCAAACGGCCTTGCCGTGTCGGCACGGGCATGAGTGGCGGAGGCAGGGGTGCCGGGCACCGATGGACGCAAGCGCCTTGCCCGTGGCGCCGTGATCGCACCGCGCCCACCCGGAAGACGGTGCCGCTCACGCCTCGCCGCGTACCTTCATCACCATCTTGTTGAGCGCCCACAACCCGATTCCGAGGGCCAGGAGTACGCCCGCCCGGATGTAGACGTCCGCGGACCGGTCGGACAGCGGGCCGGCCAGGATCAGGGCGGTCACCGCGCCCAGCACCGGCAGGGCCGTCGGTGTACGGAAGTGGTGGTGCTCGACGCGGTCGCGGCGCAGGACGAGGAACGCCTTCTGGGTGTAGAGCGCGGCGCCGGCCGCCTTCGGATACTTGCCGACCAGCTCGACGTACGAGGCGGCTGTCAGGATGGCTACGAAGAACCCGATGACGAACGGCAGCCACAGGGCCCCGCCCACCTTGCCGGCGACCTGGCCGGTGGTGGCATAGATACCGGTACCGAGGATGTCGCCGATCACGAACAGGATCAGCAGTCCGGGACCGATGGCCCGCCGCAGCGGGGTCTCGTCCCCATCCCCCGCCGAAGCAGCGGCATCCCTTGGGGTTGTGGACACGATGGCTCCCCCTGAGGCGTTCCGCACTGAACAACGTCTTGCCTGCCCGGCAGGCCAGCGAGTGATGCCTTGGCGTACTGCAATCGGAGACACGGACTCGCCCCAGGCCCCCAGCTCCCGGTACCCGCAGGCTCTTGCGGGAGATCGCGGAGGTGAAGCCGAACAGCCGCGGGATCCTTGGGACTGATCGACTTCACCGACCTCGACCACCTGGAACTCATCGCCGGTGAGGTGCTCCCGCAGCTGGACCAACGGTTGCCAGGTCAGACAGCCCGTAGCGAAACCGTTGCCGTTCCATGGGAAGTCCCCCACAGCGACCGCATAGTGTGACAGGCGCCAAGTCCGTTATCACCAGGGGGAGTAACACCATGCGATCCATACGGCCGTCGTTCACCGCTCGCCGGGAGAGGAGCGCGCGTCGCAGAACCTCCCCCGTGCTGCCCACCGTTGCGCTGGCTTCCGCGCTGGCACTCACCGTCACCGCGTGTGAGTCGGGTGACCCCGCGGCGGACGCCCAGGCGTCGGCCTCGGCGGCCGCGGAGGGCGACGGAAAGATCCAGATCCCGGACGACATCAAGGACCGGCTGAAGGAACACGGGATCGACCTGGACAAGTGGCGGAACGGCGCCTGGAAGAACTGGGACCGGGACGACTGGCTGCGCGAGGCCGAGGACTTCATCAACCCGATCATCGAGGACCTGTGGGATCCGGACCGGATGCGGGAGGCCCAGGAGCCGGAGCAGGCCGTCGACGAGGGTGACCTCTCCGGAGACCAGGGGGTGACCGACCCGACGCCGAAGCCGGTGGAGGCGGAAGCCGTGCCCGCGTCGTACCACGCGAACGCGGCAGAGGCGGGGAAGCTGCTCTTCGACTCGCCCGAGGGCACGATGGTCTGCTCGGCGACGGTCGTGAAGGACCCGGCCAACCCGGGCAAGTCGAACCTGGTGTGGACGGCGGGGCACTGTGTGCACGCCGGCAAGAGCGGCGGCTGGTACCGCAACATCGCGTTCGTGCCGTCGTACAACGATGCCGCCCTGTCGGCCGCGGAGCTGCAGAGCGCCACGAAGGAGGAGGTCGCTCCGTACGGTGTCTGGTGGGCCGACTGGGTGCAGACCTCTGACCAGTGGATCGAGCAGGGCAGTTCGACGGGCGGGGACGGAGCGGCGTACGACTTCGCCGTGCTCCATGTGACGCCGGAGGAGGGCAGCGGGGGCAAGTCCCTGGAGGAGACGGTGGGTTCGGCGCTGCCGGTGGACTTCGCGGCTCCGGCCGTGCCGGAGATGGAGAGCCTGACGGCGACGGGCTACCCGGCGGGGGCGCCGTACGACGGTCAGACGCTGTACCAGTGCGAGGACAAGCCGGGGCGCCTGTCGATCAACGCGTCGGACCCGACGATGTACCGGATCGGCTGCACGATGACCGGCGGTTCGTCCGGCGGTGGCTGGGTCGCGACGGGCTCGGACGGGAAGCCGGCGCTGGTGTCCAACACCTCGATCGGCCCGGTGACGTCGGGCTGGCTGGCGGGGCCGCGGCTGGGTGATGAGGCCAAGGGCGTGTTCGAGGCGGCGAGCGGCAAGTTCGCGGACCAGTGACGGTGCCATAGGAACGGCGGTGGGGTGGTGTGAGGGAAACCTTCACCACCGCACCGCCGTTCAACCGCACGCATGACCTACGGCGGTCAGTGACGCACCGATGGCGAAGGCCCGCCCCTCACACCAGGGGCGGGCCTCTTTCTACGGCTTCACGGCAGGATGACGACGGCTCAGGCCGCCGGCGTCAGAGCGTACGGCGCGAGTTCGGCCGCCAGCTCCTCGTGCACCCGCACCTTGAGCAGGGTGCCCTCCGGGGTGTGCTCCTCGGAGATCACCTCGCCCTCGTCATGGGCGCGAGCGACCAGCTTGCCGTGGGTGTACGGCACGAGCACCTCGATCTCCACGGAAGGGCGGGGCAGCTCGTTGTCGATGAGCGCGACCAGCTCGCCGATGCCCTGGCCGGTACGGGCCGAGACGGCGATGGAGCGCTTCTCGATCCGCAGCAGCCGCTGGAGCGTCAGCGGGTCGGCCGCGTCCGCCTTGTTGATCACGACGATCTCCGGAACGTCGGTGGCACCGACGTCCCTGATCACCTCGCGCACGGCGGCCAGCTGCTCCTCCGGGTCCGGGTGCGAACCGTCCACCACGTGCAGGATCAGGTCGGACTCACCGACCTCCTCCATCGTGGAGCGGAACGCCTCGACCAGGTGGTGCGGCAGGTGCCGGACGAAGCCGACGGTGTCGGCCAGCGTGTAGAGCCGGCCGCTCGGGGTCTCGGCCCGGCGGACGGTCGGGTCCAGGGTCGCGAACAGGGCGTTCTCGACCAGGACACCGGCGCCGGTCAGGCGGTTGAGCAGGGAGGACTTGCCCGCGTTGGTGTAGCCGGCGATGGCGACCGAGGGCACCTTGTGGCGCTTGCGCTCCTGGCGCTTGATCTCGCGGCCGGTCTTCATCTCCGCGATCTCCCGGCGCATCTTCGCCATCTTCTCGCGGATCCGGCGCCGGTCCGTCTCGATCTTGGTCTCACCGGGACCACGGGTGGCGAGGCCGCCGCCCTTGCCGCCGCCCATCTGGCGGGACAGCGACTGACCCCAGCCTCGCAGCCGCGGCAGCATGTACTGCATCTGCGCGAGCGCGACCTGCGCCTTGCCCTCCCGGGACTTGGCGTGCTGGGCGAAGATGTCGAGGATCAGGGCCGTGCGGTCGATGACCTTGACCTTGACGACGTCTTCGAGGTGGATGAGCTGGCCCGGGCTGAGCTCACCGTCGCAGATGACGGTGTCCGCGCCCGTTTCGAGCACGATGTCGCGCAGCTCCTCGGCCTTGCCGGAGCCGATGTAGGTGGCCGCGTCGGGCTTGTCGCGGCGCTGGATCACACCGTCGAGCACGAGCGCGCCCGCGGTCTCCGCGAGGGCGGCGAGCTCCGCGAGGGAGTTCTCCGCGTCCTGCACGGTCCCCGAGGTCCAGACGCCGACGAGGACGACCCGCTCCAGGCGGAGCTGGCGGTACTCGACCTCGGTGACGTCCTCGAGCTCGGTGGAGAGGCCCACGACGCGGCGCAGAGCCGCGCGCTCGGAGCGGTCGAACTGGTCGCCGTCCCGCTCTCCGTCGATCTCGTGGCTCCAGGCGACGTCCTCTTCCATCAGGGCATCGGCCCGAAGACCTTCGGGAAAGTCGTGCGCGAGGCGCTTGGTGTCCTGGGAAAAGGAAGAAGAGGAGGTCATTGGGTCCTTAACGTCGTTGGGGATTCCGTATGTGCGGCGACGGGGCGCACCGCAGGCAGAGGTTCTCGGACCACTTGCGGAGCTGGTCCACGTCACCTTGCACAACGTACGAGTGTCCTGGGAGATTCCCGTCACCCGTGCCGCCGACCTGAAGATGGTCGCACGGCACGCCCCGTCTCGTCACCGTGTTATTCCGCCGCCGTTTTCCGGGGCGCCATGGCCTTGGGCCCAGCCGTGGGCTCCTCCGCCGTCGGTTTCCAGTCCGGGTGGCCCGGCATCGGCGGGGTCTTCTCGCCGTACAGCCACTCCTGGAAGAAGCCGCTCAGATCGCGTCCGGCCATCTGGGAGGCCAGGGACACGAAGTCGGCGGTGGTCGCCGTGCCGTCCTTGTGGCGCTTCACAAAGGCCCGTTCCAGGTCCTCGAACGCCGGGCGTCCGATCTCCTGGCGGAGGGCGTAGAGGACCAGGGCGGCGCCGTCGTAGACGTTCGGCCGGAAGATCCCCAGGCGGCTGTCGGACTCGGGCGCCTTGGGTGCGGCGGGCGGGCCGCCGGCGGCGCGCCAGCGGTCGGAGGCGCCGTACGCCGCGCGCATCCGTGCCTGCAGGGGCCGGTTCGACTTCTCCTCCGCGTACAGCGCCTCGTACCAGGTCGCGTGCCCCTCGTTGAGCCACAGGTCGGACCAGGTGCGGGGGCTGACGCTGTTGCCGAACCACTGGTGGGCCAGCTCGTGGACCATGATCGAGTCGACGTACCACTCGGGGAAGGCGGGGTCGTTGAAGAGCTCTCTCTCGAAGAGAGAGAGCGTCTGCGTCTCCAGCTCGAAGCCCGTGGAGGCGTCCGCGATGAGCATGCCGTACGTCTCGAAGGGGTACCGCCCGACCTTGCTCTCCATCCACGCGATCTGGTCGGGGGTCTTGGCGAGCCACTTTTCGAGCGCCGCCCTGTGCCGGGTCGGGACGACATCCCTCAAGGGGAGCGCGTGCGGGCCTGTGCGGCGTACCACTGTGGAGCGGCCGATCGAGATCTGGGCGAGTTCGGTGGCCATGGGGTGCCGGGTGCGGTACGTCCATGTGGTCGTGGCGCCGGCAGGCCGCACGTCGGTGGGCAGGCCGTTGGCGACGGCCGTGTAGCCGTTGGGGGCGGTGATCCGGAAGGTGAAGCGGGCCTTGTCGGACGGGTGGTCGTTGCTCGGGAAGACCAGGTGGGCGGCGTCGGCCTGGTTGGCCATGGCGAGGCCGTCGGCGGTACGGATCCAGCCTCCCTCCCGTCCGCCGGACGGCAGCGGGTCACTGGTGTGCCGCACGGTGATGCGCACCCGCTGCCCCAGGGACAACTGTTCGCCCGGCGTGACCACCAGGTCTTCACCGGCCGCGGCGAAGGACGCCGGCTCACCGTCGACCTCGACCGAGGACACCTTGCCGCGGGCGAAATCGAGGTTGACGCGCGACAAGGGCGCGGTCGTTACGGCGTCGATCGTGGTGACGGCCTGGAGCGGCTTGTCGTTGGTGCCGGGATACGTGAAGGACAGGTCGTATGCCGTCACGTCGTATCCCGGGTTGCCGAGATGCGGGAAGAGGCGGTCGCCGACGCCGAGCGGGGTGGGCGACGCACTCGCGGCGACGAGACAGACGGAGGCGGCGGAGGCGACCAGGGCCGCTTTCAGCCGACGGGGCGCCTTCAGGGCGCCGAGGCGGGCCTTCAGGGCGCTGGTGCGGGTTCCGGGGGCGTCGGTGCGGGTTCTGGGGGCGTCGGCGGCGGGCCGGTGAGCCCTGTCGTGGGAGGTGAGCAGCATGGGTTACGGCTACCAGCGCGCGCGTGCCACACGACGACGACGCGCGCCGGGCGCACCCGAACGGGGTGCGGGCGGGGTCTGACAGGCGGCCGCCCAGAGGGGGGCGCGGCCCGGGGCGCCGCACGCGCGCGCTGGTAGGGGCGCGGCCCGGGGCGCCGCACGCGCGCGTGGGTGCGGCTCACGCTGTCTGGTGCGTCTCACGCGTCTGGTGCGTCTCGCGGGTCTGATGCGTCTCATGAGGGCGACAAGTCAGGCCACGCCCCGCTCACCACGCCGACACGTGATGCTGCGCCCGGCTCACGTCGTACACGCCCGCCACATTGCGCATCGCGCGCATAAGGGCGGGCAGGTGGGCGGCGTCCGCCAGTTGGAGGGTGTAGGTGTGCCGCACCCGCTGCTGGGTCGGGGGTTCGACGGTGGCCGAGACGATCTCGGCGCCTTCCAGGGCGATGGCCTCGGTCAGGTCGGCGAGGAGGTGTGGGCGGCCGAACGATTCAGCGACCAGCGTGACCCGGCATTCCGTCGTCTCCCCCCAGCGCACGCCCACCTCCGCGCGCCCCGCGCTCTTCATCCGCGCCACCGCGGCGCACCCCACGCGGTGGACGGTCACCACTCCCCCGCGCACGGCGAAGCCGGTGACCTCGTCGGGCGGTACGGGCGTACAGCAGCGGGCCAGCCGGACGCTCGCGCCGGGTCGGTCGACGACCACGGCGTCGGTGGGCGCCGAGGCTCCCGAAGCGGCAGTGGCGGAAGTGGCCAGTGGAGTCCGCGAGGCGGGGCTTTCCGCGGCACCTCCGGGGCTCGGCTCCACACCGCCCCTGGGGCTCCTCTCCCCTGCGCCCCTCAAGCTCGTCTCCGGCGCATCTGTCTCCGCAGCTGTCGGATGCGCCGCCAGCCACCGCTGGATGGCGATCCGGGCGGCCGGTGTGTGGGCGTGTTCCAGCCACTCTCTGGAGGGCTCCGACGCGGGGTCCTGGCCCATCAGGAGCTGGACGGTGTCGCCGTCCTTCAGGACGGTGCTCAGCGTCGCGAGGCGGCCGTTGACGCGGGCGCCGATGCACGCGTGCGCGTCCTCGCCGTACTGCGCGTATGCGGCATCCACGCAGGTCGCGCCCTCGGGCAGGCCGAGGGTGCCGCCGTCGGGGCGGAAGACGGTGATCTCACGGTCCTGGGCGAGGTCCTCGCGCAGGGTGGACCAGAAGGTGTCGGGATCGGGCGCCGCCCGCTGCCATTCGAGGAGGCGGGAGAGCCAGCCGGGACGGGTGGGGTCGGCGCGCTCGCCGTCGGCCGGGTCGTCGGAGGCGGGCGGCGCATAGGGGTTGCCGAGCGCGATGACGCCGGCCTCCGCCACCTTGTGCATCTGGTGGGTGCGGATGAGGACCTCGGCGACCTGGCCGTCCGCGCGGGCGAGGGCGGTGTGCAGCGACTGGTACAGGTTGAACTTCGGTACGGCGATGAAGTCCTTGAACTCCGAGACGACGGGCGTCATACAGGTGTGCAGTTCGCCCAGGACGCCGTAGCAGTCCGCGTCCTCGTTCACCAGCACCAGCAGCCGGCCGAAGTCGCAGCCGCGCAGTCGGCCGCGCTTGCGGGAGACGCGGTGCAGGGAGACGAAGTGACGGGGGCGGATGAGGACTTCGGAGGGGATGTCGGCCTCGTTCAGTACGGCGCGCATCTCGTCGGCGATCTCGGCTAGCGGGTCGTCGGGGCGGGCCGCGTTCTCGGCGATCATCGCGCGGGTGTGCTCGTACTCCTCGGGGTGGAGGATCGCGAAGACCAGGTCCTCCAGTTCGGTCTTCAGCGCCTGGACGCCGAGCCGTTCGGCGAGCGGGATGAGGACGTCCCGGGTGACCTTGGCGATGCGGGCCTGTTTCTCGGGGCGCATCACGCCGAGGGTGCGCATGTTGTGCAGGCGGTCGGCGAGTTTGATCGACATCACCCGGACGTCGTTGCCGGTGGCGACGAGCATCTTGCGGAAGGTCTCGGGCTCGGCGGCGGAGCCGTAGTCGACCTTCTCCAGTTTGGTGACGCCGTCGACGAGGTAGCGGACCTCCTCGCCGAACTGCTCGCGCACCTGAGCGAGGGTCACGTCGGTGTCCTCGACGGTGTCGTGGAGGAGAGAGGCCGTCAAGGTCGTGGTTTCGGCGCCGAGTTCGGCGAGGATGAGGGTGACGGCGAGCGGGTGCGTGATGTACGGCTCACCGCTCTTGCGCATCTGGCCGCGGTGCGAGGACTCGGCCAGGACGTAGGCGCGGCGCAGGGGTTCGAGGTCGGCGTCGGGGTGGTGGGCGCGATGCGCGTCGACGACATGGCCGATGGCGTCGGGCAGCCGGTCGCGGGTGGCGGAGCCGAGCAGTGCGGCGCGGCCCAGGCGGCGCAGGTCGATCCTGGGGAGCGACCGTCTGCGGGGCGCCGACGCGGGCGCGGGGCCTGTCATCGGGCCTGATGGGCCTGTCATCGGGCCCGATACAACGCCTGGGGTCGCAGGGTTCGTGGCCTCCGCACTCATGGGCACCTCCGGCTGCGTGGACCGGCGAACGGGGTGCCCCATGGCGGACACGGCTCAGGGGTTGGCGACTTCTCCCCCGTCCGGGCCGGTGCTTGATGCTATCGAGCCGACCACGCGCTCCTGACCGCCTCTCGCCCAGCGTGAAACGGATCACCCATTCGAGCGACGGTTTGGATGTTTATGCCTGGGCACGGCATGAACTGGGGCGGCCGGGCGTCGACACTCAGCGGGCCGTGCACCCGAACAGCTCATTCCCCGTCAGCCGACCACAGCCGCAAGCCACTCCGCGTCGATCTCGCCCCCGGCGACGATCACCGCCGGGCCGGTCATCTCGATCTCGCCGTCGGGTCGTTCGGTGATCACCAGGCGTCCGCCGGGGACGTCCACGGTGTACGTCGCCGGAGTGCCGGTGACGGCCGGGTCGGCGCCGTCGCGGCGGGCCGTGGCCACGGCGACGGCGCACGCGCCCGTACCGCACGAGCGGGTCTCGCCGGAGCCGCGCTCGTGCACGCGCATCGCCACGTGCCGGGGGCCGCGGTCGATGACGAACTCGACGTTCACCCCGTCCGGGTAGGCCGCGGCCGGGCTGAACGGCGGCGGCGAGAGCAGGTCGCCGGCGTCCGCGAGGTCGTCCACGAACGCCACGGCGTGCGGGTTGCCCATGTTCACGTTCCGCGCGGGCCAGCTGCGCTCGCCGACGCTCACCGTGACGTCTCCCTCGGGGAGCCGTGCCCTGCCCATGCCGACGGTGACGTCACCGTCCTTGGCGAGGTGCACGGTCTTCACGCCCCCGCGCGTGGCGATGGCGATGTCCCCTTCGGCCACCTGACCGGCACGCTGGAGGTAGCGCGCGAACACCCGCACGCCGTTGCCGCACATCTCCGCGATCGAGCCATCGCTGTTGCGGTAGTCCATGAACCACTCCGCCTCGGCCGCCAGCTCCTTGGCCTCGGGGTGCGCGGCGGACCGCACGACGTGCAGCAGGCCGTCACCGCCGATGCCCGCGCGGCGGTCGCACAGCGCGGCGACGGCGGCCGGGGTCAGGTCGATGGCGTTCTCGGGGTCCGGGACGATCACGAAGTCGTTCTCGGTGCCGTGACCCTTGAGGAAGGCGATCCGCGTGCTCATTCCTCGATCGTACGGGGTGGCTACGACACCCCGTCGCGGCCGGGGCACCGGCTGACGCCCGGGCGTCAGCGGACACCTGCCCCACCCACCGCAGCCCCGGCCTCAGCGCAGCCGAGCCACCCGCCACACCGCCAGCACGACCACCGCGGCGACCACGACCACGTACGCGAGCACCACCCGCCAGTCCGGCCGCCGTCCGGACGCCCGCTGCGGCAGCCCCGGCCAGGTGTAGCCGACCTTGCGGGCGGCCATCATCCCCCAGCCCGCCGCGCAGGAGCAGATCAACAGCCCCAGCATGGCGATCACCGCCCCGCTGTCACCGAAGTCGAAGGCCAGCGGGAACGCGAACATCAGGGAGCCCAGCGCGCCCAGGCCCACGATCGGGGCCAGCTGCCACATCCGCAGTCGGCGCTGCGGGCGCAACTCGACCTCGACCTCGGGGCCGCCCACGAACATCTCGTCCGGCTCGGGACCGTCGTCGGTCACACCGTCCGGCGCATCGTCGGGCCCGTCGGGGCTCAGACGAGCGTCCCCGTCGGTGCTCGGACGACCCTCGTCGTCCCGCTCCGTTTCGCCACTCCCGGTGGTGGCGTGCTCGGCGCCTTGTGCAGTGTCGCGAGGGCCGGCCTCCATCGCCACGCGCCCTCCCAACTAGGACTCCACTTGGTCGATCGAAGCACGATGATGGCACGGCGCCGGGGGCCCGGATAACGGCCGGAGCGTCCCGATGCCATCACGTGATCAGGCTGTAACCGGTCGTTCGACCAATGCCAGGGCCTGCCGCGGAAGTTCCGTGAGGTCCGCCGCGGCCCCACTGAGCCAATGCACCCGGGGATCGCGCCTGAACCATGAATCCTGACGGCGCGCGAAGCGTTTGGTGGCCCGGACGGTCTCGGCCCGGGCCTGCTCCATCGTGCACTCACCGGCGAGCGCCGCGAGCACTTGCTGGTAGCCGAGCGCGCGCGACGCCGTACGCCCCTCGCGCAACCCCTGCGCCTGAAGTGCGCGCACTTCCTCGACGAGCCCCGCCTCCCACATCCGGTCGACCCGGCGCGCGATGCGCTCGTCGAGCTCGGGCCGCGCCACGTCGACGCCGATCTGCACGGTGTCGTACACCGAGTCGTGGCCCGGGAGGTTGGCGGTGAAGGGCATGCCGGTGATCTCGATCACCTCCAGCGCCCGGACGATACGGCGGCCGTTGCTGGGCAGGATCGCCCGCGCGGCCCCGGGATCGGCGGCGGCGAGGCGGGCGTGCAGCGCGCCGGAGCCGCGCAGCGTGAGCTCCTCCTCCAGCCGGGCCCTGACCTCGGGGTCGGTGCCGGGGAACTCCAGGTTGTCGACGGCCCCGCGGACGTACAGTCCGGAGCCGCCGACGAGGATCGGCCAGCGTCCCTCCGCGAGCAGGGTGTCGATCCGCTCCCGGGCGAGCCGCTGGTACTCGGCGACGGAGGCCGTGACCGTCACGTCCCAGATGTCCAGCAGATGGTGCGGGATGCCGGCGCGCTCCTCGGGCGTCAGCTTGGCGGTGCCAATGTCCATCCCCTGGTAGAGCTGCATGGAGTCCGCGTTGACGACCTCCCCGCCGAGCTGCTGGGCCAGGTAAACGCCCAGATCGGACTTTCCGGCCGCGGTCGGTCCGACCACGGCGATGACTCGGGGGGTGGGAAGTGCGCTGCTCACCGCACCAGTCTCGCAAACCTCGCACCCCGCCCACGAACGAGTTACGTGACGGCGGCGACCCGGAGTCGTTGCCCGTTGCGTGGTTCACGCCGCCGGTTCTCGGAAGCGGCGACCCGGGTGATGCAAACGGACGCTCCCCCGAGCTCCTTGGCTTCACCCGGGAAGGGGACCGCAAGCCGACGCGGGATTTCGCCCGCACGAGTAACGTATGGAGTTGATATGGGCGTTTTTGCGCGACTTCTCCGCAGGTCGAAGACCAAGAAGGAGGAGGCGTCGACCGCCGAGGCTCAGGCCGACCAGCCGTCGGCCGCGTCCGAGGCGGACGGGACTGCGGAGGCGAAGGAATCCGGCGAGACCGACGCCGGGGCCGGGACGGAGCCGGCCGCGGCGAAGGAGGGCGACGACGACGGCGCCCCCGAGGCCGTCGAGATCCCCCAGCAGCAGTCCCCCGGCAAGGCCGCCGACAGTGAGGCCGATGAAAGCGCCCGGACGTAGCAGCCCCGCGAGGGAAGGTGAACCATGGGTCTTTTCAACAATCTGAAGGGCAAGCTCGCCCCGGCCAAGGGCAAGGTCTCCGACCTCGCGCAGCGGCACGAGGACAAGATCCAGCACGGCATCGACAAGGCCGCGAAGGTGGTCGACGAGCGGACCAAGGGCAAGTACAGCGACAAGATCCATTCGGGCACCGACAAGGCCAAGGGCGCCATGGACCGGCTCGCGCACAAGGACGAAAGGGACACGGGAGGCGGCACCACCACGCCGCCGAGCGGCCCGCCGCCGGCCTCCTGAACAGCCGGGAGCTGAGAGCCGACGGCAGAGCAGAGAGAGCCGAGGGCCGAGCCGACACGGAGCCGACGGCAAGCGCAGACCAGGGCATACGGCACGACGGACGGCCGCGGAGCACAGCGCTCCCGGCCGTCCGCCGTTCCCGGCAGCCCCTCGCACCCTGCCCCGCCGCCCCGCCCCGCCCTTACGACCAGGACGCCACTCTTACGGACCGGGACGCCGCCCTTACGACCAGGACGCCACCACGTACCCCACTCCGTACGGCGCGTCCTCGTACAGCAGCGCACCGCCGAGCCCGGCGCCCGCGGCCGCCCCTGCGAGCACCTGCCAGGGCGCGCGCCCCGACACCATCAGCCGGCGCGCCGGCTCCACATCGAGTGCCTCCAGAGCCGCGAGGTCCGCCGACCCCAGCGCACGCCCGACCGCCGCGTCGAACGGCTCCGCCCGCTCGTCGAGATAGCCCGGCGCCTTCAGCGAGCGGCAGGCGCTGGCGTCGCCCATCACCAGCAGCGCCACCCGCTCGGCCTCGGCGGCGAGGTCCCTGCCGATCCGAATACACCGCTCGGGCGCGAGAAGTTCCCCCACGGCGAGTCCCTCGATCGGGGCATCCGACCACCCGGTGCGGTCCAGCAGCCACGCGGCGACGGCGAGCGACGGCGGCAGGGCCCACCGTACGTCCGCGTCGGCCGCCTTCTCCCGGCCCAGCCGTACGTCGACATCGACGCCGAAGCCGCGGAACGAGCCGTGCGTGCCCTCCGGGTAGGTCTCGACCTCGCCCTGCCGCGTGGGCCCGACGACGATCAGTCGGTCCGGCCGGGCGGCGGCGAGCACTCCCAGCGCGTCCGTGCACGCGGCACGGGCGGCGTCCAGCTCGGGCGCGGCACCCGCGGCGACCGCGGGCACGAGCAGCGGCGGACAGGGGCAGACTGCGGCGGCGACAAGCATGATCGGCAGCGTAACCCCGCAGGCCCTTCGGTCAGCGCCCCGACCTCAGTCGCAGCCGCATCCGCTGCCCGAAGCCACCGGCAACGGCTCCGGGACGCCCACCTTGGGCAGGCCGAGCAGCACGCCCGCCGGCTTGGCCGCCTCGACGGCGTTGCGCTTCTCCCAGGCGTCGCCCGCGCGCGTGCGGCGCACGCCGAGGACGGTGCCCTCGGCGAGGAGGTGGTGCGGGGCGGCGTACGTCACCTCGACCGTGACCACGTCGCCGGGGCGTACCTCCTGCTCCGGCTTGGTGAAGTGGACCAGGCGGTTGTCGGGGGCGCGGCCGGAGAGACGGTGGGTGGCGCCGTCCTTGCGGCCCTCGCCCTCGGCGACCATCAGCTCCAGGGTGCGGCCGACCTGCTTCTTGTTCTCGTCCCAGGAGATCTCCTCCTGGAGAGCGACGAGACGCTCGTAGCGCGCCTGGACGACCTCCTTGGGGATCTGGTGGTCCATCTCGGCGGCCGGGGTGCCGGGCCGCTTGGAGTACTGGAACGTGAACGCCTGCGCGAACCGCGCCTCGCGCACCACGTGCAGGGTCTGCTCGAAGTCCTCCTCGGTCTCGCCCGGGAAGCCCACGATGATGTCGGTGGTGATCGCCGCGTGCGGGATGGCGGCGCGGACCTTCTCGATGATCCCCAGGTAGCGCTCCTGGCGGTAGGAGCGGCGCATCGCCTTCAGGACCGCGTCCGAGCCGGACTGGAGCGGCATGTGCAGCTGCGGCATCACGTTCGGCGTCTCGGCCATGGCGGCGATGACGTCGTCGGTGAAGTCGCGCGGGTGCGGCGAGGTGAAGCGGACGCGCTCCAGGCCCTCGATCCTCCCGCAGGCCCGCAGCAGCTTGCTGAACGCCTCACGGTCGCCGATGTCGGAGCCGTACGCGTTGACGTTCTGACCGAGCAGCGTGATCTCGGAGACGCCCTCGGCGACCAGGGCCTCGATCTCGGCGAGGATGTCGCCGGGGCGGCGGTCCTTCTCCTTGCCGCGCAGGGCCGGGACGATGCAGAAGGTGCAGGTGTTGTTGCAGCCCACGGAGATCGACACCCAGGCCGCGTACGCGCTCTCGCGCCGCGTCGGCAGCGTCGACGGGAACGCCTCCAGTGACTCGGCGATCTCGACCTGCGCCTCCTCCTGCACGCGCGCGCGTTCCAGCAGGACGGGCAGCTTCCCGATGTTGTGCGTGCCGAAGACGACGTCCACCCAGGGCGCCTTCTTCACGATGGTGTCGCGGTCCTTCTGCGCGAGGCAGCCGCCGACCGCGATCTGCATGCCGGGCCGCCTGGCCTTCTTCGGCGCGAGGTGGCCGAGGTTGCCGTACAGCCGGTTGTCGGCGTTCTCACGTACCGCGCAGGTGTTGAAGACGACGACGTCCGCCTCGCCGTCGGAGCCCTCCGGTGCGCGTACGTACCCCGCGTCCTCCAGCAGCCCGGCCAATCGCTCGGAGTCGTGGACGTTCATCTGGCACCCGTAGGTGCGAACTTCGTAGGTCCTGGATGATCGAACGTCCACTGCCGGGCTCCGGTCGCTGCTGCTGGTCATGGCTCAAGGGTAGGCGGTCGCGGGAACCCCCTTCATCGGCATCTGGCAACAGCGGCTGACGCGACGTGCGTGCATCTGCGGAGCCGGCCCGTATGCCGCAAGGTGAGGTGCGCACCGGGCCTGCGCCACCGGCGGATACGGCACCGTGGGAGCCGAGATCGCCGGATGGTCGCCGTGGACGCTCCGGTGCTGCTCACCGGCGTTCCCCCGGCGCCCTTCCGCGCGGACGTACGGGCCGTCATCAGCTCGGTCAACGACCCGGATGACCGAGTGTGGGCGCCGCGGTGTCCGCGGGTGTGCCCTACGTCGACATCATCGGGTTCAGCTCGGCAGCCACGACCCTCGCACTCCTCGCGCTGCGCAGTGGGTTCTTCCGCTGGGCCGCCGGGGAACGCTGGGCCCCGCTGCGCTGGGCCCTCCTCCACTCCCCCGGCGAGGGCGCACCCGCTCCGCGACCGTCACCGATCCCCGCGGACGGCACCACCTGACCGCGGTCGGAGCGGTGCTGGGACTGCACCGCGTCCTCGGCGCCGACGGCTTCCCCGCCCCTCGTGGCCTGGTGTTCCCCGAGCAGCACCCGCCCGGGACGGGGTCGCCGCATGAGCACCGGGCCGACGCCCAAGGGCAGGGAGCGGCGCACGGCTCTGCTGGACGCGGCCGAACGCGTCCTCACGTCGTCCGGTGGCTCCGCCCTCCTCGACGGCGTCCTCTCCGACAACGACGACCCCGCTCTCGTACGGCTGTTCACCGAGGTCTGGGCCTTGGCCGCACACGACCAGGAAGCCGCCGCGGCCGTCCGCGCCTTCTACGACCAGTACGCCACCCACGTGGCCGCCCTGTTCCGCTCCGGCGTCGCCGGCAGGCGCAGCACCGGGACGGACACACTCTCCTGACGGAAGGAGGCCGGTCACTCTCCCTGACGAAAGGAGGCCCGGACTGACACTCCGAGGCTTCACCCTGCGCGGAGGATGAAGTCCCCCAACCCGTGAGGCTGCCCGTTGATCTGGAGGTGCACCCGGTGGACGCCTGGATGGTAGCGGCGTGTGCTGAGCAGCTGGAGGGGGTGACGGCGGACCCCCGACCAGCTCTCTCCCGGGGCGAGGTCCCGGGTGATCAGTTTGAAGACCTTGGGGGTGAGGCCGCCGTTCGCCTTGCGGTGGTGGACGACGTAGTCGACGACGACACGGACCGTGCGGGGGCCGGTGTTGGTCACCTCGTAGCCGAACACCAGGTGCTCACCGATGTGCACTTCGGGTGTCCGGACGTCAGGACCGGCGACCCGGACGGACGCCTCGGGATCGTAGCCGAGAAGCGTCAGGGCGTCGGGCTGACCGGCCTTGACGAGCGTACGCAGACCATGGCGGACCAGGGACGGTGTCGTGGAGGCGGGCTCGGCGAGCCAGCGGGCGGCGACGGCGACGGCCGTGCGCGGGTGGTCACGGCTGATGTCGTTGAGATGGTTGGCCACCGATCGCCGGACGTACTCGGATGAGTCCCGGTACAGCGCGTCCAGCACGGGGAGGGCGGGGGCGGGGTCGGTGACAAGTGCGGCAAGACGCGGTGCCCAGGGCAGACGAGGCCGCGTGCCTTCGCTCGCCAGCCGACGCACGTGAGGGTCGGGGTGGCCGGTCCACGTCAGGACCGGTTGCAGGGCCCGAGGGAGATCGCCCTCGAGAAAGGGGCGCACGGCCATCTCCGCGGTGAGCCGCGGAGTGAGCTCGGCGAGCAGGTCGAGCGCCGGTTCGAAGACACCACCTGTCAGGGCGCGTTCAGCGACCGCAGCGTTGACAGGGAAGGTCATCCACCCGGTGAAGCCGGATTGCAGCAGCGCCGCACGGATGACGGCGGCGAAGGCAGGATAGTCGTCCGGCAGGTCGGCGAGGACGGCCTCCTTGACGGCGGTGACGCGCCGGCTGAAGGCCAGTCCCTCCAGTGAGGTTCCGCAGTCGCGGATCGCGGACGCCGGCCCGCCACCCGCTTCCGCCATGACGGAGGCCAGCTGGTGTGTGGTGCGTGCGTTGATCAGTTCGTCGGCCGTGGGCACGGCTGCCCCTCCTCGTCGGGTTCCGGCCATGGCCGCGCCGCCCGTTTCGGCCGGGGCGCGGCCATGGCTCCTTCGGCTACGGCTGGACGCTGTGCAGCACCTGGGCATGCCGCATCTCGTGGACCTCGCCGATCAGGCTGAAGAACCCGGCGGCGGCGGGATCGCCGGGCATCTCCCGCGCCGCGCGCTCGGCGGCCTCCGGCGAGGCCCAGAGCAGAAAGTCGAGCAGGGAGCCGTCCTCGAACCGGGCGAGATGAGCCCCGAGGAAGTCCGTCGCGTAGCGCTCACGCAGGAGGGAGACCAGTCGGTCGCGCTGCGCGGTCAGCTTCTCGGCATCGGTGGTGTCGAAGCGGACGTATTCGATGGTGGCACTCATGGGGACGTTCCTCTCAAGTCTCTCAAGACGGAAAGCGCGTCACGGATTCACTACGGGAAAACCGTGATGGGAAGCTATCACGGATTCGACTGCCCGAATCCGTGATCCCGGTAGATTGAGGCCATGACCCTCAAAAGCCTGCGCGCGATGCCGTGGATCGGAGAACTGCCGGTACTGGACCTGGCCAACACCGTCCTGCTCGGCGCGGGAACCGCGGGCGGCGACATCGACCTGCTGGCCGATCCGGAGCTGCTGGCGTCCTGGCGGGCCAAAGCCGCCGACCGTGAACTCGCGGACCTGCCCCTGGGGCAGCTGACGGATCTGCGTGATCCGGTGCGGGGCGCACTGGACGCGGCGGCACGGCAGGCTCCGCTGCCCGGACCGGCACGCACTCGCCTCAACGCCCTCGCCGCACGCGCGCCGGTGACCTTTCACGTCGACGGTGCCGGCCGGCTCACGGAACGGGAAGCCGGCGGTCCGGTCGCCGCGGTGGTGGCGCGGCAGGCCCTCGTACTGGCCGCCGGGCCGGAACAGGCGAGGCTGCGGTGCTGCCCCGCACCCAGCTGCGGCATGTTCTTCCTCGCCCGCAGACAGGACCAGGCATGGTGCTCGATCGCCTGCGGCAACAGGGCCAGGGCACGCGCCGCCCGCCGGAGCGGCCGCCACGCAGACTGAACCCTGCCTCGCCTCGATCTCGTCGAGCCCCGCCCGGTTGGCGTCCTGCGCCTGCCCGACCTCCTCCCGCAGCTCCTCGGGGGCCCGATCTCCTCCGCCTGTGGCGTCCCTCGGTCATGACACCCATGTCGCCAACGTATGGGCGGATGGCAGCATGGCGGGGCCACGGGCCGCCGGGACGACCGGCAGAACGATCCAGCAACATAACAATCAGCAGAACAGCCGGCAGAACAACCGGCAGAACAGCCAGCAGCAGAGCAATCAGCAGGACGATCAGCAAGAGGAGAAACGTGTCTGCTCCACGCCTGAGGGCGACGCCGCTACCGGGCATCGGGGTCCAGTACGACCTGGTCACCCGGGAACACCGCCATCTGTCCGTAGTGGCGCATCGCGACGGCACTCGGACGGTCAACGTCTACCGGGCCGACGACCCGGACGCCTGCGCCCACTCGCTGCACCTGACCGCCCCGGAGGCCGGTGTGCTGATCGACGCGCTGCAGCCGTCGCACCACAGCAACAACCTGCTGTCCACGACGGACCTCGGTCTGGTGGCCGAGCGGATCGAGGTCGGCGGGACCTCGCGCTGGAACGGCCGCGTCCTCGGCGACACCCGGATGCGCACCGAGACCGGCGCGTCCGTCGTGGCGGTGCTGCGGCGGGCCGAAGCGATCCCGTCCCCGGCGCCGGACTTCCGGCTCGCGGGCGGTGACACGCTGATCGTCATCGGCACCCGCGAGGGCGTCGACGCCGCCGCGGCGATACTCGGGCGGGAGTGAGCCGGTGCACTCCGCGGTCCTGTTGATCGAGTTCGGTTCGATCCTGCTCGGCCTCGGCCTGCTGGGCCGGGTGGCGGGCCGACTGGGCTTCTCCCCCATCCCTCTGTATTTGCTCGCCGGGCTGGCCTTCGGCGAGGGCGGTCTGCTGCCGCTCGGGGCGAGCGAGGAGTTCGTGGCCATCGGCGCCGAGATCGGCGTCATTCTGCTGCTACTGATGCTCGGCCTGGAGTACACGGCCAGCGACCTCGTCACCAACCTCAAGGCCCACTACCCGGCGGGCCTGGTCGACTTCGCGCTCAACGCCCTGCCGGGGGCGGCGGCCGCGCTGCTGCTGGGCTGGGGCCCGGTGGCCGCCGTGGTCCTGGCGGGCGTCACCTGGATCTCGTCCTCGGGTGTCATCGCCAAGGTGCTCGGCGAACTGGGCCGGATCGGCAACCGCGAGACGCCGGTGATCCTCAGCGTCCTGGTCCTGGAGGACCTGGCGATGGCCATGTACCTGCCGATCATCACGGCGCTGGTCGCCGGGGTCAGTCTGGCGGCGGGGAGCATGACGCTGGCGATCGCGCTGGGCGTGGCGGGGCTGGTCCTGTTCGCGGCGGTGCGCTACGGCCGGGTCATCTCGCGGTTCGTCTCCAGCGACGACCCGGAGAAGCTGCTGCTGGTCGTCCTCGGGCTGACGATCCTGGTCGCGGGCATCGCCCAGCAGTTGCAGGTGTCGGCGGCGGTGGGCGCGTTCCTGGTCGGCATCGCGCTGTCCGGGGAGGTCGCGGAGGGCGCGCACACTCTGCTGAGCCCGTTGCGCGACCTGTTCGCCGCGGTCTTCTTCGTCTTCTTCGGCCTGCACACCGACCCGGCGAGCATCCCGCCGGTCCTGCTGCCCGCCCTCGCCCTGGCCGTCGTCACCGCCCTCACCAAGATCGCCACCGGCTACTGGGCGGCCCGGCGCGCCGGAATCTCCGTCAAGGGCCGCTGGCGCACGGGCGGCGCGCTGGTGGCCCGCGGCGAGTTCTCGATCGTGATCGCGGGCCTGGCGGTGACGGCCGGCATCGAACCGTCCCTGGGCCCCCTGGCCACCGCGTACGTCCTGATCCTGGTCATCCTCGGCCCCATGACGGCCCGCTACACCGAGCCGCTCGCGATGCGCTGGCTGGGCCGCTCGAAGGGTGCGTCCGGGCCGGTTCGCCGGGAGGAGGACGTCAGGGAGGAGGACGTCAAGACGGAGGCGCCGGTGGGGGACTGAGTCGTCTGTCGGGTGGGGGCGCCACCGAGGGTGGTCCACCGCAGCGCCGCAGACCCGGCTCAGTGGCCCACGTCACTCGGAGAGACAGCCAGAATGTGGAGTTCCGGCGGGGCGGTCATGGCATGCTCATGCTCGGTTACCGGCGGGTAGGAAATCTCCCCGCCGGATCCTCTCATGTCACCCCCCACCACCCCCAGGACTCACCTTGCGCAGACGCAAGCGGCACACGCGTGCCCTCCTGCCCGCCTTATCCACAGCCGCCCTCCTGCTCGCGGGGGGCTGCTCCTCGCCGCCGCAAGGCGACAGCCGCGCGGCCGTCGAGCAGACCCGCCAGGCCCGTGCCGACCAGGCCGAGCCCGCCGGGGAGGGCGAGCCGCTCGCCGTGGCGGCCGCCCCCGCCGACGCCCCGACCGCCACCGCCGGCCCGGACGCACCCGGCGAGCAGGCGGAGGCCCGTAAGACAGACCTCACCGTCGACTCCTACGACAGCCGGACCCGACGCGCCGTCATATCCGCCCCTGAGAAGGCGAGTTCCGGACCGTCCGCGTCCCCGTCCCCCGACCCCGCCGTCGGTGACGTGATCGCCAGCGCCCCCGCGCCCGGCGCCCCGGACGGACTTCTCGCCAAGGTCACCAAGGTCATCGGCGAGACCGACGAGGGCACCGAGGTGCAGACCGAGCCCGCCACGCTCAACACCCTGCTCGGCGACGACACCGCCCGCGGCTCCGTCCCGGTCGACCCCGCCGCCTTCGACATCGACAAGCTCCTCCCCGACGTCGACGTCTCCTGGTCCAAGGCCGGTGACGTCCACGTCGGCCCCGAGGGTGCCACGGTCCCGCTCGGCGGCCTCCGCCTCGACGTACGGGCCGAACTGCCCGCCGTCGAGGGTTCACCGGCGTCGGCCGCGGCGTCCGTCTCCGGTCACGTCCAGATCGCCCCGCAGGTCGACTTCCGGTACGGCGGCCAGGGCACCGGCGCCACCCCGGCCTCCGCGTACCTCGGCGTGTCCGGCGACTGGACCTCGGGCTGGGCCCTGCACGGCCGCGCGGCCCTCTCCGACACCCCGCTGCGCATCCCGTTCGCCAAGCTGCACGCCGACCCGGTGCTCCAGGTCGGCCCCGTCCCCGTCGTGGTGAACCTCGACCTGACCTGCTATCTCCAGCTCAGCGGCGACGGCCGGATCACCGTCGACGTCGAGCAGAGCCTCAAGGGCGACTTCAAGGCGGGCGGCACCTTCGGCCTCGCCCGGGGGTGGACGCCGGTCAGCGAGTCGGAGATGACGAGCACGCCGGTCCGCACGTCCCTGACCACCGCCGGGAACGTGCAGGCGACCCTCGGCGCCGAGGCGTCCATCGGTCTCTACGGCACCGTGGGTGTCGCCGCCGACCTGGCGCCGTACCTCCGCGGCGAGGCCACGGCCACGGCCGGCACACCCGCCGTCTGGAGCCTGTACGGCGGCGTCGATCTCACGGGCACCCTGCGCATCCAGCTGTCGATCTTCGGCACACCGGCGTTCCAGCACAGCATCCCGCTGGGCGCCCTGCACCGGGAGTGGAAGCTCGCGGGCAGCGACATGGCGTAGCGGCGGCAGGTCCGGCGGTTCGGCTCACACGGGAGGACGCGAGCCGGGCCGCCGTGCTGCGCCCAGCCCGCCGTACGATCCGCGACAGCGCCCTGCCCGCCGTGCGACCGCCTCATGCGCACCGCGCGGGCTACCGTCGTAGACCGCCGCACACGCGCAGCACGTCCCCGCCCCCCGTACGACCGCCGCACGCGCGCCGCACGCCCCGCCCGCCGTACGACCGCCTCACCCCCCATCCGGCCGCCACCCCTGCCGGCGCAGCACCGCCGACACGTCCGGTGCCTCGTAGTGCTCGCCCTTGAGGACCTTGCCGTCGGCGCGGCGCATGACCTGGCCGTCGGGGCCCAGCTTGGTCATGTTGGAGCGGTGGATCTCGGCTATGACCGCGTCCAGGTCGATGCCGTGCACCAGAGCCGTGCCGTACGCCACGTAGACGACGTCGGCCAGCTCGTGCGCCAGCTTGTCGAGGGGGCCGGGCACCGACACCTCGGCGACCTCCGCGGCCTCCTCGGCCAGCAGCTCACCGCGGTGCGCGGCCAGCTCCGACGACACCTGAGTCGGAGTGCTGCGGGCGTCGAGGCCGAAGGCGAGGTGGAATTCACGGACCAGGTCGGCGGGCGAGGAACTCATACGCAGAACACTAACGGCCCCCACTGACAGTCCCCTGTGATTCCCGCCCTGGTCACCAGCCGTACGGGCTGGCAGGATCGCGCGCATGTCCAGAGCGTTCCCCCGGATCGGCGCCCGCCGGGCCCTGCAGGGCGCGGCCGCCGGCGTCGTCGCCCTCGGCCTGCTGCTGTGGTGGCTGCTGCCGCTGGGCGAGGAGCCGCCGAGCGGGACGATCACGTTCAGCACCGGCACGCCGCGTGGTGTCTACCAGGAGTACGGCACCCTGCTGCGTCAGGAACTGGCCAAGGACATGCCGAACCTCAAGGTGCGGCTGCTGACCAGTGACGGCTCGCAGGAGAACGTCGCGCGCGTGGCGACCGGCGAGGCCGACTTCACCATCGCCGCGGCGGACGCGGTGGAGACGTACGAGCAGAACGAGGGCCCCGGCGCGGACCGGCTGCGCGGGGTCGCACGGCTGTACGACGACTATGTGCACCTCGTCGTCCCGCACGACTCGGACATCGACTCGGTCGCGGACCTGCGCGGCAGGCGGGTCGCCATAGGGCTGCCGCACTCGGGCGTGCGGCTGATCGCCACCCGGGTGCTGAAGGCGGCCGGGATCGACGCGCAGCAGGACATCACGCCGCTGTCCGACGGCATCGACACCGGACCGGCCCGGCTCAGGCGGGGCGAGATCGAGGCCTTCTTCTGGTCCGGCGGGCTGCCCACGGACGGCCTGCTGCAGCTGGCCGGGAAGTTCAAGTTCAAGTTCGTGCCGATCGACGACGACTTCGTCGCCGAGCTGCACCGCCAGGGTCCGGGCACCCACTACTACCGCGCGACCAACATGCCCGAGTCGGCGTACGGGGCCCGGGGCGGCGCCACGGTGCCCACGATGGCGGTGTCCAACGTACTGATCACCCGCAAGGACATGGATCCCGAGCTCACCGAGTGGGTGACCCGCACGGTGCTCAAGAGCCGCGACGGCATCGGCGCGCACGTCCACTCCGCCCAGCTGGTCGATCTGCGCACGGCGATCTACACCGACCCGCTGCCCCTGCATGAGGGCGCCCGGCGCTACTACCGCTTGGTCAAGCCGTAGGGCCGTTCCGGGGCACGGTCAAGGTCACCTTCAGCCCGTGCGGTGCATGATGCTCGTAGGCGATCGAACCACCGGCCGCCGCGAGCAACGCGCGCGTGATGGACAGCCCGAGCCCGGAACCCTTGACGTTCTGGTGCCGTCCGCTGCGCCAGAAGCGGTCGCCCACGCGCGTGAGCTCCTCGTCGGTCAGGCCGGGCCCGCGGTCGACGACCGCAATGGTCGAGGTGCCGCCGTTGGAGGCGACGGTGACCTCGACGCACTCGCCCTCGGGCGTGAACTTCAGCGCGTTGTCGATCACCGCGTCCAGCGCGCTGGACAGGGTCACCGGGTCGGCCCAGGCCGTGGTCGCCGGGCACTTCCCCACCAGCCGTACGCCCTTGGCCTCGGCGGTCGGCGCCCAGGCGGCGACCCGCTCGGCGGTCAGCGCGCCGATGTCGGCGAGTTGGAGGTCGGCCTCGGCGTGCTCGGCGAGCGCCAGGTCGAGCAGGTCGTCGAGGACCCGCGCCAGGCGCTTGCCCTCGGTCTGGACGGAGGCGATCTCCTTGTTGCCCTCGGGCAGTTCGAGGGCGAGCAGCTCGATGCGCAGCAACAGCGCGGCGAGCGGGTTGCGCAACTGGTGCGAGGCGTCGGCGACGAAGGCGCGCTGCTGTTCCAGTACGTCCTCGACGTGGTCCACCATTTCGTTGAACGATCGGGCGAGCCGGCGCAGTTCTGGCGGCCCGCTCGCCACCGCGACCCGGGACTTCAGACGTCCGGTGGCGATCTCGTGCGTGGTGGCGTCCAGGACGCGTACGGGTCTGAGCACCCAGCCGGTCAGGCGCAGCGCGGCGCCGACGGCCAGCAGCATGGCGGCCGTCTCGCCGGCGGCGATGACCAGCCAGCCGTACAGGATCCGCGAACGCATCTGCCCGGTGGGCGAGTCGGTCACCACGGCTGCGACGACATCGCCGTCCCGTATGACCGGCGAGGCCACGACGAGCTGTTTGTCCTGCCAGGGCCACACCTGCTCGGGGTCGTCGCTGCGACGGCTGAGCAGCGCCTCGTCGAAGGCGTCGCGCACCTCGCCCTCCTGGGGGAGGAACCACTCCGCCGGCGCATGAGACATGGAGGTGCCATCGGCGTAGAAGACGCCGACGCGGATGCCGTAGACGTCGTAGTAGCTGTCGAGTTCGCGGCTCAGCGTCTCCAGGCGCCTTCCCGGAGGTTCGGGCGGGGCGTTGACGAACTGGGCGAGGGCCGCGAAGAAGGCGGTGTCGTCGATCCGGTCGACGACCACCTTCTGCTGCTGGGCCGCGGCCACGCTGACGGCGAGCGGGATGCCGAGCGCCAGCAGTACGGCCGCCATCAGGACGATCAGCAGCGGCAGGAGACGTGTGCGCACCCTGCCCCGCTACGCGGCCGGGGCGACGAGCCGGTAGCCGACGCCGCGCACGGTCTCGATCAGGGCGGGCATGCGCAGCTTGGCGCGCAGGGACGCGACATGCACCTCCAGGGTGCGTCCGGTCCCCTCCCAGCTGGTGCGCCACACCTCACTGATGATCTGCTCCCGCCGGAACACGACTCCGGGACGCTGCGCGAGCAGGGCCAGCAGGTCGAACTCCTTGCGGGTCAGTTGGACAACCAAACCGTCCACGGTGACCTGGCGGGTGGGCAGTTCGATGCGTACGGGGCCCAGGAGCAGCGCGGTCTCGCCGCCGGAGGCGGGATCCTCGTGGACGGTGCGCCGACTGACGGCGTGGATCCGGGCGAGCAGTTCCCCGGTGTCGTACGGCTTCACGACGTAGTCGTCGGCGCCGAGGTTGAGGCCGTGTATACGGGAGCGGACGTCGGAGCGCGCGGTGACCATGATCACCGGGATGCTGGTGCGCTTGCGGATCTTGCCGCACACCTCGTAGCCGTCCTGGTCGGGCAGGCCGAGGTCGAGCAGGACGACACCGAAGCCGGCACCCTCCGGGACGAGCGCCTGGAGAGCCTCCTCGCCGCTGCGCGCGTGCGTGACGTCGAAACCGTGCCGTGCCAGGACCGCGGACAGAGCGGCGGCGACGTGGTTGTCGTCCTCGACGAGCAGCAGTCTCATCCCGGCCCCCTTCGGTTCATCGGCAGTACGGTCTCGGCGGGTACAAAACGCATGCACGCGCGCGCGTGCACCAAGGCAGTCACGCTGATGGATGACGACGGCGTCAAGAGGGTTCCGGTTGCGCGGCCCTTCCGTTATCCGGCCGATACGCGGGCCGGTCATCCGAGCTACCAGCCGTGTCCAGCTGCTATCGGATCGTGATACTCAAATTCGCCTCAGATGTAATGACGCAGGTCGCGTAGGGTAGCTACTGTCCTCCGAAACCGAGGAGGACGGAGCCTGAGAGCGATGACCGAAGTATCGGTGGCCAAGGAAGATGTGGCCGCGACCGGCGAACTGGTCGTCCTGAAGAGCGTCAACAAGCACTTCGGCGCGTTGCACGTTCTCCAGGACGTCGATCTGACGATCGCCCGCGGCGAGGTCGTCGTGGTCATCGGGCCCTCCGGGTCCGGAAAGTCCACCTTGTGCCGCACCATCAACCGGCTGGAGACGATCGACTCCGGCTCGATCACCATCGACGGCAAGCCGCTGCCCGCGGAGGGCAAGGCGCTGGCCCGGCTGCGCGCCGATGTCGGCATGGTGTTCCAGTCGTTCAACCTGTTCGCGCACAAGACCGTGCTCGAGAACGTGATGCTGGGCCAGATCAAGGTCCGCCGGACGGAGAAGAAGCAGGCCGAGGCGAAGGCCCGGGCCCTGCTCGACCGGGTCGGCGTGGCCTCGCAGGCGGACAAGTACCCCGCGCAGCTCTCCGGCGGCCAGCAGCAGCGCGTCGCGATCGCACGCGCCCTGGCCATGGACCCGAAGGTGATGCTCTTCGACGAGCCGACCTCGGCCCTCGACCCGGAGATGATCAACGAGGTGCTGGAGGTCATGCAGCAGCTCGCCCGCGACGGTATGACCATGATCGTCGTCACGCACGAGATGGGCTTCGCCCGGTCGGCTGCGAACCGTGTGGTGTTCATGGCAGACGGCCGCATCGTCGAAGAGGCCGTGCCGGACCAGTTCTTCAGCAACCCGCGCAGCGACCGCGCCAAGGACTTCCTGTCGAAGATCCTCCACCACTGACCGTCGCTCGTCGCTTTCGCGACGAGCAGCGCTTCCCGCACGGACGGCCCTCCACTTCACCACGCAAAGGATGTTCACGATGAAGCTCCGCAAGGTCACCGCCGCGGCGACCACCGCACTTGTCCTGTCCCTGACCGCAACTGCTTGTGGTGGTGGCGATGGCGACTCGGGCTCGGGCTCGGGCTCCGGTGGCGGCGACAAGATCACTATCGGCATCAAGTTCGACCAGCCGGGCATCGGCCAGCAGACCGCGGACGGCGATTTCGCGGGCTTCGACGTCGATGTCGCTACGTACGTCGCCAAGGAACTCGGCTACACCGAGGACCAGATCGAGTGGAAGGAGGCGAAGAGCGCCGACCGCGAGACGATGCTGGAGCGCGGCGACGTCGACTTCATCGCCGCCTCGTACTCGATCACCGACGAGCGGGACAAGAAGGTCGACTTCGCCGGTCCCTACCTCCTCGCCCACCAGGACGTGCTGATCCGGGCCGACGACGACTCGATCAAGAAGCCCGAGGATCTGAACAACAAGAACCTCTGCTCGGTGGCCGGTTCGACCTCGGCGCAGAACGTCAAGGACTCCATCGCACCGAAGGCCAACCTGCAGACGTACGGCGGCTACTCGGAGTGCCTGACCGGCCTGGAGAACAAGGCTGTCGACGCGCTGACGACCGACGACTCCATCCTCGCCGGCTACGCCGCGCAGGAGCAGTTCCAGGGCAAGTTCAAGCTCGCCGGCCTCAAGCTGAGCAACGAGAACTACGGCATCGGCGTCCAGGAGGGCAGCGACCTCAAGGACAAGATCAACGCCGCCCTGGAGAAGATGGTCTCCGACGGTTCGTGGGACAAGGCCGTGGAGGCCAACTTCGGCCCCGCGAACTACAAGAACGAGCCCGCGCCGGAGATCGGCAACATCGTCAAGTGAAGCAGGGGCGCACAGGTACGCCGCCCGTGAGGGCGGCGTACCGCGTCCTCCCCCAACGCGGAAGCGCGGGAGACAGTGTTCGACTTTCTTGAAGACTACGACGTGCTGGGGGCCTTCTGGGTGACGGTGCAGCTCACCGTCTACTCGGCCATCGGCTCACTGATCTGGGGAACCCTGCTAGCCGCCATGCGCGTCAGCCCCGTACCCCTCATGCGCGGCTTCGGCACCGCCTATGTGAACGTGGTGCGGAACATTCCGTTGACGATCATCATCCTCTTCACGTCACTGGGCCTCTTCCAGACCTTGGGCATCAAACTCGGCTCCGAGGACTTCACGGTCATCAACTTCCGGCTCGCCGTGCTCGGCCTGATCGCCTACACCTCCGCCTTCGTGTGCGAGGCGCTGCGCTCCGGCATCAACACGGTGCCCGTCGGGCAGGCCGAGGCCGCCCGCGCCATCGGGCTGAACTTCCGGCAGGTCCTCACGCTGGTCGTGCTCCCGCAGGCGTTCCGCTCGGTGGTCGGACCGCTGGCCAACGTACTGATCGCGCTGACCAAGAACACCACGGTCGCCGCGGCCATCGGCGTGGCCGAGGCTGCGTTCCTCATGAAGGAGATGATCGAGAACGAGGCCCAGGTCATCCTCATCGCTGCCATCTTCGCGTTCGGGTTCGTCTGCCTCACCCTCCCGACCGGTCTGATCCTCGGCTGGGTGGGCAAGAAGGTGGCGGTGAAGCGATGACTTCGGTCCTCTACGACGCCCCCGGCCCCAGGGCCAAGCGGCGCAATGTCATCCTCTCGGTCGCGTTCGTCGTCGTCCTCGCCGCCGCGCTCTGGTGGTTGTACCGGAAGCTCGACGAGAAGAACCAGCTCGACTGGGTCAAGTGGGAGCCCTTCTTCACGGATTCCCGTGTGTGGACCACGTACATCCTGCCCGGCTTGGAAAACACCCTGATCGCGGCGGCCCTCGCCATGGTCATCGCGCTGCCGCTGGGCGCGTTCTTCGGCATCGCACGGCTGTCCGACCACTGGTGGGTCCGGTGGCCCTCGGGTGCCGTGGTGGAGTTCTTCCGGGCGATCCCGGTGCTGATCCTGATGCTCTTCGCCAACGCGGCGTACGCCCAGTTCACGGACATCAGCTCGGACGACCGCCCGCTCTACGCGGTCATCACCGGCCTCGTCCTCTACAACGCGTCGGTGCTGGCGGAGATCGTGCGGGCCGGCATCCTGGCCCTGCCGAAGGGGCAGTCGGAGGCCGCGATGGCCGTCGGGCTGCGCAAGGGCCAGACGATGCGGTACGTGCTGCTGCCGCAGTCGGTCACCGCGATGCTCCCCGCGATCGTCAGCCAGCTGGTGGTCATCGTGAAGGACACCGCGCTCGGCGGCGCGCTGCTCAACTTCTCCGACCTGATGGCGGCGGTCCGCCCGATGAGCGCCTTCTACGGCGCGAACACCATCGCCAGCTTCACGGTCGTGGCCGTCATCTTCATCCTGGTCAACTTCGCGCTCACCTCGTTCGCGAGCTGGCTGGAAGCCAGGCTCCGGCGCAGCAAGAAGAGCACCGGCGCGGTCCTCGGCAAGGATGACGTGGACGACCTCAACGCCGCCGAAGTCGGAGGTACGTACGGCACCGGAGCCGGAGGCACCATCTGAGGGTGAGTCAACAGCCTTCAGTGACACTTCGGTGACACTTCAGTGACACGAGGGGCAGTGGCATGATCGCCACTGCCCCTCGTCACTTGACGCAAGCACCGGCAATGGGTTGCATACGTTCTGTGATCGTGCACCCTGCTCCAACCTCCTGTTCACTCACGTCTCCAAAGGCACCGCTGCGGACAGGGAGCGCCGCGTGGATCCGGTGATCATCGTCGGAGCGGGGCCCGTCGGGCTGACGCTCGCCCTGGCGCTCGCACGTCAGGAAGTGCCGTCCGTCGTTCTGGACGAGGGCCCGGGCGGGGACGAACCGCGGCTCGCCCGCACCGTCGTCCTGCGCGAGGACACCGCCGCGCTGATGGAACGGCTGACCGGGGTGCCGCTCGCCGAGGCCGGGACCCGCTGGGCCGGATGGCGGTCGATGCGGCGCAGGCAGGTGGTGCGGGAGATCACGTTCGGGCACTTCGACGACGCATCCGACGCCTTCGGGAACTCCGGCACCTTCGGTGACGTTGGGCACATCAGCGAGGCACGCTCGGAGTACGCCGTGACCACCGGCGCCGCCCCCGAGGAGCCGCCCCTGCACCTCGCCCAGCACGTCCTCACCAACGCCCTGCGCGCAGCCATTGACCGCGACCCCCTCGTCAAGATCGCGGCGGACAGCCGGCTCGACAGCATCGAGCAGGAGACCTCCGGCGTCAGCGCCCACACCCGAGGCCCCAAGGGCACCTGGTGGCGCGGCAGTTACCTGGTCGGCTGCGACGGCCCCCGCTCGACCGTGCGCAAACTCCAGGACATCCGCTTCCCCGGCCGCACGGCGGTGGAACGATACGCCGTCGCCGCCCTGCGTGCGGAACTTCCGTGGCCGGGCCGGGCGTTGCTCCACCGGATGCCGCCGTGGCGGACGTCGGGCCCCGCGGCCGGAGAGATCACCGCGCGTCCGCTCCCCGACGGCGTCTGGCGGCTGGACTGGCTGCTGCCGCCCGGCAAGGACCTGGTCACGCCCGAACTCCTGGTGACCCGCATCCGGGAGACCCTCGCGGGCTGGACCGGCGGCTCCACACCGCCGTACGAACTCCTCGACACCGGCGTTCACACCGTCCACCACCGCCTGGCCCGCCGCTGGCGCGTCGGCCGCGTCTTCCTCGCCGGTGACGCGGCCCACCTCCTCGGCGCGCTCGGCACCCAGGGACTGGAGGAGGGACTCAAGGACGCCGACAACCTCGCCTGGAAGCTGGCGCTGGCCTGGCACCACGGGCCGCGCGAGACGCTCCTCAACAGCTACCAGGCGGAGCGCCGCGCCGTCGTCGCCGCCCGGCTGCGCGCCGCCGACCAGGTGCTGCCACTGCTGCGCGGCGGCGGGACCCTGCGCTCCTACGTGCCCGGCGCGGGCCGCGGCCACGACGCGCTGCTCACCGACGGCCACCTGGGGCGCGGACCGCTGGGCGCGCCGGGCACATACGCCGACTCACCCCTCGCGCCCCAGCGCGTCGAGGCAGAGGTCCCCGTGGATACGCTCCCGGGTGCGCCGGTGGCGGATGTGCGGGTCACGGCGGAGGACGGCTCCTTCGTACAACTGCGCGACCGGCTCGGTCGCGACGCGCTGCTCGTCGTGCTGATCGCACCGGGCACCGGCGTGTGGGAGCGCAAGCACTGGGTGACCGCCGGAATCATGCCCCGGCTCGCGGCCGCGGTCACCGCGCTGCCCCATCCGGCCGAACTGCTCGTCGCCGAGCGCTACCCGGGCGCGTCCGCCCACACCGTGCTCCTCGTCCGGCCCGACGGCCACCTGGTCACCGCCCTCAACGGCGTCCGCCCGGCCGACCTGTACACGGCGGCGGAGGCGACACTGGGCGGCCCCGCGAAGGCCACGGCCGAGGCCACGGCGGGCTCCCGCTGACCTCTCGTAGCGCTGTTGCGCCTGATCTCGCCGTCACTCTGTGTCTCCGTCCGCAGAGTGACGGTGAGTTGACCGGTCCGGACGGGCATGGTGTACTCCGGCTCGTGACCGACACCTGTGTGCGCCTGTGGCGGAGGGTCCATATGGACCTGGTCCGCTACGCGGGCTGCGTGTGTCGTCCCTCCTGCTGATCTCGCCTTTCCCCCTTTTCCGCGCGCGCCGCTGACGCCTCGCCGCGCGCATGCGAACGCTCATCAGGACGGTGCACGTTGTCTGCCTCCGCGTCTGTATCTCCTTCCACTTCCGGATCCCCTTGGACGCCTGGGCCTCCTTCGGTGTCCGGATCTGCCACGGCCGCCCCGACGCAGGGCGACCTTCTCGACTTCGTACGGCGTACGGCCGCCGACACCGCGTTGATCGACTCACTTCCGCTCGACCCGGAAGGCCGTACCTGGGTACGGCTGGAAGGTCCCGGCGGCAGCGAGGCCTGGCTCATCGGCTGGCCGCCCCGCACGGGCACCGGCTGGCACGACCACGCCGACTCGGTGGGCGCCTTCCTCACCGCCCGCGGCGAACTCAAGGAGCACTCCCTCGCCGCCCGGCTGCCCACCGACGGCTGGAAGAGCCTGGAACTCACGGAGGGCGTCGATCGGGAACGCCGCCTGCCGGCGGGCCGCGGACGCTCCTTCGGCCGCCACCACGTCCACGAGGTACTCAACGAGTCCCCCGACCGACACGCCATCTCCGTGCACGCCTACTACCCGCCGCTGCCGCGGATTCGGCGTTACAGCCGCGCGGGGAGTGTGCTGCGGTTGGAGCAGGTGGAGCGGCCGGAGGACTGGCAGTGAGGCAGGGTGGGGTGTGGGGGTGTGGGGGTGTGGATGAGCGAGTAGGTGGCAGCGGGGCTTTGAGGAGCGGCGATGAGCGGTGAGCGTGGAATGCCGGTGGGTATCGACGAGTTGCTCGAACGGGTGCGCGACGGGTACGTGCGGATCGATCCGCGGGAGGCCTACGAGGCCGCCCGGTCCGGCGAGGCGCTCCTCGTGGACATCCGGTACGAGGCCCTGCGCGAGCGGGACGGCGTAATCCCCGGCGCGCTGATCGTGGAGCGCAACGAACTGGAGTGGCGCCTCGACCCCCACGGCAATCACCGCCTTCCCGAGGCCACGAGCCATGACCTGCGCGTTGTGGTGATCTGCAACGAGGGATACGCCTCCAGCCTCGCGGTGGAGTCCCTTCATCGGCTGGGGCTGCACCGGGCGACGGACCTGGAGGGTGGTTTCCAGGCTTGGCGGGGTGCGGGACTTCCGGTGGCCGCTAGCCCGTGAGGCGTAGGCGGCGGGGCGTGGGTGACGCCGAGCCTGAGAACTTCACCCCTGCCAGGCCACCCTCAGAACCCCTCCTCCCCCAAAAACTCCGTATCCTCCCCCTCCTCCTCCAACGCACGCCGCACCACCCGCAAAGCCATCCCCTCGGGATACCCCTTCCGCGCCAGCATCCCCGCCAGCCGCCGGAGCCGCTTGTCGCGGTCGAGGCCGCGTGTGGAGTGCAGCTTGCGGGCGACGAGTTCGCGCGCGGTCGCCTCCTCCTGCTCGGTGTCGAGCTGGGCGACGGCCGCGTCGATCAGCGTGGAGTCGACCCCCTTGGTCCGCAGCTCCTGCGCCAGCGCCCGCCGGGCCAGCCCCCGGCCGTGATGCCGGGACTCCACCCAGGCGTCCGCGAAGGCACTGTCGTTGATCAGCCCGACCTCCTCGAACCGCGACAGCACCTCCTCGGCCACGTCGTCCGGGATCTCCCGCTTGCGCAGGGCGTCCGCGAGCTGCTTCCGCGTCCGCGGGGTCCCGGTGAGCAGGCGCTGGCAGATCGCCCGTGCCCGCTCAGCCGGGTCCCCTGGGGACTCCTCCTGCTCGGCCCTCGACAAGGAGGAGGGGTCCCCGTCCTCGGCGGACGGCTCTGCGAAGCCACGCCGGCGCCGCCCACGCCCCCGTCGTGAGCCGGCCTCGCCGCGCCCCCCGCGGTCGCCACGAGGCCGGCCGCCATCGCTCGCACCCGCACGGGCGTGCGAGCCGCCGTCCGGCCAGTCGTCACCGTGCCCGGCCTCGGCGCGCGAGCCACCGTCCAGCCGGACCTCACCGTGCCCGGCCTCGGCAAAGCCCCCCTCGTCCGCGCTCCCCGAATCCGGCTCCCGCGGGATGCCGGGGTATGCGTACTCGGCCCAGTCGGTTCGCCGTGTCACGGGTCAGCTCTTGGCAGCCGCGGCCTTGGTCTTGGCCGTCTTGGCCGCCGGGGCCGGCGCCGCCTTGGCCGGGTCGTCCGCAGGGGCGGAGACCGCGGCGTCCGCGCCCGGCCCGGCCGCCGGCTCCTCAGGCCGCACGCCCACGCCCAGCTTCTCCTTGATCTTCTTCTCGATCTCGTTGGCCAGGTCGGGGTTGTCCTTCAGGAAGTTGCGCGCGTTCTCCTTGCCCTGGCCGAGCTGGTCGCCCTCGTACGTGTACCAGGCGCCGGCCTTGCGGACGAAGCCGTGCTCCACACCCATGTCGATCAGGCCGCCCTCGCGGCTGATGCCCTGGCCGTAGAGGATGTCGAACTCGGCCTGCTTGAAGGGCGGCGCGACCTTGTTCTTGACGACCTTGCAGCGGGTGCGGTTGCCCACCGCCTCCGTGCCGTCCTTCAGGGTCTCGATGCGGCGGATGTCGATACGCACCGAGGCGTAGAACTTCAGCGCCCGGCCACCGGTCGTGGTCTCCGGCGAGCCGAACATCACGCCGATCTTCTCGCGGAGCTGGTTGATGAAGATCGCCGTGGTCTTGGACTGGTTGAGCGCGCTGGTGATCTTCCGCAGGGCCTGGCTCATCAGACGGGCCTGCAGACCCACGTGGCTGTCGCCCATCTCGCCCTCGATCTCCGCGCGCGGGACGAGCGCTGCGACGGAGTCGATGACGATGAGGTCGAGCGCGCCGGAGCGGACCAGCATGTCCACGATCTCCAGCGCCTGTTCGCCGTTGTCCGGCTGGGACAGGATCAGGTTGTCGATGTCGACGCCGAGCTTCTTCGCGTACTCGGGGTCGAGGGCGTGCTCCGCGTCCACGAAGGCGACCTGTCCGCCGGCCTTCTGAGCGTTCGCCACCGCGTGCAGGGTCAGGGTCGTCTTACCGGAGGACTCCGGGCCGTAGATCTCCACGACACGGCCGCGCGGCAGCCCGCCGACGCCGAGGGCGACGTCGAGCGCGGTCGACCCGGTCGGGATGACCTCGATGGGCTCCTTCGCCCGCTCGCCCATGCGCATGACCGCGCCCTTGCCGAATTGCCGTTCAATCTGCGCGAGGGCGGCGTCGAGTGCCTTCTCGCGGTCGGTACCTGCCATGGGTTCCACCCGGTTTGCTTGAGTCGATCGCTTCACGTCAAAGACGCTAACGCCTGCCACTGACAATGCGCCCCGACGCCGGTCCGGCCTGTGGATAACTCGGGCACTTCTCCATCAAATCCCTGTGGAAATCCACGCCGAGAGCCTCACCGGAGCCCCCATAAGAATGGATGTTCGATTTTTGTGTCAAGCTCACCACGGGCACTTCCGAGACTACGACCGCGCACCGACACCGGCCCCCCGATTCCCTATCCCCGCCCCGAACTCGTCACCGACCCGAACCCGGCCTGCCTTCCCCCGCCCCGTCTCCCGGCGCAAACCGGTGACCTTCGGGCTCTCCTTCGGGGTGACGCTGATGGCGGTCACGTGGGTCACGTCGTATCTGCGGATCGCGCCGAGGCCGCGTGCCGTGCTGCTCGTCGTGTTCGCCGCCGACTGTGTGGTGGAGGTCACCGGCATCACCCTCCCGACGTGGCGCCGGGTGCCCTCAAACCTCGACATGGAGACGCCCTTCGACACGGCGGTGTCGAGGACGCTCGCGGTGGGTGGTGGCGTCCTGGTGGTCCTGCTCACCGTCTTCGCGGTCACGTCGTTCCGGCACCGGCCGTCGAGTCCTGTGGGCATGGCCCTCGCGGTGCGGTCGGGGTTCGCGATCCTGCTCGTCGCGCTGGTCTCGGGCGCGGCGACGGTCGCGCGCGGTGTGGTGCTTCTGCATGCCGTGCTGGTCCTGCCCGCGCCGGGGCCAGGCTTCACATAGTTCCCGAGCTGACTCCTGCGAGCAAGCCCCTTACGCACGCTCCTCTGCGAACCCTCCCCCCGATTCCCCGGGCTGCCCCACCAAGTCTTCCCCCGACTCACTCGACTCCCCCGACTCCCCCGCCCGCAGCCGCCCCCACACCCGCTGTGCGCGCGTAACGAGCCCCGTCCCCGGTGCTCGCCTCCGGTGCCCCTGCACCCGGGGATCGTCCGTGACGTCGTACCGCTTCACATACGCCGCGAGGAACGCCTGGAGCGTGGCGACCGCCGGGATGGCGATCAACGCGCCGACCGCGCCGAGGAGCGCGGTGCCCGCGATGACCGACCCGAAGGCGACCGCGGGGTGGATGTCGACGGTCTTGGCGGTCAGCTTGGGCTGCAGCACGTAGTTCTCGAACTGCTGGTAGATCACGACGAAGATCAGCACCCACAGCGCGTACCAGGGATCGACCGTGAAGGCGATCAGCATGGGCAGGGCACCGGCCAGATAGGTGCCGATGGTGGGGATGAACTGCGACACAAGCCCCACCCAGACCGCCAGCACGGGCGCGTACGGCACGCCCAGGAACTCCAGCAATATGTAGTGCGCCACACCCGAGACGAGCGCCATCAGACCGCGCGAGTACAGATAGCCGCCGGTCTTGTTGACGGCGATCTCCCACGCGCGCAGCACCTCGGCCTGCCGGGCGGGCGGCAGCACGGAGCAGAGCGCGCGGCGCAGCCTCGGGCCGTCGGCGGCGAAATAGAACGCGAACAACGTGATCGTCAGCAGCTGGAACAGGCCCCCGAGGACCTGCGCGGACACGTCCAGGACGCCGGTGGCGCTGTTCTGCACGTAGTTGCGCAGCCAGTCGGAGCGCAGCAGGCCCTCCTGGACGTCCACGCGCCTCAGCTCGGTCTTGAAGTGCGCGTTGATCCAGTTGATGACGGAGTCGAGGTAGTCAGGGAACCCCTCGACCATCGTGATGATCTGCCCCGCGAGCATCGAGCCGAGCAGCGTGACGAAACCCGCGGAGGCGATCATCACGGAGAGAAAGACCAGGCCGGTGCCCAGCCCCCGGCGCATTCCGCGCGAGGCCATCCAGCTCACGGCGGGCTCGATGGCGAGGGCCAGGAAGAAGGCGATCAGGATGTTGATCAGCAGGCCGGTGAGCTGGTGGAAGGCCCAACTGCCCAGCTGAAACGCGGCGACCAGGGCGAGCGCCAGCACCATGGCACGCGGCAGCCAACGCGGCATGCGCCCGCCGGGCGCGACGGCACCGCCGGCGGGAGGCCGGGCGGGCGGCGTGGTGCCGGAGGGGGTTGAGTGCGGGGCTGCCTGCCCGGTCTCGTCTGCCACGGTGCAAGTCTCACCCACGGCACCGACAATCGGGTGACGTCCTGCGATCTTCGTGGCAGCTCAGCGCTTTTCCTGTGGCACGTTCATGACCGTACAGACCACACGCCACACGTCCTTGGCCTCCCAGCCGGCGTCGAGCGCCTGGTACACGGTGCGTTCGCCGAGCTCCGACATCACGTGATCGCGCGCGAAGGTGTCGGCGTATCCCGAACCGAAGTGCTCCGCCATCCGCTCCCAGAAGACCGTCAACCTCATGACACCAGTATCCCGCCCCTGAGAGTGGGCCCGAGCCGGGAGCGCATGCCGAGACCGCTTTCCGTCCTACGGTCTGAGCCATGGCCGAAACAGGAGCTTCACCACTCCCCCCGACGCCCCCGGCGCACTCCCCACTGTTCCGCGCCGAGCAGTTCGTCTGGCTCACCGCGCGCGTGCTGGAGCAGCGCCTCTTCGCGTACCACTTCCTCCACGGCAACGCCGACCCGGTGGAGACGGCACTGGACGCCTATCGCAACCAGGACGGCGGATACGGCCACGCCCTGGAGCCCGATCTGCGCGGTCCGGTCAGCCAGCCGCTGCACACCGCGCACGCCCTGCGCGTCCTGGACTCCATCGGGCGCTGCGGCGGCCAGCGCGTGGAGCGCATGTGCCGCTATCTGACGTCCGTCTCCACGCCGGACGGCGCGCTGCCGGCGGTCCATCCCAGCCAACGCGGTTATCCGACCGCGCCCTTTGTACCGATCGTCGACGACCCGCCCAGCGAACTCCTCGCCACCGGTCCGGTGGTGGGCGTCCTGCACCGCAACGAGGTCTGGCACGCCTGGCTGTTCCGGGCCACGGACTTCTGCTGGCAGGCGGTGGAGTCCCTGGAGAAGTCCCATCCCTACGAGATCCAGGCGGCCGTGGCCTTCCTGGACTCGGCACCCGACCGCCCGCGCGCGGAGGCGGCCGCCGACCGCCTGGGCCGCCTGGTCCGAGAACACCGCCTCGCCGCCCTCGACCCCGACCGCCTGGACGCCTACCCCGTGGCCTCCGGTTACGCTCCCGGCGAGCACCACTTCCCGCACGACTACGCCCGGACGCCGCACTCCCTCGCGCGCGCGTGGTTCACCGACGACGAGATGACACGCTCCCTGGACTTCCTGGCGAGCGAGCAACAGGAGGACGGCGGCTGGCCGATCCGCTGGCGCCAGTGGGCGCCGGCCCCCGCCCTTGAGGCACGCCCCCTGGTGACGATCGAGGCCCTGCGCACCCTCAGGTCCCACGGCCGCCCCATCGGCTGAGCCCGCACCTCACCCGGCCATCGCCCGCACCCCCGCCGTCACCACCACGGCCGCCGCGACGACCAGCAGAAAGGGAGCACGCAGAAACAGCGCCACGGCGGCCGCGGCCACCCCGGCGGCCCGCGCGTCCAGCACCAGCGCCCGCCCGTCGGCGAACGTCTGCTGGGCCGTGAGGGCGGCGAGCAGTGCTACAGGCAGCAGCGCGGCCAGCCGCTTGACGAGGGGCCGCTCCAGCACACCAGCGGGCACCAGCAGTCCGGCGAGCTTGACGGCGTAGCAGCCGACAGCGGTGACACCGATCGCGATCCAAACGTTCAACGATCCTCCTCCCGTCCCTCGCGACGCCCGCGCGCCCACAGCACGACCGGCGCCGCGAGGGCGGCCACCAGTACCGGCAGACCGGCAGGCAACACCGGCAACAATCCCAGCCCCAGAATCACCGCGAGCCCGGCGACAGCCCGCTCGGTCGCACTCCGCAGCATCGGCGCCAGCAACGCCAGAAAGACCGCCGGTCCGGCCGCATCAAGCCCCCAAGCAGCCGTATCGCCGATGGCCTCCGCCCCCAGCGCCCCGAGCAGCGTGGTCAGATTCCACAGCACGTACAGACTGAGCCCGGTCACCACGAACCCGATCCGGGCACTGCGCCGCGTGGGCTGCGCCAACGCGACCGCGGCCGTCTCGTCGATCACCCACTGCGCGGCGAACGGACGCACCGCGCGCGGGAGGGCAAGCAACTGCGACAGCCGCAGCCCGTAGAAGGCGTTGCGCACGCCGAGGAACAGGGCACCCGCGGCCGCCGTGAAAGGATTCCCGCCCGCGGCGAGCGCACCCACCAGCGCGAACTGGGACGCCCCGGTGAACACCAACAAACTGAGCGCACACGTCTGCCACAAGCCGAGCCCACTGCCCGCCGAGGTCACCCCGAAGGCGAACCCCGACAGTCCTACGGCGACTCCGACGCCGAGGGCATCCCGTACGACGGCGGCATCCGGCCTTCCATCGGCCCGTATGTCTGCGAGAGCTGTCTGTTCTGCCACGCGTCGGACGGTAGGCGCAGCCGTCGGGCCACGTCTTGTACGTTCTTGCGCTCCCGCTGGTACGCCCCCGGCGGCACCCCCACGATCCGGCTGAAATGCCGGTTCAGATGCGGCTGGTCGGTGAACCCCACCAGCGTGGCGGCCTCCGCGGGCGCCGTCCCCGCATCGAGCAGCCGCCGCGCCCGCCGCACCCGGGCATCGGTCAGCCAGGCATGGGGCGGCATCCCATACGACTCCCGAAAAGCACGCAGCAACGCAAACGGGCTGGTCCCCAGCTCCCCCGCGAGCCTCTCCAGACTCGGCGGCTCGGCCATCCGCGCCTCCAGCACCTCGCGCGCCCGTGCGGCAACCCGAGCCCCCGCCGTCCGCACCTCACGCCGCGGCAGCGCCCCACCGTTCAACCGCAGCAACCGCGTCACGGCGACGCGCAGCAACGTGTCAGCGGCCAGGGCGTTCCCTTCATCCGCAGCACGCAGCACGCGATGCACCAATCCAACGGCGTACGGATCTTCGAAAACGGGCTGCACAAACCCGGGCGTCCCACGAATGACCGTCGTCTCGGCAGCGATCTCCGCCACCACATCCGGCGAGGGATAAACGGCCCCATACCGCCACCCCTCCGGCACCCCGGCCCGCCCGGTATGCGGAGTATCGGGATTGACCAGCGCCAAGGCCCCGGCCCCCGCATACTGATCGCCCCCGCCGTGATGGAAAACCTCAACCCCGTCTGCGATGGCAGCGATCACAAAGTTCTCGTGCGTGTGCCGCACAAACGTCTTCCGCACATACCGGGCCCGCAGCAGATCCACACCGGGCAGCTCTGCGTACTGCCAATGCCGCGCGCGCTCACCCGACCCCATGACCTCATTCTCCGCGATCGCCGAAGGGATGGGGCGGACGGCCCCACGGCGGGGCAGCCGCCCACGGCGGGAAGGGGCCGTGTCGGGGGGTGTCCGCCCGCAGCGGTTGGCGCGTCAACACGGGTGAGTTGGTAAGAGACCGAGTCGCGCCGTTCCGAGGACGGACACCCCCCGGCGCGGCCCCGACCACACCCCGCACCGTAGGCGCTACAGCAACCAGGCACCCGCCCGCACAGGCCGCCGCAGGCACCCGCACCACCCACCGCAGCCCCAACCCAGCACCCCAGCGCCCCAGCACCCCAGCACACCCGAACCCGCAGGTCAGCCCCATTGTCAGTGCCGAGGTGCAGGATGGACCCATGGCGAGCTCCACACACCGAGCCCTGGACGGCTTCTCCCCCGCGACCCGCGGCTGGTTCACGGGGGCCTTCTCCGCGCCCACCGCAGCCCAGGCGGGCGCGTGGCAGGCCATCCGCGAGGGCTCGGACGTCCTGGTCGTCGCCCCCACCGGCTCGGGCAAGACCCTGGCCGCCTTCCTCGCCGCCCTCGACCAGCTCACCTCCACCCCCCACCCCGCCGACCCCAAGAAGCGCTGCCGAGTCCTCTACGTCTCGCCCCTCAAGGCCCTCGCCGTAGACGTGGAACGCAACCTCCGCAGCCCCCTCACCGGCATCCGGCACGAGTCCGTCCGCCTGGGCCTGCCCGAGCCGGACGTCAAGGTGGGCATCCGCTCCGGCGACACCCCGGCCACAGAGCGCCGGGCCCTGTCCACCCGCCCCCCGGACATCCTGATCACCACCCCCGAGTCCCTGTTCCTGATGCTCACGTCGGCCACCCGCGAGGCCCTGACCGGCGTGGAGACCGTCATCCTCGACGAGGTGCACGCCGTCGCCGGCACCAAGCGCGGCGCCCACCTGGCCCTCTCCCTCGAACGCCTGGACGAACTCCTGCCGAAGCCGGCCCGCCGCATCGGCCTCTCCGCGACCGTCCGCCCGGTCGACGAGGTCGCCCGCTTCCTCTCCCCCCGCCGCAAGGTGGAGATCGTCCAGCCGAAGTCCGGCAAGGAGTTCGACCTCTCGGTCGTGGTCCCGGTCGAGGACATGGGCGAACTGGGCGGCTCCCCGGCCACCGACGGCGGCCCCGAGGGCGGGGACCGCCCGTCCATCTGGCCGCACGTGGAGGAGCGCATCGCCGACCTCGTCCAGTCCCACCGCTCCACCATCGTCTTCGCCAACTCCCGCCGCCTCGCGGAGCGCCTCTGCAACCGCCTCAACGAGATCGCGTACGAACAAGCGACCGGCGAGACCCTGGACGAACACCACGCCCCGGCCGAACTGATGGGCGGCTCCGGCGCCGCCCAGGGCGCCCCGCCCGTCATCGCCCGCGCCCACCACGGCTCGGTCTCAAAGGAGCAGCGCGCCCTCGTCGAAGAAGATCTCAAAGCCGGCCGCCTCCCCGCGGTGGTCGCCACCTCCAGCCTCGAACTCGGCATCGACATGGGAGCGGTCGACCTCGTCGTCCAGGTCGAATCCCCGCCCTCCGTCGCCTCCGGCCTCCAGCGCGTCGGCCGCGCGGGCCACCAGGTCGGCGCTGTCTCCACCGGCGTCGTCTTCCCGAAGTACCGTGGCGACCTGGTCCAGGCAGCCGTGGTCACCGAGCGGATGCGCACGGGCGCGATCGAGTCCCTGAAAGTCCCCGCCAACCCCCTCGACGTTCTGGCCCAGCAGCTCGTCGCGATGACGGCGATGGACACGTGGCAGGTCGACGACCTGCTCGCCATGGTCCGCCGCGCCGCCCCCTTCGCCTCGCTCCCCGAGTCGGCGTTCACCGCGGTCCTCGACATGCTCGCCGGACGCTATCCGTCGGACGCGTTCGCGGAGCTGCGCCCGCGCGTGGTGTGGGACCGCGTCACGGGCACGGTCACCGGCCGCCCCGGCGCGCAGCGCCTCGCCGTCACCTCCGGCGGCACGATCCCCGACCGCGGCCTCTTCGGCGTCTTCCTGGCCGGCGCCGACCCCAAGAAGGGCGGCGGCCGGGTCGGCGAGCTGGACGAGGAGATGGTCTACGAGTCCCGCGTCGGGGACGTCTTCACACTCGGCACCAGTTCCTGGCGCATCGAGGACATCACCCGTGACCGGGTCCTGGTCTCCCCCGCTCCGGGCGTCCCGGGCCGCCTCCCCTTCTGGAAGGGCGACCAGCTCGGCCGCCCGCTCGAACTGGGGCGCGCGGTGGGCGCGTTCCTGCGCGAGGTCGGCTCCCTCGGCAAGGAGGACGCCCGCCTCCGCCTGCTCGCCGCGGGCCTCGACGCCTGGGCCGCCGACAACGTGCTGTCCTACCTCGACGAACAACGCGAGGCCTGCGGCCACATCCCCGACGACCGCACCATCGTCGTCGAACGCTTCCGCGACGAACTCGGCGACTGGCGCGTCGTCGTCCACTCCCCCTTCGGCGCCCAGGTGCACGCCCCGTGGGCACTCTCGCTCGGCGCCCGCCTCTCCGAGCGGTACGGCATGGACGCCCAGGTCATGCACGCCGACGACGGCATCGTGCTGCGCCTGCCCGACGCCGACCTCCTGGGCCTGGACCTGCTGGACCAGGAGCCGATGAAGCTGGGCACGGAGTACGACGCCGAGCAGGCTCCCATCGGCGCCGCGGACGTCGTCTTCGACAAGGGCGAGGTCGACCAGATCGTCACCGACCAGGTCGGCGGCTCCGCCCTGTTCGCGTCCCGCTTCCGCGAATGCGCCGCCCGCGCGCTATTGCTGCCCCGCCGCAACCCGGGCAAGCGCACCCCCCTGTGGCAGCAGCGCCAGCGCGCCTCCCAACTACTCCAAGTCGCTGGCGAGTTCGGCTCGTTCCCGATCGTCCTGGAGGCGGTCCGCGAATGCCTCCAGGACGTCTTCGACGTCCCCGGCCTCGTCGAGCTGATGGGAGACCTGGAGTCCCGCAAGGTCCGCCTGGTCGAGGTCACCACCCCCGAGCCGTCCCCCTTCGCACGCTCCCTTCTCTTCGGGTACGTAGCCCAGTTCCTGTACGAGGGGGACTCGCCGCTCGCCGAGCGCCGCGCCGCCGCCCTGTCGCTGGACTCGCGCCTGCTCGCCGAATTGCTCGGCCAGGCGGAGCTGCGCGAGCTGCTCGACGCGGAGGTGCTCACCGAGCTGGAGCGGGAGCTCCAGTGGCTCACCGAGGACCGCCGCGTCAAGGACGCCGAGGGCGTCGCCGACCTGCTGCGGCTCCTCGGCCCGCTCACGGGCGCCGAGTTGGCCGAGCGAGGCGCCGAGCCGCAGTGGGCGCAGGAGCTGGCCGGCCACCGGCGTGCGATCAAGGTCCGTATCGCCGGCGCCGACCACTGGGCGGCGATCGAGGACGCGGGCCGCTTGCGCGACGCGCTGGGCACGGCCCTGCCGGTCGGCGTCCCGGAAGCCTTCATGGAACCGGTGAAGGACCCGCTGGGCGACCTCCTCGCGCGCTACGCCCGTACCCACGGCCCCTTCACCTCAGCCACGGCCGCCGCCCGCTTCGGCCTGGGCGTGGCGGTCACCGAGGGCGCCCTGCAGCGGCTCGCGGCGTCGGGGAGGGTCGTACAGGGCGAGTTCCATCCGGCAGGCATCGGCCAGGAGTGGTGCGACGCGGCGGTCCTGCGCCGGCTGCGCCGACGTTCCCTGGCCGCCCTGCGGCACGAGCTGGAGCCGGTTCCGCCGGCCGCGCTGGCCCAGTTCCTCCCGCAGTGGCAGCACATCGGCCGGGGCCACGCGCTGCGCGGCATCGACGGACTGGTGCGCGCCATCGAGCAGTTGCAGGGCGCCTCCGTGCCTGCCTCCGCCCTGGAGAAGCTCGTCCTGCCGTCCCGCGTCACCAACTACACCCCGGCGATGCTCGACGAGCTGACGGCCGCCGGCGAGGTGGTGTGGGCCGGAGCGGGCGCACTCCCCGGCAAGGACGGCTGGGTGTCCCTGTACATGGCGGACGCGGCGCCCCTGCTGCTGCCGCCCCCGCACCCCCTGGAACTGACGGCCCTCCACGAGTCCGTCCTGGACGTCCTCTCCGGGGGCTACGGACTGTTCTTCCGCCAGATCGCCGACCAGGTCCGCGCCACCACGCACGCCGAGGTCACCGACCCCCAACTGGCCGACGCCATCTGGGACCTGGCCTGGTCCGGCCGGCTGACCAACGACACCCTCGCCCCGCTGCGCTCCCTGCTCGGCTCGGGCCGCACCGCAGGCTCGACAGCCCACCGCGCCAAGCGAACGATCCCGCGCGGCCGCTACGGCTCGCTGACCGCCGCCGCCCGCACGGCGTCCCGCAGCGGCCCGCCCACCGTCGCCGGCCGCTGGTCCCTGCTCCCGGCCCACGAACCCGACCCCACCGTCCGCGCCCACGCCCTGGCCCGCACCCTCCTCGACCGACACGGCGTGGTGACCCGGGGAGCGGTCGCCGCGGAAGGCGTCGAGGGCGGGTTCTCGGCGACGTACCGCATCCTGTCCGCCTTCGAGGAGAGCGGACAGGCCCGGCGCGGCTACGTGGTGGAGGGCCTCGGCGCCGCTCAGTTCGCGATGGACGGCGCCGTCGACCGCCTCCGAGCCGTGGCCAACGCCCGCGACCGCGGCGACGGCCTGCCGGACCCGACCTTCGGATTCGGCGCCAACGCTCCCGCCGGAAACGGCACCTTCGGCAACGGCACCGGCTCTCCCACCGAAAGCGACACCTTCGGAGACAGCACCACAGCCGCACCCGACGGCTACTTCACCCCCGCCGACGCCCTCGGCCCCTTCGACGACCACGCCTACCAAGACGACGAGGCGTACAACGACCCCGACGGCGACGCCGCGCTCGCCCACCCCGCACCGGGCGAGTACGTGTCCCCGAAGGACTACGCACCCACCCCCCAGACACCCACCTGGCAGAACGGCGGCCGCACCCCGTACGACACCGGCGCACCCGCCCGCCGCAACCGCGCCACCCCCGCCTCCCGTGCCGTCGTCCTCGCCGCAGCCGACCCGGCCAACGCGTACGGCGCCGCCCTGCCCTGGCCCGAACCCCCGACCGGCGCCGGCCACAAGCCGGGCCGCAAGGCGGGCTCCCTGGTCGTCCTGGTCGACGGCGAACCGACCCTCTACATGGAACGCGGCGGCAAAACCCTGCTGGCCTGGCCCGCCACCCCGGACGCCACCCCCACCGACGACCCACGCCTGGGCGTCGCCGCCGAAGCGCTCGCCACAGCCGCCCGCGCAGGCTCCCTGGGCACGGTCACCGTGGAACGCATCAACGGCACCCCCGCCCTGACGTCTCCCATAGGCACCCTGCTGGAGACGGCAGGCTTCATCGCCACGCCCAGAGGCCTGCGCCTACGGGCGTAGGCCCACAACCCACGACCGGAGCGCCCCAAGAGACCCCAGCCCCCCGTCCGCCCGGGACCCCAGAGACCCCAGCCATTGCCCCGCCCGAGACCCCAGAGACCCCTGCCCCTGCCCCGTCCGAGACCCCAGGGACCCCTGCTTCGCCCCTGACCCCGCCCACCCGAGACCCCAGAAACCGCCCAGAAGCCACCCCAGAGAATCCGCCCCCAGAACATGCCACCCTGAACCCATGCCCGAAGGAGACACGGTCTGGCAATCCGCGAGGCGCCTGCACACCGCCCTCGCCGGCAAGGTCCTGACCCGCTCCGACCTCCGCGTCCCGAAGTACGCGACGGCCGACCTCACCGGCCGCACCATCCTCGACGTCACCCCGCGCGGCAAGCACATCCTCACCCGCATCGAAGGCGGCCTGACCCTCCACTCGCACCTCAAGATGGACGGCTCCTGGAAGGTGTACGCGACCGGCGCACGCTGGACCGGCGGCCCCGCGCACCAGATCCGCGTCATCCTCGGCAACCCCGACCACACCGCGGTCGGCTACCGCCTCCCCGTACTCGACCTCCTCCGCACCACCGACGAGGACCGAGTCGTCGGCCACCTCGGCCCCGACCTCCTGGGCCCGGACTGGGACCCCGACCAGGCCCTGGCCAACCTGCTCGGCGACCCCGCCCGCCCCCTCGGCGAGGCTCTCCTGGACCAGCGCAATCTCGCCGGTATCGGCAACGTCTACAAAAGCGAACTCTGCTTCCTGCTCGGCGCCACGCCCTGGCTCCCGATCGGCGCCCTCCCCGCCGACCGCGCGGCCAAGCTCCCGGCCCTGGCGAAGAAGCTCCTGGAGGCCAACCGCGACCGCCCGGTCCGCAGTACGACGGGCCGCCGCGGCCAGGACCTGTTCGTGTACGGCCGCGCACCCCGCCCCTGCCTGCGCTGCCACACCTCGATTCGCGTCGCCGACCAGGGCGACGGCTCCCGCGAGCGCCCCACCTACTGGTGCCCGCACTGCCAGACCGGCCCGTCCCCGACGCCCGGCACCCCACGCACCGGCGGAACCCCCAGCCGTACACCCCGGCGCAACCCAACCCCGCCAACCAATTGACGACCCGTCAGAAACCACCGTACGGTCCCCACATGGCCGTACAGGCATACGACCTCACCGGACGCACCGCCTTCGTCACCGGCGCCGCCAACGGCATCGGCCGCGCCTCGGCGATCCTGCTCGCCCAGGCAGGCGCCACCGTGCACTGCGCGGACCGCGACGCCCACGGCCTGCACGAGACGGCCACGCTCATCAAAAGTCAGGGCGGCACCGCCCGCACCCACCACCTCGACGTCACCGACCATGCCCAGGTCAGGGAAGCCGTCGAGTCCTGCGAACACCTGGACGTGCTGGCCGCGATCGCCGGCATCATGCACAGCAGCCCGGTCCTGGACACCCGCGACGAGGACCTCGACCGCGTACTGAGCGTCAACTTCAAGGGCGTCCTCTACGCCTGCCAGGAGGCCGCCCGCCTGATGCTCGCCCACGACGTGAAGGGCAGCATCATCACCATGGCGTCCGGCGCCGTCGACACCGGCGGCCCCGGCCTGCTGTGCTACGGCGCGGCCAAGGCGGCCGTCGTACAGCTGACGAAGACGCTGGCGACCGAGGTGGGCCGGTACGGCATCCGTGTGAACGCGGTCGCGCCGGGCTGGATCCGCACGCCCATGACCGACCGCCACGACAGTGCGGCCCAGGCGCACACGGAGGCGCTGATGGCGCGGATGTCCCCGCTGGGCCGCGTCGGCGAACCGGAGGACGTCGCCCACACCGTCCTGTACCTGGCCTCGGAGGCGTCGGCCTTCACGACGGGCCAGATCCTCCGTCCGAACGGGGGCGTGGCGATGCCGTGGTAGCGGTCCCCCAGGCCGCCCGCCACGCCGCCTTCCCGAGCGAGCCCGCCGCACGCCCCCTGGGCACACAGTGCACCGGCAACAGGCTCAGCCCCCACCCCCCGGCTGCGACCACCCCCTCCAGCGCCCCCGCATCAGGCGCCGTCGCCAGCCGCAGCACGGCCCACCACCACACCGCGCCGAGCCCCAGTACGGCCCCCCAGCGCACTATCCGCCCCGCCATGGCCGTCACCTCCAGCTCGACGCCAGAAAGCCCGTCCGCACGTCCGGGACGACGCTAGTCGCGGGCCCTCCCGCCACGGGAGGGCGCACCATCGGCACAGGGGCGCACACTCAACCGACACCGACGGAAACCGGGGTACGCGGGTCAACCGGCGGCAACCCCGCGCCCCGGACACCCCGGGCCGATCGAACCCAACCTCGCCACCCGAGCACCTCAGGTCCACCGAGGCCGACATCCCCACCCAAGCACCCAGGTCAACCGCCCGCACCCTCGTCACCCAGGCACCCATATCCACGGACGGCAACCTGACCGGGCAGACCCCAGCCCCCCGCGACCACGGGGGCGGCAGCCTGACCACCCAGACACCCAGTCGCCGGGGCCACCACCGGCACCCTCGCCCCGAAACACCAAGGCACCCGGACCCACCGACGTCACACTCGCCCCGAGACACCAGGCACCCGACCCCACCACCGGCACCCTCGCCCCCAAACACCAGTCGACCGGCCGCACCGCCCCACCGCCGCACCATCGCCCCAGACGGAACCTCCCCACCCAGAAACCCCAGGTGCCGCCCCAATCCGCCCCACCACCTCAGCCGTTCTCAGCCTGAAACATCCAGCGATGCTTCTCCAGATCCCCCGTGATCCCGATCAGAATGTCCTGCGAGACCGGATCCGCCGACGCAGTCGCCGCCACCCGGTCACGCATCCGCCGGATCACCGCCTCCAGCGCGTCCACGAGCGCCTCGACCGCCTCCGCGTCCCTGATCCAGCCGCCGGCCGTCGCCGCGATACCGCTGCCGACAGCCACCGTCGAGGCGCGCCCGTCGGGCGGGACGCCCAGCGCCGACGCCCGCTCGGCGACCGTGTCCGAGTGCCCGCGTGCGCTGGTCACGACCTCGTCGAGCTGAAGGTGCACGGTGCGGAAGCGGGGCCCGACCACGTTCCAGTGGATCTGCTTGGCCACCAGGGAGAGGTCGATCAGATCGACGAGGGCACCCTGCAACGCCTCGGCGACCGTCTTCAGATCGGCGTCGGACAGCGGGCTCTTCACGACGTACATCGCACCTCCGTTGGCTCGCCCGTCACGTCCCTCCACCATGACCGCGCCCCCCGGGACCGGCAAACGCATCCAAGACGGAACCGAAACGAGCCCGAACGGAGACCCTGGAAACGCGAAAACCCCGACCACACTCCCCCGGGACTCCCCGGAGAAGCCCCGGCCGGGGCCTCACACGTTTCCTCAGACGCTTGCTCGCACGTGACTCGGAACGCGACGCAGCACGTGCCTCACACGCGAGACCGCGAGACTCGGCTCACGCGGCGACCACATCCACCGCCTCGGAGGGCGCCTTGATGGTCACCCGTTCCGGTGGCACACCGGCCACCGACACGGAACCCAGCATCGGACGAACCGGCGTGGGCACAGGCTCACTGGGGGTGGCCGCTGCAGACTGGGCCAGCTCGGCGAGGGCGAGCTCGTCGCTCACTTCCCGCATGAGCTCGGACATCCGTACGTCCAGCGCGTCGCAGATGGCGGAGAGCAGCTCGGAGGAAGCCTCCTTCTGCCCCCGCTCCACCTCGGAGAGGTAGCCGAGTGAGACTCGGGCGGACGAGGAGACTTCGCGCAGAGTACGGCCCTGGCGCTGGCGCTGCCGACGCAGCACGTCACCCAGCAGGCGACGGAGCAGAATCATCGGTGGCTCCCTCCTCGGACCGCGTAGCCGCATCCTTCACGCCCCACCGTACCGCCTCGTGCTGCGGCCGTGCGGGGAGCGATGTCGTGTTCACTCAGGGCTGCAAACATCAAAACCCCCCGTTCCGTTCCGTATCCTGTGCCCGCTCATTCCCAGTCTGTTCGCTCGCAAGCTCTCTCAGAAGCAATGCGAGTACGCTCCGTACACTCTCCATACGAATTTCCGCCCGCTGGCCGTTCAACCTCAAGGCTTCCACTTTTCCGCCACCGGCAGAACCGGAAGCCGGTCCGAACGGCCCGTCCAGGGCCACGAAAACCGTTCCCACGGGCTGTCCGTCCTGAGGTTCCGGCCCGGCGACACCCGTCGTCGCGATGCCCCAATCAGCGCCCAGCGCCTTCCGCACGCCGGCCGCCATCTGGGCGGCGACCTGCGGATCCACCGCTCCCCGCTGCGCCAGCAGGGTGGCGTCGACGCCGAGCAGTTCGTGCTTGAGCTCGGTCGCGTACGCCGTCACGGACCCACGGAAGGCCTTGGACGCCCCGGGAACCGCGGTCAGCTCCGCCGCGACCAGGCCACCCGTCAGCGACTCGGCAACGGCGACGGTCTCGCCCCTCACCGTGAGTAGTCGCACCACCTCGGTGGCCGGGGAACTCACTCTTCCGTCTCCTCCAACGCGGCCTTGCGCTCGGCGATTCCCCGCCTGCGCAGCACAATGGCCTGTCTCACATAGTCGAGTCCGGTCGCCACGGTCAGCACGACCGCCGCGGCCATCACCCAGAACCGCAGGGTGGCCAGCCATCCGGTGAGCGCCAGCACGTACATCCCGACGGCCACGCCCTGGGTGAGGGTCTTCAGCTTTCCGCCACGGCTGGCGGGAATGACGCCGTAGCGAATGACCAGAAAACGCAGCAGTGTGATGCCGAGTTCCCGCCCGAGGATCACCCCGGTCACCCACCACGGCAGATCGCCCAGCGCCGACAGACAGATCAGCGCCGCACTCATGATCGCCTTGTCGGCGATGGGGTCGGCGATCTTCCCGAAGTCGGTGACGAGGTTGTACGTGCGCGCCAGATGCCCGTCGAACAGGTCAGTGATCATGGCGATGGCGAAGGCCGCCCAGGCGAGCGAACGCCACGCGGGGTCGTATCCGCCGTCGGCCAGCATCAGCGCGACGAAGCCGGGGACGAGGACCAGCCGGAGCATGGTCAGGAGGTTCGCGATGTTCCAGACGCTGGCCTGGTCCACCGCCGCGGCGGCGATCTTCCCGCCGCGCGCCGCTTTCGCCCCCATCTGCACGCCATCGGTGCCCGCCCCGGAGACACCCGCGCCAGTGGTGCCCGCCCCAGTAACACCCGTACCAGTGGCCCCCGCCCCAGTGACACCCGCGTCGGACCCGCCCACGCCCACGGCACCCGCGCCGTCGGACACACCCGTGCCCTGGGATGAACCCTTCTTCAGGGAAGCCCGCTTGGAGTTCGAGGAGGCCCCTTTCGAGGCCGCGGCGGCGCCGTTGGCCTGGGCGGAGCCACCCGCGGCGGACGCCGGTACTCCGGTCATCTGCCCGCCTCCTCGCTGCCGGCCCGGCCCTCGCCACCGGCGCTCACGAACGCGGCCAGCGGCTCGGCCAGCAGGTCGACGCCTTCCGTACCGAGCACCTTCGCCTCGACCATACGACCGACGCTGAGCGCCTCGCCGCCCGCGACGCCGGTGAGCAGCACCTGCCCGTCCGTCTCCGGCGCCTGGTGCGCCGCACGGCCGTGGGTACCCTCCTCGCCGCCCACCGATTCCACCAGCACGCGCACGGTTTCCCCGACGCGCTCATCGGCCCGCTGCGAGACGAGTTCCTCCGCGAGCTGCGAGATGTGGGCGAGCCGCTCGGCGACGACGTCCTCGTCGAGCTTGTTGTCGTACGTCGCCGCTTCCGTGCCCTCCTCGTCGGAGTAGCCGAAGACGCCGATCGCGTCCAGCCGCGCCCCGTTCAGGAACCGCTCCAGCTCGGCCAGGTCGGCCTCGGTCTCCCCGGGGAAGCCCACGATGAAGTTGGACCGCACGCCCGCCTCGGGTGCCTTGCTCCGGATGGTGTCGAGCAGCTCCAGGAACCGGTCGGTGTCACCGAAGCGCCGCATCGCGCGCAGCACGTCGGGCGCGGAGTGCTGGAAGGACAGGTCGAAGTAGGGCGCGACCTTCGGCGTCGAGGTCAGGACGTCGATCAGGCCGGGCCGCATCTCGGCGGGCTGGAGGTAGCTCACCCGCACCCGCTCGATGCCGTCGACCTCCGCCAGCTCCGGCAGCAGCGACTCCAGCAGTCGGATGTCGCCCAGGTCCTTGCCGTAGGAGGTGTTGTTCTCGGAGACCAGCATGATCTCCTTGACGCCCTGCTCGGCCAGCCACCGTGTCTCGTTCAGCACATCGCTCGGGCGGCGTGAGATGAAGGAGCCGCGGAACGACGGGATCGCGCAGAAGGAGCAGCGCCGGTCGCAGCCGGAGGCCAGCTTCACCGAGGCGACCGGGGCGCCGTCGAGGCGGCGGCGCAGGGGCGCACGGGGACCGGAGGCCGGGGCGACGCCCTCCGGCAGGTCCGTGGGCGCACCGTGGCCCGGCAGTGCCACATCGGACACCGACTGCCGCTCGGCGGGGCTGATCGGCAGCAGCTTGCGCCGGTCACGGGGGGTGTGCGCGGCGTGGATGCCGCCGCTCAGGATGGTCTGCAGCCGGTCGGAGATGTCCGCGTAGTCGTCGAAGCCGAGCACGCCGTCGGCCTCGGGGAGGGCCTCGGCGAGTTCCTTGCCGTACCGCTCGGCCATGCAGCCCACCGCCACGACGGCCTGGGTTCTCCCGTGCCCCTTGAGGTCATTGGCCTCCAGGAGGGCGTCGACGGAGTCCTTCTTGGCGGCGTCGACGAAGCCGCACGTGTTCACGACGGCGACGTCGGCGTCCCCGGCTTCATCGACGAGCTCCCAGCCGTCCGCCTCCAAGCGGCCTGCGAGCTCCTCCGAGTCCACCTCGTTACGGGCGCAGCCAAGGGTGACGAGTGCGACGGTACGGCGTTCAGGCATGGGCTCAAGAGTACTTCGTCCCACTGACACCCCACGTCGACGGGGCCAGAGCCTCCCCGGCGGACCATGCCATGGTCGCGGGGTTGCGGCTGCACGCTCCCCCACGCTCGAACCCGCTCGCGCGGGGGCACTCCCATCGCCCCCGCTCGGCCCGGATACAAGGCACCGTGACTTGGCGCCGGCCCGATCCGCCGGGGAGGCCCTGCGATCTTGGCGACCCCGCAGGCACCACGCCCCTCGAAAGGCCGCTTACCCGACCTGCGGATCGCCCTTCGTGTACGTCAGCCGCTCCACGGCACCGGGCTGGAAGTCGTCCTCGATCTTCTTGCCGTTGACGTACAGCTGGATGGCCCCCGCGTCACCCAGCACGAGGTTGATCTTGGAGCTGTCCTGGAAGGTCTTGGACTGGCCCTGCTTGAGGAGCCCGTCGAACAGGAGCCGGCCGTTGTGGTCCTTGGCGGAGATCCAGCTGCGGCCGTCGACGGCGCTGACCTGGACGGTGACCTTGTCGCGGGGCGCGGCCGCGATGGCGCTCTCGGTGGGGTCGGGCTTGGGGTCGGTGGGCTCGGGCGCGTCGGCGGACGGCGAGGCGGTCTTGCCGGCCGAGGGCTTGGCTCCCTCGGCGACCGCCGACTTCGAGCCGTCCTCGGAGCCGCCCCTGAACAGGGTGAAGCCGACGAAGCCGATCACGGCGACGATCGCGGCGACCATGGCCGCGGTCCAGTTGGGCCCCCGCCGCTCCGGACGAATGCGCTCGGCTTCGAACAGCGGCGCCGCCGGCGTCGGCGCCGGACGCCCGCCGCGCTCGGCGTCGTACTGCGCGAGGAGCGGGGCCGGATCCAGGTGGACGTACTTGGCCAGGGTCCTGATGTGCCCGCGCGCGTAGACGTCGCCGCCGCAGGGCGCGAAGTCGTCCGCCTCGATGGCGTGCACGATGGCGATGCGGACCCGGGTGGCGGTACTGACGTCATCGACGGTCAGCCCGGCGGCAATCCGCGCCTGCTGCAGGGAACGGCCGATGGAGGGGCGGGCTTCCTCGGAAACGTCTTCGAACGGACGCTCGTCTTCAGGGGAGTTGCCGATGGACACGGGGGCGCCTTTCGAGCGTGTAGCCACCTGTGCTGGAGGTTCAGTCTAGGGGGGGTGCAAAAGGGTGAGGCAACCCGGCGGAGGGACTTTGTACGCCATCGGAATGGTCGGACGTCCCGTCGCCGGGCGTGTTGCTTGACGAATGGTGAGGCGGGTGTTTGTCGCTTCGCTCAACTTGACGTTCGTGGCGGGGAAACGGTTGCTCAATGATCCCTTACGGGTGAGTCACGATCGAACAACCGCGCGCGGCGAGCCGACGATCGTACCCGCTTGCCTACCCTTCAGACTCCCCACGGATGACGGCGAGCACGCCATCCAGCTCATCGGGTTTCACCAGAACGTCGCGCGCCTTGGACCCTTCGCTCGGTCCGACGATGTTCCGCGACTCCATCAGGTCCATCAGCCGTCCGGCCTTGGCGAAGCCGACGCGCAACTTGCGCTGGAGCATGGAGGTCGACCCGAACTGCGTGGAGACGACCAGTTCGGCCGCCTGGCACAGCAGGTCCAGGTCGTCGCCGATGTCCTCGTCGATCTCCTTCTTCTGCTTGCTGCCGACGGTGACGTCGTCCCGGAAGACCGGCGCCATCTGGTCCTTGCAGTGCTGGACGACGGCCGCGATCTCCTCCTCGGTCACGAACGCGCCCTGCATACGCGTCGGTTTGTTCGCGCCCATCGGCAGGAACAGGCCGTCACCCTTGCCGATCAGTTTCTCGGCGCCGGGCTGGTCGAGGATCACCCGCGAGTCCGCCAGCGACGACGTGGCGAACGCCAGCCGCGAGGGCACGTTCGCCTTGATCAGACCGGTGACGACGTCCACCGACGGCCGCTGCGTGGCGAGCACCAGATGGATACCGGCCGCGCGTGCGAGCTGCGTGATGCGCACGATCGCGTCCTCGACGTCCCGCGGCGCCACCATCATCAGGTCGGCGAGCTCGTCGACGATCACCAGCAGATAGGGGTACGGCTGCAGCTCCCGCTCGCTGCCCTCGGGCGGCTTGACCTTGCCCTCGCGCACGGCACGGTTGAAGTCGTCGATGTGCCGGTAGCCGTACGCCGCCAGGTCGTCGTAGCGGAGGTCCATTTCCCGTACGACCCACTGGAGCGCCTCGGCGGCCCGCTTCGGGTTGGTGATGATCGGCGTGATCAGGTGCGGGACGCCCTCGTAGGCGGTCAGCTCGACGCGCTTGGGGTCGACCAGGATCATCCGGACGTCCTCCGGGGTCGCCCGCATCATGACCGAGGTGATCAGGCAGTTGATGCACGACGACTTACCGGAACCGGTGGCTCCGGCGACCAGCATGTGCGGCATCTTCGCCAGCGAGTGCATGACGTACCCGCCCTCGACGTCCTTGCCGAACGCCACCAGCATCGGGTCGTCGTCCTCGGCGGACTCGGCCAGCCGCAGCACGTCGCCGAGGTTGACCATCTCCCGGTCGGTGTTCGGGATCTCGATGCCGACCGCCGACTTGCCGGGGATGGGGCTGATGATGCGCACGTCGGGGCTGGCGACCGCGTACGCGATGTTCTTGGTGAGCGCGGTGATCCGCTCGACCTTCACGGCGGGCCCGAGCTCGACCTCATAGCGCGTCACCGTCGGCCCGCGCGTGAAGCCGGTGACCGCGGCGTCGACCTTGAACTCGGTGAAGACGTTCGTCAGCGAGGCCACCACGGCGTCGTTGGCGGCGCTGCGCGCCTTGCCGGGGCCCCCGCGCGTGAGGAGGTCGAGGGACGGCAGGGCGTAGGTGATGTCGCCGGACAGCTGGAGCTGCTCGGCGCGCGGCGGCAGGTCGCGCGGCTGTGCGGGCGGCGACTTGGTGAGGTCGGGGACCTCGGTCCCGAGCTTCTCCTGCTTGGCGCGCGCGGCCGGCACCGGCGTCGGAGTCGGGGTGGTCTCGGCGCGGTCGCCCACGCTGACGCCCTGGGTGAGGTCGGCGACGATCGGCGAGGGCGGCATGCCGTGCAGGACGGCGCCGTCGAGCGCGGCGGCGGCGGCCGCGGCGACGTCCACGGCGTCCTTCTGCCGCTCCCGCTCGGGCTGCGGCACGGACGAGCGCCTGGGGCGGCCGCGACGCCGGGACAGGGCCTCCTGTTCGGCGCTGTCGGGGTCGTAGTCCTGTGGGGCCTGCCCGCGCCTGCGGGGCCGTGCGGGCAGCGCCTCGCGCCACTGCTGGTCGTAGCGCTCGTCGTCGTCGGTGAGCTCGTCCTCGTACTCCTCGGAGTCGCGGACGAGGCCGAGCTTCGTGCCGAGCAGCCGCAGCCGCTGCGGGATGGCGTTGACGGGGGTGGCCGTGACGACCAGCAGCCCGAAGATCGTGAGCAGCACCAGCAGCGCTACGGCGAGCATCTCGCCGAGGGCATACGTCAGCGGGGTCGCCGCGCCCCAGCCGATGAGGCCGCCGGCGTCCCGGATGGCCTGCATGCCGGCGCTGCGGGCAGGCGAGCCGCAGGCGATGTGGACCTGGCCGAGCACACCGATGAGCAGCGCGGACAGGCCGATGAGGATCCGGCCGTTGGCCTCGGGCTGCTCGGGGTACCGGATGAAGCGCACGGCGATCACCGCGAGCAGGATCGGCACGAGCAGGTCCAGCCGGCCGAAGGCGCCGGTGACGAGTACCTCGACGAGGTCGCCGACGGGGCCGCGCAGGTTGGACCAGGTGCCCGCGGCGACGATCAGCGCGAGGGCGAGCAGCAGCAGCGCGACGCCGTCCTTGCGGTGGGCCGGGTCGAGGTTCTTGGCGCCCTGCCCTATGCCGCGGAAGACGGCGCCGACGGCGTGCGCCAGGCCGAGCCAGATCGCGCGGACGAGCCGGTAGATGCCCCCGGTCGGGCTCGGCGCCGGCTTGGGCGCGGCCTTCTTCGCCGGAGCCTTCTTGGCGGGCGCCTTCTTCGCGGGGGCCTTTTTCGCGGCGGCCTTCTTCGCCGGAGCCTTCGCGGAAGCGGCAGCCTTCTTGGCGGGCTGCTTCTTGGCTGCGGAGGGACGTGAGGCCATAGGTGTGAGGTTACCGGTGGAGACGACAGTGGACACGTGCGCCTACTGCTTCACCCGTTCGTGTCGCCGTGCGCGGACACGCAATTGACGCGGGCTCATGAGCGGGTGACGTGTGCAAGCCCGCCGACACGTCGGCTTCGTGAACGCGTCGGGAACTCCGGGCGGGCAACTCGGCGCGGCTCGCCGTCAGTTCTGCGACGGCACCGAGGGCGTCCCGCCGGTGCCCGGCTCCAGCGCGTCCAGTGCCCGCCGCAACCCCGTGAGCTTGCGCTCCAGATGAGCCGCCGTGGCCACCGCGGCCGCGTCCGCGGAATCGTCGTCGAGCTGCTTGGAGAGCGCCTCGGCCTGTTCCTCGACGGCCGCGAGGCGCGCCGACAGCTCGGCGAGCAGCCCGGCGGACTCCTTGCCGCCGACCGCGCCCTTCCCGCCGCCCTCCAACTGGAGCCGCAGCAACGCCGCCTGCTCGCGCAGCTGGCAGTTCTTCATGTACAGCTCGACGAACACGGAGACCTTCGCGCGCAGCACCCACGGGTCGAACGGCTTGGAGATGTAGTCCACCGCTCCGGCCGCGTAGCCCCGGAAGGTGTGGTGCGGGCCGTGGTTGATCGCGGTGAGGAAGATGATCGGGATGTCCCGGGTCCGCTCGCGCCGCTTGATGTGCGCGGCGGTTTCGAAACCGTCCATTCCTGGCATCTGGACGTCCAGCAGAATGACCGCGAAATCGTCCGTGAGCAGTGCTTTGAGCGCTTCCTCCCCGGACGATGCCCGCACCAGCGTCTGATCGAGCGCAGAGAGGATCGCCTCCAGCGCCAGCAGATTCTCCGGCCGGTCATCGACCAGGAGGATCTTGGCCTTCTGCACCATGGCCCGCCCTCCTCGCCCCGGCAGTACACCGGGCGCCGCCCCGTGGGACGACTCCGTTGCGCCGCCCATCCTCGTGCCGGTCATCGTAGCCGCACCCCGCCTGTCGCCACACCCTGTCACCGCGATGTCACTGTGCACGTAGCAGAAACGCGGCAGGGGACCAGAAGGTTCCCCGAATACCGCACTTCTACACGACTACGCACACTCAGAGTCAACAACTCCCCATGGACATCTACTGTTCATTCGGCCTGCATCCACTGCTCCATCACCGCCAGCAGGTGATCGGGGTCGACCGGCTTCGTCACATAGTCGGACGCGCCCGACTCGATCGCCTTCTCCCGGTCGCCCTTCATCGCCTTGGCCGTCAGCGCGATGATCGGCAGCCCGGCGAACTGCGGCATCCGGCGAATCGCCGTCGTCGTCGCGTATCCGTCCATCTCGGGCATCATGATGTCCATCAGGACGACCGCCACGTCGTCGTGCTGCTCCAGCACCTCGATGCCCTCACGGCCGTTCTCGGCATACAGCACCGACAGCCCGTGCTGCTCCAGGACGCTGGTGAGCGCGAAGACGTTGCGGATGTCGTCGTCGACGATCAGTACCTTCTCACCCCCGAACCGGACGCCCGCGCGCGGGTGTGCCTCCGCCTCCGCCTCACCGGCCTGCCACGCCTCCTGCGGCAGGGCCCGCTGCTCGGCCATGGGCGTGCTCCTGCGGCGGCGCCGGAAGAGCGCGGCGGCACCGTTCTGGGTCTCGTGGTACGACTTCACCTCGGCCGGCGTCTCGACCGCCACCTCGGTCAGCTCCGGCCACTCGGCGCGTTCCGCGGCGGCCGGAATGCTGGGCGGCGGCTGCTGGTAGCCGTGCGGGGGCAGTTCGCTCGGGTGCAGCGGCAGGTACAGCGTGAAGGTGGAGCCGCGGCCCGGCTCGCTCTGCGCGTGGATCTCACCGCCGAGCAGCTGCGCGATCTCCCGCGAGATGGACAGGCCGAGGCCCGTACCGCCGTACTTGCGACTGGTCGTGCCGTCCGCCTGCTTGAACGCCTCGAAGATCACCCGCATCTTGCTGGCCGCGATCCCGATGCCGGTGTCGGTCACCGAGAACGCGATCAGCTCCGCGTCCGCGTCGGTCAGCGATCCGGCCTCCAGCAGCTGCTCCCGGATCGCCTGCGGCACGTCGTCGCGCGCGGGACGGATGACCAGCTCCACCGAGCCGGAGTCGGTGAACTTCACCGCGTTCGACAGCAGGTTGCGCAGCACCTGAAGCAGCCGCTGCTCGTCGGTGTGCAGCGTGGCGGGCAGCTCCGGAGACACCCGTACGGACAGATCCAGGCCCTTCTCGGCGGTCAGCGGCCGGAAGGTGGCCTCCACGTAGTCCACGAGCTGGACGAGCGCGATACGCGTCGGTGAGACGTCCATCTTGCCCGCCTCGACCTTCGACAGGTCCAGGATGTCGTTGATCAGCTGGAGCAGGTCGGAGCCCGCCCCGTGGATGGTCTCGGCGAACTCGACCTGCTTCGGGGTGAGGTTGCCGTCCGCGTTGTCGGCGAGCAGCTTGGCCAGGATGAGCAGCGAGTTCAGCGGCGTACGCAGCTCGTGCGACATGTTGGCCAGGAACTCGCTCTTGTAGCGCATCGAGACCGCGAGCTGCTCGGCGCGCTCCTCCAGGACCTGCCGCGCTTCCTCGATCTCGGTGTTCTTCACCTCGATGTCGCGGTTCTGCTGGGCCAGCAGCTCGGCCTTCTCCTCCAGTTCGGCGTTGGACGCCTGCAGGGCCTTCTGCCGGTTCTCCAACTCGGCGGAGCGCTCGCGCAGTTGCTCGGTCAGCTCCTGCGACTGCTTCAGCAGCACCTCCGTCTTGGTGTTGACGGAGATGGTGTTGACGCTGGTCGCGATCATCTCGGCGATCTGGTTGAGGAAGTCCTTCTGGATCTGCGTGAACGGCGTGAACGAGGCCAGTTCGATCACGCCGAGCACCTTGCCCTCGAACAGCACCGGCAGCACGATCACCTGCGCGGGCGGTGCCTCGCCGAGCCCGGAGGAGATCTTCAGATAGCCACTGGGCGCGTTCTCGACGAGGATCGTGCGCTTCTCCTGGGCGGCCGTGCCGACCAGCGCCTCACCGGGCCGGAACGACGTCGGCATGGAGCCCATCGAGTAACCGTACGAGCCGAGCATCCGCAGCTCGTACGGGTCGTCCGTGCCCGCGCTGTCGGCAGGCTGCATCGCCAGGAAGAACGCCCCGTGCTGGGCGGAGACCACCGGGGTCAGCTCGCTCATGATCAGCGAGGCCACGTCCTCCAGGTCACGGCGGCCCTGCATCAGCGCGGAGATCCGGGCGAGGTTGCCCTTGAGCCAGTCCTGCTCCTTGTTGGCGATCGTGGTGTCGCGCAGGTTGGCGATCATCTTGTTGATGTAGTCCTGAAGTTCCTGGATCTCGCCGGAGGCGTCCACGTCGATCTTCAGGTTGAGGTCACCGCGGGTCACCGCGGTCGCCACGCGCGCGATGGCACGCACCTGCCGGGTCAGGTTCCCGGCCATCTCGTTCACGGACTCCGTCAGGTCCCGCCAGGTGCCGTCGACGTCCCGCACGCGCGCCTGGCCGCCCAGCTGGCCCTCCGTACCCACCTCGCGGGCCACGCGCGTGACCTCCTCGGCGAAGGAGGACAGCTGATCGACCATCGTGTTGATGGTCGTCTTCAGTTCGAGGATCTCCCCGCGCGCGTCGATGTCGATCTTCTTCGTCAGATCACCCTTGGCGATCGCCGTCGTCACCATGGCGATGTTGCGCACCTGGCCGGTCAGGTTGGAGGCCATCTGGTTCACCGACTCGGTGAGGTCCTTCCACGTACCGGCCACACCCGGTACGTGCGCCTGACCACCGAGGATGCCGTCCGTACCCACCTCACGGGCCACCTTGGTGACCTGCTCGGCGAACGAACTCAGCGTCTTCACCATGGTGTTGAAGGTGTCGGCGAGCTGCGCCACCTCACCGCGCGCCTCGATCGTCACCGTCCGCGTCAGATCACCGTTGGCGACCGCCGCGGCAACCTGGGAGATGTTCCTCACCTGAACGGTGAGGTTCTTGGCCATCAGGTTGACGTTGTCGCTGAGGTCCTTCCAGATGCCGGTGACGCCCGGCACATGCGCCTGGCCGCCCAGGATGCCCTCGGTGCCCACCTCGCGCGCGACCCGGGTCACCTGGTCGGCGAAGGACGACAGCTGGTCGACCATGGTGTTGACGGTGGTGACGAGTTCGAGGATCTCGCCCTTGGCGTCGACGGTGATCTTCTTCGAGAGGTCGCCCTTGGCGACGGCGGTGGTGACGTGGGCGATGCTGCGCACCTGGACGGTGAGGTTGTTCGCCATGAAGTTGACGGACTGGGTGAGGTCCTTCCAGGTGCCGGAGACTCCCTGCACCTCGGCCTGGCCGCCCAGCTTGCCCTCGGTGCCCACCTCGCGGGCCACCCTGGTGACCTCCTCGGCGAACGAGGACAGCTGGTCCACCATGGTGTTCAGGGTGTTCTTCAGCTCCAGGATCTCCCCGCGCGCGTCCACGGTGATCTTCTGCGACAGGTCACCCCGCGCCACCGCCGTCGCGACCTGCGCGATCTGCCGCACCTGAGCGGTCAGATTGCCCGCCATGCCGTTCACGGAGTCGGTCAGGTCGCGCCACACACCGGCGACGCCGGGCACCTGCGCCTGACCGCCCAGCCGGCCCTCCGTACCCACCTCGCGGGCCACCCGGGTCACCTGGTCGGCGAAGGCGGAGAGCTGGTCGACCATCGTGTTGACGGTGTTCTTCAGCTCCAGGATCTCCCCGCGCACGTCCATGGTGATCTTCTGCGACAGATCACCGCGTGCCACAGCCGTGGTCACCTGGGCGATCTGCCGCACCTGGGCGGTCAGGTTGCCCGTGATGGAGTTGACGGCGTCGGTGAGCTCCTTCCACGTACCGGAGACGCCCTCCACACGCGCCTGCCCGCCGAGCCGCCCCTCGGTGCCGACCTCCCGGGCCATCGTCGTGACCTGGTCGGCGAACGACGACAGCTGGTCCACCATCGTGTTCACGGTGTTCTTCAGCTGGAGCATCTCGCCCGAGACGTCCACGGTGACCTTCTGCGAGAGGTCACCATTGGCGACCGCCGTCGTCACCTGGGCGATGTTCCTCACCTGTCCGGTGAGATTCCGGAACGCCGTGTTGACGGAGTCCGTCAGGTCCTTCCACGTCCCCGCGGCGCCCGGCACCTGCGCCTGGCCGCCCAGCTCACCCTCGTCGCCGATCTCCCGCGCCACGCGCGTGACCTCGGAACCGAAGGCGGACAGCTGGTCCACCATGCCGTTGACGGTGTTCTTGAGCTCCAGCATCTCGCCGGCCACATCCACGGTGACCTTCTGCGAGAGGTCACCATTGGCGACCGCCGTCGTCACCGCGGCGATGTCCCTCACCTGAGTGGTCAGGTTCCGGAACACGGTGTTGACGGAGTCGGTCAGGTCCTTCCACGTCCCCGCGGCACCCGGCACGTTCGCCTGCCCGCCGAGCCGCCCCTCCGCACCGACCTCGTTGGCCACGCGCGTGACCTCGTCCGCGAAGATCCGCAGCGTCTCGGTCATCTGGTTGATGGTCTCGGCGAGCTGCGCCACCTCACCACGCGCCTGCACGGTCACCTTGCGCGACAGATCACCGTTGGCGACCGCCGTCGTCACCTCGGCGATCCCACGCACCTGAGCGGTGAGGTTGCCGGCCATGGTGTTGACGGAGTCCGTGAGCTCCTTCCACACACCGGCCACCCCGGGCACCTGCGCCTGCCCGCCCAGCTCGCCCTCGGTACCCACCTCACGCGCGACCCGGGTCACCTCGGAGGAGAACGCGGAGAGCTGGTCCACCATCGTGTTGACGGTTTCCTTCAACTCCAGCATCTCACCGGCCACATGAACCGTGACCTTTCGGGACAGATCGCCCTTCGCGACCGCCGTCGTCACCAGCGCGATGTCCCGCACCTGAGCGGTCAGCCGGTCCGCCATCGTGTTGACGGACTCCGTCAGGTCCTTCCACGAACCGGACATACCGCGCACCTGGGCCTGCCCGCCCAACTTGCCCTCGGTGCCCACCTCGCCCGCCACACGCGTGACCTCGTCGGTGAACGTCGACAACTGGTCGACCAGGTTGTTGACGGTCCGCCCGACCTTCAGGAACTCCCCGCGCAGCGGATGCCCCGTCCCGTCGGGCGCGTTCGTCCGCAGCTCCATACGCGGCGACAGATCGCCCTCGGCCACCGCGAACAGCACCCGGCTGACCTCGGACACCGGCCACACCAGATCGTCGACCAGGGCGTTCGAGGCGTCGATCGCGGCCGCCCAGGACCCCTCACAGGCCCCCGCGTCCAGCCGTTCGGTGAGTTTTCCCTCACGTCCCACGACACGCCGGACCCGCGACAACTCACCCGTAAGGTGCAGATTGCGGTCGGCGACCTCGTTGAAGACGGCGGCGATCTCCGCCATCACGCCGTCCCCGGACACCGTGAGCCGCTTGCGGAAGTTGCCGTCCCGCATCGAGACCAGGGCCGCCAGCAGCCGGTTCAGGGCAGCCGTGTCCACCTCAGTGGTCCCGTTCCGGTTGCTCGGGGACGGTCCGCCCTTCGCGCGCGGCTTCGTGCCCCGCGTCGCTGCGCCAGACTCCACTGTGTCCCTCCCGCAGGGGTCGACCATTACTGCTGTGCTCGGCTACTACTGCTCGGCGTACCGATTACTACTGCGTATCTCCGCCCGGTGGTACCAGCCGTCCATCTCACCAGGAGGTGCCGGACCGCACCAAGGGCTGCTGCCCGCCGTACGCACATCACACTCGCCCTGTCCGGACCTCCACCCAGAAGCCTGCCCAGTGTTTCACCCCGTCCGAACCAGGCCATAACAGTTCGGCAGCTTCGCACACCGTCCGCACACCCTCCGGACGGAAACACTGCAGACCGGCATCCGCATGAACCGCGAAGGTAAGTAACCTTGCATGCGGCTGTCCAGCCGCACCGGTTCCGTCCGGCCTGGGCGGTGGCACGAGAACGAGCGGGCATCGGAGGGGCGGCCGCACACATGACCACCGGACTGATCCCGGGGGAACAGCCCCCGGACCCCCGGCCGAAGAGCGGCCTGCCGTCGCAAACGCGACGCGAGCCGGTCGGCCCCGCAGCCCAGCACGTCGAGAGCAGGTCGAGGAGTTCTGTGATCACCGCGCGCGCGGCCGCCAGCTTCGAGCCCGTCGGGCGCTCGGTCGCCTCCGCGCGCTCCTTCGTCCGCGACACCCTCCAGGGCTGGGGACACGCCGACATCATCGACGACGCCGTGGTGCTCACCAGCGAACTGGTCACCAACGCCGTCGTACACGCCGGCACCACCGCCGACGTGCTGTGCCTGCGCCTCGACGACGGCGTACGCATCGAGGTCGCCGACCACTACCCGGAGCGTGAAGTTCCGCTCCAGGGCTCTGCCGTCAACATGGGCAGCCCCGACCGCGAGGGCGGCCGCGGCCTCCAGCTGTGCGCGGCCCTGGCCGGCCGCTGGGGCGTGGAGTACACACCCACGCACAAGCAGGTCTGGTTCCAACTCCACCTGCCCGAACGTCCCGTGGGCACCCGCACCGCCGGCCCGTCCCTCCCCGCCGACCTGCTCCCGATGGCCGACGGCCGTGTCCGCGTCGCCGTCATCCAGATCGACCGCAACGGCTCCATCACGGCCTGGAACGACGACGCCGAGGAACTCTTCGGCTACCAGGGCGAACAGGTCACCGGCAAACCCCTCACCGACCTCGCCGCCTGGCCGCACACCCCGGGCACCAGCACGGGCATCGCCGAGGCACTGCAACTCTCGCGCTGGGAAGGCAGTTACGGCATCCGCGACGCCGGCGGCCGGGTCGTACCGGTGTACGCCTCCCACCTTCGGGTCCGCGACACCGCCGGCGAACCCTCCACGGTCTGCCTCCTCGTCCGCGACCACGAACGAGCCGTCCTTCAGACGCCGCTGCGCATCACGGCGTCCGACACGCCCACCTCCACCGACGGCCAGAGCACCGACCCCTTCGAGGTGTTCATCGGCTCCCCCGCCCCCGACGACCTCGACGGCCTTCTCCAGCGCACGGTCGAACGCGCTCGCGACATGCTCGACGGCGACTCCGCGTTCCTGCTCCTCGCCACCGACGACGAAACGGAGTTGGAGGTCCGCGCCTCCACGGGCCTGCCCTCCGCCCGCCAGCGCTTCGCCCGCGTCCCCGTCGAGGCCGGCCCCGGCCGCTACGGCTCGGCCCGCATGCCGGCCGTCCACGACGACCTCACGGCCGTCCCCGGCGCCGTACCGCTGCTCAACGGCACGGGCATGCGCTCGGTCGTCACGGTCCCGCTCAAGGTCGAGGGCCGCCTCACCGGCTCCCTCGGCGTCGCCGCGGAGGCCCCCGGCAGATACTCCAACGAGGAGGCGCTGCGCCTCCAGTTCGCCGCCGACCGCATCGCCCTGGCCGTCGAGTCGGCCCGCCTCGGCGAACTCGAACGGCTGCGCCGCGGATCCCTGAGCTTCCTCGTCGAGGCCTCGGACCTGCTCGCCGGCACCCTGGACCGCGACCAGACACTCGCCCTGATGGCGCAGATGACGGTCCCGACGCTGGCCACCTGGTGCGCGGTCTACACGATCGCCGACCAGGCCTCGGAGCCGTACCTCTCGTACGTGCTGCACGAGGACGAGGAACTCATCGACGGCATCAAGTCGTTGCTGTCGAAGATCCCCCCGCCCGACCCGGTACCCACCCCCGGCGCCCGCGTCTGGTCGGCCCCGGCGGAAGCCGCCCACCAGGCGGCCCTCCGCACCTCCATGCGCAGCCTGGGCCTCGGCGAACCCGCCACGGTCAGCGGCGGCATCGGTACGACCCTGGCGACGGCCTCGGCAGTCGGCGGCGAGACGGTCGTCCTCCCCCTGGTCGCCCGCAACCGCGTCATCGGCATGCTCACCCTCGGCAAGCCCACCGACGACCACTTCCGCCAGGAGATCCTGGAACTGGCCGAAGACTTGAGCCGCCGGGCCGCCCTCGCCCTGGACAACGCCCGCCTCTACTCGGAGCGCACGGCCATCAGCCAGTCCCTCCAGCGCAGCCTCCTCCCCCCGGGCCTCCCCGAGATCGACGGCGTGGAGGTCGACGTCATCTACCGCGCGGCCGGCGAGGGCAACGAGGTCGGCGGCGACTTCTACGACCTCTTCCCCATCCGCGACGGCGCCTACGGCTTCGCCATCGGCGACGTCTGCGGTACGGGTCCGAACGCGGCAGCCGTCACCGGCCTGGCCCGGCACGCCCTGCGCCTGCTCGCCCGCGAGGGCCTCAGCGGCCCCGCGGTCCTGCAGCGCCTGAACTCCGCGATCCTCGACGAGGGCGCCCGCAGCCGCTTCCTGACCCTTCTGTACGGCGAGCTGCGCCCCCAGGAGGACGGCAGCGCCGAGCTGAAGGTGGTCTGCGCCGGCCACCCGCTCCCCCTGCGTCTGCGCCAGGACGGCACGGTGGAGACCGCCGCCGAACCCCAGCCGCTCCTCGGTGTCCTGGAGGACCTGGACCTCTACGAGCAGACGGTCACCCTCGACCCCGGCGACGTGCTCCTGTGCGTCACGGACGGCGTCACCGAACGCCGGGAGGGCAGCCGCATGCTCGGCGACGACGGCCTCGCCGACGTCCTCACCACCTGCACCGGCCTCACAGCGGGCGCGGTAGCCGCCCGCATCATGCGCGCCGTGGAACGCTTCGCCTCGGATGCCCCCTCCGACGACATGGCGATCCTGGCGATGCGCGTCCCGGGCCTCCACAATGGCCTGAACAACGCCTGAACGGCACCCGAACCACCAAAAGGCCCCCGCCCGAAAGGGCGGAGGCCTTTTGTTCTGGAGCCCCCAAACGGAATCGAACCGTTGACCTTCTCCTTACCATGGAGACGCTCTGCCGACTGAGCTATAGGGGCCGGTCGCCTTCACGAGGTTTCCCTCGCGGCAACGGAATAGATCATACCCCGAACAGACCCGTGCTCCCAACCACGATCGCCCGGCACCGGAAACGATCAAAAGGCAGGCTGCAACAGTCCACCCAGCGCATTGCACGCGGACGCAATCCGCTGCATGTCCCGCTTCGTCAATCCACCGTCCACGGGCAGCGCAAGGGTGTCCGCGGCGGCCCGCTCGGTCTCCGGCAGCGAGACACACTGCCGAAATGCGGGCAGCCGGTGCACCGGCGTCTTCACCGGCACGCGACACTCAACTCCCCTGGCCCGCAGGGCCTGTGCGAACGCATCCCGATCCGGCCGCCCATTCCCGGGCACCCGCACCACATACTGCTGATAGGTGTGCCCGTCCCCGCCGTCCGGCGTGTACACACCCTTCAACTTCGCATCCAAATAGGCGGCCCGCTGCCGACGCTGCGCGACCTCGTCGTACGGCGCCTCGGACTCCCCCTGCTCCAGCACCAGCATTCCGTGCCGCTGCCCCACAGCATGCAGCCGCACGACATCCGCCGGCCGACCAAATCGGTGTACGACAACGACGGCCACGGTACGCGGAGTCACCACCGCTTCGACCGCGGAGGCGTCGAGGCAGTACGACACCGGGTCTATGTCGGCGAACACCGGGCGCGCACCCGCCAGGGTCACCGCTTCGGAGACCTCGACGTTCCCGAAGGCCGGCACGATGACCTCGTCACCGACTCCGACGCCGGCGGCCCTGAGCATTGCAGCAGTACCCATGTCGGGGATCGTCGTTGCGCAACGTGAACTTCAAGTGACACAGAACAAAAAAGGGTTGGACCCGGAACCGAAGTTCCGGGTCCAACCCGTTAATAATTGTTCGGCGGCGTCCTACTCTCCCACAGGGTCCCCCCTGCAGTACCATCGGCGCTGTAAGGCTTAGCTTCCGGGTTCGGAATGTAACCGGGCGTTTCCCTCACGCTATGACCACCGAAACACTATGAAACTATCCAGCCGGACCACCCTCACGGGGCGGGGCTGTTCGTGGTTTCAGAACCAACACAGTGGACGCGAGCAACTGAGGACAAGCCCTCGGCCTATTAGTACCGGTCAACTCCACACGTTACCGTGCTTCCATATCCGGCCTATCAACCCAGTCGTCTACTGGGAGCCTTACCCTCTTAAAGAGGTGGGAGTCCTCATCTCGAAGCAGGCTTCCCGCTTAGATGCTTTCAGCGGTTATCCCTCCCGAACGTAGCCAACCAGCCATGCCCTTGGCAGAACAACTGGCACACCAGAGGTTCGTCCGTCCCGGTCCTCTCGTACTAGGGACAGCCCTTCTCAAGACTCCTACGCGCACAGCGGATAGGGACCGAACTGTCTCACGACGTTCTAAACCCAGCTCGCGTACCGCTTTAATGGGCGAACAGCCCAACCCTTGGGACCGACTCCAGCCCCAGGATGCGACGAGCCGACATCGAGGTGCCAAACCATCCCGTCGATATGGACTCTTGGGGAAGATCAGCCTGTTATCCCCGGGGTACCTTTTATCCGTTGAGCGACGGCGCTTCCACAAGCCACCGCCGGATCACTAGTCCCGACTTTCGTCCCTGCTCGACCCGTCGGTCTCACAGTCAAGCTCCCTTGTGCACTTACACTCAACACCTGATTGCCAACCAGGCTGAGGGAACCTTTGGGCGCCTCCGTTACCCTTTAGGAGGCAACCGCCCCAGTTAAACTACCCATCAGACACTGTCCCTGATCCGGATCACGGACCCAGGTTAGACATCCAGCACGACCAGACTGGTATTTCAACGACGACTCCCACCATACTGGCGTATGGCTTTCACAGTCTCCCAGCTATCCTACACAAGCCGAACCGAACACCAATATCAAACTGTAGTAAAGGTCCCGGGTCTTTCCGTCCTGCTGCGCGAAACGAGCATCTTTACTCGTAGTGCAATTTCACCGGGCCTATGGTTGAGACAGTCGAGAAGTCGTTACGCCATTCGTGCAGGTCGGAACTTACCCGACAAGGAATTTCGCTACCTTAGGATGGTTATAGTTACCACCGCCGTTTACTGGCGCTTAAGTTCTCAGCTTCGCCCCACCGAAATGGAGCTAACCGGTCCCCTTAACGTTCCAGCACCGGGCAGGCGTCAGTCCGTATACATCGCCTTACGGCTTCGCACGGACCTGTGTTTTTAGTAAACAGTCGCTTCGCTGGTCTCTGCGGCCACCCCCAGCTCAAGCAGCAAGTGCTCACCGGATGTGGCCCCTTCTCCCGAAGTTACGGGGGCATTTTGCCGAGTTCCTTAACCATAGTTCACCCGAACGCCTCGGTATTCTCTACCTGACCACCTGAGTCGGTTTAGGGTACGGGCCGCCATGAAACTCGCTAGAGGCTTTTCTCGACAGCATAGGATCATCCACTTCACCACAATCGGCTCGGCATCAGGTCTCAACCACAAGTGCGACGGATTTACCTATCGCACGGCCTACACCCTTACCCCGGGACAACCACCGCCCGGGATGGACTACCTTC
>NZ_CP053109.1:2272500-4985000 GCF_013009255.1 Streptomyces sp. Z423-1
GGGGTGAATCCGGGGACCTCGGCGTTCGTGGAGTCACTGAGGAGGAGGTCGATGCCTTCCTCGCTCAGCCGTGCGAACGCGTGGAGGTCGGTCAGGCGGTTGTCCAGCGGAAGCTGGTCCATCTTGAAGTCGCCGGTGTGCACGACCAGGCCGGCGGGCGTGCGGATGGCGACCGCGAGCGCGTCCGGAATCGAGTGGTTGACCGCGACGAACTCGCAGTCGAAGGGGCCGATGCGTTCGCGGTGGCCCTCGGCGACCTCGAGCGTGTACGGGCGGATGCGGTGTTCCTGGAGCTTGGCCTCGATCAGGGCGAGGGTCAGCTTGGAGCCGATCAGCGGGATGTCCGGCTTCTCGCGGAGCAGGAAGGGGACGCCGCCGATGTGGTCCTCGTGACCGTGAGTGAGGACGATGCCCTCGATGTCGTCGAGGCGGTCCCGGACGGATGAGAAGTCCGGCAGGATCAGGTCGATTCCGGGCTGCTCCTCCTCAGGGAAGAGCACTCCGCAGTCGACGATCAGCAGACGGCCGCCGTACTCGAAGACCGTCATGTTCCGGCCGATTTCACCGAGGCCGCCGAGCGGGGTGACCCGCAGGCCGCCTTCGGGGAGCGGCGGGGGCGCGCCGAGTTCAGGATGCGGATGACTCAAAAGACTCTCCTCACCACACGCGCCACGTACCGGTCGGGCACGTGGCGCGCGTGACGTTCGTGCAGAAGCAGTTGTCGTTGTGGGGTGCAGGCACCGGTGTCCTGCGTATTCAGTTGTGAAGTCCATGCGCGCCCGGTCGGGCGAAGTCTGATGTCAGAGCTGTACCCCGCCGGCGGCAAGATCGATCTTGAGCTGCTCGATCTCCTGGGGCGTGAGTTCGACCATGGGCGGCCGCAGCGGGCCGCCGGGCAGGCCCTGGAGGGCGAGAGCGGCCTTGGTGGTCATGACGCCCTGGGTGCGGAACATGCCGGTGTAGACCGGGAGCAGCTTCTGGTGGATCTCGGTCGCCTTCTGGACATCACCGCTGGTGTACGCCTCGACCAGCTCGCGCAGCTCGGGGGTGACCACGTGGCCGACGACGGAGACGAAGCCGACGGCGCCGACGGAGAGCAGCGGCAGGTTGAGCATGTCGTCGCCGGAGTACCAGGCGAGGCCGGAGCGGGCGATGGCCCAGCTGGCGCGGCCGAGGTCGCCCTTGGCGTCCTTGTTGGCGACGATCCGCGGGTGCTCGGCGAGGCGGACCAGTGTCTCCGTGTTGATCGGGACGCCGCTGCGGCCGGGGATGTCGTACAGCATGACCGGCAGCTCGGTGGCGTCGGCGACGGCCGTGAAGTGCCGGTAGAGGCCCTCCTGCGGGGGCTTGTTGTAGTACGGGGTCACGACGAGCAGGCCGTGTGCGCCGGTACGCTCCGCGGCGCGGGCCAGCTCGATGCTGTGGTGGGTGTCGTTCGTACCGACACCGGCGACGATGTGGGCACGGTCGCCCACGGCCTCCAGGACCGCTCGTACGAGGTCCGCTTTCTCCGCGTCGCTGGTGGTGGGGGACTCGCCGGTGGTGCCGTTGATGATCAGGCCGTCGTTGCCTGCGTCCACCAGGTGCGTGGCGAGCCGCTGCGCGCCGTCGAGGTCAAGTGCGCCGTCCGCCGTGAAGGGCGTGACCATGGCGGTGAGGACCCGCCCGAAGGGGGTCTGCGGAGTGGAGGTCGGAGCCATGGGTTACACGCTACTCGTTGCTCAAGGCGTGGTCTGCCCTCGGGGTGCGGGATAAGTCAGGACAAAGATGGAGCCCGGCACTGCCTGCTCGGGGGTTCAAGCAGTGCCGGGTCCGTTTGATCAGGCTAGATGAACTTCTCCAAATGCCGCAATACGGATACTTCGCCCGGCTGATGCGTACATCTGCGCCCACCGGAAAACCACCGGGCAAGCACACGTGCGTTACGGCGCCACCCGGCCGTTGGCGTTGAAGGCGGCGTACGTGAGCGGCATGAGCCCGGCCCACTTCGCCTCCATCTTCTCGCCGACCATCTCGATCTCGCGCTGCGGGAAGGACGGGACCTTGGCGAGCTCGTGCTGGGTGCGCAGGCCGAGGAAGTGCATCAGCGAGCGGGCGTTGCAGGTGGCGTACATCGACGAGTACAGGCCCACGGGGAGGACGGAGCGGGCGACCTCGCGGGCGACACCGGCGGCGAGCATCTCCTGGTAGGCCTCGTAGGACTGGCGGTACGAGTCCTCCATGACGCGGCCGACCAGCTCCTGCTGGGCCTGCGTGCCCTCGACGAAGCGGTACTTGCCGGGGCGGCCCTCCTGGACCAGCTTGCGGGACTCGTCGGGGACGTAGAAGACCGGCTGGAGCTCGCGGTAGCGGCCGGACTCCTCGTTGTACGACCAGCCCACGCGGTGCCGCATGAACTCGCGGAAGACGAAGATCGGGGCGCTGATGAAGAAGGTCATCGAGTTGTGCTCGAAGGGGCTGCCGTGCCGGTCCCGCATCAGGTAGTTGATGAGGCCCTTGGAGCGCTCCGGGTCCTTGTTCAGCTCGTCCAGGGACTGCTCGCCGAGGGTCGAGACGCGGGCGGCGAAGAGCACGTCGGCGTCCGAGGCGGTGTGCTTGACCAGCTCGACGGTGACATCGCTGCGGAAGCTCGGCTTGAGATCCGGGGCGTCCTTGGGTGCGTCGGCGGGGGTGTCGGTCACGGCTTGGAGGGTTCCTTCCATCCACTTCTCTCGGGCGGCGCCCACTCTACGGCCCGGCCCGGCTATGACATCGGGGCGTTCGGTGCCGGGGCGCGACATCTTCGGCGAACCTCGGTGAAAGTTCTGCCAATCCGGCTCAACCGGGCACCATTCGCGGCACTCGCTCGTCTGTGTTGGTGACAGCGATTCGTTCGAGTCCGGAGATTCGAGTCCAGAGATTCGAGTCCGGAGATTCGAGTCGAGAGAGGAGCAGGACCCCCGATGTTCCGTCGGCGCGAACCCGTACCCTTCGCCTTCCTCGCCGAAGCTGAGCGGTTCCGCAGCAATGTCACTCCCCCGCCCCGCGAGCGCGCGAGCGTCGGACAGATAGCCGGGCGCTGGCTCATGGGGCTCACCATCGTGGCCGCGCTCGTGAGCTCCCTGGTGGTCGGGATGCCGGCGCTGGAGCTGGACCACTCGTCCACGCCGACGCAGCAGTCCCAGGCGTCCGACGGACGCTGAGCGGGGCCTGACTCGGACGGACCCCCGAGGGTGGTGAGCGGGGACACGGGTCGATAGCCTCACCGGGCACAGCCCATGCATGCATGAGTGAGGACCCAGCCGTGCCCCTGCCCTTCCTTACGGACGACCGCGCCTTCGACACCGCGGACGATGTCGCGCTGCCGTTCGACGACCGCGACCGCTGGCGGCGCCCCTACCGCCCCGGTCCCTGGCGGGTGGGCGTGGCCGCGATCTGGCTGCTGCTCGCCTCCTACGTGCTGTTCGCAGCGATGATCATCGCGCTGACCGACACGCTGACCGCCGCCGGGGTGGTGTTCGGCATCGCGCTGGCGATCATCGCCATCGCCCTGCGGCTGCTGCGCATGGGCGTGTGGGTGAGCGCGCACGGGCTGCGTCAGGTGCGCTTCCTGCACACCCGGACGCTGCCGTGGGAGCGGGTCAGTGCGGTGCGGACGGTGCAGCAGCCGGTGCGCTGGCTGGGGCTGCCGCGCACGGTGCAGGGGCAGGCCCTGATCCTCGTACGCAAGGACAGTCCCGCGGACGACCTGCCCACTCTGCTGACCACGCACAACTCCGACTTCCTGGCCCGGCCGACGGCGTTCGACCGGGCGGCGGACGCGGTGGAGGCGTGGGCCGACGAGTACCGGCGGGGCTGAGTCACCGCACACCGGGGCCGGGCTCCCCGGTCGGGGTCAGGCCTCGACGGGCTTGCCGTCGTGGAGGGCGATCGCGCGTTGCATCGCCTTGCGGGCGCGGGGGGTGTCGCGGGCGTCGTGGTACGCGATGGCCAGGCGGAACCAGGTGCGCCAGTCGTCCGGCGCCGCCTCCGTCTCGGCCTTGCGCCGGGTGAAGACCTCGTCGGCCGAGTCACGGTCGATACGGCCGCTGGGCAGGCGCTTGAGTTCGTCGACGGGCAGGCCGCCCTCGGCGTCGAGTTCGGCGGCGAGGGCGTTGGCCCGGCGGACGAACTGGGTGTTCTTCCACAGGAACCACAGGCCGATCAGCGGCAGGATCAGCACCGCGACACCGAAGGTCACGGCGAGGAGCGAGCCGGTCTTGATGAGCAGCACGCCACGGCTGCCGACCAGGAAGAAGTAGAAGACCAGAACGGCGGCCGTGACGAGGTAGGAGAGCTTGGCGCGCATGAGGGTCCGGCTCAGCCCAGGTCCAGGAAGTGTTCCAGGCCGAAGGTGAGGCCCGGAGTGCTCACCACACGGCGGGCGCCCAGCAGGATGCCCGGCATGAAGCTGCTGTGGTGCAGCGAGTCGTGCCGGATGGTGAGGGTCTCGCCCTCGCCGCCGAGCAGGACCTCCTGGTGTGCGAGCAGGCCGCGCAGGCGCACCGCGTGGACCGGGACGCCGTCGACGTCCGCGCCGCGCGCGCCGTCCAGGGCGGTGACCGTGGCGTCCGGCGCCGGGGCCGTACCCGCCTCGCGGCGGGCCTGCGCGATGAGCTGGGCGGTGCGGGTGGCGGTGCCGCTCGGGGCGTCGACCTTGTTGGGGTGGTGCAGCTCGACCACCTCGACGGACTCGAAGTACGGCGCGGCGATCTGCGCGAACTTCATGGTGAGGACGGCCCCGATGGAGAAGTTGGGCGCGATCAGCACGCCCGTCTCCGGGGACTGCTCCAGCCAGCCGCGCAGCTGCGCGAGGCGCTCGTCGGTCCAGCCCGTCGTACCGACGACGGCGTGGATTCCGTGCCGTACGCAGAAGTCGAGGTTGCCCATCACCGAGGCCGGCGTGGTGAGTTCGACGGCGACCTGGGCGCGGGTCTCGGCCAGCGTCTCCAGCTTGTCGCCCCGGCAGAGGGCGGCGACCAGCTCCATGTCCTCGGCGGCCTCGACGGCTCGTACCGCCTCCGCACCGATCCGGCCCTTGGCACCGAGGACCGCCACGCGCAGCTTGCTCATGTTGTTGCTTCCTTACCGGATACGGGTGTCTTACCGGATACGGGTGTCAGGCGACGGCGTCGTGCAGACGCGACGCCTGCTTGTCCTTCAGCGGGCCGATGACCGACAGCGAGGGCCGCTGGCCCAGGATGTCGCGCGCGACCGCGCGGACGTCGTCCGGGGTCACGGCCCCTATCCGGGCCAGCATGTCGTCGACGGACATCTGTTCGCCCCAGCACAGCTCGCTCTTGCCGATACGGTTCATCAGCGCGCCGGTGTCCTCCAGGCCGAGGACCGTGGAGCCGCGGAGCTGGCCGATGGCGCGGTCGATCTCGTCGTCGGACAGGCCGTGCTCGGCGACGTGGTCGAGTTCGTCCCGGCAGATCTTCAGCACGTCGTGCACCTGCGACGGCCGGCAGCCCGCGTACACGCCGAACAGGCCGCAGTCGGCGAAGCCGGAGGTGTACGAGTAGACGCTGTAGGCGAGGCCGCGCTTCTCCCGTACCTCCTGGAAGAGCCGTGACGACATGCCGCCGCCGAGGGCGGTGTTCAGCACGCCGAGGGCCCAGCGGCGGTCGTCCGTGCGGGCCAGGCCCGGCATGCCGAGCACGACATGGGCCTGCTCGGTCTTGCGGCCGATCAGCTCGACCCGGCCGGCGGTGCGCAAGGCGCGGCGGCCGTCGCGCGGGGTAATGGGCTGGGCGGCGGGGTCCTTGAGGGCGCCGGCCTGCTCGAAGGCGGCGCGGACCAGTCGTACGACCTTGTTGTGATCGATGTTGCCGGCGCAGGCGACCACGAGGTGGGTCGGGTCGTAGTGCTTCTTGTAGAAGCGGCGGATGCGGTCGGCGGTGAGGGCGTTGACCGTGTCGACCGTGCCGAGGACCGGGCGGCCGAGCGGGTTGTCGCCGAACATCGTGTGCGCGAACAGGTCGTGCACGCAGTCGCTCGGGTCGTCCTCGGTCATCGCGATCTCTTCGAGGATGGCGCCGCGCTCGACGTTGACGTCCTCTTCGAGGATGAGAGAGCCGGCCAGCATGTCGCAGACGACGTCGATCGCGAGCGGCAGGTCGGTGTCGAGCACGCGTGCGTAGTAGCACGTGTACTCCTTCGCCGTGAACGCGTTCATCTCGCCGCCGACGGCGTCGAGGGCGGAGGAGATGTCCAGGGCACTGCGCCGCTGCGTGCCCTTGAAGAGCAGATGTTCCAGGTAGTGCGTGGCGCCGTTCAGGGACGGCGTCTCGTCGCGGGAGCCGACGTGCGCCCAGATGCCGAAGGTGGCGGAGCGCACGGAGGGCAAGGTCTCGGTGACGATGCGGAGACCGCCGGGGAGGGTGGTCTTGCGCACCGTGCCGATGCCGTTGAGACCCTTGATGAGGGTTTGGGTACGGGCGACGGCCCGCGCCTCCGAAGAGGGGCGGGCCGTCACCTTGGAGCTACGGGACGTCACTGGTCGGCGTCGTCCTTGTCGGCCTCGGAACCTTCCTCGCCCTCGATCACGGGGATCAGGGAGAGCTTGCCGCGGGAGTCGATCTCAGCGATCTCGACCTGGACCTTGTGGCCCACGCCGAGCACGTCCTCGACGTTCTCCACGCGCTTGCCGCCGGCCAGCTTGCGGATCTGCGAGATGTGCAGCAGGCCGTCCTTGCCGGGCAGCAGGGAGACGAACGCGCCGAAGGTGGTGGTCTTCACGACCGTACCCAGGTAACGCTCGCCGACCTCCGGCATGGTCGGGTTGGCGATGGAGTTGATCGCCGTACGAGCGGCCTCGGCGGACGGGCCGTCGGCGGCGCCGATGTAGATCGTGCCGTCGTCCTCGATGGTGATCTCGGCGCCCGAGTCCTCCTGGATCTGGTTGATCATCTTGCCCTTGGGGCCGATGACCTCGCCGATCTTGTCGACCGGGATCTTCACGGTGATGATCCGCGGCGCGTTCGGGGACATCTCGTCGGGCCGGTCGATGGCCTCCATCATCACGTCGAGGATGTGGAGACGCGCGTCCCGGGCCTGCTTCAGGGCGGCGGCGAGCACGGAGGCCGGGATGCCGTCCAGCTTGGTGTCGAGCTGGAGGGCGGTCACGAACTCCTTGGTGCCGGCGACCTTGAAGTCCATGTCACCGAAGGCGTCCTCCGCACCGAGGATGTCGGTGAGGGTGACGTAGTGCGTCTCGCCGTCGATCTCCTGGGAGATCAGACCCATGGCGATACCGGCGACCGGGGCCTTCAGCGGCACACCGGCGTTCAGCAGCGACATGGTGGAGGCGCAGACCGAACCCATGGACGTCGAACCGTTGGAGCCGAGGGCCTCGGACACCTGACGGATCGCGTACGGGAACTCCTCGCGCGTCGGCAGCACCGGCATGAGCGCACGCTCGGCGAGGGCGCCGTGGCCGATCTCGCGGCGCTTGGGGGAGCCGACGCGGCCGGTCTCGCCGGTGGAGTACGGCGGGAAGTTGTAGTTGTGCATGTAGCGCTTGCGGGTCACCGGGGAGAGGGTGTCCAGCTGCTGCTCCATGCGGAGCATGTTCAGGGTGGTGACGCCCAGGATCTGGGTCTCGCCACGCTCGAACAGCGCGGAGCCGTGCACCCGCGGGATGGCCTCGACCTCGGCGGCCAGCGTACGGATGTCCGTCACGCCACGACCGTCGATGCGCTTCTTCTCCTTGATGACGCGCTCACGGACCAGGGTCTTGGTCAGCGAGCGGTACGCGGCGGAGATCTCCTTCTCGCGGCCCTCGAACTCCGGCAGGAGCTTCTCGGCGGCGAGGGTCTTCACACGATCCAGCTCGGACTCGCGCTCCTGCTTCCCCGCGATGGTGAGCGCCTGGGCCAGCTCCGGCTTGACGGCGGCGGTGAGCGCTTCCAGGACGTCGTCCTGGTAGTCCAGGAAGATCGGGAACTCGCCGACCGGCTTGGCGGCCTTGGCGGCGAGGTCCGACTGGGCCTTGCAGAGCACCTTGATGAAGGGCTTCGCGGCGTCCAGACCGGCGGCGACGACCTCTTCCGTGGGGGCCTCGGCACCGCCGTCGACCAGCTTGATGGTCTTCTCGGTGGCCTCGGCCTCGACCATCATGATCGCGACATCGCCGTCCTCCAGGACTCGGCCCGCGACAACCATGTCGAAGACGGCGTCCTCGAGCTCGGTGTGCGTCGGGAACGCGACCCACTGGCCGCGGATCAGCGCGACGCGGACGCCGCCGATCGGGCCGGAGAAGGGCAGACCGGCCAGCTGCGTGGACGCGGACGCGGCGTTGATCGCCACGACGTCGTACAGGTGGTCGGGGTTGAGCGCCATGACGGTGCAGACGACCTGGATCTCGTTGCGCAGGCCCTTCTTGAAGGACGGGCGCAGCGGGCGGTCGATGAGGCGGCAGGTGAGGATGGCGTCCTCGGACGGCCGGCCCTCACGGCGGAAGAAGCTGCCGGGGATCTTGCCGGCGGCGTACATCCGCTCCTCGACGTCGACCGTCAGCGGGAAGAAGTCGAGCTGGTCCTTCGGGTTCTTGGAGGCGGTGGTGGCCGACAGCACCATGGTGTCGTCGTCCAGGTACGCCACGGCGGAACCGGCGGCCTGCTTGGCCAGGCGGCCCGTCTCGAAGCGGATGGTACGGGTGCCGAAGGCGCCGTTGTCGATAACGGCCTCGGCGTAGTGGGTCTCGTTCTCCACTAGCGTTTTCTCCTCGTCTTCGTCCCTCCTCGCCCGTGGTGGCGGGGGGACGGTGGCGGAGAAGCGCTCCGTCTGGTGCGGGCCGGTCTTCGATCGAAGCACCCGGGGCTCGCTTCCCCCGGGGGCCACTACCGAGGACCGGCGGCGGCGAGGCGCGCTCCTCCTCGTTCGTCTTGCGATGCCGCCTACCCCGGTGGGTACGCGGAATCACGGTGTCTCGTGTGTGTCGTGCGTGTCGTGCGTAGTGCCTGTCGTGTACGCGTGTCGTGCGTACGCATGTCGTGCGTATTGCGTTGTGCTACCACACTACAAAGGGGCAGTGACACTCCGCACGTACAGCAAAGGGAGCGGCCCCCTCGAAGTGGGAACCGCTCCCTTCACGGCGTCTTACTTGGCGCCCGCCGCACCGCGGCGGATGCCGAGGCGGTCGACCAGCGTACGGAAGCGCTGGATGTCCTTCTTGGCGAGGTACTGCAGCAGGCGACGGCGCTGACCGACCAGGATCAGCAGACCGCGGCGGGAGTGGTGGTCGTGCTTGTGGGTCTTGAGGTGCTCGGTCAGGTCGGAGATCCGACGGGACAGCAGAGCGACCTGGACCTCGGGGGAGCCGGTGTCACCCTCCTTGGTACCGAACTCGGACATGATCTGCTTCTTCGTAGCGGCGTCGAGCGACACGCGTACTCCTCATGGTCTGTGACTGGCCACCGAGTGCCCCCGGTCTTCTTCTCGGGGGATCTTCCATGACTCGGAAGGCGGGGATCCGCTGGGCGCGGCCTCCAGAGCGGGCTCCGGGGGTGCGTACACATACGGCCGTCACTCAGGGTACCAGGGCGGCCGGGTGCCCTGGTCCGCGCGGACCGGCCTCCCCCGGCCGACGCTCCCCGTACGCGGCCGAGCCCTCGCTCCGGGCGACGGCGATCACACCGTCCGTCAATGTCACGTTGACGCTGCTCGGCGGCCGACGTGCCCAGGACGAGGTGGGGTGTACGTGAGTGCGACAGTGCGACTCAGGCAAACCTCTGACCTGGGGAACGTCGGCAAGTAGGGTAACGGAACAGCTCGTTCGCACAGACGGAAGGACCGGAGCCGTTATGGCCGATGCGCAGGACCAGGAACTCAAAGCACGCAAGGAGCGAGAGCGGGACGAGCTGTACGCGCTCGACATCTCGGGCGTCGAGTGGCACAGCGCGCCGGGTACCGAGGAGCACGAGGAACGGGTCGAGATCGCCTACCTGCCCGGCGGCGCCGTCGCCATGCGGTCGTCACTCGACCCCGACACCGTGCTGCGGTACACGGAGGCGGAGTGGCGGGCGTTTGTGCTGGGGGCTCGGGACGGGGAGTTCGATCTGGAGCCCACCGAGCACAACGGCGGACTTGCCGCGCAGTAGCCGTGTGCGGCGGCCGATGTGTCGGCCGCCGCCGGGCCGTGGTCACGGAGTCTTCCGTGCGTTGGACTCGATGCCGAGCACCAGGTAGACCCACTCCGGCTGGTCGGGCCCGGGGCCGATGGCCGACTTGGCGCCGAAGAAGAGGCGGCCGTCCTGGACGAGGACGTCGTTGAAGTCGATCAAGGTGAAAGTCTCGGCCTCGGCCGGCAGGTCGAAGTAGAAGAACGGCGTCTCCTTGCCCGTCTCCGGGTCGAGGCTGACGAGCGCGGTGGGCGTGATGTTGTCCTGGCTCTCGCGCAGGGCGAGGAGCTTGTCGCCGCTCATCCGCACCGGGATCAGCAGGGCGTTGGGACCGGACTCGAACTTCGTCGTGGTGTTCCCGGTCGCCAGGTCGAAGCCGATGACCCAGTTGGAGGTGTGCACCCCGATGTCGTCCTCGATGCGGAGGAAGACCTGGTTGTCGCCGACGGCGACCGTAGGGCAGTAGTCGATGACGAGATAGGACCCGTACGAGCACTCCCCCACGTACGTGCCTTGCTGGAGGCGGATCGTTACGCGATTCTTGCCGTCATCGTCGAAGGGGAGTAGTTCGGTGATGCCGGTGTCGCCCGCGGAGACGGCGAGGACAACCGGATCCGAGGATGGGACGCTCACGTCGCGGACGCCCTTTGCGGCCGAGTATGACCAGAGCGTGCGGCCCGTGGCCCGATCGACCCTGCGTACCTTGTACGAGATGGCTTCCCAGGAGCCGGGGGGCAAACTCTTGTCGTTGCTCCAGCACTGCTCGCGCACGAGCAGCGCCCCTCCGCCGGCGGCACCAGCGTCCTGGCAGGCGCCGGTGGCCTTCGTGCTCCAGCGGATCTCGCCGCGATCCATGCCGTACGCAATAGTGCCGCCGCCCCAGGTGACGGCGACCGTGTCGTGGACCAGGGTCACGCTGGGGGTGTCCTGGACGGCACCGTTCGAGGGGGCACCGGGGCGGGTGCCGGTCGCGGAGGCGGGGAAGTCGTGGGACCAGTTTTTGCGGCCGTCGTCGAGGTCGAAGAAGGCGACACGGTCGCAGTAGGCCCTCTCCTCCTCACTGTCATTCGCGCGGTACAGGACGGCCGTACGGTTCTCGCCGGTGACATGGCGGGTGTAGCCGCAGATGGGGCCGTCGAGGGGCAGCTTCCACTTCTCGTCGCCGGGTTTGGCGTCGGTGCCGATGGCCAGGCCGACGAGGGTCTTGTTGATGCCCTTGGCGAGGATCTTGTCCGTGGCCCACATGCCCGGCATTTCATACTGCTCGCCCGCGCTCATGTCGACCACGGAGAAACGGAACGCCATCTTCCCAACGGTGCTCGCGGGTCGCTTCTCGACGGTCTCGCGGACGTCGAGGCGGCTCTCTGCCGCGTTGGCCTGCGTCTTGGTCCTTGAGCCACCGCTCTCGCCGCCCCAGAGGAGCCAGCCGCCGGTGCCTAGTGCCGCCACCAGCAGGAGGGCGAGCGGCCACACCAACATCTTGCGGCGGCGCTTGATACGGGCCGCCTCCGCGGACGTTGCGGACTGCGTGTATATCGAAGGTGGTGGGCCGAAGCTCACGTCCCGAATTCCTTTCCGTGCCGTGCGGTCAGCTCGTCGCCTGCTTGCTGCACGGCGTTCAGCTCGCCATCGCGCGGGCGGCCGCGTACACGTCGAAGACGGCGAGAGCCAACGGCACCAGGGTCAGCAGGACGAAGCTCTCGGCGATCTCCATGAAGCGTCCCCAGAAGGGGCTGACGCCGCGTCGCGGAGTGATCAGGCCGATCGCTGTGACGAGGGTGGTGGCTCCGGCGATCGCCGCCGCGAGCCAGACGCTGCGGATGTCGAGGCCGGTGGTGTCGCCCTGGAGGGCGTCGCGCAGGAACTCCGTGGGCGGGTTCATGGCGAGCCCGAGGCCGAGGAAGACGAGGGCGGCGAGCCCGGCGGAGAGCGTGGCGCCGACCTGCGCGGTGTAGCGGAACAGGTGGGCGCGCATCAGCATGGCGATGCCCGTGGCCAGGGCGAGGAGCTGCGCCCAGACGTTGCCGGAGAAGCTGAGGACGATCGACGCGCCGACTGTGACGAGCGCGCAGCCGCCGACGAGGCCGACGAGGAGTTCGTGGCCGCGGCGGACTTGGGCGGCGATGCGCCGGGGGTCGACGGGCTCCTGCTGGGCGGCGGGTTCCTCGGTGGTGTAGCCGCGACCGGGATTGGGCGGTTCGAAGCCGATGGGCAGCCGTGCGAACCGCATGGACAGGCCGGGCAGGAAGGCGAGGGCGCAGACAGCGAGCGGGGCGCAGACAGCGGCCGTCTCGATGGGCTTCAGATGCGTGAGCATCGCAAGGAAGGTGGTCAGCAACCCGATCGTCGAGGCGAACACGAACGCCACGAAAGGGCCGTCCCCGCTGGGCGACACCAGTGTGAGCACCACGGAGGCGACGAGGACCGCCGCGCACGCGAGCAGGAACTGCAGCCGTCCGACACCCTGCCCCTCCGACAGCGGGAGCAGTCCGGAGCCGGCCACGGCGATGTTCGGCAGGGCCCCCAGGCCGAGGGCGACGGCCGAGCCGCGGTCGTCGTAGACCCGCGCGCGGACGCACGCGACGGCGACCAGGAGGACTCCGGCGACGGCGGCGAGGATGCCCTGGAGGCTGTGCATGTCGTGGCGGAGCTGCGAGCTCCAGACCACGAATGCGAGCAGTGCGGACAGGATCCCGCCGGCGATCAGGCCGGCGGCGCGGGTGAGGGTGCCGTTCCACAGGGTGCGGTCCTGGGTGACGGCGGAGGCGACCGCCTCCGAGACGTCGTCGTGGACAGCGGGCGGCAGCGACTCGGCGAACGGACGCAGCGTCAGCAGCTCGCCGTCCAGGATGCGTTGGGCGGCGAAGGAACGGGATCCGTCGAGGACGGTGCCATCCCTGCGTACGAGGTGGTAGCCGACCGGGGCGCCCTCGGCAGGGCTTTGCCGGGAGAGCCGCAGGATCTCCGGGTAGAGGTCGGCGACTGACACATCGTCGGGCAACGCCACGTCGATGCGGCTGTCGGGCGCCACGATGGTGACCCGGCAGAACCCGAACCCGGTGCCCGCCCCGGAAGGAGCTCCGGTGCCTGCTCCGCCGGTCGCGCCGGTCGGCGCGGAGGCCGTCATGCTCACCTGCTGTTCCCCCTCGTCGGTGTACGGCGATCACGGCGTCGAACGCAAGAGCGCCTGTAACGATCCTGTGTAGGTTGTGCCTTGCCGCCCGCGCCGTCGGCCGCATGCGCCGCGTTGCCCGGGTGCAGGCGAGGAGCACTCACAACGAACAGTGCGGATTGTCTGGTTTCCTTGGGCCCGATTCGCAACTGCTCACACGTCTCACGGGCACCCTACCGCCCACCATTGTCAGTGGTTCTCAGTAGGATCGCGCTTCGCGATCGACGTTCGCCGGACACGGGGCGGCGGATGGAACGGTCGAGCCGGTAAGGGAATTGGTGCGAAGTGAGCCACATCGTCGTCAAGCGCCCACCGAGGGCACTGCCGCGGGAAGTGCCCACGAACGAGGTCGTGCTGCAGCCGCCGCCGGAGCTCCCGCGCGGGCAGCAGGAAGGCGCTCTGATGCAGCTCCTGCCCATGCTCGGCATGGGCGGGTCCGTGGTGTTCTTCTTCAACCCCCAGGCCCAGCCCTTCATGAAGATCATGGGCATGGTGATGGTGGCCTCCACCATCGCCATGGGCGTCGCGATGCTGATTCGCTACCGGCGAGGCAACCAGGGGCAGATCGCCGACATCCGCCGCGACTACCTGCGGTATCTGTCGCAGACCCGACGGGAGGCACAGGACACCGCCAAGGCGCAGCGCGACGCCCAGTACTACCTGCACCCTTCACCGGAGCAACTGTGGGCGCTGGTCGCCGAGGGCAGCCGCGTGTGGGAGCGCCGGGCCGGCGACGAGGACTTCGGGCAAGTGCGCGTCGGTCTCGGCCCGCAGGCTCTGGCCACTCCCCTGGTCCCACCGCAGACCGCGCCGGTGGACCAGTTGGAGCCGCTGACGGCGGGCGCCATGGAGCGTTTCGTGGCCACGCACAGCACCCTCGAGGACCTGCCGATGGCGGTCTCGCTGCGGGCCTTCTACCACGTGTCGATCAGCGGTGAGCCGGTCACCGTGCGCGGCGCCGCCCGCGCGGTGACCGCCGCCCTCGGCTCACTGCACTCCCCCGAGGACCTCGTCATCGCCGTCGCCACCGACAGGGAGTCCGCGCCCGAGTGGGAGTGGGCCAAGTGGCTGCCGCACGTGCAGGCCAAGGGCGAGGCGGACGGCGCGGGCAGCCTGCGCCTGATCACCACCAATCCGGTCGAGCTGGAGGACCTGTTGGCCGCCCGGCTCCAGGGCCGTCCGCGCTTCCATCCGAGCGCGCCGCCGGTGCCCGAGCAGCCGCATCTTGTGGTCGTCCTCGACGGTGTCTCGCTGCCGCCCACCTCGCTGCTCGCCAGCCCGGAGGGGCTACAGGGCGTGACGGTCCTGGAGGTGGTGCCGGGCGAACTCACCACCGGGCGCGGTGACCTCTCCATCGTCGTGCACCCGCGCGAGCTGCGCCTGGAGTCGGCACACGGCATGGTCTACGAGGGCACGCCTGACGTCCTGTCGTACGAGGCTGCGGAGGCGCTGGCCCGGCAGCTGGCGCCGCTGCGGATCGCCTCGGGCGGGGACGACGACGAACCGCTGCTCGCGAACCTGGAGTTCACGGACCTGCTGAACCTCGGCGATGCGGCCACCGTGGACCCGCGGCGCACCTGGCGGCCGCGCTCGCAGTCCGAGCGGCTGCGCGTGCCGATCGGCGTCGGCGAGGACGGCCGACCGGTGATGCTCGACCTCAAGGAGGCCGCGCAGGAGGGCATGGGCCCGCACGGTCTGTGCGTCGGCGCGACCGGTTCCGGCAAGTCGGAGCTGCTGCGCACCCTGGTCCTCGGCCTCGCGGTCACCCACTCCTCCGAGACGCTGAACTTCGTCCTCGCCGACTTCAAGGGCGGTGCGACCTTCGCGGGCATGGCTCAACTGCCGCACGTGGCCGCAGTCATCACCAACCTTGCCGACGACCTGACCCTCGTCGACCGCATGGGTGACTCGATTCGAGGTGAGCTGAACCGCCGTCAAGAGATACTGCGGAACGCGGGCAACTACGCCAACATCCACGCGTATGAGAAGGCCCGCGCGGCCGGTGCCGCGCTGCAGCCGATCCCCTCGCTGGTCCTCGTCATCGACGAGTTCAGCGAACTGCTCACCGCGAAGCCGGACTTCATCGAGATGTTCGTGCAGATCGGCCGTATCGGCCGGTCACTCGGCGTGCATCTGCTGCTGGCCTCGCAGCGCCTGGAGGAAGGCCGTCTGCGTGGTCTGGAGACGTATCTGTCGTACCGGATCGGTCTGCGCACGTTCTCGGCGGCCGAGTCGCGTGCCGCGATCGGCGTGCCGGACGCCTACGAACTGCCGAACGTGCCCGGTTCCGGCTTCCTGAAGTTCGGCACGGACGAAATGGTCCGCTTCAAGGCCGCGTACGTCTCCGGGGTGTACCGCTCCAGCGCCCAGCAGGCCGCGTCGTACGGCGGTCCGCTCCCGGTGGACCGCAGGCCTGTGCTGTTCACGGCGTCGCAGGTGCCGGTCCAGTACGTGGCGGTGCTGCCCCAGCAGCGGCAGGAGGACGAGCCGGACCAGACGGACGACGCGCTCGCCGACACCGTGCTGGACGTCATCGTGCGGCGGCTGGAGGCGCAGGGCCCGGCGGCCCACCAGGTGTGGCTGCCTCCGCTGGACAGCCCGCCGTCGCTGGACTTCCTGCTGCCCGGCCTGGCCGCCGTGCCCGGCCGAGGGCTCACTCAGCCCGGCTACGAGGGCGCGGGCCGGCTGGTCATCCCCGTCGGCATCGTCGACAAACCGTACGAGCAGCGCCGCGACCCGCTGTGGACCGACTTCGGCGGCGCGGCCGGCCATATGCAGATCCTCGGCGGCCCGCAGTCCGGCAAGTCGACCCTGCTGCGCTCGATCATCGCCTCCTTCGCGCTCACCCACACCCCGCAGGAAGTGCAGTTCTACGGTCTCGACTTCGGTGGTGGCGGCCTGGCGTCCGTGGCGGGCCTGCCGCACGTGGGCGGGATCGCCTCGCGCCTCGACCCGGAGAAGGTCCGGCGTACGGTCGCCGAGGTGTACGGCATCATGACCCGCCGCGAGGAGTACTTCCGCGCCGCCGGTATCTCCTCCATCGCCGAGTTCCGCGCCCGCCGGGCCCGCGGCGACATCTCGACGACCGACCAGCCGTGGGGCGACGTCTTTCTGGTCATCGACGGCTGGGGCAACTTCCGCTCCGACTACGACGGACTGGAGCCGGCCGTCCTGGACATCGCCGCGCGCGGCCTCGGCTACGGCATGCACCTGATCCTCACCGCGTCGCGTTCGATGGAGGTCCGCTCCAATCTCAAGGACCACCTGATGAACCGCCTGGAACTGCGGCTCGGCGACACCATGGACTCCGAGTTCGACCGGAAGATCGCGGCCAACGTGCCGAGCGGCGTGCCGGGCCGGGGCCAGACCCCGCAGAAACAGCACTTCATGGCGGCGGTCCCGCGCATCGACGGCTTGTCCTCGGACACGGACCTGGCCGAGGCGACGCAGGCGCTGGCGGCGGAGGTTTCCCGGCACTGGCAGCAGCCCGGCGCGCCCGAAGTGCGGCTGCTGCCCCGCGAGTTCCCCGCCCAGCAGCTCCCGCCGGGCAACCGCTTCCCCAACCGGGGCATCGCCTTCGCGCTCGACGAGGACAACCTGGAGCCGGTGTTCGTCGATTTCGAGCAGGACCCGTTCTTCCTCGTCTTCGGTGAGAGCGAGTCCGGCAAGTCCAACCTGCTGAGGCTGCTCATCCAGCGGTTGACCGAGCGGTACGACGGCAACGAGGCGAAGCTCTTCGTGGTCGACAACCGCCGCTCCCTGCTCGGCGTGACCCCTGACTCGCATCTGGCGGAGTACATCCCCATGTCCAACCAGATGCAGCACCACATGGACGCGCTGGCCAACCTGATGCAGCGCCGCACGCCGACCGCCGACGTCACTCCAGAGCAGTTGCGCAACCGCAGTTGGTGGCAGGGCCCGACTGTGTACATCGTCATCGACGACTACGACCTGGTGTCCACGTCCAGCGGCAACCCGCTGTCCGGCCTCACGGAACTACTCCCGTTCGCCCGGGACGTCGGAGTCCGCTTCATCATCGCCCGCTCCACCGCGGGCGCGGGCCGCGCGGGCTACGAGCCGTTCATGCAGCGCATGAGGGAACTCGGCGCCCAGGGCGTGGTCCTTGCCGGCGACCCGAACGAGGGCGACCTGCTGGGCGGCGTACGACCGCGTTCGATGCCCGCGGGGCGGGGCGTGTTCGTGTCGCGGAAGCGGGGGAAGCCGTTGGTTCAGGTGGGGTTGGTGCCGGACGCCCATCGGTGACGGCGACCGTACGAGCATTGGGGCCGCGCCCGCTTCGGCAGGCGCGGCCCTACTGCCGTCCGGGTGCCTGGACGGGGCTCAGAACACGGTGCGCACAGGAAACGTACCCTCGCGCTCCATTGCCGGAAGACTGCTGCCGCGGATGCTCGTCACCGTTCGCGGGTCTTCGAATTTAGGCGGGGTGGAGGTATCCGCGGGCTCGTCGGGTGGTGACGCAGCGTGTGCGTAGGCGTTGGTTGGCGGTGTTGCGGAAGCCGTGGGCGGCCCGGGCGACGAGCTTGATCACGCGGTTGATGCCTTCACTCTTGGCGTTGCTGTGGCCGGTGGTGATGAATGCGGCGATCTCGGTCCACCAGCGGTCCACCGTGGTGGCGAGTTGGCGGACTTCGGGGATCTCGGAGTCGGCGCACCAGGTAAGGAACTTCCACCGCAGGTGGCCGATGCGGTGGTGGTCGGCGCCGGTGCGGGCGCAGGCGAGCAGGTCCCGCAGCCGTTCTTTGGCGATCCAGGCGGTCAGCAGTGTCATCCCGATGGTCCCGGCGTCGATCAGTGCGTTCCACATGGTGCTGAACTGGGCATCGGTGAGGTCCTCGCGGTTGCGCAGGAGCCGGCGCCGGGCCTTCCACTCTGGGTCGCAGGCCCGTCCGCGCCGTCCGCGCAGGGCGGCGGTGGTCCGGCGCCGGACGATGTTGAGCATCTTGTTGGCGAGCTGGACCACGTGGAAGTGGTCGACCACGACGGTGGCGTGCGGCAGGCCGGTGCGGATCGCGGCCCGGTAGCCGGGGGACATGTCGATCGCGACGTAGCGGATCTGCCGGCGCCACTCCAACGGGGTGGTGGCCAGCCAGGCCAGCACGTCCGAGGGTGCGCGGCCCTCCACCTGCCCGAGCAGGCCCTGGACGCCGAAAGCGTCAACGAAGCCGGTGTGCCAGCGGTCTGCGGCCGGTTCCCACCTGCTGGTTTCCGGGTTCTGGCGCCATTGCGTGCGGCCGCGGCGGGTCTCGTCGATCCCGAGGACTCGACCGGTTCGAGGGCCGCAGCTGTCACCGCCTGCCGGCGGTGCGGAAGGCATCCATCACCGTGGGCCAGGACAGGCCCAGGTCCCGGGCCGCCTGGACGACCGTGGAACCGGCGTCACGCACCCGCCGCCCGGCCGCGCGGCGCAGCCGCTCGGTGATCCTTGCCCCGGCCGGGACCTGGCTCACCTGCTCGGTGAAGGTCCGGCGCGGGCAGCCCGGCTCGGTGCAGTACCAGCGGCGTTTGCGCCACACCAGCTCCAGTTTCCGCTTGCCGTAGGGCAGATCGCGTGGGCGGGTCTGCACGAAACCCTTGACGCGTACGGCGAATACCCCGCAGGTGGGGCAGGCCCGCGCGGCCTCGTCCGCGGTGGTCAGGTGCACCCGCCGGGTGCCGTCCGCGAGCCGCTCGACCTTCTCAACGGCCAGGCCGTCCAGGTCGAGCAGCAACGTCGTATTGTTGTCCAAGCCCGTGTGTCCAGGTGATCAAGCTGCGTAGAGAACAGTCATGATCACCCACGACCGCGGGCTTCCTGCATTCAGGGCCAACTCGCCTGACTATCACGTCCCGTGACGACGCGGCAGGCCACCCGCCGTCACACCCCGCTCAACTTCGAAGACCCCCGTTCGCTGACAGGCAGGTCCTCGTCGCCGACTCCCACGCCCCACACAACAGCAGGGTGGGCGCCTCCCGCGCGCGCCCACCCCGGACTGCTGAACTGCGCTGAGAACCGACCGTCCTACAGGAAGTAGCTGGCGGCCTTCTTGTCGCCTTCCATGTACGTACCACCGGCCTGCCCGACGACCTGGCCGATGCCCGTCAGGGCCTGGTGGATGTCGTTGGCTTCCGTGTCCCAACGGGCCAGCTTCTGGCGGTACTCCTCCTGGGACACGCCCGTCCAGTACTGCTGGCTGCTCTCGACCATTTTCCGGAGCTCCTGAAGGTCTTGCTCCAGCTGCTTCGCCTCGTTGCCGATGTTGGTGGCCGCGAAGTCCAGTGCGTCATAAGAGACGGAAAGCCCATCGTTGTTACGGCTCATGCCTGCCTACCTCGTCTCGATCGTGTGCCGGGTGATGTGCTGACAAATGTCGTGCTCGATACCTTGAACCAAGGGGCTTGGTTCAGGGCGCTCACATCGAGTTGAAAGCAGACGGCGGAACCGTGGGAGCACCGTCCTGGATGCTGATTCGGCTGACCGCCGCGCGCACCTCGTCCTCTTTGGAATCCTTGATGTTGCGTGCCGTGGTCATGGCTTCCATGACCTCACCGAGAATGTTGCCGATCTTGATCAGCGACTGGTTGATCTCAGCCTGCTTCAGGTCGAACTGGGCACGACCGATGCCCTGCCACTGGCCGCCTTCGAGGCTGTCGATGACGCCCTGAAGCTTGTGGACCCGCTTTCGGATGTTCTCGTACTTCTCGTACATCTGCTTCTGCAGCCTGACTACTGCTGCATCTTCGAGCTTCTGGTCCATAGACATGACCAGCCATCCTTTCCACTGTCTGTTGTCCGGTCGATTGGTCCGCGTCATCTCATTCGACGAGGCGAACGCGTTGTTGAGGCCGAACCGAGGCCCCATGGCGAGGTGTTCACTCGCCTGGGGCGGCTGGTCCCCTCACCTCACACGCCGCGCCCGCAGCACGGCCGCACCGGCAACGCCGATCACGAGCACTGCGGCTGCGGCGCCCAGGCTGATCCACAGGGTGTTGTCGTCGGCGGCGGCCGCTTCCGCGTTTGATCCTGCTGCCGACGTGCCGCCGGTTGAAGACTCTTCCGGGGCCTGTGACGGGGCTGATGCAGAAGTGGACGGCGCGGAGGATGAGTTGCCCGCGTTGTCTGTGTTGTTCGCGTCCCTTTCACCGGCCTTGGCCAGCACATCGCCGCCGTTCACCTCGGCCAGCGGGTCGACGTCCGGTGCGCCTGCGTCGTAATCGGGGTTCTCGAGGACAAGGCGAGGGCGGATGAGCCCGTAGCCCGCGTATTTGCTCGGCTTTTCCTTGGGCCAGGAGCGGCTGGCGGTGTCGATCAGGGCGCGGGTGACCTGATTGACGGTCCAGTCGGGGTGAGCGGACCAGATGAGGGCGGCGGCGGCGGAGACGAGGGCGGTTGCCTGGCTCGTTCCCTTGCCTTCACAGTAGGAGCGGAAGTTCTCGTCGCACCATGCGGGAATCCCCTCGCCAGGCGCCGCAAGGTCCGCAAAGCCTTGAGACGACTTCTCCGAGAACTTCGACACCGTGTTAGAAGAGTCGACCGCCGCGACACCGATCACGTACGGGTAGCGAGCTGGCGCGTCGGGAATGCCGTCGTTTCCTACGGCTGCCACGAGCAGCTTGCCCTTGGAGGCAGCGTATTTGATGGCGGCTCTGTCCTCTTCGGAAGTCATGCCTCCGAGGGACATGCTGATGATTTTTGCGTCACTGTCCGCCGCCGCCCTCAGAGCTTCCCAGGTAAGAGGCGTCTTCTCCCTCTCCGCTCCACTCTCGAGATCAGCAAGTTGCACTCGGTAGGGGACGATTTTCGCCCCTGGGGCCAAGCCTTGGAGGCCGCCGCCTTCGCCCGTGCCGGCGATCAGCTCGGCCATGCTTGTGCCATGGCCGGAGTAGTCGTCGGTGGCGTGATATGCGACCGACTTGGGGACTTCATCGGCCAGAACCTGCCCCTTCAACGAGGGAGTGCTCGCATTCACCCCGCTGTCGATGACGGCGACCTTGACGCCCTCACCCGTGCTGACCTTCCACATCTGCTCGGTCTGCATCGGCCCCAAGTACCACTGCTGCGACTGGATGTCCTCGGCAGCGGCGTTCGGGGCCAGCCCCACACTCACGACAGCCAGGGTCCCGACGATCGCGCCCACAGCACGCACGCACCTACCGCACCATGTCCCAAGAAGTGTCGTCCCTGACTTCATGGCGTTGTTAGTCCTCGCTAGCACTCAATTGACGGCCGGCGGCACATGTCGCCGGGAGTTGTTGGGCAGGTGCGTCTCTTCGTCCTCGACCACATCGCGGGGACGCTGTGTCCCCTGCGGGTCGCCCTCGTCGGGGCTGCCCTTGCCACCAGGCCTGCGGACAAGGCCCGAGCCACCGCGCGTCATGCCGTTCCGCTCCGCCTGGACGGAAGAGTTGCGCCCTGTGGGGCGGCCGATGACAGGCTTGGACCCTCCCGTGGCGCCGCTCCGAGAAGCAGCACCGGCGCCAGCACCCGACCTTGCGCTTGAGGGAGAGGGTGCTCCGAAGACTCCACGCTGTCGGGCACCACCGGTCGGCGGCCGGGGATTGGCCGTCGGACCCGTGCCGATCACCGTGCCACGGGGGATCCTCGGCCCGTCTTTCGCCGTGGCACCCCCAGTGGTCATAGGTCGCCCACCGACCACACCGTTCGCGCGGCCTGCTCCAGTAGTCGGCCCGACGGTCGCCCGCGGTCCTGTAGCACCGCCCGGGCGGGGAGTACCCCCAGATACGCCCGGCTGTCCCATCGGGAATGGCTTTGATCCGGAACCGTTCCCCCTGGCGACCGGTTGACCAGTAGCCGTGGGACGCCCGATCTGATTCGTGGCACCCGGCCCCGTCGTCCGCCCGGTGGCGGGATTGGTCAAGCCGGGATTAGTGCGCCCGTGGCCAAAGGTAGGAGTACGGGGGCCGCTCGTTGCACCCGTAGTCCTGCCGGAAGCCTTGCTCGGGATGGAAGGCCCGAGGCTGTGGAACATGCCGGGCTGACCGCTCACCTGGGGTGGGGTTCCGGTGACCGGCGGCGTGTGCCCGGTGGCGGGTGTGGTCGTGCTCGGCGGCAGAGTGCCAACGCTGTCGATAGTCGTACCCACGGGGTTGTCGGGGTACGTCACCTTTCCTGTGACGGACGACGAGGAAGTGGGTGTGTCGCTCACGTCAGGCACGCCGCTGCGGCCCTGCGACTCAACCCGCGCGTGATAATAGGCGGCAGCTGCCCTTTGGTTCCCACTGCCTGCGCCAACCGACTCGGCACCAGGCATGCTGGCGGGTGGCATGCCGATGTTCGGCATCGGTCGAAACGTCGGAGGATTCTCCTGCAACACCGCAAGCTGCTGACTCGACACCGCGTAATACGACGCCAACCGGTTCATCTGGTTGATCGCCTCTTGGCGGTCCTTCTCCACCTTTACGGCAGCGTCGTAGTCTTCCTTCTTCGCAGCCTTCTCGGCGTCGGTGAAGCCTTCGGGGCGCTTCAGATTCATCGGGTCACGCGCCGGCATGGCTTTGCGTACCGACGCCAGCCCCATCGCGGCAGCGGAGAGCTGGTCGCCCGCCTTCCCAGCGTATTCACTCAGATCCGTCGTGCTCGTGACGAGGGAGGCACCCCACTCGCGGAAGGCATTGCCGGCCTCCCCAACCCAACGAACGTTGTCGATACGGCCACGAAGCTCGTCCGCGGCCGACTTGATGGCGGAGCGTGCCTCCCACAGCGCGCGACCGGACGACTCCAAGTCCTCGGGGTCCGCCTCCTCGACCAGATCGATCATTGCGTTGAGGTCGAGATCCTTCGCTGCGAAGTCCGTGCTGACGAAGACGGCCTTGCCAGGAGCGGTGGACCCGACCGCCGCTCGCAGAGGATCGGTCACCAGCTGAGTGAAGAACGATCTGCCGGGCAAGTGCTCGACGTTCCGGGCAATGTCGGCGAAGGAGTTCTGGTTGGAGACGCGCTCCAGATCTGCCTTGTGCTGTTCGTCGGTCATCGTCAGAGCTCCATCTCGGACTTGCCCTCGCCAGAGTACTGGCCACTCTTCTGGCCTTGGATCCGGTCGATCTCCCATTGGATCGCCCAGAACCGCTGACGCTGTTCGAGTTCAAGCTTGTCGAAGCCGTTGGCCGCACCTTTGACCGCGATACCGATCGCCTCGATCTGCAGATGCAGCGTCTTGGACAAGGTGGTGAGCTGCTCGTGGACGCTGTTGTACTGGGTGTACAGGCTCTGGGCTTCCGGAAAGACGTCAGCCCGTCCGTTACTCAGGGACGACGCCCTGATCGTTTGTGCGCCCACCTTCGCCGGATCGCCGGCCGACTCCTCAAGCGTCCGCAGCACCGCGTCCACGCGCGACACGAACTCGCCAAGCGCCTCACCGCTGGCCTCCAAGTCCGCCGCCCTGGCCGCCGACACGCCCCCCACCATGTCTGCCGGAAGCACGACGCTCCTCCCCGTTTCCCCGTGACATCCACCGGCCTCGATCAGATCGGGACCGGTCACTCGCTCGCCGTACGATCGCAAAGCGAGCTGCGTCAGACAACGCTTTTGCCACTCTAGTCAACTTGTACAACGGGCCCAAGCACGCAGGTTCTGACTCAGCCACAATGTTGACGCACGGACCATGGTTTGACCGATTTGCCGCTTCGCTGAGGCACGGCCCGCCCGCTGACAGCGGACACTTTGCGATCCTCGCAGAGCTTCTCCGTGCGATGGGTCTGCATCGCAACTGCTCGCCTCTCGGGGCTTGCCCATCTGCGCAGTTGCTACACACGCTGCTGGCTCCGAACGCCTCTCTTTCAAGCCTCCACGCCGGACAGACCACCCATAACTGGCCTGGCCCAGGTCTGCCCTCTATCAGGTTGCTAAGTTGGCCACAACTACAGCATCGGAACCAGGGCATCCATCTGACACGAGCTCCGGCAGCCGAGCAGAGCAGCACGGGGGAAGGGGTCCACCCATGGCGTGGGACGAGTGGGAACAGCTCAAGTCTGAGGCTGCCGAGCGGCAGTCGGCGCAGATGCAGTTGAACCAGCTCGACCCGGGCGACGGGTCGCCGGGGACGGCCGGAGGTCCGAGCACGTACGGCGATCTGGAGGTCCCGAACGCCTCGCTCACCAAGATCAGCAAGTCCGCGCACACCCTCTACAACGAGTTGTGGGACAGGGCTCGTGTCGCCGTTCCCACCAGCGACTCGGCGGCCAGTGATCTGTCGAAGCAGGGCTTCGCGCTCGGAGCCGGATTGCAGCATGTATCGAACCGGTGGGAACAGCAGCTCAAATCCTTGATGGACGCCTGCGCGCAGATCACGAATCATTTGCAGCGCACCAAGAACATCCACGCCAGTGACGACAACTACATCGTGCGCCAGATGAGCAGCATCGCCACCCTTGACGCCGGCTTCGACGAGCGCGTGGGGCAGCCCGGCGAGAAGAACCCGATCTACGGGGACAAGAAGGAGAAGAAGGAAGAGTAGCGGCGGACGGGATGGACGACGACGATTGCCGTCGCATCCCCGGACCGACACGACCCCACCGACTCACTCAGCCGCTGCTCGACACCTCTGGGGATAGGGACCGATGGACCTCGACACTCTGCGCAACGCCAACTTCAAGCTGCTCGACGATGCTGTCAAGGACTGGTCGACCCTGGTCACGCACCTTGAGACGTTGAAGAAGGACGCCGAGGACGAACTGCACCAAGCCGCGAACAAGGCAGATTGGGCCGGTGTGAACTCTCAGGTGACCAAGGAGTTCATCGGTAAGACGGCCGGCGAGTTCAGCGATGCGCACACCCAGGCCACGACCATCCACAAGATCCTGGACGACACGCGGAGCGAGCTGAAGAAGTATCACCAGGACCTCGTGGATGCCATCGAGGGCGGCCGGAAGAACAATCTGACGGTCATCGGTTACGAGGGTGGATTCACCGTCACCACGAATGTACCGCCGGAGGGGCGGGCGCAACAGGACAAGGACAACCAGGCCGAGATCACCGCGCTCCGCGACCAACTCCAGAGGATTTTGGATAAGGCGACCGAGAGCGACAACTCGGCCAAGACGGTCCTGCAGGCCATCGCCGACCAGAGCAAGCTCGGCTTCTCGGACGCCTCGTACAAGGACCGGGACAGCGCCGCCGAGGCCATCAAGCAGGCCGACGCGTTGGCCAAACTGGCGCGGAAAGACCCCAAGGACCTCACACCCGAGGAGTTCGACCGGCTTCTCATGGGCCTCAACACGTACGGCAACGACGATCTGTTCGCCGAGCGGTTCGCCACGACGCTCGGCCCGCAGAAGACGCTGGAGTTCTGGATCGGGGTCAGCGACCCGCACCGGGGCAACTACGAGCTGGGGCGGCAGCGCCACGAGCAGTTCGACGATCTCCAGCGTGTGCTGGGGACCACGCTCGCCAACGCCACGCAGAGCGACTCAATCACGATGACCGAGTGGAAGCGCACGATGGTCGACATCGGCGACAAGCCGATCTACGGCAACAGCGGCGGCCCCATCGGCTTCCAGGTCATGAGCAACTTGATGCGGACAGGGGACTACGACGACCAGTTCCTGAAGGACTACGGCAACAAGCTCATGGCCACCGAGCGCAAGCTCACCGGCAACGGCGAGCACGCCAACCTGGCGTGGCAGCACACGGGTATGGAACCGTGGCTGAACCGCATCGGCGAGGACAGCGGTTCCGACCCGCTCACCGGCTATCTGAAGGGACTGTCCAACAGTCCTGACGCGGCCACGGACTTCTTCAACCAGGAGTTCATCTCCAGGAGCGACCCGGACAACCCCTTCGAACGGGACAAGGACGGCGACGAGAAGAAGGGCAAGGTCACGCTGTCCAACTTCCAGTACCTCTTCGAGGAGCGGGATTGGCCGAAGGAGACCAACCTCAAGGGCGACGATCTTCACACGGGCCAGAACAACCTCGCGCTGGCGCTGGAGGCGGCCACCACAGGGCACCCGGCGGGCGAGATGCCGACCGCGGACACGCCTGCGCACAGCGCCGACCAAGCCAAGCTCATGCAGAGCATCGTCGCTTCCATCTCGGACAACCCATCACGCCTCATGGACAAGAGCTACATGTCCGACAGCATGGGCCAGATCGCCGCCGAATACATGCCGGATATTCACCGAGCTCTGCACCCCGGCACTGAAGGCGAGGACAAGCTCTTCCCCACCGCAGGTACTGCAGCCAGCCTCAGCGAGGTCGACACCACACGCTTCCTCTACACCGTTGGACGCAATCCGGAGGGCTATGCCGTAGTCAACCTGGGGCAGCACAGCTATACGACTCACCTGATGCACCACCACTTCGACAACCCCAACTCGTACATCAACGACAAGAACTTCTCCGAGCCCGAGAACCTCAGGAAGACCATCGAAGACATCGCCAGGGTCGCCGGCGAGGTCGAAGGCACCATCGGAGCAGGCCGGGCCTATGAAGCCGAAATCGAGGGTGGCAAGAAAGACGCGGATTACAACTCGGCCCTTGAGAATGCTAGTACGTGGGGAGGCGCGGGTATCGGCATTGGTGTCGGATTGATCACCGCCCCGATGACTGGTCCCGGCGGCATCGTCATCGGCGGTGTAGCCGGCACGGCCGCTAACCAAATCATCGGTGCCATCACAGATGGCGCGATGAAGGACAGCGCCGGCGACGTGATTTACCGCAATGGCCAAGATTTGGACGGGACCAAGGAGTCGACTTACCAGCTCGTGGAGATGGCTGCGAAGAAAGCGGGAGACAGCACGGACAACCCGTCACCAATGATCGTTTCCGCCGCGGCGACCGCAGCGGAAGCAGGTTTCAACAATGCAAGTAAGAACGTCCACGACGCGTTTGAGGGCGAGGGCGTACCCAGGCAGCTCGACAAGGAGAACTGAGACGTGAACCTTGCAAGAGGGAAAATTCTGCTTGCCGTTGGAGCTGTCGTAGCGGCAGGCCTCCTAGGGTGCGCAGCATATCTTTTCAAGATTCCCCCGTTTGAGGACCAGGTGGGGGAGATTTCCCAGAGCGCAGTATGTGAATCTCTGGGGCCAGACCACCAGTCGGTAGCTGCGCTCAAGTCTGTGCTGCCCCAGGCGGCCTCCTACACATTCGATGACGAGGTGAACCTGCGCGTGGGTGACCGCGACGATAACTACACCTCGGCGTGCTTCGTCTCCGGCGACGGCGAGGAACTCATGAGTGCACGAACCCAGATGATGCGTGCCGAATCTGCCCAGAGCTGGGTGGGGGACGAAATTGAGCAGTATGCAAAGGACTCAAGTCCGCTCACCTCGTTCGAGGCCGGAGCGAAGGGCGTGGCATCGTCATCGGTGGCCGCCGTCCTCGTACCTTGTGCCTCCGAGGGAAAGATTCCGGGCGGGCAATACAACCTCAGTGTTGTCGTGCAACTGAAGGAGATGGGAGATTCGGAGACTGCCAAAGCCCGTTCAGCACTGATCAAGCTGGCCAAGAATGCAGCTTCGTATGCGCACGGCAAGGCCAAATGTGACATGCCGTCCACGGTGGGCTAACACTCACACCTATCCAATTCGCCGACCGAGCCGACGCACCACTGCGGTAGACGTCCGAGCGTTCGTGGCTGGTTGCGGCAGCAATGCGGTCGAGGCCCGACGAGTCCATCGCCTATCTCCAGGACAAGGCGAAGAAACTCGGCCATGCCCGGCACCTAAAGATCCCAAAGCGGGTCTTCGAACTTGGGCGGTGCGTCATCCCTGGCCGACTGACTGACTGTCACGCTGCGTGAGAGTACCGGGCGTTGGGGGCCGGGCAGCAGGATGCCCGTGGCCATGAGTGATCATTTCTGTTCTCTACGCAGAACGATCATCGGAAGCCACGGGCTTGGACAACGATACGACGTTGCTGCTCGACCTGGACGGCCTGGCCGTCGTGCGGATCGAGCGGCTGGAGAACGGCACTCGCCGGGTGCACCTGGTCACGGCCGACGCGGGGGCGCGGGCCTGCCCCGAGTGTGGGGTGTTCGCCGTGAGGGCCAAGGGCTCGACCCCGTCGCCCGGCCGCGTGACTTGCCCTACGGCGAGCACGGGCTGGAACTGGTGTGGCGCAAGCGCCGCTGGTACTGCACCGAACCCGCCTGCCCGCGCCGGACGTTCACCGAGCAGGTGAGCCAGGTCCCGGCCGGGGCACGGATCACCACCCGGCTGCGGAACGCGGCGGGCCGACGTGTGTGCGACGCCCGGTCCACGGTCATTCAGGCGGTTCGTGACCTGCACCTGTCCTGGCCCCCCGTGATGGACGCCTTCCGCACCGCCGGGCAGGCTGTGACGGCGGCCCCGCTGGAACCGGTCGAGGTGCTGGGGATCGACGAGACTAGGCGCGGGCGCACGCAGTGGCGGCAGAACCCGGACTCTGGCCGCTGGGAGCCGGTCGCCAACCAGTGGCACACCGGCTTCGTCGACGCCTTCGGGGTCCAGGGCCTGCTCGGACAGGTGGAGGGCCGCGCCCCCAGCGACGTGCTGGCCTGGCTGGCCGGCACTCCGATGCCGTGGCGTCGGCAGATCCGCTTCGTCGCCATCGACATGTCCGGGTCTTCGAAGTTGAGCGGGGTGTGACGGCGGGTGGCCTGCCGCGTCGTCACGGGACGTGCTAGTCAGGCGAGTTGGCCCTGAATGCAGGAAGCCCGCGGTCGTGGGTGATCATGACTGTTCTCTACGCAGCTTGATCACCTGGACACACGGGCTTGGACAACAATACGACGTTGCTGCTCGACCTGGACGGCCTGGCCGTTGAGAAGGTCGAGCGGCTCGCGGACGGCACCCGGCGGGTGCACCTGACCACCGCGGACGAGGCCGCGCGGGCCTGCCCCACCTGCGGGGTATTCGCCGTACGCGTCAAGGGTTTCGTGCAGACCCGCCCACGCGATCTGCCCTACGGCAAGCGGAAACTGGAGCTGGTGTGGCGCAAACGCCGCTGGTACTGCACCGAGCCGGGCTGCCCGCGCCGGACCTTCACCGAGCAGGTGAGCCAGGTCCCGGCCGGGGCAAGGATCACCGAGCGGCTGCGCCGCGCGGCCGGGCGGCGGTGCGTGACGCCGGTTCCACGGTCGTCCAGGCGGCCCGGGACCTGGGCCTGTCCTGGCCCACGGTGATGGATGCCTTCCGCACCGCCGGGCAGGCGGTGACAGCTGCGGCCCTCGAACCGGTCGAGGTCCTCGGGATCGACGAGACCCGCCGCGGCCGCACGCAATGGCGCCAGAACCCGGAAACCAGCAGGTGGGAACCGGCCGCAGACCGCTGGCACACCGGCTTCGTTGACGCTTTCGGCGTCCAGGGCCTGCTCGGGCAGGTGGAGGGCCGCGCACCCTCGGACGTGCTGGCCTGGCTGGCCACCACCCCGTTGGAGTGGCGCCGGCAGATCCGCTACGTCGCGATCGACATGTCCCCCGGCTACCGGGCCGCGATCCGCACCGGCCTGCCGCACGCCACCGTCGTGGTCGACCACTTCCACGTGGTCCAGCTCGCCAACAAGATGCTCAACATCGTCCGGCGCCGGACCACCGCCGCCCTGCGCGGACGGCGCGGACGGGCCTGCGACCCAGAGTGGAAGGCCCGGCGCCGGCTCCTGCGCAACCGCGAGGACCTCACCGATGCCCAGTTCAGCACCATGTGGAACGCACTGATCGACGCCGGGACCATCGGGATGACACTGCTGACCGCCTGGATCGCCAAAGAACGGCTGCGGGACCTGCTCGCCTGCGCCCGCACCGGCGCCGACCACCACCGCATCGGCCACCTGCGGTGGAAGTTCCTTACCTGGTGCGCCGACTCCGAGATCCCCGAAGTCCGCCAACTCGCCACCACGGTGGACCGCTGGTGGACCGAGATCGCCGCATTCATCACCACCGGCCACAGCAACGCCAAGAGTGAAGGCATCAACCGCGTGATCAAGCTCGTCGCCCGGGCCGCCCACGGCTTCCGCAACACCGCCAACCAACGCCTACGCACACGCTGCGTCACCACCCGACGAGCCCGCGGATACCTCCACCCCGCCTAAATTCGAAGACCCACATGTCCACCACCTACCGCGCCGCGATCCGCACGGGCCTACCGCACGCCACCGTGGTCGTCGACCATTTCCACGTGGTCCAGGTCGCGAACAAGATGCTGAACATCGTCCGCCGCCGCACCACCGCCACCCTGCGCGGCCGGCGCGGCCGGGCCACCGACCCTGAGTGGAAGGCCCGGCGCCGGCTCCTGCGCAACCGCGACGACCTGACCGACCAGCAGTTCACCAGCATGTGGAACGCGCTCATCGACGCCGGGACCATCGGCATGACTCTGCTGACCGCCTGGATCGTGAAGGAACGGCTGCGCGACCTGCTCGCCACCGCCCGCACCGGCGCCGACCGGCACCGCATCGGCAGGCTCCGATTCAAATTCCTCACCTGGTGCGCGGACTCCGACATCCCCGAAGTCCGTCAGCTCGCCGTCACCGTCGACCGCTGGTGGCCCGAGATAGAAGCATTCATCGCCACCGGCCACAGCAATGCGAAGAGCGAGGGCATCAACCGCATGATCAAGCTCACCGCCCGTGCCGCCCACGGCTTCCGCAACCCCGCCAACCAACGCCTACGCACGCGCTGCGTCACCACCCGCCGAGCCCGTGGACACCTCCGCACCGCTCAACTTTGAAGAGCCCCAAGCCGTCTGAAAGGACAGCGAAGCGAGCAGCCTTCCGTCACCCTGGGCGACGTCGCCTGACGGTCAGCATTCCCCAGTTCGGCTGGACACAGCGAAGGTGTACTTTGGCTTCTTGACCACTGCCGAGTCACCGGACAATCCAGGGGCCACCGTCTCGATGTACCCGTCGTGTGTGCGCTTGACGTGCATGCAGAAGGATGTCCCAGCGCCGTCGGCCGTGATCCGGTATCGGGCCTTGTCGGACGTCGCCTCGCCAATGAACTCGGCGTCCACACCGTACTGGGGTGCGTCGCCGCCGCCGTGCTCGACAACCTCGTCCTCGACCTTCATGGCGTATTCGCCGCCGAAGTCGACCGAGGCGCCGTCGTCCAACGGGCCGCCATAGGTGAAACTGCCGTCCAGAGCCTCCGTAGCGCCCTGTACCGCGCTGGTCAACTCATCGTCGCTCCACTTCGAGTCGTCCTCGACGCCCAGGCCTTGGACGCCAGAGACGACGCAGGCCACCGCCACTCCGATCAGGGTGATGCGGGCGACCACGAACGCCGCGTCGGGGATCTCGGGGGCGGAGGGGTTGACGGATTCCCTCCATCTCCGGACACGGTCCGCCTTCAGGCAGGCCATCAGGATCAGCAGGGCAGACAGGACGAAGAGCGTGATGGAGAGCTCCGTCAGCATGCCGGGCCTCCCAGGCCCCGCCGCCGACGCCGCGCATCCCGTACCGCCACCGCCGTCCCCCCGAGGCCCGCGACCAGGACCAGGCCTCCGACGACCACGTACGTGCCCAGGCGGATGTTGCGTTCGTCTGGTGTTTCGCCGAAGTGGACCGGGGCGATCGAGGGGGCCCTCGCGCCTTTGAGGTTCTGCTCGGGTTGGGGGGACTCGATCGGGTTGGCCGGGTCGACGTCGGTCAGGGCCTTGACCGGGTCGACCACGCCCCAGCCGACCAGGCGGTCATGGCCGGGGATCGAGCGTTCCGCCGTCTGTTCGATCTGGGCGACGATCTGCTGGGCCGTCCACTTGGGGTACTTGGCCTTCAGCAGGGCGGCCACGCCTGCGACGTAGGGGGCGGAGAAGCTGGTGCCGTTGTCGGAGCAGTGGCCGTTGCCGGGGACCGTGGAGATCATGTCGACGCCCGGGGCCGCCACGCCCACGAATTCGCCGGACTGGGAGAAGGGGGCCCGTTCGTTGTTACGGTCCGAGGAGGCTACGGCCAGGACGCCTTTGTACGACGCCGGGTACGTGATCTTGACGTTGCCGCCGAGGCCGTCGTTGCCGGCCGACGCCACGACGACGATCTCCCGGGAGAAAGCGTAGTTCACAGCCTGCTCCAGGCTCGCGTCGGGTTTGATCGCCTTGGCCGTGTCCTGGGAGATGTTGATGACGTCCGCGCCTACATCCACCGCGTGGCGGATCGAACTCGCCAGGGTGGCCGCCGTTCCGTTGCCCTCGGCGTCGTTCTGCTTGATCGGGATGATCGTGGCCTCGGGGGCCAGACCCACGAAGCCGGTTCCCTGGGCGGGGCGTGCGGCGATGATGCCGGCCACGCGGGTGCCGTGGCCGACGGTGTCCGTGGTGCCGCTCGCGTTGCCGCGTTCGATCTCCTCGCCCTTGCTGTTCTTCGGAGGGAGGAAGTTCTTGCCCTTGGATGCGTCGACGGCCTTGGTGAGCTGGGGGTTCTTGATGTCGACGCCCGTGTCGATCACGGCCACCTGGACGCCCGCGCCCTTCGACTGGGCCCACAGCTCATCAAGGTTGACGCGTTGCAGCGCCCAGGGGCGGCCCTCGTACGGCTGCGAGGGGAAGGTGCACTGGTCGCTGTCGTCCGCCCGTGCCTCGGGGGCCGGGAGGGCGAGTTGCGTCGTCATCGTGAGGGCTGTCGTGGCGAGCAGGGTGGCCACGACCGTGCGGCTCTTGGGCCTCATCTCGCTTGTCTTCAGCATGAGTTCCACCAAGGCCCTTCCGCTAAGAACCCTGCGGCTGCCGCGCCGCCGCCTCCGACAGGCGGGGGCCGGTGGGCAGGAACGTCGACCAGGCCGCGGGGACGGGCGCCGGGGCGACCTTCTCGTAGCCGAGCCTGGTCTGGGCGATCTTGGCCTCGGTCAGTTCCTGCTTGCGCTGCTCGGCGGAGGTGCCGATGCCCTTGTCCTCGGTGGCGCTGTCGCTGTTGGACTGCAGGGCGTAGCGCAGGCCGGTGTCGGTCACCAGGAAGACGCTGCCCGCCTTGGTCTCCTGGCCCTGGAACTGGCGGTAAAGCTGTCCGGAGCCGGGGGTGACGTACGCGCTGGAGGAGCCGGTCGGCAACTGCGCGGGGAAGTCGGTGCCCGCCCAGGTGGACAGGGTCGTCGCGCCGCTCTCGGCGTTCACGGAGCGCAAGACGTTGCAGACGGCGTTACGGCCGGTGGTGGTGCTGGTGCCGTTGTTGACCGTCTTCGGCCTGTACGTCGGCCACTTCCTGTCGCCGAGGAAGGTCGTGCTGTCGGCCACCGCGCCGGGGCTGACCTGCTGCGCCTCGCCGGTCTGGCCGACCGCGACGAGGGCGCCACTGTTGAGCAGGAGCGTGGAGGTGAACTCGGTGATCCGGGCGACCTCGCCGGGGAGGACGACGTAGTACTGCATGCGCGAGCCGTCGTAGGCCTTGATGACCATGCCGACCTTGTCGTACTTGCCGAGCATGTCGGACGCACCGGCATCGGCGCCGGGCGTGCCCTTGATCGACGGGATCGACAGGGGGTCGCCCTTGTGCAGGGTGTCGAGCCAGTCCTGGGAGACGCGCTGCGGGGCGCGGCCCTGGGTGTCGAGGGCTTTGAGGAGTTCGTTGTCTGTGGGGTCCTCGAGCGGGTAGGCGTAGCCGCGAGAGTCGACGACGTACCGCGTCTTGCCGTCCGGGCCGACGACGTACATCAGGTCGCCCCCGGAGAGCTTGTTGCTGCCCTCGGTCTTCGACCACTCCTTCTCGGCCAGGACGAACGCCGCCTTCTGGATGGCCCGGCCGCCGTCACCGGGGCGCTCGCAGACCGCCCAGCGCTTGGGGGTCTCCGCCTCGTCGGCGGAGGGCAGCCGGTCGGGCGCGTACGGGATGCCGATGGTGGCGCCGTGCGGGGGCTTGCCGCTGTCGAGGACCTTCTCGTCGACGGTGATGATGCTGTTCTTGCCGGGATCCAACAGCAGTTTCGCGGAGGCCATGTTGAGCACCGGGTGCAGCTGCGTCTTGCCGTCCGTCTTCAGTACGACGTAGCGGGTCGTCGAGTCACTGGCGACGATGACATGTTCGCCCGGATTGTCCCAACCCTTGCGTGCGGTGGGGCTGAAGAGGCCGATGGCGCCGAACACCGCGAGGATCACCACGCCGACGACGACACCGGGCCAGACCGCGCTAAGCGGCTTCGGCGCGCCCTCCTCCGAACCCGACGGCGAGGGCCGCAGGAAAGACGCGAGTGTGCGGCGCTTCGCGAAGGTGTAGGCGTTGAGTTCATCGCGGCGTGATGCCATCTGTGTCCGCTCTCTCCCCGTTGCGGAGCCCTGGGGACGGTGAAAGTGCCGTCGCCCGCCCTTGGTTGCCTCTGGTGCCTCGGTTGTCAGACCCGGCCCCTACTATGCCTGTTGCGTGACCGTGCGTTTGTCATGGGTAGGGCGCTCAGGACTCGCAGGAGCGTGTGGACAAGGGTTTTCGGGAGAGATTCGGGGGTTTTGGAGTGATGGCTTCCGCACCGCGGGCCGGGTCGCGATCGCAATCGAGGTCACGATCGGGCAGCGCCGGTCCGGCGGGGTCCCGCGACACCCCTGCCACCGAAGGCGCTGTCACACCGCACCTGAGGGAACGTTCGGGGCGCGCAGGCTCGTTCGCCGTGCAGCGGTTGGTGCTGCTCGAACTGGCGGCGGCGCTCGTGGTGTGCGGCTGGGTGATCGGTACGTACGCGCTGGTTCCGGCCGCCGTGGTCGCCGCGCATCTCGTGGCACTCGCGCTCGTACGGCGCCGAGGGCGCTCGCTGCCCGAGTGGCTGGCCGGCGTGCAGGCCCTGCGCTCCCGCCGCCGCAAGGCCGCGGGCACCCCGGTGCCGCCGGGCACCGACTCTGGGCTGGCCCCCGCCGTCGAGTGCGACCCGAACCTGCGCACCTACAGCTACAACCGCGGCAACGACCGCGACCAACGGCCCGTCGGCATGGTCGGTGACGGCGGGTTCCTTACAGCCGTTCTCCAAGTGGAGGCGGACTTCGGGGCGCTGCGCGCCGAGCGCAGCCGCCGGCCGCTTCCCCTCGCCCTGGTGCGGGACGCACTGGATGTCGACGGAATCCGCCTGGAATCCGCACAGATCGTGCTGCACACCCAGCCCGCGCCCGCCCCGCACCTGCCCCAGCAGTCGGTCGTGGTGACCAACTACCAGCAGCTCCAGGCGCAGACCGCCTCCCCCGCCGTCCGCGTGACGTGGATCGCGCTGAAGCTGGACCCCGAACTGTGCCCGGAGGCGGTGACCGCCCGCGGCGGCGGCCTCGTCGGCGCGCAGAAGTGCCTGGTGCGGTCGGCGGAGCATCTGGCAAGCCGGCTGACGGGCGCCGGATTCCGGGTGAGCGTGCTCACCGAGGACGAGGTGACCGCCGCCATCGCGACCTCCGCCTGCGCCAACCCCATGGTGACCGCCCAGGCCGGGCAGAGCGATGCGCCCCGGCGGCGGACCGAGGAGACCAGTCGCAGCTGGCGCTGCGACAACCGCAGACACACCACGTACTGGGTGCGCCGCTGGCCCGCGCTCGGCGGCTCCGGCACCGGTCTGCCGCAGTTGGTGGCGCAGTTGACCTCCGTGCCCGCACTGGCGACAACGCTCAGCCTGACGCTGGCCAGGGGTGGGCAGCGGGACGTCGCCCTCACTGGGCATGTACGGATCACCGGGCGCAGCAGCACCGAACTTGCCGTCTCGCGGCAGGAGTTGGAACGCGTCGCGCGGCAGACGCGGACCGGACTCGCCCGTCTGGACCGCGAGCAACTGCCCGGAGTCCTCGCCACCCTGCCGCTCGGAGGTGCCCGCTGATGGCCGCCATGACGACATCGACGTCGACGTCGACCGCGTCGTCCCTGACAGGATCCGAGGGCGGCGGCCTCGCGGAGCGGCTGCGCACCGGCTTCGGACTGCTCGGTCCCCGGCACCCGCGGCACACCCTGCCGGTCGATCAGTTCGACGCGCTGTCGCTTCCCATCGGCGACGACGGCGTGGTCGTCGGCGTCACCGCCGAGGGCCAGCCCGCCGTGCTCGGGGTGAACCGTCCCACGCCGTACGACGTGTTGCTGATCGGTGGCCTGTGGACGGCCCAGGTGCTCGCGTTGCGCGCCGCGGCGACGGGCGCGAGGGTCGCCGTCGAGACCGGCCGCGCCCAGCACTGGGCGCAGGTGGTGCAGGCGGTGGGCGGCGGCCAGTCCGGGATGACCGTGCACGACGTTGGCCGGGTTCCTCCGCTCGGCGCCTCGGCAGGCAGCCCGGTCCTGGTGATCCGGGACTGCGGCATGCGGCCGCCACGCGGACGCGTGGTGTCGGCGCCCTGGCAGTCGGTGCTGACGCTGCTGCCCTATCTCAGCCCCGTGGCGCCCCGGTTGATGCGTCAGGCGCGGCTGATCGGAGTGCAGCGGGTGTCGCCGGACGAGGCGGCGGAAGTCGGTCGGGTGATCGGCCTGCCCCGCGCCGAGTACGAACCGCTGCCCACCCTTGGCGACGGCATCACTCTTTGGTGCACTGACGGCGATCGCCAGTACGTGGTCACACAGCCCACGGACGCCGAGATCGGTCTGCTGGGCGTGGCCCGCCGGATGGACTGACCGGGAAGGACGACTGGCGGATCTGTGCCCATGTGACTGTCGATCGACGGCGACCACCCGGCTTTGTGCCGGACGCGCGTCGGGGCGCAGACGCGCCTGCCGTGCCCGCCCCTTTCTTGATTAGGCTGGGGCGGGGCACGTAGCGAGTACCCGGCACAGGGTGATGCGCGTTCCGGGGGTGACCCGGGGGGACCGCCCTGTGAATCGAACGACAGCAATGGTCGCCCCAGCACGGCATGAGGGTGCTCGACCACACCAGGAGGAATTGTGAGCAGCGATCGGGACGGGATCCGCGGGGGCTGGGCGACGCCCGGCGATGACCAGCCCGACGCGGAGGCGGCCGTCGACATGACGGGCGAGTTCACCATCGACTATGCGCCGCCTGCCTGGTACACGCAGAACGCGTCCGGGGGCTCGGGGGATTCGGGGCACTCGGCGGATTCGGGTGCTGGTTCGTCCGAGTCTGCGGCTTCTAGGCCTTCCGAGCCTTCTGGGCCTTCTGGGTCTCCTGGGCCTTCTGGAGGTGCTTCCGCTTCTGCGGTGCCCTCGGCGCCCACGCCTCCCTCCCCCTCCACCCCCTCCACCCCCTCCGCGGACTTCGGGCCGTCGGCTCACTCCGCTCCGGCGGCGCCTTTTGCGCCGCCCGCGCCCGTGCCGATGCCTGGAGTGCCGTTCACGCCGCCTGCGCCCGCTCCCGAGCCGGGGGTTCCCTTCCCGCCGCCGCCCGTGTCGTCGAGCGGGGAGTCCGGAGGTGTGCCCAGGCTTCCCGAGGGGAGTGGGTTCGAGCCCCAGCCGCCGGTCGCCCCTGCACCGGACGCTCCCAAGGCTTCCGAGGAGGCCGAGTCCGGGAACGGGGACCTGGAGAGCGGCGCCACCATGCGGTTCTCCGCGGCCTCTCTGAAGCAGGAGATCGCCGACCTCTCGGCCGCGGCCGACGCGGCTGCCGACGCCGAGGCCAAGGCTGACGCGCGGCCCGAGGGTGAGCCGGAGGAGGCGGGCGCCACCGAGCACGGTGACGTCGACACCGACGACGGTCCCGGCGCCGACGCCGGCGCCGACCTGGCCGAGTCAGCCGAGTCAGAGGCCTCCGCCGACGGGACGGAAGACACCGCTTCCACCGACGCCGAGTCCAGCGATGCGGCCGACCCGGCCGAGCCGGAATCCTCCGACGCGGCGCCGCACGACCACGCTCCCCAGGACAACACCCCCCAGGCCGACGCACCGGCCACGCCCGAGGCGCCCTCGGCCTGGACTCCCCCGCCCGCCCCGCAGACCGGGGTTCCGCCGCTGCCGCCGTCGTACCAGCCTGCGGCCCCGGCCCCCGCCGCCCAGTGGCCCGCACAGCCGCAGCCCCAGCCGCAGCAGCCGGACCCGAGCACGCCCTCCACGCAGCCGCAGCCCCAGCCGACCGCCGCGCATGGCCAACCGCTCCTGCCTCCGCAGCAGCCGCCCTTCCAGCACCAGCCGCCGCAGCCCGCATGGACCCCGCCGACCCAGGCACCGGACCCCAACACCCCCAACCCCCAGCAGCCGGCCATCCCCGACCCCAACGCCCAGCAGGGCTACGGCTTCCCGCACCCCGGCACCCCCAACGCCCAGGGCGGTTACGGCTTCCCCCACCCCGGCGTCCCCACCCCCCAGGGCGGCTACGGCTTCCCCCAGCCACCGGCGCAGCACCAGGCACAGCACCAGGCCCCCCACCCCGGCATCCCCGCGCAGCCCGACGCCCAGAACCCACACAACGCCCACACCCCGCAAAACCCGCAAATCCCGGCCCAGTCCCCCACTGGCGCCCCCCAGGGATTCCCCCAGCCCCCGCACCAGCCCCAAGCTCAGCCCCAACACCCACACCAAACCCAACCCCCACACCAGGCCCAGTCCCAGCCTCACCCCCACCAACCCCCCACCCCACCCGCAGACCCCCGCCTCGGCACCGCCTGGCCGCAACCCCTCCAGCACGACCAGCGCCAGCCCACCAACCCCGGTGCCGCGCCGCTCGGTTACACCGCGGCCGTAGAGCTGTCCTCCGACCGGCTGCTCAACAACAAGAAGCAGAAGGCGAAGAGCGGACGTCCGGGCGCGGCCGTCTCCCGGTTCAAGTTGGGCGGCAAGAAGGAGGAGGCCGAGCGTCAGCAGAAGTTGCAGTTGATGCGGACGCCGGTGCTGTCCTGCTACCGCATCGCCGTGATCAGCCTCAAGGGCGGCGTCGGCAAGACCACGACGACCACCGCCCTCGGTTCCACCCTCGCCACCGAGCGCCAGGACAAGATCCTCGCGATCGACGCCAACCCGGACGCCGGTACGCTCGGCCGCCGCGTCCGCCGGGAGACCGGGGCCACCATCCGTGACCTGGTCCAGGCGATCCCGTACCTCAACTCGTACATGGACATCCGGCGGTTCACCTCCCAGGCCCCCTCCGGCCTGGAGATCATCGCCAACGACGTCGACCCTGCCGTCTCGACGACCTTCAACGACGAGGACTACCGGCGCGCGATCGACGTACTCGGCAAGCAGTACCCGATCATCCTCACCGACTCCGGTACCGGCCTGCTCTACAGCGCCATGCGCGGTGTGCTCGACCTCGCCGACCAGCTCATCATCATCTCGACGCCGTCCGTGGACGGTGCGAGCAGCGCCAGTACGACGCTGGACTGGCTGTCCGCGCACGGGTACGCCGACCTGGTCTCACGTTCCATCACCGTCATCTCCGGCGTCCGTGAGACCGGCAAGATGATCAAGGTCGAGGACATCGTGGCGCACTTCGAGACGCGGTGCCGGGGCGTCATCGTCGTGCCGTTCGACGAGCATCTCGCCGCCGGTGCCGAGGTCGACCTCGACATGATGCGGCCGAAGGTGCGGGAGGCGTACTTCAACCTCGCGGCCATGGTCGCCGAGGACTTCGTACGCCATCAGCAGATGCACGGCCTGTGGACCAGCGACGGCAACCCGCCCCCGGTCGCCGCCCCGCCGATGCCGGGCCAGCCGTTGCCCAGCCAGCCCATGCCAGGACAGCCGATGCCTGGCCAGCCGCCCATGCCGGGCCAGCCCATGCCCGGCCAGCAGTACGCCCCCGGCCAGCCCTACCCGCCACAGCCGGGCCAGCCGGGCCAGCCGGGCCACCCCGGACAGCAGGCTCCCCACCCCCAGCACCCGGGCCACGGCTACGGCTACCCCCAGCCCGGTCAGCCCGAAGGCCCGCCCCAGCAGTAGCGAACGGCCGTGAACAACAAGGGCGGCCGGTGCCCACAGGCACCGGCCGCCCTTCACGTCGGAGAAGCTGTCTCGGAAAAGCTGTCGCAGCGGCTATGCCGCCCCCTCCGCCGCCCCAATCAGCTCCCGGCACCGCTTCACATCGTCCGCCATCTGCTCCAGCAGAGCCTGAAGCGTCTCGAACTTCGCCTGCCCCCGCACAAAGGCCAGGAAGTCGACGGCGACATGCAGCCCGTACAGATCCAGCCCCACCCGGTCGATGGCGTACGCCTCCACCGTGCGCTCGGTCCCGTCGAACTGCGGGTTGGTGCCCACGGAGATCGCGGCAGGCATCGCCTCGCCGTCCACCACGAGCCACCCCGCGTACACCCCGTCGGCCGGGATCGCGGTGTGCGGCAGCGTCTCGACGTTGGCCGTGGGGAAGCCCAGGTCACGGCCGCGCTGAGCGCCGCGTACGACGACACCCTCGACCCGGTGCGGGCGGCCGAGGATCTCCGCGGCGCCCTCCACGTCCCCCGCGGCCACCAGCCGCCGCGTCAGCGTCGACGAGAACGGCTCGCCGCCGCCCGCATCGCCCGACACGAACAGGTCGACGACCTCGACCTCGAAGTCGTAGACCTTGCCCTGTTCGGCGAGGAACTCCACGTTTCCGGCGGCGCGGTGGCCGAAGCGGAAGTTGGGGCCCTCGACGACCGCCTTGGCGTGCAGCTTGTCGACCAGAACCTTGACGACGAAGTCGGCCGGCGAGAGTTTCGAGAACTCCGCCGTGAAGGGCAGGATCAGCACCGCGTCCACGCCCAGCTCCGCCATCAGTTCGGCGCGGCGATGGTGCGGGGCGAGCAGCGGCGGGTGGCTGCCGGGGCGGACGACCTCGCTCGGGTGCGGGTCGAAGGTGACGACGACGGCGGGGACGCCCAGTTCGTGGGCGCGTTCCACGGCGTGCCGGATGATCAGCTGGTGTCCGCGGTGGACACCGTCGTAGGAGCCGATGGTGACGACGCTGCGCCCCCAGTCCTCGGGGATGTCCTCCAAGCCACGCCAGCGCTGCACTGTGACCGCTCCTCGAACCCGTGTCCGTCTATGCCTCTTACGCAGGTCTAAGGGTGCCATGCCGAGGGGGCCCGGCCCGCACCGGCATGGGGGCTGTGACCCGACGCACGTGCACTCCCGAGGTCATGCGGGAACCCGTCCGCCGACCACCTTCTCGATCATCCTGCGGGTGCTGGGGCCGACCACCGCGGCCCAGTCCTGCGGGGCCTCGTTCAGCCAGTGCGCGACCCGGGCGGCGAAGCCGGGGACCTCGCGGCCGAGGTCGAGGAGGGTGCGGTCGAAACGGGTCGCGCCGGCCGGGGTGCGGACGAGGAGCATGCCGGTGCGATGGACCAGGGCGCGCAGCTCGTCCCCGCCGTGCCGGGCGGCCGTACGCAGCAGGGTTTCCAGCACGGGCGGGGCGTGCTCGTGCACGAGGAGAAAGTCGCACAGTTCGCGGCGCAGGGCGCGGGAGGCGGGCGCGCCGGGCGCGCCGAGGACGGCGGCGAGCGCCACCCGCAGCTGCTCGGGTCCGCCGTTCAGCAGGCCGGTGACCAGCGGGAACAGTACGGTCCTGGCGGCGGGCCCGGCGTCGAGGCGCCGGTCGACGTACGCGGCCACGGGCGCGGCCCGGTCCGGGCGCGGCGTCACGGCATCCCGCACGAGGTCGGCGACCCGCCGCGCCAGCGCCGGAGTCGCCGCGTCGGCCAGCGTGAACAGCGCCTCCACGGCGTCCGGTCGGTGCAGCCGGGCCCGGAAGGCGCCGAGCACCGGCTCCGGGTGGGTGGCCAGGGCGGTCACCAGCGCGCTCGCGGGCAGCTGTGGATCACCGGCCGCGAAGTGCTCGACGGCCCGTGGCAGGTGCCGGGCCCGGGTGTGCGGATCGCGTACGAGGAGGGCGAGCGCCCCGCCGTGCAGGCTGCCGTCGGCGGGGCGGGCGAGCAGGGCGAGGGCGGCGTAGCGCAGCAGCTCGCGGTCGGCCTCGCTGCGGGCGTGCGGCGCGGCGCGCAACCCGTACGCCACCGCCGCGACCCGCCGCGCCCCCCGCTCGTCGTGCGCCCACCGGTCCACGGCCCGACACACGGCGGAGGGCTCCTCCTCGGCGAGCACGCCGAGCAGCTCGTCGCCCCGCCGGTGCCCACTGTCCACCAACGCCTCCATGAGGTCGTCCAGCGCCCGGTGCCGATGCGTGTGCAGCAGCGCCTGCGCGGCCGTAGCCACGGTCGCGTGCGGCGCCGCCGGAAGCGGCCGCTCGTCGTCGAACCAGCGCATGAGATGCGGTTGTACGGCGGTGGGGTCGGCGGCGAGCAGCTGGGCGGCGGCGTCGAGGTAACGGCCCCCGTCGGCCGGGCCGGTGTCGGCGAGGACCAGCCGGCGCAGCAGGTCGAAGCGCTCGCCGTCGGGCAGCACCGGCTCGGTCCAGAAGCCGGGCCCGAACTCCCCCGGCACGGGCCGCCCCCGCCACCGCCAGTCGACGATCGCGTCGGCGAGCAGCCTCAGCACCCGGAGATACGGCATGGCGTCCGGCACCTGGCGCAGCGTCGCGCCGAGCAGCCGGGCGGCCCACCAGGAGCGCGGGTCGTCGTCCAGGGCGTGCACCAGCTCCTCCAGGCGGACGGCGAGGCGGTGCGTGCTGTGCTGTCGGGCGAGCAGGAGCAGGGCCTGCACGACGGGGCCGATGCGGTGGTGCGGGAGGGACGCCGGCGGTTCGGCGTCGGGGGCCCGGCGGTGGTGGACCAGGGCGCGCAGGGCCTCGTCCAGGTCGAGGTGCGTGCCCTGGAGCCAGTCGGCCAGTTCCTCGTGGGCGAAGCGGTAGCCGGTGCCGGCCGGGACGAGGAGGCCCTCGGTGAGGACGGCGGACGCCCAGTCGGTGCCGCCGCCGAGCCGGGCCGGGCCCCGGGGGAACAGCGCCTCGAACGCCTCCCGGTCCAGCTCCCCCTGCCCGGGCCCGAGGCTGCGCCGGGCGGCCTCGTGCACCTGCCCGGCCACCTTCGCCGCCAGCCGTCGTACGGCGGTGCCGCGCAGTTCGTCCTCGGCGGCGAGCCGTACGGCCACGCGCAGGCACATCAGGTCCAGGTGAGCGGCGAGAACGTCGTGCCGGTCGAGCGGGCCATCGAGCCGGGCGTCCGGGACAGCGGCGAGGATCTCGGAGAGAAGGCGGAGGGTGAGGGGGTGGCGGGCGTCGGTGGCGGCGAGGGCGCCTTCGGGCAGGTCGTACGTCGCGCGGGCGCGGCGGGCCTCGTCCTCGTCGAGGTCACCGAGGGGGACGCAGGGCGGCAGGCCACCGGGCTGTCGCGCGCCCGGGTACAGGCACTCCTCGGGAAACTCCGCCCCCGCCCGCTCCCAGTACTCCGCCCGGCACGCCACGACCAGCCGCACCCCTGTGTCCCGAAGCCACCGCACGGTCCCCTCGGTCCACTCGGGGAGACGATGGGCCAGAGCCGGAGGCATCTCCTCGGGACTGTCGAGAAGCAGGAGCAGGGGGCGCCCGGCGGCACGGGCGAGCGCGGCCAGGCGTTCGGGGCCGGTGTCACCGAGAGGGGCACCGTCGGCGGCACCAAGAGAAGGCCCGCCAAGAGAAGGCCCGCCAAGAGGAGCCCCGTCAACAAGGGCTCCGTCGAGCAAGGTCCCATCAAGAGGGGCCCCGTCGAGCAAGGCCCCGTCATGAACGACGCCGTCATGAACGACTCCGTCATGTAGGGCCCCGCCAACCAACCCCCCACCCTCAGCCGCCGCCACACCCCGGGCCGCCCGGCTCAGCGCCCGCCGAACCGCGTCCCCCACCGACCGGTCCTCCTCCCTCAGATCGGCCCCCCGCAGCCACACCGTCGGCGCCGGTTCCGCACCCCGGCCGCGCCGGGCGGCAAGCGCCGCGAGTTCCGTCGTACGACCGCTGCCCGGCGGCCCGACGAGCCCGAGGACGGCGGCCGGCCCCTCGGCGAACGCGGCGAACTCCCGTACCACCGCCGCTCGTTCAACCGGCGCGACGGCCCCTTCCCCGCCGAGGTGACCTGCCGACGCCTCCGGCGGACCGTCCTGCGCCACCGCCGTGGCCGTCAGTTCGAGCACCCCGGCGAGATTGAGATCAGCCCCGTACGCGGGCACGGTCGTCGCGTTGCGGGCGAGCAGGTCGGCGAGCGGACCGCTCACCGCGGGCCGCAGCGGCACGGCGAACCCCCAGTCCCGCCGGCCGGTGTGCAGCGCGGTTCCGAGCACGGCGATCACGGCACCGGTACCGGCGTCGACCACTGGCCCCCCGGCCGCCCCACCACCCAGCCGCAGCGCGTCCCGCCCGGCTGTGCCGATCGCCAGCTCCAGTACGTCGTCGAGCTGACGGAAGCGATCCGTGGCCGTGTACGTCACACCCGTCACCGCTCCCAGCACCCGCGCCTCACGCCAGCAGCCCGCGGCGATGCGCACGTACGCGCCGGTCTCGACCTCGTCCCGCACGGTGATCGGCAGCGGCTCCACGCCCAGCCCTTCGGTGCGTACGAGGGCCAGGTTCCGCTCCGGCAGCGCGGTGACCGCGTCGGCGGGCACGACATGGCTGATGTCCCCGGCGCGCAGGACCAGCCGGGCCAGTCCGTCGACGGCCTCGTGGCTGGTGAGGACGGTGCCGTGGTGGTCGGCTACGACGCCGGTGCCGCGTGGACGCCCGGCGAGGTCGTGGATACGGACGAGGACGTCGTCGCGCGGGCCGAGCCCGCCGTCCTTCGGTGCGGCCCCCCGGCCTTGTACCGCCATGGTCGAGCCTCCCCGCCGTACCGCCGTACATCTGTGCCCTGAGATCGACGGTAGGGGCGAGATGATCAGGGAAACAGCACGCGTGGCGAACGCGCCCCCTTGCGCTCCCCTGGTTCACTCCGAGCGCCTGCCTGGTCGGGTGAACGGACCGGGGTCGCTGGATACACCCTAGGGGTGGGGGAACCGAGGGGGGACCGTGGAGCGGCGGGAACGCAGAACCCCGTGACCGCCGCTCCACGGGCAAGCCATGACGAGACCGCTCCAGCGGCTTCGGCAGGCGTCAGCCGAAGACGGCGAGGCTCTTGGCCTTGCCGCGCTGTGCCTCCACGAGCGCGAGGAAGCGGCCCTCGGGATCGAAGACGGCCACCGGCCCGGCGCCCGCGTACTCGTCGGGCATGTCGAGCCGCACGCCGTTGGTGAGCAGCCGGGCTCGCCTGCCGTCCACGTCCCAGCGCGGGAACGCGGCCGCGGCCGCCTCGGCGATCGGCATCACGGTCAGCTCCTCCTGGAGCTGCTCCAGGGTGTGGGCCGAGTCGAGCTTGTACGGCCCGACGCGCGTCCGGCGCAGCGCCGTGAGGTGGCCGCCGACGCCCAGGTCGGCGCCGAGGTCACGGGCGAGGGCGCGGATGTAGGTGCCGGAGGAGCAGACCACCGACACGACCAGGTCGAGCACGGGGGTGCCGTCCTCGGCGACGGCGTCCCGGACGTCGTACACACTGAACGACGAGATGGTGACGGGCCTGGCCGGGATGTCGAAGTCCTCGCCCTCCCGGGCCCGCTTGTAGGAGCGCACGCCGTTGATCTTGATGGCGCTGACCTTGGACGGCACCTGCATGATGTCGCCGGTCAGCTTGGCGATCCCGGCGTCGATGGCGTCCCGCGTGGTCTTCGAGGCGTCGACCGATCCCGTGATCTCGCCCTCGGCGTCGTCGGTGACGGTCGTCTGGCCCAGGCGGATCGTGCCCAGGTACTCCTTCTCGGTCAGCGCGAGGTGCCCGAGGAGCTTGGTCGCCTTCTCGACACCGAGGACGAGGACGCCCGTCGCCATCGGGTCGAGGGTGCCGGCGTGGCCGACGCGGCGCGTCCTGGCGATGCCGCGCATCTTGGCGACCACGTCGTGCGAAGTGAAGCCCGACGGCTTGTCGACGATGACAAGGCCGTCGGGCGTGGTGTGCTTCTGGGTCATGCGGTGGTGTCGTCCTCGTCCTCACCCGGCTTCTTGTACGGGTCGGCGTCACCGGCGTAGGTGGCGCCCGCCGAGGCCTCGCGCACCTTCTCGTCGGACTGGCGGGCCTTGTCGAGGAGGTCCTCGATGGTCCGGGCGGTGTCCGGGAGGGCGTCGGCGACGAAGGTCAGCGTCGGCGTGAACTTCACGCCGGCCGCCTTGCCGACCTCGGAGCGCAGGATGCCCTTGGCGCTCTCCAGTCCGGCGGCCGCGGCCGTCCGCTCCTCCTCGTCCCCGTACACGGTGTAGAAGACGGTCGCCTCCCGCAGATCGCCCGTCACCCGGGTGTCCGTGATGGTGATGTGAGAGCCGAGCCGCGGGTCCTTGATCCCGCGCTGCAGCTTCTGGGCCACCACCTCTCGGATGAGGTCCGCCAGCCTCTTGGCACGCGCGTTGTCGGCCACTGGTCCGTCTCCCGTTCTTTCCTGATCTACGTTCTCTGGGTCAGTCGTCGTCGCCGTGGAAGCGGCGCCTGACCGACAGCAGTTCCACCTCTGGGCGCCCGGCGACCAGCCGCTCGCACCGGTCCAGCACGTCGCTCACGTGCGCCGCGTCGGCGGAGACCACCGCCAGGCCGATCTGGGCCCTGCGGTAGAGGTCCATGTGGTCCACCTCGGCCGCGCTCACCGCGTACTTCCGCTGGAGTTCGGCGACGATCGGGCGGACGACGGAGCGCTTCTCCTTCAGCGACCGTACGTCGCCGAGGAGCAGGTCGAAGGACAGCGTCCCCACATACATGTGTAACCGGTTCACCCGCCGGTACGGGATCGATGAAGCCCTCAAGAACGGTACCGCGAGGCCCGCCGGGGGTTCGACCGGGTTTTGCCTGGGGCTGCGCCCCGGCAAACTGCGGTGGCCGACAGGAGCAATGTCCCGTCGGCCACCGCCTACCACGTGCTGTTACGCGCGCGGCTTCTCGCGCATCTCGTACGTCGCGATGACGTCGTCGACCTTGATGTCGTTGAAGTTGCCGAGGTTGATACCGCCCTCGAACCCTTCGCGGATCTCGGTGACGTCGTCCTTGAAGCGACGCAGACCCTCGATGGTGAGGTTCTCCGCGATGACCTTGCCGTCGCGGAGGAGGCGCGCCTTGGTGTTGCGCCGGACCTCGCCGGAGCGGATGAGCACACCCGCGATGTTGCCCAGCTTGGACGAGCGGAAGACCTCGCGGATCTCCGCCGTACCGAGCTCGACTTCCTCGAACTCCGGCTTGAGCATGCCCTTGAGGGCCGCCTCGATCTCCTCGATCGCCTGGTAGATGACCGAGTAGTAGCGGACGTCCACGCCCTCGCGCTCGGCCATCTGCGCGGCACGCCCGGCGGCGCGCACGTTGAAGCCGATCACGATGGCGTCCGAGCCCATCGCCAGGTCGATGTCGGACTCCGTGACCGCACCGACGCCGCGGTGCAGGACGCGGATGTCGACCTCTTCGCCGACGTCGAGCTGGAGCAGCGAGGACTCCAGGGCCTCGACGGAACCAGAAGCGTCACCCTTGATGATCAGGTTCAGCTGCTGGACCTCGCCGGCCTTGAGCACCTTGTCCAGGTCCTCCAGGGAGACCCTGCGGGTGCGCTTGGCGAAGGCCGCGTTGCGCTCGCGCGCCGCGCGCTTCTCGGCGATCTGGCGGGCCGTGCGGTCCTCGTCGACCACGAGGAAGTTGTCGCCGGCGCCCGGGACGTTGGTCAGACCCAGGACCTGGACCGGCGTCGAGGGACCCGCCTCGGCGACGTTGTTGCCGGTGTCGTCGAGCATCGCCCGGACACGGCCGTACGCGTCGCCGACCACCATCGTGTCGCCGACCCGCAGCGTGCCTCGCTGGACGAGGACCGTCGACACGGCACCGCGGCCGCGGTCGAGACGGGACTCGATCGCGATGCCCTGCGCGTCCTGGCTCGGGTTGGCCCGCAGGTCCAGGGCGGCGTCGGCGGTCAGGACGACCGCCTCCAGCAGACTGTCGATGTGCAGGCCCTGCTTGGCGGAGATGTCGACGAACATCGTCTCGCCGCCGTACTCCTCGGCCACCAGGCCGTACTCGGTCAGCTGACCGCGCACCTTGGTCGGGTCCGCGCCCTCGACGTCGATCTTGTTGACCGCGACCACGATCGGCACGTCGGCCGCCTTGGCGTGGTTCAGCGCCTCGACCGTCTGGGGCATCACACCGTCGTTGGCCGCCACCACGAGGATCGCGATGTCGGTCGACTTCGCACCGCGGGCACGCATGGCGGTGAACGCCTCGTGACCCGGGGTGTCGATGAAGGTGATCGCCCGGTCCTCGCCGTTGACCTGGGTCGCGACCTGGTAGGCACCGATGTGCTGGGTGATGCCACCGGCCTCGCCCGCGATGACGTTCGTCTTGCGGATGGCGTCGAGCAGGCGGGTCTTGCCGTGGTCGACGTGACCCATGACGGTCACGACCGGCGGACGGACGACCAGGTCCTCCTCGGAGCCCTCGTCCTCACCGAACTCGATGTCGAAGGACTCGAGCAGCTCGCGGTCCTCCTCCTCCGGGCTGACGATCTGAACCGTGTAGTTCATCTCGTCGGCGAGGAGCTGGAGCGTCTCGTCGGAGACGGACTGCGTGGCCGTGACCATCTCGCCGAGGTTCATCATGACCGCGACGAGCGACGCCGGGTTGGCGTTGATCTTCTCCGCGAAGTCGGTGAGCGAGGCACCGCGCGACAGGCGAATGGTCTCGCCGTTGCCGCGAGGCAGCATCACACCGCCGACCGACGGGGCCTGCATGGCCTCGTACTCCTGACGGCGCTGCCGCTTCGACTTGCGGCCACGACGCGCGGGACCACCGGGACGCCCGAAGGCACCCTGCGTGCCACCACGGCCGCCGGGGCCACCGCCGGGACGGCCGCCGAAGCCGGGACGGCCACCGCCGCCACCGCCGAAGCCGCCGCCACCACCGGGACCGCCGCCACCGGGACGACCGGCGAAACCGCCGCCGCCACCCGGACGGGCGCCGCCGCCACCGGGACGACCGGCGAAACCGCCGCCGCCACCGGGACGACCGCCGCCGCCGGGACGACCGGCACCGGCCGGGCCGCGACCGCCGCCGCCGGGGCCCGGACGCGGGCCGGCAGCGGGACGCTGCGGCATCATGCCCGGGTTCGGACGGGGACCGGCGGGACCGCCGCCGGGACGCGGGGCGCCACCCTGCGGACGCGGCATCGAGCCGGGGCTCGGCCGGGAGCCGCCCGGAGCCTGCGGACGCGGACCGCCGCCCTGGGCACCGGGGCCCTGCGGACGGGGACCGGCGCCGGAGCCACCGGGGCCACCGCCGGGACGCTGGCCCTGCGGACGGGGCGCCTGGGGGCGCGCCATGCCGGTGGAGCCACCGGAGGTGAAGGGGTTGTTGCCCGGGCGCGGACCGGCCGGGCGGGCACCGGGACGCGGCGCGGAAGCGCCGGGACGCTGGCCCTGACCACCGGGGCGCTGGCCCTGACGGTCCTGGCCACCCGGACGGCCGCCGGGCTTGGGGGCACCGGGACGGGCGCCCGGCTTGGGGCCGGATGCTGCGGCCGGGGCCGGGGCCGACGGCGGAGCGGTGAACTCCGGGGCGGCCGGGGCCGGACGCGGCGCGGGCGCGGGCTTCGGGCCCGGCGTCGGACGCGGGCCGGGGGTCGGCGCGGACGCCGGAGCGGCGGGAGCCGCCGGGGCCGCGGGCTGCTGGGCAGCCGGAGGCTTGGGGACGACCGGCTTCGGGGCAGCCGGACGAGCCGCCTGCGCCGGAGAGGGCGCGGCGGGCTTGGGGGCGGCCTTCCGAGGCGCGGGCTTCGCGGCGGACTTGCCGTTGCCACCGCCCTGCTGGAAGGCGTCAGTCAGTTTGCGTACTACGGGCGCCTCGATCGTCGAAGACGCCGATCGGACGAATTCACCGAGCTCCTGGAGCTTGGCCATGACGACCTTGCTCTCGACACCGAACTCCTTGGCGAGTTCGTAGACCCGGACCTTAGCCACTTCGCTCCTTTGAGGTCCGGGTTGCGGCCGGACCGTCGCTAGTTCATGGGCGTACTCATCGCGTACTCATCGAGTGCTCATCGCAATCTCGACCTGCTTTCGACTCGCGAGGTACCAGGCCGCACGGGGGGTTCCGTACGGCACGCTTTCTTACCGTGTTGCCTGCTCAGCAACTGTTGTCCGCTCGACGTACCGGCGCAACGCCTTTGTGTCGAGCGCTCCCGGGGCGCGCAGTGCCCGCGTGAACGCCCGGCGACGTATCGCCTGGTCGAGACAGACCAAGACGGGGTGTACATAGGCACCCCGGCCGGGCAGCGTACCGCGAGGATCGGGGACGCATGCGTCCTTGATCGCCACGATGCGCAGCAGCTCGGTCTTGGCCGCTCGCTCCCGGCATCCCACACAGGTACGTTCCGGGCATGCGCGGTCACGCGTCCGGCCAGACACTCCTAAGTCTACCTCCCCGTAACGACCTCACCCCTTTGGGGCAGAGATCGAACAGTTGCAGGGGTATAACTGACGTGATCCAACCCACCAGGGGCCGAGATCTATTCCCCCGGCTGTTCGATGTCCGGACGGATGTCGATCCGCCAGCCGGTGAGCCGGGCCGCAAGTCGGGCATTCTGCCCTTCCTTGCCGATCGCCAGGGACAGCTGGTAGTCGGGCACCGTCACGCGCGCGGAGCGGGCCGTCATGTCAACGACCTCGACCTTGGACACCCGAGCGGGGGACAGCGCGTTCGCCACCATCTCGGCCGGGTCGTCCGACCAGTCGACGATGTCGATCTTCTCGCCGTTCAGCTCGGCCATCACGTTGCGCACCCGCCCGCCCATGGGGCCGATGCAGGCGCCCTTGGCGTTCAGGCCCGCCCGGGTGGACCGGACGGCGATCTTGGTGCGGTGACCGGCCTCGCGGGCGATGGCGGCGATCTCGACGGACCCGTCGGCGATCTCCGGCACCTCCAGCGCGAACAGCTTCTTGACCAGATTCGGGTGCGTACGGGACAGGGTCACCGACGGACCGCGGACGCCCTTGGCCACCCGGACGACGTACGACCGCAACCGCATCCCGTGCGGGTAGGTCTCGCCGGGCACCTGCTCCTGCACCGGCAGGATGGCCTCCAGCTTGCCGATGTCGACGAGCACGTTCTTCGGGTCGCGGCCCTGCTGGACCACGCCGGTGACGATGTCGCCCTCGCGGCCGGCGTACTCGCCGAGCGTGGCGTCGTCCTCGGCGTCGCGCAGCCGCTGCAGGATGACCTGTTTGGCGGTGGTCGCGGCGATCCGGCCGAAACCGGACGGCGTGTCGTCGAACTCGCGGGGCTCCTGGCCCGGCTCCAGGTCCTCGGGGTCCTCCTTCGCCCACACGGTCACATGTCCGGTCTGCCGGTTGAGCTCCACGCGCGCGTGCCGGCGGCTTCCCTCGGTGCGGTGGTAGGCGATGAGGAGGGCCGCCTCGATCGCCTCGACGAGCAGGTCGAAGGAGATCTCCTTCTCCCGGACCAAGCCCCGCAGGGCGCTCATGTCGATGTCCACGGCTACGCCTCCTCCTCTTCCGTCATGTCCTTGTGGTCCTGCTTGTCCTTGCGGCTGAACTCGACCTGGACGCGCGCCTTGGCGATGTCGTCGAAGGTGAGCCTGCGCGCCGTGGGCCTGCGCCCCTTGACCCCGGGTACCTCGATGTCGACGCCCTCGTCGTCGACGGTGAGGATTCTGGCCACCAGCTCTTCGCCCTCCGTCAGCTGGAATCTGACCAGCCGGCCGGTGGCGCGCACATAGTGCCGGTGCTGTGTGAGGAGGCGTTCCGCGCCCGGGGTTCCGACCTCGAGGGTGTACTCGCCCTCGCCCATCGCGTCCGTTTCGTCGAGCCTCGCCGAGAGCGCACGGCTCACATCGGCGATCCGGTCGAGATCCGCTCCGGTGTCGGAGTCGACGACGACACGCAGCACTCGCTTGCGTCCGACCGAGTCCACCGCGATCTCCTCGAGATCCAGCCCCTGGGAGGTGACGAGCGGTTCCAGCAGTTCTCGCAGCCTCTCGCTCTGGGTGGTGCTCATCCGGGTGACTCCTCGGCCGCGTGTGCTGTTGTGGGAAGGTCGCGTGTCTGGTCAAAGGGTATCCGGTCCCGGGCAGTGATGCCGTCCACCTCGGTCGGGACGGTGCCGATGACTGGCCTCGGACACATGCGCGGGTACGGTGATCATTGGGCGTGCCGCCCAGTCCTTTCGTACGAGCCTTCGAGGACGTCAGCCGTGTCGTTTCCCCTGTCGCCGCGCATGCCCTCGGGGCCGCGCAGAAGGACCCTGCTCGCCTCGGCCGCGGGCGTCGCCCTGCTCACCGGCTGCTCGCCCGGCCCCGCCGACTCCGACACCACGGGCGGCAGCCCGTCGGCCGCCGACCGGGCACGCGCGCGTGCGGCCCGGGACAGCGACGGGCTGGTCGCACGGTACGACGCCGTGATGGCCGCCCACCCGGGGCTCACGGAGCGGCTGCGACCGCTGCGCGACGAGGCGGTGCGGCACGCGGAGGCGTTCGGCGGCGTCGCGGCGCAGCCCTCTCCCACGGTGTCGGCCTCGGCCCCGGCCACCGAGAAGGCCCCCCTGACCGTCCCGGACACCGAACAGGCCGCCCTCACCGACCTGGCCACCGCCGAACGGGCGCTGGCGGACCAGCGGGCCAAGGCGCTGCTCGGCGTACCGGGCGAACTGGCCCGCCTGCTGGCGTCGGTGGCGGCGGCCGGGGCGGCGCACGCGTATCTGCTCACGGAGGGCGAGGGCGAGGCATGAGCGAGGCCAAGGGCGGGGAACTGCGGGCCCTCCAGGCAGCGCCGGCGGCCACCGGCGCCGCGTACCTACAGGCGACTCCGGTCGCCGACCCAGCCGCGCGCCTGCAGGGGACTCCGACGGCCATCCGAGCGGCGCACCCGGATCTGCTCACGGAAAGCGAAGGCAAGGCATGAGCGAGGCGAAGGACGGGCAGCTGCGGGCCCTGCAGGCTGCGCTGGCGGCTGAGCATGCCGCGGTGTATGGGTACGGCGTGGTCGGTGGGCGGATCGATGAGGAGCGGCGTGCGGAGGCGCGGGCGGCGTACGACGGCCATCGCGCGCGGCGGGATGCCCTGGTGCGCGAGGTGCGGGCGCTGGGCGCCGAGCCGGTGGCCGCGGCCGCCGGGTACGCGCTGCCGTTCCCGGTGACCGACCCGGAGACGGCCGTACGACTCGCCGCCGAGCTGGAGGAACGTGTGGCCGGGGTGTACTCCGACCTGGTGCGGGCAGCCGACGGTGGGCGGCGGGGCTCGGCCGCGGCCGCGCTGCGCGAGGCGGCGGTGCGGGCGGCGCGCTGGCGCGGCCGGAGCGTAGCCTTCCCTGGGCTCGCCGAGCGGGCCGGCGTCACCTCGGCGCCGGCGACACCGACGGCGTGACGCGTACTGGAAGGGGAAACCTCGCGTATGGCTTTCGAACCGCCGCAGCGTCTGGTCAGAGCGCTCGGTGAGACGGCGCCGGACGGTGACGACTGGCTTCAGAAGTTGCCCGAGGCGGCGCAACAGGCCGTGGCTCTACGCGAGTTGACCGTGGAACGGGTGCAGGTGCCGGGCGGCCGGAGCAGCCTCGTGCTGCTGGTGCGGCGGGCGGACGGCACGCCGGCGGTGCTGAAGCTGGCCCCGCCCCGGGCCCGCCCGGAGAGCGAGCGGGCCGCGCTGGCACACTGGGGCGGCCGGGGCGCCGTACAGCTGCTCGAACCGGCCGCCGCGGACCGTGCGCTGCTGCTGGAGCGACTGCATCCGGAGATGTCGGTGCGGTCGCTGCCCGAGGCCAAGGCGCTGCTGGAGGCGGCGGGGACGCTGCGGAAGCTGTGGGTGGAGCCGCCGCCGGGGTATCCCTTCGAAACCGTGGCCGGGCGGACCGGGCGGCAGGCCGAGGCGATGCGGGCGAGCGCCGACGCGGACCTCGTCCCGCTGGTGGACGCGGCCCTCGCCGCCCGGGAGGAGCTGCTGGCGGCGCCGCCCGAGCAGCGGTTGCTGCACGGCACGTTCCGGCAGAGCAAGGTGCTCGCCGGGGACCGGATTCCGTGGCTGGCGGTCGGCCCCGATCCGGTGGTCGGCGAGTGCGCCTTCGACCTGGCACGGCTCGTCCGGGACCGGGTGGAGGACCTGATCGCCACGCCGTCGGGGGCGGCGACGACCCGGCGGCGGGTGAAGCGGCTCGCGGAGTCCCTGGACGTCGACCAGGAGCGGCTGCGCGGCTGGACGCTGTTCCGGGCCGTGGAGTCGGGCGTGCGGGCGCTGCGCGTGGGGCGGCGGGGTGACTCGGAGTTGTTGCTGGAGTTCGCCGCGTGGTTGTAGTGGTTGCAGACGTTGCGGCTGGTGTGCTGGGGGCTGCCGCCCCCAGGCCACCGCTTCGGCCCTGAACGGGCCGAGGTCCCGTCGGGTGATGCCGTGTCAGGAGGCGGCCGTCAGGCGGGCGATCGCCTCGTCGACCGGGAGTTCCTCACGCTCACCCGTCCTGCGGTCCTTGAGCTCGACCACGCCCTCGCCCGCGCGCCGCCCGGCCACCAGGATCTGCGGTACGCCGATCAGCTCCGCGTCGGTGAACTTCACGCCCGGGGAGACTCCCGCGCGGTCGTCCACCAGGACGCGCACACCGGCCGCCGCCAGCTTGTCGGAGACCTCCAGGGCCAGCTCGGTCTGCAGGGCCTTGCCCGCGGCGACCACGTGCACGTCGGCCGGGGCGACCTCCTTGGACCAGCACAGGCCCTTGTCGTCGGCGGTCTGCTCGGCGAGCGCGGCGACCGCACGGGAGACGCCGATGCCGTACGAGCCCATGGTCACGCGGACCGGCTTGCCGTTCTGGCCGAGGACGTCGAGCTTGAGCGCGTCGGCGTACTTGCGGCCCAGCTGGAAGATGTGGCCGATCTCGATGGCGCGGTCCAGCTTCAGGCCCGTGCCGCACTTCGGGCACGGGTCGCCCTCCTGGACCACCACGACGTCCATGTACTCGTCGACCTCGAAGTCACGGCCCGCGACGACGTTCTTGGCGTGCGTGTGTTCCTTGTTGGCGCCGGTGATCCAGGCCGTGCCGGGCGCCACGCGCGGGTCGGCGACGTACTTGACCTTCTCGCCCAGGCCCTGCGGGCCGACATAGCCGCGGACCAGGTCCGGGCGGGCCGCGAAGTCCGCCTCGGTGACCATCTCGACGACCGCCGGGGCGAAGTGCGCCTCGACCTTGTCCAGGTCGACCTCGCGGTCACCGGGCACGCCGACGGCGACGACCTCGCCGTCGACCTTCACCAGGAGGTTCTTCAGAGTGGCGGAGGCCGGGACGCCGAGGGAGGCGGCGAGCGTCTCGATGGTCGGGGTGTCCGGGGTCGGGATGTCCTCGGCGGCGGGGACGCCGGAGGCGTCCACCGGCTTCAGCTCGTAGGTGATCGCCTCGGTGTTGGCGGCGAAGTCGCAGTTCGGGCAGTCCGCGAAGGTGTCCTCGCCGGCCTCGGCCGGGGCGAGGAACTCCTCCGACTTGGAGCCGCCCATCGCGCCGGCGGTCGCGGCACAGATGCGGTAGTCGAGGCCGAGGCGCTCGAAGATCCTCTGGTACGCCTGCCGGTGCAGGGCGTACGACTCGGCGAGGCCCTCGTCGGCGAGGTCGAAGGAGTAGGAGTCCTTCATCAGGAACTCACGGCCGCGCAGGATGCCCGCGCGCGGGCGGGCCTCGTCCCGGAACTTGCTCTGGATCTGGTAGAGGATCACCGGCAGGTCCTTGTAGGACGTGCACTGGTCCTTCACCAGCAGGGTGAAGATCTCCTCGTGGGTGGGGCCGAGGAGGTAGTCGCCGCCCTTGCGGTCCTTCAGCCGGAACAGCTCCTGGCCGTACTCGTCCCAGCGGCCGGTCGCGTCGTACGGCTCACGCGGCAGCAGCGCGGGGAGCAGCACCTCCTGGGCGCCGATCGCGTCCATCTCCTCGCGGACGACCCGCTCCACGTTGGCGAGGACCTTCTTGCCGAGCGGCAGCCAGGACCACACGCCGGCGGCGGTACGGCGGACGTAGCCGGCGCGGACGAGCAGCTTGTGGCTGAGGACCTCGGCGTCCGCCGGGTCGTCGCGCAGCGTCTTCGCCATCAACTGGGACATGCGCTGGACCGATGCGTTCGCCATGGTTCTCGTACTCCTGCTGCGTAAGGGTTATGGCAGGAGGTTAGCCGGGGGGCACCTGGCGGTGGAAATCGGTTAACGGCGCAGGGGCAGTGGGGCGCCCATGACGGCGTACGGCTTGGGGGCGCTCGGGAAGTGGACCTGGCGGGCCAGGTCCTGGTAGCCGAGGGAGTGGTAGAGGCCGCGGGCGGGGCTGTCGGTGTCGATCGCCGAGAGGATGGAGCGGGTTTCGCTCGCCGTGTCGGTGATCGCGGTGATGAGGGCCCGGCCGATACCGCGGTTCTGGTAGCGGGGAAGGACGTGCAGCTCGGTGATCACGAAAGAGTTGTCGAGCCAGTCGGCGTGGCCCTGGGCGCGGAGGTAGGGCTCCACTACGGTGGACCACCAGTGGGTGCGGTCGTTGGGCATGCCGTAGACGAAACCGACCAGGCGGCCTTCCGTTGTCGCGCCGAGGGCTCTCGCGCCGGGGTAGGTCATGTGGCGCAGGACGATCTGGCGGCGGACGGCTACCTCGTCGGGGCCGAGGCCGAAGGCTGCGGCTTGGATTGCGAGGGCCTCGTCTACGTGGGCGGGGAGGTCCAAGGGGCCGATGACGAGGTCCATGGCGGGAGCTTACAGGGGGGTTTCGGTTGTCCGCGGAGTGCGGGCTGGATGGAACAGCACGTCTCAGAACAACACGCTCATGAACGCGCCGACCTCCTGGAAGCCGACCCTTCGGTACGTCCTTCTCGCCGCCGTGTTGTAGTCGTTGACGTACAGGCTGACCACCGGGGCGACCTCCGCGAGGGCGTAGCGGAGGACCGCTGCCATGCCGGGGGCCGCCAGGCCCCTGCCCCGGTACTCGGGGGCCACCCAGACGCCCTGGATCTGGCAGGCCCGGTCCGTCGCGGCGCCGATTTCCGCCTTGAAGACGACCTTGCCGTGGTCGTCGAGGCGGGCGAAGGAGCGGCCGGAGCCGACGAGTTCGGCGACGCGGGCCTGGTAGAGGAGGCCACCGTCGCCGGCCAGCGGGGAGACGCCGACCTCCTCGGTGAACATCGCCACGCACGCCGGCATGATCGTCTCCATCTCGTCCTTGCGGACGCGGCGGACGTAGGGGTCCGGGGCGATGTCGGCGGGCATGCGGTCGGTGACCATGAGCGGCTGGTGGGCGCGCACCTCGCGGGCCGGGCCCCAGTGGGGTTCGAGGAGCCGCCAGAGTTCGGCGGTGGGTTCGGCGGGGCCGACGACGGAGGAGCAGCGGCGGCCCGCCCTGCGGGCGCGGTCGGCGAAGGCGCGGATGGCGCGGGGGGTGGCGCAGATGGGGACGAGGTTGGCGCCCGCGTAGCAGAGGGAGGTCAGCATGCCGTCCTCGTACCAGCCCCACATCTCGCCGCCGAGCCGCCACGGGTCGAGGCCGGCGACCTGGACCCGGGAGGCCACGAAGGCGTTGGCCACCGGCTCGCGGTCGAGGACGGCGAGCGCGGCGTCCAGGTCGCTCGGTTCGAGGACCCGGGAGGTGGTCTGGGTCAACACGGGCGGGGCCTCACGGGTGGGATCTGCTGATCTCCGCACTGTACCTGCGGAAGCTGAGCCGTGCCGCCCTGCGTGAGGTACCGCCCGTTTTGAGGTGGGGGGTGTTGGTGTGCGCCTACTGACTCGGGTGGTTTCTGTTTGCTTGGCGGGTGCGGGTGTCGTGTGGTTTCTCGCGCAGTTCCCCGCGCCCCTTAGGGCGTTGTTCAGCCGGCGACTGACACCGACGGCTCGCCCGACGTCACACCGTCCGCCTCCATCTGTTCGGCCAGCTTCATGGCCTCCTCGATGAGGGTTTCGACGATCTTGGACTCCGGGACGGTCTTGATGACCTGGCCCTTGACGAAGATCTGGCCCTTGCCGTTGCCGGAGGCGACGCCGAGGTCGGCCTCGCGGGCCTCGCCGGGGCCGTTGACGACGCAGCCCATGACGGCGACGCGGAGCGGGACCTCCATGCCGGTGAGGCCGGCCGTGACCTCCTCCGCCAGCTTGTAGACGTCGACCTGGGCGCGGCCGCAGGACGGGCAGGAGACGATCTCCAGGCCGCGCTGCCTGAGGTTGAGCGACTCCAGGATCTGGATGCCGACCTTGACCTCCTCGGCGGGCGGCGCCGACAGCGACACCCGGATCGTGTCGCCGATGCCCTGCGAGAGCAGCGCTCCGAAGGCGACCGCCGACTTGATCGTGCCCTGGAAGGCGGGGCCCGCCTCGGTGACGCCGAGGTGCAGCGGGTAGTCGCACTGGGCGGCGAGCTGGCGGTAGGCCTCGATCATCACGACCGGGTCGTTGTGCTTGACGGAGATCTTGATGTCCCGGAAGTCGTGCTCCTCGAAGAGCGAGGCCTCCCAGAGGGCCGACTCGACCAGGGCCTCCGGCGTCGCCTTGCCGTACTTCTGCAGCAGGCGCCGGTCCAGGGAGCCGGCGTTCACGCCGATGCGGATCGGCGTGCCGTGCTCCTTGGCGGCCTTGGCGATCTCCTTGACCTTGTCGTCGAACTGCTTGATGTTGCCCGGGTTCACCCGGACCGCGGCGCAGCCCGCCTCGATCGCGGCGAAGACGTACTTCGGCTGGAAGTGGATGTCGGCGATGACGGGGATCTGCGACTTGCGGGCGATGGTCGCGAGGGCGTCGGCGTCGTCCTGGGTGGGGCAGGCCACGCGGACGATCTGGCAGCCGGAGGCGGTGAGCTCGGCGATCTGCTGAAGGGTGGCGCCGATGTCCGACGTACGGGTCGTGGTCATGGACTGGACCGAGACCGGCGCGTCCCCGCCGACCGGCACCGAGCCGACCTGGATCTGCCGGCTCTTCCGGCGCTCGGCGAGCTTGGTCGGAACGGACGGCATGCCGAGAGAAATCGCAGTCATCTGCTGTGCAACCCCAAGTCGTGGATCAAGGTCCGGTCCCGTCAGCAGCGGGCTCCAGGCTTCGAGATTACGGCACGCGTTTGTGCGTCAGCACCTCACGCCCCGTAAACCCACTCGATGGAAGGCGGCCCGGCATCCAGCATGCCGGGCCGCCGCCAACTCCGTATGGCTAGGAGATTCTCACCGGGTTAACCACGTCCGCGATCAGGACGAGGACGGTGAAGCAGATGAAGATCCCCGCCACCACGTAGGCCACCGGCATCAGCTTCGCCACATCGAACGGGCCCGGGTCGGGCCGCCGCAGCACCTTCGCCAGGTTCCGCCGCAGCGACTCCCACAGCGCGCCCGCGATGTGCCCGCCGTCGAGCGGGAGCAGCGGGAGCATGTTGAACAGGAACAGGGAGAGGTTGAAACCGGCCACCAGCATCAGGGCCATCGCCAGCTGCTGGGTGGGTGGGATGTCGAGGGTGAAGATCTCGCCGCCGACGCGGGCCGCGCCGACCACGCCCATCGGGGAGTCGGGTTCGCGTTCGGCACCGTCGAAGGCGGCGTTCCACAGGGCCGGGATCTTGCCGGGCAGGGCAGCGAGGGAGTCGACGGCCTCACCGACTCGGTCGCCCATCCACACCAGGGACTCGTCGAAGTCCTGCCGGACGACGCCGGTGGCGGCGCTGAAGCCGAGGAAGCCGGCGGTGACGTACTCGCCCTGGACGATCTGGCCGCTGGAGTCCTTCTTGGCGACCTGGTTGGTGGCGATCTTCGCGTGCAGGGTGACGTCCTCGCCCTTGCGGTCGACGACGATCGGCACCTCCTTGCCGGGGTTGGCGCGGATCAGGTCCGACAGTGCGTTCCACTCGTCGGTCCGGACGCCGTTGAAGGAGACGATCTTGTCGCCCGCCTTCAGGCCGGCCGCGGCGGCCGGGGAGGGCCGGTCCGCCGAGGTGCACGTGTCGCGGTTCTCGCTCTGTGCGATCACGCACTGGGAGACCGAGCTGACGGTGGTGGTCTGCTGGGAGATGCCGAAGCCCATCAGCACGATGAGGAAGAGGACGAACGCCAGGACCAGGTTCATGAACGGGCCCGCGAACATCACGATGACCCGCTTCCACGGCTTGCGCGTGTAGAACATGCGGGTCTCGTCGCCGGGCCGCAGCTCCTCGAAGGCGGCCGAGCGGGCGTCCTCGATCATGCCGCGCCAGGGCGAGGTGGAGCGGGCCTCCACGCGGCCGTCGGGGCCGGGCGGGAACATGCCGATCATACGGATGTAGCCGCCGAGCGGGATGGCCTTGATGCCGTACTCGGTCTCGCCCTTGGTGCGTGAGAACAGTGTCGGGCCGAAGCCGACCATGTACTGCGGGACGCGGATGCCGAAGAGCTTGGCGGTGGACAGATGCCCCAGCTCGTGCCATGCGATCGAGATCAGCAGGCCGACCGCGAACACGACTATGCCGAGGATCATCATCAGGGTCGTCATGCACGCGCCTCCGCGGTGGCTGTCTGCGCCGTATGTCCGGTCTGTGCCGTCAGTTCACGGGCCCGGGCGCGGGCCCAGGTCTCCGCTTCGAGGACGTCCGGCACGGTGAGCGAGGTTCCCGTGCCGGGAGTGCCGTGTTCGTCGACGACCCGGGTGACCGTCTCCATGATTCCGTTGAACGGCAGCGTGCCACGCAGGAACGCGTCCACGCACTCCTCGTTGGCGGCATTGAACACCGCCGGGGCGGTGCCCGCGAGCTCTCCGACGTGCCGGGCGAGGCCGACCGACGGGAAGGCGTCGGTGTCGAGCGGGAAGAACTCCCAGGTCGACGCCGTGCTCCAGTCGAAGGCGGGCGCCGCGTCGGGGACGCGCTCGGGCCAGCCGAGGCCGATGGCGATGGGCCCGCGCATGTCCGGGGGCGTCGCCTGGGCGATCGTGGATCCGTCCGTGAACTCAACCATCGAGTGGACATACGACTGCGGATGCACGACCACCTCAATGCGTTCGAAGGGAATGTCGTACAGCAGGTGTGCCTCGATGACCTCCAGGCCCTTGTTGACGAGGGTCGCGGAGTTGATCGTGATCACGGGTCCCATGGCCCAGGTGGGGTGGGCGAGGGCGTCCTCGACGGTGACGTTCGCCAGTTCCGCCTTCGTCCGGCCGCGGAAGGGGCCGCCGGACGCGGTGACGACGAGCTTGCGGACGTCCGCGCGGGTGCCCGCGGCGAGCGCCTGGAAGAGCGCCGCGTGCTCGGAGTCGACGGGGATGATCTGGCCGGGCTTGGCGAGGGCCTTGACCAGCGGGCCGCCCACGATGAGCGACTCCTTGTTGGCGAGCGCGAGGGTGCGGCCCGCCTCCAGGGCGGCGAGGGTCGGGGCGAGGCCGATGGAGCCGGTGATGCCGTTCAGCACCGTGTGGCAGGCGGAGGCGGCGAGCTGGGTGGCCGCGTCGGGTCCGGCGAGGATCTCGGGGAGCGGCTCCCCCGCGCCGTACTGCGCGCTCAGCGCGTCCCGCAGCGCCGGTACGACGTCCTCGCGGGCCACCGCGACGGTCCGGACCCGGAGCCGGTACGCCTGCTCGGCGAGGAGGCCGACCCGGCCGCCGTTGGCGGACAGGCCGGTGACCCGGAAGCGGTCCGGGTTGCGCAGGACGAGGTCGATGGCCTGCGTGCCGATCGACCCGGTGGACCCGAGGATCACCACGTCCTTCGGGCCGTCGCCCGTTACGGGGTCGTGGACCAGGTGCGGGTCGGCGAGGGGTGCGGGACTGTCACTCATTGCTCCATTGTGGCCGCACGCGCGCGTGCGCAGACAGGGTGTCCCCCTCACGGGGGTGTGTTGCGGAAGGTCGCCGGAACGACGCGCATCACCGACACCGGGCCGGCCACCGCTTCTTCGACGAGTCCGCAGGCGGATGCGCTCTCCGTGCGCGCGGAGGCGGGTGACGACCCGATCGGGCGGCGTACTCGGTCCCATCGCCGCACCCTATGCGGCGTGATCCCTCGCCGAGCATCGCGGGGACGGGTACGAGGCCCGGCCGCCGGGCAGGGTGTCCCCTCCCGGGAGGACACCCTGCGGGCTCTCACCGGATCGGGCGGTGCACGTTCTCCTTCCGGGAAGGGCCGGGGGTCGCGTCCGCGATCCACGGTCCGTCTCCGGACGGGTCGACGACGCCCTGCTCCAGCCACTCGTAGCTGCCCGCCAGGACCCCCTTGACCACCTTGCGGTCGAGGTCGTCGGTGTTGGTCCACAGCCGGCCGAAGAGCTCGTCGACGCGGATGCGGGACTGGCGGCAGAAGGCGTCGGCGAGTTGGTAGGCCTCACGGCCGTGCTCGCCCCGGCTGCGCAGGAGTTCGGCGCGGACGCAGGCCGCGCTCATCGCGAACAGTTCGGCGCCGATGTCCACGATCCGGCCCAGGAAGCCCTGCTTGGTCTCCATCCGGCCCTGCCAGCGGGACATGGCGTAGAAGGTGGACCGGGCCAGCTTGCGGGAGGTGCGCTCGACGTACCGCAGATGCGGCGAGAGGTCGATGCCGTGCTTGAACTCCCCGTACGACGACGGGATCTGCCCCGGTCCCGCCACCAGCTTCGGCAGCCACTTGGCGTAGAAGACACCGGCCTGCGCGCCCGCCTTCGCCTTGTCCTGCAGGGACTTGTCGGGGTCGATCAGATCACCTGCGACCGAGAGATGGGCGTCGACCGCCTCGCGGGCGATCAGCAGGTGCATGATCTCGGTCGAGCCCTCGAAGATACGGTTGATCCGCAGGTCGCGAAGGATCTGCTCGGCGGGCACCGCGCGCTCGCCCCGGGCCCGCAGGGACTCGGCCGTCTCGAAGCCGCGGCCCCCGCGGATCTGGACCAGTTCGTCCGCCATCAGACAGGCCATCTCGGAGCCGTACAGCTTGGCGAGCGCGGCCTCGATGCGGATGTCGTTGCGGTCCTCGTCCGCCATCTGGGACGACAGGTCCAGTACGGCCTCCAGCGCGAAGGTCGTGGCCGCGATGAACGCGATCTTCGAACCGACCGCCTCGTGCAGCGCGACCGGCTTGCCCCACTGCTCCCGGGCGCCCGACCACTCCCGCGCGATCTTCAGGCACCACTTCCCGGCGCCCACGCACATCGCGGGCAGCGACAGCCGGCCCGTGTTCAGGGTGGTGAGGGCGATCTTCAGGCCCGCACCCTCCGGGCCGATCCGGTTGGCGGCCGGGACGCGGACCTGGTGGAAGCGCGTGACACCGTTCTCCAGGCCGCGCAGGCCCATGAAGGCGTTGCGGTTCTCGACGGTGATGCCCTCCGCGGTCGCCTCCACGACGAAGGCCGTGATGCCGCCCTTGTACCCCTCGGACTTCGGCACGCGTGCCATCACGACCAGGAGGTCGGCGATGACGCCGTTCGTCGTCCAGAGCTTCACGCCGTCGAGGATGTAGTCGTCGCCGTCCGGGACGGCGGTGGTGGCGAGCCGGGCCGGGTCGGAGCCGACGTCCGGTTCCGTCAGCAGGAAGGCGGAGATGTCGGTGCGGGCGCAGCGCGGCAGGAAGGCGTCCTTCTGCTCCTGGGTGCCGAAGATCTTCAGCGGCTGCGGTACGCCGATCGACTGGTGGGCGCTCAGCAGCGCGCCGATGGCCGGGTTGGCGGAGCCGACCAGGGCGAGGGCCTTGTTGTAGTACACCTGCGTCAGGCCCAGGCCGCCGTACTTCGTGTCGATCTTCATGCCGAAGGCGCCGAGCTCCTTCAGCCCGTCGATCACCTCGTCGGGGATCCGCGCGTCCCGCTCGATGCGGGCGGAGTCGATCTTCGTCTCGCAGAAGTCGCGCAGCTTGGTGAGGAACTCCTCGCCGCGCTGGGCGTCCTCGTCCGGAGGCAGGGGGTGGGGGTGGATGAGGTCGAGGCGGAAACGCCCGAGGAACAGTTCCTTGGCGAAGCTGGGCTTGCGCCACTGCTGTTCCCGGGCCGCCTCCGCCACCTGGCGGGCCTCACGTTCGGTGACGGTGGGTCGGGTGGTGGGAGCTGCGGACATGAGGGTCACCTCGCCGCGAAGAGGGATGAGGATCCGATGTGGTTACCGACGGGTGCTACCCGTTCGTATGTACCCGATCCCGGGCGCGGCCACCACCCCGCGCGCAACCGTTCAGCCGAACTCGGCCCCGCGGACCCGTTGCACCAGGGGCCCTTCCGGGAGACGGTGCAGGTACGTCCGTTCGAGCGACCGCACCGGCAGGCGTCGCCCGCTGCCCGGGATTCCGTGTCGAAGTTTCTGGGTCGTAGATTCCGGGTCGTAGATTTCTGGTCGTAGATTTCTGGTCGAAGATTCCGTGTCGAAGCGCTTCGACTGACTATGGACACCCACCCCCGCTGGAGCTACTGTCGAACCACCCTCACCCGCCGTTGTTCGCCCTGCGCACTGTCGAAGCGCTTCACAAAGCTTGGAGAGCTGGATGGTCACCCTCGCCGAGGTCGCCCAGCACGCCGGAGTGTCGGCGAGCACGGTGAGCTATGTCCTCAGCGGCAAGCGGTCCATCTCCGCGACCACCCGGCACCGGGTCGAGCAGAGCATCCGGGAGCTGGGCTACCACCCGAACGCCGGCGCCCGCGCCCTGGCGAGCAGCCGGTCCAACATCATCGCGCTGATGATCCCACTGCGCACGGACATGTACGTGCCGGTGATGATGGAGATCGCCATCGCCGTCGCCACCACCGCCCGCACCCACGGGTACGACGTCCTGCTGCTCACCGGCGAGGAGGGCCCCGACGCGGTACGCCGGGTCACCGGCAGCGGGCTCGCCGACGCGATGATCCTGATGGACGTGGAACTGGACGACGACCGGCTGCCGTTGCTGCGCGGCACCGACCAGCCGTCCGTCCTGATCGGGCTGCCCGCCGACACCACCGGCCTGACCTGCGTGGACCTCGACTTCGCGGCGACCGGCGCGCTGTGCGTCGAGCATCTGGCGATGCTGGGTCACCGTGACATCGCTGTCATCGGTGAGGCGCCCGCGGTGTACGAACGGCACACCGGTTTCGCCGAGCGCACCCTCGACGGGCTCCGCTCCCGCGCCCGGGAGCTGGGCCTCAGGGTGCTGCACCGGCCGTGCGAGGGCGGGTACGACGCGATGGCGGCGACGCTCGCCCGGGTCTTCGACGAGCGCCCGGCGACCACGGGCTTCGTCGTGCAGAACGAGTCGGCGGTCGAACCGCTGCTCGCGCTGCTGCGCCAGCAGGGCCGGGCCGTGCCGGAGGACGTGTCGGTGGTCGGGATCTGCCCGGACCAGGTCGCCACCCAGGCGTCGGTGCGGCTGACGTCGGTCGCCATCCCGGCGCAGGAGATGGGCCGGCACGCCGTGGAACACCTGGTCGCCAAGCTGGACGGGCGCGGCAGCGACGAAGTGCTGCTGCTCGCCCCGGAGTTGACGGTCCGGGCGAGCACGGGCCCGGTGCCGTCCGGGTCCTGACCCGCACCTTCCAGGCCTTCGAGCGGCCTTCGAGCGGCCTACGAGTGGCCTACGAGTGGCTTCGAAGGCACCTCCCTGTCTGCACCTCCCTGTACTGCACTGCCCTGCCCTGTCTGCACTCCCCCAGGAGCACGCCACGTGAATCAGCCTGCCGAAAACCAGACCCCTTCAGGCGCGGTCAGCCTCGCGCAGTCCTCCCCCACCGTCGGCACGTTCCGGGAGCGGGACGGCGCTCTGGAGTGGAGCGGCCGCCAGGAGACCGTACGGATCGAGCCGTGGGGACCGGACGCGGTCCGGGTCCGGGCGCGGCTCGGCGGCCCGATCCTTGACGGACTGCCCGGCGCGCTGCCGGCCGAGGCCCCGGCCACCGAGAGCACGGTCAAGATCGGTGACGGCGAAGGGCAGCTGACGGTCGGGGCACTGACCGTGCACGTCGACGCCGAGGGGCTCATCCGCTTCCTGCGCACCGACGGCTCCGAGGAACTCCTCGCCGAGGAGCGCGCCCACTTCTGGTGGCCCGGCCCCCGCCTGTACACGGCCGTCGGCAACGGCCACCACCGGCTGGAGCAGCGGTTCGCCGCCTACGAGGGCGAGCAGCTGTACGGCCTCGGCCAGCACCAGCACGGGCGGCTCGACCAGAAGGGCCTGGTCATCGACCTGGTCCAGCGCAACGCCGAGGTCGGCATCCCGGTGCTCACCTCCAGCCGGGGCTACACCCTGCTGTGGAACAACCCGGCGATCGGCCGCGTGGAGCTGGCGCACAACGGCACCCGCTGGGTCGCCGACTCGGCCCGCCAGATCGACTACTGGATCACCGCGGGCACCCCGGCCGACGCGCAGCGCCGCTACAGCGCGGTCACGGGCCGGACGCCGATGCTGCCTCAGTGGGCGGCGGGCTTCTGGCAGTGCAAGCTGCGCTACCGCACCCAGGACGAACTCCTCGCCGTGGCACGGGAGTACAAGCGGCGCGGGCTTCCCCTCGACGTGATCGTCTGCGACTTCTTCCACTGGACCCACCTGGGCGAGTGGAAGTTCGACCCGAAGGAGTGGCCCGACCCGGCGGCGATGGTCCGCGAGCTGGCCGAGCTGGGCGTGCAGCTGGTGGTCAGCGTGTGGCCCTCGGTCTCACCGCTGTCCGAGAACCACTCCCTGATGGAGCAGCGCGGCTACTTCATCGGCACCCAGTACGGCCCGCTGGCCCACGCCGACTGGCCGGACAAGGAGGTGGCGTCGACGGTCCAGGTCGCCTTCTACGACGCCACGAACCCGGACGCCCGGGAGTTCGTGTGGTCGCGGGTGAAGGCGAACTACCTAAAGCCGTACGGCATCAAGGCCTTCTGGCTGGACGCCTGCGAGCCCGAGCTGAAGCCGGGCTTCCAGGAGAACCTGCGCTACTGGGCGGGCCCTGGTCTGGAGGTCGGCAACCTCTACCCGGCGGAGAACGCCCGCGCCTTCCACGAAGGCCTCCAGGCGTCCGGCGAGGACGAGATCATCACCCTCAACCGCTCGGCCTGGGCGGGCAGTCAGCGCTACGGCGCCGCCCTGTGGTCCGGGGACATCGGCACCGACTTCCCGACCCTGCGCCGCCAGATCGCCGCCGGTCTCAACACCGCGCTCTCCGGCATCCCCTGGTGGAACACGGACATCGGCGGCTTCCACGGCGGCGACCCGTACGACCCGGAGTACCGCGAGGTGATGGTCCGCTGGTTCCAGTTCGGCGCGCTGTCCCCGCTGATGCGCCTGCACGGCTTCCGCGACCCGGGCATGCCGCTGGGCCCTGAGATGACCGGCGGCCCGAACGAGGTGTGGTCGTACGGCGAGGAGGCCGGCGCGATCCTGGAGAAGTACCTGCGGCTGCGTGAGCGCCTGAAGCCGTACGTCCTCGACGTCATGCGCGAGGCCCACGAGGAGGGGCTGCCGGTGATGCGGCCGCTGTTCCTGGAGTTCCCGGAGGATCCGGCGACCTGGTCGGTGGACGACGCCTACCTCTTCGGCCGGGATCTGCTGGTGGCGCCGGTGCTGACGGCGGGCGCGACGGCCCGGACGACGTATCTTCCGCAGGGCGCGCGCTGGACGGACGCGTGGACCGGTGAGTCGTACGAGGGCGGTGCGACCGTGACGGTCGACGCCCCGCTGGACCGTATCCCGTTGTTCCTGCGGGACGGGGTCTCGCTGCCGGTCGCCGAGTAGCGAAGGGCCTTGGCCGCCGGGAGGTCCCGGCGGCCAAGGCCCCGCGGAGACGGCTATCCGACGACCCGGCCCAGTTCGATCCGGTCGATGTCCGGTGCCCACGCGGTCGCGTTGCCGAACGTCACCTTGTTGGAGCCCTTCTTCAGGTCGACGGGGACCCCGAGGGTCCAGTAGTCGTCCCAGCTCCAGGTGTTCTTGAAGGTGACCTTCCGGGGAGCGCCGGAACCGACGGTGATGTCCGCCGTACGGGACATGATGTCCGTGTTGTAGGCGTGGCCGTTGTCGCGCCGGTCGTTGTGCGCGTAGTGGACGACCAGCAGATAGCGGCCGGGCCTGGGCGCGTCGACCGTGAACTCGGCGGTGCTGTCGGCGCTGTTGCCCAGCCGGCCGATGTACGACCCGTCGGAGGCGTACGCCGACTCCACCAGCCGGGCACCGCCCGCGAGGGTGGCCGTGGCGCCCTCGTAGGAGAGCGTGCCCGCGGTGGAGCCGCCGCCCGAGACGTCGAGGGAGCGGACGGCGGCGTGGCCCGCGGTCATCGCGACGCGGTTGTTGCCCGCGACGAGGTAGAGGCGCAGGGGCCGTCCCGGTGCCGCCGTCACCGTCTCTCCGTGCAGCGCGATCCGCACCGCCGCCGACGCCCTCGGCACCACCGTGTAGTAGCCGTCGCGCGGTGCGTACACGTCGAAGACCGCCTTGTCGCCGCCCCGCAGGACGAGCGCGCCGGTGCCGACGCCGGTGGAGGAGGAGTAGTCGTAGGAGGGCCGTCCGCTGATGTCCGCGAGGGTGGCCTCGTACGACGTCGAGGGCTCGCCCGTGCGGGCGGTCAGGTCGATGCGGTCGAGGGTGACCTCGGCGTCGCCCTTGGCCAGGGTGAGGACGTGGGTTCCGGCGGGGAGCCGGACGGTGACGTCCCGCTTGGCGCGGTAGGTCCAGTTCTCGGTGGACGGGTAGGTGACCGTCACCGGTTCCCCGCCGTCGATCGACAGCTTCTGGGTGGCGGGGGCGCCGGACTGGTTGCCGTAGAGGATCGCCAGGTCGTAGGTGCCGGTCTCGGGCACCGTCACCGTGAAGTCGACCTTGCTGGTGGGGGTGTTGAGCGAGCCGACGTCCTTGGTGCCGGAGGCCGCGTAGCCGTTGGCGTTGCTGACGGTGCCCTGCGTGTAGACGCGGCCGCCGGTGATCGCCGCGTCCTCGGCCTCGTACGAGGCGGACCACGGGACGGCGGGGGCGGCCGGGGTGCCGGAGCCGCCGGGGGTGAGGACGATCCGGTACGCCGACATCTTGTGCATGCCGCGCAGCGGGACCGTCACCGTGCCGTCGGCCGCGACGGTGAGCTTCGTGCGGGCGAGGACGCGGGGCGCCGCGTGCTGTCCCTCGTACCCCGACCAGGCGGCCTCGGCGACGGCCGCGGTGACCGTGCGGCCGAAGAGCGACCGGGGGACGTTGTGCACGACCACGTCGGAGTCGCCGGCGGAGCCGCCGAGCAGGACCTGGGCCTGGCGGCGGGAGCGGTCGAGGGAGGCGAGGCCCTGGAGGGTGTCGACGGTGTGGGGCTGGGGCGGGGTCACCTTGACCGTGTCGCCGGTGAGCCCGGCGTACCAGCGGAAGAACCACCAGCCGCCGTTGGGGATGTTGCTGCGCACGACATGGCCGCTGAGGTTGCCGGCCGCGTCCCAGTAGGCCGCGTTGGCGTACACCTTGTTGCGCTCGAACATCGAGACCCACTGGACGAGTTGTCCGGGCACGGACAGGTCGCGGCGGTTGGCGTACTCATCGATGTTGATCTTCAGGGGTGCGATGCCCGCCTCGCGTTCCAGCGTGCGGTAGTTGTCGTAGTGCGCCTGGAAGTCGCGCAGCGAGCCGGGGCCCAGCTCGTGCCAGGTCATGATCTGCGGGAGGACGTTCTCGCGCTTGGCGAAGGCGAGGAAGTCGCGGAGCAGACGGGTGTGGTAGGCGGCCTCATTGGGACCGGCGATCCTCGCGTCCGGGTCGATGGCGCGGATGCGGTGGTAGACCGTCTTCCAGTCCTGGAAGAAACGGTCGCGGTTCTTCTCGTAGGTGGCCTGGTCGGAGACGCCGAGGTGGTACCAGATCTGGTCGGGCTCGTTGAACGGGATGTAGACGAAACGGTCGCTGTTCGGGTCGGCCGCCACCTGCTTGACGATCTTGTCGACCTTGGGGAGGTAGTCGTCGATGCCGAGGTCCTCGTACGGCCATTTGGCGTAGATGTCCTGCATCATGACGTTGATCTCGCCGCCGCCGTTGCGGAAGAACGACTGGGAGACGGTGAGGGCGTCGCCGTTGGGGTGCTGGGCGCCGCCCTCCGGCTTCTGCGAGATGCTGGTGATCTTCAGGGGCTCCAGGGCCGCGTCGCTGGGCACGCCGTCGTCGCTGAGGCCGTAGAGCGCGCCGTTGGCGCCGAGCGTCACCGGGCCCTCGGAGGCGGCGAGGTCGACGGTGAGGCGCTGCGGGCCGGCAGCTGCGGCCGGTCCCGCGGTGGGGAGTGTGCCTGCCATGGTGGCGACTCCAAGTGCGGCTGTGACCAGGGCGGTTCTGGTACGGGATCTCGTGCGGGATCTGGTGCGGGGGCTCACGCTGGACCTCCGTTGACTGAGTGCTACTTGACGGCTCCACTGGTGATTCCGGACACGATCTTTCGCTGGGCCACCAGGAACACGGCGACCATCGGCAGGCTCATCACCACGACGTAGGCGAAGACGAGATGCCAGTTGTTGAGGTAGAGCTGGGTACTGGCGACCTTGTAGAGGTTGAGCGGGAGGGTCGCCCGCTCTCCGCCGCCGAGGACGAAGAACGCGTAGAAGATGTCGCTCCAGGCATAGAGCATCACCATGATCGTCGCGGTGGCGATGACGGGCCTGAGCAGCGGCAGGATGATGCGCAGGAAGATCCGCGGCGGCCCGGCCCCGTCCATCCGCGCGGCCTCCTCCAGCTCCATGGGGATCGACCGGATGAAGCCGGTCATGAAGAAGATGGAGGTGGAGAGGTACATGCCGGTGTAGACGGCGATCATTCCTGGGCGGGTGCCCGCCAGGCCGAGCTGGCGCAGCTCCATCACGATGGTGATGACGGCGGGCGGCAGCAGCAGTCCGCTGATGCACAGCGCGTACGCCGCCGAGACCAGCTTCGACCTGCGGCGCGCGAAGACCCAGGCGGCGCCCGCGCCGAGGATCAGGACGAGGACGACCGACGGCACCACGACGAGCAGGGAGTTGAGGAAGCCGCGGAGCATCTCGCCCTGGCTGACGGCGTCCTGGTAGTTGCCGCCCGGCTGCCAGTGCCCGGGCATGTCCAGGTTCGGCTTGATGGCCTCGGCCTGCGGCTTGGCGGACGTGACCAGGACCAGCCACAGCGGTACGCCGACGGCGAGCCCGGCGAGCAGGACGACCAGGGCCGGGCGGCCGTACCGCCACACCACCGCGGTCACAGCAGCTGCTCCCTTCGCCGCAGGCCGACGACCAACGGGATCGCGATGACGACCACCACCAGGAACAGCACGAGGCTCATCGCGGAGGCCTGGGCGTACAGGCCCTGGCCGAAGATCCGGAACATGTAGATGTTGAAGACCTCGGTGGAGGCCGCGGGGCCGCCGCCGGTCGTGGCCTGCACGATGTCGAAGGTGTTCATCGAACCGATCAGGGCCGTGGTGACGTTGAAGGTGACCGCCGGGGCGAGCATCGGCCAGCGCACCGACCAGAAGGTCCGCCAGGGGCCGGCGCCGTCGCACTTCGCGGCCTCCAGCATGTCGCCGGGGATGCCCTTCAGCCCGGCGAGATAGATCAGCATCGACAGGCCCATCCACTTCCAGCCGTGGATGACCGTGACGAGGACGAGCGTCCAGGTCGTCGAGCCCAGCCACGGAATGTCCGTGCCCAGCACCGAGTTGACGGCGCCGTCCTGGTCGAGGAGGGTCTGGAAGACGTAACCGGTCGCGAGCGCCGAGATGAGCACCGGGAGGAAGAAGACGGCCCGGAAGAACCGGTTGAAGCGGGTGTCGGACTCCAGCAGCAGCGCGAGCACCAGCCCGAAGCCGTTCTGGAAGAGCGCCGCCAGCAGGGCGTAGAGCAGCGTCGTGCGGATCGCGCGGAGGAGGGAGCCGTCCGCGGCGATGGTGCGGAAGTTGTCGAGGCCGGTGAAGGCGATGTCCGCGTGGTAGGAGGACCAGTCGGTGAACGGGTAGTAGAAGTTGAGCAGGTTGGGCACCAGGAAGAAGCCCGCGAAGACGGCGATCGCGGGCAGCGCGAACCACCAGGGGTGGTGGACGGCGGCACGCGGCAGCCGCCCGGCCTTCTTCGGTACGCCCGTCACGGGCGGGGGCTCGGTGCGTACGACCGTGTCCGTCATGGCTGGAACCCGGGTGCGCCCTGGGCCTTCGCCACCTGCGTGAACTGGTCCTGGATGGCCTGGGCGACCTGCTCCGGCGTCTTCTTGTCGTAGAGCATGTCGGCGAGGTAGAGGTGCGTGTCCGGGGCGACGATCGCCTTGGCCTGGAAGACGCCGATCGCCGTCGGCAGCGCGGCCACCTGGTCCTTGGCCGTCTGCGGCAGCCCGTCCGGGGTGGGCACGGACGGCTGCACGGACGGGATCTTCATCTCCTCGATGTAGGCGGGGTAGTCGGGGCCGAGCCAGAAGGCGAGGAACTGCCGGGCGGCGTTCTGCCGCTTCTCGTCACCGGTCTTGAACGCGACGACGCCGTTGGTCTGGTCGGGCGAGTACATGCCGGTGGCGGAGGAGTTGGCGATCGGGAACCAGCCGATCTTCTGGTCGATCTCGGCGGTGGAGTACTTGGCCTGCAACTGGCTCTGGAAGGAGGTGACGTTGAGGACCATGCCGGCCTCGCCCTTCCACAGGGCGTCGGCCTGGCCGGTGAAGGTGCCGGTGCGGTAGTTCTTCTGCGCGAGTCCGGCGTCGAGCAGCTGCTCCTTGTACTTCTTGATCGCGCCGACGACGGCCGGGGCGGTCCACTTCTCCTTGTTCCGGTTCAGGTCCGCCCACCACTGCTGGTCGAGGTCGGTGAGCTGGACCTGCATCTGCCACTGCAGGGGCCACTTGTCGCCGCCGGCCTCGTAGAAGCCGGCCGCGTCGGTCTTGTCGACCACCTGGTGGCCGAGCGCCAGCAGTTCGTCGTACGACTGCGGGAAGTCCTTCTCACCGAGGCCCGCCTGCTTGAAGACGTCCTTGTTGTAGTAGACGCCGAGCATGGCGGGGCTGGTGACGATCGCCGCGTACCGCTTGCCGTCGATGACGCCGAGGGACCGCTCGGTGTCGCCGAGTTTCGAGACCCACTCCTCGCCGTCGAGGGTGAGGAGGTTCTGCTGCGGCTGCACGAACGGCAGCGTGGAGATGGACGGCTGCCAGAACATCAGGTCGGGCCGGTCGCCGGAGGCCAGCTTCGTCGGCACGTTCTGCTCGTAGAGGTCCGGGATCGCCTGCGTCTCCACCTGGGCGCCGGTGGCCTTCTCGAAGGCGTCGATGACCTGCTTCGGCGCGTTGACGGTGTTCTGCGCCGTCCACATCGTCAGCCGTACGCCGTCCAGGCGGGCGGTGGGGTCGACCACCGCCTGCTTGTCGTCCGTACCGGCGTCGCCCGCGGTGGGGTCGCTGCACGCGGTGGCGGCCAGGGCGGAGACGCATATCAGGGCCAGCGCGGGGAGGGCTCGTCTCATGATCACGTACCTCACGTGCCTTTCACGAACGGGGGTCCAGGAGGCGGCGGTACCGGGCTTGTTCAGTCGTGGGCGGGCGGCGGCCCCGAGCTTTCCCGCACCACCAGTTCCGGTACGGAGACGGGGTGCGGGGCGATCCGCGCGGACTTCTCCAACACCCCGTGCAGCAGGGCGAACGCGGCCCGTCCGAGGCCGGTGAAGTCCAGGCGTACGGTCGTCAGGGACGGGGTCAGATAGGCGGAGTGCGGGGCGTCGTCGAAACCGGCCACGCTGATCTCGCCGGGGACGGAGCGGCCGGTCTCGTGCAGGGCGCGCAGGACGCCGAGGGCGAGGTCGTCGTTGCCGCACAGGATGGCGGTGACGTTCTGGTCCTCGGCGAGTCGCAGGCCTGCCGCGTATCCGCCCGCCGGGCCCCAAGAGCCCTGCAACGGACGGGGTTCGGGGGCTCCGGCCTCCCGCAGCGCCTGCCGCCAGCCCGTCGTACGGGCGCTGGTGCGGCGGGTGCTGGACGGGATGGCGACGTAGTGCACGGTCTCGTGGCCGAGGGCGAGCAGATGGCGGGTCGCCTGGTAGGCGGCCTCGCGGTCGTCGGTCCACACCCAGGGCCGGTCGTCGCCGGGCCGCCCCGCGGGGGTCTCGACGACGCCGACGACGGGCAGTTCGGCGGGGACGGCCTCCAGGGCGCGGACGCCTGCCGGATCGTAGGCGATCACGATCAGCCCGCCGCCCGCGTCCGCCGCCCGCTGCACCGCGGCGGCGACGGCGGCTTCCTCCGCCGACTCCAGGACGCCGATCGCCATCGTGTACGAGGCGGCGCGGGCCTCCTCCTCGATGCCCTGGAGGATGGAGGCGTAGCCGTGGTGGGTGGTGTTGGCGGTGAGCACGGTCACGGCCCGCGTGCGTCCGCTGGCCAGGGCGAGGGCGGTGGCGTTGCGGCGGAAGCCGAGTTCCTCGATGGCGGCGAGCACGCGTTCCCGGGTGGACGGCTTGACGCTGGGGTGGCCGTTGATCACCCGGGAGACGGTCTGGTACGAGACGCCGGCGGCGGTCGCCACGTCCCTGATGCTCGCCGGTCTCCTTGTGTGACCGGTCACATTCATGCCAGGATTGTGACCGGTCACACAGGGGTCGTCAAGACACCGTAACGACGGATTCACACGGCCGAAGCGGGCAACGCGCGGGGCCGGGAGGGGGCACCTTGACCGGTACGGCGGCGGACGGGACGTGGAACCGCTTTTCCTGGGGGCACTCGGCGCTGGACGTCGAGTTCGCGACGGCCTCGGACGGGCCCCTGCGACTGGTCCGGCTGGGCGGCGGGCCCGCGCCCGGCGACCTCGAAGCCGCCCTCCCCCTGGTCGAGTTGACCGCCCTGGGACACGGCAGTGGCTGGTCCGGACCCCGCTTCACCGGTACGGCCCTCGGGACGCGGCTGCGCCACCGGGGTCACCGCAGCGGCACGCGGGCGGGCTGGGAGTGGCTGACGGTCGAACTCCACGACCCCCTGACCGGGTTGACGGCGTCGGTGGAACTCTCCTCCCCCACCGGACTGCCGGTGCTGCGCTCCCGGGTCCGGCTGCGCAACGACGGCACCGAACCCCTCGTCGTCCAGTCCGTCAGCAGCCTGCTGCTCGGCGGCCTGCCCTCCCCCGACACCCTCGACGTGCACCGGGCCCGCAACGACTGGCTGGCGGAGTGCCGTTGGTACGCCGAGCCGCTGCGGGCGGCGGTCGCCGACATCAACGCCGGCGCCCATCAGCACGACAGCCGGGCGGCGCTCTGCCTGGTGGGGCGCGGCAGCTGGCCCACCGACGGCCATCTGCCGATGGGGGCGCTGACGGAGCGGGGCGGCGCGGGACGGGCCTGGGTGTGGCAGGTGGAGTCCCCGGCGGGCTGGCGCTGGGACCTGGGGGAACGCGCGCACGGCACGTATCTCGCGCTGAACGGCCCCACGGACGCCGAGCACCAGTGGCGGGTGCGGCTGACACCGGGCGAGGAGTTCACGACGGTGCCCGGGGTGCTGGCGCTGGGCTCCGGCCTGGACGCGGCGCTGGCCGCGCTGACCTCGTACCGCCGCGCCGTACGCCGCCCCCACCCGGACCACACCACCCTGCCGGTCGTCTTCAACGACTACATGAACACGCTGATGGGCGACCCGACGACGGAGAAACTGCTGCCGCTGATCGACGCGGCCGCCGAGGCCGGCGCGGAGTACTTCTGCATCGACTCCGGCTGGTACGACGACGACACGCGGGGCTGGTGGGACAGTGTCGGCGAGTGGCTGCCGTCGGCTCGGCGCTTCCCGGACGGGGGAATCGTCGCGGTCCTGGACCGGATCCGGGAACGCGGCATGGTGCCCGGGCTGTGGCTGGAGCCGGAGGTCGTCGGGGTGCGCAGCCCGGTCGCGGCCGCGCTGCCGCCGGAGGCCTTCTTCCAGCGGGACGGCGTACGCCTCACCGAGCAGGGGCGGCATCAGCTCGACCTGCGGCATCCGGCCGCCCGGGCGCACCTCGACAAGACGGTGGACCGGATCGTCGGCGACTGGGGGGTGGGCTATCTCAAGCTGGACTACAACATCGTGGTCTCCCCCGGCACCCAGGCGCCCGGGGACCTCGCACCGGGCGCCGGGCTGCTCGGCCACGCCCGGGCGTACCTGGAGTGGCTGTCCGAGGTGCTGGACCGGTACCCCGGCCTGGTGATCGAGAACTGCGCCTCGGGCGGCATGCGGATGGACGGGGCCAGCCTGGCCGTCACCCAGCTCCAGTCCACCAGCGACCAGCAGGACCCTCTGCGCTACCCGCCCATCGCCGCCGCCGCGCCGAGTGCCGTGCCGCCCGAGCAGAGCGCCGTCTGGGCCTACCCGCAGCCGGAGTTCGACGACGACCTGATCGCCTTCACGCTGGGCGGGGCGCTGCTCGGCCGCATCCATCTCTCCGGCCACCTCGACCGGATGTCACAGCGGCAGCTCGGACTCGTGCGGGACGCGGTGGCGACGTACAAGGCGATCCGCGGGGACCTCGCCCGGACGGAGCCGTTCTGGCCGCTGGGGCTGCCGGGGTGGACGGACGAGTGGGTGGCGCTGGGGATGCGGGTGCCGGACGGGCCGTCGTATGTGCTGGTGTGGCGGCGGGGCGGCGAAGCCGAGGGCGGGACCTCACGCCGGACCGAACTCCGCCTGGGGATTGGCCGGATGGCCCACTTGGCGGCCCGCGAGGTCCGTACGGAGATCCTGCATCCGTCTGCTCCGGGCGCCGGCTCGGCGGTCTGGGACGGCGACGGCGACGGCGACGGCTTGAGGGTGTCGCTGCCGCGCACGCCCGGCGTGCTGCTGGTCCGGCTCACTTCGGGCGCATAGGCGGCCCTCCCTGTGTACTTATAGGCACTGTGTACTTATAGGCACAGCAAGCCCGTTCGATGAGATACGTTCGCCCCCGTCGAGCCTGCCGTCGTCTCGCCCACGAAGGGAAGCCGTCCCCGATGTCCTCCGCTCCGCTCCCCCTCGCCCTGGCCGATCTGCTGCTCCGGCCGGGGTTCGGCTCCCGGCGCGTGCCCGACCGGGTCTTCGACCGGCTCGTCGCCAAGGCCGGGCAGGCGGAGGGGGATCAGCAGTTCGTCGACGACTTCCGGTTCCTGCTGCGCTGTTGGGCCAAGGCGGAGAACCTCACTCCGGTCGGCTGGCAGTCCGCGCAGACCCACGTCCGCAGGCATCTCACCAACCGGGCCCGGATCCGGCGGCTGATCGCCGAGTGTCCCTCGATCGAGCAGGAGCCGGTCGAGAAGCCGGTGTTCGTGGTGGGCCTGCCGCGCACCGCGACGACACTCACCCACGGCGTGCTGTCCCTCTCGGGCGAGCACCGCAGCCCCCTGCTGTGGGAGCTGCTCACGCCCGACCTGGAGGTACCGCCCGGCCGGCGGCGCAAGGCGACGGCGCCCGCGCGTCACCTGGTCCAGGGGACCAATCTGTTCGCCCCGCGCTTCCGCGACATCCATCCCCTGGTCGCCGAGGGTCCCGAGGAGTGCACCTTCGCCCTCCCGCACGCCCTGATGCCGCTGTCCTCGGCCCGCATACCCGAGTACCAGGCCTGGCACTACGAGCGGGACTTCGTCCCCGACTACCGCCACCTCAAGCAGGTCTACCAGGTCCTTCAGTACGGCCGCCCGCGCCGCCGCTGGATCCTGAAGTCCCCCATGCACCTGGAGAACCTCGACGCGCTGCGCACGGTCTTCCCGGACGCCACGATCGTATGGACCCACCGCGACCCGGCCACCGTCATGGCGTCGTTCTGCAGCCTCGTCGAGCACGGCATGGCCCTCAGCACCCGCCCCGTCGACCTGCACGGCATCGGCGCCACCTGGCTCGAACTGCTGAGCCGCTCCGCGGCGCGCGGCCTGGCGTCCCGTGCCGCCATCCCGCGAGAGGCCCTGGTGGACGTCCCGTACTCCTGGCTCGGGTCCGACCCCGCCCTCGGCGCCCCGAAGCTCTACGCCGCCGTCGGCGCCCGCTGGACCGAGGCGGAGGCCGCCCGGCTCCCCGGGATCACGGCCCGTCCCAAGGGCACCCGCCCCCACCGCTACGACCTGTCCCGCTACGGCCTGACCCGCGCCGACGTCGAGTCGGCATTCGCGGACTACAACGCCCTGCGGGCCGAGGTCGACCGCGCCTGACGGCACGGCCGACCGAATCCGGATCACCCGTCAGCTGCTGCTGACCGTCAGGTTGTTGGTGCGGAAGTCCAGGCCGCCGGACGACGAGGTGATCTCGAAGCCGAACTGCACGTCCCCGATCGTCTCGTTGCCCATCCAGCGCTTGGTGTCCTTGATCCACTTCAGGATGGACAGGATCTGGACGGTGCCGGAGGTGGAGTCGGACGTGCGCAGGAACGAGAAGACGTCCCAGTACGTGCCGTCGGCCCGGTAGACCCGGCCCTTGTAGACGTTCCAGTTGTGGCCGCCGAGTGTGGCGTTGCCCTGGTAGTCGCCGAGCGCGCCGACGTCACCGTTGTAGTTGACCCAGAGCATGATCTCGTAGTCGTAGTCCGTGTCCCAGACGTCGTACGAGGTGTTGTACGCACCCGCGGACGGCACCGTGACGTTGTAGCTGCTGTTCAGCGAGCCCAGGGAGGTGATCGACTTGTTGATCACCTTTTTGGCGTTGGGGTAGGACTTGATGCCGCCGGTGTTGGGGTGGTTGGCCCAGACACCCCAGTTGGTGCCGGAGTTGGCCCAGATGCACTGGCTGCCGGCGCCCTGACCCCAGATGTTGTTGTAGAGGGTGTAGCCGTTCAGGCTGGTGTTGCCCCACTGGTCGCAGGAGTTCCAGACGGCGGCATGGGCCGGGGCGGAGGCGAGACCGACGGTGGCGCCGAGTGCGAGCGCGGGGGCGAGCAGGGCCTTGGTGATTCTGCTGCTCAGGGTGCGTGTTGCCATGGTGTCCCTTCCATGGGTGTGGGGGGAGTTGCGGGGATTACCGCGCCTCCAGGGGGAGGACACGGTCTTCTCCGGCGACGAGGTCGAGCGGCTGTGCGCCGGAGGAAGTCCTCAGTTCGATGCGGAGGGTGCGGGTGGGTCGTACGACCGCCGTGGCGCCGTCGGGCTCCCAGGTGAGGTCGACCTCCGCCCCGAAGCGGGTGCGGACGCCCCGGAGGCGGCCGTGCGGCAGGGCTGCCGGGAGCGCGGGGAGCAGGACCAGCCGGTCGGGGGTGGACTGGATCAGCGTCTCGATCAGCACGGCCGGGAGGGCGTGGGCGGCGTCCGCGTTGTAGACGTCCCGGTGGGGGTAGTGCGCGCTCATCAGGGACGCGTGGAAGTAGTCGCCCTGGAGCACCTGGCCGAGCGCGTGGGCGACCCGTTCGCCGTCCCGGAGGCGGGCGGCGATCAGGGCGTGGTGCAGATGACCGTGCGCGGAGTCGTTCTCCGCGCCGCGCAGTTCGAGCGCGCGGTGGGCGGCGGCCGCGAGGTCCGGGGTGTCGTAGGGGTTGATCTCGTCCAGCGGCCAGACGCCGTAGAGGTGGCTGAGGTGGCGGTGGTCGTAGGAGTCCTCCAGTCCCGGCCAGGCCCATTCGGCGAGGGCGCCGTCGGCGTTGACGCGGTGCGGTGGGAGTCGGCCGGCGAGGGCGCGCCAGCGGTCGGCTTCCGGGGTGTCCGGGTGGTACGCGGCGGCGGTGCGGAGGGCGTGCCGGGCGGCGGAGAGGTCCATGGCCGCGTTGATCGCGCCCCAACTGGCATTGGCGGGGCGGTTCTCGGGTGAGTAGGAGGGGACGACGACCAGGTGGCCGTCGGCGTCGGTGCGGGTGAGGAAGTCCTCGTAGAACTGGGCGAGTTCGGCGAGGGCGGCGGCGGTGCGGGCGTCGCGTTCGCCGCGGGTCTCGTCGTGGTCGACGAGGGGTTTGAGCAGCCAGTCGGCGCCCGCCGTCCACAGGTGCAGGGGGTATGGGCGGGAGAAGTGGTACGCGTGCCCGGACTCGCCGTCGGTGTGGGTGGGCGCGACGATGCCCCGGGCGCCGAAGAGCGCGCGGGCGTTGTCACGCCAGTGCGGCAGTTGCCCGTGGATCAGGGAGGCGAGGGCCTCGGTGACTTCGGGCAGGGCGGCGCAGGCCGCCGATGCCGTCTGGAGGTTGAGGTTGGCGTTGGTGGTGAAGGCGCCGGACCAGGCGGTGTCCCAGTCGCCGGTCCACAGGCCGGGGAGGCGGGGTGGTTTCAGGCCGCTGGAGGAGAGCAGGTGGTAGCGGCCGGCGGCGAAGAGGCGTTCGAGCAGGGCCGGGCTCTGGGGGTGTTTGAGCAGCTCGGAGCCCGGGAGGGCGCGTTCGTCCTGGTCGGCGGAGAGGTCGAGGGTGACGCGGGTGTAGGCGGTGCGGTGGTGGGCGAGATGCCGGGCGAGCAGTTCGTCGTACGGCCGGACGAGCGTGCGCAGGGCCCGGGTCTCCGCCACGACGTCCAGCTCGGCGGTGTGGCGTCTGGTGCGGGTGAGGAGGAGGACCGAGGTGGCGCCCTCGACGCGGACGCCGGGTGGGGCGAGGGTGGTGCGGCCGCCGGTGACCGCGACGAGGGTGAGGCCGGTGTACGCGCGATCGCTGTCGGGGTAGCGGGCGCGGAGGGTGAGGGCGGCGCCCTCGGGGGTGAGGAGGGAGCCGTGGCTGAGGGCCAGGCGGGTGGGGGCGTTGGGGAGGTGGTGGTCCTGGTGGACCTCCAGGGTCAGGCCGGGGGACGTGATCTCGTGGACGATGACGTCGTCGGCGCGGGAGACGAAGAGGCGGCTGGTCCAGTCGGTGGTGCGGGCGGTCGCCTCGCCGGTGGAGAAGTCGACATGTCGCCGGTAGTCGGTCGGCTCCCCGGTCCGGCGCTTCAGCCGGATCTGGAAGGCCGGATGGAAGGGCTGCACCCACAGTGTCGGCCGCCCGTCCGTGAAGTCCTCCGCCGCGGTGAGGTCACCGGCGAGCAACCGGTCCTGGAGGGCGGGGAGTTCCCCGGCCAGCTGCGGAGGGCGGGCGCGCTCGGAGCCGTTGGGGCGGACGAGGGTGTGATGGGTGACGATGACACGGTCGTCGTTCGGGTCACCGAACGCGAGGATGCCGTGGTGGCCGTTGCCGCTCAGGAAGGCGTCCTCCCAGCGGGCGGCCGGGTGCGGCTCCCAGGTGCCGTGGACAGGGCCCGGCTGTGTCATGGCTTCAGCACCGCCACTCCGTAGCGGTCCAGACGGACCTCGTCCTGGACGGTCGTATCGGTGAGCAGGTCGTGATGGGTGCCCGGGACGGGGACGGTGACCGGCTCGCGCCCGTGGTTGAGCACGAAGAGCAGATCGCCCCGGCGTACGGCCTCCACGGCGGCGGGCAGTCCGTCGAGCACCGGGCGGACCCGCGCGTCGGCGGCGACACGGGCGAGCAGCTCGCGCAGCGCGTCCGGTTCCGGGAGCGTCGAGACGTACCAGGCGCGGTCCTTGCGGAGGACGGCGGGGAGGCCCTCCAGCTCGCCGCCCTTGTACGGGATCGTCTCGGTGACCGACGGCTCCGCCTCGATCTCCTCCGACCACAGGGTGCCGTCGAAACCGTCGCAGGACACCGACTCCCCCGCGTCCAGCGGCCACCACTCGTGCAGGGTGCGGATGCCGAACAGGTCGCGCAGCCGGGCGTCCATGCCGCCGGTGCGTACCCGGTCGTCCTCGTCGGCGACGCCGGTGAGGAAGCCGCAGACGAGGGTGCCGCCTTGGCGGACGTACGCGAGGAGGTTCTCGATCGCCGCGTCCGTGAGGAGGTAGAGCTGCGGGACGACCACGAGGCGGTAGCCGGACAGGTCGTGCTCGGGGTGCGCGAAGTCGGTGGTGAGGTGGGCCTCCCACAGGGCGCGGTGCCAGGCGCGGAGTACGGCCGGGTAGTCGACCTCGGTGGACAGACGGCCGTCCTGGACGCCGGCCCACCAGGAGTGCCAGTCGTGCAGGACGGCGATGTCGGCGGTGCTGTGGCTGCCCGACACGTGCGGGCCGATGGTCTTGAGCTCGGCGCCGAGCTGCTTGACCTCCTGGTACGTCCGCCCCTGCTCGCCCGCGTGGCTGACCATCCCGGAGTGGAACTTCTCCGCGCCCTGCCGGGACTGCCGCCACTGGAAGTAGCAGACGGCGTCCGCGCCCCGGGCCACGGCCTGGAGGGACCACAGGCGGTTGAGGCCGCGGGGCTTGGGGTGGTTCACGCCGCGCCAGTTGACGGGACCGGCGGCCTGTTCCATGAGCATCCAGGGGCCGCGGGCCTGGGAGCGGGTCATGTCCTGGATCAGCGCGCCTTGTTGTGCGCCGAGCGGGTCGCGCGGGTCCGGGTAGAGGTCGACGGAGACGACGTCCTCCTCCTCCGCCCAGCGCCAGGCGTCCTGGCCGATCCACAGCGGCATGAAGTTGCTGGTCACCGGGATGTGCGGGGTGCGGCGACGGACGATGTCGCGCTCGGCGACGTAGCACTCCAGGAGCATGTCGGAGGTGAAGCGCCGGAAGTCGAGGAGCTGGGTGGGGTTCTTCATGTAGTGGGCGTGGCGTGGCGGCAGGATGCCGGCCCAGGTGTCGTAGCGCTGGCTCCAGAAGGCGGTGCCCCAGGCGGTGTTGAGGGCGTCGAGGGTGCCGTATCTGGCCTTCAGCCAGTTTCTGAAGCGTTCGGCGGCCTCGTCGCCGTAGTCGAAGGTGCAGTACTCGTTGTTGATGTGCCACATGGTGAGGGCGGGGTGGCTGCCGTAACGGGCGGCCAGGTCCTCGGTGATGGCGGCGGCGTAACGGCGGTAGGTGGCGCTGGAGTGGGAGAAGTGCTGGCGGCCGCCCCAGAGTTCGACGCGGCCGTCGGCGTCGCGGGGCAGGGTGTCGGGGTGCAGCCGGCCCAGCCAGGGGGGTGGCGAGGCGGTGGGGGTGGCGAGGACGACGCCGATGCCGTTCTCGTGCATGAGGTCCATCAGGCGGTCGAGCCAGCCGAAGGTGCGCTGTCCCGGGGCCGGTTCGAGTTCGGACCAGGAGAAGACGCCGAGGGTGACGGAGTTGACGCCGGCGGCCTTCATGAGGCGTACGTCGTCGGGCCAGGTCTCCTCGGGCCATTGCTCGGGGTTGTAGTCGCCGCCGAAGAGGAGGCGGGAGCGGGTGGCGTCGGTCAGGTTCGGCATCAGGCGGGCTCCCCGTACTGGATGCCGCGCCCGTTGGTGGCCAGGTACACGCGGCCGTACACGCGCGGGTCGCCGGTGATGGTCTCGCCGATCCAGCCCCACTGGTGCCGGTCGTCGTTGATCCGCACCCAGGTCTTCGCCTCGTCGTCGGAGCGGTAGACGGCGGTGATGTCCTCGGTGGAGCCGACCTGGTAGATCGCCGGGTACGTGGCGCCGTCGGCGGCCTTGCCGAAGCCTAGGGTGTACGAGGCCCAGCAGCTGTCGACCTTGGTGAAGGTGACCCCGCCGTCGGTGGACCGATAGAGGCCGTTCCACTTGACGCTCAGCCACAGGTCACCGGACCGGCCCGGCGCCGCGACCAGCTTGAACTGGCTGTCCCCCGAGGGCAGCCCGGTCGCACGCGCCGTGAACGAACGGCCACTGTCAGTGCTGGCGTACAGCGTTCCTGTGTCGGTGTCGTACGCGTAGAAGAGCGTCGGGTCGGCCGGGTCGGCGACCGGCGTGGCGCCCTTCGGGAAGGAGGAGACCTCGGACCAGGTCGCGCCGTTGTCGGCGGACCGGTGGGCTGCGTACTTCGTGCCGTCCCAGTGCACGAAGGACCACAGCAGCACGCTGCCGTCGGCGTTGGTGGCGATCGGCCCCGGTGCGCTCTTGGCGATGTCGGGCTGGGCCGCGAAGGGCGCCCAGGTCCGCCCGCCGTCGTTCGAGTAGGCGCCGTTGCCGTGGTCGCCCCACCCGGTGCGCACGACGTACGCCGGCCTGCCCGCGGCCTGCGCGAGTCCCGTCGCCGACCCGAACACGGGGTTCGTCGCCATGCCGCGGGAGGGGGATGCCGTGAGCCGCTCGTGGTACATCACGCCGATGTCCCCGGATCCGCTGATCAGGTGCGCCTCTCCGACCGGGGGCGAGATCAGCTGGCGCACGGACGTCTCCTCCAGGCCACGGATCTGCGGGGCCCAGTGCCTCAGGTCCCGCGTGCCGTACAGGGTGGCGCCGGTGCCGTAGACGATGTGCTTCGAGTCGTACGGGTCGACGGCGAGCGCCTGGATCCACCAGCCGAACTTGGGCTGGTCCGCGCCCCACTTGAGGAAAGGAGTCTCGGACACGTCGAACACAGCGGTGTCCTTGAGGGAGGTCCAGCTGCGTCCGCCGTCGGTGGACCGGTAGAGGGTGTCGACGGCGGCCCACCGGTTGTTGGTGGACACGACGACGGTGCCGGGGCGGCGGGCGTCGACGGCGACGCCCCCGTAGCCGAAGCTGTCGGTGGAGCCGTCGGAGGCGGTCCCGCCCGGCTTGACCGGGGTCACGTCGGTCCAGGTGCCGGTCGCGGTGGCGAGCCGGTGCACGCTGCCGTCGGACTGGCCGTTGGGGCCGGGTGCGTTGGCGTACGTCACGTACAGCGCGCGGGTGTGGCGGTCGTAGGCGGCGCGGATCGGGACCTTGGCGTGCGCGCCGGTGGGCTGAGCGGGGACGGCCGTCCAGGTGGTGCCGTCGGTGGTGCGGAACAGGTTGGCGGAGGTGCCGTCGCCGTCGCCCCAACCGGCGTACACGGCCCGCCCGGCGGCGACGAGGAGGGTGACGCCCTGGCCGTCGGCGGTGGGAGTGACCGGGAAGCCGCCGACGGCTGCCCAGGTGGCCCCCCGGTCGGTGGACCTGAGCAGTCCGTCGTGCCGGGTGCCGAGCCACAGGGTGTCGCAGTCCCGCGGATCGACGAGCAGCCGCTCGCCGGTGCCCCGGCCGTCCTCGTTGGCGCCGAGCTTCACGGTGAGGTCGGTACGGGTCCAGGTGGCGCCGCGGTCCTCGGAACGCAGAATGGCGCCGTTGCCGGCCCAGGACTGGGAGTAGGTGCCGAGGGCGAGGTAGAGGCGGTTGCGGTGAACGGGGTCGACGGCCATGGCTTCCACGCCGAGGAGGTTCCAGTCGTCCCAGCCGAGGTGGTCGGTGAGCGGCGTCCAGCGCGCGGCGCGGTCGTCCCACCGGTAGGCACCCCCGATGTCCGTGCGCGCGTAGGCGAGGCCGCGCACGGAGGGGTGGAAGAGCACGCCGGTGATGAATCCGGTGCCGCCGATGACGGCGTTGCGCCAGCGGTAGGTGGGGGCGGTCGCTGCGTGGGCGGCCGAGATTCCAATGCCGGGAACAGCGGTGAGCGCGGCACCGGCGGCGACCCCGGCAAGAACGGCGCGTCTGCTGGGCTGGAACATGTGCATGACATACCTCGCTACGAATTTGGGGGGACGGTCAATGCCCTTAGGGGCGCGGGCTGTATCGATGTGCGGCTCCGCCACGTGGGCGCGACCAGCCACGACGAAACCGCAGCCGAAACACAACGGAAGCCCCCCGCACCCCACCAGCTCGGGCTTCAGCCCTTGACCGCCCCCGTGAGCATGCCCTTCTTGAAGTGCCGCTGGACGAAGGGAGAGAGGACGGCGACCGGGAGAAGGGCCAGGACCATGACGGCCATCTGGATGGCGATCGGGGAGAGTTGACCGGTGTTGATCTGCGTCTGAAGGCCGACGGGGCGTTCCTGCATCTGGACCAGCTGGATCATGACGTTCTGCAGCGGCATCATCTCCTGGTCCGTCAGGTAGATCGACGCGTTGAACCAGGCGCTCCAGTAGCCCACCGCGTAGAAGAGCGCGATCACCGCGAGGACCGCACGCGACAGCGGGAGCACGATCTTCCACAGGATGCGCCAGTCGCCCGCGCCGTCGATGCGTGCGCTGTCGATGAGTTCCTGGGAGATGTTCATGAAGAAGGCACGCAGGACCAGGATGTTGAACACGCTCACCGCGCTGGGCAGGATCAGCGCGAGATAGGTGTCCATCAGTCCGAGCGCCTGCACCAGCAGGTAGGTCGGGATGAGGCCCGCCCCGAAGAACATGGTGGCCAGCAGCGTCATCAGGATCCAGCGGTGGCCGAGCGAGCCACTGCGGGAGAGGCCGTAGGCGCACAGCACGGAGACCGTCATGCTGAACAGCGTGCCGACCACCGTCACCCCGACGCTGACCAGCGCGGCCTTCTGGACCTGACCACCGCTGAGGAGTTCCTGGTAGGCGACGAAGGTGATGCCCTTCGGGATCACCACCAGACCGCCTGCCTCGTCGATGGTCTTCTTCGACTGGAGGCTGGTGACGATGACGATCCACAGGGGGAAGAGGATCGCGAAGCAGGCGATGCCCAGGACGAGGCCCTTGCCCGCCAGTCCAGCCTTGGACGGCTCTTCCTCCCAGACCGGCCGGGGCGGTGCCGCCCAGGGGCTGGGCTTCTTGACGCGCGGCTTGTCGTCCGCCCGCTGGTCGAGGACGGCGCTCATTTCTTGTACACCCCCTGCTCACCCATCAGATGGGCGACCTTGTTCGCGGTCAGCACCAGCGCCAGGCCCACCACGCCCTTGATGAGGCCGGCGGCGGCGGCATAGCTGAAGTCCTGGTTGCGGATGCCGTTCCACCACACATAGGTGTCGAGGACATCGGACGCGTCGACGCCCACCGCCTGTCGCTGGAGCAGGAACTGCTCGAAGCCGACGGTGAGGGCGTCGCCGACGCGCAGCACCAGCAGCAGGGCGATCACGGGGCGCAGGGCGGGCAGAGTGATGTGCCACATGCGCCGCCAGCGTCCGGCGCCGTCCATGGCGGCGGCCTCGTACAGGTCGTTGGAGACCGACGAGAGCGCCGCGAGGAAGACGATGATGCCCCAGCCCGCGTCCTTCCAGATGGTCTCGAAGGTGACCAGGTACTTGAACAGCTCCGGGTCGGTCATCAGGTCGAAACCCTCGTAGCCGTGCTGGCGGAGGGTCTGCGCGATGATGCCCGCGCCGCCGAAGATCTGCATGAAGACCGTGACGACGAGGACCCAGGAGAAGAAGTGCGGGAGGTACATGACCGCCTGGGCGATCGCCCGCACCCGGGGCCTGACCACGCTGTTGATGAGCAGCGCGAGCAGGATGGGGATCGGGAAGTAGAGCACGAGCTGGAGGAAGAAGAACACGAAGGTGTTCTGCACCGCGTGCCAGAAGGCCGCGTCCCCGAAGATCCGCTCGAACTGCTCGAAGCCGATCCAGGGGCTTTCGAGGATGGCGACGAAGCCGTTCTCGCTGAGGTAGGGGTCGTAGTCCTGGAAGGCGACCACATTGCCGAGGATCGGTACGTAGTTGAAGACCAGGACCAGCAGCACCGCCGGCACGGTCATCAGGAGCAGTGTGCGGTCGCGCCGGAATCTGAGCCCGAAACCCAGCTTTCCCGACCGCCCCGGCTGCTTCCCGCCGCCGGGGGCCACCGGAGTCTTCTCGGGCGTCTTCGCCTCGGACCTGCTCCGAGGCACCGTGCTGTGGGACACGGCCTTCTCCTTGCGTCCGTCCCGGGTCAGTTCGCCGAGCCGGAGTCGTCGAGCAGCTTCTGGTACCAGTCGCGCAGGCCGTCGCCGCCCTTGCTCTTCCAGTCGGACACGGCCTGCTGCACATCACTGATCTTCTTGCGGCCGCGCACGACGTCGTCCTCCAACTGCTCGAAGTTGTCGGCGAGGTTGCTCCAGCGGTTGGGCTCGGTGATGGTGAGCCCGAAGAAGGAGGTCTTCTTGGTGAAGGCGCCCATGCGCTGCTGCCACTCGACGATGCCCTTGGTGACGTCGGGGAAGTCGGGGTAGGCGACGTACGGGGCGGGGTTGCCGGTGTAGTCGAAGGCGCCGTTGACCTCGTTGACGCCCTGCTCGGTCTTGACGGGCAGACCGTCCTTCATGTCGTAGTCGGTGCCCTCGACGCCGTAGGCGGTGAGCATGAACTCCTTGGTGCCGTACGGCGCGGCGCAGTAGTTGCAGACGGCGAGGAAGTCCTTGATCTGCTGCTCGGACGCGTTCTTGCTCACGAAGGTGAAGATGTTGGCCGGCTGGTTCGCCCACAGCGAGGGGTCGCCGCCGTCGGCGCCGAAGATGTCGAACGCGGCCACGTCGAAGTCCGCGTTCTGGGTGCGCTGTTCGGCCATCTTGCCCCACCAGTCGGAGATGTTGTTGTTGTAGACCAGCACCTCCCCGGCGGTGAAGCGGTTGCCCGCGGTGCCGCCGGCCTTGCCCTGGACCGCGTCCGGGTGGACCACCCCGGCCGCGTACAGCTTCCGGACCCACTCCAGGGCTTCGAGGTACTCCTCCGTCTCGATGCGGTTGACCAGCTTGCCGTCCCGCAGGTTCCACCACAGCGCCTTGTCGCTGCCCGGGTAGACGCTGAAGATGTTGAACGCCGACCACTTCATGTCGTCGCAGGCCCAGACCTTCGACTTGGCGTCGGTGGCCTCCTTGGCCCAGGACAGGAACTCGTCGGGGCTCTTCGGGATGCTGTAACCCTTCTCCTTGAAGAGGTCCCGGCGGTACAGGGGCGCGATGTCGGTGACGTACGAGCCGGGCATCGGGACCGCGCGCAGCTGGCCGCCGAAGATGCCGCGCTGCCAGGCCTCGGTGGGGACGGCGGCGAGGTTCGGGTAGTCCTTGACCTTGTCGCCGGACAGGTAGGGGCCGAGGTCGGCGAACTTGGCGTTGATGGCGCTGGGTATCCGGCCGTTCAGGTTCCAGCCGGGCACGACCACGACGTCGGGGATGCCGCTGCCGGCGAGGACCGCGCCGAGCTTCTGGTCGTAGGTGACGCCGTCCTGGTTCTGCCAGGTGACCTCGACGCCGATGGCCTCGTTCATCGCCGTGTAGTACGGGTTGTCGCCCTTCGGCGGGGTGCCCCAGAACGGGGACATGACCGTGAGCTTGCCGCCGCTGCCCAGCTTCTTCGGCACCGAGGTCTTCAGGTCGGCGGTCGCGATCGCCTTGGTGAATCCGGCCGCCGACCCGTTCTTCGCCGGAATGTCCGGCGCCACCACGCTCGACGCCACGAACGCCGGAAGGATCTTCTGGGCGTCCTTCCCGGAGGTCGTACCGTCCTTCCGGCCTTCCTGCGATCCCCCGCAGGCGGCAAGCAACGGCATCCCCCCGCCCACCGCGACGGCGGCGACCGCCGTGGAGGCGAGGAAGTTTCTCCGGCTCGGGGCGGCGGAGGCGGCGTTCGGCGTCATTGCGTCAACCCTTCGTGGCGCACCAGGACACCCGGCGGTGGAGCCGTCGGCTGCGGTGTCTTGAGTGGAACTGGCTGAGCTGAAGCGTTCCTTCGCCCCGCGACCAAGGGGCCGGTGTAGTCGAAGCGCTTCGATGTTGCTGTGAGGTTAAGTGAACACCCGGGGGTGCACAAGGGTCGCTTCCAAGATTCCTCCGGGGCACCGCAAGCGACCTTTCCTCGTGCACCACTTGAAGTGACGATGCCTTTCCCTTGACACCCACCGGCCCGTCGATTGAGCATCGAAGCGCTTCGAAAGCGCCTCGCCGCTCCATCGCAAGGGGAACCCCACGTGACCGCACAAACGCCGCCTCCGCCGCCTTTCCGCGATCCGCGCCTGCCGTTCGCGAAGCGCATCGACGACCTGCTGTCGCGGCTCACCCTGGACGAGAAGGTCGCCTTCCTGCACCAGTTCGCGCCCGCGGTCGAACGGCTCGGCGTCAAGGCCTTCCGCACCGGCCAGGAGGCGCTGCACGGCGTGGCGTGGATGGGCCCGGCGACGGTGTTCCCGCAGGCGGTCGGGCTCGGCGCGACCTGGAACCCGGACCTCGTACGACGGGTCGGCGAGGCCGTGTCCAAGGAGGTGCGCGCCATGCGCACCCGCGACGAGCGGATCGGCCTCAACGTCTGGGCGCCGACGGTGAACCTGCTGCGCCACCCGCTGTGGGGCCGTAACGAGGAGGGCTACTCCGAGGATCCGAAGCTCACCTCGGCGATCGCCACCGCCTACACCCACGGCCTGCGCGGCGACCACCCGACGTACTGGCGCACGGCGCCCGTCCTGAAGCACTGGCTCGCGCACAACAACGAGACGGACCGCTCCACTTCGTCGAGCTCGGTGCGCCCGCGCGTGCTGCACGAGTACGACCTGCGCGCCTTCCGGGAGACCATCGAGGCGGGCGCGGTGGCCGGGGTGATGCCGGCGTACAACCTGGTCAACGGCCGCCCGAACCACCTCTCGCCGTATCTGCGCGAGCAGTTGCGCACCTGGATCGACGAGGACCTGCTGGTCTGCTCGGACGCGGGCGCCCCCTCCAACCTGGTGGACTCCGAGCACTACTTCGACACGCACGAGGAGGCGACGGCGGCCGCGCTGCTCGCCGGTGTCGACAGCTTCACCGACCACGGCACGGACAGTTCGCAGATCATCGGGCGGGTGCGAGGCGCCCTGGAACAGGGCCTGTTGACCGAGGCCGACATCGACACGGCCGTGCGCCGTCAGCTCTCGGTGCGCTTCCGGCTCGGCGAGTTCGACGAGGACGGGTACAAGGAGGCGGGCGCCTTCGACACTCCTGAGCACCGCGCGCTCGCCCAGGAGGCCGCCGAGCAGGCGATCGTCCTGCTGCGGAACGACGGTCTGCTGCCGCTCGCCCCCGACACCCGCATCGCGGTCGTCGGTCTGCTCGCCGACGAGTGCAAGCTCGACTGGTACAGCGGCACGCTCCTGCACCGGTCCACACCTCTGGAGGGCCTGTACCAGCGGTTCGGCGCCGACCGGGTGGAGTTCGCGGAGGGCGTGGACCGGGTGCGGCTGAGGACATCCGCCGGTACGTTCCTGCACGTGCCCGCGGCGGACGCCGCCGACGAGGTGCGCGGCGCCGAGGGTGCCCTCGACCCGGCCCTCCTCGCCGGCCGCACGGACCTCCCGCCCCTCACCACCGACGCCACCGGCACCGAACTCGCCCTGATCGACTGGGGCGGCGGCGTCCTGACCCTGCGCGCACCCGACGGCCGCTACCTGTCCGTCGCCGAGGACGGCTACGTACGCGCGTCGGCCGACCAGCCCGGCGGCTGGGTGGTCCAGGAGACCTTCCACCTCGAACCCCACGAGAACGGTCACCTCCTCCGGCATCTGGGCACGGGCCACCATGTCTCTGTTGCCGCCGACGGGGTGAAGGTTGCCGCGGAGAACCCGGAGGTCTTCGAGGTCGTCCACGTCGAACGCGGCGAGGACGCGGTGGCGCGGGCCGCGGCCGGGGCGGACGTCGTCGTGGTCGTCGCGGGCAACGACCCGCACATCAACGGCCGCGAGACCGAGGACCGTACGACGCTACGCCTGCCCGAGCACCAGCAGCGCCTGCTGCGCGCCGCCCGCACCGCGAACCCGCGCACGGTGCTGACACTGATCTCCGCCTACCCGTACGCGATCGACACGACCCCGCTCCCGGCCATCCTCTGGACGGCACACGGCGGCCAGTCCGCGGGCACCGCCCTGGCCCGCGTCCTGGCGGGCGACGTCTCCCCGGCGGGCCGCCTCCCCCAGACCTGGTACGCCGACGACGCCGACCTGCCCGACCTCCTCGACTACGACGTGATCGGCGGTAGGCAGACGTACCTCTACTTCGAGGGAACGCCCCTGTTCCCCTTCGGCCACGGCCTGTCGTACACGTCCTTCTCGTACGCCGACGTCACGGCCCGTGTCGAGGGCGAGACGGTGCACGTCTCGTTCACGGTCACCAACACCGGCGACACCACGGCCGACGAGGTGGCCCAGGTGTACGGCCACGCCACCGACCCGTCGGTGATCCGCCCACGCCGCGAACTGCTCGCCCACCGGCGCGTGACACTGCTCCCCGGCGCGCGTGAGGAGCTGACCTTCGACCTCCCCCTGAGTTCCTTCTCGTACTGGGACGTGGCCCACGGCAGGTGGCGCCTGGCCCCGGGCCCGTACGACGTCCTGATCGGCGCCTCCAGCGAGGACATCCGCCTCCGTACGACCGTGACGCTCGACGGCGAGCCCGCGACGCCGCGTGCCGTCGTCCGACGCGGCCTGGACGCGGCGGACTTCGACGAGCAGAGCGGCACGGAGATCGTCGATCGCACGAAGACCTCGGGCGACGCGGTGACGCCGGCGGGCGGCGGCACCGGCGAACTCGTCTATCGGGCCTGCGACTTCGGGACCGGGGTCGCCGAGGTGACGGTACGGGTGGCGGGCGAGGGCGAGGTCGAACTGTCTCTCGACGGGGGCCCGACGCTGGCGACGCTCACCCTGGGTACGCCGACTCCGGGCCCGCACGACTACACGACAGCGTCCGCCGCTGTCACCGCCGCCGGCGTCCACGACGTCCACCTCAGACTGCGCGGCCCGCTGCGGCTGGCGCATGTCGGCTTCTCCGGTTGAGGGTCCGGACCAGGCCGACACAGGGAAGGGGCCCGGCACCGGAAGGCATCGGTGCCGGGCCCCTTCGGGACGACGAGCTCGCGTCACCGGAGAGCCTACCTGAAAATGGTTCCCATTAGATAGAGGTATCGGCGTTGACCTTCGAGTTGCCTGAAGCTCGCGCCAGTTGCCGCAGGTGAGAACGCAGACGTACGACAACGGCCGGAGCCCCCGCACAGTGGGCTCCGGCCGTTGGACCGTGGGGTGTGTCAGAGCGCCAGGCCGGTGAGGACCAGGACGCGCTCGTAGGTGTAGTCGTCCATCGCGAAGCGGACGCCCTCGCGGCCCACGCCCGACTGCTTGGCGCCGCCGTACGGCATCTGGTCCGCGCGGTAGGAGGGGACGTCGCCGATGATCACGCCGCCGACCTCCAGGGCGCGGTGGGCGCGGAAGGCGACCTGGACGTCATGGGTGAAGACGCCCGCCTGGAGGCCGTACTTGGAGTCGTTGACGGCTGCGAAGGCCTCGGACTCGCCGTCCACCTTCTGCACCGTCAGGACCGGGCCGAAGACCTCCTCGCAGGAGATCGTGGCATCGGCCGGTACGTCGGTGAGGACGGTCGGCGCGTACGAGGCGCCGTCGCGCTTGCCGCCGGTCAGCAGCTTGGCGCCCGCCTGGACCGCCTCGTCGACCCAGGACTCGACGCGCTGGGCGGCGTCCTCGCTGACCAGCGGGCCGACGTCCGTCCTGGGGTCGGAGGGGTCGCCGGTGACCTGCGCCTCGACGGCGGCGACGATGCGCGGGAGGAGACGGTCGTACAGCGACGCGTCGGCGATCACGCGCTGCACCGAGATGCAGGACTGGCCGCCCTGGTAGTTGGAGAAGGTGGCGATGCGGTTCGCCGCCCAGTCCAGGTCCTCGTCGCTCGCGTAGTCGGCGAGGACGACGGCCGCGCCGTTGCCGCCCAGCTCCAGCGTGCAGTGCTTGCGCGGCACCGAGTCCATGATCGCGTAGCCGACCTTCTCGGAACCGGTGAAGGAGATGACCGGCAGGCGCTCGTCCTGGACGAGGGCGGGCATGGCCTCGTTCGGGACCGGGAGGATGCTCCAGGAGCCCGCCGGGAGGTCCGTCTCGGCGAGCAGCTCGCCGATGATCAGGCCGGACAGCGGGGTGGCGGGCGCCGGCTTGAGGATGATCGGGGCGCCGGCGGCGATGGCCGGGGCGACCTTGTGGGCGCACAGGTTGAGCGGGAAGTTGAAGGGCGCGATGCCGAGGACGACGCCCTTCGGGAAGCGCCGGGTCAGGGCGAGCCGGCCCTGACCGCCGGCGTCGGTGTCGAGGCGCTGGGCCTCGCCGCCGTTGAAGCGGCGGGCCTCCTCGGCGGCGAACCGGAAGACGGACACCGCACGGCCGACCTCGCCGCGCGCCCACTTGACCGGCTTGCCGTTCTCGGCGGAGATCAGCCGGGCGATCTCCTCGGTGCGCTCGACCAGCCGCCTGCTGACGTGGTCCAGGGCGGCGGCGCGGACATGGGCGGGAGTCGCGGCGAAGGCGTCCCGTACGGCGTACGCGGCGGCCACGGCCTCCTCGACCTGGGCCGCGGTCGGCACGCCGACCTGGCCGACGAGGCGGCCGTCCCACGGGGAGGTGACGTCGAAGGTGTCCTGGCCGGTGGCCTGACGGCCGGCGAGCCAGAAGGCGTGGGTGGAGGTCATGAGTCCCGGCCCCTTCCGCGTAGAGGTGTGCTTGAAGTTCGGCGTTCCCGGTCCACGGTAGGGGTGCGGGGCGGGTGGTGCGGTTGTCCGATTCGTAGCAGTGGAGGGCGGGGGTGCACCGCTTTGGCCTCCTCGCTGCGCCAACAGCCACCGATGGCCAATGGCCGATAGCCGACAGTCCGATAGCCGATAGCCGATAGGGGACAGCCGACAGCCGACACCGACAAGAGACTGCTTACTCCGCCGACGTCGCCTTCAGCGCCAGCCACAGCTCCATCCGAACGTCCGGATCGTCCAGCGACCGCCCGAGGATCTCCTCCACGCGGCGCATCCGGTACCGCAGGGTGTGCCGGTGGACGCCGAGGTCGGCGGCGGCCGCGTCCCACTGGCCGTGCCGGGACAGCCAGGCCCGGAGGGAGGCGACCAGGTCGCCCCGGCCGGTGGCGTCGTGCTCGTGCAGCGCGCGCAGCAGGCCGTCCGCGAAGGCGCGGACCGCGTCGTCGGCGAGCAGCGGCAGTACCGACCCCGCCGCCAGCTGCTCGTGCTCGACCAGCACCCGGCCCCGGCGCCGCGCCACCGACAGCGCCTGCTCGGCCTGCTTGTACGCGGCGGCCGCCGCGATCGGCCCGGCCGGCGCCGACAGGCCGATGACCAGGTCGTCCTCCTCCCCCGCCGACGGCTCCTGGCCCCCGGCCCGCGCGGCCTCCCGCGCCGCCGCGTACTCCCCGCACGCCGCGACCGCCCCGCCCCCGTCCGCGGCCAGCACCACCAGCCGCTCCCCGTCCGCCTCGGGTACGACCAGCACCGACTCCCCCGACCGGGCCGCGGCCGCCTCCACCGCCTCGGCGATGCCCGCGTGCCCCGAGGCTGACTCGGCGAGGACGATCCGGTAGGGCGCGTCGAGGAGGCCGCCGCACAGATCACCGGCGACGGCGCGGGCGTGGTCCGGCTGACCGGCGAGCAGCATCCGCAGCACGGCCGCCCCGATCCGCTGCTCGGCGGCCTGCAGGGAGCGGGAGCGTTCGGTGGTCAGGGTGAGCAGGGCGATGGCCGAGTGCAGGGCGTACCGTTCGGCGGTGCCGAGGGCGGCCGCCGTGCCGACGGCGAGGGCGGCGCGGGGGCGGCGGCCGGTGCCGATGGTGTGCAGTTCGACGCGGTCCTCGTGTTCGGGGCCGCCGACCACCGAGCTGGCCGGGGCCGGCCGGTCCCGGAGCCGCTCCACGTCCGCCGTGAGCCGCGCGGCGCGGCGGCCGGCCCACTCCGGCGCGGCGGCGACGACGGCGCCCGAGGCGTCGTACAGCGCCGCCCATCCGTCGACCTGTCCGGCGAGCACGGCGAGCAGCCCCTCGGGGCCCTCGCTCAGCGCCTGCCTGGTCAGCTCGCGCTGCGCGGCGAAGCCCGCCGTCACCGCCCGGTACTGGTCGGCGGCGATGGCGGCCGACACGGCCTTGGTGATGGCGAGGAAGGGGGTGCGGCGGGGCACCTCCAGCAGCGGCAGACCCTCCTCCTCGGCCGCGTCGACGAGGGCCTTGGGGATCTCGTCGTAGTTCACCCCGACCGCGAAGCCCAGCCCGACGACGCCCGCCCCGACCAGCCGCTTCACATAGCGCCGCATGGTCTGCGGATCCTCCGCGTCCAGCTTGAGCGCGGTGATCAGCAGCAGTTCCCCGCCCTCCATGTACGGCACGGGGTCGGCGAGCTCGCTGACGTGTGCCCAGCGCACGGGCACGTCCAGGCGGTCCTCGCCCGCCCGCACGGTGAGCTTGAGCGCGGAGTGGTGGACGAGGGAGGCGAGCGTGGGGGGCATCGGGCCTTCAGGTCTGCGGGGGTGGGCTGATCATTGTGATCTTTTGGCCGCCACGTATGAACGACCTGTGTCGATTCTGCCTCACCGTACGGTCCCGGCACCCCGAAATCCTCAGTCGCGCAGATCCACCAGCAGCGGCGGCGCGTGCTCACCCTTCACGTTCGTGAGCGACAGCACGGCATGCCCGGGCGGCACCGCGTGCGCCAGCTCGGACGCGGACCACCGCTCCCGCTCGACCTGCCGGACGGTGACCGCCCGCGCGGTCGGCGCCTTGCCGGTGATCACCCGGCGCAGCATGTGCACGGCCTTGCCCGCCGGGGTTTCGGCGATGATCTGCCGGTCGGTGACGTCCCGGGTCTCGGTCCACTCCGTGCCCCACACCTCGGCGAAGTCCTGCCCGTCCCACGGGGTGAGCCCGGACAGGGCGACCCTGCACCCAGTGGCCCCGAGCAGGGGTCCACGCAGCGGGCGCGGTACGTCGTCCAGGGTGCGCAGCGTCAGCACGGCCCCGGCGTGCGCCGACCGCAGCCGCTGGATGCCCCGGACGGCCTCGGGCGTCACGACGCCGGTCGCGTCGTCCAGGACCAGGCAGGCGAACAGCGAGCGGTCCTCCCGTACCGTCACGCTCGCCGTGAACTGGGCGAGGACCAGACGCGCCAGCATCCGGGAGGCGTCGGCGTGCCCGCGTTCGGGCAGGTCGATGCGGACCCGCACGGGGTGGTCGAGGGCCTTCAGCGAGAACGGCCGGGACTGTCCGGAGGTGTCGAAGAAGCCCGCGAAGGCGGGACGGTCCAGCAGCGCCACCCGGTCGGCGAGCACGCAGCCCACGTCTCCCGGGTGGCCCAGCTGCCGCTCGCGGGCGTCGAGTTCCCGCAGCAGGGAGTCCTGCCCGGCGTCCTGCAGCGCCGTCCGCAGCTCACTCATCGGCCCGGGCGCGCCATCGAGCAGTCCGCGCAGTTCCGGTACGGAGGGGAAGCGGCCGTGGACCGCGCGGAACGGGCCGAGGAGCTGGGCCAGCACGGTGGTGGAGCGGCGGCTGTCGCTGCCGGGGTGCGGGTCGGCGAGGTCCCCGACCAGCGCCTCGGCCAGTATGGCGGCGGCCTCGTCGGGGTCGGTGGTGCCGCCGTACAGGTCGAGGTCGTGGACGGACTCCGGGTTGCCGATGCGGACGACGACGTCGTAGGCGTCGGCCGGGCCGAGCCTCGCGCCCGCTGCTCCGACGACCACGACGGCGGCGCGTCCGGCGAGCGCGTGCAGGCACAGCGACTCGGCGACGGGCCACACGACGCGCCCCGTCTTGCCGGAACCGGCGGGTCCGACGGCGAGCAGTGAGGTGCCGAGCAGATCGGGGCCGAGGGCGAGGCCGGTGCCCCGGTAGGCATAGGGGTTGCGCGGGTCGTCGACGGTGACCCCCAGCCGCACCTGCCCGGTGACCAGGTCGTGCTGGGCCAGCCGGCCGGGCAGGTCTCGCTCCCCGGAGGGGTGCAGACAGGCCATGGCGCCGTCCTTCAGCACGGCCGAGGTGAACGTGGCGAGGCTGTGCCGCCCGCTGCGCACCCCCTGCCAGGCCCGCGTGATTCGCGCGTGGTCGACGTCCCGCATGAGCCCGGCCCGCGCGTCACCCGCCAGCCGCTCGGCGACCTCGACCGCACCGGCGGCCCGGAGCTGGTTCCACCCGGCGGGGTCGTCCGCAGGGGCGGGGACCGCTTCCTGGGGCCGCGGGCGCCGGAAGCGGGGGGCCAGGAAGCGGCGCCACACCTCGTTCCAGCGTCCGAGCCGACCCGCTCCGACCATGATCGTCAAGGCCACGAGCACCTGGTAGCCCCGGTACACGAGAAAGGTGCCCACCTCGCCGATCTGACTGTCGCCGCCGCGCCAGGAGTCGGGGACGATCAGGTCGAACGGAATCCACCACCAGGTGCCGAGGTAGCCGTTCTGCAGCAGGGACCAGATCAGCCAGCCGACCAGGAAGGCGATCAGCGCACCGCTCAGCAACTGCCGCGCGGGAATTGCCTCGGGTTCCTGCTCCGGCCGCGGCCGGTACCCGAATCGCCACACCCCGGGCGCCGCCTCCGGCCGGGGCGTGCGCAGCCAGGCGAGGAAGGCGGAGCCGTCCGGCCGCGGCGGCATCGCCGGCATGGGGGGCGGCCCCGCCGGGCGTGGCACAGGGTTGGCCTGTGCGCGCCGCGCGTCCTGCGTCCCGTCGCTGTCCATCGCCCTTGCCCCCTGACCAGCCGCTCCGTCCACCATCAGCGAGTCAATCTAACGCCCTCGCAGGGGCAGTTCGGCGATTGCGCGCCGGGGTGGCGATGAGGCGCCCCCACCTTGCTATGTCCACCACGGACAACCCGTTCCGGCGACAACGCCCACATGGAGCATGCCCACGCCCCACCCCCGGCCCTAGCCTGCGAAGAAACAAGGCAAGCGTCCGAAAACCCCCACCCGGAACGTCCGGTTCACCGGAATGATCCGGTTCGGAATGATCCGGTTCGCAAGATCAACCAGGGAGCCCCTCATGACCGCAATCCCGCAGGAGCGCCGCGTCGTCACCGCCATCCCCGGCCCGAAGTCGCAGGAACTGCAGGCCCGTCGTACCGCCGCGGTCGCCCAGGGCGTGGGCTCCGTGCTGCCGGTGTTCACCGCGCGCGCGGGCGGCGGGATCATCGAGGACGTCGACGGCAACCGCCTCATCGACTTCGGTTCCGGTATCGCCGTGACGTCCGTCGGCGCGTCCGCCGAGGCCGTCGTACGCCGGGCGAGCGCCCAGCTCGCCGACTTCACGCACACCTGTTTCATGGTCACGCCGTACGAGGGGTACGTCGAGGTCGCCGAGGCGCTCGCCGAGCTGACGCCGGGCGGCCACGCCAAGAAGTCCGCGCTGTTCAACTCCGGCGCCGAGGCCGTCGAGAACGCCGTCAAGATCGCCCGCGCGTACACCAAGCGGCAGGCCGTCGTCGTCTTCGACCACGGCTACCACGGCCGGACGAACCTCACCATGGCGCTGACCGCCAAGAACATGCCGTACAAGCACGGCTTCGGCCCGTTCGCGCCCGAGGTGTACCGGGTGCCGGTGGCCTACGGCTACCGCTGGCCGACCGGCCCGGAGAACGCGGGCCCGGAGGCCGCCGCGCAGGCCATCGACCAGATGTCCAAGCAGGTCGGCGCGGACAACATCGCCGCGATCATCATCGAGCCGGTGCTCGGTGAGGGTGGCTTCATCGAGCCGGCCAAGGGCTTCCTCCCCGCAATCCGGCAGTTCGCCGCCGACAACGGCATCGTCTTCGTCGCCGACGAGATCCAGTCCGGCTTCTGCCGCACCGGCCAGTGGTTCGCCTGCGAGGACGAGGGCATCGTCCCCGACCTGATCACCACCGCCAAGGGCATCGCGGGCGGTCTGCCGCTCGCCGCCGTGACCGGCCGCGCCGAGATCATGGACGCCGCGCACGCCGGTGGCCTGGGCGGCACCTACGGCGGCAACCCGGTCGCCTGCGCCGGTGCGCTCGGCGCCATCGAGACCATGAAGGAGCTCGACCTCAACGCCAGGGCGAAGAACATCGAGGCGGTCATGAAGGCCCGCCTCACCGCCATGGCCGAGAAGTTCGACATCATCGGCGACGTCCGCGGCCGGGGCGCGATGATCGCCATCGAGCTGGTCAAGGACCGCGCCACCAAGGAGCCCAACCCCGAGGCCACCACCGCGCTCGCCAAGGCCTGCCACGCCGAGGGCCTGCTGGTCCTGACCTGTGGCACCTACGGCAACGTGTTGCGCTTCCTGCCGCCGCTGGTCATCGGCGAGGACCTGCTGAACGAGGGCCTCGACATCATCGAGCAGGCGTTCGCACGCATCTGAGTACGGGCCTGAGCACGCATCTGAGCACGGGCATGAGCACGGGCCTGTTCATCCGGCGCCCCACGTCAGAGCGTGTGAAGAACGTGTGCGAGGTGGATGGCGGGTCGGGATTGCGTCTGTCGCACCCGCGGCGCCTGCCGTAAATTCTGACGCGATGAGATACACCCCGCCCACAGGGAACTGTGGGTGACATCAGGCCGGGGCCTCCCCAGCTTCGACCTGGTCGTGCCTCGCGCACACAACCGGGGCCCTCGGCTCCGGGTCTCCTCACCGATCGGACGGTCGCTCGCCCCAAACCCCCCGGGGCGCGCGACGTTCCGGTCCGGACGGCCGCCTGGGAGCGGTACGCCCCTGAAGGCCGGCGCAGACCCCCCCTTGCGTCGGCCTTTCGGCGTGTTTGGGGTGTGTTTTGGCGTGCCAGTCGTCCAGACCTGTGAGGGTGGCTGCTGCCACCTGCGAAGCTGTTCCCCGTGCTTCCTCTGCTGCTCGCCCTGCCCGCCGTCCTGTTCGTGCTGATCACCTGGCAGGTCGTCGCCGACGGGCCGCTGGTCCGGCTGGACGAGCGGCTCAGCCGCGCGCTCGTCCAGCCGGACCGGTTCTCCGAACTCCTCGCCGATCTCGGCAACGTCCAGATCGCCGTCCCCGTGCTCGTCCTGGTCGCGGGGTACAGCGCGTGGCGGGCCCGGGGCGCGGGGACGCACCGCTGGTGGCTGCCGGGTGCCGCCGCCGTCGTCCTGATGGCCCTGGTCCCGGCCCTCGTCGTCCCGCTCAAGGAACTGACCGACCGCCCCGGCACCCCCGTCGAGCCCCCGGCCACCGGCTACTACCCCTCCGGGCACACCGCGACGGCCGCGGTCGCCTACGGCTGCGCGACCCTGCTCCTCCTCTCCCGGCCGGGCGGCCCGCTCGTCCGCCGCGCGCTGCTCGCCGTCTGCCTCGCCCTCAATCTCGGCGTCGGCTTCGGGCTGGTCCGGCGCGGCTACCACTGGCCACTGGACGTCGTGGCCAGTTGGTGCCTCTGTACGGTGCTGATCACCGGCTATGTGCTGTACGTCGGCAGCGCCGGACGCGTCGGACGTGCCGGACACGCCGGACGCGTCGACCCACTCAGCCGAAGTAGCCGTCGAACGTCCGCTGGAACTCCCAGTTCGCGTACCGGTCCCAGTTGATCGACCACGTCATCAGTCCGCGCAGAGCGGGCCAGGTGCCGTGGGTGGTGTACGAGCCGCAGTTGGTCTTCTTCGTCAGGCAGTCGAGGGTCTTCACGACCTCGGCCGGGGGGACGTGACCGTTGCCCGCGTGTGTGGACGCCGGCATGCCGATCGCCACCTGCTCCGGGCGCAGCGGCGGGAAGACGTTGTTCTGGTCGCCCGCGACCGGGAAGCCGGTGAGCAGCATGTCGGTCATGGCGATGTGGAAGTCGGCGCCACCCATGGTGTGGTACTGGTTGTCCAGGCCCATGATCGGGCCCGAGTTGTAGTCCTGGACGTGCAGCAGGGTGAGGTCGTCGCGCATCGCGTGGATGACCGGGAGGTACGCGCCCGCCCTCGGGTCCTGGCCGCCCCACTGGCCGGTGCCGTAGTACTGGTAGCCGAGCTGGACGAAGAAGGTCTCCGGCGCCATGGTCAGCACGAAGTCGTCGCCGTACCGGGCCTTCAGGGTCTTCAGCGCCGAGATCAGGTTCACGATCACCGGGGTCTTGGGGTTCTTGAAGTCGGTGTCGTCGGCGTTCAGGGACAGCGAGTGGCCCTCGAAGTCGATGTCCAGGCCGTCCAGGCCGTACTCGTCGATGATCCTCGACACCGACGCCACGAAGGTGTCGCGGGCCGCCGTGGTCGTCAGCTGTACCTGGCCGTTCTGGCCGCCGATCGAGATCAGCACCTTCTTGCCCGCCGCCTGCTTGGCCCGGATCGCCGCCTTGAACTCGGCGTCGCTCTCGACGTTCGGGCACTCGGTGACCGGGCAGCGGTCGAAGCGGATGTCGCCGGAGGTGACCGAGGTCGGCTCGCCGAAGGCCAGGTCGATGACGTCCCAGCTGTCGGGCACGTCGGCGAGGCGGGTGTAGCCGGAGCCATTGGCAAAGCCGGCGTGCAGATAGCCGACCAGGGCGTGCGGCGGGAGGTCGGGGGAACTGCCGCCGCCCTGGGTGGTTGTCGCGATCACGGTCGCCGACTTCGCCGACTCGCCCGCGTCGTTGACGGCGGCGACCTGGAAGGCGTACGCCGTCTGCGGCGACAGTCCGGTCACCGTGGCCGAAGTGCCGCTCACCGTCTGGACCTGCACACCGTCGCGGTAGACGGCGTAACCGGACGCACCCGTCACCGCGGACCACGACAGGGCGACGCCGGCGGAGGTCACCGTGCCGACCTTCAGCCCCGTCGGCGGGGCGGGCGGCTGTCCGACGTCGCCGCCGGGGCCGATCAGGGTGATGTCGTCGGCGTGGTAGGCGCCGGTGCCGTACCAGCCGTGCGTGTAGATGGTGACGCGCGTGGTGGACGGGCCCGTGCGGAAGGTGGTGGTCAGTTGCTGCCAGGCGGGGGCGGACTGGGTCCAGGTGGATACGTCGGTGGTGCCGGTGCCGGAGGCGCCGAGGTGGACGTAGGAGCCGCGGACGTGACCGCTGAGCGTGTAGGAGGAGTCCGGCCGCACGGTCACCGTCTGCGCGCACCGGGCGTTGTCACTGCCCGCCGGGGTCGCCTGCAACGCGGAACTGCCACTGCGCACGGGTGAGTTGACCGTCGTACCGGAGGTGCAGGTCCAGCCGTCGAGGCCGGATTCGAAGCCGCCGTTGCGGGCGAGGTCCGCGTCGGCCGCACGGGCGGCCGACGAGAGCGCGGTGACGCCGGGCAGGATCAGTGCCGCGGCGGTGAGGAGGGCGAGGGGTCTGAAGCGGTCCACAAGTGCCTCCAGGCAGGGGGGAATTGGAGGGTGGAGCGCCCACAACTTGGTCCAGACCAATCTCGCTTGTCAAGGGTTCTCGTCGGCTAGCCCCCCTCCTGCGTCGCCAGGCCCGCCGCTGCCTCGTGCATTGCCAGTTCCAGCAGCGTCGGGTCCGTCAGCGTGCCCGAGCCGTCCGGGGGACCAGCCAGCGCACCTTGCCGATGGAGCGGCCCGGGTACGGTACGACGATCCAGACGCCGGCTCCGGCGGTGCGGATGCCCGTGCCGATCCAGCGGCACGCCGTGCCCGGCGGTACGAAGAACCCCATCCGGGCGTCGCCGAAGTCGACGAGCACCGGGCCCGGTCGGTCGAGGATGCGGGTGAGGACGTCGAGCGTGCGATGGCCGAGCCTGCCCGGCAGGATCAGTACGTCCCAGACCCGGCCGGCGGGCAGCAGCGCGACCCCCAGGGGGTTGCGCTCCCATTCCCACCGGCAGGCCTCGGGGTCCGGTGCGACGGATGCCAGCCACTCGACGGCCGTCTTCGCCCCTGTCATGAGGAAACCTCCCTCTCTGTTCGTGGACGCTGGCCGCGTCACGAGGGAGAGGGAGGTCTCCTGCCGGGCATTACGCGGCTTTCCGCACCCCATGGGAGTGAACCGAGTCACGCTCAGCTGTCGAAGCCGAGCCCCAGTCTGTCCAGCGTCTTCAGCCACAGGTTGCGCCGCCCGTCGTGGGCGTCCGCCCTGGCCAGCGACCACTTGGTGAGGGCGATACCGGTCCAGGCGAACGGCTCCGGCGGGAACGGCAGCGGCTTCTTGCGGACCATGTCGAGCGAGGTGCGCTCCGTGTGCTCTCCGGCCAGCAGGTCGAGCATGACGTCGGCGCCGAATCTCGTCGCCCCCACGCCGAGCCCCGTGTAGCCCGCCGCGTACGCGACCCTGCCGCCGTGCGCCGTGCCGAAGAACGCCGAGAAGCGGGAGCAGGTGTCGATCGCGCCGCCCCAGGCGTGGGTGAAGCGGACGCCCTCCAGCTGCGGGAAGCAGGTGAAGAAGTGCCCGGCGAGCTTGGCGTACGTCTCCGGGCGGTCGTCGTACTCGGCGCGCACCCGGCCGCCGTACGGGTAGATGGCGTCGTAGCCGCCCCACAGGATGCGGTTGTCGGCGGAGAGCCGGAAGTAGTGGAACTGGTTGGCGCTGTCCCCGAGGCCCTGCCGGTTCTTCCAGCCGATCGCGTCGAGCTGCTCGGCGGTGAGCGGTTCGGTCATCAGGGCGTAGTCGTAGACCGGGACGGTGTACGCGCGGACGCGTCTGACGAGGCTCGGGAAGATGTTCGTGCCGAGCGCGACCTTGCGGGCACGGACCTGGCCGTAGGGGGTGCGTACGGCCATTCCGGCGCCGTACGGCCTGAGGGTGAGGGCGGGGGTGTGCTCATGGATGCGCACGCCGAGGTCGAGGCAGGCCCGCTTCAGGCCCCAGGCGAGCCTGGCGGGGTTGAGCATGGCGACGCCGCGGCGGTCCCAGAGGCCCGCCTGGAACGTCGGCGAGTCGACCTGTGCCCGCACCGCCTCGGCGTCCAGGAACTCCACGCCCTCGGCGAGGCCCTCGCGCTCCATCTTCTCGTACCAGTCGCGCAGTTCCCACGCCTGGTAGGTCTCGGTGGCGACGTCGATCTCGCCGGTGCGCTCGAAGTCGCAGTCGATGGCGTACCGGGCGACCGCCGCCTCGATTCCGTCGAGGTTGCGGGCGCCCAGCTCGTGGAGCTTGTGGATCTCGTCGGGCCAGCGGGTCAGGCCGTTGGGCAGGCCGTGGGTGAGGGAGGCGGCGCAGAAGCCGCCGTTGCGGCCGGAGGCGGCCCAGCCCACCTCACGGCCTTCCAGCAGGACGACATCGCGCCCGGGGTCGCGCTCCTTGGCATTGAGCGCGGTCCACAGCCCGCTGTAGCCGCCGCCGACGACCAGCAGGTCGCAGGTCTCGGCGCCGGTCAGCGCGGGCTCGGGGTGGGGCCTGCCGGGGTCGTCCAGCCAGTACGCGACCGGCTGTGCTTCGGAAAGGGACTTCGTCCAGGTGTCGTTGTCGTTGCCACGGCTCATGGCGCTTGGGGCCATGATTTCAACTCCCTACGGATGCGCTACGCCTTCTGGCCTACGGGTGCATCGCCTTCTGGCGCTTTCGGCGGCTGCCGAGGGCCATGGAGGCCAGGACGAACAGTACGGCGACGACGAACATGGCCGTACCGACGACATTGATCTGAACAGGCGTGCCGCGCTGTGCCGAGCCCCAGACGAACATGGGGAAGGTGACGGTCGAGCCCGCGTTGAAATTGGTGATGATGAAATCGTCGAAGGAGAGCGCGAAGGCGAGCAGCGCGCCCGCCGCGATTCCGGGGGCGGCGATCGGCAGCGTGACCCGGACGAAGGTCTGGAACGGACCGGCGTACAGATCGCGCGCGGCCTCCTCCAGCCTCGGGTCCATCGACATCACACGCGCCTTGACGGCCGTCACGACGAAGCTGAGGCAGAACATGATGTGCGCGATCAGGATCGTCCAGAATCCCAACTGGACACCCATGTTGAGGAAGAGCGTCAGCAGCGAGGCCGCCATCACCACCTCGGGCATCGCCATGGGCAGGAAGATCAGCGAGTTGACGGCGCCCCGCGCGCGGAAGCGGTACCGCACCAGCGCGAAGGCGATCATCGCGCCGAGGACCGTGGCGCCCAGCGTCGCCCAGAGGGCGATCTGGAGACTCAGGGAAAGCGAGCCGCACAGGTCGGCGACGCCGCACGGATCGGTCCAGGCGGCCGTGGAGAATTCCTGCCACTCGTAGTTGAAACGGCCCTTCGGCTGGTTGAAGGAGAAAACCGTCACGACGACGTTCGGCAGCAGCAGAAATCCGAGCGTGAACATCCCCGCGATGACGACGAGATGGCGCTTGAGCCAGTTGACGAAGGCCATTTAAACCAGATCCTCCGTGCCGGACTTGCGGATGTAGAGCGTCACCATGATGAGGATCGCGAACATCAGGATGAAGGACAGCGCCGCGGCCGTCGGATAGTCCAGAATCCGCAGGAACTGCGACTGAATGACGTTTCCGATCATGCGGGTGTCGGTGGAGCCGAGCAGATCGGCGTTCACGTAGTCACCGGCGGCCGGGATGAAGGTCAGCAGCGTGCCGGAGACGACACCGGGCATCGACAGCGGGAAGGTGACCTTCCGGAAGGTCGTGAACGGCTTCGCGTACAGGTCGCCCGCCGCCTCGTGCAGCCGGCCGTCGATCCGCTCCAGCGAGGTGTACAGCGGCAGGATCATGAACGGCAGGAAGTTGTACGTCAGACCGCACACGACCGCCAGCGGGGTGGCCAGCACCCGCTCCCCGGCGGTGATGCCGAGCCAGCTGGTGACGTCCAGGACGTGCAGCGCGTTGAGGGCGCCGACGACCGGGCCGCCGTCCGCGAGGATCGTCTTCCAGGCGAGCGTACGGATCAGAAAGCTGGTGAAGAACGGCGCGATCACCAGGATCATGATCAGGTTCCGCCAGCGGCCCGCGCGGAACGCGATCAGATACGCCAGCGGATAGCCCAGCAGCAGACACAGGATCGTCGCGGACCCGGCGTACACCACCGAGCGCAGGAACTGCGGCCAGTACTCGGACAGCGCGTTCCAGTACGTGACGAAGTGCCAGGTGACCTCGTAGCCCTCCTCCAGGGAGCCCGTCTGCACGGACGTGGAGGCCTGGTAGACCATCGGCAGCGCGAAGAAGATCAGCAGCCAGAGGATGCCGGGCAGCAGCAGCCAGTACGGCGTGAGGCGGCCGCGTCTGCGCGGTGGTTTCTTCGCCGGTGCGGGCACCAGCGGCGGTGGCGCCTCGGTGAGCGTCGTCATCAGGCGGCCTCTTCCTCGGTGCCCGCGTCGATGTCCTGCGTGGCGTCCAGGCCGAAGGTGTGCGCGGGGCTCCAGTGCAGGACGACGTCGGCGCCGGGCGTGAGGCGGCCGTCGCGCTCGACGTTCTGCACGTAGACGGCGAGCTCGGGGCAGACGGGGCTGTCGATGACGTACTGCGTGGAGACGCCGATGAAACTGGCGTCGGCGATGGTGCCGGTGACCCGGTTGCGGCCCTCCGGGATCTCCCCGGCGTCGTCCGCGTGGACGAGGGAGATCTTCTCGGGGCGCACGCCGACCAGCACCTTGCCGCCGGTCGCGGTGGACGCGGAACAGCGCTCCGAGGGGAGCATGAGCTTGCCGCCGCCCGCCTTGAGGACGACGTCGTCGCCCGACTTGGTGTCGACCTCGGCCTCGATCAGGTTGGAGGTGCCGAGGAAGTTGGCGACGAAGGTGGTGCGCGGGTTCTCGTACAGCTCGGCGGGGGCGCCGAGCTGCTCGACCCGGCCCGCGTTCATCACGGCGACCGTGTCGGCCATCGTCATGGCCTCCTCCTGGTCGTGCGTGACGTGCACGAAGGTGATGCCGACCTCGGTCTGGATGCGCTTGAGCTCCAGCTGCATCTGCCGGCGCAGCTTCAGGTCCAGGGCGCCGAGGGGCTCGTCGAGGAGCAGCACCTTGGGGTGGTTGATCAGCGCGCGGGCGACGGCGACGCGCTGCTGCTGGCCGCCGGAGAGCTGGTGCGGCTTCTTGCGGGCCTGCTCGCCGAGCTGGACCAGGTCGAGCATCTCCTCGACCTGCTTCTTCACGCTCTTGACGCCGCGCCGGCGCAGACCGAAGGCGACGTTCTCGAAGATGTCGAGGTGCGGGAAGAGGGCATAGGACTGGAAGACCGTGTTCACCGGCCGCTTGTACGGCGGCAGCGCGGTCACGTCCTGGTCGCCGAGCGAGACGGTGCCGCTCGTCGGCTCCTCGAGTCCCGCGATCATCCGCAGGGTGGTGGTCTTGCCGCAGCCCGAGGCGCCGAGCAGGGCGAAGAAGGAGCCCTGCGGGACGGTCAGGTCCAGCGGATGTACGGCGGTGAAGGAGCCGTAGGTCTTGCTGATTCCGGAGAGGCGGACGTCGCCGCTGCTGTCCTTCGTCGTCATCGTCGTCGTCACGCCCCTGTGAGCTTCGCGAACTTCTCTTCGTACGCCGTCTCTTCCTTCGAGCTCAGCGAGCGGAAGGCGTGAGACTTGGCGGCCATCTCTTCGTCGGGAATGATCAGCGGGTTGTTCGCCGCGTCCTCATCGATCTTGGCGAGTTCCGCCTTCACCCCGTCGACCGGGCACACGTAGTTGATGTACGCGGCGAGCTGCGCGGCCGGCCCCGGCTCGTAGTAGAAGTCGATGAGCCGCTCGGCGTTGGTCTTGTGGCGGGCCTTGTTGGGCACCAGGAGGTTGTCCGTCGACGTCATGTAACCGCTGTCGGGGATGACGAAGTCGACGTCCGGGCTGTCCGCCTTGAGCTGGACGACGTCCCCGGCCCAGGCGAGGCAGGCCGCGAAGTCGCCCTTGCTGAGGTCCGAGGTGTAGTCGTTGCCGGTGAAACGGCGGATCTGGCCCTTGTCGACAGCCTTCTGCAGACGGGCGATCGCCGCGTCGAAGTCGTCGTCGGTGAACGTGGCCGGGTCCTTGCCCATGTCCAGCAGCGTCATGCCGACGGTGTCGCGCAGCTCGGTGAGGAAGCCGACGCGGCCCTTGAGCCTGGGGTTGTCGAGCAGGTCGGAGACGGACTTCACCTCGACGCCGTCCAGCGCCTTCTTGTTGTAGGCGATGACCGTGGAGATGCCGGTCCAGGGGTAGGAGTACGCCCGTCCCGGGTCCCAGTCGGGGCTGCGGAACTGCTGGGAGAGGTTGGCGTACGCGGTGGGCAGGTTGGACGCGTCCAGTTTCTGGACCCAGCCGAAGCGGATGAGGCGCGCGGCGAGCCAGTCGGTCACACAGATCAGATCACGGCCGGTGTCCTGGCCGGCCGCCAGCTGCGGCTTGATCTTGCCGAAGAACTCGACGTTGTCGTTGATGTCCTCCGTGTACTTGACGGTGATGCCGGTGCGCCTCCTGAACTCGTCGAGCGTCGGATGACGCTTGCCGCTCTCGTCGACGTCCATGTACTCGGTCCAGTTGGAGAAGCTGACCGTCTTCTCCTTCGCCGAGTGGTCCTCGGACGACACTCCGGACGTCTGCGCCGCCGGCGGAATGCCGCAGGCGCTCAGCGCCCCCAGGCCACCGACCGCGAGCGCGCCACCGGCGGAGGCGCGCAACAGCGAACGGCGGGTGAGGGAGGCCCTGCCGCTGCGCAGGCTGCGCCGCATGGCGGCCACCTGGGCCGCGGACGGGCGGTCGGGCTCGTACTGCTCCATGCGCGTGGTGCCCTTTCGGGATGGGCGGCCGCGGTTCGGGCGGCCTGAAGTGGTCATCGGTCCCCGAAGATCGTGCGGTGCCAGTCCTTCCGAGCGACCGCCGTGTTGTCGAACATAACGTGCTTGAGCTGCGTGTACTCGTCGAACGAGTACACGGACATGTCCTTGCCGAAGCCGGACTGTTTGTATCCGCCGTGCGGCATCTCGCTGATGATCGGGATGTGATCGTTCACCCACACGCAGCCCGCCTTGATCTCGCGGGTGGCGCGGTTCGCGCGGTAGACGTCACGGCTCCAGGCAGAGGCCGCGAGACCGTACGGGGTGTCGTTGGCGAGCCGGATCCCTTCGTCGTCGGTGTCGAAGGGCAGGACCACGAGGACCGGTCCGAAGATCTCGGACTGGACGATCTCGCTGTCCTGGGGCGCGTCCGCGACGAGGGTGGGCCGATAGTACGCGCCGTTCTTGAGCTCGCCCTGCGGGGCTTCCCCACCGGTGACCACGCGCGCGTAGGCACGCGCCCGGTCGACGAAACCGGCGACGCGGTCCCGCTGGACGTGCGAGATGAGCGGCCCGAGGTCGGTGCCCGCCGCGAAGGGGTCGCCGAGGCGGACGGTTTCCATGAGGGCGGAGGTCTTGTCGACGAACGCCTCGTAGAGGGGGCGCTGTACGTACACGCGCGTGGCGGCGGTGCAGTCCTGGCCGGTGTTGATCAGCGCGCCCGCGACCGCGCCGTGGACGGCGGCCTCCAGGTCGGCGTCGTCGAACACCACGAAGGGTGCCTTGCCGCCCAGCTCCAGGTGCAGCCGCTTGACGGTGGCGGTGGCGATCTCGGCGACGCGCTTGCCGACGGCGGTGGAGCCGGTGAAGGACGTCATGGCCACGTCCGGGTGACCGACGAGGTGCTCGCCGGCCTCCTTGCCGGTGCCGGTGACGATGTTGACGACACCGTCCGGGATCCCGGCGTCGGTGGCGGCCTGCGCGAACAGCAGGGAGGTCAGCGGGGTCAGCTCGGCGGGCTTGAGGACGATCGTGTTGCCCGCGGCGATCGCCGGGAGGATCTTCCACGCGGCCATCTGGAGGGGATAGTTCCAGGGCGCGACGGAGCCGACGACGCCGATGGGCTCGCGGCGGACGTACGAGGTGTGGTGGCCGGAGTACTCACCGGCGGACTGGCCCTGGAGGTGCCGGGCGGCCCCCGCGAAGAAGGACGTGTTGTCGATCGTGCCCGGCACGTCGAACTCGCGGGTCAGCTTCAGCGGCTTGCCGCACTGCAGGGACTCGGCGCGGGCGAAGTCCTCCGCGCGCTCGGCGAGCACGGCGGCGAAGCGGTGCAGCGCGTCGGAACGCTCACCGGGGGTGGCGCCGGCCCACGCCGGGAACGCCTCGCGGGCGGCGGCGACGGCCGCGTCCACGTCGTCCGTGCCCGCCAGGTCGTACGTGAGGACCTCCTCGCCGGTGGCTGGGTCGACGACCGCGTGGGTCCGGCCCGAGGTGCCCTTCGTGAGGCGGCCCGCGATGTACTGCGCGCCGTCCGCGAAACGGTCCTGGGCGGGGAATCGTTCCGGGGTGCTCCTGCCCGGGTTGTGCATGTCGCTCTCCTCCGCCGTCGCCCCGCTGTCCCTGGGGGCGGGTGGCGTAGCTCCAGCTCGATTTGAGTGCCGATCCTGACAGAGGGGCGGGCGTCCAACAAGTGATTCCGTTGTTGCCTTTTGGTTAAGCGACGGAATCTGTCGACCAGGTGTCGAGTCGGCGTTTAAAAGGGGGGACGGAGTGTCAGTGGTGCCTGCCAGACTCGCATGCATGGAGAGGACGGACAGGGTCCGGGGAGTGATCAATTCCCGGGATGCGCTGGTCAGGGAGGTCCGCGCGGGCGCTCGGATCAAGTATCTGCACTTCTGGGGGCACCGGCCGCGACCGGACGGGCGGATCGGCGCGAGCTGTCTGAGCCAGTGGTGGCCGTCGCCGTTCACCGTGGACGGGGTGGAGTACGCGACGGCGGAGCACTGGATGATGGCCGGCAAGGCACGGCTCTTCGACGACGCGGAGGCGGAGCGGCGCGTGCTGGCGGCCGGGCATCCCGCCGAGGCGAAGAAGGCGGGGCGGCTGGTGCGGGGCTTCGACGAGGCCGTGTGGGAGCGCGAGCGGTTCGGGATCGTGGCCGAGGGCAGCGTCCACAAGTTCGCCGCGCATGCCGATCTGCGGGAGTTTCTGCTGGGCACCGGGGAGCGGGTGCTGGTGGAGGCGAGCCCCGTGGACCGCGTGTGGGGCATCGGGCTGGCCGCGGACGACGAGGCGGCGTCGGATCCGGAGCGGTGGCGGGGGCCGAATCTGCTGGGGTTCGCGCTGATGGAGGCGCGGGAGCGGCTACGCCGACCCCGCCCATGATGCCGGCGAGGCCGACAGTCGCCGCGCCCTTGTTGGGGGCCTCACCGCGCTGCACACCACGCGGATGATGCCCAGCACCAGGCCCGTGGTCCTCATGCCGTTGCTCGGCTGCGCGGGCACCGCAGTGACCCTGATCGTCGCGGCGGGTGGCTGTTTCAGTGGTGGGCCGGGGCGGTGGCCACGGGGGCCGGGGCGCCGTAGTACGGGTCGTCTTCGTACGGCTGGTCGCTGTTGATGGCGGCCGTGATCCCGACGGCGATCAGGACGATCACCGCGAGGCCGAGGACGATCCCGATGATGCCCATGATCAGACCTGCCTGGGCCTGACCGTGGTTGTCGGCCACTCCGGACTCGGCCCGCTTGCGGCCCTTGAGACCGAAGACGACGGCGAGGATGCCGGTCACGACCGAGACCACGCCGTACAGGCAGAACAGGGTGCACGAGACGATGCCCAGCACCATCGCCGCGATGCCCATCCCGTTCTGAGGGGGCCTGGGCATCCCGGGCCAGCCGTAGCCGCCCTGGGGATAGCCGGGGTAGCCGTAGCCGTAGCCGCCGGTTGCTCCCGGGCCGGTGGGGGCGACGGGCGGGGGTGGGACGGCGGGGCCGGAGCCGGTGCCGGAGTGGTCGAACGGTGTCGTCCCGGCGGGCGGGGTGAAACCCGCGCCCGGCATCGAGGTGACCGTGGCATGGTCGTGCACGGAGGGCGGCTGCGGTGTGGACGGTGCGGCGTCGGGCGCCTGATTCTTCTCCAGCGGGCTCTTGCTCTGGGGAGGCGCCCACGGGTCGTGGCCGCCTCCGCCAGGCTGCGTCGCGTCCGTCATGTCGCATCCCCCCTGGGTCGATCGTGTCGCCATGCTACGGGGCCGTCCGCTGCGAGCCACATGCGGGTGTGTGGAGGCTCCTCGCAGCCCCCGCGACGGAGCCGCACACAGCGGCGGAGCCGCACCCCCTGAAAGCGGCTCTGGCCCACCCTCTGAAAGCGGCGCCGCCCCACCGCCTACGATGACCCCGAGTCACCGATCAGCCGATCACCCGCACCCCGCCCGCCACGCGCCGGCAGGGGCGCCGTTCCGGGGAGGAACCCTTGACCGAGCATCTCGTCGACCCCCGTGCCCCACGGGACCTGAAGGCCTTCATCGCCGGACTGCCCAAGGCCGAACTCCACGTGCACCACGTCGGCTCCGCCTCCCCCCGGATCGTCGCCGAACTAGCCGCCCGCCACCCCGACTCCAAGGTCCCCACCGACCCCGAGGCCCTGGTCGACTACTTCACGTTCACGGACTTCGCCCACTTCATCGAGGTGTACCTGTCCGTCGTCGACCTGATCCGCACCCCGGAGGACGTCCGGCTGCTGACGTACGAGGTGGCCCGGGACATGGCCCGCCAGCAGGTGCGGTACGCCGAGCTGACCATCACCCCCTTCTCCTCCACCCGGCGCGGTGTCGAGGAGCAGGCGTTCATGGACGCGATCGAGGACGCCCGCAAGGCGGCCGAGGCCGACTTCGGGACCGTACTGCGCTGGTGCTTCGACATCCCCGGCGAGGCGGGGCTGGAGGCGGCCGAGGAGACCACGCGGCTGGCCACCGAGGACAAGCTGCGGCCCGAGGGACTGGTCTCCTTCGGGCTCGGCGGGCCCGAGATCGGCGTGCCGCGGCCGCAGTTCAAGCCGTACTTCGACCGGGCCATAGCCGCCGGACTGCGCTCCGTGCCGCACGCCGGTGAGACGACCGGCCCGGAGACGGTGTGGGACGCGCTGACCCACCTGCGCGCCGAGCGCATCGGCCACGGCACCAGTTCGGCCCAGGACCCGAAGCTGCTGGCGCACCTCGTCGAGCACCGGATCCCGCTGGAGGTGTGCCCGACCTCCAACATCGCCACCCGCGCGGTCCGCACGCTCGACGAGCACCCCATCAAGGAGTTCACCCGGGCCGGCGTCCTCGTCACCATCAACTCCGACGACCCGCCGATGTTCGGCACCGACCTCAACAACGAGTACGCCGTCGCCGCCCGGCTGCTCGACCTCGACGAGCGGGGCCTCGCCGACCTCGCGAGGAACGCGGTCGAGGCCTCCTTCCTCGACGAGGCCGGCAAGAGCCGTATCAAGGCCGAGATCGACACCTACACAGCGGCGTGGCTCGCGCGCTGACCCACCACAATGGCCCCATGCCGAACGTGACCGCCGTGGCCCACCGCGGTGCCCCCTACCACTTCCGCGAGAACACGATCGACTCGCTGCGTTCCGCGCTCCGACTGGGCGCGGACGCGGTCGAGATCGACGTACGGCTGACCCGGGACGGTGTGCCCGTGCTGCTGCACGACGAGACGCTGAAGCGGTTGTGGGAGCACGACCGGCCGCTGCTGTCGCTGTCGGCGGACGAGGTGCGCGGGCTGACGGCGGGCCGGGTACCGACGCTCGCGGAGGCGCTCACGGCGACCGACGGACACCGGGTGATGCTCGATCTGCCGGGCACGCCCGACGTCCGGGCCGCACGCCGGGTCGTGGACGTCGTACGGGAGTGCGGGGCGGCGGACCGCGTGTACTACTGCGCGGGCGCCACCGCGATGCTCGCGGTACGGGCCGCCGCCCCGGCCGCGGAGATCGCCCTCACGTGGACGACGCTGGCCCCGCCGCGCCCGGCCCTGCTGGACGCGGTGCGCCCGCGCTGGCTCAACTACCGCTTCGGCCTGGTGAGCCGCGACCTGTCCGCCCGCGTCCACAAGGACGGCTACCTGCTGTCCGTGTGGACCCCCGACACCCGCCGCACCATGCGCCGCCTGCTCGCCCTGGGCGTCGACTCGATCACCACCAACCGCGTCGACGCCCTGTGCGCCCTGCGCACCGCTCAGCCGCCCGTCGCATAGGCGAGGGGCGGCGCGACCGCCTGCGCGTCCGCGCCCTCCCCCTCCCACAGCCCGGTCAACAGCGCGGCCGTCGCCTCCAGAGGGCCCGCGCGCCCCGCACGTACGAACTCACCCCGCTGGGAAGAACCTGATGGCCGCGCAGGAGCGTTACACGCGGGAGCGCTGAGGGACGGTCGCCGGGTCGGCCGGGCGGTCGCGGGTGACGTACTGCGGCACGGGTGTGTCGTCCCTGCCGGTGTCGCGGACGAGGCCGTAGCGGATCGCGCCGTCGGGCGGACCATGGTTGACGTCCTCGGTCACGTCGTCCCAGGTCGAGGGGAAGACGCTGACGCCGTAGTCGGCGCCGCGTTCGTTGACGGTGAGGGTGACGGCGCCGTCGACGTAGAAGTACTCGTTCTGCCACATCTGCTGGGTGCCGGGCGGCAGTTCGGCGTAGCCGATGTCCGGGCCGCCCATGCCGGTGGCGTAGCCGTCGGGGCTGCCCTGGAGCGGGTCGTCCATCCGGCGGCCGCCGCCGGAGGCGACGTGGAAGAGCTTGCCGTCGAGGCCGGTCCAGGTGGGCATGACGAGGGCGCCGGGGCGGTACTTCGGGGAGATCTGCCAGCGGACGAGGACATAGCCCCGGCCGGTGAGGGTGACGCTGTCGCCGCGGTGGTTCATCACGGCGTGCGCGCCGCCGGTGCTGGTGATCCCGGTCTCGGGGCGGCGCGGCAGGGCGGCGGGGCGCGCGTTCGGGTCCGGCGCCCGGTCCACGGCGTCGACGACCGTGCCGTAGAGGTCGGTCTTCCGCTGCGTCACCGAGGGCGACGGCGTGGGTGACGGGGACGACGGGGACGACGGAGCCGGTGGGGCGGGCGTGCTCGTCGCGGTCGGGACGGCGGGGGCCGCGGCCTGCGGGGGGCGCGGTGTGTCCTCCGGGGTCTGCGTGACGACGTACGCGCCGCCCGCGGCGATCGTCGCTCCGGCCGTCACCGCGACGGCCGGTTTGGTGAGCGCGGTCATGACCTTGGCGGACCAGCCGACGGAGGTGGCGGCCACGGCGGTCTTGCCGCCGAACGCCAGCGACAGCGTGAAACCGACCGGGACCGGGACGAGCGCGATGCCGACGAGCAGCCGTTCCGCCGGTACGACGGACTCGCGGGCGTCCGAGCAGTAGCCGCAGCCCCGGATGTGCCGGGCCAGCCGCTTGCGCCACACGGAGTCGGGCCGCCCGGGCCAGCGGGCGGTCAGCTCGCGCAGGTCGGGGCAGGCGCCGTCGAGGGCGCGGACGATGCCTCGGGCGGTCTCCAGCCGTTCCTTCATCCGCTGGACGCGGACGGCGGCGTGCTGGCGGGTGACGCCGACGGCGGCGGCCAGTTCGCGCCGGGTGAGTTCGCCGGCGACCTCCAGCCACCACAGCGACAGCAGCTGCCGGTCCTCGTCGTCGAGCCACCGCACGGCCTCGGCGACCTCGCGCCGCTGGCCCTCCAACTGGAGCCGCAGCACGGTGAGTTCTGCGAAATCGGCGGCGTCGGAGGGCAACTCGTCGGCGGGCGCGGTGGGGCGGCTGCGCCGGGCCCGGTCCCGTATCTGCCGCATGGCGATCGCCACCAGCCAGGACCGGAAGCTGTCCGGGTCGCGCAGCGAGCCCAGGTTGCCGACGGCGCGCAGCATCGTCTCCTGGACGACGTCGTCGACGTCGGCGTGGCCGTTCAGGGCGCGGCCGACGATGTTGTAGACCAGCGGCAGCCAGCCCTCGACCAGCTCGTCCAGCGCCCGCCGGTCCCCGGCCTGCGCCGCCGCGATGGTCGACCGCCACTGCCGCCCGTCCACCTCAGTCCTCTCCACCCTCATCCGACGTCCGCACGCACCTTCTCAGTCCGACCCGCACTGCTGGCTATGCCGGGGGTCACATCCCCCTGTCGGGGACGGGGTGGGAGACGGGCGGATAACACTTTTTCGGCGCACCTTTCGGCGGCGGTCCCGCCACTGGCCCCTAGGAGTTTCCTAACGCTGCGGGCCTCACCGGCTCTTGTAGAAACCTACGAAGAGCCATCCCCGGCCTGCGGACGCTTTCATGCCTTCCACTCCTGGCTGACTCCACCCGGCCGCCTGTGTACTCCTCGACAAGTTGCAACGGAGCCAGACGAGTTGCCATGACATGGCAACTCGTGCCGAAGGCATCGCGCCGAACGTGGCCGACGCCCTGAACTGCTTCCTCGGAACGGAGATCGACTACCTCATGCTCGGCGACTGTCTCTTCTCAAAGGTGGAGGCTTCCTGATGGCCAACCAGACTTCTCCCTCCCGCACCCCACAGGACCTCGATGAGGCGATCACCGGCGGAATCGGCGACAGCCCACTACGGCCGGACGGAACGCTCAAGGTACGCGGGGAGTACGCCTATTCCTCGGATCTGTGGGCGGAGGACATGCTCTGGGGCGCGACACTGCGCAGCCCGCACCCCTATGCGCGGATCACCTCGATCGACATCGGCCCCGCGCTCAAGCACCCCGGCGTGTACGCGGTACTCACCCACAAGGACATCCCCGGCGAGAACATCTACGGCCTGAAGGTCTCCGATACGCCGGTGCTTGCCGAAGACGTCGTGCGGTACCAGGGCGAGCCGGTCGCCCTGGTCGCGGCCGATCACCCGGAGACGGCCCGGCGCGCACTGGCGAAGATCGTCGTCGACTTCGAGGTGCTGGAGCCGATCACGGACCCGGAGCGGGCCGCGCACGACGACACGCTGCCCAAGCTGCACCCTGGTGGCAACGTGGTGCGCTACCAGCCGATCGTCAAGGGCGATCCGGAAGCCAGGGCCGATGTCGTGGTGTCCGACGTGTACACCCTCGGCATGCAGGACCAGGCGTTCCTCGGGCCGGAATCCGGTCTGGCCGTCCCGGCCGAGGACGGCGGGGTCGACCTGTTCATCGCCACCCAGTGGCTGCACGTGGACCAGAAGCAGACGGCGCGGGCCCTCGGTCTCCCCGTCGAGAAGGTGCGGTTCACCATGTCCGGAGTCGGGGGCGCCTTCGGCGGCCGCGAGGATCTGTCCATGCAGATCCACGCCTGCCTGCTGGCGCTGCACACCGGCAAGCCGGTGAAGATGGTCTACAACCGGTTCGAGTCGTTCTTCGGCCATGTGCACCGGCACCCGGCAAAGATGTACTACGAGCACGGGGCGACCAAGGACGGCAAGCTCGTCTACGTCCGGGCGAAGATGTACTTCGACGGCGGCGCGTACGCCTCCAAGACCCCGGTCGTGGTCAGCAACGCCACCTCGCTGGGCGTCGGGCCGTACGAGGTGCCCAACGTCCGGATCGAGGGTTGGGGCCTGTACACCAACAATCCGCCGTGCGGCGCGATGCGTGGTCTCGGGGCCGTGCAGCCTGCGTTCGCCTACGAGCTGCAAATGGACAAGCTCGCCAAGGCGTTGGGCATGGACCCGGTGCGGCTGCGGCAGCTCAACGCCGTCGAGGAGGGCTCGACCATGCACACCGGGCAGGTGCTGGACTACCCGGCGCCGGTCGCGGAGTTGCTGGCACGTCTGAAGAAGCTACCGATGCCGCCGGAGAACCGGACCGTGCCGGTGGACGTCCGGGATCTGCCGGGCGGGGTGTCCAACATCACGCACGGCGAAGGCATTGTCCGGGGCGTCGGCTACAGCGTGATCATCAAGAACGTCTCCTACGCGGAGGGCGTCGACGACTACTCCACCGCACGGGTACGGCTGGAGGTCATCGGCGGCGAACCGGTCGCGATGGTGCACACCGCCGCGGCCGAGGTCGGGCAGGGCCTGATCACCGTGCAGCAGCAGATCGCCCGCACCGAACTGGGCGTGGAGCGGGTGACCATCCACCCGGCCGACACCAACGTCGGCGATGCGGGGTCGAGTTCGGCCTCCCGGCAGACCTACATCACCGGCGGTGCCGTCAGGAACGCCTGTGACGCCGTCCGCGAGGTGATCTTCGACCGGGTCGCCCGGCGTTTCGGTGAGGACCCGGCGGACCTGTCGCTCACCGGCGGCAAGGTCGTCTCCGAGACCACCGGCTTCATCGCCGATCTTGTCGCCGTACTCGGCGATGACGTCATCGAGGAAACCAGGGAGTACCACCACCTCCAGACCCACGCGATGGACCCGGTGACCGGGCGGAGCCCGCGGGTGCACGTCCAGCACGCCTTCTCCGCGCACCGGGCGGTGGTGGACGTGGACACCGATCTGGGCCTGGTGAAGGTCGTGCAGTTGGACTGTGCGCAGGACGTCGGCAAGGCGATCAACCCGGACGCCGTCGTCGGGCAGATCCAGGGCGGTTCCGCCCAGGGGCTCGGCCTCGCCGTGATGGAGGAGATCCAGGTCAAGGACGGCAAGATCCGCAATCCGTCGTTCACCGACTACCTGATCCCGACCATCCTGGACACGCCGCCGATGACGGTGGACGTGATCGAGAAGGCGGACCCGAACGCGCCGTACGGAGTGCGCGGTGTCGGCGAACCGCCCACCATCTCCGCCACCCCGGCGATCGTGAACGCCATCCGCAACGCGACGGGGCTGAACCTGACCCACACCCCGGTCAAGCCGGAGCACATCTGCGGCGTTCAGCCGTGATCTCCCACCCCACCGTCTCCGGAACTGGAGTGACCATGACCACGCACACCCAGGAAACGAACGTCCAGGAGTTCGAGCGCGTCTGGATGGAAAAGGCGATCACGCTGGCCACCACCAGCGTGACGAACGGCGGCGGTCCGTTCGGCGCGCTGGTCGCCAAGGGCGGCGAGGTCGTCGCGATCGGGAACAACCAGGTCACCGCGACCCTGGACCCGGTGGCGCACGCCGAGGTGAGCGCGATGCGCGCCGCCTGCAAGAAACTGGACACCTTCTCGCTGGAGGGCTGTGTCCTGATCACGTCGTGCGAGCCCTGTCCGATGTGCCTCTCCGCCGCACTGTGGGCGCGAGTCGACCGGGTCGTCTACTCCGCTGACCGGCACGATGCCGCGGTGGCCGGTTTCGACGACCGCAGGTTCTACGACCTGTTCGAGAAGAAGCCCGAGTCGATGTGGCCGATGTCGGTCGCGCACCTGGACCTGCCGAACCGTACGGCGCCGTTCGACGCGTGGCTGGCCAAACCCGACCGCATCGACTACTGACGAGGAGTCCTCGTGGAGATCAAGCGGAAGCACACGATGCACCACTCCACGATCCTCGACGCCGCTCCGGACACCGTCTGAGCCGAGGTCCCGCGCGGCGCGGGCGCCTTGTCGACCACCGCAGGACACCGCCGGACAGACCACGGCCCCGGACGGTCCGTCCTCCGTCCGGGGCCGCGAGCCAGGGAGACCTCACGCCTCCAGCGAGGTCATCACGTGCTTGATCCGCGTGTAGTCGTCGAAGCCGTACGCCGACAGGTCCTTGCCGTAGCCGGACTTCTTGAAGCCGCCGTGCGGCATCTCGGCGACCAGCGGGATGTGGGTGTTGATCCACACGCAGCCGAAGTCGAGCTTCTTCGACATCCGCATCGCGCGGCCGTGGTCCTTGGTCCAGACGGAGGACGCGAGGGCGTACTCGACGCCGTTGGCGTACGCGACCGCCTGGTCCTCGTCACGGAAGGACTGGACGGTGATGACCGGCCCGAAGACCTCGTTCTGGATGATCTCGTCGTCCTGCGTGACGCCCGAGACGACGGTCGGCGCGAAGAAGTAGCCCTTGTCGCCGACGCGCTTGCCGCCGGCCTCCACGCGCGCGTGCGCGGGCAGCCGCTCGATGAAGCCCTCGACCTGCTTGAGCTGGTTGGGGTTGTTGAGCGGCCCGTACAGCACGTCCTCGTCGTCCGGCCGGCCGGTCTTCGTGTCGGCCGCGGCCTTGGCGAGGGCGGCGACGAACTCGTCGTGGATCGCCTCGTGGACGAGGACGCGGCAGGCCGCCGTACAGTCCTGCCCGGCGTTGAAGAAGCCCGCCACGGAGATGTCCTCGACGGCCTTGGCGATGTCGGTGTCCTCGAAGACGACGACCGGCGCCTTGCCGCCCAGCTCCAGGTGGACGCGCTTGACGTCCTTGGCGGCGGACTCGGCGACGGACATGCCGGCGCGCACCGAGCCGGTGATGGAGGCCATCGCCGGGGTCGGGTGCTCGACCATCATGCGGCCGGTCTCGCGGTCACCGCAGATGACGTTGAAGACGCCCTTGGGCAGGATCTCCCCGAGGATCTCCGCGATGAGCACCGTGGACGCCGGGGTGGTGTCCGACGGCTTCAGTACGACCGTGTTGCCCGCCGCGATCGCCGGGGCGAACTTCCACACGGCCATCATCATCGGGTAGTTCCACGGCGCGACCTGCGCGCAGACGCCGACCGGCTCACGGCGGATGATCGAGGTCATCCCGTCCATGTACTCACCGGCCGAACGGCCCTCCAGCATCCGGGCCGCGCCCGCGAAGAAGCGGATCTGGTCGACCATCGGCGGGATCTCCTCGGAGCGGGTCAGCCCCACCGGCTTGCCCGTGTTCTCCACCTCGGCCGCGATCAGGTCCTCGGCGCGCTCCTCGAACGCGTCGGCGATCTTCAGGAGGGCCTTCTGCCGCTCGGCCGGGGTCGTGTCCCGCCATCCCGGGAACGCGGCCTCGGCGGCCGCCATCGCGGCGTCGACGTCGGCCTGCCCGGACAGCGGGGCGGTGGCGTACGCCTCGCCGGTGGCCGGGTTCACCACCTCGGTGGTCCGTCCGTCGGCGGCGTCCCGGAACTCTCCGTCGATGTAGTTGCGCAGACGACGCAGCTCGGTGCTCACTGCCGGCCCTCCAAAGTCGGGTGTCCAATCACTGAGACACCCACCCTAATCGGTAGTCCCACGGTTTCAACACCCCCCGCCGCGCCAGATCTGCGATATCCGCAAGTTTCCAACTCACAGACAACGAATTTCATCGATGCCGCCTTGCGAAACTGTCGAGACGTCGTGCAGAGTGACGTCGTGGCCAGTCGAAGCGCAGACCCGAGAAACGGCAGTCCCCAGCTGGACGCCGTCTCCCTCGCCATCATCGAGCAGCTCCAGGAGGACGGCCGCCGGCCGTACGCCGCCATCGGCAAGGCCGTCGGCCTGTCCGAGGCGGCCGTGCGTCAGCGCGTGCAGAAGCTGCTCGACCAGGGCGTGATGCAGATCGTCGCCGTCACGGACCCGCTCACCGTGGGCTTCCGCCGGCAGGCAATGGTCGGGATCAACGTCGAGGGTGACACGGAGTCCGTGGCCGACGCGCTGACCGGCATGTCGGAAGTCGAGTACGTGGTGATGACCGCGGGCTCGTTCGACATCCTCGCCGAGATCGTCTGCGAGGACGACGACCACCTGCTGGACGTCATCAACAAACGCATCCGGGCGCTGCCCGGCGTGCGCTCCACCGAGAGCTTCGTCTATCTGAAGCTCAAGAAGCAGACCTACATGTGGGGAACCCGATAACCGTGAGTACCAAGGACCTCAGCAAATCCGCGTACGACCACCTGTGGATGCACTTCACCCGCATGTCCTCGTACGAGAACTCCCCCGTACCGACGATCGTGCGCGGTGAGGGCACCTACATCTACGACGACAGGGGCAAGCGCTACCTCGACGGTCTGGCGGGTCTGTTCGTGGTCCAGGCCGGTCACGGCCGCGTCGAGCTCGCCGAGACCGCGTCCAAGCAGGCCCAGGAGCTGGCGTTCTTCCCGGTGTGGTCCTACGCCCACCCCAAGGCCGTCGAGCTGGCCGAGCGTCTCGCCGACTACGCGCCGGGCGATCTGAACAAGGTCTTCTTCACCACCGGCGGCGGCGAGGCGGTCGAGACCGCCTGGAAGCTCGCCAAGCAGTACTTCAAGCTCAAGGGCAAGCCGACCAAGTACAAGGTCATCTCCCGCGCCGTCGCCTACCACGGCACCCCGCAGGGCGCCCTGTCCATCACCGGCCTGCCCGCCCTGAAGGCCCCCTTCGAGCCGCTGGTCCCGGGCGCTCACAAGGTCCCGAACACCAACATCTACCGCGCCCCGATCCACGGCGACGACCCCGAGGCCTTCGGCCGCTGGGCCGCCGACCAGATCGAGCAGCAGATCCTCTTCGAGGGCCCGGAGACGGTCGCCGCCGTCTTCCTGGAGCCGGTGCAGAACGCCGGTGGCTGCTTCCCGCCGCCGCCCGGCTACTTCCAGCGGGTGCGCGAGATCTGCGACCAGTACGACGTCCTGCTCGTGTCGGACGAGGTCATCTGCGCCTTCGGCCGCCTCGGCACGATCTTCGCCTGCGACAAGTTCGGCTACGTCCCGGACATGATCACCTGCGCCAAGGGCATGACCTCGGGCTACTCCCCGATCGGCGCGTGCATCGTCTCCGACCGTGTCGCCGAGCCGTTCTACAAGGGCGACAACACCTTCCTGCACGGCTACACCTTCGGCGGCCACCCGGTCTCCGCGGCCGTGGGCCTGGCCAACCTCGACCTGTTCGAGCGCGAGAACCTCCCCCAGCACGTGCTCGACAACGAGGGCGCCTTCCTCGCCACCCTGCAGAAGCTGCACGACCTGCCGATCGTCGGCGACGTCCGCGGCAACGGCTTCTTCTACGGCATCGAGCTGGTCAAGGACAAGGCCACGAAGGAGACCTTCAACGACGAGGAGACCGAGCGCGTCCTGTACGGCTTCCTGTCCAAGGCCCTGTTCGACAACGGCCTGTACTGCCGTGCCGACGACCGCGGCGACCCGGTCGTCCAGCTCGCGCCGCCGCTGATCTCCAACCAGGAGACCTTCGACGAGATCGAGCAGATCCTGCGCGCCACGCTCACGGAGGCCTGGACGAAGCTGTGATCAGCTGACGCGGTGATCTTCCTTCGGGCTGATCAACAACGGCCCCGGTGCCGTCCGTTCGAGTGAGAAACGGCGGCCCGGGGCCGTGTGCTGTCCGGGAGCCCGGTGGCCGCTGCCTAGCGTGCCCAGTGACCGATCGGCCCAGCCTTCGTTCCCCCGCACGAGGGACCTGGCACGGCACATACGGATCCGAACTGAGGTGTACGCCCATGGTGGCTCCGCCGGACAACGACGTCCTCTGGGCACGCGCCCTGCACTTCCAGCACCCCGACGGCTCCCCCGGGCTCAACGGTGTCTCGCTGGGCGTCCAGGTGGCCGAGATCCTCGCCGTCACCGGCCCGCGCGGCAGCGGCAAGAGCACGCTGCTGGCCTGTCTGTCCGGCCTGCTGCGCCCCCGCGACGGCGAGGTCTGGTTCAACAGCGTCCCCGTGCACACCATGGGCCCCGTCAGCCGCGAACGGCTGCGCCGCGACCGGTTCGGCTGGATCGACCCCGCCCCCGTCCTCGTACCGGAGCTGAACGTCTGGGAGAACGCCGCGCTCCCCCTGATGCTGCGCGGCACCAGCCGGCGGCGGGCCAAGACGGTCGCCCTGGAGTGGCTGGACCGCCTCGACGTCGGCGACTGCGCCCGCCGGCGCCCGCACGAACTGCGTCAGGCCGAGCGGCAGCGGGTGTGCATCGCCCGCGCGCTGGCCCCCGCGCCGACGGTCCTGTTCGCCGACGAGCCCACCGCCCCGCTGCACCACGCCGACCGGGGGCACGTGCTGCGCACCCTCACCACGGCGGCCCGCTCGCACGGCATCACGGTGGTCCTTGCCACTCACGACCCGCACACCGCGGCCCAGGCCGACCGCACCGTCTCCCTCCTGGACGGCCGGTGCGTCACCACCGTGCACCTGCCCCCGGTCCCCGAGTCGGAAGGCCGGGCCGCGTGCTCGCTCTCCGTCTGACCCGCGGCGCACACCCGGCCGTCCAGCTGCGCCGCCTGCTCGTCGCGGCGGCGTCGGCCGGAACGGGCCTTTTGCTGTTGTGCACCCTCGGCTACGCGCTGAGCCACCCGGACGATCCTCCCGGCGCCCTGCTCCGCCTCGGCTGGTGCACGGTCCCGCTGGCCGCCACGGTCCACTTCGCCGTCGCCGCCGCCCGCACGGACCCCGGCACCCGTCCCCGCCCCGGCCTGTCGGCGATCGGCCTGGGCCCGGCCCGCCTGATGGCCGTCTCGGCCACCACGACGGCCCTGTCCACGGCCCTCGGCTCGATGCTGGCCCTCCTCGTCTTCCTCCACCTGCGCGGCGACATCACCGGCATGCCCTTCGACGGAGCGGCGGCCCAGTTCCTGGCGGTGGGCCGGCCCCTCCCGGTTCCGGCGACCCTGACCCTCCTGTCCCTGGTCCCGGCAGCCGCCTCCCTGTCGGTGTCCCTGGTCCTGCGCCCGCGCGAGCCGAGCCCGGCACCGGCGCGCGTCCCGCTCAGGGCGTTCGGCCGCTTCGGGGCGTACGGAAGCGGGACGATGCGGGAGACGTTCGGGGCGTACGGGCGTTTCGGCGCGCATCTGAGGCGGGGGCCGCGCGACGTCCAGCCGCAACCACCCGCGGCCGCCCCCGAGCAGGAACCCGTCGGCCCCGCCGCGAACACACCGTCACCATCCGCCCCCGAAACCTCGGACCAGCACCCCAACCCCACCGCCACCCTCCCCTGGAGCATCGCCACCCTCGCCGCCGGTCTCGCCGTGGAGGCCTACGCCGGGAACACCACCGCCACCACCGACATGCCCGGCGGCCTCACCAGCGGCCCCGTGGGCGTCCTCCTCGGCTGGCTGCTCACCGCCGTCGCCCTCGCCGTCGCGGGCCCCGGCATCACGTACCTGTGCGGCCGCCTCCTCCAGACCGTCCGCCCCGGCGCCCTGCGCCTCCTGGCCGGCCGCGTCCTGATGGAGGAGGCGTCCCGCATCGGCCGCCCCCTCGGCATCGTCTGCGCGGTCGCGTCCGCCGCCTACGCCATGGCCGCCCTGCAGAAGCCCGACGGCCCCACCTTCGGCCCCCTCACCACCCTCGGCGCACTCCTCGTAGGGGGCTGCACGCTGGCCACCCTGCTCACCACGGCCGTCGAGGCCAAGCACGCCCGCGCCGACACCACCGCCGCCCTGGTCCGCCTCGGCGCCCCTACGGCCATGCTGCGCGCCGCCGCCACGGTGCGCGCCGCCGCGCTGGTCGCGGTGTTCGCTCCCCTGACCCTGATCGTCGCCGCACTCGCCGCACAGCCGCTGACCCGCTGAGACGCCCGCTGAAAACCTGTACGAAAAAAAGTCCGCGCCCGGCGATGAGTTCCGCACCGCCCCCGGGTCTACCCCACCGAACGGCACCACACCGATGGGAGAGACCGCAGATGTACCAGCAGATGATCTTCGTGAACCTGCCCGTGAACGACCTCGACGCCTCGAAGAAGTTCTTCACCGAGCTCGGCTACTCGATCAACGCCCAGTTCAGCGACGAGACCGCCGCCTCGGTCGTGATCAGCGACACGATCGTGGCCATGCTGCTCACCAAGGAGAAGTACGGCCAGTTCACCAAGAAGGAGATCGTGGACGCCACCAAGTCCAGCGAGGTGCTGCTGTGTCTGAGCGCGGAGAGCCGCGAGAAGGTCGACGAGCTGGTGGAGAAGGCGATCGCAGCCGGCGGCTCCGCCACGGGCGAGACACAGGACCACGGTTTCATGTACGGCCGCGCCTTCGACGACCTGGACGGCCACACCTGGGAGGTCGTGTGGATGGACCCGGCGGCCATCGAGGGCTGAGCAAGCCATGCCCGTGGCGTGGGCGGGTGCGTGCCACACCACCCGCCCACGCCACACCCCCGACGACGTCTTCGCGTCGGTGCTCCGCGCCGTCCCCGACGACGCCGTCTCCGACGCGCCGCGCGCCTCGGCCGTGAGTCTGCGCGTACGCGGCCCCGCACGCCGACGACATGCTCGACCAGGCGCTCCAACTCCTCGCCAAGGCCCCGATGCTCCGGACGCGTTGAAACGTATCGGCGGTTAATAAGCGGGCAAAGCCAACGGACAGAGCGCGCCCACGGATTGACACTGCTTATGGAGCGCTTATAAACCTGTGAGCCTCGTGGGGAGGAAGGGGCTCCGGCGGTCGCTGGTGCCTCATCTCCCCCTCAACCCCCCGCAATTCGCGCATCCCATGAAGGACAAACGTGTCCATAACTCGCCGTAACGCACGTCGTTCCGTGCGCATTCTCGGTGTCACCGCCGCCTCCGCCGCGCTCGCGCTCGGCGCCGCGGGCAACGCGCTCGCCTGCAACATCAATGAGTTCTCGGCCGCAGCCAAGTGCGACGGCGACAAGGGTGTCATCACCGTCACCGACGTGGACCCCGCCGGCGTTCCGGCCACCGTCACCGTGTATCTGCAGAACAACGGCGCCGACCTGAAGAAGGTCGGCCAGCAGGTGGTCAGGGGCTCGCGCGAAGGTGTGACCATCACCTTCGAGGAGGACTGGCAGCCGAACGCCGAGTACCGCATCCGCGTCAAGGCCGACCCGTACGTGGACGCGGACATCAAGCCGAACCTGGTCACCCCGGCCACCGCCTGCACGACCAAGGACACCCCGACGCCGACCCCGTCGGACACGACACCGCAGCCGTCGGCCACCCCCTCGACCCCGGCCGGGTCCGCCACTCCGACCCCGTCGACCCCGTCGACCCCGTCGCCCTCCGCGGACGGCAGCACCCCGCCCGCGGCCGCCGCGAGCAACGCCCCGTCGCCCGCGGCCGGTGACTCCAACCTCGCCGAGACCGGCGCCGACTCCAACACCGGCCTGATCGCCGGTATCGCGGCGGCTCTGGTCGTCGTGGGCGGCGGCGCGGTGTTCTTCGGCATGCGCCGCCGTGGGGCGAGCAGCGACCGCTGACCCCGTGCGCACGGTGTGAGCAACGGTGGCCCGTCCCCTCGCCTGGTGTGAGGGAACGGGCCACCGGCCGTACGGCGGCCCTCAGCCGAACGTCGCCCGCTCCAGCCAGAACTCCAGCAACTCCCGCTCGCCCAGCACCTCCACCTCCGTACTGTCCAGCGGCACCCGCCGATAGAACGCCAGCAGCACCGAGGTGAGCGGCCCGCGCAGCGCCACGGTCGCCTTCTCGTGCCCGCGCCGCCAGGCGACCCCGTCCTCGGTGAGTTCGACGACCCTCCCCCACCCTTCGGGCGGGGGGACCCCCATCTCGCTTCGCTCGGCGTTCAGCTCGGGTCCGGTGTCCGTGGCGTGCAGATGGATGCTCTTCCCCGGGCCGCGCAGCTCCCGCGCCGCGTCGTGCGGCATCGTCCGCTGCACGAACTCCACGATCTCCAGCCACTCGTCGATCGCGTCCGCGGCCACCTCGGGAGCCACCTCGTACGGCAGTCCGGCGGCCAGCGTGGCGTCGGCACGGTGGACGGTGATCTCGTGGGTCATCCGCCGCGCCCAGAAACCGGCATCGGGCACACCCGCCCAGCTCCACATCTTGACGTTCGGTCCCGCCTCCCGCAGCGCGCGAACGGCCAGGTCACCGGACTCGGCCAGCCAGGCGTCCAGCGCCGCCGCGTCCCCCCGGGCCTCCGGCCCACCGCCGTCCGGCACCTGATCCGTCGGGATCATCTCCTGCGCCCGGGTGCGCACCAGCAGTTCGGCCCAACGCAGGGCACCGCCCACATGCCGCAGGAGCTGTTCCAGGGACCACTCGGGGCAGGTCGGCACGGTGGCCGACAGATCGGCCCCGGAGGTGACGACGGACCTCAGCAGTCCCACCTGATGGGCGATTTCGTCGCAGTAACGTTCATGTGCAAGTCGCGTCATGCCCGCACTCTACGATCGCCCGGATCAGCCGAGCACGACGACTTCCGCCGCGTCGAACTCGACGCCCACCGTCTCCCCCACCTCCGGCGCCTCGCGCAGCGCACATGCCGCCTCCAACCGGGGCGCGCCGTCGAGGGGTTGCAGATGTACGGCGACATGGGTGCCTTTGAACGTCCGCGCGGCCACCGTGCACCGCAGCCCGGCGTCGGCGGCCACGAGGCGCACACCGGCGGGCCGTACGAGCACCGTCCCCGGCCCCTGCGCCGCGCCCTCCGGCACCGGCAGCTTCCCCCACGCCGTGTCCGCGACCTGCCCGCTCACGGTCGCGTCGACCACGTTGTCGAAGCCGAGGAAGCGTGCCACGAACTCGTCCGCGGGCCGCTGCCACACCTGAAGCGGCGTACCGGACTGCGCGATCCGCCCGTCCCGCATCACCACGACCCGGTCGGCCAGCGCGAAGGCCTCCCCCTGGTCGTGCGTCACCGCGAGCACGGTCGTCCCCAACCGGCGGAACAGCTCCCGCAGTTCCACGACCAGCCGCTCCCGCAGCGACCGGTCCAGCTGCCCGAGCGGCTCGTCCAGCATCAGCAGCCTCGGCCGCGGCGCCAGCGCCCGGGCCAGCGCCACCCGCTGCTGCTCACCGCCGGACAGCGCGGCGACCGCCCGGCGCGCGGCACCGGGCAGCCCGACCAGGTCCAGCAACTCCCGGACCCTGGACTCCTGTTCGCCGCGGGACGTCCCGCGCATGCGCAGCCCGAACGCCACATTGCCGCCGACATCCCGCTGCGGGAACAGCTGATGGTCCTGGAACATCAGCCCGACCCCCCGCTGATGCGCGGGCACCCCCGCCTGGTCCCGCCCATCGAGCAACACCCGCCCGGAATCCAGCGGTTGCAGTCCGGCCACCGCCCGCAGCAGCGTCGACTTGCCGCTGCCGCTGGGCCCGAGCACACACACCACCTCGTGCTCGGCGACGGGCAGATCCACCCCGTCCAGCACGGCCCGCCCACCGAACCGTACGGTCGCCTCCTCCAGGCCGAGCAGCATCAGAACTCCCCCGTCCGGTCGGTCCGCAGCCGCTCCAGCACCAGCAGCGCCACCGCGCACACCACCATCAGAATCGTCGAAAGGGCCATCGCCTGCCCGTAGTTGAGATCACCGGGCCGCCCCAGCAGCCGCGCCACGGCGACCGGCAGCGTCGGATTGTCCGGCCGCGCGATGAACACGGTCGCCCCGAACTCCCCCAGCGACACCGCGAAGGCGAACCCGGCCGCGACCAGCAACGCCCGCCGCACCATCGGCAGATCCACCTCACGCCACGCCCGCCACGGCGACGCCCCCAGCACGGTCGCCGCTTCACGCAGCCGTACATCCACCGCCCGCAGCACCGGCAGCATGGTCCGTACGACGAACGGCACCCCGACCAGCGCCTGCGCCAGCGGCACCAGAATCCACGAGGCACGCAGATCCAGCGGCGGTTCGTCGAGCGCGATCAGGAACCCGAACCCGACCGTCACCGCGGACACGCCCAGCGGCAGCATCAGCAGCGCGTCGAACCCGCGCACGAACCGCCCCGCGTCCCGCCGGGTCAGCGCCACGGCGGCCAGCCCACCGACCAGCACGGCGATCGCGGTGGCGACGACGGCATACGACAGCGAATTGCCGATCGCGTCGATCGGCGGGACGAGGAAGGTACCGCCGTCCTCGCTGGTCAGCGCCCGGTAGTAGCCGAAGCCAGGTGCGTCCAGCGACCGCTGCACCAGCACGGCCAGCGGCAGCAGAAACAGTACGGCGACGGTGACCAGGACACCGGCCAGCAGCGCCCACTGCCCGGCGCCGCGCGGCCGGCGCGCGGTCACCGACGCGTCCACCAGCCGCAGGGCGGTCTCCCGCCGCCGTACGGTCCAGGCGTGCACGGCGAGCACCGCGCCCACCGCCACGAACTGGACCATCGTCAGCACGGCGGCGGTGGTGAGGTCGAAGACCTCCGTCGTCTGCCGGTAGATCTCCACTTCGAGAGTGGAGAAGGTGGGCCCGCCGAGGATCTGCACCACACCGAAGGAGGTGAAGGTGAACAGGAAGACCATCAGCGCGGCCGCGGCGACGGCCGGCGCGAGGGCGGGCAGGGTGACGGTCCGCCAGGCGGTGAGGCGCGAGGCGCCCAGCATCCGCGCGGCCTCCTCCTGCCGCGGGTCGAGCTGCGCCCAGAGCCCGCCGACGGTGCGTACGACGACTGCGTAGTTGAAGAAGACATGGGCGAGCAGAATCGCCCACACGGTGGTGTCCAGCCGTACGCCCCACAGCTCGTCCAGCAGCCCGCCGCGTCCGATCAGCGCCAGGAACGCCGTACCGACCACGACCGTCGGCAGCACGAACGGCACGGTCACGACTGCCCGCAGCACCTGCTTGCCGGGGAAGTCGAACCGGGCGAACGCATACGCGCCGGGCAGCGCGATCAGCAGCGTCAGCGCGGTCGAGGCGAGCGCCTGCCAGGTGGTGAACCACAGGACGTGCCGGATGCCGGACTGGGTCAGTACGTCGACAAGTCGCCCGAACTGCCAGGCCCCGTCGGCCTTCAGCCCACGGCCGACGATCGCGGCGACGGGGTAGGCGAAGAAGACGGCGAAGAACGCGACGGGCAGGGCGAGAAGCCCGAGCCGCGCCGCGTTGCTCCGTGCCCTGGCGGCTGCTTCAGGCCGCTTCCGTGGGGCTACTTCAGTACGAGCGACGTCCACGATTTGACCCACTCGTCACGGTGTTCGGCGATCTGCGCCGGATCCATGGTCTCGGGATCCTCGGCCTGCGGGCCGTACTTCACGAACTCCTCGGGCACCTGGGCGCCCTCCCGCACCGGGTAGACGAACATGTTCAGCGGCATGTCCTCCTGGAACTGCTCGCCGAGCATGAAGTCGATCAGCGCCTTTCCGCCCTCGGGGTTCCTCGCGTTGCTCAGCAGCCCGGCGTACTCCACCTGCCGGAAGCAGGTGCCGGTGGCCACGCCGGTCGGGGCCGTCTTCGGCTTCGGGTCGGCGAAGACGACCTCGGCGGGCGGCGAGGATGCGTAGGACACGACCAGCGGCCGGTCGCCGCCCGCCTTCTTGCCGCTCGCGGAACCGGAGAACTCCTCGTTGTACGCCTGCTCCCAGCCGTCGACGACCTTCACGCCGTTGGCCTTGAGCTTCTTCCAGTAGCCCGCCCAGCCGTCGTCACCGTACTCGGCGGCGGTGCCGAGCAGGAAGCCGAGGCCCGGTGAGGAGGTGGCGGCGTTCTCGGTGACGAGGAGGTTCTTGTACTCGGGCTTGATCAGGTCGTCGAGGGTCTTCGGCGGGTCGAGGTCGCGCTCGCTGAAGTAGGCCTTGTCGTAGTTGACGCAGATGTCGCCGGTGTCGACGGGCGTGACCCGGTGCTGGTCCTTGTCGGCCCGGTACTCCGGCTCGACCTGGTCTGCGCCCTTCGCCTCGTACGGCTGGAAGAGGTCGTTGTCGAGCGCGCGGGACAGCAGGGTGTTGTCGACGCCGAAGAGGACGTCGCCCTGCGGGTTGTCCTTGGTCAGGATGGCCTTGTTGACGGCCTGTCCGGCGTCGCCGTCCTTGAGGACCTTGACCTGGTAGCCGGACTGCTTCTCGAAGTCGGCGAGCACGCTCTTGGACACGACCCACGAGTCGTGGCTGACGAGGGTGACCGTCTTGGAGTCCCCGGAACCCCCGCTGCCGGACTCGCCGGACCCGCACGCGGACAGCGTGACCAGGCCCAGCCCGACGACGACGGCTGTGAACTTCTTGGTGTTGCTCACTGATGTCCTCCTGGCTGACCAGGAAGAGACGCGGCCCTGCCCGGGACCTGAAACGGGTTCCCGGGCAGGGCGCAACAGCTTGAGTGACGACCGATCTCCCTACCCAGAATGACCTGGGCCAGGTTCAGAGGGTCTGCGGCTCACCGAAGACATGGCTGCCGCACTCTCAGCGCTGTGGCGCTCCCCTGCCGGAATATGCAGATGAATATGCAGATGAATATAAGGATGTGTACGGCGTCAGACTACCGCTCGGTGGCCGCGAGCTGACCACACGCCCCGTCGATCTCCTGACCACGGGTGTCCCGGATCGTCACCGGTACACCATGCGCGGCGATGGCCTCGACGAAGGCCTTCTCGTCCTCGGGCCGCGACGCGGTCCACTTGGACCCGGGCGTCGGGTTGAGCGGGATCAGATTGACGTGCACCGGCCTGCCCTTGAGCAGTCGGCCGAGCCGGTCACCGCGCCAGGCCTGGTCGTTGATGTCCCGGATCAGCGCGTACTCGATGGACAGCCGACGCCCGGACTTGGCGGCGTACTCGAACCCGGCGTCGAGCACCTCGCGCACCTTCCAGCGGGTGTTGACGGGGACGAGGGTGTCGCGCAGTTCGTCGTCGGGGGCGTGCAGCGAGATGGCGAGGCGGCACTTGAAGCCCTCGTCGACGAACCGGTGAATCGCCGGGACGAGCCCGACGGTCGAGACGGTGATGCCGCGCTGCGACAGCCCGAGCCCGTCCGGCTCGGGGTCGGTGAGGGCGCGGATGGCGCCGACGACGCGCTTGTAGTTGGCGAGGGGCTCGCCCATGCCCATGAAGACGATGTTGGACAGCCGCGCGGGCCCGCCGGGCACCTCGCCGTCGCGCAGCGCCCGCATGCCGTCGACGATCTGGTGCACGATCTCCGCGGTGGACAGATTCCGGTCGAGCCCGGCCTGCCCGGTGGCACAGAAGGGGCAGTTCATACCGCACCCGGCCTGCGAGCTGATGCACATGGTGACCCGGTCCGGGTACCGCATCAGCACCGACTCGACGAGCGTCCCGTCGAACAGCCGCCACAGCGTCTTGCGGGTGGTGCCCTGGTCCGTCGACAGATGCCGCACGACGGTCATCAGCTCCGGAAGCAACGCCTCCCGCAACTTCCCCCGCGACGCGGCCGGGATGTCGGTCCACTGCTCGGGATCGTGCGCGTACCGCGCGAAGTAGTGCTGCGAGAGCTGCTTGGCACGAAACGGCTTCTCACCGATCTCGGCAACGGCTTCCTTGCGCTCGGCAGGCGTGAGATCGGCAAGATGCCGCGGCGGCTTCTTGGCTCCGCGCGGGGCGACGAATGTGAGTTCTCCGGGCTTAGGCATGGCTCAACCAGTGTCGCAGATCAATTCACCCGCCCGTGCGGCCAGGCCGTGAGGTGCCGAACACCTCCCGGGGGCGGCAAGAGCCCCCGCCCAGAGTGCAGGGGCTCTCCAGCCCACCCGACGGCTCAGCCGGAACCCACGAACAGCACCAGCAGCAACCACACCACCGGCGCCGTAGGCAGCAACGAGTCCAGTCGGTCCATGATCCCGCCATGACCCGGCAGCAGCGTGCCCATGTCCTTGATGCCCAGGTCGCGTTTGATCATCGACTCGCCGAGGTCGCCCAGCGTCGCGCTGCCGGCGACCGCGAGGCCCAGGAGCAGGCCCTGCCACCAGGTGCCGTCGTCGATCAGGAACTCCATGCACAGCGCACCGGCGGCCATGGCGAAGCTGACCGCGCCGACCAGGCCCTCCCGGGTCTTGCCGGGACTGATGCGCGGGGCGAGCTTGTGCCGCCCGAAGCGCCAGCCGACGGCGTAGGCGCCCGTGTCGCTGACCACGGTGAGCAGCAGGAACATGAACACCCGCTGCGGCCCGTCCGCCGCGGTCAGCATCATCGCGACGAACGTCGCCAGGAACGGCACGTAGAAGGCCGCGAAGACCCCGGCCGTGACGTCCTTGAGATAGCCCTCCGGCGGTTCCGTCATCCGCCAGACCAGCACCGCCAGCGCGGTGAGCGCCATCGCCACCCACGCGCCCTCGGCGCCCCGCACATACCCGGCGACGACCATCGCCGCACCACCGACCGCGAGCGGAACCAGCGGCGCGTGAATGCCCTTGCGCTCGTCCAGCCGCTTGGTCAGCTCCCACAGCCCCACCACGACGGCCACCGCCACGACCCCGACGAACACCGCCTTGACGATGAACAGGGACGTGATGATCACCGCACCGAGTCCGACCCCGACCCCTATCGCCGCGCCCAGGTCACGGCCCGCACTCTTCTTCTGCGGTGCGGGTGCCGGCTGAGGGGCGTCGTGCATGGGCTCCGGATTCTGCGGCGCCGCGCCGTAGGGCGGCGCCGACGGGCTCTCGTCGCGGAACAAGGGGCCGCTCAGCCGAGCGGCCCCCCGGTCGTCATCCTGGTTTCCGCCATGGGCGGATACGTCGGGCACGATGGGCATGGGGCGAGTCTGCTGCGCGTCAAGCGCATCGTACGTGGGACCCGCCGGGGCGGCCCCCTGGACAGGCCCTCGGTCGGACGGCCCCCAGTACCCGGCGTGGGGCGGCGCCCCCCAGGGAGAGTCGTTCATCAGACCTCGAGCAGCTCGGCTTCCTTGTGCTTGAGCAGCTCGTCCACCTGGGCGACGTACTTCGCCGTGGTGTCGTCGAGCTCCTTCTCCGCACGACGGCCCTCGTCCTCACCGACCTCGCCGTCCTTGATCAGCTTGTCGATGGCGTCCTTGGCCTTGCGGCGGACGGAGCGGATGGACACCTTGGCGTCCTCGCCCTTGCCCTTGGCGACCTTGATGTACTCGCGCCGGCGCTCTTCGGTCAGCTCGGGGAACACCACCCGGATGATGTTGCCGTCGTTGCTCGGATTGACGCCCAGGTCGGAGTCGCGGATCGCCTGCTCGATGTTGCGCAGCGCGCTCTTGTCGAACGGGGTGACGACCGCCATGCGCGGCTCCGGCACGGAGAACGAAGCCAACTGGTTGATCGGCGTCGGCGCGCCGTAGTAGTCGGCCACGATCTTGTTGAACATCGCCGGGTGCGCACGGCCGGTGCGGATCGCGGCGAAGTCCTCCTTGGCGACCACGACGGCCTTCTCCATCTTCTCCTCGGCCTCGAGGAGGGTCTCTTCGATCACCACTTGCTCCTGCGTGTCTTGAGTAGGCCCGGCTGCGGTTCCTTTGCGGCGGCGGCCGGCTGCGTCGCGTCTTCTTCCTGCACGGTTCCCGACCGGCAGACCATTGTCCATCCCCCGGCCAGGGTCCGTCCCGTCCGTCCCCCGTACAGGTGGCGTCCGGCGGACGGCATGGCTGAAGCCGGGTCAGCCCCGGCTGCCCTGCTCACCCACCAGCGTGCCGATCTTCTCACCCTTGACGGCGCGGGCGATATTGCCCTCCTTCAGCAGTTCGAAGACCACGATCGGCAGCTTGTTGTCGCGGCACAGCGTGATGGCGGTGGCGTCGGCGACCTTCAGGTCGCGGGTGATGACCTCGCCATAGCCGAGCGAGTCGAACTTGACCGCGTCCGGATTGGTCTTCGGGTCGGAGTCGTAGACCCCGTCCACCCCGTTCTTGCCCATCAGCAGGGCCTCGGCGTCGATCTCCAGGGCGCGCTGGGCGGCGGTGGTGTCGGTGGAGAAGTACGGCATGCCCATACCGGCGCCGAAGATGACCACGCGGCCCTTCTCCAGGTGCCGTACGGCGCGCAGCGGGATGTACGGTTCGGCGACCTGCCCCATGGTGATGGCGGTCTGCACCCGGCACTGGATGCCCTCCTTCTCCAGGAAGTCCTGGAGGGCAAGGCAGTTCATCACGGTGCCGAGCATGCCCATGTAGTCGGAGCGGGCCCGGTCCATGCCGCGCACCTGCAGTTCGGCACCGCGGAAGAAGTTCCCGCCGCCGATGACGACCGCGATCTGCGCGCCGTCACGTACGACGGCCGCGATCTCATAGGCGATCTTGTGCACCACGTCGGGGTCCACGCCCAGGCCCCCGCCGCCGGAGAAGGCCTCTCCGGACAGCTTCAGCAGAAACCGGCCGCGTACTTTGCCGTCGTCGCTCTTCTGGGGCTTGGTGGTCATGGGGTTCTCGCCTCTTTTACGGGTTGCACATACGAGGAAGGCCATTGCCGGTGGTGGGTTTCTCATCCCCTACGCGGCAATGGCCTCCTCGTCAGATCTGCTGTCGTCCGTCACGCTCGCGTGCGCGCCGGCCCACGTGGGCGACGCGGACGACTGCGGTCGACCCTAGCGGCATTCCGCCCCGGGCCGTGCGTCGATCGCGGTACGGACTCAGATGCCGACCTTGATGCGCGCGAAGCGCTTCAGGGTGACACCGGCCTCGTCCAGGACCTTCTGGACGGACTTCTTGTTGTCGAGGGCGTACGGCTGGCCGAGCAGCGTGGCGTCCTTGAAGAAGCCGTTCAGGCGACCCTCGACGATCTTGCCGATCGCGGCCTCGGGCTTGCCCTCGGCGCGGGTGGTCTCCTCGGCGATCCGGCGCTCGGTCTCGACGACCTCGGCCGGGACGTCCTCCTTGGAGAGGTACTTCGGCGCGAAGGCGGCGATGTGCTGCGCGACGCCCTTGGCGACCTCGGCGTTCGGCTTGTCGAACTCGACGAGGACACCGATCTGCGGCGGCAGGTCGGGCATCGTGCGGTGCATGTAGGCGAGCACGAAGCCGTCGGCGAACTGCGCGAAGCGGTCCAGGACGATCTTCTCGCCGAGGTTGGCGTTGGCCTCGTCCACGAACGCCTGGACGGTCTTGCCGGCCTCGATCTCGGAGGCGAGCAGGGCCTGAAGGTCGGCCGGGGAGGTCTTGGCGACGTGCTCGGCGATGGCCCGGGCCACGGCCTGGAACTTCTCGCCCTTGGCGACGAAGTCCGTCTCGCACTTCAGCTCGACCAGGACGCCGGAGGAGTTGTCGTCGGCGATGATGGAGACCACGGCGCCGTTCTCGGCGGAGCGGCCCTCACGCTTGGCGACGCCCTTCTGGCCCTTGATGCGCAGCGCCTCGACGGCCTTCTCGACGTTGCCCTCGGCCTCGTCCAGCGCCTTCTTGCAGTCCATCATGCCGGCGCCGGTGAGCTCGCGGAGCTTCTTGACGTCGGCGGCGGTGTAGTTCGCCATGAGTCTGTGAGTCTTTCTCGAAGTCTGGAAGATCGAAGATCTACGGGGTACGCGCCCCCCATGTAGCCGGGGGGCACTGTCCTTCCGCTGACCTACAGGTGAACGGCGGGAGCGGACTTCACCGCGCCGGAGGCGCTAGTGGCTCAGTACCGCCCCGCCGTACGTCCCGACGGAGGTCAGGCCTGCTCGCCCTCGGCAGCCGGAGCCTCAGCGGCCGGAGCCTCGGCGGCGGGCGCCTCGGCAGCGGCCGGGGCCTCCTCGGCCTTCTTCTCACCCTCGAGCAGGTCGCGCTCCCACTCGGCGAGCGGCTCGCCCTCGGCCTTCTCGCCCTTGCCCTCACCGGCACCACCGGAGCGGGCGATCAGGCCCTCGGCGACGGCGTCGGCGATCACGCGGGTGAGCAGGGTGACGGAGCGGATCGCGTCGTCGTTGCCCGGGATCTTGTAGTCGACCTCGTCCGGGTCACAGTTGGTGTCGAGGATGGCGACGACCGGGATGTTCAGCTTCCGGGCCTCACCGACAGCAATGTGCTCCTTCTTGGTGTCCACGATCCAGACGGCGCTGGGCACCTTCTGCATCTCGCGGATACCACCGAGGGTCTTCTCCAGCTTGGCCTTCTCGCGCGAGAGCACGAGAAGCTCCTTCTTGGTCAGACCGGAGGACGCGACGTCCTCGAAGTCGATCTGCTCGAGCTCCTTCAGGCGCTGCAGACGCTTGTAGACGGTCGAGAAGTTGGTGAGCATGCCGCCCAGCCAGCGCTGGTTGACGTAGGGCATGCCGACGCGGGTGGCCTGCTCGGCGATGGCCTCCTGCGCCTGCTTCTTGGTGCCGACGAACATGACCGTGCCGCCGTGGGCGACGGTCTCCTTGACGAACTCGTAGGCGCGGTCGATGTACGACAGCGACTGGAGCAGGTCGATGATGTAGATGCCGTTGCGCTCGGTGAAGATGAAGCGCTTCATCTTCGGGTTCCAGCGACGGGTCTGGTGACCGAAGTGGACGCCGCTCTCCAGCAGCTCCCGCATCGTGACGACGGCCATGGCCGTATCTCCTTGAATGTTCTCGGTTGTGCCGCGGATGCCGGGTGGCTCCCGCGCCTGACGCCCACATGCGCCGTGCCACGAAGGACCGAGAGGCGCTGATACGGACCGTCTCCGGTGGCCGTATCGGGGCGTGCGAAGTCGACCCGGTGACCCGGATCGCCACCAGAAGTGTACGGGACCGTCGACCCGCCGGGTGACGCCGCTGTCCACAACCCGGCGGTACTCCACAGGCTTGGGCCGGGATCGTGGCTGATACGGCACGGTTCGGTCCATGCGAGCGAAGCGATGCGCACGAGTGACGTGGGCGCTACTGCTGGTGGTGGCGCCGGTGGTCCTGACCCCCGCGGCCCTGGCGGCCGACCCCCCGGCGCCGGCCCCGACGAGGCCGGACGCCCCGGTACCGGCGATCGGCCGCACCTGGCCCGTGGGCACCCGCCCACCGGTCCTCCGCGGCTGGGAACCCCCGGCGACGCGCTACGGCCGTGGCCACCGAGGCGTGGACCTGGCGGCCCCACCCGGCACACCAGTACGAGCCATCGCCCCCGGCCGTGTCTCGTACGCGGGCCGGGTGGCCGGGAAGGGCGTGGTGTCGGTGGAGCTGAGCGGCACGGGCACCCCGCCCCTGCGAACCACGTACGAGCCGGTGAGGGCGTCGGTGAGGAAAGGCGACGAGGTGGCGGCGGGGGAGGTGGTCGGCACGGTGGAGCCGAGGGGTTCCCACTGCACGACGACATGCGTCCACTGGGGCCTGCGCAGAGGCGACACGTACGTAGACCCGCTGTCCGTACTCCCACCGTGGCTCCTACGACGGGGACCGTCCCGCCTGTTGCCGGTACTGGGGGTGCCACTGCCGTCGTAGCCGAGCCTGAGGGCATGCATGCGGCTCCCGACGCAACTGAGCCCGCGGGCATGCGCGCCGCCGGGCCGTCAGTCCGTGAACCCCGCGGGCATACGCGCACGCCAAGCCGTCACGCCGCAGGCATACGCGCCACCAAGCCGTCACGCCGCGGGCATACGCGCCGCGAGCCGTCAGTCCGTCAGTCCGCGGGCATTCGTGCCGCCTGGGGCGGCACGGGTGGGCGCGGGCGGCACCCCGTCGCGCCGGGCTGCGCACCCTCCCCCCGCTCAGCCCCAGCCGACGCTCAGGCTCAGCCAACCCTCAGCCGCAACGCCGCTCAGCCCCAGCCAACCTTCAGCCGCGCACGCCCCGCAGCACCATCCCCACCGCAGCCTCAGCCACCACCGACGGCTCCTCCACCCCCAGCTCGATCCGCCGCACGGCCGAGTCCACCACCCCCTGCACCAGCATCGCCGCCAGCCGGGGCTCCGCGTGGCCCAGTTCCCGCAGCGCCTCCACGATCATCGCCACGAGCCCCCCATGCGCCGCCCGGATCTTCTCCCGGGCCCCGGCGTCCAGCTCGCTCGCGGAGATCGCCACGACAGCCCGATGCCGCTGGTCCCCCACCAGCGCAAGCTGCGCGCGCACATACGCCTCGACCTTGGCCTCGGCGCCGTCCACCGCGGCCATCGCCGTCTCGACCTCCGCCGCCCAGACCGGGAAGTCGACCGCGCACAGCTCCTCGACCACGGCGGCCCGGGACCGGAAGTACTCGTACACGGACGACCGCGCAAGCCCCGTCCGCTCGGCGAGGGCCGGGAAGGTCAGCGCCTCCGTCCCGCCCTCGGACAGCAGGGAACGAGCCGCGTCCAGCAGGGCGGCTCGCTGCATCGACCGGTGCTCGGCCACGGAGGCCGCTCGAATCCTAGGCACGCCGACCACTTTACGGACGCACCACCCCGGGCGGGAGTGCAGCACACCACGCCGTCGGCGTTCAGCCAGGTCACCGGCCGAAGCCGGCCAGTTTCGCGCGCAACTGCAGCACGGACTTGGTGTGGATCTGGCTCACCCGGCTCTCGGTCACCCCCAGCACATTGCCGATCTCGGCGAGCGTGAGCCCCTCGTAGTAGTACAGCGTGACCACGGTCTTCTCCCGCTCGGGCAGCGTGTTGATCGCCCGCGCCAGGAACCGCCGCAGCTCCCGGTCCTCGGCCACCTCCACCGGATTGTCGGCGGCGGTGTCCTCCAGCGTGTCCATGACGCTCAGTCCGTCGCCGCCGTCGCCCCCGACGTGCAGCAGCTCCTCCAGCGCCACCACGTTCGCCAGCGACAACTGGCTGAAAACGGCATGCAGCTCATCCACCGGGATGCCCAGCTCGGCGGCCACCTCCCCTTCGCTCGGCGTCCGCCGCAGCCGCGCCTCCAGCGTCGCGTACGCCCGCTCCACGTTCCGCGCCTTCTGCCGCACCGACCGTGGAATCCAGTCCAGCGCCCGCAGCTCGTCGATCATCGCGCCCCGGATCCGCGTGATCGCGTACGTCTCGAACTTGATCTCCCGGTCGATGTCGAACTTCTCGATCGCGTCGATCAGCCCGAACACCCCGGACGACACGAAGTCCGCCTGCTCGACATTGGGCGGCAGCCCCACGCTCACCCGCCCGGCGACGTATTTCACCAGCGGCGAGTAGTGCAGAATCAGCTGCTCCCGCAGCCGCTCGTCCCCCGTCTCCTTGTACGACCGCCAGAGCTCGTCGAGCGTCGAGGGAGCGGGCGGCCGATCGCTGCCACCGTCGCGGGCGGCTGGGGGGATCGCCGCCCGGTCGGACCCGGAGGTGTGCTGGGGCATTCGTCGCCTTGTGCCGTTCTGCCGTGAAGGGTGGTACTGGGTGAGCTGTCGCTCTGATGTCGAGTTGCCGGACTGTGCCGGGATCCTCGTGAGCGTAGCGTGACTGAAGAGTCGCGGTGTGCGAAGGATGGGGCGGGCACTGTACGCAGAAACGTTCCACGGAGCGCTCCACCGGGTCAGGACGGTCGCTCTCCGTGACCGCCATGGCCCGCCAACTGCCGGATTTCCCAAGGACATCGGGATTCCCCCGGACGGCCGAACACGCTCTGTCAACATCCGTCCCGTCCGCTCCGAAGGGCGATCATCGCCTGGCGTGTCAACTTCCAGCCGTCGCCGTGTCGTTCGACGTAACCAAGTGCCCTGAGTTCGTACAGCCTCGCGATCGCGTCGTCCTCCGTCGTCGGCACGCCCCGCGCGATCTCCTCGGCGGTGGCCGCCCCGCGTCCGGGCAGTGCCGCCAGGACGTGCCGGATGCCGGGCGCCAGCAGGTCGCGCGGCAGCACCGGCCCGCGCCGGACGGGGGCCAGCTCCCCCATGTCACCGACCAGCTCGACGACCTCGGCCGCGTCGGTGACCAGCGTCGCCTCACCGCGCAGCAGCTCGTGCACCCCGGCCGACTGCGCGCTGGTGGCCGGACCGGGCACGCCCATGGTGTGCCGCCCCAGCCGCTGTGCCGCCCGCGCGGTGACGAGCGAGCCGCTGCGGTGGGCGGCCTCGACGACCACGGTCCCCCTGGTCAGCGCGGCGATCACACGGTTGCGCACGATGAAGCGGCTGGGCGTCGGATGATCCCCCGGCGGCAGCTCGCCCACCACCAGCCCCTGCTCGGCGATCCTGCCGATCAGCTGGGCGTGCCCGCGGGGATAGGGCCGGTCCACGCCACAGGCCAGTACGGCGACGGTGGCTCCGCCGGCGCCGAGGGCGCCCCGGTGGGCGGCGCCGTCGACGCCGTAGGCGCCGCCGGAGACGACCACCCAGCCGCGCTCGGCGAGGCCGGAGGCGAGGGTGACGGCCATATGGGCGCCGTACTCCGTGCAGGCCCGCGCCCCCACGACGGCGACGGACCGCAGCGCCCACATCCGCAGGCCGGCCCGCCCCCGCACCCAGAGCCCCAGCGGCCGGCCGTCCCCCAGATCATCGAGCTGTCCCGGCCACTCCGTCGTCCCCGGGCACACGAACCGCACCCCGGCCGCCCGAGCCACCTCAAGATCCCGCTCCGGCTCGGCCCGTCGAGCCCGCGCCAACAGCCCTGCCCACCGCTTGTCGCTCACCCCCGCCAACGGCACCCCACCGCTTCGCAAATGCCGCACCACCTCACCAACCCCCAACTCCCGCACCCACCGCCCGGCGACCTCATCACCGGGCTCAAGCACCCGCGTGAGAAAGATCCGCCCGAGCAGCTCGTCGTCCGGATCGTCACCGCCGGTCACGTCAGGGCCCCGATGGCCATCGGCACACCGCGTGGCACGCCGGTGCGCAGTTGCAGCGCCAGGGCCACGTCCGTCGCGTCGGGCCGGTCGTGCCCCACGAGGTCCGCCACGGTCCAGGCGACCCGCAGGACCCGGTCGAGACCGCGAGCCGTGAGCACACCGCGCTCCAGATTCCGTTCCGCCTCGTCCATCGCGCCGATCGCGGCGTACCAGCGGCTGCGCAGCTCCCGGCCGGGCACCTCGCTGTTCGTCCGCCACGGAGTGCCCGCGAGGCGGGCGGCCGCCCGTTCCCGGGCGGCGCGCACGCGTTCGGCGACGGCCGCGGTGGGCTCGCCGCGCGCGCCGCGGTCGGTGAGCTCGGCCCGCGTGACGCGATCCACCTCGACGCGGAGGTCGACCCGGTCCAGCAGCGGTCCCGACAGCCGGGCCTGGTAGCGGCGGATCGCCGAGGGCGGGCACTCGCACAGGTCGTCCCGCTGGGAGAAGCGCCCGCACGGGCAGGGGTTGGCGGCGAGCACCATCAGGAACTTCGCCGGGAACCGCACCACGCCGGCACTGCGGGCGATCACGACATGCCCCGCCTCCAGGGGCTGCCGCAGGGCGTCGAGCGCCTGGCTGTTGAACTCCGGCGTCTCGTCGAGGAACAGCACCCCTCGATGCGAGAGCGACACCGCGCCGGGCCGGGCGATGCCGGCGCCGCCGCCGACGAGCGCCTGCATGGTGGCCGAGTGGTGCGGGGCGCAGTACGGGGCGACGTCGATCAGCGGCTTGCCGGGCGGCAGCAGCCCGGCCACCGAGTGCACCGCCGTGACCTCCAGGGACTCCTCGCGGGTGAGCCGGGGCAGGATCCCCGGCAGCCGCTCCGCGAGCATCGTCTTGCCGGCGCCGGGCGGACCCTGCAGGAACACGTGATGTCCGCCGGCCGCGGCGACCTCCACCGCCGTGCGCGCCGAGATCTGGCCCACGACGTCGGCCAGATCGTGCCCGTGGTCGTGCTGGGCGGCGCCGACGCTGTGCATGCCCGTGGCCGAGCCGGTGCCGGGGACGCGCAGCCCGGCGAGCAGGGGATCGGGGCGGTCGTGCGCGTCCGGTTCCTCCTCCGGCACGGGCTCGTCCGCGAGGACCGCGATCAGCTGGCGCAGACTGCGGACGCCCAGCACGGACACCCCCGGGACCAGCGACGCCTCGGCGGCCGCGCACTCGGGTACGACCACCTGCTCATAGCCCGCGTCCGCCGCCGCCAGCACCGCCGGCAGGATGCCGCGCACCGGCCGCACCCGCCCGTCCAGGCCGAGCTCTCCGATCATCACGATGTCGGCGAGCACCCGCGGGTCGATCCGCTCACTGGCCCCCAGCACCGCGCAGGCGACGGCCAGGTCGAACCCACTGCCGGCCTTCGGTACGGACGCCGGGCTGAGCCCGACCGTGAGCTTCTTCTGCGGCCATTCGGCGCCGGAATTCACCACAGCCGCCCGCACCCGATCCCGACTCTCGGTCAGGCTCTTGTCCGGCAGCCCCACCAGCGTGAACGCGGCGACGCCCGGTTCCAGGTCGGCCTGGACCTCCACCACCACGCCCTCGACCCCGACGAGGGCGACGGAGCACGTACGTGCGAAGCCCATCTCAGGCCACCCCCCGCGCGTGCTCGACCACGGGCGCGCCCCGGTCGGGCAGGACGACGCCGATCAGGTCGATACGGACGCCTCCCGGTGGTGCCCCTCCGTGGGTGTGGATCCAGCGTTCGGCGAGGCCGCGCAGCCGCTCGGCCTTCGCCTGCTGCACCGCCCCCATCGGATGCTGGAACCGGCCGGCCCTGCGCGTCTTCACCTCGCAGACGACCAGGACATCCCCGTCCCGCGCCACGATGTCGATCTCACCGGTCCTGCCACAGCGCCAGTTGCGCTCCAGGACCGTCATACCGGCGGCCGTCAGCCGTCGGGCGGCCAGTTCCTCGCCGTACCTGCCGAGTGCGTCTCGTGCGTTCATGTCGGCACCTCCTTGGGCGCCAACGGTCACGCATCCACCACCAAGAAGTGGATCTTGGTGGGCTACTCAGCGGTTGTGGACAACTTCGTCACCCACACGAGCGACCAAAGCCCAGCCCAAGCAACCAAAGCCCAGCCCACCGGCGAAACATCACCCACTCGGCAGTTCGAGATCGCTCTTGTTCAGCTCCTCGATGTTCACGTCCTTGAACGTGAGGACTCGTACCTGCTTCACGAACCGGGCCGGCCGGTACATGTCCCACACCCAGGCGTCCGCCATGGACACCTCGAAGAACACCTCTCCCTGGACCGAGTGCACCTGCATCTCGTAGTCGTTGGTCAGGTAGAAGCGCCGCTCGGTCTCGATCACGTATTTGAACAGACCGACGACATCGCGGTACTCCCGGTAGAGCTTGAGCTCCATCTCGGTCTCGTACTTTTCGAGGTCCTCGGCGCTCATGGCATGTTCCCCTTCAGCCGTGCGATCCCACCATTGTGCGCCAGTCCCGTGAGCCCCTAGACGATTTCCGTGTCGAGGATCTCGGGTCTGGCGGGGGGACCTTCGTCGAGCAGCCTGCGCAGCAGCTCGGCGAGTCTGGTCGGATACACCGTCTCATGAGCCCGGGTCAGTTCCTCACAAGTCCACCACCGGGCTCCCACGACGCTGCGTCGCTCCAGCTCGGTGAGGGCGGCGGCCTGCGTCGTCGTCTGGGTGGTACGGGCCAGGTAGTACCACTCGTCCTGGTCCCAGCGGCGCCCGGCGAACGGGAAGGAACACATCCGCCGCCACAGCACCGGACCGAGCCGGACCTCCGTGATTCCCGTCTCCTCCGCGAGTTCCCGCAGCGCGGCCTCCTCACGGGTCTCCTCGCCCTCCAGTCCGCCGCCCGGCGTGAACCACCAGTCGTCCGCCGGGTCGTCCGGCTCGTGGCCGTGCAGCAGCAGGATCCGGTCCTCCGGGTCGAGCAGCACGACCCGCGCCACCTTGCGCGTCGCACGGGCGCCGACGAGCTCGTACCCCTCCGTGGCCTCAGCGGACACCGGCGGGCTCCGTCCTCGCCCGGGATCCCAGACGCTTCGCGATCGGCCCGTACGCGGCACCAGCGAGCACCAGCACGGCGCCTACGACGATCAGGGCGCCGATCGTCCGCAGCGGCCCCGGCGCGGACAGGCCGCCGAGGGCCTCGAAGCCCGTGGGGCGTGCCAGCATGCCGTTCATGGGCCAGACCACGGCGTCCACCCGGCCGGAGACGTCGTCGCGGGCCACGGTGCCGCTCGCGGCGTCCGTGAGGTGGGCGGTGGAGTCCAGGGAGCCGTGCCGCTCGTCGCCGAGCAGGAACAGCCGCCCCTCGGGCACGGTCACGCCGAAGTTCATGTCCGAGGCCCGCTGCCCCTTGGACAGATACGGTTCGTCGATCTCCTTGCCGTTGACGGTGAGCTTGCCGTCCTGGCAGCAGGCGACCTTGTCGCCGCCGACGGCCACCACCCGCTTGATCAGCGGCGCGTCGCCCCAAGCCGCGTCCTTGAACACGACGACGTCACCACGGCGCACCTCGGCGCCGTCGACACGCTGGGCCAGCACCCTGTCGCCCGCGTCGATGGTCGGCGTCATGGAGCCGGTGGGCACGGTGTACGGCAGATAGGTCACCGCTCCCCAGCCGAAACCGCCCAGGAACAGCACGAGGCCCAGCGCGACCGCCAGCCCGGACAACCCCTGTCCGATCCGGCCGCCCGCCGGGCCCTTGTTCGTCCCACCGCTGTGCGGGGCCGTACGTGTCGCGCTCTCGCCACCCATGGATCCGCACCCTACCCGGCGGTACCTGGCCCGGTCAGCCCTTCGTCCCGCCGCGCGGACAGCTCCACGATGACTTCACGCGGACCGGAGACCACACCGACGACCAGGCCGCCGACCGGACCGCAACCGCCGAGAACACACCGACCGCCGGACCACGACCCGCATCAGACCCCCGGCCGCCAAACCGCGAGCGAGCTTCACGCCCCCGGCCGCCGACGGCGCCACAGTGCCACCGGCACGACCCCCGCGAGGGCCAGCGCGTTCGGCGCGTTGGTCAGGGCCGCCGCCGTGGCCGACTGGTCGTTCAGGCCGGGCTGGTCGAAGGTGTCCGGCACCGGGAGGGTGCCCCAGCGGTTGATCGGCCAGGCCTTCACGATGGCGCGTCCGACGACCTTGTCGACCGGGACCATGCCCTTGTTGGCGTCGCCCTGGTTGTAGCGGGAGTCCCGGGAGTTCTGCCGGTGGTCGCCCATGACCCAGATGAAGCCCTCGGGGACCTTCACCTTGAACTGGCCGCCCTGGTCGTCCTGGCTGCACGGCGTGTTGCCGGGGTAGACGTACGGCTCGTTCAGCGCCTTGCCGTTGACCTTCAGCGGGCCGGTGCCGTTGCACTCGACCGTGTCGCCGCCGACGCCGATGACGCGCTTGATGAGGTCCTTCTCCTCGGCGGACGGCATCAGGCCGATCCAGCTGAGGAACGTCTGCAGGGCGTTCGGATCCGGCGTCGGCTCGCCCGCCAGCCAGTTGTCGGGGTCGTGGAAGACGACGACCTCGCCGCGCTCGGGCTCGGAGCCGAACCAGGGGGTGAGCTTGTCGACGAGTACGCGGTCGCCCTCCTGCAGGGTGTTCTGCATCGAGTCGGAGGGGATCGAGAACGCCTGCACGAGGAACGTCTTGATCAGCAGCGCCAGCACCAGCGCGATACCGATCAGGATCGGCAGCTCCTTCCAGAAGGAGCGCTGCTTCTTCGGCTGCCTGGGGGCGGGGCCCGACGGCCCCTGGTCCCCGGTCTGGCTCTGTTCGTCCGTCACCGTGCCGTCCTCGGCCGCCTGGCCTTCATTCCCGGAGTTTGCGGCGCTGTCCGTGGCCCGGGGGGCCGCTTCCACGGGGCGTCCGCGGTGCTCCTCGCCGTCGTGTCCGGACCGTGCGCCAACCGCCACATCCCCCACGCCAACTCCTTACTCTGTGCCACCGCCTGCCCCACACACGACGCAGGCCCACCACTCCCATAACGAGCGGGAGTTCCGCAGGGGTCGGGAGCTGGATCGTTCCGTTCGAATCGTTGGGGGCAACCCTATGCGACGGCTGGGGGGCCGCGGTCGACCCGCCCGCCGAGTCGGACACGGAAGCGTAGGTTTTCGGTTCGTTCAGCGTGGTCCAGTGGTCCAGCGGCCAGGCGATGACGACGGCCCGGCCGACCACCTCGTCCACGGAGACGGTGCCGCCGTAGTCGGTGTCCTGGTGGGAGCGGGAGTCCGCGGAGTTGGACCGGTGGTCGCCCATCACCCACAGCCGCCCCTGGGGCACGGTGATGTCGAACCCGGTCGCGGACGGCTCGTTGCCGGGGTACAGGTAGTCCTCGTTCAGCGGAATGCCGTTGACCGTGACCCGCCCTTGCGTGTCACAGCACTGCACCCGGTCTCCGCCGACGCCGACGACCCGCTTGATGAGGTCCTTCTCGTTGTCGGACGGCAGCAGGCCGATGAAGGTGAGCCCCTCCTTGACCTGCTTGACGACGATGGGGTCCTCCTTCTGCGGCGTGGGCTGCTCGTCCTGGAGCCAGCCGCCGGGGTCCTTGAAGACCACGACGTCGCCGCGTTGCGGCTGGGCACCGAACCACGGCGTGAGCTTGTCGACCAGGACCCGGTCGCCGATCTGGATCGTCTGCTCCATGGAGCCCGACGGGATCACGAACGCCTGGACCAGGAACGTCTTCAGGACGAGGGCTATCAGCACGGCCACACCGACCAGGAGCGGTATCTCCTTTATGGCCGACCGGCGCCGGCGCCGCTTGACCTTCCGCTGCAGCTTGCGCCGCTCCGCGCGCGTACGGCCGCCCCCGGCCGGGACGGCGGCACGCCGGGTACCGGTGGGCAGCAGGTTCTCGGCGGCACTGGCGGGCGTACCGCGCGGTTTGCCGCGGTTACCCATGCGTGCCCTCCGCCGCGGGCACGCGCGCGTAGGCGCCGGTTCGGTCCAGGTGGGTGGCGTGGGCGAGGGGCCAGACGATCCAGTCGGCCCGGCCGATCACATCGCCGACGGGGATCATGCCGCCGCCGGGTGAGCCGAGGCGGTCGCGGGAGTCGCTGGAGGCGCTGCGGTGGTCGCCGAGAACGAACAGGGTGCCGTCGGGCACGACGACGTCGAAGGGCACCGTGGACGCGCTGTCGCCGGGGTACAGGAACGTCGACTCGTCGACGGACCGGCCGTTCACCTGGAGCCTCCCCTCCTTGTCGCAGCAGACGACGTGATCTCCACCCACACCCACAACACGTTTGACGTAGTCGGCGTCCCCGAAGTTTCCGGCGCCGTCGAACACGACCACGTCGCCGCGGCGCGGCTGAGCACCGAAACGGTACGCCAACTTATTTACGAGAACGCGGTCGCCGATCCTCAATGCCTGCTCCATCGATCCGCTGGGGATCTGGAACGGCTGCACCACGAACGTGTTGAGCAGCAGCGCGAACACCAGGCAGGCAAGCAGCGTCAGGGTGATCCGACCGCCCGGGACCCACCCGGCGACCCGCGCCACCAACGCGAAACGCGACCGGCCCTCCGGTCCCTCTGTGTCCGAGATCTCCTCGGCATCGGAAGGGCGGGAGGAGCGGTCGCGCTCCGTCGGCTGTGCTTCGGTGTCCATCGGAGCCAGATGCTATCCGGCCCCGCTGTGAACCCCGGGAGGCGCTCAGCTCTCGCGCTTCTCCTTGATCTTCGCCGCCTTGCCGCGCAGGTCGCGCAGGTAGTACAGCTTGGCGCGGCGGACGTCACCCCTGGTGACGAGCTCGATCTTCTCCACGATCGGGGTGTGCACCGGGAAGGTGCGCTCGACGCCGACGGAGAAGGAGACCTTGCGGACCGTGAAGGTCTCGCGCACGCCGGAACCCTGGCGGCGGATCACCACGCCCTTGAACTGCTGCACACGGGAGCGGTTGCCCTCGATGACGCGGACGTGGACGTTCACGGTGTCACCCGGGCGGAACGCCGGGACGTCGCTGCGCAGCGACGCGGAGTCGACGGAGTCGAGCAGGTGCGACATTTCGTCTGCTTTCTTCGCTGATGCCACAGGTCATCAACGGAAACTAGGTTTCTGGTACGAGAGTCGTGCGGGTCGAAGCGGGCGTCGTGTCCCCCTGTGGCAGGGGCGCACGCCGGACGGGCGCACAACAGCGGTCTATTCTTCCACGCTCTCGGTCCTGCGCCAAAATCGGCCGTACGGCTCCCCTGCGGGGTCCGGTTCCCAGCCCAGGATGGAGAGCATCTCGCGGTCCTTCTTGTCGAAGGCCTTGGGATCGCACCGCTCGATCAGGTCCGGCCGGTGGGCCGTCGTACGCCGCAGCGCCTCGTCGCGCCGCCAGCGGGCGATCTTCCCGTGATGGCCGCTGAGCAGCACGTCCGGGATCCCGCGGCCCCGCCACTCGGGCGGCTTGGTGTAGACGGGCCCCTCCAGGAGGTTGGCCATGGCACCGGGCGCGAAGGAGTCGTCCCGGTGCGACTCGGCGTTCCCGAGGACGCCGGGCAGCAGCCGCGCCACGGCCTCCGTGATGACCAGTACGGCCGCCTCCCCGCCGGCGAGGACGTAGTCGCCGATGGACACCTCGTACACCGGTGTCCGGGTGGCGTACTCGTCGATGACCCGCCGGTCGATGCCCTCGTAGCGGGCCGGGGTGAAGATCAGCCACGGGCGCTCGGAGAGCTCCACGGCGAGTTCCTGGGTGAAGGGGCGGCCGCTGGGCGTGGGGACGATCAGGGCCGGCCCGTGGGAGCCCGTCTCGTAGCCGTCGGCGAGGACGGAATCGAGGGCGTCGCCCCACGGCTCGGTCTTCATGACCATGCCGGGGCCGCCGCCGTACGGGGTGTCGTCGACCGTGTGGTGGCGGTCGTACGTCCAGGTGCGCAGATCATGCACGTGCACCATCAGCTGTCCACGCGCGCGTGCCTTGCCGACCAGGGAGACGTTCAGCGGGTCGAGGTACTCGGGGAAGATCGTGACGACGTCGAGCCGCATCAGGACTCATCCCTGGACGAGGCGATGTCCGCGCGGTCGTCGATCAGCCCGGGCGGCGGGTCGATGACGGCCCGCTGCTCCTCCAGGTCGATCTCGGTGACGATCTCCTCCACGAACGGGACCATGACCTCGCTGCCGTCGGGGCGCTCCACGATGAACAGGTCCTGCGAGGGCAGGTGCGAGATCTCGGTGATCCGGCCGACCGCCACCCCGTCCTTGGTGACGACGTCGAGGTCGATCAGCTGGTGGTCGTAGTACTCGTCCTCGCCCTCGGGCAGCTCGTCCGGGTCGATCTCGGCGATCAGGAGGATGTTGCGCAGGGCCTCGGCGGCGTTGCGGTCGTTCACGCCCTCGAAGCGCAGCAGCAGACGGCCGCTGTGCACCCGGCCGGTCTCGATGGTGAGGGGCCCGGCGGAGGCCGGGTCGGTGGCCAGGACGGCGCCGGGCGCGAGCCTGAGCTCGGGCTCGTCGGTACGTACCTCCACGGTGACCTCGCCCTTGATGCCGTGGGCACGGCCGATCCGTGCGACTACCAGCTGCACTGTGCTTGTTCTCCTGTCATACGACCGGCCATACGACTGCGGGCCGGGGACGGCCCTATGGCCCTCCCCGGCCCGAGCCGGTTGCGATAAGCGTCAGCGGACGTGGTCCACGTCGACGAGGTCGACGCGGACGCCGCGGCCGCCGATGGCGCCCACGACGGTGCGCAGAGCGCGTGCGGTGCGGCCATTGCGGCCGATCACCTTGCCGAGGTCGTCGGGGTGGACCCGGACCTCCAGCACACGTCCACGGCGCAGGTTGCGCGAGGCGACCTGCACATCGTCAGGGTTGTCGACGATGCCCTTCACGAGGTGCTCGAGAGCCTCCTCGAGCATGCTCAGGCCTCGGTCGACTCGGACTCAGCCGCAGCCTCGTCCTTCTTGTCAGCCTTCTTCTTCTGGGTGATCGCCTCACCCTTGCCCTCGCCTTCGCCACCGAGGGCCTCGAACGACGGGCGGGCCTTCTTCGGCTCGGCGGTCAGCAGCGGCGCCGGGGCGGGCTCACCCTTGAACTTCTGCCAGTCGCCGGTCTTCTTGAGGATGGCGAGCACGGGCTCGGTCGGCTGGGCGCCGACACCGAGCCAGTACGCCACACGCTCGGCGTCGACCTCGATCACCGACGGGTGGTACGTCGGGTGGTACTTGCCGATCTCCTCGATCGCACGGCCGTCACGGCGGGTGCGGGAGTCGGCGACGACGATGCGGTAGTGAGGCGAACGGATCTTGCCCAGACGCTTCAGCTTGATCTTGACTGCCACGGGAGTGGGTTCTCCTGGATTTGACGTGGTTGGGCACGGCGAGAAGGCCGCGTGGGGTTGCGGTACCCGAGTGCCCGATGGACGCGTCAGCCGGAGGAGAGAGGGGTCCTGTGCGGCTGTCGAGTACAGCTAGCCATTCTGCCACACCCCGCGGACCGCTTCAGACCGAGGGTGCGCCGAGGCACGCCGGAGCGACACCCGGCGTCCCCGCGACCGACGCCGGGTGCGCGACCCGCGGCACTACGGTGCCGCACGGCTGCCACGAGCAGCCGTGCACTCACCTCGCGCCCGCGCCCACCACCTCGGGGATCCGGAACGGCTTGCCGCAGCCGCCGCAGACGATCGGGGCCTGGGCGAGGACGGACGGAACGACCCGTACATTGCGGCCGCAGTCGCACACCGCCTTGACCCGGACGCCGCCGCCGGAGGAGCCGTGGCGGGCGGCCGGGCCACGGAAGGCGCGGCCGGTGTCGGCGGTGGTGGCGGCGGTGTGGGCCTTCAGGGCGCGCTGGAGGCGCTCGATCGTCGGGCGGTAGCGCCGCTTCGCCTCGGGGTTGAGCGTGACCAGCGAGAAGCCGCTGCTGGGGTGCGGCTCCTCGGGGTGGTCCAGGCCCAGCTCCTCGGCGATGGCGAGGAATCTGCGGTTGTGGTACCGGCCGGCGCGGGAGGTGTCGCGGATTCCGCGCGCGGCGGCGATGCCGTGGACTGCCTCATGGAGCAGCCGTTCGAAGGAGAGTTCGTGCCCGCAGGCGGACGACGACTCCCCGATCAGGGACTCGGGCGCGGCAAGGTCCGGCAGCTCGGGGTGGTACCGCTGAATGTCGGCCCACGCCTGTGCCAGCTCTGCGGCGAGAACAGGTGGTGTCGTGCTCACGTAATGACAACGAGCCTGAGTCCCGCTGTGTTCCTATTCCGGGGCATCCCAAATAATTTGCACGTACCCGTCAGTTGCCGCTGATGCGTCCTGACGAGGGCGGGTGCGCTGATCTGCGGAGAAGCCGCACAGCTCATACCAAGGTGGTGCGTAGCCTGACGTACGACCCGGCGCGTAGAGCGTGTCCGCACGCCGGGGTGTGTGGGTCCGCGGGTGCGCAAGAGCCGTTTCGGCCGCCTCGCGTCCGCGCCCGGCATACGCGCGGTTCGACCGTGACCATACCTGGTCCGCGTCCGCGGTCCGCCACCTCCCTGACCCCCAGCGGCCGGGCGGCGGCCGGCGCTCTCGACCTTGGCCGGAACCGGGCCGCCGCCCCGCCCCGCGACCCACGGTCATCGCCTACGGCATGAACACGCCACTCCGCGCCCCCTGGACGGAGGAATTCCGTCGTAAAGAGGGACACCGGCGTTGCCGGAATGTGAATTCTCGCCACTCACGGGGGCACCTCACAAGCGGGCCGCCGCGACCCCTGGACGCCGCCGCGGGCTCGGAGTTACCTGGCATACGGGGGGAGGGTGGACGTACGCGACGGGGGCGACGAAAACCGGGACAGCGGCAACTCTCTGCGGATTGGGGCGCTTCGATGACACCTACGCTCGTGCGGCAGCACCAGCCTCACGCGGGACCCGCACCCCGTGTGGACCTGCGTGCACGCGCGCGTGACTGGTCGGAGATCCAGGAGCGGATGCTCGTACCGCTCTACGAGGCCGTCTACGAGCGGCTGGACGTGGGGCCCGGCACCCGGCTGCTGGGCCTGGGCTGCGGTTCCGGACTCGCCCTGCTGATGGCGGCCGCCCGGGGCGCCGCCGTCACCGGTGTCGAGTCGTCCTCCCCGGAGAGACTGGCCCTCGCGCGCGAGCGCCTGCTGCCGGAGACGACGGGGGCGACCGAGGCGACGCAGGCACAGAGCACGCGCGCGCGTACGGGTGCCCGGCTCGTCGAGGGCTCCCCCGAAGACGCCGTCCCCGAGGCGGCCGCCGACGCGCAGGCACCGGCGTACACCCTCGTCACCGCCTTCGAGCCCATCGGGTGTCTCGCGGGTGACGCGGAGGGCCTCAGTGGGCTGCTCGCCGCGGCGACACCGCTCGCCGAGCGGGACGCGTCGGTGGTGCTGGCCGGCTGGGGGCCACCGGAACGGTGCGCGACGTCGTCGGTGCTGCGGGTGGCCACCAAGCTGGCCGATCCGCTGCGCGGCGGCGGCAGTTGGCGCCCGGCGCTCCGCGACGACCTGGAGGAGGTCGCCCAGCGGGCCGGGCTCAGGCCGGACGGTTCTGGGCGGGTCGCCTGCGCGTTCGGGTACGCCGACGTGGACAGCGCGGTACGCGGGCTGCTGTCGACCGGGCTGTTCGACGCGGCGATCATGGCGACCGACCAGGAGCAGGTCGACAAGGAGCTGACCGAGGCGCTGCATCCGCACCGGCGGCCCGACGGCACGGTGTGGATGCCGAACGTGTTCCGCTATCTGATCGCCCGGACTCCCCAGAGGTGACGCCGTAGGAAAAGCGGAGGGTGCGTGAGGCGCCCCGGGCAGCGGCCCTCGGGCCAGGGGCCGCCCTACCCCTCCGCATCCGCCTTGGCCAGCCGCGTGATCCCCGCGATCCGGTACGCGTCCGCCTCCTCCAGCGTCTCCCGCTCCAGCAACGCCTGAGCCAGCGCGTCCAGTTGGCCGCGGTGGTCGCGCAGCTTGCGGCAGGCCTCCTCGTAGCACTCGTCGACGATCCGCCGCATCTCGCCGTCGATCACGTCCAGCGTCTGCGGCGCCGCCGCCAGCCCGTACGCCTGCTGCGCGTCGTCGGGCAGCGCCGACAACCGGCCCACCTGCCGGCTCATGCCCCAGCGGGCGACCATGCCGCGCACGATCTTGGTGACCTGCTCCAGATCGTTCTCCGAGCCGGTCGTGACGACCCCGTAGACGACGTGCTCCGCCGCCATCCCGCCCAGCGCGCCGATGATCCGGCCGCGCAGGTACTCCTCGGTGTACGCGTACTTGTCCGATTCCGGCGTCGACAGCGTCACCCCCAACGCCCTCCCGCGGGGCACGATGGTGATCTTGCGGACAGGGTCGGCGCCCGGCTGCAGCATGCCCAGCAGGGCGTGCCCGCTCTCGTGGTAGGCGGTGCGCCGGCGTTCTTCCTCGGGCATCACCAGCGCGCGCTCGGCACCCAGCTGTACCTTCTCCAGCGCCTCCGAGAGGTCGGACTGCGTCACCGTCTCCTGCCCCCGCTTGACGGCGAGCAGGGCGGCCTCGTTGGCGAGGTTGGCCAGCTCGGCGCCGGTCATCCCCGGGGTCGTACGGGCGACCTGGGCGAGGTCGACGTCCGGGCCGAGCGGGATCTCCCGGGTGTGGATCCTCAGGATCGCCTCGCGGCCGCCACGGTCCGGCGGCGCGACGTGGACGACCCGGTCGAACCGGCCGGGGCGGGTCAGGGCCGGATCCAGGACGTCCGCGCGGTTGGTCGCGGCGATCACGATCACGCCCTCCGAGCCGGAGAAGCCGTCCATTTCGGTCAGGATCTGGTTCAGGGTCTGCTCGCGCTCGTCGTGCCCGCCCACACCGGCGCCGCCGCCACGTGCCCGGCCGATGGTGTCGATCTCGTCGATGAAGATGATCGACGGGGCCACCTTCCGCGCCTCCGCGAACAGTTCCCGCACACGGGATGCGCCCACGCCGACGATCATCTCGATGAACTCCGACGCGGACGCCGAGAAGAACGGCACCCCCGCCTCCCCCGCCACCGCCCGCGCGAGCAGTGTCTTGCCGGTGCCGGGCGGACCGGCGAGCAGCACACCGCGCGGCATCTTGGCGCCCATCCGCCGATAGGCGTCCGGGTTCTTCAGGAAGTCGACGACGTCGTTGAGCTCGCCCTCCACCTCGTCGATGCCCGCCACGTCCGCGAACGTCGTCCGCTTCTGCCCCGGCTCCAGCTCGACCGGCCTGGGCGGCGGCTTGCGCCCGAACATGCCGCCCGCCCCGCCCAGCCCCGCCCTCACCCGCCGCGCAATGAAGAGCCACAGCACGACGAGCAGCAGCAGCGGCGCCAGCGAGATCAGCAGGTTGGTCAGAAAGCCGCGCTGCTGGACGACCGGCTCCGCGGTGACCGTGACGTTGTGCCGGGTCAGTTCCTCCCAGAGCTGGTCGTCCGCGAAGGCCGGCCGCTGTGTCTTGAACCGGGTGTAGGTGCCCTCGCCCTCGGGGTTGTCCTGGGCCTTCTTCAGCTGGCCCTGGATCGCGTCGCCCTTGGCGTAGATCTTGCTGACGTTGCCGTCGTCGACCTGCCTGCTGAATGCCGTGTACGAGATGGTCGGCTCCTCCTCGTCGAGGAACGACAGCACGAGGTTGGCGAGCAGGAACACGACCAGCGCGGCGACGACGAGGCCCCACCAGCCGCCGCGCATCCGCCGCCCGCCGGGCGCGGACTTCGGCGGCTCCTCCGGGGCGCCCTCGGTGCGCCAGGGCAGGTCCGGCGACTTGCGTGGCGGCGCGGGGTTGGTCATATCGGGACGTTACGCCACACCGGCGCCGCAAGCATGTGCGGATACGGCGCCGGGGGTGCCCCCGCGGAGAGGGGCGCCCCCGGCGCCGTAACGGGAAGTGCCAGCCCGTCTAGCCCAGCGTCTAGAAGGCTGCTGAAAATCTTGTCGAGGGCTGTCCGGCCGTGGGCGGGGCGGCCCTTCTTGCTTATGCGGTGGCCGGGGTGAGGTGCCAGTTGCCGTTGGCCCGGGTGAGTCCGTGGTTGATCAGTCGGCGGAGGTTGAGGGCGGCAGCGCGGTGGTGGAGCCAGATGTTGTTGGCGATGACGCCGCGGTGCGGGACTCGCCGGTTGCCCTTGGCGACCAGCCAGGCGATGGCGCGTTCGACCGGGGGCCGCCATCTGCGGTATTCGTCCTGCCAGATGGGGTCGGCGGCCTCTCGGCGGGCTGCGGTGAGCAGTTCGTGCTGGGGGTGGACGTTGAGGGTGCGCCCGGTCTTGGAGGTGGTGCAGCGTCCGCGCAGGGGACAGCCGGCGCAGAGTCGCTTGAACTGGGCGGTGCGGGCGCCGTCCGCTTTGACCTGGCCGAGGTTGGCGGTGTGTCCGGCCGGGCAGGTCGCGGTGCCGGCTGCCGAGTCGATGCGGAAGTCGTCGATGGTGAAGCCGCCGGGGATGGCCTGCCGCAGCGGCGGCGGCTTGATCACCGGGGTGTGGCCCGCGGCCTGCAGGTGTGCGCGCAGGTGGCCGGTGCCGTAGGCGGAGTCGCCGAGCACGGTTAACTCCTGGCCCTCGTCCTCGTCGGCCAGCAGATCGCAGGCGACAGCGGCCTCGTGGCTGTCGGGGCCATAGCCGCCGGTGACAGCGACGGCGGTGAACAGCCCGCTCTCCGGCTCGAAGGACGCATGCCCTTTGAAACCGTCCTGGTGGCGGGTGCGGTTCTTGTGGATGTGGCGTGCGTCTGTATCGACGGTGGACACGGTCCGGTCCGCGACCGTGCGCTGGGCGATGCGCCAACGGCCGTCGCGTCCGTCGGAGTCCTCGGCCGGTTCCACGTCCTGGCCCGCGACCAGAGCCAGCAGGCCCACCGCGTTCGCCGCCTTCTCGCCCAGTTCCTGTTCGGGCAGGTGCGCCAGCAGGTTGATCGCGTCGGTGACCAGCGCGTCGACCAGCGTGGCGCGGGCGGCCTCGTCGTCCCAGGCGATCCTCGGTTTGCCCGGGTCGGTGTAGTCGTGCGCCGTGCACCACTGCTGCGCGGTCTCCTTCGCGCCGGGGACCTCGCGGATCACCCGGCGGATGGCGGAGATGATCTGGGTGACGGTGTCCTGGGTGGCCACCGCGTCATCGAGGACGGTGGAGTCCAGTGCTCGCCGTTGCCTGCCCTTGAGTACGCCGGTCGCGGCCACGACCTCTTTGACCTTGGTGAAGATCCGCGTTGGATCGGCCGAGTGACGCAAACGGCGCCGGAAATACGTCAACAGCGACGGATCGAAAGCGGTGTCGTACAGACCGAGCCCGCAGGCGGCCTTCCACCGCAGATCACACCGCAACTCCTGGACTGTCTCGAAGTCCGACAGCCCGTGCAGGCTCTGCAGCACCACGGTCGCGGCCAGGACCTGCGGCGGCAGACTCGGACGGCCGTTGGACGACGGATACATGTCCGCGAACATCCCCGGCGGGAACAGCACCTCGCGATGCTCGGCCAGGAACGCGAACACACTGCCTGCCGGGATCAACTCCCGGCAGGTCTCCCACACATCCGGCCCGACCATCTCCCCGGCCCATTCGCCCTGCATGCCCACAAGACTGGCCCCGACTCAACCGAACCGGGGCCAGAACCCGAGATTTTCAGCAGCCTTCTAGCCCATGAACTTCTTGAACTCGTCCGGCAGCTCGAAGTCCTTGCCGCCCTGCTGCGGCAGCCCGAAGGCGCCTCCGCCCTGAGCGGCGGCCGCGCGGCGGGCGGCCTCCTCCTGCTCCTGCTGCTTGCGCTTCATCGGGTTGCCGGAGCGCTGCTTGCCCTTGGCCTTCTTCTGCTGCTTCTTCGTACGGCCGGGACCGCCACCCATGCCCGGCATCCCCGGCATACCGGGCATGCCACCGCCCTGGGCCATGCGGGACATCATCTTGCGGGCCTCGAAGAACCGCTCGACCAGGTTCTTGACCGCGCTGACCTCGACACCGGAACCGCGCGCGATACGGGCGCGCCGCGAGCCGTTGATGATCGTCGGCTCCTGGCGCTCGGCCGGGGTCATCGACTTGATGATCGCGGCGGTGCGGTCGACGTCCCGCTCGTCGAGGTTGTTGATCTGGTCCTTGATCTGGCCCATGCCGGGCAGCATGCCGAGCAGCTTGGAGATGGAGCCCATCTTCCTGACCTGCTCCATCTGGGCCAGGAAGTCGTCGAGGGTGAAGTCCTGGCCCTTCTTGGAGGCCAGCTTCTCGGCCATCTTCTGGGCTTCGGCCTGGTCGAAGGTCTTCTCCGCCTGCTCGATCAGGGTGAGCAGGTCACCCATGTCGAGGATGCGGGAGGCCATCCGGTCCGGGTGGAAGGCGTCGAAGTCGTCGAGCTTCTCGCCGTTCGACGCGAACATGATCGGCTTGCCGGTGATCTGGCGGATCGACAGGGCCGCACCACCGCGGGCGTCACCGTCGAGCTTGGAGAGCACCACGCCGTCGAAGCCGACGCCGTCGCGGAAGGCCTCGGCGGTGTTGACCGCGTCCTGACCGATCATCGCGTCGACGACGAACAGGATCTCGTCCGGCGAGACCGCGTCCCGGATGTCCGCGGCCTGCTGCATCATCTCCTGGTCGATGCCGAGACGGCCGGCGGTGTCCACGATCACGATGTCGTGGACCTTGGACTTCGCGAAGTCGATGGAGTCCTTGGCGACCTTGACCGGGTCACCGACGCCGTTGCCCGGCTCCGGCGCGAAGACCGCGACCCCGGCTCGCTCGGCGACGACGCTCAGCTGGTTGACCGCGTTCGGGCGCTGGAGGTCGGCGGCGACCAGCAGCGGGGAGTGCCCCTGCTCCTGGAGCCACTTGCCGAGCTTGCCCGCGAGGGTGGTCTTACCGGCACCCTGCAGACCCGCCAGCATGATCACGGTCGGGGGCTGCTTGGCGAAGCGCAGCCGCCGGGTCTCGCCACCGAGGATCGTTACGAGCTCGTCGTTGACGATCTTCAGCACCTGCTGGGCCGGATTCAGCGCGCGAGAGACCTCGGCACCGAGGGCCCGCTCCTTGACGTTCTTGATGAAGCCCCGGACGACCGGCAGCGCCACGTCCGCTTCGAGGAGCGCGATCCGGATCTCGCGCGCGGTGGCGTCGATGTCCGCTTCGGAGAGCCGTCCCTTGCCACGCAGGTTCTTGAAAGTCGCTGAGAGGCGATCGGAGAGAGTATCGAACACGGCGCTCGCGGTCCTCAGGGTCGGTGGCTGACGGATGAATCGCCCTCCAGGGTATCCCGGCTCCACTGGAGCGGGTCACGGGTCAGCCGCGCAATGTCTCCTCCAGCTTCCGCGCCACCGCCGCCGTCTCCGCGCCCGGCAGGGGCGCGCCCTCCGGCCCTGTGACATAGAACGCGTCGACGGCGTTCGCGCCCAGCGTTGACACATGCGCGCTACGCACCCGCACCCCGGCGTCCTCCAGCGCGCGCCCGATCCGGAACAGCAGCCCCGGTGCGTCCTGTGCGCGCACCTCGATCACCGTGGCCAGCCGGGAGGCGGCCGGGTGGACCGACACCCTCGGCGGCGGCGCCACCACACCCCGGCGGCGCGGGTACGCGGCGTCCCGCTCGGCGAGGCGGCTCGCGATGTCCAGGGTGCCGTCCAGGGCACGGACGAGATCGGCGCGGAGCCGGGCGGCCTGGGGCAGGGAGCCGTACTCGGCGGCGACCCGCCAGTCGAGCAGCAGTACCGAGCCGTCGACGCCGTCCGGCAGCTGAAGGGCCCGCAGCTCGGCCGTGCGGACGGTCAGGCGGTGCATGGCGAGGACACCGGACACGGCGGGCAGCACACCGGGCTGGTCCGGTACGGCGATCAGCAGTTCGACGCCGAGCGGCTCGGGCTCACCGGACGGCTCCTCGGTGGGCACCTCGGTCTGCGCCCGCAGCGCCAGCACCGGGCTGCCCGTCGCGATCGCCTCGATGGCGAGCCGCTCCTGCTCGGCGGTGGGCGCGGCGGACTCGGGGTCCTCCAGCTCGTCCCCGGACAGCACCGCCGAGACCCGTTTCACCAGGTCGGCGACGAGCGAACCCCGCCAGGACGACCAGGCGGCCGGCCCGGTGGCCAGCGCGTCGGCCTCGGTGAGGGCGTGCAGCAGCTCCAGCGTGCCCTGCGAACCGACCGCCTCGGCGACCGAGCGCACGGTGGCGGGGTCCTCCAGGTCACGCCGGGTGGCCGTCTCCACCAACAGCAGATGGTGGCGTACGAGGGTGGCGAGCACCGCCACGTCGTCGCGGTCGAAGCCGATCCGGCTCGCCACGTCGCGCGCGATGATCTCGCCCGCCACCGAGTGGTCGCCGGGCCAGCCCTTGCCGATGTCGTGCAGCAGCGCGGCGACCAGGAGCAGGTCGGGGCGGCTGACCCGGCGGGTGAACTCGGAGGCGCGGACGGCCGTCTCGATGAGGTGCCGGTCGACGGTCCAGATGTGCACGGCGTTGCGCTGCGGGCGGCAGCGCACCCGCTCCCAGTCGGGGATGAGCCGGGTGATCAGGCCCTCGGCCTCCAGGGCCTCCCAGACCTCGACGGTCGGGCGGCCGGAGCCCAGCAGCGTCACCAGCTGTTCGCGCGCCTCGGCGGGCCACGGCGTCGGCAAGGGGCGCACACCGGCAGCCATGCGCCGTACGGCGTGCAGGGAGAGCGGCAGTCCGGCCTGCGCGGCGGCGGCCGCGGCGCGCAACGGGAGCACGGGGTCGCGATCGGGGCGCGCGGCACGGGCGAGCACCACCTCGCCGTCCTGCTCGACCACGCCTTCGGCCAGAGGTGACCTTTCTGCGGTCGGCTTCCCGCCGCCCAGCATGGAACGCAGCCGCGGCCGCACGGAGCGCGACCGCAGCACGCGGCCCACTTCCCGCCAGGTGACATCGCTGGCGTACGAAATGACCCGCGCCGCCTCGTACACCTGCCGCAGCAGCGTGTCGGCGTCGAGCAGGCCCAGCTCGGCGGCGACCTGGTCCTGTTCCTGCAGGGCGAGCCGGTCGGTGGCGCGCCCGGTGGCGAGGTGCAGGGCGTCGCGGACGTCGAGCAGCCTGCGGCGGGCGTCGTCGAGGCCCTCGCGCGGGGCGTCGGCCAGCCAGGAGGCGGCGACGGCGCGCAGGGCCGTGGCGTCGCGGAGGCCGCCGCGGGCCTCCTTGAGGTCCGGCTCCAGGAGGTACTGCAGCTCGCCCTGACGTTCGGCGCGTTCCGCGCACAGCTCCTGGAGTTCGGGGAGACGTTTCGGCGCCTGGTTGCGCCAGTCGGCGAGGACCGCCGTACGCAGTCCCGCCGTCAGGCCGAGGTCGCCCGCGATGTGGCGGGCGTCCAGCAGCCCGAGCTGGACCTTCAGATCCTCCCCGGCCGTCTTGCGGGCCTCGGCCGGGGTGCGCACGGAGTGGTCGAGGGCGAGCCCCAGGTCCCAGACGGGGTACCAGATGCGGTCGGCGAGGGCGGCGATCGCGGCGGAGTCGCCCCCGTCGTGCAGCAGCAGGAGGTCCAGATCACTCCGCGGGGACAGCTCACCGCGGCCGTAGCCGCCGACGGCGACGAGGGATACCCCGCGCAGCCCGGCGGCCCCCGCGGTGAACAGCCCCGCCAGCCAGTCGTCGGTCAGCTCGGCCAGTGCTGCACGGCGCGGCGGCCCGGACCGCGCCCCCTCCGTGAGGAGGCGCAGCCGGGCCGCCGCGTAGCCGCTGGGTCCCGAGTCCTCTGCTTCCGCCGTTACGTCCGTACTCGTCACCCAGCGACTCCTGTTCTTCTGTCGGTCAGAGCGCGTCCGGGCCGCGCTCGCCGGTGCGGACCCGGACGGCGGTCTCGACCGGAAGGGACCAGACCTTGCCGTCACCGATCTTGCCGGTGCGGGCCGCCTTCACGATGACGTCGATCAACTGCTCGGCGTCGTCGTCCTCGGCCAGCACCTCGATACGGATCTTGGGGACCAGGTCGACGGTGTACTCGGCACCGCGGTAGACCTCGGTGTGGCCCCGCTGACGACCGTAGCCGCTCGCCTCGGTGACCGTCAGTCCGTGCACTCCGAACGCCTGGAGGGCTTCCTTGATCTCGTCGAGCCGGTGGGGCTTGACGACGGCGGTGATGAGTTTCATGCCTCAACCTTCTTGGATGCTGCGGCGGTGCTGGTCTGGGCGGGTGCGGACGTGGAGATGTGCGAAGCCGCCGTGGAGCTGAAGTCGTATGCAGTCTCGGCGTGGAACGCTTGGTCGATACCGCTGACCTCGTCGTCCTCGGATGCCCGGAAGCCGATGGTCTTCTGGATCGCGAAGGCGAGGATGTAGGTCACGACGAAGGTGTAACCCATGACCGAGAAGGCACCGATGGCCTGGGACACGAACTGGTCCAGGCCGCCGGTCCCGCCGGTGGCGAGGAAGCCGACCATCAGCGTGCCGATGACACCGCCGACCAGGTGGACACCGACGACGTCGAGGGAGTCGTCGTAGCCCAGTTTGTACTTCAGGCTGACCGCCCAGGAGCAGACCACACCGGCGACGACACCGATGAGCATGGCGCCCCAGACGTTGACGTTGCCGCCGGACGGAGTGATCGCGACGAGACCCGCGACCGCGCCGGAGCAGGCGCCGAGGGTGGTGAACGCACCGTGGCGGATGCGCTCGTAGATGAGCCAGCCGAGGACGGCCGCTCCGGTGGCGACCTGGGTGTTCATGGCCATGTTGGCGGTGGTGGCGTCGACGCCGAGCTCGGAGCCGGCGTTGAAGCCGAACCAGCCGAACCACAGCAGGGCGGTGCCGAGCAAGACCAGCGGCATGTTGTGCGGCCGCATCGGGTCCTTCTTGAAGCCGACCCGCTTGCCGACCACGAGTACCACGGCGAGCGCCGCGATACCGGCGTTGATGTGGACCGCGGTGCCACCCGCGAAGTCGATCACGGCCGGGTCGAGGTTGGCCAGCCAGCCACCGCCCCACACCCAGTGGGCGACCGGGAAGTATACGGCGGTCACCCAGAGCGCGATGAACACCATCCAGGAGCCGAACTTCACGCGGTCCGCGAGCGCACCGCTGATCAGTGCCGCGGTGATCACGGCGAACAGCATCTGGAACAGCGCGAAGGCGAGGACGGAGATCTGGTTCCCGGTGAAGCTCTCCATCGTCGACTCGACGGTGATGCCCTTCATGCCCAGGAAGTCGAGGTTCCCGATGAACCCGCCGGCGTCACCGCCGAAGGCCAGGGTGTAGCCGAAGGCCACCCAGAGCACGGTCACGATGCCCAGCGAGATGAAGGACATCATGAGCATGTTCAGCACGCTCTTCGCCCGCACCATGCCGCCGTAGAAGAGGGCCAGGCCAGGCGTCATCAGCATGACGAGCGCCGCGCTGATCAGTACGAATCCGGTATCTGTGCCGTTCAATGCCGGTGTCTCCTCATCGTTGGTACGGCCCCGTGCGGGCGAAGCCTGAGCGGTTTTGAGGGGGGATGAGCCCGCCGATGAGCCACGAGATTGGCGCAGCGGGGTTTCCGTCGTGGCCCCTCGATGTTTCCCGGCCGTGACGAAGAGGCGTGTCGTGTTACACCTCGATGAACTGCCTGATGTTCCGCAGTCCGATCGTTATCGTGGCGCAACCTTCCGTGGATGCTTCCGCAGGGGAGACAGACCGGCCGCGGACGGCCTTCCGATGACCTGGCATGGGGGAGCCGAGTCGGGCAGTTCGGGAGGGCCGGCCGCGGCCGGGGTCAGGGGTTCGGCGCTGTGCTCAGACCGCCTCGGCGGTCTCCGGCAGCTCGGCGGCGAGCTTGTCGGTAAGGTCCACGACGTCGGCGACGTCGCCGAAGTCACGGGCGGCGGTGTCGACGGTCTTTCGAATACGAGTGTTGACGCGCTCGGAACGGACCTTCTTGGCGACCGTCATGGCCCGGTCGGCGAACACGGCGCTCTGCTCGGGCTCGCGCTGGAGCAGATGCACGGTGGCCATGCCGATGAGGTTGAGCGCGTACGACCGCTGGTGCTCGGTGTCCTGCGCGAACAGCTCCACGGCCCGGCGCATCAGCGGCTCGGCCATGGAGGCGTAGGAGGGGCTGCGGCCGGCGACGTAGGCGAGGTCGCGGAAGGAGTGGCTGTTCTCGGCGTACAGCTCGGCCTCGGAGAAGAAGCGGATCCAGTCGGGGTCCGGCTCGTCCCAGTCGTCGGCGTCGGTGAAGGTGTCCTCGGCCAGCCGCACGGCCCGTTTGCACTTGCCGGGCTGGCCCATGTTGGCGTACGCCCGGGCCTCCATCGCATACAGCATCGACTGGGTGCGCGGGCTCGCGCAGTCCCGGCTGCCGTACTGCGCGAGGTGGATCAGCTCCAGGGCGTCCTCGGGCCGCCCGAGGTGGATCATCTGGCGGCTCATGCTGGACAGGATGTACGAGCCGAGCGGCTTGTCGCCGGCCTCCTTGGCGGCGTGCAGGGCGAGCACGAAGTACTTCTGCGCGGTGGGCTGGAGCCCCACGTCGTACGACATCCAGCCGGCCAGCTCGGCCAGCTCGGCGGCGACCTTGAACAGCTTGCGGGTGGTGGCCTCGGGCTGGGGCTCCTGGAGCAGGTCGGTCACCTCGTGCAGCTGGCCGACGACCGCCTTGCGGCGCAGGCCGCCGCCGCACTGGGCGTCCCACTGGCGGAACATCACCGTGGTGGACTCCAGCAGGTCCAGCTCCGGCTTGGAGAGCCGTCCCCGCGCGCGGGTGGACGGCACCGACGCGGGCTCGGGCCGGGGGGCGGGCGGCGCGGGGACCAGCCAGCGCTGCATGGGCTCGATCAGGGCCGGGCCGGCGGACAGGGCCAGCGAGGTGCCGAGGAAGCCGCGGCGGGCCAGCATCAGGTCGCTGCGCGAGAACTCGCCGAGCAGGGCGACCGTCTGCGGGGCCGTCCAGGGCAGGTCGACGCCGGTGGTGGAGGGCGACTGGCGGGCGGTGCGCAGGCCGAGGTCCTCGATGGAGACGACGCAGCCGAACCGCTCGGAGAACAGCTCCGACAGGATCCTTGGGATCGGCTCGCGCGGGTTCTCGCCGTCCAGCCAGCGGCGTACCCGGGAGGTGTCGGTGGAGATGTGGTTGGCACCCAACTGGCGTGCTCTGCGGTTCACTTGACGCGCCAGCTCGCCCTTCGACCAGCCGCTGCGCACGAACCACGAGCCCAACAGCTCATTCGGGCGCTTCTCAGCGTTCATCCCGCCTCCGCCGTTGCCGCCCACTGGAACGCCCCCATCCCTCAGATCGCCTGTCACCAAGTGCGCCAAGCCTTATCAGAATGCCTGTCAATGCAGCCCCCGTCCGGCGGTTCTCAGCCTTCGAACGAGGAACCGGCTTGCCTCCGGCATACCCGGCAGTGCATGTGCCCCGACTGCCGTGCACACACGGTAATCCTACGATCACCCGCCCGGCCACGGCGATCCCGGAAACGCCACCATTCGCCACCCCTTCGAATGAACTACCGGTCGCCTCCGCACGATTCACTTGACATAGGACGGACGGAAGTGGGCGGACGGGTGCACGCCGGGGCGCGAACACCTGGGCGCACCACCCGGGTTTGCTTCCGGAAGCCGTCTGGACCGCGCGCCAGCCGGGAAGTCGGAATACGGAGAGTAACGTTCTGATTCCGTCTCGTAACCACCGGTGCGCCGGACCCGTTGGAGGGGGCATGGGCTTCACGATCGGCAGTAGTCGGGGCATCCGCGACATCCGGTCCGGCTCGCGCCGCCGCGGCCGCTCGTCGGAGTGCACCGCCGTGGCCGAGTACACCGGACTGTGGGGCTGGGCCGTCGTCCCGGGCGCCCGGGCCGCCGCGGGTGTCTGTTCCTGCGGGCACCCCGAGTGCCCGGCGCCGGGCGCGCATCCGCTGGACTTCGCGCCGGAGGTACCGGCCGGGGCGACGCTGGACGAGGTGACCACGTATTGGGCGGAGTTCCCGGGCGCGGCGCTGATGCTGCCGGTCGGGCGGGCGTTCGACGTGATCGAGGTGGCCGAGCCCGCCGGACGGCGGGCCCTGGTCCGGCTGGAGCGCATGGGCCTGCCCCTCGGCCCCGTCACCGCCACCCCCGACGGCCGCGCCCACTTCCTCGTCGCCCCCGGCTCCGCGTACGAGCTGCCCGCGCTGCTGTACCGGATGGGCTGGGACGACCCGCACCTCGACCTGCGCGGGCTCGGCCCCGGTACGCACATCACGGCCCCGCCCTCCGACCGCGCCGGCCTCGGCCCGGTGCGCTGGCTGCGCCCACCGGACCTGGACTCGGCACGGAAACCGCCGGCGGCGCGGCTGCTGCTGGGGACGCTGGCCTACGTGGCGCACCGGTCGCGGGCGTAGCCGCACGCGACACCGGGTGCGCATCCCTGCGCATCCGTACATGGCGCGCCTCCCTTCACGTCCGCACACAGCGAAGCGCCCGCCTCCGATGACATCTCGGGGCGGGCGCTTCCTGGTGTACGGATGGCCGTGGGTGTTCACTCTCCGATAAGCGCATCCACGAACGCCTCCGGCTCGAACGGCGCCAGATCGTCCGCGCCCTCGCCGAGCCCGACCAGCTTGACCGGGACGCCGAGCGCGCGCTGCACGGCGACGACGATGCCGCCCTTGGCCGTGCCGTCCAGCTTGGTGAGGACGATGCCGGTGATGTCGACGACCTCCGCGAAGACGCGGGCCTGGACGAGGCCGTTCTGACCGGTGGTGGCGTCGAGGACGAGCAGCACCTCGTCCAGCGGGGCGTGCTTCTCGACGACGCGCTTGACCTTGCCGAGCTCGTCCATGAGCCCGGTCTTGGTGTGCAGCCGCCCGGCGGTGTCGATGAGCACCACGTCGGCGCCCATCTCCTTGCCCTCCTTGACGGCGTCGAAGGCGACGGAGGCGGGGTCGCCGGCCTCCGGCCCGCGCACGGTGTACGCGCCGACCCGCTCGCCCCAGGTCTGGAGCTGGTCGGCGGCGGCGGCCCGGAAGGTGTCGGCGGCACCGAGGACGACGCTGCGGCCGTCGGCCACCAGGACACGGGCGAGCTTGCCGGTGGTGGTGGTCTTTCCGGTGCCGTTGACGCCGACGACCATCACGATGCCGGGCTTGCTGGTCTCGGGCTCGGTCTTCACGGTGCGGTCGAAGTCGGTGCCGACGAGCGTGAGCAGCTCCTCGCGCAGCAGGCCGCGCAGCTCCTGGGGGGTGCGGGTGCCGAGCACCTTCACCCGCTCGCGCAACCGTTCGACCAGCTCCTGGGTGGGCTGCACACCGACGTCGGCGGTGAGTAGGGTGTCCTCGATCTCCTCCCAGGTCTCCTCGTCGAGGTGCTCGCGCGAGAGCAGCGTGAGCAGCCCCTTGCCGAGGGCGTTCTGTGAGCGGGACAGACGGGCGCGGAGGCGGACGAGCCGCCCCGCGGTGGGCTCCGGGACCTCGATCTCGGTCGGCGGAAGCTCGACGACGGGCGGCTCCTCGACGGCGACCGGGGCCGAGCCGTCCGGGAGGTCCACCTCCTCGATCGTGCGGCGCGTTTCCTCCCGCGGCGTCTCGGCCTCGTCGCCGACATGCGGCTCGGCCGGAGGGGCGGTGATGTCGGGCGTGGTGGGCGGCGGCGGAGGCAGCGGCTTCCTGCGCCGGCTGCCGACGACGAGCCCGCCGATCGCGCCGAGCACGACCACGGCGATGACTACAGCAAGGATGACGATTTCCATAACTCGTCCAGTATCAGCCATGGACCTCGGGCGGACCCAGTTTGTACGTTCGCACAAGTGACCCGTGACCCTGTGGCGGCACCTCTGGCCACCTGACACACCGTCAGCTACCGTCCCCCAGCACCGGAAGCCCACCCGCCCGGCGAAGGGGACCCCCATGCCCGTCTCGGTCGTCCGTTTCAATCTCGTCGAACCCGGCGCCACCCCCGCCTCCCTGCACGCCCGCTACCGGACGGCCCTGGAGATGGCCGCGTACGCCGACGACCGGGGGATCGCCACCGTGCAGACGGAGGAGCACCACGGCGCGCCGAACAACTGGCTGCCGTCGCCGTTCGCGTTCGCGGGAGCGGTGCTCGGGGCCACCCGCCGCCTCGCGGTCACCGTGTCGGCGGTCATCGGGCCGCTGCACGACCCGCTGCGGCTGGCCGAGGACATCGCCGTACTGGATCTGCTGAGCGGCGGACGGCTGGTGACGGTCGCCGGAATCGGTTACCGGCCCGAGGAGTACGCCCTGTTCGACGTGGAGTGGAAGCGGCGAGGGCGCTTGCAGGACGAGCTCCTCGAGACGCTCCTCAAGGCGTGGACCGGCGAGGAGTTCGAGTACCGGGGCCGTACGGTACGGGTCACCCCGCGCCCGTACACCGACCCGCACCCCCTCCTCCTGGTCGGCGGCTCCTCCAGGGCCGCCGCCCGCCGGGCCGCCCGTCTGGGGCTGCCCTTCTTCCCCAGCGCGCACCTGCCCGAGCTGGAGGCCTACTACAAGGAACGCCTGGTCGAGTACGGCACCGAGGGCTGGACCATGATGCCCGCCGCCGAGACCCCGCTGCTGCACCTCGCCGAGGACCCGGACCGGACGTGGGCGCAGTACGGCGGGCACTTCCTGCACGAGGCGCGCACGTACGCGTCCTGGCAGTCGGCGGACATCCGCTCGGCCGTGCGGTCGGGGGCCACGACGGTGGACGAGTTGCGCGCCGAGGGCGTCTACCGGGTGCTCACGCCGGACGAGTGTGTGGCGCAGGGGCTCGACAGCCTCGTCCTGCATCCGCTGGTGGGCGGGATGCCGCTGGAGGAGGGCTGGCGCAGTCTGCACCTGTTCTGCGAGAACGTGCTGCCCCGGCTCAGTGGCTGAGCCGGGGCGGCACGTGCTCTCACGAGACGAGGAGAGGGGCAGCGGGGACTTGGCCCGTCTCCTCGGGATCGAGGGGCCTCAGTACGAGGCTCAGCCCATCTCCTCCAGCGTCTTGCCCTTCGTCTCCTTCACGAACTTCAGGACGAACGGGACGGAGAGCGCGGCGAAGACGGTGTAGATCACGTAGGTCATGGAGAGGTTCCAGTCGGCCAGCGACGGGAAGCTCGCGGTGATGGCCCAGTTGGCGATCCACTGCGCGGCGGCGGCCACGCCCAGGGCGGCGGCGCGGATCCGGTTCGGGAACATCTCGCCGAGCATGACCCAGACGACCACACCCCACGAGAGGGCGAAGAAGAGGACGAACACGTGGGCGGCGACCAGGGCGACCCAGCCCTGGGTGGCCGGGAGCCTGCCGTCGACGAGGTCGAAGGAGAACGCCCAGGCCTCCAGCGCGAGGCCGATCACCATGCCGACCGAACCGATGATCGCGAGCGGCCGGCGGCCGATGCGGTCGACGAAGATCATCGCGATGACGGTGCCGACGATGTTGATGATCGACGTGGTGAACGAGTAGAAGAACGAGTCCGTCGGGTCCACGCCGACCGACTGCCACAGCGTCGAGGAGTAGTAGAACGCGACGTTGATGCCGACGAACTGCTGGAAGACCGACAGGCCGACACCGATCCAGACGATCGGCTTGAAGAAGAAGCTGCCGCCGAGCAGGTCCTTGAAGGTGGACCTGTGCTCGCTCTTCATGGCGTTCTCGATCTCGGCGACGCGGGCGTCGAGGTCGATGTCGCGGCCCTCGACCTCGGAGAGGATCTCGCGGGCGCGGTCGCGCTTGCCGACGGAGAGCAGGTAGCGCGGGGACTCGGGGATGGCGAAGGAGAGCAGGCCGTACAGGACGGCCGGGACGACCATGACGCCGAGCATCAGCTGCCAGGCCTCCAGGCCCATCAGCTCACCGCGCTGGTCGCCGCCCGCGGCGTTCAGGATGCCCCAGTTGACCAGCTGCGAGACGGCGATGCCGACCACGATCGCGGCCTGCTGGAAGGAGCCGAGCCGGCCGCGGTACGCAGGCGGGGCGACCTCGGCGATGTAGGCCGGGCCGATCACGGAGGCCATGCCGATGGCGAAGCCGCCGACGACGCGCCAGAAGGCGAGGTCGTACAGCGAGAAGGGCAGCGCGGAGCCCACGGCGCTCACGGTGAACAGCACCGCGGCGATCTGCATGCACCGGATCCGGCCGATGCGGTCGGCTGTCCGGCCCGCCGTCGCGGCGCCGATGGCGCAGCCGATCAGCGCGACGGCGATGACCTGCGCGAGCGCCGCGGAGCCGATGTCGTAACGGTCCCGGATGGCCTCGACGGCGCCGTTGATCACGGAACTGTCGTAGCCGAAGAGGAAGCCGCCCATCGCGGCCGCCGCCGCGATGAAGATGACGTGCCCGAGATGTTCGGGCTGAGCCGACCTGGCTCCTGACGTGGGTGCCTGCGCTGTGCTGGTCACGTGTACTCCTCGGGCCACCGGCAACGCTGCCGGAGTGGGGTGAGCCCTCGCAGGTGGCGAACCTGAAGGTAAAAGCAACGTTGCAGAGACTATGCCTTCAAGTTTCGAAGTCAATAAGGTGATGTTAAGAATTTGATCCTGGACGCTGCCGCTGTTGTGTTCATTACTTGAATGATCAGACCAGTTGAAGAGGTCCCAGCGCAGGTCGGAGCAGGTGTGATCGCGAGCGCGCCCTCAGCGCAGTCGCTGGCTGATGACCTTCGACACACCGTCGCCCTGCATGGAGACGCCGTACAGCGCGTCGGCGACCTCCATGGTCCGCTTCTGGTGCGTGATGACGATGAGCTGCGAGGCCTCCTGCAGCTCCTGCATGATCCGGATCAGCCGCTGCAGGTTGGTGTCGTCGAGCGCGGCCTCGACCTCGTCCATCACGTAGAACGGGCTGGGCCGGGCCTTGAAGATCGACACGAGCAGGGCGACGGCGGTCAGCGACCGCTCGCCGCCGGAGAGCAGGCTGAGCCGCTTGACCTTCTTACCCGGGGGCCGGGCCTCGACGTCGACACCCGTGGTGAGCATGTTGTCGGGGTCGGTCAGCACCAGCCGCCCCTCGCCGCCCGGAAAGAGCCGGCTGAAGACGCCCTCGAACTCCCGGGCCGTGTCCCAGTAGGCCTCGGTGAACACCTGCTCGACCCGCTGGTCGACCTCCTTGACGACCTGGAGCAGATCGGCACGGGTCTTCTTCAGGTCCTCCAGCTGCTCGCTGAGGAACTTGTGCCGTTCCTCCAGCGCCGCGAACTCCTCCAGGGCCAGCGGGTTCACCTTGCCCAGCTGCTGGTAGGCCCGCTCGGCCGACTTCAGCCGCTTCTCCTGCTCGGCCCGCCGATACGGCTTCGGCTGGTTGCGCGGGTGCTCGGGGTCTTCCGGCAGCTCCTCGCCCTCGGCGGGCGGGGAGGGCGGTACGAGCTGATGGGGGCCGTACTCCGCGATCAGCCCCGCCGGCTCGACGCCCAGCTCCTCCAGCGCCTTGGTCTCCAGCTGCTCGATCCGCAGCCGCTTCTCGGCGCCGAGCACCTCGCCGCGGTGCACGGAGTCGGTGAGCTTGTCGAGTTCGGCCTTGAGGTCACGGCCCTCGGTGCGGGCGGCGGCGAGTTCCTGCTCGCGGCGCGCCTTGGCGGCCTCGGCGGCGGTGCGCTCCTGCTCGGCGCGGGCGAGGGAGACCTCGACGTGCGCGAGCAGCTGGCGGGCACCGGAGGCGACGGCTTCGGCGACGGCCGCCTCGTGCCTGAGGCGCGCCCGCCGCTGCTCGGCACGCGCGCGTGCCTCGCGTTCGGCGCGGGCGGCGCGGTCGAGGGAGTCGGCGCGGCCGGCGAGTCCCTTGACGCGTTCCTCGTGCGTACGGACCTGGAGGCGGGCCTCCATCTCGGTCTGGCGGGCGTTGGCGCCGTCGGCGGCGAGCCGGTCGCGTGCGGAGGTGTCGGGCTCCTCCTCGAACGGCATCTCCTCGGCGACGGCGAGCCGCTCGGCGAGTTCCTCGACGTCCATCAGGGCCTTGTCGAGTGCCTCCTGCGCGCGTGCGGCTGCGGCGACACTGCGTTCGGCCTCGCCGGCGGCGGCGCGGGCCTGACCGGCGAGGCGGCCGAGCTGCTGCGCCACGGATGACTTCTCGCGGTCGGCGGCCCGCCGCCGCTCCCCCAGTTCCTCGACGAGCGCGGCGGCCTCTTTGCGCCGCTCACCGGCCGCCCGCTGCGCCTCGGCCAGCTCCTCGCACCGCACGGCCAGCTCTTCGAGTTCGGCGGCGGCCTCGTCCACCGACGCCTGCACTTCGAGCAGACTCGGCGCCCCCGCGGAACCGCCGTGCGCGAAGTGCGCGCCCAGCAGGTCGCCTTCGGCGGTGACGGCGGTGAGGTGCGGATGCGCGTAGACCAGCTCTTCGGCGGCCTCCAGGGTGTCGACCACGACGATGTCGTGCAGGAGGCGGTGTACGGCGGGCATGAGGTCGGGGGGGCCGTGGACGAAGTGCGCGGCGGGAGGTGCCGGTTCAGTGGGTCGTGCGTCTGCGGGTTCGTCGTGGTTGGTCGCGCAGTTCCCCGCGCCCCTGGAGGGCGTTGCTGTCGGCGCGCCTGACAGGAGCAGGGCCGCCCGGCCGCCGTCCTGCTTGCGCAGCAGCCGGATGGCCTCCGCCGCCGAGGCGGGTGTCGTCACCGCGATGGCGTCCGCTGCCGCACCGAAGGCCGCGGCCAGCGGGACCTCGTATCCGGGGGTCACCGACAGCAGCTCCGCCGCCGGACCCAGGACTCCGGTGAGCCGGTCCCGCGCCCCCAGCAGTATTCCGGTGCCGTCCTTGCGGCGCAGGCCCATGGCCAGGGCGTCGTGGCGGGCCTGGGTCGCGGCGCGCTCGCGTTCCGCTGCCGTGGCCGCCTCGCGGGCCGCGGCGAGGGCGGACTCCGCCTCGGCCAGCTGCTGCTTGGCCGCCTCGTGCCGCTCGGCGAGTTCCGCGTCGCCGGCGTCGAGGCCGTCGACCTCGGCCTTGAGCGCCTCGTACTCCTCCTGCGCGGCGACGGCGCGCTCCTGTGCCTCGTCGCGGGCGGCGGCGAGGCGGTCGATCTCGGCCTGGGCGGAGGCCGCGCGCGAACGGGCGGCGCCGACCTGGCCGTTCAGCCGCGCCAGCCCCTCGCGGCGGTCGGCGATGGCGCGGGCCGCGTCCTTCAGACGGCGTTCCTCGATCGCCAGCTCGCGCTCCAGTTCGGCGCGGTGGGCGACCGTGTCGTCCAGGGCCCGCTGGGCCGCCTCCAGGGCAGCCTCCAGCTCGGCCTCCTGCTCGCGGATGCGGTGGGCCTCGCGCTCCATGTCCTCGGGGTCACGGCCACGCCGCTCCTCGGGCGGGGCGGACGTCGCGCTCTTGACCCGGGCCTCGGCCAGCGAGATCGTGCCGCGCACCCGTTCCGCGAGCTGGGACAGCTCGTACCAGGTCTGCTGCGCCCGCTGCAGGCGTGGGGTGAGGCGGCGGACCTCGTCCTCCAGGAGCGCCTCCCGCTGCAGCGCCCTGCGCAGCTCCTGCTCGGCGGCCTCCTTGCGCTCCTTCAGCGCGGCCTCGTCGGCGACCTCGGCCTGGAGCGCCTCCCGCAGCCGTACGAGATCGTCGGCCAGCAGACGGAGCCGGGCGTCGCGCAGGTCGGCCTGGATGACGGCGGCCCTGCGCGCCACAGCGGCCTGGCGGCCCAGCGGCTTGAGCTGTCTGCGCAGCTCGTCGGTGAGGTCCTGCACGCGCGCGAGGTTGGCCTGCATCGCGTCCAGCTTCCTAAGCGCCTTCTCCTTGCGCTTGCGGTGCTTCAGGACGCCGGCGGCCTCCTCGATGAAGGCGCGGCGGCCCATCGGGTCGGCGTGCAGGACGGAGTCGAGCTGGCCCTGGCCGACGATGACGTGCATCTCGCGGCCGATACCGGAGTCGGACAGCAGCTCCTGGATGTCGAGCAGGCGGCAGGTGTCGCCGTTGATCTGGTACTCGCTGCCGCCGTTGCGGAACATGATCCGCGTGATGGTGACCTCGGCGTACTCGATGGGCAGCGCCCCGTCGGAGTTGTCGATGGTCAGCGACACCTCGGCACGGCCGAGCGGTGGCCGCCCGGTGGTGCCGGCGAAGATGACGTCCTCCATCTTGCCGCCGCGCAGCGACTTGGCGCCCTGCTCGCCCATGACCCAGCTGAGCGCGTCCACGACATTGGACTTGCCCGAGCCGTTCGGTCCGACGACACACGTGATGCCCGGCTCGAACCGGAGTGTGGTCGCCGAGGCGAACGACTTGAACCCGCGGAGGGTCAGGGCCTTGAGGTGCACGCCGCCGGACTCTACCTTCCGGGCGTGTCTCACTCCATGAACCCGCGGTTTCGCCCCTGAACGCGCAGGGCACACCAAACGTTAAAGATGCTGAAAGGATGCGCGGGGGAAAGAAAGAAGGGACGCCGAAGCGTCCCTTGCAACTTCTGACAACTTAGCGGTTGATACGGGCGGCCCAACCACTGCGTGTCGTTGTTCGATGCAGTGATCAGGTGAGCGCAGGCTCCGCCTGGTGTGCGTCGACGCTCTCCATGATCCTGTCGTGGTGAGAAGCGGCAGCCGTCAGCGCGTCGTTCTCCGCCTGGATCCGTACGAGCTCGGATTCCAGGTCCTGTACGCGCTGCTGGAGCCGTCGCATCTCGGCGAGGAGTCGAGGGTCGGAGCCGCCGACGTAACCGAGAAGCGCCTTTGCCATGATGGATGGTCCTCCACACTGAGTGACCGACCGATGCGGTGTGGGTCGTGAGGGATTCGCACCCGCGGCCGCTTGGCACTGTGGAGTTGTGCTGCCGTTCATCCATGCCAAACAGCTAAGGTGCGCGGGGCTTTCAGCGTCTCACCAAAAAGTTTGACGGTCAACACGATCACGCCCCGTATTGGCGGGTAACCCGGTGGCACGCGGCCGGAAACGGCGGCGCGGCGACTGACGCGGGACCCTCAGGGCGTGGCGATCATCCTTGCGTCTGGAGCCTGCCACGGCAAGCGGTTCTTGGCAATCACCTGCTCGTTTCCGCTCCGGGCAGCTGCCTGCGGCATGTCCCGGCCCGCCGCGAGGCCGGCCGGCCGCGTGATGTCAGCGGATGGCGAAGCCGTCGTAGCCGCCGCGAGGTGTGTCCCAGATCTCGGTGACGCCGGCCACCTGCCCGGGCGTGTCGTCGCCCTGGAGCCAGTCCAGAAGCCCCTGACAGCCCTCGCGTGAGCCCTCCGCGACCACCTGCACCCGGCCGTCGTCCAAATTGAGAGCAAAACCACTCAGGCCGCCGATCTCCAGGGCCTTGGCCCGGGTGAACCAGCGAAAACCCACACCTTGGACGCGTCCTCGCACCCAGGCGACCAGTCGCACGTCGTCACTCATGGGTGCAACCTAACCGGCCAATGTCACTCGGGACACTTCCTCACCCAGCGCCATGCGGTACCGTCCAGCCCCAATGAATCTCATATGAAACTCATCCGATTGAGTGAGTTTTGTTGATCAAAACGGACGAGTGGACCGCCAGGACGAGGAAGGCCATTACATGGGACGCCACCGACGCTCCGCCGCCGGCCGCGCCGCCACGGGCCGCGCCACGGGGGGCAACGAGCCGCACGGCCCCGCCGTGGAGGGCCGCACCCCGCAGCACTCGCACCCGGGCCACCCGGCCGCGCCGGGCACCGCACCGTACGTGAGCCCGGAGGCGTACGCCGAGGCGGTCTCGAAGAGTGACGCCTACCTCTTCGCCCCGGACAACGTCCACGCGGGGGCCCGCGGCACGGACCCGTCCGGCGACACCGCGACGTTCCCGGCGGCCGACGGCTTCGGCTACGACGGCTCGGGCCCCGACGGCTTCGGCCCCGACGGCGCCTCCCGGCGCGGCCGCTCGCGCCGCCGCAAGAAGAAGGGCATGACGCCCGTCCGCACCGGTCTGCTCGGTGTCTCGGCCGCGGTCGCGATCGGCACGGTCGCGGTCGCCACCGGCGTCCTGCCCGGCGGCGACACCTACACGCTCGGTGGGGGCGGCTCCGACAAGGTGCAGGCCGGCGACACGCCGACCAATGCCGAGGCCCAGCAGGGCGGCACGTCCGGCACCGCCGAGGCGGGCAGCAGCAGCCCGTCGACCGGCCGCGACGCCCAGCGCTCCACTTCCGCGTCGCCGTCCCCCTCGGCCCCCTCGGCCAAGCCCACCACCGAGGCACCGGCCACCAAGGCCCCCTCCAAGAAGCCGACGGCCACCCCGTCGTCGGAGAAGCCGACGCCCACCCCGTCCCGTACCCCCTCGAAGCTGCCGACGCAGCGGACCACCCCGCCGGTGACGATCTCCCCGGAGACCGCCGCCGAGGCCGAGGTGCTCAAGCTCGTCAACGACGAGCGCGCCAAGGCCGGGTGCAGCCCACTGGCCGCGAACAGCGCGCTCGCGGAGCTGGCCGGGAACTTCAGCGAGGCCATGGCCGAGCAGGGCTTCTTCGATCACACCGACCCCAGCGGCCGTACCCCCTGGGACCGCGCGGAGGCGGCCGGCATAACCAACCTCGCTGCCGAGAACATAGCCCGGGGCCAGGCCGACGCGGCGGCCGTCATGGAGTCCTGGATGAACAGCCCCGGCCACCGCGCCAACATACTGAACTGCGACTTCAAGACGCTCGGCGTCGGTGTGCACTACGGGTCGGGTGGCCCGTGGTGGACGCAGAACTTCGGGTACTAGAAAGCGCGCTTTCCATCAGTAAGCGCAACCTATTGGTCAGCGCTCTCCGCGCGTGCGCTACGACGAGATGCGCGGCGGTCGCTGACACTTCGGGCAGTAGTAGCTGGACCGGTTCATCCACGGGCGCCGGCGTATCGCCGTACCGCACCTCCGGCACGGCAGTCCCTCCCGTCCGTACGCGTCGAGCGAGCGGTCGAAGTAGCCCGACTCGCCGTTGACGTTGACGTACAGGCTGTCGAAACTCGTGCCGCCCACCGACAGGGCCGCGTTCAGTACGTCCCTGATGTGGCCGAGGAGTTCGAGCGTGCGGGGGCGGGTGAAGGTGGAGGTCGGGCGGTCGTAGTGCAGGCGGGCGCGCCAAAGGGCCTCGTCCGCGTAGATGTTGCCGACGCCGCTGATCAACGACTGGTCCAGCAGAGCGCGTTTGATGGTGCTGCGCTTGCGGCGCAGCGCCTGGTGGAACGCCTCGTCGTCGAACTGGGCGTCGAGGGGGTCGCGGGCGATGTGCGCGATGACGTCGGGCAGGCCGTCGGGGGTGGTGTCGTGCAACGACAGGCCGCCGAACGTGCGTTGGTCGACGAAGCGCAGCTCGGTGCCGAGGGCGTCGGCGAACCGGACGCGGATACGCAAGTGCTTCTCGTCGGGCGCCGCGTGCGGCTGGACCAGGAGCTGGCCGCTCATGCCGAGGTGGGCCAGGATCGCCTGGCCGGTGTCCGCCAGCGGCAGCCACAGGTACTTGCCGCGCCGGCTCGGGGTGCCGACGCGGTGGCCCTTCAGGCGGTGCGCGAAGTCGTCGGCGCCGGCGAGGTGACGGCGTACGGCACGCGGGTGCAGCACCTCGACGTCGGCGACGGTCCGGTCGGCAACCCACTGCTCCAGTCCGCGCCGGACGACCTCCACCTCGGGCAACTCGGGCATCGCGTCTCCCCCTCCCCCAAACCGTCGTACGAGCCGAGCGCCCGCCCCGGGGCTGGGGCGGGCGCTCGGGTGTGCTGTTCTGTTCGCAGCGGAGTCGCTACGGCGGTCAGCCCGACGCCGGGGCGGCGTCCGTGCCGTCGCCGTCCGCGGCAGGCCCGGTGGCCGGGGCCGCCTTGGTGGCCTCCACGGCCGTCGCCCCGGTGGACGGCGAACCGTCCGCCAGCGGGACGGCGTTCACGGCGGCGGAGGCCTTGGCGCGTTCGTCCGCTGCCGCGCGGATGGACCGCCAGGCGGATTCCGCGGCCTGCTGCTCCGCCTCCTTCTTGCTGCGGCCGGTGCCGGTGCCGTACGAGACGCCTCCGACGCGGGCGGCAGCAGTGAAGGTCTTCTCATGATCGGGGCCGGTCTCCGTGACCAGGTACTCGGGCACGCCGAGCCCTTCGGTCGCGGTGAGCTCCTGGAGGGACGTCTTCCAGTCCAGGCCGGCTCCGAGGTTGGAGGACTTCTCGATCAGCGGGTCGAACAGGCGGTGCACCAGCTCCGCCGCCGAGTCCAGGCCCTGGTCGAGATAGACCGCGCCGATCACCGCTTCCAGGGTGTCGGCGAGGATCGATGCCTTGTCCCGGCCGCCCGTGCCCTCTTCACCGCGGCCGAGCCGGATGAAGGAGCCGAGGTCCAGCGTCCGGCCCACGTCCGCCAGCGCACGCGAGTTCACCACCGCGGCCCGCAGCTTGGCCAGCTGGCCCTCGGGCAGGTCGGGGTGGGTGCGGTACAGCGTGTCGGTGACGACGAGACCGAGCACGGAGTCCCCGAGGAACTCCAGCCGCTCGTTCGTCGGCAGACCGCCGTTCTCGTACGCGTAGGAACGATGGGTCAGCGCTCGCACCAGAAGGGCGGACTCGACCTTGTAGCCGAGCCGCCCTTCCAGAAGCGTGTGGGACGAGGCCTGGTTGTCCGGTCCACCCCCGCTCGCGCGGGAAGACTGCTTCTTCGGTGTGGACACAGTGCCTCTCACCAGCCGCTCAGACCTCGAGGACCTGGCGCTTGTTGTAGGTGCCGCACGACGGGCACGCGATGTGCTGCTGCTTGGGCTCGTGGCAGCGCTCGCACGCAACCAGGGTGGGGACCGCAGCCTTCCACTGCGACCGGCGGTGGCGCGTGTTGCTGCGCGACATCTTCCGCTTCGGAACAGCCACGGCTACTTCTCCTGCTTCTCGTCGACGCCCGCTTCGGCGCCGCTCTTCTCGTCCTTATCGCCGGGTTCGAGTGAATCGGCGAGTCCCTGCAGTGCCGCCCAACGGATGTCGACGGCGTCGTGGTGGTGGTCCGGGTCGTCCGCGAGGCGTGCGCCGCACTCGGCACACAGTCCTGGGCAGTCTTCCTGGCACACCGGCTGCATCGGCAGTGCGAGCACCACCGCATCGCGCAGCAGAGGTTCGAGGTCGAACATGCCGTCCTCGAGGAAGAGCCTGTCCTCGTCGTCCTCGGCGTCGTCGCCGGGTTCCGCGTGGTGCACGCGGCCCCGGTCGTCGGCGTCAGGGTACGAGAACATCTCCTGGAAGTCCGCTTCGAGCTCCAGCTCGACCGGCTCCAGACACCTTACGCACTCCCCCTCGGCCCGTGCACGGGCGGTGCCTGTGACAAGGACACCTTCCATGACCGACTCCAGGCGGAGTTCGAGCTCCACCGGGGCGCCTTCCGGCACTCCGATGACGTCCTTCAGACCGAGGTCCTTCGGGGCGTCGACCGTGCGGGTCAGGCGCTGCAGCGCACCGGGCCGCCGTCCCAGCTCGTGTGTGTCGAACACGAGAGGGTTGCGGTGGTCGAGGCGGGCGTTCAGAGCCATTCCTGCTTTCGATCTTGTGAGCTCGGCGGACGCCGCCCTTCGGTGTTCCCGGGCAGCGCTGATCGCGGACGTACGCGCGACCGAAGAGCCAGGATACTGGACCTTTCGCCGACGGCCCAATCGGCGGCGTCAGCCGTTGCCGCGGCCCTGTTCGTAGGCCCGCAGCTGCTCCGCGCTGATCATGCTGGTGTCGAAGAGGCTGGTCTCGTCGAGGGCCTGGGACTGCTCGTACGTCTGCTGCTGCGGATCGTAGGCGGGCTGCTGCGGGTACGCCGCGTACGGGTCGGCCTGCTGGTAGCCGTACGGGTCCTGCTGGGCGTACTGCTGCTGGTAGCCGTAGGGGTCCTGTTGCGTCTGTTGCTTGTGTTGCTGCTGTTGCAGAGGCTGCTGGTGGTAGGCGTAGGCGTTGGCGTCCTGGGTGGCGTACGACTGCTGGGCCGGGACCGCCGGGGGCTGGGCGGGCTCGGCCGGGGTGTCGGCCATGGCGGCGAGGCCGGCGAGGTAGTCGGCGTCGCTGCTGTGCTGGACGGTGGTGGTGTCGAGGGAGCCGAGATCGTCGGTGGCGATCCGGCCGTGCAGCTTCTGCCGGCCGCGGCCGACCGCCTCCAGGGTCTTGGCCAGGACCGCCTCGAAGGCGCCGAGCTTGACGTCGACGTACTCGTCGGCCGTGCGGCGCAGCGTCTCCGGGTCGTGGCTGCGCTCGGGGGCGTCCTCGTCCTCGTACCCCTGCTCGTCGAGGCCGGGTCCGGTCCCGAGCAGCTTCTCGCGGCCGCGGCCGACGGAGCCGAGGGTCTTGGTGAGGACGACCTCGAAGTTGGCGAGCTTGGAGTCGACGTAGTCGTCGGCCTCGGCGCGGATCTCCTCGGCCTCCTGGCGGGCCTCGGCCAGGATCCGGTCGGCCTCGGCCTGGGAGCGGCGGGCGACCTCGGTGTCGGAGATCAGCGAGCCCCGCTCGGCGTGCGCGCCCTGGATGATCCGCTCGGCCTCCTGGCGGGCCTGCTCGACCATCTGCTCTCGGTCGCCGATCAGCTCCTGGGCCTGGGCGAGGGAGTCGGGCAGCGCCGCGCGGACCTCTTCCAGCAGGGCAAGCAGGTCGGCGCGGTTGACCACGCACGAGGCCGACATGGGCATGCCCCGGGCACTGGAGACCGCCGCGACGATCTCGTCGAGCTTCTTCTGTACGTCCACCGGTTGCTCGCCACTCTCTACAGCTGTGTTGGAGACGGACGGGACGACTGTAGCCCGTTGAGGTGGAGCCGTTCAGGCTTGGCGCAGACGCTTGTTGAGAGCGTCCAGGACAGCCGGCGGCACCAGGTGGGAGACGTCGCCGCCCCACTGTGCGACCTCCTTGACCAGGGAGGACGACAGGAAGCTGTAGGTGGGGTTGGTGGGCACGAAGAGGGTCTCGACGCCCGTCAGGCCGTTGTTCATCTGAGCCATCTGCAGCTCGTAGTCGAAGTCGCTGACCGCGCGCAGGCCCTTGACGATGGCAGGGATGTCGCGCTGCTTGCAGAAGTCGACGAGGAGGCCGTGGAAGGACTCGACCCGGACGTTGCCGTACTCGGCGGTGACCTCGCGGATCAGGTCGATCCGCTCGTCGATCTCGAAGAGGCCCTTCTTGGACTTGTTGATCATCACCGCGACGTAGACCTCGTCGTAGAGGCGGGAGGCGCGGGCGATGATGTCCAGGTGTCCGTTGGTGATGGGGTCGAACGACCCGGGACAGACGGCTCGGCGCACTTGAGATCCCTCGCTCTCAGGTCCGGTCATGGTGCGTCTTCGCACGTGGAGGCGGCGCGACCGTACCAAAACGTTCCCTCGCCGTACCGGCGGGTACGGAGTGCCTCAAAGCCTTCCGGCCACCCGAATTCGCCGCCTCTGGTGCTGCGCTCCACGGTGACGAGGGCTTCTGCGGCGAGCCACCCCTCCGCGCGGAGTGTGAGCAGAATCTCCCGAAGATCGTCGTCCGTGACGGCGTACGGCGGGTCGAGGAACACGAGGTCGTACGGCTCGCCCGGCGGTGGGGTTCGGATGATCTGTTCCGCTTTGCCCGATCTGACCTCGGCGCCGGGCAGGCCGAGGTTTCTGACGTTCTCGCGGATCGTGCGGGCGGCTCGGGGGTCGGCCTCGACCAGGAGGGTGTGGGCGGCGCCGCGCGAGAGGGCCTCCAGGCCGACGGCGCCGGAACCGGCGTAGAGGTCGAGCACGCGTTCGCCGTCCAGGGGGCCGCCGAGGAGGGACTGCCAGGTGGAGAAGAGGCCCTCGCGGGCGCGGTCCGAGGTGGGGCGCGTGCGGGATCCCTGCGGGACGGCTAGGCGGCGTCCGCCGGCTGCGCCGGCGATCACGCGGGTCATCTTGGGTCCTTGTCGTGGGTGCCTTTAGGTTCAGTTTGGCAGGCGGAGGTGGGGGTGCGTTCCGTCGTGGGCGGCTGCGGGTTCGTGGGGGCTGGTCGCGCAGTTCCCCGCGCCCCTGGGGGCGCTGCCCCACCCGGCGATGAAATCGCTCAGCCCTTTTCCAAGTACTGCTCCCTTTCCTCGTCCAAAAGGGCGTCCAGCGCCGTGCGTAGGCCCGGCAGGCCGGTGAGCTCGGGGTCGGCGGCGACCACGTTGGCCGCCTCCTCGCGGGCCTCCGCGATGATTTCCTCGTCCTCGATGACGGCGAGCACGCGCAGGCTGGTGCGGGCGCCGGACTGGGCCTGGCCCAGGACGTCGCCCTCGCGGCGCTGTTCGAGGTCGATGCGGGAGAGTTCGAAGCCGTCGAGCGTGGCCGCCACCGCGTTCAGCCGCTGGCGGGCGGGACTGGCCTCGGGCATCTCGGTGACCAGCAGGCACAGTCCGGGCGCCGAGCCACGGCCGACGCGGCCGCGCAGCTGGTGGAGCTGGGAGACGCCGAAGCGGTCGGCGTCCATGATCACCATCACGGTGGCGTTCGGCACGTTCACGCCGACCTCGATGACCGTGGTGGCCACCAGGACGTCCGTCTCTCCGGCGGCGAACCGGCGCATGACGGCGTCCTTGTCGTCGGGTTGCATACGGCCGTGCAGGACCTCGACCTTGAGTCCCTGGAGTGGGCCGCTCGCGAGTTGGTCGGCCATGTCGAGGACGGCGAGCGGGGGGCGTTTGTCGGCCTCGTCCTCGGGGGACTTCTGCTTTTTCGCCGCCTTGGGGTCGTCCTCCTCGTCGCCGATGCGCGGGCAGACGACGTACGCCTGATGGCCCTGGGAGACCTCCTCGCGCACCCGCTCCCAGGTGCGGGACAGGAAGTGGGGTTTGTCGGTTGCGGGGACGACATGGCTGGCGATCGGGGAGCGGCCGGCCGGGAGCTGGTCGAGGACCGAGGTCTCCAGGTCGCCGAAGACCGTCATGGCGACCGTGCGCGGGATCGGTGTGGCGGTCATGACCAGCAGGTGGGGCGGTTGCTTGCCCTTGCCGCGCAGGGCGTCGCGCTGCTCGACGCCGAAGCGGTGCTGCTCGTCGACGACGACCAGGCCGAGGTCGTGGAACTGCACCCGGTCCTCGATCAGCGCGTGGGTGCCGATCACGATCCCGGCCTCGCCGGTGGCCAGGTCGAGCAGCGCCTGGCGGCGGGCGGCCGCGCCCATCGAGCCCGTGAGCAGCACGACCTTGGTGGCGTGCTCGGCGCCGCCGAGCATCCCTCCCTCGGCCAGCTCGCCCATCATCTCCACGACCGAGCGGTGGTGCTGCTGGGCGAGCACCTCGGTGGGCGCGAGCATCGCGGCCTGCCCGCCCGCGTCGACGACGGCGAGCATGGCGCGCAGGGCGACCAGGGTCTTGCCGGAGCCGACCTCGCCCTGGAGCAGCCGGTGCATGGGGTGCTCGGTGGCCAAGTCGGCGAAGATCTCCTCGGAGACCTTCTGCTGGCCCCCGGTGAGGGTGAACGGCAGCCGGTCGTCGAAGGCGGCGAGGAGGCCGTCCGGCCTGGGCCTGCGGGGCACCGCCGGGAGCTGGGCGTCGGCGTGCCGGCGGCGGGCGAGGGCGACCTGGAGGACGAAGGCCTCGTCCCACTTGAGGCGGTCGCGGGCGCCGGCGATGTCCGCCTTGGTGTGCGGGCGGTGGATCTTCAGCAGGGCCTCGGGGAGGGAGACCAGGCCGCGGCCCTCGCGCAGGGAGTCCGGGAGCGGGTCCACGGCTTCCTGGGCGCTGGGCAGCACGGTCTGGACGGCCTTGCCGATCTTCCAGGACTCCAGCTTGGCGGTGGCCGGGTAGATCGGGATGAGGGCGCCCGCCCAGGTGTCGATCGCCTCCTCGGCGTCGCCCTTCAGCAACTCGTACGCCGGGTGTGCCAGTTGTAGCCGGCGGTTGAAGACGGAGACCTTGCCCGCGAACATCGCGCGCGTGCCCGGCAGCAGTTCCTTGTGGGGTTTGTGCACGCCGTGGCCGAAGAAGACCAGTTGGAGCCGGCCGCTGCCGTCGGTGATCGTCACCTCCAGGCGCTGGCCCTTGCCGCGGGGCGCCCTGGCGGAGGCGAAGGTGTGCAGACGGGCGTCGGCGACCTGGGCGACCACCGTGACGTGCTCGTCCAGGGGGAGGTCGGCGAGGTGGGTGAGCTGGCCCCGCTCCTCGTATCTGCGCGGGTAGTGGTGCAGCAGGTCGCCGACGGTGTGCAGGCCGAGATGCTCGGCCATCACCTTCGCGGTGGCGGGGCCGAGCACCTTCTTGAGTGGTTCGTCCAGTGCGGGCACGAGATCCATTGCACACCACGGCACTGACAATGGCGCAGACGTCCCGGCGGAAGATCCGTATACGTCTTCGAAGCCCCTGGTCAGACGGCTGGTTCGAGCCCTAGGATGACGCGCTCCGGCCATCCTTTCGCGGTCACCGCCTCACCGGGACCGCCCGACCCCGCGCCGACGCGCTTCCCCCCACCGGCGCTGTGACGATGGACTCCCAGATCTCAGCGGCATCACAGGCATCCTCCGCACCTCATACGTTCCAGGTCGACCTGCGTGGCTTGGTGGACCTGCTCTCCCATCACCTCTACTCCAGCCCCAAGGTCTACCTGCGCGAGCTGCTGCAGAACGCGGTCGACGCCATCACCGCCCGCCGGGCCGAGCAGCCCGAGGCCCCGGCGCGGGTGCGGTTGTACGCCGAGCACGGCGGCCTGCGGGTGGAGGACTCCGGCGTCGGCCTCACCGAGTCCGACGTGCACAACCTGCTGGCCACCATCGGGCGCAGCTCCAAGCGGGCCGACGGTCTCCAGGAGGCGCGCTCGGAGTTCCTCGGGCAGTTCGGCATCGGGCTGCTGGCCTGTTTCGTGGTGGCCGAGCGGATCCGGGTCGTCAGCCGCAGCGCCCGTACGCCGGACGCCCGGCCTGTGGAGTGGACGGCGACGGACGACGGCTCGTACACCGTACGGACCCTGCCGGACGCGGCCCGGCCCGAACCGGGGACCACCGTGTATCTGGAGGCGCGGGCGGATGCCGGTGAGTGGCTCACCGAGGAGCGGGTGCTCGCGCTGGCGCGGGACTTCGGCTCGCTGCTGCCGTACGACGTGCGGGTGGGCGACGAGGAGGTCACCGACCTGCCGGCGCCCTGGGACCGGCCCTACCCCTCCCCCGCCACCCGGCGGGTGGCGCTGGCCCGGCACTGCCATGAGCTGTTCGGCTTCACCCCGCTGGACTCGATCGAGCTGAACGTGCCGCTCGCGGGCATCCGCGGGGTGGCGTACGTCCTGCCCGCCGCGGTCAGCCCGGCGCAGCGCGCGCGGCACCGCGTCCACCTCAAGGGCATGCTGCTGACCGAGCGGGCCGAACAGCTGCTGCCCGACTGGGCGTTCTTCGTGCGCTGTGTGCTCGACACCGACAGTCTGCGGCCCACGGCGTCGCGCGAGTCGCTGTACGAGGACGAGACCCTGGCCGCCGTACGGGAGGCACTGGGCGAAAGGATTCGGTCCTGGCTCACCGGTCTCGCGGCCGGTGACCCGGAGCGGCTGGCGGCCTTCCTGTCGGTGCACCACCTGGGTGTGAAGTCGCTGGCGCGGCACGACAAGGAGATGCTGCGCACGATGCTGCCGTGGCTGCCGTTCGAGACGACGGCCGGGCAGCTGTCCCTGGAGGAGTTCGCGCTGCGCCACCCCGTGGTGCACTTCACGCGCACGGTCGAGGAGTACCGGCAGGTCGCCCCGATCGCGTCCGCGCAGGGCATCGGCGTCGTCAACGGCGGCTACACGTACGACAGCGAGCTGGTCGAGGCCCTGCCGTCGGTGCGGGCGGGCACGGTCGTCGCCGAACTCGACGCGGACACCGTGACCGCCCATCTCGACGCCGTCGACCCGGCCGAGGAACTGGCTCTGACGGGCTTCCTGGCGGCCGCGCGGGCCACGCTGGACCCGCTGGGCTGCGATGTGGTGCTGCGGGCCTTCCACCCGCTGTCCGTGCCCGCGCTGCATCTGGACGACCGTGCTGCCCGGCACGAGCAGGCCCGGGCGGCGGCCGAGGAGGAGGCCGACGACCTGTGGGCGGGCATCCTGGGCTCGCTGCGCGGCAGCGCCCCCCGCGCGCGTCTGGTGCTCAACCACCTCAACCCGCTGATCCGCAGGATCAGTTCACTGAACGATCCGGAACTCGTCGGCACCGCCACGGAGTCGCTGTACGGCCAGGCCCTGCTGATGGCGCAGCGTCCGCTGCGGCCCGCCGACTCCGCCCTGCTCAACCGGGCGTTCATCGGCCTGCTGGAATGGGCCACCCACAGCGACTCCGACTCCCCGGGGGACGGTCACCGATGAGTGAGATCACGGACTTCGACGCGCTGCGCCGGGCGATGGCGGAGAACTCCGAGCAGCCGGAGGGGCCCGCCCGCAACGCGCGCGCGGAGCAGTTGCTCGCCCAGGCCGAGCAGCTGAACATCCCGCTCGCCGTGATCGAGGCGCTCGGACACCAGCTGAAGGTCTACAACTACAGCTCCGAGAAGGACAAGATGTTCGTCCCGTTCGCGCGCCTGCTGCGCATGTGGGACGAACGCCCCGAGGACTTCGACGAGTACGAGACGCACTCGCTGCACTGGGTCTTCAAGTGGATGTCCTCCGGGATGCTCGACCAGCCGCACATCCCGCTGGCCTCGATCGAGAAGTGGCTCGGCGAGATGGAGCACCGCTACCGCCTCGCCGGGCACTCCGAACGGGCCGTGCGCAGCGCCGAGTTCAGCGTGGCCGCGCACATCGGGGACGTGGACCGCGCGGAGCGGGCGTACACGGCGTGGCTGGCGGCGGACCGGGACAGCATGGCCGACTGTCACGCGTGCGAACTGGACAGGCAGGGCTGGTGGCAGGCGGAGCGCGGCCGGGACGCGCAGGCCCTTGAGCTGTGGGCGCCGGTGCTGAGCGGCGAGTTCACGTGCGCCCACGAGCCGCACGCCGTCCTGGCGTCCTCCCTGGTGCCCCTGCTGCGGCTGGGCCGCCTCGACGAGGCGCGCGCCCACCATCTGCGGGGCTTCCGGCTGGTGCGGGCCATGGAGAGCATGCGCGGCGCCTACGCGGACCACGTCGAGTTCTGCGCGCTGACCGGCAACGAGGCGCGCGGCCTGGAGCTGCTGGCGGAGCGGCCGGCGTACTTCACGGACACCGGACACCCGCGCAGCCGGATGCACTTCATGAGCGTGGTGACCCTGCTCATGGACCGGCTGACCGAGCTGGGCCTCGGCGACCAGCAGGTGCCGGGCCCGGCGGGCCGGTCGTGGACCGCGCGCGAACTCGCCGCCCACGCGCGTGGGGAGGCTCTCGCCCTGGCGGCCCGGTTCGACCGGCGCAACGGCACGGCGCACATCAGCGAGCGGGTACGCAGGCGTATGGGGCAACGTCCGCTGGTGGAGCGGCTCGCCCTGGGGGTGCGCTCGGAGCGGCTCGCGCACCCGGTGCGTCCGGTCGCCCCGGCCCCCGTGACGCCCGCGTCCGCGTCGGCCGGGCAAGAGCCGGACCTGGCCGCGCTGCTGGCCGAGGCGCGGCGGCTGTCGGACACCCTGCAGCCGAACGCCGTCGAGGCCTGGGCGGCCGTCGCACGGGCCGCGGAGGGCGTCGACCTGGACGCCCGTGACCGGGCGGAGATCGCCGACCACGAGGCGATGGGCCTGGGCCCCGACGGCGCCGAGCTGTTCGAACGGGCGGCCGAGCTGTACGCCGAGGCGGGCGACCCGGGCGAGGCCCTGGCGGCACGCGCGCGTGCGGCGTACGTCCGCGCCCTCGCCGGTCAGGTCGACGAGGCCGCCGAGGCGGTCGCCGGGCCCTACGACGAGGTCCTCGCCCTCTACGCCGAGGACGGCACCGGCGTACGGCAGACCGCGTCCGTGCTGATGGGGCGGGCGCGGATCCTGATGCGGCGGGTGCACAAGGCCGACGACTCCACCGGGGGCGGCGCCTCGCAGGAGACCGTCCTGGCGCAGGCCGAGGGCGCCGCGCGGGAGGTGCTGGCGCTCGTCGAGGGGCACACCGGGGACGATGTGCGGCTCGCCTCACGGGCGGCCGAGGCGCGGGCGATGCTCGCCGAGCTGGCCGTGCACCACGGGGACGTCGAGAAGGCCGCCGAGCTGTTCGCGGGGGCCTCGGCGGCGTACGTCGACGCGGGGCTGCCGTGGTTCGCGGTGGAGTACGAGGCCCGGCTGGCCGGCCTCGCCCAGCACCTCGGGGACACCGCGGCGGCCGAGCTGGCCCTGAAGGCCGCTCTGGAGCACGGCGGACCGCACCTGGAGGCCACCGGACGGGCCCAGCTGCACCTTCAGCTGGCCGAGGTGCTCGGGGGCCGGGGACAGTCCGCGGAGGCCGCCGAGCACGCCCTGGACGCGGCCCACTGGGCCGACGAGGCGGGCGAGGGGCCGACCTTCGGCGCCTGGGCGCGGCACCTGCTCGGCGGGTTCCTGCTGCGGCAGGGGCGGTGGGCCGAGGCCGCGGAGGTGCTGGAGTCGGCGCTGCTCGACCTGAGCGCCGAGACGCACGGCGACGGCGCGATCGTCCAGACCCAGTGGTGGCTCGGCGACTGCCTCAGCGAGCTCGGGGAGCACCGGGCGTCCGCCGAACGCCGGTTGCAGGCCGCCGAGATCGCCCGGCACTGGCCCGAGCAGCACGATCACGCCACCCTCGCCCACCTCGCCGCCGAGTCCCTGGGCCAGGCCGGGCTGCCCACCGAGGCGGACCAGGCCTACGCGCGCGCGGGCGAGCTGTGGCGCTCCCTGGGCAACGTCCACGGCCTCGTCCGCTCCCTGCGCGCCCGCGCGTGGCTCGCCCTGCGCACGGACGACGGTACGGAGCCGGCACGGGAGTTGATGGCGGCCGCCGTCCGCGAGTGCGAGAGCGCCCTGAGCACGGCGGCCGACGAGGAGTCGCGGCAGCGGCTCATCGCCGAACTCGGACACACCCATCGCCAGTTCGGCGACCTGCTCGCCCGGTCGTCCGCCGAGGACGCCGAGGACGGCTCGATCCGGGCCACGTTCGAGGAGGCCCTGACCGAAGTGGAGGAGGCCGTCTCGGTGTTCGCATCCCTCGGTGCCGACGCCCGGCACGCCCGCACCGGCGCCGAACTCGCCGCGGGCTGGCTGGCGGCCGACCTGGGCCGCAGCGCCGAGGCGGCGACACGCGCACGTGCGGTACTGGAGGCGTACGCCGACGCCACCGAGGACGACGAGGCGGCGCAGGAACGGCGGACGGAGGCGGAGCAGATGCTGCGGGTGGTGCGGGAACCGGAGGATTGTTGAACAACGGCCCCGGCGCCTACTCCACCCCGATCAGCAGCAACGCCCCCTGCCGCCCACCCCGGTACACCACCGTGTCGACGGCGAGATACGCCTCCCGCACCCGCGCCTCCAAGCGCTCGGCGACCGACTCCGGGGCCTCGTCGCCGAGGACCAGGGTCACCAGTTCCCCACCGGCCGCGAGCATCCGGTCCAGCACGGTCTCGGCGACGGTCGTGACGTCGGCCCCGATCACGGCCACGTCCCCGTCGATGAGCCCGAGGACGTCACCGGCCTGGCAGATGCCGGCCATGGTCCAGGCCTGGCGTTCCGCGACGGCGACCTCGCCGTAGCGGGTGGCGCCGGCCGCCGCGGTCATGGACACGACGTCCTCGTCGAAGCGGCGCTCCGGCGCGTGCACCGCGAGCGCCGCGATGCCCTGGACCGCGGAGCGAGTGGGGATCAGGGACACGCGGATGCCCTCCGCGCGGACCTGGTCCACCGCCGCGGCGGCGGTGTGGCGCAGCTCGGGATCGTTGGGCAGCAGCACGACCTCGCGCGCGTGGGCCCGCCGCAGGGCCTCGACGAGCTCCCCGCTGGCGGGCGGCTCCCCGGGACGCGCGAGCACGGTCGTGGCGCCCGCCTCGGTGTACAGCCCGGCCAGCCCCTCACCGGGCACGACGGCCACCACGGCCCGCTGGACGCGTTCCCGAGGGCGCCCCGCCCCCCGTACCGTGTGCACGTCGTGGGCACCGAAGTGCGTGATCCTGATCCGGTACGGCCGCCCGGCCTCGACGCCCGCCTCCACGGCGGCGCCGGCGTCGTCCACGTGCACATGGACGTTCCACAGCCCGTCACCGCCGACCACGACGAGCGAGTCCCCGAGGGCGTCGAGCCGCTCCCGCAGCCGGGCCACGGCGAGGTCGTCGGCCTCCAGCAGGTAGATCACCTCGTACGCCGGACCGCCGCCCTCGGCACCGTCCACGCAGTCCGTCGCACCGGCGACGCCCTGGCCGCCGTGAGACACCTCCTCGGCGCCGCCCACGCAATCCGTCCCACCCACGACGCCCTGGCCGCCATGAGACACCTCCACGGCGCCGCCCACGCAGTCCGTCGGACCCGCGACGCCCTGGGCCCCCTGAGACGCCTCAACGCGCGCGTGCCCCACCACGGCCGCCACCGCCACCCTCCCCGGCACCTCCCCGGTGAACGTCTCCACCAGTGCCGCCAGCACCGCCACCAGCCCCCGCCCGCCGGCATCCACCACCCCGGCACGCTCCAGGACGGCCAGCTGCCCCGGGGTCGCGGCGAGAGCCGCCCGCGCCCCGTCGTAGGCGGCCCGCGCGACGGTCCCGCAGTCGCCGTCCGCTCCCCCGGCCGCGTCGGCGGCGGCGGAGGCGACCGACAGGACCGTGCCCTCCACGGGGTGCGCCACGGCCTGGCGGGCGGCGTCGGCCGCGCGGCGCAGCGCGAGCCGCAGGCCCTGTCCGTCGGTGTGAGCGTTGTCACCGTCGGCGGCGAGCACCTGCGCCATGCCGCGCAGCAGCTGCGCGAGGATCGTCCCGGAGTTGCCCCGCGCCCCGATCAGCGCCCCGTGGGCCATCGCCCGCGCGGCCTCGGCCAGCGAGGGACGCCCGGGGCTGGACGCCTCGACCTCGTGGGCGGCGAAGACCGCCTCGACCGCGGCCACGGCCGACTCGACGGTCAGATACAGGTTCGTGCCGGTGTCCCCGTCCGCGACCGGGTACACGTTGATCGCGTCGATCTCCTCACGCGCACGTCCGAGCGCCTCCAGCGCGAGACCGCACCAGGTGCGCACCGCGAGAGCATCGAAGAATGTCTGCGGCACCTGCGCCACCTGCGCCTCCTCGGACTGCTGGACGTCGGACGCAGCGTAGCCCCGGAGCCGGTACCCACCGGAAGAGGGCGGGGCGGGCCCCTGAGCAGCCATGGTAATTTCGTTGTACGGACGCAGCCGTTGTATGCTGCTCCGGTTGCCCGATCCTGATCGGGCCATTCCCCTGGCAACGCCACTCAGATCTCAGATCGCTCGCAAGAGCATAAGATCTCGATCCCGGCATGCCGGGATCAACCGTAAGTGCATCTGAAGTCTTTGGAGTGACCCGTGGCTGCCAACTGCGACGTCTGCGGCAAGGGGCCGGGCTTCGGCAACAACATCTCGCACTCGCACCGCCGTACGTCCCGCCGCTGGAACCCGAACATCCAGCGTGTGCGTACCGTGGTCGGCGGGACGCCGAAGCGCGTGAACGCTTGCACCTCGTGCATCAAGGCCGGCAAGGTCTCGCGCTGACGCACAGCTAAGCGCGCGGCCACTGCTGGTTCGCTGCATCAGCCGGTCCACCTCAGGTGGACCGGCTTTTTGCTGCACCCAGGACAGTCAGCCGCTGTACCCAGGACAGTCAGAGGCGGAACCGCCACCCATGATCCACCGGCCCGATCCCCCCACCGAGCGCGAAGCCCGCCTCGATCGCGCCGGTGACATACTCCTTGGCCGCCGCCACCGCCTCCGGCACAGCCAGTCCCTTCGCGAGCCCCGAAGCGATCGCGGAGGCGAGCGTGCAGCCCGTGCCATGGGTGTGCCGGTTGTCATGCCGAGGCGCCCGCAGCCAGTGCTCCTCCGAGCCGTCGGTGAGCAGATCCACGGCATCCCCGGGCAGATGCCCGCCCTTGATCAGCACCCACCGCGGCCCGTACGCCAGAACCGCCGCCGCGGCCCCCCGCATCTGCTCCTCCGACTCGACACGCACGCCCGTCAGTTGCGCCACCTCGTCCAGGTTCGGCGTCGCCACGGTCGCGACCGGCAGCAGCTTCGTCCGCACCGAATCGAGCGCGGAGGCCGCCAGCAGTGAATCCCCGTGCTTCGAGACCCCCACCGGGTCGACCACGGCGGGCGCGTCCGTGCCCCCGATCAACTCGGCCACCACCTCGACGAGTTCGGTCGAAGCGAGCATCCCCGTCTTGATCGCCTGTACGCCGATGTCGTCGACGACACTGCGGTACTGGGTCCGCACCGCCTCCACCGGAAGCTCCCAGGCTCCCTGCACACCGAGGGAGTTCTGCGCGGTGACCGCCGTCAGGACGCTCATGCCGTGCACACCGAGCGCGAGCATCGTCTTCAGGTCGGCCTGAATGCCCGCGCCCCCACCGGAGTCGGAGCCCGCGACCGTCAGCACCCGGGGCGGCGCGCTCATGACTCGATCTCCCCGCCGAAGTGGTCCCAGCCGCCCTTGGTGGTCCAGGGCGCCCCGTCGACGGTCACCTGGGGCAGCGCCGACGGGTTCAGTACCTCGCCGATCACCTTCCAGCGGGCGGGCAGCTTCACGTCCGGCGGGAAGGTCGCCACGATCGCGTGGTCCTCTCCCCCGGTCAGCACCCACTGGAGGGGGTCGACGCCCACCGCCTGCCCGATGTCGTGCATCTGTGAGGGGATGTCGATGGCGCCGGAACGGACATCGATACGGACCTTGCTGGCCTCCGCGATGTGCCCCAGATCGGCGATCAGCCCGTCGCTCACGTCGCACATCGCCGTCGCGCCCAGCGCGGCCGCCGCCGGACCCGCGTGATACGGCGGCTCCGGGCGCCGGTGGGCCTCGACGAAGGCGCGCGGCGAACGGAACCCACGCGAGAGCACCGCGTACCCGGCCGCCGACCAGCCCAGCCAGCCGGTCACCGCGACGAGGTCACCGGGCTGCGCGCCGGCCCGCGTCACGGGCTCCTGGTTGCGCAGATCGCCGAGCGCGGTGATCGACACGGTGATGGTGTCCCCGCGTACGACATCGCCGCCGACCACGGACGCGCCCGCCACCTGGCACTCGTCGCGCAGCCCGTCCATCAGCTCGGTCGGCCAGGTGACCGGGAGTTCGGCCGGCACGACCAGGCCGAGCAGCAGCGCGGTCGGTACGGCGCCCATCGCGGCGATGTCCGCGAGGTTCTGCGCGGCCGCCTTGCGCCCGACGTCGTACGCCGTGGACCAGTCCCGGCGGAAGTGCCGCCCCTCCAGCAGGATGTCGGTGCTGGCCACGACCCGGCGGTCGGGCGCGGCGACCACCGCGGCGTCGTCGCCGGGGCCGACCCGCACCGCCGGGGTGGTGGTGAGACGGGAGGTGAGCTCCCTGATGAGCCCGAACTCCCCGAGCTCACCAACAGTGCCCTTCATTGCCCTACGCCCCTTCTGTCCCTGTGCGTTCCCGGTCGCGGGACATCAGTGTCCTCGATACGGTCGAAGGGACCGCCGACCGGTCCCCCATGACCGCCGAGGCGGTCCCTGAAGACCGCCGACCGGTCCCCCACGACCGCCGAGGCGGTCGCCGTGTCCGTCAACATCCGTCGTGCCTGCACCCCGGCACACGTGCCCCGGTTTCCGCAGGTCTCCCCGCGGCGAGCGGCGACGCGATACCGTGGCGTTCCTTTTCCCCACATGATCCTCGTGGCCGCCCTGGAGGTTCCGTGGTACAGGCGTACATCCTGATCCAGACTGAGGTCGGCAAGGCGTCGACCGTCGCCGAGACGATCAGCAAGATCCCTGGGGTGATCCAGGCCGAGGACGTGACAGGACCGTACGACGTCATCGTGCGCGCCCAGGCCGACACCGTCGACGACCTGGGCCGCATGGTGGTTGCGAAGGTCCAGCAAGTGGACGGCATCACCCGCACACTGACCTGCCCGGTCGTCCATCTGTAGTCCCCGTCTACCCTTGGCCGGTGAGGTTTCTCCGTCACCGGCCCATCGGTCTGCCCGCGCTCGCCCTGCTGATCACTGTCGCGGGCTGCTCCTCAGCAGACGACAGCGCGAGCGTCGCGGTTCCCAGTCCGTCTCCGGCCGTCACGAAGCTGTGCCGGAACCTGGACGACGCGCTGCCGCGCGAGGTCGCCGGGCTGGAGCGCCGGGACCCCGAGCCCCGGTCCGCGTTGACGGCGGGCTGGGGAAACCCGGAGATCATACTGCGCTGCGGGGTCGAACGACCGCCGAAGATGATCGACCCGAGGGTGGCGAAGGGCGCGGATCCCGACGCGGTGGCCGGTGGGGTGAACGGGGTCGACTGGCTGATGGAGAAGGCGGGCGACGGGGCGTACCGCTTCACCACCGCCAATCGCCGCGCCTATGTGGAGGTCGCCGTGCCCGAGGGCCATGACACGTCCGCCACGCTCATCGACCTGGCTCCGGCGATCAAGAAGGCGATCCCGGAAGGGATCGCCGACTGATCGCCGGGTCCCTGGCTCAGCGCAGTCCCGTCGGGCGGTGCAGTGCCGCCTGGATCAGGCGGTCCACCAGTTCCCCGTACGTCACTCCGCTCGCCTGCCACATCTGCGGATACATCGAGATCGGCGTGAAACCGGGCATCGTGTTGATCTCGTTGATCACGAAGTCACCGGCCTCGGTGAGGAAGAAGTCCGCCCGGACCAGGCCCTCGCAGGACGCCGCTTCGAAGGCCTGGACGGCCAGCTTCTGGACCTCGGCGGTCTGCTCCGGCGTCAGGGGGGCCGGGACGATGCCGGGGGTCGAGTCGATGTACTTGGCCTCGAAGTCGTAGTAGGCGTGCGTGTCCGGCGGCGGGATCTCCGCGGGGACGGAGGCCCGGGGGCCGTCCTCGAACTCCAGCACGCCGCACTCGATCTCGCGGCCGCGCACCGCCGCCTCGACGATGATCTTCGGGTCGTGCCGCTGGGCCTCGGCGATCGCCTCGTCGAGGCCGGACAGGTCGTCGACCTTGGTGATGCCGATCGACGAACCCGCGCGCGCGGGCTTCACGAAGAGCGGCCAGCCGTGCTCGCCCGCGAAGTCGATGATCTTCTTGCGGGCGGCCGACTCGTCCTGCTGCCACTCGCGCGGCCGGATCACCAGGTACGGGCCCACCCGCAGCCCGAACGAGGCGAACACCCGCTTCATGTACTCCTTGTCCTGGCCGACGGCCGAGGAGAGCACGCCGGAACCCACGTACGGGACGCCGGAGAGTTCCAGGAGGCCCTGGAGGGTGCCGTCCTCGCCGTAGGGGCCGTGCAGCACCGGGAAGACCACGTCGACCTCGCCCAGCGCCTTGGGCACGGAACCCGGCTCGCTGTAGACGACTTCACGGTTGGCGGGGTCCACGGGGAGCACGACGCCGCCCTCGCCCGAGTCGGTGAGGTCCTCGACGCTGGGCGTACGGCGGTCGGTGATCGCCATCCGCTCCGGCTCGTCGGCGGTGAGCGCCCACCGGCCGTCCTGGGTGATGCCGATCGGCAGGACCTCGTACTTGGTCCGGTCGATGGCCCGCAGTACGGCGCCGGCGGTGACCACGGAGATCCCGTGTTCGGAGCTGCGCCCGCCGAACACGACGGCCACACGCGGCTTGCGGGACGGCTGCTCGGGGCTCTGGGGGAGGTTCTCGGTGCTCATATCGCGTTGAGAGTACCCGGTGGTAGGAGCCCAAGACAGCGTCCGTACGGCCGCGTCGCTCAGCGTCGTTCCGGCTTCGCGCTGCGCGACATCAGCTCCTTGAGGGCGACCACCGGAGGCTTGCCCTCGTGCACGATGCCGACCACCGTCTCGGTGATGGGCATGTCGACGCCGTGCCGCCGGGCCAGATCGAGCACCGACTCACAGGACTTGACGCCCTCGGCGGTCTGCTTGGTGACCGCGATGGTCTCCTGCAGGGTCATGCCCTTGCCGAGGTTGGTGCCGAAGGTGTGGTTGCGGGAGAGCGGCGAGGAGCAGGTGGCCACCAGGTCGCCGAGGCCCGCGAGTCCGGAGAAGGTCAGCGGGTCCGCGCCCATCGCCAGTCCCAGCCGGGTCGTTTCCGCGAGGCCGCGCGTGATGAGCGAGCCCTTGGCGTTGTCGCCGAGGCCCATGCCGTCCGCGATGCCGACGGCGAGCCCGATGACGTTCTTGACCGCGCCGCCGAGTTCGCAGCCGACGACGTCGGTGTTGGTGTACGGGCGGAAGTACGGCGTGTGGCAGGCGGCCTGGAGCCGCTGGGCGACCGCCTCGTCGGTGCAGGCGACCACGGAGGCGGCCGGCATCCGGGCGGCGATCTCACGCGCGAGGTTGGGCCCGGTGACCACGGCGACCCGCTCCGCGGGGACCTTGGCGACGTCGGTGACGACCTCGCTCATCCGCATGGCGGAGCCGAGTTCCACGCCCTTCATCAGCGAGACCAGGACGGTGTCGGGGGCCAGCAGCGGCGCCCAGTCCGCGAGGTTGCCGCGCAGGGTCTGCGAGGGGATGGACAGGACCGTGAAGTCGGCGCCGGCGGCCGCCTCGGCGGGGTCGGTGGTGGCGCGCAGGTTCTCGGGGAGCTCGAAGCCCGGGAGGTAGTCCGGGTTGGTGCGGCCGGAGTTGATGGCCTCGGCGACCTCCGCGCGACGCGCCCACAGGGTGACCTCGCACCCCGCGTCGGCGAGCACCATGCTGAAGGCCGTGCCCCACGAACCGGCGCCGAAGACCGCCGCCTTGACCGGCTTGCTCACTTGCCCAGCCCCTCTTCCCCACCGGCCTGCCCGGCTGTTTCCCGACCCGACTGCCCTGCTTCTTCGCGGCCCACCCCGGCGGTCGGCACCCTGCCCGGCTTCTGCGCCTCCGTCCGGCGCCGCTGCTCGATGCGTTCGCGCTTGGGGTCGTACGGCGTCTCGGGGGCCCGCTCGCCGCGGATCTCCTCCAGCTGGCGGGTGATCGCGGCCATGATGACCTCGGTGGCCTCCTTGAGGACCTCCGCGGTCATGTCCTTGCCGTAGAAGCGCGAGAGGTCCACCGGCGGGCCGGCGAGCACGTGGTGGGTCTTGCGCGGGAGGAGGTTGAGCTTCTTGGCGTACGGCGGCAGCAGTTCGTTGGCGCCCCACTGGGCGACCGGGACGACCGGGCACTTGGTCTTCAGCGCGACGCGCGCGGCACCGGTCTTGCCGGTCATGGGCCAGCCGTTCGGGTCCCGGGTGATGGTGCCCTCCGGGTAGAAGGCGACGCACTCGCCGCGCTCCACGGCGTCGATCGCGGCCCGGAAGGCGCTCAGCGCGTCCGTGCTTTCCCGGTAGACGGGGATCTGCCCGGTGCCGCGCATCGCGGCGCCGATGAATCCCTTCTTGAAAAGCCCGCTCTTCGCCAGGAATCGCGGAACCCGTCCGGTGTTGTACTGAAAGTGCGCGTACGCGAAGGGGTCGACGTGCGAATTGTGGTTCACCACGGTGATAAAGCCGCCCTCGGCCGGAATGTGCTCCATTCCGCGCCAGTCCCGCTTGAGCAGAACCACCAGCGGCGGTTTACAGATCACCGCGGCGAAGCGGTACCAGAAGCCGATTCTGCGGCGGGGCACACGGACACCTTCCTTCTAGGGCCTGGGGGCCGCACAAGTGTCGCCCCAGGCCGCCGGTCTGTCGAGGACACCGTACGCCCCGAGTCCGCGCGCGCCGGGAGGGCCGGGTGACAATGGCCGCGACAAGAGAGGGACGAACGCTCGTGCAGTGGACCTTGGTGATACCCGTGAAGCCTCTGGCGCGGGCCAAGAGCAGGCTCGCGGACGCCGCCGCCGACGGGCTGCGCCCGGGTCTCGCCCTCGCCTTCGCCCAGGACACGGTGGCCGCGGCGCTGGCCAGCCCGGCGGTGCGGGATGTGGCAGTCGTCACGGACGACGCCCTGGCGGGCCGGGAGCTGGCCGCGCTGGGCGCCCGGATCGTCGACGACGAGCCGGGCGGCGGGCTGAACGCGGCTCTGGCGCACGGAGCGGCGGCCGTACGGGCCGAGCGCCCCGAAAGCCCGGTCGCGGCCCTGAACGCCGATCTTCCGGCGCTGCGGCCCGCGGAATTGGCCCGGGTCCTGGACGCGGCCGCGGAATTCCCGCGCGCTTTTCTCCCGGACGCCGCGGCAATCGGCACGACCCTGCTGGCGGCCGGTCCGGGCCGGGAATTGCTCCCGGCATTCGGTAGGGATTCACGCGCCCGCCATCGCACCGGCGGAGCGGTGGAACTCCGTCTCGCGGGCGTGGATTCCGTACGTCAGGACGTGGACACCGCCGACGATCTGCGCGCGGCACTGGCGCTCGGAGTGGGGCCGCGCACGGCGGCGGCGACCGCGCGACTGCTGATCCCCGGGCAGTAGGCTGCCGACATGCACGCCACCGCATACACGTACGACGCCGAGACGCGCAGCGGGCAGGTCCTGCTCGACGACGGCACTCCCGTGCCTTTCGACGCCGCCGCGTTCGACGCGGGCGGGCTGCGGCTGCTGCGGCCCGGTCAGCGGGTCCGGATCGAGGTGGAGGGACCGAAGGAGAGCCCGAGGATCACGCTGGTGACGCTGCAGACGCTGTGACCTGCGTGTGGACAAGACGCCTTTGACCTGCCCCTGAACACGCCGCGGGCCGGGCTCCTCGAACGGAGTCCGGCCCTGCGCGTGAGTACCCAGCGCCCTCGTCTACGAGCGGGCGGTGGTCTTCTTGGCGGTGGTCTTGCGTGCCGTCGTCTTCTTGGCCGGGGCCTTCTTGGCCGTGGCCTTCTTCGCCGGCGCCTTCTTGGCCGGCGCCTTCTTGGCCGTCGCCTTCTTGGCGGTGGTCTTCTTCGCGGCGGTGGTCTTGGCGGCCGCCGTGGTCTTCTTGGCGGGCGCCTTCTTCGCCGTGGTCTTCTTGGCGGCGGCGGCCTTCTTGGTCGGCGCCGCCTTCTTCGCCGTCGTCTTCTTCGCGGCCGCCTTGGTGGTCTTCTTGGCCGCGGCCTTCTTGACCGTGGCCGCGGCACCGCCGGTCAGGCTGCCCTTGGGCGCCTTCTTGACGGCCACCTCGCCGCCGCGCGGGAGCTTCTTCGAGCCGCTCACCAGGTCCTTGAAACCCTGGCCCGCGCGGAACCGCGGCACCGAGGTCTTCTTGACCCGAACCCGCTCGCCGGTCTGGGGGTTGCGGGCGTAGCGAGCCGGGCGGTCGACCTTCTCGAAAGAGCCGAAGCCGGTGACCGAGACCCGCTCACCTGCGACGACAGCGCGGACGATGGCGTCCAGTACATGGTCGACAGCATCGGCGGCCTGCTGACGGCCGCCCATCTTGTCGGCAATCGCTTCTACGAGCTGCGCCTTGTTCACGTCTTCCCCTTCGGAGACATCGCCAGAACGAAAGTGTTCAAGCTTTTTCGCACGTTAGGCAGATATATACCGCAAATCAAACACGAAACGGGCTAATCACCCTTGTGCCGCAACCGACTCGGCTGCCCCTGACGTGATTCAGCCTTCCTCTTCGGGGAATCGCCCCGCGTCGAGGTCGGCGGTGAACCGCTCCAGGCGCTTTGTCGCGTCGGCGAGGTCGTGCTTGGCCGCGGCCGTGATGACCAGCAGCTTCCGGGTCAGCGCCATCCGTACGCCCTCCGGGACTTGCAGTGCGCGCACCCTTGCGTGCGCTTCCTTGAGTTGGTCCGCGACTGCCGCATAGAGCTCGAGTTGGCCGTCGTGTTCCATGCACAGATTGTGCCATCTGGGGCGAGTTGTCGCCTGCCCGGGGGGCAACTGGCGCCTCGAACGGCCCTCCGGCACGCTGCCGAAGCCGCGTTGTCAAGGCTCGCGTACCCCAACAACAGCGGTCGTAACGTGGGAAGTTGGAGGAACGCCCGGTGCCGGGTGCGGCCATCCGGGTGTGAAAAAAGGCTGCCCCCCGATCGGGCCGATCGGGGGGCAGCCGGGGTGTTGGGGTGGCCGAAAGTCGACCGCCGCGCGGGGTAGAAGGTTCAGACCTTCAGCGTGCGCGGCTTGTAGGCGGGACGCCCCGCCTCGTACGTGGCGATGTCGTCCTCGTTCTGCAGCGTGATGGAGATGTCGTCCAGCCCGTTCAGCAGCCGCCAGCGGGAGTTCTCGTCCAGCTCGAAGGAGGCGGTGATGCCCTCGGCGCGAACCTCACGTGCCTCAAGGTCCACAGTGACCTCAGCAGTGGGGTCCTGCTCGGTGAGTTCCCACAGCGCGTCCACGACCTTCTGCTCCAGTACGACCGTGAGCAGGCCGTTCTTCAGCGAGTTGCCGCGGAAGATGTCGGCGAAGCGGGAGGAGATCACGGCCTTGAAGCCGTAGTTCTGCAGCGCCCAGACCGCGTGCTCACGGGAGGAGCCGGTACCGAAGTCGGGGCCGGCGACCAGCACGGTCGCGCCCTGCCGCTCGGGCCGGTTGAGCACGAACTCCGGATCTTTGCGCCAGGCCTCGAACAGCCCGTCCTCGAACCCGTCCCGGGTCACCTTCTTGAGCCAGTGGGCGGGGATGATCTGGTCGGTGTCGACGTTGCTGCGGCGCAGCGGGACGGCCCGGCCGGTGTGCGTGGTGAATGCTTCCATGATCCTCAGACTCCAGCGGGCGTACGGGTCTCGACGTCGGACAGGTCGGCCGGGGAGGCCAGGTGCCCCAGGACCGCGGTCGCGGCGGCGACCTGCGGAGACACCAGGTGCGTACGGCCGCCCTTGCCCTGCCTGCCCTCGAAGTTGCGGTTGGAGGTGGACGCCGAGCGCTCACCGGGGGACAGCTGGTCGGGGTTCATGCCCAGACACATCGAGCAGCCCGCGTGCCGCCACTCGGCGCCGGCCTCCTTGAAGACCACGTCCAGGCCCTCGGAGACGGCCTGCAGACCCACGCGCGCGGAGCCCGGAACGACCAGCATCCGTACGCCGTCGGCGACTTTGCGGCCCCGCAGCAGGTCCGCCGCGGCGCGCAGGTCCTCGATGCGGCCGTTGGTGCAGGAGCCTACGAAGACGGTGTCCACCTTGATGGACTTCAGCGGCTGCCCGGCCTCCAACCCCATGTACTCCAGGGCCTTTTCGGCGGCGAACCGCTCCGAAGCGTCTTCGTACGAAGCGGGGTCGGGGACCGAGGCCGAAAGCGGCGCGCCCTGGCCGGGGTTGGTGCCCCAGGTGACGAACGGCGAGAGCTCGTCGGCGTTGATCACGACCTCGGCGTCGAACTCGGCGTCGTCGTCAGTGCGCAGCGTCTTCCAGTACTCCACCGCCGCGTCCCAGTCGGCGCCCTCGGGGGCGTGCGGGCGGCCCTTGAGGTAGGCGAACGTGGTCTCGTCGGGGGCGATCATGCCCGCGCGGGCGCCGGCCTCGATCGACATGTTGCAGATGGTCATCCGGGCCTCCATCGAGAGCTTCTCGATGGCCTCGCCGCGGTACTCCAGGATGTAGCCCTGGCCGCCACCGGTTCCGATCTTCGCGATGATCGCCAGGATCAGGTCCTTGGCGGTGACGCCCTCGGGCAGCTCGCCGTTGACCGTGATCGCCATGGTCTTCGGGCGGGCCATCGGCAGCGTCTGGGTGGCCAGCACGTGCTCGACCTGCGAGGTGCCGATGCCGAACGCCAGCGCGCCGAAGGCGCCGTGCGTGGAGGTGTGGGAGTCACCGCAGACCACGGTGGTGCCGGGCTGGGTCAGTCCCAGCTGCGGGCCCACGACATGGACGACGCCCTGCTCGACGTCGCCCAGCGGGTGCAGGCGCACGCCGAACTCGGCGCAGTTCTTGCGCAGGGTCTCCAGCTGGGCGCGGGAGACGGGGTCCGCGATGGGCTTGTCGATGTCGAGGGTGGGGGTGTTGTGGTCCTCGGTCGCGATGGTCAGGTCGAGGCGGCGCACCTCGCGGCCGCTCTTGCGGAGGCCGTCGAAGGCCTGCGGGCTGGTCACCTCGTGCAGCAGGTGCAGATCGATGTAGAGGAGGTCGGGCTCGCCCTCGGCGCGCCGGACGACATGGTCGTCCCAGACCTTCTCCGCGAGTGTCCTACCCATCGCTTTCCCTCCGGCCGGCAAAGGTTGCGCCGACCCAACTAGAGATCTTGAGGAGCGGCGCGTGCGCGCCCTGGTTCCGGGCGTCCGCCGCCAGGCCCTTTCGTCCACCGGGCCGCTGTGACTTCGTGCCATCCAGAGTGGCGCGTTCCACGGAAAATTGAACTTGCGTTTCACAGAGTGAGACGCAAGTATCGTTTCATGGACAACAGTAGCGGCGTCGGCGTTCTGGACAAGGCGGCCCTCGTCCTGAGCGCTCTGGAGTCCGGTCCGGCCACCCTCGCGGGTCTGGTCGCGGCCACCGGACTGGCACGACCCACGGCTCACCGCCTGGCCGTGGCTTTGGAACACCACCGTATGGTGGCGCGCGACATGCAGGGCCGTTTCATTCTCGGCCCGCGGCTGGCCGAACTGGCCGCGGCCGCCGGCGAGGACCGTCTCCTCGCCACCGCCGGGCCGGTGCTCACCCACCTCCGGGACGTCACGGGCGAGAGCGCGCAGCTCTACCGCCGCCAGGGCGACATGCGCATCTGCGTCGCCGCGGCGGAGCGCCTGTCCGGCCTTCGGGACACGGTCCCGGTCGGCTCGACGCTCACAATGAAGGCGGGCTCCTCCGCCCAGATCCTCATGGCCTGGGAGGAGCCTGAGCGCCTGCACCGCGGCCTGCAGGGCGCCCGCTTCACGGCGACGGCCCTGTCCGGCGTACGACGCCGGGGCTGGGCCCAGTCCATCGGCGAGCGGGAGCCGGGCGTGGCGTCCGTCTCCGCGCCCGTGCGCGGCCCGTCGAACCGCGTGGTGGCCGCCGTCTCGGTCTCCGGCCCCATCGAGCGCCTGAGCCGCCACCCCGGCCGGATGCACGCCCAGGCGGTCATCGACGCCGCGGCCCGCCTCTCCGAGGCCCTGCGCCGCTCCGGCTGACCAGCGGCCGGTTGATCGGGAAGAGGGCCCGCCTCAACGCCGCGGCAGGCCCGTCCCCCGACGTCCGCCCCGCTCACTTCACCGTGAGCCGATCAGCCGCACGGTCGCCGCGCCGGGCGACCGGCACCACCCCGGTGGCCCGGCCCAGGCCGAACTCGGGCATGTTCACGTAGACCGACTCGTGGGACCCGGCGGGCACGATGTACGTCTCGTGCCAGAAGCCGACCTTCCCCTTCCCCGCGCGCAGCCGCCGGTTGAAGGCGGCCCAGGCCGGGCGGTGCTGCCTGTCCGGCGCCGAGGCGTACGCGAGGAGCTTCTCCTTCGAGTCCCAGTACTGCACGACGTACAGCACCCGCGGGAAGCCCAGCAGGGACTGGTACCCCAGCAGTCCGCTGCCCTTCTCGCGCGAGAGCTCCGCGAGCATGGGCGGCATGGCCCTGGCGACCGGCCACCAACTCCGCAGCGCCGCGAAGCTGTTGATGCGCATCCCGATGAGGAAGACGACGATCTCGCCCTCACCCGCGGCGGTCATGTGCCCCTCGACCGGCTTGCTCATGATGTCCCCCATCCGTCGTCCGTCAACGTCATTGGATAGCGTCACTATCCATGCTTGGATAGTGGCACTCCCCAAGAGGGGGCGCAAGCGGAAACGCGAACACGGGACGGACATGCGACTGGCGGAGCTGAGTGAGCGCAGCGGCGTCTCCACGGCCACGATCAAGTACTACCTGCGCGAGGGACTGCTGCCGCCGGGCCGCCGGATCACCGCCACCCAGGCCGAGTACGACGAGGAGCACCTGCGCCGGCTGCGTCTGGTGCGAGCGCTGATCCAGGTGGGCGGGGTGTCCGTGGCAGCCGCCCGCGAGGTGCTCGCCGCACTGGACGACGACTCCCTGGACCACAACGAACGCCTGGGCACCGCCGTCTGGGCCCTCCCCCACGGCAGGCCCGCCGACCCGGACGACCCGGCGACGGAGACGGCCCGGCAGCGCGCGGACCGCCTGATGGAACTGCTCGGCTGGGGCTACGGCCCTCTGACCGACGCGCCACCTCCCGCATACGAGATGCTGGTGACCTCGATCGCCACGCTGGAGCGACTCGGATATCCCTGCACCGTCGAGGACTTGGCGCCGTACACCCGCGCCCTGGGGCAGCTCGCCGTCCACGATCTGGATCTGGTGGAGCGGTACGGCCGGACGGCGGACGAACAGGTGGAGGCGGCCGTGGCGCTGACCGTGCTGTACGAGCCGGTGCTGCTGGCGCTGCGCAGGCTGGCGGAGGCGGAGGAGTCACGCCGCCGGTTCGGCAGGCAGTGACGCCGGACATGCCGATGGGCCCCCACCGAAGTGGAGGCCCATCGATCGCGTACCCCCGACCGGATTCGAACCGGCGCTACCGCCTTGAGAGGGCGGCGTGCTAGGCCGCTACACAACGGGGGCCTGGACGCTGCGTTTCCGCAGGTCCGAGCTGGTCTACCTGGACTCGAACCAAGACTAACTGAACCAGAATCAGTCGTGCTGCCAATTACACCATAGACCAATGTGGTTTAGACCAGTCAGTACCCCCGACCGGATTCGAACCGGCGCTACCGCCTTGAGAGGGCGGCGTGCTAGGCCGCTACACAACGGGGGCCTTGATCCCTTCAGGGATTCCCTGCGAGGATCCGTACCCCCGACCGGATTCGAACCGGCGCTACTGCCTTGAGAGGGCAGCGTGCTAGGCCGCTACACAACGGGGGCTTTGCAGATGAGCTCTGCGAGCTGGCCTACCTGGACTCGAACCAAGACTAACTGAACCAGAATCAGTCGTGCTGCCAATTACACCATAGGCCACTGGAACGCAAGCCCCTGTGGGGATCTCGTTCTAGTTCGCGCTTCCGGTTTCCGGCCTCTCGGCCCGCTCCCCGGCGGCGCAGGAAGAACATTACCTGAAGGTGGACGGGGCTCCAAAACGAGTATCCGAGCCGAGGATCGCGGGGAGTTCGGCGAGCGAGGCGATCCGGTGCGGGCCGGCGGGGGCGTCGGCCCAGGTCTGCGCGCCGTTGCGGTCGATCCACACGGACACCAGTCCGGCGTCCGCGGCGCCCCGCCCGTCGATCTCCGGGTGGTCGCCGACGTACGCCACTCGGCGTGGCGGCAGGTCCAGCGCCTCGCACGCCGCGAGGAAGGCGCCGGCCTCCGGCTTGGAGACACCGAGTTCGGCGGCGCACAGGACGGCCTCGAAGCGGTCGTGCACACCGAGCACCCGCAGCTTGCGGTCCTGGACGTGGAGGCTGGAGTTGGACAGCACCGCGTGCCGGTGGCTGGCGGCGAGGGCGTCCAGGACGGGCAGTACGTCGGGGAAGAGCGCCCAGGCGGCCTCGTAGTGCCCGATGTACCGCTCGAACCAGGCCTCCGCCTCGGCGTCGGTGAGTTCCTGGCCCAGGAACACCCGCACCCGGTCCCGCCGCTGCTCCTCGAAGGACACCTCACCGGCCGCGAACCGAGCCCACTGGCTGTCGGTGATCGCCCGCCAGCGCGCGAGGGCCTGCTCGGCGCTGTCGTACGCGTCGAGCAGGCCCTCGGCCGCCAGGTGTGCGCGCATGCCCGCGCGGTCCGCGGTCGTGTAGTCGAACAGCGTGTCGTCGACGTCCCAGACCACGGCCCGAATACTCATGGCCCGACGGTAACCCGGAGTCCGTTGCTTCGTCCGTGGGTTTCCGGAGTCGGGTGCCTTCGACTGTCGTAACGTGGGAGGACCGACGAGCGAAGGACCGAGCCACAGTCATGACCGAGTACCGCGTCCAGTTCACCGTCGAGGCCCGAGCTGCTTACGACGCTCTGCCCGGAGAGCGCCGGGCCCAGCTGGACAGGGCCGTGCGGATACTGGCGCGTGATCCGTTCCGCAAGAACTCAACCGCGCAGCTGGGCCCGGACGAGCATCTGCGCAAGGCCTACGTGGCCCCAGGTGTAGTGCTGGAGTACATGGTGGCAGGCGCGATCATGGTCGTGGTGGTGCTTGAGATCTTCGACGAGAGCGCCTACCTGATCGACGAGACCGACGCCGTCTGACAACGCAAAAGGGCGGCCCCCGTCGCCGGAAGCCGCCCCACGCACGCGTGTGCTACGCCGCCAGCCTCGCCAGCGCCGCGTCGATGCGGGACAGGGTCCTGTCCTTGCCCAGGACCTCCAGGGACTCGAACAGCGGCAGGCCGACCGTGCGGCCGGTGACGGCGACGCGGACCGGGGCCTGGGCCTTGCCGAGCTTGAGGCCGTGGGCCTCGCCGGCCTCCAGGACGGCCGTCTTCAGCGAGTCGGGGCTGGTCCAGTCGGCCGCCTCCAGCTTCTCGCGGGCCGTGCGCAGCAGGGCGTCGGAGCCCTCCTTCATGGCCTTGGTCCAGCTGGCCTCGTCGAACACCGGCTCCGGCAGGAACAGGAAGTCGACGTTGTCGGTGATCTCGGACAGCACCTTCAGGCGGGTCTGCGCGTGCGGCGCGATGGCCTGCCACTTCACCTCGTCGAAGGCCTCCGGGGCCCACGGGGCGAACGGGGCCTGCAGCCACGGGCGGCAGCGCTCCGTGAAGTCCTTCACATCCAGCAGCCGGATGTGGTCGCCGTTGATCGCCTCGCACTTCTTGAGGTCGAAGCGGGCCGGGTTGGGGTTCACGTCCGCGATGTCGAAGGCCGCGACCATCTCGTCCATCGTGAAGATGTCCTGGTCGGCCGAGAGCGACCAGCCCAGGAGCGAGAGGTAGTTGAGCAGGCCCTCCGGCAGGAAGCCGCGCTCGCGGTAGAGGTTGAGCGACGACTGCGGGTCACGCTTGGAGAGCTTCTTGTTCCCCTCCCCCATCACGTACGGCAGATGGCCGAACTCCGGGATCCGCTGGGCGATGCCCAGCTCGATCAGCGCCTTGTACAGGGCGATCTGCCGCGGGGTGGAGGAGAGCAGGTCCTCGCCGCGCAGGATGTGGGTGATCTCCATCAGGGCGTCGTCGACCGGGTTCACGAGCGTGTAGAGCGGGGCTCCGTTGGCTCGTACGATCCCGTAGTCCGGGACGTTCTCGGGGGTGAACGTCAGCTCGCCGCGGACCAGGTCCGTGAAGGTGATCGTCTCGTCGGGCATGCGGAACCGGACGATCGGCTCGCGGCCCTGGGCCCGGTACTGCTCGACCTGCTCGGCGGTCAGCTCGCGGCAGTGGCCGTCGTAGCCGGAGGGCTTGCCGGCGGCGCGGGCGGCCTCGCGGCGGGTGTCCAGCTCCTCCTGGGAGCAGTAGCAGCGGTAGGCGTGGCCGGCCTCCAGCAGTTTCTGGGCGACCTCCTTGTAGACGTCCATGCGCTGCGACTGGCGGTACGGCGCGTGCGGGCCGCCGATCTCGGGGCCCTCGTCCCAGTCGAAGCCGAGCCAGCGCATCGAGTCGAGCAGCTGCTCGTAGGACTCCTCGGAGTCGCGGGCCGCGTCGGTGTCCTCGATGCGGAAGACCAGGGTGCCGCCGTGGTGCCGGGCGAACGCCCAGTTGAACAGGGCGGTGCGAACCAGGCCCACGTGCGGGTTACCGGTGGGCGAGGGGCAGAAACGGACGCGTACGGGGGAGCCGGGTGCGCTAGCCACGCTTGACAACCTTGTTGGTGAGAGTGCCGATGCCTTCGATGCTGACGGAGACCTCGTCGCCGACAGCGAGGGGGCCGACCCCTGCCGGGGTGCCCGTGAGGATCACGTCGCCGGGGAGCAGCGTCATGGCCTCGGAGATGTTGACGATCAGATCCTCGATCGGGTGGATCATCTCGCTGGTGCGGCCGAGCTGGCGTTGCTGTCCGTTGACGGTCAGCTGGATGGTCAGGTCGCTCGGTTCCAGGTCGGTCTCCACCCAGGGGCCGAGCGGGCAGGCGGTGTCGAAGCCCTTGGCCCGGGCCCACTGCTTCTCGCGCCGCTGGACGTCACGGGCGGTGATGTCGTTGGCGCAGGTGTAGCCGAGGATGACGTCCCGGACCCGCTCGCGGGGGACCTCGCGGCACATGCGGCCGATGACGACGGCCAGCTCGGCCTCGTGATGGAGTTCCTCGGAGAAGGAGGGGTACTGGATCTCGTCGCCGGGGCCGATCACCGAGGTGGACGGCTTGAAGAAGGCGAACGGGGCGTCCGGCACCTCGTTGCCCAGCTCGCGCGCGTGCTCGGCGTAGTTGCGGCCGAAGGCCACGACCTTGTTGGGGAGGACCGGCGGCAGCAGCCGTACCTTGCTCAGCGGCACCTTGGTGCCGGAGAGCTCGAAGTCCGCGAACGGGATGCCCTTGATGATGTCGAGGACGAGCTCGTCCGGCTTGTCGCCCTCGACCGCGCCGAAGGCGACGTTCCCGTCGATGGAGAACCTGGCGATGCGCACGGGATCCTTGTGCCCCTTACCTGAGCTGGCTGGAGTCTGACGCTCCAGGCTAACGCGGCAGGGCCTGCCCGGCGGGTCAGGTCGCGGGCACGACGCGGGCGCCCGACGCACTGACGTGCGGGGCGCCCGGTGGCGTACTGGGCCCTATTCGGCCGCGACGGCCCCGGCCGGGACGTCCATCAGGACCGTGCGCCGGGGGTTGGCGGTCTGGGCGGGGAGGTCGACGGAGTGCTCCGGGTGGTCCGGGGTCCGCAGCTCGTCGGCGTCCTTGAGGTGCGCCAGCGTGGTGCGCTGCGGGTTGGCTATCGTGCGGAACATCATCGTCGTCTTCACGGTTGTACTGAACCCTGTCATGTACGGGGCGCCGGAAGCGCCGGTTGGCAGAATGTTGCCTCTTGTAAAGCGTCAGGCTAAACATCCGGTTCCCCGCCGACGGCACGAAGCGCACGTGGGTGTCGTGTGAGTTTGCTCACGAACTCGCACCCAAATCGGTCAATTCAGGCTCACAACTCATGCCAACGAAACGGACAATGGCCCACTGAAGGCCTCATTCCGCTCCTGATCATGGCGACTGGGACACCACGCACACCCCGGTAACTCGTTCGGGTATGTCCGCTATAAGGCGGAGCCCGCTCTACATGTCGTGACGTCACCCTCACGTGGCGTCACGGAGGTCACAGCCTGACCAACTGGCCTTGTTGGAGATCCTGCACTGTGCTGGAATTCCACGGACCGCCGCAGGATCGAGCCGGCGCGCAGGGGGCGCGAAACACCGTCGCTCCTGACGAGTGGGCGGCGAGAAGGGGAGTCCAGCGCCGGTCACTCACGACCACCCGGGTGCGTATTCAGGGCGTGCCCGACGACGCCGACACCGTCCTTCCGTTCACGCGGAGGGGCGCCTGGTCCAGAGGTTGCGACGCTAGTGCAGGGACGTTTCAAGAGGGATGGCAGCGCTTCGGCGGAGCCGGAGCCGCACGGCGGGACTGGCCCCATGGCCGGCAGCTCCTCGCCCCAGCACGCCCAGGGCCCGGGCCCGGCCCCGTCCGGCGACGGCGGTCCGCGCTCCGGGCGCCCCGGCGCGTCCACGGCCTCCGGTCGCCCCGGCGCCTCGGCGGCCCCCGGCTCTTCCAACCCCACTCCGACGGTGAAGTCGACGCAGGGCGCGACCGGCCCCGGGCCGCGAATAGCCCTGCGCAACTGGCGCATCTCGACCCGTCTGGTGGCGCTGCTCACGCTCCCGGTGGTCGCGGCCACCTCGCTCGGCGCGCTGCGCATCAGCCAGTCCATGGACGACATCGAGCAGCTCGACAACATGAAGCTGCTCACCGAGATGACCAAGCAGGCCACCGAGCTGGCCGCCGCGCTCCAGGAGGAGCGCGACCAGTCCGCCGGTCCGCTGGCGCACGGCTCGACGACCAGCGCGGTCACGGTCAAGGGCTTCCAGGACAAGACGGACCGGGCGCTGGAGAACTTCCTCAACTCGTCCGAGGAGGTCGACACCGCCAGCAAGGACGGCAACCTCCAGGGCGTGCGCGACAGCGTGGTCGGTCTCGCCCGCGACCTGAACAGCCTCAACGAGATCCGCAACAACGCCTACGAGGCCGAGGGCAACTCCACGCAGACGGTGGAGGCCTACCACCGCCTCATCGAGCACCTGCTGGACCTCTCGCAGGACATGGCCGAGGCGACCAGCAACCCCGAGATGATCCAGCGCACCCGCGCCCTGTCCGCGTTCTCCTCCGCCAAGGAGTACGCGTCGGTCCAGCGCGCCGTCCTGGCGGCGGCACTGCCGGCCAACAACAAGACCTTCGGCGACCTCTCCGAGAACGACCGGCTCTACGCCCAGTCGGCGCTGGAGAGCCAGGTCTCGGAGCTGCGCAGCTTCTCCAGCATCTACGGCGACGGCGCCGAGGAGCTGCTGAAGCCGATCAACCAGAACAACGCGACCATCGAGGCCACCGACAAGTTCGCCGCCCGCGCGCTCGGCCGGGAGGCCGGTCTGCAGGGCCTGGAGAAGCGCTCGTACCGGGACTGGCTGGACGACAGCTCCACCAAGATCCAGCAGATGAAGAACATCGAGCGCCAGCTGCTCGACGACATGGAGCAGAAGGCGCGCGAGCTGCGCAGCGAGTCGGAGCAAGAGGCGATCATCTCCGGTGCGCTGGTGCTCCTCGTGCTCGGCGTCTCGCTGGTCGGCGCCTTCGTGGTGGCCCGCTCCATGATCCGTTCGCTGCGCCGGCTGGAGGACACCGCGACCAAGGTCGCCCAGGAGCGCCTGCCCGAGCTGGTCAAGCAGCTGTCCGAGTCCGACCCGCAGGACGTCGACACGTCCGTGGAGTCGGTCGGTGTGCACTCCCGGGACGAAATCGGCCGAGTGGCCGCGGCCTTCGACGACGTGCACCGCGAGGCGGTCCGCCTCGCCGCCGAGCAGGCCCTGCTGCGGGGCAACGTCAACGCGATGTTCACCAACCTCTCGCGCCGCTCCCAGGGTCTGATCCAGCGCCAGCTGTCGCTGATCTCCGAACTGGAGTCCCGTGAGGCGGACCCGGACCAGCTGGCCTCGCTGTTCAAGCTGGACCACCTCGCCACCCGTATGCGCCGGAACGGCGAGAACCTCCTCGTCCTCGCCGGTGAGGAGCCCGGCCGGCGCTGGACCCGGCCGGTTCCGCTGGTCGACGTGCTGCGTGCCGCCGCGTCCGAGGTGGAGCAGTACGAGCGCATCGAGCTGGCGTCGGTGCCGACCACCCAGGTGGCCGGCCGCGTGGTCAACGACCTCGTGCACCTGCTCGCCGAGCTGCTGGAGAACGCCACGTCGTTCTCCTCGCCGCAGACCAAGGTCAAGGTCACCGGTCACGCGCTGCCCGACGGCCGGGTGCTGATCGAGATCCACGACACCGGTATCGGCCTCTCCCCCGAGGACCTCGCCCAGATCAACGAGCGGCTCGCCTCGCCGCCCACCGTGGACGTCTCCGTCTCCCGCCGCATGGGCCTCTTCGTGGTCGGCCGCCTCTCGCAGCGCCACGGCATCCGCATCCAGCTGCGCCCGTCCGACTCCGGTGGTACGACGGCGCTGGTCATGCTGCCGGTCGACGTGGCCCAGGGCGGCAAGCCGCAGGGCAAGCCCGGTCAGGGCGGCCCCGGTGGCGGTGGCGGTCCGGCCGCCGCGCAGGCCGCCGCCGGTGCGGCCGCGGCCCGGCGTGGCAACGGCTCCGCGCTGGGCGCCGGTGCGCCGGGCGGCGGGGCGCTCGGGGCAGGTCCGGCCGGTGGTGGTGCCCTTGGTGCCGGTGCGTCGTCCGGCGGTGGCCGGCTCGGCGCCGGTCAGGGCCCGCGGGCCGCGCTGCCGGGCCGCGACTCGGGCGGTGCCCCGGGTGGGCCGGGTGCGCATGGACCGCAGACTCCCCCGGCCCCGCAGGGCCGGCCGGCCGGTGTGGGCAACGCCCAGATGCCGGTTCCCTCGCAGGGCCAGGACACCCGCGGCCCCGTGACCCCGCAGCGCGGCGACGCGGAGACCGGCGGCAAGCGCGGCCGGCGTGGCCGTCAGCCGCAGCTGCCGCCGCGTGGCGGTGCGCGGGCCGAGCTGCCGGGCGGCAACGAGCCGCAGCAGCGCCCGAGCTGGAGCGACGAGAACGCGCAGCCGCCCGTGCCGCGCGCCACGCCGGACACCCCGCGCGGCCACGACGAGCAGCGGGACCCGTCCCAGACGGCCCCGATGCCCAGGATCGACGAACGGCACGGCCCGGGCTCGACCGCGGAGTTCCCGGCGGTTGCCCGCACGGACGACCGCCAGGGCCCCGGCGCCCCCGACGAGTTCCCGCGCCCGGGCGCGAACGGGCCGCAGAACAACGGCCAGTTCGTCCGCTCGGACGTCTTCGGCAGCACCTCCGCCCCGGGAAACCCGAACAGCCCGTCCAACACGGGCCAGTTCGCCGTACCGCAGGCGTACGACAACGGCTCCACCGGCCAGTTCCCCGCTCCGCAGCGGCAGGACAACGGCGCGAGCGGCCAGTACGCCGCGCCGCAGGGCTACGACAACGGATCCACGGGGCACTTCCCGGCTCAGTCGGGCCACGACAACGGGGCTACCAGCCAGTACTCCGGGTGGGACGGCTCCTCCACGGGTCAGCACGCGCTGCCCGGCGGCCGCCAGAACCCCTCCGGCACGGGCCAGTTCGAGCGCCCGCAGGGCGACTTCGGTGGCCCGCGGCCGCCGGCCCCGCAGCAGCGGCCCGGCCGCCCGCAGCCGGAGGCGTTGCCGCCGGCCTCGGGTCCCGGTGACGGGCGTACGCCGCTGTACGACACGCTGGAGACGAACTGGTTCCGCGGCCAGGCAGGCCAGCCGGGTCAGCCGGGCCACCCCGGTCAGCAGTCCCAGCCGGGCCGGGCCCAGCGCCCGCAGGGCAACGGCGCCGCGCCGGCCCCGCAGCAGCCGCAGGGCCCCTCGGCTCCGCAGCGTCCCGCCGCCCCTGCCTGGCGCAGCTCGCCGAACGACGACCTCGTCCGGCAGGCCGAGCGCGTACGGCAGCCGGCCGCGGGCGGCGTCACCACCTCCGGCCTGCCGCGCCGGGTGCCCCGGGCCAACCTCGTCCCGGGCACGGCACAGCAACAGCAGCACCAGAGCGGTCCGCAGGTCTCGCGCGCCCCACAGGACGTGCGCGGCCGGCTGACCAACCTCCGTCGGGGTATCGCACAGGGCCGTCAGGCCGGGTCCGGCCAGACGGGCAGTTTCCCGAGCCCCACTCACCAGCAGGAGCGTTAGTTGAGTCCGATGAGCCAGGCGGCACAGAACCTGAACTGGTTGATCACTAACTTCGTGGACAACACCCCCGGGGTGTCCCACACCGTCGTCGTGTCCGCCGACGGTCTCCTCCTGGCGATGTCGGAGGGCTTTCCGCGCGACCGCGCCGACCAGCTCGCGGCGGTCGCGTCGGGGCTCACCTCACTGACCGCCGGGGCGTCCCGGATCTTCGAGGGCGGTAACGTGGCGCAGACCGTCGTGGAGATGGAGCGAGGATTTCTCTTCCTCATGTCCGTCTCGGACGGCTCGTCGCTCGCCGTTCTCGCGCACCCCGAGTGCGACATCGGCCTCGTCGGCTACGAGATGGCGCTGCTGGTCGACCGGGCGGGAGCAGTGCTCACGCCGGACCTTCGCGCCGAACTGCAAGGAAGTCTGCTCCACTAACGTCCCCGGATCCACCCGCCTCACCAAATCACCGTCCGGCCGCCACAATCCCCCCACCGGCCCCCGTCAGACGGCACGACTGACCGACTTGCTGTCCCGCCCGGAGGATTCATGACCCCGCCCACCGCCTCTCATGATCCGTACACAGATCCGTACGGGGACGAGGGCGACCAGCCGCTGGTCCGTCCGTACGCGATGACCGGCGGCCGGACCCGGCCGCGCTATCAGCTCGCCCTGGAGGCGCTGATCAGCACCACGGCCGACCCGGCAGCGCTCATGGGACTGCTCCCGGAGCACCAGCGCATCTGCCACCTGTGCCGCGAGGTGAAGTCGGTCGCCGAGGTCTCGGCGCTGCTCGCCATGCCGCTCGGCGTCGCCCGGATCCTCGTCGCGGACCTCGCCGAGGCCGGACTCGTGGCCGTCCACCAGCCGGGCGGCGACGAGAACAACGGCGGTGCGCCCGACGTGACACTGCTCGAAAGGGTGCTCAGTGGCCTTCGCAAGCTCTGAACCGAGAGGTGCCACCACCTCCGCCAAGATCGTGGTGGCCGGCGGCTTCGGCGTGGGCAAGACCACGTTCGTGGGCGCCGTCTCGGAGATCAACCCGCTGCGCACCGAGGCGGTCATGACGTCCGCGAGCGCGGGCATCGACGACCTCACGCACACCGGGGACAAGACCACCACGACGGTGGCGATGGACTTCGGCCGCATCACGCTCGACCAGGACCTGATCCTGTACCTGTTCGGTACGCCGGGTCAGGACCGTTTCTGGTTCATGTGGGACGACCTGGTGCGGGGCGCCATCGGCGCGGTGGTGCTGGTGGACACCCGCCGGCTGGCGGACTGCTTCCCGGCGGTGGACTACTTCGAGAACAGCGGCCTGCCGTTCGTGGTCGCCCTCAACGGCTTCGACGGACAGCAGCCGTACGCGCCGGAGGAGGTCCGCGAGGCGCTGCAGATCGGGCCGGACACCCCGATCATCACCACCGACGCCCGGCACCGGTCCGACGCCAAGTCCGCGCTGATCACGCTGGTGGAGCACGCTCTGATGGCGCGGCTGAAGTAGCACTCAAGTTGGCGGCATAGTACGGCAGTTGCCGTAGGTGTCGTCAGCGTGGCAACGGAGCCGGCTGTGGCCTTTGACACGGTCGGCTTCGGTGTTCATAACGTTTCGGCAGAGGAATCGAGTGGCACCGCCACGCGTCGCGGTCATGTGGTCTCGCTGCGCGCACAAAAGCCCCGTCTTTTGACGGGGCTCGCTCTTTATGACCGTTTTATCTGGGGCTTACCTCGCGAGGAATCCGCCCATTCCCATGTTTGGAAGAGCGCAGGTCGACGTGCTGGAATGCCTGAACTGCCCAAAGGTCAAAGACGTACTCAGTGGTCGATGGCGAACTGGGCTCTGAGACACTGCGGCACGACGTAGGTGCCCGCCGCCGAGAGGTTGTTGGTCGAGTGAGGCGAAGCAACAAAGGTCCCGAGCCGCCCGCCCGGGGCAACTTCACCCCGCCGCCGCGCGGAGCGGCGCCGGCCCCTGCTGTGCCCGGTTCGGAGCAGGTGGCCGCGCCCGCTCCGAGCGGCGGCCGTTTCTCCCCGCGCAACTGGCGTGTGGCGACCCGGCTGAACGCGATCCTGCTCATTCCCGTGCTGGTCGGCCTGGTCATGGGCGGCTTCCAGGTGAAGAGCTCGATCGACACCTGGCAGGAGGCCGAGGACGCGGAGAACACCGCGCGTCTGGTCCGGGCCTCCCTGACCTACGCGGACGCCCTCTACAACGAGCGTGACGTCACCGCCTCCCCGCTGCTGCTGGGCCGCGACCAGGCCACCGTCACGCAGGCCCGCAAGAAGACCGACGAGGCCGCCGACGCCTTCGACGAGGCCGCCCGGAACATGCCGCAGAAGCCGGGCCTGGAGCGCCGGCTGAGCCTGTTCCGCGAGGTGGAGCCCAAGCTCCAGGAGCTGCGCGAGGTCGCCTACACCTCCCGCCTCACCGGCGTGCAGACGGAGGAGGGCTACGTCGAGGTCGCCCACCCGCTCACGGAGTTCGCCAACGAGCTGGGCCTGGGCACCGGAAACATCACCAGCTACGGCCGGACCGTCTACGCGATCACGCTGACCAAGGGCGCGCTGTCGCTGGAGCGCTCCATCGGTATGCACCTGCTGGTCAAGCCGGGCCCCAAGGACACCGACCTGGCCAAGCAGCGCGTGGCGCTCACCTCGTACGCCTACCTCGAGCGCATCGCCGTCGAGGAGTACATCGGCGGCGGTACCGAGGCCGACGCGCAGAAGCTGGAGGACGCCGAGAAGCAGATCAAGGCGGACGCCCAGCAGCAGGCCAAGGAAGCCCTGGCCAAGGACCCGGAGTACAAGGCGCCGCCGTCCGACCCGACCGTGCTGGTCGCGGCCGTGGCGGGCATCACCACCACCGACGCCAGCGCCCGTGAGGCGCTCGCCCAGCAGGGCATCACCGCCGAGAACTGGTGGGCGGTCACCACCCTCAAGTACAACGCGTACCACCAGATCGAGTCGGATCTGGCCAACACCGCGGTGAACGAGGCGTCGAGCATCGCCGACGAAGCCAAGCGCGACGCCATCATCGTCGGTGCCGCCGTCGTGGTCGCCCTGCTCGCCGCGTTCATCCTGGCCGGCATGGTGGCCCGCCAGATGAGCCGCTCGATGCGCCAGCTGCGCAACGCCGCCTTCGGCATCGCCGAGCAGCGGCTGCCGATGCTGGTCGACCAGCTCTCGCGCACCGACCCCGGTCGCGTCGACACCCGTGTCTCGCCCATCCCGATCTCCTCCACCGACGAGATCGGCGAGGTCGCCCGGGCCTTCGACCAGGTGCACCGCGAGGCCGTCCGGCTCGCCGCCGAGCAGGCCCTGCTGCGGGGCAACATCAACGCGATCTTCACCAACCTCTCGCGCCGCAACCAGTCGTTGATCGAGGGCCAGCTGACCCTGATCACCGACCTGGAGAACAACGAGGCCGACCCGGACCAGCTGGAGAACCTCTTCAGGCTGGACCACCTGGCCACCCGTATGCGCCGCAACGGCGAGAACCTCCTGGTCCTCGCCGGCGAGGAGCCCGGCCGCCGCTGGGACCAGCCGGTCCCGCTGGTCGACGTGGTGCGCGCCGCCTCCTCCGAGGTGGAGCAGTACGAGCGCATCGAGATATCCGGCGTGCCGGAGGCCGACATCCACGGCCGTGCCGTGACCGACCTCGTGCACCTGCTGGCCGAGCTGCTGGAGAACGCGACCACGTTCTCCTCCCCGCAGACCAAGGTCCGCGTCACCGCGACCCGGCTGCCCGACGGCCGCGTGATGATCGAGATCCACGACAAGGGCATCGGCCTCACGGCCGAGGACTTCGCGGACATCAACCACAAGCTGGCCAACCCGCCGACCGTGGACGCCGCGATCTCCCAGCGCATGGGCCTGTTCGTGGTCGGCCGGCTGTCCGACCGGCACGGCATCCGCGTCCAGCTGCGCCCCTCCGGCGAGCAGGCCGGCACCACCTCGCTGGTCATGCTCCCCGACGCCATCACGCACGGCGGTGGCGGCGAGCAGGCGCCGGAGCGCGAGGAGTTCACCGTCTCCCAGATCATCCCGGAGCAGCAGTTCCAGGGTGAGAGCTTCAACCAGCCGATGCGTACGGCCGCCGAGCTCGGCTTCGACGACAGCCGCTACACCGAGGTCCCCGACGACATCCGCGAGCTGGACCCGGTGGGCCGCTCCCTGATGCGCGAGGAGCGCCGCGCGGCCCTGGAGGCCCAGGCCCACGGCCAGCAGCCCGGTCAGGAGCACACCGAGGGGCAGGCGTACGCCGACGGCGGCTACGACGGCCGGCCGGGCCAGCAGGCCTACGACAACGGCCAACAGCCCTACGACAACGGCCAGAACGCCTACCCCGACCAGGCCGCGGCCTACGGTCAGCAGTCGGCGTACCAGGAGCAGACGTCGTACGAGGACCAGCAGCAGGGGTCGTACGACGAGCAGTACTACGCGTCGAACGGGATGCCGCAGGGCGATGGTTTCGCGACCAACGGCGGCTACCCGGAGCCCGGTTATGCGGAGCCGTCCCAGGAGGAGCCCGCGGCGGTCCCGTCCGGGGCGGCGGAGAGCTTCTCGGCCTTCGACGAGCAGCCCTACCAGGGCGACTGGCAGCAGCGCGACGGCTACCAGAACGGGTACTCCGACCAGTACGCTCCCGAAACGGAATCTGCGCAGGCCGCTGACGCGAGTGAGCGGGACCGCGTAGGCTTCGACCGTCCGGGACCGGGCCACACCGCAGGGCACGCGCTGACCGACGCCGGGCTTCCCCGCCGGGGAGCCACCGGTGGCGGCCAGGCGGCGGGCCGGCCCGTGGACCGGGACGCGGCGGCCCCTTCGGCGGAGCGCAACGCCGACGACAGCTGGCGCTCGGCGAACGACGAGCGCTGGCAGCAGGCCTCTCAGCTCCGCAAGCCCAAGGCGGGCGGGGTTACCTCCTCCGGCCTGCCGCGGCGGGTGCCCAAGGCCAATCTGGTCGAGGGTGCCGCGGAGTCGACCCCGCAGGGCGGCCCACAGGTCTCCCGCGCTCCCGAGGACGTCCGGGGCAGGCTGAGCAACCTGCGCCGGGGTGTCCAGCGGGGACGCAGCGCAGGAAGTGAAACGAACGGCCAGGGCTTCGGTCCTGACAGCACCTACAACCAGGAGCGTTAGTGTGAGCCCGATGAGCCAGGCGGCACAGAACCTGAACTGGTTGATCACCAACTTCGTGGACAACACCCCCGGGGTGTCCCACACGGTGGTGGTCTCCGCCGACGGACTCCTTCTGGCGATGTCCGAAGGCTTCCCCCGCGACCGCGCCGACCAGCTCGCGGCCGTCGCCTCCGGTCTGACCTCACTGACCGCCGGCGCCTCGCGCATCTTCGAGGGCGGCAGCGTGAACCAGACGGTTGTGGAGATGGAGCGAGGATTCCTCTTCATCATGTCCATTTCCGATGGGTCGTCACTCGCGGTTCTGGCGCACCCCGAAGCGGACATCGGCCTCATTGGGTACGAGATGGCGCTGCTGGTCGACCGTGCGGGCACGGTCCTGACTCCGGATCTTCGTGCGGAGCTCCAAGGAAGCCTTCTCAACTAAGAGACAGACGGTGCGATTTCGCGTCCCGTGGCCGTAAGGTTTCGGGACGCGGCTCCACAGCGATGGGTGCCCGGCACAGTCGGAGGAGGAGAAAGTGGCAACACCCCCAAGCGGTTCATCAGGCAACTGGTCGTACGGCCCTGGCCAGGGGCAGAACGACGGTTCCCCGAACCGGTACAACTTCCCCTCCGCACCGAGCCACCGGCAGCCGTACGCACCGCAGGGTCCCGGGCCCTCGCCGTACGACCAGCCGAACGCGCCGCGCATCCAGCCCGTGCAGCCGCAGCGCCGCACCCCTGAGCCGGCGCCCGCCGGGGCGTCGAACAACCCCCTGGTGCGCCCGTACGCGATGACGGGCGGCCGCACCAGGCCGCGGTACCAGCTCGCCATCGAGGCGCTGGTGCACACCACCGCGGCTCCGCACCAGATGCAGGGTCAGCTGCCCGAGCATCAGCGGATCTGCAACCTCTGCCGGGAGATCAAGTCGGTGGCCGAGATCTCGGCGCTGCTGACGATCCCTCTCGGCGTGGCCAGGATCCTCGTCGCCGACTTGGCGGAGGCGGGCCTGGTCGCCATCCATCAGCCCGGCGGCGACGAGAACGCCGGCGGCCAGCCAGACGTGACACTGCTCGAAAGGGTGCTCAGTGGACTTCGCAAGCTCTAGCGGCGGTCCTTCCCGCTCCACCACCTCCGCGAAGATCGTGGTGGCGGGCGGCTTCGGCGTGGGCAAGACCACGTTCGTCGGCGCCGTCTCGGAGATCAACCCGCTGCGCACGGAGGCCGTCATGACGTCTGCTTCGGCAGGCATCGACGACCTCACCCACACCGGAGACAAGACCACGACGACCGTGGCCATGGACTTCGGTCGTATCACCCTGGACCAGGACCTGATCCTGTACCTCTTCGGTACGCCCGGCCAGGACCGCTTCTGGTTCATGTGGGACGACTTGGTGCGCGGCGCCATCGGCGCGGTGGTGCTCGTGGACACCCGGCGCCTGGCCGACTGCTTCCCCGCGGTCGACTACTTCGAGAACAGCGGCCTGCCGTTCGTCATCGCCCTCAACGGCTTCGACGGCAACCAGCCGTACGCGCCGGAGGAGGTCCGCGAGGCGCTGCAGATCGGCCCGGACACCCCGATCATCACGACGGACGCCCGTCATCGGGCGGACGCCAAGTCGACGCTGATCACGTTGGTGGAGCACGCGCTGATGGCGCGCCTGCGGTAGGTCCAGGGACGTTGAAGGGCCCCTCTCTCGGAGAGGGGCCCTTCTTTTTTTCTTTTTGTCTTTGTGTCAGCGCCAGCTGTGCGGGGCTCGGAACCCCGGCTCGCGTTCCAGGCGGCGCCAGCCGGCCTTGGCGCGGGCTCGGTGGGCCGGGGTCGACGTGGCGGTGTGGGCGGCCGCGCGGGCCAGGAGGAGGGCCGTGATGGCGGCGACTTCCTCGGGCTCGGCGTGGCCCTTCTCGACGCGGATGTCAGGGTGGTCCATGGCTGTCAGTCTCCGTGGATGAGGTTTCCGCGGGGGTGCCGCGGAAAGTCCGCTGGGTTACTGCGGGGGGTTGCCGTGCTTGCGCGACGGCAGGTCGGCGTGCTTGGTGTGCAGCATCGCCAGGGAGCGGATGAGCACCTCGCGGGTCTCGGCCGGGTCGATGACGTCGTCCACCAGGCCGCGCTCAGCCGCGTAGTACGGGTGCATGAGCTCGGACTTGTACTCCTTGACCATCTTCTGCCGCATGGCCTCGGGATCCTCGGCATCGGCGATCTGGCGGCGGAAGATGACGTTGGCGGCACCCTCGGCGCCCATCACGGCGATCTCGTTCGTCGGCCAGGCGTACGTGAGGTCCGCGCCGATGGACTGGCTGTCCATGACGATGTAGGCGCCGCCGTAGGCCTTGCGCAGGATCAGGGAGATCCGCGGCACGGTGGCGTTGCAGTACGCGTACAGCAGCTTGGCCCCGTGGCGGATGATTCCGCCGTGCTCCTGGTCGACGCCGGGAAGGAAGCCGGGGACGTCCAGGAACGTCATGATCGGGATGTTGAAGGCGTCGCACATCTGGACGAAGCGCGCGGCCTTTTCACTCGCCTCGATGTCCAGGACGCCCGCCAGCACCTGCGGCTGGTTGGCGATGATGCCGACCACCTGGCCGTCCAGCCGGGCCAGCGCGCAGATGATGTTGCGCGCCCAGCGCTCGTGGACCTCCAGGTACTCGCCGTCGTCGACGATCTCCTCGATGACCTTCGCCATGTCGTACGGCCGGTTGCCGTCCGCCGGGACCAGGTCCAGCAGGACGTCGGAGCGGCGGTCGGCGGCGTCGGAGCACTCCACCCGGGGCGGGTTCTCGCGGTTGTTCTGCGGCAGCAGGGAGAGGAGGTAGCGCACCTCGGCGATGCAGGTCTCCTCGTCGTCGTACGCGAAGTGGCAGACGCCGGAGGTCTCGGCGTGCACGTCGGCGCCGCCGAGGCCGTTCTGGGTGATCTCCTCGCCGGTCACCGCCTTGACCACGTCCGGGCCGGTGATGAACATCTGCGAGGTCTCGCGGACCATGAAGACGAAGTCGGTCAGGGCGGGGCTGTAGGCCGCGCCGCCGGCGCACGGGCCGAGCATCACGCTGATCTGCGGGATGACGCCGGACGCCTTGGTGTTGCGCTGGAAGATGCCGCCGTAGCCGGCCAGGGCGCTGACGCCCTCCTGGATCCGGGCGCCGGCGCCGTCGTTGAGCGACACCAGTGGGGCACCGGCCGCGATGGCCATGTCCATGATCTTGTGGATCTTCGTGGCGTGGGCCTCGCCGAGGGCGCCGCCGAAGATGCGGAAGTCGTGGGCGTAGACGAAGACCGTACGGCCCTCCACCGTGCCCCAGCCGGTGATCACACCGTCGGTGTACGGCTTCCTGGTCTCCAGGCCGAAGCCGGTCGCCCGGTGCCGGCGCAACTGCTCGACCTCGCGGAAGGAGCCCGGGTCGAGGAGCAGTTCGAGCCGCTCGCGGGCGGTCAGCTTGCCCTTGGCGTGCTGCGCCTCGGTCGCCCGCTCGCTGGGGCCGGCCACCGCCTGGGCGCGGATCTCGTGCAGTTCGGCCACTCGTCCGCGCGCGTCCGTCGGCTCGCTCGTGGACTCACCCGGCGCCTCATCCAAAACGGTCATGTAGCGACCTTACGAAGGACACCAAGGAAAGCGGGCCGTCGACTCCGTACAGTCTCCGGCGCGTTTTCCTGGTGCCACTGAACAGAACCGGGGCGGCATGCAGGCGTTCCGACGCTCAGAGGGCTTCGGTGTTGTAGAGGTCACACAAAATGGTCAGCTGACAGCCATGCAGGATTCATGTCTCGCCCATGCCATCTCTTGAGTGACACGTGAGGCTATCGCGGGCTCAGCCGAACCGATTCAGCAGGCGTCGGTACACCGCGGGCGCGAGTCCCTTCGCCCGCCCCGGCAGGGCGAGCCAGCCCGGTACGTAGGACTCGTCCCGGCCGCGCAGGACCGCGTCCCAGACGGCGCCGGCGACCCGGTCCGGGGTCGTGGGGCGTGGGTGGGAGCGCCGGTAGGGGGCGCCGCGGCGGGCGAAGAAGCGGGTGTCGACGGGGCCGGGCACGACGAGGGTGACGCCCACCCCGGTGCCGCGCAGCTCCTGGCGCAGGGCCTCGGCGAACGCGGCGAGGCCGGCCTTGGCGGCGGAGTAGACCGCCTCCTCCCGTACGCCCACGCAGCCCGCGACCGACCCGACGAGCACCACCCGGCCCCGGCCGGCCGCGACCATGGCGGGCAGGACCTCGCGGACGAGGTGGAGGGTGGCGTTGAGGTCCACGGTGAGCACCCGGTCGATGGCGGCGGACGGCATGCTCACGAAGTGCCCGGCCCACCCGATCCCGGCCCCGGCGACCAGCACGTCGATCCGCCCGCCGGCCCGCAGCGCGGACTCGGCGAGCAGGCGGGGGCCGCCGGGGGTGGCGAGATCGGCCGGCAGCACGACGGCGGCCGCCGCCCCGGCGGCCGTCTCCGCCAGCCTCGGCCGGTCCCTGCCACTGACGATCACCTGCCAGCCACCAGCCGCGAACCGCCGGGCAACGGCGGCACCGATCCCGGACGAGGCACCGGTGATCAGGGCTACGGGACGGTCGGGAGGGAGGGGAGGACCGGGGTTGCGGTTGGCCGCAGCGGGGGTTGGCTTCACAAGCGGGTCGGTGGAGGCGGGCTCCGCACGCGGGTCGGCGGACGCGGGGTTGGCGAGCGGGGGGCTGGGGGTCGGGTATTCCTGCGGGGTGGGGGGCGGGGTGTGGTCGGTGGCTGTGGCGGTGGCGGGCGGATTCGTCGGTGGGTCGTGCGGGGGGAACGAGCCCGGAGGGGGCGCAGGCGGCATCGGAGTCGGCCCCGTCTGTGGGGTGTGCGTGGAGCCGGGGCCGGTGTGGTTCACGAGTCGGTCTCCCTGCGCTGTGGGTCCGGTGTGCCGGGCACGTATCCAGCACACGCTTCCGCACTCCCGGGCGCCAGTTCTGCCACCGAACCGAGGCCCCCGGACCACCCTTGCGGACCGCGCGGTGCACCCAGGCGGCCGTATCGGCGGTACGCGGCACGGGCTCACCGGGATACGAAGATACGAAGACACGAAGGGAAGTCCGGAACCCTCCGTTCCGAATCCATCCGCTCCCGTGACGAGGTCCCCGTGCGATTGCTGCTCGTCCACCCCAGCGCCCTGATGTACTCCGAGATCTTCCTGCGGCTCGAACCCCTGGGCCTGGAACGGGTGGCGGGCGCGGCCCGAGACGCCGGTCACGAGGTGCGCGTGGTGGACCTCCAGGTGATGAGCCGGGAGCAGCTGCGCAGGGAGGTGCGGTCGTTCCGCCCGGAGGCCCTCGGCGTCTCCCTGAACTACCTCGCCAACATCCCGGAGGCGATCGAGCTGGCCGCCGCGGTGAAGCGGACCGTACCGGGCTGTTTCGTGTTCTTCGGCGGCCACAGCGTCTCCTTCGTCGCCGAGGACGTGATCCGGCAGGCGGACGGCGCGGTGGACGCGGTGGTCCGCGGCGAGGGCGAGCCGGCGGTGGCGCCGCTGCTCGCGGCGGTCCGGGACGGCGGCGACCTGGCGGACGTACCCGGCATCGTCACCGCCGAAGGACGCGGGCCCGCGCCGCTGATGCTGCACGGCATCGACGCCCCCCTCCCGGCCCGCGACCTGATGCGCCACCGCCGCCGCTACTTCATCGGCGAACTCGACCCCTGCGCCTCCATCGAGTTCACCCGGGGCTGCCCCTGGGACTGCTCGTTCTGCTCGGCGTGGACGTTCTACGGCCGCAGCTACCGCAAGGCCTCCCCCGAGGCCGCGGCCGCCGACCTGGCGAGCATCCGCGAGCCGAACGTCTTCATCGTCGACGACGTCGCCTTCATCCGGCCGGAGCACGGCGACGCCATCGCCGCCGAGGTGGAGCGCCGCGGCATCCGCAAGCGCTACTACCTGGAGACCCGCAGCGACGTACTCCTGCGCCACCCCGAGGTGTTCGAGCGCTGGTCCCGTCTGGGCCTGCGCTACATGTTCCTCGGCATGGAGGCCATCGACGCCGAGGGCCTGGACCTGTTCCGCAAGCGGATCAGCCCCGACGAGAACCTGCGCGCCCTGCAGACGGCCCGCAAGCTGGGCATCCAGGTCGCGATCAACCTGATCGTCGATCCGGCGTGGGACGAGGAACGCTTCCGGGTCGTCCGGGAGTTCGCGCTGGCCGTACCGGAGATCGTGCACTTCACGGTGATGACGCCGTACCCCGGCACGGAGATCTGGCACACCGAGTCGCGCCGCCTGACCACCCGCGACTACCGCCTCTTCGACATCCAGCACGCCGTGGTCCCCACCAAGCTGCCGCTGGAGCGCTTCTACGAGGAGCTGGTGCGCACGCAGGCCGTCATCAACCGCAAGCACCTGGGCCTGCGCACGGCGTTCGGCGCGGCCCGCGTCCTCGGCCGCAACCTGCTGCACGGGCAGACGAACTTCGCCCGCATGCTCTGGAAGTTCCACAAGGTGTACAACCCGCGCCGCCAGATCGCCGACCACGGCAGGCCCGTCCGCTACGAACTCCCCCTCCCCCAGCACCTCGACGTCGCCGACCGCCGTCAGCTGTACGTCCACACGCGCGGGGCGACACAGGGTGCGCCGGGTCGGGACGCCGCCGATTAGCCGCGATGCCGGTCGCCGTCCTCGCCTCGCTCGCCGCAGGCGTCTGTTTCGCCGTCGCGGGCGTGCTCCAGCAGTGGGCGGCGGGCGCGCGCCCGGACGACGAGGCGCTGAGGCCGAGGCTGCTGCGCCATCTCGTACGGGACCGGCTGTGGCTGTCGGGCATCGGGCTGGCGGTGCTCGCGTACGGCTTCCAGTCCCTGGCCCTCGCCTTCGGCCCGCTCAGTCTGGTCCAGCCGCTGATCGTCACCGAACTCGTCTTCGCCGTACCGCTCTCCGCGCGCCTGCACCGGCTGCGCCTCGGCCGCCGGGAGTGGTTCGGCACCTTCGCGGTGGCCGCCGGTCTCGCCCTCGCGCTCGTCTCCGCCCGCCCGCACGGCGGCCACCCGGAGACGGGCGTGCGGTCCTGGCTGCTGATCCTGGGCGCCACGGCGGCCCTGGTCTGCGTCGCCCTCACGACCGGACGACTGCTCTCCGGCCCCTGGCGGGCCTCGGCCACCGCGCTGGCGGCCGGCGCCGTGATGGGCATGCAGTCCGTCCTGCTCGCCGCCACCGTGGAACGCCTCCGGCACGGTCTCGGCTCCGCCCTCTCCGCCTGGCAGACCTACGCCCTCGTCGCCGCCAGCCTGGGCGGCCTGCTGCTCATCCAGAGCGCGTTCCAGCAGGGTCCGCTGGCCGCGAGCCTGACGGTCATCGACGCGACGGAACCGGTGGTCGCCGTGACTGTGGGCATGACGGTCTTCGGCGAGATGATCCGCACGGGGTGGCCGGTCAGTGCCGTCACGGTGACCGGGCTGGCCCTGGTGGCGGCCGGGATCGTGAGCCTGGACTCGTCGCCGGTGGTGGCGGCCATGCACGGGCGGCGCGGTGGTGCGTTCGTACGAGGTGCTGGGCGCCCTTGACCGAGGCGGCCCCCGGCGGCTCACCGAGGCCGCCCCGGCGTCGCCCTCACGCCACCCGAACGGCCGGAACGGCCCGCGTCCACACCGGCAGCAGGTCCTCCTCCAGCACCCGGTCCCACGAGGGGTGGGTGCCCCTCGCCGTGGCCGCGGCCCGCCTGCGGACGGCGTCCAGGACGTGCGGCTGATCGACGAGCGCGCCCAGGGCGTCCGCCCAGTGGCGAGGATCGTCATGGCGTACGACGATCCCGTCCTGCCCCGGGGCGCCGAGCCAGTGCGTGGTGCGCGCGCCCTCGGGCAGCACCACCGCCAGCCCGCTCGCCATCGCCTCGGCGACGACGTTGCCGCAGGTCTCGCTGCGGGAAGGGAAGGCGAAGATGTCGCAGCCCGCGTACACGGCGGCGAGCCGTTCCTGGGTGAGCGGCCCGAGGCAGGTGACGTCCGCCCCCAAGGACCGCCGTACCGCCGCCTCCTCCGCACCGGAACCCGCGAGCACCAGATGCACACCGCTCCCCCGCCCGCGCAGCAACCGCACGCTCTCGGCCAGCAGCGGCAGCCCCTTGGTGGCGTCGAGCCGGCCGACGAACAGGACGAGGGGCCGGTCGGTGGGGACGCCGTACTCCGCAGCGAGGCGGGCCCGGGCGGTGGCGTCCGTGCGGAAGAGCTGATGATCGATGCCGCGACGAAGCGGCAGGACACGGTCGGGACCCAGGGTGCGGGCGAGCTCGGCGCGTCCGGCCGGGGTGGGGACGAGGACGCGTTCGCAGCCGCTCAGCAGCCGGTCCCGCCGTCTGCGCAGCCTGCGCTCGACCCGGTTCGCGAGGAAGTCACCCGCCCAGCCGTGGGCGCCGGGGAGCCGGCGCTCGGCCAGGTAGCGGCTGTAGACGGCGGCGAGGGCGGGGACGTCGGTGTGGACGGAGGCCACCAGACGGGGTGCCGGTGCGGCCCTGCGGGCGAGGCGGGTGGCGGTGGCGGCGTAGGCGAAGGTGTGGGTGAGGTGCCAGACGTCGTGACGGGGCAGCAGGGCGGCGAGGCGCGGGTGATACGGGGTGAGGTCGGAGGCGTCCTCGGCACCGTCGGCGGAGATCAGCGCGGCGGTGCTGAGCACGGGGCGGAGCATGACGAGCCGTACGTGCGGGGCCAGCTCCTCGACCCTCTCGCGCTCGCCGAGGAAGTACACGGTGAGGTCCAGTCCGGGACCGTCCGGACCGCTGGGCAGCCGGGCGGCGCTCTCCGCGAACCGTTCCCAGCATTTGACGTGACCGCCTGACGTGCTGCTGCGCAGCAGCTCGACCAGGACCGCGACCGAGGACACGATCACTGGTTACCACCCCGGCGAATGATCCAATCGCGACACCACACCCATGATGTTGAAAATTGAACGGAATAGGTCTACGGTCGAACCCGTTGGCATCGTTGAACATTCAACAGCACGCTGGCGATCCCGCAGCACCGTCCCCAAGGAGCACGTCATGAGCAGCAACCCGCAGCTGGCCGCCCTGACCGGCGACTACACCCTCGACCCCGCGCACACCTCGATCGGCTTCGTCGCCCGGCACGCCATGGTGACGAACGTCAAGGGCAAGTTCCTCGACTTCGCCGGCTCGCTGCACCTGGACGGCTCGGACCCGTCCAAGTCCACGGCCTCCATCGACGTGAAGATGGACAGCATCAGCACGGGCAACGACGACCGGGACGCCCACCTGAAGAGCGCGGACTTCTTCACGACGGAGCAGTTCCCGACGATGACGTTCCGCTCCACGAAGGCGGAGGCGCTCGGCGGCGACGACTACCGCATCACCGGCGACCTGTCGATCCTCGGTGTCACCAAGCCGATCACCATCGACCTGGAGTTCAACGGCGCCGCGAAGGACCCCTTCGGCAACGACCGGGTCGGCTTCGAGGGCAAGGCCGAGATCCGGCGCTCCGAGTGGGGCCTGACCTGGAACGCGGCGCTGGAGACGGGCGGCTTCCTGATCTCCGACAAGATCAAGCTCGTCTTCGACGTCTCGGCGATCAAGAACGCGTAAGGTTCCGCCTCGGTCAGCTTCGTCATGGCCACCGCCGGCGCGCCGCTACGACGGGCGTCAATCGCCCTCGTAGAGGCGCGCCAGGTCCACGAGCACCACTTCCCCCCGCTCCCCGGCAGCACGCAACTCCTGCGTGAATCCCGCCCCGCTGTAGCAGGCCGGCCTCACGGCCGATGTGTCGACCCCGCGCCGGGCGAGCAGCGCCGCCGCATGCCGCAGCCGGTCCAGGTGGCCGATGCCCATCACCTGGTCCCACTTGGCCTCGCCCAGCGACAACAGCACCCCGTTGTCCTGCCCCACCGCCCCTCGCACCACCACGTCGATCTCATGGCTGGTGCGCCCGGCCTGATCCGGAACAGTGCCGTACGACACATCGATCGGCATGCCACCGAAGGTCTCCGGAGCGGCGAAGTGGGCCACCCACTCGCGGCAGATCTGCTCGAAGTGCGGCCCCACGACGGCGGAGAGGAAGCGGGACCGCGAGCTTTCCCAGACGTGTTCCGCCATTCCCCGGTCCAGGAGGGCGAGCTTCGGCCGGGAGATGGCGTGGTCGAAGGCGATGAGGGGCTCACCGACGCGGTAGACGCTCCGGTTCTTGCGGAAGGCATCCACCTCTCTGCGGACCAGTCCACAGTCCTGAAGGACGGTGAGGGGGTGGGTGATGTCGCTGACGGGACGCTCCAGGCAACCGGCGATGCGTCCCGCCGTGGCGTTGCCCGACGCCAGCGCGGCGAGCACGGAGTGGTAGAGGGCGCGGTCACGCAGGTCCGACTCGTCGGCGAGGAGGTAGCGGGCCTCGCGGTAGAGCGGTGAGCGCGGCGAGAGGGCCGTACGGCACACCCAGGCGTCGAAGTCGTCCAGGTCGGCGGGGGTGTCGTCGCGCACGAACTCCCTGCGGTAGGCCGGCGTACCGCCCACAACGCTGTGCACGAGGAGCGCGAGGCGCGGATCCTCGATGCCCCAGAAGGCGGCGGCCTGACGGAAGTCCAGCGGCTGCACGACGAGTTCCAGCCCGGCGCGGCCACGCAGGGGCGAGGTGCCGCTGAGCAGCTTGCCCATGAAGGAGAGGGAGCTTCCGCAGAGCAACAGGCGGGTGCGCGAGCTCAGCCTTTCCGGGCGCCTGGGTCCGTAAGCGACTTGCAGGACGGAGGGCAGTGAGGGCGTGGCCCTGGCCAGATACGGGAACTCATCGATGACGACGGGGACGGGGCGCTCCTTGCCCAAGGCGAGCAGCGCGTCGACCGCCTGCTCCCAGCGGTCGAATCGCATGGGGGCGATGCTGCCGCTGTACTGCGCGAGCTCCTCTCCGAAGCGCCGCAGCGACTCCGCTTCCGTGGCCTCGTACGCACAGAAGTAGAAGCCCCCGGTGGCCCGGGCGAGCGAGTCGAGCAGGAAGGACTTCCCCTGCCGCCGCCGCCCGGAGACGACGGCCATGGCCGCCTCGGGCCCCTCGTCGGCCGCGAAGGCGGTCAGCTCGCTCCACTCCCAGTCACGGTCGAACATGTCAGGGGGCTTGGGCAGGTTGCGACGGGGCATGGCGGCTCCAGCGACGGTTTAGGGAAGTTCATTTCCCGGAAGTACGTTTCCCTAACGAGCGAAGCGCCCGCCGGTAACCCGTCTGCTGACCGGATCACCGTTGCACCGCGAACTCGCACCACACGATCTTGCCAGGGTCCCGCTCCCCCACCCCCCACTTGTCCGCGAGGGCGGTGACGAGGAGCAGGCCTCGGCCGTGTTCCGGTTCCGCGTCCGGGGACGAGTCGGGGGTGCGGACTTCGCCGGAGCCGCTGTCGTGGACGTCGACGCGCAGCACGCCGTCGGGATACAGGGTGAGCCGGACGAGGAAGCCGCGGCCTGGCGGTACGCCGTGCAGTAGCGCGTTGGTGGCAAGTTCGCTGACGCAGAGCAGCACGTCGTCGCCGCGTTCGGTCACGCCCCACTCGGTGAGCGCCTCGCCGGTGAACTCGCGTGCCAGACGCACCGATCTGCGGTCCCGGCGGTAGAACGCCTCGCGGGTACGGGGGTGTTGGGATTGTGCGTTCATGCGGCCACTGTCACAGCGAGTCACTGTCGTGCATCAGTGAGTGACGTCGTAGTTCTGATTGCTACGAGTTCACTACGAGGAGTTCTGCTGCGTACGGGGGAAAGGTCCACGCATGCACACGGCGAAGAAGCCCAAGAAGGTCGGTTCCTGGCAGGCGGTTGGCGCGGTGCTCGCCCACTTCCGGATGGCGTCCCGCTTCGTGGTGTAGCCGATCAACGTTGGGGCGTACGCCCCGGGGCGTGTGTCGATAGGGATTCCGCTCCCTGCCCGGCAGGCGGGCCACCATGCAACTCTCCCTGGTAAACGGCCAGTTCAACCAGGAGGTGCATGATGGCCCTGTCCCAGCATGACTTACTTCGGCTGCTGGAGTCACTGCGTTCGGCGGACGGACTCGAACTCGTCCGTTTCGTGGCCGAGCGGATGCTGCAGGAGCTGATCGAGGCCGAGGCGACGTCGAGGATCGGTGCGGAGTGGAACGAGCACACCGAGACACGCACCGCGCTGCGCAACGGGCACCGCGACAAGACGCTGACTACGCAGGCCGGTGACCTGGACCTGGCCATACCCAAGCTGCGCTCGGGCAGCTTCTTCCCGAGCCTGCTGGAGCGTCGCCGCCGCATCGACCAGGCTCTGTTCGCCGTCATCATGGAGGCGTACGTGCACGGAGTGTCCACCCGTTCGGTCGACGACCTGGTCAAGGCGCTGGGTGCGGACAGCGGGATCTCCAAGAGCGAGGTCTCACGGATCTGCGCGGACCTGGACACCCAGCTGACCGCGTTCCGCGGCCGGCCCCTGGACCACACCCGCTTCCCCTACGTCTACCTCGATGCGACCTACTGCAAGGCACGGGTCGCGCACCAGATCGTCTCGCGGGCCGTGGTGATCGCCACCGGCATCACCGAGGACGGCGGCCGCGAGGTGCTGGGGTGATGGTCGGCGACAGCGAGACCGAGGTGTTCTGGACCCAGTTCCTGCGTCACCTGCGCGAACGCGGTCTGGGCGGTGTCCGACTCGTACTGGGCGATCACCACTCGGGCCTGGTCAAGGCGATCCGCAAGGTCATGATCGGCGCGGCCTACCAGCGCTGCCGGGTTCATTTCCTGCGCAATGTCTTCGGCGTGATCCCCAAGGACGCCGCGGAAATGGTCGCCGCGACGATCCGCACCATCTTCGCCCAGCCCGACCAGGACGCCGTCCGCAACCAGCTCGACACGGTCGCCGACATGCTGGGCGCACAGTTTCCCAGGTCAAGCAGATGCTCCTGGACGCCAGGACGACCTCACCGCCTTCGCGGCCTTCCCGGAACGGCACTGGAAGAAGATTCAGTCCACGAACCCGCTGGAGCGGATCAACCGCGAGATCAAACGCCGCGTCGATGTCGTCCAGGTCTTCCCCAACGACGACGCTCTCCTCCGACTGGTCACCGCCGTGCTCTTCGAGATGCACGACGAGTGGATCGCCTTCCCCCGCCGCTACCTACCCGAAGGCAGCATGGACCAGATCTACCCCACCGAAGCCGGCGAAAGCGCCCCCGCACTCCCCAACACCACCAACACGACCGACGATTGATCGCCTACACCACGTCAAGGGACACGACCCACTTCCGGAAGCAAGCGGGGCTCACACAGGAGCAGTTCGCCGAGATGGCGAACATTCATGTGGACACGGTGGGGTCCATCGAGCAGGGGCGGCTCGCCCTGCAGCCGGACCGGGCGGCGCAGTTCGATGAACTTCTGGGGACTGGTGGGGTGTTGAGCGTGCTGGTGGCGAAACTGCCGGTGCGGGAGCGGATTGTGCAGTTCGCGCAGGGGCTGGTCGATCACGAACAGGAGGCGGTCAGCCTCCTCTCGTACGAGGCTCAGGTCGTTCCTGGGCTTCTCCAGACCCGGGACTGCTGTCGGGCCGCTTCGACTCCAGGTATCCGGCGATCGGGAGTGAGACGGCCGAGCAGTGGGTGAACGCGCGTATGGAACGGCAGTTGGTCTGGCAGCGCGATCGGCCGCCCGTGGGCCACTTCGTGCTGGAGGAGAGCATCCTGCGGCGCCAGGTCGGCGGCCCTGAGGTGATGCGTGAACAGATCCGGCAAATCCTGGAGTACACCGAGCCCGTCCACATGAGCGTGCAGATCATGCCCATGGACCGAACGCCGCACGCCGGTCTCGACGGGCCCATGGTGCTGCTGGAGACACCGGAACACGAGCGCTTGGTCTACCTCGAAGTGCAGCGCGCCAGCTTCCTCGTCGACGATCCTGACGAGGTCAGCGACTATCACCACAAGTATGGAATGCTGCGGTCACAGGCCCTCTCTCCCGACGAGAGCGTGCGCCTCTTGAACGGACTGCTAGGAGAGTCATGACAACCGCAGCACAGCAGCCCAAGCGCTCGCACGACCTGGCATGGTTCAAGTCCAGCTACAGCGGCAGCGAAGGCGGCAACTGCCTCGAAGTCGCCACCCACCCCACCGCCATCCACATCCGCGACTCCAAAGTCCCCGGCGGCCCCGTCCTCACCGTCTCCCCCGACACCTGGCGCACATTCCTCGGTCGGCTCGTATAAGACGTCGTTTCGACTCTTCGAACCCTCTCTATTCGCTGGTCAGCGTTCGGAGGCGTGTCACAACCAGAGGCACTGCCTTGCCCCGCCTCATGTGACCCGGAGCCTGACCGTCGGACGCGTGACGACGGAGTCCGGCAGCACCGGCGCCGCGCCCATCGCTGACGCCACGACCGCGACTCCCGCAGTCGCACCCACGCGGACCTACGTCCAACCACCCCCGTCACTGGCGGACCGCTGCGGTGAGGCGTCGCAGTGCGGCGTGGGCGGGCGGACCCCAGGTGGGCTTGCCTCCGGGACGGCCGTGGAGGCCGGCGTATCCGATGTGGATGCCGGCGAGGGCGCGCAGCACCGCCCAACCGCGGGCGCGGCGCAAGGTCGCGGCGTCCGGGCTTGGCTGGTAGGCCTCGTGGAAGCGGTCGACGGCGCCGTCGGGCAGCAGGATCCAGGCGGCGGCGAGGTCGCAGGCCGGGTCGCCGGCGAAGAGGTCGCCGAAGTCGATCACGCCGGAGAAGGTGCCGTCCGTGGTCAGGATGTTGGCTGGATGCAGGTCGCCGTGGAGCCAGAGACGCGGGCCTGCCCAGTCCGGCGCGGCGGCGGCGTCTTCCCAGACCGCGCGGACGGCGTCCGGGTCGCGAATCAGCCCCAGTTCGGTGGCCGAGGCGAGCCCTTGGGTGAAGCGTTCGGCGGTGTCGGCCAGCGGGCCACCGCGGTCTCGGCCTGCGGGTGCCCCGTCGGGGGCGGGGCGGTGGAGAGCGGTCAGGAAGGCGGCCAGGGTGACGGCCGCATCCTCGGCGCGCGTAGCGGGGGCGCGGTCGGCAGGCTCGCCCGGTACCCAGGTGGTGACGAGCCAGGGACGCGGAAACCGTTCGGAGGGCTCACCAAGACGCTGCGGGACGGGGATCTGGAGAGGAAGGTGCGGGGCGAGGAGAGGCAGCCAGGCGTGTTCCTTGCGCAGCAGCGCGTCCGCGGACTGCGTCGCCCAGGGCAACCGGACGGCGAGGTCGTCGCCGAGCCGCCACACTTGATTGTCCCAGCCGAGCGCTCCGAGCTTCAGGGGGAGATCCGCCAGGTCGGGGTGCTGCTCACACAGCAGATCCCGGATCATGTCCTCTGAGATGTCCACCTCGGTGACTGTCATGTGGAGCAACGGTAGTTGGGGAGCGGCCTGCCTGGGCTCCGGCCGGATCTGTGTCAAGCCCCTCGCCCTGGCTGCTCCCGAACGTGATCGAGCTTGCCAGGCCGGCCGCGTGGGCCTCAGCCCGCATCGGTCACGATGGACGGAGCCGCCTGGCGTGCGGGGGTACCAACTAGGTACCATCACGGCATGCCATCACTGAACGTGTCCTTCTCTGATGAGGAAATGGAAGGTGTCCGCGCGGCCGCCGCCGCAGAGGGCAAGAGCCTGAAGCAGTACCTTCACGACCTCGGCGTGCGCGAGATGCACCGCAAGCGGTTCGTCGCCGGCGCCGCCGCGTGGGCGGACAAGCTGCGCGGCGAGTTCGACGAGGCGTTCCCCGAGGAAGTCCCGCCCTCCCGGAGCGGCAACGGGGCCACGGCCGCCTGATGGCCCTGCACATTGATGTCTCCTGGCTGCTGGACGTCCAGGACGCTGCGCTCGAACACGAGGACGTGACGGTGTCCGACTACTCCGCGCTGGTGGCGGCCGTGGCGCGGCACAAGACCCGGATGCCGACCCTTGAAGCGTCCGATCCCGATACTGCATGGCGTGCGGCAGCGCTCCTGCACACGATCGTGCGTCTTGAGCCACTGCCGCACCGGAACAGCCTTTTTGCCGCGTTCGTCGCGGCCCAGTACATGGATCAGTCCGGTGAGGGCATCGATCCTCCCTATGGCGCCCTGTCCGAGCTGGTCCGGAAGATTCGGGACACACGTCTGAGCGTTTACGCCGTCGCCGAGCAGCTGCGGTCCTGGAGGATCTGACCGCATGTGGAGCGCCGGAGCCAGCGGCGACCCAGTGTTACCATGCGTGACTGAATAGGACCAGACCTTGAAGATCCGATCAGGCGCGCTGAACATCACTTCACCCCTCAGGTTGTTCTGGCTGCTCATCTGCGTGGGGTCAGGTCCGCTGCGGCAGCCACCGAGCAGATGACCTACCGGGGGTTTTTCTTGCCGAGCTGCTGATAGCCGAGTGCGACGACCGGGCCCACCGACGCTCCGAACGCCGCATCAACCCACACGTCGGTACCCCGGCGTACCCGTCTCATCGTGAACAGCGGGTCCTCGGCCCAGCCCTCAAGGAGTGACTCGGCGGCCGCCTGGCACGACCGTTCGACATCAGGTGGCATTCCACCGCCCTGCTCCTGGAGCAGGGAGTCGAACTCGTCGTGATCAAGGAACTTCTCGACCCCGCCCACATCGGCGTTACCGCCACTGTCTACGCCCTCGTCCGACTCCACCTCCAGAGAGAGGCCCTGACGGCACTGGGTACCGCCCTCGACCACTCCTGACGCACGCACGGCAGCGGCGGCGAACACCCCTTGTGTTCGCCGCCGTTGCCGTCAACTACTGCCGTCACCCCACGCGGAAAGCAGGACAAACGCACTCCGCTGAGGGCCTCCGAATGAGCCTTAACCCCGCCGGTTCAGCTGTAGCCGGGATGCCAATCCAGCTGTTGAATGGCAGCCAGATCACCGCGAACCAACATGGCCATCACCCGAATCATTTCTGCACGCGAGACATCTCGAATATGGCAAGGCTGCACGTCCCTGTCATCAAGATTCTCAAGTACCAGAGCTCCACTTTGAAACGCTGAAATAGTCCAGGAGGAATCATCGTCCGTGACCGCCACGTCTGGATGCTCCTCATCGACAGGCCCGTCGAGCTCGGCGATGAGGGCCGCGAGATCGGCCTCGGTACCGTCCTCCATGCCCCCGTCGCGATGCGTGAATGTAATCGACACTGTCCGCTCACCTCCTGTTACGTGGGGCGCCGTTCGGAACCGCCCACTCCGCGTAGCCACCGGCCCCGCCGGGGTGCAGTAGATGCTGCCATAGCGACCCGGGGTCATGCTGAGAGCGCGGCACGAGGCGCATTACACCCTGTCGCCCGCCAGCATTGGAGGCTGGCTCATGTTGCCAAGTCCACCCGGCCGGGGTTCTCCTACCTCCCCGCGAGGAAACCGCACTCCCGATCCCAGGAATCAACTGTTCCATCGATTGAGCGAAGCCAGCGTCCGACTGGAGCGCCGCATCAAGCGCCTCATTCGCCCGCCTGAAATGCGTGCTGCGGGATCGACCGAAATCGGCCGCATCCAGCGTCATCTCGAAGGCGACCGAATAAGCCTGAGGGCCACCTCCACAAGCACACGCTTCACCAGCAGAGTTCACACCTGAGCTGCAGTTGTGAACGAGGATCGAGGTAGCCCCCGCCAGCACGTAGTACGTGTGGGTGTCGCCGACGGTGATGTTGTGGACGGTTGTCCCGGAGCTCGTCCAGCGCTGGATCGCGGTGACCTGGACGTAGGTGCCCGCGCTGGTCTGCAGCCACTGACCCGATCGGAGGTCGGTCGCGTCGATCCACTCGTCGAGCTCGGGGACCCAGAAGGGGTGGCCGTCGGTCGCGGTGACCTCCGCCGTCTTCGTGCCCTTCTTGCCGTCGGTGTCGATCGTGACCTTGACCAGGTGCTTCAGGCCCTCGCCCTTGATCTCGGCCGTGACCGTCTCGATGCGCCGCTCGCCGGTCTTCGGGTCGGTCGCGACGACCTTGTCGCCGGCCTTGACCTTCTCGATCGGCTTGGTGGAGCCGTCAGCCATCAGCACCTTGGTGCCGGGGGTGAAGCTGTTGTTGATCGGGCAGGAACCGCCGCCTCCGCCGTCGGCCTTCCCGGACCCGCCGCTCCCGCTGGATCCGCCCTTGTTGCGGGAGGAGCCGCCGGAGTCGCCGCCCGGCTTGGAGCCGCCGCCCTTGCCGCCGCCCCCGCCTGAGGAGCCCTTACTGGTCGAGACCTTCGGGGCCGCCTTGGCCTGGGCCTGTTTCTGGACCGGGTTGCCGGTCTTCTTCGTCTGGGCGACCGCCTTGTCCGCGGTTCTCTTCGCTTGCTCGGCGGCTTTCTTCTTCGCTCTCTGCGCGGCCTCCTTCTTGGCCTTCTCGATCGCCGCCTTCTTCGCCCGCAGCGCCGCCGCCTCGGCCGCCTTCGCGGCCTTCAGGACGGCCTGGGCCGCCCGCTTCGCCGCACGGAAGGCCTGGATCGCGTCGATCGTGCGGTTGACCGCCTTCAGGACGGACGGGATCTTGCCCAGCTTGGTCCACGGGATCGCCCCGATGATCAGGCTGCCGCAGGACCACATGTCACCGCCGAAGCAGGCCATGGCGTCGGTGAGACCGATGAAGTCGCTCAGAACGCTCCAGGCCGCGCCGAGGATCACCGACGTCAACGACTTGCCCATGGTGGCCTGCGCCTGCGCGACCTGCGCCGCGCTCAGGCCCGCACCTGCCAGGGCCGCCGCTCGCTCGGACGCGGTCAGTGTGATGGCCAGACCCGTCGGGTCCGAGTGCGTGACCGGGTTGTTGTGGGCGTAGGCGTACCCGTTGGACTGCAGCGGGTCGTTCAGGTCGAGCACCGGGTCCGCGGACAGGAACCGTCCCACCACCGGGTCGTACAGACGGGCACCCAGTGGCACGTAGCCGGAGGCGTCGTCCCGGGTCGCGCCCAGGAACCCGGTGTGGGTCTGGAGGTTGCCGCCGACCGTGTCCGCGCCACGCTGGTTGCCGAACGGGTCCTGCTTGCGGATACGGACCGAGTTCGAACTGTTGAGCGCCACCTCGGCGTAGGTGCTGCCCTGGTGGTCGCCGGCCAGGGCGACGAGCTGCTCGGTGCCGTTGCCGTAGGCGTAGCGCATGACCGCGCCGCCCGGGGCCGCGTAGGTGCGCTGGGTGTTGACCAGGACGCCGCCCGACTGGACGGTGACCTCGGCCTCGCCCAGGTACAGGGTGGCCTGCTTGCCCTTGATCGTCAGCAGGCGCGAGCCGTCGGGCCCGTAGATGTGCCGGGTGTCGTTCTGCGCCGCCCACTGCTGCTCGGCCTTGGTGCCGTCACAGGCGGCCAGCACGATCGGGGTCGCGTTCGCCGAGTTGGCGTCCTTGACCGCCAGGCACAGGCCCGAGGCGATGTGGGTGAACTGACCGGACGCGGTCCGCTTCAGCTCCTGGGCGGACGAGCCGTCGCACTTCTGCAGCTGGACGGCCGACCCGGCGGTGTTCGCGGTCGGCTGCACACACCAGGTGTCGTAGACGTTCAGCGTGCCCCGGTCGGGGTCCGACTGATTCGCCACCGGAGTGAAGCGCCAGTTCTGCGCCACCGAGGCATTGCAGGAGTACAGCTGGATGGGCTGCCCGGCGGTGGCCAGACCCGACTTCAGGTCCAGGCACTTGTCCGCCAGACCCACATACGGCGTCTTGCCGCCCGCGCCCTGACCGCTGATCCGGTCGACCTTGCCGTCGTAGGTCCAGGACAGCTCCTGCTTGTCGCCGTTCTCGACGGAGGTGACGGACTTGGTCTCGCCCGTCAGCTCGTACAGGCGCTCCGCCTCCGCGGTGACCTGCGCGCCCTGCGGAGTGACGTACTTCTTCGTCACCTTCGTCAGCGTGCCCGGCTGGGTGCCGTCCGCCTTGCCGTAGGCGTAGGTGGTCGTGGCGTCCTTGGCGGTATCGCCGGTGAGGTCCTTCTCGGTCAGCTTCGTGCGGTTGCCGAGCAGGTCGTACTCGTACTCCTGCCAGTAGCCGGACTTGTCCGGGCCGACTGCCACATTGAGCGTGCCGTCGCTGTTCTTCGGGCCCGTGCACGCGGTCTGGTCCTTGGCGGTCCAGGCCGTCTTCAGCTGGCCCAGCGGGTCATAGGCGAAGCACTGGCGCTCCTCGATGCCGGTCGAGTGCTCCCGGACCGAGGTGACGTTGCCCGCCGGGTCGTAGGTGTACGACCGCTGCGAGACGAGGTGCCCGCCGACCACGGACTTGTCCCCGGTCTGCTCGCGGTAGACCGACTGCTCGGTCAGCTCACCGGTCGACTCGTCGTACGACGCCTGCGTCCACACCCGGTACGGCTGCGCGCCCAGGGTCGAGCGCAGGACCTGGCCGTAGGAGTCGTAGACCGTCTCCGCGCCGTACCAGTCCTTGCCGGAGATGGAGAGCGGCTTGCCGTACTTGTTGTAGCGGACGACCAGCTTCTCGGCGGCGAACCGGCCGACCGCCGGGAGGGAAGCCTCCTTCAGCATGCCCTGGTCGTTGTACGTGTAGTCGTACGTGTACGACGTCTGCAGGCCCCACGCGGTCGCCACGGGCGACGGCAGGGTCTGGGTGGTCGAGGTCGGCTGGTAGTCCTTGGTGTAGCCGTTGACCCGCTGGGTGTACGGCTGGCCGTCGGTGTAGCGGGTGGCGGTGGCGGGCATGCCCTTGCCGCCGGTGACGGTGTCGTAGGTGAACTCGGCCAGCAGGCTGCCGGTGGCGTTGTCCAGGCGCTGCTGGGCGGGCCGCGACAGGACGTCGTAGCCGTTCCAGACGGTCACCCCGCGGGCGTTGGTCGTGGTCAGCGGACGGTCACGGTGGTCGTACGTGGTCCGTGTGGTGCCCGTGTTCGGGTCCGTGGCGGTGGTCTGCCGGCCGCGGTGGTCGTACGCCCACGTCCACGGGTGCGCCGTGTCGGCGGAGTTGACCGCCTTCGTGAGCCGGCCGTGCGCGTCGTACGTATACCGCATCGACGTGAAGCCGGCGGTGGCCGCCGAGTTGAACGTGTCCGTGCGGACCGTGCGGCCGAGCGCGTCGGTGTAGACCCGGTAGGAGGAGGCTCCGTCCGGGTGGATCACCTTCGACCAGTCCTCGCCGTACTCGTACCGGGTGGCCTTCGCCGGGACCGGCTGCGAGGTGGCTTCCTTCGTCACCGGGTCGACGACCTTGAGGACGGGCGTCTCCGCCACGACGCGGCCGAGGCCGTCGTAGCTGTAGCGGGTGATGTTGGGGACGGCCGTGTCGGCGAGCGGGGTGAACAGCTCGCCCGGCTTGGCCTCGTGGGTGAGGTAGGCGTTGTTGGTCTGCCAGACCTCGCCGGAGCTGTTGTACAGCGTGTCGGTGATCAGGTGGCCGCCGCCGTCGGCCTCCTCCTGTGTCTGCCGTTCGCGGCCGAGGCCGTCGTAGAGGGTGACGGAGGTCTCGACGCGGTCCTCGTGGCCGCGTGCGTAGGTGGTGATGTACGGCGGCTTGCGGTCCGGGTTCGCCGGGTCGTACGCCGGGATCGTGTAGACGGCCCGGAAGTCCGGCACGGCCGAGCTCGACGGGGTGCGGCCCGGCGCCCACGCCTCGACGAGGCGGCCCAGCGGGTCGTACTTCGCCTCGCTCACATGGCCGTTGGCATCGGTCGTCCTCAGGGTGGTCGAGCGGCCCGGCTCCAGTTCCTGCTTCTGGGTGTGGCCGAGGGCGTTGGTCTCGGTGACCTCGAAGACCTGACCGGAGGACGGGGTGTAGGCGATCGTGCCGGACTTGCCGTCCGGGTCGGTCTGCCTGACCACGCGGCCGATCGCGTCGAACTCGCTGGTGCCGTTGGTCTGGAAGCCGGTTCCGGCGCCGTTCAGCGACCAGGTCTCGGTGGCCAGGCCGCGCGTGGTGGCGGCGAGCGCGGTGCCGTAGTCCTGGCCGTCGTACGCGGTGCGGGCGGCGCCGCTGAGCGTCGTCAGGTCGGTGAAGTCGGCGTTCGCGCAGGTGGTCGGCGAGACCAGGGCCTGCTTGGACAGGCCGATGAGGTTCTTGCCGGTGTGGTGGACGTAGTCCAGCTTGGTGCAGGACTCGTCGCCGCTCTTGCCGGTGTCGCCGAGCGACTCCACCTGGACGGGCAGGCCGTGCGTCGGCTCGTACGTCGTGCTGCTCTTGACGATCCGCTGGGTGCGGGTGTCGTCACCGGTGCCGGAGGACTTGGTGTACGCGATCTCCTCGGGCTCCGTGACACGCCAGGCGCGCAGCGGGCTCAGACCGTCGTCGCGGTCGCGCTTGGCCAGCTCGGTGGCGGCCGGGACGGTGACGCTGCGGGACAGCCAGTCGGTGTCGGCGTCGGACGCGCTGGTGTAGGTGAGCTCTTCGGCGATACGGCCGGCGAACGGCTCCAGGTCCTTGGCGATCTCGGTGCCGGTGATGTCCGTCACCGGCACGGTGGCGCCCATGCCGCGGAAGTAGCGGGTGACGGACTTGGACCTCTTGCTGCCGATGGACGGCTCGTCCTGGTCCGGGCCCGTGATCACCGTGGTCTGCTCGAACCCGGCGAACTGCGAGTAGGTGCGCTTGGACTTCTTGGTGAACTCCGCCTCGGCGAGTTTCCAGCCGGCGTTCTTGTACGCGTAGGAGGTCTTGGTGGCGAAGGCGCCGTCGACGTTGGGGAGTTCCTCGATGGACTCCACGACGTACTTGTGGAACCAGTCGATGTCCTGGACCTCGGGGTCGGGGTGCCAGAACGACGGGTAGCACAGACGGGTGTTGGACTTCAGCCCCGCGGTGTCGTCCTTGGTGGGCAGGTTCGTGCCCGTGGCGCAGTCACCGGCGGGCTGCTTGTAGGTGACGACGGTCTCGCCGCCGTACTCGTTGATGACGCGCGCGATGCGCAGCCGGGAGAAGCCGGGGCGCGGGTCGTTGGGGCGCATGACCCGGTTGGGCATGTCTTCCGCGTTGGACTCGAAGCGCACCGCGTTGAGGGTGACGCTGTCGTCGGTGGAGCCGAGCCGGGCGAATCCCGTGCGCTGGATCGATTCCAGCCACAGGGCGGTGTTCGGGCCGGTCTTCAGGACCGGGAAGCTCTGCTTGAGGGTGTACCGGTCCACCACCTGGCGGGCGGTGGTGTCGGTACGGCGCTGCGCCGAGGTCTGGATCTCGGTCAGCCGCTTGCGGGTCCAGAAGGACGGGCCGGCGTTCCAGCACTTCCGCGTCTGGGTCGTGGTGACGGCTTCGCAGTTCAGGTCGGCCGGGGTGTCGTACCAGATGCGGTACTTGCCCGGGTCCTTGTCCTTGAAGTTGGCGTCCGTGCAGGTCAGCGTGGCGGACTCGGCGATGCAGCGTTCCTCGACCTTGAAGGAGACGCGGGCCGGGGCCGTCTCGGTGAAGATGTTGTCCTTGCGCTGCCCGTAGTGGATGTGGGACAGGTAGCCGCCGCGGTCGTAGACGACCGGCGCCTTGAAGTTGAAGTTGCGGGCGTAGTAGTTCTGCTCGGTCTTCCACCACAGGGACATGGCGTTGCCGTGGACGTCCTCGACGTAGTCGAGGTTCCAGCGCCAGCCCTGGGTGCACCACGAGCCGGGCCAGTCACCGGCCTTGTAGCAGTCCTCGCCCGCGTGGTTGCCGTAGACAGGCACGGTCAGCACGGAGTCGGTGACCGGCTGACCGGACGTCCAGCCGGGCAGCTTGTGCTTGCCGAAGTGGTAGCGGGTGCCGTCACGGGTGGTGACGACCCAGTACTCGCCGTCCTTGGCGCCGTTGCCGGTCGTGGAGTCCTTGATCCGCTCGACCTTGGCGCCGTCGCCGTTGGCGGTGAACCACTTGCCCTGGTCCTCGTCCCACACCAGCTCGGTGGTCATGCCGCCGAGCGAGAGGGTGGCGTTGTTGGAGCCCCAGCACAGGTCCGCCGTGCGGTGCGTGGCGTTGTTCGCCCCGGACTTCTTCGAGTCCTCGCGGCAGTTGGCGTACGTGCGGGTGATGGAGCCCGGGTTGTAGTCCCAGCCGTCGCCGATCCAGGAGGCCTGGTTGTTGGTGGCGGAGGTGCGGCCGTCGACCGACTGCGAGGAGTAGTTCAGCGCCACCTTGGGCATCAGGCCGCCGGCGGTCTCCGGGACCTGTACCTGGTAGGCGTAGGTGAAGGCGCCCGAGGATGCACCGGCAGACCAGGCTCCGGACGACAGCAGCGGAGTCGCGGTGAAGTCACCTGCGGCGGAGGCGCCGGTGTCCATGGCGCCGATGACCTGCGGGCCGGAGGCGTCGACGGCCTGGAGGGCGTCGCTCCGGGAGAAGGAGGCGGGGCGGACCGAGGCGCCGGACGTCGTCGAAGCGTTTTCGTCGCCCAGCAGGTCGGCGACCGGCACGGAGCCGGAGAGGATCTTGCGGGTGGGGGCGTTCTTGGGAGCCTTGGCGTTGGTGGGCGCGTCCTTCGCCGGCACCACCTCCACGGTGCTGCGCAGCCGCTCGGCCTTGTCGTCGTCCGCCTTGCCCGACATGGTCGTCACACCGCCGTCGGCGGCGCAGTCGCCGCTGTCAGGGCTGGTCAGGACGCATTCGGGCAGCAGGACGAGGCCGAAGCGGTCGGCGGCCTGGGGGCCGTAGAGGTCGGCGAAGCCGGTGGTGTCGACGGCGAGCGCGACCTGCGCGGCCGGGTCGGCGTCGGCCGGCGGGATGACCTGCATGATCATGCCGGAGACACCGGCGTCCTGGGACGCGGTCGGCGCGGCCAGGTCGACCTGCCACTCACCGTCGATCGCGGCCGGGTCGGTGCCCGCGGGCACGCCGAGCGCGACGGGCAGGCCGTTGGAGACCGGGACCGTGGTGCCGGGCTCGGCGTCCGAGGTCAGCGTCGCGGTGCCGGTGTTCTCCGTCCATGGGGTGACGGCGACCGGCGCGTACGGGTCGACAGGGACCTCGGGCGCGGTCGTCAGGCTCTTCTCGGCCTCCTCGTCGCCGTCGAGCGAGGTGCTCTTGGGCAGGTCGGGCAGGTCGATCGGTTCCTCGCGGGTCATGCCGGGGCCGGGGACCGCCCATGCGTCCGCGCCCAGGCTGGTCACCATCAGCGTCGTGGACAGCAAAAGGACGGTCGCCGCGCGGCCGTGCCGGCGCCGCCGTCGTTGTGACTCCGTCAGGGCAAGGCGTCTGCGCCCCAGCCATGACAGTGGACTTTGAGCGCGCATGCGCGTCGACTCCCCCACCCAGGCGATACGAACGTGACCGCACCCTCTGTCATGAGCGCCACACGATTCAAGATCGATGGAGCGGGCTGAAATCCGGGCCCGTGAGTTGCGTCACGCCGCAAAATGGGACGTCCTGCCCCTTGTCCTGACCAATGGGATGCGTGGCTGAAAACAGTCGCCATCGGTGCACAGCAGGTGATCAAAAGCCGCAGACGCCACACCCGTAACCGTGCGCCAAGGGCGTCTCAACACATCGTCACAACTTTATAAAATCTTCATACATGGACGATCCGTGCGGATCATGTGATCGTGTGCGCGCCCATGCCCCGCGGCCTGCCGTCCGGGGCTCTCTGTGCTGTCCCCATCCGCCTGGTCCACACGGGAGTAGACCCCGCCGTGTTCGCGCCGCCTCGTTTTCTCAGCCCCTTCGTGCGCACGCGCACCCGGCTGACACTCACGCTCGGCCTGGTTCTGGCCGCCCTGACCGCCACCCTGTTGCCCTGGCTGCAACCAGACGAACCATCAGATCCACAGGCGCGCAAGGCGACCGACGCGAAACAGGCGGCGACCGCCCCCCGCGACGAGGCCGCCGCCGCGGCCGAGGCCCGGCGCACCAAGAAGCGGGTGCTCGTGGATACGGCGACCACCGCCACCTCGCTGACCTGGGCCCAGCCGGACGGACAGCTGCGCACCCGGATGCACGCCCTTCCCCAGCGGGCGAAGAACGCCGAGGGGAAGTGGGCGCCGATCGACAACCGGCTGAAGCGGACGGACGACGCCGACGGCCTCGGCATCCGGCCGGCCAACCCCGCCGTGCCGGTGCGGTTCTCCAGCGGTACGCCCGGCAAGGACACCCGGGCCGACCGGTCGTACCAGCGCAGGCTTCTGACGGACGGTCAGACCGCCGGGGACCCCGTGCTGGCCGAGGTGGACATCGACGGCCACACCGTCGCCTACACCTGGCCGGGCACGCTGCCCGAGCCGGTGCTGGACGGCCCGCGCGCCCTGTACTCCGAGGTGCTGCCGGGCGTCGACCTGCTCCTGGTCGCCCGCGAGGAGGGCGGCTTCGCGCAGCTGCTCATCGTCAAGACCGAGGAGGCGGCGCGGAGCGAGGCGCTCGCGACGGTGTCGTACGGACTGCGCTCGAAGACGGCCGTGTTCCAGCACGACGAGACCGCCGGGCGTGTCCTGGTGCTCGACGGGGACGGCGAGGAGATCGGCTCCATACCGACGCCCTTCGCCTGGGACTCCAGCGGCCGTGACCTCGAACTCCCCGAGGGACAGTCCACGCCGCGCACCTCGGTCGCCACACCGGCCGACGTGCTGAAGCTGTCCGGCCTGAGCGGCATCGAGCCGGGCGCGCACTCGGCCCCGATGCCGATCCGCCTGGAGGGCGACAGGACGGGGACGGCCCGGCTCGACCTGCGGGTCGCCGGGACCGGCCTGCTCACCGACGAGGACGTCCGCTTCCCGGTGTTCGTCGACCCGACGCTCAACAGCGGTTGGCAGGCGTGGACGACGGCGTACAAGCCGTACCCGAACACCAGCTTCTGGAACGGCACCAACTTCAGCTCCGGAACCTCCGACGCCCGCGTCGGCCACGAGGACGACACCGGCGGCACCGCCCGCTCCTTCTGGCGGATGGGCTACAGCAGCAGCCTGAAGGGCGCCACGATCTCCGCCGCGACCTTCAAGGTGCTCAACAACCACTCCTGGTCCTGCACCACGCGCGAGTTCCAGTTCTGGCTGACCGGGTCGATCTCGTCCGGCACGACATGGAACAAGCAGCCGAGCTGGTCCACGCAGCTGCAGAAGAAGTCGTTCGCGCACGGCTGGTCCTCCAGCTCCTGCCCGGACGCGTACGAGTCGTTCAACGTGACGACCGCCGCCCAGAAGGGCGCCGACAACGGCTGGTCGAACATCACCTTCGGCATGCGCGCGACCAGCGAGTCCGACACCCAGACCTGGCGCAAGTTCCGGGCGACCTCGGCGACGCTGGAAGTGGTGTACAACCGCAAGCCGTACGAGCCCACGGGCGGCAAGTCCACGCCCGGTGGCGCCTGCGAGGTCGACAGCGCGGGCGTGACCGTCGGCAAGACCAGCATCGTGCTGTCGGCGAACGCCAAGGACCCCGACGGCAACCTCAGCAAGCTGCGCTTCCGCTTCTGGAAGACCGGCGGCACCGTCCCGTCCGGCACCCTGGTCACCCCCAACTCCAGCGGCACCGCCACGCTGACCATCCCCACCACGTTCCCGCTGGAGGACAAGACCACCTACTCGTGGGACGTGCGCGCCGAGGACTCCGGCGGGCTGGTCTCGACGTTCTTCCCGCCGGGGACCTCCCCCTGCCGGATCAACATCGACGCCAGCGCCCCGCCGCAGCCCACGATCGAAAGCGACGACTTCCCCCGCGCCACCTCCGACGGCCAGACCTGGGCGAAGGTCAAGTTCGGCGAGACCGGCGCCATCACCTTCACCTCCCAGGGCGCGACGAAGTTCCAGTACTCCATCGAGGGCCTGGACTGGACCTATGTGAACGCCACCAACGGCACCGCCACCATCACCGGCCTGAAGCCGCCACACGCGGGCCCCAACACGGTGTACGTGTACGCCTACGACGAGTTCGGCAATCGGAGCGTCTACTCGAGCCACACCTTCTACATCCCGCCGCGCGACAAGGCCGACGCCCCTGGCGACACCGGCGGCGACGGCATCGCCGACCTGCTGATGGTGTGGTCCAGCGGCGACCTGTACAGCTGCCCCGGAGGCACCGACGGCGAGCTGAATTCCTGCCTGGGCGCCGCGTACACCTCGGACAAGAAGCTGCACCCGGCGGGCCACTGGTACGACTCGGGCACCGGCAAGGCCGCGCTGATCACCCACTACGACGACACCTACCCCGGCGACGGCATGACCGACCTGTTCGCGGTCACCCCCGACGGCACCTTCTGGATGTACCCCGGTGACGGCTACGGCAGCTTCAACGTCGACAAGCGGCTGAGGATCCGCCTGCCCGCGAACGCCCCGGCACCGTCGACCTGGACCCAGATCAAGGCCGTCGGCGACATCACCGGCGACAAGCATCCCGACCTCGTCCTGCGGGCCGGTACCGCGTTCTGGACGCTGTCCGGCTACAGCGGCGCGACCTTCGAGTCGGCCACGCTGATGAACAGCGACGCCTGGGCCCGCCGCGACATCGTCAACGTCGCCGACATCAACGGCGACACCACCCCCGACCTGCTGTGGCGCAACCTGGACAACGGCAACATGTACGTCCGCCACGGCAAGCCCGGCCCCGTCAGCGGCAGCGTCGACGTCGACTCGCTCAAGCTGGCCGCCAACTCCCTCAACGGAGACGTGTCCTACGGAACCACCTGGACCGAGGCCAACGTGTCGACGGCCCTCGGCATCCCCGACGTCAACGGCGACAACATCCCCGACATCTGGGCCCGCTTCGCCTCCGACGGCCAGATTCGGATCTACCACCCCTCCAGGACCAACACCAACGCACCCGTGAAGATCGTGATGACGTCGGACTGGAACGGGGCCAAGTCCTTCGGCTGACACCGCCGCGTCCGCACTCACACCAGGCCCCGGCCACCCCCTGCGGGTGGCCGGGGCCTGGCCGTGCGATGGCCGGATCGCGGTCCTTGTGCGGAGGCTCACAGGGCTCTCATAATCCCAGCGCGGGAATTGACATGTGCCTGACATCCCCATGGCCTGACGTTGCCGCATCCCCAGACCCCCCACGGAAGGCGTCAAGGTGAAGACTCTCCTCAAAGCCCTCAAGAGATGCGCGGTCGCCGGTGCGGCCGCGCTCGCGGTGGTCAGCCTTCAGCCCGTCTCGGCCGCGCAGGCTGCCCCCGCGCCCGTGGTCGGCGGCACGCGTGCCGCGCAGGGCGAGTTCCCGTTCATGGTCCGGCTGTCGATGGGCTGTGGCGGTGCGCTGTACACCCAGCAGATCGTGCTGACCGCCGCCCACTGCGTCGGCGCCACCGGCAACAACACCAGCATCACCGCCACCGCCGGTGTGGTGGACCTGCAGTCCACCAACGGCCGCGTCCAGGTCCGCTCCACCAAGGTCTACCGAGCCCCCGGCTACAACGGCAACGGCAAGGACTGGGCCCTGATCAAACTCGCTCAGCCGATCAACCTGCCGACCCTGAAGATCGCCACCACCGCGCAGTACAACACCGGCACCTTCACCGTCGCCGGCTGGGGCGCGGCCCGCGAGGGCGGCGGCCAGCAGCGCTACCTGCTCAAGGCGAACGTGCCCTTCGTCAGCGACGCCACCTGCCGTTCCTACAGCGGCTACGGCGGGCTGATCGCGGGCGAGGAGATCTGCGCCGGGTACACGGCGGGCGGCGTCGACACCTGTCAGGGCGACTCCGGCGGCCCCATGTTCCGCCGGGACGCCTCAGGTGCCTGGATCCAGGTCGGGATCACCAGCTGGGGCATCGGCTGCGCCCGTCCCAACGCCCCCGGTGTCTACACCGAGGTCTCCACCTTCGCCTCCGCAATCGCCTCGGCGGCGGCCACGCTCTAGGTGTATTGATCACGAGCGTTGTTGACGGTCACAGGTCTTGATCGTGGCGAAGGCCCCCGTGTGTGGTGGAGGTGTCGAATCTTCACCGCACGGAGGCCTTCGTGTCCCACCGTAATGCCCGGTTGACCGTTCATGGCAGGCGGCTGCTCGTCGAACGCGTGTGTTCTGGACGACCGGTCGCCCACGTAGCTGCCGAGATGGGCATCTCACGAGCCACGGCCCACAAGTGGCTACGCCGTTGGCGCACAAGCGGCGAGGCAGGACTCATCGACCGCCCCAGCAGGCCACACACCACACCCCACCGCACCCCGGCCACCGTGGAGGCCCGCGTGTGCAGGATGCGACAGACCCACAAGCTCGGCCCGCCCGCATCGGCCCGATCCTGGGCCTGCCCGCCTCCACCACGCATCGCATCCTGGTCCGCCACGGCCTGAACCGGCTGGCCCACCTGGACCGGCCCACCGGGCAGGTCATCCGCCGCTACGAACGCGACCGGCCCGGCGAACTGCTCCACGTCGACGTCAAGAAACTCGGCCGGATCCCCGACGGCGGCGGCCACAAGGTCCTCGGCCGCCAGGCCGGCCGCGCCACGCGCAACAGCATGGGCTTCGACTACGTCCACTCCGCCGTCGACGACCACACCCGGCTGGCCTACAGCGAGATCCACGGCGACGAGAAGGCCGCCACCTGCGCAGACTTCCTGCGCCGGGCCGCAGCCTTCTTCACCGCCTGCGGCATCGACCGCATCGAGCGGGTCCTGACCGACAACGCCTGGCCCTACCGCAAGAGCTTCGCCTGGCAGCAGGCACTGGCCGACCTCGGCGCAAGCGGCAAACTCACCCGCGCCTACCGGCCGCAGACCAACGGCAAGGTCGAACGCTTCAACCGCACCCTGCTCGATGAGTGGGCCTACGTGCGGCCCTACACCAGCAACACCGAACGCACTGACGCCCTGGCAGACTTCCTGCACACCTACAACCACCACCGCTGCCACACCGCACTCGGCGGCCAGCCACCCATCACCCGCGTGAACAACCCTGCGGGTCAATACACCTAGGGCGTGTTTCGAAAGTCCCGTCTGGCCCGCCCTCCGGGCGGACGACGCTACTTTCGAAACACGCCCTAGTCCCGCAGCAGGCAACGTTCGCCCTGGTGCAACGCGCCGTCCGGACAGTGGTCCGGGCGGCGCGTGTGCGGATGGCTGAGCCGTGGGTGCGGGGGAGACGATTGTGGAACTCGTGCAGCAAGGCGGGCCCGGGCCGAGGCAGACAGCCAGTCGGAGCGGCGGGCGGAAGGGGTGCCTGGGATGAGTGCGACCGAAGCCTTCGGTGACGACCTGGGGCAGGCCGGGAGTGCACGCGCCGCGTCAGGTGGCCTGCTCGACGTGCTGGCCGTCGCCGCCGTCGTCCTGGACTCCGACGGCAGAATCAAGCTGTGGAGTCCGCAGGCCGAGGAGCTGTTCGGCTACAGCGCCGAGGAGGCCCTGGGGCAGTATGCGGGCCGCCTGCTGGTCCACGAGCAGCACCTGGAGGTCGTGCTGAGCCTGTTTGCCCAGGTCATGGCGGGCGCGGGTAGTTGGGCGGGGGTGTTTCCCGTTCGGTACAAGGACGGCAGCACCCGACTGGTCGAGTTCCGCAACATGCGGCTGCAGGACGAGCAGCAGGACTTCTACGCCTTGGGCCTGGCCACGGAGCAGTCGACGCTGCGGGAGGTCGAACGGGACCTGGCGCTGTCCACCCAGCTCATATCCCAGTCGCCGATCGGACTGGGCGTGCTGGACACCGATCTTCGCTACGTCACGGTCAACCCGGCGGAAGAGCGAATGAACGGTGTCCCCGCCGCCGAGCACGTCGGCCGGCATGTCCACGAGGTGCTGCCCTACCTCGACGAGTCCTTCGAAGCAGCGATGAAGAAGGTGTTGACCACCGGTACACCGATCCTGGACCAGTACACCGTCGGCCGTACCCCGGCCGATCCGGAGAACGAGCACGCCTGGTCGATCTCGTTCTACCGACTCGAAGCCCCCAACGGGAAGGTGCTGGGAGTGGCAACGTCCAGCGTGGACGTCACCGAGCGGCACCGTGCCGTCCAGGAACAACGCCGCACCGCCGTGACCCTCCAGCGCAGCCTGCTCCCCCACCCCCCACCGCAGCGCCCCGGCCTGACCCTCGCCTCTCGGTACCAGCCCGCCGAAGCCACCAGTGAGATCGGCGGCGACTGGTTCGACGTCATCCCGCTGGGCGCGGACAAGACGGCCCTCGTGGTCGGTGACGTCATGGGCAGCGGCATCGGCGCCGCCGCCTCCATGGGCCAGCTCCGCACCGCCACCCGTACGCTGGCCGATCTCGACCTCGACCCCGCCCAGGTCCTGCACCACCTCGACAGCATTACCGACGGCATGGACACGATCGCGACCTGCGTCTACGCCGTGTACGACCCCTGCACCGCACACTGCCACGTCTCCCTCGCCGGCCACCTGCCGCCGGTCCTCCTCCACCCGGACGGCACGCGCGCGCTTCTCGGCGTGCCGACCGGCGCACCGCTGGGCGGCTGCGGCGTCACCTTCGACACCACCTGCCTCGACCTCGTGCCGGGTGACCAACTCGTTCTCTACACCGACGGCCTGGTCGAAACCCGCGACCAGCCCATCGACGCACGCTTGGGCGCCCTCCTCGACTTCCTCGACGACCCCGACCGCTCGCTGGACGAAACCTGCGAAATGCTGCTGGACACCCTGCGCCACCCGGGACATTTCGACGATGTAGCCCTGCTCATCGCCAGGGCGGAGCCCCCTTCAGCGGGCGAGGACGAGTGTCAGAAACCGCCTCCGAAGTCCCCGCCCCCGCCGAAGTCCCCACCGCCGAAGCCGCCCCAGCCGCCGCCGAAGTCGTCCGCGTTGAAGTCCGCGCCGGAGACGTCGCCGCCCTCATAGCCGCCGGCGCCGAAGTCGCCGTAGCCGGAGCCGTAGTCGGCGGCGTAGGACGGGGTGGCCATGGCGCTGCCGAGCATCGTGCCGATGAGCAGGCCGGGCAGGATGCCGCCGCCGAAGTAACCGCCGGCCCAGGGGCCGTAGGCCGGGCCCGCGTCCCAGTACGGGCGGCGGCCGGAAGCCGTCTCCACCTCGCGGATCATCGGGTCCTGGCCGTCGGACAGGCGGGCCCGGTCGGCCGCGCAGACCGGCACGTCACGGGTCGCGCCGCCCATCGGCGTCCAGGTGACGTCGGCCACCGAGGGGCCGTGGCGCGGGTCGAAGAAGCACGGCGGACGGCGGTCGGGGAGCGAGTGCCCCTCGCGGCGGGCGGCCAGCGTCGCGAGCGAGAAGCGGCCGTCCTCCAGGCACTGGGTGACCGCCCGTACGTCCTCGGGCTTCCGGGCCGCCGCCATGTGGTCCTTGGCCTTCTCATACGCGTCCAGCGCGTGTTCGTAGTCCGCGCGCATGGCGTCGTCGGCGCCGGGTTCGGCGGGGTGGAAGTCCAGACGGTCCAGTTCCTCACCGAAGGCGGTGATGTCCTCGTCGACCACCACCCGCAGCTTCTCCAGCGCCGCCCGCTGCTCCTCCTCGTGGCGGCGGCGGTTGCGGTGCGCGATCGCGTACGCGCTCGCGCCACCGGCGGCCAGTAGCGCGCCGAGGGTGATCAGGCCGGTGGTCGAGACGCCTTCGCCGGTGCCCTCGCTCCAGCTGCTCGGCGCCGTGCCGCCGACGTTGCGCAGCGCGCTGTCGACGAAGTCGTTCAGCTGGGCCTTGGCGTCGCCCGCGCTCTGCACGGACGTGACCAGGTTGGACACGGCCCCGCGGCTCAGCACGGCGCTGTCGGCGCGGGCGTCGAACTCGTCGCCGAGCCGGATGCCGTACAGGCCGGTGACACCGGTTTCGGTGCGCAGGTTCTGGAAGAGGTTCGCCTTGGGGTAATCGGACGGCAGGACCGCCACGAAGACGGGTTTGTCCGCGTCCTTGATCTTGTCGGCGAGCGCTTCGGCGTCCGACCCGGACAGCACGTCGGACGCGGCCGGGTCGACGTAGACCGGGCTCTCGCGCAGCGCCTCGGCGACCTTGGACAGGTCGGTGGCCGCGTGTGCGCCGGGCACACCGGCCACCAGCACCGCCAGCACGGCGGCGACAGGCACGATCAGCAGGCGTACGAGCCTTTGTACGAGCGCGGCCTTCATATCTTCGAAGCTACCTGAATGGGTACAGAAAGGGGCATCGGCCCGGGGAGGAAATTCCCCGGACCGACGCCCGCCGCGGCGTCGGTCACGCCGCCTTGCAGCCGGGGCGGCGGTGGGGCTGCGGATAAGCTGCAGCGGCCCCATCGTGGAGATACGGGCCCGTACCCACGCCCGTGACCTGGAGCCGAGATGACCACACCGCAGGATCTGCTGATCGTCGCCCTGAACGTCCCCTCCAGCCGTGACGTGGGGCAGGGTCACCTGTCGCTCGCCCTCGCCGGAGCGGAACTGCTCGACCTCGTCGACGCCGGGGTGCTCGCCCTGGACGACGATCTCCTCGTGCCCGGCGCCGAGCGCTCCACGGGGGACCGCCTGCTGGACGAGGCCGGGGCGTCGCTCGTCAGGCAGCCGCCGTACGAGACGATCGAGGACTGGCTGTGGCGCCGCGGGCGGGGGCTGGCCCAGGCCTACATCGGCGTCCTGGAGGAGGAGACGCCGACCGGCGGCGCACGCCGTCATTGGCTGCGGCGGCGCCGCGACCCGGCCGCGACGGCCGACTCGCCTTCCCGGCGCCGCGCGAACGACCGGTGGGCCGCCCACGAGCCCGTCCTCGTGGGCCTCGCGGACGCCTTGGGCATCGAGGACGCCTCGACGACCGGGGCCGACAAGGCCACCGCCGAGCCGACGGTGACCGTCCTGGCCGCCGTCAACGACGCCCTGACGGAACTGGAGGCCGTCCGGCAACGCCGCCACATCGAGAACGAGGCCTTCGACAACGTGTGGCGGGCCCCCTGACGGGGCGAACGCGACTCAACCGCGCCTCGGGGAGCCGGCGCGCACGCGCGCCGGCTCGGTCCGGGGCGACAGCGCCCGACCGCCCTGCTCGGTTTCGGTGTTCCGGCCCGGCTACGAGGCCGGTTCCACGCCCGCCCGGAGGAGGCCGTAGGTGTACGCGTCCTCCAGGGCCTGCCAGGAGGCGGCGATGACGTTCTCCGCGACGCCCACCGTCGACCACTCGCCCGCGCCGTCGGAGGTGGCGATGAGGACCCGGGTCGTGGACTGGGTGCCGTGCTTGCCCTCCAGGATGCGGACCTTGTAGTCGACCAGCTCCAGCTTGGCGAGCTGGGGGTAGATCTTCTCCAGGGCTACTCGAAGGGCCCGGTCGAGGGCGTTGACCGGGCCGTTGCCCTCCGCCGTCGCGACGATGCGCTCGCTCTTGGCCCACAGCTTCACCGTGGCCTCGTTGGCGTGGCTGCCGTCGGGGCGGTCCTCGACGATCGCGCGCCAGGACTCGACGTCGAAGTACTTCAGCGGCCTGCCCTCGACCTCCGTGCGGAGCAGCAGCTCGAAGGACGCGTCCGCCGCCTCGTACGTGTAGCCCTTGAGCTCGCGCTCCTTCACCCGCTCCACGACCCGGCCGACCAGCTCCCGGTCGCCGCCCAGGTCGATGCCGAGTTCCTTGCCTTTCAGCTCGACCGAGGCGCGGCCCGCCATGTCGGAGACCAGCATCCGCATGGTGTTGCCGACCTGCTCGGGGTCGATGTGCTGGTACAGGTCCGGGTCGACCTTGATGGCGGAGGCGTGCAGGCCCGCCTTGTGCGCGAAGGCGGAGACGCCGACGTAGGGCTGGTGGGTGGACGGGGTGAGGTTGACGACCTCCGCGATGGCGTGCGAGATGCGCGTCATCTCGCGGAGGTGTCCCTCGGGGAGGACCTTCTTGCCGTACTTCAGTTCCAGGGCGGCGACCACGGGGAAGAGGTTGGCGTTGCCGACGCGCTCGCCGTAGCCGTTCGCCGTGCACTGGACGTGGGTCGCGCCCGCGTCGACCGCGGCGAGGGTGTTGGCGACGGCGCATCCGGTGTCGTCCTGGGCGTGGATGCCGAGGCGGGCGCCCGTGTCGGCCAGCACCGTGGAGACGACCGCCTGGACCTGGGCGGGGAGCATGCCGCCGTTGGTGTCGCAGAGGATCACGACGTCCGCGCCGGCTTCCGACGCCGTACGGACGACCGCCTTGGCGTACTCGGGGTTGGCGCGGTAGCCGTCGAAGAAGTGCTCGCAGTCGACGAAGACGCGGCGGCCCTGGTCCCGCAGATAGGACACCGTGTCGCGGACCATCTCCAGGTTCTCGTCCAGGGTGGTCCGCAGGGCGAGTTCGACGTGCCGGTCGTGCGACTTGGCGACCAGCGTGATCACCGGGGCGCCGGACTCCAGAAGCGCCTTGACCTGCGGGTCCTCGCTCGCCTTTCCCCCGGCGCGGCGGGTGGCGCCGAAGGCGACCAGCTGGGCGTGGCGGAACTGGATCTCCTGCTGGGCGCGGGCGAAGAACTCGGTGTCCCTCGGGTTGGCGCCCGGCCAGCCGCCCTCGATGAAGCCCACGCCGAACTCGTCCAGGTGCCGTGCGATGGCCAGCTTGTCCGCGACGGTGAGGTTGATGCCCTCCCGCTGGGCGCCGTCTCGCAGGGTGGTGTCGAAGACGTGGAACGAGTCGTCGAGCTCGCTGGTTTCCGTCATGGTCTGAAGGCTCCTGGTGTATGGATCTCGGTCTGTACCGGAATGACCGGCTCCACCGTCCCCTATGATCCCGCGCGCTGCGCTCCCGGCTGAAGGTGGGCCAGAAAAGCGAAAAACCTCTCGCGGGTGCGAGAGGTCTGCGCGCGGGTCGAGGACGACGGTGTCCGCCCGTACGTGGTCGTACGTGGCGGTCACTGCGGACCGGCGCGCCTGCTGCCAATAATCATCGTGGCGAACGAGAGCACGGGGGCAGTGTGGCACAAACCGCCCCGCGTCTCACGGCTGTCTCAGGATGCGGGCGGTAGTCCCGCCGTCACGCCGGGGCAACGTGCACTCAGACGTGCACTCAGGCATCGCCCCGGACCAGCCCGCCGTCCAGGAACTCCCGTACGTGGTCCAGGATCTGCGCCCGGTCCGTCCCCCGCAGCCCGATCGCCACATGAATGGAGAAACCGTCGAGCAGCGCGCGCAACCGGGCGGCGAAACGGTCGGGGTCGACGCGGCGGAACTCCCCCCTCGACACCCCCTCCGCGATCAGCGCGACGAGATCGCGGTGCCAGGCGCCCTCGATGGCGGCCTGCCGGGCGCGGGCGTCGTCGTCGGCGTTCTGCGAGCGGTTCCAGACTTCCAGCCAGAGCGTCCAGTGCGGGTCGCGATGACCGTCGGGGACGTACAGGTCGACGTAGGCGTCGAGGCGTTCCCTCGCGGTGCCGTCCCGGCTGAGCAGCCGCCCGCGCTCGATGCCCAGCCGTCCCTCGCTCCACTCCAGGGTCTGCAGCAGCAGCTCGTCCTTGCTGTGGAAGTAGTACAGGAGATGGCCGCTGCTCATCCCCACCTCACGGCCCAGCCCCGCCATCGTGAGCTTCTCCAGACCGCGCTCGGCGATCATCTCCATGGCGGCGGCGAGGACGTCCTCGCGAGGCGGTGCGTTCTTCCGCGCGCGAGCCGCACCGGCCATCCGTGACTCCTCTATATCTTCTCTATATCTTCGGCTGCTGTTGGGTGATGCAGTGGATGCCTCCCCCGCCTGCGAAGATCGTACGGGCGTCCACCAGGGTCACTGTGCGCTGCGGGAACAGGCGGCGGAAGATGCCTGCCGCGATCTCGTCGCGCGGGTCGTCGAAACCGCAGAGCACCACGCCGCCGTTGCAGAGGTAGTGGTTGAGGTAGGAGTAGTCGGCCCAGTGGCCGTCGGCCTCCAGGACGGTGGGGGCGGGTATCTCGACGACCTCCAGGCGGCGGCCCCGCGCGTCCGTCTGCGCCTTCAGGATGCCGACGACCTCCTTCGTCACCTCGTGGTCGGGGTGCGCCGGGTCCGGTTGCACATGGGCCACGACCACGCCGGGGCGGGCGAAGGCGGCGACGATGTCGACGTGGCCGAGGGTGCCGAAGCCGTACGGGGGGTAGTCGCCGGTGAGGCCGCGGGGCAGCCAGATGGCCTTGCGGGTGCCGAGGTGGGCATGGATCTCGGCCTCGGCCTCCTCCCGCGTCCAGCCGGGGTTGCGCTCGGGGCCGAGCTGGACCGTCTCCGTCAGCAGGACCGTGCCCTCGCCGTCGACATGGATCGCGCCGCCCTCGTTGACGAGCTGCGAGGCGTACGTCTTCGCGCCCGCGAGGTCCGAGACATACGCGGCGATCTTCGCGTCGTGTTCCCAGCGGGCCCAGTCCTGGGCGCCCCAGCCGTTGAACGTCCAGTCGACGGCGGCGAGTTCCCCCTTGCCGTTGGTCAGGAAGGTCGGGCCGATGTCCCGCATCCACGCGTCGTCGAGGTCGCGTTCGACCGTCTCGACGCCCTCGCCCAGGAGGCTTTTCGCGTCCGCCGACTGTCCGGGGCCGCACACCACCGTCACCGGCTCGAAGCGGCGGATCGCACGGGCGACCGAGGCCCAGGCGATCCGGGCGGCGGCGAGGTCCTCCGGGTCGGCGAAGGTGGGGTTCGGGCCCGGCCACGCCATCCAGGTGCGCTCGTGCGGGGTCCACTCGGCGGGCATGCGGAAGCCGTCGGATGCGGGGGTGCTCACAGGGTTTTCCTCACAGGAAGTACAGGCGGTTGAGGGAGACGGACTCGGCCGGTCGGGAGCGCAGCGGGTCGCCGTCGAGGGTGACCAGGCCGGTGCGCTGGTCGACGTCGACCTGTCCGGTAAGGGAGTTGAGGCGCAGGTCGGCCGGGCCGATCCCGCGCGTGCCGCGCACGGCGACCCTGCGGCGGCGGGTCGGCATGGTGTCGTGGCCCTGGTCGAGGGCCGCCTGGGCGACGAACGCGACGGAGATGTCGGCGGGCGTGGCGCCGTGCGCGCCGAACTGCGGGCCCAGCACGAGAGGTTCGCAGGTGTCGGTGGCGGCGTTGGGGTCGCCGACCACGCCGTACGCCGGGAAGCCCGCCTTGAGCACCAGCTGCGGCTTGGCGCCGAAGTACTCGGGCCGCCACAGCACGAGGTCGGCGAGCTTGCCGACCTCGATCGACCCGACCTCGTGCGCGAGGCCGTGCGCGATGGCGGGGTTGACGGTCAGCTTGGCCATGTAGCGCAGGACGCGCTCGTTGTCGTGGCCGTCGTCCGGGGCGCCGAGTTCGGCCTTCATCTTCCCGGCCATGGCGAACGTACGGCGGACCGTCTCGCCCGCGCGGCCCATGCCCTGCGCGTCCGACGAGGTGATGCCGATCGCGCCCAGGTCGTGCAGCACGTCCTCGGCGCCCATCGTCCCGGCGCGGATGCGGTCGCGGGCCATGGCGGCGTCGCCGGGCAGGTCGGTCTTCAGATCGTGGACGGAGACGATCATGCCGTAGTGCTCGGCGACCGCGTCCCGGCCGAAGGGCAGGGTGGGGTTGGTGGAGGAGCCGATGACGTTGGGCACCCCGGCCATCTTCAGCACGTTCGGGACGTGCCCGCCGCCGCAGCCCTCGATGTGGAAGGCGTGGATGGTGCGGCCCTCCAGAACGCGCAGGGTGTCCTCGACCGAGAGGCACTCGTTCAGGCCGTCGCTGTGCAGGGCGACCTGGACGTCATGCTCCTCGGCGACGCGGAGTGCGGTGTCCAACGCCCGCGTGTGCGCACCCATGTCCTCGTGCACCTTGAAGCCGGACGCCCCGCCTTCGGCCAGGGCCTCGATCAGGGGCGCCTCGTGGGACGACGAACCCCGCCCCAGGAACCCGATGTTGACCGGCCAGGCGTCGAAGGCGTTGAACGCGTGCTTCAGCGCCCACGGGGAGTTCACCCCGACCCCCCACACCGGCCCGAACTCCTGCCCGATGATCGTGGTCACGCCGGACGCCAGCGAGGCCTCCATGATCCGCGGCGACAGCAGGTGGACGTGGGTGTCGACGGCCCCGGCGGTGGCGATCAGGCCCTCGCCGGACACGATCGACGTGCCGGTGCCGACCACGACGTCGACCCCGTCGAGGGTGTCGGGGTTACCGGCCCGCCCGATCGAGCAGATCCGGCCCTCGCGGATGCCGATGGAGACCTTGCGGATGCCCTGCACCGCGTCGATCACGACGACGTTGCTGATCACGACGTCACAGGTCTCCCGGACGGCGGCCGCCCTGAGGTGCAGCCCGTCGCGGGCGGTCTTGCCGAAACCGGCGAGGAACTCGTCGCCGTACCGCTGGGAGTCGGACTCCACCCGGATCGTCAGGCCGGAGTCGCCGAGGCGTATCCGGTCGCCGGCGCGGGGGCCGTGGGTGGCCGCGTACTCGTACGGGGTGAGACGGCGCGCTTCGGCCGGGTGGCCTCCGGGGCGGCTCATCGCTCGACCTCCTGGTCAGTGGTTCCTGATACGCCGAGGTAGCCGCAGGCGGCGGCCCGGCGCAGGGCCTCCTCCTTGGCCCCAGGCGCGTCCAGCGGCCCGTCGACCAGCCCGGCGAATCCGATCGCGATCCGCTCGCCGCCGATCGGCACGAGCCCGACCTCGCGGCTCTCGCCGGGCCCGAAGCGCACGGACGACCCGGCGGGCACGGCGAGCCGCATCCCGTAGGCGTCGGCCCGTACGAAATCCAGGCGCGGGTTGGCCTCGAAGAAGTGGAAGTGGGAGGTGACGGAGACGGGCACGGTCGCGGTGTTGGTGACGGTCAGCCGCACCACCGCCTCGGGCTCGGCGTGCTCCGGCCCCGGCAGCAGCGCGCCCGGCGCCCGCTCCCCCAGCCCGCCCCCGATGGGGTCGGACACGACCGCGAGCCGTGAGCCGTCGTCGAAGACGGCCTCGACATGCACCTCGGTCACGACGTCGGCGACGCCCGGCAGGACGTCGTCCGGCCCGAGCACCGAGCGGGCACGCTCGATGGCCTCGGCGAGCCGGGCCCCGTCCCGGGCGGCTTCGCACACGGTGTCCGCGATGAGCGCGGTCGCCTCCGGCACGTTCAGCCGCAGCCCGCGGGACCTGCGTGCCCGGGCCAGTTCGGCGGCCCCGAAGAGCAGCAGCCGGTCACGTTCCGTGGGGGTCAGTCTCACTGCGCGGCACCTCCTTGCCTTTCCTAGCTTTAGAGCGCAACTCTAAACGTTGGATTGCAGCAACTGAAGGGTTGACGACAGGAGGTCGCACACCTCAGATTGAACGTCACTCTAACTGAGGGAGACCAACCATGCCGATGGAACAGCGCGGAGTCGACACCATCCCCGACGAGGAACGCACCAGCACACCGCGCGACCTCGTCTCGATCCTGCTCGGCTCCAACCTCTGTCTCGGGGTGATCGTCTTCGGCTGGCTGCCGCCGTCCTTCGGGCTGGACTGGTGGGGGTCGCTGAGCGCGATCGTCGTCGGTACGGTCGTCGGGACCCTCTTCACCGCCCCACTCGCCCTGATCTCCCTGCGCACCGCCACCAACCTGTCGACGTCCTCCGGCGCCCAGTTCGGTGTGCGCGGCCGACTCGTCGGCTCGATCGTCGGGCTGCTCCTCGCCCTCGGCTACACCGCGCTGACCGTGTGGATCGGCGGCGACGTCACGGTGCGCGTGCTGGAACGGCTCGTCGGGCTGCCGGCGAGCGAGCTGTCGTACGGCCTGGCCTACGCGCTGCTCGCCGCCGCCACCGTTGCCGGCGCGATCTACGGCTACCGCGTGCTGCTCGCCATGTCGCGCGTCCTCGCCTTCGGCATGACCGGGCTGCTGGTCCTCGGTCTCGTCGCCTACGCCCCCGACTTCACCACCGGCGCGCTCCCGGAGGCGGGTGGCTATCTGCTCGGCGGTTTCTGGCCGACGTGGATACTGGCGACGGTGGCCGCCGGGCTGTCCGGCCCGATCGCCTTCATCACGCTCCTCGGCGACTACACCCGCTACATCTCACCGGCCCGCCACTCCTCCCGCCGGGTGCTGCGCGCGACCTGGCTGGGCCTGATGCTCGGGCTGCTGGTCCCGCAGCTGTTCGGCACCTTCACGGCGTACGCCGCCCGCGCGGCCCTCGACTACGCCGGGCCGCTGGTCACGGCCTCCCCGACCTGGTACCTGATCCCGCTCTTGCTGGCCGCATCCGCCGGTTCGGTCGGCAACGCCGGGCTGATGCTCTACTCCATGGGCCTCGACCTGGACGCCATCCTGCCGCGCGCCTCCCGGGCCCGGGCCACCTGCGCGGTGGCGGTCGTCGCCACCGCCTGTGTCTTCGTCGGGCACTTCGCCTGGGCGGCGCAGGCCGCGATGACGTCGTTCGTGCTGCTGCTGACGGCGATCGGCACGCCGTGGGCGGTGATCACGCTGATCGGCTTCGTCCGCTGCGGCGGGGTGTACGACGCGGAGGCACTCCAGGTGTACAACCGGCGCGCGCGGGGCGGGGCGTACTGGTACCGGGGCGGCTGGAACGTCGCGGCCACCGTGTCGTGGGCGCTGGGCGCTTTCGTCGGCGTGCTGGCGGTGTCCCTGCCGTCGTACGAGGGGCCGCTGCTGGCCCTGACCGGCGGGGTGGACGTGAGTTTCCTGCTGTCGGGAGCGGTGGGCGCTCTGACGTATCTGCTGATCCCGGTCCGCGCGAGGGCCGACGTGGAAGAGGACTCCGGGGCGGCCCGGGCGACTGCCGAGGTGTAGCCGGTGCGCCGATGCAGCCGGTGTCAGCCGGTGCAGCCGGTGTCAAAGGACGGGTGACGTCAGGGACTGCTCCGTCCAGATGATCTTGCCGTTCGTGGTGTAGCGGGTGCCCCAGCGCTCGGTCAGCTGGGCGACGAGGAAGAGCCCGCGTCCGCCCTCGTCCTCGGTGCGGGCGCGGCGCAGCCGGGGCGAGGTGCTGCTGCCGTCGAAGACCTCGCAGATCAGCGCGCGGTCGCGGAGCAGCCGCAGCTGGACCGGACCGGTGGCGTGGCGGATGGCGTTGGTGACCAGTTCGCTGGCGACGAGTTCCGTGGTGAAGGCCAGGTCGTCCAGGCCCCAGGCGGACAGCTGGTCGGTGACCGCGGCGCGGGAACGGGAGACGACCGCCGGGTCGCTGGGCAGCTCCCACTGTGCGACCTGCTCGGGCCCCAGGGCGTGGGTGCGGGCGACGAGCAGGGCCACGTCATCGCTGGGCCGGGCCGGCAGCAGGGCGTCCAGGACCGCCTCGCAGGTGTCCTCGGGCGTCCGGTCGGACCGGGCCAGGACGGCGCCGAGCTTCTGCAGGCCCGAGTCCACGTCCCGGTACCGGTCCTCGATCAGGCCATCGGTGTACAGCACGAGCTGGCTGCCCTCGGCCAGTTCCAGTTCGACGGTTTCGAAGGGCAGCCCGCCGAGCCCGAGTGGCGGCGCCGAGGGCAGGTCGACGAACTCGACCGTGCCGTCGGGGCCGACCACCGCGGGCAGGGGGTGCCCGGCGCGGGTCAGGGTGCAGCGCCGGGACACCGGGTCGTAGACCGCGTACAGGCAGGTGGCTCCGACGATGCCGGAGTCCGGCTGGGTGCTCTCCACCGCCCAGCCCTCGCCCCGGTCGAGCCGGCCGACCAGGTCGTCGAGGTGGGTCAGGAGGTCGTCGGGCGGCAGGTCCAGCGAACAGAAGTTGTGGACGGCGGTGCGCAGCCGGCCCATGGTGGCGGCGGCGTGCAGCCCGTGTCCGACCACGTCGCCGACGACCAGCGCGACCCGGGCGCCGGACAGCGGGATCACGTCGAACCAGTCGCCGCCCACGCCGGCCTGAGCGGGCAGATAGCGGTAGGCGACGTCGACGGCGCTCTGCTCGGGCCGGCCGCGCGGCAGCAGGCTGCGCTGCAGGGCGAGGGCGGTGTTGTGCTCGCGCGTGTACCGGCGGGCGTTGTCGATGCAGATGGCCGCGCGGCCGGCCAGCTCCTGCGCCAGGGACAGGTCGTCCTCCTCGAAGGGGGCGGGCTTCTCGGAGCGGTAGAAGCTGACGACGCCGAGGGTCGCGCCCCGCGCCCGGAGCGGCACCGTGATCAGGGAGTGGATGCCGACCGCGAGCGTCCGTTCGAGCCGTGGCGGGTCCTGGGCGCGCCAGCCGTAGGCCTCGCCGAGGACGGGTTCGAGCACGGACTGCCGGCTCTCCAGACTGCGGACCTGCGGTGTGGACGGCACGTACCGGACCGTGTCGCCGACGCGGTAGAGGTGGGACTCCTCGTGTACGGCGCCCAGGGAGACCCTGCGCAGCGGGGTGTCCGCGCCGAGGGGGCCGGGCTCGTCACCGTGCAGCACGGAGTCGGGAAGGTCGACGGCGGTGAAGTCGGCGAAGCGGGGGACGGTCACCTCCGCCAGCTCGTCGGCCGTGCGGGTGACGTCGAGCGTGGTGCCGATCCGGACGCTCGCGTCGTGCAGCAGCTCCAGGCGCTTGCGGGCCAGGACGGCCAGGCGGCCGACGCCGGGCTCGCCGACCAGCACGAGTCGGCCGGCGTCGCCGTCGTCCAGGTCGGTCAGGTCGGTCACGGCCAGGCCCGGTTCCGAGGCGACCTCGGTGGCGGGATACGGCGCGGGCGGCGGGGCCACGCTCGGCGTGGCGGTCGGCGTCGGCAGGGCCGCGAGGAGTGCCTCGGCCACGGACCTCGGCCGGGCCGGAGCACCCGTGGGCGCCGCCTCGGCCACCGGCCTCGGCTGGGCCAGAACGCCCAGGGGCGCCGGCTCGGCCACCGCCCTCGGCCGGGTCGGCGGGCCCGTCGACACGCCGGTCGCGGCCTCGGCCGCCGTGGCCGGTCCGGTCATGCGCAGTCGCGGGCCGCCGAGAATACGGGCCTCGACGACCACGCCCGTCACGCCCGCCGCCCCCATGACCGGGCGGCGCAGCAGAGTGGCTGTCCGGCCGTCGGAGAGCGCCACTTCGTCGAGGGTGTGCTGCGGCGAGGCGATGAGTTCCTCCGCCTTCTCCCGCATGACCGCGAGGTCGAGCCGCCCGAGGCCCCCGACGTCGGGAGCCCCCCAGGGGGGCGCCGCCCGGACCGCGGGCTGCTGCGGCCATCGGCCGGTGTCGCGGCCCGCTCGCCGGTACGCGGTGAGCAGGGCCCGTTCCCGCTGCGTGGCCTGCTCCAGCAACCGCGCCTCGATGCTGCGGGCCGCCTCGCGCACCAGCCGCAGCATGGTCGGGTCGTTGTCGTCGCGCAGGCAGGTGAGGTCGAGGACCGCCTCGATGTGCCCGCTGAGGGGGTCGCGCACCGGCGCGCCCGCGCAGGCGAAGGGCTGCAGGCAGTCGGCGAAGTGTTCACGGCCGATCACGAGGACGGGACCGCGCTCGGCCAGGGCCGTGCCGACGCCATTGGTGCCCACGATCCGTTCGGAGGCGTCGAAGCCCGGGGCGAACCGCACCTCGTCGAGGTGGTCGCGCAGCTGCCGGTCACCGCCCAGGCGCTGGACCATACGGCCCTGCGCGTCACAGAGCGCGATCGCCATGCCCACATCGGCGAGCGCGGCGGCCAGATCCTTCAGGACCGGTTCGGCAGCGCGCAGGAAGCGGTCCTCCAGCGCCAGGTCCGGGGCGTAGGGAACCACCAGCTGGTGCGGTTCGAGCCCCGCGGACCTGCAGCGCTTCCAGGAGTTCAGCACCGTGTCGCGGACCGCGGAGTCGACGAGCGTACCGGCCAGAAACCGTTCGTGGGCATCGACGAGCCCGCCGATGTCGTCCCAGGCGACGGACAACGGGATCACTTCCTCACCCGAAGGTCGCTCGGGGCGCGCGCCGCCGTTCGGCACGCCACCCCGGCGGGACCTTCGGGCCCATTCACCCTATGCCCGCTGTGATCCGAATCACAACAAGGGTGCCGAACCGTGCCTGGTGAGGCGTGGTTCGGCACCGTTCGCGGAGGGCTCAGCCCAGCCGGTGCATCCAGCCGTGCTTGTCCTCGGCCGTGCCCCGCTGGATGTCGAGAAGGGCCTGGCGCAGACGGAGGGTGACCTCGCCGGGCTCGCCGTCGCCCTGCTTCCACTCCGCGTCGGCGCGCTTGACCGTGCCGACCGGCGTGATCACGGCGGCCGTACCGCAGGCGAAGACCTCGGTGAGGCTGCCGTTCTCCGAGTCGCGCTGCCACTGGTCGACGGAGACGCGGCCCTCCTCGGCCTCGTAGCCGAGGTCGCGGGCGACGGCGAGGAGGCTGTCGCGGGTGACGCCCTCCAGGATGGAGCCGGTGAGGGTCGGCGTGACGATCTTGTCGCCGTACACGAAGTACAGGTTCATGCCGCCGAGTTCCTCGACCCACTTGTGCTCGACCGCGTCGAGGTAGCAGACCTGGTCGCAGCCCTCCTTGGCCGCCTCCGCCTGGGCGAGCAGGGAGGCGGCGTAGTTGCCGCCGGTCTTGGCGTCGCCCATGCCGCCGGGGACGGCGCGGACGCGGTCCTCGGAGACCCAGATGGAGACCGGCTTGACGCCGCCCGGGAAGTAGGCGCCGGCCGGGGAGGCGATGACGAGGAAGAGGTACTCGCCCGCGGGCTTCACGCCCAGCCCGACCTCGGTGGCGATCATGAAGGGGCGCAGGTAGAGGGACTCCTCGCCGCCGTGCGCGGGGACCCATGCCTGGTCCTGCCGCACCAGCGCGTCACAGGCCTCGATGAACGTCTCGACCGGCAGCTCGGGCATCGCCAGCCGACGGGCGGAGCGCTGGAAGCGCAGGGCGTTCTGGTCCGGGCGGAAGGTGGCGACCGAACCGTCCGGCTGCCGGTAGGCCTTGAGGCCCTCGAAGATCTCCTGCGCGTAGTGCAGGACCATGGTGGCCGGGTCGAGGGAGATCGGCGCGTACGGGACGAGCTGTCCGTCGTGCCAGCCGCGGCCCTCGGTCCACTTGATGGTGACCATGTGGTCGGTGAAGTGGCGGCCGAAGCCGGGGCTGGCGAGGATCGCCTCCCGCTCCGCGTCGGAGAGCGGATTGGCGGAAGGCTTGAGCTCGATCGTGGGCGTCGTCATGAGTGGTTGTCCTTCACCGGTTGTAGTGACGGGCCGCCGCTCACGCCCGTACTGCTACTGGCCAGTGCTAGGACGTCCGAGCATTCCCTCAGTCCGCGGCTCCGCGTTCGATTATCGCGCGCGAGTTGCCGTGGACGAAAAACGGCGTGAAATGCGACCCAGAGGTTGATGGTCGCACCCGACGGGGACAGAGAAAAGCCGCCGGGCACGGATTGCGACCCGGCGGCCTTGTGAAGTGCGGCGCGGCGGGTCAGCCGGCTACTCGTACGGCGAGCGCGTCGCCGATCTCGGAGGTGCTGCGGGCCGGCTTGCCGACTCGCTCGGCGAGGTCGGCAGCGACGGCCTCCTCGATCCGGGTCGCCTCGGCCTCGTGGCCGAGGTGGCGCAGCAGCAGGGCGACGGACAGGACCGTGGCGGTGGGGTCGGCCTTGCCCTGGCCGGCGATGTCGGGCGCCGAGCCGTGCACGGGCTCGAACATCGAGGGGAACTCCCCGGACGGGTTGATGTTCCCGCTCGCGGCGACGCCGATGCCGCCGGCGACGGCCGCGGCGAGGTCGGTGATGATGTCGCCGAAGAGGTTGTCGGTGACGATGACGTCGAACCGCTCGGGCTGGGTGACCAGGTAGATGGTCGCCGCGTCGACGTGCATGTACTCGGTGGTGACCTCGGGGTACTCCGCGGCCACCTTGTGGAAGATGTTCGTCCACAGGTGGCCCGCGAAGGTCAGCACGTTGTTCTTGTGGATCAGCGCGAGCTTCTTGCGCGGGCGGGCCTGGGCGCGCGCGAACGCGTCCCGGACGACGCGCTCGACACCGTAGGCCGTGTTGACGGACACCTCGGTGGCGACCTCGTGCGGGGTGCCGGTGCGGATGGTGCCGCCGTTGCCGGTGTACGGGCCCTCGGTGCCCTCGCGGACCACGACGAAGTCGATGGACGGCTCACCCTTCAAAGGCGTGTCCACACCCGGGAGCAGCTTCGACGGACGCAGGTTGACGTGGTGGTCGAAGGCGAAGCGGAGCTTGAGCAGGAAGCCGCGCTCCAGGACGCCGGAGGGGACGCTCGGGTCGCCGATCGCGCCCAGCAGGATGGCGTCGTGCTTCTTGAGGGCGTCGAGGTCGGCGTCGGTGAGGGTCTCACCGGTGGCGTGGTAGCGCCGGGCGCCGAAGTCGTACTCCTCGGTCTCCAGCTTCACATCCTGCGGGAGGGCGGCGGAGAGGACCTTCAGGCCTTCGGTCACGACCTCCTGGCCGATGCCGTCACCGGGGATCACTGCGAGATTGAGGCTGCGAGACATGCGGGCACCCTACTCCTCGTCCCATGGGATGACACGCACTGTCCGCGATACGGACGGCTCAGTGGCCGGTCTCGCCGCCGTTGTCGCGGCGGTCCAGGGCGCGTTGGAGGGCGGCGGCGGCGTTCTTGCGGTCGGACTCGCTCGTACGGGAGAGGTGACGGACTCGGCGGCGGACGGTCGTCTCGGCCATGGGAAATCGACTCCTTCGAACAGCGTGGAGTACGGCAGGGGGGTTTCGAGACGCCGGGTGGGGCGGGGAGCGGTGCCGCAGGGGTTGCCTGCACGGGGCCCGACTCACGACCGCCATTCGCTGGATCGAGCGAGACGTTCGGCTCCTACAAAGCTAAGCGAGGACGGAGCGTCTGTCTCCACAATTACTCGGACTTCCTACTATCTGAGACGGTGGAGTGCGTCACACGGCCGTGACCTGCGTGTTTCCGCTAGAGCACATCACCGTCGCGCCAGTCGAAGACCAGTTCACCGTCGGGACCGGCCACCCCGGCGGGGGCGGGCCACACGTACGTGGATCCCTCCTCCTCGGGCAGCCGGATCACCCCGTCCGGGCCCAGCGCGCAGACGCGTCCGCCCCACGCCTGCCAGCCCCGGGCCTCGTACAGGCGGGCGCCGTCGTCGCTGGCGGACAGGGCGCCGAAGGCGTACGCCCGGGTGATGATCCCCTCCAGGGCGTCCATGACCCGGCCGCCGAGTCCGGTGCGCCGCACATCGCGCCGTACGGCGACCCCCTCGACGTACCCGACGCGCACCCACCGCCGCCCGTACCGCACGCGGCGCATGACGACCGCCCCGTGTGCGGCGAGCCCGCGCTCGTCGTGCACCAGGGCGTGCATGCCGCCCAGCGTGTGGTCCCAGTCGGCGTCACCGAAATCGCCGTCGAAGGCGTCGTGCAGAAAGCCCCGGACGGTGAGCAGTTCGTCGGGGGCGAGGTCGGCGGTGTGGGCAGTGCGGGCGGTCCGGGTGGTCATGGGGCAAGTATCGCGGGCCAATTCGGTGGCTCCCCTTCCGTACTCCCGTTACGTTGGCCCGATGCCCCGACTCCGCACCGACCGCCTGCTGCTCCGCGAGTGGCGGGAGTCCGACCTCGTGCCCTGGGCCGCGCTCAACGCGGACCCGGAGGTCCGCCGGTACCTGCCCGGCCTGCCCACCCGCGAGCAGTGCGACGCGGCCGTGGCCCGCTTTCAGGCCGCTCTGGAGCAGCGGGGCTGGGGGTTCTGGGCGGTCGAGGTGCGCGGCACGGGCGAGTTCATCGGGTTCACCGGCCTGGATCCGGTGGAGGAGGGGCAGCCGTTCACCGGCGTGGAGGCCGGCTGGCGGCTGGCGCGTGCCGCCTGGGGCCACGGCTATGCCACGGAGGCGGCCCGGGCCGCGCTGGAGTTCGGCTTCGCGGAGCTGGGTCTGCCGGAGATCCTCGCCGTCACGGCGACCGGCAACGACCGTTCGCGGGCCGTGATGCGCCGTCTGGGCATGACTCACGACCCGGCCGACGACTTCGACGACCCGGCCCTCCCCGAGGGCAGTCCGCTACGCCCAAGCGTCCTGTACCGCCTGCCGAAAGCCCTGTGGGTCCTCGAACCAGGGCAGGTGGCCGGCGTCCGGGAGGGTCACGCGACGGACGTGGGGTAGCGCCCGCTCCAGGGAGTCCACGGCGGAGCGGGGGCGGATGTCCTGGGCGCCGTCGAGAATGAGGGTCGGGACGGCGAGGGCCCGGCAGGCCCGGTGGACGTCGGCGGCGCGCTTGGCCTCGGCGTTCAGGGACGTGTTGCACTCGGCGTTGACGCCGAACCACGGGTCGGCCATGCGACGGGCGTACGCCATGCCGCGTTCGGGATCCGCGAACTCGGCGGACCACTGCAGGACCGCCCGCTCACGGTCCTCCTCCTCGGTCAGATGCGCGCGGCCCTTCAACTCACGCCAGCGCGCGAGGTGTTCGGGGTTCCGTCCGAGGCGGGTGCAGAGGTTCCGCTCGTAGGCGGGGTGCCAGTCGGTGTCCGGTCCGATGCCCGTACCGGCGACGTGGACCAGCGCGTTCACGCGGCCGGGGTGGGCGAGGGCGTAGGCGAGCGCCAGTCGTGCGCCCCAGGAGTGGCCCAGCAGGGTCATGCGCCGCAGGCCGAAGTGGCGGCGTACGGCGTCCAGGTCCGCCACGAAGCGCTCCGTCGTCCAGGGACCCGCACACCGCTCGGAGCGGCCGCAGCCCCGCTGGTCCCAGCGGATCACGGTAGTCACGTCGCCGAGCATCGCGGCGACGTCCTCGAACATGTCCCACAGGCCCGGTCCGCCGTGGCACAGCAGCAGCGGCTCGGCGCCCCGGCCCGACCGGGACGCCCACAGCCGTACCCCGTCGTCGGCCGTCACGGTCACGGACTCGGTCGCGCTCTCACTCCCACGTCCCGCCCAGATCATGAGGGCAGTCTGCCCGGGCCGGACGCACACGGGCCAGGGCACCTTCCCGAGGGGAGGTGCCCTGGCCCGATGAGCGGGTGACGGAGCGTCAGCCCATGTGCGGGTAGGTGTAGTCGGTCGGCGGGACCAGCGTCTCCTTGATCGCGCGGGTCAGGGTCCAGCGCATCAGGTTCTGCGGGGCGCCCGCCTTGTCGTTGGTGCCGGACGCGCGGCCGCCGCCGAAGGGCTGCTGGCCGACGACGGCGCCGGTCGACTTGTCGTTGATGTAGAAGTTGCCGGCCGCGTAGCGCAGCTTGTCGGCGGTGTACGCCGCCGCCGCGCGGTCGCCCGCGATGACCGAGCCGGTCAGCGCGTAGTCCGACACCGACTCCATCTGCGTCAGCATCTCGTCGTACGCGTCGTCCTCGTAGACGTGCACGGCGAGGATCGGGCCGAAGTACTCGGTGGTGAAGACCTCGTTCTCCGCGTCGGTGCACTCGATGACCGTCGGGCGGACGAAGTAGCCGACCGAGTCGTCGTACGAGCCGCCCGCGACGATCGTGCAGCTCGGGTCGGACTTCGCGCGGTCGATCGCGGCCTTGTTCTTGGCGAAGGCGCGCTCGTCGATCACGGCGCCGACGAAGTTCGACAGGTCGGTGACGTCACCCATGGTGAGGTAGTCGACCTCGGCGGCGAACTCCTCCTTGAAGCCGGAGTTCCAGATGGACGCCGGGATGTAGGCCCGGGAGGTGGCGGAGCACTTCTGGCCCTGGTACTCGAAGGCACCGCGGGTCAGCGCGGTCTTCAGCACCGCGCGGTCGGCCGACGGGTGGGCGACCAGGAAGTCCTTGCCGCCGGTCTCGCCGACGATGCGCGGGTAGGCGCGGTACTTGTCGATGTTGGCGCCGACCGTCTTCCACAGGTACTTGAAGGTCTTGGTCGAGCCGGTGAAGTGGATGCCGGCGAGATCGCGGTGCTCCAGGGCGACCTTGGAGACCTCGATGCCGTCGCCGGTGACGAGGTTGATGACACCCTTGGGCAGACCGGCCTCCTCCAGCAGCCGCATCAGCAGCACGGCGGCGTGGGTCTGCGTCGGGCTCGGCTTCCAGACGACCACGTTGCCCATGAGCGCGGGCGCGGTGGGCAGGTTGCCCGCGATGGCCGTGAAGTTGAACGGCGTGATCGCGTAGACGAAGCCCTCCAGCGGGCGGTGGTCGAGGCGGTTCCAGACGCCCGGGGAGTTGGCCGGGGGCTGCTCGGCCAGGATCTGGCGGGCGTAGGCGACGTTGAACCGCCAGAAGTCGATCAGCTCGCAGGGCGTGTCGATCTCGGCCTGCTGGGCCGTCTTGGACTGGCCGAGCATGGTGGAGGCGGCCAGGGTCTCGCGCCACGGGCCGGCCAGCAGCTCGGCGGCGCGCAGGATGATCGCCGCGCGGTCGTCGAAGGACATCGCGCGCCAGGCCGGCGCGGCGGCGAGGGCGGCGTCGATGGCGTCCTGCGCGTCCTGCTGGGTGGCGTTGCGATACGTGCCGAGCACGGCCTTGTGGTTGTGCGGCTGCACGACCTGGAACTCCTCGCCGCCGCCCATCCGCCTCTCACCGCCGATGGTGCAGGGCAGGTCGATGGGGTTCTCGGCCAGCTCCTTGAGCTTGACCTCCAGCCGGGCGCGCTCGGGCGAGCCGGGGGCGTAGCCGTGCACCGGCTCGTTGACGGGGGTGGGGACCTGGGTCACAGCGTCCATGTTTTCCGTAACTCCTTAGTGAGCGGGTGTTTCGGGTTCAGCCCTTGGTGACCATGGAACGGAGGAAGAACCGCAGGTTGGCGGGCTTCTCCGCGAGCCGCCTCATGAAGTAGCCGTACCAGTCGGTGCCGTACGCGGTGTAGACGCGCATACGGTGACCTTCGGCGGCGAGCCGCAGGTGCTCCTCGCTCCGGATGCCGTACAGCATCTGGAACTCGTACTCGTTCAGCTTGCGCCCGGCACGCCGGGCGAGCTCCTGGGCGATGGAGATCAGACGCGGGTCGTGGGACCCGATCATCGGGTACCCCTCGCCCTCCATCAGGGTGCGCAGGATCCGGACGTACGCCTTGTCGATCTCGTGCTTCTGCTGGTAGGCGACCTCGGCGGGCTCCTTGTACGCCCCCTTCACCAACCGTACGCGGCTGCCGTTCGCGGCGAGGCGGCGGGCGTCGGCCTCGGTGCGGAAGAGGTAGGCCTGGATGACGCAGCCGGTCTGCGGGAAGTCCTTCCGCAGTTCCTCGTGGATGGCGAACATCGAGTCGAGGGTGGTGTGGTCCTCCGCGTCCAGCGTGACCGTCGTCCCGATGTCGGCGGCGGCCTCGACGACCGGACGGACATTGGCGAGCGCCAGCTCGTGGCCGCCCTCCAGCGCCTGCCCGAACATCGACAGCTTCACCGACATCTCGACCCGCTCGCCCAGCTGAAGCGGCTTGAGCCGGTCGATGAGCTCCAGATAGGCGTCCCGGGCGGCGGCGGCCTGCTCACGGGTGGTGATGTCCTCGCCGACGACGTCCATCGTCAGCTCCAGGCCCCGGTCGGTGAGGTCCTCGATGATCGGGACGATGTCGTCCACCCGCTCGCCCGGGATGAAGCGGTCGACGACCTGTTTCGTCCCCGGGGCCGCCGTCATCAGGCGTCGCATCCGGTCGCTGCGCGACGCGGCGAGAATCACGGGACCCAGCACGGGGCACCTCCAGAACACAACCAACATAAGGCCGATACCCGACGATTCGGGGACGGCACGGAGAACCACCGTGAAACCTAGGGATCGCTCCGATCGTCGGCCATCGACAGCTGTCACGCATCCGTGCCGCAGATCTCAGACAGATGTATGAAGGCCCTCGGTGAGGCTCTCGGGAAATGGGAGAGAATGCCCGGGTGACGGCCGATTACCAGGGCGACTACCAGGAGCTGGTCGACGAGATCTCCGAGCTCCTGGGCGCCCCCGCGACCCTGGAGAACCGCGACTTCGAGCTGATCGCCTTCGGCGCCTACGACAGCGAGGGCGACCTCGATCCGTCGGCCCTGGACCCGGTCCGCACCCGCTCGATCCTGACCCGCCGCTCCACGGCGGCCGTCCGCGCCTGGTTCGAGAGCTTCGGCATCACCCGGGCGACCGGCCCGGTGCGGATCCCGCGCACCCCGGAGGCGGGGGTGCACCGGGGCCGTATCTGCCTTCCGGTACGGCACCGGGGGGTCGTCCTCGGTTACGTCTGGCTGCTCGACGGCGAGCCCGGGCCCACGGACGCCCAGCTGGCCGCCGCCATGGAGGTGACCGGCCGGATCGGCGCGCTGCTCGCCGACGAGGCGCAGGCGGGCGCCGACCTCACCCGGGAGTTCCGGGCGGTGCTGACGGCGGAGCGCGGCTGGCAGCGCGACATGGCGGTGGCCGCCCTGCGCACGGCCCTCGGGCCGCGCGGTGAGGGCCCGCACGTGGTGGTGTGCGTGGCGCCGTGGCCGTCCGCCGCCCCGGAGGACGCCCCGTCGGCCCGGGCGGTGCCGCACACGACGGCCCTGTGCACGATCCCGTGGGGTACGACCGGCCAGAGCCTGGCGGTGCTGGTCCGGCTGCGCTCCACGGACGTACGCACTCCGGCGCTGGCGGCGGCGGCCCGGCTGCTGAAGGAGGGCGCCCGGGCCGGCGTGGGCGATCCGCTGACCGGCCTCGCCGGCCTCGGCACGGCCTGGCAGGAGGCGACGGCCGCGGCCCGCGCGGCGCTGGCCGAATCCCGTCTCGGGCCGGTGGCCGAGTGGTCCCGCATCGGCCCGTACCGCCTGCTGACCGCACTCCCCCCGGAGACGGCCCACGACCCCGCCGTCGCCCCGCTGCTCTCCCCCACCCACCACGAGCTCGCCCGCACGGCCGAGGTCTATCTGGACTGCGCGGGCCAGGCCGCCCGGACCGCCGCCGAACTGGGCATCCACCGGCAGACGCTGTACTACCGGCTGTCCCGGGTGGAACAGCTGACGGGCCTCGACCTGGACGACGGGGAGGACCGGCTGCTGCTGCACATGGCACTGAAGGGGGCGCGACTGTAAGCGTCGCGGCGGCCCCATATGCCGCGCCCCCTCATGCCGCGCCCCCACCTGGTCCACGAGCGCGCGAATGAAAACGATTGTCATCATGCTAAGGTCGTCGAAAGCTCAACCATTAACCTTGCCCTTACCCGGAGTGTCCCGTGCGCCTCCCCGCCCGCCTTGTGTCCCTCACCGCGGCCTCCGCCCTGCTCACCGGCTGCTTCGCCACCACCGGCACCGACGGTGACACCGCCGAGGGCAAGCGCATCCGCGTCGCCCATATGCAGCCGCCCCGCTCGGGCCTGTCCCCGCTCTCCGACGACGCGTTCAAGCTGTCCCGCTGGTCGACCGCCGAGACGCTGGTGAAGCTGGACGCGGACGGGAACGCCGTACCCGCGCTGGCCACCGAGTGGGAGCAGTCCGGGCGGAGCTGGACGTTCACCCTCCGCGACGGCGTCACCTTCCACGACGGCACCGAGCTCACCGCCCAGGCCGTCGTCAACTCCCTCACCAAGGCCGCCTCCGCCTCCCCCAAGCCCCGCATCCTCGACGGCGTCGAGCTGACCGCGAAGGCCGCCGGGGACGACCGGGTCACCGTCACCACCGCCGCCGAGGACCCCCTCGTACCGCAGCGGCTCAGCTCCCCCCAGCTGTCGATCCTCGCCGCCAAGGCCTACCAGGGGAAGACGGTGAACCCCATCGGCGCCGGCACCGGCCCCTTCGAGCTGACCAAGGTCAACGGCACCACCTCCGCCACCCTCGACCGCTACGACGCCTACTGGGGCGGCAAGGCCAAGGCCGCCGGCATCGACGTGAAGTTCGTGCCGGACGGCACCGCCCGCGCCGCCGCCCTGCGCAGCGGCGAGGCCGACATCGTCGAGGCGATACCGGTGTCGCAGGCCGCGCTGCTGGACGAGGAGCTGATCACCGAGGTCCCGATGCCGCGCACCAACACCCTGTACCTCAACACCGACAAGGGCGTCTTCAAGGACGCCTCGCTGCGCGCCGCCGTCCGCGAGGCGATCGACGCAGAGTCGATCGTCAACGGTGTGTACGAGTCCCGCGCCGACGTCGCCGAGGGCCTACTCGGCCCGGCACTGCCGTGGGCGGCCGGCCTGCGCTCGGACGTGCGGCGGGCCAAGGCCAAGAAGGCGGACGGCCAGTCCGTCACCATCGGCACCTTCACCGACCGCGCCGAGCTGCCCGAGGTCGCGGCGGCGCTGCAACAGCAGCTCCAGAAGGCCGGGTTCAAGGTCAAGCTGGACGTGCGCGAGTACGCCAACATCGAATCCGACGCGCTGGCGGGCGAGTTCGACGCGTTCATCCTCTCCCGCGCGACCGTCCTGGACTCCGGCGACCCGGCCGCGTACCTCTACAGCGACTTCGCCTCCGACGGCTCCTTCAACATCGCCCAGCTCGCCGACCCGACGGTCGACAAGGCCCTGAAGAAGGCAGGCGAGACCGAGGTCGGTGACGCGCGCCGCAAGGCGATCATCGAGGCCGAGGCCGCCGTGCTCGGCACCGACGCCGCGATCCCGATGCTGCACGAGCGCGTGATCCAGGGCGACGCCGCCGGGGTCGTCGACGCCGCCCACGACCCGCGTGAGCGGGAGCTGGTCACGGTCGACACGTACGTCAAGTGAAGCCCACCGCCGCGGGGTTCACCCGCGCCCTGTGTCTCGTCGCGGTCGTCGCCGCCGTCGGCCTGCTGCCCTGGCTCTCCGGCCGCGACCCCGCGCTGACCGTCCTGCGCGCCCGCTCCGCCGAGCAGGAACCGACCAGGGAGGCCCTGGACGCCGTACGCCGGGACCTCGGTCTGGACGCCGGTCCGCTCGCCCTGCTGGGGCAGTGGGCCGGTGGCCTGCTGCGCGGGGACCTCGGCACCTCGTGGGTGTCGGGCACGGACGTCCTGCCGTCCGTCGTCGCCGGGCTCCAGGTGTCGCTGGGGCTGATGGGCGTGGCGCTGGGGGTGGCGGTGCTGCTGGCCGCCGCGCTGGTGGCGCCGGTGCTGGTACGGGGGCGGGGGTCGGGCGGCGGATTCGCCGCGATGCTGGCCGCCGTGCCCGAGTTCCTGCTGGCCACCGTCGCGTTGCTGGTGTGCGGGGTGTGGCTGGGGTGGCTGCCGACGTCCGGCTGGCAGGGGCCGCAGAACATGGTCCTGCCCGCGCTCGCGCTCGGCGTCCCGGCGGGCGGTCTGCTCGGCCGGCTGGTCGCGGACGCGCTGCCCGCCGTGCTCGACGAGCGGTGGGTGGAGCTGTGGCGGGGTGCGGGAGTCGGCCGCACGCTGATCTCGGCGGCCGCCCTCAAGCGCGTACTGCCGCCGTTGGTGCCGCAGTTCGGGATGGCGGCCGTCGGGCTGACCGGGGGCGCGGTCGCGGTGGAGACCGTCTTCGCGGTGCCGGGCATCGGCCGTACGGCGCTGGGCGCGGCCAAGTCGCAGGATCTGCCGCTGCTCCAGGGCTCGGTCCTGGCGCTGCTGCTGCTCGGCCTGGCCACGGGGGCGGTCGCCGCTCTCGTGCGGCGCAGGCTGCTGGGCCCGGCCCTGCGTGACGCCGGGCTCGCCCTGCCTCCGGCCCGACCGGTCCGTACACACCCGGCGGTGCCGTTGACCCTGTTCACAGTCCTCGCCGTGACCATCGGCTGGGGCCTGCTGCGCGACCCGTACGCCGTGAACACCGCGGCCCGCCTCGCCGCGCCCTCCCTGACCCACCCCCTGGGCACCGACGGCCTGGGCCGCGACGTCCTCGCCCGGCTCGGGCACGGCGCCGCCTCGACCGTCGGCACGGCGGCCGCCGTATGCCTGCTGTCCCTGCTGGTGGGGCTCGCCCTCGGCTTCCTCCCCGGCATCGCGGCCGGCGCCGCCGACATCGCCAACGCCCTGCCCCCGGTCATCGTCGGCATCCTGGTCGCCGCGGCCGCCGGACCCGGCACCGGCGGCGCGGCCGTCGCCGTCGCGCTGATCTCCTGGCCACCACTGGCCGCCCACGCGGCGGCGCTGGTGCAGGAGGTGCGGGCGTCGGCGTTCCTCACCGCCCAGCGGGCGATCGGGGCGACGCCGTGGTGGATCCTCTCCCGGCACGTCCTGCCGTCCGTCGCCGCACCCGTCGCCCGGCACGCCCTGCTGCGCCTGCCCGGCATCGCCCTCGCGCTGGCCTCCCTCGGCTTCCTGGGCCTCGGCGCCCAGCCGCCCGCCCCGGAATGGGGCCTGCTCCTCGACGAGTCCCGCGCCTACGTGGAACGCGCCCCGTGGGCCGCCCTCGCCCCGGCCGTGGCCCTGGCGCTGCTGGCGGCGCTGGCGGTGACGGGTGCCACATACACCCGACGGGTCCGCAAGCTCACGCCCGCGGTGAAGCCCGTGGTGAAGGAGACCCCCGTTGCCGTCTGACGCACTGCTCTCGGTACGCGATCTGCGGATCGCCTTCCACGGCGTCGAGGCCGTCCGCGGCCTCTCCTTCGACGTCCGCCCGCGCGAAGTCCTCGCCCTCGTCGGCGAGTCCGGCGCGGGCAAGTCCCTCACCGCCCGGGCGCTGCTCGGCATGCTGCCGCGGGACGCCACGACGAGCGGCACGATCCGGCCGGACCTCTCGGCGGACCGCGGCCGCCGGATCACCCTCGTCCCGCAGGACGCGCTCTCCGCCCTCTCCCCCGTGCACCCCGTCGGCGACCAACTCGCCGCCGCCGTACGATCCGTGCGCCGGGTGTCCCGCAAGGGGGCCCGCGCCCTCGCCGTGGCCGCGCTCGACCGGGTCGGCATCCCGGACGCCGCCCGCAAGGCACGCGCGTACCCCCACGAGTACTCCGGCGGCATGCGGCAGCGCGCCGTCATCGCCATGGCGACGATCAACGAACCCGACGTCGTCGTGGCCGACGAACCCACCACCGCACTCGACGCCGAGCGCCAGGAGCAGGTCCTGCGGCTGCTCGGCGAGCAGCGTGAGGCGGTCGGCGCCGCGCTCGTGCTGGTCACGCACGACATGGAGGCGGTACGGGCGCACGCGGACCGGGTCCTGGTGATGTACGCCGGCCGCCAGAGCGAACTCGGCCCGGCGGCGGACGTCCTGACCCGCCCCCGCGCCCCCTACACGGCGGGCCTGCTGGCCTCGCTCCCCCAGTACGCCCGCGGCCGCCGCCTGCCCACCCTCCCCGGCACCCCTCCGGCCCCCGGCGCCCTCCCCCCGGGCTGCGCCTTCGCCCCGCGCTGCCCACTCGCCACCGACCGCTGCCGCACCGAGGAGCCCCAGCCGCGCCCGTTGGACAGCCGTACCGTCTCCTGCCACCGCGCGGAGGACGTCACGATCGAGCTGTTCCAGGAGGTGCAACCCGCATGACTCCCCGCATGACCCCCCGCACGACCCCGCTCCTCGACGTCCGCGAACTGGTCGTCCGCTACGGCGACTTCACCGCTGTGGACCGGGTCTCCTTCTCGGTCGGCGCGGGCGAGACCCTCGCCCTGAACGGCCCGTCCGGCTGCGGCAAGTCCTCCACCGCCCTGGCCGTGCTCCAGCTGCGCCGCCCGGACGCCGGTGAAGTCCTCTTCGAAGGACGGGATTTGACGACCCTCACCGAACGCGAGCTGCGCCCGGTCCGCCCGCGCATGCAGCCCGTCTTCCAGGACCCGTACGGGTCGTTGAGCCCTCGCCACCGCATCCGCGACGCGGTGGCGGAACCGCTGAAGGTGCAGGGCCGCTGGAGCGACACCGACGGCCCCGCCCGCGTGGCCGAACTCCTCGACCGGGTGGGCCTTGACCCGTCGTACGGCGACCGCCACCCGCACGAACTCTCCGGCGGCCAGTGCCAACGCGCCGGAATCGCCCGCGCGTTGGCGTCCGAGCCGCGCCTGCTGGTGCTGGACGAGCCGGTCTCCGCCCTCGACCCCTCGGTGCGTGCGGGCGTGCTGAACCTGCTCGCCGACCTCCAGGACGACCTCGGCCTCGGCTACCTGTTCATCTGCCACGACCGCGCCGTCGTACGGCATTTCGCGGACCGGGCGATCGAAATGCGCGCGGGGCGCGTCACTTCCGGGTAGCGGCCTCGATCACCTGGCGGAGGCCTTCGGTGAGCTGCTCCGCGCTGGGTGCGGTCTTGGGGTCGAAGGTCCACTGGGCGATGAGGCCGGTCATCAGCGTCAGATAGAACTTGCCGAGGGTGTCCACGGTCTCGTCCCGGACATCCTCCTCCCGCCCGCCCATGAGCAGCGGAATGATCCCGCGCCCGGCCTCCAGCTGGGCACGCGACAGATGGTCGCGCACCTCGGGCAGCTGGTCGCCCATGGAGATGACCTCCACGCTGAGGCGCCACATGGAGCCGGGACCCCGCATCGTCCCGATGATGTTCGACCACACCTCCTGGAACCGCTCGATCGAGCCGGGCTCGGCGCTGATCCCGGAGGTCCCCTCGCCCTCGAAGGCGTCGCCCAGCTCCTCGACCAGCGAGACGTAAGCCTGGGCGAGGAGGGCGTCCTTGGAGCCGTAGTGGTAGCCGATGGACGCCAGGTTGGTCCCCGACTCCTTGACGATGTCGCGCGCGGTCGTGCGGGCGAAGCCCTTGGCGAGCAGGCAGCGCTTGGCGCCTTCGAGCAGATCCTCACGGTGTCCCATGGCGCCCATCGTAGCGCGATCGATATACAGCCGTCTTAAACGTTCGTACTAGACAAGCGTTTTATACGTCCGTACAGTCGCCGCCATGACGACGAACGCGACGAACACCCGCGCCGGGCGCCGCGAATGGTCCGCACTCGGCGTGCTGATGCTGCCGCTGCTGCTGGTCTCGATGGATGTCTCGGTCCTCTACTTCGCGATCCCGGCGATCAGCGCGGACCTGGAGCCGAGCGGCACCCAGCAGCTGTGGATCTTCGACATCTACGCCTTCGTGCTGGCCGGCCTGCTGATGACGATGGGCTCGCTCGGCGACCGCATCGGCCACCGCCGCCTCCTGCTGATCGGCGCCGCCGCCTTCGGCACCGCCTCGCTGGTGGCGGCGTACGCGAACAGCGCCGAGACCCTGATCGCGGCGCGCGCGATCCTCGGCATCGGCGGCGCGACCCTGATGCCGTCGACGATGGCCCTGCTCCGCACGATGTTCACCGACCCGGCCCAGCGCGCGAAGGCGATCGGCCTCTGGTCCGGCGTGATGACGGCCGGGATCGCGCTCGGCTCGGTGATGAGCGGGGTGCTGGTCGAGTACTTCTGGTGGGGCTCGGTCTTCCTGGTCAACCTGCCCGCGATGGCGCTGCTGCTCGCCCTCGGCCCGGCACTGCTCCCCGAGTACCGGAACCCTTCGTCCGCCCGCTTCGACTGGCTGAGCGTTCCCCTGTCGATGGCGGCGGTGCTCCCCGTGATCTACGGCCTGAAAGAGATCCCCTCCGAGGGCTGGAACGTCCGCTACGTCGTCTCGATCACCGTGGGCCTGCTGTTCGCGGCGCTCTTCGTCCACCGCCAGCGCACGGCCGCCGCACCGATGATCTCCCCGGCACTGTTTCGCGGACGGGGCTTCGCCCCCTCGGTGGGCCTCAACCTCGTCTGCATGTTCGGGGTGATGGGCTCGGCCTACTTCACCACGCAGTACCTGCAGTCGGTGCTCGGCAAGGGCGCGCTGGAGGCGGCCCTGTGGGCGCTGCTGCCCTCGGTGCCGATCGGGGCGGCGGGGCCGATCGCGGCCCAGCTGGTGCAGAAGGGCGTCAACCGCGCCTATGTCGTCACCGTGGGCTTCGCGATCGCCGCGTCGGGTTTCGGGCTGCTGGCCCTCGCCGGTACGGACTCGATGTGGCTGGTGCTGACCGCGAGCGGGGTCCTCGCCGTCGGGGGCGTCACGGTCATGTCCCAGATCATGGACCTCGCCATGGGCACCGCTCCGGTGGAGCGGGCGGGCGCCGCGTCCTCGTTGATGGAGACCGGTGGGGAGTTCGGTGGCGCGCTGGGTATGGCGGTGCTGGGCTCGATCGGCACGGCGATCTACAGCCACGAGATCCCGGCGTCGGCTCCGGACGTGGCGCGCGAGACGCTGGGCGGAGCGCTGGCGGTCGCCGATCAGCTGCCGGGGCTGGCTGCGGCAGCGCGGGCGGCGTTCACCAGCGGCATGCAGGGGGCGGCGATCGCGGGGGCGGTGCTGCTGGCGGGGGCGGCGGTGCTGGCGGCGGTCACGCTGCGGCGGGTCGAGGTGGGGCAGCGTGCATGCGAAACGCCGGACGAGCCGAGAAAGCTCAGCTCGTCCGGCGTTTGAGGACGAGGCCCGTTCAGGGCCGAAGCGGGGGTCTGGAGGCGGCAGCCCCGAGGGACGGCAGCCCCCAGGGACGGCAACCTCAGACGAGGTTCACCGCACGAGCAGCCGTCGCCCCGATCTCCGAGGCGACCTCGGCGAGCACTGCCGTGGGCACCGCGTCATCGACGGTCAGCACAGCCAACGCCTCGCCGCCCGCCGCCGCGCGAGCGACCTGCATCCCGGCGATGTTGATCCCGGCCTCGCCGATGATCCGGCCCACCGTGCCGACGACGCCCGGCCGGTCCTCGTAGCGCAGGACCACCATGTGGTCGGCCAGCGCGAGGTCCACGTCGTAGTCGCCGACCGCGACGATCTTCTGCAGGTGCTTGGGACCGGCGAGCGTGCCGGACACCGACACCTCCTCGCCGTCGCCCAGCGTGCCGCGCACGGTCACGACGTTGCGGTGGTCCGGCGACTCCGAGCTGGTGGTCAGCCGCACCTCGACGCCACGCTCCTGGGCGAACAGCGGGGCGTTGACGTAGGACACGGTCTCGTCGACGACGTCCTCGAAGACGCCCTTGAGCGCGGACAGCTCCAGCACCTTCACATCGTGCTGGGTGATCTCGCCGTACACCTCGACGTCCAGCCGTACGGCCACCTCACCGGCGAGCGCCGTGAAGATCCGGCCGAGGCGCTCGGCGAGCGGCAGGCCCGGCTTGACGTCCTCGGCGATGACGCCGCCCTGGACGTTCACCGCGTCCGGGACCAGCTCACCGGCGAGGGCGAGACGGACGGACTTGGCGACGGCGATACCGGCCTTCTCCTGGGCCTCGTCGGTGGAGGCACCGAGGTGCGGGGTGGCCACGACCTGGTCGAACTCGAACAGCGGCGAGTCGGTGCAGGGCTCCTTGGCGTACACGTCGAGGCCGGCGCCGGCGACCCGGCCCTCCTTCAGCGCCGAGTACAGCGCCTCCTCGTCGACGATCCCGCCGCGCGCGGCGTTGACGATCCGCACGCTCGGCTTGACCTTGCGCAGCGCCTCCGCGCCGATCAGGCCGAGCGTCTCGGGGGTCTTGGGCAGGTGGACGGTGATGAAGTCGGAGACCTCCAGCAGCTCGTCCAGCGACAGCACCTTGACGCCCATCTGCGCGGCGCGCGCGGGCTGCACGTAGGGGTCGTAGGCGACGACCTTCATGCCGAACGCCGACATGCGCTGGGCGACCAGGGCGCCGATCCGGCCGAGGCCGACGACGCCGAGGGTCTTCTCGGCCAGCTCCACGCCGGTGTACTTGCTGCGCTTCCACTCGCCGTTCTTCAGCGCGGCGTTGGCCTGCGGGATGTTGCGGGCGGTGGCGAGGATCAGGCCGCAGGCCAGCTCGGCGGCGGTCACGATGTTCGAGGTGGGGGCGTTGACGACCATCACGCCGGCCTTGGTGGCGGCGGAGACGTCGACGTTGTCCAGGCCGACGCCGGCTCGTGCGACGACCTTGAGCTGGTTCGCGGCGGCGATCGCCTCGGCGTCGACCTTGGTCGCGGAGCGGATCAGGATCGCGTCGACGTCGGCGATGGCCGGGAGCAGTTCGGCTCGGTCCGCTCCGTTGCAGCGCCGGATCTCGAAGTCCGGGCCCAGCGCGTCCACGGTGGCGGGCGACAGCTCTTCGGCGATGAGTACGACGGGTTTCGAGCTCACGTGAGTCCTCACATGTCCATTGCGGACGGCCGTCCCGACGGCCGCTGGCGGTGGAGGGGAGCGGCACCGGAGAAGGGTGGGTGCGTTCCCGCGTCGTTCGGTGCGTGCTCTCGGTGTGCCGGGGGAAGGTCCTCGTAGCGGAGCTACTAGGGCCTTCACACGGTGCGGCGAGAGTGCGTGCCGGGCGGCGTGGGAACGTGCCTGCACTTCTTCGGTGTCGCTAGGCCGCGGAAGACGCACGACGCTGTGGGCCTGACGCGTATGTAGTACGGCAGTGTAGTGCCGTGGCGGAGGCAGTCCCGCGCCTCTGCGGAAGGATCACTCGTCCGTGGTTGGACGAGGTGGACAACGGGGCCGGAGCGACTGCTCCGGCCCCGTTGCCTGAGGCTTACGCCTCCTCGTTCACCCAGCTCATGAGCTTGCGCAGCTCCTTGCCGGTGGTCTCCAGCAGGTGCTCGGAGTCCTGCTGCTTGTACTCGTTGTACTTCTTCAGACCGCCGTGGTACTCGTCCATCCAGTTCTGCGCGAACGAGCCGTCCTGGATCTCGGCGAGGACCTTCTTCATCTCGGCCTTGGTGGCGTCGGTGATGATCCGCGGGCCGGTGACGTAGTCGCCCCACTCGGCGGTCTCGGAAATCGACCAGCGCATCTTCTCCAGGCCGCCCTCGTACATGAGGTCGACGATCAGCTTCAGCTCGTGCAGGCACTCGAAGTACGCGATCTCCGGCTGGTAACCGGCCTCGGTCAGCGTCTCGAAACCGGCCTTGACCAGGGCGGCCGTACCGCCGCAGAGGACGGCCTGCTCACCGAACAGGTCGGTCTCGGTCTCCTCGGTGAACGTCGTCTTGATGACACCGGCGCGGGTGCCGCCGATGCCCTTGGCGTACGACAGGGCCAGCGCGAAGGCGTTGCCCGTGGCGTCCTGCTCGACGGCGGCGATGCAGGGCACGCCGCGGCCTTCCTCGTACTGACGGCGCACCAGGTGGCCCGGGCCCTTGGGGGCGACCATGCAGACGTCGACGCCGGCCGGGGGCTTGATGAAGCCGAAGCGGATGTTGAAGCCGTGGCCGAAGAACAGCGCGTCGCCGTCCTTCAGGTTCGGGGCGATGTGCTCCTCGTAGACCTGCGCCTGGATGGGGTCCGGGACCAGGATCATGATGACGTCGGCCTCGGCGGCGGCCTCCGCCGGGGTGACCACGCGCAGGCCCTGCTCCTCGGCCTTGGCCTTGGACTTGGAGCCCTCGTGCAGACCGACACGGACGTCGACACCCGAGTCACGCAGCGACAGCGCGTGGGCGTGGCCCTGGCTGCCGTAACCGATGACCGCGACCTTGCGGCCCTGGATGATGGACAGGTCGGCGTCGGCGTCGTAGAACAGCTCGGCCACTTTGGGTCTCTCCTTGGAGTGCAGTTGTTGCGTCCCACCGTATGACGGCGGGGGGAAGGGAAGGTTCGGGGTCTCGCCATCCGGGCGGCCCGTGTCGCGCGGACCGCCCGTTTCACATCGTTACGCCGATCGGTCCAGCGCGCGCAGCGAGCGGTCCGTGATCGAACGTGCACCACGTCCGATCGCGATCGTGCCGGACTGGACCAGTTCCTTGATGCCGAACTGCTCCAGCATCTTCAGCATGGCCTCCAGCTTGTCGCTGGAGCCGGTGGCCTCGATGGTGACGGCCTCCGGGGAGACGTCGACGGTCTTGGCGCGGAACAGCTGGACGATCTCGACGATCTGGGAGCGCGTCTCGTTGTCGGCGCGCACCTTCACCAGGACGAGTTCGCGCTGCACGGCCTGCGACGGCTCCAGCTCGACGATCTTCAGCACGTTGACCAGCTTGTTGAGCTGCTTGGTCACCTGCTCCAGCGGCAGGTCCTCGACGTTCACCACGATGGTGATGCGGGAGATGTCGGGGTGCTCGGTGACGCCGACCGCGAGCGAGTCGATGTTGAAGCCGCGGCGGGAGAACAGGGCGGCGATCCGGGCCAGGATGCCCGGCGTGTTCTCCACCAGGACGGAGAGCGTGTGCTTGGACATGGTCTTTTTACGTCTCTCTCGCTCAGTCGTCTTCGTTGTCGCCGAAGTCGGGGCGGACGTCCCGGGCGGCCATGATCTCGTCGTTGGAGGTGCCGGCGGCGACCATCGGCCACACCATCGCGTCCTCGTGGACGATGAAGTCGATGACGACCGGGCGGTCGTTGATCGAGTTCGCCTCCTCGATGACCTTGTCGAGGTCGGCCGGGTCCTCGCAGCGGATGGCGTAGCAGCCCATGGCCTCCGACAGCTTCACGAAGTCGGGGACGCGGGTGCCCCGGGCCTGCGGGTTGACGTCGTCGGGGCCGGAGTGCAGCACGGTGTTGGAGTACCGCTGGTTGTAGAAGAGCGTCTGCCACTGGCGGACCATCCCGAGGGCGCCGTTGTTGATGACGGCGACCTTGATCGGGATGTTGTTCAGGGCGCAGGTGGTGAGCTCCTGGTTGGTCATCTGGAAGCAACCGTCGCCGTCGATCGCCCAGACGGTACGCTCGGGCACGCCCGCCTTGGCGCCCATCGCGGCGGGGACGGCGTACCCCATCGTCCCGGCGCCGCCGGAGTTCAGCCAGGTGGCGGGCTTGTCGTACTGGATGAAGTGCGCGGCCCACATCTGGTGCTGGCCGACGCCGGCCGCGAAGATCGTGCCTTCGGGGGCGAGCTGGCCGATGCGCTCGATGACCTGCTGCGGGGACAGCGAGCCGTCCTCGGGCTGGTCGTAGCCGAGGGGGTAGGTGTCGCGCCAGCGGTTGAGGTCCTTCCACCAGGCGGCGTAGTCGCCCCGGTGGCCTTCGCTGTGCTCCTTCTGCACGGCCTGGATCAGATCGGCGATGACCTCGCGGGCGTCCCCGACGATCGGCACGTCGGCGGCGCGGTTCTTGCCGATCTCGGCCGGGTCGATGTCAGCGTGCACGATCTTGGCGTACGGGGCGAAGCTATCCAGCTTGCCGGTGACGCGGTCGTCGAAGCGGGCGCCGAGGGCGACGATCAGGTCGGCCTTCTGCAGCGCGGTGACGGCGGCGACGGCGCCGTGCATGCCGGGCATGCCCACGTGCAGCGGGTGGCCGTCGGGGAACGCGCCGAGCGCCATCAGGGTGGTGGTGACGGGCGCTCCGGTGAGCTCGGCGAGGACCTTCAGCTCGCCGGTGGCCTTTGCCTTGATCACACCGCCGCCGACGTAGAGGACCGGTCGCTTGGCGGAGGTGATCAGCTTGGCGGCCTCGCGGATCTGCTTGGCGTGCGGCTTGGTCACCGGGCGGTAGCCGGGCAGGTCCATGGTGGGCGGCCAGGAGAAGGTGGTCTTCGCCTGGAGGGCGTCCTTGGCGATGTCGACCAGGACCGGGCCGGGGCGGCCGGTGGCGGCGATGTGGAACGCCTGCGCGATCACCCGGGGGATGTCCTCGGCCTTGGTGACCAGGAAGTTGTGCTTGGTGATCGGCATGGTGATGCCGACGATGTCCGCCTCCTGGAAGGCGTCCGTGCCGATCGCCTTGGAGGCGACCTGGCCGGTGATCGCGACCAGCGGCACGGAGTCCATGTGCGCGTCGGCGATCGGGGTGACCAGGTTGGTGGCGCCGGGGCCGGAGGTCGCCATGCAGACGCCGACCTTGCCGGTGGCCTGCGCGTAGCCGGTGGCCGCGTGGCCGGCGCCCTGCTCGTGCCGCACCAGGACGTGGCGGACCTTGCCGGAGTCCATCAGCGGGTCGTACGCCGGAAGGATCGCGCCGCCGGGAATGCCGAATACCGTGTCGGCGCCGACCTCCTCGAGAGAGCGGATGAGGGACTGCGCGCCCGTGACGTGCTCGGGGGCGGACTGCTGTCCTCCGGAACGGGGCCGCGGCTGCGGATGATGGGCCCCGGTGGCCTGCTCGGTCATCGGCATTCTCTTCTCGATGCTGAGGGTTTTTGCGAGGTTTGTGCGGTGTACGACTGCTGTACGGCAGGTGCCTGTGCAACAAAAAACCCCTCGTGCCGTAGGGCAAGCGAGGGGAGCGCGCCGGTGTGGTCGCTGGGGTTGCCGGATCGTCCTCCGGTGGGTCCCAGCTCAGCCGACGCGCTGTCCAAGTACGAGAATTCGGGTGCGCATGGCACTGACCCTCCCCCTGGCGCGCACCCACTGTCAAGTGGGTGGGACGGGAGTCTCATTATGTGAGCGCAGGGGAGTGACGAGCGATGGGCCGACCGGTGTGGCGACGGGCGTGCCGACCGGTGTGCCGCCTCCGAAGACGGTGGTCACCCCTCCGGAGTACGTGCCCGCACCGCCGCCCGCGAAGGCGGGCTCGGCCGGTCCGTGCGGCACCGGGAAATGGCCGGAACCGAGCGCCCGGCGCAGCCGGTACTCGTCCAGTGGCCCGGAGAAGGCCATGCCCTGCCCGTGCGTGCAGCCCATCGCGCGCAGGGCGACGACCTGCTCGGGCAGATCCACGCCGTCCGCCACGGACTGCAGGCCGAGATCGCCGGCGATGCGCAGCAGCCCGCTGGTGATCTTGTGCAGCCGGGCGGACTCGACGACGCCCTCGACCAGGCCTCGGTCGAGTTTCAGCACGTCCAGCGGGAGGCGTCGCAGCGCCGTGATGGCGGCCGGGGAGCCGCTGCCGAAGCCGTCGAGCGCGATACGGACGCCGAGCCTGCGGAGGGTGCCCAGGCGACGCTCCAGGTCGTCCAGGGGGATCTTGGCATCGATGTCGGACAGCTCGATGACCAGCGCCCCGGACGGCAGCCCGTGCCGGGTCAGCAGCGCCTCGACGGAGCCGAGGGGCATCGACCGGTCCAGCAGCCGGCGGGCGGCCATCCGGACGGCGACCGGTACGGCGTGGCCGGTCGCGGCGCGTTCGGCGGCCCGTTCCACGGCCTCCGCCAGCGTCCAGCGGCCCAGCTCGGCCGTCTTGTCGCTGTCCTCGGCCACGCGCAGGAACTCCGCGGGCGTGAACAGCACCCCTTGGGACGACCGCCAGCGCGCCTGCGCGGTGACCGACGTGATCCGGCCGTCCTCCAGACACACCACCGGCTGGTGCAGCAGTGTGAACTCGCCGTCGTGCAGCGCGGCCCGCAGCCGGGTGGCCAGTTCCGCCTTGCGTACGACGTCCTGCTGCATCTGCGGCTTGTACAGCTCGACCCGGCCCTTGCCGGCCGACTTCGCGCGGTACATCGCGAGGTCGGCGTTGCGCAGCAGTTCGCCCGCGCCGAGGCCCGGTTCGGCGAAGGCGACACCGATGGACGCGGCGACCCGGACATCGTTGCCGTCGATGAGGTACGGCTGCGACAGCGTCACCCTGAGGCGGTCGGCGAGCTCCAGGATGTTGCGTTCGCGGGCGGCCCGGTCCCGGGTGCCGTCGCCGACGATCAGGGCCGCGAACTCGTCGCCGCCCAGCCGGGAGGCGGTGTCGCCCTGGCGGACCGCCTCCTGGAGTCTGTGCGCGGCCTGGACGAGCAGCTCGTCCCCGGCCTGGTGCCCGATCGTGTCGTTGACGGCCTTGAAGCCGTCCAGGTCGATGAAGAGCACGGCCGTGCCCCGCAGGGCGGCACCGCGGTCGGTGCTGCGGCGGCCGGACAGGGCCTGCTGGACGCGCCGGGTGAACAGCGCGCGGTTGGGCAGGTCGGTGAGCGGGTCGTGCTCGGCGTTGTGCTGCAACTGCGCCTGCAGGCGCACTCTTTCGGTCACGTCCCGGCTGTTGAAGATCAGGCCGCCGTGGTGCCGGTTGACGGTCGACTCGACGTTCAGCCAGCCGCCCTCACCGGACCGGAAACGGCACTCGATGCGCGTGGTGGGTTCCTCCAGGGGGCTGGCGGCGAGGAAGCGGCGCACCTCGTGCACCACGCAGCCCAGGTCCTCCGGGTGGATGAGTTCGGCCAGTTCGGTCCCCACCAGCTCGTCCGCGGGGCGTCCGTAGACCCCGGCGGCGGCCGGGGAGACGTACCGCAGGATGCCGTTGGGCGCGGCGATCATGATGACGTCGCTGGAGCCCTGCACCAGGGAGCGGAAGTGGTTCTCCTTCTGCGCCAGTTCCTGGGTGAGGGTGATGTTGTCGAGCAGCATGATCCCCTGGCGCACCACCAGCGCGAGCACGACCGTGCCGCCGGTGAGCAGTACCACGCGGTCGACGCTGCGGCCGTTGAGCACGTTGTAGAGGATCCCCAGCGTGCAGACGGCGGCCGCGAGGTACGGGGTGAGGGCGGCCAGCGAGCCGGTGAGCGGCCGGGTGGCCGGATACCGGCCGGGCTCGCCCTGCTGTGCGGGCGGGTGCGGGTGGGTGGTGCCGCGCTGCCCGGGCAGGTGCTCGTGCACCACGCGCGTGTGCGGCTCGTCGCCGGGCTGCCCGGGGCGCGGGGCGGTCCAGGGGGCGTAGGCCAGGAGCAGCGAGCCGGCGAACCAGCCGGCGTCCAGCAGCTGGCCCGAGTGGTAGTTGTTGTGCATCAGCGGTGAGGTGAACAGGGCGTCGCACATCACGGTCAGGGCGAGGGCGCCGATCGCGGTGTTCACCGCGGAGCGGTTCGCGCCCGAGCGCCGGAAGTGCAGCGCGAGCACCATGCTGACCAGGGCGATGTCGAGCAGCGGGTACGCCAGCGACAGCGCGGTGTGCGCGACGCCGGCGCCGCCGCCCTTGGCCGCCTGGGCGAGCGCGAGGCTCCACGACAGGGTGACCAGGGAGCCGCCGATCAGCCAGGCGTCCAGGGCGAGGCAGACCCAGCCCGCCTTCGTCACCGGCCGCTTGGCGAGGACCAGCAGGCCCACGATGGCGGGCGGCGCGAAGCACAGGAAAAACAGGTCGGCGTAGCTGGGGCTGGGCACGGGCTGTCCCAGGACGACCTCGTACCACCCCCAGACCCCGTTGCCCAGGGCGGCCATCGCCGAGGAGAGGGCGAACAGCAGCCAGGCGGAGCGGAACCGGACGCGGCGGCTGTGCGCGTACAGGAAGCACGACACGGCGGCCGCGCCGGCCGCGGCGCTCAGCCCGAAGTCACCCATGATCAGGGCGAGTTGGCCCGAGCCCCAGCCGACCGCGGAGCCGACGGCGTAGCCCGCGCACAGCAGGACCAGGACCAGTTGGGGATACATACCCGACCCGCTGCGGACGCCCTGCGGCCGGGGCAGCAGGGCGCCCCGCGCGCGCTGCGGCCGCAGCGCCCGGTCGAGGGTGGTCGTGGACGGCGAGGGCGCGTTCACCAGGCCCTCCCGGTCCGTACCACTCCGGCGTCCCGAGGGTCCCGGGGCGCGCCGTGTGCCTGCTTCCTGCGGCTGCTGTGCCTGCGGTGGTGATGGCTGTGGTGCCCGCCATGACTGGCGTGGCGGCCCCGTCGTCGCGTGGCCGTGCGCCAGGGCCGCCGTCGGCGCCCCCGCCTCGTCGGATCGTTCGTCCATAGGCCGTGCATCGCCCGTCGCCCCCCTCGCAGTCTGAACTGTCCATCCCCCGCGCCGAACGGTGAGCGGCGCAGCCCCTGTCGGGACGATACACCAGGATCGTCACTCAGGGACATAGCTTCTCTACGCTCAGTGACCACCAGGGGAGAACGCGGCACGGACCGCGTCCGGACGGTTGCGGAGGGTGCCCGAACCAGGTCAGGCGTCGGCCAGGCCGACGGTTCTACGCACCCCTCGCGCCCGTCGTTAGGATCACGTTGCGCAGCGGCTCGCGGTTCACGAAGCGGTGCAACTGGTCCACGAGCAGCCGCTTGGCGCGCGGCAGGAACGCGGACGTGGGGCCGCCGACATGGGGGCTGATCAGCAGGCCGGGCGCCTGCCACAAGGGATGTGACGGCGGCAGCGGCTCCGGATCGGTGACGTCGAGGGCCGCGGTGATCCGGCCGCTCTCCAGCTCCGTGAGCAGCGCCTTGGTGTCCACGACGGGACCGCGGGCGATGTTCACGAGCAGCGCGCCGTCCTTCATCCGGCTCAGGAACTCGTCGTTCACCAGCCCGCGGGTGGTTTCGGTGAGCGGCGTGGAGAGGATCACGACATCCGCTTCGGGGAGCAGGACCGGCAGTTCGGTGAGCGGGTGCACGGGACCGCGCGCCGTGGTGCGCTCAGAGCGCGCGACGCGCGCCACCCGCGCGAGCTCAAAGGGCGCGAGCCGGTCTTCGATGGCCGCGCCGATCGAGCCGTACCCGACGATGAGGACGGTCCTGTCGGCGAGCGCCGGCCGGAAACCGCCGATCCACTCGCCCCTGTCCTGGGCCCGGACGAAGTCCGGAATGCCGCGCAGCGAGGCGAGGATCAGGGCGAGGGCGAGCTCGGCCGTGCTCGCCTCGTGCACTCCGCGCGCGTTGCACAGGCGCACCCCCGGAGGCAGGTGTCCCAGCCCCGGCTCGACATGGTCGATTCCCGCGGAGAGCGTCTGCACGACCTGCACGGAGGTCATCTCGGGCATCGGCCGTACGCCGACCCCGGTGGGCTTCATGTAGGGGACGACGTAGAAGGAGCAGTCGGCGGGGTCCGCAGGGAACGTTTCTCCACCGTTCCAGAAGCGGTACTCCGGCCCGTCCGGAAGCCCCTCGATGTCCTCCGGCGGGATGGGCAGCCACACGTCAGCAGTCATGGTCAGAGGCTATGTGAGGGGCGGGGTGGTGCGGAGGTTAGGTTGGGGGGCCGGGACAGGGAGGGTTACGGGCAGGTGGAGGGCAGGACGATCGGCGCGGCGGCGCTCGCGGTGGGGGCCGTCGGACTCGGGTGCATGCCGATGAGCTGGGCGTACAGCACGTCACGGCAGCGGGGCGACGAATCGTTGCGGGCCGTGCACCGGGCGCTCGATCTGGGCTCGACGCTGCTGGACACGGCCGACATGTACGGCCCGTTCACCAATGAGCTGCTGGTGGGACGGGTGCTGAAGGAGCGGCGCTCGGACGCCTTTGTGTCGACCAAGGTGGGGCTGCTGGTGGGCGAGCAGCACATCGTGGCCAACGGCCGGCCCGGGTATGTGAAGCGGGCCTGCGACGCCTCGCTGCGGCGGCTGCAGACCGACGTCATCGACCTCTATCAACTCCACCGCGCGGACCCCGAGGTCCCGGTCGAGGAGACCTGGGGCGCGATGGCGGAACTCGTGCGGGCCGGAAAGGTGCGGGCGCTGGGGCTGTGCGCCGTGGGCGCGCGGGGCGGACGCCGGTCCGGGACGCGGCTGCACGATGCGACGATCCGGCAGTTGCAGCGGGTGCAGCAGGTCTTTCCGGTGAGCGCGGTCGAGGCGGAGCTGTCGGTGTGGTCACCGGAGGCGCTGGACGCGCTGCTGCCGTGGTGCGAGGCCCGCGGCATCGGCTTCCTGGCGGCGATGCCGCTCGGCAACGGCTTCCTGACCGGCACCCTCACGCCGGGCGAGGGCTTCGAGCCGGACGACATGCGGGCCCGCCACCCGCGCTTCACGGCGGAGATGATGGCCGCGAACCAGCCGATCGTGGCAGGCCTGCGCCGCGTCGCCGCCCGCCACGGCGAGGACGTCACACCGGCCCAGGTGGCCCTGGCGTGGGTGCTGGCCCAGGGGCGGCACGTGGTGCCGGTGCCGGGGACGAAGCGGGAGCGGTGGGTGACCGAGAACGCCAGGGCGGTGGGGGTACGCCTGACGGCGGAGGATCTGGCGGAGGTGTCGGGGTTGCCGGGGGCGCAGGGGTCCTGGGACTGAGTCGAGGCGGTTTTCGTGCGCCTGTGGTTCGGGATCCGCTGATCGGGAACCTGTGGGGCGCGAGCGGTGTATGACAAGTAGAACCCGCCGCGTCGAAGGGACCATGATCGTGCAACGTCGAGCTGTGACGGCCGTTCTGGCCGCGGCCACCCTCCTGCTCACGGCCGGCTGCTCCTCCGACGACGGCAGAGGCGGCCCACCGCAGGGGGGCGCGACGCCGAGTGGTACGTCGGCGCAGGCGTCGCCCTCCGGAGCGGCCGCCGAGGAGCCCCCGCCCGCGAAGGGTTCGGTGAAGGTCGTGCGCACGGTCACCGAGGGCCTCAACAGCCCCTGGGGGCTGGCCGCGCTGCCCGACGGCGACCTGCTGGTCTCCTCCCGCGACGAGGCCACCATCACGCGCGTCGACACGGAGACGGGCCGGAAGACCGAGGTGGGCGAGGTGCCCGGGGTGTCTCCGGCGGGCGAGGGCGGCCTGATGGGCCTCGCGCTCTCCCCGGACTACGCCTCGGACCACATGGTCTACGCGTACTTCACCTCGGCCTCGGACAACCGCATCGTCCGCATGCTGTACGACGAGCAGAAGCCCTCCGGCGAACAGCTGGGCGCCCCCGACACGGTCTTCCGGGGCATCCCCAAGGGCTTCATCCACAACGGCGGCCGGATCGCCTTCGGCCCGGACAAGATGCTGTACGCGGGCACGGGCGAGAGCGGCGAGGAGGGTCTGTCGCAGGACAGGGAGTCGCTCGGCGGCAAGATCCTGCGCATGACCCCGGAGGGCGAGCCGGCCCCGGGCAATCCGTTCCCGGACTCGACGGTGTACTCGTACGGCCACCGCAATGTGCAGGGCCTCGCCTGGGACAGCAAGCAGCGCCTGTTCGCCGCGGAGTTCGGCCAGGACACCTGGGACGAGCTGAACGCGATCGAGCCGGGCGGCAACTACGGCTGGCCGGAGGTGGAGGGCAGGTCCGACGACTCCGCGTACCGCAACCCGATAGCCCAGTGGAGCACCGACGAGGCCTCCCCCAGCGGCATCGCCTACGCCGAGGGCTCCATCTGGATGGCGGGCCTGGGCGGCGAGCGCCTGTGGCGCATCCCCCTGGACGGCACACAGACCTCCGCCGACCCCCAGGCCTTCCTGGAGGGAGAGTACGGCCGCCTGCGCACGGTCCTCGCGGCCGACGGCAACAAGCTGTGGCTGACGACGAGCGAGACGGACGGCCGGGGTTCCCCGGGTGAGGGGGACGACCGGATTCTGGAGCTGGAGGTGAGTTAGCTAGCGCGGCCCCTCCGACGCCGGCTGCTCGTTCTCGGTCGGCTCCGGTGGCCGTACCACCACCTTGCCGGACGCGAGGTCTATGGGGCCGCGGCCCGGGTCGCCGTCGCCGACGTCCTCTCGGGTCAGTTCCAGGCGGTTCTGTTCGTCGCGGGTGTGTTTGCGGCCGGGTGCGAACAGTTCCTCGAAGACGTTGAACACGGGGCCTCCCTCGGCCGGTTGTTTTACAGCGTAAGCCTCACCCTGCCGTCGGAGCACCGAGGGTTTCGGGCGGGAACAGGCCCAGCCGATGCGCCAGCGCCGCCGCCTCGCCGCGCCCCGAGACGCCGAGCTTCCCGAGGATGTTGGAGACGTGGACGCTGGCCGTCTTCGGGGAGATGAAGAGTTCCTCCGCTATCTGGCGGTTGGTGCGGCCGATGGAGACCAGGCGGAGGACGTCGCGTTCCCGGCTGGTGAGGCCGAGGGCCTGGACCGGGTCGGCGGCGGGCGACTGCTGCGGGGCCTGGCGGAGGCTGAGGCGGGCGCGCTGGGCGAGCAGGCAGGCGGCGTCGGCGAGGGGGCGCGCGCCGAGGTGGTCGGCGACGGCGTGGGCGAGGCGGAGCAACTCGATGGCACGGTCGCGGTCGTCCTCTCCCCCGGCGGTGAGGAGAGCCTCGGCGAGGCGGTGGCGGACGCGGGCGAGGTCGTAGGGGCGTTCCAGGCGCTCGAAGGCCGTGACCACCTCGGACCAGGTGTCCGGGTCGGCGATGCCCTCGGCGCGCTGGAGTTCGGCGCGTACCCACTTTTCGTGGGCGACCCAGATGGGAGCGCCGGTGGTGAGACGCTTGACCGTGCTGAAGATGCGTTCCAGGGTCTCCTCGCGGCCCTGCCGGGCGGCGGGCAGGCTGCGGCTGTCGGCCTCGGCGGTGGCGGCGGCGAGCAGCAGCTTCCAGCCGTAGCGCTGGGTGCCGGGCGGGATGCCGGCGTCGAGGGCGCGGTCGAGTTCACCGCGGGCGTCCAGGATGCGGCCTTCCGAGGCGGCGACGCCGATGGCGATGAAGGCCAGGGGGAGCCACTGCTGGGGCATGGGGTCGTGGGTGCCGAAATAGCCGTGTGCGGCGGCCAGTTGGCGGCCCGCTTCGGCGGCGTCGCCGCGGGCCAGGGCGACATTGGCCAGGCACAGGGCGGCCGTGCCCTGGGGCTTGGCGCTGTGGCCCCGGCGCAGCGCGTTCGACGCGGCTTCGGCGGACTCGTCCCAGCGGCCCAGTGAGAACAGCGAGTCGGAGAGGTTGCCCCAGACCCACGCCTCGGTGTCCAGCAGGCCGTACTTCCGGGCGAACCCGGTGCCCTCCTCCAGGATCCCGGCGGCTTCGAGGGAGCGGCCGACGGCTTCGAGTTCGGACGGGAGGTTGACGTACGTACGGCCGGCGACATGGGTGAAGGACCCGGCCAGGGACTGCTCCTTGACCTCGTACATCTCCGCGAGCCCCGCTTCGATGTCGCCGGCGTCGACGAGGAGGACGCCGCGGGTGACGCGGGCGTTCAGCTCGACCTCGCGGGCCTCGACCATGCGCGCGTACTCCACGGCGCGCTCGGCGGCGGCGAGGGCCTCGGCGCCGGGCTGGTGCAGCATGGACCAGCCGGCGACGTTGGTCAGGACCTCGGCGTGCACTTCGGAGGGCGGCAGTCCACGGACCAGTTCCTGGGCGGTGGCCAGTTCCTTCCAGCCGTCGTCGCGGGCCTTCGCCTGGACCAGGCGGGAGCGCTGGACCCAGAACCAGGCGGCCAGCAGCGGGTCGTCCTCGTCCTCCAGCAGGCGCAGCGCCCGCTTGGTGATCTTCAGGGCGCGTTCGCGTTCTCCGCAGAAGCGGCTTGCGACGGCGGCCGCGGCCATCAGGTCGAGGTAGCGCAGCGCAGTGTTCGCCTGATCTCCGCCGTCCGGAGCGCGGTACACGTCCGTGTAGCCGGCGGGGCGCAGTGCGGCCCGGACGTCCTCGGGGGCGGGGTCCCACAGCTCCATCGCGCGTTCCAGGAGCCGGAGTTGCTCGGAGTAGGCGTGGCGGCGGCGGGCGGCGACGGAGGCGTCGAGGACGGCGGGCAGGGCCTTGGCGGCGTCATGAGCGTGGTACCAGTAGCTGGCCAGGCGCATGACGCGCTGGTCGGCGGGGACGAGGCCCGGGTCGGCCTCCAGGGCTTCGGCGTAGCGGCGGTTGAGGCGGGAGCGCTCGCCGGGCAGCAGGTCGTCGGCGACGGCTTCGCGGACCAGGGAGTGGCGGAAGCGGTAGCCGTCGCCGGTGGCGGCGGCGAGCAGGATGTTGGCGTTCACGGCCGCGCGCAGCGCCTCGATGAGGTCGTCCTCGGCGAGACCGGCGACGGCGGCGAGCAGCCGGTACTCGACGGTGGAGCCGCCCTCGGCGACGATCCGGACGACCCGCTGGGCGCTCTCGGGCAGCGCTTCGACGCGGACGAGGAGCAGGTCGCGCAGCGAATCCGTGAGTCCGGTGCGGCAGCCCTCGTGGGCCGCGACGGCGAGTTCCTCTACGAAGAAGGCGTTGCCGTCGGAGCGCTGGAAGATCTCGTCGACCTGGGCGGGGTCGGGTTCGGCGGCGTGGATGCCGGCGATCTGGCGGGCGACTTCCGCGCGGTTGAAGCGGGCGAGTTCGATGCGCTGGACCGTGCGCAGCCGGTCGAGTTCGGCGAGCAGCGGGCGCAGCGGGTGGCGGCGGTGGATGTCGTCGGAGCGGTAGGTGGCGAGGACGACGAGGCGGCCGGTGCGCAGGGTGCGGAACAGGTAGGCGAGGAGGTGGCGGGTGGAGGCGTCGGCCCAGTGCAGGTCCTCCAGGGCGACGACGACGGTGCGGTCGGCGGCTACGCGCTCCAGGAGGCGGGCGGTGAGTTCGAAGAGGCGGGCCATGCCCTCCTCGTCGGGCCGGCCGGTGCCTGTGTCACCCAACTCGGGGAGCAGCCGGGCCAGTTCCTCCTCCTGTCCGGCGGCCGCGGCGGCCAGTTCGTCCGGCAATTCCCGGCGCAGGGCGCGCAGTGCGGTGGAGAACGGGGCGAAGGGCAGCCCGTCGGCGCCGATCTCGACGCAGCCGCCGAGCGCGACGACGGCGCCCTTGCGGGCCGCCGCGGTGCTGAACTCCTCGACGAGTCGGGTCTTTCCCACGCCCGCCTCACCGCCCAGGAGCAACGCCTGCGGCTCTCCCCCAGTGCTCAACGCCTGGGAGGTACCCCCACCGGCAGCGCGGGCGAGCGCGTCGTTCAGCGTGTCCAACTCCTCGGCGCGGCCGACGAAGACGGGACTGACGGACCTGGTCTCCACAAGTCCGAGCATCGCACGGGGGTCCGACAACGCGGCACCGGTTTTCCCGCGGTGGCGTCCGTCCCGCGCGCCGTCCCCCGGCCCGGCCGCGCTCACGCGGTGCGTGGGGACCGGTTCCGCCGTGGACGGCGGGTATCCGCCTCGTTCCCGGCGGCGCGTTCGGCGGCTTCCCGGCGGGCGGCGCGGCCGCTGCGTATGACTTCGCGGACCAGCCGCTCGTGCTCGGCCCGGCGGATCAGTTCGGCGGAACGGATCTGCTGGAGCTCGTACGCGTACATCTCTTCTCCCCCGGAGAGTTCGGTGTGCGGTATCGCTCGGTGCGATGCCTCCACCTTCGTTTCCCAGGAGGGTTCGCCACATCGGGAGAGTTCCGTATCTTCGGCAGGGCCAGGGCCTTGGAAGGCACTTAGTACGGCACCGGTTCGGCAGGGCATCTCCTAAGCCCCCGCCTAAGAGCCGGCATACCCGGCCTAAGTCCCCGGTCAGGCCCACGCGGACCGCGCCTCCAGCGGGAAGTGGCACAGGACGGTGTGTCCTCGGTCTCGCCGTGTTCGATGACCTTGCCCAGGTACATCACCGTCACCCGGTCGGAGATGTACCGCACCACGGACAGGTCGTGGGAGATGAACACGTACGCGACGCCGAGCCGCGACTGGAGTTCCGAGAGCACGGTGAGGACCTGTGCCTGCACCGACAGGTCCAGGGCGGAGACGGGCTCGTCGCACGCGATGAGGTCGGGGTCCAGGGCCAGCGCGCGGGCGATGCCGATGCGCTGGCGCTGCCCGCCGGAGAACTCGTCGGGGTAGCGGTGGGCGTCGCTCTCCCGCAGCCCGACCAGGGACAGCAGTTCCCGGATCCGCCTCTCGCGGGCCTTCGCGTCCGGGACGACGTCCCGGTGGGTGCGCCAGGGCTCGCCGATCAGATCGGCGGCCGACATACGGGCGTTGAGCGAGGCGAAGGGGTCCTGGAAGACCATCTGGACGCGGCGCCGCCAGTTCAGCAGTTCCTTGCCGCGCAGGGCGAAGGGGTCGACGCCGTCGTACCGCACCGTGCCCGCGTCGGGCCGTTCCAGTCCGAGCAGCACCCGGGCCAGGGTGGACTTGCCGCAGCCGGACTCGCCGACGAGCCCGAGCGTCTGTCCCCGGCCGAGCTGTACGTCCACTCCGTCCAGGGCGGTCAGCCGGCGGCGGCCGCTGCCGAAGCTCTTGGTGACACCGTGGACCTCCAGCAGCGGCGGGTGTCCGTCGGCCGCCTCGGCCCGGGGTTCGGGGGTGGCGGTGGTGGCGCGGGACTCAGACACGGTCGAGCTCCTCGGAGAAGTGGCAGGCGGCCGAACGTCCGTCGCCCGCGCTGCGCAGGGACGGCCGTTCCCGGACGCATCGCTCCCGCACCAGCGGGCAGCGGGCCTGGAAGACACAGCCGGGCGGCACCGCGCTCGGCTCGGGCGGGCTGCCGGGTACGGCGGGCAGCGGGCGCCCGCGCTCGGCGTCCTCGGGGACGGAGTGGAGCAGTCCGCGGGTGTAGGGGTGGCGGGGGGAGGTGAAGACGTCGTGCACCGTGCCCTGCTCCACGACCGTGCCGGCGTACATCACGACCACGTCGTCGGCGCGCTGGGCGACCACGGCCAGGTCGTGGGTGATCAGTACGACGGCCATGTGCCGCTCGTCCTGGAGGTCCCGCAGCAGCCGCATGATCTGTGCCTGCACGGTGACGTCGAGCGCGGTGGTCGGCTCGTCGGCGATGAGCACGTCGGGGTCGAGGGCGACGGCCATCGCGATCAGCAGCCGCTGGCGCATGCCCCGGAGAACTGGTGCGGACAGGACTTGGCCCGCTGCCGCGACTCGGGGATGCCCACGCGGGTCATCAGCTCGATCGCCTTCTCCTGGGCCTGTCGCCGGGAGAGTCCGCGGTGGATGCGGAACGGCTCGCCGATCTGCCGGCCCACCGGCTGCACCGGGTCGAGGGCGGTCAGGGCGTCCTGGAAGACGATGGACAGGACGGGGCCGGCCAGCTTGCGGCGTTCGGCCGGGCTCAGCCGCAGGGTGTCCTCGCCCCTGACCCGTACGGCGCCGCCGGTCACGGAGGCCGCGGGGTCGAGCAGCCCCACCACCGACAGCGCGGTCATCGACTTGCCGCAGCCGGACTCGCCGAGCAGGGCGAGCGTGCGGCCGCGGCGGACGCTGAAGCTGACGCCGTTCACGGCGCGGACCGTCCCGGAGGGCGTGCTCAGGTCCACGCACAGCCCTTCGACGTCGAGGGCGGGGTCGGTGCCGGACGGGGCGGGGGCGGAAGTGGTCGTCACGGGATCATCTCCGGAGGAACGGCGGCGGAGGCACAGCGCCAGGATCGTCACCAACTGCGCCAAGAACCCCGCGATCGCCTGCCCGTACCACGGCGCCCGGCACGCCCACCCGGTCGCGCTCGATGGGCGGGTCCTGCGCCGGCCGACCCCCGCCACGACGGCAGTCCGATGACGACCGCGCCTGCTCGCCTCAACCCTGAACAGCTCGCCGAGCGACTCGACGCCCTCGGGGACACCGCGGGCGCCGTGTTCGTCCGCGCGCTGGCTCGCGAAGCGGAAGTCCTTCGTGGCGAACGCGATGCCCTCGCCACGTTCGCACGCACCATCGCCGCCCTGTCGGGCAACGGCCGGACTGCCAACACCGACCTCAGCGGGCAGGCGCACGAGGCTCTGGACACCCTGCGCGTCACCGGGCGCTGCCCGGTGAGCGAGAGCCGACGGCACTCCGCCAAGCGCTCCGGGTCGTCCGGTCTGACCCGTTGCGGACACTGTCACGCCCGTCTCCGCCGCAGCTGAGACTCCTGGCCAGTCCCCTGACCCCGCTCGGCCGCGCCTGCGGCCAGGCATTGTCAGTCCCCTACGTAAGGATCACCTGTATGACGACTCTTCCCGCCGATCCGCAGCTGTCCAGCCGCACCGAATACGAGGCCGCGCTCCAGACCCTGAGTGAGGCATCGCAGGCGTACTACGGTGACGGCGACAGTCCGCTGGACAGAGTGCCGGGCAGGACCACGGCCTCGGCCCGCTTCAGGTCCGACTCCGCGGCGTGGCCGTCGCGGCTGCGCAGCTCCGCCGCGCCGCCGGTCCAGTACGAGGTCACCGCGCTCACGTGTGGTTGGGCGGCGAGGCGTCTGGTCAGCTGACCGCCCGCGGTCCGGGCAGCCGGACCGTCGACGGAACCGGTGCGGGACTCCGCGACGACGACCAGGTTGGGGGACGCGCGCCCCCAAGCGCTCGGCCGCCACAGCGGCGGCACGGCTGGACTCGGAGCGCGGATCGTCGTAGCCCTGAGTCTTCAGCCGACCGGTCGCTTCCGCACCGAGAACGACGGACAGCACCAGGAACGCGAGCGCTGCGAGGAGGACGATTCGGGGACGACGGGTCACGAAGCCCCCGTACGACGGGACATCCAGGCCTCCGATCCGGATGGCGTTTCGTGCCTGCTCTTGCGCAGGGCGGTTGTTTGCCACCGTGGACGGGGGACGGGTGGGGCCGTAGTCCCGGCTATTCGTTACTTGACAGGGGCCGTTGGCGGCTTTAGGTGGCCGGCGTCGTAGCGCACCACGACCGCGGCGGACGCCGCTTTTACCCACCGGCACGCGCCGCGTCAAGCCCCGACTTGTCGCGGCATGACCCGGGTCGGCGGGCCGGGCTTAATTGAGTCATGGGTTCACGGAGAACACCGAAACCCAGTCACCTGACTCACAAGGGGAGAACTCTCATGGCTCGCATTTCCCGCACCCAGCGTTTCGCGATTATCACCGCCTCGACGGCTCTGGCCGCAGGAGGCGCCCTGATCCCCGCTGCCAGCGCATCCGCCGCCCCCGCGGGCGCGCAGACCGCCGGCGTCACCGCTCAGGGCTTCGACAATCACCACAAGCCCCACAAGTGGGACAAGCACGGCAAGAAGCACGGCCACAAGAGCGGAAAGGGTAAGAAGGGCAAGGTCATCGTCATCATCAATAACAACAACAATAACAACAATAACGGCGGTGGTGGGGGCGCCAACAACAATAACAACAACAATAATAATGGGGGCGGTGGCGCGAACAATAACAACAACAATAACAACGGGGGTGGCGGCGCGAACAACAACAACAATAACAACAACGGGGGTGGCGGCGCGAACAACAACAATAACAACAACAATGGCGGCGGTGGGGGTGCGAACAACAACAATAATAACAACAACTGAGTCACGGTCCGGCTGGGCGGTAATGCCGTCCAGCCGGTCCGCGGCTGTCAGAGGAATAGAGCATGTGCGGGCCGCATCACGTGGCCCGCACTGTCATTGGTGTGAGTCGTTGTCGTTGTCGTTATTGGGGTTGGACTCCGGGAAATCGTCGTTGGGCTTGGGCTCCGGACCGTCGTTGTTCGATTCAGGGCCGTTGCTGTTGGGCTTGGGTTGGGGGTCGTTCCCTTCGGGCTTCGGGGCGGGGTCGTTGTTCTGGGGCTTGGGCTTGGTGTCGTCTCCTTCGGGGTTTGGTGCGGGGGCGTTGTTCTCGGGCTTGGGCTTCGAGTCGTCTTTGTCGGGCTTGGACTCTGGGTCGTTGTTTTCGGGTTTGGGTTGGAGGTCGTCGTTTTCGGGCTTGAGCTCGGGGTCGTCCCCCTCAGGCTTCGGTGCGGGGTTGTCGTCCTCGGGCTTGGGCTTCGGGTCGTCTTCTTCGGGGTTTGGTGCGGGGTTGTTGTCTTGGGGCTTGGGCTTGGGGTCGTCGTCTTTGTTGGGCTTGGATTCGGGGTCGTTGTTCTCAGGCTTGGGTTGGGAAGTTGTCGTTTTCGGGTTTGGGTTGGAGGTCGTCGTTTTCGGGCTTGAGCTCGGGGTCGTCCTCTTCAGGCTTTGGGGCGGGCTTGTCGTCTTCGGGCTTGGGCTGTGGGTCGTTGTTCTCGGGTTTGGGTTGGGGGCAGACGCCAGCGCTGAGCGGGATCGGTGGCGATCCGGGCCCACGCGGCGAGCAGCGTGGCGGACACCGTGGTGAGCACGATGGCGAGACCGGGCAGCACCGTGATCCACCAGGCGGTCTGGAGGTACTGCCGGCCCTGGGCCACCATCAGGCCCCAGCTGACGTCCGGGGGCTGGATTCCGATGCCGAGGAAACTCAGCGAGGACTCGGTGAGCATCACGAAGCAGAAGTCGAGGGCGGCGACGGTCAGCAGCGTGGGCAGGGCGATCGGCAGGATGTGCCTGTGGATGATGTGCCCTGGGGGTGCCGAAGGTGCGGGCCGCGTCGACGAACAGCCGGCTCCTGAGCTCGGCCGCCTCCGCCCGGGAGGTGCGCAGATACACCGGGATGCGGGCCACGGCGAGGATCAGCACGATGTTCAGCGCGGAGGGCGAGAAGACGTAGAGCACGACCACAGCGATGAGCAGGGAGGGGAAGCTGAGGATGACGTCGGCGACGCGCATCGCCAGGCTCTCCCTGCGTCCCCCGTGGTAGCCGGCCCACAGGCCGAGGGCCGATCCGATCACCAGTGAGCACAGCACCGCGGGGACGGCCACGGACAGGGTCGTCGCCACCGCGTCGATCAGGCGTGCGAGCACGCTGCGCCCGAGGACGTCGGTGCCGAGCAGCCCGTACACCCCGTCGCTCAGGGACGGCGGCCGCAGGGAGGCGTCCAGGTCCTGGCGCTGTGCGCGGTCGCCGATGAACAGCCGGCCGAAGAGGGCGACGAGGGCGAGCAGGGTGAGGACGACGGCTCCGGCGGCCGCGGCGCGGTCCCGGCCGAGCAGCCGCCACCAGCGCGGCGGACGGTTTCCGGCCGGAGCGGTGTCGTTCACCGGGGTGGCGGAGGTCTCTGCTGTGGTCATGCTGCTTCCTTCGCTCACGCGGGCACCGCCTGACGCACTCGGGGGTCGGTCAGCGCGTGGCAGACGTCGACCAGGATGTGCAGCGCGAAGATGGTCACCGCGGTGAGCAGAACGGCCGCCTGGAGGACCGCGAAGTCGCGCTGCAGGATGGAGTCGATCATGAGTTTGCCGATGCCGGGCCAGCCGAAGATCGTCTCCACGATCACGGCACCGTTGACCAGGTCCACCGTCAGGTCACCGGCCACGGTCAGCACGGGCGTCACCGTGTTGCGCAGGGCGTGACCGAAGATCACCCGGCGGGGCGTGGCGCCCTTGCTCCGGGCGATCTTGACGTAGGGCGCGGAGAGCGCGGAGACCATGCTGCCGCGCACCACCTGGACCAGCACACCGAACGGGCGGATCAGCAGGGTCGCGATGGGCAGGACCCAGACCTCGGGTCCGCCCAGGGTGCCCGAGGTGGGCAACCAGGCGAGGCTCACGCCGAAGACCAGGACGCCCATGACGGCGAACCAGAAGTAGGGGATGCTGGCGGCCGTCATCGACAGCAGGCCGGCGATCCGGTCGACCGGGGAGTTGGGCCGGTAGGCGGCCAGGCTTCCGATCAGTACGGCTCCGGTGATCGCCAGCAGCATGGTCACGCCGGCGAGCTGCAGGGTGACGGGGAAGGCGTCCAGCACCATCTCGGTCGCGGACGACCCGTCCGCAGCGAGGTGCCGAAGTCCAGGCGCGCGGCGTCGACGAGGTAGTTCCACAGCTGTGCCGGGATGGAGAGGTCGAAGCCCTGCGCCGCGGCGAACTCCGCGCGCTGCTCGGCGGTGGCGCTCAGCGGGAGATAGAGGTCGACCGGGTTGCCGGTCATCCGGGCCAGGAAGAACACGCCCAGCACCACGCACACCAGGGGGATGGCGCTGGAGAGTATGCGTTTGCGCAGAAAGGTAACCATGTCAGTGCTGTGCCGCCTTCGCCGGGCTGACCTCTGCCAGCCGCATCTCGTCGCCGGTGGCGGAGTTCGGCTCGTACCGGATGGACGGTGACAGGCCGAGCAGTCCGCTCATGTGGGCCAGATGGGTGTACTGAACGACCGTCTTGTTCTGGTCGGCGAGCAGCTCGGCGAAGGCCTGCCGGCGCTCCTCGCCGGAGAGGGCGTCCGCCTCGGCGATGCGCCGGTCGAGTTCCTCGGTGCCAAAGGTGGACTGCGGGCCGTCGCTCAGCAGGTACTGGCTCGTGGTGAAGGCCGCGTCCCCGGCCTGGTTGCCGTGCATGATCAGCAGGGCGATGGGGCCGACGCCCTCGGGCAGCGGCCGGAGCTGGTACTGGAGCTGGGTGCGGTGTCGGCCATACGGACTCGTACGTTCAGCCCGATCTGCTGCATCTGGTACTGGACGGCCTCAGCGGTCTCCGACACCCCGGCGAACATGCCGTTGCGGGCGACCAGGGTGATCTGCCGGTCGACGGGCACGCCGTCGGCCTTGGCCTTCTCGACCAGGGCCTTGGCCCGGGCCACGTTCTGCCGGGTCGGCCGGATCTCGTCGTTGTGTCCGACCACTCCGGGCGGGACCAGCTGCCCGGCCGGTTCGGCGAGTCCGCCGAGCAGGGCGTCGATGATGCCCTCGCGGTCCACGGCCAGGTCGACGGCCCGGCGTACCCGGAGGTCGTCGAGCGGCGGCTCGCAGCCGTCCAGCCGCAGCGCGGTCGTCTCGTTGTTCGGGTAGGAGACCGTCGTGTCCTTGTCCGCCTCGATGGGGTCGCGGGCCACCGCGATCTCCGCCTCGCACTTGTCGATCATGGCGGCCCGGACGCTCGCGTCGCTGCGCCAGACGTAGCGGGCCCGGGGGAAGGCCGGGACCTCGCCCCAGTAGCCGTCGTAGCGGTTCAGGGAGATCGCCGCTCCGAACTGCCAGGAGCTGACGGCGTAGGGGCCGGTGCCTATGGGGATACGGACCTTGGCCTCGGCGTCGGTCGTGCGCGGCACGATCTCCACGAAGCTCAGGCGCAGCGGCAGGATCGGGTCGAGTTGCTCGGTGGTGACGGTCAGCCGGGTGTCGCTCACCGCCTTCACCTCGAGGTCGGCGTCGCCGAAGACATAGCCCTCGACGTTGCAGGCGAGGTCGGAGTTGACCGCCCGATCGATGGAGAAGGCGTCCTCGGCGGTGAACGGCTCGCCGTTCTGGAAGGTCACCCCGGTGCGCGTGTCGAAGGTCCAGGTGCGCTCGTCCGTCTGCTGCCAGCCCGTGGCGAGCAGGGGGTGCAGTTCGCCGGAGTCCGGGTCGCGTTCGACGAGCGGCTCGGTGATGTTGGACCGGACGACGACGCCGGTGCCGGTCAACCTCGCAGGGTTCCAGGGTCGGTGGTTCCTGAGTGAGCACCACCCGCAGCGTGCGGCCGTCGGCGCGGCCGGCGTCACCGGCGGCGCCGCCCGCGACAGCGCAGCCGCTGGACAACAGCACCGTGCCCGCCAGGAGCATCGCAGTCGTCGCGCAGGACCGCCTTCGTCCGGCGGGCGGGATGGGGGAAACGGAGAACTTCATCGTCGGCTCGTCTCCGGTGAGTGCTGATGTGTCGCGTTCCATGTACGGCGGCCGCGAGGCGGTGCCCACAATTGCGAACGCAGTCCGCATATGTGAACGCCGAAGCTAAACCGACGCCGTGGCGGCCGTTCCATCGCCGAGCACGTGCTCATGTCGATCCTGATGCTCTCCCGGGACGTCCTGGGAGCCGACCGCGCGCTGCGTGCCGGGCACTGGCGCAATGTGGCGGTCGATCCCGCGCTTCCCTTCGGGACCAGGCTGCCGGGCCGCCGGGTGGACATCATCGGTTTCGGCGAGACCGGCACCGAGGTCGCCCGGCTCTGCCAGGCGGTCGGCCTGCGGACCCGCGCCGTACGGCGCGACCCGTCGACTCCGTTCCCGGCGGATCTGCGGCCCGACTGGGTGGGCGGCAACGACCGGCTGCCCGAACTCCTCGCGGGTTCCGACATCGTGGTGGTCACCGTCCCCCTGAACGGCGCCACCAGGGGGCTGATCGGCCCGGCCGAACTGGCGGCCATGGGCCCCGAGGCCCTACTGGTCAACGTGGCCCGAGGTCCGGTGGCGCAGGAAGATGCGCTCTACGAAGCGCTGAGCTCGGGCACCATCGCGGGCGCCGCGCTGGACGTGTGGTGGTCGGGCCCTCCCGAGGCGCTCAGCCGACTGCCCTTCCACGATCTGCCGAACGTGCTGATGACCCCGCACCATTCGGGCCACACGGCCGACACCTTCGCCGCCCGCGCGACAGAGATCGCCGACAACATCGACCGGCTGGAGCGAGGCGACGCGCTCAGCAACGTGGTCCGCGCCCCGGCGGCCGCCGGAAGCGTCGCCGCAGCACCCCCGTCCCCCGCCCGCGCTCTCCCTCACGATGAGTAGGAAAACACCCATGCTCGAAGGCGTTCTCTTCTTCCCCGTCACCCCGTTCACCGCGACCGGCGAGGTCGACCTCGACGCGCTGCGCCGGCATATCGCGGCCGGGGTCGACGCGGGCCCGGGCGGAGTGTTCGTCGTCTGCGGCACCGGCGAGTTCCATGCCCTGGACCTGGACGAGTTCACCGCGGTCGTGCGGACCGCCGTCGACGCGGTGGGGGGACGCGTCCCGGTGTACGGAACTGGCGGCCGTCATCGCCGAGGGCCGCGCCGTGCTCGCGTCCTGAGCCGCACGCCGACGCGCACGAGGGGTCCCCGCACGTCCGTCGGTACCGCAGGACGTCCAGGGACCCCTCGTGGGTCCGCGTCGGCTCAGCCGGTGGCGGGCAGGCCCAGGAGTACGCCGGTGTACTTCAGGACGGCCAGGAACAGGCCGATCACACCGAGGGAGACACCGGCCCAGGCGACCGACTTGATCCACGGCGCCTGCGGCCTTCCGGGGGCGCCGAACGCGGGGCGGGCCAGGACCACGACGCCGACGATCAGCGCGGCCAGCGCGAACACGCCGGCCCACAGGGCGTTGGCGGCCCAGGCGTCGCCGTAGCCCTCCTTGACCATGGTGGCGACGCTGGAGGACTGCGAGGTCTGCAGCTGGCCGATCAGCGACTCGCGCGCGGAGGCCACGGTGCCGACCCAGCTGCCGGTGAGCGAGACGATGCCGAGCGCGACGGCGACGACGGCGCCGGCGCCCTGGCCGACACCGGAGGGGCCTGCGTCGTGCGACGCTTCGGGCTGCGCGTCACCGTCCTCGGTGCCGGGGTCGGTGTCGGCTTCCGTGGTGGTGGCGTCCGCCGCCTCCTCGACCCGCTCCTCGTCGGTCTTCGCCCCGGCCTCGGCGCCGGTCTCGGCGGGGGTCTCGTCCACAGTCTTGGTTCCCATGCCCCGCACCGTACGGACGGAGTCTGAGAGGTTCCTTAATGATCGTTGTGAGCGAATGATCGTTGTGAGCGCTCCACGCGCGTGCCCGCGTCGGCATCACCACGCGCGCGTGCCTTCGCCCACTCCGGCGCCAGCACCGCCCAGATCTCGTAGTCCTGCCGCACGCCCCGCCAGGGATAGCTCTCGCGCAGCACGCCCTCCCGGGTCATGCCGAGCCGGCGTGCCACGTTGATGCTGGCCGTGTTGTCGGACGCCGCGTGCCACTCCACCCGGTGCATACCGCGTTCGTCGAACGCCCAGTCGATCAGGACGCGGGACGCGCGCGTGACGAGGCCTCGTCCGGTGGCCGCCGGTTCCAGCCAGACGCCGATCTCGCAGACCCCGGTGGCGGCGTCGAAGACGCGGAAGAGGACGCCGCCGACGAGCTTGCCGTCCAGCCAGATGCCGTGCAGGGAGCCGCTGTCGGCGGCGCGCTTGTCGGCGTACGCCTGGAGCAGGGCCCGGGCGGAGTCGAGGTCGGTGGCCTTCGAGCCGAACGGGATGTGCCGGGTGATGAAGTCCCGCCCGCGGTCGAGGTGGGCGAGGAACTCCTCGGCGTGCCAGGGCTCCAGGGGTCGCAGCCGGGCTCCGTCGTCGTCACCCAGGGATATCGCGTACATCCGAACGCCGCTCCTTCTCCAGTACGTCCACGACGTCCGTGAGCTTCTCACGTTCGGCGTCGACGTCCGTGAGGTTTTCCTGCTCGGCACGGGACTCGGGCGGCTCGATGCTGATCCGGGGCAGGTGCCGGTCGAGCCAGCGGGGCAGCCACCAGTTGGCGCCGCCGAGCAGGTGCATCAGGGCGGGCACCAGCAGCGTACGGAGCACGAACGCGTCGAGGGCGACGGCGGCGGCGAGCGCGATGCCGAACATGGCTATCACACGGTCGCCGCTGAGCACGAAGGCCAGGAAGACCGAGATCATGATGACGGCGGCGGAGTTGATCACCCGGCTGGTCTCGGCGAGGCCGACCCGGACGGACCGCCGGTTGTCGCCGGTCTCCAGCCACTCCTCGTACATCCGGCTGACCAGGAAGACCTGGTAGTCCATGGAGAGCCCGAAGAGCACCGACACCATGATCACGGGGAGGAAGGGCTCGATCGGGCCCGCGCGGCCGAGGCCGAGCAGTTCGCTGCCCCAGCCCCACTGGAAGATCGCGACGACCACCCCGAAGGAGGCGGCGACGGCGGCGACGTTCATCGCGGCGGCCTTCAGCGGGATGCCGACGGACCGGAAGGCGAGCAGCAGCAGCACACAGCCGAGCCCGATGACCACGCCGACGAACAGCGGCAGCTTGTCGACGATCACCTCCGCGAAGTCGTCATAGGCCGCGGTGACCCCGCCGACGTGCACGTCGAGCGAGGTGCCGGCCTCGGCGCGCGGCAGCACCTCGGTGCGCAGCCGGTCGACGAGGTCACTGGTGCTCGCCGACTGCGGGGACGACTCGGGTACGACGGTGAGGTACGCGGTGTGGCCGCCGGAGTCGAACGTCACCGGTGTCACGGCGGCGACGCCCTCGGTGGCGCGCAGGCTGCTGCCGAGGCTGTCGACGGCGAGCCGGTCCTCGGCGCCTTGGATCTCGGTGACGAGGGTGAGGGGGCCGTTGACGCCGGGTCCGAAGCCGTCGGCGAGGAGGTCGTAGGCCTGCCTGGTGGTCGTCGACGCGGGGTTGTTGCCCTGGTCGGAGGTGCCGAGGCGGAGCGAGAGGGTGGGCAGGGCGAGCAGCGTGATGACGGCGAGCGCGACGGCGCCGAGCTTCTTGGGGTGCCGTTCGACGAACGCGGACCAGCGGGCGGCGAACCCGGTGGGCAGCTCCGGCTCGGGACCGTGCTCCTCCAGGCGGCGGCGTTCACGGCGGCTGAGCGCGCGCATGCCGATGAAGGACAGCAGGGCGGGCAGCAGGGTCACGGAGGCCGCGACGGTGAGCACGACGGTCAACGAGGCGGCGATGGCCACGCCGTTGAGGAAGCCGAGCCGGAGTATCAGCATCCCCAGCAGCGCGATGCACACGGTCGCACCCGCAAACACCACCGCACGTCCCGTGGTGGCGACGGCCGTTGTGGCCGCCTCGGTGACGTCCAGGCCGCGTTTCAGGCCCCGCCGGTGGCGGGTGACGATGAACAGCGCGTAGTCGATGCCGACGCCGAGCCCGATCAGCATGCCCAGCATGGGCGCGAAGTCGGCGACGGTCATGGCGTGCCCGAGCAGCACGATCCCGGCGTAGGCGGTGCCGACGCCGACCAGGGCGGTGGCGATGGGCAGCAGGGACGCGGCGAGCGAGCCGAAGGCGAGGAACAGCACGACCGCGGCGACCCCCACGCCGACGACCTCGGCGAGATGGCCGCCGGACGGGTCGGTGAGGCCGATGGCGGTGCCGCCCAGCTCCACCTGGAGCCCGTCGGCCTCGGCGCCCTTGGCGGTGTCCACGACGGCCTGTGCCTCGGACTCGTCGATGTCCTGGGACGGGTCTCGGAAGGCGACGGTGGCGTACGCGGTACGGCCGTCCTCGCTGATCCGGCCCGCGCCCTGACCGTCGTACGGGCTCACCACGGTGGCCACGCCGGGCAGTTGCGCGATGGCGTGCAGGGTGCGGGTCATCGTCTGTTCGACGTCGGCCGCGCGGACAGAGCCGTTCTCGGTGTGCCAGACGACCGTGCCGGCGGCGCCGCCCAGCTCGGGGAAGCCCTCTTTCAGCAGCTGCCCGGCCCTCTCCGACTCGGTGCCGGGGACCTGGTAGTCGTTCGAGTACGCCGTGCCGGTCGCGGTGGCGGCAGCGGTCACGCCGCCGCAGGCGAGGAGCCACAGGAGTACGACGACCAAGCGGTTCCGAACACACCAGCGGGCGAGGGCTGCCACGAACGTGCTCCCAGGTATGACTTGTGGATCTTTGACCGGGAACAGTCGTCCGTATTCTGAACGGCCCGCAAAGAACTCATGAGCAATGCAGCCACTCTTACAGGGAGAAATGATCGTTTGGTCGTTTCGTATGTCTATTCACAAGAGTGGGAGACAGCTCACAGGACAATCGGGTGAACTCTGTCGAGCGTAAGAAGAAACCTATGCCTGATCTCACCGAGCGACTCACCAACGACCGCTACCCGCGCAGCAATCAGTACGACGCGCGCTGGGTCGTCGACCACCAGATGGGCCCGAACCCACTGTGGCTGCTGGAGTGGCTGGCCCCCGCACTCCGCCTCGATTCCCTGCCCCCACACGCGCGCGTGCTCGACCTGGGCTGCGGCCGCGCGCTCACTTCGGTCTTCCTCGCCCGTGAGTACGACGTCCAGGTCACCGCCGCCGACCTGTGGATCAAGCCCGACGAGAACGCCGAGCGGCTCGCCGCGGCGGGCGTCGCCGACCGGGTGCTGCCGGTGCACGCCGAGGCGCACGACCTGCCGTTCGGCGAGGGCACGTTCGACGCGATCGTGAGCATCGACGCGTATCAGTACTTCGGCACCGACGACCTCTACCTGCCCACCTTGATGCGGCTGGTGAAGCCCGGCGGGCGGATCGGTGTCGTCGTGCCCGCGCTGCGGGACGAACCGGACGGCACCGAGCCGCCCGAGCATCTCAAACCGTGGTGGGAGCCCGACTTCTGGTGCTTCCACTCCGCCGACTGGTGGCGACGCCACTGGACCCGCGGCGGCGCCGTCGAGGTGGAGTCCGCCGACTGGCTGAACGACGGCTGGCGGGACTGGCTGCTGTGGTGCGACGTGGTCGCCGAGGAGAGCCCGGAGGAGTTCCATCGCACGATGTCCCGCCGGGTCGGCGAGATGCTGCGGGTGGACGAGGGCCGCGCGCTGGGCTTCGTACGACTGGTGGGGCAGCGGCCGGTGTGACACCAAGGGGGGCCACACCAAGGGGGTAACAGGCCAAGGGGGTGATAGGCCAAAGGGGGTGCACCGAGACCGATGCACCCCCCATTCGTGTGTTGCTCAGCCCTCGCTGACGCCCAGCTTCTGCAGGATCAGCTCCTTGACGCGGGCCGCGTCGGCCTGGCCCCGGGTCGCCTTCATGACCGCGCCGACCAGGGCGCCGGCCGCGGCCACCTTGCCGCCGCGGATCTTGTCCGCGATGCCCGGGTTGCCCGCGATGGCCTCCTCGACGGCGGTGGTGAGCGCGCCCTCGTCGGAGACGACCTTCAGGCCGCGCTTGTCGACGACCTCGTCCGGGATGCCCTCGCCCGCGAGGACGCCCTCGATGACCTGGCGGGCCAGCTTGTCGTTCAGGTCGCCCTTCGAGACCAGCTCGGCGACCCGGGCGACCTGGGCCGGAGTGATGGCCAGCTCGTCGAGCGCCTTGCCCGACTCGTTGGCGCTGCGGGCCAGTTCACCCATCCACCACTTGCGGGCGGCGGCCGCGTCGGCACCGGCGTCGATCGTGGCGACGATCGGGTCCAGCGCACCGGCGTTGAGAATCGCCTGCATGTCCGTCGCGGAGATGCCCCACTCCTCGCGCAGCCGGTTGCGGCGCACCAGCGGCAGCTCCGGCAGCGAGGCGCGGATCTCCTCGACCCACTCCCGGGACGGGGCCACGGGCACCAGGTCCGGCTCGGGGAAATACCGGTAGTCCTCGGCCTCTTCCTTCGTACGGCCCGAGGTCGTCGTCCCCGTGTCCTCGTGGAAGTGCCGGGTCTCCTGGATCACCGTGCCGCCGTCGCCGAGCACGGCCGCGTGCCGCTGGATCTCGAAGCGCACCGCACGCTCCACGGAGCGCAGCGAGTTGACGTTCTTGGTCTCGGAGCGGGTGCCGAACTTGTCGGCGCCCTTGGGCATCAGCGACAGGTTCACGTCGCAGCGCATCTGGCCCATCTCCATGCGAGCCTCGGACACGCCGAGCGCGCGGATCAGCTCGCGCAGCTCACGGACGTACGCCTTGGCGACCTCCGGCGCACGCTCGCCCGCGCCGACGATCGGCTTGGTGACGATCTCGATGAGCGGGATGCCGGCGCGGTTGTAGTCGAGCAGGGAGTGCAACGCGCCGTGGATACGGCCCGTCGCGCCGCCCACGTGGGTGGACTTGCCGGTGTCCTCCTCCATGTGGGCGCGCTCGATCTCCACGCGGAAGGTCTCGCCGTCCTCCAGCTGTACGTCGAGGTAGCCGTTGAAGGCGATCGGCTCGTCGTACTGGGAGGTCTGGAAGTTCTTCGGCATGTCCGGATAGAAGTAGTTCTTCCGGGCGAAGCGGCACCACTCGGCGATCTCGCAGTTCAGCGCGAGGCCGATCTTGATCGCGGACTCGACGCCGGTCGCGTTGACGACCGGGAGCGCGCCGGGCAGGCCGAGGCAGACCGGGCAGGTCTGGGTGTTGGCGTCCTGACCGAGCGCGGTCGAACAACCGCAGAACATCTTGGTCTTGGTGCCGAGTTCGACATGGACTTCAAGGCCCATGACGGGGTCGTACGACGCCAGCGCGTCCTCGTACGACACCAGGTCGGTCGTGGTGGTCACGGTGAAACTTCCCTCTCAGCCCAGCAGGACGTCGTCGTCGCCCAGCCGCTTCAGCTCGCGGTAGAGCATGGCGAGGCCGGTGACGACACCGGCGGCGGTGACGACGGCGTCGACGAGCCGCAGCGTGTCGTTCTCGGCACGGGCCTTCTTGATCTGCTTGGCGACGCCGATCGCGCCGAACGCGGTGGCGGCCATGGACAGGTACGTACCGGACTTCGACTTCTTGAAGCCCTTGGCCTTGGACAGTGCACTCACAGCGACGGAGCCTCCTCCAGGAGCGGGTGCCCCCACTTTTCCACGAAGGCGGCCTCGACGGCGGCGCCCACCTTGTACAGGCGGTCGTCCTGCATCGCCGGGGCGATGATCTGCAGCCCGACCGGCAGGTTGTCCTCCGGGGCGAGGCCGCAGGGCAGGGACATGGCCGCGTTGCCCGCCAGGTTGGTCGGGATGGTGCACAGGTCCGCGAGGTACATCGCCATCGGGTCGTCGGCACGCTCACCGATCGGGAAGGCGGTGGTGGGCGTGGTCGGCGAGACGATCACATCGACCTGCTCGAACGCCTTGTCGAAGTCCTGCTTGATGAGCGTACGGACCTTCTGGGCGCTGCCGTAGTACGCGTCGTAGTAGCCGCTCGACAGGGCGTACGTGCCGAGCATGATGCGCCGCTTGACCTCGGCGCCGAAGCCGGCCTCGCGGGTCAGCGAGGTGACCTCCTCGGCGGAGCGCGAACCGTCGTCGCCGGTACGCAGGCCGTAGCGCAGGCCGTCGAAGCGGGCGAGGTTGCTGGAGCACTCACTCGGGGCGATCAGGTAGTACGCCGACAGCGCGAGGTCGAAGGACGGGCAGTCCAGCTCGACGATCTCCGCGCCCAGCTCCTTGAGGAGGGTCACGGACTCGTCGAAGCGCTGGATGACACCGGCCTGGTAGCCCTCGCCGCGGAACTGCTTGACGACGCCGACGCGCATGCCCTCGACGCTGCCGTTGCGGGCGGCCTCGACGACCGGCGGGACCGGGGCGTCGATGGAGGTGGAGTCGAGCGGGTCGTGCCCGGCGATCACCTCGTGCAGGAGGGCCGCGTCCAGGACCGTACGGGCGCAGGGCCCGCCCTGGTCGAGGGAGGACGAGAACGCCACCATGCCGTAGCGGGAGACGGCCCCGTACGTCGGCTTCACGCCGACCGTGCCGGTGACGGCGGCCGGCTGGCGGATGGAGCCGCCGGTGTCGGTGCCGATGGCGAGCGGGGCCTGGTACGAGGCGAGCGCGGCGGAGGAGCCGCCGCCGGAGCCGCCGGGGATGCGGGTGAGGTCCCAGGGGTTGCCGGTGGGACCGTACGCGCTGTTCTCGGTGGAGGACCCCATGGCGAACTCGTCCATGTTGGTCTTGCCGAGGATGACGACGTCGGCGTCCTTCAGCTTCTTGGTGAGGGTGGCGTCGTACGGCGGGATCCACCCTTCCAGGATCTTGGACCCGACGGTGGTGGGGATGCCCTCGGTGGTGAAGATGTCCTTGAGCGCGAGGGGAACGCCGGCCAGTGGCCCGAGCTTCTCCCCCTTGGCCCGCTTCTCGTCGACGGCACGGGCCGCCGCGAGGGCGCCCTCGCGGTCGATGTGCAGGAAGGCGTGCACCTTCTCGTCGACGGCCTCGATGCGGGCCAGGTGGGCCTCGGTGACCTCGACGGCCGTGAGCTCGCCGGAGGCGATCCTCGCGGCGATCTCGGCGGCGGTGAGCTTGATGATTGCGTCCGTCATGCGGATTACTCCTCCCCCAGGATCTGCGGCACCTTGAAACGCTGCTGCTCCTGGGCCGGGGCGCCGGAGAGCGCCTGCTCGGGGGTGAGCGACGGGCGGACCTCGTCCGGGCGCATGACGTTCGTCAGCGGGAGCGGGTGCGAGGTCGGCGGTACGTCTTGGTCGGCGACCTCGCTGACGCGGGCGACCGCGCCGATGATGTCGTCCAGCTGGCCGGCGAAGTGGTCAAGCTCTTCGGGCTTCAGCTCCAGACGCGCCAGCCGGGCGAGGTGGGCGACCTCCTCGCGCGTGATGCCAGGCATGCAGCGATCCTCTGGGGTGAGTGTGTGTGGTTTGGGCTCAATCCTATGGGGCGGGGAGGGGTGACAGTGAAACGGTTACCGGGAGCCTTCTAAGGAACGGTGCAGCAGTGCCGCATAGGGGCGCGGGCTGTATTCAATATGCGGCTCCGCCGCGTGGGCGCGATCAACCACGACGGCGCCGCAGCCGAACGACCTCAGTACCCGGCACTACCCATGGAAGTTCAGTCGGCCGCAGGCAGTGCGGCCTTCGGCCGCTGCCACCCCCTGGCCCCCCGCGCCCGCAACCAAGCCGTCGTCTCCTCCGGAGGCATCGCCGCGGCGACCAGCCACCCCTGCACGGCATCGCACCGCAGATCCCGCAGCCGCTCCCACGTCTCGTCGTCCTCGACCCCCTCGGCGACCACGAGCAGCCCCAGCGAATGCGCGAGGTCGACGGTGCACCGCACGATCTCCGCGTCCTCCGCGTCGACCGCCAGCCGTGCCACGAACGAACGGTCGATCTTCAGCTCACTCACCGGCAGCCGCTTGAGGTGGACCAGCGAGGAGTACCCCGTGCCGAAGTCGTCCAGCGACATCTTCACGCCGTGCCCGGTCAGCCCGGCGAGGGTGTCGGCAGCCCGCTGCGGGTCCTCCAGGAGCACATGTTCCGTTATCTCCAGTTGGAGCGCTCCCGCGGGCACTCCGTGCCGGGCCAGGCGCGCGGCGACGGAGCCCGCGAAGCCGGGAGTGTGCACGTCACGCGGGGACACGTTCACCGCGACCGGCACGAACAGCCCCTGCGACCGCCACTGCGCCACCTGCCCGAGCGCCGTCTCCAGCACGTACTCCGTCAGCTGCGGCATCAGCCCGGACGACTCGGCGATCGCGATGAACTCGTCCGGCGGCACCTTCCCGCGCTCCGGGTGCACCCACCGCACCAGCGCCTCCAGACCGGCCACCTGCCCGTCGAAGCGCACCTTGGGCTGGTAGTGCAGCTCGACCTCGTGCGCGTCCAGCGCGCGGCGCAGGTCGGCGAGGAGGCCGAGGCGGTCCGGGGTGTTGGAGTCCCGCTTGGACTCGTACACCTCCACCCCCGTACGGTCGCGTTTCGCCTGGTACATCGCCACGTCCGCGCGGCGCAGCAGGCCCTCGGCGTCGAGGGCGTGGTCGGGGAAGACGGCGACGCCGGCGCTGGCCTCCAGCACGAGGGTGAGGCCGTCGAGGTCGAGCGGGGAGCTGAGCGCGGTGACCAGGCCGCGGGCGATCCGGGTCGCGGACGTCGTGGAGTCGGCGACCGGGAGTAAGACGGCGAACTCGTCGCCGCCGAGCCGGGCGGCCTCCGCCCCGCGCGGCAGCGCCAGCCGCAGCCGGTCGGCGGTCTGCAGCAGCAGCCGGTCACCGGCGAGATGACCGAGGGTGTCGTTGACCGATCGGAACCGGTCCAGGTCGATCAGCATCAGGGCGGCACGGGCGTCGATGCGCTCGGCGTCGTCGAGAGCGGTCCAGATGCGCTCCAGCAGCCACTGGCGGTTGGGCAGCCCGGTGAGCGGATCGCGCAGTTGCTCCTCCGCGCGGGCGCGGGCTATCCACAGGGTGGAGTCGAGGGCGATGAGGGGGATGGCGAACAGCGGCAGCAGGATCGGCTTGGCGACGGCGACCACGCAGATCAGGGGTGCGATGCCGAACAGTGCGACCGCGACCAGGCCGTGCCGGACCAGGGCGGTGCGGGCGATGGTGGGCAGTCCGCCGGGGCGGGGCGCGTGCAGGTACCACAGCAGGGTGCGGGAGACCGCCAGGTAGGCGGTCGCGACCAGGATGACCTCGGTGGCGGTGTAGAGGGTCCAGGTGGCGGGGTGCCAGGGGTTCTCGACGGACGGTACGCGGCCGAAGGCGGCCAGGAGGAGGGCGCCGGCGCCGATGCCGAGGATGTCCACCGCGCCGTGCAGCACGCCCTGCCGCCAGCGGTGGCGCCGGGCTATGCCGACCAGGACGACGACGGTGAGGCTGACCAGCCCGGCGGACACCCAGCCGTACAGCAGCAGGACGGCGAGGGTGAGGGCGGCGCCGGAGCCGGTGCCGCCCCACCAGCGGGCGCGGCCGAGCGCGACCAGGTGGCCGACGATGATGCCGGTCAGCACGGCCAGCGACCAGCCGGCCGTGCCGGACGGGAAGAGGGGGTGGTGGCCGGTGAACGCCCGCAGGAATCCGGCGCCGAGGGCGAACCCGGCGGCCGCGACGACCGCCGCGGGCAGCGCGGGCCAGGACAGGTGCCGTTCGGCGTCGACTCCCGGCAGTCCGGCGGTCTGCCCGGCGGTGAGGGCGGCGGCGTCGCATCCGGCCGGCACGATGCGCTGCCCGGCGTCGTGATCCCGCGTCGCCGCGGCACTCGCGCGCCAGGCCGAACGGAGTCCCCCTCGCCAGGCGCCGGCCATCCGGCGCAGCCGTGAGTACGGGGCGGCGCTCTCGGTCGGTTCCATTCCCGTCCCTCTCACAGCCGGCGGTGCCCACGCCACGCGGCCCGTTGCCCGACATCCCTCAACGGCACCGCGTTGGAAAACCGTTCCCCGTGCTCGCCAAGAGCAAGGGGATGCCCCAACCGCAGCTGGGCACGGCAGGTGCACACCTCAACAGTAGGCCGCAGAAGGCTTCCACGGGCACCGGTCGTCGACGGTTGCCCGAATGCGCCCCGGCCGCCCGTATGCATCTGATATGCGCCGATCGGGTGTTCCTCAACCGCTACTCACCGGTCGGAAGCGCGACCTCCGACGCGGCCTCAGGCCCTTGCTGGAGCAGGACGTTGAACCCTTCCTCGTTCAGGACCGGCACCTTGAGCTGCATAGCCTTGTCGTATTTCGATCCGGGGCTGTCACCCACAACGACGAATGACGTCTTCTTCGAAACAGAACCCGTCACCTTGGCGCCCCGGGTCTGCAGCGCCTCCTTCGCGCCGTCCCGCGTGAAGTGTTCGAGCGTGCCGGTGACGACGACGGTGAGGCCTTCGAGCGGGCGGGGGCCCTCGTCCTCGCCGGTGCTCTCCTCCTCCAGGCGGACGCCGGCGGCCTTCCACTTGCGGATGATCTCGCGGTGCCAGTCCTCCGCGAACCACTCCTTGAGCGAGGCGGCGATGATGGGGCCGACCCCATCGGTGGTGGCCAGCTCCTCCTCGGTCGCCTGTTCGATGCGGTCGATGGAGCGGAACTCGCGGGCCAGCGCCTCGGCGGCGACCGGGCCGACATGACGGATCGACAGGCCGGTCAGGATACGAGCGAGTGGGCGCTGCTTGGCGGCCGCGATGTTCTCCAGCATCGCGAGGGCGTTCTTCTTGGGCTCGCCCTGCTGGTTGGCGAAGACCGTGGCGATCTTCTCCTCGCCGGTCTTCGGGTCCCGCTTGGGCAGGCCGCTGTCCTGGTCGAGGACGTACGCCTTGATGGGCAGCAGCTGCTCGACGGTGAGGTCGAACAGGTCGCTCTCGTCCTTCAGCGGCGGCTCCTCGGGCTCCAGCGGACCGGTGAGCGCGGCCGCGGCGACATAGCCGAAGTGCTCGATGTCCAGCGCCTTGCGACCCGCCAGATAGAACAACCGTTCGCGCAACTGCGCGGGGCAGGCGCGGGAGTTCGGGCAGCGCAGATCGACGTCGCCCTCCTTCATCGGCCTCAGCGCCGTACCGCACTCGGGGCACTCGGACGGCATCACGAACTCGCGCTCGGTGCCGTCGCGCAGGTCGACGACCGGGCCGAGGATCTCCGGGATGACGTCACCGGCCTTGCGCAGCACCACGGTGTCGCCGATGAGGACGCCCTTGGCCTTGACGATGTCCTGGTTGTGCAGGGTGGCGAACTCGACCTCCGAGCCGGCCACCGTCACCGGCTCGACCTGCGCGTACGGTGTGACCCGGCCGGTACGGCCCACGCCCACGCGGATGTTGACGAGCTTGGTGTTGACCTCCTCCGGCGCATACTTGTACGCGATCGCCCAGCGCGGGGCGCGGGCCGTCGACCCGAGGCGGCCCTGGAGGCGGATCTCGTCGAGCTTGACCACCACGCCGTCGATCTCGTGCTCCACGGAGTGGCGGTTCTCGCCGTAGTACGCGATGAACTCCCGTACGCCTTCGAGGTCGTCGACCACCTTGTTGTGCAGCGAGGTGGGCAGGCCCCACTCCTTGAGCAGGTCGTAGGCCTGGGAGAGGCGGGTGAGGCCTGAGAAGCCCTCCAGGGCGCCGATGCCGTGCACCACCATGTGCAGCGGGCGGGTGGCCGTGACGCGCGGGTCCTTCTGGCGCAGGGAACCGGCCGCCGCGTTGCGCGGGTTGGCGAAGGGCTTGTCGCCGGCCTCCACCAGGCGGCGGTTGAGCTCCTCGAACTTCTCCATCGGGAAGTAGACCTCGCCGCGGATCTCCACCAGGTCCGGGACGCGGTCGCCCTTCAGCCGGTCCGGGATCTCGGCGATGGTCCGGACGTTGGGGGTGATGTCCTCGCCGGTGCGGCCGTCGCCGCGGGTCGCCGCGCGCGTGAGGCGGCCGTGTTCGTAGGTGAGGTTGACGGCGAGGCCGTCGACCTTGAGCTCGCACAGGAAGTGGTAGTCCTGCGCGCCCAGCTCACGGGCGATGCGATCGGCCCACGCGGCGAGCTCGTCGTCGTTGAAGGTGTTGTCGAGGGAGAGCATGCGCTGGCGGTGCTCGACCGCCGTGAAATCCGTCTCGTAGGACCCGGCGACCTTCTGGGTCGGCGAGTCCGGGGTGCGCAGCTCCGGGTACTCCTCCTCCAGCTCCTCCAGGGAGCGCAGGAGCTGGTCGAACTCCGCGTCGCTGACGACGGGAGCGTCCTTCACGTAGTACCGGAAGCGGTGCTCCTCGACCTGCTCGGCGAGCTGCGCATGCCGCTCCCGTGCCTCGGCGGGTACCGCTGTGGACTCCGCTTGCTTGTCGCCGGCCACCGTGTCGTCCTCCCGTTACTCAGGGTTGTCCGCGAGGGATCTCGCCGCCCGGACGCAGTGGGCGAGGGCCCTGCGCGCGTACTCGGGGGAGGCGCCCGCGAGTCCGCACGTGGGCGTGACCGTGACCGCCTCCGGAAGAAGCCCCGGTGACAGCCCCAGCCTGCGCCACAGCGTCCTGACACCCATGACGCTACCGGCAGGGTCTGACAATGGGCCGTCCGTGCTCGGCACGACACCGGCGAACAGCCGGGTGCCGCCCTCCACGGCCTCGCCGATCGCGTCGTCGTCACGCTCGGTGAGAAGCGAGAAGTCGAAGGAGACGGCGGCGGCACCGGCCCGGCGCAGCAGCGCGAACGGGACGTCGGGGGCGCAGGAGTGGACCACGACCGGGCCGCCCTCGTGCACGCCGACGACGTCCCGGAGCGTGGCCTCGACGATCTGCCGGTCGACGGCACGGTGGGTGCGGTAGCCGCTGGCGGTCCGCACCCGGCCGCGCAGTACGGCGGTGAGGGAGGGCTCGTCGAGCTGGAGCACGAGCCGGGCGCCGGGGACACGCCGTCGCACCTCGGCCAGGTGCAGGCGCAGGCCCTCGGTGAGGGAGGCGGCGAGGTCGCGGCAGGCGCCGGGGTCGGACAGGACCGCCTCGCCGTTCCTCAGCTCGATGGCCGCGGCGAGCGTCCACGGCCCGACGGCCTGCACCTTCAGCGGGCCCTCGTACCCCTGCGTGAACTCCTCCAGGGCGTCGAGGTCCTCGCCGAGCCACGCCCACGCCCGCTTGGTGTCCCGCCCCGGCCGGTCCCCGAAACGCCAGCCACTGGGCTCCACGCGCGCGTACAGCTCGACGAGCATCCCGGCGGTCCGCCCGATCATGTCGGCGCCGGGCCCCCGCGCGGGCAGCTCGGGCAGGAACGGGAAGTCCTCGAAGGACCCGGTGACGGTCTTGGCGGCCTCACGGGCGTCCCCGCCCGGCAGGGAACCGACGCCGGTGGCGGCACCGAAGTGGAACTGGCTGTTTTCGCTCACTCCGGCAGCCTACGGAACGCCCGCCGCCGGTTTCACCGCCCCGGCCGCACCGTCAGGTCGTTCACCTCCGCGTCCCTCGGCAGGTCCAGGGCCATCAGGATCGTCGTGGCGACGGACTCCGGGTCGATCCACTTCGACGGGTCGTACTCCTTGCCCTCCTGCTGGTGGACCTTGGCCTGCATGGGGCTCGCCGTGCGGCCGGGGTAGACGGAGGTGACGCGGACGCCGCCCGCGTGCTCCTCGTGCCGCAGGGAGTCGGCGAGGGCCTTCAGGCCGTGCTTGGAGGCCGCGTACGCGGACCAGTCGGCGTGGGCGTTCAGCCCCGCGCCGGAGTTCACGAACACCACGTGGCCGCGGGCGGCGCGCAGTTGGGGCAGGAAAAGACGGGTGAGCTCGGCGGGGGCGATGAGGTTGACGTTGAGCTGGTGACGCCAGGCCTTGGGGGTGAGGTCGCCGACCGGGCCCAGGTCGACCACGCCGGCGATGTGCAGCAGGGAGTCCACCCGGTCCGGCAGCGTCTGGTGGGACAGCGCCCAGCTCAGCCTGTCGGGGTCCGCGAGGTCGCCGACGAGTGTCCTCACCCCGGGGAACTCGGCCGCCAGTTCCTTCGCGCGGCCCGCGTCGCGCGCGTGCAGCACGAGGTCGTCCCTGCGCGCGTGCAGACGGCGGGCCACGGCCGCGCCGATGCCGGAACCCGCCCCGGTGATCACATGTGTAGCCATGTCCGCCATGCTCGCATCACCCGCGTGTCATCACGCCACGCCCCGGCTCTCCTCCAGGTACGCCAGCGCCCCCACCGGCTCCTCCGCGAAGAACACCAGGTCGGTCAGCGGCCGGGGCAGGAACCCCTCGTCCTCCATGCGGCGGAACTGTTCCTTCAGGCCGTCGTAGAAACCCGCGGTGTTCAGCAGCACCACGGGCTTGTCGGTGTGGCCGTGCTTCTTCAGCTCCAGGATCTCCGTGGCCTCGTCCAGCGTACCGGTACCGCCCACCATGATCACCACGGCGTCGGACTTCTCCAGGAGCAGCTTCTTGCGCTCGGCGAGGTCCCGGGCGATCACCATCTCGTCGACGCCCTCGCGTGCCTTGGCAGCCAGGAACTCCACGGAGACGCCCACCAGCCACCCGCCCGCCTCCTGCACGCCGTCCGCCACCACCTTCATCAGGCCGACGTCCGAACCACCCCACACCAGCGTGTGCCCGCCCTTGCCCAGCAGTTTCGCGAACTCGCGCGCGGGGCGGGTGTAGCAGTCGTCGAGGTCGGCGGCGGAGAGGAAGACGCAGATATTCATGGGGCAACCGTACGGGGGAAGAACCGGGCGCCCGCGAGTGCTTTTCCCGACATGACCCAGGACACGACTCAAGGCCACACGATCACCATCGAGCAGAGCACACAGCGCGTGCGCGTCGTCCATGACGGGCAGGTGCTGGCGGAGAGCGACCGGCCCCTCGTCCTGCGGGAGACGGGCTGTCCCGTGCGCTACTACATCCCGCCGCAGGACGTCCGGCTCGACCTGCTGACGCCGTCGGAGACACACACGTACTGCCCGTTCAAGGGCACCGCGTCCTACTGGTCGCTGCCGGACGCGGCCGACCTCGTCTGGTCCTACCCGGAACCGAAGCCGGACGTGGCCGCGATCAAGGACCACCTCTGCTTCTACGAGGTGGAAGTGGCCTGAATCGTTCTACGAGGTGGCGGTTGGCCCGAGCCGGTCGGTTCAGGCCACGCCCGCCGTCGCGCGCGTGGTCGACGCGATGGTCGCCGAGCCGACCACGCGCGTGCCGTCGTAGAGGACGATCGCCTGGCCGGGGGCGACGCCCCGAACCGGCTCGGTGAAGGTCACCTGGAGTTCGCCGTCGATGAGCTCCGCGCTCACCTCGGTCTCGCCGCCGTGGGCGCGCAGCTGGGCGGTGTAGGTGCCGGGGCCGAGCGGGGCGGCGCCGCACCAGCGGGGCTTGATCGCGGTGAGCGCCGAGACGTCGAGGGCCTCGGCGGGGCCCACGGTGACCGTGTTGTTCACCGGCGAGATGTCCAGGACGTAGCGCGGCTTGCCGTCGGGCGCGGGAGTGCCGATCCTGAGCCCCTTGCGCTGTCCGATGGTGAAGCCGTACGCCCCGTCGTGGGTGCCCAGCCTGGTGCCGGACTCGTCGACGATGTCGCCCTCCGCCCGGCCGAGCCGGTTCGCCAGGAAGCCCTGCGTGTCACCGTCGGCGATGAAGCAGATGTCGTGCGAGTCCGGCTTCTTGGCCACCGCCAGGCCCCGGCGCTCGGCCTCCGCGCGGATCTCGTCCTTGGTGGTGACCGTGTCACCGAGCGGGAACATCGCGTGCGCGAGCTGCTTCTCGTCCAGCACGCCGAGGACGTACGACTGGTCCTTGGCCATGTCGGAGGCGCGGTGCAGCTCGCGGCTGCCGTCGGGCAGCGTCACGATCTTCGCGTAGTGCCCGGTGCAGACCGCGTCGAAGCCCAGCGCCAGCGCCTTGTCCAGCAGCGCGGCGAACTTGATCTTCTCGTTGCAGCGCAGGCACGGGTTGGGCGTACGGCCCGCCTCGTACTCGGCGACGAAATCCTCCACGACGTCCTCGCGGAAGCGGTCGGCGAGGTCCCAGACGTAGAACGGGATGCCGATGACGTCGGCGGCGCGGCGGGCGTCGCGGGAGTCCTCGATCGTGCAGCAGCCCCGCGCGCCCGTGCGGAACGACTGCGGGTTCGCGGAGAGCGCGAGATGGACTCCGGTCACGTCATGACCCGCCTCGGCCGCCCGGGCGGCGGCGACGGCGGAGTCCACACCGCCGGACATGGCGGCGAGGACGCGGAGGGGGCGGGAGCGCTGCGGGGTGTCAGTCATAACCCTTCCAGGGTACGGGGGCGCGGGAACCGAAGCCCGCGAGTATCCGTTCTCGATCACATGGAGCAGACGAAGGGCGGCGGCCAGGACCGGCGGATCGGGCGGCGCGCGCTGATCATCGGCGGGGCCGCGGCCGCGGTGGGCACGGGCGCCGTGCTGGCGCGCGACGAGCTGTCGCGGCTGTGGTGGCAGGTGCCCGGGGTGGAGAAGCCGCGGGTGGCGGGGGCCGTCGACTACACGGGCGCGCGCTGGGTGGCGGCCTCGTCGGCGAACTGGCGGCGGGCGGACCGCCCCGACGACTTCACGATCGACATGGTGATCATCCATGTCACCCAGGGCAGCTTCGACAGCGCGGTGAAGGTCTTCCAGGACCCGGGGCACGGTGCGGCCTCGCACTACATCGTCCGCGAGGACGGCCACATCGCGCAGATGATCCGCGAGCTGGACGTGGCGTACCACGCGGGCAACCGCGACTACAACGAACGCAGCGTCGGCATCGAGCACGCGGGCTTCGTCGACCGCCCGCAGGACTTCACGGACGCCATGTACGCCGCGTCCGCCCGCCTCACGGCGCGGATATGCGCGCGGTACGGCATACCCGTCGACCGCGAGCACATCATCGGGCACGTGGAGGTGCCGGGCACCGACCACACCGATCCCGGGGAGCACTGGGACTGGGACCGGTACATGAAGCTCGTACGGCAGGCGAGTTCGGCTGCGACGCCGGCCTAGGTCCTAGGTGAGTCCTGCCGCGCGGGCGCGTTCCACCGCCGGGCCGATGGCCTTGGCGACCGCCTCGACGTCGGCCGTCGTGGAGGTGTGGCCGAGGGAGAAGCGGAGGGTGCCGCGGGCCAGGTCCGGGTCGGTGCCGGTGGCGAGCAGGACGTGGCTGGGCTGGGCGACTCCGGCGGTGCAGGCGGAGCCGGTGGAGCACTCGATGCCCTGGGCGTCCAGGAGCAGCAGCAGGGAGTCGCCCTCGCAGCCGGGGAACGTGAAGTGGGCGTTGGCCGGGAGGCGGTTCACCGGGTCACCGCCGAGGATCGCGTCCGGCACCGCCGTGCGGACCACGTCGACCAGGTCGTCGCGCAGGGCGCCGATCTCGCGGGCGAACCGCTCGCGGTGCTCGGCGGCGTGCCGGCCGGCCACGGCGAAGGAGGCGATGGCGGGGACGTCGAGGGTGCCGGAGCGGACGTGCCGCTCCTGGCCGCCGCCGTGCAGGACGGGTACGGGGCTGTACTCACGGCCCAGGATCAGCGCGCCGATGCCGTACGGGCCGCCGATCTTGTGGCCGGAGACGGTCATCGCGGCCAGGCCGGAGGCGGCGAAGTCGACCGGGAGCTGACCGAAGGCCTGGACGGCGTCGGAGTGCAGCGGTACGCCGCACTCGGCGGCCGTCTCGGCGAGTTCGCGGATCGGCAGGACCGTGCCGATCTCGTTGTTCGCCCACATGACGGTGGCGAGGGCGACATCGTCGGGGTTGCGGGCGATGGCCTCGCGCAGGGCCTCGGGATGGACCCGGCCGTAGGAGTCGACGGGGAGGTACTCGACGGTGGCGCCCTCGTGTTCGCCGAGCCAGTGGACGGCGTCCAGGACGGCGTGGTGCTCGACGGGGCTGGCCAGGACCCGGGTGCGGGCCGGGTCGGCGGCGCGACGGGACCAGTACAGGCCCTTGACGGCGAGGTTGTCGGCCTCGGTGCCGCCGGAGGTGAAGACGACCTCGCTGGGGCGGGCGCCGAGGGCTTCCGCGAGGGTCTCGCGGGCTTCCTCGACGGTGCGGCGGGCCTGGCGGCCGGATGCGTGGAGGGAGGAGGCGTTGCCCGTGCTGCGCAGGTGGGCGGTGAGTGCCTCCGCCGCCTCCGGGAGCATCGGGGTGGTCGCGGCGTGGTCGAGGTATGCCATGGTGACGCCGATTCTACGCGCGGCGGTCCTTGGCCGGTTTCGAGGTCGGCCGGGTTGTTGCTCACCCCATCTATTCGTGGGTCGCCCTCAGAAACTCCACGAAATCGTGTTGTCCGCCTGCATGAATGCCGCCAGGACCACCAGGTCCGCGACGCCCAGGCCGAGGCCGAGGCAGGCGCGGAAGCGGCGGTTGGTGCCGCGCCAGAGGGCGATGGTGGCCAGGGCGATCGCGATGGGGCCGAGGAAGATGTTGAGGACCAGAAGGCCCAGGAGGCCCAGGACGAAGGACGCGACGGCCATGCCGTCGGTGTCGTGGATGCCGGTGCGGCGCTTGGCCGGTGCGGTCAGCTGCATGGTGGGCTCCTGACGGTCAGTGGGTCGGCGTCCGGCGCCGGCGGCCGTGCCGCTCGCGGAGTGCGAAGACGCCGAGCCAGGCGGCGATCACGGCGGCGGTGACGAGAGTGAAGCCGATCGGCGCGTGGGCCACGGTGCCCATGACCACGCCGAGCAGCAGGAGCGCGGCGACCAGGAAGAGCATGGGATGAGTCCCCTCTGCTTCGGTGAACGTTTGTAGTTACACTTGTTCACTGACTTCCCAGCCTAGCGTGCGCACGGCTTCCCAATTACAGAGAACAGTTGTTAACTGCATGGTATGAGTCACACCCTCGGCATCCGGCAGGCGCAGAAGCAGAAGACCCGACAGGCGCTCCTGGACGCCGCGTTGGAGCTGCTGGAGGAGCAGAGCCTGAGCAGTCTGGGTCTGCGCGAGGTCACCCGTGCGGTCGGTGTCGCCCCGACCGCCTTCTACCGGCACTTCCGCTCCACCGCGGACCTCGGCGTGGCCCTGGTCGAGGAGGCGCTGAGCAGTCTGCATCCGACGATCCGCACCATCGTGTCCACGGCCGGCGACAGCGACGCACGCATCACCCGCGCCGTGGAGTTGATCGGCGGTCATGTGCGGACCCACCCCGCCCACATCCGTTTCATCGCCCGCGAGCAGCACGGCGGGGTGCAGCCGGTGCGGGAGGCCATTCGCGGTCAACTGGCCCTGTTCACCGAGGAAGTGAAGGCCGAGCTGGCCAAGGACCGCGCGGCCGAGGGCTGGAGCGACGACGATCTGCTGATGCTCGCGGGGCTCTACGTCGACCAGATGCTGGTCACAGCCTCGCTCTTCCTGGAGGCACTGGGCTCCGAGGAACAGCAACGGCGGGTCGCCCGGCTGGCGACCCGCCGACTGCGGCTGATCAGCATCGGCCGCGAACACTGGCTGGACTGACCGGCGCGTACGGCCGCTACCGGAGCCGCACCCGAGCCAACTGCCGGGACTGCGCCACCAACCGGTCCGCGCTGTCCCACACCTCGGCGTCCTCCTCCAGGAACCCACCGGCGAGGTTGCGCGTCGTGATGGACACCCGGAGCGGGCCCGGCGCCGGACGGCAGCGCACATGCACGGTCAGCTCGACCGTCGGCACCCAGCCGGAGATCCCAAGTTCGAAGGCGGTCGGCGGCAGCGCGTCCACCGCGAGCAGCAGCGAGAAGGGGTCGGCGTCCCGGCCGTCCTTGAGGCCGAACCAGGCCCGCATCTCGCCCTTGCCGGAGGGCGCGCCCAGCGCCCAGCCCAGGGTGGACGGGTCGAGCTTGAGCAGCAGCCGTTCGGTGATCGCCGAGCTGCCGTCGACGGGGGCGGGGCCGTCCTCGGGGCCGAAGCACTGGTCCATCGGCGGCATCGCGGGCGGCCGCGCGGTCGTACGGACGTCGTCCGGGAGGGAGCCGAGGTCGCCGTAGGAGGCGAGGACACGGATCCGTTCGACCTCGCGGCCCTGGTCGTCGTACTGGAAGAGCGAGGCCTGGCCGGTGGAGAGGGTGCGGCCGGTGCGGACGACGTCGGTGCGGACGACCGCGGGGCCGGGCTGGGAGGCGGTCAGGTAGTGCGCGGAGATCGTGAACGGGTCGGGGTGCGGCAGGGCGTCGGCGAGGGCGCGGCCCAGGACGGCGAGGAGGTAGCCGCCGTTGACGGCGCTGATGATGGTCCAGCCCGCGGAGAGGTCGATGTCGTAGACGCCCTCGGAGCGCCGGGTGACGGCGGTGTCGCGGTCGAACTCGCTGTTGCCGGTGGTCGCCTGGGATGCCTGAGCCATGGCGGTACGGTACAACAACAAACTACTAAGCGGTAGCTTTTGTCGCGGGCTGCGGGGCCGGCTCCTCCTCGCGGACCGTCGAGCGCCGGTTCCACGCCCGTGGCGCCCGCCAGTGGAAACGCATCGCCAGCAGCCGCAGCACGAAGGCGGTGGCGGCGGCGAGTGTGCTGGTCAGCGGAGTGAGGGCGTCGTAGCGGATACACAGGGCGACCATCGTCGCGCCGACGATCGCGGGGACGGCGTACAGATCGCGGTCCCAGCGCAGCAGCGACGGCACCTCGTTGGCGAGCACGTCCCGCAGGACGCCGCCGCCGACGGCGGTGGCCAGGCCCAGGGCCGCGGACGCGTGCAGGCCGAGTCCGTACTCGTACGCCTTCGTGGTGCCCGCGACGCAGAACAGACCGAGACCGGCCGCGTCGAAGACGTTGACGCCGGCCTGGATGCGCTCCACGTGCGGGTGCAGGAAGACGACCAGGAGCGCGGCGAGCAGCGGGGTGAGGAAGTACCCCAGGTCCGTGAACGCGGCCGGCGGTACGGCGCCGATGACCAGGTCCCGGAAGAGCCCGCCGCCCAGGGCGGTGGCCTCGGCGAGCACGGCGATGCCGAAGACGTCGAAGTTCTTGCGGACGGCCAGCAGGGCGCCGGAGATCGCGAAGACGAAGATGCCGCCCAGGTCGAGGGTGTGCTGGACGGACGGGGTGAACAGTTCCTGGAACACCCCATCATTCTGACCTGTCCAGCAGCCCCTGCCTTACAAAGCAAGGCAGGGGCTGCATGAACCCTACGTGTCATTACGGACCTCAGGGTCGCCACATCGCCCTTGAGCAGGATGCGCTCGCTCTTGGCCGACCGGCGCCGGGGGTCCGGGATCGGCACGGCCGACAGCAGGGCCTTGGTGTACGAGTGCATCGGCGACTCGTACAGCTTGCCGCCGTCGGCGAGTTCGACGATCTTGCCGCCGGTCGGCTCCAGCAGCCGGGTGATCAGCCGGCCCACAGCAGCGCCGGCCGGCATGCCCCGCGGCCACACAGGCCGCGGGCATGTCGCCGACGGAGCGGACGGGCAAGGTCGGCTGATCGTGCCGCGGGCTACACGGCCTTGCCCATCTCGTCCCCCGCCTCCGGCTGCTTCGGCACCGTCACTTCCGCGGAGTCCCCGGCACCGTCGGACTTCCCGGGCTCTTCCGACGCCGGGCCGTTCACCGCCTCGGACGCAAGCCCGTCCGCTATCTCCTCACGCGCCGCCGTTACCACCTCTCCCGTGGTCCGCCGCAGCGTCCCGGCCGCGATCTCGGCGGCGTAGTGGCAGGCCACCCGGTGTCCGCCGCCGACGTCGGTGAGTTCGGGGCGGTCGGTCGCGCAAAGGGTGTCCTGTACCCACGGGCAGCGGGTGTGGAAGCGGCACCCGGCGGGCGGGTTCGCCGGGGAGGGCAGGTCGCCGGTGAGCAGGATGCGCTCGCGCAGGTCCTCGACCTCCGGGTCGGGCACCGGCACCGCCGACATCAGGGCCCTGGTGTAGGGGTGCCGCGGCTCGGCGTAGAGGGCGTCGCTCGGCGCCTCCTCCACGAGCGCACCCAGGTACATCACGCCGATGACGTCGGAAATGTGCCGGACCACGGCGAGGTCATGGGCGATCACCAGGTAGGTCAGGCCCAGTTCCTCCTGGAGTTCCTCCAGCAGGTTGATCACCTGCGCCTGAATGGACACGTCCAGCGCCGAGACCGGCTCATCGCAGATGATCACGTCGGGTTCCAGCACCAGGGCGCGGGCGATGCCGATGCGCTGACGCTGGCCGCCGGAGAACTCGTGCGGGTAGCGCGACAGGGCGTTGGCCGGCAGACCGACCTTGGCCAGGATCGCCTTGATCTTCTCCCGGCGCTCCTCCTGCGTGGCGCCGCCCACGCCGTGGGCGAGCATGCCCTCGGTGAGGATCGACTCGATGTTCTGCCGGGGATTGAGGGAGCCCAGCGGGTCCTGGAAGACCATCTGGAGGCGGCGCCGGAAGCGCCGCATCTCCTCGGCGGGCAGCTTCGCCAGGTCGGTGCCGTCCAGCACGACCTCGCCGTCGGTGATGTCCACCAGGCGCAGCACGGCCCGGCCGAGGGTGGTCTTGCCGCAGCCCGACTCGCCGACCAGGCCGTAGGTCTGGCCCGCCTCGACCTTGAGCGAGACTCCGTCGACCGCGTGGACGTGGCCGACGGTGCGGTCGAAGAGGATGCCCTTCTTGACCGGGAAGTGGACTTTCACGCCGTCCAGTTCGAGCAGGCTCATGCGGGGACCTCCTCGGCCCGGGCGGCTTCGGCTACGGGGTGGACGCAACGCACCTGGTGACCGGGCGTGCGGGGTTCGGTGAGCTCGGGAGTGCCGGTCAGGCAGTCCAGCTCGTAGCGGTCGCAGCGGGGGGCGAAGGCGCAGCCGTCGGCCCAGGCGATCCGGTCGTTGATGGAGCCCCGCACGGGGTTCAGCGGTTCGCCGCGCGGCGCGTCCAGACGCGGGATGGAGCCCAGCAGTCCGTGCGCGTAGGGGTGGGTGGGGTGGGCGAACAGCTCCCGGCGACCGGCGGATTCCACGACCTTGCCCGCGTAGAGCACGTTGACCTGGTCGCAGAGCCCGGCCACGACGCCCAGGTCGTGGGTGATCATCAGCAGGGCAGTGCCCTCCTGGTCCACCAGTTCCTTGAGGAGTTCCAGGATCTGGGCCTGGATCGTCACGTCGAGGGCCGTGGTGGGCTCGTCGGCGATCAGCAGGTTCGGCGCGCAGGCCACCGCCATGGCGATCAGCGCGCGCTGGCGCATGCCGCCGGACATCTGGTGCGGGTACTCCTTGAGCCGCCGGGTGGGGTCGGGGATGCCGACCCGGTCCAGGAGGTGGGCGGCCTCCTTGCGGGCGGCCTCGCCCTTGAGCCCGCGGTGGCGCTGGAGGATCTCGGTGACCTGGATACCGATGGGGACGACCGGGTTCAGGGACGACAGCGGGTCCTGGAAGATCATGGCGATGCGGCTGCCCCGCAGGTCGCGCAGCTTGGCCCGGTCCATGGTGAGCAGGTCGGAACCGTCGAAGTCGGCACGGCCGCCGACCCGGACACCCTTGCGCGGCAGCAGCCCCATCAGTGCCAGAGAGGTGACGGACTTGCCGCAGCCGGATTCGCCGACCAGCCCCACGACCTGGCCCTGGTCGACGGAGAACGAGACGCCGTCGACCGCTCGGGACTCCTTGCGGCCGTGCTGTCCGCCGAAGGTGACGGTCAGTTCGTCGACTGTGAGAAGTGGCATGGTGGTTCAGCCTCGCAGCTTCGGGTCGAGGGCTTCCCGCATGGCCTCGCCGAGCAGGGTGAAGCCGAGGGCGGTGATGATGATGCCGACCGCCGGATAGACCGCCATCATCGGCGCGTTGTCGAAGAAGCGCTGCGCCTGCGACAGCATGACGCCCCACTCGGGAACCGCCGGGTCGGGGTTGCCGAGACCCAGGTAGGACAGGGCGGCCGCCTCGATGATCGCGGTGGCGAGGGACAGCGTCGCCTGCACGATCACCGGGCTGAGCGAGTTGGGCATGATCTGGGTCAGGACGATGCGCCGCCTGCGGACGCCCAGGGCGCGGGCGGCCAGCACATAGTCGGTGCCCCCCTGGGCGAGCATCGAGCCGCGCAGCAGCCGGGCGAAGATCGGCACCTGCACCACACCCACGGCGATCATCACCGTGGTCAGGGACTGGCCCAGGACCGCCGCGACGGACACCGCGAGCAGCAGCGACGGCAGCGCCAGCAGCATGTCGGTGAAGCGCATGACGACGGAGTCGACGCGCTTGCCGGCCGCGCCGCCCAGCGTGGCCGCGGCGCCCGAGAGGCCGCCGATGAGGAAGCCCACCGTGAGCCCGATGAGGGTCGACACGACACCGACGAGCAGGGTCTGCCGGGCGCCGACCAGCATGCGGGAGAACATGTCCCGGCCCAGGTGGTCCAGGCCGAGCCAGTTCTCGGCGCGCGGTCCGACGAACTGCCCCGCGTTCACCAGGACTTCACTGCGCCACGTCTGCGCGGTCGGGCTGTAGGGGGCGACCCACGGGCCGATGACGGCGAGGATCACGAAGACGGCGATGATGGCGGCACCGATGATCGCCATCTTGCTGGACTTCAGCCGGCGGAAGGCTTCCCGCCACAGACTCGCGCCGGTCGTGGACTCGTTGTGTGCGGTGAGCTCCGCGAGGCGCTGGATCTTCTCGGTCTTGGTGGTGCTCACGTCAGTGCACCCGCACTCTCGGGTCGATGAGGCTGTACGCCACGTCCACCAGCAGGTTGATCAGGACGTACGTGATCGCGATGAACATGATGAAGCCGACCAGCACCGGGTAGTCACGGCCGTCGATCGCGGTCCGGATGAAGGAGCCGATGCCGCCGAAGGAGAACACGGACTCGGTGAGCACGGCCCCCGACAGCAGCGACCCGGTGAGCAGGCCGACCGCGGTGACCACCGGCAGCATGGCGTTGCGCAGCACATGCCGCTCGCGGATCACCCGGCGCCGCAGGCCCTTGGACTCGGCGGTGCGGATGTAGTCCTCGCCCAGCACCTCCAGGACGCTGGCCCGGGTCATGCGCACGATGACGGCGAGCGGGATGGAGGCCAGGGTGATGGCCGGCAGCACGAGGTGTGTGATCGCGTCCCAGGAGGCGTCGAACTCGCCGGTGAGGATGCCGTCCAGGACGGCGAAACCGGTAACGTCCGTGGCGTTGATGCCGGTGGACTGGCGGCCGTAGCTGGGGAAGAGGCCCAGGTTGACGGCGAAGATGCCCTTGAGGATCAGGGCGAGGAAGAAGACCGGGACGCAGATCCCGACGAGCGAACCGGAGACCGCCGTGACGTCCAGCCAGCCGCCCCGCTTGCGGGCGGCGAAGTAGCCGAGCGGGACTCCGACCGCCACGGCGATGAGCATCGCGGCGACGGACAGCTCGACGGTGGCGGGGAAGCGCAGCGTGAACTCCTCCCAGACCGGCTGTCCGGTCTGCACGGAGGTGCCCAGGTCGAGTTCGGCGATCCGCTTGAGGAAGCGCCAGTACTGGACGTACAGGGGCTGGTCGAGCCCCAACGCGCGGTTGATGCGCGCCACTTCGGCCTCGGTGGCCCTCTCCCCCAGGATCGCTGAGGCGGGTCCGCCGGGCAGCCGGTTGAGCCAGAGGAACAGCAGAACCGACAGGCCGAGCAGGGTGGGAATGAGTTGGAGCAGTCTTCGTACGACGAGACGCAGCACCCCGCAATGCCCCTTTCTTACGTGTGTGCCTTCATGAACAGGTCCGCCCGGCCGCCGAGGTCGGCAGCCGGACGGACCTGTGTCATGCCTGCCTGATGCTTACTTGAAGGAGACTTCCGCGAAGTTCTCCTGGGTCAGCGGGGAGACCTTCGGCGGGTTCACGTTCTTGCCGAAGGCGATCGCGGGCGGCGAGGAGGAGATCGGGACACCCGGCAGGTAGTCCATGATGACCTCGTTGGCCTTCTTGTACGCCGCGACGCGCTCCGCGGGGTTGCCCACCTCGGAGCCGGCGTTCACCGCGTCGAACAGCTGCTGGTTCTTGAAACCCCACTGCTTGTCGTACTCGGCGAACCAGGTGCCGATGAAGTTGAAGCCGTCGTTGAAGTCACCGGTCCAGCCCAGCATGTGCAGGGCGCAGCTGCCGGACTCGGTGGCGTCCAGGTAGTCCGGGGCCCACTTCATGGGCTTCGGGGTGACCTTGATGCCGGCCTCTTCCAGGTCGGACTTCATCAGCTCGAAGAGGTCCTGCGGGGCGGGCATGTACGGGCGGGTGACCTCGGTCGGGTAGCAGAACTCGATCTGCAGGCCGCTCTCTCCGGCGTCCGCGAGGAGCTGCTTGGCCTTGCCCGGGTCGTGCGCGTACGTCTTGACCTTGTCCGAGTAGCCGTCGACGGTGTCCGGCATGAACTGCGTGGCCACCTTGCCGCCCTCGGGCAGCTGGGTCTTGACCAGGTTCTCGCGGTCGAGAGCGTGCGCGATCGCCTGGCGGACCTCCTTCTTCTTCAGCGCCGGGTTCTTCTCCTGGGTCATACCGAGGTAGAAGAGGTTGAAGACGCCACGGGTCGGGACCTGGAAGCCCTCGCCCTCCAGGGTCTTCACATCGGCGGGCGCGACCAGGTCGTAGCCGTCGATGTCACCGGCCTGCAGGGCCTGGCGGCGGCCGTCCTCGGTGTCGATGGTGCGGATGACGAGGTTCTTGACCTTGGCCTTCTCGCCCCAGTAGTCGTCGAAGCGCTCAAGGGTGACTTCCTTGTTGCCCTTGTTCCACTTCGCGATCTTGTACGGGCCGGTGCCGGCGACCGTGCCGGCCTCCTGGCTGTACTTGGGGTACGTGATGGCGTCGCCCTTGGCGGTCGCCTCCTGCTTCTCGTACTCCTTGAGGGCCTTCGGCGAGTGGATCGCCAGGGCCTGGAGGGAGAAGCCGCCGGGCAGGTTCGCGGAGGGCTTCTTGACCTCGATGACGGCGGTGTTCTCGTCCTTCGCGGTGCAGGACTTGTAGTTCGCCTCGGGCGTCTCCTTGTCCTCGTTCTTCGCGAAGCCGCCCATGATGGTCTGCCAGTAGTAGGAGACCGCGCTGGACTGGTAGGTGCCCGTCCAGTTGAACCAGTGGTCGTAGTTGGCGCATACGGCCGCGGCGTTGAACGTCTCGCCGTCGTGGAACTTCACGCCCTTGCGGAGGTTGAAGGTCCAGACCGTGCCCGCGTCGTTGCTCTCCCAGCTCTCGGCGAGGCCGCCGACGAGCTTGCTGCCGCCCGGCTCGTGTTCGAGCAGCGCCTCGAAGGCCTGGCGGGTGACCCGGAAGGTCTCGCCGTCGCTCGCGAGCGCCGGGTCCAGCGAGCTGGGGTCTCCCGGGGCGCCGAACACGAACGTGTCCTTGTCGCCGTTCGAGTCTTCCTTGTCTCGCTCACTGGCACAGCCGGTGGCGATCAGACCAACCGCCAACGCGGCCGTGATCGCCCTGGCGGCGCGGGATCTGAGTATGCGCATAGGTCGGCCACTCCGGGTTCCGCTGAGGGGAATGCATAGTTGACCGCCTGAACACTACAGACGGGACCGGCGCACGAGAACAGTCCGCATAGCGGTGATACATACCTGAGATCTGAACACTCGATAAATCGGAAGCTACCGGTACATCAAGGATGTGCGTGGTTAACTCGCCTGACACAGGAGCGAGTTGGTGCATGCCTCAACTCCAGCCGCACTCACGGAACGAGCTGACGAGTGACGCAGGTCACACAGTGCAGCGAGTTTCCCCCTGCGCATCATCTTTTGCGGCAGCGGAAGCACTCGATGCTTTCGCCACAGACCAAAACCAGAAAACGGGGATCAGCATGAAGGAATGGTCGCGGGCCAAGAGACAGCCGCCGTTCGGCGCAGCCACGTACAAGGCCGTAGGGATCAGTAGGAAGGTGGATAACCGTATCCACGGGCCGCCGGTGCCGGGGCGGCGTGGGCCTCGCGGTCGTAGAACGGGCGGGCGTTGGCGCGCAGCCACAGCGCGACCGGGTCGTACTCGTCGGACATCGCGACCGTCGACACCGGCAGTCCGTCCGGGACCGCGCCGATCGACTGCTGCATCATCGCGCGCACCGAGTCCACGGCGGGCGGGGAGGTGTCGTACACATCGAGACCGATGGCGAGATACGGCGCCCCGAGCGCGGGCTGGACCCAGGCGCGGCGCAGGGAGCGGACGGCCGGGGTGCGGTGGGCGTTCTGCGACAGCAGGGCGTAGAACTGCGGGATCTGGATGCCGGGTTCGGTCAGCCGCAGGGGTCCGGCGGGCTGGCGGTCGAGGCCGGTGGCGATGCGGCGCAGGTCCAGCCAGGGGATGCCGACGCCGCCGCCGGGGGCGTGCGGGTTCAGCCAGAGGCCGTAGTGGTCGGGGTAAAGGGTGCGGGCCACGTCGAGGCCGTCGACCACTTCGTACGAGCGGTTCCAGCCGCTCGCCGAGAGTTCCTGGGCGGAGGTGACGCAGGGCGCGTAGCCGTAGCCGTCGACCTCCATGTTCCCGTACTGGGCGTCGGGGCTGCCGGCCTGGCCGTGCCACAGCAGCATCCACACCTGGCCGGAGTGGGGGGTCGCGAGGGCGCGCAGGAGTGCCTCGTAGGAGTCGTAGCGCCCCGGCGTCACCTGGCGCAGCATGTGCTCGACCTGGCCGGTCGCGGCGGTGCCGCTCGCGCTCACTCTTTTACCGCCCCTTCGTGCAACGCCGTCGTTTTCGCACCTAGCTTAAGGCCGCCTACTGACTTGGGGCTTGGTCTCGCCTCGCGGGTGCGGGTGGTTTGTGGTTGACCGCGCCCACGCGGCGGAGCCGCACATCGATGCAGCCCCGCGCCCCTGGGTTGGCTGCCTTCCGGGACGTTTTACAGGCCCCGTTGGTAGAAGGGACGCACCCGCTCCCGCAGCCATGTGACCACCGGGTCCTGGGCCACGTCCATCAGGACCAGGTTGACCGGCCAGTTCACCGGGACCCTGCCCAGGGCGCGGCCGAGGGCGTTCAGAGGGGCGGCGCGCAGGTCGCCCTCCCATTGGGAGAGTTCGACGCCGACGAACATCACCGGGTCCGCCGTCTCGATCGCCGCCAGGCAGCGGCGGGCCGTGGTGACGACGCCGATCGCCTCGAACTCCGTGGCCGCCGCGGTGAGGAAGTCGACCGGGTCGTCCTGCCAGTCGGGTTCGAAGAGGCGGACCCGGCCGCCGCTCGCGGGGCCGTCGAGGGGGGTGCGGCCGGCGCGGCCGAGTTCGGCGACCGCCGCCGGGGGGAGCGGGATGCCGACGACGCCGCCGGGGTTCACGGCGATGCCCGCCTGTGGGGGCAGGCCGCGGGCGAACTCGACGGCGGGGGCGATGGTGTACGACATGTGGGGGCCGACGACCTGGCGGAACTGTTCCTCGGAGCTGAAGACCGGGACGTAGGCCTGGCCGTCGATCTCCATGCTGGGCAGGTCGAGGGGGCCGCTGTGGGGACCGCCGCCGTTGGGCAGCGGCACCCACACGAAGCTGCGGCCGAGCACCTCGACGATGCGGCCGCCGGCCGACGGGACGCCGAGGGAGGCCGACAGCACCTCCTCCAGCTCGTTGCCGGGCCATCCGCCGTGCGGATGGGGGTGCGCCTGCGCCGGAAAGTCCCCCGGGAAGTCCATCTGCCTACCGCCTGCTCCGTACCAGTGCTGCCGGCTGAAAAGGCTAACCCGCCACACGCCGGGTCGGCCCGCCGCGTCAGCCCGTACAGCCGATCCGACGCAGCGCGTCCGGCGCGGTGCGGTCGAGCCGGGTCCGCCCGTGAAGCCGGTCCCGCGCAGCGCGCCCGCCGCGGTGCGGTCGAGCCGGGATCAGCCCGCAAAGCCGGCCCCCGCGCAAGGCACCGGCCGCGGCGCTCAGCCCGTGAACCGCAATGCCTCCGCCGCCGCGCCCAGCCCCCTGCATTCGATCCCGCGCAGCGCGCCCGCCGCACTGCGGTCGTGCAGGGGTCAGCCCCTGCAGCCGATCCCGCGCAGCGCGCCCGCCGCAGTGCGGGCGAGCAGGGGTCAGCCCGTGAAGCCGATTCTGCGTAGTGCGTCCGCCGCCGGGCGGTCGAGGAGGATCGCGGCGCCGCAGCCGCGGGGCAGGTCGCCGCGTTCGGCGCGGTGCAGCAGGCGGGCGGCGGCGCGGCGGTGGCGCAGGAACGCGTAGCGCGAGACGCCGCGGCCGCGGGCGCGCTGGCCGGCCAGGGCCTGCTCGGGGGTGACGTCGAGCAGCAGCAGGTGGAGGGTGCCGCCGCGGCGGCGGGCCTCGCGGGCCAGCCAGGCGCGCACCCAGGCCTGCGTACCGCAGTCGTGGACGACGACGCCCTCGCCGGTGCGCAGGGCGCGGCGCAGTCCGGCGTAGTGCGCGAGGCGGACGAGGGGGCGGTAGATCGCGTACGGCAGCCAGCTCGGCGTACCGCGGTCCCAGCGGTCGCGGGTGTCCTGGGAGTCGATGCGCCCGTCCCGGACCGCCCGCCGCATGAGGGTGGACTTGCCGCTGCCGGGCAGGCCCGTGATCACGACGAGGTCGTGGGGGCCGAAGAGCAGGGCGTGCGGGCTGCGGCCCGCGCGGTCGCGCAGGTCGCGGACCACGGGGGACGGCAGCGGGGCGCACGCCTCCCGGGCCCGGGCGGCGGGCTGCTTGGGCAGTGCGAGGCCCGTGGTGGTCGCGTAGGCCGTGGTCCTGTTCACCGTGATCGTCCTCCCCTGGGGCGGGTCACGAGTTACCGTCCCCGTCGAGCGTAAAGAGAAGGTAATACGCGGTGCCTCGCATTTCCGTCCGCTTCACGCAACAAGGCTGCTACAGCCAAGGTCCCCCTGCCGCACCGGAACGATGCGTGCAATGATGTGCGCGCCAACTGCATACCGGCCGCTTGAATCCGCGCGGGAGAGTTCCCGGACACGACGTGCCCGGGGCGCCGAAGGAGCAAGTCCCTCCCTTGAATCTCTCAGGCCCCGTTACCGCGCGGGCGAGGCACATCTGAAAAGCGGGCCGCTGCCGCAGTGGCTCCACCCAAGGTGCAAGCCATGTCCACCCGTCCCACGCGGACGGTCATGGCGAACCTCTCAGGTTCCGATGACAGATGGGGAGGAACGACCTCGCCGTCATGCCTTGGGAGACCGACCGATGAGCAGTACCCCACTCCGTCGTACCGCGCTCGATGCCCTGCATCGTTCGCTGGGCGCGACCATGACCGACTTCGCCGGCTGGGACATGCCCCTGCGCTACGGCTCCGAGCGCGACGAACACCTCGCGGTGCGCACGAAGGCCGGGCTGTTCGACCTGTCGCACATGGGCGAGATCACCGTCACCGGCCCGCAGGCGGCGCAGCTGCTGAACTACGCGCTCGTCGGCAACATCGCCTCCGTCGGCGTCGGCCGCGCCCGCTACACCATGATCTGCCGGGCGGACGGCGGCATCCTCGACGACCTGATCGTCTACCGGCTCGCCGAGTCCGAGTACATGGTCGTGGCGAACGCGAGCAACGCCCAGATCGTCCTGGACGCGCTTACCGAGCGCGCGGCGGGGTTCGACGCCGCCGTCCGCGACGACCGGGACGCCTACGCCCTGATCGCCGTCCAGGGCCCCGAGTCCCCCGGCATCCTCAAGCAGCTCACCGACGCCGACCTCGACGGCCTGAAGTACTACGCCGGCCTGCCCGGCACCGTCGCGGGCGTCCCGGCGCTGATCGCGCGCACCGGGTACACCGGCGAGGACGGCTTCGAGCTGTTCGTGAAGCCGGAGCACGCCGTCGCGCTGTGGGAGGCGCTGACCGAGGCGGGCGCGGGCGTCGGCCTGGTCCCGTGTGGGCTGTCCTGCCGGGACACGCTGCGCCTGGAGGCGGGCATGCCGCTGTACGGGCACGAGCTGTCCACCGCCCTCACGCCCTTCGACGCCGGGCTCGGCCGGGTGGTGAAGTTCGACAAGGAGGGCGACTTCGTGGGGCGCGCGGCGCTCACCGAGGCCGCCGAGCGGGCCGCTTCCCAGCCCCCGCGCGTCCTGGTCGGCCTGGTCGCCGAGGGCCGCCGGGTACCGCGCGCCGGGTATGCCGTGGTCGCCGGCGGCGAGGTGATCGGCGAGGTCACCTCCGGCGCCCCCTCCCCCACGCTGGGCAAGCCGATCGCGATGGCGTACGTCGACGCCGCGCACGCGGCGCCGGGCACCCCGGGCGTCGGTGTGGACATCCGGGGCACCCACGAGCCGTACGAGGTCGTGGCGCTGCCGTTCTACAAGCGGCAGAAGTAGACACTGGGCTCGGGTCCAAGCGCACCCTTTGCCTGCTCACACGCAGTTCCAGCAGTCCCCCATTCATCAGCACTCCCGCGCGTACAGGAGAATTCAGGCCATGAGCAACCCCCAGCAGCTGCGCTACAGCAAGGAGCACGAGTGGCTGTCGACCGCCGAGGAAGGCGTCGCGACGGTCGGCATCACCGAGTTCGCGGCGAACGCGCTCGGCGATGTCGTCTACGCCCAGCTCCCCGAGGTGGGCTCCCAGGTGGCCGCGGGCGAGACCTGCGGCGAGCTGGAGTCGACCAAGTCGGTCAGCGACCTGTATTCCCCGGTCTCCGGTGAGGTCACCGAGATCAACGAGGACGTCGTGAACGACCCGTCCCTGGTGAACTCCGCCCCCTTCGAGGGTGGCTGGCTGTTCAAGGTGCGCATCGCCGAGGAGCCGGCCGACCTGCTCTCCGCCGACGAGTACGCCGCCCACACCGCCGGCTGAGGAGTCGTAGCCACATGTCCGCCTTGAACACCCCGCTGCACGAGCTCGACCCGGCCGTCGCGGCCGCCGTCGACGCCGAGCTGCACCGCCAGCAGTCCACCCTGGAAATGATCGCCTCGGAGAACTTCGCCCCGGTCGCGGTCATGGAGGCGCAGGGCTCGGTCCTGACCAACAAGTACGCCGAGGGCTACCCCGGCCGCCGCTACTACGGCGGCTGTGAGCACGTCGACGTGGTCGAGCAGATCGCCATCGACCGGATCAAGGAGCTGTTCGGCGCCGAGCACGCCAACGTGCAGCCGCACTCGGGCGCGCAGGCCAACGCGGCCGCGATGTTCGCGCTGCTCAAGCCGGGCGACACGATCATGGGTCTGAACCTCGCCCACGGCGGGCACCTGACCCACGGCATGAAGATCAACTTCTCCGGCAAGCTCTACAACGTGGTCGCCTACCACGTCGGCGAGGACGGCCTGGTCGACATGGCCGAGGTGGAGCGCCTCGCCAAGGAGAACAAGCCGAAGCTGATCGTGGCCGGCTGGTCGGCGTACCCCCGGCAGCTCGACTTCGCCGCCTTCCGGCGGATCGCGGACGAGGTCAGCGCGTACCTGATGGTCGACATGGCCCACTTCGCCGGTCTGGTCGCCGCCGGGCTGCACCCGAACCCGGTGCCGCACGCCCATGTCGTGACCACCACCACCCACAAGACGCTGGGCGGGCCGCGCGGCGGTGTGATCCTGTCCACGGCCGAGCTGGCGAAGAAGATCAACTCCGCGGTCTTCCCCGGTCAGCAGGGTGGCCCGCTGGAGCATGTGATCGCCGCGAAGGCGGTCGCCTTCAAGGTCGCGGCCTCGGAGGACTTCAAGGAGCGGCAGCGCCGTACCCTGGAAGGCGCGCGCCTGCTCGCCGAGCGGCTGGTGCAGGACGACATCGCCCAGCACGGCGTGTCCGTCCTCTCCGGCGGCACGGACGTCCACCTGGTCCTGGTCGACCTGCGCCACTCCGAGCTGGACGGCCAGCAGGCCGAGGACCGGCTGCACGAGGTCGGCATCACGGTCAACCGCAACGCGATCCCGAACGACCCGCGCCCGCCGATGGTGACGTCGGGGCTGCGGATCGGTACGCCCGCGCTGGCCACCCGCGGCTTCACGGCCGAGGACTTCGCCGAGGTCGCGGACGTGATCGCCGAGGCGCTCAAGCCGTCGTACGAGGCGGATGCGCTGAAGGCACGGGTCAAGGCGCTCGCCGACAAGCACCCGCTGTACCCCGGCCTGACCAAATAGTTCCGACAGTGGGCTCCACAGCCGCGTGGAGCCCACCGCACCACCCCTGCCCTGAGGAGTCACCGTGGCCATCTCGGTCTTCGACCTGTTCTCGATCGGCATCGGCCCGTCCAGCTCCCACACGGTCGGCCCGATGCGCGCGGCCCGGATGTTCGCCCGCCGCCTGCGGAGCGAGGAGCTGCTGGGCTCCGTCGCCGCGCTGCGCGTCGAGCTGTACGGCTCCCTGGGCGCGACCGGACACGGGCACGGCACGCCCAAGGCGGTACTGCTCGGCCTGGAGGGCGACTCGCCGCGCACGGTGGACGTGGAGAGCGCCGACGAACGCGTGGAGGCGATCAGGACCGCAGGCCGGCTGAGCCTCCTCGGCGAGCACGAGATCGGCTTCGACTTCGACGCCGACATGGTCCTCCACCGCCGTAAGGCCCTCCCCTACCACGCGAACGGCATGACCCTGTGGGCGTACGACGCCTCCGGGGCGGAGCTGCTGGCCAAGACGTACTACTCGGTGGGCGGCGGATTCGTCGTCGACGAGGAGGCAGTCGGCGCGGACCGCATCAAGCTGGACGACACGGTCCTGAAGTACCCCTTCCGCACGGGCGACGAGCTGCTGCGCCTGACGAAGGAGACGGGCCTGTCGATCTCGTCCCTGATGCTGGAGAACGAGCGCGCCTGGCGCACCGAGGAGGAGATCCGCGCCGGGCTGCTGGACATATGGCGGGTGATGCAGGCGTGCGTGCGGCGCGGCATGACCCGGGAGGGCATCCTGCCGGGCGGGCTGAAGGTGCGCCGCCGGGCCGCGAACACCGCGCGCAAGCTGCGCTCCGAGGGCGACCCGAAGGCCCTCGCCATGGAGTGGATCACGCTCTACGCGATGGCGGTGAACGAGGAGAACGCGGCCGGCGGCCGGGTCGTCACCGCCCCCACCAACGGCGCGGCCGGCATCATCCCGGCGGTCCTGCACTACTACATCAACTTCGTGCCGGGCGCGGACGAGGACGGCGTGGTCCGTTTCCTCCTCGCCGCCGGCGCGATCGGCATGCTCTTCAAGGAGAACGCCTCCATCTCCGGCGCCGAGGTCGGCTGCCAGGGCGAGGTCGGCTCCGCCTGCTCGATGGCCGCGGGCGCCCTCGCGGAGGTGCTCGGCGGCAGCCCCGAGCAGGTCGAGAACGCCGCCGAGATCGGCATGGAACACAACCTCGGCCTCACCTGTGACCCGGTCGGCGGCCTGGTCCAGATCCCGTGCATCGAACGCAACGGCATGGCCGCGGTGAAGGCGGTCACGGCGGCGCGGATGGCGATGCGCGGCGACGGCAGCCACAAGGTCTCCCTGGACAAGGTCATCAAGACGATGAAGGACACCGGCGCCGACATGAGCGTGAAGTACAAGGAGACGGCCCGGGGCGGCTTGGCGGTGAACATCATCGAGTGCTGAGCGCGTCGTCGGCGCCGCGAAGGGGAATCATCAACTCCCGTCCCCCACAGTCATGTCCGGGAGTCCCCATGCTGCGCGGCATCGACGTCAGCTCCTACCAGTCCACGACGTACGACACCGACGGCCTCTCCTTCGTCTTCGTCAAGGCGACGGAGGGCCGTTCCTACGTCAACCCGAGGCTGGCCGCCCAGACCGAGCGCGGCCGGGACGCCGGGCTCGTCGTCGGCTTCTACCACTTCCTGTGGCCGGGCAACCTCACGGCCCAGGCCGAGTACTTCGTCGGCAAGGCCCCCGAGCGGGCCGGTGACATCCTCGCCGTCGACTGGGAGACCACCGGCGCCGGGACGCATGCCAGCAACGCGGAGAAGGACCGGTTCATTCGGAAGGTGAAGGAGCTGCGGCCGAAGAACCGGGTGGTGCTGTATGCAAACCGCCACTTCTGGTTGAACATCGACACCACCTCCTACGCGGGCGACGGCCTGTGGATCGCCGACTACGTCACCGCGGGCAAGCCCCGCATCAAGGCGAAATGGCGCTTCCACCAGTACACGGACGACCCGATCGACAAGAATGTCGCGGACTTCGCGAGCAAGGACGCCTTACGGACGTGGGCCAGGGGCGACTGAACAAGGGGGAAGCATGGCGGAGACGGATGCCGTCGAGACGGCCTGGCGGATTCATGCGGCGCTTGTCGACTGGACCGGGAAGGTGGACGCCAAGGCCGGGTTCGCGTTGACGTTGGAGTCGGCTGCGCTCGGTGCGATCGTCGCGTTCTCCGGATCCCGGCATCATGTGGGGCAGTTGGACGGTGCGTTGGCGACCGTGCTGTTCTGGTTGGGTGCGGGGCTGCTGGGGCTGGCGGCGCTCGCGGCCGCTTCCGTGGTCAGTCCCCGGCTGGGTACGGCGCAGGGGCACGACTGGCGGCAGAACTTCGTGTACTTCGGGGATCTGCGGCACTGGGAACCCGACCGTCTTGCCGAGACGTTGACCGAGAGCTCTGCGCTCGCCCCGCTCAGCCGTCAGCTGGTCGACATGAGCCGGGTCATATGGGTCAAGCAGCAGCGGGTGCGGCAGTCGTTGATGCTCGCGGTGGCCGGTGTGGTGGTCGTCGTGCTCGCCTGGCTGCTGGGTCGGTAGCCATGAGTCACCGCCCCGCCTCCTTCTGGGAGGCGCTCGATCCCGACGACCGGGCCCTGCTGGAGCGTTCCGGCACCCGGCTGTCGCTGCCGGCGGACCGGCTGCTGCTGGCGCAGGGCGACGACTCGGACCATCTGGTCGTGCTGCTGAGCGGCTGGATCAAGGTGGTCGCCCAGTCGCACGCCGGTTACCGCGCGCTGCTCGCCCTGCGCGGTCCGGGTCAACTGCTGGGCGAGCAGGCCGGTCTGGAGGGGCGGCGCCGCTCGGCCTCGCTCCTCACGGCCACCGCGGTCGGCGTACTGCAGCTGACGGCGGCCCGCTTCTCCGCGTACGCCCGGTCCCGGCCGTCCATCGCGGCGGCGCTGGAGCAGACGCTGTCGCAGCGGCTGCGCGAGGCCGACGCCCAGCGCACCGGCATCACCGAGCCGGTTCCCGCCCGGCTCGCCGCCCTCCTGCTCGACCTGGTCGAACGCTGCGGCGAGCCGGAACCCGACGGCACCGGCCGCCGGATCGGTCTCCCCCTCTCCCAGGACGACCTCGCCGGACTGCTGCTCACCTCTCGGCGCACGGTGAGCCGGGTGCTGGAGCAGTGGCGGGCCCAGGGCTGGGTGGTGACGGGGCGTCAGTCGCTGCTGGTGGTGTCCGTGGACCAGTTGAAGAGGCTGGCGTTCGGCGGGTGACCCGGGCTCAGCACGGGGAGTGGCTCACCCCCTCCTTCGGTGCCTTGAAGATGCGGTAGCCGTCGGTTGCGGTCAGTTGGTAGGTGATCGTCCAGTCCGTGCAGGTGCTGTTCTCGTAGCCGGCGGGGCCGTAGCCGGGGTCCTGGTGGCTGCGGAAGGTGACCGTGGCGAGGGTGAAGTCGCCGGAGTCGCGTACGGCCGTGAGAGCGATGTCGGACTCCTGCGTGGTGGCCATGACCTCCTTCCACTTGTCGCGGCTTGAGGCGGAGTCGAGGTCCACTGTGGCGGTGCCGGGGTCGTAGTGGCCGAGCGCCTTGTCGTAGTCCTTGGTGTTGATGGCGCCGTAGAAGTGGGCGAACATGGCGGCCACTTCCGGGGCCTGCGGCGCGTCGGACGCCTGGGAGTAGTCCACGGACGCGCCGGGGGCCTCGGCCAGGTACTCCGGGGTCGGTTCCGGTTCCGGTTCGGGTTCCGGCGTGTCCGGCGTGTCCCCGGTTCCGTCCGTGCCGCCGGTGTCGGGGGCGGACCGGACGGAGGGGCTGTCGGTCGCGGCTCCCGCCCCCGACGTCAGCGAGTCCACGAGCTCGGGCCCGTACTGCACGGCGACCAGCAGGCCCCCGATCACCAGCAGCAGCACCATGACGGCCTTGCCCAGCCCCCCGCCGCCGCCCGTCCCGGACGGCGCCGGGGACCGCTGCGGCGGGGTCCAGACCTGGAACGGGGCCGGACCCGGGGCCGGGGCGGGACCCGGGGCCGGGGCGGGACCCGGGGCCGGAGCGGGACCCGGGGCCGGGACCGGGTCGGGTTCCGGGGGCAACGGCTGCTGCTGGGGCGGCTGGTAGCGGGTGCCGACAGGTGCGGCCGGTGGCCGCTGGCGCATCCGGTGCTGGGCCAGGTCCAGCGCGGTCAGCCATTCGGCCATCGCGGGCCGTCGCGCGGGGTCCCGGGTCTGGCCGCGCGAGGCGAGGTTGGCCAGCTCGGTGGAGACGGCGCGCAGCGGTGCGAGGTCGGTGCTGTCGTGGTCGCGGTTGAAGACCCGCGCGGCGACCAGGGCGAACTTCCAGGAGTCGGAGGCCGTCGTGGCCTTCGCCGGTTCCGGCACCTCCCAGCCGGTGGTCTCCACCTGGCGCATCACATCCCGGCCCCGGCACCGCATCGAGTCGCAGTCGATCAGCAGGCACTTGGGCGTGCCGATCTGGGTGAACAGGATGTTCTTCGGCGACAGGTCGCCCACCGTCACCCCGTTGTGGTGCAGCCGGTCCAGGGTGCGCGCCAGATCGAGCAGCAGCGCCAGCCGCTGCTCGTCGTCGACGTGCAGGCCGATCCGGGCGGCGTAGCCGTCGTCGTTGAGCAGGAACTCCAGGGCCTGAAGCTTCACCTCGGACAGGTTCGGGCTGTGCAGTTCGTACGCCGGTGCCACCCGCGGCATCAGAAAGCCGACCACGCGCATCCCGGCGTTCTGCGACGGCGGCAGCCGCTCCGGGGGCCGGCCCGTGTAGACCATGGCGCACGGCCAGGTCAGCCGGTTGTCCAGCAGGGCACGGTCGGACGGGCTCAGCAGGTCGCGCAGCACCACCATGTCATGCAGGACGTCGGCGTCGTACGCGAGGGACGGCAGGTACTCTTTGTAGGCGAGGTACTCGCCCTGGAGCCGGCCGGGCGGGCTGGGCACGGCGTACACCTTGCCCTGCCCGCCGGCGCCCAGGGAGTGCGCGGTGTAGTCGCCGAGCTGGTCCGGCCGGACCCAGGACACCGTCGTCATCATGGCTCTGTCCGTTCACGGTCCCGCGGCCACAGGGCGATCAGGGTCCGGTCGTCGTCGAAGGTCTCCCGGGCGAAGTCGAGCAGGTGCGCGAAGCCCAGCGGCGGTACGGGGCGGCGCAGCTGGTCGGCGAAGAGCCGGCCGACCATGCCGCGCCCGTCGCCGACCGGGTCGCCGAACCCGTCCGTGCCGACCAGCAGGACGCTGCCCGGCTCCAGCCTGAACTCCAGCGGCCGGAAGTCCCGGGGGACGTACGGCAGCGGCTGCACGGCCGAGGAGAGCAGCCCGTCGGCGCCGGCCGTCTTGCCGCCCAGCATCGGGTAGAGCTCCTCGTGTTTGATCTGCCAGACCCCGGAGTCGCCCACCGACAGCAGGGCGACCTGGACGCCCTCCGGGGTGGGCGTGGCGACCCCGGCGACCAGCGTGGTGGCCAGCAGGTCGGCCGTCTCCGCGACCCCGGCGTCCGGGGTGCGCAGGAGACGGCCGGCCTGTTCGCGCAGCTGCCAGTGGACCGTGGACAGCAGCTTCTGCCAGTCCGTGACGAAGCCGCCGCCCTCGCGCACCTGCTTGAGCAGCTCGTCGACCGCGCTGCGGCAGGCCAGTTGGGAGCCGATGTGCGGCTGGCGCGCGTCGGACACCCCGTCGGCGACGGCGATCACCACGGTGCCGGTGTTCGGGTCCCAGGCCGCCGCGGCGTCGTCCTCGCGCGGGCGCCCGTCCCAGCGGTGCTGCTGGCCGCGGACCGAGGCCAGCCGCAGATCGAGCGTGTGCGTCGACCAGCCGTCGCACACCGTGTCGGGCCGGTACGACAGCCCGCCCGTCGGCGGCCGCGGCGGGAAGTCGGCCGTCTCCTCCGCGTCGAGGGACATCCTGCGCCACAGGTCCATGCCGATGTTCTTCGGCGACGTCGGCCGGGGCGGCGGCTGATGCGGGGGCCGCCAGTCGGCCGCCCCCTGCTGCCAGTCGGCCGCCTCCTGCTGCCAGTCGGCGTCCTGCTGCCAGTCGTAGACACCGGCCTGCGCGGGCTGCTGCGGGCGCAGGGGCGGTGCCGGGCGGGGTGGCGCGGGCGCCGGGCCGGTCTGCTTCGGGGGTTCGTCGGGGGCGCGACGATGGGGGAACCTCACGTCAGATCACATCGATCGCGACGGTGAAGCCCTCGGGCTTGTCCACCACCAGCTGCGGGGACGCCGAGCCCAGTGAACGGCCCGAGGAGATCACGCTCTTGGTCAGCGCGGTGCAGAACTTGGCGATGGCGGCGCCGACGTCGACGCCCTTGTTCGCGACGAAGCCGAACTCCGGCCGGGTGGCGACCTGGCTGATCGTCTTCGCGTCGGCGTCCACGATCCCGCAGGCGATGATGTTGGGCGCGCCCAGGGTGGTGTTGCGGTCGGTGAGCCGGCGGTGCGGGTCGTGCCAGTCCTCGCCGTGGTTGGGCAGGCCGTCGCTGAGGAAGAACACCGCGGGCCGGTGCACCTGGTAGCCCTCGGCCTTCAGGCGGTTCACATCGGCGGGTATGCGGCTGATCAGATCCTCGAAGGCGGCCCGGTAGCTGGTCATGCCGCGGGTGGTGAGCCGCGGAAACTCGGCCGCGCTGCGCAGGTCGACCAGGCGGACGCGTTCGATCACGTCGTCGGAGAAGCCGAGCACCGAGAAGCGCACCTTGGCGGCGGCCATCGGCTCGCCGAGCAGCGCCTGGTGCAGGGAGCGCAGGCCGTCGTTGAGGTCGTCGATGTGCTCGTCCATGGAGCCCGACTCGTCGGCGAGGACGTAGATGGGGAGCAAGTGCCCCCGGTTGCTTTCCATCATCGTCTTCCGTTTCTGTTCCAAGTGGGGACTGCGTGGGGTGCCTTGGTGGTGAGGTGTCCGAGGATCACAGCGCGTCCTCGGCCCGCCGGAATCCGTCCGGCGGGTTGATGGAGAAGTTCGCCTCGCCGGACGCGAGGCGCTGCCCGTACGAGACGACGCTGTCCCGCAGGAAGGCGGCACAGCTGTGCGCGGCGGAGGCCGCGTCCTGGTGGGGGGCGGCCATGAAGCCGAACTCGGGGCGGGTCGCCACGCCCCGCACGGCCTGCGCCTCGGCCCGGCCGAAGCCCAGCGCGATCAGGTGCGGGGCGGCCCGGTTGCGGTCGGTGTCGGTCAGGTCGTGGTGGTCGTTGCGCCAGGCGGTGCCCTCGTCGGGTGCGCCGCCGGTGAGGAAGTACACGAGGGGACGCAGCACCTGGGCGCCGTCGTTCTTGACGACGGTGACGTCCTGCCCGATCAACGGCCGCAGGGTGCGGAAGGCCTGGCTGTACGACAGCCCGCGCCGGCCCACGAGGAGGGGGGTACGGGTGCCGGGGCCGACCTCGGCCAGGGACAGCCGCTGTTCGGTGGTGGCGGCCATGCCGAGGACGCCCAGCCGCAGGACGCGGGAGACGTCCGGGGCGTCGGAGAGCGCGGAGTGCAGGGCGTCCAGTCCGCGCTGGAGTTCGTCGAGGCAGGCGCGGTCGAGGGACTCGTCGACGACGAGGTAGATCAGGGCGGTGGGGGCGGTCCTGACGAGCGGGCCGGGCGGCGTGGCGGGGCCGACGGTGGGTGAGACGACGGTCGGCGTGTAGCCGGGGGCCGGACTCTGATCGGCTGGGGGTAGTTGCGGCGGGTCCCACGGACGCCCGGCGGTGAGCTGGGGGGTGGTGAGGGGCGGGAGGGCGCCGTCGCCGCCGGTGGCGCGGCCGACGGTGCCGGTGAGCTGCTGGCGCATCTGTTCGAGGTCGCCGGCCTGTATCAGGCCCTTCTCGGCCATCACCTGGAACAGGCCGAGTGCGCGCTGGTTCTGCAGTTCGGCGGTGGCCGCGCGGGCCTCCTCCAGCTGGCGGCGCATCTCGAACGCGCCCGCCGCGTCGTGCGGGTGGGTGACGAGGTAGTGGCGGATCAGGCCGTCGCTGGTGGTGAGGGTGTCGGCGAGCGCGTCCGCCTGCCGGGCCGTGGCCTCGATCTGGGCCCGCTGCTGGATGGCCTCGATCTCGGTCTGCCGGACGACGGCACCCTTGTTGGGTATGTGCTCGGCCGCGCCGAGGTGTTCGCGCCGGCCGGCCTCGATCAGGGACTCCAGATGGGCCAGGGACTTGGCGTCCGGTCGGACGTGCACCTGGCAGCCGTACAGCTTGAGGCCTTCCTGGAAGACGACCGGCTGGGCGCACAGCTGGTTGAGGTGGTGCTGGAGGCCGAAGGAGTCCTCGATGGCGAAGCGCTGGCCGGCGCCGTGGAAGAGGGAGACCAGGTGGCCGTGCACCACGGGCAGCGGGTCGCGCAGGCCGGAACGTACGAAGTCCTCGGCGCCCTTCCAGCCGTCGATGCGGAAGGCGAAGTCGACGGTCACCTCGAAGGCGTGCACGCCGTCCCGGGAGACGAGCGGGTTGCGGCCGAGGACGGCGGAGCGCTGGTAGGCGCGCAGGTCGACCTCGTAGCGGGTGCGGTACTTGGAGAACATCTGCTGCGAGGGCTTCATCGGGCGGCCCTCGAAGCAGGCCACCTCGCCGGACGCGGTGGCGTAGACGACGGCGAGATGGGGTTCGGTCGCCTTGGTCGGCCCCACGGCCATGCGGGGCACCGGCGTCTGGCTGACGATCAACGACACCGGCTCGGTCACCGGGCACCTCCAGAGTGAGCGGGGTCGGCGGACGGCCGCAGGGCGCTGCCGAGGACCGCCGCGGCGCGGGGCAGGGGACGGAAGCGGTCGCGTTCGGCCCAGCGCGTCACGTAGCGCCGAAGGAGGCCGCCGACGCGGGGACTGCGAGCGGCCACGTCCTGGACGAGGACGCGGAGCAGATCGTCGAGGAGCAGCGGGTCGGTCTCGGCCTGGGCGGCCCAGGCCTCCAGGACGTTGGCGGACTCGTCGCCGAAGAGTTCTCCGCCGATCACCTCGGACCACAGGTAGCCGAGCAGGCGGCGCAGTTCGCTGCCGGGCGGGTCCGCGGCGGCCAGCTTCAGCAGGGTGGGGCGGGCGCGCGGGGCGGTGCCCGGGGCGGCGGGTTCCTCGGTGACGAGGGCGTCGGCGAGGATCAGGAAGACCAGGTGGCCGACCGGGCGGCTGAGCGGTTCGTGCACCATCTCGGCGACGGCCCGCAGCACCAGCGGGGCGTGCGCGGCGACGTCCTCCTCGACGAGGTCGGCGAAGGCGTCCCCGATGGCGATGGCGACCTGGATGTGGTCGACGGTGCCGAGCCGGGTGAGGCAGCGCACGGCGGTGTCGAGGTCGGCGCCGCCCAGGCACAGCCCGTACGCGCGGGCGGCGGCGGCCTGGAACTCCCAGGTGCCGCTGAGATACCAGCCGTTGACGAGGGCGTGCACGCCGGGCCGCAGGGCCGGGTCGCGGGCGCACACGCGCAGGGCGTAGGCGATGGCCTCGCGGCGCGCGGAGCCGCTGTCCTCGTGCAGCACCCAGCCGGGCAGCACCTGCGTGGCGATGTGGTCGAAGGACTCGGTGGCGATCAGGCCGAGCGCGGTCCCGGCGAAGCTGCGCACCTGCTGCGAGGGCGAGTCGACCAGCTCGGCCAGCCAGCCGACGAGTTCCTGCTGGATGCGGTACTCGGACCAGACGTGCCGGATGATCCGGGCCGGGTAGTCGGGGTTGCGGTACTCGGCGACGGTGCAGGGCAGCCAACCGAAGCTGCCGCGGGTGACCGCGGAGACGGTACGGGCGCGCAGCTTCTCGGCGAGCAGCCGGCGGGACTGCGCGAACGGGTCCTGCCTGAGCGGTACGGGGCCGCGCTCGACGCTCGTGGTGAGGACGCCGCGGTCGCTGCGGAACCGGTCGAGAAGGGCGGATGCGGCCAGCGCCACGTCCTCCTGCGGCAGCCCGCCGAGGACGGCGAGGGCGATGGCCTGGGTGCGCAGCCCGGTGTCGCCGAGCCCCTCGAACCACTCCTCGGGGCCCTCGCCGCCGGAGCTGTCCATCCGGGCGCGCACCCGGTCCGGGTCGATGCCGCCCCCGCCGTACTCGTGCGCGAGCACCTCCGCGAGCCGGGCGGCGTCACGGCAGGCGGGACCGTCGCTCAGGAGTTCCGCGGTGAGGTCGGCGACGCCGTCGGCGGCCAGGGCGCGTGCGGCGTCCGCCTCGCCGAGGCGGTGGGTGAGGTGGGCGGTGAGTACGGCGTCCAGGGAGTCGGGGCGGGTGACGCGCTGGACGTACTCGCCGACGCCGCGGTCCAGTTCGGCGTCCGGCCCGGCGATCAGCACCAGGCGGGCGTCGGCCCGCTCCAGCAGGCCTTCGAGTCCGGCCAGTTGGGAGCCGCGCAGCTCGCCGAGGTCGCGGGGGCGGTCGAGGAGCAGACCGGCGCCGCTGCCGAGTTGGCGCAGCTCGGTCAGCCGGGTCAGTTCGGCCACCGAGTCCAGCAGGTACCAGGCCTTGACCTGGGCGGAGATCAGCAGCCGGACGGCCGCCGCGGTCTTGCCCGCGCCGCCGGGGCCGCGCAGCACGACCGACCGGCGCTGCCAGGCGTCGGCCTGGATGTCGTCCCAGCGGGGCGGCGCCTGGAAGGTGTGCCGGACGGTCTCCACCAAGGCGGCGGCCACCGTACGCAGGACCACTCCGCGCTCACCCGGAGCCTGGATGACGATCTTGTCGCCCTGCACCCGGTCGCCGCCGATGTGCGTCCAGGCCTCGCGCAGCAGCCCGGCACGCAGGCTGCCCTGACCGGTGCGGGCGGTGGCGACGCTGGCACTGGCACCGGCGCCGACGTTGTTGGCGGGGGGTTCCGGGGTGGGCGCCTGCGGCCCCGCCGGGGGCTGGCCATCACCACCGGCTCCGGCACCCGCGCCCGGGGCGGGCCCGGCGGGAGCGGCTGGGGCGGGCTGACCGCCCCTCGGTGCTGCCGCGGGCCCCGGTTGCGGGGCGGGCGACGGGGTGGCGGGGGCGGGTCCGGGAGGCGTACTCATGATCCGTCCGCGGGGGTGCGGCGGGGAGCGGGCGCTTCGGGCGCAGCACTGGGCGTCGGAGGAGAGCCGTAGACCTTCTTGTCCCCCTCCACATAGTCGCCCCCGACAGCCAACGCACCGTCCCCGAAGGCCAGCTGACCGCCCGTCATGCCTTCCACGTAGAGCGTGGGCGGCGGTACCGGGCTCCCCGGGTCGGTGCCGCCGCCCACTCCTCCCGCGTTGCCGCCCGTGCCGGGTGTTCCCCCGTTTCTTCCACGGTCACGTGGCGACTCCCCCGGGTCCGCGGGAAGTCCGGGAGGCGCCGGATAGCCGGGCACGGTGACCCAGCCCCGGCGCTGCTCGTCGTGCTTGGTGACGAAGTCGGCGGGCAGATAGGCCGCGGGGTCGATGCCCGGGTAGCGGCCCAGCACCACCGACCGGTGTATCTCCTCGGAGACGACCACCACGAGGTGCGCACGGGTGGCCCGGGCGAGCACCTGCTTGACCGGCGCGGCGTCCACCAGCCGGGCCAGGTCGTTGACGGCCGTGCCGGTCCACCGCTGGCCGCGCTGGATCACCAGCCCCTGGTGCAGACCGACGCGCAGCCGCATGCGGTGGTCGTCGTTGTACTTGCCCCGGTGCTCGACCAGCGCGTCCTCCAGGCCCCGCACCAGTTCACGCAACAGCCTGGTGGGGCTGGTGCCGATCGCGATCAGGATCAGCATGCCGTCCCCGCGGTCCTGCACGGAGCACCCGTCGAGGTCCAGACCGGCGCGCGCCAGCGCGAACTCGACGACGTGATACAGCTCTTCGTGCAGCGTCGCCTGAGCGGTCTCCGCGCGCAGACTGAAGTCCTCGATGTCGAGAAGGACGATCCAGTGGCTGAGAGGATCCGGCGCGACCATCGGCGACCTCCTGTGCTCGGCCGGGGCCACGTCCGCCCCGCGACTACCTGGATAAAAGCTGCGAGTGCCCCTGTCTACGCCAACTGGCGCACAACGCGGCGCATGTGCCCCTTCCGCACGGCGCATCCGGACAAGACACCACACGGACCTCTACGATGCCCACCGCCCGGTTCACGCAACCCATCCGCCCGCAACTGCCACACCGTCATACCCTGTTGCTCACAGGTGAGTTGGCCGTCCGGCCGTCGACGCACGAGGGAGGGGCCCGGTGCGCGCGTTCCGCATCCCGCTGCCGCTGCTGCTGGGCTTCGCGCTCGGGCTGGCGTTCGTGCTGCTGCTGCGCGACTGCACGGGCGGCACCGAAGGCGACGGCACGCGGGCGGCGGCCTCGCCCACCGGGGGCGATGCCCGGCCGCACGCCGAGAACAGCACATCGGTGCCCGCCCTCTGGCCCCCACCGCGCGTCGTACGCGACGACGGGGGCTCGGTGGCCATCGGCCGCAGCGTGGCCGTACGCACGGGGGACACGACGGATCCGGCCACCCTCGACACTGTCGTCCGGGCGCTGCGCGCGGGCGGCGCCCGCGAGATCCGTATCGGCGACGAGCCGCGCTCCGGGGAGCTGCTGGTGGTGACCGACGGGACGACGGCGGACCTGGCCGCCGGTTCACCGAAGGGCCTGCCCAAGGGCGGCTACGTCCTCGCCGTCGGCCACGCCGACGACGCCCCGCGCGTCGTCCTCGCCGGAGCGGACCGGACCGGCACCTTCCACGCCGCGCAGACCTTCGCCCAGCTGGTGCGCCCCGTCGGCGCGGCCACCGCCCGCACCGCCCTGCCCGCCGTCCGCATCCGGGACTGGCCCGCCACCGGCACGAGGGGCATCGTCGAGGGCTTCTACGGCACCCCCTGGACGCACCAGGAGCGCCTGGCCCAGCTCGACTTCGCCGCCCGCTGGAAGCTCAACACCTACCTCTACAGCCCCAAGGACGACCCCTACCTGCGCTCCCGCTGGCGCGACCCGTACCCGCAGTCACGCCTGACCGCCCTGCGCGCCCTGGCCCAACGCGCCACCGCCCGCCACGTCTCCTTCGTCTACGCCCTCTCCCCCGGCCCGACCGTCTGCTACTCCTCCGCCGCCGACCGCGCCGCCCTGCTGCGCAAGTTCCGCCAGCTCTGGGACATCGGAGTGCGCTCGTACGCCGTCCCGCTCGACGACATCGACATCACCCGCTGGAACTGCGCCGCCGACGGGACGACGTACGGCCACGGCCGGGCAGCGGTGGCCCGCGCCCAGGCGGACCTGCTGAACGACATCCAGCGCGACTTCCTGGCCCCCCGCCCGGAAGCCGCCCCCCTGATCACGGTCCCCACGGAGTACGACGGCACGCGTGCCACCGACTACAAGACAACCCTCGCCTCGGCCCTCTCCCCCGACATCACCGTGATGTGGACGGGCCCCCTGGTCGTCTCCCCCACCCTGCGCACCGACCAGGCCCGCGAGGCCGCCCGCCGCTACGCGCACCCGGTGCTGATCTGGGACAACTACCCGGTGAACGACTACACGCCGGGCAACCTCCTGCTCGGCCCCTACGTGGGCCGCGACTCCGGCGTCCCCGGCGCGGTGGCGGGCATCACCGCCAACCCGATGAACCAGGCCAGCGCCTCCGTCCCCGCCCTCTTCTCGCTCGCCGCCTACGCCTGGCATCCGGAGGCCTACCGCCCCACCGCCGCCCTCGACGCGGGCCTGCAACTCCTCGCCGCCGGCGACCGCCGCGCCCTCACCGCCCTGCGCGCCTTCGCCGACCTCAACCACGCCTCCCGCATCGACACGACCAAGGCACCGAAGCTGGCCGCGCTGATCGAGGCCTACCGGCGCGGCGCCCCGAACGCGCGGCAGGCCCTGCGCGCACACCTCACCACCCTCGCCTCGGCCCGCGACACGGTCCCACCGGCGCTGCGCACCTCCGCCGCCCCCTGGCTGGACGCCACCCACGACTGGGCACGAGCGGCCCTGGCCGCCCTGGCCCTCCAGGACGGCACGGGCACCCGCACCCAGGTCCGCACCCTGCGCGACACCGCCCGCTCCCACACGGTCACCGACTGGCAGGGCCGCAAGCGCACGGTGGAGGTGGGAGCGGGGGTGCTGGACGCGTTCGTGGCGCGGGCCCTGGACTAGCTTCGGACCCGTACGACGATCTTGCCGGTGTGTGCGTTGCGCTCCATCAGCCGGTGGGCGTCGGGGAGTCGGTCGAGTCCGTCGAGGACCTCGGCGACGACCGGGCGCAGTGTGCCGTCGAGGAGGCCGGAGTTGACGTAGTGGGAGGCCCGGCGGCGGCCTTCCGCGGTGTCGGCGGCGGCGAGGTTGTTGTAGCCGTGGACGGTGAGGGGCCAGTGCACCGGGAGTTCCGTGGGCCGGCCGTCCAGCCAGCCGTAACTGATCAGCGTGCCGCCCGGGACGACGGCCTCGCCGAGGGTGCGGAAGCCGGGCCCGCCGATCGCGTCGAAGACGACCTCGACGCCGCGCCCGCCGGTGAGCCGCCGGGTCTCCTTCACCACGTCCTCGCCGTCGCTGACGACGACATGCTCGGCGCCCAGATCGAGCAGCCGCCGCCGCTTGGCCGCGGTGCGGGTGGTGGCGATCGGTACGGCGCCGGTGCGGCGGGCCACCTGGATCGCGGCGGTACCGGCGCCGCTGGATGCGCCGGTGACCAGGACATGGTCGCCGGGTGCCAGGGCGGCCTGCCGGACCAGGGCGCCGTACGCCGTCGAGTAGGTGACCCACGCGGCGGCCGCCGTCACCGCGTCCACCTCCCGGGGGCGCGGCAGCACCGCCGTCCCGGGCATGAGGATGCGGTCGCCGTACACGCCACGGGCGCTGAGCTCGAAGTTGCCGCCGGTGAGCACCGGTTCGCCGGGGGCGAACGCGGTCACGCCGGGTCCGACGGCGACGACCTCGCCCGCGGCCTCGTAGCCGTTGCGGGAGCCGGGCAGCGTCGGCGCGTAGAAGTACTGTCCGGCGCGGAACAACAGGTCCGCGCGGTTGAGCCCGACAGCGGCCACGTCGATGAGGACCTCGCCCGGGCCGGGTTCGGGCAGCTCGGTCTCCTCGACCCTCAGCACGTCGGGGCCGCCGGTTTCGTGAAAGAGCACTGCACGTGCGGTGGTTGACATGCCGTCGACGCTAGGCGCGCCGGAAGAGACGAACCATGTCCACCGATCTCGATTTCCTGTCCGTACGTCTTCGCTGCCGGGCCTGCGGGCTACGGTACGGACATGGACGTGCTCAGCGACGCGGTCGCCGCCATGCGCACCGGACGGCCGCACTCGGGACGCCAGGACATGTACGCACCGTGGGGGCTGCACTTCGAGGCCTCGGACGGCGCCGGGTTCCACGTGGTGCTGCGCGGGTCGGCGTGGCTGATCCCGGCCGAGGGCGAGCCGGTGGCGCTGGCGCCGGGCGATGTGGCGTTCCTGGCCCACGGGCGCGGGCACGCGCTGGCCGCCGATCTCGACGTACCGCTGGAGGACGTACGACGGACTCCGGACGGCCTGTGGCCCGAAGTCCCCGCCGAGCCACGGGAGTCGGAGCCGGACGCGGTCATCCTGTGCGGGGCGTACCTGCTGGACCGCAGCCGGGCCCATCCGCTGCTGACCGAGTTGCCGGAGGTCGTGCACCTGCCCGCCCGGGTCGGTGCGCACGGTCAGCTCCGTGCCGCGGTGGACCTGCTGGGCACGGAGCTGGCGGAGCCCCGGCCGGGAGCGGACACGATCGTCACCGCGCTGCTCGACACGCTGCTGCTGTACATCCTGCGGGCCTGGTGGGAGCGCGAGCGGCAGGGCTCGGGGCATCCGACGGGCTGGTCGGCCGCGCTCGCCGACCCGGCCGTCGCGGCCGCCCTGCGCGCCATCCACGCCGACCCGGCGCACCCCTGGACCGTCGAGGAACTCGGCGCCACCGGCGGCCTCTCGCGCGCGGCCTTCGCCCGCCGCTTCACCGCCCTGGTCGGCGAGCCCCCGCTCGGCTATCTGACGTGGTGGCGCATGACCACGGCCGGCCGCCTCCTGCGGGACGACGACACGCCCCTGCGCCTGATCGCCCAGCGCACCGGCTACACCTCGGAGTTCGCGTTCGCCAAGGCTTTCAAGCGGGCGTTCGGGATGGCGCCGGGGCAGTACCGGCGGCGGGTCTCCTGACCGTATGACGAAGGGGCGCCCAGGCCGCTCCCGGCGAGAGGCGCCCCTTCGGGCAGGCTCACTTGTTCAGGTGCGCCCAGAACTCGTCGAACGACAGGAGCTTGTCGCCGTCGAGGTCGCGGCCGGCGATGATGGCCTCGGCGACCGCCTCGGTGACGTTCCAGTCGCCCCCCTGCGCCAGAGCGGTCTTGAACTCCTGGGCGGTGATCCGTCCGTCACCGTCCGCGTCGATCCGCTCGAACTGCTTGCGCGCTTCCTCGATGTCCGCCACCGATCCGCCCCTCATCTCGTGCTCTTGCCGTCGTACTGACGCAGGTCAGATTAACTGCCCACGCGGGCCTCCAGTGCGGCGACCACCCACACGAACTCCTCGCGGTGCGCCGCGGCCGGTTCCAGGCCCTTCACCACGGCGAGCAGTTCGCGGTAGCGCGCGAACCACATCGACGCCCCGGCGGGCACGTCCGGCCCCCGGTCGGCGCGCAGCGAGCGGATCAGCTCCAGGCGGGCCACGGACGCCGCGTCGTACAGCCGGTAGCCGCCCGCGAAGTGGGCCACCGGGTGCAGGACGCCCTCGTCTGCGAGTCTGTGCCTTCCAGTGGGTGGAGACTCAAGGAGCGCTGCGGTGGAGACCTTGCGGGACATTCTGGACGCGGCGGCGCGGGGCGTCTTCCCACCGGCGGACGGCCGGACGACGGTCGTGCCCCAGCACTGCCCCCGGGACGCGGGCGTGATCGCCTTCACCGGCCGCTCGGTCGTCTTCACCGACGAGGACCCCCAGTGGGTGTACGACACCCTGGGCGCCCTCGACTGCGACGCGCTCGCGGCGACGATGAACGCCCGCTTCCTCGCCGCCTTCATGGACCGCACGGGACGCACCACGGACACGATCGACGTGATGACGGTGGCCTCGCCGCTGCCGGGTGAGCCGCCGCTCGCGCTGCGGGAGATCCGCGACCCCGCTCATCCGCGGGTCGTCAGCTCGCTGCGGCGCCGTGACGACGTGCGGGTGTGGGCCGCCGACGGCGGTGTGCTGGTGCTGGGACGCGGCATCGCGGGACGGCTGGAGGCCGCGGTGGAGGTGGCGGAGGCGGTACGGCACCGGGGGCTGGGGCGGGCCCTGGCGCTGGCGGCGCGGCACCTGGCCGGGGGCGAGCCGGTGTGGGCCCAGATCTCCCCGGGGAACGCCCGCAGTCTGCGGGCGTTCCAGGCGGCCGGTTTCCGGCCGGTCGGGTCGGAGGCGCTGCTCAGTGCCAGGCCTCGCAGTGAGGGCTGACGGCGACGCGGCGGCGTGTCCGCCCAAACACCCTTGCGCGGGCCCACGCATCCGGCTGCGGCCCGCCTCAGCCGTCCGCGGGACGCCCTAGTTGTATTGCCCTGTGAGGTTGGGGACGCGGCTGGCGGGTGGTTGGCCCTTGAGCGCGGTGTGTCCGCGGTGGTGATTGTAGGTGTGCAGCCACTCGTCGAACGCCTGCCGTCGTTCGGCCTCGGACCGGTAGGGGCGGGCGTAGGCCCACTCGTCCAGCAGGGTGCGGTTGAAGCGTTCGACCTTGCCGTTCGTCTGTGGCCGGTAGGGCCGGGTTCGTTTGTGGGTGATCCCGGCCGCTGCCAGCAGGTCGCGCCAGTTGCGGGAGCGGTAGCAGGAGCCGTTGTCGGTCAGTACCCGTTCCACGGTGATGCCGGCCTGGATGAAGAAGGCGTGGGCGCGGGTCCAGAAGGCGGTGGCGGTCTCCTTCTTCTCGTCGGCGTGGATCTCGCTGTAGGCCAGGCGGGAGTGGTCGTCGACGGCGGTGTGCAGGTAGCTGTAGCCGGCGTTCGTGCGGTTCTTGCGGCCTGCGGCGCGGCCGAGGACTTTGTGGCCGCCGCCGTCGGGGATGTTGCCGAGCTTCTTGATGTCGACATGGACCAGTTCGCCGGGCCGGTCGCGTTCGTAGCGGCGTATGACACGGCCGGTGGCCCGGTCCAGGTGGGCAAGGCGGGCCAGGCCGTAGCGGGCCAGGACGCGGTGCACCGTTGAGGGCACCAGGTGCAGCAGGTGCGCGATGCGGGCCGGTCCCCACCGGCGCAGGATGCGGACCTTGATGATCCGGCGCTCGGTGCGGGTCGGGGTGCGGCGCGGGCTGGTGCGCGGACGGCTGGAGCGGTCGGCCATGCCGGCCTCGCCGAGCCGACGGTAACGGTCGACCCACCGCTGGGCCGTGGTCGGCGAGACCTGGAAGCGTTCTGCGGCCCGTCGCAGGCTCCAGTTGTCGTCTACGACGCAGCGGGCCAGGCGCAGGCGGCCGGTCTCGGTCAGGGGTGCATTACGGTGGGGCACGAGGGCCTTTCTGTTGCTGGTGCAGATGTCGCAATCCACACCAGGCCAGAAGGCCCTCACCCATTTCAAGATCACACGGCAGTGATCGCTGTCACCAACCTCCGTGGGCAGAACACCTAGTGGTCGGCCACCCTCATCTCGAACCAGGTCGTCTTGCCGCGCGGCAGCAGGTCCACGCCCCAGCGGTCCGAGAGTTTGTCGACGAGGTACAGGCCCCGGCCGCTGACGTCCATCTCCTGGACCGGCATCAGACAGGGCAGCCCCCGGGACGGGTCACGGACCTCGACGCGGATCCAGCCCCGGCGCCGGCGCATCCGCAGACCGAACACCCGGGCGCCGGTGTGACGTACGGCATTGCCGACCAGCTCGGAGACCAGTAAAACGGCCTCCTCGGTCGTTTTGGCGGACAGGCCCCACTGGCGCAGTACGACGACCTGGGCGAGCCGGCGTGCCGTCGCGGCGGACTCGGGACGGGACGGCAGCGGAATCTCCGCCTCCGTCGGATTGCCGAACAACTCCAGCGCCTTGAGCGCTCGTTCGTCCTCGGCCGCCGGCGACCAGCGCGCCGCGGTCGTACGGCCGCGTCCTTGCGGCTGTTCGATGCCCTCCAGCCCCGCCATGCCCCCATCATGGCCGCCCGGCGCGTCCTGCGGGGCCGTTCCCGCGGAATACGCCTCCCTCGGATCGTCGTTCCGGGCGCTTCGGTTGGCATATGCCGGTGGCGGTTCGGAGCCGCCAACAGCCCCTGTGACCTGCGAAGAAGGGTCGGCCGGCGGCAATGGACGATCTCCCTCGACAAGGCAGGCTTAAGGCTGCCATAAGGCTGCCATAAACCGCCCCATCGAGGGACCGGATCAGACAGCGCGTCAATTGCAAGCTTGACGCGCGACTTACAGGAACTTGGCCTTGCCCGGCCCCTCCTCCACGAAGCTGCGCATCCCCCGCTCACGGTCCTCCGTGGCGAACAGGCCCGCGAACCAGTTCCGTTCGACGGCGAGGCCGGTGTCGATGTCCGTCTCCAGGCCCGTGTCGATCGACTCCTTCGCCGCGCGCAGGGCGAGCGCCGGGCCCTGCGCCAGCTTCGCCGCCCACGCGTGCGCCGTGTCGTACACCTCGGCCGCCGGGACCACCCGGTCCACCAGGCCCAGGGTCAGCGCCTCGTCGGCCTTCACCATCCGGCCGGTGAAGATCAGGTCCTTGGCCTTGGACGGGCCGATCAGCCGGGCCAGCCGCTGGGTGCCGCCCGCGCCCGGGATCAGGCCGAGCAGGATCTCCGGCTGGCCCAGCTTGGCGTTGTCGGCGGCGATGCGGTAGTCGGCGCACAGCGCGAGTTCGCAGCCGCCGCCGAGCGCGTAACCCGTCACGGCCGCAACCACCGGCTTGGGGATGCGCGCCACCGCCGTGAAGGAGTCCTGCAGGGCGCGGGCGCGCAGGACCATCGCCGTGTGGTCCATGGCCTGCATCTCCTTGATGTCCGCGCCGGCCGCGAACACCTTCTCGCCGCCGTAGACGACGACCGCGCGCACGTCGTCGCGGCGCGTGGCCTCCTCGGCGAGTTCCTTCAGCCGGTCCTGCGTGGCGGTGTCCAGCGCGTTCATGGGCGGGCGGTCGAGACGGAGGGTGCCGACGCCCTCGGCGACTTCCAGATTCACGGTCATGCCAGCAGGTTAACGGGGACTAACGGGGACCGGCCCGGTGCGGTCGCTCACACCACCGACGACATCGGGCCCGGTGCCGTGCGTCGCACCGGGCCCGTCCTCGTCAGCGGGTCACGCCTTCCACTTCTCCCACGACATGTTCCAGCCGTTGAGCCCGTTGTCCGGGTCCACGATCCGGTCGTTGGAGTTCTTCACCACGACCACGTCGCCGATCAGGGAGTTGTTGAAGAACCACGCGCCCGGTGCGCCCTTGTCCCAGCCGCCGCGCGCATCGCGCAGGCCGATGCAGCCGTGGCTGGCGTTGTAGTTGCCGAAGGCGCCGCCCGCCCAGTAGTTGCCGTGCAGGAAGGTGCCGGAGGTGGTCAGGCGCATGGCGTGCGGGACGTCCTTGATGTCGTACTCGCCGCCGTAGCCGACGGTCTCGCCGTTCATCCGGGTCACCACGTGCTTCTCGCTGATGACCATCTGCCCGTTCCAGGTCTCCATACCGGCCTTGCCGGTGGTGACGGGGAGGGTCTTGACGACCTTGCCGTCCCGCATGACCTTCATCGTGAGCTTCTTGGCGTCGACGACGGAGACCTGGTTGCGGCCGATCGTGAAGGAGACGGTCTTGGCCTGCTCGCCGTAGACGCCGGGGCGGCCCTCGACGCCGTCGAGGTTGAGCTTGACGGTGACCTTGGTGCCGGCCTTCCAGTACTTCTCGGGCCGGAAGTCGAGCCGGTCGTTGCCGAACCAGTGACCCTCGACGTCGACCGCCGGTTCGGTCTTGATCTCGATGGCCTTCTCGACCTGCTCGGGGTTGGTGATACCCCGGGTGAAGTTGAGGGAGAAGGGCATTCCGACGCCGACGGTGGAGCCGTCCTCGGGGGTGAAGTGGCCGATGAACGTGTTCTGCGGCGTCAGCGTGGTGAAGTCGGCGTCCTCGGCGGCCTCGCGGCCCGCGGAGTCCTTCGCGACCGCGTGCACCTGGTACTTGGTGGCGGCGGCCAGGTGGGTGGACGGCGTCCAGGTGGCGCCGTCCTTGGATATCTCACCGGCGATCTCGTTGCCCTTGGCGTCCTTGACGACGACCTCGGTCAGCTTGCCCTTGGCGGCGGTGACCTTGAGGGCCCCGCTGGTGTCGACGGACTCCGCGCCGTCCTCGGGGGTGATGGTCACGGCCGCCTCGGACTGCTTGCTCTGCGCCGTGGCCGCACCCTTGCCCTTGCCGTCCCCGGACCCGGCCGCGGAGCCCGACCCGGAGTCCGATCCCCCGCCGCACGCCGTGACGGACAGCAGCAGTACGCCCGCGACCAGCGCCAGGCCCTTGCGTCCGCTCCCGCCCCTCTTTCGGTTCGCGCGCGCGTCAACCGACGCCCCCGATATCGGTCGCACGTTCAAGTTGTCTCCCCTCAACGGGCCTCTGACCGGGCCCTCATCGGACCCCGTCGGGCCCCCTCCCCTGCGCGTCCCGCGCGTTCGGCGCATATTAACCACATGGTCGGCGCGGTCGAGGCCGCACGATTGTCACCGTTCAGTCCCAACATCGACCGGCCGCCACGGGCCACCCCACCCCCCGGCAGGCTCACATCGGAGCACTGCCCGCTTTCCACGCGTTCCACCCCATGTTCCAGCCGCCGAGTCCGTTGTCGGGAGCGACCTTTTTGTCCTTGCTGTTGACGACTTCGACGACGTCCCCCACCAGCGTGCGGTCGAAGAACCAGCCCGCCGGGGTCTCCGAACTGCCGCCCTTCTCGTCCCGCAGCCCGATGCACCCGTGGCTGACGTTCGTGTCCCCGAAGGTGCGGGCCGCCGCCCAGTAGTTGCCGTGCAGGAAGGTGCCGGACTCGGTGAGGCGCATGGCGTGCGGGACGTCCGGGATGTCGTACTCACCGCCGAAGCCGACCGTGCTGCCGTTCATCCGGGTCACCTCGTACATGTCGGTGACCACCATCTTCCCGTTGTACGTCGGCGTCTTGGGCGCCCCCGCGGTGATCGGCACCGTGCCGAGCAGCTCGCCGTCCCGGCGCACCTCCATGGTGTGCTTCTCGGCGTCGACCAGGGAGACCTGGCTGCGTCCGACGGTGAAGGCGACCGTCTTGTACTGGAGCCCGTAGACCCCGGGTGCGCCCTCGACGTCCCTGAGCCGCAGGTCGACGGTGACCTCGGTACCGGGTTTCCAGTAGTGCTCGGGCCGGAAGTCGAGACGGTCCCGGCCGAACCAGTGCGGGCGGATCTCGACGGCGGGCTTCGCGGTGACGCGTACGGCCCGTTCGACGGCCGCGCGGTCGGTGATCTCCCGGTTGAACCCCAGGCTGACGATCATTCCGGTGCCGACCACCGAGCGGTGCTCCGGGGTGACGTACGCGATGAAGCGCTCCTCGGGGACGTACGTGGTGAAGGTGGTGTGCCGGGCGAAGCGGCGGCCGTGGTCGTCCCGGGCCACCGCGTCGACGGTGTACTCGGCGGCCAGTGCCAGCCTCTGGTCGGCGGGTTCCCAGCGCCGCCCGTCGGGTGAGAGCCGGCCGGGCACCGGCTGCTCCTGGGCGTCCTGGGACTTGACGACCCGCACCGATTCCAGGCGTCCACTGGACACCCGTACGGACAGCGTCTCGTCGGGGCGGACGCCCTTGCTGCGGTCGTCCGGAGAAATCTGGATGACGTCCTTGGGGGACCGTGGCTTGCCGAGCGTGCCGAGCCCGCTCAAGCCGTCCGTGGTGCAGCCGGTGGCCCCGGCCAGCAGCCCTGCCCATGTCAGTACGGCGGCCAGTGCGGCCCTCGCGCGCCGCGCGCGCCCATGTACGTGCCTCACAAACGTGTCCAACGACCGGGCCCGCCCTGGGGAAACGTGAGTGCGAGCCAAGCTCTGGGCAGAACAGTGGGGAGGACGACGGGACGGGCTCCGCGGAAGGGACGCCGTGCGCCCGCCGACGTCGTCGCCACGAGCCGCGGGAGGCTGACAGGTGTCCAGCGCAGCCGAGCAGGAGACGGTGGCCGGGCAGGGCGGACGCCCGGCCGCCGCGTTGAACGGCGCGCCGCGCGCCGCGCCGGCCGCCGCGGTGCCGGTGTGGCCGGGTGCGCCGACCCCGCTGGGGGCCCGGTTCCGGGTCGGCCCGGACGGGGTGGCGGGGACCAACTTCGCGCTGTGGGCGGGCGGGGCGGAGGCGGTCGAGCTGTGCCTGTTCGACGAGAAGGGCACGGAGCGGCGGCACCGCCTGACCGAGCTGACCCATGAGATCTGGCACGGTTTCGTGCCGGGGGTCATGCCGGGGCAGCGCTACGGCTATCGGGTGCACGGCCGCTGGGATCCGTGGACCGGCGGCCGCTGGAACCCGGCGAAGCTGCTGCTCGACCCGTACGCGCGCGCGGTGGACGGCGACTTCGGTCTGCCGCCGGAGGTCTACGGGCACGTCCGGGACTGGCCCCAGCAGCAGGTCGCGGACACCGTGCGCGACGAACGGGACTCGGCGCCGTACGTCCCCAAGGGTGTCGTCGTCCACGATGACGCCCCCGACGACGAATGGGCGGACGACCGCCGCCCCAAGACGCCGTGGGGGGACTCGGTGATCTACGAACTGCATGTGCGGGGCTTCACCAAGCTGCACCCCGGCATCCCCGAGGAACTGCGCGGCACCTACGCGGGCCTGGCCCACCCGGCGGCGATCGAGCACCTCACCCGGCTGGGCATCACGGCCGTCGAACTGCTGCCCGTCCACCAGTTCGCGCACGAGGACCATCTGCTGCGCCGGGGCCTGAAGAACTACTGGGGCTACAACTCCATCGGCTACTTCGCCCCGCACGCCGCGTACGCCGCGTCCGGCACGCGCGGGCAGCAGGTGGGCGAATTCAGGCGGATGGTGCGCGCGCTGCACGCGGCCGGGATCGAGGTCATCCTCGACGTCGTCTACAACCACACCGCGGAGGCGGGCGAACTGGGCCCGACGCTGTCCCTGAAGGGCATCGACAACCGCGGCTACTACCGGCTCCAGTCCGACGCCCGCCGCTACGCCGACTACACCGGCTGCGGGAACACGCTGCACGTCGTCCAGCCGCACGTGCTGCGGCTCATCACCGACTCGCTGCGCTACTGGGTGACGGAGATGGGCGTGGACGGCTTCCGCTTCGACCTGGCGGCGGCGCTGGCCCGGTCCATGCACGACGTGGACATGCTGTCCCCGTTCCTCGCCGTCATCGCGCAGGACCCGGTGCTGCGCCGGGTGAAGCTGATCGCCGAGCCCTGGGACGTGGGTTCCGGCGGCTACCAGGTGGGCGCCTTCCCACCCCTGTGGACGGAATGGAACGACCGCTACCGCAACGCCGTCCGGGACTTCTGGCGGCACGCGCTGCCGGACGTACGCGAGATGGGCTACCGGCTGTCGGGCTCCAGCGACCTGTACGCCTGGGGCGGGCGGCGGCCGTACGCCTCGGTCAACTTCATCACCGCGCACGACGGTTTCACGCTCCGGGACCTCGTGTCGTACGAGCGCAAGCACAACGAGGCGAACGGCGAGGGCAACCGGGACGGCACGGACGACAACCGGGCCTGGAACTGCGGGGCGGAGGGCGAGACCGACGACGAGCGGGTACGGGCTCTGCGCAGGCGGCAGCTGCGGAACCTGCTGACGACGCTGCTGCTGTCGACGGGCGTGCCGATGCTGGTCGCGGGCGACGAGCTGGGGCGCACCCAGCGGGGCAACAACAACGCGTACTGCCAGGACAACGAGATCAGCTGGGTGGACTGGGGGCTGCTTCAGGAGCCCGGGTGGCGGGCGCTGTTCGACCTGACGTCCCGGCTGATCGAACTGCGCCACCGGCATCCGGTGCTCCGTCGCCGGGCGTTCTTCTCCGGCCGGGCGCACTCGGCGGACGGGCTCAGGGACCTCGCCTGGTTCACCGCGCGGGGCACGGAGATGACGGAACGGGACTGGTACGCCCCGGCGGCGACGGTCGGCATGTACCTGTCCGGGCGGGACATCCCGGGCCGGGACGAGCGGGGCGCGCCCATCCTCGACGACAGCTTCCTCGCCGTCCTGCACGCCGGGGAACGCCCGGTGAGCTTCGTCCTGCCGGGCCCGCCGTGGGCGGAGCGGTACGAGGTGGTCGTCGACACCTCGCGGGAGGAGCAGGCCGAGGCGCCGGGGGTGACGCATCGGGCGGGGGCTGCGGTGACGGTGCCGGGGCGGGCGGTGTTGTTGTTGCGGGTGGCGGGGTGAAACGGGCGACTCCTCGGGAGTCGGCTGCTCGGGGTTCGGCTGCTCGAACACGCAGGTCGTAGGACCATCGGCGGACCCTGGTCCGGCCGAAACTCGGTGGGCGTTGTCAGTGGCAATCCGTAGGCTCGCCCCTGATGCCCACGACACGTGCCACCACGACCCGAGACCGCTCCGCCGTCCGCTCGTTGCTGCGCCTGTGGCCCTACGTCAGGCCGGTGCGGGCCCGTCTGTTCACCGCCGCGTTCGTCGCGATACTCGCGTCCTGCGCCGGGCTGGTGATCCCGCTCGTGCTGAAGTGGCTCGTGGACGGGCCGATCGCCGGCCGGGACCCGGCGGGCGTGTGGCTCGGCGCGCTGTTCCTGCTGCTGCTCGGGCTGGCCGAGGCGCTGCTGTTCGGGCTGCGGCGGTGGCTGGTGGCGCGGCCGCTGGCGGGGGTCGAGGCGGCGATGCGGGCGGATCTGTACCGGCATCTGCAGCGGCTGCCGGTGGCGTTCCACGACCGGTGGCCGTCGGGGCAGTTGCTGTCCCGGGGGACCACCGATCTGATGCTGCTTCGGATGTTCCTGGCCTTTCCGCTGACGTTCCTGCTGGTCAACGGGGTGACCATCCTCGTCGGCGTGATCATCATGCTGGTGCAGGACCTGACGCTGGGTCTGGTCATCCTGGGTCCCGCCGTGCCGGTGGTCGTCAGCTGCTTCGTCTTCGAGAAGCGGTACGCCGAGGTGGCGCGGCGCGCGCAGGACCAGGTCGGTGATCTGACGACGGTCGTCGAGGAGGGCGTGCTCGGCATCCGGATCATCAAGGGGTTCGGGCGGCATCGCAGTCAGGCGCGGGCGTTCTGGGAGCTGTCGCGGACGCTGCGGGGGACGGAGCTGCGCAAGGCCCGGCTGCTGGCGATGATCCTGGGCGTCATCGTCACGTTGCCGGAGGTGGCCATCGGGGCGGCGCTGGTGCTGGGGTCCGTGCGGGTCGCGGACGGGGACCTGTCGGCGGGCACTCTGGTGGCCTTCCTGTCCACGGCACTCGCCCTGCGCTGGCCGGTCGACTCGATCGGCTTCCTGCTGGCGATGAGCCAGGAGGCGGCGACGGCGACGGAGCGGTACTTCGAGGTGATGGACGCGGAGCCGGAGACGGCCACCGCCCCGGCGCGCGCCTCGAAGGCCTCCCCGCAGCGAGGCCTTCGCTTCGAGGCCGTCAGCTTCCGCTACCCCGACGCCCCCGTCGGCTCCCCTCCCGTCCTTGAGGACATCGACCTGCACATCCGCCCCGGCGAGTCCATGGCCCTCGTCGGCGCCACCGGCAGCGGCAAGACGACCCTCACCGCGCTGATCCCCCGGCTGCACGAGCTGACCTCGGGGCGGATCACCCTCGACGGTGTCGACATCGCCGCCATGTCCCGGGAGGAGCTGCGCGCCAAGGTCGCCGTCGCGTTCGAGGAGCCGACGCTGTTCTCGGCGAGCGTCGGGGAGAACGTCCTCATGGGCGCCCCCGACGAGGCGGGAGCCGCCGAGCTGAACCGCGCCCTCGCCGTCGCCCAGGCCGATTTCGCGCACGCGTTGCCGCAGGGCACGGACACGCAGGTCGGCGAGCAGGGGCTGAGCCTGTCCGGCGGTCAGCGGCAGCGGCTGGCGCTGGCCAGGGCGGTCGTAGGACGGCCGGATTTCCTGGTCCTGGACGACCCGTTGTCCGCGCTGGACGTGCACACCGAGGCCGCCGTGGAGGCGGCGCTGCGGGATGTGCTCGCCGACACCACCGCCCTGATCGTGGCGCACCGGCCGTCCACGGTGCTGCTCGCCGACCGGGTCGCCCTGCTGTCCGGCGGCCGGATCGCCGCCGTCGGCACGCACCACGAACTGCTGCGCGACAACGCCGAGTACGCCCATCTGATGTCCGGGACGGAACTGGAGGCAGCCCGATGACCGCGTCCACACCCACCTCCGTCCCGGTCGCCGACGACGAGCCGCAGCCGCCGCAACAGCCGCACGAGCCACGCAAGGCCGACGACCCGTTCGACAAGGACGTCCTGCCCGCCCCGCCCGGCGCCACCGGCGCCCTGCTGCGCTCCCTGCTCGCGCCGATGAAGGCCCGGGTCGCCCTGACCACGCTGCTGCTGCTCCTGCAACAGGCGGCGGTGCAGGCGGGCCCGCTGCTGGTGGCGTACGCCATCGACAACGCCGTACCCGCGTTCCGCGCCCACGACAGCGGCCCGCTGATCGCGGTGGCGGTCGGCTATCTGCTGTGCGCGGCCGCCTCCGGCGGACTCCAGTACGCCTTCGTCGTCACCTCCGCCCGGGTCAGCCAGGACGTGCTCCTCGATCTGCGCGGCCGGATCTTCCGCCACGCGCAGGCGCTGAGCATCGACTTCCACGAGCGATACACGAGCGGCCGCCTGATCTCCCGCTCCACCACGGACGTCGAGTCGCTGCGCGAACTGCTGGAGGAGGGCCTCCAGGAGCTGGTGATGGTGATCCTTTCCTGCGTGTACGTCGCGGCGATCCTGCTCTGGCTGGACCTGGGCCTCGGCGCGGTGGCGGTGGCGTCGTTCGGGCCGCTGTGGTGGCTCGTGCGGCTGTACCGGCGGCGGGCGCGGCGGGTGTACACGACGCGGTCGACCGCGATCGCCGCGGTGATCGTGAAGTTCGTGGAGACGATGAACGGCATCCGCCCGGTGCGCGCGTTCCGCCGGGAGGCCGCCAACGACGCGGAGTTCCGCGTGCTGAACCGGCGGCACGAGCGGACGAACGGCGACGCGCTGCTGGAGATGGCCCGCTATGTCGTCGGCTCACGGATCGTGGGCAACACGGCGGTCGCGCTGATCGTGCTGTGGGGCGCGTACCGCGTCGCGGACGGCACACTGGCGCTCGGCGTGCTCGCGGCGGCGGTGCTGTATCTGCGCCGGATGTACGACCCGATCGACCGCTTCGGCATGTTCCTCAACTCGTACCAGTCGGCGGCGGCCTCCCTGGAGAAGATCGCCGGGCTGCTGGCCCAGACGCCGTCGGTGCCGGAGCCGTCGGCTCCGAAGCAGCTCCCGGCCCTCGCCTCCGAACACCCCGGCCGCGAGGTCGTCTTCGACGGCGTCCGCTTCACCTACCGCACCGGCGGCGAGGTGCTGCCCCGCTTCGACCTCACGCTCCCGGCCGGGCAGACGGTCGCGGTGGTCGGCTCGACGGGCGCGGGCAAGTCGACGCTCGCGAAGCTGCTGGCCCGCTTCTACGACCCGACCGACGGGCGGGTGCTGCTCGACGGGGTGGACCTGCGCGAGCTGGCCGTGCCGGAGCTGCGGCGCGGGGTGGTGATGGTGACGCAGGAGTCGTTCCTGTTCTCCGGCACGGTCGCCGAGAACATCGCCATCGGGCGGCCGGACGCCGGCCGCGAGGAGATCGAGGGCGCGGCGAAGGCGATCGGCGCGCACGACTTCATCGCGGCACTGCCCGAGGGGTACGACACGGACGTGCGCAAACGGGGTGGCCGTATCTCGGCCGGTCAGCGTCAACTCGTCGCATTCGCCCGGGCGTTGCTCGCCGATCCGGCGGTGCTGATCCTCGACGAGGCGACCAGCTCGCTGGACATCCCCGGTGAGCGGGCCGTGCAGCGCGCCATGGCGACCGTACTGAAGGGGCGTACGGCCGTCGTGATCGCGCACCGGCTGTCCACGGTGGAGATCGCGGACCGGGTGCTGGTGATGGAGCACGGCCGGATCGTGGAGGACGGCAGCCCGGCCGAACTCATCGCGGGGACGGGGCGGTTCGCGGGGCTGCACCGGGCGTGGCGGGACAGTCTGGCGTGAGCGCGGGGAACGTGGACGGGAACGGGCACGGGCACGGGCACAGGAACGGGGAGCGATGATCGACGCGTACGAGGATCCCGGCACGCCCGACAGCCGAAGTCCCGCCCGCTATCTGTGGTGGCTGGTGCGCAGTCAGCCGGGCCGGTCGGTGGCAGGGGCATTGCTGGGGATCGCGTCGCTGGCGTTGCTCGCGATGGTGCCGTATCTGCTGGCCCGCGCGGTCGACGACGGTCTCGAACCCGGTGACCGGGCCGCGCTGATCGGCTGGGCGGCGGCCGTGCTGGTGGCCGGGGCGCTCGACGCCTGGCTGAACATCGCCCGGCACCGCACGATGACCCGGGTGCGGATGGACGCCAACTTCCGCACGGTCAAGGTGGTGGTCGGGCAGGCGGTCCGGCTCGGTGCCTCGCTGCGCCGGCAGGTCGCCGCCGGGGAGGTCGTCACGATCGGCGTGGGCGATGTGCAGACCATCGCCACCTCCCTGACCGTGATCGGCCCGGGCGTCGGCGCGGTCGTCGGGTACGCCGTCGTCGCCGTGCTGCTGCTCGCGGTGTCCCCGCTGCTGGCCGCCGTGATCGTGCTGGGCGTACCGGTGATCGGGGTCCTGGTCGGGCCGCTGATGGGCCGTCTGCAGGGCACCGAGACCGCCTACCGGGAACGGCAGGGCGCGCTGACCGCCCGCATCGGCGACCTGGCCGGCGGGCTGCGCGTGCTGGGCGGGCTCGGCGGCAAGGAGCTGGTCGCGGAGGCCTTCCGCCGCGACTCGCAGCGGCTGCGCGCCGAGGGGTACCGGGTCGGGGCGGTGACCAGCTGGATCCAGGCGCTGGGTCTTGGCCTGCCGACGGTGTTCCTGGCCGTGGTGACCTGGCTCGCGGCCCGGCTGGTGGCCCAAGGGGACATCACCGTGGGCGAGTTGGTGTCCGTGTACGGCTATGTCGCGGTGCTGGTGGTGCCGGTGGCGTACTTCCTGGAGTTCGGCCAGCGGGTCAGCCGGGGGCTGGTGGCCGCGCGCCGGGTCGTACGGTTCCTGCGGCTCGACCCGCTGGACGACGGCGGGGCGCACGACGCCCCGGCCGAGCCGTCCGTGCTGCACGACCCGGCCTCGGGCGTGCGCGTGCTGCCGGGGCGGCTGACCGCGCTGGCCTGCGAACGGCCCGCCGACGCGGCCGAGGTCGTCGACCGGCTCGGGCGGTACACGCCGTCGGACGCGACCTGGGGCGGCGTACGGCTGGACGAGATCGCGCTCGCGCAGGTGCGGGAGCGGATCCTGGTGGCGGACCACGAGGCCGACCTGTTCGCCGGGACACTGCGGGACGTGGTCGGCGGGCGGCGGTCCGACGTCGACGACACGGCCGTGGCGCGGGCCGTGCATGCGGCCGTGGCCGACGACATCGTGCGGGGGCTGCCGGACGGGCTGGACTCGCGGATCGACGCCCAGGGGCGCAACCTCTCCGGCGGTCAGCAGCAGCGGGTACGGCTGGTGCGGGCGCTGCTGGCCGACCCCGAGGTCCTGCTCACCGTCGAGCCGACGTCCGCGCTCGACGCGCACACCGAGGCGGCGGTGGCGGAGCGGATGCGGGAGGCGCGCACGGGCCGTACGACCGTCGTCACCAGCACCTCGCCGCTGCTGCTGGACCGGGCGGACACCGTGCACTTCCTGATCGACGGCAAGGTCGCGGCCAGCGGGACCCACGAGGAGCTACTGGCGTACGCGCCCGGGTACCGGGCGCTGGTGGCGCGGGACGCCGAGGACGACGTGACCGACATGGACGATCTGGACGCCGAGGAGGCCGTGCGATGACGTCGGTGGCCGTTACGACGGACCGCGCGGGCCAGTTGCCCGTCGCCGGGCCCGCCGAGGTGCGGCGGGCCATGATGGGGCTGATCCGGGTCGACGGGCGGGCCTTCGCCGCCGTACTGGCGCTGAACGCGCTGGCCGCCGGGGTCGGACTGGCCGGGCCGTGGCTGCTGGGGCTGATCATCAACGAGGTGCGGGCGGGCGGCGGCGTCGCTGTCGTCGACCGGCTGGCGCTCGCGCTCGTCGGGTGCGCGCTGGCGCAGATGCTGCTGTCGCGGTGGGCGCGGTACGCCGGGCACCGCTTCGGGGAGCGGACGCTGGCGCGGATCCGGGAGGGGTTCGTCGACCGGGCCCTGTCGCTGCCCGCGTCGGTGGTGGAGCGTGCCGGGACCGGGGACCTGACGGCCCGGGGCACCGCCGATGTCACCGCCGTCGGCACCACGTTGCGGGACGCCGGTCCCGAGTTGCTCATCGCCTCGTTGCAGGTGCTGCTCCTGTGCGGCGCGGTCGTCGCGCTGGACCCGCTGCTGGGCGCTTGCGCGCTGCTGGGCTGGCTCGGTATCTGGTTCCCGCTGCGCTGGTACATGCGCCGGGCGCGCTCCGCCTACCTCGCCGAGGGCGCGGCCACCTCGGACGTCGCCGAGGTGCTCGCGGCCACGGCGACCGGCGCCCGCACGATCGAGGCGTTCGGGCTGCAGGAACGGCGGATCGCGGCGAGCCGGGACGCGCTGGAGGACGCGCGACGCACCCGCCTGCACACCCTGTGGCTGCGCAGCGTGTTCTTCCCGCCCGTGGACTTCGCGTACGCCTTCCCGGTCGTCGGCGTGCTGCTGGTCGGGGGCTTCCTGCACGAGCGCGGGACGGTGACCCTGGGGGCGGTGGTGGCGGCCGCGCTGTATCTGCGGCAGGTCACCGAGCCGCTGGACGTGATCCTGATCCGGGTCGAGCAGTTGCAGATGAGCAACGCCTCCTTCGCCCGCGTGGAGGGGCTGGCGCTGGCGCCCCGGACGGCCCCGGCCGACTCCCCCGACCCGGCCGGTGACCGCATCGACGTGACCGGCGTGCGCTATGCCTACGACCGGGGCGGCGAGGTGCTGCGGGGCGTCGACCTGACGATCCGGCCCGGGGAGCGGCTCGCGGTCGTCGGCCCGTCCGGCGCGGGCAAGTCCACGCTGAGCAGGCTGCTGGCCGGTGTCGACGCGCCGAGCGCGGGCAGTGTGACGGTGGGCGGCGTGCCGGTCGCCGGTCTGGGGCCGGAGCGGCTGCGCCGCCAGGTCGTGCTGGTGACGCAGGAGCACCACGTCTTCCTCGGCACGGTGCGCGACAACCTCCTGATCGCCGAACCGGCCGCCACGGACGAGCAGCTGTGGGCCGCGCTCACCGCGGTCGGCGCCGACGCCTGGGTGCGCGAGCTGCCCGACGGCCTCGACACCGAGCTGGGTACGGGAGCGTGCGGCACCGACGGCTCGCAGGCCCAGCAACTCGCCCTCGCCCGTGTCGTCCTGGCCGACCCGCACACCCTGATCCTCGACGAGGCCACCGCGCTGCTCGACCCGACGACCGCCCGGCACACCGAGCGTGCGCTGGCCGCCGTACTGAAGGACCGTACGGTCATCGCCATCGCGCACCGGCTGCACACCGCGCACGACGCGGACCGGGTGGCGGTGATGGAGTCCGGGCGGATCACCGAACTCGGCACGCACGAGGAGCTGGTGGCGGCGGATGGGGCGTACGCACGGCTGTGGCGGACGTGGCACGGGGAGATCGCCGGGTAACAGGCGTCCTGTTCGTATACCGAACGTGAACTCCCGGACAACGAACGATTTCCGGCCAAACTCTTGACGCGCTCCTGACAGTTCACGCTCGCGATGTCACGCTTCTGACGGCCACCCCACAGCAACCCCACGTCCACACCGCTGTGTTGTTCCCGTGGCCGCGTGCACCTGGTTTCGCGTTCTGCCCGGACGGCCCCTCGCCGTCCGGATCTCCCCTGGCCGCGCGATCCGCGGCCACGCAGAAGGAGTCAGTGTTGAGCAGCAGTTCCTCATCGAGCAACGGTTCCTCCCACAGACGCACCCCCCGCGCAGCAGCCGTCGCCCTGGTCGGCGTCGCCGCGTTCCTCGCCGCCGCCGTACAGTCCGGCGCCGCGACCGCCGCCCCGGAGAAGGCACCGTCGGCGTCGGCCACGGCGGACCCGGGCGCCCTGCCCATGAAGCTCACCCCGGCCCAGCGCGCGGCGCTGATCCGCGAGGCGGACGTCGGGAAGGCGGACACCGCACGGGAGCTGAGCCTGGGCGCCCAGGAGAAGCTCCTGGTCCGGGACGTCGTCAAGGACGCCGACGGCACGGTCCACACCCGCTACGAGCGGACGTACGCCGGCCTGCCGGTCCTCGGCGGCGACCTGGTCGTCGAGACGTCGAAGACCGGCGCGACCGAGAGCGTCACCAAGGCCACCCGCGCCACCATCAAGGTGCCCTCGCTCAAACCGGTCGTCGCCCCCGCGGCGGCGGAGCGGCAGGCGCTCGGCGCCGCCCGCGCCGAGGACGCCAAGAGCCCCGACGTCAGCCGTGAGCCCCGCAAGGTCGTCTGGGCCGCGAGCGGCAAGCCGACCCTCGCCTACGAGACGGTCGTCGGCGGCCTCCAGCACGACGGCACCCCGCAGGAACTGCACGTCATCACCGACGCCACCACCGGCGAGAAGCTGTACGAGTGGGAGGCCGTCAAGAACGGCACCGGGCACACGGTGTACAGCGGAACGGTCCCGCTCACCACGACCCAGTCCGGCTCGACGTACAACCTCACCGACGGAGCGCGCGGCAACCACCGCACGTACAACCTGAACCGCGGCACCTCCGGCACCGGCACGCTCTTCTCCGGGCCGGACGACGTCTGGGGCAACGGCAGCCCGTCCAACCTGGAGTCGGCCGGCGCCGACGCCCACTACGGGGCCGCGCTGACCTGGGACTACTACAAGCACGTGCACGGCCGCAACGGCATCCGCGGCGACGGCGTCGGCGCCTACTCGCGGGTCCACTACGGCAACAACTACGTCAACGCCTTCTGGTCCGACAGCTGCTTCTGCATGACGTACGGCGACGGATCGGGCAACGCCAACCCGCTCGTCTCGATCGACGTGGCCGCGCACGAGATGACGCACGGCCTGACCTCGGCGACCGCGGGCCTGATCTACAGCGGCGAGTCGGGCGGCCTGAACGAGGCGACCTCCGACATCATCGGCGCGGCCGTCGAGTTCTACGCGAACAACTCCTCCGACGTCGGTGACTACCTCATCGGCGAGGAGATCGACATCAACGGCGACGGCACGCCGCTGCGTTACATGGACCGGCCGAGCAAGGACGGCGCGTCCAAGGACAACTGGTACTCGGGCATCGGCTCGATCGACGTGCACTACTCGTCGGGCCCCGCGAACCACTTCTTCTACCTCCTGTCGGAGGGCAGCGGCGCCAAGGTCATCAACGGCGTCAGCTACAACTCGCCGACCGCGGACGGGCTTCCGGTCACCGGCATCGGCCGGGCGAAGGCGGAGCAGATCTGGTTCAAGGCACTCACCACGAAGTTCACCTCCACCACCAACTACGCGGGCGCCCGCACCGGCACGCTGGCGGTCGCCGGTGAGCTGTACGGCACGACGAGCGCCGAGTACAAGGCGGTGCAGGACGCGTGGGCGGGCGTCGCGGTCGGTTCGCGGCCCGGCGGCCCGGGCGGGGGTACGTCCTTCGAGAACACCACCGACGTGTCGATCCCGGACAACGGGGCGGCCGTGACCTCGTCGATCGCGGTGACCGGACGGGCGGGCAACGCCCCGGCGAACCTCCAGGTCGGCGTGGACATCATCCACACCTGGCGCGGTGACCTGGTGATCGATCTGCTGGCCCCGGACGGGACGGCGTACCGCCTGAAGAACTTCAGCTCCTCGGACTCGGCGGACAACGTGCAGACGACCTACACGGTCAACGCCTCCTCCGAAACCGCCAACGGCACTTGGCGGTTGCGGGTGCAGGACCAGGCACGGTACGACACCGGCTACATCAACAGCTGGAAACTGACGTTCCCGTAAGCCAGTTGCGGGCGGCGGCACCCGGCGGGAAGGCGACGCCGGGTGCCGCCCTACTCTTGGCGCATGTCGTTCACGTACGAGGATGTCGGCGCGACCCGTGAGACGGGCTTCTGCCCGCCCGGCTTCCACCCCCTGCACGTGCGTACCCGGATCGGCGAGGGCGAGCGGGTGTTCCACCGGGCCGCCGAGGCCCTGTGCACCTGGGAGATGCACCGCGCGATGGGCGTCGGCATCGAGGCCACCGCCGACCGCGCCGCCCCCGGCGTCGACGTCACCGTCACCCTCGCCGGCCTGATCAAGGCACCCTGCCGAGTCGTCTGGACGCTGTCCGAATACCGCCGCGCGGGCTGGGCGTACGGCACGCTGACCGGCCACCCGGAGTGCGGCGAGGAGGCCTTCGTGGTGGAACGGACCGGGGACGGCACGGTGTGGCTGACGGTGTCGGCGTTCAGCCGGGGCGCGAAGTGGTACGCCCGGCTGGGCGGGGCGGCGACTCGGGGATTCCAGGCGGCGTATGCCCGCAGGTGCGGCACGACGTTGCGCCGCCTGTGCGCGCCGCTCGACGACTGACCCGTTCACCACCGGGTGTACCGGGCCACCGTGTACGCGGTAGGGCCGGTGAGCCCTGCCCCTGTGCCGTCGAGCATGTCCAGGACCTCGAAGTCTGCGCACTCCGCGTAGCGCTCCAGTTCGCGGGGGAACAGAACGCGCCTGCGGATCTCGTCTCGGGCCTCGTCGCCCGAGGAGAGGACCCAGTGCCGGTACACGGTGTTGATCTGGGTGCGCAGGTCCCACTCATGTCGGATGGTGACGGTAGCGGGTCCGTTCGGGGTGTCGACCGTGGCGGTGGTCGGCTGGGACTGGGTGATCGGGGTGACGGGGGAGCACAGCACGAGCAGCGCGCCCGGCCGGGCGTGGGCCGCGAAGGTGGCGAAGACCTGGCCGACCTCGGTGTTGTCGTGCACGTAGGCGAGGCTGTTGCCCATGCAGGTCACCACGTCCACGCGCTGGCCCAGTCGTACGGTGCGCATGTCCCCGGTGCGGATGTCCAGCCACGGCCGGGCCTGGTGGGCGTAGTCGACCATGCCGGGCTGAACGTCCACGCCGATGCACTCGTAGTGCTTGGCCAGGATCTCCAGGTCCCTGCCGGTACCGCATCCGAAGTCGACCAGAGTCCGGGCGTCCGGCCGGTGCAACTCGATCAGGGTCTGGCACATTCCGGCGCCCGTGCTGTCGGACTGGACCACGTCGTAGAGCGCCGGATCGCGGTACAGGAGATTGGTGGCTTCCACGTGCTCGGCTTCCGTGTCGGGGCTGGTCACATGAGGCTTCGCAGTCCGACCTCCAGGGCGAGCACATCGCACAGCAGATCGGGAACGACCGGGGCGGCGTCGGCGTCCCTCCGCGCCTCGGCGAGCGCCTTCCCGTCAACGTAGCCGAGGTCCACCAGGATGGACTCCTTCAGCATGCCGTCCAGTACGGGCAGTCCGTAGGACCGCAGGCCCTTCTCCAGGACAGCCAGGAAGTTCTCCGGTTCGGCCGGCGCGGCCACCCACTCGGGCAGCACGGCCCGCCTGATCCGTTCGCGGAACAGCGCCTTGCCGCGCTTGTGTTCGTGCGGTAGCTGCTCCATGAACCGCACGATCCGCGGGTGCGCGAGCGGGCTCACCGGCCAGATTCCGGCCCGGAGGAATCCGGGGTTGTGCATCCCGAACGCCATCAGGGTCGGTACGGGCAGCACCGGGATGGGCGCCAGGTGCTCGTTCACCTCGGCGAGCGCTCGGGCTGCCATGGGTGCGAGCCACGGTACGGGTTCCGGCGTCGGCAGTTCGGCCTGCGTCCTGGAGTGGTAGGCGTTGATCTCGTCCCCGCCGCTGCCCGTGAACATGATCTCGCACCGCCGGGCGGCTGCCTGCTCTCGCACGACATCGAACGCCTCCTGGTAGAAGGCTCCCGCCGGGTCGTGCGGCTTGCGCAGAGCGCGTACGCCTCCGGGGCAGAAGGGTGGGTACTGCATGGCGGGGGTGGCCGTGTCTCGGAAGCCGCAGTGCTCCACAAGGGCCCGGCGCCGCTTGCTCTGCTGCCTGCGGGGGCTTCCTCCCACCAGCAGGCCAAAGCTGTGCATCTCGTGGAAGCGGGCCGCCTTCACGGCCAGGGCGACGTTCCCGGAGTCAGCGCCGCCGGACAGCTCGACGCCCACGCATCCGGTTGCTGTCGGCGCCTGGCGGATCACGTCTGTCAGCAACTCGTCCAGAGCCGCGAGTGGATCAACTCCGGGTCGCAACGTACGTGGCTCAAGTACGTGTTCGGCGGGCTCGGGGTAGTGGATGCCGAGTCCCGAGGTGGTGAACGTGGCCGATGCCCGTTCGGTGAGGCGGTAGACGCCTTCGAACAGCGTCTCGGACGTGTAGCGATGCTGCCTCGTCAGCGTTCGGGCGACGACGCGCGGCACCAGGCAGTCGGCCCGCAGATGGGGCCGCAGCAGAGTCAGGTCCCATGATGCGTGCAGTGCGCCGGCGCTTTCTGTCAGGTAGAGCGGGGCTGTGCCGAAGGCACCTGCTGTCAGGCGGGCTTGTCCAGGCTCCATGGTTAGTTCGACGAAGTCGGCCTCGTCCCGCTTGCACTCCTTCACCTGGACCCGTACGCGCGGCGCCTGGTCGTCGTTGACCTCCATGACCAACGTGGACACGTTCGCGGGCTCGATCCAGCTCTCGCCGTTGATCCAACAGCCGCCTTCCGGCCTCCACTTGGGCTTATGGAGATCGTCCAGGCGCAGACGCATCGACAGCATGTCGTCCCTTTCCGGAGTCGTGCGGCGGGGCGGGGCCACGGACGGCCCCGCCCCGCCTGGCGTCAGCCCTGGATCACTTGCTGCAGTGGTCGCCGTTGTTGTCGCCGCCGCCCGGCATCTTGTCGAGCAGCGCGGCCTCGACGGCCGGGACACCGGTGATCAGGTCGCCAGTGAACAGCTCGTCCACGTTCATTGCTTTCTCCCTTACGGTTTTCAGTGGACTCCGCGGCTGATGCTGCGGAGTTTGGACCCGTCCGGCTGCCGGACCCTTGCGAAGAAGGCAGCCGGACGGGGTGCCCACCGCTTCCGGCGGCGGCCCTCCCTCGTCACGGGTGGGGTACCTGAATGCGTGACGGGGAGGAGTCAGGTGGGTGTGGATGCGGCGGCCACGCCGAGGACGAAGCCGACCGACCCCGAGATGGTGATGATCAGGAGCGGTCCGGCGTAGCGGCCGACGACAGCGGCTAACCGCCTCACAGCCGCTCTCCGCGACTACGCTCGTTGACCTCGCGTACCGCAGCGCTCAGCCTCGCAGCCCAGTCCTCCGACGGCGTCGGGCGGTGCCGCCGGCAGCGACACGGCGAGAACCGGCTCGACCCCGGCGGCAGGTCCGCGCCGTCGTCGGTGTCGATCCTCAACATCCCGTCCATACCCCGCTCCTCAGTCATCCGGGCCAGTCGCGCCCGTGCTTCGCTTCTCATCCCTTGAGTCCCTCAGACGACGGCCGCGGCGAGGACTCGCCGTACCCTGCTGCCTCTACGCAACCGCACGACCACGCACAGCGGTACCGTTGCCGCAGCGCCAGGACTTGAAAGCCTTGAAAGTTCCTGAAGACACGGGGAGTTGAGGGCATGGCCAAGCGTGAACCGAACGTGGCGCTCGGGCGCCTGCTCGCCGAATGCCGCTGGACTCACCGCCAGTTCGCGCGGGCGGTGAACCGCATCGGCACCGAGACCGGAACTCCCCTGCGCTATGACGAGTCGGCGGTGAGCCACTGGCTCGCAGGCACCATCCCCCGCGGTGCGGTGCGCGCATGCATCCTCGAAGCCCTCTCGCGCCGCCTTGGCCGCCCCGTCACCCACGCCGAAGCCGGACTGCCCCTTCCCCGCAATCGCTCCTCCAGGGCTACGGATACCGTGGAGGGGGTGATCGACCTGGGGAGGCTGGATATGGACCCGTCCCGCCGCAGCGTCCTGGGTGTGGGCCTGTTCTCCGTCGCCCTCACCATTCCCGGCTGGCCTGATGTGATCGGGCGGGCCGAGGCCGTACAGTCCGGCCGCACGACACGCATCGGCATGAACGAAGTGGACATGGTCATCGCCATGACCGAGCGAGTCTCGGAGCTGGACGACGAGTTCGGCGGCCGTCACGCACGCCCCATGGCGGCCTCGTTCATGGTCAACACCGTGGCCTCATACCTGCGCGCCGACGCACCGGAGGACGTACGCAAGGCGATGCTGTCCGCCGCCTCGGACCTGCTCTACCTGACCGGCTACATGGCCGTCGACGAAGGGCTGCACGGTCTCGCGCAGCGCTACTACGTCAAGGCCCTGGAACTGGCGGGCGCCGCCGAGGACCACCTGACGTACTGCACCACCCTGCGAGGGATGAGCGTCCAGGCAGTCGACCTCCACCACGGAGCGAAGGCCATGGAACTGGCCGATGCCGCTGCCACCGCCTCCCCGAAAGCCGGGCCCCGCATGCGGGCCTTCCTCGCCGGCCAACAGGCGCACGCCGCCGCACAGACCGGCGACCGCACGGGTGCTCTGCGATACATCCGCGAGGCCGAAGCGGCCATGGACCGCGCCGAGTCACGCGGAAAGACGTTCGGCTCCTACGACCCCTCGTCGCTCAACTACCACGTCAGCCAGGTCCGCTACGAACTCGGCGACAAGACCGGAGCCGTCGAAGCCATGCAGCAAGCGGACCAGCTACGCCCCAGCGTGTACCAGCGCACACGCGTACACCGCCGTGGCCTGCTGGCCGAGCGACAGCTGGAACTCGGCCACCTCGAAGCGGCCTGCGCCACCTGGCACCAGGCCCTCGACGACTACCCCAAGGTGCAGTCCGGCCGCGCCGACGACCGCGTGAAGGCGATGTTCGGCCACTTGCGCCCTCATCTCAAGAACCCGGCGGCCCGCGACCTGTACGACCGAGCACAGGCAATCGCGCCACCGCCGCCGGCCACCTGATCCCGTCACGCCTTCAAGCACGTGCGTACCCGGATCGGCGAGGGAGCGGCCCCCCTGCCGCGCCGTCTGGAACACGGTCCGAATACCGCCACGCGGGCTGGGCTTACGGCAGGGAAAGCCAGGAACGGCGTTCAGCGCAGGTAGAGCAGCATCACGTCATGGAGATCCGCGCCCTCCCACGGCCGCGCCTCGCCGACCTTCCGGTACCCCCAAGCCCGGTAGGCGGACGCCGCCGCCTTGCTGTCCGGGTGGACGTTGAGCAGCACCCGCTCGGCCAAGCGACGGAAGGTGGCCGCGACGTCGTCGGCGGTCTCGTTGTACGGCGGTTCCGCGAAGGCTTCGGCGTAGACCAGCCTGAACGCGTCCTCGGCCCGCACCGCGGCCGGTCCGTCCATGCGCTCTATCTCGATGATCTCTTGCTCCGTCATGCGGTGCCCCCTCGGACGTTCTCGCGGATGCGCTCGCCAATGCGGTCGAGGAAATCACCCCGGCCGAGGGCCGGCTGGCCGTCATCGCCCCGCGCGCCCTGCACCGGCGCCTCGCCGCACACCTGGACGGGGTGACGGCGGGCGCCGAGCCCGACCTGACGCACACGGTCGTCCTCCTGGACCCGCGCCAGGCCAAGGGCCTGGAGTTCGACTCGGTCCTGGTCGTCGAGCCGGGCCACTACGGCACGAGCGACCTGTACGTCGCCCTGACCCGCGCGACCCAGCGACTGGGGGTGCTGCACACGGGGCCGCTGCCGCGAGAGCTGGCCGACGCGGCACATATATCGAGAATTGACCTCACAGTCAAGCGAATTCAGGCCGTGACCACCCGCTCGTGCTGGAGGTTCTTTTGTTCGGGCCTTCAGTCGAGAGGATGGATTCACAGGAAGTTAGTATTTGGAATGTTTGGCCTTCGCTGAACTGTGCGTCATGTGGGCGATGTCGCGGTGACGTACAAGAATGTGAACTCGCACGTGAGTGATCCAGCTGTGTGTCATGTTCATTTCCATTCGACCTGCGGCCGTCTTTTGAGCTAGTAGTCGGCTTTCATTGGAGAGCTCGACTGGGGGTCGACAATGGGCAGTTGAGATGCAAATCTCTGCACACGGCCGGGGCGGAGGTTCCGGCGTCGGAGCGCGTGCCCTAAGGATCGACCATGTCCACATCAAGCGACGACGACTCGAAGAGCCTAGAAGGGGTGAGGAAGCAGCTTGACGGGCTGAGTAAGCAGCTGGCGGAACTGATAGGGCGACTTGAGGAGGTGAAGAAGCAGGAGAGTAGGCGTGGAATCCGAGCAGTAGGGATTTCTGTCGTCACTCTCCTTGTGGGCTTCTTGGTCGACATCCTTAAGGGTTGAGTCAGAAGTGGTCTCAAGCGATCGCTTCTGATCATGAAACGTCGATCATTTCCCTCGTATCAGTGATACTGGGATGCTTTGGGTGGACGCCATCCTTCCCTTCATTCTCTAATACCGTATCCAGTCCAGGGAATTGGGGGATTTGATGGCCGAGGTCGAACGTCCTTTTCCGTTGCCCGTTGCGAAAGAGGAACAGGAGGAGTGGATCGACGCTGTACTTGCCACCCCGGGTGTCAATGTGCCGCGGGAGGCGCTCAGCAATATCGCTCCCTTCTTGGTGGAGCCGCACGCTTTGCTGACCGTGGCAGATGGCGCGGGGCGGCGGAAGCTGACGGAGAACGCACTTCGCCGGATTGTCACGGACGCCGGGGGCATGACGGTCGTGGCCGTCCGTATGCATGGTGTCGGCGGGGTGGTATGGGAAAACAACGAACGGATCAGCTCAGCCTGGCACTCCTTGGCCGATCCTTCCAAGTCCACTAAGGAGCGGCGCTCCCTGCCCCAGATCCACGCCTGGACAGGAGCGGCATCCGACGGCAGGGAGCAGGCGTTCGCGGCACTGCGTAGTTCCGTGGCGAGCAGGGCGGAGCTGATCGCCGATGTCAACCTGGCGTCCGAGGCGTTGGGAAAGCGAGTAGGCCATCGCCCGTACGACCTGAAGCAGGACCTCGTGCTCAACGGTCAGTTGGAACCAGGGCTGTTCGTCGCCCAGCAGTTCCAGCTGGTCGAGCCACCGCTGGTGGGGGACGACGGACAGCCGCTGCACCCGGCTGAGCACTGGGGGTGGATGGCTGTCCGGGGCAACAACCGGACGAAGGAACGCCAGGAGATCTTCGGAGTCAGTTCCGCTGAGGTGCTGACGGGCGTTCCCTTGAAGCGGCTCGGCGGGGAGGGCGAGACGCTCGTCTTCGACCCCGACGACTGGCTGAGAAGGTTGTCGGAAACACTCAACGACGAGTACGCGGCCGCAGGCGGCTGGGATCCGGAGAGGCCCTCCCGTGCGGTCCGGGCGATGAAGGTGGCTGTCGTCGACGCCCATCTAGTCGTGGGCAGCAGCACGCCCCACCGCCTGTACCGCATCGCGCAGATGAGCAACCGGCGTGATCATGTCCACCCGCCTCTAGAGTTCACCCAGAACGACCGCGGGCGGGCGCTCGCGCGCAGCGTTCTCGGCGCGTATGTGGCGGCCGGGCTCCTGGACGAGAAGACCGCGGAAGTCCTTTCTGGCTCCGCACCCGTCGTGGACCTCCCGGATGCACCGAGCGACGCCAAGGTGAGTGAGCTCAGAGACCTGCGCTCGATGCTGCTGCTACGGGAGCTCTTTCCAGCCGACCGCCACAAGCGCTTCGTGATCCGACGCGTCCTCAGTGAATCACCACCCTCCCAGCTCACCGCCATGGAAGTGAACCGGCGAGCACGCGCCTGGTCTGCCCTCACGTCGGAGAGCTATCCCAAGGCCTGGAACCCGCGCATCGGGGAGATGTTCCAGGCCTCGGACGTACGCGACGGCGTCAAGCCCTCCGACCGCCCACTGCGGGACCTGCTCGCGGCGGCCGACACGGACGACGCCGCGTTCGAGGAACTCGTGAGCTATCGTGCGGCGCACTGGCTCGCTGCATTCGGCATCATCGACGCCGACCGTGGTTCGCTGACGGGGCAGAAGGCCGACGAGGACGACGGCACGGAAGCAACGCGTGTACGGCGCACTGTACGGAACACGCTCAACGCGCTTCGGAACAACAACCGGAAGCAAGCTGTCGCGGTGCTCAGGGAACTGGCCTCAGCCATGGACCACGGGGACCGCAAACCGAGAAAGGTGAGCGCCTCCGGAGAGCTGCTGTATGAAACGATGAACCGCACCTGGTTCAATCTGGAGTTCCCCAAAGCGACAGGGAAGCGGCCCAGCAGGTCGAAGGTCTCGGGCGCGGGCACGGTGACGGCACCACCGCCGGTCGTGGTGCCACAGTCCAGTCGGCCGGACAATGACGCCGACGGGACCGGTCGGCCCTCGGCCCTGCCGCTGCTGGAGGTCGGAGGTGCCCCGGAGTCTCAGACCGCGCACCAAGACGCGGGCCAGAACACCACCTCAACCACCAGGACCCCGGACCCTGGCTCAGCGACGTGTGACATGCCCGAAGCCCAGTCCATCGCGGACCCGTCCGGACTGGTCCCCGAGTCCCTCACCATCCCCGCACCCGGCCCGGAAGGCACCGCTCGCCTGCAGCAGTGGGCCGATGAACTGAAGTTGCGGGTCAGCAGGCTGCTCGACGAGTCCCGGCTGGCCAAAGAGGTACTCGACCGCATGACCGATCGTGCTCGTGAGGAGGACGTGCCCTACGTGTTCAGTCGCGGGCAGGCCGACGCGATCGCCCGTGAGGTCCCCCGCACGCTCCGAACGCTCAGGGAACTTCCGGAACTCGTCGAGGCGTTGGCCGAACCCGCGGACTGAAGGCACCGGCCTGCCTGTACCGCTTAGGCAGGCCGCAGCCACACCGTCGCCAGCGGCGGCAACGTCAGGCGGATGCCGGCCGGGCGGCCGTGCCAGGGCGTTGCCTCCGGTTTGATCGGGTCGGGATTCGTCACGTCGCTGCCGCCGTAGCGCGCGGCGTCCGTGTTCAGGGTTTCGTGCCAGGCCGGGATGTCGTCGGGGACGCCTACGCGGTAGTCGTGGCGGACCACCGGGGAGAAGTTGCTGATCGCGAGGAGCGGGGTGCCCGTGGCGTCGTAGCGGAGGAAGGCCAGGACGTTGTCGTCCGCGGCGTCGCCGACGATCCACTGGAAGCCCTCGGGGTGGGCGTCGCGTTGCCAGAGGGCGGGGGTGTGGCGGTAGACGGTGTTGAGGTCGCGGACCAGGTCGCGGACGCCGCGGTGGTCGGCCTGGGCACCGTACTGCGGGTCGAGCAGCCACCAGTCGGGGCCGTGCGCCTCGGACCACTCCGCGCCCTGCGCGAACTCCTGGCCCATGAAGAGCAGCTGCTTGCCGGGGTGGGCCCACATGAAGCCCAGGTAGGCGCGGTGGTTGGCGCGCTGCTGCCACCAGTCGCCCGGCATCTTCGACACCAGCGAGCGCTTGCCGTGCACCACCTCGTCGTGGGAGATCGGCAGGACGTAGTTCTCGCTGTACGCGTACACCATCGAGAACGTCATCTCGTGGTGGTGGTACTTGCGGTGGATCGGCTCATGGCCCATGTACTGCAGCGAGTCGTGCATCCAGCCCATGTTCCACTTCAGCCCGAAGCCCAGGCCGCCGAAGCCGCTCGGGCCCTTGTGGTGGGTGGCGCGCGTGACGCCGTCCCAGGCCGTGGACTCCTCGGCGATCGTCACCACGCCGGGGTTGCGCCGGTAGACGGTCGCGTTCATCTCCTGGAGGAACGCCACCGCGTCCAGGTTCTCCCGGCCGCCGTGCTCGTTCGGCGTCCACTGGCCCGGCTCGCGCGAGTAGTCGAGGTAGAGCATCGAGGCGACGGCGTCCACGCGCAGACCGTCGATGTGGAACTCCTCGCACCAGTAGAGGGCGTTGGCGACCAGGAAGTTGCGGACCTCCTTGCGGCCGAAGTCGAACTCCAGCGTCCCCCAGTCGGGGTGCGCGGCGCGCAGCGGGTCCTCGTGCTCGTACAGCGGACGCCCGTCGAACTCGGCCAGCGCCCAGTCGTCCCGCGGGAAGTGGGCCGGGACCCAGTCCATGAGGACGCCGATGCCCGCCCGGTGACAGGCGTCGACGAAGTACTTGAAGTCGTCCGGGGTGCCGAGCCGGGCCGTCGGCGCGTAGAAGCCGGTGACCTGGTAGCCCCAGGAGCCCCCGAAGGGGTGCTCGGCGACCGGCATCAGCTCGACGTGAGTGAAGCCGAGGTCCTTGACATACGCCGGGAGCTGCTCGGCGAGTTGGCGGTACGTGAGTCCGGGACGCCAGGACGGGAGGTGGACCTCGTAGACGGAGAAAGGGGCCTCGTGGGCGGGGATCTCCCCCCGGCGCTCCAGCCATTGTGCGTCGTCCCACTCGTAGTGCGAGGCGTGCACGATGGACGATGTGTCCGGCGGGGCCTCGGCGCGGCGGGCCAGCGGGTCCGCGCGCAGGGTTTTCGAACCGTCGGGCCGGGTGATCTCGAACTTGTACAGCTCACCCTCGCCGATGCCGGGCACGAAGAGCTCCCAGACGCCGGTGCCGCCCAGTGAGCGCATCGGGAAGCCGGTGCCGTCCCAGTAGTTGAAGCCGCCGGCCAGGCTCACGCCGCGCGCGTTCGGCGCCCACACCGTGAAGCGGGTGCCGATCACGCCCTGGTGCGTCATCGGCTCGGCGCCGAGCGCCCGCCACAGCTGCTCGTGCCGGCCCTCGCCGATCAGGTGCAGGTCGAGGTCACCGAGGGTGGGCAGGAAGCGGTACGGGTCCTCGGTGTCCAGGACCGTGCCCTCGTACTCCACGCTGAGCCGGTACTCGGGGACGTCGGTGAGCGGCAGCAGCCCGGAGAAGAAGCCGTCGCCGTCGTCGTGCAGCTCGGCGCGCAGGCCGTCGGCCACGACGGTGACGGAGAGGGCGTAAGGGCGGAAGGCGCGGAAGATCACGCCGCCGCCGTCCGGTGCCGGGTGCGCGCCGAGGACGGAGTGCGGGTCGTGGTGGGTGCCGGTGAGCAGACGCTCGCGGTCGACGGGGTCCAGGGCGGGGGTGGCAACCCTGGGCTGGGGGGTGGTCTTCTTGGCGGCTGTCTTGTTCCTCGGGGTCGTGGCCTTGGTGGCGGGGGCCTTCTTGGCCGCAGCCGTCGTCGTTGTCTTGGCGGGTGCGGTCTTCTTCGCGGACGCGCTCTTCGCAGCGGTGGTCTTCTTCGCGGCCGTGGCCTTCTTCGCGGCCGTGGCCTTCTTCGCTGCCGCCGTCTTGGCCGCAGCCGTCTTCGCCGTCGCTTTCTTCGCGACGGCCTTCGTCGCGACAGCCTTCTTCGCGACGGCCTTCTCGGCGCTCGCCTTCTTCGCCGTCGCTTTCTTCGCAGGCGCCTTCTTGGCGGTGGCCGTCTTCGCCGCGGCCTTCTTCGCCGTCGCTTTCTTCGCAACGGCCTTCTTGGCAACCGCCTTCTCGGCGGCCGCCGTCTTCGCCGTCGTCGTCGGCGCAGCCGTCCCCTCAGGTGCGGTCGCCTGTTTCGGTACGGCGGCCTTCTCCTGGTGGGCCGGGGTCTCCTCGGCCGTCACGTTCGGGTCGGAGCCGCTGGAGGAGGAGGTGGTACGGGGGGTCACGGGCGGAGCCTCCTGGGAGGGTCAGGTCGGTCGGTTCGAGGCGAGGCGGCGTATCGCCGACAGGGGCACGGGGAGCCAGTCGGGGCGGTGCCGGGCCTCGTAGACGACCTCGTAAACGGCCTTGTCGGTCTCAAGGGCACGCAGCAGCACCGGGTCGGTCCGCGGATCGCGGCCGGATATCTCGGCGTAGCCGGAGCAGTACGCGGCCCGGCAGTGCTCCGCCCAGCCCGGCACCGAGTGCTGCACGGAGTGGGCCGCGTAGTCGAAGGAGCGCAGCATTCCGGCGATGTCCCGCACGGCCGGCTGCGGCATCCGGCGTTCGGCGAGCGGCCGGGCCGGTTCGCCCTCGAAGTCGATCAGCGACCACTCGCCGGTCGGCGAGCGCAGGCACTGCCCGAGATGCAGATCGCCGTGGACGCGCTGGGCGGTCCAGGTCTGCCCCTCGGAGGCCAGGTCGCCCAGCGCCTCGAAGGCGGAGCGCAGCCCGGGGACGTACGGCCGCAGCGCGGGCACCGCCTGTGCGGCGAGGTCGAGGCGTCCGAGCATGCCGTCGACCATCGAGCGCAGCTGGGTGTGGCCGAGGGTGACGGTCGGCAGGGCGCGGGCCAGCGCCGTGTGCACCTCGGCGGTGGCCCGGCCGAGGGCCCGCGCGTCGGCGCCGAAGTCCTCGCCCTTGGCCAGCTCGCGCAGGGCCAGCTCCCAGCCGTCGGTGGCGCCCTGGACGTAGGGCTGGAGGACGCCGAGGACGTACGACTGCCCGGCCAGCTCCGCCCCCAGCCATGCCGTCGGCGCGGGTACCCGGGGGCAGCCCTCGCGGGCCAGCGCGAGCGGCAGCTCCAGGTCGGGGTTGACGCCGGGAACGATACGGCGGAGCAGCTTCAAGATGAACGTATCCCCGTATATGACCGAGGAGTTGGACTGCTCGGCGGTCACCGCTCGGCTGACCAGGCCCGACCGGATCTCCTGGTGCGGTTCGCGCTCGAAGCGGAGGCCGCCGATACGGGCCTGGGTGCGCAGAGCTTCCAGGAGTACCTCGGCGGGCCGGGGGTCGTACAGGGCCTCGTACACCGTGTGTCCGGCGAGCGGGCCCTCGGTGACGTGGCCGATCAGCGCGGGTGCGAGGCGGGGCGGCAGGGCCTCGCGCACTCCTACGAGGAGCTGGTAGCAGTCGCCGGGGGCCGGGCCGGTGCCTGTGCTTGTGCCCGGGGCCGGTGTGGGCGGCTGGTGGACCTGGACGAGCAGGTGGTACAGGCCCAGTTTGCCGCCGGCCGGCAGCAGTTCGGTGGACGCCACCAGCGAGAACCCGGCGACCGGACGGCCCTTGCCGGCGAACCAGCGCTGCCGTGGCAGCCAGTCCCGCAGCAGCGGATCCAGCGACGCGAGGAGCCCGGGGCCGGTCGTCGTGGCGGGGCGGATGACGGCTTCCGACATGGCGTGCGTCCTTTCCCCTTCTCCGGTTCGCCTACGGGGGCGCTGTCAGCCGGTGTCGGCTCACGCGGGCGGACGGGGGTTTACTGATGCGTGCCCCGGGCGGGACGGGAGAAACCGCCCCGCCCCGGACCTTCTAGGCGGCGTCCTTGCGGAGCCGGAACCAGTAAAAGCCGTGCCCCGCGAGGGTGAGCAAGTACGGCAGTTCACCGATGGCCGGGAAACGGACCCCGCCGATCAGCTCGACCGGATGGCGTCGGCTGAAGGCGCGCAGGTCGAGTTCGGTCGGCTGCGGAAAGCGGGAGAAGTTGTGCACGCACAGCACGAGGTCGTCGCCGTGCTCCCGCAGAAACGCCAGTACGGCCGGGTTGGAGGACTGCAGTTCGGTGTACGAGCCGAGTCCGAAGGCGGGGTTCTGCTTGCGGATCTCGATCATCCGGCGGGTCCAGTGCAGCAGCGACGACGGCGACGCCATGGACGCCTCGACGTTGGTGACCTGGTAGCCGTAGACCGGGTCCATGATGGCCGGAAGGAACAGGCGGCCCGGGTCGCAGGACGAGAAGCCCGCGTTGCGGTCCGGCGTCCACTGCATCGGTGTGCGCACCGCGTCGCGGTCGCCGAGCCAGATGTTGTCGCCCATGCCGATCTCGTCGCCGTAGTACAGGATCGGACTGCCGGGGAGGGACAGCAGCAGGGCGGTGAACAGCTCGATCTGGTTGCGGTCGTTGTCGAGCAGGGGCGCCAGTCGGCGGCGGATGCCGATGTTGGCGCGCATGCGCGGGTCCTTGGCGTACTCCGCGTACATGTAGTCGCGCTCTTCGTCGGTGACCATTTCGAGCGTGAGCTCGTCGTGGTTGCGCAGGAAGATGCCCCACTGGCAGCCGGACGGGATCGCCGGGGTCTTGGCGAGGATCTCCGAGACCGGGTAGCGGGACTCCCGCCGCACCGCCATGAAGATCCGCGGCATGACCGGGAAGTGGAACGCCATGTGGCATTCGTCGCCGCCGGAGGTGTAGTCGCCGAAGTAGTCGACGACGTCCTCCGGCCACTGGTTGGCCTCGGCGAGCAGGACCGTGTCGGGGTAGTGGGCGTCGATCTCCTTGCGCACCCGCTTCAGGAAGTCGTGGGTCGCCGGAAGGTTTTCGCAGTTGGTGCCCTCCTCCGCGTAGAGGTAGGGCACGGCGTCCAGGCGGAAGCCGTCGATGCCCAGGTCCAGCCAGAAGCGCAGCGCCGAGAGGATCTCCTCCTGGACGGCCGGGTTCTCGTAGTTGAGGTCCGGCTGGTGGGAGAAGAACCGGTGGAAGAAGTACTGCTTGCGCACCGGGTCGAAGGTCCAGTTGGACACTTCCGTGTCGACGAAGATGATCCGGGCGTCCTGGTACTGCTTGTCGTCGTCGGCCCACATGTAGTAGTCGCCGTAGGGGCCGTCGGGGTCTCGTCGCGACTCCTGGAACCACGGGTGCTGGTCGCTGGTGTGGTTCATGACGAAGTCGATGATGACGCGCATGCCGCGCTGGTGGGCGGCGTCGACGAACTCGACGAAGTCGGCGAGGTCACCGAACTCGGGCAGGACGGCCGTGTAGTCGGAGACGTCGTAGCCGCCGTCGCGCAGCGGGGACTTGAAGAAGGGCGGGAGCCAGAGGCAGTCGACGCCGAGCCACTGCAGGTAGTCGAGCTTGGCGGTCAGGCCCTTGAGGTCGCCGACGCCGTCGCCGTTGCTGTCCTGGAAGGAGCGGACGAGGACCTCGTAGAAGACGGCACGCTTGAACCACTGAGGGTCCCGGTCCTTGGCGGGTGTGTCCTCGAAGGTGTCCGGGACGGGCTCGTTGACGATCATGTTGTGGGTGACCCTCCGATCTGCGGGGTGGACGGTCGCAGAACCGTGAAGATGTGCGCGGGCCTGTGGCCCGGCTCAAGGCGCACATAGTTGGCCCTGCCCCAGTGATAGGTCTCGCCGGTGAGCTCGTCGCGCACCGGCACCGACTCGTGCCAGTCCAGGCCGAGTTGCGGCATGTCCAACGAGACCGTGGCCTCCTGGGTGTGGTGGGGGTCGAGGTTCACGACCACCAGAACCGTGTTCGACCCCGACCGCTTCGAGTACGCGATCACCGCTTCCTTGTCGACGTGGTGGAAGTGCAGGTCCCGCAACTGCCGCAAAGCCGGGCTCCGCCTGCGGACGGCGTTGAGCTGCGTGATGAGGGGGGCGATGCTGTTCGGGTCGTCCCAGTCGCGGGGCTTGAGCTGGTACTTCTCGGAGTCGAGGTACTCCTCGCTGCCCTCGCGCAGGGGGGTGTTCTCGCACAGCTCGTAGCCGCTGTAGACGCCCCAGGTGGGGGAGAGGGTGGCCGCCAGGACGGCGCGGGCCTCGAAGGCGGGGCGGCCACCGTGCTGGAGGTAGGCGTGCAGGATGTCGGGGGTGTTGACGAAGAAGTTCGGCCGCATGTAGGCGGCCGCCTCACCGGACAGCTCGGTCAGATACTCCGTCAGCTCCTGCTTGGTGTTGCGCCAGGTGAAGTACGTGTACGACTGCTGGAAGCCGATCTGGGCCAGGGTGTGCATCATCGCGGGGCGGGTGAACGCCTCCGCCAGGAAGATCACGTCCGGGTCGGTGCGGTTGATGTCGGCGATGACGCGTTCCCAGAACATCACCGGCTTGGTGTGCGGGTTGTCGACGCGGAAGACGCGCACGCCGTGGGCCATCCAGTGCCGCAGCACCCGCAGCGTCTCGGTGACCAGGCCGTCCATGTCGCGGTCGAAGGCGATGGGGTAGATGTCCTGGTACTTCTTCGGCGGGTTCTCGGCGTGGGCGATCGAGCCGTCGGGCCGGTGGTGGAACCAGTCGGGGTGCTTGTCGACCCAGGGGTGGTCCGGGGAGCACTGCAGGGCGAAGTCGAGGGCGATCTCCAGCCCGTGGCTCTTGGCCTGGGTGACGAACCAGTCGAAGTCCTCCAGGGTGCCCAGGTCGGGGTGGACGGCGTCGTGGCCGCCCTCGGGCGAGCCGATCGCCCAGGGCACGCCGACGTCGTCGGGGCCGGCGGACAGGGTGTTGTTGGGGCCCTTGCGGAAGGTGCTGCCGATCGGGTGAATCGGCGGCAGGTAGACGACGTCGAAGCCCATCGCGGCGATGGCCGCAAGGCGGCGCGCGGCGGTGCGGAAGGTGCCGTGCGGGCGCTCGGGCGTGCCCTCGGAGCGCGGGAAGAACTCGTACCACGACCCGAACAACGCGCGCTCGCGCTCCACCAGCAGCGGCAACGGCTCGGACGCGGTCACCAACTCCCGCAGCGGGTACACCGCGAGCACCGCATCGACCTCCGGCGTCAACGCGGCGGCCAGCCGGGAGGCGGCGGTGCGGGTCTCGTCGCGCAGCGCGGCGACGGCGGTGAGCAGTACGGACCGCTCGCTGTCGGGCGTCCCTTCGGCGGCGCGTTCGTACAGCCGTGCGCCCTCCTCCAGGACCAGGTCCGTGTCGATCCCCGCGGGGATCTTGATCTGGGCGTGGTGGCGCCAGGTGCTGACCGGATCGCCCCACGCCTCCACGGTGTACGTCCACAGGCCGGGCCGGCCGGCGGTGACATCGGCGCTCCAACGGTCGGTGCCGGGGGCGAGTTCGCGCATCGGGGTCCAGGGGCCGGGCAGGCCGTCCGGATCCTTCAGCACAAGGTTGGCGGCGACCGCGTCATGGCCCTCACGGAACACGGTGGCCGAGATCTCGAACGTCTCGCCGGTCACCGCCTTCGCGGGCCGGCGCCCGTGCTGGACGATCGGGCGGACGTCGAGGACCGGTATGCGCCCGACGGCGGTGACGTCGCCCGCGGAGGGTGACTCCGGGGCCGGCGAACCGGCGTCGACCGGGCGCACGGAGAGTGCTTCGGTGCTGTCGGTGCTGGCTGTCAGGGGTGCTGACGAGTGGTGCGTTGCGGGCATCACCGCTCCGTTCCGCGTCAACTGGGTGGGCGGATGGCTGTGGGGAGGTGGGGTCGTGCGCGGGTGTACCGGTGGGGCGTACCGCAGGAGCCTTCCCACCCTATTCGGGTGGGCAATCCGGCACTTTGTTAACTACTCACGCGTATGTCTACGCACAAGACCGGCCCCGTTCGGCAGGAACGGGGCCGATGCTGGCACCAGGTCTGGAATGCACCGCTACGACCGCGGTACTTGAAGAAGTTTGTTCGGTGAACCGAGCCCCCGCCCGGAGACCTTTCCGGAGACCGCGCCCGCGACCAGCGCCCTGGAGACCTGCGCCGGTGTGGACTTCGGCCGGTCGGCCAGATGGAGCGCGGCGGCGCCCGCGACGTGCGGCGACGCCATCGACGTACCGGAGAAGGTCGCTCTGGCGGTGTCGCTCCGGTGGCTCGCGGAGGTGATCGACACGCCTGGCGCGAACAGGTCCAGTGCCGAGCCGTAGTTCGAGAACGACGGCCGGGCGTCGGTGCGGCTCGTGGCTCCGACGGTGATCGCCTCGCGGACGCCCGCCGGGGAGGAGAGCCCCGCCGGGAGGCCGTCGTTGCCCGCGGCGACGGTGTACGTCACGCCGGAGGCGATGGAGGTGCGTACGGCGGCGTCCAGTTGGGCGTTGTGGAAGCCGCCCAGGCTGAGGTTGGCGACGGCCGGTTTGCGGGCGTGTCGGGTCACCCAGTCGATCCCGGCGATGACCTGGGCGGTCGTACCGCCGCCTGCGTTGTCGAGCACGCGTACGGCGACGACCTCGGCCTTCTTGGCGATGCCCAGGCTTCTGCCGGCGATGGTGGCGGCGACGTGCGTGCCGTGGCCGTTGCCGTCGCCCGCGCTCCTGTCCCGGCCGACGAAGTCCCAGCCGTAACTGGCCCGCCCGCCGAACTCCTTGTGGCTGATCCGGATCCCGGTGTCGATCACGTACACCGTGACTCCGCTGCCCGCCGACCGCGGTGCGGTGTAGCGCTGGTCGAGCGGCAGATTCGGCTGGTCGACGCGGTCCAGCCCCCAGGACGGCGGGTTCTTCTGGGTGTGCTCGGCGACCACGCGGGTGTCCTGGACGACGGAGGCGACGCGCGGATCGGCCGCGAGCCGCTTCGCCTGTCTGTCGTCGGCCCGTACGGCGTACCCGTTCAGCGCGGTGCCGTAGACATGGCTGATTCTCGCCCCGTACTGGTCGGCGATGCCCTGACCGCCCGCCGAGGAGGCCGTCGTGCCCTCCTTGAGCGTCACCACATAACTGCCGCTGACGGAACCGGGTGCTCCGGCCCCGACGATCCGCCCCTCCGGCGCGGCCTGCGCGGGCGGGACACCGGCCAAGAGGACCACGGCGCACGTCACCGCGGTCAGGCCCCCCACCCGGCGCAGACGAAATATTCGCGTCCGTGCCATGGTCTGCGTTCCCCTCCTCACCTCGACGCCCACCGCCCCGCCCGCGCGGCGCGGCACGCCGGTTGGCAGCCTCTCGTGCGGTGTGAACCACCACAAGGACGCGTGTACGGGCGGAATCGGCCATATCGTTCACGGAGGGCGGATGAAGGCGGTTTCAGGGCCACGCCCGGAGTCGGCCACGGCGACGCCGGGTAGCCACTACCGTCGATATCGATGACGGGACGCACACCGCTGTGCGTCCTTCTTCCGCACGCTGACGAGGTGGAATGTGAAGGCGATCCGTCGATTCACCGTCCGACCCGTTCTCCCCGAACCCCTACGGCCGCTCAGTGATCTGGCGCGGAATCTGCGCTGGTCCTGGCACACGGAGACGCGCGAGCTGTTCCAGTCCGTCGATCCGGAGCGGTGGGCCGCGTCGGGCGGTGACCCGGTTCGGCTGCTGGGCAGCGTCCCGCCCGCCCGGCTCGCCGAGCTGGCCGAGGACCGCCGCTTTCTGCGCCGGCTGACCACCGTGGCCGACGACCTCGACGACTATGTCACCGGGGAGCGCTGGTATCAGGCGCAGTCCGGTGAACTGCCCACCGCCGTCGCCTACTTCTCCCCGGAGTTCGGCATCACGGCAGCCCTGCCGCAGTACTCCGGCGGCCTCGGCATCCTCGCCGGTGACCATCTCAAGGCGGCCAGCGACCTCGGCGTACCGCTGATCGGGGTCGGGCTGCTCTACCGGCACGGCTACTTCCGGCAGACCCTCTCCCGGGACGGCTGGCAGCAGGAGCACTACCCCGTCCTGGACCCCCACGAGCTGCCCCTCGTCCTGCTCAAGGAGGAGGACGAGACGCCCGCCCAGGTCACCCTCGCCCTGCCCGGCGGCCGGCACCTGCGTGCCCGGATCTGGCTGGCCCAGGTCGGCCGGGTGCCGCTGCTGATGCTCGACTCGGACGTCGAGGAGAACGACCTCCGCGAGCGGGGCGTGACCGACCGGCTGTACGGCGGTGGCAGTGAGCATCGGCTGCTGCAGGAGATGCTGCTGGGGATAGGGGGTGTGCGGGCCGTGCGGACGTACTGCCGGCTCACCGGGCACCCCGAGCCCGAGGTCTTTCACACGAACGAGGGGCACGCCGGTTTTCTGGGGCTGGAGCGGATCGCCGAGCTGGGCGATGCCGGGCTGGACTTCTACTCCGCGCTGGAAGCCGTCCGCGCCGGTACCGTCTTCACCACCCACACGCCCGTCCCGGCCGGCATCGACCGCTTCGACCGCGAGCTGGTCGCCCGGCACTTCGGGCCCGACGCCGAACTCCCGCGCATCGACGTCGAGCGCATCCTCCAGCTCGGCATGGAGACGTATCCGGGTGGGGAGCCCAACCTGTTCAACATGGCCGTGATGGGCCTGCGCCTGGCCCAGCGCGCCAACGGTGTCTCCCTGCTGCACGGCAACGTCAGCCGTGAGATGTTCTCCGGGCTCTGGCCGGGGTTCGACCCCGACGAGGTGCCGATCACCTCCGTCACCAACGGCGTGCACGCCCCGACCTGGATCGCCCCCGAGGTCTTCCAGCTCGGCGCCCGGCAGGTCGGCCCGCAGCGCGCCGAGGACGCCTTCACCGGCGGCGGCGAGGACCGCTGGGACGCCGTCGCCGACATCCCCGACCAGGACATCTGGGAGCTGCGCCGCAACCTGCGGGAGCAGCTGGTGACCGAGGTACGGGAGCGGCTGCGGGCCTCCTGGCGGCAACGCGGGGCCGGTACGGCCGAGTTGGGCTGGATCGACGGCGTGCTCGACCCGGACGTCCTCACCATCGGATTCGCGCGGCGCGTCCCGTCGTACAAACGTCTGACGCTGATGCTGCGCGACCGCGACCGTCTGATGGACCTGCTGCTGCACCCCGAGCGGCCCATCCAGATCGTCGTCGCGGGCAAGGCGCACCCGGCGGACGACGGCGGGAAGCGGCTGATCCAGGAGCTGGTGCGGTTCGCCGACGACCCGCGGGTGCGGCACCGGATCGTGTTCCTGCCCGACTACGGCATGGCGATGGCGCAGAAGCTCTACCCCGGCTGCGACATCTGGCTGAACAATCCCCTGCGCCCGCTGGAGGCCTGCGGCACCAGCGGCATGAAGGCGGCGCTCAACGGCTGCCTCAACCTCTCCGTGCTGGACGGCTGGTGGGACGAGTGGTTCCAGCCCGACTTCGGCTGGGCGATCCCGACCGCCGACGGCGCGGGCACCGACCCCGACCGCCGTGACGCCATCGAGGCGGCGGCGCTGTACGACCTGCTCGAACAGCGGATCACCCCCCGCTTCTACGAGCAGGGGCCCGGGGGCCTGCCCGACCGCTGGATCGAGATGGTCCGCCAGACGCTCATGCTGCTCGGCCCGAAGGTGCTGGCGGGCCGGATGGTCGGCGAGTACGTCGAGCGGCTGTACGCCCCCGCGGCCCGCGCCCATCGCACGATGGACCCGGACGCGGCGCGCGAACTGGCCGAGTGGAAGACCCGGTTGCGCCGGTCCTGGCACGGTGTGCGGGTCGACCACGTCGAGACCTCCGCCACCACGGCGACGGCCGAACTCGGCTCCACCCTCACCCTCCGCGTCCGCGTCGCCCTGGGTGACCTGGCCCCCGACGACGTGGAGGTCCAGGCGGTCTCCGGCCGCGTGGACTCCGAGGACCGCATCGCCGACGCGTCGACGGTGCCGCTGAAACCGGCGGGCGGACCGGACCTGGAGGGGCGGTGGATGTACGAGGGTCCGCTGTCCCTGGACCGGACGGGGCCGTACGGCTACACGGTGCGGATCCTGCCCGCGCACCGGCTGCTGGCGACGAGCGCGGAGCTGGGGCTGGTGGCGGTGCCGTCGGGGGATGTGGTGGAGGGGGCGGGGGTGTTGCTGAGGTGAGCCGTCAGGCCGACGCCGGGAACCCCTCGGCCAGCCCCCGCGGCAGCGGCCCCGTGTGCAGCACCCCCAGTCGCTGGGTCGCGCGGGTCAGGGCGACGTACAGGTCGCTCGTGCCGTAGTGGCCCGGCTCGACGACCAGGACCGAGTCGAACTCCAGGCCCTTGGCCTGGCGCGGGTCCAGGAGGACGACCGTGTGCGTCAGGTCGGGCTCGGCGCCCGCCGTCACGCCGTCCAGGTGTGCGGCGAGGCGCCGGTGCAGGGCGCGCGGGGCGATGACGGCCAGCCGGCCCTCGGCCGGGGTGAGTTCCTCGACCGCCTTGGCGACCGCGCCGGGCAGGTCGTCGGTGGCGCGGATCCAGGGACGTACCCCTGTGGACCGTACGGAACTCGGCGGTTCGAAGTCGGGGTGCTCCGCCCGTACGACCGCCGCCGCGAGGTCCATGATCTCGGCGGGGGTGCGGTAGTTGACGCCCAGGCGCGTGTGCTCCCAGCGGTTCTCGACATAGGGCTGAAGGATCTTCGACCAGGAGCCGACCCCGGCCGCCTCCGCCGTCTGCGCCGGATCGCCGACCAGCGTCATCGACCGCGTCGGGCTGCGCCGCATCAGCAGCCGCCACGCCATCGGCGACAACTCCTGCGCCTCGTCGACGATGATGTGCCCGAACGCCCAGGTACGGTCGGCCGCCGCCCGCTCCGCGGCGCTGCGGTGGTCGTCCTCCTCGTGCCGCTCGGCGAACCGCTCGGCGTCGATGATGTCGTGCGCGGACAGGACCTCGCTGTCGTCGTCGTGCTTGTCCTCGAACTCGTACGTCCGGGAGGCGTACGAGACGTCCAGGACGCCCTGGGCGTACGACACCTGCCGCTCCCGCTCGCGTTCCGCCCGCGCCCGTGCCACCCGGTCGTCCTCGCCCAGCAGCTCGGCCGCCTCGTCGAGCAGCGGTACGTCCGCCACGGTCCACGCCCGCGTCACCGGCCGCCGGACGGCCGCGGCGTCGGCATCGCTGACGTACCCCTCCGGCTCCGCGAGGAAGTCGGCGACCAGCCGTTGCGGGGTGAGCACCGGCCACAGCTGGTCGATGGCGGACCAGACCTCGGGGTTCTCGGCGATGTCGTCGCGGATCTGGGTGATGTCGCTGGCGTCGAGGAGGTTGGAGCCGTCGTACGGGTCGGTGCCGACCCGCTCGGCGTACAGCTCGGTGAGGGTGTTGAGGATGTGCCCCTCGAAGTGCTCGCGGGCCGCGTTGTGCGGCAGCTTCGCGGCGCGGGTCCGTTCGCGGGCGACGCCGACGAGGCCGTCGTCGAGCATCAGGATCTCGCGGTCGTGCTCGATCGCGATCACCGGGTCGGGCAGCGCCTGCCGGTCCCGTACGACGGCGGCGAGGACGTCGGCCATCTCGGCGCGGCCCTTGACCGCGGCCGCCTCCGGGGTGTCGGTCGCCGTCGCCTTGACGCCGGGGAAGAGTTCGCCGACCGTCGCCAGCAGCACGCCCGTCTCGCCCAGCGAGGGCAGCACCTCGCCGATGTAGCCGAGGAAGGCGGGGTTGGGGCCGACGATGAGGACGGCTCGCTTGGCGAGCAGTTCCCGGTGTTCGTAGAGGAGGTACGCCGCCCGGTGCAGGGCCACCGCGGTCTTGCCGGTGCCGGGGCCGCCCTCGACGACCAGGATGCCCCGGTGCGGGGCGCGGATGATCTCGTCCTGCTCGGCCTGGATGGTCTGCACGATGTCGGCCATCCGGCCGGTGCGCGCGGAGTTCAGCGCGGCGAGCAGGACGGCGTCCCCGCTGGGGTCCTCGTAACCGGTCCTGGTGGCGTCGTCGACGTCGAGGAACTCGTCGTGCAGGGCGGTGACGCGGCGGCCGTCGGTGGAGATGTGCCGACGGCGGCTGAGGCCCATCGGGGTGTGGCCGGTGGCCAGGTAGAAGGGGCGGGCGACCTCGGCCCGCCAGTCGATCAGGATCGGCGTGCGCTCGGCGTCGTCGGCGCGCAGGCCGATCCGGCCGATGTGGTGGCTGGTACCGGAGGTGAGGTCGATCCGGCCGAAGCAGAGCGAGCCGTCCACCGCGTTCAGCGCGGCGAGCAGCCCGGACCGCTCGGCGACCAGGATGTCCCGCTCCAGGCGGGCCTGCATCGGCTTGTCGCCCTGCGCGAGCGCGTCCGTGACGGAGGCCTCGGCGTCGCCGCGCAGCACGTCGACGCGCGCGTACAGGTCGTCGATGAATTCCTGCTCGCGGCGCATTTCGTCGTCTGGAATTCCGCTGTTTGACAATTCCGCTCCCGCCCGGATATACTGTGGCTACTGAACTTCTTCGCGACCCAATTCCCACGAAGTCGCGAATCATTGAATATACGCAGAGAAATCCCCCGAGCGCAATTGCTCGGGGGATTTCTTTACGTTCGGTTCGGGGTCTGCTCAGGTCACAGGACTTCGGAGATCTCTTCCAGGAGCCGCCGCTTGGGGCGGGCGCCGACCATCGACCGCACGGGTTCACCCGCGCGGAACACCATGAACGTGGGCATGGAGAGCACCTTGTAGGCGTTCGTCGTCTCCGGATTGGCGTCCACGTTCAGCTGCACCACCTTCAGCCGCTCCGCCTCCTCGGCGGCCACCGCCCGGAGCACGGGCGCCATCTGCCGGCACGGCGGGCACCAGTCGGCGGTGAACTCCACCAGCACCGGCCGGTCCGCAGCCAGCACCTCTGTCGCGAAATCCGCGTCCGTCACGTCGTTCACCACTGCTGCCCTCCCAGTTCGCACTTCGGATCCTCGGCGAGTGCCAGCCGTACCCCGATCTGCGCCCGCACCGCCTGCAACTCGCCGATCAGCGCATCGAGCTCGTCCAGCTTGCGCCGGTAGACCGCGAGCGAGGCGGGGCAGGAGTCGCCCTCGGGGTGCCCGGCCCGCAGACACTCGACGAAGGGCCGCGTCTCCTCCAGGTCGAACCCGAAGTCCTGCAACGTCCTGATCTGCCGCAGCAGCTTCAGGTCCCGCTCGTCGTAGTCCCGGTAGCCGTTCGCGTCCCGGCGTGCGGGCAGCAGCCCTCGCGCCTCGTAGTACCGGAGTGTCCGCGTGGTGGTTCCGGCCCGTTCGGCCAGCTCGCCGATTCGCATGCGTAGGAACGTAAGCCTTGACGTCGGGGTCAAGGCAAGGGCGTCAAGGCAAGGCCCGCAGATTTGGGCAAGGGTGAGCCCGGGCGGCTGAGCGACGGGGGAGCATCTCAGCCGCCCGGGCGTGTGGGGGGTACCCGGGGTGGGGGCAGTACCGGCGGATCGGATCAGGCCTTGGCCAGCGCCTTCTCGCCGTCCTTCTCTCCGCCCGCGATCTGCCGGGGCACCTCGGCGTCGTCGGCCGAAGCCGCGCCACCGCCGCCGTGGCCGTCGTCGAGCAGCGTCTTCTCGTCGAACGGCAGCCGGCCCGCGAGCACCGCGCCCACCCGCTCCTTGTCGATCTCCTTGGTCCAGGTGCCGATCAGCACGGTGGCGACGGCGTTGCCCGCGAAGTTGGTCAGGGCGCGGGCCTCGCTCATGAAGCGGTCGATGCCGACGATGAGGCCGATGCCGTCCACCAGGGCGGGCTTGTGGGACTGCAGGCCGCCCGCGAGGGTGGCGAGGCCCGCGCCGGTGACACCGGCGGCGCCCTTGGAGGCGACCAGCAGGAAGAGCAGCAGCGGGATCTGCTCGCCGATGCCCATCGGCGTGCCCATGGCGTCGGCGATGAACAGGGACGCCATGGTCATGTAGATCATGGTGCCGTCGAGGTTGAAGGAGTAGCCGGTCGGGACGGTGATGCCGACCACCGGCTTGCTGACGCCCAGGTGCTCCATCTTCGCGATGAGCCGCGGCAGCGCGGACTCGGAGGATGAGGTGGACAGGATCAGCAGGAACTCACGGCCCAGGTACTTGAAGAACGTGAGGATGTTCAGGCCCGAGACGATCCGCAGCAGCGCGCCGAGCACGATGAAGACGAACAGCACGCAGGTGACGTAGAAGCCGAGCATCAGCACGGCGAGGCTCTTGAGCGCGTCGAGGCCCGCGGAACCGGTGACGGCGGCGATGGCGCCGAAGGCGCCGATCGGGGCGGCCCACATGATCATCGCGAGGATGCGGAAGACGAGCCGCTGGATGTGCTCGATGCCGCGCAGGATCGGCTGTCCGGCGGGGCCCATGGCCTGCAGCGCGAACCCGGCGAGCAGCGCGATGAGCAGGGCCTGCAGCACCTCGCCCCCGGTGAAGGCGGAGACGATGGTGGTCGGGATGATGCCGAGCAGGAAGTCGGTGGTGCTCTTGGCCTCCGCGTCGACCTGTGCATGACCGGTCTCGCGGACGGCGTCGGTGACGGCGAGGCCGGTGCCCGGCTCGAGGATGTTGCCGACGACCAGGCCGATACCGAGCGCCACCAGGGACATCGCCAGGAAGTAGCCGAGGGCGATACCGCCGACCGCGCCGACCTTGGCGGCCTTCCGTACGGAACCGATGCCGAGCACGATCGTGCAGAAGATGATCGGCGCGATCATCATCTTGATCAGGTTCACAAAGCCGGTGCCTATGGGCTTCAGCTCGACGGCGAAGTCCGGCGCGGCCAGGCCCACGGCAATGCCGAGTGCGACCGCGACGATCACCGCGATGTAGAGATAGTGGGTGCGGTCCCGCTTCGCGGCGGGTGTGGCAGGTGCCGTATCGGCTGCGCTGGTCACGGCTGCCCTCCTTGACGACGTCATCGGCATCACCGGCGTGCGGCTCACGTCCGGGGGAAACTGTCCGGGGCGTTGCCCGTACATGAACGAATGCCGTGACTATCTCCCGAGCTGTGAGGGCGGTCACCCTTCCGTTCATTTAGTTCACGCTCAGGGCCTGCCCGGCGGATCAGGTCGGAGGGAACCAACAGTGCCGCCCCGCGTCTCCGGCATGATCCGCCCGACAGGCCCTGACGTCGGGGGCACACTGGCGACATGCACATCCGTGTCCCGAGACCCCGCAGCCTGGCCGGCCAGCTGTTCGCCGTGCAGGCCGTGCTGATCGCCGTGCTCGTCGCCGGATACGCGCTGTTCTCGTACGTCAGCGACCGCAACCAGGCGGAGGACGCGGCGGGCCGCCAGGCGATGGCGGTGGCCCGCTCGATCGCCGACTCGCCCTCCGTACAGGAGGCGATCCGCACCCCCGACCCGACGGCATCCCTCCAGCCGTACGCCCTGCGTGTCATGCGCGACACGGACGTCGACTTCGTCACGATCATGAACCCGCGGGGCATCCGCTGGACCCACCCCGACCCGAACCGGATCGGCGGCCGCTTCCTGGGCCACATCGAGCCCGCGCTGCGCGGTCAGTCCTTCACCGAGACCTACACGGGCACCCTCGGCCCGTCCGTCCGCGCGGTCACCCCCGTCTACGACGGCCCGCGCATCGTCGGCCTGGTCAGCGCCGGCATCCGGGTCGAGGCGATCAGCGAGCGCGTACGGGGCCAGCTGACCGCCCTGATCGGCGCCGCGAGCGGCGCCCTCGTCCTGGGCGCGGTCGGCACGTACGTCGTCAACGCCCGCCTGCGCCGCCACACGCACGGTATGAACGCGGCCGAGCTCAGCCGTATGCATGACTACCACCAGGCGGCGTTGCATGCGGTGCGTGAGGGGCTGCTGATGCTGGACGGGCAGTACCGGGTGGCGCTGATCAACGACGGCGGGCGGGAACTGCTCGGTGTGACCGGCGATGTCGTGGGCCGCTCGGTGGCCGATCTGGGCCTGCCGGCCCCGCTGACGGGTGCGCTGCTGTCCTCGGAGCCGCGGGTGGACGAGGTGCACCTGACGGCGGACCGGGTGCTGGTGGTGAACACGTCACTGGTGTCGGGCGGGGAGCGGCGGGGAACGGTCGTCACGCTCAGGGATGTCACCGAACTGCAGTCGCTGATGGGCGAACTGGACTCGGAGCGGGGCTTCACGCAGGCGTTGCGGTCGCAGGCGCACGAGGCGGCGAACCGCTTGCACACCGTGGTCTCCCTGATCGAACTGGGCCGGGCGGAGGAGGCCGTCGACTTCGCCACCGCGGAGCTGGAGCTGGCCCAGGCCCTGACCGACCAGGTGGTCGCGGCGGTGAGCGAGCCGGTCCTGGCGGCGCTGCTGCTCGGCAAGACGGCCCAGGCCAATGAGCGGGGCGTGGAGCTGGTGGTGTCCGAGGACAGCCGCCTGGACGACGGCCTGCTGCCGCCGTCGCTGCCCGCCCGGGACCTGGTGACCATCCTGGGCAACCTCATCGACAACGCGGTGGACGCGGCGCAGGGCAGCGTGCGGGCGCGGGTGACGGTGACGGCGTACTTGGAGGGCGGTGAGCTGGTGCTGCGGGTGGCGGACACCGGGGAGGGCGTGGATCCGGCGCACGCGGAGCTGGTCTTCCAGCGGGGCTTCACGACGAAGTCGGCGGGGCCCGGGGGCCGGGGGCTGGGACTGGCGTTGGTGCGGCAGGCGGTGCATCGGCATGGGGGGACGCTGTCGGTGGCGGCGGCTGCTGGGGGTGGGGCGGAGTTCGAGGTGCGGTTGCCGTTGACGGAGGGCGCCGCGACAGCCCGGGGTGCTGGTGGTACGGCTGCGGGAGGCCGCGCATGACAGTCGAGGAGCCGATCCGTGTGCTGGTCGTCGAGGACGATCCCGTGGCCGCGGACGCGCATGTGATGTACGTCGGCCGGGTGCCCGGGTTCGTCGCGGTCGGGAAGGCGCACACGGGCGCGGAGGCGCGGCGGGCACTGGAGCGGACGCCGGTTGATCTGCTGCTGCTGGACCTGCACCTGCCCGATGTGCACGGCTTGCAGCTGGCGCGGTCGTTGCGGGCGGCGGGGTATCACGCGGACGTCATAGCGGTGACGTCGGCGCGGGATCTGACGGTGGTGCGGGAGGGAGTGTCGCTGGGCGTTGTGCAGTACGTGCTGAAGCCGTTCACTTTCGCAACGCTTCGGGACCGTCTGGTGCGCTATGCCGAGTTCCGGGGAGCGGCCGGGGAGGCCAGCGGCCAGGACGAGGTCGACCGCGCCCTGGCGACGCTGCGGGCGCCGACGCCGGCGGCACTGCCGAAGGGGTTGAGCGCGCCGACGCTGGAGCGGGTGACCGTGGCGTTGCGGGACTGCGGGGAGGGTCTGACGGCGACGGGGGTCGCGGAGGCGGTGGGCATTTCGCGGATCACGGCCCGTCGCTATCTGGAGCATCTGGTGGACGCGGGGAGGGCTGCGCGGAGTCCGCAGTACGGGACGGTGGGGCGGCCCGAGTTGCAGTATCGGTGGGTCAAGGGGCAGTAGCTTCGCCGTCGTTCAGCGGAACGGGCGTGCGTAGCTGACGACTTGCCAGCCGAGTCCGGTGACGATGGCCGCCTCGGCAGCGGAGAGGACGATCAGCCCGGTCTCCGTCTCCCCCGCACACCAGTAGACGGCGAGTCCGGCGAGGGGGACGACGCAGAAGGCCAGCAGGTCCACGGCGCACTGGACGGCCTTGCGGGAGCGGCGGCGGGCGTCGGAGCGGTGGGCGGTCTCCCAGGTGAAGGCCTCTTGTGCCTGGGCGAGTCGGGCGAGGCGGGGGCCGAGGTCCTCGCGGATGTGCTTGCCGATCGCGGAGATCTTCTCGTCGTTGACGAGGTAGGTCCAGCCGAGGACGACACAGACCGGCGGGAGCGCGAGCAGCATGTCGGGCCGCTTCGCCTGGGCTGTGGCGGCGATGACGGCGGCGACGATGGTGAGGGTGACGTAGAGGAGGTTGTCGCGGAAGCCGATACGGGTCTTCTGCTCGTCCTTGACGGTCTGGTACTCGGCGAGGAGCAGCTGGCCGACGGTGACGTCTCGTTCCGGCACTCGCCTGTCCCCCCTGTCGGTGCCAACCCTGCCTGTCGGCAGGCGACTTGGAAGTACCTTAAACGGGTGCCCGAGACATCACCCACCGTCGTCGTCCTGACCGCGCTCCACGTCGAGTACGACGCGATGCGCGCGCACATCGAGGACGCCGAGGAGCTTGTCCACGACGACGGGACGCGCGTCGAGCGTGGTCACCTCCGGGGTACGCCGTGGACGGTGGCGATCGCCGAGCTGGGCGAAGGTGCGGTGAACGCGGCCGCGCTGACGATGCGGATCGTCTCCTGGCTGCGACCCGAGGCGCTGCTGTTCGTGGGGGTCGCCGGAGGGCTCAATGACGATGTCGAGATCGGTGACGTCGTGGTCGGCACCAAGGTGTACGCCGTTCAGGGCGGCAAGCAGACGCCGTCGGGATTCCTCGCCAGGCCGGAGGTCTGGCACGGCTCGCACCGCTTGGTGCAGGCCGCCCGTTCGGCATTGCGCGACCTGGAGGGGGTGCGGGGACACCGTAAGCCCATCGCCTGCGGGGATGTCGTCCTGGCCGACGACAGGTCCGCCTTCGCCGAGTACATCGGGCGGACCTACAACGACGCGTACGCGATCGAGACGGAGGGATCCGGGGCGGCTCACGCGGCGCATCTCAGTGGCCGGCTGGACACGCTGGTGATCCGGGGAATCAGCGACCGCGCCGACCCCGGCAAGCCCGCGGCCGACGCGTCGGGCTCGCAGGAGCGGGCGGCCGCGCAGGCGGCGTCGGTGGCGGTGGCGGTGCTGCGCAAGCAACGGCCGCGTGGGACCGGCGACTCCGAGGAGGGGCCCCATCGGGGGCCGCGGTACGGAGGGCCGCGGTACGGAGGGGACCACCTCGACTTTCGCTGGAGCTCCTTCCACGGGCCGTTCGTCGCCAAGCGGGTCGACCGGGGGGACGAGGGGCGGTAGACGGGGCTCCGTTCATGGGCCGGTGCCGGTGGCTACCGCCGACCTGCCTGCGGTGCCTGCCGGGTTCACCGGGCGGGAGGAGGACCTGGCCCGGCTGATGCCGGTGCTGGATCCGGCGGCCGAGTCCGATCTGCCGGTGGTGATCTGCGCGGTGTCCGGGCTGGGCGGGATCGGGAAGACGTCGCTGGCGTTGGCGGCCGCGCATCGGGCGGTGCGGAAGGGGTGGTTTCCGGGCGGGACGTTGTTCGTCGACTTCCGGGGGTACGACGAGGATCCCGTTGCGGCGGATCAGGCGCTGATCGCACTGTTGGAGGGGCTCGGTGTGCGAGGCCACGACCTTCCGCGGACGACGGCTGCCCAGTACGCCCTCTACCGGCGGCTGCTCTCCGAGGAGCACCGCTCGATGCTGCTGCTCTTGGACAACGCCTCGGACCCGGCCCAGCTGTCGCCCCTCGTCCCCGGCGCGGACCGTCACCGCGTCCTGATCACGTCCCGGGACCGGCTCACGGACCTGGACGCTCGGTTGATGGACCTGGACGTGCTCAAACCGGAGGAGGCGGCCGATCTCGTCGGCAGGGCCTTACGGCTCAGTGACGCGGGTGACGATCGTGTGGGGCGGGAGCCGGAAGCCCTGGCTGAGCTGGGCGTGCTGTGCGGCCATCATCCGCTGGCGCTGCGGATCACGGTGGGCATGCTGCGCAAGCGACGGTACCGGTCGATCGCCTCGCTGGTGGCGGAGCTGCGCAGGGCCGAGGACAGGACGCGGGCGCTGGGTGTGCGGCCGGTGTTCGACGTGGCGTACGGACACCTTCCGGCGGAGCAGGCCAGGTTGCTGCGCCTGTTGTCCGTCGCTCCCACGGCGGAGATCAGCAGCGAGGCGGCGGTGGCACTGGCCGGGCTGCCCGAGGAGGAGACGTTCGCCCTGCTGGAGGGGCTGGCTTGCGCCCACCTCGTCACGCCGGTGCCGGCGGGTGAGGATGTGCGGTGGCGGCTGCACGACCTGGTGCGGGCGTTCGGGGTGGCTGTGGTGGCGGGGGACGCGGACGTGCGGGAGGAGGGGGAGGCAGCCCGGGAGCGGCTGCTGGCGTTCTACCACCGCTGGGCCGAGGCGGCCGACCTGCGCTTCCAGTGGCTGCCGGGGACGGCGGAGCCGGAGCGGTTCACGGACCGGGTGCAGGCGTTCGCCTGGCTGGACGCCGAACGCACCGGGCTGGTCGCGGCCGTGCAGTGGGCGCGCGAGGAGCGGTACGCGGCGATGGCGGTGCGGCTGGCCGGACGCCTGATCCGGTACCTGGAATGGTGGCGGTACCTCGACGACGGGCTCACCGTGGCCCGTACCGCCCTGGAGACCGCTCAGCGTCTGGGCGATCGCCCAGGCGAGGCCGTGGCATGGAACCGCCTGGGCATGGTGCTGCGATCGGCCGGCCGGACAACGGAGGCGATCGACGCCTGTCTCCGCGCCCGCGACCTGTTCCAGGACATCGGCGACCGGCCTGGCGAGGCCTGTTCCTGGGACGACCTCGGCAACGCCCTGGCGGTGAGCGGCCGCCTGGAGGAGGCGATCGAAGCACATGTCCGTAGCCGCGATCTGTATCAGGCACTCGGGGATCGCCGCGGCGAGGGCAACGCCTGGAACCATCTCGGCGCCACCTTGCAGGACGCGGGCGAGACGGAGAAGGCGATCGAAGCGCACATCCGAGCCCGCGACCTGTACCAGGCAGTCGGAGACCTCAACCGTGAGGCCCTGGCGTGGACCAACCTCGGAGCGGCTTTGGGCACGGCAGACCGCATCCGCGAGGCCATCGGCGCCTTCACCCGCGCCTTGGACATCCACCGGGGTTTCGAGGACTGGCCCAGAGTGGGCAATGTGCTCCGCAATCTGGCGGTCGCCCACGAGCTGAGCCACCGACCCACCGAAGCCCGCGCCCACTACCTCCAGGCCGCCGAGGCCTTCACCCGGGCCCATGCCCACGACGAAGACGCCGCCGAAGCCCGATCCGCCGCAGACGCGTTGACTGCGTTGGACGGGGCGGTCAAGGGGTGAGTTCGCCGGCCCGGGTACGGCACTGGGCGGCATCGGTGAGGGCGCTGGCGCTGGTGAAGGCTTCGGCGGCCTGGAGGTAGGAAGCAAGCGCCGACGCCGTGTCACCGCTGATCTGATGGGCGATCCCGAGATTGCCGAGGGTTGTGCCGATGCCGTACCAGTCGTCGAACTCCCGGCGGATGGCCAGCGCCTTGGTGAAGACCTCCATCGCCTCGCCCATCCGGCCCTCTGCGCCCAGGGCAACGCCAAGATTGTTCAACGCCATGCCCTGGCCGTGACGGTCCCCGACCTCTTCGTAAAGGCGCCAGGAGTTGGTGAGCGCGTCGATCGCCTCCTCTGCCCGGCCCGCTTCCTGCAGCGCATTGCCGAGGTTGTTCCACGCGAAGGCCTCGCGATGCTGGTCCCCCAAGGTCCCGTACAGGTCGCGGGCACGAGTCAGGGCATCGATGGCTTCCGCCGTGCGACCCGACACACCCAGGACATTGCCGAGGTTGTTCCACGTCCTCGCATCGAAGTCGGGGTCCGCCTCCAGCTCCTGGTGGAGGTCGCGGGCCCGTGTGAACGCCTCCATGGCCTCCTCCACCCGGCCCACACGCCTGAGAGCGATGCCGTGGTCGTTCCACACACCGGCCTCGGTTCGACGGGAGCCCAGACGGGACGCGGCCTGCAGAGCCACTCTGGTCACGGTGATCCAGTCGTCGAAGAACCGGCGCCACTCCAGGTATTCCCCGAGGCCGTCCGCCAGTCCGAGGGCCCCGACGGCGAACCGTCCCTCATCCGCCCACTGCACGGCCGCCACCAGTCCCGTGCGCTCCGCGTCCATCCAGCCGAGCGCCTCCGTCCGGTCGCTGAAGCCCATCGGCGCCGTGTTTCCCGGCAGCCACCGCACCCAGTCGGCGGCTGCCCGCGCCCGTGCGCCATAGAAGGCGAGCAGGTGCTCCCGTGCCGCTTCCCCCTCCTGCGGGTCCTCCTCGACCAAGGCCACCCCGAACGCCCGCACCAGGTCATGCAACCGCCATCGCCCCCGCATGCTCCCGCGTTCCACGAGATGCGTGCGCGCGAGCGCGTTCAAATCACGGATCGGCGGCGTATCCGCGCCCACCAGAACCGCCGCAACCTCCGTACTCACATCAGCCCCCGGAGCCACCGCCATCAGCCGCAGCAAACGGGCCTGCTCCGCAGGCAGCCTCCGGTACGTCACGTCGAAGGCGGCGCGCACACTGCGTTCACCGTCGTCGAGATGAGCGAGCCGGCCACGCAACTCGGCGAGTTCATCGGCCAGTTCCGCTACCGGCTTGTCCCGGTCCAGCACCAGCAGCGCCGCCGCGATCCCCAGCGCGAGCGGCAGATGGCCGCACCGCGCGGACACGTCCCTGACCGCCTCCGGCTCCTGAGCCGCACGGCGGTCCGCCGGGTCGGCGATCCGCAGGGCGCGGTCGAGAAGGTCGTACGCCTCCTGCGGCGTCAGCTCACCCAAGGGCAGCAGTCGTGCGCCGAGTTGAGGCAGCTTGGTCCGCGAGGTCACCAAAAGCCGGTGCCGTGCCTCACCGGGCAGCAGGCGCCGTACCTGCTCGGACGACGAGGCGTTGTCGGCCACCACCAGCAGCGGGCCTCGCTCCCGCCCGCGCTCCGCCAGCACCGACCGATACAGCGCCGCCCGCTCCTCCACCCCGGCCGGAATATGGTCCGGTTCCGTCCCCAGCGCCCGCAGCAACGCCTCCAGCGCCTGGTCCCCCGTCACGGGATCGTCGTCGTACCCGCGCAGGTCCAGGAAGAGCACCCCGCCCGGAAAACACCCCTTCGCACAGGCCGCGTGAGCGGCCTCCACAGCGAGCGCGGTCTTCCCGATGCCGCCCAGCCCGGACAGTGCGGCTAGCCAGCACCGGCACCCCCTCGGAACCACTGCTGGCCGCAGCCGGGTCGAGCACGTCGAGCAGTCGCCCCGGCTCACCTCCCCGACCGGTGAACCCGGCGACCCGCGCGGGGAGGGCATCCAGGGCAGTAGGGGCCGCCGCCTGCTGGTGAACGTTTCCCTTCGCGACGAACGTCCCGTTGAACTCCCCTCCCCGGAAGTCAAGGTGATCCCCGTCGTACCGCCCGCCGCTCCCGCCGACCACCGCGCCGTCCCCCGCACCGCCTCCGAACCTCGCGGCCCATACGGTACGCCCCCTTTGCACTGCCTGGGGTCACCCCTCCGGCAGCACCCCCCGCCGAAACGGCTCCACCCCCACGACCCTGCGCACCCTCACCGGCTCGATCAGCACCATCACCCGCCGCTCCCCGGGCAGGAGCCACGGATACCGCTCCTGCCCGATGTACTTCCGCGTCAGCCGGTCCATCGACCGCTCCGCCTCCTCCCCCTCCACGAACCGCACCACCCGGCCCCGGATCTCCACCCGGTCGTAGGGGTTCCCGGCGTCGTGATGGGACAGCGACACCCATGGATTGCGCCGCAGGTTCTCCTCCTTGACCCGCCCGATCGCCGTGTTGACCATGACGTACTCGCCCTCCAGGTCCACCCACATCGGCGACACCTGCGGCGCACCGTCGGGGCCGACGGTCGCGAGGTGCCAGAAGTTCGGCGCCAGCAGACGCTCGCGCACATGGCCCTCGACCTTGCCCTTCACCTCGTACACGCGACACCCTTCTCGGATTCCCCACAGGACCGGAACCGTACGATCCTACAATCCGTAATCCTGGCCGAACAGCCCGTAGTCACCGCACCCCCATCCCCCTAGCTTGTGCCCGTGCGCCAACCCCCAGCCCAACCGAACCAGTCCACCCCGCCCACCCCACCGTTCAACGCCCCCGCCGCCCGCCGGCTCCGTGCCGCCCTCGGCATGGGCCCCGAGCACGTCGCCTACGGCATGCGTGCCTCGTACGGACTGCCGTACGTCACCCCGGACCTCGTCATCGCCTGGGAACGCGGGGTCACCTACCCCAGCAGCCCCGAACTCACCGCCCTCGCGGGCGTCTTGTGGTGCTCCCCCGGTGAACTCATCGGACGCCCCCGCACCCTCCGCGAGCACCGCGTCTCCCGTGGCCTCGCCCCCGAGGACGTCGCCCGCGGCGTCGGACTCGAACTCTCCGCCTATCTGCGGATGGAGGACAGCGACACCTGGCGCGGCAACGAGCGGCAGTCCGCCGCACTCGCCGACATCCTCGACCTCGGCCTGCCCGACTTCGTCACCGTCACGGGCCGCGAGGCCAAACTCGCCGACCTGCTGCGCAGCGCCGTCACCACCCGCTGGCAGGCCTACGTCCGTCCAGTGGGCAAAACGGTGCCCCTGGACCGCGGCGTCCTGGAGGTCGTACTCCAGGAACTGCACGGCGAGTACCAGGGGCAGATGGTCGCCACCCTCAGCTGGGGCGGCGGCAGCCGGGAATCCAGCGACAACGGCCGCGACTTCCTCGACCGCATCGTCGACCACTTCTGGACGGCCGTCGACAGCAACACCGCCCAGGGCCACGGCTACTAGAACACCGACTCCGCCTCGTCCATCCGGTCCTTCGGCACCGTCTTCAGCTCGGTGACCGCCTCCGCCAACGGCACCATCAGGATGTCCGTGCCCCGCAGCGCGGTCATCCGCCCGAACTCCCCCCGGTGCGCCGCCTCCACCGCGTGCCAGCCGAAGCGGGTGGCGAGCACCCGGTCGTACGCCGTCGGCGTGCCGCCGCGCTGGACGTGGCCGAGAATGACCGGCTTGGCCTCCTTGCCGAGGCGGCGCTCCAGTTCGTACGCCAGTGCCGTACCGATGCCCTGGAAGCGCTCGTGGCCGTACTGGTCGATCTCGCCCTTGCCGTAGTCCATGGTGCCCTCGGCGGGGTGGGCGCCCTCGGCGACGCAGATGACGGCGAACTTCTTGCCGCGCGCGAACCGCTCCTCGACCAGCTTGACGAGATCGGCGGGGTCGAACGGCCGCTCGGGCAAGCAGATGCCGTGCGCACCGGCCGCCATGCCGGACTCCAGCGCGATCCAGCCCGCGTGGCGGCCCATGACCTCCACCACCATCACCCGCTGGTGGGACTCGGCCGTGGTCTTCAGGCGGTCCATCGCCTCCGTGGCGACGCCCACGGCCGTGTCGAAGCCGAACGTCCGGTCCGTCGACGAGATGTCGTTGTCGATCGTCTTGGGTACCCCGACCACCGGCAGGCCCGCGTCCGACAGCATGCGGGCCGCCGTCAGCGTGCCCTCGCCGCCGATCGGGATCAGCGCGTCGATACCGAAGTCACGGATCATGTCGGAGGCGTTCTCGCAGGCCTCGCGCAGCCGGTCGCGCTCCAGCCGGGAGGAGCCGAGGATGGTGCCGCCGCGGGCCAGGATGCCGCTGACCGAGTCGAGGTCGAGGCTGCGGTAGTGGCCGTCCAGCAGACCCGAGTAACCGTCCTCGAAGCCGATCACCTCGTCGCCGTACTGCGCGACCGCTCGGTGCACGACCGACCGGATCACGGCGTTCAGGCCGGGGCAGTCGCCGCCTGCGGTGAGAACTCCGATACGCATCGTGCTGTGTCTCCTGCTCGCTGTGGACACCGGTGAGCCACTCCCGATTCTTTCATGTCCCTCAGGCGCTCAGCACGACGACACCTTGACGGGCGCCTTAGCTATGTCGAGAGGTATTGTCAAGAGGGTTCCGCTCACTCCGGTGGGCGATTTTTGCGGCCCCTTCCCCACCAAATCCTCCCAATCAAGATGAAACGGAGAGCACGCGTGACGCGCAGCGTGTACGTGACCGGTATCGACCGCGGCGACGGCCGGCAGGTCGTCGAACTGGGGGTCATGGAACTCCTGACCCGGCAGGTCGACCGGGTGGGCGTCTTCCGTCCGCTCGTCCACGACGGCCCCGATCGCCTCTTCGAGCTGCTGCGCGCCCGCTACCGGCTGTCGCAGGACCCGGCCACCGTCTACGGCATGGACTACCAGGAGGCCTCCACGCTGCAGGCCGAACAGGGGACGGACGAGCTGGTGTCCACGCTCGTCACCCGGTTCCACCTGGTCGCGCGGGACTACGACGTCGTCCTGGTCCTCGGGACCGACTACGCCGACACCCAGTTCCCGGACGAGCTGGCCCTCAACGCCCGCCTCGCCAACGAGTTCGGCGCGTCCGTGATCCCGGTGGTGGGCGGGCGGAAGCAGACCACCGAGTCCGTGCTCGCCGAGACGCGCAACGCCTACCGGGCGTACGACGGGCTCGGCTGCGACGTCCTGGCCATGGTCGCCAACCGGGTCGCCCGCGAGGACCGCGACGAGATCGCCGACCGGCTCGCCACCCGGCTGCCCGTGCCCTGTTACGTCCTGCCCGACGAGCCCGCCCTGTCGGCCCCGACGGTCGCCCAGATCGGCCACGCCCTCGGCGCCAAGGTGCTCCTCGGTGACGACTCGGGGCTGGCGCGCGACGCGCTCGGGTTCGTCTTCGGCGGGGCCATGCTGCCGAACTTCCTCGGCGCCCTGACCCCGGGCTGCCTGGTCATCACCCCGGGCGACCGTGCGGACATCGTCGTCGGCTCACTCGCCGCGCACAGCGCGGGCACCCCGCCCATAGCCGGCGTGGTGCTCACCCTGAACGAGGTGCCGAGCGACGACATCCTCACCCTCGCCGCCCGCCTCGCCCCGGGCACCCCGGTGCTGTCGGTGTCCGGCAACAGCTTTCCCACCGCCGAACAGCTGTTCTCCCTGGAGGGCAAGCTCAACGCGGCCACCCCGCGCAAGGCGGAGACCGCGCTCGGGCTGTTCGAGCGGTACGTCGAGACCGGCGACCTGCTCAAGCGGGTGAGCGCGCCGAGCAGCGACCGGGTGACGCCGATGATGTTCGAGCACAAGCTGCTGGAGCAGGCCCGCTCCGACAAGCGGCGGGTCGTGCTGCCGGAGGGCACCGAGGAGCGCGTGCTGCACGCCACCGAGGTGCTGCTGCGCCGGGGGGTCTGCGACCTCACCCTCCTCGGCCCCGTCGACCGGATCCGCAAGAAGGCCGCCGACCTCGGTATCGACCTCGGCGACTCCCAGCTGATCGACCCGGCCACCAGCCAGCTGCGCGACGCCTTCGCCGAGCAGTACGCCGCCCTGCGCTCCCACAAGGGCGTGACCGTCGAGCTGGCGTACGACGTCGTCTCCGACGTCAACTACTTCGGCACCCTGATGGTCCAGGAGGGCCTCGCCGACGGCATGGTGTCGGGGTCCGTGCACTCCACGGCCGCCACCATCCGCCCGGCCTTCGAGATCATCAAGACAAAGCCGGACGCCTCCATCGTGTCGTCCGTGTTCTTCATGTGCCTCGCCGACAAGGTGCTCGTCTACGGCGACTGCGCGGTCAACCCCGACCCGAACGCCGAGCAGCTGGCCGACATCGCCATCCAGTCGGCGTCCACCGCCGCGCAGTTCGGCGTGGAGCCGCGGATCGCGATGCTGTCGTACTCCACCGGTACGTCGGGGTCGGGTGCCGACGTCGACAAGGTGCGCGAGGCGACCGAGCTGGTACGCACGCGCCGGCCGGATCTGAAGATCGAGGGGCCGATCCAGTACGACGCCGCCGTCGAGCCGAGCGTCGCCGCGACCAAGCTGCCGGGATCGGAGGTCGCCGGGCAGGCCAGCGTGCTGATCTTCCCCGACCTCAACACCGGCAACAACACCTACAAGGCCGTGCAGCGCTCGGCCGGCGCGATCGCGGTCGGCCCGGTGCTGCAGGGTCTGCGCAAGCCGGTCAACGACCTGTCCCGGGGCGCGCTCGTCCAGGACATCGTCAACACCGTCGCCATCACGGCGATCCAGGCCCAGTCCCCCAGCGAGAAGGCGTCCCAGCTGTGAGTTCGTCCCGTGTCCTCGTCCTCAACTCCGGCTCCTCGTCGGTGAAGTACCAGCTGCTCGACATGAGCGACGGCAGCCGGCTCGCGGTGGGCCTCGTCGAGCGGATCGGTGAGGAGTCCTCCCGGCTGAAGCACACCCCCCTGAGCACCGGCGAGACCCGCGGCTTCACCGCCGCGATCCCCGACCACGACGCCGCGCTGAAGGCCGTGGCGGCGGAGCTGGCCAAGGACGGGCTCGGCCTCGACTCGCCGGAGCTGGTCGCGATCGGGCACCGGGTGGTGCACGGGGGCAAGCACTTCACCGAGCCGACCGTCATCGACGACACCGTCCTCGCCGAGATCGAGCGGCTGATCCCGGTCGCCCCGCTGCACAACCCGGCCAACCTCACCGGTATCCGCACGGCCCGTGCGCTGCGCCCGGACCTGCCGCAGGTCGCCGTCTTCGACACCGCGTTCCACACGACGATGCCGGAGTCGGCCGCCCGCTACGCGATCGACGTGAAGACCGCCGACGAGCACCGGATCCGGCGGTACGGCTTCCACGGCACCTCGCACGCGTACGTCTCCCGGGCCACGGCCGAGCTGCTGGGCAAGGCCCCCGAGGAGGTGAACGTCATCGTGCTGCACCTCGGCAACGGGGCGTCCGCCTCCGCCGTACGCGGCGGGAAGTGCGTGGACACCTCCATGGGACTGACGCCATTGGAGGGGCTGGTGATGGGTACGCGTTCCGGTGACATGGACCCGGCCGTCATCTTCCATTTGATGCGTGTTGGCGGAATGTCCGCCGACGAGATCGACACTCTTCTCAACAAGAAGAGCGGCCTGATCGGCCTGTGCGGTGACAACGACATGCGGGAGATCCGCCGCCGGATCGACGAGGGTGACGAACAGGCGCAACTCGCCTTCGACATCTACATTCACCGTCTGAAGAAGTACATCGGCGCTTATTACGCGGTGCTCGGCCGGGTGGACGCGATCGCGTTCACCGCCGGGGTCGGCGAGAACGCGGCGCCGGTGCGGGAGGCCGCCGTGGCGGGCCTGGAGGAGCTGGGCCTCGCGGTGGACGGCGAGCTGAACGCCGTACGCAGCGAGGCACCGCGACTGATCTCGCCCGAGTACGCGCGCGTGGCGGTGGCCGTGGTGCCGACCGATGAGGAGCTGGAGATTGCGACACAGACGTACGCGTTGGTAAAGGCGTCTTAGGACTGTCCTGGGCCGATAGCAGGTCCTCACCTGAGCGGCATCCCGCCCTTTTGTATTTTCCGCCAGACGGAATATTCCGCAGCGAAACAAACCGATAGGATCGCCCCATGCGCCGTTCGAAAATCGTCTGTACTCTCGGCCCCGCGGTCGACTCCCACGAGCAGCTCGTCGCGCTGATCGAGGCGGGCATGAACGTGGCCCGTTTCAACTTCAGCCACGGCACGCACGCCGAGCACCAGGGGCGGTACGACCGCGTCCGTGCCGCCGCCAAGGAGACCGGCCGGGCCGTCGGGGTCCTCGCCGACCTGCAGGGCCCGAAGATCCGGCTCGCAACCTTCGCCGAAGGTCCGGTGGAGCTGGTGCGCGGTGACGAGTTCACCATCACCACCGAGGACGTCCCCGGCGACAAGACGATCTGCGGTACGACCTACAAGGGCCTGCCGGGTGACGTCGCCATCGGCGACCCGGTCCTGATCAACGACGGCAACGTCGAGCTGAAGGTCGTGGACGTCGAGGGCCCCCGGGTGCGGACGATCGTCATCGAGGGCGGCGTCATCTCCGACCACAAGGGCATCAACCTGCCCGGCGCGGCCGTGAACGTCCCGGCACTGTCGGAGAAGGACGTCGAGGACCTCCGCTTCGCCCTCCGCATGGGCTGCGACCTGGTCGCCCTCTCCTTCGTCCGGGACGCCAAGGACATCAACGACGTCCACAAGGTCATGGACGAGGAGGGCCGGCGCGTCCCGGTCATCGCCAAGGTGGAGAAGCCGCAGGCGGTGGCCAACATGGAGGACGTCGTGATGGCGTTCGACGGTGTCATGGTCGCCCGTGGTGACCTGGCCGTCGAGTACCCGCTCGAAAAGGTCCCGATGGTGCAGAAGCGCCTGATCGAGCTGTGCCGGCGCAACGCCAAGCCGGTGATCGTGGCGACCCAGATGATGGAGTCGATGATCACCAACTCCCGCCCGACCCGCGCCGAGGCCTCCGACGTGGCCAACGCGATCCTGGACGGCGCGGACGCGGTGATGCTGAGCGCGGAGTCCTCGGTCGGCGCCTACCCGATCGAGACGGTCAAGACGATGTCGAAGATCGTCACCGCGGCCGAGCAGGAGCTGCTGAGCAAGGGCCTCCAGCCCCTCGTCCCCGGCAAGAAGCCGCGTACGCAGGGCGGTTCGGTAGCCCGTGCCGCCTGCGAGATCGCCGACTTCCTCGGCGGCAAGGGCCTGGTGGCCTTCACCAAGTCCGGCGACACGGCCCGCCGCCTGTGCCGCTACCGCGCGGTCCAGCCGATCATCGCGTACACCACGGACGAGTCCACCCGCAACCAGCTGACGCTGAGCTGGGGCGTGGAGTCGCACGTCGTGCCGTTCGTGAACAGCACCGACGAGATGGTCGACCTGGTCGACCAGGAAATCGCCAAGCTCAGCCGCTTCAACCCCGGCGACATCGTGATCATCACCGCGGGCTCGCCTCCGGGGGTCCCCGGTACGACGAACATGGTGCGGGTGCACCACCTGGGCGGCGGGGCGCGCGACTGAGGCCGGGTTCGGCACTTCGCGTACGACAGTGAGGGCGCCCCCCTGTGGCGGGGGGCGCCCTTACTTGCGGCTCCCGGATGGGCTTTGAAGGGCGCTCAGTCGGTTATGTACTGATGCATCCCCGGCACGGTCAGCGTGCCGCCGAACTGGGCGGCCTGGGTGACCTTCACGTCGGTGAAGTAGATCAGGGGGATGTTCAGCGGGGGCGGGTGCTCCGGGCTGAACGTGATCGGGATCAGACCGAAGAGGTTGCCGGAGATGCTCTCGGTGTACATCACCGTGTCGCCGTCGGTGATCGTGGACATCGAGCCCTTGGCCGCCTGCACGTGGTAGGTCTTTCCCGCCTGCTTGTCCTTCACCAGTTGGTGCAGATCGCCGATGTCGGTGCCGCCCGAGATGACGTACTTCAGCGCCTTCTTGGTCTTGCCGCTGGCGGTCCTCACCTCGACGACGCCCTGGTAGTCCGCGCCCTTCAGCAGCAGCGAACTGGCCTCCAGATACCAGGGGTCGTCCGCCACGGCGATGGGGTTGTCCACGCCGCCCTCGGCGTCCGTGGCCTTGGGGCAGTCCTCGGGGTCCACCGTGGAACTCGCGGACGGACTCGGCGTGGCGGTGGCCTCGCCGGTGGGGTCGGGCGACTCGGTGGCCTCCTCGGTGGCCTCCTCGGTCACCTCGCCCACGGTGTCCTCGACCGTGTCGGTGGCCTTTCCGGCGGCATCGCCGTCGGCACCGGACGGGTCATTGCCACTGTCGGAGTTGCTGAAGCTGCCCGAGTCGCCCGTGTCGCCCGTATTCCCGGACGGCGCCTGCGCGTCGGCGCTCGCGCTCGGGGAGGCGGACGGGGACGTCGTCGGGCTCGCGGACTCCTTGGCGCCGCCGCCGGTTATGCCGTCCACGACGCCGGTTATCGCATCGCCGATCGTGTCGAGCACGCCCTTGTCGCTCTCGGAGGCCGACGGGCTCGGCGTGGGCGCCTCGGCCTCGCTCTCCTTCTCCGCGGCGGGTGCCGAGGACGAGGGGGAAGGCTTGGGCTGGGCCTCGTCGTCGGAACCTGAATCCGACGACGAGTCCTCGCCCGAAGTCCCTGACTCGTCCGAGGAGTTGTCGTCGGACGATGCCGAAGGGCTCGGCTCCGCCTGCTCGGCGGACTCGCTCTCGCTCGCCGAGGCGGACGGCGACGGCGTGGCCGACGCATCCTCGCTCGCCTCGGGGTCCAGGGCCGCGACACAGTCCTTGAACTGGTCGACCTGGTCCGCGTACTCGTCGGCCGGCAGGCTCCGGGACGCCGGCTGTTCGTCGGCGAGGGCGAGTTTGGGCGTGAATCCCATGCCCATGAGGACCGCGGTCGGCATCGCCGCCAGGGCTATCGCCTTGCCGGCCGGCATGTTGAGCCTGGTGAACAGCGGCTTCCTGGGTGCCGCGTGACGCGGCCCGGTTCTCGCCCGGGGCCCGTCCAGATCGGCCACGTGGGCCACCTCGTCAGCCGGCACTGTGCCTCCCGTTCGCCCCGTTCGCCGGGCTCGTTCCTGACAGGTCGTTCGGCTCGCCCACCGTGTCCTCGTCCGCCTCGGGGATCGCGCCCGAGGGGGTGCCGTCGCCCTCTTCGGCGTCCTTCGTCGTCTCCGGCTCGGGCGGCACGCCCGGCGCCCAGGACACCGCCATCGCGCCGCCGATCAGCGAGAACAGGAAGCCGACGACGAAACCGCCGAAGTTGGACACCGGGATGGACACCAGCGCCAGCAGGATCGCCGCGACACCGGCGAAGATCTGGATGTGCTTCTGGAACCAGAGGGTGAAGCCCAGGACGACGAGCAGCACGCCGATGATCAGGGACCCGGCGCCCGCGGTGGTGGACATCGCCAGCGTCAAGTGACCGATCTGAAGGTTCGCATACGGGAAGTACATGATCGGCACGCCACCGATCATGACGAACAGGCCGGCCCAGAACGGCCGCGTGCCCCGCCAGGCGCGGAACTGCAGTCTCCGGCGGGTGAACTGGCCGGTGGCGGCAGGAGTCTCGGCGCTCATGGAAAACAGCTCCCTGGTGCGGCGTTGCTGTGGTGAGGGTGTTGTGCGATGTGGGGGGATGGTGCGCGGCGCGCGGAGAGTGGGCGGGCGGGGCGCCGTCGGCTCCCCCGCCCCTCATCGAGTGCCTAGTAGCACTCGACGCCCGCCCCGCTGCCGCGCTTCAGCTTCATCGACAGTTTCGGGAGCGTGAAGGTTCCGGCGGTGGTCGCCCACGCCGTCTGCTTCACGTTGGTCAGCTGCACGGTCTCCGCCTGCTGGCCGAAGCCGTGAGGGTTGGCTACCTCCTTGCCACCCTTCATGCCGGGGCCGGGGCCGTCCTTCATCCCACCGGCGGCCACACCGATGTCGATGTTCGTGAACTTGGCGTTGGCCGCGAGGTCCTCGACATCGATGTACAGATTGTCGGCCGTGACCTGCTGCTTCTCGTCGGAGCTGTCACCGGCCTCCAGCCTCAGGGTGACCGTGCCGACGAGCGGGATGTTCGGCGTGACCACGGACTGGCACATCTTCTCGATGCGCGCAGTCTCGAACGCCGAGACCGCTACGGCGTGCCCCTCCTTCTTGCCGTCGAGGCTGGTCCCGTAATCGACGGCCCCGTACTGCGAGAAGCCCGTGCCGTTGAGCTCCTTCGCGGTGACCTTGAACGACTGACCGGACACACTGAACGACGCCGCGAGAGCACCCTGCGCGAGAGCGACACCTATGCACGCCGTGGCGGCGACGCTGGGCACCATGACCACAGCGAACCGCTTCCATCTGGTCCCACCACGCACTTGGGACTCCATAGTTCCTCCTTCTCGGACGTACATCGCCTGCCCCGGATCGCCTTCGGACGACGGCTCAACCAGACAGGGATGGGAGAAGTGCTACGTCCTCGGGAAGGGGAGCGCCCGCGCTCGGCGGCGCACAACGGCGCCCGAATCACCGGCGATCACCCCCGAGCGACAACCACTGGTCGCGCCTGACACGCATCACGCACAACCTTGCTGGACAGGCTTCGCCGGTGGGCGAAGACCCCCCTGTCCAAGAGCCGGCGCCAGTGACGTCGGCTCTGCTCGGTGGGGACCCAGGAAGTCCCGCGGCCCGATTGGCTGTCGGGGTACGGGAATGGACCGAGCGTCGCCGATCGTGGTGCATTCTCGCCGCCCGCACAAGGGGGTTCGTTACTCACTAGTAACGGCCGGATAACCGAACACCGACCAGCCGGACCCACACAGCGACGCTAGGTGTCAACTAGAGGCAGGACAAAACTATTGATCGCTGGACAGAATCCGACAGATCAACGCCCGTGACTTACTCGCAGTAACAGCGGCCGCGATTGCCAAGATTTGGCAAAGCGCGGCCGCCCTGGCGTCACATCAGTCGATTCTTCACTCAGGGCTCACACGCCCCAACGTTTAGCAACTGGTCAGAACGGGGCCCCCGGCACCGCTCAGAACAGCGCGCGCGCCAGCGCCCGCCGCGCCGCGGTCACCCGCGGATCCTCCGCGCCGACCACCTCGAACAGCTCCAGCAACCGCAGCCGTACGGCATCCCGGTCGTCACCCGCCGTACGCCGCACCGTGTCGATGAGCCGCCCGAAGGCGTCCTCCACATGACCGCCCACCAGATCCAGGTCGGCGGCAGCGATCTGCGCCTGCGCGTCGGCCGGCCGGTCGGCCGCGTCCTTGCGCACCAGCTGCGCGTCCAGCCCCTGCACCCGCCGGAGCAACTCCGCCTGCGCCAGACCGAGTTTGGCCTCCGGGTTGGCAGGGTCGTCGGAGAGGACGTTCTTGTACGCCTGGATGGCACCGCCCATGTCGCCGGCATCCAGCGCCTGCGCGGCGGCGTTCAGTGCGGCGTCGTAGGGTCCGGCCGGTGCCTGCGCGGGCGCCTGGCCGCCGCCCGGCTCGGCCTCCGGGTCGACGGTCAGACCGGTCAGGCCGAAGCGCTGCTCGGCGACCGTGACCAACTGGTCGAGGGTCTCCCGGATCTGCGCCTCACCGGCCGCACCCTGGAAGAGCGGCAGCGCCTGGCCCGCGACGACCGCGAAGACCGCCGGGATCCCCTGGATCCCGAACTGCTGCATCAGCATCTGGTTGGCGTCGACATCGATCTTGGCGAGGACGAAGCGCCCGTTGTACTCGACGGCAAGCCGCTCCAGCACTGGGCTGAGCTGCTTGCAGGGCTGACACCACTCGGCCCAGAAGTCGATGACGACCGGGACCTCGGTGGAGCGCTGGAGGACGTCACGCTCGAATCCGGCCTCATCGACGTCGATGACGAGATCGGCCGGGGACACGGCCCCGCCCCCGCCCTGCCGGGCCGCTTCGGCGCGCGCCTGCTCCGCCTTCGCCTTGGCCTCCTGGGCCGCCTTCACTGCGGCGAGGTCGACGACGCCGCTCATGGACATGTTCCGTGGCTGCATGCGTCTATCCTCCCCCGTTCCCCGCGCGTGTGAGAAATGCCGTGAAGCCGTGCGTGCGTACGGCGCCGGGTCCCCACCCCACGCCGGTGATCATCGCTCGCATGTCGACGCGAAAGCTCGGCCTCCAGAGCTTTCGCTACGAGTCGTAGCGTAACGGTCGGCGGAGCCCTCGCGACACCCCCACCCGGTGATCTCCCTCACTGCCCCACCCTGTCGCCCGAAACCCGCCGGATATGGTCGAGGGATGCAGAGCCGCACCCCAGCCGGCCGCACGGGACGCCCGCGCAGCGCCGCCGCCGACACCGCGATCCTGGCCGCGACGCGGGCGGCGCTGGTGGAACTGGGCTGGTCGAAGCTCACCCTGGGAGACGTCGCAACCCGCGCCGGCGTTGCGAAAACGACGCTCTACCGCCGCTGGGCGGGCAAGAACGAACTGGTCGTCGACGCGGTGGCAGAACTCTTCGACGAACTGCGCCTCCCCGACCGCGGCACTCTCGCCGCCGACATCGAGGGCGTGGTGCTCCAGCTGGCGGCGATCCTGGACCGGCCGGAGGCCAAGAGCGGCCTGATGGCGGTGGTCGCGGAGTCGACCCGCGACCACGCACTGCGCGAACGCATCCGCACCACGATCGTGGACCGCCAGAAACGACTGGTCGTGGAGGGCCGGGCCCGCGCACAGGCCCGCGGCGAACTCCCGACGGAATCCGACCCCGAGGATGCGGCCCGCACCGCGGACCTGATCTTCGACATGGTGGCGGGCGCGGTCGTCCACCGCTGCCTGGTGAGCGCGGAACCGGCGGACGCGGAGTGGGCGCGCTCACTGACGCGGGTGCTGCTGCTGGGGCTGGCGGGGGCGGCGGCGACCAGGGGACCCGAAAGCCACGTGTCGGACGAAAACGACGCGGTCAAGTCCTGACGCCGAGGGATCGCCACTGTCTCAGCGGATCACTCCGGATTTCCAGACAGTGACGGTGCCGTCCCAGTTGTCCCAGACGTGGCCGGGAGAACACGGTCCTCGCCGCGGGCCCTTTCCAGGTAGACACGTCGGTGTACGGCTGTCGTCGGACCGGCCTAGAACCCCGCCGGCTCCGTGTACACCCCCCACTCCTCGCGCAGCGCGTCGCAGATTTCGCCGAGGGTGGCTTCTGCTCGTACGGCCGTCAGCATCGGTTCGATCATGTTGGAGCCGTCCCTGGCGGCGTCGACCATTGCGGCAAGGGCGGACCGTACCGCCGCTTCGTCGCGGGTCGCTCGGCGTGCCGCCAGTGCCCGTACCTGTTCGCGTTCCACCTCGTGGCTTACGCGCAGGATCTCCAGGTCGCCGGTGACCGAGCCGGTGTGGGCGTTGACGCCGACCACCTTCTTGTCGCCCTTCTCCAGGGCCTGCTGGTAGCGGAAGGCGGACTCGGCGATCTCGCCGGTGAACCAGCCGTCCTCGATGCCGCGCAGGATGCCGGAGGTGATCGGGCCGATGGGGTGTTGGCCGTCGGGGTGGGCGCGCAGGCCGCGTTCCTTGATCTGGTCGAAGATCTTCTCCGCGTCCGCCTCGATCCGGTCGGTCAGCTGCTCGACGTACCACGAACCGCCCAGCGGGTCGGCGACGTTGGCGACGCCGGTCTCCTCCATGAGGACCTGCTGGGTGCGCAGGGCGATCTCCGCGGCCTGTTCGGAGGGGAGTGCCAGGGTCTCGTCCAGGGCGTTGGTGTGCAGGGAGTTCGTGCCGCCGAGGACTGCGGCGAGGGCCTCCACCGCCGTGCGGACGACGTTGTTGTACGGCTGCTGGGCGGTCAGCGAGACACCGGCGGTCTGGGTGTGGAAGCGCAGCCACTGGGCCTTGTCGGACTTCGCGCCGTAGACGTCCCGCAACCAGCGGGCCCAGATGCGGCGTGCGGCGCGGAACTTGGCGATCTCCTCGAAGAAGTCGAGGTGCGCGTCGAAGAAGAAGGACAGGCCTGGGGCGAAGACGTCCACGTCCAGGCCGCGGGAGAGGCCGAGCTCGACGTAGCCGAAGCCGTCCGCGAGCGTGTACGCCAGTTCCTGCGCGGCCGTCGCGCCGGCCTCGCGGATGTGGTAGCCGGAGACGGACAGCGGCTTGTACGCCGGGATGCGTGCGGCGCAGTACTCCATCAGGTCGCCGATCAGGCGCAGATGCGGCTCCGGCTGGAAGAGCCACTCCTTCTGGGCGATGTACTCCTTGAAGATGTCCGTCTGAAGCGTGCCGTTCAGGACGGACGGGTCGACGCCCTGGCGCTCCGCGGCGACCAGGTACATGCAGAAGACCGGGACCGCCGGGCCGCTGATCGTCATCGACGTGGTGACGTCGCCGAGCGGGATGTCGCGGAAGAGTACGTCCATGTCGGCGGCCGAGTCGACGGCCACCCCGCAGTGGCCGACCTCGCCGAGCGAGCGGCGGTCGTCGGAGTCGCGGCCCATCAGGGTCGGCATGTCGAAGGCGACGGAGAGGCCGCCGCCGCCGGCCGCGAGGATCATCTTGTAGCGCTCGTTGGTCTGCTCGGCGTTGCCGAACCCGGCGAACTGCCGGATCGTCCACGTACGCCCTCGGTAGCCGGTCGGATACAGGCCCCGCGTGAAGGGGTACTCACCCGGCCAGCCGATCCGCTCGAAGCCTTCGTAAGTGTCCCCGGGTCGGGGTCCGTACACCGGCTCCACGGGATCGCCGGAGAGCGTGGTGAAGTCCGCGTCGCGCTTACGCGCCGCGTCGTACCGGGCCTGCCAGCGTCGGCGACCCTCTTCGATGGCGTCAGCGTCCATACCTTCGAATTTACTTGGACGTCCTAGTAAATGTCGACGGCTGGCGGATGATTTATCCGGGCGGCCCGGCAGCGGCCCGGCAGCGGCCTGGCAATCGGGTGAAACGGCACCGCCGCACACACGCACGCGTGCGGCGGGGTGCTGCGGCGTGGTGGTGCGGGGGTGGTGCTGTGGCGGGGGCCTGCGCTTACGCCTTCGCCGGGGCGGGCGTCGGCTGCGCGACCTTGGCGTCCAGCTCGCGCGAGATCTTCCGCTCCACGAAGAACGCCGCCGTCGGGATGGTTCCTGCCAGGAGGACCCACACCTGCTTGGCGACCGGCCACTTCGCCTTGGAGCCCAGGTCGAAGGCGAAAATCAGGTAGACGACGTACAGCCAGCCGTGCGCGATGGAGACGACCTGCGTCGCTTCCGCGGCGCCGTCCATCTCCAGGCCGTACTTGCCGATCATGCAGAGGCACAGCAGGACCAGGAGCACACCGGTGACGTAGGCCATGACGCGGTAGCGGGTCAGCACGCTCTTTTTCATGCGAACGAGCGTAACCGCCCGTTCCGGGCGATCTTCCTTCGGGTCACTGCTCCTCGAAGTCGTGTGCGGCCACCCGTAGCGGGCGGAGCATCGCGAAGATCTCGGCGCATTCCTCGGCGTCGTACGCGCCGAGGCCGAAGTCCATCGCCATCAGGTCGCGGGTGGCCGACTCGACCACCTCGCGGCCCTTGTCGGTGATCACGGCGAGGGTGCCGCGGCCGTCGTTGGGATTGGGGCGCTTGGCCACCAGGCCCGACTTCACCAGGCGGTCGACGGTGTTCGTCACGGACGTCGGATGCACCATGAGACGCTCGCCGATCTTGGACATCGGCAGCTCGCCCTCCTTGGAGAAGGTGAGCAGTACCAGCGCCTCGTACCGGGCGAACGTCAGTCCGTACGGCTTGACCACCGCGTCGACCTCGGCGAGCAGGATCTGGTGCGCGCGCATGATCGAGGTGATCGCGGCCATGGACGGCACGTTGCCCCAGCGCTGCTTCCACAATTCGTCGGCGCGGGCGATGGGGTCGAAGGGGAGGCTGAGCGGCTTCGGCACGTCACCAGACCTTACCCGCCGGTCACATCTTGGTCAGCCCCGTCTCGCTCTTCGGGCTGTGCGGTTCCGTTCTTCTCGGCTGAGGGGCCGTGGTGGGTGTGGCGCCCGTGCCTGCGGCGGCCTGTGGCGGGTGCGGTGGGTGCGGTGGGTGGGTGCGGTGGGTGGGTGCGGTGGCGCCTCTTGCCGGGTGGTGGGTCGGGGCCGCGCCGAGACGTCAGCCGCGCGTCGTTCTGCGGAGGTGGTGGCGGACCGCTCGTTGGGCTACCGGGCCCAGGGCCTCCAGGGCTGCCACCAGGGCGCCCAGTTGTTCCAGGGCGTCCAGCGCCGCTGTGGCGCCCTCTGCGTCCACGCCCTCGTAGAGTTCGATGCCCACGAAGGAGGCCGCCACCGCCCTCGCCAGGCCCCTGGGGTCCGTGAAGTCGCCGAAGGGTGTTGCGGACAGGACGCGGGTCAGGGCCTTTTCGATCTCCGTGATCCACAGGTCGAGGCCCGCCGCGGTGGCAGGGGCGAGGGTGGGGTGGGTCTGGGCGCCGGCCAGGAGCTGGCCCAGGAGGGCGACGTGGCCGTCCTTGCGTTCCTGGTCGTGGATCTCGCGGCCTACGGCCAGGAGCTCGGAGAGTGTCCCTACCGAGGCGATGCGGAGGCGGTAGCGGGAGACCGACTGTTCCGCGCCGTAGTGGCAGGCCGCTGCCAGGAGTTCGTCCACCGAGCCGAAGTGGTAGAAGACCAGCGCCTGGTTGACCCCTGCTGTTGCCGCGATCGTGCGGGCCGAGGTTTTCGCGATGCCCTGTTCCGTGAGGGTGCGGAGTGCGCCTTCGAGGAGTTTGGCTTTTGTGTCGGCGGACTTCGCCGTTTCCGGGCTCATGCTCGGGGCTCCTCGCGGACCGGGCGCAGGCCGGGGCGGGTGCCGCAGGTGCGGATGTCCGTGTATGTCGTCGTGAACCATCCCTCGTAGCCGAAGAGGGGGCCGAAGTGTTTGTTGATGACTTTGACCTGGATGCGGAAGCGGGCCGTCGAGTCGTCGTAGGACTCGCGGACCTCCGCCGTCGCGCCGATCAGGTCGGGGACCCGTACGTCCACCGGGCCCTCGCGGAAGCGGTGTTCGCCCGAGCGGATCAGGAGGGAGCCGTCGGGTTCCGCGCTGAAGCGGAGGTCGGTGGCGAGGTGCTGGTGGGTGCCCAGGTAGTCGAGGATGCGGTCGCCCTTGGGGCTGAGCACCATCTGGGCGTCGAAGCGGCGCCGGCGTCCGGGTAGGTCGAAAGTACGCACGAACGTCACCGTCTCACGGCCGAAGCTGTCGGTGTACGGCACGTTCTCGATGGTGAAGGGGACGTTCCGGCCGGTGCGCGGGACGAGGATGTTGCGGGTCGCGCCGAGGGCCAGGAACGGCTTGACGTGGGGGCCGCCGTGCCAGATGCGGTGCATGACGCCTCTGCCTGTGCAGGCCTCGCCACTGGTCAGGCCGACCGAGAAGCGGCGCCGGAGCTGGGGGTGGAGGCGGTCGAAGTCGGCGCCCATGACCGTGGAGAAGATCGACGTCATCGCGGGGTCTCCAGGGTGCGCAGCAGGCGCGGGGCACACGCGCGTGTGGGTGGGGTGCGTAGGCAGCGGCGGGCGGCCGGTGTGCAGGGGAGGGGGGATGCGAGGACTGCCAAGCAGGCGGTCACGACGAGGAGGAGCGGCCAGAGGTATGCCATTGGTGCCGCGAGCGGGCCGAGGTGGTTGAGGACGGTTTCGGTGGCCAGGCCTGTGCAGGCGAGGGTGAGCAGGGTGGCGCGTACGGCCAGTTCCGCCAGCCAGTTGCGCAGTGCGCGTTCCGGTGTGATGCCGCGCTCCAGCCAGAGGCGGAGGCGGTCGAAGGACCACGCCGTCGCCCAGCCCATCAGGGGGCGGAAGAGGGCGCGGTCGGCCAGTGCGCCGAAGGCGCCCCAGCGGGGGCGGTAGTCGTAGCCGGTGAGGAAGCGGACGCCGTCGCCGTCGGGGACGTAGCGCCAGTAGCCGCTGCCCTCCGCCAGCAGGGAGAGGGGGTGCGGGGAGGCGAAGCGCAGGGCCGAGGTGCGGGTGCCGTCGGGGCGTTCCTTCTCGCCCGCCGAGATCCCGGTGCCGGCGACGGTGAGGAAGGGCAGCACACGCGTGGCGTAGCGGAAGTGCTGGGGCTCGCCGTCCGCGCGCGGGAGGTAGTCGATCTCGGTGAAGCGCAGGTCCCAGCGCTGGTGCTGGGAGGGGTGCTGGGTGCGCGTCCAGAGGGTGTCCAGGTCCGCACGGATGCGTGTCTCTATGTAGAGGCTGCCATGACTCATTGCTTGTTCCCCCAGCTCAGCCGCTTGTTTGAGCGAGTGCTCAAGTGGTGTGGGCATGACCGTACACCCATTTGAGCAATCGCTCAAAGAGTGACCGGAAGAAAACCCCGGCCCATTGGGCCGGGGTTTGTCCCGGGTGCGGTCCCGCGCGCGGGTTACTGCGCCAAGTGGCGTTCCACCGTCTCGACCTTGGACGTCAGGCCGTCCGTCACTCCGGGGCGGATGTCCGCCTTGAGGACCAGGGACACGCGCGGCGCCCTCTCCTCCACGGCGGCCACCGCGCGCCTGACGACGTCCATGACCTCGTCCCACTCGCCCTCGACGGATGTGAACATCGCGTCCGTGCGGTTGGGCAGGCCCGATGCGCGGACCACTCGGACGGCGTCGGCGACGTACTCCCCCACGTCCTCGCCGACGCCCAGCGGCGTCACGGAGAAGGCGACGATCACGCGTTCACGACCCCTTCCTTGCGGGCGCGCTCCGCGATCACCGCGTCCTCGGCCTCACGGCGCAGCTTGCGCTCGGCGAAGAAGCCGCCGGCGGGGAGCACGGAGAGGACGAAGTAGAGGGCGGCCGTGCCGAAGCTCCACTTGGTGCGGTTCCAGGCGTCCGCCCAGAAGATCACGTACAGGATGAACAGGACGCCGTGGATCGCGCCCATCACGGGGACCGCGTTGAAGTCCGTGGTCCGCTTGAGCACCGAGCAGACGAGCAGGATCAGGAAGGACACGGCCTCCGGGGCCGAGACCAGGCGGAGGCGGCGGAGGGCGGTGGCGGTCTTGAGATCCACGGGTCACCTTCGGTGGGAGAGTCGCTGACGAGGCGGCGCTTTGTGAACGGAAGCACAAAAACGGTTTGTGAACGGAAGCACAAACGCTCGGCCATTGTGGCAAACGGTCGGGCGAGGGCAGGGCTCGGGGGTGCGGGTGCGCTTTCCCCTAAGGGCGCGTTCCGGGGTCGTCTCCGGTCTCGGGCCCTGTTGGCGGAGCCAATCGACCGATACCTTCACATCCGTGGCGATGTTCCGACTTCAAGGCAGCAAGGTGCTTGCCGTCGACATGACCGGTGACGCCGTGAAGGCGAAGAACGGGTCGATGGTCGCGTACGACGGACAGATGGCGTTCAAGAAGCTGAGCGGCGGCGGTGAGGGCATACGGGGGATGGTGACCCGGCGCATCACCGGTGAGCAGATGACCGTGATGGAGGTGAAGGGGCACGGGACGTGCTGGTTCGCGGACCGGGCCTCGGAGATCAACCTGGTCGGCCTCCAGGGGGACAAGCTGTACGTGGAGTCGAGCAATCTGCTGGCGACCGACGGCGGGCTGCGGACGGGCACGTCCTTCACGGGGCTGCGCGGCGCCTCGCAGGGCAACGGGCTGTTCACGACGACCGTCGAGGGTCATGGGCAGGTGGCGATCATGTCGGACGGGCCGGCGGTGGTGCTGCGGGTGAGCGCGCAGTACCCGCTGACCGTGGATCCGGGGGCGTATGTGGCGCATCAGGGGAATCTGCGGCAGTCGTTCCAGTCCGGTGTGACCTTTCGCACATTGATCGGGGAGGGCGGGGGCGAGGCCTTCCAGATGCGGTTCGAGGGGGACGGGCTGGTGTACGTCCAGCCCAGTGAGCGGAACACGATCGCGGGGGATGTGTGACATGGGCTTCCGCGAGGTCAATTCGACGATGATCGAGGCGACCGTCATGCCCGGGCAGCGGCTGTTCAGTCAGCGCGGCGCCATGCTCGCCTACAAGGGTGAGGTGACCTTCACGCCCAACATGAGCGGCGGTCAGGGCGGGGTCATGTCGATGATCGGGCGGCGGGTCGCGAACGAGGACACGCCTCTGATGACCGTCGAGGGCAGCGGCACCGTGCTGTTCGGGCACGGTGGGCACCACGTGCAGGTGATCAACCTCGCCGGGGACACCCTGTACGTCGAGGCCGACCGGCTGCTCGCCTTCGAGGGGAGTCTGCAGCAGGGGACGATGTTCCTGGGCGCGCAGGGCGGGGTCATGGGGATGGTGCGGGGGCAGGTCACCGGGCAGGGACTGTTCACGACCACGCTGAAGGGGCATGGGGCGGTGGCCGTGATGGCTCATGGGGGTGTCTTCGAGATCCCGATCAGCCCGCAGCGGCCGGTGCATGTCGACCCACAGGCCTACGTCGCCCACCACGGCGACGTGCGCAACAAGCTGTCGACCGCACTGGGCTGGCGGGACATGGTGGGGCGCGGCTCCGGCGAGGCGTTCCAGCTGGAGCTGAGCGGCAACGGTGCGGTGTACGTCCAGGCGTCGGAGGAGAAGCTTTGACCTACGGAACTCCGGGCGCCGGGCCCGTCGTGCACGACCCGGTGACGCTGCCCGCCGACGACAACGTGAACGCGTACACCTTCTGTGTGGAGCTGAAGGGGACCCAGTGGTTCCTGCAGAAGGGGAAGATGATCGCCTACTACGGCTCCGTCGAGTTCAACGGCGTGGGGCACGGGCGATTGGACCGGCTTGTCCGTACGTCGTTCCATTCGCCACTGCACGCCGCGGACTGGGTCGTGGCGGAGGGCTCGGGCAAGATGCTCCTCGCCGACCGGGCCTTCGACGTGAATTCGTACGACTTGGACGAGGGCAATCTGACCATTCGCTCGGGCAACCTGCTCGCTTTTCAGCCAACTCTTGCACTCAAGCAGTCGATCGTGCCGGGCTTTCTGACGCTCATCGGAACCGGAAAGTTCGTGGCCGCCTCTAACGGTCCGGTGGTGTTCATGGAGCCGCCGATCCGGGTGGACCCGCAAGCGCTTGTCGGATGGGCCGACTGCCCCTCGCCGTGCCACCACTACGACCATGGCTATATGACGGGTGTAATGGGCGGTCTACGTGCAATGACGGGCCTCGGCGGGGCCTCCGGGGAGGAGCATCAGTTCGAGTTCGTGGGAGCCGGTACGGTGCTGCTCCAGTCGACCGAGACCCTGATGGCCGAGCAGGCCACGGGGGCGACCCCGCACCAGGCCGGCGTGCCGGGCGGTGGTGGGGTACCCGGAGGGCACGGAACGCAAGGCGGCGCACCGCGCCTTCCCGGACAGCTGGGGGACCTCCAGCGTCGCTTCGGGCTGTGAGCGGTAGTCTGCGGAGTGTGACGTCGAACGCGTGCGCACTGTCACACCACCCTCAGTAGTTCACCTTTCAACTTCTTAGGTAGACTTCATTTATGGAGACCGAGACGGCCACGCGCTGGCTGACCGATGCGGAGCAGTGCGCTTGGCGCACCCACCTGGAGGTCAACAGGCTGTTGACGTACCAGCTCGAAAAGGACCTGCAGCCGTTCGGCCTGACGATGAACGACTACGAGATCCTGGTGAATCTCTCCGAGTCGGAGGATTTGCGGATGCGGATGAGCGACCTCGCGTCCGCCACCCTGCAGTCCAAGAGCCGGCTCTCGCACCAGATCACGCGCATGGAGAACGCCAACCTGGTGCGGCGGGAGAACTGCGAGTCCGACCGCCGCGGACTGTACGCGGTGCTCACCGACCACGGCATGGAGACGATGCAGAAGGTCGCTCCCCACCATGTTGCGTCCGTGCGGCGGCACTTCATCGACCTGCTGGCCCCGGAGTCCCTCACGGACCTCGACAAGGCCCTGAAGCCCATCGCGGAGCATCTGCGCGGACAGCGCGGGCGCCCCTGACCAGGAGACCCTCCGGAACCCCTAGGCGAGCGGCAGGCGGACTTCGAACAGGGCTCCGCCTGTCGGCGCGTCATGGACCGTGAGGGTGCCGCCGTGGCGGGCGGCCACGTCGCGGGCGATGGCGAGGCCCAGACCGGCGCCGCCCTCGTCCCGGCTGCGGGCCGCATCCAGCCGTACGAACCGCTCGAAGATCCGCTCCCGGTCCCCCTCGGGTACGCCGTCCCCGTCGTCCGCGACCTGGACGACCGCCCGGTCGCCGTCCCGGCGCACGGCCACGGTGACCGCCGAGCGGGCGTGCCGCTGGGCGTTGTCCAGCAGATTGGCCAGCACCCGCCCCAGCTGCCCGCGCGATCCGGCCACGTCGAGGGACTCGGCCTCGACCGACACGCCCTTGCGGCCCGCGGCCTGCTCGCGCGCCAGCTCGGCCAGGTCGACCCGTGTGTCGGTGGGCCGCTCCCCCGCGTCCAGCCGGGCGAGCAGCAGCAGATCGGCGGCGAGCCTTTGCAGTCGTACGGTGTCCTCGACCGCGCCGTCCAGGTCCAGCAGTTCCGGATGCGCGGCGGCCACTTCGAGCTGGGTGCGCAAGGACGCGATGGGGCTGCGCAGCTCGTGCGAGGCGTCGGCGACGAAACGCCGCTGGCGTTCCACCGAGGTCTCCAGGGCGGCCAGCGTCTCGTTGGTGGTGCGGGCGAGGCGGGCGACCTCGTCGTGGGTGCCCGGTTCGGGGACCCGTCGGGAGAGGTCCTCGGAGGCGGTGATCTCCGCCATCTCACGCCGGATTCCCTCGACCGGGTGCAGTGCGCGCCCGGTGACCAGCCAGGTCGTGCCGGCGACGACGGCCAGCAGCAGCGGGAAGCCGATCAGCATGACGGTCTGCGCGGTGCTCACGGCGTTCTGCTCGGCGGCCAGCGGACCGCCCGCGTACACGGTGAACGTGCCCTGGCCCGGGACCTCGACGGCCACCTCGGCGAATCGGTAGTCCGCCGCCTCGCCGCCGATCGTCGCGGAGCCGTCCGAGATGGCCGCGTCCTCGGCGATCTCACCCGGCTGGAGAGTGGCGCCGGAGGAGTCGTCGGAATCGTCGTCCGAGTCGCCCGAGTCATCCGAGTCGTCCGACGCGCCCGAGTCGTCTGAGTCGGCGTCGCCCGAACCGGTGCCCGGCTCGCGCACGGCCGGCGTCCGCTTCTCCGGCCGTACGGCGTCCGTCCCCGTGCCGCTGATCCGCTCCAGGCCCTCACTGGCCGCGACCAGCCTGCCGTCCTCGTCGACGACCTGGACGGGTCGGTCGTCGTCGTCCAGGGACAGCTGGTCGTACCGCTTGCCCCCGGCCAGGTCGGCCGCGACGGCGCGCGCCGAGCGTTCCGCCTGGGTGTCGGCCTGCTCGGTCAGGTTGGAGTACAGGGACAGCAGCACGGCGGCCCCCGCGGCGACCAGTGCCACGGCGACGACGAGGGTGGCGCCGAGCGTGGCCCGGGATCGCACGGAACCGAACAGGCGTCTCATCTCGGCGCCTCCAGCCGGTACCCGGCGCCGCGCACCGTCCGGATCAGCGCCGCGCCCAGCTTGCGGCGCAGCGCGCTGACGTACACCTCCACGATGTTCGGATCGCCCTCGTAGGCGAAGTCCCAGACGTGCTCCAGGATCTCCGCCTTGGACACCACCTCGCCGGCCCGCACGGCGAGCTGCTCCAGTACGGCGAACTCCTTGGCGGTGAGGGCGATCTCGTCGCCGTCCCGGGTGACCCGGCGGGCTGCGGTGTCGACGCGGAGGGTGCCGACCGTGAGGATCGGCGAGGCGCCCTGCTGGCCGCGACGGCGCAGCAGCGCCCTGATGCGGGCGACCAGGACGACGTACGAGAACGGCTTGGTCAGATAGTCGTCGGCGCCCGTGTCCAGGCCCTCCGCCTCGTCGTACTCGCCGTCCTTGGCGGTGAGCATCAGGATCGGTACGTCGTTGCCGGCGGCGCGGAGGGTGGAGCAGACGCGGTAGCCGTTCATGCCGGGGAGCATGATGTCGAGGATGATCAGGTCGTACGGCGACTCGGTCGCCCGGTGCAGGCCCTCCAGGCCGTCGTGGACGACGTCCACGGCGTAGCCCTCCGCCGTCAGGCCCTTGGCCAGGGACAGCGCGAGGCGTTTCTCGTCCTCCACGATCAGCAGCCGCATGGACCAAGGGTCCCAAACCGAACCTGAAGCGATCTTCAGGTGGCTTCAGCGTGGCTTCAGGCGGCGAACGGCAGCGTGGTGGACGTCGAAGCGACGAGCCCAACTCGGGGAGGAACCATGAAGCGCAACATCGTCATCGCCGCCGTGGTCGCGACCGCCGTGATCGGCGGTGGTACGACGCTGGCGTTCGCCGGGGGTGGCGGCGAATCGTCGGGTACGTCGTCGGCGGCGTCCGCCGACGCGGTGAACGCCGGTCAGCGGGACGACGACAGTGCCGATGACCGGGACGACGACGGCACCGGCGAGCGCGGCGCGAAGGTGACGGCCGCACAGGCCATCGAGGCGGCGCTGAAGGCGCGGCCGGGGACCGTGGTGTCGGCGGACCTGGACAGCGACGACGACGGTGATGACGGCGACGACCGCGGTGACGACCGGCGGGGCTGGGAGGTCGAGGTGCTCGGCCGGGGCACGACCTCCTACACGGTGCACGTGGACCCGGCGTCGGGGAAGGTGCTCGGTACGGAGACCGAGCGGGACGATGACGACGACCGGGACGACCGTGCGGCGCTGAAGGGCGCGCAGGTCACGGCGGCGGAGGCGGCGAACGCCGCGTCCGCGAAGGGATTCGTGACCTCGGTCGGCCTGGATGACGACGACCGGGGTCGGTCGTGGGACGTGGAGACCCGTGGCGGCAACGGCAAGCAGGGTGACTGGAAGGTCGACGTGAAGTCGGGGAAGGTCACTGCGGACCGTGACGACGACCGGGACGACGACCACGGCAACGACGACGACCAGGGTGACGACCGCGGCGACGACTGACCGTGTGTGGAGGCGGGGGTCTTCTGGGGGCTGCCCGCCCCCAGCCCCCCGCTTCGGCCCTGAACGGGCCTCGTCCTCACACGCCGGACGGGCTGGTTGATTCCGTCACGCCCGATACGAGTTCATCGGCCGCCCGATAAGGATCCAGCTCCCCGGCGACTATCCGCTCCGCCAGCGCGCTCAGGCGGCGGTCGCCGTGGAGGTCGGCGATGCGTTCGCGCAGGGCCGTCACCGCGATGGTCTCGACCTCGCGGGAGGCCCGGGCCAGGCGGCGTTCCGTCAGGACGCCCCGTTCCTCCATCCAGGCGCGGTGCTTCTCCAGCGCCTCCAGGACCTCGTCGATGCCCTCACCGCGGGACGCGACCGTCTTGACGATCGGTGGGCGCCAGTCGCCGGGGGCGCGGGACTCGCCGAGGCCGAGCATGTGGTTCAGTTCGCGGGCCGTGGCGTCGGCGCCGTCGCGGTCGGCCTTGTTGACGACGTAGACGTCGCCGATCTCCAGGATTCCGGCCTTGGCCGCCTGGATGCCGTCGCCCATGCCGGGGGCCAGCAGGACCACCGAGGTGTCGGCCTGGGAGGCGATCTCCACCTCCGACTGGCCGACGCCGACCGTCTCCACCAGGATCACGTCGCAGCCTGCGGCGTCCAGGACGCGGATCGCCTGCGGGGCGGCCCAGGCGAGGCCGCCGAGGTGGCCCCGGGTGGCCATGGAACGGATGTAGACGCCGGGGTCGGAGGCGTGCTCCGACATACGGACCCGGTCGCCCAGCAGGGCTCCGCCGGAGAAGGGGGACGACGGGTCGACCGCCAGGACGCCGACCCGTTTGCCCTGCTTGCGGTACGCCGTCACCAGCGCCGACGTCGACGTGGACTTGCCGACGCCCGGAGAGCCCGTCAACCCCACGACGTACGCCCCGCCCGTCAGGGGCGCGAGCGTCCGCATGACCTCCCTGAGCTGCGGGGACGCCCCCTCGACCAGGGAGATCAGCCGGGCGACCGCACGCGGCCGGCCCTCCCTCGCCTGGGCCACCAGTGTGGAGACGTCCTGCATCACAGCTCCGTTCAGATCACCGACGTAACAGACCGACGCCTGCTCAGGACTTCGGTACCCGCACGATCAGGGCGTCACCCTGGCCGCCGCCACCGCACAGCGCCGCCGCGCCGACCCCGCCGCCGCGCCGCTTCAGCTCCAGCGCCAGGTGGAGGACGAGACGGGCGCCGGACATCCCGATCGGGTGACCCAGGGCGATGGCACCGCCGTTGACATTCACCTTTTCGGTGGACACCCCGAGGTCCTTCATTGACTGCACGGCCACGGCGGCGAAGGCCTCGTTGATCTCGATCAGGTCGAGGTCGGAGACCTCCAGGCCCTCCTTCTTCAGGGCGTGCCGGATGGCGTTGGACGGCTGGGACTGGAGGGAGTTGTCGGGGCCCGCGACATTGCCGTGCGCGCCGATCTCCGCGATCCACTCCAGGCCGAGCTCCTCGGCCTTGGCCTTGCTCATCACCACGACGGCGGCCGCGCCGTCCGAGATCTGCGACGAGGAGCCCGCGGTGATCGTGCCGTCCTTGGAGAACGCCGGACGCAGCTTGGCCAGCGACTCGGCCGTGGTGTCGCCGCGGATGCCCTCGTCCTTGCTGAAGACGACCGGCTCGCCCTTGCGCTGCGGGATCTCCACCGGGGTGATCTCGGCCTCGAAGATGCCGTTCTTCTGCGCGGCGGCCGCGCGCTGGTGGGACTGGGCGGCGATCTCGTCCTGCGGCTCGCGGGCGATGCCGAGGCGCGTGTTGTGCTTCTCCGTCGACTCGCCCATGGCGATGTTCTCGAAGGAGTCGGTCAGGCCGTCGTAGGCCATCGCGTCGAGCATCTGGACCGCGCCGTACTTGTAGCCCTCGCGGGACTTCGGCAGCAGGTGCGGGGCGTTCGTCATGGACTCCTGGCCGCCGGCCACGATCACGTCGAACTCGCCGGCCCGGATCAGCTGGTCGGCCAGGGCGATGGCGTCGAGGCCGGAGAGGCACACCTTGTTGATGGTGAGCGCCGGGACGCTCATCGGGATGCCGGCCTTGACCGCGGCCTGGCGCGCCGGGATCTGGCCCGCCCCGGCCTGGAGCACCTGGCCCATGATCACGTACTGCACCTGGTCGCCGCCGATCCCCGCACGGTCGAGGGCGGCCTTGATCGCGAAGCCGCCGAGGTCGGCTCCGGAGAAGGACTTCAGCGAGCCGAGCAGCCGTCCCATCGGGGTACGGGCACCCGCGACGATGACGGATGTCGAGCCGTTCGTTGCAGAAGACATGAGCTGCGATCCCCTTCCGGCCTGCACTGGCCGAGGAGTGAACGAGGGTTTACTTCGAATGTACTGACCGGTACTCCACCCCGTCATCGGGCTGTCGGTGTGATCGCGCGCACGTTGCGTAACCACCTCCCAAGCGCTGCACTGAATCCATGCTGACGCGAATCGACCACATCGGGATCGCCTGCCACGACCTCGACGCGACTGTCGAGTTCTACAGGGCCACCTACGGCTTCGAGGTGTTCCACACCGAGGTCAACGAGGAGCAGGGCGTGCGCGAGGCCATGCTCAAGATCAACGATACGTCCGACGGCGGGTCCTCGTACCTGCAACTGCTCGAACCCATTCGCGAGGACTCCACCGTCGCGAAGTGGCTCGCCAAGAACGGCGAGGGCGTCCACCACATCGCCTTCGGCACGGCGGACGTCGACGGGGACGCGGCCGCGATCAGGGACAAGGGCGTACGCGTGCTGTACGAGGAGCCCCGGCGCGGCTCCATGGGGTCACGGATCACCTTCCTGCACCCCAAGGATTGTCATGGCGTACTGACAGAACTGGTCACTTCGGCACCCGTTGAGTCACCTGAGCACTGATGCTCGTACATATGGGCCGGTAGGGTTGGGGGCGGTCGCCGCTCAGCCCAGGGCGACCGCATTGCCGGGGTCCGGGTTTCGGGGGACGAGCGTCGGGGCAGCAGCCCATGCTCCGTCGTTGATCTGACACCATTCCCCGGGGGCCCCGTTCGGCGGATGGACGGAGCTCGTTTGGAGAGACTTGCGACCAGGGGACGGATGGGACCGCGCAGTGCGGGGCTACGAGAGCCAGGAGCGAGAGCCGGCGGCTGACGTCGACCACCTCACTCGGTTCGAAGCCGAGATGAAGCGGCTGAGGACCGAGCGGGAAAAGGCCATCCAGCACGCCGAGGACCTCGGCTACCAGGTCGAGGTGCTGCGCGCCAAGCTGCACGAGGCGCGGCGCACGCTCATGACCCGGCCTGCCTATGACAGCGCCGACATCGGCTATCAGGCCGAGCAGTTGCTGCGCAACGCCCAGATGCAGGCGGACCAGATCCGTGCCGACGCGGACCGCGAGCTGAGCCAGGCCCGGGCGCAGACCCAGCGGATCCTCCAGGAGCACGCCGAGCAGGCGGCCCGCCTGCAGGCCGAGCTGCACGCCGAGGCCGTGGCCCGCCGCCAGCAGCTCGACCAGGAGCTCGCCGAGCGCCGGCAGACCGTCGAGTCGCACGTCAACGAGAACGTGGCCTGGGCCGAGCAGCTGCGCGCCCGCACCGAGCAGCAGGCCCGGCGCCTGCTGGAGGAGTCGCGGGCCGAGGCCGAGCAGGCCATGTCGGCCGCGCGTGCGGAGGCCGAGCGGCTGACCGCCGAGGCCCGGCAGCGGCTGCAGAGCGAGGCCGAGGCGGCCCGCGCCGAGGCCGAGCAGCTGCTGCGCCGGGCCCGTACGGACGCCGAGCGGTTGCTGAACGCCGCCTCCACGCAGGCCCAGGAGGCCACCGAGCACGCCGAGCAGCTGCGCACGTCCACGGTCTCGGAGTCCGACGCCGCCCGCCGCCAGGCCGCCGAGCTGAGCCGGGCCGCGGAAACCCGGATGGCCGAGGCCGAGGAGGCCCTGCGCAAGGCGCAGTCCGAGGCGGAGAAGCTGGTCACCGAGGCCAAGGAGGCCGCGGCCAAGACCCTCGCCGGCGCCGAGGCGGCCAACGAGACCCGCACGCGGACCGCCAAGGAGCAGGTCGCCCGCCTCGTCAGCGAGGCCACGAAGGAGGCCGAGGCCACCAAGGAGGAGGCCGAGCAGGTCGTCGCCGACGCCCGCGCCGAGGCCGAGAAGATCGTCGCGGAGGCCGCCGAGAAGGCCCGTACGATCACCGCCGAGGAGACCGCGAGCCAGCTGTCCAAGGCGGCAAGGACCGCCGAGGACGTGCTCAACAAGGCGTCGGAGGACGCCAAGAAGACCACAAAGGCGGCCACCGAGGAGGCCGAGCGGATCCGCCGCGAGGCGGAGGCCGAGGCTGACCGGCTGCGCGCCGAGGCGCACGACATCGCCGAGCAGCTCAAGGGCGCGGCGAAGGACGACACCAAGGAGTACCGCGCCAAGACCGTCGAACTCCAGGAGGAGGCACGACGGCTGCGCGGCGAGGCCGAGCAGCTGCGCGCCGACGCGGTCGCCGAGGGCGAGAAGATCCGCGCGGAGGCCCGCAAGCAGGCCGTGGCGCAGATCGAGGAGGCGGCCAAGACCGCCGAGGAGCTGCTCGCCAAGGCGAAGGCCGACGCCGACGAGCTGCGGCAGAGCGCGACCGCCGACAGCGAGAAGGTCCGCACCGAGGCCATCGAGCGGGCGACCACGCTGCGCCGGCAGGCCGAGGAGACGCTGGAGCGCACCCGCAACGAGGCCGAGCGGCACCGCGCGGAGGTCCTGGAGCAGTCCGAGGGCATCCGCGCCGACGCCGAACGGGCCGCGCGGGAGCTGCGCGAGGAGACCGAGCGGGCCGTGGAGTCCCGCCGCGCGGAGGCCGCCGAGGAGCTGACGCGGCTGCACACGGAGGCGAAGTCCCGGCTCGCCGCCGCCGAGCAGGCGCTGACCGACGCGCGCGAGGAGGCCGCGCGGATCCGCCGCGAGACCGCCGAGGAGACCGAGCGGCTGCGCGCGGAGTCCGCCGAGCGGATCCGTACGCTCCAGGCGCAGGCCGAGGCGGAGGCCGAACGGCTCCGCGACGAGGCCGCGTCCGACGCGTCCGCCTCTCGGGCGGAGGGCGAGGCCATCGCCGTACGCCTGCGGTCGGAGGCGGCGGCGGAGGCCGAGCGGCTGAAGTCGGAGGCGCAGGACACCGCCGACCGGGTACGGGCCGAGGCGCAGGCCGCCGCCGAGCGGCTGGCGCAGGAGGCGTCCGAGACGCTGGCCGCCGCGCAGGAGGAGGCCGCCCGGCGCCGCCGCGAGGCCGAGGAACTGCTCGGCGCGGCCCGCCAGGAGGCCGACCAGGAGCGCAAGCGGGCCCGCGAGCAGAGCGAGGAGCTGCTGGCCTCCGCGCGCAACCGCGTGGAGGAGGCGCAGGCCGAGGCCGTGCGTCTGGTGGAGGAGGCCGACCGGCGCGCCACCGAGATGGTGTCGGCGGCCGAGCAGCACGCCCAGCAGGTACGGGACTCGGTCGCCGGGCTGCACGAGCAGGCGCAGGACGAGATCGCCGGGCTGCGCAACGCCGCCGAGCACGCGGCGGACCGCACCCGGCGGGAGGCGCAGGAGGAGGCGGACCGGGTCCGCTCCGACGCCTACGCCGAGCGGGAGCGGGCCGCCGAGGACGCGGGCCGGCTCCGGCGGGAGGCGAGCGAGGAGTCCGAGGCCGCCAAGGCGCTGGCCGAGCGCACCATGGCGGAGGCGATCGCCGAGGCCGAGCGGCTGCGCACCGACGCGGCCGAGCACGCGCAGCGGGTGCGCACCGAGGCGTCGGACACCATCGCCGAGGCCGACCATGCGGCGGCACGCACGCGTGCGGACGCCCGCGAGGACGCCAACCGGATCCGGTCGGACGCGGCGACGCAGGCGGACACCCTCATCACCGAGGCGCGCAGCGAGGCCGAGCGGCTGCAGTCGGAGACCGCCGCCGAGGCCGAGCGGGTGCGCACCGAGGCGCTCGCCAAGGCCGAGAAGCTGGTCGGGGACGCGAGCGGCGAGGCGGAGCGGCTGCGTGCCGAGGCCGCCGAGACGGTCGGGTCGGCACAGCAGCACGCGGAGCGGGTCCGCACCGAGGCCGAGCGGGTCAAGGCGCAGGCCGCCCAGGAGGCGGAGCGGGTCACCACGGCCGCGCGCGAGGAGGCCGAGCGGACGCTGGACGAGGCCCGCAAGGACGCCAACAAGCGGCGTTCCGAGGCCGCCGAGCAGGTCGACAAGCTCATCACGGAGACCACCGCCGAGGCCGACAAGCTGCTCAGCGAGGCGCAGCAGCAGGCGCTGAAGACGACCGCGGACGCCGAGGCGCAGGCCGACACCATGGTGGGCGCGGCCCGCAAGGAGGCCGACCGGCTGGTGTCCGAGGCGACGGTCGAGGGCAACGCGATGGTGGAGAAGGCCCGTACGGACGCCGACGAACTCCTCGTCGGCGCGCGCCGGGACGCGACCGCGATCAGGGAGCGGGCGGAGGAGCTGCGGGCCCGGATCACCGCGGAGATCGAGGAGCTGCACGAGCGGGCCCGCCGTGAGGCCGCCGAGACGATGAAGTCGACCGGTGACCGCTGCGACGCGCTCATCAAGGCCGCCGAGGAGCAGCTGGCCAAGGCGCAGGCGAAGGCCAAGGAGCTGGTGTCGGAGGCCAACTCCGAGGCTGGCAAGGTGCGTATCGCCGCCGTGAAGAAGGCGGAGGGTCTGCTGAAGGAGGCCGAGCAGAAGAAGGCGGCGCTCGTGAAGGAGGCCGAGGAGCTCAAGGCGGAGGCCATCCAGGAGGCCAGGCGCACGGTCGAGGAGGGCAAGCGCGAACTGGAGATCCTGGTGCGCCGCCGCGAGGACATCAACGCCGAGATCTCCCGCGTGCAGGACGTCCTGGAGGCACTGGAGTCCTTTGAGGCCCCGTCAGCCGCAAAGGACAACACGGTCAAGGCGGGCGCGACGATCGGCGCCCCTCGATCGGGTGGCAAGTCGTCGGAAAGCTAGCCTGTCCGGCGGATCAGGTCGCAGGATAGGAGCGGTGACTGATCAGTGCGGGTGAGCGGAGGCGATGGGGGTGCCCCCGCGCGAGCATGTTCGAGCATGGGGAAGAGTGACGACAACGCGGCAGACGCGCGTGCCAGACCCCGCGTCCGCGGCATGATCCGCCGGACAGGCTCTGGCGACGAGGGTCGATTCCGGTACCTTCGGGGGGCTTTGACCAAGTCTTTGGCATGGTCCTTGGCAAGTGGTCCTGCGGTTAGCCACTCAAAAGAGGTCTCATTCTCCAGATCAAACACGCATCCGCTCGATGACACACCGCTTCGGCCCCTAGGATTCCACCTATCACCTCACCGGTCTCATTCGACAGGAACCCCATGAGCGACACTTCCCCCTACGGCTTCGAGCTTGTGCGGCGTGGATACGACCGCGCTCAGGTGGACGAACGTATCTCCAAGCTCGTCTCCGACCGTGACAGCGCTCTCGCCCGCATCACCGCTCTGGAAAAGCGCATCGAGGAGCTCCACCTCGAAACGCAGAACGCCCAGGCGCAGGTCAGCGACGCCGAGCCGTCGTACGCCGGTCTTGGCGCACGCGTCGAGAAGATCCTGCGGCTCGCCGAGGAAGAGGCCAAGGACCTGCGCGACGAGGCCCGGCGCGCGGCCGAGCAGCACCGCGAACTCGCCGAGTCGGCGGCCCAGCAAGTACGCAACGACGCCGAGGCGTTCGCGGCGGAGCGCAAGTCCAAGGCCGAGGACGAGGGCGTCCGGATCGTCGAGAAGGCCAAGAGCGACGCCTCCCAGCTGCGCGCCGAGGCGCAGAAGGACGCGCAGTCCAAGCGGGAGGAGGCGGACGCGCTCTTCGAGGAGACCCGCGCCAAGGCCGCGCAGGCCGCCGCCGACTTCGAGACGAACCTCGCCAAGCGCCGCGAGCAGTCCGAGCGCGACCTGGCGTCCCGTCAGGCCAAGGCCGAGAAGCGCCTGGCCGAGATCGAGCACCGCGCCGAGCAGCTGCGCCTGGAGGCCGAGAAGCTGCGCACCGACGCCGAGCGCCGCGCCCGCCAGACGGTGGAGACGGCCCAGCGCCAGGCCGAGGACATCGTGGCCGACGCCAACGCCAAGGCCGACCGGATCCGTTCGGAATCCGAGCGCGAGCTGGCCGCCCTCACCAACCGCCGCGACTCCATCAACGCCCAGCTGACGAACGTGCGCGAGATGCTCGCCACGCTCACCGGCGCCGCGGTGGCCGCGGCCGGTTCCCCGGCCGAGGACGAGCCGATCTCCCGCGGGGTGCCCGCGCAGCAGTCCCGGTAACCACCCGGCGTACAGCTGCTGAACACCTGCGAAGCCCTCTGCCACTCAGGTGGCAGAGGGCTTTGTGCCGTTTTAGCGTTGCCGCATGATCGAGCTGGCGGGACTGACCAAGCGGTACGGCGAGAAGGTCGCGGTGAACCACCTGACGTTCACCGTGAGACCGGGCGTCGTCACGGGCTTCCTCGGTCCCAACGGCGCCGGCAAGTCGACCACCATGCGCATGATCCTGGGCCTCGACCACCCCACCGCCGGGGACGTCCGGATCGACGGCAAGCACTACGACCAGCTCAAGGACCCGATGAAGTACATCGGGGCCCTGCTGGAGGCGAAGGCCTGGCACGGCGGGCGCAGCGCCTTCAACCATCTGCTGTGCCTGGCCCAGGCCAACGGCATTCCCAGGCAGCGGGTGCGCGAGGTCCTCGACACCGTGGGCCTCACGGCGGTGGCGAGGAAGAAGGCCAAGGGATTCTCCCTCGGCATGGGGCAGCGGCTCGGCATCGCGGGCGCGCTGCTCGGCGATCCACGGATCCTGATGTTCGACGAGCCGGTCAACGGGCTCGACCCCGAGGGCATCCACTGGATCCGCAACCTGATGAAGACGCTGGCCGCGCAGGGCCGTACGGTCTTCGTCTCGTCCCATCTGATGAGCGAGATGGCGCTCACGGCCGATCACCTGGTCGTCATCGGCCAGGGCCGGCTGCTCGCGGACACCTCCATGGCGGACTTCATCGCGCAGAACTCGCGCAGCTCCGTCCGGATCCGCACCCCGCAGCGCGAGCGGCTGCTCGATGTGCTGCACGGGGCCGGGATCACGGTGGTGGAGACCGGCAGCGGGGCGTTCGAGGTGGACGGGGGCAAGCCGGAGCGGATCGGGGAGCTGGCGGCGCAGCATCAGATCGTGCTGCACGAGCTGAGCACCCAGCAGGCCTCCTTGGAGGAGGCGTTCATGCGGCTGACGGCGGAGTCGGTGGAGTACCACGCGCACTCCGACCCGGCGACCGAGCGGCAGCAGTGGGGCAACGGCTGGAGGAAGGGCTGACATGGCGGCGACGCAGGTCATCCGGTCCGAGTGGACGAAGATCCGCTCCGTCGCGTCCACGGTGTGGACGCTGTCCCTCGCCGTGGTCGTCACCATCGCGCTCGGCATGCTGATCTCGGCACTGTCGAAGAACGAGTTCGACAACCTGGACGAGGCCGGCCGGCTCTCCTTCGACCCGACCTTCATCAGCTTCGCCGGCATGAGCCTCGGTCAGCTGGCGATGATCGTGTTCGGGGTGCTCGTCGTCTCGAACGAGTACAGCACCGGCATGATCCGCACCTCGCTGGCCGCCGTACCGCAGCGCGGCACGTTCCTGTTCAGCAAGATCGCCGTCGCCGCGCTGCTCGCCCTGGTCGTCGGCCTGGCCACCAGCTTCGCCGCCTTCTTCCTCGGGCAGGCCATGCTGGGCGACCTGAGGGCGGACCTCGGCGACCCGGGTGTGCTGCGCGCGGTGATCGGCGGCGGGCTCTACATGACCCTCATCGCGATGTTCTCGATGGGCGTCGCCGCGATGCTGCGCTCGCCGATGCTGTCGCTGGGCATCCTGATGCCGTTCTTCTTCCTGATCTCCAGCATCCTCGGCAATGTCTCGGCGACGAAGAAGGTCGGCCAGTACCTGCCCGACCAGGCCGGCAGCAAGATCATGCAGGTGGTCACCCCGGTCGGCGAAGACACTCCCTACGGCGCCTGGGGCGGGCTGGGGATCATGGCGCTGTGGGTGATCGCGGCGCTCGTCGGCGGTTACGTCACGCTCAGGAAACGGGACGCCTAGGGCCGGCCCCGGCCGTCGGCGGTTTTACCCGGTCTTGGAGGGAACCGTCAGCGCCTGGGTATCCTCCTAACCCTTACGGGGGGCGTGTGCCCCGCTGTCCTGAACCTTTCGATGGGTGCGGAGCATGATCGAGGCAGTCGGCCTGACCAAGCGCTACGGCGACAAGACCGCTGTGTACAACCTTTCCTTCCAGGTGCGGCCAGGGGCCGTCACCGGCTTCCTCGGGCCGAACGGCTCGGGCAAGTCGACGACGATGCGGATGATCCTCGGGCTGGACAATCCGACGGCGGGCCAGGTGACCATCGGCGGCTACCCCTACCGCAAGCTGCCGAACGCGCCCCGCCAGGTCGGCGCCCTGCTGGACGCCAAGGCGGTGCACGGCGGCCGGAGCGCCCGCAACCACCTGCTGTCCCTGGCCCAGCTGTCCGGCATCCCGGCCCGGCGTGTCGACGAGGTGCTCGGCGTGGTGGGCCTGCAGGACGTGGCCAAGCGGCGCTCCAAGGGCTTCTCCCTCGGTATGGGACAGCGGCTCGGCATCGCCGCCGCGCTGCTCGGCGACCCGCAGGTGCTGCTGTTCGACGAGCCGGTCAACGGCCTCGACCCCGAGGGCATCCTCTGGGTGCGGAACCTGATGAAGTCGCTCGCGGCGGAGGGCCGTACCGTCTTCGTCTCCTCGCATCTGATGAGCGAGATGGCGCTGACCGCCGACCACCTGATCGTCATCGGGCGCGGCCAGTTGCTCGCCGACATGAGCGTCAAGGACTTCATCGCCGCGAACTCCGCCGGTTTCGCGCGCGTGCGCACGCCCGACACCGAGCCGCAGCTGCGCGAGAAGCTGGCGTCCGCGCTCGCCGAGGCGGGTGCGCACGTGCTGCCGGAGCAGGACGGCGCACTGCGGGTGACCGGGCTGCCGCTGCCGCGCATCAGCGACATCGCGCACGAAACGGACGTACGGCTGTGGGAGCTGTCGCCGCATCAGGCCTCGCTGGAGGAGGCGTACATGCGGATGACGCAGGCGGCCGTCGACTACCGCTCGACCGTCGACCAGAAGGCCGGGCTGCAGCAGCCGCTGCCGCCGGGCGCGCAGCCGCCGCTGCCGGTGCCGGGACAGGGCCAGCCGGGCTGGTACGCCCCGCCGCCGCCCCAGCAGGGCGGGCAGCCGTTCGCGATGCCGCAGGGGCAGCCGGGGGCGGTGCCTCCGGGGCCGTACGGCGCCCCCTCCGCGCCCGGCGCGCCCTGGGCGGGCCAGGCACATCCCATCGCCCACCCGGCCCCGCAGACGGCCGCCCAGGCCGCCCCGCAGGCACCCACCGCCCAGCCCGCGCCTCAGCCCGCGCCCGCCGCCCCGCAGGCGCAGCCCCCGGCCGCCGCGACCACTGCCCAGTCCCCCGCCTCCTCCCCCGCCGCCCCCTCCGACGAGACCAAGCCCGAGGACGCCCGATGAGCACGCCCCAGCCCACCATGCAGCAGGCCGCGCCCGGCGCGCCGTACGCCGGTTACACCTCGCCGATCCCCGTCGTCCGCACGCACCTCGGGCACGCGCTCGCCTCGGAGTGGACGAAGATCAAGTCGGTGCGCTCCACGATGTGGACGCTGGGCGTGTTCGTCCTGCTCGTCGTCGGTATCGGACTGCTCGCCGGCGCGCTGGTCGCGAACTCCTCGGAGGCGGAGCTCGGCGGCGAGAACCCGCTGTCCCTCGGCTTCTTCGGACTGCTGCTCGGCAGCATGTGCATCATCACGCTGGGCGTCCTGACCACGGCGTCCGAGTACGGCACCGGGATGATCCGGACGACGATGACCGCCTGCCCCACGCGCGGGCGGGTGCTCGCGGCGAAGGCGATCGTGTTCTTCTCGGTCGCGTTCGTGGTCACGCTGGTCGCCGTCGGCTTCGTCGCCTTCGCCCAGGTCGGCATGCTCAGCGACGCGCGGGAGCCGTCGGGCGCGGAGTGGCTGAAGGGGACCGTCGGCATCTCGCTCTACATCGCGCTGCTCGGGCTGCTCTCGCTGGTCGTCGGCTCCATCGTCCGGCACTCGGCGGGCGCCATCACCATCATGATCGCCACGGTGCTCGCCCCGCTGGTCATCGCGATGTTCATGTTCGCGTCCTCACTGGAGGACCTCCGCCAGGCGCTGTTCGAGTACTCGATCCCGAACCAGCTGAGCGTCTTCTACGCCAACTCGCTGACCGAGTCCGGCCCGTCCGGCTGGGACCCGCTGTGGATCATGCTCGGCGTCACGGCCGCCGCGTTCGTCGGCGCCTACGCCCTGCTGGAGAAGCGGGACGTGTAGCACACAGGACCGAATGTCCTAGAACTTCGGCGCGTTACGGGACCGCTGCACCCGCGTGGTGCGGCGGTCCCGTGCGTTCCAGCACGCCTTGTGCCAGTGCCGGCGGTCGTCGACACCCGCGTGCTCGGGCCAGGCCACCACGTGCGGTACGGCGGACGGAATCAGCTGGTCGCAGCCGGGGCAGCGGTACGTCTTGCCCTCGGAACTGGCCCCGGCCACATGGCGCACGCTCCAGTCCTCGCCCTGCCAGTCCTCCGTGGACTGCCAGCCCCCGTAGCGGCCCGGGCGGTCGTCCTCGGCGCTCCGGCCGGACGAGCCGGCGGTCTTCGGGCCCTTCGGACGGTTGCGACGCGGGGACACGGGACACCTCACGGAGCTATACAGGAACCGGGTTGCATCCAGCCTACGCGGCCCGGAGAGGGGTACGCGGAAAGCGGCGAACCTCACAAGTCCCCCTCTCGGACCGTTCATTCTGCCGACAATCCGCAAATCCCTTCGCCAGACCGTGTCCTCGGCACGTGTCAGACGGTTATGCCGAGTGGGGGAGCTCCGTGTCGGAGCCAAGGAAGCAGGAAGAGCGATGCGTGTAGGAACGTTCGTGTTGGCGGCCCAGTTCCCGGGTCAGGGCCAGGGGGAGGCGCTGTACCGCGCGGTCCGGTCGGCGGAGGTCGCCGAGGAGGCGGGGCTCGACTCGGTCTGGCTGGCCGAGCACCACTTCGTGCCGTACGGCACCTGCCCGTCGGCGATCACACTGGCCGCCTTAGTGCTCGGCCGCACCCGCCGTATCCGGGTCGGTACGGCGGTCAGCGTGCTGCCCACCACCCACCCGGTCGCGCTCGGCGAGCAGGCCGCGCTGCTGCATGTTACGAGCGGCGGCCGCTTCACGCTGGGCGTCGGGCGCGGCGGCCCGTGGGTGGACCTGGAGGTGTTCGGCGCCGGGCTGGAGGCGTACGAGAGGCAGTACCCGGAATCACTCGATCTGCTCATGCGCTGGCTGCGCGAACCGGCGGTGGCGGGCCCCGGCGGCCGCTTCGCCTTCCGTGAAGTCCCCGTCGTGCCCAGGCCGTCGGAGTGCCTGACGGAGGCCGAGGGGCCGGAGGTGCTCGTCGCGTGCACGTCCCCGGCGAGTGTGCGGATGGCCGCCGAGCGCGGGTTGCCGATGCTGCTCGGCATGCACGTCGGGGACGAGGAAAAGGCCGAGATGGTCGCCCTGTGGCGGCAGCACGCGCGGGCGGTGGGGCGTCCCGCGGAGGAGATCCGCGGTGCCGCCCATGTGTCGGCCGGCGTCTGCCAGATCGCGGACCGGCGCACCGACGCGGCGGAGACGCTGCTGAAGGCGATGCCGGGATGGCTGAAGCAGGGGCTCGACGCCCATGTCACGGTGGACGGCCGGGAGCGTCAGATGCGCGATCCGCTGGCCTACACCGAACTGCTCTGCGGGCTGCACCCGGTGGGCACCCCGCGGCTGTGCGCCGACCGGCTGGCGGCGACCAGCGAACGCACGGGAGTCTCCCGCTTCGCCCTGCTCGTCGAGGGCTCCGGGGATCTCGCGGCGACGGAGGAGAACGTACGGCGGCTGGGCGCCGAGGTGCTGCCCCAGTTGACGTGAACGGCCCTGCGGCCCGGGAGGCTTGCCGCTCCGGTACAGATCGCACCTCCCGCGTACGGAGCGGCAAGCAAGCGGTTCACCGCCTCAGCAGTCCCGCAGCTCCGGGGACTGGTTCAGCAGCTGGCCCCGGATCGAGGTGAAGCGGGCCAGCCTGTCGTCCGCCGAGGCGTCCAGCGGGAACACCGCCACGCGGTGGCAGTTCTGGAAGGCCAGCCGCACACCGAAGTGCCGCTGCAGCGCACCACGGATGGCGTCACTCGCGAGCGCACGCAGCAGCTGACCGCGCGCCTGCTCGTCCGGCGGGGGCGTCTGGTTGTCGGCGAATTCTCCGCCGTCCACCTTCAGCTGGGCCACCAGGGAGCTGATCATCTCCCATGCGTAGGGCAGGGAGGTCCGGACGCAGTCGACGAAGTCTGCTTCGTCGACCTCGCCTCGCTCGGCCTGTTCGAGTAGGGCCGGTGAGACGTCGAGCGACATGGGTTCTCCTCTCGCACCCCCAACCAGCAGGGGTTGCCGGACAGATGTGGGAGCACGCGAAAGCGAACACGCTGTGTGCATACCTCGCGACCTCCCGTTTATACGGTAGGCAACCGCCGGTGACCGCACCAGAAGAATGCAGACACAGGCAGATCCCAGTAGGCACACAATCGGCCACTAACGAACAAGGGGTTTCCTGGACAACAGGGGCGGCCCGCAGGACCTCCCTTGAGGGTGGTGGCGGGAGACGGGTGGGCGAATCGCGTGCACACCAGCCCGTCGAGTAGCGTTGCCGACCATGCGTCTCGTCATTGCCCGATGCTCCGTCGACTACGCGGGCCGGCTCACCGCCCACCTCCCGACCGCACCCCGTCTGATCCTGGTGAAGGCGGACGGCAGCGTCTCGATCCACGCGGACGACCGGGCCTACAAGCCCCTGAACTGGATGTCGCCGCCCTGCACGCTGAAGGAGGGGACGGGCGAGGAGGCCGGGGTCTGGACCGTCGTCAACAAGGCGGGCGAGAAGCTGATCATCACGATGGAAGAGGTCCTGCACGACTCCACGCACGAACTGGGCGTCGATCCCGGCCTGATCAAGGACGGCGTGGAAGCACACCTGCAGGAACTGCTCGCCGACCGCATCGAGACCCTCGGCGAGGGCTACACGCTGATCCGCCGCGAGTACATGACGGCCATCGGGCCGGTCGACATCCTGTGCCGGGACGCCGAGGGCCGGACGGTCGCGGTCGAGATCAAGCGACGCGGCGAGATCGACGGTGTGGAACAGCTCACGCGCTATCTGGAGTTGCTCAACCGCGATCCCCATCTGGCGCCGGTCCGGGGCATCTTCGCCGCCCAGGAGATCAAGCCGCAGGCACGGGTGCTGGCGACCGATCGGGGGATCGGGTGCCAGGTGCTGGATTACGACGCCCTGCGGGGTATCGAGGACGACAAGTTGCGGTTGTTCTGAGGCGTACGGCTGCGAGGGCCGGGTCCGTTGGTTCGGACCCGGCCCTCTTGTGTCGTCGCGGCCTCAGATCACCTGTTCCGAGCTGCTGGGGGTGCCTGCGGCGCTGGATTCCGGGGCGCTGGCGGTGCTGCTGGTTTCGATGGGGGCGCCGGCGGTGTCGGAGGTGGAGGGGTCTGTCGTCGGCGTTTCGGTGGGCGTGGGCTCCGGCGTCTCGGAGTCCGTCGGATCCGGGGACGTCGGTGTCCCGCCGGTCGGCGGCGTGCCAGGGAACGTCGGCCTCGTCGGCGACGTCGACGGCGGCTTCGTAGGCGAAGTCGACGGCTCCGGAGAACCGCCCCCACCCGGCTCGTACGTCCCGCTAGGCTCGCCCGACGGCTCCCCCGCCCCCGAACCCCCCGCCCCCGGGTCCACCGGCGTCGGATCGTCCGTCGTACCGAGCGTGCCGTCGGGGCCCGGATCCGTCGGCCGGCTGGTCGCCCTGCCCGTGTCGCCGTCGTCGTTCTGGCCGGCCTGGTCCGCGCCGAGGCTGTCGTCGCCGGGGTCCTGGCTGGCGGACGGATTGACGCCGACGTGGTCGGACGGGCTGTCGGCGTCGTTGCTGGAGGTGGCGCCGAGCGTCACGACCGTACCGAGCACCGCCACGAGCAGCGCGCCCGCGCCGGCCGCGACGAGGTTGCGCCGGGCGAGGCCGCGCAGGCCGCCGCCCCGGACGCGTCCGGACGCCGCTCCGGGCGTGGAGCGGTGGGTGATGAGGTCCGGGGCGCTGTCGGGCCGTTGCAGCGGCGGGAACTCCGCCAGGGCCGCCGGGACTCCGCCGGGCGGCGACGCCGACTCCTCGTGGCGGGCGTCGGGCACCTCCTCGCCGGCGGTGGCGCCGAGCGCGAGCGTCGCCACGGCGTCTGGTGTCGTGCCCTCCCGGTCGGTCACCAGGGCGAGGGCGCGGCGGCCGGCCACGGTGCCGCGCTTGTCGGCGAGGGCGCCGCGCAGCCCGATGGAGGCCTCCAGTTCGGCGCGGGCCCGGTCGAGCCGTCCCTCGCAGAGCGCGAGGATGCCCAGCTCGTGGTGGAAGTAGGCCTGTTCGGCGACGTCCCCGGCGAGCCGGGCGGCCTCGGCGCCGGAGCGCAGCGCCCGTTCCCAGGCGCTCCAGTGCAGCCCGGCGGCGAACGCGGGCGCGGCGGTGCGGGCCAGCTGGACGGTGGGGCTCTCCTCGCCCTCGGCGGGCGCGGTCGTCGTCGGTACGAGCACACCCAGCGCGGTGAGCAGGGCGTCCGCCTCGGCGCACACGCGCTCGGGCGTGACCGAGGGGTGTCCGGCCCACCAGGCGTAGTGCTTGGCGGCGGTCAGGGCGTGGCCCTCGGGGTCGTCGGCGTATCCGGCGGCCTCCAGCTGGGTCTGCACGCCGGCAGCGAGCCGGTAGCGGGAGCCGACCGGTGAGACCAGCGCGCAGCTGAGCAACTCGCCCAGCGCGGCGTCCGCGTGGGTGTCGCCGACGAGGGCGGGCAGATGGGCCTGGTGGGGCACCTCCCCGCCGAGCGCCACGGCGATGCGCAGAGTGGCCCGGGCGGACGCGCTGATCCGGGAGGCGAGCAGCGCGGCGGGCGCGGCTCCCTCGGCGAGCGAGGGCAGGGGGATGTCGGCGCCCACGGGCGGGCCGGGGACGGCGTCGAGCGGCTCGTCGACCGGGACGTCCTGGAAGACGCCGAACTCGTCGAGCGCCTCGGCGCCGGCCCGCAGCCGGTCGCGCTGCCGCAGCAGGGCGCCGGCCTGCACGAACCGCAACGGCAGGCCCTCGGACTCGAACCAGAGGTCGCCGGCCCAGTTGGTCTCGTCCTCCGTGAGCGGCCGGCCGACGGCGAACTCCAGCAGCTCCAGGCCGCCGGCGCGGTCGAGGCCGTCGAGGAAGACCTCCTCGATCGCCGCCTCGGCGGACGGCGCGGGCACGTCCGGGGTGGCGGAGATCAGGAAGGCGCACTCGGGGGTGGCGTCCAGCAGTTCGTCGAGCGCGGCGCCGCCGAACTCGATGTCGTCGAGGACGACGACCGCGCCGATCTGTCGGACGCATGCGAGCAGTTCGTCCCGTTCCGGGCGGTGCAGGGGCGCGCTGTGAACGGCGTAGAACAGGTCGTGGAGCAGATCGGTCGTGGTGCGGTGGAATCCGGTCAGGCGGACGACGCCGTCGGGGGCGAGGTCCGAGCAGTCCTCGGCGACGGTGTCGAGGAGGGTGGTGCGGCCGGATCCGCCGGGGCCGGTCAGGCGCACGGAGCGGCCACGGGCGAGCAGCCGTACCAGACGCTCGCGTTCGTCCTGGCGGCCGAGGAGCGGCAGGGTGGGGCGGCTCGGGCCGGGCGGGACCGGTGGGGCGGCGGCGCGTTCCACCTCGGCGCGCTGGGCCGGGGTCAGTTTGCCGGGTCTGCCGGGGCGTTCGCCGGGCGGGCAGAGCTCTATCTCGCTGCCGTCGACGGGGTTGACGGTGAGCAGGAGGTCACCGGAGACCAGCCGCACCGTGCGGGCGAGTGCGGGCGCGGGCTGGCCGAAGTCGGATGTGAGGGAGTCCCTGGGCGGGCGCTGGCGCGGCGGGTTGCCGTCACCGTCATGGCCGTACTCCTCGGGTCCCCGGTTGTTCGGGTCCATAGGTTCAAGCCCCCCAAAAGCGTCGGGTGCGTCGAGTGCCCTCCCGGCCTTGCCGCACACCGCGCTGTCGCTTCTGGTCCGGGCCCGCACGAGGGTCGATCAGACGCGGGCGACCGAACCCTAAACCTTCGCTCAGTATCTACGACAGCCCGGGGTGCCGCCCGGTCCGAGACGTCACGGTCTCGTGAGGATTGCGTGCGTCGGGCGTTTCGCCGTGAGCCGCCCGGTCTCCCCCGGCCCTGGTGACACCCCCGGTCGAGGCGTCACACCCGGGGCAGGGACTCCACCCCGATGCCGCCCTCGATCGCCAGGATCCGGTGCAGCCGGGTGGCCACCAGCAGGCGCTGCATCTGCGGCGGTACGCCGCGCAGCACCAGGCGCCGGCCGCAGCGGCCGGCCCGCCGGTGGGCACCCATGATGACCCCGAGGCCGGTGGCGTCCCACGAGTCCAGTTCGGACAGGTCGAGGACGAGGTCGCCGTCTCCGTCGTCGACGGCCGAGTGCAGGACCGTACGGGCGTCCGCCGCGCTGCGGACGTCGAGGCGGCCCCCGACGACCACCTCGGCGTGGTCGCCCCTGATGTGCATATGCGCTCCCCGTGAGTGCGGTGACGTACTCCAAGACGGTGGCTGTGCAACGTCTGACTGCTTCTGTGGCGGCGCGGTTGCTGGTTGTAAGCGAACCGATACCGAATTCACCCCGAGGTGTGATGTCTCAGGGGCGTGCGCGCCGCTTCAGTGCTTGTAGAAGCCCTGCCCGCTCTTGCGTCCGATGTCACCGGCGTCAACCATCCGGCGCATCAGCTCCGGCGGAGCGAACTTCTCGTCCTGGGTCTCGGTGTAGATGTTGCTCGTGGCGTGCAGCAGGATGTCGACGCCGGTGAGGTCGGCCGTGGCCAGCGGGCCCATGGCGTGACCGAAGCCCAGTTTGCAGGCGAGGTCGATGTCCTCGGCGGAGGCGACGCCCGACTCGTACAGCTTGGCCGCCTCGACGACGAGCGCCGAGATGAGCCGGGTGGTGACGAAGCCGGCCACGTCGCGGTTGACGACGATGCAGGTCTTGCCGACCGACTCGGCGAACTCCCGCGCGGCGGCGAGGGTCTGGTCACTCGTCTTGTAACCGCGCACCAGCTCGCACAGCTGCATCATCGGCACCGGCGAGAAGAAGTGCGTGCCGACGACCCGCTCCGGGTGCTCCGTCACGGCCGCGATCTTGGTGATCGGGATGGCGGAGGTGTTGGAGGCGAGCACGGCGTCCGGGCGCACGATCTTGTCGAGGGTGCGGAAGATCTCGTGCTTGACGTCCAGCTTCTCGAAGACGGCCTCGACGACGATGTCGGCGTCGGCGGCCGCGTCCAGGTCGGTGGTCGCGGTGATCCGGGCGAGGGCGGCCTCGGCGTCCTGCGCCTGAAGCTTGCCCTTGCTGACGAACTTGTCGTACGAGGCCTTGATGCCGTCGGTGCCACGGGTCAGCGCCTCGTCGGTGACGTCGCGCAGGACGACGTCCCAGCCCGCCTGGGCGGAGACCTGGGCGATGCCGGAACCCATGAGACCGGCCCCGATGACGGCGAGCTTCCGTGCCACTGACGACTCCCCTGATACGCGCTGTCGTTCTTCTCTCCGGCGGACACTAGCGCCCGTGAGGGCCGGTGTGGCCGGTAAGTAATGCGCGTCACGTCTCAGATGACGGACATCACACCGACACGGGTCACCCCACGCCTCTTACGGCCCAGTTGGGCGCCTTCGCCCTCAACTGCTCCCCCCCGGTCGTCCGGGACTACGCTGGTCACATGGTCAATCTGACGCGCATCTACACCCGCACCGGCGACCAGGGCACCACCGCCCTCGGTGACATGAGCCGGGTCGCCAAGACCGATCTGCGGATCTCGGCGTACGCGGACGCCAACGAGGCCAACGCGGTGATCGGCACGGCGATCGCGCTGGGCAACCTCGGCACGGAGATCGTCAAGGTCCTCACCCGCGTCCAGAACGACCTGTTCGACGTGGGCGCGGACCTGTCGACACCGGTGGTGGAGAAGCCTCAGTTCCCGCCGCTGAGGGTCGAGCAGTTCTACATCGACCGTCTGGAGGCGGACTGCGACCGCTTCAACGAGCGGCTGGAGAAGCTGCGCTCCTTCATCCTGCCGGGCGGCACCCCGGGCGCCGCCCTGCTCCACCAGGCCTGCACGGTCGTACGCCGGGCGGAACGCTCGACGTGGGCGGCCCTGGAGGTCCACGGGGAGACCATGAACCCTCTGACGGCCACCTACCTCAACCGGCTATCGGACCTGCTTTTCATCCTGGCCAGGACGGCCAACAAGGACGTCGGTGACGTGCTCTGGGTCCCGGGCGGGGAGCGCTGAGGCCTCCTCGCGGGGCGCCTTCTTCGGCCAGACGGCATACGACAGGGCGACCAGGCCGTGGATGCCGGCCGCGCGCCAGGCGGTGAGGATCCAGCTCTCCAGGGAGCCGGTGCGGCTCGGGTCGTCCACGTACCACCCGGCGATCAGCAGCAGCACGCTCGCCACCGCCGCGCCGACGGCCGAACCGAGCCAGACCCTGCCCTCGTGCCGGGCCCGGGCCATCCCGTAGCGGGGCGGCTCCACGGGCGGCGCGGCGCCGCCGAAGCGGTGGGCGGCGTGGCCGTCGAGCCACTTCACCGTGCGGTGGCCGTGACCGACGGTGTACCCGATGTAGAGGGCGGCCAGGCCGTGCTTCCAGCTGGGGTCGGCGCCGTTCTTGAGGTCGATCGCGGTGGCGACCAGCAGGACGACCTCCAGCAGCGGTTCGAGCAGCAGCAGGCCCAGCCCCGTGCGGCGCATCCGCAGCACGTAGCGGAAGAACAGCCCCGCGGCCAGCAGCACCCAGAAGCCGACCTCGCAGACGATGATCAGCGTGACGATCACGGCACACTCCTCTCGGTCACCCCTCAAGGCTCCCGTCCGGACCGGCCGGAATCGTCGTCGCTTGTGACGAACCGCCACTGCATCCTTCGATGTACTCGCGGACCGTGCCGCAGGATCAGGCGCGGGGCGGATCCGCCGTGTTGGATGGTGCCATGGCCGTACGACTCCCCCGCCCGCACCGCTTCGACGTGTACGTCGGGCTGGCCGGCCTGCTCGGCGGGCTGCTGGTGTGGGGCATCGGCCTCGGCGTCCGCCCGGCCGACGACCCCATCGTGCTGTGGTCCGGGCGCTGGCCCCTGCTGGTGCCGCTCGCCGTGATGGCGGGCTGCGAGGTGCTGCGCCGGGCCGCCCCGCGCACCGCGCTGCTCACCGCCACGGTCACGCTGACCGCGGACACCATCACGCAGGGCAACCTGGTCACCATCGTGATGTACACCGACGTGATGTACGCGGCCGTCCTGTACGGCACCCCCGGCTCGGCCCGCCGTATCCCCTGGATCACCGGTCTGGTGGCGGTGGCCGGGACGATCGTGCCGTTCGCGCTGTGGCGGGCGCCGGAGGCGTTGCTGATCGGCGTGGCCGTCGGCGTCGTCGCCGTCGCGCCCGCCTGCACCGGCCTGATCGTGCGCAACCACCGTGAGGCCGCCGACACCGCACGGCTGCGCGCCGAGCAGACCGCGCTGCTCGCCGAGATGGACCGCGTCCAGGCCGTCACCGCGGAACGCGCCCGGATGGCACGCGAGTTGCACGACATGGTCGCCAACCATCTCTCCGCGATCGCCATCCACTCCACGGCCGCGCTCTCCCTGGACAACCCCGCGACCTCCAGGGAGGCCCTCGGCGTCATCCGTGAGAACAGCGTCGAGGGGCTCGCGGAGATGCGCCGGCTGATCGGGCTGCTGCGGGACTCCAGCGGCGACACCGCACCGGCCGTCGCCCCCACCCTCGACGGCCTCGGCGCCCTCGTCGACACCGCGCGCGCCAACGGCCTCGACGTCGCCCTCGCCGCCGAGCGCGGCGAGGGGCTGCCGGCGCCGGTGGAGCTCGCGGCGTACCGGATCGTGCAGGAGTCCCTCACCAACGCCCTCAAGCACGCCGGTCCCGGCCCCGTCACGGTCGCTCTGCGGCAGCGGGACGGCTCGCTGGACATCACGGTGACCAGCCCGTACGGCGACCGGGACGGGCCCCGGGCACCCGGCTCCGGGGCGGGGCTGGTCGGGATGCGGGAGCGGGCCGCCCTGCTGGACGGCCGTTTCGAGGCGGCGCCGGAGGACTCGCCCGAGGGCAAGATCTGGGCCGTACGGGCCACCCTCCCCATCACCGAAGGAGAGACCGAATGATCCGCGTGCTCGTCGCCGAGGACCAGTCCGCCGTGCGCGCCGGGCTCGTGCTCATCCTGCGCAGCGCGCCCGACATCGAGGTGGTCGGCGAGGCGTCCGACGGCGAGCAGGCGGTGGCACTGGCCCGCGAACTGCGGCCGGACCTGGTGTTGATGGACATTCAGATGCCGCGTCTGGACGGGGTGTCGGCGACCCGGCAGGTGGTGGCCGAGGGGCTGGCCGACGTTCTCGTGCTGACCACCTTCGACCTCGACGAGTATGTGTTCGGCGCGCTGCGCGCGGGCGCGTCCGGGTTCCTGCTGAAGAACACGGACGCGAAGGATCTGCTGGAGGCGGTACGGACGGTGGCGCGCGGCGAGGGCCTGATCTCACCGGCGGTCACGCGCCGGCTGATCGCCGAGTTCGCCGCCAAGCCGGTACGGGAGCCGAAGGCCGACCCCTCGGTGCTGGACACCCTCACCCGGCGTGAGCGCGAGGTGCTGTCCTGTCTCGGCGAGGGGCTGTCCAACGCCGATGTCGCGGCCCGCCTCGACATGGCGGAGGCGACGGTGAAGACGCACGTCAGCCGGTTGCTGGGGAAGCTGGAGCTGCGCAGCCGGGTGCAAGCCGCCGTACTGGCGCAGGAGTTGGGGATCTAGCGCGCTGAACCAGCGCACATAGGGAGTAGTGGTCCAGACCTATTGACCTGTGGTCCAGACCTTTCTATTCTCGCGGCACTGTGGGCCTGATGGCTCAGTCATGCCCCCGACAATCCCATAAGGAGGCGCAGCATGCGCTTCAGACACAGAGCCGCGGCAGGATTCGCGACCCTGCTGCTCCCGCTGGCCGGTCTGGTCGGTCTCGCCAGTCCCGCCCAGGCGGCCACCGAAGCCACCGCCACCTACGCCAAAACCCAGGACTGGGGCACCGGCTTCGAAGGCAAGTGGACCGTCAAGAACACCGGCACCACCACCATCAACTCCTGGACCGTGGAGTGGGACTTCCCCTCCGGTACTTCGGTCACCTCCGCCTGGGACGCCGACGTCACCTCGTCCGGCACCCACTGGACCGCCAAGAACAAGTCCTGGAACGGCACCCTCGCCCCCGGCGCCTCCGTCTCCTTCGGCTTCAACGGCACCGGCTCCGGCGCCCCGGCCAACTGCAAGCTGAACGGCGGCAGCTGTGACGGCGGCTCGGTCCCCGGCGACAACCCGCCGAGCGCCCCGGGCACCCCCTCCGCCTCCGACATCACCAACACCTCGGTGAAGCTCACCTGGAGCGCCGCCACCGACGACAAGGGCATCAAGAACTACGACGTCCTGCGCGGCGGCACCAAGGTCGCCACCGTCACCGGCACGACCTACACGGACACCGGCCTGACCGCCGGCACCGACTACTCGTACACCGTCCAGGCCCGTGACACCGCCAACCAGACCGGTCCGGTCTCCGGCGCCCGCGCGGTCCGCACCACCGGCGGCGGCACCGACCCCGGCCCGCAGCCCGGCGAGAAGATCAACCTCGGCTACTTCACCGAGTGGGGCGTCTACGGCCGTAACTACCACGTCAAGAACCTGGTGACGTCGGGCTCCGCATCCAAGATCACCCACATCAACTACGCGTTCGGCAACGTCAAGAACGGCCAGTGCGTCCTCGACGACGCCTACGCCGCCACCGACAAGGCCTACACCGCCGACCAGTCCGTCAGCGGTGTCGCCGACACCTGGGACCAGCCGCTGCGCGGCAACTTCAACCAGCTGCGCCAGCTGAAGGCCAAGTACCCGCACATCAAGGTGCTGTGGTCGTTCGGCGGCTGGACCTACTCCGGCGGCTTCGGCCAGGCCGCGCAGAACCCGGCCGCGTTCGCCAAGTCCTGCAAGGCCGTCGTGGAGGACCCGCGCTGGGCCGACATCTTCGACGGCATCGACATCGACTGGGAGTACCCGAACGCCTGCGGCCTGACCTGCGACACCTCGGGCCCGGCGGCGTTCCGGAACCTCATGCAGGCCCTGCGTACCGAATTTGGCTCGAATTACCTGGTCACCGCGGCCATCACCGCCGACGGCTCCTCCGGCGGCAAGCTCGACGCGGCCGACTACGGCGGCGCCGCCCAGTACCTCGACTGGTACAACGTGATGACGTACGACTACTTCGGCGCCTGGGCCACCACCGGCCCGACCGCCCCGCACTCGCCGCTCACCTCCTACCCCGGCATCCCGACCGCGGGCTTCAACTCCGCGGACGCGATCGCCAAGCTCAAGGCCAAGGGAGTCCCGTCCGCCAAGCTGCTGCTCGGCATCGGCTTCTACGGCCGCGGCTGGACCGGCGTCACCCAGTCCGCCCCCGGCGGCACGGCGACCGGCGCGGCACCCGGCACCTACGAGGCGGGCATCGAGGACTACAAGGTGCTCAAGAACTCCTGCCCGGTCACCGGCACCGTCGCCGGTACGGCGTACGCGCACTGCGGCAGCAACTGGTGGTCGTACGACACCCCGTCGACGATCGCCGGGAAGATGACCTGGGCCAAGAACCAGGGCCTGGGCGGCGCGTTCTTCTGGGAGTTCAGCGGTGACACCAGCAACGGTGAACTGGTGAACGCCATCAGAAACGGGCTGAACTAGCCCTTTTCGAGTAGGTCCTAGGCGACATTGACGCGCTGACCGGGCGGGGCTGCCTCAAGCCACGCGAGAAAACCGGTCAGCGCGTCTTCGCTCATGGCGAGTTCGAGACGCGTGCCCCGGTGCAGGCAGGTGAGGATCACCGAGTCGGAGAGCAGCGCCAGCTCCTCCTCGCCCTCGGGGAGGCGGCGGCCGGCCACCTCGATCGCGGAGCGCTCCAGGATGCGGCGCGGGCGGGGGGCGTAGGAGAAGACGCGGAACCATTCCACGCGGTCGCCGTTGTAGCGGGCCACGCCGTAGGCCCAGCCTTTGCCGCCGGTGTCGGGTTTCTCGGGGACGTCCCAGCGCAGGGAGCAGTCGAAGGTGCCGCCGGAGCGCTGGATGAGTCTGCGGCGCAGGCCGAAGACGAACAGCCCCAGCACCACCAGGGCGACGACAATTCCGCACACAGTCAGAGCGAGGACCATCGACACCGACCTCCTCGTCTCCTAGGTAACGGAACGGAAAAAACACCCATATCTGCCTCAGCCGCGGTCAGCTCCGGATTGCTCCGGTGCCGACCGCGGCTGAGTGACGTCATCGCACGGCGGTGTCGGTCAACGCGCCACCGACGCCGCACGAAGTCGGACGTCCGCGCGGCGCTGGGCCTCGGCGTCGTCCTCCGCCTTCGCGCGCTCCAGGTCCTGCTCGACGCGCTTGACGTCGATCTCGTCGGCCAGCTCGGCGACCTCGGCCAGCAGCGACAGCTTGTTGTCGGCGAACGAGATGAAACCGCCGTGCACCGCGGCGACGACCGTCCCACCTTCACTCGTACGGATGGTCACCGGGCCCGACTCCAGCACACCGAGCAGCGGCTGGTGACCGGGCATGACGCCGATGTCGCCGGACGTGGTGCGCGCGACGACCAGGGTGGCCTCGCCGGACCAGACCTCTCGGTCGGCCGCGACCAGCGCGACGTGCAGCTCAGCAGCCAAGGGTGGCTCCTCGGGTCACCACCCGGCGGTTCTGCCGGGTGTTGGTTACAAGTCTAATAGGCGTGGCTGAGGGGGCGGGACGACCCCGCCCCCTCACGACACGAGCACGAGGCCCGGGTCAGGAGACGCCCAGCTCCTTCGCGTTCTTCTTCAGGTCCTCGATACCGCCGCACATGAAGAACGCCTGCTCGGGGAAGTGGTCGTACTCACCGTCGCAGATCGCGTTGAACGCGGCGATCGACTCGTCCAGCGGCACGTCCGAACCGTCCACGCCGGTGAACTGCTTGGCGACGTGGGTGTTCTGGGACAGGAAGCGCTCCACGCGACGGGCGCGGTGGACGACGAGCTTGTCCTCCTCGCCGAGCTCGTCGATACCGAGGATCGCGATGATGTCCTGGAGGTCCTTGTACTTCTGCAGGATGTTCTTCACGCGCATGGCCGCGCTGTAGTGGTCCTGCGAGATGTAGCGCGGGTCCAGGATCCGGGACGTGGAGTCCAGCGGGTCCACGGCCGGGTAGATGCCCTTCTCGGAGATCGGACGGGAGAGCACCGTCGTCGCGTCGAGGTGGGCGAAGGTGGTGGCCGGGGCCGGGTCGGTCAGGTCGTCCGCGGGGACGTAGATCGCCTGCATCGAGGTGATCGAGTGACCACGGGTCGAGGTGATGCGCTCCTGGAGGAGACCCATCTCGTCGGCCAGGTTCGGCTGGTAGCCCACCGCGGAGGGCATACGGCCGAGCAGGGTCGACACCTCGGAACCGGCCTGGGTGAAGCGGAAGATGTTGTCGATGAAGAACAGCACGTCCTGCTTCTGCACATCGCGGAAGTACTCCGCCATGGTCAGACCGGCCAGGGCCACGCGCAGACGGGTGCCCGGGGGCTCGTCCATCTGACCGAAGACCAGCGCGGTCTTGTCGATGACACCGGACTCGCTCATCTCGTCGATGAGGTCGTTGCCCTCACGGGTGCGCTCACCGACGCCCGCGAACACCGACACACCGTCGTGGTTGTTGGCGACGCGGTAGATCATCTCCTGGATGAGCACCGTCTTGCCGACGCCGGCACCACCGAACAGACCGATCTTTCCACCCTTGACGTACGGGGTGAGAAGGTCGATGACCTTGACGCCGGTCTCGAACATCTCGGTCTTCGACTCGAGCTCGTCGAAGTTCGGCGCCTTGCGGTGGATGGACCAGCGCTCACCCTCGTAGGCCTCGTCGACGTTCAGCACCTCACCGAGGGTGTTGAACACCTTGCCCTTGGTGAAGTCGCCGACCGGGACGGTGATGCCGTCGCCGGTGTCCACGACCGGGGACTGGCGGACCAGACCGTCGGTGGGCTGCATGGAGATCGCGCGGACCAGGCCTTCACCCAGGTGCTGGGCGACCTCAAGGGTCAGCGTCTTCCTCTCGCCCTGGTTCGCCGGGTCGGCGACCTCGACGTGGAGGGCGTTGTAGATGTCCGGCATCGCGTCGACGGGGAACTCCACGTCGACGACCGGGCCGATGACCCGCGCGACGCGGCCCGTCGCCGTGGCCGTCTCAACAGTGGTGGTCATTAGTAGTCACTCCCCGCGGTCGCGTCGGCCAGGGCGCTCGCGCCACCGACGATCTCGCTGATTTCCTGGGTGATTTCGGCCTGGCGGGCCGCGTTGGCAAGCCGGGTGAGGTTCTCGATGAGCTCACCGGCGTTGTCAGTGGCCGACTTCATCGCGCGCCGCGTGGCGGCGTGCTTGGAGGCGGCCGACTGGAGCAGCGCGTTGTAGATACGGCTCTCCACATAGCGTGGCAGCAGGGCGTCGAGGACGTCCTCCGCCGACGGCTCGAAGTCGTACAGCGGCAGGATCTCGCCCTTGGGCGCGGCCCCCGCGGCGACCTCTTCGAGGCTGAGCGGCAGCAGGCGGGAGTCGACCGCCGTCTGCGTCATCATCGAGACGAACTCCGTGTAGACGATGTGGAGTTCGTCCACGCCGCCGTCCGCCGTGTTCTTCTCGATGGCCTCGATCAGGGGCGCCGCGACCTGCTTGGCGTCCGCGTACGCGGGCTCGTCCGTGAAGCCCGTCCACGACTCCGCGATCTCGCGCTCACGGAACTTGTAGTGGGCGACACCGCGACGGCCGACGATGTACGTGTCGACCTGCTTGCCTTCGCGCTCCAGCCGCTCGGTCAGCTGCTCGGCCGCCTTGATCGCGTTGGAGTTGAAGGCGCCGGCCAGACCGCGGTCGCTCGTCAGCAGCAGCACCGCGGACCGGGTGACCGTCTCGGCCTGGGTGGTCAGCGGGTGCTTGGTGTTCGACCCGGTACCGACCGCCGTGACCGCGCGGGTCAGTTCCTGCGCGTACGGCGTCGAGGCCCGCACCTTGCGGTGCGCCTTGACGACGCGCGAGGCGGCGATCATCTCCATCGCCTTGGTGATCTTCTTGGTCGCGGTGACGGATCGGATGCGACGCTTGTAGACCCGGAGCTGGGCTCCCATGAGTCAGGTCCCTTCCTTACGTCACTTGGCGGCAGCGGCCGGAGCCTCTTCGCCGAGCAGCTTGCCGTCCGAGGTCTCGAACTGCTTCTTGAACTCCGCGATGGCGTCGGCGACGGCGGTGAGGGTGTCGTCCGACATCTTGCCGCCCTCCTTGATGGAGGTCATGAGGCCCTGCTCCTTGCGGTGCAGGTACTCCAGCAGCTCCTTCTCGAAGCGGCGGATGTCGGCGACCGGAACGTCGTCCATCTTGCCGGTGGTACCGGCCCAGACGGAGACGACCTGGTCCTCGGTGGACATCGGCTGGTACTGGTCCTGCTTCAGCAGCTCGACCATGCGCTGACCGCGCTCCAGCTGCGCCTTCGACGCGGCGTCCAGGTCGGAACCGAAGGCGGCGAACGCCTCCAGCTCACGGAACTGGGCGAGGTCGACGCGCAGACGGCCGGAGACCTGCTTCATCGCCTTGTGCTGCGCGGAACCACCGACTCGGGAGACGGAGATACCGACGTTCAGCGCGGGGCGCTGACCGGCGTTGAACAGGTCCGACTCCAGGAAGCACTGGCCGTCGGTGATGGAGATGACGTTGGTCGGGATGAACGCCGAGACGTCGTTGGCCTTTGTCTCGACGATCGGCAGACCGGTCATCGAGCCGGCTCCCATGTCGTCGGAGAGCTTCGCGCAGCGCTCCAGCAGCCGGGAGTGCAGGTAGAAGACGTCACCCGGGTAGGCCTCGCGGCCCGGCGGGCGGCGCAGCAGCAGGGACACGGCACGGTAGGCGTCGGCCTGCTTCGACAGGTCGTCGAAGATGATCAGGACGTGCTTGCCCTCGTACATCCACTGCTGGCCGATGGCGGAGCCGGTGTACGGCGCCAGGTACTTGAAGCCGGCCGGGTCGGACGCCGGAGCGGCGACGATGGTCGTGTACTCCAGCGCGCCGTTCTCCTCCAGTGCGCGGCGGACCGACGCGATGGTGGAGCCCTTCTGGCCGATGGCGACGTAGATGCAGCGGACCTGCTTGTTCGGGTCGCCGGTGCGCCAGTTGTCGCGCTGGTTGATGATCGTGTCGACGGCCAGGGCGGTCTTGCCGGTCTGACGGTCACCGATGATCAGCTGACGCTGACCGCGGCCGATCGGGGTCATCGCGTCGACGGCCTTGTAGCCGGTCTCCATCGGCTCGTGCACCGACTTGCGCTGCATGACCGTGGGGGCCTGCAGCTCAAGGGCACGGCGACCGCTGGTCTCGATCTCGCCGAGGCCGTCGATCGGGTTGCCGAGCGGGTCGACGACGCGGCCGAGGTAGCCCTCGCCGACCGCCACGGAGAGGACCTCACCGGTGCGGGTGACCGGCTGACCCTCCTCGATGCCGCTGAACTCACCGAGGACGATGGCACCGATCTCGCGCTCCTCGAGGTTGAGGGCGAGGCCGAGAGTGCCGTCCTCGAACTTCAGCAGTTCGTTGGCCATGGCCGAGGGCAGACCCTCGACCTTCGCGATGCCGTCGCCGGCAAGGGTGACCGTACCGACCTCCTCGCGCGAGGCCGCGTCCGGCTTGTACGACTGGACGAAGGTCTCCAGTGCGTCCCGGATCTCCTCCGGCCGGATCGTGAGCTCCGCCATCTGGGTTCCCTGCTCTCCTTGTTGGGCCCGAAGTTTCACTTTGGGGGGATGGGGACTCCCCCCTGGAAAAGGGTGAATCCTCTGCACGGCCCAACCAGGGCCGTAATTACGTACTGCTTGTTCAGTTGCGGCTAGCTCGCCAGCCGGCGCTCGGCGTCCGCGATGCGGTCCGCGAGGGAGCCGTTGATGACCTCGTCACCGACCTGCACCCGGATCCCGCCGAGGACCTCGGGGTCCACGTCGATGTTGAGGTGCATCCGACGGCCGTAGAGCTTCGCCAGGGCGGCGCCGAGGCGCTGCTTCTGTACGTCGCTCAGCGGCACCGCCGAGGTGACGACCGCGACCATGCGGTCCCGGCGCTCCGCGGCGAGCTTGGACAGGGACTCCAGTCCCGCCTCCAGGCTACGTCCCCGCGGCGCGGTAACAAGGCGCGTCACCAGACGCTCGGTGACCGGGGCCGCCCGTCCGCCGAGGAGGCTGCGCAGCAGCTCGCCCTTGGCCGAGGCGGTGGCCTTGCGGTCGGTCAGCGCGGCGCGCAGCTCGGTGCTGGACGCGACGATCCGGCCGAACCGGAACAGCTCGTCCTCGACGCTGTCGAGCGTGCCGTCCCGCTGCGCTGCGGTGAGGTCGGCGGTGTCGGCCAGCTCCTCCAGGGCGTCCACCAGGTCGCGCGACTGCGACCAGCGGGAGCGCACCATGCCGGACACCAGGTCCGCGGTCTCGCCGCCGACCTGGGCGCCGAGCAGGCGCTGGACCAGCTCGGCCTTGGCCTCACCGGCCTGCGCCGGGTCGGTGAGGACCCGACGCAAGCTGACCTCGCGGTCGAGCAGCGCGGTCACCGCGGCCAGCTCGTCGGCGAGCCGCGCCGCGTCCACGGACGTGTTGTCCGTCAGCGCGTCGAGACGCTCACGTGCGGCTGCCAGGGCCTCGCGGCTCGCTCCATTCATCGAGACGCCTCGGCCTTCTCCTCGAGCTCGTCGAGGAAGCGGTCGATCACACGGCTCTGGCGGGCGTGGTCCTCCAGGGACTCACCGACCAGCTTGCCGGCCAGCTCGGTGGCGAGCTTGCCGACGTCCTGCCGCAGCGCGGACGAGGCGGCCTTGCGGTCGGCCTCGATCTGGGCGTGACCGGCGGCGACGATCTCCTCACGCTGCCGCTGGCCCTCCGCGCGCATCTCGGCGATGAGCGCGGCACCCTGCTCCTGCGCCTCCTGGCGCAGCCGCGCGGCCTCGTGCCGGGCCTCGGCGAGCTGGGCCTTGTACTGCTCAAGGACGCTCTGGGCCTCGACCTTCATGGTCTCGGCCTCTTCAATACCGCCTTCGATCGCCGCGCGGCGCTCCTCCAGAACCTTGTTGATGTTCGGAAGCAGCTTCTTCCAGAAGAAGAAGAACACGATGGCGAAGGCGATGGTGCCGACGAGCAGCTCGGGGCCCGGCGGGACGAGCGGGCTCTGCTCCTCCTCGGCCGCCAGCTGCACCAGGTTGGCGATCACATCAGTGCCTTTCGTCGAAACGTGCCAGTAAGGAGCGATTACCTACCGAACACGAACGGCATAACGATGCCGATGAGGGCGAGCGCCTCACAGAAGGCGAAGCCCAGGATCTGGTTGGCGCGGATCAGGCCGGCGGCCTCGGGCTGGCGGGCCAGGGCCTGGGTGCCGTTGCCGAAGATGATGCCGACGCCGATGCCGGGGCCGATGGCGGCGAGGCCGTAGCCGATGGAGCCGAGCGAACCGGTGACAGCGGCGAGGGTCTCAGTGGCAGCCATGCTGATTCTTCCTTCTCTTTCATGGACCGGCGGGGGTTGGCCACCGGACGTATCTGGGCTTGCGGGGCGGGGTGCTCAGTGGTGCTCGGCGAGAGCGCCCTGAATGTACGAGCAGGCGAGGAGCACGAAAACGTATGCCTGGACGGCCTGCACGAAAAGCTCGAAGAGGATCATGGCGATGGTCATGAGGAAGGACACACCGGCCGCCGGGATCATCCAGCTGTTCAGCAGGTACCAGGAGGCGACGGTGAACATGACCAGCATCAGGTGGCCGGCGAACATGTTGGCGAACAGTCGCACCGCGTGCGTGAACGGCCGGACCAGGACGTTCGAGAAGAACTCGATGATCACGACGAGCGGCAGCACCGCGCCGAGCGACTTGTCGTAGCCGGTGAGGTTCTTGAAGCCGCCCACGAAGCCGTGCTTCTTGAAGGTCAGCGACATCCACACGATGTAGACGATCGCGGCCAGCACGATCGGGTACGCGATGATCGACGACACCGGGAACTGCGCCAGCGGGATCACGGACCAGACGTTCATGATCCAGATGAAGAAGAACAGCGAGACCATGAGCGGGACGTACTTCTCACCCTCCCGCTTGCCGAGGGTCTCGTAGACGATGCCGCGGCGCACGAAGTCGTAGCCGGCCTCGCCGATCATCTGGAGCTTGCCCGGCACCACCTTCGCCTTGCCGAAGGCCGCCCAGAAGAAACCGATGACGAGCACGGTGGTGATGAGCGCGAGCAGCATCACCTTGTTGAACTCGAACCCCCCGACCGTGGCGATCGGCTGGAAGAGGAACGAGTGCAGACCCGGAGCCGGGAAGCCACACCCGTTGTCGGACATGATCCGACAACTCCAGTCAAAGGCGAGCTGGGTCTGGTCAGCACTCACCACGGGCTCCTTCGGCGTGACGCATGGGTACGGCAACCTCGTTGTGTCGGCGCGGCACGCGGCCGCGGGTCGGCACCGGACTGGTGTTACGGATGTGGGGGCGGCTGGGGGACATCAAGCCTCGCGATTGAGCAGGCGTCAGCTCAGATGCCCGCGCCCGCGATGCCGCAGTTGGCACCGGACGATAGCAGGAGTTGTCATTGGCCTTTATCCCGCCCCTACCCCTCACGACGACGGCCCTGTCTTCTCGGGCTTCTCGCTCTTCGCGGGCTCCGGATCGACGTAGAAGATCTTGGCCTTCATGTGCGCACGAGCCTGCGCGGCCATCCAGACGACGGTCGCGATGACGAGGCCGATGGCGAACGTCTTCGGATTGAAGAGAGAGGTGTCCTTGAAGAGGGCGACGAAGATCAGAAGCAGCAGAAGCTGGGCGACGTAGAGCATCAGCCCCATGGCCTGGAACAGCTGCGGGAGCGTTTTTGCCGTCCACTGCAGAACGAACAGGCCGATTCCCATGAAGAGGATGGCCAGCACCGTACCGACGGCCGCACCGAGCGCACCCTTGCCGCCGGCCACCGCACCACTGACAGCGACCGTGACCACACCGACAGCGGCCGTGGGCACAGCTGCATGCAGAAGGTTCCGGGCGTCATTGGACGGCATGGCGGCAACTCCGCTTTCACAGGGGGGCAGGTGTCGTCATGGACGAGCGTAGTCCCGGGTTGAGAGAGAACCTCATGCCGCTGGACCGTCGCACCGCGGCCCTTCGGCTCTTTCCGGGGGGTTCTCGTGAACGGTATCACAAACTATTTGATGAGGTCTTTACCTGGAGGTGTGCGCACTGTCACACATGAGAGTGACCGTGCGCGTCTGTGCGGAAACCGAGCCGACTTGTCTGGTATTGGGGCCTTCGCTCCCCCACGGCTTGGCAATGCTTTAGTCAGATTCTTACCTTGTGATGCGCGAGCGGGGGCCGACGGCGGTCGCTCCGTTGGCTCCGGAGACCCCGACGGCGACCGGGGTGCGCTCCTCCTGCTCGGCGGGAGCCTCGGCCGGGACCTCCTCGGACGCGGGCGGCAGGACGACCTTGCTCCGGCGGTAGCGCGGCGGCACGAAGTGCTCGGCCCACAGCGGGGCGCGCGGGGTGAAGCGGGGCAGCAACAGCAGGACCAGGCCGATGGCGCTGAGCAGCACCACGCTCAGCACGATCCACATGGACGCCGAGTTCACCGAGTAGCCCAGCGCACCGAAGGCGATCAGCGCCGACCAGAAGTACATGATCAGCACGGCCCGGCTGTGCGAGTGGCCGATCTCCAGCAGCCTGTGGTGCAGATGCCCCCGGTCGGCGGCGAACGGCGACTGGCCGCGCCAGGTACGGCGCACGATCGCGAGGATCAGGTCCGCCGCCGGGATCGCGATGATGGTCAGCGGCATCAGCAGCGGGATGTAGACCGGCACCATCTGGTGCACCGCGTTGCGCTCGGAGCCGGAGAACAGCTTCATCACGTCCGGGTCGACCTGCCCGGTCACCGAGATCGCGCCCGCCGCCAGCACCAGGCCGATCAGCATCGAGCCGGAGTCGCCCATGAAGATGCGCGCCGGGTGCATGTTGTGCGGCAGGAAGCCCAGGCACATGCCCATCAGCACCGCCGCGAAGAGGGTGGCCGGGGCGGCCGCCTCGATGCCGTACGAGTACCAGATCCGGTAGGCGTACATGAAGAACGCGGCCGCCGCGATGCACACCATCCCCGCCGCCAGCCCGTCCAGCCCGTCGACGAAGTTGACCGCGTTGATGGTGATGACGACCAGGGCGACGGTGAGGAGCGTGCCCTGCCACTGGGTCAGCGCCACCGTGCCGACGCCCGGCACCGGCAGCCACAGGATCGTCAGACCCTGCATCACCATCACACCGGCGGCGATCATCTGGCCGCCCAGCTTGATCAGGGCGTCGATCTCGAACTTGTCGTCCAGCACGCCGATGAGCCAGATCAGCGCCGCCCCGGAGAGCAGTGCGCGCGGCTCGTTGGACTTCTCGAAGACCTCGCTGAGGTTGGTGAGATGGTCGGCGACCAGCAGGCCCGCGCACAGGCCGAAGAACATCGCGATCCCGCCGAGCCGTGGAGTGGGTTCTCGGTGCACGTCACGTGCCCGGATCTCCGGCATCGCTCCGGCCACGATCGCGAACTTCCGTACCGGCCCTGTCAGCAGGTACGTCACCGCGGCCGTGATGCAGAGCGTCAGCAGGTATTCACGCACGGGCTTCCCCACAGGTCTCGCTGGCCATCTCAGCCCCACACCCTAGCGAGGGACGCATATGAGTGGGGACTTCCGGGTAGCGAAGATGGTTGCACGTGTGGCTGTGTACGGATTCCCTGCTACCCCCGTTCACGGCCGATACGGCGGCGGATACGGCGGGAATCCGCCTGCCAGGTCCCTTACTTCCTCCCGCACCTGCCTGCTGTCGGCCTGGTCCCGCAGCACCTCCGCGAGCAGCTTGGCGATCCGGGCCATCTCGCCCTCCCCCATCCCCTGGGTGGTGACGGCGGCGGTGCCCAGGCGCAGGCCGCGGGCGTCGTGCGGCAGGGCGCAGCAGTCCAGGATCATCCCGGCGGCGGCGAGCCGGCCGCGTGCGGTGCGGCCGTCGACGCCGAGCGGGGCCGGGTCGGCGGTGATGAGGTGGGTGTCCGTGCCGCCGGTGGTGACGGCGAGGCCCTCGGTGGCGAGCGCGGCGGCCAGGAACCGGGCGTTGGCGACGACCTGATGGGCGTACGCCTGGAAGGCCGGTGTGGCCGCCTCGCCGAAGGCGACGGCCTTGGCGGCGATGGTGTGCATCTGGGCGCCGCCCTGGGTGAAGGGGAAGACGGCCCGGTCGACGCGTTCGGCGAGTTCGGCGCCGCACAGGAGCATGCCGCCGCGCGGTCCGCGCAGCACCTTGTGGGTGGTGGCGCACACCACATCGGCGTACGGCACCGGACTGGGCGCCGCTCCCCCGGCGACGAGTCCGATGGGGTGGGCCGCGTCGGCGATGAGGTAGGCGCCCACCTCGTCGGCGACCTCGCGGAAGTATGCGTAGTCGAGGTGCCGTGGGTAGGCGATCGAGCCGCACACGATCGCCTTGGGCCGGTGCGTGCGGGCCAGGGTGCGGACCTGGTCGTAGGAGATCAGGCCGGTCTCCTCGTCGACGCCGTAGCTCACGAAGTCGAACCAGCGGCCGGAGAAGTTGGCGGGCGAGCCGTGGGTGAGGTGGCCGCCGTACGGCAGGCCGAGCGCGAGGACGGTGTCGCCGGGGCGCAGCAGGGCGGCGTAGGCGGCGAGGACGGCCGAACTGCCCGAGTGGGACTGGACGTTGGCGTGCTCGGCGCCGAACAGCCGCTTGGCGCGCTGTACGGCGAGCCGCTCGGCGACGTCGACGATCTCGCAGCCGCCGTGGTAGCGGGCCCCCGGATAGCCTTCCGCGTACTTGTTGGCGAGCGGCGAGCCGAGGGCGGCCAGCACGGCGGGCGAGGTGAAGTTCTCGGCGGCGATCAGCTGGAGCGTGGTCGACTGCCGGTCCAGCTCCCCGAGCAGGATCTCGGCGAGCGCGGGATCCTGCCGCCGCAGGAGATCGGCCTCTGGGGCATGGGTGACCGGCATGGTGGACTCCGGGCGTCGGCTGGGGACGTAGGGCCTGTCGTTTGGATCATGCCGGCGTCGCGGGCCCTGGCACGCGCATCTGCCGCGTTGTCGTCGGTCGCCGACTCCCCCACGCTCGAATGCGCTCGCGCGGGGGGACCCCCATCGCGTCGACTCCCTCCTCCGCCTTGCAGCTGCACGCACCAGACCCCGCTCGGGTCGGCCGAAAGGCGCAGTCCCTCTCAGCCGACCTGATCCAAACGACAGGCCCTAGGTCCAATGTAGGCCTGGGCGGTCCCGGGCGCCCGCTGTCGTGGGGCGGGCGGGGAGTCAGGTCCGCGCCGCCACTCCCGTCAGCGCCGTCACCACGGGGTCCAGCGCCTGATGTATCTCGTCGCCGACCGACCGGAAGAACGTCAGCGGCGCCCCGTACGGGTCGTACACCTCGTCGGCCTCGGCGGTGGGCGCCAGCAGCCAGCCCCGCAGCGCGGCGGCGGCCCGCACCAGCGCGCGGGCCCGCGCCACCACCCCGTCCTCCAGCGGAGGCAGGGTCGCCGGGTCGATGGCCTTCACCAGCCGGGTGAACTCCTTCAGCGTGAAGGTGCGCAGCCCCGCCGAGTGGCCCATCGAGATCACCTGGGCGCGGTGGTCACGGGTGGCGGTGAGCACCAGGTCGGCACGGATCACATGCTCGTCCAGCAGTTCCCGCCCCACGAAGCCGGAGGCGTCCGCGCCGAAGTCGGCCAGCACCGCCTCGGCGTTGGCCTCCATGGGCGCGCCCTCGTGGCCCCAGGTGCCGGCGCTCTCCACGATCAGCCCGCCGCCCAGGACACCGAGCCGCTGCGACACGAAATGCCGGGTCAGCCGCTCGGTGATGGGCGAGCGGCACACGTTTCCGGTGCTGACGTGGAGGATGCGGAAGCTGTCGCGCGGAAGCCCCACGAACGTCGTCGTGATCTCCGCCGCGCTTTCCCCGTTGCCTATGCCACGCCCCGCGTCAGGGGCTGTCAATTGGCCACCTCAAGGTCGGGTACGACCTTGCGCAGCTCGTCCGGCGAGAGGGCGCCCTCGCGCAGCAGGACGGGCACCGGGCCGGTGACGTCGACGATGGAGGACGGCACGTTGCCGGGGGTCGGGCCGCCGTCGAGGTAGACGGAGACGGAGTCGCCGAGCATCTGCTGGGCGGCGTCGCAGTCCTCCGGCGCCGGGTGGCCGGTGAGGTTCGCCGACGACACGGCCATGGGGCCGACCTCGGTGAGCAGCTCGATGGCGACCGGGTGCAGTGGCATGCGCACGGCAACCGTGCCCCGGGTGTCGCCCAGGTCCCACTGCAGCGACGGCTGGTGCTTGGCGACCAGCGTCAGCGCGCCCGGCCAGAACGCGTCGACCAGCTCCCAGGCCAGCTCGGAGAAGTCGGTGACCAGGCCGTGCAGGGTGTTCGGGGAGCCGATGAGGACGGGCGTGGGCATGTTGCGGCCGCGCCCCTTGGCCTCCAGCAGGTCGGAGACGGCCTCCGCGGAGAACGCGTCCGCGCCGATGCCGTACACGGTGTCGGTGGGGAGGACCACCAGCTCGCCACGGCGGACGGCGGACGCGGCCTCACGCAGACCGGTCACGCGGTCGGTGGCGTCGTTGGTGTCGTATCGCCGTGCCATTTCAGCGGTCCTCCTCGTACACGTACTGCCGGTGTGAAGTCTGGTGGGTGCTCACGGCAACGCCTTACGGGCGGTGGCGAAGCGCGGGCGGTTGTTGAGGTCGGGGTGGTCGGCCGCGTCGGCCCAGCCCCGCTCCTCGGTGAAGATCCACGGCACCTGGCCGCCCTGGGTGTCGGCGTGCTCGATGACGACGACGCCGCCGGGGCGCAGCAGCCGGTGCGCGGTGCGTTCCAGGCCGCGGATGAGGTCGAGGCCGTCCTCGCCGGAGAACAGTGCCATCTCGGGGTCGTAGTCCCGGGCCTCGGGAGCGACGTACTCCCATTCGGTGAGCGGGATGTACGGCGGGTTGGAGATCACCAGGTCGACCTGCCCGTCGAGATCGGGGAACGCGGTCAGGGCGTCACCCTGCCGCAAGTCGACCCGCGACCCCTCGACGTTCTTACGGGTCCACCGCAGCGCCTCCTCGGACAGCTCCACGGCGTGCACGCGGGAGCGCGGCACCTCCTGGGCGAGCGCGAGCGCGATGGCGCCGGAGCCGGTGCACAGGTCGACGATCAGCGGCTCGACCACGTCCATGGCGCGCACGGCGTCTATGGCCCAGCCGACCACGGACTCCGTCTCCGGGCGCGGCACGAACACGCCCGGCCCCACGTGGAGTTCCAGGTAGCGGAAGAAGGCCCGCCCGGTGATGTGCTGGAGCGGCTCGCGCTGCTCACGGCGCGCGACGACCTCCCAGTAGCGGGCGTCGAAGTCGGAGTCCTGCACGGAGTGCAACTCGCCCCGCTTCACGCCGTGCACGAACGCGGCGAGCTCCTCCGCGTCGGTGCGCGGCGAGGGCACGCCGGCGTCGGCCAGCCGCTGGGTGGCCTGGGCCACCTCCGCGAGCAGCAGACTGCGGGGGCTTGGGGGCCGCCCCCCAAAAGATGGCTGCACGCTCGTCCTCCGTCGTACTCGTAAGTGCCTTACGCGGCTGCGAGCTTGGCGGCCGAGTCCGCGTCGACACAGGCCTGGATCACCGCGTCGAGTTCGCCGTCCAGGACCTGGTCCAGGTTGTACGCCTTGAAGCCGACGCGGTGGTCCGAGATGCGATTCTCCGGGAAGTTGTAGGTACGGATCTTCTCGGAGCGGTCGACGGTACGGACCTGGCTGCGGCGGGCGTCGGCGGCCTCCCTCTCCGCCTCCTCCTGCGCCATGGCGAGCAGCCTGGAGCGCAGGATACGCAGTGCCTGCTCCTTGTTCTGCAGCTGGCTCTTCTCGTTCTGGCAGGAGGCGACGACTCCGGTCGGAATGTGCGTGATGCGCACGGCCGAGTCGGTCGTGTTGACCGACTGGCCGCCGGGGCCGGAGGACCGGTAGACGTCGATCCGCAGGTCGTTCGGGTTGATCTCGACGTCGACCTCCTCCGCCTCGGGGGTGACGAGGACACCGGCCGCGGAGGTGTGGATACGGCCCTGGGACTCGGTGGCGGGCACGCGCTGCACGCGGTGCACGCCGCCCTCGTACTTCAGCCGCGCCCAGACCCCCTGCCCGGGCTCGATCTGCCCGCGCGCCTTCACCGCGACCTGGACGTCCTTGTAGCCGCCCAGCTCGGACTCGGTGGCGTCGATGATCTCGGTCTTCCAGCCGACCCGCTCGGCGTACCGCAGATACATGCGCAGCAGGTCCCCGGCGAACAGCGCCGACTCGTCGCCGCCCGCGCCCGCCTTGATCTCCAGGATCACGTCCTTGTCGTCGCTGGGGTCGCGCGGGACGAGCAGCAGACGCAGCTTCTCCGTCAGCTCCTCGCGCTGCTGCTCCAGCTCCTTGACCTCGGCGGCGAACTCCGGGTCGTCGGCGCCCAGTTCGCGGGCCGTCTCGATGTCGTCGCCGGACTGCTTCCAGGAGCGGTACGTGGCGACGATCGGGGTCAGCTCGGCGTAGCGCTTGTTCAGCTTGCGCGCGTTCGCCTGGTCCGCGTGGACCGACGGATCGGCGAGCTTCTTCTCCAGGTCGGCGTGCTCGGCGACGAGCTCCTCGACGGCCTCGAACATCTCTGGCTCCTGTTGGTGCGTACGGGGGTGAAGTGGGCGGCGACCAAAAACGCCGGTCCCGGCACGCCTGTGGTGGGGCGCGGCCGTGGACCGGCGAATTGGAGCTCGCTACTTCTTGGAGCCGGCAGCAGCCTTGCCGAAGCGGGCCTCGAAGCGGGCCACACGGCCACCGGTGTCGAGGATCTTCTGCTTGCCCGTGTAGAACGGGTGGCACTCGGAGCAGACCTCGGCACGGATGGTGCCGCTCTCGATCGTGCTACGGGTGGTGAACGACGCGCCGCAGGTGCAGCTGACCTGCGTCTCGACGTACGCGGGGTGGATGTCGCGCTTCAAGGTGTCTCCTAGGTTTCGGGAGGGCGCCGGGTCGCCTGCCGCGGGATGCGAGAGGCGTGAACCGGAGCCGACGTACCAGTCTGCCAGGACTGGGGCCATCCCCCAAAACCGGGGGTTGCTGTCAGGTATTCCCTGCGGGTGAGGGGTGGGTGCGCGGGTCGGGTCTAGGGCGTGATCACGCCCTTGGCTTCGCCTGTTGCCGTGCCCTCCGTGGCCGCCCTGGGGATCGGCCTGTCGTTCTTCAGGGCCGTCCAGACCTGCTGGGCCTTCGCCTCGTCCAGGAGGACTCGGTTGGGGTCGGCGGGGTCGTACTGGACCGGCATCGTGACCATGGTCATCTTCGATGCGCTGATGTCCTTGAGGCCGCTCGCGAAGGACATCAGGGCGTCGACCGAGCCGAGGGAGGAGTCGGTCGTGACCGCGTTGGTGGCGGTGTCGGCGAGGTCGTACAGCTTCTTCGGGTTGGTGAAGAGGCCGATGTCCTTGACCTGCTCGACCAGCGCCTTGATGAAGGCCTGCTGGAGCTGGATGCGGCCGAGGTCGGAGCCGTCGCCCACGCCGTGCCGGGTGCGGACCAGGCCGAGGGCCTGCTCGCCGGTGAGCTGGTGCGTCCCGGCCCTGAGGTTGAGGTGGCTGTCGGGGTCGTTGATGTCCTTCGTGGTGGTGACCTCGACGCCGCCCAGCTCGTCGACGAGCCTCTGGAAACCGGTGAAGTCGACCTCCAGGTAGTGGTCCATCCGGATGCCGGTGAGGGACTCCACCGTCTTCACGGCGCACGCGGCGCCACCGGTGCTGTACGCGGAGTTGAACATCACGCCGGAGGCCGCGTCGTGGGTGGTGCCGTCGGTGTCCGTGCACTCGGGGCGGTCGATCAGGGTGTCGCGCGGGATGGAGACCACTCCGGCCTTCTTCCGGCCCTCGTAGACGTGCACGATCATCGCCGTGTCCGAGCGGGCGCTGCCGTCGTCGGCGCCGCCGCCCAGCTTCTGGTTGCTGCCGGAGCGGGTGTCCGAGCCGAGGACCAGGATGTTCTCGGAGCCGTTGTCGACCTTGCCGGGCCGACCGGCACCCAGGGCGTGGTCGATGTCGACGCTCTTGATGTTGCCGTTGAGCTTGAAGTACACGTATCCGACTCCGGTGCCGCCGAGGACGACGATGCCCGCCGCGGTCCAGGCCGTGATCAGCAGCCCTCTGTGGCCCTTGGCCCGAGGCTTGCGGCGGCGGCCCTTGGCCCGGTGGCGCGGGCCCCTCGTGCCGGGCTCACCCGGTATGCCGGGCTCCGGCGTGCTGTCGGCAGGCATGTGCTCCTCAGCTCTCGTCGGATCGGTTTACCCCCTGCGGTCAGGAATGGGCATGCACCACACCATCGTCGCTCTGTCCGGTCAGACGGGGAAACTCGGGGCAGGGTTGCACAGAAGACTGTGAAGGGCCGCATCCGGTCACCGAGGTGACGGATGCGGCCCTTCAGGAGACCGGTCGCGAGCAGGCTCAGTCGCCGTTGCCCGGGGTGGGCGTCGTCTTCTGGATCTGCATCAGGAACTCGGCGTTCGACTTCGTCTGCTTCATCTTGTCGAGGAGCAGCTCGACCGCCTGCTGCTGGTCGAGCGCGTGCAGCACCCGGCGCAGCTTCCAGACGATGTTCAGCTCCTCGGCGCCGAGCAGGATCTCTTCCTTGCGGGTGCCGGACGCGTCGACGTCCACCGCCGGGAAGATGCGCTTGTCGGCGAGCTTCCGGTCGAGCTTGAGCTCCGCGTTGCCGGTGCCCTTGAACTCCTCGAAGATCACCTCGTCCATGCGGGACCCGGTGTCCACCAGGGCGGTGGCGAGGATGGTCAGCGAGCCGCCGTCCTCGATGTTGCGGGCCGCACCGAAGAAGCGCTTCGGCGGGTACAGGGCCGTCGAGTCGACACCACCGGACAGGATGCGGCCGGAGGCCGGGGCGGCGAGGTTGTACGCACGGCCCAGGCGGGTGATCGAGTCCAGCAGCACGACCACGTCGTGACCCAGCTCCACCAGCCGCTTGGCGCGCTCGATGGCGAGCTCGGCGACCGTGGTGTGGTCCTCGGCCGGGCGGTCGAAGGTCGAGGAGATGACCTCGCCCTTGACCGACCGCTGCATGTCGGTGACCTCTTCCGGACGCTCGTCGACGAGGACGACCATCAGGTGGCACTCGGGGTTGTTGTGCGTGATCGCGTTGGCGATCGCCTGCATGATCATGGTCTTGCCGGTCTTCGGCGGGGCCACGATCAGACCGCGCTGGCCCTTACCGATCGGCGAGACCAGGTCGATGATGCGGGTGGTGAGGACGCCGGGGTCCGTCTCCAGGCGGAGGCGGTCCTGCGGGTACAGCGGCGTCAGCTTGTTGAACTCCGGGCGGCCGCGGCCGTGTTCGGGCGCCATGCCGTTGACGGAGTCCAGCCGGACGAGGGCGTTGAACTTCTCGCGCCGCTCGCCTTCCTTGGGCTGACGGACCGCGCCGGTGATGTGGTCGCCCTTGCGCAGGCCGTTCTTGCGGACCTGGGCGAGGGAGACGTACACGTCGTTCGGCCCGGGCAGGTAGCCCGACGTACGGATGAAGGCGTAGTTGTCGAGGATGTCCAGGATGCCCGCGACCGGGATCAGGACGTCGTCCTCGGCGATCTGCGGCTCGCTGCCCATCTCGTCACGGCCCCGGCGGCCCCGGCGGTCCCGGTAGCGGCCGCGACGGCCGCGCCGGCCGCCCTCGAAGTCGTCGTCGCTCTGACCCTGGCCGCCGCCCTGCTGCTGACGCTGCTGCTGGCCCTGGCCCTGGTTCTGCTGCTGGTCGTCGCCCTTGGTACGGCGGTCACGGTCCCGGCCGCGCTCGCGGCGGTCGCGGCGGCGGCCCTCGCCGCCCTCACCGGCGTCGCCCTTGGCCTCGCCCTGCGGCTGCTGCTGCGGCGCGGGTGTCTCGGCCTTGGGCTCGCTCTTGGCCTCTGCGGTGACGGTCTCGGGGCTGCCTGCCTCGGCGGTGGCGCGGCGACGGCGGCGCTCCGCGGGGGCGTCATCTCCCCCACGCTCGGCCTCTCCCCCACGCTCGGCTTCGCTCGCGCCGGCGGTGCCCCCATCGCGGCCCGTGCCACCGGCCGGCTGGCCGGGGATCTCGATCTGCTGCTGGGCCACGGCCTTCTCGGCCGGCGCCTCGGCCTTCTTCCCGGCCTTCTCGGCGGGGGCCTCCTCGCCGGTGCGCGCCTTGGACGTGGCGCGGCGCTTCGGCTTGGTCTCGGTGGCGGCCTCGGCGGTCTTCGCCGGGGCTCCCCCTCCTGCCTGCGCCTCCTTGATGACCTCGATCAGCTGGCTCTTGCGCATGCGCGCGGTGCCCCTGATGCCGAGGCCGGATGCGACCTGCTGCAGCTCGGCCAGCACCATGCCCTCGAGGCCGGTACCGCGGCGCCGCCGGGAGCCGGCACCGGTGGCAGGCGCGGAGGCGTCCGTGGCGGGCGCGGCAGCGGTCTCCTCGACACGTGCGCCCATCAGATCGGTGGTGTCGCTCACGAAGGGTCCTTCCCTGGAGCGGACGTCGGCCTGTCTGGCTCGGCGACCGGTTGTGCTGTCCGGCTTCGGTCCTTGCTGACTGAACCGTGCCGGGGCGGTGGTCCGCCTGAACGGCGGAGGAAATATCTGGTGATGGCGCTTCCTTGAGCCGTGGCACCCAGTGTCACGTGGCGTGGTCGCACCGGTTCCGGAGCGTGCCCGTCGGACCGCTCAGTGTCGACGTACGACGTACTGCCCGCGTACGAGGTACGAAACACAGGGCGGCTTGGGGAGCTCCCGGAAGAATGTCTGTCCCGGACTGGGACACGAGGCACCTCGCCATGGTGGGGTCGGGTGCAGACTTGAGGTTAACACTACCGGATCCAACAAACATTCCCCCTCTCGAAATCCGGCAATCGCGTGCTTTTAATCGGCGCTCGTCGCGTCGGCGCCGCTGGTCGCGAGCGGCAGCACGCTCGCTCCCGGCACGTCCAGGGCCAGCCGGTTCGCCGCCCAGTCCGGGCCGGCCAGCTGTTCCACCTTGTCGGCCGTGCCCTGGTCGGCCAGCGCGAGCACGGTGGGTCCGGCGCCGGAGATGACCGCGGGGATGCCGTCGGCCCGCAGCCGCTCCACCAGGGCCGCGCTCTCGGGCATGGCGGGCGCGCGGTACTCCTGGTGCAGCCGGTCCTCGGTGGCGGGCAGCAGCAGCTCGGGGCGCCTGGTCAGGGCCTCGACGAGCAGCGCGGCACGGCCCGCGTTGGTGGCGGCGTCGACGTGCGGCACGGTGCGCGGGAGCAGGCCGCGCGCGGTCTCCGTCAGGACCGGCTTCCCGGGCACGAAAACCACCGGAACGATGGAATCGGCGGGATCCATCCTGATCGCCCGCGCGGCTCCGGCCTCCATCCAGGAGAGCGTGAAACCGCCGAGCAGACAGGCCGCGACGTTGTCCGGGTGCCCCTCGATCTCGGTGGCCAGCTCCAGCAGACGCGTGTCGTCCAGGCGGGCCTCGCCGCCTATGGTCACGGCCCGGGCGGCGACGATTCCGGCGCAGATGGCGGCCGAGGAGGAGCCCAGGCCACGGCCGTGCGGAATGCGGTTCGCGCAGACGATTTCCAGGCCACGCGGCTGTCCGCCCAGGGAATCGAAGGCAGTGCGGAGAGAGCGTACGAGAAGGTGGTTTTCGTCACGCGGCAGCGTCTCGCTGCCCTCACCCGCGATGTCGATGTGCAGCCCGGAGTCGGCCACCCGGACGACCACGTCGTCGTAGAGCCCCAGCGCGAGGCCGAGGGCGTCGAAGCCCGGGCCGAGGTTGGCGCTGGTGGCGGGGACGCGCACCCGTACGGCGGCGGCGCGGAACGCTGGACCGGCCATCGCTCGATGACTCTCCTTGAGCTGCGTGACTGTCGAAGACATTCGATGACGTACGACGAACCCTTCGGGCCGTTGTCCGATCACTCCGGGGATGCACTCCGGAGACCACGACGACGGCGCGGCGCCCTGCCTATGCGAGGCATATGCGGGGGACGGGTTCAGTACAGCCTATCGAAGGAAGGTTCTGTGGCGACATAGGGCGCACAGGAGGCGCACGATGCGTGTCGTAAGCCCCCTGTGCCCCCCTTCCAGGGGAAGCCCTGGGTCAAGCGGTACGTCAGACCAGCCCGAGGCGCTCGGCAGCGGTGGCCGCGTCCACCGGAACGGTGACCGGCTGCGGTGCGCCGGCGACGGCCCAGTCGGGGTCCTTGAGGCCGTTTCCGGTGACCGTGCACACGATGCGCTGGCCCGGGTCGACCTTGCCGAGTTCGGCGGCCTTCAGCAGACCGGCCACGGAGGCGGCGGAGGCGGGCTCCACGAAGACGCCCTCCTGCGCGGCCAACAGGCGGTAGGCGCGCAGGATTTCACGGTCCGTCACCTCGTCGATGAGACCGCCGGACTCGTCCCGCGCGTTGAGCGCGTGCTGCCAGGAGGCGGGGTTGCCGATCCGGATCGCGGTGGCGATGGTCGAGGGGTCCTTGACGACCTCGCCGCGCACGATGGGCGCGGAACCGGAGGCCTGGAAGCCCCACATGCGGGGCGTCCCGGCGGCGACGCCGTCGGCGGCGTACTCCGTGTACCCCTTCCAGTACGCCGTGATGTTGCCCGCGTTGCCCACCGGCAGGACGTGGATGTCGGGGGCGTCGCCGAGCATGTCGACAATCTCGAACGCGGCGGTCTTCTGGCCCTCGATACGTACCGGGTTGACCGAATTGACCAGCGCGACGGGGTAGTTGTCGCTCAGCGCGCGGGCAAGCGTGAGGCAGTCGTCGAAGTTGCCGTCGACCTGGAGTATCTTCGCGCCGTGCACCAGGGCCTGGCCCATCTTGCCGAGGGCGATCTTGCCCTGCGGCACGAGCACGGCGGAGACCATCCCGGCACGCACGGCGTACGCGGCGGCGGAGGCGGACGTGTTGCCCGTGGAGGCACAGATGACAGCCTTGGCCCCCTCCTCCTTGGCCTTGCTGATGGCCATGGTCATGCCGCGGTCCTTGAAGGACCCGGTCGGGTTGGCGCCCTCCACCTTGAGGTGAACCTCGCAGCCCGTGCGCTCGGAGAGCACCTGCGCGGGCACGAGGGGCGTGCCGCCCTCGCGGAGCGTCACGACCGGCGTGGTGTCGGAGACGGGCAGCCGGTCCCGGTACTCCTCGATGATTCCGCGCCACTGGTGGGTCATTGCTGGTTACTCTCCTTCAACCCGCATGATGCTGGCGACACCCCGCACGGTGTCGAGCTTGCGCAGCGCCTCGACGGTCCCGTTGAGGGAGGCGTCGGAGGCGCGGTGCGTGACGACGACGAGGGAGGCCTCGCCGTCCTTCCCCTGCTGCCGAACCGTATCGATGGACACCCCGTGCTCCGCGAACACGGTGGCCACCTGGGCGAGAACACCCGGTTTGTCGGCGACGTCGAGGCTGATGTGGTAGCGCGTGACGACCTCGCCCATGGGCGAGACGGGCAGCGCGGCGTACGCGGACTCGCCGGGGCCGGTGGCGTTGCTCAGCCGGTTGCGGCAGACGGCGACGAGGTCGCCGAGGACGGCGGAGGCGGTCGGGGAGCCACCGGCACCGGGGCCGTAGAACATCAGCTGCCCCGCCGCGTCCGACTCCACGAACACGGCGTTGTACGCGCCGCGCACGGAGGCGAGCGGGTGGGTCAGCGGAATCATCGCCGGGTGCACGCGCGCGGTGACGGAGGCTCCGTCTTTCGAACGCTCACAGATGGCGAGCAGTTTGATGGTGCAGCCCATCTCCTTGGCGGAGGCGAAGTCTGCTGCCGTCACCTCGGTCATGCCCTCGCGGTAGACGTCGTCGAGGCGCACGCGCGTGTGGAAGGCGATACCGGCGAGGATGGCGGCCTTGGCGGCGGCGTCGAAGCCCTCGACGTCGGCGGTGGGATCGGCTTCCGCGTACCCCAGGGCGGTGGCCTCGTCGAGGGCCTCCTGGTAGCCGGCGCCGGTCGAGTCCATCTTGTCGAGGATGAAGTTCGTGGTCCCGTTGACGATCCCGAGCACCCGGTTGACCTTGTCACCGGCCAGGGACTCGCGCAGCGGGCGGATCAGCGGGATGGCACCGGCGACGGCGGCCTCGTAGTAGAGGTCCTTGTCGTGCTCCTCCGCGGCCGCGTGCAGGGCGGCGCCGTCCTGGGCGAGGAGGGCCTTGTTGGCGGAGACGACGGACGCGCCGTGCTCGAAGGCGGTGGTGATGAGCGTACGGGCGGGCTCGATACCGCCGATGACCTCGACCACGACGTCGAGGTCGCCGCGTTTGACGAGGGCGGTGGCGTCGGTGGTGATGAGCGCGGGGTCGATGCCCTCACGAACCTTGGAGGGACGCCGTACGGCCACCCCCGCGAGCTCCACCGGGGCGCCGATGCGGGCGGCGAGGTCGTCGGCGTGCGTCGTCATGATGCGCGCCACCTCTGAGCCGACCACTCCACAGCCCAGCAGCGCCACCTTCAGCGGACGCGTACGCATCATCCGACCTCGTTTCTCTTACCGTCTACGGTGGGACCAGTCTCACGCACCGGACGGGAGTTTCTATCCCTCGTCCGGATCGTGAGACGTCTATTTCATTTTTCCGGGGGTGGAAGACAGGAGATCTTCCACCCGGCGTTTTGTCCGGCTCAGCCGACGTCGAGACGCAGGAGGTCCTCCTCCGTCTCCCGGCGAACGATCACACGCGCCTCGCCGTCCCGCACGGCCACGACCGGCGGGCGGGTGACGTGGTTGTAGTTGCTGGCCATGGACCGGCAGTAGGCACCCGTGGCCGGTACGGCGATCAGGTCACCCGGTGCCAGGTCGGCGGGCAGGAACGCGTCCTTCACCACGATGTCGCCGCTCTCGCAGTGCTTGCCGACGACGCGGGCCAGCATCGGCTCGGCGTCGGAGCTGCGGGAGACGAGCGCGACGCTGTACTCGGCGTCGTACAGCGCGGTACGGATATTGTCCGACATGCCGCCGTCGACGGAGATGTACGTCCGCAGCCCGTCGAGGGGCTTGATGGTGCCGACCTCGTAGAGCGTGAAGGCGGTGGGCCCGACGATGGCCCGCCCCGGCTCGACGGAGATGCGCGGAGTCCGCAGCTTGGCGGCCTCGCACTCGCGCGTGACGATCTCGGTCAGGGCCTTGGCGATCTCATGCGGCTCGCGCGGATCGTCGTCGCTCGTGTACGCGATCCCGAGGCCACCGCCGAGGTCGATCTCGGGCAGCTCGACGCCGTGCTCGTCCCGGATGTCCTTGAGCAGCCCGACGACGCGGTGGGCGGCGACCTCGAAGCCGGACATGTCGAAGATCTGCGAGCCGATGTGGCTGTGAATCCCGATGAGCTCGACCCCGTCGAGCTGAAGGGCCCGTCGTACGGCCTCGGCGGCCTGTCCCCCGGCCAGCGGGATGCCGAACTTCTGGTCCTCGTGGGCGGTGGCGATGAACTCGTGGGTGTGCGCCTCCACCCCGACGGTGACACGGATCTGCACCCGCTGCCGCCTGCCGAGTTCCTGCGCGATGTGGGCGACGCGGACGATCTCCTGGAAGGAGTCGAGCACGATCCGCCCCACGCCGGCCTCCATGGCCCGCCGGATCTCGTCCTTGGACTTGTTGTTTCCGTGGAAGGCGATGCGGTCGGCGGGCATCCCGGCGGAGAGCGCGGTGGCCAGCTCACCGCCGGAACACACGTCCAGGTTCAGCCCCTCCTCGTGCAGCCACCGCACGACGGCCCGCGACAGGAACGCCTTGCCCGCGTAGAAGACGTCGGCGTCGTGCCCGAAGGCGGTACGCCAGGCGCGGGCACGGGCGCGGAAATCGGCCTCGTCGAGGATGTAGGCGGGGGTGCCGAACTCCTCGGCGAGCCGCGTCACGGGGACACCGCCGACCGTGACGACGCCGTGGGCGTCGCGGGTGACGGTCTGTGCCCACACCTTGCCGTCGAGGGCGTTGAGGTCGGCGGGCGGGGCGCTGTAGTGACCCTCGGGGAGGACGTCGGCGTGACGGGGCCCGGCGGGGTGTGCGGAACGGCTCATTTCTCTTTGGGCTCTCTCAGAGGTGTTCGGGTGCGTCGATGCCGAGCAGGGACAGGCCGCCGGCCAGCACCGTCCCGGCGGCTTCGGCGAGCGCGAGCCGGGCCCGGTGGGCGGCCGAGGGTTTCTCCGCACCGCGCGGAAGCACGGTGGGCAGCAGGGGGAGAACTGCATCGGCGACGCTGACGAGGTGCCGGGCGAGTCGGTCGGGGGCGTGGTGGGTGGCGGCGGTGGTGAGGATGCGGGGGTGGTCGGCGAGGGTGGGGAGCAGGTGCTCGGTGGTGGGCGGTACGTCGATGGTGCATGGGTGGGCGGTGATGCTGGGGTCGGCGTTGGTGCTGGGGTTGGCATTGATGCTGGGGTCGTCGGCGTTGGTGCTGGGGTTGGCGGTGATGCCGGGGTCGGCGGTGATGCCGGGGTCAGCGGTGAAGCCGAGGTCGGCGGCGTTGCGGGTGAGGGCGCGGATGCGGGCGTGGGCGTAACGGACGCGGAAGAGGGGGTTGCTCTCGCGCTGGACCAGGTGCTCGGGGGTGATGCGGGGGCGGTCGTGCGGGGCGGGGTGGAGGAGGGCCCAGCGGGCGGCGTCGCGGGAGAGGGCGCGGGAGAGGAGGAGGGGGGTGGTGGGGGCGGCGGTGAGGCGGAGGGTGACGGGGTTGTCGCTGCTGTCCCTGCGGTCGCTGTTGTGGCTGCCGTCGCTGCCGTGGCTGTCGGCGCTGCTCTTGGGAACGTTGCCGTTGCTGCCATTGGCATTGTTGAGGTCGATGAGGTCGCCGTAGGCATCGACGTGGACGCCGAGCACGGCCTCCCACTCCTGCTCGGGCCGGGCGTCGCAGCTGGTGCGGACGTGGGCGCCCTGGGAGCGCAGGAGGCGGGCGGTGGCGTCCAGGACGACGAGGGCGCGCACCTCGCAGGGGGCGTGCAGGTGCACGACCTGCCCGGCGAGGGCGTCGCTGTGCCCGTAGCGGGGCCCATCACGAAGGATGCGGCGGACGACCTCGGCGGAGGCGGCGCTTTCCAGGGCGATGTTCAGAAAGCCGGGCCCGGTGATCTCGACGCCGACGACACCCTCCGCGCTCGCGAGATACGGCCGCAGCACCTCGGCGACTCGCAGGGGCGGTCGGCCGGCGGGGCGGGCGAGCTGGAGGGCGATGTTGGTGGCGTAGTCGCCCCAACCGCCGGGGCCGGGCGGCGTGACCACGGCGCGCGCAGGCACGGTCACGCTCAGCTCCCCCTCGTCGACAGCGCGACGCACGGCGTGCAGCACGGTGCGGGAGAGCTCGACGGGGGTCACGGGACAAGCGTATGGGAGGAGGGGGGTGGGTATGCGAGCCGGTTTGGGCGCTGGTCCGGGATATGGACGACGTCAGAAGTACGTCACGTGTACGTGACCGCCGGCACCCGGCGCCACCGGCCGACCGCCCGCCGCTCAACCACCGGCACGCCCGGCCCGCTCGGCCTCGGCGGCCCCGAACAACTCACCCCGCCCGGCATCACCGCCGTCAGGACGCCTGTCTGCCCCTCGCTCGATCAACTGCCGCACCAGCTGCACCAGTTCGCCGGGCTCGAACGGCTTGGCGAGGAAGGCGTCGACACCGACGTCGAGGCCGCTCTCGACCTCGTACTGTGTACAGGCGCTGACGATGGCGAGGGGCAGTTGCCGGGTCCGGGGATCCGCCCGCAGCCGGGCGGCCGTACGCAGTCCGTCCAGCCGCGGCATCACGACGTCGAGCGTGACGACGTCGGGCCGCACCTGATGAACGACATCCAGACACTCGACACCATCGGCCGCGGTCACGACCTCGAAGCCCTCCAGCTCGAGGTTGACCCTGATCAACTGCCGGATGACCTTGTTGTCGTCCACAACAAGCACCCGGCCCGACGCGCCTGGCACAACTTCGAGAGTAGGTCCGGACCGGCCACCGCGTCCGGGTTTTCCCCACTTCCACCCCCTGCGGGCGACCCGCACTCTCCGTGACCTCGGGGCGGCCCCCCAGCAAACCCGTTCATGAACACCCCGAAGGAGCTGGTAGTGTTCTACCCGTCGCCGCGACCACCGCGACCGACACGCCCCCGTAGCTCAGGGGATAGAGCAACGGCCTCCGGAGCCGTGTGCGCAGGTTCGAATCCTGCCGGGGGCACATCCCATCAAGGCCCTGACCAGCGAAAACGCCGGTCAGGGCCTTTTCTGTGCATGCCAAAACTGCAACGGCCTACCTGACCGTGAGCAATTGTGCGCAGGTGACTGTCTTCAACGCGTTGACCAGGGGTTTTGTGACGACCAGGGCAGGAAGGAACACGCATCAGCCGTCCCACAAGCGGAGTGAAGGAACATGTGTGGGACATGCATGGGACGAAAGTCCGTGACGGATCGCTCGGACGCTGGTCATACCCCCTGCGACCTGCGGCTTACCGGAAAGTCGTGCCGTGCGGGCAAACATGGTGGATGGCCGTGTGTCTTTTGCCGAGCGGCACAGTGTCGTAGGACAAGGTCGTCCTCACGCCACGACGTCGCGCTGTTCCGGCTCCCAGGCCGCCAGAAGAGCGAAAGCCGGTGCGGCCCAGTCCTCGGCGTCTAGGAGGAGGTCGACGGCCTTCATCGAACCCTCCGCTGCAAGGAGTTGTTCGCCGATGCCCTGAGGAACCCACAGGGCGGCGGTTCCCCGGTACCAGTCCACGGCCACCTGGTACACCGCGACGACCGCCAGATCCCATGAGGTGAGCGGGTCGTACACGCCCCTGCCATGCGGGGACCTTTGCTGGGGCGGGATCCGTACGGCGATCAGTCGCCACGGGCGCCCCGCTGACCGCTCGGCCGCCGCGAGGCGGGCCTGTTCGGCCCAGGCCGTGGTCAGCCGGGCAAGCGATTCCTCGGCCTCGTCGCGCCCCTTGCGGCGGCGCCCCAGGGCTTCGTGCAGCTCTTGTTCGGCCGCCATCGCGGCCTCGGCAAGCGGCTTGGCGTTTCCCCGGGCTCCGGCCAACCACGCCCGCCAAATCCTCCGCAGCACTTGAGGAGCTTCGGAGCCGAAGACCCCGAAGTCGGTGTCAGCGGTCAGCGCGGGGGCAGCGAGGGACGCGACCGCCGCGCCGTCGGCGAGCGTCCGAGGAGCGAAGAACCGCGTGAGCAGCCGCCGCTCCTCCTCGGCGCGCTCGGCCCAGGCCATCATCCGGACCTCGGCCCGGGATCGCAGCCAGGGGCACGCTGCCAGGCCGTCGCCGGCCGTGATCAGTCGATGCTGCGTTTTCCGCCACAAGGCCAGCAGGTCGTCTCTGCACACCCTGGCCTCCACGTGGCGCTCCCATGCGTCCGCGTCGTCCTCGTCCTCCGGGAACTCGCCCAGCGACAGCAGACCCGCCGCGGCGACGACGTCCGCCTCGCTCGGAAGGGTGTCTTCCTCCTCTTCTTTGGACCACAGCCGCGACAGAGCATCAAGGGCGTCGAGGAAGACCGGCCAGCGTCCGTCGTCGGGCACCGCCCAGCGGCAGCTCCAGTTCGTGCAGAGCCGTTCCAGCGAGAAAGCGTCGAGGCTGAAGCCGACGGCGCGCACCGAAGATGCCTTGCGCAGGTGGGGGCAGTCCTCCACTGCGTGAATGAGCCCTGTGTCCGAAGCCGTCGTCAGGCCCGGGAATCTGGTGCCCTCGAAAGGGCCCAGTGGCGTGCCCGCGCTGATGCAGCGGCCGAGCGCGACGGACAGCGTTCCGGTCTCTGGGACGGTCATGCGCTCGACATTAATCCACGGCCGTTGCCCACGGGGCCGCAGCGAAACCGGCGACCCCGCGTGCGGAACGGTATGGCACCCTGCCACGACGAATGGCAGTTGCGTTGCTGGGGTGTGTCCTGCCCACAGCGGCCAGGGGTCTGCTCAGTCGTATTCGAGCAGCAGCCTTTCGATGCGCTGGTTGGCGATGGCCGCCCGCCCGTACAGGCACTTGGCGTAGCGGGTCATGAGGACCTCGACGCTGTTGCCGGCGCGGTCAGCGACCTCGGTGGGATCGACGCCTGCGTTCAGCCAGGTGGACAGGGCCGAGTGGCGCAGGTCGTAAGGGCGGGCCGCGAGTGGCGAGCTGACCAGATCGGGTGGGAGGGCGAGTTCACGGGCCTCGTGCCAGACACCGTCGTACGTGGAGGAGCCGACGATGCCGCCATGCTCGTTGAAGAACAGGCGGCCGTCATCGGCGGTGCCGAAGGCGTCGAGGGCATCTCGCCACAGCGCCACCAGCTCGGGCGGCAGCGGCACCGGACGGGTATCTCCGGGTGGGCGGCTCTTCAGCCCGCGCTCATCGTGAAGCTTCCCTGTGTCGGTCCACTTCTTGCCTGCCTGGGGCCGAGTGATGTGCAGAATCACCCTGCCCCAGCCCTCCGCAGGCAGGACGCAATCCGGCAGGGTCACCGCGACCACCTCCTCGGGACGCAGCCCGGCAAAGTACATGCCGGCGAACAGCCCCACCAGCCGCCGTCCACGGGCCCGCCGGTAGCTTCCGACGTAGGCAACGGCGCAGAGCAGGGAGCGAGCCTGGGCGGGGTTGGCGACCACCCGCGGGTCAACCTGCTTGACGGTCTCGGCGATCCGCCAGTTGACATTAGCGATCGGATCACTGCCGAGCTTGCTTTGCTCGATCGCATACCGTACGGCGTTCACGAGGGTCATACGCTTGTGCCGCTGGGTCTCGGCTGCTGCGACCGTGCCGTCCTGTTTCAGCCGCAGGGTCTGCAGCAGGGCCCGTGTCACGGCCGGATCCATCAGGTCGGCCAGCGGGCGTGACGCCCTCTCCGCCCAGCGCAGCGCAAGCCGCACGTCGGCAGGCGCCGTCCGCAACTCCGGCCGGGGAACGACGAACGCCCAGTTTCGAAGCGCCTGCCGCAGCAGCTCGTCATTTGGGCGGCCTCGCACGTCCCGGAGCATCGCCAGGGTGATCGCGCACAGTGCGTCACTGGTCTCGTTGCGGGTCTTCGCTGCGACCTGCGGCCAGCGCATCTCCAGATAGTCGAGCGCAAAGGCGTACCAGCTGGTTGAGACCGAGCCGTGCCCCGTTCCCCCGGAGGCCGACTCATCGGCAGCGCTCCGCCTGACGGCCCGGACCAGCGCGGTACCGAGTTCGTCGGCCAGAGCGCTGATGTCCGTCGCACCTCCCGCAGACCGGCTTCCGCCAGGCCGCACGGCAATCACGGTCCCTGCCCCGCGCCTCCTCACGGGGACTCCGCGCCCCTGAAATACCGGACTCCTCATAACATCCACCACCTCTCTGAGCAGGTGAACGCATCAGGCCCAGGGAGCATTGGCGCCCTCAGCAGCATCGATGGTCAAGTCAAGAAGCCCAGACCTGGGAGGACAAGGGGTAGGATAAGTAGCATGAGTGAGCCTACCGGCAGTACTCGATCACCATGCCGCGCGACATCGCCGAAGCCGCCAAGGCCCGCAGCGGCCCCTCCGGCCTGTCCGCCTACGTCGCCGCCGCCGTGGCCCGGCAGATCGAACGCGACAACCTCAACGAACTGATCTCCGTCGCCGAGGCCGAGCACGGGTCCGTCACGGACGAGGAGATCCAGGCGCTGCGCGACCATCTCAACCAGGCCCGCCGGCAGCAGACACAGGGCGGGTCGAACGCCGCGTGACCCGCTCCCCCGCCCTTCCCAGCGGCACCATGGTCCTCGACAGCGAAGGGCTCGCCAAGGCCGTGCTGCGTGACCGGTCCGTCACGGGATGGCTCGCGCTGTCCCGAGCCGACGACCTCCGGGTCATCACGTCTTCAGCCACCCTCGTAGAGGTGGTCCACCCTCGGATCAACCGCCCGGCCCTGGAGTGGACCCTGTCCCGCCTCGTCGTCGAACCGGTCACCGAGCCGATCGCCCGCCACGCCGCCGCCCTCCTCGCCGACGCCGGCCTGCACGGCCACAAGTACGCCATCGACGCCATGCTCGCCGCGACCGCCCTCGCCGCCCCGGGCCCGGTCACGATCCTCACCTCGGATCCCGAGGACCTGACCGCGCTGTGCGGCCGACGAGCCACCGTGATCAAGGTCTGATCCGGTCCTCTCGCCGATTGGGCAGCGCCTTCGGCCCAGCCGCTGCTGATCGAGCTCGAGCGACTGGTCGTAGGCGCTCGGGAGCCCTTCGATACGCTGATTGTTGATGGACTGCGGGTCGTGCAGGCATTTGGCGTACTGGCTCAGCAGGAATTCGACGCTGTCCGCGGGCAACCTCGGCCGGGTCCGACCCGGCACACAGCCACCTGGACAGCGCCGAGTGAGTGAACCGCCAGATCATCCCGGAGTCGCTGGAGACGCTCACCGAGCATCACCTGAGACGGGGTACGACATGCCGGTGCTGCTCTTTGCCGGGGTCAGCCCACTCGTGCGGCGGTCGCGTAATCGGGCATCTCCGCCGTCTCGGGATCGACAACGCCGAGACGACTCCCAGGCTCCTTGGTGAACTCCAAAAAGCGCGAGACCGGTCCGGCGTGGGTCAGGTGGAGTTCGTGCATGGCCCTGGTGCAGGCGATGCAGAGCATGCACTTGTCCATTTCGGTGGCGTAGTTCGTGTCGTCCCCGTCCGGGACGATCACGGCGTCGAACTCCAGTCCCTTGGCGATGTGCGCCGAGGTGATGATGGTGCCGGCGCTGAACTCCGTGCTGTCGTAGTCGAGGAAGGTCAGGTCGACGCCCGCCGCCGACAGGGTCCGGTACAGCTCCTGCGCGACGGTCTTGCAGACGATGCCGAGGGAGCGGTACTCGCTTCGCCGGTGCCGCTCGATGCGCGCCAGGATCTCCGCCTCCTGCGCCTTGCGGTCAGCGCGGCAACGACCTGCGGCGGCAGCCCGTGCCGCTCGATCGGGACGAGGTTGTCGTTGCGCGAGATGTGCTGGGCGAAATCCGTGATCTCGGACGTGGAGCGGTAACTCCTGCACAGCTCCAGACAGTCCGCCTCCGGGAAGAGGTCACGGATCACCGGCAGGGAGGAGGAGCTGAACGGGTTCACCGACTGGTTGGCGTCCCCGAGGATCGTCATCTTGCAGGAGAACAGCGCGCGCAGCGGCCTGTGCCTGAGGCCGGCACATGTGGCACTGGTGTGGCGCCGTGAAGTCCGACTGCTGGCCGTGCCGGTGTTCGTAGGCGCTCTCGTCTTGGCGTACTGGGCGGCCACCACGCGCGGGTGGCCTGGTTCGCGCACAGCGACAGCGCCCAAGACCTCGGAGAGCCTTCGTGGGCGGGTCGGTCATGACGGTCGTGACGTTCGTCAGCGCGTTGCTGCTGACGGCCGCGTTCCTGTCCTTGGTGCCTGGCCGGCGTATGTGGTTCACGGTGCTGGGCGCCGGCACGATCTGCGGCTACCTGCTGTACGGCTTCCTCATCAAGGGGGCCGAATATGTGGGCGTCTTCGAGACCCACCTCTGGCTGCACGACCCCGCGGGCAAGGTCGTCCTGTCACTGGCAACCGCGGCGGCCGTCACCCTGATGTGTGCCCCGCCGGTCCGCCGCGCTCTCCGGTCGGTGACCGAGCCGGAGCTGTCGTGGACCTTCCGCGTGGACCCGGTCCATGATCGCGGGACGCCGCCCACGGTTCATTCCCCTGGTGCGGCGCCTCGTGTGCGGGAGGCCGCTACCAGAAACGGACTTAACACCCTCTGAGTGGGCGTTTGATGTTGATTCGCACCGACCGTTTCAACATGCTTTGCCTGGTTTTATTACCAACGTGCATGGCCTGAAATACCTGGAAGCTCCCTACCAGTAGGGAGCTTCCATCCCATTGCTAAACCAGACGGAATTCGAGCGGCAGGTGCGAACTAAACGGGCGGTCCGATCAGCACCTCGGAGTGCGCGAATGCGCTCCTACAGGGCGAAGCGTCACGAAAGCCGCCGGCCTCAAAGGTGACACATCCCTCTGAACATCCCTAAACACCCACTCAGTGAGTGTTTAGGGAGGTCAAGCAGTTATGTGCCGCCTTTGAGGTCGGCGGCTTTCGACGTATTTCGCTCCATAGGAGCACATTCGCGCACAACGAGGCGACGATCGGACCGCCCGTTTAGTTCGCACCTGCCGCTCGAATTCCGTCTGGTTTAGAAATGCCCGCCGGTGACGAATACGGCAAATTGGATTGAAAGGGCCGACTCGGATCAACATCAAACGCCCACTGAAAGCTCAGCCCTTTGCCCCGCCTGTTCGATCCGTCCGCTGAATCTACTTAACGACTCACAGCGTCCGTCGCACGCCCGCCTGACGTTCGAGGTTGCGCAGCTGCACAGCCAGATCCCCTTCCACGGCGTCGTGCGCCGGGCCCCGACGTCCTACGGGCAGAACCTCCTCGCCTCTCATGTCCTCCAGCATGAGAGCAAACGCGGCATACATGGCCACACCCGCGAGGAGCAGTCCGAAAGCTCCGGAAATGTAGCCAAGCCAGGTGGCACCGGTGAAGTTGAAGAGCGAGGCCACTGCGAAGCGCGGCACAGCCACACACAGCACGAACCACATCGCACGCTTGCGGTTCGCGACGGTCGCCATCATCAGGGCGAAAACAGCGAACACGAGATTGAGCACGCCGAGCACCTCGGTACCCGCCGGCGGATTGATGGCCAGCACCAGGGAGCTCGCCAGCCAGGTTCCCGAGAAGCACGCCATGAGCGTCGCCGCGAGGACGTCCCTCGCCCCGAACGCCAGGATGCTGACGATCAGTTGCAAGATGAAGGCCGGAAGGATCGTCAGGGCGACCGCCCGATGAGCGTCGTCGCCCAGAAAGCCCAGTTGCAAGCTTCCGACGATGACGGAGGCGATCGCCACCGCGAAGAATCCGACAGGCATGGGGGAGGCGATGGGGTGGAGGTTGATGCGGGTCATCGGCCGCAGGTCCGGTTCGAAATGTCTGCCTGTCGGCTCGGCCCGTTCGCCAGCCGGTTGGGGACTGCTCGTCATGGTGAACTCTCCTGTAAGTCGTATTCACAAGGGAGCGAGGGCTGATTATCGCGACAGTCGGCATGCGACACTCGGGGCGTCTCCAGTGTCTGCCCCACCATGGGCACGCCGTTCCAGCACGCCGTTCCAGCACGCAGTCGAGCCCGCTCCGTGTGACGTGGAAGTTGCTGATCGCCAGTGATGCCTGCGTGGCGCGGTCGTAGAAGGGCGGGCGCCCGGTTCCCGCCAAGGAGCCCGCGCCACGCAGACCGCCGACCCACGCCGCGTAACGGCGCGACGCGGCGTTGCTTGCGCCGAGCCGCTGCCGCGAGCGCCGGCGGCTCACACCTGTTCAGGCACGGACCAGGGGTGTGTCGACCAGATGCTCGGCCAGGAACCACGCCTGCAGTTCGCCAGTCCGGATCACCTGTGAGACAAGCAGGTCGTTGGTGCCGTCGTCACCCAACTCTCCGGTGCGGGACGCCGAGTCATGGGCGTCGGCGAGAATCGTCTCGTGTGCCGCCAGCAACCGCGAGAGCATGACGGGCACTTCCTCCACGCCGTCCGGAGGGCGCGGGATCGACGTGATCTCGGCGACGTGCCGGGGATCACTCACCGCGACACCGCCCAGGGTCTGCACCCGCTCGGCAAGAGTGTCGACGAGCGCGAGCTGTTCCCCGGCGTGCTTGTCCAGCACGAGGTGCAGTTGGTAGAAGGTCGCACCGCGCACCAGCCAGTGGTGCTTCTTGTAGAGGCTGTAGAGGATCTGGGTGTCCGCCAGGACCTTGTTGAGGCGCTGGCAGGAGTACATACGTGCCTCGTAGGAGAGGCCGAGCGGGAACTGCTTGACCGTCCCGAACTCCTGGATGATCTCGCCCTTCTGATGCAGCCACGGCTGGCTGCTCACGTGCTGGGTGCTGGTGGTCATGATCCGCCTCCTGCGGTGTGGGCTTTGTGCGCACGAGTGACGCTAAGCGCCTGCAAGCAGGACGTATTGCCCAGGAGCGCATACCGAACTGCTCGGCAGCGCACTGAGCGAGAAGTCCCTGCCCGGCGTTTCGTTCTCGGGCAAGCCCTGTGCGCCGACGGGCACGGTCCTATGCCTCGCCCTGTGGTGATCGGGGACGGGAACCTGCTCGCCCTTCTCCTCACCTGTGATGCGTGGCTTGCCATCAAAGGAACCGGCTGCCCGAAAGGTGGAAGTGCCACGAAGACCCGGCCTTCGCACGGAAGTTCTCGGCAGACCGCGCAAGGCCAGCCGTTCGTCGTCACGGTCATCGCCGGAGATCAGGGCGGCCACCCGATCAAGCTGCAGCTCAACGTGGCGCAGTGTCACCTGAGGCAAGCCACTGGACCCTGCGGTCCTCGGGCACGAACGGACTCGGTCGGCGCCTGTGTGCCAAGCAGGCGCAGCTGGAGGCCCGGTCGCCGCTCAAAGCTGATCCGGACAGCTCCGCACCACCGAGCGACCGTTCGAGGGGACAGCCTCGGCCGGTGGCTGCGGACTCGAGCCAGGTCTGCGGCGGCCCGTGCCCGGAGGACGCCGGTACGTGGTGGCGTCCACGCCCTCCGCGGGCACGGCACCTGCCCCTGTGGTGTTCGGGCCACACCCCTACGCACAGGTCGCGGCCGAACTTACGGCTGCACCGGTCCGGCAAGGTCCACAATGTCGTCAGAGGCGACGTCATGCAGCCTGATCGCGAGATCCTCCAGCGCACGGCTCACGGCGAGTTCGTCGCCGATCTCCGGAACCGGTCGGTCAATCGGGTTCCGGCGGGCCACGCCGGTGCCGCTGATCGTGGCGTCCTCCGAGATGGCCAGCACCGCGCGGGCACGGGTGTCGTCACCTTCCTCTGTGATGTCGATCTCAACGGTCCAGCGCTTGCTCGCCATGGTGATCACTCCCGTGGGGACTTCATAGGCGTTTCGTAGGACAGACCAAGAGGAGACTGCTTGACGGTCCAGAAGTTCCGGAAAATCTGTGCACAAGTGACGCTAGGCGCCCACGCGGAAGACGCATTGCCCAACAGCGCACGCGGACTGCTCGGCAGCGCACTGAGCGAAGGTCCGGTGCCTGGTGTTCGTTCTCGGGCAAGTCCCCGTGCGCTGGCGGGCGCGTCCCTGTGCCTCGCTCTCTCTAACTTCTCGCTGGCGGGGTGAGCCGACGAGCGGCGAGAAGAGGCATGAGCGTGAGCGAGCAGGCCGATGTGGTCGTGCTGGGGCTGGGGCCCGGCGGCGAGTACGTCGCGGGCTGTCTGGCGGAGGCCGGGCTGGATGTGGTGGAGATCGAGACGGAGCTCGTCGGGGGCGAGTGCCCGTGCTGGGGGTGTGTGCCCAGCAAGATGATGATCCGGGCCGCGAACCTGCTCGCTGAGGCAGGCCGCGTGCCGTTCCTCGCCGGTGAAGTGAAGGTGACTCCCGACTGGAGCCGCGTTGCCAGACGTATCCGGGGCGAGGCCACCGATGACTGGAACGACCAGGTGGCCGCCGACCGGCTCGCGGCGAAGGGCGTCCGGCTCGTGCGCGGAACGGGACGACTCACCGGGCCACGGCAGGTAACGGTCGGCGGACGCACGTTCCAGGCCCGGCAGGGTGTGGTCCTGGCCACCGGCACCCGGCCGCGGATTCCCCCGGTCCGGGGCCTGGCCTCGACGCCGTACTGAACCAACCGGGACGCGATGGCGGCCAAGGAGCTGCCGGCCTCGATGATCGTGCTCGGAGGAGGCGCCATCGGCGTGGAACTCGCCCAGGTCTTCGCCCGCTTCCGGTGCGCGGTCACCGTGGTGGAGGGGCAGGACCGGCTGCTGGCGCAGGAGGAACCGGAAGCCGGTGAGCTGGCCGAGAAGGTTCTTCGGGAGGACGGCGTCACCATTCTCACCTCGGCCCGGGCCCGGCAGGTCGGTCATGACGGCACCGGCTTCATCGTCCACGTCGAGGGCGAGCTGGAGCCGCTGCGCGCCGAACGGCTTCTCGTCGCCACCGGGCGCCGCGCCGACCTCGCCGCGCTGGGCGTCGACGCGGCCGGGCTCGACTCTTCGGCACAGACCGTGCCCACGGACGGGCAGATGCGGGCCGGGGACGGGCTCTGGGCTATCGGTGACATCACCGGCCACGGCGATTTCACGCATGTGTCCATGTATCAGGCGGAGATCGCCGTACGGGACATCCTCGGGTGGCCCGGCCCCGACGCCGACTACCGTGCGCTGCCCCGGGTCACCTTCACCGACCCCGAGATCGCGGCCGTGGGACTGACCGAGCGGCAGGCGCGCGACCGACGCCTGCGGGTGCGCACCAGCCTGCTGCCGATCGCCTCCTCTACGCGTGGCTGGATCCACGGGCCGGGCAACGAGGGGTTCATCAAGCTGGTCGAGGATGCCGACCGGGGCGTGCTGATCGGGGCGACGTCGGCGGGACCGGCGGGAGGAGAGGTGTTGTACGGGCTGAACGTCGCCGTCCACGCGGAAGTGCCCGTCGAACGCCTCCGGCACATGATCTACACCTACCCCACCTTCCACCGGACCGTGGAAGCCGCTCTGGGAGCCCTGCGCTGAGCCGCTTGTCCCCGGTGCGTACGCAGCGAGCCGGGCGATGGCCGGGGGGACGGCACGGGGAACCCCACGGCACCATGCTGGGCCGGGACCCCGGTGAACCGCACAGGACCGCCACCTCGCTGGAGCTCCTGTTCGATCTGTGCTTCGTCATCGCGGTGGCGCAGGCATCCGCGAGCCTGAGTACAGCGGTGACCGGCGGGCACTACTTCGCCGGTTCCCTGCGCTTCGCGCTGGTGTTCTTCACCATCTGGTGGGCGTGGATGAACTTCACGTGGTTCGCTTCCGCCTACGACCCTGACGACGTCCCGTACCGGTTGGCGGTGCTGGTCCAGATCACGGGGTCCCTCATTCTCGCCGCCGGCGTCCCGCGGGCGTTCGAGGAAGGCGACCTGCGCGTCATCACCCTGGGATACGCAGTCCTCCGTACGGCCCTGGCCGTCCTGTGGTTGCGCGCCGCGCGATCGGACCCCGATCGGCGTCGAACGTCTCTCCGCTTCGCCGCCGGAGTGACGGGCTGCCAGATCGGCTGGGCCGGGATGCTCGTCCTTCCGGCCCGGGTACAGCTGCCGGCCATCCTCGTGTTGATCGTTGCCGAGGTTTCCGTCCCGGTGTGGGCGCAGTCCGCCGGGATGACCCCGTGGCATCCGCACCACATCGCCGAGCGCTACGAGCTGTTCACCCTCATCGTGCTCGGTGAGTCCGTCGCAGCCGCCGCGGCAGCGGTGCGCAGTGCCTTCGATCGGAGCCACGACGCCGGTGCGCTGTACATGCTGGCAACGGGTGGGCTACTCATGGTGTTTGCCATGTGGTGGCTGTACTTCGCCAGACCGGCGCACACGCTGCTCGCCACGACGCACCAGGCCCATCGCAAGAGGTTCACCTGGGCGTACGGCCACTACCTGATCTTCGCCTCCGCAGCTGCCGCGGGCGCTGGCCTGGCGGCGTACGCCGAGCTGGTCACGCGCAGCACCGAGGTGCCCTCGGCGGCAGCGGGTACCGCGGTCACCCTGCCGGTGGCGATCTTCCTGATCACCGTGTGGGCCGTACACATTCGGCCGCACCAACACAGCGGCGTCGAGCAGTTCGCGTATCCCGCTGTCGCGATCACTGTCGTGGCGGCCGCTCATTCCCCGGCGCCGGCCCTGATCGCCGGTCTGCTGGGGGCGGCTCTGGTCGCCGTGGTCACGGTGGCCGACCGGACCGGACGGGAGCGGCACTGAGGTGGAAAACACAGCTGCGCGGACGAACGAGTTCGTCCGCGCAGCGCGGTGTACCCCAGGTCAGCTCGTCGCCCGAACCGCGTCGCGGATCAGGTCGGCGACTTCCTTCGGCTGGGAGACGGCGACCGCGTGCGACGCCCCCGCGATCTCGACGACGGTCGCCCCGGCGCGCTTGGCCCCGAACCGCTGGACCTCGGGGTTGATCGCCTGGTCCGCTCCGGCCACGAGGGCCCACGACGGCTTGGTCTTCCACGCCGCCGCCGAGGCCGTCTCCTCGAACGCGGCAGCGGCCAGCGGCCGCTGGGCCATGGCCAGGACCTTGGTGACGTCGGCGGGCACGTCGGCGGCGAAGACGGACGGGAACGCGTCGGCAGCGATGGTGACCTCGATCGCGGGGGCACCGCCCTCAACGGGGTACGTCCACTGCTTCAGGTTGCTCACCAGTGGGGAGAGGGGGAAGCGTCCCTGCAGCTCGCCGAGGCTCTCGCCCTCCTCCAGGACGTAGGCGGCCACGTAGACGAGCCCGACGACGTTCTCGGTGGTGCCGGCCACGGTGATCAGCGCGCCGCCGTAGGAGTGGCCGACCAGGATGACGGGGCCGTCGATCTGGGAGGTCACGGAGGCGATGTAGGCGGCGTCGGCGGCAAGTCACCGCAGTGGGTTGGGCGCGGCGATCACCGGGATGCCGTGACGCTGCAGTTCCCTATATCCCCGGACCAGCTTGCCGCGTCGGCGAACGCGCCGTGGACGAGGACGACGGTGGAGGTGGACGTGGTCATGTCCGGTTTCTCCTTGTCGCTCAGGCGGCGTGCAGGGCGGAGCGCAGGGTGTCGGCGGCCAGCGTGATGGCGGCCTCGGCGGCGTTGGTCTCACGCAGGGCGTTGAGCATCACGAAGTCGTGGATGATGCCCTGGAAGCGGATCGCGGTGACGGGGACCCCGGCCTCGCGGAGCTTGCCGGCGTACGCCTCGCCTTCGTCGCGCAGCACGTCGGCCTCGGCGGTGATGACCAGGGCCGGGGGCAGTCCGGTGAGTTGCTCGGTGGTGGCGCGCAGCGGGGAGGCGGTGATCTGGGTGCGCTCGGCCTCGTCGGTCGTGTACTGGTTCCAGAACCACTGCATGCCGTCGCGGCGCAGGAAGTAGCCGGTGGCGAACTGGTGGTAGGAGCCGGTGTCGAAGCTCGCGTCGGTGACCGGGTAGAACAGCACCTGCTGCACCAGCGGGATCCCGCCGCGCTCCTTGGCCATCAGCGTCAGCGCGGCGGTCATGTTGCCGCCGACCGAGTCACCGGCGACGGCGATGCGGGCGGGGTCCAGGCCCTTGGTCGCGCCCTGCTGGACGACCCACTGCGCGACCGTAAAGTTCTGCTCGATGGCGACCGGGTAGCGGGCCTCGGGTGACAGGTCGTACTCGGGGAAGACCACGGCGGCGCCCGCGCCGACGGCGAGTTCCCGCACCAGACGGTCGTGAGTGTGGGCGTTGCCGAAGACCCAGCCCGCCCCGTGGATGTAGATGATCACGGGGAGGGTGCCCTCGGCGCCGGCGGGCTTGACGATGCGTACGCGGACGCTGCCCGTGGGCCCGCCCGAGACGGTGATCCACTCCTCGTCGACCGCGGGCTTTTCGATGTCGCCGGACTGCGCCTCGTCGACGGCCTTGCGCCCTTCCGCCGGGGGCAGGTCGAACAGGTAGGGCGGGTTGGCGGTCGCCTCCGCGAAGGAGGCTGCCGCAGGTTCCAGCACCGGCTGTACCGGCTCGATGGCATCGGGCATGGGAATCTCCTGGGTCTTCATAGGGACGCCGACTCTTCCGGCAATGGCACGTTAAAGCCTTCGGACGTGCGGCAATTGTCCTTGAGCGCACTGCTTCTGTCCTTACAGTGCAGGGCTTCCTTCACGCCTCCGCCATGACATTCGGAGAAGGGCGCGACAGTGCGCGGTGAGGCAAACCGCTGTGCACTGGCAGGACATGGAGATGTGTTTGTCGTGTCTATCGTGTTGGCGAAGCAACAGCGGTCCCCCGCCCTTCCACACAGGGCTCGGTTCGATTCCAGCAGACGGGTATTCGAGTAGGACTGCGTCACCGAAGTCCGCCGTTGCCGGCCATGACTTGGATTGAAGTCGTTTTCCCAGAGGGGTTCAAGAGATGTCAACGATGCCCGTCGGCGGGCTGGTTCCGCGCGCCATCGACGAAGCCGCGGACGTCGTCGTCCGCAACGCCAAGATCCACACCGGGGACCCGGCCCGCCCGCAGGCGGAGGCGGTCGCCATCCGCGACGGCGTCATCACGGTCGTCGGTGACGACAAGGACGTGGCTCCCCACATCGGCACCGGCACGAAGGTGGTCGACGCGCTCGGGCGACGGGTGATACCGGGCCTCAACGACTCACACCTGCACGTGATCCGCGGGGGCCTGAACTACGTACTGGAGCTGCGCTGGGACGGAGTGCGCAGCCTGCGTCAGGGCCTGGCGATGCTGCGTGAGCAGGCCGCCCGCACCCCGAAGGGCCAGTGGGTGCGGGTGGTCGGGGGCTGGTCGGCCGAGCAGTTCGCCGAACGCCGGCTGCCGACCGTCGCCGAACTGAACGCCGCCGCGCCGGACACCCCGGTGTTCGTCCTGCACCTGTACCAGTCGGCCGTGCTCAACCGCGCGGCGCTCAAGGCCGCCGGGTTCACCAAGGACACGCCCGACCCCAAGGGCGGCCAGATCGTGCGCGGCCGGGACGGTGAACCGACCGGCATGCTGCTGGCCGCTCCCAGCGCCCTCATCCTCTACTCGACCCTGGCCAAGGCGCCGGTGCTGCAGAGCGAGGAGGAGAAGAAGACCTCCACCCGGCATTTTCTGCGCGAGTTGAACAGATTCGGACTGACGTCGGCGATAGACGCCGCCGGCGGATTCCAGAATTTCCCCGACAACTACGCCACGGTCATCGAACTGGCGAAGGCCGGCCAGCTGTCGTTGCGCATCGCCTATCACCTCTTCCCCCAGACGCCCGGCCAGGAGATCGACGACCTGGCCCGCTGGATCGAAATGGTCCGCCCCGAGGACGGGGACGCGTGGCTGCGGCTGAACGGCGCGGGTGAGAACCTTACCTGGTCGGCCGCCGACTTCGAGAACTTCACCCAGCCGCGTCCGGAACTCACGGCCGACTACGAGGCGGAATTCGAGAAAGCCGTACGTCTCCTCATGGAGAGCGGGTGGGGATTCCGGCTGCACGCCACCTACGACGAGACCATCCGCCGTGACCTCGCGGTGTTCGAGAAGCTCGCCGCGGAGGGGCTCTTCCCCGCCGGGAACCGGTGGCTGTTCGACCACGCGGAGACCGTCTCCACCGAAAGCCTCGACCGCATCGCCGCCCTCGGCGGCGCGATGTCCGTGCAGAACCGTCTGTCGTTCCAGGGCGAGGCGTTCGTACGGCGCTACGGCCCCGGAGCGGCCGCGGACGCCCCGCCGATCCGGGCCATGCTGGACCGCGGCCTGACCGTGGGCGCCGGCACTGACGCCACCCGCGTCTCCACCTACAACCCCTGGGTCGCCCTGCACTGGCTCGTCAGCGGCCGCACCGTCGGCGATCTGGCGCTGCGCCCGCCGGCGAACCGCGTCGACCGGCAGACGGCACTGGCGATGTTCACGCGCGCCGGCGCCGCACTGACCGGCGAGGAGAAGGTCAAGGGCGTGCTGCAGCCAGGGTGTTACGCGGACCTGGCGGTCCTCTCCGAGGACTACTTCACCGTGCCCGAGCCGGACATCGCCCACATCGAGTCGCTGCTGACGGTGACCGGCGGCCGGATCGTCTACGCCGCTGCCGAATACGAAGGGCTCGACGAGGAACTGCCCCCCGTCAGCCCGGCCTGGAGCCCGGTGGCGCACTTCGGCGGCTACCAGGCGTCCCACCGGGCACCCCTTCCCGGCGCCCGCCAAGCGGAGTTGCTCGGCCAGGCCGTCGCCGAGTCGGAGCAGCACCGCCAGTGGCGCATCGCGCGCGGCCTCGCCGTGGACTCCGCGAGCACGCCCTTCGATCCCTGCTTCGACCTCTGAGCTCCCGGAAGGGGCCTGGCCCTGAGCCGCCCCTTCCGGGACACCCACGAGCTCCGTCCAACAGGACGGTTTTCCCACGGCACGGACAGCAGTCCGCGCCACCTCTTGCCGAGAAAGGCTCAATCATGGTCAACATCGCCGAGGTCACCGCGGCTCCCAGCCCCGACCTGCTCACTCCGGACAACTGCGCGGTTCTCTTCGTGGACCACCAGCCGCAGATGTTCTTCGGCACCGGCAGCGGCGACCGCACCGCCATCATCAACTCCACCGTGGGCCTGGCGAAGTCCGCGAAGGTGTTCGATGTGCCCGTCGTGCTGAGCACCGTGGCCGCCGAGTCCTTCTCCGGCCCGCTCATGCCGCAGCTCGCGGACGTCTTCCCCGACCAGAAGATCATCGACCGCAGCACGATGAACGCCTGGGAGGACGTGAACTTCGTCGAGGCCGTCAAGGCCACCGGCCGCAAGAAGCTGGTCATCGCCGGCCTGTGGACCGAGGTCTGCGTCGTCCTGCCGGTGCTGTCCGCCATCGCCCAGGGCTACGAGGTCTACGTGGTCACCGACGCGTCCGGTGGTGTCAGCCCGCAGGCCCACGAGCACGCGATCCAGCGCATGGTGCAGGGCGGGGCCGTCCCGGTGACCTGGGTGCAGGTGCTGCTGGAGCTCCAGCGCGACTGGGCTCGCACCGAGACGTACGCCGCCGTGGGCGACGTGGTCAAGGAGCACGGCGGCACCTACGGCCTCGGGATGGTCTACGCGCAGGCCATCCTTGGCGCCCACGCCGCCGGCTGATCCCCGCGCCGGAACAAGAACGCCAGGAACAGGCAGGAACACGATGGACGCTGGACTGTTGATCCTCCGGCTGGTGGTGGGGCTGCTCATCGCCGCGCACGGGGTGCAGAAGGTGAGCTTCCGGCTCGGAGGCAACGGATTCGCGGGCGGGACCGAGGAGTTCCGCCGTGACGGATTCCGCGGCGGTCGGCTGACCGCGCTCGTCGCGGGAGCCAGTCAGATCGGTTCCGGCCTGTTCCTGGCGGCGGGGCTGCTCACGCCCTTGGCCGCGATGGCCGCGATGGGTGTGATGACCGTTGCGGGCACCGTGAAGTGGCCCAAAGGGCTGTGGGTCCAGAACGACGGCTACGAATACCCCCTCGTCCTGGTCGTCGTATCCGCCGTGCTGGCCCTGACCGGGCCCGGACGGTGGTCCGTGGATCACGCGCTGGCCGTCACCTCCTGGCCGGTGTGGGTCTCCGTCGCCGCGATCGTGACGGGTCCGGCGAGCGGCTTGCTCACGCGCGTGGTGCTGCACCGGCCGGCTACCGCCGCACCGGAGAGGGCGCGGCATGCGCAGGCTGCTGAGTGACGCGTTCCGCACCCTGGCACCGCGCGGCGAGGAACGGCACGGCCCGCTGCCTCCCCTGATGCTGGTCCTGACGGTGGTCACCGGTCTGGTCGACGCCGTGAGCTACCTGGCGCTCGGGCACGTCTTCGTCGCCAACATGACCGGAAACGTGGTCTTCCTGGGGTTCGCCCTGGCAGGCGACGACAGCCTGTCCGCGCTCGCGTCCGTCGTCGCGATGGGCTCCTTCCTCATCGGCGCGCTCGCAGGGGGCAAGCTCGGCACACGGTTCGCCACGCACCGAGGCCACCTGCTGAGCTCGGCCACGGCTGTGCAGACCGTCCTGGTCTCGGTCACGGTGGTGGCCGCCGCTGTGTCGGACGGCCGGGTCACCCCCGGCGTCCAGTACACGCTGATCGTGTTCCTGGGGCTCGCCATGGGTCTGCAGAACGCGGTCGCCCGGCGCCTGGGCGTCCCGGATCTCACCACGACCGTCCTGACCCTGACCCTGACGGGCCTGGCAGCGGACTCCACTCCGGCCGGCGGCGAGGCGCCGCGCCCCGGCCGGCGGATCCTCTCCGTGCTCGCGATGTTCCTCGGCGCCATCGTCGGAGCCCTGCTCCTACTGCACGGCCATCTTGTCCTCGTTCTGGTCATGACGCTGGTATTGCTCGCGGTCACCACCGTGACCACCCATCGTCTCTCGACCGCCGATGCCGCCTGGATCCGGCCACGGCCCTGAACGACACACCGGCCCACCGGTGGCAGTGCGCCGAGGGAACACACCCCGTGCGCTGACGGTCAACCACGACCGGTGGGCCGGTCCTAGTTTCAATCGGTTCGCCGGAGTCAACCCGCCCGCACCCCCCGCTTGGACCAGCATGAGCCCCGCACCACCCGCCACACCGACACAGCCGCCGAAGCCGGATTCGGCATGGGCGCCGCTCGCGGCACGCCTCTTCCGGGCCCTGTGGATCGCCCAGTTGGTCTCCAACATCGGCAGCTGGATGCAGATGGTGGGCGCCCAGTGGCTGCTGATCGGGCACGACGCGGCACTGGTGACGCTGGTACAGACGGCCTCCAGCCTGCCCGTCGTGCTCCTGGCCCTGCCCTCGGGCGTGGTCGCAGACCGCTACGACCGTCGCGTGGTGCTCCTGACCGCGCAGCTGGCCATGCTCGCGATCTCCGGCGCGCTGACCGCGCTGGCGTTCGCGGACGCGCTCACTCCCATGCTGCTGCTGGTCCTCACGTTCCTGCTGGGATGCGGCACCGCGTTAATGGGCCCGGCCTGGCAAGCGATCCAGCCCGAGCTGGTGGAACGACGCCAACTGGGACAGGCCGCCGCGCTCGGCGGCGTGAACATGAATCTTGCCCGCGCCGTCGGGCCGGCCGTCGGCGGAGTGGTCGTGGCGACGGCGGGTGCGGGGTGGGTGTTCGCCTTCAACGCCGCTTCCTACCTCGGCATCGCCGTCGTGCTGATGCTCTGGCGGCGCCCCCGGACCGTCGGCGCCGACGCCGGAGGCGAGAAGCTCCTGAGCGCCCTTGACGCAGGCCGCCGCTTTGTCTGGTACGCACCTGCCGTCCGCCGGGTCCTCCTGCGGATGGCCTTGTTCATCCCCGGCGGCGCCGCTCTGTGGGCGCTGCTGCCGCTGGTCGCGAGCCGCTCCCTGCACCTGGGCTCCGGCGGCTACGGACTGCTGCTCGGCGCGGTCGGGGTGGGAGCGGTGGCGGGCGCCTTCGTACTGCCTCGCAGCAACAGGGCGCTCGGCGCCAACGGCACTCTGAGCAGCGGCGCTCTGATCTTCGCAGGTGTCCTCGTGGTCCTGGCCACCGTACGGATTCCGTGGCTGGTGACAGTGTCACTGCTGTTCGCCGGACTGGCGTGGATCGGCGTCCTGTCCACCCTCAACGCGGCCATGCAGACGCAGCTCCCGGGCTGGGTCAGGGCCCGGGGCCTCGCCGTATATCTTCTTGTCTTCCAGGGCGGCCAGGCGCTGGTGGCGCCGCTGTGGGGTGCCCTCGCCGACCGGCTGGGGCTCGCCGTCCCTCTCCTGACAGGCAGCGCGTTGCTGCTGCTCAGCGCCATCAGCGTGCGTCGCTGGCCGATGCATGGGGCGGAGGGCATCGACCCCTCCCCCTCCGAGCACTGGCCGGTCCCGCCCCTGGTGTTCGAGCCGGGCCCGACCGTCGGCCCGGTGCTGATCACCGTCTCCTACCGCGTCGCCCCGGGAAACGAAACAGCCTTCAGCAACTGCATGGACCACGTCGCCCGTTCCCGGCGGCGCACCGGAGCCCTCACCTGGGGTCTGTACCAGGACGGACAGGATCCCGGGCACTTCATCGAGAACTACCTCGTCGCCTCCTGGTCCGAGCATCTCGCCCAGCACAGCGACCGGCTCACCCGCACCGACCGCCGCTACGAGGAGCGGGCACGCCGTCTCCTGGTCCCCGGCACCCGGCCGGAGGTGACCCATGCCTTCGACACGTCCTCGGGACCCGTCGCGCCGGCGACAACACATCCATCGTGGAAGGGAGACGGTGCACAGTGAGCAACGTCGAGACAGAACCAACCGAGTCGCACGGCACGACGCCGGCCGATAGCGACCGTAACGCGAGAGCTCCACGCGTCGACGTACTCGCCCCAAGGGACGTCCCTCTCGGCGGCCCACGGGCGATGAAGGTGCGGCGCACACTGCCGCAGCGTGCCCGGACGTTGATCGGAGCCTGGTGCTTCGTCGATCACTACGGCCCCGACGACGTCGCCGACACGGGCGGCATGGACGTCGCCCCTCATCCGCACACCGGACTGCAGACGGTGAGCTGGCTGTTCAGCGGAGAGATCGAGCACCGCGACAGTCTCGGCAGCCACGCGTTGGTACGACCGGGCGAGTTGAACCTCATGACGGGCGGGTACGGCATCAGCCACTCGGAGGTCTCGACGGCGCGGACCACGATCCTGCACGGCGTGCAGCTGTGGGTGGCGCTGCCCGACCAGCACAGGTACGCGGAACGCGACTTCCAGCACTACGTGCCCGACCTCGTACGGATCACGGGAGCCGAAATCAGGGTGTTCCTGGGCTCCCTCGCCGGCGCTGCCTCCCCCGTACCGACGTTCACGCCCCTGCTCGGCGCCGAAATCCTCCTGGACCCCCGGGCGACTGTCACGCTCGCCGTCGATCCCGCCTTCGAGCACGGCCTCCTCGTCGACCGCGGACCTGTCCGCGTGGCCAACGCCCTTCTGCGTCCTGCGGAGTTGGGCTACTCCGACACCGGGAATCACACATTGACGCTGACGAACGAGTCGGACAACACGGCACGGACCGTCCTGCTCGGGGGAACGCCCTTCGGCGAACAGATCGTCATGTGGTGGAACTTCATCGGCCGCAGCCACCAAGAGATCGTCCGGGCTCGCGACGACTGGCAGAACGCCTCCGACCGCTTCGGCGCGGTCAATGGATACGACGGCGACCGCCTTCCCGCGCCGGCCCTGCCGAACGCCGTCATCGCACCGCGAGGAAACCCCCCGCGCCGCTGACCCGCACCGACCGAAAGGATCCCGATCCCCATGAGCCAGCCCCCCGGCGCCCCGACCGTCGAGCGGGTGGACACCCGGCACCGTTACGAAATCCGGGTCGACGGCAAGCGCGTCGGCCTGACCGCGTACCGCGATCGTGGTGAGCAACGAATCTTTCACCACACCGAAGTCGACGGCGCCTTCACCGGCCAGGGGCTCGCAGCGCAGCTCGTCCATGAGGCACTCACCGACGTGCGCAGGTCGGGCAAGCGCATCGTGCCGGTCTGCCCGTATGTGGCCAAGTACCTCATCCGCCATAAGGAGTTCAACGACATCACCGATCCGGTGACCTCTGCGGTCCTGGAGTGGCTGGACACGGAGCTGGGCTGACGGCCGGGTTGGTACTCACCCGCCTACGGGTGTCCCGAGCCCGATGGGAAAGGGCCCGGCAGCGTCGGCTGCCGGGCCCTCCGTCGTGCAGCGCAATCAGCCGGTAACCCGTGCATCGGTGACCGGAGAGCCGACGCGCGACGCTGCCAGCGCCTGCCATTCGCTGGGGGACATGCCGTACGCGTCGCGGAAGGTGCGGCTGAAATGCGCTGGGCTGCTGAAACCCCAGCGGTGCGCCACAGCGGCCACAGTGATCCGTCGGTTCGGCGTCCGGCTCAGCTCGCGCCTGCAGGCGTCAAGTCTCCTCCGCCGCACCCACTGGCTCACCGTGGTGCCGTCGTTCTGGAAGAGCTTGTGCAGGTAGCGGACCGAGATGTGGTGCGCGCTTGCGATCGATTCCGGTGACAGGTCCGGCTCCATCAGGTGCTCTTCGATATAGGCCCGGATCCGGGACAGCATCTCGTCGCCGGCCTTCGACACACTCGACGCCTCGGCTGCGGTCTCCGTCTCAAGGAGTTCCATGACAAGGACAGTGACGAGATCCATGGCACTGCGGGCGAGCCGGTCACCGATCATGGACGTCTGGAACTCCGCCTCGGCGGCGAGCGCGGAGAGAAGGTCCGACACCATCGCACCCAAGCCCCGGCAGCCTCGCACGGTCACCCCCACGACGCGGTCCAGATCCGATTCCGAAACTCCCAGATAGCAGCGGGGTATACGGAAGACCGTCATCTGGCAGTCGTCGCGGAACCGCAGGGAATTCCGCCGACTTGGATCGCAGAAAAGGAGGTCACTCGGATCCAGGAAAACCTCGTCCCCTTCCCGGGTGATCGCGACCGAGCGACGGTCGATCATTCCCAGGTAGAGGAATTCCTCATCCTCCTCGTCGGGCACAGCGGAAACGATCTGGATGCCTCCTGATGACACGGGTTCGGCGGTGGACATGCTGCTCTTCCCTTGGCTGAAGGACGTGCCGCCGTAGGCGGCCTCACGTTCTTCAGCCTGGCAACAGCCTGTTCCGCAGGCATCAGTAAGTTGACGGTCGATTTCTGACGGCCCGCGGACAGGCGTGTCACCACCGCCGGAGGCGGAGCCGGCCGTCAGCGCCGGTCGGCCAGGGCGTCCCCGAGGAAGCGGCCGCCCTGGCCGATCGCGGCCCTCGTGGGAGGGCTGTTCCGCAAAGGGTGCAGGGAGACGAAGTCGTGCACCGTCCCCAGATAGCGAACGGAGGTCACTGGCACGCCCGCCAGCCGCAGCGAGCGAGCGTACTGTTCGCCCTCATCCCGTACGACATCCGCCTCCGCCGACACGACCAGAGCAGGGGGCAGTCCTGCGAGATCCTCGAGGGTGGCCCGCAGTGGCGCGGCCGTCGGCTCCGCGAGCTCGCGCTCGTCGTCGACGTATTGCTGCCAGTACCACTGGACAGCCGCGCGCGTCAGGAGGTAACCGTACTCGAACTGTTCTCCCGACTCGGTGTCGCTGTCCGGGTCGGTCATCGGGTAGTAGAGCAGCTGCGCGCGGATGCGGGGGCCGCCACGCTGCTTGGCCATCATGGTGAGGGCCGTGGCCATGGTCGCGCCGGCGCAGTCGCCGGCCACCGCCATCCGCCGGTCGTCCAGGGCCAGTTCGGCCGCCTGCTCGACCACCCATGCCAGTACCGCGTACGACTCCTCCAGCGGGACCGGGTAGCGGGCCTCCGGAGTACGGGTGTATTCGGGCACCACGAAGGCGGCGCCGCTGATGGCTGCCAACTCGCTGATCATTCGCGCATGCGTCCGGCCGTCGCCGAGCATCCATCGGCCGCCGTGCAGGTACACGACCACGGGAAGGGGACCGGTCGGCCGCGTCGGCCGGAAAAGCCAGAAGCCGACGAGCCCGGAGGGACCCACCGGCGCCACCCTGAACTCGGCGCCCACGGCGAAGTCGTCCGGCATGTGGCCCTGCATCTCCAGCAGTGCCTGCCGACCGTCGACGGGACCGAGCTGGTGCAGGTACGGCGGTGCGGCACAGGCGTCGACGAGCCGCTGAACGACGGGATCGAGGACGACGGCAGGACGGTCGCGTCCGCCGGCATCCGTGGGGGGATCGAAGTTCACACATCTCCCTGCAACGTCACTGTTGCTCGCTGTTGGGCCTCATGCCGAAGGCCATGGCATGTGAGGCCGAACCGCAGGAGTGCCTCTACCGTACTGCTCACCGTTGCGGCCTCATAGATCCTCGAAAAGACCGCGGAGCTGGTTGCGGCTGCTGACGCCCAGCTTCGGATACACGTTGTAAAGGTGGGAACTGACCGTGCGTGGGGACAGCATCAGCTGCTCGGCGATTTCCCGATTGCGCAGCCCCCGCGCCGCCAGCCGGACGATCTCCCGCTGCTGGGCGGTCAGCTCCGCCAGTGGGTCGGCCTTGGCGGGCTCGGTGGCCACGCCGCTGGCCCGCAGCTCCACCCGTGCCTCCTCTGCCAGGCCCGCCGCACCGAGCCGAGTGAACGACTCCAGCGCCGTGGCCAGGAGCGGGCGGGCGTCCAGAGGGCGCCGTCGCCTGCGCAGCCACTGCGCGTAGTGCAGCCTTGCCTGCGCACGCGCCAACGGCCACTGATCGGCCGCCGGGTTCACCGTGGCGAGCCGGAAGTGGTGCTCGGCGTCCTTGGGTTCGCCGGTCAGCGCGGCGGCATGGTGCAGCAGCAGGGTCATCCGCATCGTCGGCTGCGGCCCCATGGCGGCGCGCACCGCCTCGACGATGCGCGCTGCCTCCTTCTCCCGGCCCGTCCGCTGGGCGGCCACGGCGAGATCTGCGATCGACCGGGGTGACAGGAAATAGTGCAGAGGCGTGCCGTCCTCACCGAACAGCTGACGGAAATGCCGGAACGCGCCGTCGAAGTCGCCAGCCACCGCGGCAGCGGTACCCGCGGCCCGCAGGAGGCGGGCGTGGGTGGCGCGGTTCTCCTCCAGGCCGACCGCCGTCCAGGCCGGGTCCGCCGGCATGTCGTCGGTCGCACCACGCAGGGCCCGCAGGGTTGCCCGCAACGCCTCGACGTCGATCTGCAGATGCCGCCACTGGTGAACAGCCGCCAACGCCGCGGACTTGTCCAAATGCTCGTCGGCCTCCGCCCATCGGCCGGTGTCGATCAGCGACGCCGCCACCGCCGCGAGCGAGGCTGCGGCCGAGCCCAGGGCACCGCACGCACTGAGCTTGGCGTACCCCTGCCGGTGGGCGTCGATGCACAGGTCGGATTCGTCGGCGTACCAGGCAACCGCACCCAGGCCCAGGAGACGGGTCGTCGCCGCGACGTCGGCCGACTCCTCGGAAGCCCCCGGCTCTCGAAGGATTCGTCGCAGCAACTCGGGGGCCCGGGTGGGGTCGGCTCCGGCCAGGGAGGCGGCCTGCACCGCGTCACAGCTGTCGCTCGTCGCCAGCTCGGCGTAGGGGGCTTCGGAGTTCCCGCTATCCACACCGTCCAGCACAGCCGCGACCGGGATCCTGACTTCGGGCAGGCCGGACTGGTAGCCGACTGCCGCGAGGACGCTGGCCAGAGCGACCACCGTCATGCCGTTCCTGGGTGGATTCGGCTCCAGCGCACTCATCAGTATCCGGAACGCGTGCCGCTGATGACCGAACAGGGACATGCCCATGCCAACGCCGCAGGCCGCCACGCCCAGCAGTTCCCGGTCCTCGGTCAGCGCGGTGACCTTGACGAACAATTCGCATACCCACAAGGGATCGCCGACCCTCTGGGCGGCTCTCAGTGCCTTCGTGTACCGGCGGGCCCGGTCGGCGATCGCGGGGCTGCACTCGGCGGAACGTTGCAACGCCTGGCCCGCCGCGTAGAAACCGCCGCGCCGCGCGGCGAGTTCGGCGGTGTCCTCCAGAGCCGCCGCCACGGACTCGTCGTGGCCGACGCATGCTGCGGCCAGGTGCCAGGCGCGGCGGGCCGGGTCGGTCGTGAGGGCGGCCGCCAGATCCCGGTGAACCTGTTGCCGGATGTGTGCCGGTGCCGCGTGATAGGAGCCCGCGCGGACCAGCGGATGCCGGAAGAGCACCTGCCCGTCCATGACGGAGACGAGGCCGATCTCCTCGGCCGGGGCCCACGCCGACAGCTCGGACCCTGCGCCGACGGCAGCCATGATGGTGGCGAGGTCTTCGCCCTGCGACGCCGCGGCATACAGGATCAACCGCTGAGTCATCTCCGGCAGACCGCGAAGCCGGGCGGCGTACAGCTCCTGGATGCGCTCCGTCCGCGGCAGTCCGCTGCCGGGCAGCACGCCCACGCCGCCCGTTCCGGCCGCGCGGCACAGCTCGATGATGGCCAGTGGGTTTCCACCGGCCTGCCGCAGCAGCTCGATCCGCGTCCAGCCTGTGGGTGCGTGCGGCTGGGCGTCCAGAAGTTCGGCCGCGGCCGGTTCGGTCAACGGCCCCAACAGCACAGTGGGCAGGTCTGCCGGCACCCCGGCGGGGGCCGTGTGGCCACGTGCGGTCAGCAGCACTGACACGTCCTGGGCCGTGATGCGGCGCATCACGAAACCGCACACGTCGAGAGAATCCCGGTCGAAGTACTGGACGTCGTCGAGGGCCAGCAGGACGCGCTGCCGCTTCGAGACATCGCTCAACAGCGCCAGGACGGCCGTGCGCAGCAGCATGGAGTCGGGCGGTCCCTCCTCGAGAGCGATACCGAACGCCGTCTCGAGTGCCCCCCGCAGATGGTCGGGCAGCGCGGCGGCATCGGACAGAACGGGGAGGAGCAGCTGGTGCAGGGACGCGAAGGACTGAGGCGACTCGGCCTCGATGCCCTGAGACGCCAGGACGAGCGTCCCCCTGTCCCGTGCGTGGTCCACGGCGTCCGCCAGCAGCCTCGACTTGCCCGTGCCGGGGTCGCCGAGCAGGAGCAGCGTCCGTGGTTCGGTCCGCCCCCCTTCGACGATGCTCAGGACCTGGGCGACCTCGGCCTGCCGGCCCACCAGCCGTATACCGGATACCGGGGAGTGCGTGGTGCCGCGCCTGACTCCCGGCTCGACCACGGTCAGTTCGGCCACGACGGCTCCTTCTTCGTTTCGTCCGGGCCTGCCCGGAGGGCGATCATTCGCTTCCCGCCATGAGCTCGGCTATGACGCGGTCCAAGTCCACGTGAAGCCCCTCCGTGCCCGGTGGCACGAGCAGGTCGGTCTGCCGCAGGAACGCGGTGACCGCCGGGGCCGAGATGTCCAGCAGCGCGGCTCCCGCGGTGGACCTGACGACCACGCGCACCGAGTACCGGTGGCAGCGGTGCCGGGGTATGACGAGGACGTCTCCGACGCCCACCGGTTTGTGCAGGCCCTCCGACAGCAGGCTGCGGGCGAACACCCAGTCGACCGTGCCCGTCGACGTCGCTCCGAGGGAAAGGCACACCGCGTAGGGATCGGTCCTGTCATAGCGCAGCTCCGCGGGCAGTGATGCAGGAGGCTGACCCGCGACGGCGACGTGCACCACCACGTCGTGGGTGACCGATATCTCGTCGGCGGCATCGGAAAACGGCTTGCTCATTTCGTACCCCGATCATGGGCTTCCTCAGAGGCGATTCCTCTGCAGAGAACCTAAATCGGCTCATACGAATACCTTCTCCGGGAACGTACGGGGTGTTACCTGAGAAGGAAGAGCAGATTCCGGTCGATGGGCGTCCCGCCATTCGCTGGGGGACATCCCATAAGCGGCCCGGAATACTCGGCTGAAATGGGCGGCACTGGTAAAGCCCCACCGGTGTGCCACCGCAGCGACGGTGAGACCCGTATTCTCCCGGCGGCCCAGATCCCGTAGGCACGCCTCCAGTCGGCGGCTCTGGATCCACCGGCTGACCGTGGTGTCCTCGCGCTCGAACAGTTTGTGCAGGTAGCGCACGGAAATGTGGTGGGCGTGGGCGATGCTCTTCGGAGTGAGATCCGGATCTTCGAGGTGGCGCCCGATGAACGCCCGGATCCGCAGCAGTAGCGCCGCGTCGCCGCTCGGGGTCCCGGTGGAGATCCTGCCGAGCCGCTCGTCGGCCAGGACGGTCAGGATGTCCACGACATTGCGGGCGATCGACTCGCCGGTGTGGGCAGGGTACGTCCCGGCCTCGTCCGCGAGCCGCGCCAGGCAGGTGGACAGCAGCCCTCCCAGCGTCGTGCCGGAGCGGACGGGAGACGCCGTGAGGTGCCGCAGGTCCGACTCGCTCAGGCCCAGGATCTGCCGGGGTACCACGAGGGACTTGGTCTGGAAGCAATCACCGAAGATCAGCCGGACCGGGCGCGCCATGTCGTAGATGAAGACTTCCCCTTGCCGCAGGGCGACATCGCGGGTGTCCTGCTCGAGCCGGGCGTCGCCCTTGCTCAACAGCGTCACTACGACGTACTGCTCCTCGTCGCCCTGGACGATGAGCCGCGGGATGCGCCGGTCCTCCAGCGGATCACCGTCGACCGTGGTGACCTGGAGCCGGCCGAGCGGCGCCGTGCGGATCGATCCCGAGTTCACCTCTCGGGGGACCGACATGTCCACGGCGCCGAAGGTCCGGGACAGGGCCTCACGCCAGTAGGCGCGTCGTTGGTGGGCGGGCACCGTAGCCGTGGTGAGCACGTCGCCGACGAAGCTTCCCTCGTCGGGTGCCGGGGTGCCCGGCACCTCCCCCAGTCCTTCAAGTTTCTGAGCCACCACTCCAGCATCACGACAAACCGGTGTCCGGACATCACACGGATCGTGCGATGCGAGGCGGGCCCTGTGTGATATGAAGCGGTTACTCTCCGCTGTCGCGGGCGGCGACCAGTTGGGCCAGCTCCACGCGCGAGGTGATGTCGAGCTTGGTGAAGGCGCGACGCAGGTGCGAGCTCACCGTGTGCGGTGAGAGGGAGAGACGCTCGGCGACCTGCCGGTTGGTCAGTCCCTGTGCGACGAGCCGCACCACACCGACTTCCGAGACCGTCAGCTCGGGCCACCCCTTCACGGTTCCTGTGGACGTGGTTCGCCGCCGGACGCCCGCGGCCCGCAGGCGGCTGCGGACACGCGCGACGTCGCGCTCGGCGCCCGCTTCCGTGTAGAGGGCCAGGGCGGTGTCGAGGTAGGGCACGGCCTCGGACGCACGGGTGGCGGCCAGCTTGCGCCCGGCGTCCTCCAGCGCCGACGCGCGGGGCAGGAGCCGGGGACAGGCGTCGTACAGGCGGACGGCACGCAGCAAGTGAGCGAGGTCGTTGTCGAGCAGACCGCGAGCGTGAGCGGCCGATGCTGCCAGAACCGTGAAGTCGGGGTTGAGCTTCGCGCGTCGCTCCGCCACACAGACGGCCACTTCGGCCTTTTCGTGGGCACCGGCCCGCAGTGCCATGCGGACGAAGACAGGAGCGTCAGCGGGATCGTCGGGGCTGGCGAGAGAGGGTCTCTCCTCGGGGAGCGCCACGGCCGCTTCGTCGAGTACCTGCATGGCCTGGTCGGGCCGGCCCTCGAAGTCCGCCACCAGTGCCGTCATCCAGGAGCCGACATTGCGGACGAGCGGCGCCTCGTCGCTGAGCATCCGCTCCGCCTGGGCCGCGTACATGCGTGCGGCCTCCTGATCGTTGGTGTGGACGGCGACACGCACCAGCGTGTACAGGAGCGTGGCGTCGGCGAAATTGCCCATGCCCAGCTCGTCGACCATCGCCGACGCGGCTTCCGCCTCGGCCCGGGCGTCCGCCAGCCGCCCGGCGTCCAGGAGCACGCGCGAGCGGTTCATGAGCCACAGGAGCATCGCGGCGGCCTGGCCCTGACGCCGGGTGTCCCGGACGCCGGCCTCGGACTCCGCGAGCGCGTCACCGGCCCGGCCTGCGGCGTTCAGCAGGAACGCCTGCCACAGTGCTTCCGGCACCCACAGCGAGTGGGCGATGCCGAGGTCGGCCGCCAGTGCGGCGGCCCGGTCCGCCAGCCGGAACGCCGCCTTCCAGTCCATTCGGTAGAACAGCACGACCGAGTCGACGGCCAGCGCGGTGGCCTCGGCGGCCCGGTCCCCTGCCTGGCCGGCGGTCTCGAGTGCCTCGGTCACGGCCTGGGCGGTCGCCTCGATGTCACCCACCATCGACAGGTTGAGACACAGCAGCCCCAGCAGCTGGGCCCGCAGCGTGGCCGGGATACCGGGGAGCGCCGCCCCGGTGCGGGCGTGCCGCACCGCTTCAGTGAAGTCGAACTGGCTGGACAGGCGCGCCAGCCCCATGCGTACCTGTGCCTCGTCCTCAGGTCGGAGGATGCCGGGCAGGGTCGAGGCGCCCAGCTCTTTGGCACGCGCGGCCTGCCCGCTCTGCCAGAGCAGAAGGATTGTTTCTGCGACGATCGCGGGCCGTTCCGGCGCGTCCTCGGGGATGAGCTCCAGGGCCCGACAGCTGAGTTCGGCCGCCGGTGTGGACGCGGTGGCCGAGAGTTCCGCCGCAGCGGTGCGCAGCCGCTCGATGGCCAGGCGGTCACCGACCTCCGCGCTGTCGGCCAGAAGCGTGGCGGTCTCGACCGCGGGCGCGCCTTGTGCCAGCAGCACGTCGGCGGCATGGCGGCGCAGGGCCCGGCGTACGGAGATCGGCAGGCCGGCTTCGACCGCCTCGCGGATCAGGTCGTGGCGGAAGTACAGACGGCCGTCCCGTTCGACCAGGATCTCGGAGTCGAGGGACTCCCGCACCGCGGTGAGCAGTGCGGCTGCCGGTCTCCCGAGCAGCTCGGCCAGCAGGTCTACGGTGACCGAGCGGCCCACGGCGGACGCGGTCTGCACAATGTCGCGGGCCGGTTCGGACAGCAGATCGAGTCGGCGCCCGACGGTGGACAGCAGTCGGGCCGGGATGGCTCGGCCCGACAGCCGGGCCACATCGCCCGCGACCGTGACGAAGTCCTCGTCCCGCAGCCCGCCGAGCATCTCGACCAGCAGCAGCGGCAGGCCCTCGGCGCGACGGGCGACCTTCAGGACCTCGGAGTCGGGCGCCGCGCCCAGGACGTCCTCGGCGATCTCCGCCACCGCCTCGTCCGTGAGCGGCCCGAGGCGCAACTCGTACCCGCCGGCCTGGCGCAGTCGGTCCAGTGCCCCCCGCACCAACGGGGTCGCGGTCCCGCTGCGAACGGCCACCAGCCAAAGGATCGCGTGCGACGACAGCCTGGCCGAGAGGGCGCGGACAGCGAGAAGTGTCAGGTCGTCGCACCACTGAAGGTCGTCGAGGACGATGAGCAGCGGCCGGTCCAGGGCCATCTGCTCCAGCCGGTCCTGCAGTTCCTGAAGCAGCCAGAACCGCTGGTCAGGGGCCGTGGAGAGCTCCCGCAGCTTGTCGGCGTCGAGCAGGGGTTCGACGCCGGACTGCAGCCCGTCCAGCAGCGGGCCGAGCGGCACGAAGTGTTCGTCGGGATCCGCGCCGCCCAGGAACGTGCGGAAGCCGTGCCGCACCGCTGCGGAGTGTCCCTCCGCCAGGAGCCGGCTCTTGCCGCTGCCCGGAGCACCCTCGACGCACACGACCCCGCCGTGGCCACGGGCGAGGGCGTCGAGTCGTGCGTCGAGGAATGCCAGTTCCTCGTCCCGGCCTCGCACCGGTGCCTGCGCGGCACCCGTTCCGCCGACAAGGGGCCGCTTGCTGAACCGGTCCACGCGCCATCCTCACAAGCCATGGCCGCACGGAATGCATCTGTGGCAGGCGTGCGACGGGGTGAATCTGCAGGAAGCATGCCATATGCGCGTCGGAGCGGGTGAGTATGTCCTCCCTCACCCAGGTGCTCGCCTCCTCAGAGCCGGAGGCGGCCCTCGGAGTGGTGCGGCCCGCCGGGGTCGGCTTCAGTCGAACCGCAGGTCGGAGAGCTGCCGCTCAAGCGCGGTGATGTCGTCCTCGGGCGTCGCCTCCTCGGCCGGTCGCGCGGCCAGCAGGGCGGCCAGCTCCCCGCCCGCCCGCCGTATGCGCGCGGGCAGCCCCGCCGTGTACTCGTCGCCGTCGGATCCCCAGTCCTCGGACGCCGCGTACACAGCGGTGGGTACGACGGTGGCGCGCAGGTAGGCGAAGAGCGGCCGCAGGGCGTGTTCCAGGACCAGGGAGTGGCGGGCCGTGCCTCCCGTCGCCGCGACGAGGACCGGCTTACCGGTGAGAGCGTCCGGGTCGATCAGGTCGAAGAAGGACTTGAACAGCCCGCTGTAGGAGGCGGTGAACACGGGGGTCACGACGATCAGGCCGTGGGCGCCCGTCACCGCGTCGATCGCGGCGGCCAGCGGCAGCGGAGGGAATCCGGTCACGAGGTTGTTGGCGACGGCGACGGCCAGCTCCCGCAGCTCGATGACCCCGGCCTCCACGTCCTGGCCGCGAGCAGCGAGCTCGCCGCGGGCCGACTCGGCGAGACGGTCGGCGAGCAGGCGAGTGGAGGACGGGGTGCTCAGCCCCGCGGACACAGCGACGAGCTTCATGCGGCGGACACCTCGCGAACGGCTCGCAGCGACTCGTGCGTGGGAGCGTCCGGCACATCGGCCGGGCGGCCGATCGCGAACTCCTTCCGCAGCACGGGAACCACCTCTTCGCCGAGGATATCGATCTGTTCCAGGACGGTCTTCAGGGGCAGACCCGCGTGGTCCATCAGGAACAGCTGCCGCTGGTAGTCACCGACGGTCTCACGGAAGGACAGCGTCCGCTCGATGACCTGCTGCGGAGAGCCCACCGTCAGCGGAGTCTGCTCGGTGAACTCCTCCAGCGAGGGCCCGTGCCCGTAGACGGGCGCGTTGTCGAAGTAGGGGCGGAACTCCCGTACGGCGTCCTGCGACTTCTTCCGCATGAAGACCTGCCCGCCGAGACCGACGATCGCCTCCTCGGGCCGGCCATGACCGTGGAAGGCGTACCGGCGCCGGTACAGCTGGACCATCTGCCTCGTGTGGTGCGCGGGCCAGAAGATGTTGTTGTGAAAGAAGCCGTCGCCGTAGAAGGCCGCCTGCTCGGCGATCTCCGGCGAGCGGATCGAGCCATGCCAGACGAACGGCGGTACACCGTCCAGCGGGCGCGGCGTGGACGTGAAGCCCTGCAACGGCGTACGGAACTTCCCCTCCCAGTTCACGACGTCCTCGCGCCACAGCCGGCGCAACAGGGCGTAGTTCTCCTTGGCCAGGTTGATGCCCTGCCGGATGTCCTGGCCGAACCACGGATACACCGGGCCGGTGTTGCCGCGGCCCATCATCAGGTCGACCCGGCCGTCGGCCAAGTGCTGGAGCATCGCGTAGTCCTCGGCGATCTTCACCGGGTCGTTGGTGGTGATCAGCGTCGTGGCGGTGGACAGGATCAACTTCTCGGTACGGGCGGCGATGTAGCCGAGCATCGTCGTCGGAGACGACGGTACGAACGGCGGGTTGTGGTGCTCGCCGGTCGCGAAGACGTCGAGTCCGACCTCTTCCGCCTTCAGCGCGATGGCAACCATCGCCTTGATGCGCTCACGCTCCGAGGGGGTACGGCCGTTGGTCGGGTCGGGGGTCACGTCCCCCACCGAGAAAATTCCGAACTGCATGGGGGCCTCTTCATTCCGGCAACGTTGTGGGTGCCGAAAATGTAGGCAGCGGCCGGACGGCCGTCATGCCTGTGCGTGCAGGGGAGCTTGCCCGTGAGTGCCCTGTCCCGGCCCGCGCGATGGGCCGCTGCCTGTGCAACCGCAACTGTGCAGCCTCAGTCAAGCGCAATGCCTGCGCCCGGCAGGCCCACCGCCGTGCACGCGCCCAGCTGGCCCACGCCGCAGAGGCCAGGGCCACACTCCGCACCGCGCTGCTCGGCAGCCGGGCCGCCTTCAACGAACTGCGATGCCTGGACGCCCTGCCACAGGCTCAGCGGACGGCGACGAGCGCCATGGCCGACGTCGAGTCCGCCGAGTGGGCCGCGGCCCGAGCCGAGCGGCACGGCCGTCTGGCGCTGCGTCTTCTTGCCGCACTGGGGCAAGCGGCGGTCTTGGTCATCGCTCTGCGCGCCGCCCCGGCCCAGCCGATCGCCATCGCGGTCGGCGAGGTGCTGCTCGTCGCGGCCGGGTGGGAGCTCCTGGAGAGACTCCCCCGGCTGATGCAACACGTGGCTCTGGCCGGGGACGCAGCCGGGCGCCTCGCCCCTCTCTCCGCCGAGGCGCACCCGGCGGGCCGACGACCTGCGGCCGTCCACTCCATCGACGCGGCGGGCCTCCCGCTCATCGGTTCGCCCGCTGAACTCACGATGAGCTTGCGAGGCCCCGGACTGGCCCTGGTCACCGGCCCCAACGGCAGCGGGAAGTCGACACTGCTGGGCCAACTGGCCGGGCGCGTACCAGCCCCTGCTGGAACGGTGCTACTGGACGGAACCCCCGTGCACGCACTACCTGCCTCGGCCGTCGCCGAGACGGTCACCCTCGTCGAGGCCGACGACTGGCTGGCCGACGACACGGTCGCGGCCAATCTGCGTCAGGCGGCGCCGTGGGCCGACACCACCGCGCTACGGGGCGCACTGGAAGTGATCGGCTTGTCGGCCTTGCCGCTCGACACACCGGTGGGCCCCGGCGGGCGTCTGCTGTCCCAGGGGCAGCGAAGGCGCCTTGCCACGGCACGCGCCGTATTGAGGCGTCCACCGATCCTGCTGCTCGACGAGCCGGTGGCCGGGCTGGACCGCCCCACCGCGGAGGCGCTCCTGGCCGCACTGCCCGAGGCCCTGCCCGACACCGCACTCGTGATCGCCCTGCAGGAGCAGGACCTTGCCGTGCTCAAGCGGACGCCAACAGCGGTCGTCCGGCTCGGACAGGCCGCCGAACGGCCGCTCCGTCCGCAGTGGGTGGTCTAGCAGGACTCACCGGCGGGGACAGCAGCCTCAGACATGCGGGAGCCGGGCCGCCTTCGACAGACGGCCCGGCTCCCGTGGGATCACTTCCGCAGGAAGGTGAGGAGTACCGCGTTGACCTCCTCCGCGTGGGTCCAGAGCAGGCCGTGCGGAGCGCCCTCGATCTCCACGTAGTCGGCGGACGGGAGGGCCTTGTGGAACGGCCTCGCAGTCCCCTCGACGGGCAGGATGCGGTCGCCCGTGCCGTGCAGGATCAGGGCCGGCACGTCGATGGCCGGAATGTCGGCCCGGAAGTCGGTGTACCAGGTCGACGGCGCGGCGGCCGCCGCGTAGAACCCACCGCCCGCGGCGACGTTCCAGCTGTTGCGGACCGCTTCCTCGCTGATCCTGGTGCCGAGGTTCTCGTCGAGGTTGTAGAAGTCCTTGTAGAAGGCCGTGTAGTACGCGTAACGGTCCGCCTTGACCGCCGCCACGACGCCGTCGAAGAACTCCTTCGGGGCAACCCCGTCCGGGTTGTCGTCGCTCTTGAGCAGGCAGGGCTCCAGCGAGGCCAGGAAGGCGACCTTGGCAACCCGGGCGGAGCCGTACGTGGACACGTACCGGGCGACCTCTCCCGTGCCCATCGAGAATCCGACGAGGACGGCGTCCCGCAGGTCGAGGGTCTCCATCACGGTGTTGAGGTCGGCCGCGAACGTGTCGTAGTCGTAACCGGTCGTCGGCTGGCTGGACTGCCCGAAACCGCGGCGGTCGTAGGTGATCACTCGGTAGCCGGCGTCGAGCAGCACGGCACTCTGGCGCTCCCAGGAATGGCCGTCGAGCGGGAAGCCGTGGATCAGTACGACCGGCTGCCCGGTGCCGTGGTCCTCGTAGTAGAGGTCGATGGTAGTGGAATTCTCTTGGCCCACAGTGATGAACGGCATGCGTTGCTTCCTCGTTCGGGGATGAATGCGGGTGGATAGGGACTCGGTCACGCTAGGACGGACGCCGCGCCGCCAGTTGTCGCACAGCGCACCACTCCTTGCCCGCAGACGCAGGGATCATTTATCACCAACGCGCACGGCCTGAAATGTCTGGAAGCTCCCTGTCAATAGGAGCTTCCACTCCATCGCTAAACCAGACGGAATTCGTGCGGCATATGCGAACTGAACGGGCGGTCCGATCAGCACCTTGGAGCGCGCGGATGTGCTCCTGCAGGACGAAGCGCCACGAAAGCCGCCGACATCAAAGGTGACGCATCCCTACTGAACATCCCTAAACGCCCACTGAGTGGCGCAGCATGAGGGGTTGGGAATGACGGCGGCGGGCGCTGTTCAGTACGCCCACCAGCAGCCTGTTGACAGTAGCGGTACCCAGCGGGCCACGCCGTCCTCGCCGACGCGCCGTGCGTAGGCGGTCTTCACCTGGGCACTGTGGACGGTGCAGGAACGGGACCAGTTTCCACGGGAATCGACGTACTCGAAGGCCACATCGCCGACTTCCGTGCGGGTGGCGCGGCCCGACCGTGAGGATCATCTCGCTGCCGTCGGCCAGTTCCAGCAGAAATCACACGACAGCCGCCAGCGTTTCATCACCAGGTTCGGCCGGGACATCCTGCACACATTCAGGTGGCCAAGCCCGTGTACCTACGATCCGCATGTCCCAAAAGGATTGGCTCACAGGAGTTCGGCACCCCGCCTCCGGGCAGATCCGAAACAGCGAGGCCGAACCAGCGCCCTCTCGGCGCCTGTACTGCCCACCCGACCCGACCTTCACGGTCCGGCTTGCAGCCCTCAACGGTCGCTGACCGTCACACGCACCCAAGGCATTCCGACGGGAAGCCCTGGGACGCGCCCCACGGCCACCGTTCGCCTCAGGCGTCCGCGCGGGAGCGCCCTCGCCGAACCAGGCGCGCAACCCGCTCACTTCGCTTACCCGCGCACTCCGGGCCACCCAGCTGTTCGATTGAAGGCGGCACCTTATACCCCCTACGCTTATCCGAGGAAGCCGTGATCTACGTCATGACGCATGGATCGACCACCACGGGGAATGATCGAGGCAAGTCGACCAAATAAAGCATTTCATTTCCATGGGACATGCGCGGGACGGCGAGCCTGACAAACCGTCAGACAGGCCATTGACCTGGCGGAAACGCCTAGGAATCCAACGGCCTCCGGAGCCGTGTGCGCAGGTTCGAATCCTGCCGGGGGCACTCGCCGAAGATCAGCAGAGATCATGCGCTGGCCAGGGCGGATGCCTACACGAAAGAGCGGGAACCAGTCTCACTGGGTCCCGCTCTTTTTCGTTGTTTCGCGCTGGCCGCGATAGACCTGCGATAGAGGCAATCGCTACGCGTCAGGACTAGGAGGGCGCCTCGTCCAGCCGCTCCAAGGTGAGCTGATAGGCGTTCCTCAGCCGCGTGAAGTCATAGAAGTCACCCTGCGGCTCGCGCTTGACGGTCAACAGCCCCTGCACCTCAAGCTCCTTGCGACCCTTGGTCCACGTGTCCGAGGACAGGCCGTATCGCTGACGCCTCGCCGTGTGGATGTATCGCGGCTCCGAGTGCCCTCCGAGGGCCTCTCTGAGGGCAAACAGCAGGGCCGTTGCCGTCGGCGACAACTGGAGGAGCCAACCGCGCGTCCAGAACTCAACTGGCATGCCGACGTAGCGGCCTTCCTCTCTTGGCTGCGTGTACACCCCTCCATCACCGGCGGCGCTCAGCAGCGTGATCGCTGAGGGCCGCCCCCACTGCGGCTGGAGCTCGATGAACTTGTTCTCTTTGAGCCACTTCAGGTTGCTGGCAACTCGCCTCGGTCCCGTCTTTGAGTCGAGTGCGAGCATCTGCGTCCAGCCGTTCGGGCCCGGTGGTCTCCGCAGGTCAAAGGGCTCTTTCGTGGCCATCATGGTGATGCACATGTAAAGCCGGAGGCGCACCATGCCCCCGCGTCCGCCTTGGATGAGCCGAGCAAGCGGTGGAGGCGTGTCGTCGTCCTCAGACGCGATGACGAACGCCGGCGGGAACGGGATGTGCCCCCGCCTCTTCGCCTTGTCCGCTGCCCCCCGCAGGTAGCCGAGCGCCTCAGACTGACGTCCATCAAGCGGCACGACTTTTACCTTCCTGCAGGAGTAACAGGGATATGGGGCTTACAGGGGTGCACGGGGGTGTTTGGAGCTTCACTATGGATCCCGTCACAGGAGTCGAGAGACTACAGCAAGAGCGCATACCTCCACAGCAGAAGGGAAGACGACTCCGCTGCTGATGCGAAATGTCTCCTTCACAAACAACAAACACCCCTTTTGACCTGCTGTTTTCCCCCTGCCAACATCGCCTCAGTCAAGCCGGAGATCGTCGAGCGGCCCACCTGGACGCTGCCGCGATTCCACTGATGAGGGGATTGATACAGGTTGTCCAACCACGACTCATCGCTCCGAGGCCTCTGGGCGGCGGTCATCGTGCTCGGTGCACTCATGGCCGCAATGCTGAGCACCGCCGCTCTCTGGACGGTGGGAGCGCCTGCGTACGCCGCACTGGGGGCGGGGGGTGCCACCTTCATCGGTGTGGCCACCCTGGGGTTCACCCTGAGGAAGTTCTTGACTGAGTAAGACTGATGCCCATGAGGCTCTGAGCAGCCGACGGCGGGGCGTGGGACGCATACGACCCACGCCCCCCTTCAAGCTCACCTGCGGGAGTCGCCCTCGCTCCAACCCATCGCTTTTTCGATCTTCTTGTTGTTCTCCTCATCACTGTTGTCGAGGCAGCCCGCGTAGTGGCGGTCGATCACCTCTGGGGACGTGCCGGCGCGGCGGGCCACCTCTGCCACCGGGAGGCCCGAGCGGAGCCAATCCGTGATGCACGTGGCCCGCCCGTCGTACGGCTTCCGAGCGAGGGGAGACGCCACCTTGTGCGGAGGGAAGGCGAGGCGGGCGAGCCTCCTGCCAGACGCGCCAGTAGCTGGACGTACCCACCAGACCGCCCCGCTCGTTCTGGAACAGCCGGCCGTCGGCCGCCGTGCCGAACTCCTTCACGTGTTCCCGGAGCATCGCCACCAGGACAGGCGGAATCGGCACCGGACGGTCCGCCTCGGGGTCCCGCATCTTCAGCCCCCGTTTGTCGTGCCGATCACCGGAATCGGTCCACTTCTTGCCCGACACAGGGCGCGTTTCCCGAAGGGTGAGCACTCCCCATCCCGTTTCCGGCAAGTAGCAGTCATCCAGCCGCAGCCCCACGACTTCCGCCGACCGCATCGCCGCGTACAGGATGCAGCCGAAGAAAGCGACCAGACGTCTCCCACGGTTTCGATGCACCGATCCCACATAGGAAACGGCCGTCAAGAACTCGCGTCCCTGCACGGCATTTATGAGGACTCGTGGATCGATCGGACCGGTGGCAGCAGTGGCGGGCCGCTCCAATGCAGCGATCGGGTTTTCGTCCATATACCCCTTCTGGATCGCGTACGCCACGGCCGCGTTGAAACCGCGCCGACGTCGCTTGTACGTATCCTTGGCCGCCAACTTGCCGTCCAGTCTGTAGGCAAGCCGGTAAGGGACGTCTTCAGCAATGCTGGTTTCCATCAGAGCCGACAGAGGCAGGGAGTTCTCTGCGAGCCATGTGCACACCTTCTCCAGGTCGGGCGGGGGCTCCTCGTCCTCGTGAGCCGGTACGACGGCCCACCTCACGGCCCGGCGCACCTCGGGGAGTTCCGGAGCATCGGGCCCGGCCCCAATCATCCCCAGAGCTGCTGAGGCAAGGCTGTCTGCGAATCCCTCTCTCGTTTTTGCCGCTGCTGTGCGCCAACGACGCTTCATGAACTCACGCGAGAATTCCCACCAAGTAGGGTCCAACTTGGCCTTAGCCTGTGCGGCCGCTTCCGCTTCCGTCTGCCGTACCTCGGACTCGGGAAGACCGTCCTTGATTCGGAAGGCTTCTCCCCTGCGCATGGCTTGCCAGAGTTCGGATCGGCGACTCTCAGCAAGTGCGGAGGTGGCGAACGTGGCGCTGCTGACCTTTCCGCCGATGACCCGGGCCATGGCCGGCGGCGCCCGCAGCGTCTAACAGCGTCCTGAACAGTGACGATGTGGCTCATTGGGTCGTGTTCCTCTCAGTGGTGGAACGGCCCGAACAGCGGCTCCCGGGAGGCACCCGGGGAGCCGCGCGCCGTTGAAGTCGGAACATCCGGCTCCCCTCAGCCCCGCTCGCGGACGTCGACCTGCTCGACGCGCACATCATCACCCTCGACCGCACCCCGACCGTCGTGTCTCCCCCAGGGTCAGCGTGCCCCAGCCCTTCTCTGGACGCCCCGTACCGCCGGATCTGCGGCGCCACAGCTTCCCCCACGACGCGGCCGGCTGGCGGTTCCCGGATTCCGTGATGTGCAGGTGGCCGTCGGCCGGGTCGGCTTCAGCGCCCCACCGCCCGGTCTCCGCCGGCCTCACCGGTCGGCCGGGAACCGCGCGGCCACGGTGGCAGCCCTTGGGACTGGTGGAACGGCGACGCCACGGAAGTACCCCCTCTTCTCCGGGATTCCGTGACGGGCAGGGGGACGCGGTTCGACCTGCCAGTACCATAGTTGCATGGATGCGCAAGGACAGGCGTGGGATGCGGAGGCCGCGGAGCGGGCGGTGGCCCTGCTCAAGGCGGTGGCCGACCCGTCGCGGTACCGGCTGCTGTGGGCGCTGAGCGGCCGTGAGCTGCCGGTGAGCGAGCTGGCCCGGATCCTGGGCGCCCACGTGGCCGCGACCTCCCAGCACCTGGCGAAGCTGCGTGCAGCCGGGCTGGTGACCACCCGGCGGGAGGGCACGCGGATCTATTACCGGGCGCGGCGCGTGCGTGCCCTGCTGGAGGAGGCGCAGCTCGTGGCGAACGCCGGCGCCGATACGCCGGGACCCGGTGGCGGTGTGCGCGAGGAGTCGGCCGCGGCGGTGGCGGAGGAGCCGGCGGCCGTGGCACGTGGAGTACTGGGCGGACGCCCGGCGCCGGCGCAGTAGTCCTGCGGTGGAAGGCCGCCGGGCGGGAGCCATTCCGCAGAGGCCGAAGACCGAGACGAGCCCAGAAAGGGCCCCCTGGATGAACTCGCAGCCCTTAAGGCCGACCGTGACAGCGTCGCCGGTGGGACCGCCTCGCGCGGCCGGGCCTGACAGAGTGTGCGCGGTATCCTGCGATCACGCCTGCACGGCGTGGTGTACCGGCAGTGGAACCGAGAGCAGGGGGTGGTGCTGCGATGCTCAGCGAACCTCCTAGTCCGTATCCCGCGTAGTACCGCCTGGCCGCCGCTGGCGAAGCGGCGGATGTCAGTCGGTGCTCGCGCACGGTCGTCTGATGCCCGATGTTCGATTCCACTGTTGTGCTGAGGACCTTGTCATGCCGCAGTCGCACCTGTTCCCCGAGCCGAGCGTGGAGCCGGCCGAGTCGTTGCGGGACCTCGTCGAGGATCAGCGGCTCGATGCCGCTCAGGAGTGGCTGGAGACGTATCCGCCGCATGTGATCGCCGATGAGCTGGCCCGTATGGACGCGGTCGACGCCGGGGTGGCGTTCCGGCTGCTGCACAAGGACCGGGCGCTGGTGGTGTTCGAGGAGCTGGAGCCGGTCGACCAGCAGCAGATCCTGGAAGGGCTGCGGGACCGGTCCTTCCTGGATCTCGTCGAGGGCATGGATCCCGACGACCGGGCCAGGATGCTGAAGGAGGCCCCGGCGAAGGTCGTCAAGCGGGTGCTGGCCGGGCTGAGCCCGAACGAGCGACGGATGACCTCCGCGCTGCTGGGCTATCCGGAGGGCTCGGTCGGCCGCTACATGACCCCCGAGGTGGTGGCGCTGCCGCAGGATCTGACCGTCGAGCAGGCGCTGCGGACCGTACGGGCGAAGGGGGCGGACGCGGAGACGGTGTACACGCTGCCCGTGGTGGATGCCGGGCGGCGGCTGACCGGCATCGTGGAGCTGCGCGAGCTGGTGCTCAACCGGCCAGACACGCTGATCTCCAAGCTGGTCGTCACCGAGCCGGCCTCGGCGTACGCCACCGACTCCGCCGAGTCCGCGGCCCGGCTGATGCGGGAGACCAACGACCTCAACCTCCCGGTCGTCGACAGCGAGGACCGGCTCGTCGGGCTGTTCACCATCGACGACGCCGTGGAGGTCATCGAGGCGGCCGACACCGAGGACGTGGCCCGTCAGGCCGGTGCCGCGCCGTGGGCCGGTCACTACATGGCCGCCACCGTGTGGCAGCTCGCCCGTTACCGGGCGATGTGGCTGAGCCTGCTGCTGGTCGCGGCGACCTTCACGGTCGGTGTGACCCAGGCGTTCGAGGCCACCTTGGAGCAGGTCGCCTCCCTCGCCCTGTTCATCCCCATGCTCATCGGGGCGGGCGGCAACGCCGGCGCCCAGGCCGCCACCGCCTGCGTCCGCGCGCTCGCGGTCGGCGAGGTGCGCGGCTCGGACCTGCTGAAGGTGATCTGGCGCGAGTGCCGGGTGGGTCTGGTGCTGGGCTCGCTGCTGGCCGCGCTCGGCCTGGTGGTGGGCACGGTGTTCGTCAGCGCGAAGATCGCCCTGGTGGTCGGCATCACCCTGGTGCTCATCTGCGGGTGGGCGGCGACCATCGGCGGCACCATGCCGCTGCTGGCCAAACGGCTGCGGATCGACCCGGCGGTCGTCTCCGCCCCCATGGTCACCACCCTCGTCGACGCCACCGGCCTGATCATCTACTTCCTGACGGCGAAAGCCGTCCTGGGTGTCTGATCCGCACCTCACCGCGCACCACACCGGTCGGCCTTGTCGAACCTCGTGCGGTGCGGCCGTCGGTCCGGGACACGGCGTCCGGTGGGGCGGCAGGTCGGACGGGTGCGGCCCTGGGAGTCATCCCGTCAGGCCCTCCAGCCGGGTGGTGATGGAGCGCAGCGTGTCCGGGACGGCGCCGAGCAGGTCTGCCGGCAGGTCCGGCTCCCGCTCCTCGGTGGCCAGGCGGTAGCCGATCAGCAGACGGGCGAGCAGGACCGCGTCGCCGGCGGCGGCCAACACGGGGTCAGCCGCCTGCGGACCGGTCATGGAGGTGGTCGGCGATGGCTTTGCCCACTGAACGGGGGCGTCTGCCATCTGACCGGGCCCTTGCCCTTGCCCTTGTCCTTGTCCTTGCCCTTGTGCCGTGCGGTGCAGGGCGCGGCCGAGTCTTCGGGCCCGGAATTGCAGCAGGACCAGCGGCAGGTCGCCGCGCAGAACCTCGTAAACGGCGCGGTCCGCGGCGAGTTCGGCCCACTCGGAGGCGTCCGGAGCGACATGGCCGGCGATCTCGGTGATGAGGGCGCGCGCCTCCGCCTCGCCGAGCATGGCATGGGCCCGACCCAGCGCAGAGAAGGAGTCGGGCGGGCGGCGCTCCCCGCCGTACCCCAGCGCGGGCAACGACCTCTGCCTGTCGGCGCGCTCGCTCACCGGGGCCCTCCTGGTGCTTGACGTTGCACCCCCAGTCTTCCCCCCGCGACGGGAGCAGGGCCAGCGGGGCGTGGTGCTCGCGGTCCCTTCGGACTCCGGTCGAGAGTCCTCATCCGCGGCGTGTTGTGCTGGTGCGTGGACATCGCGCGGCCTGACACGCAAACCGGCGCGGCCCTCGTGTGATGCTGAAGGCCACGCCGGTTCGACCGGATCACACGTGGTGATCAAATGCTCACCGGTGGCACGAGAGTCCCTCAGTGAGCAGCGGACGGGGTGTCAGTTCATCCACGACCACCTGGCGCAGCTACGGGTTCGTCGCGCTCGTGTCGTCTGCGCTCTCGTCGAGCCGGTACTCCTGCGGTTCGGCGTCATAGGCGTACAACTCCGCATAGCGGCCCCAGTCGGTGGCGGTCTCCATCTGGGCTGTGACCTGTTCGCTGGTGTAGTGGTGGGCGAGGATGTCACGGAAGAAGCCGGCACGCAGTGTGCTGCCCGGGTTCTGGCGCAGGCTGCGGATGATCAGATGGACCAGGGGGGCATGGTCCATGACCGCCTCGGCGAAGATCTTCTTCGACTCCTGGACGTCGGCACCGGCGAAGGTGGTGCCGGTGTCGGTGAGCAGGAGGTCGTCGCCGCTGAGCGTGGTGAAGCCGAGCAGGTCCAGGGCGTCGACCTGGGGCATCAGGTCGTCGATTTCCAGGCCGAGGTCGTCGGCGAGGTCGGCCAGGTCGCAGCGCCCGCCGCGGTGCAGCACCATCTCCGCCAGACCGGACAGGCCATCCACGCTGGCCCGGGGCAGCGGGGTGTTGGCCGGGGTGCGCTTGTCCAGCTCCACCGGCTCGGCGCGACCGGGAGTACGACCCTCTTTCTGGCGTCCGGTCATGGTGCGGTACACGCGGTCGATCAACTCCTCGAACGCGGCCGAGTCCCGGTCGCGCGGGCGGTCCAGGCCGACCTCGAAGACCTCGCGGATGGTGCCGTAGGGGCGTGCGCCGAGCACCACGATCCGGTCGGCCATCAGCACCGCCTCCTCGATGTTGTGCGTGACCAGGACGATGGCGCGGGTGGGGAACTGGCCGGACTCCCACAGCTCCATCAGCTCGCCGCGCAGGTTCTCGGCGGTCAGTACGTCGAGGGCGGAGAAGGGCTCGTCCATCATCAGCACGTCCGGCTCGACCACCAGTGCGCGGGCGAAGCCGACGCGCTGGCGCATGCCGCCGGACAGTTCCTTGGGGTAGGCGGACTCGAAGCCGTCCAGGCCGATCAGGTCGATCGCCTGCCGGGCCGCCTCCGCCCGCTCGGCGGCGGGAATGCCCTTGGCCTCCAGGCCGAGTTCGACGTTCTGCTGCACGGTCAGCCAGGGCAGCAGCGCGAACGTCTGGAAGACCATCGCCGTGCCGGGGTTGGCACCGGTCAGCGGGGCGCTCTTGTAGGTGACGGTGCCGGAGCTGGCCGGGACGAGGCCGGCGAGGCAGCGCAGCAAGGTGGATTTGCCGGAGCCGGACTTGCCGAGCAGGGCTACGACCTCGCCGGCACGTACTTGGAGGTCGATGCCGGACAGCACGGGTAGTTCGCCGTCGGCGCCGGCGTAGGACTTGGTCAGCCCGACGGTTTCCAGCAGCAGCTCGCCGTCGGCGGGGCGGGCGGTGGCGCTCAAGGGCAGAGTGTTCATCGCCATAACAGGTCCTGGGGGTGGGGAGGTTCACAGGGAGTAGCGGGACTCGGCGAGCCGATACAGGCGGCGCCAGAAGAGGCGGTTGAGGCCGACGACGTACAGGCTCATCACCGCGACCCCGGCGATCAGTTCGGGGTAGTTCCCGTCCGCGGTCGCCTGCGCGATGTAGGAGCCCAGGCCGGTGGCGGTGAGCGTGGTGGAGCCGAAGGTGACGACCTCCGCGACGATGGAGGCGTTCCAGGCGCCGCCGGAGGCGGTGATGCCGCCGGTGACATAGGCGGGGAAGATCCCCGGGATGATCAGCCGTTTCCAGCGCTGCCAGCCGCGCACGCCCAGGTCGTCCATGGCTTCGCGCAGGTCGGTGGGGATGGCCATGGCGCCGGCGATGGCGTTGAACAGGATGTACCACTGGGCGCCCAGCGCCATGAGGAACATGCCGCCGATGTTGATGGTCAGGCCGGTCTTGAGGAAGAACCAGACCGCCAGCGGGAAGAGGAAGTTGGCCGGGAAGGACGCCAGGACCTGTACGACGGGCTGGGCGATGCGGGTCAGCCTCGGTGAGAAGCCGATCTTCACGCCGATCGGCACCCACACCAGGGTCGCCACCGCGACCAGCACGGCGACGCGGGCGAGCGTGGCCAGGCCCAGCAGCAGCGGCTCACCGAACACGCCGAGGCCGGTGTGGTTGTACAGGTAGCGGCCGAGGTCGATCAGGCCCCACAGGATCAGACCGCCGGCGACCGCGCCGAAGACCAGGTCCCCGGTGCGCTGCTTGGTGCGGTCGATGACCAGTGGCCGGTCGTCGGTGCCGAGGACGCGACCCGCGCGGCTGAGTGCCTGCCCGGCGGGGCGCAGGGCGCGGCCGAGCATGTGCGGCCAGTGGGAGCGGCGCAGGAAGTCCAGGACGGCGGACCGCTGGACCTCGCTCGCCTCGGACTGCTCGTTCTTGAACCGCTCGGTCCAGGCGGTCAGCGGCCGCCAGAACAGGAAGTTCACGCCGATCACCATGATCGCCATGGTGAGGATGGCCCAGCCGACCTTGCCCAGGTGGCCGTCGGCGATCGCGGCACCGGCATACGAGCCGACGCCGGGCAGGGCGTAGTCGGTGTGGCCGAGGGTGACCGCCTCGGAGGCAACCAGGAAGAACCAGCCGCCGCCGAAGCTCATCATGCCGTTCCAGACCAGGCCGGTCATCCCGGAGGGCAGTTCCACCTTCCAGAACCGCATCCACCGGGTGAAGCCGAACGACCGGGACAGCTCGTCCAGTTCGCGCGGCAGAGAGGTGAGCGAGGAGTAGAAGCTGAACGTCATGTTCCACGCCTGCGAGGTGAAGATCGCGAAGATCGAGGCGCACTCCAGGCCCAGCATCGAGCCGGGGAACAGGGCGACGAACCCGGTCACGGCCACCGTCAGGAAGGCCAGGACGGGGACGGACTGCAGGATGTCCAGCGCCGGGATGAGGATGCGTTCCAGGCGGCGAGACTTGGCGGCGGCGTAGGCGTAGACGAAGGTGAACACGGTGGAGATGGCCAGCGCGACGAACATGCGCAGCAGCGAGCGGGCCGCGTCGTAGGGCAGTTGGCCGACGCTGGTGTCCACCTTCGCGCCCTGGCTGGGCGAGAACGAGACCGTGGTCCCCTTCCCGACCCGCAGGGCGACGTACAGCAGCACCAGCACCGCGGCGGCCACCACCACGTCCACCCAGGTCATACGGGACAGGCGGCCCGCGAACCGGGAGGAGGTCCGCGAGGCGGGCGTGCTCGTCCGGAACGACATCACAGAAACCTCCAACCACGCTCTCGGCACACGCGTGTCCGGGCGCGATCGCACAGCGGGTTGGTGCCCGGGTTGGTGCCATGCGCCTGGGTCAGCGTGGCCCGGCATGGCAAGAAAGTGGAAAGAAGGAGGAGAGAAGCCCGAAAGGGTTCAGCGACTGCCGGTGAGGCAGCGCGGACTGGGTGGGTCGATGTCCATAAGTGCCCCCGTTCAGTCGTGTCGCTTGTACGGTTCCGGCGGTGAGCACGAGCCTCGCGCGGGGCGCGACAGGCGGGTGCCGCCGGTTAGCATGCCGCTTATTGCGTCAATGCGCAAATATGCTGGGATGGGCTTCGCGGACCCCTCCCAACCTGACGTTTGCGCAGGTCGCCGCCGGTGTCGCGCGTGCACGGAGGTGCGATGCCCGGCGTTGCCGACCACTGAAAACGGCCCCCGAATGCGCCAACGGGCCCGCCCTGACGGCACCTTCCGGCCCGGATCGGCGAAACTGATCGCAGACGTCCGGACTCCTCACCCGGCGTGAACGGCCACAGGGGAAGATCCCGTCTGAGCCGGGGTGGGCCGGGCGGTGACCGTGGTCCGTACGTCGGGTGCGCCCTCTGACTGCAAACGTGAGGGTGACAGGCGGGCTGGGTGGTGGTCGGTTTTCGGTCGCTGAGGGAAGGTCCACATTCCTGCCGGAACACCTTGTTGCGTGGATGTGCAACTGTGGGACGGTGCGGGTTCGAGGCGGCCGGCTGGCCTCCACCCCCGCCTGTGCGCCTCGTCGCGAGGACGCGCATTACGGCCCCAGCACTGGGCCCGGTCGGCGCCTGCCCAAGCACGCGAACCGCCCCAGGCCCGAATGGGTGGACTCGCACTGCAGCGCGCGCCAGGCTGAAAGGGGGGCGGACATCTATATTTGCCGGTCCGACTCAGTGGGGGACTACAAGTAGGATAGGTGGCATGAGTGAGCCTACCGGCAAGTACTCGATCACCATGCCGCGCGACATCGCCGAGGCCGCCAAGGCCCGCAGCGGCCCCTCCGGCCTGTCCGCCTACGTGGCCGCCGCCGTCGCCCGCCAGATCGAGCGCGACAACCTCAACGAGCTCATCGCTGTGGCCGAGGCTGAGCACGGGCCCGTCACGGACGAGGAGATCCAGGCCCTGCGCGACCAGCTTCATCAGGCCCGCCGGGAACAGCGCCAGAGCGGGGCGGACGCCGCGTGACCCGCTCCCCCGCCGTCCCGGGCGGCACGCTGGTCCTGGACAGCGAGGGACTGGCCAAGGCCGTCCTGCGTGATCGCGCGGTCACCGGATGGCTCGCCCTCGCCCGCGCCGACGACCTGAGAGTGATCACATCCGCGGCAACCCTGGTGGAGGTGGTCCATCCTCGGATCAACCGCCCGGCTCTGGAGTGGACCCTCTCCCGCCTCGTCGTCGAACCGGTCACCGAGCCCATCGCCCGTCACGCGGCCGTCCTGCTGGCCGACGCCGGCTTGCACGGCCACAAATACGCCATCGACGCCATGCTCAGCGCCACCGCCCTCGCTGCCCCGGGCCCCGTCACGGTCCTCACCTCGGATCCCCAGGACCTCATGGCGCTGTGCGGCGGACGGGTCACCGTGATCAAGGTCTGACCCGCCGCCCTCCCAAGTTTCGTCGCCGCCGAGTCAGCGGCCGGGCCGTCGCGGAACAACGGCCCGCTCGTCAGATCACCGATCATCTGGTCCAGCAGCGATGCCGTCAGCTCACTCACCGGGACCCACTCCGGCGTGTCCGCTCTTACCGGCTCCCGCATGCGCACCTGCCGACGCGGGAGCTCCACGTCCTCGATCTGCGCCCGCAGTCAGTCCGTCACCCGCGTCTCGCCTTCCCACAGCGCCGACCACAGCGCACGGTGAGCCAACGAGATCCCCTCGTCGGCGACCAGTTCCTCCAACCGCGCCCGGCTCACCTTCTCAACCTCGACCGCGCTGGTTGTTGATGGACTGCCGGTCATACAGACACTTCGCGTACCGGCTCAGCAGAACCTCGACGCTGTTCCCGGCCCGCTGGGCGACCTCGGCCGGGGTCAGCGCCCGCGCACAGCCACGTGGACAGCGCCGAGTGACGCAAGTCGTACGGGCGCTTCGCGAGCGGAGTCCTGGTGAGGGCGGGAGGCAGGGCGAGGTCGCGGGCTTCGTTGCCAGACGCGGTGGTAGGTGGTGTAGGCGACGATGCGGCCGCTCTCACTGAAGAAGAGCCGGCCGTCGTCAGCGGTCCCGAGCCGAGGCAGGCTCGACGGACATCGGCTGCCGTGGGTCGCGGCCGCACGGTAGAGGGTGACGCGCTTGGGCACGAACAGTCCGGGCCGGGCGAGCGCGGACCGCTCCACGGAGACGCGCGGGAACCCGAACCAGTCCCGCCATGAGGCAGACCCCGAGCACCGCGACCATGCCGACCAGCGCCCGCCCCGCCCGCACCACGCAGAGATAGAGAGCGAGCGCCGCGGTACAGACCGGGCCGGGCGCGCCGTCCGCGGCCAGGGGATCCCGTACCAGGCCCCGGCGACCGTGGCGCCGACGATCGTCCCCGCCCCCAGGCATCCGGCGAGGAAACCTCCCCAGCCAGCCACCATCAGGTGTGGGTCCGGCGCGGAGACAGGGCGATGGCGTCGGTGCTTGCCCGTCTCCCCTCCCGGCGTTCTTCCGTGTCCGGCAGCCAACCGGCAGGATTTCCTTGCGTTATGCAAAAGGCGCGGAGGGGGACGGAAGCGACCGGTGCGAATCCAGCTGCGGCACCCGCGCGGATCAGACGTCACGGGCCACAGGGAGATCCACCGCCCAGCCCAGCGGGTGCGGCTCCGCCTCGTCCAGCGCAGGCGCGAGGGGCTCTTCCCCGGCTTCATTGAAGGCGGCCAGCGCGTCGACGAGGGCCAGCCGCTGCGTCGAGGTGAGCCGTTCCACGATCGCGGCGATCTCGGCCCGGCGCCGGGCTGTCACGTCCTCGACCGTGCGCCGCCCCTCCTCGGTGAGCTGCAGCAGGGTCTCGCGGCGGTTGACGGGATTGTGTTGCCGGTCGGCGAGCCCTGCCGCGATCAGCCGATCGACCATCCGCATCGCGGTGGACGGGGCTACCTGGAGCAGGTCGGCGAGCGCGACCAGCTTCGTGGCGCCGCGCGTGGACAGCACCACCAGCATCCGGAACTGCGGCAGCGTCACCCGCTCCTCGACCGCCGCGAGAGAACGAGCGGAAACCGCGACCAGCAGCCGGGACGCGGTCAGCACCGCACGGGTGACCGCATCGACATCGTCCATGGCTCCCATGGAGGTCTCGCGTTCGGGCATGAGTCCTTTCTACCGCGCCGAAGTCCCTGCTCACTCACGCCAGGGGAACAGACTTTCCTTCTCCATGACCGTGATACCGGAGCAGGAGCGTCGCGGCGTCGTCGTGGGGCGGCCCGCCAACGTACTGGGCGAGATCCGCACGCAGGGCTTCCAGGGCGCGGTGCGCATCCGGGCCCTTCAGCAGGTACGCCCGTTCGCCGACGGGGTAGAAGCGGGCCGTGTTCGTCGCGGGCCTCGGTGACGCCGTCGGTGTACAGCAGGAGTTGGCCAGACCGAGCGTTCCAGGCGTTCACCGAGCCCCACCAGGTCCGGCTCGTCGCGCGCCGCCTCCCGGAAGGCCACGAGGACGACAGCCGCCGTCTCCGCCGCGGACAGCCCTTTGCCCTGCAGGTCGCCCACGATCACGCGAAACGCCGTGCGGTGAGGCCACCACCTCGTACAGATCGCCGCCGATGCGCGCCTCCGCGACCGCCGAGGGGTACGACACGGCCACCTGCAACGGGCCCGCAGTCAGCGGCACCGGTCTCAGCAGCACCGCTGGGCGACGTCCGCGACCGCCACCGTCACCATCACCAAGACCGGCATGCAGGACAGCACGGTCCAGCTCGACGGAGAGCCGCCCTTCGTCCTCTCAGGCGCCCCTCCCTCAAACCTTTAGACTATGCAAAGGTGGCTGGCGCGAGGCGGCTCTCGACCCCGGACCTTTGCCCAATCGACGCCGAGAGATCGACATTCCCGACCCGCGGAAGGCGACCATGACGCACAGAGACACCCCACTCCGTCGTCCCCAACTCCCTACCGGATGGCGTCGCCTGGCCATCCGGCTGCCGATCCTGTTCTTCCGGGCAGGACTTGGTCCCCTCTTCGGTAAACGGCTGCTCCTGCTGCATCACACCGGCCGGGTGAGCGGCCTCGATCGCATGGTCGTCCTGGAAGTGGTGTCCTACAACCCGGGCGGCGCGAGCTGGACCGTCGCCTCGGGCTTCGGGCCGAACGCCGACTGGTACCGAAATCTGCGCGCACGCCCGAAGACGCTCATCCAGTTCGGCAACCGCCCGCACGCCGTCACCGCGCACTTCCTCACGCCCGAGGAGGGTGCCGAGATCATGCTGGACTACGCGCGCCGCCACCCCCGAACAGCCCGCCGCCTGTGCGCGTTCATGGAACTGCCCGTCGACGGCAGCGAGTCGTCGTACCAAGAGGCGGGACGCGCTGTCCCCTTCGTTCGACTCGACTCCGCCGACGAAGACCGCCGAGCCCGGGCGCGCACGCGCGTGACTCCCTGACGTCTCTCGGAGACCCCTGGAAGCGACCTGTACACGCGCTCCGTCAAGCCCGACCTGCGGGCCGGCGGCCACCCGCGCACGCTCCGCTGCCCGCCACGTACGTCATCGACCGCGCGTTGGACATGGAAGGCGCGAGGCGGCGTCGAGAGGGGCGCTCGGTGTCCCGACTCACCCGACCGAGACAGACGATCCCAGCGCGGCTGAGACGCAGAGCAATTCATCCATAGCTCGTGCCCGCGCTGCTGTCGGCGTTCCGCCCTTGATCCCAAGACGCTGAAGCAGATCAGGCTCAACCCGGAATCACTGTCCAGTCTCGCGCTCTACCAGCCCCTGAAGACAGCGGATCTAGCGGATCTATTCATGGCCCGCTTCTTCCAGCGAATCGAGGCGGCCGTACCCGCCCGTGATGGCGATAAGACGGCCTACTTAATTTTCTTACACGCCGAGGCCGCTGCATTCGAGCATGGGACGCCCTGCCCTCATAGACCCCACAACCCTTTGATCAGGGCAGAAAAACCACCAGTCAGGGCAAGCGCAAGGATAAGCCGCCGGACCCATTTCTCCGGGATCCGCGGTGCGAGCGCCCTACCGAGAGCAGCGCCTGCTGCCATAGCAGCCACAACAACTCCCCAGGATGCCCCGGTCAGCTCGGGCACGCCGTTGGAGGCGACCGAGAAGACGTTCACTACGATCCCGTAGAACTGCGCATTCGGCACGAACTCCTGCACCGCCCATCCCGCATTCACTGCGTACAGGGAGAAGGGCGGTCCGCCGACACCGGCAGACGAATTCATGAAGCCGCCCACAGCGCCTGCAGTCAGTGCTCCTTTTGTCCCTGTCAGAGCGGGTATTCGGACGCCACCCATCACGAATATGACGGCCGCACTCACCAACGCCCCGGCTCCCGCCAACAGCACCGGTTCAGGCAGCCGCGCGGCAATCCACGTACCCGCTGGAACGGTACACGCGGAGGCAATTACCAAGGGCACCATCGCGCCAAGATGCACTCGCCTCCAGCCCGTAGTGAGTCCTACCACGCTGATGGCGCCGGCCGCGCAATTTGCGAGGACCACGCCCTCGGTCGGGCCGAGCACCAAAACGAGCGTGGGAACCGCGATGAGTGCGAATCCCATTCCCGTCAGCCATGCCACCCAGTAACAGCTCGGCCGCCCCACCGCTTGCCACGGAAGACTCCTCGGGGGATATCCGGCGTGATCGCCAACATCCTCCACTCATCGGGGCGGAGCAATCAACGCTCCGTACACGTGGAAATCAGCCACTGGAGATTGCCCTCCGAGCGGCTCGCTGCCACGGGCTGTAGGCCGTCCACAGGCTCCTGTCGCTGAAGACCGCGATGACCCCGTCCGGGGCCACGTACTCGCTGAGCAAGAAGGTCCTCCGCGAGAGCGTGACGCAGCCGCAGCCGGTGGAGGTGGGGCCGAGCGCGGGACGGAGCATCTCTTCCGCCTCCGTGAGCATTGCCGGTCGGCATCGACCGCGATGAAGGATCGCCGGCTGACACGGTCAGGGCTTGCGACTCGGGATGCTTTGGGTACCTCTTGGCGGAACCTTGGTTGATCACGCCGTACGGCGGGCGACAGTCTGTGACCGTCGCGTGATCATGCGTGTTCGTGCGCGACGGCAACGGAGCGGAAGCGTCGCGCGTACGCATGCACGCATGCACGCATGCCCGAATGGCGAACCTGCCGCCACCGCTGTGGACGTACCCACTGTCAACGGATGTGAAGGACAGCCATGTTGACGCGAAGATTTTCCTCGGGTGCCGGATCCCGGATCGCTCCCTCTCTGAAGTCCCTGCTGCTGGCCCTCGCCCTGGCCGGCGGTTCCGTGTGCGCCATGACGAGCCCGGCGTCGGCCGCCACCTGCAAGGGCACCGCGTGCACCGGCCAGAGCCCGGTCACGGCGGGCTGTGACAGTGACGCCCGGCTCCTGGAGGAGGTCGACGAGACCGGGCTCTCCCTGCGGTTCTTCTACTCGGGCACCTGCGACGCGTCCTGGGCCAAGGTGACCCTCGACACCGACTACACCCTCGACCCGCAAGCCGCGAACATCTTCTACGTCCCTCCGCTGGGCGGCAGCGAGGCGTCGTACTCCACCGGATACATCGCCACCGCGGACGTGGCCAAGGCGACGCCGATGGTCGGCGGAGATTCGATGGCCAAGGGCTGTGTCACGGAACTGGGCCAAGGATTCGACCCTGCACCGGAGACGTGGAAGCAGCAAGGGACGAGCGGAGACTGTACGCAATGGCATTGACAAGAAGGATACGAAGGGGAGGAGAGCGGGCGTCTTGCGTCCACTGGGACGAGCGCGGCGCCTGACGGCCAGGATCGTCCCGCTGTCCTGCGCCGCACTGGCCGTGAGCCTGCTGCCGGCCTCCGCCGTGACCGCGGCGGCCGCACCGCAACAGCCGGTCCCCCACACCGACGGCACGCTGTTCGCCTCGCCCGCCAAGGCGCTGGGCGGCAACTGGCGGACTTCCGGCGACCGCGCGGTCATCGGGACCGGCGATTCGAAGGGCTTCCACGTTCTGGTGGCCGACGAGTCGCAGTCGTTCCGGTACCGGGAGGTGGCCGATCTGACCGAGGCCGGACTCGACGGCATCGGGCCGTGGACCGGATACGTGTGCGCCACCGGCTCCGGCCGCTACGCCGCGGCCGTCTACGCGCCGTCCATGGCCGCCAACAAGCCCGCCCTGATGCAGCACGGCGCCTTCGCCGCGGTCGTGGACCTGAAGACCGGGAAGGTCACCCGGTCCGTCACCGGTGTCCAGCTCGCCTACTTCTCCCCGGGATGCGGGCAGGGCGACACGGTCACCTTCACCCGGAGCGCCGTCGGCGACTCCGGGCACGGAACCACCCAGCTCTTCGACGTCGACGCCACCACCGGCAGAACCGTCGACAGCACCACCGTCACAGGCCAGTTCACCAACCCGCTGCCGACCGCGGACGGCGACATCGGCGTGCTCGGCGGCCGGCTCGTCAAGGTCTCGGCCGACGAGGCCCGCGGGCGGGTTTCCACGCTCACCGACCTGCCCGGCCGCCTGTTCGCCATCGCCCCGTCCACCGGCGGAGCCGTCGACCTGGCCGTCGTGTCGAACGGCAAGGACGTCCTGCACCGCTGGGACGGCAGCAAACTGACGAAACTCGGCACCGCCCCGCTTGGCAAGCTCGGCCTCTTCCCCCGCCACGGCGGCGACCTCGTCGCCGGCCAGGTGTCCGGCATCGACGCCACCGAGGCGCCCGGTCTGGCGAAGGCGAACGCCCCCGGCAAGCCCCTCGCGGCCTCCAGGCAGGGGCACCTGCTCACCACGAAGGCCGCGTCGGAGGAACTCAAGGGCATCACGTCGAAGATCGGCTCCTCCGGCGGGCAGGGAGCCGGACTCATCGACGTGCAGGCCCTCGCGCCGGAAACCGGCACCATGGCCACCACACAGGTGGCCACCGCCGAGGCCACGTCGTCGGGACCCGACGACGTGGAGCCCGACGTCAACGGCCAGCCGGAGAAGGACGCACTCGCCCAGTCCGGCGTGGCGCCGAGCGACCCCAACCCGCAGTCGCACTACTCCAACTGCCTCGTCAAGCGCAACGACCCGCACGCCCAGGCCCTGCAGCCCAGCCCGAACATGGTGGAGTGGGCCGTCGACCAGGCCGTGCACGGTGACCTGAACATCACCCGGCCGGCGAACTACCTGGGCACCGGCAGCGCCTCCTACACCCCGCAGGGCCTCTTCCCGCGCGTCGCGCTCACCGGGGGCGGCACCGTGCCCGCCCAAGTGATGCTCGGCATCCTCGCCCAGGAGTCCAACTTCAAGCAGGCGACCTGGCACTCCGTCCCCGGCGACGGCGGCAACCCGCTGCTCGGCGACTACTACGGCAACGGCGACAGCATCCACTACTACCCCAACAACGGTGCCGCCGACTGCGGTTACGGCATCGCCCAGGTCACCTCGGGCATGAACGAGGCCAAGCCGGACCCGTACGCACCGACCGAGGCGTACGCCATCGCCACCGACTACGCGGCCAACATCGCCGCCGGCCTGCAGATCCTGAGCAAGACCTGGAACCAGCTCAAGGGCCTGGGGATGAACGTCAACACCGGCAACCCGGCGTACGTCGAGAACTGGTTCATGGCGCTGTGGGGCTATAACAGCGGCATCTACACGGACACCTCGCAGAACGGCGGCCACATCGGGCTCGGCTGGTTCAACAACCCGGCCAATCCCAACTACCGGGCCGACCGCGCCCCGTTCCTGCGCGACTCCTATGACGACGCCGCGCACCCGGCCGACTGGCCGTACGAGGAAAAGATCATGGGCTGGGTGGAGACGCCGCAGCTCACCTACAACGGCCGGCCCTCGTACTCCTACCCTCAGTTCCCCACCGGGGGCACCGGACCGGCCGGCAAGCTCAACCTGAACCTGAACTACCGGGCCTACTGCGACAGTTCCAACAACTGCGACCCCGGGGCCGCGTCCGGTACCGATCCGTGCCCGGCCGAGAACGAGACCTGCTGGTTCCACGGCTCGGTCGACTGGGGTGCCGGTGGCGACTCGACCAACGGCTCCAGCGAGAACCTCGCCTACTCCCCCGGCAGCGGCGAGCCGCAGCTCAACCGGCAGTACGCGGCGGGCCCCTGCGGCAACGCCCCCAGCGGGCTGCTGGTCGACGACCTGGGTGACCCGGACGACAACACCCAGGGCTGCACCGAATCGCAGCCGAGCGGCGGCAAGTTCACCCTCCAGTTCGGGGACAACTTCACCTACCACCGCGGCGACGGCACCTGGCGGGCGACCGGCGACATCGCCCCGATCGACCTGCACCAGCTCGGCGCCGGATACGACGGGCACGCCTGGTTCACCCACGGCTACGCGGGTGGCACGGGCAGCGCGGCCAACCTGTGGCACAAGGTCACCGCGACCTGGACACCGGACCCGTCCAAAATGTCCGAGCCGGGCACCACGGGCCTTCTGTACGACATCTACGTCCACCTGCCCAACCACGGGGCGCAGGCCATCGTGCCGTACACCGTCCACGTCGGCATGAACACCGCTGTGGCCACACCCACGCGCACCTGCGGCGTCAAGCAGGCCACCCGCAGCAACGGCAACGACGTCTGGGTGGAGCTGGGCACGGTCCGGATGTGGCAGGGCGGCAACCTCCAGGCCGACAACACCAGCCGCAGCGACTACACCGGCGACCAGGACGTGGCCTACGACGCGGTGGTCTTCAAGCCGACGACGACCGCGTCCAGCACGGGCATCTGCTTCCACGACGCGATGCCCTGACACACGGCCGTACTCCACAGCAGTACACCACGGCACGGCGGTGCGTCCGTCCCACGGTCCGCGTACGACCGGGAGGTGCGGGCGCACCGCCTTCCCACTGCCGCACATCTCCCAGGCTGCACCTCGCAACGGAGCCCACGCTCATGAAGTTCCCGCACGCCCTCGCGGCGGCGCTGGCCGCCGGCGCCCTGCTCACCGGGTGTTCCTCGCACCCCGGCTCCTCACCGGGCTCCGGCTCCTCGGCGTCTCCGGGGCCGGGCGAGGGCGAGATCACCTCGTCCGCCACCTCGTCCGCCCCGAAGGCGGCGGCCACGCCGTCGCCCTCGGCCACCGCCGACCTGGACGACTGGCCGACCCGGCCCGCGACCTCGGACAAGGTTCGCGACGCCGTCCCCAATGCCGTTCTTGCGAAGGGATACACCGGCGCTGACTACCTGGCCCGGCTGACCAAGCGGTGGCACATCACACTGAGCGCGAGGAAGAAGAACGACTTCGACGCGGACGACGACCGGCCCGCCGTGTGGTTCTCCTCCGGTGTCGCCCACCCCACGGCCGGCACCGAGCTGTCCGTCGCCGTCGTGTGGAGCCTGGACGGCGACCTGAAGTCCCTGACGTGCGCCGCCGGCCGGACGGCCCCCGGTCGCGCCGACTTCCTGCGCCAGTGTGTCGAACTGGACCCCCCGGACGCGCATCCGGAGGCGGCGGCCCGCTGGCTGACTACGACCACGGCCGCCGTCGACAAGCTGCACGACCGGACCGGGAAGACCGTCGACAGCCCCCTGTACCGGGCGGGTTCCGCCGCGACCGTCCTGGTGGTGTACGGCGCGGGCAAGGACGGGGCGACGTACTCGCTCCGCGTCTTCGGAGCGGCCTCGTGAAAGTGGTGGCCATCGGCCCGGTCGGGAGGCAGACACCAAGGAAGCGTCGGCGGTGCTTGTGTCGCCTGTGGTGAGGGACCCGCCGATGCTTCTGTTGACCCGTTGCTGGCCCCGTGACCGGGCCCACTCCTTCTTCGCCTGTGCCTGCTGGAGAGCCGCATCCGCTGGGCGCGTCGCTGTCCCACCTGGTGGTGCGCTCGCTGGTGCCCGACTGGAACCCCGCTGACGGTGGCGGTGGACGACACGCTGTTCAAACGGCGTGGGAAGAAGGTCTTCGGGGGCGGCCGGATGTCGAAGTCGACCGCGTCCGCGGACGTCACCATGAACGCCGCCATGTGCGCAGAGGAGTTGCACGTGGGGTCGAAGTACGCGAGCGACGCGGTGAACCCGAGCTTGGTGACCGAGCCCGTGCTGGTGTTGACGACGGCCGTGAAGGCTCCGCCCTGGAACAGGTCGGGCTTGTTCGTGAACGTACGCGGCGCGTAGACGACGGCCGCGTGGTCACGGTCTGTCCTGGTGCCGGCGGGGCAGGATGACCGGCTGCTCGAAGCCCGCGTTGCGAACAGTCGCCGCCACCGAGGCCATGAATTTGCCGCGCCTTGAGGGGATCTTGTGGTGATCAAGGGACGCGGATTTCCCGATCACGGGGTCGATGCCGACTACTGTGCGATCCGCTCCGGACACCCGCGATGCCGGAAGAACCATGCCGCGCCATGCGGGGCGGGGCGGCGACGGTTGGGGGCCGTCAGTGCGTCGATCTCGCCGTGTCGGAGCACACATCGTCTTGGGCCGGTGCGCCGTCCGCGTGCCGTATGCCGTGATCACGGCGACGGCGGGTGCCGCCGTCGCCGCGGGTGCCGGGATCGCGGCGCAGACCTCGACTTCGGCGCACGCGGCGCGCGGCGGCCGGATCCTGCCGGGTCGTTCCGGCTGGTCTCGCTGGTCGGTCGCGATGCCTCCCTACCGGCGTAGCCGAGTCCGCTGTGTACCCCGGGGGCACCAGCAAGCTGCTGCCTGCCGGAGTCGGCGCCGTCCGCCCCGCTGCAGTACGGGGTGGACGGGCCGCATGTCAGCCCAGGGAACCGATCAGGTCATGGCACGCCTGCTCGCAGCGACGGCACGCCTCGGCGCACACGCGGCAATGCTCGTGCCGGCCGGCGTGGCGCTCACACTCGTCGCCGCAGGCTTTGCAGACGGTCACGCACGCCTGCAGGATCCCTCGGGTGACGTTGGCGTCGTAGCCGGTGTGGCGGGACAGAACGGAAGCGGTCGCGTTGCAGATGTCGGCACAGTCGGCGTTCGTACGGATGCACTTGGTCAGTTCACTGACCATCTCCTCCGACACGCACGCGTCCGCGCACGCCGTACACGCCTGCGCGCAGGCGATGCATTCCTCGATACACCGGGCAAGCTTCTCCCGGTCCACCCGGCCCAGATCGGCAGGGTAGGTGTCGAGCATGTCCTTGACGGCAGTGGTCATGACAGGAACCTCCAGCGGGTATGGCAGCGACGGCTGATGCCGTCCCCGTAGGGGTAACACCGCGTCAGACGCCGCAAACCCGGTCCCCCAAGCGGGGCCGCTGGATCCGCCCGCTCCCGGACTCCAGCCTTCAGGGCAGCAACTGTCGTACGAGCGTGTCCGCGGCCCAGCGTTCCCAGCGGGCCGGGGTCCAGCCGCGTCCGCTGACCAGCAGGTCGTAGGTCTCCGGTCCGAGCACCGTGAGCGCGATGTCGGCGGCCGCCGCCCCGTCGTGGCCGTCCCGCAGACACCCGCCGGTCTTGGCCAACAGTGCCTCGGCGAAGTGGAGCTGGACGGTGTGCCGCTGCTGGAGGTTGGTGCGCCACAGCTCGGCCAGTTCCGGGTCGGCTGCCGCCGCGCCGCGTACGACGTCCAGCACGGGGGCGGCACGTTCCAGCACCTCGCGTGCTCCGGCGGCCTGGAGGGCGAGTTGTCCGGCCGGGTCCGGTTCGGCGAGCACCTTGCGGGCCCAGGGGCGGTCGAGGGTGGCGACCGGGTCGCCGTCACCGGCGATCGCGACGTCCAGGACCTCCTTCAGCAGGGCCCGCTTGGTGCCGAACGTGAAGTACACGGTCTGGACCCCGACTTCGGCCGCGCGGGCGACGTCCTCGACGGTCGTCCGCGTCCAGCCGCGTTCGGTGAACAGCCGGGTCGCGGCCTCCAGCATGCGCTGCCGGGTGCGGCGGGCCTTCTCGGCGCGGGTCATCGGCATGAGGGCTCCCTGGACTCCCGGATTTTGACTGTAGTGCCACTACAGTGTAATTCACTGGAGTATGACTACAGCGGAATCACGGGGAACCGACGGCCGGATCCTGGTCGTCGGCGGCTACGGTGCTGTCGGCGCGACCGTGACGTCGACGCTCGGCGCCTGGTACCCGGGCCGTGTCGTGCCCGGCGGGCGGAACGCGGAGCGGGCGCGTCGGCTCGGCGGCGTCCGCGTGGACGTCGCCGACCCCGAGGGCTTCCGGCGGGTGCTGGATGGACTCGGCGCGGTGGCCGCGGTGGTGCTGTGTGTGGAGCCGCCGGACGCGGGGGTCGCCCGGGTCTGCCTCGAAGGCGGCATCCATGTCGTCGACGTCTCAGCCACCGCGCGGCTGCTGGACGCCGTGGCGGAGCTGGGCGGTGTGGCCACGGACGCCGGGGCCACGGGCGTGCTGAGCGTCGGCGTCGCGCCGGGTGTGACGAACCTGCTCGCCCGTCGCGCCCACGAAGCCGTCGGCGGGGCCGACCGCATCGACCTCACGCTGCTGTTCGGGACCGGTGAGCGGCACGGCACCGACGCGCTGCGCTGGACGATGGCCGGTCTGGCCGAGCCGGTGCGCGCCCGTCCGCTGCGCACCGAACTGCCCGGCCACGGTCCCCGGACCGCCCACCCCTTCCCCTTCTCCGACCAGCACACGCTGCCCCGCACCCTCGGCGTCCCCCAGGTGACCACGCGCCTGTGCCTCGACTCCCGTGCGCTGAGCACCGCCCTGTTCACGATGCGCCGAGCCGGTCTGACGCGACTGACCGCCCGACCGGACGTTCAGCGGCGGCTGGCCGACCTCTCCGGCCGCGTCCACCTGGGCGGCGACGGTTTCGCCGTACGGGCTGATGCCTGGCACGGCGACCGGCACGCGGCCTACGCGCTCACCGGACGCGAGCAGAGCCGCGTCACCGGCCTGACCGCCGCGTACGTCACTCGCGAACTGCTCACCGGGACCGCGCCCCCGGGCGTCCACCACATCGAGCAGCTCCCGGGCCTGGCCCGGCTGCCGGAGGACTTGGCCGAGTACGGCGTCACGCTGCTGCGCCACTCGGGGCGGACGGGCCGGCGGTGAGCGGCGACTGGCAGGGAGGCGATTACACCGCCGCCGGTGACGCATGGGCGCATGCCGCGGACGATGTGACGGCCTTTGCCCTGGCTGCTCTCGGCCCCGAGCCGGGTCGGGCACGGCATGCGCCCGTGCCGCGCGTCCTGGACGTGGGCACCGGGTCCGGGCCCGCAGCGCTCGCCGCCGCACGTGCCGGAGCCCATACCGTGGGCGTGGACCTGGAGCCGGGACTGCTGCGGATCGCGGCGGATCGCGCTCGCCGGGCGGAACTGCCGAGCCGGAGCGTCGGGTTCGTGGCCGGAGATGCGCAGGCTCTGCCGTTCGCCGCGGGGGCCTTCGATGTCGTGGTGTCCACCTTCGGTGTGATGTTCGCGCCCGAACCGTCCCGGGCCGCTGCCGAGTTGGTCCGTGTCTGCCGTCCCGGAGGACTGCTCGCGGTCGCCTCCTGGACGCCCGACGGGATCATGGGCCGGATCGCCCCGACCGTGCGGCGCCACCTCGGCCGCCGACCGGAGGACAACGGCTCGCCGATGCGCTGGGGTGACCCCGCGCACGTCCGCGCCTGGTTCACCCCGCTCCCCATAGCCGTCCGAACGCGTGTCGAACGGGTCCGCGTCGCATACTCCTCGGTCGCGCACGCCGTCACCGTCTTCGAGAACAAGCCGGGTCCACTCCGTGAGCATCGCGCGGTCCTGGAGGCCGCCGGGCGCTGGAAGCGCGCCAGGGCCGATCTGGCCGACCTGTTCGCCGAGCACAACGAGGCCACCGACGGCAGCCTCGTCCTCGCCGCGCCCTACCTGCTGGTGTGGGGACGGGTCGGGCCCGGCCGGTGGCCGGACCCGGGTGCTGCACACGTCGGCCGTCATGCCCGGTAGGCGACGAGAGCCATCATCCCCACCTCGCCGTGGTAGACGTTGTGGCAGTGCAGCATCCACTGCCCCGGGTTGTCGGCGTCGAAGACGACGGACACCGTCTTCTTCGGCAGCACGATCGTGGTGTCCTTCCGGGCGCCGCTACCACCGAGCTGGAACGTGTGGCCGTGCAGGTGCATCGGGTGCCACATCTCCGTGGTGTTGACGAAGTCCAGGCGGACCCGCTGCCCCTCCTCGACCAGGAAAGGGGCGGCGTCCGGGTTCGCCATGTCGAACCTGCGGCCGTTGACGGCCCAGTCGTACTTCTCCATACCGCCGGTCAGTTCGACGCGGTGCACGACGTCCGCCTTCCTCGACGGCAGACGCACGTCCTCGGCCGCCTTGAGAGCCGATGCGGTGGTGACCGTGCCGTTCAGCTCCTTCGGGCGGACGGCCGCGGACGGCGCGCTGCCGGATCCCGTACGCACCAGGGCCAGGCCGGTCGCGTCCTTGCCCTCGGCGAGCGCGACGAGCGGGAAGACACCGTCGCCGAGGGTCACCAGCACGTCGTAGCGCTCGCCCATGCCGATCAGCAGGGCGTCGGTCTGCCGGTGCTCGACGGGGTAGCCGTCGGTGTGGGTGACGGTCATCCTGTGCCCGCCGAGCACCACCCGGTACGCGGTGTCGCCGCCCGCGTTGATGAAGCGCATCCGCACGCGCCGGCCCGGCTTGCCGGTGTAGACGTCCGGGTCGGCCGGCACCTTGCCGTTGATGAGGTGGTAGGGGTACTTCACGTCGCCCGCGTCGCCGCCGAGGAGATCACTGGTGGCGCCCATGAGCATGAACCTCATCGACATGTCATCGCCGTCACCGGAGGAGGACGCGGACGGCGACGTGCTCATCCCGTCCATGTCCGTGTCTCCCATGCCGTGGCCGGACATGCCGTGGCCGGACATGTCGTGGCCAGGCGTGCTGCCGGTGCCGGCCGAGCCGTGGTCGGCCATGCCCTGCCGGAGTTCGGCGAGGGCCTCGTCGGGGGTGCCGGTGACGCCGTCGAGCCAGTCGTCGAGGACGACGACCCATTCGTCGTCGTAGGAGAGCGGCTCCTTGGGGTCCTCGACGATCAGTGGTGCGTACAGGCCGCGGTCGAGCTGGAGCCCGGAGTGGGGGTGGAACCAGTGGGTGCCCGGGTCGGCGGCGATGAAGCGGTAGGTGAAGGCGCTGCCGGCGCGGATGTCCCGTTGGGTGACCATCGGCACGCCGTCCATGTCGGAGCGCAGGGCGAGACCGTGCCAGTGGACGGACGTGGGGGTCCTGTCCGGGAGCTGGTTGGAGAGTTCGGCGACGAGGGTGTCACCGGCGGAGATCCGGATTTCCCTGCCGGGGGCCTGTCCGCCGTAGGCCCAGGTCCTGGCCTTGACGCCGCCGAGGTCGAGGGTGACGGGGGCCGCGGTCAGGGTGACCTTGCGCTCGGTGCCGGTGGCGCGGCGCTTCTTCTCCGCGCGGGCGACGGCAGAGCCCGAAGGGCTCATCAGGGTGGGTGTGTTGGATGAACCGCTGCTGCAGGCGGCGAGCGTGCCGACGCTCGCGACGCCGAGACCTGCGAGCAGGAGGGAGCGACGGTTGAGGCTGTTCACGGTATGGGTCCTCTTCTCTCAAGTGCGCGGCATCGCGTACGTGGCGACGCCATGGGCTGTGGCCGGGCCCCGGCCGTACCGGGGCGAACTCGCGGCCTATATGCGCAGTTGAGAGAGGACGGACAGCTCGGGCGGGGCCCGTTCGGCCGTCCGGGCGGTGACGGTGGCGCGCGAGGGAACCGGGTCCGCGGCTGCGCTCGCGCGGAGCGTCTCTTTCGGCGGGCAGAGGTTGGTGGTCGTGACGCTCGCCGCGCCACAGTGCTGGGCGATGCCGTCACCGCAGTTCATGACGTTGCCCGCGTGTCCGGCCGGGGCATCCTCGTGAGCTGATGGTCCAGCCGCCCCGGAGTGCGACGCATGTGGGTCTGCGCTGAGGTGGCGGGCTCCCGGCTCGGTCATCCCCGCCATCGACGTGCCCGGCATGTCATGGGTTCCGGCCATCGCGGTCGAGTCATGGTGGACGAGGACGGCAAGCGCAACCAAGGCGGCCACCAGCACGCCGAGTGCCGACCGGCCGGCGGTCCGAGCGTACGCCGACGCCGGCCTGGAGCAGCGCCCCACGGGCCTCACACCCGATCCCCTCCCGTTGTCCGCCACCATCCGCCCAGGCTCAATATACCCCCCAGGGGTAAATCCGCGCGCTGGCGGCCCGAGGAAGGAGCCGCGACTCATGGCAGCCCCAGCGAGCACCGCCGGGCTGCCGGGATGTCGTCACCCGTCTGACAGCTCGTGGTTGCCGCGCCGGCGGTGTACTTCCTGTTGTCGATCGCCGCATCCGCATGGCCGCGCGTGCACGACGCCCGGAAGAATGGCTGCTCGGGCGGCCGACCCCGCGGCTGGGGCCGCCGCCGCCGCAGACGCCGGCGCCGGCCCGGCGCGACACCGGAGCGGCGCTCGCCGCCCACATCCGGCGCGAGGGTTGGTGCCGTCATCACATCCCCAACGCTGCACGTGTGGGCGGCATCACAGGTTGCACATACCCCCAGGGGGTATAGCATCGGTGTGCCGGGAGAGACCGAGGACATCACGCTCTCCCGACGGCAGACCCACGCATCCACCCCCTGAGGGAGCACCCATGACCACCCAGACGAACTCCGGATCCTGCTGCTCCTCCGACGGCTCCTGCGGCTCGGGCGCCGCGACCGCCGTCCAGGGCGACGGCGTCACCACCGTCTACAAGGTCTCCGGCATGACCTGCGGCCACTGCGAGGGCGCAGTGGCCCAGGAGATATCCGCCCTGGACGGCGTGACCGCGGTCAAGGCCGTGGCCGAGACCGGTGAGATCACCGTCACCTCCGCCGCCCCGCTCGACGAGGAGGCCGTCCGGGCCGCCGTCGACGAGGCCGGCTACGAGCTCGTCGGCCGGGCCTGACGGTCCGGCTCGGGCATCCGGCCCAGACCACCTACCGGGCATTACCTCCCGCGCCGGGACGCATCGCTCCGCTGATACGGACGCTGTGCGTCCCGGCCTCTCCCAGGAGATATGTATGACCAGCACGGCTCCCGAAAAGACGTCCCCCGGCGCAGCGTCCGCGCCCGCCACCGATGTCGAGCTCTCCATCGGCGGCATGACGTGCGCCTCCTGCGCCGCCCGCATCGAGAAGAAGCTCAACCGCATGGACGGCGTCACCGCGACCGTCAACTTCGCCACCGAGAAGGCGAAGGTTACGTACGCGGAGGGCGTCGAGGTCGCCGACCTCATCGCCACCGTCGAGAAGACCGGCTACACCGCCGAGGAGCCGTCGCCACCCGCCGCTGAGGAGAGCGCCGCCGAGGCGCCCGTGGCGGCGGACGACGAGTTGCTCTCGCTGAGGCAGCGGCTGCTCGTGTCGCTGGCCCTGTCCGTGCCCGTGGTGCTGATGGCGATGGTCCCGGTCCTGCAGTTCGACAACTGGCAGTGGCTGTCACTGACCCTGGCGGCCCCGGTCGTCGTCTGGGGTGCCTTCCCCTTCCACAAGGCGGCCTGGACGAATGCCCGGCACGGCGCCGCGACCATGGACACGCTGGTGTCCATCGGTACGCTCGCCGCGCTCGGCTGGTCGCTGTGGGCGCTGTTCTTCGGGCACGCCGGCATGCCCGGCATGCGGCACGGCTTCGAGTTCACCATCTCCCGCACGGACGGCTCCTCGTCGATCTACCTGGAAGCCGCGGCCGGCGTGACCGCTTTCATCCTTGCCGGGCGCTATCTGGAGGCGAAGTCCAAGCGCAAGGCGGGCGCGGCGCTGCGGGCGCTGCTCGAACTCGGCGCGAAGGATGTCGCCGTGCTGCGCGGTGGTAAGGAAGTGCGCATCCCTGTCGGGCAGTTGGCGGTAGGCGACCGGTTCGTCGTACGGCCCGGCGAGAAGATCGCCACGGACGGCACCGTGGTCGAGGGCGCGAGCGCGGTCGACGCCTCTATGCTCACCGGCGAGTCCGTGCCGGTCGACGTGACGGTCGGCGACGCCGTCACCGGCGCCACGGTCAACGCCGGCGGCCGACTGGTCGTCGAGGCGACGCGCGTCGGCGCCGACACCCAGCTCGGCCGGATGGCCAAGCTCGTCGAGGACGCGCAGAACGGCAAGGCAGCCGTGCAGCGCCTCGCCGACCGGATCTCCGCCGTCTTCGTCCCGGCCGTTCTCCTCATCGCGGTCGCCACTCTCGGCGGCTGGCTCGGCGCCACCGGTGACACCGCCGCCGCGTTCACCGCCGCCGTCGCGGTCCTGATCATCGCCTGCCCGTGCGCCCTGGGCCTGGCCACGCCGACCGCGCTGATGGTCGGCACGGGCCGCGGGGCGCAGCTCGGCATCCTCATCAAGGGGCCGGAGGTCCTGGAGTCCACGCGCCGCGTCGACACGATCGTCCTGGACAAGACCGGCACGGTCACCACGGGCCGGATGACTCTGCAGGACGTGTACGTCGCCGAAGGCGTCGACGAGAGCGAACTGCTGCGGCTGGCGGGCTCCCTGGAGCACGCCTCCGAGCACCCGATCGCCCAGGCCATCGCCGTCGGCGCGGTCGAGCGGGCCCGCAGCCTGCCGGTACCGGAGAACTTCGAGAACGTCGCCGGGCTCGGCGTCCAGGGCGTCGTCGACGGCCACGCCGTGCTCATAGGCCGCGAGAAGCTCCTGGAGGAGTGGGTGATCGAGCTGCCACGGGAGCTGGCCGAGGCCAAGGCCGCCGCGGAGGCCGAGGGACGTACGGCGGTTGCCGTCGCCTGGGACGGCGAGGCGCGCGGCGTCCTGACCGTCGCCGACGCGATCAAGGAGACCAGCGCCGAGGCGGTGGCCGAACTGCGCAGGCTCGGGCTGGAGCCCGTGCTGCTGACCGGCGACAACCGGCTCGTCGCCGAGTCCGTGGCGCGGAGCGTCGGCATCGACGAGGTCATCGCCGAGGTCCTCCCCCAGGACAAGGTGGATGTCGTCAAGCGGCTGCAGGCCGAAGGCCGTTCGGTCGCCATGGTCGGCGACGGCGTCAACGATGCGGCCGCCCTGGCCACCGCCGACCTGGGCCTGGCCATGGGCACCGGCACGGACGCCGCCATCGAGGCCGGCGACCTGACCCTCGTACGCGGCGACCTGCGGGTGGCGGCCGACGCGATCCGCCTCTCCCGCAGGACGCTGGCCACCATCAAGGGCAACCTCTTCTGGGCCTTCGGCTACAACGTCGCCGCCCTGCCGCTGGCCGCGGCCGGGATGCTCAACCCGATGATCGCGGGCGCGGCGATGGCCTTCTCGTCCGTATTCGTCGTGACGAACAGCCTGCGCCTGCGGTCCTTCAGGTAGACGTGCAGCCATTGACCAGCGGGGTCTGCCGGAAGGCAGGACCCCGCTGGGTCACTGGACGAGCCTGTCGCCACGTACTGGCCGGGGTACGGGGGGCGGGGCAAGGTCCCGGGGACCTCTCTCGGGGAGTAGGCGTATCCGCACCCCGGGCCGCCGAGATCGCCGCAGCCCTCGGCGACGATCTGACCGTGGTGGGCGAGGACTGAGCCAGCGGGCGCCCGTTCGCAGGTCCCCGGCGCCAGTAGTCGTAGTCCCCGCTCACGCCATGTCATCGGCAGGCTCCTGCTTCGGCCGCTCCGCGGTGCGCTCCGGCACGGGGCCGGACAAGCCGGGGATCCGCCGGCCGACGAGCAGATAGATGACCACACTGGCCAGGGCGAACGAGCCGACGCCGAGGAACATGGTCGTGCCGCCGTAGGCCGCGAGCAGCAGGCCACCGGTGTAGGGGCCGAGGAAGACGCCGAGTTGGGCGAAGGTCTGCGCGCCGAAGTACGAGCCTCGGCGGTCCTCCGGCGCGATCCGGTCGATGATGGCGAACTCAGCCGGATAGATGAGGATCTCGCCGAGCGAGAACACCACCATCGCGGCGACGAAGTGCCAGGTCTCCTCCGCGAACGCGAAGCCTGCCATGCCGAGGACGGTCAGCAGACCGCCGACGACGATGGACGCTACGGGGTTGCGCTTGGCCGTGAACCGGGAGACGGACAGTTGCAGGACGACCACGGTCACCGCGTTGGTGGTCAGCACGTACCCCAGGATCGCGGTGCCGTCGGCGAAACCGTCGGAGAGATGCTGCGCGAGCAGCGAGGAGATACGGCCGTGCACGGCCTCCAGCAGCAGTCCGGCGAGGATGAGGAACAGCAGCCGCGCGTCAGTCGCCACGACCCGCGCGCTGTCCGCGAGTCCCTTGAGCACGCTGCCGAAGAGCCGCGCCTGCCCCTCGCCGGTGGCCGTCCCGTCGGGCTCGCCGGCCGGCGCGGACGACGAGGTCAGCAGCAGGACTCCGGCCAGGCCGAGCAGGTAGACGCCGTAGCCGAGCGCGCCGACGAGGAACGCCGACCGGTCGCCGGCCAGACCGACCGCCGCGCCGGCGACCGGCCCGACGGCGAAGCCCATGTTGGTGGCCACGTACTGGTAGGAGAACCACTTCACCCGCCGGCCCGGCGGGAGCAGGTCGCTCAGCAGCGCCTTGCCCACGGGGCCGAAGGAGCTGCTGCTGAGCGCCATCGTCGCGTTGAAGACGAACACCGCAAGGACGCCGTGGCTGAAGTAGAGGCCCACGAAGGAGCCGATCACTCCCAGCAGGGAGACCAGTAGCAGCCGGGTCCGGCCGAGGAGGTCGGAGAGCGAGCCTCCGACGAACCCGGCGAAGACCGAGAAGAACACCGATGAGCCGATGATGAAGCCGATCATGCCCGGCTGGAGCCCGAGTTCCTGGTGGAGGAACACGGCCAGGAAGGGAACGGTGACCGAGTTGGCGAGGCTCATGATGCCGGAGCCGACGATCAGCACCCGGGCGAGCACAGGTGGAGACGCGGTGGTGGTGTTCGTCATCGCGCTGTCGCGCCCTTGCCCCCTTTGCTCCTTCCGCTTCAATGGCCGGACTCGGCGTGCGCGCCGTGGTCGCCGAGCTGGGCTTCGAACCAGTCGTGCAGGGCGTCGGCCAGCGCCGAATCCTGCGTGGTGTAGGTCAGGGTGGCCCCGTCGGCCCGGTCTTCGTACGTCACCTCGATACGGTCATACCCGTCCCGCAGTTCGGCGAGGCCCGGCATGTCGGCGCCGTGGATCCGGGCGGGGTCGGCGAAGTCCCCCCGGCTGAACGCCGCGGCCTCCTTGCGCAGGTGATCGCGTATCAGGTCGATCTGCTCGGTATCGCCGCGCCGGTCGGCCACGACATCCTGGGTGCCCCCGGTTGCCGTGGGGGTGAAGCGGTGGGTGGTCCGCTCAAGGTCGAAGGGCATCACGGTTCTGCCGCGCTCGGCCACTAACTCCTGCCGCTCGGTCCGGCCGTCGCCCGGCTCCTTCTCTGAGCCGCCGGCCACCAAGGCGACAGCCGTCACCGCGCCGGCGATCATCACGCCCGCGCCCGCCACCAGGGCACGGCGCTTGCCGCTATTCATCCAGTGCCTCCACCATCACATCGAGGGCGTGGAGCACGCCCGCTCTTTCGTGGGCCGGGATTGCTTCGAGCAGTTGGGAGAAGCGCTCCCGTCGAGCTTGAGCAAGGTTCTGCGCGGCTCGCCGCCCCGAGGGGGTGAGGCGCAGGACGACACCGCGTCCGTCGTCAGGGGCCGGGGCGCGTTCGACCCACCCGCGGGCGGACAGCTGGGTGACCAGGCGGCTCACGGTGCTCTTCTGCAGCCGCAGCCGACGCGTCAGCTCCACCTGCCGCAGTGCGCCCTCTTGCGCCAACTCGCCCAGGGCGTGCGCCTCGGAGACCGAGATCTGCTGGCCACAGGGAGTGGTTTCCGGCTGGTGCAGCCCGAAGGCACGCACAAAACCCGCCAGTGCCTCCTGCAGAGCGGCCGGGTCATCGGCCCTGCGATCCCTTGACATGGTTCGACTGTACAACCAAGAGGTTCGAATCCACAACCAGTTCCGGCTCCTCTTCGGTAGTGTCGGGGGCCGAGGGCCGCGGCGGCTCTCGAAGGATGTGTGGGGAGCGACCGTGAGCCGGTACGTACGAACAGGAGGCGCCCTCGGGCACCTGCTGCTCGTGGTCGTGCTCGCGTTCGGTGTGTTCGTCATGCACACCATCGGTCATCCCACCGATTCGCATGCCGCCGAGATGGGCCCGGCCTCCCATGCATCGGCGCCGACGACCCATGCGGTCTCGGCGACGTACGAGGCCGCCTCGACTCCGACCATGGCGGAATCCGAGCACGCGGCCGCCTCCGGGCACGCGCCGTCCACCGACACGCCCGTCATGGCGATGGACATGCTCTCCCTCTGCCTGGCCGTCCTGCTCGCCGCATGGGTGCTCGCCGCGCTCGTCCGGTCGGCGCTCGCCCGCCACCCCGACTGGCTGGCGAGCCTTCGTGCCCAGGTCGCCGCGGTGCTGCACCCCAACCCGCCGCCACGCGGCCCCGATCTCACCCAGTTGTCGGTCCTTCGGCTGTAGGCCGAGACACCCTCGCGGGCGCGCACCACGCGCGATCCCGCCGTCTCGCACGCCCGAAAACAGCCACTAGAACCAGACAACACCCGAGGTGAAACCGATCATGACTGCCTTCACGCGCGCCCTGCGCCGCACGTCCACTCGCCGTATCGCGGCAGCGAGCATCGTCGCGGCGGGAGCTCTGCTGCTGTCCGCCTGCGGTGGCGACGGTGACGACATGAGCGGCATGGACCACGGCAGCAGCTCGTCATCGGCCACGGCGACCACCGACGCCGGGGACAAGGCCGGGGACTTCGACGACGCGGACGTGATGTTCGCGCAGATGATGATCCCCCACCACGAGCAGGCCCTGGAGATGGCTCAGCTCGCCGACGGCCGCGCCTCCGACGCGGAGATCAAGGACATCGCGCAGAAGATCGAGCAGGCCCAGGACCCTGAGATCAAGACGATGAAGGGCTGGCTGCAGTCCTGGAAGCAGCCGACCGCGATGGAGTCCATGCCCGGCATGGACCACGGCAGCGGTCACGGTGGCGACGGCATGATGTCCGACGCGGACATGAAGGAACTCCAGGCCATGAAGGGCAAGGAGTTCGACAAGATGTTCGCCCAGATGATGATCGAGCACCACAACGGCGCGATCGCCATGGCCAAGGACGAGCAGAAGAACGGCAAGAACGCCGCCGCCAAGAAGATGGCCGGCGACATCGTCAAGGGCCAGTCCGCCGAGGTCACGCAACTGCAGAGCATCCTCGACCGGCTCTGAGCCAGGTCGCACCGGGCCGTCCGGCTCCGCGGCACGCTCGCCGAGGAGCCGGACGGCCCGGGCCCTGGCCTCCGCACATTTCCCTCGACCGCACCCTCCCGGCCTTCCGCGTCACCGCGCGCCCGATGTCTCCGAGGAACCATGAACAAGCGCCATGCCGCCGCGACAGCGGCCGCCCTGACTCTCGCCCTGACCGTGGCCGCCTGCTCCGATGACAAAGACGGCGCGGATACGTCCACCGCCGCAACAACGGTGAGCCACATCCACGGCCTCGGCCTGGACCCCTCCGACCAGCGCCTGTACGTCGCCACCCACGAGGGCGTCTACACCCCTGGCACAGGCGGCGAGCCCCGGCTCGTCGGCGACAGCAGGGACGACTTCATGGGCTTCACGGTGGCCGGGGACAACACCTTCTACGCCAGCGGCCATCCCGCCTCCGGCGGCAACAAGGGACTGATCAAGAGCACCGACGCCGGAAAGACCTGGACGTCGCTGTCCCTGTCCGGCGAGTCGGACTTCCACGCGCTGGACCACGCACACGGCACGGTCTATGGCTACGACGCCACCAACGCCCTGCTGCGCACCACCAAGGACGGCACCACCTGGAAGGACGGGGCGAGCCTCGAGGCGCTCGACATCGCGGTCAGCCCCAACGACCCCCGTCTCATCCTCGCCACCACCGCCGAGGGCGTCGCCCGCAGCACCGACGGCGGCAGGACGTTCGCCAAGGGCAAGAAGCCGGTGCTGGCGTACCTCTCCTGGAAGGCCGCGGACGCCCTCTACGGGATCGACCAGGCCGGTGTCCTGAACCGCAGCAGCGACGGCGGCGCCACGTGGAAGAAGGTCTCCACCGTGCCGGGCGGCCAACCACCCCAGGCGCTCACCGCGGTCGGCGCCGAGCACATCCTGGCCGCCACCCAGGACGGCGTGTACGAGTCGAAGGACGGCGGCAAGACCTTCCGCATGCGCCTCGCCGTCGAATCGAGCGGTGGACACTGACCGGCACCCGCTCGATCGCACCGGGCGCCGGGACGCGGATTTGAACTCCGTGGCCGTGACCATCATCGGCATGCCCGGCGTCCGGGGCGCCGCGATCTCCGCTCGGCGAGCACTTTGGAGCGGACTCGTCTCTGCGGCTTCTCGTCGCGAGTGGCCTCGCATTCCTCTGTCTCCGCGGGCGTCTCTTCGCCACAGCACGCACCACGGCCTGATCTACGCCCGGGACTCGGCGCCAGGACCAGCCGCACAGCGCAACGGATGGGTCGTCAGCCCTGAGGACGCAACCCAGCCAGGGTCACGGCGACGAGCCGCCGCACCGCGGCCTTGGACGGCAGGCTTGCGGCTCCGGCGAGGGCGTGCAGGCAATAGCCTGCCAACTCGTCCGGCAAGACATCGTCCCGGACCTCGCCCGCCTGAACGCCCTCGGTCAGCAACTCCCTGACGAAGTGGCGCAGATGCTGCTCGGCGTGCGTGACATGGTCACCGCTGTGCATGAGGGCGGACAGCTCGCCCCCATGGCCATGCCGCTGCTGCTGGATCAGCGCGTAGCGCTCCAGCACCGCCTCCAGCCGCTCGCCCGGGGTGCCGGGGCGGTCACAGAGTTCGGAGAGCTCGGCAAGGTGGCCGCCGATCTGCCGCTCATGCCACGCCACCAGGATCGACTCGACGTCCGGGAAGTACTTGTACAGGGTGGCCCGGCCGATGCCGCTCTGCTCGGCGATCCGCGACATCGTCACGCCCCGCAGCCCTTGCTCGGCCACGAGCGCCGCCGCGGTCTCCAGTACCGCCTCCCGTACGGCGCGGCGGTGCTCCTCGATGGTCTCGTTCCACAGCTTCGGCACCACGGCAGTGTACGGGACGACGGTCTCGAAACATCATGGCTTGACGTAGACACAGTGTCTCGATAAAAGTGGCCGCATGGAATCCGAGCCCGAGGGCCGCCCCCGCCCGACCGAGGGGACCCGTACGACCGACTCACCGACCGCCCCCTCTGACAGCGGGGCAGCCCCCGGCGCCCCGCGCTGGGTGAAGGTGTCCGGGATCGTGGCGCTCGCCGTGGTGGTGCTGTTCCTCGTGCTGCACCTCACCGGCAGTGGCATGGGACCCGGCATGCACGGCGGCCACTGATGCTGATGCCGCCGGCCCTCCGCAAACTCGCGCTCACCGCGCACGTCGCATCGTCGGTGGGCTGGCTGGGCTCGGTCGCGGTCTTCCTGGTCCTCGCGGTCGCCGGCCTGACCGGCCGGGACGCCGAGCGCGTCCGCGGCATCTATGTCGCCCTGGAGACGACCGGCTGGTACGTGATCGTCCCGCTGGCCTTCGCCTCCCTCTTGACCGGAGTCGTCCAGTCGCTCGGAACAACGTGGGGGCTGCTGCGCCACTACTGGGTGCTGGCCAAGCTCGCACTGACCGTCGTGGCCACGTCCCTTCTCCTGCTGCACATGCAGGTGGCCGACCGCGTGGCAGACACCGCAGCACGAACGAACCTGTCCAGCGGCGACCTCAACGGGATGCGGGTTCAGCTCGTGGCCGACGCCGCGGCAGCCGTGGCCGTCCTGCTCACGGCTACCGCTCTCTCGATCTACAAGCCGCGCGGCATCACCCGGTACGGATGGCGGATGCAGCACAAGCAACGGGCCGCGCGGGCCGGTGACGCCGCCACGGAGACGGCGGTCCCGGCCCGCCACTCGGCTGCATGATCATCCCCGCCCGCGTCTCGGCTCCTGGACGGGGCGGGGGTGCCTGCCGGCCGCGTCATCCGCGTCACCGACCAGGAGCCTCCGGCACCCCGGCCACCGTCAGCCTGTACGTGCAGCTGAGCATGCCCGGCGGCGAACGGCTCTCGACACCAAGACGATCGAGCACCCGACCGCGCAGGGCACCACCGAGGTGCTGTCCGCCGCGCTGCTCGTGCTGGTGCCGGCGTCTGCGGTGGTACGGCCGCGGGACTGGCCGGAGGCCGTGGTGGCGGTGCCGGCCGCCGCCGTGGTGATCGGCGCCGGCTGCGGCAGCGGGGAGTACGAACGGGCTGCTGCTGTACCTCTTCCTGGCGGCGTCGGAGGACAGGCGCGCCGCCACAGCCAGCACCAGCCCGGCAGCGACGAGGTACAAGCCAAGACGTTCCTGGGGCACTGCCGGTGACCACACCCGCCAGGCCAGCGAGGTGTAACTATCGGCCGCGAGGAAGGCCCCATTGGCTGGCGGGAGTGGACGAGCGGCCCTGGGAGATCCCACCGACCGCTGCGCCCTCGTCCCGTGCGACGCGGATGGCGGCAGGACGGCGAGCGCGCGCGCCGCGCACTGCCTAGATTGGCAAGAAGCACCCTTTGAGCAGCGGAAAGGACTGGCGCTAGACCTGTGGAACCGCAGATCGACTACTCAGCGTTGTTCGCGGCCACACCCAGTCCCTATCTGGTACTCGGGTCCGACTTGGTGATCGTCGATGTCAACGATGCGTACCTGAGGGCCACCGGGCGGAGCAGGCCGGAGCTGGTGGGGCAGTACCTGTTCGACGCCTTCCCGGACAATCCGGCGGACCCGGACGCGGACGGGGTACGCAACCTTGACGCCTCGCTGCACCGGGTCCTGCGGTCGAGAGAGCCGGACACGATGGCGGTGCAGAAGTACGACATCCCCGTCACATCCCGGCCCGGGACGTTCGAGGAGCGGTGGTGGTCCCCGATCAACACCCCCGTCCTCGGGCCGGACGGACAAGTGGCGTGGATCATCCACCGAGTGGAGGACGTGACCGCCTTCGTCCTGTCCCGCCCGTCCCGCCCACAAAGCGGTACGCTGAGCGAGCGCGAGGCGATGGAGGCCGAGCTGTATGCGCGATCGCGGGAGCTGCAGCGCCTGAACGAAGAGTTGCGCCAGGCACACGCACGGGAACGCCAGGTCGCCGTCGCTCTGCAGGAGGCCATGCTGCACGCGCCCGACCTGGCCCGGCACCCGAACGTCGCGGTTCGCTACCTGCCCGCAGTCGGGTCGCTGAACGTGTGCGGCGACTGGTACGACCTGGTCGACCTGCCCAATGGCTGCTTCGGCGTAGCCGTCGGCGACGTCGTCGGCCACGGCCTGGAGGCCGCCGCCGTCATGGGCATGCTCCGCAGCGCACTGAGCGCCGCAGTCCGTGCCCTGCACGAGCCCGCGAAGTCGCTGGAAGTCCTCGGCCTGTACGCCCGCTCGGTGGAGGGGGCGGTAGCCACCACCGCTGTCCAGGTCGTGGTCGACACCCACCATCACCGGATCACGTACAGCAGCGCCGGCCATCCCCCGGCCGTCCTGCTGCATCCCGACGGAGGCTGCGACCTGCTCGATGAAGCGACCGACCCGCCCCTGGGCGCCCGCCCCAAGCACCTCACCCGCCCGCACGCCGCTCGGCCCTACGCCCCCGGCGACACCCTCGTGTTGTACACCGACGGCCTCATCGAGCGCCGTGGCGAGGACATCGATGCCGGCCTGCACCGGTTGACCGACGCCCTGGCCCGCTACGCCGGCATGGGCCCCGACCGCCTCTCCGACGCGCTACTGGCCCGCCTCGGCGTGGCCGGCGGCTCCCGTGACGACATCGCCCTGGTCGTCGTGCACCTGTAGCACCACACACCCATAGCACCGCAAAAAGCCCCGCACCAGTGCCTCCGCTGATGATCAGCGGCTTGGGGCCGGTGTTGGCTCCGCGGTGTCGGCCGGGCCGGCGGCGAGTGTGTGAAGGTCGCGTCGCCAGGCCGCTTCGTCCATAAGTGTTCCGGCGGTGCGGTACTGGTGGATCTGGGGGGCGTTGGGCAGGGCGTGGGCGACCTCGGCGACCGATACCGGGCGGAATCCGAGTCGGGTCCAGAAGGCTCCGGCTCCCGTGGAGAACAGGTAGGCCGTGCGGGCTCCTTGCGCGGCGGCGTCCGTGAGCGCGTGTTCGACCAGGCGTCGTGCGGCGCCGCAGCCGCGCAGGTCGGGGCGGACGGCGACGCTGCGCAGCAGCACGTGGTCGTCCTGGCGTTCCCAGCCCAGGGCCGCGGCGGGGCCTGCGGTGTCCCGGGTGAGCCAGTACCGGCTTCCGGGCGCGAGGACGTCCTTGGGGGAAAGGCCCTGTCCGGCGAGGAAGGTGGACAGTTCGCCCCCGTCCCACTCCGGCCGGGCCGGTCTGGGGAGCGGGAGGGGTTTGGCGTAGCAGCGGCTGAGCGTCTTGTGTTCGTACGGCGGGTAGTTGGGGATCGGCTGGTAGCCGGCGCGGGTGTACAGGGCGATGGCTTCGGGCTGGTGGACGGCCGTCTCCAGGCGCATCTCGGGGTGGCCGAGGGCGGTGGCGGTGCGTTCTGCCTCGGCCAGGAGGCGGGCGGCGATGCCGCGGCCGCGGGCCTCGGGGACTACGTACATGCGCTTGAGTTCGGCGGCGGTGTCGGGGGAGGGAAAGGGCTGGACGGCACAGCAGCCGATCGGGCGGCCGTCGGCCTGCGCAAGCAGGAAGCGGATGGCGGGGCGCAGGTGGGAGCCGCCGGTGCAGGGCTCGTCGGGGTAGCGGGCGGCGAGGTCGTCGTCGAGGGCGCGGACCAGTTGCCGGACGCTCGGGTGGTCGGCCGCCGCGGCGGCGATGGTGAGATCGGGGGTGGTCACAGGGTGCGGTTTCCTTCGAGGATCAGGTCCAGTTGTCTGTCCAGGACGCGCCGTTGGACGTCGGGCGGGTAGGCGTCCGGATCGGTGACGGCGTTCAGGGCCAGGCCGTCCAGGCATGCGACGAGGGCGCGCACCCGGTCCTCCAGGTCCCCCGGCTCCGGCTCACCGGGGAGTGCCGCGCGCACCAGAGCGGTCAGTCGGCGCACCCAGGAGGCGTGGCTGACGGAGTGCTCGCGCAGGAGTTCCGGGTCGGTGCGGGTGGTGAGCAGGAAGGACGACCACACCACGGCCTCCAGGTGCCGTTCCTCGTCCAGCGGCAGTGCCTGCTCGGCCACGGCGTACAGGTGGGCCCGCGGGTCTGCGTGCCGCACGGGCATCGCGTCGATGCGGTCCGCCATGCGGCGATGCATGACGGACCGGGCGTGCGCCAGGAGCGCCTTCTTGTCGCGGAAGTAGTGGGTGACCATGCCCGTCGTGCACCCGGCGGCGGCGGCGACCGCCCGCAGTGTCAGCCCCTCCAGCCCGCTCTCGCTCACGACCTGCCAGACGGCACCGGAGATCTCGGCGCGGCGCTCGGCATGGTCCACCTGTCGAGGCACGAGGCCCTCCTCTTCGCGTAACGCGTGTTGCGTAACGCATGTTACGCGATGGTCGGGTGCCAAGGCCAGGGGGTCGGCCGGGTCTGGTCCTGCGTGCCCCTGGAGGCCAGGCGCTCATCCGACGTGTACGCCGGCTGAGTGGCCGGGCGAACGCCGGGGTGCCCGGCCATAGCAGTGGTTACGGCGTGGCGTCGGACGCCGGGGCGGCGGTGGGGCCCGGGTCGCCGTGTTCGCCGAACCAGCGTGCGAGTTTGCCGCGGCGTCCGACGGCGCGCAGTCGTCGCTCAGCGGCCTCCCGGGTCTGCGGCGTAGTGATCAGCAGTAGCTCGTCACCGGTGCGGAGCACGGTGTCAGGTCCGGGAACGAGGGCGGTGCCGTCGCGGACGACGAGGGTGAGCACGGTCGGCGGCGGCAGGCGGAGTTCGAAGACCGCCACACCCTGCAGGCGGGAGCTCGGCGGGACGGTCACGGTGAGCAGGTCCGCGTCGAGCACATCCAGCGGCGCGGTCTCGACCTGGACGTCGCGCAGGGCATCGGAGCGGGTCAAACCCAGGCCGCGGGCCGCGGCCGGCAGGGCCGGGCCCTGGATGAGGGTGAACAGGACGACCAGGACGAAGACGATGTCGAGCAGGTCCTGGGCGCCATCGACGCCCGCGACGACGGGGAACGTGGCCAGCACGATCGGGACGGCGCCGCGCAGCCCGGCCCAGGAGATGAACGCCTGCTCGCGCCACGGCACGCGGAAGGGGCTCAGGCAGGCGGCGACGCAGGCGGGGCGGGCGGCGAGCAGCAGCACGAGGCCGGTGACGATGGCGGGCAGGATCGCGGAGGGCAGCTGGCGTGGGGTGACGAGCAGGCCGAGCATGACGAACAGGCCGATTTGGGCCAGCCAGCCGGCGCCTTCGGCGAAGGAGCGGGTGGCGGCGCGGTGGGGGAGCTTGGCATTGCCCAGCACCAGGCCGGCGAGGTAGGCGGCGATGATGCCGCTGGCGTTCACGACGCCGGCGGCGGCGAAGGCGAGGATGCCGAAGCCGAGCGTGGCCAGCGGATACAGGCCGGTCGCCGGCAGGGCGATGCGCCGGAGCGCTGCCGCGCCCATGCCTCCGAGCACCACGCCGAGCAGCCCGCCCACGGCCAGCTGGTAGACGACGTTGCCGGCGATGTACCCCGCGCCGGGCAGCGCGGAGGTGGCGGCGGAGAAGACCATCACCAGGATGATGGCCGGGGCGTCGTTGAAGCCGGACTCGGCCTCCAGCAGGCCGGTCACCTTCTGCGGCAGCGGCAGCGAGCGCAGCACGGCGAAGACGGCCGCCGCGTCGGTGGAGGCCACGATCGCCCCGAGCAGCAGCGCCAGGTGCCAGTCCATGCCCAGCAGCCAGTGCACGCCCGCCGCGGTGACGACCACCGACACGGCGACCCCGACGGTGGCGAGCACCCCGGCCGGCGCCAGAAGGCGCCTGATGTCGCTCCACTGGGTGGTCAGGCCACCCTCGATGAGGATGACCGCCAGCGCGGCGGTGCCCAGCGCTTGTGCTAGCTGCGCGTCATCGAAGTGCAGGCCGATGACGTCCTCGCCGGCGATCACGCCGACGGCGAGGAAGAGCAGCAGGCCGGGCAGACCGACGCGGTGGGCGGCGCGGGCCGCGGCGATGCTGGCCAGCAGCACCGTGCCGGCGACCAGCAGTGTCAGGTACAGCTCCTGGAGCGTCACCAGGCCGCCCCGGCTTTCCCGCCGCACGGACCGAGCCGAGAGCATGCGAAGCCGTAGCCCTCACTGCGCCAGGTGAACAGCCCACCACCAAGGGCCATCGACGCCCAGGCCACCGCCGCGACCATGGCGGCCACGTCCCGCACGGCACGGCGGAGCCGCCGCTGCGGCCAGGGCACCGGCGCCGTGCCCCCGGTGTGAGCGGCCAGCGGGAACAGCACCGCACCAACTCCTCCATGGGTCACCGACGCGCCGATTCGCGGCCATTCCGCACCGCTCGGTCCTGGGTACTGTTGCCCGGATCGACGCCCCATGGGTTCCCGGTGGTGCGGCCGACCATCCCTATAGGTAGGGCAGACGGGTCATCCCTATAGGTAGAAGACAGGGACGGGCAGGTGCGGTTCCGGATCCGGCGCAGACCGACCTCGCCGGTGTACGCGAGATCCGGTGGGTGGTTGCGATCTTCGTCAGCCGCCCGTTCCTATGATGGCCACATGCCCGGCCTGCGCGAGCTCGCGGAGCGCACACCGCCGCAGCGGGAACGCTACGTCGACCTGCTGAGGGCGCTCGCCATCCTCATCGTGGTGCTCGGCCACTGGACGGTCATCGTCGTCACCGGCGGGGCGGACGGCCTGGACGGCTTCAGCGCCCTTCAAGTGCTGCCGTGGGGCCGCCCGATCACCTGGCTGGTCCAGGTCATGCCGGTGTTCTTCATGGTGGGTGGGTTCGCCAACGCCGCCTCGCTGACCTCGCACACCCGTCGGGGCGGCGACGTCACGGACTGGCTGCTCGACCGCAGCGCGCGGCTCGTACGGCCGACGACCGCGCTGCTGGTGACACTCGCCGCCGCCGCTCTGACCGCCCGGCTGGCGGGCGTCGATCCCCGCCAGGTGGGCCAGGCGGTGTGGCTGGCCTCCATCCCCCTGTGGTTCCTGCTCGTCTACCTCGTGGTGATCTTCCTGACGCCGCTGATGCACCGCCTGCACCGGCGGGCGCGTCTGGTCGTGCCGCTGGTGCTGGTCGGGCTGGTCGCCGCGGGGGATGTGGCGCGGCTGGCGTTCGACGCGCCGATGCTGCAGCTGGGCAACTTCCTGTTCGCCTGGCTGGCAGTGCACCAGATCGGCTTCGCCTGGCAGGACGGGACGCTACCGGTCCGGCCCGGGGTGGCCGTGCCGCTACTGGTGGGCGGTGCCGGGCTGGCGGTGCTGCTCACGGTGACCGGCCCGTATCCGGTCAGCATGGTCGACTATGCCGGCATGCCGCTGCGCAATCTTTCGCCGCCGACGCTCGCGCTGCTGGCGTTGGCCACGGCTCAGCTCGGGCTGGCACTGCTGCTGCGCGACGCGGGCGATCGGTGGATGCAACGGCTCGGGGCGTGGATGGCCGTGATCGCCGTGAACTCGGTGATCCTGACCGTGCTGCTGTGGCACATGAGCGCGTTCGTGCTCGTCGCCGCGGCCGCGTACGCGTCCGGCCGGGTCCCGCTGCCCCAGCCTCCGGGGGACACGGGAGCGTGGCTGCTGTGGAAGCTGCCCTGGCTGGTCGGGCTCTTCGCCGTGCTCGGCGCGTTGGTGGCGGTCTTCGGCCGGATCGAGAGGCGCGGCCTGCGACGCGGCGACCTCACCTCGCGCAGTCGGTGGACGCCCAGGGCGCTCCGCCGGCCCGGGCTGCGCGCCACCGCGACCACCGCCGGCTACGCCGCCTGCGTGCTCGGCCTGCTCGGCGTGGCCGACGCCGGTCCGGCCGACCACGGTCCGTTCGGGCTGCCGACCGCAGCCCTGGCCGGCTTCCTGGCCGGCGCGGCCCTCCTCCGCGGGGCCCGCGGGGCAAGGGACCGCCGGGCCGGATGAGGCAGCCGAGGAGCCTGCGTCGGCCCGCCCCGGCCCGGAGGTAACACGCCAGCAGCACGAGCGTGCTTCCGCTCGATCGGGGCGCCCGATCCATCCCACAGCAGCTCGGCGCCTCCGCTACGCCGGTACGGGGTGCCGCCGCCGTGCACGGCGCCAGGTGCCCTCTGATGGCACTGTGACGTTATGGACGGCTACTGGTTGACTCTCGCACTCGTTGCCGCGCTGATCGTGCTGAATGCCCTGTTCGCCGGGAGTGAGATCGCGCTGATCTCGCTGCGGGAGAGTCAGGTGAAACGCCTGGGCCGCGGCGGAGGAGCCGCCGCCGCTCGGCTGGTGCGCCTGACGGAGGACCCCAATCGGTTCCTGGCCACCATCCAGATCGGCATCACCCTGGCGGGATTCCTGGCCTCGGCCACCGCAGCGGTGTCGCTGGCCGAGCCCCTGGTGCCCACCCTGGGCTTCGCCGGGCGGGCCGCCGAACCGCTGGCGATCGGCCTGGTGACCTTGGTCCTGACCTTTGTGACCCTGGTGGCGGGCGAACTCGCGCCCAAGCGTCTGGCCATGCAGTACGCACAACGGTGGGCGCTGTTGGCGGCCACGCCTCTGGATGTGCTGGCCACCGTCTCCCGTCCGGCCGTATGGGCCCTGAGCAGGACCACCGACCTGGTCGTCCGCCTGTTCGGCGGCAATCCGCGCAAGGCCGAGCAGCCCCCCAGCCCCGAAGAACTGCGCGACATGGTCGTCGGCCACCGGGGCCTGACCACCGAGCAGCGCACCATCATCTCCGGCGCCCTGGAAATCCACGAGCGGCCCTTGCGTGCCGTCCTGATCCCGCGCCGCTCGGTGTTCGCCCTGCCCGACGGCATGCCGGCCGCGCAGGCCCGCCTCAAACTGGCCCACTCCGGGCACTCCCGTGCCCCGGTCCTTCGAGCCGGCCGCATCGACGAGGTCATCGGCATTGTTCACCTGCGCGACCTGATCACCAGTGAGGACAGCACCGCGGTCGCCGGCCTCGCCCACCCCGCGCCCTTCTTCTCCGACTTCATGAAGGTCTCCGAAGCGTTGCGGCGCCTGATGGCCGCCCGCCAGCAGTTCGCCGTCGTGGTCGACGAGCACGGCTCGGTCGGAGGCATCGTGACCATCGAGGACCTGTTGGAGGAGATCGTCGGCGAGATCTACGACGAGACCGACCGCGATATGACGACCGTGCACACACAGCGCGATGGATCCCTGGACCTGCCCGGCAGCTTCCCCCTCCACGACCTGCCCGACCTCGGGGTGGACGTCGGCGACCTCGACCACGGCTCCTACACGACCGTCGCCGGCCTGGTCCTGGCCCGATTGGGACACCTGCCGCAGCGTCCTGGGGAGAGCGTCCAGCTCGCGGGCTGGGTCATCGAGGTCACCGGCATCCACCGGCACGCCATCACGACCGTCCGCCTCCGACCGCCGCGTCGCTAGGGCCTGTCCGGCGGATCAGGTCGGAGGGAACCAACGGTGCCGCATCAGCGCAGGTGAGCGGGGTCTGGTGCGTCGAGCTGCAAGGACCGGGCGCCCATACGGGCACGAAGATCCCGAGCGTCTTGTGCCGCCCGTGCTGCGTGCAAGCGCTTGTCAGGGTTCGGGCGGCGGCGGGTCGGGGCGCTGCTCGGGCATGGGTTGGACGGGCCGCAGCAGGCTCAGCCCGACGGATGCGGCCAGGACGACGACGATGACGGCCAGGCTCACCGGGGAGGGGATCTCGGGGACGGCGGGACTGATGATCTTGTGGGACGCCTGGAGGACGAGCTTGACGCCGATGAAGGACAGAATGATCGCGAGGCCGACGTTGAGGTAGTGGAAGCGGTCCAGGAGCCCGGCGAGCATGAAGTACAGGGCGCGCAGGCCGAGGATCGCGAACGCGTTGCTGGTGTAGACGATGAAGACGTCATCGCTGATGGCGAGCACGGCGGGCACGCTGTCCACGGCGAAGATCAGATCGGCGGCTTCGATGGCGGCCACGACCGCGAGAAGCGGCGTACCCACGCGCCTTCCCGCCTCCTTGACGAAGAATCTCGTGCCGGCGTACTCGTCCCGTACCGGGACGATCCTTCTCAGCGCTCTCACGGCGAAGCTGTTGCCGGGGTCGAAGGACTCCTCCTCTTCTTTGAGGAGCTTGTAGGTGCTGTAGAAGAGGGCGGCGGCGAAGGCGTAGAGGACGGCGGTGAAGCGGCTGACCACGGCGACGCCGAGGGAGAGGAAGATGGCGCGGAAAACCAGGGCGCCGATGACGCCGAAGAACAGCACACGGTGCTGGTAGGCGCGGGGCACCCTGAAGTAGGCGAAGATCACGGCGAAGACGAAGAGGTTGTCGACCGACAGGCTCTTCTCCAGCAGCCAGGCGGTGGTGTACTCGGTACCCGCCGTCGTGCCGACGACGGCGAAGACGACACCGCCGAAGAGCAGCGCGAGGCCGACCCACAGACCGCTCCAGGCCGCCGCCTCCCTGAACCCGATGACATGCGCGCTGCGATGGGCCAGCAAGTCCACCGTCAGCGACACCACCACGGTCACGGCGAACGCCAACCACAGCCAGAGCGGGACGTCGTACACGTGGCCACCCTCCCCGCGGGCGGTGCCGGGATGAGCCGACCCTCACATGCGAGGGTGGGGTCAGTCGCCGGACGTCCGCCCCCGGCGCGGCACCTGGGCCGTCTTCGCGGCCTCGGCCTCCGCCTTGGCGTCGCTCACCGCGGCGGCGGCCTGCTTCTCGGCCTCGTCAGCAGCCGTGGCGGCGTCGAGGGAAACCGTCGAGCCTGCATCGAGCTGCGGAATCCGGGTTTCGTCCGACGTGCCGTGATCGTCGGCGGTGGCCGCTTGCTCAGGTTGCACAGGTTGGGCAGGGCCTGTCGTCGACTGGTCGCCGAACGCTCGGGTGACGGTCCGCACTGCCTCGGTCAGCTCCCCCGGGATCACCCAGAACGTGTTGTTGTCGCTGCCTGCCAAGTGCGGGAGCGTCTCGAGGTACTTGTAGGCCAGGACCTTCGGATCGGCATTGTTGCGATGGACGGCCTGGAAGACGAGCTCCACCGCCTTGGCCTCGCCGTCCGCCCGCAGGATCATGGCTTGCTGGGTGCCCTGCGCCTCCAGGATGTCACTCTGCTTCGTGCCTTCCGCGGTAAGGATCTTGGCTTGCCGCTCCCCTTCGGCGTGCAGGATGGCCGCGCGCTTGTCACGCTCGGCCCGCATCTGCTTCTCCATCGCTTCCTTGATGGTGTGCGGTGGATCGATGGCCTTGATCTCGACACGGTTGACCCGGATGCCCCACTTGCCGGTGGCGTCGTCGAGGACGGCGCGGAGCCGGGAGTTGATCTCCTCACGCGAGGTGAGCGTCTCCTCCAGGTCCATGCTGCCGATGACGTTGCGCAGCGTGGTCACGGTGAGCTGATCGATCGCCTGGAGGTAGTCAGCGACCTCGTAGGCCGCCGCCCGTGGGTCCGTGATCTGGTAGTAGAGCACGGTGTCGATGTTCACCACGAGGTTGTCCTCGGTGATCACCGGCCTGGGGTCGGACGAATAGACCTGCTCGCGCACGTCGAGTTTGGTGTTGATGCGGTCCGCCACCGGCAGGACCAGGTTCAGGCCGGGCTGCAGCGTCCGGCGATATCGGCCGAACCGCTCGATGTTGTAGCGCCGCGCCTGCGGGACGATCCGCACAGTGGAGGCCACGAGGAAGACGACGACAATGGCCGCCACGAGAGTGAGGATGACAACTGGCTCCACAGTGCCTCCGTTGCTGTGCGTTCAGCCGTTCATGGAAGGAGTTCGCGGGGGTAGACGATGGCCGTGGCGCCCTCGATCTCCATGACATCCACCAGCGCTCCCACCGGGATCACCAGGCTTTCGTCGTAGGCGCGGGCGGACCACTCCTCGCCGGACAGTTTGATCAGGCCGTGGGTCGCGGTGACCTCCTGCATGACCTCGGCCCGCTTGCCGATCAGCGCATCACTGCCCTCGTGGGTGAGGGGTTGCTGTGCCATATGCCGCAGCGCGACAGGACGGACGACGAAGAGGCCCGCAGCCGCTGCTGCTCCGAAGGCAATGAGCTGGCCGAGAACGCCGATGCCCACACCAGCGACTACGGCGGCAACCAACGCGGCGCCCGCCAGCAACCCGAAGACCAGTGTCAGGGTGAAGAACTCCGCGGCACCCAGCGCCGCGGCGGCGAGCAGCCATACGAACCACGGCATCGAATCGCCCTCCTCTAAGGGGCCTTGTCCACCAAGCTACCTTCCGAAACGCCGGGCGGAACAGACACGGCAACTGGGGTTCTTGAACATTGAGAGGGTTCGCGCTGATCGCCGTCAGAGTGGTTTCCCACCGGCGCTGTCGTCGGGGCCGGCGCCGGGGCGGTCCTTGCGGTGCCGGGTGCCTGGCAGCATCTCCTGCACCTTGGCCTTGAACCCCTGCTTGATCATGGACCCGCGGTCGCTGTCGCCGCGGAGAACCGCTGCGGCGGCGGCCTCGATCTGGTCCAGGTCCGCGTGCGGAGGAATGGGTGGCACGGCCGGGTCGGTGCGGAAGTCGATGACGAAGGGCCGGTCGGCCGACAGCGCTCGGTCCCAGGCCGTCTCGACCTGCTCGGGCTTCTCCACACGGACCCCCTCAAGCCCGATGCGCTGCGCGATCTCCGCGTACGGCAGGTCGGGAATGGCTTGCGACTCCTCGAACTGGGGCGCGCCCTCCATCGCCCGCATCTCCCAGGTCACCTGGTTCAGGTCGTGGTTGTTGAGGACGGCCACGATCAGGCGGGGGTCGGGCCACTGCGGCCAGTACTTGGCGGCCGTGACCATTTCCATCATGCCGTTCATCTGCATGGCGCCGTCACCGACGAGGGCGATGGCCGGTCGGTCCGGATGGGCGAACTTCGCACCGATGGCATACGGCACACCCGGCCCCATGGTGGCCAGGGTGCCCGACAGGGAGCCGCGCATCCGGCCGCGCAGCCGCAGGTGACGGGCGTACCAGTTGGCGGCCGAACCGGAGTCGGCGGTGATGACGGCGTCGTCGGGGAGCCTGCCGTCGAGGGCGTGCACCACGTACTCCGGGTTGATCGGATCGGCGTCGACGGCGGCGCGGCGCTGCATGACCTCCCACCAGCGCGCCACGTCCTTCTCGATCTTCTCGCGCCAGGCACGGTTGTCCTTGCGGCGCAGGTGCGGCAGCAGCCGGCGCAGTGTCTCGCGCGCGTCGCCGACGAGGTTCACCTCGAAGGGATACCGCAGGCCGATCATGTGCGGGTCGATGTCGATCTGCACCGCCCGGGCCTGGTCGAGCTCCGGCATGAACTGCGTGTAGGGGAAGCTGGAGCCGATCATCAGCAGGGTGTCGCAGTCCCGCATCAGCTCGTAGGAGGGGCGGGTGCCGAGCAGGCCGATGGCTCCGGTGACGTAGGGCAGGTCGTCGGGCAGGACGTCCTTGCCGAGCAGCGCCTTCGCCACGCCCGCACCGAGGATGTCCGCCAGCTCCTCCACCTCGGCGCGGGCCCCGCGGGCGCCCTGGCCGATGAGAACCGCCACCTTGTCACCGGCGTTGAGGACGTCGGCGGCCTGCTCGACGTCCGCGTCGGCGGGCACCGGGGCGTAGTGGCTGAGCCCCATGCTGGACGGCACCATCTTGAAGGCGTGCGTCGGCGGGTTGTAGTCCAGTTCCTGCACGTCGGCGGGGAGGATGATCGCCGTGACGGTGCGCTTGGCGTACGCGGTGCGCATCGCCCGGTCGATGAGGTTCGGCAGCTGCTCCGGCACCATCGCCGTCTCGCAGAACTCCGAGGCCACGTCCTTGTACAGGTTCTGCAGGTCGACTTCCTGCTGGTACGAGCCGCCCATCGCGCTGCGGTTGGTCTGTCCGACGAGGGCGACGACGGGGACATGGTCGAGTTTCGCGTCGTACAGGCCGTTGAGCAGGTGGATGGCGCCCGGGCCCGAGGTCGCCGCGCAGACGCCCACCTTGCCGGAGAACTTCGCGTACCCCACGGCCTGGAAGGCGGACATCTCCTCATGGCGGGACTGAACGAACCTGGGGTGGTTGTCGGCGCGTCCCCATGCCGCCAGCAGACCGTTGATGCCGTCGCCGGCGTAGGCGAAGACATGGTCCACGTCCCACTCGCGCAACCGCTGGAGGATGTAGTCGGATACCTTCATGCCGCCCTCGACCTTCCGCTTCCGCTGATGCCACACCTGCTCCTTCCGGGCACCTGCCACCCCGGGGGCCTGACGGGTTACCTGTCGGCGACCGGCGCAAACGCCACGGCGCCCGTCGTCGCTGCCACGGGTGAGGTGCGGTCAGCGTTCGGCGTCCTCGTCGCGCTCGGGCCGGTCGCGTCCCTGGAGGGGCGTGCCCTCGCGCGCGAGGCGGTCCGCGAGTTCGTCGCGGAGCAGCAGATCGCGGTCGAGGCCGTGGGTGCGGTAGGCGGTTCGGCCGATGATCTGGCTGGTGATCGGGGCGGTGAGCAGCTGGGAGAGGGCGACGAGCAGCAGGACGGGGGCATGGCGCGCGGGCGCCTGCGCGGCCGCTCCGACCAGGATGAGCAGCAGGCCGAGGGTCTGGGCCTTGGCGGCGGCGTGGAGACGGCTCACGGTGTCCGGGAAGCGGAGCAGGCCGAGGGCGCCGAGCAGGCAGAAGGCGGCTCCAGTGGTGAACAGGACGGCGGTGACCGCGTCCAGCACGAGGGTCATCGCATGCCTTCCCGCTTCTCGATCAGGTGGGCTGCCGTCACCGACCCGATGAAGGCCAGCAGGGCGAGAACGACGACCACGGGGATGGCGGTGGTGTCCTCGCGTACGGTCATCCCCACGGCGATCGCGGCGATGGCCATGGTGACGAGGACGTCGAGCGCCATGATGCGGTCGAGGGCACGCGGGCCGCTCACGAGACGCAGCAGGGTGAGCAGGCCGGCCACCGCGATCATGGCCAGCGTGGCACCGTAGACGGTGATCATGATTTCCTCCTTCGGGTGCGCCGCGGGGGGTTGTCCGGACGACCCGCTTCCGGTCCGGGTCCGTCGGCTCTGTGGCGGTGGCCGACGGCGCGTGCGACCCGGCCTTCCACGGCCTGTACTCCGTGTCGGCGATGGGTGATGTCGTGCCGGTCGCGGATCGGCAGTGCGTGCACGTACAGGCGTTTGCGGCGCCGGTCGATCTCCGCCACAAGCGTTCCCGGGGTCATGGTGGTGAGTTCGGCCACGGCTGTGATCAGAAGGTCGCTGTCCAGGTGCAAGGGGACTTCGATGATCGCGGAGGAGGTTTTCCTGCCGTGGCGGACGACCTGCCAGGCGACGGTGGTCCCCGACCGGACGAGGTCCGTGAGCAGATGGACCAGCACTCCTACGGTGCGCAGCGGCCTGGGTACGGCGCCGGGCAGGACGGCGGGCAGCGGGAAGGCCAGGACCACCCCGACGGCGACGAGCAGGCCACCGATGAGGACCACCGCGCCGGTGGACCCCCACAGCAGGACCCACAGGATCCACAGCCAGGCGATCATCGGCAGGTGGCGCAGGCCCCGGCGGGCCCGTTCCGGACGGGTCAGGGAACGGATCACGGATTCTCCTCCCCCAGAACGGCTGACCGGTAGGCGCGCGGGTGCAGCAGGTCGTCGGCGGCCTGCTCGCTGAGACGGGCGAGCGGGCCGGCGCAGACGGCGACCGCGACCCCGGTCGCGGTCATACCGGCCGTGGCCGCGAGCATGAGCCGGGTCCCGCGCGGACGGGCAGTCCGGGCGTCCGGTGGCCTCGAAGGACGGGCCGTCCCTTGGTCCGGTGGCCGTCCCATGAACGCCGACGTCCCTACGCGGGTCATGGCGTACAGCGTCAGCAGGCTGGTGAGCAGGGCGGCCGCGGCGAGGGCGTACGCCGTCGGACCGCCCTGCGCGACGCCCGCCTGCAGCAGGGCCAGCTTGGCCACGAAGCCGGAGAACGGCGGGATGCCGGACAGGCTCAGGGCCGGGACGGCGAACAGCACGACGAGCAGTGTGCCGGGGGGCGGCCGGCTCGCCATGCGGTGCAGTGCGGTGGTTCCCGCTCGGCGCACGGCGAGGCCCGCGACGAGGAACAGGGCCGCCTGGACGACGATGTGGTGGACGACGTAGAGGATGGTGCCGGTCAGGCCTCGGGTGTCGAACAGCGCGAGGCCGAACAGCATGAAGCCGATGTGGCTGACGAGGGTGAAGGACAGCAGCCGGTTGATGTCGTCCTGGGCGATGGCCCCGAGGAGGCCCACGATCATGGTGATGATCGCCGCACAGGCCAGCAGGGTCCACACACCGGTGCGGGGGAAGAGCAGCGTCTGGGTGCGCAGCAGGGCGTACACGCCGACCTTGGTCAGCAGGGCGGCGAACACGGCCGTGATCGGAGCGGGCGCGGTGGGATAGCTGTCGGGCAGCCAGAAGTGCAGCGGGACGATCGCCGCCTTGATACCGACAACGGCCAGGAGCAGCAGGGCCAGTGCCGAGCGCAGGCCGTCCGGCAGTTCCGCCAGCCGTGGGCCGAGCTGCGCCAGCGTCACGGTGCCGGTGGCCGCGTACACCAGGGCGACCAGGGACAGCAACAGCAGCGACGACGTCAGGCTGACGATCGTGTACGTCATCCCCGCACGGGTGCGGTCCTCGTCCGCGTCCAGCGTGATCAGGACGTAACTGGCGGCGAGCATCACCTCGAAGGCGACGAAGAGGTTGAACAGGTCACCGGTGAGGTAGGCCAGGCTCACGCCCATGACAAGCACCAGGTAGGCGGGGTGGAAGGCCGCCGCCGTACGACGGCGCTCCTCCGCCGAGCCCTGGCCGATGGCGAAGACCAGTACCGCGAGCGCCACCAGCGCCGACACGGTGAGCAGCAGGGCCGACAGCCGGTCGGCCACGAGGGTGATGCCGAGGGGCGCGGGCCAGTCACCGACATGCAGGGCCTGGGGTCCGCGCCGGTCGGCCAGCACGAGGAGCGCCGCGCCGCAGGCGACGACTGCCGCGAGGACGCCGGTGCTGAGCCCGCGGACGACCGTGCGGGGCATGCCGAGCAGGGACAGACCGGCGCCGAGAGCCGGCAGCAGGACGGGCAGAGCGAGCAGTGCCGCCGTCATCGGTCTTCCCCCGGCGCGGTTGCGTCCGTGGCCCGGTCCGTGACGGGGTCGGCCTCGGCGCGTTCCCGCACGGTGCCGATGCGCCGGTCCTCCACGTCGTCGCGCACCTCGTCGTGCCCGGACAGGCGCCAGGACCGGTAGGCCAGGGCCACCAGGAACGCCGTGAGACCGAAGGTGATCACGATCGCCGTCAGCGCCATGGCCTGGGGCAACGGGTCGGCGAGCGACGCCGGGTCGGTGGTCTGTCCCTGCAGCACCGGGGGCCGGCCGGGCGTGCCCCCGGCCACCAGGAGCAGCAGGTTGGTTCCGTGCCCCATGAGGATGAATCCGAGGAGGATCCGCATCAGGGATCGCTGCAGCATGAGGTAGAAGCCCACGGCGAACAGACCACCGACCACGAGGGGCATCGTCACGTCGATCGGGTTCACCGCGGCCCGCCTTCCTTCTCGTCGTCGGCTGTGGGCGGGGCGTCGTCCGCTGTGGCCTTGTCCTGGCCGAGGGAGACGCCCACCGCCGACAGCAGCTTGAGGACGACGCCGACGACGAGCAGGTAGACACCGATGTCGAAGAACAGACTGGTCGCGAACTTCACCGTGCCCAGCACCGGCGGGTGAAGCGTCACCACCGCGCTCTGCAGCGGTGCACCGCCGAGGAGCAGCGGGAACAGCCCTACGGCGGCGGCGAGCAGCAGCCCCGACCCCGCGACCGCGGCCGCGGGTGCCCGTATGGCCGCCCCCAGGTCCGCCCGCCCGCCCACCAGGTACCGCAGCACGAACGCCTGGCCCGCCACCAGGCCGCCGGCGAATCCGCCGCCGGGACGGTAGTGCCCGGAGAACAGCAGGAACAGCGACAGCACCAGGATCGAGGGGAACAGCAGCCGGGTGGCCACCTCCAGCAGCACCGAACGCTCACCGCCGGGCCGCTCCCCCGCGCCCGGCAGCCAGGTCTGCTCCGGCTCGTCCCAGTGCGCCGTCGGGAACAGGCCACCCGGTCCGCCCCCTTCGCTGTCCGGAGCCCGCGCCCCGCCGCGACCACCGATCCGGATCAGACTGACGACCCCGACGGAGGCCACCAGCAGCACCGAGATCTCGCCCAGCGTGTCCAGTGCGCGGAAGTCGACCAGGATCGCGTTGACGATGTTGTCGGCGCCCGCCTCCGCCATACGGTCCGCGTACCCCGCCGAGACCGCCGGAGCCGTCCGCGCGGCGGACGTCACCAGCGCGAAGCAGGTGACGAGGATCCCGACAGCGCCGGCCGCCACGGCCCGCACGAGGCGCACCCGGCGCATCGTCCGGCCGGGGCTGAACCGGGCCGGCATCCGGCGCAGCACCAGCACCACCACGACGAGGGTCATGGTCTCGACGAGGAACTGCGTGAGCGCCAGATCCGGCGCGCCCCGCACCACGAACACCCCGGCCACCCCGTAGCCGACGGCGCCGGCCAGGAGAATGCCGGTCAGCCGGTGCCGGGTGGCCACCACCGCCGCGGCCGCCGTCAGCACCACCACGGCCAGCAATGGCTCGGCCGGTGACCACCACGCCCGCACGGAGCCCAGCGAGGGTGCCGCGGCCGCCAGCGCCGCGCCGGGAACCGCGACCACGGTCGCCAGCAGCACCGTCAGGTAGAGCGGCAGCGAGCCGACCTGCGTGCGCCGGGTCACGGCCAGGGCCAGCCGGTCAACAGCCTCGACAGTGCGGTCGTACGCGCCCTGCACGTCGGGCACGCGGCGCGTGGCAGGCAGCGAGCGCCTGCCCAGATGCAGCAGACCGCCCAGCGCCAGGCTCAGCGCCGACAGGCCCAGCACGGCCGTGAAACCGTGCCACAGGGACAGCTCGTACGGCCCGTGCGGCCCCGGCGGATAGCTGTCGGCGTAGGCGGTGGCGACGGCCGCGGTGGCCCCGTACCCCACGCCCAGCGCAAGCCCCGCGATCGCCAGCACGGCCACCGGCGCGACGAACCCGGGCTCCGGGCGCTCACCTCGGCTCGCCGCCTCGCCGGGACGCCCCCCGAAGCCTCCCTGCAGGAACCGCGCGGCATACGCCACGGTCAGCGCGGAGCCGATCACCAGCACCACCGTCAGCTGTGCGTGCCCGCCGAGCCGGGTGCCGTGCAGGAACGCCTCGAAGTAGGCTTCCTTGCCCAGGTAGCCGACCAGCGGCGGAAGTCCGGCCATCGACGCGGCGGCGAGCCCGGCGACCGCGCACAGCACGGGCATACGGCGCCCCAGGCCCGACAGTTCCCGGATGTCCCGCGTCCCCGTCTGCTGGTCCACGATCCCGACCGTGAGGAACAGCGCCGACTTGAACGCCGCGTGCGCGAGCAGCATCACCGCCCCGGCCAGCGCCGCGGTCCGTGTTCCGGCCCCCAGCAGGGCGATGAGCAGGCCCAGTTCGCTGATCGTGCCGTAGGCCAGCAGCAGTTTCAGGTCGGTCGCGCGCAGCGCCTGCCACGCGGCCAGCACCATCGTGGTCAGGCCCACCGCGAGCACCATCGGCCGCCACGGCTCCACCTCCGCCAGGGCGGGCGCCAGACGGGCGACCAGGTAGACACCGGCCTTGACCATCGCCGCCGCGTGCAGATAGGCGCTCACCGGCGTGGGAGCCACCATGGCCGCGGGCAGCCAGCCGTGCAGCGGCATCTGCGCGGACTTGGCGAACGCCCCGACCAGGACGAGCACCACCGCGGCGGACACCGCCCCGCCTCCGGGGGGATCGGCGACGATCGCCGAGATCCGGTACGTACCGGCCGCCTGCCCCAGCACGACGAAGCCCAGCAGCATGACCAGCCCACCGGCCGCGGTCACGAGCAGCGCCTGCCGGGCGGCGCGCCGCTCCTCGGCCGCCTCGCCGCGCCCCGCGATGAGCAGGAACGACGCGATCGTGGTCAGTTCCCAGAAGACGTACAGGACGAAGAGGTTGTCGGCCAGGACGAGCCCCGCCATCGCCCCGGCGAAGGCCAGCAGCAGCGCGGCCAGGCGGCCGGCGTCCCGCTCGACGTAGTACCGGCAGTACAGCAGCACCAGGGCTCCGACACCGGCGACGATCCACAACATCAGCAAGGACAGGGCGTCCAGCCGCAGGTCGACCGTCAGTCCCAGCGGCGCGGCCCACGACAGGGTTTCCCCGTACTCCCCGCCGTCCAGGACCCGCGCCGCCCGCGTGCCCGCCCAGACCACCGCGGCCAGCGGCACCAGGGCTGCCACGATCCACACGGCACGGCCCAGCCGCCGCTGCCACCAGGGGATCGCCGCCGCGACCCCCGCATGGGCAGCCAGCAGGAACAGCACCGCACCAACTCCTTAGTGGAACCCGGCCCACCGACACGCGGCCCTCCTGCACGGTTCGAGCCTGGGGCTGCACACCGATCGACGGCCATGGGTTCCCGGCATGGCGGTAATCAATCCCAGAGGTGTGGCAGACGGGCGCACAGCCGTTCCCGGTCAGGTGAACCAGGCTCCCGTGGAGAGCTCCGGGTGCGTCCCGCGGGCGGTACGGGCGAGGGCGACCGCGCTGGACACGAGGCCGACATGGCTGATGGCCTGCGGAAAGTTGCCGAGGAACGTGCCGTCCGAGGGATCGATCTGCTCCGGCAGGAGTCCCAGGTGGTTGGTGCGGGAGCACAGCGTCTCGAACAGCTCGCCTGCCCGCTCGACATGCCCCTGTCCCGTCAGATTGTCCACCAGCCAGAAACTGCACAGCAGAAACGCGCCCTCCGGCTGCTGGTCCAGCCCGTCCGGTGAGCTCTCCGGCAGGTAGCGGTGGAGCAGGCCGTCGCCCGCGCCCAGTCGCTCGGTCACCGCCCGGCAGGTGGCCACCATCTTGGGATGGTCGGCCGGCACCACCCGGCGCAGGGGCAGGGCCAGAAGGGAGGCGTCGAGCGCGCTTCCCTGCCCCAGGTCCTCGGTGAGAGCGCGGATCCGGTCGTCCCAGGCATGGTGGAGAATCCGCTCGGTCAGGTGATCGGCCTGGCGTGCCCACCGCTCGGCGTCGCCCGGCAGCTTCAGTCGGCGCGCGAGCCGGGCGGCTCGGTCGAGGGCCACCTGGCACATGGCAGCGGAGTAGGTGAACGGCCTGCCCGACGTGCGGACCTCCCAGATGCCGTGGTCGGGAGTGCGCCAGGCATGCACGGCCCGCTCGGCGAGACCGGCCAGCCACTGCCACAGCCGGTCGTCGAAGGTCCCTCCGGTGGCGGCCCACTGGAAGGCGCAGTCCAGGATCTCCCCGTAGACGTCGTGCTGCGTCTGCTCGACCGCCGCGTTGCCCCAGCGCACGGGGGCGGAGCAGCGGTAGCCCTCGAGTTCCTCATCGACGGCTTCCGGCGGCGGGAGATTGCCGTCGACGCCGTAGAACACGCGCGGCTGGTCGTCGTGACGGGCGGCGGTCAGGGCCCAGTCCAGGAAGCCCCCGGCCTCCGACGGCAGGCCTATGCGGCGCAGCGCGAACACGGTGTAGGCGGCATCGCGGATCCAGGAGTAGCGGTAGTCCCAGTTCCGGGTCCCCCCGATGTGTTCGGGGAGGGACGAGGTGGGGGCCGCGATGATCGCCCCGTTCTCGACATGGTCCAGCAGTTTCAGGGTCAGGGCGGATCGGCGCACGAGGCCGGGCTGCGGCACGTCCGCGACCACGAAGGAAGCCCAGCGTCGCCAGGCACGCAGCGTGGCCTCAAGGCCGGCATCGGCAGAGGGATGGGGGCTGGGCGAGGGCCCAGCCCCCATCCCGGCCGCCGCCGGCTCCCAGCGCAACCGCACGGTCAGGTCCTGTCCGGCGCGGAGCGTCAGTGTGCAGGTCGGAAGTGTCACAGGGGGTGAGGACCTCAGGCGCAGGGTGATGCCCTGCCGCCCGCAGTCGAGCAGCCACTCCTCACGACGGCGCCGAACGCGGGCACCGCCGCGCGGCTCCAGGTGGAGATGAAGTGTGACCTCGCCGTCGATGACGCGGGCCCGGCGTACCAGCTCTCCCGCCGCCGCCGGGGCGTCTTCTTCCAGCCGGGCGCCGGGACGCAGCAGAAAGGCGTCCGTGATCTCCACCGTGCCGGTCTCCGTCCGCAGCTCGGTGACCAGGACGGCCGTGTCATCCACGTAGCGCTGGCGGCTCTCGCGGAGTCCCTGCGGCGAGAGCCGGAAACCGCCGCCATGTCGCCGGTCGAGCAACGGGCAGAAAACAGGGTCCTGGTCGAACCGCGGAACGCACATGAAACCGATCCCCGCGTCCCGGCCGACCAGGGCGCAGCCGCGGCCGTCACCGATCAGACCGTGATCCTCGATGGGAAGGTAACCCCCTCGGCGTGACAGTGGCTTCCAGAGCCTCATGGGCAAGCAGGTACCCAGAATCTCCGGGTTGATCGGTTTCGCCCTGCTCGCGGGCGCCGGAGGAGAGCACGCAAGCGTCAGCGGAGGCGGAGCATCAGCATGGCCGCGTCGTCGTGCAGCGGGCCGCTGACGTGCTGGAGCAGATCCTGGCGCAGCACCTCCAGCGCTGCCTGGGGGTCGTGTTCCTTGAGCAGGTGAGCGCGTTCGGCGAGCGGGTAGAAGCGGCCTTCGGCGTCGCGTGCTTCGGTGATCCCGTCGGTGTAGAGCAGGAGCTGGTCGCCCGGGTGGAAGTCGGTGCCGTACGGCTCCGGCGGCGCCGTACCGTGAGCCCCCAGGCCCAGCGGGAGCGCGTAGGAGGACGGCTCGGGCCAGACGACGGTGCCGTCCGCGCGCATCAGCAGGGGCGCCGGGTGACCGAAGTTGAGGAAGGTGACGTCCTCGGCGTTCACCTCGGCGAGGATGGCGGTGACATACTTCTCGCCCTCCAGCTGCCGCTCGACGGCCCGCTCCAGTCTGGCTCCCACGGCTGCCAGGTCGGCTTCGTCGGGGGCCGCTTCGCGGAAGGCGCCCAGGACCACGGCCGCGGTCTCCACCGCCTCCAGTCCCTTGCCCTGGACATCGCCGATGATCACCCGCACCCCGTGCGGTGAGGTGACGACTTCGTAGAGGTCACCTCCGATACGTGCCTCGGCCACGGCGGACATGTAGCACACGGCCACACGCACCCGCCCGGCCAGCCGCGGAACCGGTTTGAGCAGCACCCGCTGCGCGGCCTCGGCGATGGACCGCACACTGTCCAGCTCCGCCTCGCGTTCCTGGCGCATGGACACCGCCAGTAGGCCCGCCACGGAGACCCCGAGGACCGAGGCGATGCTCATGACTCCGCGAGGACCGTCGAGGAGGTCGTTGTACCAGCCCAGACCTACGCACAGCAGCAGCGCGATCCCGGCGACGCACGCGGTGCGCCGCCAGCCGCCCACGAGCGGAGCGAAGGCAGGCCCCAGCGACACCAGAGGCAGGAAGACGACATCCGGACCGACAGCGAGATCGGCCACCGTGACGGCGGCCATCATCACGAAAGGCAGCAGCGACAGCACGGCAAGACGGTGGTTCTGCGGTCTCACGCCGTCTTCCCCTCCTCACCGGCTCGGGCCCCGTCCGTGGCGGCAACTCCCCTGACGCGGCGCACAAGATCCATGGTGACAGACCCCTCTGTCTCCCCTTCCCCGGCTCTGTCTCCCCTTCCCCGGCGCGGCGGTCGCGTCGGGCGGCCTCGCCGTTCCGCAGCCGCATCCAGAATGGGGAGATGGACGGACCAGTTCGCCGCCGGCTGTGGATCCAGTACCTGGTCTGGAGCGTGGCTGTGCTGAGCCTGACGGTACTGGCGGCCGCCGCCGTGGTGCGAAGCACCGTGCTGAGCCCCGGTTTCCATGGCCGGGTCCTCGACGAGGAGCGGGCCTATCAGAGGGTCTATGACGAGGTGCTGGTCGACCCGCACCTCGCTCCGGTGCTCCGTGATCTGCTGGGCCGGCTGCCCGTCCCCCAGTCCGCGGTCACCTCGAACGTCAAGGTCGTGATTCCGCCGGAGACCTTGCGGGCCATGGGCGACCGGCAGATCACCGAGGTGATCCACTACCTGGAGGGAGACCGCGCCAGTCTCCGGCTCACGGTCGACCTCGGGCCGGTGGTGGCGAATATCGAGCGCCTCAGTCAGGTCTACTTCGCCGATGCCGTCGCCTCGCTGCAGCAGCGCTCGGAACCCGACTTCGAGGTCTTCGAAGAGCGCCTGTCCGACGTGGCGGCGCGTCTGATCGCGGGCGAGGTCCCGGTCGGAGAGGTGCCGTCACTGGCGCTCTCCCCTTCCCAGGCGATCGCGGCCACGACCGTGCTGCTGCGTCTGGTGCCGGAGGCGGAACGCTCCGGGCTCCGGTCCGAGGTCGAAGGGGCCTTGGTCAGCGGGGACCTGGCCTCGGCACTGGCGGCCGTGGCTCCGGTCGCCGTCTCGGACCGGGTGCAGGCGGCTGCCGCGGAGCTGCTGCGGGACGCGGGGGGACGTACGTGGGTGATCACCACCGACCTCGGTGCCTCGGGTGACGTGCCCGGGCAGGCACGCCAGGCACGGTCCGTCACCCGTCTGTTCCAGGAGGTGGTGGAGCCGGCCACCGCCGTGGTCGGGGTCGCCGCGCTGATCCTGCTGTGGTCCGCCACTCCGCAGCCCACCGCGCGGCGGCTCGTTCCGCTGGGCTGGGCCCTGGCCGCTGCCGCGACGCTGACAGCACTGGCGGTCTTCGTCGTCCGCGTCACGGTGGGCGACTCACCGTACCGCCCGCCGTCCTCCTGGCCCCCGACAGCGGCCCGGCTCTTCGAGGACATCCAGGCCACCGCTGTCGACCGGCTGCTGACCACCGCCACCGTCGTCGCGCTGATTCTGCTGGCCGCCGGAGCGCTGCTGGTCGGCCTCGGCTGGGCCTGGCAGACCCGGCCCACCGTGCGTATCCGCATCGATCGGCGCCTGGGTCCGGTCCTGACCGCTGTCGTGTCGGCGTCCGCGCTCGCCGGGACGGTGCTGGCCCCGGTGGCGATGACCGGCCCAGCGCCCCGCACCTGCCAGGGCAGCTCCCGGCTGTGCGACCTCCGCTACGACGAAATCGCCCAGCTCGCGGCGCACAACGCCATGGCCACGACGGCGGACCGGTTCATCGGCCCCCTCCAGGACCCGGATCTCGTCGGACAGTTGAACATCGGTGTGCGCGTCCTGCTCATCGACACCCACCGATGGGAACGGCCCGAGGAGGTCGCGGACCGCCTGGCCACCTCCGACTTCTCCCCGGAACTGCGCCGGCAGCTCACCCGGGCCCTGGAACGAGTGAATCCGTACCGTCCGGGGCTGTGGCTGTGCCACTCGGCCTGCGGCGCCGGAGCCATCGAACTGGCCCCCACGCTGCGGCGGATCGGGGACTGGCTGCGCGCCCACCCGACGGAGGTCGTCACCCTGATCGTGCAGGACGGGATCAGCGCCCAGGAGACCCGCAGCGCCTTCGGCCAAGCAGGGCTCGGGGACCTGCTGTACGAGCCGGACGAGGACCCGGACCACGCCTGGCCGACGATGAGAGACATGATCGACAGCGGCAAGCGCCTCGTCGTCTTCGCGGAGAAGGCGGACGGGCCGGCACCGTGGTACCGCAACTTCTACCGGTACGGCATGGAAACGCCGTTCGCCTTCCGCGGCCCCGAGGAGATGACCTGCGCCCCCAACCGCGGCGGCACCGGCAAGCGACTGTTCCTGCTCAATCACTTCGTCACGGCCGACGGCGGACGGCGACTGGACGCCGGCACCGTCAACTCCCACGATCATCTGCTGAACCGGGCCCACACCTGCGAACGGCAACGCGGCAGACCGGTCAACTTCGTCGCGGTGGACTACGCGACGATCGGAGACGCACGCGCCGCGGTGCACACCCTCAACACCGAACGCCTCCAGGACTGAGGTTTGCGCGGCGGTTGGGTGGGCACCCCGGCGGCGTGGGTACCCGGGACCAGCAAGCGTCCGGCGCAGGGCGACGGCGCAGGGGCCGTCTCGTCGCGGCCCCTTTGGCCGCGCTGCTTCTTGTCGGCTGCATCGCGTACGAGGATCGCGACGAGCCCGATGGCGGGGTGACCTCTCCCGGAGCGGCGCAGGAGGTACCGCTCCGGGTGGTGGACCAGGGCGACCGGACGCTGGCGTTCGTCCCCGTCAGCATCGAGGACGAGGGACCCTTCATGTTCGCGCTGGACACCGGTGCCTCCGCCAGCGTCGTCGATGAAACTGTCGCCGACCAGGTCGGCCTGGAGCTCACCGGCGAGCGGCGTTCCGTGAGCGGGATCCTCGGTACCGGACAGGTACCCGTCGCCCGAGTGGATCAGTGGAAGGTCGGGCACGTCCGCCTCGATCCGGGTGAGGTCACGATCATCGACCTGGGGCCTCCCAGGGAAAGCGGCGGCATCCAGGGCCTGCTCGGCTCGGACGTGCTCAGCGACTTCGGCTCGATCACCGTCGACTATGACGACGGCGTCCTGAAGATCCCCGCTCCGTGAGAAGGCGGCATGCCCGTCGCGACGCCCCTGCTCGCCGTCGTTGCCGGCGCCGCGATCCGTACCGCGCCTCCTGCGCGCTTGGCGCACCTGGCCGCGGGTACCCGGCCCCCGCCAGAGGTTGAGGTGGGCGCCGTCGACATCGCGCGCCCCGCCGAACCCTTCCTCCGGGACGGGTTGCATCACTCACTGGACATCGAGGTGACCGAACATGAGCCCCGCGATGGACGAGGAGCGCGCATTCGCTCGGATCGAACGGCGGCTGGCCAGTGATGATCCGGCGCTGGCACGGCGTATCGATGTCCTCAACAGGCAGTTCGACGAACCAGCGGGGGACGGCCGGCTCACAGCGCACGGAGACGAGGGCCGAGTCGCCGGGCACGTCGGGGACGAGGCGATCACCGGCCACGGCATCGACGGCGGTGAGAAGCGCTCATGGACGTTCAAGGCTGCTGTGGTGCTTGCTGTTGTGGCCGCTGTCGGGCTGCTGCTCACAGCGATCCTCTCCGCGCCCGGCGGCGGTGAACGACAGTCGCACCAGCCTTCTGGGGCGGCTCCGCCGGCGTCGTCGCAGGTCCTGGAGGACCAGTCCGGATCGGGCACGCCGTAGGGGCGGGGAAGGACCGCCCTCCCCGCTGCGTCCATGGCGGGGAAGGGCGGCCGGTCCGGTCAGTGGCTGCCGGTCAGCTGGCCCGCGAGGCGTTCGCGCATGTCGGCGCTGGGCTTGTTCAGGCCGATGATGGTGACCTTCTTGCCGCGCTGGGCGTACTTGGTCTCGACGGCGTCGAGGGCGGCGACGGAAGAGGCGTCCCAGATGTGCGCGTCGGAGAGGTCGATGACGACGTCGTCCGGGTCGTCCTTGTAGTTGAACTGGTAGACGAGGTCGTTGGAAGAGGCGAAGAACAGCTCGCCGGTGACCGCGTAGACCACCTGGTTGCCGTCGGGGTCGACGACACCGGAGACGTTGACCATGTGGGCGACGCGCTTGGCGAAGATGACCATCGCGGTGATGCAGCCGACGACGACGCCGATGGCGAGGTTGTGGGTGGCGACCACGCAGGCGACCGTGACGACCATGACGGTGATCTCGCCGAGCGGCATCCGCTTGACGGTCTTCGGGGCGATGGAGTGCCAGTCGAAGGTGGCCACCGACACCATGATCATGACCGCGACCAGGGCGGCCATGGGGATGTCGGAGACGACCGGGCCGAAGGCGATGCACAAAAGCATCAGGAAGGAGCCCGCCAGGAACGTCGACAGGCGGGTGCGTGCGCCGGAGACCCGTACGTTGATCATCGTCTGGCCGATCATGGCGCAGCCGCCCATGCCGCCGAAGAAGCCGGTGACGATGTTGGCGATGCCCTGGCCGATGGACTCGCGGGTCTTGCCCGAGTGGGTGTCGGTGATGTCGTCGACCAGTTTGGCGGTCATCAGCGACTCCATCAGGCCGACCAGCGCCATGGCGAAGGCGTAGGGGGCGATGGTGGTCAGCGTGTCCATCGTGAACGGCACGTCCGGCAGGCCCGGCACGGGCAGCGAGGAGGGCAGGTCGCCCTTGTCGCCGACGGTCGGTACGGCGATCCCGGCCGCGACGGTGATCACGGTCAGGATGACGATGGAGACCAGCGGGGCCGGGATCACGGTGGTGATCTTCGGGAAGAACACCATCAGGGCCAGGCCACCGATGACCAGCGGGTAGACCATCCACGGCACGCCCGTCAGCTCCGGCACCTGCGCCATGAAGATGAGGATGGCGAGGGCGTTGACGAAGCCGACCATGACGCTGCGCGGCACGAACCGCATCAGCTTGGCCACGCCCAGCGCGCCCAGGATCACTTGGAAGACGCCGGCGAGGATGACGGCCGCGATCAGGAAGCCGAGTCCGTGCTCCCGGTTGAGCGGGGCGATGACCAGGGCGATCGCCCCGGTCGCGGCGGAGATCATGGCCTTGCGACCACCGACGATCGAGATGACGACCGCCATGGTGAAGGAGGCGAACAGACCGACCGCCGGATCGACCCCGGCGATGATCGAGAAGGAGATCGCCTCGGGGATCAGGGCCAGGGCGACGACCAGGCCGGCCAGCACCTCGGTACGGAAGACCTTCGGGGAGTCCAGCCAGTCCGGCTTGGACAGGCGGAACTTCGGGGCTGCGGGCAGCAGTGAGGACATGCAACCGTTTCTGTTCAGGCGCACGTGTCACCGGCCGGGACACACACGCGCGTCGTACCTGACTCCGCGCCCGCAAGGGGCGGAATCCCTCGGCGGCCCGGCCACATCAGCGGGGCCCAGCCGATCTGTGTGACAGCCGTCCGGCTGCCGGTCGGGCATCATGGCCCGGAAGTCTTCGGATGCCATCGGGGCCCGGTCGGGGCCCACGCCATGGCGTTCACTCCTCCCGTCACTCTCGACGGCGGTGGTGAACACGTAGAGACTCTACCCTGACGTGAGGGCAGAGTGCGACTTGCCGCTTGTGAAACACAGGTAAACGCCCATCATGACCCTGTGATTCATCTCACGTGGGCCGGGTTGCTTTACGGATTCGAAAATCGAAGGAAACAACGAAGGGGATCATGGGGCGATGACGGATCAGCGGCAGATGCAGATCGGCGAGGTGGCCGAGCGGACCGGTTTGTCTCTGCGCACCATCCGCCACTACGAGGAAGTGGGCCTGGTGATCCCCTCGGCCCGCAGCAAGGGCGGCTTCCGGCTGTACACGGACTCCGATGTCGAGCGCCTGATGGTGATCCGCCGGATGAAGCCGCTGGACTTCTCCCTGGAGGAGATGCGCGACCTGCTGGACATCACCGACCGGCTCGCCGCCACGGACGACCCGCCCGCCGGTGAGGAGCGTGAGCGGCTGCGGGAGCGGCTGGACTCCTACCGGAAGGTGGCCGACGCCCGCTGCGAGACCCTGCGGGCCCGGCTGGAGATGGCCGAGGACTTTGCCGCCACGCTGCGCCGCCGCCTGCATGCGGACGCCCGCTCGGGCGCCTGAACCGCGGCGGCGGTGCTGTACGAGACGCCTGACGTAAGAGTATTCAGCTCGGCGGTCGGCGCCGCCCTCACGGGTGCAGCAGGTGCAGGCGGCCGGGCAGGGCCTCCATGCGCAGCGGGGCGCGCACATCGCGGGCGGGTGCGCCGTCCACGTCCAACCGGTAGGCGCCCCAGGCCCGTTCGAAGCGCAGGCGGCGGATGCGGCGCCTGCCGAAGGAGTCGCCGCGCGCCTCCAGCAGGCCCTGGTCGGTCAGGGTGATGCGCAGGGGCTGGTCGCCGGGTGCGGTGATCTTCTCGTTGTCGAGGATGAGGCGGGCATGGCCCGGGTGCGGCTGCAGTGAGACCAGGATGGTCTCGCGCACCGCGACGCCGAAGCCGCCGCCGGAGAGGTGAATGCCGATGGCGGGGCTGCGATGGGCCCCGAAGGCGTTCGGCTCGCTACCCGACCACCCCTCCGGGCGCTCGACGAGCAGCGGCAGCTGCCACAGGGCCGCGGCGCGCATGGCCTGCTCCGGCTGGGGTCCTCCGGCGTGCACCAGCAGCTCGACGGCCGGGCGCGGGATGCCGCGGTCCGGGCCGCCGCGCTCACCGGCTTCGGGGACGGGGCTCAACTCCGTGCTGCGGATGCCCTGTTCGGCCAGGCGTACGCGCAGTTGCCGGGCCCGCTCCCGGTCACCGCGACTCCAGCCGCGCACGATGGCCAACGTGGGGCGCGCGGCCGGGAGGGTGCCGGCGAGGCGTACGGCAGCGGCCAGGAGACGCTCCACGTCCGGCGCGTCCCGGGCGGATCCGGCGTCGGGGGACGAGGCCGAGGACACCATGCGGACTCCTTGCACACTCGGAGGTTGGCCTCGCGGGCTGCGGCCGACGGCCGCTCGGAACGACGGTCCCGCGGCCCCGCCTCTGTGGCCCGAGGCGGGACGAACGACGGCGTTCCGACGGTTCATCTCTAACCTAACGCGAGAGTGTTGTCGGCGTGAAGCGGGCATCGGACAGGGTGAACGGACTCCGACTTTTACGTGTAGACAGAGTTGTGTGCGCTGGGCAGGCTGCTTCCGTTCATGGCGCTCTCAGCGCAGGGCGATGGCGCTCTCAGCGCAGGCCGGCGGCCGGGTCGGAGGCGAGCCAGCCGCGGGCGCCCCAGAAGTCGACGGCTCGGCAGATCGTGCCCAGGCACCGCTGGGCGCGGTCACCGCCGTCGCCCCAGTGCCCGAGGCTCCACTCGGCGAGCCGGTCGGCGGCGCCGTCCTCCTCCAGCACGGTCAGCCGGTTGTGCGAGCCGAGATGGGTGCCCAGCAGCAGCATCGCCGTGGCATCGGCCTGCCCGGAGGACTCGCTCATGAAAGCGGCGATGGCCTGCCGGACGGTGGGCACCATGGACGGCGACGGCGCGGCCTTCGGCCGGACCTTAGGCGGGCGCGCCGGGCGTGAACTCTTCGCGGCCGCAGTCGGTTTGGCCGCGGCGCCGGAGGCGGGCTTCGGGGGCGGCACGGGAGCAGGCGGGCCCGGCTGTGGTGCGGGAGCAGGCGGGCCCGCCTGTGGCGCGGGGGCAGACTGGCCCGCCTGTGGCGCGGGAGCCACCGCCGGTTTCCGGGCGGCGCCGAGGCAGGCGGCGACGTAGTCGCTGGGCACGGGGATGTTCTGGGAGATGGAGATCTCCAGCGCCTCGGCGTCGCAGCTGCGGCACAGCGGGAGTTCGCGCCAGCCGATGATGGACAGCTGAGTACCCCGCGAGTGCCGGGTCATGGCCTGCGGGCGGTGGACGATGTCCTGCCCACCGCAGCCGGCACAGCGCACACCGCCGCGCATCCACTGCGCGTCGCAGCTCAGACAGGTGATCCGGATATCGCCGTCCACGGGTTCGCCGCGCAGGTCCTCGGCCTCCCCGCACGACGGACACGCCGCCACACCCTCCATGATCCTCTGCCCTTCCAGGCGCAGGCGCCTTCCGAAGCTCAACTCTACCGTGACGTAAGGGTCGACTACTGGGGCCGACGACCGTGCGGCATGGTTCAGTCGTGGGCGGCGATGAGGTGGTCCAGCCGCGCGGCGGGGAACTCCCGCTCGAAGGATCCCGCCTGCCAGCGGTCGGGGAAAAGGGCGAGCTGCACCTTGTCGCGGATGCGGGTGAGGGCCTCGCCCTGGACGATCCGGGAGCGGTTGAGTGCTTCCGCACCGGCCGTGTCGGTGGCGCGGGCCAGGCGGTAGGGCAGCACCTCCAGCTTCACCGGGGACGAGAACTCCCCCGCCATCCGCGCACTGACGACGTCGAACTGCATCGGCCCCACGGCCGCCAGCACCGGCGCCTGGTCCCCACGCAGATCCGAGACCAGGACCTGGACCACACCCTCCTCGTCGAGCTGCGCGATGCCGCGCCGGAACTGCTTGGAGCGGGAGAGGTCGGCCGGGCGGGCCACGGCGAAGTGCTCGGGAGCGAAGGTGGGCATCGGCGGGAACACCGCCGCCTTCTCCGCGTAGAGGGTGTCGCCGACGCGCAGCGCGGTGGCGTTGACGAGGCCGACCACGTCGCCGGGGTAGGCGATGTCGACCATGGAGCGGTCCTGGCCGAAGACGCTGTGCGCGTATTTGGTGGCGAACGGCTTGCCGGAGGCGGCGCGGGTGACGGTCATGCCGCGCTCGAAGATGCCCGAGCACACCCGCATGAAGGCGATGCGGTCCCGGTGGGCGGGGTCCATGTTGGCCTGCACCTTGAACACCAGCCCGGAAAAGGGGGCGTCCACCGGGCGGGCGCCGCCGCTCTCCAGCTCGCGTGGACCGGGCGGCGGGGCGAGGTCGACGATCGCGTCCAGCAGCAGCCGTACGCCGATGTTGGAGATGGCCGCGCCGAAGAACACCGGCGTGGTCCGGCCCGTAAGGAACGCCTCCTGGTCGTGCACGGCGCCGTCGACCCGCAGCAGGTCCAGTTCCTCGACGGCCTTGCTCCAGTCGGCTTCGTCCTCCAGCGCGGCACGCTGCGCGGGCACCAGCGCCTCTATGGCCTCGTGGGCGCCGCCCGGGGTGCGGGTGTAGCGCAGCATCCGTCCCGGCTCTCGTACGTCGATCAGCCCGCGCAGGTATCCGGCGTCGCCCACCGGCCAGACGAGGGGGGTGGGCCTGAGGCGGAACTCGCGCTCGATCTCGTCCAGCAGCTCCAGCCCCTCACGGCCGGGCCGGTCCCACTTGTTGACGAACGTGATCACCGGGATGCCGCGGTGCCGGCAGACGTCGAACAGCTTGCGGGTCTGCTCCTCCAGGCCCTTGGCCGCGTCGATCAGCATCACCGCGCAGTCCACCGCCGCCAGCACCCGGTAGGTGTCCTCGGAGAAGTCCGCGTGGCCGGGGGTGTCCAGCAGGTTCAGGACGCACCCGCGGTGGGCGAACTGCAGCACCGCGGAGGTGACGGAGATGCCGCGGGCCTTCTCCATCTCCATCCAGTCCGAGGCCACCCCGCGCCGGCCCGCCTTGCCGTGCACCGCGCCCGCCTCGGTGATGGCCTGGGCATGCAGGGCGAGCGCCTCGGTCAGGGTGGACTTGCCCGCGTCGGGGTGGCTGATCACCGCGAACGTCCGTCGCCGGGCCGCTTCCGAGGCAGCCCAGTCACTGTTCGGGCTCATCGCACCGCCTCCGCGTCCGCCTCCGCGTCCGCGTCCGCCGCGGCCGTGGCGTCCACGAGCCGGGCCAGGTGGCCGTGCAGGGAGCGGGCGAAGTCCTCCGCCTGCCCCAGCTGCCGGCGCAGGTCCTCGCACCGCGCGTCGGCCTTCACCCAGTATGTCCGCAACCGTTCCACCAGTTCCCCGTGCGCTCGCTCGTCGTTCTCCGGCAACGGCCCACCGTCGTCGGGGAGTTGCTCCAATACGTCCAGCAGGGCGCGGATGTCGTCGAGGCAGAAGCCCAGCGGCCGCATCCGCCGCACCAGCGCCAGCCGGCGCACCTCGGCCTCGGTGTAGAGACGGAAGCCGCCCACGCCCCACCGCCTCGCCTCACCCGCCGACAACCTTGCCGGACAATAAACCTACCCTCTCGTTAGGGTAGGTTCGCAAGCGAGTGCAACCGAGGGCAGCCGCGAACAGGCTGCTGCCGTCCTCACGTCCGGCGGCGACTGCCCCGCCTGAACGCCGGCGCGGGCCGAGGCGGCCGGGCTCTCCGGTTCAGTCCGACGAGCGCCGACTGTCGGCCGCTGTGCGAGGGCGGAGCCGAGGCGGTGGTGTTCATGGTCGAGCCGTGCAGCGCCAAGGCTCACTCGCCCGACTTCACCTATTGCACACTGCTTGGACCACCACCATGACGACGACGACCGCTTGGTGCGGGCGACAGCGGCCGCCTTCGGCACCTGCCGTCGCCGCCGCCGGCTCCGGAGGTGGTGGGGTGAGCCGGCTCCCTCCGAACACCTTCGCCACGTTCTGCCGGGGCATGGATACCGGCCTGCTGCAACGGACCCTGGCGGCGACACCGCGGCACGGTCCAAGTGGGTGGAGCTGTCCGCGTCGGTGCGTGCGGGCGCCTGCTGAACGCCCGCGCTTGCTCGGTTCAATGGGGTGCGGCTCTGCGGGCGTGCGGCAGTCCTGTGACCGTCGGTCGTCGGGGTCAGTAGTCGAGGCTCGGGTACCAGTCGTCGCGGCCCTGCGGGGTCAGGTCGAGGACGTGCCAGACGGGGGCCAGGAGGTCGATGCCGCGCTCGTCGATGTCGTCGGCCATGCGTGGGTGGGTGGAGTAGAAGTGGCGGACCCTGCCGTCGCCGTCGCGGGTGAAGACGGAGATGGTGGAGTCCTGTTCGCCGTCCTTGTCCTCGCTGCCCAGGTCGTACTTGAACGTGCTGTCGCCGCAACTCAGGAGCCGTAGCCGGTGCCAGCCGCGGTTGCGGGCGTGCTGACGGAGGGTGGGCAGGTCGGCGGCTGCGGCGATGGCGAAGTCGGCGTTGCGGGCGATGTGGTGGGCGATGCCGTTGAAGCCGTCGATCCACAGGGTGCACATCGGGCAGGGGTCGGTCTGCAGCTTGCCGTACATCAGGTGGTAGACGATCAGCGGGCGGTCCGTGGCGGTGAACAGCTCACTCAGAGTGACCTCGCGGACCGGTGTGTCGCCGGCGTCGAGGTCGGCGGGGCCCTCGATGAAGACGTAGTCGTCGACGGGTGGCCCCTGAGGGAGCGCCCGCCGCTGGGCCGCGACGTTCTCGCGGTGGCGCATGAGGGCGATCTCGGCCAGGCGCAGCTCTTCGCGGGCATCGAGGTATTCGGCCGATTCGTCGGCCAGTCTGGTGTGCCGCAGCATCGCGTCCTCCTGGGGTGGCCTTCCCCCCCCCGGTCGCTGGTCCGGATCACGGGCTCCCCGTCCCGAGCTCACAGTTCCCGCGTTCCCGAACCGGTCCTTCGAGTCTATGGCGGCTCCTCGGCCCGCCGACAGTTGAGCTGAAGTCCGGCTCCGCGCTGATCCGGCCGCCGCGGTTCAGAGTGTCACGCTGGGGTCAGATCGTTGAGACGGGAAAGTTTGACCCGGCTTTGAGTAACCGGACATGAGTTCGTGTCCAACGGCCCTATACCGTCCGTCCCGGAGCGGGCCGCCGCACAGGCCGTCACAACGACATCGCAACAGCACGGGGGGATCGGCGTGAGACGTCGATGGGTGAAGGTTCTGGCGATCACAGTGGCGGTGCTCGCCGCGCTGTTCACGGCCGCCGACCGGCTCGCCGTGCACTACGCGAACAAGGAGGCCGCCCAGCTCGCGAAGGAGAAGTACGGCTATGGCAACACCACGGACGGCTACCTGGACGTATCGATCGAGGGCTTTCCGTTCCTGACCCAGGCGGCCGGGCAGGACTTCGGTCATGTGACGCTGACCGCGGGCCGGTTCTACATCGACACCACGAGCAATACGCAAGGCGGCTATCTGTACATCGACCGTCTCCACTTGGACTTGCGCGGTGTGAAGGTGACGTCGCTGACAGCGCGCAGAGCGGACGCCAACCTCGCCACCGGCACCCTGTCCCTCTCGTACAAGGAGCTGTCCGGCGTGGTGACCCGGCTCGCGGGCGATGGCGGCCCGCTGCAGGTCTCCCGGGCGGCGGGATCGAGCGGCCAGGCGGCACGCGTCAAGGTCTCGGGCACGGTCGGTGGTACGGCGTTGAACACCACGGGGACGCTCCTGGCGCAGGGAACGGAGCTCTCCCTGACCGTTCCTGGTGCCGAAAGGGCCAGTACCGTCTGGCGGGTCGGTCTCCCGGAGGGCGTCGACTTCACAGCGGCGCGGGCCACCGCGGACGGCATCGAGATCAGCCTCGTCGGTCACCAGGTGACGCTCGGCTCGTCGCGCTACGGAGGTTGAGGCGCCGATCGCGAGCGATGACTCGTGGAAGCAGAGTGACCTGCCTCTACAGCCACTGTAAAGGGCCCGCAAAAAGCGTCCCGGGTTCCTCCCCGCCTCTTCTTGGAGGGCGACGAGGAGGAAGAGGAAGGCTGACCGGCATCGGCAGCGCGCGGTGAAGGATGCCGGAGCGCGGGGGCGGAGAGTCGCGATCTCCGCCCCCGCTGATAAGTTCTACAGGGACGTAGAAGACCGATGTCCGGAACGGGTCGGTCTGAACTCACCTCTGACACAACGGAGTCCTCATGGCCCTGTGGGACCGCATCAAGGAGTCCGCATCGACGATGCAGACCCAGCTGATGGCGAAGAAGAACGACCTCAAGAGCGGCGCCTTCCGCGACGCCAGTATGGCGATGTGCGCCCTGGTGGCGGCCGCCGACGGCACCATCGACCCCTCCGAGCGGCGGCGTGTGGCCCAGCTGATCGCCGGCAACGAGGTACTGCAGAACTTCGACGCCATGGACCTGCAACGGCGCTTCGAGAACAACCTCGACAAGCTCACCGCCGACTTCGACTTCGGCAAGGTCAGCGTCCTGCAGGAGGTCGCCAAGGCAAAGAAGAAGCCTGCCGAGGCGCGTGCCGTGATCCAGATCGGCATCGTCATCGGCGGCGCCGACGGCGACTTCGACAAGACCGAGCAGGCCGTCGTCCGCGAGGCGTGCCACATCCTCGAACTGCCGCCGCACGAGTTCGACCTCTGATCGCCCCGTGACGCCGGTGCCGGGCGGACGCCGTGACGACGCCGGCCCGGCACGAGGACGGCAGCGGCGCGGACGGGCCGCTCGGGCGGCGCTACGGCTGCCGCACTTCTGCCTCAGCGGACGGCAGGGCCTCCGCGGCGGCGTCCGCATCCGGCCCGGACCACGTCCGACCTGCACCCGTCCCCGGTCAGAGGGGCGTGGCGGCGTACAGGATGAAGAACATGGTCACCGCGGAGTTCGCCGACGACATCGCGGACACGGCCGCGCCCGCCGCCGCACCCCACGCCGCCAGGCCCACCGAGGTGAACACCGAGGTGAACACCGACGGCCAACTGCGCGCCAAGGGAGCCGGTCCGAGCAACGCCGCCACCCGGCGCGGCACCGGCCCCGGCGCCGTCAGGCCCGCCAGCGTGGCCACCGGAGTCCCACGGGACACCAGCGCCGCCCTGCCGATCGCGGACGCCACCGTCCGGCGGCTGCCGACCACCTGCGCCGCCTCCTCGTCCGCCCACCGCTCGGTCGTGTACGACACGGCCGTACGCAGTGGCCGCAGGAACGGGTTGGCCCACGCGGCAAGTTGCACGGCGAGCAGAAAGCGGTGGTGCCGGGCAACCAGATGCGCCCGCTCGTGGGCGAACAGTGCCCGGCGTTCGGCGGGTTCGAGGCAGTCCAGCAGGGCCGTGGTCACCACCACGCGGCCCCGGCGGCCGCCCGGCAGCGCGTACGCGTACGGCACCTCGTCGGGCAGCACCGCCACCTCCGTGCCGGGCAGCCCGACCAGCGCCCGGTGGGCCCGGCGGCGCACCCGGCCATGCCGCCACAGCATCCGACCGCACGCCACGACCACCGCACACAGCGCGGGAATCGCCGCCTTGCCCACCACTTCGTCGTACGGCACCGCCGCGCGCACCTCGGGGTCCGACCAGCCGTCGGGCAGCGGATTGCCGGGCAGTTGGGCGGTCCCCACCACCATCACCAGCCCCAGACACACCATGCTGCACGTCGCCATCACCACAGCGACCACGGTCAGCAGCCGCGTCGCGGTACGCGGATGCAGGTGCTGCTCGGCCAGGCGCGCGATCGGCCAGGCCGTCAAGGGCAGCACCAGCGGCAGAAAGACGAACACCCCCATGAGGCTTCAGTCTTCCCCTTCTCCACGGGACTGACCCAGCAGTTCGCGCAGCAGCCGCTCGTCATCCGGTCCGAGGCCCGTGACAAAGCTGGCCAGCACCGCTTCCCGGTCGCTCTCGGCGTCCAGCACCTTGCGCATCCGGTGCGCGGCGAGGCCCGCCTGGTCCGAGGCCGCCGTCCAGGCGAACGACCGACCCGCGCGCTCGCGGGTGACTGCGCCCTTGGCCAGCAGCCGGGTCAGGATCGTGATCACCGTCGTATAGGCGAGGTCCCCGCCGAGCCGCTCCTGCACCCAACCGGCCGTCACCGGACCGTCCGCTTCCCGCAGCGCGGACAGGATCAGCGCCTCCAGCTCGCCCTGCCCCCGCCGCCGGGAACGCTGCCGGTCATCCGCCATGCCCTGTCTCCCTTCCGCCGCCGTCGGTTTCCCGACCGGACATCGTATAGACGCCGGAGTGCCTGCGTGCCGCCCGACGAACCTCACCGGCCCGGCGCAACAGCATCTACAAAAGCGTAGAAGACAAGCCGCCCGGGCACGCCCGCTCACAGGCAACGGAGCCTTCGCGGGCTGCCGGCTGTCGGCGGAATTCCTCGACCGGCCCGTCCAGCGGCCCACCGCCTCCCGTTCGGCAACTCCCGGGACCGACCGGCCCCTTCGAAGGGACCACATAAGACCGCCCGCACGGCCGCGTCACCCTGCCACATCTTCTACAGGCATGTAGATTGTTGGTCCGGGTCCGCTCCACGGGTCCCGACCGCACACGCCAAGGAGGAGTTCGCAGTGGGAGTTTCCCTGTCCAAGGGCGGCAACGTCTCGCTCAGCAAGGAGGCACCGGGCCTGACCGCCGTTCTGGTCGGCCTGGGCTGGGACGTCCGCACCACCACCGGCACCGACTACGACCTCGACGCCTCCGCCCTCCTGTGCGACGCGTCCGGCCAGGTCCTGTCCGACCGGCACTTCGTCTTCTACAACAACCTCACCAGCCCGGACGGTTCGGTCGAGCACACCGGTGACAACCTCACCGGTGAGGGCGAGGGTGACGACGAGGTCGTCAAGGTGAACCTCGCGGCCGTGCCCGCCGAGGTCGACAAGATCGTGTTCCCGGTCTCCATCCACGACGCCGAGGGCCGCGGCCAGAGCTTCGGCCAGGTCCGCAACGCCTTCATCCGGGTCGTCAACCAGGCCGGCGGCGCCGAGATCGCCCGCTACGACCTGTCCGAGGACGCCTCCACCGAGACCGCCATGGTCTTCGGCGAGCTGTACCGGAACGGCGCGGAGTGGAAGTTCCGCGCGGTCGGGCAGGGCTACGCGTCCGGACTGGCCGGGATCGCCGCCGACTTCGGCGTCAACGTCTGACCTCGCACCGACCGCGCCGTCGGGCCCGCCGCTCGGGGACGGGCCCGGCGGTCGCCTTCCGCACGGCGGCCGTCCGCAGATGCCGGCGTACACCGCCTTCCGTCCCAGCCAGTCAGGAGAGCGAGACCACGTGACCGGCCCGCCCCGCCTGCGCCCGGAGGACCGAGCGGACTTCGCAGCGGTGCTGCACCTGGCGCTGAGCACCCCGGACATCCGCGGCGCCCTGTCCGCCTCCGCCTGCCCCACCGGTAAGGCCGCCGCACGCCTGCAGGCCACGGCGCTCCAGGCCGCCGACGAGATCACGGCGGTGGTTGCGGACGACCACCAGGAGTACATCGCCGTGCGCGGGTCCGCTCGGCGCGGCGCGCGCCGCCCGGCCGCCGACGGCACCCTGCCGCCCGACCTCCTGGTGCTCACACCGCCCGTGGCCGCCACCTCCGCCGCGGCCCTCCTCGTCCTGGGCCACCTGCTCCAACTGGCTGATGTGCAGGGCACACTGCCCGGCCAAGGACCCGACCAACGGCGCCTCCACTCACACCCTCCAGACCGCACCCACAGGCACCGCCGCATCCGACGCCCGGACACCCGAAGGAGAACAACCCCTGATGTCGGTCAACTTGAGCAAGGGTCAGCAGATCAGCCTCAGCAAATCCGACGGCAGCGCCCTGGTCTACGTCCGTATGGGCCTGGGCTGGCAGGCCGCACCCCGCAAGGGCTTCTTCGCCAAGCTCACCGGCGCACGCGAGATCGACCTGGACGCCTCCGCCGTGCTCTTCGCCTCGCGACAGATCGCGGACGTCGTCTTCTTCCAGCACCTGTCCAGCGACGACGGCTCCGTCCGGCACACCGGCGACAACCTCACCGGCGGCGCCGGTGCCGGAGGCGACGACGAGAGCATCCTCGTCGACCTGGCCCGGGTCCCCGCCCACATCGACCAGATCGTCTTCACCGTCAACTCGTTCACCGGCCAGACCTTCAGCGAGGTGCAGAACGCCTTCTGCCGCCTGGTCGACGACACCACCGGCGCCGAACTCGCCCGCTACACCCTCACCGGCGGTGGCCACCACACCGCACAGATCATGGCGAAGGTCCACCGCACCGGCGGCACCTGGCAGATGAAGGCCATCGGCGAACCCGCCACCGGCCGCACCTTCCAGGACCTGCTGCCGTCCCTCGCACCCCACCTGTAACCACCGGCCGACCCCGGGGTGCAGGCCCGACGCTCCCCAGACCCGGCACGGGCCGACTGAAGGAGAAACAGCCCACGTCCAGGCGGCTCGGTCCGGCCCCGCAGGGGGCCCGGGAGCGTACGCGATCTTTGCCGGTTGTTCATTCGGCCGCCCCGTCGGCACGTGCCCATGAGTGGGACGATCCGGCGCCTGATGGACCGTACCGGAGGAACGATGTCCCCGAAGAGAACCTACGCCGCGCTCGCGGCCCTGAGCCTGGCCGCCGGCACCCTGGCGTCCGCGGGTGTGGCGAACGCGGATCACAGACCTCAGCGGCCGGTGACCTTCCAACGCACCGCCACCTACCCGGTCTTCCAGGACCGGCCGGCCGGCGAGGACCCGGCCTCCGAGACCGTCGCCGAGATATCCGCGGTCAGTGAGGACGGCCGCACCCTCGTCCACACCGACGCGGCGGCCCGGCGGATCGGTTTTCTCGACATCCGGAATCCCGACCGCCCGCGCGGGCTCGGCACCCTGTCGCTGACCCGGCTCGGCGACGCCGAGGACGAGCCGACCTCGGTGTCCATAGTCGGCCAGTACGTCCTGGTCGTGGTGAACACCAGCGCGAGCCACACCGACCCCTCCGGGCGGCTCGACGTCATCTCGCTGCGCGACCGCAAGCGGGTGGCGAGCTTCGGCCTCGGCGGCCAGCCCGACTCCATCGCGATCAGCAAGGACAAGCGGTACGCCGCCATCGCGATCGAGAACGAGCGCGACGAGGAGACCACCCCGCCCGGCGGCGAGGAGGGTGACCTGCCCCAGCCGCCGGCCGGGTTCGTGCAGATCGTCGACCTCAAGAGCTCTTCCTCACCCGCCGGTTGGCGCACTCGGGCCGTTCCGCTGACCCTGGCCGACGGCACGGCGCTGCCCGCCCTGGCCGCCGCCGGGATCACCGAGCCGACCGACCCGGAGCCGGAGTACGTCTCCGTCAACCGGCGCAACCAGCTCGCCGTGACGCTGCAGGAGAACAACGGCGTCGTCGTGATCGACCTGCCGACCGGCCGGATCACCAAGGCGTTCAGCGCCGGTACGGCGTCCGTGGACGGCATCGACACGGTCGAGGACGGCACGATCGACCTGACCGGCTCGATCACCGACGTGCCGCGCGAGCCGGACGCGGTGGGCTGGATCGACGACCGCTACCTGGCGACCGCCAACGAGGGCGACTGGCGCGGCGGCACCCGGGGCTGGTCCGTCTTCGACAGCCGCACCGGCAAGGTGATCTGGGACGCGGGCAACAGCTTCGAGCAGCTCGCCGTGCGCTACGGGCTGTTCAACGAGGACCGGTCGGAGAACAAGGGCACCGAGCCGGAGGGCCTGGCGATCGCCGAGTACGACGGCGTGCGCTACGCCTTCGTCGGCTCCGAGCGCAGCAACTTCGTCGCCGTCTACGACATCACCCGGCCCACCCGTCCGGTCTTCCGCCAGGTGCTGCCCACCACCAACGGCCCCGAGGGCCTGCTGCCGATCCCGTCGCGCGGACTGCTCGCGGTCTCCAGCGAGGAGGACGACGCGGAGGCGGGCGTACGGGCCTCGGTGAGCCTTTTCCGCCTGGGCAAGGGCACCCCCGAGTTCCCGACCGTCGTCTCGGCCGGCGACGCCACCGGCGCGCCGATCGGCTGGGGCGCGCTCGGCGCGCTCTCCGCCGTACCCGGCAGGGCGCACCAGCTGTACACCGTCACCGACGCGGCGTACTCCCCCACCAGGATCCTCACCGTCGACACGGCACGGCGCCCCGCGGTCCTCACCCGGGCGCTGACCGTCAAGGACACCGCCGGAAAGCCGGTCGGCTACGACGCGGAGGGCATCGTCGCCCGGCCGCAGGGCGGCTACTGGCTCGCCGTGGAGGGCGAAACCGGCGCGGGCAACCGGCTGGTCCGGCTCGACCGCGACGCAGTGACCCAGCAGGTCGTCTCCCTGCCGACGGACGTCGCCGCGGGCCTCGGCAAGCAGGGCTTCGAAGGGGTCACCGCCACCACCGACCGGCACGGCCGCGAGATCGTCTGGGCCGCGCTGCAGCGTGAGGTCAAGAACGACCCGGCGGGGATCGTCCGGCTCGGGCGGTACGACGTCCAGGCCGGCACCTGGAGCTGGTACGGCTACCGGCTCGGCACCACCACGACGCCGGGCGACTGGATCGGCCTCTCCGAGATCGCCGTGGTCGGTGACAGGCTCGCCGTCATCGAGCGCGACAAGCTGAGCGGCCCCGCCGCGAAGGTCAAGCGGATCTACACGGTCGACATGCCGGAGTCGGCGGCCCCGTCGGGCTCCCTGCCCGTACTGCCCAAGAAGCTCGCCCATGACGTACTGCCCGACCTGCGGGCGACGAACGGCTGGACACAGGAGAAACTCGAAGGGCTGACCGTGGCCGACGACGGCGAGGTCTACGCCGTGACCGACAACGACGCCCTCGACGACGCCACCGGAGAGACGGTCTTCCTCGACCTCGGCTCCAGCAAGAAGGTCTTCGGCCGACGCGGCTGACCGACCCCACGACGCTCATCGCCGCCGCACAGGGCAGAAACCCGGGCGGCCACCGGCGAACCGCCGGTGGCCGCCCGCGTCATGAGAGCACACCCTGCCCGCACCCCGGCGTGGGAGATCCCCGCCCTCGCCGCCCCCGGACCGGTCACGGTCCTCTCCTCGGATCCCGAGGACCTGACCACGCTGTGCGCCGGACGGGTCACCGTGATCAAGGTCTGAGCCCGGCCCTCCTCGATCGCGACGGGCTGCACAGCGGTCGCCGTTTCAGTGCGGCGGGCCGGTGGGCCAGGGGTGGCCGGGTACGCCCTACCGGCGGCTGCGCACCAGCAGATAGAGGAAGTACGGCGTGCCGATCACCGCGGTCACCATGCCGGCGCCGAGTTGGGCGGGTGCGATCACGGTGCGGCCCAGCAGGTCCGCGGTGCAGACGAGTGCGGCGCCGAGCAGCACGGCCACCGGGATCACCCGGACATGCTGTCGGCCCACGAGGGCCCGGGCGGCGTGCGGGGCGACGAGTCCCACGAAACCGATCGTGCCCGCGGCGGCGACGGCGGTGGCGCTCAGCAGGACGCCCAGGACGAGGAAGCCGAGGCGCCCCCGTGCCAGGTCGATGCCCAGGAGCCGCGGGGTGTCCTCGTCGAGCGACACCAGGTCGAGCTCCGCGCGCCGCAGCACCGCGACGACCAGCCCCAGGGCGAGAACGGCCGCGAGCGGCGCGACGTCCGGCATGGTCCGCCCGTAGGTGGAACCGGACAGCCACGTAAGGGCCTTGACCGCGTTGAAGGGATCGGTGAGGACGATCAGCAGGCTGATCAGAGCGGTGGCGGCGGTGGCGACGCCGATGCCGACGAGAACGAGCCGGTTCTGCTGGAACCCGCCCCGGGCGGCGAGGCCGAAGACGATGACGGAGCTGACCGCGGCGCCAGCGAACGCCGCGCCCGCAAGTCCCCACGAGTCGGCCAGTGGCGCGGTCGTCACCAGGAGTACGGCGCCCAGCGCGGCCCCGCCGGACACACCGAGGACGGCGGGTTCGGCGAGCGGGTTGCGGGTCACGGCCTGGATGAGTGTCCCGGACAGGGCGAGTGCCGCGCCCGCCAGCAGCGCCGCGAGGACCCGGGGCATCCGGGTGTCGAGCACGAAGGAGACGGTCCGGCCCGCCCTGCCCTGTGCCCAGTTCACGACATCGCCCAGCAGCAGTTTGGCGTCGCCCAGCAGCACGGCGGCGATGGTCACACCGACGAGCACCACCGCCAGGCCGGCCGTGACGGTGAGGAAGACGGCCCGGCTTCTGATGCGCAGCCGGTCGGGTGCGGCGGCGGCCGCGGTGTCCTTCAGCCGGACGGCCATGACGATCAGGAACACGGCACCGACGAGGCTGGTGACGACGCCCGTCGGTACGGCGACGGCGAGGTCCGCCCGCACGAGGGACCTCAGCAGCACGTCCGAGCCGAGCACCAGCGCCGCACCGGTCAGGCCGGTGACCGGAAGGCTCGCCCGCGACCGGGCGAAGGCCCGGAACCTGCGGACGAGGGGGCGCACCAGCGCGGGAGCGCACAGGCCGACGAAGCCGATCGGTCCGGCCAGGGTGACGGACGCCGCGGACAGCAGCGCCGCGAGCACGACCGCCGTGATCCGGGTGGCACGGACCGGCACACCGAGGCCGCGGGCGGCGGCGTCGCCCAGGGCGAGCGCGTCGACCCGGCGGGCGACCAGTAGCAGCCCGAGGAGGCCGGCGAGGCCGATGGGTGCCATCCGGACCACGCCGTCGAAGCCGTTCTGGGCGATGCTGCCCTGGTTCCACTGGTAGAGCCCGTGGGTCTCCTCGGGGAACAGCAGGAGCAGCCCCTCGGTGACGGCGTTGAGGCCGAGCATGAGAGCGGTGCCGGCGAGCACGAGGCGCACGGTGCCCGTGCCCAGGCCGGACAGGCCGAGCACGACGGCGGCGGCGGCGAGGCTGCCGACGAGTGCGACAGCGGAGGAGGCGAGCAGCGGAAGCGTGACGCCGGTGACGGCGACCAGTCCGAGGGCCAGGTAGGAACCGGCGTTGACGGCGAGGGTGTCGGGCGAGGCGAGGACGTTGCGGCTGACCGCCTGCAGGGCGGCGCCCGCCATCCCCAGCATGGCCCCGACGAGGATCCCGGCGGTCATCCGTGGCAGCCGGGAGGCGATGACGACGGAGGCGTCGGCCGGGTCGGCCCGGCCGGTGAGTGCCTTCCACACCTCACCGGCGCCGACGGCGGCCGTGCCCTGCGTGATGTCGACGACCGCGAGGGCCGCGACCAGCAGGAGCAGAGCGGCCGTCACCGCGGCCGCGCCCGTCCGGGACGTGACCGCCGACGGACGGGTGGCGGGGGTTGTCGCGGTGACGGCCATGGTGTTACTTCGTCAGCTCGGCGACGACGGAGTCGATGTACTGGCCCATCGACTCGGGACCGCCGAACATCCAGATGCCGTCGGGCAGTCGGTGGACGTTGCCCTTCTTCACGAACGCCAGCGAGGTCCACACCTTGTCCTTGGCCAGGGCGTCGGTGAACGGGGTGCTGCTCTTGTCCCCGTCGTTGCCGATGTAGGCGAAGTGCACGTCGTCGCTCAGCTTGGTGAGGCCCTCGACGTCGGTGGTGCCGAGCCCGTAGTCCTTGTCGCCCTCGACCGTCCAGTCGTTCTTCAGGCCGAGCTGCTCGTTGACCGCGCCGATGAGCGAGCCGCTGGTGAACGGCCGGATCGAGACCTGGTTGGAGATGTCGTAGCCGTCGGCGAAGGCGTACTTGGCGCCGTCGAGACCGGCGTCCGCGAGGGCCTTCTTGCCTTCGGCGATCTTCGCGTCGAAGTCCTTCTTGAGCTTCTCGGCCTGCTCGGTGGTGCCGGTGGCCTGCGCGAGGAGGTCGAGGTTCTTGTTCATCTGCCCGATCGGGTCGGAGGCGTTGGCGGACTTCACCTCCACGACCGGGGCGACGTTGCGCAGCTGCTTGACGGCGGCCGGCGGCAGGTCGGTGCTGGCGACGATGAGGTCGGGCTTCAGGGCGGCGATGGTGTCCATGCTGGGCTCGCCGCGGGTGCCGATGTCCTTGGGCTCGTTCTTCAGCGGGACCGCCTGGTCCCAGGTCTTGTAGCCCTTGACGTCGGCGACGCCGACCGGGTCGACACCCAGCGATACCAGCAGCTCGACCTCGTGCCACTCGGTGCCGACGACCTTCTTGGCCGGCCCGTCGAGTTCCACCTTCGCGCCGGAGGCGTCGGTGAGGGTGATGGCCTCGCTGGTCTTCTTCGCGTCGTCGCTGTCGGCGGCAGGCTCGGTGGTACCGCAGGCGGTCAGGGTGAGTGCCGCGGCGGTGGCGACCGCCGCGGTCATCATCAGGCGTCTCATGAGGGTGTGCTGAGCCTTTCGCTTCGCGAGTGGTGTCGGCCGATCGCGCGGGTACGCAGCCGGCCCGTCAGGGGGTCGGTGCCGACTTCGATGCGGATGCCGTAGGTGTCGGTCAGCCGCTGAGCCGTCAGTACGTCTTCGGGGAGGCCGTCCGCGACGATCCGCCCCTCGTCCAGCAGCACGATCCGGTCGGCGAGGGCCGCGGCCTGGTCCAGGTCGTGCAGAACGGCGCCGACGGCGATCCCGTGGTCGTCGGCCAAGTCGCGGACGAGGTCGAGGAGTTCGATCTGGTAGCGCAGGTCGAGGTAGGTCGTCGGCTCGTCGAGGAGCAGCACGCCGGTCTCCTGCGCGAGGCAGCTCGCGAGCCACACGCGCTGAAGCTGTCCCCCGGAGAGGTGCTCGGCGCCGCGCTCGGCGAGTTCCGCGACGCCCGTCATGGCCAGCGCACGGTCCACTGCGGCCCGGCCGTCCGGGTCGGACCTGCCCCAGCGGCCCCGGTACGGGTAGCGGCCGAACTCGACGACGTCCCGCACGGTGAGCCCGCTGGGCGTGGGGCGGCCCTGCGTCAACAGGGCCACTCGGCGCGAGAACTCACGAGGAGTCAGCGCGAGGCCATCCGTGCCGTCGATGGCGAGCGTGGCGGTCCTGGGCCGCTGCAGCCGCGCGATCGTCCGCAGGAGTGTCGACTTCCCGCTGCCGTTCGGACCCACCAGCACGGTCACTTCGCCCGGCCGCAACGTCACGGACGCGTCGTGTACGACGTCAACGCCGTCGTAGGCCACGGTGACACCCGTGGCCGACAGTTCATGACCGCGGGTACGCGCGGCCGCGGAGGTCTCTTCACCTGCCTGCACGCCGCATAGGTTAGCCTAACCTAAGCGACGGCTGTGAGGGGTGGGAACGACCGGGCGCAAGATGAAGATCAGCCATAGGTCACCGGACCTGGGCGTGGAGTTCGTTCACCCCGACCTGCGGTCCCCAAAAACCCTTCGCGCCTGCTCGCCTCCCCCGGTACGGTCCCGACGTGTTCCCCGTGCGGGGAGCGCAAGAGGTCCGCGCACGGCCGCCCCGGCGGCTCCCACGCTGAGAGCAGGTTTCGTCCATGGCATGTCGTATCAGTGAGCTCGTGCTCGGTTGCCGCGACCCCGAGGTGCTGGCGCGGTTCTGGTGCGAGGTCCTGGACTTCGTGGTGCTCGATCGCGAAGGGGACGACTGCATCGAGATCGGGCCGCGCGAAGGGTTCGGCGGCCCGCAGCCGACGATCATCCTCAGCCGCAGGGACGAGCCGGAGCCGGGGAAGTCCCGGCTGCACATCGACGTCAACGCCACCGACCGTGATCAGGACGCCGAGCTGGAACGCCTCCTGAAGCTCGGGGCGCGCCCGGCCGACATCGGCCAGACCGGCGAGGAGCAATGGCACGTCCTCGCGGACCCCGAGGGCAATGAGTTCTGCCTGCTCAAGGCCCGTCTCAGCCCGCTCTGACGTCCTGGACGACTGCCAGGTCATGAGGCTGCCGGGAGGGACGCCTTGGCGGCCTCAGGAGTGGGTGACCTCGATCGATGAGATGCGGACCTCGCCGTAGTTCTTCTTGGCGCAGGGGTCGGAGTTGTCGCAGTTGGCCTGGGTGTAGGCGCCTGCCTTGAAGTAGTTGGTGTCGCCGTCGTGGGAGATGGTGGTCTCGAGCTTCCCGTTGTAGTAGACGGCGATCTCCCCGTCCTCCGCCACGAACTTGGCCTCGAACTCGGTGCCCAGTTCGTAGTCGTCGGTGACGAGGTGGTGGCGGCTGTCGTCGCCGTCGGTGATGTAGAGCTTGCTGCCGTCGAGGCGGAAGACCGTGACGTCGTCGTCCCCGCCGTGCACCTGCGCGCCGACCACCTGCGGCTTGTCCTTGGGCAGGGCCGTGAACGCCTCGGTGACCACGAGGGTGTGGGTGCCCTCCGTGGTGGACCACTCGGCCTCGTCCTCGCCGTCCGCGGTCATCTCCCGCAGCTCGGCACGCGGGTAGCTGGAACCCCCCGTCGTCACGCCGTTGACGGCGGCCCGGAACCGGACGGCGTCGCAGTCGGCCTCGGCCCGGAACCACGGCTTGGCGGAGAAGGTCGCCAGCTCGGGCTGGGTGATCTCGGTGGGGTCCTCGTCCTCGCCGGTGGGCAGGGTCAGCTTCCAGCCGGTCAGGTCGAGGACCTCGGACGGGTACGCGCACCGGGCGGTCGCCCGCTCGGGCGGGGCCGGGGTGCCGGCCTGGGCGGGCAGCGTGAGCACGGCGGTCGAGGCAGCCGCGAGGACGCCCGCCAGCACACAGGTCCGAGTACTGGGCATGGAGGGGTTCCTCCCTGTGGAGTGGGGTGGAATGGGGTGTGGGGGGGTCGGGCCCTCGCGCACCGTAGTGGCCCTTGCCGGGACCCGTCCCGTAACCCCTCCTCGCCCGGCCCCCCCCTGATGGTCACCTGCTGACCAGCGGCCGGAACGCGTTGCGCACATCGGACTTGGACTCGGTGACGTACCGGTTCGTCGGCGGGGTGTCGTCGCTGCCGTACGTGTAGTACGTGATGATCGAGGGGCAGCTCGATCCGCTGATCTGGATCGTGCGCTTGCTGACGAGCTTGCCGGTGCGCAGCTCGTAGACCCGCACCGGGATCGCGATCTTGTGGAAGGTCACGTAGCTGACGGCACCGGAGTCCCGGGCCTGGTACGGGCACGTCTCGACCGAGGACCCGAAGTCCGTCTCGCCCACGCAGACGATCGCGACCGCGTTCTCGGCGTCGCCGGCCTTCCAGTTGCCGGGGAGCTGGTTCGTGTACTCGGTGTTGCCGTAGTACAGCGCGCGGTTGGTGCCCTTGCCCATGGGCTTGGCGGCGCTGTACTTGGCCGGCTGGGAGCAGTACTCCGGCTGTTCGTCCGCCGTTCCCGACAGCAGCGTGCGGACGTTGTCCAGCTCGATGGCCTGCGTGGCCCTGGTGATGCCCGCGCGGGCCCGGTTGCCGAGGTTGTCCTCGGGATACTCGTCGAGCAGCTGCCGGTAGCGCGCCTTGGCCGTCTCCCAGTCGCTGCCCTTCATGAGGTTGTCACCGCAGGCGACGAGCGCGCCGGGCGCGACCCGGTTCGCGGTGTCGGCGGACCGGTCGAGCTGGTCGCGGGTCGGCTCGCGGTCGCGGAGCCATTCGGTGATCTCGACGGTGCCGCAGGGGCTGTTCGTGGGCAGGCCGTCGAGGAATCCGTCCAGGACGGTGCGGACGGTCTGCTCGTTGCCGGGCTCGCGGAGCACCGAGGCGAGGATGCCGAAGCCCTCCTCCAGCGCCTCGGTGTTGCTGCGCAGACCGCTGTCCAGCAGCACCTCGGCCGTCCCGAGCCGCCGGCAGTCCTCGACCACCTCGTCACCCCGGGCACTCAGCGGGGCGTCGGCGACGCGATGACCGGCCCACACCTTGTCCTGCGCGGCGAACACCCCGGCGCAGTCGCCCTTGTCGCGGGCCTCGCCGACACTCCGCCCGATGCGCGTGGCGTCGTACCGCAGCAGTCCCACCCCCAGCAGCACCGGCAGCGTGACGCAGACCGCGACGATGCGCTGCCCGCGCGCGGGAACGCGGGGCGTGCCGCGGCTCGCCAGGAACCATCCGTGGGCGATGACCGCCACCCACCACACCAGCGCGGCGATCTCGTACCCCCACGCGGCGGTGGACGCGAGCGCGGAGACGAGGACGACCGTGCCCAGCGCCGCCGTGACGGCGAGCTTGCGCCGCCCGATCAGCAGGTAGCCGACGCCGAGGAGGGAGGCGTTGCCGAGGGCGACGGCCAGGGGGTCGTACCGCCGGGGGCGGGGTGGCGGGCCGGGTTCCGGTGCGACGGGCATGGTGTACGTCGGTTGGTCCATCCTGCTCCCCCTGGTGTGAACGTCAATGGCCGTACGCGCCAGCGCCGTTGATGTCCGGCAGTCGGGCACGGCCTTTATACGGGGCACACTTGGGGAGGGGTCCCGAAACCATCGACGACCCTGGAGGCACAGCCCGTACGAACGCCCGAGCCGAGGAGATCCGCGATGTCCCGCTCCGCCAGCCTCGCGCGCGGTGTCGCGCCCGCCCAGCCCGGTACCCTGCACGCCCGCACGGTCACCGGCGACCTCAGCGCCCCGCCCCGGCCGGGTCTGACGGTGTGTTTCGGGCGCGGGGAGAAGCCCGACGTAGATCTGGGCGTCGGTGTGGACGACCTGAGGGTGAGCCGGCGGCACGGGGAGTTGACGTTCCGGCAGGGGCACTGGTGGCTGCGCAACACGGGGCAGCAGCTCGTACGACTCCCCCGTGGCCGGATGATGCACACCAGCACCGAGCCGATCCCGCTCGCCACCGGCTACACCCCGCTGTTCGTGAAGGGCTCGGGCCACCGGGAGCACCTGGTCGAGCTGTATGTGGCGGGCCACGACGACCGGGGCCCGGTCTCCCGCCGCCGCGCCGAGACCCTGCGCCCGGAGACCTGGGCCCTGGACGACGACGAGCGGCTGCTGCTGGTGGTGCTCGGCCAGCGGTATCTGCTGTACGAGCAGGATCCGCGCCCGCTCAGCTACGGGCGGGCGGCCGAGCAGCTCGCCTATCTGCATCCGGACGGCAAGTGGACCGAGCGCCGGATCGAGTACCGGGTCGAGGCGGTACGCCGCCGGCTGCACGGCACCGGCTTCAAGTACCCGCTGATGCACGACAGTTCGGAGGGCCGCCCGTCCGACAACAGCCTGCTGCACAACCTCCTGAAGGGCCTGGTGGAGTCGACCACGCTCGTACCGCCGGACCTGGACCTGCTGGAGGACGACGACACGGACGACGACACCCGGTGAACGAACACCACCTCTCCATCATGAGTGCGCCTGATGGAGCCTCTGGGTAGACAGTGCGGACCGTCCCCCGTTCCCAGTAGGTTCGAGGCACGCGCGCGTGACCGGGTGCGCGTCGTGGGCACAGGCGAGGGGGAGAACCGTGCGTCCCGGAGACGAGTTCGCCGGCCGCTATGTCCTCAGAGAGGTCATCGGCGCCGGGCGGAGCGGCGAGGTCTGGCTGGCCCACGACACGGTGGTGGGGCAGGACGTCGCGCTGAAACCGGAGCGGATCGAGGGCGACCGCGACACGGCGGTACGGCGGCTGCTGGCCGAGCCACGTGCGCTGGCCAAGTTCCGCGACCATCCGCACGTCGTGACGCTGTTCGACGTCGTGACCGTGGAGCGGGACGGCGAGGAGACGTACTGGTTCGTCATGGAGTACGTCCCCGGCGGCGGCCTGGACCGGCAGCCGCCGATGTCCGCGCAGCGGGCGGCCCGGATCGGTGCCGAGCTCGCCGACGCGCTCGCCGCGCTGCACGAGGCCGGGATCGTGCACTGCGACGTCAAGCCCGCCAACATCGGCCTCACCCGGCGCGGTAGGGCGAAGCTGCTGGACTTCGGCGCCGCGCACCGCACCAGCGGCACCGAGACCATCACCAGCAACGGCCCGCTCAGCTTCACCCCGGACTACGCCGCCCCCGAACTGGCCCGGGGCCACCTGCCCCGGCCGGCCTCGGACGTGTTCTGCCTGGCCGCGACCCTGTACGCGCTGGTCACCGGGGCGCCGCCGCGCGGCGGGGAGTCCGGGGACGGTGGGACGGACACCGAGCGGCTGACGTACTGGAAGGCCGAGCAGGGCGTCGTGGAGATGGACGCCGAGGCCGTGGGCCCGCTGTACCCGGTGCTCACCGCCATGCTCCACCGCGACCCGCGGCAACGCCCCGACGCCGCCGAGGCCGGACGGCAGCTGGCCGCCGTCGCCACATCCGGGTCCGCGTCCGGTTCCCCGGCCACCACCGCCCAGCCCGGCGGGCGGGCGCGGTGGCGATGGCCTGCGCGTCGGCCCCTGCTGGCCACGGCCGTCGGGATCGGCGCCGCGCTGGTCCTGGGCGGCCTGATCCTCGCCCCCGGCGGCGATGCGGATCGGGGCACGGACGAGGCCGGCCGGAGCAGCACCGCCGAGGCCTCACTGATCGGCGATCCGCGCACCGCCGACGTGTGCGCCCTGACCGACCCGGCCGCACTGGGCCAGTTCGGCAAGGTCCGCGTGGACGTCGACTACGGCAACTTCGACCGCTGTGACCAGCTCGTCAGCCCCGACGACGAGACCCGTATCGACGTGGCGGTCCAGTTACGCCCGGGCTCCCGCCCCGAGAGCTCCCGGCCGACCACGCGCATCGGCAGGATCGGCGTCCTGGAGGAGTCGCCCGAGACCGACGAGTGCGGTCTGCTGCTGTACGACAGCGCCGCCGACGGGGATGCCGACGGCACCCTCGTCGGGATCCGCGTCGACGTGGGGGACGGCTCGGTGACCGGCGGCAACGCGACGCTGTGCACGGTCGCCCACACGGCCGCCCGGAGCGCCGCCGAGGTGCTGAACGCCGGTGCTCTTCCCCGCCGCTCCCCGGCCTACCCGGACAACTCGCTGGCCTGGGCGGACGCCTGCGCACTGCTCGACGCGAAGGCACTGTCGGACGCCGTGCCCGGCATCGAGCCGGACACGCCGGAGACCGGCGTCGCGAACTGGAACTGCGAGTGGTTCAGCACGGTGGACGACCTGGAGGCGGAGGTGAGCTTCTTCCGCGACCAGCCGAAGTCCGCCAAGGACCGCGAGGTCGTCCGGCTCGGCGACTACCGGGCCCTCGTCGAGCCGGAGGGCGACGGCGACGACACCTGCACGGTCTTCCTCGAATACCGCCGGTACAGCGGCCAGGGCGCCAGGACGGCCGCCGAGATGGTCCGCCTGCGCGTCGGCGGCGAACGCCCCATGGACGACCTCTGCACGATGGTCACCGACCTCGCCACCTCAGCGGCCACCAAGCTGCCCGAACGCTGACCCGGGCCTGTCCGGCGGGAAGGGTCCGGTCCCGGAGCCGCACAGTGGTGACGACAAGCCACCACGCCGAGGAGTCCGGGGATGAACCGTCGTGAGAGTCTCGCGCGCGGTGCCCCACCGGCCGCCGCGGACACGCTCCACGCCAGATCGGCGGCGGGCGAGGTCACGGCCGCCGCGGAGCCCGGCCGGACGGTGTGCTTCGGCCGGGCTCCGGGCTGCCCGGGGACGGACCTGTCCGTCGGCGGCGACGACCGGCGGGTGAGCCGCAGGCAAGGGGATCTGACGTACCACCACGGCCACTGGTGGCTGCGCAACACCGGCTGCCGGCCCCTGCGCCTCCCGCACGACGAACTCCTCGCCCCCCGTGCCGCCCCGCAGGCCCTTCCCCCTGGCTACACCCCGCTCTTCGTCCAGGGCCTCGGCCACCGCGAGTACCTGGTCGAGCTGTACGTGACCGACCCCGCCCGCCGCCCCGGAAACCCCCCGCCGGGTCGCCCGGCCCTCGACGACGACGAACGGCTCCTGTTGGTCGTCCTGGGCCAGCGCTACCTGCGCCACGAGTCCGGCCCCCGCCCCTTCCCCGCCCGCAAGGCGCTGCAGCAACTGCGCTTCCTGCGCCCGGAAACGGACTGGGAGTCGCCCGGGATCGAGCGCCGGGTCGCGCAGATCGGCGCTCGTCTGAACGCCGACGAGGCCGTTCCGCTGCACGCCCTGCTCCGGGATCTGGTGGACGCCACCGACCTCGTACCGCCGGACCTCGCGCTGCTGGACCGGGAGCTCGACGGGTGACGTTCCGGGAGTGCGCCGCCTGACCAGCGCCTTCGCGCCCCCGATGCGCCGCTTGTCACCACCCCCGCGGGCGCACTACTGTCACCACGCCTTGGTGAACGGGAAATCCGGTGTGATGCCGGTGCGGCCCTCGCCACTGTGATCGGGAAGTCCGGCTCCGGCCCTCAGGGGCAGCCACTGGGTCATTGCGACCCGGGAAGGCGGAGCACGGGCGGTGCCACCCGTCAGCCAGGAGACCGGCCGAGGCGCGTTGTACACCATCCACGAGGTGCTGGAGAGGGTCTGCTGAAGCCATGCACATAGCCGAGGGTTTTCTGCCTCCGGCGCACGCGATCGCCTGGGGTGCCGCGTCCGCGCCGTTCGTCGTCCACGGAGTCCGCTCCCTCACCCGTGAGGTCAGGGAACATCCCGAGAGCACCCTGCTGCTCGGCGCCTCGGGCGCCTTCACCTTCGTCCTGTCGGCACTGAAGCTGCCGTCCGTGACCGGGAGTTGCTCGCATCCCACCGGCACGGGACTGGGCGCCATCCTGTTCCGGCCGCCGGTGATGGCGGTGCTGGGCACCATCACCCTGCTGTTCCAGGCGCTGCTGCTCGCCCACGGCGGGCTGACCACGCTCGGCGCCAACGTCTTCTCGATGGCGATCGTCGGCCCCTGGGCCGGATACGGCGTCTACCGGCTGCTGCGGCGGTACGACGTGCCGCTGATGGTCGCCGTGTTCTTCGGCGCGTTCGTCGCCGACCTGTCCACCTACTGCGTCACCAGCGTCCAGCTGGCGCTCGCCTTCCCCGACCCGAGCAGCGGTTTCCTGGGCGCGCTCGGCAAGTTCGGGTCCATCTTCGCGGTCACGCAGATCCCGCTGGCCATCAGCGAGGGGCTGCTCACGGTGCTGGTGATGCGGCTGCTGGTGCAGTCCAGCAAGGGTGAACTGACCCGGCTGGGCGTGCTGCTCACCCGGAAGTCCGGCACCGAGGCGGTGGCCCGATGAAGCGCAGTACGAAGATCAACCTCCTGCTGCTGCTCGCCGTCGCCGCCCTCGCGGTGCTGCCGCTGGCGCTCGGGCTCGGCGACCACAAGGAGGAGCCGTTCACCGGTGCCGACGGCGAGGCGGAGACGGCGATCACCGAGCTGGACCCGGACTACGAGCCCTGGTTCTCTCCCCTGTACGAGCCGCCGTCCGGCGAGATCGAGTCCGGCCTGTTCGCCCTGCAGGCGGCGGTCGGCGCGGGCGTGCTCGCGTACTACTTCGGGCTGCGGCGCGGGCGGCGCCAGGGTGCGGCGCGGGCCCAGGAGCAGCAGGGCGCGGCGCGGACGCCCGGGCACGACGGAGCCGAAGGGACCTGAGGCTCGTGCTGCCGATCGACGCGGCGGCGCACAGCAGTCGCTGGCGCCGCCGCCATCCCGTGGACAAGGCCGTGCTCGGGCTGGGACTGACGGTGCTGGCGATCTCGCTGCCGCCCTGGCCGGGGGCCGCGCTGGTGCTGGTGACGGCGCTGGCCGTGCTGCTGGGCCCGGCGGGCGTGCCCGGGCGGCGGCTGTGGCGGGCCTACCGGGTGCCGCTGGGCTTCTGCGTCACCGGCGCGCTGCCGCTGCTGGTGCGGGTCGGCGGCCCGGACGGGTTCGTCGGCCTCGCGGACGGCGGCCCGGTGCGCGCCGGGGAACTGCTGCTGCGTACCTCGGCCGCCTCCCTGGGCGTGCTGCTGTTCGCGTTCACCACCCCGATGTCCGACCTGCTGCCCCGCCTGGTCCGCGCCGGCGTGCCCGCGCCCGTTGTCGACGTGGCCCTGGTGACGTACCGGATGAGCTTTCTGCTCCTGGACTCCGTGCGCCGCATCCGCGACGCCCAGGCGGCCCGCCTCGGGCACACCACACGGGCCGCCCAGTGGCGGTCCCTGGCCGGGCTCGGCGCCACCGCCTTCGTACGCGCCTTCGACCGGGCGACGCGCCTGCAGGCCGGGCTCGCCGGGCGCGGCTACGACGGCACGCTGCGCGTCCTGGTGCCCGAGGCCCGCGTCTCCGTCCCGTTCACGGCCATGAGCGTCGCGCTGCTCGTGGCGCTGGCCGCCCTCACCTTCGTCCTCGAAAGGCCACTGTCATGAGCGAGGCCGCCGCCCTGGTCGCCCTGCGGGGCGCGTCCTTCGCCTACGAGGACGGCCCGGCCGTGCTCACCGGCCTCGACTTCGAGGTGCGCAAGGGGCGCGCGCTGGCGCTGCTGGGCCGCAACGGCAGCGGCAAGACCACGCTGATGCGGCTGCTCAGCGGGGGACTTCGGCCGCACGCCGGGGAGTTGGCGGTGGACGGCACGCCGGTGTCGTACGACCGGAAGGGGCTGACCCGGTTGCGGACCACCGTTCAGCTGGTGGTGCAGGATCCGGACGACCAGCTGTTCGCCGCGTCGGTGGCGCAGGACGTGTCCTTCGGGCCGCTGAACCTCGGGCTGCCGGACGCCGAGGTGCGGGCGCGGGTCGAGGAGGCACTCGCGGCGCTGGACATCGCCGGGCTGGCGGACCGGCCCACGCATCTCCTGTCGTACGGGCAGCGCAAGCGGACCGCGATCGCCGGTGCCGTCGCCATGCGGCCGCGGGTGCTGATCCTCGACGAGCCGACGGCCGGGCTCGATCCCGACGGCCAGGAACGGCTGCTCGCCACCCTCGACGGGCTGCGCGCGAGCGGCACGACCGTCGTGATGGCCACCCACGACGTCGACCTCGCCCTGCGCTGGGCCGACGACGCGGCCCTGCTCACCCCGTCCGGCGTACGTACCGGCCCCGCCCCCAAGAACCTGTCCCGCACGGAACTGCTCCGCGAGGCGGGCCTGCGCCTGCCGTGGGGCATCGCGGCAACGGAACTACTGCGCGGCCAGGGCCTGCTGGACGACACGGCCACCGGCCCGCGCACAGCGGAGGAGCTGGCGGCCCTGGCGGAGCCGATCGGCACCAGGACCAGGCCGCCCACCAGGCGTCACCGGTGACAACCCCGTCCCACGTCTCGCTCTTTCCCGCTGCTCGGATCGCGTCGCGCCCCTCGGCTTCAGCAGCCTCGGTCAGGCCGAACGCTTGCGTGACGCTGTCTTCTTCGCCGTCGACTTCTTCGCCGTGCTCTTCGAGGCCGCCGTCTTCTTCGTCCCCTGCGTCGACTTGGACGCCGTCTTCCGCGCGGCCGTCTTCTTCGCGGCCGTCTTCTTCGCCGTGGACTTCTTGCCGGCCGGTTCCTTGGGTGCGGCGCGGCTGGTCTTGCGTTGGGCGATCGGGCGGACCTCGGCCTCCTCGGCCGGGGCCTCGCCGCGGGCCTCCCGGGCCGCGCGGACGCTGCCCTCCAGGGCCGCCATCAGGTCGAGCACCTTGCCGCCCGCCGCGGGTTCGGGAGCCTCGGGGGGTGCTTCGCCGGCCGCCTTCGCCGCGATGACCTCCTCGACGGCCTCGCGGTACTCGTCGTGCAGATCCTCCAGCTCGACCTCGCCGAGGGTGTCCATCAGGGCGTCCGCGAGGTCGAGTTCCTTGTCGCGGACGGTGACGCTGGTGTCGGGCGCGACCCCCTCCGGCGCGCGGACCTCGTCCGGCCACAGCAGCCCGTGCATGGCGATGGCGTCGCCGACCACCCGCAGCATGCCCAGCCGCTCCCGGCCGCGCAGCGCGAACTTGGCGATGGCGACCTTGTTGCTCCGCTTGAGCGCCTCCCGCAGCAGCGTGTACGGCTTGGCGGCGGGCGCGCCGCTCGCCGCGAGGTAGTACGCCGCGTCCATCTGGAGCGGGTCGATCCGGTCGCCCGGTACGAAGGCCACGATCTCGATCGTCTTGGCGGTCGGGATGGGCAGATGGGCCAGATCCTCGTCGCTGATCGGGATGATCGAGCCGTCCGCGTCCTCGTACCCCTTGCCGATCTCCGCCCCGCTGACCTCGCGGTCCTCCAGCTCGCAGAACTTGCGATAGCGGATCCTGCCGCCGTCCTCGGTGTGGATCTGGCGGAACGAGATCGAGTGGCTCTCGGTGGCGTTCACCAGCTTGATCGGGATGCTGACCAGGCCGAACGAGATGGCGCCGTTCCAAATGGATCGCACGTTCAGCACCTTTCGTGGCGGTATCAGCAGGGTTCATACGATTCTCATGGTTTTCGTGTGATTCTCATCGTATGACGCCGATCACAGAGGTGGAGGGACGACGGGTCGCTCTCAGCAATCTGGAGAAGGTGCTGCATCCGGCGACCGGCTTCACCAAGGGCGAGCTGCTGCACTACTACGCGACGACCGCCGAGGTGCTCCTGCCCCATCTGCGGGATCGGCCGGTGTCCTTCCTGCGCTATCCGGACGGCCCGGACGGGCAGGTGTTCTTCACCAAGAACGTGCCGCCGGGTACACCCGAGTGGGTCACCACCGCCGAGGTGCCGCGCTCGGAGGGACCGGCCCGGATGGTGCTGGTGCAGGATCTGCCCAGTCTGATGTGGGCGGCGAACCTGGTGACCGAGTTCCACACCCACCAGTGGCTGGCCTCGGCGCCCGAGGTCGCGGACCGGCTGGTCTTCGACCTCGACCCGGGCTCGCCGGCGACCGTCGTGCACTGCTGCCAGGTCGCGCTGTGGCTGCGGGACCGGCTGGCGGCGGACGGGATCGAGGCCTACCCGAAGACGTCCGGTTCGAAGGGGCTGCATCTGCTGGCCGGGGTCCGGCCCACCCCCTCCGACCAGGTGACGGAGTACGCCAAGGGGCTCGCGGTGGAGGCGGAACGGGCGATGCCCCGACTGGTCGTACACCGCATGACGCGCAGTCTGCGGCCCGGCAAGGTGTTCGTCGACTGGAGTCAGAACGCCGCGCGCAAGACGACGGCGACTCCGTACACCCTGCGGGCGCGGGCGACGCCGACCGTGTCGGCGCCGGTGACCTGGGAGGAGGTCGAGGCGTGCCGAGACGTCGGCCAGCTCACCTTCCTGGCGACGGACATCGCCCCGCGCGTGCAGGACTACGGCGATGTGCTGGCCCCGCTGCTCGACGAGGGGCGGGCCAGTCCACTGCCGTGAGCCGCGGCGCCCGCAAGCGGGCGCCTCACCGCATCGGGCACCTCACAGCAAGGAACGCGCATGGAAACACCCCGCCCTCGTACCCTCCGCCGCCGCACGCTCGTCGTCGGCCTGACCGCCGCACTCACCCTCGGCGCCACGACGGCCACCACCGTCGCCGCCCCGGACCGGGCCCCGGCCCTCGCCGCCCCGGCGGCCCAGGTGCTCCTCGACTGGAACGAGATCGCCGTCGACACGATCAACGACGACACCCGGCGGTACGCGGCCGAGCAGACCGTGTGGTACGGCTTCGTCTCGGCCGCCGTGTACAACGCGGTGGTGGGCATCGAGGGCCGGTACACGCCGTACAAGTGGGACGTACGAGGACCGCGCGAAGCCTCCGCCGAGGCGGCCGCCGCGGCCGCCGCGCACCGGGTGCTGCTGACCTACTTCCCGAAGTCGAAGGCCCGGCTGGACGCCGCCTACACCAGGTCGCTGAAGAACGTCCCCGACGGGCAGGCCGAGCAGCTGGGCGTCGCCTTCGGCAGACAGGCCGCCGACCGCATCGTCCAGCTGCGTGTGCAGGACGGGCGCGGTGAACCGGTGGCGTTCACCCTGTCGCCCGCGCCCGGCGTGTGGCGGCCCACCCCGCCGGAGAACGCGCCCTTCCAGCTGCCGTGGCTGGCGAGGACGAAGCCGCTGGTGCTCGACTCCGCCGAGCGGTTCCTGCCGGGCGCGCCGCCCGCGACGAACAGTCGGCGGTACGCCCGTGACGTGGCCGAGGTGCGGGTGCTGGGGGCGAAGAACAGCAAGGTGCGCACGCCGCGCCAGACGGAGACCGCGCGGTTCTTCGCGGATGTGCTGCCGGTGCAGTTCCAGGCCGGTTACCGCGACTACGTCAAGCGGCACGGGCTGGACCTGGTGGACGCGGCCCGGCTGATCGCGGCGGCCAACACGGCGACCGCCGACGCGACGATCACCGCGTGGAACGCCAAGTACACGTACGCCCAGTGGCGGCCGATCACGGCGATCCGGCTGGCCGACACGGACAGCAACCCCATGACCACGGCCGACCCGGCCTGGGAGCCGCTGCTGCGCACGTCCCCGGACCCGGACTACGTCAGCGGACACAGCGCGGCCACCGGCGCCGCGACGGCCGTCCTGCACCGGCTGACCGGCGGGAACATCGACTTCCGCATCTCGTCCGCGGTGACCGGTACGACCCGCACGTACCCGAAGGCGGCCGACCTCAACCGTGACGTGAACGGCTCCCGCCTGTGGGGCGGCGTCCACTTCCGGACCAGCGGCGAGGCGGGCGACCGGCTGGGGCAGCAGGTCGGCACGTACACGCTCGACCACTCCTTCCGGCCCGTGAGCTGAGCCGGGTCACACCCTCGCCCACGTGTTCCGGTCCCGTGCCATCGCGTGCAGGGCCTCCACGTCCGCCGGTTTGAGGACGCCGCCCAGGCGGGCGAGGGCGTCGAGGTCCGTGTCGAGCAGGACGCGGACCTCGCGGACCGGGCCGGGGACCGCGACGCGGGCCGGGCCGACCAGGGCGAGGACGGGGTGGACCTCGGCGGTCAGGGCGTACGAGGCGCGGTCGGCGTCCGCGCGGACCCGGCGCAGCAGCGGGCGCCCCTCCCGCCGCCCCAGCGTGACCATGGGGTCGGCTATCACGACCCGCTGCTTACGGGCGTACAGGTCGTGCACGGCGAACAGGCCACCGGGGCCGATCACCAGGTGGTGGACGCGGTCGCCGCCGGGCAGCGGGATCGAGTGCAGGGCGTGCCAGCCCGCGCCGTCCATCCCGTCCAGCGCCTCCCCCACCGTCTGCTCGGCCTCCAGCGCCCGGCGCCGGGGGTCGGCGCGCAGCCGGGGCACGGGCCCGCCCGGGTCCCGGTCCAGGGCGACCAAGAGGGCCTCGCCGGGCCGGTTGGGGGCCAGGTCGTCGTCGGGGTGCAGGCTCAGCCGGGCCAGTTCGGCGGGGGTCGGGACCGGGGGCGGGCCGACCGTGACGGGACCGGTGAGGAAGGGGCGGAGGGCGTCCAGGACATCGTCTCTGCGGTCCTCGCTCAGCAGGTTGACCCGGGCCGCCTCACGGTCGTACCAGGCGATGTTCCTGCCGTCCGTGAGGCAGACGTAGAGCCGCTCCCGACCGTGTCGCCAGGTCGGCACGACGCGCAGTCCGCTCATGCACATCACCTCATGACCATGGGAACAGGCGGGGTGCTCCAGGGGCAAGAACCCGGCTACCTTTGAGAGGAGTTGGGACGGGCCCGCCCGCGTGGCGGTTGGGGAGGCGCCGTTGCGTACCCGCAGGAAGCAACCCGACGTACCGGCCCCGGACATGCCGTGGAACGAGATCGTGCCTGGTCTGTGGATGGGCGGGCACGAGTTCAAGGGCCATTCGGGGCAACTGGAGTTCGCCGTCGTCCGGGGTGAGTTCGATCTCGTGCAGACCCTGCTGCGGCTGCCCGGCCACGGCCCCGACCCGGGCGTCGACCACCAGGTCTGGCCGATCCCGGACGGCCCGCTCGACGGCACCCAGCTGGCCGGGGTGATCCGGCTGGCCGAGGCCGCCTGCGACGCGCTGGACCGGGGCCGCCGGGTACTGGTCCGCTGCTACCACGGCTACAACCGCTCCGGCCTGGTGATCGCGCACGCTCTGATGCGCCGGGGCCGCTCCGCCGAGTCGGCGATCCGGCTGATCCGCGCCCGCCGCTCACCCTGGGCGCTGCACAACGAGCTGTTCGTGGCGTATCTGCGCACGGAGCTGCCGACGGTGCGGTTCCTGGAGGAGCTCGCGGAGTAGGCCGTCCGCCGCCGCACACCAGAGCGAACAAACCAGGACACCGAAGTGCGCAAAAGGGACTTCCTTACGAATAAGCCGTACGTACGAATAAGGTATACGCGGCCCCCCGACCCGGGCCCCCTGACCCGGCCCGACGTCCCGGCCCCGTCCCGAACCACAGGAGCCCCGTGCCCCGCCGCTTCCCTCCGCTCATCACCCGCGCCCGCGTCCGCGCCGTCACCGTCCTCGCGCTGCTCTCGGTGACCGCGACGGCCTGCGGTGACGCGGGCGAACTGCGCGGCGCGGGGCCTTCGCCGACTGCGGTCGGCCCGGCCCGGCTGTGGCCGGAGCTGCCGCCCGCGTCCAGCCCGGCCTTCGACATCGGCGAGGTGGACATCCAGGTCGTCAAGGGCGTCGAGGTGCCCGGCGACGACATCCGTAAGGCGGACCCGGTGGCGGTGGTGCGGGCCGAGATCGCCCGGAGCCCGGGCGACTACGAGGGGTCCAAGGCGCCGTACCACGAGACGAACAACCGGATGGCGGAGTGCGGCCCGTCCGGGGACCGCACCCGGTGCCCGGTCCTGGAGCCGTACTTCCGGGACCTGACCGGCGACGGACGGCCCGAGATGACGCTGGGCTTCCGGCTGCTGCCGGGCGAGATGACCGCCGTGCGCGTCTACACCGTGGAGAAGCACCGCCTGGTGCAGGTCATGGCCTACGACGACGCCCTGACCGGGATCGAGATCGCCGGGCAGTCGGTGATCCTGCGGGCGCCGTCCGAGGTCCAGGGGTACGAGTACCGCCTGCAGTGGAGCTGGGACACCGAGCAGCGCGCGATGCTGCTCACCCACGACGAGATGCTGCGCACCGGCCGGCGGCCGGATACGCACCGCCCGTCCCGCACGCCCTCCGCGAGCCCCCGATGAGACGCACGCTGCCCCGCTGGTCCGGCACCCTCGCGGTGAAGGCCGCCGTCTTCATCACGGTGATGTGCTGCGCCCTGGCCGCGCTGCTCGGCGTCCTGGTCCATGTCTCGGTGACGAACCAGACCGTCGGCCAGGCCCGCGACCTGGCGCTGGCCCGGCTCGAGGACGCGACGGCGGCGTACGAGGCCGGGGATCCGCTGACGCCGGGCACGGGCGTCGACCCCGCGGGGCTGCCCGCGCCGCTGCGTTCGCTCGCGGCGGCCGGGGACCGCGGCACGATGGTCGACGAGCACGAGGGCCGGCCCACGATGTGGGCGGCGGGCCCCGCCGACGGGGGCCGGGCCCTCGCGGTGGCCGTCGACTACTCCCAGCAGGCCCGCACCATCGACGGCCTGGACCGGGCGATCGGCTGGTCGTCGGCGCTGGCGATCGGGGCGACGGTGCTGGTCGGGGCGTTCGCGGTGACCCGGGTGACGCGGCGGCTGCACACCACGGCGGGGGTCGCCCGGCGGATCAGCGCGGGCGATCTGGACGCGCGCGTGAACGACCCGCGCACCCGGGACCGGACGCGGCCGCAGGACGAGGTGGCCGCGGTCGCCGCCGCGCTGGACTCCATGGCCGGGTCGCTGCAGGGCAAGCTGCTGGCCGAGCAGCGGTTCACCGCGGACGTGGCGCACGAGCTGCGCACCCCGCTGACCGGCCTGCACGCGGCGGCGGAGCTGCTGCCGCCGGGGCGCCCGACGGAGCTGGTCCGCGACCGGGTGGCCGCGCTGCGCACGCTCACCGAGGACCTGCTGGAGATCTCCCGGCTGGACACCGGGCGGGAGCGGCTGGACCTGGACACCGAGGAGCTGGGCGCGCTGGCCGAGCGGGTGGTCCGGGTGTCCGGTACGGACACGGCGGTGCGGGTCGTGCGGGACGCGCGCGTGGAGACCGACCGGCGGCGGCTGGAGCGGGTGCTGGGCAATCTCGTGACCAATGCGCACAAGCACGGGCGGCGGCCCGTCGTCGTGACCGTGGACGGGCCCGTGGTGACCGTGCGGGATCACGGGGCGGGCTATCCGGAGTACCTGGTGGAGCACGGCCCGCAGCGGTTCCGCACCGAGGGCGGGGCGAAGGGGCACGGCCTCGGCCTGACGATCGCGCTGGGCCAGGCGGAGGTGCTGGGCGCCCAGTTGGAGTTCCGCAACGCGCCGGGCGGCGGAGCGGTGGCGCGCTTGACGCTTCCTCAGGCTCCACCGGACGGGCGTACGGCGGACCGGGAGTGAGCCTCCCTGATGGCGCACTGCGACGGGCGCCCCGCGAAGCGCGCTCCTAATGTGGCGATTAGTCAGCTTCGCCCCCGCCCTCTCACGGGAGGTTCTCCCATGTCCCTGCGCTCTCCCCGCACCCGTCTCGCCGTGGCGGCAGCCGCAGGTGCCCTGGCCACCGCGATGGCGATCTCCCCGGCCTTCGCCGGTGCCCTCTGGGGCGAATCCGGCACCGCCCCCGCCCCCGGCGGCGAATCCGGCACCGGCTCCGGCACCGGCGCCGTCCCCGCCCCCGGCGGCAAGTCCGGCTCCGGCGCCGTCCCCGCCCCCGGCGGCGAGTCCGGCACCGGTGCCGTTCCCGTCCCCGTTCCGGGCACCGGTACCGTTCCCGTCCCCGTTCCTGTTCCAGGCACCGGTGTCGGTGCCGTCCCCGTCCCCGTTCCCGTTCCCGGCTTCGGCGTCGGCGGCCATCACGGCAACTTCGGCGGCAACGGCCACGTCGACGTCTTCGCGGGCAACGGCGACGTCGACGTCTTCGCCGGGAACGGCCATCACAACAACTTCGGCGGCAACGGCAACAACGGCCGGGACAACTTCGGCGGCAACGGAAACGGCGGCGTCGACGTCTTCGCGGGCAACGGCGGCGTCGACGTCTTCGCCGGGAACGGCCATCACGACAACTTCGGCGGCAACGGCAACAACGGCCGGGACAACTTCGGCGGCAACGGAAACGGAAACGGGGGCAACGGCGGCCGGGACAACTTCGGCGGGAACGGCAACGGCGACAAGAGCAACTTCGGGGGCAACGGAAACCAGGGCGGCTTCGGCGGCAACGGCAACGGGAACCGCGGCGACTTCGACGGCTTCGGCGGCAACGGCGGCTTCGGCGGTAACGGCGACTGGGACGACTTCGACGACGGCTTCGGCGGCGGCATCGGCGGCGAAGGGTACTGGGCGGACTTCGACGGCGACATCGGCGGCGGCATCGGCGGCGACGGGGACGGCCGCGCCGCCTACCGGGGCGTCGTCACCGCGGGCTCCCTGCTGCTGCGCTCGTCGCCCACCCAGCGCAGCCGGGCCATCGGCAGGGTCGACCGGGGCGACGTCGTCAGGATCTTCTGCAAGGCGCCGGGCCAGCGGGTGCAGGGCAACCCCCTGTGGTACCTCCTCAAGGGCCGCAGCACCTGGGCCTGGGGCGCCGCCCGCTTCATCAACAACCTCGGGCCCGCGCCGCGCTGGTGCTGATGCCCACGGCACTCAAGCCGCCCCATTTGGGTAAGTTCCGGACATGACGAAGGCCGGAACCGAAACGACCGTTGCAGCGGACACGCCCGCTGTCGCGGCCCGTCTCCCCCGGCGCCGCGGCATCGAACTGGCCCTCGTCGTCGTAGCCGTACTCCTCTCGGTGTACGGCTACTGCGCTGTCGGCCTCGCCCGGACCGGCGCCGTCCCGCCCGGCGCGGTGGGCTACGGCGCGGGGCTCGGCGTCCTCGCGCTGCTCGCGCATCTCGCGGTCCGCCTGCGCGCCCCCTACGCCGACCCGCTGCTGCTGCCCATCGGCGTGCTGCTCAACGGCCTGGGCCTGGTGCTGATCTACCGGCTGGACCTGCAGACACCGGACGACCGGGCGGCCCCCGCCCAGCTCGTCTGGTCGGCGCTGGGCATCACCCTGTTCGCATACGTCGTCGCCGCCCTGCGCGACCACCGGGTCCTCCAGCGGTACGCGTACGTGTGCGTCGCCGCCGCGCTGGTCCTGCTCACCCTGCCGATCTTCTTCCCGGCCGTGAACGGCGCCCGGATCTGGATCCGGATCGCCGGATTCTCCATCCAGCCGGGCGAGTTCGCGAAGGTGCTGCTGGCGGTGTTCTTCGCCGCGTACCTGGCCGCGAACCGCAGCGCGCTCGCCTACGCCGGACGCCGCGTCTGGAAGCTCCAGCTGCCCACCGGCCGCGTCCTCGGCCCGGTCGTCGCCATCTGGCTGGTCAGCGTCGGCGTACTGATCCTGGAACGCGACCTCGGCACCTCACTGCTGTTCTTCGGCCTGTTCGTCGTGATGCTGTACGTCGCCACCGGCCGCACCGGCTGGATCGCCGTCGGCCTGCTGCTGGCGACGCTCGGCGCGGTCGCCGTCGGCCGGACGGAACCGCACGTGGCGGCCCGGATCCAGGACTGGCTGCACCCGTTCGCGTCCATCGAGGCCGGCCAGGGCCCGGGCCAGCTCGCCCAGTCGCTGTTCGCCTTCGCGGCGGGCGGCGTCCTCGGCACCGGCCTGGGCCTCGGGCACTCCACTCTCATCGGCTTCGCCACCAAGTCGGACTTCATCCTGGCGACCGCGGGCGAGGAGCTGGGCCTGGCCGGTCTCTCCGCGATCTTCCTGTTGTACGGCCTGCTGGTCGAGCGCGGCTACCGGGCGGGCCTCGCCCTGCGCGAACCCTTCGGCCGGCTGCTCGCGGTGGGCCTCGCCTCGATCGTGGCGCTGCAGGTGTTCGTCATCGCAGGCGGGGTGACCGGCCTGATCCCGCTGACCGGCATGGCGATGCCGTTCCTGGCGCAGGGCGGCTCCTCGGTGGTCACCAACTGGGCGATCGTGGCCCTGCTGATCCGGGTGAGCCACTCGGCCCGCAAGCAGTACGACGGGCAGGTCGCCCCATGACCCGCCACATCCGCTACGCCGCCGCCTTCTGCGCCCTGCTGCTGGCCGCCCTCCTCCTCAACGCGGCCCGCATCCAGGTCCTCCAGGCCGACGCGTACAACGACAACCCGGCCAACCGGCGCCAGGACATCGCCCGTTACGGCCAGCCGCGCGGCGACATCCTGGTCGGCGGCCGCCCGGTGACCGGCTCCGAAGACACCGGCGAGTCTCTCCGCTACGAACGCACGTACAAGCAGGGCCCGTTGTATGCCCCCGTGACCGGATTCGCCTCGCAGAAATACGGCACGTCGTTCCTGGAGCACGCCGGGGACAGCACCCTGTCCGGTACCGACCCGCGGCTCTCGCCGTTCCCCCTGTGGAACGACGTCACCCGCGCCCGGAACCCCGGCGGCGACGTCGTCACCACCCTCAACGCGGCCGCACAGGAGGCTGCGTTCCGAGGGCTGGGCCATCGCAAGGGCGCTGTGGCGGCGATCGAACCGGCGACGGGTCGGATCCTGGCGCTGGTCTCCACCCCGTCGTACGACCCGGGGGCGCTGTCGGGGAACGGTCCTGCGGTGACCCGGTCCTGGCTGGGGCTGAACGAGGACCCGGACAAACCGATGCTGAACCGGGCGGCACGGCAGACGTATCCGCCGGGTTCGACGTTCAAGGTGGTCACCGCGGCGGCCGCGCTGGACGCCGGGGTGATCACCGACCTCGACGAGCGGACCCGCTCGCCCGACCCGTACACCCTGCCCGGCACCACGACGATCCTGCACAACGCGACCGACGGCTGTGCGGACGCCTCGCTGCGGGACGCCTTCGCGAAGTCCTGCAACACGGTCTTCGCCAAGCTGGGCGTGGACGTGGGCGTGACCGACATGGCCGCCACCGCCCACGCCTTCGGCTTCAACGACACCCGGCTGCGCATCCCCTACTCGGTGGCGCCGAGCACCTTCGACACCTCCGTCGACAAGGCGCAGCTGGCCCTGTCCTCGATCGGCCAGTACAACACCCGGGCCACGCCGTTGCAGATGGCGATGGTGTCGGCGGCGGTCGCCAACGGGGGCCAGCTGCGGGAGCCGTACCTGGTGGAACGGATCACCACCGATCGCGGCGTCACGGTCGCCACGGCCCGGGCCCGCCCGCCCCGCCAGGCCATGCGTCCCTCGACCGCCAGGCATATGCGGGAGCTGATGCGGAGCGTGGTGGAGGACGGCACCGGCACCAACGCCATGATCCCCGGCGCGACGGTCGGCGGCAAGACCGGCACCGCCCAGCACGGCGTCGACAACTCCGGTACGCCGTACGCCTGGTTCGTCGCCTGGGCGCAGGACCACCGCGACCTGGAGCCGAAGGTCGCGGTGGCGGTGGTGGTGGAGGGCGCCTCGGCGCACCGTCCTGACATCACCGGGGCCGGTGTGGCGGCGCCGATCGCGCGGTCGGTGATGCAGGCCGTGCTCAGGTCGTGAGACGGGGGGTACCGCGGCGGGCGGGCCCCGACCTACCGTTCGGTCATGACGGAACTCGCCGCGTACGAACTCGCCCAGGTCAACATCGCACGCCTCAAGGCCCCGTTGGACTCCCCGCAGTTGAAGGACTTCGTCGACAACCTCGACCCCGTGAACGCCGACGCCGACGCCGCCGACGGTTTCGTCTGGCGGCTGCAGAGCGACTGCGGCAACGCCACCGACGTGCCGTTCTTCGGCGACGACTGGCTGATCGTCAACATGACGGTGTGGCGGGACGCGAACGCCCTGACCGCGTACATGTATCAGGGACGGCACCGCGAGATGCTGGCTCGCCGGAGGGAGTGGTTCGAGCGGCTCCAGGAGGCCGTCACCGCGCTGTGGTGGGTCCCGGCCGGGCACCGCCCGACGGTCGCCGAGGCCGAGGCGCGGCTGCTCCACCTGCGGACCAACGGCCCGACGCCGTACGCCTTCACGCTGCGGACGCAGTTCCCGCCGGGGAGCGCGGTGCCGGTGACGGGTGAGGTCCCCGACGGGCTGGGCTGCACGGTCTAGGAGTCCTCGCCGGTCCCCGCCCGGATCGCCTCCGCCACCTCCGTCACCCGCTCCCGCTCCTCGGCCGCGAACCGCTCCGCGTCGAGCTTCTCGGCGATCTCCTCGTCCTGGGCCATCAGCAGGTCGAGGCTGGAGTCACCCATCTCGAAGACGCCCATGTCGACATAGGCCTGCTGGAGGCGCTTGCCCCACAGGCCGATGTCCTTCACGCACGGCACGATCCGGCTGAACAGCAGCTTGCGGAACAGGGCGAGGAACTCGGAGCCTTCGCTGTACTGCTCCGCCTCGGCCCGCGGGATGCCGAAGTTCTCCAGCACCTCCACGCCGCGCAGCCGGTCCCGCATCAGATAGCAGCCCTCGATCACGAACTCCTCGCGTTCACGCAGTTCGGCGTCGGTGAGCTGCTGGTAGTAGTCGCGCAGCGCCATCCGCCCGAAGGCCACGTGCCGGGCCTCGTCCTGCATGACGTACGCGAGGATCTGCTTCGGCAGCGGCTTGTCGGTGGTGTCCCGGATCATGCCGAAGGCGGCGAGCGCGAGGCCCTCGATGAGGACCTGCATCCCGAGGTAGGGCATGTCCCAGCGGCTGTCGCGCAGGGTGTCGCCGAGCAGGGACTGGAGGTTGTCGTTGATCGGGTAGAGCATCCCGATCTTCTCCTGCAGGAAACGGGCGTAGATCTCCGCGTGCCGGGCCTCGTCCATGGTCTGCGTCGCCGAGTAGAACTTGGCGTCCAGGTCGGGCACGGACTCCACGATGCGGGCCGCGCAGATCATCGCGCCCTGTTCGCCGTGCAGGAACTGGCTGAACTGCCAGGAGGCGTAGTGGCGGCGCAGCTCGCCCTTGTCCCGCTCGGAGAGCTTCGCCCAGTGCCTGGTGCCGTACAGGGAGAGCGCCTCGTCGGGGGTGCCGAGGGGGTCGTACGGATCGACCTCCAGGTCCCAGTCGATCCGCGTCCGGCCGTCCCACTGCTTGTCCTTGCCCTTCTGATAGAGGGCCAGTAAGCGGTCGCGGCCGTCGTCGTACTCCCAGCTGAAACGGGCCGCGCCGGTCGCGGGCACCGGCCAGAGGGGCTGCCCGGGGTCCATGGCGTACAGGTCGAACGTCGACATGTCCGCAGGCTCACACGTAGTAGACGCGGGGTCAACAAGTAGCGCGCAAGGGATTGACGGGCTTGCTGACAGGCAGTCTCATAAGGGCATGACGACGCTCACCGAAGCCGAAGCCCTGGAAGGGCTGCGCGACGCGCTCGGCCTGCTCAAGGATCGCGAGCAGGTGGCCGAGCGGCTGCTCGACTCTTCCGCCAAGCACTCCTTCGACCCGGACAAGGAACTGGACTGGGACGCGCCCTTCGAGGAGGGCAAGTGGTTCTGGCCGCCGGAGCTGGTGTCGCTGTACGACACACCGATGTGGCAGCGGATGAGCGAGGAACAGCGGATCCTGCTCTCCCAGCACGAGGCGGCGGCGCTGGCGTCACTGGGCATCTGGTTCGAGATCATCCTGATGCAGCTGCTGGTCCGGCACATCTACGACAAGGCGGCGACCAGCGCGCATGTGCGCTACGCGCTGACCGAGATCGAGGACGAGTGCCGGCACTCGAAGATGTTCGCCCGGCTGATAGCGCGCGGCGAGACGCCCTGGTACCCGGTGAGCCGGGTGCACCAGCACCTGGGGCGCCTGTTCAAGACGATCTCCACAACGCCCGGTTCCTTCACCGCGACCCTGCTCGGTGAGGAGGTCCTCGACTGGATGCAGCGGCTGACCTTCCCCGACGAGCGGGTGCAGCCGCTGATCCGGGGGGTCACGCGCATCCACGTCGTGGAGGAGGCCCGGCACGTGCGGTACGCCCGCGAGGAGCTGCGGCGGCAGATGGTCACGGCGCCGAAGTGGTCGCAGGAGTTCACGCGGATCACGTCGGGGGAGTTCGCCCGGGTGTTCTCGGTCGCGTTCGTCAATCCCGAGGTCTACACCAATGTGGGGCTGGACAAGCGGGAGGCGATGGCGCAGGTGAAGGCCAGCGGGCATCGGCGGGAGGTCATGCAGACCGGTGCGAAGCGGCTGACGGACTTCCTGGACGACATCGGGGTGCTGCGGGGAGTGGGGCGGCGGCTTTGGAGGTCTTCGGGGTTGTTGGCGTAGGGGTGGGTCGTCGTTCGGGTGCGGGAACGCCCCCAGGGGCGCGTGGCTGTATCCATGTGCGGCTCCGCCGCGTGGGCGCGACCAGCCACAACGAAACCTGTACCCGGCCGACTACGCTGCCCCATATGACCCCCGCCGCGCCCACCCCCGCCTACCGCCGCCTCAGCGTGGAGGAACGCCGCAGCCAGCTGCTGGACGCCGCACTCACCCTCTTCGCCCACCGCGCCCCCGAGGACGTCTCCCTCGACGACGTGGCGGAGGCGGCCGGGGTCTCCCGCCCCCTGGTGTACCGCTACTTCCCGGGCGGCAAGCAGCAGTTGTACGAGGCCGCCCTCCGCTCCGCCGCCGAGGAACTTCAGCTCTGCTTCGACGAGCCGCGCGAGGGCCCGCCCCTGCCCCGGCTGTCCCGCGCCCTGGACCGCTATCTCGCCTTCGTCGACCAGCACGACGCCGGCTTCAGCGCCCTGCTCCAGGGCGGCAGCGTGGTCGAGACCTCCCGTACGACCGCCATCGTGGACGGCGTACGACGGGCCGCGGCCGTGCACATCCTGCGCCACCTCGACATCACCGACCCGGGCCCCCGGCTGCGCATGACCGTCCGGGTGTGGATCACCGCGGTCGAGGCGGCCTCCCTCATCTGGCTCGACGAGGACAAGCAGCCACCCCTGGACGAACTGCGGGACTGGCTGGTGGAGCAGTTCGTCGCCGTCCTGTCGGTGACCGCCGCACACGACCCGCAGACCGCGTCCGTGGTGGCGGCCCTGTCCGTGGCGGATGGCTGAGACTGGTGCCGTGAAGAGCGAAGACACCCCCTTCGAGGGCGGGCCCATGGACGGGCGTGTGCTGCCCGTGCTGCTCGGGCTCACCGGGCACCCGCCGAAGACGTACCGCATCCCGGTCCCGGACCCGCACGGCGGCCCGCCGACGGTCCTGATCTACCGCCGGGTGCCCCGCGGCCAGGGCAGGTTCACGCACCGCTGGAAGTACGTCCACGACCCCGCGGGCGACCAGGGCGGCGGGCCCAGGTGGCCGTGGCGCAGGCCAGACGCCACGCCGGGAGGCAAGCCGGACGACGCGGACGGGTGACCTCGTTACGCCATCCCGCGGACGGTCGGCGCGCGGGCCGCGCGAGCACGTCACATGCTCACGGTGCGGAGCGGACCCGCTGCCCCGCACCGGAGGTGATGACGTGTCAGGAAGGCTACTGCGCCTGGTGTGTACGGCGACCGTGGCGGCCCACGCCGTTCTCGCCGCCGTGCCCGCGGCGGCCGTACCGGAACCGGGTGGCCCCGAAAAGCGGTCGGTCGCCCAGCTGCTGACGGACCTTCAGCGGCTGTACCGGGAGACCGAGAAGGCCACCGAGAGCTACAACGCCACCGAGGAGCGGCTGAAGAAACAGCGCGCCGAGGTCAGGCGGCTGGACACGGAGCTGGCCCGGGCCCGGCTCGCCCTGCACGACAGCCGGGGCGCGGCAGGCCGGCTGGCCCGGCAGCAGTACCAGGGCCGCAGCGACCTCTCGCCGTACCTCCGCCTGCTGCTCGCCCGGGATCCGCAGCACGCGCTGGAACAGGGCCATGTGATCGGGCAGCTGGCGCGGGAGCGGGCCAAGACGGTGAAGGACCTGGCCGGCCACGAGAAGAAGGCCGACGAGCTGGCCCGCAAGGCGCGGGCCGCGCTGGACCGGCAACTCGCCCTCGCCGAGCGCCGGAAGAAGGAACGGGACGCGGTGCGCAAGCGGCTCGACGAGGTGGAGAAGCTGCTCGCCTCGCTCAGCGCCGGGCAGCTTGCCGCGCTCGCCGAGTTCGAGGACAAGGGGATCGCCAAAGCGCAGCAGGAGCTGGTGTCCTCCGGTGCGCTCGGCGACGACGCCAAACCGTCCTCACGCGGCGGCCGGGCCGTGCGCTACGCCATGCGGCAGCTCGGGAAGCCGTACGAGTGGGGCGCGGAGGGCCCGAAGAGGTACGACTGCTCCGGGCTGACCTCCAGGGCCTGGGCCCACGCCGGGACCGCCATCCCCCGCACCAGCCAGGAGCAGTGGGCCCGGCTCCCCCACATTCCGCTGAAGGAACTGCGCCCCGGCGACCTGGTGGTCTACTTCCCCGAGGCCACGCACGTGGCGATGTACCTGGGCGAGGGCAAGGTCGTCCACGCCCCCCGCACCGGCGAGAAGATCGAGGTCGCTCCCCTCGCGAACAACCCGATCCTGGGAGCCGTCCGCCCGGACGACCCGCAGCGGCGGAACAGCCCGCACCCCTACCGCGACTCGGTCAGAGAAGCCAGGTATGCCTCGGTCTTCTCGGGCTCGTAGAAGAAGTTCTCGAAGTCCGCCGGGTCGTTGAAACCGTTGGCGAAGCGGTCGGCGACCGGCTGGAGCTGGCCGGCGGCGCCGATCAGGTTGAGGATGTGCTCGGGCGGCGGGGCCAGCATGGCATTGGTCCACTTGGTGACGTGCTGGGCGGTGGCCCAGTAGCGGTCGAACGTCTGCTGCATCCAGGCCTCGTCGAACGGCTGGTCGCCGTGGTCCAGGATCGAGGCGAGGTACGAGGCGGCGCACTTGGACGCCGAGTTGGAGCCCTGGCCGGTGATCGGGTCGTTGGCGACGACCACGTCGGCGACCCCGAGCACCAGGCCGCCGCCGGGCAGCCGGCCGATGGGGTTGCGCACGGTCGGGGCGTACCGGCCGGAGAGGGTGCCGTTCGCATCGGTCAGTTCGACCTTGGTGGCCCGCGCGTACTCCCACGGGAGGAACTTCTCCATGAGTTCCAGGGTCAGGGAGAGGTGCTCCGCGGGGTCCTTGACGCCGTTGAAGACGTCCAGCGGGCCGCCGGGTATGCCCTCCCAGAACAGGATGTCGGCGCGGCCCGAGGTGGTGTAGGTCGGCATCACGAACAGCTCGCCGACGCCGGGCACCAGGTTGCAGCGCACCGCCTCGAACTCCGGGTGCTCCGGACGCGGGCCCAGACCGTGCACGTAGGCCACGGCGAGGGCGCGCTGCGGCTCGCTGTACGGGGAGCGCTCGGGGTCGCGGGCGAACATCTGCACCAGCTCACCCTTGCCCGCCGAGACGAGCACCAGGTCGTACGTACGGGAGAAGTAGTCGAGGTCCCCGACCGCCGCGCCGTGGATCACCAGCTGGCCGCCGCGCTGCGCGAACGTCTCCATCCAGCCGGCCATCTTCACCCGCTGGTCCACCGACTGGGCGTACCCGTCCAGCGTGCCCACCCAGTCGATGGCCCGCTGCGAGGGGCCCGGGTCGAAGGAGCCGGGCGCCGCGACCGAGACGCCGAGTCCTTCGATCTTCGGGGCCTGGGACTCCCAGAAGTTCAGCTGCAGGTCGCGCTCGTGCTGCAGGGCCGTGTGGAACATGCACTGCGTCGACATCACCCGGCCGGAGCGGATCTCGTCCGCCGTCCGGTTCGACATCAGGGTGACCTCGTACCCGTGCGACTGGAGTCCGAGGGCGAGCTGGAGTCCGGACTGACCGGCTCCGACGACGAGTATCTTCCGCATGCGGGTGGTGACTCCTAGGTCGGGTCTACTCGGGAGTTTCGTCGAGCGCGTGGCCGACGAGAGCGAGGAGGGTCTCGATCACGGAGATCCGGCGGCGCGCGTCCATGATCATTACAGGTATGTGCTTCGGGATCGTCAATGCCTCCCGCACATCCTCCGGCTCGAAGAACTCGCTGCCGTCGAAGTGGTTGACCGCGACGACGTACGGCAGTCCGCAGCTCTCGAAGTAGTCGAGCGCGGGGAAGCAGTCCTTCAGGCGGCGGGTGTCGGCCATCACGACCGCGCCGATCGCACCGCGCACCAGGTCGTCCCACATGAACCAGAACCGCTGCTGGCCCGGCGTGCCGAACAGGTAGAGCACCAGGTCGTCGTCGAGCGTGATACGGCCGAAGTCCATGGCCACCGTGGTGGTCAGCTTGCCCGGCGTGGCGGTGAGGTCGTCGGTCTCCTCGCTCGCCTCGGTCATCAGCGCCTCGGTCTGCAACGGCGTGATCTCCGATACGGAGGTGACCAGCGTGGTCTTGCCGACGCCGAAGCCGCCCGCCACCACGATCTTGGTGGCGATGGGGGCACGGGTGCGGTCCGTCTGCCAGGACCTCAGGTTCTCGTCGGGTTCGACGAGCGGGGAGACGCCGGGAGCGGCGTCAGAGACGACGGAGTCCACTCAGCACCCTTTCCAGCAGAGCGCGGTCCGGCCGGCCCGTGCCGTGACCGGTTCCCGTTCCGTACACACGGATTCTTCCCTGGTCCGCGAGATCGCTGAGCAGCACGCGGACCACGCCGAGCGGCATCCTCAGCAGCGCGGCGATCTCGGCCACCGTGCGCATCCGGCGGCACAGTTCGACGATGGCCCGCAGCTCCGGCATGACGGTGGTCTTCAGGTGGCCGTTCGTCAGTTCCTTGCGCTCCTCGGGCGCGTCCAGCGCCGCCACGAACGTCTCGACCAGCAGCACGTGCCCGAAGCGGGTACGGCCGCCGGTGAGCGAGTAGGGGCGGACGCGGGCGGGCTTGCGGTCGCCGCCGCGCACCGGGAGCTTCTTCGGCGTACCGGGTGTACTGCTCATCGGGCACTCCCCGTCGGTTCGGACTCCAGGGATTTTCGGAGCTCGCTGCGGAGTTCGGGGGTCAGGACATGGCCGGCGCGGCCGACGAAGAGTGCCATGTGGTACGCCACCACACTCATGTCGCAGTCCGCGGAGCCGTGCACCCCGAGCAGCGAGCCGTCGCTGATCGACATCACGAACAGGCTGCCCTCGTCCATCGCGACCATGGTGTGCTTCACCGGGCCGAAGTCCAGCAGCTTGGCGGCGCCGATGGTGAGGCTGCCGATGCCGGAGACGATGGTGGCGAGGTCGGCGGAGGAGCCGCGCGGGCCGGTGGGGCGGCCTTCCCTCGCGGCCCGGGCGGCCTCGTTCCGCCCCGGGTCGGAGGAGAGCAGCAGCAGTCCGTCGGAGGAGACCACCGCGACGGAGAGGATGCCGGGCACCTCCTCGACGAGGTTCGTCAGCAGCCAGTGCAGATTGCGGGCCTCACTGCTCAGTCCGAAGGTACTGGGCGCGGTCAACTGCTTGCCTCCTCGACGGTGCCCCCCGTGGATTCTTCGGCATGTGCGTGCGCTCGGTCGGTCTCCGCGGCGGCGGCGCGGGTGGCTGTGGCGTGGGTGGCTGCGGCGGGCAGCGCTGCGTCGCGGTCCGTGGCGCCGTGGGGTGACGCGTCGCGGGCCGTGGCGTCCGGTGTCGGGGTGGACGGTGTCGCCGTCCGGCCCGTGCGCTCGGCGATCTCCGCCTCGACGTCACGCCGGCCGGCCTCCGCGCCCTGGAGGAAGCCGCCCAGGCGGCGGCGCAGCGCGTCGGCGTCGACGGATCCGGTGCGCGGCCGGGGCACCGACGCGGGCGCGTTGATCCTCGGCGTGCGCTTGGGCAGCCCCTTGTCGGTGACGGGCTCGGGCTCGTCCCCCTCGTCGGGGGCGCGCTCGTGGGTGTCGGGGCCGATGGCGTAGGGATCGGCGGCGGTGGGAGCGGGAGACTGGACGTGGGCCACGGCCGACTCCGGGGCCGGGGCCGGGCCCTGGCCGGCGGACCGGCCCCGGGCCTGCTCGCCCTGCGGGGCGGCCTCGGCAACCGGGTCCTGCTCGCCCGACCACTCAGAGGGGCGCTCGGCGGCGGGGTCCTGCTCGCCCGACCACTCCGGGGCGCGCTCGGCAACGGGGTCCTGCCGGACCGACCACTCGGAGGGGCGCTCAGCGGCGGAGTCCTGCTCGCCCGACCACTCCGGGGCGCGCTCGGCAAGCGGGTCCTGCCGGACCGACCACTCGGAGGCGCGCTCAGCGGCCGGGTCCTGCCGGACCGACGGCTCCGGGGCGCGCTCGGCCCGCAATTCCTGGGCTCGCTCGCCGTCCGGACCCTGTACGGCCGACCGCTCCGAGCCCTGCTCGACCCGCCGCTCGTGGCCCCGCTCCGGCTCTGGGCCCCGCTCGGTCGGCGCGTCGCGGTCCTCGTTCGCCCTCGCGGTGTCTTCGGTCGGCTGCTCCGGAAGCAGGAGCTCCATCGTGGTCTCGGCCGGGGACTCCGGAGTGCTCTGAGCGGGCGTCGGGTCCTGCTTCGCCCGTACCGTGCGCTCCGCCAGTGCCACCAGCGGGTCGGTGTTCTCCGAGCGGCCGTGCAGGACGTTGGAGTTGGCCTCCGCGTCGGCGCCGGGCAGGGAGAAGGTGTACGGGCCCTCGGAGAGGGACGCGGGCGTGGGGGACGGGACGGCGGCCGGCGTGGCCTCCGCGAGCAGCGGCTGGGGCAGGACCACCACCGCCGCGATGCCGCCCTGCTTCTGCTCGCGCAGCTGCACACGCACCCTGTGCCGGTGGGCGAGCCGGGCGACGACGTACAGCCCGAGCCCGAGACCGTCCTCGCCCTCCTGGTCGTACGGCGACTCGGGGTCGAAGTCGGCGAGCCGGGCGTTGAGCCGGGTCATGCGATCGCTCGTCATCCCGATGCCCTCGTCCTGGACGGAGAGCATCACCTCGCCGTTCTCCAGCAGCCAGCCGGAGACCTCGACGGGCACGTCGGGCGGGGAGAACGAGGTGGCGTTCTCCAGGAGTTCGGCCAAGAGATGAGAGAGGTCGTCCGCGGCGAAACCGGCGATGTGCGCGTGCGGCGGCAGCGCGGTGATCCGGACCCGCTCGTACCGCTCGATCTCGCTGACCGCCGCCCGTACGACATCGACCATCGGGACCGGACCCGCGTGCTGCTGGACGTGCTCGGTGCCGGCCAGCACGAGGAGGTTCTCGCTGTGCCGACGCATGACGGTGGCGAAGTGGTCGAGCTTGAAGAGGGTGGAGAGCCGCTCGGGGTCCTGCTCGCGCTCCTCCAGACCCTCGATCACGCCGAGCTGACGTTCCACCAGGCCCAGCGTGCGCAGCGCGAGGTTGACGAAGGTGCCGCCGATGCTCTCGCGCAGCCGCTCCAGCTGCGCGGCGGACTCGGCGAGTTCGGTGCGCAGCTCCTCGCGCGCGTCGGCCATCTTCTGCCGCTGGCCGACCAGGTGCTTGCGGTCGGCCTCCAGGGTGGTGATCCGCTCGTGCAGGGCGACGGCGTGCGCGTGCAGGGCGTTGACGGAGCGCACGACCTGGGCGAACTCGTCGTTGCGGCCGGTGAACTTGACCGCTTCCTCCGCGGCCGGGTCCTCCGCGCCGGCCAGCCGCGCGGAGCCGAGGCGCAGCACGGCGAGCGGGCGGGTGAGGCTGCGGGCCATGCCGGTGGCCACGCCGACGGCGAGCAGCATCAGGGCGCCGAGGATCGCGATGCGGATCTCCAGCGCGGTGACGTCGTCGTCGCGCAGCTGCTCCAGGGCGGTGGTGCGGCGCTCGTAGAGGGAGGACTCGGCGCCGCGCATGAGGTCGATACGGGCGGTGAGCGCGGCGTTCAGCTTGTCGGCGCTGGTGCCGAGGTCCTCGTCGGAGAGGGTGGGCTGGTCGGTGAGGGCGGCGAGGTACTTGTCGGCGGAGTTGACTTCGGGGCCGGTGACCGTGGAGTCGTAGGTGCCGCGGGCGGCCTTGGTGGCGGTGTCGTGGAAGTCGGCGAGCGCCGAGTCGGACCGCAGCCGGGCCTGCTGGGCGGCGGCGGTGAGGGCGGCGCGCTGTTTGCTGTCGGCCTCGGTGGAGACGCTGGTCTCGGTGGGCAGACCGGTGACGGGGTCGTAGACCGTCTGGGTCGTGCTGGGCACGCTGAGGGCGGCGAGGAGCAGGCCCCGGGTGGCGGCGGCCTGCTGGACGGCGGTGTCGAGTTCGGCGAGGGCGTAGGCGCCGGAGCCCGCGCGGGGCGGCAGCTGTTCGGCGAGGTCCTCGGCGAGCCTGTGCAGCTCGGCTATGGCGTCGGAGTAGGCCTCGTGCGCCTGCAGAGCGGTGCTCTGTCCGGTGAGCGCCGCCCTTCGTACGGTGGCGATGCCGTCCAGGTCCGAGCGCAGCCCGGCCGGGGTGTCGGTGTTCGCGCGCAGCTCCTCGACCTGCCGGTCGACGCGCGCGCTGCGCTGCTCGGAGGGCGCCTTGGACTTGGGCCGCCCGGCCGCGATGTAGGAGGTGACCTCGTCCCGCTCGTCCGCCAGGGAGTGGGCGAGCGCGAGGGCGTCCTGCGTCTGCCCGCTCAGCGTGACCAGGTCCTGGCTGTCGCTGAGCTGCCCGGAGGCGGCGATCACGGAGGGTGTGCCCGCACCGGCGATGGCGGCGGCCACGACGGCAACGGCCACGATGAGCCGGTTGCGTACGTGGGTCGGGCGGCCCTTGCCGACAGGGGTGCGCTCCGCGCCCCCCTCGGAGGCCGTCTGCTTGCCTGTGCGCCGAGGCCGCGTCTTCTGCACCGGTGCTCGCATTCCTGACTCGTCTACCCATGGGCCCGGGTGACGCCCCGTCAACTGGTGTGCCCACCACCCGGTACGTACGGTCCCCGACCCTCCCAGTGCCGGTGGTCAGTCATTGCACATCACCCGACCCGCCACCCGAAGGAGTGAACATCGGAGGGGAGTTGGCGGGCAAGTTCCTCCGGCGCTTGCGTCGGCCTGGAAGGGTGCGCCGGTTGGACGTCGGCGGCGGGCTTTGGCAGTATTCGCCGCCACGCCTTCCCGGAGTCCGCCATTCCACCTCAAATCAGACGACTGACCTGCGGCAGTACGGTGATTCGGCGATCGTTGCCACCCTTTTGCGGACGCTGTGAAGGGGTCGTGCAGACTGGCCGGATGCGCACGGAACTTGTTTCCCGGCCGGGTGACCCGTCCCGCCCCAACGAGGACTTCGCCAGTGTGGGACTACCCGCCTGCGGACAGGGCGGTTCCCTCGTGGTGCTGGACGGGGTGACCCCGCCGAGGGACGGCACCGGCTGTCTGCATTCCGTTCACTGGTACACCGCCCGCCTGGGCGGAGCCCTGACCGAACTGACCGTTTCGCTCCCGGATGTTCCCCTGTCCGAGGCCCTGGCCCGTGCCATCGCGCGTACCGCCGAGGCGCACCGGCAAACCTGTGACCTTTCTCACCCACGAACCCCGCAGGCGACCGTGGTCCTCGCCCGCTGGTCACGGGAGACCGTCGAGTACCTGGTCCTCTCCGACTCGGCCCTCCTCGTGGAGTCCCCCGACGGCCTGGTCACCCCCCACCTCGACGACCGCCTGTCCCGGCTGCCCCGGGCGACCCTGGCCACCGATGCCCTGGTCGACGCCACCGTCCGCAACAAGGAGGGCGGCTTCTTCACGGCGGCCGCGGATCCCTCGGTGGTCGAGCGGGCGGTGACCGGGGTGCTGCCGCGCGGCGAGGTGCGGGCCCTGGCCGCGCTGACGGACGGCGCGACCCGGTGGACGGAGACGTTCCGGGAGGGCGACTGGACGGACCTGTTCACCTTCGTGCGCAAAAACGGCGTAGCGGCGCTGGTCGACCGGGTACGGGCACGGGAGACCGCCGACCGCGAGGAGCGGACGTATCTGGGCCGCAGCAAGACCCACGACGACGCGACGGCCGTGTACGCGGAGCTGTGACGCGTCTGCGCTATTTCTCCATCCCGGAGTTCAACTGGTGCAGCAGCCGGGCGAGTTCCGCCACCTCGCGGCGGTCCCAGTGGGCGAGCTTGCTGACGTAGCGGGCGCGGCGGGCCTCCCGGACGCGCTGCACCCGGGTCCGGCCCTCCTCGGTCAGGTGCACCAGCCAGGCGCGGCCGTCCGCGGGGTCGGGCTCGCGGGCCACCAGGCCCAGCTCCTCCAGGGCGCGCAGCTGACGGGACATGGTGGCCTTGCCGACCCCGATGTAGGCGGCGAGCTCGGTGGCCCGCTGCCGGCCGCACTCGTCCAGGCGTACGAGCAGTCCGTACGCCGCCGACTCCAGGTCGGGGTGGACCTCGCGCGCCATCTCGCCCTGGTTCGCGCGGGCCCGCCGCAGGAACACGGTCAGCTCGCGCTCCAGCGCCAGGAACTCCTGGTCCACACCATGTGGCGACGCGTCCGCTTCGCCGCGATGTCTGCCGTCGTTTCCGCCCTCGTGCACGTCAGCACCCTGATCCATTTTCCCGGTCCTGAAAGTTGTCGCCAGGCGGCCGTCATCGCCGCAGCTCCGTCAGTATTTCGCAGGCATAGACCAACGGCAGCCTCCGGTCCCCCTCCCACCCGCTATCTACGCGCATAGCGTCCTGACCACGCGCTCCTGACGGACACAGCGCTGCCCCGCCGGTCGAGGGACGGCGGGGCAGCGAGCCGGTGCGGCTCAGTCGCGGTCGTGCTTGTCCTTCCCGTGGTGGTCGTGCTTGTCCTTCCCGTGATGGTCGTGCTTGCCCTTGCCGTGGTGGTCGTGCTTGCCCTTCCCGTGGTGGTCGTGCTTGTCGTAGGGCTTGAACGAGTGCCCATGGTCACCCTGCTGGACGACCGTGCTCACGGCGGGCGATTCAGGCAGCGGGGACGCCGAGGCCGCGCCCGCCGAGAGGAACATCCCTCCGGCGGCGACCGCGCCCGAGGCCACGAGTGTCGCGACACGGATCCCACGCTTCCGCTTCGGACGGAATTCCTGCTTGTCTGCCTTCGTACGCATCACGGGTTTCTCCTACTCTCCGAGGGCCCTTCGCGTTGTCCGGTGTTTCCGGTGCGGCCTGCACTTCAAGTAGGCCGAAAATCGGCAAATAGGTCATGTTCCGAGGATTCGGGACTTGACAGGAAGGCCCGGGCCTCCCTCACGGGACCCGGGCCTTCTGCTGTCCGGCCGCGTCCGTCACGCCGCGACCGGAACCTCCGGCGCGCCGTGCGTGGCCGGCGAAAGCGCCAGCTGAAGGACCTGGCGGACATCGGTGACGGCGTGGACGTCGAGCTTGTCCAGCACCTCCGCCGGGACGTCGTCCAGGTCGGGCTCGTTGCGCTTGGGGATGATCACGGTGGTGACGCCCGCCCGGTGCGCCGCGAGCAGCTTCTGCTTCACGCCGCCGATGGGCAGCACGCGGCCGGTCAGCGAGACCTCACCGGTCATCGCCACGTCCGTACGGACCAGGCGGCCGGAGAGCAGCGAGGCCAGCGCGGTCGTCATGGTGATGCCCGCGCTCGGGCCGTCCTTCGGCACCGCGCCCGCCGGGAAGTGGATGTGCACCCCCCGGTCCTTCAGGTCGGCGACCGGCAGCTCCAGCTCGGCGCCGTGGCTGCGCAGGAAGGACAGGGCGATCTGCGCGCTCTCCTTCATCACGTCGCCCAGCTGGCCGGTCAGGGTCAGCCCCGCCGCGCCCGTCTCCGGGTCGGACAGCGACGCCTCGACGTAGAGGACGTCACCGCCGGCGCCCGTCACCGCGAGCCCGGTCGCGACACCCGGCACCGACGTCCGCCGCTCGGCCGGGTCCTGGGCGGACTCGGGCACGTGGTGCGGCCGGCCGATGAGGTCGCGCAGGTCGGCGTCCGTGACGGTGAACGGCAGCTTCCGCTCGCCCAGTTCGTGCTGGGCGGCCACCTTGCGCAGCAGCCGGGCGACGGACCGCTCCAGGTTGCGCACGCCCGCCTCGCGGGTGTACTCGCCGGCCAGCTTGCGCAGCGCGCTCTCGTCGAGGGTCACCTCGTCCTTGTCCAGCCCGGCGCGCTCCAGCTGACGGGGCACCAGGTGGTCGCGGGCGATGACGACCTTCTCGTCCTCGGTGTAGCCGTCGAGCCGGACCAGCTCCATACGGTCGAGCAGAGCCTCCGGGATGGCCTCCAGCACGTTGGCGGTGGCGAGGAAGACGACGTCGGACAGGTCGAGTTCGACTTCGAGGTAGTGGTCGCGGAAGGTGTGGTTCTGCGCGGGGTCCAGGACCTCCAGCAGGGCCGCGGCCGGGTCGCCCCGGAAGTCCGACCCCACCTTGTCGATCTCGTCGAGCAGTACGACCGGGTTCATCGACCCGGCCTCCTTGATGGCGCGGACGACACGACCGGGCAGCGCGCCGACGTATGTACGCCGGTGGCCGCGGATCTCGGCCTCGTCACGGACGCCGCCCAGGGCGACCCGTACGAACTTGCGCCCCATGGCGTGCGCCACGGACTCACCGAGCGACGTCTTGCCGACACCGGGCGGCCCGACGAGGGCGAGCACGGCTCCGCCACGCCGCCCACCGACGATCCCGAGCCCGCGCTCGGCACGCCGCTTGCGCACCGCCAGGTACTCGGTGATCCGCTCCTTCACGTCCTCCAGCCCGGCGTGCTCGGCGTCCAGCACGGCCTTCGCGCCCTGGATGTCGTACGAGTCCTCGGTCCGCTCGTTCCACGGCAGTTCGAGCACGGTGTCGAGCCAGGTGCGGATCCAGGAGCCCTCGGGCGACTGGTCGGAGGCCCGCTCCAGCTTGTCGACCTCCTTCAGCGCGGCCTCCCGCACCTTCTCGGGCAGGTCGGCGGCCTCGACCCGGGCGCGGTAGTCGTCCGACTCCTCGCCCTCCTGTTCGCCGTTCAGCTCACGCAGCTCCTTGCGTACGGCCTCCAGCTGCCGCCGCAGCAGGAACTCCCGCTGCTGCTTGTCGACGCCCTCCTGGACGTCCTTGGCGATGGTCTCGGCGACGTCCTGCTCGGCGAGGTGGTCGCGCAGCTGCTGGGTGGCGAGCTTGAGGCGGGCGACGGGGTCGGCGGTCTCCAGCAGCTCGATCTTCTGGTCCAGGGTCAGGAAGGGCGAGTAGCCCGAGTTGTCGGCGAGGGCGGACACGTCGTCGATGGCCTGCACGCGGTCGACGACCTGCCAGGCGCCGCGCTTCTTCAGCCAGGCGGTGGCGAGCGCCTTGTACTCCTTGACCAGCTCGGCGACGTGCCCGGGCAACGGCTCCGGCACGCTCTCGTCGACCCTGGTCCCCTCGACCCACAGCGCCGCACCCGGTCCGGTGGTCCCGGCGCCGATCCGCACCCGGCCCCGACCCCGGATCAGGGCACCCGGGTCACCGTCGGCGAGCCGTCCGACCTGCTCGACGGTGCCGAGCACACCCGTGCTCGCGTAGGTGCCGTCGATGCGGGGCACCAGCAGCACCTTGGGCTTTCCCGGCGCGGATCGGGCAGCGGCCTGCGCGGCCTCCACCGCGGCCCGGACATCGGCGTCGCTCAGATCCAGCGGAACCACCATCCCGGGCAGAACGACCTCGCCGTCGAGCGGCAGCACGGGCAGGGTGAGCGGTGTGAACGCCGTGGACTCAGCAGCCATGATCTCCCCTTCGGCAGTCAAGTTGAGCTATGCCGACTCAATGCTTGGGCGCGACGCATTGTTCCCCGGGGTGCGTTCGCTGTGAGCGATCACCGGGAGGGAGGGTGGAAGGCTCAGTCCGACTGCTGTTCGTGGGAGGCCGGGGTGCTGCCCGGCTGACGCCCGGAACCTGGGTAGTCGGGGCTGGTGAAGTCCGGGCGGGAGTAGCCGAGGTGGGGGATGCGGCTGGTCGGTGAGGCCGTGACGTGTCCCGGGGGCGAGCCGGGGTCGGCCAGCGCCGCCCGCAGGAAGGGCAGGATGCCGCGCTCCAGCAGGGCCTCGCGCCAGGCGTCCCTGGCCCGATCCACCTCGCCGCTGAGTTCGTCGCGTCCGGCAGCCGACGAGGACTGGTTGCGCAGTGCGGTGACCAGCAGCCCGACGGCGGCCACCAGGATCGAGACGGCGGTCACGGCGCCGAACACCCAACCGGTGGTGATCAGCGTCTGGGCGAAGTCCGGCTCGGGATCGAACAGGGTCAGGAGGTACCCGACGAACAGGAAGATCGCGGCCGCCGTGCCACCGACGACGGGGGCGAGGACCGCGGTGACGACGAGGGCGCTCGAAGCGTCGGTCCCGGGAGCGCCTTCCCCGGCACCGGCGAGCGGCGCCGGGCGGCGCAGCTCCTCGCGGACCTGCACGTAGTGCTGGTACTGGCTCGCGGCGGCCGCCGTGATGAGTGCGGTGGCGTTGAGCGCCATGGCGCGCAGTTGTTCGGGGTTGAGCCGCTGTCCCACAGCGGCCAGATCAGGTCGGTGGGGTGCGGAGCGCAGCGCCTCGTCGAGGAGCCGCTCGTATTCCTGGCGGTCCTCGCTCAGCAGATGCTGCGGCACGGTGTTCGTCGCCGCCGGGGCGTGCGCAACGGCCCTGTACGGCGCAGGTGTCGGTCCCGGAGCCGGTCTCGGCTCAGACGAAGGCTCAAACGAAGGCGCAGGCGCAGGCGCAGACGAAGGCTCAGACGAAGGCTCAGACGAAGGCGCAGGCGCAGGCGCAGGCGCAGGAATTGACGCAGATGCCACCTGCTCGGTCACGCTCGCCGCCGCAGCCGGGGCCTCCCGCTGCGGCCCCGCCCGCACCCCAAGCACCGCGGCCAACAACCGCCTGCCGAACGGCAGACGACGCCGCGCCGCGACCTCCGTGGGCGCGCGTCCGGCACGCTCGACGCCGAACAGCGACGCGGCGACCCGGCGTCCGAAGGAGGGCCGGTCGGTCATGACGTCCCCTCCTCACTCACGGCCTGCCCGTGCGGCAGCGACGGCGTACCCCGGCCGCCCCGCAGCGGCCCGCGTCCCGTTCCGGCCGCCGGATCGGCGGGCCGCCCGTTCGGCTGCGGCTCGGCACCCTCGGCGTCCGGCTGGACGGCGGCGGGCCGGACGTATTGCGAAGGCTGGGCGGGCACGGACACGCCGCCGCCCGTGACGGCGGGCGCGGCCGGGGCACCGGCACCGTCCTCACCGCCCTCCACCGGCGCCACCGCCGGTACCGGCTGCGCGGACGACTCGACGGGACCCGGCCCCACCGCCTCACTCACCGACTGGATCCGCGCGAGCTGCGTCAGGATCACCGGCGCCGAGATACCCACCACGATGGCCGCGTACGGCCCGCTGATCTGCCCGGTCATGCCGAAGAGCACCGCAAGGGCGGCCCCCATCGCGCTGTGCACCACAGCGGCGGTCAGATCGACGGCGGGGTCGAAGTAGTCCAGAAACCGGGGAGCGGGCAGGTCCTGCTCCGGCGGTTGTCCCTGCCCCGGCTGCCGGTGCCGGCTACGCGCCGAACGCCAGTTCACGAACTGGATGTAGAGGTCGAGGGCCCCGCGCAGCGCACCCCCCACCGCTCCCAGCAGGATCAGCATCGGCACGTCCACGTCACGAGCGTAGGGCGGCCGCGCGGTGCGAGGAAGGCACTTCGGAATCATCGGATGCACCGGAGTCGCCCCGCGCCCGACGCCGGATCACCGGCCAGGTGGCGATCCCGACCGCCAGCGCGACCAGGTGGCCCCAGTCGGTCAACGGGTCCGTGAGGGCGAGCAGTTCACCGAACAGCACGGCGCCGAGCCCGGCCAGCACCGGCCACCGCACCCACGGACCGAGCAGCCCCGCCAGCGCCCCGCACCCCGCCGCGACGCCGAAGCTGACGCCGTAGTCGAGACGATGCAGCGAACTCTCGGGCAGCCGACCCGCCAGCACCGCCAGTCCCACCGGCACCTCGGTCGCCAGCGTGGCCAGCACATGCCCCAGCAGAAACACACCGGCCGTCCGCACCCCACCAATGCGCCGTTCCAGCGCGGTGAGCACCAGCAGAAAGCCGATCGCGAACGGCGACACGATCCCGCCCGCGACCCACAGCGCGCTGGCCACCAGCACCAGCACGGGCGTCCGCACGAGGTGCGCCACATCGGTGCTGGAGCCCTGGAGCAGGCGGTGCACCAACTCGGGGTCGGCATACGCCGCCACCAGCGACGTACCGGCCAGCACGGCTCCGTAGGCGAAGGTGAACGGTGTTCCGGTCGGGGTGGGCAGCAGCCGCCAGGGGCGCCGGAAGCGCGGCGAGGGCCCGAGCAGCGCGACGACGGCACGACCACGTTGCCGCGGGACCCCGTCAAGCAACCGCCGCCCGCCGGGAAGCGCCGCGGGCGTCGTCGTGCTGGAGGGGGCAGCGGACGTCGCCGTATCAAAGGCCGCCGCAGACACCGCCGTACCGCAAGCCACAGCAGACACCGCCGTGTCCGAAGGCGCGGCGGACGTCGCCGCGTCCAAAGGCACAGCGGACCCCGTCGCATCAAAAGCCGCAGCAGACACCGCCGTACCAGAAGCCGCCGCAGACATCGCCGTACCGGAACCCGCAGCAGACGTCGCCGTACCAGAAGGCGCGTTGGAGTCCGTCGTATCGGCCGCAGCGGTGCGTTCCACAGTGAGGCGCTCCTTCCGTCGCCCCCACCCTTCGCCCACCCCGGCCCGCTGTCTATGACCGGCGCCACGAACCCGTACCCGGGATGCGACGCCCCACCCTTCACCTCCCGTCAACGCTGCCTCCGTAATTCCGTCAACGTTCCGTCAGAGAAGTGCCACGATGGGCTGATGCCCACCACCGACGACATCCCCGAAGTCCTGGACCGACGTGAGGGCCCGCACGGCGAGGTCGTACTGCGGCAGCACGGGGCGTTGCTGCAGATCATCGCCAACGGCTGCTTCCTGATGGACACCTCCGACGGACGCTCGGAACGGCTGCTGGTCGACGCGGCGCTCGACGCCCTCGACGGGCGCCCCGAACCGCATGTACTGATCGGCGGGCTCGGTGTCGGATTCTCGCTCGCACATGCCTGCGGCAACCCGCGCTGGGGCCGGATCACGGTGGTCGAGCGGGAGCGCGCGGTGATTGACTGGCACCGCGCGGGACCCCTTTCCGAAGTGTCCGGCAATGCGCTCACCGACCCTCGTACGGAGATCGTCGAAACGGATCTGGTCGATTACGTCAATGAGACTTCCGACACGTTCGACGCGCTGTGCCTGGACATCGACAACGGGCCCGACTGGACCGTCACGGAAGCCAACGCGGGGCTGTACTCGACGGCCGGACTCGCAGCCTGCGCAAGGGTGTTGAGGCCCGGCGGGGTACTCGCCGTATGGTCGGCGAAACCCTCCCCGGAATTTGAAGGAAGCTTGCGGAATGCCGGTTTCCGGCATGTGCGTACCGAAGAGATCCCCGTTGCCCGGGGAGTTCCCGACGTCGTGCATCTCGGCGTCCGACCTGGATAGCCGAGCTGCGGTGACTCCCCGTACGCTGCTCCCCTGACGCCGATCATTCAAGCGTCAAGCGCAGTCATGGGATCACCCCACGGATTCCGGAAAGCACACTTCAGGGGCGGGCGATGGAGCAGACACACACCTCCCACAACGGCACCGCGGCGGCCACCCCGGGCGCACAGCGCCGGGTTCTGGTGGTTGAGGACGACCCGACGATCGTCGACGCCGTCGCGGCCCGCCTGCGCGCCGAGGGATTTCTCGTTCAGACGGCCACCGACGGCCCGGCCGCCGTCGACACCGCCGAGGCCTGGCAGCCCGATCTGCTGATCCTGGACATCATGCTGCCGGGCTTCGACGGCCTGGAGGTCTGCCGGCGCGTGCAGGCCCAGCGGCCGGTGCCGGTGCTGATGCTCACTGCGCGCGACGACGAGACGGACATGCTGGTGGGGCTCGGCGTCGGCGCCGACGACTACATGACGAAGCCTTTCTCCATGCGCGAGCTGGCCGCACGCGTGCACGTACTGCTGCGCCGGGTGGAGCGGGCCGCGCTGGCCGCCGCGACGCCGCGCAGCGGCATCCTGCGGCTCGGCGAGCTGGAGATCGACCACGCCCAGCGCCGGGTACGGGTGCGCAGCGAGGACGTGCACCTCACCCCCACCGAGTTCGACCTCCTCGTCTGCCTGGCGAACACCCCGCGCGCTGTGCTCTCCCGTGAGCAGCTGCTGGCCGAGGTGTGGGACTGGGCGGACGCCTCCGGCACCCGGACCGTCGACAGCCACATCAAGGCGCTGCGCCGGAAGATCGGCGCCGAGCGGATCCGCACCGTGCACGGTGTGGGCTACGCGCTGGAGACACCGACGCCATGAGCGAGGGGCGGCCGGCCGCACGGAGGAGCCCCGGGGAGCCCTGGGGCGGCGTACGCCCGTTCTCGATCAAGACCAAGCTGGGCGCGCTGGTCGTGATCTCGGTGCTGATCACCACCGGTCTGATGATGATCGCCATGCGCACCGAGACCGAGCTGCGCTTCATCACGGTCTTCTCGATGATCGCCACACTGCTGATCACGCAGTTCGTGGCACATTCGCTCACCGCGCCGCTGGACGAGATGAACGCGGTGGCCCGCTCCATCTCGCACGGGGACTACACCCGCCGGGTGCGGGAGAACCGCTGGGACGAGCTGGGCGACCTGGCCGTCACCATCAATCGCATGGCCGACGACCTGGAGGCCCAGGACCGCCAGCGCAAGGAACTGGTCGCGAACGTCTCGCACGAGCTGAGGACCCCGATCGCGGGTCTGCGCGCCGTGCTGGAGAACATCGTGGACGGCGTCACGCAGGCCGACCCCGAGACCATGCGCACGGCCCTGACGCAGACCGAGCGCCTGGGGCGGCTGGTGGAGACGCTGCTCGACCTGTCGCGCCTGGACAACGGCGTCGTCCCGCTGAAGCAGCGGCGGTTCGAGGTGTGGCCGTATCTGTCCGGGGTGCTGAAGGAGGCCAACATGGTGGCCTCCGCGCGCGCGGGCATCGCCTCCGGCTCCGGCAGTCACACCCGTACGGACGTCCATCTGCACCTCGACGTGTCCCCGCCGGAGCTGACCGCGCACGCCGACCCGGAGCGGATCCACCAGGTCGTCGCCAATCTGATCGACAACGCGGTCAAGCACAGCCCGCCGCACGGCCGGGTGACGGTCAGGGCGCGGCGCGGGGCGCTGCCGGAGTCGCTGGAGCTGGAGGTCCTGGACGAGGGCCCCGGCATTCCGCGCTCGGAGTGGCACCGGGTCTTCGAGCGGTTCAACCGGGGTGCGGTCAGCCGGCCGCACGGCCCCGGCAGCGACGGCGGCACCGGCCTCGGACTGGCGATCGCCCGCTGGGCGGTGGATCTGCACGGCGGCAGGATCCGAGTGGCCGAATCCGAGCGGGGTTGCCGGATCCTTGTCACCCTTCCGGGCCTGCCTTCTGTGCCAAGTTGACGTAAAGTTCGAAGCGGAGCCACAAGATCCACGGGCGTCCGCACAGTCGGACACGTGTGATCAGGCCGAGGCCCGCGTCTCCGGCGCGCCGGGCCGTGCTCGTCGCATCCCTTTTGCAGCGGAACCACACTTGTTTCCCGCCATTTCAAGCCCCGAAACACGCCTTCTGATGTGACTTACGCGACGATGAACGGACCCGACCTCACCTTCTCGGTCATGGAGGCGTAGCCTTTATTCCCGCTGTCCATCACCTTGTGAAGCGGAAGAGGGCGGTTGCCGCCGTGTCGCCACAGTCCCCCAGTAACGCATCGAGTGTCTCGACCGACGCAGACCAAGCGGGCAAGAATCCCGCCGCCGCGTTCGGTCCGAACGAGTGGCTCGTCGACGAGATCTATCAGCAGTACCTCCAGGACCCGAATTCGGTAGACCGCGCCTGGTGGGACTTCTTCGCCGACTACAAGCCGGGGGCGGCTGCCACCCCGGCGCCGGCGGCCCCCACGGCCGCGGGGGCCGCGGAGACCACCAGCACGGCTCAGGCTCCCGCCCAGGCCGCTCCGGCGGCCCCGGCCGCCCCCGCGGCCCCGAAGCCCGCCGCGGCCGCTCCTGCCCCGGCTCAGGCCCCCGCGCGGCCCAAGGCCCCGGCCCCGGCTCCCGCCCCGGCCGCCACCAAGCCGCAGCCGAAGCCCAAGGCCGCCGCCGAACCGGCCGCCGCGGCCCCCGACGGCCCGGAGCTGATCACGCTGCGCGGCCCGGCCGCCGCCGTCGCGAAGAACATGAACGCCTCGCTGGAGCTGCCGACCGCCACCTCGGTCCGCGCGGTCCCGGTGAAGCTGCTCTTCGACAACCGCATCGTCATCAACAACCACCTCAAGCGCGCCCGGGGCGGGAAGATCTCCTTCACGCACCTGATCGGCTACGCGATGGTGCAGGCCATCAAGGCCATGCCGTCGATGAACTGGTCGTTCGGCGAGAAGGACGGCAAGCCGACCCTCGTCAAGCCGCCGCACGTCAACCTCGGCCTCGCCATCGACCTGGTCAAGCCGAACGGCGACCGCCAGCTGGTCGTCGCGGCGATCAAGAAGGCCGAGACGCTGAACTTCTTCGAGTTCTGGCAGGCCTACGAGGACATCGTCCGCCGCGCCCGCGACGGCAAGCTGACGATGGACGACTTCACCGGCGTCACGGTCTCCCTGACCAACCCGGGCGGCCTCGGCACCGTCCACTCGGTGCCGCGTCTGATGCCCGGCCAGTCGGTGATCATGGGCGTCGGGTCCATGGACTACCCGGCGGAGTTCCAGGGCACGTCCCAGGACACGCTGAACAAGCTCGGCATCTCCAAGGTCATGACGCTGACGTCGACGTACGACCACCGCGTCATCCAGGGCGCCGCGTCCGGCGAGTTCCTGCGCCAGGTCGCGAACCTCCTCCTCGGCGAGAACGGCTTCTACGACGAGATCTTCGAGGCCCTGCGCATCCCCTACGAGCCGGTCCGCTGGCTCAAGGACATCGACGCCAGCCACGACGACGACGTCACCAAGGCCGCCCGCGTCTTCGAGCTGATCCACTCCTACCGGGTCCGCGGTCACGTCATGGCCGACACCGACCCGCTGGAGTACCGCCAGCGCAAGCACCCCGACCTGGACATCGTCGAGCACGGCCTCACACTCTGGGACCTGGAGCGCGAGTTCGCCGTCGGCGGCTTCGCCGGCAAGTCGATGATGAAGCTGCGCGACATCCTCGGCGTGCTGCGCGACTCGTACTGCCGCACCACCGGCATCGAGTTCATGCACATCCAGGACCCCAAGCAGCGCAAGTGGATCCAGGACCGCGTGGAACGCCCGCACGCCAAGCCGGAGCGCGAGGAGCAGCTGCGCGTCCTGCGCCGGCTGAACGCGGCGGAGGCCTTCGAGACCTTCCTGCAGACGAAGTACGTCGGCCAGAAGCGCTTCTCGCTGGAGGGCGGCGAGTCCGTCATCCCGCTGCTGGACGCGGTGCTGGACTCGGCCGCCGAGTCCCGCCTGGACGAGGTCGTCATCGGCATGGCCCACCGCGGCCGCCTGAACGTCCTGGCCAACATCGTCGGCAAGTCGTACGCGCAGATCTTCCGCGAGTTCGAGGGCAACCTCGACCCGAAGTCGATGCACGGCTCCGGCGACGTGAAGTACCACCTGGGCGCCGAGGGCACCTTCACCGGCCTCGACGGCGAGCAGATCAAGGTCAGCCTGGTCGCGAACCCCTCCCACCTGGAGGCCGTGGACCCGGTCCTGGAGGGCGTCGCACGCGCCAAGCAGGACATCATCAACAAGGGCGGTACGGACTTCACGGTCCTGCCGGTGGCGATCCACGGCGACGCGGCCTTCGCGGGCCAGGGCGTGGTGGCCGAGACCCTGAACATGTCGCAGCTGCGCGGCTACCGCACCGGCGGCACGGTCCACATCGTCATCAACAACCAGGTCGGCTTCACGGCTGCCCCCGAGTCCTCGCGTTCCTCCATGTACGCGACGGACGTGGCCCGCATGATCGAGGCCCCGATCTTCCACGTGAACGGCGACGACCCCGAGGCGGTCGTCCGCGTTGCCCGCCTGGCCTTCGAGTTCCGCCAGGCGTTCAACAAGGACGTGGTGATCGACCTCATCTGCTACCGCCGCCGCGGTCACAACGAGTCGGACAACCCGGCCTTCACCCAGCCGCTGATGTACGACCTGATCGACAAGAAGCGCTCGGTGCGCAAGCTGTACACCGAATCGCTGATCGGTCGCGGCGACATCACCCTGGAAGAGGCCGAGCAGGCGCTGCAGGACTACCAGGGCCAGCTGGAGAAGGTCTTCACCGAGGTCCGCGAGGCCACCTCGCAGCCGGCGACGGTCCACACGCCGGAAGCGCAGGCCGAGTTCCCGGTCGCCGTGAACACCGCCGTGTCCTCGGAGATCGTCAAGAGGATCGCCGAGTCCCAGGTCAACGTCCCCGACCACATCACCGTCCACCCGCGTCTGCTGCCGCAGCTGCAGCGCCGGGCGTCGATGGTCGAGGACGGCACGATCGACTGGGGCATGGGCGAGACCCTCGCCTTCGGCTCGCTGCTCCTGGAGGGCGTCCCGGTCCGTCTCGCGGGCCAGGACTCCCAGCGCGGCACCTTCGGCCAGCGGCACGCGGTCATCATCGACCGCAGCACCGGCGAGGAGTACACGCCGCTGCAGTACCTGTCGGAGGACCAGGCACGCCTGAACGTCTACAACTCCCTGCTCTCCGAGTACGCGGCGATGGGCTTCGAGTACGGCTACTCGCTGGCCCGCCCCGACGCGCTCGTGCTGTGGGAGGCGCAGTTCGGCGACTTCGTCAACGGCGCGCAGACGGTCGTGGACGAGTTCATCTCGTCGGCGGAGCAGAAGTGGGGCCAGACGTCCGGCGTCACCCTGCTCCTCCCGCACGGCTACGAGGGCCAGGGCCCGGACCACTCGTCCGCGCGCCCGGAGCGCTTCCTGCAGCTGTGCGCCCAGAACAACATGACGGTCGCGATGCCCACGTCCCCGTCGAACTACTTCCACCTTCTGCGCTGGCAGGTGCACAACCCGCACCACAAGCCGCTGGTCGTCTTCACGCCGAAGTCGATGCTGCGTCTGAAGGCCGCCGCGTCGAAGGCGGACGAGTTCACCACGGGCGGCTTCCGCCCGGTCATCGGCGACGCGTCGGTGGACCCGGCGGCGGTGAAGAAGGTCGTCTTCTGCGCCGGCAAGGTCTACTACGACCTGGAGGCCGAGCGGGTCAAGCGCGGCGTCACGGACACGGCGATCATCCGCATCGAGCGCCTGTACCCGCTGCCGGGTGCGGAGCTCCAGGCGGAGATCAAGAAGTACCCGAACGCCGAGAAGTACCTGTGGGCCCAGGAGGAGCCGGCGAACCAGGGCGCCTGGCCGTTCATCGCCCTCAACCTGATCGACCACCTGGACCTGGCGGTCGGCGCCGACGTCCCGCACGGCGAGCGCCTGCGCCGCATCTCGCGCCCGCACTCGTCGTCTCCGGCGGTGGGGTCGGCGAAGCGGCACCAGGCTGAGCAGGAGCAGCTGGTGCGTGAGGTGTTCGAGGCGTGAGCCTCTGACATACGCCTGACAGGGCCCGGTTCCGGAAGCTTCCGGAACCGGGCCCTTCCCCGTTCCGGGGGTCAGATCGGCTGGGGCTCGAAGTCCCAGTAGGGGCGGTGGCGTTCGAGGATGTACTGCGTGTGCGGGTGGTCGGGGCCCAGGAGGGCGGTGAGACGGTCGGCGACATCGGCGTGGAGCGTCTCGGCCTCGGCGCGCTCGCCCAGTTGGGCCAGATCGAGAGCGAGGCCGGCCCGGAGGCTGATCGTGAGGATGTGATCCTCGCCCAGCACGCGGGCGGAACGTTCCGCGGCGTCCCGGCCGAGCGCCGCCGCGGCGTCCGTGTCACCGTTGGCGGCGAGGGCGGCGACGCCGTTCTTGGCGCAGCCGATGGCCCACGGATGGTCCCGTCCGACGGCCTGCTCCATCTCCCGGATGGTGGTGAGGGACAGCTCCAGGGCGGCGCGTCGGTCGCCCATGTCCCGCATGACCGTGGCCACGTTGTCCCGTGCTCCGACGGAGTAGGGGTGCTGCTCGCCTAGCTGGGCGGCGTACTGCCCGGCGGTGAGCTCGGCGAGTTCCCTGGCCTCGGCTGTGCGCTCCATGTGCCGCAGCAGCATCGCGTAGTCGCAGGAGACCATCAGCGTCTCGGGGTGCAGGGCACCGCGCCGGCGCAGCAGCTTCTCCCGCACCCCGCGCATCATGGCGAGCGCGAACTGCAGGTCGCCGTCCCGGCGGGCGCACAGCGCGAGGTTGTGCTCGGCCTGCAGCGTCTGGCTGTGGTTGCGGTCGAGGACCTGGCTGTGGACGCGGGAGTTGTGGCCCTGGATCGTCAGGGCCTCCCGGTAGCGGCCGAGCAGCCGCAGCATCCAGGCGCTGCGCAGCGCCGAGTTGAGCGTGGCGGCGTCCTTGCCGCCGAGCAGCTGGACCCGGGCCTCGAAGACGCCGCGGTGCAGGGCGAGCGACTCGGCGTAGTGGCCTTGCAGGCCTATGGCGACGGCGAGGTTGCTGCGGATGCTGAGGGTGCGCGGCACGTTCTCGCCGCCGAGCTCCTCCGCGGCGCTCTCGGCGGCTTCCTCGAACAGCGTGCGGGCCTCGGTGTAGCGGCCGAGCGCCATCAGCGTGCCGCCGAGGCCGTCCTTGGCGCGGATCAGTTCGATGGGCCGGACCCCTCCGGCCTCGCGCAGTCGCCGCAGGTTCTCGCGGCCCACGTCCTCCGCGTCGGTGTACCGGCCGAGTCGGCGCAGCATGTTGCCGAGCTGGTGGACGGCCACGAGCACCGACCGGTCGGTGTCGCCGAACTTGGGCCGCCAGCTGTCCACCGCGAGCCGGCTCAGCAACCAGCCGTCGTGGTACTCGCCGCGCATCCGCAGGTACTCGACGCAGTTCAGCACGAGGTCGCGCACCTCGCCGTCGGGTGACTCCAGCGCACCGGACGGTTCCAGGTGCGGGATGATCGCGGAGTAGCGGGCCCAGTTGCCGGCGGACGCGGAGTCGCGCGGGTCGGCGGAGACCAGGACCCTGCGGGCGGCGGCGGAGTAGCGTGCGGCGTCCGCGGGCGACTGGACGGACCGTACGAACCGGTGGAAGAGGCGGTGCATACGGACCGTGCCGACGGTCTGCGTGTCCAGGCGGGGGCCCTGCTCGTACTCGATGCGCATGGAGGTGATCTCGGAGAGTCTGCGCAGCGCGGTGTTCCAGCTGCTGGGCTCGGCGACCAGCTCGGCCAGTTCGGGCGGCAGTTCGGTGGGCCGGGCCGTCTGCAGCAGACGTACCGGGACCACGTCGTGGGCGAAGCAGACCAGCAGGTTGAGCAGCTTCCAGGCGGGTTCGTGGCTCTCCCGCAGGGTGTTGATCAGTTTGGCCCAGGCGACCTCGTACTTCGGGTGGTGGCCGGAGGCCATGACCCCGAAACGGTCCGGCTTGCCGTCCCGGATGTCGCGTATGTAGGCGTTGACGGGCACGCCCGGGTTGAGTTGGAGCCAGGCGGCCGTCTGGTCGAGCAGCAGCGGCATGTCCTCCACGACCTCGGCGAGCCGCTCCGCCTCGTCGTCGCTGAGCCGGTCCGCGCGCCGCCGGGCGAACGCGATGCTCTCCCGGCGTTCGAAGGCCGGCACCTCGATGACCTCGGCGTGGGCCGACCACTCGCCGCGATGGGTGGTGACCAGGACGTGGCCGCGTCCCTCGGGGACCAGGCCGCTGAGCCGCTCGGGGTCGTCGGCCCCGTCCAGGACGAGCAGCCAGGGGCGTGCGGTGCCGTCGAGCTCGCGCTGGACGGCCTTGATGGTGGCGGACAGGTCGCCGGTGGCCGCGACGCCCATCGCGGGGGCGAGCTCGGCGAACTGCTGGCGGGCGGTGACGCGTTGGGCGGCGCTGACCCACCAGACGATGTCGTACTCGCCCGCGAACCGGTGGACGTACTCCATCGCCAGCTGCGTCTTGCCGTGCCCGCTGGGCCCGCGCAGCGCCACGGCGGCGCCGTCGCGTCCGGCCGCCGAGAGCGCTGCGTACACCTGCTCCAGCAGCTCCAAGCGGCCGACGAAGCGGCTGTTGCGGCGCGGCACCCCGCCCCACACCGCCGGCGGGTCGTCCGGGAAGCGCGGGCCGCGGCGCAGGTCCAGGGCGTCGGGGGCCGGGATCCCCGCGAGTTGCAGTACGCGGTGGCGGGCCGCCTCGGGCCTGAGCCCGCGCAGTTCGACGGGGGCCAGGGCTATGACGGCGTCGGGCATCGGCCGGGCGGTGACGCTCACGGCGGCGACCCGGTCCGGGTGCTCCGTCAGCAGCTGCTTGAGCACGCCGGCCCAGGCGTCGATGCGGTCGCGGTCCAGTTGCTCGTGCCAGTCGTCGATGACGAGCAGGATCCGGCCCGGGGCGCTCAACAGCTCCTTCAGTGCCTCGCCGGTGGCCGGTCGCCGCAGCGGGTTCCAGCGCACCAGCGTCGTGGCCGGCCCGGCGGCCCGGATCTGGTGGTCGATCCACTTGGCCCAGGACTCGCTCTGCCCGGCGAAGACCACCGTGACGTGTCCGAGCTCCGCCGTCATCCCGCAATCCCCTCGTACGACCTGTCACGTCCGTGCGCCGATGTGTCAATTGTGCGTCAGATTGCCTGCATGGGAGCCAAGTTGGTCCGGCTTCGAGGCTTACGCCGACCCGCGCACGGTCCGCTCCAACCGGTCGGCGACGTGCCGCACGAGCCGTTCCAGGTCGGCGCAGTAGACGCTGGGATGCCGGAAGCCGGTGCCGGGCGCGTAACGGTGCACGTAGTTGCCGCCTCCGCACACCCGGCCGACCGGGCAGCCGAGGCACTCCGGGGCCAGTGCCCGCTCGCCGAGCTGCCGGGCGGCGATCCCGGGATGGCGCAGGGCCTGGTCGAACGAGTTCCGGAAGACGTCCAGGCCGGTCACCGCCGCGCCCGGGTACGCCGACCTGAGCGAGTCGACCTGTTCGATGGCGCCGTCCGTCTCCACGACGACGGCGGCCACCGGGGACAGCCCCACGGCCTCGGCGCGGCTGGGCGCGCCGAGCAGCAGGGCGGCGATCTCCTGGAACAGCCGGACCCGGGTGCGCGGCCGTCCGCCGTCCCACCAGTCGTCGAAGACGGCGGCGAGCCAGTCGCCGTAGGGAGTGGGGCGGGGGCGGTGCCGACCGGGGCGGCCGGGTGGCTGTCCCGGCGGCGGGTGCGCCCAGTTGGCGTGCGGGAGCAGGAAGTCCACGCCGGGCGGGGCGAGGTCGAGCAGCGACCGGTAGACGTCGTGCGGGTCGGCGTCCAGGTCGATCGTGCAGAGGATCCCGGCGTACGACTCCGGGCGCGCGGCCAGTTTCCGGGCGGCCGCGCGGGCGGCGGGCCAGGCGGGGCGTCCGGCGTGGTCGACGCGGCGGGCGTTGTGGGCGGCGCGCCCGCCGTCGAGGCTGAGGCCGACGCGGATGCCTGCCCCGGCCAGGGCGTCGAGGGCGGTGTCGGTGAGACGGGTGCCGTTGGTCTGGACGGTGGCGGTGACCCGGCAGCCGGCCGGGACGGCCTCGCGGACGGCCCGGGCGTAGGCGAGAACGGGCTCCGGTCCCGCGAGGAGCGGCTCACCGCCGTGCAGTTCGACGCGGATGCGGTCGAGACCGTGTGCCCGTACGTGCTCGGCGATCCGGGCCGCGGTACGCCGCATGGTCGGCTCGGGCGTGCGTGGCGGACGGTCGCGCCAGCCGTCGTCCCTGCCCCGGTAGAGGTAGCAGTAGGAGCAGTCGAGGTTGCAGCGGCTGTGCACCTTCAGCACGAACTGCCGCAGCGGCGTGGGGCGGTGAGCCGTCGGGTCCAGGGCGGCGTACGGCCACCGCGGATGCGTGGTCACGGGGCGTCTTCGTAGTGGGCGACGACCGTGGGCTCCCCGTCCCTGCTGCCCAGTTCGGCGAGGATCGCCGCCAGAACCGGGTGGTCGGTCCGGTCCGGTCGGGGGATGACGGGCAGCGGTATGTGGGTGTCGTCCGGCGGGGCGGTCACTCGCGGCCCGTTTCTCGCTCGCGGAGGCGGGCGCGCTCCCGGCGGGCTTCGGCCAGTACGTCGTCCAGGCCCGCCTCCTGCGCGAGCTCGATGGCGTGTCCGTAGGCCTCGATCGCCCGGTGCAGATGGGCGAGGCTCTGCGCTTCGTAGTGAAGGAGTTCGAGCATGGAGGCCCGGATCATCCAGCAGCGTACGAGGAACTCGGGCTCCTCGGAGCTGCGGATGGCCTCACCCATCGTCCATTCCGCCTCGTACAGGTCGGACAGCACCTGCTGGAGGTCGTAGCGCCTTACGTGCGCCTGACCCAGGCCGGCCCAGCGAAACGGGATGCCGGGATGACCCGGCGGGGTGTCCTGGAGGGCGGTGCGCAGCAGGGAGACGGCCCGGGTGGCGTCGTCGGCCGACGCGTGCGCCACGCCCCTGTCCATCAGAGCCGTGCCGTAGTCGTAGAGCAGGTCGGCCCGGCCCGGATCGTCCTCGCCCAGCAGCCGTTCGGCCTGCGCCCACGCTTCGACGGCGCGGTCCAACTGGTCGGGGTCACCGGTCCGGTCGTAGGCCGCCTGATAGACGCGCGCCGACCGCGCATAGCACTCCCGCCGCAGCGCCACGTCCCCACTCGCGGCCCGCAGCGCCTGATCCACGGCGTACAGCAGCTGGCCGTCCCGGCCCTCGTCGTCCGGCGCCCAGGCGAGCTCGATGGCCGACGCCACCGCCAGCCAGGCGCGGCAGCGCTCCTCTTCCGACAGGACGCGCTTGCCGCGGGCCGCGGCCCGGAAGTCGTCCATGGCGCGCAGCGCCAGTTCGGAGGCCCGCTCCGGCAGCGGCCGGGCCGTCCTCGTCCGCCCTTGTCCGGCGTACTGCCGCGCCAGGTCCAGCAGCAACTGCCCCCGTACGATCTGTGCGCGCTCCCGCCCGGCGAAGGTCAGCCGGACATCGGCCGCGTCGACGGCCAGCTGGAGGTGGGTGAGGTACCACTCCTCGGGGGCGTGCGCCGGATAGGGTCCGTCCGCCCCGGGGTGGTCCACGCCCGCCTCCGCGATGGCCCGGCGCACGTACGGCAGGGTCGCCGCGGCGGTCCGCGGACCGTTCAGGCCCTCGGGGCAGGAGCCCGCTCCCCGCATCGCCAGGGACAGGTCCCGGTCGGCCAGGTACAGCAGTACGGCGCGGGCGAACTCCTCCGCCCGGTACCGGCCGTGTGCCGCGTCGCGGGCCCAGTCCCGCAGGCTGCCGGGGACGCCCTCGAAGTCGAGGCCGCGGCCACTCACCTCACCGGCCAGCGCCCAGCAGACCAGCCCGCGTGTGAGGCTTCCGGGCGCCCCGTGCCGATCCGGGTCCCTGACCGCCTCCCAGGCGTCCCGCAGATCGTCCCCGACCCGTCGCACCCGCCAGCGCACCAGCAGGGCGTTGGCCAGCTCCTCGGCCGCGGACAGCCGCTCCCGATCCGGTGCCGACATCTCCAGCGCCTGCTGCAAGTACCGCACGGCGGCGTCGAGTTCGCGGGTGAGGCCTTCTCCCTCGAACCGCCCTATGGCTTCCCTGCCCTTGCCGAGCAGCTCCCCGGCGGTGAGCTCCGGTCGCTTCGGGGCCGCCGGGATCCGCGCACCGAGGTCCCGCAGCACGTCCGCCGACACCTCGGCGAACGCCCGCAGCCCGGCCGGTTCGTCCTCCACCGGGCCGACGGGCGGCCCCGGTACGTCCGGATCCACCGCTCCCCGCAGGAACGCCCCGGCCAGGGCCGGGAAGTTGCGTACGCTGCGGCCGAACTTCCGGTCCACGTACTCGGAGCAGTGCTTGAACAGGAGCTGGGCCTCCTCCAGGGCGAGCCGCGACCGTAGTTCGCTGGCTACCCCGGGCAGGAAGTCGTAGCGCACGGCCCGCGGGTCGTCCGCGTCCTCCCGGCGCCTGAGCAGCCCGCCGAGCAGCACCTCGGACAGCGCCTCGGGGCCGCTGCCGGCCAGCATGGCGTGCTGGACGAGCTGCATGACCGGCAGGTACAGCGGCACCGCCGACAGGTACACGGCGAGGCGGCGGGCCTCCGGTGAGGCGGCCCGCCAGAAGACCCGGACGCGCTCGGCGCCGCTGAGGTCCGCCGCGGCCCGCACCGGCGCGCTGGACCCGGCGTGGTCGGCGTGCACCCAGCCGGCCGCCGTGGCCAGCGACTGTCCCGTGGTGCCCGACACCAGCCGGGCCCAGCCCTCCACCGAGCCACGGCGCAGCGCCAGCACGGGGACGGGCAGCGCGCCCTGTTCGACCCGTCCGTTGTCCGGCTGGAACTCCAGCGTCCCGGCCGGGCCTTCGCGACGGCGCAGCATGCCGCGCCGGGCGGGCAGATGGGTGCGCAGCCACATCCGTTGCGGCAGCGGCTGGACCACGGCGACGGGCGCGGTCGACGCCCAGCGGTACAGCAGCCGCTGCATCCGGCCGCTGCGCCACATGGGGCCCGCACAGTCGCTGAGGACGAGGGTCAGGCGTCGCCCGGTCGGGTCGCTGAGCTGTTCGGGAGCGTGCAGCGGGCGGATGTGCTCGGGTGTGGCGGCATAGCCGGGGAGACCGCCGGGTGCCTCGTGCAGGTACTGCACCCGTACTTCCCGGAAGGCACCGGCGCGTTCGCAGACCTGGCGCAGCTCGTCGAGCATCTGCTGCCAGACCACGGTGGAGGTGGAGACGTCCATCAGGAGCAGCAGCCGTGCCTCACGGCGCCGCTCGGTACGCAGCACGGGCAGTACGATCCCGGACTCGGCGGCCCGTTCGGCGGTGGCCCGCTCGTCGAGGGTGCGCGGCACGGGACGTACGGGTGCGCGGTAGCGCTGGAGGGGGCGCATGCCGCGTTGCAGGGCGAGGGGTTCGGGCAGCACCGGTGCGGCGGGGACGCTCACGGGCGCCATCCGGGTGCCGGTGTCGTCGCCTCCGGGGCCGGGGGCGAACAGCCGGGCGCTGTCGGGCTGCCGGTCCTCGCTGTCCGCCGTGACGGGGCCGTCCGCGGCCGCCCGTAAGGACAGCGGATCGGTGCCGTCCGCCGGTGCGGGCGTGCGGCTCGGCGGGCTGGGGGAGGTGACGTCCGGCCGGCGGTCGGGGGCGGGCAGGTGGCGGGCCAGCCACAGGGCGTCCGCGAGCTCCTCGACGTCGGGGACGATGCCCGCGTCGCGCATGCGTGCGACCAGCGCCGCGAGCGCGTCGCTCATGGCGCCGGCCGGGACGCCGGGAGCTCCCGTGGACATCGGCTACCTGGGCCCGCGGTCCAGGGGCTGCATCAGCAGCTCCGAGATCTCCTCGCGCCGTGCCGCGTCCCGGGCGGCGTGCTGAGCCAGGAAGATGGCGTTGAGGAGCTGGTCGGTGGGGCGCAGCGCGCCGTCCGTCTCGGCCTCCGTGAAGTGGTCGACGATGTCGTGGTTGGCCTCGTAGGCGTCCTGGCCGAAGTGCGCCTGGACCAGCGCGGCGAGGCGTTCGTCGCGGGGCGCCTTGAGGTCCAGCGGGATACAGCGGCGCAGCAGCGGGGCGGGGAACTCGCGCTCCCGGTTGCTGGTCATCACGACGAACGGGAACGCGCGGCAGCGCACCTGCCCCTCCGTCACCTCGACCTTGCGTCCGTCGTCGGTGAGCACCCGCACCACCGGCGTCCGGTCGGCGATCCGCTCCAGCTCGGGGATCGCGAACCTGCCCTCCTCCAGGACGTTCAGCAGGTCGTTCGGCAGGTCGATGTCGCTCTTGTCCAGCTCGTCGATGAGCAGCACGCGGGGCCGCTCGGCGGCGAGCAGCGCGGTGCCGAGCGGGCCGAGCTTGATGTACCGGCCGATGTCCTCGGACTCCGGTCCGGACGCCGGCGTCCGTGCCTCGGCCGCCCGCCTGAGCTGGGCGTCCTGCAGCCGGCCGATGGCGTCGTACGTGTAGAGCCCGTCCCGAAGTTCACTGCGGGACACGATGGGCCACTCCAGCACCCGGCCCAGTCCGAGTTCGTAGGCGACGGAGTGCGCGAGCGTCGACTTGCCGACGCCCGGTTCGCCGGTCACGAGCAGCGGGCGCCTCAGATACAGCGCGGCGTTGACGAGTTCGAGGGTGTCCGGGTCCTGGATCGGCAGCGGAGCGGTGCCGGTGCCGAGCCTGCGCCGGGTGGCGGAGTCGAGGACCGGGACGTCGTACGGCACGACCGGGGTGTCGAAGGCGCGCCACGGCGGCGGGTCGGGCAGCCGGTCGATCCTGGCCGGATCCGGACGCCCGCTGCCCTGGTAGACGAACCACTCGCTCATGCTGCGCTCCTCGTCGACGGTCGGTGGTGGTCCACGTCCTGGCCGACGGGGGCGTTGCGCGCCCACAACGGGCCCCTGGAAATGTACCCATCTCCGGCCTGCGACACAGATCTTTTCGGCCAGCCGCCGTCGATGCTCTTCGGCCGGTGGCGCCTGGCGCGCGGGGTGCTCACAGCGGGGCGTCCAGGGTCTCGGTCTCCTCCGCGGGGAGGGGCCGCCGCGGGTCGTCGTACAGCAGCGCCAGCGGTTCGGCCCAGGTGTGGTCGGCACGCCGCTCGCTGATGTCCTGCCGCAGCTGCCGCAGCCGGTCCGGGAGTTCGGCCAGCGAGTCGAGGGTGCCGAGCAGTTCCTGCGCCTTGGCGTAGAGGGTGTCGCAGTCGTCGGCGCAGGTGCGGGTGACGTGCCCCTCGATGTGCCACAGGGCGACGCCGTGCCCGTTCTCCAGCGCGAGCTTCATCGCCGTCCGCCCCGGACCACGGCCGGCCGGACGGCACATCACGGGGATGCGGTCGAAGGCCGCGTCCCGGTAGCCGCGGCCGGTGGTCACGACACCGCGCTGCGGGGTGCGCCAGCCGACGAAGCGCCGCTGTGCGGTCATGGCCTGCCAGCGGTCGGCCCACAGTTTGTCCGGATCTCCCCGGCGCGCGAGGGAGCGCAGCACCACCCGACGGCGTGCGCCGAGGTGTCCCGCGTCGTCGAGCTGGGCGATGTCGTCGAAGCGCCAGCGGTGCACCGCGGTGTCGAAGTACTCGGCGGGCAGGGCCACTTCGAGCGGCACCGGCCGGTCCTGGCGGTCCTTGGCCCGCAGCAGGTCGCCCAGCGGCCTGCGCAGCGCCTGGACCAGTTCCCCGGGGAGCCTGCCGTGGACGGAGTCATCGGTCTGATACAGCTCCGGCTCACCCGTGCCGTCGCCGCCGTCGAGCCAGATCTGCCAGAAGAAGCGGGTGGGCTGCGAGCCGATCACCGGGTCCAGGAGCACCGCCACCGTGGGACCCTCGCCCGGGCCGGGATACGGGATCACGATGCGGCCGGTCCGCTCCGCCGGGGCGGGACGCAACTCGTCCGGGAGCCGTACATCACGGACGAAGGCATGCATCTCACGGCGCGGGTCCCGGCGCAGCCGCCGCTCGATCCAGGCGCCGAGCGCGGGGCACGGCTCGCCCCGGGAGCGCGCGTAGGCCTCGACGAACTTCAGGTAACGCAGGAAGGTGAGCGGGCCGAGCGGGTGCGCGCCCTCGTAGAGCAGCCCGTAGCCGTCGCGCCAGGTCCGCAGGTCGGGCGTCGGGCTCGGCCACTTGCTGCCGCTGCGGGCCCGCGTCGCGAGGATCTCGACGGTGGGCGCGTCGGGTGGCGCGGGCAGCGCGGCCAGCAGGTTCAGCGCCTCCCGCCGGTCCGTCGGCGTCCACCCGGCACCGCCATCGGCCGCGGGCCCGGCCTGCTGTTCGATCCAGTTGTCGCCGCTCTCGGAGACCGGCTCCGTGCCGTGCCACCGGTCGTGCGCGGCGATGACGGCGCGGTACGTCTCGCCGAATCGGCGCATCGCCGCGATCGCGACCGCCTTCCCACCGTCCTGCTGCTTCCGCCGCGACTTCACCAGTCCCACGACGGCCCCGGTGACCGGGTCGAGCAGCGGGCCGCCCGAGACCCCGGCCGGAAAGTCGATGTCGGGCTTGATGATCAGCCCGTACCCGTCCTCCTGGCCGTTGATGTCGGCGTCCACGGCCCGGGCGTGGGTGTGCGGCGGCTCGGGATAGTAGCCGTACACCTTGACGGGACCGGAGTGCCGTACCGCCCGGTCGGCGAGCCACACACACTCGTGCGGATACTCCTCGGCCTCACCCAGCAGGCGCACCAGGGCCATGTCCTCGTCCAGGGGTACGACGGGCCGGTCGGGGTCGGTGAGGAGCCACTCCGCCAGCCGCGCCTCGGCGTCGACACCCTCGCCCCGCACCCGGAAGGTCAGCTCCCGGTCCGCCCTCAGGTGCTGGCGCAGCACATGGGCCGCGGTCAGCACCCAGCCCGGGGCCACGAAGAAGCCGCTGCCCCACAGGGGCTTGTCCTCCCCGCCGGCCGGGAGCAGGTGCACGGTGGCGGCCTTGGCCAGGGCGTGCAGGCGTTCGTTGGGCTCAGTCATACGCCGGTGGATCCCGGCTCGGGGTCGGCCTGCCGGTCGAGCTGCCAGGTCAGGGTCACCTGGAGCGAGGCCTTGGCCTCTCCCCGGGCGAGGACGGCGACGGCCAGGCCCTCCTTGGCCGTCAACTCCACTCCGAAGGTGATGGCGGCCTCGGTGGGTCTGGCGGCACGGGCGGCGTCGAGCACCGTGCTGCCCACGCCGGTGATCAGTTCCTGGAGCTGCTCGACCTTGGCCCGCGCGGCCTCCGTGAAGCCGACGTCCTCCTGGTCTCCGTAGGCGTCCGCGCTCCCGATCCGGGCGGTGACCACCATGCCGTTGGGCAGTTCGATGTCCTGAATGTGACTCATGCCGCTCCCCCGTCGAACTCGCGTTCCGTCCAACCGGCCACAGCCGGTTCACACTTGAAAGCGTGACGAGGCTAGCCTTCCGTACGGCTCCCGGGGGAGGCCGCTAACGCGCCAAGTGGCGCATATTCTGAAGGCATGTACTTCACCGACCGAGGCATCGAAGAGCTGGAGAAGCGGCGCGGCGAGGAGGAGGTCACCTTCGAGTGGCTCGCCGAGCAACTGCGCACGTTCGTCGATCTGAACCCGGATTTCGAGGTGCCGGTGGAGCGGCTGGCGACATGGCTGGCGCGGTTGGACGACGAGGACGAGGAGTAGGGCCACGCCGGGCGCGTGTCGGCGCCCGGGGTGCGCGGTTGAGGGCGCCTTCGGGCGCCCTTTGTGCGTCGTCGTCTGTGTGTCGTCGTCGGTTGCCGACCGCTGGGGCGCCGGCCACCGAAAAGAGTGTCTTGACTTCCCGTGGCCACGATATATCGTGAATCACGTAAGACGCGATATGGCGTGTCGAGGAGGTCCCCATCATGTCCGAATGGTCCGTCGCCGAGCCGAGCAAGCTCACCTTCGACGAGCCGGTGAGCGAGCTCCACGTACGCATCGTCAATGGCACGGTGAACGTGGTGGGCACCGAAGAAGGTTCCGCCCGCCTGCAGGTCGGCGAGATCGAGGGACCACCCCTCCTCGTCACCCAGCAGGGCGGCACGCTCACGGTGGCGTACGAGGACCTGCCCTGGAAGGGCTTCCTCAAGTGGCTCGACCGCAAGGGCTGGCGCCGCAGTGCCGAGGTGTCGCTGGCGGTTCCGGTGCGTACGCGCGTGGAGGTGGGCGTCGTCAGCGCCGCCGCCGTGGTCTCCGGGATCGAGGGGCGCACGGAGGTCAAGGGCGTCTCCGGGGACACCACGCTCGTCGGACTGGCGGGACCGGTCCGCGCGGACACCGTCTCTGGGGGCGTGGAGGCCCAGGCCCTCAGCGGCGACCTGCGCTTCAACTCCGTCTCGGGCGACCTGACCGTGGTCGAGGGCGCGGGCTCCTCCGTCAAGGCCGACTCGGTCAGCGGCTCGATGATCGTCGACCTAGACCCGACCGCCGGCCCCACCGACGTCAGCCTGACCAGCGTCTCGGGCGAGATCGCCATCCGGCTGCCGCATCCGGCGGACGCGGAGGTGGAGGCCAACACGGCGAGCGGGACCGTCTCCAACGCGTTCGAGGACCTCCGCGTCACCGGCCAGTGGGGCGCCAAGCGCATCACCGGCCGCCTCGGCGCGGGCAACGGCCGGCTGAAGGCCACGACCGTCTCCGGCTCGATCGCCCTGCTGCGCCGCCCGCCCGTGGAGGACGACGGACCGTGGGCCGACCCGGCGGACGAACCGCGCGATGCCTCGGGGGAGAATTCGGATTCCGGTCCGGGCGAGGGTACGACGCCGCCCAGCACCCCGGCCGATGGCACGACCGACAAGAAGGTGCTCTGACATGCCCCCCGTCTTCGCTCACGGCCGCCTCCGCCTCTACCTGCTGAAGCTGCTCGACGAGGCCCCGCGACACGGCTACGAGGTGATCCGCCTCCTGGAGGAACGCTTCCAGGGCTTGTACGCGCCGTCGGCCGGCACTGTCTACCCCCGCCTGGCCAAGCTGGAGGCCGAGGGCCTGGTCACCCACACCACCGAGGGCGGCCGCAAGGTGTACGCCATCACGGACGCCGGCCGCGCCGAACTGGCCGACCGCAGCGGTGAACTGGCCGACCTGGAGCTGGAGATCCGCGAGTCGGTGGCGGAGCTGGCCGCCGAGATCCGCGCCGATGTGCGAGGCGCCGCGGGCGATCTGCGGCGCGAGATGCGGGCGGCGATGAGTGAGGCCCGCAAGGGCGGCGCCGTCAACGGCGACACCGGGGACTTCGGCGAGTACACCGACAAGGAGGCCTGGCGCGCCGCGAAGGAGGAGATGCGGCGGGCCAAGCAGGAGTGGAAGGAACAGGCCCGGCGCGCCAAGGACGAGAGCCGCCGGGCCCGCGAGGAGGCCCAGCGGGCGCGGCGCCAGGCCAAGGAGGCACAGGACCGGGCCCGGGCGCAGGCACAGGAGCAGATGCAGCGCATCGCCCAGCGGGTTCAGGAGCAGGTGCAGGACCACTTCGCGCGAGGCGACTGGCCGACGGGGCTGCGCGAGGGCCTGACGGAACTCGCCAAGGAGTTCGGCGAGTTCGGCAAGGACTACGGCAGGGACTTCGGCAAGGACTTCGGTTTCGGACGCGGCGGAGCGGCCGGGCCGACCCCGGCACCGGAGCACTCGACAACCCCGGAGGACTTCCCGGCCGACTACGAGCCGGCCTGGTCCCACGACGACACCTCCACCGGCGACCCGGCCCGCGACCTGGACCGCCTCCTCGACCGCTTCCGCGACGACATCCGCGACGCGGCCCGCGACCACGGGGTGACGCAGGACCAACTCCGGGATGCCCGCCGCCATCTGTCGACGGCGGCGGCACACATCGGGGCGTTGCTGCGGACGCCGAAGGGGTAGGTGCGGCAACCCCGCGTCCGGGAAGCGCGTTTGAGCGAGGGCGGCAACCTCTTCCGCAGGGTGCGGCTTGGCGGGCTCGGCGGTGGGCCCGGCACCACCAGTCCCCGCCTCAGCCCGCCTTCGCCTCTCCCCCGCCGCCCAGTACGCGCGTCACCGACTCGTAGGTGACGCCGTGGTCGGCGAGTACCTCCGCGGGGACGCCCGGGCGGGCGGTCAGGGCGAGGAGGAGGTGTTCGTCGCCGATGGACCGTTCGCGGCGGGCGACGGCGATCCGCAGCGACTTCTCCAGGACGTCCTTGGCGCCCCGGCTGAAGGAACGGTGTCCGCCCCACCACCCCTTGTCCTTCCGGTCACCGGCCATCGCACCCACACCGTGCGCCTCCTCCACGCGGGACACGATCTCCGAGACGTCGATCCCCAGTCCGGCCAGCGCGTCGGCCTCGGCCTGCGACAGCCCCGCTCGCCGCCGGGCCTCGTCCAGCGCCCGCGCCACCGACTCCCGCCGCTCGGCCAGCCCGAGCGCGGACAGCGCGAACGAACCCCGGCCGGCCCCCCGGTCGAGCAGCGCGAGCAGCAGATGCTCCGCGTCGACGGTCTGCGCGCCCGCCTCCTCGCACTGCTCTACGGCACCCTTCACCACAGCCCGGGCATCCTTCGTAAACCGTTCGAACATCATCGCCTCCCGTACTTCTTGTGCACGGCCTGCCTGCTCACACCGAGTTCCGCGGCGATCTCCTGCCACGACCAGCCCTGATTGCGCGCACTGCGCACCTGCACGGCCTCCAACTGCTCCAGCAGCCGCCGCAACGCGGCGACGGCACGCAGCCCGACCCGTGGATCGCGGTCACCGGCCCGCTCGGCGAGTTCGGTAGCTTCGGTCATGACGTCAACTTACGTTGACACAAGGCACTCGTCAACCCTAGTTGACAAGATAAGGACCCGCGCAGGCAGACAAAAGCGGCCGATCCGAAACCGGACCGGCCGCCGTACAGGCCTCTGACAAGGCCACCACGAACCGTCAGACGTTACTGAGCACGATCTTCCCGAACTGCTCGCCCGACTCCAGCCGTTCGAAGCCCTCCCGGGCCCGGTCCATCGGCAGCACCTCGTCGATGACGGGACGTACGCCGGTGGCGGCGCAGAAGGACAGCAGGTCCTCCAGCTCCTCCTTCGTGCCCATCGTCGAACCGACGACCTTCAGCTCCAGGAAGAAGATCCGGGTCAGTTCGGCATGGGACGGCCGGTCACCGCTCGTGGCGCCGGAGATGACCAGCGTGCCGCCGGGCCGCAGCGACTTCACCGAGTGCGACCAGGTCGCGGCGCCGACGGTCTCGATGACGGCGTCGACGCGCTGCGGCAACCGCGCCCCGGACTCCACCGCTTCCACGGCCCCCAGCTCCAGGGCGCGCTTGCGCTTGGCCTCGTCCCGGCTGGTGGCGAAGACACGCAGCCCGGCGGCCTTGCCGAGCACGATCGCGGCCGTGGCGACACCGCCACCGGCGCCCTGCACGAGCACCGAGTCGCCGGGGCGCACGCCGGCGTTGGTGAAGAGCATGCGGTACGCCGTCAGCCATGCGGTCGGCAGGCAGGCGGCCTCCGCGAAGGAGAGCTCCTTCGGCTTGGGCAGGATGTTCCAGGTCGGTACGGCGACCTGGTCGGCGAACGTCCCCTGGTAGCGCTCGGTGAGGATGGAACGGGGTTCCTTCGGGCCGACCCCATGCCCCGTCTGGCCGATGACCGAGTGCAGGACGACCTCGTTGCCGTCCTCGTCGACGCCGGCGGCGTCACAGCCGAGGATCATCGGCAGCTTGTCCTCTGCGAGGCCCACGCCGCGCAGGGACCAGAGGTCGTGGTGATTGAGGGAGGCGGCCTTGACATCGACGACACTCCAGCCGGCCCTGGCCTCGGGGGCGGGACGCTCCCCCAACTCCAGGCCACTCAACGGCTGGTCACGGTCGATGCGGGCGGCGTAGACAGCGAACATGCAGCCGACGATAGATTCCAGCAGGGTCCAACGGAACGCTAGGAGCCTGTGAGACACACCCTCTTGCCATAGCGACGCGGGCCGACTGCACCCCCCAGGGGCGCGGGGAACTGCGCGACCAGCCCACGACCACCTGCACCGAACCACAGCCGCCCTCAACCACCTGAACGGGCGGGCGGGTAGGCAAAGCAATGGCCCCGCCCAAACAGGACGGGGCCACCAAAAACAGGCCTCAGCGCCGAGCAACCCCCTCCACCCGCGCCGCCGCCGCAACAGCCGCCGTCACCGCAGGCGCCACCCGCTCATCGAACGGCGACGGAATGACGTAGTCCGCGGCAAGGTCGTCCCCGACGACACCCGCCAGCGCCTCGGCCGCCGCGATCTTCATGCCCTCGGTGATCCGGGACGCCCGCACCTGCAGCGCCCCGGCGAAGATCCCCGGAAACGCCAGCACGTTGTTGATCTGGTTCGGGAAGTCCGACCGGCCCGTCGCGACGACCGCCGCGTACTTGTGCGCCACATCGGGGTGCACCTCGGGATTGGGGTTGGCCATCGCGAACACGAACGCGCCCTCGGCCATGGAGGCGACGGCCGCCTCCGCCACCGTACCGCCGGAGACGCCGATGAAGACGTCCGCTCCCTCCAGAGCCGCCTCCAGCGACCCGGAGAGCCCGGCCTTGTTGGTGAACCCGGCGAGCTCCCGCTTGACCGGCGTCAGGTCCTCCCGGTCGGCGGAGACGACACCCTTGCGGTCGGCGACCGCGACGTCCCCGATCCCGGCCTCGACCAGCATCTTCGCGATCGCGACCCCGGCCGCGCCCGCGCCCGAGATGACCGCCCGCAGATCGACGAGCGTCTTCCCGGTCAGCCGCGCGGCGTTCCGCAGGGCCGCCAGCGTCACGACCGCCGTGCCGTGCTGGTCGTCGTGGAAGACCGGGATGTCCAGCCGCTCCTGGAGCCTGCGCTCGATCTCGAAGCACCGCGGCGCCGAGATGTCCTCCAGGTTGACGCCGCCGAAGGAGGGCGCGAGGCGGACCACGGTCTCCACGATCTCGTCCACGTCCGTGCAGGCGAGCGCGATCGGCACCGCGTCCACCCCGCCGAACTGCTTGAACAGGATCGCCTTGCCCTCCATCACCGGGAGGGAGGCCTCGGGCCCGATGTCCCCGAGTCCGAGCACCGCCGTACCGTCGGTCACGACGGCGACGACGGACGATTTCCACGTGTAGTCGTGGACGAGTTCCGGCTGCTCGGCGATCGCGGTGCACACCTTCGCGACGCCGGGCGTGTACGCCAGGGACAGGTCGTCCTTGTCACGGACCGGCACGGTGGCCTGCACGGCCATCTTGCCGCCGCGGTGCAGCGCGAACGCCGGATCGAAGGAATCGAGGGGCTCGGCCCCTCCCTCCTGCTCCGTACTGCTGTCGCTGCGAGGATTGACGATCTCCGCTGCCACTTTGTCTGACCCCTTAGGTGTTCATGGTTTGAGGGTGGGTCCACTCCTGGTGAGGAGTGAGCGGGCACCGCGTACGGCCCAGTGAGTGATGCGGTACGGGCACATACGCGACGGGCGCGCCGCACACGCGCCCTGAGCCCCGGATGAGGGGTGTAAAGAACCTTCTTACCGGACGATGGGCATCGCCGACGAGTCCATAACGGGAAGATCACATGCCGGTGACATGACTCATGCCTGAATATGGGGAAAGAGCCCGGCAAACCCTTGACAAGGACGCAATAGCCACCAAACACAGACTTCTAGGCATCCACATCCTGAGACACACCGAAGATCTTGCGGCTGGAACCGCACATTCCCGTAGAAGGTCCGGTTGTGATGTCCCGGAGTGGTCCGGTTCGGGGGTCACCCGTTATCCGATTTTGACATGGTGGGTCACCTGAATGCTCCAGTCCGAATGGCAAGATGCCCGTAATCACACGAGGTCGCGACACTCGAAGCTGTGTGTTCTCGTCGACCCATCGGCAGCTGCCGCCCATCGGCACTTCACCCATCCGCCGGAGGAACCCACAATGACCGCAAGCTCCACCCGTCGTACGACCGCCGCGCGTTCCCGGCTAGCCGCGGTCGGTGCGATCGCGGTCGCCGGCGCCCTGCTTCTCACCGGCTGCGGTGACCAGACGGAAGGCAGCGGCTCGGACAGCACGGACACCCCGACGCAGAGCGCGGCCCCGCTGGCCGACAAGCTGCCCAAGGAGATCCGCGACAAGGGCGTCATCAAGGTCGGCTCGGACATCGCGTACGCGCCGGTCGAGTTCAAGGACAGCTCCGGCAAGACGGTCGGTATCGACCCGGACCTCGCCGCGGCCATGGGCAAGCAGCTCGGCGTGACGTTCGAGTTCGAGAACGGCACCTTCGACACCCTGATCACCGGTCTGCGCTCCAAGCGCTATGACATCGCCATGTCGGCGATGACCGACACCAAGGACCGCCAGGAGGGCATCGACTCCGACACCGGCAAGAAGGTCGGTGAGGGCGTCGACTTCGTGGACTACTTCACGGCCGGTGTCTCCATCTACACCAAGAAGGGCGACGACCAGGGCATCAAGACCTGGTCCGACCTGTGCGGCAAGAAGATCGTGCTGCAGCGCGGCACGGTCTCCGAGGACCTCGCCAAGGCCGAGGCCAAGAAGTGCCCGAAGAACAAGAAGCTGAGCATCGAGGCCTTCGACAACGACCAGCAGGCCCAGACCCGCCTGCGCGCGGGCGGCGCCGACGCCGGCTCCTCCGACTTCCCGGTCGCCGCGTACGCCGTGAAGACCTCCGGCGGCGGCAACGACTTCCAGCTGGTCGGCGAGCAGGTCGAGGCGGCGCCGTACGGCATCGCGGTGGCCAAGGGCAACACCCAGCTGCGGGACGCTCTCCAGGCCGCCCTGGATGCGATCATCGCCAACGGTGAGTACGACAAGATCATAGAGAAGTGGGGCGTCGAGGACGGCGCCGTCGACAAGGCCGTCATCAACGGCGGCAAGTGACCGCTCGGTCAGCGACCAGCGGCACTGAAAGGCAACACCCGTGACTGTTGACATCGACAAGACGACGGGTCCGGCCGACACGCCCCCGGCCGGACCGGAAGCCATCAAGGCCATCCCGGTCCGGCACTACGGGCGGTACGTCTCCGCCGTCGTCGCGCTCGCCCTGCTGGGCGGCGTCATCTACGCGTTCTCCCAGGGCAGGATCAACTGGGGCGCGATCCCGGACTACTTCTTCAACGACCGCATCCTCGGCGGTGTGGGCAACACGCTGCTGCTGACCGTGCTGTCCATGCTGATCGGCATCGTCGGCGGCATCGTGCTGGCGGTGATGCGCCTGTCGCGCAACCCGGTGACCTCGTCGATCGCCTGGTTCTACATCTGGTTCTTCCGCGGCACCCCGGTGCTGGTCCAGCTCATCGTCTGGTTCAACCTGGGCCTGGTCTTCGAGTACATCAACCTCGGGCCGGTCTACCGGGACGAGTGGTCCGACTTCATGACCCCGTTCCTGACCGCGCTGCTCGGCCTCGGCCTGAACGAGGCCGCGTACATGGCGGAGATCTGCCGCGCCGGTCTGCTCGCGGTCGACGAGGGCCAGACCGAGGCGGCGCACGCGCTGGGCATGAGCCACTCCAAGACGCTGCGCCGGATCGTGATCCCGCAGGCGATGCGCGTGATCGTGCCGCCGACGGGCAACGAGGTCATCAACATGCTGAAGACGACCTCGCTGGTGTCGGTCGTCCAGTACTCCGAGTTGCTGCGCGTCGCCCAGGACATCGGCCAGACCTCCGGCGCCCCGGCCGAGATGCTGTTCCTCGCCGCCGCCTGGTACCTGCTGCTGACCTCGGTCTTCAGCGTCGGCCAGTACTACCTTGAGAGGTACTACGCCCGCGGTTCGAGCCGCTCGCTGCCGCCGACGCCGCTCCAGAAGATCAAGGCCAACATGTTGTCCTTCGGCCGCCCGAAGGGAGGCATGGCATGACCGAGAAGAGCGAGAAGACCGAGAAGGTCGAGAAGGTCGAGAAGGTCGAGAAGGTCGAGAACTCCGAAGAGCCCGCGAAGACCGTGAAGCCCACCACCATCCCCATGGTCAAGGCGGAGGGCGTCCACAAGTCCTTCGGCCACGTCGAGGTCCTCAAGGGCATCGACCTGGAGGTGAAGACCGGCGAGGTCTTCTGCCTGATCGGCCCCTCCGGCTCCGGCAAGTCGACCTTCCTGCGGTGCATCAACCACCTGGAGAAGATCAACGCCGGGCGGCTGTACGTCGACGGCGAGCTGGTCGGCTACCGCCAGAAGGGCGACAAGCTGTACGAGCTCAAGGACAGCGAGGTCGCGCTGAAGCGCCGGGACATCGGGATGGTCTTCCAGCGCTTCAACCTGTTCCCGCACATGACCGCGCTGGAGAACGTCATCGAGGCGCCCATCCAGGTCAAGGGCACCAGCAGGGCCCAGGCCAGGGAGCGGGCGATGCAGCTCCTGGAGCGCGTCGGCCTCGCCGACAAGGCCGGGAACTACCCCTCGCAGCTCTCCGGCGGCCAGCAGCAGCGCGTCGCCATCGCCCGGGCCCTGGCGATGGACCCGAAGCTGATGCTGTTCGACGAGCCGACCTCGGCCCTCGACCCGGAGCTGGTGGGTGACGTCCTCGACGTCATGCGCGACCTCGCCGAGTCCGGTATGACCATGATCGTCGTCACGCACGAGATGGGCTTCGCCCGCGAGGTCGGCGACAGCCTGGTCTTCATGGACGGCGGCGTGGTGGTCGAGTCCGGCAACCCGAGGGACGTCCTGACGAACCCGCAGCACGAGCGGACGCAGGCGTTCCTGTCGAAGGTGCTGTGACGCTGCGCTGAGCAAGGGGGCGCTACGGACTTTCCGTACCGCCGCTGAAAGGGGGGCGGTACGGAGCACCCGTACCGCCCCCTTTTCCATGCCCCGCTACTTGAGCGCGAGCACCAAGGCGTCCGACGGCGAGCACCACACCGCCCGCGCCTCCGCGAACCCCTGCTCGCGCAGCACGCGCGCGTGCCACGCCGCCGACGGCATGTCGCCGTCCGCATGGTCCCCGTAGATCGCGAAGCGGCGGGCGGTGGGCTCGGCGAGGACGGGGTCCTTGGCGGCGAGCTGCCACCAGTCGGCCCAGTCGAGGGCGCCGTCCTTCTGCGCCCGGTCCATGCGCGCGTGCCGCAGGGTGCGCTCGGCGGCGTTGATGCGGGGCGTGGTGTCGTCGATCATGTGGTCGGCGTTCATGAACACGCCACCGTGCCGGACGAGCCCGGCGATCCGGCCGTACAGCGCCTGAAGGGGTTCGGCATGGAACCAGTGCAGGGCCGTGGCGGTCAGGACGGCGTCGTACGTGTCGTAGGGCAGCCGCGTGGGCCAGTCGGGGTCCTTCAGGTCGGCCTCGACGAGGGTGACGCGGTCGTCGCCGTCGAAGGTGCCGCGGGCGATGGTGAGCAGGGCGGGGTCGAGGTCGATGCCGGTGCTGGTGGCGTCGGGGAAGCGGGCGAGCAGGCGGGCGGTGATGGTGCCGGTGCCGCAGGCGAGGTCCAGTACCCGCGGCGCGGTGCCGGCGAAGGCCTCGACCATGTCGAGCATGACCCGGAAGCGCTCCTCGCGGTCCGGCATGTACCACTCCTGCTGCCGGTCCCAGCTCTCCTGCCAGGCATTCCAGTCGGTGCCGATGCTCGTGGTCATGGAAACCCCCTCTTGACTCACCTGCGTAATACCCTGGAAGCACGATCAGCTGTTACGTGACCGCAGACACGACCATAGAGCCCCTCCGTAAGGACTACAAGTGGAACTGGCCTATTACTCGGACTACGCCGTACGACTCGTCAACAGCGAGGAACCGGCCCGGGGCAAGGACTCGCTGACCTCGGTCGAGGCAGTCCGGGAGCTCTTCGGCGGCAACCAGTCGGCGGCCCGCCGCGCCACCGACGCGGACGTGACGCGGTTCCGCTCGGTCCGGGCCCGGCTGCGCGCGGTCTTCGAGGCGGCCGACAGCGGCGACGAGACCCTGGCCGTGGATCTGCTGAACTCCCTGCTGCTGGAGTTCCCGGTCAGCCCCCAGATCTCCGGCCACGACTTCCGCGACGACGACGGCCGCCCCCTGTGGCACATGCACCTCGCGGACCACCCGTCGAACGCGACCGCGGGCTACGCGGCCATCGCGGCGATGGGCCTCGCCTTCCACCTCACCGAGTACGGCGTGGACCGCCTGGGCCTGTGCGAGGCGGCCCCGTGCCGCAACGCCTACCTCGACACATCCACCAACCGCTCCCGGCGCTACTGCTCCGACCGCTGCGCCACCCGCGCCAACGTGGCCGCCTACCGGGCCCGCAAACGCCTGGAGGCCGACCGGTCGGAGAAGACGGGCCTGGCCGCCGACAGCGCCCAGCGCAGCAGCGCCAGCGGTGAGCGCTGATCGGGCCGACGCGGCCGGTAGCGGAACCGGACCCGTCCCAGGATCAGCTCGTCGGGTACGACCCCGTAGTCGGTGCTGTCCCCGCCGGCGTACGCGTTGTCGCCGAGCACCCACCAGCCGCCCTCGCGGCGCTCCGCCACCCGCTTGACGACGAGCAGGTCCTGCTGGAAGGGATGACGCAGGACGACGACGTCCCCCGGCCTGACACGAACGCCGTAGCGCAGCAGGAGCCGGTCCCCGTGGTACAGCGTGGGCACCATGGACGGCCCGGTCACCTCGGCCAGTCCGAAGGGCGGGACGCCCCTTTCGCGCTCGGTCTCCTGCGACAGCTCCGGCATCCCCGGCACCTCCCCGGTTCGATCCTCCACCAGTCTCAGTCTCACCCCGGACTTTTGTCCTAAGCCCATGGGGGCACTCGCGAAATCCAGTCGCTCAGGGAGTAATGTCCCCCCTGAGAAGACGATCACGAGGAAGGAATGCTTCATGCTTTCCCGCCTGTTTGCCCCCAAGGTCAAGGTCAGCGCGCACTGCGACCTGCCCTGCGGTGTGTACGACCCGGCCCAGGCCCGCATCGAGGCGGAGTCGGTGAAGGCCATCCAGGAAAAGATGGCCGGCAACGACGACCCGCACTTCCAGGCTCGTGCCACCACCATCAAGGAGCAGCGCGCCGAGCTGGCCAAGCACCACGTCTCGGTGCTCTGGAGCGACTACTTCAAGCCCCCGCACTTCGAGAAGTACCCGGAGCTGCACCAGCTGGTCAACGACACCCTGAAGGCCCTCTCGGCCGCCAAGGCGTCCACCGACCCGGCCACCGGCCAGAAGGCTCTGGACTACATCGCCCAGATCGACAAGATCTTCTGGGAGACCAAGAAGGCCTGACGCCTCATACATGACCGGCGGTTGGTGCATCACCGTCTGTCAGGGGCAGGTGAAGGGGCCCGACCGGACTGCCGGTCGGGCCCCTTCGGCGTTCGCGCTCCGTGCGGCTTCGGCTCGCCGCCTACGATCACCGCCATGACGATCCACTGGACGTACGCCTTCATCGACCGGCCCGCCGAAGTCCTGCCGCGCGCCGAGGAGTTCTGGACCGCCGTCACAGGCACCCGGCTCTCCGCGCGCCGGGGGGAGTTCATCACCTTGCTGCCGGTCGAGGGGGCGGACGCCTGCGTGAAGGTGCAGGGCGTCGACTCCGGGCCCTGTGGCGCGCATCTGGACTTCGCCGTCGACGACGTGGGTGGGTTCATCGGCTCGGCGGTGCGGGCGGGCGCCGACGTGGTCGCCGAGCACGAGGGGTGGGCCGTGCTGCAGTCGCCCGCTGGCCGGCTGTTCTGTGCCGTGCCGTGGCACGGGGAGTCGGTGCGGCCGCCCGTCGTGCGGGGCAGCCGACTCGATCAGGTGTGCGTCGACGTCCCGCCTTCGTCGTACGACGCCGAGGTCGCGTTCTGGAGCGAGGTGCTGGTCGGCTGGGTGTCCCTGCCGGGCTCCCTCCCGGAGTTCCATGTGGTCAAGCCGCCCGCCGGGCTGCCGGTGCGTGTGCTGCTCCAGCGGCTCGGCACGGATCAGCCGCTCTCCGCCCACCTCGACCTGGCCTGCGCCGACATCGCGGCGACCCGCGCCGAACACGAGCGGCTCGGGGCCACGTTCGTCGCCGCCGGCGCCCACTGGACGGTGATGCGCGACCCGGCGGGCGGCACGTACTGCCTGACCGGCCGGGACCCGGAGACGGGCGGGCTGCCTAGTCGTTCGTGACGATGCAGGCGTAGGCGAAGATGCCGTCCTCGGTGGGCAGGGGCGTCGGCGGGGGGCATGCAGTGGCCCGGTCCTGCTGAAGCAGAGGGGTCGGTGTCGCCTCCTCCCAGCGGTACGGCCCCGGCGGCTCGGCCGACTCCTGCAACCACAGCGTCAGCCCACCCCCGACGACCACGGTCACGGACCACACCACAACGGCCCACCGCCATGCCCTAGGTGTATTGCCCTGTGAGGTTGGGGACGCGGCTGGCGGGTGGTTGGCCCTTGAGCGCGGTGTGTCCGCGGTGGTGATTGTAGGTGTGCAGCCACTCGTCGAACGCCTGCCGTCGTTCGGCCTCGGACCGGTAGGGGCGGGCGTAGGCCCACTCGTCCAGCAGGGTGCGGTTGAAGCGTTCGACCTTGCCGTTCGTCTGTGGCCGGTAGGGCCGGGTTCGTTTGTGGGTGATCCCGGCCGCTGCCAGCAGGTCGCGCCAGTTGCGGGAGCGGTAGCAGGAGCCGTTGTCGGTCAGTACCCGTTCCACGGTGATGCCGGCCTGGATGAAGAAGGCGTGGGCGCGGGTCCAGAAGGCGGTGGCGGTCTCCTTCTTCTCGTCGGCGTGGATCTCGCTGTAGGCCAGGCGGGAGTGGTCGTCGACGGCGGTGTGCAGGTAGCTGTAGCCGGCGTTCGTGCGGTTCTTGCGGCCTGCGGCGCGGCCGAGGACTTTGTGGCCGCCGCCGTCGGGGATGTTGCCGAGCTTCTTGATGTCGACATGGACCAGTTCGCCGGGCCGGTCGCGTTCGTAGCGGCGTATGACACGGCCGGTGGCCCGGTCCAGGTGGGCAAGGCGGGCCAGGCCGTAGCGGGCCAGGACGCGGTGCACCGTTGAGGGCACCAGGTGCAGCAGGTGCGCGATGCGGGCCGGTCCCCACCGGCGCAGGATGCGGACCTTGATGATCCGGCGCTCGGTGCGGGTCGGGGTGCGGCGCGGGCTGGTGCGCGGACGGCTGGAGCGGTCGGCCATGCCGGCCTCGCCGAGCCGACGGTAACGGTCGACCCACCGCTGGGCCGTGGTCGGCGAGACCTGGAAGCGTTCTGCGGCCCGTCGCAGGCTCCAGTTGTCGTCTACGACGCAGCGGGCCAGGCGCAGGCGGCCGGTCTCGGTCAGGGGTGCATTACGGTGGGGCACGAGGGCCTTTCTGTTGCTGGTGCAGATGTCGCAATCCACACCAGGCCAGAAGGCCCTCACCCATTTCAAGATCACACGGCAGTGATCGCTGTCACCAACCTCCGTGGGCAGAACACCTAGGACGCCCGCCCCCGGCCTCCGTCGTCACGCAATCCTCCCCGCATTCACGCAATCCTCCCCGCACTCACGGCACTTGGCGTCACGCTAACGCCTCAGCCGCGCCGCCCGCGCGTGCAGGTACCGCTGCTCCGGCAGGCTCAGCGTCTTTCCGGCCGCCGACTCGTAGGCGGCGCGGGCCGCCTCGTACTCCCCGGTCCGCTCCAGCAGATGCCCCCGCACCGCGTCCAGACGGTGGCCGCTGCTCAGCTCGCCCTCCAGCGCGTCCAGTTCGGCGGGGCCGGCCCGCGGGCCGTGGACCATGGCGACGGCGACGGCACGGTTGAGGCGCTCGACGGGACCGGGGACCAGGCGGACGAGGATGTCGTACAGGCCGAGGATCTCCCGCCAGTCGGTCGCCCCGGCCGACGGGGCCTCGTCGTGCACGGCGGCGATGGCGGCCCGCAGCTGGTACGGGCCCGGGCGGCCGCCGGACAGCGCCCGGGTGACCAGGGCGACGCCCTCCTCGATCGCCGCCTTGTCCCAGCGGGTCCGGTCCTGCTCGTCGAGCGGGATCAGCTCTCCGTGCGGCCCCGTGCGCGCCTCGCGGCGGGCGTCGGTGAGCAGCATCAGGGCCAGCAGACCGGCCACCTCGCCGTCGTCGGGGAGCAGCCGGTGCACCGTACGGGTGAGCCGGATCGCCTCACCGGCCAGTTCGCGGCGCTGGAGGGCGGCGCCGGAGGTGGCCGTGTAGCCCTCGTTGAAGATCAGGTAGAGGGTGTGCAGGACGGCGGGCAGCCGCTGCGCCCAGTTGTCCGGGCGGCCGAAGCGCACGCCCCGCACCTTCTGCTTGGCCCGGCTGATCCGCTGGGCCATGGTCGGCTCGGGCACCAGGTGGGCGCGGGCGATCTCCGCCGTCGTCAGGCCGCCGACCGCGCGCAGGGTGAGGGCGATCTGGGCGGGCGGGGTGAGGTCGGGGTGGCAGCACAGGAAGAGGAGCGTGAGCGTGTCGTCCTCGCGCGGCGCCCGGTCCGCGCCGGGCGGCGGCGCTGTGAACGCGTCGCGCGGAGTGAGCGCCGCCGCCCGCTCCTCCCGCTGCCGCCGTGCCGCCTCACTGCGCAGCGTGTCGGTCAGCCGCCGCGCGGCGACCTTGATCAGCCAGCCTCGCGGATTGTCCGGAATCCCGGCCGAGGGCCACTGCCCGGCCGCCGCGAGCAGCGCCTCCTGTACGGCGTCCTCGGCGGCGTCGAAGTGGCCGTACCGGCGCACCAGCGCGCCGAGGACCTGCGGCGCGTTGCGGCGCAGCAGGTCCTCGACCTCTTCTGTCGGGCGCATCGGTGCCACTCAGCCGATGTCGCCGACGCCTTCCATGATGGGCCGGATCACCACCGGGTACTCCGGGGTGCCCGCGGGCTGGGGGCAGCGGGCCACCCGCTCGGCGATCTCCGTGACCCGCTCCAGGCTCGCGCAGTCCAGCACCCAGTAGCCGGCCAGCAGTTCCTTGGTCTCGCTGTACGGGCCGTCGGTGATCACCGGCTTGCCGTCGGCGTCCAGTCCGACCAGCCGGGTCCTGGCGGGCTCGGCCAGCCCCTGTCCGTCGACGAGTTCACCGGTTTCGGCGAGGTCGTCGTTGATCGCGCTCATGTACGCGTACATGGCCTGCACGTCCTGCTCGCTCCAGGCCGGGGAGTGCTCGGAGGCGTTGCCCCGCATCGCCTCGTAGTCCGCCTGCGTGCCCTGCACCATGACCAGGTACTTCATCGTCGTCTCCTTCTGATCGGCCGCCCGGCGTGGGCGGCTCTCACAGGGGACGTCGGAGCCGGCCGGGGATTCTCGACACGCGGTCGGAGTTTTTTTCTCGGGACTTCTTCTCGGGCGCAGGGCTTCATCTCGGCGCAGGGCTTCTTCGCCACGGTTTCGGTTTCGGTCTTCTTCGTGGTGGCGGGCGTCGTCGGCCACTTGTGCTCGGACACGGCGCCTTCCGCGGCGTACGCCTCGCACTTGGGGCGTGCCCCCAAGCGTAGGGCGGACGACGGCTCAGCGCTTCCTGCTGTACGTCCTCACGACGGCGCCGTTGCCGAACGTGCGCACCGACTCCAGCGTGAACTCGCCGACCGCGAAGCCGGAGCCGAACATCGGCATGCCGCTGCCCAGCACGATCGGGTACGTCTTGATGACGAGTTCGTCGATCTCGTCGATCAGCTCGCCCGCGAGCCGGGACCCGCCGCAGAGGTACACCCCGAACTCGCCGTCCTCGGCCTTCAGCTCGCGGACCCTGCCGACCAGGTCCTCGGCGATGATCTCGACCTCGGGGTCGGGCGACTCCGTCAGGGTGCGCGACGCGACGTACTGGCGCATATGGGCGTACGGGCTGGTGACGCCCTCCTTCAGCGCCAGGTCGTAGCTGGCGCGGCCCTGGACGATCGTGTCGAACCGCTTGTTCGGCAGGTCGTCGATGCCGAGCGGGCGCCTGCCGTGGGTGGGGATGGTCTCCGGGTACTCCGCCTTGAGGAACTCGAAGAACTCCGCGTCCACGAAGGGGAGCATGGCCGACGCGTCGCCGTCCGGGTCCCCGATGAAGCCGTCGATGGAACAGGCGATGAAGTAGGTGAGCTTTCGCAAGCCGGTCTCTTTTCGTAGGCTGTCGGCCGCCGCTGCAACAACTCCAGTTGTAGTACTTCGACTGTAGTGGTCGCAAGCCAAATATCGGGGGACCGGGAAAGTGGGAGAGGGAATTCCGCATGGCCAGCAACCCTGAGCGCCGGGCCGCGCTCGTCGACGCCGGGGTCGAGGTGCTCGCCCGTGAGGGAGCGCGGGGGCTGACCTTCCGCGCGGTGGACGCGGCGGCCGGGGTGCCGGTGGGCACCGCATCCAATTACTTCAGCGGGCGCGACGACCTGCTCCGCCAGATCGACGCCCGTGTGCACGCACGGCTCGCACCGGACCCCGCGGTGATCGCCGAACTGATGACCCGGCCGAAGGACCGCTCGCTGGTCACAGCCTTCATGCACGATCTGATGGGCCGTGCGACCCGCGACCGCACGGGCTACCTGGCCCTGCTGGAGCTGCGCCTGGAGGCCACGCGCCGCCCCGAACTGCGCGCCTCCTACACGCGGTCGGTGCGCGCCGATCTGGAGGAAGGCATCGAGTTCCACCGCACCGCCGGACTGCCCGGCGGCGACGAGACCGTCACCGTGCTCTACCTCGCGATGCTCGGGCTGCTCCTTGAGCACCTGACGCTGCCGGACGTCCTGGACGGCGTGCTGCCCGGGGTGGATGTGCCGGAGGGGCTCGTGGAGCGGATCGTGGCGACCGTGCTGCCGGAGGCATGAGCGCGGCAGGCTGCGTCAGCGCGTAACGGCGGGTCCCGCACACCGTGGGGATGCGCGGGACCCGCCGGAGCCGGAACCGGCGGAGGGCGTACGGGGTCAGGAACCGCACGCTCCGCCGGTCCCGGGGTCTTTCTCGCCGCGCGTCGGCGCTCAGGCGCTGCGGCGCGTCACGAACTCGGCGAGGGCCAGCAGCCCGCCCGCCGCCTCCGGGTCGGGAATCGCGCGGGACAGCTCCTGCATGGCCCGCGCCATCCGCTCGGACGCCTGGACCTGCGCCCAGTCCCGCCCGCCGGCCCGCTCCACGGCCAGCACCGTGGGCTCCAGGTCACCGCCCGCGTACGGCACTTCGTACAGCTCGGCGAGTTCGACGGCCGCCGGTGTCCCGGAGGCCAGCGCGGCGACCACGGGCAGGGACTTCTTGCGGGCGGCGAGGTCCGCCCCGGCCGGCTTGCCGGTGCGGCTCGGGTCGCCCCATATGCCGATGACGTCGTCGATGAGCTGAAAGGCGAGCCCGGACTCCCGGCCGAACGCGTCCAGCGCCTCGACATCGGCCACGGTCGACCCGGCGTACAGCGCGCCGAGCGCGCACGCGCACCCGAGCAGCGCCCCGGTCTTGGCCTCGGCCATGGCGAGCACCTCGTCGAGGGTGACCTCGCGGGGCCCGCGCCGCTCCATCGCCGTGTCGGCCTGCTGGCCCTCACACAGCTCGACGACGCAGGCCGCGAGCCGGGCGGCGGCGGTCGCGGACGCCGGGTGCGGGTCCTCCGCGAGCAGCCGCAGGGCGAGGGCCTGGAGAGCGTCCCCGGCGAGGATCGCATCGGCGTCGCCGAACACCGTCCACGCGGTGGGACGGTGCCGACGGGTGGTGTCCCGGTCCATCACGTCGTCGTGCAACAGCGTGAAGTTGTGCACCAGCTCCACGGCCGCGGCCGCCCGCACGGCACTCGCCTGTGTCCGGGGGCCGCCGAGTGCGGCGGCCGCGGCGAGGACGAGCGCCGGCCGGATCGCCTTGCCCGCGTTCCCGGCCGCCGGGGAGCCGTCGGCGTGCTCCCAGCCGAAGTGGTAGCGCGCGATCCGGCGCATCGAACCGGGCAGCGAGTCGACCGCCGAGCGCAGCTCGGGGTCCACCATCGCCCGCGCACGCTCCAGGATCACCGCCGCCTCGGGGCCGTCGACCGGCCCCGGCCCGCTGTCCGTCTGGGTCGCGATGGAACTCCGCCTTTCGGGCGCCCCGGCCGGACGCCGCTCCGGCTGCGCCTGGGGCTGGGGCTGGGTCGCCAACGGCTCGGTCGCCAGGGTCTGGGTGGTCGAGGTCTGGGTGGTCAGGGCCTGGGCGGTGGACTGGGGCGTGGGCTGGGTCGTCGACTCGGTCACGGACTCGGTCATGGACTCGGTCATGGGATCGAGGTCCCCCCTCGGAGACTCTGCGGACAGTGACGCTTCCGCTCCGGCCGGGCGCATACCCCGAGGTGTACCCGCCCTGACGGGCGGGGACACGACACCCGGACCGGGAAGGTCACCGCCAGCGGCCGATCTCGACGTTCTCCAGCACGCCGAGCGCGTCCGGCACCAGAACCGCCGCCGAGTAATAGGCCGTCACGAGGTACTTGATGATGGCCTGTTCGTTGATGCCCATGAACCGCACCGACAGGCTGGGCTCGATCTCGTCCGGGATACCGGACTGGCGCAGACCGATCACACCCTGGTCCGCCTCACCGAGACGCATGGCGATGATCGAGCTGGTCCGGGCCTCGGTGACCGGGATCTTGTTGCAGGGGTAGATCGGGACACCGCGCCAGGTCGGGATGCGGTTCCCGGCGACGTCGATCGTCTCCGGCACCAGACCCCGCTTATTGAGCTCACGGCCGAACGCGGCGATCGCGCGCGGGTGGGCCAGGAACATCTTGGTGCCGCGCCGACGACTGAGCAGCTCGTCCATGTCGTCCGGGCCGGGCACACCGTCGTGCGGCTGGATCCGCTGGTCGTACTCGCAGTTGTTCAGCAGGCCGAACTCACGGTTGTTGATCAGCTCGTGTTCCTGGCGTTCCTTCAACGCCTCGACGGTCAGCCGGAGTTGCTGCTCGGTCTGGTTCATCGGCTGGTTGTACAGGTCGGCCACGCGCGTGTGGATGCGCAGCACGGTCTGGGCGATGCTCAGTTCGTACTCGCGGGGCCGCGCCTCGTAGTCCACGAAGGTGTGCGGAATGTCCGGCTCGCCCTCGTGACCGGCCGCCAGGTCGATCTCCTTCTCGCCGTACTTGTTGGTGCGCTGCCGTGGAATGGACCGCCGCTGCTCCAGGTGCTCGCGCAGCGAGTCCGCGCGCTCGGCGAGCTGCTCGACGTCCTGGCGGGACAGGACGAGGACCGTGCAGGGGGTGATCGTGCGGGCCGTGTACTCCCAGATGGCGTCCGGGTCGAGCAGCGCCTGCTCGCCCAGGTACGCCCCGTCGGCGAGCACACCGAGGCTCTCGTCGTCGCCGTACGGGCCGGGGCCGATCTTCTCCACCCTGCCGTGCGCCAGCAGGTACACCGCGTCGGTCTGGTTGCCGAAGTCGGCGATCACCTCGCCCGCGGCGATCTCGCGCTGCTCACAGCGCTGAGCGAGCTCGGTCAGCACCTCCGCGTCCTCGTACGACCGCAGCGCCGGCAACTCGCCCAGCTCCGCAGGGATGACCTCGACACGGTCGCCGGTCTTCACGAAGGTGATGCGTCCGTCACCCACGGCGTAACTGAGCCGCCGGTTCACTCGGTACGTGCCGCCCTGCACGTCCACCCACGGCAGCATGCGCAGCAGCCAGCGCGAGCTGATCTCCTGCATCTGGGGTACGGACTTGGTCGTGGTGGCCAGGTTCCGCGCGGCCGCCGTGCCGAGACTCTGCTGCGGCTTGGTCTGCTCCGTGCGGACCTCTTCGCCTACCGACATAAGGAATTGCCCTCCCGGTCATGCCCTGGCAGCGGTTTTCGCCGGGCACCGATCTCCGCGGGAGAGCCTTCCATCACACACCGCGTTCGTGCTATTACCCGAAAGAGCGGGAATGGATCAACTCCCGCTGGGCACACATGGGCTCCGCTTCGAACGGAGTACGGCCGGTTTACGGCCACCGGCCTGACTGAATCGGCTCGCTCACTGTACGAACGAGTGGTTCCGGTTCCTCGCGGTTCGGTACAAGCAGCATGTACGAGCCGGCCGCGACGGGCGGTCGTCGCGGCCGCACGAAGGAGGCGCACATGGCCTCACCCCTGTCCGCGAACCGTTTCCTCGACTGCCTGCGGAACGAAGGCCTCACCGTCGTCGAGGTGGGCGACTGGAGAGAGCACAACCGCAACCATGTGGGCCCATGGGGTCCCGTGCACGGCGTGATGATCCACCACACCGCGACCCGGGGCAGCGAGTACACCGTGGGCCTCTGCCGGAACGGCTACGAGGGCCTGCCCGGACCGCTGTGCCACGGCGTCATCACCAAGGACGGCAGGGTCCACCTCGTCGGCTACGGCCGCGCCAACCACGCGGGCCTCGGCGACGACGACGTCCTGCGCGCGGTGATCGCGGAGAAGGCGCTGCCGCCGGACAACGAGAAGAACACCGACGGCAACCGGCACTTCTACGGCTTCGAGTGCGAGAACCTCGGCGACGGCGAGGACCCCTGGCCCGAAGCCCAGCTGGAGGCCATCGAGCGGGCGGCCGCCGCGGTGTGCCGGCAGCACGGCTGGACGCACCGGTCGGTCATCGGCCATCTGGAGTGGCAGCCGGGGAAGGTGGATCCGCGCGGGTTCACGATGGCCGCGATGCGACAGCGGATCGCCGAGCGACTGAAGTAGCCCGCGGGCGACAATGGGCGGGTGACCAGCCCCGACGCTCTCGCGGCCCTGCACCCGCGGCTCCCTTCCCCGGTGCAAGAAGCGCACGACGAGCGCTTCGCGCGGCGGGGCGTACGGCTGCTCCTCAAGCGCGACGACCTGATCCACCCCGACCTCATCGGCAACAAGTGGCGCAAGCTCGCGCCCAACCTCACCGCGGCCCACGGCCGCACGCTCCTCACCTTCGGCGGCGCGTACTCCAACCATCTGCGCGCCACCGCCGCCGCGGGCCGCCTCCTCGGTGTTGGCACCGTCGGCGTGGTCCGCGGCCAGGAACTCGCCGACCGGCCCCTCAACCCCTCCCTCGCCCGCTGCGCGGCCGACGGCATGCGCCTGCACTTCGTCGACAGATCGACGTACCGTCGCAAGACCGATCCGGACAGCCTCGCGGCCCTGCTGGGCACCATCGGCGCCGAGGACGCGTACGTGGTCCCCGAGGGCGGCAGCAACTCCCCGGCCGTACGCGGCTGCCGGGCGCTCGGCGAGGAGTTGCGCGGGCAGGCGGACGTCGTCGCGATCGCCTGCGGAACGGGCGGCACGCTGGCGGGGCTGGCGGCGGGGCTGGGCCCCGGGCAGCGCACGCTGGGCATACCGGTGGTCAGGGGCGGCTTCCTGACCGCGGACATACGACACCTCCAGGAGGCCGCCTTCGGTGGGCCGCGCGGCGACTGGCACCTCGACGACCGCTTCCACTTCGGCGGCTACGCCCGCACCACCCCCGAACTCGACTCCTTCGTCACGGACTTCGAGGACCGGCACGGGCTGCCCGTCGAGCGTCTGTATGTCGCCAAAATGCTGTACGGACTCATGGCCCTGGCCGAGGAGGGCGCCTTCGCGCGCGGGAGCACGGTGGCGGCGGTCGTCACAGGCCGGCCCTTTCCGTGACCAGCCCTCCTGTGTCGCTGTCCGGACGAGGTCTACGTCGCCTCCCGATACGCCGCCGCCTCCTCCAGGTCCAGCCGACGCAACAACGTCCGCAACATCTCGTCGTCGATATAGCGACCGTCGCGCAGCTTCACGAACACCTCGCGCTCGGCGCTGATCATCTCCCGGGCGAGGCGGCGGTAGGTGTCGTCGGCGGTTTCGCCGGTGATGGGGTTGGGCTGGCCGAGGCGTTCCCAGACGGCGTTGCGACGGCGCTCCAGGACCCCGCGCAGCCGGGCGGCGAGCGGCTCGGGCAGGGCGTTGCGCTCGTCGGCGAGGAGTTCGTCGAGGCGTCGCTCGGCGGCGAGGGACGCCTGGGCCTGGGCGTTGGCCTCGGCGAGCGTCTCGCCCTGGACGTCCCGGCCGGGCAGTTTGAGCAGCCGGATCAGCGGGGGCAGGGTGAGTCCCTGGACGACGAGGGTGCCGATGACCGTCGTGAAGGTCAAAAAGAGGATCAGGTTGCGGCCGGGGAAGGGCTCGCCGCCCTCCACGACCTGCGGGATCGAGAAGGCGATGGCGAGCGAGACCACGCCCCGCATCCCGGCCCAGGAGACGATGAACGCGTCCTTCCAGGTGGGGTCCGCCTCTCGTTCCCGGATCCGCGTCGACAGCCTCGGAGGCAGGAAGGTCGACGGATACACCCACACGAACCGGGCCACGACGACCACCAGGAAGACGGCGAGCGCGTACCAGGCGGTCTCCAGACCCTCGTACTCCCCCAGTCCCTCCAGCACCACCGGCAGTTGGAGTCCGATGAGGGCAAACACCGACGACTCCAGGACGAAGGCGACCATCTTCCAGACCGCCCCCTCCTGGAGGCGGGTCGCGAAATCGACCTCCCACGCGCGGTGTCCGAGGTAGAGGGCGACCACGACGACCGCGAGGACACCGGAGGCGTGCACCTGCTCGGCGACGGCGTAGGCGACGAACGGGATCAGCAGGGAGAGGGTGTTCAGAAGGAGGGGCTCCTTGAGGTGGGTGCGCAGCCAGTGGATCGGCACCATGAGGACGAGTCCGACGCCGATACCGCCGATCGCCGCGATCAGGAACTCGCTGATTCCGCCGGCCCAGGTGGCGCCCTCGCCGACGGCGGCCGCGAGGGCGACGCGGTAGGCGGTGATCGCGGTGGCGTCGTTCACCAGGGACTCGCCCTGAAGGATCGTGGTGATCCGGGAGGGCAGTCCCACGCGGCGTGCGATCGCGGTGGCCGCGACCGCGTCCGGCGGCGCCACCACCGCGCCCAGCACCAGCGCGGCGGTCAGCGGAAGTCCCGGGATGATCACATAGGCGGCCCAGCCGACGACACAGGTCGCGAAGAGCACGTACCCGACCGACAGCAGCGCGACGGGCCGCAGCTGCGCGCGCAGGTCGAGGTAGGAGCTGTCGGTGGCCGCGGTGTGCAGCAGCGGCGGCAGGATCAGCGGCAGCACGATGTGCGGGTCGAGGTGGTAGTCCGGGACTCCGGGCACGTACGACACCGCGAGGCCGACCGCGACCAGCAGCAGCGGCGCCGGCACGGGGGTGCGCCGGCCGGCCGCCGCGATCGCGGCACTGCCCGCCACCAGCATCAGCAGTGGCATCACATCCATGGTTCTCGCCCGCCTCGTTTTTCCGCGCGGCCTTCCGCACGCCCGTCGTAACCTGGCAATCATGAAACAGTGCACGCACGCCGACGCACTGCCGCACCCGGAGCCCGGTGCCCTCACGGACACCTGCCCCGAGTGCCTGGCGGACGGCTCGCATCCGGTGCAGCTGCGGCTGTGCCTCACCTGCGGTCACGTCGGCTGCTGCGACTCCTCACCGGGCCGACACGCGACGGAGCATTTCAAGGAGTCCGGTCATCCGGTGATGAGGACGTTCGAACCGGGGGAGAATTGGCGATGGTGTTTCGTGGACCACGTGCTCGTGTGACCGGCTCGTGACCTCCCCTGCCGGACGGTTCGAGCGTCTGACGTGTGGGTACGTCAACCCGGCGCGCGCTCTCCCCAATTGGGGGCGCCCACCCTCTAGCCACTGTGCGTATTCATGTGTTTACTATGAGTGACAGTAAGGGGTTGGGGTACCAGGGACAGGTAGGTTCCGAGCGCGGTAGCGTCACCGCTGAACACACATCGCGTTACCCCGAGGGGCGACCCTCGGCCCCGTAGAGCTTGTACCACCTTGGAGGTGAGGGTGTCCCAGATCGCAGGCGAGCCCGCGACCCAGGACTTCGTGGAAGTCCGGCTGCCGGCTGCGGGTGCCTACCTGTCGGTGCTGCGGACGGCCACGGCCGGCCTCGCGGCCCGTTTGGACTTCACCCTCGACGAGATCGAGGACCTGCGCATCGCGGTGGACGAGGCCTGCGCGATCCTGCTCCAGCAGGCCGTGCCCGGCTCGGTGCTCAGCTGTGTCTTCCGGCTCGTCGACGACTCGCTGGAGGTCACCGTCTCGGCGCCCACGACCGACGGTCACGCCCCTTCGCGGGACACCTTCGCCTGGACCGTGCTGTCCGCCCTCGCAGGCAAGGTCTCTTCCGCCGTGGACGACGACAAAACCGTTTCGATCAGCCTCTACAAACAGCGCGGCGCGGGACCCGGGCCGGCGTGAGGAACGGGGACGGGCCGGTGCGGGACGAAGAGCGCGGCACACGGGAGCTGCCACCGGGGGTGCCCGAAGGCGCCCCCGGCGCGAGCGGAGCCGAGGGCTCGGGGGACGGTCCGAACGGTGCCCGTCGCATGGCGGACGGCATCGACGGCATCCCCGAGCAGGCCCGGCCGCACCCGGAGGACGACTCCGACTCGACGGAGGCCGGCTTCCTGGACGACGGGCAGCGGGATCAGGAGGGTGCCGTGCAGAGTGCGCCTCTGGAGCTGCGGATGGGGGTGTCCCCTGTCCATGGGGGTCCCCCCGCTCGAGCGAAGTCGAGAGTGGGGGAGGAGACGAGGGCTCGGGGAAGGGCGACGGGCGGGACGATGAGCGAGCACGAGCGATACGCGGAGCAGGACGTGCAGGACGTGCCCGACGCGCAGCACGACGCGCACGACACGTCTGCCACGCCTGACACGCCGGCCGCGCGCGGCGCACAGCCCACGCAGCACGACCCGCAGGACCGCAGCGGTGCGCGCGCCCTGTTCGTGGAGCTGCGCCAGCTGAAGGAGGGCAGCCCGGAGTACGCGGAGCTGCGCAACCGGCTGGTCCGGATGCACCTGCCGCTCGTCGAGCACCTCGCGCGCCGCTTCCGCAACCGCGGCGAGCCGCTGGACGACCTCACCCAGGTCGCCACCATCGGCCTGATCAAGTCGGTCGACCGCTTCGACCCGGACCGCGGCGTCGAGTTCTCGACGTACGCGACCCCGACGGTCGTCGGCGAGATCAAGCGGCACTTCCGTGACAAGGGCTGGGCGGTGCGCGTGCCGCGCCGGCTGCAGGAGCTGCGCCTGTCGCTGACCACGGCGACCGCGGAGCTGTCGCAGTTGCACGGCCGCTCCCCCACGGTCCACGAGCTCGCCGAGAAGCTGGCGATCTCGGAGGAGGAGGTCCTGGAGGGCCTGGAGTCCGCCAACGCGTACTCCACGCTGTCCCTGGACGTCCCCGACACCGACGACGAGTCCCCGGCCGTCGCCGACACCCTCGGCGCGGAGGACGAGGCGCTGGAGGGCGTGGAGTACCGCGAGTCGCTCAAGCCGCTGCTGGAGGACCTCCCGCCGCGCGAGAAGCGGATCCTGCTGCTGCGCTTCTTCGGCAACATGACCCAGTCGCAGATCGCGCAGGAGGTCGGCATCTCGCAGATGCATGTGTCCCGGCTCCTGGCCCGGACGCTGGCGCAGCTGCGGGAGAAGCTGCTGGTCGAGGAGTAGTCGGCGCTACTTCTCCGCGTTGCCGGGTCCCCGGATTCCGAGGGCCCGGGTCGTCTCCGGGTTGAGCAGCAGGACCAGGGACGCGACCGCGACGGCCGCCAGGGCGATGCCGCCCGGGATGGCCATGCTGTCGGCCTGGAGCAGGTTGTAGGCCACCGGCAGCGAGATGATCTGCGTGATGACGGCCGGGCCGCGGCTCCAGCTGCGCCGGCCGAGCAGCCCGCGCGCGGCGAGCAGCGGCAGCAGCGCGAGCACGATCAGCGTGGCGCCGCCCGTCACGGCCTGCTGCCGGTCGTCCGGGTGCCCGATCAGTCCGAGTACGAGGATCCAGGCGCCGCCGACCACCAGCGCGAGCCCCTCCAGCGCGGCCAGCGCGGCCGCCACGGTCAGCCGGACGGGACGGGGGCCGGCCTCTGCGGCGGCCTCGGAAGCGGGGGTGGGGTTCTGCTGAGCGCTCACCCCAGAAGGGTAGCCCTCGGGTTCCCGAAGCCTCGGAAGGCCCCGAGGAAGGCCCGGGTCAGGCCCCCGCACGGCTCCGGTCACCCGTGTCCGGGCTCACGCCTCGATCTCCCACCGGTTCCCGGTCCGGCCTGTGCCCGGTACCGCCCAGTAGGTACCCTGCCAGTCATGCGTGCACTTCTCGTGGTCAATCCGGCGGCAACCACCACAAGCGCACGTACGCGCGATGTCCTGATTCATGCGCTCGCCAGTGAGATGAAGCTGGAGGCGGTCACCACCGAATACCGCGGGCACGCGCGCGACCTGGGCCGACAGGCCGCGGAGAGCGACGACATCGACCTCGTGGTCGCCCTCGGCGGCGACGGCACGGTCAACGAGGTCGTCAACGGCCTCCTGCACAACGGCCCCGACCCCGGCCACCTCCCCGGCCTCGCCGTGGTCCCCGGCGGTTCCACCAACGTCTTCGCGCGCGCCCTGGGCCTGCCCAACGACGCCGTCGAGGCCACCGGCGCCCTGCTGGACGCGCTGCGCGAGCGCAGCGAGCGGACCGTCGGACTGGGTCTGACCTCGGGCACGAAGGGCACCGAGGACGAGGCGGTGCCGTCCCGCTGGTTCACCTTCAACGCGGGACTCGGCTTCGACGCCGGCGTCGTGGGCCGGGTCGAGCAGCAGCGCGAGCGCGGCCGGAAGTCGACGCACGCGCTCTACGTCCGTCAGGTGCTGCGCCAGCTGCTGGGCGAGCCGAGCCGCCGGCAGGGCACCATCACCCTGGAGCGGGCGGGCGAGGACCCGGTGACGGATCTGCTCCTGTGCATAGCGTCGAACACCGCCCCCTGGACGTTTCTCGGCGATCGCCCGATGTACGCCTCGCCCAAGGCGTCGTTCGACACCGGACTGGATGTGTTCGGCCTCAGCCGGATGTCGACGGGCGCGGTTGCCCGGTATGGCACCCAGTTGCTCACTTCGTCCCCCGAGCGCGGACCCCATGGCAAGCACGCCGTCTCCCTGCACGACCTGAGTGAGTTCACCTTGCATTCGAAGGCGCCGCTGCCCCTTCAGATGGACGGTGACCACCTCGGGCTGCGTACCAGCGTGACGTTCACAGGCGTACGCCGTGCACTGCGTGTGATTGTGTGAGCAGAAGACGCTAAAGTCCTTTCACTCGAACGTTTAGGCCAGGATCCACCCCATGGAAGTACGGCTGTGACCTAGTCGACACCGAGGAATCAAAAAAAACTTTCCTGAAGGGGTTGTATCCGCCGCCGAGGTTTGCGAGTCTCTACATGGCGATCGGGACGGCCCGCAACACCGGCCTCCACAGATCACCGGAACCCCTCTTCACACCAAGGACCACGCCGGGGAAGACTCGGCGGTCGGCCCTTCACTTGTTGAGGGATTCGTGAAAGCGTTCACATTCACAAGCAATCTTCACGTAATACCAAGGAGAGGTAGCAGCCATGGACTGGCGTCACAACGCCGTTTGCCGCGAGGAAGACCCCGAGCTCTTCTTCCCCATCGGCAACACCGGTCCTGCGCTGCTGCAGATCGAGGAAGCCAAGGCCGTCTGCCGTCGCTGCCCGGTGATTGAGCAGTGTCTGCAGTGGGCGCTCGAGTCCGGCCAGGACTCCGGCGTCTGGGGTGGTCTCAGCGAGGACGAGCGCCGCGCCATGAAGCGCCGCGCCGCCCGCAACCGGGCCCGTCAGGCCTCCGCCTGATCTACCCACCCCGCGTGACAGCCTGAGCTTGGCGGCGCGTACAGCGAGTACGCATCTCCCGCCCCCCGAGCCGCAGCGCGCAGTACCCCTGATGCGCACTGACCCCGGACCGTTCCTACGGTCCGGGGTTCTTTGCTGTGCGCGTGCGTCGGTTCCCTGCTGTGCACGCAGGTCACTTTTGCGCGCACAGGTCACTTCTGCGCGCGCACCGGGATGTCGAGGATGACCCGCGTGCCGCGTTCCGGCGCCGGGACCATGTCGAACGTACCGCCCAACTCGCCCTCCACCAGCGTCCGTACGATCTGCAGGCCGAGGTTCCCGGAGGTGCGCGGGTCGAAGCCCGCGGGCAGGCCGACCCCGTCGTCCTGGACCGTGACCAGCAGGCGGGCCTCCTTCGTCGTACCGCCCCGCACGGCCGACACCTCGACCGTGCCGGTGTCGCCTTCACGGAAGCCGTGCTCCAGGGCGTTCTGCAGCACCTCGGTGAGCACCATCGACAGCGGGGTGGCGACCTCGGCGTCCAGGATGCCGAAGCGGCCGCTGCGCCGGCCGGTGACCTTGCCCGGTGAGATCTCGGCGACCATCGCGAGCACCCGGTCGGCGATCTCGTCGAACTCGACCCGCTCGTCCAGGTTCTGAGAGAGCGTCTCGTGCACGATCGCGATCGAGCCGACCCGGCGTACCGCCTCTTCCAGGGCCGCGCGGCCGCGCTCGGACTCGATACGCCGGGCCTGGAGGCGCAGCAGCGCAGCCACCGTCTGGAGGTTGTTCTTCACCCGGTGGTGGATCTCCCGGATGGTGGCGTCCTTGGTGATCAACTCCCGTTCGCGGCGGCGAAGTTCGGTGACGTCCCTCAGCAGCACGAGGGAACCGATGCGGGTGCCCTTGGGCTTGAGCGGAATGGCCCGGAACTGGATGACCCCGTCGTTGGCCTCGATCTCGAACTCGCGTGGCGCCCAGCCGCTCGCCACCTTGGCCAGCGCCTCGTCCACCGGGCCCCGGGTCGGGGCGAGTTCGGCGGTCGTACGGCCGAGATGGTGGCCGACGAGGTCGGCGGCGAGGCCCATGCGGTGGTAGGCGGACAGCGCGTTCGGGGAGGCGTACTGGACGATGCCGTCCGCGTCGAGCCGGATCAGGCCGTCGCCCACGCGGGGCGAGGCGTCCATGTCGAGCTGCTGGTTCGCGAAGGGGAAGGCACCGGCCGCGATCATCTGCGCCAGGTCCGAGGCGCTCTGGAGGTACGTCAGCTCCAGGCGGCTCGGGGTGCGCACGGTGAGGAGGTTGGTGTTGCGCGCGATGACACCCAGGACGCGGCCTTCCCGTCGTACCGGAATCGACTCGACGCGGACCGGGACCTCCTCGCGCCACTCCGGGTCGCCCTCGCGCACGATCCGGCCCTCGTCCAGCGCCGCGTCCAGCATGGGGCGGCGGCCGCGCGGGACGAGGTGGCCGACCATGTCGTCCTGGTAGGAGGTGGGGCCGGTGTTGGGCCGCATCTGGGCGACGGAGACATAGCGGGTGCCGTCGCGGGTGGGGACCCACAGGACCAGGTCGGCGAAGGAGAGGTCGGAGAGCAGCTGCCACTCCGAGACCAGCAGATGGAGCCACTCGAGATCGGAGTCGTCGAGGGCGGTGTGCTGGCGGACCAGTTCGTTCATGGAGGGCACGTCTGCGAGCGTACCTGGGGGTTTGTGCTGGTCCTAAAAGTGTCTGGACGGGACCGAAACACCCGCGGGCCGCGGCGCCTGGGAGGGACCCTCAACCCTCCCGGCACCGCAGCCCGGAGCAACATCGGCCGTGGGGTGTGCGGTCCCGGTCGGCCGAAGGATGAGGAGCCGGGGCAGTCAGGGCAGAGAGCACCGGTTCCTCGATCCGTCTTCCTGTGCGGGGAAGACGGAGGCTCTTCGTTTCTACGTCGCCCTGCACGCATTGTGGACTAGACCACTACCCGTGTCCATGCGTTGGGGGCGGTTTGTTGTTGAAGACTGTGTGGAGTTGGCGCTTCGCAGCCTAACCCGCCTGGCTCACGTTCGGGGCCAGATGGCCATGGCAATTTCCGCGAGAGACTCCAGTTCCGCACGGCTCGCGCCGTCGCGCGCCTGTTGGGACATGCCCTGGATCATGGCGCCGGCGTGCCGGGCGAGGGCGGCCGCGTCGGTGTCCGGGGGCAGCTCACCTGCGGCGATGTCTGCTTTTATGCGGTTTTCGAAGGCGGCGATGTTGGCGTTGCGCCGGGCCCGCAGGGACTGCTCGACCTCGGGGGTGCTGCAGTTGGCTGCGGCGTGGATGACGAGGCAGCCGTGCGGATGCCCGGGTTCCGTGTACTGGACGGCGGCTTCGCGCAGGGTCCGTTCAACGGCGGCCCGGGCGGTGGGTTCCTCGGCGAGGGCGCGCTCGGTGAAGAAGCCGTATCTCGTGCCGTACTCCTGGACGACCTCCTCGAAGAGGGAGCGCTTGTCGCCGAAGGCCGCGTACAGGCTGGGCGCGCCGATGTCCATGACGCGGGTGAGATCGGAGACGGAGGTGGCCTCGTAGCCGCGCTCCCAGAAGGCCATCAGGGCCTTCTCCAGCGCGGTCGCGCGATCGAAGGAGCGGGGGCGGCCACGCGGCCTGCCCTTCGCCTTGCTCTCCCCGGCGTTCCCGGTCTTCGGACTGCTCGCCATGGAGGGCATTTTATAGCGGGCACTAGAGAACTGTCGGCGAGATGTTGTACGGTCTTTCTGTAGCGACCGCTAGAAAAACGAGAAGGGGGCTGCGGCATGGGCGTGCTCACAGGCAGGACGGCGCTGGTCACGGGCGCGAGCAGGGGCATCGGGCGAGGCATCGCCGAGCGGCTGGCGCGGGACGGTGCGCGGGTCGCGGTCCATTACGGCAGGAACGAGGCGGCGGCGAAGGAGACGGTGGCCGCGATCGAGGCGGCGGGCGGCTCGGCGTTCGCGATCGGCGTGCAGCTGGGGCTGCCGGGGGACGCCGAGGCACTGTGGGCGGAGTTCGACCGGCACGCCGACGGACTGGACATCCTCGTGAACAACGCCGGGATCGCGAACACACGCCCGATCGACGAGATCACGGAGCAGGAGTACGACAAGGTCTTCGCGGTGAACGTGAAAGCGCCGTTCTTCATCGTCCGGCACGGCATGGCGCGACTGCGGGACGGCGGCCGGGTCATCAACGTCTCGTCGGGGCTCGCCCGGACCGCGGTGATGCCGGACTACATGGCGTACGCGATGACGAAGGGCGCGCTGGACGTCTTCTCCCGGGACCTGTCCAAGGTGCTCGGCCCCCGGGCCATCACGGTGAACTCGGTGGCGCCCGGGATCATCGACACCGACATCACGGCGGGGCTGCTGTACGGAACCGAGGGCGGGTGGGCGCAAGCCGCCGCGATATCGGCGCTCGGCCGGGTGGGCGAGACCGCCGACGTCGCGGATGTGGTGGCATTCCTGGCCTCGGGCGGGGGACGGTGGGTGACAGGGAGCTGGGTGGACGCGACCGGGGGTTCGCTGACGTAGGTGTGCCCCCTTGGATGCCGCCCTTCGCCCCCTTGTATGCGCCTCGTATGCGCCTCGTGTATGCGCCTCGTATGCGCCTCGCCTCCGTGGTGATCTCTCAGCGCGTCTCCGTCACCTTCGCCAGCGCGCGAGGTGCGTCCGGGTCCTGGCCGCGGGCGATGGTGACCTCGTAGGCCAGGCGCTGGAGCGGGATGATCTCCAGGATGGGCTGGATCTCCTCGGCGACGTCCTCGGTGGGCAGGACGAAACCGGCGGAGGCGCGCTCGACCTGGCTCCTGGGGCCGATGACGACCAGGTCGGCGCCCCGGCCGCGCAGCCGGTCGAGGACGGGCTGGAGCGCCTCCCCTCCCTTGCCGTCGGTGACGACCGCGATGACCGGGGAGACGTTGTCGACCATGGCGAGGGGACCGTGCAAGAGGTCGGCGCCGGAGTAGGCCAGGGCCGGGATGTAGCTGGTCTCCATCAGCTTGAGGGCGGCCTCCTTGGCCGTTGGGTAGCCGTAGCCGCGCGAGGTGATCACCATGCGCTCGGCGAAGCGGTAGCGGGCGGCGAGGGCGCGGACCTCGTCGCGCCGGGCGAGCAGGCGCTCGGCGAGGCCGGGCAGCACCTCGGCCGGGGCTCCGTCGCCGCCGCGCAGGCCCTCGACGAAGAGGTAGAGCGCGAGGAGGGAGGCCGTGTAGGTCTTGGTTGCGGGGAGCGCCTTCTCCGGTCCGGCCAGGATGTCGATGTGGTGCTCGGAGACGCCGGCCAGCGCGGAGTCCGGGTTGTTGGTGACGGCGAGGGTGATCGCACCGGCCTCGCGGGCGGCCCGGGTGGAGGCGACCAGGTCCGGGGAGCCGCCGGACTGGCTGACGGTGATGACGAGGACGTCGGTGAGGTCGGGGCGGGCGCCGTAGGCCGTGGTGGTGGACATGGAGGTGAGGCCGCAGGGCAGGCCCAGGCGGACTTCCAGGAGGTACTTGGCGTAGAGAGCGGCGTTGTCGGAGCTGCCGCGGGCGGTCAGCAGGACGAAGCGGGGCGTGCGGGCGGCGATGTCCTGGGCCACCTGGCGGATGGCGGGGGCGCCCTTGTCCAGGATCCGGCGCAGTACCGCGGGCTGCTCGGCCATCTCACGCGCCATGATCCGGCCGGGGACCTCGCTGTGCGGGGCGTGGGGGTCGTGAGGGTACGGGGTCGTGGCGGTCATGTGGGTTCCTCTGCGTCTCGGCCCTGTCTCGCTGTCTCGCTGAACCACGTTGTGGTGTGTGTCGCTGCGGTGCTGGAGGCGCTGCGGCGCTGCGGTTCTGTGTCGCTGTAGGCCCTGTCTTCTGACAGCACCATTCCACTCCCCCGCCCAGGCTCCCGCCTCCGCAAGCACGCGGTCTTCGGCTTGTCTTCACCTGGGTCCGGGTGGGCCCCTCTGTTAGATTGGTCTAAACCACATGGCCCCTTCCGGGTGCCCTTCGAGTCCCCTCTTCAGATCGGCAGGCCCAGCGTGGAAGTTGTCATCGTTCCCGACGCCGAGGCAGGCGGCGAGCTGATCGCCGAGGCCATGGCGCAGCTGCTCAGGCGCAAGCCCGACGCCCTGCTCGGCGTGGCCACCGGCTCGACGCCGCTGCCCATCTACCAGGCGCTGGCGGCCAAGGTGCGGTCCGGCGCGGTGGACGCCTCGCGGGCGCGGATAGCGCAGCTCGACGAGTACGTGGGGCTGCCGGCCGAGCATCCGGAGTCGTACCGGTCGGTGCTGCGGCGGGAGGTGCTGGGGCCGCTCGGGATCGGGATGGACGCGTTCATGGGGCCGGACGGCACGGCCGAGGACATTCCCGGTGCGTGCGAGGCGTATGACAGGGCGCTGGCCGAGGCCGGTGGCGTGGATCTGCAGTTGCTCGGGATCGGGACGGACGGGCACATCGGGTTCAACGAGCCGTGCTCCTCGCTGGCCTCACGGACGCGGATCAAGACGCTGACCGAGCAGACCCGGATCGACAACGCGCGGTTCTTCGACGGCGATATCGACCAGGTCCCGCACCATGTCATCACGCAGGGCATCGGGACGATCCTGGATGCGCGGCACCTGGTGCTGCTGGCGACGGGTGAGGGGAAGGCGGACGCGGTGGCTGCGACGGTGGAGGGGCCGGTCGCGGCGGTGTGCCCGGCGTCGGCACTGCAGTTGCATCCGCACGCCACCGTGGTGGTCGACGAGGCCGCCGCGTCCGAGCTGAAGCTGGCGGACTACTTCCGGCACACGTACGCCAACAAGCCGGAGTGGCAGGGCATTTAGTCGACCTGGCGCGGTGATCGCCGGGCTGATGGGGTTCTGGTGGTGACGGGGCCGGTCTGTCCTTGCAGGGGGGTCTTTTTCCGGGCCGGTCTGTCGCGACCGGGCCCGTCTGGGGTCCCGGACTGGGCAGTCGTGGCCAGGACCGCGCGCGGGCTGGGCCGGTCTGCCTTGCCCGGGACCGGTCAGCCACCACCGGAACCAATCTGCCGCACCGCCGAAACCAGTCACCGGGCCCCGGACCGGCCTGCCATGCCCGGCACCCGTCACCGCGCCCCGGACCGGCCGACCTTCACCAGGACCGTTCCGCCCCCCGGACCCCGCACCAGCCCGGCCCCTCCCCCGGCCATGTACGCCTCACAACGCCAACACCAGCACCCCCGCCAGCACGCCCAAGCCCAGGGCCACGAGGAACGGGATCCAGCCGCCGTCCCGCCAGGGGAAGAAGGTGTCGAGGGAGAGGCGGCCGGGGCCCACGGCGGCGATGGCGAGGGCGGCGACGGAGATGAGCATGGGGTATGCGAACGACGGGGGTCCGGCAGGCCACAGGCTGTACTCGGGCGCCACCGACATGGCGTTGATCATCACCCCGACCGCGGCCGCCGCGGCGAGCGGGGTGAGCAGCCCGACGGCCAGGCCCAGGCCACCGAGGAGTTCGGAGGCTCCCGCCAGCCCGGCGAAGAAGACGCCCGGCTCGTACCCCTGCTCGGCGAAACCCTTCCCCGTGGCGTCGAGACCCGGCCCGCCGAACCAGCCGAACAGCTTCTGCGCGCCGTGACCCGCCAGGATCACGCCCACCGCCAGCCGGAGGAGCAGCAGCCCCACGTCGGCGGCGCCCACCGCCCGCGGCGCCGGTCTCGTGTCGACGGCTGCGGCGGACCGGCTTGATCGTTCACTGGGGGGTGTCATCACAGCATCACCTCCGGGCAGAGCCCTCGGTGTGGTCTCACCCTTCCGATCCTCCTCTCCCCGGGAGAGGACGTCCAAAGGAGAGGACGTCCCAAGGAAAGGACGCAGCTCTCACACCCCGGCGATGACCTCCGCCGCCGCCCGCCCGCACACCCGGGCCGCGCCGTACGTCGCGATGTGCGGCGCGCCCCGGGGGGCCGCCTGGGGAACGCCCATCTCGACCACGATCGTGTCCGGCCGGGCACGGAAAAGCGTGTCGAGGGCCGTCGCCATCCACGGGTGCCGGTGCTCGTCGCGGACGACCGCCACGATACGGCGCTCCCCCGCCGCCGCCAGGGCCGCGCTGCCCGCGTCATCCCCCACGAACGTGCCCGCCTCCGTGCCGGGGAGCAGGGCGGTCAGCTCCGCCGCCACGCCCCAGGGCGTCTCGTCGCCGACGGCGATGTTGGCGACCGGGGTGAGGGCGGCGACGTAGGGCGCCTCGGTGAGCGGCGTGAAGGTGTCCGCCCCCGTCACCCGCACCGCCCGTCGGGCCGCCCGCAGGCCCACCTCGCTGTCGGCACCGCCCTGGCCGACGGCCTTCGCCGCGGAGGCCGTCCAGGCCGCCAGCCTGCGGACCCGTGCCGCCGCGTCCGCCAGCCGCTCCTCGGCGAGTTCACCGGCGCGCACCGCCGCCACGAGGGCGTCGCGCAGGCGCCGTACCGTCTCGTCGTCGGCCAGGCCGCCGCCCACGCAGATCGCGTCGGCGCCGGCCGCGACGGCGAGGACGCTGCCGCGTTCGATGCCGTAGGTGGCCGCGATGGCCTGCATCTCCATGCCGTCGGTGACGATCAGGCCGTCGTAGCCGAGGTCGCCGCGCAGCAGTTCCGTGAGTACCTTGCCCGACAGCGTCGCCGGGCGGTCCGGGTCCAGGGCGGGGACGAGGATGTGGGCGCTCATCACCGCCCGTGTGCCCGCCGCGATCGCCGCGCGGAACGGGGCCAGTTCCCGGTCCCCGAGCACGGTCGGGTCCGCGTCGATGCGGGGCAGGGCGTGGTGGGAGTCGACGTTGGTGTCGCCGTGGCCGGGGAAGTGCTTGGTGCAGGCCGCCACTCCCGCCGACTGCAGGCCGGTGACGTAGGCCGCGGTGTGCCGGGCGACCAGCGCCGGGTCGGCGCCGAAGGACCGTACGCCGATGACCGGGTTCCCCGGGTTGGAGTTCACGTCCGCCGACGGGGCCCAGTTGAAGTTCACCCCGCAGGCCGCGAGGCGGCGGCCCAGCTCCGCGGCCACCTCCCTGGTCAGTTCCACGTCGTCCACCGCGCCGAGGGCGTGGTTGCCGGGGAAGGAGGAGCCCGTCCGCACCTCCAGGCGCGTGACGTCACCGCCCTCCTCGTCGATGGCGACCAGGACGTCGTCCCGTTCCGTACGCAACTGGGCGGTCAGGGCGGCGAGTTGCTCGGGTGAGGCGATGTTGCGGCCGAACAGGCCGACCGAGGCGAGGCCCTCGCCGAGGCGGCGCAGCAGCCAGTCGGGGGCCGCGGTGCCGGTGAAGCCGGGCTGGAGGACCGTCAGCGCGTCACGTGTCAGTGTGTCGGTGTCGCTGGCGAATGTGGTCATCGAGGGCGTTATCCCTTCACCGCGCCGGCGGTCAGACCACTGACGGCCCTGCGCTGCAGGAAGACGAAGAGGATGAGGATCGGGATCGCGAACAGCGAGGACGCCGCCATGGTCGCGCCCCAGTCGTTGCCGAAGACGCTCTGGAAGCTGGTCAGCCACAGTGGCAGTGTCTGGGCCTCGATGTCCTTGTTCAGCACCAGGACGAGGGGCAGCTCGTTCCAGGCGGTGATGAAGCCGAACATCGAGGTGGACATCAGGCCCGGCGCGAGCAGCGGCAGGATGACCCGGCGGAAGGCCTGGACCCGGGTGCAGCCGTCGACCATCGCGGCCTCCTCAAGCTCCCTCGGCACGGCGGCGACGAAGCCGCGCAGCGTGAGGATGGTGAAGGGCAGGATCATCATCATGTAGAAGGCCGTCAGCGGTACGAGGCTGTTCAGCATCGAGGCGTCCCGCACGATCATGTACATCGCGATGATCATGACCTCCCAGGGCGCCATCTGGGCGACCATGAAGCCCACGACGAAGCCGCGCCGCCCCTTGAACCGCATCCGCGCCAGGGCGAACGAGCCTGCCAGCGCGATGATCAGCGAAAAGACGACGGCGAGGACGGTGACGGTCAGCGAGTTGGTGACGAACGTCCAGAAGTGGTCGGCGTCGGTCGCCGTCCGGAAGTGCTCAAGGGTCACGTCGGTCGGGAACCAGACCGGGTCCTCCGAGATGATGTCGCCGGTCGGTTTGAAGGCCGTCGCGAACATCCAGTAGACGGGGAAGACGCAGCCGATGAACAGGACGACGGCCGTGACGTTGGGCCACAGGCGGCCGAAGAGCGAGCGCTTCACAGCTCGTCCTCCTCTTGCTTGAGCACGATCCGCAAGTAATAGGCGGTGAGGGCGAGCAGGATCAGGATGGTCAGGACCGCGATCGCCGCGCCCATCCCGTAGTGCTGGTTGCCGACGCCCTCGATGTAGGCGTAGACGGGCAGGATCTCGGTGAGCCGGTCGGGGCCGCCGCCGTTGATGGTGAAGACCTGCACGAACGCCTTGAAGACCCAGATGATCTCCAGGAAGGTCGTCGCATAGAGGAACGGCCGCAGGAACGGCAGCGTCACCGTGGTGAAGCTCCGCCAGGCGCCGGCGCCGTCCAGCGCGGCGGCCTCGTACAGCTCGCCCGGGATCGTGGTGGTCGCCGCGTACAGGTTGATCGCGACGAACGGGATGGACATCCACACGATCAGCACGGTCACGACGAAGAACGTCGACATCTGGCTGCTGGTCCAGCTGTAGTCGGCCATCGAGTGCCAGCCGAGCTTGTCCAGTACCCAGTTGACGACGCCGAAGCGCTGGGCGAACAGCCACTGGTAGACGGTGGTCGCGGCCACCACCGGCATCGCCCAGGCCAGCACCAGCCCGATCATCAGCGTCACCCGCATCCGCCTGCCGAGGCGGGCCAGCAGCAGGCCGACCAGCGTGCCCAGGATCATGATCAGGACGACGTTGGCCGCCGTGAACAGGATCGAGCGGAGCGTGACCCGCCAGAAGTCCTCGCCGGTGAGGACCTCCTTGTAGTTGTCGATGCCGTTCCACTCGGTGACGTGCTGGATCAGCTGCGCCATGTTGAGGTTCTGGAAGGACAGCAGGACGTCCTTCAGCAGCGGCCAGCCGAGCAGCAGCACGGTGGCGGCGCAGGCCGGCAGCAGCAACAGGTACGGGGCGAACGCCCCGAGGCGTTCCGCTGCGCGCGGGCCGGGCCCGCCGGAGTCCGGGCCGCGGGGTTTCACCACATCCACCGGACCGGAGGGCGGCCGTTCGGTCTGCACGGTCATGCTCGCGATCTCTCTCTCGACCTACGTGGAGCACGGGGGTGGCAACCGCGTGACGGCTCCCACCCCCGATGCGCTCAGCTCTCCTGCGACAGCCGCTTGTTGAACTCGTCCTTGACCTGCTGGGCGGCCTCGGCCGGGGTCTTGCCGTTCAGCACGGCGGTCATGTAGGTCTTGATCGGGTTGGGCGCGTTCTCGACGGCGGCCCACTCCGGGATCAGCGGCGTGGTGCCACCGCCCGCGGCGGCCGGCGCGGCGGCCTCGGCGGCGGCGTTGCCCGTCAGGTTGGTCTGCAGCGACTCCTTGTTGGGGATGACGCCGTTGAGCTTGGCCAGCTGACCCTCGTGCTCGTCGGACAGGGCGATCTTCAGGAACTCCTTGGCGAGCTCCTGCTTCTGGCTGCCCGCGGCGACCGCGAGGTTGGAGCCGCCGAGGAAGACGCCCTCGGGCTTGTCGGCCGTGGCACCGGGGATGGTGAAGTAGCCGATCTGCTCCTCGATCTTGGGGTTGGCCTCGATCGCGATGCCGGACTCCCAGCCCATCGCGATGATGGCGCCGACGTCGCCCTTGGCGAAGACCTCGCCCTGCTGCGGGGTGGCCTCGTCCTTGTCCTTGGGCGCCTTGGACAGGGCCTGGAACTTCTTGTACGTCTCCATGGCGGCGGCGACCTTCGGGTCGTCGAGGTTGGAGACGTACTTGTCGCCTTCCTTCTTGACCAGTTCGCCGCCCTCGCCGACCACCAGGCCGACGAAGTGGTACCAGTTCTGGCCGGGCAGGTAGATCGGCTCGGCGTCGGTCTTCTCGCCGATGGTCTTCAGGGCGTCGTAGAACTCGTCGCGGGTCTTGGGCGTGTCCTTGATGCCGGCGTCGGCCCAGACCTTCTTGTTGTACATGACGACGCGGTTGGCGAAGTACCACGGCGCCGCGTACTGCTTGCCCTCGAAGACCGAGGAGTTGTTGAGCGACTCGGTCCACTCGCCGCCGATCTCGGACTTCAGGTCCGCGAGGTCGGCGAGGCCGCCGGTCTTGGCGTAGGCCGGGGTCTGGGTGTTGCCGATCTCGAAGACGTCCGGCGGGTTCTCCTCGGACAGGGCGGTGGTCAGCTTCTGCTGGATGCCGTTCCACTGCTGGATCTCGAACTTGACCTTCGCCTTGGTCTTCTTCTCGAAGGCGGCGGCGACGTCCTTCTGCCACTGGTCCGGCGAGGAACCGTCCATCACCCACACCGTGAGCGTCTGGCCCGCGTAGCCGTCCGCCCCGGCCTTGCCCTCGTCGCCCTTGTCGCCCCCGCACGCCGCAATGGAGACCATCATCGCCGCGACACCGATCGCGGATATCAGCTTGCGCTTCACGCCACCCTCCTCAGGGATGCCACACCCCCCTGCCCATGGGCCGGGACCTGGACCAATGGTGTAGACCAGTACGGGGAGCTTGGACCAGACCATGAAGGGTGTCAAGGGCGCTCGAAGGGCCTTGACCAGCTGTTATGGGACCTACATATGCAAGAACCTTTAAGTAACAAGCCCTCGAAAACACCGGCCGAGCAAGGCACACTGCCACTAGACCACTCACGCTGTGGACTAGACCAAAACAGAAGGCGACGGTATACAGAAGGGATCACGCAGCGTACCGAGGACATGCCGGTACGCTGCCGTGCCACGATGTGAGCCGCATACGCAGCCCGGGAAGGCGGAGCATGAGCACTGAGGTCAGCAGTGCGGAGAACGAGAACGGGACGGCCGTCCGTACCGCGCGCGTACCCAAGTACTACCGCCTGAAGAAGCATCTGCTCGACATGACGGAGACGCTGCCGCCCGGCACGCCGGTCCCGCCCGAGCGCACGCTGGCCGCGGAGTTCGACACCTCGCGCACCACCGTGCGCCAGGCCCTGCAGGAACTGGTGGTCGAGGGGCGGCTGGAGCGGATCCAGGGCAAGGGCACGTTCGTCGCCAAGCCGAAGGTCTCGCAGGCGCTGCAACTCACCTCGTACACCGAGGACATGCGCGCCCAGGGCCTGGAACCCACCTCGCAGCTGCTGGACATCGGCTACGTCACCGCCGACGACCGGCTCGCCGAGCTGCTCGACATCACCCCCGGCGGCCGCGTCCTGCGCATCGAACGGCTGCGCATGGCCAACGGCGAGCCGATGGCCATCGAGACCACCCACCTGAGCGCCAAGCGCTTCCCGGCCCTGCGCAGGTCGCTCGTCAAGTACACGTCCCTCTACACCGCCCTCGCCGAGGTGTACGACGTCCATCTCGCGGAGGCCGAGGAGACCATCGAGACCTCGCTGGCCACCCCCAGGGAGGCCGGGCTCCTCGGCACCGACGTCGGCCTGCCGATGCTGATGCTGTCCCGGCACTCCCTGGACCGCGACGGCAAGCCGGTGGAGTGGGTCCGGTCGGTGTACCGCGGCGACCGGTACAAGTTCGTGGCACGGCTGAAGCGGCCCGAGGCGTAGCAGCCGGGGGCCGGGCCAGGCCGGGGGCACCACGCGGGGGAGAAGGAGCGAACGCGGACAGGCCGGGAGGAAAGGGACCCCCGGCGAGGCTTCCGCTGCTGCCGAGGTACCGGTATGTGAACAAGGGCTTCCGGTGGCGGGACACCGTGACCTAGATTGCCTGCGCATTACACCAGGTGATCAGCGAGGGGACGGAGCCGTCAGATGTCAGATGCCCCAGATGTGAACAGAGGGCCGGTGGTGACGCCGCTACGGGTCGTCGTCGCCCTCTGCCTGATAGCGCCCTTCGTGGCCATGCTCTGGGTGGGCTCGTACGCGAAGATGGAGCCGGTGTTCATCGGCATCCCGTTCTTCTACTGGTACCAGATGGCCTGGGTCGTGATCTCCACCGCGCTCACCATGATCGCGTACCGGCTGTGGCAGCGCGACCAGCGCGCCCGTAAGGCGCAGGGGGGTGCGGGAGCATGAACGACGGCGTGAACGGCGTCGCACTCGCCGTCTTCATCCTCTTCTTCGTCGCCGTCACGGTGATGGGCTTCCTCGCCGCGCGCTGGCGCAAGGCCGAGAACGAGCACAGCCTCGACGAATGGGGCCTGGGCGGCCGGTCGTTCGGCACCTGGATCACCTGGTTCCTGCTGGGCGGCGACCTCTACACGGCGTACACCTTCGTCGCCGTACCGGCGGCGATCTACGCGGCGGGCGCGGCGGGCTTCTTCGCGGTGCCGTACACGATCCTCATCTACCCGCTGATGTTCATCTTCCTGCCGCGTCTGTGGTCGGTCTCCCACAAGCACGGATACGTCACCACCTCGGACTTCGTCCGCGGCCGCTTCGACTCGAAGGGCCTCTCCCTCGCGGTGGCGGTCACCGGCATCCTCGCCACGATGCCGTACATCGCCCTCCAACTGGTCGGCATCCAGGCCGTGCTGGACGTGATGGGCATCGGCGGCGGTGAGGACACCAACTGGTTCATCAAGGACCTGCCGCTGCTGATCGCCTTCGGCGTGCTGGCCGCGTACACGTACTCGTCGGGTCTGCGGGCGCCGGCCCTGATCGCGTTCGTGAAGGACACGCTGATCTACATCGTCATCGCCGTCGCGATCATCTACATCCCGATCAAGCTGGGCGGCTTCGACGACATCTTCAGCGCGGCGAGCGAGAAGTACACGGCGGCGGGTGCCGGCGCACTCGTACCGAACGCGGCCTCGCAGTGGACGTACGCCACGCTGGCGCTGGGCTCGGCCCTCGCGCTGTTCATGTACCCGCACAGCGTGACGGCGGTGCTGTCCAGTCGCAGCCGGGACGTGATCCGCCGCAACTCCACGATCCTGCCGCTGTACTCGCTGATGCTGGGCATGCTCGGCCTGCTCGGCTTCATGGCGATCGCGGCCGGTATCAAGGTGGAGAACGGCCAGCTGGCGATCCCGCAGCTGTTCGAGAACATGTTCCCGGCCTGGTTCGCGGGCGTGGCGTTCGCGGCGATCGGCATCGGCGCGCTGGTCCCGGCGGCCATCATGTCGATCGCGGCGGCGAACCTCTTCACCCGCAACATCTACAAGGACTTCATCAAGCCGGACGCCACGCCCGCTCAGGAGACCAAGGTCTCCAAGCTGGTGTCCCTGCTGGTGAAGGTCGGCGCGCTGGTCTTCGTCCTCGGCATGGACAAGACGGTCGCGATCAACTTCCAGCTGCTCGGCGGCATCTGGATCCTCCAGACCATGCCCGCCCTGGTCGGCGGTCTGTTCACCCGCTGGTTCCACCGCTGGGCGCTGCTGGCCGGCTGGGCGGTCGGAATGATCTACGGCACGGTCGCGGCGTACGGCGTCGCCTCGCCGACGCAGAAGCACTTCGGCGGCTCCTCGGCGGAGATCCCCGGCATCGGCGAGATCGGCTACATCGGCCTCACGGCGTTCGTCCTCAACCTGGTGGTGACGGTGGTCCTCACCTTCGTCCTGAGGGCGGCGAAGGCCCCCGAGGGTACGGATGAGACGAGCCCCGAGGACTACACGGCGGACGCGGGCGACCCGGGCGTCAAGGTGGAACTCCCCCCGGCGACCGCGGGGTCGAGCCACTGAGAAACAACCCGCAGCGGGCCGCCGGCACCAAGCACCACGGCGGCCCGCTGTCGTACACACTCACCTCCATGGACATAGCCATCCGCCCCGCGGACCCCACCGAATACGAGACCCTCGGCGACATCACAGCCCAGGCCTACCTCCAGGACGGCCTCCTCGACTTCGGCGAGAGCGACACATACCTCGGCGAACTCAGAAACGTCGCCAAACGGGCCGCCGCAGCCGAGGTCCTGGTGGCCGCGGAGAACGACCGGATCCTGGGCGGCGTGACCTTCGTCCCGTCCGGCGGCCCCATGGCCGACATAGCGCGCCCCGGAGAGGCCGAGATCCGCATGCTCGCCGTCGCCCACGAGGCCCGCGGCCGAGGCATCGGCGAGACCCTCGTACGCGCCTGCATCGACCGGGCACGCACCACACACGGCTGCACGGGCATCGTCCTGTCGACCCAGCGCACCATGCACGCAGCCCACCGCATCTACGAACGCCTGGGCTTCACCCGCACACCGGACCGCGACTGGAACCCGGTCCCCCACCTCGACGACATCACGCTCATCACCTATGAGTTGACGCTCTGAAGTCATCGGCGACACAACATATGGGGGTGCCTTCCGCACCCGGCACAACATGTATGCTCATGCTCGCTGTCGTCGCAGGGGAATCCGGTGCGAATCCGGAACTGTCCCGCAACGGTGTACTCGTACACGTATGCCCGCATGTCGTGGTACGAGAGTCAGTCCGAGGACCTGCCGACAGTGCGCCCGGCCAACCGGTCCGGGTGCCCTGACGTCCGGGCCTCGTGGAATGGGCCGGTGGACGCGACGCCGCGTGCGCTCGTGTGCTGCCCCCTGTCCTCCGCAAGGCCCCCGTGCCGAGCGAGGGAGAGCCCCCCGTGACCATCGCGCCAGCCGAACCGGCCTCAGCGACCCCGGAGTCCGACGGCCCCGGAACCGCACTGCTGCGGACCCTGACCGAGCTGACCGCCGACCTCCCCGACGCCGACCCCGGCCGGGTGGCCGCTGCCGCGTTGCGCGGCCGGTCCGCCCGGGCGGACGAGACGGAGCTGCGCGAGCTGGCCACGGAGGCCGCCGCCGGCCTCATCTCCGAGGACCCCGCCTACTCCCGGCTGGCCGCCCGGCTGCTGACCGTCTCCATCGCCGCCGAGGCCGCCTCCCAGGGCGTGACGTCCTTCACCGAGTCCGTCACGGTCGGGCATCGGGAGGGGCTCATCGCCGACCGGACCGCCGAGTTCGTACGCCTGCACGCCGCCCGGCTCGACGCGCTTGTCGACCCGGACGCCGACGACCGCTTCGGCTACTTCGGCCTGCGCACCCTGTACAGCCGCTATCTGCTCCGGCACCCGATCACCCGCAAGGTCATCGAGACGCCCCAGCACTTCATGCTGCGCGTCGCCGCAGGGCTCGCCGAAGACGACACGGTGAGGTCCGTCGAGGAAGTCGCCGCGCTCTACGGGCTCATGAGCCGCCTCGACTACCTCCCCTCCTCCCCCACCCTCTTCAACTCCGGCACCCGGCACCCCCAGATGTCGTCCTGCTACCTCCTCGACTCCCCCAAGGACGAGCTGGACTCCCTCTATGACCGCTACCACCAGGTCGCCCGCCTCTCCAAGCACGCCGGCGGCATCGGTCTTTCGTACTCCCGGATCCGTTCCCGCGGCTCCCTGATCCGCGGCACCAACGGCCACTCCAACGGCATCGTCCCGTTCCTGAAGACGCTGGACGCCTCGGTCGCCGCCGTGAACCAGGGCGGCCGGCGCAAGGGCGCGGCGGCGGTCTACCTGGAGACCTGGCACTCCGACATCGAGGAGTTCCTGGAGCTGCGGGACAACACCGGCGAGGACGCCCGCCGTACGCACAACCTCAACCTCGCGCACTGGATCCCGGACGAGTTCATGCGCCGGGTGAACGCGGACGCGCCGTGGTCGCTGTTCTCGCCGTCGGACGTGCCCGAGCTGGTCGACCTGTGGGGCGAGGAGTTCGACGCCGCGTACCGCAAGGCCGAGGAACAGGGCCTGGCGAAGAAGACCCTGCCCGCCCGCGAGCTGTACGGCCGGATGATGCGCACCCTCGCGCAGACCGGCAACGGCTGGATGACCTTCAAGGACGCCGCCAACCGCACCGCCAACCAGACCGCCGAGCCGGGCCAGGTCATCCACTCCTCGAACCTCTGCACGGAGATCCTGGAGGTCACCAGCGACGGGGAGACGGCCGTCTGCAACCTGGGGTCGGTGAACCTGGGTGCCTTTGTCGATACGGCGACTCAGAGCATCGACTGGGAGCGGCTGGACGCCACCGTCCGCACCGCCGTCACCTTCCTCGACCGCGTGGTCGACATCAACTTCTACCCGACCGAGCAGGCGGGCCGCTCCAACGCCCGCTGGCGCCCCGTCGGCCTCGGCGCGATGGGCCTGCAGGACGTCTTCTTCAAGCTGCGGCTGCCCTTCGACTCGCCCGAGGCCCACCAACTCTCCACCCGCATCGCCGAGCGCATCATGCTCGCCGCGTACGAGGCCTCCGCCGACCTCGCCGAGCGCAACGGGCCGCTGCCCGCGTGGGAGAAGACCCGTACCGCGCGGGGCGTGCTGCACCCGGACCACTTCGACGTCGAGCGGACCTGGCCGGAGCGCTGGGCGGCGCTGCGCGAGCGGATCGCCGCCGTCGGGATGCGCAACTCCCTGCTGCTGGCCATCGCGCCCACCGCGACCATCGCCTCGATCGCCGGTGTCTACGAGTGCATCGAGCCGCAGGTGTCCAACCTCTTCAAGCGCGAGACCCTGTCCGGCGAGTTCCTCCAGGTCAACTCTTACCTGGTGCAGGAACTGAAGGCCCTCGGCGTCTGGGACGCCCGCACCCGTGAGGCGCTGCGCGAGGCGAACGGCTCGGTGCAGGACTTCGCCTGGATCCCCGAGGACGTACGGCGGCTGTACCGCACGGCGTGGGAGATCCCGCAGCGCGGCCTCATCGACATGGCGGCGGCCCGGACCCCGTTCCTCGACCAGGCCCAGTCGCTGAATCTCTTCATGGAGACGCCGACCATCGGCAAGCTCTCCTCGATGTACGCGTACGCCTGGAAGTCGGGCCTGAAGACGACGTACTACCTGCGCTCGCGCCCGGCGACCCGTATCGCCCGCGCAGCCCAGGCCCAGGCTCAGCCCGAAAAGACCATCCCCGTACAGCAGTCGGCGCCCGAAGACGCGGTCGCCTGCTCCCTGGAAAACCCCGAGTCCTGCGAGGCCTGCCAGTAATGTCCCCCCGTAACCAGAACCTTCTCGACCCCGGCTTCGAGCTGACTCTCCGCCCGATGCGCTACCCGGACTTCTACGAGCGCTACCGGGACGCCATCAAGAACACCTGGACCGTCGAGGAGGTCGACCTCCACTCGGACGTCGCCGACCTCGCGAAGCTCACGCCCGCCGAACGGCACCTGATCGGCCGTCTGGTGGCCTTCTTCGCGACCGGCGACTCGATCGTCGCGAACAACCTCGTGCTGACCCTCTACAAGCACATCAACTCCCCCGAGGCGCGCCTGTACCTGAGCAGGCAGCTCTTCGAGGAGGCCGTGCACGTCCAGTTCTACTTGACGCTGCTCGACACCTATCTCCCCGACCCGGAGGACCGCGCCGCCGCCTTCGCGGCCGTGGAGAACATCCCCTCGATCCGCGAGAAGGCCGAGTTCTGCTTCAAGTGGATCAACGAGGTGGAGAAGCTGGAGCGCCTGGAGACCAAGGCCGACCGGCGCCGCTTCCTGCTCAACCTGATCTGCTTCGCCGCGTGCATCGAGGGCCTGTTCTTCTACGGCGCCTTCGCATACGTCTACTGGTTCCGCAGCCGGGGTCTGCTGCACGGCCTCGCGACCGGCACCAACTGGGTGTTCCGCGACGAGACCATGCACATGAGCTTCGCGTTCGACGTGGTCGACACCGTCCGCAAGGAGGAGCCGGACCTCTTCGACGACCAGCTCCAGCAGCAGGTCACCGACATGCTGAGGGAGGCCGTCGAGGCCGAGCTGCAGTTCGCGCGCGACCTGTGCGGTGACGGCCTCCCGGGCATGAACACCGACTCGATGCGCCAGTACCTGGAGTGCGTCGCCGATCAGCGTCTGACGCGCCTCGGCTTCGCCCCGGTGTACGGCTCCGAGAACCCCTTCTCCTTCATGGAGCTCCAGGGGGTTCAGGAGCTGACCAACTTCTTCGAACGGCGTCCCTCGGCGTACCAGGTCGCCGTGGAGGGCACGGTCGACCTGGACGAGGACTTCTGATCCTCCTTTTCCTTGGCGTGATCCTGGGCCTCCCTGATCTCTCGGTCGACGCGGCGCTCGTGCGCGATGCCGATCAGTGCGGGGAGGAACATGATCACGAAGAGTCCGGCGACGGCCAGCATTCCGATGAGTGCTTCGATCTGGTTCGCGTTCATGGACACCACTGTCGCGCCGGATGCTCCTTACCAACAGTGGCAGGACTGCCGTAGAACCTCGATTTGCTGCCACCGCTGGGGCACACTGGAGGCATGCTTCGGAATGTGGCCGCCGTCCTCGTCGACGGCGTGAATCCCTTCGAGCTCGGCGTGATCTGCGAGGTCTTCGGCATCGACCGGAGCGACGAAGGGCTGCCGGTGTACGACTTCGCGGTCGCCTCCGCCGAGGGGCCGGCGCTGCGGTCGAGCGCCGGCTTCTCCATGCAGGTCGAGCACGGGCTGGAACGCCTGGAGAGCGCCGACCTGATCGCCGTACCGGCGGGTTCGTGCTACGAGTCGCGAACCTTTCCGCCCGAGCTGCTCGACGCCCTGCGCCGGGGCGTCGAGCGGGGTGCGCGGGTGCTCAGCGTGTGCTCCGGGGTCTTCGTGCTGGGCGCCGCGGGGCTGCTGGACGGGCGGCGGTGTGCCGTGCACTGGCGGCATGCCGACGAGTTGGAACGGCAGTATCCGCGGGCGGTCGTCGAGCCGGACGTGCTGTACGTCGACGAGGATCCGGTGATCACCTCGGCCGGTACGGCCGCCGGTATCGACGCCTGTCTGCACATCGTGCGCAAGGAGCAGGGGCCGGAGGTCGCCAACAAGATCGCCCGGCGGATGGTGGTGCCCCCGCACCGCGACGGCGGTCAGGCGCAGTTCATCGAGCGGCCGCTGCCCCGCTCCGAGTGCGACACGGTCGCCGAGGTGCTGGTGTGGATGGAGCGCAACCTCGACCAGGAGGTGACCGTCGAGCAGCTCGCCGCCCGCGCCCTGATGTCCCCGCGCACCTTCGCCCGCCGCTTCCAGCAGGAGACGGGGACCACACCGTACCGCTGGATCCTGCGCCAACGCGTACTGCTGGCCCAGCGGTTGCTGGAAGCGACGGACGAGACGGTGGACGCGATCGCCGGCCGAACGGGGTTCGGCAACGCGGCCGCGCTGCGCCATCAGTTCGTCCGGGCGCTGGGGACGACCCCCAACGCCTACCGGCGCACGTTCAGGGGCCCGGAGGCCGCCTGACCGTCACCGGGGCACCGGCGTGAGCAGCAGCCGGTGCGGACGCAGCGTGATGCCCACCCGGGTCGCGTCGTTCGATCCGGGCACCTGCTCGAAGCGGTACTTCGTCGCCACCGCCGCCGTGATGAGCGTCAGCTGGGCCATCGAGAAGTGATCGCTCGGGCACTTGCGATTACCCACACTGAACGGACTCATGGCATATTTCGGCACGTCCTTGACGCGTTCCGGGAGCCACCGGTCGGGGTCGAACTCCAGGTTGTCCGCGTACGATCGCGGATCGCGCTGTATCGCGTACGGACTGTAGATGATGTCCGCCCCGGCCGGAATGCGATAGCCGCCGAGTTCCGTGTCGGTGACCGCCCGCCGGGTCAGTATCCATACGGCGGGTCGCAAACGCATCGCCTCCACGACGACATTGTTGGTGTGCGTGAGCTTGCGGACGTCCGAGAATCCGACGGGCCGGCCACCGGTCAGGGATTCAACTTCGTCCCGGACCCGGTCCGCGTGTTCCGGATGCTCAGCGAGCACCTGGAGCAGCCACATGATCGTGGAGGCCACGGTTTCGCTCCCCGGGGTGAGTATCGCGACCACCTGGTCGTGGATCTCCTGTTCCCCGATGGGCTCGCCATTCTCGTCCTTCGCCGACAGCAATGCCGTCAGCAAATCGTCCGGCTTTTGACCGGATGCCCGGCGCTCGGCCACGATCTCGTCGACGAGGAGATGCAAATCGGCCAGCGCCCGGTTGAATTCACGGTTGGCGGGCAGCGGCAGCCGGTACAGCGGCCCGAGCGGGATCACCATCCGCTGGTACATACCGCGGAACACGGTGGCGAGGGCCAGGCACAGCCGCTCGGCGCGCTCGTCCATGTACTCGCCGCGCAGCAGGCAGCGGGCCGCGATGCGCACGGCCACCCGGAAGGACTCGGAGGTGCAGTCGATGGTCTCGCCGGGCCGCCAGCGGGTGGTGAGGCCGTGCGCCTCCTCCTCCATGACCGGCCCGTAGGCGGGGATCGCGTCGAGCCGGAACGCGGGCTGGATGGTGCGGCGTTGGCGCCGGTGACGGGGCCCGTTGGCGGTGGCCACGCCCTCCTTGCCGAGCAAGGCCTCCAGGGACTCCCACAGCGGGCCGTCGATCTTGTAGTCGGGGCTCAGCGCCAGGGCGCCGGTGAGCGCCGGGGTGGTGACGGCGTACACCGTCTTGGGGCCGAGCCGCAGCCGGACCACGTCACCGTGGTCGCGCAGCTGGGCCATGAAGGCCAGCGGATCGCGCACCAGCTTCCAGCCGTGGCCGAGGAGCGGGACACCACCGCCCGCGAGGGGCGGTTCACGCAGTTCCGCAGCCGGGCGCGCCTCGGCTGCGGGCTTGACTGACTCGACGGTCATTTCTCACCTGCCGTTTCGTTGTTGACGTACGGGGGCGTGGACCGGTCGTCCCAGCTGTCGACCATGTAGCGGCCGGACTCGTGGTGGAACCAGTAGACGGAACTGAACCAGTTCCGCATATTCCCGAGGCAGGCGCGCACGGCAGCGCTCAGTTCCTTTCCGTGAACGGTGCCGTCGTCGAGGGCGTCCGCAAAGCGTAAGCCCTCCCGTTCGGCGACGAGGAAATCGGCTATGCACTCCTCGACGCGTCGCCGTACTTCGACGACTGCCTCTTCGAGAGTCAGTCCCTCATGGGTGATGAGACTGATTCCGAGATTGTGCACCTCCTCGCCCGCGATTTCCTTGGGCAGGGAACAGAGGTCGTTGTACCAGGCGGCGAATTCCTGGCTCAGCAGCGCCGCCTTCCGGTAGGCCGGGTGCTTTCGCACGGCGTCCGGCAGTTCCTGCCCGGCGCTCGGCTCCAGCAGATCGGTCCATATCCAGTGCGCGAACGTGAGCCGGCGCAGCGCCAGGTATTCCTCGACCGTCGGGACAACTCCCTCGATACGGTTGTGGAATTCCCTGTCGTACGCCTCGATCACCGCGTGGAAATGCCGGGCGAACCGCTCGTTCCAGGTGCGGGGCAGGAACGAGTACAACCGCAGCACGCTGTCCGCGAACCCTGCGACCAGCGGATCCCCGTGGTGCAGATGGTCCTGGGGGGAGTCGAGCGCCTCGTGCAGCCGGGCCCGCAGCCGGCGCCAGGCCACGGGGCGGTGGTGGACGATGTCGCGGTCGTGCCGGTCGTCCCAGACGAAGAACCACGCACTGTAGTCCGCTATCGCCTGCAGGACGTCGTCGGGGGCGCCAATGTAGTACCCCGCCATGAGATCGGTGTAGCACAGGCCGTCGGCATATTCCTCAACCTTGTCCGCCGGCATGAGCCGCTTTTCCAGGAGCCATGCACGGGTCTTCTCCTGGAGCCTGGGCCAATACGGGTGCAATTGCCTGGGAAACGCCGCCTCGATCACCGGGAGAGACAGCGAGGGTGGGATCGCGACCGCGGTTGCGGTCGCTGTGGTGCTGTGTGGGAAAGCAGGCACGAACAAACCCCTCTCAGCCGCCAGTTGCGCACACCCCTGCCGCTGTGCCGGGCGTGCGCCGTTGCGTATCCCGCACATCCCATTCAGCACCACAACTGACCGTTCTGGGAACGGATTTGCTTCATTCACTACCCCACAGTGCCGAGATCCTCCCGCCTCATGACTGATTCTGGATCACTCGCGGCACACATCCGATCGAACGTGCGTCGGACAGACGAACGGCGCCTGGTCAGGTGAGCAGACCTGATCAGACGCCGTACGCGGGGGACGGGTGAGGTGTCAGTCGTTCGCGACCACGGGGTAGCGGGGCTCGTTCTCGGCCATCTGCCGCAGCGCGTCCTTGCGTTCCCGCTTGGAGAGCCGGTCGATGTAGAGGTAGCCGTAGAGATGGTCGGTCTCGTGCTGCAAACACCGAGCGAAGTAACCGGTGCCCCGCACCTTGATCGGGTTGCCCCGCTCATCCTGCCCGGTCACCTCGGCGTAGTCCGGGCGGGCCAGCGGCATGTACGCCGTCGGCACCGACAGACAGCCCTCGTTGCTGTCGTCCAGCCGACGCTTGTCGGCGGGCAGTTCGACGAGCCTGGGGTTGCAGACCACGCCGACGTGCCGGACGCCCTCGTCGTCCGGGCAGTCGTAGACGAACACCTTCAGATCGACGCCGATCTGGTTGGCGGCCAGGCCCACGCCCTCGGCGGTGCGCTGGCTGGCGAACATGTCGGCGACCAGCTGCTGGAACTCCTCGCCGAAGTCGGTGACGTCCTTGCACTCCTTGTGCAGCACCGGGTTCCCGACCACGGTGATCGGCCGCGAGGTGCCCCGCTCACGCCAGGCCGCCTCGCGCTCCTCGCACTCCTCGGTGTCGATGACGAAGCCCTCGTCGTCCACGGGGAGCACGCCCGCGTGCTGCTGATCGGTGTCCTGCTGCGCCATGACCGACGTACGCCTTCCTGGGAAAACTGGGGTGTGATGCTGATACAGGGTACGGCGGCCGGTCAGCAGACCTCTTCCAGATCCCGCCAGTCCCTCGAATCGGGTGAGTCCGCGACCCACCCGTCCAGCAACCCCCGAACCAGTGAAGCCGGCGCAGCCAACCCGCACTCCCGCTCCGGCACCCACAGCTGCCCGTCGGTCCGATGCCCCAGCGGCCCCGGATGCCCGGGCTCACTGTGATCGTGCGGGTCCAGATGCTCCCCGTCGCCCTCGTCGGCCGGCATCCGTGACTCGGAGCACAGCCGGCACAGCAGCCTCACGGACGACGACCAGTCCTCCGCGGCGAACCCGGCGTCGGCGGCGAGCTGTTCCAGGGCGTCCCGGTCGGCCTCGGTGGCCGCCTCAAGGAGGACCACCCAGGTGGGCACGGGCGAGGGCGCCCACAGCTCGATCTCGTCGAACACCGGGTACGAGTGCCCGGCAGCCGTGGTCCGCTCCCCGTGCGGCACCCCGTCGTGCAGCACGACCTCACCCCAGCGCCGGCCCGACGACGGCAGCGGGATGGACAGCACCTCGATCCGCGCCGGATCCAGCCGCCGCCCCCACACGACCTCGGCCTCGCCCTCGGGCGACAGCCGTACCGCCGCGCTGCCCAGGTCCATGCCGGCGGGCTCGCCGGAGTCCGTGGCGCCGCCGGGCACGTGCAGCCCGTAGGCCTGCCAGGCGCGGCGGGCCAGCGGCCAGTCCTGCAGGGCGGTGGCGGCGATGCCGACGTTCCACCAGTCGGGTGCGCCGGTCTCCCGGTCGAGCAGGGCGACGGCCCGCAGACCGGCCGCGCGGGCCTGCTCCCAGTCGTGCCGGAACTTGTGCAGCAGGGCGAGGTTGAACCAGGACTCCGACAGCCAGGGCTCCAGGTCGGCGGCCCGCGTCAGCAGCGCGCCCGCGTCCTCGTACCGGCCGTCCCCGATGAGCGTGAACGCCCGGTCGGTGGCCTGCCGCCAGGAGGCGGAGGGCCGGTGCCGTCCCTTGCCGAAGATCCTCACGATTCCCGCCTGCCAGTTCCGTTCAGTGGGCTGGCCTGTGCCCCCGGACACCCTCTCCTTCGCATCCAACCACGTGCGGCTGGAAGGGCGCTCATTACCCATGGGTTACCCAGCCGAGGGCAGGGTCAGACCCTCCCTCGACAGCACCCGGGCCAGCGCCTCGACGACGTCCGGAGCGTAGTCCCCCGCGGTCCCCAGCCGCAGCTCCTCCAGCGCGGTCAGCGGCCCGCCGGGGCCCGCGTCGCGCACCTTCTCGTCGTACGCGTTCACCGCCCGCACGATCCGCGCGGCCGGTGGCTGCTCAGGGTACGGATCCGCCTGCCGCTCCACCACCACCGCGACCTCGGCGTCCACCCCGGTCTGCCGTACGACCGCCCCGCCCAAGAGCGCGATCCGCCGCTGCTCGGCGTCGGGCAGCCCGGCCGTGGCCCCGGCCGGCACCGGGTCGACCAGGCTCAGCTGCCCGATGTCGTGCATCAGCGCCGCGTACTCCAGCACGGTGAGCTCCGGCTCGCTCAGCCCCAGGTCCCGCCCGACGGCCCGGCTCAGCGCGGCGACCCGGCGCGCGTGCCCGGCCGGGGTGTACCCCGCGATCTCGGTGGCCCGGGCCAGGGAGGCGATGGTCTGACGGTACGTCGTCCGCACGGCGGCGTAGCGGCGCAGGGACACCTGCGTGAGCAGCAGCGGCAGACAGAACACGGGCAGCGCCCACAACCCGACGACCGCGACGCCCAGCGCCATCACGGCACCGGTCGCACCCACGGCCGACCCGATCCCGAGCGTGCCCCGCAGCTCGTCCCGCAGCAGCGGCCCGAACGGCCACCCGGTGCGGGAGTGCGCCAGCGCGGCGGCGAGCACGGCGTCGCACAGCGCGGTGAGCGCGAGCAGCGCGATGAGCAGCAGCGCGTAGGCGGGGCCGCTCCAGTCCGCGAACGTGCCGTGGTTGTACAGCGGTTGAAAGCACACGGCGGCGAACCCGACGGTGAGCACCCGCCGCGCCAGATGGTCGAAGACCGGTCCGCGTCCCCGCGCGATGTGCGGCACACACCCGACGAGTGAGGCGGCGAGCACGACGCTGACGACCTGGGCGACTCCGTGGGTGGTGGCCCGCCCGGCGTCCTCCCCGAGCAGGGCGTACGACAACGCCCCGGCGGCCCCGAGCGGCGCGGCCTCCCTGACCTGCGGTCCGTACCAGCGGGTGAGTTCACCGAGGGCGACGAGCGCACCGAAGGCGAGCGCGATGCCGCGTTGCTCGACGCCGGTCCAGAAGGTGGCGCCGAGGGAGACGAGGGCGAGGACGGCGGCGGAGCCGTGGATCAGGGGGAGGGCTCGACCGCGTTTCAATGGTGCGCTCCCGTCCGACTGGAATCAGGTGCGGGTGAGGGAATGCGACGGGACGCCACGCCGTCAGCGGTGACAACGGGGTCCCACCCGGACCGTCGTACCACCCGCACCAGCGCAGCCACCATCACCGGATCGAACTGCCGCCCCGCACACCGCTCCAGCTCCGCCAACGCGACGGCGACAGGCCGAGCCCTGCTGTAGGACCGGGTGGACGTCATCGCGTCGAACGCATCGGCAACGGCGACCACCCGCGCGGACTCGGGAATCTGACTCCCGACGAGCCCGTACGGATACCCGCTCCCGTCCAGGCGCTCGTGATGATGCAGTACGGCGGCCCGGGCCTCGCCCAGAAACGAAATGCCCCGCACCATCTCGTGCCCGTACTCCGGATGCAGCTCGATCACCCGCCGCTCCTCGGGCGTCAGCGGCCCGTCCTTGCGCAGCAGCCGCGTGGGCACCCCGAGCTTCCCCACGTCGTGCAGGATCCCGGCGAACCGCAGCACCTCGACCCGCTCGTCGTCCATGCCCAGTTCGCGCGCGATCATCATCGAGGCCTGGCCGACCCGCTCGCTGTGCCCGCGCGTGTACTCGTCCTTGATGTCGACGGCCTGCACCAGCGCCCGGATGGTTGCCTGATGGGCGCCCCGCTCCCGGTGGTACTGCGCGAACGCCCACCAGGACACGCCCATCGGCAGCAGCACGAGCAGCGCCGCCAGGGGGCCGTACGGGCTGCGCCACAGGACGGCCATCATCAGTCCGGCGAGTCCGTGCACCCCGACCGGCGCCAGCGACCGCAGCAGCAGGCCTCGCCAGGCCCGCCGTAGCGGCACGCGTTCGGCGACGACCAGAATGCCCCCGTCGAGCACGGTCAGCACCGCGCAGAACGCCAGCACCGCGCCCGCCGCCGGGCCGAGCGCGTACGGAACGTCGGACGCCTCCACGGCGTCCCGCCCGCCCAGCGCCCGGAACACCCGCCCGGCCGCCCACACGGCCACCACGAGCTCGGCGGCCCGCCAGACCCGTCGTAGCCAGGCGGGGCGCTGCTCGACGGGCGACAGCAGCGCACCCGACAGCGCGACCAGCGCGGCGGCGGGCGCCGGCAGCAGGAACACCGCGGCGAGCAGGACGGGATAGAAGGTGCCGGGAAACCTCCTGCGGGCCAGCCATTCCCCGCCGGCGTAGAGGACGGCGAGCAGCGTCATCGCCGTCCAGGGCGTCCGCGGCGTGGGCAGTGGCAGCAGGCACATCAGCGCGCCGAGGACGACACAGGCCACATACACGCGTGCCCGTGCCGGAACCGCCTCCATGAACGACGCCCTCCCCCGGTCCATGCCTGTGTCAGGCTCCGGAGCCTAGGGCGGTGCGGTGGGATCGCGGGCCGACGGACGGCCGATTAACGCATTCGGGTGACGAGCACCGGGTGCGTTGAAGCAAGCGGAGTCAGGACTCCTGCGCGGTGGCCGTCACGTCGTGCTCGGGCACGGCCTGCCCGGAGCGGATCAGGTCGATCCGCCCCATCACCTTGGCCCGCAGGTCGGTGGGCACGTCGTCATGCCCGCAGCACCGCTTGACCAGCTTCTTCACGGCCTGCTCCAGGCCGTACTTCTCCAGGCACGGCGAGCATTCCTCGAAGTGGTGCTGGAACTTCTCGCGATCGACGTCCGGCATCTCACTGTCGAGGAACTCGTACAGGTGGTCGAGGACCTCACTGCAGTCAGTCTCGTGCGGCTCTCCGCAGCTCATGAGCCCGAGCCTTTCGCTTCGTTCGACTCTCCGGCGCCGGCCGGGACCAGCCCGCGCTCACGGGCGTAGTCCTCGAGCATGCCGCGCAGTTGACGGCGGCCCCGGTGCAGCCGGGACATCACCGTACCGATGGGTGTCCCCATGATGTCCGCGATCTCCTTGTACGCAAAGCCCTCTACGTCCGCGAGATAGACGGCGATGCGGAATTCCTCGGGGATCGCCTGCAGCGCTTCCTTCACGTCCGAGTCGGGCAGGTGGTCGAGCGCCTGCGACTCGGCGGAGCGCAGGCCCGTCGACATGTGCGACTCGGCGCGGGCGAGCTGCCAGTCCTCGATCTCCTCGGCCGCACTGCGCTGGGGCTCGCGCTGCTTCTTGCGGTACGAGTTGATGAAGGTGTTGGTGAGGATCCGATACAGCCACGCCTTGAGGTTGGTGCCCTCGCGGAACTGGTGGAAGGACGCGTACGCCTTGGCGTACGTCTCCTGCACCAGGTCCTCGGCATCGGCCGGGTTGCGCGTCATGCGCAGCGCGGCCGAGTACATCTGGTCGAGGAATTCGAGCGCGTCCCGTTCGAAGCGCGCACTGCGCTCCGCGGTCGTCTCCGCGCTGTTGCCCTGGCCCTCGGGCAGCTCCGCCTGGCCGTTGTCGGTCCCTGCGTCGGTACCGGTGACCGGACCCACCTCCTCAGCAATCTGGGCAGGACCGAACCCGGTCCCACCAGAATCGGAGGATAGACGACGATCCGCACCCGCCGCCGCCCGAATAGGGGCGGTCTTGGCCGCGTGCAGCACCGTCCAGTCCAGGTCAGTACGGCTGCTGCGGGCCGGGCAGAAGGTCGAACCCATGCGGCGGACTTCCTCTCCTACGACGTCGGTGCTGGTCATCAGCACTTCTGTCCGCCTCAACAGTGGTCGGGACCGGAGCATTCCCGAATCTTTACTCCAGTGACCCGGTCCACTGCACCACCGCGTCCGTGATGATCGCGACAGCCTGATCCTGACCGAGCTCGGCGCGTTTCGGTACGGCGAAGCCATGATCGCCGTACGGCACCTCGACCAGCTCGTACTCCCCGTCGGGGAACTCCTCGGGCTTCCCGAAGGGGTCATTACCCCCTTGTACGACGAGGGTGGGCACCCCCGCGCCGAGCAGTTCCCCGGCGCGGGACTTCTCCGGCCTGCCCGGCGGGTGCAGCGGAAAGCTGAGGGCGAGGACGGCAGCCGCGCCCAGCTCCGTCGCCGTGCGGCAGGCGACCCGGGCGCCCGCGCTGCGCCCGCCCGAGACCACCGGGAGCCCCGGTGCGGCCAGCGCGGGCCAGACGCCGCGCCAGCCGACGTCCAGCGTCTTGGGCGCCGGTGCCACTTTCTTCCCGGCGACCCGCCAGGGCTGCTCCACCCGGGCGACGGTCACACCGTGCCGGGGCAGCACGTCCGCGAGCGCCGTGAGGTCACGGGCCTCGATGCCGCCGCCGGCGCCGTGGCTGACGGCGAGGACGAGCCGGGGCTTGCGCGCCTTGTGCCAGGTGATACGGGCGGTGCCCGCGTCGGTCTCGACGGTCTGGGTGGTCACGCCGGTCACATCGGGATTCATATGGGACACATCAGTCACATCAGAAGAGTGTGCCCTCCACCGGTCCCTCCAGCTCCTTCAGCAGGTCCGGGCCGTTGTTGCGGACGTTGGAGACGGCCGTGCTCACCGGGTAGGCACGCATCAGGCCGGGCGGGGGCGGGGCGAGCAGCTCGCGCAGATCGTCCGGGTCGGTGCGGCACGGGTCGAGCCAGGCGTCCCAGCGGTCGGGGGGGAGCATCAGCGGCATCCGGGGGTGGATGTCGGCGAGCGCGTACGGGCCCTCGGCGGGGGCCACCGCCAGCGGGCTGCTCTCGGCCTCGGTGGTGAGCACCGAGCAGGTGACCCACCAGGCCTGCGGGTGGTCGTCGGGCAGCGTCCGGTCCCGCCAGAACTCGTACAGCCCGGCCATCGCGAAGACGGACCCGTCGGCGGGCAGCACGAAGTACGGCTGCTTGCGCGGCCGCTTCTTCTTGCCCTCGACCTCCAGGTCCCGCTCCTGCTTGCCGGTGACCCACTCGTAGTAGCCGTCGGCGGGCAGGATGCAGCGCCGGGCGGCGAAGGCGCGGCGGAAGGCGGGCTTCTCGTGGACGCTTTCGGCGCGCGCGTTGATCATCCGGGCGCCGCCCTCGGGTGTCTTGGCCCAGGACGGGACGAGCCCCCACTTGAGCTTGCGCAGCTGCCGAACCGGGCGCGGGTCGGCCACGTCTTTCAGGGGGCGGTCGAGGACGGCGTAGACCTCCTTGGTGGGAGCCACGTTGTAGTCGGGCTCCAGGGTCTCCTCCGGCTCCCACTTCTCGATCTCGAAGATCCCTGCGAGATCCTCGGGCCTACGACTCGCCGCATACCGTCCGCACATATCTGACCGCCCCTCCGACCTGCGAGACCGCTGGATCATGCCGCCTCACACGTCCAAGAGTGGCAGACCGTTGCCGAGCGCGGTCGAGGCGCCTACGGCTCGGGGAGGCCGGAGAGGGCCTGGTCGTCATCGGATATGGGTCAGGGCAGCGGCGGCGACCGACGCCCCCGCGGGACACGTTCCGTCCTGCGACACCCCGCGGTCCGGAATGGTCGTGGTGCCGATCAAGCGATTGACATCGTCCACCGCGACGAAGATGAAGCAGATCCTTTGAAATTCGGACTGGACAGCCCTGTGCTGCCCCACCGGCACCTGCGAGACCCGCCCGTTCTTGGTCATGGTCTTCGCGTAGGACAGGGGCAGATCCAGTGCGAGGCTGACGTACTGGCCGGCCAGCTTCCACGCGCACTGCGCCCCGTGCTCGCCGGACGACTGTTTCCCCGGGCCACTGATCCCGAGGGCGGCGCGGTCACGCTCGTCGAGGGCGAGGCACGGCCGCGCCGCAAGCTGCTCCCGGGTGTACTTGATCGGCTGCGCTGGTGCGGAGGTGGGGGCAGAGGTAGAGGCGGAGGCGGAGGACGAGGCGGAGGCGGAGGACGAGGGCGTCGGACGGGGGGACGACGGCCGCGGCGCGGGCTGCTCGCTCGAACACCCGGCGCTGAGCAGGCTCACGGCAAGGGCGAGCACAAGTCCGGCTTTTCGGCGGGAGCGCCCGCCCCTGGAACGCTGATCACGATCGAGTCGCGGCATGTCGGCACGGTAGTGGCGCCGCGCCGGGACCGGTCCCGCACGGCCCCCCTCCCCGGTCACTCCGCGGCTCCAACGCTGTGACCTGCACGTCTCCCGTCAGGAACGATCGCTGCGACGTCCGCGTCTCAGATACCGTCCGCACGTACGTGCCACACTGCCAGACCCCGCCGATCAGAGGGAGCGCCGCCGGAACATGGACAGCACCACAGCCACCTCCCTCTGGGACGAGCTCGTCGGCACCCAGCCCGACCCCGACCTGTGGGTCGTACTCGCCACCCTGGCCGCCGCCCTCGCCGTGATCGTCCCGCACGGGCTGTGGCGCGTCGCGCGCAACGCCATCACCATCGCCCACGAGGGCGGCCACGGCCTGATCGCGCTGCTCACCGGCCGCACCCTGACCGGCATACGTCTGCACTCCGACACCAGCGGCCTCACGGTCAGCCGGGGCAAGCCGTACGGCATCGGCATGATCCTCACCGCGGCCGCCGGATACACCGCGCCCCCGCTGCTGGGCCTCGGCGGCGCCGCGCTGCTCGCCACCGGGCACATCACCCTGCTGCTGTGGGTGGCGACGGCCCTGCTGCTGGCGATGCTGGTGATGATCCGCAACGCGTACGGCGTCCTGACCGTCTTCCTGACCGGCGGCGCGTTCGTCCTGGTCTCCTGGCTGGCCGGGCCCCAGGTGCAAGCGGGGTTCGCCTACGTGGTGGTGTGGTTCCTGCTGCTCGGCGGGGTGCGCCCGGCGTTCGAGCTCCAGGCGAAGCGGCGGCGGGGAGGCGCGGGCGACTCGGACGCGGACCAGCTGTCGCGGCTGACGAACGTACCGGCGGGGCTGTGGCTGTTCCTCTTCCACGTGGTGTCGCTGAGTTCCCTGATCGGTGGCGGGCGCTGGCTCCTGGAGGTGTGAGCGGCCCGCGTCGGCGCGCCGGTGACTGCCCGACCAGCCACAACGCACCCGTACCCGAACCACCGCCGCCTACTAGAGTGGGGCCCATGGCGCAGAACCCCGCAGACACCGCCCTCTGGCCCGCCCCGCACGCGAGCGGAGCCGTCGACGCGACGGTCCATGTGCCCGGATCCAAGTCGGTCACCAACCGCGCCCTGGTGCTCGCCGCCCTCGCCTCCGAGCCCGGCTGGCTGCGCCGCCCGCTGCGCTCCCGCGACACGCTGCTGATGGCCGGTGCCCTGCGGGCGATGGGCGTCGGCATCGAGGAGGGCGTGGGCCCGGACGGCACCGGCGAGGCGTGGCGGGTGCTCCCCGCGGGGCTGCGCGGCCCGGCCACGGTCGACGTCGGCAACGCCGGCACGGTGATGCGCTTCCTGCCGCCGGTCGCCGCGCTCGCCGACGGCCCCATCCGCTTCGACGGCGACCCGAGGTCGTACGAGCGTCCCCTGAACGGCGTCATCGACGCGCTGCGCGTGCTCGGTGCCCGGATCGACGACGACGGGCGTGGCGCGCTGCCGCTGACCGTGCACGGCGGGGGCGCGCTGGACGGCGGCCCGGTCGAGATCGACGCCTCGTCGTCGTCCCAGTTCGTCAGCGCCCTGCTGCTGTCCGGCCCGCGCTTCAACCAGGGCGTGGAGGTCCGTCACATCGGCTCCACGCTGCCGTCGATGCCGCACATCCGGATGACCGTCGACATGCTGCGCGCGGTCGGCGCGCAGGTCGACACCCCCGAGTCGGGCGGCGAGCGCAACGTCTGGCGGGTCACGCCCGGTGCCCTGCTCGGCCGGGACCTGACGATCGAGCCGGACCTGTCGAACGCCCAGCCGTTCCTGGCGGCGGCCCTGGTCACCGGCGGCAAGGTGCTGATCCCGGACTGGCCGTCCCGCACCACCCAGCCCGGCGACCGGCTGCGAGAGATCTTCACCGAAATGGGCGGTTCCTGCGAACTGACCGACTACGGCCTGGTGTTCACCGGCTCGGGCGCGATCCACGGCATCGACGTCGACCTCGGCGACGTGGGCGAACTGACCCCCGGCATCGCGGCGGTCGCCGCCCTCGCCGACTCCCCCTCCACGCTGCGCGGCGTGGCGCATCTGCGGCTGCACGAGACGGACCGCCTGGCCGCGCTCACCAAGGAGATCAACGAACTCGGCGGTGACGTCACCGAGACCGCCGACGGTCTGCACATCCGCCCGCGCCCGCTGCACGGCGGGATCTTCCACACGTACGACGACCATCGCATGGCCACGGCCGGCGCGATCATCGGCCTCGCGGTGGAGGACGTACAGATCGAGAACGTGGCGACGACGGCGAAGACCCTGCCGGACTTCCCCGAACTGTGGACCGGGATGCTCGGGGCGTAGGGGACACGCCATGCGCCGCTACGGCAAGCACACCGACGAGGACGACATCCGCTCCCGCCCCAGCCGCAAGGGCACCCGGCCGCGTACGAACATCCGCCCCAAGCACGAGGAGGCGGCCGAGGGCATGGTCCTCACCGTCGACCGGGGCCGCCTGACGTGTCTGGTCGAGGACCGCGTGGTCATGGCCATGAAGGCCCGCGAGCTGGGCCGCAAGGCGGCGGTGGTCGGCGACCGGGTCGCCCTCGTCGGCGATCTGTCCGGCAAGAAGGACACGCTCGCGCGGATCGTGCGCATCGCGGAGCGCACCTCGGTGCTGCGCCGCACCGCGGACGACGACGACCCGTACGAACGCGTCGTCGTCGCCAACGCCGACCAGCTCGCCATCGTCACCGCACTCGCCGACCCCGAACCACGCCCACGCCTGATCGACCGCTGCCTGGTCGCGGCGTACGACGGCGGCCTCGACCCGCTCCTGGTGCTGACCAAGTCGGACCTTGCCCCGCCGGACACGCTCCTGGAGCTGTACGGCGACCTGGACATCCCGTACGTCGTCACCAGCCGCGAGGAACTGGACAGCGGCGATGCGGCGGAGCGGGTGTTCGAGCAGTTGGAGGGCAAGGTCACGGCGTTCGTCGGCCACTCGGGCGTCGGCAAGACGACCCTCGTCAACGCGCTGGTGCCGAAGGAGCGGCGGCGGTTGACGGGGCGTGTGAACGCGGTGACCGGACGCGGCCGGCACACCACGACGTCGGCGCTCGCCCTGCCGCTGACCGGCACGGACGGCTGGGTGATCGACACCCCGGGCGTACGGTCGTTCGGGATCGCGCACATCGATCCGTCCCGGGTCATCCACGCCTTCCCCGACCTGGAGCCGGGCACGGAGGGCTGCCCGCGCGCGTGCAGTCACGACGAGCCGGACTGCGCGCTGGACGAGTGGGTGGCCGAGGGACATGCCGACCCCGCCCGGCTGTACTCGCTGCGGCGGCTGCTGGCCACGCGCGAGCGGAAGGAAGGCGACTGACCGTCGCGTTGTTTCTCTTCACGCGGGGTTTGTCTTGCGGCGGGTCCGGTAAGGGCATAATCGCAAAAGCCGGATGCCCGGATGCCCGGATGTCAACCTGACAAGCGCCTGACACGCGGTCACAGTACGTGGAGAAAACGGGGAGGACAGCACATGGCGTGGCTGCTGGTCATCGTGGCCGGGTTGCTCGAAACCGGCTTCGCGGTCTGTCTGAAGCTGTCGCACGGCTTCACCAGACTCTGGCCGACCATCGCGTTCTGCGTCTTCGCGATCGGCAGCTTCGGTCTGCTGACGCTCTCGCTGAAGAAACTCGACGTGGGTCCCGCGTACGCGGTGTGGACCGGCATCGGCGCGGCCGGGACCGCCATCTACGGCATGGTCTTCCTCGGCGACATCGTCTCCACGCTGAAGATCGTCTCGATCAGCCTGGTCATCATCGGCATCATCGGGCTGCAACTGTCCGGGTCGGCGCACTGAGGCCTACGGGTCTGTACCTGATCTGTAACTGGTCTGCACCTGGTCTGTGCTTGGTAATTGGTCTACACCTGTTCTGTACTTGGTCTATACCGGCTGCCGGTGCAGGGCGCCGCGCATCAGGTCCGTGACGCCGCCTTCCCCGGGCGGTGCGGCCACGCAGGACAGCGCGAGCCGGACGACCAGTTCGCAGGAGCGCGCCAGGTCGGCGGTGTCCGCCCTGGGCACGCCGGGTTCGGCCAGCACCGCGACGGCCCGGTCGCGGACCAGCGCCACGAAGTCGCCGGGCGAGGGCAGCGGGCCGTCGGCCCGGCGCTGCGCGGGGACGGCGGAGGAGGACGGCACCGCTTCGAGGGTCGGCGAGGGCAGCCGCTCGCTCCAGCAGCCGGTGAGCATGGCGCGGACGAGCGTGTTCTCGCGGGCGGCCACAATGGTCCACTCGGCGGCCGCCATGAGCCGCTCGCGGGGGTCGCTGTGGGTGCTGAGGGCCCGGTCGACACCGGCGAGATACCCGTCGGCCTCCCTGCGCACCAGCGCCCGGGCGAGCCCCTCCTTGCTGCCGAACTCGTTGTACAGCGTCTGCCGGGACACCCCGGCCGTCGCGGCCACGTCCACCATCCGCACCGCGGCCCACGGCCGCCGCGCGAGCGCCGTATAGGCGGCGTCCAGCAGGGACTCCCGGGCAGCAGGCATCATCGCCTCCCTGGAGGGACGGACTTTGCGCCCAGATTTGACGGCTGTGGGGGCACTGTCAAGGGTTCGTGCAGATCGTTGGGGTTCGGGGGCTCGGAGGTTCGGGGGTTCGGAGGTTCGAGGGTTCAGAGGTTCGAGGGTTCGGAGGTTGGGAGGTTCGAGGGTTGAGGATTCGAGGGGGCGGGTACGCAGGCCCCGTCGCGCCGGGCCGTGCGCCCCCGCCCCGCCCGGGCGTACGCCGCGCAACCCGCCCACGATCGCCCCCTGTAGCCCCGTACCGACCGCGACAGATACCGTTCCTCACATGCCCGACTATCTCGACGACCTGCGTCTTGCCCACGTCCTCGCGGACGCCGCCGACGCCGCGACGACGGACCGCTTCAAGGCCCTCGATCTGAAGGTCGAAACCAAGCCCGACATGACGCCGGTCTCCGAGGCCGACCGGGCCGCCGAGGAACTCATCCGCAACCACCTCCAGCGCGCCCGCCCGCGCGACGCGGTCCTCGGCGAGGAGTACGGCGTCGAGGGCACCGGCCCCCGGCGCTGGGTCATCGACCCCATCGACGGCACCAAGAACTACGTACGCGGCGTCCCCGTCTGGGCGACCCTGATCTCCCTGATGGAGGCGTCGGAGGGCGGCTACCAGCCCGTCGTCGGCGTCGTCTCCGCTCCCGCCCTCGGCCGCCGCTGGTGGGCGGCGAAGGGCCACGGCGCCTTCAGTGGCCGCAGCCTCACCTCTGCGAGCCGGCTGCACGTCTCGCGCGTCGCCAAGCTGCCGGACGCATCCTTCGCGTACTCCTCCCTCTCCGGCTGGGAGGAGCAGGGCCGCCTGAACGGCTTCCTGGACCTCACCCGCGAGGTCTGGCGCACGCGCGCGTACGGCGACTTCTGGCCGTACATGATGGTGGCCGAGGGGTCCGTCGACATGTGCGCCGAGCCGGAACTGTCCCTGTGGGACATGGCGGCCAACGCGATCATCGTCACCGAGGCCGGCGGCACCTTCACCGGCCTCGACGGCCGCCACGGCCCGCACAGCGGCAACGCGGCGGCGTCGAACGGCCTGTTGCACGACGAGCTGCTGGCGTACCTCAACCAGCGTTACTGAACGCCCACTTGTTGACCCCCGCTTTACCTGCCACCCTGAAAGTCCCCCCACTTGTGAACTTGTGAAACGGTGAACAAACGGAACACACGGCGGGGACACTCCAGGAGGTGGCTCCATCCATGCTCGTACGTGACGCCATGAGCACAGTCGTCCTCACCATCGGCCCCACTCACACCCTGCGGCAGGCCGCCGCGCTGATGTCCGCCCGCCGGGTCGGCGCGGCCGTGGTCCACGACCCCGACGCCGGCGGCATCGGCATCCTCACCGAGCGCGACATCCTGAACTCCGTCGGCCTCGGCCAGGACCCCGACACCGAACACGCCCACGACCACACCACCACCGACGTCGTGTTCGCGGCCCCGTCGTGGACGCTGGAGGAGGCGGCCGGCGCCATGGCACACGGCGGCTTCCGGCACCTCATCGTCCTCGACGGCGGCGAACCGGCCGGCATCGTCTCGGTCCGCGACATCATCCGCTGCTGGGCACCGGTACGGCAGCAGGTACAGCGGGTACCTGCCTGAGCAGACATGCTCACAGGCTACGAACGAGCCGGATCCCCTCGTACAGGAGATCCGGCCCGTCCACTCGGCAAGCGGTCCAGTGCTGGTGGTATCAGCCGCGCAGGGCCTGGACCGCGGCCTCCAGCCGCTTGCCGAAGTCAGCGCCCGCCTGACGGAAGTTGGCGATCGCGCGCTCGACGATGTCCTCGCGCGAGACCTGGGAGAGGGAGCCCGCCAGGTTGTTGATCAGGCGGTCCTGCTCGTCCTCCGCCATCAGCCGGTAGAGGTTGCCCGCCTGGACGAAGTCGTTGTCCTCGGCGTGCACCGGCGCCGGGTGGTTGCCGGTGCCGGCGGTGAAGCCGTCGAACGGCTGCCACAGCGCACGGCCGGTCTGCGCCGGTCCCCCGAAGCTGTTCGGCTCGTAGTTCTTCGCACCGCCGTGCCGGCCGTCGTACAGGAAGCCGTCACGGGAGTTGGTGCGCGCCTCGGCGGCGTGCGGACGGTTCACCGGCAGCTGGTCGGCGTTGATGCCGACGCGGTAGCGGTGGGCGTCGCCGTACGCGAAGAGGCGGCCCTGGAGCATCTTGTCCGGGGACGGGCCGATGCCCGGCACGAAGTGGGCGGGGCTGAAGATCGACTGCTCGACCTCGGCGAAGACGTTCCGCGGGTTGCGGTTGAGCTCCAGCTTGCCGATCTCGACGACCGGGTAGTCCGCGTGCGGCCACACCTTGGTCAGGTCGAACGGATTGAAGCGGTACGTCGCCGCGTCGGCCGCCGGCATGATCTGCACGCCCACGGTCCAGGTCGGGTACTCGCCCCGCTCGATGGCCTCACGCAGGTCGCGCTGGTGCGAGTCGGGGTCCTTGCCCGCGAGGACCTCCGCCTCCTCGGCGGTGAGGTTCTTGATCCCCTGGTCGGTCTTGAAGTGGTACTTGACCCAGAAGACCTCGCCCGCCTCGTTGTTCCACTGGAAGGTGTGCGAACCGAAGCCGTCCATGTGGCGGTACGACGCCGGGATGCCGCGGTCGCCGAACAGCCAGGTCACCTGGTGCGTGGCCTCGGGAGACAGGCTCCAGAAGTCCCAGACGTTGTCCGCCTCCTGCGAGCCGGTGTACGGGTCGCGCTTCTGGGTGTGGATGAAGTCCGGGAACTTGATGGCGTCCTTGATGAAGAACACCGGGGTGTTGTTGCCGACGAGGTCGTAGTTGCCCTCCTCGGTGTAGAACTTCAGCGCGAAGCCACGCGGGTCGCGGACGGCGTCCGCCGCGCCGAGGTTGCCGGCCACGGTCGAGAAGCGCAGGAAGACCTCGGTCTGCTCGCCGACCTCGGAGAGGAACGCGGCCCGCGTGTACCGCGTGACATCGGCGGTCACCGTGAAGGTGCCGTAGGCACCGGCGCCGCGGGCGTGCACGACACGCTCCGGGATGCGCTCACGGTTGAAATGGGCCAGCTTCTCCAGCAGGAGCTGGTCCTGGACGAGTACGGGGCCGCCGACACCCGCGGTCTCGCTGTTCTGGTTGTCGGCGACCGGAGCACCGGCCTCCGTCGTGAGCGGTCCCTGGGTCACGTGCGCCTCCTGCGTCATGCCTTGCGTGTTCCTGCTCCTCGGCCGGTTTCCTGTCCCTCGACCAGAGCCGTACTCGATCCTACAATAGACTTTATCCAGATCAAGTCCAGCTCCAAAGTCACACCTGTTCGGGAATTGTTCCCTCTGCTGCTAGGCTGGGCCTCATGAGTGACCTTCTGGAACGGCTGCGCGGACGCGGATGGCGGATGACCGCGCAGCGGCGCGTCGTGGCCGAGGTTCTCGACGGCGAACACGTCCATCTGACGGCCGACGAGGTGCACGCCCGGGCTGTCGCCAAGCTGCCCGAGATCTCCCGGGCGACCGTCTACAACACGCTGGGCGAGCTGGTCTCCCTCGGCGAGGTGCTCGAGGTCAGCACGGACAAGCGCGCCAAGCGGTACGACCCGAACGCGCGCAGCCCGCACCACCACCTGGTGTGCGCCCAGTGCGGCGCGATCCGCGACGTCCACCCCACGGGCAATCCGCTGGCCGACCTCCCCGACTCGGAGCGCTTCGGCTTCACGGTCTCGGACGTCGAGGTGACGTACCGCGGCCTGTGCCCGAACTGCGCGTCGGCGTAAGCAGCACAAAAACCGAGGGCCGGAATCCAGTGACTGGATTCCGGCCCTCGGTTTTCAGTAGCGGGGACAGGATTTGAACCTGCGACCTCTGGGTTATGAGCCCAGCGAGCTACCGAGCTGCTCCACCCCGCGTCGGTGAATGCAACGTTACGTCAAGAACACCGACAGAAGCAAATCACTTAAGAACCCCTGCTCACGCGCCTACCGACGCGACCCCTACCGCCGCACGCGCTGCGGACCGCAGCTGTGGGGGCCGTGCTGCCCGCGCGGCTGTGGCGCCGTCGCAGCCTCGGCCCCGCGCAGCCGCGCAGCATGTCGCCGCACGGCTCTAGCTGTATTGACCCGCAGGGTTGTTCACGCGGGTGATGGGTGGCTGGCCGCCGAGTGCGGTGTGGCAGCGGTGGTGGTTGTAGGTGTGCAGGAAGTCTGCCAGGGCGTCAGTGCGTTCGGTGTTGCTGGTGTAGGGCCGCACGTAGGCCCACTCATCGAGCAGGGTGCGGTTGAAGCGTTCGACCTTGCCGTTGGTCTGCGGCCGGTAGGCGCGGGTGAGTTTGCCGGTTGCGCCGAGGTCGGCCAGTGCCTGCTGCCAGGCGAAGCTCTTGCGGTAGGGCCAGGCGTTGTCGGTCAGGACCCGCTCGATGCGGTCGATGCCGCAGGCGGTGAAGAAGGCTGCGGCCCGGCGCAGGAAGTCTGCGCAGGTGGCGGCCTTCTCGTCGCCGTGGATCTCGCTGTAGGCCAGCCGGGTGTGGTCGTCGACGGCGGAGTGGACGTAGTCGAAGCCCATGCTGTTGCGCGTGGCGCGGCCGGCCTGGCGGCCGAGGACCTTGTGGCCGCCGCCGTCGGGGATCCGGCCGAGTTTCTTGACGTCGACGTGGAGCAGTTCGCCGGGCCGGTCGCGTTCGTAGCGGCGGATGACCTGCCCGGTGGGCCGGTCCAGGTGGGCCAGCCGGTTCAGGCCGTGGCGGACCAGGATGCGATGCGTGGTGGAGGCGGGCAGGCCCAGGATCGGGCCGATGCGGGCGGGGCCGAGCTTGTGGGTCTGTCGCATCCTGCACACGCGGGCCTCCACGGTGGCCGGGGTGCGGTGGGGTGTGGTGTGTGGCCTGCTGGGGCGGTCGATGAGTCCTGCCTCGCCGCTTGTGCGCCAACGGCGTAGCCACTTGTGGGCCGTGGCTCGTGAGATGCCCATCTCGGCAGCTACGTGGGCGACCGGCCGTCCAGAACACACGCGTTCGACGAGCAGCCGCCTGCCATGAACGGTCAACCGGGCATTACGGTGGGACACGAAGGCCTCCGTGCGGTGAAGATTCGACACCTCCACCACACACGGGGGCCTTCGCCACGATCAAGACCTGTGACCGTCAACAACGCTCGTGATCAATACATCTAGCGCCCGCACAGCCTCGGCGCCGCGCAGCCGCGTAGCTGCGGGCAGTCGTGCCGCTGGGGCGGCACGGGTGGGCGATGGGGGTCCCCCGCTCGAGCGAAGCCGAGAGTGGGGGAGGCACCCCGCCGGCGCGGGCGAGTGGCTCCGCCCCCCCCAGCACCAGCACCAGCACCCGGCAACCAGCCACACCCGACCACACCAACGCCGCCACCCCCGCAGCAACGCCGAGCCACCAGTCCCCCAGCCCTGCCCCCAACGGCGTCAAGCAGACATCTCCTCCCGCAACGCATCCCGCAACCGCGCCGCCCGCTCAGCCACCTCGCCCGGCCCCAGCGACACCGCCCGGTCGGCCCACCGCTGCCCCTCCGCCAGCTCTCCCCGACGCGCGTAGACGAGGGCGAGCCGCAACGCCGCCCGCCCATGCCCCGCATCGGCCGCCCGCGTCCACCACACCGCCGCCTCCGGCTCACTCCCTTCCCGAGCCAGCAGCAGCCCCAGATTGAACGCCCCGTTCCGCGACCCTGCCTCGGCCGCCGCCCGGTACCACCGAGCCGCCTCGACCACGTCCCCCCGCGCGGCCGCGAGCATCCCCACCCGCACCTGCGCCCGCCGGTGCCCCTGCATCGCCGCCCGCTCGTACCACTCCTCGCACTCGGACTTCTCGTGCGACGGCTCCCCCAGCTCATGCGGCGACACCGGCGGCCGCCGCGCGTCGAGCACGGCCGCCAGCCGGTACGCCGCCTCCGCGCTGCCGCCCCCCGCCGCGCACCGCAGATGCCGCTCCGCCGCCGGCTCGTCCCCGTCCCGCAGCCGCGCGATCCCGACCTGCAACGCCGCCTCGGTGTGCCCGGCGGCCGCCGCCCGCTCGTACCAGCGCAACGCGGCCACGTCCTCGCCGCGCTTGGCGTACAGAATCCCCAGGTTGAAGGCGGCATCGACACTCCCCGCCTCCGCGGCCTTGGAGAACCACGGCTCCGCCCCGGTCTCGTCGCCCCCCTGGAGCAGCAGAATCGCCAGCGCGTTCGCCGCCTCCCGGTGCCCGGCGTACGCCGCACGCCGGTACCACTGCTCGGCCTGCCCGATCCGCCCCTGCTCGGCGCAGAGCAGCCCGAGGTTGTACGCCCCGTTGACGTCCCCGGCGTCCATGGCCGCCCGGTACCACCGCTCGGCGGTCTGCGTCTGCCCCCGCTCGGCGTGCAGCGCGCCCAGCGCGTTCGCCGCGTTCCCGTCGCCGTCCTGCGCGGCGCGCAGCCACCACACGGCGGCGCTCTCCTCGTCCCCCGCGTCCCGCAACAGGAACCCGAGCGCACAGGCGGCCCGCGGCTCCCCGTCCTTGGCGGACGTCAGATACCAGCGCCCGGCCTCCTTCAGCTCCCCGCGCTTCTCCAGGATGGCCCCGAGATGCAGCGCGGCCCGCCGATGCCCGCGTGCGGCGGCCTGCCGGTACCACTGCTCGGCCTCCTCCTGCGGAGGAGCACCCGGAGCGGCACCGCCGACGGTCCCGACACCGTTGTCAGCTCCGGTCCCGCCCTCCCGTGCCGCTCTGCGATCAAGCGTCCGCGCCAGCCGGTACGCCGCCTCCCGGTGCCCCCGCTCGGCGGCGACCCGCATCCACTGCCCGGCGGCGTCGTCCCCCCGGTGCTCCAGCAGATCGGCCAGCGCGTACGCGCCCAGGACGTGCCCCTGCTCGGCGGACTGCCGCAGCCAGTACTCAGCGGCCGGCTCGTCGCCCCGCTCCCGGTGGTGCCGCCCGAGCGCGTGCGCGGCAGCCGCGCTGCCGGCGACGGCGGCGATCCGCCACCATCCGGCGGCCTCGTCGGCGTAACCCCGCTGGTGCAGCAGGACGCCCAGGTTGTTCGCGGCGGCGCGGTCGCCCTCGGCGGTCGCGGCACGCAGATGGGGTTCGGCTCCGTCGAGGTCGCCACGGCGCAGCAGCATGGCCCCGAGGACGCTCATCGCGTCGACGTCACCGGCCTCGGCGGCGAGCCGCTGACGCGCCTCCTCGGCCGCCTCGCCGGTCTCGTCGTCCCGGGTCTCCTCCTGGCCGGAAGGCGTCACAAATCGCCCTGTCTCGAACAGAGTTGCCTTGTCCCCCATAACGTCCATCGTCGCACCACCTGCAACCTGGGTACACCTGGTATACCGCAGCCAGTGAGGTCACTTCAGCGTTTTGTCGACATGCCCACAGAGAGACAAGTCAAACACAGATCTCCCAACTCCCCATGGCGGCACGGCGATACCGGGCGTCGGCACATGCGTTCGCACACCACGAAGGCCCGGATCCCTTGGAGGATCCGGGCCTTCGCCTGGGCCGACAGCGCGTCGACTTCAGTAGCGGGGACAGGATTTGAACCTGCGACCTCTGGGTTATGAGCCCAGCGAGCTACCGAGCTGCTCCACCCCGCGTCGTTGTTTGGCAACCGTATCACGACGCGGGAGGAGCTTTTCGATCAGCCGCTCTGCGGACTGCTGGAGGGATTCGGACTGGTGGTGGGATTCGGGCTGGTGGTGGGATTCGGGCTGCTCGTGGGATTCGGGCTGCTGGTGGCACCGCCGGTGCCCGCGGCCCGCGCCTGTGCCTCCTCGGCCCGCCGCAGCGCCGCCTCCAGGTCCTCCTGCGCCCGTCCGTACGCCTCCCAGTCGCCCTTCTTCAACGCTTCCTGGCCGGCCGTGAAGGCCTTCTGGGCGTCGTTGAGCGCATCCTGGACCGTCGGGTTGTCGCTCGTCGGCGGCGGCGTCGCGGTGTCGCCGTCACTCTCGCCGGTGTCCTCCTCCGGCGGCGGGGTCGAACCCTCCGCACCGAACACCTTGTTGAGGGCCTCATCGAGGGTGTCCTCGAACGCGGTGTTGCCGCCGTAGCTCACCAACACCTTGCGCAGCAGCGGGTACTGGAGTCCACCACCGCGTACGTAGACGGGTTCGACGTAGAGCAGTCCGCCGTCCAGTGGCACCGTCAGCAGGTTGCCGTACTCCACCTCCGAGTCGCCGCCTCTCAGCAGCCGGATGGCCTCGGCGATGTCCTGTTGGGAGTTGAACTGGCTCTGTACCTGCTTGGGTCCGTTGACCGTCGTGCTCGTCGGCAGTTTCAGGATTCTGATCTTGCCGTAGTCGCTCTTGCCCGCCTCGGCGTCGACCGCCATGAACGCGCTGAGGTTGTCACGGCCGTTGGGCGTGAACGTCGTCGTCAGCGAGAACGCCTGTTCCTTCTGGTCGGGCATCTTCATGCTGAGGTAGTACGGCGGCACCGCGTCGCCCGACTTGTTGGTCGGGTCGTCCGGCACCTGCCACACCTCGCTGCCGCTGAGGAAGGTGTCGGCGTCCTTCACGTGGTAGCGGGTCAGCAGCTCCCGCTGGACCTTGAACAGGTCCTGCGGGTAGCGCAGATGAGCCATGAGATCGTCGGAGATCTTCGACTTGGGCTCCACCGTGCCGGGGAACGCCTTCATCCAGGTCTTCAGGACCGGGTCCTGGGTGTCCCACTGGTAGAGCTTGACCTCGCCGGTGTAGGCGTCGACGGTCGCCTTCACCGAGTTGCGGATGTAGTTGACCTGGTTCTGCTGGGCCACCACCGCACGCTGGTCGTTGGTCGCGGTCAGCGAGTCGGCTGTGGTGTCGCCGAGGGTCGTGCGCGAGGCGTACGGGTATCCGTTCGTGGTCGTGTACGCGTCGACGATCCACTGGATCCGGTGGTTGACGACCGCCGGGTAGGCGTCGCCGTCGATGGTCAGCCACGGGGCGACCGCCTCGACGCGCTCCTTGGGCGTGCGGTTGTACAGGATCCGCGAACCGTCGCCGATCGCGCCCGAGTAGATGATCTGCGGCTCGTTGAGCGCCACCGCGTAGGCGGCACGGTTTATCGGGTTCTCGAGGTTGACGCCGCCCTTGCCCTCGTAGCTGTAGGTCTTCTCACCGCTGTCGTCGGAGTAGTCGATCTCCTTCTGGGGACCGCCGACGATCGAGTACGTGTTGGTCTTCTCGCCGTAGTAGATCCGCTGCTCGTACGAGCCGAGCTTGCCCTTGGACGGCAGGTCGGACTCGGTGAAGACCGGGCGGCCCCCGGAGTCCACGGAGGTGCCCTCCGCGGCGACCACGCCGTAACCGTGGGTGTAGCGGAAGTGGTTGTTGATCCAGTTCTTCTTGTCGATGCCCGCGTAGTTCAGCTCGCGCAGACCGATGACCGTGTCCTGCTCGTTGCCGTTCGAGCCGTAGCGGTCGACGTCCAGGTTGGTCGGGAACGCGTAGTACTTCCGCATCTGCTGGAGCTGCTGGAAGGTCGGCGAGACGATGTTCGGGTCCATGATGCGGATGCTCGCCGTGGCGTCGACGTCGTCCCGCAGCTTGCCGGCGTCCTTGGTGTTCGCCGTGCCCGAGTACTCGGTGACCTGCGTGCCGTCGATGCCGTACGCCTCACGCGTCGCCGTGAGGTTCTTCTCGACGTACGGGGCTTCCTTGGCCTGCTCGTTCGGCTGGACCTGGAACTTCTGCACGATCGCCGGGTACAGCCCGCCGATCAGGATCGCCGACAGCACCATCAGACCGAAGCCGATCAGCGGCAGCTGCCAGGTGCGCCGCCAGATCGTCGAGAAGAACAGCAGGGCGCAGATGACGGCGATGCAGAACAGGATCGTCTTGGCCGGCAGATAGGCGTTGGCGTCGACGTACCTCAGGCCCGTCCAGTTGTCCGTCGCCTTGAAGTCGCTGGACTTGACCGCCAGGCCGTACCGGTCGAGCCAGTAGGCGACCGCCTTCAGCGCGACGAAGAAGCCGATGAGCACCGACAGATGGCCGGTCGCGGCGGCCGTGGCGCGCGCGCCCGGGCTGGTGACGCGCAGCCCGCCGTACAGGTAGTGGGTGAGCGCGGCGGCGATCAGGGAGAGGATCGCGGCGGCGAAGCCGAAGCCGAGCAGGAACCGGTACCAGGGCAGGTCGAAGGCGTAGAACGCGACGTCCAGCTGGAACTGGGGGTCCTTCTGCCCGAACGGCACGCCGTTGACCCACATCAGCCAGGTCCGCCACTGCCCGGACGCGGACGCGCCGGCGATCAGGCCCACCAGGGCGGTGATCCCGAACAGCAGCCACTTCTTGTACGGCGCGATGCCCATCCGGTAGCGGTCGAGGCTCTGCTGCTCCATCGACATCGCGCTCAGCGGGGGGCGCAGCCGGTGGGCCAGCCAGATGTTGAAACCGACGGCGACGGCCATCAGCAGGCCGAAGACGACGAAGAGTCCGATCTTGGTCCACAGGGTGGTGGTGAAGACGGACGAGTAGTTCACCGACCGGTACCACAGCCAGTCCGTCCAGAAGCCCGCGAACATGGTGAACGCCATGCCGAGCACGGCAAGGACGCCCAGTGTCATGAGCAGGGTCCGGACACGCCGGGACGGGCGGCCCACTCTGATCCGTGGCCCCGTCGGGCCTCCGCCGCGGTCCGGCATCTGGAAAGCCAAGGTGGCACCTCGAAAATCGCTGTTGGTCTGTCAGGCCCCCGTTTTCGCGGGCCGTCGATGGGCCCCGTGATCGTAGGCCCTCACCTATGCAACTTACTCACGCTTTACTCGGTTCCCGATTCCGGGTGGGAACGAGGCAGGATTGTGACCATGTCCAACACACCCATGGCGGCGAGCCCGCTCACCCGGGCCGTACTCGAGATCGACGAGTACGCCTCCGGCCTCGGCTGGGACCAGCCCGCACGCCTCTTCGCCCTCGTAGACACCGCTCAGCTGAGGTCCCAGGAACCCGCGCTGGCGGCGCAGCTCGGCCTGGGTGACGAGCCGGACGCCGCCGGTCTCACCCCGATCGAACAGGACGAAATCCCAACGGACAAGCCGCTCGACGAGTTCCTCGGCACCATCGCCTGGCCTGATGCGGTGGTCGGCTGTGCGCTCACGGTGGAGCGGCTGATGCTGCCGCCGTCCGCCGAGGCCCAGGTCCCGGACGATCTGGACGAGGCCGCGCTCGCCAAGTGGGTCGCCCGGCATCCCGAGCGCCAGGAGGTCCGCATGACGGTCGCCGTGCTGCGCGACGGCGCACGCGAGTCGGCCCTGCGGCTGCGCGAGAAGGACTCCCCGACGGAGGTCCTCACCGGCTCGGAGCTGGTACCGGGCCTCGCGGAGGCACTGGCGGCGACGTTCGCGGACTGAGGGGTTCCGGTACGACGCCGGGTACGCGCACGCGTGCCCGGTATACGGCGCCGGGGGCACCCCCGATCATGGGGCTGCCCCCGGCGTCGTAGGTCTGTGGCCCCTGATCAGCCCTTGGCCGTGCACTTCGGCAGGTCGGCGGTGTTGCCGTCGCGGATGTCCTTCAGGGCGCCGAGGGCGTCGTCGATGGTGTTGACCTTGACGAGGGTGAGGCCCTTGGGGGTGTCCTTGGCGGCGGCCGCGCAGTTGTCGGCGGGCGTCAGGAAGTACTGGGCGCCCATGCTGCGCGCGCCCACGGTCTTCATCTGGACGCCGCCGATCGGGCCGACCCTGCCGCCGTCGTCGATGGTGCCGGTGCCGGCCACGAACGAGCCGCCGGTGAGGGAGCCCGGGGTGAGCTTGTCGTAGATGCCGAGCGCGAACATCAGGCCGGCGCTCGGGCCGCCGACGTCGGCGAGCTTGATGTCGATGGTGAACGGGAAGGTGTGGTCGGTTCCGGCCGAGATCCCGACGATGGCGCGCTTCTCGCCGGCGTCGTCGGAGGTCGTCGTGGTGATCGTGACCTTCTCCGTCTTCAGCGGCTCCCGGTTCTCCTTCTCGGCGGCGGCCTGCTCCTTGGCGGGCACGATCGTGAAGACGACGTCCTCGCCCGGCTTGTGCTTGGTCACCAGCTCGGCCACATCGCCGGGCGCCTTCACCGCCGTACCGTCGACGGCCTTGATCACGTCACCGGCGTGCAGCCTGCCCTCCGCCGGGGAGTCCTTCACGACGGTGGAGACGATCACCCAGGACTCCACCTTGACACCGAGTTCCTTCAGGGCGGCGACCTTGGCGCTCTCCTGGGACTGGCTGAACTCCTCGGCGTTCTCCTGGGTGGACTCCTCCTCGGTCTTGCCGTTCGGGTAGAGGGTGTCGTGCGGGACGACCTTGTTGTCGTGTGCCAGCCAACCGTAGACCGCCTCGACGAGGTTCATCCGGTAGTCGGCGCTGGTGACGCGGACGGTGGTCATGTTGAGGTGACCGTCCGTCGGGTAGGTCTTGCGTCCGGAGATCTGCAGCACCGGCTCGCCGTCGTGGTCCCCCAGCGTGTTCACCGTCGGCCCCGGGGACATCTCCGCGTACGGCACGGGGATGAGCACTCCCGCGCACAGGAGCGCGATCAGCATGAGGGTGGAGGCGAGCATCGTCGCGGTGCGGCGTGGCATGTCACGACAGTACGGGACGGCTCTGTCAGCGCACTGTCAGGGCCGCCTGACGGGGTCACCGGCCGGTGTGGGACTTCTCCATGGCCGCGCGGAAGCGGGCGTAGCCGTCCAGCTCGGGGCCGTCGCTACGGGCCTTGCGGGTTCTGTTGGCCCAACTGCCCCACAGGCCCGCGCCGACAGCAGCCCCAAGCGGAATCAGCAACCAGGCGAGCGCCGCCATGCCGACCTCCAACCCCATGAGCGTCCGCGAACTGAATGATCAACAGATTAACCATCCGCACTGACAACGCTCATGCCGGGGGTGCGGTTACGCAACCGGAGTCGCCCGGCTGGAGGGTCAGCAGGCCCCACCCGCCCTCCCGTCGCCCGACCACCACCCCTCAACGACGGCGCTACGCGCCGACCCATTCTTCGGTACCGTCGGAGAACTTCTGGTGCTTCCAGATCGGCACCTCGTGCTTGAGGTCGTCGATCAGCTTCCGGCAGGCCTCGAAGGCCTCCCCGCGGTGCGGACAGGACACGGCGACCACGACGGCGAGATCCCCGACCCTCAGATCCCCCACCCGGTGGACGGCGGCCAGCGCCCGCACCGGGAACTCGGCGACCACCTTCTCGGCGATCCGCCGCATCTCGGCCTCGGCACTCGGGTGACAGGAGTACCCGAGCGCGTCGACGTCGGTACCTCCGTCGTGATTGCGCACGGTCCCCACGAACAGGGCGGTCCCCCCGGCGGCGTCGTCCCCGACGGCCCGGAAGACCTCGTCGAGGGAGAGGGCCGACTCGCGGATGGCGATCAGTTTGATGGGCTGCTGTGCGCCCTGCTCGCCAGGATGATCGTTGGTGGCTGCCATGCGTCCATCGTGCCGCACGCGGGGGACACCGGGAATGGCGCTTTCACCCGGCACACGCGCGTACCGGCTTGGAGCCTTCTACAGGAACCGGCTCAGCTGCGGGCAGTCGTGCCGCTTGGGCGGCACGGGTGGGCGGCACGGCTAGGCGGCACGGGTGGGCGGCACGGCTAGGCGGCACGGCTAGGCGGCACGACTGGGCGGCACGACTGGGCGGCACGGCTGGGCGGCACGGCTGGGCGCAGCGGCACCCCGCAAGCCCGGGCGAGCGACAGCCGCCCGCCCGTCGCGGCCCGCGGCACTCTCAGAGCCGCCGCCGAGCCTTCCGAGCCCGCCGCACCACAGCCGCCGCACCCAGCAGAGCCACCGTCGCCCCCGCGGCCCCCGCAGCCGTCGCGTCCTTCCGCCCCAACCGCCGTCCGGCCACCGTATGCCGCCCGGAAACCTCCTCCAGCAGCTCGGCGAGCACCTCCTCATTGGTCCACTGGGCCCGCCACCCGGCGTCATGCAGCCGGCTCCCACTGACCACCCAGGGGTACATCGTGTACGCCAGATCCCCCGCGGGCGACGGCGTCAGCCCGATCCGGTGCAGCCGGGCCGCCGCCCCCAGCGCCACCGCCGACGGCAGCTCCATCCGCCGGATCCCGCTCAGCTCCTCGACCTCCTCCTGCTCCAGCCACCCGTCGCACCCCACGGCGAGCTCCCCCTCGACCTTCTCCAGGACGGCGTACTCCAAAGCACTGCACAGATCTTCGACATGACAGAACTGCCAGGCCGGCCGCGACCCGGCGACGACAAGCAGGCGGGGCGACTCGAAGTACCTGGTCAGCGCGGTGTCCGTGCCTCCCACCAGGACAGCGGGCCGCACCACGGTCACATTGAGCCCCGGGTGCGCCCGCGGCGCCCGCCGCGCCAGCCGCTCGATCTCCAGCAGGTCCCCCACCCCTGTGGCCTCCGCCGTGGCCCGCAGCTCGGCGTCCTCCGACAGCGGCAGCTCGTTGTCCGGCAGCGCCCCGTAGACCATCGCCGACGTGCACAGCACCACCCGGTGCACCCCGGCCGCCGCGGCGGCGGTCAGCACGGTCTGCGTCCCGCGCACGTTGTACGCCGTACGGGCGGCCGCGTCCGTCTCCAGGTCCAGGTCGAGCGCCAGGTGCACCACCACGTCCGCGCCCCGCAGCTTCTCCGCGATCGCCGGATCCCGCACGTCGAGGATGTGCCACTGGGCCGCCGCGCACTCGCCGCGCCGCTCGTCGATGGCGATGACCTGCTTGATCTCGTCCGACGCGGCCAGCCGCGCGGTGAGCAGCGCGCCCACGCCGGACGCGGCGCCGGTGACCGCGACGACGGGCCCGCGCAGGGCGGGAGTGGTTGACAGGTTTCGCGCTGCGCGAACCTGCGGATCTGGGGAACTCACCGGGTGTCTCCAGCGGTTGTCTTCACATACGAGCGCGAGTGACGCGTACGTACCAGGTGGCATCCATCCTGCCGCAGGCCGTGAGTCGGCGAAGCACCGAGGCCCGAACCGCCCGGGGTGTCTAGGCTGGGTGGTGTTGTCGGGCAGTCGTGCCGTCGGGGAAGACCGGCGGCCTTAACAGCCGAGGAATCCCGTGAGTGACACCCCATTCGGATTCGGCCTTCCGCCGGAGGAGCCGGAAGACGGCGACGAGGGCAAGAAGAAGGACCAGCAGAGCGGTGGTGGTCAGGGACCGGCCAACCCGTTCGGATTCGGCGGGCTGCCCGGTGCCGGAGGCTTTGGTGGCCCCGGTGCGGACAATCCGCTCGCTGCCATGTTCGGATCGCTGAACCCCACCGACCTGGGCGCCGCGTTCCAGCAACTGGGCCAGATGCTCTCCTACGAGGGCGGCCCGGTGAACTGGGACATGGCCAAGCAGATCGCCCGCCAGACGGTCTCCCAGGGCACGTCGGACGGCACGAAGGACGCGAGCGTCGGCCCCGCCGAGCGCACCGCGGTCCAGGAGGCAGTCCGCCTGGCCGACCTGTGGCTGGACGACGCGACGTCCCTGCCGTCCGGCGCCGCCTCCGCCGTGGCCTGGAGCCGCGCGGAGTGGGTCGAGGCGACCCTGCCCGCGTGGCAGGAACTCGTCGACCCGGTCGCCGAGCGCGTCGGCGCCGCCATGGGCGACGTCCTGCCGGAGGAGATGCAGGCCATGGCCGGCCCGCTGATCGGCATGATGCGCTCGATGGGCGGCGCGATGTTCGGTACGCAGATCGGGCAGGCCGTGGGCGTGCTCGCGGGCGAGGTCGTCGGCTCGACCGACATCGGCCTGCCGCTCGGCCCGGCCGGCAGGGCCGCGCTGCTGCCGGTGAACATCGAGGCGTTCGGCAAGGACCTGGGCGTGCCCAAGGAGGAGGTGCGGCTGTATCTCGCCCTGCGCGAGGCCGCCCACCAGCGCCTGTTCGCGCATGTGCCGTGGCTCCGCTCGCACCTGTTCGGCGCGGTCGAGGGATACGCGCGCGGCATCAAGGTCGACACGGCCAAGCTGGAGGACGTGGTCGGCCAGTTCGACCCGCAGAACCCCGAGCAGCTGCAGGACGCGCTCCAGCAGGGCATGTTCCAGCCGGAGGACACGCCGGAGCAGAAGGCGGCGCTGGCCCGTCTGGAGACGGCGCTCGCGCTCGTCGAGGGCTGGGTGGACGCGGTGGTGCACGCGGCCGCCAAGCCGCGCCTGTCGTCCGCCGACGCGCTGCGTGAGACCCTGCGCCGCCGTCGCGCCACCGGCGGCCCGGCCGAGCAGACGTTCGCCACGCTGATCGGCCTGGAGCTGCGCCCGCGCCGGCTGCGCGACGCCTCCCGCCTGTGGGCGTCCCTGACGGACGCGCGCGGTGTCGACGGCCGGGACGCCCTGTGGGCCCACCCGGACATGCTGCCGACCGCGAACGACCTGGACGACCCGGACGGCTTCGTGCACCGCGAGCAGCTGGACTTCTCCGAGCTGGACAAGATGCTCGGCGAGGCGGCGGACAAGCCGGACCTGAGGAAGAAGGGCCAGGACGAGGCCAAGGATGAGGACAAGGGCGACGACGCCGAGTGAGCCTGTATGACGACGCGGTCCTCGTACTCAAGAGCTACGAGGACCAGCAAGAGTTGCGTGACGTCTACCTCGACCACCTGGCGGCCCACCCGGACGGCATGTGGAAGTCATGCGCGGACGGCCACATCACGGCGAGCGCCCTGGTGATCGACCCGGAGCGCGGCCGGGTGCTGCTGACGCTGCACCGGAAGCTGCGTATGTGGCTGCAGATGGGCGGCCACTGCGAGCCGGGGGACGTCTCCGTGGCGGCCGCCGCCCTGCGCGAGGGCACCGAGGAGTCGGGGATCGGGGGTCTGACCCTGCTGCCGGGCGGTCCGGTACGCCTGGACCGGCATCACACGCCGTGCGCCTGGCACCTCGACGTCCAGTACGCGGCTGTCGCTCCGGCCGGAGCCGTGGAGGCGATCAGCGACGAGTCCCTCGACCTGCGCTGGTTCCCGTACGACGAGGTCGCGGACGTCGCCGACGACTCGGTCGTGCGACTGGTGGAGGCGACCCGCGCCAGGCTCTGACGTGTAAGGGGCGTCCGCGTGGGCGGGCGCCCCTTACGTTTGCTTTGCGGACGGTCAGCTCCAGGCGTTCCCCTGGTTCTGCCCCCGAGCGCCCTGCTGCCCCATGCCGTACTGCGCGGCGAGACCCGAGCCGATCTGGGCGTTCTGCGGCGGCAGCAGCTCGCTGGGCTGGACCAGCACATAGCCGGTGCCCATGAAGCTGAGCTCCCAGCCCTCACCGGTGTTGCCCCGGCGCCGCCACACCCCGGAGGAGTGCGTCTGGGCCTGCATCTGCACACGCAGTGCGGTGGCCCAGGCGACGATCGCGTCGGCGTCGCAGTTGACGTACTTGTCCGGCGTGACCTGCATCATCAGGGGAGCGCCCGAGGTCATCAGGGCGACCCGGCCGCGGCCGGTGATGTTGAGCTGGTACTTCCCGGACCCGGAGATGCCGTACAGGCTGTCGACGGCGATGACCTCGTGGTGCAGCCCGGAGTCCATCGCCAGCACATAGCTGCTGTCGACGGTGAGCCCGTCCTGGTCCACGTCGACGACGTGGATGTGCTGGGCGAGGTTGGCGAAGTAGACCGTGCCCTGCCCGTGGCAGCGCATCAGGTCCAGGCCCTCACCGGTGCGGGCACGCGCGCGTGACTGCTGGTTGCTCTGGAACTCGGCGTCGAACTCGACGAGTCCCTGGTAGGCGACCATGGTGCCCTTGCGGGCCAGGATGTCGTCGTGGCCCTCCAGGGTGACGCGCAGCATGTGCTTGTTCTGCAGGCTCCAGCGCTCCTGGGTCTGCTGGTCGTTGTAGGCGAAAAGCGGACTCTGCATGGTGTGGTGCTCCCCCTCAGCCCCGGATCCGGAGACGGTCGGTGCTGTCCTCGCTGGGCTGGACGACGACGATGCCCTGGCCGGAGAAGGCCATCTGGTAGGCCTCGCCGCTGCCCCGGCCGATCAGTGACTGCGCCTTGAAGCTGCGCTTGCCCTTCACCTTGAGGTTCGGGGACCAGGCGACGAGCGCGTCCGGGTCGACGTACGTCTCGTCCTCGCCACCGCCGCAGTCGACGACGATCGGCTTGCCCCGGGAGGTCAGCGCGACCCACCCCTGCCCGGAGATCTTGGTGTTCCACAGCCCCTGCCCGGCGAACTTCGCCAGGCCCTTCACCCGCTCGACGCCCCACGTCAGATGCGCGTCGAAGGCGAGCAGGTTGGTGGCGTTGACGGAGATGCCGTCGCCGTTGAGGTTGATCACGACGACGTTGGCGCCGTAGTCGGCGAGGTAGAGCAGTCCGTCGCCGGAGCACTTCATCAGGGGCGCGCCCTCGCCGGTCGCCCAGTCGCGGGCGATCTGGCGCACGGCCGACGGGTTGGGCTCGTACTGGATGAAGCCCTCGTAGGCGACCATCGACCCCACGCGCGCGAGGAGGTCGTTTCCGGTCTGCATGGCGACCTTCAGCATGTGGTTGCCGTGGTTTTCCATGCGGGCGGTGACGGGTGCGGGGGCGTAGCCCGCGAGCGGCTGGTTCATGACGGGCTCTCCCTTTAGATCTCGTACGGCTGGACGACGATGAAGTTGCCGGGCGCGCCCCGGAACTGGAGGTTGACGCTCTCCCCGGTGTCGCCGGGGTAGGCGTTGCGGCGCATCCGCACCTGGCTGGAGACGACCACCTGGGAGGCGGCCGACCAGGCGACCACGGCGTTGCAGTCGGCGAACGTCGTCGGCGTGACCGGGAGCACAACGGGCGTGCCGTGCGTCTTGACGACGATGGTGCCGGTGCCGGTGAACTGCATGGTGAACAGCGCACCGCCGGGGATGCCGTGTCCCTCGATGCGGCGTACCTCGTACTGGAGGCTCTCGTCGAACGCGAGGACGTTCTCGGCGGAGACGCAGATGCCGTCGCCCTGGAGTTCGATGGGGTGCAGCATGGTGGAGTTCTCGGCGAGGAACACCTGCCCCTGGCCCGTGCAGCGCATCAGCTGCATCTCCTGGCCGGTCGCGTTGCCGACGATCCGGCCGGCGAACCCGGCGCCCTTGTAGCTGAAGTCGACCTTGCCCTGGTAGAGCACCATGCTGCCCTGCCGGGCCAGCACGGGCTGGCCGCCGATGCCGAGGTCCACGCGGACGAGCTTCTTGTTCTGCTGCGTCCACCGCTGCCCGGTGGGCGTCTCCTTGAACTTTTGGAGCGCACCGGCGACACCGGGTGCCTGAGGGGCGCCCTGGGACGCGCCCTGCGGCGCCCCGTAGGGGGCCTGCTGGCCGTAGCCCGGGGGCGGGGTGGGCTGGCCGTAGCCGGGGGGCGGCGTGGGGGCCTGAGGAGCGGGCGGCTGGGCGTAGCCCGGGGGCAGCGGGGCGGTCTGGCCCGGGGCGGCCTGGCCGTACGGGGGCTGCTGTTGGGGCGGCTGCCCGTACGGGGGCTGCGGCTGGCCGCCGTAGGGCGGCGCGGGCGCCGGGGCGGGCGGCGGTACGGGGGCGCCGCCGGGCGGTGTCATGGGCGCGACGACGGTGGGTGCGGTGTGCACTTGGGGCGCGGGCGCCGGGGCGGGTGCCGGGGGCGGGGTGGCGCCGGCAGGCGGCGCGAATCCCTGCGCGGCGGGCTGCGGCGCGGGCGCCGGGGCGGGCGCGGGGGCCGGTGCCGGAGGGGGAGTCGGGGCCGGTCCGGTCGGGACGCCGAACGCGGGCGGCGCGGAGGCCTGTGCGGGCGGCGCGAAGCCGGGAGCGGCACCGGTCTGGGGCTGCGGCTCGGCCGGCGTCTCCTCTTCGAGCACCTCGCCGCCGAAGTTCCTCAGCAGCGCGTCCAGGCCGCCGTCGAAGCCCTGTCCGACGGCCGCGAACCGCCAGACGTCCTTCAGGTAGAAGTCGCCCAGCATCACGGCCCGTTCGGTGGAGAACTCCGAGCCGTTGAACGAGTACCGGGCCACCTCCTCGCCGCCCGCGACGATGCGGATGTAGCCGGGACTGATCTGCGACATCTGCCCGGCGCCGTCGATGGTCGCCGTGAACGACAGCTTCTGGATCTGCGGCGGGATCTTGTCGAGCGTGACCCGGAAGGACTCGGTGTCGCCCGCCTGGGCACCCAGGAGCTGGACGGCCTCCTCGGGAGACTTCGGCTGGTTGAAGAAGACGAAGTACCGGTCGTCCGAGAGCCGTTCGTCGGCGTCCAAACCGAAACAGCTGATGTCGAAGGTCAGTCCGGGACCCGAAATCTGCACGCCTACGTACAGATCCGTGCCCGCGGTGAGGTCACTGATCCGGGCCTTGTGGCCGCGTTGGAATTCCCTGGCCATGCGTAACGACCGTCCCCCATCCCGAAGTGCGAGTGCGTCGCGCCAGGCTAACGGCAAACTCGGACACCGGCCGAAGTCGGTACAGACCCGGTACACAACCTCTTTCTCAGCCACGCCCGAAGCAGGTGCGGCGAGAGCGGATCACTCCCCGCGCGCGGCGGGCAGATGCGGCAATCGGTCGGCGGCGACCACCCCTTCGAGGTAGCCCCGGGCCCGCTCGGTGCGCGGATACGCCTCCAGCAGCCGCCAGAAGCGCGGCCCGTGCCCGGGCACCAGCAGATGCGCCAGCTCGTGGAGGAGCACGTAGTCGACGACGTACTCGGGCATGCCCTGCAGCCGGTGCGACAGGCGGATGCTGCCCTCCGAGGGAGTGCACGAACCCCAGCGCGTGTTCTGGTTGGTGACCCAACGCACCGACGTGGGCCTGGCGCGGCCGTCGAAGTACTGGGCGGACAGCCGCTCGGCGCGCTCTTCCAGTTCGGAGTCGCCCAGCACACGCTTGCTCTCCTGGGCGGCCAGCTTGTCGAGCATGACGCTCACCCAGCGCTGCTCCTCCGCCTCGGACATCCGGGCTGGGATGAGAACGACGGTGCGATCGCCCTCACGGTACGCGGAGACCGTCCGGCGTCGACGGGCACTCCGGCGCACCTCGATCACGCTCGCCTTCGAACCGCTCGGCGGCGGGCTCGTCGTGCTGCGGTGCGGCTTTCCGGCGCGGTGCAGTGGGTCGGCGGACACGCCCCGACGTTACCCGCTGCACACGGGGGAAGTCCCGAGTCCGGGACGGTTCGATTCCGATCCCCCACCATGCGTTTGATTTGTACGACAAACATCCCCAGCCTGTGGACAACTTTCGACGCCGCACCGCCGGTCCGGGCATGCTGGCACTCGTCGGCAAGGACCCGGTCGGCCCGGACCAGCCCGGCCACCTCGTTCGGCAAACACTGACATTCAGGGACTTTCCTGACTACGGGGGCCTGTCATGCATCCGATGGTGAAACCCGCGCTGCGGCGCGGCTGGCGCGACCTCAACACCGTGCAGTTCGGCATGACGCCGGCGCACGCGATGACGCTCGGTCCGATGGACACCGCGACGGGCAGCTTCCTGGAGCTGCTCAACGGCACGCGCGGGCTGCCACTCCTGCGCGAGGAGGGCCGCCGCATGGACCTGCCCGACGGCCACGTCGACGAACTGATCCGGCGGCTGGCCCGATCCGGACTCCTCGACGACGCCAAGGGCGGCGGACCCGCCGCCGACGCCCTCCGCGGCAAACAGGCCGTCCTCGACCGGCTCCGCCCGGACCTGGCCACGCTGTCCCTGACCACCGCCGAACCGGGCGACGCCATCCGACACCTCGCCGCCCGCCGCTCCCTGCGGGTGCAGGTACGGGGCGCCGGCCGCGTGGGCGCCACGGTGGCCGCGCTGCTGTCGAGCGCGGGCGTCGGCGAAGTGGACGTACGCGACGTCGGCTGCGTGGAACCCTGGGACGTGGCACCGGGCGGGCTGCCCGCCGAATCCATCGGCGAACGCCGCGACGAGGCCGCCCGCCGCGTCGTCCGCAGAGCCGCACCTGACCGCCCGCCCCGCCACGACCACCGCACACCGACAGAACCGGCCGACCCTGGTTTCTCCCTGGTGATCCTCGCTCCACGCGACGACGTCACCGTGCACGCCCCCGCCCCGGACACCGCCGAGCCTCTGATCGCCTCCGGCACGCCCCACCTATATGCCGGAGTCGTCGAGGGCACCGGCATGGTCGGCCCCTTCGTCCTGCCCGGCGAGACGGGCTGCGCCCGCTGCCTCCACGAGCACCGGACCGACCGGGACCCCACCTGGCCCCGCCTGGTCGCCCAGTGGCGCTCGGGCCGGCAGCGCCACGTCCGCCCCTGCGACGTGACCTTGGCCACCTCGGTCGCCGGCCTGACGGCCGCACACGCCCTCGCCTTCCTCGACGGCCGCCGTCCCACCAGCGCGGGAGCCCGCTGGGAGATCTCCGTCCCAGCCCTCCACTGGCACGCGCGACCGGTCTGGGCGCATCCGGCATGCCCGTGTGAGGCGGCCGAGAAGGGTACGGAGAGACCCAAGGGGGAACGCGCCTCAAAGGACGGGGAAGCACACGAGACAATGGCGGTGGAACGGTCGTCAACGGACGTATGCCGTCGGGCAGGCGCGGCGCGGCCGGCAGGGACTTGGAGGGCGCATGTCTGATCTTCCCCGCAAGGCGGTCACCCGGACCGCCAAGCTCGCCGCGCTGCCGCTCGGCTTCGCCGGGCGGGCGACCTGGGGCCTGGGCAAGCGGATCGTCGGCGAGTCCGCGGAACTCGTCGGCCGCGAACTGCAGCAGCGCACCGCGGAGCAGCTCTTCAAGGTGCTCGGTGAGCTCAAGGGTGGCGCGATGAAGTTCGGGCAGGCCCTGTCCGTCTTCGAGTCGGCGCTGCCCGAGGAGATCGCCGGGCCCTACCGGGCGGCCCTGACCAAGCTCCAGGACGCGGCGCCGCCGATGCCGACGCGCACTGTGCACGCGGTGCTCGCGGAGCGGCTAGGCGAGGAGTGGCGGGAGCTGTTCCTGGAGTTCGAGGACAAGCCCTCCGCGGCGGCCTCGATCGGCCAGGTGCACCGCGGGGTGTGGCACGACGGCCGCGAGGTCGCGATCAAGGTGCAGTACCCGGGAGCCGGCGAGGCCCTGCTGTCCGACCTCAACCAACTGAGCCGCTTCGCACGGCTGTTGGGGCCACTGATCCCCGGCATGGACATCAAGCCGCTGATCGCGGAGCTGAAGGACCGCGTCTCGGAGGAGCTGGACTACGGGCTGGAGGCCCAGGCCCAGCAGGCGCACGCCGATGAGTTCGCCGGCGACCCGGACGTCGTGGTGCCCGCCGTGGTCCATCAGTGCGACGAGGTCCTGATCACCGAGTGGATCGAGGGCATCCCGCTGTCGGAGATCATCACGGACGGCACCCAGGAGCAACGCGACCGGGCCGGCCAGCTCCTCGCCCGTTTCCTCTTCTCCGGCCCCGCCCGCACGGGCCTGCTGCACGCCGACCCGCACCCCGGCAACTTCCGCCTCCTGCCCGGCGGTCCGGCCGGGGAGGACGACTGGCGCCTGGGCGTCCTGGACTTCGGCACGGTCGACCGCCTACCGGGCGGGCTGCCGACCCCCATCGGCGACTCCCTGCGCATGACGCTGGACGGCGAAGCCCAGGCCGTCCACGACTTGCTCTGCGCCGAAGGCTTCATCAAGGAGTCCATCGAACTAGACCCCGACGCGGTTCTCGACTATCTCCTCCCGATCATCGAACCGGCCCGGGTCGACGAGTTCACCTTCACCCGCGGCTGGATACGCAGCCAGGCGGCCCGCGTGGCCGACATCCGCTCCCCCGCATACCAACTCGGCAAGCAGCTCAACCTCCCCCCGGCGTACCTCCTGATACACCGAGTGACCCTCAGCACGATCGGCGTCCTGTGCCAACTGAACGCCACGGTCCGCCTGCGCGAGGAACTGGAGGAGTGGCTGCCGGGGTTCGTGCTGGAGGACATTGTGGAGGAGGGGGACTCGGCGGCGGCTGAGGCGTGAGCCAACCACACTACGGAGAGCTTCCGTCGATGCCTCCGGAGCCGGCGAAGGTAATGAGGAGGAGGGGCCCCGGAGACGCGGGCCCTCACCACCACGCCGAATCCAGTCGCCCCTCAATAGCCCTCAAGTTCTCCCGGGAGCAGGCCTCGCAGAAGTATCGGCGCTTGCCGTTCTCCACGGAGCAGGTCCAGGTCGGCTGGGGAGCGCGGGCCTGGGTGCCGCAGCGGGCACAGACGATGGGGTGGGGTTCCGGGGCGGAGCCGCCCTTGTCGCTGCCTCCGGGAAGACTCATCACCCGGCGACGATATCGCCGTGGCCGGTGGATCTGCGGGCACAACGCACCGCGGGGGCCGGTCCGTTCGGTCGGACCGGCCCCCGCCGGAAAGCACGTGCCTCCTCGGGTCGGGAGGCCACCGCTTCAGGTGGGGCGGTTACTGCATGACGGCCATGGCCAGCGCCCGCCGGGCGCGCCGCGAGGCGCGCTCGGCCCGGCGCTGCATCCGGCGGGCGGCCACCAAGCTCATGGCCCGGCGCTGCTCCTGCGCCTCATGCAGCCGGTCGTGCATATGCGCACGAGCCAGGGCTTCTGGGATGAGTTGCATCTCTCGGGTCCTGTTCTGACGCGAGTCGTTCGCGCCGGTGGTGGTGACTTCTGGGGTCGCGGAGCCGGTGGGCTCGTTGGTGGACGGCTTCATCGGGGCCTGCTTCTGGGGGTCGTGCGTGAGGGGACGGTCGATCGTTCCTGCGGTGTTCATGCCGTGACCGGGTTCTTGCGCGGGCGGCCACGCGGCCGCTTCCGGGCGACGACGACACCCTGGACGAACAGCTCGCCACCCCAGACGCCCCAGGGCTCACGCCGCTCCTTGGCGCCGGCGAGGCAGGCCTCGATCAGCGGGCAGGTGCGGCAGAGGGACTTGGCGTACTCGACGTCCGCCGGGGACTCGGCGAAGAAGACCTCCGGGTCGTAGGAACGGCAGGGGACGGGCACGCCGAGGTTCTCGATGGCGTCGTCGAGCGCGGTGAGCGCGGTGAGCGGGGTCAAGGTGGAGTCCTCCGTGAGGCCGGGCGGGGGGATCGTTTCCGAAGGCGGTACGGACGGGGCGTGCGCTTCGAGTTGCACGGTGTCGTCTTCCTCGTCTGGTCGTTCCGGTCCGGTTGGACCGGGTGGCGGCTGGTACCGGGTTCTTTTCTTGTCCCGAGGCCCCTTCGCTCCGCCGTCCCGTTCGGGACAAACAGAAGGGCCGCGGATCCCGGAGGGGGTTCCGCGGCCCTGAAGGCGCCGGCCTGATTGCCGATCAGGCTGGATCACTCCAGGGTTCTGGCCCACGGAAGGCCCACATCAGGTGGTGCTGCGTCGTCTGCTTCCGGAATCCGGCACCGGTCGCCGTAAAGGCATAGGCCTGGGCCTGTGCCAGTACTGCCGCTTCCAGTGCCTTGGTCGGTCGCTCATCCCGCTCGCGGACGGGAAGGCCCGCGAGGGACGGGGCGGACGCCGGACGCACGGCAGGAATGCCGGACAGACCGGTGCCCGGGTTGGAGGCGCCGAGCATGCACACGGAGGCGACCGAGCGATCGGTCATTTTGACGATGCAGGTGGTGCTGTTCTTGATGCTGATCACTGGACTCGCCTCCTCTCGGCGTCTCGGGGGACTGGGGTGAGCCAGTCCGACGGGTATGCAAGTACAACACGGAATCAGGGCCTCAGGAAGGCCGCTGTCCCCGTGCGTAAGAACCTATGGGGATTGCTGGGGCATGCGCAAACTATTTTTTCGACGAGTTGTCATCAGTCCCCGTCTTCCTCTCCTGCGGGCTCTTGGCCTGCGCAGATGGCCAGAACGTCGGCTCCGTAGCGGTTGAGCTTGCGCATGCCGACCCCTGGGATCCGGGCGAGTTCGCTCTCGTCGTCCGGGGTGGCCTCGGCGATCGCCATCAGGGTCTTGTCGGTGAAGACGCAGAAGGCGGGCTGACCGCTGCGCCGGGCCTGGATCGCACGCCAGTCCCGCAATCGCTCATACAGTCCCTCGTCCATGTCGGAGGGACAGTCCTCACAGCGCATCAGCTTCATCTCGCCGGCGTCGGTGAGCGTACGTCCGCAGACGCGGCAGCGGGCGGGGGCGCGCTGGGTGCGTCTGGGTGCGGCGGGACCACTCGTGCCGCTCGCGCCTCTGGAGTAGCCGCGCTCGATGCCGCCCGCGGCCCCGGCGCCGTTGCGGCCCGCGGCTGCGGCGGAGCCGGGGCGCAGTCCGTCGAGGAAGCGGCTGGGGCGGCGGTTCGGGCGGCCGCCGGGTGAGCGGGCGAGTGCCCAGGAGACGTGCAGGTGCGAGCGGGCGCGAGTGACGCCGACGTAGAGGAGGCGGCGTTCCTCCTCGATCTGTTCGTCGGTCTTCGCGTAGGTGATGGGCATCATGCCCTCGGCGACGCCGACCAGGAAGACGACGTCCCACTCCAGGCCCTTGGCCGAGTGCAGGGAGGCGAGGGTGACGCCCTGCACGGTCGGGGCGTGCTGGGCGCCCGCCCGTTCGTCGAGTTCCGCGACGAGGTCGGCGAGGGTGGCGCCGGGCTGGGCGGCGGCGAAGTCCTGGGCGAGGTTGACGAGCGCGGCCAGGGACTCCCAGCGCTCTCTGACGGCACCGGAGCCGGCCGGGGGCGTGGTCGTCCAGCCCTCTCCGGACAGCACGGCCCGGACCTGGGAGGGCAGGTCGACGGTCTCGTCGAGGAGGGAGTCGTTGCCGCCGAAGCGGGCGGCCCCGCGCAGGGCGATGCCCGCCTTGCGCACCTCGGGCCGGTCGAAGAACCGCTCGGCGCCGCGCAGTTGGTAGGGGATCCCGGCGTCGGCGAGGGCCTGCTCGTAGGTCTCGGACTGGGCGTTGGTACGGAACAGGACGGCGACCTCGCTGGCGGGAACGCCGGAGTCGAGCAGCTCGCGGATGCGACGGGCGGCTCCCTCGGCCTCGGTGGGCTCGTCGGTGTATTCGGTGTAGACGGGCTCGGGACCTGAGGGGCGTTGGGAGACCAGTTCCAGCCGATGGTCGGCGGCGCGGCCGCGGGCTTGGGCGAGCAGTCCGTTGGCGAGGTGGACGACCTGGGGTGTGGAGCGGTAGTCGCGGACCAGTTTGACGACGGTGGCGCCGGGGTGGCGGGTGCGGAAGTCGAGGAGGTAGTCGGGGGTTGCTCCCGTGAACGAGTAGATCGTCTGGCTGGCGTCGCCGACCACGCACAGGTTGTCCCGGTCGCCGAGCCAGAGTTCGAGCAGGCGCTGCTGAAGGGGGCTGACGTCCTGGTACTCGTCGACCACGAAGTGCTGGTACTGGGCGCGCACCTGGTCGGCGATGTCGTGCCGGTCCTGGAGGATGGCGACGGTCAGCAGCAGGACGTCCTCGAAGTCGATGACCGCGCGGTCCCGCTTGAGGTCTTCGTAGGCGGCGTAGACCTGGGCGATCTCGGCGGGGTCGCGGGGTGCCTCGCGGCCGGCCTTCGCGGCTGCGAGCGCGTAGTCGGACGGGACGGTCTGGGTGACCTTGGACCACTCGATCTCGCCGGTGACGTCCCGCAGCTCGCCCCGGTCGAGGCGGATACGGCAGGCGGCGGCCGCGTCGGCGACGAGCTGGACCTTGCGGTCGACGAGCCGGGGCATGGAACCACCGACGGCTTTCGGCCAGAAGTACTGGAGCTGGCGCAGGGCCGCCGAGTGAAACGTGCGGGCCTGGACGCCGGCGGCTCCGAGCTGACGGAGGCGGCCGCGCATTTCGCCGGCGGCCCGGTTGGTGAAGGTGACGGCGAGCACGCTGGAGGGTTGCAGGATTCCGGCGCGCACCCCGTAGGCGATCCGGTGGGTGATCGCGCGGGTCTTTCCGGTGCCGGCGCCTGCCAGCACACACACCGGTCCGTGCAGGGCGGTGGCGACCTCGCGCTGCTCGGGGTCGAGCCCTTCGAGCACCGCGTCGGCCGTGTCCGGTACCTGCGGGAAGAGGGTGGAGTGCGTTGCTGCTGTCACACGGCCATGCTGCCAGGTCGCCGGAGACAGGTGAGCCGGTTATCCACAGGCGGGGCCCTGCAGTCGTATTAATGCGACAGGCGTCACGTCTGACGCCCGCAGGCATCACCTCCCCCACATACCCCCCTCGGGAATGGCACCGACATCGCGTACGTTGCCCCACTGCGACCACTTCCCCGACCCGCCGAAGGAGCGCGAGAGACATGCCGGGCACTGTGACGATGTACAGCACCACGTGGTGCGGCTACTGCCGTCGGCTGAAGAGCCAGCTCGACCGCGAGGGCATCGCGTACAACGAGATCAACATCGAGCAGGACCCGGAGTCCGCCGCGTTCGTGGAGAAGGCGAACGGCGGGAATCAGACGGTGCCGACCGTGCGGATCGTGCCCGTCGCGGGTGGCGAGGAGGTCGTCATGACCAACCCCAGCCTGGCCCAGGTGAAGCAGGCGCTCAGCGTCTGACGTGCCGACGGCCCTCGCTGGACAGTCTCCGGCGAGGGCCTCTTTTTTTGCGTCATGTTTCTTGCGTCATGCCCCTCAGCAGTACGGCTGCTGATCGGTCACCGAGGACGCCACCCGCATGAAGATCCCGAAGAGCCGGAAGAGCTGAGGAACGGGCCCGGTCACCTGGACCGTGCGCGAGTCCCGCAGCGTGACTCCCGGGATCGCTTCCAGCTGGGCGGCGACCGTGGCCGACTGCCAGCGCACCGCCAGTGTCGCCGGGGACTCGTCGGGGGACGGCCGGGGCTGGAAGGCAGCACGGCGCACGCCCTCGGCGGCCGCCTCCTCGATCGCCGTGCGTGCCTCGGTCGCGGGCCGCAGCCGGGCGCTGAAGCGGTCTCGGGCGTACTTCACGGGCACCGTCACGACGTCGGCGTCCCAGGCCATCATCTCCGCGCAGGCCACATCGTCGCCGGACAGCATCACCACCGGAACGCCCAGCGCGGTGGCGGTGGCATGCGCGAACCCGATCTCGCCCATGGGCCGGTCGTCCAGCCACATGTCCTCGATCTCGTGGCCCATGTAGCTGTGGCTGAGCACGCCGAGGGCGCCCGCGCGCGCGTGGTAGCCGACGCACAGCACCGCGTCGAACTCCGGGTCCAGGTCTTCGAGCATGCCCATCCGCTTGGGCTTGCCCCTGACCAGTTCCGCCTCGGGGTGCAACTGGTCCACGAGCATGTTGCGCATGGTGCTGTGCGCGTCGTTGACCAGAACCCTGGTGGCGCCCACCGCGAGCGCCCCGCGGACGGCCGAGTTCACGTCCTCGGTCATCATGGCCCGGCCGTGCTGGTAGTCCTGGCCGCCGGCCTGCACGTCCTGGGCGGCGACCAGTCCGGTGACGCCCTCCATGTCAGCACTGATGTACACCTGCACGCCCGCGTCCCCCTTCCGGCCCTCGCGACCGAGAGCCCGATGATCACCACGCCCCAGGGCAGGCCGCTCCTGTACGCAGTCAGATCGCGCTGCGCGTCGGCAACGGCTTGCCGTACCACATCTCGATCAGCCGTGCGGCGATGGAGATGCCGTACGGCGGCATCACCTCGCCGGAATCGAAGGCGGCGCGCAGTTCATCACGGGAGAACCAGCGGGCCTCGTGGATCTCGTCGCCGTCGACGTCGATCTCGGTGGAGGTGGCGCGGGCCATGAAGCCGAGCATGAGGCTGGAGGGGAACGGCCAGGGCTGGCTGGCGATGTACTCGACCTGGCCGACGGTGATGCCGGCCTCCTCGCGGACCTCGCGGCGTACCGACTGCTCGATGGACTCGCCGGGCTCGACGAAGCCGGCCAGCGTGGAGAAGCGTCCCTCGGGCCAGTGGACCTGGCGGCCGAGCAGGATGCGGTCGTCCTCGTCGGTGACGGCCATGATCACGGCGGGGTCGGTGCGCGGGTAGTGCTCGGCGCCGCAGGCGGGGCAGCGGCGGATGTGCCCGGCGGCCGCGATGACCGTGCGTTCGCCGCAGCGGGAGCAGAAGCGGTGGGTGCGCTGCCAGTTCTCCAGGCCGACCGCGTGCACCATCAGGCCCGCGTCGCGCGGCGACAGCAGCAGGCCCGCCTCGCGCAGGCCCGCCGGGCGCGCGGACTGGTCCATGCGGCCGGGCAGCGCGTCCTTCTGCAGTGCGAAGTAGCTGACGCCGGCGTCGTCGATGCCGAGGAAGTAGCGGTGCGCCTCGGTGAGCGGGGCTTCGAAGGACGGGCTCATGACGAGTTCGGTACGTCCGTCGGGCGTCTCGTCGATGAGGACCTGGCCGCCGGAGACCACGAAGCAGCGGGTCGTGGGGTGGCTCCATGCCGCCGCGAGCCAGGCCTCGTCGAGCCGGTGGTGTGCGGCACGGTCGATGCCGCTGGGGGCGGTGAGCGAGATGGGTCGGTCGGCGGTGTGGTCGGTCCAGGTGGTCACGGGTGCTTCCAACTCCCCCGGTGGAACGGTTGATTCGGCGGCGGTTCAGCGGGACGTACGGCAGGCGGCGACCGGGTCCGGCGGGGCTCCGTGGTGCGGGCGGCCCTTCCAGTGTGCCCGGCGCGGGGCACACCCTCGGCCGGGACGGTCAGGGTGCATGGCGCCAGTGCTCGGCGAGGTCGCCCCAGAGGTACGCGGTGGTCTCGGCGCCCTTGAGGAGCAGATCGAGCTCGACCTTCTCGTTCGGGGCGTGCCAGCCGTCGGAGGGGACGGAGATGCCCAGGAAGAGGACGGGTGCGCCGAGGACTTCTTGGAGGTCGGCGGCCGGTCCCGAGCCACCCACGCGCGTGAAGCGGACGGGTTTCTCGAAGGCGCGGCCCATGGCCCGTACGACGGACTGGAGGGCGGGGTGGTCCAGCGGGGTCAGGCACGGGCGCGTGGCGGCGGCGAAGGTGATCTCCTGGCGGATCCCGGCGGGCACCTGCTCGGCAGCCCAGGCGCTGACGGCCTTCTCGATGTGGTCCGGGTCCTGGCCGGCAACCAGCCGGAAGGAGAGTTTGACCATCGCCGAGGACGGGATGATCGTCTTGCTGCCGGGGCCCTGGTAGCCGCCGCCGATGCCGTTGACCTCGGCGGTCGGGCGGGCCCAGATGCGCTCCAGGGTGGTGCGCCCGGCCTCGCCGTGAGTGGCGTACGACTTCGCCGTGCGCAGCCACTGCCGCTCGTCGAAGGGCAGCTCCGCGAAGAGCTCGCGCTCGCGGTCGGTGAGTTCGACGATGCCGTCGTAGAAGCCGGGAATGGCCACGCGCGCGTGCTCGTCGTGCAGGGCGGCCACCAGGCGGGCGGCGGCCGTGGCCGGGTTGGGAACAGCGCCGCCGAAGGCACCGGAGTGAATGTCCTGGTCGGGGCCGTACAGCCGGATCTCGCACTCGGCGAGGCCGCGCATGCCGGTGCACACGGTGGGGGTGTCCTCGTCCCACATGCTGGTGTCGGAGACGATCACGGCGTCGGTGGCGAGCCTGCGTGCCTGCTCCTCTACGAGGGCACGGAAGTGCGGCGAGCCGGACTCCTCCTCGCCCTCGATCAGCAGCTTCAGGGTGACGGCAGGGGCGGTGCGGCCGGTCGCCGCGAGGTGGGCGCGGACGCCGAGGGTGTGGAAGAACACCTGGCCCTTGTCGTCGGCCGCCCCGCGCGCGTAGAGGCGGTTTCCCCGGATGACGGGGTCGAAGGGGTCGCTGTCCCAGCCGTCCTCGCGTGCGGCGGGCTGCACGTCGTGGTGGCCGTAGACCAGGACCGTGGGTGCCTGCGGGTCGTCCGAGGGCCACTCGGCGTAGACCGCGGGGGCGCCCGGTGTCTGCCAGACCTCGGCGGTCGGGAAACCCGTCTCCTTGAGCCTGCTCGCGAGCCAGTCGGCGCTGCGCCGCACGTCGGGGGCATGCTGGGGCTGCGCGGACACCGACGGGATGCGCAGCCACTCGGCGAGGTCGTCGAGGAAGGCGGCGCGGTACTGGTCGATGTACGTGCGGACGGCGCTGTCCGGGGTCGGGCTCATGCTCACGAGCCTATCGGCCCGCACTGACACCCTGTTCGTGCGGTTCGTCACCGTACGGCTCGTCCAGCAGCAGCCGCTCCAGCGCGGCCCGGTCGGGGAGGTCGTCCGGCCGTACGACCTCCCCGGTCCGCACGTATACGAACGCGGCCGTGACCGACTCCAGGGGCACGCCCTGCTGCTCGGCCCAGGCGAGCCGGTACACGGCGAGCTGGAGGGCGTCGGCGGTGTGGCTCCGGCCGGTCTTCCAGTCGACGATCTCGTACGTCGTCCCGTCGCCGTCCCCGTCGCGGTAGACGGCGTCGATACGGCCCCTTACCACGCGGCCCGCGATGGCCAGCTGGAAGGGCGCCTCCACGCGGTAGGGCGTGCGGTGGGCGTACTCGGTTCGTTCGAACGCCTCTTTAAGGGCCTGAAGGTCACGTTCGTCGGCGATCTCGGCCTCGGTGCCCGGCAGCTCCTCCGGCTCCAGCATGGGCAGCGTCAGCTCCTCGAAACGGGCCTCCACCCAGGCGTGGAAGCGCGTGCCCCGACGGGCCGCGGGCTGCGGCGGGCGCGGCATGGGGCGGGCCAGCTCCTGGGCGAAGCCGTCCGGGTCGGCGGCCAGGCGCAGCAGCTGGGACGCGGTCAGCGACGTCGGCAGCACGACCTCCGTGACGGACTCCCGCGCGCGGAGCAGCTCGCCGGTCAGCGCGTCGAGGTCGCGGTCCCAGGAGGCGATGGTGCGCGCCTCCTCGGGGGTGAGGGGGCCCGGCTCGGGCAGCGGGGAGTGCGGGCGGGTGCCCTGCGTTGCGTCGAGGTCCCGGGGCGTCGCTTGGTGCGGGACGGTTGGGCGGGCACCCCGCGGGGAGTGGGGCGTGTCCGCGGTCCCGTGGGGGTCTGTGTCCGCCGGCCGGTGTGTGTCCCAGGAGTCCCAGTCGGCCGGGTCCTCTTCCTTGTATGCGTCCTCCTCGTGCGCGTCCTCCTCGTAGGGGATCTCGTCGTCCGGGGGTGCGGGCCAGTCCGGGTCGTCGTACGTGTCGGGGTCGTGTACGGCGCCAGGGTGGCCGGTGTCGTGGGTGGCGAGGGCGTCGAGGTGGGCCAGGACCGTCTCGGCCGCCGCCCGGCGCCGGGCCAGGGCGTCGGTGTCCAGGGGCAGCGGCCACAGCTGGTCGGCGGTCGCCTGGTGGAGGGCCGGGTTCTCCTCGTCCTCGGTGGGTTCCTCCGCCCACGCCTCGATCTCGCCGTGGCCGGCGGCGCAGTGTTCGTAGAGGGCCAGGAGGAAGTCGGAGGGGCCGCGGGGCTTCTTCTGGGTGGGGCCCCACCAGTGGCCGGAGCCGAGGAGGAGGGAGCGGGGGCGGGTGAAGGTGACGTAGCCGAGGCGGAGTTCCTCGGTGTGCTGGTGGTCCTTCATGGCCTCGTGGAAGGCCTTCATGCCGCGCGCGTCCCACGTCTGGATGTCGGGCAGTGTGTCGGCGTCGCCGCGCAGCTCGTGCGGGAGGACCTTGGCCTGGGCGGTCCACTTCTCGCGGCCCTGGCTGCTGGGGAACGTCCCGGTGACGAGCCCGGGGACGGCGACGACGTCCCATTCCAGGCCCTTGGACTTGTGCGCGGTGAGCACCTTGACGGTGTTCTCGCCGCCCGGCAGCGCGTTGTCGAGGCCCTTCTCGTACTGGGCGGCGGTGCGCAGGAAGCCCAGGAAGGCGAGCAGCCCGGCCTCGCTCTCATTGGCGGCGAAGGAGGCGGCGATGTCCAGGAAGTTGGACAGGGTTTCACGGCGGCGGGCGGCCAGGGCGTGCGGGGACGCCGACAGTTCGACCTCCAGGCCGGTGACGGCGAGGACGCGGTGCAGGACGTCCATGAGCGGGTCGGACAGGGAGCGGCGCAGGTCGCGGAGTTCTGCGGCGAGGCGAGCGAACCGCACGCGCGCGTCCGGCGAGAACGGCAGCCCGTCGTCGTCCCCGCCGCCCTCCAGCGGGGTCTCCAGGAACGTGTCCAGGGCGTCGGCGAGCGAGATCACCTCGGCCGGGTCGACCCCCTCGACCGCCTCGGCGAGCCTGCGGTCGGGGTCGTCGTCCCCCTCCGCGCGCGCGTGGGACACGAGCAGCCGGGCGCGTCGGCCGAGCAGGGCGAGGTCACGTGGGCCGATGCGCCAGCGCGGGCCGGTCAGCAGGCGGACCAGGGAGGCGTTGGCGCCCGGGTCCTGAAGCACTTCGCAGACGGCGACCAGGTCGGCCACCTCGGGCAGGTGCAGCAGCCCGGAGAGGCCGACGACCTCGACGGGGATGTCGCGGGCGACGAGGGCGCCCTGGATTTCGGCGAAGTCGGTCGCCGTACGGCACAGGACGGCGATCTCGCCGGGCTCCTTGCCGGTGCGGACAAGATGGGCGAGGGAGTCGGCGATCCAGTCGATCTCCTCGGCGTGGGTGCGCAGCAGGGCGCAGCGGACCATGCCGTCACGTTCGGCGCCGGGGGCCGGGCGGAGGGCCTCCACGCCCGCGTGCAGGGCGCGCAGCGGCTCGGCGAGGCCGTTGGCGAGGTCGAGGAGGCGGCCGCCGCTGCGGCGGTTCTGGCTCAGGGCCTGACGCTCGGCCTTGGTGCCGTCGGGATGGGCGAAGTGCTCGGGGAAGTCGTCGAGGTTGGCGACGGAGGCGCCGCGCCAGCCGTAGATGGCCTGGCAGGGGTCGCCGACGGCGGTCACCGGGTGGCCGGTGCCGCCGCCGAACAGGCCTGCCAGGAGGACGCGTTGGGCGACGGACGTGTCCTGGTATTCGTCGAGGAGGACCACCCGGAACTCGTCGCGCAGGATGCGGCCCACGTCGGGGAGCCCTGCGAGCTGTGCGGCGAGGGCGATCTGGTCGCCGAAGTCGAGCAGGTCACGCTCGCGCTTGGCGGCCCGGTAACGCAGGACCAGTTCGGCGAGTTCCCGGCGGGCGGCGGCGGTGTCGGGGACCTTGCGCAGGTCGGCGTTGGTGAGTTTGGCGCCCTCCAGCGTGCGCAGCAGCTCGGCGTCCCACACGCGCAGGCTTTCGGGCCGTACGAGGTGTTCGGCGAGCTCGGCGTCGAGGGCGAGGAGGTCGCTGACCAGGTCCGGGAAGGAGCGGGTCAACGCGGGGTAGGGGCCCGGGGCTTCGCGCAGGACGCGCGCGGCGAGCTGGTAGCGGGTGGCGTCGGCGAGCAGGCGGGAGGTCGGTTCGAGGCCGATGCGCAGGCCGTGGTCGGTCAGCAGGCGGCCCGCGAAGGCGTGGTACGTGGAGATCACCGGCTCGCCGGGCGGATTGTCCGGGTCGATGACGTCCGGGTCGGTGACGCCCGCCTTGACGAGCGCCTTGCGAACCCGTTCGGCGAGTTCACCGGCGGCCTTGTTGGTGAAGGTGAGGCCGAGTACCTGTTCGGGTGCGACCTGACCGGTGCCGACCAGCCACACCACGCGTGCCGCCATCACCGTCGTCTTGCCGGACCCGGCTCCGGCCACGATCACCTGCGGGGCGGGCGGCGCGGTGATGCAGGCCGTCTGCTCCGGGGTGAACGGAATCCCGAGGAGCTCCTTGAGCTGCTCGGGATCGGTGATACGTGCGGACACCTTTCAGAGGCTAGCGGCGGGCACTGACAACGGATGCCCGATCGGCCGCCGGGGCAAGAGAAGCACAGGTCAGCCCGTGTGGTGCCGTACGTCACTCGATCACATGGCGACCCTCGGGGCGTGCGCTGCACGACGCCCGGAATGCGCAGTGTGTGCAGTGCTGGCCGGTCGTCGGCGTGAAGCGTTCGTCGAGCACCTTGCCCGCCGCCGTGGCCAGCAGCTCGCCGGCCCACTCCCCCTCCAGGGGTTCCTGGGCCTGCACCTTGGGCAGGGTCTCGCCGCCGTCCCGTTGGGCGGCGCCCTGGCGGAGCTGCACCAGTTCGGCGCCGCCCGGCTCGGGACGCACGCCGTCGAACGCCTCGTCCACCGCGCCCTCGCGCACGGCCAGCTGATAGACGGCCAGCTGGGGATGGCGGGCCACCTCCTTGGAGGTAGGAGCCTGCTTGCCGGTCTTGAAGTCGACGACGTACGCGCGTCCTTCGCCGTCGGCCTCGACGCGGTCCATGGAGCCGCGGATGCGCACCTCGTAGTCGCCCGCTTCGAGGGTGATGTCGAAATCGTGCTCGCTCGCCACCGGCGTACGCCCCGTGCGGTCCATGACATGCCACTTGAGGAAGCGTTCGAGCGCCACGCGCGCGTGCTCCTTCTCCTGCGCCGACTTCCACGGGGCGTCGAAGGCGAGCGCGTCCCACACCGAGTCGAGGCGCTCCATGAGGACGTCGAGGTCGGCGGGGCTGCGGCCGGAGGCGACCTCGTCGGCGAGGACGTGCACCACGTTGCCGAAGCCCTGGGCGGCGGTGGCGGGCGCGTCGGCCTTCACCTCACGGCCGAGGAACCACTGCAGGGCGCAGGTGTTGGCGAGCTGGTCCAGGGCACTGCCCGAGAGCACGACGGGCTGATCGCGGTTGCGCAGCGGCACCTTGGACTCGGTCGGCTCGAACATGCCCCACCAGCGGTACGGATGCGCGGACGGGGCCAGCGGGCGGCCGTCCGCGTCGGCGAGCGCGGCGAGCCGGGCCAGCCGGCGGGCGGCGGCCTGCCTGAGTGCGTCCGACGCGCGCGGGTCGACGGTCGTGGCGCGCAGTTCGGCGACGAGCGCGGCGACGGACAGCGGGCGGCGCGGCCGGCCGGTGACGTCCCTGGGTTCGACGCCGAGTTCGGTCAGGAAGCGGGAGGGCTGGTCGCCGTCGTCGGCGGGGGCCTTCACCGCGGTGACGACGAGGCGTTCACGCGCGCGGGTGGTGGCGACGTAGAACAGGCGGCGTTCCTCGGCGAGGAGTGCGCCCGGGGTGAGCGGTTCGGCGAGCCCGTCGCGGCCGATGCGGTCGGCCTCCAGGAGGGAGCCGCGGCGGCGCAGGTCCGGCCAGAGGCCCTCCTGGACGCCCGCGACGACGACCAGGCGCCACTGGAGCCCCTTGGAGCGGTGCGCGGTCATCAGGCGTACGGCGTCGGGGCGTACGGCACGACCCGCGAGGGTGTCGGCGGCGATGTCCTCGGCCTGCAACTCCTCAAGGAAATTGAGCGCGCCGCGCCCGCCGGTGCGCTCCTCCGCGCGGGCCGCGGTCGCGAACAGCGCGCAGACGGCGTCCAGGTCGCGGTCCGCGTTGCGTCCGGCGGCGCCGCCTCGGCGGGCGGCCCGCTCCAGACGCGCGGGCCACGGCGTGCCCTCCCACAGGTCCCACAGCGCCTCCTCGGCCGTACCACCGCCCGCGAGCCGCTCACGCGCCTTCTGCAACAACGCGCCGAGGCGCTGGGCACCGCGCGCGTAGGCCGGGTCGTGGGCCACCAGACGCTCGGGTTCGGCGAGCGCCCGGGCGAGCAGCTCGTCCGACGGCGGCGGCACGGCGTTGCCGCCCGCCCGCTCCTCCTCCCGCAGGGCCCGCCCGAGCCGGCGCAGGTCGGCGGCGTCCATGCCGGCGAGGGGTGAGGCGAGGAGGGTGAGGGCGGTCTCGGTGTCGAGCCAGCACGGGCCCTGCTCGGACCCCACGGAAGCGTTTCCCTTTTCGGCCGGTACGCCCGTATCGGAGGCTTCAGCCGGTACGACTGCGGACTCGTCCCCGGTCGATCCCCCATCGGCCTGGGTGCGTCCCTCCGCCTCCGCCTCGGCCACCGCCCGCAGGGCCGTGAGCAGCGGTGCCACCGCCGCCTCGTGGCGCAGCGGCACATCGTCGCCGTCTATGTCGAGGGGTACGCCGGCGGCCGTGAGGGCGCGGCGGACGGTGGGGATGGTGCGGGATCCGGCGCGTACCAGGACCGCCATCTCACCCCACGGGACACCGTCCTCCAGATGGGCCCGGCGCAGGATGTCGGCGATGTTGTCCAGCTCGGTGCCGGGCGTCGGGTACGTGTAGACCTCGACGCGGCCACCGTCCCTTATGGGGGCCAGCTCGCGATGGGCGCGGACCTTGTCGGCCGGGAGCCGGGTGAGCGGCATGCGCTGGGTCAGCAACCGGGTCGCGGTCAGCAGGGCGGCGGCGGAGCGGCGGGAGGTCCGCAGGACCTCGACGGGGGCCGGGCGGCCGTCCGCGCGCGGGAAGGCGCGTGGGAAGTCGAGGATGCCGTTCACGTCCGCGCCGCGGAAGGCGTAGATCGACTGGTCGGGGTCGCCGAAGGCGACGAGGGTGCGGCCGTCGCCGGCCAGGGCGTGCAGCAGCCGTACCTGGGCGGGGTCGGTGTCCTGGTACTCGTCCACGAACACGGCGTCGTACCGCGCGGCGAGCTGCGCCGCGACCTCGGGGCGGCGGGCGAGGAGCACCGCGCGGTGGACCAGTTCGGCGTAGTCGAGCACGCCCTGCAGGTCGAGGACGTCGAGGTACTCGGCGAGGAACGCGGCAGCGGCCCGCCAGTCGGGGCGGCCGATACGGCGGGCGAAGGCGTCCAGGGCATCGGGGCCGAGGCCCAGCTCACGGCTGCGGGCGAGCACCGCGCGGACCTCGTCGGCGAAGCCGCGGGTGGTCAGGCAGGCGCGCAGCTCGTCCGGCCAGCGCACGTGCGCGAGACCGAGCCGCTCCAGGTCGGGCTGGCCCGCGAGCAGCTCGCGGACGGCGACGTCCTGCTCGGGGCCGGACAGCAGCCGCAGCGGTTCGGCGAACAGGTCACTGTCCTGGTGGGCGCGGACCAGGGCGTAGCAGTACGAGTGGAAGGTGGTCGCCTGGGGCGCGCGCGCCGCCCCCATGCGCAGCGCCATACGGTCGCGCAGTTCGACGGCCGCCTTGCGGCTGAACGTCAGCACCAGGATCCGCTCGGGATCCCCTCCGCGCGCGATGCGGGCCGCGACGGACTCCACCAGAGTGGTGGTCTTGCCGGTCCCCGGGCCGGCGAGAACGAGCAGCGGACCGGCCTCGTGGTCAACCACCGCGCGCTGTGCCGCGTCCAGACGAGGGGGATCCGAACGGGCCGGTGGGGTACGCACCAGTCGGTAAGCGCCACGGTTCCCCTGTCGCACCGGGTGGTGCGACAGGCGCCTGGTGGAGGAAGAGGAGCTCACGTGGTTCGCCGGTCCTGGAGGGTGTGCTGGTGGGGCGACCGCCCTGCGTGGAAGGCGGTGGTCGCGGGGTGAGGGGGACACGTGCAGCCGACGCTACGCCGACGGGCTGGACGGAAGCAGGGCTTCCGCTTCTTCCCATCGGGCGCACAGGACCCGCATGTCCCTCGCACCACGAAAGTACGTCATGCCACGGATGTGCCCTGTTTCCCCCGTACGGATCAAGCGTCACCCGCGGACGCGTCTCATGGCGGAAGCTGTCAGGTGTGAGCCTCCGGGTGTTCGCCGCCGTCCCACCGCGCGCGTCTGATGTCGACGCGCGGCAGGTGGCCCTCGGCCGTCCGAGCCGCCTCCTTCAGGGGCGTGCCCTCCGCGCGGTAGTGGCCGAGCGCCTCCAGCTCGTGCCCCGGGAGCAGGACACCGTCCGCGCGTACGACGCGCCACCAGGCAACGGCACCTCCGTAGAGGGCCATCACGCGGCCGACCTGGCGAGGGCCGCCCTCCGCCAGCCACTCGGCGACGTCGCCGTACGTCATGACCCGCCCGGCCGGGATCAGTTCGGCGACCTCCAGGACCCGCTCGGCGTACTCCGGCAGGTCCTGCGTGTACTCCGGACGGGCGTCTCCAGGAAGGCTGTCCTCACTCATTCGCCCCATCCTGCCGCACGCCTCCGACAATGCGACGCGCTCGCCACCGTGCGTAACCCTCGCCCCGGGCCGGCGGTTCGGGCAGACTGTGCGCCCCCGCATTTGCACCCTCATGCCCCCGTGTGTCGGTGGAGCATGCCACCATCGTGCGGGCGGTGACTGGTGATACGAGACCAAGAAGAGACGATGAAGCAGCAGGGTGTGCACCCCGATGACGCGGAGAGCACCCCTGATGCCTCGTCGCGCCCGCACACCGCCGACGCGGGCGGGGCACGGGTGAAGGGGGCCGAGGAGCCGGCCGGGCGGGGCGCTGCCGAGGACACCGACCGCGCGGCCGACCGGGGCACCGGCAATGACTCCGGTGGCACGACCGGACGCGGCACGGGCGACGACTCCGGCAGCACGACCGGACGCGACACCGGCAGTGACTCCGGCGAGTCCCACATCGACGAGGTCGAGTCCCACATCGACGAGGTCGCGGGCGACGAGCCGCTCCTCCCCGCGCGCGTGCACCGCCCTTCCGACCTGATGCGGCTCCTGGTGGGCGTGCTCGCCATCGCCGTACTGCTCGCCATCGCCGCGTTCGCGCACGGCACCACCTCGGGGCTCGAACAGGACATCAACAAGGGCACCGGACAGGCGCCCGACCTGCTCATCAAGATCGCGGGGCTGGCGTCCAGCATCGCGATCCTGCTGGTGCCGGTCGCGTTCGCGATCGAGCGGCTGATCAAGCGGGACGGGCTGCGCATCGCCGACGGCGTGCTCGCCGCCGTCCTCGCCCACGGGCTGACGCTCGCCACCGACCTGTGGGTCGCCCAGGCCGCCCCCGACTCGATCCAGGGGGCGCTCACCCAGCCCTCCCCCGGCGACATCAACGCCCTGACCGACCCGGTGCACGGCTACCTGGCCCCGGTCATCGCGTACATGACGGCCGTCGGCATGTCCCGCAGACCCCGCTGGCGCACGGTGCTGTGGATCGTGGTGCTTCTCGACGCCTTCTCGATGCTCGTCACCGGCTACACGACCCCGTTCTCGATCATCCTGACGGTGCTGATCGGCTGGACCGTGGCCTACGGCACGCTGTACGCGGTCGGCTCGCCCAACGTCCGCCCGACGGGCCGGACACTCATGGCGGGCCTGCGGACGGTCGGTTTCCACCCGGTGAGCGCGGCCCGCCAGGACACCCTGGACGCCGCGGACGTCGGCGACCGCGGCCGACGCTACTTCGTCACCCTGGAGGACGGCCCCCCGCTGGACGTCACGGTCGTCGACCGTGAGCAGCAGGCGCAGGGCTTCTTCTACCGGGTGTGGCGCAACCTGACCCTGCGCGGCTTCGCCACCCGGCGCAGCCTCCAGTCGCTGCGGCAGGCCCTCGAACAGGAGGCGCTGCTGGCGTACGCGGCGATCGCGGCGGGCGCGAACGCGCCCAAGCTGATCGCCACCTCCGAACTCGGCCCCGACGCCGTGATGCTCGTCTACGAGCACTCCGGCGGCCATACCCTCGACTCGCTGCCCGACGAGGAGATCACCGACGAGCTGTTGCGCAACACCTGGTACCAGGTGCGGGCGCTTCAGTCGCGGCGCATCGCGCACCGCAGGCTCGCGGGGGACGCGATCCTGGTGGATCGTTCCGGCACGGTGGTCCTCACCGACCTGCGCGGCGGCGAGATCGCGGCCGGTGAACTGCTGCTGCGCATGGACGTCGCGCAACTGATGACGACGCTGGCCCTGCGGGTCGGCGCCGAGCGCGCGGTGGCCTCCGCCGTCGAGGTGCTCGGCCCCGACGCGGTGGCCGACTGTCTGCCGATGCTCCAGCCCATCGCGCTGACGCGCTCCACGCGCGCGACGCTGCGGCGGCTGGCGAGGGAGCGGGCGGAGCGCGAGCGCGAGGCGGTGCTGGAGGCCTCCCGGCAGGCCAGGCACGCCCGTCCGGAGGCGGCCGGGGGCGACGCCGCGGTCGTCCTCGAAAAGCCCGACAAAAAGGCCGTACGCGCGCAGAACAGGGCCGAGAAACGGGCCATCGACGAGGCTCTGGAGGAGGCACGCGAGGAAGATCTGCTCACGCAGATCCGGCACGAGGTGCTGCGGATCCGGCCACAGGCGCCGGTCGAGCCGGCCCGTCTGGAGCGGGTGCGGCCGCGCACGTTGATCAGTCTCATCGCCGGCGCGATCGGCGCGTACTTCCTGCTCACCCAGCTCACGCACATCGAGTTCGGGCCGCTGGTGGCCAACGCCGAGTGGGGCTGGGTCATCGCCGCCGTGCTGTTCTCGGCGCTGAGCTATGTGGCCGCCGCGATGGCGCTGCTGGGCTTTGTGCCCGAGCGGGTGCCGTTCCCGCGGACCGTGGCGGCGCAGGTCGCCGGGTCGTTCGTGAAGATCGTGGCGCCGGCCGCGGTGGGCGGTGTCGCGCTCAACACCCGCTTCCTGCAGCGCTCGGGCGTGCGGCCCGGGCTCGCGGTGGCCAGCGTCGGCGCGTCGCAGCTGTTCGGGCTCGGCGCCCACATCCTGATGCTGCTGGCGTTCGGCTACCTGACCGGTATCGAGAAGACCCCGTCCCTGTCGCCGTCCCGGACGGTCATCGCGGGTCTGCTGACGGTGGCGGTACTGGTACTCGTGGTGACCTCGGTGCCGTTCCTGCGGAAATTCGTCTCCACGCGCGTGCGGTCGCTGTTCGCGGGTGTCGTGCCGCGCATGCTCGACGTGCTCCAGCGGCCGCAGAAGCTGATCACCGGCATCGGCGGGATGCTGCTGCTCACCGCCTGCTTCGTGATGTGCCTGGACGCCTCGATCCGCGCCTTCGGCAACGAGACGACCTCGATCAGCCTCGCCAGCGTGGCCGTGGTCTTCCTCGCCGGCAACGCGCTCGGCTCGGCCGCCCCGACGCCGGGCGGTGTGGGCGCCGTCGAGGCGACCCTGACCGTCGGTCTGATCGCCGTCGGCCTGCCCAGCGAGGTCGCCGCCCCGGCCGTACTGCTGTACCGGCTGCTGACACTGTGGCTGCCGGTGCTGCCGGGCTGGCTGGCGTTCAACCATCTGACGCGGAAGGGTGCGCTGTAGCGGAAGGGTGCGCTGTAGGGGACCGGGGCGGGCGACGGGTGAGCCGCACGCGCGCGTACCCCTTCTCCCCCAAGCCACACCACGCGCGCGTACCTCGTACGGCCCGCGCCCCGAGCGCCCCGGCGGCTGCGGGCGCAGGATGGATGCATGGCGAATCCTTCCCGTCTGCGCGCCGCCGCCCTGACTGTCACCGCCGTGCTGCTGTCCGCTGTGCTGGCGGGGTGCGGGGAGGACGCCAAGGACGAGGACCTGACGGCCCAGAAGCTGAGCTGGAAGGACTGCCCGGCGCCGTCCCAGGCGCAGGGCGGTGGTAGCGCGCCGTCGCCCCTGCCGGGCGGCACCGAGTGGCAGTGCGCGAGCATGAAAGCGCCCCTCGACTGGGACGACCCCAAGGGCGACACCATCGACATCGCGCTGATCCGGGCGAAGGCGAGCGGCGAGGCGAGCAGGCGCATCGGCTCGCTGATCTTCAACTTCGGCGGGCCCGGCGGCTCGGGCGTCACCACACTGCCCGCGTTCGGCGCGGATTACGACACCCTGCGCACCCGCTACGACCTGGTGAGCTTCGACCCGCGCGGCGTCGGCCGCAGCGCCCCGGTGTGGTGCGAGAACGACCAACAACTCGACGCGTTCTTCCAGCAGGACGCCACACCCGACGACGCCCGCGAGCGCACCGAGTACGTCGACAACGTCGAGGACTTCAACGCCGCCTGCGAGGAGAACTCCGCGAGGATGCTGCCGCATGTGCGCACCACCGACGCGGCCCGTGACATGGACCTTATGCGCCAGGTGCTCGGCGACGACAAGCTGTACTACTTCGGCATCTCCTACGGCACCGAACTGGGCGGCGTCTACGCGCACCTGTTCCCGAAGAACGTGGGCCGGGCGGTCTTCGACGCCGTCGTCGACCCCACACAGAGCCCCGAACAGGGCTCGCTCGGGCAGGCCAAGGGCTTCCAGCTCGCGCTCGACAACTACGCGCAGCACTGTGTGTCGCAGGTGGAGGACTGCCCCGTCGGGGACAGCGCGCAGGACGTCAAGAACCGCATCGCCAAGCTGCTCAGGGACCTGGACCGCAAGCCGATCCCCGGCATCTTCCCCCGCGAGCTGACCCAGACCGCCGCCACCACCGGCATCGCCCAGGCGCTGTACTCGCAGGATTTCTGGGAGTACCTCACCGAGGGCCTTGAACAGGCGTACGACGGCGACGGCCAGATCCTGATGCTGCTGTCCGATTCGTTGAACGGCCGCAGCCAGAACGGCGAGTACAGCAACCTCACCGCGGCCAACGTCTCCATCAACTGCGCCGACGACAAGCCGCGGTACACCACCGAGTACGTGCAACAGAAGCTGCCAGAGTTCCGGGCCGCCTCGCCGCTGTTCGGCGAGTTCCTGGCCTGGAGCCTGATCAGCTGTACCGACTGGGCGGTGCCCGGTGCCGCCGTCCATCCGGATGTGAGCGCGCCCGGTTCGGCGCCGATCCTCGTGGTGGGCAACACCGGCGACCCGGCCACGCCGTACGTGGGTGCGCGCAGGATGGTCCAGGCGCTGGGCAAGGGGGTCGGCGTGGAGCTGACGTACAAGGGGCAGGGGCATGGCGCGTACGACAGCAAGAACAAGTGCGTGCAGTCAGCGGTGAACGGCTATCTGCTGGACGGGCGGATCCCGGCGGCCGGGACGGTCTGCTCCTGACGTGCAGCCCGACCCCGCAGCAAACGTGCAGGTCAGAAGGTTATCCACAGGCTCCGACGGGTTCGGCTTGATCGGCCTACCATGGCGGGACAGCAGTTCGCGATCGAGCGCGGACGACCTGACAGGGGGGATCGTGGCCATGGCACGCTTCGTACGGTGGACGGCGCTGACCGTCGCCGCCGGACTACTGGCGGCGGGTTGCGGCGGCTCGTCCGACGACTCGTCCGACAACGGCAAGGGGACGTCCGCCCCGCCCGCGGCCGAATCCTCCGGCGGGGCAGCGTCGGGTCTGCCCGCCTCTCTCACCGGCCAGAAACTCGACTGGGGCGCATGCAAGGCCACCGACGACGCCCCTGCGCCGCCGGGTGACGAGTGGCAGTGCGCGACGCTGAAGGTGCCGCTGGACTGGGCGAAGCCGGAGGGCAGGACGATCGACCTGGCCCTGATTCGCTCCGAGGCCGACGGCGACGACCGCATCGGCTCACTGCTGTTCAACTTCGGCGGACCCGGCGGCTCCGGTGTGTCGACAATGCCGGCGTACGCCTCCACCGTCTCGGTGCTCCATGAGCGGTACGACCTCGTGAGCTGGGATCCGCGCGGGGTGGGCGCCAGCGAGGGCATCCGCTGCCGCAGTGACAAGGAGATCCAGGCGGCCGAGGCGGTGGACATCAGCCCGGACACATCGGCCGAGGAGATGGCGTACTTCCGGGACTCCGCCGCCTTCGGCAAGGGCTGCGAGGAGTCCGCCGGGAAGCTGCTGGCGCATGTGTCGACCACCGACACCGCCCGCGACATGGACCTGATGCGGCACGTCCTCGGCGACTCGAAGATGCACTACTTCGGCATCTCCTACGGCACCGAACTCGGCGGCGTCTACGCCCATCTGTTCCCGAAGAACGTGGGGCGGCTGGTCCTGGACGCGGTCGTCGACCCGAGCGCCGACGCGGTGGGCCACGCCAAGAACCAGACGCTGGGCTTCCAGCGCGCGCTCAACGACTACCTGAAGTCCACCGGCCAGAACCCGGAGCAGGGCTCCCGGAAGATCGCAGACCTGCTGCAGCGGATCGACGCGGAGCCACTGCCGACCTCGACCGAGCGGAAGCTGACGCAGACCCTCGCCTTCACCGGCATCATCCTGCCGCTGTACAGCAAGTCGAGCTGGCCCACTCTCACCAGCGCCCTGGAAGCCGCCGAACAGGGCGACGGCTCCGCGCTGCTGGCACTCGCCGACCGCTACAACGAGCGCGACGCCTCGGGCCGCTACACCACGACGACCCACTCGCAACGGGTCATATCGTGCTTGGACGACAAGCAGCGGCCCACGCCCGAGGAGGCGAAGAAGCTGCTGCCGGAGTTCGAGGAGATCTCGCCGGTGTTCGGGCCCTTCCTCGGCTGGGACACGGCGGGCTGGTGCCACGAGTGGCCGGTGGCCGGGCAGTTCGACACCCCGGAGGTGAGCGCCCCGGGCGCGGCGCCGATCCTCGTGGTGGGCAACACGGGCGACCCGGCGACACCGTACGAGGGCGCCCGCAGGATGGCGGACGAGCTGGGCAGGGGCGTCGGCGTGATGCTCACCTGGAAGGGCGACGGGCACGGTGCCTATGGGAGCGGGAGCGACTGCGTCGACTCCACGATCAACGCCTATGTGCTGAACGGCACGGTGCCGAAGGACGGCAAGGTCTGTTCATGACGCCGGCGGGGGCTCCGCGCACCCGTGGCACGCGGAGCCCCCGCCGGACGGGAAGCCGGGCCGGATCAGTAGACCGGCTTGTGCGGCTCGATCTGGTTGACCCAGCCGATGACGCCACCGCCGACGTGGACGGCGTCGGAGAAGCCCGCGGACTTCAGGACCGCCAGGACTTCCGCACTGCGGACACCCGTCTTGCAATGCAAGACGATCTTCTTGTCCTGCGGGAGGCTCTCCAGGGCGGTGCCCATGAGGAACTCGTTCTTCGGGATCAGCCTGGCGCCCGGGATCGAGACGATCTCGTACTCGTTGATCTCGCGGACGTCGATGATGTCGATGTTCTCGCCGTCGTCGATCCACTCCTTGAGCTGCTTGGGAGTGATCGTCGAGTCGGCGGCCGCCGCCTGGGCCTCCTCGGAGACGACGCCGCAGAAGGCCTCGTAGTCGATGAGTTCGGTGACGGTGGGGTTCTCGCCGCAGACCGCGCAGTTGGGGTCCTTACGGACCTTGACTTGGCGGTACTGCATCTCCAGGGCGTCGTAGATCATCAGGCGGCCGACCAGCGGCTCGCCCGTGCCGGTGAGGACCTTGATGGCCTCGGTGACCTGGATGGAGCCAATGGACGCGCACAGCACGCCGAGCACGCCGCCCTCGGCGCAGGAGGGGACCATGCCGGGGGGCGGGGGCTCCGGGTACAGGCAGCGGTAGCAGGGGCCGTGCTCGGACCAGAACACGGAAGCCTGGCCGTCGAAGCGGTAGATCGAGCCCCAGACGTACGGCTTGTTCAGCAGCACGCAGGCGTCGTTGACCAGGTAGCGGGTCGCGAAGTTGTCCGTGCCGTCGACGATCAGGTCGTACTGGCTGAAGATGTCCATCACGTTGTCGGCCTCGAGCCGCTCTTCGTGCAGGACCACGTTCACGTACGGGTTGATGCCGAGCACGCTGTCGCGGGCCGACTCGGCCTTGGAGCGGCCGATGTCCGCCTGGCTGTGAATGATCTGGCGCTGCAGGTTGGACTCGTCGACCTCGTCGAACTCCACGATGCCGAGCGTGCCGACGCCCGCCGCGGCCAGGTACATCAGGGCCGGCGAGCCCAGGCCACCGGCGCCGACACAGAGCACCTTGGCGTTCTTCAGCCGCTTCTGCCCGTCCATCCCTACGTCGGGGATGATCAGGTGGCGGGAGTACCTGCGGACCTCGTCTACGGTGAGCTCGGGGGCCGGCTCGACCAGGGGTGGCAGCGACACGGGGACTCCGTTGGTCGGTCAATCACTACAGTTGTTCTCCCCGTAACACTGCCACGGCCTTTTTCATTCCGAGACACCTGTCCCGACACGCGAGACGATTTCGTCCCAGTAGCCGGGCATGGTCTCCCACGGGTCCGTGCGGCCGCAGCGGTCCGTGCGGTCGGTGAAGTAGATGGTCGCGGCGCCTTGCCAGCGGGCGATGCGCAGCGCCTCGTCCAGATGGCCGCGGGGCACTCCGTGCACGAAGTGACAGAAACGCTCGGGCCCGTGGTCGGCGGTCCACTCGGCCGCCTGCGACCAGCGGTAGTCGCTCCAGGGGCCGCGGAAGGTGACCAACTGGTCGGCGCACTCGGCATAGCCGGGATACGGGTGGGTGCCGTGGCCGAGGACGATGTGGGCATCGTCACACAGGGCACGCAGGGTGGTCGCGGTGCGGTGGATCTCGGGGAGCGTGGCGCGGTCGGCCGGGCAGCGGTCCAGGAGGAAGCCGTCGACCTGGTACCAGTCGAGATACCGGCGGGCGTCCACGATCGTCTCACCGAAGCCGCGGGCTCCGTACCGGATGTCGAGGTGGCCGAGGACGCGGACGCCGGCGTTGCGGAGTCGGCCGGCCGCCTCAAGGCAGTGCGGATCGGGCAGGACGCCGGGGCCGTCGGCGATGTTCAGGACGACCCAGTGCAGGGCGGCGCCGCGGCGGGTGAGTTCGGCCCACTCGGTGGGGGCGAGGAGGGGGTGGGCATGGCCGGGGACACCTAAGCCGGTGCGGACGTCGGTGTCAGCGGTTCTCGTCTTCGTCCTGATCAGATACGGCATGCCGCCTCCATCCAGATGTCGGCGAGGGACTCCTCGAGGTTGATGCGGGGACGCCAGCCGAGGCGGTCGCGGGCGGTGCGGACGTCGGCCTGCTGCCAGCTGCCGCAGCCGTCCGGATAGGGGTAGCCGGCGGTACTGGTGTGCATGGAGTGTGCGGCTTGCGGTAGGTGCGGGGGATGCCCGCCCTGGGATCCGTGGGTGGCGCTGTGGGCTCCGTGAGGTGCGTGGTCCGGGTCGGTGCGGTGGCCCAGGGGGTCGGTTGTGCGGGGGTGGGCCAGGGGTTCGGGGCGGGGGTGGCCGAGGGCGGGCGTAGGGCGCCCGGGGGGCCGTCGAGTTCGTGGAGGGCGCCGCCGTAGCCCGCCACGCGGGCGAGGATCGCTGCGGCGTCGCGGAGGCGGACGGCGCGGCCGGAGCCGATGTTGATGACGCCCTGGGCGGCGGAGAGCGAGGCGGCGTGCACGGCGCGGGCCACGTCGCGTACGTCGACGAAGTCGCGTTGGGCGCCGAGGCCGCCGAGTTTGAGTTCGCCGTCGCCGGTCTGCATGGCGCGGCGCATGGCCTCGGCGAGGCGGCCGAGGGGGGAGCCGGCGGGGGTGCCCGGGCCGGCCGGGGAGAAGACGCGGAGGACGACCGCGTCCAGGCCGGAGCCGAGGACGAGTTCGGTGGCGGCGAGTTTGCTGACGCCGTACGGGCCGCCGGGGCGGGGGACGGCGTCCTCGGCCGTGGAGGAGCCGGGCTGGCTGGGGCCGTACTCGGCGGCGCAGCCGATCTGGACGAGGCGGGCGCCGCAGCCGCTGCGGCGGAGGGCCTCGCAGACGGTGGCCACGGCGACCGTGTTGTGGCGGGTGAGTTCGCGGGCGCCGCCTCGGGTGGTGCCGGCGCAGTTGATGACGACGCCGGGGTGGACGGCATCGAGGAAGCGGGTGAGGGCGCCGGGGCTGCCGGAGGCGAGGTCGAAGCGGACGTCGGCGTCGTCGCCGCGGCCGAGGGCGGTGAGTTGGACCGCGGGGTCGGCAAGGAGGCGGTCGGCGACGAAGCGGCCCAAGTAGCCGTTGGCTCCGATCAGTAGGACTCTCATCGGGCGGCTCCCGGGGCCGGGCTGGCGGGTCGGGAGGTTGTCATGTGGAGGTCTCCTTCAGAAGGGGTGGTGCGGTGGCCTGCGGCGCCTTGGGGGACGCGGGCGCAGACACGTGTTTTGCGGGGCTTGCGGGGCTTGCGGGGCTTGCGGGCCCAGTGGTGCCAGTGGTGCCGGTGGTGCCAGTGCGTTTCGTCGGTTCGTGCCCGTGGCGTGAGGCGCCAACCGCTGCGGGCGGACACCCCCCGACACGGCCCCTTCCGTGCGTGCGCGGCCATCCGTACGGGGGTGGCTCGGCTCACCATCGCGTTGCCGTTCTGGCGTGCGCCGAGGCGCGGGGAAGTTTGCGGGTGGCGTGGATCAGGAGGGCGAGGGCCGCTGTTCCGCAGGTCAGGGTGGGGATCGCGCCGGGGCCCCAGGTGTCGATCAGGGTTTCGACGGGGGTGGCCAGGAAGGCGCAGTGCGGGAGGCGGGCTGCGAAGAGGGTGGCCAGGGCTGTGGCCTGGGCCGTGGCCGTTGCCGTGAGGATCACGGCGGGGGCGTGAGTGAAGCCGTGGAGGGCGAGGAGGCGGGCCAGGAAGAGGAGGGCCGCGAGCGTGAGGGTTTGGGCGTACGGGGTGGGTTCATCGACAGAGAAGACGGCGGTGAGGGGCAGGAGGGCTGCCACGGCTGCCACGGCTGCCAGGAACAGGCCAACAGTGCCCAGTAGGAAGGGGCGTACTGATGCGGCGAATTCCTCCAGGGCTCGGCTTGTCGCGAGTTTCTGGCGGGCCCTTGTGGCGAAGTGGTGCGCCAGCCACGCCGCGGGGGCGCAGGAGATGGTGAGGGTGAGGAGGGGAGCCGTGGTGATGGGCCAGGGGGCGTCCGGCGCTGTGGTCGGGAGGGCCTCGGGGCCTCCGGACGCCGCTGCCTTGAGGAGGCCGTCGCCCAGGGCGGCATAGGCGAGGAGCCAGCAGGTCCAGATGAGGGTGCCGGGGGTGCCGGAACGCTGTGCGCTCAGCGGGCCCCGGATCAGGGCCGCGCGCAGGGAGAGGGTGACGGCCAGGGTGCCTGCAGTGGCTGCGAGGAGGCGGGTCTGGCCGTGGGTGAGGTGGAGGGCGGCCATGGTTGCGGCACAGGTGGTGCCGGGGAGGAGGGTGCGGAGGAGCCAGGTGGTGTGGGGGCGGGAGGTGGTGGGGGGTGTGGGGGTGTGGGGGTGTCGTTGTCGTGGGGGATCCGGGCGAACATCTCCTCCGCCAGGGAGAAGACGTCCTTGTGGCGGTAGCGGGCGGCGGTGCGGTCGGTGATGCCGTGGGCCTCCAGGCCTGCGGCGATCTCCAGGGGGTCCACCGCGCGTTCGCACAGGTCGCGGTGGCGGTGCATCAGGGCTTTCACCGGGTCCGCGGGTCCGCGACGCTGGGTGCGCTGGGGAGCGGGGTCGGCCGGTGGCTCCGTCGTGAGGCACTGCTCCGAGCGGGCGTCCCATGCGCCGAGGCTGCTCGGAGCGCCGGAGAGGTCGCGTTGGTGTACGTCGGTCATCGGACTGCCTCCGCCGCGGGGACGCGCGTGGCGTGTACGGGTGGGACTGCCGCCCAGCCGGGGCCGCCGCGGGCCACCATGCGGCTCGCGGCGGCGGTCCAGCGGCCGGGGACGTGGGCCTCGGCGGGGACGGCGAAGGGGAGGGGTTCGCCGGTGTCGTCGAGCGCGGCGCGGCGGGCGGGGCAGTGCGAGACGATCTCCAGGTAAATGCCGTGAAATGCCGCGACGTTCTGCTCGACGGTGAACAGTTCGAGGGCGCGGGCGCGCGCGGCGGCGCCCAGGCGCTCACGGCGCTCGGGGTCGCGCAGCAGCGCCACGCACGCCTCGGCGAGCGCCCGGGGATTGCGCGGGGGCACCACGAGTCCCGTACCGCCGATGACCTCCACCACCGCGCCGACGTCGGTCGAAACCGTCGCCCGGCCGCAGAACATGGCCTCGACCAGGCTGATCGGGAAGCCCTCGACGACGCTGGACAGGACGATCAAGGCGCCGGACGCATAGGCGTCGGCGAGGGTCGGGGTCTCCGGGCCGCCGATCTCCTCGAAGGAGACAGGGTTGTCGCCGACCGCGTGCGGGCCGTCGGCCTCGTCGGGGAAGAGCTGGGCGGCGAGTGCCTGGCAGTGGGTGAGGTACGCGGTGCCCTCGGGGCCGGTGGGGGCGCCGACGATGCGCAGGCGGGTGCCCGGTTCCTCCTTGTGGATCTCCGCGAAGGCGTGGAGGAGCGAGATCAGGTCCTTGGCCGGTTCGACACGGCCGACCCAGACCAGGGTGTCGGGGGCCGCACGCTCCGGGGACTCCCCCACCTCGGCGAACGGGCCCGCGTCCATGCCGGGATACACCGTCCGCAGCTTCGTACGGTCGGCGCCGCAGCGCTCCTGCCAACGGCGGGCGTGTGCGTTGCCGGGCGTGATGCACGCGGCCTGTCGGTAGATCTCCGCGGCGAGCCTGCCGTGGAAGGCGGCGAGCAGGGACCGTACGGCGGGCGAGGAGTCGCCGGCGGCGAGGTAGTGCGTGCGCAGCCGCACCCCGTACTCGGTGACCAGGAGGGGTACGCCGGTGAAGTGCCGGGCCAGCAGGCCGGGCAGGGCCGCCGCGCCGCCCGACGCCGCGTGGCACAGGTCGGCCGAGCCGAGCCCGTCGTCCTCGTACCAGTCGAGCGAGAGGGGGCGCAGGGCGTGTTCCAGGTGCGCGGCGACAGTGAGGAGATCGGGCACGCGCGCCTCGTGCGCCGTACGGAGGGCGCCCGGCGCACGACAGGCGCGCTCCAGGGCGCGTACGGCGGTCTCGGAGCGCAGCGCGCCCACCAGTCCGCCCTCCTCGCGGGAGAGTTCGGCAAGTCCGTAGAGGGCGTTGGCGAAACGGTCCGCCAGGGTGACAGAAGATTCGTCCGCCACAGTGACCGAAGATCGGGCCTCCCGAGCGGAGGACCCGTCCGATCCCTCGGAGACCCGGTCCCCTTCAGCGGCCACCCCGGCGCACAGTACGGCCGCCAGCTCCCCATAGCACTCGGCGAACCGCCGGCGCGCGCGGCGGCCGTACGCGACCCCGTCGTCCTCCGCCGCCCACAGCGGTGCCGTACGGACCCGGCGGACCTGGGACGGCAGCGGGAGCCAGCCCTCGTCCTCCTGGCACTCGCTGCGGCTGAGCGCGTAGATGTCGAACTCGTGCTGCGCGAGTCCGCGCACGAGCCGGTCGCACCAGGGACTGGCGTCACCGCTCACGTACGGATAGCCACCCTCCGTGAGGAGTCCTATGCGCACGAATACACCCCCGATCTTCCCTAAGGGGAGCCGCCGTTGGGCCGACGGCTCGCAGCGGGAAAGAACGTATGCGGACAAGCCGGTGGCGCGACGGACGGTTGTCCGTCGCGCCACCAAAAGGGGTGAACGGTCGTAACTTTCCCGTGCGGGACGCGTTTCGTCGCGCTAGGAGATCGCGCGCGTACGGATCGTCATACTGCAGACAGCGGGATCAACTCGTCGGATACGGCCAGGGGTTGGCCTTGCAGCGGATGCCGTCGTGCTCCAGGAACTTCGTCTGCTGCTGCATGACGGGCGCCAGTTCGCCGGCCTTGTCGCAGGTGACGTGGGAGTAGCCGAGGCGGTGGCCGATCTCGTGGTTGATCAGCATCTGCCGGTAGGCGTGGATCTTGTCGCCGTAGGTCTCCGAACCCTGCGCCCAGCGATAGGCGTTGATCATCACGCGTTCGGTGGCGGCGGAGTCACAGGACACATTGTCGACGGTCGTGTCCAGGCCCGACTTGGCGCACCACTCGGCGGTGGTGCCGGGGCTGGCGAGCGTGATCACGAAGTCGGGTTTCCCGGAGTGGATCCGTTCGAAGGTACGGCCGCCGTTGTGCGCCCAACTCCGGTCGTCGTTCAGCGTCTTCTGCACGGCCTGCGCGAAGAGCTCACCGTCGAGGCCGAGCCCCTGCTCCACGTCCACACGGTAGGTGTACTTCTGTCCCGTCCCCGGTGCCTTGTCGATCCCGGGGATCGCATCGAACTTCCCCGAGCCGTCGAGCGTCGCGCTCAGCGGATACGTACGGTCCATCTTCTGCTCGTACGTCAGCGGAGTCGGGCTCGGCGTATCGGACGGCGTCGGCCGCCCCTCCCCCCGCGACGCGGAGTCGCGGACGTCCCTGGACTGGTCGGTGGCGGACTGGGATTCCGCGGCGCTGTCCTCGCCCCGGCCAGTGACCTGCCCGGCGACGATCACGGCCAGCACGGTGGTCACGGCGGCGGCCGCTATACCGGCGAAGGCGCGGCCCTTGCCGCCCTTGGGGGACGCGGGTTCGCCGGTCGGGGGTGCCTCGTCGTCCGTGTCGGCTTCCGTGTCCCAGTCGGTGACGGAGGCGTACGGGTCCGAGGGGTGTGCGGTGGAGGCAGGGGCGGGAGTGCGACGTACGAAGACGTCGTCCTGCTCGTCGAAGGCGTTGAGGTAGTCCTGGCGTGGGCCGGGGGGCGCCTGTCGCTGGCGGGGAAACACCGGAGCGCCGGTTTCCGCAGCCGTGCGCCCGCTCGAATCACCCCAACCGCCCCCATCTTCACGCTGCTCGGGATGACCGCCGCGGACCTGAGGGAAACCGTGGGCAGCGGTGCCGTCCGGCAGACGCGGGAAGCCATGCGCGGGCGTACCGTCGGGCAGACGCGGCATCCCGCGCGCGGGAGTGCCGTCGGGAAAGCGCGGCGCCCCGTGTGCCGGGGTGCCGTCCGCAAGATGGGGAAATCCGTGCGCCGGAGTGCCGTCCGGTGGCCACGGGACCCCGTGCGCCGGAGTACCGTCCGGCAGCCGTGGGACTCCATGCGCCGGAGTACCGTCCGTAAAACGGGGAACCCCCTGCCGCGGAGTGCCGTCCGCGAAACGGGGCACCCCCTGCGCCGGCGTACCGTCCGCGAAACGGGGCACCCCCTGCACCGGAGTACCGTCCGCGAACCCAGCCGCCCCGTGCGCCGGAGTGCCGTCGGGCAACCGCGGCACCCCCCGCGCAGGCGTCTCCTCCGCAACCCCCTGTATCCCCGACCCCCGCTGACCTCCCGAAGACCCGGGCGCGCGGCGGCGTGGCCCCTTGTCCGTGGCCTCACCCTTGGGTGCCGGACCACGGCGACTGTGGCGTCCCACCTCGCCCCTCAGCTCCCCGCGCTCGCGGACTCGGTCCCACCAGCGAAGCCCCCACCTGAGGAGCCCCCACCCGCGGAGCCCCTACCCATGGAAGCCCCGTCGCCGGACCCTCGCCCGGCCGAGGCAACATCATCAGTCGCTCTCACCTTGGCCTCTGCATCCGCCCCTGCAGCGGCCCCTGCCTCCGCCTCCGCCAACAGCTCACGAAACGCCTTCGCCACCGTCTCCGGGTACTCCATCATCGCCACATGCCCGGCGTTCGGAAGCGTCAGGAGGCGCGCGTCACGGAACGTGCGGGCGGCCTTCTGGGCCATGCGGAAGCCCACAAGCTGGTCGCGGCCGCCGTAGACGAGGAGCGTGGGGGCGAGCACCCGCTCGGCCTGGCGCCACAGCCCGTGCTGGCCACCCAGGGTGTACGCGTTGACGACCCCGCGCGCGGAGCGCGCCATCGCGTCCCAGAAGTACGGCAGTTGCAGCCGCCGCTCCATCTCCTGCACGGCGTTGCGAAAACCTTCCGGCGACACCCGCTCGGGGTCGCCGTAGCAGAGCGTCAGGACGCCCCGGACCCGCTGCTCGGCCGTCCACCCGGTGGTGAACCGGGTGAAGAGCTGGACCACTCCGGGCAGCGCCAGCAGGGCCGTGGGAACGGCACTGCGCTGGATGCGGATCTCGGGGAGCGCCGGCGACACGAGCGTCAGCGTCCGGACGAGGTCGGGGCGAACGGCGGCGACGCGGGTGGTCACCGCGCCGCCGAGGGAGTTGCCGAACAGATGCACCGGGCCGCGCCCGGATGCGTCGAGGTAGCGAATGACCGCGCGCGCGTGCCCGGTGACCGAGTAGTCGCCGTCGTCCGGGGGCGGGGAGTCGCCGAAGCCCGGCAGGTCGACGGCCTCGCAGTCGACGTCCGCGTCGAGCAGCTCCATCAGCGCCGACCAGTTCTGTGAGGAACCGCCGAGGCCATGGACGTACAGCGCGGGCGGGAGTCCCCCGCGCGCGGGTGGCCTCGAACGCACCGTGAGCGTGATGCCGGGCAGCCGGACCGACTTGAGCCGCTCGCCCTCCGCGACCCTGACGGGCGCCACCTTCGGGAGCACGTTGGCGGTCGGCACGTACGGCAACTCGGTCGAAGACATGCGGCAATGTTACGAGGTGATCACGCGGTGGTTCATGTGTTCGGCGACACAGACACGGGAGACCACCGTCACAGCGATGGGTTATGACGATCGCGGGCACGGAAGATCCACAGACGCGGAAGATCCACAAGCGGGGATCCGCGCGGGGTCGTGCGGGTCCGCGCGGATCCGCACGACCCCGCCCGCGGGATGCGCAGCGCGTGACGTTCCGGACGCGGATCGATAGCGTCCCGATCGGGTGTCTCCTACGCTCGTAATGAGGGCACCCGCTTGTGGCCCCTGCTTCTCCCAGGGACGTTCGTAGGAAGGGAGCCCGCCATGGCCGTTGACCCCACCGATCCCGACACCTTCGAGGACGAGGAGACCGAGGAAGCCCAGGAGTTCGACGTCGAGGCCCCCGAGGTCGACGCGGCCGAACAGCACGCGGACATCACGCCGGACCGCGACGACTCGCTGGCCGGAGTGGAGCCCGACCGGGCCAGCGAGGGTGACCTCGCGGAACAGGCCCGGGTCGTGAGTCTCGACGAGGATGACTATCGGTGACGTATGACGACACCAGGTACCTCTTGAGCGGGAACGAGGCCCATTTTTGCCCGCTCTGCACTAGTTCGAAACGCTCTGTGCGACTTTCGCGGCCGTCCGGTCCGTGAAATTCTGCGCTCGCACCGCGCACAGCACGGTTACCGAAAAGTACGATGGCCGCGCGGCGCACACCGCATGTGGACGACATTGGGAGGCGGCGTGACAGCCATCGAGCAAACTGAGGCGGCACGCCCGCGTGGTACGCGCCTGCCGCGCCGTGCCCGCCGGAACCAGCTGCTGGGCGCCGCCCAGGAAGTCTTCGTGGCCCAGGGCTATCACGCGGCCGCGATGGACGACATCGCCGAGCGCGCCGGCGTCAGCAAACCGGTGCTCTACCAGCACTTCCCGGGCAAGCTCGATCTCTACCTGGCCCTGCTGGACCAGCATTGCGAGTCCCTGATCCAGGCCGTACGGAACGCGCTCGCGTCGACGACCGACAACAAGCAGCGCGTACGGGCCACGATGGACGCGTACTTCGCGTACGTCGAGGACGACGGCGGCGCGTTCCGGCTGGTCTTCGAGTCGGACCTGACGAACGAGCCCGCCGTGCGCGAGCGCGTCGACAAGGTCACGAACGAGTGCGCGGAGGCGATCTGTGACGTGATCGCCGAGGACACCGGCCTCTCGCGCGCGGAGTCGATGCTGCTCGCCTCCGGGCTCGGCGGCCTCGCCCAGGTGGTGGCCCGTTCCTGGCTGCACAGCGACCGCAGCGTGCCGCGCGAACAGGCGGTGCAGCTGCTGACCTCGCTGGCCTGGCGGGGCATCGCGGGCTTCCCCCTGCACGGCAGCGAGCAGTCGCACCACTGACGCCTGCGCGTTTGTTCCCGTCGGCTGTTCGCTCCTGGCGTTCTCGCGTGGAGCGTACGCGTCCCCTCACCGGGCTAATGTGTGCTGGGTACGGCGCGGACGCCCGCGCACTTCACTGACCGTTCGGAGGGACATAGCCGTGGAGGTCAAGATCGGCGTTCAGCACGCGCCGCGCGAGATCGTTCTGGAGAGCGGTCAGAGTGCCGAGGAGGTCGAGCGCGTGGTGGCCGAGGCGCTGGCCGGCAAGTCGCAGTTGCTCAGCCTCGTGGACGAGCACGGCCGCAAGGTCCTGGTCCCGGCCGACCGTCTCGCGTACGTCGAGCTCGGCGAGCCGGCACCGCGCAAGGTGGGCTTCGGCGCGCTGTAGGCGGCTGCGGAGAGAAGCGGACGGGAGGGCCCGGCGGCCGGTACGAGCCGCCGGGCCCTCCCGTTTCGGCCCGCTTTCGACGCCTCACTCACGGCTTCACAGACGGAGCACACCTCCCGCACAGGGAAGGATTGGATTCCGCAGGTCAGGGGTATGACGGGCTACGACCGTTTCGGGCAGGCCGGCCATGTGGGAGGAACCTGACATGCTCCTGGAAGCACTCGGCTCCGCGATTCTCGGCCTGGCCCTGTCGTGGGTCTACGCCGCCCGCCTGCCGCACCGTCTTCCGGCCCGCCCCCTGGTCCTGTCGACCGGTGTCGCCGGAGCCCTCTTCGGCGCCTTCCTCATGCACACCGCACTGGAGGCCGGCGCGTTCCTGCTGGTGCTCCTCGGCGCGGCGATCGTCTCGGCCGCGTCCCTCTCCCTGCTGCTGCGCCCGGCGGGAAGACTCCGCCGACGATCGGCGACGGCCTGAGCCGCCGCCGCACCCGCCGCCGCCCTTAGGCAGCGAGCCCGCCGCCATCACCGTTGGGCAGCAAGCCCGTCGCCCCTTGCGCGAGCCATCACCGTTGGGCAGCAAGCCCGTCGCCCCTTGCAGCGAACCGTCACCCTCAGGCATTGAGGCCGTCGTCCTGATGCAGCGAGCCGTCGCCCTCAGGCAGCGAGCCCGAGCGCGGCCATCCGCTTCGTGTGCGCCTCGGTGATCCGGGAGAACATCTTGCCGACCTCGGCGAGATCGAAGCCGTCGGCGACGCCGCCCACCAGCATCGTGGACAGGGCGTCGCGCTCGGCGACCACCCGCTGGGACTGGGACAGGGCCTCACCCATCAGCCGTCGCGCCCACAGCGCGAGCCGCCCGCCCACGCGCGGGTCGGCGTCGATCGCCGCGCGCACCCGCTCGACGGCGAACCCGGCGTGGCCGGTGTCGTCGAGCACGGCCAGCACCAGGGAGCGGGTGTCGGCGTCCAGTCGTGCGGCCACCTCACGGTAGAAGTCGCTGGCGATGGAGTCGCCGACGTAGGCCTTGACCAGCCCCTCCAGCCAGTCCGAGGGCGCCGTCTGCTTGTGGAAGCCGTCGAGCGCGGCGACGAACGGCTCCATCGCGGCGGTCGGCTCCTCACCGATCTCGGTCAGCCGGTCGCGCAGCCGCTCGAAGTGGTGGAACTCGGCCGACGCCATCTTCGCCAGCTCCGCCTTGTCCTCCAGCGTGGGCGCCAGCTTGGCGTCCTCCGCGAGCCGCTCGAACGCCGCGAGCTCCCCGTACGCGAGCGCACCCAGCAGGTCCACGACCGCGGCCTTGTACTGCGGATCGGTGGCGGCGGTCGCCCAGTCCTGGGCGGCGACCCCGGTGTGTGCTGCGGCGTCGGTGGTCTCGGCGGCGGGCTCAGGCTTGTCAGAGGTCGTCATGAAGCGCACAATAGCCCGCTCGCCGCGGGGTGGAAGTCCCTGGTCAATCAGTGTGGCCACGAAGTCGCCAAGGAACGCGTGCGCAAGTGTGACGATGGCTACGTCACCGAATCGGCCATCGCATGTGCGCGATTCCGGGGTATGGTGGTAATGCGCCTGCTGGTACGACGACGTCTTCGCCGTATCTCGACAGGCCGCACGTATGAGGATGCCCGGTCGGTGGCCCGATCGGCTCCGACCCGACAGCCCTCCCTGACCGTACGGCACTGTGCGTACGACGATCGGAGGGACCCCCTCAGCGGTACGAACGCTGGAGCGTTGGCAGAGGTCCCGTGTCCTACGGCGCGCCCCTACGGCGGCCGACGTCCCCGGCACGGTCAGACACGACCCCCGCGCTCGCCTCGTACCGCGCACACAGAAGAGGCAGCACCCTGACTACGACGTTCCGACAGCTCGGGATCCTCCCCGAGACCGCCGAGGCCCTGGAGGCCGTCGGCATCATCACCCCGTTCCCCATCCAGGAGATGACCCTCCCCGTCGCCCTCTCCGGCACGGACGTCATCGGCCAGGCCAAGACCGGCACCGGAAAGACGCTGGGCTTCGGCCTTCCGCTCCTCGAGCGCGTCACCGTCCCCGTCGACGTGGAGGCCGGGCGCGCGCAGCCCGAAGCCCTCACCGACGCCCCGCAGGCCCTCGTCGTCGTCCCCACGCGCGAGCTGTGCACGCAGGTCACCAACGACCTGCTGACCGCGGGCAAGGTGCGCAACGTACGCGTCACCGCGATCTACGGCGGCCGGGCCTACGAGCCGCAGGTCGAGGCCCTGAAGAAGGGCGTCGACGTGGTCGTCGGCACCCCGGGCCGCCTGCTGGACCTGGCCGGGCAGAAGAAACTCAACCTCAACCACGTCAAGTGCCTGGTCCTCGACGAGGCCGACGAGATGCTCGACCTGGGCTTCCTGCCCGACGTCGAGAAGATCATCAACATGCTTCCGGTGCGTCGCCAGACGATGCTGTTCTCGGCGACCATGCCGGGCGCGGTCATCGGCCTCGCCCGCCGCTACATGTCGCAGCCCACGCACATCCGCGCCACCGCGCCGGACGACGAGGGCGTGACGGTCGCGAACATCGCACAGCACGTCTACCGCGCGCACAACATGGACAAGCCCGAGATGGTCGCCCGCATACTGCAGGCCGACGGCCGTGGTCTGGCGATGGTCTTCTGCCGCACCAAGCGCACCGCGGCCGACCTCGCGGACCAGCTCAAGCAGCGCGGCTTCGCCTCCGGCGCGGTCCACGGCGACCTCGGCCAGGGCGCCCGCGAGCAGGCGCTGCGCGCCTTCCGCAACGGCAAGGTGGACGTCCTCGTCTGCACCGACGTCGCCGCGCGCGGCATCGACGTCGAGGGTGTGACGCACGTCATCAACTACCAGTCGCCGGAAGAGGAGAAGACGTACCTGCACCGCATCGGCCGTACGGGCCGCGCGGGCAACACGGGTACGGCGATCACCCTCGTCGACTGGGACGACATCCCGCGCTGGCAGCTGATCAACAAGGCGCTGGAGCTGGACTTCAACGACCCGGTGGAGACGTACTCGACGTCCCCGCACCTGTATGCGGACCTCGGCATCCCCGAGGGCACCAAGGGCGTCCTGCCGCGCTCGGAGCGCACGCGCGCCGGGCTCGACGCGGAGGAGCTGGAGGACCTTGGCGAGCCGGGCGGCCGCGGTGGGCGCGGTCGCGGTGGCCGCGGCGGCCGGGACGAGTCCCGTTCCGCCGACCGTGAGCGTTCGTCCCGTACGCCGAGGCGCCGCCGCCGTACGCGCAGTGGTACGCCGCTGGACGCGACGGAGGCCCCGGCGTCCACGACCGCCGAGGCGACCCCGGAGGACGCCGCCGCGCCGCGCACCCTGCGCCGCCGGCGCCGCACCCGGGCCGGCGCCCCGGCGGAGGCGACGGCCGTGGTCGAGTCGCCCGTGACGGAGGCCGCGGAGAACGCAGAGACCGCGGTGACGACGGCCGAGGGCGCCGCCACGGTGCACCCCGAGGAGACGCCGGCGAAGCCGCGCCGCCGCCGCACGCGCAAGTCGGCGCAGGCGCAGCCCGTTCAGGCCATGGAGGCCGTCGAGGCCGGGGCGACCGTCGAGGCCCCGCAGGCCGCCGAGGCCGTCCCGGCCGAGGCAGCGGTCGACACCGCCGAGGCCACCGAGGCCAAGCCGAAGCGCACGCGCACCCGTAAGGCGGCTGCCGCAGCGGCGGAGGCGGCGGTCGAGACCGCCGAGGGCACGGAGACCAAGCCCAAGCGCACCCGCGCGCGCAAGACCGCCGAGCCGACCGAGGCCGCCCAGGCCACCCAGGCCGTCGTGGCGGAGCCGGAGCCCAAGCCGAAGGCTCGACGCACCCGCAAGGCCACGACCACCGCCGAGGCAGCGGTCGACACGGCCGAGGGTACGGAGACCAAGCCCAAGCGCACCCGCAAGGCGACCGCCACCACGGAGGACGCCGAGGCCAAGCCGAAGCGGACCCGTAAGGCGGCAGCGGCCCCGGCCGAGGCAGCGGTCGACACCGCCGAAGGCACGGAGACCAAGCCGAGGCGCACCCGCAAGACGGCCGCCGCCACCGAGGACGCCGAGGCCAAGCCCAAGCGCACCCGCAAGACGGCCGCCACCGCACCCGAAGCGGCCGCCGACACCGCGGAGGCCAAGCCGAAGGCACGCCGCACCCGCAAGGCCACCGCCCCCGCCCCGGAGGCGACCGCCGAGATCCCGGCGCAGGCCACGCAGGAGCCGGAGCCCAAGCCGAAGGCACGCCGCACCCGCAAGGCCACGGCCACCGCGGAGGCAGCGGAGAGCTGATCACCGCCACCCGACGGCCCGGCCCACCTCACCGTGGGACCGGGCCGTCGGCGTTCGGCAGTGCGGCACGGGGCGAGCGGCGGACGCCCCCAACGCAACGCGCGGCAACCAATTCCCGTACCGTCCCCACCCCTCCCCCACATATCCCCCCCCACACCCCCCACCCGCTACCCTCACCCCGTGACCACGCCCGCCACCCCCACCCCGCCCCCCGGCGCCCGCGCCTACCCCCTCCACACCCCACGCGGTGACTTCGCGGTCGTGGACGTGCCGGTCGCCCCCGGCGTCGAGCCGCGCGGCACGGCCCTGCTGGTCCCCGGTTTCACGGGCAGCAAGGAGGACTTCCGGCTGATGCAGGGGCCACTCGCGGCGCGCGGGTACCGGACGGTGGCCGTGGACGGTCGGGGACAGTTCGAGTCGGACGGGCCGGCGGACGACGAAACGGCGTACGCCCAGCCGGAGTTGGCACGCGACGTCCTGGCACAGGCCGAGGCCCTTGGCACGCCCCTGCATCTCCTCGGGCACTCCCTGGGCGGCCAGATCGCCCGTGCGGCGATCCTGCTGGACCACTCCCCCTTCGTCTCATTCACCCTCATGTCGTCCGGCCCGGCGCAGATCTCGGTCTCCCAGCAACAGCGTGTGAAGCTGCTGCGGGACGCGCTCGCGGTGATGACGATGGCCGAGGTCTGGGAGGTGATCGAGGCGATGGGTCCCCCGGAGGAGGTCGGCGGCCCGGCCCGCGGCATCGGCGGCCCCGAACTCCTGCGCCGCCGCTGGCTCGGCAACAAGCCCGCGCAACTCATCGCCACCGGCCGCCAGTTGGCCACCGAGCCGGACCGCGTCGCCGAACTCGCCGCCGTCCCGCTGCCGTTCCACGTCCTGTCGGGCGTGCGGGACGACACCTGGCCGCTGCCGCTCCTGGACGACATGGCCGTACGACTGCACGCCCACCGCACGGTCATCGACGACGCCGAGCACTCACCGAACGCGGAACAGCCCCTGCCGACGGCCCACGCGATCGCCGACTTCTGGGACACGGCCCACAGGACGCGTTAGGCCCGTACCGACGGGTTAAGGCCCGCACGACGGGTTACCCGCACGCCGGGTCAGGCCCGCACGCCGGGTAGGCCCGCACGAGGAGTCAGGCCCGCACAACAATCAGGCCCGCACAACGAGCCAGACCGCGCAACGGGTAGGCCCACACGCCGGGCCAGACCCACACAACCGGTAGACCCGCACACCGGGCCAGACCCACACAACCGGTAGGCCCACACGCCGGGCCAGACCCACACGACGGGCCCCCCGCCGGATCAGTACTGCGTCTGCAGGTGCTCCCAGAACCCGTCCCGCAGCGCCCGCCGCAGGTCCGCCTGCCCGCGCAGCGAGTACTGCAGCAGCCCCTCGGCCTCCACGAGCAGATCCTGGTCCACCGACCCGGGCAGATACGGATGTCCGGGCAGCAGCTCCACCAGCGACTCCCGCCCCCGCGCCGCCAGCCACTTCGCCGCGATCTGGGCGCCCACGAAGCGGACGTCCTCGCGGGCGGGCCGGGCGGCCGCGGTGGGCTCGTAGACGGCGGCCGTGCGCCGGGAGACGTACGGCTTGAAGAAGTCGAGGTCGAGGGTGCGCTGGCTGTCGACCTCCCACAGCAGCGGCTCGGCCTGGTTGCGGCCCTCGGGTGCCTCAATGCCCCACAAATGGACCCGCGCCCCGTACCCCTGCGCCGCCTCGACCGCCGACACCAGGTCCTCGTCGCCGCCGAGCAGGGCCGCGTCGCTGATGGCGCGATGCCGGGCGAGGGACTCCAGGTCGGTGCGGATGAGTGAGTCGACGCCCTTCTGCTGGTTGTTGGCGTTGAGGTTGCCCAGGCGGACCTTGACGTCGGGCAGCTCGGCGATGGACTGCTGCTCGGTGGTGTGGATGCGGCGCCGGGCGCCGTCGTACCAGTAGACCCGCAGCAGCCGGCTGTCCGCGAAGATCTGGCGGGCCTTGTCGATGAGCGCCTCGATCAACCCCTCGGCGTCGAGGTCGAAGGCGCGCCGGTCCTCGGTCCCGGCGACCAACCGGCCCGCGGCCGCGTAGAGATACCCCGCGTCCACGAAGATGGCGTGGGTCGAGGGCGTCTTCGCCACCTCGGCGAGCATGCGCTCGAGCAGCTCGTTCGTGTGGTCGATGCGGGCGGCCAGGGCCGCGAGGTCGTCGTTCATCATCTCTATTGTCCCGTCGGTCACGCTGCGAACACAACCGGTCCCGGTTAGTCTCGACAGAGCTGCTTACCAAGCAGTAATTAGACGTTCGAAAAATTTCATTAGCGTAGGGAATGTTTGTAACAGGCAGGCCGTTGCATACGTATGGAGCCGGAGGCACCCCGCCGTCCGGCCATCCCCGTAGTTCTCCTCAGGAGGATGACCAGACGAAGGGAGAAGCCATGCGCTTCGAGATCATGCGACTCGACGACGTGGACGGCACGCCCGTGGACACGACCGTCGTGGACGCCGCCTCCGTCAACCGGATCGTTCAGCAGGCCGCCGCCATCGGACAGCGACTGTGGATCCGCCCGGCCGAGACCACGGCCTCGTAACGCGGATCCCGCATCCCAGCTTCAGGGCCCCGTACGGACACGCCGTACGGGGCCCTGCTGTATGTCCGCAGCGGGCTCAGCTCCCCTGGATCACCTGCGTGACGCCATTGATGATCTGCTGCACGGCGATCGCGGACAGCATCATGCCCGCGAGCCGGGTCACCAGGACCACACCACCGTCCTTGATGACCCGGATGATCAGCAGCGAGTACCGCATGACCAGCCACAGCACCACATGAATGGCGAGGATCGCGGCCCACACCGAAACCTGCAGGCCGACGCTGTCCGCCTGCTGCACGGCGAGGATGACCGACACGATCGCGCCCGGCCCGGCCAGCAGCGGCATGCCGAGCGGTACGAGGGCGACGTTGACGTCCTTGGTCTGCTTGGGCTCGTCGGTCTTGCCGGTGAGCAGGTCGAGCGCGATCAGCAGGAGCAGCAGGCCGCCGGCGATCATCAGCGCCGGCACGGAGACGTGCAGGTAGTTGAGGATCTGATGCCCCAGCACCCCGAACACGGTGATCACGCCACCGGCGACACAGACGGCCTGGAAGGCCATCCGCCGCTGCACCTTGGCGGGCCGCCCCGCGGTCAGGGCGAGGAAGATCGGAGTGATCCCTGGGGGATCCATGATGACAAAAAGGGTGAGGAAGAGAGAGCCGAAGACGGCGAGGTCGAACATGACGGAAGTACAGGCCTTGCGATGAGGTGAAGCGTGGGATGACGGACGGGCGTGAGCGTGCGGGGCGTGCGCCTCAGGCTCCGCCGGTCCCCGGCACCGGGAACGCGCCCGTTGCCCGCCGGGTGATCTCCCCGTACACCTCGGGGTCGGTCGTGTACTCGCCGAGCGCGACCGTCTTGCGGCTGCCGTGGTAGTCGCTGGACCCGGTGACCAGCAGCCCCAGCTCCTTGGCCAGCCCGCGCAGCCGCGCCCGGGTGTCCGGGTCGTGGTCCATGTGGTCGACCTCGATGCCGTCGAGCCCGGCGGCGGCCATCTCGACGATCGCCGACTCCGGCACCGTACGCCCCCGCTTGGCGGCCCCCGGGTGCGCGAACACGGCGACTCCGCCCGCACCCTTGATCAGCCGGATCGCCTCGAACGGATCGGTCTCGTGCTTCTCCACGAAGGCCCGCCCGCCGTCGGCCAGCCAGTCCGGCGTGAAGGCATCACCGACACTCGGTACGACACCGAGCTCGACCAGCGCGGACGCCACATGCGGCCGCCCCACGGATCCGTTGCCGGCAATCCGCGAGACCTGCTCCCAGGTGACCGGCACGCCCAGCTCGTTCAGCCTGGCGATCATCCCCTTGGCCCGCGGCACCCGGTCGTCCCGCACCAGCTCCCGCTCGGCGAGCAGCGCGGGCTCCTCGGCGTCGAAGAGGTAGGCCAGCATGTGCATGCTGATGCCGTCGATACGGCAGGACAGCTCAGCCCCGGTGACCAGCGTGAGCCCCTCGGGCAGCGCCTCGATCGCCTCGGTGTGGCCCCGGGTGGTGTCGTGATCGGTGAGCCCGATGACGTCCAGCCCGGCAGCGGCGGCGTTCCGCACCAGCTCAGTGGGCGTGTCCGTCCCGTCGGAGGCGGTGGAGTGGGTGTGCAGATCTATTCGCACGACGCAGACTCCAGCGGTGACGGGACGGAAAGGACGTCCCAAGGATAAACGAGCGACCAGTGCACGCCGGTAAAGCGACGAGTGCAGGCCCCGGTACAGGGGCGCGGGCGCCCCGGTATTACCGGTAGGGGCGCGTGCCCTACGGCTCAAGCAGGCGCGGCGACAGCGCACCGCACGGCACCAGCTCCACCTCCGCCCCCGCTTCCCGCACATCCGTCAGCACCAGCTCGTCGTACATCAGCAGCCCCGACTGCTCGGGCCACACCACGGCCCACAGCCACAACCCCATGGCCTCCCCGGCGAACACCGCCCGATCTGTCGGCGCGCCGGAGACAAGCCACAGCGGCGTGGGCCGCCCCGCGGCCAGGACCTTCACCTGGGGCGGCTTCTCGACGTTCATGTACGGTCCCGGGTCCGGCCCGTCGATCCCGGCGTACCGCGCGCCGAGGCCGACGCCGAGTTCCTCGGCGACCAGGATCAGTTCCCCTATGCCGCCGAGCGGACCGGGCCCCGAGCAGGCCACCGCGGTGCCACGACCACCGCTTCTGTCGTCACCGGCACAGGCCACACCCGTGAACAGCCAGCCGACCGGCAGGGGCCACGGCATCCACACCGGTACCTGCGTGCGAGCCACCACGACGCTGAGGGCCTCGACGCTGGGCGGGATCACGGGCTGCAGCGGATGCACGGTGCCGTGGACATCGCACTGCCAGGAATCGGCGAAGAGTCCGGGAGCCCTGACCCGGCCACCACACTTCGGGCAACTGGGTTCGCCCCTCATAGGGCCCCACGGTCCTACCCCTTCTGCGCCACGTCAAGGACGATCACCCGTCCGGGGGGAACCGGCACCGCAAAACACGGCTCGTCGCCCCGATCCTGCCGTCCCTCGCCAAGGGCCTGGACGCCACCGCCGGCCAGGTCTCGCTGCTCTCCACGTCGTACTTCCTGATCACCTCGGGATGGCGTGGGGCCCGCTGCTGGGCGCGGCCGTGGTCCGTCGTACGGCGGAAGGCGCTGACGGCACCGAGGGCGCAGGCGGAGGAGCTGGAAGCGCGGCACGGCACGGAGGACGGGGGTGGGCGTCTTCGTCAACTGACCGTTGCCGGACGGAGTTTGGTGAGCTTCCTCACGCCCGGTACGCCCCGCGGTCAGTCCAGCGGGACCGACTTGCGAGCCGGGTCCCGCAGGTCCGCTCCGTTGGTCAGCCAGCGCTCCTGGAGGGCCTGGGCGCCGTGGACGCGCTTCCAGGCGGCCTCGTTCGGGGTCATGGGGAGCAGCGGCAGGAAGCGGACGGGGTCGAGGGGCGGGTCCAGTTCCAGGTCCTCGACCAGGCCGCCCGGCTCAGCGACGAGTACGGAGGTGAAGGGGGCGCCCGGCCACAGCGGTTCGCCGACGTCCAGGGAGGCGCCGGGGGCCACGACCACGCCCTCGACCTGCGGGGACGCGGCGAGGACGGCGAGCGGGCGGAGCACCTTGTCGGTGTCGGCGAGCCCGGATCGCACGGAGAGCACCAGTTCGGCGCGCGGGCCCTTGACCGGGTCGGCGAGGACCGCGGTCGGGTCCGTCATGGGCTGCGCGGACATGCCGAGGGTGGCGTACCGGACGATGTCCCCCTCCTGGAAACGCAGCACCTCGATGCGGTCGGTACCGAGGAAGGTGACCGCGGCGCGCGCCTCCGGTTCGCCGAGCGCGGAGCGCAACCTGGCCTCGACCAGTGGGAGAACATCAGCCATGCGGTGAGCATAGAACTCGTCAGGACCGGGCAAAGCAGCGCCTTGACACTTAGGTCTGCTGATACTCTTGGCCGGTGGTTCGGGGCAGCACGCAGAAGCGTCGCGATCAAGTCCCGACGCCGACGACACTCCCTTACGAGGGACCGGCCGGAGGAGGTGGGGCTGCAATGGATCGAAGTCGACCGTGCAGTACCACCCGCTCTTCCGGCCGCTGATGTTGCTCCGGCTCTAGCCTGTCGCCACCTCTCGCATGCGCATCTCCTGCGTGTTTCCACGGAAGAGCATTTCGTTCCGTTTTGCCTCTGCTTGATCTGTATGACCTGCATCAGCAGCTGAATCAGCAGCGAAGCTCGCCACCGCAACGGTGCGGTGCTCCCCGCTTTGTGGACGTGCCAAACATCCGCAAGTCAGGACGTCCCCATTCCGGGCAGTTCCACCCGTCGCCCGCGGCCTTACGCTGCTCGCCCGCGAAGGAGCCTGCCATGTCGATGATCCGTGACCTCCGTGCCGCGGTCCGCCCGTCGCGTCCCGCGCTGCGCAAGGACACCGGCGTGTACGACACCACGCGCGACCCCCGGACCAGCACTGCCGTCGTCGACTGCGCCGTCTACCGCGACGGCGCCCGCGTCGAGACCGACCGGCCGCTCACCCCGCACGAGGCGATGCGCCGGGTGCGGCGCGACGGGGGCTTCGTGTGGATCGGGCTGCACGAGCCCACCGAGGCGGAATTCGCGGGTATCGCCAGTGAGTTCGGGCTGCACCCGCTGGCGGTCGAGGACGCCGTCCAGGCGCACCAGCGGCCGAAGCTGGAGCGCTACGACGACTCCCTGTTCACCGTCTTCAAGACCATCCACTACGTCGAGCACGACGAACTCACCGCGAACAGCCAGGTCGTCGAGACCGGTGAGGTGATGTGCTTCACCGGCCGGGACTTCTTCATCACCGTCCGGCACGGCGGGCAGGGCTCGCTGCGGGCGCTCAGGCACCGGCTGCAGGACGACCCCGAGCTGCTCGCCAAGGGCCCCTCGGCGGTGCTGCACGCCATCGCCGACCACGTCGTCGACGGATACATCGCGGTCGCCGACGCGGTGCAGGACGACATCGACGAGGTGGAGACCGAGGTGTTCTCGCCGGGGCGGAAGGGCGCGCCGCGGGGTACCGACGCCGGGCAGATCTACCAGCTCAAGCGTGAGGTCATGGAGTTCCGGCGGGCGGTGCAGCCGCTGATGCGGCCGCTGCAGCTGCTGAGCGAGCGGCCGATGCGGCTGGTCGACCCCGACATCCAGAAGTACTTCCGGGACGTCGCCGACCACCTCGCCCGGGTGCAGGAGCAGGTCACCGGCTTCGACGAGCTGCTCAACTCCATCCTCCAGGCCAACCTCGCACAGGCGTCCGTCGCGCAGAACGAGGACATGCGCAAGATCACGTCCTGGGCCGCCATCATCGCCGTACCGACGATGGTGTGTGGCGTGTACGGGATGAACTTCGAGCACATGCCCGAGCTGCGCTGGAAGTTCGGCTACCCGATGGTGCTCGGCATCACGGCAATGATCTGCTTCGGCATCCACCGGACGCTGAAGCGCAACGGCTGGCTGTGAGCGCCTCTGGCTACGCTGCTCCCATGACTAGCGAGCTGCTCGACCAGGCCCTCGTCGAGGAGGCCACGAAGAAGTCCGGGCTCATCTGGGTGCGGGGCGCGGGGGCGCCGGTGGCGCGTGCGCTGTGGCATGTGTGGTACGAGGGTGCGGCCTGCGTGGTCGGCGACGGGCCGGGCGAGCAGCCGCTGCCTGGGCTGACCGACGGCGGCGCGGCCGAGGTGACCGTCCGCAGCAAGGACAAGGGCGGGCGGCTGGTCGCCTGGACGGCGCGGGTGGTGGAGTTGCGCTCCGGCTCCGAGCAGTGGGAGGCGGCCGTGGCCGAGCTGAAGGGCAAGCGGCTCAACGCCCCCGACGGCGAGGCGATGCCGGAGCGGTGGGCCCGCGAGTGCCGGGTGCTGCGCCTGGAGCCGACCGGCACGACCTCGCCGCTGCCGGACGGCTCGCTGGCCGAGGCGCCGCTGCCGACGCCGGCGACGACGCGTGAGCCCATCCCCGCGGGGCTGCCGCACCTGCTCTTCAAGAACAAGAAGAAGCGCAGGCGCACGTAGGGCGGCGGCCTACGACGTCGGCAACTGCTGGCCGTAGTCCACCGTCTTGTCCTTCGCGGGCTGCTCCAGGGGGAAGTCCTTGCCCCAGTCCGAGAACGTGAGCGTGCCCGCGCCGCCCGCGCGGACCAGGCGCAGGGGGTACGGCCGGCCCTCCAGGGAGACGTCCAGGGTGCCGCCGGAGCCCTTGTCGCCGGTGATGCGGATGGTGCGCACGCCGGACTCCTCGTGGCGGCCGTCCGTCGCCAGGGTGCCGTGCAGGGTCAGCAGGCTGTCGAAGAGGACGTCCTTGTCGGTGAAGCCGCTGAACCGCTTGTACGAGGGATCTCCCTTCGGCACCTTGACGTACTTGCCGTCGAGCTTGTCGGCCGCGGCCGCGTCCCCCTCGTCGTGCCCGTCGTGCCAGAACTCCGCGTCCGCCATGAGGAACAGTTCCTCACCGACCCGCAGCAGCTGGAAGGTCGCCCCCTGCGCGCTGACCGATCCGGTGCCACCGTCCGACTTCAGGCGCATGTCCAGCTTGTAGGTGCTCCCGCCCGCGACGACCGTCCCCGACAGCCGTACCGCCTGCGCGGACTCGGCCGCCGTACGCGTCTTGGCCTGGATCTTGTCGGCGGGCAGTTTGCCGACCCCGTTCGTGCCCGCGTCCGGGTCCTCGCTGCTACACCCGGTCAGCCCCGTCCCCGCCACAACCAGTGCGCACAACGCGCTCACCCATGTGGTCCGGCGCGTATGGCCCTGGCGCATCGCAGTCACAGATGGTGCTGCCTTTCTGACGTCGGTCCTCCAGCGGCGTACCGCAGCGTACCGGGGCGGTGAGCGGCAGGCGGAGCCAGTCCGTCCGGACCGCTCACCAGGGCGGATCCGATCGGGACGGGCTAGCCTGAAGCCCATCCGAGTGAGCAATTCCGCACAAGCGGAGCAAACGCAACGTACGGCAGGAAAAGGAGGCGCAGCCATGGCCGCGGGCGCCCCCCGGATCTTCGTCTCGCATCTCTCCGGCACCGCCGTCTTCGACCCGAACGGCGACCAGGTGGGCCGCGTACGCGATCTGGTCGTCATGCTGCGGGTCGGCAGCAAGCCGCCGCGGCTGCTCGGGCTGGTCGTCGAACTCACCACCCGCCGCCGCATCTTCCTGCCCATGACCCGGGTCACCGGCATCGAGTCCGGACAGGTCATCACCACCGGCGTGCTCAACGTCCGCCGCTTCGAACAGCGCCCCACCGAGCGGCTGGCCTTCGGCGAGCTGCTCGACCGGCGCGTCACGCTCATGGAGACCGGCGAGGAGGTCACCGTCCTCGACCTGTCGGTGCGGCAGCTGCCGGCCCGCCGCGACTGGGAGATCGACCGCGTCTTCGTCCGCAAGGGCAAGAAGGGCGGCACCTTCCGGCGGGCCAAGGGCGAGACGCTGACCGTGGAGTGGTCCGCCGTCACCGGCTTCTCCTTGGAGGAGCAGGGTCAGGGCGCCGAGAGCCTGCTCGCCACGTTCGAGCAGCTGCGTCCCGCGGACCTGGCGAACGTCCTGCACCACCTCTCGCCCAAGCGGCGCGCCGAGGTCGCCGCCGCCCTCGACGACGACCGTCTCGCCGACGTCCTGGAGGAGCTGCCGGAGGACGACCAGGTCGAGATCCTCGGCAAGCTCGAGGAGGAGCGCGCCGCGGACGTGCTGGAGGCGATGGACCCGGACGACGCCGCCGACCTGCTCTCCGAGCTGCCGGAGGAGGAGAAGGAGCGGCTGCTGAGCCTGATGCAGCCCGACGACGCGGCCGAGATGCGGCGCCTGATGGCGTACGAGGAGCGCACCGCGGGCGGTCTGATGACCACCGAGCCGATCGTGCTCCGGCCGGACGCCACCGTCGCCGACGCCCTCGCGCGGGTCCGCAACCCCGACCTCTCCCCCGCCCTCGCCGCCCAGGTGTACGTCTGCCGCCCGCCCGACGAGACGCCGACCGGCAAGTACCTCGGCACCGTCCACTTCCAGCGGCTGCTGCGCGACCCGCCGTACACCCTGGTCAGCTCGATCCTCGACGACGACCTGCAACCCCTCGCGCCGGGCGCGGCGCTGCCGCTCGTCGCCGGGTTCTTCGCGACGTACGACATGGTCGCGGCGCCCGTCGTCGACGAGTCCGGGTCGCTGCTGGGCGCGGTGACCGTGGACGACGTACTGGACCACATGCTGCCCGAGGACTGGCGCGAGACCGAGTTCGAGCTGGAGGAGGGTGAGGGGGTGGCCGCCCATGGCTCCGGAGCGTGAGGTGGTGCGGCGCGAGCTGGGGCGCGAAATCGGCCGGGAGCGCCTGCCGGCCGGGGCCACGGCGACCACGCGCCCGCGCGCCCGGCTCGACCAGCCACTTCCTCGCCGGCCCCGGATCCTGCCCGAGTGGGACCCGGAGGCGTTCGGGAAGCTGTCGGAGCGCATCGCCCGCTTCATCGGTACCGGCCGGTTCATCGTCTGGATGACCGTCGTCATCGTGGCGTGGCTGCTGTGGAACGTGTCCGCGCCGGCGCCGCTGCGCTTCGACGAGTTCCCGTTCATCTTCCTGACCCTGATGCTCTCCCTCCAGGCCTCCTACGCCGCCCCGCTGATCCTGCTCGCACAGAACCGGCAGGCCGACCGGGACCGGGTCAACCTCGAACAGGACCGCAAGCAGAACGAGCGGTCGATCGCGGACACCGAGTACCTGACCAGGGAGATCGCCGCCCTGCGCGTCGGGCTCGGCGAGGTGGCGACCCGGGACTGGCTCCGCTCCGAGTTGCAGGACATGGTCAGGGAACTCCAGGACGGCCACCCCGACGGTCACCGTGTATTCCCGGCAGATCGGTCAGGGGTGCGTGACGTAGACGACCGCTGACGGGCTTTCCGGAGGATGTGTGCGGCGCCGTACCATCGTCCTTATGGCTACGGAAGACGCGGTGCGCGAAGCACTGGCGACGGTGAACGACCCCGAGATCAACCGGCCCATCACCGAGCTCGGGATGGTCAAGTCGGTGGAGATCGGTGCGGACGGTGCGGTCGCGGTCACCGTGTACCTGACGGTCTCGGGCTGCCCGATGCGCGAGACGATCACGCAGCGGGTGACCGAGGCGGTCTCCCGGGTCGACGGCGTCACGCGCGTCGACGTCACGCTCGACGTGATGAGCGACGAGCAGCGCAAGGAGCTGGCGGCGGCCCTGCGCGGCGGCCAGGCCGAGCGCGAGGTGCCCTTCGCCAAGCCCGGCTCGCTCACGCGGGTGTACGCGGTCGCGTCCGGCAAGGGCGGCGTCGGCAAGTCGTCGGTCACGGTGAACCTGGCGGCGGCGATGGCGGCCGACGGCCTGAAGGTCGGTGTCGTCGACGCCGACATCTACGGCCACTCGGTGCCGCGCATGCTGGGCGCCGACGGACGGCCCACCCAGGTCGAGAACATGATCATGCCGCCGTCCGCGAACGGCGTGAAGGTCATCTCCATCGGCATGTTCACGCCGGGCAACGCCCCCGTCGTGTGGCGCGGCCCGATGCTGCACCGCGCGCTCCAGCAGTTCCTGGCGGACGTGTACTGGGGCGACCTGGATGTTCTGTTGCTTGACTTGCCTCCGGGCACGGGCGACATCGCGATCTCCGTCGCCCAGCTGGTCCCGAACGCCGAGATCCTGGTCGTGACGACCCCGCAGCAGGCGGCGGCCGAGGTGGCGGAGCGGGCCGGTTCCATCGCCGTCCAGACCCACCAGAAGATCGTCGGCGTGGTCGAGAACATGTCCGGCCTGCCCTGCCCGCACTGCGGCGAGATGGTCGACGTCTTCGGCACGGGCGGCGGCCAGGTGGTGGCCGACGGCCTGACCAGGACCACGGGTACGAACGTCCCGGTCCTCGGCAACATCCCGATCGACGTCCGCCTCCGCGAGGGCGGCGACGAGGGCAAGCCGGTGGTGCTGACCGACCCGGACTCCCCGGCGGGCGCGGCCCTGCGGTCCATCGCGGGGAAGCTGGGGGGCCGGCAGCGGGGTCTGGCGGGCCTGTCGCTGGGGATCACGCCCCGCAACAAGTTCTGACGGGCGTGCGGGTGGCGCCTTCAGGGGCGCGGGGCCGTATCGATACGCGGCTCCGCCGCGCGGGGGCGGACAACCACAGACCACCCGCAGCCGCCCACACTCCTTGTGCCCCACGGCGAAGGGGCGCCGATTCCCACCGGCGCCCCTGATCTCACGCGTACTCGGCGATGTCCTTGATCATCGCGAACCCCAGCCCGTACGCACTCATCCCCCGGCCGTACGCGCCCAAGTGAACCCCCTCCTGCGTGGACCCCGCGAGCACCCACCCGAACTCGGACTCCCGGTAGTGGAAGGGCGTCGGCACACCGTCGACGGGAAGAGACAGCGTCGACCAGTCCGCACCGGCGAGATCGTCCGCGAGGACCCACGCCGTCTCGGTCTGCTGCTCCAGCCAGTCGTCCCGCAGACTGTGGTCCATCTGCCCGGGCCAGGTGAAGGACAGCAGCCCCACCCCCGCGAGCCAGGCGGCCGAGGAGACCGACGTCGCCTCCAGCAGCCCCGTACCGTCGGCAGTGCGCCGCACGGGATTCGCGGCGACCGTCACCACCACCGCGAACCGCTCGCGCTCCTCGGCGACCCCTTCGGCACGCACCGAGGGCTCGTCACCGTGACCGATCGAACCGTGCTCCACGGCTCCGTCGGCCGTCATACCCACCTGCATCAGCCAGCGCGGGCCCGTGAACGCCTCGTCAAGGCCGTACCACGGGAAGGGCGCACGCAGGTAGCCGTCGACCGTACGCCGGGCGGAGGGGACCTGTTGCCCGCCCTCCGCGGCCGGCGCTTGCGCGACTGCCCGACTCGTCGTCTCCATTGCCCGGACGCCTCCTCGCTCTCGTCGGAACGGACGGCCCGCCCCCCTTCGGGCGTACTCGTCCGGTCCGCACAACAACTCGGCAGCATATCCACACCTCTGCGGGCAGCCGGGAATACGCCCGGCGCGTGGGTCGCGGGGACGTCGCGTTCGAGCTGTGGGGGCGCGTGAAGGCTGTGGTGCATCGGAGCCGCGTCCAGCGAGGTGGCGCGCGTGCGGGGCGGGTGTCCCGCTGGGGAGGGGTGTCCCGCCGGTGGGCGGGGGGGGGTCCCGCCGGTGGGCGGGATGTCCCGCCGGTCTCAGGTGGCGTCGGCGTCGAAGGGCGGGCGGTCGTCGGGCTTCTTCATCATGTCGACGGACTTCTTCGTCATGTCGATGCGAGCGCCCGAGGAGCCGGAGGCGGCGGACGGCTCCGGGTCGCGGCCGTGGACCGCGTCCGTGACCTCGGCCATCTCCTTCTTCAGGTCGAAGCCGTTACGGATCTCCTTCAGCCCCAGGTCGTCGTTGTCCAACTGCTTGCGGATGAACGTCTTGGGGTTGAGGTCCTCGAACTCGAAGTCCTTGAACTCCGGGCCGAGTTCCTGCCGGATGTCCTGCTTGGCGCTCTCCGAGAACTCACGGATCTTCCGGACGGTGCGCATCACGTCCTGGATGACCTTCGGGAGCTTGTCCGGACCGAACACGAGCACGGCGAGGACGACGAGCGTCACCAGCTCCAGCGGTCCTATGTCATTGAACACCTGAAAGCTCCTTGCGTGTCCCGGGCCGGATCCACGGTACCCGTCGATCCTGTCCGATCGGTACCGTCCCGTGCCCCCCACGTGTGGGTAAGTGAGCGTTTTTCCGGCTGTTTGCCTTGTGGGCCGGGGTTCGCTGTCCTATCTGTGAGATTTGTGTGATTTCGAGATCCATGTGAGTACTAGATCTGTGTTCTGGATCTGTGTGAGTTCGCTCAGTCGCCGTCCGAGGAGCCGAGCACCAGCGAGATCGTCCGTTCCTCGCCGTCCCGCTGGAGGGTCAGCTCCAGCCGGTCGCCGGGGCGGTGGGCGCGGGTCTTGATGATCAGTTCCTCGCCGGAGTGGATCCGCTGGCCGTCGACCTCGGTGATGATGTCGCCCGGCTCGATCCCGGCCTTGTCGCCGGGCCCGCCCGGGATGACGGGGGCGTCGCCGTCGCTGTCCTGGGCGCGGACACGGGCCCCGTCGCCGGTGTAGCTCATGTCGAGGGTGACGCCGATGACCGGGTGGGTCGCCTTGCCGGTGTTGATCAGTTCCTCGGCGACGCGTTTGCCCTGGTTGATCGGGATGGCGAAGCCGAGGCCTATGGAACCGGACTGGCCGCCGCCCAGGTCGGTGCCGTCGTTGGCGGAACGGATCGCGGAGTTGATGCCGATCACGCGGGCCCGGGCGTCGAGCAGGGGGCCGCCGGAGTTGCCCGGGTTGATGGGGGCGTCGGTCTGCAGGGCGTCGACGTAGGAGATGTCGCTGGCGTCGCCGCTCTCGCCGCCCGCCGTGATGGGGCGCTCCTTGGCGCTGATGATGCCGGAGGTGACCGTCCCGGCCAGGTCGAAGGGGGCGCCGATGGCGACGACCGGGTCGCCGACCTGGACGTTCTCGGAGTTGCCGAGGGGCAGCGGCTTGAGACCGCTGACGCCGCGGACGCGGACGACCGCGAGGTCGTAGCCGCCGTCCCGGCCGACGAGCTCGGCCTTCGCCGTCTCGCCGCTGTGGAAGGTGACCGTTATGTCACCGTCCGCGCCGGCGGGCTCCACGACATGGTTGTTGGTGAGGATGTGACCCCGGCCGTCGAGCACGAAGCCGGTGCCCGTGCCTGCCTCGCCGGAGCCGCTGACGTGCAGGGTGACCACGCTGGGCAGGGCCCGTGCGGCGATACCGGCCACGCTGTCGGCGTCCCGCCCGGCGGCCTCCTGCCCGGCCTGCGGCAACTCCACCTGCCCGACCCCGCCGTTGCGCTCCAGATACGCGCCGACGACCCCGCCGACGCCGCCGGACACGAGGGCGACGAGCACGGTACCGACGACGATGACCTTCTTGGCCCGCTGACGACGCTGCTGCTCGGTGGGTATCGCGGCGCCGGTCTGCTGAAGCGGGGCGGCGGCGACGCCCGCGCCGGGGGTGGGGCTTGGCGCGGCCCAGGGGTCGTAGCGGTGCCAGGAGTTGGGGGAGGTGGGGGCGTCTGGTGATGCCGGTGACGGTGGGGTGTCGGTGGTTGGCGGTGGCGCGGGCATGCCAGTGACGGGGGGCGGGGCGGGGGCCGGAACGGCTTGCGTGGGGGCCGGTACGGCTGGGGCGGGGCCCGGCACGGCCGGTGCGGCGCCCGGAACGGCAGACGCGGGAGACGGTACGGCTGGTGCCGAGCCCGGAACGGCATGCGCGGGGCCCGGAACGGCAGACGCGGGACCCGGAACGGCAGACGCAGCGCCCGGCACGGCAGGCGCTGGAGGCGCCGGCGCTGCGGGCGTCGGAACCGGCGTCGCGGGCATCCCGTGCGGTGGCGGCGCCGTCGGCGGTGGTGTCATCGCCGTGCCGTGTGTGGGCGGCGTGGTCGCCGGATGCTGTACGGGCGGAGCGGGTGCCCAGGGGCCGGGCTCGCCGTAGGGCGGGGTGCTGTACGGGTCGGGATCGTGGAGGGGCCTGACGTCCTCGACGGCGGGCGGGGAGACCGGAACCGCGTCCGCCTGCGCACCGGACGCGGTCATGTCACCCTTCGATGCCTGCGACGTATCGTCCCGCGAAGCCTCACCCTGCGACGCCTCGTCGGACGAGGCTTCCTCGGGCACATCCTCCGGGCGCCTCAGCTCGAAGTCGCCCTCCCCCTTGCCCGGCGTCGGCACGCTGCCCTCGTTCATGCTCTCCCCACAGCTGGCCGCGGCACGGCTCGTCGTTGGTGTGGCCGCAGTTCGTCGATTCCGCGCCGGACACCGTGGCGTCGGCGCGGTTCACCCTGGATTCAACCAGGTTCGCGCATCGCGCCGCAGGGCCCGGTCAGCGGGGCATGCCGGGAGAGGACGCGGAGGGAGTGGGCGTCCCGTCGGTGACGGGTGCCGCGAGCAGGCCGGGAGCCATGACCTCCGGTGCCGTCGACCAGCTGGTGAGCGTGATCGGCGGGGTCGCCGCCGGCGGACGTATCAGCGGCGACATCGCGGCCGCGCCGGTCAACACGGGAGCCGTCAGCCCGTGCACCGGCTGTGCCGCCACCCCGGGCAGCAACGGCGCGGACACCTCCGTCGGGGCAACCGGCGTGTCCCCGAGCGTCCGGCCGCCCTGGCCCTGGGCGAGCACTGGGCCGACGCCGCGGCGCCGCTGGTTCTCGGGCGCCGTCGACGTACCCGAACCCGGGCGGGCCGGGGTCACATTGCTTCCCGAGCCGCCCCGGGCGTCGGTGTCGCCCGGCGCTCCCGTGGTGACGCCGCCCAGGGCGATCGCGGCCAGGGACACCGCCCCGGCGGCCACGAACGCGAACCGGCGCCCGCGCGAGGCCGCCGCCCGCTCGGCCTCACTGCGGCCGACGTCATGGATACGGAAGCCGCGCTGTGCGGAGGCGGGCAGCACGGAGGCGTGCGCGGCGGTGGGAACGTACTCGAAATCGAAGCGCTCGCCGCGTCTCATGCCGAAGACGCCGGTGGCGCCGGGCCGTGCCGTGGGCAGCCCACCGCCGAATCCTCCCCCGACCGGTGGGACACCACCGTCGAGATCACCTCCTCCGGGGAGCCCCTGGAGGCGGGCCAGGAAGCTCTCGGAGGGCGGCGGCGGGGCGGCCTCCGCGAAGACGTTCTTCAGCCGGCGCTGGGCATCGACCTCCGCCTTGCACTTCGGGCAGGTCGCCACATGCGCCAGCACACGCTCGCGCGTGTCATGACCGAGCTCGCCGTCCACCAGGGCGGCGAGTCGGTCTCCCAGGTGCTGCTCTGCGAGGCGTTCCTCGGCAGCCGTCGGTCGTGTGCCACTCACGCGGACGCGCCCCCTCCCCCCAGAGCGGGGATACGGGGCACGAAGGAGCGGCGCTCGGCGCGCGCCTCCGGGGACCGGTGTGCGAGGGCCTTGCGCAGCTGGGAACGGCCGCGGTGGATCCGGGAGCGGACCGTGCCCAGCTTGACGCCGAGGGTCGCGGCGATCTCCTCGTACGACAGTCCTTCGATGTCGCACAGGACGACCGCGGCACGGAACTCGGGCGCGAGGGTGTCGAGGGCCTGCTGGACGTCCGCGTCGAAGTGCGCGTCGTTGAAGACCTGCTGCGGGGACGGCTCGCGGCTGGGCAGCCGCTCGGCCGCGTCCTCGCCGAGGGCGTCGAAGCGGATGCGCTGCTTGCGGCGGACCATGTCCAGGAACAGGTTCGTCGTGATGCGGTGCAGCCAGCCCTCGAACGTGCCCGGCGAGTACGTCGACAGGGAGCGGAAGACCCGGACGAAGACCTCCTGGGTGAGGTCCTCGGCGTCGTGCTGGTTACCGGTGAGGCGGTAGGCCAGCCGGTACACACGACCGCTGTGGGTGCTGACGATCTCCTCCCAGGTGGGCGGAGTCCACGCCTGCCCGTCCGCGTCGGTGGAGAAGGTCGCGGTCCGGTCGTGGCCGGCGGCGTGGTGGTGGTCAGCAGCGGTGTCGTTCACGGATTTCGGCCTGCCCGCCGACCCGAGGAAGCGCCGCAGCACTCCTGTGTGGGCCACAGGCGCAGCCGCACCTCCCCTGTCAGCTCTGGTGGTGTCCAGTGGAGCCCCTACCATAGCCACCTCGCCCGTTAGCTCCCCATAAGCGGTTTTACGAGAAATTGATCTGTGCTGATACGGCTCATACGGCTGCGTCAGTACTTGCTCGCCGTCCCGCCCGTCGTCGTGATCCAACTGTGTCCCCCGCCGTCGTTTCCCACCCTTCTAAACGCCCGGTCCCATCTGCGGGTTCCCGGCGCCAACGGATACAGTCACGCCCAGGCAACCACGGGGACAGGAGAGGGTCATTACCGGCAACCGGCTGACGAGCTGGGCGTTCGCCGACGCCTTTGTCGCCGAGGACGACGCGCTGCACTGGGCCCGCGACCGGGCCCGGGAGGCAGGGCTGCGCTCGGTGTCGCCCGGCACGGGCGCGGCGCTGCGGTTGCTGGCCGCCTCCGTGGACGCCAAAGCGGTCGCCGAGATCGGCACCGGCACCGGTGTCTCCGGGATCCATCTGCTGCACGGGATGCGTCCGGACGGCGTGCTGACCACCGTCGACCCCGAGCCGGAGCACCAGCAGTTCGCGCGGCAGGCCTTCCGCGCATCCGGGTTCGCCAGCAACCGGGCCCGGTTCATCCCCGGCCGGGCTCTGGACGTGCTGCCCCGGCTCGCGGACGCCGGCTACGACCTCGTCTTCTGCGACGGTGACCGGCTGGAGGTACTGGACTACCTCGCTGAATCGTTGCGCCTGCTGCGTCCTGGCGGGCTCGTGGCGTTCGAGGGCGTCTTCGCCAACGGGCGCACGGTGGACTCGGGACCGCAGCCGACGGAGGTGCTGCGGCTGCGGGAGCTGCTGCGCGCGGTGCGCGAGAGCCAGGAGCTGGTGCCGTCGCTGCTGCCGGTGGGCGACGGGCTGCTGTGCGCGGTCAAGCGGTGACGCTGTGACCTATGTGACCCCTGTATGACCCCTGTGGCCTGCACCTTCGTACCGGACATTGCCGGACATGCAACCGCCCCGGCACCGGATGCGGTGCCGGGGCGGTTGAAAGGGTATGGTCGCCTGCGGGTCAGCCCACGACCTTCTTGAGGGCGTCGCCGAGCGCGTCGGCCTCGTCCGGGGTCAGCTCGACGACGAGCCGACCGCCGCCTTCGAGCGGAACGCGCATGACGATGCCCCGCCCCTCCTTGGTCACCTCGAGCGGGCCGTCGCCCGTCCGCGGCTTCATGGCCGCCATGCTCGTTCCCCTTCCTGAAAACCAGCTCATCGTCAAGGCCGACGGCCCGCTGAAGGGCACGCGCGGTCCGTGAAGCCAGACACGCGACACCGGCATCGAACACATTGCTTCCCAGCCATTATCCCGCATCTCACGACCCGATGACCAACATCAGTCGGCATCGCTTGGGCAACGCGCGCGAGCAAAACCACTCAATTCGGCGATGTGACTGCGATACTGCGCAGCCGCACGGACTTCCGCGGACCGGAAACCGACCCGAATTCTTTGACGCAGCTCACACGGACGCTCGGGGCCGTTGTCGGTGATCTCCGCCATGCTGTCCTCAGACAGGACGTACCGATCAGGACGTACCGAGCGGTACGCCGCAAGCCGCCGACCCGGAGGGGATACGCCATGGCCGACACCGTGCTCTACGAGGTGAACGACGGGCTCGCGACGATCACGCTGAACCGCCCCGAGGCGATGAACGCGCTGAACATCGAGGCCAAGGTCGCCCTCCGGGACGCGGTCCAGTCCGCGGCGGCCGACGACGCCGTGCGGGCGGTGCTGCTGACCGCGGCCGGAGACCGGGCGTTCTGCGTGGGCCAGGACCTCAAGGAGCACATCGGGCTGCTGGCCGCCGACCGGGAGGCGGGCGAGGGGCAGACGATGAGCACCGTGCGCGAGCACTACAACCCGATCGTGCGGGCGCTGACCGGCATGGCGAAGCCCGTGGTGGCGGGCGTGAACGGGGTCGCCGCCGGGGCCGGCTTCGGCTTCGCGCTGGCCGCGGACTACCGGGTCGTGGCGGACACGGCGGCCTTCAACACGTCGTTCGCGGGCGTGGCGCTGACCGCCGACTCCGGCGTCTCCTGGACGCTGCCGCGTGTGATCGGGCCCGGGCGCGCCACCGACCTGCTGCTCTTCCCGCGCAGCGTCAAGGCGCAGGAGGCGTACGAGCTGGGCATCGCGAACCGGGTCGTGCCGACGGCTCAGCTGCGGGCGGAGGCCGAGCAGGTGGCCCGCGCGCTGGCCGAGGGGCCGACGGTGGCGTACGCGGCGATCAAGGAGGCCGTGGGGTACGGGCTCAGCCACTCCCTGGCCGAGACGCTGCAGAAGGAGGACGAGCTGCAGTCGCGGGCGGGGGCGTCGGAGGACCACGGGATCGCGGTGCAGGCGTTCGTGAACAAGGAGAAGCCGAAGTACCTGGGACGCTGAGCCGGGTCCACGTGCTGGGCAGGGCCTAGGGCCTGTTGCGAAAGTCCCGTCGTCCGCCCGGAGGGCGGGCCCCGCGGCGTTCGGTGCGTGCTCTCGGCGTGCCGCGCGGAAGTCCTCGTAGCGGCGCTACGTGGGCTTTCGCGCGGTGCGGCGAGAGTGCGTGCCGGGCGTCGCAGGGCAGGCGGGACTTTCGCAACAGGCCCTAGTCGACGCGGCGTGCGGCGCAGTCTGCCAGGTGGTCGTCGACCAGGCCGCAGGCCTGCATCAGCGCGTACGCCGTCGTCGGGCCCACGAAGCGCAGGCCCCGTTTCTTCAGGACCTTGGACAGGGCCGTCGACTCCGGGGTGACCGCGGGGACGTCGGCGATGGTCTTCGGGACCGGGCGGGCGGCCGGGTCGGGGGCGTGCGACCAGATCAGCGCGTCCAGCTCGCCCGGCGCCCAGTCGGCCAGCGCGCGGGCGTTGGCGAGGGTGGCGTCGATCTTCGCGCGGTTGCGGATGATGCGGGCATCGGTGAGGAGGCGGTCGCGGTCCGCGTCCGTGAAGCCGGCCACCGTGGCGATCTTGAAGTCGGCGAAGGCGGCGCGGAAGCCGGGGCGGCGGCGCAGGATGGTGATCCAGGACAGGCCGGACTGGAAGGCCTCCAGGGACAACCGCTCGAACAGCGCGTCGTCGCCGTGGACCGGGCGGCCCCACTCCTCGTCGTGGTACGTCACGTAGTCCGGCGTCGACAGGGCCCAGGGGCAGCGCAGCGCGCCGTCCGGGCCGGCCAGGGCGGTGCCGTCGCTCACCGGTGGTCCTCTTCCCGGGCGGTCCGGTCCGTGCTGACGCGGGCGGCGGCCTGGGCGCCGGCCAGGGCGGACTCCAGGTCGGCGATCCGGGCCTCCCGCTCGGCGAGCTCGGCGGCGAGGCGGTTCAGGGCGTCGTCGACGTCGGCCATGCGGTAGCCGCGGACGGCGAGGGGGAAGCGCAGGGCGTCGATGTCGATGCGGCTGACCGGGCGGTCCGGGGGCAGCGGGTCCTGCAGCCGCTCGGGCGCAGCCTCGGGGAGCGGGCCGTGCTCGCCGCCGCCGACCACGGCGAGGGTCACCGCGGCGACCACGACGGCGAGGGCGACGACCAGGAAAAAGAACATAACCATCGCTGAGGTCCCCACGCGGAGTGTGCCGGCATACGTGTGGCGTACGCCGACGTCGGATGTGTCAGGGTCCGATCGTGCCATGCGACTCTGACAGTTAGGGTCGCAGGCGGTCGCAAAGGGCCTGGGGCAGGGCAGGACAGGGTCCAAGACGGGGTCCAGGACCAGGAACGAGGAGAGGTCACAGGGGATGCTCAGGCTGGGCAGGCGGGAGTTCGACCCGCGCGAGCCGGTGATCATGGCGATCGTGAACCGGACCCCGGACTCGTTCTACGACCAAGGGGCCACGTTTCGCGACGAGCCCGCCCTTGCTCGGGTGGAGCAGGCGGTGGCCGAGGGGGCCGCGATCATCGACATCGGCGGGGTCAAGGCGGGGCCCGGTGAGGAGGTGAGCGCGCGGGAGGAGGCGCGGCGGACGGTGGGGTTCGTGGCGGAGGTGCGGCGGCGGTTCCCGGACGTGATCATCAGTGTGGACACCTGGCGGCACGAGGTCGGGGAGGCGGTGTGCGAGGCAGGGGCGGATCTTCTGAACGACGCGTGGGGTGGGGTGGATCCGCGGCTGGCGGAGGTCGCCGCGCGGTACGGGGTGGGGCTGGTGTGTACGCATGCGGGGGGCGCGGAACCGCGTACGCGGCCGCACCGGGTGACGTACGACGACGTCATGGCGGACATTCTGCGGGTGACGCTCGGGCTGGCTGAGCGGGCCGTGTCGTTGGGGGTGCCTCGGGAGTCGGTGCTGATCGATCCCGGGCACGACTTCGGGAAGAACACGCGGCACAGTCTGGAGGCGACGCGGCGGCTCGGGGAGATGGTCGAGACGGGGTGGCCGGTGTTGGTGTCGCTGTCCAACAAGGACTTTGTCGGGGAGAGCTTGGACAAGCCGGTGAAGGAACGGGTGATCGGTACGTTGGCGACGACGGCGGTGTCCGCGTGGCTCGGGGCGCAGGTGTACCGGGTGCATGAGGTGGCGGAGACTCGGCAGGTGCTGGAGATGGTGGCGGCGATCGCGGGTTGGCGTGAGCCGGCGGTTGCCCGCAGGGGGCTGGCCTGAGGCCTTCGCCCACCCACCCACCCGACTCGCTCGGCCAAGAGGTGGCCCTCTGGGGCTCCGCCCCAGACCCCCGGCGGGGCTCCGCCCCTGCACCCCCCTTGCCCACCCGCCCACCCGACTCGGTTGGACAAGAGGTGCCCCCCACTGGGGCTCCGCCCCAGACCCCGCCGGGGACTCCGTCCCCTGGACCCCTGGCGGCACTCCGTCCCCTGGACCTCTGGCTGCACTCCGTCTCCTGGCCCCCTGGCGAAGCGGCGCCCCTGAACCCCGGGGCGGAGCGGCGCCCTGAACCCCGGGCGGGGCGGCGCCCCTGACCCCCGGGCGGGGCGGCGCCCCTGACCCCCGGGCGGAGCAGCGCCCTGAACCCCGGGCGAAGCGGCACCCTGAACCCCGGGCGGGGCGGCACCCTGAACCCCGGGCGGGGCGGCACCCTGAACCCCGGGCGGGGCGGCACCCCTGGACCCCGGGCGGGGCTGCGCCCCCCTGCACCCCCAGGGCCTCCGCCCCATGCACCCCCGGCGACGCTCCGCCCCTGCGCCCCGGCACGCCTCCCCGAGCCTGCCCCAGCCCGCCTCCAGCCCACCCGGCAGACGGAACCCACGCCCTCTCCGACCAGCCCCGCTCGTCCTGCGTCAGTCCCAACGCCTCGGCCCGTCCGGCGCGCTTGAAGACGAGGCCGTTGAGGCCGAAGCGGGGGGGCTGGGGGCGGCAGCCCCCAGGGGGCGTCACCCAGACGCCGGGTGTGGGACAGACGCCGGGTGACTCAAGGAACCGGCTCAAGCGCAGCGCTAGCGGCCCGCCTCCTTCGACACCAGCGCCACCGCCTCGTCCACGTCGTCCGTCACGTGGAACAGGTGAAGGTCCTTCTCCGCCGCCTTGCCCTGGGCGACCAGGGTCTTGCGGAGCCAGTCGATCAGACCGCCCCAGTAGTCGGTGCCGAACAGGACGATGGGGAAGCGGGTGACCTTCTGGGTCTGGACCAGGGTCAGGGCCTCGAAGAGTTCGTCCAGCGTGCCCAGGCCGCCCGGCAGGACCACGAAGCCCTGCGCGTACTTGACGAACATCATCTTGCGGACGAAGAAGTAGCGGAAGTTCAGGCCGATGTCGACATAGGGGTTGAGGCCCTGCTCGAAGGGCAGCTCGATGCCCAGGCCGACCGAGATGCCGCCCGCCTCGCACGCGCCCTTGTTGGCCGCCTCCATCGCCCCGGGGCCGCCGCCGGTGATGACCGCGAAGCCCGCCTCCACCAGGCCTCGTCCGAGGCGCACGCCGATCTCGTACTCGGCGGACTCCACCGGCGTACGGGCGGAGCCGAACACGCTGATCGCGGGCGGGAGTTCGGCGAGCGTGCCGAAGCCCTCGATGAACTCCGACTGGATGCGAAGGACGCGCCACGGGTCGGTGTGGACCCAGTCCGACGGGCCGCCCGCGTCCAGCAGGCGCTGGTCCGTCGTGCTCGCCGTCACCTGGCTCCGCCGACGGAGGACCGGGCCGAGGCGCTGCTCCTCCGGCGGCTTGTGCTGACCCTCAGGGTTGCCGGTGGCCATGTGCGCTCCCTCCGCTTGCGGGGTATTTCCACCTCAGCGTAGATCCACGCCGGTTACGGGAGGGGGACATGTGTATGTCCGACGAAACAAAGCGCCCCTCACAGCCCCGCACGTTCGTCACGCCGTCAGCCAGGACCGCAGCCGCTCCTCACCCGCCAGGATCTTCGCCGTCTCCACCCGCTCGTCCCGCTTGTGCGCCAAGTGCGGGTTGCCGGGACCGTAGTTGACCGCCGGAATGCCCAGCGCGCTGAAGCGGGAGACATCCGTCCAGCCGTACTTGGGCTGCGGGGTGCCGCCCACCGCCTCGACGAAGGCCGCCGCGGCCGGGTGGGACAGGCCGGGCAGCGCGCCCGGGCTGTGGTCGTCGACGATGAAGTCGGTCACGCCGCAGTCCGCGAACACCTCACGGACGTGGGCGATCGCCTCCTCCTCCGTACGGTCCGGGGCGTAGCGGAAGTTGACCGTGACCACGCACTCGTCGGGGATGACATTTCCGGCCACACCACCCGAAATACGCACCGCGTTCAGGCCCTCGCGGTACTCCAGGCCGTCGATCACCGGGTAGCGGGGCTGGTACGAGGCGAGGCGGGCCAGGATCGGGGCCGCCGCGTGGATCGCGTTGGAGCCCATCCAGCCGCGCGCCGAGTGCGCCCGCTCGCCCGTCGTCGTCAGCAGCACGCGCAGGGTGCCCTGGCAGCCGCCCTCGACCTGGCCGTCGGACGGCTCCAGCAGCACCGCGAAGTCGCCCTGGAGCCACTCCGGGCGCGCCTCGGCGACGTGCCCGAGGCCGTTGAGGTCGGCGGCGACCTCCTCGTTGTCGTAGAAGACGAAGGTCAGGTCGCGGTTGGGGGCCGGGACCGTGGCCGCGATGCGCAGCTGCACCGCGACGCCCGCCTTCATGTCGCAGGTGCCGCAGCCCCACAGCACACCGTCCTCGTCCAGCCGGGACGGCACGTTGTCGGCGATCGGCACCGTGTCGATGTGCCCGGCGAGGATCACCCGCTGCGACCGGCCCAGGTCGGTGCGGGCGATGACGTTGTTGCCGTAGCGGTCGACCGTGAGGTGCGGCAGGGCGCGCAGCGCGGTCTCGATCGCGTCCGCGAGCGGCTTCTCGCTGCCGCTCTCCGACGGGAAGTCGACGAGCTGGGCGGTGAGCTGGGCGGCGTCCAGGGTGAGGTCAAGCGGGGAGTCGGCCATACCTTGACCCTAACCTCCCCGACCTGGGAGTACTTTCCGCACCAGGCTCCAGTCACTCCGTACTCTCCAGTACCTTGTACGCGTGCCAGAGCCGTCCCCTACTCTCCAGCGTCGTGGCCGCCTCCTCCGTATCGGGGCGGCCTTCGTGGTCCTGCTCGCGGTCGCGGGCTATCTCGCGGTGCAGTACATCACCGGAGGCACCGGCGGCCCGGGATGCAAGGTCGTCTCGGCCGACGGCGACGGGGCGACGTACGAGTTCAGCCCCGAACAGGCCGTCAACGCCGCGACGATCACCGCCGTCGGCACCGCCCGCGGGCTGCCCGAACGGGCCGTCACCATCGCCCTCGCGACCGCCCTGCAGGAGTCCACGCTGCACAACATCAGCCACGGCGACCGCGACTCGCTCGGGCTGTTCCAGCAGCGGCCCTCGCAGGGCTGGGGCACCGAGGAGCAGATCATGGACCCGATCTACTCGGCGGGCATGTTCTACGACCATCTGGTCAAGGTCCCCGGCTACACCCGGCTGCCCCTCACCGTCGCCGCCCAGCGCGTGCAGCGCAGCGGCTTCCCGCAGGCGTACGCCAAGCACGAGCCCGACGCCACCCTGCTGGCCGCCGCCCTCACCGGGCGTTCGGCGGCCACGCTGACCTGCGAGGGACGGCCGGGCGCGACCGCGACCGCCGGTCCGGACGCGGTGCGCTCCGCGCTCGTACGGGACTTCGGGCGGGACGCCGTGCAGCAGGCCGGCGCCGAGGTGGGCGCCACGACGCCCTCTCCCACGCCGACCCTGGTCACCGAGACCAGCGGGCGGACGGTGACCGTGCCCGTCACCGAGGACACCGACGGGCGCAGCGCCCGGGAGCGCGGCTGGCAGTTCGCCCACTGGGCCGTCGCCAACGCCTCCGCGCTGCACATCGAACGCGTCTCGTACGCCGGGCGGGAGTGGGTCGCGGGGCACACCGACAGCCGGTGGCGTGCCGCGGCGGGGGACGCGAGCAATGCGGACCGGGCGGAGAGCGCGGGGACCGCGAACGCCGTCCGCATTGTCACTGCGCAGTAGTGCGAGCGGTCACTCCCAGGGGTTACGTGCGTCCACTCGGGGCGACGGGGTGCTCAGGTTTTCGCGCCCTCACCCTCGTATGCGTCAAAGCCCTTGGGAACACGGGGCTGTAAGGATTCGGCAGACTTTCGGACCGGGTGTTCTTTGCCCGTTTTTATCCACAGCCGATAATGCGACGCATTGCCAACTCTTTACGTTGGCTCGCCGCAACCTTCGGGGGCTTCGAGCGGTAGTCAGTGCGTCCGAGCCCGAGAGCGAGACCCAGAACGCGACCGACATCGCGGGTCAACTCCCGGGCGCGGTTGAACACGTCACCGTTATCTCCGTCGAAGGAGCACCATGTCCCTCCCCCTGACCCGTCGGATCGCCCGTGCCGCGCTGCTCGTCGCAGCGGGAGCGGCTGCCGGGGTCGGTGCGGCCGGCTCCGCCAGCGCGGCCCCCGAACTGCCCGCCACCCCCAACCTCGGCGGGCTCTCCGCCCTGGACGGGGCGAGCGTCGGCAACACCGTCGACAGTGCGGCGCAGAGCGTCACCGGCACCGCCGGGGACACCGGCAGCAAGGCGGTCAAGACGGCGGTGCCGGCCGCGGGCAAGACCGGTGGCCAGGCCGCGAAGAAGGCGACGCCGGCCGTGCAGAAGGCCGTGGGTGACACCGCTGGGGCGGCCGGGGTCGCCGTGGGTGACGCCGCGTCGACCGCGACCACGGGCGCGCTGCCGACCGACGGGCTGACCAAGGGCGGGCTGACCACGCAGTCGCTGCCGACCACCGGGCTGCCGATCGGCTGAGTGCCGGGCGCCGCTCACCGGGCGACGGGGTCCAGGACGTTGTTCCTGGGCCCCGTCGCTGTGCTCAGAGCCTCACGGCTGTGCCTCAGAGGCTCTCACGGCTGTGCTCTGAGGCTCACGGCTGTACTCAGAGCATCACGGCTGTGCTCAGAGGCTCACAGCTGTGCTCAGAGCCTCACGCGAGCCGCTTCACCGCTGCCGCGATCCGCTCGTCCGTCGCCGTCACGGCCACGCGTACGAACTTCTCGCCCGCCTGGCCGTAGAAGTCACCCGGTGCGACCAGGATGCCCAGGTCGGACAGGTGGGCGACCGTGTCCCAGCAGGACTCGTCCCTGGTGGCCCACAGGTAGAGGCTGGCCTCGCTGTGCTCGATGCGGAAGCCGTGGCCCAGCAGGGCCTCGCGCAGGGCGGTACGGCGGGCCGCGTAACGCTCGCGCTGCTCGCGGACGTGGTTGTCGTCGCCCAGCGCCGCCACCGCCGCCGCCTGCGTCGGCGCGGACGTCATCATGCCGCCGTGCTTGCGGATCTCCAGCAGCGGGCCGAGGACGGCCGGGTCGCCGGCGAGGAAGGCGGCGCGGTAGCCCGCGAGGTTGGAGCGCTTGGAGAGGGAGTGGACCGAGACGATGCCCTCGTACGAGCCGCCGTTGACGTCCGGGTGGAGGACCGAGACCGGGTCGGCCTCCCAGCCGAGTTCGAGGTAGCACTCGTCGGAGAAAACCAGGACGCCGTGCTCGCGGGCCCAGGCGACGATCCGGGTCAGTTCCGCCTTCGACAGCACCTTGCCCGTCGGGTTGGAGGGCGAGTTCAGCCAGAGGAGCCTCAGGTTCGCCGGGTCGAGGTCCGTCGGGTCGTCGTACACCTCGTAGTCCGCGCGGGCCAGGCGCGCGCCCACCTCGTACGTCGGGTAGGCCAGGCGCGGGTAGGCGACCTTGTCGCCGGGGCCGAGGCCCAGCTGGGTGGGGAGCCAGGCGACGAGTTCCTTGGAGCCGACGACCGGCAGGACGTGGTGGTGGGTGACGTCCCGGGCGCCGAGGCGGCGCCGTACCCAGCCGGTGATCGCGTCGCGCAGTTCGGGCGTGCCCCACACGGTCGGGTAGCCGGGCGAGTCGGCGGCGGCGATCAGCGCCTTCTGGATCAGCTCGGGGACCGGGTCGACCGGGGTGCCGACGGAGAGGTCGACGATGCCGTCGGGGTGCGCGGCGGCCGTCTGCTTGTACGGCGCGAGCTTGTCCCAGGGGAAGGTGGGCAGGCGGTCGGAGACTGCGGACACGGTGTCTGGCTCACTTTCTGCTGCGGCAAACGACTCGGTCCCGTGCGGCGACGATCGGGGTGATCGGGCCGTACGGGACCGAGGCGGCGCGGTTCGGGCCGCTTACGGCGTCAGTCGGCCTGCGGCGGCAGCGCGGCGACGAAGGGGTGATCCCGCTCGATCAGGCCGAGCTTGCTCGCACCGCCGGGCGAGCCGAGCTCGTCGAAGAACTCGACGTTCGCCTTGTAGTAGTCCTTCCACTCCTCCGGCACGTCGTCCTCGTAGAAGATCGCCTCGACCGGGCAGACCGGCTCACATGCCCCGCAGTCGACACATTCGTCCGGGTGGATGTACAAGGACCTGGAGCCCTCGTAGATGCAGTCGACCGGGCACTCCTCGATGCACGCCTTGTCCTTGACGTCGACACAAGGCTGCGCGATGACGTAGGTCACGCTGTCGTTCCTCCTCGGATAGGGCGCTGGCGGGCCTCCTCAGGCTCCGCCGCCTGGCGCGCGGGAGCGCGGCGTCGTCGATGCCCGCCCCTAGTATCTCCGTTCCTGGGCACGATCCGAACAGGAGGGGTGAACCGACCTGTGGAAATATCGGCGGCTGGACGCCTTGAGGTCCGTATCACCGCTGCTGACGTGGGCAAACGCGTCTCCGTACGGCGGTTGGGGGACCCTCGTGTCACGGAGCAGAAATTCACCGACACGGTGGGTGTTCTCACATCCTGGGACAAGGGTGTGCTCATGATCACACGGCGGGACGGCGAACGCGTCCGGATCGAGGAATCCTCGCTGGTCGCGGGGAAGGTTGTCCCTCCGACCCCGGCCCGGCGACGCGGCCCCGCGGCCTCCTACGAGGAGCTGGCCCGGGTCGCCGCACGCGCCTGGCGGCCGCTGGAGAGCGAGCGGCTCGGCGAGTGGGAGCTGCGCGCCGCCGCCGGGTTCACCCGCCGCGCCAACTCCGTGCTCCCGCTCGGCGACCCCGGCGTGTCGCTCGACGAGGCGCTGACCGTCGTACGGCGCTGGTACGGCGACCGCGGCCTGCCCTCGTACATCCAGACCGCCACCGGAGCCGAGGGCACGCAGGAGCTGCTGTGCGCGGAGCTGGAGCGGCGGGGGTGGGTGCGGGAGGTGTCCGCCGAGCTGTGGGTCGGGGGGCTCGCGCCGGTCGCGGATCGGGCCGAGGGTGCCGGGGTGGTGCTGTCCCGGGAGGCGGACGCGGGGTGGCTGGCCCGGTATCAGCGCAAGGGGGTGAGTGAGGTGGCGCTGCGGGTGCTGGGGAGCGGGAGCTCGGTGTGGTTCGCGAGTGTGCCCGGGGAGGGCGATGTGCCCGCGGCCATCGGACGGTGTGTCGTCGACGGGCGGTGGGCCGGGTTCGCCGCCGTCGAGGTGGATCCCGCGCTACGGCGTCGGGGGCTGGCGAGCGAGGTGATGGCCGCGTTGGCCCGGCGGGCGCTGGAGGAGGGCGCTTCGGCGGCGTGGCTCCAGGTCGAGACGGACAATGCCGGTGCACGGGCGTTGTACGCCGGGCTGGGCTTCGGTGTGCATCACACGTACCACCACTTCCGGGAGCCGGAGGGCAGGTAGCCATGCGTCCACCCTTCCCACCACCGCCGGAGCGGTCCGCCGGGCTGCGGCGCCGGTTCGCCGAGGAGGCGCGGGCCGAGCGGCCCGATCTGGCGACGCTGTGTCTGCTGGTGAGCGCCCAGGCCGACGGGACGCTGGACGAGGCGGGCATCGACGCCGCGCAGGTGGAACTGGACCGGCTGGCCGGGCTGCTGCCGTTCCGGCCGGGTGGAGCTCGGGCGTGGGCCGTGGCGTTGCGGGAGCTGCTGGGCGAGCGGTGCGGGTTCCGCGGCTCCGCCGCGGACTATCAGCGGCTGGAGTCGTCGCTGCTGCATGCCGTGCTGGTGCGGCGGCGGGGGTTGCCGATTCTGCTGTCGGTGGTGTGGATGGAGGTGGCCCGGCGGGCGGGGGCGCCGGTGTACGGGGTGGCCTTGCCGGGGCACTTCGTCGTCGGGCTCGGCGAGGCGGATGAGCAGGTGCTGGCGGATCCGTTCGACGGGGGGCGGGTGCTCAGTGGGAAGGACGCGGAGTTGCTGGTGGTGGGGGCCACCGGGACGCCGCTGGATCCTTCGATGCTGGAGCCTGCGGATCCGTTGGATGTGGTGCTGCGGATCCTGAACAACATCCGGGCGTGGGCCGCCGCGCGGGTCGAGCGGTCGGATGTGGGGTTGTGGGCTGTGGAGTTTGCGTTGTTGCTGCCGTCGCATCCGGCTCGGTTGCGGTATGAGCGGGCGCAGTTGCTGGTGCGGCGGGCGGATTTTCTGGGGGCTGCGGCGGAGCTGGATGCGTATGCGGAGGTCGTAGGGGCTGTGGATGAGGGGGCGGCGGAGCGGGTTCGGGGGGAGGCGCAGGCCGCTCGTGCCATGTTGAACTGATCGGGCGGGTGCGGGTTCGTCGTGGCTTGTCGCGCCCACGCGGCGGAGCCGCACATCGATACAGCCCCGCGCCCCTGGCGGCGCTGCCCTGACCGGTCCTTACAGCCAGCCCTTCTCCTCAGCGATCCGTGCCGCTTCCGTTCTGTTGCGGGCCGCCAGCTTCTGGATTGCCGTCGAGAGGTAGTTGCGGACCGTGCCCTGGGACAGGTGCAGGGTTGCCGCCAGCTCCGCGTTCGTGGAGCCGTCCGCTGCCGCTCGCAGTACCTCTCGTTCGCGGTCCGTCAAAGGGTTCGCGCCCTCCGCCAGGGCCGCTGCCGCCAGGGTCGGGTCGATGACCCGCTCCCCGGAGAGCACCTTGCGGATCGCCTCCGCCAGCTGGGCAGCCGGGGCGTCCTTGACCAGGAAGGCGTCGGCGCCGGACTCCATGGCGGTGCGGAGGTAGCCGGGGCGGCCGAAGGTGGTGAGGATGACCAGGCGTACGTCCGGCAGCTCCTGGTGGAGCCGGGCCGCCGCCTCGATGCCGGTCGCGCCCGGCATCTCGATGTCGAGGAGGGCCACGTCGACGTCGTGCGTGCGGGCCAGCGGCAGCACCTCGTCGCCGCGCGCCGCCTGGGCGACCACCTCGATGTCGTCCTCCAGGCCGAGCAGCGCGGCCAGTGCCTCGCGGACCATCGCCTGGTCCTCGGCGAGCAGGACCCTGATCGTGCGGCTCATGTCCCGGATCCTACGGCCGGGTCGGCGGGGACCCTCGCGACCAGGCGGAAGCCCTGCTTCAGCGGGCCCGCCTCCAACGTGCCGCCCGCCTTGTGCAGGCGCTCGGCGAGGCCGGTCAGGCCGTGGCCCGGGCCTTCGCCGGTGCCGCCGCCCGCTCCCGGGCCGTCGTCCTCGACGCACAGTTCCAGTACCGGGCCGTCGAGGGTCTGCCGACGGGCCAGGGTGACGGTGCAGCGGCTGGCGCCGCTGTGCCGTACGACGTTCGTGACCGCCTCGCGCAGCGCCCAGGCGAGGGCGGACTCGCTCTCCTCGGGGACGTCGGCGACGTCCGGTTCCAGCGGGATGTCGGGGGTGACCCCGGCCGCGGTCAGGGCGACCCGGGCGCCCGCGAGTTCGGCGGCCAGGAGGGGGCGCCGGTAGCCGGTGACGGCCTCGCGGACGTCGACGAGGGCCTGGCGGCTGACCTGTTCGATGTCGGCGACCTGCTGGGCCGCCTTGTCGGGGTGGTCGGGGAGCATCCGCCCGGCCAGTTCGCTCTTGAGGGTGATCAGGGACAGGGAGTGCCCCAGCAGGTCGTGCAGGTCGCGGGCGAGCCGCAGCCGTTCCTCGTTGGCGGCCAGGTGGGCGACGGTGGCGCGGGCCTCGCGCAGGGCGACGGTGGTGCGGACGAGTTCGCGTACGCCGGTCATGGCGAAGCCGCCGAGCAGGGCCGGGATGAGCAGCCCGGCCAGGTAGGCGGTGCCGTCCGGGACGGCCAGGGCGACGGACGTCATCAGGGCCGAGACGCCGGGGATGGTCCAGCGCGCGTACCGCAGGGGCAGCGCGGCGCCGGACGCGATCGAGACGTAGACGTAGAGGACCAGCCACTCGCGGCCGAGGGTGACGGCGAGGACCGTCGACTGGGCGGCCAGGACCGCCAGCGCGCTCAGGACCGCGGCGTTCCTGTCCCAGCGGCCGGTTCGGAACAGCAGGATCATGTACCAGGTGACGAAGGCCGCCAGGCCGATCCAGCCGAGGACGCGGACGCCGGTGCTGTGGCCGCCGTGCAGGAGGTCGGTGACGGGCGCACTCAGGTAGACCAGCCAGATGCCCGTCCACAGGGTCTTGATCATCCGCTGCTTGCGGTTCTGCGGGCGCTGCCCGATACCGACGCCGATGCCGCTCACGCTTTCAGCGAGTCCTTCCGGTACAGCCAGGCCGCCCCGCCCGCGAAGAGCAGGAAGGAGACGGCGAGGACGGCGATGTCGCCGACCTGCGGGGCCTGGCTCTGTTCGATGGCCCGCCCCAGGGCAGCGTACGCGTGCGTGGGCAGCCACTCGGCGATGTCCTGGAGCCAGCCGGGGAACGCCGTCGTGGGCATCCACAGGCCGCCGAGCATGGACAGGCCGAAGTAGACGATCATCGTGATCGGGCGGACCGCGTCCCCGCTCGCCAGGTAGCCGATGGCCACGCCGAGCGCGGCGAAGACCAGGCTGCCGGCCCAGATCGCGCCGGTCAGGGCGAGCCACTGCCAGGCGTCCAGGCGTACGCCCTTCACCACCGCCGCGACCACGAAGACGATCACGATCGACGGCAGGCTGACCACGGCCGCGCTCGCCGTCTTGGCGAGGACGTACCCGCGCCCGGGCAGCGGGGTCAGCCGCAGCTGCCGTACCCAGCCGTTCTCCCGCTCCTTCGCGATGCGCTCGCTGTTGCCCATCAGGACGGCGGTCAGGGCGCCGAAGGAGGCCATGGAGACCATCATGTACGTCGGGAGGGTCAGGCCCGTTCCGTCGATCGTCGCCGTGCTGTCGGCGGTTCCCGAGATCAGCAGGAACAGCACCGAGGGGTAGATCACCGAGAAGAAGAGGAACTTGCGGTTGCGCAGGGCGCGGGTGAGTTCGAGGGTGACCAGGTTGTTCATGCGGTGCGCGCCTCCTCGGCGGTGGTGAGGGCGACGAAGGCCTCCTCCAGGCCCAGGCCGGCGACTTCGAGGTTGCGGGGGTAGGAGCCCTGGGCGTAGAGGGCGTGGACGGTGGCGTCGGCGTCCGTGGAGCGGATGCGGACGGTGGATCCGGAGACGTCCAGGGAGGAGACGAAGGGCAGGGCGCGCAGGGCGGGTTCGTCGATCGGGGCGTCGAGGTCGAAGGTGATCCTGCGGGCTCCTGCCTTCGCCTTGATCTCGGCGGCGGTGCCGTCGGCGAGCAGCCGGCCGCGGTGCAGCACGAGGACGCGGTCGGCGATGGCGTCGGCCTCTTCGAGGTAGTGGGTGGCGAAGAGGACCGTACGGCCGTGGTCGGCCTGGTCGCGCATGGTGGTCCAGAAGGCCTGGCGGGTGGTGACGTCCATGCCGGTGGTCGGCTCGTCGAGGACGATCAGGTCGCTGTCGCCGGCGGTGGCGAGGGCGAACCGGACGCGTTGGGACTGCCCGCCGGAGAGCTTGTCGACCTTGCGGTCGGCGAGGCGGTCGATGCCCGCGCGGGACAGTACGTCGGTAACGGCGTACGGCCTGGGGTGCAGGGCACAGGCCAGCCGCACCAGTTCGGCGACTGTGACGCCGTCCATCAGTCCGCCGCTCTGCAGCATCGCGCCCACCCGCCCGGCGACGATCGCCTCGCGCGGGGTGCTGCCGAAGAGGCGGACCGTGCCGGTGTCGGGCTGCCTGAGGCCGAGGAGCAGGTCGAGGGCGGTCGACTTGCCGGCGCCGTTGGGGCCCAGCAGGGCCACGGTCTGGCCGGGATGCAGGGTGAGCGTCAGGGCGTCTACGGCGCGGACGGTGCCGTAGCTCTTGCTCACCTGGTCGAAGGCGACCGCCGTGGTCGCTGTTGTCGTCATGGCAACCATCGTGTCCGGGCGGGCCCGGCGCCCGGCAGTGTCGGCGGTCCCGACTGCCGGATGACGGATGTCATGCGTACGAGGTGACAGACCCGCACGGACGACGAAGGGGCGCCCGGCGGACGGGTGCCCCGTGCGCAACAGGCCCTAAGGCGTGTTTCGAAAGTCCCGTCTGGCCCGCGACGCCTGGCACGGCGCCTCGCTGCGTTGTCGGGATCGCCCGCGTACGCCCAGTACGCGGGCGACCCTCCGCCTTGCGATGCACCGCACCAGACGCCGCGGGCCCCGCCCTCCGGGCGGACGACGCTACTTTCGAAACACGCCCTAGTTGGGGTTGGTGTCGATCGTCGCCACGCGGCTCGTCGTGCTCTTCAGGGCCGGGCGCAGGGCGCCGATGACGTCCTGGACCGTGACCGGGGTCTTCTGGCCGGTGGCCCGGGTTATGAGGACGCCGTCGAAGGTCTTGCCGTAGAGCTCCTGAAGGGCGGCCTCGTCGTAGGTGTCGACGAGTTTGCCGTCGATCGCCTTGACGCGGAGGAACTTCCACAGGGAGTTCTCCGGGCTGAAGGCGATCGTGTGGGCCGCGTCGGTCCGGACGGTGACGTTGGCGGACATCGCCGGCTCGGCGAACTCCTTCATCATCCGGTCGACCTCGGCGTTGGACACCGTCGGCTGCTTGGTGGTGGTCGGCACCTGGACCGGCGTGGCCGTGCCGGTCTCCACCTGGGTGCGGTAGGCCTCCTCGACGGCCTCGGTGGCCCGGTCGACGTCGATGCCCTTGCCCGCCTTGCCGTAGACGGCGACCGCCTTGCCCGACTCGAACCTGATCGTGCCGTCGGTGGCGCTGCCCGCGCCGCCCGCCGCGGTCTGCAGGGCGGACTGCAGCTTCTCCTCGTCGACCGGCATGACCGGCTCGACGACCCGCTCCTGCCCGAAGAGCGAGCCGATCACGGAGACGGGGTTGTAGTCGCTCTTCGCGGCGGCGCCGACCGTGGCGTCGGCGTCGAACTGCAGGCCCGACTGGTCCGGCTTGAGCGAGACGGTCTCGCCGTCGACGGACAGCTTCACCGGTATGTCGAAGCGGTCACCGAGGGCCTCGTCGAGCTTCTTGACGGCGTCGTCGCGGGTGCCGCCGCCGATGTCCACGCCGAGCACGGTGGTGCCCTTGGGCACGTCGGAGTGGTTCATCAGCAGACCGGCGCCGTAGGCCACACCGGCGATGGCGAACACGCCGCCGCCGAGCAGCACCAGCTTGTTGCGGCCCTTCTTTTTCTTCTTGGGCGCGGCGGCTGGAGCGCTCTGCTGCGCCGGCTCTGGCCGCTTCGGCGGGGTGTGCGGCAGCGGCCCGCCGGTGGGGGCCCCCGGCCCGAACGGCGTGCTCCGGTCGGCGGGCGGCACGATCGGGATGCCGCTGCTGAGGGTGTCCCCGGAGACGTTGTCGACGGGGGCGAAGGGGCTGCCGGGGGGCGGCTCGGGGGCCGGCTTCTGCGGGGTGAGGATCGCGGTGTCGTCGCTCAGCCCGCCGCCGGGGCCGGGGTGCGGGGCGGTGCCGGGTGCGCCGGCCGCGTTCGGGGTCGCGAGGGGGCTGTCGCCGGTGACGGGGCCGCGGGTCGGGCCCGCGGGGCCCTGCGGGCCGACCGGTCCGCCGGGGCCGCCCAGGCCACCGTAACCGCTGGGGCCGTTCTGGCCGTTGGGCGCGGCGCCCTGACCGCCGTACGGCGTCCGAGTGCCGTACGGGTCCTGCCCGTTCGGCGTGCCCTGGCCGTTCGGTCCGTTCTGGCCGGGCTCCGTGAAGTACGGCAGGTCGTCGCGGCGCGGCTCGCCCGGGCGGGAGCCGTTGCCGTTGCCGTTGCCCAGCGGGCCCGCCGCGAGCGCCTCGGTGACGTCGAAGGAGCCGGTGCCGCCACCGTGGCCGGGGGCCACCGGGCCGCCGGTCGCGCCGGGGAGCCCGGCGCCGTTGGTGCCGCCGGGGCGGGCGCCGTTCGGCGCTCCGGGCCGGGAGGTGCCCGGCAGGTTCATGGAACCGACGACACCGCCGGGACGCGCGCCGCCCGGGGCGGTGACCGGGGCGCCGGGAGCGACCGAACCGCCGGACGGGCCCGTGCCGTTGGTGGTGCCGCCGCCCTGACCGGGCTTGGGCGTCCCGGACTTGCGGGGCGCGAACCAGTCGCTCGTCTTCTCCTCGCCGGTCCCCGGCTGTTGCTGCTCGGCGGGAGACTCGACGGTGCCGGTGGAGGTGGCCGCGCCCGGCGGCGCCGTCTCGGCGCCGCCACCGTCGGCGCTTTCGGTGTCCGCGACGGGCTTGCGTACGACGACCGGCGGAATGGGCCGCGATCCGGGGATGTTGATCCGGATCCGGGTCGTCAGCGTCGTCTCGGTCTTGCGCTCCTCGGACGGTCCGCCCGAACGGCCCGCGTCCGCACCGTTGTCGGAAGCCGTGGGGGTGCCGTAGGGCGGCGTGCCCGAGGGGTATGCGGTACCCCCGCGCCCGTTGGGCCCGGAGGACGGACTGTCAGTTTCACGACTCAAGGCAGGTTCTCCCGGTTGGCTCCACCGCCCGTTACGACCTCAGATACGCGGGCAGCTCGGCGGCGGCTCCACCATACTGGCCACTTCGGGCGGGTATCCCGCGACCGCTGGGGAAACCCACACGGGACTCGCACGAGCGCGTGACGGCGAACTGGTACGTCATTCGCCAAGTCGGACGGACCGGCCACCGGGTTGCCGCGTCGGAGCGAGGGTGGCACAGATCACAGCGACGGCCATGCCGCCGAGCAGGTAGGCGTACGAGCCGACGCCGGCGGCGAAGAGGAAGTCCCCTTCCGGACGGCTGGCGGTGAGCAGGATGACGGCGAGCATCCAGCCGGCCGCGCCCGCGAGGGCCCCGCCCCGGCCGCGGGTCGCCCACGCCCCGCCGAGAAAGGCCCCGGCCGCGCCCGCGAGGGCCAGCAGCAGCCCGCCCGGGAACCACGCGGCCTGCACCAGTGATCCGGCGACTCCGACCACCAGGCCGAGCACGAACAGGCCCAGGTGGGCGGCCATCCGCCCGGCGGAGGGGCGGTGCAGTGGCTGCGCGAGCATCGAGTGCCGGTCGCTCATGACGCCACCTCGATCCCGGCGAACAGGTCCTTCTCCCGGCCCCGAGCACCCTGCTGACCACGCACCAACTCGTAGTACTCGGTGCTGAACAGCGGCTGTGCGAGCTGGTTGGACAGCGCGAAGTACGGCTCGGCGACGTCGATCTGCGTGGCGTGCGCGGCCATCGCGGCGGCCTTGGCGGCGGCGTACGCGGTGCCGTCGATCTCGGTGGTGATCCGCTCGTCGTCGACCACGCCGGGTACGTCGTCGATCACCGCGCTCTTGGCGAAGGTCAGGTCGGGCAGCGCGTCCTGGAGGCGGGCGAAGGCGTCCTCGGCGACGGTGCGCGGGACGCGGTTCCAGTAGACCTTGGCGAGGCCGATGCCCGCCTCGGCGGCCAGGTCGGCGGCGCGCATGGCGATGCGGTGGGCCTGGATGTGGTCGGGGTGGCCGTAGCCGCCGTCGGGGTCGTAGGTGACGAGGACCTGGGGCCGTACCTCGCGGATCACCTCGACGAGGTGGGCTGCGGCCTCGTCGACGTTCGCCTGCCACAGGCAGCCGGGGTCGTCGTTGTCGGGCAGGCCCGTCATCCCGGAGTCCTGGTAGCGGCCGGGGCCGCCGAGCAGACGGAAGTCCTGGACGCCGAGCGCGCGCATGGCCGCGGTCAGCTCGCGCAGGCGGTACTCGCCGAGGGCGGCGCCGGTCAGATGCGCGAGCTCGGGCGGGATGACCTCGCCGCGCTCACCGAGGGTGCAGGTGACCAGGGTCACATGGGCGCCCTCGGCCGCGTACCTGGCCATGGTCGCGCCGTTGTTGATCGACTCGTCGTCCGGGTGCGCGTGCACCAGCAGCAGACGCCGGGCGGGCAGTTCCGTCATGGCCCCCACCCTACGAGCAGAGCGGGCCGCTCAGAACTTGATGCTGCCGATCATGCCGGCGATGTTGGTGGTCAGCTCGCTGATCGTGGGCGCGATGGTGGACGAGGCGAGGTAGAAGCCCAGCAGCATGCACACGACCGCATGCCCGGCCTTCAGCCCCGACTTCCTGATCAGCAGGAAGACGATGATCGCCAGCAGCACCACCGCCGAAATCGAGAGTGCCACGGCGGCTCACCTCCAAGAACCCGGGATGTGGGGAAAACAGTGCGAGGGAACTTGTAAATCCATACAGCGGCCAGCAGGTTCATACCCACACAGCGCTAGTGATCATAACTATCCGTACGCGCGCATCGAATGGCGCACAGCCGCACAAGGGGGCGCATGGCCAATATGGTCGGGGCATGACGACCGAGCCTGACTCCTTCCCCCGACGGCACGCCCGCACCCAGCGGTTCACGCTCGGCGCGCCGCGTTCGTTCACCGTGGCTCCCGACGGTTCCCGTGTCGCGTTCCTGCGCTCGCCCTCCGGCACGGACCGGGCGAACGCCCTGTGGGTGCTCGACCTGGCGGACGCCGCCGAGCGCCCGGCGGCCGACCCGCGCGCCCTGCTCGGCGGGGCGGCGGAAGACCTCTCGCCCGAGGAACGGGCGCGCCGCGAACGCAGCCGGGAGGGCGGCGCCGGCATCGTCGGCTACGCCACCGACACGGCCGTGGAGTTGGCGTCTTTCGCCTTGTCGGGGCGGCTTTTCGCGGCGGAGCTGCGGGCCGGCACGGCACGCGAACTCCCCGTCCCCGCACCGGTGATCGACCCGCGCCCGTCCCCCGACGGGCGGCACATCGCGTACGTCGCGCAGGGCGCCCTGCGCGTGATCGGCGCCGAGGGCGAGGGGGACCGGGCGCTCGCGGAACCTGACGGGGAGTCGGTTTCCTACGGTCTGGCCGAGTTCATCGCGGCCGAGGAAATGGGGCGTTCGCGAGGTTTCTGGTGGGCGCCGGAGTCCGACCGGCTGCTGGTGGCGCGCGTGGACGACACGCCGGTACGGCGGTGGTGGATCTCCGATCCGGCCCAGCCGGAACGTGAGCCACACCACGTTCCGTATCCGGCGGCCGGGACGGCGAACGCGGACGTACGGCTGTTCGTGATCGACCTGGACGGGACGCGCACGGAGGTCGGCTGGGACCGGGCGCGGTATCCGTATCTGGCGCGAGTGCACTGGTCAGCGGCGGGTGCGCCACTGCTGCTCGTACAGGCGCGCGACCAGCGCAGTCAGCTGTATCTGGCCGTCGATCCGGACACCGGGGGCACCCGGATGGTGCACGCCGACGAAGATCCGATTTGGCTGGATCTTTTCCCTGGGGTGCCGTGCTGGTCCCCCTCGGGGCAGCTGGTGCGGATCGCCGACGAGGGCGGCGCGCGGGTGCTGGCGGTGGGTGAACGCCCGCTGACCGGGCCGCAGTTGCATGTGCGCGCGGTGCTCGACGTGTCGGACGACGATGTGCTGGTGTCGGCGTCGGCGGGCGAGGAGGCGGCCGCGCCGGAAATCGGCGAGGTGCACGTCTATCGCGTCAATGAACTCGGCGTCGAGCGGCTGTCGCAGGAGCCCGGCGTGCACTCGGCGGTGCGCGCCGGGGACGTGACCGTGCTCGTCTCGGCGGCGCCGGACCGGCCGGGCGCCACGGTGCGGGTGCTGCGCGAGGGCAAGCCGGTGGCGAGCATCCCGTCGTACGCCGAAGATCCTGGTATGTCCCCACGCGTGACCCTCACCGAGGGGGGCGCACGGCGGATTCCGTGCGCCGTGCTTATGCCGCGTGACTACCACGGTGACACTCCCCTGCCGGTTCTGCTGGATCCCTACGGCGGTCCGCACGGCCAGCGGGTGGTCGCCGCGCACAACCCGTATCTCACCTCGCAGTGGTTCGCCGACCAGGGATTCGCGGTCGTCGTCGCCGACGGACGGGGCACCCCGGGCCGCTCACCCGCCTGGGAGAAGGCGGTCCGGGACGACATGGCGTCGGTGGTCCTCCAGGACCAGGTGGACGCGCTCCAGGCCCTCGCCGCCGACTTCCCGCTCGACCTGACCCGGGTCGCGATCCGCGGCTGGTCCTTCGGCGGCTACCTGGCCGGGCTCGCGGTGCTGCGCCGGCCGGACGTCTTCCACGCCGGGATCGTGGGCGCGCCGGTCACCGATCTGCGGCTCTACGACACCCACTACCAGGAGCGCTACCTCGGCCACCCGGACCAACAGCCGGACGTCTACCGGCGCAACTCGCTGATCGACGACGCGGGCCTGGTGGACGCCGTGGAGCCGGCCCGGCCGATGATGATCATCCACGGTCTGGCCGACGACAACGTGGTCGTGGCCCACTCGCTGCGCCTGTCCACCGCCCTCCTGGCCGCCGGCCGCCCGCACGAGCTGCTGCCGCTCTCGGGCGTCACGCACATGACCCCGCAGGAGACGGTCGCGGAGAACCTGCTGCTGCTCCAGCTCGACTTCCTGAAGCGGTCGCTGGGGATGGCGTAGGAAGAGCAACAGGCCGGGGCGACATGGCGCGCCCCGGCCTGTTCACGGCACCCGCACGGCCGTACGTTGTAGAGACTGACGCGTCCGTATATCGGAACCGGGTCGGCGGAGTTGCCGGAGTGTTACCGCGTCTCCTCGGGGGGTACGACCTGCTTCTCCTCGGCGAAGAGACAGGCCGAGTCGTGCGCCGCAGGCCCCGTGGTCAGCCGGAACTCCGCGGGGACCGCCAGCGCCGGGACCTCCAGGGCACAGCGCTCCCGGGCCTTGAAGCAGCGGGTGCGGAAGCGGCAGCCGGACGGGATGTGCGTCGGGGAGGGCACATCACCGGCGAGGATGATCCGCTCCCGGCGCTCACGGGCCTCCGGGTCGGGCACGGGGACGGCGGAGAGCAGGGCCTGGGTGTAGGGGTGCGTGGGGTGGTCGTAGATCTCCTCGTCCGTGCCGATCTCCACGATCCGCCCGAGGTACATCACCCCGACCCGGTCCGAGATGTGCCGGACGATGGACAGGTCGTGCGCGATGAAGATGTACGAGAGGTCGAACTCGTTCTGCAGCCGCTCCATCAGGTTGACGACCTGGGCCTGGACGGACACGTCCAGCGCGGAGACCGGCTCGTCGGCGACGACGATCTCGGGGCGCAGCGCCAACCCCCGTGCGATGCCGATGCGTTGGCGCTGGCCGCCGGAGAACTGGTGCGGGTAGCGGTTGATGTACTCGGGGTTGAGGCCGACGACCTCCAGCAGCTCCTGGACCCTGCGGCCCCGGTCGCCCTTCGGCGCCACCTCCGGGTGGATCTCGTACGGCTCCCCGATGATGTCGCCCACCGTCATGCGGGGGTTGAGGGAGGTGTACGGGTCCTGGAACACCATCTGGATGTTGCGCCGTACGGCCTTCAGCGCCTTGCCGGACAGCTGGGTGATGTCCTCGCCCTTGTACCGGATCACCCCGGCCGTCGGCCTCTCCAGGTTCACCAGCATCCTGGCGACCGTCGACTTGCCGCAGCCGGACTCCCCGACGATGCCGAGGGTCTCGCCGCGGTGGAGCGTGAAGTCGACGCCGTCGACGGCCTTCACCGAGCCGACCTGCTTCTTGAAGAGGATGCCCGTGGTGAGCGGGTAGTGCTTGACGAGTCCACGTACTTCCAGGACCGGCTCAGCCATGCAGGCACTCCCTCCAGAAGTGGCAGGCACTCCCCCGCTCCTCGGACACCTCGTAGAGCGGGGGCACGTCCGTCCGGCACACGTCCCGGGCCATCGGGCAGCGCGGGTGGAAGGCGCAGCCCGGCGGGATGTTCAGCAGGCTCGGCGGCAGGCCCTTGATGGCGTACAGCTCCTGGCCCTTCTGGTCCAGGCGCGGGATGGAGTCCAGCAGGCCCCGCGTGTACGGGTGGGCGGGCGCCTTGTAGATGTCGTGGACCGGCGCCGACTCCACGATCCGGCCCGCGTACATCACGGCGATCCGGTCGGCGACGTCGGCGACCACGCCGAGGTCGTGGGTGATGAGGATCAGCCCCATGTTCAGTTCGCGCCGCAGCTCCGCGAGCAGTTCCATGACCTGGGCCTGGACGGTGACGTCGAGGGCGGTGGTGGGCTCGTCGGCGATGATCAGGGCGGGTTCCAGGGCGAGCGCCATCGCGATCATGATGCGCTGGCGCATCCCGCCGGAGAACTGGTGCGGGTACTGCCGCACCCGCTCCTTGGCGGCCGGGATGCGCACCCGGTCCATCAGCTCGACGGCCCTGGCCCGGGCGTCCTTCCTCGACATGCCCCGGTGGACGACGAACATCTCGCCGAGCTGGTCGCCCACGCTCAGCACGGGGTTCAGCGCGGACAGCGCGTCCTGGAAGATCATCGCCATCTCGGCGCCCCGGACCTTCCGCCGCTCCTCCTCCTTCAGCTTGAGCAGGTCCCTGCCCTGGAAGAGAACCTCGCCGCCGGTGATCCGCCCCGGCGGCATGTCGAGGATGCCCATCACGGCCTGCGCGGTGACGGACTTGCCGGAGCCCGACTCGCCGAGCACCGCGAGCGTCTCGCCCGCGTCCACGCTGTAGGTGACGCCGTTGACGGCCTTGGCGACCCCGTCCCGGGTGCGGAACTCCACGTGCAGATCACGGACGTCGAGCAGCATGACGGCACCTCACCTCAGCCGGGGGTCGAGGGCGTCGCGCACCGCGTCGCCGAGCATGATGAACGCCAGCACGGTGACCGCGAGCGCCCCGGAGGGCCAGAGCAGGGCGTGCGGGGCGTTGCGGATGTAGGGCGAGGCGGCGGAGATGTCGATGCCCCAGGAGACGCTGGGCGGCTTCAGACCCACGCCGAGGTACGACAGGGTGGCCTCCAGCGCGATGAACGTGCCGAGCGCGATGGTCGCCACGACGATCACCGGCGCGACCGCGTTGGGCGCGATGTGCCGCAGCAGCAGACGGGCGTTGGAGGCGCCGAGGGCGCGGGCGGCCTGGACGTAGTCGTTCTGCTTGGCCGTGATGACCGCGCCGCGGGCGATCCGGGAGATCTGCGGCCAGCCGAGCAGCACCATGAACCCGATGACCGGCCAGATGGTGCTGCTGGTCACCACCGACAGCAGGACCAGGCCGCCGAGCACGACCGGGATCGCGAAGAAGACGTCGGTGATCCGGGACAGGATCGAGTCCCCCACGCCGCCGAAGAACCCGGCGAGCCCCCCGAGCACGCTGCCGAGGACGGCGACCCCGAGTGTGGCGCAGACGCCGACCGAGACGGACGTACGGGCACCGTAGACCGTGCGCGTGTAGACGTCGCAGCCCTGACCGTCGTACCCGAAGGGGGCGCCGGGCTGGGAGCCCTCCTGGGCCTTGGCCAGGTCGCAGTGCAGCGGGCTGCCGGAGGCGATCGCCGACGGCCACAGGGAGATGAAGATCAGGAAGAGGATCACCAGGGCCGAGACGAGGAAGACCGGGTTGCGGCGCAGGTCGTGCCAGGCGTCGGACCACAGGGAGCGGGGCTTGCCGGTCGGGGCGCCGCCGTCCGGGCCGCCCGGCGCGCGCTCCAGCGTCTCCGCCTCGCTCGCGGCGAGGTCCATCGCACCGCCCATGCCCGTGCCGGCGACGGCGCGCGCGGGTTCCCTGGTGTCAGACATAGCGGATCCTCGGGTCGAGTACGGCGTACAGGAGGTCGACGAGGAGGTTGGCGAGCAGGAAGACCAGGACCAGCACGGTCACGAAGCCGACGACGGTCTGCGTGTTCTGGCGAAGGATGCCCTGGTAGAGCTGGTAGCCGACGCCGTGGATGTTGAAGATGCGCTCGGTGACGATGGCGCCGCCCATCAGGGCGCCGATGTCGGTGCCGATGAAGGTGACCACGGGGATGAGGGAGTTGCGCATCAGGTGGCGGGTGATGACCCGGCGCCTGGGCAGGCCCTTGGCGACGGCCGTGCGGACGTAGTCGGAGCGGCGGTTCTCCGCGATGGAGGTACGGGTGAGGCGGGTGACGTAGGCCAGGGAGACGGAGGCGAGGACCAGGCCCGGCAGGATCAGCTCGTCGAAGCGGGCCTCGGAGGACACCGACGGCCGGACCCAGCCCCACTCGACGCCGAGCAGGAGTTGCAGGAGCAGGCCGGTGACGAACGTGGGGACGGAGATGACCACCAGCGTGACCAGCAGGACGCCGGTGTCGACGGGGCGGCCGCGGCGCAGGCCGGTGACCACGCCGAGGGTGACGCCGATGACGATCTCGAAGAGGATCGCGACGACGGTCAGCCGGATGGTGACGGGGAAGGCGCTGGCCATCAGCTCGGTGACCGGCTGGCCGTTGAAGGCGGTGCCGAAGTCGCCGGTGAAGACGTTGCCCATGTAGGTCAGGTATTGCTGCCAGACCGGCTTGTCGAGACCGAACTCCTTCCTGAGCTGGGCGGCCGTCGCCGGGTCGCACTCCCGTTCGCCGCACAGGCCCGCGATGGGGTCGCCCATCACATTGACCATCAGGAAGATCAACAGGGTGGCCCCGAAGAAGACCGGGATCATCTGCAACAGCCGCCGGACGACGTACCGTCCCATGGCGCCGCCTCAGCTGACCTTGATCTCGTTGTAGACGGGGACGCTGAACGTGTTGAGGCGGACGTCCGACAGCCGCTCCGAGTAGCCGGCGCTGCCGTTCTGGTACCACAGCGGGATGGCGGCCATGTTGTCCCGGACGACCTCCTCGGCCTGCTGGAAGGTCGCCACGGCCTTGGCGGTGTCGGTCTCGGCGTTGGCCCGGTCGATCAGGTCGTCGAACTCCTGGTTGCTCCACTTGCCGTCGTTGGAGGAGGCGTTGGTGTAGTAGAGCGGCTGGAGGAAGTTCTGGATCAGCGGGTAGTCCATCTGCCAGCCGGCGCGGAACGGGCCGGTCATCTCGCGGTCGGTGATCTGGCCGCGGAAGTCGGCGAAGGTGCCGACGGGGTTGCTGACGCAGGCGCGGTCGCTGTCGAGGGCGTTGTTGATGGAGTGGCAGACGGCGTCCACCCACTGCTTGTGCGAGCCGGTGTCGGCGTTGAACGTGATCCTCACCTGGCCGCCGGGCAGCCCGCCGCCCTCCTCGATGAGCCTCTTGGCCTCGGCGGCGTCGTACTCGCACCACTCACCGCACAGCCCCGCCTTGTAGCCGCCGTCCTCACCGAGGACCGGTGAGGTCCAGTCGGTGGCCGGGGTGCGGGTCCGGTGGAAGATGGTCTGGGTGATCTGCTCGCGGTCGATCGCCCGGGACAGGCCCTTGCGGACCTTGTCCATGCCGGGTTTGTTCCAGTTCTTGTCGTAGTAGGGGAAGGCGAGGGTCTGGAGGATGCCGGCCGGGGTGTTGAGATAGCGGTCGCCGAGGTCGCTCTTGACGTTCTTCAGCTGCGCGGCCGGAACGTCGTCGACCAGGTCGAGGTTGCCGGCCATGAGGTCGGTGTAGGCGGTGTTGTTGTCGGTGTAGACCTTCAGGTCCACGCCCCCGTTCTGCGCCTTGTCGGGGCCGGGGTAGCCGTCCCAGGCGCGCAGCGACATCTGGGAGCCCTTGACGTACGAGTCGACGGCGTACGGGCCGTTGCCGACGGGCCTGGCCAGCCAGGCGTCGTGGTCGTCGAAGAAGGCGCGGGGCAGCGGGGCGAAGGCGGCGTAGCCGAGGGTGTCGGGGAAGCTGGAGAACTTCTGACTCAGCCGCACGGTGAAGGTGCGCTCGCCGGTGACCTTCAGGCCGGACAGGGTCTCGGCGCTCTGCTCGCCGCCGTCCTCGGGGTGCACCTTGTCGTAGCCCTCGATGTAGCTGAAGAAGTAGGCGTTGCGCTGGTTGTTCCGCAGGTTCGCGCCGTAGTTCCAGGCGTCGACGAAGGAGCGGGCGGTGACCTTCTCGCCGTTGCTGAAGGTCCAGCCGTCCTTGACGGTGACGGTGAAGTTCCGCGAGTCGGTCGTCTCGATGCTCTCGGCGAGCATGTCCTCGGCCTTGCCGGTCTGAGGGTCGTACTTCTTCAGGCCGCGGAAGATCATGTCGAGGACCTTGCCGCCCTGCACCTCGTTGGTGTTGGCGGGCTCCAGCGGGTTCTGCGGGTCGCCCCAGGAGGAGCTGAGCACCGCGCCGCTGTCACCGCTCCCGCCGCCTCCGCCGCAGCCGGTGGCCACGAGGGCGAGCGCCGCCGCACACGCGGCCCATCGGGCGTGCCGTGCTCCACGCATGGGGTGCCTCCTCGGGATGCGCTGCCGCCAGCGCCGGGGCGCTGACCCTTGTCGACTGTCGGCTACTATCCTGACCCGCTATCAGCCAATATCGGCGCATACGGTGCGTAACGCACGTGGGGGCGGCTCTTCCGGGCTACCGGCCGCACGCGGCATCCGTTCCCCCGACGTAAATCCCGGATTCCTGTACTGATCGGCCGTACAGCAGGCACACTGCCCGGATGGTTGATCGTTCCTTCGGTGACGCCTTCCTCGCCGAGCTGTATGACGCCCTCAATCCATGGGGGCCGGGTGACGACTTCTACCTCGACCTGGTGATGTCCGCCGACTCCGTGCTCGACGTGGGCTGCGGTACCGGGCGGTTGCTGCGGCGGGCCCGGCAGGCCGGGCACTCAGGGCGGCTGACCGGGCTCGACCCGGCCGCGGCCATGCTGGTGCAGGGCCGGCGCGGGACCCGCGAGGTGGAGTGGGTGCTCGGGGACCTGCGCTGCACGGCGTGGCGGGAGGAGTTCGACCTGGTCGTGATGACCGGGCACGCCTTTCAGGAGCTGCTCGGCGACGAGGACGTGCGGCTTTCGCTCACCGCGGTGCGCGAGAGCCTGCGACCGGACGGGGAGTTCGTGTTCGACACCCGCAATCCGGGCGCCCGCGCCTGGGAGTCGTGGACCCCGGAGCGGATCCACGAGGTGCGCGGCCCGGACGGGGACGTGGTGCGGGTGTGGCACGAGGCGCTGACGCCGGTCCGGGGCGAGCGGGTGGCGTTCACCGAGACGTTCGACGGTCCGCGCTGGGACGTGCCGCAGGTCAGCCGCAGCACGATCAGGTTCCTCGACGTGGACACGCTGGACCGGTTCCTCGGCGGGGCGGGTCTCGTCGTGGGGCAGCGGTACGGGGACTGGGGGCGGGGGCCGTTCACGGGCGCGAGCCCGGAGATCATCAGCGTGGTACGGCGGACGGGCTAGGTGTATTGCCCTGAGAGGTTGGGGACGCGGCTGGAGGGTGGCTGGCCTTTCAGCGCGGTGTGTCCGCGGTGGTGATTGTAGGTGTGCAGCCACTCGTCGAACGCCTGGCGTCGTTCGGCCTCGGACCTGTAGGGGCGGGCGTAGGCCCACTCGTCCAGCAGGGTGCGGTTGAAGCGTTCGACCTTGCCGTTCGTCTGTGGCCGGTAGGGCCGGGTTCGTTTGTGGGTGATCCCGGCCGCTGCCAGCAGGTCGCGCCAGTTGCGGGAGCGGTAGCAGGAGCCGTTGTCGGTCAGTACCCGTTCCACGGTGATGCCGGCCTGGATGAAGAAGGCGTGGGCGCGGGTCCAGAAGGCGGTGGCGGTCTCCTTCTTCTCGTCGGCGTGGATCTCGCTGTAGGCCAGGCGGGAGTGGTCGTCGACGGCGGTGTGCAGGTAGCTGTAGCCGGCGTTCGTGCGGTTCTTGCGGCCTGCGGCCCGGCCGAGGACTCTGTGGCCGCCGCCGTCGGGGATGTTGCCGAGCTTCTTGATGTCGACATGGACCAGTTCGCCGGGCCGGTCGCGTTCGTAGCGGCGTATGACACGGCCGGTGGCCCGGTCCAGGTGGGCAAGGCGGGCCAGGCCGTAGCGGGCCAGGACGCGGTGCACCGTCGAGGGCACCAGGTGCAGCAGGTGCGCGATGCGGGCCGGTCCCCACCGGCGCAGGATGCGGACCTTGATGATCCGGCGCTCGGTGCGGGTCGGGGTGCGGCGCGGGCTGGTGCGCGGACGACTGGAGCGGTCGGCCATGCCGGCCTCGCCGAGCCGACGGTAACGGTCGACCCACCGCTGGGCCGTGGTCGGCGAGACCTGGAAGCGTTCTGCGGCCCGTCGCAGGCTCCAGTTGTCGTCTACGACGCAGCGGGCCAGGCGCAGGCGGCCGGTCTCGGTCAGGGGTGCATTACGGTGGGGCACGAGGGCCTTTCTGTTGCTGGTGCAGATGTCGCAATCCACACCAGGCCAGAAGGCCCTCACCCATTTCAAGATCACACGGCAGTGATCGCTGTCACCAACCTCCGTGGGCAGAACAGCTAGGGCCTTTCGTTTGGATCAGGTCGGCTGAAAGAGACTGCGCCCTCCCAGCCGACCCGAGCGGGGCCTGGCGCGTGCAGCTGCAAGGCAGAGGAGGGCGGCGACGCGGAGCGTCGGCAACCGACGACAACGCCGCAGATGCGCGTGCCAGGCCCCGCGACGCCGACATGATCCAAACGACAGGCCCTAGGGCTCCACCGGAACGGCGTGAGGCCCCCGGGAACCGAAAGACACGGGTCCCAGGGGCCTCAAGGGCGGGCTCAGTGCTGGTCCTGGGCCTCCTCCAGCGCCTTCAGCGCCGGGTCCATGACGACGTCCTCGCTGCGGGCCTCCGTGGTCGGCTCCTCCGGGAAGTGGCAGGCCGTCAGGTGGCCGGCGCGGTTGCCGGAGATCTGCACCAGCGGCGGCTCCTCGGTGGCGCACTTGTCCTGCGCCTTCCAGCAGCGAGTGCGGAAGCGGCAGCCGGACGGGGGGTGGATCGGGGAGGGGACGTCGCCGGACAGGCGGATCCGCTCGCGCTCCTCGGTCTCGTCGTCCATGGCCACCTCGGGCACGGCCGACAGCAGGGCGTGGGTGTAGGGGTGCCGGGGCCGGTTGTAGATCGAGTCCCGGTCGCCGACCTCGACCACCTTGCCGAGGTACATCACCGCGACGCGCTGCGAGAAGTGCCGTACGACGGCCAGGTCGTGGGCGATGAACAGGAAGGCGATGCCCAGCTCGTCCTGCACCTTCTGCAGCAGGTTGACCACCTGCGCCTGGATCGACACGTCGAGCGCGGAGACCGGCTCGTCGGCGACGATCAGCTTCGGGTTCAGCGCGAGGGCCCGCGCGACGCCGATACGCTGGCGCTGGCCGCCGGAGAACTCGTGCGGGAAGCGGTTGTAGTGCTCCGGGTTGAGGCCGACCAGCTCCAGCAGCTCACGGACCTTCTTCTCCCGGCCGCCCTCGGGGTTGATCCCGTTGACCTCCATCGGCGACTTGATGATGGTGCCGACGGTTTGCCGCGGGTTCAGCGAGGAGTACGGGTCCTGGAAGATCATCTGGATCTCGGACCGCACCGGCGCCAGCTGGCGGCGCGAGGCGTGCGTGATGTCCCGCCCGGCGTACGTGATCTGCCCAGCCGTCGGCTCCAGGAGCCGGGTGATCAGCCGACCGGTGGTCGACTTGCCGCAGCCGGACTCGCCGACCAGGCCGACGCTCTCGCCGACGCCGACGGTCAGGTCGACCCCGTCGACCGCCTGCACGGCGCCGACCTTGCGTTTGATCGGGAAACCGCCGTAGATCGGGAAGTGTTTCGCCAGGCCCTTGACCTCCAGGAGGGTCTCGGACCCGGTGCCCGTGGCGGCCTGCTGTGCGGGGAGGGTGAGGTTGTCGCTCATGATCTCGGTTCTCCCTAGCGCAGCCGGGGCTGGATCTCGTCGATGAAGATGGTCTGCTTCTGCTCGGCCGTGAGGTGGCAGGCGGCGGCCCGGCCCTCGCCGAGCGGCGGCCGCACGTCCGTGCAGAGGGTGCCGGACACCTTGTCCTTGAAGGCGCAGCGCGGGTGGAAGGGGCAGCCCGACGGCGGATTGAGCAGCGAGGGCGGGGTGCCCGGGATCGGGGTGAGCTCCTGGTGGATGTCGCCGTCCAGCCGCGGCATGGAGCTGAGCAGCCCCCAGGTGTACGGGTGCTTCGGCGTACGCAGCACCTCCTTGACGCTGCCGCGCTCCACGGCCCGGCCGGCGTACATCACCAGCAGGTCGTCGGCCATGTTGGAGATCACGCCGAGGTCGTGGGTGATGAAGATGATCGCGGAGCCGAACTCCTGCTGGAGGTCCTTGAGCAGGTCCAGGATCTGCGCCTGCACGGTCACGTCTAGCGCGGTGGTCGGCTCGTCGGCGATCAGCAGGTCGGGGTCGCACATCAGCGCCATGGCGATCATCGCGCGCTGGCGCATACCGCCGGAGAACTGGTGCGGGTAGTCGTCGAAGCGCACCTTGGGCTGCGGGATGCCGACCTTCTCCAGCATCTGGATCGCCCGGTCCTTGGCCTCCTTCTTGGAGGCGCCGGTGTGCTTCATGTACGGCTCGGACAGCTGGCGGCCCACCGTGTAGTACGGCGAGAGGGCGGTCAGCGGGTCCTGGAAGATCATCGCCATCTTGTTGCCGCGGAGCTTCTCCAGCTCCTTCTCGGTGGCGGTGACGAGTTCCTTGCCGTCGAGGACGATCTCGCCGTCGATGGTGGTGGTCCGCGGGTTGTGCAGGCCCAGGACCGTCAGGTTGGTGACGGACTTGCCGGAGCCGGACTCGCCGACGATGCCCAGGGTCTTGCCGCGCTCGACATCGAAGGAGAGGCCGTCGACGGCCTTGACGATGCCGTCCTCGGTGGAGAACTGCACCCGCAGGTCACGGACCGAGAGGAAGCTCTCGGGCCCGGTCGGGGCCGGGGCGTCCTCGGTCTTGGTCAGTGTGGTCACGGTGGTTCGTTCTTCCTAGGAGAGCCGGACGCGCGGGTCGATCCAGGCGTACGCGATGTCGACGATCATGTTCAGGAGCAGGATGAAGAACGCTCCGACCAGCATGACACCCATCGTCAGCGGGAGGTCCTTGTTGACCGCGGCGTCCACGGCGAGGCGGCCGATGCCCTGCAGGGAGAAGGTGATCTCGGTGACGACACCGCCGCCGAGCAGGGCGCTGAGGTCCATGCCGAGGACGGTGACGATCGGGATGAGCGATCCGCGCCAGGCGTAGCGGAAGAAGACGTACTTGCGGGGCATGCCCTTGGCGCGGGCCGTGCGCACGTGCTCCTCCTGGAGCTGCTCGATCATCGAGGAGCGCGCCATACGGGTGTACTGCGCGGTGAAGATGGTGGCCATCACGACCATCGGGATGGACAGCCCGACCAGCCAGCCGACCGGATCCTGGGTGAACGGCACGTACTTGGGGTCCTCCATCCAACCGGTGCTGTACACGAGGATCAGCAGCACGATCGGGCCGAGGAAGTAGATCTGGAACGAGCTGAGCACCATGGACGCGCCGGTGGCGGCCTTGTCCACGAGGGTGCCGCGCCGGTAGGCGGCGAGCATGCCCGCGCCGATGCCGACAGTGAGGAAGACGACCAGGGCGCCGACCGTGAGGGAGACGGTCAGCGGGAGGCGGTCCAGGATGAGGTCCCAGACGTTCTCGTTGTAGTAGAAGGACCGTCCGAGGCACGGAGCGGGGCAGTCGCCCTGCGGGAAGTCGCGGCCGGCGACGATGCCGGACATGAACTCCCAGAACTGCTGCGCGAGCGGCTGGTCGAGTCCCAGGGCGTGGCGGATGTCTTCCAGTCTTTCGGGCGAACAGTCCTTGCCGCAGGCCAGGGAGGCGTAGTCGGATGGCGCGGCGACGAAGAGGAAGAAGGTCGCGGCGCCGATGAGAATCAGGGTGAAGACAGCACCGACTGAGCGCCGGAGGATGAACTGAAGCATGGCGGTGGGGGCTGCTCTCTGCGGAGACGGTGGATGGTTTCACGGAACCGCGGGGGCACGCTCCGCCTGGTGCGTACCCCCGCGATCAGCCGTAGAGAGTTACGACTTCAGGAACAGTCGGGTGACGTCCATGTAGCTGGACTCGGTGCTGTAGCGGGCACCGCCGATGTTCGAACCGTAGAGCTGGAACTGCTTGACGTACCACAGCGGAGCCGCGGGGTTGACCCCTTCGAGGATGCGCTTGTGCGCCTCCTGCCAGGTCTTGGCCGCCTCCTCGGGCTGCTGGGTGATGGCCTTGTTGATCAGCTCCTGGACCTTGGGGTCATTGATGTGCGAGTAGTTCGACTGACCGTCGCCGATCAGGTCACCGTCGTAGACCGGGGTGACGACCGTGGCCGGGGACGGCCAGTCCTGGCCCCAGCCGGTGATGTAGATGTCGTACGGGTTGTCGACCTTGCCGATCTGCTCGTAGTAGCTGGCCGCGTCGATCTCCTTGGCGACGACGTCGATGCCGACCTTGGTCAGCGCGTCCTCGATGGCGACCTTGCGCTTCTGGCCCGCCTCGGAGTTGGCGTAGGCGAAGACGAGCTTCTTCTCGGCGGCCGGGACGTCCGCGAGCAGTTCCTTGGCCTTCTCGATGTTGCCGGCCGGCATCTTCAGGCGGCCGTACGGGTCGTACGTCGCGTCGTAGCCCGGCAGGGTCGGGGCGAACAGGTTCGGGGCGACGTCACCGCCGTAGGCACCGCCCTCACCGGCGATGAGCGACTTGGAGTTGACCGCGTAGGTCACGGCGTCACGGACCGTCTTGTTCTTGACCCGGTCCAGGTTGAAGGTGAGCTGCATGACGTAGGGCGCGTAGCCCTGGATCGTGCGCTTCTTGACCTCCGGGTCGCCGATGACGTCCTGGATCTGGGTGGCGTCGACGGTGCCGGTGAACTGGATGGCGTTCTTGGCGTCGCCCTGGTCGGCGATCAGACGCTTGGTCTGGGTGGACTCGGTGACACCGAACTGGAAGTTCCAGCCGTCCACGTACTGGTGGCGCACGGCGTCGGTCTTCGGGTCCCAGTTCTCGTTCTTGACGAGCTTGAGGGACTTGCCCGCCTTGAACTCCGAGATCTTGTAGGGACCGGTGGCGACGGGGGCCTGGTCGTACTTCTCCTTCGTGTCGGTCTCCTCCGGCACGATGGAGTAGCCCGGCATGGCGAGCGCCATCGGCAGGTCGGGGCGCGGCTTGTCGAAGTGGAAGACGATGGTCTTGTCGTCCGGGGTCTCCAGGACCGAGTCCGGCAGGTGCTTGTTGCCGAAGCCGCCGTCCGGCAGGGCCTTGCGGTAGTCGGCGCCGCTCAGCCAGGACTGCAGGAAGGTCGGGCCGTCGAAGATGAACTCGGCGTACAGACGCTCGATGGTGTGACGGACGTCGGCCGAGTTGATCGGGTTGCCGTTGGCGTCCTTGAGGTCGTCCTTGAGCGTGAACGTCCAGGTCTTGTTGTCGTTGGACGCCTTGCCCGAGTCGGTCGCGAGGTCACCGACGACCGCGACGCCGCCCTTGCCGTCCTCCTGGAAGTTGGTCAGGCCGCGGAAGACCAGGTTGGAGAACTGACCGGCGTCGGAGACGTAGATCTGACCCGGGTCCATGTGGGTCAGGGCCGACTCCTGGTAGACCGTGATGGTGCCGCCGGGCTTGGCGCCCGGGACCTCCTCGGCCGGGCCGGCCGAGGCCGCGGCGTCCAGGTAGGCAACGCCCTGCGACTGCTCCTTGGCCTTCTCCTGGTCCTTCTTGGAGTCCTTTCCGGAGCTGCCGCCGGTGTTCTCCGAGCAGCCGGTGAGCGCGAGGGAGCCGGCCGCGATGGCGACCACTATGGCGCGCGCTCTGCGCGAGTTGAGCGACTTCATGAGGCGAATGCACCTACCTGTCGTTGTTATCCATGAGTACTGCCTGACGCGGCTGGTAGGCCGACGCGGGGGCGGCAGCCACCCCCCACCAATGGACGGTCTAGCGCCCGGACTTGGGGTCGAAGGCATCCCGTACGGAGTCTCCGAGGAGGTTGAAGCACAGGATGAAGATCACCAGCGCCACGCCCGGGAAGAAGATGAAGGCCGGGTCCTGCTGGGTGTACTGCGCGCCGGCGGCGAACAGTCGTCCCCAGTCCGGGGTGGGCTCCACGAAGCCGACACCCGCGAAGGAGAGGAAGGCGATGGTCAGGATGGTGCTGGGCAGCTGGTACGTGTACTGCACCAGCACCGGTGTGACGATGTTCGGCAGGATCTCCTTGCGGATGATCCGCGCCGGCGATGCGCCGGAGACCTTGGCAGCCTCGATGAACTCGCGCTCACGCAGTGCCAGCACGACGGAGCGGACGAGTCGGGCCATGCCCATCCAGCCGAGGACCCACAGCACGATCAGGATGGCCAGCGCCCGGAAGTACGTGGGCGTCTCTTCCCTGGGGTCCACGAAGAAGGCGGTGACCACGGGCATGAAGGCGATGAAGAACAGCTGCGACGGGAAGGACAGGAAGAAGTCCGTGACCCGGCCGAGCCAGAAGTCGACGCGGCCGCCGAAGTAGCCGCCGACGACGCCGATGATCACGCCGGTGATGGTCAGCAGGGTGGCCACACCCACCGCCATGTACAGCGAGGTCCGCATGCCGTACATCAGCATGGCGAAGAGGTCACGGCCGTACTGCGGCTCCACACCGAACCAGTGGTCGGCGGAGACCCCGCCGAAGTAGCCCAGCGGAAGACCGAACTCGTCCAGCACGGGCTTGTCCGCGTAGGTGGGGTCCTGTCCGTACAGGGTGTACGGGTTCGTGCCACTGATCGCGGTGAGCACGGGCGCCAGCAGGGCGATGGCGAAGAAGAAAATCACTACGCCGGCACAGAACATCCCTGTACGGTCGCGCTTGAAGCGCTGCCACATCAACTGCCCGGGGGAACGACCCTCAAGCTTCTTCGCTCCCTTGGCGACCTCGGAGGTCACCTCGAGCTCTGGGTCCAAGGCGACCGTGGACCCCGAGCCCTCGGCCTTGGTTGGACTGGTCATGTGTGTTCTTCCCCCGGGGGGTTGGAGAGCTGAGCGCAGCACAGATACCGGCAGGTTCTGTGGTTTGGGGGAACTTTCGCCAAGGGCATCAACGCGCGTCAAGGGCGGAAGGCACAGGGATCTCCCTACCGTCCATTTTTTGAGCAAAAATTGCAAAGATTGACACCTGCGCGCGCTTGACAGGTGAGACGTGAAATCGGCGAATCGGGCATAGCGGGAGGGATTTTTGTTTACATGTCCGAAACTTGATCGTCGGAGCACCGATATCCGAACAGGGCTTCACGGCCTGCTGACAGGCTGCTGAACGCGCCCAGCACAAGGACCCGGCCCACTCCCGCGACGGGAGGGTGCCGGGTCCTGTCAGAGGGCCCCTGAGAGGCCCGTCAGCCGTGCTTGGCGCGGCTCGCGGCGCGGGCCCGCTCGCGGGCGTCCAGGTTGACCTTGCGGATGCGCACCGCCTCCGGGGTGACCTCCACGCACTCGTCGTCGCGGCAGAACTCCAGGGACTGCTCCAGCGACAGCTTGCGCGGCGGCACGATGGACTCGGTCACATCGGCCGTGGAGGAGCGCATGTTGGTGAGCTTCTTCTCCTTGGTGATGTTGACGTCCATGTCGTCGGAGCGGGAGTTCTCGCCGACGATCATGCCCTCGTACACCTCGGTGCCCGGCTCCACGAAGAGCACGCCGCGCTCCTGGAGGTTCGTCATCGCGAAGGCGGTGACGGCGCCGGAACGGTCCGCGACGAGCGAGCCGTTGTTACGGGTCTGCAGGGGGCCGAACCACGGCTCGAAGCCCTCGTGGATGGAGTGCGCGATGCCCGTGCCGCGGGTCTGGGTCAGGAACTCCGTCCGGAATCCGATCAGGCCGCGGGACGGGACGACGAACTCCATACGGACCCAGCCCGACCCGTGGTTGGACATGTTGTCCATCCGGCCCTTGCGGACGCCCATGAGCTGGGTGACCGCGCCCATGTGCTCCTCGGGCACGTCGATGGTCATGCGCTCGACCGGCTCGTAGACCTTGCCGTCGACGTCCTTGGTGACCACCTGGGGCTTGCCCACGGTCAGCTCGTAGCCCTCGCGGCGCATGGTCTCCACGAGGATGGCCAGCGCCAGCTCGCCGCGGCCCTGTACCTCCCAGGCGTCCGGACGCTCGGTGTCCAGCACGCGGAGGCTGACGTTGCCGATGAGCTCGCGGTCCAGGCGGTCCTTGACCTGACGGGCGGTCACCTTGCGGTCCTTCACCGCCGCCTTGTTGTCGGCGCCCTTGCCGGTGGCGCCGCGGCCGACCAGCGGGGAGGTGTTGGTGCCGATGACCATCGAGATCGCGGGCTCGTCGACCGTGATGAGCGGCAGCGCGACCGGGTTCTCGGTGTCGGCCAGGGTCTCGCCGATCATGATGTCCGGGATACCGGCGACGGCGCAGATGTCACCGGGGCCGGCCTTCTCGGCGGGGCCGCGGGTGAGGGCCTCGGTCATCAGCAGCTCGGAGATGCGGACGCTGCTCACGCTGCCGTCGCGCTTCATCCAGGCGACCGTCTGGCCCTTGCGCAGCTCGCCCTGCTGGACGCGGAGCAGCGCGATACGGCCGAGGAAGTTGTCGGCGTCGAGGTTGGTGACGTGCGCCTGGAGCGGGGCGCCCTCGTCGTAGGTCGGGGCCGGGATGTGCTCCAGGATCGTGGAGAAGAACGGCTCCAGGCTGGTGGAGTCGGTGGGGACGGTCCCGTCCTCGGGCTTGGTGAGGGAGGCGATCCCGTCCCGTCCGCACGCGTAGACGATCGGGAACTCGATCTGGTCCTCGTCGGCGTCCAGGTCGAGGAAGAGGTCGTAGGTCTCGTTGACGACCTCGTCGATACGGGCGTCCGGGCGGTCCGTCTTGTTGATGCACAGGATGACGGGGAGCCGGGCCTGCAGCGCCTTGCGCAGCACGAAGCGGGTCTGCGGGAGCGGCCCCTCGGAGGCGTCGACGAGCAGCACCACACCGTCGACCATGGACAGCCCGCGCTCGACCTCGCCGCCGAAGTCGGCGTGGCCGGGGGTGTCGATGATGTTGATGGTGATCGGGTCCCCGCCGTCCTTCGGGTGGTACTTCACCGCGGTGTTCTTGGCGAGGATCGTGATGCCCTTCTCACGCTCCAGGTCGTTGGAGTCCATGACGCGGTCGTCGACCGACTCCAGCTGATGCGCGGCGAAGGCACCGGCCTGCTTGAGCATGGCGTCGACGATGGTCGTCTTGCCGTGGTCGACGTGGGCGACGATGGCGACGTTACGGATGTCGTGGCGCGTGGCCATATTGCGGCGTACTCCCGGGATGGTGAGGACGGCTGCGCGTAGGACTGTGTTACGCGCGCCCTGCCGGGCTTGACACGCCACGGCCTCACCCCATGGTACGGGGCTGCGCCGGGTGGGGCTTGCGGGGATGCGTTGGCGCAGGTGGGGGGCGTTATGGGGGGCGGCTGGGCAGGTCGGCGTTTACGTCGACGCCGGGCGGGGCCGCCGTTTGCGCCGACCCCGAGCGGGGTCGGCCTCGCAGCCCGCCGCTACGGGGTGCCGCTGCGCCCACCCGGGCCGCCCCGGCGGCATGACTGCCGCAGCCGGGACGGCTACGACGGCAGCGCATGGCTGGGGCGGCGCGACGGTGCCGGCAGCGCGGCTGGGGCGGCGCGACAGTGTCCGCAGCGCGGCTGGGGCGGCGCGACAGTGTCCGCAGCGCGGCTGGGGCGGGCGCAACGGTGCCAGCAGCGCGGCTGGGGCGGCGCGACAGTGTCCGCAGCACGGCTGCGGCGGCGCGACAGTGTCCGCAGCACGGCTGCGGCGGCGCGACAGTGTCCGCAGCACGGCTGCGGCGGCGCGACAGTGTCCGCAGCACGGCTGCGGCGGCGCGACAGTGTCCGCAGCACGGCTGCGGCGGTGGGGTCGGGCTGGGCCGCTGGGGCGGTTGAGACAGCGGAAAACACACCGCGACGACCACCGGGGCCGGCTACGACGGCCGCCCGGCGCACGGCCGCGGGCAGCTGCACGGGACGACAGCCAGGGCACGGCTGCGACAGCCGCCGGGGCACAGCTGCGACACAGCCGCCGGGGCACGGCTGCGAACAGGTGCGTACGGCGTCGGACGCCGGACGTCCCCCAGTCCGCGTCGGCGCCGGTGCACGTCGCGCCATTCCCTGCCGCGTCGCCCGCCGAGCCGAAGCCCCTGCTCAGCTCCGAGCCGCCGGCGTTGCCTTCCCGGCCTTCTTCAGGAAGCCCATGTCCTCGTACACCGGTGTCTCGAAGCCGAAGGAGCCGGTGTTGGCGAGGTCTTTGCGGGCGGCGGTGAGTTGGGGGCGCTGGTAGAGGGGGATGGAGCCGGCCGCGGCCCAGATGCGGGAGTCGGCCTTGCGGACGAGGTCGCGGGCCTCCTCCTCGTCCAGCGTGGCGATGGCCTGGTCGAAGAGCTGGTCGACCTGGTTCGTGCCGACCCGCGTGTAGTTCTGCTCGATGGTCAGGGAACCGTCGGCGGCCGGTACCGGCTTGGCGTAGATCGGCCGGGCGTCGGTCGCGGGGAACGCCGACGCGGGCCAGGAGTACAGCGCGAGATCGTACTCACCGTTCGCGATGTGATCCTTGAAGTAGCTCGCGTCGGAGACCTTCTTCGTCTCCGTGAGGATCCCCACCCGCTGCAGCATGCGCGAGATCCGGTCCGCGACCCTGCGCAGCGTGTCCGACCCCGGCCCCGACGGCAGTACGAAACGCAGCGTGAGCGGCTTGCCGTCCTTGGCGAGCGGCCCGGCCGCGGCCCCCGGCGCGGCGGTGCCCTTGGGGGCGTACGCCCCCTGCGCCCCACTCCCCTGCCGGACGTGCTGCTTGCCGTCCTGGGCGAGGTTCCCGGGGCCCTCCGGACGGTCCTCCTGGTCCTGGCGGTCGCGCCCCTCGGGGTCCTCCCCCGCCTTCCCGTCCTCCCCCACGATGTACGTCCCGTCGTCCGCCCCCGCCGACGCCCCGGCCCCCGACGACGGTGACGCCGATGCCGACGCCGACTCCCCCTCCGCCCCCGCCGCCTTCTCCTCCTCCTTCTTCTCCTCCGTCTTCTTCGGCTCCTTCAGCGGCCCCCCGCGCACCCACCCCGCGTCCGCGAGCAGCGCCTGCGCCTCCTTGGTGTCCTGGCCGCCGAGCGCCCCGCTGTTGTCGGCGTACGCGGCCTGCCCGGACAGCGCGAGGTGGCTGCCGACCGGCACCGCGGGCAGCCCCAGCGGCTTCAGGACGGTCTCCGCCAGCTCCTCGCGGTCGAGGGCGCGGGCCACGGCCCGGCGGACCCGTTCGTCGGCGAGCGGACCGTCGGCACCGTTGAGGGCGAGCTGGGTGAAGGCCGGTTCCAGTGACTTGCGGACCTCGTAGCGGGCCAGCGTCCCCGCGTCCGCGGCGCCCTCCGCCTTCGCGCCCTGGAGCGGCGTAGCGGTCCCCTTGGGGCGCGAGGCGATGTCGATGCGCTGGGCGGTGGCGGCGTCGATGTCGGCCAGGTCCACGGTCCCGGCGGCCAGCGCCTCGGCCCGCTTCTCGCGCGGTACGGCCACCAGCACGATCTTGGAGAGCTTGGCCGGCTCCCCCCACCAGCGCGGACTGCGGACGAGGGTGACCTCGTCCTTCTTCTTGTCGACCTGCTGCACGGTGAACGGCCCGGCCGTGACCTTGAGCTTCGCACGCGCCCCGTCGTTGAAGGCGTCGGGCGTGCCCATGACCTCCTTCGGGTACAGCGGCGTGAACAGCGACCTCCAGTCGGCGTAGGGCCGGCTGAAGGTGACCTTGACCTCCAGGTTGCTCTTGCCCCGCTCGATCCGCTCGATGCGGTCGTACCCGGCGTTGCGCGCGGTCCAGTAGGCGCTGTCCTTCCCGGACAGGGCCCGCCACTGGGCGGCGAAGTCGGCCGCGCCGATCTCCCGGCCGTCGCTCCAGACGGCCTGCTGGTTGAGCTTGTAGAGGACCACCTGCCGCGGCTCGGTCTCGACGACCTCGGCCGATTCCAGGTAGTCGGGGTTGATCTCCGGCCGCCCGCTGTCGTTCATCCGGTACATCGACGGCAGCACGGCCTGAGCGATCTTCGTGGTGGTCGCGTCGGCATCGGCCTGGAAGGTGTTCAGCGTCTCCGGTACGGCATCCACGGCCCAGCGCAGAGTGCCCCCGTCGGCGACCTGCGCCCGGGCGGCCGGCGCGATGTCCTGTCCGGCCAGCGGTTTGCCGGCCTTGTCGTCCGAGCCACACCCGGCCAGGGCGGGCACCACGAGCACACCCGCGGTGAGGAAGGCGATGGAGCGCATCACCGCGCGCAGGCCGACGCCGTCGTGGGACATCTCTGCTTACCTCCGGGAGCCGCGGGGGTTACGATCACTTTTGGCGGTATATGGAGCTGATCAGATGTTTTCGGCTGTATGCGGCCACTGAAGAGGAAAGGGTTCGGCAACACCGGGCGACACGGCGACGACCGCCGGGAAGCTCACCCGTGCGGCGCAACGCACCACGGAATGCACCTGCACGCCTCGGCCAATCGGTGCACATCCCTTCCCAGCGACAGGTGTGACGCGCAACACTCGCAGGCGCATGACCGTTGCCACCCACGGCCACCGGGCCGACGGAAGTGAGGTCACGTCATGTCCGTGCACGACGAATTGACATCGATGCAGCGCTGCCTGGACGACCTGTCCCGGTCGCTGGGCCGCCTGGAGCAGCAGCTCGGCACCGGCGGGCTCGACATACGGCGCGTCCGCACCGACTGCGAACACCTGCGCGAGAGCGTCGCACTGCTCCGCGACGCGGCCAGCACACCGGCCGCGCAGCGGCGCCCGGAGCTCGTCACCATCCCCGACACCCCGTACGACAACAGCCTGTGGGTCGACACGGACGACGAGGGACTCGGCGCCCGCGACCGACGCGCTCCCTGAACCGACCCGAGTCCGCAACCGACCGGAGTCACACCTTGGCCACTGGTACGGAACCCACAACCACAGATCCCCATCCCCCCGGCGGCGTCCGATCGGTCACCCGTGCCGCGATCGCCGCCCCGCATCTGCGGACCGACCGCTGGTGGCTGGCACCGGCCGCCACCGCCGCCGGGCTGCTCGCCTTCATCGTGTACTCGACCTGGCGGGCCTTCGCGAACGCCGACTACTACGCGGCCCCGTACGTCTCGCCCTTCTACTCCCCCTGCCTGGCGGAGAACTGCGAGCCGATGAAGGCGGGACCGAACTGGGAGCTCTTCGGCAGCTGGTGGGGCCTCTCCCCCGCGATCATCATCCTGATCTTCCCGCTCGGCTTCCGCCTGACCTGCTACTACTACCGCAAGGCCTACTACCGGGGCTTCTGGGCGTCCCCGCCGGCCTGCGCGGTGGCCGAGCCGCACAAGAAGTACTCCGGTGAGACCCGCTTCCCGCTGGTGCTGCAGAACATCCACCGGTACTTCTTCTACGCCGCGATCCTCGTCGCCGGAATCCTGACGTACGACACCGTGCTCGCCTTCCGCGACGAGAACTACGAGTGGGGCCACATGGGCCTCGGCACCCTGGTGTTCCTCGTCAACATCGTATTGATCTGGGCGTACACGATCTCCTGCCACTCCTGCCGGCACATCGTCGGCGGCAAGCTCAAGCACTTCTCCAAGCACCCGGTGCGCTACCGGATGTGGCAGTGGGTCGGAAGGCTGAACGCCCGTCACATGCTGCTCGCCTGGACGTCGCTGGTGAGCGTGGCGCTCGCCGACTTCTACGTCTATCTCGTCGCGTCCGGTGTCTTCGACGATCCGAGGTTTTTCTGATGTCCGTGGTGGAGCGACAGGAGTGGGACGTCGTCGTGGTCGGCGCGGGCGGCGCCGGACTGCGTGCCGCCATCGAGGCACGCGAGCGGGGCGCCCGTACGGCCGTGATCTGCAAGTCGCTGTTCGGCAAGGCGCACACGGTGATGGCCGAGGGCGGTATCGCCGCCGCGATGGCCAACGCCAACCCGCACGACAACTGGCAGGTGCACTTCCGTGACACCCTGCGCGGCGGCAAGTTCCTCAACCAGTGGCGGATGGCCGAGCTGCACGCCCAGGAGGCCCCGGACCGGGTGTGGGAGCTGGAGACCTGGGGCGCACTGTTCGACCGTACGAAGGACGGCCGGATCTCGCAGCGCAACTTCGGCGGCCACGAGTACCCGCGCCTCGCCCACGTCGGCGACCGCACGGGCCTGGAGCTGATCCGCACCCTCCAGCAGAAGATCGTCGCGCTCCAGCAGGAGGACTTCAAGGAGACCGGCGACTACGAGTCCCGGCTGAAGGTCTTCCAGGAGTGCACGGTCACCAGGGTCCTCAAGGACGGCTCCCGGGTGAGCGGTGTCTTCGCCTACGAGCGGGAATCGGGCCGTTTCTTCGTCCTGGAAGCCCCCGCCGTGGTGATCGCCACGGGCGGCATCGGCAAGTCGTTCAAGGTCACGTCGAACTCGTGGGAGTACACCGGCGACGGCCACGCGCTCGCCCTGCTCGCGGGCGCGCCCCTGCTGAACATGGAGTTCGTGCAGTTCCACCCGACCGGCATGGTCTGGCCGCCCTCCGTCAAGGGCATCCTCGTCACCGAGTCCGTCCGCGGCGACGGCGGCGTGCTGCGGAACTCCGACGGCAAGCGGTTCATGTTCGACTACATCCCGGACGTCTTCAAGGAGAAGTACGCCGAGACGGAGGACGAGGCCGACCGCTGGTACGAGGACCCGGACAACAACCGGCGTCCCCCCGAGCTGCTCCCCCGCGACGAGGTCGCCCGGGCCATCAACACCGAGGTCAAGGAGGGCCGGGGCTCCCCGCACGGCGGTGTCTTCCTGGACGTGTCGACGCGGATGCCCGCCGAGGTGATCAAGCGCCGGCTGCCGTCGATGTACCACCAGTTCAAGGAGCTGGCCGACGTCGACATCACGGCCGAGGCGATGGAGGTCGGGCCCACCTGCCACTACGTGATGGGCGGCATCGCCGTCGATTCCGACTCGGCGGCGGCGCGCGGGGTGCCGGGGCTGTACGCGGCCGGTGAGGTGGCGGGCGGCATGCACGGCTCCAACCGGCTCGGCGGGAACTCGCTCTCCGACCTGCTGGTGTTCGGGCGCCGGGCGGGGCTGCACGCCGCCGAGTACGCGGCCGGCACGCAGGCGGACCGCCCCCGGGTGGACGACGACCAGGTGTCCTCGGCGGCGGCGGAGGCCCTGCGTCCCTTCTCCGCCGAGGCGGAGATCGAGGAGCCCGCCGGTGGCCCGCCGGAGAACCCGTACACGCTCCACCAGGAACTCCAGCAGACCATGAACGACCTGGTCGGCATCATCCGCCGCGAGCCGGAGATGAAGCAGGCCCTGGAGAAGCTGGCCGAGCTGCGGGTACGGGCCCGGCGCGCGGGCGTCGAGGGCCACCGCCAGTTCAACCCGGGCTGGCATCTCGCCCTGGACCTCAGGAACATGCTGCTGGTCAGCGAGTGCGTGGCGCGGGCCGCGCTGGAGCGCAACGAGTCGCGCGGCGGCCACACCCGCGAGGACCACCCGTCGATGGACCGCAGGTGGCGCCGTATCAACCTGCTCTGCGGCCTCACCGACCCCACCGGCGGTCTGGCGGCCACGGACCCGTTCCGGGGCCAGATCACCCTCACCCGCGAGACCACCGAGCCCATCCGCCCCGACCTGCTCGCCCTGTTCGACAAGGAGGAGCTGGTCAAGTACCTCGCCGAAGAGGAGCTGTACGAATGAGCAGCTACGAGGCCCGCTTCAAGGTGTGGCGGGGGGACGCGGACGGGGGCGGCCTGGAGGACTTCAAGGTCGAGGTCAACGACGGCGAGGTCGTCCTGGACATCATCCACCGCCTCCAGGCCACCCAGGCCCCCGACCTGGCCGTGCGCTGGAACTGCAAGGCGGGCAAGTGCGGTTCGTGCTCCGCCGAGATCAACGGGCGGCCCCGGCTGATGTGCATGACCCGGATGTCGGTGTTCGACCGCGAGGAGACGATCACCGTCACTCCGCTGCGCGCCTTCCCGGTCGTCCGCGACCTCGTCACGGACGTCGGCTTCAACTACGACAAGGCGCGGGAGGTCCCGTCCTTCGTCCCGCCGCCCGGCCTCGGGCCCGGTGAGTACCGCATGATGCAGGAGGACGTGGACCGGTCACAGGAGTTCCGCAAGTGCATCGAGTGCTTCCTGTGCCAGGACACCTGCCATGTGGTCCGCGACCACGAGGAGAACAAGCAGGCCTTCGCGGGCCCCCGCTTCCTGATGCGGGTCGCGGAGCTGGACATGCACCCGCTGGACGCGGCGGCCGAGTCCGGCCTGGACCGCAAACGCGCCGCCCAGGACGAACACGGCCTCGGCTACTGCAACATCACCAAGTGCTGTACGGAGGTCTGCCCCGAGGGCATCAAGATCACGGACAACGCCCTGATCCCGCTGAAGGAGCGGGCCGTCGACCGCAAGTACGACCCGCTGGTCTGGCTCGGCAACAAGATCCGCCGCCGGTCCGCGTCGTCAGGCGGCTGAGGCCCGCAGATACCCCGAGTGCGCGGCCTGCCCGAGGAAGGTGAACCGGGTGTCGGAGGTCATGTGCTTCTCGAAGGCCTCCTTGATGCCCGGCCACTTCGGGTGCCCGAAGTCGTCGAGTACGACGATCCCGCCGGGCGCGACGATCCGCTCGGCCCACTCCAGGTCCTTGGCCACCCCTTCGGCGGAATGGTCGCCGTCGACGACGACCACGCCGTAGGCACGGTCGGAGACGGCGGCGCGCACCTCGGGGTCCTCGGAGAAGCCCTGCTGGATCCGGGCCGCGGCACCGGCGGCGCCCGCCAGCGCCAGGTTGCCGCGCACGGCGGCCTCGCGCACCGGCGTGCCCGTCGCATCCGCGCCCATGCTGGTACCGGGCTGGAGCTGCTCACCGGCCAGCGGATCGACGATCGTCAGCCGCGGGTCCCGCCCCGCCCGCTCCATCATCCGGATCAGGGCCGCGCCGAACATGCCGTACAGCGTGCCGATCTCCAGGATGTCGTCGTTCGGCGGATCGAGCAGCGGTACGGCGGAGAGCTTGCCGCAGATGTTCATCGTGCCGCCGGCCATGCGGCCCACGCCCAGCGCCTCCATCGCGATGAGCAGCCGAAACGCCTGCGCGACGGACCGCTCGGCGTCCGCCCGGTCCCCGGTGAACCGCGTCAGCTCGTCGATCAGCTCGTTCAGGTGGGACGCCGACGGCAACCGCGACACACCGCGCCCGGTCCCGTCGAAGAACAGCTCCAGGGGCCGCTGGCGGTTGCACACCTGCTTCAGCTCCTGGAGCACGGCGCCGTAGGAGGTGTTCCCGAGCGCCCGCCGGACCTCGCGCTCCACGCGCCGGTCGATCCGTGTCGTGATGGGCCGCAGGGCACGCCGAGCGACCTTGCTGGTGAGTAGTGCTCGCATGAAACGGTGACCCCTCACAGGGATAGGAGAAGTGGCGTGGGACGCAGGACGCCCGCAGCCACTCCACAACTAACAGGGGAACCCTTGAAGGGAAAGCACATATGCCGTTTGTCCGACGAACGGATTACATGACGAGACCGCCGTACGGGACCGCCGTGTTCCCGTAAGGGACGCACACCACTCGCGGAGCCGCATTCCTGCTCATACGCTCCGAAATGTGACGCCACCCTCGCTACGCGGCCGACCCCGGCGCGCGACCTCGCACATATCCATCCGGGTCGCGCACGGGCTGATCGGCGGGGTGGTCGCGGTCCTGTGGCTGCTGTGGCCCGAGCTGACGGCCTCGTCGAGCGGTGACCGTCCGAGCGTGATCACTCCGGTGGGCCCCGCCCCGAGCGCGGCGGCGCAGGAGGACGTGGAGGTGACGGTGGAGGAGACGCCCACCGCCGACCTCGTCCTCCCGCTCATCGCCCTGGGCGCGGCGGCGGTGCTGGCCGTGTACGCCTACGTCCGCCGGGCCCGACGGACCCGCACCCGCACGACACCGGGGGGCCTCCCGTCCGCCACGCTCCCCACCCCCTCCCCTTTGCCCGAACTCGACGAACAGGCACAGGAGTCACTGGTCGAGGCCGACGACTGCGTACACACCAGCCGCGAGGAACTCGCCTTCGCCGAGGCCGCGTCGGGCCGTGAGGCGATGGCCCCCTTCGCCCGGGCGGTACGGGAGGCGGAGTGGGAGCTGTCGGCCGCGTTCGCGATGCGGCAGCGGTACGACGACGGGGTCCCGTCCGAGGCATCGGCCCGGCGGCAGGCGCTCGCCGGGATCGTCGGACGGTGCACGGAGGCCGGGCGGCGGCTGGACGCGGAGGCGGCGGGGTTCGACGCGGTGCGGGGACTGGAGCGGGGGATCGGGGCGGCGCTGGAGGTCGCGGAGGCGAGGTTCCGTGCGGTGGCGGGCCGTACGTCGACCGCGGAGGCGGCCCTGGCGAAGCTCGGCAGGCGGTACGCGTCCACGGCGGCGGCCCCGGTCGTCGGGTTCGTCGAACAGGCGAAGGATCGCCTGGTGTTCACCACCCTCCACCTCAACCAGGCCCGGCAGTCCGCCGACCTGGGCGAGCCCGAGCGCGCCGCCGCCCACCTACGCGTGGCCGAGGGCGCGGTCGATCAGGCCGCGATCTTCGTGACCGCCGTCGACCGCCTCGCCGGAGAGGTGTCGACGGCCGGGACGCTGATACCGGCGACCCTCACGGGCGCGGAGGCGGAGATCGCGGGGGCGCGGGAACGCGTGGCGGAAATGATGAGGGGTGCCGAAGCCGATATCCCGCTCGGCGAGCTGGAGTCGCGCATCATGCACGCCGACGCGGTCCTGACCGCCGTACGAGAAACGCTGACCACCGGGCCGTACGACCCCCTCGACACCCTGCGCCGGATCGTGCGGGCCGTCATGCCGGTCGCGGCGGGGCGGGCCGGGGTGCTGCCGGTGGCCGGTGAGCTGGTCGCCCGGAGTGCCACGGCGGCGGCGGGCGACTTCGTGGCGACGCATCGGGGGGTGGTGGGGGCCGAGGCCCGGACACGCCTCGCGGCGGCGCAACGTCTCCTGACCGAGGAGGCCCTCACCGCGGACACCCTTGCCCGCACGGCCCTGCATCTGGCCGAACAGGACGTCCGTATGCACGGCACGCCGGTTGCCGGAACGGCCCCGCACTCCACCGGCATCGGCGGAGCGCTGCTCGGGGGGATCCTGCTGCCCGAGGACTCAACTCCCGGCGCACCCGCGAGTTTCGGCGGGCCGCGGACCCGTGCGCGCCGCAACTTCCCACTCTGGTAACAAACTTCGCGCCCCGTCAGACGCAACGCCCCCTCTTATATGATGATCGGATCTGATGGAGAGTCGGTCCGATGACGCGCGGACGAGCGGGGGCGGTTGAGCGTGATCAAGCCGGAACAGATCCCACAGTTCACCGGTGACCTGGCGCAGTTGGAGACGGACTACGCGGCGCTGAAGACGGACGCGGGGAACGTCCGGGACGCGGGCGCTGATGTGCATTCCCAGTTCCAGGGCTTGTCGGCGTATTACCAGGCGCCGGAAGCCGAGCAGCTGTTCGCCACGACCAAGCCGGTGAAGGACCGCGCGGACGCTTTCGCCGATGACCTGGAGAAGGTGTCGGGTGCGCTGTCGTCGTATGCCACCGAAATCCGCCCGCTGGTCGCGAAGTTGAAGGAGCTCAAGACCAAGGCACAGACGTTCGTCGACTCGGTCAGGGACGATGACGAGTGGGAGTACGACGAGGACAAGGTCGGCGAGCACAACCAGCTGCGTGATGACATCACCGCGACGGTGGCCGCGTTCTGGGCGGCGGAGCGGACGTGCCACAACAAGATCACCGCGTTGTGGGGCGGGACGCAGATGGTGGCCGGTGATGGTTCGGAGCGTGCGGACCAGTACGGGTTCTCCGCGGAGGACATGAAGAATGCGAAGCTTCCCTGGGGTGACCCGGTGGAGGAGAAGCATCACTGGTACGAGGTCGGCCACTGGGTGAAGTCGTTCGTGTGGGACGGCCTGATCGTCGACGGTATCTGGGGCACGATCAAGGGTCTGGGCACGCTGGTCGGCTTCGGCGGCTGGGAGGCGATGGGGCAGGCCTGGAAGGGCCTGGCGCAGCTGGCGACCGGTCTGGCGCTTTCCTCGATCCCCGGGGTGGGCACCCTGTTCTGGGCGTTGCCGGACGACAAGTTGCCGTCCTGGATCCGTGATTCGCGCACCGCGATGAAGGAGACGGGCAAGGCGCTGGTGGCGTGGGACGAGTGGGGCAAGAACCCTGCCCGGGCGGCCGGTGCGGTCACCTTCAATGTGTTGACGACGGTGTTCACGGGTGGTGCGGGCGCCGGTGTGGCGGGTGCGGGCAAGGCCGGTGCGGTGGCGCGGGTTTTGGGCACGACGGCGAGGGCCATCGACCCGATGACGTACATCGCCAAGGGCGCGGGGGCCGGTCTGTCGAAGATCGGGGACATCAGTGCGGCGCTGAAGGGCGTCGGCACCATCGACATCCCGGCGCTTCCGGAGAACGCGATCACCCTGCCCGAGGGCGCGGTCCGGCTGCCCGACGGCACGGTGAACCTCCCCGAAGGCGCGGCGATCCCGGCGGGCGGCATCCGGATCCCCGAGGGCGGTGCGGTCACCCTGCCCGAGGGCACCCCGCTCCCCGCGGGCGCGGTCGACCTGGGCAACGGCGCGGTCAGGCTCCCGGAAGGCACCCCGGTTCCCGCGGGCGCGGTGGAGCTGCCCGAGGGCGCGGTCAAGCTGCCCGACGACGCCCCGGCCCTGCCGGAGGGCACGGTGAAGCTGCCCACCGAGGACGGCGCCCCGGCCCGCTACTACGACCCCGACGGCAACATCCTCGACGAGGGCGGCAACGTCATCCAGAAGTCCGACGACGGCCCCGGCGACCTCGTCGACCAGCCCGACACCGGCACCCCGCCCGCCGGAGCGGACGTCCCCCGCGTGGACTCCCCACTCCGCGAACCGGCCATGGCCGGCGCGGCAGCCCACACCGCCGAGCAGGCGGGCCAGCACATCCGCCTGGGCGACGGCCTCGACGACCTGGGCGACATCGGCCGCGTCGGCGAGGACGTCCCCGTCACCCCAGCCGTCCACGCGGGCACCGACCTGCCTGGCACCGGTCTGGGCAACCACCTCCCCGGCGGCACCGCGGACAACCTCCCCGGGGGCGGGGTCGGCGACAACATGCCGACCAACAGCGTGGACACCCATCTTCCGGGCAACGTCGGCGACAACCTCCCCGGCGGCCGCGCCGACGACCTCGGCCGTGGCCCGACCGGCAGCCACGACCTGCCCGGCGGCAGCACCACCGACACGCTGCCCCGCGCCGACGGCCCGACGGGCGGCGGGCTGGACGACATCGGCCGTACCGGCGACGAGGCCGCCGCAGGCGGGGACAACGCGGCGCCCACGCCGGAAGGCAGCGCACCCGCCCGGGACGCGGGAGCCGCCCGGCCCAGCTTCATGCGTGAAGGCGACAACCCCTACGGACCGGAGGGCTCGCTCACACCGGAGCAGGTCCACGAGATCCAGGTCTACCGTGCCAACCACGAACCCGGGTATTTCGAGGAGTTCTACAAGTCCAACGGAAACCGTAAGAACCTGGAGTTCACCGACGAGAGTGGGACGACTCCTCCCCAGCTGACCCGGGAGTCACCCCAGCACCCCTGGATCTCGGTCAAGGACGCGCCGGACCCCATCCGGCCCCACTACCTCGGCGACGCGATCAAGGTCGGGCGCGAGACCGCGAGCCCCGAGGCTCTCAGGACTCTCGACGAGGCAGCGGCGAATCGGCACTACGCCATCGGCTATGACACAGCCGCCGCCGGCCACAAGGCCGAGGCCGTAGAGGCGCACAAGAACAACCCCACGCCCGACACGCACTGGGATCAGGTCGAGCGCACCTACGAGTACAAGGCCGCGCACCGCGACATGCGGGACAACGCGGAGGCGTACGGCGAGGCCATCGCCGAGCACCACGTCATTCCGGAGCACTACCCGAACGCCACCCGGGAGCCACTGGACGGCCCCGCCAACGGCAACGACCAGTTCGACCAGGTGTGGCGGCGCGAGGACGGCGGCTTCGTCGTTGTCGAGGCCAAGAGCAACGTGAAGACCGATCTGGGAGCCCGCAATCTACCCAGCGGCAAGCGGGTCTCCCAGGGGACGAGAGAGTACTTCCTGGACATCATCCGCGAGATGAAGAAGCGTGGTGAAACCAACTTGTCCGAACGGCGTCTCGCGCGAGAACTGGAAGAGGCGTTGGACGAGGGCAAGCTTGACTACATAGTCGTCAAGGGCCAGGAAAACGCCGGCGAGTACGCTGGCTACAGCATGAGGCAGTTCGACATCGCCGACAGGAGCACCCCGTGACCGTCAAGATCGCCCGCCACGGAGGACCCGGCCCTGACTCCGCGAATTGGGCCGAGGCGCTCAGTGAAGAGGTCACCGCGGACGCTGAGAAGATCGAGCGACACCCCAACAAGATCGACTTCATGTTCAGCACGGCCCTGCTCAGCGTGCAGGCCCACTGCACCGTGGACCCCCGCGCCGCCCAGCTCGAAACGTGGGAGGCGACCGTCAACGCCCTGCAGTTCGGCTCGGCGCTGTTCGCCGTGACCGGGCAGAGCGAGGGGGCCGTCGACTGTCGCATCAACCACAAGATCCGTCACATCCCGGCTCTCGGTCCTCGCCCGTACGCCGATGCCGGGAGCTGGCTCACCACATTCTGGCTCTCGATCATCTGCCGCGACCAGAAACGCATGACCCGGCTCTGTGAGATCCCGATGGACCGCCTGCGCTCTCCCGAGGGCCAGTTCGACGAGTACGTCTACCACTGGGTGGCCGCCCTGCAGGCGTACTGGCTGCAGCGGCCGGGGATGGTGGAGGAACTAACCGCGGCGCTGCAGGGCTCGAACCCCGATGTGGCGACCGTCGCGCCCCGTGATCTGCTGCAGAACGTTCTGTATCCGCCGATCAACCTCTTCTACCGCTTCCTGCGCAAGGACCACGATGGCTTCAACCAGGCCCTCGTGGAGGCCCTGGAGCTGCACAAGGCGTACTGGATGGCTGACGAGGACCGGGCGAAGGACCCCGAGGGCCGTGTCGCCCTGGGCCCGCTCGCCATCGCCTGTCTCGCCTACGACGGAGAAATCCCGATCGAGGTGGAGTCGGACTACCTCCCCAAGCACCTCCTCCAGCGCGGCTGGCTCGGCGAGTTCGAGGTCTGAGCCTCAGTCGCTTCGAGGAGTTCGGGCAGATCATCCTCGTAAAACCTCACCTGACCGATGACCCCCTCGGTCTCCGCGTTGAAGGCCAGCATCTCCGCCAGTCCGTCCAAGAGGAACCCACGCCCCTGACCGAGTCCCGCTGCGCCGGGCAGCGGGGATGTCAGTGGCGGCTGCCAGGATGGTGCGCATGACGATCAAGGACATAGCTCGGCATGACATGAGTGAGCAGCGGATCGAGCAGGCGCTGGAGGGCATCGAGCGGCGAGTGCACCGCCGCTGGCACACGATGCAATACGACTGCTACTCCGATGAGGAACTGCAGGCGATGCGTGACGACCTCCTCGACCACGTCGCTGCCCGCACAGTGACGGACCCCCAGCTCAGCACCGCCCCGTCACGTGTCGTCCTGCGCACCGCGGCTGAGTGCTCCCTGGGATTCTTGGATCTTGGCTGCCATCCCAACGGGGACCAAGAGATCTTTTTTCCTCTCATCGACGAGAGCATCAGCAGCGAGGGCAAGGATCTCGGGGCCGCCGTGGAGCACGCGTCCACCGCGAGGGACTGGTTGGACGCCTTCGCTCTGTGCGTGATCAGCGGCATGGTCTGGGAACGCGACCGCGTCATCGGGCTGCTGCTGCGCGGCCACGCGTCCACGATCCACGACGGTGTGCCGTACTCACAGCTGGAATCGAAATCGGATCCGGCGGAACTGGTGGAGATGGACACCCTTGCCTGCTACCTGACCAAGGCCCGTGGTCATCTGCCCCGGGATTGGCCCTCGGTGACGTTGTGCATGCCGGAGGTCGACGAGCGTCTTGATGCCGCGCTGAGTCTAGACGCCCTCGGCGCCTTGACGCCGGACCAGCAGTTGTTGCGCGTGCTCTTGGAGGATGACCAGCCGAAGTTCGAACAGGCCATGGCGCATCGCCTTGTCCAGCACAGGGAAAGCGCGCCCTCTGATGCGGCGCCCCGAAGCCTGCTGCCGCAGAGGACGATCGTCCTGGCCGCTCTGGCAGTCCAGGTACACGGCTGGAACTTGCGCGTCCGATCCGCCTACCTGCCGCAGGCCTTGCTGAATGCCCCAGAAGGCGCTCCGTCGGTGAGCGGCTGAGCCGCCACACGCGTCAGAACAGACTCAACAACGCCTCCGCCGGATCCACCACCCCGTTCTCCCCGTCCGGCAACGGCAGTTCGAACCACACCGTCTTGCCGCGGTGGGTCCGGCGGGAGCCCCACGCGGCCGACAACAGGCCGACGAGTTGGAGGCCGCGGCCGCCCTCGTCGGTGTCGCGGGCGCGGCGGCGGCGGGGCTGGACCAGGCCCGAGTCCCAGACCTCGCAGACCAGGGTGCGGTCCAGCAGCAGACGGAGTCTGATCTCGCCCTCGCCGTACCGCAGCGCGTTCGTGACCAGTTCGCTGACCAGCAGTTCCGTCGTGTCGACCAGCGGCTCCATGTCCCAGCTGAGGAGCTGGCCGCGCGCGTACTCCCGGGCCCGGCCCACGCTGCGCGGCTCGCGCGGCAGCGTCCAGTCGCCGACCGACTCGGCGGGCAGGCCCTGGACGCGGGCCATGAGCAGGGCGATGTCGTCCTCGCCGTGGTGGGTGTCGAGGGTGTTGAGAATCTGGTCGCAGACGTCCTCCAGCGGGCGGGCCGGGTCGGTGAGCGCCCCGACGAAGGCCTGGAGGCCCTCGTCCAGCGGGTGGTCGCGGGATTCGACCAGTCCATCCGTGTAGAGAGCCAAAAGCGCGCCTTCGGGGAGTTCCACCTCGACCTCCTCGAACGGCTCCCCGCCCACGCCCAGCGGCAGTCCCGGCGGTACGTCGAGCATCAGTGCCGCCTCGCCGGGTTCGACCAGGACCGGCGGCAGATGGCCCGCGTTGGCGAAGGTGCACCGGCGGGTGACGGAGTCGTAGACCGCGTACACGCACGTCGCCAGGTACACCTCGGACAGGTCCGCCTCGCGGGGGCGGCGGGCGGCCCGCGTGGCCTGCTGGATGCCGCCGGGGGTGCCCAGGCCGCGGGCGATCTCGTCCAAGTGGGAGAGCACCTCGGCCGGTTCGAGGTCGAGCTGGGCCAGCGTGCGGACCGCCGTACGGAGTTCGCCCATGGCGACGGCGGCGCGCAGGCCGCGGCCCATGACGTCGCCCACCACCAACGCCGTACGGTGACCCGGCAGTTCGATGACGTCGAACCAGTCGCCGCCGACCTCGCTGGGGCGGCCGGTGGAGGCGTTCCCGGGCAGGTAGCGGCAGGCGATGTCGAGGCCGGAGGCGACCGGGTCGCCGGGCGGGAGCAGGGACCGTTGCAGTATCAACGCGCGTTCGTGCTCACGGCGGTACAGGCGCGCGTTGTCGATGCAGACGGCGGCCCGCGCGGCCAGCTCCACCGCCAGGTCGCGGTCCCGGTCGCCGAACGGCTCGCTGCCCTTCGTCCGTGCGAACTGCGCGAGTCCTACGACGGTGTCGTGGGCGACCATCGGCACGGCGAGGGTGGACTGGACGAGGCCCCCCTCCTCGGCGGGGACGGTCCGCGGGCGGGCCGTGCGCAGGGCGTCGGCGCAGGGCGAGTTGAAGGGGTAGTGGTGGACCGCGCCGACCGTGACCGGCTTGCCGGTGCCGGCGAAGGGCGCGTCGGAGACCGCGCTGGCGAAGGCGACGCGGCGCAGTTCGGCGCTGCCGTCGGCGAGACCCTGCGGGATCTGGTCGCCGACCAGCAGGCCCTGGTACAGGTCGACCGTGGCCAGGTCGCAGAAGCCGGGGACGACGACGTCGAGGAGTTCGCGCGCGGTGGTCTCCAGGTCGAGGGAGTTGCCGATGCGCGCACCGGCCTCGTTGAGGAGGGCGAGATTGCGCCGGGCGGCGGCGGCCTCGCGGGCGGCGGCGCGACGGGAGGTGATGTCGATTCCGAGCCAGGCGATGCCGATCGGGCGGCCGCTTCCGCTGTGCACCCGGTAGAGGTTGACCGACCAGTGCCGGCGTTCGTCGGAGCCGGGTACGAAGCCCGTGACGTGCATGTCCGTGATGCTGTCGCCGGTGTCCAGGACCCGGCGCAGGGTCGCGGCGACCCGTTCGGCCTCACCGCGCGGCAGATAGTCGTGGACCCCGCGGCCGCGGTGGTCGTCGGGCGTGCCGCCGAAGACGGAGGCGAACCGCTGGTTGGCGCGCCGCACCTTCAGGTCGGGGTCGATCAGCAGGAAGCCGAACGGGGATTGACCGAAAATCGACTGCGAGGCGGCGAGGTCGGTCTCGATACGGCGCAGCACGCGTACGTCGACGACGATGCAGACGGCCGCTTTCTCGCCGTCCTCGGTGCGCGTCGGCATCACATAGACCTCGGCGAGCCCCGTGCCGCCGCGCCCGCCGTCGGCCGTGTCCGGCAGCCGGAAGGGCACGACACCGGTCCACTCCCGCCCGTCGAGGATCTCGGCCATCTTCCGCTGTCCGCGCGCGCGCAGATCGGGGTCGATGAACGCATCGATGGGATCGAGCCCGACGGCGCGCGCGGCCGGGATGCCGAAGAGGTTCTCGGCGCGCAGGCTCCACTGCTCGATCAGTCCGTCGGGGCCGATGGAGAAGGACGCGACCTTGATGTAGTCGTAGATCGAGCCGGGCGGACTGCTCTGCCACAGCGCATCGGAAGACGCCGGCTCTCCGTAGGCACCCGCGGCCCGTGTTCTTGCGCCGTCCGACGGGTCCTCGGACTCCGTGGCCTTCGCTGGTATCTCGCTCACGCGAACCGTCCCCTCCAGCTCACCGCGTCCGGCACCGGTCACCGGGGGCGGCTGCCCGCAGTATCCAGCACTACGGCGCCGCACAACACGGTGTTCACGATCACAGCACGGTCCAGGCGGTTTTCGGACCGTGCCGCGACAACACTTCCAGTCTTCTAACCAGGGGACACGCCCTCGAATCACGCCTTCGGGCAACGGCTTCCGGTCGGATCCCGCATTCAACCCGGGACGGCGAGTTCGAACCACACCGTCTTGCCCGACTCCCCGGGCCTGGTTCCCCAGCGGCGCGAGGAGGAGGCCACCAGTTGCAGCCCGCGCCCGCTCTCGTCCTCGGGGTGGGCGGCGCGTTCGTGGGGCAGGTCCGGGAGGGGGTCGGAGACTTCCACGAGCAGGACGTCGGGCAGGTCGGCGGGGCGCACCAGGCGTACTCCGATGGGGCCTGTGGCGTGCCGCAGCGCGTTCGTCACCAGTTCGCTGACCAGCAGTGCCGTGGTGTCACTGACACAGTCGAGCGCCCAGCCGTGCAACTGGCGGCGGACGACGGAGCGCGCGGCGCGCACGGCTGTGGGGTCGGCGGGAAAGGTCCACTCGACGCGGTCACCTTCGGTGTCGAGCACGCCGATCACTTCCCAGGACAGTGAGCCCACCATGTCCGGTTTCGTGGGGTTAATGGGCACGTACCCGATATCCCCGGCGCAGTACCGCCAGGGAGGGCGCACAGTGGCACCAACGGCGTACGGGGCGAAGGCGCGCACCGAGAAAGGCGGCCGCGGCGCCGGATCACGCCGGTCGCGCTCCTACGAGCCCCGCAGCCCAACGCCAGCCGCGCCCCTACGAGCCCCGCAGCTCACACCGGTCGCGCCTTTACGAGTCCGCGGTTCACCCCGTCGTGCCCCGATTGAGCCCGCGGTTCACCCCGGTCATGCGTCAGCCCTCCGCCCCACCGGCGTCAAGCATCCGCGCCACCTCCCGCACCGCCCCGACATCCTGCTCCAGCCACTCCACACCCCACAGCGTCCCGGCCGTCAGCCAGCGCAGTTCGTCATGGTCCTGGAGAGCCTTCGGCTCGGGAGATCCGGCCAGCAGCCGTGCGGTCCACACCTGCAGGACGTACGGCGATCTCAGCGGCCACTCCCCCGGCACCCGCCGCACGGCCTCCGTCTCGACGCCGAGTTCCTCGCGCAACTCCCGCACCAGCGCCGCCTCGGGCGCCTCGCCCGGCTCCACCTTGCCGCCGGGCAGCTCCCAGCGGCCGGCCAGCTCGGGGGGCGCGCTGCGGCGCGCGGCGAGGAGTCGGCCGCCGTCGAGCAGGGCGGCGCCCACCACCACGATCCGTTCCGTCATGCGCCGGAGCCTACGGGAGCGCCCGGGCGGCGCTGCTCACGCCTGGTCTTCCCCGGCCTGCCCGATGCGCTCGACCCAATAGAGCTGCTTGTGCCCCCGGCTGTCGAGGCTGTCCGCGATCTTCTGGGCCTCGGCCCGCGTCGCATACCTGCCCACGCTGTAGCGATTGCCGCCGTCGTCCTGCCGTATGACCAGCCACGGAAGAGTCACCGTGCTGTCGTTCATCGCGCCCCTCCGCTTCCCGCCCTCGGCCCGCGCGCCCCGCCCGCTAAGGAAACCGCAATCCGCATATGCCCGAGCCTACGCCCAACCTTCACGCAGCGAATACGGCTTTTTACAAAGAGGTACGCAACAAGCCAGCACCAGGGGGGCGCGCGACGTCGAACGCGCCGCCCGCGCACCTCCGCGCATCCGGTCAGCGGCATACCGGGCATGCCGTGGGCCACCTGCGAAAACGTCCGGAATCCACCGCCTCGTGAAGGCGCGTGACGGCGTGTGAACGCATATGAAAAGGCCCCCGGCACCTCTGTGCCGGGAGCAACTGCCGCAAAGTTGTGCGCTACTTCACCGGGAGGTGATACGCGACCCGGTAGCGGTCGGCCGGGATCACGACGTCGGCCGTCTCGACCGGGCGCCCGGATGCGTAGAAGGTGCGCTGCACGACGAGGACGACATGTCCGGGGACACCGCCGAGCGCGAGCAGTTCCTCGGCGAGTCCGGGGCGGGCGCCGACCTCCTCGGTGACGTTGTCCACGACGACGTCGATGGCGGCCATGCGCTCGACGACGCCCATGCCGCCCAGCGGGCCCTCCTCGGGCAGCATCACCGGTGTACGCCCGGTGACGGCGAGGGGCTCCCAGGAGGTGGACAGCATCATCGGCTCGCCGCTGTCCCGGAAGAGGTACTTGGTGCACATCACCCGGTCGCCGGGCCGGATGCCGAGCCGCTCGGCGACTGCGCCGCTCGCCTCGGCCTGCGCGCTGCTGGACTCCCAGGTGCCGCGCGCGGCGGCGTCGGCCTGCTCCTGCCGGAACGGCGTGGCACCACTGGCCGGGCGGTACCCGGAGCGGGCGATGCTCCGGGGCACGGGCCGCTCCCGCACATAGGTCCCGGAACCGGAGCGGCCCTCGACCAGCCCCTCTGCCATGAGCACCTTGCGGGCCTCCAGCGCGACCGTGTCCGAGACCCCGTACTCCTCGCGGATTCTCGCCTGCGACGGCAGCCGGGTGTGCGGCGGCAGCAGACCGTCGACGATCTTCTGGCGGAGATCACCCGCGACGCGCAGGTACGCCGGCTGCTCACCGAATGTCACTGGCCGCTCCCATCAGGTTGTACAGACAGCAACAGCGTGGCAACCCTGGGTTGTGCCAGGCAAGTGGAGGCCAGAGAATCACTCGATGTGATTACTTCTGCCCCCCGCAGGCTTACGCAGGCACTTTCTCCCCGCTATAGAGGCGATCACACGTCCGTGTCCGAGCCGCCCTCGGCCGAATCGTCGGCGGGCGGACTGGTGTCCAGCCCCAGGGCCTCGCGCGCGGTGACGGTGGCCGGACCGTCGTAGAACCCGTAGGCCTCGTCGTAGTGCACGTAGAAGGTGTCCGCGTCCCCGGCGTCCGCCGCCTTCGCCCACTCCTTCCGGGCCGAATCCAGCTCCTTCACCAGGTCGGCCATGGGCCGCTCGGCGTCGGCGGGCCAGGTGTGCGCGTCCAGCGCCGGGCCCTGCTCGGCCAGCACGTCGTGCACGTCCTGCGCCCACGCCCCGTTCGCCGCGAGGTCCTCCTCGGGGTACGCCTCGGGCTCCTCCACCAGTACGGCGTCGATGGCGCGGGCCGCCTTCAGGTAGGCGACCTGGTCCGCGTCGAGCGTGCTCTCGTCGTTGCGCAGAGAGCCGGTCAGGCTGCCCTGCTCGTCCGTGTTGCCGAAGAAGCAGGTGATCTCACGGTCGCCGAGGCTCCAGCTCTGCCGGGTCGGGGTGAGGTAGTACCAGTGGACGTCGTCGGGCAGGGCCCATCTGTCCATGGCGTAGTCGGCCGTCAGCGCGTAGCACTTGTCGTCGGCGACCGTCGTGATGTGGTCGTTGCCGGGGAAAGCGCCGCCGGGCAGGGTGACGGTGGCGAACACCTCGCCGTCGTGCTTGCCGGAGCAGGGCACCACGTCGACGTCGTACGTCTCCCCCTCCAGCGAGCCACTGGGCAAGTTGAAGCACTCGCCCTTGTCCGGCGAGGCGATCACGCTGTCCCGCGCGCCCTCCTTGAAGCCCTCCCAGAAGCCGGACACGGCGCCCGTCGAGAGCGACACGGTCAGCAGTACGAGCCCGACGGTCGACAGCACGGCCCCCGTGACCGCCATGCCCTTCCCGCGCTCGCCCTTCCGCTTGATCTGCCGCAAGGCGATCAGCCCGAGCACCAGCCCGACGGCCGGCAGAAAGCAGAGGATGCCGAGGACGAGTGCGGCGATCGCGAGACCGTTGACCGGCGGCAGCCCCTGCGGCGGGTACGGACCCCACGGCCCGTACGGCGGCTGGGGGCCGTACGGCCCCGGTCCCTGGGGACCGTACGGCCCCGGCCCCTGACCGCCGTACGGTCCCTGGGCGCCGTACGGTCCCTGACCGCCGTACGGCCCCTGAGCGTGCGGAGCCGGGTACGGGCCGTAGGGACCCTGTGGGTCCTGCGGCTGCTGGGGCCCAGGGGGCGGGGGTATGGACACAGGTACGGTGCTCCTGTTTCAGGGCTGCGGACGAGGACGGGCCTACGGCTCTGCGAGTCGTAGGACCTGGCGCATGGTAAGCGGGCGACGAGCGGGGGCGGAATGCGGATTGCGCGGGCCACGACAGGCGCGGTGAACGGGCTGACGGCCCGCTGGGCCCGGACCGTCACGGACGGTACGGCCTTCTCGGCGGCCGGGGTGTGGCCCCTGCTCGCCCTCCTCGCGGACGGGGTCGGGGGCGCGGCGCGGGCGGAGCTGGCGGACGCGGTCGGCCTGCCCGCCGGCCAAGCCGCGGGCGCCGCACGCGAGTTGCTCGCCGCAATGGCCTCGATCCCGGGCCTGGACTCGGCCCTGGGTCTGTGGAGGAAGCGCACGCTGGAGCTGAAGGAGACCTGGGAGGCCGGGCTGCCCGCCGAGGCGCACGGGGTGCTCACGGGCGACCTCGGTGCCGACCGGGCGGCGCTCGACGCCTGGGCGGAGAAGCGGACCGGCGGACTGATCGAGCGGATGCCGGTCGGGCTCACGGACGGCACCGAGATGGTGCTGGCGAGTGCGCTGGCCCTGCGGACGGACTGGCTTCGCCCCTTCGAGGAGACGCCGCTGTGGCCTGCCGACGGCCCCTGGCGGGGCAGGACCCTCGTCGGGCTGAGCCGCCGGAGCGCCCTGCTGGACCGGGTCGGGATCGCCGACACGCCCGACGGTGCCGTCACCGAGCTGAAAGTGCTGGGCGACAACGGCGTCAGCGTGCACCTGCTGCTCGGCGAGGAGCGGATGACACCGGCGCAGGTGCTGACGGCGGGCGTGGACATCCTCGCGGGCCGGCACCCGGTGGTGCCAGGGCCCCGGCTCCCGTACGGGGACGCGGGACCGGGCCTGCGCATCGAGAAGACGCGATGCGTCACCCCGCAGCCGCCGACGCTCTCGGTGCGGACGGTGGCGTACGGCATGACGGCCGAGCACGATCTGCTGGCGGCGCACCGCCTGTTCGGGCTGACGACGGCGCGGGACGCCACGCAGGGCCACTTCCCCGGCATCAGTGACGCCCCGCTGGCCGTCGGTTCGGCCCGGCAGTCGGCGATGGCGCGGTTCGGCGCGCTGGGCTTCCGGGCCGGAGCGGTGACGGCGGTCGCCGTGGCGGCGGCCGGGATTCCCGAGTTCCGTTACGTCACCACCCTCGCCCGCGCCACCTTCGACCGGCCCTTCGGCTTCCTCGCCCTCGACCGCCGTACGCGCCTCGTCCTCGCGGCGGGCTGGGTCACGGACCCGGAGCCCTGCCGCGAGGACGGGACGGCCGATCAGAGGTGATGGAGGGTCAGAACTGCAGCGCCCAGGCGTCGATGCGCCCGGTGTCCCACCACGCGTTGTCGCTGACGCGGAGCTTCCAGGTGCCGTTGGCGGTCTCCGAAGAGGCGTCCACCGTGTAGGTGGTGTCGATGTTGTCCGAGCTGCCGCCGGTGCCGTACGACTTCAGCGTGTACGCCGTGCCGTCGGGGGCGATCAGCTGGACCTGGAGGTCACCGATGTACGTGTGCACGATGTGCACCTCGACGGCCAGCGACGAGGGCGCGTTGCCGGAGACGCCGGAGACGGTCACCGGGGACTCGACGGTGGCGTTGTCGTTGATCGCGTAGTCACCGGTGTTCTCGAAGCGGTCGCCGGGCGGGTCGGGGTTGCCGCCACCGTCGCCGACGTACAGCAGCCGGTTGGGCGAGCCGGAGCCGGGGTTGCCGACGACGCCGGTGGTGGCCGCGGACGTCAGTGCCGTGGACACCTGGGCGGGCGTGGCCGAGGGGTTGTCGGCCAGGTAGAGCGCCGCCGCTCCGGCGACGTGCGGGGTCGCCATCGACGTACCGGAGATGGTGTTGGTGGCCGAGTCGCTGCTGTTCCAGGCGGACGTGATGGACGAGCCCGGGGCGAACAGGTCGAGGACCGAGCCGTAGTTCGAGTAGCTCGCCCTGGCGTCGGAGCTGGTGGTGGCGCCGACGGTGATCGCCTCCGTCACGCGCGCGGGTGACCTGGTCGAGGCGTTGGTGGACTCGTTGCCGGCCGCGACGGCGAAGGTGACGCCGGAGGCGATGGCGTTGCGTACGGCGGTGTCGAGGGCGGAGTCGGCGCCGCCGCCGAGGGACATGTTGGCGACGGCCGGCTTGACCGCGTTCCGGGCGACCCAGTCGATACCGGCGACGACCTGGGCGGTCGTACCGGATCCTGAGTTGTTCAGCACGCGGACGCCCACGATGTTGGCCTTCTTGGCGACGCCGTAGGCGGTGCCCGCGACCGTGCCGGCGACGTGGGTGCCGTGGCCGTGGCCGTCCTGGGCGGTGTTGTCGTTGTCGATGGCGTCGTAGCCGTAGGAGGCGCGGCCGCCGAAGTCGCTGTGGGTGATGCGGACGCCGGTGTCGATGACGTACGCCGTCACGCCCTGCCCGGCCGAGTCCGGGTAGGTGTACGAGTTGTTCAGCGGGAGGTTGCGCTGGTCGATGCGGTCCAGGCCCCAGGAGGGCGGGCTGGGCTGGGTCCCGGCGATGGTGAACGTGCGGTTCTGGACGACGGAGGCGACGGCCGGGTCGGCGGCGAGACGTTTCGCCTCGGTCTCGTCGGCCTCGATCGCGTAGCCGTTCAGGGCCTTGGTATAGGTACGCTCGATGGAGGCGCCGTACTTCTTGGCCAGCGCGCGTCCCTCGGCGGAGCCCGAGCGGGCCCGGTCCGCCTTGAGGGTCACGATGTAGCTGTCGGCGACGGCGTTCGCCGCGCCCTCGTACTGGATGTGGCCTTCGGCCGCCTGGGCGGGGAGGGCGGAGACGAGGCCCGCGGCGAGCACCGTACTGGTCAGGGCGCCGATCGCGGCCAGTCTTCGCCGCGAGGTGCGGCGGGGAGTACGCATCACTGCCATCTGAGGGGTCCTCCTCAATCGGTGGTGCGCTGGTGTGGGGGCGACGCCACAGACGGCTCACCGGATGGGCAGGAACATGTCAACCCACACTGTGCTCACACCTGTGCGTCAGCCGAAAGATTGAGGCTTCCACAGGAATTGCACAAGGGCCCTGCACGGATGTAACCGGGCCGCCATACGGCTGACATGACGACACGTCAAGTCCCTCCCGGAGCCGAATCCGCTCCGGGAGGGCCTCGCCGGTCGCTCAGTCGTCGAAGCCGCTGCGGCGTCCGGTCGGCCTCCAGCGCGACCCGGATGAGCGCCGCCGCCTTCGCCGGGTCCCCGGCCTGGGTGCCGTCGCCGCCGGAGACGTATGCACGCGTCCGGCTCACCTACGACACGTCCGGTGCGCGGTCTCTCACCGAGCCGTTACGCCCTGGCGTGGCGGCGGGAGGACGGGGAGCGGGCGCTGGTGCGGGGGTATGCGGAGGCGTGCCGACGGGTGGCCGGAAGGCGCTGGCCGACCGGCTGCGCGCGCCTCGGCTTCATGTCCGCAGGGCGGTGGAGCGGGCCAGCAGCCGTTCGACGTCCGCGAGCGGGCGGAGGACGCAGCGGTCCAGCAGCAGGGACGGGCTGATGAGGGTGGAGCCGACCTCGTGGCCGTCCTTGACGCAGGTGTAGGGTGTGCTGTGCACCGTCACGTCGTCGCCGACGGCCGTGATCCGGCCCGCCAGGGCGGCCTTGCGGGCGCAGATCGCCACCGGTCCGACGATCTCGCGGGTCGGCCGACCCGCCCGTACCCGGCGCGCCCACAGCAGTTCCAGGATCAGGTGTCCGCGCACCGAGAAGCCCCCGATCGCCGTGCCCAGCAGCCAGCCGTCGCCCAGCCGGTCGCGCAGTCCCTCCGCCGTGTCCCGGCCGGCCGCGACCTCCAGCACGCTGCAGCGCGGGGCTACCGCGCCCCGGCGGCCCCGTCCGTGCCCGGTGCTGCGGCCGCCGCTGAGTGCTCGGGTGCCCCGGTCGGTGAGCAGCCCGGTCCAGCGGCCCTCGCTCAGTAGCGTGATGGTCCGCGCGGCGGTGCCCTCGTCGTCGTGCGCGTAGCTGCCCGCGTACGGGTGGGCCCCGGGCCGGTCCCGCACGGTCAGCGCGGCCGGTGTCCAGCGGTCGCCGAGGGCGCGGCCGAGGGCGCCGCCGTCGGCCAGGTAGTTGTCGGCCTCGCTGGTGTGTCCGAAGCATTCGTGGACCAGGACCCCGGCCGCCGTGGGCGACAACAGCGCCGGGCCGGCCACCGGCCCCGCGAGCGGCATGCGTAGTCGCAGCAGGGCTTGGTCGGCGAGGAGTTGCCGTATGCCGTGCGGTATCCGTCCCGCCACGAAGACGGGGTCGTAGGCGGCCGCACCCCACTGGGGCGTGGTGCCGTGGTGCGCGGCGCCGAGGCTGATCCGCACCCGCCACAGCCCGTCCCGCTCGTCCCGGTCGATCCGCGCCCGGGGCCCCAGCCGCACGCGCGCCGTGTCCAGTGCCGCGTCCAGGACGTCGGTCACCGTGAGGGCGCGTCCGTGACCGCCCGCAGGGCGCGGCGCAGCGCGTCCTCCAGCCGATCGGTGTCGGGCGCGCCCAGCGGCAGCGGCTGCCACCAGGCAGGCTCCCGCGACAGCGCACTCAGCAGCGGTTTGAGGTGCCGGGACAGTGCGCTCCGGGCGTTGTAGGAGAAGGAGACGCTGACAGAGCCGTCGCCGCCGTCCCCCTCCACGCCCTCGTGGGGTGCGAACAGCGGCAGGTAGAGCACGTCGCCGGGGTGCAGCACCACGCTGTACGGCTCCTCGGGCAGGCGGCCGGAGGGGACGAAGCCCTTGGTCTCCAGCATGCGTTTGCGCTGCCGCTCCGGTTCGGTGTCCTCGGGCAGGCCCACCAGCCAGGTCTTCGAACCCTGCTGCTGCACGACGAAGTTGTCGCTGTGGTCGAAGTGGCAGCCGATCCCCGCCCCGCGCCCCCGGGTCACGGACAGGTCCGCCGTGCACTCGTCCCAGCCGAACAGGCCGGCCAGCTTCACGCAGGCATCGGCCAGTTCCGGCAGGGTGTGCTGGGCCTGGTTGACGAAGAGCACCGCGCCGTCGGGGCGCCGCCGTACCCGGGCTTCGGACGCCGCCGCCGGCGGCGTCTGCTCCAGTCGGCGCTCCAGGGCCTCGATGTCGGGCCAGTCGAGCGCGGGGGCGAGGAAGCGCGGGCCACAGCCGCGCCAGACGATCGGGCGGCGGCGCCAGTGCTCGCGGTAGAACAGCTCCAGGTCGAACCCGGCTGTCTCCAGCGGTGGTCGTGTGCTCATCCCAGCCCCCATGAACGCAGTCGCTGTTGGAGTTTCGCCCGTACGTCCGGTGCCATCCCCACGTCATGACCGGCCAGGACGGAGGTCAGCGCGTCGAAGAGGGGGCGCCCGGCCGGGCCGATGACACAGCGCCCCGCACCCGCCAGGAACATCGTGGGGTGCAGCTCCCAGGCGGCGGGTGCCTCGGCGTAGTCGCGGAAGGCGCAGAACACGCCGCCGTGGAAGGCGGCGCCGCGCAGCGTGACGTCGAAGGTGGCGCCCGCGCCGGTGGCGATCGCACGGGCGATGGCGCAGGCGGCCTCGTAGTGGACGAGCGGCTCCAGCGTGCCCTCGGGGTCGAAGGACGGCCCGGCCGCCATGAACCGGTGGAAGCACTCGGGCAGCGTCAGTCCGCGCCCCTGAGGGGAGTAGGGCACGTCGCGGAAGTACTGGAACTGCGCGGAGGCGAGGAAGAGTTCGGCCACCGCGTTGACACCGAGCCCGTGCCGCTCCCGGATTGTCTCCAGCGTCCGCGCGAAGGCGCCCTTGAGTCCCTGCCCCGTGCCGGTGCCGCCGCTGACCACCGCCGAGCGGATGTTGCGCCCGACCAGCCGCAGTTCCGTCAGGTCCACCCGGTCGAAGACCTCGATGAGGTCCGCGTCGAGCGGCGGCCTCATGCCGCCGGGACCGTCCGCGATGAACGCGGAGCGGAACTGCGCGTCGTACAGCAGCCGGTCCAGCACCCGCAGGATGCGCCCGTGCGGTCCGGCCTCGGCCACATCGGCCACATCGGCCTCCGCCACATCGGCCACATTGGCCTCGGCAGCCTCATGCGGCATGGGCGGTCTCCTTCCAGTCGCGCACGAGGGCGAAGAGGCGCTCCGCGTTCCTCCGCGACTTGGGCACGAGCGCCCCGTCGACGGTGAACTTCGGGTCCTCGTAGGTGACTCCGGTCAGTCGCGGCATCATCGGCAGCAGGTGTTCCAGCAAGGTGAGCTGCTCATCCAGCAGCACGCCGTGGTGCAGGTCGCGGAAGCGGCCGTCGACGATCTGGCAGCCCGACAGGTGCACCTCGTGGCAGCGGTCCAGCGGGAGCGCCTCCAGTCCCTCGAACATGCGCGCTCCGGTCCGCCCCATCAGCCATTGGTAGGCGAGGATGTGGCCGATGTCGATCGTCGCGTACGCGCCCGTCTCCCGGATGACGGTGTCGAAGAACGCGAAGGCATCCATCGTGCCGACCAGGAAGGTGCCGCCCTCGGTGAAGCCGGGGAACTCCACGGACAGCGGCGCCCGCAACCGCTCGCGCCACTCCGCGACCCCGGCGACGCAGCACCGCAGTCCCTCCGCGGTCAGTACGGGCGGCATCGGGTACGGCAGGCTGCGTCCCGACAGCGACCAGATCCCCAAGTCCTCGATGACCCAGCGGAATCCGTAGCGTTCGATCAGCGCGTTGGTGAAGTCCGCGACGGCTGCCCGCTCGTACGGCTCCGGGCTGCCGGTGTTGAGCAGGGTGTGGTGGAAGGCGCGCGGGCGGCCGTCGCCGAACAGGGCGAAGAGTTCGTCGTACGCCGGGAAGTACCGCTCGGGGGTGAGCGGACCGTAGTCGATGGGCTGGAAGGCGACGAACATGTAGTCGTACGTCCGCGCGTTGCGCCGCAGGAACGCCGCCACCTGGTCGGTCGGGCGGCCCTGCCCCGTCCTGTCGAATCCGATGCGCTCGCCCCAGACGAGGTCCATGCCCAGCCCGAGCCCCAGTTTCTCCATCAGGCACTCTCCGCTTCCGGTGTGTCCAGCACGAGCAGCCTCTTGTCGACCATCTGCGCAAGCCAGCGGCGCGCCCGCTCCTCCTCGGCGACGAGGCCGCCGTCGGGGGTGCGCTCCACGCCGGCGGGTACGGCCGCCATCCGGGGCCAGGCGACATCGGCCAGGAACCAGCGCGCACGGACGGAGTCGAGCGCCACCCCGAACCGCGGCCGGGCTCGCACCACCGGCCCGGCGACCGCCGGTGCCGCTGCGGAGCGGTCCGGCGCGCGCGGCGACAGGTCGGGCCGGACGGACCGTTCGGCGTCGGGCACCGCCTCGACGGTCATGCGCAGCAGCCGCTGCCGGGCCTCCTCCGTCGCGGTGTCCTCCAGCAGCGCGCCGCCGACCCGTCCGGCGGCGAAGGCCAGGCCGTCGTTGGTGACCAGGTAGGCGTCGTCGTCCCGGCCGCGCCGCTCGGCCCACAGGTAGCTGCCCGGTTCGGCGACGACCAACTGCATGGTGTCCAGGCCCATCTCCGCCGGATGGCGCTGGATCACCCCGACCGTGTCGCGAAAGCCCTGGACGGCGTCGTCGTGGTCGAAGCCGTCCATGAACGACAAGTTGGTGACGATTCCGGCCCGGGTGAGGTTCAGTACGGCGCGTTCGGCGTGCACCGCGTCCTGGCCCTTGTGCAGCGAGTCGAGGATGTCCTGGTGGGCCGTCTCGAATCCGGTCGACAGCTGCACACAGCCTGCCGCGCGCAGCCGTTCGCAGAAGCCGGGGTCGGCCAGTTCGCGCTCCAGGCGCGCCCGGATCCGGAAGGTCAGCGAGGCCCCGTGCCTGCGGACCGCCTCCGTCACGCGCAGCAGGTGGCGCAGGCCGGTGTTCTCGTCGGTGACCGCCACATCGGTCATCTCCAGCCGGTCGGCCAGCGCCACCAGGTGTTCGGCGGCCACCTCCGGAGCGATCTGCTGGAAGGCGCGGGCGTCGCGGTAGCGGTTGCCGTACGAGCAGAAGGTGCACTTGCCCCAGTAGCAGCCGACCGTGAGCCGGTAGGGGAACTGGTGGGCCATGTTGGTGTAGAGGGAGAAGTCGAACTGGCCGAAGTCCGGCATCGGCTGCTCGCTCAGCACGAAGCCGTCCGCGAGCCCCGCCGGCTCCCCCAGGGCGCCGCCGACGGCAGCGGTGTCCGGTCGCGCGTCGTGTCGTGGCGCGTCGTGTCGTGGCGCGTCGTGTCGTGGCGCGTCTTTTCGTGGCGCGTCGTTTCGCCCGCCGCCCAGGATGCGGGCGAGGAAGCCCTCGCCGTGGCCCAGACACCAGTGGTCGACCGCGCGGGAGCTGGCGACGTGCCGGCGCAGCAGTGCCGCCCACATCTGCACGGTCGGCCCGCCGAGCGCGATCCGCAGCGCGGGCCGCCGTTCCTTGAGCAGCGCGCACAGGGTGAGGACGGGGACGACCTGGCTGAAGAACGGTACGGAGAACGCCAGCACCCGCGGCGGATCCTCGCACAGCAGCTCCTCCAGGCGGTCGGCGCACCAGCGCGCCGACCAGCTGTCGCGGGCGGCGGCGACGAGCTTGTCCAGTTCGGACAGCAGCAGCGGGCCGGGGACGATCCAGCCGTCCTCGGTGGCCTGCCGGGTGACGTAGCGGACCATCGCCTGGATGGCCGTCTCCTGGGCGAAGCCGGTGGAGCGGTCGCGGGCGGTCTCCAGGATCCTGGTGCCGTGCCGCGCCCGGTAGCGCTCGCTGACGGTCCGGAAGACCTCGCCCGCGCTCGGCGCGCCCGCCCTGAGGGCCGGGCCGTCCGCCGCGGCCGGGTCGTGGCGGCGGACCAGGACACGAGCGCGGTACTCCAGGTTCAGGTCAACGGCGCGGACCCGGTAGCCCTGGGCCGTCCAGGCCGCGGTGAGTTGCGGCAACGCCAAGTAGGGAAACTGCACGGCTTCGCTCACGGGCGGCATCACCAGCAGTACGTCGCTCATGGCATCACCAGCACCATGTCGCTCATGGCATCACCAGCAGTACGTCGGTCATCACTCATCCCCGCCCCGTACTCCGACCGGTGGTCCGTGCCCGCGTCAGCCGTTCGACGAGGTCCAGACGGTCCCGGGCCAGCTGCGCGTTCTCCGGGTCGCCCAGCGCGTCGGCGAGCACCCGCACGGTTCGCCAGACACCGGCGCGCAGCGGCAGCTCCTCGCCCACGGCCCGGAATTCCGCCAGCGCGGGGCCCGGCCCGTCCAGGCGCAGGGTGGCTCGGGCCGCCAGGACGCGCGCGTGCATCGCGAGGGTGTCGCGCGGGTCCAGCGCGATGGCCTCGCGCAGCCGGTCCCGGGCGGCGCGTTGGTCGCCTCGCGCGTAGTGCGCCGCGCCGATCTTGTACGCCAGCCAGCTGGACCGGTACCCCTGGGCGGCCGCCCGCTCGTAGCACTCCTGGGCCTGCGCGGGGCTTGCCGAGGCATGCGCCAGGCCCTGCAGGGCCGCCGTCACTCCCGACGCCGGGTCCGCCGCGCCGGGCTCGTCGCGTTCGTCCAAGGTGGGCGGCCCGGCGCCTTGGTGGACGCGCAGCATCAGGTCCTCCGGCCACGGAGTGGCGGGCAGGAAGGAGGACTCGCGGGCCCGCAGCCCCAGCCGCCCCGCGACATCCGGGCCCACCCCGCGGAACTCGCCGGGCAGGAATCCGGACCGCGTCGACCACGTCATCGCGGACAGCTCGCCCCCGCAGGCCGCGACCAGGTCGGCCAGGTCGTCCACGGAGTGGTCGGGCGCGCCGTGCTCGTCCACCAGCCAGTCCAGGTCGATGTCGGTGATGACCTCGCCGGTCACGTGCCGGTCCAGGTGGCGGGTGAGGAGATCGGGCGGTACGACCGACAGCCGTACGCCGCACAGCGTCACCGCCAGGCAGCAGTCGCCGGTCTGCGGATCGGCCGGCGCGCCGCCGGTGGCGATGAGGGAGACACAGCCCACGGCCCGGCTCTCCCAGCCCTCGGACGAGGTCCAACTGGGCACCCACACCAGGTCGGTGAGGCCGGCGGCGAGGGCGGCGGCGGACCAGAAGTCGTCGAGCCCGAAGGCGCCGGGCACACCGCGTACCGGCAGCCGGCGCAGCAGCTCCGCCGGGGACGTCCCCGCACGCGCCGCGGCGCGCAGGGCCTCCTCCCCGCCGGGGGCGAGGGGCTTGAGGTCGAGGTGGCGGTCGAAGCAGACGACGGTGCGGCCGCGGTAGGGGCTCTGCGGCCACAGCGCCGCGACCTCTCCGTGTTCCTCGAACAGGTCAACGTGTCCCGGCATCCCGCGCCCTCCCAGGGAACGGCGCGTCGAGCGCCGGTACGGGCGGTGACGCCGGGGGCGTCTCGGGGGGCGGCACCGGCTCTGGCTTCGGCTCGGGCTCGGGCTCTGGCTTCGGCTCGGGCTCTGGCTTCGCTTTCGGCTCCGGCTTCGGCTTCGGCTTCGGCTCCGAGGAGAAGCGGCGTGCGTCCGGGCTGAGCGCCGCGGCGGCGGTGGTCACCAGGACGAGGACGGCCGCCCACAGCATGATCGTCCGGGCGTCGGCGAAGCGGAGCAGCACGGCGCCGAGCAACTGGCCGAGAGGCAGTGAGGCGAAAGAGAAGAAGAAGTCGGCGGAGAACGCCCGGCCGTGCAACTGCTCGGGCACCTCCCGGCGCAGCCCGGCCATCTTGACGACGTCGAACGCCTGCTGGCCGATGCCGCCCGCGACGAACGCGGCCGTCAGCAGCAGCACCGATCCGGTCGCCACGGGCGCCAGCACGGTCACGCCGAACAGGCCGAGCATCGCCAGCGCGTACAGTCCCCGGTGCCGGCCGGTGATGCGCCCGCCGACCAGCGCGCCGGCGACGGTGCCGGCCGCGAAGGCGCCGAGCACGAAGCCGTAGACGGTGACGCTGTGTCCCGCTTCGAGCAGGAACACCGGCAGGGCGACCATCCACGGTCCGACGGCGAGCAGGACGTGGACGACGGCGAGGAGCTGCACATACCGCAGCCACCGCACTCGCCAGAGCACGGCGAGCCCGCCGAGGGCGGAGCGCAGCAGCGATTCCTCGGACTCTCCGGGTCCGCCGGTGGCCGCTTCGACGGGGTCGGCTTTCGCAGCGCTGTCGGCCGCAGGGCCGTTCGCCACGGGGCCGACACCCGCAGGGCCGACCGCCACGGGGCCGACCGCCGCAGGACCGTCCACCGCAGAGCCGACCGCCGCAGGACCGTCCGCCACGGGGCCGTCCGCCACGGGGCCGACACCCGCAGAGCCGACCCCCGCAGAGCCGACCGCCGCAGGGCCCTCCGCCACGGGGCCGACACCCGCAGGGCTGACCCCCGCAGAGCCGACCCCCGCAGAGCCGACCGCCGCAGAGCCGACCGCCACAGGGGGCGCCGCGTAGCGGGCGCCCGCCCAGCGGGTCGCGACCGCGGACAGGCCGAAGGCCGCGGCGGCGACGACGGCTCCTGCGGAGAAGCCGAGGGCGGCGACGAGCGTGGCCGCCAGGGTGGGGCCGACGATGCCGGAGGTGTTGCGCATGCTTTCGAGGAGGCCGTACGCGGCGGTGACTCCGGCTTCCTCGCCGTCGGGGTCGTCGGTCCTGCCGTCCGGCTCCGCGGTCGCGTGCGTGTCCTTGCGCAGGACACGCGGGGTGATGAGCAGCAGGGCCGGTTCGCTCACCGCTTCGCACAGACCGATGAGGACGGCGACGCCGAGGACGACGGTGTCCAGCCGGCCGTCCCAGAAGAGGGCCAGCCCGATGAGCGCGAAGAGACGGGTGGCGTCCGCGGTGACCGCCGGGATGACGGGGTTGACGCGGTCGAGGAGCGCGCCGGTGAAGAGGACGACACCGCCGAGTGCGACAAAGCGTGCGGCGAATACCGCGCCGATGGTCTCCGCCGTCGTCCCCGACTGCGTCGCGGCCACCACGACAATGATCGGAAAGAATGCGTCACCGAGCAGAGAAACGGCCTGCGCCAGACAGAGCCCGGCGAAGCGCCGATTTCGGAGCAGCCGAAGATAAATTCTCACCGGAAGGTGCGAGACCTTTCTTGAGAAGCCTGCCGCCGGGGCTTTCACCGGCCGGCGGCACGCCTGCGTCAGCCCTTCGGGTCAGGCCTCAAGACACTGACTTGAAGCGGAACGCGTGGAACGCGACGCTCTCTTCCAGGTCCTCGGCCTCCAGAACTTCCAGGCTGTCGAGGTCTTCGATTTCGTCGAGGATGGTCTGCTCGTTGTGCGACTCGCCCATAATTCCTCCTGAAAAGGAAGGGGGCGCGGCAGGCTGATTCCCGCGGCGCTGCAAGAGATGCTAACGGCGCCCTTCTCCGCCTTGAACATGCCGTATGCACTTTGGCCGAAAGGGCGCTCCGAACAGGGGAGCCATTCCGGATCCGGCGCAGGCGCCAAGCTGGCAGAATCCGGCGAACGGAAGGGGAGTTTCAGGGTCCGTAATGATGTGCATGGCTCGTTCCCGAACGCACTGCCCGCGTCGGCAGCAGCACCAACGGAATCGCGGTCCGGGAACACGCGCCCCCGCGCAGGCGCCGCAGGACGGGCCGCGCACCCACTCCGTCGGCGGCGACCAGGTCCCAGTACTCCCTCTCCTCCTGCTCCGCCTGCCGCTCCCGTCGCTGCGCCGCCAGGGCGTACAGCGGGGCCGGACGGCTTACGCGTTGTACTTGGCGAAAACGCGGGTGCCGCCCACCGCCGAGACGAGCATCAGACCGAGCACCACGGCCACGCCGGTCACGACATGGTGGGAGGTGTAGTCGCCGGTGAAGAAGTCACGCATGGCGTCCACCGCGTAGCGCAGGGGGTTGGCGTTGCCGATGGCCTGGAGCCAGCCGGGGGCGTAGGTCAGGGGCAGGAGGATGCCGGACAGCAGCATCAGGGGCAGGGCGATGCCGTTGAGGACGGGGGCGAAGAGCCACTCCGACGTCAGCTTCATGGCCAGCGCATAGGAGAGGAAGGCCAGGCTGATGCCGACGAGCATCATCAGGGCGATGGCGGCCACGATGCCGCCGAACGGCGCGCGCAGGCCGAAGAGCAGGGCAATGAGGACGATGACGACCGACTGGATGAACAGGGCCAGGACGTCCCAGAGGACCCGGCCGAGCAGCAGGCCGAGCCGGCTCGCCGGGGTCACCCGCAGCCGTTCCAGGTAGCCGGACCGGACGTCGGGGATCAGACCGAACCCGGCGTAGCCGGTGGCGAACAGGCCCAGTTGGACCAGCAGGCCCGGGATGTAGACCTGCCAGGCGGCCGGGCCGTCCTCCGGCAGCATCTTGACCAGCAGGGGCCCGAACAGGGCCATGTAGACGAATGGCTGGACGAGACCGATGAGGAGACCCATCCTCTTCTGGGCCACGGCGGCGGCCTCGTCGCGGAAGATGATCGCCGCGTCGCGGATCGTGTGCATCCTTGGCTCCCCTCAGGCGTGGACGGCGTCAGCGCCGCGCTGCGAACGCCGGTCGGTCATGGTCATGAAGACATCGTCGAGCGTGGGCTTCAGCACCCGCAGGGACTCCACCCTTATGCGCGCGGACTCCAGCGTGCGCAGCAGGTCGGCCAGGAGACGCTCCGCGTCGCGGCAACTGATCGACAGGACCATGCCGTTCACCGACACCTCGTGGACGTCGCGGTGGGCGGTGAGCAGGTCGGTGGCCCGTGCGGTGTCGCCGTCCACCTCGATCTCGATGGTGTCGTGGGAGATGGCGGCCTTCAGGCTCCGCGGGCTGTCCTCGGCGATGATGCGGCCCTTGTCGATGATCAGGACGCGGTCGCAGAGGCTGTCGGCCTCATCGAGGTAGTGGGTGGTGAGGAACACGGTGGTACCGCGTTCCTCACGCAGGCGGCGGATGTGCTCCCAGACGTCGTTGCGGTTCTCGGGGTCGAGGTTGGCGGTGGGTTCGTCGAGGAAGAGCAGCTTCGGCTGGTGCATCAGGCCCAGCGCCATGTCGACGCGGCGGCGCTGGCCGCCGGAGAGGGTCTGAATGACCCGGCCCGCGAGTTCGTCCAGGCCGAGCTGGGTGATCACCTCGTCGGCGCGGGCCTCGGCCTCGGGGCGGGACATGCCGTAGAGGCGGCCCTGGAGGACGAGGTCCCGCCGGACCGGGGAGCTTGGCTTGGCGCCGCCCGCCTGGGAGACGTAGCCGATGTGTGTGCGGACCTTCGCAGGCTCGCGCAGCAGATCGCGGCCGGCGATGACGGCCGTGCCCGAACTCGGCGGGAGCAGCGTGGTCAGCATCCGCATGGTGGTGGTCTTGCCGGCGCCGTTGGGCCCGAGGAAGCCCACGATCTCGCCCGCGTGGACGGTGAAGTCGACTCCGGCCACCGCCTCGACCGGGCCCTGCTTGGTGGTGAACGTCTTGGCCAGCCCCTTGGCCTGGATCATGGGTAATGCCTTCCTTGGCGGATACGGTTCGGCCCGCTGGTGCGTCGCGGGTGGTGCGCTCATGCCTGCTGCTTCTCCGTCTTGTTGTCCGTCTTGTCTTCCGTCTGGTCCTGGTCGGTCCATACCTCGCGGCCTTCCTTGGTGGTGAGTTCGGGCCAGGCGAGGGTGCCGTCGTGGATCTCGGCGACGATGCGCCGAGCCCAGTCCCGCTCGGCTTCGGCCATGGTCAGGGCGTATTCGAGTTCGATCACGAACAGCCGCGGCGTCTGCTGGTCCAGCACCGCGGTCCGCGCCTGGCGGGCCTCCTCGATCTGCTCGTCCAGGCGGACGATGCGTTCCCGCAGGGCCTGGACGGCGCGTTCGGGCCCGAGGGCGCCGAGGTAGCTCACCGCGGCGAGGAAGCTGGGGTACTCCTTCACCGGGGTGCGGACCAGTTCGTCGAGCCAGCTCATGAACTCCTTGCGGCCCAGGTCGGTGTGGGCGTACACGGTGCGCTCCGGCCGGCGCCCGGCGCGTTCGGTGCTGTGCTCGGCGATCCAGCCGGCCCGCACCAGGGCGTCCACGACGTCGTAGAGCGAGCCGGTCCTGACCTTGAAGCTGGTGTCCTTGTTGCGCTCCCGCAGGGTCGCGGCCATCTCGTACGGATGCATCGGCTGCTCCAGCAGCAGCCCGAGCACCGCGAGCCCGAGCAGGTTGGACACCGGCCGTTTGCGCAGCGCCATCTACCTACCTCCTTTAGTCGGTTCCGACTATACGGCATCGACTGATGTTCCGGGAGAACCCTGGCCGGGCAGCAGCCCGCGCAGATATCCGGCGGTGGGGCCCGAGTCCGGGCGGAGGGTGTCCGGAGGGCCGCAGTGCAGCACGCTGCCGCCGGCCGCACCGCTGCCCGGGCCCATGTCGATCAGCCAGTCCGCGGCGGCGGCCAGGTGCAGGTCGTGCTCGGCGAGGACCACGGTGTTGCCTGCGGCGAGGAGCATGTCGAACGCGTCGACCAGCACCTGGACGTCCGCCGGATGCAGACCGGTGACCGGCTCGTCCAGCACCACCAGTCCGGGCTGCCGCGCACCCTTGGTCAGTGCGGCGGCGAGCTTCAGCCGCTGCGCCTCGCCGCCGGACAGCACGGTGGCGCTCTGCCCCAGCCGCATATAGCCCAGCCCCGTCTGCCGCAGCGCCGTGAGCACCGGCCGCAGCGCGTGCGTGTCCAACAGCCCACTCGCCTCGTCGACCGTCAGGTCCAGCACCTCGTCGATCGCCAGCCCCCGATAGGTCACCGCCAGCACCTCGGGCCCGAACCGCCTGCCGTCGCAGACGTCGCAGGTGACCCAGACGTCGGGCAGGAAGTTCATGTCCACCTGCCGCACGCCGTACCCGGTGCACGGTTCACAGCGTCCGCCCGGCGAGTTGAAGGAGAAGGAGCCCGCCGTCAGCCCGCGGCGGGCGGCGGCTTCGGTGCCCGCGAAGAGGTTGCGGATCAGGTTGAACGCCTTCGTGTACGTCGCAGGATTGGAGCGCGGTGTCCTGCCGATGGGCTCCTGGTCGACCACGGTCGCCCAGTGCAGCGGGCCGGTCCAGTCGACCCCGCCGACGCCCGGCGCGCTCGTACCCTCCAGCCGGGCCCGCACCGCACCGGCCACGCCGTCCAGGAGCAAGGTGCTCTTGCCGCTGCCGCTCACGCCCGTGAGGCAGGTCAGCGCGCCCAGCGGGATGTCGATCCGGTCGGCCCGCACCGTCCGCACGTCGACATCCGTCAGGCTGAGCATCCGGTCGGCGCGCACCGGGCGCCGGGCGCGCCGCACCCGTCCACCCGGCATCGCCAGATAGCGGCCGGTCAGCGATTCGGGGACGGCCGCAACCTCCCGCGGAGTGCCCTGGGCCACCAGCCGTCCGCCCCCACGCCCGGCCCGCGGGCCGACGTCGATCACCCAGTCCGCCCCGGAGATCAGCTCGGGATCGTGCTCGATCATGAGCACGGTGTTCCCGGAGCCACGCAGCTCCTCGATGAGTTCGCCCAGCCGCGCCTTGTCGGCCGGGTGCAGCCCCGCGGACGGCTCGTCCAGGACGAACGCCACCCCCGACAGATCGGTGCGCAGCTGGGCCGCCACCCGGGCCCGCTGCAGTTCCCCGCCGGACAGCGTGGGAGCCGGGCGGGAGAGCTGGACGTGTCCGACTCCGAGCCGGACCAGCAGCCTGAGCCGAGCCTGGAGCGCGGGCAGGACCGCCTGCGCCGCCTCCCGCTGGGCCGGCCCGAGCGTCGCGGCCAGGCCTTCGCTCCAGTCGAGCACGTCCTCGACCGGACGGTCGAGGAGTTCGTGCAGGCGCCGCCCGCCGAGCCGCACGGTACGCGCGACCGCGCCCAGGCCCGTCCCCTCGCACGCGGCACAGGGCTCATTGCGGACGAACGGCTCGTACGTCTCCCGGACGGCGGGACTGGCCGCACCGCTGTACAGCCGCTCCGCCTCGGCGATCGCCCCCGGCCAGGGGCGGCTGTCGCGGACGCTGACCGCTGTGCCGCTCTTCTTCACGGTCGCCTCGTAGGCGATCTCCACGGCTTCCTCGCCGGTGCCGTGCAGCACCGCCCGCCGGAACTCAGCGGGCTGCTCGCACCAGGGCCGGACGAGATCCGCCGCGAAGCGGGCGACGAAGACCGGCTCGCCGGGACTGGTCAGGCCGTTCGGTCCTGCGACGAAGGTGCCATGAGCCTCTCGTCCGCCATGCCGAGCCGCGCCTGCTCCTCTTCGACGATCCGGCGCGCCAGCTCAGTGTCCGACACATCGACCGCGTCCGGAGAGGCTTCGGCCACGGCGCTGCGACGGGCGTAGGCATCGAACAGGCGATTCTTGGCCTCCAGCATCTTCACCATGCGTTCGTCCACGCCTCCGGTGGCGAGGAGACGGTACACGCGAACCGGCCTGACCTGACCCATGCGGTGAGCCCTGGCCACCGCCTGATGTTCGATGGTCGGCTTGATCTGGGGTTCACAGATGATGACGACGGAGGCTGCCTGCATGTTGAGGCCGATGCCTGCTGCCTGGATCTGGGCCAGGAGCACCGCGGGGCCCGAGACGTCGGCGAAGTCGTCCACAATCTGCTGCCGCCGCCCGGCCGGGACTCCTCCGGTGAGCGGACCGAGCACCGCAGTGCCGTCGATGGTTCCGGCCACGAGTGCTTCCCTCACAACGCCCAGTACGTCCTTGAAATTGGAGAAGACCACCGTCTTCTGCCCGTTCTCGCCGGCCTCCTGAACGATCTCTCGGAGCCGGTCCAGCTTGGCCGACTTCTCAGGGCGCATGTACGCGGCCCTGCGCATCGCCATGAAGTTGCCTGCGCGTACGGCTTCTCGGTATGCCTCCTCGTCCGACGCACTCAACTCCTCCCATTCGTCGGTCTGCTGGAGACTCGGGAGTTCCGTCAGTACGTCCTCCTGATTGCGCCTCAGGTAGACCGGGGCCACGGCCTTGCGGAAAGCGACCGATCCAGCCAACGCGTCGCTCTCTCCGAGGGAGTCCGCGACGTCGCCATCAAGCATCCGGACCAAGTTGCGGAACTCGACGACCCTGTTCTCCATCGGGGTTCCGGTCATGAAAAGGGTGCGCCCGCAACGTTCCGCCCACGAGGCGACCGCCTGGGACCGCTTGGCTTTCGGGTTCTTCACGGAGTGCGCTTCGTCGACCACGAGCAATCCGACCTCCCCGCCACCCGGCGCGGGGAAGCCGCGCAGCGCATCGAACGTGGTCACCGCGACCCCGCCTCGCCCCTTCCAGTCGGCGAACGCGTAGTCCCGGTCAGGGCCGTGGAGCACCATGACACGCAGGGCACTACGGGCCTCGATCTCCCGCGTCCAATTCACGAGGACGCTCGCCGGGCAGACGACCATGAAGTGACTCTGTCCTTCGGCGGCCAGGTGTGCCAGCACGGCGATCGCCTGGATGGTCTTCCCGAGGCCCATCTCGTCGCCGAGTATCACCCGGCGCTGCGCCAGTGCGAACCGCGCGCCGAACGCCTGGTAACCGCGCAGGGAGACGCGCCGGTGTGCGTCGTCGAGGTGTTGGGTCCGTACCCGCTCGGCGATCTCATCCGGCAGGAAGCCCTCGGCGGCGGCCACCTCAGGCAGCCGCCCGGATATCTCGGCCAGCAGGCCGTAGTACTCGGCAGAACGGACTTCGAAGTCCACCCACGCCGCAATGTCGGACGAAGATCCGCGGAGCAGGTCCACCGATGCCTGGGCAAGCAGCTCGCGCAGGCCCGCCTGCTCCGCCTCGTCCACCAGCGACCGGACCTCAGTGATCGCCGCCAAGGCGCGAGCCTTCTTGTCCCGGCCCGCCAGAAGCATCCGGAACCACCCGGCGGCGGGCCTGGCATCGGCGAGCAGCGGACCGAGCCGTTTCGACAGGACGGCAGCCTTGTCGACCGCACGACGAGCGTCCGGACCCGCCTCCACCAGCACATGCAACGCTGTGACGAGCGCGGTGGTGCTCGGTTCCGGCCGGTCGACATCGATGTGGACGGCCACGGTCTCGTGCACAGCCTCGGAGAGCCGACGGGCAGCGGCGAGCATCTGGTCGACGGTGCGCTGCCCCACACCGGGAATCTGCCGCAATCGGTAAGGGCCCGCTTCGAGAACACTGCCCACGGTGCGCAGCCCGTTCTTCTCGACGCTCCCCAACCGCAGCCGCCCTTCGGTGACGTCCTGCAGCCGGGCGACAGGTATGGCGTCGAGCTCCCGCTTCACCGCCGCGTCGTGGATCGGCTTCAGCGCCGCCCTGACCGCCTCGACCGCCCTGCCGTGGTCACCGACCAGTGCCTGCACCGCTTCGTACAGTCGCGCTCCCCGTGCGACCGTGTCCCTCTCGCCCCGCCCCACGCCTTCCGCCCCTCTTCCGCCCTCCCCGCATCCTCCCACCGCGACACCGGCCCCGACGGACGTTCACGGCGCCCTGCGAATCGACCGGAGCCCGCAGGGAGACATGCACGAGCAGCACGGGGTTGTCGACGACGGCGCTGAAACCCGCGCTGCGCGATGGAATCCATGCAGTCTTCCCGTTGACGATCTCGTGGCCCGCTCCTCGTCAAGTCGCTACGGTTGAGCCATGACCGCACTGCCCGACTGGATGCGCCCGCCGCGCCCGGAGGGCTGGTTCGCGGAGGATCTGGACCGCCTTCCCGAGGCGCCTCGGCACACCGAGCTGATCGACGGAGCGCTTGTCTTCAGGGTGTCGCCGCAGAGGTGGTGGCACGGCCACCTCGTCACCATGCTCACCGTCGCTCTCATGGAGCAGGCGCCCGGCGATGTCAGGGTCGGCCGCGAGATGACGATAAAGCTGGACGAGCGAAACCGGCCCGAGCCGGATCTGCTGTTGACCACGGCCGACTACGACGGAGACCGCACCTGGTTCGCGCCGGACGAGGTGCGACTCGTCATCGAGGTCGTCTCACCCGAGTCCGCGCACCGGGACCGCACGGTCAAGCTGCGCAAGTACGCGGAGGCCGGCATCCCGCACTACTGGTGCATCGAGGACGAACACGGCTCCCCTGTCGTCCACGTCTACGAACTCGACGAACCGACTGGCCTCTACTCGCCCGCGGGCATTTTCCGGGGCACCCTCAAGCGCCCTGTGCCTGTCGAGATCAGCCTCGATCTCGACAAGCTCACCCCGCCAGCGAACAGCTAGGAGTCAGCACCAAGTCAGGGCGGGAAGGCAACACACAGTAACGTCGGTCACACATTGAACCGGAACTCCACCACATCCCCGTCCCGCATCACATAGTCCTTGCCCTCCATCCGCGCCTTCCCCTTCGCGCGGGCCTCGGCCACCGAACCCGCCTCCACCAGGTCGCCGAAGGAGATGACCTCGGCCTTGATGAAGCCCTTCTGGAAGTCGGTGTGGATGACGCCGGCGGCCTCGGGAGCCGTGGCGCCCCTCTTGATCGTCCAGGCGCGGGATTCCTTGGGGCCGGCCGTGAGGTAGGTCTGCAGGCCGAGGGTGTTGAAGCCGACGCGGGCGAGGGTGGCCAGGCCGGGCTCGGTCGCGCCGACCGACTCCAGCAGCTCCATGGCGTCCTCCTCGTCGAGCTCGGCGAGGTCCGCCTCCAGCTTGGCGTTGAGGAAGATCGCCTCGGCGGGGGCGACCAGCGCGCGCTGCTCGTTCTTGAAGTCCTCGTCGACCAGTTCGTCCTCGTCGACATTGAAGACGTACAGGAAGGGCTTCGTCGTCAGCAGGTGCAGGTCGTGCAGGAGCTCGGCGCGCTCGCTGCCCTGGACGATGCCGTGCGCGAAGAGCGTGTCGCCCTTCTCCAGGATCTCCTGGGCCTCCTCGACCGCCTTGACCTTCGGCGCCACGTCCTTCTTGATCCGCGACTCCTTCTGGAGCCGCGGCAGCACCTTCTCGATCGTCTGCAGGTCGGCCAGGATCAGCTCGGTGTTGATCGTCTCGATGTCGTCCTTGGGCGAGACCTTGCCGTCGACGTGGACGACGTTCTCGTCCTTGAACGCCCGGATGACCTGGCAGATCGCGTCGGACTCGCGGATGTTCGCCAGGAACTTGTTGCCCAGGCCCTCGCCCTGGCTCGCGCCGCGTACCAGACCAGCGATGTCGACGAACTCCACGGTCGCCGGGACGGTCCGTTCGGACGTGAAGATCCCGGCGAGCTGGTTCAGCCGCGCGTCGGGCACACCGACCACGCCCACGTGGGGCTCGATCGTGGCGAACGGGTAGTTGGCCGCCAGCACGTCGTTCTTGGTCAGGGCGTTGAACAGGGTCGACTTGCCGACATTCGGCAGACCGACGATTCCGATCGTGAGCGACACGTTGCGACTTCCCGTACGTGAGAGGGGCCTGGGGGCCGGTGGGCCGGGGGCCGGGGGCCGGGAGCCAGAGGTCTGGCCGGTGCCCGAGCCGGTACGATCCACCAGTTTACGGGGTGCCGGACTCCGCCCGGGCGCCCTGTCGAACGCTTGGCCAAGCTCTGCCCAACGGCGTGTCGGACGGGCTATTCGGCACATTAAACGACCTAAGTTAGGCCAGTGGAGCAACACAGGCCGCGATCTCCTCAGCACGGACCGCGACGCGGAATCTCACCGCCGACGCCCCTGCCACCGCAGGCACGGCGCGGCGGCAGGGCCGGCGGTGGCTCTTCGCCGCGCCCGGCCAAGCCCGCCGTGGGCCGGCCCGAACGCCGTCCCGCCGGTGCGGCCCGGCCTGCCGCAGCGGTACGGCGACCTGCCCCGCCGATCGTCCAGGCGGTACGCCGGATGCCCAACCCGCGGCTCACCGGGCTCGGCTGCGGCCTGTTCTGCGGTGCCGTGATGCTGACGCTCGGCTGTCTCGACGCGCTGCTGTTCGGGTCGTCGCTCGTCGTGTACGGCGTGCTGTTCCTGCCGGTGTGCGTGCTGGCGGCGGTGTGGGTGCGGGAGGTGGATCTGGTGACCGTGCCGGTCGTGGTGCCGATCGCCTTCGCACTGGGGCTGGTGTTCGTCGCCGACAGCGGGGAGGGGCTGAGCGGGCGGGCCGTGGGCCTGTTCACCGCGCTGGCCACGCAGGCGGGGTGGCTGTACGGGGGGACTCTCGTCGCCGGGTCGATCGTCACCGTGCGGAAGGTCCGGCTGATGCGGCGGCGGGCGGCGCGGAACCGCCCGCCGGTGTGAGCCCGCGTCCCGGCGAGGCCCTATCCCCCGTTCGCCGCTCTCATCGCCGCCCCCACGATCCCCGCGTTGTTCTGCAGTTCCGCCGGCACGATCTCCGCCTTGATGCCCTCGATGTGGGGCAGGAACTTGTGCGCCTTGCGGCTCACGCCGCCGCCGATGATGAAGAGCTCGGGTGAGAAGAGCATCTCGACGTGCGCGAGGTACTGCCGGACGCGGTGCGCCCAGTCCTCCCACGACATCCCGTGGTCCTCCTTCACCTTGCTGGAGGCCCGCTTCTCGGCGTCGTGCCCGTGCAGTTCGAGATGACCCAGCTCGGTGTTGGGGACGAGGACGCCGTCGGTGAAGACGGCGCTGCCGATGCCGGTGCCGAAGGTCAGCATGATGACCGTGCCCTTGCGGTCGCGCCCGGCACCGAAGGCCATCTCGGCGACGCCCGCCGCGTCGGCGTCGTTCACCACGGTCACCGGAACACCGCCCAGGCGGTCGCCCAGCAGCACGCTCGCGTCCGTGTCGATCCAGGCCTTGTCGACGTTCGCCGCCGTACGGATCATGGCGCCGCCCGTGACGACACCCGGGAACGTCGCGCCGACCGGCCCCGTCCAGCCGAAGTGGTCGACGACCTCCTTGACCCCGTCGGCCACCGAGTCCGGCGTGGCCGGGTGGGGGGTCAGCACCTTGAAACGTTCGTCCGCGAGGTCGCCCCTGTCGAGGTCCACAGGGGCGCCCTTGATCCCGGATCCACCGATGTCCACGCCGAAGATCTGCATGGCACCACGTTACGACGGCCCACCGACAGTCACGACGCCGGAGCCGTACCCGACCAGCGCTCCCGGCCGCTCCGGGGCGCCGACGGCCACCGCATCGACGCCGCCGACCACCGCTGCCCCGGTGCTCACCCCTCGACGGACCCCTCGGCGGAACCCCCCGCCTCCGTCCGCTGCGCGATCAGCGCCGCCGCCTCCTCGCGCAGGTCGCGGCGGAGTTCCTTGGGCAGCGAGAAGGTGATGGACTCCTCGGCCGCCTTGACGATCTCGACGTCCTCGAAGCCGCGCTGGGACAGCCACTCCAGCACCTGCTCGACGAGCACCTCGGGAACGGAGGCGCCGGAGGTGACGCCGACCGTCGAGACACCCTCCAGCCAGGCCTCGTCGATCTCCTCGGCGAAGTCCACGAGGTAGGCCTCGCGCGCGCCGGCGAGCTTGGCGACCTCGACGAGCCGCTTGGAGTTGGAGGAGTTGCGGGAGCCGACGACGATCACCAGATCCGCCTCGGCGCCCATCTGCTTCACCGCGAGCTGGCGGTTCTGGGTGGCGTAGCAGATGTCGTCGCTGGGCGGCGAGATCAGCTGCGGGAACTTCTCCTTCAGGGCGTCGACGGTCTCCATGGTCTCGTCGACGGAGAGCGTGGTCTGGGACAGCCAGACGACCTTGGACGGGTCACGGACCTCGACCTTCGCCACGTCGCCGGGGCCGTCGACGAGCTGGATGTGGTCGGGGGCCTCGCCGGAGGTGCCGATGACCTCCTCGTGGCCCTCGTGACCGATCAGGAGGATGTCGTAGTCCTCATTGGCGAACCGGACGGCTTCCTTGTGGACCTTGGTGACCAGCGGGCAGGTCGCGTCGATGGTGGCCAGCTGGCCCCGCTGGGCCTCGTCGTGGACGACCGGGGCGACGCCGTGCGCGGAGAACATCACGATGTTGCCCGGGGGGACCTCCTCCGTCTGCTCGACGAAGATGGCGCCCTTCTTCTCCAGGGTCTGCACGACGTACTTGTTGTGGACGATTTCGTGCCGGACATAGATCGGAGCGCCGTACTGCTCCAGGGCTTTCTCGACGGCGATCACGGCGCGGTCCACACCCGCGCAGTAGCCCCGGGGGGCGGCGAGCAGGACACGGCGGCCAGTCGAAGCAGTCATGGCACCCATCGTAAGGCCGCGTTCGGGGGGCCAAAGATCGCGCACACGAGCGCTGGTGCTGATGGCGCAGGCCCGCGGGAAGGGTCCCTCCGGCGTCTGAGGTCGGGCCGGGATGTCGGTGCCGCCCATTACGCTCGCGGCATGGCAGTCAACACGTCCCCGGAATCGCCCCTGCCCGTCGGTGAGGTGTCGCGGCTCATCGGGGGCTGGATCGACCGGCTCGGGGCGGTCTGGGTCGAGGGGCAGATCACGCAGTTGTCGCGGCGGCCGGGCGCGGGCGTGGTGTTCCTGACGCTGCGGGACCCGTCGTACGACATCTCGGTGAGCGTCACCTGCTACCGGCAGGTGTTCGACGCGGTCGCCGACGTGGTGAGCGAGGGCGCACGGGTCGTCGTCCTGGCGAAGCCGGAGTGGTACGCGCCGCGGGGGCAGCTGTCGTTGCGGGCCGCCGAGATAAGGCCCGTGGGGGTCGGGGAGCTGCTGGCGCGGCTGGAGCAGCTGAAGAAGAAGCTGGCGGGCGAGGGGTTGTTCGCGCCGGAGCGGAAGCGGCCGCTGCCGTTCCTGCCGCAGCTGATCGGGCTGGTGTGCGGGCGGGCCTCGGCCGCGGAGCGGGACGTGCTGGAGAACGCCCGGCACCGCTGGCCGGCCGTGCGCTTCGAGGTGCGCAATGTCGCCGTGCAGGGCGTGCACGCCGTGCCGCAGGTCGTGCAGGCGGTGAAGGAGCTCGACGAGATCGACGACGTGGATGTGATCATCGTCGCCCGCGGCGGCGGGAGCGTGGAGGACCTCCTGCCCTTCTCCGACGAGCAGCTCGTCCGCGCGGTCGTGGCCTGCCGTACGCCCGTGGTGTCGGCCATCGGGCACGAGCCCGACAACCCCCTCCTGGACCACGTCGCCGACCTGCGGGCCTCCACGCCCACCGACGCCGCGAAGAAGGTCGTACCGGACGTGGGCGAGGAGTTCGAGCGGGTACGGCAGTTGCGGGACCGGGCGCGGCGGTGCATGGCGGCGTTCGTCGAGCGGGAGGAGCGGGGGCTGGCGCACGCGCTGGCGCGGCCCTCGATAGAGGACCCGCACCGGATGATCGACGAGCGTGCCGACCAGGTGGCGGCGCTGATCGAGCGCGGGCGGCGATGCCTGGGGCACCACCTCGACCGGGCCGAGTCGGAGCTGACGCACACGCACGCGCGCGTAGTGGCCCTCTCACCGGCGGCGACCCTGAAGCGGGGGTACGCGGTGCTGCAGAAGGCCGACGGCCACGTGGTCCGCGCACCGGACGAGGTGACGTCCGACGAGCGGCTGCGGGCGCGGGTGGCCGAGGGTGAGTTCTCCGTACGAGTCGACTCTTAGGGTGGGCGGATGAGCAGCAGGGTGGATGAGGCGCTGGGCTACGAGCAGGCGCGGGACGAACTGATCGAGGTCGTACGGCGGCTGGAGGCGGGCGGTACGACGCTGGAGGAGTCCCTCGCGCTGTGGGAGCGCGGCGAGGAGCTGGCGAAGGTGTGCCGGCGGTGGCTGGAGGGCGCACGGGCCCGGCTGGACGCGGCGCTGGCCGAGGAGGCGGCGGAGGAGACCGGCGGGAAGGCGGTCGGCGAGGGCGACGCCGAGTAGTCACCGGCGAGCAGCAGAGCAGGCATCCGGAGTAATCGCAGCAGGGTTGGTTGTGAAGCGGATCACTACGCTCCGCGTTTAGTTGAACGTTGAACTTCACTCGCGTACCGTCGATGACGTCAACCGATCCGGCACCCGGATCCGACGCACATCGGATCCGTCGCACCTCCCCAGAAGGTTCACGTATGTCCATCGTTCTTGACCCCGCCGCCCAGGACCTGCTGTTCCGCGAGGCCCGCACCGCGAACTCCTTCACCGACGAGCCCGTCACGGACGAGCAGGTGCAGGCGATCTACGACCTGGTCAAGTACGGCCCGACCGCCTTCAACCAGTCCCCGCTGCGCATCACCCTGGTCCGCTCCCCCGAGGCCCGTGGGCGTCTGGTCCAGCACCTGGCCGAGGGCAACCAGACCAAGACGGCCGCCGCGCCGCTGGTCGCGATCCTCTCCGCGGACAACGAGTTCCACGAGGAGCTGCCGCACCTCTTCCCGCACTTCCCACAGGCCAAGGACGCCTTCTTCGCCGACCGCCCGGTGCGCGAGAACGCCGCCGCGCTGAACGCCGCCCTCCAGGCCGCGTACTTCATCATCGGCATCCGCGCCGCCGGGCTGGCCGCCGGTCCGATGACCGGCCTGGACTTCGAGGGCGTACGCAAGGAGTTCCTGGACGACGACCACACCCCGCTGATGGTCGTCAACATCGGCCGCCCGGGCCCGGACGCGTGGTTCCCGCGCTCACCGCGCCTGTCGTACGAGGACGTCGTCACCACCGTGTGACCGAACCGACATGGGAAAGGCCCCCGGCGAACGCACGCCGGGGGCCTCTCTCACGTTGTGCACGACTCTTACGTTGTCACGACTCTCACGTTGTCACGACGTCTTCAGCGCCTTCGCCATCGTCGCCAGCTGCTCGAACGAACCCGTGCCGGCCACCACCGTCGTCGCGCCCTTGGCGTCGTCGTCCTCCGCGAGGACGAGCGCGTCGTACCGGCCGCCGGTGTAGCGGATCCACGTACGGCCGCCGATCTCCTCGGTGACCTCCGTCTCGTCCGCGCCCTGGGTGGCGTCCTCGATGAACGGGATCCGCTTGTCCATGGACTGCTTCACGGTGACGTACTCGCCGTCGGGAGCGTGGAAGCCGAGGTGCCAGGTGTCGTGCTCCCGGCCGTCGAAGCGGACCGACGTCGCCTTCCAGGTCTGCGGCAGGCCCTCCGGCGCGGCCACCGGGTACGCGGCGGCACGGCGGGCCGTGAGCAGCTCGACCCGGTAGTCGACCCGGGGGACGTTGGGTTCCTTGTCGTCGTCGTGCGGGATGAAGAGGTACATGACCAATCCCGCCAGCACGATCAGGCCCAGGGAGAGAACCATGTCCCGGACCGTCTTCTGCTTGCCGTTCGTACCTGCCACGTACCCTATCGTCGCAGGTGCCCCGGCTGCTCATCCGTGGGGGGCTCTGCTCATTCTGCCGATCTGAGGATAGAGTCGTGGCCGAACCCTCATCCGGCCGTCGTCGTATCAGAAAGGTGCGCTCCGATGACCGAGCATCACTTGCCGTCCGAACTCGATGTCCCCTCCGAAGCCCCCGACCGCAACCTCGCCCTGGAACTCGTCCGGGTGACCGAAGCCGCGGCGATGGCCGCCGGCCGCTGGGTGGGACGCGGTGACAAGAACGGGGCCGACGGTGCCGCGGTGCGCGCGATGCGCGCCCTCGTCTCCACCGTCTCCATGAACGGCGTCGTCGTCATCGGGGAGGGCGAGAAGGACGAGGCGCCGATGCTCTTCAACGGGGAGCAGGTCGGTGACGGGACCGGACCCGAGTGCGACATCGCCGTCGACCCGATCGACGGTACGACCCTGACCGCGAAGGGCATGCCGAACGCGATCGCGGTGCTGGCGGCGGCGGAGCGGGGGTCGATGTTCGACCCGTCGGCCGTGTTCTACATGGACAAGCTGGTCACCGGGCCCGAGGCGGCGGACTTCGTCGACATCGACGCGCCGGTGTCGGTGAACATCCGGCGGGTCGCCAAGGCCAAGCGGGCCACCCCGGAGGATGTGACCGTCGTCATCCTCGACCGGCCCCGGCACGAAGGGCTGATCCAGGAGGTCCGGGAGACCGGCGCGCGCATCAAGCTGATCTCCGACGGGGATGTGGCGGGGTCGATCCTGGCGCTGCGCGAGGGCACGGGTGTGGACCTGCTGCTGGGGATCGGCGGGACGCCGGAGGGGATCATCTCGGCCTGTGCCGTGAAGTGCCTCGGGGGAACCATCCAGGGCAAGCTGTGGCCCAAGGACGAGGAGGAGCGGCAGCGGGCGCTCGACGCCGGGCACGACCTCGACCGGGTGCTGACGACCGAGGATCTGGTGACCGGGGAGAACGTGTTCTTCGTGGCTACCGGGATCACCGATGGGGAGTTGCTGCGGGGGGTTCGGTACCGGTCGGAGACCGCTACGACGGACTCGATCGTGATGCGGTCCAAGTCGGGGACCGTGCGGCGGATCGATTCCGAGCACCGGCTGAGCAAGCTGCGGGCGTACAGCGCGATTGATTTCGACCGGGCGAAGTAGCGCCTGATCAACGGGAGGGCTGTGGCGCGTCGGCGGCTGCGGGTTCGTGGTGGCTGGTCGCGCCCACGCGGCGGAGCCGCACCGTGAACGCAGCCCCGTGCCCCTGAGGGGCATGCAGTTCCCGGCATCGCAAAGGCGCCCCCTGTGCGGAGGGGGCGCCTTTTTGCGTGTACGGGCGTCAGCCCGCTGCCGCTATGCGGTTGGTCGCTCGGGCCGCCTTCTTCAGTTCCAGTTCGCGGCGGCGGCGCCTCGCCAGGACCACTCGGCGTTCGGCGGCGGTGAGGCCGCCCCAGACGCCGTACGGTTCGGGCTGGAGGAGGGCGTGTTCGCGGCACTCGACCATGACGGGGCAGCGTGCGCAGACCCGCTTGGCCGCCTCCTCGCGGGAGAGCCGGGCGGCGGTGGGCTCCTTGGAGGGTGCGAAGAACAGGCCGGCCTCGTCGCGCCGGCACACGGCCTCCGTGTGCCAAGGGGCGTCTTGGTCCCTGTCTCGTGCTGGCACCCGCTGGGCCGGAACGCCAGCTACCTGCAGGGACGAAAGCGGCAGTTGCGGCACGGTCTACTCCTGACGACGGCTTCGCGAGCGAGAGACGATGCAGCAAGGTCTACCCGCTGTACGCGCGCCTATGCAGGGAGTCCCGAACCGCAGGAATCCGGGGGTGCGGATGCGCCGCCCGGGACGGCTCGGCCAGTGACCGAATCCCTACGGATCAGGTCGACTTCACAACCGTCAACGGTCCAGGTGCTTACGCAAACCCTTGTCGACCTTGCGCTGCACCCGATCGAGAATGTCCGCCACGAGCTTCCCGCGCTTCGGCCGCGCCTCGATGTTGCCGAGCACGGCCCAGCCGTCCACGAAGACGACGGGCACGTCGGAGTCGCCCCCGTCCAGCGTGTCCACCTCGAAGTTGCCGAGGATGCCGCCGCCCGTGCCGCGCAGCGAGACGTTCTCGGGCACGCGGACCTCGACGTTTCCGAAGATGGACCAGGCCTTGATCATGACCTGCTGGTACTCGAAGATCGCCTCGCTGAGGTCGAGCTCGACGCTGCCGAAGATCGAGTACACATGGATACGGCGACCCGCCCGCCAGCGCCCCTTCCGCACCGAGGCGCTGAACACCGCGACCACGTTCTCGTCCGGGTCCGCGGGTATCGCACCGGCCGTAGGACGGTGGGGCGCGGGGGTGTACGCGGGGGTCGCGCGGGCCCGGTGCGCGCCGGGCAGGTCCCGCACATATGGCTCTAGTTCGCCGACCGTCTTGGCGCGGTAGACACCCTCCACTCGCTCGGCGTGCTCCTCGGCGGTGAGGCGGCCCTCGGCGAGGGCGTCGCGCAGGATGTCCGCGAAACGGTCGCGGTCGGCGTCGGAGGCGCGGAGCTCGGCGGCGGGCGCGGTCTGCTTCTGAAGGTCCACGACAGCAGCGTACCCAAACACGATAGATCGCGACACCCCGAGGCGGACACTCCGAAGCAGGCACCCCGAGGCAGGCACCCCAGAAGCTGCCACACCCGGCAACCGCGAACTGAGCCTTACCTCACAAGCTCCCCGTCAGTGGTACGTCCTACGCTGGTGGACGCTTGCCAATGGAGGCCAGCCGCTGTCTGCCGTGAGTGAGGAATGGGCGAGATGCCTGAGTTCGAGTACACCGATCTGCTCCCCATGGGGGAGGACACCACCCCGTACCGGCTGGTGACCTCCGAGGGTGTCTCCACCTTCGAGGCCGACGGGCGGACGTTCCTCAAGGTCGAGCCCGAGGCGCTGCGCAAGCTCGCCGAGGAGGCCATCCACGACATCCAGCACTACCTGCGCCCGGCCCACCTGGCCCAGCTGCGCCGGATCATCGACGACCCGGAGGCGTCGGGCAACGACAAGTTCGTCGCCCTGGACCTGCTGAAGAACGCCAACATCGCCGCCGCCGGTGTGCTCCCCATGTGCCAGGACACCGGCACGGCGATCGTCATGGGCAAGCGCGGGCAGAACGTACTGACCGAGGGCGGGGACGAAGAGGCCCTGTCGCGCGGCATCTACGACGCGTACACCAAGCTGAACCTCCGCTACTCCCAGATGGCCCCGCTCACCATGTGGGAGGAGAAGAACACCGGCTCCAACCTCCCGGCGCAGATCGAGCTGTACGCGACGGACGGCGGCGCCTACAAGTTCCTGTTCATGGCCAAGGGCGGCGGCAGCGCCAACAAGTCGTTCCTCTACCAGGAGACGAAGGCCGTCCTGAACGAGGCCTCCATGATGAAGTTCCTGGAGCAGAAGATCCGTTCGCTGGGTACGGCCGCCTGCCCGCCGTACCACCTGGCGATCGTGGTCGGCGGGACCAGCGCCGAGTACGCGCTGAAGACCGCGAAGTACGCCTCCGCGCACTACCTGGACGAGATCCCCACCGAGGGCTCACCGCTCGGGCACGGGTTCCGGGACAAGGAGCTGGAGGAGAAGGTCTTCGAGCTGACGCAGAAGATCGGTATCGGCGCGCAGTTCGGCGGCAAGTACTTCTGCCACGACGTCCGGGTGATCCGCCTCCCCCGGCACGGCGCGTCCTGCCCGGTCGCCATCGCCGTGTCCTGCTCGGCCGACCGGCAGGCGGTCGCGAAGATCACCGCCGAGGGTGTGTTCCTGGAGCAGCTGGAGACGGACCCGGCGCGGTTCCTGCCGGAGACGACCGACGAGCACCTCGACGAGTCCTCTGACGTCGTCCGGATCGACCTGAACCAGCCGATGGACGACATCCTCGCCGAGCTGACCAAGTACCCGGTCAAGACCCGGCTTTCGCTCACCGGCCCGCTGGTCGTGGCCCGCGACATCGCGCACGCCAAGATCAAGGAGCGGCTGGACGCGGGCGAGGAGATGCCGCAGTACCTCAAGGACCACCCGGTGTACTACGCCGGTCCGGCGAAGACCCCCGAGGGCTACGCATCCGGTTCCTTCGGCCCGACGACGGCCGGCCGGATGGACTCCTACGTCGAGCAGTTCCAGGCGGCGGGCGGATCCAAGGTGATGCTGGCCAAGGGCAACCGCAGCCAGCAGGTCACCGACGCGTGCGCGGCGCACGGCGGTTTCTACCTCGGCTCCATCGGCGGCCCCGCCGCCCGCCTCGCCCAGGACTGCATCAAGAAGGTCGAGGTCGTCGAGTACGAGGAGCTCGGCATGGAGGCCGTCTGGAAGATCGAGGTCGAGGACTTCCCGGCCTTCATCGTGGTCGACGACAAGGGCAACGACTTCTTCAAGGACCCGGCACCCGCGCCGACGTTCACATCGATTCCGGTACGGGGGCCCGGCCTGGCCTGAGTGAACGGGGGCTTGGGCTCCGTCCTGAGCAAGCGGGGCTCGGGCTCCGTTCGGCCCAAGCCCCCGGAACATCCCCGCATCCCCGATCGCTGTACCCGGTATGAGCGAATACCGGATCGAGCACGACTCCATGGGCGAAGTGCGTGTCCCCGCCGACGCCAAGTGGCGGGCGCAGACGCAGCGGGCCGTGGAGAACTTCCCCGTCTCCGGGCAGCGGCTGGAGCGCGCCCACATCGAGGCCCTCGCGCGCATCAAGGCCGCGGCCGCCGCCGTCAACGCCAGGCTCGGCGTCCTCGACAAGGACATCGCCGACGCCATCCAGGAGGCGGCGCGGGAGGTCGCGGAGGGGCGGTGGGACGAGCACTTCCCCGTCGACGTGTTCCAGACGGGCTCCGGCACCTCGTCCAACATGAACACCAACGAGGTCATCGCGACCCTCGCGAGCGAACGGCTCGGCCGGGACGTCCACCCCAACGACCACGTCAACGCGTCCCAGTCGTCCAACGACGTCTTCCCCTCCTCGCTGCACATCGCCGCCACCGCCGCCGTCCTGCGGGACCTGATCCCGGCGCTGGAGCACCTCGCAGGCTCCCTGGAGCGCAAGGCTCGGGAGTTCGCCGACGTGGTGAAGTCGGGGCGGACGCATCTGATGGACGCCACGCCCGTGACGCTGGGCCAGGAGTTCGGGGGGTACGCCGCCCAGGTGCGGTACGGCATCGAGCGGCTTCAGGCCTCGCTGCCCCGGCTCGCCGAACTCCCGCTCGGCGGCACCGCGGTCGGCACGGGGATCAACACCCCGCCCGGTTTCCCGGCGGCGGTGATCGCGGAGGTCGCCCGCACGACCGGTCTGCCGCTCACCGAGGCCCGCGACCACTTCGAGGCGCAGGGCGCCCGGGACGGGATCGTGGAGACCAGCGGGCAGCTGCGGACCATCGCCGTCGGACTGACGAAGATCGCCAACGATCTGCGCTGGATGGCGTCCGGACCGCGCACCGGGCTGGCCGAGATCAACCTGCCCGATCTGCAGCCCGGTTCGTCGATCATGCCCGGCAAGGTCAACCCGGTCGTCCCGGAGGCCGTGCTCATGGTCTGCGCGCAGGTCGTCGGCAACGACGCCACCGTCGCCACGGCGGGCGCGTCCGGCAACTTCGAGCTGAACGTGATGCTGCCGGTGATCGCCAAGAACGTTTTGGAGTCCGTCCGGCTGCTCGCCAACGTCTCCCGCCTGCTCGCCGACCGGACCGTCGACGGCATCACCGCCAACCGCGAACGGGCCCGCGAGTACGCCGAGTCGTCCCCCTCCGTGGTGACGCCGCTCAACAAGTACATCGGGTACGAGGAGGCCGCCAAGGTCGCCAAGAAGTCGCTGGCCGAACGGAAGACGATCCGTCAGGTCGTGCTGGAGAGCGGGTACGTCGAGCGCGGCGACCTCACGGTGGAGCAGCTCGACGAGGCCCTGGACGTCCTGGGGATGACGCATCCGTGACCGGCCGTTCGGCCATGTGACGGGCGCGTGAACCGTGACGCGTGCCGCAGCGTCGTATGCCGGTGACACCTAATATCTGTGCATGACGGACGACGGAGCGGTGAGACGCGTGGAAGCGGGCGGAGCTACGGCCTTCTGGGCACCCGGCAGTCACATCCTGTGGCGCTACCGGGAGAACGCGGGCGACCGCTTCCACATAGCGCGCCCCGTCACCGTCGTCCGTGACGACGCCGACCTGCTCGCGGTGTGGTTGGCGCCGGGCACGGAGTGCGTCAGGCCGGTGCTCGCCGACGGGACGCCGGTGCATCTGGAGCCCCTTCAGACGCGCTACACCAAGCCGCGGACCGTGCAGCGCGACCGCTGGTTCGGCACCGGCGTGCTGAAGCTGGCCCGGCCCGGTGACCCCTGGTCGGTGTGGCTGTTCTGGGACCCGGGCTGGCGGTTCAAGAACTGGTACGTCAATCTTGAGCAGCCGCTGGCGCGTTGGGGCGGCGGGGTGGACTCCGAGGACCACTTTCTCGACATCTCCGTGCACCCGGACCGTACGTGGCACTGGCGGGACGAGGACGAGTTCGCGCAGGCCCAGCGGGACGGTCTGATGGACGCCGCGCAGGCCGAGCGGGTCCGGGACGCGGGACGGTTCGCGGTGGAGGTGATCCGTGCCTGGGGGCCGCCGTTCTCGGACGGCTGGCAGCACTGGCGTCCGGATCCGTCCTGGCCCGTACCCTCACTTCCGGAGGACTGGGACCGTATGCCGGCGCATGTGTCCTCATGAGACCCTTGCTGCGCCCCCGGGCAGGAAACGTAGGATCGTCCTCCGCAAGGGCGCGCGGCGGCAACTCGCGGGGCGCACAGTGTGCTTGACCGGATGTCACCGAGGGGCGGCAGGACGTGAGCGAGGGGTACGAGGACACAGGAACAGCCTCTGACCACGCGGGAATTCCGTTCCTGGGGCATGTATTCCGGGTATCGGGACTTCTGCGGGACGAACTGCACGCGCGGTGCAAGGCGCGCACGGGCCCGGACGGATGGATTCGACACGCGTGACGGAGCAGCCGACCTCTTTCGAGCGCCCCCAGGCGGGCACCGACCCCGCGGATACCCGCGGGGCGCTCCTGCGTACCCCGGCGGCTCCGCTGACGCCCGGCGCCGCCGCCTTACCCGCGCAGGCCCGCAGCACCGGAGAGACGCCCCCGGGCCCGTCCGTGACACCCAGCGACGGCACCGGACCCGAGCACTCCCAGCCGACCGCCGACGAGCCCATGGGAACACCTCCCGCGCGAGCGAAGCCGAGCGTGGGGGACCACCGCCCGCGCCCCGCGCCGGAGGCCATCCCGGCGCAGCCCGGCACCGACCCGGAGCGTTCCGGCCCCGGCGGCCAGGAGCGCCGTACCGGCCAGGTCACCCCGCCGGGTCGGCCCACGCCGATGCGACGGGACGGCGACCGGCTGCGCTTCGTCGGCGCGGCCACCCGGCGGATCGCCCGCGGCATCGACCTCGACGAGATCGTGATGGGGCTGTGCCGGGCGACCGTGCCGACCTTCTCCGACGCGATCCTCGTGTATCTGCGCGACCCGCTGCCGGTCGGCGACGAGCGGCCCACGGGGCCGGTCGTGCTGCGGCTGCGCCGGACCGACCGGATCCCGGAGGAGCGGGACACCGAGGGCGGATTCATGCCGGTGGCCCAGCCGGAGCCGTCGGAGCTGTCGACGCTGACCGCCGAACTGTGCGAGGTCCGGCCCGGTGGCGCGCTCGCCGAGGTGCTGCGCGGGGTACGTCCCGTGTTCGCCGACGCGCCCGCCGCCCGCGCCGCGCTGCCCGAACTGCTCGGCGAGGACGGCGAGGCGGTGATCCCCGCCGGCCAGCGGGCCATCCTCGCCCCGCTGCGCGGCCGCCGCCGGGTCATCGGCGCCGCGGTCTTCCTGCGCCGCCCGGAGCGGATGGCGTTCGAGGCCGACGACCTGCTCATCGCCGCCCAGCTCGCCACGCACAGCGCGCTCGGCATCGACAAGGCGGTGCTGTACGGCCGGGAGGCGTACATCGCCGACGAGTTGCAGCGCACCATGCTCCCCGAGACCCTGCCGCAGCCGACGGGCGTCCGGCTGGCCTCCCGCTACCTGCCGGCCGCCGAGACCGCGCGGGTCGGCGGCGACTGGTACGACGCCATCCCGCTGCCCGGCAGCCGGGTCGCGCTCGTCGTCGGTGACGTCATGGGGCACTCCATGACGTCCGCCGCGATCATGGGTCAGCTGCGGACGACGGCGCAGACGCTCGCCGGGCTCGATCTGCCGCCGCAGGAGGTGCTGCACCACCTCGACGAACAGGCGCAGCGGCTCGGCACCGACCGCATGGCGACCTGCCTGTACGCCGTGTACGACCCGGTGTCGCACCGGATCACCATCGCCAACGCCGGCCACCCGCCGCCGGTGCTGCTGCACCTGGGCGGGCGGGCCGAGGTGCTGCGGGTTCCGGCGGGCGCGCCGATCGGGGTCGGCGGCGTCGACTTCGAGGCCGTGGAGCTGGACGCGCCGGCCGGGGCGACGCTGCTGCTGTACACGGACGGGCTGGTCGAGTCCCGGCTGCGGGACGTGTGGACCGGCATAGAGCAACTGCGCGAGAAGCTCGCCGCGACCGCGCAGCTCACGGGGCCGGATCATCCGCCGCCGCTCGAAGCGCTGTGCGACGAGGTGCTGGACATGCTCGGGCCGGGCGACCGGGACGACGACATCGCGCTGCTCGCGGCCCGGTTCCACGGGATCGCGCCGAGTGATGTGGCGTACTGGTCCCTGGAGCCGGAGGAGATGGCGCCGGGCAAGGCCCGTCGGCTGGCGCGGCGGGCGCTGGTCCGGTGGGGGCTGGAGGAGCTGACCGACTCCGTGGAGTTGCTGGTCAGTGAGGTGGTGACCAACGCGGTGCGGTATGCGTCGCGGCCGGTGACGCTGCGGTTGCTGCGGACCGATGTGCTGCGGTGCGAGGTGGGCGACGATGTGCCGCAGCTGCCTCGGCTGCGGCAGGCCCGGGCGACCGATGAGGGTGGGCGTGGGCTGTATCTGGTGAACCGGATGGCTCGGCGGTGGGGGGCTACTCGGCTCAGCACCGGGAAGGTTGTGTGGTTCGAGCTGAACAGTGGGTAAGGTTTCGCCCCCGAAGGCGTTGAGGGCGCCCGGCGTTGTGTGCCGGGCGCCCTCTCTCATTGCTCGTCGTTCGGGAAGAGCCGGTTCTCCGGTGTGGTCTCGTCCGTCGGTTGGTCCGTGGTCGGGGTCTCCGTCGGCTGCTGAGAAGTCGTCGGCGTCTGCGTCGGCTCCTGAGTCGTCGTCGGCGTCTCCGTCGGCTCCTGAGTCGTCGGGGTCTCCGTCGGCTCCTCGGTGGTCGGGGTCTCCGTCGGCTCCTCGGTCGTCGGGGTCTCCGTCGGGGTCGGAGTCCGCGACGGCTTCACCGCCGCGCCCTGCGTGGTCTCCAGGTCGAACTTGGTGACTTCGTCCATCACGCCGAAGGTGTACGCCGCCCAGATCTTCGCCGGGAAACCACCGCCGTTGACGCGGCCCTTGCCCGGGAGGGTGCCGGTGGCGCCGGCCATGTTCACCTGGCCGCCGGTCTTGGCGTCCTCGCCGAACAGGCCGACCGACGTCACCAGGTTCGGGGTGTAGCCGGTGAACCAGGCGGACCTGCCGAAGTCGGAGGTACCGGTCTTGCCGGCCACCTGCTGCCCGTCACGCGCCGGGTTGTCGCGCACCGCCACGCGGGCCGTACCGTCGTCGACCACGCCGGTGAGCACCGAGGTGACCGTGTCGGCGGCCTCGCGGCTGATGACCTGTTCGCCGATGGGATTGGGCAGGTCCACCACGGCGTCCTTGTGCTCGGCCGAGGCCAGGATCGCCGGCGTGACCTTCTTGCCGTGGTTGTCGAGGGTGGCGTAGATCCCCGCCATCTCCAGCGGGCTCGCGCCCATGGAGCCGAGCGTCTGGGCCGGCACCGCCTGCATTCCGTCGGTGTCCATGCCGAGCTCGCCGGCGACCTCCATCACCTTCTCCATGCCGACGTCGACGCCCATCTGCGCGAAGACGGAGTTGATGGACTTGTTCATCGCGGTCTGCACGGTGACGTCGCCGTAGTCGACATCGTCCTCGTTCGGCGGGGCGAAGCCGACCTTCTTGCCGTTGTCCATGACCTGGTGCCTGCTGTCACCGTCGTAGATCGTGTTCGCGGTGATCGGCTCGCCGTCCTGGGTCTCGGCGTCCTCCTCGACGGCGGCGGCCAGGATCACCGGCTTGAAGGTGGAGGCCGGCTGGTAGTCGCGGCGGGTGGCGTTGTTCCGGTAGTGCTTGACGTAGTCCACGCCGCCGTACATCGCGACGACCTTGCCGGTCTTCGGGTCGACGGACACGGCGCCGGGCTGGATGTTCCCGTCGACCTTCCGCTTCTTGGGGTCGAGCTTGCTGGTGAGCTGCTCCTTGGCGGCCTGCTCCAGCTCGTTCTGCTTCTTCTTGTCGATGTTCAGCGTCATGGTCCAGCCGCCGCGCTTGACCACGGCGAGGGCGTCTTCCATGTTCTGCGCCGACCCGCCGGCCACCAGTTGCCGGGCCAGCTCCGCGTTGGCCGCGTCGACCAGATAGCCGACCTGGCCCTCCAGTCCGGGCGTGCCCTGCGGCTCCTTCGGCACCGGGAACTCCATGCCCTGGCGCTCGGAGGCGTTCAGCCAGCCCTCCTCGACCATGTTGTCCAGGACGTAGTTCCAGCGGTTCTTCACCAGTTCCTTGCTGGTCGGCGAGGCGACCGCCCAGTCGTACTGGCTCGGCGCCTGGAGCAGCGCGGCGAGGTACGCGCCCTGCTCGACGGTGAGTTGGTCGGCGTCGACGCGGTAGTAGGCCTGCGCGGCGGCCTGGATGCCGTAGGCGCCCCGGCCGTAGTAGCTGGTGTTGATGTAGCCCGCGAGTATGTCGTCCTTGGACATCTGGCGGTCCACCTTCAGCGAGATCACCAGCTCCTTCAGCTTGCGGGTGACCGTCTGTTCCTGGCTGAGGTAGTAGTTCTTGACGTACTGCTGGGTGATCGTCGAACCGCCCTGCGCGCCCTTCCCGCTGAGCGTGTTGAACAGACCGCGCGCCGTGCCCTTCAGGTCGACGCCGTTGTCCTGGTAGAACGTCTTGTTCTCGGCCGCCACGAAGGTCCGCTGGACGTCCTTGGGCACCTTGGCCAGGTTGACGACCTCGCGGTTGACCTCGCCCTCGCGCGCCAGGACCGTACCGTCGCTGTACTTGTAGACGTTGCTCTGCTGCTTAGCCGCCGCGTTGCCCTCGGGGACCGGCACGAGCAGGTACAGCAGGATGAAGCCGCCGATGCCGAGCAGGCACAGGCCGAGGAACGTGCCGAGGATCTTCTTCCAGGTGAACAGCCTGCGTATGCCGGTCTTCCCGGACTTGCCGGGCTTGGCCCCGCGGCGGCCGGGACCGGTCGGGCCCGCCGGGCTCACTGCGCTCGGCGCGCTCGGTGCGCTCGACGAACGGCGGCGCTTCGGCGCCGCGCGGTGGCCACCGCGCTGTCGCGCTCGTCTGTCTTCCGCTCGTCCCATGAGTCCGCTCGCTCCGCTCCGCTCTCGGCTGTCACATCGGTGTCATGGCTCAGGTCAGCTCAGAAAGCTAACACCGCTCTCTGTGACAAAGTCCGACTCATTCGGTCTTTTGTGGGCGTGAGAATCAGCACGCTTCCCCATGGAACCGACGCCCGAGAGGGGGTTGGGGTTGTCGTGAGAGGGTAAAGTGCTATCACTTAGATAGAACTGAGCTAGAAACGGGGGACCTCATATGTCCACTATGTCCACGCACGACTCGCCGGCCGTCGCCGACGTCCCGCAGATGCCCGCCCCACGCGTCCGTGAGTTCCCGGCGCACAGCATCGGCGGCGGACTCGCCCTGCTCCTGGGCCTGATCGGGCTGCTGGGCGGCATCGCCATGGTGGTCGCCGCCACGACCGTCTCCGCGGCCGGCGCCAAGGCCGCGCTGATCGTCCTCGGCGTCCTGATCGCCATCAGCGCGTTCGTCGCGATGTGCGGGCTGAACATGGTGGCGCCGGGCGAGGCCCGGGTCGTCCAGCTCTTCGGGCGCTACCGGGGCACGATCCGGCAGGACGGCCTGCGCTGGGTGAACCCGCTCACCTCCCGCACCAAGATCTCCACCCGCGTCCGCAACCACGAGACCGCGGTACTGAAGGTCAACGACGCCTACGGCAACCCGATCGAGCTCGCCGCGGTCGTGGTGTGGAAGGTCGAGGACACCGCGCAGGCCACGTTCGAGGTCGACGACTACATCGAGTTCGTCTCCACCCAGACCGAGGCGGCCGTACGGCACATCGCCATCGAGTACCCGTACGACGCCCACGAGGAGGACGGCCTCTCGCTGCGCGAGAACGCCGAGGAAATCACCGAGAAGCTCGCCGTCGAACTGCACGCGCGCGTGGAGGCTGCCGGCGTGCAGATCATCGAGTCCCGCTTCACGCACCTCGCCTACGCGCCCGAGATCGCCTCGGCGATGCTCCAGCGGCAGCAGGCCGGGGCGGTCGTCGCGGCCCGGCGGCAGATCGTGGACGGCGCGGTCGGCATGGTCGAGATGGCGCTGGGCCGGCTGACCGAGCGGGACATCGTGGAGCTGGACCCCGAGCGGAAGGCGGCGATGGTGTCCAACCTGATGGTGGTGCTGTGCGGTGACCGGGCCACGCAGCCGGTCGTCAACACCGGGTCTCTCTACCAGTGACGGAACCGTCCGAGGCTTCCTCGAAGCGGCGGCCGCCGCAGCAGCGCAAGCAGGTGCTGCTGCGGCTGGACCCGTCGGTGTACGAGTCGCTCGCCCGCTGGGCGTCGGACGAGCTGCGGTCGGCCAACGCGCAGATCGAGTTCCTGCTCCGCAAGGCCCTCAAGGACGCGGGCCGACTGCCGGGGGACGCCGGTCCCCTGCCCCGCCGGGGCCGGCCACCAAGGGACTCCGAGCCGCAGTAGCAGACCGGCTTCCCGGAGGCCCCGACCGCAGTAGCAGAACCGTGACAATCGACCCCCACCAGTGGCGACGTACCGCATGCCATGAGCTGCACACTGCGCGTATACACGCGACGTATACGCGGTGTGTAGAGTGCTCCGCATGTCCATCGGTCACACCCTTCTCGGGCTCCTGGAGTCCGGCCCCCGCCACGGCTACGACCTGAAGCGGGCCTTCGACGAGAAGTTCGGTCAGGACCGGCCGCTGCACTACGGTCAGGTCTATTCGACGATGTCCCGCCTGCTGAAGAACGGCCTCGTCGAGGTCGACGGCATCGAGCCGGGCGGCGGGCCGGAGCGCAAGCGGTACGCGATCACCGACGCCGGGATCACCGACGTGGAGCGGTGGCTCGCGACGCCGGAGAAGCCCGAGCCGTACCTCCAGTCGACCCTGTACACCAAGGTCGTCCTCGCCCTGCTCACCCGGCGCAACGCCGCCGACATCCTCGACACCCAGCGCTCGGAGCATCTGCGGATGATGCGGATCCTCACCGACCGCAAACGCAAGGGCGATCTCGCGGATCAGCTGATCTGCGACCACGCGCTGTTCCATCTGGAGGCCGATCTGCGCTGGCTGGAACTGACCGCCGCGCGGCTCGACAAGCTGGCGGAGGTGGTGGCGAAGTGACTCCCTCCGGTTCCCTGCTCGTGGCCGAGGGCCTGCGCAAGACGTACGGCCCCACGACCGCCCTGGACGGCGCCGACTTCTCCATCCACCCCGGCGAGGTCGTCGCCGTGATGGGCCCCTCCGGCTCCGGCAAGTCCACGCTGCTGCACTGCCTCGCCGGGATCGTCCCGCCCGACGAGGGCTCGATCCGCTACGACGGCCGGGAGATGGCCACGATGAACGACGCCCAGCGCAGCGCGCTGCGGCGCTCGGAGTTCGGGTTCGTCTTCCAGTTCGGCCAGCTGGTGCCCGAACTCACCTGCGTCGAGAACGTGGCCCTCCCGCTGCGCCTGAACGGCACGTCCCGCAAGGCCGCCGAGCGCACCGCCCTGTCCTGGATGGAGCGCCTGGAGGTCGACGGCATAGGCAAGAAGCGGCCCGGTGAGGTCTCCGGTGGTCAGGGCCAGCGTGTCGCCGTGGCCCGCGCCCTGGTCACCAGCCCGCGTGTGCTGTTCGCCGACGAGCCGACCGGCGCGCTGGACTCCCTCAACGGCGAGCGCGTGATGGAGCTGCTGACGGACGCGGCCCGCTCCACCAACGCGGCCGTCGTCCTGGTCACGCACGAGGCACGGGTCGCCGCCTACTCCGACCGCGAGATCGTCGTACGGGACGGCAGGTCCCGGGACATGGAGCGCGTCGTATGAGGGCCCGTCAGTGGTGCCGGGACCTGGCCATGGGCGCCGGGTTCGCGTTCACCGGCCGGGGCGGCTGGGTGCGTGCGGTGCTCACGGCGGTCGGCGTCGGGCTCGGCGTGGCGCTGCTGCTGCTCACCACCGCGCTGCCGAACGCGCTGGACGCCCGGCACGAGCGCGAACAGGCCCGCACCGACTTCACGTTCAGCGGCACCGAGCCGCGGAAGACGGACGCCACCCTGCTCGTCGCCAACGTCGGCACCACCTTCCGCGACAAGGACATCCGCGGCCGCGAACTGGAGCCGGAGGGCCCGAAGGCGCCCCTGCCGCCGGGCCTCGACAGGCTGCCCGCGCCGGGCGAGATGTTCGTCTCCCCGAAGCTGAAGGCGCTCCTTGAGTCGCCCGACGGGAAACTGCTCCGCGAACGGCTGTCCGACCGGATCGTCGGCACCATCGCCGAACCCGGTCTGGTCGGCTCCGCCGAACTCGCCTTCTACCGGGGCGGTGACAGCCTCGCGTCGAAGCTCGACGACAGCCGGATCGTCCGCATCGAACGGTTCGGGGAGCCGATCCAGGGCACCTCCGACCCCTGGGACCCGGTCCTGATCCTCCTCGTCCTGGTCGTCTTCGTGGTCCTGCTGATGCCGGTGGGCGTCTTCGTCGCGGCGGCCGTACGGTTCGGCGGCGAGGGACGCGACCGGCGGCTCGCGGCGCTGCGGCTGGTGGGCTCCGACAGCGGGATGACCCGCCGGGTCGCGGCGGGCGAGGCGCTCGCCGGGGCCGTGCTGGGCCTGGTCTTCGGCACCGGCTTCTTCCTGATCGGGCGCCAGATCGCGGGGCAGCTGGAGGTGTTCGGGGTCAGCGTCTTCCCGAGCTACCTCAACCCCTCCCCCGCCCTCGCCGTGCTGGTCGCGGTCACGGTCCCCGCGGCCGCCGTCCTGGTCACCCTCTTCGCGCTGCGCGGTGTGGTCATCGAGCCGCTCGGCGTGGTCCGCACGGCCAAGCCGCGCCGCCGCAGGCTGTGGTGGCGGCTGCTGCTGCCGATCGGCGGCCTGGCGATGCTCGCCCCGATGATCGGCCAGGGCAGCGACGGCGGGGACTTCAACCAGTACCTGGTCATCGGCGGTGTGATGCTGCTGCTGATCGGCGTCACCGCGCTGCTGCCGTGGATCGTCGAGACAGCCGTCGCCCGGCTCGGCAGCGGTCCGGTCGCCTGGCAACTTGCGGTCCGTCGCCTTCAGTTGAGCAGCGGCACGGCGGCCCGCACGGTCAACGGCATCGCCGTGGCGGTGGCCGGCGCGATAGCGCTGCAGATGCTGTTCGCCGGTGTGGAGGACGACTTCACCCAGGAGACCCCGTACGACGAGACCCGCGCGCAGATGCAGGTGTCCGTACCGGAGGGCATGCCGCTGGCGCGGGCCGCGGCGGACTTCCGGCGGACCGAAGGGGTGCGCAAGGTGTACGCGTACTCGGAGGGCTATGTCGGCGAGAAGCCCACCGACCCCGACTTCAGCACCCAGGTGACGGTCGGCGACTGCGCCGCCCTGCGGGAGGTGGCGAAGCTGCCGTCGTGCCGCGACGGCGACGTGTTCGCCGTATCGGGTGCGGAGTACGACACCGGCATCTCCGACATGGCGAAGCCCGGCCGGACGCTCTACTTCGATCCCGGCTTCGAGGGCGGACACGAGAGCACGGGGACCCCCTGGACGCTGCCGGCCGTCAAGCGGGCGGAGGCGGCCGTGGACATGACCGGCACCGAGCGCGGCGGCCTCCTCGTCACCCCGAAGGCGCTGCCCGCCCCGGCCGCGAAGAGCCTCGGCGGCCAGGTCTATCTCCGGCTCGACGAGTCCGTACCGGACGTCTACGACCTGGCCCGCAACACGGCGGCGGCGATCAGCCCGCTCTCCGAGCCCATGCTGTGGGCGTCCAGCCAGCGCTCCGAGCGCTACGACTCCATCCGCACCGGCCTGTTCGTCGGCGCCACCTGTGTGCTGGCCCTGATCGGCGCGAGTCTGCTCGTCTCCCAGCTGGAACAGCTGCGCGAACGCAGGAAGCTGCTGTCGGCCCTGGTGGCCTTCGGCACCCGGCGCCGCACCCTGGGCCTGTCGGTGCTGTGGCAGACGGCGATCCCGATCGTGCTCGGCCTGGCCCTCGCCTCGGTGGTGGGCCTGACCCTGGGCGCGGTGCTGCTGAAGATGACGGCCACCGGGGTGAGCGTCGACTGGGCGAGCCTGCTGGCGATGATCGGCATCGGCGCGGGCGTCGTACTCCTCGTCACGCTGCTCAGCCTGCCGCCCCTGCTGCGACTGATGCGCCCGGAGGGCCTGCGCACCGAGTGAGCTACTCGCCCCCGTCCAGCACCCGCACGGGAAGCGGCCGCAGTGCCTCGCGCAGTGCGGCCGCCAGCTCCTCGTACTCCGCCCCGCGTGCCGCGCCCGTCCGCATCGCCAGCGCGATACGTCGGGTCGGCGCGGGATCGGAGAAGTACCCGGTGAGCAGCTGATTGCTGCGGCTCGTCTCCACCTTGACGGCGGTACGCGGCAACAGCGTGCACCCCAGCCCACCGGCGACGAGCTGGACGAGCGTGGACAGCCCGGCGGCCGTGGTGGTCACCGGCGCGTCCTCGCGGCCCGCCTCCCGGCAGATGTCCAGGGCCTGGTCGCGCAGGCAGTGCCCTTCGTCCAGGAGCAGCAGGTTGAGCTCCTTGAGCGCCTCGCGCGGAATGCCCTCGCGCCCGCCGAGCCAGTGGTCGAGGGGCGTGACGAGCACGAAGTCCTCGTCGAACAACGGCAGTTCACTCACGCCGGGGACGCCGAGGGGCACGGCGAGCAGCAGCAGGTCGAGCCGCCCGGAGGTGAGCCCGTCGAGGAGGTTGGCGGTCTGCTCCTCGTGCACCTGGAGGTCGAGGTGGGGGTAGCGGTCGTGGACGAGCCGCAGGACGGTCGGCAGCAGGTAGGGCGCGACGGTCGGGATGACGCCGAGCCGCAGCGCCCCGGTGAACGGCGCCCGCACGGCCTCGGCCTCCTCCATCAGGGCCCCCACCTCGCTCAGCACCGCCTTGGCCCGTACGGCGAGCCGCTCGCCGGCGGGCGAGAGGAGCACCTTGCGGGTCGTACGCTCGAGAAGCGTGACGCCGAGAACATCCTCCAGCGCGGAGACGGCACCGGAGAGGGCGGGCTGGCTCATGCCGATCGCGGCGGCGGCGTCGCGGAAGTGCAGATGCTCGGCGACGGCGGCGAAGGCCCGCAGCTGGGCAAGACTGGGCTGACGCCTCCTGCCGGCGTTACCAACGGTCACTGATAGCTACCTCCGATCAACTCGACCGAGTGTAGCTATTTCCCGAATCAATGCGCGTTGTGCCACGATCGGGGCTCGTCCAACCCATGGGAAACACCCGCCAAAAGCGGGTGTTTTTCGCTGCGCTGCAAGGAGAGCCAGTGCTCACTGTCGGTGACAAGTTCCCCGAGTTCGAACTGACTGCCTGCGTCTCGCTGGAGAAGGGCAAGGAGTTCGAGGAGATCAACCACAAGACCTACGAGGGCAAGTGGAAGGTGATCTTCGCCTGGCCCAAGGACTTCACCTTCGTGTGCCCGACCGAGATCGCCGCCTTCGGCAAGCTGAACGACGAGTTCGCCGACCGTGACGCGCAGGTTCTCGGCTTCTCCGGTGACTCCGAGTTCGTGCACCACGCCTGGCGCAAGGACCACGACGACCTGCGGGACCTGCCGTTCCCGATGATGGCCGACTCCAAGCACGAGCTGATGCGCGAGCTGGGCATCGAGGGCGAGGACGGCTTCGCCAAGCGTGCGGTCTTCATCGTCGACCAGAACAACGAGATCCAGTTCTCCATGGTGACCGCGGGTTCGGTCGGCCGTAACCCGAAGGAGGTCCTGCGAGTCCTGGACGCCCTGCAGACGGACGAGCTGTGCCCGTGCAACTGGAACAAGGGCGAGGACACGCTGGACCCGGTCGCCCTGCTGGCCGGGGAGTGATCCGGGGTGTCCCTCGACTCTCTCAAGTCCCGCATCCCGGACTACGCCAAGGACCTGAAGCTCAACCTGGGCTCGGTCATCGGCAACTCCGACCTCCCGGCACAGCAGCTGTGGGGCACGGTGCTGTCGACGGCGATAGCCTCCCGCTCCCCCATCGTGCTGCGTGAGCTGGAGCCGGAGGCGAAGGCGGCGCTGTCGCCGGAGGCGTACACGGCGGCGAAGTCCGCTGCGGCGATCATGGCGATGAACAACGTCTTCTACCGCACGCGGCACCTGCTGTCCGACCACGAGTACGGAACCCTGCGCGCGGGCCTGCGGATGAACGTCATCGGCAACCCCGGTGTGGACAAGGTCGACTTCGAGCTGTGGTCCTTCGCCGTCTCCGCCATCAACGGCTGCGGCATGTGCCTCGACTCCCACGAGCAGGTCCTGCGCAAGGCCGGCGTCGACCGCGAGACCATCCAGGAGTCCTTCAAGATCGCCTCCGTCGTCCAGGCGGTCGCGGTAACCCTGGACGCCGAGGCGGCCCTCGCCGAGTAGCCGCAGAGCGACTGACTGCACACGCAGACCCCGTCCACCGTTGGTGGGCGGGGTCTTGGCGTTTGAGGTCGGGGCTCGGATTCCTGGGGCGGCCGTCGCCGCTCAGGGGCTCGTGTCGGGTAGCTGGGTGGGCGCGCTGTCCGTCGCTGTGGCGCCTCGTGGGGGTGGGGAGTGGCGTAGGGCTCGTTCGTGGGAGTAGGCGCGCAGGTAGCCGACGACCGTGTTCGTGACCGCCACCAGCGGCACCGCCACCACCGCGCCGCCGATCCCCGCCACCAGGCCGCCCGCCGTCACCGACAGCACAACCCCCAGCGGATGCACCCGTACCGCCCGCCCCAGGATGAACGGTTGCAGGATGTGCCCCTCGATCTGCTGCACGGCGAGCACGACCACCAGCGTCATCACCGCCGTGAAGACGCCCTGCGTCACGAGCGCCACGACCACTGCCAGCGCACCCGAGATCACCGCGCCCACCAGCGGGATGAACGCCCCGAGGAAGATGAACACCGCCAGCGGCACAGCCATCGGCACATCCAGGAAGTAGATGCCGAGGCCGATGAAGATCGCGTCGATCAGAGCGACCACCACCGTGCCGCGCACATAGGCGGTGAGCGTCCGCCAGGCCCGGGGACCGGCCCCCGCCACCCCCGGCCGCGCCGCCGCCGGCACCAGCTTCAGCGTCCACTCCCAGATCCGGCGGCCGTCGTAGAGCAGGAAGAGCGTCGAGAAGAGCGCGAGCAGAATCCCGGTCAGCGTCTCGACGACGACCGTCACACCCTCCAGCCCCGCGGACGTGATCTGGTCGGTGTTCGCCCCGATCGCCTCCCGCAGGTTCTCGGCGATGTCGTTGATCTGTTTGTCCGTGACGTGGAAGGGACTGTCGAGCAGCCAGCGGCGCAGCTCGTCGATGCCGTCCTGCACCTGGTCGGAGAGGTTGTCGATGTTCTCCATGATCTGCCAGGTCACGAACCAGCCGATCAGGCCCATCACCACGAACCCGAGGATCGCGGTCATCGCCGTTGCCGGCCCCCGCGGCACGCCCATCCGCCGCAGCCGCGCCACCGTCGGCTGCAGCACCGCCGTCATGAGCAGCGACGCCACAAAGGCCAGCACGACCAGCTGCACGGCGCTGATGACACGCATCAGCACCCACAAGGTCCCCGCCAGCACCAGCAGCCGCCACCCGGCCTCCGCGGCGACCCGCATCCCCCACGGCACGGCCTGCGCCGGATCGGTACGGGCCACGACCGGAACGTCAGGCGCGTACTGCGGGGACTCCGCCTTCTGGGCCGACTCCTCGGGCTCCACCTCCGGCTCGGCATGCGCTCGCTCGGCCTCGGCGCGGCGCTGCTCCCACCGTTGCCCCATCTCGGTCAGCCGGGCACCGACCCGACCGAGCCACCCTGGCACTCGCGACATGATCCGTCCCTTTACCCCTGCTGTCCCCACCACTCCCCCCGGAGCCGTCCCGTCCGACCGTACATGGCGGGAACTCCACATGCCCGAAGCCCCTCACCGAAGGACGGCGAGGGGCTCGGAAAAGTTGAGTGGGAGGCTGCCCGACCGGGGGCTCAGTACCAGTGGTTGGCCTGCCAGAACGCCCAGGCGTCACAGGGACTGCCGTAGCGCTCGTTCATGTAGTTGAGGCCCCACTTGATCTGGGTGGCCGGGTTGGTCTGCCAGTCCGCGCCGACGGAGGACATCTTGGAGCCGGGCAGCGCCTGGAAGAGGCCGTAGGCACCGGAGGAGGGGTTGACCGCCCGGTAGTTCCAGTCGGACTCGTGATCCACGATGTTGCTGAAGCACTGGAACTGCCCGCTCGGCACCATCGCCGCCGCCATCGACTGGATCTCGGCGATGGTGTACGACCCCTGGGCGGGGAAGTCGGACGCGTCCCGGCTGGCGGAGCGGCTGGCCGCCTTCTCCGCCTCCTCGCGCTCCTTGGCTGCCTGGGCCGCCTTCTCGGCGGCCTCCTTCTTCGCGATCGCGGTCTCGGCGGCCGCCTTGCGCGCCGCCTCCTCGGCTTCCTTCTTGGCGCTGGCGTCCGCGGCGATGGCCTGTACGTCGGCCTGCTGCGTCAGGGACGCGGTCTGCACCTGGGCCTGCTGGCCCGCGGGTATGTCCGCGAGGAGCGTCAGGTCGGTTGCCGTCGCCTCGGCGTCATTGGTCTGCGCGGTGCTGCCCGAGGCAACGCCGACGACGCTTCCGACAGCGGTGACCGCGGTGGCCGAGGCCACTGCGAATCCCCGGACCGAAATCCGGCTCACACGGTTTCCTTCCAGCATCGCCCGCTTCGGTGACCCTGGCGGACGCAATCGTGCCCCTGGCACTGGCCTCCCCAACTGCGGGTCACGGAAGGCACGGGCCCGGTGGGCAACTCCCGGTTGAGGAGCGCCACATGGTGCTCGGGCGGCATACGACGACGCTGTGGAGTTAGCTGTGATGCCTCTGTTGTGCCGTACCGCTGGGGGTACAGGTGTGTCGCATGCGGGGCCTGACAGGATTGAGACTCTGCCGTAACCCGACACCGCGAGGCAATTCCGAGTTGCGTGTGAAAGCTCACATGCCGTTTGGTCCTGGCGATTTCGAGAAAGCGTGACACGCGAAGGCGCCGCCCGACTAGGCTCTGAGCCTTTGCCGAACGGCGCCAACTACCGCGTAACCGCCCCGAGATGGGACACGGGGCTCAGATCGCCCCGTCCTCCAGCATTTCGGTCACAAGCGCCGCGATCTGGGACCTCTCGGACCGCGTCAGGGTCACATGGGCGAAGAGCGGATGCCCCTTCAGCTTCTCCACGACGGCGACCACACCGTCGTACCGCCCCACCCGCAAATTGTCCCTTTGTGCCACATCGTGCGTCAGAACGACCCGTGAATTCGCGCCGATTCGGGACAGAACGGTCAGCAGGACGTTCCGTTCGAGCGACTGCGCCTCGTCCACGATCACGAACGCGTCGTGCAGCGAGCGGCCGCGGATGTGGGTGAGCGGGAGCACCTCCAGCATCCCGCGCGCGGTGACCTCCTCGATGACCTCGCGGCTGGTGACCGCGGACAGCGTGTCGAAGACCGCCTGCGCCCAGGGGCTCATCTTCTCGGCCTCGGTGCCGGGCAGATAGCCCAGTTCCTGCCCGCCCACCGCGTACAGCGGGCGGAAGACCATGATCTTCTCGTGCTGGCGGCGCTCCAGGACCGCCTCCAGGCCCGCGCACAGCGCCAGCGCCGACTTGCCGGTGCCGGCCCGGCCGCCCATCGACACGATCCCGATGTCCGCGTCGAGCAGCAGATCGAGCGCGATCCGCTGCTCCGCGCTGCGCCCCTTGATGCCGAACGCCTCCCGGTCGCCGCGCACCAGGCGGACGTTGCCCTCCGGTGTCACCCGTCCGAGCGCCTTGCCGCGCTCGGACTGGATGGTGAGGCCGGTGTGGACGGGCAGGTCGGCGACTTCGGGGACGTAGACGTGGCCTTCCTCGAAGAGGATGTCCACCTGCTCACCGGGCAGGGTCAGTTCGGACATTCCGGTCCAGCCGGAGGAGTCCGTGATGGCCAGTTCGGCGCGGTACTCCTCGGCGAGCAGGCCGACGGAGGACGCCTTGATCCGAAGCGGGAGGTCCTTCGAGACCACGGTGACGTCGAACCCCTCGGCCTGCAGGTTCCGCGCGACCGCGAGGATGCGGGAGTCGTTGTCCCCCAGGCGGTAGCCGGTCGGCAGCACACTGGGGTCCGAGTGGTTGAGCTCGACACGGAGCGTTCCGCCGAGGTCCCCGATCGGGATGGGGGCGTCCAGACGGCCGTACCGCACGCGGTAGTCGTCGAGCAGGCGCAGGGCCTGCCGGGCGAAGTAGCCGAGTTCGGGATGGTGCCGCTTGGCCTCGAGCTCCGTGACCACCACGACCGGGAGCACGACCTCGTGCTCGTCGAAGCGGTTCAAAGCGTTCGGGTCGGCCAGCAGGACGCTGGTGTCGAGAACATAGGTGCGCCGGTCGGGCTTGTGGCGCTTTGTGCTGGTCACCACGGAAGGACGTACCCCCTCGGATGAGGTCGGGGAGCGACGGAGACGATCTGGACCGGTTGCCGGCCTCGATGCACGGGCCGGAACCGGCCCTTTCGCCTCTGGGTCCGTGCTGTGACCGCACGATCGGGCTGGTGCAAGGGGCCTCCCGGGCGGACGGCCCCGTGCCGTCCGCTGAGATCCGACACCCGTGGTTCGGGAGTCGACCTGCTTGCCTTATGCCCTCGAAAACGCGCCGCCATGCCACGGCATATGACGGCGTGCCGGTGAACTCCGTGTGAAGCGCCGTACGTCCCGGGCGGTCGGGGTGGGTCCGTCAGCCGCCGTAGCGGCGGTGGCGCGCCGCGTAGTCGCGCAGGGCGCGCAGGAAGTCGACCTTGCGGAAGGCCGGCCAGAAGACCTCACAGAAGTAGTACTCGGAGTGGGCCGTCTGCCACAGCATGAATCCGGACAGCCGCTGCTCGCCGCTGGTGCGGATGACCAGGTCGGGGTCGGGCTGGTCACCCGTGTAGAGGTGGCGGCCGATCATGTCGATGTCGACGGCCTCGGCGAGGTCCTCCATGGAGGTGCCCTTCTCATGGGCGTCGAGGAGCATCGACCGTACGGCGTCGGCGATCTCCTGGCGGCCGCCGTAGCCGATGGCGACGTTGACGAGTATCCCGTCGATGTGGGCGGTGGACTCCTCCGCCTCCTTGAGGGTGGTCTGCATCCCCGGCGGCAGCAGGTCGAGCGCGCCGACGTGATGGACGCGCCAGCGGCCGTCGGTGGCCAGGGCGCGGACGACGTCCTCGATGATGCCGAGCAGGGGGCCGAGCTCTTCCGGGGGCCGGTTGAAGTTGTCCGTCGACAGCAGCCAGAGGGTGACGACCTCGACGTCCGTCTCGGTGCACCAGCCGAGGAACTCCTCGATCTTCTCGGCACCGGCGCGGTGACCGTCGACAGGGGTGGAGCCGGCCGCCTTCGCCCAGCGCCGGCTGCCGTCCACGATGACGCCGATGTGCTTGGGCACCTGGGCGTGGTCCAGGTGGCCTTCCACCCGGCGTGCGTACAGCCTGACCAGCAGGCCGCGCAGCTTGTCGCGCAGGTTCACGTGATTGTCAGCCCCTCCGTACGGATCGGACAGGTGCGGTCGAGCGCAACCCCTGTCCGTATGACGGTCCCCGAGGGCGAAGCCTACCCCTGCGTGCGGTACGACAGCGCCCCAGCGGGTGTTTGAGGCAGAAAAAACGGGCCGGTCCGTGGGGGGGAGACGGACCGGCCCGAGGGGGGGCTTCCACCATAACCCTTCGTAAGGGCTGCTGCGTGCATCGGCGCGAGACAATTACTCTCCGAAATCATCCGGCAACGCGCCGGTGGCCGCGGAACGCCTGGTTCACGGCCTGTTCACGGCCCGGCCCCAGGGGACGCGGAGGACTTTTCCGGCGTCCCTCTGACGGGCGACCCGCCCGCCGCCGACGGCTTGACACCCGGGAGGGGGCAGTGGGCACCGCGCAGCCCCCTCCACCGCGCGGTGCCGCCCGCGCAGCTTTGCTCACGCGAATTACCTTGGTCTGAACTTACTCGATGTGTCAGGGGTGACGCGAGTCGCTGCTGATAACAATGTGGAAAACCCTGGCCAGGGCTCGCCCCTCGCACCGTGAAGAGCAAAGGGATCACCTGGGACCAGGCCTGCGACCGACGACTGGCACGGCAGTTCCTGGCCAATCCGGCGCCGGCCAATACTCCGGTGGCCGACATCGTCGCCGCGATGCGCGGGGCGCACGCCCAGGTGATGTCCGCGGCCGAGCTGTCGGTGGGGGTACGGGCCACCGGCGTGACGCGGGCGGACGTACGCGCCGCCCTCTGGGAGGAACGCTCGCTCATCAAGACGTACGGCCCGCGCGGGACCGTCCATCTGCTCGACATCCGCGAACTGCCCCTGCAGGAGCTGTGGCCGCGCCGGCGGACGGTGCTGCACCTGGCCGGCCAGTCGGGCGCCGTGTGCTGCCGCCATCTGCACGCCTACGGACCGGCCGCCCCGCGGCAGTTCGCGAAGTGGCTGGCGGCAGTGGCCGGCGACACGGAGTTCCCGGAGGGGCCGGTGCGGGGCGTGCGGCTGCTGCCGTACTTCGACGCGTACGGCATCGCCGCGCAGCCGCGCGAGCTGCTGTTCCCGGGGCGCGCCCGCGAACGGGCGCCGGCCCGGGGCCAGGCGGGCAACTATCCGCTGCTGCTGGTCGACGGCGTGGTGGCCGGGTGTGGCACCAGCGGCGCCAGGGACGGCGCGCGACGGTCACGGTGGAGCCGCTGGGGAGGCTGACGGCACGGCAGGAGCGGGAGCTTGCGGAGCAGGCCGAGCGGGTGGCGGCGGTGCCGGCGGCCGGGGGTGGGGCGGACCTGGTGATCGGCGAGGTGACGGCGGGGCCGCACGCGTAGGGCCTGCTTCAGTCGGCCGGTTTGCGGGCGTCGAACAGGTGGCGGGTGCTGTGGGCCACGAAGGGGCCCTCCGTCTCGATCCGCTCGTGCAGGGCACGGAGCTTGTCCTCGTACCCCTCGGCGGTGAAGCCGGGGACCATCCAGATCACCTTGCGCAGGAAGTGGACGACGGCGGCGATGTCGTGGAACTCCATCCGCAGCCGCTCCGCGCGCAACTCGACGACCTCCAGTCCCGCCGCCTGTGCGCCCGCGCGCTCGCGGTCGGGATGGCGGGCCCCGCGCACCTCCTCGGACTGCGGCCCGAGGAAGTACTCGACGAGTTCGAAGACGCTGCTGGGGCCGACATGCTGGGCGAAGTACGTGCCGCCGGGCCGGAGCACGCGCGCGATCTCGTCCCAGTGGGACTGGACGGGGTGGCGGCTGCAGACGAGGTCGAAGGTGGCGTCGGCGAAGGGCAGCGGTGCGTCGTCCGGCGCGGCGACGACCACGACGCCGCGCGGGCGGAGCAGGGCGGTGGCCCTGGCGACGTTCGGCGGCCAGCCCTCGGTCGCGGCGAGCAGGCGGGGCGGGTGCGCGGCGGCGCCGAGCGCGAAGTCGAGGACCTCGCCGCCGCCGGTCTGGATGTCGAGGGCGGCACGCGCGCGTGCGAGGCGCCCGGCGAGCGACTCGGCGTACCGCCACGACGGCCGCGCCTCGGTGGCCCGCCCTTCGAACCAGGAGAAGTCCCAGCCCTCGGTGGGCACGGCGGCCCCTTCGGCGACGAGTTCCTCGAAGCTGCGGCGAGGTTGCGTGGTGTGGTGGTCGTGTTGCATGCGCTTGATCGTCGCAGGGCGTTGTCAGTGGCCGCTGCTAATTTTCCTGGCATGGGGAACGAGGGCGGGGCGAACGAGGGGGCGGGCATGCCGTACCGGGACGGCGAGAAGGCGACGCTGCACGCGAGTCTGGACCGGCACCGGGACGCGGTGCTGTGGAAGCTGGAGGGCCTGGACGACGAGCAGTTGCGCAGGCCGATGACACCGTCGGGCACGAGCCTGCTCGGCCTGGTGAAACATCTTGGGTCGGTGGAGTACGGCTGGCTGGTGGAGACCTTCGGCCGCGAGGTGGAGCCGCTGTGGTTCGACCCGTACGAGAACGAGGACATGCGGGCCGACCAGGGCGAGACGACCCGGCAGATCATCGACTTCTACGGCCGTGCCCGCGCCGCCGCCGACCGCACGATCACCGAGCTGTCGCTGGACGACACAGGCATCCCGGCATGGCGGGGGTATCCCGTGTCCCTGCGCTGGGTGATCGTCCACATGATCGAGGAGACGGCCAGACACGCGGGCCACATGGACATCCTGCGCGAGCTCATAGACGGCACGACGGGCGACCACCGCCCGGCGGCGGCTACGGGACCAGGGGCCTGACCTCCCGCGCGGCGAAGCGGACGAAGCCCTCGGGGTCGGGTTCGTCGCCCGTCGGCTGCAGGATCACCGTGTCGGCACCGGCCTCGGTGAGCCGCTCGACGGCCTTGGCGACGGCCCCCGCGTCCCCGGCGACACCGAGGTCGGGGACATCGGCGAGGCCCTCGGCGGTGAGTTCGGCACGCAGGCGGGCGTCGGCGTCGGGGCCGGTGGCGGTGAGCAGGTAGACGACGACGCGGTGCGGGTCGGTGCGGCCGGCCGACGCCCGCCCCTCGTCGATGAGCCGACGGGCCCTGCGTACGCCCTCCGGGGGTGTGCCCGCGGTGAGGACCGTGCCGTCCGCCGCCTCGCCGGACAGCTGGAGCGTGCGCGGGCCGGTGGCGCCGGCGAGGATCTCGACCGGGCCCGGCGGCGGCCAGTCGAGGGCGACGTCGTCGAGCCTGACGTACCGGCCCTCGGTCGTCAGCCGCTCGCCGCGCAGCAGCGCCCGCAGCGCGGTGAGGTGCTCGCGCAGCAGCGTCAGCGGCGAGCCGGCGCGGGCGCCGACCTGGCCCATCCAGTCCTGCACGCCGTGCCCGACGGCGAGTACCGGACGGCCGGGGAACATGCGGTGCAGGGAGGCGGCCTCCATCGCGGTGATGGCGACGTTCCGCAGCGGCACGGGAAGCAGACCGACGCCGACCCGGACACGGTCGGTCCAGGCCAGGGCGGCCGCGGCGGTGGAGACACCGCCCTCGCGGAAGCAGTCCTCCCACAGCCACAGTTCGTCGAGGCCGGTCTCGTCGGCCAGTTGGGCGAGGGCGCGCAGCCGCTCGGGGGGCAGTTGGGGACGGAACACAGCGCCGAGTGCGGTCATGCGCCCTTCCTACCCACCGTACGGTGAACGGACAACTGATTTGCCCGGTCGGCTCGTTGGTTCCCATGGCTCACCCGGCTCACCTCGGGGTTGAGGGGGATCGGTGCCTGCATCGAAGGATGTACGACGTTTTCGTCCGGCCGCAGGACGTTCGGGGCGGGGCGGGCCGGGAGCCTGGACGCATGGCTGGTATCCCGTCGAACAGCACGCGTGCGTCCACGGACGCCACCGCCTCCCGCCCCTCCCCCACGGGCGGCCGACTGCCCCTGCTGGACGTCCTGCGCGGGGTGGCGATCCTCGGCACCCTGATGACGAACGTGTGGATCTTCGCCACGCCGGGTGCGGAGTGGGCGTTTCTGCAGGGTGCGCCCGTGGCGGATCCGTTCGACGAACCGGTGGAGGCGCTGTTCCGGTTTGTGGCTGACGGCAAGTTCCTGTCGATGCTGACGATCCTCTTCGGCGTGGGCCTGGCCATCCAGTACGACTCCGCCCGGCGCCACGGCGCCCCGTGGCCGCGCGGCTACCGCCCCCGCGCCTTGTTCCTCTTCGCCGAGGGCACGCTCCACTTCCTGCTGGTGTTCGGCTTCGACGTGCTGATGGGGTACGCCGTCACGGCCCTGCTGGTGGCGCGGTTGCTCGTACGCTCCGAGCGGCTGCGACGCGTGCTGATGTGGACGTCCGTGAGCCTGCACGTGGCCCTGATGTCCCTCATCACGCTGGCCCTGCTGGCGGACGACTCCGGACCGGGCCAGGTCTCCGCGAAGTCCGTCGACCTGTACGCGCACGGCAGCTGGCCCGACCAGATCGGCTTCCGCCTGGAGAACGCCGTCGCCCTGCGTATGGAGCCGGTCGTCACTTTCGGCCTGCTGGTCTTCCTCTTCCTGCTCGGCGTCAGCCTGTACCGCACCGGCGCCTTCGCCCCGACCGACCGTGGCCGTCGGCTGCGCGCCCGGATGGCGGTCTGGGGACTGGGCGCTGGCGTCCCGCTCAACGCGGCGCTGACCCTGGGCGGCGAGGACTTCTTCTTCCTCGGCCGCTATGTGGCGGCTCCGGTGGTCGCCCTCGGCTACCTGGGCCTGATCGGCGTCGTACTCGACCGCGGCCGCCTCCCCGCCTCGGTCACCCAGGGCCTGTCCTCGGTCGGCCGCACCGCCCTGTCCTCGTACGTCCTCCAGAACGTCCTGTGCACCCTGCTCTGCTACGGCGTCGGCCTCGGCCTGACCGAGCGGTTCGGACCGGACGGTGGGCCATGGTGGGTGATGGCCATGTGGGCGCTGATCTGCGCGTTCCTCATTGCGGGCTCGACCCTGTGGCTGCGCCGCTTCTCGCACGGGCCGCTGGAGTCGGTGCAGCGGTGGGCGCTGCGTCGCTGAGGCCGGTTCGCGGAGTGCCGATACGGTCGGTTCGCACACCGGAGGCGGACGTACGGCGGAGGGGGCGTGGGCGTGGGGCGGCGTTGGCGGGACGGGCGGGGGGAGCTGGTCGTGCACGGGGGCGCGACGGTGCCGTTGGAGATCGCGACGTCGTACCGGGCCCGTACGAGGGGACTGCTCGGGCGGGACGCGGTGCACGGCGCACTCCTGCTGTCCCCCGCGAACAGCGTCCACACCTTCCGGATGCGCATCCCGATCGACGTCGCCTACCTCGACCGGGACCTGGTCGTCATCGCCGTACGCACGATGAGGCCGGGGCGGCTGGGCGCGCCGCGGGTGCGGGCGCGGCATGTGCTGGAGGCGGAGGCCGGGGTGATGGCGGGGTGGGGGGTGCGTGTGGGGGTCAGGGTGACGGTGGAGGCGACGTAGGGCGGATCGGGCCTGGGCTTGCGCCTCGGTGATCGGAGGCGGCGTGGGGCGGATCGGGCCTGGGGCTTCCGGTTCGTGATCGGACGGTCGGGTCGGGTGCCCCTTGGCCGCCTCCCCCGCCGCACTCGGGGGGGGCGGCAGGAGGAGCGTGCCGCTATCCGGCGTAGGTCTCGAACTCGGCGACCTGCGGGGTACCGGACGAACCGGTGATCTCGAAGGTGATCTTGCTCAGTGAGACCTGGGGGAAGGAGATGACGCCCGCTCCGCTGCCGGAGGTCAGGACGGCGCCGGTGTCGTGGTTGATGACCCGCCAGGACCCGATGGTGCCCGCGCTGCCCGGTGTCTCCCTGATGTTGATCTTGGAAACCGAGGTGGCGGAGCCCCACTTGATCGAGATGGAACCGGTCGAGCCGGACGGCGACCAGTGGGTGCTCATGTCGCCGTCCCGCACGTTGCCGTAGCTCGTGCCGGAGGCCTTGCTGGACCCGTCGGAGCCGGCTCCGATGCTGAGGTTGGTCCCGCTGGGCTGGGTCGGCGTCGGCGTCGGTGTGGGTGTGGGTGTCGACGTGGGCGTGGGTGTCGGTGTCGGTGTGGGCGGCTGTGGGGAGCAGCTGCCGTCCGACACCTGAAGGCCCTTGTTGGCGCCCGCCGTCGCGCTCACGACGCTCGGCACGCAACTGGCCGCGTCGAGGGCGTAGGAGTACGGGATGCTGACGGTGGTGTTGGACTGCGGGTCGGGTCCGGCCGGGTTGTTCTCGCTGCCCGGGCTGGACCACGTCACGTTGTCGTATATGTTCCCGCTGACCTGCCAGTAGCCGGCCGCGTCGGTGTAGAAGGTGCCGAGGACGTCCTTGGAGTCCTCGAAGTAGTTGTGGTCCACCTTGGCGCGGGCCCCGGCGCGGGAGTTGATGCCGGAGTCGTTGATGCCGGCGTAGTGGTTGTTGTAGATGTGGGCGATGCCGCCGCGCAGCAGGGGCACACGGGAGTCGATGTTCTCGTACCGGTTGTGGTGGTACGTGATGAAGCTGTTCGAGGTGTCGCTCTCGCTGGATCCGACGAGGCCGCCGCGGCCGGAGTTGCGCAGGATGCTGTAGGACAGGGTCACGTACTGGGTGTTGTTCTTCATGTCGAAGAGGCCGTCGAAGCCCTCCGACTCCCCGCCCGACGCCTCCAGCGTGGTGTGGTCCACCCAGACGTTGCGGACGTTGCTCTCCATGCCGATGGCGTCACCGCCGTTGGAGGTGGGCGAGCCCGACTTCTTGACGTTCCGGACGGTCACGTTCTGGATGATGATGTTGCTGGATGCGCGGATGTGGATGCCCAGTTGGTCGAAGACGGCTCCACTGCCGACCCCGACGATGGTGACGTTGCTGATCTCCTTCAGCTCGATGACGTCGTCGGCGGTGTTGCAACTGTCGCCCGACACCTTGCTGGTGTTGCCGTGGTTGATGGTTCCCTCGACCTGGATGGTGATGGGGGTGCTGCTGCTCGCCCGGTTGCACAGCGCCGCGTGGATCGCGGTTCCGGTGGTGGCCCGTACGGTCTGACCGCCGGCTCCGCCGGTGGTGCCGCCGTTCTGGGTGGCGTAGCCGGTGACGCCGCCGGTCGCGGCCGACGCCTCGGGCATCGACAGCAGCGTGCCGGCCGCGGCGACCGCGAGGGCCAGCGTGGCCAGTGCGGCGGGGAACCGCACTGTTCGTGATCGTCTCATCCTCGCTCCGTCCTGTTCGTCGTCGGACGCAGGTCGTTCCTGCGTGCCGTTGCCTGTCCCGGAGGGGGCGCTGCTCGGGCCGGTGCGGGTGCGCTGCTCGAGTCGGCCGGTCCGTGTCGATCAGGTCGTCGAACCAAGTTCTGCTATCTGAACTCCCCGACGCGAAGGCCGCGCCAGGTCACGCAAGGTGGTTCAACTTGGCCGACGCCCCCCAGGCTGCGGATGCGTCGCGACGCGGATGCAGGATCCGCGCCGGGTCGGCGCGGGATCTGCGCACGTCAACGACGACGAAGGAGGGGCGCCGCAGCAGTTCCCCGACAAGCGGGAAAGCGGTTTCTCGCCCGGAGAATAGGATGGCGCCCGTGAGGCAGCAAGGCTTTGCGCAGTTATGGAACGTCTGACTCCGCATCATGAACGTGAACTGGGCGAAACTGCGCCCGAGTCGGCATCCGCATCCTCGGCGCGTAAGCGTGTGGCGATGCCGGCGGATCGGCAAGCTGTCAGGACGGCATGGCAGGGCAGCTGGTGCCCCGTGGTGGGACCGCCAGGTCGGTGAGGTAGCTGTCCACGGCGTCCTCCATACACGGGCCGCTGGTGACGCTGCCGTGGCCATGGCCCTCGTAGGTGAGGAGTACGCCGCTGCGGCCGAGCTGCCGGGCCACCGAGACCGCCCACGGGTAGCCGGTGGCGGGGTCGTGCAGCGCGTTGGACACCAGGATCGGCGGTGCGCCGTGTGCGTTCAGGCGGTGCTGTGGGTTGGCGGTCGGCGCGCCCAGACATGCCGCTGCCATGTGGAGCGGCAGCAGGTGAGGCAGGTCAGGCGCGGTCCTGTTCATCATGGCGACAAGTGAGGCGTACTCACGGTAGTCCCGCACTGGCAGGTGCCAGTCCGCGCAGAAGACCGGGGTGGCCGGAGGCAGCGGCGCTACCGAAGTGGGCGACGCGGGCAGCGGCTTGCTCGCGTCCATCCCCGCGATCGCCGTGGCCAGGCCCGCGTAGTCGGCCCCGTAGAACTTCCGGAACGCGATCTTGTTGACCAGGTCCGAAGACGACAGCGAGGTGCCCGGCTTCGCCGGATCCTCCAGCTCGCCGCGACCGGCCCGGGCCAACAGCCCCTGCCAGACGGCGCGGACGTCTCGGCCGTGCAGCGCGCAGTCCGCGGCACCGTCGCACCACTTCACGAACTCCTGGAATGAATCCTCTGCCGTGGCCGCCGCGGACTGCAGGAAGTCGCGGGTGGTCGGGACGCTGTGATCCATGACGCTCTCCAGCACCATCGCGCGCACGCGGCGCGGGTAGGTCTCGGCGTACTGCGCCCCGAGCAGCGTGCCGTACGAGCTTCCGTGGAAGGTCAGTTTCCGCTCGCCGAGGGCGGCCCGGAGGGCGTCCAAGTCCCGGACCGTCTGGGCGGTGTCAAGGTGGTCGAGCACCGGGCCGGTACGGGCCCGGCAGTCGGCACGGAGCCGCCTGTTGTACGCCATGGTGGCGTCGAAGTCCGCCTGGCTCTTCAGCTCCGGGGAAGGCCGCTCGGCAAGCAGGTCGCCGGAGCAGGTCACCGGGTTGCTGCCGCCCACGCCGCGCGGGTCGAAGCTGACGATGTCGAACCTGCGGCGGACCTCGGGGCTGAACCGGCTGATGCGGCGCACCACCATCTCCACACCCGAGTCGCCCGGCCCACCGGGGCCGAACACCATCGAGCCGACGCGTTCGCCGGGGTCGGTGGCCTTGCGGCGGGCCACAGCCAGGTCGAGTCTCGGCCCGTCCGGGTGGGCCCAGTCGACCGGCACCGAAAGAGTGGCGCACTCCGCTCCCGGCTTCGCCGGGTCGTCACACGGTGCCCACCGCAGGGCCCCGGTGGCAGGCGGCGACGCGTGGACCGCAGGAGCGGCGGCGAGGCCGGTGATGACGGCCATGGCGGCTCCCACGGCCATGGTCGTGCCCCGCGCGGCGATGCGCCGCAGTGCGGATCTGCCCGTTAACGGCATGGATCCTCCTCGTGAAGAGAGCGGTTGTGTCAGGGCGTGCGGACCCGGCCGGGGCACCGCCGTCACGTTAGGTGCACTGCCGCCCACGTGGTGCCCCTGTCAGGGTCTTTTCGGGGTCGGGTCGGGGACCGCTCAGGGGCGATCGGGGCGCAGGGCGCCCACATACGCGTGCGGCCACCCGGCTCGCGCGCCTCCCCGAACCCCCAATCGCCCTCGCACGCCCGCACCACACAGGCCAGCACCCGCAACGCCGCCCGGCGTCGCGCCTCGCAGGCCGCCGCCAGGCGGGGGTGGGTGTGGCGGGGATAACTGTCGTAGAGCGGCCAGTTCCCTCACCACCTGCACCGCCGCGTCGGTCACGTCCTCCAGGCAGTGCGCCTTGAGGATCGTACGGGTCGCAGCGCGGGCGATCGCCGGGGTGGGCGGGGCGGCGAGGAGGGTGAGGCTGTAGGAGAGGGCCTCGGGAGGCGGGGGTGTGGACGGGAGATCGACGCGGGCGGGGGCGACCGGGCAGGACGTCAGGCTTGCGGACATGGAAACTGCGGGAGTCAGTAGGCGACTTGGCTCCGCTCGGTGGCTCGTCTCCCTGACGCGGCCCGCCCCTCCCAGGGGAGGAGGGTGCGGGCGGGCACGCGTGATGCGCTTCCGTTGGCGGCGGAGGCGGACGCGCAAGGGGCACACTGGCGCCGCGACCACTGGAGGAAGTGCACATGCCGCCGAGGGCAACACCCACCGAACGTCAGAAGCGACTTGGCGCAGAGCTACGGAAGATACGTCTCTCGGCGGAGGTGTCCACGGAGTACGCGGCAGGGCTGCTGGGCCTCGACAGGACGAAGATCTCCAACATCGAGGCAGGCGTTCGGGCCATCTCTCCGGATCGTTTGAAGACCCTGGCTTGCAACTATGACTGCCGCGACACCGCGTACGTCGACGCGCTGGCCGACATGGCCGGGGACCGCAAGCGCGGGTGGTGGGAGGTGTACCGGGGCCAACTCCCCTCAGAACTACTGGACATCGCCGAACTGGAGTGGCATGCGAAGGGGGTGCGCGCCGGTCTGGCCATGCACGTCCCTGGCCTCCTCCAGACCGATGCCTACGCCCGCACCCTGTTCGCCGCCGCGCTGCCGCCCCTGTCCCCCATGGAGGTCGAGTTGCGCGTCGCCCTGCGCATGCAGCGCCAGCAAGTACTGCACCGGGAGGTCCCGATCACGTACGTCGGCTACGTACACGAGGCCGCGCTGCGCGTCGAGTTCGGTGGCGCCAAAGTGATGCGGGGGCAGCTCGACCACCCCTGCTAACTGTCCGAGCGCGAGAACATCGACGTACGCGTCATCCCGTTCAAGGCCGGGGCATTCCCCGGAGCCGGGCAGGCGGTGATCTACGCAGAGGGTGTGGTGCCGCAACTCGACACCGTGGAACTCGACTCGGCCCATGGTCCCGAGTTCCTCCACGGCCAGTCCCAACTCGAAAAGTACCGTGCCCACTTGGACTGGATGGAGGCAGCCTCGCTCTCGTCAACCGACTCACGCGATTTTGTCCGCAGTATCGCCAGCGACCTCTGAGGATCCCCAATGTCAGACATCACCTGGGAAGAACCCTTCTGCGCCGAAGGCGCCAACTGCTTCCGCATAGGCACCGACACCGAAGGCAACGCCTACATCGCCGTCGCCGGCCAAGAGGACCGCCACCTCACCGATACCCGCGAGGCCCTCCGTACCCTCATCCGGGACATCAAGGCGGGTAAGGCGGACCACCTGTTGTAGCGAGGGCGCTCGGCCGGCCGGCGTTCCCCGGACCATCGCACGAGGTGCCGCTGGCGTCACGGGCGAAGCGGACCAGGCACCGCCTCCAGGCGACGTCGAGAAAGACGATGCGGATCGCGACCGCAAGCCCGCTGGGTTCGGAGATCACGAGCCGGACTAAAACTCCTGGTCGAGTTTGGTCCCCTCGGGCGCACGGAAGCAGCCGGAGACGACGGTTACGGCGAGCAGTGGCTGTTTCTCGTTGGGATTGGTGGGCGTAGAAACGATCAGTACGGCGTTCACTGAATAGGGTTCGGTCTCTGAGTCTGCCGTGAGTTCAAGGGACTTGGCCTTGCTGCTGTTCGGGCCATAGTCCACAATCTTCCAGCCATTCTTGGGGAGCGCATCCCTGAGGCGCTGGAAGCCTTGCTTGAGGTCTTCCTCGGGGACGCCGTAGAGCGACCATGGATGACGAGTCTTGTACAGGTGTTCTGGGTCGTCCTCGCATGTCGACACGCCTGGACCACGTTTGGTTACCTCTCCCTTCCGGATGCCGATCATGTCGTGAATCTCACTGGAGACGGTCTTGGCCCTCTCGCGGGCCTCGTCCACATTGACCGTGGCAGCCGCAGAGTCAGCAGATCCATGGGTGGGAGATTGTCCAGTATTGTTCACCGTTTTCGAACATCCTGCCGTGAGGAGTGACAGAGCAACAGCCGCGGCCAGGCCGGCATAGCGCAGTGAATTCCGCCGCAGGGTGGTAGGGGAGATCAATCGTCTTCCTTGACTTGGTTGTAGCGACCAGTAACAACCGCGGCCTGATTCCAGAGACTCTGGGAACCGTGGTCCCAGTAGCCGCTGTGCCCACTTGTGTCCACGTCCATACGGTGGGCGCCGAAAGCTTCGTCGGAGGGGACGACCTGGACGTACCCAACGTTGTAGGGCACGCCGTTCCAGGTCTCGACGTCCCACTTCAGGCCGCCGAGCCCGGCCACCTTGCCACCGACCGGCACAAGGTCGTCACGCGCGGCCTCGGACCACACGTGGTCCCTACCGACGTCGAGATCGTCCGCGTCGGGGGCGAGCATGCCTGGGCTGCCCGCCACCACGATGTCGTCGGCGGCCAGGTCGCCCTGTTGCGATGCGGCACCAACGGTGGTGGACCCGTAACTGTGACCAATCACCGTGGTATGGCTGGCGTCAGCGCCGCCCTGAACGGTTTGGAGTCCGTCGAGGAACTGATTCAGTTTGGGGGCTCCCTCGTGGGCCCAGTGCTTATCCATGGCTTCTGGGGCTACGCTCTGCGGGGCGTCGTAGCCGATCCATGTGATCGTCGACACCGACTCCCCAGGAGCCAGCTGATCGCTCGCGTCCCACACTTCCTGCATTCGACCGATGTCTCCACCGGCCCCCTCCAACCGCGACTTGGTCCCCGGCACGTATACCGCCGTATGATCCGCCGTGTCCGGATTGCCGTTGGCGACCATCGCGTGACCATTGCCCTTGGTGTCGAAGCCGAGGAGGTATGCCGGAGGCAGGCCGTCCTTGCCAGTGGCGTCGAATCGACTCTGGATGGCGTTCATGCCCTTGAGAGAATTTGTCAGGAAGGCGTGCCGCTCCCCGTATTTCTCGTTCCAATCCTGCCAAGCCTGGGTCTGGACTACGGCCGGATAGCTGCCGTTGGGATTGGGCGCGAACTTGTTCGGTTCCTGGGGAATGGAGGCCAGCTCCAGCTGATACGTCGCCTGGGTCTCCGCCAGGACCGCGCGGTTGGCTTCGTCACGGATGTCGGACGGCAGTCCGTCGAGGGCACCGACAGCAGCGGGGTGAAGGGCCACGTAGGCGGCCTGCTCCTCTGCGGTAAGGCTGTCCCACCACTCCGCGTTCTCTTTCGGACTGCCGTCCTTGGGCGGTTCCTTGATGCTGTCCAGATAGTCTCCGGCTACCTTGAGGACACCGCCTGCGTCCTTCTTCACGTCCGCCCAGTCCCGGTCGGAGACCGTCAGGTCGTCATCGGCCTTCAGCGCCCGCAGCTTCGGCGCCCACTTCTCGTCGGCCTCAGTGGCCTCCTTGAGGGCGGTGGCGATCTGGTCGGCGTACTGCTGGGCGCGGCCGTGATGGGGGTTGGGATCGAAGTTGGCGGCCTGACGGCCCAGCGCGGAGGCCGTCGCGTCTGTCAAGCCGGTCACCGTGCCGCCCTTGGGAAGCTCGCCGTCGACCTTCTCCCCGCCCGGCGGATAGTTGATCGACCCGTCGGAGTTCACGGTGAACCTCTCGGCCTGTGCACCCTCGACCGCCGCGTCCAGCTTCTTCTTGGCCGCCTCCAGGTCGTACGCGAACCCGTCGAGCGCCGTGCTGATCAGACCGCATTCGACCCGGGTGTAGTGGAAGTTCTCCGCCAGTTCCCGTAACTGGCCCAGCGCTGCGTTCGCGGCCTCGCCCTCCAGGGACTTCCGCATGGCTGCGGTGATCTGTTTCTCAATACGGTCCTGGGCCGCACTGGCCATGTCGCCCGTTCTGCGGAACCCGTCCGCCGCATCCGAGAACTCGGTTGGCTTGAGGGCTTTCAACGTCGCGTAGTCCATGGCTCCCCCCGATCACCGGCCCTTGGCCTGACCGCCGAGAGCGGGCGTGTCTTCGTACTCGATCTTCAGCTTCGCGATCTCCGCCTTGACCGCCTCGTCGGTCTTCAGCTGGTCGCTGCCCGTCTTCTCAAGGATCTCCGCCAGTGCGCCACACCGACCGCTCACGCTCTTGACGTAGCGCTGCCAGGACTCGTAGACGTCCCGCTGGGCAGCAGCTGTCAGGCATCCGTGATCCTTGCCGAGGCCCGTCTGGCCCTCCTCCAGATTCGCGAGTGCCTGGCTGATGCTCTCCCGCAACGAGCCGACACCTTCACCCGCCTTGGTCCACGCGGCCTTGACGGACCTGAGCGTGCCGGAACCACCGCCGCTGTCCCAGGGCCCTCCGCGACCACCGCTGCCGTCCGAGCCCGAAGCCTGCTGATCGGCCGACAGCTGATTGAGCTGCATCTGCGCAGAGTGGCGCTCGACCGCCGCGGTCTTGAGCTGCTCCCACTCATCCCACGCCATGTGTGCCCTCTCCCCGTGTCCTGTCGTGCGCCAATGAGCTGATGCGAACGCGCGACAGCGACGTTGTGGTGATCGAGGGGTACGGTAGCGGCCTTTCCTCACGGCCCCATCCGCGCCGGCGACCACGGCACCTGAGTATCTGTACTCATGCGGTGACCAGGTCTTGATCTGCTCGGGGGTCATCGCCGTCGCATCAGCTGTCTGTGCGCGGGAAGGACACCTCCACCCGGCGGTTCTTCTTGCGGCCGGACTCCGTTGAGTTGTCGGCAATGGGGTACTGCTCGCCGTAGCCGCGTACCTCGAAGGTGATGTTGGGGTCGTTGAGCTCTGAGTCGAGGACGTCGTGTACGGCGTTGGCGCGGCGGCGGGACAGGGCGTCGCCGTGGGCGGAGGAACCGAGGTTGTCCGTGAAGCCGAAGACGCGGACCTTTGTGGCGTTCTGGGTCTTGATCTCCTCGGCGATCGCGGAGATGCGGGCCTTCGACTCGGCGCTGAGCTTTGCGCTGTCCTTGCCGAACAGGACTTCGGCCTGGAGGGCGAACTTGACGTCCGCGTTGGTGTCCTCGCGGCGTTCGTCGCCGCTCTGGTCTTCTACGACCTGCTTGATGTCCAGGACTTTGGGTTCGGCGAGGGTGGCGCCTTCCGGAAGCTTGAGGTCGGGGTCGTTGGGGTCGACTTCGACGGGGGCGGAGGCGGTGGCTTCGGTGCCTGGGGGGACGCTGGGGTCGTCTTTGGCGTGGGCTGTTGTGGTGGTGGTGAGGGTCGTGGCGAGGAGGAATGTGGCGGTGGTGAGAGTCAGGGGGAGGCGTGAGGTTGCGGTCATCTTGGCCTCACCCGGAGATCGTGATGGTGGCGCTGGCGAAGGTCGGCAACTGCAGCGCGACTTCGGCGCTGCTGGTAGGCGGAGACGGGAACTGCATGAATACAGCCAGGGACTCGCCCGCCTTGAGCGAGGAGAAGCCTGTGGTCGTCAGTGGGCGGCCGTCCGTGTCGCGCAACACGTAGTAGCGCTTCTTGTCCTTGCTATCGACGAGGGTCGCACCGCCGAGTGACATTCCGTGCCGAAGAATCTCGGTCTCGTTGCCCCTTACCGCACCGTTCACAGTGACTCGCTCGGCACCGTCGTTCTTCAGGTTGCCACTTACCGTGACAAAGCCTCCCGCGTCACGCTGAGCTGAGGTGATCTGGAGGAGCAGGCCGTTCGAACCCTTCAGCTCCGCCAGTGGTACCTCGTCCTGGCCCTCCTGGGCGCTCGGCTGGGATCCCCTGTCCTGTGAAGCGGAGGCCGAACTGTCCGGCTTCTCGTCCTCGCTGCCACCGCCACCACCACAGCCGGCCACACCGAGGGCCAATCCGGCCGCGACGGTCAATGCGACCATCCCCTTGCGGGCCTTCGTCGTGAACCGAATGCTCATGACTCCGCTTCCTTCATCACTCGTCGTTCGCTTGCGACTCGGCCAGGTGGACGTCGAAAAGTTCCTCAGGTTCCGGCAGGATGTCGAGGTCCTCCGGGTCCAGGTTCCAGTCTCTGTCCTTGCAGTTGAGGGTCGGCAGGACGTCGTCTCCCGCGTCCTCGCCGGGGAGTTCGAAGGTGCAGCGCGGCTCGATGACGGCCGTGGCGGTTGCCGCCGCGTGCATGTCCTCCGTGCCGGGCACGATGGTGTCTCCGACGGGCTCAGTGGTCTCGATGTCGACCGTGTAGCCGAGGAGTTCCCGGTCACAGCCAGTTACTCGCGCGTCGTTCTGCGCGGCAAGCTGATCTGCGCGCCAGCAGGAGTTGGCAGCCCCCACGTTGCCGTCGAAGATGCCTGGCCACGAGTCCGGGTCCAACACGTTCTCCAGCCACTGGTCCCCGAGCTGGTCCCGGAGATCCTGGGCTGCTGCGAGCGCCGCCGCGTCCGCAGCCGTTTGAGCCTCATTGCGAGTCGCCCCGGCCTGGCCGACCGCCAGGTACGCGAATGCGAGAAAGAGCAGGCCCGCCACCACCGTGATGTAGATGGGGAAGGCCTGCCCTGTGTCGTCGTACCTGCTCGGCCGTGTCAGCCGCCTACGACCTCTGCGATCTTGTCGGTGATCGCGGTGTAGATCGTGTTGCCGATATCCGTCCCCGTAATCGCCAACACAATCGCCACGACAACCGCAATGATCCCCAGATACTCCACCGCCGTCTGCCCCTTGTCGTTGCGGGCGACGCGGGCGCGAAGGTGCGAGACCGTGGTGTTCATCCAGTTGTTCATGGCGTTCCCCTCCGGGTGACTCGGCTTCGGTGCCGGGAGCGTACGGCGGAACACCAGGGTTGGCAGAGGGCCCCGGGGCCCAATCGTGGGCCCAATCTTGCGCTGACGGACGGTCCATCGTCGTCACCCCAACCCCAGCCACTTCGCCGTGGCTTCCGAGCGGCTGGTGCTGTGGAGCTTGGCGAAGATGCGGTTGATGTGGTTCTTGACCGTCTTCTCGCTGATGAAGCACGTGGCGGCGATGTGCTGGTTGTTCATGCCGGATGCGATGAGGTCCATGATCTCCGCCTCCCTCGCGCTGAGTTGGAACCGTGACCGGTATGACGACGACTGTGCCATAGCCGGTTGCACTTGCGAAAGGTTTTCCGGAGAAATAGGGGGTGTTGGGGTACGGCCCAGCCCCACGGGGGAGCGTTCTGGCGAGGTATGGGGTTCGGAGTTTGCAGTCGCACTTTGCGTGCCTCTGAGCTGGGCGAGCAGCGCCCCCGCCGCCGTCGGGGTGAAGTGCGGCCTGCCCTGCTCGATGTCCCGTACCGCCGCCACCAGTTGGTCCGCCGTGAACTCACCGTGGACCAGGTAACCGTCCGCCCCTCGCCGCAGCGCCTCCTCGACGATCTCCGGCTCGCGGCTGTAGGTGAGCATGACGACGGGGGCAAGCTTCACGAGGTACGGGAGCGCCGCGATGCCGTCCACGCCCGGCATGCGGACGTCCAGGAGGATCACGTCGGGGTGGTGGGCCCTGGCCGCCTCGTACGCCTCTCGGCCGTCCGCCGCCTCCGCCACGACCGTGATGTCCTCACGGCCCGAGAGGAGCGCGGTGAGGCCCGCGCGGACCACGGGGTTGTCGTCGGCCACGACCACACGCAGGGATGTCATCGTCGGCCTCCTCTCGGGTGGATGGGTAGGGGGTCAGGATGGGTGGTGGTGGGTGTTGAGGGCCGCCAGTGGGAGTTCCAGGCGTACCTCCGTGCCTTTGGGGTGGTTGCCCCGGCCGATGCGGATACGGGCGCCTACCGAGGCGGCGCGTTCGACCATGCCGACCAGGCCGAAGTGGCCTGTTCGGCGGAGTTGTTCGAGGGTGGTTCCGGGTGGGAGGCCGCGGCCGTCGTCGTGGATGCTGAGGACGAGCAGGTCGCCGTGGATGCCCGCCGTTACGTCGATCCGGGTGGGGCTTGCGTGGCGGTGGGCGTTTTCCATGGCCTCCGCCGCGATCGTGAGGAGTTGGCGGGCCGCCGCCGGGGGGACGGGGGGTACGGCCGTGCCGCCGGTGGGGTGGACGGTGGCGGGGACGCCGGTGCGGGTGGTGAAGTCCGCTGTGCGGGCTGCCAGTTCCGCGAGGAGCGCCGTGCCGTGCGTCGGGTCGGATACGCGGCGTAGGTCCGTGAGGAGTTCGCGGGACTCGGCTGCGGCTCTGCGGGCCGAGCGGGCCACCAACTCCGCCTGGTGTTTGAGCAGGGATGGGTTCAGCTTGTCGGCCGAACCCGCCAGGCCGTCCGCCGCCAGGGCCACGCCGTGCAGGGTCTTGGCCACCGAGTCGTGCAGTTCGCGGGCCAGACGGGCGCGTTCCGCCGCCACCGCCTCCGTGACGGCCAGGCGGGCCTGCACTGTGGTCAGGGCGTGGGTGGCTTCGCCGAAGCGGAGCATGAGGTTGCGGAGGGTGGAGCCCAGGGCGCCCGTGATCACGCAGAGGCCGGGGAGGAGGAGGGTTTCGGCGGGGGTCGCGTCGGGGGTCTTCGTGAGGGTGGCGTGGACCAGGAGGAGGATCAGGGACTGGAGGGAGGCGAAGACCGCGGCGCCTCGCCAGCTGTAGACGAGGCCGGCGAGGAGGGGGGTGCAGACGCTGACGTAGGCCAGGGTGCTGTCGGGGCCTGCGGAGATGAGGGGGAAGGAGCCTACGAGGGTGTCCAGGGCCAGGAGGGTGGGGTGGCGGAGGAGTAAGGGGCCGAAGCGTTCCCAGTCCCTGAAGAGGACGTAGGAGGCCATGAAGGTGACTACGACTGCTGCGCCGACCAGGCGTACGCCGATGCCGGGGGAGGCGTTGAGGAGGGCTGCTGGGGCGGCCAGGGCGATCATGGCCAGGCGGAACCCGAAGACCTGGCGGCACATTGCCTGGAGTGCGTTGAGCTGGATCGACAGTGCGGGTGGCCCCTGTGGGTGCTCAGCGCCATCGGCGGCTTTCCGTTCGTGCGCCATGGTCAGTCCCGACGGTCCCTCCCGCACCCACCCCACCGGCGGCGTCGGCGTGATCGTCATCCCCGTCACTCACCCGTGAGCGTGCCGAAGTCCGTCCCCGAGCCGAGCAGCAACCCCGCCCCCAGCAGCAGCATCGTCGCCGGCACCATGAACGTCGTGATCATCATCGTGGCCTTGGGCACGGCCCGCGCCGCCTTGCGCCGGGCGTTCTGCGCGTCCGTGCGCCGCATGTCCTTCGCCAGCGACACCAGCGTGTCCACGATCGGCGCCCCCAGCTCCTCCCCCTGCTGCAACGCCGTCACGAACATCGCGACCTGCTCGGAGTCGTTGCGTCGCCGCAGTTCCGCGAAGGCCTGGCGGCGGCTCATGCCGAGGTCCATCTGGTGCAGGGTGATGCGGAGCTCGTCGGCCCAGGGGCCCTCGTAGCGCGAGGCGACCCGGTCCAGGGCCTGGCGGAAGCCGAGCCCGGCGCTGACCACGACCGCGAGGACGTCGAGGAAGTCCGGCAGGGTCCGCTCGATCACGTCCTTGCGGACCCGGATCGCCGACCAGAGACCGACCTCCGTCCAGAACGCGCCGAAGGCGAACAGCAGCAGGGTCATCAGTACGTTGCCCTGCACCAGGAACACCAGGCCGCCGACGCCGCCCAGGAAGCCGTACACCGCCCTGCGCGCCGCGTAGCGGTCGATCGTCAGGCCGCCGGGGTTGCCCGCCAGGTCGATCTTGCGGCGGTACTTGGCGACCTGCTTCGGGCCCATCAGACGCAGTACGGCGGGGGCGTACCGCATGCCCATCCGGTCGATGAGCGAGTCCACCGCACCCGTGCGGGTCGAGCCGACCTCCAGGGCGAGGACGAGGTCGCCGGGGAGTTTCGCCTCCGCCCGGTACATCCGGATTCCGGCGAAGATCCCCCAGACGCCCGCACCCATCAGCAGTGCCAGTAGAAGTGCCATGCCGGATCCCTCCCTTCCAAGCCGCTCAGACGTCGATACGGGACAGACGGCGGATCATCACGAAGCCGACGGCGTACAGCGCGAACGCGATGATCACGCAGGCCTGGCCGACCGGGGAGCCCGTCATCCGGTCCAGGGCGCCGTCCTTGACGCCGTTCATGAGGAGCAGCGAGCCCACGCCCATGACCGGGACCGCGTACGACGTCATGCTCACCTGCGAGAGCTGGGTGCGGATCTCGCGGCGGGTCTCCTTCCGCTCCTCCAGCGTCTCCGTGAGGTTTCTGAGCGCGCTGACCAGCTGGCCGCCGGCCCGGTTGGACAGCACGAGGGTGGTGACCAGGACCACCAGCTCCCGGGACGGCAACCGGTCGGCCATCTCCCCCAGCGCCTCGTCCATCGACGCGCCCACCGCCAACTGGTTGGCCACCTTGGCCAGTTCCTCACCCGCCGGCGCCTCCAGCTCCTCCGCCGCCATGCTGATCGCGGTGCGCAGGGCGAGGCCGGCCTGGGTGGCGTTGGCCAGGATGCGGGCCAGTTCGGGGAGTTGGTTGATGAACTTCTCGATGCGTTTCTGGCGCTGCCAGTTGAGGAACTGGATCGCCACCCAGATGCCCAGCAGCCCGGCGATCGGGCCGAAGAAGGGGGCGAGGGTGGCCTGGCCGATCAGCCACAGCCCGGCGACCGCGGCGAGCATCGCGACGAAGAACTCGCCGGGGGTCACGTCCAGGCCGGTCGCCAGCAGCCGCAGCTCCAGCTTCCGGCCCAGTTGCGTACGGCGCAGGCGGCGGTCCAGAGTGCGGAACCGGCGTCGGCGGCCGGTGACCTGGACCTGGCCGGTGGACGACAGGCGCTCCACGAGGGCCTGGCGCTGGGCCCTGCCCATGGCGTAGGCGTGCAGGCCGGCCACGGCGAGGACGCAGGTCAGCAGGGTGACGCCGGTGGTGAGGGAGACGAGGGTCGTCAGTTCCATGGGTCGGCTCCTGCCTACCTGGCTTCTCGGGTGGCCAGCTGCTGCGCGGACTGGGCGACGCCGAAGGCCTGGGGGACGGGCTGGCTCGCCATGTAGAGGCGGTCGGCGGTGCGGCGGGTGAGCGGGAAGTACTCGAAACTGCCGTGGATCCGGCCGTCGGCGGCCATCGGCCGGGCGTTGAAGCGGGCGACCGTGGCCAGCCGGTACGGATCTCCGCCGTGGCTGTCGAGCAGCGCGACCTCGGTGACCCGGCGGGCCCCGTCCGCGAACCGGGTGAGCTGCACGATCACATCGACCGCGCTGTTGATCTGGTCGTGCAGCGCCGCGAAGGGCACCTCGACGTCGGACATGGAGGCCAGGGTCTGCAATCGCATCAGCGCGTCCTCCGCGCTGTTGGCGTGCACGGTGGCCAGCGAGCCGTCGTGGCCGGTCGACATCGCCTGGAGCATGTCCAGCGACTCACCGCCACGGACCTCACCGACGACGATCCGGTCGGGGCGCATGCGCAGCGAGTTGCGGACCAGGTCGCGGATGGTCACCTGGCCCTGGCCCTCCACGTTGGGCGGCCGGGACTCCAGCCGGACCACGTGGTGCTGCTGGAGCTGGAGTTCCGCCGAGTCCTCGATGGTGATGATCCGCTCGCTCTCGGGGATCAGCCCGGACAGCGCGTTCAGCAGCGTCGTCTTGCCGGTGCCGGTGGCGCCCGAGACGATGATGTTGAACCGCGCCTGCACCAGCCCCGCCAGCAGATACACCATCGGCTCGTCCAGCGAGCCGAACTGGATCAGCTCCTGGAGTGTGAAGGAGCGCGGGAAGCGGCGGATGGTGAGCGTGGCGCCGGTGAGGGACAGCGGCGGGATGATGACGTTGACGCGCTCACCGGACGGGAGGCGGGCGTCGACCATCGGATTCGACTCGTCCACGCGGCGGTTGACCGTGGAGACGATCCGCTCGATGGTCTGCATCAGCTGGTCGTTCGAGGCGAAGCGGAGCGGCAGCTGCTCCACGCGGCCGCCGCGCTCCACGAAGATCGCGTCCGGGCCGTTCACCATGATCTCGGTGATCGACGCGTCTTCGAGGAGGGGCTCCAGGATGCCCAGGCCCAGCGCCTCGTCGACGACCCGCCGGATCAGCTGCGCCCGCTCGACCGTCGACAGCACCGGGCCCTCACGGCTGATGATGTGCCCGAGCACCCGCTCCAGCCGCGCCCTGCGCTCGGCTGCCGCGAGCGCGCTCATCTCCGCGAGGTCGATCTCCTCCAGCAGCTTGGCCCGGTACGAGGCGACCAGGTGCCCGTCCTCGCCCCGGCTGCCGTTCTCCTCCGGGGAGTTGATCCGTGCCCGCAGACTCATCGCCGTAACTCCCTGCTCAGCGGTCCATCGGCATGGTGGCGGTCTTGCGAGCGGGGCCGAAGTCCCAGCCGGGGACGATCGACGGGATGTCGATCGTGGCGGTGACCTCGACCTCGTCGCCCAGATCCGCCCTCGTACAGGCGGCGTCGAGCCAGGAGCTGACGGCGTTCCGGCAGTCCTGCGCGTAGGGTCCGTCGAGCGAGGCGCTGCGCGCGCCGGTGCGGGCGGCCGTACCGGCCTGCTGCGCGACGTAGGCGATCAGGCCGATCTGCACGGCGGCCATCGCGACGAGGATCAGGATCGGGATGAACCCGAGGTATTCGAGGGCGACTTGCCCGTGATCGCGGCTTTTGCGCTGGTACGCCGCTCCAGTCCGGCCCTCGTAGTCGTACGCCATATCAGTCCGACTCCTCCACGACGGCCCCCGCGTGGCCGACGACTCCCGGGAACGGGAAGCCGACCGAGCCGGGGAAGAGCACCGGCACCTCAAGACGCACGTCGGCCGTGACCAGGCCGCCGCTCTCGCCGCAGGACACCTCGGCACCCCCCTCCCACGCGGACGGCAGATGCCGTACGCCCGCCTCCTGGCAGGCCGCCTGGCGGTCCTCCGCCGCCGTGCCCGCCCGTACCGCCTCGTCCGCAGCGTTCCCCGCGAGCGCGTAGGTGTACCCCACGAGTACGAACTGCCACAGCAGCACCAGCGTCACAATGATCAGCGGTGTCATCCCGAGGAACTCGATGGTGACCTGCCCCCGGTCCCGGTCCCGGCCCCGGACAAGACGAGTCGCCCTCATCCGTCCCTCCGCCGCAGGAAGCTCCCCGACCCGCGATCCCCGCGCAGCCGGCCGCCCTTCCGGTCGCCCACCGGCGCCTTGACCAGCCCCAGCTCCCCGGCGAGCCCCCACAGGGCCTGCTTCACCGCGCTCCTGTTGTCCAGTTCGTGCACGCGCCCGGCGTCCACCACCCCTTGCAGTTCCTTGAAGTTGGCGGGCACGGCCGTCGCGGCGACCGACGTGCCGGTGATCTTCTGGATGAGGGGCGGCTGGATCTCCGTACCGCGCGTGTGCCGGTTGACGACGACCGTGGTCTCCTCCGCCTTGCGGATCTGCAGCCGGTCCCACATCCGCACCGTCCGCTTGGCGCCCCGGACGGCGACCACGTCCGGCGTGGTGACCAGCAGGGCGGTGTCGGCCATCTCCACCGCCGCCGCGCCGGCGCCGCTCAGCTGGGCGCCGCAGTCGATGACGACGGTCTCGTAGCGGGAGCGCAGGGCGCTGACGATCTGCCGGGCGGCGCGGTCGGTGACCTCCTCGCCGCGTTCGCCCTCGGCGGGCGCGAGCAGCAGGGCGACGCCGGTGTCGTGCCGGAAGACGGCGTCGGCGAGGACGCGCGGCGAGATGTCGGTGATGGCGGCGAGGTCGACGACGGAACGCCGGAACTGGACGTCCAGATACGACGCGACGTCCCCGGCCTGGAGGTCCATGTCGACCAGCACGGTGGAGCGGCCCGACGCCTGCGAGGCGAGCGCCAGCTGGATGGCGGCGAGCGTCGCCCCGACCCCGCCCTTGGCGCCGCTGACCGTGACGACGGTGCCGCCGACGCCGGTGAAGACGTCACCGCCGTGGCCCAGGTGCCGTCGTACCCCAACCGACCACTGGGCGACCGCCTGCACACGGTTGGCCAGTTCCTCGTACGACAGCGGCAGCGCGACCAGGCCGCGCGCGCCGGAGTCCATGGCGGCCTGGAAGAGGCCGGGGCTCGCGTCGGAGGTGACGAGGATGACGCCGACGGCCGGGAAGCGCAGCGCCACCTCGCGGATCAGCTCCAGGGCCGGGACGGGGCCGATGCGTTCGTGGACCACGACGACTTCGGGCAGTTCGTCGACGGACTCGGCGGCCAGCCGCGCGAGGGTGTCGATGAGCTGGGTGGAGTCGACGACCGGGGCCACCGGTTCGGCGTCCGGGAGCTGGCTGAGCAGGGTCGTGACCGAACGGACCGCGTCCGCGTCGCCGACGGCCGGCAGGATCCTCGTGGGCATGCGGGCCTCACTTGTCCTTCGCGAGTTCGTAGGTGCGGTCCTCGTCGGGGACGGTGGTGTCGCCGCCGGGCGCGACCAGGGCGAGCCGGACGCGCTCGGCGAACGACTCGGCGTACGTGATGCGCTGGGCGTCGATGGTGGACAGCGCGAAGGTGATGGGCACCGCCTCGGTGGCGCGCCGGGTGCGGTCGTCGGCGTCGGGTTCCAGGGCGGTGAGATCGCCGACGTCGATCACTTGGGCGTTCGTCACGATGATCTTCGACTGGGCGGGGGCGCCCTCTCGCTCACCCGCGAAGGTGGCGTACACGTTGACGGTGGATCCGGGCGTGATCTTGCCGGCCACTCCGGTCGCCGCGTCGATCATGATGGCGACCTCCTGCTGCCCGGGCCGCAGGGCGGGCTGATCCACGATCATGTCGCTCTGCAGCAGGGAGCCCTCGCGCAGGGTGGTGACGGCGATCTTGCCCCTGATCTGCCGCAGATCGGTGACCGCCGTCTCCGACAGCCAGCGCTCGGGCATCTTGACCTGCTCGAACTTGTCCGCGGTGAGGGCGGTATAGGGGGCCACGTTGTCCTTCAGCCGGTACGCGGTGACCTCGGGGCCGACCTTGGACTGCACGTCGTTGATGACGGAGAGCACGCCCGCGAACGCGCCGAGGGCGCACAGGACGGACAGAAGCAGGAGTATCACGCCGCGGCGCTGACGGGAGTTCATGAAGCGTGCAACCTCGTTGGGGGGTGGGGTCGAACGGGTCGGGGGTCTCGTCGGAGGTCTCGTCGGGGGTCTCGTCGGGGGTCCCGTCGGGGCCTTGTCGGGGGCCTTGTCGGGGGCCTTGTCGGGCAGCGGGTCACCCCGCCGGAAGCTGGAGCTGGTTCTCGTACGACGGTGCCGTCGCGGAGCAGAACACGCACCGGTCGCCGATGACGTCGATGCCGCACCAGTGGCAGCTGCTGCGGCGTACGGAGCTGACCAGCTGGTAGAGCACCGGCAGGTCGGGCAGATAGGTGCAGAACTCGATCAGCTTGCCGGTCCCCCACCAGGCGGCGGACTCGGCGGGCAGCTGCGCCTCGCGCAGGCCCTGCACGCGCCAGGCGGGGGCCAGCGCGGCGGTGACCCAGTCGGACTGGAGCTGCCCTCGGGCAAGCAGCATGCAGGTGCCGAACTCCGGTCCCGCGAGCCGCGCTTCGGGGCCGATCCGGACCAGCTGCGGCTCGGGGTGGGCGATCACGCCGAACTGGCTGCCCGGAACCCAGGACTTGGCGTGCGACTTGAGGCCGACGGGAACGCGGTCGAGCCGGGCGACGGAGCCGAGGAGTGCTCCGGCGTGGACGTAGTGGGTGAGCAGCCGGCCCGCCGAGGCGAGGACGCCCGGGCCGAGGTCGCAGGAGGCGAGCTGTCTCAACTGGCGGGCGAGGACGGCGAGTCCGAGCGGTGGCAGATCGGGGCGGAAGAGGGCGATCCGGTCACTCTCCAGCAGGGAGCGGACGGTGTGCAGCCGCCGCTCCACTGCCGCCGGAACGGCCCGCGAGCAGGCGACGATCACATGCCCGTGCGTCTCGATCAGAGCCTGCATCTCGGCGAGCACCTGCTCCAGCGGGCGTCTGTCCACGTCGTGCAGGACGACGGCGGGCAGGGTCCGCTCGTCCTGCGGCGGCAGCGCCATGTCGGCACTGGTCACGGCAACGGCTGTTGGCACGCGCAGCTCCCCGTTCCCACCCAAGTCCGGCCCGCCGGCGCAACTGTTGTGCACCGGGACGACTTCACTGCGTGACTACCTGAGCACTGTAACCACGCCCCCGTGACCGGAGAACAGCGTTTCCGTAGCCGGACGGCAACTCGCATTGCACAAGAGATGTCAAATCGGGGCAGGGTGTGCATCCGGACCGAACCCGAGAGGGTGAGGCACCGACGGGCGGCTGACGTGTGGGCCGAATTGGTCTGGACCTCTTGACAGTTGAATTGGTCTGGACCAACTTGGGTAGGCCCGGAAACCCGGAAGCCCCCTCTCCCCCCACCGGAGGCACCCATGGACCACGCACGCAGACGCAGACGTACACGCATCTGGTCGGGCGCGGTGACCGCCGCCCTCGCGCTCACCGTGTCGACGATCGGCCAGGCATCCGCCGCGGACATCAACAACGCCAAGAACGCAGGCTTCGAGTCGGGCCTGAGCAACTGGACCTGCTCCGCGGGCAGCGGTACGACGGTCTCCTCGCCGGTGCACGGCGGCTCCTCCGCGCTGAAGGCGACGCCGGCCGGGCAGGACAACGCGCGCTGCACGCAGACGGTGGCGGTGCAGCCCGGCTCGACGTACACGCTGAGCGCGTGGGTGCAGGGCGGCTACGCCTACCTCGGCGCGACGGGCACGGGCACGACGGACGTCTCGACGTGGACCCCCGACTCGTCCTCGTGGAAGAAGCTGTCGACGACCTTCACCACGGGCTCCTCGACGCGCTCGGTGACGATCTACACGCACGGCTGGTACGGCCAGGCGGCCTACTACGCGGACGACGTCTCGGTGTTCGGCCCCGACGGCGGCGGGGGCGGCGACCCGGCACCGACGATCCCGGGCGCGCCGAGCGGTCCGTCGGTGTCGGGGACGACATCCTCGTCGGTGTCCCTGTCCTGGAACACGGTCTCGGGCGCGACGGGCTACAACGTCTACCGTGACGGTACGAAGGTGACGGCCGTGACCGGCACGTCGGCGACCGTGACCGGGCTCGCGGCGTCGACGTCGTACAGCTTCCAGGTCACGGCGACCAACGCGGCGGGTGAGTCGCCGAAGTCGGTGGCGGTGACGGGGACGACGGCGCCGACGGGCGGTGGCGGCTCCGATGTCCCCCGGCACGCGGTGACCGGTTACTGGCAGAACTTCAACAACGGGGCGACCGTGCAGCGGCTGTCGGACGTGCCGGGCCACTACGACATCATCGCGGTGGCGTTCGCGGACGCGACGGCGACGCCGGGGGCCGTGACGTTCAACCTGGACTCGGCGGGGCTGGGCGGCTACACGGTGGACCAGTTCAAGGCCGACATCAGGGCCAAGCAGGGCGCGGGGAAGAAGGTCATCATCTCGGTGGGCGGCGAGCTGGGCCGAGTATCGGTGAACGACTCCACATCGGCGACGAACTTCGCGAACTCGGTCTACTCGCTGATGCAGACGTACGGCTTCGACGGCGTGGACATCGACCTGGAGAACGGCCTCAACGCGACGTACATGACGCAGGCGCTGCGCTCGCTGTCGGCGAAGGCGGGCCCGTCGATGGTGCTCACGATGGCGCCGCAGACGCTCGACATGCAGTCGACGTCGAACGCGTACTTCCGGACGGCGCTGAACGTGAAGGACATCCTCACGGTCGTCAACATGCAGTACTACAACAGCGGTTCGATGCTCGGCTGCGACGGCAAGGTCTACAGCCAGGGCTCGGTGGACTTCCTGACGGCGCTGGCCTGCATCCAGCTGGAGAACGGCCTCGCCCCGTCCCAGGTGGGCCTCGGCCTCCCCGCCTCGACGCGGGCGGCGGGCAGCGGGTACGTCTCACCGACGGTGGTGAACAACGCCCTGGACTGCCTGACCCGTGCGACGAACTGCGGCTCCTTCAAGCCACCGCGGACGTACCCGGACCTGCGCGGCGCGATGACGTGGTCGACGAACTGGGACGCGGCGAGCGGCAACGCGTGGTCGAACGCGGTGGGGCCGCATGTGGAGGGGCTGCCGTAGCCCTTGAACTGCTCTTGGCGCCGGCCGTGGGTGATGGGACGCGGCCGGCGCTGTTCTGTTGCCGGACCATCGCCCGCTACGGCCGCGTCGACCTCTGGGCATCAGGGGCAACGGCTGACGGATCACCGCAATCGGGCCTGTCCCAGCGGGAAAGAGGACCGCTGCCGCCACCGCCTCCCGTCGTGGACCAGCAAATCGACCGAAGACACCTGGGCAACGATGGGAAGACCGGTGAGCAGGTCGGCCTCGGCCTTCTCCACGACAGCCTCGTCCTGGCCCTGGGCGACGGTCAGGTGCGGGACGACATCGTCGAACTGCCCGCCGAACGGCGGGTGCTCCGGCCACCGCTCGACGATCGCCTCGGTGAGGCGCCGGAAGTGGGTGTCCGGTTCGGGGGCGAGATACAGCACTCCGGGGAACCGGCCGCAGTGGTCGAACCGGGCCTCGAAGGACTGATGCCGACCGAGTAGCTCGCCGATCGCGGCGCAGACTCCCTGGTCGATCCGGCTCGCATCGAGAAACGGGAAGAGCACGGTGACATGGGCCGGAACACCGGCACGGGCCGAGGGGTCAAGCCGGTCACGCCACGCTCGCACTGCAGGCTCCGCCTCCGGGACCCTCACGATCAGCCCCGACTGCCCTGCCTGGAACCCATGCGGGTCGTCGTCCTCCATCGCTTCTGTCTATCAGCGGGCCCCGACCGGCGGCGACCCGATTATCAGCACCGAGCGGCCTACCGACGTACTGCCGGAGACGGCCGCCGCCGACAGCGACACGACCTTGCGGCTGACCCTGCTGGAGGCGCTCGCGCGGCTGCCCGCCAAGGACCGGGCGGTCGTCGTACTGCGCTACTGGGAGGACCGCAGCATCCAGGAGACGGCCGAGGCGATGAACACCAGCTCGGCCGCCGTACGGACCCGCTGCTCCCGCGCCCTCGCCCGGCTGCGGATGTCGCTCGGCGAGGACCTCGCCGAGTACGCGGCGACCTGACCTTCGCCCTCGTCACTTCACCTCACCACCCACCCTCAAGAGACGGTGATTCGGCATGCCCACAGAGCACTACGACGACCCCTTCGAGGAGCGGCTCGGCGCCGCCCTGCGGCAGACCGGGGACACCTTCGACACCGACCGCCCCGCCCTGATCGCCGCCGGCCGGGCCCGCGGGCGCAAGCTGCGCCTGCGGCGCCGGGCCGCGGTGGCCGGCGGCGCGGCGAGCATCGCCCTCGTGGGCGTCGCGGGAGCGCTGGTCCTGCCGGGGAGCGGAACCGGGAAGGTCACGGACGCCGCCGAGCAGCAGTCCGTGGGCTCCGGTCGTACGCCTTTCGCGCCCGCCACCTCCACCGCCCCGCAGGCCGTCTCCGCCGAACACATGATCGCCACGCTGAAGCAGCTGCTGCCCGCGGGGAAGGTCAGCGGCGCGGAGGGCTCGGGCGGCACCATGCCGTCCGTGCGGCTCGTCTACGACGACGGCGAGGGCAGCGGCGCGGTCAGCGTCGCGCTGAACCGGGTCGAACCGGGCAGCCGGACGGCCCAAGAGGCCACCACCTGCCCGGACAAGGTCTATGTCCCGCACGACAGCTGCACGACCAGCCGGCTGTCCGACGGCTCGATGCTCATGCTCTTCCAGGGGTACGAGTATCCGGACCGCCGCGTGGACACCAAATTGTGGCGCGCGGAACTCGTGACCCCCGAGGGCGAGCAGGTCACCGTGACTGAGTGGAACGCCGAGGCCGAGAAGGACGCGCCGCTCACACGGCCCGAACCGCCGCTGTCCCTGGCGGAGTTGAAGGTGATCGTCACGGCCTCGCAGTGGCTGCCCCTCGTCCCGGCTGCCCCGGACGGCTGGAAGGAGCCGGGGGCTTCCGGGAAGCCCGCCGCCCCTCAGGCGACGCTCACCGGCTCCGCCGTGAACACGCTCGTAACGCTCCTCCCCGAGGACGCGAAAGTGGTGAGCAAGGGCGGCGAGGGCGACTTCGGGTACGTCGTCGTCGACGACGGCAAGGGGCAGAGCCTCGTACAGATCAACGTGCAGCCCGACATGCGGGACGTGGCCGACGAGCTCTACGGCGACGCCGAGACCCTCCCCGACGGCACGCTGGTCACCACCCGGCAGGGGCCCGGCGAGAAGGGCGGCGCAGGGGTCGTGATGTGGACCGCCGACACCATGCGCACCAACGGCTTCCGTGTCGTGATCAGCGCGTTCAACTCCGGCGCCCAGCACAGCCCCGCGACCCGCGAAGCCCCCGCCCTGACCATCGAGCAGCTCCGCGAGATCGCCCTCGACCCCCAGTGGGCCGCCCAGCTCAAGTGACCACCAAAAAATCTCCGACCGCCAGAAGAACTCCGACCGCCAGAAGAACTCCGACCGCTAGAAGAACTCCGACCACGGCTGGTCCCAGATCTGCTTCACGCACAGCACCAGGAACAGCAGCCCCGCGATCACCAGCATCCCGTTGCTCACCCAGCCGTTGCGCCACTCCCTGGGCGTGCGGTCGGTGTTGAGCAGCCAGAGCAGCGTGCCGGCGAGGAACGGCAGGAACGCCGCGCCGAGGACGCCGTAGATGATGACCAGCCGGAACGGCTGGCCCTGGAAGAGCAGGACCATGGGCGGGAAGGTCAGCCACAGCAGGTACGCGCGGAACGGCCAGGAGCGTTCCCGCTTGCCCGAGGCGATCTCCTCGCCCTTGGCCGCGTCGCGGCGACGGTAGCGCGCGACGAAGTCGGCGAACATCAGGCTCACGCCGTGCCAGACGCCGATCAGGGAGGTGAAGGAGGTGGCGAAGAAGCCGATCAGGAAGAACTTCGCGGTCACCGTCCCGTACTCGTCCTCCAGGATGCCGCCCAGCTGGATCAGGCCCTTGTCGCCGCTCTCGATGGCGATGTTCGCCGCGTGCAGCAGCTCGGCGCCGACGAAGAGCATCGCGACGACGAAGACGCCGGTGGTGGCGTAGGCGACCCGGTTGTCCAGCCGCATGACCTTCATCCAGCCGGTGTTGGTCCAGCCCTTGGCGTTGACCCAGTAGCCGTACGCGGCCAGCGTGATGGTGCCGCCGACGCCGCCGATCAGGCCGAGGGTGTTGAGGATGGAGCCCTTCTCGTCGGGGAGAACGGGCAGAAGGCCCGCGAAGGCATCTCCCAGATTCGGGGTGACCCGGATCGCCAGGTACACCGTCACCACGAACATGACGCCGACCAGGACCGTCATGACCTTCTCGAAGACGGCGTACTTGTTGAACCAGACGAAGACCAGGCCCACCAGACCGCAGGCGATCCCCCACCACTTCAGGTCCATCACGTCCGGGAACAGCGCCTGCAACGGCAGCGCGCTCGACGACATCGCCGCCGCCCCGTACACGAAACCCCAGATCACGACGTAGACGGCGAAGAAGTACGTGGTCCAGCGGCCCAGGCTCGCCCAGCCGTCGAAGAGGGTGCGGCCGGTGGACAGGTGCCAGCGGCCGGCCGCCTCCGCGAGGGAGATCTTCACCAGGCAGCCGATGACGGCGGCCCACAGGAGGGTGTAGCCGAAGTTGCTGCCCGCGATCAGGGTCGCCACCAGGTCGCCGGCCCCGACACCGGTCGCCGCGACGACGATTCCGGGGCCGATGTACTTCCAACTGGCTTTACGTGGGGTGGAGTCGGAGGTGGAGAGGGAACCGGGTGTCGCCCCGGTGTCGCTGGTGTTTCCCGTGGTGTCCGCCATGAAGGTCAAGTAAGCCCATGGACGGGCGGGCGACAAGAGGGCGTGCGGGATCTTCACTCGATGTGTTCGGGGAAGGGGGCCCCGGGTATTCGGGGAAGGGGCCCCGGGTATTCGGGGAAGGGCCCCGGCGGCTGGGCGTGCCGCCGGGACCGCCGACCGGGCCGAGCGCTACGGCTGTCGCCGACCGCAGCCGTCGCACGCGCACGTGCCGAGCTCGAACCAGACGGTCTTGCCCGGCCCGTCCTGGTGGCAGCCCCAGCGCCGGGCGAGCGCCTCCACCAGGAACATCCCCCGGCCGCTCTCCGAGGTGCCCGCGTCGAGCACCTGCGGGACCCGCCGGCCGCCGTCGGAGATCTCGCAGCGCAGCACGCCGTGGGCGGCGGTCAGCGTGAGCCGGAAGCGGCTCGCGGCGTGCAGCAGGGCGTTGGTGGCCAGTTCGCTGACGAGCAGTTCGGCGGTGGACACCAGGTCGTCGCCGATACCGTCCCGGTCGGCCAGGCCCCAGCTCTCCAGCTGCCGCCGGACCTCCGCGCGGGCCTCGCGGACGGCGGACGGACGCGGGTCGTACTCGACGCTCAAGTGGCCCGCGCCCATGGGTGGTTGTGGGTAGGCGCCGTACCGGGGGTCGGGGTCCGGGCGGCCTCCCCCGGAGAGTTGCAGCATGGCTTCAGAGTGCGGCGTATCGGGTCTGGTGCACACGGGGAGGACTACCTGTTTCCATACCTGCGTGGGGGTGCGCATACGGATCGGGCTACGCGTACTGCAGGCGGACGACCGCGCCCGACGCGTCGTCGCGTACGTCGACGTAGGCGCACACCTGCCGCGCGAACCACAGCCCCTGCCCGGGGGCGGGCTCGGTGGCGGGCGGCGGTACGAAACCGGCCAGCGGGTCGTCGACACGGCGCGGTGAGCGCAGCTCGCAGAAGCAGTTCGGCGCCTCGTCCCACAGCAGGACGTGGCTGACGACGTCGAGCGTGGCCGCCGCCTCGGAGACGGCCGCGGCGAACAGGTCCGCGTCGGCGGCGGGCAGGCCGTGGTCGGCGGCCCAGGTGCGCACGGCGTGCGGTTCGGGGGCGGGCAGCGGGTGCGCGTCGCGCGGGGGCGGCGCCAGCGGTACGGCGTCCAGTTCGGCGGCGATGCGCAGCGGGTCCTCGTAGACGCCGGTGCCGGGGTGGGTACGGCGGGCGGCGGCGACCACGGCCGGGCCCGCGACGCGGGTGTCGTAGGCGCACAGGGCGGTGGTCGCGAGCGGGGCGAAGAGGAGGTTGGCGAAGGCCTCGTAGCGGATCCACTCGCTGCTCTCGCGGGCGGAGCGTCCGGCGCGGCCGCCCCAGTCGGGTTCCATCAGCAGGTGGATACGGCCCTGGGGGCCGGCGTGTGCGGTGAGGTAACCGGCGCCCTGCGCCACGGCGTTGGCGGCGGACCCGGTGTACCACTCGGTGTGCGGGACGAAGCCGACGCGACGGGCGTCGCCGCCGAGGGCGTCACGGAGGAGGTCGAGCTTGCCGGGGGCGACGATGGCGACGGGCGGGGGCTCGTCGGGGGCGGCGAGGCCCTCGGTGAGGAAGGGCAGGGCGGCGGCGACGAACTCCTCGTCGGTGGCGAAGACGGCCATGCGGTGGTCGAAGGTGCCTTGGGCGAGTGCGGGTGGGGTGGGCATGGGGTGTTCCTGTCGGATGTGCGGGTGTGTGGGTGTGCGGGTGTTCGGGTGTTCGGGTAGTGCGGGCGGGTTTCGGGTAGTGCGGGTGTGGGTGGTGCGGTCAGCGTTGGGCGGTGATCCAGGCGGCGATCTGACTGCGGTTGCTGAAGCCGAGCTTGCTGAGGATGCGTTCGACGTGGCCTTCGGCGGTGCGGCGGGCGATCACCAGGCGGTCCGCGATCTGCTGGTTGGCGAGGCCCTCGGCGACGAGTTCGGCGACCTGTGTCTCGCGGCGGGTGAGGCGGACGCCGGGTTGGGGGCGCTGGGCAGTGGGTTGCTCCGGGCCCTGCTGTTCGGGGTGCTCGTCCAGCGCGTAGCCGGCGATGCCGGTGAGGCCGAGGGTGGCGCCGTGCTCGTACGACCGCTCGTAGGCGGCCGCGCCGAGTGCCTCGCGGGCCCGGGTCTCGGTGCCGCGGCGGGTGGTGTCGAGGGCGGCGGAGCCCCAGCGGTCGCGGTCGACGTCGGCCCAGATCCGGTCGGCGCCGCCGAGCAGGACGGCCGCGCGGTCGTGGGCGCCGTTCTGGGCCGCGATCTGGGCCAGCAGGTCGAGGGTGAGGCCGATGCCGACGATGTCGTTCACGGCGAGTTTGAGACGCAGGGCCTCGCGGGCGTGCCGTTCGGCCCGGCGGCGGTCCTTCTTGACGGTGTGGGCGAGGGCGAGCATGCGGTGGACGTACGACAGCACCCACTCCTCGCCGTGCCGCTCGCACAGCCGGCGGGCGTCCTCGCAGACCGCGATGGCCTGGTCGGCCTCGCCCAGGAAGCCGAGAGCGCAGGCGAGTTCTACGCGGTCGAGGCCGACGAGGCTGAGGTGCTGGCCGGGGACGCGGCCGCGTTCGACGCAGGCGCGGAAGTGGGCGAGGGCGGCGTGCAGGTCGTCGCTGAACAGCAGGATGACGCCGAGCACGTACTCGGCGTGCGCCGCCTCGGCCTCGACCCCGAGCCGCCGGGCCAGGCTTCGGGCCTCCTCGGCGCGTCGGCGGCCCCGGGTGAGGTCCTCGGGACAATCGGCGAGCAGCCCGGCGACCCACAGGGCCCGGGCGCGCTCGGGCGTGGGCTCGGGGCAGGCGTCGAGGGCCCGGTCGAGCCAGTACCGGCCCTCACGGGGGGCACCGCAGGCATGCCAGTAGAACCAGAGGGTCCCGGCCAGCCGAAGGCTGGCAAGGGCGTCGGCGGGGGTGGGGCGGACGTCGGCGGGGACGGCCAGGGCGTCGGCGGGGACGGCCAGAGCATCGGCGGAGGCCGGACCGACTTCGGAGGAGACGGCCAAGCCATCGACGAAAGCCGGACCAACCTCCGCCGCAGGCCTCGGGCGGACCTCGCCGGGCACGCCCAACGCGTCGGCAGAGGCCGGACCAACTTCGGAGGAGACGGCCAAGCCATCGACGAAAGCCGGACCAACCTCCGCCGCAGGCCTCGGGCGGACCTCGACGGGCACGCCCAACGCGTCGGCTGAAGCCGGACCGGCCTCGGCGGGCACGGTCAACGCGTCGGCTGAAGCCGGGCCGTCACCAGCGGCAGGGATCGGGGCGCCGTCCGCGGCGGAGCCCAGGGCATGGCCAGGCATCGGGTCGGCACCCGTCAGGCCGAAGGCCAGGGCCGCGCGCAGGTTGTCCTGGTCCGCCCGCAGCCGCGCCACGATCTCGCGTTGGCCCGGGCCGAACCACGCCCGTTCACAGGCGGCGGCCCGTTGTTGCATCCAGTCCCGTTGGCGGCGGCGGGCGGCGAGTTCCTCGCCGGGGTGTTGCCGGAGCCGTTCCAGGCCGTAGTGGCGCAGGGTGTCGAGAAGGCGGTAGCGCACGCCGTCGGGGCCGGGCTCGCGGCACAGTACGGACTTGTCGACCAGGCCGGCCACGGCCTCCAGGACGTCGTACGACCGCACCCGCGCACCGTCCGCGCAGACCGCCTCCGCCGTCTCCAGGTCGAAGCTCCCGGCCAGCACCGACAGCCGCGCCCACATCAGCTGTTCCCGCTCGGTGCACAGGTCGTGGCTCCAGTCGACGGCCGCGCGCAGCGTCTGGTGCCGGGGCAGGACCGAGGGGCTGCCGGCGGACAGCAGGCGGTAGCGGTCATCGAGGCGTTCCAGGAGCTGTTCCACCGACAGCACGCGCATGCGCACGGCGGCGAGTTCGATGGCGAGCGGGAGGCCGTCGAGGCGTCGGCACAGGCGGGCCACGGCGGGCCGGTTGGCGGGCGTGAGCCGGAAGCCGGGGACGACGGCGGCGGCCCGGTCGGCGAACAGGGCGAGCGCCGGGCCCGGTTCGGCGGCGGACAGGTCGCCGTCGGGGTCGGGCACGGGCAGGGGCCGTACCTCCAGGAGGTGTTCCTCGGTGAGGCCGAGCCGGTGACGGCTGGTGGCGAGCACGCGAACGCCGGTGGTGCCGTGCAGCAGCGCCGCCGCCAACTCCGCGCAGGCGGTCGGCAGATGCTCGCAGTTGTCGACGACGAGCAGCAGCCTCCGCTCCCGTACCTGGGCCACCAGCGCCTCCAGCGGTGGCTGTGCGGAGTGGTCGTGCAGGTCGAGGGCGTCCGCGGCGGCGACCGGTACGAGCGCCGGGTCGTGCAGGCCGGAGAGGTGGACGACGCGCACGCCGTCGGGGAAGGCGCGCGCGACGCGGGCCGCGATGCGTCCGGCGAGCCGGGTCTTGCCGACGCCGCCGGGTCCGGTGAGCGTGACCAGACGGGCCCGGGCCAGCAGTTCGCGGCCTTCGGCCAGTTCGGCCCGCCGGTCGACGAAGCTGGTCGTCTCGACCGGCAGCCGGCAATCCCGTCGTGGCGCTGATCCGCCCATGATCAGCCAGTCCTTCGGGGGTGGGTGGGGTCGTGTGCGCGAACTTCACTCTTCCCCGACGCGTACACATATGCACGCGCCGCTCACACCCGCGGGTGTTCTTTGCCGGGGACTCATTCCGGTGGGGTTGGCCCGCGTACACTGCGCGGCCCCTCGCCCGGCGGATTTGCACCGGTTCCGGCGGCCACTTGGCGGCCCACTCTTGACCTGGTCATGCCAGGCGCTCACGATGAGCGCCACACCCGCACCAGAACGTCGTACGTCGCACGGAGAACCACCCCCACAGCTCCACTCCAGCTCACTCCCCACTTCCGGAGACCCCGGAATTCCTGGAGAACCAAGGAGATTTCATGCGACTTCGCATCCGCGGCTCAGGCGTCCGAAGCGGCCGACGCACCGCCGCCCTCGCCACCCTGCTGACCCTCGCCCTCGCGGCCCCGATCTCGGCGACGGCCACCGACGCCACCGCCGACAGCGCGGGCAGGGCGGCGGCCTCGGCGGACGACATCCGCCAGTACGAGATCCACACGCATTCGTCCGCCAAGGACCGTACGGCGATCCAGCGGGCGGGCGTGACCGTGGACGAGGCCGACGACCACACCGTCGTCGTCTCCGGCCGCGCGGACCAGATCAGGAAACTACGGGCGCAGGGCTACGAGATCGCCCCGCTCGGCGCCGTCCCCGACCGGTCCGCCGGCGAGGACGACGTCCGGCTCTACGACTTCCCGTCGGCCGACTCCCGCTACCACAACTACGCGGAGATGACGAGCGAGATCAACTCGGTCGTCGCGGCGAACCCGGGCATCGCGAGCCAGCGCGTGATCGGCACGTCGTACCAGGGCCGGAACATCGTCGCCATCAAGATCAGCGACAACGTCGGCACGGACGAGGCCGAGCCCGAGGTGCTGTTCACCCACCACCAGCACGCCCGTGAGCACCTCACGGTCGAGATGGCGCTGTATCTGCTGCGCGAGCTGACGTCCGACTACGGCACCGACTCGCGGGTGACGAACATGGTGAACGGCCGCGAGATCTGGATCATCCCCGACCTCAACCCGGACGGCGGCGAGTACGACATCGCCACCGGCTCCTACCGGTCGTGGCGCAAGAACCGGCAGCCCAACTCCGGGTCGTCGTACGTCGGTACCGACCTGAACCGGAACTGGAACTACCGCTGGGGCTGCTGCGGTGGGTCCTCCGGCTCGCCGTCCTCCGACACCTACCGCGGCTCGGCGCCCGAGTCGGCGCCCGAGGTGAAGGTCGTCGCGAACTTCGTGCGCAGCCGCGTCGTGGGCGGGACGCAGCAGATCAAGGCCGGGATCGACTTCCACACGTACAGCGAGCTGGTGCTCTGGCCGTTCGGGTACACGTACTCCGACACGGCCCCCGGGATGACGGCGGACGACCGGAACGCCTTCGCCGCGGTGGGGCAGAAGATGGCCGCGAGCAACGGCTACACGCCGGAGCAGTCGAGCGACCTGTACATCACGGACGGGTCGATCGACGACTATCTGTGGGGCTCGCAGAAGATCTTCGGGTACACGTTCGAGATGTATCCGCGCGGGTTCTCCGGGGGTGGGTTCTACCCGCCCGATGAGGTGATCGAGCGGGAGACCTCGCGGAACCGGGACGCGGTGTTGCAGCTGCTGGAGAACGCGGACTGTATGTACCGGTCGATCGGGAAGGAAGACCAGTACTGCTAGTCGTCGTCCTCGGCGTCGTCCTTGGCGTCGTCCTTGGCGTCTTCTTCGAAGTAGGCGTCGAGGACTTCGTCCAGCTGCTCGTCCCACTCCTTGTGCTGGGACTTCGTCTTCGCCTCGATCTCGATCGGGTACCAGCGGCGGTCCGGCGTGTGCACGGTCACGGTGAACCGTTTGCCGAAGCGCGGTGACTCCGTCTCGATCGCGCCGATCTCGTCCCAGCGGAACTCGCAGTTCTCGTCGTCGAGGCTGAGGCGTACGCCCCTGGCGTCGGCGACGATACGGGCCCGGCGGTCGGCGGCCTCGAACACGGGGCCGTCGGCCGCCTCCGGCTCCTCGGCCTCCGGCTCGTCGGCCTCCTCGGCCTCGGGCTCCACTGCGTCGGAGGCCTCCTCGGTGACCTCCTCCTCGACCGGCGCCGCATCCTCGGGCTCAGGCTCGGCGGCCTTCTCCGGGCCGGTGAGCCCGGGGATGTGGGCCGGGTTCACCCCGGCGTCCAGGGGCTGACTGCTCGTACCTATGCGCTGCTCCACAGCGGGCAGTATGGCGGACATTGCTGTGCCGTGGGGCGCCGGGGGCGGCAGAGGTCACTCGTCCATGAAGACGATCCTCCGGGACGGCGTGGCCGCGCCCGCCGCCGCGGTCGTCACCGAACGGCCGGCCGGTACCGCTCGCTCCCGGCCCCACGCGCGGATCTCCTCGATCTGCTCGGGGTTGACCCGGCTCAGCGGCACGGTGTTGGCGAAGGTGTCCAGCACGAACGACGGCTTCAGCCGGTCGGCGCCGCCCAGCCGGTACGCCTCCTCCCCCACGTCGTGCAGGGTGGACTCGATGTCGGAGCCCGCGAAGCCCTCGGAGAGGTCGACCAGCCGGTCCACCTGCTCGGGTTCGGGGTCGGTCTTGAGATAGCGGCGGTAGTACAGCTCGATGATCTCCCGCCGGTCCTGGCTGTCCGGCAGGTCGACGAAGAACAGCTCGTCGAACCGGCCCTTGCGCAGCAGCTCGGGCGGCAGGCTGCGGATGTCGTTGGCGGTGGCCACGACGAAGGCCCGCGACCGGGACTCCTGGAGCCAGAACAGGAACTGCCCGATGATCCGCTGCGGCACGCCGGACATGTCGTCCTTGCCCGCGAGGCCCTTCTCGATCTCGTCGATCCACAGGATGCAGGGCGCCACCCGGTCCGCCATCGACAGCGCCTCCCGGAACCGGCCCTCGGACTCGCCCAGGTACTTGCCGTGGATGCTGGCCATGTCGAGCCGGTAGAGCGGCAGTTGCCACTCGTGGGCGATGGCTTTGGCGGACAGTGACTTGCCGCAGCCGGGCACGCCGACGAGCAGTACGCCGCGCGGCGGGCGGAGTTCGGAGTCGCGCAGGTCGGCGTGGAGCATGTCGTGCTTGCGCCGCAGCCACTCGCGCAGGCTGGTCAGTCCGCCGACCGTGTAGTTGCCTTCCTTGAGCTGGACGCGTTCCAGGCCGGTGAGATTGCTGAAGATGCGGTCCTTGGCCTGGGCGAGGCCGAGGACGTCGGACTTCAGGATCGAGCCCTTGGCGGCGATGGTCGCCATGAGGTTGATGCACTCGGCCTCGGTGACGCCGCTGAGGAACTCGGCGGCGCGCCGGGTGTCGTCCTCGTCCCACTCGATGGGGATGTGGCCCCGGTGGTCGCCGAGGAAGCCGGCGAGGGTGCCGTACATCTCGTCGGCGTCCGGCAGGTCCAGGTGCAGGCTCATGCCGAGGCGTTGCAGGCCGCTCCAGATGGGGGCGTCCGTGATCAGGACGATGCTGCCCATGTTGTTGTCGGCGAGCCGGGCGAGTTCGGCGATGTGCCGGGTGACGGGGGTGTCGGACTCCAGGTGGTCGGGGTCGACGAGGACGATCGTGGCGTTGGCGCGGCTGCTGAACTGGGCGGCGGCGAAGTCCATGGCGCCGGTGAGGGAGCGGTCGTCCTGGACGGCGGCGTTGGTGCGCAGGTCGCGCAGGCCGGTGGCTCTGGTGTAGATCCAGAACGGCATGCTGCTGCGGCGGGGTTGGAGGGCGGCGTCCCTGAGGAGGCGGAGGGCGCGTTGCTGTTCGATGGTCCGCATGCCGATCACCGGGACACGGGCGGAGATGTAGCTGTCTAGGTGGTGGAGGCTTTCGGTGTAGTTCGACATGGGGGCCTTCGCATCGTGGGCGGGTGCGGGTGCGTTGTGGTTGATCGCGCAGTTCCCCGCGCCCCTAGGTGGGGACAGTCACGTTCGTTTAATCCGTCACGACTCTGCGGCGGGGGCGGTCACCCACGTGGGCCTGTGCCCAAGGGTCCGCCGTCGGTGCATTCGGCTGTGCCGTCAAGGCGTTGTCCCGCACCGTCCGCCTGCGTTGTTCGATCCAGCGGATGTCCGAGCCGTTCGTCGCCGCCAGGTTGTTCAGGTTGCGTTCGATCTGGGACTGGAAGTCGGTGATCTGGGACTCGACCAGTTCGGTGAACCGGGTGCGGAGGGTTTCGGGCAGACCGGGGTGGCCCGCCACCGCCCGTACCTCCTCGAGGCCTGCCCGCGCCTGGGCCAGGGCGCGGCCCGCCGAGAACTCGTCGGGGGCCGCGAGGAGTGCCTGGGCGAGGTGGCGGTCCCAGGACTTCAGGCGTTTGTCGAGGGCCTCGCCGAGGTGGAGCGCGAAGCGTTCCCAGGTCTCGCCGGGGAAGTCGTCCTCGGACAGGGACGGCAGGGTGGCCGGGTCGGCGGCCTGTTCGGCGGCGGCCCAGCGGTGCAGGAAGTCCACCCAGGTCTCGTAGGGGCCGCCGTGTCCCCAGTAGGAGTACGTATTCACACCGTGCCGCCCGGCCTGCGGACGACGGTCTCGCCGGGGGGCAGGGGCTCCCAGTCGGGCAGGCCCTCGGCGATCTTGCGGACCCTGCTGGTGGCGCGCTCCCCGGCGGGCCTGCGGCTGGCGCCCCAGGGTGAGATGCCGGGCGTTGCGTACTGGGGGTCGCCCTGGGGCCTGCGGGGTGGGGGCGGGGTCACCGGGGTGGGGCCGGGCGCGGTGCTCATGACGCGGTGTCCTCCTTGGCTACGGTGCGGCCCTCGAAGGGTGAGGCGCCGCGGGTCGCGGTGGCGAGGGAGTTGATGAACTCCCGGCACTGCGGCTCGACGGCGTCGGCGGCGCGGAACTTGGTGTTCCAGTCGGTGAGTTCGGCGGAGGCGGCGCGCAGGTGGTGCACGGACTCCTGCTTGGCCTGCTGGAGGATCTGCCGGGCGTTGTTCTGCAGGCGGGTCGCGGCCTGGGCGCCGTTGTGCAGGACGAGCCCCCACACGCCGCCGACGATCAGCGCGACCACCAGGGCGACGGGGAAGGAGATGGAGCCGACGATCACCAGGATGCCGAAGACGACGAGGGCGAGCGGGGTCGCCTTCTTGGTCCACGGGTAGGCGTAGGCCGCGATGAACGGCTCCATGTGCTGGTCCCAGTGGGCGGACAGCGAGGCTTCCAGCTCGGGCAGCGGTCGGGTGAAGGAGCCCTGCCAGGGCGGGAGTTGGAAGGTCTGCGCGGCGACCGTGTACGCGGTGCCGAACTGGGCCTGCACATCCTGCGGGACGGCGGCCCGGTAGTCGCGGGTGAACCCGGCGTGCGCCTGGAGGAACCACTCCTGGCAGGCGGCGACGGAGAGCCGCTGGGTGGCGGGCGAGGCGCCGATGGCCGTGGGGTTGAGGGCGGCGGTGGTCTGCACCGTCAGATAGTCGAGGGTCTCGTCGTACGAGGCGGAGTCCGCGTCGGCGGCCTTGCGGGCGGCGTCGAGGTCGCCGCCGTGGTCGATCACCGCGTGGTTGAACGCCAGGTCGCGGCGGAGCGGCAGCTCCTCGCTGTCGTACTCGGAGACGAGCCGGTCGAGGATGTCGTCGACGGCGTCCTCCAGCCGTTCGGAGGGCTGGAACTCGCGGTCCATGACGGCCCGGTACTTGTCGAGGACGACCTGGTGGGCGCGGGCTCTGCCGAGGACGGCGTCGAGCTGCGGCCACTGCGGGCTGACCTGGGCGATGCGCGGGAACTCGGCGGCCGCGGAGGGCTGGGCGAGGGAGTCGATCTCCTGGCGCCAGCGGTCGATCTGCTTCTGCTGGCCCTCGGCGCTGTCCATGAGCTGTTCGCGCCAGCCGGCCAGGGTGGTGTGCAGCAGCTCGCGTCCGGCGAGCCCGAAGGCGCCCTGGGCGATGGACTCCAGGATGACGGCGAACTCCCGGCCGAGCGCCGTCGGGTCCTGCGCGAGCAGGTAGTGCCGCAGCCAGCGTACGGCGGCCTCCCTGCGGTTCTGGCGGCGCAGCACCAGCGCGAAGAACAGCGAGGTGCGGTCCGGTGAGCGCCGGAAGGCCTCCTCGACGGCCCGTTCGCACAGCGTCCGGTCGTCGGCGGACCAGGAGGCGAGCGCCACCAGGGCGGGCGCCAGCCAGTAGCGGGGCGTCTGGATCATCAGCTGGTCGCCGACCGCGCGGACGTTCTCCTCGGAGACGAGGCCGACGTCGAAGGCCTGGAGCATGCCGACCGCGGTGCGCCGTACCGTCTTGTGGTGGCCGAACTCGTGGTCGACCTGGTCCTGGATCACGCCGACGCGGGTCTCGGCGCGTTGCACGTTGGCGGTGAGCTGGGCGCTCTTGACGAAGGCGAGGAATTCGTCGCGCAGTTGCTGCAGTTCGGTGCGGGTCTGCTGCTGGTTGGCCTCGACGGCCGAGACCTGGCCGGACACGGAGCCGACCTGCTCGCTGAGCCGGACCACGAGGTTGCTGACCTGCTGCACCTTCTGGTGCAGGGCGTAGTCCACCTCGGACATGCGGTTCTCCGATCACGATGACATGGGGTACGAGGGGCGCCTGCCGCGCCGGGAGGGCTCAGGGACGTACGACGGTCCCGTCGTCGAGGACCGGCAGGAGCAGTCCGCCGGAGTACACCTCGACGAAGGCGTAGCCGCCGGAGCGCACCAGCATCCGGGCGCCCGCGAACGGCTCGGGCACCGCCTCGGACGGGGCGAAGTGGCGGATGATCACCTGGAAGAGGTTGAGCTGGTGGTCCACGTAGGGCGGGCCGAGGTAGCAGCGGGCGAAGAAGCCGAGCGGTACCTCGCCGTAACTGGCCTGGTACTCCTCGCCGATCCACTGGGCGAGCTGCCGGCGGGCCTGCTCGTCGAGGCCCGCGTCGAGGCGGCCGACGGCGTCGCGCAGTCCCTGCGGGCGGGGGGCGAGGCGCTCGCGGCGCAGGGGTGCGGCCGGGCCGGGCGCGCCGACGGTGCGGCGGGCGCCGCCCGAGGTGGTGAGGCCCTGGTCCGTGCGGCGCAGGGCGTCCGACGAGGTGGACGGCGGTGTCCCGGCACCGCCTGGCTGCACGATGCGCCGTGGCCGCTCCAAGTGGCCCATGTGTCCCCCGAGCTAGTGCATGAGCGATGGCGAGAGATGAAGAGTAGTGACGTTGAGTCAATAGTGCGACCTGATCCGCAACTTGGCACGCGGAAAACCGGTTCCTGCCCCGAACTCGCCCCGGTGCCGCCCAGTTCACTCACGTCACGGGCCGGGGTGGGCTGACAGACTGCCCGGCATGGGGTCGATCCACACGTTCATGGCGGGCATCAACGACTATCCGTCCGAGATCGCACCGCCCCTGAAGGGCTGTGTCAACGACGTCACCGAGGCGCACCGGCTGCTGTCCGCCCGTACGGCGGGGGCCGCGCGGGTGCGGACCGTGCTGGACGGCGCGGCGACGGTGGCGGCGGTCGAGGACGGGATCCGTACGTTCCTGGGGGCGGCCGGGCCCGGGGACACGGCGTTGTTCTGGTTCTCCGGGCACGGCACGCAGCAGGTCGCCACGGGCGCGGACCTGCTGATCGAGGCCACCGGCTTCAACCAGGCGCTGGTGTGCGCGGACGGCCCGCTGCCCGACAAGCGGCTCGGCGCCCTGCTGGACGCGGTCGCGGCCCGGGGGGCGCATGTGGTGGCGGTGCTGGACTGCTGCTACTCCGGGGGCGCCAGCCGGGACGACCTGCCCGAGGGTCTGACCGCGCGGTTCGCGCCACCGCGCCCGGGGTGGGCGGGGCCGGGTGGCCGGGAGGTCGGGCTGCCGCAGGGGCCCGCCCGGCATGTGCTGCTGGCGGCGAGCCGGCTCGACCAGCTGTCGTACGAGGGGCACTACGGCGGCCGGCGGCACGGGGCGTTCACGTACGCCCTGCTGAGCGCGGTGCGTGCGGCGGGCCCGGACGCCACGTACCGGCAGCTGCTGTCCGCGGCCGACGCGCGCGTGCAGCGTTCCGGTGGGCGGCAGCGGCCGGTGCTGTATCCGGAGACGCCGGGCGGGGCCGCCGATCTGCCGTTCCTCGGGGGTGCGGTCGGGCAGGCGGCCGGTGAGCATCTGCTGCGGTGCGCGGCGCAGGGCTGGGAGGTGGACTGCGGCACCGGTCACGGGCTGCGGGACGGCGAGGGCGCCGAGGGTACGGAGTTCGGCGTGGTCGGGCCGGAGGGTGCGCTGCCGGGCGAGGTCGTGCGGGCCCGCTCGGTGCGGGCCGACCGGACGCTGGTGGAACCGGTCGGCTGGGCACCCGACCCCGAGCGGGTGTACCCGGTGAGCCTGACCGCGCTGGCGACCCCGCCCGCGACGGTGAGCGTGGCCGAGGGCGACGCGGCGGACCTGCTGCGGGCGGCGGTGGCCTCGCACGGCCCCGGCGGCGGCCCCGCACCGCTGCTGCGGGTCGTGGACCGGCCCGAGGAGTACGGGGATCCGCACTTCCGGGTGGTCGTACGCGGGGACAGTGCGCGCGTGCTGGGCCGGGACGGGACGGACTTCGTGGCCCCGCTGCCGTTCACCGGAGACGGCGACGCCCGGCGCGTGGTGGACTGCCTGGTCCATCTCGCCCGCTGGCACCAGCTGCGCGACCTCACCTCCCGGCCCTCCGTGCTGGACAACCTCGTCCAGGTGGAGGTCGTCCCGTGGGACGCGGCCGACGGCGGGCCCCTGGTCCCGGACGGCAGCGGCGACCTCGTCTGCTCCTACGCCCCGGAGGGCACGCCCGGACCGCGCGAGCCGTGGGTGTCGATCCGGCTGCACAACCGCTCCCCGCACCGCTCGCTGTGGTGCGTGCTGCTCGACCTCACCGACCGCTACGCCGCCGACCCGGCACTCTTCCCCGGCCACTTCATCGGCCCGGGCCGCACCGGGTACGCCCTGGACGGCGACCCCGTCCAGCTCTCGCTGCCCGCCGACCGGGCCGTCGTACCCGGCGCGGAGTGCCGGGACTGGCTGAAACTGATCGTCGCGGAGGCAGAGTTGAGCACGGCCCCGTTCCGGCTGGGGGCGTGGGACCCGGACGGTCCCGGCAGCCGGGAAGCGATGGGCGATCCTGCCGGAGTCCTGCGGTTCGAGGCGCCGCCCGCCGGGGCTCGCGAGGCGGGTCCGGTCACCGGAGGCACGCCCGGGCGCTGGGCGACCCGGACGATCGCCCTGCGCACGGTCGTGCCGCCTACTGGCCGAGGTGCGTGAACCCGGCCCAGGCGCTCAGGTCGTCCGGGTCGATGTGCGCGGCCCGTTCGGCGAGCCGGGCGGGCAGGCCTTCGGGCAGTTCGCGGGCGGGGTCCAGCATCCACAGCTGGGCCCGGCGCAGCGCCCGGGCGGGCGGTTCGCCCTCGGTGCGCAGGAAGTGGTGGGTCAGGAACATCAGTACCGACGTCGCGTCGTCCGGCACCGGCCACAGTGAGCCGACCACCGAGCGGGCACCGGCCACCAGGAACGCGGTCGCCAGGCTGTACGCCTCGTTGTGCCCGCGCCCCGAGACATGGCTGCGGCACGCGGCCAGCACCACCAGGCCGAGCCTGCCCCGGCTCGCCCCGGCGACCGCCTCGGTGAGTTCCTCGGCCGCCAGCTCACCGTCGTACAGGGAGAGATGGGCGGTGCGGCGGGCGGTGCGGGCGATGGAGGCGTGGCAGGCGAGGTGCAGTACGGCACCCTGCTCGTCGGGACCGTCCGTGCCGGTCAGCCAGGACAGCACCTCCCGCGGGGTGCCGGGCCCGTCGGCGCCGCCGCCCTCGCGCCGCCCGAGGAACCGGCCGCGCGGATAGAAGGCCCGCTGCACCGCGTCGGCCTCCGCACCGGCCCAGTGCAGGTCCCCGGTGGGGTTGCCGACGACGAGCGCGGCGCCCGAGTGGGCGGCCTCGGGCCGGGCGGCCACGTCGCACAGCAGGCGGGCGGAGGCGGCGTAGGAGATCTCCGCCTCGTGCAGGGCGTAGCGGCGCCGCCCGTCCGGGCCCTGGGCCCAGGCGGCGTGCCAGGGGACCAGGCCGAGGGTGCCCATCGGCACGAACACGAGCCGGGGTGCCCGCCCGGTGCGGGTGGCGAAGACGTCGAGCAGGGGGCGCATCCCGGTGTACCAGGCCCAGCCGCACAGCCGGTCGAGCCGCTCCCGCAGGGAGGGCAGGTCGGGCCGGGTGCCGGACCAGCCGGGGACGGGTCCCATCACGCGCTGGTCCTGCGGGGCCGCGACGAAGGGCGCCGCGTCGCGTGCGTCCTGCGCGAGCCGTACGGCGTCGGCGTGCGGGGCGCGGGCGTAGTCGCGCAGCGCGGCCGCGTCCTCCGTGAGCGTCGGCAGGGGCACGGAGTGGACGGCACCGGTGGAGGTGACGACGACGGCGGTGCCGGGGGTGTCCTCACCGGCCGGGACCAGGTAGACGAGGGCGTCCTTGCGCAGGGTGCGCAGGGCGGTGCCGATCTCGTCCGGGGCCGGCGGGTCGAGGAGGCGGTCCTGGGTGGCGTCGGTGCCGGTGAGGGCGGCCAGGACGCGGCGGCGCAGGGCGCTCGGGACGGACATCGGCGCCTGCATCGCAGTGAACGGGTCGGCCGCTTCGGTGGCGAGGCCCGCGGCACGCCACTCCTGAGCCAGGGCGTCGTGGCCGGCCGCGACGAGACGTTCGGGGACCGTGCGGGAGGTGGTCGCGGCGTGCAGCAGCAGGCCGCGACAGGCGTCCAGGGCCTGCACGGCCTCGTCGAGGGCGTTGTCGCGCAGACACCAGCCGGCGACCTCCAGCGCGGTCGTGGTCGCCATGGCCACGGCCTGCGCGGCGTGCTCGGTACCGGACTGCAGCAGCGCCGCCCAGGCGTGCCCGCGCAGCGCGTCCAGACCGGTGCGGCGGCCGAGGCCCTTGTCGTCCCGGCGGAGTTCGCCGCGGGTGCGGTAGGCGCGGCCGAGGGCGAGTCCGGCGCCCGCGTAGAGCCGGTGCTCGGGGCCGCCGGCGGTGCGGAAGGCCTCCTCCAGCAGGGCGATGCCCTGGGCGAGATGGCGGGCGCGGGCCGTGGGGAAGCGCTGCGTCTCGGCGAGCCCGCAGTGGCCGACGCCCAGGCAGTAGCCGTAGCGCAGCTTGCTGTCGCTGCCCTCGTCGACCAGGTCGTAGGCCTCCTGGATCAGCTCCATCGCCTCGGTGATGGCCGCCGGGTCGCCGGTCGCTCCGGCCCGCATGAAGCGGTTGATGCCGTTGTCGCCGAGCACCCAGGCCCGGTGGTCGCGCGGCAGCCCGCGGGCCGACCGGCGCAGTTCGGGCACCGAGGGGCGGCCGGCGAGCGGAGGCGCGGGCGGGGCGCCCAGCTCCTGGGCGAGGCGGTCGCGGGCGGAGCGGGCGTTCTCCAGCATCGTCCACAGTTCGATACGGGTGCCGTCGTCGGGGTCGAGTTCCGTGTGCACGGCGAGCAGTTCGGCGATGTGCGCGTCGGTGGCCGCGAGTTCGCCGCGCTGGGCGGCGGCCTGTGCGTCGAACCCGGCCTGCTGGCCGCTCATCACACGGCGCTCGTACGGGGACAGGGCGGGGCTGTCGCGCAGCCGCCGCCACATCTCGCCGGCCGTCTCCAGGTCGTCGCGGGCTCCGGCGGTCTGCCCCCGGTGGCTCATGGCGGCGAACCGGGCGAGGTCGATGCCGTGCCCGAGCCGGTCGCCGGTCCCGCGCGCCGGGACGGCGCCCGCGCCCGCCGCGTTCGCCCCGTCGTCGGCGCCCGGTGCCGGGCCCGCGCCCGCCGCGTCGGCCCGCGCGAGGTGGTCGAGGACCGTGTCCATGCCGCGGCCGGAGCCGCTGAGTTGCTCGCGCAGCCGGACCTGGGCGACGACGGCGTGCGCCTTGCGCTGCCACTCGGGGTCGTCCTGCCCGTACGACAGGACGGTGTCGATGAGTTCCGTCTTCTGCGCCTCGCTGATGAGCGTGCCGTGCGGGTCGAGGAGCATCCCGTGGGACAGCAGGTTCAGGGCGAGGACCGCGCGGTCCGACTGCTTCTCCTGGGCGGCGAAGAACGCGTACCCCTGGTCGAACGTCTCCGCGGCCACACCGGAGCCGCCCAGGCCCTTGAAGATGCCGGGGAAGTCGTCGTCGGTGTCGGCGAAGTTCAGGGAGCCGAGGCCGCCTTCGAGGTCGCCGAGCAGACCGAGATAGGTGTCGGGGGCGCTCGATGGGCGCAGCGCCTCGGGGATGTCGTCCGGGGAGTCGGGGGTGATGCCGTGGTCCTGTTCCAGGGCGTGCCAGGCCCAGCTGCCCATCGCACGGGCGACATTGCTCAGCTCGCCCGAGAAGTTCTCGTCCTTCAGGACCAGCGCGGCGGCCTCGGCGATGTCGTGCAGCCGCCGCGGGTCGGGGTCGTCCCGGTAGCGGCTCTGCTGGAACAGCCCGAGGAAGAACGCGGTCACGGTGACCAGCCCGTCCCGCTCGGGCACCCAGATGTCGATGGCCCGCCGGATCAGCCCGATCGCCCGGTCCCGTCCCGGCGCGTCGCCCCGCGCGCTCGCCCGCTCGTACAGCAGCCGCCCGAAGCTGTCGAGGAACACCGGGGTGAGCCGCTCGACGTCGGCCGGGTCGGCGAGCAGCCCGTTCAGCTCGACCTCGGCCGCGGCGGCCTGTGCCTGGTCCTTCCAGTTGGCCCAGAGCAGGAAGCGGACGAGGGCGCTGCGGATCTGGGCCTCCCACGCCCAGGACGGCTCACGGCCGGTCCGCTGCCGCGCTTCGAGCAGCGCGGTGCCGAACTCCTCGCGGGCCCGCTCCAGTTCCTCCCGGTCGGAGGTCGCCCGGCCGTGCACCATCAGGGCGAGGCCCAGGCTGTAGCGGACCAGCGGCAGGTCGCTGGTGGGCAGCGCGGCGTCGAGCACGGACCGGTAGTGGGCGGCGGCGGCCTCGGCGTCCGCCGTGACCCGGTCCAGCTCGCAGCGCTCCAGATACAGAAAGCCGCGGGCCTCCGCCAGGTCCACGGCCTCCTGGCTGCCCGGCTCCAGGGTGGCGGCGGCCGCCTCGTGCCGGCGCAGCGCCTCGTCGAGCAGTTCGAGACGCTGCCGGGCGGGTCCGTCGCAGTGCAGGTAGCGCTGTTTGGCACAGGCCGCGAGCAACTGCGCGCCGACCTCGCGTACGGAGGTGTAGTCGGCGTCGTCCGGGGGCAGGGCGGCCGTGCCCTCGGTGAGCAGCGCCCAGATCACGTCGATGAGGTCGGCGCGGGGCTCGATGTCGTACTGCAGGGCCCGGACGTGCCCGAACGCGACGCGCCAGGCGGCCCAGTCCTCGTCGTCGCCGGGCGCCTTGAAGGCGAGCTCGAACGCCTGGGCGGCCAGCTCCAGGTCGTCGGGGTCGTCCGCCAGGAGGTGCAGCCGGTAGCTGAGCTCACCGGCCAGCGCGCACAGGGCGGGTGCCTCCGGGTCGTCGGAGGCGGTCGCGGAGAGGGCGTCGAGGATCTCCTCGCGCTGGGCGCGGAGTTCGTCGACGAGGCCGGGGGCGTCGTCAGCGGTCACGGGTCGAGCTTTCCAGGATCGTCACCAACATGCCGCCCTACGGGGCGAGTTGGACGTAGTAGGGCAACAGGACGGAGTTGAGCCACTCCCGGCCCTCGGCCGTGCCGAAGTCCACGGCCTCGTCCTCCTCGCAGCGCAGCGCGCCGTCCGGGCAGCGGTCGCCGAACAGCACCACGGTCCGGTCCGCCGGTTCCCGCTTGGACGACCACACCATCCCCTGCGCCCACGGCCGGGTGTGCCGGCGGATCCAGTGCGCCCAGTCCCTGGTGTACGGATACTCGTGCGCCTCGGTGTGCACCAGCCAGGTGTCCTGGTGGACGGCGGCCAGGTCCTGCGCGGTCATCAACGGAAGCACGCACAGGTCGGCGGTGAGCCGGAGGGTGCTGAGGCGGCGTCCCTCGACGGCCCGGCGTGGCAGCAGGCGGGGGCCGCCGGCGGGGTCGAAGGGCAGGGAGCGCAGCAGGGTCTCGCACACGGCGGCGGCCGCGCTCAGGCCGGCGTACAGATAGCCGTACCGGTCGCAGGAGGTGGCGTCGAAGCGGCCGCCTCCGTACAGGCAGTGCGCCGGCCTGGGGTTGAAGTCGGCGGCGCCGCGGTGGGAGCCGTGGATGCGGTACAGCAGAGTGCCGCGGGCCAGCGTGACCTTGCCGGGGGTGCCGGTGAGCGCCTCGGGCGGCCGGTAGTTGGGCACGTCGGTCAACCCTCACTGTCCATCAGAAACCGGGCGGTCTCCACGAGTTGCCGGTCCCGTCCGGTGCCGAGCAGACGGACGGGGCTGGTGCCGAGCCAGGCGTTGGCGGACAGCCACCAGTCGGCGGCGCCCCAGGGGTCGCGGTCGGCGTCCAGCAGCGCGTTGACCTCCAGGACGACCAGCCAGGGCAGGGTCTCCTCGGAGAACTGGAACCGCGGCAGCCGCAACCGGCCTCCGGCGCCGCGCAGCCGGATCAGGTCCGGCGCGTACGGCTCACCGCCGCCCCGCTCCACGGTGTCCGCGTCCAGCGCGGGCTCCGCGAGCAGCCGTTCCCGCACCGGCCCTAGCACCGGCCCCACCATGCGGTGCCCGTCGATCAGCAGCACGGCCAGGTCCTCGGTCGCGAACCCCTGCACGGTCGGCGCTCCGCCCTGTGCCTGCTGCACGGCGACGAGCCGTGCGTGCGCGTCCGCCCCGAACTCGTCGGGCAACCGCTCCCGCAACAGTCCGGCGGCCCGCACCGCGCAGTCGTGGCGGCCGGGGGCGTCGGCGTGGCGGACGACGGTGAGCAGCTCGGCCAGCCGGGCCCGGGTGTCCGGCCCGAGCCGCCCGGCGACCCGGTCCCAGCGGGCCGCGGCGGCGGCGAGGGTGACGTACGGGTCGGCCGGTTCGAACGAAGGATTCCCCATCACTCCTCCCCCACGGATGTCAGCAGCCGCTGAAGCAGATCGGCGCGCGCATGGCGGCGTACCACGAAATGGATGTCCCAGTCGGCGCCCCGGGCGAGTTCGGCCTCGACGGCCGTCCACAGCGCGCCGAAGCTCTCCAGCGGGGTCAGCCCGCCGCGGCCCGCGCCGAGCAGCGGCAGGCACACCGACCGCAGCGGCGGGTCGTACCGGCGGGCCTCCTCGGCGAGCAGGGCGAAGACGCGGGCCACGCCTCTTGTGATGTCGGCGGGCTGTACGTCGTAGTCGTTGGTCTCGGGGCGGGGCACGGCGACGGCCACGTGGTAGATGCGCCGGATGCCCTGACCGGCCAGCGCGCCCGCGGAGGTGACGGCGACCGTGCCCGGCAGGGCCGCCCGGCCGGGAGCCCCGTGCCGGGCGGCCCATGACCCCAACTCGTCGTGGATACGGTCCTCGACGAGTCCCCCGGTGGGGTCCCTGCGCGCCCCCGCCCGGCGCAGGGTCGCGGAGATGGACGACTTGTAGGGCGCGGGCAGCGCGAAGTAGGTGTTCGTGGGCGAGACCACGACGTCCATGTCCCGCAGCAGGTCCACGGAGTGGACGTGCACGGTGACGGGCACGGTACGGCGCTCCACGCGGACGCGCAGCGCCCGGTGGGCGGCGGGGATGCGGTCGTACGGCGCCGGGGCGGGACCGTCGGTCACCGGGGTGCGCCCGGCGACCTGCACGATCTGTTCCGCGACCTGCCCGAGGACCATGAACTCGTGGTGCTTGCGGAACCGTTCGACGCTCACCCCGTACACCTGCGCGGCCCGCCGGCGCCGGTCGGCGGCCGGCCAGTCCCGGGTGCCCTGGGCGAGGCCGAGGCTGTACTCGGCGGCGGTCTGCAGGGTGCCGCCGCCCATCCGGGAGACGGCGAGCCGTAACACCTTTTCCACCGGCCCTTCAGGCAACTCGCCGTCTCCCCGCGGAAGGTCACGGGCGACCTCGGCGAGCACCGGCAGGGCGAGCTCCCGCAGCCTGACGACTCCGGCTCGTCGCACCTTGCGCACCTCCGCGAGGACCACTCCGTGTTCGAGCGGGTGAGGCGGCGGCGACGGCATGACGATCAGCATCGCACCGGCCCGCGGCCGCTCACAAGCCCGTTCCGCCCTTCCATTGCAGCGCACGAGCCGGTCGCGAACGGGGCGGAATCAGGGCGCGTCCAGGGCCGAACCGGGCCCCGGACGCGCCCTCGTACAAAGGCGGTTACACGAACGAGGCGGTTACACGAACAGACTGAGCACCGCCGCCGCCACGAACCCCGCCACCGACAGCACCGACTCCAGCACCGTCCACGTCTTCAGCGTGTCCCGCTCGCTGATGCCGAAGTACTTGGCGACGATCCAGAAGCCGCCGTCGTTGACGTGGGAGGCGAAGATGGAGCCCGCGGAGATGGCCATGATGACCAGGGCCACGAACGCCTGTGAGTGGTCGCCCTCGGCGAGGAGCGGGGCGACGATGCCCGCCGTCGTCACGATCGCCACCGTCGCCGAGCCCTGGGCGACCCGCAGGACGAGCGAGATCAGGTAGGCGAGGACGATCACCGGGAGGCCGACGTCGTTGAAGGTGTCGGACAGGGCCTGGGCCACACCGCTCGCCTTCAGGACCGCGCCGAAGACGCCGCCCGCGCCGACGACCAGCAGGATGTTGCCGACGGGCTTCAGCGACGAGGTCGACACCATCTCCAGGGACTTGCGGGACCAGCCGCGCCGGATGCCGAGGACGTAGTACGCCAGCAGCAGGGCGATCGTGAGGGCCACGAACGGGTGGCCGAAGAACTCGATCACCGAGCGCGGGGTGGAGGGGTCCAGCGCGATGGAGGAGAAGGTGGCGGCGAGGATCAGCAGCAGCGGCGTACCGATGATGGCGAGGACCGTGCCGAGGGCGACCGGCCGCTCGCTCGGCGCGCGCTGCTCGTCCAGCACGGCGCGCTTGGCCTCCTCCGCCGCCTCCACCATGTCCTGCGGAACCGGCACGAAGATCCGGCGGCCGATCCACGCCGAGAACGCCCAGGCGGCCAGCACGGCCGGGATACCGCAGACGATGCCCATGAGGATGACCCAGCCGAGGTCCACGTGCAGCAGACCGGCCGCGGCGACGGGCCCCGGGTGCGGGGGCAGGAAGGCGTGGGTCATGGACAGGCCCGCGAGCAGGGGCAGGCAGTAGAGCAGGATCGACTTGCCGGAGCGTTTGGCGGCGGCGTACACGATCGGCGCGAGGACGAAGATGCCCACGTCGAAGAAGACCGGGATGCCGAAGATCAGGCCGGTGAGGCCCATGGCGAGGGGCGCTCGCTTCTCGCCGAAGAGGTTCAGCAGGCGGGACGCCAGCACCTCGGCGCCGCCGCTGACTTCGAGGATCGCGCCGAGCATGGTGCCCAGGCCGATGATGATCGCGACATGGCCGAGGATGCCGCCCATGCCGGACTCGATGGTCGAGACGGCGTCGGAGCGCTGGACCGTGCCGAAGAGTTCGGTCACCGACAGGCCCGCCATCAGGCCGACGGCGATGGAGACCGCGAGCAGCGCGACGAACGGCTGGAGCCGGGTCCTGATGATCAGGAAGAGCAGGAGCGCGATACCGAGCGCGGCGACCGTCAGCAGTCCCGCGGTGCCGTCGATGAGGAGGAGCAGGCCGCCGGTGTGGGGTGGGGTCTCGGCCGGGGCGGAGGCAGCGAGCGGGAGGGATATATGGGGCATTCGGGGGTCCTCTGCGTGAACACATGATGCTTTCGGGCATGGCGGGATCACGGCACGGCGCCCAAGGGGAGGGGGCGCCGTGCCGTGACGGCGTACGGTGTGCGGGAGTTGAGGGGTTCTTCGAGGATCCTTCGAGGCCGTCAGCCGAGGACGGCGAGGGCGTCGATCTCGATGAGGAGCCCGGCGGGCAGCCCGACGTAGACGGTGGTCCGCGCGGCGGGCGGCTGGGTGAGGCCCTGCTCCTCGAAGTACGCGTTGTAGATGTCGTTCATCTCGGCGAAGTGGTCCACGTCCGTCAGGTAGACGCGGACCATCATCACGTCGTCCCAGGTGGCGCCGCCCTCCTGGAGGATCGCGTGGACGTTGGCGAGGGTCTGGAGGGTCTGCTCGCGCAGGGTGGGGCCGGCCGGTGTCGGGGGCTGCCCCTCGACGGCGGGCAGGAAGCCGACCTGGCCGGCGACCTGAAGGATGTTGCCCTTCTTCACGCCGTGCGAGAACTTCGCGGGCGGCGTGGTGTGGGTCTTCGGGGTGAGGGCGATCTTCTCGGTCATACGACGTCCTTCGTCGGGGTTCTGCCGGAGTACTCGCCGCTGACGGCGTCCGCGGCGCGGCGCACCAGCGGGAGCAGGGCGAGGAGTTCGTCGCCGGTGACGACGACGTTGGGCGCGGAGACCGACATCGCGGCGACGACCCGGCCGTCGGCGCCGCGGATCGGTGCGGCGACGCAGTTGATGGACTCCTCGTGGCCACCGAGGTCGGTGGCCCAGCCCTGTTCGCGCACCTTGGCCAGCTCCCTGAGGAAGGCCTCGGGGTTCGGTGTCGAACGGGACGTGTACATGGGGTAGTCGAGCTTCTCCGCGAGGGCGCGGCGCTCGTGCTCGGGGAGGTCGGCGAGGAGGAGTTTCGCCACGGCGGCGACCGTGATGGCGACCGGCTTGCCGATCCGCGAGTACATGCGCACCGGGTAGCGGCTCTCCACCTTGTCGATGTAGAGGACCTCGTTCTCCTCGTACACCGCGAGGTGCACGGTGTGCCCGCACTGTTCGTTCAGCCGTACGAGATGGGGGTGGGCGATCTCGCGGATGTCGAGGTTCTCCATCGCCTCCTGGGCGAGCGCGAACAGGCGGGCGCCGAGGCGGTAGCGCTGATCGGACTGACGGTAGACGAAGCCGTGCTCGTGGAGGGTGCGCAGGAGGCGCAGCGCGGTGGACTTGTGCACGCCGAGGCGGTCGGCGACCTGCCCGAGGTCGGCGGGGCCCTCGGCGAGCAGCGGCAGGATGCTCAGCGCGCGGTCGACGGTCTGACTCATGGCGTACGTACCTCCTCCTCGGCCCGGTCCCTGGCGTCTGTCCAACCGGGGCCGAGTCGAAGTCTCCCCCACGCGTCGTCGTCCAGGGCGGCCAACCGGTCGGCGTGGTCGCGGGAGGGCGGGGTGGCGAGGTCGCCGGGGACGGTGAGGGTGGCTGCCGCCATGAGGTGGCCGTGGCGGAGGCGGTCCTTTACGGGCAGGCCTCGCAGGGTGGCGGAGAGGAAACCGGCGGCGAAGGCGTCGCCTGCACCGATCGCTGCCGCGACGGTGACGTGGGGGGCCGGGACGAAGGCGGGCGGCGTCTGGGCTGGCGTGGGGTCGGTCGCGCAGCCCGGCGCTGGCGGGGTGCCGCCCGCGCCCACCCTCCCCCACTCTCGGCTTCGCTCGAGCGGGGGGACCCCCATCGCCCCGGGCGGCACGACTGCCCGCGGCTTGACGGTTTCGAACACCGTGGCCCCCCGCGCCCCCTCCTTCACCACCAGCACGGGCGGCTCCGGCAGCAGCGCGCGGATCTTCTCCGGCCCGCCGGTGACACCCCACGCCGCCTCCGCCTCGTCGGTGCCCACGAACACGATGTCCGCGCCCCGCGCCAGCTCCAGCAGCACCCGCGAACCGTCGGTGTCCCGCCACAGCCCCGGCCGGTGGTTCACGTCGAACGACACCAGCGGGCGCCCGGCGGCGGGAGCCGTCAGCTCGCGCAGCAGCCTCAGGCAGTCCGCCGACAGCGCGGCCGTGATGCCGGAGAGATGGAGCACGCGGCCCGCCCGCACGGCCGCCATGTCCACGTTCTCCACCCCCATCGCCGAAGCCGCCGACCCCGCCCGGTAGTACGCCACCTCATGCCCGTCCCCGCCCCGGTCCCCCGCCGTGCGGAAGTACACGCCCGTCGGACGCGCCGGGTCACGCCCCACGCAGGACACGTCGACGCCGTACGCGCCGATCGCCTCGACCAGATGGTCACCGAACCCGTCGGCGCCGACCCGGCTGACCCACCGCGCGGAATGCCCGGCGGCAGCGAGCACGCACGCCACGTTGGACTCCGCCCCGCCGATCCCCCGGTCGAAGGACGGCACGTCGGCGAGGCGGCCCGGGCGGGAGGGCAGGAACGTGACCATGGACTCGCCGAGCGCGACGACGTCCACGACGTCGGGGGCGGTGCGGTCAGCGTTGGCGGTCACGATGGTGGGGACTCCTCGGTCGGCGTCGCGGGTCGTGGCGGCTCCGTTGACCCCGCGTTGGCCGAGATGTTAGACAGCAGTAAGCGACATACGCAACGAGCGTTGCACAAAGTGCAACGCAGCGGCAACGCACCAGATCAGGGAGGCTCCATGGCCGTCGACCCCGGCTCCACGCCCGCCACCGAAGCGCTCGCCCGCCTCGCCGAGGAACGCGTCGACCACCGCTTCAAGGGCCTCCCGCCCGACGCCCACGGCCTGACCGTCGCCGAACTCGCCGCCCAGCGCCGCAACCTCTTCACCGACGGCTTCACCACCCCGGTCCTCGCCCTCTCCGCCGAGCACCTGGAACACAACCTCCGCCTCATGGCGACGTACGCCACCCGCCACGGCCTCGCCTTCGCCCCGCACGGCAAGACGACCATGGCCCCGCAGCTCTTCCAGCGGCAGATCGAGCGCGGCGCCTGGGGCATCACCCTCGCGGTGCCGCACCAGGTGCGGGTGGCGCGGGCGTTCGGGATCCGGCGGATCTTCCTCGCGAACGAACTGGTGGACGCGGCCGCCCTGCGCTGGATCGCCGGCGAGCTGGCCACCGACCCCGCCTTCGAGTTCGTCTGCTACGTCGACTCCGTGCGCGGCGTCGAGCTGATGGACGCCGCACTGCGCGGCGGCCCGGACCGCCCCCTGGACGTCGTCGTCGAACTCGCCGCCGGTGAGGCCGCCCGCACCGGTGTCCGCACGGAGGCCGAGGCCGCGGCGATCGCCGACGCGGTGGCCGCCGCACCCACCCTGCGCCTGGTCGGCGTCGCGGGCTACGAGGGCGAGGTGCCCGAGGCCGACCCCGAGCGGGTGCACGCCTGGCTGCGCCGGCTGGTGACGCTGGCGGTGGACTTCGACAAGGCGGGGCGTTTCCAGGGCCTGGACGAGATCGTGATCAGCGCGGGCGGCAGCGCGTGGTTCGACGCGGTGGCGGACGTCTTCGCGGAGATCCCCGGACTCAGCGCCCCGGTACTGAAGTTGCTCCGCTCCGGCGCGTACGTCTCGCACGACGACGGCCACTACCGCAAGCTGACCCCCTTCAACCGGGTCGCGGAGGAGGGCGCCCTGGAGCCCGCGTTCCGGCTGTGGGCGCAGGTGGTGTCCCGGCCGACGCCGGAGCAGGCCTTCGTCAACGCGGGCAAGCGGGACGCGGCGTACGACCTGGATCTGCCCTTCGCGCAGGTCACCCGCCGGGGCGGCACCGAGCGCCCCGCGACCGGCGTCGAGGTCACCGCGCTCTCCGACCAGCACGCCTGGCTGCGCACCGCCCCCGAGGCGGACCTGGAGGTCGGGGACTGGCTCGGCATGGGGCTGTCCCACCCGTGCACGTCGTTCGACAAGTGGCAGCTGATCCCGGTGGCCGAGGCGGACGGCACGGTCGTCGACTACGTCCGTACGTTCTTCTAGGAGGCCCGGCATGGCAGACCTCGTCATCCGTGACGCGGACGTCGTCGACGGCACCGGCGCCCCCGCGTACCGCGCCGATGTGGTGGTGGACGACGGCCGCATCGTGTCGGTCGTCAAGGAGGCAGCGGCGGCGGGCTGTCAACGCCCCAGCGCGACGAGGGAGCTGGACGCGGAGGGCCTGGTCCTCTCCCCCGGCTTCATCGACATGCACGCGCACAGCGACCTCGCCCTGCTGCGCGATCCCGACCACAGCGCGAAGGCCGCGCAGGGCGTGACGCTCGAAGTCATCGGCCAGGACGGGCTGTCGTACGCCCCCGTCGACGACCGCACCCTCGCCGAGGTCCGCCGTGCCATCACCGGCTGGAACGGGCACGGCGACGGCCTCGACTTCGACTGGCGGTCGGTGGGCGAGTACCTGGACCGGCTGGACCGGGGCATCGCGGTCAACGCGGCCTACCTCGTCCCCCAGGGGACGGTCCGCGCGCTGGCCGTCGGCTGGGAGGACCGGGAGGCCACGCCGCAGGAGCTGGACCGGATGCGGCAGCTGGTGGCGGAGGGCCTGGAGCAGGGCGCGGTCGGGATGTCGTCCGGGCTCACCTACACGCCCGGCATGTACGCCGAGGACGCCGAGCTGACGGAGCTGTGCCGGGTGGTGGCCCGGTACGGCGGCTACTACTGCCCGCACCACCGCTCGTACGGGGCCGGGGCCCTTCAGGCGTACGAGGAGATGGTCGCCCTGACGCGGGAGGCCGGCTGCCCCCTGCACCTCGCCCACGCCACGATGAACTTCGGCGTCAACAAGGGCCGCGCGCCCGAGCTGCTGTCGCTGCTGGACGACGCCCTCGCGGCCGGAGCGGACATCAGCCTGGACACGTACCCCTACACGCCCGGCTGTACGACCCTGGTGGCGCTGCTGCCGAGCTGGGCGAGCGAGGGCGGCCCGGAGGAGGTGCTGCGGCGGCTGACGGACGACCCGACCGCCGAGCGGATCCGCCACGACCTGGAGGTGGTCGGCGCGGACGGCTGTCACGGCGTACCGGTCGAGTGGGACACGATCGAGATCTCCGGCGTGACCGAACCGGCCCTTCAGGCGTATGTGGGCCGTACGGTCGAGGACTCGGCGGCCCTGCGCGGCGAGGCGCCCTGGGTGACCGCCCGCCGGCTGCTGGTCGAGGACCGGCTCGGGCCGACGATCCTCCAGCACGTCGGCCACGAGGAGAACGTCCGGGCGATCATGCGGCACCGGGTGCACACCGGCGGCTCGGACGGCATCCTGCAGGGCGCCAAGCCGCACCCGCGCGCGTACGGCACGTTCCCGCACTATCTCGGCCGGTACGTGCGCGAGCTGGGGGTGCTGTCGCTGGAGGAGTGCGTGGCCCGTCTGACCGGGCGCCCGGCGGCCCGGCTGCGGCTGCCGGACCGGGGCGTGATCCGTGAGGGGTACCGGGCCGACCTGGTGCTCTTCGACCCGGCCACGGTCGCGGCGGGCGCCACCTTCGACCAGCCGCGCACGCTCCCGACGGGCATCCCGTACGTCCTGATCGACGGCCGGTTCGTGATGGAGGACGGCCGGCGGACGGACGTACTGGCGGGGCGGGCGGTCCGCAGGACGCCGGTGTGATCGCCCGCCCCGGCCTGAGCTACGGCTTGGGCAGGGTGCACCCGCTCGCATACAGGTCGAGCTTGTTGTCGAGGCCGAAACAGGCGGTGAGCTGATACGTCTGCTGGGCGTAGTTGATGCCCCGGCGGACGGTGACGTTGCCGTTGGCGTCGACCTCGCACGGGTTGTTCAGCGTGCAGCGCTGCCCGTCCTCGTTGCCGGTGTTGTTGACGGCGACGACGCGGCCGGTGGACCGGTCGACGACCGGGGAGCCCGAGGTGCCGCCGACGGTGTCGCAGGCGGAGGTGTACCGGACGGAGTCCTTCCAGGTCCAGTCGCCCTCCTTCAGCCGGTGGGCGAAGCCGTCGATCGAGCAGGTGTAGATCCGCTTCCAGTACCCGGAGACGACACTGATGGCGGTGCCCGCGGCCGGGCGGGTGTCGTCAAGGGTGAGCGCGTCGATGCCGTAGGAGCCGCGGATCTGCGCGTAGGTGCGGGTGAGCTGGTAGACCGCGACGTCCGTGTCGGTCATCGTGGAGTACGCGATCTTGCCGGCGCGCAGCGTGGCGACGCGGGTCCCGGCGGAGTTCAGCAGCCCGAAGGAGCGGGTGGAGGGCCGGTCGACGATGACCTCGCCGGGCTCCGGGAAGCCGCTCTCCAGGCAGTGCCCGTTGCTCAGCACGAGCGCGGGGTCGTCGTCGGCGGAGTCCGGCATCCGGATCACGGAGCCGGAGCAGTTGCTGAGCGCGACGGTACCGGCGAAGTCGACGGCCTGGATCGCGGGCGCGGCCTCCGTGTCCGGGGTGGCGGCGACCGCGGGGGCCGCGGCTGCCCCGGTTAACACCAGGGCGGCGAGTGCGGCCAGGAGAGGCTTGTTCATGTGGGGTCCCCTCTGTTGTCCTGTCATGCACATTGTTCGGTGCATGACAGGAGGGGACAAGAAGGCGTTCAGGTCCTCGGGTGACGCGTCATCGCGCGTGAATCCGGGGCTACTTGGGCCGTTTGGTGCCGCCCCGGCCGTTCCCCGGGTTGCCGTTGGCGTTCCCCGGACCATCGTCGGGGGCGGTCGCCGTGGGAGTCGGAGTCGCGGCGGGCGCGGTCGTGGACGCCTTGGTGGCGGGGGCAGTGCCGGGGGCCTGGGAGACGCCGTCGCCGCCCTTCGAGGAGTTCGGGGCCGGAGCCGGGACGGGAACGCGGGCGCTCTCCGAGGCGGGCGCGGAGGGCGTGCCGTCGTCGCCGCCCGCTTTCGCACGGGACGGCGTCGCCGCCTCCTCCGGGTCGTCCGACGTCGAGTTCGTCCGGTCCTGCTTGCCCTGCGTGCCGCCGCCGGAGGACGACCCCGAGAAGGAGAACCCGGCGATCAGCGCCGCCACGGACACCGCGCCCGCCGCACCGGCCGCCACCGCCACCCGCCGCTGCCGCCAGGGGCTGGGCTTGCGGCGGGAGCCCCGGGGTCGCCCGGGGGCCGGCACCGGCGGCAGCTCGCGCGTCTCGTCGTAGGCGTTCTGCCAGCCGTGCGCGGCCGCCGGGTCGGCGTACTCCTCGTAGGCCGGTATCCGCTCCGGCTGCGACTGCGGCAGGTACACCTTCGGGGGACCCTGAGGTTCACCCGTTCTGGGGGGCTCTGACATGGCCACGCATTCTAGGGACTGGCGTGACCGCAGGGACAGCAGCGGCTTCAGAGGGACAGCGGCGGCATGCGCCCACCCCAACCCCGCGTCTCATGTGGCGGAAAGCACGAGCCGTGATGCGTTACGCGGCCGTAAGCTCCCAGACATGCAGGTGATCCAGTCGACCAAGCTCGCCAACGTCTGTTACGAGATCCGGGGCCCGGTACTCGAAGAGGCGATGCGCCTGGAAGCGGCCGGTCACCGCATCCTGAAGCTGAACACCGGCAACCCGGCCGCCTTCGGCTTCGAGTGCCCGCCGGAGATCCTGGAGGACATCCTCCGGAACGTGTCGACGGCCCACGGCTACGGCGACGCGAAGGGCCTGCTGGCCGCGCGCCGGGCGGTCGTCATGCACAACCAGACCCTCGGCATCGAGACGGACGTCGAGCACGTCTTCATCGGCAACGGCGTCTCCGAGCTGATCACCATGGCGATGCAGGGCCTGCTGGACGACGGCGACGAGGTCCTCGTACCGGCGCCGGACTACCCGCTGTGGACGGCCGCCGTGTCCCTGTCCGGCGGTACGGCCGTGCACTACCGCTGCGACGAGCAGTCCGACTGGATGCCGGACCTCGCCGACGTCGAGCGCAAGGTCACCGACCGCACCAAGGCGATCGTGATCATCAACCCGAACAACCCGACCGGCGCGGTCTACGACGAGGCGATGCTCAAGGGCCTGACCGACATCGCCCGCCGCCACAACCTGCTGGTCTGCTCGGACGAGATCTACGACAAGATCCTGTACGACGGCGCCCGGCACACCCCGACCGCGGCCGTCGCCCCCGATCTGCTCACCCTCACCTTCAACGGCATGTCGAAGGCGTACCGGGTGGCCGGCTACCGGGTCGGCTGGATGTCGATCTCCGGCCCCCGCGCGCACGCCGACTCCTACATCGAAGGCCTGACGATCCTGGCGAACATGCGCCTGTGCGCCAACATGCCGGGGCAGCACGGGGTGGTCGCGGCACTCAGCGGACGCCAGTCGATCAACGACCTGGTGCTGCCGGGCGGCCGCCTGCGCGACCAGATGGACGTCGCCTACGAGATGCTGACGCAGATCCCGGGCGTGACGTGCGTCCGCCCGAAGGGCGCCCTGTACCTCTTCCCCCGCCTGGACCCCAAGGTCTTCAAGATCAAGGACGACCGCCGGATGGTCCTCGACCTGCTCCGGCGCGAGAAGATCATGGTCGTGCACGGCACCGGCTTCAACTGGACGGAGCCGGACCACTTCCGGGTCGTCACCCTGCCGACGGTCGGCGATCTGCGGGACGCGATCGGCCGGATCGGCACCTTCCTGGACGGCTACAGCCAGCACTGACGCTCACGCCGGGTGTGCAGGCACTCCTTATTTGTGAGCGGCTCAACTTTAGACGAAATCCAAGCTAGGATGGTTTCTGCCAAGCACCAGGAGGCCATCCCATGTACGAACCGATCCGCGCCAAGTCGGTCCACACGATGGCCGGCACCCCTTCCGACTTCCCCCACCGGTCACGTGAGGAAGAGCTGGACATCCAGCTCGCGGGGCACCTCGCGGCACTGCTCGCCGTCACCGACGAGCTGCGCGCGCTGGCCCCGTCCGACGACCTGGACACCGCCGCCGCACGGCTCGCGGAGCAGGTGGCCCGGCTGCGGGGAGGCCGTACGCCGGCCCGCACCTCGGCGACCGCGACCGCCGCGCCACACCTCGCCGCGCTGCACCGGCGGGCCCATGCCCTCGCCGGGCGCGCGCTGGTCGTCGCGGCGTCCCGGGCGGACACGGCGGCGGCGATTCTGGCGGCCGAGCGGATGGACGCCCACGCGGCGCTGCTCGAACCGCACGAACTCGCCGCGCACTGAGCCCTGCCGGGCTCTCCCGAACGGCCCCGGTCCGCGCGCACCCGCAGCGACGCGCGGACCGGGCGCCACACATCACCCTCCCCGATCACCACAGAGCCCTGGGCGATTCCCGGCTCATCCGACGAGGTGGTCGAAGAACGGCACCGCGACACCGAAGGCCGCGACCCCCGTGAGGACCGCCTGGGCCGGAGCGGCTCCGCCGAGAGCGCCGAGCACTCCCGCGCCGACCCCGACCAGTACTCCCATCAGCAGGACCACCGCCGCGCGCAGGGACAGCAACGGACTTTTCACTCCGACTCCTTCGACCGTCGACAACGGCGTGCGTCACACCGTTCCTCCGCCTTCACCCTCGCGGTGACGCGCGGTGTTGCGGAACGGAAACGGTCACCGTTTCCCGGGATCGGCAACACAAGTCTTCGCCGAACCGAGGTCGGCGCCCCCTGTGAGCGGCCACAGTTGGAGGTACGAGCAAACGCTGGGCGCGAGGAGGGCATGTGCGCGGTGACGATCGCTGGGCGGGCGGCGACGGGGGCCGGGGAACGCCGTTCGAGGACGTGGAGGACGTCGCCGGGCTCGGTCCCCTCCCGGACGGTCTCCAGCCCGAAGTCCGTGACTTCGTCCGCGCGTTGCGCGGCCTGTTCAAAGCGACGGGGAAATCCCTCCGGCAGTTCGCCGCGTACCACCACGTCAGCCCGCCGTCCGTCTCCCGGTATCTCAGCGGCAAGCGCCTCCCGGACAAGAACTTCATCGACGCCCTGCTGAAGTCCGCCTGCAAGGCGCACGGCGTCGACATCAGCCCCGACGTACAGGCCTACGCCTACCGCCTGCACCGTGAGGCACTGCTCGCCCAGCAGCCGGGCCGCTACCGGCTGCAGATGGCCAGCGACAAACTGGAGGAGGCGATCCTCGCCAGGGAGCAGGCCGAACTCCAGATCCGGGACCTGACGCTCAGTGTTTCCGACCAGAAACGCGAACTGAACCGATTGGAGCGGCAGCAGCGCGAGATCGCGCGCAGTGCGGCCGAGGAGCGGGGGCGTACGGCCGCGCAGATCGAGGTCTATCGCGGTCGGCAACGGGACCTGGAAGCTCAGTGCCATGAGCTGCGCGGGGAGATCGACCGGCTGGAAGCGGAACTGAAACAGGCCGAGCGTGACCGTGACGACGCGCGGGCCCGCTGCGCGGAGCTGGAGCGGAAGCTGGCCAGTACCGAGGAGGACGCGGAGCGCGAGGAGCTGGAGGAGCGGGTGGCGGAGGTGCGGCGGGAGATGGCCGACGCGTCGCAGACCGCACAGGGGCGCCTCGTGGAACTCCAGCGGGCGGCTCGCGAGGCGGAGCGCCTGCGTGACCAGGCGACTCGTGAGGCACAGGCCAAGCGGGAGGAGGCCGACGCCGTCTACGAGGCGGCCCGCGCCAAGGCCGCCCAGGCCGCCGCCGACTTCGAGACCAATCTCGCCAAACGCCGCGAGCAGTCCGAACGTGACCTGACGGCCCGTCAGACCAAGGCCGAGAAACACCTCGCCGAGATCGAAGGCCGCGCCGAGCAGCTCCGCTTGGAGGCCCAGACGCTCCTGAAGGACGCGGAGCGCCGCGCACGCGAGATGGTGGAAGCCGCGCGCCAGGACGGTGTCCTCCCAGGCAGAGGGGACAGGCCCATCAAACAGCTGTACGTACCACCACGCACGACGTAGCGGAATCCCTGGTTCCTGTTGCATACCGGGATCCGTCCGCCACCCCCCGTTCACCCCAGGACACGGGGAACGTTGGGTTCCGGGAGCACGCTCCGGGCGTGAGACGAATCACAGGTATTGTCCTCGCGGTGTTGCTGATCGGCGGCGTGGTGGCGGCCGTCGTGGCGGGCCGGGACAACGGGGAACAGAGCGCGGCAACGAAGACCGTGCGTGGCGTGGTGGGGTCGGAGAAGATGGAGTTCTTCGCCGATCCCCAGGTGGTGGACGCCCTTGCCGCCAAGGGCTACACCGTGCGGGCGGAGCCGTCCGGTTCGTGGGCCATGGAGGGCCTGGACCTGAAGGGCTACGACTTCGCCTTCCCGTCCAGCAAGGCACCCGCCGACGCGCTGGCGGAGAAGTACAAGGCGCAGCAGCCGCTGCCGCGCCCCTTCTACTCGCCCCTCGTCGTCGTCGCCCACCGCAACGCCGCCGAGGTGCTTGAGGCCAACGGGCTCGTCACGCTCGACGCACCCCACCGCGGCACGCTGAGGATGAGCGCCTATCTCGACGCCGCCCGCGACGACCGCACCTGGCAGCAGCTCAAGGGGGCGGAGAGGTACGGCGAGTTGAGCGGGACGCTCTTCATCGCCAGTACCGATCCCGTCGCCTCCAACTCCGGCGCCCTCTACCTCGCCGCCGCCTCCTACGTCGACAACGACGGCACGGTGGTCGCGAGCGATGCCGACGTCGAGCGCACCGCGCCGCTGCTGCGCAAGCTGGTCACCGTGCAGGGCGCTCAGCAGTCCAGCTCGGACGGTCCCTTCCGGGACTTCATCAGCGGCGCCGGCAACCCGCTCGTCCTGGTCTACGAGTCGCAGGTCGCCGCTCTGCTGGCCCAGGGTCAGGGCATCGACGACCTCACCGTCCTCTACCCGGACACCACCGCCACCAGCGACCACACCGTCGTACCGCTGAACGACGAGGGCCGCGAGCTCGGCCGACTGCTGTCCACCGACCCGACGTTGCGCGAGCTGGCCGTCCGGTACGGATTCCGCCCGCAGGGCGCCACCGCCGAGTTCACCGCGGCCACCGCCGACCACACCGACTACCTCAACCAGAAGCTGACCGGCGTACGGCAGGCGCCCGTGCCCACCTACGAGGTGCTGCACGAGATGGCACGCCGGGCGCGCGGATAGGGGGAGCAGCCAGATGAGCGACTACGACCTCGGCCACAGCGCCAGCCAGAACACCAGCGCCGGCCGCGACGACTCCTTCACCCTCACCCCACCCGAGCCCGTCCCGCCCGTCCCGCGCGAGAAGGCCGGCGGACTCGTCCCCGTCGACGACGGCGTCCGTACGGACATGGCCCGCAAGGCCGCCGAGTACGTCGCCGGACTCGCCGCCCTCGACGCCCGCTCCCCCGAGTTCGCCGGCAAGGTCGGCGAGATCACCGCGCTCGGCGCCGGCGAGATGCGCACCGCGGCCGCGCAGTCCAACCGCATGCTGGAGCGGACCGTGCGCAGCCTGCCCAGCAAGGGCGGCGACGCCCAGGCGCAGGTCGCCGGGTCGCTGGTGGAGCTGCGCCGGGTCGTCGAGGACCTCGACCCGCGCGACCTGCCCGCCGCCAAGGGACGCAAGTTCCTGTCCCGGCTGCCCGGCGGGAACAAGCTGCGCGATCACGTCGCCAAGTACGCCTCCGCGCAGGGAACGTTGAACAAGATCGTGGGGTCGCTGCGCGGCGGGCAGGACGAACTGCGCCGCGACAACGCAGCGTTGCAGACCGAGCGGGTCCGGCTGTGGGAGACCATGGGCAAGCTCCAGGAGTACGTCGTGCTGACCGAGGCCCTGGACCGGGCTGTCGAGGAGCACATCGGCGGGGTCACCGACCCCCAGCAGGCCGACACCCTGCGCGCCGACGTCCTCTTCCCCGTCCGGCAGAAGCACCAGGACCTGCTCACCCAGCTCGCGGTGTGCGCGCAGGGCTACCTCGCCATGGATGTCGTACGCCGCAACAACGAGGAGCTGATCAAGGGCGTCGACCGGGCCGCCACGACCACCGTCTCGGCGCTGCGCATCTCCGTCATGCTGGCCTCCGCCCTGGACAACCAGAAGAAGGTCGTCGACCAGGTCAACGCCCTGCGCGGCACCACCGAGGGCCTGATCCGGGGCAACGCCGAGATGCTCGCCACGCAGTCCGGCGAGATCCAGCGGATCGCCGCCGACCCGGCGGTGGGCGCGGAGACCCTGCGGACCGCCTTCCAGCAGATCTACCGCACGCTCGACGCCATCGACACCTACAAGGTGCAGGCCACCGAGGCGATGGCCGCCACCGTCGAGTCGTTGACGAACGAACTCCACAACGCCAGTGCCCATCTGGAGCGCAGCCGCTCGCAGGGCGCCCTGGAAGGAGGCCAGATATGAGACGCCGGATCGCCGCCCTCACCCTCGCCGCGCTCACCCTGCTCACCGCCTGCACCACCGGGCAGGACGATCCCGACGACGATCCCACCGCCTACACGCCCGGCACGCTGCGCGTCCTCGCCTCCAGCGAGCTCAGCGACATGTCCCCGGTCCTGGACCAGCTCCGCGAGCAGACCGGCATCACCGTCCGGCCCACCTACACGGGCACCATCGACGCCGTCGACCTGCTGGCGGAGGGCAAGGCGGACCAGGCGTACGACGCGGTGTGGCTGGCCTCCAACGACTATCTGCGGCTGCGTCCCGAGGCCCGGAGCAAGGTCGTCTCGGAGACGCCGATCATGTCGAGCCCGGTCGCGATCGGCGTCAAGCCGGCCACCGTCCGGGCCCTCGGCTGGACCCCCGAGGACGTCACCTGGTCCCAGGTCGAGAAGGCCGTCCGGGACGGCGAGCTGACGTACGGCATGACCGACCCGGCCCGCTCCAACTCCGGCTTCTCCACCCTGGTCTCCGTCGCCTCCGCCCTGTCCGGCGCCCAGTCCGCGCTCACCGACGCGGATGTGCGCAAGGCGACTCCGCGGCTGCGGGAGTTCTTCCAGGGGCAGAAGCTGACCTCGGGCTCGTCGGGCTGGCTGGCGAGCGCCTACACGCGGCGCGGCAACGTCGACGCGCTGCTCAACTACGAGTCGGTCCTCAAGAGCATCCCGGACCTGACCGTGATCCGCCCCAAGGACGGCGTGGTCACCGCCGACTACCCGCTCTCCTCGCTCGCCTCCGCCAGTGCCACCGCCCGCGAGGACGTCCGCCGCCTCGCCGAGGCCCTGCGCACGCCGGAGACCCAGCGCGCGATCACCGACCGCACCCACCGCCGCCCGGTCGTCGCCTCCGTCACCCCCGCACCGGGCCTGGAGACCACCCGGCGGCGCGAACTGCCCTTCCCGGGCAGCCGTTCCGTCGCCGACGGACTGCTCGACTCGTACGAGAACGAACTGCGCCGCCCCTCGCGCACGGTGTACGTCCTGGACACCTCCGGCTCCATGCAGGGCGACCGGCTGGACCGGCTGAAGTCGGCGCTCACCGGACTGACCGGGGACTTCCGGGACCGCGAGGAGGTGACGCTGATGCCGTTCGGGTCGGACGTGAAGAGCGTGCGCACCCATGTCGTGGACCCCGCGAACCCGAAGACCGGCCTCGACGCGATCCGCCGCGACACCCGGGCACTCCAGGCCGAGGGCGACACGGCGATCTACACCTCGCTGGAGAAGGCGTACGAGCATCTGGGCGCCGACGAGGACATGTTCACGTCGATCGTGCTGATGACCGACGGCGAGAACACCGTCGGCGCGAGCGCCCAGGACTTCGAGGCGTTCCACGGCTCGCTCACCGGTGAACAGCGCGACATCCCCGTCTTCCCGATCCTCTTCGGCGACTCCGACCGCGCCGAGCTGGAGCACATCGCCGAGCTGACCGGCGGCCGTCTCTTCGACGCCCAGCAGGGCTCTCTGGACGGCGCCTTCGAGGAGATCCGTGGCTACCAGTAGGGCACTGACGTACCTGGAGTCCCGCAAGAACCTCACCGGCTGCGCCTGCGGACTGCTCGGGCTGGTGCTGACGTTCACGGGCGTGGCGGGCCCGTACTGGCCCGTCGTCGTCGCCGGTCTGTACGGGGCGGGCGCGCTGATCGCACCGCCGGAGCGGCCGGCGCTGCCCGACTTCCCGGATCCGTCCGCCCAACTGGGCGAACTGCGCGGCGACTTCGAGCGGCTGGGCGCCTACCTCGCGGACGTGGAGCTGCCGCCCGCCGCGTCCGGGCGCCTGACCGAGCTGACCGACCTGCTGGCGGCGCTGCTGGAGCCGGGCTGGGTCGCCGAGGTGCTGGCCCAGGACCCGGAGGGCGTGCACGCGCTGTCGCGGGCGGTGCGGCAGGACATTCCCGAGGCCGTCGACGCGTTCGTACGCACCCGGTGGTGGCACCGGATGACGCCGGGCCAGGAGCCGCCGGAGCGCCATCTGGAGCGGCAGCTGGCGCTGCTGCACGAGGAGGCGGCGAAGCTGGCGGCGGAGCTGAGGGAGATCGAGGCCCGGCGGCAGGAGTCGCACACCCGCTACTTGGAGGACCGCTCCAACTGAACAGGGCCGGGGCCCCGCACGCCGTTGTGCGGGGCCCCGGTCTCCTGTGTCACCACGGCCGGCCGTGACGATGTTGCTGGTCAGGGCACTGTCGGTAAGACCGGCCGTGGAGTCTTTCGGGTGGGCCTCAGCCCAGCCGCCGCACCAGGGCGTGGTACTGGTCCCACAGCTCCTTCGGCGTGTGCTCACCGAAGGTGTTGAGGTGCTCGGGGACGAGGGCGGCCTCCTCGCGCCACACCTCCTTGTCCACGGTGAGCAGGAAGTCCAGGTCCTCGTCGGCCAGGTCCAGGCCGTTGGTGTCGAGGGCCTCCTTGGTCGGCACGATGCCGATCGGGGTCTCGACGCCCTCCGCCTTGCCTTCCAGCCGCTCCACGATCCACTTCAGGACGCGGCTGTTCTCACCGAAGCCGGGCCAGACGAACGCGCCGTCGTCGTTCTTGCGGAACCAGTTGACGTAGTAGATCTTCGGGAGCTTCCGCGGGTCCTTGTCCTTGGCGACGTCGACCCAGTGGCCCATGTAGTCGCCCATGTTGTAGCCGCAGAACGGCAGCATCGCGAACGGGTCGCGGCGCAGCTCGCCGACCTTGCCCTCGGCCGCGGCGGTCTTCTCGGACGCCACGTTGGCGCCGAGGAACACGCCGTGGTTCCAGTCGAAGGACTCCGTCACCAGCGGTACGGCGGTGGCGCGCCGGCCGCCGAAGAGGATCGCGGAGATCGGCACGCCCTTGGGGTCCTCCCACTCGGGCGCGATGATCGGGCACTGCGCGGCCGGGACCGTGAAGCGGGCGTTGGGGTGGGCGGCCGGCGTCTCGGACTCGGGCGTCCAGTCGTTGCCCTTCCAGTCGGTCAGGTGGGCCGGGGTCTCCTCCGTCATGCCCTCCCACCAGACGTCGTTGTCGTCGGTGAGCGCCACGTTGGTGAAGACCGAGTTGCCCCACAGCGTCTTCATCGCGTTGGCGTTGGTGTGCTCACCGGTGCCGGGCGCGACGCCGAAGAAACCGGCCTCGGGGTTGATGGCGTACAGGCGGCCGTCCTCGCCGAAGCGCATCCAGGCGATGTCGTCGCCGATCGTCTCGACCGTCCAGCCGGAGATCGTGGGCTCCAGCATGGCGAGGTTGGTCTTGCCGCAGGCGCTCGGGAAGGCGGCGGCGACGTACTTGGGCTCGCCCTGCGGCGGGGTGAGCTTGAGGACCAGCATGTGCTCGGCCAGCCAGCCCTCGTCGCGGGCCATCACGGAGGCGATGCGCAGGGCGTAGCACTTCTTGCCGAGCAGGGCGTTGCCGCCGTAGCCGGAGCCGTAGGACCAGATCTCGCGGGTCTCCGGGAAGTGGGAGATGTACTTGGTCTGGTTGCAGGGCCACGAGACGTCCTGCTGGCCGGGCTCCAGCGGGGCTCCGAGCGAGTGCACGGCTCGCACGAAGAAGCCCTCGGAGCCGAGCTCGTCGAGGACCGGCTGACCCATGCGCGTCATGGTGCGCATGGACACGGCGACGTAGGCCGAGTCGGTGATCTCGACGCCGATCGCGGACAGCGAGGAGCCGAGCGGGCCCATGCAGAAGGGCACGACGTACATGGTGCGGCCCCGCATCGAACCGCGGAACAGGCCCTTGTCACCGGTGAAGATCTCCCGCATCTCGGCGGGGTCCTTCCAGTGGTTGGTCGGGCCGGCGTCCTGCTCCTTCTCGGAGCAGATGAACGTCCGGTCCTCGACGCGGGCGACGTCCGTCGGGTCGGACGCCGCGTAGTAGGAGTTGGGGCGCTTGATCGGGTCGAGTTGACGGAAGGTGCCCTTCTCGACGAGCTCTCCGCACAGTCGCTCGTACTCGGCCTCGGATCCGTCGCACCAGACCACGTTGTCCGGCTGGGTCAGTTCGGCGATCTCGTTGACCCAGGAGACGAGCTCCTGGTGGTTGGTCGGGACGGTACTGGGGGGAGCCGCGATGTCGCGCGCCACGATCGCTCCTAAGTGAGGGATTTTTTGTCTGTCTGCCCCGTGGGGGCCGCGACCCGGATGCTTCGCTTACTCCCTTTGGCGCTCATCCGGTGCCGACCGCACTCATTTGATCATCCGAGGTGACCGCCCATTTGTCCAGAGGACCGCCCACCTGAGCGGCGTGAGCAAGGCCACCACCTCCGTGTTCCCGTTTGTTTCTTTACATGCACGTTGGGTTCGAATGACCGACTCTTGAGGGATGCGGGCGCCGTCTCGCGGGCTCCAACTGCCGTGAGACGATGACCACTACCCTCGGCACACTGACCCGTCACTTACGGTTCCGTAGGTACGATGCGGCACATGACTGCGTCCGCCTCCGACGCGCCCAAGGACTCGCCGGTCGCCGACCGGATCTCCAGCGCGCTCTCCCTGCCGCACCCGATCAAGCCCAAGCTCCGCGGCTGGCTGCACCTCGGCATGTTCCCGGCGGTGCTGGTCGCGGGCCTGACCCTGACCGCCCTCGCGGACTCGGCACGCGGCCGCATAGCCTGCGGGATCTACGCCCTCACGGCCTGCCTGCTGTTCGGCGTGAGCGCGCTGTACCACCGGGGCACCTGGAGCCCGCGGATGGACGGCGTCCTGCGCCGCCTGGACCACTCCAACATCTTCCTGATCATCGCCGGCACCTACACCCCGCTGACCCTGCTGCTCCTGCCGGGCAGCAAGGGCCGCTGGCTGCTGTGGGGGATCTGGGCGGCGGCGCTGGCGGGCATAGTCTTCCGCGTCTTCTGGGTCGGCGCCCCGCGCTGGCTGTACACGCCCTGTTACATCGCGATGGGCTGGGCGGCGGTCTTCTTCCTGCCCGACTTCCTGCGCACCGGCGGTATCGCGGTGCTGGTCCTTGTGATCGTCGGCGGGGTGCTCTACAGCGCGGGCGGGGTCGTCTACGGCATCAAGCGACCGAACCCGTCACCGCGCTGGTTCGGCTTCCACGAGGTGTTCCACTCGTTCACGCTGGCGGCGTTCGTCGTGCACTACGTGGGGATCTCGATGGTGGCGTACCAGCACGCGTAACAGTCGGCATCTTTTGAGAGCAACTCTCATCATGGAGCTACTCTCATTGTCATGACGGCTGCGCACTCCTCCACCCCCGCCGACCGCCCCCGGCCGGGGCTCCGCGAGCGGAAGAAGATCAAGACGCGGGAGGCGATCCGCACCGCCACCTACGCGCTGATCGAGGAGCAGGGGTACGAGGCGACGACGATCGAGCAGATCGCCGACCGCGCCGAGGTGTCGCCGTCGACCGTGTTCCGCTACTTCCCGGCCAAGGAGGACATCGTCCTCACGGACGAGCACGACCCGCTGCTGCTGGAGCAGCTCCGGGCCCGTCCGGCGGACGAGCCCTGGCCTCAGTTCATGCGGCAGATCATGCACAAGGCCATCGGCCTCGGCACCGGCGAGGCGCGCGAGGTCACCCGGCTGCGGTGCCGACTGCTGGCGGAGGTACCGGCGGTGCGGTCCCGGATGACGGAGAGCATGTCGGAGACCGGGCACGTGCTGGCCGAGGCCATCGGCGAGCGCACCGGCCGGGATCCGCAGAGCCTGGAGGTGCGGGTCTTCGCGATGTCCCTGATCGGCGGGCTGATGGAGGTGTCCCAGTACTGGGCCCGCACCGGCTTCCGGGACGACCTCGCGGACCTCGTCGACCGGGCCCTGGCCCTTTACGAGCGCCCGCCTGACATCCTGGTCCCGTGAACCGACCCGAGATCCACGTCCAATTCGCCACCGACCTGCACCTGTTCGTCCCGCACGGCCGGCGGCGCGGCGCCACCGCGCTCAGCACGGACGGGGTCTCGACGCTCGGCCATGTCGTCGAGTCCCTCGGCGTCCCGCTCACCGAGGTCGGCGCGCTCGTCGTGGACGGCCGCCAGGTGCGGCCGGCGCACATCCCGAAGGACGGCGAGACGGTCTCCGTCCGCGCGGTCGAGCGCCCGCAGCACGTCCCCGGCGCCCCGCTGCGGTTCCTCCTCGACGTCCACCTCGGCACCCTCGCCCGCCGGCTGCGCCTGCTCGGCGTGGACACGGCCTACGAGTCGACGGACATCGGCGACCCGGCCCTCGCCGCCCGCTCGGCCGCCGAGCGGCGCGTCATGCTCAGCCGCGACCGGGGTCTGCTGCGCCGCCGCGAACTGTGGGCGGGCGCCTACGTCTACAGCACCCGCCCCGACGACCAACTCCGCGACGTCCTCGACCGGTTCTCCCCCGAACTGCGCCCCTGGACCCGGTGCACCGCCTGCAACGGCCTGCTCCGGGAAGCCACCAAGGACGAGGTGGCGCAGCAACTGAAGGGCGGGACACAGCGGTCGTACGACGTCTTCGCCCAGTGCCGGGAGTGCGGCCGGGCGTACTGGAAGGGCGCACACCACGAGCAGCTGGTGGCCATCGTGGAGCGCGCCCTCACCGAGTTCCCGAGCCGGGGCTAACGCCGGCGCACATCACCCTTTCCGCACGCCACGCCGTCCTTGTTCGGGTCGAGGAGGAGCGGGTCGTCCTTGCCGTTGACCTTCAGGCGGCCGTAGTCGTGCTGTTTGAGCCAGGTGCAGCGGGCCGCCGTCGTCTTCTTCACGTCCGCCGGGAAGGTGGTCGGCACGCAGACGTTGGCGGAGCCGTAGTGGCGGTCGCAGCCGGAGACGGTCGTGGGGACCTTCTGCGACGCCCGCTTCTTGCCGGGCCCCGTGACCTTGCCGGACAGGTCGTCGGCGAAGGAGTGGACGTGTGCGGAGGCGTCGGTGGCCTTCAGGGCCTGCGGCCCCGACAGGTGCACCCACTTGGCCACCGACGGCACGCCGTTGGCGTCGACCGCGAAGAGCATGTACCAGCCGGGCGGGGCCAGGTTGGGGTTGCTCGTGACGTTGAGGTCGATGTTGTTGCCGTCCACGCTCAGCGGCAGGTCCACGAACCGCTGGTTCGGGTCGGAGGAGTGCGTCACCGCCGCCGGGCGGATCAGCTCCGCCTTCGCGATCGGGCGGTCGACCGTGATCCGCTGGGTGTCGCCGTAGTTCCATTCCGTGTCGATCACCGACGTGATCGTCGGGCGTTCGCCCTTGAACAGATACGGCGGGGTGTAGATCGACACGTTGTGGTTCCAACTGCCGTTGCCCGGGTTGTCGCCGGTGGTCATCACCCGGCCGTCGGGCAGCAGGAACGCCGAGGAGTGGTAGCCGCGGGCCTCGGGGTCGGCGGCCACCGGGTCGAAGGTGTTGGTGGCCGGGTCGTAGATCGACGACTCGTAGACCGGGTTGGCGCGGTTGTGCAGGGCGCCACCGGTCTCCAGGACCTTGCCGTCCGGGAGCAGCACCGCGGAGACGTACATCTTGCCCTGGTCACCGGTCTGCGGGACGGGCCCGTTGCCAAGGTCGACCGTGCCCTGCGGGATCGGCGGTCCGGCGACGTACGTCGGGTTCGGCTCCTTGAGGTCGATGATGTCGGTCAGGCGGTTCCCCTCCGGGTTGGAGTCGATGTTGCCGCCGCCGAGGGTGAGGACCCTCTGGTCCTGCGCCGGGGGCAGCAGCACGCTCGCCGACTGGTCCCGCTCGTCCTTGTTCTGCAGGCCGGGCACCTGGGTGACGGTGTTGGCGTCGTAGTCGTAGATCGCCGAGCCGGTGCCGGGGATGTTGTTGCCGAAGACATGGCTGCCGGAGTAGAACAGGCGGCCGTCCTGCATCAGGATCATCGACGGGTACAGGCCCCAGTAGGACCAGGTCTGGTTGACCTTCCACAGCGGCTGCCACTGCTGCTCGGCCTCGGAGAACAACTCGGCGGTCACCGACCCGGTGGAGTCCTCCTTCAGCCCGCCGAAGGAGATCACGTCACCGTTGCCGAGGATGGTCGCCGACGGGTACCAGTGCCCGTCGTTCATGTCGTTCGTCTTGATGTACGTCTCGGTCGCCGGGTCGAAGATGTACGAGTCCTTGTACCCCTGGTAGCCGATCGTGCCGTCCGCCGACGGATAGCCCTTGTTACCGCTCATGATCAGCACCCGGCCGTCCTGGAGCTGGACGTGCCCGGCACAGAACATGTCGTCCGGCGTGGGGATGACCTTGTACGTGCCGTTCTCCGGGTCGTAGACCGCGGAGGTGAAGGTGCCCGCCTCGAACATCTCGGGGTCGTTGCCGGAGCCCGCGATCAGCAGCACCTTGCCGTTGTGCAGCACGACGGAGTGCATCGAGCGGACCGGGTTCTGCGCGGGCAGCACCTCCCACTTGCCGTTGGCGCACTCCTCCGCGGTGCCCGTGCACTCCGGCTCCGGGACCGGGTCGGCGACCTGTTCCATCGTGTAGTCGTCGGTGGTGGCGGAGCCCGTGCCGTAGACGGAGACGCCCCAGGAGATGCGGTCGGTGCCGGCCGGGACCTCCGGGGTGCGGACCGTGGCCTCGGTCCAGGCACCCGCCATCTCCAGCGTCTTGAGGTCGGTCCAGTACTGCCAGCCGGCCGTGGCGTCGTGCCGGAACACGGTGATGTTGGCGTCCGGCGTGGTCGTCTTGTACCAGAGCGACAGGTCGTACTGCTTGCCGGGCGTGACCACCGGCGCGCAGTCGGCGGACTCGGTGATCAGCGCCTTGCGGTCGCCGTCGACGCGGCGGGTCAGCTCGACCTTCATCGCCTTGCTGCCGGAGTGGGCGTCGGCGACCGTCTCGTAGGTGAAGTCGTTGTCGCCCCAGCCGGACTTCGACCAGCAGTACGGCATGTCGCCGGTGCCGGCCGTCTCGAAGCCGGGGTTCTTGATCAGGTTGGCGGCGGAGGCGGGCTGGGGCGCGGTCAGCAGCAGACCGCCGGTGAGGCCTGCCACGGCCAGCAGTGCGGTTCTGCGTCTTGATCTCATACGGTGCTCCTTGCTGTGCGGCTCCTGCGAGGCAGGTACACCAGCGCTTCGGTCCCTACGAAGCGCAGGACGAAGGTGATGACCAGCGCCAGCGCGGTGGCGGGCAGCACGGCCATCCCGAACACACCGACCAGCAGCGCGATCAGCGGAATCCGCAGCACCAGATCGGCGTTGGCCAGCAACGCGAACCGCCCCAGCCGGTCCCACCAGGCCCGGTGCCGGCGCCGGTCACGGAACAGCAGCCGCTCGATGAGCAGGAAGTTCCAGGCGACGCCGAGCTGGTTGGCGAGGATCTCGGCGGGCAGGTAGTGCATGCCGAGGCTGGTCAGGGCCCACAGGCCGAGCAGGTTGGGCAGGAAGCCGGTCACGCCGATCAGCCCGAAGACGATCATGCGGGCGACCGGCGAGGCGGTGCGCAGCCCGACCAGATGGCGCAGGAAACGCAGGCCCTCCTGCGCGGTCGACTTGGACTCCCCGGCGAACCGGTCCTGGAAGACGAACGGGACCTCGGTGACCTCGCGGGGGCGGCTGCGCACGGCGAGTTCGAGGAGGATCTTGTAGCCGAGCGGCTGGAGGATCTCGGCGGTGACGGCGCTGCGCCGGATGGCGAAGAAGCCGCTCATCGGGTCGCTGATGCCGTGCAGCTTGCGCGGGAACAGCGACTTGGTCAGCCAGGTCGCCCCGCGTGAGACGGCCACGCGGTAGCTGCCGGCGAGCCCGGCGCGGCTGCCGCCCTTGATGTAGCGGGAGGCGACGACCAGTCCGGCGTTCGCCCGCTCCCCCGTGGCGACCAGCTCCGGCACCAGGGAGGGCGGATGCTGGCAGTCCCCGTCCATGACGACGATCCAGTCCGACCCGGCCGCCTTGATGCCCTCGACGACCGCGCCGCCGAGCCCGCCGACGGGCTCCTCGCGGTGCAGCACGGTCACCGGAAAGGGGCAGTCCTGGGCGGCCTTCTGGATCACCTCCGGGGTGTCGTCGGTGGAGTCGTCGACGAAGACGACCTCGCAGGGCAGCCGGGACGGCACCGACTCGGTGATCTGGTGCAGCAGTTGGCGGATGTTGGCGGACTCGTTGAAGGTCGGTACGACGATGGTGACGGCGCCCGGCTCGGGCACGTCCGCGGCATACGCCGCCGGATCGCCCAGCTCGCCGGGGACCACGGACTCCTGGCTCATCGGTCGCCTCCCGTCCCGGCGCTGACAATCTGCCGGATCTCGATCCGGTCCTCACCGGCGCCGAACACGGCGACCGGCGTCGAGTGCTCCATCGCGGCCTTGACGTTCGGCAGGTCGACCGCGTCCCGTCGTACCGTCGGTGAGGCGACCACGTAGTCGAGGTCGCGCCAGCCGTTCGGCATGGTCTTCGTCACGGCCGGGTCGAGGTCGGCCTTGTAGAACCAGATGACGCCGAGGCCGGGCCGGTAGCCCTGGTGCACGAGGTCCAGCCACATCGCGTCGTCGACCAGCACCCGGGTGTCCTCCGGGTCCTCGACCTCGGTGGCCATCCATTCGGAGGCGGCCCGGTAGGGGGCGTTGGCGTCGGCGGTCATGGCGGTGCGGTCGCCGTCGTACCACTTCGGTACGACGTAGGCGCCCGCGGCGATCGCCAGGACGGCGGCGAGCGCGTACCGCCCGCCGGTCACGTATCTCTTCTCGCCCGCCCGGCGCCACCGGCGCAGCACGGCGTGGGCGACGGAGGCCGTGCCCCCGGCGAGCACCAGGGCGAGGAACGGCAGCGCCTGGATGATGTACATGGCGGGCAGATAGCCCGGCCGCAGGGCCATCCCGGCGAGGATCGCCACGGCGAGCGCGGGCCCGGCGAGCGCCCGCGCGGTCACCGACCAGCGCCAGGTGACCACGAGCAGCAGCGCGCCGGCGAGTCCGCCGAGGGGCAGCACGCGGTCGTAGTACAGCCAGGACTGGAGCACGCCGTAGGAGCCGGTGCCGGGTTCGAGGATGAAGCCGGAACCGGGGCGGCTCATCTGGTAGACGATGCCGTCCCACAGCGAGACGTGCCCGTCGCCCGGCAGCAACTCGCCCTTGAGCAGGGCGAAGAGCGGGTACGAGATGCCGATGAGCGCGCAGGCGGTGATGGCGCCGGTGATGGCGAACTTGCGGGTGTCCTGGTGGCTGTGGCGCCACATGGTCACCAGCACGGCCGGCAGCACGAGCAGCATCGTCTCCTTGGTGAGCACCGCGGCCGCGGCCGCCATGCCCGCCCCGAAGTGGTGCCAGAGGTGGCGGCTCGGGGAGGCGGCGAGGGCGAACGCGAGCAGCGTCCACATCACCGCGATGTTGTCCAGGAAGATCTCGCGCTGCAGGACCACCGACAGCGGGGAGAGCCCGAACAGCGCCATGGCGAGCCCGGCAGCCCAGCGGGGCAGCGACAGCCGGCGCGCGACGACGTACACGAGGACCGCGCTGATCGCGCTGATCAGCAGCATCACGGCCCGCATCGAGCCGACGGTCATCGACTCCGGCGCGACGTACGCGGGGATCCAGGTCAGCAGGGCGAGCTGGATCCAGCCGAGCGGCGGGTGGTCGTACCAGTACGTGTAGTGGGCCAGGCCCCGGCCCTCCTGCACGGCCCAGGCCTGGGCGAGGTAGGTGCCCTCGTCGTCGCTGAGGGTCGGGTAGTCGGCGATGTTCCAGCCCTGCACGACGAGGATCGCCACGAGCAGGACGCCGCACAGGATGAGGTCGGGACGGGAGGAACGGAGTCTTCTGGGCGGCGTCGCGCGGTGTGTGGGCCCGGTTCTGGGCGCAGCTGTCCGCTGCGCGGGGACCTTGACTCCGGTCGCCGCGGGAAGGGTGGAGGTCACGCAGGAACATCCTCTCGGTTCACGTGCGCGAGGTGTGCGCCGACGTGGCTGGTCAACTCCCAGTCGTTACGGCCGCGTTGCTCGCGCCACACTGCGCGCACGGCGGCTCCGGCGAGGAGCACCTGGTAGAAGGGGCCGCCGATGATCAGCTTCAGGTAGTGCACGAAGCGGACCCGCAGCCCGTACTGCTTGCCGAAGTCGTGCAGCCCGACGAGCTCGAAGACGAAGGTGACGAGCGCGGTGACGGCCGGCAGGAAGGTGATGAAGGCGACGCCGACCGGGACGTCGAGGAAGAGCGCGATGGCCACGTTGAGCGGGATGATGACGCCCGAGATGGCCTGGAGGTACGGCGTCATCAGGGTGTAACGGGCCAGCAGCCGCTGGCGGAAGCCCGGCAGCTGTTTCCAGTCCCGCTTCCGGTAGACCTGCAGGAAGCCCTGGTTCCAGCGGGTGCGCTGCTTGAGCAGGGACATCAGGCTGCCCGGGGTCTCCTCGCGGGTGACCATGTCGGAGTCGTAGGCGACGACGACCTTCTTGCCGACGCTGGACAGGCGCACGCCCAGGTCGCAGTCCTCGGCGAGGCAGTTGGGGTCCCAGCCGCCTGCTTGTTTGAGGACGTCCGTCCGCACGAAGACGGTGTTGCCGCCGAGCGGGATGAAGCCCTTCTGCGCGTGCAGATGGAGTCGGGAGCGGAACCAGAAGAAGTACTCCAGGCAGTTGCGCAGGCTGTACCAGCTGGAGTGGAAGTTGATCAGCTGCACGCCGCCCTGGACGACATCCGCGCCGGTGGACCGGAACGCGTGGTCGACATGGGCGAGCAGCTCGGGGTGTACCTGGTCCTCGGCGTCGAAGACCCCCACGATGTCGCCGCGGCAGTGCGGCAGCGCCGTGTTCATGGCCTTCGGCTTGTTCTTCTTCTCGTGGGTGTCGACGACGACCCGCACACGCGGGTCACGGGTCGCCGCCCGCCGGGCCACCTCGGTGGTCTCCGGGTCGTCGTGCCCGACGATGACGATGATCTCGAAGTCGGTGTGCGTGGACTGCAGCAGCCGCTGGATGGTGTGGTCCAGCACGGCCTGCTCGTGCCGCGCCGGAAGCAGCAGCGAGAACGACACGTGCTCGGCGCCGTCCGGCCGGCTGAAACGGGTGGAGGCCAGCACTTCGGGCGTGCGCCACGCGTGCATCTGCCACCACAGAGTGAAAGCCGCCATCCCGAACAAGGCCAGCGAAACAACGGCAATGAAGACAGACGTGAGCAAAAGATCCCCCCAGATCTTGAAAAATCCCCCCTGCCGCGACGGCACTGTCCGTCCACCTCGGCACTGTGGAGAGAGTAGGGGGGAACTGTGAAGCGCGGTAGCTGTTCCGATAAATAGCTTGTTTCGGAACGGTACGGCGCCTAGGTGGACGTGTCCGAACACGGGTGCAATTGCGCAGCCGTGTTCGGTATCCGGTCAGGTGTACAGCGCGGCCCGCAGCCGCTCCGGGTCAGTCGTCGGGGCGTCACAGGTGAAATTACGGCAGACGTACGCCGTCGGTTCACCGCCGGCCAGCGGACGGTCGGCGAGGAGCGGAAATTCGTCACTCCCCGGCACGCCGTACGCGACCACCGCACCCGGCGCGGTCCCCAGAAGTGCCGTGCGGTGCAGGGACTTTGTCGCCTCGTCATCGAGCGCGGGCCCTACGACGGCGACCTCGCGCGGCCCGTCCAGCCGGGCCTCGGCGACCGCGAGGCCCCAGCCGATGAACCGCGGCACACGCGGCCCGAGCGCCTTCACCACGCCCAACGCCCGCTCGGCGGCGGTGCGATGGGGCTCGGCGCCGGTCTGGGCGGCATAGCTCAGCAGGGCGCCCGCGGCGGCCGTCCAGCCGGACGGGGTGGCGTTGTCGGTCGGGTCCTGCGGCCGGCGGATCAACTGCTCGGCGTCGGCGGCGGTGTCGAACAGCGCGCCTGATTTCTCGTCCGTGAACCGGACGAGAACGTGGTCGAGCAGCAGACCGGCGAATTCCAGCCAGACACCCTCGCCGGTCACGGACGCCAGCGCGAGGAAGCCCTCGGCGACGTCGGCGTAGTCCTCCAGAACCCCCGCGTTGGCGCCGACCCGGCCGTCCTTGCTGGTCCTGGCCAGACGGGCGTGGTCGTCGAGGTGGACGCGGACCAGCAGGTCGGCGGCGGCGACGGCGGCCTCCACCAGGTCGGGGCGATCGAAGTAGGCGCCGGTTTCGGCCAGGGCGGCGATCGCGAGGCCGTTCCAGGCGGCGACGATCTTGTCGTCCCGTCCGGGCGCGGGCCGCTCGGCGCGCGCCGCCCGCAGCCGCCGCTTGACGGACTCGACCTTCTCGGCGTCGAACACAGCGTCGGACTGCGGGAGTTGCAGGACCGAGGCGCCCTCCTCGAAGGTGCCCTCCTCGGTCACGCCGAAGTACTGGGCGGCGAGGTCGGCGTCGTCGCCGAGGACCCCGCGCAGCTGCGCGGGGGTCCAGACGTAGTAGGCGCCCTCGACGTGCCTGCCGGTACCGTCGTCGCTGTCGGCGTCCAGCGCGGAGGCGAAACCGCCCTGCTCGGTGCGGAGTTCGGCGACCATGAAGTCGGCGGTCTCCAGCGCGACCCGCCGGGCCAGGCCGGAACCGGTGGCACGCCAGAGGTGGGCGTACACCCGGCACAGCAGGGCATTGTCGTAGAGCATCTTCTCGAAGTGCGGCACCACCCAGTCCCGGTCGACGGAGTACCGCGCGAAGCCGCCGCCGAGCTGGTCGTAGATGCCGCCCCGGGTCATCCGCTCGCACGTGTCCTGCGCCATCTGCAACGCGCCCTCGGCGCCGGTCCGGGCGTGGTGGCGCAGCAGGAACTCGATGACCATGGACGGCGGGAACTTCGGCGCCCCGCCGAAGCCGCCGCGCTGCGCGTCGTACTCCCGGGTCAGCCCGAGCAGCGCTTGCGCCTGCTCCTGCTCGCCGGGCGCCTCGGTGCCGCCGAACCCGATCTCCCGTGCCGCCAGATCCCGCGCGATCTTCCCGGCCACGTCGGTGACCTCGTCGCGGCGGTCCCGCCAGGCGTGGCTGACGCCTTCCAGGACCTGCCGGAAGGAGGGCATGCCGTGCCGGGGGGCCGGCGGGAAGTAGGTGCCGAAGTAGAAGGGCTCGGCCTCCGGCGTGAGGAACACCGTCATGGGCCAGCCGCCCTGCCCGGTGGCCGCCTGCACGGCCTCCATGTAGACGGCGTCGACGTCGGGGCGCTCCTCGCGGTCGACCTTGATGTTGACGTAGTGCTCGTTCAGGTAGGCGGCGGTGGCCTCGTCCTCGAAGGACTCGTGGGCCATGACGTGACACCAGTGGCAGCTGCTGTAGCCGACGCTGAGCAGGACCGGTTTGTCACTCCTGCGCGCCTCGTCGAACGCCTCGTCCGACCAGGGCCACCAGTCGACGGGGTTGTCGGCGTGCTGCAGCAGGTACGGGGACGTCTCGTGCGCCAGTCGGTTCGGCATACCTCCATCCTGCCCGACGGGGTGGGGGCTGCCGAAACGACCGGCCGGGCATCTTCCCCGACCGGTGATCGCCGCCCTCTCGCCATCGCGGGCTCGCGGAAGGACACTCGTAGCCGGAGCAGTTGTCGCCGGAGGGGGACGGGACATGCGGGACAGTCATCGGGCGGAGGCCGAGCGGCTGTTGATGCGGGCGGTGGAGGAGGAGGTACGGCGGTCGGGCGGCCGTACCGACGGGAAGGTGCTCCTCGCCCGGGCGCGCGGCGCGCTGGACGCGATGGCGCAGACCGCCGCCGAGGAGTACGAGGCCTACACGCGGGCCCTGGACGAGACGGAGGCCGGCCGGCTGACCTTCGGGCAGCGGTATGCGCGCGAGGGCGCCGGGACGCCGCTGGTTGTGGCCGGTGTGGCCGCTGTGGCCGCCGTGGTGGCCGATCTGGCGCTCGGTACGGGCACGACGACCGCGCTCGGTGCGGGCGTGACCGTCGGCGTGGTGGGCGCGGCGACGACCGTGGTGAAGGTGGCCGGTTCCCATCTGCCCGCCGCGCACCAGCGTGCCGGAGCGGTGGGACAGCCCGGCGGACCGGAACAGTTGCGGTTGCAGTGGCTGACGGCACTGGAGGTACGGGGTATCCGCCCGTTCCTCGATCAGCAGCGGGTGCTGGCCGCGTCGACCGGGCCGAAGAAGCCGGGGCCCAAGCTGCTCGGCGCCGACAAGAGCGGGGCGGCGCGCGGGCGGAGTGTGCTGGCACAGTCGTTCGGTCAACTCCCGGAGCCGGTCGGCCCGTTCGCGGGGCGGCGGCAGGAGATCGCGCGGATCCGGCAGTGGGTGCAGGCGGCGCGCGCCAGTACGCAGACCCGGCCCACGGTGGTCGTCCTGCACGGGGCGCCCGGCAGCGGCCGTACCACTCTCGCGGTGCGCGCCACCCACGACCTGAAGGACCAGTTCCGCGGCGCGTGCGTGGTCGATCTGCGCGGCGACAGCCGGGACGAGCCGCCGCTGTCCACCCGCGAGGCACTGCTGCACCTGCTGAACCGCCTCGGCGCGCCGCGCGAGCAACTGCTGTTCCGGGAGCGTTCGTCGGCGGACCAGCAGGTCAAGCGGCTGAGCGAGCTGTACCACCAGCATCTGACCGGCGTACCCGTCACCGTCGTCCTCGACGACGCCTCCGACCCCGAACAGGTGCGCGCGCTGATCCCCGAGCGGTCCGACAGCCTGGTCCTGGTCACCGCCCGGGCGCCGCTCGACCTGCCCGGCGACCTTCCGGCGTGGGTGCACCAGCTGCCCGTCGAGCCGCTCGACGCGGCCGGCGCGGAGGAGCTGATGGGCGCGGCGGCGCAGGGCGAGACAGGGCCGTACGACGCCGAATCCGCCGACCGGATCCGGCAGCTGTGCGGCGGCCTGCCGCTGGCGCTGCGCATCGCGGGCTCCTCCCTGGGCCCGCGCTCGCCCCGCCGACTGGCGTCGGACCTGGGCGCGTACGGCCCCGTGGAGCCGGTCGAACGGGCCCTGTGGCTGCGTTACACCGACCAGGGCGAACCGGCCCGGCGGCTGCTGCGGCGCCTCGCCCTGGCCGGGCGGGCCTCGCTCGGTGCCGCCGCCGCCGCGTCCCTGCTCGCCACCGACCAGGCCGAGGCGACCCGGCATCTCGTCGCGCTGTCCCGCGCGGGCCTGATCGACCACGTCCGCGGCAACCGCTACCGGCTGCACGACCTCGTCCGCGCCTTCGCGCACGCCCGGCTGGCGGACGAGGAGGATCCGGGCGAGCGGGCGGCGGCGCAGGAGCGGCTGATCGTGAACTACGCCGACCTCGCCGACTCGGTGCTGCGCCTGGTCGACGGCAACATGTCGACCCGCTCGGACCGCTTCGGCCCGCACGGCTTCACGTCCCTGGACGAGGCGCTGCGCTGGCTGGACGACGAGTCCAGCTTCATCACGGCGGCGCTGCGGCACGCGGAGGGCGTCAACCAGGGGGCGGTGCTGAACCTGCTGGGCGCGCTGTGCGACTACTGCCTGCTGCGCGGCGACCTCTACCGCCTCGGCGAGATCAGCGAACTCGCCCAGGCCGTCGACCAGGGCCTGCTGATCCGCTCGGTCCAGTGGCGCACCGGCATCGCGGCGAGGCAACTGGGTGAGCTGGACAAAGCACGGACGACCTTGACGTCCGTGGTGGACCTGTATCGGGAGGCACACCATGACGCGGGCGCGGCGCGGGCCCTGTGCTCGCTCGGCATCACCTTGCACCACCAGGGCAATCTGACGGAGGCGGCGACGCGGTTGCGCGAGGCGCTGGACATGCAGGCCGCGCCGTCGCTGGCCACGGACCGGGCCTGGACGATGCACGCGCTGGCGGCGGTGGAACGCGACCGCGCCCACCTCGCCGAGGCCCTGGACCTGCTGAACCGCTCCCTGGAACTGCACCGCGCCGGCGAGTCCCTGCACGGCGAGGCCTGGGCGCACTTCCAGCTCGGCCAGCTGTACCTGCGCCTCGGCGACGTCCCCCGCGCGGAGACCGAGCTGCGCAGGGCCCTTGAGCTGTACGGCCGTACGCGCGACGCCCGGGGGCAGGCGTGGGCCCTGACCCAGCTGGCCCGGGCCCGGCTGGTCGCGGGCGACGCGCTTCCGGCGCTGGAGGAGCTGCGCCAGGCGGCGGCCCGGCACCGCGACAACGAGGACGCGCGGGGCGAGGCGTGGACGCTGTACTACCTGGGACAGGCGCTGGAGGAGTCCGGCAACCTGGATCAGGCGGTCCGGGAACTGGAGCGGTCACGGACGATGTTCTCCCGGATGCGCGACGTGTACGGCCTGGCCTGCGCGCGGCACCATTCGGCGCGGGCGACGAGAGACCAGCGCGCGGCCCAGACGGGCTCCCTGCGCAACTCCGGTTTCGCCCGCCAGTTGCTGGTCGACGCCCGCGCCGACTTCCAGCGCATCGGGGTGGCGCACGGGGAGGCGTGGACGTGCCTGGAGCTGGCGGTGGTGGACGCGGGCAACGCCCGTACGGCGGCGGCGCTGGCGCTGTGCGACGAGGCGGTCGGCCTCTTCACGTCGTACGGCGACCGCCGGGGCGAGGACTGGGCCCGCTTCCTGCGCTGCACGCTGCTGCCGTATGCCTCCCCGGGGGGTGCGGAGGTCGGTACGGCGGTGGCGCAGGAGGAGCTGGCCCAGCTGGCCCGGGCCGGGCATACCGCGCGGGACGAGAAGCTCGACGATTACCTGGAGACGTACCAGCTGCTGCTGGAGCGGGGCGTGGAACTGGAGGCCGGCTGGCAGGCCTGGCGCCTGGGCATGGTGCCCCGACGGCATGCCCGGGAGGTCATGGGGGTGGCGGTGGCGGCGGTGTCCTGAGGCGGTGGCGGCGGTGTGTCTTGAGGCCGTGGCGGCGGTGTCCTGAGGCGGTGGCGGCGGTGTCCTGAGTGGCGGACGCCGCACGGACCGGCGGGTCGGCGGGCGCACGCTCCGATCAGCTGCGCCCGCAGACCGCGCGGGATGGCTCAGCCCTGTGACGTCTTCCCCGAGGTGCCCGTCTCCGCGGTGCCCTTGCCGGAGGCCTCCGCCGCGTCCGGAGCCTCCTTGAAGTCGACTCGGCCCATGTGCCGGTTCATGGACTTCATCAGGCCCCAGACGGCCAGGGCCATCACCGCGAAGACGATGAAGCCGAGGACGCCGGGGGTCACCTTGTCCTCGTCGACCTCCTTGGCGAGGGAGACGAGGTGGGTCATTGCCAGGCTCGCGCTTGCGCTCATGTCAGGCATTGTCGCGGATGCCCGCGAAGAGGTCGTCCTCGGGGAGGGAGGTATCCACGAGGGACTTCGCGAGCTCGTACTCCTCGGTCGGCCAGATCTCCTTCTGCAGCTCCATCGGCACCCGGAACCAGCCCCCGTCGGGGTCGATCTGCGTGGCGTGCGCGATCAGTGCCTTGTCGCGGATCTCGAAGAAGTCGGCGCACGGGACGTACGTGGTGAGCGTGCGGTCCTTGTGGCCCGAGTCGTCCCAGCGCTTGAGCCACTCGCCGTAGGGGGACTCCAGGCCGCGGTCGAGCATCGCCTGGTGCAGCGCCTCGGTGCGCGGCCGGTTGAAGCCCTGGTTGTAGTACACCTTCAGAGGCTGGTACGCCGGTCCGTACTCGCTCTCCGGGTACTTCTCGGTGTCCGCCGCGCCCTCGAACGCCACCATCGTGATCTTGTGGGTCATGATGTGGTCGGGGTGCGGGTAACCGCCGTTCTCGTCGTAGGTGGTGATCACCTGCGGACGGAAGGAGCGGATCTTCTTCACCAGCTCACCGGCCGCCTTGTCGACGTCCTCCAGGGCGAAGCAGCCCTCCGGCAGCGGCGGCAGCGGGTCGCCCTCGGGCAGGCCGGAGTCGATGAAGCCGAGCCACTCCTGCTTGACGCCGAGGATCTCGCGCGCCTCGTCCATCTCTCGCTTGCGTACCTCGTGGATGTGCTCCTCGATGTACTTGTCGCCCTGCAGCTTGGGATTGAGGATGGAGCCGCGCTCCCCGCCCGTGCAGGTCACCACCAGCACGTCCACCCCCTCGGACACGTACTTCGCCATGGTGGCCGCGCCCTTGCTCGACTCGTCGTCGGGGTGCGCGTGAACGGCCATCAGTCGCAAGTGGTCAGTCAAGACTCAATCCTCGTTTGGTCGGCGCCCGGTGTGACCGGGTGCGAACGGCGGCTTCTATAGTGACCGAATCGGGGCGCGATTAATTCCGGGGTACGGCCCGGAAGCCCCCTTCGGGACCTTCATCCCGCTCCGGCCGAGAGGACGATCATGAGTACGGCGAGCACGCGACTGCCCGAGGGCCGTTACGGCCGATCCTCGGACGAGCGCGCCGACCGCACCCTCAAGGTCGCCGGAACGGTCCTCGGCGCGCTGCTCATCGCGGTGATCGGCTATTTCGCCTACCACTACATCGCGCAGAACAAGATCAGCGCGGAAGTGATCAGCTTCGATCTCTCGGACGATGCGGTGAAGGTGAAGCTGGCGGTCGAGAAGGACGCGGGCGCCTCCGGCTACTGCACGGTCCGCTCCCAGGCGGCCGACGGCGCCGAGGTCGGCCGGGCCGACTTCCGCTTCGGCGGGGACGCCACCCGGATCACCGAGGTGGTCACGCTGCGCACCACGGCGCCGGGCACCACGGCGGAGCTGCTGGGCTGTCACGCCGACTGACGTCATTCCTTATACGCAGCCCTGACCTGCGTTGACGTGATTTTGGGCACTAATGTCCTCCCCCTTCCGCCATTGAATTGTTAGGCTCGTGGTTTCGCCCACTCATGAAGGAACATTCTTCTGGGTAGGGCGATGCTTTGTATTCCCAGTACCGACGAGGAGCACCTGTGACCCAGACCAGCGAGAACGTCACCTGGCTGACCCAGGAGGCGTACAACAAGCTCAAGGACGAGCTTGAGTACCTTACTGGTCCTGCGCGCACGGAGATCGCCGCCAAGATCGCGGCCGCGCGCGAGGAGGGCGACCTGCGCGAGAACGGCGGGTACCACGCGGCCAAGGAGGAGCAGGGCAAGCAGGAGCTTCGCGTGCGCCAGCTGACCCAGCTCCTGGAGAACGCCAAGGTCGGCGAGGCTCCGGCATCGGCGGAGGGCGAGGTGGCGCCCGGCATGGTCGTGACGATCGCCTTCGACGGTGACGAGGACGACACGCTGACGTTCCTGCTCGCCTCACGCGAGTACGCGAGCGCCGACATCGAGACCTACTCGCCGCAGTCCCCGCTGGGGTCCGGCGTGATCGGACACAAGGTCGGCGAGGACGCGGAGTACGAGCTGCCGAACGGCAAGAAGGCCTCGGTGAGGATCCTGAAGGCCGAGCCGTACAGCGGCTGACCCCGCGGACGCGGCGATGAGCCGCTGCGGCACCGGCCTCGGTCCGCCCGTTCTTGACAGGCCCCCGGCGTCCACGCGAGACAGCGTCCCGCGTGATGCCGGGGGTTTCGCCATACCCAGGTCAGCCCACCTGGCCCCGGCACAGGCGCCTCACGCCGTCGCCGAGCGGTACTTCCGCACCGCCAGGGTCCGGAATATGAGGATGATCAGCGCGGAGTAGATCAGTGACGCCCAGACCGGGTGCTCCATGGGCCAGGCCCCTGAGTTGGAGACCCCGGGGTTGCCGAAGAGCTCTCGGCAGGCCTGGACCGTGGCGCTGAACGGGTTCCACTCGGCGATGTGCCGCAGCCAGGGCGTCATCCGGCTGGAGTCCACGAACGCGTTCGACACGAAGGTGACCGGGAAAAGCCAGACCAGTCCGCCGGACGTGGCCGCCTCGGGCGTCCGCACGGACAGACCGATCAGCGCGCCGATCCAGGTGAACGCGTATCCCATCAGAAGCAGCAGCCCGAACGCGCCGAGCACCTCGCCGACGCTGGTGTGGGTGCGCCAGCCGACCAGCAGGGCGACTATCGCGAGCACCAGCAGGGTGAGCGCGGTCTGCATCAGGTCGGCGAGGGTGCGCCCGGTCAGCACCGCCCCGCGGGCCATGGGCAGCGAGCGGAAACGGTCGACCAGCCCCTTGTGCATGTCCTCGGCGATGCCCGCGCCTGCGCCGGCCGTGGCGAAGGTCACGGTCTGGGCGAAGATGCCCGCCATCAGGAACTCGCGGTAGACGCCGGGGTCCGTGCTGCCGCCGATGTTCATGGAGCCGCCGAATACATAGCTGAACAGCACCACGAACATGATCGGCTGGAACAGCCCGAAAATGATCATCTCGGGGATCCGGGACATCCGGATCAGGTTGCGCTTGGCGACGACCAGGGAGTCCCGGACGGACTGGCCGAGCGGATGCGGGCGGGCGGCCCGCGGGGCGGCGTCGGTGACGGCACTCACTTGACGGACTCCTTCTTGCGCTTGCGGCCCCTGGTGTCGGCGGACGTACCGCCCTCGTCGTGCTCGTCCGCGTCCTTGGCCTCGGCCGCGTGTCCCGTCAGGGACAGGAACACGTCGTCGAGGGTCGGGCGGCGCAGGCCGATGTCGTCGATCTCTATGCCTCGGACGTCCAGCTCCCGGATCACCTCGGCGAGGAGCTTGGCGCCGCCGGTGACGGGGACGGTGAGCTTGCGGGTGTGCTCCTCGACGGTGGTGTCGCCCTTGCCGAAGCCGGCCAGCACCTCGGCGGCGGCCGTGATGTGCTCGCGCTCGTGCACCACGACCTCGACGCGCTCGCCGCCGGTGCGGGCCTTGAGCTGGTCGGAGGTGCCACGGGCGATCACCCGGCCGTGGTCGACCACCGCGATGTCGTGCGCGAGGTGGTCGGCCTCTTCCAGATACTGCGTGGTCAGCAGGAGCGTCGTACCGCCGGAGACGAGCTGCTTGATGACGTCCCACAGCTGCTGGCGGTTGCGCGGGTCGAGGCCGGTCGTCGGCTCGTCCATGAACATCACGGGCGGCGAGACCACCAGCGCCGCGGCCAGGTCGAGCCGACGGCGCATGCCCCCGGAGTAGGTCTTGGCGGGCCGGTCGGCGGCGTCCGCGAGGTTGAACTGGTCGAGCAGCTCGCCCGCGCGGGCCTTCGCGGCCTTCGCGTTCATCTGGTAGAGCCGGCCGACCATCTGGAGGTTCTCCCGGCCGGTGAGGTACTCGTCGACGGCGGCGAACTGGCCGGACAGGCCGATGGAGCGCCGCACCTGGTCGGGATGTTCGAGTACGTCGATGCCCGCGACGACGGCACGGCCGCTGTCGGGGCGCAACAGGGTCGTCAGACAGCGGACCGTCGTCGTCTTGCCCGCGCCGTTCGGCCCGAGCAGGCCGAGGACCGTGCCCTCGGGGACATCGAGGTCGACGCCGTCCAGTGCCCTTACGTCGCCGAAGGTCTTGACCAGGCCTTCGGCATAGATAGCGCCTGGCATATGAGTCTCCACGTCGTCGGGGATGCTTCGGAAAAACTGGGTCTGTGGGGTTTGTTCCGCCTGATGGGTGGGGCCACGAGACACACCATAACGCGATGTATCGCGTCTCTCAATGGACTTCACCCGAACGAGCGGCGAAGAGTTCACGATCTTGACCGGGCAACCGGCCTGACCTCGGCCTTTGCCGGTCGTATGCCGTCCCGGCAGCTCAGTCGATGACGGTGTACCCCGCCTTGCGCAAGGCCTCGCCGACCTCGACGCAGTGCGCCGGGCCCTTCGTCTCCAGGTGCAGCTCGACCTCCGCCTCCGTGAGCCCGAGCCGTGGGTCGGTCCGCACATGGCTCACGTCGAGGACGTTAGCGTCCACCACTGACAACACCCCCAGCAGCGTCGCGAGCGCACCCGGCCGGTCCGTCAGCCGCAGCCGTACGGCCAGGTAGCGGCCCTGCGCCGCCATGCCGTGCCGCAGCACGCGCTGCATCAGCACCGGATCCACGTTGCCGCCGGACAGCACCGCCACGACCGGACCCTCGAAGGCCCCCGGATCGCTCAGCAGCGCCGCCACCGGACTCGCCCCGGCCGGCTCCACGACCAGCTTCGCCCGCTCCAGACAGAGCAGCAGCGCGGTGGACAGCGCATCCTCACTGACCGTACGGACCTCGTCCACCAGGTTTCCGATGATCGCGAACGGCACGTCGCCGGGCCGCCCGACCTTGATGCCGTCGGCCATCGTCACGGGGTTCTCGATCGACACCGGGCGGCCTGCCGCCAGCGACGGCGGGTACGCCGCCGAGCCCGCCGCCTGCACGCCGACGATCCGCACATCGGGCCGCAGCGCCTTCACCGCGATCGCGATACCGGCCGCGAGACCGCCGCCGCCGATGCCGACGACGATCGTGCGCACCTCCGGGCACTGCTCCAGGATCTCCAGGCCGACGGTGCCCTGACCGGCGATGATGTCCGGGTGGTCGAAGGGGTGGATGAACACGGCGCCGGTCTCGGCGGCGTACTCCTGCGCGGCGGCCAGGGTCTCGTCGACCACCTGTCCGTACAGGCGCACCTCGGCGCCGTAGTCACGCGTCGCACTGATCTTCGGCAGCGGGGCGCCCTTCGGCATGAACACGGTGGAGTGGACGCCGAGCAGTGAGGACGCCAGGGCGACGCCCTGCGCGTGGTTGCCGGCGCTCGCGGCGACCACACCGGCCGCGCGCTCCTCGGGCAGCAGGCCGGCGATCCGGACGTAGGCGCCGCGCAGCTTGAAGGAGCCGGTCCGCTGGAGGTTCTCGCACTTGAGGTGGACCGGGGCGCCCACCAGCTGGGTCAGATATCTGCTGCCCTCCATCGCGGTGACACGTGCGACGCCGGTGAGCATCTTCTGCGCTCCGCGCACGTCGTCGAGGGTGACCGGGGGCAAGGTGTCGGCCTTGCGGTAGTTCATGAGTCAAGTCTCGCAGTTCACACGCCGCGACAGCCGCTGTGACCAACGTCCGAGACGGGTTTGTGCAGCGCCGGTACGGCCTGCCGCCCGGCCGCGTACCCTGTCCCCCAACCCAGCACCCAGCATGAAGTGAGCCCCCGGCCATGCCCACAACACCTGAAATGTCGATGGACATGACGACCGTCGGTGACACCGGCCTTCTCGACGCGCTGCAGCACGAGGTGGCGGTGTTCGCCCGGCGTGCCGAACAGACCCGGCTCGGCGGGGTCGGGCAGGTGCGCAACTCCATGGACCGTGCCGCGTACCTGCTGCTCAACCGGCTCGACAAGGAAGGGCCGATGGGCGTCAAGGCGCTCGCCGCGAGCATGGGCATCGACTCGTCGACGGTCACCCGGCAGGTGGCTCCGCTCGTCGACACGGGCCTGGTCAAGCGGACCTCGCACCCCGAGGACGGACGGGCGGTGGTGCTGCAGCTGTCCCCGCGCGGGTCGGCGCGACTGGAGGAAGTGCGCTCGTCGAGGCGTCAGTTGATGGCCGAGCTGACACACGACTGGGCGCCGGAGGAGCGCGAGGCGTTCTGCACGCTCCTCACCCGCTTCAATCACGCCCTCTCGGCCCGGATGGCGGCCCACGGGATGCCGGGGGCGGAAGCGCCGTCGGGTTCCTGAGAGCCGCTGCCCTATTGGGAGCTGTTGGCTTACTGGGAGGGGGGTGCCGCGCGTCAGGGATGTGCACGCGCGCGTGGCGCCCGGGTCAGGGCGGGTGCCCTCAGCGGTGGCGTGCGCGCCCCCGAAATACATGCCCCCTGCAATACATGCCCCGGCAATCGGCATCCCCACCATGCGCGGCTCTTGACCGAAAGGGCGCGGCTGCCCTCATATGAGACCGGGTCCTCGTGCGCGGGTTCGCAGCCGGTACGCCGAATGCGCCGGTGCGGCGGCGGGATCCGCTTCCTCAGGTCGGCCTCAGGCGGGAGGCGCGGTGCGAGAACGGCAAGCGTCCCAAGGTGCCCGCCGGGCCCGGGAGTTCGAGGCGTTCGTCGCCGGGGCGGCGGGGCGGCTGCTGCACACCGCCACGCTGCTCACCGCCGAGACCCCGAACGCCAACCCGCGCGCGCGGCACCTGCTGACGCTGGCCCTGGCCCACACGTACGCCTCCTGGGACCGGCTGCGCGGCGAAGACCCGTACAACCGCACGCGCGCGTACCTCGCCGTCCGCTTCGCGCACCGCGCCTGGCACCAGTACGGCGCCCTCGGCCGGGCCCGCCCGCACCCCGGCAGCACGCTCGCGAACCTCGCCCCGCAGGAGCGTCTGGTCCTGGTGCTCAGGCTGTACGAGGGGGTCCCCGAGGAACAGACGGCGGCGCTGCTCGGACTGCCCACGGAACGCGTCCACGCGATCTGCGACCGGGCCACGGCGACCCTGTTGCACCCGCCGCGGCCGCCCACGCCCGCCGTGACGGGCGCGAAGGTGGCGGCGTCATGATCGGGAGGCCGCGGTGAGCCGGGCCGAACGGGAGGCCGCCGCACGGCGGATCATGGAGCAGACGCCACCCCGGGTGCCGCCGGACCTCTGCGCCGACGCCGTGCGCCTCGGCGACCGACTGCTGCGGCGCCGGGCCCTCGCCCTGCGTCTGGCCTGGCTGCTGCTGTGCGCGGCGACCGTGGCGTTCACCGTCTGGGCACTGACCGTGCGGCCGTGGGTGGAGCCGCCGTCGGAGACGACTCCACCGCTCACCGGCTGGTAGCCGCTACGCCCTAGGGGCGGGGGACCGACCTCCATGCCGCGTTGCCGAACCGCCCACGTGACTCCTCCCCCACTCCCCCACTCTCGGCTTCACTCGAGCGGGGGGACCCCATCGCGGGCGGCCCGACGCCTTGCGATCGCACGCTCCCCCACGCTCGAACCGGCTCGCGCGGGGGCACCCCCATCGCCGCCGGCCGGCCCCGCCCTCCGGGCGCGGACGACGGGAATGTGCCGACAGGACCTAGCCGAGCGCCTGCTGGAGGTCCTCCAGCAGGTCGTCGGCGTTTTCGATGCCCACGGACAGGCGCACCAGGTCGCCGGGGACCTCCAGGGCCGAGCCGGCCGCGGAGGCGTGCGTCATCCGGCCGGGGTGCTCGATCAGCGACTCGACGCCGCCCAGCGACTCACCCAGGGTGAACACCCGGGCACGGTTGCAGACCTCGACGGCCGCCTCCTCGCCGCCCTCGACCTGGAAGGAGACCATGCCGCCGAACGCGCGCATCTGCTTGGCGGCGACCTCGTGACCGGGGTGGTCCGGCAGCCCCGGGTACAGCACACGCGTCACGCGCGCGTGCCGGGTGAGCATGTCGGCGATCTTGACGGCGTTCTCGCTGTGCCGGTCCATGCGCACGGAGAGGGTCTTGGTGCCCCGCAGCACCAGCCAGGAGTCGAAGGGCCCGGCGACCGCGCCCATGGCGTTCTGGTGGAAGGCCAGCTCCTCGCCGAGTTCCGCGTCGCCGACGATCAGCGCGCCGCCCACGACGTCCGAGTGGCCGCCCATGTACTTGGTCAGGGAGTGCACCACGACGTCCGCGCCGAGCGACAGGGGCTGCTGGAGGTACGGCGTGGCGAAGGTGTTGTCGACGACGAGCCGGGCTCCGGCGTCCCGGGCGACCTGGGCGACGGCGGCGATGTCGGTGATGCCGAGCAGCGGGTTGGAGGGGGTCTCGACCCACACCACCTTGGTCTTCGGGGTGATGGCGGCCCGTACGGCCGCGGGATCGCTGGTGTCGGCCACCGACCATTCCACGCCCCACCGGGCGACGACCTTCGCGAACAGCCGGAACGTGCCGCCGTACGCGTCGTTGGGGATGACCACGTGGTCGCCGGGGCTGAGCAGCGTACGCAACAGGCAGTCCTCGGCCGCCAGTCCGGACGCGAACGCGAGGCCGCGGCGGCCGCCTTCCAGGGCGGCGAGGTTCTCCTCCAGGGCGGTCCTGGTCGGGTTGGCGCTGCGGCTGTACTCGTAGCCGCCGCGCAGACCGCCTACCCCGTCCTGCTTGTAGGTGGACACCTGGTAGATCGGCGGGACGACCGCGCCGGTGAGGGGGTCGGCCGTGTTGCCCGCGTGGATGGCGAGCGTCTCGAAGTGCTGACTGATGTGCCTGTCGCTCATGGGAACCGAGCGTAAGCGCTCCGCCGGGGGTGCCGCAGGGCCCGGGGGGGTATTTCGCGAGTCGGCGGGTCGTTCGTCGCTGGTCGCCCGGTTCCGCGCACCCCCGCGAGACGCGGCACGCACCGCACGTCCGTCGTGGTTGCCCACAGGCCCGGCGAAGTTGTCCACAGGCCCGGCTGAGGGAGTTGGCCAATTGTCGGCGGCGTCTGGTTCGCTTGAGGCATGGAGATTCTCTGGGTCCTGATGGGCCTGCTCATGATCGGCTTCGTGCTGGGTCCGTTCGTGATGCGCCGGCGCAGGGGGATAGAGCTGGTCAAGCCGGGCCACCCGGACGCCGCGGACCCCGCGAACTACGGCTTCGTGCGGCAGGAGGAGCTGGACGTCCGCATGCCCGGCCCCGACCAGGACCTGCTGGACGTCCTGGACCTGGTGCAGCGCACGCAGGACCATCGGGCCGCCGCGCAGCTCCTCGCGGGTACGGAGGCGGAGGGTGAGCGGCGCTGGCAGCGTGTGCAGGCCTTCGCCGGTGCCGCGGCACTGGAGCTGCAGCAGCGGCCGGGCGGCGTCAGCGAGGCGCCGGGCGGCCAGTGGCTGCGCGTGTGGCGGGCCGAGGCGCCCAAGGACGCGGGCGGTGCGACGGTGCACGCCGAGTTCCTGGTGCAGCAGGCCTGGCGGACGGCGACGCCCGGCACGGACGAGTTCCGGATCATCATGGAGGAGGCGAAGGCGGCGTGCGGCGAGGCGGCGCTGCTCGCCCCCGGCGACCCGATCCCGTACATCATCGAGCTGTCGGTGGCCCGTGGCCTGGCCTACCCGCGCGCGGAGTTCGAGCAGCTCTGGCTGAAGATCCTGGACCGCGCGCCGAACCACATGGGCGCGCACCTGGCCGCGCTGCACTACTGGTGCGAGAAGTGGCACGGCTCGCGTGAGCTGGCGACCCAGTTCGCGGAGGCCGCGGCGGCCCGCGCGCCGCAGGGCTCGCTGCTGGCGGCGATGCCGCTGTTCGCGGTGTTCGAGCACCTCCCCGAGGTCAACCTGGTCGCCGGCTTCTACCAGAGCGAGGTCGTGACCAAGGCGATCCACGGCGCCCTGCACGCGGTCCACTCGGCCCGCACCGACGACCCGATGCTGGCGCACGTGCGTCATCTGCTGGTGTTCTTCCTGGTCCGCTCCGAGCGCTGGGCGGAGGCCATGAGCCAGCTGATACACATCGACGGCCATGTGGGGGCCCTGCCCTGGACACTGTCCCCGGACCCGGCCGCGGAGTTCGCGGTCTACCGGGCGCTGGCGGTGGCCGGGTACGAGGCGAACGGCGGCAGCCCGGCGACGCTGCTGCGCTGAGGGGGAGGGCCCGGGGCTGGTCACCAACCGGACTGCCGCATACGCCCGCGGCCGCCACCGCGACGCGTCGGCGCAGGTGGTGGCCGCGGGCAGGCCGATGCACGACGGAATGCGGAGCAGCGCTCGGATGTTCCTCAGGTGCCGCCCCGCGGAGACCGGGAAGGCCCCGTTGTAAGCCCGGGAAGAAGGAGCCCCGACATGCTGTTCGGCCGTACGCCCACCCTGCCCACCTCCGAGCAGGCACTGAAGGGCCGCCCGGAGCCCGCCTTCACGGTCCCCGACCGCCACACCGTCCTGGGCAATCCGCTGCTCGGTCCCTACCCCGAGGGCCTGGAGATCGCCGACTTCGGTCTCGGCTGCTTCTGGGGCGCCGAGCGCAAGTTCTGGCAGCTCCCGGCGGGGGTGTGGACGACCCTCGTCGGCTACCAGGGCGGCCACACCGAGAACCCCACGTACGAGGAGGTCTGCTCGGGCCTGACCGGCCACACGGAGGCCGTCCGCGTGGTCTACGACCCGAAGGTCATCTCGTACGACCGCCTCCTGAAGACCTTCTGGGAGGCCCACGACCCGACGCAGGGCTTCCGCCAGGGCAACGACGTCGGCACGCAGTACCGCTCGGCGATCTACACCCACACCCCGGAGCAGGCCGCGACCGCGGAGGCCTCGCGCGAGGCGTACCAGAAGGTCCTGACCGGCTCGGGCTACGGCAGGATCACGACGGAGATCCTCCCGGCGGAGGGCCGGCCGTTCTATCCGGCGGAGGGGTACCACCAGCAGTACCTGGACAAGAACCCGGCGGGTTACTGCGGGATCGGCGGCACGGGGGTGTCGTGCCCGATCGGTGTCGCCAAGGCCGACGGGTGAGCACTGGCGTCACACCGACGCTGCTGGAAGCGCTGTGGCGGGAACGACGGCCGTCGGGCCCGCCCATCGCCCACACGTTCCGCAGCACGTACGCGGATCGCTGGGTACGCTTCCACGGTCTCCCCGGCTCGAAGCGCTACCCGGAGTCCGAGAACGACCGGGTCGGCCGGCTACCGGACACCACGACAGGAACTGCACCCCGACGGCGTCCGCTGGTGGATCGAGTCCGATGACGACGACCCGGACCCGGAGTTCCACATCCACACGCGCCTCTACGCCGATCGGCGCCGGTGGCGACACGGCTGCGCTGATGACTTGCTGCGCGCCGTCGCCGACGAGGCGCTCGTAGAGGTGTTCATCACCGACACGGGACTTCGACGCATCCACCATCCGTACGACGGCGGCGCAGACGTCGTCCTCGCCACTCCTGCTAAGTACCCCGTTCGGGACCAACGCGGGGCGTCGTGCCCGACGGGCATCGCCCCGGGTCGGACGCCTGACTAGCCCCGCATGGCTTTGATGTCATCGGCCTTCTTCGCGGCGCCGCCGATAGCCCACTCGGCGCTCGGGGTCTCAGTAATGAACGCGTGCGTGGACTGACGCATCGGCTCACCCGCGATCTCGATGAGTGTTTCCGAAAGGCGTTCCACCAGCTGGCGCTTTTCCTCATGGGTGAAGACGCCCTCGATGACCTTGATCTCTACGACAGGCATAGGACCATTCCATTCCTTGTGACTGTGCCTGTCGTGAGGCTAAGCAGCTCCCATGACCGCCGCGCACTGTACGGGGCCATTCAGCGCAACGGAAATGCGTGAGCCTCGGCGCGGTGCGGCGCGTCGCTGCCTTACCATCACCTGGCTGCGCCGGCGGGCCCACGGGGCGAGATTCCGGCGCGCGTCAATGGGAGGGAAAAACCGCATATGCAGAACCGTTTCAACCGGAGCGTGGCCACACTCGTCGGCATCACGCTCGCCGGCACCGGCCTGGCCGCCGTGAACGCCGCTCCGGCGGCCGCGAGTTCGTACGACTGCCCGGCGGGCTACTTCTGCGGGTGGACCGGCGAAAGCGCCAACGGCACGATGTGGAAGACGAACAAGAGCGTCGCGGACCTGGGCAGCTGGGACAACAAGATCCGCTCGTACGTCAACCGTACGAAGTCGATCGCCTGCGTCTACGAGGACAAGAACTACGAGCCGTGGGGCGGCTACTGGGCCCAGGATCCGAACACGCCCGGCGAGTACAACGGGGATCCGGTCGCGACCACCAGCTCGATCAAGTTCGTCCGTACCAAGCGGGAGTGCAGCCAGACCGCCTACCCGCGCTGGTACTCCGAGACCTCCCCGAAGGTGCAGGGTTTCGGGGACATGAACGGCGACCGCAAGGCCGACGTGATCGCCCGGGACAAGGCCGGACGGCTCTGGCTCACGCCGGGCAACGGCACCGGCAAGCTCATCGGCACCGGCGGCTGGAACAGCATGAACGCCCTGACCCGGCACGGCGACTTCAGCCGTGACGGCCGGGAGGACGTCCTCGCCCGCGAGGCGTCCACCGGCAAGCTGTGGCTCTACCCCGGAACCGGCACCGGCTCCCTCGGCGCCCGCATGCTGCTCGGTGCGAGCGGCTGGAACGCCATGAACAAGATCACCGCCTTCGGCGACCTCACCGGCGACGGCCGCTCCGACCTGATCGCGGTCGAGAAGGCCACGGGCAAGCTGTGGCTCTACCCGGGCACCTCCACCGCCAGGCTCGGCGCCCGCAAGCTCATTGGCACGGGCGGCTGGAACAGCATGAACGCCCTCGTCGGCATCGGCGACGTGACCGGTGACAGCCGTCCCGACCTGTACGCGCGGGAGGCGTCCACCGGCAAGCTGTGGCTCTACCCGGGCACCTCCACCGCCAGGCTCGGCGCCCGCAAGCTGATCGGCTCGGGCGGCTGGAACGCCATGGCGAACCTCATCGCGGTGGGAGACTTCTCCGGCGACGGACGCCCCGACCTCGCCACGGTGACCAACGAGAAGTACGTGATCGACGGCTACCCGGGCCACCTGGGCTGGCTGGTCACCTACCGGGGCCGGGACACCGGCGGCGGCCTGCTGCCCGGCGAGCGGACCGACGGCGAGTGGTGGGGCCTGAACGGCCTCTTCTAGCCCTCAGTCGGCTGCCGCCGGCCCCCGGCGGGCTGCCGTCGGCTCAGTTCGACGACGTCGAGGACCCCGTCCCGGCCCGGGTCGCGTCCCGGCCCCAGCTGGCCAGGAGGCGCAGTGCCTCCGCGGACGGGGAGCCCGGCTCCGCGTGGTACGTGATCAGGGACTGCTCGGCGTCGTCGACGAGGCGGAACGTCTCGAAGGACAAGGACAGTTCACCCACCAGCGGGTGATGGAACCGCTTGACGCCGTGACTCTTCTCCTTCACGTCGTGGGTGGCCCACAGCTGCCGGAACTCCGCGCTCTTGACGGAGAGTTCGCCCACCAGGGCCGACAGGCGCGGGTCGTCCGGGTGGCAGCCGGCGTCCATGCGCAGAAAGGCGACGATGTCGGACGCCTTCTGGTCCCAGTCCACGAACAGGTCGCGGTACTCCGGCTTCAGGAACACCAGCCGCGCCCAGTTACGCTCCTGCGCCGGCAGCTCCGCCCAGTCGCCGAAGACGGCCGCGGCCATCCGGTTCCAGGCCAGGATGTCCGAACGACGGCCCGCGATGTACGCCGGGACGCTGTCGAACATGTCCAGCAGCTGCCGCAGCGCGCCCCGCACCGGCTGGTTGCGTGCCGCCGGCTTCTTCTTGTGCTGCTTCGGTTTGGCCAGGTGCGTGAGGTGGGCGTGCTCGGCGTCGGTCAGCCGTAGCGCCCGGGCGATCGCGTCCAGCACCTCCGCCGACACGTTCCGCCCGTTGCCCTGCTCCAGCCGCGTGTAGTACGCCACCGACACCCCGGCCAGCTGTGCCAGCTCCTCGCGGCGCAGTCCCGGGACCCTGCGGTGCCGTCCGTAGTCCGCCAGCCCCACGTCCTCCGGCTTCAGCCGGGCCCTCCGGCTGCGCAGGAACTCGCTCAGCTCGGCGCGCCGGTCCAGGCCGCCGCCGAGGTCCGGCACGGGCACGGCCGGTCCGCCGCCGGGCTCCGGCAGGGGCAGGGGCTGTTCGTCCATACGTCCAGTATTCATGGTCGTACGTACATGAACCTGTCCCCGCCAGTGGTAGGCACGGCGGACGTACGCAAAGCCGTGACCTGGGTGGATGTGCGATCCGGCGGCAGCCTGGAGGGCGTGCCCGGTCAAGAAGGCAGCCGGGCGCGATCACATCGCTAGGAGACCCCCGGCATGACCACTGTCACCGCATACGCCGCCCCCGCCGCCAAGGCTCCGCTGGAGCGGACCACGATCGAGCGGCGGGAGGTCGGTGAGTTCGATGTCCTGATCGACATCAAGTACGCCGGAATCTGTCACTCCGACATTCACCAGGCCCGTGAGGGCTGGGGCGAGGCCATCTTCCCCATGGTGCCCGGCCACGAGATCGCCGGCATCGTCGCCGAGGTCGGGCCCGGCGTCACCCGGTTCGCCGTCGGCGACCGGGTGGGCGTCGGCTGCATGGTCGACTCCTGCCGTGAGTGCGACAACTGCAAGGCCGGTCAGGAGCAGTACTGCACCGGCATCGGCATGGTCGGCACCTACAACGCGCTCGACAAGAACGGCGAGCCGACCTACGGCGGCTACTCGCAGAAGATCGTCGTCGACGAGAACTACGTCGTACGCATCCCCGAGGGCCTGTCCCTGGACGAGGCCGCGCCGCTGCTGTGCGCCGGCATCACCACGTACTCCCCGCTGAAGCACTGGAACGTCGGCCCCGGCAGGAAGGTCGCCGTCCTCGGCATGGGCGGTCTCGGCCACATGGCCGTGAAGATCGCGCACCACCTGGGCGCCGAGGTCACCGTTCTCTCCCAGTCCCTGCGCAAGCAGGAGGACGGGCTGAAGCTGGGCGCCGACCACTACTACGCCACCAGCGACCCGAAGACCTTCGAGGAGCTGGCGGGCAGCTTCGACGTGATCCTGTCGACGGTGTCGGCCCCGCTGGACTTCGGCGCCTACCTCGGACTGCTGAAGACCGACGGCGCGCTGGTGAACGTGGGCGCGCCCGAGGAGCCGATCTCGCTGAACGTCTTCCCCCTGCTCATGGGCCGCAAGACGCTCGCCGGTTCCGCGATCGGCGGCATCGCCGAGACCCAGGAGATGCTGGACTTCTGCGCCGAGCACGGCTTCGGCGCCGAGATCGAGCTGATCCGCGCGGACCAGATCAACGAGGCGTACGAGCGGGTGCTGGCGAGCGACGTCCGGTACCGGTTCGTGATCGACACCGCCACGATTTGATCGTTCACGTCGCTCGTCGGCGGCCCAGTACCCAGAGGAGGTACGGGCCGCCGACGAGCGAGGTGAGGGCGCCGCTGTGAGCCGATGACCGGCAGGTCTAGCGTGGAAGTCGGAACGTGACCGGTGGATCCGGAGCAGACCGGAGGAGGCCCCCATGACGGTCCAGCTGAACCACACCATCGTCGCCGCCCACGACAAGGAGACCTCGGCCCGCTTCCTCGCCGACCTCCTCGGCCTTGAGGTGAGCCCGCCGTACGGCCCCTTCACCCCCGTCGAGATCCCGAACGGCGTGTCCCTGGACTACATGAACACGCAGGGCGACATCACGCCCCAGCACTACGCCTTCCTGGTCTCGGAGTCCGAGTTCGACACGATCTTCGCCCGCATCCAGCAGGCAGGCCTGACCTACTGGGCGGACCCGAAGCACACCCGCCCCGGCGAGATCAACCACAGAGACGACGGCCGGGGCACGTACTTCGAGGACCCGAACGGGCACAACCTGGAGATCATCACTCGGCCTTATGGAAGTGGGGGCTGAGGCGCTCCTTCGCGCCGTACTCCGTCCAGCCCTTGCCGCAGGCGACCTCTTGACGGAGTGAGTACTCACTCCATACCGTCGTCGCATGCCCGAAACCCCCCGCCGCCGCGCCCCCGGCATGACTCCCGATCAGCGGCGGAAGATGATCGTCGCCGCTGCGCTGCCCCTCGTCGCCGAGTACGGTGCCGCCGTCACCACCGGACGGATCGCGCGGGCCGCCGGGATCGGGGAGGCCACGATCTTTCGGGTGTTCGCGGACAAGGACGAGTTGCTGGACGCCTGTGTGGCCGAGGCGGTCGGGCCCGAGCATGTGGTGCGGGAGCTGGCCTCGATCGACCTCCAACTGCCCCCGCACGAACGGCTCACCCAGGCCGCCGAGGCGATGCACGCCCACCTGGAGCGGATGGGCACCGTCATCGGCGCGTTGCACGCGTCGGGGCGCCGCCCCGGCCGCCCCTCCACCGAGCAGCCCGACCCCGGGGCCCATGAAATCGCCGGCCCCGACGCCCGCGAAGCCGCCAACCGTGCCCTGCGCGACGCCGTCGCCGAGTTGCTCGCACCCGAGCGCGACGCCCTCCGGCTTCCGCCGGAAAAGGTCGCCGCCGTCTTCCTCGGCACCCTCTTCGCCCAGCTCCGCGGCAACGCCCTCGGCGAGTTCGGGCCGACCGCCGCCGAACTCGCCGACGTCATCCTGCACGGCGTACTCGACCCCACCGACCGGTCAAGGAGCGACGACGACACATGACCATCACCCTCAACCACACCATCGTCCCGGCCCTCGACAACACGGCCGCCGCCCGCTTCTTCGCCACGGTCATGGGGCTGGACGTGCTGCCATCCGAAGGGCACGGCGGTCACTTCGCGCCCGTTCGGGTCAACGACCAGCTGACGCTGGACTTCATGACCGTGGACCGGCCGGAGGGGCATCACCTGGCCTTCGACGTCGACCCCGAGACCTTCGACGGCGTCCTCGCCCGGCTGGGCGCGCTCGGTGTGCCCTTCGGCAACGACCCCTCCGCCCCCGACAACGGCCGCGTCGATCACCCGCTGTGCGCGCGTGGGCTGTACTTCGTGGATGAGGCCGGGAATCTCTACGAGGTCATGTCGCCTCGCTGACCACCCGTCAGCCCCGATACGGCGCACCGCGCACGAAAGCCCGCCGGAAGCAGAACGTCCGGCGGGCTTTCGCTCACGGCTTCAGCGAAGCCGGCGACAGCGACACGCGATCACTTGCCGTAGTACGCGTTGTAGATCGAGATCGTCGACTTGTTGTTCTTCTTGTCGGTGATCTTCGCGTGGAACGAGATCCCCTTGCCCTTGGCCGGGTTCTTGACGGTGATCTTGCCCTTCTTGACGGTGACCTTCTTCCAGGTCTTGCCGTAGTCGTACGACACCCACACACCCAGCGACTTGAGGTTGCTGCCCTTGGCCGCGCCCTCGACGGTGACCGGGAAGGTGACCGTGCGGCCGGCCGGGGCGCGGCCGTCCAGGCCGGGCGGCGCGTTGAACCGGACGGTGGACGCCGGCAGCTTGGCCTGCTCGGTGGACGGCTTCTTGGAGCGGAACGTCCAGCTCGCGTCGATCCGCGGGGACGTCGCCGCGACCTTGACGTCCCGCTTCACCGAGGTGGTCAGCCGGTACTCGGCGTCACCGGCCGGGACTGTGAACGCCTTCTCGCCGAACAGCGGGTCGTCGTGGGAGCCGACCTTGGTGCCGTTGCGGTACAGAGTGGTGGTCACCGAGCTGAACAGCGACGAGCCCGGGTGCTTGGAGCTGTCGGCGAACAGCGGCAGATAGCCGTAGATGTCGTTGCCCTCGCGGTACAGGCCGAACTCGGAGTTCAGGGTCGGACCGAAGACCGCCTTGTTGAAGTGCCGCGTGTACGACTTGCCCGCCTTGAGCTTCAGCGGGTTGCCGAGCGTGTAGTAGGCCTCGGGAATCGGGTTCCCCTGGGCGTCCTTGCCGCCGTACTGCTCGAAGTCGAACGTCCACTCGATGCCCTGGGTCGTCGACAGGTACACCGTGCGGCTGCCGGGCAGCTTCTGCTCGACGGGCTCACCCGCGTAGAAGTCGGCGGGGAAGAAGCCGACGGGGACGAGCGCGCCGGTCTTGCCGGAGGAGGAGGCCCCGAGGTAGCCCTTCACCGTGGCGAGTTCGCTCTTGCTGAACCGCCGGACCTTGTCACCCTGGATCTTCTTGACGTTGGCGGTGGTCGCCACGTCGTACTCGGTGGCGGCGCCCTTCGTCCACTGGCCGCCCCAGGTCTGGCTGAGGCCGTTCGCGATCTCGCCGCCCAGGTGGGCCATCCGCAGATCGGCGAAGGAGCCGGCGCCGAAGCCGAAGCCGATGCCCGCGCTCTCCAGGAAGTAGGAAATCTGCGCCGACCGGGGCTTGGCCACGGCGTCCGGGACCGTGATGGTGGCGGCCTTGGTCCTACGGGCGTCGATCGTCACCGAGGTGTTCTTGGTGACGGTCAGCTGCGGCTGGACCAGCCAGTCGAGGCCGCCCTTCAGGTCGACGAAGTCCTTGGCGATCCAGGCGTCCAGCAGGTAGGTGCCCTTGGGCACGCGCATCGTGGTGGTCCCGGACGCGGCGACCGGAACCTGGTAGGCGCGGCCGTTGCCCAGGCCCGAGTAGCCGAGCAGCGCGGTGTTGTAGTCGCCCGTGCCCTTCCCGTCCCGGCCGATGTGCTTGACCGTGACGTCGTACGACTCCACCTCACGCTGCACCGCGGCGGCCGTACGGACGGACTGCCCGCCGCCGGTCGCGGTCACGTACGCGGAGTACGCGCCGTCGACGGTGCCGCCCAGCTTGGTGTTGACGGTCATGTCGACGGAGGCCCTGCCGCCCGCCGGGACGGTCACCTTCGTCGCGCCGAGCTTGAAGAAGCCCGCCGGGGCCGCCTGGCCCTTGGGGTTGGTGGCGGTGACCTTCAGGTCCAGCGTGACGTCGGTGGTGCCGAGATTGCGGTACGTCAGCTGCTTGGTGACCGGGGTGTCGTCGGTGTGCGGCCACTGCTGGACGCCGAAGCTCACCGAGACCGGGTCGGCGATCAGGGTCTGCTTGATGGCCCTGTCGACCTGGATACGGCCCGAGCCCTGCTGGAACGGCGTGTACGCGCCGCCCTTGGTGGACGCGGTCAGCGCGCCCTTGATCTCGGCGTACGTCCAGTCCGGGTGCTGCTGCTTGAGGATCGCCGCCGCGCCCGCGACATGCGGGGTCGCCATCGACGTACCCGAAATGGTCAGGTAGCCGGCCGGGTTCTCGCCGACCTCCTGGGCGATGGCGCTGCCCTTGGCGGCGGCCGCGGTGGTGTCCACGCCGGGCGCGGTGACGTCCGGCTTGATGGCGCCGTCGCCGAGGCGCGGGCCGGTGCTGGAGAAGTCGGCCAGCGTGTCCTTGTCGTCCACGGCGCCGACGGTCAGCGCGGCCTCCGCGCTGCCGGGCGAACCGATCGACTCCGGGCCGGAGTTGCCGGCCGCGATGGCGAAGAGGATGCCCTTGTCGGCGGAGAGCCGGTTGACGGCCGCCTCCAGCGGGTCGATCTCCGGGGTGTCCATGCCGCCGAGGCTGAGGTTGACGACGTCGGCGCCCTGCTCGGCCGCCCACTCCATGCCGGCCAGGATGCCGGAGTCGTCGCCGAAGCCGCTGTCGTCGAGGACCTTGCCGTTGAGGATCTCGGCGCCGGGCGCCACGCCCTTGAACTTGCCGCCGGACTTCGCGCCGGTGCCGGCCGCGATGGAGGCGACGTGCGTGCCGTGGCCCTGCTTGTCGGTGGCGTCGGCGGCGGTGGTGAAGTTCTTCGACGCCTTCACCTGGGACTTGAGGTCGGGGTGCGTGGCGTCCACGCCGGTGTCGAGGACGGCGATCTTCACGCCCTTGCCGTCGTAGCCGGCGGCCCAGGCCTTGGGGGCGCCGATCTGCGGCACGGACTTGTCGAGGGTGGCCTTGCGGACACCGTCGAGCCAGACGTGCGCGATGCCGGAGACGGTCTTGTCGCCGTTGGTGACCGCGTCCCACAGCTCGGCCGTGTCCTTGGGCGCGGTCTGCACGGCGTCCGCGTTCAGCGTCTTCAGGCTGCGGCGCAGGGTGCCCGCGTCGCGGACGTCGGCCTTGGCGGCGGTGGCGGCGCCCTGGTAGCCGACGATGACCTTCAGGCCGTTCTTCTGGGCCTTGCGGGTCGCAGGCTTGTTCAGCTCGGTGATGTCGAACAGCCGCTGGTCCAGCTTGCCGGTGGCGACCAGACGGGCCGCGTCGGCGGGTATCACGAGCGTGCGGCCCTGGGCCTTACGGATCTGTACCGGTATGTGCTCGCGGCCCTCGGCTCGGTCGACGCCGACGACCCGGCCCTTGGCGTCCACGGAGACCCGGTCGCCGGTGATCAGGGTGATGCGGTGGTGAGACGTGAGCTTCGCAGGGCCGTTCGGGCTCTGTTCCGGCTTCGCGCTCGCCGGGCTGGTCAGTCCCGCGGCGAGGGCGACGGCGGCCGCGGTGGCAACCGCGGCGGCGCCGGCTCTCTTCACTTGTTTGCGCAAAACTCCCCCTGGAGTTGAGGAACCGGGCGAATTCCCCGTTCACCCGGCCGGGGGTGGTTCTGCACAGATGTCCGTGCACCCCCCGGAATCATGCAGTATGCCGGGGGGTGATCAGCGACCTCAATAGATCGGTCCGTCACGAGTTGGCCGGAAGGACGACATCTCCGTGAACAGGAGTTGGCCAAGAGGGCGCGCAGCCCTATGAGTTGGCGTTCTCCTTCACCGTGATCCGCCCCTTGCGGATCGTCGCCACCCGCGGGGCCTTCTTCGCGATGGCGGAGTCGTGGGTGACCATGACGAAGGTCAACCCCAGCTCCTTCCAGGTGCGTTCGAGAACGTCCATGATCTCGTCGCGCATCGACTCGTCGAGGTTTCCGGTGGGTTCGTCGGCCAGCAGCACCTTCGGCTGCTTCACCAGCGCCCGCGCGATGGCGACCCGCTGCTGCTGGCCGCCGGACATCTCCCCGGGCAGATGCCCGAGCCGCTCAGCGAGCCCGACCGACCGCAGCGCCTCGGCGGCCCGTTCACGCCGTTCCTTGTTTTTGACTCCGAGGGGTACGAGGGCGGTCTCGACGTTCTCCTGGGCGGTGAGCGTCGGGATGAGGTTGAAGCTCTGGAAGACGAAGCCGATGTTCTCGCTGCGCACCCGGGTGAGCCGGGCCTCGGGCAGCCGGGCCAGGTCGGTTCCGTCGAGGACGACCTCACCGGAGGTGGGCCGGTCGAGTCCGCCGAGCATCTGCAGCAGCGTCGACTTGCCGCCGCCGGTGGGGCCCTGGATGACCAGCCGGTCGCCGTCGGCGATGGTGAGATCGACGCCGTCCAGCGCGTGCACGGTGTCCTTGCCTCGGCTGTAGTGCTTGGTGACGCCTCTGAGTTGGTACATGGTGGTGCAACTCCTGGGATGCGGGATGCGTTGGGGGTGTTGACCGTTGCGCCGGAGCGCCGGAGCGCGACTCGCCTGACTACTCCACGCGCCGCAACGCATCCGCCGGCCGCAGGCGCGACGCCCGCCACCCGCCGAACGCGCCCGCGACGAGCCCACCGGTCACGGCCAGGGCGACCGCGAGGGCGATGGTCGTCACGCTGACGGGGGCCGTGAGGGCGACGTCGAGGGTGCGGGCCGCCGCCTGCCGGCCGGGACCGCCGCCGAATCCGCCGCCACCGGGACCGGTCGTCCCGCCACCGCCGCCGAGTTCGGCCTGCAGAGTCGGGCTGATCGCGGTGACGACGTACGCCCCCGCCAGCCCCAGCGCGATCCCGAGCGCACCGCCGACCAGCCCGTTGACGACGGCCTCCCCGACCACCTGCCGGGTCACCCGCCCCGACCGCCAGCCCAGCGCCTTCAGCGTGCCGAACTCCCGCACCCGCCGGGACACCGCGGAGGACGTGAGCAGCCCGGCGACCAGGAACGCCGCCGCCAGCACCACGATCGACAGCCACTTGCCGACGCTGGTGGCGAGGTCGGAGGCGGTGGACAGGGAGCCGGAGACGGTGTCCGCGAGGTCGGCGGAGGTCGTCACGGTCGTACCGGAGATGTTCTTCTGGATCTCCGACTTGACGGCGTCGATCTGCTGCGAGTCGGTCGCCTGGACATAGATCGTGGTGACCTTGTCCGCCGAGTCGCTGAGGGTCTGCGCCTGCTTGAGCGGGATGTAGAGGTTGGCCGCGGCGTCCCCGCTCTCCGGGGTGGCGATGCCGATGACCTCGTACTCGACGCCCTTGACGGTGACCGTGTCACCGACGGCCAGCTCCTTCTCCTTGGCGTAGGAGGCGTCGGCGACGACCACCTTCGCGTCGGTCTCGGAGGACGTGAAGGTACGGCCGCTGGTGATCTTCGAGGAGGTCAGCGGGCCGAGTTCGGGCTCGGTGACGTCGGTGCCGAAGACGGAGTAGCTGTTGACGTCGAAGTCCGCGCCGCCGCCCTGGACCCGGCCCTCGCCCGGCTGAACGGACGGCTGGTCGCCGCCGGCGCCACCGCCGCCCTGCTGGAACTGGCCGCGGGTGAACTGGCCGCTGACCTTGACGACCTGCAGGCTCAGACCGCCGACCGCGTTCGAGACGCCGTCCTGCGAGCCGACCTTCGCCACCGTCGAGCTCGCCAGGGTCTCGAAGCCCTGGACCATCACCCGGTCGCTGCTCTGCTCCTCGTCGGAGCCGCCGTCCTGCGCGTCGAACCGGAACCTCGGCCGCTGCGCCTGCCCCTCCTCCTGGGGATCGGCGGCCTTGGTGACGGTCATGTCGGTGCCGAGGCCGTACAGCGATTGCAGGACCTTGTCCTGGGCCTGCCCCATGCCGGAGGCCACGGAGTTGACGACGATGACCAGCGCGATGCCAAGCGCGAGGCCGGAGGCGACGACGAGGGCCGCCTTTCTGCGGCGGCGCAGTTCGCGCCTCAGGTAGGTGAAGAACATGCGCCGCAAGCTAGGGACGCACCGTGATGACGGGATAAGGCTGGAATAAGAGGCGGATGAGAAGGAGTCAGGAAGCGCGAAGGAGCACGAAGGCCGCCCTGGGTCGGGCGGCCTTCGTATTGAGCCTGTGTCAGAGGGCGTGCGTCAGAGGGCGTGCGTCAGACCGCGGACCCGGCCTTCCACTGCTCCCAGCTCATGTTCCAGCCGTTGAGTCCGTTGTCCGGCGCGACCGTCTTGTCGCCGGTGTTCTGGACGACCACGACGTCACCGATCATCGAGTTGTTGTAGAACCACGCACCCTCGGTCTTGGGGTCGTTGGCACCCTTGGTGTCGTTCAGACCGACGCAGCCGTGGCTGGTGTTGACGTTGCCGAAGATGGAGTCGGCGCCCCAGTAGTTGCCGTGGATGAAGGTGCCGGACGTGGTCAGGCGCATGGCGTGGGGGACGTCCTTGATGTCGTACTCGCCCTCGCCGTCGTCGTCGGTGAAGCCGACCGTCGCGCCGTTCATCCGGGTCTCCTTGAACTTCTCGGAGATCACCATCTGGCCCTCGTACGTCTTGTTCTCGGGCGAGCCGGCGGAGATCGGGATGGTCTTGACGACCTTGCCGTCCTGCGTGACCTTCATCTGCTTGGTCTGCGCGTCGACGTAGGAGACCTGGTTGCGGCCGATGGTGAAGGAGACCGTCTTCTGCTGGACGCCGTACACACCCGCGGCGCCCTCGACGCCGTCGAGCGCCAGCTTCAGCGTGACGGTGGAGCCTTCCTTCCAGTAGTCCTCGGGCCGGAAGTCGAGCCGGTTGGCGTTGAACCAGTGGCCGACGACCTCCTGGCCGCTGCTGGAGGTGACGGTGATGCCCTTCTGGACGTCGACCTTGTTGGTGATCGCCTTGTCGAAGTTGATCGAGACCGGCATGCCGACGCCGACGGTGGTGCCGTTGTCCGGCGTGAAGGTGCCTATGAAGCTGTTCTTCGGGGAGACCGTGGTGAAGGACGCGTTCTCGTGGGCCTCCAGGCCCTTGGCGTCCTTCGCGGTCACCGCGACCTTGTAGCGCGTGGAGCGCTCCAGCTGGACGCTGGGCTTCCAGCTGGTCTTGTCGGCCGAGATCTCGCCCTCGACGGCCGTGCCGTCGGCCGTCGTCATCGTCACCTCGGTGAGCGTGCCCTTGCTCACGGTCACGGCGGCGGAGTTGTTGATGGAGGCGTTGGTCGAGCCGTCCTTGGGGGTGATCTCGATCTGGGCCTCGGAGGTCTTCTGCGCCGCCGCCTCGTCCACCTTGGCCTGCGAGGTGTCGTTGCCGCCGTCGCTGCCGGAGGCCTCCTCGCCACTGGAGCACGCCGAGAGCACCAGTACGCCGCCGAGCAGTGCGGTCGCGGCCCGGAGGCCCCTGCGCCGCTTACTGTTCGTCATCACACGCTTCTCCATCGTTGCCAATTCCCCAGATCCCCAAGAGTCCCCGTCAAGACTTTCAACGCTACGACCGGTTCCTCCCGTTCCACATTCCCTCGATGTGTGGGGCTCACCACGTCCCCCGGGGACGGTGGCAGGTGGTGCGAGTGCGGTCCGTGCGCCCCCTGAGACGACAAAACCCCGGACGGCGGTTGCCGCCCGAGGTCACGTTTTCCCCAAGCCGCGTCAGCCGACCCGCTCTTCGTCTTCGTCGTCGTCCACATCATCGTCGTCGAGGTCCCAGTCCGGCGAGTCAGGGTCGTAGTCCACCTGCTCGCTGCTCCAGGAGGCCTGCTGGAGTTCGACCCCGGGCACCTCGCTGACCAGGTCGAACGGATCCACGAGATACGCCAGTGCCTCCGCGGTGTCTTCCGTCACAGCGCTCTCGGCGTGGGCCCGCTCCTCGGCCTGCATGTCGACGTCCTCGGAGATCCGCCGCTGTGCCGCCCGGGTCACGGCCTCCGGGTCGTCGACCTGGAGGACGAGTTCCACCCGAAGCCGTACAAAACCTGATGTCTCTGGAGTGCTCATGATCGGAGGGTACGGCCAGGGGCCCCCGCGACTTTCCCACGACCCGCGGCTTTCACTAGCATCGCCCCACACGGCCAATTCGCCAGCGTCACAAGGGGATCGATATTCCGTGTCATCCGCTCGCCGTCCGTTGCTGACCGCCACCGCCGCGGGCACCCTGCTGGGGGCCCTGTGGTTCGTCCCCTCCGCGAACGCGACGGGGGACGGCCCGGCCAGAGAGCAGTCCACGGTGACGCCGACGACTCAGGCCAGGCCCCTGACCACGGACACGGCCGGCTCGACGACCGACGGGCCCCGGCTCGCCGACACCGGCAGCTTCAACAGCACCCCGTACGTCGTCGGCGGCACGCTGTTCTTGACCCTCGGCGCCGGTTTTGTGGTGTATTCGGTGCGCCGAGAGCGCCTTGGGTTCTGAAAAGGTTGGGAAAACTTGACTTGACGTGTCCTTGACCGGAGCCTCATAGTCCGCTCATGAAGAGATCATCGAGGGCGCGCATGGGCGCCGCGGTCGCCGTGAGCGCGTTGTCGCTCGCCCTCATCACCGGTTGTGGCGGGGAGTCGGACGGTTCCAGCGACTCCAAGAACGACTCCAAGAACACGGAGTCCTCCTCCTCGCCCACTCAGGCCGCCGCCAAGGCGCTCAGCGCGGCCGAGTTGGAAAAGCTGCTCCTCGCGGAGGGCGAGGTCAAGGGCTACAAGGTCACCTCGGGGGACGACACCCTCCCGAAGTCCAAGACCGAGGTGAAGACCGACAAGGCGGAGTGCGACCCGCTCGCCTGGGCCACCGCCGCTCTCGCCCCGGGTGACACGGACGCGAACGCCAGCAACACCGTCGCGGAGGACAAGGCGTCGACCGCCACCGCGCAGCCCGAGGACATCGCGGACGCCTTCAACGTCAACATGACGTTCGTCGGCCTCTCCTCGTACGAAGGTGACGGCGCCGAGCAGGCCATGAAGGCCGTGTCCGACGGCGTCTCGGCCTGCTCCGGCGGGTACGGACTCGCCACCGGGGGCGAGGACTCGAAGGTCACCAAGGTCGCCGCGGTGCAGGGCTCCGGGCTGGGTGACGAGTCCGTGGCGTTCGCCGAGGACGTCGACATGGACGGCGAGGGCAAGGCCACCTTCCACACCGAGGTGGTGCGCAAGGGCAGCACCATCGCCACGTTCTACACCGTGAACTTCGCCGCGCTCGGTACCGGCGAGACGGCCGAGATCCCGGCGGCCGTGGTCAAGGCGCAGGTCGCCAAGCTCAAGTAGTCCCCGGGGCCCTGCCGGTCGTACGGCAGGGCCCCTCAACCGTCCTCGATCGTCCTACTGGAGCGGTCCGGTGACCGTCTCCACCGCCGCCAGCAGCCGCCCGTCCCGCACGAACGCGTCGGCGGCCTCCAGGTCCGGGGCGAGGAAACGATCCGGCCCGGGACCGGCCACCCCGGCGGCCCGTACGGCGTCGATGACGGCCTGCGTGGCAGGGGCCGGGGTCAGCCCCTCGCGCAGCTCGACGGCGCGCGTGGCGGCGTACATCTCGATGGCGACGACCCGCGTGAGGTTGCCCACGGCCGTGCGCAGCTTGCGCGCCGCCGACCAGCCCATCGACACATGGTCCTCCTGCATCGCGGAGGACGGGATCGAGTCCGCGGACGCCGGTACGGCGAGCCGCTTCATCTCGCTCACCAGCGCGGCCTGCGTGTACTGGGCGATCATCAGCCCGCTGTCCACCCCGGCGTCGTCGGCGAGGAACGGCGGCAGCCCGTGGCTGCGGTTCTTGTCCAGCAGCCGGTCGGTGCGCCGCTCGGCGATGGACGCGAGGTCGGCGGCGGCGATGGCGAGGAAGTCGAGCACATAGGCGACCGGGGCGCCATGGAAGTTGCCGTTGGACTCGACGCGGCCGTCGGGCAGGACGACCGGGTTGTCGACGGCGGAGGCGAGTTCGCGGTCGGCGACGAGGCGGGCGTGCGCGATCGTGTCCCGTCCGGCGCCTGCCACCTGCGGGGCGCAGCGCACGGAGTAGGCGTCCTGGACGCGGGGCGCGTCGTCCTGGTGATGCCCCGTCAGACCCGACCCCTTCAGTACGGCCAGCATGTTGGCGGCGCTGGCGGCCTGGCCGGGGTGCGGGCGGATGGCGTGCAGCTCGGGGGCGAGGACCTTGTCGGTGCCGAGGAGGGCTTCCAGGGACAGGGCCGCGGTGACGTCGGCGGACTTGTAGAGGGTGTCGAGGTCGGCGAGCGCCATGAGCAGCATGCCGAGCATGCCGTCGGTGCCGTTGAGCAGGGCGAGGCCCTCCTTCTCGCGCAGCTCGACGGGCTCGATGCCGTGCGCGGCGAGCAGTTCGGCGGCGGGGCGGACGACTCCGTCCGGACCCTCGGCGTCCCCTTCGCCCATCAGGGTGAGGGCGCAGTGGGACAGCGGCGCGAGGTCGCCGGAGCAGCCGAGGGAGCCGTACTCGTGCACGACGGGGGTGATCCCGGCGTTCAGTACGTCGGCCATGGTCTGCGCGACTTCGGGGCGTACGCCGGTGTGCCCGGAGCAGACGGTCTTCAGCCGCAGGAACATCAGCGCCCGTACGACCTCCCGCTCGACCTTGGGTCCCATGCCGGCGGCGTGCGAGCGGACGATGTTGCGCTGGAGCTGGGTGCGCAGTTCCTGGCCGATGTGCCGGGTCGCGAGGGCGCCGAAGCCGGTGGAGACGCCGTAGACCGGGTCGGGCTTGGCCGCCAGGGCGTCCACGATCTCGCGGGCCGCGGTGAGGGCGGCCACCGCCTCGCCGGAGAGCTCGACCCGGGCGCCGGCGCGCGCCACGGCGAGGACGTCGGACGCGGTGACACCGGACGTCCCTACCACCACAGTGTGCATATCCATATTCAGGAGCGTACGCAGTGAATTCGAGGATGTCACGGGTGGGGGTGGGACGTGGCCCTTACCGGGTGGGGTTGGTGTCGCGAATTCCGGGGGGGGGTATTGCTTGGGGCTGGGCGGGGCGGAGGGGGTGGGGCGGAAGCGGGGGGGCGGAAGCGGGGGGGCGGCGGCGCGGGGAGGCTCGGCGGCGCGGAAGGGGACTGGGCGGCGCGGGAAGCTCGGCGGCGCGGAAGGGGACTGGGCGGCGCGGGAAGCTCGGCGGCGCGGAAGGGGACTGGGCGGCGCGGGGGGATCTGGGACGCGCGGAATGCGCGACGGGGCGAAGGGGACTGGGCGGAGGGGGCTCGGCGGCGCGGGGGGATCTGGGCGGCGTTGGAGGATCTGGGCGGCGCGGAGAGGGCTGAGCTGCCCGAAGAGGGCTGGGCGGCGCGGAAGGGGGCTGGGCGGAGGGGGGCCCTGCGGCGCGAAGAAGTGCTCGACGGTGCGAAGAGAACTCGGCGGCGCAAAGGGAGGGCCCGACAGCGCGAAGGGACCTGGCGGCGCGGGGAGGCGCGACGGCGGGAAGGACACTGGGCCGCAGGAGAGGACTGGGCGGCCCGGAGGAAGCTCGGCGGGCGGACACGGGCCGCGTGCACTTCGCCCGGCGGGCGGACACGGGCCGCATGCACTTCGCCCGGCGGCGGGTGCCGATTGCGGGCTCTTCGGTCAGCGGCGGCCGCGGAAGCTGCGGCGTTCGGGGGTGGGGCCCTCCGGGGGTGCGTCGGCGAGGCGTACGACGGGGTCGTCGGGGCCCTCGCGGCCGGCCACGACCGCCTTGGCGGCACGGATGCCCTTGGCCTGGTACTGGGCGGCGTCCGCGAGCCGGAAGAGGCGGCGGGCGGAGCGGACCGGCCCGATCGGGTGCTCGGTGGACGCGACGCCGCAGGCGACACCGTCGCCGAGTTCCAGCTCGGCCGCGCGGCGGCACAGTTCGTCGGCGACTTTGACGACGTCGTCGGCGGGCGGACCGACGGCGAGCAGGCAGAACTCGTCGCCGCCGAGGCGGGCGGCGAGGGCGCCGGGCAGCATGGCGCCGCACAGGGAGAGCACGGAGCCGAACCGTTCGAGCAGCCGGTCGCCGAAGGCGTGCCCTCGGGTGTCGTTGACGCGCTTGAGCCCGTTGATGTCGCAGACGACCAGGCTGACCACGACGCCGTCCCTGCGATGCCGCTCGATGGCCTCGTCCAGGTGCATGTCCACGGCGCGGCGGTTGGCGAGGCCGGTGAGGGAGTCGGTGAAGGCGAGCCGGCGGGCCTCCTCCAGCCGCTCGGTCTGCGCGATCCCGGCGGCGACGACGGCGGCCAGGACGGTGGCGAAGTCGGCGTCGGCGCGGTCGAAGACGGGGACGCCGAGGGGCCGGGCGACGTACAGCTCGCCCCAGGCGCGGCCGTGCAGGACGACGGGGGCGACGACGCAGCACCCGCGTCCCCTGCGCCGCAGGGCGGCGACCCGCTGATGACAGAAACCGGCGCGCCTGGTGGTGGGCCCGTCGGCGGTCTCCACCCAGGCGTCGGGCTCGCCGCCGCCGGCCCACTGCTCGTGCAGGAACTCGGTGATCTCGGCGAACTGGTGGACCGGGTAGGCCTCGTCCTGCGGGAACTCCTCCTCGTCGTCCGCCCGCTCGCCCACATTGACCAGCACCCGCAGCCGCCCGAGGTCCCGCTCCCACACCGACAGCGCGGCAAAGCTCCCGTCCAACGCCCGACACGCCCCGAGCGCGGCGGCCCGCCACGCCTCACGCACCGACTGCGCCGCAGCCATCCCCTGCGCCAACGCCACCACAGCCGCAAGCCGGCTCTCCTCACCCATCACTCCAGGCTAGGGAGGTTTGGGGGGAATGGGGATGTTTCGGGGGCGGTGGGGTGAGACGACGTACGCCATCGACAACCTCGTCCCCCGCCACTGCGACGCGGGCCGGGCTGTGCCGTGGCGGGCAGCGGGGCGGAGTTCGTCATACCGCAGGCTGTCATGCCGCTGGGGCGGTACGGACGGGCGCGGGCGGCGCCTCTCGGCGCCGGATCACGCGACCAACGCCCGGCCCACCGCGACACCGGATGCCTGCAAAAACGCGCGCCTGTGCGCGACCCCCGACGGCACGCGTGGGCGCGAGCCGCGCCCCGTCGACGCCGGGTTGCGCGGCCAAGCCTCGGTCAGCGCGACGCCGGGTGCCTGGGACACCGGGCGCCTGGAAAGCCGCGCGCCCCGTTCACTCCCCCGGCCACCGCGGCTTCCGCTTCTCGTTGAAGGCCGCGACCCCCTCCGCCCGGTCCCGCGAGAACGCCACCGAGCGCCACGCCGCGTCCTCCACCTCCAGGCCCGCCCGCAGGTCCAGCCCGTGCCCCAGCCGCAGCGCCCGCTTCGCCGCCCGCAGGCCGACCGGCGAGTTCGCGGCGATACGGGACGCCAGCGCCAGCGCCTCCTCCCGGTCCCGGCCCTCCTCCACCAGCACGTCCACCAGCCCCAGCTCCCGCGCCTCGGCCGCCGCCACCCGCCGCGCCGTGAAAATCAGCTCGGCCGCCCGGGCCGCCCCCACCCGCCGGGGCAGCAACTGCGTACCGCCGCCCCCCGGAATCACGCCCACCGACACCTCCGGCAGCCCCACCACCGCCGTACCGTCCGCCACGATCACGTCACACGACAGCGCCAGCTCGAAACCGCCCCCCAGCGCGAACCCGTGCACCGCCGCCACCGTCGGCACCGGCAGCTCCAGTACGCCGGTGTACGCCCCCCGCGCCACCGGCCGCTGCCGTACCAGCTCGGCGTCACTGAACGAGTTGCGCTCCTTCAGGTCGGCCCCCACGCAGAACGCCCGCTCATGCGTCGACGTCAGCACGACCACCCGTACGTCCCGGTCCGCCCCCAGCGCCGCGCACGCCCCGGCGATCGACCTGGCCATCTCCGTCGACACGGCGTTCATGGCCTTGGGCCGGTCGAGTGCCAGCTCCGCGACATGCCCGTCCTCGTGCCGCCGCACCAGCACGAACTCCCCGAACCGCTCCTCGCTCACGACACCCTCCCGGTTAACGCGGGTTAACAACACTCGCCCCGATCATTCCAGCCCCGCCCCTCCGGGGGAAGGCCGAGCCCCCGCGCGTCCCGGGTTCCCGACTCACCCCCCGACACCCCGTTCGAGTGACATCAGGCCCGACTCCCTCTCCCTGCCCCGGGGGAGCGCATAGCGTGCGCACCGCTACGGCGCACCGGGGGGCGCGAGCGCATCGGGGAGGAACCGCCATGAGGACCGACACGTCGACGAACATCCGGACGAGGAACGGCCGGAGCAACGGCACGGGACACGACGGCACGAGCGAACGCGGGGCAGCGCCTTCGGGCGCGAACGGCCGCGTCGACGGCGCCACTCCGGCGCCGGGCCGTACGCCTCAGGCCACGACGGCGGGACGTACACCCCAGGGCACGGCAGCCACCACCAACCACCCCGACACCGCCGCCCCCACCGGCCGCGGCCGCCACCGTCGCCCCCGCCCCCGCAAGGCCCTCCTCACCGCCGGCGGCCTCGCTCTCGCCGCCGGTGTGCTGAGCCTCGTACGCCTGGCGTCGCCCGACTCCGGAAACGGCAGTGCCGGAGCCACGGCGGCGGGACCCAGCCCCGATGCGGCAGTCGACAGCGAGCACGCGCAGGCGACCAACACCTCCGCCACCGCCCCCGCCGCGGGCGCCTCCGTACCCGCCCCGTTGGGCAGGCCGAGCGCGTTCCCCACGCACGGAACGACGCACACCATCCCCGTCCCGTCGTCCTCGAATGCCGTCGCACAGCCCTACGCCCCACCCCCGCCCTCCGGCAAGGCCACGACCGTCCCGGATGCCCCGGACGCGAGCACCACTCCCGGCAGCACCAGCCGCCCCGCCCCACCCCAGGGCCCGCCCACGACCAGCCCCACCCCGCCACCCAACCCCGGAACCCCCACCACCCCACCCGACGACCCCGGCCTCTGCCTGCCGGTCATCGACCTGTGCCTGGGCCCTCTGGGCCGGCGCTGAGGCGCACCCCCCGCTACGACATCCCGTCCCGTCGCGTGAGCAGCCACGGCTCGACCACGCCCAGCCCACGCACCGGCCGCTGCCACATCGGCTGGAGTGCGAAGCGGTACGTCGGCGGCTCCTCGCCCTCCTTCTCCGCGGCCGCCGCGGCCTCGGCCGCCGCCGCCTCGGAGGCGGGGGCCTCGCCGATGCGGATCAGCTCCTCGGCGAACGCGCTGTCGACCAGGACCGCGTCCCGTGGAGCTATCGACGTCAACCGGGAGGCCAGGTTCACCGTCGTACCGAACACATCACCCATTCGGGTGGTCACCGTGCCGAAGGCGATGCCCACCCGCAGCTCGGGCAGCGTCTCGTCGTTCGCCAGGGTCTCGACGAGCCGCAGCGCGATCTCCGCCGCGACCCCCGCGTCGTCCGCGGCGTACAGCACCTCGTCGCCCAGCGTCTTGATCAGCCGCCCGCCCCGCGCGGCCACCAGGTCGGCCGCGGTGGTCTCGAAGGCCTCGACGAGTTCGCCGAGCTCCTCCTCTTCCAGGCGGCGGGTCAGGCGGGTGAAGCCGACCAGGTCCCCGAAGCCGACGGCCAGGCGGCGGTCGACCATCTCCTCGTCGTCGGCGGCCTGCACGACCCGCCCGGTCGCGGCGGCGAGCTGGCGCCGCCAGACGTAGACGAGGAACTCCTCCAGTTCCGGCAGGAGCAGCTCGATGATCGGATAGGTCACCTCGGTGCGCGTCATGCCGGGCTCGGGGGGCTCGGTCAGGCCCTCCAGGAAGGAATCCATCTGCCACTCGGCCAGCCGGGCCGTGGTCTGCCCGGTGGACCGGGCGACCTGCACGGCCATCGCCTCGCTGAGCAGTCCCGCCTCGACCAGACCGGCCAGGCGGCGCAGCGCCAGGACGTCCGCCTCGGTGAGCGCCTTGGCCTGGCCTATGTCGGCGAAGCCCATCGCCCGCCAGAAGCGGGACGCCAGCTCCATGGACACACCGGCGCTGCGGGCCGCCTGGAACGGCGTGTAGCGCCGCTCGGCGCCCAGGATGAGCTGTTCGAGCCGCAGGGCGAGCGGGTCCTCGCCGGAGTCGGCGCCCTGCGGGTCCCTACCGGAGCCCGTGTCGTCGACGGTCACGCCTGCTGCCCTTCCGATCTGCCGCGGTCAGATATCGACCGGCCCCAACTTTACGTCAGCTGTGCCCCAGGTCACTCCTGCCTGCATCGCGGCTAAACGCCCCTCAAGTGCACGATGTCGCCGGCGCCGACCGGCTCCTGCACGCCCTTCTCCGTCGCCAGCACCAGCCGCCCGTCCCCGTCCACCGCGACCGCCTCTCCGATGATCGTCCGGTCTCCGGGCAGTTCGGCCCGCACCACCCTCCCCAGCGTCGCGCACCCGGCGGCATACGTCTCCTGCAAGCCACTGGACGCCGCGTCACCGCCGGCCGTCCGCCACCGCCGGTACCACTCCTCCAGCGACCGCAGTACGGCCCTCAGCAGCGGGTCCCGGTCCGTGTTCACGGCCCCGGCCAGCACCAGCGAGCCCGCCGTGGGCACCGGCAGTTCGTTCTCGCGGAGCGTGACGTTGATGCCGACGCCGATCACCACGCCGTCGTCCGCCGCCCGCTCGGCCAGGATGCCGCCGGCCTTGCGTTCCTCGCCGCCGACGGTCACCAGCAGGTCGTTGGGCCACTTGAGTGCCGTATCGACGCCCGCCGCCCGGGACAGGCCCGTCGCCACGGCGACGCCGGTGAGCAGCGGCAACCAGCCCCAGTGGGTCACCGGCACCTCCGTGGGGCGCAGCAGGACGGAGAAGAACAGGCCGGAGCGCGGCGGAGCGGTCCACTCGCGGTCCAGCCGGCCGCGCCCGGCGGTCTGCTCCTCCGCGACCAGCACCGCCCCCTCGGCCAGGCCCTTGGCGGCCCGGGCCACCAGGTCGGAGTTGGTGGAACCGGTGCGCTGCACCACGTGCACCTCGGACCACAGCCCGCCTGCCCGCACGAGCGCCTTGCGCAGCGCCGCGGCGTTCAGGGGCGGCCGCTCCAGATCGGTCCAGCGGTTGTTCGGCTCTGATGCATCTCGGGGCGTCATGCAAGCCACCCTAGGTGTGGTAAACGCCGCACTGCTGATCGGTAGGCCCCCCACTACGCTACGGATGAGTAACCGTCCCCCCTTTTGAGCAGGCAGGGAGCCGCATCCCGATGTCCGAGCCGGAAGAGCGTCAAGAGCGTCACGAGATCGACATCCACACTACCGCGGGCAAGCTCGCGGATCTCCAGCGCCGCATCGAGGAAGCGACGCACGCCGGCTCCGCTCGCGCGGTCGAGAAGCAGCACGCGAAGGGCAAGCTGACGGCCCGTGAGCGGATCACGCTGCTGCTCGACGAGGGCTCCTTCGTGGAGTTGGACGAGTTCGCCCGGCACCGCTCCACCAACTTCGGCCTGGAGCAGAACCGCCCCTACGGAGACGGTGTGGTGACCGGCTACGGCACCGTCGACGGCCGTCCCGTCGCCGTCTTCTCGCAGGACTTCACCGTGTTCGGCGGTGCGCTCGGCGAGGTCTACGGGCAGAAGATCGTCAAGGTGATGGACTTCGCGCTGAAGACCGGCTGCCCCGTCATCGGCATCAACGACTCCGGCGGCGCCCGCATCCAGGAGGGGGTGGCCTCCCTCGGGGCGTACGGCGAGATCTTCCGCCGCAACACCCACGCCAGCGGTGTCATCCCGCAGATCTCCCTCGTCGTGGGCCCCTGCGCGGGCGGTGCGGTCTACTCCCCGGCCATCACCGACTTCACGATCATGGTCGACCAGACGTCGCACATGTTCATCACCGGTCCGGACGTCATCAAGACCGTCACCGGTGAGGACGTCGGCTTCGAGGAGCTGGGCGGCGCCCGCACCCACAACTCCGCCTCCGGCGTGGCCCACCACATGGCCGGGGACGAGAAGGACGCCATCGAGTACGTCAAGCAGCTGCTGTCGTACCTGCCGTCCAACAACCTCAGCGAGCCCCCGGCGTTCCCGGAGGAGGCGGACCTCGCCCTCAGCGACGAGGACCGTGAGCTGGACACGCTGGTCCCGGACAGCGCGAACCAGCCCTACGACATGCGCACGGTGATCGAACACGTCCTGGACGACGCCGAGTTCTTCGAGACGCAGCCGCTGTTCGCGCCGAACATCATCACCGGCTTCGGGCGCGTGGAGGGCCGCCCGGTCGGCCTGGTCGCCAACCAGCCGATGCAGTTCGCGGGCTGCCTGGACATCGCCGCCAGCGAGAAGGCGGCGCGGTTCGTCCGGACGTGCGACGCGTTCAACGTCCCGGTGATCACCTTCGTCGACGTCCCCGGCTTCCTGCCCGGCGTCGACCAGGAGCACGACGGCATCATCCGGCGCGGCGCCAAGCTGATCTACGCGTACGCCGAGGCCACCGTCCCGCTCATCACCGTCATCACCCGCAAGGCCTTCGGCGGCGCCTACGACGTCATGGGCTCCAAGCACCTGGGCGCCGACCTCAACCTGGCCTGGCCGACCGCGCAGATCGCCGTGATGGGCGCCCAGGGCGCCGTGAACATCCTGCACCGCCGCACCATCGCCGAGGCGGAGGACACAGGAGAAGGAGAGGCGACCCGGGCGCGGCTCATCCAGGAGTACGAGGACCATCTCCTCAACCCCTACATCGCGGCCGAGCGCGGCTACGTCGACGCGGTGATCATGCCGTCGGACACCCGCCGCCACATCGTGCGCGGCCTGCGTCAGCTGCGCACCAAGCGGGAATCCCTGCCCCCGAAGAAGCACGGCAACATCCCCCTGTAAGGAGCCGCTGTGACGATCAGAGTCGTACGGGGCAACCCGACCCCCGAGGAGCTGGCCGCCGCCCTGGCGGTGGTCCGGGCCCGCGCCGCGGCGGCATCGGCCGTGCCGCCCGGCGCACCCGGCCCGCGGGACTCCTGGTCCGACCCGGCCCGCCTCGCCGGCCGGCGTGTGCCCCAGCCGGGGCCGACGGCGTGGGCGCGTACCTACTGGCCGGCCTGAAGCACGTCCGCGACGGCTTCGGCCATCACCTCGTAGCCCGCGTCGTCCGCGTGCAGGTGATCGCCGAAGTCGTACGCCGGGTGCGGCCGGTCCGGGTCCGCCGGATCGGCCGATGTGGCGGTCGGTGCCGGGAGTGGAGCCGAAGCCGTCGGTGAGCGAGTCGCCGAAGAGAGCGATCCCGTCGGTGCGCCCGGCGTCCACCTCGACGGCGGTCACGAAGTACCACCGTGACGCTGCACTTGGACGCGGTCGCCGACCCCGCAACCTTCCACGCCCGGGCCTTCACCACCAGCTACCGACCGACGCGAGCGCGCCCACCGCGAGGTCCACGACTTCGCTCAGCAGCTGCCCGCGCCCCACCGTGGCGCCCGCCAGCCGCACGGGTGAGGTGCCGTACGTGTTCGACAGCCGCACGCGCAGCCGGTCGCCGCCCGCCGTCAGCCGCATGACCTGACGCAGCGACTGACGCCAGAAGCCCTCCCTTCGGTTAATGGAACCCAGGACCCGTTTATTCAAAACTTGAGTACGCGTACTCAGGCGCCGCCCGGCGCCGCCGACTGACGATCGAAGGCATGCTGTGGTCCGACCCGGAGAACGAGCCGCCGAAGGAACTGCGCGACGCGCAGGAGATGTTGCGGCGGCTGGGCGTTCTCATGGCGCTGGCCGTGGTGCTCACGATGATCGTGCTCGGGCTGGGATGAGCCGTTCGGAGTACGCCGATACTCTGGCCGCATGACTGATCAGCCGCGCCGCCGCCTCGTGCTCGCCTCCCAGTCCCCCGCCCGGCTCGGGCTGCTGCGGCAGGCCGGGCTCGACCCCGAGGTGGTCGTGAGCGGCGTCGACGAGGACGCCGTGACCGCACCCACGCCCGCCGAGCTGGCGCTCGCCCTCGCCGAGGCGAAGGCCTCCGTCGTGGCCGCCCGGCCCGACGTCAAGGGCGCCCTGGTGATCGGCTGCGACTCGGTGCTCGACCTGGACGGCGAGGCGCTCGGCAAGCCGGCCGACGCCGAGGAGGCCACCGCGCGCTGGAAGGCGATGCGCGGCCGCGCCGGGACGCTCCAGACGGGCCACTGCGTCTACGACACGCTGAGCGGGCGGTACGCGTCCGCGACCGCCTCCACGGTGGTCCATTTCGGTGACCCCACCGACGAGGAGATCGCCGCGTACGTCGCCTCCGGCGAGCCCCTCTACGTCGCCGGGGCCTTCACCCTGGACGGCCGCTCGGCGCCGTTCATCGACGGCATCGACGGCGACCACGGCAATGTGATCGGCATCAGCCTGCCCCTGGTACGGCGGCTGCTGGCCGAGCTGGGCGTGGGCATCACGGAGCTGTGGGCGCCGGCGGAGGGCTGACCGGGCCGTCGGTGACCGGGGCGTCGCCGTCCGTGCCGTCCTGGGGCTTCCCGGACGCGGGCCGCTGCTGACCGTCGTACGTCATCAGGAGCAGTACGACGAGGCCCATCACCACCATCATGAACAGGAACGCGTACCGGCCCACCAGCCCCCAGGTGACGGCGCCCAGCACGCCGTGCACCACGGCCGCACTGATCAGCAGAACGCGGCCGAGGCCGGCCGGGGTGCGGTCGCGCACGGCGACCAGGAGGGCGATCAGCCCGCACAGGGCGAAGTAGAGCCCGAAGGCCACGCCGCCGATCTTCGAGGACAGGGACATCACGTCCGGGTCGAGGCCCGCCAGGGACATGTCCTGGTTGTCGACCACCACCCCCATGAACCACTGCAGTGCCGCGATGCCGAACGCCTCGGCGAAGAGCACCAGCGCCACGATCCACGCCACCGGCCTGCGCACCACCGGTCCCCACCCACTTTCGAACCGCCGCACCGCCACAGGGTGCCGTTACCCCGAGTACGTTCGAATACATCGCGAACGCTACTAACGGGTAAACCGCGGGACAAGGGTTCGGCCGCGAGCAAAGAATCATTGGGCCATTCGTAGGGACTCGACAAAGAATCGGAGTGGGCCGCAGCACGCTCTCACAGAGACCTTGACCACACAGGACGGCTAGGGTTTTCCGGAGGAGTCCTGCGTACCGCGCCGCGACAAGGGATTTCGTGGGTCGAGCGAGCCTCGCATCACGCTCCGTGTGGGCAAGCTCACCATTGGGGACGGGTCGAAGTGCCGTGTCGGCAGTCCCTAAACTCGGCTTGTTTCAAGGAGGGAGCCTCAATCGTGCGCAAGGTGCTCATCGCCAACCGTGGCGAAATCGCTGTCCGCGTAGCCCGGGCCTGCCGGGACGCCGGGATCGCGAGCGTGGCCGTCTACGCCGACCCGGACCGGGACGCTCTGCATGTCCGCGCCGCGGATGAGGCGTTCGCCCTGGGTGGTGACACCCCCGCCACCAGCTACCTCGACATCGAGAAGGTCCTGAAGGCCGCCCGCGAGTCCGGGGCGGACGCCATCCATCCGGGTTACGGCTTCCTGTCGGAGAACGCCGAGTTCGCCCAGGCGGTCCTGGACGCCGGGCTGATCTGGATCGGCCCGCCGCCGCAGGCCATCCGCGACCTGGGTGACAAGGTGGCGGCCCGGCACATCGCCCAGCGCGCGGGCGCCCCGCTCGTCGCCGGTACGCCCGATCCGGTGAGCGGCGCCGAGGAGGTCGTCGCCTTCGCTCAGGAGCACGGGCTGCCGATCGCCATCAAGGCCGCGTTCGGCGGCGGTGGCCGTGGCCTGAAGGTCGCCCGGACCCTCGAAGAGGTACCCGAGCTGTACGACTCGGCGGTCCGCGAGGCCGTCGCCGCGTTCGGCCGGGGTGAGTGCTTCGTCGAGCGGTACCTGGACAAGCCCCGGCACGTCGAGACCCAGTGCCTGGCCGACCAGCACGGCAACGTCGTCGTCGTCTCCACCCGTGACTGCTCGCTCCAGCGCCGCCACCAGAAGCTGGTCGAGGAGGCCCCGGCGCCGTTCCTGTCGGAGGCCCAGGTCGCCGAGCTGTACCGGGCGTCGAAGGCCATCCTGAAGGAGGCCGGATACGTCGGCGCCGGTACCGTCGAGTTCCTGGTCGGCCTCGACGGCACGATCTCCTTCCTGGAGGTCAACACCCGCCTCCAGGTGGAGCACCCGGTCACCGAGGAGGTCGCCGGGATCGACCTCGTCCGCGAGATGTTCCGCATCGCCGACGGCGAGGAGCTGGGCTACGACGACCCGCCGCTGCGCGGTCACTCGTTCGAGTTCCGCATCAACGGCGAGGACCCGGGCCGTAACTTCCTCCCGGCCCCCGGCACCGTCACCACGTTCGCCCCGCCGTCCGGGCCGGGCGTCCGGCTGGACGCGGGCGTGGAGTCCGGCAGCGTGATCGGCCCCGCCTGGGACTCGCTGCTCGCCAAGCTGATCGTCAGCGGCCGCACCCGCAAGGAGGCCCTGCAGCGGGCCGCGCGGGCGCTGGAGGAGTTCCAGGTCGAGGGCATGGCGACGGCCATCCCGTTCCACCGGGCGGTCGTCAGGGACCCGGCGTTCGCGCCCGAGCTCACCGGCTCCACCGACCCGTTCACGGTCCACACCCGCTGGATCGAGACCGAGTTCGTCAACGAGATCAAGCCCTTCACCGCCCCCACCGATCTGGAGGCGGAGGAGGAGCCGGGCCGCGAGACGGTCGTCGTCGAGGTCGGCGGCAAGCGCCTGGAGGTCTCCCTCCCGTCCTCCCTCGGCATGTCCCTGGCCCGCACCGGCCTCGCCGCCGGCGCCAAGCCGAAGCGCCGCGCCGCGAAGAAGTCCGGCCCGGTCGCGTCCGGCGACACCCTCGCCTCGCCGATGCAGGGCACCATCGTCAAGATCGCCGTGGAGGAGGGTCAGGCCGTCAAGGAGGGCGACCTGGTCGTCGTCCTGGAGGCGATGAAGATGGAGCAGCCCCTCAACGCCCACAAGACCGGCACCATCAAGGGCCTGAGCGCGGAGGTCGGCGCGTCGATCACGTCGGGCGCGGTGATCTGCGAGATCAAGGACTGACGGCAGATCGTGCGACGTACGTTCCCCGCGCCCACCCAAAGGGGCGCGGGGAACTGCGCGAGCAACCACAGACGACCGGCACTCGCGCACACATCCCAGCCCCTACAGAGACTGACGGCATACCTGCGACACACGTTCCGGTGCCCACCCAAAGGGGCGCGGGGAACTGCGCGAGCAACCGCGAACAATCCGCACTCGCACTCACACCCCAACCCCTACGGCGAACAGGCGCCCGGACCCACCGGCGCGCGCAGCCTAACGGCGCCGCAGATCGGCCACCCTGGCCCGCTCGCCGCCCGGTGCCTGCTCGCCGAGGACGGCCGCCGTACGCAGCGGCGATCCGGGCCCCGGAACCTGGCCGCGCCGGGGGCCCGGGAGGGCCACGTCCCGGCGCTGCTGGCGCGTCGGAGCCCCCTCACCGCCCGCGTTCCCGGCGTTTCCCGAGGCTCCCGTCCCGGCCACGGCGATCTGCACGCCCTGGTCGGCCAGCGCCTGCAGTTCGGTGGCGGCACGGTCGTCGTGGGCCGGCGGCTCGTCCGTCACGAGGCGGGTGATCACATCGGTCGGGACGGTCTGGAACATCGTGTCCGTGCCGAGCTTGGTGTGGTCCGCGAGGACCACGACCTCCGCGGCGGCCTGGACGAGGGCCCGGTCGACGGATGCCGAGAGCATGTTGGACGTGGACAGACCGCGTTCGGCGGTCAGGCCGCTTCCGGAGAGGAAGGCCCGGGACACCCGCAGGCCCTGGAGGGACTGTTCCGCTCCCGATCCCACGAGGGCGTAGTTGGAACCGCGGAGCGTGCCGCCGGTCATCACGACCTCCACCCGGTTGGCGTGGGCCAGGGCCTGCGCCACGAGGAGGGAATTGGTGACGACGGTCAGGCCGGGGACCCGGGCGAGCCGGCGGGCCAGCTCCTGGGTGGTCGTACCGGCCCCGACCACGATGGCCTCGCCCTCCTCCACGAAGTTCGCGGCGAGGTCGGCGATGGCGGTCTTCTCGGCGGTCGCGAGATGTGACTTTTGCGGAAAGCCGGATTCCCGCGTGAATCCGCCCGGCAATACCGCACCGCCGTGCCGGCGGTCGAGGAGTCCTTCTGCCTCCAGTGCGCGCACGTCCCGCCGTACGGTCACTTCGGAGGTCTGGACGACGCGGGCGAGCTCACGGAGCGACACGGCCCCGTTCGCTCGCACCATTTCGAGGATCAACTGGCGACGTTCTGCAGCGAACACGAAACTGACAGTAACCCCAACGACCGTCTGCTTTCAGCAGTTTGCGCCGAATAACAGAAGTTGTTCGCACACAACAGCGGGAAGTGGTATAGGAGCCTACTCCCGCCGCTTATGCCGAACGCATGGTCGGCAACTCCCCGTGACCAGCGAGGAATCGCTTTCCGTCGCCGGAACGGTCAGGCCTCGGCGGTCGCCTTCCGGGTGTGGAGCTGCCGGGCCACCTCCGCGATCGACCCCGAAAGGGAGGGATAAACGGTGAACGCGTTCGCGATCTGTTCGACCGTCAGATTGTTGTCGACGGCGATCGAGATCGGATGGATGAGCTCGGACGCGCGCGGCGACACCACCACACCGCCCACCACGATCCCCGTACCCGGACGGCAGAAGATCTTGACGAAGCCGTCCCGGATGCCCTGCATCTTCGCGCGCGGGTTGCGCAGCAGCGGCAGCTTCACCACCCGGGCGTCGATGACCCCGCCGTCGACGTCGGCCTGGGAGTAGCCGACGGTGGCGATCTCCGGATCGGTGAAGACGTTGGAGGAGACGGTCTTCAGGTTCAGCGGGGCCACCGCGTCGCCGAGGAAGTGGTACATGGCGATACGGCCCTGCATGGCCGCCACCGACGCGAGCGCGAAGATGCCGGTGACGTCACCGGCGGCGTACACGCCGGGAGCGCTCGTGCGCGAGACCTTGTCGGTCCAGATGTGCCCGGAGTCCTTCAGCCGGACCCCGGCCTCCTCCAGCCCCATGCCCTCGGTGTTCGGGATGGCGCCGACGGCCATCAGGCAGTGCGACCCGGTGATGACCCGCCCGTCGGAGAGGGTGACCTCGACCCGGTCCCCGACCCGCTTGGCGGAGGCGGCCCGCGACCGCGCCATGACGTTCATGCCGCGCCGCCGGAACACGTCCTCCAGGACAGCCGCGGCATCCGGGTCCTCACCCGGCAGCACCCGGTCCCGGGACGACACCAGCGTGACCTTGGACCCGAGCGCCTGATAGGCACCCGCGAACTCGGCACCGGTCACACCCGACCCGACCACGATCAGCTCCTCGGGGAGCTCGTCGAGGTCGTACACCTGGGTCCAGTTCAGAATCCGCTCACCGTCGGGCTTGGCGTCGGGCAGCTCCCGAGGATGCCCACCGGTGGCGATGAGCACGGCGTCGGCGGTGAGCGTCTCCTCGCTCCCGTCCGCGGCCCGCACCACGACCTTCCGTGACCCGTCGAGGGCCTGCATGCCCTCCAGCCGCCCACGCCCGCGCATCACCCGCGCGCCGGCCCGCGTCACCGCCGCGGTGATGTCGTGCGACTGGGCGAGCGCGAGCCGCTTCACCCGGCGGTTGACCTTCCCCAGGTCCACCCCGATGATCCGGGCGGCCATCTCGTCCGGCGGCGTGTCGTCCGCGACGATGATGCCGAGCTCCTCGTAGGAGGAGTCGAAGTTGGTCATCACCTCGGCCGTGGCGATCAGCGTCTTCGACGGCACGCAGTCGGTCAGCACCGACGCTCCGCCCAGACCGTCGCAATCGACGACGGTCACCTCCGCACCGAGTTGGGCGGCCACCAGCGCCGCTTCGTATCCGCCGGGTCCGCCACCGATGATCACGATCCGAGTCACGTACCCCATTGTCCCGCACCCATCAATGTGCGACCGCCCGGGGGGCTCGCCCGAGCTACCACAGGTACCCGTGACACGAAAGTGGCAGGCGAGCCGACTGCCGTACCCTCGATCCATGTCGCTCTACGCCGCCTACGCCGGCAATCTCGACGCGCGGCTGATGTCCCGCCGCGCCCCGCACTCGCCGATGCGAGCCACGGGGTGGCTGAACGGCTGGCGGCTGACGTTCGGCGGCGAGCACATGGGCTGGGAGGGCGCGCTCGCGACGCTCGTCGAGGACCCGATGTCCCAGGTCTTCGTCGCGCTCTACGACATCGCACCCATGGACGAGGAGTCACTCGACCGATGGGTCGGCGCCGGCCTCGACGTCTATCGCCGCCTCCGCGTCCGCGTCCACACCCTCGACGGCGAGGAACCGGCCTGGGTGTACGTCCTGAACGGCTACGAGGGCGGCCTCCCGTCGGCCCGCTACCTGGGCGAGATCGCCGACGCGGCAGAATCGGCCGGCGCGCCGCACGATTACGTGATGGAGCTACGAAAGCGGCCCTGCTGACACAGACCGGCTCCTAGACTTGGCAGACCGTCGCCCCGAACGGGAGATCGCATGGCCCCCACCACGTACGACGTCTTCTTCACGGTGCAGGCCGCCGAGGCCCGTGACCGGCTCGACGACCGGCAGCGCACCGCGTTCGACAAGGGCATCGCCATGCTGGCCCGCGACCCCTTCCTGTCGGTGTCGCGCCCCATAAGCTCCACCGGTGACGACCGTACGATCCGGCTGACGCAGAACATCCTGGTGGAGTACACGGTCAGCCGTGGCCGACTGCTGATCTTCATCGTCGAGGTCTTCAACGACAAGGACGTCCTCATCCCGGACGAGTAACGCCCTCCACCGCGATCGTTTCGTCGGAAACGACAAGACAACGATCGCACTCCCGTGACCTCCGTCATCTACGCGCGTAGGACCAAACCGGCTACCCTCATCCGCGTGAACGCATCTCTTCTTCCGGACGACATCCAGGGCGACCCCTACGCCGCCGCCGACGCCGCCGCCGCCCGCCTGCGCGAACTCACCGGCGCCGAGTCCCACGACGTCGCTCTCGTGATGGGCTCCGGCTGGGCACCGGCCGTGGACGCGCTGGGCGCCCCCGACGCCGAGTTCCAGGTCACCGAGCTCCCCGGCTTCCCGCCGCCGGCGGTCGAAGGGCACGGCGGCAAGATCCGCACGTACCGGATCGGCGACAAGCGCGCCCTGGTCTTCCTCGGCCGCACCCACTACTACGAGGGCCGAGGAGTGGCAGCCGTAGCCCACGGCGTGCGCACCGCCGTAGCGGCCGGCAGCAAGACCATCATCCTCACCAACGGCTGCGGCGGCCTGCGCGAGGGCATGCGTCCCGGCCAGCCGGTCCTGATCAGCGACCACATCAACCTCACGGCGACCTCCCCCATCGTCGGCGCCAACTTCGTCGACCTCACCGACCTCTACTCCCCCCGCCTGCGCGCCCTGTGCAAGGAGATCGACCCCACCCTGGAGGAGGGCGTCTACGCCCAGTTCCCCGGCCCGCACTACGAGACGCCGGCCGAGATCCGCATGGCCCGCGTGATCGGCGCGGACCTGGTGGGCATGTCGACGGTCCTGGAGGCGATCGCCGCACGCGAGGCGGGCGCGGAGGTCCTGGGCATCTCCCTCGTCACCAACCTCGCCGCCGGCATGACCGGAGAGCCGCTGAACCACGAGGAGGTCCTCCAGGCAGGCCGCGACTCGGCGACGCGGATGGGCTCCCTCTTGGCCCGGGTCCTGGGACGGCTGTAACCCACCCGGCGTAGCGGCTGCCCCCGGAACTTACGCAACCCGCCACAACGGGTGCAGCTGGCTGGGCAGCCACGCGGGCGACGGTCCCGCCCTCGGCCACCGTGTCGGACTACGGTCGGGCCCACGGCGCCGCACTCGCGCACGGCGGGAAGGGGCCGTGTCGGGGGGTGTCCGCCCGCAGCGGTTGGCGCGTCAAGACGGGCGAGTTGGTAAGAGACCGAGTCGCGCCGTTCCGAGGACGGACACCCCCCGGCGCGGCCCCGACGACAACCCGTACCGGAGGCGCTACAGCAAGCCCCACTCAGCCGAGCAGGCCGCCGCAGGCAAAAGTGCCCCGCCACCACAACCCGCACCGTAGGCGCTACAGCACCCCCCACCCACCCGCACAGGCCGCCGCAGGCACCCGCACCCGCCCCCGCACCACCCACAACGAGAGGCTGACCGACCGTGCAAGACGACCTCCTCGCACAGGCCCAGGCATGGCTCACCGAGGACCCCGACCCGGAAACCCGCGCCGAACTGGCCCGCCTGATCGACACCAAGGACGTCACCGAACTCACCGCCCGCTTCAGCGGCACGCTCCAGTTCGGCACCGCAGGCCTCCGCGGTGAACTGGGCGCCGGCCCCATGCGCATGAACCGCTCGGTCGTCATCCGCGCCGCCGCCGGCCTCGCCGCGTACCTCAAGAAGCAGGGCCACGAAGACTGCCTCGTCGTCATCGGCTACGACGCCCGCCACAAGTCGGCAGACTTCGCCCGCGACACCGCCTCCGTCATGACCGGCGCCGGCCTCCGCGCAGCGCTCCTCCCCCGCCCCCTCCCCACTCCCGTCCTGGCCTTCGCCATAAGGCACCTCGGCGCGATCGCCGGCGTAGAGGTCACCGCCAGCCACAACCCACCCCGCGACAACGGCTACAAGGTCTACCTCGGCGACGGCTCCCAGATCGTCCCGCCCGCCGACACGGACATCGCCGCCGAGATCGCCGCGATCCCGTCCCTCACCACCGTCTTCCGCCCCACCGAGGGCTGGGAAACCCTCGACGACACCGTCCTGCAGGCCTACCTGGCCCGCACGGACGCCGTCCTGTCCAAGGGTTCCCCCCGCACCGCCCGCACCGTCTACACGGCGATGCACGGCGTCGGCAAGGAAACCCTCCTCGCCGCCTTCGCCCGCGCGGGCTTCCCGCCCCCCACCCTCGTCACCGAGCAGGCCGACCCCGACCCGGACTTCCCCACCGTCGCCTTCCCCAACCCGGAAGAGCCCGGCGCGATGGACCTCGCCTTCGCCAAGGCCCGCGAGACGAACCCGGACCTGATCATCGCCAACGACCCGGACGCCGACCGCTGCGCCGTGGCCGTCAAGGACAACGACGAATGGCGCATGCTGCGCGGCGACGAGGTAGGGGCCCTGCTCGCCGCCCACCTGGTCAACCGCGGAGCACAGGGCACGTTCGCCGAGTCGATCGTCTCCTCCTCCCTCCTCGGCCGCATCGCCGCGAAGGCGGGCCTGGCCCACGAGGAGACCCTCACCGGCTTCAAGTGGATCGCCCGCGTCGAGGGCCTCCGCTACGGCTACGAGGAGGCCCTCGGCTACTGCGTCGACCCGGACGGCGTACGCGACAAGGACGGCATCACGGCGGCCCTCCTGATCACGGAACTCGCCTCCGTACTCAAAGCGGACAACCGCACCCTCCCCGACCTGCTCGACGACCTGGCCGTCGAACACGGCCTGCACGCAACCGACCAGCTCTCGGTCCGCGTCCAGGACCTCTCGGTCATCGCCGACGCCATGCGAAGGCTCCGCGAGCAGCCCCCCACCCACCTCGCGGGCCTGCCGATCACGAACGCCGAGGACCTCACCCAGGGCACGGACAAGCTCCCGCCCACGGACGGCCTGCGTTACACCCTCGAAGGCGCCCGCGTCATCGTCCGCCCCAGCGGCACGGAACCGAAGCTGAAGTGCTACCTGGAGGTGGTGGTCCCGGTGGCAACGCACGCCGACCTCCCGACGGCCCGCGCCAAGGCCACGACCCTGCTGACGGCGATCAAGCGGGACCTGTCGGAAGCGGCAGGCATCTGACGAACCGGGGTGCCTCCCCCGGCCGGAGGCACCCCATCGGGTGGTTGACCCGCCGCACACCACACCCGCTCCCCACCGCACCCCACCCCCGGGTGAACGGTGGACCGGTACCGCACCACAGCCGAGTACCTGGTTGGAGCACCCTCCTTGGCCTCGACGCGAACCCCCACGGCCTGCCTCCCGCCCACCCGCACGCCGGTCACCACCACCCTGCGCACCGCCCTCCGCCACGCCACCCCAGCCCTCCTCGCCTACACCGGCGTCCGCACCACCGGCCTCCTCGCCCTCACCCTCTGGTCACACATCCGGGACCAGGACGTCTGGCAGGCCCTCGCGGCGGAGTGGGACACCGAGTGGTACCTCGGCATCGCGGCCCACGGCTACACCACAGAACTCGGCACCCGCCAGGACGCCAACAACCTCGCGTTCTTCCCCCTCTACCCCCTCCTCCTCAGAGCCCTCACCCCGGTCTCCCCCCTCTCCCCCGCCTCCACCGGCCTGACCCTGGCGATCGCCGCCTCCCTGCTCGCCGCCTGGGGCATCTTCGCGATCGGCGACCACCTGCACGGCCGCCGGGCCGGCATCCTGCTCACCACCCTGTGGGCGGCACTGCCGGTGGGCCTCGTCCAGTGGATGGGCTACACGGAGTCCCTGTTCACGGCCTGCGCGGCCTGGTCGCTGTACGCCGTCCTCACCGGCCGCTGGCTCACCGCCGCCACCCTCGCCGCCCTCGCGGGCCTCACCCGCCCGACCGGCATCGCGGTGGCCGCGGCGGTCACGGTCACCGCCCTGACGTCGTTCCGTCACCCCAGAGCCCTCCTGGCCGCCCTGCTCGCACCCCTCGGCTGGCTCGGGTACGTCGGCTGGGTGGGCCTGCGCCTGGACCGCTGGGACGGCTACTTCGCCGTACAGCGGCTGTGGCGCAACGAGTGGGACGGCGGCGTACGGACCGTCGAACAACTACGGCACCTGCTGTTCGAGGACTCGACGCCGGAACTGTTCCTGCTCATGGTGACCGGCACACTCCTCGCCTCGATCGCGCTGTTCGCCCTGTCACTCGCGGACCGCCAGCCGCTCCCCCTTCTCGTCTTCACCGGCGTAATGCTGGCGATCGTCCTGGGCAGCGGCGGCGTCTACTTCCCCCGGGCCCGCTTCCTGCTCCCCGCCTTCCCCCTCCTGCTCCCCCTCGCCCTGCACCTGTCCAGAGCCTCCCGCCGACTGCGCACGCTCGCCCTCACAGGGGCGGTGCTCGGATCGGCGTACTGCGGCGCATACATGATCCTGGTGTGGCCGAGCGCGCCCTGATTCAGATGGCGAGCGCGTCAGACCCGCGGGAGGTAACTCGGTTCACTTCATGTGTGTCCGGGCGGACCACCAAGGTCCACCTCGCCATCGACGGCCGTGGCCTGCCGCTGTCGATCGTGCTCACGCCCGGCCATACCAACGACGCCTCCGCCTTCGCCCACTGCAGTGGCTGGCCGCGAACTGGAGTGGGACGCCAGCCAAAGAGGACTGAAGCCGACCACACTCGGCGAGGCCCTCATCGTCCGTCGAGCCAGGACGCGCGCCGCGTCCGACTCGCTCGGTGACCCGGTCTCCATCTCGGCGCGAGCGAGCACCGAACCTGTGGCCGATCACCGAGCCGACCACTGCACCGGACGACGCCGGGCCCTTGGTGCGTGCCTACGTGCTGTCGCCCTGGGTGCGCGCTCGCCTGCTGGTCGCGCCCACTGGGGAGGCGCAGTAGTGACGACGCCGTACGAGCCACGTCTCGGCGAGACCGTCGAGGACGCCGGCGCCAGGAAGATCGGCAAGGTGATGGGCTTCCAGGGCCCGTACGTGCAACTGCGCCCGGCCGCGGGCGGCATGGAGTGGGACGCCGAACCGCAGAACCTGAGGCCGGTCACCACCACCGACAGCCTCAGGGCCGCCGTCGCTGCCGCCAACGCCCGTTCCAGGGGTGAACTGCCATGACCCTGAACACCCCGCTCCCGATCGACATCGAGACCATGCGCACCACCGCACACCGCCTGCTCACCTCATGCTCGCCACCCCCGAGGTCGAGACCGCCACCCTGGCCGTCCCGGAGGACACGGAAGCCCGCACGGCAGCTCTCGCCTGCATCAGTGAGGCGCGGCGCCATATGGGCGTCGAGCCCGGCCGCAGCCAGCCCGCCGACATCGCCCACGCCCAGCGGCCGGCCCGCTCGATCGACGCCCTGTGCCGCCAGTACGAGGCCCTGAACTGCGGGCAGGTGACGGGCGACCACTGGAGCCCTGCCCAACTGGCCTTCCGCCGCTGGGCCATTCACGGGACGAAGTGCTGGATCTGCAGATCCGACGACAGCCACTGCGACCGCAGCCGACGACTGGGCGACCACTGGAACCAACTCCGCCGCAACCCGCCGACCACTACGGAGACGCCCGCACCCGCAGCAGCAGCAGTCAGGCGGTACGGCGGAGTTGGGTGACGAGGATACGGATCACGTCGTCGTCTCCGGCACCGAAAGGCCGCGCCCACCCAAAGGTGAGGCGCGGCCCTCCAAGTCGGCTGCGGTCAGTACGACGACCCCGACGCCCCCAACGCCCCCGTCGGATGCCACACCGTCTTCGTCTCCAGGAACGCCGTCATGCGGTCGGTCCCCGGCGTCTCGGTGTAATCCACAGGCTGTGGACGCAGCACCCGCTTGAGATTGTCCGCCGCGGCGATCTCCAGCTCCTTCGCCAGTACGTCGTCCGCGCCCGCCAGATCGATCGCGTTGACGTCCTGGTGCGCGGCCAGCGGCGAGGCGATCTCCGCAGTACGGCCGGAGAGGACGTTCACGACGCCGCCGGGGAGGTCCGAGGTGGCCAGGACCTCGCCCAGAGACAGCGCGGGCAGAGGCGCCTTCTCGGAGGCGATCACCACCGCCGTGTTGCCGGTCGCGATCACCGGCGCGATCACCGAGACCAGGCCCAGGAAGGAAGAGTCCTGCGGGGCGACCACGGCCACCACACCCGTCGGCTCGGGCGTCGAGAGGTTGAAGTACGGGCCCGCCACCGGGTTGCCGCCGCCCACCACCTGGGCGATCTTGTCGGTCCAGCCCGCGTACCACACCCAGCGGTCGATCGTCGCGTCGACCACCGCCCCAGCCTTGGACTTGGACAGGCCCTCCGCGTCCGCGACCTCGCGCACGAACTGGTCCCGGCGCCCCTCCAGCATCTCCGCGATGCGGTAGAGGATCTGCCCGCGGTTGTACGCCGTCGCCCCCGACCACGCCCCGAACGCCTTGCGCGCGGCGACGACCGCATCCCGGGCGTCCTTACGACTCGCCTGCGGCGCGTTCGCCAGCCAGTTGCCCTTGGAGTCCGTCACCTCGTACACCCGGCCGCTCTCGGAACGCGGGAACTTCCCGCCGACGTACAGCTTGTAGGTCTTGAAGACCGTCAGACGGTTGTTCTCGGACTTCTCAGACATCGAGGTACGCCTCCAGGCCGTGGCGGCCGCCCTCGCGGCCGAAGCCCGACTCCTTGTAGCCGCCGAACGGCGAGGTCGGATCGAACTTGTTGAACGTGTTGGACCAGACGACACCCGCGCGCAGCTTGTTCGCGACCGCCAGGATCCGGGAGCCCTTCTCCGTCCAGACGCCCGCCGAGAGGCCGTACGGAGTGTTGTTGGCCTTGGCGACGGCCTCGTCCGGCGTACGGAACGTCAGCACCGACAGGACCGGGCCGAAGATCTCGTCGCGGGCGACCGTGTGCGCCTGCGTGACGTTCGTGAAGAGCGTCGGGGCGAACCAGTAGCCGGACGACGGCAGTTCGCAGGCCGGCGACCAGCGCTCGGCGCCCTCCGCCTCGCCCTGGTCGGCGAGCGCGGTGATCCGGGCGAGCTGCTCGGCGGAGTTGATCGCGCCGATGTCCGTGTTCTTGTCGAGCGGGTCGCCGAGGCGGAGGGTGGACAGGCGCCGCTTCAAGGACTCCAGCAGCTCGTCCTGGATCGACTCCTGTACGAGGAGACGGCTGCCCGCGCAGCACACCTGGCCCTGGTTGAAGAAGATGCCGTTGACGATGCCCTCGACGGCCTGGTCGATCGGGGCGTCGTCGAAGACGATGTTGGCGCCCTTGCCGCCCAGTTCCAGGGTGAGCTTCTTCCTCGTACCCGCGACCGTGCGCGCGATCTCCTTGCCGACCGCCGTGGAGCCGGTGAACGCGACCTTGTTGACGTCGGGGTGGGCGACCAGGGCGGCGCCGGTCCGGCCGTCGCCGGTCACGATGTTGACGACACCCTTCGGCAGGCCCGCCTGGCGGCAGATGTCCGCGAAGAAGAGGGCGGAGAGCGGGGTCGTCTCGGCGGGCTTGAGGACGACCGTGTTGCCGGTCGCGAGCGCCGGGGCGATCTTCCAGGCCAGCATCAGCAGCGGGAAGTTCCAGGGAATGACCTGGCCCGCCACGCCGAGCGGCCGGGGGTTCGGGCCGAAGCCGGCGTGCTCCAGCTTGTCGGCCCAGCCCGCGTAGTAGAAGAAGTGCGCCGCTACGAGGGGCAGGTCGGCGTCCCTCGTCTCCTTGATCGGCTTGCCGTTGTCCAGGGTCTCCAGGACGGCGAGTTCGCGGCTGCGCTCCTGGATGATCCGGGCGATACGGAACAGGTACTTGGCGCGCTCGGAGCCGGGCAGCGCCGACCACTTCCCGAAGGCCTTCCGGGCGGCCTTCACCGCGCGGTCGACGTCCTCCTCGGTGGCCTGGGTGTACTCGGCGAGCACTTCCTCGGTGGCCGGACTGATCGTCTTGTTGCGGTCCTCGCCCGAGCCCTCGACGAACTCACCGTCGATGAAGAGGCCGTACGACGGGGCGATGTCGACGATCGCGCGGGATTCGGGCGCGGGTGCGTACTCGAATACAGGTGCCATGGTGATCAGTCCACCGTCACGTAGTCGGGGCCGGAGTAGCGGCCGGTGGCCAGCTTCTGACGCTGCATCAGCAGATCGTTCAGCAGCGAGGAGGCGCCGAAGCGGAACCAGTGGTTGTCCAGCCAGTCCTCGCCCGCGGTCTCGTTGACCAGGACGAGAAACTTGATCGCGTCCTTGCTGGTGCGGATGCCGCCGGCCGGCTTCACACCGACCTGGACACCCGTCTGGGCGCGGAAGTCGCGCACGGCCTCCAGCATGAGCAGGGTGTTCGCGGGCGTCGCGTTCACCGCCACCTTGCCGGTCGACGTCTTGATGAAGTCGGCGCCCGCCAGCATGCCGAGCCAGCTGGCGCGGCGGATGTTGTCGTACGTCGACAGCTCGCCGGTCTCGAAGATGACCTTCAGACGGGCCGACGTCCCGCAGGCCTCCTTCACGGCCACGATCTCGTCGTACACCTTCATGTACTGCCCCGCGAGGAAGGCCCCGCGGTCGATGACCATGTCGATCTCGTCGGCGCCGGCGGCCACGGCCTCGCGCACGTCCGCCAGCTTCACGGAGAGCGGGGCGCGGCCGGCCGGGAACGCGGTGGCGACCGAGGCGACCTTGACGGTGGAGCCGGCGACGGCCTGCTTGGCGGTGGCCACCATGTCGGGGTAGACGCAGACGGCCGCGGTCGCCGGGGTCGTACGATCCGTCGGGTCCGGGTGGACCGCCTTGGCGCCGAGCGCCCGGACCTTGCCCGGGGTGTCCGCGCCTTCCAGCGTCGTCAGGTCGACCATCGAGATGGCGAGGTCGATGGCGTACGCCTTCGCGGTGGTCTTGATGGAACGGGTGCCGAGGGAGGCGGCGCGCGCCTCCAGGCCGACCGCGTCGACGCCGGGCAGCCCGTGCAGGAAGCGGCGCAGCGTACTGTCGGAGGCCGCTGCGTCCGTGAGGGTGTGTGCAGTGGTGGGCATGGTCACCAGACGAGCATATCTACGCGCGTAGCGGCTGTACAGCCCCCGATGCTCATCCTGTGGGGGCGGTGCGCGCATGAGCGTGGGGGCGGTGCGCGCATGAGCGGCGCGCGGCTGCGGGCGGGGCGGCGCGCGGCTGCAGGCGGGGCGGCGGGCCGCTGCGGGCGGGGCGGCGCGCGGCTGCAGGCGGGGCGGCAGGCGGCTGCGGGCGGGGCGGCGGGCGGCTGCGGGTGGAGGTGCCGCGATGGGCGCTGTCAGTGGCGTCGGGCAGAATCGAAGGCATGACGACCCCGGACCAGCAGTCACCAGCGCCGCAGCCTCCGCGCCCCACCACCCGGGACCGGATCTACCGGTCGCCCATGGGTCTCGTCGGCGGCGTCCTGCTGCTCGGCCTCACCGGATGGCTCGGTGTGGACGCGATCATCGTGGGCGAAGGCCGCACCCCGTGGCTGGCGCTCGCCACGCTGCTGCTGGTGGTGCCGCTGGTCGTCGCCTTCACCGTGCGGCCCGCCGTGTACGCCGGTGAGGACAGGCTGCGCGTCCGAAACCCCTTCCGCGTGATCGTGCTGCCCTGGGGCGAGGTCGCCTCCCTGCGCTCCGGGTACACCAACGAGGTCATCACCAAGGCCGGCGCCAAGTACCAGCTGTGGGCGATACCCGTCTCCATCCGCGCCCGAAGCCGGGCCGCCCGCAAGGAGGCACGGCGCGCGGCCCAGGCCGCCGGGGACGGGAAGGCCCGCCGCCGTGGTCTCGGCGGACTGACGGACGTCGATGTCCACGACGGCCCTGCCCGCGCCGAGAGCGACCAGATCATGCACGACCTGCGCCAGACGCTGGAGGCCCGCGAGAAGGACCGGACGGCACAGGGCGAGGTGACCGTCCGCTGGGCGTACGAGCTCGCGGGGCCGGCGGTGGCTGGGGCGGTACTGCTGGCGATATTGCTGGCGGTGGGGTAGCGGGGACCGCCGGGCGGGGTTCGGGCGTTGTGGCTGCCGGCGGGTGGATCTCCCGGCGCTCGCCCGGGCCTCGGCGGGCCTGGCCGAGTGCGTGACCGGGTTCCGGCTGCACGGCACGGGCGGAGATCCGCGTATCGCCCGACGGCAGGCCGACCGACCATCACCCCGCCGTGCCCCGCCGCCACCACGATGCCGGCGCCCTCGACGAGGAGGAGATCGGCACCGTCTGGTTGGAACGCCTCGGCACGCCCGACTCGCTCGACGAAGTGGTGCTGGACCGGCTCGCCATCGCCGTGGGGGCGGTCGTCGAGCGGTACGGCCCGGCCCGCACCGCCATGGCCGGCCCCGCCCTGACTTTTCGTTCGGCACCACGGTTGTCTGCGCGGCCCTGCACGACGTCCTGGGCGGTCGCCAGTGGGGCGGACGCCGGGTCGATGTTCTGGTTGTGCCGGAACACGTTCTCCGGGTCGTAGATCCGTTTGATCCGCACCAGCTCTCGGTACGTCGCCTCACCGTAGGCCGCGAGGACGCGGGCTTGGCCCTCGTTCCCCAGGAAGTTCACATACACGCCGGCCTGGTGGGGTGCGACCGCGTGGAAGAAGTCGCGCACCCATGCCGTCTCCCGGTCGGCCACCGGTTCCTCGGGCAGCCACGCGCCGTTGATGTTGATCGCGTGGCCGGCGTCGCGGTGCGGGTAGGCAGTGGCGTCCTCGGGCACCCGGGCGATCGCTCCCCCGAGCTGGAAGACGAGCGTGTACGAGCGGGGCGAGGCGACCCGGGCGGTGTGCTCGACCAGCACGTCGATCAGGTCGTCGGGCAACGCCGCCACCTCGCTGGACTTCCAGTAGTAGTGCCAGCCGTGCGGCACCGTCGGGTCCTGCAGCGCCTGGTGTTCCGGGTAGGGCCGCAGCCTGGTCAGGTCGGCCAGCGGACGCCGGTAGGAGCGCAGCGGTGCCAGCACGGCGGTTCCCGCCTCCGGCGGGCCGCACCAGCAGGACGTGATCGCGCACACCAGCCGGCCGTGCAGCGCCTCGGGCAGGGCGGGCAGGGGCGGGGCCTTGCGGAGGCTGACGATCGTGGTCAGCTCGTCGGGTGCCTCGGAGATCCAGTCCCGGTAGTGGCGCAGCAGGCCGGGGGCGTCGTCCAGGGGCCACAGCACCGGCCCGCCGAGCACCTCGGTGACCGGGTGCAGCCGGTACCGGAACCGGGTCACCACGCCGAAGTTGCCGCCACCGCCGCGCAGGGCCCACAGCAGTTCGGGGCGGTCATCGGTGGTGAGCCGCTCTCCGTCGGCGGTCACCAGTCCGGCGTGGAGCAGGTTGTCCGCGGTCAGCCCGTGGGCGCGCATCAGCCAGCCGATCCCGCCGCCCAGCGTCAGGCCGGCGATGCCGGTGTGGGTGACGATCCCGCCCGTGGTCGCCAGGCCGAACCGGTGCGCCGCCTGGTCCAGCTCGCCCCACAGCACGCCGCCCGCCGCGGTCGCCGTCCGGGTGCGCGGATCGACCTGGACGGTGCGCATCCGGCTCAGGTCGGCGACGAGCCCGCCGTCGCACACTGCCGCACCGCCGACGCCGTGTCCGCCGCCGCGTGCCGACAGCGGCAGGCCGCGCTCGCGGGCGTAGCGGACCACCGCCTGGACGTCGGCCGCGCCGCCGCACCGTGCGATCGCCGTCGGCCGCCGGTCGATCGCGCCGTTCCACAGCGCCCGCGCGTTGTCGTACTCCGTGTCGCAGGGAGTGATGAGCTGCCCCGCGAAGCCCGGGATCTCCCGCATCACTGTCTCCTCCGCCCAGTCCGTCCTGGCCCCCCACAGATCCACCCTCGCCGCCCGCCGAGCCCTGCGGAAGTCCAGGATCTGGACCAGCTCGGCGGGGTGAGCGCACACTGGAGTGCGTGCGCGGCTATGGCCAGTACTGCCCGATCGCTCGCGCGTCCGAGGTGTTCGCCGAGCGCTGGACACCGCTGATCGTGCGGAACCTGGCGCTGGGCTGCGAGACGTTCAGCGACATCCTGCGCGGCGCGCCGGGCCTGTCCCGCACGCTGCTCGCCGCCCGGCTGCGTGAGCTTCAGCGGCACGGCCTGCTGAGCCGCGAGCAGGGACCGGGACACTCCGTCCGCTACCGCCTGACCGAGGCCGGCACGGACCTGTGGCAGGTGTGCCTGGCGCTGGGCGCGTGGGGCGTCCGCTGGCTGGAGCTGGCACCCGAGCACCTCGACCCGTACCCGGTGCTGTGGGCGATGTGCCGCTCCGCCGACCCCGCCGCGCTCCCCGACCACCGCGTAGTGGTGCGCCTGGACTTCCCGGCGCTCAGGCCCCCGAACCGGTTCTGGCTGCTGTACGAGCACGGCGGCGCCGAGGTATGCGTGCACAGCCCGGGCGGGGAGGAGGACCTGGTCGTGGTCGCCGATCCGGCAGCGTTCACCCGATGGCACATGGGCTGGAATACCTGGGCCCAGGCGGTGCGGTCCGGCCACATCGCGGTGACCGGTCCCCGCGACCTGGCCCGCGCCTTCCCCACCTGGAACCCGCACAGCCGCTTCGCCGATGTACGACCAGAGCCCCATGTGCTCGCAGCCGCGCCGGCCACCCGGCCAGTCCGCCGACCGGCCGGCACCGCGGAGCCGGCACCGGCCCCAAGCCGCTGATCGTCAGCAGATGCACTGATGTCCGTTTCATCTTGGTGTGGCGTGGGTGAGACCAGGTGGTCGTGTGTCCCGCGGCGCGGACTCTCAGTCCGGGCCGCTCCAGTCGAAGGGGAAGTACTTGCTCGACTTCCCCGAGCGTTCCCAGGAGAAGCCGTAGGCGTCGGCGCGGTCGGTGGTGGCCCGTCCCCAGGTCGCGACCTGGCCGGGCCCGACCTCAGCGCCGGGTGCGTTGTGCACCTGTACGCGTGCGCCCTCCGGAGTGGTCGGCCCGGTCAGCGCCTCGGCACTTGCCGATACCCGCCCGGGGATCTCCGCGCGCCAGGCGCCCAGGCCCTCGTCGATCTCGACTCGGATGGGAGCGAACTCCATGCCTCGCATCTCGGGGCCGAATATCTCACCGAACTCTGCCGGCCATCCGCCCGCCTCACCGCCGAAGATGCTCTGAAGGGCGGAGCGCTGCTGGTCGTCGGCGCGCTCGTCGAAGAAGACCGCGGCGTACGCGTCGGTGTGCTCGCGGGCCCAGACGTTGCCGACGAAGGAGCCGAGCATCAGCACGTTGAGATCGTCCAGCCGCACGTCGCCGAAGTTGCCTTCCCGGATGTGCCAGGCCAGCACGCCCTCGCAGTCGCCGTAGGTGGGGGGCTGGGCGAACGTGCAGGGGCACGGAATGGCGCACTTGCACACGTCGAACCAGTCGCCGGCCAGGTGCCAGCGCGTACCGGTAGTGGCCTGTTCTGTCATCTCGCTTCCCTCCTGACGAGCCCGGACGAGCTCACTGGGAACGGCGAGACCGCGTGTCCCGAGCCCGCTCTCGGGTTCGCGAGGCGGCCTCCATTCCAGCGTGCGCCTCACCGGCCCAGGAGGCGAACGGCTACATCGCGGGCTCGGACATCTGCAGGCCGGGCAGCAGCCATTCCTGGAAGGGTACGAGTGCGGCCAGGACCAGGAAGGCGATGCCGACCGCCCAGGTGAGCCACAGGCCCCACCGCCACAGCTTCTCCAGGAAGACGACCGCCGCCAACGCGGCCATGGCCGCCACGTTCATCACGCCGAGCGGGACGAGGACGATCATCAGGCCCCAGCAGCAGCCCACGCAGTAGAGCCCGTGATGCGCCCCCACACGCAGATCGCGGGCCCACGACCGGAAGCGCGCGTACCGGACGAGGTGCGACAGCGGATTGCGGCAATGCAGCAGACATACGCGCTTCAGCGGCCCGAACTGGTACAGCCCCGCGAGCAGGAATGCGGCGGCGCCCAGCCAGCGACCCGCATCGGGATGGCCGTCCACCAGCCTCGCGGTCGCTGCCAATGCCGCGTACGCGACCAGACCGAATGCCGTCCAGGCGAGCAGATAGCCCCCGGCGAACTGGGCAATCCGAGCAGCGCGGGCGACGCCGACCGACTGCCTACCGATCGCCCGGGCCCAGGTGATCGCCACCGGCGCCATGGACGGGAACATCATCGCCACCATCATGGTCACCCACAGCAGCAGGAAGAGCGGCAGCGCCAGACCCATCGTTCCCGGCTCCATGGCCATGTCGCGAGACTGGGCGACAGTGAGTACCCATGCCGGCCCGGCGAGCAGGACCATGAGGATCCACGCGGCAGCGAGATCACGCCGCGGCAGGAGGTTGCCCGGCTGTGCCGGCGCGGGGGCGGCAATGCGGCGGTGCAGCATGGAACTCCTCCCAGGGGCCGTCCCGCCGCCCCGCTGCGACCACCCGGCGCTTCACCGCGGGGCTCCCGGCCGGCCGCACCGACCGCTGTCGGCCGCGGGACGACGCGTCGGCCCGACTCCTCCAGCAGATCACAAAATCCCTCTGGGTGCGGTTTCAGTCCGGCTCCGGGCCCGTCGGTGGCCACGGTCCGCAGCGGCCGGTGTCCCTGGTCGTTGAGCTGGGTGACACGCCCCTGTGGTTGCGACCGGTGCTCCGTGGTTTCTAGGTGCGTACCGCGCTCAGCAGCGTCGCCGTCGATGCCATGCGGGTCGGGGGCTCCCAGGTCCAGGTGTGGACTGTGCCGAAGCCGGCTGCTTGGACCGTGGCCGCGAGGGTGCGGAGGTCGGTGGGGAGCCACTTCTCGTGGGCGGAGAGGAGGAGGCGGCCGCCGGGGCGCAGGACGCGGTGGAGTTCGGCGAGTGCGGCGGGGAGATCGGGCCAGAGTTGGAGGTTGTTGACAGAGATCACGACGTCGACGGAGGCGTCCGGTCGGCCGGTGCGGGCCGCGGTGCCGGGGCTGAGGCGGAGGCGGCCGCGTGTGATCAGCGGGGCGCAGCGGCGGCGGGCCATGGCGCGCATGACCTCGGAGGGATCGATGCCGATGACGTGGGCCGAGCGTTCGGCGGCGGCTGCGAGGCCGACGCCGGGGCCTGATCGACGCATGCACGGACGGAGTGGAACGGTCACCACTTGCCCAGTCTATCGATTTTCGATAGGTTTCTATCGTACGTCGATGGAAGGAGAGGCAATGGGGCAGCTGACGACGCTTGCTTTGCGGATCGTGTTGGTGGTGTTGCTGGCGGGGTCCGTGTTTGTGCAGGCCGTGATGGTGCCGTTGGTGGGGGCCGATCTGGAGGAGGGCGGCTCGGAACTGGCGTATCCGCGGGCCGCGTATCTCGTCGTGCTGATCCTGGGTGTGGTCACCGTGCAGGTCGTACTCGCCTGTGTGTGGCGGCTGGTGACCATGGTTCAGCGGGGCACCGTGTTCTCGCACGCCGCCTTTCGATACGTCGATGTCGTGATCTGGGCGATCGGTGCGGCCGCCGTTCTCCTGAGCGCCTTCGGGTACATGCTCGCGCCGGGTGAGGCCGTTGCGCCGGGCATCGTACTGCTCATCGGCGGGGTCGTCGTGGCCGTGCTGGGCGTTGCGCTCATCGTGCTGGTGTTGCGGATGCTGCTGGCGCAGGCCGTTGCGCGGGACGTCGAGGCGGCGCGGATGGAAGCCGAGTTGAAGGGGGTGATCTGATGCCGATCGCCGTCGACATCGACGTGATGCTGGCCAAGCGGAAGATGTCCGTGGGCGAGCTCGCGGAACGCGTCGGGATCACGCCCGCCAACCTGGCCGTCCTCAAGAACGGCCGCGCGAAGGCCGTCCGGTTCTCGACGCTCGCCGCGCTGTGTGAGGTGCTGGAGTGTCAGCCGGGGGATCTGTTGCGGTGGGAGGCCGAGGAGGGGGCCGCGGCGACGCAGGCGACAGCCGCGACTTCGGCTGGGGCCCCACCGCAGGCTGGAGAGTAATGCGAGTCCCTTCAAACGGGGGCCGCTACAAACGGGGGCCGCACCCGGACAAGGGCCGTGCCGTGTCTCCCGCCAGCACCACCCCCGGATTGAGCACCCCCGCCGGATCCAGCGCCGCCTTCACCGACCGCATCACCGCGATCTCCGCCTCCGACCGGCTCAGGTGCAGATAGCGTGCCTTGGCCCGCCCCACCCCGTGCTCGGCGCTGATGCTCCCGCCCACGGCCGCCACCCGCTCCAGCACCGCGGCGGTGACCGCCTCCTCGTCCTCCGCCGCCACCTGAAGCAGGTTGACGTGCAGGTTGCCCTCCGCGAGATGCCCGAAGAGATACGGCCGCCCCCGCCCCGCCAGCACGCCGGGCAGGTCGGCGACAAAGCCGGGCAGCTCCGCCAAGGGCACGGTCACGTCCAGCTTCAGCGGAACGCCCGCCGCGTTGATCGACTCGGTGTGCCGCTCCCGATAGGCGGCCAGCCGCCGCCGGTCGGCATCCGCCAGTGCCACCGCCGTCTCCCCCGGCCCCGCCGCGTCGAGTACGCCGGCCAGTTCCTCGGCTGGATCACGCCGCCCCGCGCATTCCACCAGCAGATACACCGGGTACGCCGTACGGAAGGGAACGGGCAGCCCGCTCGCCGCCAGCACCAGCGCCAGCCCCTCGGCCATGAAGAACTCGGCCAGCTCCAGCGACTCCAGCACCCGCAGCCGCGCCACCACATCGAGCGCCCTCTGCAGCGAGTCGAGCCCCACCAGCGCGGTCACCCGCTCCGGCAGCCGCGGCACCAGCCGCAACCGGGCCCGCGTCACCACGGCCAGCGTCCCCTCACTGCCGATCAGCAGGTTGGTCAGGTCGTACCCGGTGTTGTCCTTGGGCAGCCCGCCCAGCCGGTCCAGCACGGTCCCGTCGGCCAGCACGGCCTCCAGCCCGACCACGTTGGCCCGGGTGGTGCCGTACCGCACGACCCGCTCGCCGCCGGCGTTGGTCGCGATCATCCCGCCCAGCGTCGCGGAGTCCCGGGCGGCCAGGTCGACGCCGAACTCCAGCCCGTGCGCGGCGACGCGGCGGTGCAGGTCGGACAGCACCACACCGGCGCCCACGGTCACCTGCCCCACCGCCGTGTCGACCGCGCCGATGCCGTCCAGCCGCCGTAGCGACAGCACGACCTCACCGCCGTCCGGCGTGGGCACCGACCCGCCGACCAGCCCCGTGTTGCCGCCCTGCGTCACGACCGGCACACCGGCCGCATGGCAGCAGCGCAGCACCTGAGCCACCTGCGCGGTGTCGGCGGGCCGCACCACCAGCCGGGCCCGGCCGCGGTAACGGCCGGTGAAGTCGGTCTCGTACGAGGCGCACAGCGCGGGGTCGCCCAGCACATGGTCCGGGCCGACCACGGCGGACAGCTGCTGGGCGAGACGATCGGTATCCACGGTGGCACGGTACGCCCGGCCGCCCACCGATCCCGTCGCCTCGTGACGCACGCTCCCGGGCCCGGGCGGCAGCAGGGATAATGGCCCGATGCCCGCGGGCGAGAGTTACGCCCGGACCGCCCCGAGACCGCAGGTGAGAAGGACAACACATTGGGTTCCCATCCGCCCATACCCACCCGGGTCGTGCTGCTGTGCGGCCCGTCCGGCTCCGGCAAGTCCCTCCTCTCCGCCCGCTCCGGCCTGCCGGTCCTGCGGCTCGACGACTTCTACAAGGAGGGCACCGACCCGACGCTGCCGCTCGTCACCGGCAGCTCCGACATCGACTGGGACCACCCGGACTCGTGGGACGCGGCCGCGGCCGTCGCCGCGATCGAGGAACTGTGCCGCACGGGCCGTACGGACATCCCCGTCTACGACATCGCGCTCAGCGCCCGCACCGGCGCCGAGATCCTCGACATCGGGCGGACCCCGCTGTTCATCGCGGAGGGCATCTTCGCCGCCGAGATCGTCACCCGCTGCCGTGAGCTGGGTGTGCTGGCCGACGCGCTGTGCCTGAGCCGCGGCCCGGTGCGCACCTTCCGCCGCCGCTTCGTGCGCGATCTGAAGGAGGGCCGCAAGTCGGTGCCGTTCCTGCTGCGCCGCGGCTGGCGCCTGATGCGCGCCGAGCGCTCCATCGTCGCCCGCCAGACCGCGCTCGGCGCGTACGCCTGCGACCGCGACGAGGCGATGGGCCGCCTGGCCGCAGCGGCGGCGGGGCGCTGCACGACGGCGCGTACGGCGGCGTAGCACCGCAAGGGCACACACACGAAGGCGGGACTGGACGGACCCCCCGGCCCTCCAGCCCCGCTCCCCCGTATTCCCCCGTGTTCCCCTTCCCCCGTATTCCCCGTGATCCCCCTCCGTGCTTCCCCCGTGATCCCCCCCGGCCCCGTACTCCCCCGTACTCCCCCGGGGCCCGGCCTTCAGGCGACAAGCTCCCCGAAGGCGTGCTGCTCGTCACGGCCGAAGCTGAGGACCTCGTCCTCGCGCAGCCGGCGGAGCGACCGCCAGATGCTGGACTTCACCGTGCCGACACTGATGTCGAGGATCTCCGCGATCTCCGGATCCGTGCGGCCCTCGTAGTAGCGGAGGACCAGCATCGTGCGCTGGAGTTCGGGGAGGCGGGCGAGCGCCTGCCACAGGACCGCGCGCAGTTCGGTGCCGCGCATCGCGTCCGTGTCGCCGGGCGTCTCCGGCAGTTCCTCGGTCGGGTACTCGTTGAGCTTGCGGCGCCGCCAGGCGCTGATGTGCAGGTTGGTCATGGTGCGGCGGAGGTATCCGCCGACCGCCGCCTTGTCACTGATCCGGTCCCACGCCCGGTACGTCGAGAACAGCGCGCTCTGCAGCAGGTCCTCGGCCTCGAAGCGGTCGCCGGTGAGGTGGTAGGCGGTTGCGTACAGGGAGGCGCGGCGTTCCTGGACGTAGGCGGTGAACTCCGCCTCGGTCAGCGAGCGCCTCTCCCCCGACTCCTCCCTGTACGCGGCTCCCCCGTGCGTCTCCCCCGTGAGACCGTCAACCACCGTCATGTACGCGGTGTGCTGACGCCCGGTGCCGCGAGCGCACCCCCGCCCGCTCACGGCACCGGACTTCTCGGAACCCCGGCCCCCGTTCACGTCGTGCAGACGCGTGACCACTGCGCTGGTGCTGGTGCCGTGCAGCGTGTTCATCTCGCGCCCCCCGTCGTGGACTTGCCGGTGTCGGCCTTGCTCGGTCTTGCTTCCTTGCCTGTGCCGAAAAGCTTGCCGAGCCCACTTCATGGCCGTGTCCGCCGACTGTCACAGACCTGTCACAGGGGTGGGTCGTATGTCGTGCGCAGCGCACCCACAGCGCGGTCACAGAGGAGAGCGATACGGCTACGCAGTCGCCCGAGTGTCGAAACGCCGACCCACCATGGGCCAGAATGAGCCCGTGCCTTCCCTGTTGCTGATCGAGGACGACGACGCCATCCGCACGGCCCTGGAGCTCTCACTGACGCGCCAGGGACACCGGGTGGCGACCGCTGCCAGCGGTGAGGACGGTCTAAAGCTGTTGCGTGAGCAGCGACCGGATCTGATCGTGCTGGATGTGATGCTGCCCGGCATCGACGGGTTCGAGGTGTGCCGGCGCATCCGGCGCACCGACCAGCTGCCGATCATCCTGCTGACCGCCCGCAGCGACGACATCGACGTCGTGGTCGGGCTGGAGTCCGGGGCCGACGACTATGTCGTCAAGCCGGTGCAGGGCCGGGTGCTGGACGCGCGGATCCGGGCCGTGCTGCGGCGCGGCGAGCGGGAGGCGAACGACGCGGCGACTTTCGGCAGTGTGGTCATCGACCGCGCGGCGATGACCGTGACGAAGAACGGCGAGGACCTGCAGCTCACCCCGACCGAGCTGCGGCTGCTGCTCGAACTGAGCCGGCGGCCGGGTCAGGCGCTGTCCCGGCAGCAGTTGCTGCGGCTGGTGTGGGAGCACGACTACCTCGGTGACTCGCGGCTCGTGGACGCCTGCGTCCAGCGGCTGCGCGCGAAGGTCGAGGACGTGCCATCGTCCCCGACGCTGATCCGCACCGTGCGGGGTGTCGGCTACCGGCTGGACCCGCCTCAGTGACAGATCAGCAAGGGGGTTTCCGCGGCTTGGCCGCGGCACGCAAGGGAGCTCTGTCGACGCTGCGTTTCACCAGTCTGCGGCTGCGGCTTGTCGTCGTGTTCGGGCTGGTGGCGCTGACGGCCGCGGTGTCCGCGTCCGGGATCGCCTACTGGCTCAACCGCGAGGCCGTGCTCACCCGCACCCAGGACGCGGTGCTGCGCGACTTCGAGCAGGAGATGAAGAACCGCGCCGGCGCCCTGCCCGTCCACCCCACCCAGGACGAACTCCAGCGCACCGCGGGCCAGATGGCCAGCAGCAGCCAGCGCTTCAGCGTGCTCCTGGTCGCCGAGGACGCGAGCGGCAAGGCGGTGTACGGCAGTTCCGGCGGCCTCAACGACGGCTTCGCGCTGGCGGACGTACCGCAGTCGCTGCGCACGGCCGTGAACAAGCGGCAGCCGCTGACGTCGAACAACAAGTCGCCGTACCACCTGTACTGGCAGCGGATCGTCGACGACGGCACCCCGTATCTGGTGGCGGGCACCCGGGTGATCGGGGGCGGGCCGACCGGTTACATGGTGAAGTCGCTGGAGCCGGAGGCCAAGGACCTCAACTCGCTGGCCTGGTCGCTGGGCATCGCCACCGGTCTCGCACTGATCGGCTCCGCGCTGCTCGCGCAGGCCGCCGCCACGACCGTGCTGAAGCCCGTGCACCGGCTCGGGGTCGCCGCGCGGCGGCTCGGGGAGGGTGAGCTGGACACCCGGCTGAGGGTGTCGGGGACGGATGAACTGGCCGATCTGTCCCGGACGTTCAACAGGGCGGCCGAGGCGCTGGAGAAGCGGGTCGCGGACATGGCCGCGCGGGACGAGGCGTCCCGGCGGTTCGTGGCCGACATGAGCCATGAGCTGCGCACGCCGCTCACCGCGATCACCGCCGTGACCGAGGTGCTGGAGGAGGAGCTGGACTCCGAGGGCGGCGGCCTCGACCCGATGATCGAGCCCGCGGTACGGCTGGTGGTGAGCGAGACCCGGCGGCTGAACGACCTGGTCGAGAACCTGATGGAGGTCACCCGCTTCGACGCGGGCACCGCCCGGCTGGTCCTGGACGACGTCGACGTCGCCGACCAGATCACCGCCTGCATCGACGCCCGCGCCTGGCTGGACGCGGTCGAGCTGGACGCCGAGCGCGGCATCCACGCCCGCCTCGACCCGCGCCGCCTGGACGTGATACTCGCCAACCTGATCGGCAACGCGCTCAAGCACGGCGGTTCGCCGGTGCGGGTGGCCGTGCGCGAGGAGGACAGCGAGGTCGTCATCCAGGTCCGCGACCACGGGCCCGGCATCCCCGAGGACGTCCTGCCGCATGTCTTCGACCGCTTCTACAAGGCCAGCGCCTCCCGCCCGCGCTCCGAGGGCAGCGGCCTCGGCCTGTCCATCGCCCTGGAGAACGCCCACATCCACGGCGGCGACATCACCGCCGCCAACTCCCCCGAGGGCGGCGCGGTGTTCACGCTGCGGCTACCGCGGGACGCGTCGGACATGGTGCGGGCGGCGGAGGAGAAGCGCTCGGAGAAGAAGGGGGACTCGTGAGGCAGGCTCGTCTGCTGGTGGTGCCGGTGTTCGCAGCGCTGCTCGCCGGCTGCGGCATCCGGGCCACCGAGGTGCCGACGGACTTCGGGCCGGCGCCGTCGCGGGCGCACTGCTCGCTCGCCGCGCCGGACATCAGCACGCAGTCCACGCCCGGGTTGCCCGTACAGGTGTTCCTGCTGTGCGGTTCGTCGCTGGTCACCGTCGACCGGGCGGTGCGGGTGCCGCAGGGCACGGAGGACTCCGAGCGGCGGGTGCTGGTCGCGCAGGGCCTGCTGAACGAGCTCGCCAAGACGCCGTCGGCGGCCGAGAAGCAGGCCGGGTACTCCTCGGACGTACGCGGCGGTATGACGGTGAGCGGGCCGCGGCCGCGGGATCCGGAGGACACGCTGCGGTTGTCGACCGCCCCGGAGGACCTCACGTCGTCCGCGCTCGCCCAGATCGTCTGTACGTTCTCCGACTCGGCGGCGGCCGAGGGCGACGGCTCGGTGATCCTCGGCGGCCCCGGTGCCGCGCCGCCCCGCAGCTACGAGTGCACGGACGACGTCCGCGCCCGCCCGGGCGAGGCGGATCCGCCGTCGACGGAGGTCACGGACGGCTGACGGCAGGTGTGGCGCAGGCCTCACCCGGGTAGGGGGTGCCGACCCGGAACCGATCCTGCCGAAGACCGCGTCTTGGGAGGCGTGCAGCGTCAAGGCTCCAGGGGCGGCAGCGCCGCGATCCGCGTGCGGGTGACGGGGGGTGTCCTCCTCGCCGCGCACCTCGCGTTCGTCGCCTGGTACACGCTGCGTCCGCTGGACGTGCCCTGGGTGATGCCCGCCAATCTGCATCCGCTCGCCGGTATCCGCGCCGATCTCGCGCTGGGCTGGCCGCAGGCGGCACGCAGTATCGGCGCCGGAGTCGGGCTGCTGGCGCCGCTGGGTGTGCTGCTGCCGATGGTGGGCGGCAGACTGCGGGTCTCGCCGCTCGGCTCCCTGATCCGCACGGTCGCCGCCGGGGCGCTGATCTCGCTCGGCATAGAGCTGTTGCAGACCGGCGTGCCCGGCCAGGTCGTGGACGTCGACTCGCTGCTGCTCAACACCACGGGCGTGACCCTCACCCATGTCGCCGTCGTCCCGGCGGGCCGTTACTGGCTGCGCCGCAGGGCGGAGGCCCGGCGCCGGGCGCTGCCTCCCAGGGAGGACGCCTCTCAGGGTCGTACCCCGACGATTCCCAGGGTCGGGATCGCCCCATGGAGCGACGCTTTGCCCCCTTCGTCGCCGTAGCGTGGATGTCAGAACGAGGCAGCCAGAAGGGAGGCCTCGGACGCTCACGAAGGAGCCACGATGAGCCGCCTTGCCCGCCCCACCAGTGGTCGGATGATCGGCGGAGTGTGCGCAGCGCTGGCACGGCGCTTCGGCACCTCCGCGACGACGATGCGTGTGATTTTCCTGCTCTCCTGCTTGCTGCCCGGTCCGCAGTTCCTGCTCTACATCGCGCTGTGGATCCTGCTCCCGTCGGAGGACAAGGCCGCCCGCACGGCCTGGTGACGCCCCCTGATACCCCCGGATCTGCCCTCCCTCAGGGGCACACGCCGATGGGGCGCACCCCGGACAAGGGTGCGCCCCATCGGCACGTGGTCTGGCTCAGGCCAGCTGGACGCCGGTCACCGGGGTGCCGTGCGCGGGCAGGGTCTGCATCGGCAGGCCGCCGAGCAGGGTGGCGGCCGGACCGGTCGAGCCGTGGGTGAGCAGCGCCTCGGCGGAGCCCGGCAGGGCCTGGTTGAGGTGCTCGGTCGGCAGCGTCCGGGCGACGGTGTCCAGGGTCTGACCGGCGTCGGGAAGTGCGGCCGGAGCGGCGTTGGCGGCACCCGCACCGGCGGCGGCGAAGGCGGCACCGAGGGCGGCGACACCGAGGGTCTTGGCAGCAGACTGCTTCATGGTGAATTGCGTCCTTGACTGACGTGAAATGGGGAGTGGTCCCAGACCGTAAACACGCGAGGGCAGCCCCCGCAAACATCGAAATGCGGACGGACCGTGAAGGCCCGCCCGCATTCCCCGATCCCCGATCAGCCCTCGGAAGTCGCAGATCCCCTGGTGGACGCGGTCTGCTGGAACAGCCATTCGGACTTCAGCTCGGCATAACCGGGCTTGATCACGTCATTGATCATGGCCAGCCGTTCATCGAATGGAATGAATGCTGACTTCATAGCATTGACCGAGAACCACTGCATGTCGTCGAGCGTGTAACCGAATGCCTCGACAAGGTGCTCGAATTCCCGGCTCATGCTGGTGTGCGACATCAGCCGGTTGTCGGTGTTCACCGTCGTCCGGAAGTGCAGCCGCCGCAGCAGCCCGATCGGGTGCTCGGCGTACGAGGAGGCGGCCCCGGTCTGGAGGTTGGAGCTGGGGCACATCTCCAGCGGGATGCGCTTGTCCCGGACGTAGGAGGCGAGCCGGCCGAGCTTCACACTGCCGTCCTCGGCGACCTCGATGTCGTCGATGATCCGCACGCCGTGCCCGAGCCGGTCGGCGCCGCACCACTGCAGGGCCTGCCAGATCGACGGCAGTCCGAAGGCCTCGCCGGCGTGGATGGTGAAGTGGTTGTTCTCGCGCTTGAGGTACTCGAAGGCGTCGAGGTGCCGGGTGGGCGGGTAGCCGGCCTCGGCGCCCGCGATGTCGAAGCCGACGACACCGAGGTCCCGGTAGCGGTTGGCGAGTTCGGCGATCTCCAGGGCGCGGGCCGCGTGCCGCATCGCGGTGAGCAGGGCGCCCACGCGGATGCGGTGGCCGTTGGCGCGGGCGATCCGCTCCCCTTCCCGGAAGCCCTCGTTGACGGCCTCGACGACCTCTTCGAGGGTCAGGCCCCCTTCGAGGTGCTGCTCGGGGGCGTAGCGCACCTCGGCGTAGACGACACCGTCCTCGGCGAGGTCCTCGGCGCACTCGGCGGCGACCCGGACGAGCGCGTCGCGGGTCTGCATGACGCCGACGGTGTGCGAGAAGGTCTCCAGATACCGCTCCAGGGAACCGGAGTCTGCGGCCTCGCGGAACCAGAGACCGAGCTTGTCGGGGTCCGAGTCCGGGAGCTGGGAGTAGCCGGTCTCGCGGGCGAGGTCGACGACGGTGCCGGGACGCAGCCCGCCGTCGAGGTGGTCGTGCAGCAGAACCTTGGGCGCCCGGCGGATCTGGTCCGAGCTCGGGGCGTGCCCCATCCGGTCAGTCTGGCTCGTCATTTTCGCACTCTAACTCCTACGCGCGTAGATCGCCGGGTTGACGTTTCCGTCGATACGTAACGGTGACCGTGCGGACGGGTGGCGTACACCGGCGCTTCTGACACTGTTCTGTCATGGCACAGCAAGCGACGCCGGTTCGCACGGCCCGGCTGGGGCGGGCATTCGGTCCGGAACCGACGGCGGTGAGCGGAGTGGTGCTGCTGCTCCCCGGCGGTGAGACGGACTCCGCCCGCAGGCCCTCTCCCCTGCTCGCGGCCGCGTCCGTACGGGGATTGGGGCGCCGACTGGTACGCGCGGGGCGCACGGAGGGGCTGGCCGCGCATGTCGTGCACTACCGCTGTCGCGGGTGGAACGGCAGCGAGGCGCAGCTGGCCCGGGACGCCTCCTGGGCGGCGGACGAGGCGGTACGACGGTACGGCGACGTCCCTGTCTGCCTGGCCGGGATCGACATGGGCGGGCGGGCGGCGCTGCACGCGGGCGGGCACGAGGCCGTCAACTCCGTGCTGGCGATCGCTCCCTGGCTGCCGGAGGACGATATGGCGGCCTCGCCCGAACCGGTGAAACAGTTGGTGGGGCGGCGGGTGTTGATCGTGCACGGCACGAATGACGAGCGGACGGATCCCGAACTGTCGTTTCGGTATGCGGCGCGGGTGAAGAAGGTCAATCGGGATGTGTGCCGGTTCGAAGTCCACTCGGATCGGCATGGATTGCGTCAGCATCGGGATGAAGTGCTGGCGCTGGCCGCGGACTTCGTGATGGGGGTGTTGTTCGGGCGGGGGTTTTCCCGGCCTGTTCAGGATGCGTTGGCTGCTCCGCCGCCGTTGGGGTTGCGGATGCCGTTGGCCGCGGGGTTCGGGCGGTCGTTGCGGCGGTAGCGACGCACAGGTCAGGAGGATCAGGTTGGGAGGATCAGGTTGGGAGCAAGTTGCCCCTTCTTGAGAGCAGGAACCTCTTGAAAGCCGCCACCGGTGGGGTGTCCGGGCGGCCCTCCAGCCAGGCCACGCCGATTTCGCGGGCCGCGCGTGGGGCCGTGACCGTCAGTTCCACCACGCCCGGGCGGGCCACTGCCGGCGGTGGGAGGAGGGCTACGCCCAGGCCTGCGGCCACGAGGCCGCGCAGGGTTTCCGCCTCCTCGCCCTCGAACGCGATGCGCGGCTTGAAGCCGGCCTCCCGGCAGAGGGCGTCGGTGATGCGCCGCAGGCCGTAGCCGGGTTCCAGGGTGACGAAGGTTTCCTCCGCGGCCTCGGCGAGGCGGACGCGCTTGCGGGCGGCGAGGCGGTGGTCGGCGGGGACGACGAGGCGGAGTTTCTGTTCGTCGAGGCGGCGGGCCACCAGGTCGGGGGCGTCGGGGACCGGGGAGGTCAGGCAGAGGTCCAGTTCGCCGGCGCGGAGGCGTTCGAGCATGGCCTCGCCGTAGTTCTGGACCAGGCTGAAGCGGACCCGGGGGTGGTCCGCGCGGAAGTCGTGCAGCAGGCCGGGGACGGTCTCCGCGCCCATCGTGTGCAGGAACCCGAACGCGACCTTGCCGGTGGTCGGATCGGCGTCGGCGCGCACCTCGTCCGCGGCCCGCTCGATCTCGGCGAGGGCGCGTTCCACGGAGGTGAGGAAGGTGCGGCCGGCGGGGGTCAGGGAGACCGTACGGCCGTGGCGGGCGAACAGGTCGACGCCCAGGTCCTCTTCGAGGCGGACCATGGCGCGGGAGAGGGTGGACTGGGGGACGTTCATCTCCTGCGCGGCCCGGGTGACGTGCTCCGTGCGGGCGACGCCGGCGAAGTACGCGAGGCGGGGGGCGAGGAGGGGGACGATGTCGTCCGTTCCTTTGTCTTTGCCTTTGTCTTTGTCTTTTGTGTCACTGGTTGGTGACAGTCGGGGCTGTGAGCTTGGCTGATGCATCATGGGAACGATTATGGCGATTCCATGCATTGGACGGATGAGCGGGGGCGTACGTAGTTTCGAGGCATGACTCCCGCCAGTACCGGGGCGTCCACCACCGTGGGCGCCGCTGCTTCCGTTCCTGCCGTCGACTCTCGTATGGCCCCGGGCGGCCCCGGCTACCGCCGGATGAGCTTCGCCCTCTTCCTCGCGGGTGTGGCCACCTTCGCGCTGCTGTACTCCACGCAGGCTCTCCTCCCCCTGATCTCCGGGGACCTCGGGGTGACGGCGAGCGAGGCGAGCTGGACGGTGGCGGCGTCGACGGGTGGTCTGGCGCTGTTCGTGATCCCGATGGCCGCGCTGTCCGAGCGGTACGGGCGTCGTACGGCGATGACCGCGTCGTTGGCGGTGGCGGTGATCGTGGCGCTGCTGGTGCCGTTCGCCGGGTCGCTGACCACGCTGGTCGTGCTGCGGGCGGTGCAGGGTGCTGCGCTGGCGGGGCTGCCGGCGTCGGCGACGGCGTATCTGGCGGAGGAGGTCCGGCCGAAGGCGCTGGTCACGGCGATCGGGCTGTTCGTCGCGGGCAACAGCGTCGGGGGGATGAGCGGCCGGGTCATCACCGGGTGGGTCGCGCAGGAGTGGGGCTGGCGGGTGGCGGTCGGTGCGCTGGGTGTGCTCGCCGTTGGCTGTGCGGTCGCGTTCCGGGTGTTGCTGCCGGCGCCGAAGCACTTCGCTGCGGGGTCGCTGCGGCCGGGGACGCTGTTCCGGGTGGTGCGTGGGCATCTGGGCGATCCGCTGCTGCGTCGGCTGTACGCGATCGGTGCGCTGTTCATGACCGTGTTCGGCGGTGTGTACACGGTGATCGGGTATCGGCTGACGGAGGAGCCGTTCGGGCTGCCGCAGGGTGTGGTGGGGTCGGTCTTCCTCGTGTACCTGGTGGGTACGGTGTCGGCGTCGACGGCGGGGCGGCTGGTTGGTCGGCTGGGGCGGCGAGGTGCGCTGTATCTGGGCGGTGGGACGACGGCGGCGGGGCTGGTGCTGTCGTTGGCCGACTCCCTGGTGCTGGTGTTGCTGGGGCTGGTGCTGATCACGGCGGGGTTCTTCGCGGGGCATGCGGTGGCCTCGTCGGCGGTGAGCAAGACGGCGACGCAGGGGCGGGCGCAGGCGTCGGCGCTGTACCAGTCGGCGTACTACGTCGGGTCCAGCGTGGGGAGCACGGTGGGGGCGATGGCCTTTCACGCGGGGGGCTGGGCCGGGACTGTGGGGGTTGGGCTGCTGGCGGTGGTGGGGGTTGTGGGGATTACGGTGCTGGGGTCGCGGGCGGCTCGGGTGGCTGCGGTTCAGGTGTAGGCAGCGGGTGCGGATGCCTGCGGCGGCCTGCGCGCGTGGTGTGCGTGGTTGCTGTCGCGCCTACGGTGCGGGATGTGGGTCGGGGCCGCGCCGGGGGGTGTCCGTCCTCGGAACGGCGCGAAATCGGTCACTTACCAACTCACCCGTGTTGACGCGCCAACCGCTGCGGGCGGACACCCCCCGACACGGCCCCTTCCCGCCGTGGGCGAGTGCGGCCATCGCCGTGGTGGCGGCCTCGGCATCGACGCCGGGTAGATGACCACACACCCCCTCTGAACTGGCCATTTCTCCACTCGGGGCGCCATTGTCAGTGGGCTGCGGTAGCTTCCGAAGTGCTGGGTGCAAGGGCGCGCGGCACTGGGACGGCCACAGGGGTGGGTGGACATGAGCAACGGCACGGCGACGACAGACCTCGACGCCACACTGGAAAAGCACCGGGTCGAGCTGACGGGCTACTGCTACCGGATGCTCGGCTCCTCCTTCGAGGCGGAGGACGCGGTTCAGGACACCCTCGTCCGCGCCTGGCGCAGCTTCGACAAGTTCGAGGGGCGCTCCAGCGTCCGGTCGTGGCTGTACCGGATCGCTACCAATGTGTGCCTGGACATGCTGAACGCGGGCAACAAGCGCGCCCGGCCGATGGACCTGTCGGAGTCCACACCGCTCGCCCAGGCCGCCCTGTCCCCGCGCCCCGACCACACCTGGCTGGAGCCGATGCCGGACGCCCGTGTGCTGCCCTCGACCGCGGACCCGGCGGAGGCGGCGATCGCCAAGGAGTCGGTGCGGCTGGCCTTCATGGCCGCCCTTCAGCAACTGCCGCCCAAGCAGCGGGCCGTGCTGATCCTGCGCGAGGTGCTGGCGTGGAAGGCCAGCGAGGTCGCCGAGTTGCTCGGCACGTCGGTCGCGTCGGTCAACAGCGCGCTGCAGCGGGCCCGCGCGACCCTCGCGGAGCGGGACGACAAGGGGGCCGACGCGGCGGTGTCGGATGCCCTGGATGAAGAGCAGCAAAAGCTCCTGGAGCGGTACGTCACGGCATTCGAGGGCTATGACATGACGGCGCTGACCGCCCTGCTCCACGAGGACGCCGTGATGACGATGCCGCCGTTCGACCTGTGGCTGCGCGGCCCGGGCGACATCACCGGCTTCATGACCACCCTCGGTGCAGACTGCGCGGGCTCCCGGCTGCGGGCCGTCGAGGTCAACGGGCTGCCGGGCTTCGCGCACTACAAGCCGGACCCGGAGTCGGGCGGCTTCGCCCCGTGGGCGGTGCAGGTGCTGGAGATCTCAGACGGCCGGATCATCGGGTTCCACTGCTTCCTCGACACCAAGCGCTGGTTCCCGTTGTTCGGGCTGCCCCTCCACCTCGAAGCGGAGGCCGACCAGGTCGAGGAGGGCGTGTAGGGCGGGGTCGGGATCGCGCAGGCGGATGGCGCGCCCGGCCCGTTTGGCCGTCAGCGCCAGCCGGGCCAGGAGGTCGACGGTTGCGAGGCCCGGTGGTCCGAGACCTCCGACATCGCAGACGACCACTGGCGCCCCTGTGGCCTCCAGCAACGCCCGCACGTCATCGCAGAGCCCTGTCACCTCGTCCCGGGTGACGGGGCCGGCCAGCACGATTTCGGCGGGGGTCATGGCATCCACGACCGGTAGACCGGCTCAGGTCTCATAACTCATCGCGGGCGACCGCGCCTCGAGGATCACATTGACCTGGGCGAGGGCCGCCCCAGAGGGTTAGCTGTATGACCCATGGATCAACCCCGCCTGCGATGTCCGGTGCGCGTCTCCTCGCCAAGGAGGCGTTGTGCAGGGGGTGTTGAGCGGCTTCGCCGTGATCGCGATTGTCATCGGCGTCGGTTACGCGATCGGTGTGCGGGGTTACCTCGGCGGCCAGGGGCGCGAAGTTCTGACCAAGCTCGCCTTCCATGTGGCCTCACCGGCCCTGCTCTTCACCACCCTGGCAGGGGCCGACCTGTCGGTGATCTTCTCCAGTCGGCTGCTGGTCACGGCCCTGAGTACGGCGGCCGCGGCGGGCGTGTTCGTGGCGGTGGGTGTCGTACGCCGTTGGGGCGTGGGCCGTACGACGATCGGTGCGCTGTGCTCCAGTTACGTCAACTCGGGCAACCTCGGCATTCCCATCGCGGTGTATGTGCTGGGCGACGCTTCGCTGGTGGCGCCGGTGCTGCTGTTCCAGCTGGTCGGGGTCACGCCGATCGCGCTGACGATCCTGGATCTCGCGGGTGGTGGGGAGAAGCGGCCGCTGTGGCAGCGTCTGCTCACGCCGCTGCGTAATCCGGTGGCGTTGGGGTCGCTGGCAGGGGTGGCGGTGTCGGCGACGGGTGTGCATGTTCCGGGTCCCGTCATGGATCCGTTGACGCTGATCGGGAACATGTCGGTTCCGGCCGTCCTCCTCGCCTTCGGGATCTCCCTGCGCGGCAGCACACTGCCGCTGCGGGGCGGGGAGCGGGGGCCGGTGCTCCTCGCCGTGGGCCTCAAGGCGGTCGCCCAGCCGCTGCTCGCGTGGATGCTGGCGGCGAGTGTCTTCGGCCTTCGGGGGGCGGCCCTGCTCGACGTGGTGGTGACGTCGGCACTGCCGGCGGCGCAGAACCTGTTCACGTACGCGAGCCGCTATCGGGTGGGCGAGGTGCTGGCGCGGGAGGCGATTTTGTTGTCGACGGTGCTTTCGGTGCCGGTTCTGGTGGTGGTGGCGGCGGTGTTGGGCTGATCAGGTCTCAGCTGAGCGGGAAGACTCCAGTGTCGAGGACCAGCTTGAACGGTGCCGGGAGCGTCAGCTCCTCACCGTATTCCACCGAAGCAAGGACTCGGTATGTACCGCTTTGCGGTTCCCCGTAGAGCGTCGCCGTGGGGCGCCCCGACTGCCACGCGTCCAAGAGGAGGTAGAGCGGCACGCCCGCGACAGCGTAGCCGTGGGCCTTCTTGATGCGGTCGTGGTTCGCGTTGCTCTTGGATGTGACCTCGACGACCAATTCCGCCTCGCCGGCGTGCACGCGCGTTCCGCGACGCAGGGCAGCCCTTGGCACGACGCACAGGTCGGGCATGAAGAGGCCGCCCGTCTCCGGGCACGCGAGGCCGAGTGTTTGATAGATGCCCCAATCATCCGGAATCGCCGTGTAGAGACGGCGCTGAACCAGCTCAGCAGTGTCGTTGTGCTCTTCGGACGGCGGAGGCGACACGGTGACGATCCCTTCGATGATCTCCACCTTGCTGCCCTCGGGAGCGTTCGTCTCCTCCCAGACACGGACGAGCTGGTCCCAGTCCGTGTTACCGGGGGAGCCGGACTCGGCGGCGAGTGCGCCCATGGCGGTCTCCTATCGGTTCGTCACCGATCCCAGCATGCCGAACGGGACCGGTGGTGGTCCACCGATCCCGTTCATCCGAATGAGGAAGCCCCAGGTCAGGCGATACGTTCCAGCACGACGGGCGACGCCGTGAAGTCCGCCCCCGGCGCCGCGATGTCGTACGAGCCCTGCACCGCCTGCAGGGCGTACTCGAAGCGCTCCGGGGTGTCGGTGTGCAGGGTCAGCAGGGGCTGGCCCTCCGTCACCGTGTCGCCCGGCTTGGCGTGCAGCTCGATGCCCGCAGCGGCCTGTACCGGGTCCTCCTTGCGGGCGCGGCCCGCGCCCAGGCGCCAGGCGGCGATGCCGATGTCGTAGGCGTCCAGGCGGGTCAGGACACCGGAGGACGGGGCCTTGATCACGTGCTGTTCGCGCGACGTCGGCAGCGGGGCGTCCGGGTCGCCGCCCTGGGCCGCGATCATGCGGCGCCAGACGTCCATCGCCGAACCGTCGGCCAGGGCCTTCGCCGGGTCGGCGTCACGGACGCCCGCCGCCTGAAGCATCTCGCGGGCCAGGGCGAGGGTCAGTTCCACCACGTCCGCGGGGCCGCCGCCCGCCAGGACCTCCAGCGACTCGCGGACCTCCAGCGCGTTGCCCGCCGTCAGGCCCAGCGGCGTCGACATGTCCGTCAGGAGCGCGACCGTCTTCACCCCGTGGTCCGTGCCCAGGCCGACCATGGTCGAGGCCAGTTCGCGGGCGTCGTCCAGGGTCTTCATGAAGGCGCCGGAGCCCACCTTCACGTCCAGGACCAGCGAGCCCGTGCCCTCCGCGATCTTCTTCGACATGATGGAGGAGGCGATCAGGGGGATCGCCTCGACCGTGCCGGTCACGTCGCGCAGTGCGTACAGCTTCTTGTCGGCGGGGGCCAGGCCGTCGCCCGCCGCGCAGATCACGGCGCCGACGCCGTCCAGGACCGACAGCATTTCCTCGTTGGAGAGCAGGGCCCGCCACCCCGGGATCGATTCGAGCTTGTCCAGCGTGCCGCCCGTGTGGCCCAGGCCCCGGCCCGAGAGCTGGGGGACCGCCGCGCCGCAGGCGGCGACCAGGGGGGCCAGCGGCAGGGTGATCTTGTCGCCGACGCCGCCCGTCGAGTGCTTGTCCGCCGTGGGGCGGGACAGCGACGAGAAGTCCATGCGCTCGCCGGAGGCGATCATCGCCGCCGTCCAGCGGGCGATCTCGCGGCGGTTCATGCCGTTGAGCAGGATGGCCATGGCGAGCGCCGACATCTGCTCGTCGGCGACCTCGCCGCGTGTGTACGCGTCGATGACCCAGTCGATCTGCTCGTCGCTGAGTTCACCGCGGTCCCGCTTGGTGCGGATGACGGAGATGGCGTCCATGGCCATGGCTGGCTTTCCTTCCGGGATTGCGAAGAGTACGGCCCCTGCGAGTCAAGTCCCAGGGGCCGTACGGGAGTTACGAGCTGAGGTGGCCCGGTCCGAAGGCCTGGGGCAGCATCTCCGACAGCGGCAGGATGCCCGCCGGGGTGTCCAGCAGCAGGTCGGGGCCGCCGAACTCGTACAGCAGCTGCCGGCAGCGGCCGCACGGGACGAGGAGTTCGCCCCGGCCGTCCACGCAGGTGAAGTGCGTGAGCCGGCCGCCGCCGGTGCGCTGCAGGTCCGAGACCAGCCCGCACTCGGCGCACAGGGAGATGCCGTACGAGGCGTTCTCGACGTTGCAGCCGGTGACCGTGCGTCCGTCGTCGACCAGGGCGGCGACGCCGACGGCGTAGCCGGAGTAGGGGGCGTACGCGTGGGTCATGGCCTCCCGGGCCACCGTGCGCAGCGCCTCCCAGTCGACGTCGGCCGTCGGTGTCACTTGCCTTGTCCCTTCCGGTAGGGCAGACCGTTGGCCTTCGGCATCCGCAGCCGCTGGGCGGAGAGGGCCAGGACGACGAGGGTGATGACGTACGGCGTGGCGGAGACGACCTGGTTGGGGACCTCGTCGGTGGTGGCGTACCAGGCGAAGACCAGGGCGCCGACGACCAGGGTGATCACTGCCGGGACGTACTTCTTGCGGATCGCCATCCAGATCGCGCCGATGATCAGCAGCAGCGCGCCGAGCAGCAGCAGGGCGTGGACGTTCTCCGCGCCGCCGCGCAGGTTGAGACTGTCGGTGTAGCCGAACAGGCCCGCGCCGAGGGCGAGGCCGCCCGGCATCCAGTTGCCGAAGATCATCGCGGCGAGGCCGATGAAGCCGCGGCCGCTGACCTGGCCCTCCAGGTAGAAGGGGTTGGCGACGATGGAGAGGAAGACGCCGCCGAGGCCGGCCAGGCCGCCGGAGATGATCACGGCGATGTACTTGTACTTGTAGACGTTGACGCCGAGCGACTCGGCGGCGACCGGGTTCTCACCGCAGGAGCGCAGCCGCAGACCGAACGGGGTGCGCCACAGGATCCACCAGGTGGCGGGGATCAGGGCGATGGCGATCAGGGTCAGCCAGGAGACGTCGGTGACCAGGCCGCCGAGCAGGCCCGCGATGTCGGAGATCAGGAACCAGCCCTGGTTGTTGAGTTCCCTCAGGCCGTCGGAGAGGCCCGGCACGGTGAAGTGGCCGAGGGAGTCGACCGCCGGGGACTGCTTGGCGGAGCCGCCTGCGTGGCCCTCGAAGGCGAGGGGGGCCAGGTAGCGGGTGGCGCCGAGGGCGAGGATGTTGATGGCCACACCGGAGACGATGTGGTTGACGTTGAAGGTGATGGTCACGAAGGCGTGCAGCAGGCCGCCGAGGCAGCCGCCGATGATGCCGACCAGGACACCCGTCCACGGGCCCCACTGGAAGCCGGCCCAGGCACCGAACCAGGTGCCGAGGATCATCATGCCTTCGAGGCCGATGTTGACCACGCCCGCGCGCTCGGCCCACAGGCCGCCGAGACCGGCGAGGCCGATGGGGACGGCGAGCTGGAGCGCGGTGGACATCTGGCTGACGTTGGTGATGCCGTCGGCGCCGGTGATGATCCGCACCAGCGAGGTCAGCGCCAGGGCTCCGGCGATGACCAGCAGCAGCACGGGCCACGACAGGCGGCGGCCGGTCGGCGCCCCGGGCTTGAGCGTGGGCTGGTTGAGGTCGGTCGCGGTGGTCATCGGCCAGCCACCTCCTTCGTGTTGTGGGCGCCGAGGACGTGACCGGCGGCGAGTTCGGCGCCGACGCGGCGCTGCTGGCGGCGCAGACCCCATTCGCGGACGGCTTCGTACGAGACGACGACCGAGAGCACGATCAGGCCCTGCATGATGACCGCGATCTCCTTGTCGTAGCCGTGGAAGTCCAGCTCCGGCGAGGCCTTGTCGAGCCAGGCCCACAACAGGGCGGCGAACGCGATACCGACCGGGCTGTTACGGCCGAGCAGGGCGATGCCGATGCCCAGGAAGCCGATGCCGGTGGGGAAGTTGAGGCTGTAGGTGTGGGTGTCGCCGAGCAGGATCGGCAGGCCCGCGAGACCGGCGATGGCGCCGGAGATCAGCATGGCGGTGAGCGTCATCCGCTTGGGGTCGACACCGGAGGCCGCGGCGGCGGTCTCGGAGGCGCCGGAGGCGCGCAGGTCGAAGCCGAAGCGGGTGCGGTTGAGGACGACCCAGTAGCCGATGCCGAGGAGTACGGCGAGGACGACCAGGCCGTAGATCTCGCCGGCCGGGCCCATGTCGATGCCGGGGATCCAGCCGGAGGAGTGCATCTCGCCGGTGGTGTTGTTGTTGCCGACCTTGACGCCGAAGACGGTCGGCAGCCACAGGTAGCCGATGACGGAGGTGGCGATCGCGTTGAGCATGATCGTCGCGACGACCTCGCTGACGCCCCGGGTGACCTTCAGGACACCGGCGATACCGGCCCAGAAGGCACCGGTGAAGACCGCGGTCAGGAGCAGCAGCGGGATCTGGATCACCGCCGGCAGGTTCATGTGGGCGCCGACGATCGCGGCCAGCATGGCGCCGAGCTGGTACTGGCCGTCGACGCCGATGTTGAACAGGTTCATCCGGAAGCCGATGGCCACCGCGAGCGCGGCGATGTAGTACATCGACGCCTGGTTGATGATCAGGACCTGGATGTCGGAGAAGCCGGCCTGCTCGAACATCACGGCGAACGGCTCGACCGGGTTCTTGCCGGAGGCGATCAGCACGATCGCGCTCAGCACGAAGGCCACGGCGAGCGCGATGACCGGTCCGGCCACCGCGAGGAGCACCCGCTCCTTGTCGAACTTCTTCATCAGCGGGCCTCGTCTTCCGGAGACTCGGGGGACTTGGACACGTCGGCCGAGGTCTCGGGGGTCTCTTCGTGTTCGAGGTGGCCGGTGGCGGCACCGGTCATGGCCGAACCCAGCTCCTCCGGGGTGATGGTGGCGGGGTCGGCGTCGGCGACCAGCCGGCCGTTGTAGATCACCCGGAGCGTGTCGGACAGGCCGATCAGCTCGTCCAGGTCGGCGGAGATCAGCAGCACGGCCAGGCCCTCGTGGCGGGCCTCGCGGATGTGGTCCCAGATCGCGGCCTGCGCGCCGACGTCCACACCACGGGTGGGGTGCGCGGCGATGAGGAAGCGCGGCTTGTGGCTCATCTCGCGGCCGACGATCAGCTTCTGCTGGTTGCCGCCGGAGAGGGAGGCGGCGGTGACGTCGATGCCGGGGGTGCGGACGTCGTACTTCTCGACGATCCGGCGCGTGTCCTCCTGCGCGGCCTTGGGGTCCAGCCATACGCCCTTGGCGTTGGGCTTCTCGGTGACGTGGCCGAGGATGCGGTTCTCCCAGAGGGGGGCCTCCAGGAGCAGGCCGTGGCGGTGGCGGTCCTCGGGGATGTAGCCGACGCCCTGCTCGCGGCGCTTGCGGGTGGGCCAGGCGGTGATCTCCTCGTCGGCGAGGGTGATCGTGCCGGAGTCGGCGTGCCGCAGGCCGATCAGCGCGTCGACCAGCTCGGTCTGGCCGTTGCCCTCCACGCCGGCGATACCCAGGACCTCGCCCGCGTGGATGGTGAACGTGATGTCGTCCAGCAGGGCCTTGCCGCCGGGGGCCGCGAGGCGCAGCTTGTCGACGCTGATGACCGGGCGGTCGGTGACCGTCGACTCGGCGGTCTCCGGCGTGGGCAGTTCGCTGCCCACCATCATCTCGGCGAGCTGCCGCGGCGTGGTCTCGGAGGGGACGGCCGTGCCGACGGTCGTACCGCGGCGGATGACGGTGATCTCGTCGGCGACCGACAGCACCTCGCCCAGCTTGTGGGAGATGAAGATGACCGACAGGCCCTCGGACTTCAGCTCGCGCAGGTTGGCGAAGAGCGCGTCCACCTCCTGCGGCACGAGCACGGCGGTCGGCTCGTCGAGGATCAGCGTGGTGGCGCCGCGGTAGAGGACCTTGAGGATCTCCACGCGCTGGCGGGCGGCGACACCGAGCTCCTCGACCAGGACGTCGGGGCGCACGCCGAGGCCGTAGCGGTCGGAGATCTCCTGGATCTTGCGGCGGGCCTTGGCGCCGATGCCGTAGAGCTTCTCGCTGCCGAGGACCACGTTCTCCAGGACCGTGAGGTTGTCGGCCAGCATGAAGTGCTGGTGCACCATGCCGATGCCGCGCGTGATGGCGTCGGCCGGGCTGTGCAGGGTGACCTGCTCACCGTCGATGGTGATGGTGCCCTCGTCCGGCTTCTGCATGCCGTAGAGGATCTTCATCAGCGTCGACTTGCCGGCGCCGTTCTCGCCGACGAGGGCGTGCACGGTGCCCTTGCGGACGGTGAGGTGGATGTCGTGGTTGGCCACGACGCCCGGGAAACGCTTGGTGATCCCGGCGAGTTCGACGGCGGTCGCCTGACCGTGGACCGCCGCTCCGGCCGGAGGGCTGCTGGACGCGTTGATGGCGCACTCTCCTGGGGACGGGGGTCGTCTACGCGCGTAGCGCCCCTACGGCATACGAAGGGGTGACGCGCCGAGCCAACGGGGTACAGGGAGACAGCCTCCCCGTACCCCGTTGAGCGGACGTAACCCCGCGGTTACCGACTGCTCGGCACCTGCTTGTCAGCTGCTCTTGACCTTGATCTCGCCGCTGATGATCTTCTCCTTGGCCGCTTCGATGGCTTCCTGGAGCTCGGCGTTGTTCGCGAACTTCGGGTTGGAGTCCGCGAGGCCCACCTCGCCGGTCTTCAGATCGCCCTTGACGATACCGGTCTCGGGCTTGCCGTCCTCGACGGACTTCGCCAGGTTGTAGACCGCCTTGGCCACGTCCTTCGTGGCGGAGGTGAGGATGGAGTCCTTGTACTTGGCGAGGGCTTCCTGCTTGTACTGGTCGGAGTCGACGCCGATCGCCCACACCTTGTTGGCGGCGGCGGCCTCGATCACGCCCTGACCGGACAGACCGGCCGCCGCGTAGACGACGTCGGCCTTCTTCTCGATCTGGCCCTCGGCGGCCGTCTTGCCCTTGTCGGGGCTGGAGAAGCCACCCTCCTCGGCGGTCTGGGTGAGGTACTGCGAGAGGACCTTGACCTTGGGGTTGGTGTCCTTGACGCCCTGCTCGAAGCCCGCCTGGAACTTGTGGATCAGGGGGATGTCCACGCCGCCGACGAAGCCGACGACGTTGCTCTTGGTGCTCTTGGCGGCGGCGACGCCGGCCAGGTACGAGGCCTGCTCCTCGCTGAAGACCAGGTCGGCGACGTTGTCCGCCTGGACCTGGGCGTCGTCGACGATGCCGAAGGTGGTGTCGGGGTACTTGGCCGCGACCTCCTTGACGGCCGGCGCGTAGGCGTAGCCGACGCCGATCACCGGGTTGTAGCCCTGCTTCGCCAGCGAGGCCAGGCGCTGCGCCTTGTCGGCGTCCGTCTCACCCTCGGTGGGCTCGATGTCGGCCGTCTCGTACTTGAACTCCTTCTTCGCCTGCTCCAGGCCCGCGTACGCGGCGTCGTTGAAGGACTGGTCGCCCTTGCCGCCGACGTCGTAGGCGATGGCGAGGCCCTTGTCGCCCTTCGACTCCGCGGACGAGCTCTGGGTCGAGGTACCGCCGCAGGCGGAGAGGGCAAGGGCGAGGGAGGCGGTCGCTGCGCCTGCGACCGCGAGGCGGGAAACCCGGCGCATGTGTGGTGCTCCTGTCGTACTGGCGGGTCCGGGGGGCGTGCCGGCACTTCCCCGGGATCGCTTAGCGCCGTACGGTTCAGCTTCGGCGCTGGCTCCGCCGCAGATTAACGCGCGTAGACCTGCCTGAAAACCCCTTCTGTCCACCTTGTTATGCGGCCGTGGCCAACGCCACTCGGGCCCAGGTCGGAGCCTTGCGGCCTGCGAAGGGAGGGTGGCGATGGGTGATGACACGGCCCCGCGGCTGCCGCACACGGTCGTGTTCCGCGAAGTGGTGCGAGGCCGTGCCGCACGCAAACGGAGGTGGCTACGCGGAATGACACGGCCCCGCAGCCGCCCACGGCGGAAGGGGACGTGTCGGGGGGTGTCCGCCCGCAGCGGCTGCCGCACACGATCGTGTTCCGCGAAGTGGTGCGAGGCCGTGCCGCACGCAAACGGAGGTGGCTACGCGGAATGACACGGCCCCGCAGCCGCCCACGGCGGAAGGGGACGTGTCGGGGGGTGTCCGCCCGCAGCGGCTGCCGTAAACGCCCGGCGCCCTGCCAAGAGAGGTCATCGGCAGACCGAGGACGGACACCCCCCGGCGCGGCCCCGACCCCACCGCGGCCGGAAGGCGCGACACCAGCCCCCACACAGCGGCACGGGCCGCCGCAGGCATGGCCCGGGCCCCAAAACCCGGAAGCGGGCGGACGCTCCCGCACGCCCACCCGCTTCTCGCGCCGGCCCTTCCGGGCGGCGCCGCTTACTCGGTCCTGACCTTGATCGACCCGTCGATGATGCCTTCCTTGGCCTTCTCCACGGCCTCCTGGAGACCCGCGATCTTCGCGTACTCCGGGTTGCTGTCGGACAGGCCCACACCGTTCACCTTCAGGTCGAAGGTCTGCGTGCCGGTCAGCGGCTTGCCGTCCTCGACCGACTTGGCCAGCGCGTACACCGCACCGCCGACGTCCTTGAGCGCGGAGGTGAGGATGGAGTCCTTGTACGCCGCCAGCGCCTCCTGCTGGTACTGGTCGGAGTCGACGCCGATCGCCCAGACCTTGGCCTTCGCGGCGGCCTCGATGACGCCCTGGCCGGACAGGCCGGCCGCCTGGTAGACGACGTCGGCCTTCTTCTCGATCTGGCCCTCGGCGGCGGCCTTGCCCTTGTCGGGGCTGGAGAAGCCGCCCTCCTCGGCCGTCTGCGTCAGGTACTGCGAGATGACCTTGACCTTGCCGCCGCTCGTCTCCTCGACGCCCTGCTTGTAGCCGGCCTCGAACTTGTGGATCAGCGGGATGTCCACACCGCCCACGAAGCCGACGGTGTTGGTCTTGGTGGCCTTGGCGGCGGCGACGCCGGCGAGGTAGGAGGCCTGCTCCTCGGCGAAGACGAGGGAGGCGACGTTCTCGCCCTTGACGACGGAGTCGACGATGCCGAAGGTGGTGTCCGGGTACTTCTTGGCCACGGCCTCCATCGCGGGGCCGTAGGCGAAGCCGACGCCGATGACCGGGTTGTAGCCCTGCCGGGCCAGGGAGGCCAGACGCTGCTCCTTGTCGGCGTCGGTCTCGCCCTCGGTGGGCTCCACGTCGGCGGTCTTGTAGCCGAACTCGGTGGCCGCCTTCTGCAGGCCGGCGTACGCGGCGTCGTTGAAGGACTGGTCGCCCTTGCCGCCGATGTCGTACGCGATGGCGAGGCCCAGGTCCTCCTTGGAACCTGAATCGCCACCGCTTTCACCACTGGTGGTACCGCAGGCCGTCGCGGCGAGTGCGAGCGACGCGACCCCCACCGCGACGCGGGTCAATTTGGATATCCGACGCATCGTGAAGCTCCCCATTCTCCAAAGCCCCGCAGTGGGTGCTCGGTTCGGCGCACATTAACGCGCGTAGACACTCCTGGGAACGGGGTTCTGCGCGGCCGTTATCCATTCGTGCCGATGGCCGGTTACGTCCTTGTGAACCACCGGCTCGAATGGTGTGCACCTGGGGCGATCCCGGCGCGCTTCAGGGCAGAGTCCGCCCGCTACGCGCACCAGGCTGCCCCTGCTGAACAGGCGGCGCAACCGGACGGGTCCCTTACCGAAGAGGCCCCCGGGGGTGGCTACCGGCCTGCGTCGAGGAGGGCCGCGGCCGTGAACAGTTCCACGCCGACCGCGATCGCGGACTCGTCCACGTCGAAGTCGCCCTGGTGCAGGTCGCGGACCGTGCGCTCGCCCGGTGGGCGGACGCCGAGGCGGGCCATGGCGCCGGGGACCTGTTCGAGGTACCAGGAGAAGTCCTCGCCGCCGAGGCTCTGGTCGGTGTTCTCGACGGACTCGGGGCCGCGGCGGGCGGTCATGGCGTCGGCGAGGAGCTGGGTGACGCCGGGCTCGTTGACGACGGGAGGGACCCCGCGGACGTAGTTGATCTCCGACTTGGCGCGGTGCAGGTTCGCCACCTCGTCGATCGCCGCGTGGACGATGTCGGGGGCCTCCCGCCACGCGTCCATGTCGAGGCAGCGCACGGTCCCGGAAAGCTCGGCGTGCTGCGGGATGACGTTCGGGGCGTGGCCCGACTCGATGCGTCCCCAGGTCACCGCGAGGCCGCTGCGGGTGTCGACGCGCCGGGCGACCAGCGCGGGCACGTCGGTGACCACGCGGGCGACGGCGGTCACGAGGTCGGTGGTCAGGTGAGGGCGGGCGGTGTGGCCGCCGGGGCCGTCCAGGGCGATCTCCAGGCGGTCGCAGGCGGAGGTGATCGGGCCCTCGCGCAGGCCGATCATCCCGGCGTCCACCCGGGGGTCGCAGTGCACGGCGATGATCCGCTTCACCCCGTCGAGCACGCCGAAGTCGATGGCGTCGGCGGCGCCGCCGGGCAGCACCTCCTCGGCGGGCTGGAAGACCAGCCGTACGGGCTGCGGCAGCAGACCCCGCTGGTGCAGGTCGGCGAGGATCAGCCCGGCGCCCAGCACCACGGCCGTATGGACGTCGTGGCCGCAGGCGTGCGCCCGGTCGGGGACGGTCGAACGGTACGGGCACTCGATCTTGGCGTCCGGGATGGGCAGGGCGTCGATGTCGGCCCGCATGGCGAGCATCTCGGGCCCGTCGCGCCACTGGTCGCCGTCGACGCCGATGTCACAGACGAGCCCGGTGCCCGAGGCGAGGACGCGCGGCCGGAGGCCGGCCTTCTCCAGCCGGGCCTTGATCGCGGCGGTCGTGCGGAACTCCTGGTTGCCGAGCTCCGGGTGCATGTGCAAGTCGCGACGGAACGCGACGAGTTCGGCACGCAGTGGCTCGGGGAGCGTGCCGGGAAGTACGGCTCCCGCCGCTCCGGCCGCTTTCAGGAGATCGGCGTCGGACTCCAGTGACATCAGTTGCTTCACCCTCTGAAGGGTAGGACGCCCGGACGGTCAACTGCCCCGAGATCAACAAAAGTTCAACCCGTTAGGGGAAGAAAACCTGGCCGCCGGACGCATAGGTGTCGGTTGGGGTGGGTAAACTCGCCCGTTTTCCTCGGGTCGGGCGGATCATGGGTACCACCGTCTTCTCCACGCATACCACGCCGGGCCCCACCCGCGCGCGTCCGTTCACCTGACGGACGCCCACGGCGGGCGCTCGCCCGGTAGCGTGCGCGACCGTGAGTGATCTGGATCTGGACACGGCCTTCTTAGCGACCACCCGTACCTCGTACGACACCATCGCCGCCGACTACGCGTCCCGCTTCCCGGACGCGATGGGCGGCGTCCCGCTCGACCGGGCCCTGGTCAGCGCCTTCGCGGAGCTGACCCGCGCCCACTCCCCCGCCCCGGTGGCCGACCTCGGCTCCGGGCCCGGGCACGTCACCGCGCTGCTGCACGACCTCGGCGTTCCGGTGTTCGGCGTGGACCTGTCACCCCGGATGGTGGCTCTGGCCCGCCGGGCGCACCCCGGGCTCCGCTTCCACGTGGGCACGATGACCCGTCTGGACCTGCCGGACGCTGCGCTGGGCGGCATCGCAGCCCTCTTCTCGATCATCCACGTGCCCGACGACCACCTGCCGACCACGTTCGCCGAGTTCCATCGCGTCCTGCGGCCGGGTGCTCCCGTTCTGCTGGCCTTCCAGACCGCCGACACGGAGGAGCGCATGCACCTGACGGAGCGCTTCGGGCACGAGATCGCCCTCGACTATTACTGGCGTACGCCCGAAAAGGTGGCGGATCTGCTGGTCAAGGCCGGCCTCGCCCCGTACGCCCGCGTCGTGCGCGAACCGGGGGAGGACGAGAAACTCCCCAAGGCCTTCGTGCTGGTCCGCAAGCCCGCGTCCTAGCTTGGTCCGCAAACCGGCGTCCTGGCTTGGTCCGCAAACCCGCGTCCTTGCTTGGTCCTCCGCGAGCCCGCGCCCTAGCCGGGTGCACCTGGACCGCCCAGCCGGGTGTACCTAGACCGACTGCACCGCCGACAGCCGATGCACATCCCGTGCCGTCCCGGTCACCCCGTCCAGGAATCCCTGGGCGCGGGGTGAGGCCGTCCGGGTGAGCCAGTCGGGGTCGATGTCGCAGACGGCCACGCGGACGTCCGTGCCGGCCAGGGCCAGCGGGAGGGTGTGGACGACGGTGGACGGGAAGCTGAGGATCGTGCGGCCCACCGGGCCGCGGCGGGCGATCAGCTCCAGGGGGAGGTCGGGGCGGACCACCTCCAGGCCCGCCTCGACCGCCAGCCGGTGGAGTTTCTCGGCGCTCTCGCGGCGGTGGGCGAAGTAGCGGCGGGCGCCGTGCGTCTTGGCGAGGGAGCGCACCGCCTCCAGATAGCGGTCGCCGTCCACCACGCCGGTCTCCACCAGCGACGTACCGACCATGTCCGCGCCCTTGGTGATGCGCGGCGGGCCGAAGCGGGCGCGGGTCCAGGCGAAGTCGTTCGCGGTGACCGTGACACCGCCCGGCGTCTCGTCGATCGGCATGGAGGAGAACACCTCGACCCGGCGGCGCCCGCCCGGCGTCAGGCGGCGCCGGGCGGAGGACGACACCGGGGCGAAGAGCAGATCGCGCGGGCCGGGACGGGCGCCCCGCCGGTGCCAGCGGACCAGGCGTTCGCCGCGGGCGAGCTGGGTGACGAACTCCATCGTCGCCGTCCCGTCGTCCACGACCACCAGGTCACGCACCCGCGTGATGGTCAGCAGCAGCTGTACGTACCGCGAGAACGGATCGCCCATCACGATCCGTTCCGCACGGCGCAGTACCCCCATGAGCCCGCCGATCGTCTGGAAGGGTGCCGACGCGCCGCCGCGCGCCTCCTCCCAGCGGACCTCGTAGCCCTCCTCGCGTGCCAGTTCCGCCATCCGCCGCAGCTGGCCGCGGGTCATCGGATCGACGGGCGAGAGGACCACGAGGGTGAGCCCCGCGCCGGGTGCGTGGACATGCGCCCACTCCAGCACGTTCAGCAGCTGTACCGGACTCTCGACGAAGGCGAGAGTATGGGAGCCGGCATTCCCGGCGCGGGGGCTCATCGGCGTACGACCGTCCCGTCGTAGGGCGTTGTGGGGGTTGCAGGGGCTGACGTGGGCGTCAGACCTGGACCGGCTCGCCGGCCGCGGCGGCGATCTCCGCCTCGGCGACGACGCCCGTGACACGGCGCAGCTTCTTCATCGGGCCCAGCTCGGACTCGTAGACCTTCTTGACACCGTCACCGAGGGAGGCCTCGATGGTGCGGATGTCGCGCACCAGGCGCGTGAGGCCCTGCGGCTCGACGGAGGCGGCCTGGTCGGAGCCCCACATGGCGCGGTCGAGGGTGATGTGACGCTCGACGAAGGTGGCGCCGAGGGCGACGGCGGCCAGCGTGGTCTGCAGGCCGGTCTCGTGGCCGGAGTAGCCGATCGGGACGTTCGGGTACTCCTTCTCCAGCGTGTTGATCACGCGGAGGTTGAGTTCCTCGGCCTTCGCCGGGTAGGTCGAGGTGGCGTGGCAGAGCAGGATGTTGTCGCTGCCCAGGACCTCGACGGCGTGGCGGATCTGCTTCGGCGTCGACATGCCGGTGGACAGGATGACCGAACGGCCGGTGGCGCGCAGCGCCTTCAGCAGCTCGTCGTCGGTGAGGGACGCGGAGGCGACCTTGTGGGCGGGGACGTCGAACTTCTCCAGGAAGGCGACGGCCTCGGTGTCCCACGGGGAGGCGAACCAGTCGATGTTCTTGGACTTGCAGTACTCGTCGATCTGGCGGTACTCGTCCTCACCGAACTCCACGCGGTGGCGGTAGTCGATGTAGGTCATCCGGCCCCAGGGGGTGTCGCGCTCGATGTCCCACTGGTCGCGCGGGGTGCAGATCTCCGGGGTGCGCTTCTGGAACTTGACCGCGTCGCAGCCCGCCTCGGCGGCCACGTCGATGAGCTTGAACGCGTTCTCCAGCTCGCCGTTGTGGTTGATACCGATCTCGCCGCAGATGTAGACGGGCTTGCCGGGGCCGACCTCGCGGGAACCGAAGGTACGGAGGCGGGTGTTGGTGCTCATGGCAGGAACGTTCCTTACTTCGTGGAGGGGTCGAGAGAGTCGAGAGAGGGTCCGAGGATCCAGCCGGCGATCTCTCGGATCGCGCCGACACCACCAGGGACGGTGGTGACCGCGCGTGCGGCGCCGCGTACGACGTCGTGGGCGCTCGCGACCGCGACGGGCCAGCCGACGAGGGCGAAGCACGGCAGGTCGTTGACGTCGTTGCCGACGTAGAGCACGCGCTCCGGCGCGATGCCCTGCTCCTCGCACCACTGCTTCAGCGCGAGGTCTTTGCGGTCGACGCCGTGCAGCACCGGGATCTTCAGCTTCCGGGCCCGGGCGGCGACGACCGGGTTCTGCTCCGTGGACAGGATCAGCATCTTCAGGCCGCTGCGCCGCAGGGCCGCGATGCCGAGGCCGTCCCCGCGGTGCACGGAGACGAACTCCCGTCCATCGGCATCGATCAGCACCCGGTCATCGGTCTGGGTGCCGTCGAAGTCGAGTACGACCGCGTCGATGTCGGCGGCGGTCGGAAGGGCGCCGGGGCGGTCCGCGTCGAACAGCGGGGCCAGGGCGCGGGCGCGGGCGAGGTCGTGCGGGTCGTCGATCTCCAGCACGCGCGCGGGGTCGGTGCGCACCAGTTCGGTGCGGCCGAAGAAGCGGTGCTGGTGCGCGCGGAAGCCTGCCGCGTCCATCGCGTAGGCGGCGCCGGTCTCCAGGAAGTCCTGGGGGCGGTCCTGGCGGCGGGGGCGGAAGGACTTGTCGTGGTTGACGCCGTAGCCGCCGGTGGCCGGGGCGCCGGCGTCCTCCGTCGCCTCGTCGTCGGCGTTGCGCCAGATGAAGCCGTGGAACGGCGCGACGGTCACCGCGGTGTCCGCGCCGTTCTCCACGACGGCCGCCGCGACCCCGTCGATGTCCTCGCGGATCAGGAAGGGGCTGGTGCACTGCACGAACACCACCACGTCGACCGGGGAGCCGTGCAGCGCCTCGTGGGCGTCCATGGCGTGCAGGACGGCGGCCTCGGAGGTGGCGGTGTCACCGGCGATGGCGGCGGGGCGCAGCACGACCTCGGCGCCGGCCGAGCGGGCGGCGGCGGCGATGGCCTGGTCGTCGGTGGAGACGACGACGTCGGTCACGAGGCGGCTGGCCATGCACTCACGCACCGCGCGCGCCACCAGCGGTACGCCGCCGACCGGGGCGAGGTTCTTCGCGGGCACGCCCTTGGAGCCGCCACGCGCGGGGATCACCGCGAGCACCCGGCGCACCGTCGCGCCTCGGCCCGCTTCCGGGTTGGACATGGGAACTACTCCTTGAGCAGGGTTGGTGCGGCTCACAGCTCCCCCATCCGCCGGATGACGGGCGCGACCCGCTGGACGCCGTGCCGGTAGGCGCCGCGTGCGGCGCGGCGCACTATCTGCCGCACCGGGCCGGGCTCCTTGTCGTGCGCGGGGGCGCCGGGCAGCGGGGTGCCGTCGGGGCCGAGGTGGTGCCGGGCGAGGATGCCGGGCAGATAGCCGGGGGCGGTCGCCGGTGTGTAGTACGGCGTCAGGGGCGGCAGTCCGCCGGGCTGCGCGAGCAGCTTGGCGATCCGTTCCCGGGCCGCGTCGAAGGCGGTCTCGTACGAGCCGTCGGCGGCGACGCCCTGCCGGGCCACCCAGTCGGCGTCCGGCGTGGGCCGGTGCCCGGCGTCGAGCTGGTCCCAGGAGGCCAGGCAGCCGGAGCCGACGAAGTGGTGGTTGCCGAGTACCTCACGCACGCCGAGGTCGGTGAGCACGACGGTGGGGATCCGGCGGTGCAGCGACTCCAGCGCGGCCGTCGAGCTGACCGTGACGAGCAGGTCCGTGCGGTCCAGGACCTCGCCCATGTTGCCGTAGACCAGCTGGAAGTTGGGGGGCAGCTCGCCGAACCTCTGCGCCAGCTTCTGGTACGGCAGTTCCTCGATGTGGGTGGTGTGCTCGCCCGGCCTGGAGCGCAGCTTGAGCAGCACCTCGCGTTCGGGGTGCAGCCGCGCGTGCTGGATGAGGCGGTTCAGCAGGTACGTACGGTCCTTGCGGTTCTCGGGGACCGACGGCTGCGCCGCGAACACCACCGTGTAGGGGTCGTGCTCGCCGGCGTACTTCGCGCCGCCCAGGAAGGGCAGTGCCACCTCGGTGACCGCGGTGGAGTCGGCGCCGACCCCGTCGTACACCGCGCGGAAACGCTCGGCGTCCTGGCGGGAGTTGGCGAGGACGAGGTCCGCGCCGTGCCGCAGCAGCAGACCGTCGGCGAGCTTCTCGTAGACGACGCCGACATAGCCGGTGACGACGACGGGCCGCTGCTCGCGGTCCTCCCAGACGCGCTTCAGGCCGTGCAGCATCGCCTGCACACCGCCGCCGACCAGGGACAGGACCAGTACGTCGTACGACTCCTGCGCCATGGTGCGCAGAAATTCGACGGCCGTGACTTCCTTGAGGGAGTCGGCGCGGACGCCCACTTCGGCCAGCTGGCGTGGCGTGGGGGTGGCCCGGCCGCGCAGCAGAAATCCGTCCAGGGCAGGGGCAACTTGCGCCTCGCCTTGCGGTCCGGCTTCCATGGACGGGCCCGGAGCGATACGGCTCGCCGTCAGCGCACCCCATTTCCAGCGGGTGTCCGAGTCGGCGAGTACTGCGATCCGCGTGGGCTTCGTTGTACTTGGTGGCACACCCCAGACGCTAGGAAGCAATTCCTAGTTGCTGGCTAACCTCGTGTCAACGAAAAGTTAACAGCACCCCACTGAGAGCCGAACTGGCTCGCCGAAGCCCAGGAAGTACACGGCATGCACCGTTCCGACACATCGAGTTCACCCACAGTACCCTCAGCGGAAAAGTCCGCAGCAGGGCCGCCTCCTAGGGTTTCGCAGGTGCCCAAGCTTTCCGTGATCGTGCCGTTCTACAACGTGCAGCAATACGCCCCGGACAACCTGAGAAGCCTTCGCGCGAATGCCAGGCCGGACTTCGAGTTCATCCTGGTCGACGACAAATCGAAGGACGAAACGCCCGCGATCCTCGAACGCGCGGCCGAAGAACTCTCCGCGGTCGCTCAGGTGCGCTATATCCGCAGAGAGGAAAACGGGGGGCTGGCCACCGCACGCAACACCGGCCTCGACGTCGCGACCGGCGAGTACATCACCTTCCTGGACGGTGACGACTGGCTCGCCCCCGGCTACTACAGCGAGCTGGTCGCGGCCATCGAGGAGCTGGGCTGCGACTTCGTCCGCACCGACCACGTCCAGGCCACCCACCGCGCCCGCACCGTGCACCGCGCGCCCGTCGGGCTCCGCGACGAGGTGATGAACCCGCGCGACCACATCCTGCCCGCCGACCGCACGACCTCCGTGGACTACGCCTACGCCTGGGCCGGCGCCTTCCACCGCCGGCTGCTGGACAAGGGCGTGCTGCACTTCACCGACGGGCTGCGCACGGCCGAGGACCGGCCGTGGATCTGGAAGCTGCACCGCGAGACGGAGTCCTTCGCCGTGGTCAGCCTGCTCGGCGTGTTCTACCGGCGCGGGGTCACCGGCTCCCTCACGCAGATCGGTGACGTCCGTCAGCTCGACTTCATCCGCGCCTTCGACCAGGTGATCGAGGAGACGGCGGCGGACCGCGACGCCGACCGGCTGCTGCCCAAGGCCGTGCGCACCTACTGCGCGATCATCGCCCACCATCTGTCGGAGATCGACAAGTTCGAACCGTCCGTGGCCAAGCAACTGCGGATCATGAGCGCGGCGGCCATAAAGCGCATGCCGCAGGACGCCCTCGGCGACGTACTCGACACCATGGACCTGCGGCGCGCCTCCAAGCTGCGGCGGCTGCGGCGCCGGATCACCACAGCGAAGGCGGCTGCCTGATGTCCCGTACCACCCAGATCTTCTGCGTCTCCACGCTGTACGGCGCCGCCACGCTCGCCGCCGCGATCGACTCCGACTGCTTCGAGGCGCCGGACCGCCGGGTACTGCTGGTGTTCAACAACTCGGCAACGCCGGAGACCACTCCGGCCGTCGACGAGATGCCGGGCTTCGGCACGCTGCGCGACCACTTCGACGACGTACTGTCCTTCAACGAGGCGATCCGCCCCTTCCACCCCGGTGCCTGGGCGCCGCGCCCCGACGACCTGCCGCTGTTCGAGCGCTATCTGCGGCTGCTGTGGGGGCTGGGCGACGACCGGGTCGAGCTGGTCCTGGAGTCCATCCAGGTCAACCCGGCGCTCGGCCTGGCCCAGATCTTCACCGGCGCCCCGGTGCACGTCTACGCCGACGGCCTGATGAGCTACGGCCCCACCCGCAACAAGCTCGACCCGCTGGTCGGCACCCGGGTCCGGCGCCTGCTCCACCTGGACCTCGTGCCCGGTCTCACCCCGCTGCTGCTGACCGAGTTCGGCGTGCCGGCGCAGGTGGTGCCGTCGGACGCGTTCCTCAAGGTCATGAGCGGGCTCACCGGCGCCGCCGGGGAACTGCCCGACCTCCCGGACAACGCCGCCCTGCTGCTCGGCCAGTACCTGTCCGCGCTGAACATCCTCTCCCCCGCCGAGGAGGAGAACCTGCATGTGCGGATGATGCGCGGGGCCGTGCAGCGCGGGCACCGCGCCATCGTGTTCAAGCCGCACCCCACCGCGCCGGCCCGCTACAGCCGCGCCCTGGAGGCCGAGGCGGAGAAGCTGGGCGTCGAGCTCACCGTGCTGGACACCCCCGTCCTGGCCGAGGTGCTGTTCGCCCAGGCGCGGCCCGCGCTGGTCGTCGGCTGTTTCTCGACCGCGCTGTTCACCGCGTCCGCGTTCTACGACCTGCCGGTCGCCCGGATCGGCACCGAGCAGCTGCTGGACCGGCTGACGCCGTATCAGAACAGCAACCGCGTGCCGGTCGCGCTGGCCGACGCGCTGCTGCCGGACCTGGAGGAGACGAAGGGCGCCGACACCCTGCCGGGCGAGCTGCTGAACGGTCTGATCAACGCGCTCGGGTTCACCATGCAGCCGCAGATCTACCCGAGCCTGCGCCCGGCCGCGGAACGGTTCCTCGCCCAGCACTTCGACCCGCGCACCCAGCGCTACTTCAGGAAGCGCCGGCTCACCTCGCTGGGCCTGCCGGGCGGCATCCCGGCACGGCTGTCGTTCCTGCCGCGCAACTCCACGGCACGGCGGGTGGTGCGGCGGGCGCGGGCGCTGAAGAAGGCCGTGAAGCGGTAAGTAAAGAGATGGTGAACAGGGCGCGAAAGTCGCGGAAACAGAAAAGAGAATCGCGCTTCGTTCGCCCTTCGCCAAGGGGTCTCATTCCCCGGTGTGGCGGCTTCCCTGATTTTTGATCTCGGGGGCCGCCGCGCTCTGACCAGTGGTTATGGGCAATTCTGCACGGAATACGTCCGAGTCCTTCAAGAGACGACGATCACGGCCCTACGATCGCGGCCATGCGTATCTCCCAGGTCGAAACCGCCAACGCCCGGATGCTGGCCCACGCGACGTCCGTCCGGCCGGTCTCCACGAGCGACATCATCCGCACCCACCGCAAGAAGCACCCGTACCGGGGCCTCGCCGAGATCGACTCCCCGCACTGCCCGCCGTTCGTCATGTTATGCGTGAACGACGACGCGGTCGCCCTGGACACCTTGTGGAACGGGAGATTCAGGTATGAACCCGGCAGCATGGCCACCTGGTCACGGCTGGCCGCGAAGAGCGCGACGATAGCCGACGTCGGCGCGCACGTCGGGTACTTCTCGATGATCGCGGCACTCGCCAACCCGAAAGCGAAAGTGCACGCGTTCGAGCCGGTGGACCATGTGCACGCGAGGCTGGCGGTGAACATCCGGCTGAACAACGTGCAGAACATCCGCCGCTACCAGGCGGGCCTCTCCAGCGAGCCGGGCTGGGCCGACATCGGCATCCGCTTCTCCGGGAACCTGCTGTCGACGGGCTCCTCCCTGGAGCACGCGGCCGGGGACGCCGAGCTGAAGCGGGTCCAACTGCTCACGCTGGACGAGGTGTTCACCGGCACCAGGCTCGACCTGATCAAGATCGACGTCGAAGGTCATGAGATGTCGGTGCTGAAGGGCGCCCGTCGAGTGCTGAAGCGGGACCGGCCGACTGTGATGCTGGAGGCACTGCTGGGCGCCCCGCTGGACCCGCTCCTCGCCGAGTTCGGACCGCTCGGCTACGACGCCCACTGGGTGGCCGAGAAGGAGGACACGCTCATTCCCTCGGACCGGCGGCGGCCGAGCGGAACACGGAATCTGCTGTTCACGCCGCGCGATTAAGTGAAACAGGGAAGACGACTTCTTGTCGCGACTCGTTAGTCATATGTTCACACACGTTCCATAGCTTCCCCCAATGGTTCAACCCCCTTTTCACTTCACAGCATTGGCGCAAGCGGGCGGATCGAGATGACCCAGCAGGACATACGTCCGCCCGCCCAGGTCGTGGCTCCGGCCCCGCTCACGCCGGCCGAGCCCGAGCAGCCCAGTGGGCGCCCCCTGATCTCGTACGTGCTGCCGGTCTACAACGAGCAGGATGGCATCGCCGCCTTCCATGCCGAACTGACCGCGGCCCTCGCCGAGCGCCCCGAACTCGACTTCGAGCTGGTGTACGTCAACGACGGCTCCGCCGACGGCTCGCTCGGCATCCTCAAGGACCTCGCGAAGAACGACGAGCGGGTCCGGGTGGTCGACTTCGCCCGCAACTTCGGGCACCAGATCGCCATCACCGCCGGTCTCGACATCGCCCAGGGCGACGCCGTGATCGTCATGGACACCGACCTCCAGGACCCGCCCAGGGTCAGCCTGGAACTGGTCGACGCCTGGCGGGAGGGCGCGGAAATCGTGCACGCCAGGCGTCGTACCCGGCAGGACAGCGCCTTCAAACGGGCCACCGCGTCGCTGTACTACCGCGTCCTGCGCGCCTGCGCCGAGGTCGACATCCCGCTGGACACCGGTGACTTCCGGCTGATCGACCGGCGCGTCGCCGACGAGCTGCGCAAGTACCGCGAGCGCAGCCGGTTCGTGCGCGGCATCGTCGCCTCGATGGGCTTCAGGCAGACCGAGGTGAAGTTCGACCGCGACGAGAGGTTCGCGGGCGAGACCAAGTACCCGCTGAAGAAGATGGCCAAGCTCGCCATCGACGGCGTGACCAGCTTCTCCACGGTGCCGCTGCGGATGATCACCCGGCTCGGCTTCGTCGTGCTGGTGCTGTCGCTGCTCGGCATCCTCTACGCGCTGGGGATGAAGATCTTCCGGCCCGACATCACGGTCTCCGGCTGGACGATGCTGATGGTCGTGGTGCTGTTCCTCGGCGGCACCCAGATGCTGTCCCTGGGCGTGCTCGGCACCTACATAGGGCGCATCTACAGCGAGGCACAGGGGCGTCCGCTGTATCTGGTGCGTGAGGTCATCGGTGGCCGGAGGGACCAGCAAGGTGGCGTCTGACACCACGACGGAGGCAGCGGTCCCCGAGGTACGGACGAAAAGCGACCGAGCGCGCACCCTGCGCCAGTTGTTCCGCTACACGCTGATCGGCGGCAGTGGCGTCGCCCTCGACCTCGTGGCGTTCCTGCTGCTGCACAACGTGGCCGGGATGCACGAGCAGGTCGCCAACGTCATCAGCACCACCCTCGGCATCACCAACAACTTCGTCCTCAACTCGCTGTTCACCTTCGAGCGGCGCGACCGGATCGTGGTGCGCTTCCTGCGCTTCTACGCCGTGGGACTGACCGGGATCGCCCTGACGTACCTGCTGTTCGTCGTCTTCACCGACGCGCTGGGAATCGACCCCAACCTGGTCAAGGCGGGCTCACTGCCGCTGGTCCTGGCGCTGCAGTTCGTGCTCAACAGAAAGTGGAGCTTCGCATGAACCTCGGCATCATCGGCGCGGGTGCCACCGGCCTGACGGCCGGCTGGGACGCCGTACGCGCCGGCCACCAGGTCACCATCCTGGAGGCAGCCGGTGAACTCGGCGGTCTTGCCGCGTCGTTGGCCATCGGCGGGGAGCCGGACGGCGTTCCGCTGGAGCGCTATTACCACCACATCTTCCGCAGCGACAAGGCGATGATCGCTCTGATCGAGGAGCTGGGGCTCGGTGAGGCGCTGCGCTTCCACAAGCCGACGACCGGCATCTACCGGGGTGGAAAGCTGATCGACTTCACCTCGCCGGTGGACATGCTGCGTTTCCCGGAGTTCTCGCCGGTCGACGCGGTGCGGTTCGCCGGGTCGTCGGCGGTGCTGAAGGCCGTGCGCAGCGGCGAGCGGTACAACGACCTGACCGCGCTGGCCTGGCTGCGCAAGTGGGCCGGCAAGAAGGCCACCGCGGCGATCTGGGAGCCGCTGCTGCGCGGCAAGTTCGGCGACCGCGCCGAGCAGGTGTCGATGGCGTGGCTGTGGGCCCGGATCCACTGCCGTACATTCGAACTCGGCTATGTGGACGGCGGGTTCGAGCGGGTGTACGCCGCGCTGCGCGACGGGATCGAGGAGCGCGGCGGCAAGGTCGAGTTCGGCAAAGCAGTGCGGACCATCCGGCAGGACGGGGACGCCGCGCCCGCCGTGGTGGATTGCGCGGACGGCTCGCGCTACGAGTTCGACCAGCTGATCGTCACCACCCCGCAGCCCGCTTTCGCCAAGGCGGCCGGGCTGCCCGCGAACGACACGGTGTGGAAGAACCAGTACCTGGGCGCCACCTGCTTCGTGCTGGAGCTGGACCGCAGCGTCATCCCGTACTACTGGCTCAACATCAACGAGCCGGACTTCCCCTTCCTCGCGGTGGTCGAGCACACCCGGATGATCGACCCGGCCGTCTACGGCGGCCGGCACATCCTCTACGTGGGCAATTACGTCGAGCGCGAGGACTGGCGCTTCACCACCGAACCGGCGGAGCTGCTGAAGGCGTTCGTGCCGTATCTGAAGCGGATCAACCCGGCCTTCGAGGAGTCCTGGATCCAGAACTGGCACTTCTCGAAGGCCGGGTTCGCCCAGCCGGTGGTGACCCCGGAGTACCGGTCGCTGATCCCCGGCCACGACACGCCGATGAGCCGGGTCAAGCTGGTCACGATGGCGCAGATCTACCCGCAGGACCGGGGCCAGAGCTACTCGGTGGCCCTGGCCCGTAAGGTCACCGCCTCTCTGGGCCTGCGCTAGGTGTACTCGGCCGGGAGGTTGGCGACACGCCTGCCTCCGGTTATTGATCATGGAGGGACCTCCGGGCGTAGTGGAGATTGCCGTCTTCACTCACCTCGGAGGTCCTGGTGGCCCACGCTAATGCCCGGCTGACCTTTCACGGCAGATGCCTGCTGGTGCGTCGCGTCGTCTTCGACCGGCGTCCGGTCGCGCATGTCGTCAAGGAGCTGGGAGTCTCCCGGCAATGTGCTCATCGCTGGGTCAACCGCTACCGGGCCCAGGGCCGGCCGGGGCTGCACGACCGCTCCAGCCGCCCCGCACCTGTCCCAGACGGACGCCGCCCGAGCTTGAGGAACGCGTCCTTGAAGCCCGCCGATGCCTGCGCCGGGGACCCGAGCAGATCGCTGAGGCCACCCAGGTCCCTGCCCGAACGGTGAGCCGGATCCTGCGCCGCCACCACATTCCGCCCCTGGCGGCCTGCGATCCGCTGACCGGGCAGGTGATCCGCGCGGTGCGCACCAGCACCGCACGCTACGAGTGCAACCAGCCCAGCGGCCTGGTCCACGTGGACGTCAAGAAGCTCGGGAAGATCCCCGACGGCGGTGGCTGGCGGGCCCACGGCCGCAGCGAGGACGTCCGGGCCGGGGCATCGGCTACGACTACGCGCACGCCGCGGTCGACGACCACTCCCGCCTGGCCTGCGCCGAAATCCTGGCCGATGAGAAAGGCACCACCTGCGCGGCCTTCCTCAACCGCCCGGCCGCGTTCTTCGCCGGCCACGGCATCGCCCGCATCGAGCGCGTGATGACCGACAACGCCAGGAACTACCGCACATCCGGCGCATTCCAGGATGCCTGCCAAAGCCTGGGTGTGAAGCAGAAGTTCAACGCGCCGACGCACTCGCGCCCTGGCTGCACTTCTACAACACTGGCCGCCGACACACTGCGCTCGGAGGCCAGCCACCGATCAGCCGACTGTCACCAAAGTCATGACCGAGTACAGCTAGCTCACTGCGACGCCGGAGCGGCGCGGATCAGTTCGCCTGGTCCGCGCCGCCCGTGCGTGTGCGGCTCAGCCCGCCTGGCCCTCGCCGCTCCTGCGGGTGCACAGCACCGTCTTGTCACCGGCCGCCGGGGCGGGCGGGCAGTCGTACACCGCGAAGATCCGCCGTTCGAGCGCCGGGTCGACGCTCCCGGGCCGGAACCAGCGCCAGTCCAGCACCGCGTAGGGCGCCGTGTCATGGTCGACGCAGTCCGCGTTCTCCTTGTACGACGGCAGCTCGGCGACGTCCGCGATGTAGCGGGTGCGCTGGAGGAACGTGGCGATCGGGTAGCGGCACTGGGCCGGGTGGTCCAGGTAGTACGCCGAGTCGCCGAACACCAGGTAGAGCACCGGCGCATCCTTGGGCATCTCGGCGTCCATCCGCTCGGCGACAGCCTCGCTGTTGCGCATCCCGCGCAGATACTCCGCGCTGGTCGCCACCACCTTGCCGTCCAGCACCCGGTGCGGCGAGCCGGGCCAGATCGCCCCGGCCAGGCACACCACCCCGGCCAGCGCGATCAACGCGCCCGCCCACACGCCCCGCGGGCCCTTGCGGCCGGCCCGCTTCCGGCGCGCCTCGACCAGCGCGTCCACACCCGCCGCGAGCAGCGCGACGAAGCCCAGCGCCCAGAGGGTGGCGGGCCGTTGCAGGTCCGCCGGATTGTCGGTGTACAGCACGGGCAGCACGCCGTACACGAGGGATACGGCTCCGAAGAGCCACGGCGGTGAGCGGCGGGCGCCGCCCACGGCGAGGCCCCACAGCGCGGCGGCGAGGACGGGCAGCTGGGCTCCGTGGTACGAGAACCAGTTGCCCTGCACGACCACGACCGCCAGTGCGCCGAGCCCGATCGTCACGGCGACCAGGAGGAGTTCGGCCAGCCGGCGCCGCCCCCGGACCCGCGCCAGCACCAGCAGCAGCGCTCCCGGCAGGAGGAGCAGCACCGGGGAGAGCAGGGCCCGGTCGGCAAGCCAGTCCACGGAAGTCTGGAAGGTGGCCGGGAGGTCGAGGCCGGTACGGCTGAGCGCCTGCTGGTTGATCTGCGGCATGTCCTTGGTCCACTGCCACTCGCGGGACCCGGCGAGCAGGCTCAGCCCGAACAGGGCGATCGAACCGGCCGCCGTGAGCAGACCGAGCCGTACGGCCCGCCCGCGATCCACGACGTACACCAGCAGCAGCCCGATGGCGGCCGTGGCGGCGGTGGAGTACTTCATCATCACCGCGAGGCCCATCGGCAGCGTGCCGAGCAGCGCCGCGGGCCAGGGGCGGTCGACGCCGAGCACGGCGGCAATGCCGAACACCGTCAGCACCACGGCCGCCCACTCCGGCTGGAGGAAGTCGGTGCGCGGGGCGAGCGCCAGGGCGAGGCCGGTGGCACCCGCGGTGAGGCCGGCCTCGCGGCCGGTCAGCCGGCGCAGCAGCGCGCTGTGGAGTGCGTAGGCGGCCGCGGCGGCCAGCAGGACGCCCGCCGCCTCCATGATCGTCTCGCGGGTGATCACGCCGCCGAACGTGAGCCCGTCGAGGCCGGCGACGAACCAGCGGTAGAAGAACGGCCGGTGGGTGAAGACCTCGGACGGTGAGTAGCCCGCGGCCTCCCCGGTGCGCAGGGCGCCGAGGACGTAGTGCAGGTCGCCGGTGAGACGGCGGGTGAGGACGGCGTACGCCACGGCCGCGGCGGCAGGCAGGGCGACCACCGCCCACCACAGGGGTGAGCGACGCATGCGCTTCCGGGGCCGGGTGGCCCCGGGAGCGTCGTCGACGACAAGGGCCGTCATGGATCAGCCGCCCAGGAGGGTGCGCAGCTCGGCCGCGTTGGCCTGGGTGACCTTCCACAGCTCCTGCTGCCGGTCGTGCACGTCGGCCACCGTCTTGGCGTGGTCGGCGAGCAGGTCGCGGGAGCGCTCCACGAGCACCACGGCGAGGTCGCGGTCGTGGACCGAGACGCCCCACTCGGGGCGCTCGATGTCGCGCAGGAAGTACGCCATCTTCGGGTGCGAGATCAGGCTGATGATGGGCGTGCCACAGCCGAACGGGATCATGCCCGCGTGGCCGCGCATGCCGATGACCAGCTTGGTGCGCGCGTACAGGTCGCGGATGTCGTCGTTCTCGAAGTCGTACATCGGGATGACCGGCATCGACACGCCGTGCTCACGGCGCAGGTCGAAGGCGAGTTTCTCGTCGTCGAGGGAGTGTGCCACGCACTGCACCTCGCCGAGCGTGCCGAGGTCCTTGACGGCCTTGGCCATCTGCGCCAGGAAGTAGGCGTAGTCATGGCCGAAGCGCAGGCCCGCACGGTCGTAGGCGGCGTTGATGAGGATGGTGTCGTCGCGTGTCACCGGGTCCTGCCAGTTCGCCACGAGCTGGCGGGTGACCGTGGTCGGGCACGGCTGGAAGCGCACCTTGTCGTGCAGGTGCGCCGGGAGCATGGCGCGCACCTTCTCGATCGAGCCGTGGTTGCGCAGCCCGAAGAAGGCGGAGCGCTCCACCAGCTTGCGCAGCGACTCCCGGAACCGCTGGGCGCGGTAGGACTGCCCGTCGAAGGCGTTGAAGCCGACGGCGTACACCGCGATGGGGACGTCGATACGCTCCAGCAGCTCGTCCGGGACGTTCCACTGCCAGGCGCTGTTGCCGTTGGGCATGGTGTCCGGGATGAACAGGCCGCCGCCGCCGATGACCAGGCCGCGCCGGGCGTTGACCCGCTCCAGGGCCGCCTCGTCGAACAGGCGGTGGGCGTGCACCGAGTGCCAGCGGCGGGAGGTGGTGTCGGGGTCGAAGGCGAGCCGGACGCTCTCCGGGAGCAGCTTGTCGCCGGCGTTGCCCTGCCGGTCCATGTAGAAGGCGACGTGCGCGAGCTGGTCGTCGGGGCTGCCCTGCGGCTGGGCCGGAACCCCGATGGCGCGCTGGTGCCAGATGCGGCTGGCCCGGTGCGTGGGGTCGACGGTGAGGCCCTGCAGCGCGTACTTCTGCGCGGTGGCGTCGTCGCCGTGCACCCAGGCAATCTGGGCGAGGCGGGCGAAGGCGGTAGCGGCGCGGTTGGGCGCGGAAGTCGCGAGGAGCAGCTGGGCGCGGGCCTCCTCGTAGCGGGAGACGCTCATCAGGGCGTGCCCGTAGACCTCGTGCGGCCAGGCCTCGTCGACCGGGATGTGCACCTGCTCCAGGATGTCGACGGCGGCCTGGTAGTCGCCGGCGCCGATGTGCGCGAGGGCTACCTTCCGGGCGGTGTCGACGTCGCCGGTGCGCTCCACGTGCGGGGTGCCGAAGTGCACGAGCAGGTCGTGGTGGAGGGCGCCGGGGCGGGAAACGTAGGCGGCGTGCAGTTCGGCGTCGCTGATGTCGAACTCGCGCCAGCGCTCCTGCGCCTGGCTGTAACCGGCCTCGCCGCCCTGCCAGGGCTTGTGGCGGCCGGTGAAGTGCAGGATCGCGGTGTCGTCGGGCACCGGCAGGTCGCCGGACAGCCGCCGCTTGACGAAGTTGTACTTGGGGTCGAGGTCGACGAAGTCGCCGTCGAGCAGGGCGTTGAGGATGCCCTGGTCGTGCTTGTCGAGCTCGTACGCCCCACTGCGGCCGACCTGGTCCAGCTTGGCGCAGAACTCGTCGGTCAGGAACTCCTTCTGGATGACGAGCAGACCGCTGTTGAGCATGCGGGTGCTGTCTCCGTGGAAGAACTGGGCGACGGCGCCGAGTCCCTTACGCATCGACAGCAGTTCGTTGATCGGGCCGAGGACCACCATGTCGGTGTCCAGGGTGATCACGGTGTCGTAGTCGCGGATCTTGAAGACGTCGAGGATGAAGTACGCCTTGCGGACCAGGTAGTTGTCCTGGTCGCCCTTCTTGTACGAGTCGTAGTGGTCGGCGTCGACCCGGCGGAAGACCACTCGTGGGTGCAGGGCGCGGATGCGGGCCACGGACGACGGGCGCAGGTCGTCGTGGAGGACGATGAAGTCCTCGCACACGTCCGGGTTCGTCAGGGCGAGGGAGCGCAGCAGCACGAGGAAGCCGGGCAGGTAGTTCTCGTCGACGAAACTGGCGAAGGCGATCCGGCGCTTGCCGGTGAGCGCGCGGGCGGAGCCCTCGTCGGGGGTGGGTGCCGCTGGCCGGGCAGCGGTGACGGGGGCGGATATGTGGGTCGCGGTCATCTCAGGGAAATCCTCACGCCGGAGACGCTCTGGGCCCGTTCCATGACCCATGCCTTCTCGCTGCTGTATTCGTGAACGTTCGTGATCGGCAGCTTCATCGCCTCGGGGATGCGGTAGGCGCCGCTCTCGTAGAAGTCGAAGCCGATCAGGTCGATGGTGGGGCTGACGTCGAGGAAGTCGAGCAGCCAGAGCATGTTGAAGCCGGACGTCGGGATGCCGGGGAACTGCTCGGAGGTCCAGCCGCCGATGTTGCGCACCGGCCAGCGCAGCGACTCGTCCCCGACGTACTGCTGCGCGCCCGGGACGAGCTTGTTGCGCATCGAGTACTTCCAGTCGGCCGAGTTGCCGCCGGTGACCAGGCGGATGTCTACCGGCTTGTCCCAGTTGAAGGCGTGCTTGTGGATGGAGACGTGGATGTCCGTCTTCTTGCCCGTGTGCACCGGATCGATCCGGTACGAGTTGAAGCGCATCACCAGGTCGTACGAGTCGATCTCGGCGCCCATGGAGCTCTCGCCCACCCTGGCGGAGTTGGCGATCAGGCAGATGGACTTCCCGGCGATCCGGTTGCGGAACTCGCCGAGGCTGAGCCACTGCACACCGCCGAAGAGGGGGTCGGCCAAGGGGCCCCGCATCCGGACGCGGCGGGACTCGGCGTACAGGCCGATCGCCTCCGTCAGCTCGGGCGTGGGGCGGCCCGCGGCGCCGGTGCACAAGTCCAGGTAGTGGCTGAGCGCCTCCTGGAAGTCCTGCTCGGCAGCCTCCCCGCGGTCCATGGCGATGAGCGCGCCGACCAGGCGGGCCCGGGCGGCGTCCCAGTCACCGGCGGCGTGCTTGGCGAGTCCCTCGGCCCAGACATCGGTCGCCGGGCCGCCGGTGAAGCGGGTGGCGTCGGGAGTGGAGCGCTCCAGCAGGGCGAGCAGTTCGGCGCGCCGGTCCAGGGCCGTGCGAATGCCGGTCACCCGGGCGCGGACGCCGTAGCCGTCGTCCTTGGTGAGGTCCAGGTAGCGCTCGAAGGCCTCGGCCGCGTGCGCCGGACGGCCCATGGCCTCCAGCAGCCGACCGCGCAGCCGCCAGCCGGCGCGGGAGTTCTTGCGCTGGGTGAGGATGGTGTCGCTGATGAGCAGGGCGAGGTTCAGCTCGTCGTCGTAGCCGCAGTCCACGGCCTTGTTTCCGACGGCGAGGAGGGCGTCGAGCAGCTCGTTGGTGATGCTGCCACCGCCGCTGACCGCCTTCGCGCCACGCCGCAGCAGTCCCCCCGCCGTCGGTACGGCCGGGGCGGCCTGCGTCTGGGTGGCCCAGACGGCGAGCAGCTCGCGCAGCTTCTCGGCGAGGCCGATGCGCCGGGAGTGCAGGCTCCCCACGAGCTTGCCGCTGTGCACGGCGCATGCGCGCAGGCAGTCGTCCAGCTCGGCCGGGGTGACTTCGGCAGTCGGCGGGCCGGCGTCGGTGGGCGCGGATGCCAGGTCCCCGGTCCGGGGACGTGACCATCTGCTGCGAACCCTCGTCATGGTGCTCCTGCTCTGGGTGTGACGAAAGATGGCAAGGCTTTGCCAAGAGGTTGAGGAAGGTTGGAGAACACTAAGAAACCAAGACGACAATCCGGTGAACTGCGTGGGACTGGGGAGCAAATCGTCTCCTCCTACAGACACACCGTTCGCGCAGGTGGACGGCATTTGCACCCTGCCTCCACGTAGGAGGCATTCGGGGTTCGGCAGAAGTTTCCCAGCAGGACATCTTCGCAGACCTTCCGTTCGACAGTCGCACGCCTACCCTTTGCCCCACCCGTGATCCGAACTGACGCCGGGGTCAACTCTCAGAGAGATGTAGAGGTCATCGGTTCCATGAAAAGCCGCTCCCTGCTTCGCAGCTCGGTCTCCCGACGCGTCCTGCGCCCCGTGGCCGACCTCATCGACAAGCGCATCGAGCGGCAGGTCCGCTCCACAGTCGCCCGGGCACAGCTGGAGAACGAGGAACTCAAGCGGGACATCCAGCTGCTGAGGCAGCATCAGTTCACCTTCGACCTGCTGGTCGGCCCCCGGGCGCGCGGTATCTCCCGGGTAGTGGTCCCTGGCGCCCTGGACCGCCTCCAGGCCGAGGTCGCGAAGCTGGGCGGCGGTGACCGCGAGGCGGCGGAGCGCAACGTCGCCGCGGCGTTCCGACTGCTGGTCGCGCTGGAGTCGCTGGGGGTCGGCCGGATCGCCGGCGGCACCATGAACATCTGCGGCAAGCTCGGCACGATCCCCCTGCTCGACCCGCCGAACGACGAGATCCTGGAGATCGGCACGCTGTACGGCATGTTCTCCGCCGGGCTGATACGGATGATGGAGCGCTCCGGCCGCAGCCCCAGCCTGACCATCGTCGACCCGTTCGCCGGTGTGCAGCTCCAGCCCGGAACCGAGCAGCGCAACGACCCGACGGGCACCCCGGTCGACGAGCACGCCGTACGGACCAACCTCGCGCTGGCCGGGCAGGCGGGCAGCGCCGCCCGCATCCAGCAGGGCTTCTCGGAGGACCCCGAGACCCGCGCGGCCGTGTCCGACCGCAGCTACGGTGTGATCATCGTGGACGGCGACCACTCGGCCGAGGGTGTCCTCGCGGATCTGCAGTGGGCCGAGGAGATAGCGGCGCCCGGCGCGATCGTGGTGCTCGACGACTTCGGTGACCCGAACTGGCCGGGCGTCAAGGACGCTATGGACAAGCACCTGGCGGGCGAGTCGCGTTTCACCTACCTCGGCAAGGCGGCCCGTTCGGCGTTTCTGCGGGCCTCTTGAGCGCCCTACCGGGCCCTGGCATCACTCCTGTGATATCGAACTCACAGCAGCCCTTCATCTTTCCGGAAGATGAACTACAGGGGTCCGATGGGCTAATCACACCTGCCGTGCACGGGGCCACGCCATTTCGAGCCCTAGGGTTGGCACGTACATTCGTTCTTTTCGAACCGGCGCATTTCGATCACCGGCTGCGCCGGGCACGGCCCGCAGATGCGGTACGAGGGGTGTCAGCGTGACCGAAACGGTCGTGAGCACGACGAAAGCGCAGTCCGGCACGGCAGCGCTCACGAACGCACCGGCCGGGCAGACCTCGTCGCCGCCGGAGCATCCGACGTCGAAGAACAGGAAGCGGGACAAGGCCGCGGGCGGCCGGCTCCGGGCCCTGGACGGACTGCGGCTGCTGGCCGCGCTGATGGTGGCGGGGTACCACTACGGCGGCCGGGGCGGATACGTCACCGAGGCCTGGGGATCGTCGCCGAAGTTCCAGTTCCCCACGCTGCACACGCTGCTGTCCTACGGTTGCCTCGGCGTCCAGATCTTCTTCGTGATCAGTGGTTTCGTCATCTGCATGAGCGGCTGGGGCCGGTCGCTGCGCTCGTACTTCGCCTCGCGCGTCGCGCGGCTGCTGCCCGCGTACTGGGTGGCGGTCATCCTGGTGACGGCGGTGTTCGCGCTGCCCGCGGTGGCCTACGAGGCGGTGTCGCCGAGCGACGCGCTGCTGAACCTGACCCTGCTTCAGGAGCCGCTGGGCGCGGACCGGGTGCTCGGCGTGGACTGGACGCTGTGGGTGGAGGTCCGCTTCTACGCGCTGTTCGCCCTGTTCATCGTGCTGCCCGGGGCCAACCGGCGGCGGATCGTGCTGTTCTGCGCGGTGTGGACGCTGGCCGCGGCCATCGCGCAGTCCTCCGGAGAACCGATTCTGTCCCTGGTCCTGATGCCCGAGTACGCGCCGTTCTTCATCGGCGGCATCGGCATCTACCTGCTGCACCGCGACCGGCGGGACATCACCGCGTGGGGCATCGTGGCGGTGAGCTGGCTGACCGGTCAGCACTACGCGGTGGCCGACCTGTGGCACCCGCAGACGCCGGACCAGTTTTCCTACCGCTCGTCCTTCGTCATCATCCTCATCGTCACCTTCGGCTTCGCCGCGGTCCTCGCCGTCGCCCTGGGCTGGCTGCGCTGGGCCGACTGGCGGTGGCTGACGGTGGCGGGCGCGCTGACCTACCCGTTCTACCTTGTCCACGAGCACCTGGGGTGGGTCGTGATCAAAGTTCTGCACCAGGACTTCGGACTGTCCTCCTGGGTCACGGTCACCTCGACCGTCGCGCTGATGCTGCTGGTGGCGTGGCTGCTCAACCGGTACGTGGAGAAGTGGGCGACGCCGCTGCTGCGCCGGTCGCTGACCGGGGCTTCGGTCGGGCGGCGCGTGGTGAAGGGCTGAGGTCCGGCGCGGCGTTCGCCGCCTCCCGCACCGCGCTGCCGGGGCCGTCCGCCGCCGGGGCCCTGAACCATCGGCGGTTCAGGGCCCCGGCAGGCGATGTTTGCCGCTAGCGGATCGTCATGCCGAATGCCTTGCCGGTGAGCGGCAGGCCGTTCAGCCCGGGCTGGTGGGTGCGCGCGCCGCCGCCGCGGCCACCCGGCGCCACGCCGACGAGGCCAACCGTGCCGCGTCCGCCGCCGAGGCTTTGGCCCGAAAGGCCGCCACCGCGGCGGGTGAGGCGCGGGATGCCGCCCGCTCCGCCGCGACGCACGCGAACAACGCTGCCACCGCGGCGGACGAGGCCGCCGACCACGCGGGCGAGGCCGCCACCGCTGCGGCGAAGTCGACCGAGCATGCCAACGCGGCCACCGCGGCCGCGAACGCGGCGAGCGGGGCGGTCGTCAAGGCGCAGTGGGTCTACACGCTCGCCCGTGAGGTCGAGGCCGAGGAACTGCTGGGCCGTACCAACGCCGGTATCGAGCGTGCGAGGGATCAGAAGGCGGCCCACGACGCCAGGACCGCCCAGCTGGCCGTGCTGGAGCAGGCGGCCCGGGACCGGGACACCGAGCGGGACCGGTTGGTCGCTGCGGCTGCCGAGCCGGGTGCCGACCTGGCGGCCGTCGCCCGCCAGGGTCGTGAGCTGGCCGTCCTTGCGATGAAGAACGGCACGGCATGGGGGCGTGCCGCGGCCGAGGCCGCCCTGGACGGCGACGCCGCGACCATCACCGGCGGCGGACAGCGCGAACGTCGCCGCCGAGGACGCGGCCCGATCGGCCACGGACGCGACGCTCTCCTCGGAGATGGCCCAGGCCTCGGCGTCCAGCGCGTGGGTCGCCGCCGAACAGGCACGGCAGTCGTCGATCGCCGCCGGCGAGGACGCAAAGGCCGCGCTCAGGGCGGCCACCGAGGCGTTCACCATCGCGGTCACCAAGTACCGGGAGGAGGAAGAGGCCCGGCGCAAGGCCGCGGTCGCGGCCAAGCAGAAGGCGATGAACGAGGCCGGGGCGCGCGCCCGCGAGATCTACCGCTGCGGCCAGGCGCTCGTCCCCTGCGACCCGCAGGGCTTCGCCCGCTGGTGCCAGCACAACGAAGTCGAGTGCGACATCCTCTCCATGGGCGACGAATTCGGCGCCGCCATGGAGCAGCTGTGGGGCGTCACCAAAGAGCTCACCGGCCTCGGCGAACTCGAAGCCTGCCTCGGCCAGAAGGACTTCGAGCACTGCGGGGCCCTCGCGGTCGACGTCCTCATCAGCGCCAAGCTCAAGGCACTGGAAAAGGCCTATGACAACCTGAAACTGGTCAGGCGCGGCTGCAGCCAGTGCTTCCTGGCCGGCACCAAGGTGCTCATGGCAGATGGCTCCAAGAAGAACATCGAGGACATCAAGCAGGGCGAGGACGTCCTCGCGACAGATCCACTCACCGGCGAAACGGCCTCACGCCAGGTCCAGCGCCGGATCGTCACCGAAGACGACAAGGACTTCAACACGCTGACGATCGCGAGCCGCAACGGTCCCGAAGAGCTCACCGCCACCGCCGAGCATCCGTTCTGGAGCCCTTCGGAGCACGACTGGATCAAGGCGAGCAGGCTCAGGCCGGGAATGACCCTCCTGAGCAGCGACAGGTCCACCGTCCGTGTGCAGGCCAACCACGCCTTCACCAAGCACGCACGCACCTACAACCTCGCCATCGCCGAAACCCACACGTACTATGTGCTGGCGGGGGCGACGCCGGTATTGGTGCATAACAGTGGCGGTTGCGCCGAGGACGTCTATACCATCGAGGACCACGTCATTCCTCGCCATATGCGAGGCGGTGCCGAGGCAGATGCTACGAAGTCTCTGTTCGACGATGGCGTAGACCTCGGAGAACTGGCTACGGGAAGCGCCGGGCAGATCGGCGTCTATCAGGAGGCCACGGGAAACATTCGGTACTTCATCACGGCCAACGGCATAGTGGGGACCGATCGGCACGGCCTGCCGACTAGAATCTACACAATCGTCCGCAGTGGTCGGGATGGAGAATTGGTCACCATGCACCCGGGACTCCCGAGCGACGTGGACCGCTGATGATCAGGGTCGACGTGAGATCAGGCAGAGGGGAGCTTGTGGCATCGGTTGCCGCAGACCCGGAGTTTGATCCGGTCCTCCGAGGGGTGGATCGCAAAAGGTATCCCATCCTCGGACACTTGGATCCTTACGGGGATACGGTGCTCAACCGACTGCAAGTCGAATCCCTACTGGCGGAGATTTCCGAAGTGAGATCCGATCCGGACATCATGCCGGAAGAATTCGCGGACAAGCTGATGGCGCTTTGCCACGAATGCCTGCGGCGCCCCCACCGATTTCTCCGGTTTGTAGGGGAGTAGGGCTCAAGGGCAGCATTTTCGATGACATGAGGGTCCGTCAGCCTGCTGACGGACCCTCTCCGCACTGCCGCGGGCGGCGCGGGTGCGGGCGTTCGCCGGCTGGGCGGGCGAGACGGGCGCGGGACTCGCGGCATACTCGGCCCGGACGGGGGTAACTGAAGCAATCCGGTAATCGTTCACCGGGCGCGGCGCCATTCGCACCACCGGCACGGCCAGGACCGCGTACGGTACGTAGCGAATTGACCCGGTATTCACCTTCTCGGGGGTTGGACGGGTTGTCCACCCGGGCAGGCGCCGGGCAGCTCCTGACCGGATCACCGCAACGAGGAAGTGCTCGCCTTCCATGACCACTGCACATGAGGCACCCCCGCGGCCCCGCCGGCTCGACGACGTCCCGGGCTGGTTCCCCGTACTCGACCAGGTGCTCTTCGACTGGCTCCTGAACCGGCAGGAGGCCGCGGGCGTTCGTGGCGACCTGCTGGAGGTCGGGGTCTACATGGGCAAGAGCGCGATCTTCCTGGGCCGCCATCTCCGGGAGGGCGAGCGCTACACCGTGTGCGACCTCTTCGAGGGCGACGCCCCGGACGACGCCAACCGGGCCGAGTCGACGAAGTCGTACAGCGCGCTCACCCGCCAGGCCTTCGAGGTCAACTACCTCGCCTTCCACGACGAACTCCCGCGCGTCGTGCAGGGCCCCAGCTCGCTCGTGCCCGGCGAGGTCGAGCGGAACTCCTGCCGGTTCGTGCACATCGACGGCTCGCATCTGTACGAGCATGTGTACGACGACATCGGCGCCGCACGGGATGTCCTGCTGCCGGACGGGATCGTCGTCCTGGACGACTTCCGCTCCGAGCACACGCCCGGTGTCTCCGTCGCCGTCTGGGAGGCCGTGCTCAGCCGGGGTCTGCGCCCGATCTGCCTGAGCACGCAGAAGCTCTACGGCACCTGGGGCGCCCCCGAGCCGGTGCAGGAGGAGTTGCTGGCGATGGTTCGCGGCCGCGGCGACTGCGGGCTCAGCGTGCAGCAGGCCGCCGGACACCGCCTCGTCCGCCTGAAGTCCAACGGCATGAAGGCCCCCGACTTCCCGCCGTCCCGTCATGCGCAGGAGGACCCCGGGCCCACCGTGCCCAAGCCCGCCGCGCAGGCCACCGCCTCCGCGACGACCCGTCCGTCCCCGCCCCGCACGCCCCGCAGCCGCGCCCGCCGCCTGGCCACCGACCTGCTGCCCCCGCTCCTCACCCGCACCCTCCGCAAGGCCCGCGCCGCCCGGCGTTCGGCGGCGCGCTGAACGGGCGTGGAGACGGTCAGCCGTCGAGGAGGGTGTCGACCGGGAGTTCCACGCGAACGCCGACGGACTCCGGCACCGGCACCCTCTGACCGCGCTCGAAGCGCTGCGGGTCGGGGTACTTGCCGTCGGCCGGGTCGGTGTAGAGGAGTACCTCGTCGTGCTTGCGGTCGGCCACGATGTAGACAGGGATGCCCGTCTCGGCGTAGATCTCGACCTTGTTGGCGGTGTCGTCGGTCCAGTTGGAGGAAGTCACCTCCAGCACCAACCGGAAGACATGTGGGGCGTAGCAGTTCTTCTCAACCAAGGCGTCGCGGTAGTCGGCGTCCACCACGGACAGGTCCGGAATCGCATAATCCGCTGGCCCTGTGGGCAGCCACAGTCCGACGCCGGGAAGCACCCTGAGACCCGCCTCCTTGGCCCCGGCCCGCCGAATCTCGTAGCCGACTTCGAACACCGTGCCCTGGTGCGGCCCATCCGGCGGCGGCGTCACGACAAGGCTCCCTCGAAGGATCTCCACACGGTGCCCGGGCAGCCAGGCGGAGAGACGGTCGGCAGCCTCGTCGATTGTCATCTCACGCTCTATCACGGCCACGGCAACCTCCTTTCGGGAGCACTCTTCACGAGCGTAACCGGGGATGGGCCATTTCCGCCCCCGATCACCCGTACGAAGTAATCGCCCAGGTCAGAACGCATCGCTCGGCACATACGTCCCCCACACCCCCCGCAGCGCGTTGCATACCTCCCCCACGGTCGCCCGCGCCCGCAGCGCCTCCCTCATCGGGTAGAGCACGTTCTCCTCGCCCCCGGCCGCCTTCCGCAGTGCCGCCAGGGCCGAGTCCACCGCCCGCTGGTCGCGTTCGGCGCGCAGCTTGGCCAGGCGTTCCGCCTGCTGGGCCTCGATGGCGGGGTCGACGCGCAGCGGCTCGTAGGGTTCCTCCTCGTCGATGGTGAAGCGGTTCACGCCGACCACGACCCGCTCCCCCGCGTCCGTCTCCTGGGCGATCCGGTAGGCGCTGCGCTCGATCTCGCTCTTCTGGAAGCCGCGTTCGATCGCGGCGACGGAGCCGCCCAGTTCCTCGACCTTCGTCATGAGCTCGACGGTGGCCGCCTCGACGTCGTCCGTCATCCGCTCGATGGCGTAGGACCCGGCGAAGGGGTCGACGGTCGCGGTCACGTCGGTCTCGTGGGCCAGCACCTGCTGGGTGCGCAGGGCGAGGCGGGCGCTCTTGTCGGTCGGCAGGGCGATGGCCTCGTCGAAGGAGTTGGTGTGCAGGGACTGGGTGCCGCCGAGCACCGCGGCCAGGGCCTGGACGCAGACGCGGACCAGGTTCACCTCCGGCTGCTGTGCCGTCAGTTGCACTCCGGCCGTCTGGGTGTGGAAGCGCAGCATCATCGACTTGGGGTTCTTCGCGCCGAACTCCTCCCGCATCACCCGGGCCCAGATGCGGCGGGCGGCGCGGAACTTCGCGACCTCCTCCAGGATCGTCGTACGGGCGACGAAGAAGAAGGACAGGCGCGGGGCGAAGTCGTCGACGTCCATGCCGGCGGCGACGGCCGTACGGACGTACTCGATGCCGTTGGCGAGGGTGAACGCGATCTCCTGCGCGGGGGACGCGCCGGCCTCGGCCATGTGGTAGCCGGAGATCGAGATGGTGTTCCACTTGGGGATCTCGGCCCGGCAGTACTGGAAGATGTCGGCGGTCAGCCGCAGGGAGGGCTTGGGCGGGAAAATGTACGTCCCGCGCGCGATGTACTCCTTCAGGACGTCGTTCTGGATCGTGCCCGTCAGCTGGTCCGCCCGCACCCCCTGCTCCTCCGCGACCAGCTGGTACAGCAGCAACAGCAGCGCGGCCGGGGCGTTGATCGTCATCGATGTCGAGACCTGGTCCAGCGGGATCGCGCCGAACAGCACGCGCATGTCGTCGATCGAGTCGACGGCGACGCCCACCTTGCCGACCTCGCCGTGCGCGAGGGGCGCGTCGGAGTCGTGGCCCATCTGGGTGGGCAGGTCGAAGGCGACCGACAGGCCGGTCGTGCCGTGTGCGATGAGCTGCCGGTAGCGGGCGTTGGACTCCGTCGCCGTACCGAAGCCCGCGTACTGGCGCATGGTCCAGGGGCGGCCCGTGTACATCGTCGGGTACACGCCCCGCGTGAAGGGGTACGCGCCGGGCTCGCCCAGCCGTACGGCCGGGTCCCAGCCGTCCAGGGCGTCCGGCCCGTACACCGGTTCGATGGGCAGTCCGGACTCCGACTCGCGCGCCATGGTGGGTGCCTTCCGCCGAGCAGTGACTCACTCCTTCCTTCATAACGATGCCGTGCCGTTCGCAACCCGTCACGCGCGGGAAGCCATCTCAGGGGACAGCAGTGCAGTTCGGTGAGAAGACGGGGGCTGTCATGCGCAGTGCTGGTACGGGGAGGGCGATCGCCGCGCTGGCGGCGCTGGTGACGGTGTGCGGCTGCACCGCGCAGGCCGTGGACACGGACGGAAAGCCACGGGGGCCGATCCATGTCGACGTCACCGATGCGGCGCCCGCCGCGCCGCCACCCGCCACGTCCAAGGCGCCGGAGAACACGACCAAGACCCCGGAGAACACGACCAAGGCCCCCGAGAAGCCGACCGCCCCGGCCCCGGCCCCGCCGCCGGTCCTGTGGTCACCCGGCGACTCCGGCCGTGACGTGCGCGAACTCCAGGCCAGGCTGCGGCAGATCGCCTGGCTGTTCGACGGCCCGACGGGGACGTACGACGAGCTGACCGAGCAGGCCGTCCGTGGCTTCCAGGGCAAGCGCGGGCTGCCGCAGACGGGCACCACGGACACCGTCACCTGGCAGCGGCTGCTGAAGATGACCCGCGAGCCCGGCAAGTGGGACCTGTACCTGATGGGCGGCCAGCCCGCCGACGCACCCGACGCGCGCTGCCTGACCGGCCGCGTGCTGTGCATCAGCAAGTCGAGCCGCACCTTGCGCTGGATGATCGACGGCCGCACGGTCACGACGCTGCCGGTGCGCTTCGGCTCGGCGAACACGCCCACCCGGGAGGGCGTGTTCCAGGTGTACTGGAAGTCCCGTCACCACCACTCCACGCTGTACGACTCGCCGATGCCGTACGCCATGTTCTTCAGCGGTGGGCAGGCCGTGCACTACTCGTCCGACTTCGCGGCCCGGGGCTATGCCGGGTCCTCGCACGGGTGTGTCAACGTCCGGGACGAGGCAGCGATCGCGCAGCTGTTCGGGGAGGTGCGGAACGGCGACAAGGTCGTCGTCCACTGGTGAGGTTCGGGGCGCGGGCGGGACCGGGGGAACGTGTCCCGCCCGCGCTCTGATGCACGAGCCGTGGGTACGGGGGGAACCCCGGCTCCGTGCGACAGCCGATGACCAGTCGGCTCACTCAGTACTGCGCCGCCGCGGCCGAAAATGTCACACCCCGGGCGAAAAAATCTCTGGGGGATGACAAAATCGCAGGTCAGGAGAGTGACTACGAGGGATTCGGGGTCACCGGCAGCGACTGCGCCTTCCTGGGCAGGCCCGGCGCGAGGCCCCGCGACCCCGAGAAGGTGCCGGAACCCGAGCCGCCGAGGCCGGGGGCTGTGCCGTTCTCCCCGTCGTCCTCGCCGCTGCCCTCGCCGCCGTCCTGGCCGCCGTCGCCGCCGCTGCTGCGGCCCTCGTCGCCGTCCTTGCCGCCCGCCTTCGCGCCGTCGCCCTTATCGCCGTTGTCGCCGTTGTCGCCGTTGCCCCAGCCCTTGTCCTCCTGGGCGTCGGAGCCGCCGAGGACGGCGGCGCAGTACGTGCGCACGCGCGAGGAACCGCCCGCCGCCTCCGTCAGGGCCCGCTTGTGCCTGGCGTCCAGGCTCTTGCCGTCGCGCAGGTCGCGGCAGGCCGAGGTGACCACCTTCCGCCAGTGGCCGCGATCGCCCGTGCGCTTCCCGGTGTCCCCGCCGGTGGCGGGGGTGTCGTCGCCGGAGGGATCGGCGCTTTCGCCGGCGGGGCCGCTCGTGCTGCCGTCCGGCGTGGCCGAGCCGGGCCGCTCGCGCTGCGTCGGCGGGGGCGAGACCGGCGCACGCTCGGGCGGCTCGGCGGCCGAGACCGAGGCGGCGGGGCCGGGTTCGTCGTCGAGGAACGGCGTGCCCAGCACTCCGGTTCCGGCCGCGACGGCCACCCCGCCGGCCATGGCGGCGGCCAGCGCCGCGGCCACCCCCAGCCGCACGGGACGGCCCCAGCGCGGGCGCCGGGCAGGGGTCGTACGGCCACCGGTGCGGCCGCCGATGCGCACCAGTCCGGCGTCGGACGGCCGTACCCGGCCGGGCTCGTCAAGGGCGGCGCGCTCGCTGTCGCGGTCCGCCCGCACCTTGCGGAAGGCGGCCAGGGCGGCGGCCTCGCCGGGGAGTTCGTCGCTGGTCAGCGGGGGTTTCGCGGAGAGCGCGCCAAGCGTGTGGGCGAGCCGGGCGGCCTCCTCGGGGGTGGCGGTGTCGGCAGCGTCCAGTGGCTCTCCGCTCAGCAAACGCTCCGCCGTTTCGCGGTCCAGCCACCTGTACTGCTCATCGGCCATCACATGTCCTTCTGCGTCCGCGTGCGCGTAGGCGTCACAGTCGCGGACGTCACCGCGCGATCGCGCGGTTCTCGCTGGGGCGGCAGGGCATCGAGCACACCGGCCGATTCCGGATCGCCGCCGAGGTCACCGAGCAGCTCGGCGAGTCGTTTCAAGCCCCGGTGCGCCGCGGTGCGCACGGCTCCCGCTCGTTTGCCGAGGGTCTCGGCGGCGGTCTTCGCATCCAGGCCCACCACCACCCGCAGCACCACGGCCTCGGCCTGGTCCTGCGGCAGCCGGGCGATCAGGGAGAGGGCGTGGTCGGTGGCCAGGGCCTCGATCGCCTCGCCGGCGGTGTCGGACTCGGCGGCCCGGCCGGTCAGCTCGGTCTCGTCACCACCGATCGCGGGCCGCCGCCCACGCATCCGTATGTGATCCAGCGCACGATTGCGGGCTATCCGGGCGGCCCACCCCCGGAACCGGTCCGCGTCACCGTCGAACCGCTCCAGGTCCCGGGCTATCTGCAGCCAGGCCTCGGACGCCACGTCCTCGGCGTCGGGGTCGCCGACCAGCGTCCGTACGTACCCCAGCAACCGCGGGTGCACCGCGCGATACACCGTCCGGAACGCGGTCTCGTCCCCGCCCTGTGCCGCGAGCACCGCGGCCGTCAGCTCCGCGTCGTCCCCCACCGCGCGCGCCCTTCTTTGCGCCTAAACCGGCGCCGCTCTCGCGGACCGGGTTCTCGCCGTTGTGGTTCCTCAATGAGTGGTTGCCGTTCAAGGACGGCTGTGGTTGCGGCGGTCTTCCGCCTCCGCACTCCGGCGCGAAAGGCACGTTACGTCTTGAAACCGCTCTTCGTCCATGTCCGTCGTCGATGCAACTGACTCGTGACGCGCCGGGGTGTGACAGAAAACGCAGTCAAGACGCTGAAGAAAGTACGGGCCGCCGCGCGGCCCGTGCCGCGCGACGGCCGGGGCCTCTCCTGTGGGGGGTGGCGGCCCCGGCCGTTGCTTTGGCGCATGGCTCACGTGCTTTGGCGCATGGCTCGTGGCGCCCCGAGTGGAGACACGGGAGCGCGCGAGGCCAGGCCTCTTTCCCCGTGGGTCAGTCCTTCTTGCCGCTGCCGGTGGCCGTTTCGGCCTGGTCGCCACCCGTGCCATTGTTCGCGTTCCCGGCGCCGCTGTTCGCGTTGCCCGCGCCGCTCTCCGCGTTCCCGGCGCCGCTCTCCGCGTTGCCGGCACTGTTGTCGCCGGCACCGTTCGTCGCGTTGGCGGCTCCGCCGCCCGGCGTGGCCGCCTGGCTCGGCCGGCGCTTGGCCGCCGCCCCCGCCAACTGCTCGGCGCAGTACGCGGCCACCCTGTCCTCGCCGCCCGCCTCCGTGGCGAGCCGCCGCCAGGCCCTGGCGTCCAGCGCGCTGCCGCGGCCCTCGACCTGGTCGTAGGCGCGGCACCTGGCCTCGGTGTCCTGAGCGGTGGACGGGTGGCCGGGCTTCGCGGGGGCGGCGTCGGACGCCGCGGAGGACGGCTCGGCGCCCGGCAGGTCGGGGGCGCTGGTCGGCGGGGCGGGCCTGCCCCGGTCGTCGACGCGGCCGTCCGGCGAGTCGGACGAGCCGATCGCGGCGACCGCTACGCCGCCCAGCGCGAGGCTCGCGATGAAGAGGGAGAGCATGGTCTTCACCGGCAGCACCAGCCGCCGCTGCTCGCGGGGCCGCCAGTCGTCCCGGCGGCGGGTGCGCGCCCGGTGTGCCCCCGCGTCCCGGGCGGCCCGGAACGCGGCCACGGCCCGCTGCTCGCCCTCGGTGTCCGGGCGGTGCCCGCGCGGCACGGCGGCGGAGAGCAGCGCCTCCAGCGCGGCGGCGTCGGGGGCTGTTTTCGGGCCGGCCGCGTGCCCGCGCTCGTGCCCGGAAGCGAAGCCGTCAGGGTGCACACGCCGACGGCCGGGGGACCCACCGCCGATCTGCCGTTCACCCATGTCTGCTTCCCGTCCTTGTCCGACCTGTTTGGATGTGGCCTGTGGGGCTTGTGTGACTTACTGCCCCTGCTCGGCCCGTATGGCTCTCCGGCCCACGCCGTCTCCGTGATCCAGGTGCGCCATGTGATTCTTCTGTGGCTTATGCGGTTGATGTGACAGCTGTGAGTGTGGGGGCCCGTAGAGCTGTACGTCCCTCATGCCCCGCAGGACTCACGCACACGTCGCGATAAGCCGCTCCGGCCGCCGCCGTCACACTCGCTGTTCATTTCGATTCCCCCAGCGTCCGAGGGCCGTCATCCGTCACACCTTCGACGCCCAGCTGCTTGGCCAGGCGCTTCAGCCCCCGGTACGCGGCCGTCCGCACCGCGCCCGGGCGCTTGCCGAGGACGCGTGCGGCCGCGGGGGCGTCGAGGCCGACGACGACCCGCAACAGCACGGCCTCGGCCTGGTCCCGTGGCAGGCCGCGGACCAGCTCCAGGGCATGCTCCGTGGAGATCGACTCCAGCGCCTGGTCGTGCGTGCTGTGCGGACCGGGCAGCTCCAGCATGTCCTGTTCGAGCGCCGACGACTGGGGCCGCACCTTTTGCCGACGCAGATGGTCCAGCGCCCGGTGCCGGGCGATGGTCGCCGTCCAGCCCCGGAACCCGGCCCCGTCGCCCTTGAACCGGCCCAGGTCCCGGGCGATCTCCAGCCAGGCCTCGGACACGACGTCCTCGGCGTCGTCGCCGACCAGCCCGCGCAGGTACCCGAGCAGTCCTGGCTGCACCAGCCGGTACGCGACCGCGAAGGCGGCCTCGTCACCTTCCTGGGCCCGCGCGACGGCCGCGCCCAATTCCCCGTCGTACGCGTGCACGCGGCGGGGTTCGCCTGCCTGGCCCAAGAACTGTCCTCGTCCGTACCGGTTCACAGCGGGTCCGTACCGTGCGGCACGGCCGCCCTTGCCCTCCACGGTCCTCAGCGTCGGTCGGGAGGCAAGTGTCACAGCGCGTCCGTCACCCCACCCCGTCCGGCAGCACGACGGCTTCCTCGTACGGCCCCGAGGTCCGCTCGGTCACGTCCTGGCCGTAGCGGATGGTCCGACCCTCGTAGGGGATGCGGAGGACACACCGGAAGGTGTGCGAAGTGACCTGGTAGGTCGAGGAGTCGAGGACGAGCGACTCCTCGGCACGCTCCACGGTGATCCCGCTCTCCGGCGCCGTGACCCCGGCTGCGCGCAGCTGCTCCAGGGTCGGGGCGAGTTCACGCAGGGCCTTGCGTACGACGCCCTGGTCCCGTACGGCGGTCAGCGCGCCGGACGCCGTGCGGACGCGCAGCTCGATCCGCCGGTCCGAGACGGTGAGGGAGACCGCGTCGCCGTAGCCCTCGAACGCGTCGAGCGCGGCGACCGGATCCTCGACCTTGTCCGCGATCTCCGGGTCGGAGAGGGGCCCGTGCCGCCAGGCGGCGTCGCCCTCCTTCACGTACCCGACGCCGTCGACGACGTAGATCTCCTCGGATTTGGTCACGCCCTTGCTGCTCCGGATGTTGCCCGTGGAGTGCAGCGCCCACGGATCGCCGGTGGTCCGGTACACGTCAGCCGAGTAGGTCGCGCCGCTCTTCTGCCCCTGCAGGACCAGTTCCTCGCTCCCCCGCACGGTGAATCGCCAGCCCTCCTCCGCGGCCATCGCCTCCTTGGCCCGGGTGAGGAACTCCGCGACGGTCTCGGGAGTGGGTGCGGGCTCGGCCCTGGTGGGTGCGGGCTCGGCCCCGGTGGGTGCGGCGTCCTGGTGGCTCGGCTCGGAGGGCGGCACGTCGGCTGCCGAGCACCCCAGGAGTACGGCGGAGACCAGGATCGCGGTCGTCGCGGCGAGGCGCCTTCTCATGCGACGGCGCTCCGGGACCGACCGTGCAGGGTCAGATAGAAGGTCTGAAGCGACTCCCCGGGGCCGCCGACGTCGAACCGGTTGCGGACCTTGCCGAGGGGATTCCAGATCCGCCCGTCCGGCATGCGCACGCCGACCCGCTGGCCGAAGTAGGCGCACTGGTCGGCGTCGAAGTCCACCCACACCGCCCCCGCGCGGCGCACGAGCACCTCACCGACGTACACCCCGAGCCCGACCAGCGTCTTCCGTGCCCGCTCCCGGTCGCCGCCGCCCTTGCGCAGCCCGTCGATCAGGAAGTCGACGAGGCGCAGGCTGGCCACGGAGTAGTCCAGCGGCAACCGGTTGCGGGCGGTGACCCGGGCGACGAAGGTCGCGGCGTAGGGGCGCATCTCACGTGCGCACGGTATGCGTTCGTCCGCTCTGCTCATCGGGACACCACCCTCTGTTCGGTCAACGCAAGGACTCCTTCTTGTCCTCCCGCTGACCAAGCGGATGTCGCCTCCTGAGCATCACGGGTAACGAACGTGTTCATTCGCACACAGCGACGTCACAGCAGACGTACAACCTTTCGGCGTCTGATACGTCCGCGAGGCGGCGCATCCACCGCACGTCAGGGAACGGCAGGCCCGCCCAGGTACCGGCCGCCGCGGTCGTAGGGCCAGGCGTTGGCGACGCAGCCGTCGAGACCCTTGATCTGCTGCATCATCGCGGGGGCCGACTGCCCCGGCCCGGGACATCCCTCGTGTCCGTGCCCGATCCGATGACCGACCTCGTGGTTGACGATCAGCGCCCGGTACTCGCCGATGGGCCCGTCGAACTGCGGCGAACCGAGCACCCACCGCTTGAGGTTGACCACCACGTCGGTCCCCACGCTGCAGTTGACCTCACCGCGCGTCAGCAGACCCGCGGCCCCGCAGATGCCGTCCACAGTGCCTGGCGTGGCGATCCTCACAACGAAGTCGTACGACCCGGAGCTGACGAGCTGAAAGGAGTTCACGCCGTCGCGGGTCCAGCCCCGGTCGTCGGCGAGCACCGCGGAGATCTCGGCGGCGGCCGCGCTCGCGGAGACGTCGATGCCGTCCTCCACCATCACCATGTAGCGCCGGACGCGACTGCCGGTGCCGACGACCGTCCCGTCGGCCTGTGCGGTGGTGAAGGTGCCGGGGCCGGTGGCCGGGATGTCGATGGTGCCGGCCGTGGCCGATGGGGAGGGGGACGGGGAAGCGGAGGGGGAGGGGGAACGGGAAGGGGAGGGGGAGGGGGAGGGGGAGGGGGAGGCGCGGGGGATGCCGGAGGGGCTGGTGCTCGGCTCCGGGACGGGTGTCGCGTCGGCCTCGTCGACGTGCGCCTCCAGCATGTCCCCGGCGTCCTCCGCCACCGCCCGGTCGTCGGCCCCACGGCTGTCCTGCCAGTACGCGACGGCGGCTCCGGAGGCGAGCATCACAGCGGTGAAGGTGGCCCCGGACAGGACGGTCCGCACGAGGCCGCGGCGACGGCCGGATGACTGCCCCCGGACGCCGGAACGGGCTCTACGGCCCCGACTTCTCGCCGAAGCTTCGGGCACCCCCTTCCGGCGCTCCCGAGGCCTCTGGTTTCTGGCACGCTTACCCACGGCGGAATTCCCCCCGTATCAGTGGTACGACTCGGCTTCAGCGGCGCGGCGACCCAGCCCCTCTCCCCCAGGTGCAAGATCCCCTCGCCCGGAAAAGACGGGTAACAAGCGGGGCGCGTTCACGTCAACCAAGGGGATAAACAGCAGATTCCGGGCGAGATCGGGCGGGCCGCCAACGGCCGTCACCCCGTACGCACCGGACTGCAGAGGGACACCCACGCCCGCACCCGGCCAGGGAGCCCGCCCTGCGCGGTCGCCCTGCAGGGTCGCCCTGACCGGCGAGAACCTTCGCACCGTCCCGTCACAGGAGTGACATACGATGCGCACGCCCTTCATAAGGTTTCCGTAAGAGGATGTGCACGTCATGGCAATTCGCGCCCCATACCGTCCTGTTCGCGGCATAGCCGCCGTCGTCGCCCTGCTCGCGATCGGCGCGGTGGGGTGCTCGGACGTCTCGGATGCCGTCGACAGCGCCAAGGACGGCGCGAAGAAGATGGCCCGCCAGCGATCGGTGTTCTCGCTGGGCGTCGGGGACTGCTACAACCCGAACGGCAAGGTCGAGGGCGAGACGTTCGCCGTCGAGATCGTGCCCTGCGACGAGGCGCACGCGGGTCAGGTCGTCGGCGAATTCGACATCGACGGAGAGAAGACGTACCCCGGCAACGACGCGGTCGCGGCGATCGCCGACGAGCGGTGCCCGGTCGAGGCAGGGAAGTTCGCCCAGGACACCTGGGCGCTCCCCAAGGGGGTCGACCTCTACTACTACACCCCGACCAAGGAGAGCTGGGCGACGGGTGACCGCGCCGTGAGCTGCACCTACACCAATGAGTCGGGCAAGTTCACCGGCTCGCTGCAGGCCGACGCGAAGTCCCTGAAGCCCGAGCAGACCGCGTACCTGAAGGGTGCGAACGCCGTCTACGACGCTCTGTGGGCGAACCAGCCCGACGCGGATTCCGTCGAGGAGGACCTCGACGGCTACAAGGCACAGGCCAAGGCCGTCGCGGGCGCCCTCGATACCCACCTCGAAGGCCTGCAGGACATCGAGGGCACGGAGATCGGCAAGCTCCGCGAGCAGCTGAAGAAGACGGCCGAGCACTGGAAGAAGGCCGCGAGCGCCACCGACGTCAACGCGTTCTACCTCACCTACGACCCGGCGTTCACCGGCCTCGACCCGAACAAGACGGTCGCCGCCCGCAAGGAACTGGGCCTGGCCACCACCGTCCCGGCCGACGAGGCCGAGGTCTGGGCGGCCTGACGCCCTGCGGACCACGCGGGGCCGCGTCCGCCAAGGACGCGGCCCCGCCTCCTCATTGACCGGCCACGCCTCGGTGCCGTGTCGAGGACACGCCGACCGGCCACCTGCGGACCCGTACCCACCAGGCCGCCGTGCGCCGGCCGCTTGCCGGGTGCGGAGAACCAGCCACCGGGCGCGTCCGGTCAGTCGGCCGCACGGCGGTTGCGTATCTGCACGCCTTGTTCACAGCCTCAGACGCCACCGGGCCACGCCCTTAGTGACTAGTGACAGTCGTACCGAAACGCGTACGGCAGCTCCGGCCCCGGACACCCCCGGCAGACGAAGAAATACATTCCCCCGGCGTCCCCCATGTCCATGTCCTCCTCCCCGGTCACACTGAGCAGATGCTCCATACGGTGCCCGCGGTCGCAGGAGGGCCAGTCCGGTGGCTGGGTCCAGGCCGGGTATCCGCCGACCTTGGTCTGGAGTGCGCACCATTCCACGTAGTAACACCCGTACCGCGCCTCGATCTCCTCGATCCGGGGCTGGATCTTCTGCCTGACCTCACGGGGCATGTCCCAGTTCGGGTACTCCAGAGCACTGGTCGGTGACATCCTCCTTGGCCGCGGCATGAAGTCCTCGCAGTACTCACCCTCGCCCGGAACGGGGACCTCGCCGAGCAACCCGCCCGCGACCACCTCCGCCTCGCTGCGCCAGTGAATGCGGGGCCGCGCGGCGCAGATCGGATCCTCGCAATGCAGCAGCGCGCACCACACAATCTGCAGCACGTCCTTACCCTCGGGGAACCGCAGTTCAGGCACGTCCCGCGCAAACAACTGCACCACAGGGACCATCGGCACCGGCCCCGCCGGGGGTGTCACGTGCGGCCATCCGGCCTCATGCCCGGGCCGATCGCAGTACGGCCAGGGTTCACCGGCGGGCCATAGGAGGGGCCCACCGACGGAACTCTCCCGGGCCGTGGGGTCCCCGTCCTTCGTCAGCAGCAGGGTCGTCCGCTTCCCGAGCCCGGCCAGTTCGGGTATCAACGCCTCCAGATCGTCCGGAGGCTGAGGTATGTGATGCGGGGTCGTCATGGTTGCGATGCTCCCACCAAAGACCGTTGATGCCCCCGGCCAGAGGCATTCGAGGCTCGGCACGCTGGTACAGGCGTGCGGGCCGGCAGCGGCTGCGCGGCCCGGGTCGGACCGGGCGGGATGGGTGGTCTGGCCGGCGCGGTCGCTCTTGGCACGCTCGGCCGGGGTCAGCTTCTCGGGCCGCGAAGACCGCTCCCGGCGGGCAGACCCCTCTCTCGCTGCCGTCGCACGCGGGACCGAAGTGGACGCCACGGCCAGCTCACCGGCCCCTCTGCGGGGTCTAGCCAGGCGGTCACCGAGGTACCGCCCCGCCCTGTCCGGCCGTGCAGTACTGCGTGCGTCCAGCCGTTCGGGGCCTGCGAGACGATCGCCTCGACTATGGGTCGTACTGCCTGCTCCACCATGCTGTGCTCCCGTGCTGTCGACGTTGCCGGGCAGCAGGGCAGCGATCACTGACATTGGGTCGGGATGGGCTCGGCTACCCGCTGTTTGGCCCCTGTTGTCATCGATGTATGCGTATCAGCCGCTATGCGCAAGCGTTTGCAGCCACATCCAGAGGCGGGGCATACTCCCGCGCCGGCCCCCCACGCTGCTTGCCATGTCCCACCCTGGGGGGAGCTCTGCCCGTAGTGGGAGCCACTCTGCGCGCCGCGCGCGCTCTCGTCCTGCTCGCCGGTTTCTACCTGCTCGGCTTCATCCTGCTCGGCGCCCTCGTCGCCATCGACTGGGCCGCCGCGCAGTCCACCTCCGGCACCGCCTACCTCAAGATCTGGATCGTGTCCGCCCTGCTCGCGATCCCGATCGTGCAGGGCATGTTCACCCTGCGCGCACCCCGGAGCGACGATCCGGGCGGGGTGCCGGTGACCGAGCAGCGGGAGCCCGAGCTCTGGGCTCTCGTCCGCTCGTTGGCCGAGCAGATCGGGACCCGCGCGCCCGATGAGGTCCATCTCGTGACGCAGGTCAACGCGGCCGTCTCGGAGGATGCCAGGCTGTTCGGGCTGCGGCCCGGCAAACGGCGGCTGATCATCGGCCTGCCGCTGATGACCGGGCTCAGCGAGCCGCAGCTGACGGCTGTCCTGGCCCATGAGTTCGGCCACTACAGCAACCACGACACCCGGCTTTCCGCGATCAACCGGCGCGGCTGGACCCAGGTCACCCGCACCGTCGCCGCGCTCCACGACCGCTCCGCGAAGAAGGCCGCCAAGGAGCAGGCCCGGCTGGAGAAGAAGGAGGCGAGGAGGGCTGCCAAGGGCAAGGAGGCCCGCGAGGCCGACATCGGTTTCGCAGGCTTGAGCTACCGGCTCGCGGCCATGCCCTTCAAGGCATACGGACACCTCTACGTCCGCGCCATGCTCGGCACCATGCGGCAGCAGGAGTACGCTGCCGACCTCGCCGCCGCCCGTATCGCCGGCCGCGACGCCACCTCGTCGGCGCTCCGTGAGATCCCTGTACTCGACGCCGCGTTCGGCTTCTACATGGAGTCGTATGCGACCCTCGGCACCGGCGCCGGGCTACTGCCACCGCCCGGAGAGGTCTTCGGCGGCCTGCGTCATCTGCTCGCCGCGCGTGCCGGAGAGCTGGAGGAGATGCGCAGGTCGGTGCCGCGGGAGGAGCCTTCCGCGTACGACTCCCACCCGCCGATCGCCGACCGCGTCGCCCGCATCGAGCAACTGCCATACGACGGACGGAGTCCGGCCGGCGCGCGCCCGGCGCTGGCCCTGCTCTCCGACCCGGCCCGCGCCTTCGTCGAGGTCGAGCACGCGGCGCTGTCGCCCGCGGCTCGGCAGCTGCGGCGGGCCGCGGACTGGCCGCAGCTGGTGCACGCGTCGATGGCACAGTACGCGGCCGAGTCCGCCGAACCGTTCCGTCAGGCGGTGCGTGACGTGCACGGTGGCGACGGCTCGTTGGAGGCCGCGCTGGACGCGATCGACGCGGGTCGGCTGTGGCAGATGGCCGAACGGCTGCCCACGTCGGAGGAGGCCGCGAGCGCGACGGGCCGTGTGGCGCGGGAGTTCGCCCGCCCGGAAATCCGTGCGGCACTGTCCGGTTTGGTCGCCGATGAGCTGGTACGACGCGGCTGGGCACACTGGGAGCTGTCCTGGACCGAGTCCGCGAAGCTGCGAATGCCCGACGGCTACGAGGAGTGGCTGAAGTCCGCGCTGGACGCGGCCGTCGCCGACGTACCGGACACACGCGCGCTGCGCCAACTGTTCGCTCCCACTCACTGATCGCCTACTGCTCAAGGAAGGTCCATGGACCGCATCATCCCGATCGTCGGGATCCTCGTCGCCGTTTGGTTCGGGTACCGCAGGTGGAGATCCTCAACCGGGCGCACCCACAGCCGAGACCTGGCAAAGGCCGCCGCCCAGCTGGGCTTTCTGCCCGCCGAGCGGCTCGACACCGAGCGCTCCTCCGCCCCCGATCCACGGGACGAGGCCGTTCTGGAGGCCGTACGGGCGGGGAACTGGCAGGCGGGGGCGGCGTATCTGGCTGAGGCGGGCCGCGACTGGCATGAGCGTGACCGCCGCTCCAGCCTGCTGGCCAACGAGGCCGTGAAGGACGACTCCTGGCTGCTTACCTGGCGTACCGCCCATCCGCAGGACCCCGGCGCGGCCCTGGTGCAGGCCGAGTCGCTCATCGACCTGGCCTGGGAGATCCGCGGCTCGCAGACGGCACGGCACACCACCGAGGAGCAGTTCGCGGGCTTCCACCGGATGCTGGAGCGGGCACACGGGGCCTGCAAGGAGGCGCAGGCGCTCGGTGGCGAGGACGACCCCTGCCCGTACATCGTGGAGATCCCCCTGGCCATGGGCCTCGGCTATCCGCACGCCGCCTTCGAGGCGCTCTGGGCCGAGATCGACAAGCGCGACCCGTACCACCTGGCCGCCCACACCGCCGCGCTGCAGTACTGGTGCGCCAAGTGGCGCGGCTCGCACGAACTGGCGCAGTCCTTCGCACGGGCCGGGGCCGCAAAGGGTGCCCCCGGCCAACTGCTGAGCGTGCTGCCGCTGTACGCGTACTTCGAGTACGAGATCGCGCATGACGACCTCGACGAGGACGAGTACTACAAGCGCCCGGAGATCGTCGCCGCCGTGGACGCGGCACTGGCCGACGTCGCGGTGGCGGCCGCGACGAACCCGCACGATCCGCGGATCCCGCCGGTGCGCCACATCCTGGCGAGCCTGTTGTTCTGGCAGGACCGCTACGAGGCGGCGGTCGAGCAGTTCCGCCTGGTGGACGGCTACATCGACGCCGAGCCCTGGTCGTACGCGGGAAACGACCTGGCCGAGGACTATGTCCGCGTCCGCGACTACAGCGCCGCCCAGGTCCTGAAGAAGTGTGGCGGACGGTGACACCACGCCGTGGTGCGCACGACGTTCGATGCGCAGACCGCCGTTCCCACATCACTCGACGCCTGGTCACGCCCTCTCCCAGGGCCGTTGTCAGCCGACCGTGCTGGCTACCGGCTCGCTGTCGCACACACCACAAGAAAGCAGGTGCGTCGTGGGCGCATCAGGATGGGACTACTACGTGCCCTACCAGGAAGACCTCGGGGCCGCACTGCGCGACCTGCGCCACAAGGTCTTCCAAACTGAGGACTACTACTGGGATCCCTGCGACCACGACCTCCCCGACGGGGTCACCAAGCCAAGGCCGGCAGCCCTGGAGGAGTTGTGGGAAGACGAAACGGTCCAGGAGGAGGGCACCCACTCCATCCTGGACATGCACCGGGTCCTCCAACCAACCGAAGAGCCCGACTATTTCACCGTGCAACCGGTCTCATCAGCCGAGGCGCTGCGGGTCGTCGGCACCGATCGACTCACCAGGGCCCACGTTGAGGCTCTTCGCCCCCTCGCGAGCCGACGCTGGTTCGGCCGATGTGTCGTGCTGCACGACTCTGAGGGAAAACCCGCAGAGATCTACTTCTGGGGTTTCTCCGGTGACTGACAGCGAGCATTCCCCGTACGCGGCATCAAACCCCTTCCGCCCCGCACTCGCCGTCTTGGCCGTGTCCGCTCAGAGGCGGCATACGAACCGGCCACGACCACGGTCGTCATCGCCTTCGGTACGAAGAGCGGCTCGCGCTCGGCCGATGGTATGGGCGGGGAGATGGTGATGGCGGCCTCCTGGCTGGGCCGGCGTGCTGCTGAACGTCACTCCATGGAGATCCGCTTCACGACCACCTGCCCGGCGGCTGCCGCGAGGCCGTAGAAACGCTTGAGGTTCTCCGCGTCCCTGATGATCCCTTCGATCACCCAGTCGGACAGCGAGCCGGCGTTCTGCCACGTCAGCTCCTCCCGATTGGCCTCGATCAGCCGAGGAACGTCGATCTGCGCCAGGAAATCCGCCGCCGCCCGGACGCCGTCCTGAGGCAGAAGCACGATCGCGTCCGGCGGAGTGTCCACATGTCCAAGAAGAATCCCGCCCATGACGGGCACATCGCTGATCGGACCGTAACCGCTGCCCCGGCCCTTGAATGTCGTCTCAACCGCTCGCCACTCCTCGGCGAGGTCGCAGAGAATTCCCGCGGCACATTCCTCCTCGTAGACCGAAGCGTCCAGAGTTGCTTCGAACTCTGCTTCAAGGGCGTCCAGACCTTCATCCACGCCGGACGGGTCAATTCGCCGCATGCGCATGGAAAGCCCCATGGCGGTACCACCTCTCAGGTGTGCTGTCCGTCGACGGTGAGGTTGTGGACCTTCTGGCCGCGGTGGGTGTCCTCGAACGCGTGATCTGGACCCAGGCCGGGGCCGCGGCCTGCAGCTACATGCCGGCTCAAGCTCGCCCGCCTCGGCCCACGCGCCTTAGTCGGGCAGGCGGCGCAGGATGACGCGGGAGATGGTCGGCGGCCCGTTCGTTGGTCATGTCGGCGACGTACGCGGCCCTCATCGTGAAATGGTGACGGGGGCCGCGCGTCGTTCTCTGCGTCAGGGTGTGATCGGAACAGCTCGGGTCCACAGTTCCTCGGCGTGATCACGGAAGCGGTCGAACATGCCGCGGTCGCCCTGCCGGTGGAGGTGCAGCAGGGGCGAGTCGTGGCCGACCAGCCGCGCGAGATGGGGCGTCACAAGGGCGTCGTCGTCGAACCGGAAGACGCTCAGGCTCACGTGGTTCACGGCGTCCTCGGGGGCCGAGAATCGCGTCTCCAGCCCTTCCAGGGAGCCGAGGCGGTCCAGGTGCTCCAAGGAGATTCGGATCCGGGTGGAGACCGTCAGAGCCGTGTCCTCGATGGACTCGCGCTGCCGCGTCACCTCGCCCTCCGGGTCGCCGATCAGGAAACGGACCCGGACCCCTGAATCGATCTTGCGGCGCAGCGTCTCAGAGAACGCCGGGACGGACGTAAAGAGGAAGTAGTTCGTGTACCCGGCGAGGTAGATCTCTTGCGTGGCGCCCTCGGTCAGTTCGGACCACACGGAGGACGGCGCTGCTGATCGGTATGGGTAGCTGTGGGTGATCTCGCGGTCCGTGCCGGTCTTGATGCGGTCCTTGACTACCTGGGGCCAGATCATTTCCTCGTCCACTCCCAGCGCGCGGGCGGCGTCTTCGCGGTTCCTGGCGTGCGGTGTTAACGCCTCATTCGAAACCCATCGTTCCACTTGCTTCGGCGATACCCCCACCCGGTACGCAAGCTGTCGAGCGGAGAGCCCCGCTTCATCCATGGCAGAACGAAGTCTGACGTTCAAGTCAACCCCCTCGACAGGGACCTTTGGGCCTTCTTAAGACCCTACCGCCGTAAGGCCCAACTGTCCCCGCTCATACGGAGAAACGTCCCGTGAGGGGGCCCACGATCAGAGGACACAGAAGACCCCCGCGACGGTGGGCGCCGTCCGGGGGCGTGGCCACCAACCCCATGGAGGTTGATGACAGTGAGCATTATCCACGCGTTCCTACGCCGGATCCTCGGTGCACTCGTGCCCGGTACCGGCAGGCGCCGGGCGGCGCACCCCGCCGTACCGGCCCCCGAGCACAGGCACGAGGCACCCCCCACGACCACCACCCCGAGCCTTCCCACCCACCGGTCCCCGTACGGCCGTGACGTGCTTCTCGACGGGCACGCGGCGGCACTGGTACGGCCGTACGTCCTCGAAGCCGAGCGAGAGCAGACGCTGAAGCGCCGTCGACGGGTCGCTCTGGTCCTTGCGATGGACTTCGGCGTCGACCTTGACCGACACATGGCCGGCACTGAGGGGTTGGTCCGATGAGCGCGAGTGCCGCAGAGACGACGATGTCGGCGGAATGCCGTCTCGCGCAGCGGCGCGAGTACCGGAGCCTGCACGGCCAGTGCCGCCAGACCAAGGACGTGCCCCTGCCCCACAGCAGGGGCCTGCTGCTGCAGCGCCGCTGTGGCTGCTCATGCCACGGCAAGGGTGGTGAGCGGTGAACGCCGGAACCCCGCCCGAGCCGGGCACATCCCGCATGACGATCGAGACCTACCGGGTCGGCCCGGACGGGAAACACGTCGGCCGGACCCGGCAGCGCACAGTCACGGCCACCCCGGACCCGGAACGAGTCGCCGACTCCCTGGCCTGGCCCCCATGCCACTGCCCCCGCTGCCGCACCGGCCACGGCCCACGCGCCCGGTAGCCACCCCGATCGGCCGTCCGCCCCGTATCCCCCAGGAGGCGGGACGGACGGCCGTTCGACAAGAAGCCGGAGGGCCGCACCCCCACCGCCGCGGTGACGTACGAAGTGACCGGCGAGGGCACCGCCGACATCACCTACCAGGCCCGCAGCGCCTCAGGAGAGGCCGTCGTCGTCAAGGCCGCCGCTCTGCCCTGGCGCAAGACCGTCGACGTCCCGCTCGGCAAGGAACCGACCGTCAGCATCGTCCTCGGCGAGAAGGGCGGCCAGGCCCGCTGCGCCCTCACCATCCGCGGCAGGCACGTGCAAAGCGCCACCGCCACCGGCACCTTCGGCCGCGCCACCTGCGCCGGCTCGCTGCCCGGGCGGGCGGACCCGACCGAGAGCTGACGAGAACTGACGAGGGCTGACGTCCGCGCTGCCCCATATCGGCCTCTTTGTCGCATCGCTTGACACCGGTTCGGCCACGTAACTAAAACCGGGCCCGGTTCTGCACGACCTCTCCCAGGCCGTGCGGCATACGCCCGCGCGGTCCCTCCGTCGTGCCGTGACGCCCACCCGCTTCGTCGCCGTGCCGTCTCCGCGGACCGTCCGCCCCCCCGAACACATCCGCCCATTGGTAAGGAGCCCAGCGTGCAGGCCTTCCCCCGTCAGGTTCTGATCAGCGCCGCCGTCGTCAGCGTCGTGGGGGTGATGTCCGCCTGCGGTGGCCCGGGCGACCAGCAGGCGGCGGCCGACTCGGTCGAGATATCACAAACGCCGGACGGGAGCTCTGTCGACACCTCCGGCTCCGCGTCGCCGAACTCCTCCGCCTCCACGTCCGCCAGCCCGTCCGCCTCCGGCGACGCGTCCGCCTCGCCGTCCGCCTCCGCCTCCGCCTCCGCGTCCGGCGCCGCCGCGAAGGAGACCGGCACCGCGGCGAGTGGCGCGGGCACGGGTGCGGGTGCGGGTGCGGGTGCGGACAACGGTGCGGGTGCGGGCTCGGGCTCGGGCTCGGCATCCGGCGGTCAGCAGGACCCGGCGCCGGCCGCACCCGCCGCCCCGGACTTCCCGGTGCCGGTCGAGGTGGGCGACGCCACCCAGCTGATCACCGTGAAGGCCAGCGGCTCCTACGCCACCGTCACCGCCTGGGCGAAGGGCTCCTCCGGCTGGAAGGCGCAGTTCAGCACCAGCGCGGGCCGGGTCGGCTCCAACGGCGTGACCGACGGGGCGACCCGGCAGCAGGGCACGTACACCACCCCCACCGGCACGTACACGATCACCGAGGGCTTCGGCCATGTGGCCGGCGGCACCGCGATGCCGTATCACGTGGTCACCGACGACGACTGGTGGGTGCAGGACCCCGAGTCGAAGTTCTACAACTCCATGCACGGCGAGGAGGGCGCGGACTTCCCGCTCACCGAGTCCGGCGACCGCGGCAGCGAGCACCTCATCAACTACCCGACCCAGTACGCCAAGGCGCTGGTCATCAACTTCAACCGGTGGCCTGCGACCCCCGGCCGCGGCGCCGGCATCTTCCTGCACGTCAATGGCAGCGGTGCGACGGCGGGTTGCGTGTCGGTGCCCCGGGCCACCATGGACCGCATCATGAGCTGGATCACGCCGTCCGCCCGCCCGCGCATCGCCATCGGCTGAACCAGACACTGAACCAAACACCTGGTCCCGGGCACGCCCAGGCGCTGAACCGCGCCAACTCGGGCATGGCGATGCTCCTCAAGGGCACCTCGTCCGGCCTGACCGGCTTCGGCTCGACCTGGATATCGCAGGACCGGTCCGGCCCGACGCGGCCGGGACCCCACCCACTCACTCACTCACTCACTCACTCACAGGGTCCCGGCCGCGTCATGCCTCATCGGCGCCTACCCCCGCGACTCCCCGCTCGTCGCGTCCCGGCACAGCAACCGCAGCGACCCGTCGCCCGCGAAACACCGCCGCGCCTCGTCGATCGGATCCCACAGGCGGCCGTCCGGCGTGCGGACCCAGTGGTCGCCGCCGCTCGCCCACCACTCGGCACCGGTCTGACGGACGATCACCTCCCCGGCATACGCCCCGAGCCCGCGCAGCATGTTCTCCACGGCGGCGTACGGCGTCCCCTCCCGGCGCAGGTCGTCGATCATCCGGTCGGCACGCCACAGGGACGGCGCGGAGTAGTCGAGGCGCAGCCGCGCTCCCTCACGCAGGGTCGCCACCGCGTCCGCCGCCCACCGCACCGGCTTCGCCGCGGCCGAGGGCCTGTTCTCCGGGGTCGCCCCCGCTTGGGTCGTCGTCACAGTCTCGGTCGTCACACTGGGTAAAGCGCTCCGCGACACCGTTTCGTCACGCGCTTTCGACCACTGCCCGCAACCGGCGCAGGACCACCCCAAGGCGCTCTCAGGACAGCCACAGGATCCTTGCGCCGGGGCGGGTTTACGATCCCTGATCCGGACTCAGCCCTGCGGGGTCCTGCGGGCCCTCCGGTGGCCAACCGCGCGGACGACGGCGCCACGCGGAATGCCCGAGCCACCGCCACACAGCCCACGCGGACCCCGACGCGCTCTCAGAACAGTCACAAGTCCCTTCGCAGGGGCCGGATGACAATCCCGGATCCGGGACTCAGCCCTGCGGGGTCCTGCGGGGCCTTCCGGGGGTCAACCGCGCGATCGCGAACCCCGGCATCACGTGAAACCCCCAAGCCACCCGGCACACAGCCCACGCGGACCCCGACGCGCCCTCAGGACAGTCACCGCACTCGGATCAGCTCAGACCTGCCGGGCCCGGCGGGACACCACCGCGCGGAGGACCCGGCGGCCCTCCGTCGAGATCTCCAGGGCGCGGCGCAGGCCGGCTGTGCCGTGTTCGGTGAGGAGTTCCAGGACGGTGATCTGGCGGCGCAGTTCGGCGGCGACGAGCGGGGACATGGCCTCCGTACCGCCCTCGCGCCGCGTGTCGACGGAGGCCGCGCCGTCCCCCGCGGGGTCGAGAAGCCGGTGGACCTGCAAGGACGCCACCGAGCAGCCGTCGGCCCACGCCCGCGCCTCGGCGCCGGAGCGCATGGCCGGGGCGGCGGCCAGCATCCGCCGGACCAGCAACGCGGCCTCGTCCTCGACGTCCTCCGCGTCCACGACGTCCGCGACGCCCAGCTGCCCGCGCGCCTTGTCCAGCAGCGCACCCCACTCCCCGGCGTCGCCGTTGTCCGCCAGGTTCGCCCATAGCGGCCGCAGTACCTCGTCGTCGCCACCCAGCAGAGGCACGCACCGATCCAAACAAGCCAGCGCGCTGACGGCCAGCCCCCGTTCGTCGGCCTGCGCGATCAGTTCCACCAGGCTCATCCACGCCTCCCGTCCCGGGGCGCCATCGTTACGGAGCCCGCACTTCCCCTTACTGCGCGCCATCCTGCCCTACTGTCACACCGGCACGACGCCGAGTCGGTGAAGGAATCGGAAGAAACGGTTTTCGGCCAGCCCCGAAGAAGCCTCGGCCAGGCCCCGAAGAGGCTTGGGCCACCCCCGAAGAAGCCTCGGCCAGGCCCCGAAGAAGCCCCAGTCGAACCGGCGAAGCCTCAGTCGAGCCGATCCGCCAGCTTGTGGAACTCCGCCCACGAAAGCTCCGGCTCGCCCTCGTCCCACAGCTTCTGGACGGTCGCCCGCAGCGGCATCCGGATCCCCGCCGCGACCTGTGCCTGCGTCTGGGAGTTCGCGAGGTCGCACCACACCGCGAACGAACCGCCGAGTATCTGCCCGTCGTAGCGCGCCGCGACCGGCTGCGTCCCGCGCAGCACCCGCGGCGTCCACTGCTCGTATATCCGCTCACCCGTCGGATAGACGAAGGTCTGCGGCTGCCCGAGGACGTAGTACAGGAACTCGTCGTTGTAGTTGATGACCTGGCGCCCCGCCCTCAGATACTCCACCGGCAGCCGCGCCCCGATCTCCTTGCCCGTCCAGTAGGCGACCTGGATGTCCTTGTCGGCCTGCACGGACGTACCGGCGTAGAAACCGTCGTTCCAGGCGCGCGGGGTGCGGTCGTGGGCGCGGACCGTGGCGGCGCGGTCGTTGAGCCAGCCGGTGGCGAGGTCGGCGACGGTCCCGCCGGGGCCGTACTCCTCGCGCGCGGCGGCCGCGAGCTGCGGGTACGAGGCCTCCGGGTCGGACGCCATGAGCGCCCGGTACTCGTCGCCGCCGAGGTGCCACTGGTTGCCGGGGAAGAGACCGGCGTACTCGGCGAGCAGCTCGTCGACGATCTTCGCGGCCGCCGGATCGGAGATGTCGACGGCCCCGGTGGCCGCGGTCCCCTGCGCATTGCGCAACTGCAGATCGGGATGCGCGGCGATCACCGCACCCAGATGCCCCGGCGAGTCGATCTCCGGTACGACGGTGATGTGCCGGCTCTCGGCCAGCCGGACGATCCGCCGGACCTCCGCCTTGGTCAGATGCTGCTGCGACACGACCTCGGGATGCGAGTCGGACTCGATACGAAAGCCCTGGTCGTCGGAGAAGTGCAGCCCCAGCTCGTTGAACTTGAGGTCGCCCAGCTCCCGCACCCGGTCCTCGATCCAGTCGGCCGTGAAGTGCTTGCGGGCGATGTCCAGCATCAGCCCGCGCCGCTCCTTGGCGGGCCCGTCCCGCACGACCCCCTCCGGCGCCGTACCCCCACCGCGCACGGTCTGCTTCAGCGTGCGGGTCCCGTAGAAGACCCCCGCCTCCCCGGCCGCGCTGATGCTGACCCGCCCGCCGCGGACGGTCATGGTGTACGACTCCTGGTTCGCCCCCGCGGCCCCGCTCAGCGCCAGCCGCAGATCCCCCGCCTTCGTGTCCCCCTTCTCCCCCGCGTAGGTGAGCCCCAGCTCACCGGCTATCAGCCGCCCCTCGTCGGCGAGCCCGGCGTCGCTCACGACGACCCGCTGCCCCCGCTCGGGACGCCAGCCGGGGCCGCGCGCCGGGGAGTGGTCCTGCACGGCCGGAATCGTGCGCGGGGTCGTGGACAGGGGGTACGAGCGGGTGGGCGTCGGGGTCGGCGCGGCCGCCGCCGCGGGGTCGGACGGGCTCGCGGACGTGACGCCCGGCGCCCGGGCTGCCGTACCGGCCGGTCCGGCGCCATCGCCTCCGGCCCACAGCCCCAGGCCCAGTCCGGTCAGCACGACCGCGGCGACAACCACCGCGATCAGCCACCGCCTCCGCGTCACGCTCCGCGCCGACGCCCGGCGCCTGTGCTGGCTCACCCCGCCAACGTACGACCAACAGCGTCCACCGCGCGTCCTTAAACTCTCCCGTCCGGGTGAATTTCAGGCATCCCTCGGACACGCCGTGACCACTCTCGATAGCGTGACGGCACATCTCTCACAGCATCCCCTGCCTGCCGACACATGTGACGCCCACGAGGACCCACGCTGCCTGCGCACCGTCTCCCAGACCTCCCCGGCACCGCCATACCGGTGGACCACTTCAACACCGCCCCCGCCGACGACCTGCGGCGCATGCTGCTGAGCTGCCTCCACAGCCTCCACTGGGCCCGGCGGGTCGCCGACCACCGTCCGTACCCTGACGCGGACGCCCTGCTGGCGGCGGCGGACGAGGCGGCGTACGACCTGACCTCGGCGGATCTGGCAGAGGCCCTGGCGGCCGAGTCCCTGCCCACGCTCCCGGCGGACACGTACTCCGCCGCCCACACGGCCCTGAGCGCGGCACACGCGGCTTACGAGGCCCGCTTCGGACACGTGTTCGTCATCTGCCTGGACGACGCGCCCCAGGCCGAGATCCTCGACCGCCTCCTGGCAGCCATCCGGTCACGATTGACAAACGATCCGGAAGAGGAACGGGTCATAGCGGCAGAAGAACTCCGCCGGCTGGCAAGGGGGCGGCTGGTGGAGCTACTCAGGGGCGCGAGGAACTGCGCGACCAGCACAAACGGCGCCGCACCCGGCACTTGAACAGGACACCCCACCCCATAAGCCGCAAACCTCACCCATCCGCGTGCCACTTTGATCACACCGCCAGACCCCGGCTCAGCCCAGCGGCAGCGCGTCGCTACGATGCTGGGGGCCGGTGGACCGTACCCGGCCGGGCCCGTCCGACACCGAAGCCGGCAGGCCCCAGTCCCCGCTCCCGGAGGGTTCTTCCGTGCCGGCTGGAACGCTGTACCGCGGCCGGGAAGGAATGTGGTCCTGGGTGGCTCACCGAGTCACCGGCGTCCTCATCTTCTTCTTCCTGTTCGTACACGTGCTGGACACCGCTCTCGTCCGTGTCTCCCCCGAGGCATACGACGAGGTCGTGGCCACCTACAAGACGCCGCTCGTCGCCGTGCTGGAGTACGGCCTCGTCGCCGCCATCCTCTTCCACGCGCTCAACGGCCTGCGCGTCATCGCCGTCGACTTCTGGTCGAAGGGCGCGCGCTACCAGAAGCACATGCTCTGGACCGTCATGGCCGTCTGGGTCGTGCTGATGCTCGGGGCGATCTACCCCGTCCTCGGCCACGCCGCTCGTGAAGTCTTCGGGAGCTGACGCGCGCATATGTCGAACAACACAGTCACGACTGAGACCACCGCTTCCGGTATCGGCCCCGTCGAGGGCGCCTCCGTCTACACGGTCGACAACCCGGCGCCGCTCATCGAGCCCCCGCGCAAGCGCACCAAGAAGACCCCGAAGTCCACGCGCGGCAACTTCGAGATGGCCGCCTGGCTGTTCATGCGGCTGTCCGGCATCGTGCTGGTCGTCCTGGTCATCGGCCACCTGCTGATCCAGCTCGTGCTGGACGGCGGCGTCTCCAAGATCGGCTTCGCCTTCGTGGCCGGCCGCTGGGCGTCCCCGTTCTGGCAGGTCTGGGACCTGCTGATGCTGTGGCTGGCGATGCTGCACGGCGCCAACGGTCTGCGCACGATCATCAACGACTACGCGGAGCGCGCGAACACGCGCCTGTGGCTGAAGGGCCTGCTGTACACCGCCACGGTGTTCACGATCCTGCTGGGCACGCTGGTGATCTTCACCTTCGACCCGAACATCCGCTAGGCACGGGGCTGAGGTACTACTCATGAAGATCCACAAGTACGACACCGTCATCGTCGGCGCCGGTGGCGCGGGCATGCGCGCCGCCATCGAGGCGACCAAGCGCAGCCGCACCGCCGTGCTGACCAAGCTCTACCCCACCCGCTCCCACACGGGCGCCGCGCAGGGCGGTATGGCCGCCGCGCTGGCGAACGTGGAGGAGGACAACTGGGAGTGGCACACCTTCGACACGGTCAAGGGCGGTGACTACCTGGTCGACCAGGACGCCGCCGAGATCCTGGCGAAGGAGGCCATCGACTCGGTCCTCGACCTGGAGAAGATGGGCCTGCCGTTCAACCGCACCCCGAACGGCACGATCGACCAGCGCCGCTTCGGCGGTCACAGCCGCAACCACGGCGAGGCCCCGGTCCGCCGCTCCTGCTACGCCGCCGACCGCACCGGCCACATGATCCTCCAGACGCTGTACCAGAACTGCGTCAAGGAGGGCGTGGAGTTCTTCAACGAGTTCTACGTCCTGGACCAGCTGATCACCGAGGTCGACGGCATCAAGCGCTCGGCCGGTGTCGTGGCGTACGAGCTGACGACCGGTGAGATCCACGTCTTCCAGGCCAAGGCCGTGATCTACGCGTCCGGCGGCTGCGGCAAGTTCTTCAAGGTGACGTCGAACGCACACACGCTGACCGGTGACGGCCAGGCGGCCGTGTACCGGCGCGGGCTGCCGCTGGAGGACATGGAGTTCTTCCAGTTCCACCCGACCGGCATCTGGCGCATGGGCATCCTGCTGACGGAGGGCGCCCGCGGTGAGGGCGGCATCCTGCGCAACAAGGACGGCGAGCGCTTCATGGAGAAGTACGCGCCGGTGATGAAGGACCTGGCGTCCCGTGACGTCGTGTCCCGCTCCATCTACACCGAGATCCGTGAGGGGCGCGGCTGCGGTCCCGAGGGCGACCACGTCTACCTGGACCTCACCCACCTGCCGCCGGAGCAGCTGGACGCCAAGCTGCCGGACATCACCGAGTTCGCGCGCACCTACCTGGGCATCGAGCCGTACACGGACCCGATCCCGATCCAGCCGACCGCGCACTACGCGATGGGCGGCATCCCGACCAACGTCGAGGGTGAGGTCCTGGCGGACAACACCACCGTCGTCCCGGGCCTGTACGCCGCCGGTGAGGTCGCCTGCGTGTCCGTGCACGGCGCCAACCGCCTCGGCACCAACTCGCTGCTGGACATCAACGTCTTCGGCAAGCGCGCGGGCATCGCGGCGGCGGAGTACGCGCAGAAGGCGGACTTCGTCGAGCTGCCGGAGAACCCGGAGTCGCTCGTGCTGGAGCAGATCGAGCGGCTGCGGACGTCGACGGGCACCGAGCGGGTGGCGACCCTGCGGCGTGAGCTGCAGGAGACCATGGACGCCAACGTCATGGTGTTCCGCACCGAGCAGACGATCAAGACGGCCGTCGAGAAGATCGCCGAGCTGCGCGAGCGGTACCGGAACGTGGCGATCCAGGACAAGGGCAAGCGGTTCAACACGGACCTGCTGGAGGCCATCGAGCTGGGCAACCTGCTCGACCTGGCCGAGGTCATGGCGGTGTCCGCGCTGGCCCGCAAGGAGTCCCGCGGCGGTCACTACCGCGAGGACTACCCCAACCGCGACGACGTCAACTTCATGCGCCACACCATGGCGTACCGCGAGGTCGGCGCCGACGGATCCGAAACCGTCCGTCTCGACTACAAGCCGGTCGTCCAGACCCGCTACCAGCCGATGGAGCGTAAGTACTGATGGCTACCCCCGTTCTGGACAAGGTCGAAGCGGACTCCGCCGCCTCGCCTTACATCACCGTCACCTTCCGGGTCCGCCGCTTCAACCCGGAGGTCTCGGCGGACGCGACCTGGGAAGACTTCCAGCTGGAGATCGACCCCAAGGAGCGCGTCCTCGACGGTCTGCACAAGATCAAGTGGGACCTGGACGGCACCCTGACGTTCCGTCGCTCCTGCGCGCACGGCATCTGCGGCTCGGACGCCATGCGGATCAACGGCAAGAACCGTCTTGCCTGCAAGACCCTGATCAAGGACATCAACCCCGAGAAGCCGATCACGGTCGAGCCCATAAAGGGGCTGACGGTCCTGAAGGACCTGGTCGTGGACATGGAGCCGTTCTTCCAGGCGTACCGGGACGTGATGCCCTTCCTGATCACGAAGGACACCAACGAGCCGACGCGTGAGCGTCTGCAGTCCGCCGAGGACCGGGAACGTTTCGACGACACGACGAAGTGCATTCTGTGCGCGGCCTGCACCTCCTCGTGCCCGGTGTTCTGGAACGACGGGCAGTACTTCGGCCCGGCGGCGATCGTCAACGCCCACCGGTTCATCTTCGACTCGCGTGACGAGGCCGGTGAGCAGCGTCTGGAGATCCTCAACGACCGTGACGGCGTGTGGCGCTGCCGTACGACGTTCAACTGCACGGACGCCTGCCCGCGCGGTATCGAGGTCACCAAGGCGATCGCCGAGGTGAAGAAGGCACTGATCACGCGCCGCTACTGAGCTGCTGCACGCTCCGTCCCGCTCCGTGCGGTGAGGGCCCCGTCCACCGGTGACGCACCGGAGGCGGGGCCCCCGCGCGTGCCAGGCGTCGCCCGGCAGGCGGGAATTGTCAGACAGGTCCTAGAGCTGGCTCAGGATGGTCGGGTCGGTGATCTTCGTGTCGTCCGCCAGCATCATCGCCTTGCTGAGGATGACCGCGAGCATCCGATCGCCCTCGTAGGGCAGGTAACCGGCCTGCGGGGCGCCAGGTGCGGACTTGGGGACGATGCACAGGTACTGGTCGTTCGGGCTCATCAGGATGTTGCCCGAGCCGAGGTGGATCCGGTACGTGTGGCGCTCGCCCTTCACCTGCAGGAAGCGGCCCTCCAGCGTGCAGCGGTCGGCTATCGCGAGCCTCGGTATCAGGCGTTCGAGCAGGACCCGGCGGGTTTCGGCGCTCTGGCCCAGTTCGCCGAAGCCGTACGACGTCCAGTACTCGCGGAAGCGGCCGTCGGGGCCGCCGTCCTGCCAGGTCGGGTCGTTGCCGACACTGGCGACACCGACGAACAGGTCGACGTCGCGCAGGACTTCCGACAGGACGAGGGGCGGGATGTCGGCGAGGGGAATCGGGTCGACCGGGGCGGCGCCGTCGCGCAGCCACATGCGGTACTCGCCGCCGCAGCAGTGCGCCGAGTTCTCCGGGGCGCCGATCGGGTAGAAGCGGACCTGGTCGGTGCGCAGCCGCAGGTAGCTGCCGGACTCGGTGGTGTCGACGCCGTAGGTCTCGCCCTCGCCCTCGATCCAGTACTCGGCGCGCAGGCCCCACTGCGGCAGTTCGCGGGTGGCGGGCGGGGCCTCGTCGTCGACGCACAGGCGGAGCTTGTTGCGCCAGCCCCGGATCGCGGCCAGGGCGTGGAACTGGTGCTGGCGCAGGATGTGCGCCGCGAACCGGTTGGAGTACGTGTGCGTCGCGCGCTCGGCGTCCGTCAGCAGGTACACCTCGCGGTGGGCCTGCTTGAACGGCTGGGTGATGCCGTGGCGTTCCAGCCAGTCCCGCCAGGCGACGATCTGCGCGGGCTCGTGGCCGACCGGGTGCCACAGTTCCACCTCGGTGCCCTGGGTGACCGGGTCGTCGGTGAGGGTGCGCAGGGCGCCGTCCGCGTAGCCGACGGTCGTGCCGTCGACGGTCCACAACAGGCGGCGGGCGAGCGTGCCGACGAGGGGGTGGTCCAGGTAGCGCTCGCGCCAGGCGGCGTACGTCCAGGTGCGCCGGGCGAGGAACTGCCGGTCGAGCCGCTCGCTCTGGGCCGTGAGCATCTTGTCGATGTCCTTGACCGCCGCCTTGAGTTTCTTCAGCTCGTCGGCGTGGTCGCGGCGGACGGCGGCCGGGACGGCCTTGACCGGCTTGCCCGCCGCGTTCTGCCAGCTCAACACCGCCCGGGAGCCGTCGACGCGCAGCTCGGCGGCGGCGTCCCCGAACGCGTACCGGGCGTGGCCGACCTCGGTGAGGCCGTACGCGGGCACGGCCAGCTCCTCGATCTCGTCCCGGCCGAGGCCGAGTGCCTCCGCGCGGGTGTCGAGGGCGGTGTCGAGCAGCTTGAGCGTGGCCTTGTAGGTGACGCGGGTGGTGAGCCGGGCCAGCTCGGCGAGGGCGGTCTCGCCGTCGATGCGGGACAGGGCGTTGACGGCGGCGTTGGCGACCTTGGGGTTGCGCGGGCCGAGCCCCGCGACCTTCTTCAGGCAGGTCTCCACCAGCGTGCCGAGGGCTCGCGCGGTCTCGGCGTGGGCGGGCAGGAAGGAAAGCAGCCAGGTCAGGCCGCGCAACGCGGTGGCGTTGTAGGGATCGAGGGTGTCGTTGGGGTTCGCGCCGTAGTACGCGGGCAGCAGCGGGCGCGTACGCGGCCGGCCGACCAGGCCCAGCCAGGGCAGCACCCGCTCCCGCACGGTCTCCGGCCCGATGGCGTCGATCAGGGACCGGCCCGTCCGCTCCCACTTCGCCGAGGGGCGGGCGGCCGTGGCGGTGGCCGCGTGGGCGAGCAGCCGGTGCCAGTCCTCGCCGCGGCCGGAGAGGTCCGCCAGCGCCTGGTCGGACCAGGCCTCGCCGGGATTGACGACGGGGTGGGTGAGGCGCTTCACGAGAGCTCCGAGTTCGCCCGGGCCGTTCCAGAGCAGGAGGTGGGAGCGGCGGATCAGGGCGACGAAGTCGCCGGGGAGATCACGCCCCTCTGCCAGTTCCAGCTCCGCGAGCCGGACCAGGTGCAGGGTGTTGTACTGCGCCTCCCGCTCGGCGGCCAGCCGGATGAGCGCGGAGCGAGTGGCGCGCGGCTGGTCCTCGACGACTTCCGCACCCTCGATGGTGGCGAGCAGGTGCACGATCCGGCGGCGTACGACCGCGCTCTCCTCCACCTCGTGGTAGCGGGCGGCCAGGTGGTGCAGCAGGACCGCCTGGAACCGGCGGTCGGTGGCGCGCACCGCGTCGAGGACCTTGCGGCCCTCCCAGCCCCAGTCGTCGTCGATCGTCTCGGCCAGGGCGAGCAGCTCGGGCACCGCCCCTTCGGCGTCCCCGGCGGCGACCAGGTCCAGGATGCCGCGGACCTGTGCGGCGTACTCGGAAGTCGATGTGATCATCAGCCACCCACCAGGGGGACGAGCTTCAGAAACGTGACCTCGGTGCCGAACGCCAGCTCGATCTCCTCGTCCGCGTCGGTGACCTGACGGTCCCCCACAAGGACCAGGAAGCCGTTGCCCGCGAAGGCCTTCAGCGCCAGCTCGGTCTGCGCCTCGGGGTCTATCCGCCGGGCCGTGCGCAGCGCGTATCCGTTCAGCACCCGCTCGGTGTCCGAGGGCTGCACCAGGCCCTGGAACACGCCCGGCGTGCGCGCGTTGTACTCGGCGACCTCCTGGAACACCCGGCGCCGGATCAACTCACCCACGGTGAGCCACTCCTCGGCGACCTCGAGCTCCCAGCCCGCGCCCCTGTCCCCCGTCGTCGTCTCGTCGACGAACGTCACGATTGCCATGCCGACGACAGTACGGGCCGCCACTGACAATGCCGGGGTTCGGCCGCTCGCCGCCCTACGCTGACGGCATGTCAGATGACGAGTCGTACGAGCTGCTCGGTTTCGACAACGTGCTGTTGCCCGTCGGGGACCTCGGTGAGGCCGTGGGGTTCTACGAGCGGGCCGGGTTCACGACGGGGTTCCGGCTCGACGAGGCCGGGATCGCGTTGCTGAAGGTCGGGGGCGAGACGCCCGGGCTCCTGTTGCGCCAGGAGGACGAGTTCGGGCACCGGCCGCCGCCGTGGCCGTCCCCGCGGGTGTGGGTGGAGGTGCCGGACGCGCGGGCGGCGGCCGAGGCGCTGACCGCCGCGGGCATCCCTCTGCTCGACGAGCCGAGCCCCGTGGCCACCGGGTGGGCCGTCGAGATCGCCGATCCCTGGGGGAACGTCCTCGGTTTCACGGACTACAGCAAACGGCCGGAGCTGGGCCGAAGATCCTGACGCCAGGCGCCCGCACATCCACCTTGAACGTGTTCAAAAACAGGGCTACAGTCTCCCCTGTCAGCGTTTTGAACGCGTTCAAGAAAGGGTGGGGGGACATGGACCGCACGGTCGTCGCCTACGTCATCTACCTGGTCGTCAGCATCGCCCTGACCGTCTGGGTGGCCCGTACGCTCAGCCGCAACGGACGGATCTTCCTGGCCGAGGTACTGCACGGCAACGAGAAGCTGGCCGACGCCGTCAACCACCTCCTGGTGGTCGGCTTCTACCTCGTCAACCTCGGTTTCGTCGCGCTGTACCTGAGCGGCGACGAGACCATCACCGACACGCGCGGCGTCTTCGAGGCGCTGTCGACCAAGCTGGGCGTGGTGCTGCTGGTGCTCGGGGTGATGCACCTGGGCAACGTGTATGTGCTCAACCGGATCCGGCGGCGCGGGGCGATGGAGCGGGAGCAGCTGCCGCCGGTCCCGCCGCAGGGCTGGGTCGCTCCGACGGCCAAGGCGTGAGCACCGTGGGGACCGCGGGCGCGGAGGGGGACCGGGGCGGGAGCACCGCAACGGTCCCGGAGGGGGGCCGGGGCGCGGTGCGCGTCCCGGTTCGCCGGCTGACCGTGCTGTACGACGCCGAGTGCGCCCTGTGCACCTTCCTGCGCGACTGGCTCGTACGGCAGCGGCAGCTGGTGCCGCTGGACCTGGTGCCGGCCGGTTCCGCCGAGGCCCGTCAGCGCTTTCCCGGCCTCGATCACCGCGCCACCCTCGACGACGTCACCGTCGTCGGGGACGGCGGCCAGGTGTATCAGGGCGCCGCCGCCTGGATCGTGACACTGTGGGCGCTGCGCGAGCACAGGGGACTCGCGCATCGCCTCAGCACCCCGGCGGGGATGCGGGTCGCCAGGAAGGCCGCGCTGGCCGCCGCGAAGTGGCGCGGCGGGCAGTGGGGCGGGCAGGCGTACCCGCGCGCGGAAGGGTGGACGTACGAGCCGGACCTGGGCTGGATGTACGTCCCACCGGGCTGCGCGGGCGGCGCCTGTCCCACTGACTAGGCTCTTTCCGTGCCCGAGGACGCCAAGAACCCGCAGAACGTGCCCACCAAGTCCGAGCAGACCCGTGCGCTGATCCTGGAGACGGCGATGCGGCTGTTCCGGGAGCGCGGGTACGACAAGACCACCATGCGGGCCATCGCGCAGGAGGCCGGGGTCTCCGTCGGCAACGCGTACTACTACTTCGCCGGCAAGGAACACCTGATCCAGGGCTTCTACGACCGGATCGCCGCCGAGCACCAGGCGGCGGTCCGGGAGGTGCTGGACCGGGAGACCGACCTGGAGGCGCGGCTCGCGGGCGTCCTCAGGGCATGGCTGGACGTGGCGAAGCCGTACCACGAGTTCGCGGTGCAGTTCTTCAAGAACGCCGCCGATCCCGACAGCCCGCTCAGCCCGTTCTCCCCGGAGTCGGAGCACGCGCGCGTGGAGGCGATCAGCGTCCACAGGGAGGTGCTCGCGGGCGCCACGAAGACCAAGGTCCCCCAGGAGCTGCGGGACGTGCTGCCGGAGCTGATGTGGCTGTCCCAGATGGGCCTCGTGCTCTATTGGATCTTCGACAGGACCGAGGGGCGCGAGCGGAGCTACCGGCTGGCCGAGCGGGGGGCGCGGCTCACCGCGCGGGGGGTGGCGCTGGCCCGGTTCCGGGTGCTGCGGCCGCTTGTGCTGGAGGTGCATGAGCTGTTCACGGACTTCTTGCCGGGGATGACGCGGGTGTTGCCGGATCCGGCAGTCAAGCGGCGGGGGGAGTGATCCACTTTGGGGTGAAGCGTCCGTCACGGGACACCATGCATCAGGGCTGCCTACGATGATGCTCTCGACACCAGCCCACGGGAGGCACGTCATGTCCGCAGCAGCTGTTGAGCGGCCCTTCGGTGCTCGGCCGCTAACGGTCCTGGCCGACGAGATCATGGAGCGACGTCCGGGCTATCGCGTCGAGATCATCGGAGGCCAGATCCTCGTGACCCCGTCCCCGGACGCCCCCCATGCACGGGCCTTGGACCGGCTGAGGGACCCCTTCGCCGAGGCTGGGCTGGCCGGAAGCGAGACCGAAGTCCTGCAGAACATCAGCATCTGGCTCCCCGATGGTCCCGAGGACTACGCCACACCTGACCTGTCCGTGGTGGATGCTGACATCGACAACTACTACGTCGAGAACAACGCTTACGACCCCGTCGCCTTCCGGTTGGTTCTGGAGGTGACCTCCAGCAACTGGAAGATCGATCTCCAGACCAAGGTCACCGCTTATGCCAACGCCAAGGTCCCGGTCTACGTCATCGTCGACCGCAAGCACCAGCGCCTCCACGTCCTTACCGACCCCGCCGAGGACGAGTACGCGAACCACCGCGTCCACGCCCCAGGCGAGATCGTCACGCTCCCTGAATCCATCGGCGCCAAGGTCACCCTCGATGTCGAGAAGATCCTGAAAGCCGGACAGCGGACAGCGGACAGCTAGTTGACCGCGTCCACCTCCCCCTCAGCCACCTCCGCCAACTCCACGTCGTACACCAACGGCCCCTCCTCCACGACCACATGCCGTGCCCGGGAGCCCAGCCCGCTCGCCGTCGCCGCCAGCAGATACGCCCCCGGCCCCGGCACCGCGACGATGTACGAGCCGTCCGCCAGGGACGTCACCCGGTCGAGCTGACGGCCGCCACGCGACAGCAGCGTCACCGCCGCTCCCTCCACCGGATCGCCGTCCGCCGTGCGGATGAAGCCGTGGATCACCGACGACGGCCCTTCGGGCACCGTCTCCACCGGCTCCTCCTTCGGCTCCACCGCCAGATGCGGCAGCCGCTTCTCCAGCCCCGCCGGCAGCCACCAGTTGGCCCGCCCCAGCAGATGCATCGCCGCCGGCACCAGCGCCGTACGCAGGATGAACGCGTCCAACGCGACCGCCGCCGCCAGGCCGATGCCCGCCATCGCGCCCTCCATGTCGCCGCTCAGGACGAAGGCGCTGAACACGCAGATCATGATCAGGGCCGCGCAGTTGATGACCCGGCTGGTCTCCGCGAGGCCGACCCGGACCGCCCGCGCGTTGTCCTTCGTGTGCACCCACTCCTCGTGCATCCGGCTCACCAGGAACACCTGGTAGTCCATGGACAGGCCGAACAGCAGGGACAGCATGATGACCGGCAGGAACGCCGTGATCGGGCCCTCCTTGCCGATGCCGAGCAGCTCCGTGCCCCAGCCCCACTGGAAGATCGCCACCAGGACACCGAAGGACGCGGCCGCCGCGATCAGGTTCATCACCGCCGCCGTCAGCGGGACCACCAGTGAGCGGAAGGCCACCAGCAACAGCAGGAAGCCGAGCGCGATGATCGACGCGATGAAGTACGGCAGCCGGTCGCCCGTCACCGACGCGAAGTCCTTGAAGACCGCCGTCACGCCACCTACATGGGCCTCGGCGCCGGACGCCGGGATCACCTCGTCGCGCAGTACGTCGATCAGCCGGTCGGTCTCCTCGGACTGCGGTGACGTCGTCGGCACCACCTGGATCACGGTGACGTCGTTCACGGGCGGTACGGCGGCCACCTGGGCGACGCCCTCGGTCGACTCGATGCGTGAGACGAGCGAGTCGGGGGCCTGGCCGTCCACCACGACCTGGAGCGGGCCGTTGACGCCGGGGCCGAAGCCCTCGGCGAGCAGGTCGTACGCCTGCCGGGTGGTCGTCGTCTCCTGGTGGTTGCCCTGGTCGGTGGCGCCCAGCCGGATGGACAGGACCGGGAGGGACAACACCACCATGACCGCGAGCGCCAGTGCCGCGATCGCACGCGGGCGCCTTTGGACGTACGACGACCAGCGCGCCGCGAGTCCGCTCGCCTCCTCCGGCTCCGGTCCCGCATGGGCCAGCCGGTGCCGCTGCCGGCGGCTGAGCACCCGCATGCCGAGCAGGCCCAGCAGCGCGGGCAGCAGCGTGACGGCCGCGAGGACGCTGAACACGACGGTGAGGGAGGTCGCGATGACCACACCGTCCAGGAAGCGCAGGTTCATCACCAGCATGCCGGCCAGCGCGATGCAGACCGTGCCGCCCGCGAACAGCACCGCGCGGCCCGAGGTGTTGAGGGCGGTGACGGCCGCATCCTCCGGCTTCGTACCGCGCAGGATGCCGCGCCGGTGCCGGGTGACGATGAACAGCGCGTAGTCGATGCCGACGCCGAGGCCGATCAGCGAGCCCAGCAGCGGGGCCACGTCGGGCACGTCCGTGACATGGCTGAGCAGCATCGTCGAGAGCATGCCGGTGCCCACACCGAAGATCGCCACGACGATCGGCAGCAGCATCGCGAACAGCGAGCCGAACGCGAGGAACAGCACGATCGCCGCCGCCACGATGCCGACCAGCTCGGCCGTGCCGGTGGGCGGCTCCTGGGTGCGGGCGATCGCCTGGCCGCCCAGCTCGACCTGGAGGCCGTCGCGTTCGGCCGCCTGTGCGGTGTCGACGACGTCCTCGATCAGCTCCATCGGGATGGCGTTCGCCTGTTCGGTGAAGGTGATCTGGGCGTACGCGATCCGCCCGTCCCGACTGATCTGCGCCGCGCCCCGCTCACCGGCGTACGGGCCGGCGACCTCGCCGACGCCGTCCATCCGGCCGATCTCGGCCAGCGCGGGCTCGATCCGGGACCGTACGTCCGCGTCCCGCACCGAGCCCTCGTCGACCTTCCACACCACCGTGTCGGTGTCGCCGGCGCTCTCCGGGAAGGCCTTCTCCATCAGGTCGTACGCGCGTTTGGAGTCGGTGTTCGGCAAGGAGAACACGTTCGCGTAGTCCGTGCCCGCCGTCGTCGCCGAGAAGCCCAGTCCGAACAGCGCCCCCACCCACAGCACCAGGACCACCAGCCGGTGCCGATAGCACCACCGTGCCAATGTCGCCACGCTCAACGCTCCTTCGTCGCAAGTCGGTTGGTCCCCCAGGTCCTGCGCACCAGGATTGGTGGCGGCACGCGCGCGTGGACACGACCCGGCCATGACTCTCAAGGAACTCCAAAGCGAACCGGGCCCCGTTGTCATTGCCCGCGCCGATACTGGGGGCATGACGACGGCTCCCGGCACCGTGCTGGTCGTGGAGGACGAGGTGAGCATCGCCGACGTCCTCGCGATCGCCCTGCGCTACCACCGTTTCGAGGTCATGACCGCGGGCACCGTCCGCGAGGCGCTCACCCTGGCCGAGCGCACCCGGCCCGACGCGGCGCTGCTCGACGTCATGCTCCCGGACGGCGACGGCCGGGCGCTGGGCCGTGAACTGCGTGAGCGGCGCCCCGACCTGGCGCTGGTCTTCCTGACCGCGCGCGACTCGCCCGCGGAGATCGTCGGCGCCCTCGGCTTCGGCGACGACTACATCACCAAGCCGTTCAACATCGACGAGGTGGTCGCCAGGGTGACCGCGGTGCTGCGCCGCACCCGCCCCGCCGACGTCCTGCCGCAGCGACCGCCCCTGCGGTACGGCGACCTGGAGCTGGACGAGACGACGTACTGCGTGCACCGCGCGGGCAAGTCCGTCGAGCTGACCCCGACCGAGTACGCCCTGCTGCGCTTCCTGGTGCGCAACGGCGGCCGGATCGTGCCCAAGGAGCAACTGCTGCGGCACGTCTGGCAGTACGAGCACCTGCCGCCCGAGTCGACCGTCGTGGAGACCTACATCAGCTATCTGCGGCGCAAGCTGGACACCCTGGGACCGCCCGTGATCACCACCCGGCGCGGCGTCGGATACGGACTGGCATGAGGCGGCCGACGTGGCGCTGCGAGCGCGGCCCGCGCTCCCTGCGCGGCAAGCTGACGCTGGCGAACGTGCTGCTGCTGGCCCTCGGTGTCGTCGTGGCGACCTGTGTCAGTGTGATGGGCATGCGGCTCTATCTGCTCGACGCCGTCGACCGGCAGCTGATGCTGTCCAGGGACTCGATCGGCGACGTGCCGCTGACGTTCGAGCAGGTCGACTCGATGGCCGCGCTGTTCGCCCTCAGCGAAAAGCTGGCCCCCGACTCCGCGGGCGCCGAGGCCGACTCACCGGTGCAGGGCTCGGTCTTCGTGGCCGTGGACCGCGGCGGGCAGGCCCGGACCCTCGGCGGTCTCGCGCCGACCGGAACCCAGCGCGCCCTGGCCGCTGCCGTGGACGACCCGGCGGCCCTCACCGCCGACCCAGAGCCGCACGACGTCGAGGTGCGGGGCGACCAGTACCGCGTCACCGCCGGACAGCTCGCCGACGGCACGACCGTGCTGCTCGCCACCTCCACCGAGTCGCTGCACCAGGTCGTCGCCCGGGCCGTCAAGCTCGACCTCGCCGCCGGCACGCTGCTGCTGGCCATGCTGGCCTGGCTGACGATGGTCAGCGTGCGCCGCCGCACCCAGCCCCTGGAGGACATGGTCGAGACGTCGACGGCCATCGCCGAGGGCGACCTCACCCGGCGCGTGCCGTCCAGCCGTGAGCCCACCCTGGAGGTCGAGCAGCTGCGGCTCGCCCTCAACTCCATGCTCCACCAGGTGGAGTCGGCGTACCGCACGCGCGAGCGCAGCGCGGCCCAGTTGCGCCGCTTCGTCGCCGACGCCTCGCACGAGCTGCGCACGCCGCTGTCCGCGATACGCGGCTACCTCCAGCTCTACGACAAGGGCATGCTGCGTGATCCGGCCGACCGCAAACGCGCCTGGGAGCGGGTCCTCGCGGAGACCGACCGCATGGGCCGGCTCGTCGACGAACTGCTCACCCTCGCCCGCCTCGACCAGCAGCCCGAACTGCGCTTCCGCAACGTCGACGTGAGCCGTCTGGTGCGCGAGGCGGCCGAGGATCTGCGCGTCCAGCAGCCGGAGCGGCCCATATCCGTCCACGCCGACGGCTCGGTGCTGGTGCACGCCGACGAGTCCGGGCTGCGCCAGATCCTCGGCAACCTGCTGGCCAACGTGCGCATCCACACGCCCCCCGACGTGCCGGTGCGGCTCGGGGTGGAGCGGGATGACGACGGGGTGGTGCGGCTGTGCGTCGCCGACGACGGGCCCGGGCTGGACGAGCAGGACGCGGCCCGCATCTTCGACCGCTTCTTCCGCGCGGCAGGCGGCGCGGGCAGCGGGCTGGGGATGGCGATCGTGCAGGGGGTGGTCCAGGCGCACGGGGGTGAGGTGGGGGTGTGTACGGCACCGGGTGCGGGACTTGCGGTGACGGTGACGTTGCCGGTGCGGGCGCCGGTGCGGGTGTAGGGCCGGGCCGGGCCGACGGAGGGCATACGGCCTACGCCTCGGCGTGTATCAGCGCCCACACTGTCTTGCCGTGGCTGCCCCGGCTCCACACCCCCCACGCCGCGGCGATGTGTTCCACCAGGTGCAGGCCCCGGCCCGCCTCCTCGGTGTCGTCGACCGGCCGGAGGCGGGGTATGTGGCGGCCCTCGTCGGAGACCTCGATGAGGCAGGAGCCGTCGGCGAGCGCGGTCACCGCGACCTCGAACTCCGCCTCCGTGCGCGGTCCGTGGCGTACGGCGTTGGTGGCGAGCTCGGACACGAGCAGCACGGCGTCGGTCAGCGACGGGGCGTCGGGCCCGTGCCCCCAGTCGGTCAGATGGTCCCGCACCCGGCGTCGCGCGAGACCGACGGACGCCGGGTGCCGGGGCAGCCGGAAGGCGTAGCGTCTCACCACGTTCGCTCCTCACCGCACGCACACCTCCGACACATGGTGCTGTGTCCGGGCGCTGTCCGGCGGCACTTGGGCGGATCCGGTGGGCGCACTTCGCCTGCGGCGGGCCTACGCCTGTGTCGACGCCAGCTCGACCACCGTGATGTCGGAGGGGGCGCCCACGCGCGTGGGCGGTCCCCAGGCGCCCGCGCCGCGGCTGACGTACAGCTGGGTGTCGCCGTAGCGTTCCAGACCGGCGACGGTCGGGTTCGCGGCCGCCGCGAGGAGGTTGCCGGGCCACAGCTGGCCGCCGTGGGTGTGACCGGAGAGCTGGAGGTCCACGTCGTGCTTGACGGCCTCGTGGATCTGGACCGGCTGATGGGCGAGGAGCACGCACGCGCGCGTGGCGTCGCGGTCGCCGAGCGCCGTGGCGTAGTCCGGGCCCTGGCCCTCGCTCTCGCCCGCGACGTCGTTGACGCCCGCCAGGTCGAACCAGGGCAGTTCCGTCCGCGCGTTCTCCAGCGGGCGCAGGCCGAGCCGCCGTACCTGCTCGACCCACTGCTCGGCGCCGGAGAAGTACTCGTGGTTGCCGGTGACGAAGTACGCGCCGTGCCGGGCGCGCAGCTGGGCCAGGGGCGCGGCGGCGGGACCCAGGTCCTGCACGCTGCCGTCGACCAGGTCGCCGACCACCGCAATGAGGTCGGGCTGCGTGGCGTTGATCGTGTCGACGACCTTCTGGGCGAAGCCCCGGCCGAGCACCGGGCCCAGGTGGACGTCGCTGACCACCGCGATCCGGAAACCGTGCCCCGCGCGCGGGAGCTTGGCCAGCGGGACGGTGACGCGCTTGACGCCGGGGCCGTTCAGGACGCCGTAGGTGCCGGTGCCGACCGTGCCGACGGCGGCCACGGCGGCGGCGCCCGCGATGACGCGGGAGACGAAGAGGCGGCGGGAGGGGGACTGCGGTTCCGCTGCGGGGGTGGGTGCCTCGGCCTCGGGGGAGACGGGCGCGTCCGGGGAAAGGGGCGTGTCCGGGGAAAGGGGTGCCTCCTGCGAAAGCGGCTCCTCCGTGGCGACGGCCTCCGTGGGCGGTGCTCCGGCCGGTATCGGCTCCGGCCGCGGTACGTCGGCGGGGGCGGGCACCTGCTTCCGCGCGTCCCGGCGTTCCAGGAAACGCCGGAGCAGCGGTCGTACCACCTCACCCGCGACCACGGCGAGCAGCAGATAGATCGACAGCGCGAGCCACAGGAAGCCCGGCCAGGCCAGGGTCTGCTGGAGCCAGAAGGGGGCGCCCGCGCGTTCGGCCACCAGGGCGCCGATCGCGAGCACCCAGCCGCCCCCGATCAGCACCGCCCCGGCACGGCGCAGCGCGCCCGCTCGCCGGGTCGTGTCGCGGAAGAGGCGGCGCCACAGATACCAGTTCGCCACCACGAGGACGCTCACGACGACGAGCAGAAAGACGATCACCATGCTGCTGTTCTCTCCTTGGCCGGGGTTCGGATCGCTATGACTTGTGGCGCAGTGCGCGCAGTCCGCGCAACCCAATGACCCCGATGACCGTCCCCAATACGAGGGAGACGACGGCGAGCAGCAGATGCACCCAGAAGTACGCCGTCGGCTGACCGTCCTCGAACGCCAGCCCGCTGCTGTCCTTGATCAGGTTGTTGATGAAAGTGACCCAGATGACCCAGCTCCACACCCCGAAGGCGAGCAGGAACCAGGAGATCGGGCGGCTGAGTTTCATGCGTTCAGTATCGCCGCCGGGTGTCCGGTTCGTGCGCAGGGGTGGGGAGGGGCGCGGGACTTCCGGGGACCGTACATGTACGTTCTCGATCGTGCCCGCACCCAAGAAGAACGCCCGGCGATCGCTGCTGCTCGCTTCCGCGACTCTGTTGTCCGTTTCGCTGACCGCGCCCGCCGCCTTCGCGGCGCCCCGCCCGACGCCGAGTTCGTCGCCGAGTTCGTCGCCGAGCCAGTCGGCCACTCCCCCGGCGAACATGTCGACCGTGGGCGGCGCGCGGCTCGGCCGTCCGGGGACGCAGGTGAACCTGGCGAGCGGGGTCCCGGTCCTGCCCAAGGACGTCACCGCGCGGTCCTGGATCATCGCCGACGCCGAGTCGGGCGAGGTGCTCGCCGCGCACAACGCGCACTGGCGGCTGGCCCCGGCGAGCACCCTGAAGATGCTGTTCGCGGACACGCTGCTGCCGAAGTTCCCCAAGACGGCGACCCGCAAGGTGGCCCCCTCCGACCTGGCGGGCATCGGTTCCGGCTCCAGCATGGTCGGCATAAAGGAGAACGAGACGTACACCGTCCACGACCTGTGGCTCGGTGTCTTCCTGCGCTCCGGCAACGACGCCGTGCACGTGCTGTCCGCGATGAACAAGGGCGTCAAGAACACCGTCCAGGAGATGAACCAGCACGCCGAGGAACTCCAGGCCCTCGACACGCACGTGGTCAGCCCCGACGGCTACGACGCCCCCGGCCAGGTCTCCTCCGCGTACGACCTGACGCTGATCGCCCGCTCCGGGCTGCAGAAGAAGGACTTCCGCGAGTACTCCTCGACGGTGACCGCGAAGTTCCCGGGCGAGACGGCGAAGAACAAGAAGGGCAAGACGGTCCGGAAGTCCTTCGAGATCCAGAACACCAACCGGCTGCTGACCGGCGACTACGACATCTCCCAGTACCCGGGGATCGCGGGCGTCAAGAACGGCAACACCACCAACGCGGGCTCCACCTTCACCGGCGTCGCCGAACGGGACGGCAAGGTGCTGCTGGTCACCGTGATGAACCCGCAGAAGGCCGAGCACAACGAGGTCTACAAGGAGACCGCGCGGCTGTTCGACTGGGGTTTCAAGGCGGCCGGGAAGGTGGAGCCGGTGGGTGAGCTGGTTCCGCCGAAGAGCGCGGCCGACGCCCAGCCGGGCGCCACCGCCTCCAGCGAGGCGAACGACGCCGACGGGTCCGGCGAGGCGGGCGGCGGCACCGGGACCGGGACCGGCGGGGATTCGGCCAAGCCCGTGGCGAGCGCGACGACCGAGAGCGGCTCCAGCGGCATCGGCATCGCCTTCGCGATCACGGGCGGGCTGCTGGCGCTGCTCGCGGGCGGGGCGTTCCTGGTGAACCGGCGGTGGCCGCTGCGTCGGCGGTGACCACCTGACAGGTCGTCGGGGGTTGCTGCTCAGCCCCCGGTCGCCTCCTCAGTCGCCCCCTTGCTCGGCGTCGCCGTCCAGGCCGCACAGAACAGGACCAGCTTCGAGGTGAAGTTGATCCACAGCAGCAGGGCGACGGGGACGCCGAACGCGCCGTACATGCTCTTCGCGGCCACGCCCTGCATATAGCCGCTCAGCAGCAGCTTCAGCAGCTCGAAGCCGATCGCGCCGACCAGCGCGCCCACGATCAGCCGCCGCCGGGTCGGCTCGACACCGGGCAGCAGGGTGAGGACGTACAGCAGGAGCAGGAAGGCGGCGAGTACGGCGACGGCGAACGCGGCGACGCGCAGCAGCAGGCTGCCCCAGCCGTGCTCGTCGAGACCCAGTTGGCGGGCGATCCAGCCGACCGCGGCCGAGGCGACGGCGGACGCGGCAAGGGTGACGAGCAGCGCCCCGCCAAGGCCCAGCAGGACGACCGCGTCCTTGGCCTTGCGCAGGACGGGGTTCTCCTCGTCGTCCGGCAGCTCCCACACCGCGCGCAGACAGTCGCGCATCGAGCCGACCCAGCCGATGCCGGTGAGCAGCAGCAGGGCGCCGGCGATGAGGCCGACGGTGCCGGCGTTGTCGACCAGGGAGCCGATGTTCAACTGGTCGGAGATGCCGGGGATCTGGTCGGCGATCCTGTCCTGGATCTCCTTCTGCTGCTCGGCGCTGAGGGTGGCGGCGGTGATCGCGGCGCCCACGGTGAGCAGCGGGAACAGCGCGACGAAACTGGTGAACGTCATCGCGGCGGCCAGCCGTGTCCACTTCACGCGGTCCAGCCGCTCGTACGACCGCCAGGCGTGCGTGGCCATCAGACGGGTGGCCAGGGGGCCGATGACGGGGAGCTTCTTCAGCCAGTCCATGCCCCGAGCCTGCCCTCCACCGCACCGTCGATCCGCCCGACGCGGCCGTCGGCCGCACCATCACTGCCCAACGGTGTGCGTCCGCCCGGGCGGCTCACCAATGGGCCACCGCCAGACCGTACATCGCCAGCCAGATCACGCCGATGACGGCGAGGGCGCGGTCGCGCAGGATCACGTCCTCGGGTTCGCCCGCCGTGCCACGGTCGGCGAAGACGGCGTAACGGAGGATCGCGACGATGAAGGCGGCCATCGACAGCTGACGCCAGGGCAGCAGGCCGCTGTGCTGGGTGCCGCCGCCCTCCAGCGCCCACAGGCAGTAGCCGAGGACGGCGACACCGGCCGCCAGTTGCCAGACGAAACGCAGGTATCCGGTGGAGTACTCGGTCAGCAACGCGCGCGTGGCACCTGCTCTTCCGGTCATCTGTACGGCTTCGGAGTAGCGCTTGGCCGCCACCATGAACAGCGCGCCGAACCCGGCCGTGATCAGGAACCAGCGCGACAGCGGGATGCGGAGGGCGAGTCCGCCGGCCATCGCCCGCATCAGGAACCCGGTCGTGACGACCACGAGATCGACCACCAGGACGTGCTTGAGGCTGACGCAGTACGCCAGTTGCATGCCCAGGTAGGCCACCAGCAGGGCCGCTACGGCCGGCGGGCACAGCCAGGCCGCCACGGCGGGCGCGAGGACGGCGAGGGCGCCGCCGACGGCGTACGCGCCGGCCACCGGGAGCTCGCCCGCGGCGACCGGACGGTGCCGCTTGACGGGATGCGCCCGGTCGGCCTCCGCGTCCCGGGCGTCGTTGATCAGGTACACGGCGGCGGAGCAGGCCGTGAACAGGGCGAAGAGCAGGGCCAATTGGGTGAGGGCGTGCCGGGAGAAGAGCTGGCCGGCGGCGGCCGGGGCGGCGACGACCAGGACGTTCTTGACCCACTGTTTGGGGCGGGCGGTTCTGAGGAGGGCCGCGGGGAGGGCGGCCCCCACCGCCTGATGTGGAGTGCGGGCCGCCTCGACGTGCCGGTGGTCCATGGGGACTCACTGTTCACGTCAACCTTCTGGCAACTCCGGCAATATTGAGCGACATCCCATTAATCACCCGTTTCGGGTAGCTGACGAATGTTTCAGGATGAATGCGACACATAGGGCGTTACGGTCACGACCATGCCTGCCCACACCGCCCCCCACACCACCCTTGCTTCCGTCGCCGGGTGGGGCCGCACCGCTCCCACCACCGCCCGGGTGATCCGCCCCCGGACGTACCAGGAGGCCGTGGCAGCCGTCCGGGACTGCGGGGCTCGCGGCGGCATCGCGAGGGGTCTGGGGCGGGCGTACGGGGACGCGGCGCAGAACGCCGGCGGGGCGGTGCTCGACATGACGGGCCTGGACCGGATCCACGCCATCGACGTCGGCGGCGGGACCGTCCTGTGCGACGCGGGCGTCTCCCTGCACCGCCTGATGGACGTGCTGCTGCCGCTCGGCTGGTTTCTGCCCGTCACGCCGGGCACGCGGCACGTCACGGTCGGCGGGGCGATCGGCGCCGACATCCACGGCAAGAACCACCACGTCGCGGGCTGCTTCGCCCGCCACGTACCGTCCCTGGAACTCCTCACCGCCGACGGCGGCATCCGCACCGTCGCCCAGGGCACCCCCCTCTTCGACGCGACCGCGGGCGGCATGGGCCTCACCGGCGTCATCCTGACGGCAAGCGTCCGGCTCCAGCCGGTCGAGACGTCATGGATGCTGGTCGACACCGAGCGCGCCGGCGACCTGGACGACCTGATGGCCCGCCTGACGGCCACCGACCACCGCTACCGCTACTCGGTCGCCTGGATCGACCTGCTGGCCCGCGGCGCGGCGACGGGCCGCGCGGTACTGACCCGCGGCGACCACGCACCGCTGGAGGCACTGCGTGAGGGCACGCGCGCGCGTAGAGCCCCTCTCGCCTTCCGCCCCACGCGCTTGCCCACCGCCCCCGATGTGGTGCCGGAGGGCCTGCTGAGCCGCCACACGGTCGGATTGTTCAACGAACTCTGGTTCCGCACGGCACCACGCGCGCGTACCGGCCATCTCCAGAAGCTCTCCGCCTTCTTCCACCCCCTGGACGGCGTACCGCACTGGAACCGGATCTACGGCCGCGGCGGCTTCGTGCAGTACCAGTTCGTCGTCGGATACGGCCAGGAGGAGACCCTGCGCCGGATCGTGCGGCGCGTCGCCGCGCGCCGCTGCCCGTCCTTCCTGGCCGTCCTCAAGCGCTTCGGGGACGCCGACCCGGGCTGGCTCTCCTTCCCCGTGCCCGGCTGGACGCTGGCGCTGGACATCCCGGCGGGCCTGCCCGGTCTCGCCGCCTTCCTCGACGAGCTGGACGAGGAGGTGGCGGCCGCGGGCGGCCGTGTCTACCTGGCCAAGGACTCCCGGCTGCGCCCCGACCTGCTCGCCGCGATGTACCCGAGGCTCGCCGACTTCCGCGCCCTGCGCGCGGAACTGGACCCGCGCGGGGTCTTCGCCTCGGACCTCTCCCGCCGACTCGGCCTCTAGCCCGCCCCTACGTCAACCCCAGCCCGCCCGCCCCTCCAGGAGCTGTCATGAAGGACGCCTTCGGTCTCCCCCAGTCCCTCCTCGTCCTCGGCGGCACGTCCGAGATCGCGCTGGCGACCGCCCGCCGCCTGATCGTCCGCCGTACGCGCACGGTGTGGCTGGCCGGACGCCCCTCGCCCGCCCTGGGGGAGGCCGCCGACGGCCTGCGCGCCCTGGGCGCCGACGTGCACACCGTCGCGTTCGACGCGCTCGACCCCGAGTCCCACGAGACGGTGCTCGACAAGGTCTTCGCGGAGGGCGACATCGACATGGTGCTGCTCGCGTTCGGCATCCTCGGCAACCAGGCGCGCGACGAGCGCGAGCCGGTGAGCGCGGTGCGTGTCGCGCAGACCAACTACACGGGAGCGGTCTCGGCGGGCCTGGTCGCCGCCCGCGCGCTGCAGGCCCAGGGCCATGGCTCCCTGGTCGTCCTCTCCTCGGTCGCCGCCGAACGCGCCCGCCGCGCCAACTTCATCTACGGCTCCAGCAAGGCGGGCCTCGACGCGTTCGCCCAAGGGCTGGGCGACGCGCTGCACGGAACGGGCGTCCACGTCATGGTCGTACGCCCCGGATTCGTCCGCTCGAAGATGACCACCGGCCTTGAGGAAGCCCCGCTCGCCACCACCCCCGAAGCGGTCGCGACGGCCATCGAACTGGGTCTGCGCCGCCGCTCGGAGACGGTGTGGGTACCCGGATCGCTCCGTCTGGTGATGGCTGCGCTACGACATGTCCCGCGCGGGGTGTTCCGGCGCCTGCCGGTGTAGCCACGCCGGCGTGATCCGCCGGACGGCCCTAGCGGCTGGGAATGGTGCCCCGCTCCACATGTCCCGCCTGCGGAGGCACCACCGCACCGCCGAACGCGAACTCCCGCAGCTTGCGCCAGACGCCGTCGCTGCCCTGCTCGTACAGGGCGAAGCCGCTGCAGGCCCACGCGGCCTGGTAGTCGGCGAGTTCCTCGAAGGCGCGGTCCATGGCCGCCTCGTCGATGCCGTGGGCGACGGTGACGTGCGGGTGGTACGGGAACTGCAGTTCGCGGGCCACCGGGCCGGAGCCGTCCCGGACCTGCTTCTGCAGCCACGTACAGGCCTCGGCGCCCTCGACGACCTGGACGTACACGACCGGCGAGAGGGGCCGGAAGGTCCCGGTGCCGGACAGCCGCATCGCGAAGGGGCGCCCGGCGGCGGCGACCTCGGCGAGGTGCGCCTCGATCGCAGGCAGCTCCGAGTCGTCGGCCTCCGTCGGCGGCAGCAGGGTGACATGCGTGGGGATACCGTGAGCCGCGGCGTCGCCGAAGCCCGCGCGCCGCTGCTGGAGCAGGCTGCCGTGCGGCTCCGGGACCGCGATCGACACACCGATCGTTACGGTCCCCACGTCGTCTCCTGTCGTCGTGTCGGGTACGGGCCTCAAGCCGGCACGGGCGGCCGCGGGTGCGGCCGTCCGGCTATCGACTGTACGGCTCCGGCTGTGCCGTGGGCAGGCGCAGCCGCAGTGATGTGCAGCGCTTGTGCGGTGTATGGGGGTACGGCCCGGCGTCGCGGGTGTACGACCGGGGCCGCTGGTGTACGGCCGGGGTCGCGGGTGTGCGGCCCCGGGGTACGGGCGTACGGCCCCGAGGTACGGGCGTACGGCCCGGCTCAGTGCTTGGCGGGCAGGAAGCCCACCCTGTCGTAGGCCTGTGCCAGGGTCTCCGCGGCGACGGCGCGCGCCTTCTCCGCGCCCTTGGCCAGGATCGAGTCCAGCGTCTCCGGGTCGTCGAGGTACTGGTTGGTCCGCTCCCGGAACGGCGTCACGAACTCGACCATGACGTCGGCGAGGTCCGTCTTGAGCGCACCGTAGCCCTTGCCGACGTATTTCTCCTCCAGTTCCGCGATTCCCGTCCCGGTGAGGTTCGAGTAGATGGAGAGGAGGTTGCTGACGCCCGGCTTGGCCTCGGGGTCGAAGCGGATCACGGTGTCCGTGTCGGTGACGGCGCTCTTGACCTTCTTCGCCGTGGCCTTGGGCTCGTCGAGCAGGTTGATCAGGCCCTTCGGCGTGGACGCCGACTTGCTCATCTTGATCGACGGGTCCTGAAGGTCGTAGATCTTGGCCGTCTCCTTGAGGATGTACGGCTTCGGGACCGTGAACGTCTGGCCGAAGCGGCCGTTGAAGCGCTCGGCGAGGTCGCGGGTGAGCTCGATGTGCTGGCGCTGGTCCTCGCCGACCGGGACCTCGTTGGCCTGGTAGAGGAGGATGTCCGCGACCTGCAGGATCGGGTACGTGAACAGGCCGACGGAGGCCCGGTCCGCGCCGTGCTTGGCGGACTTGTCCTTGAACTGGGTCATGCGGGACGCCTCGCCGAAGCCGGTGAGGCAGTTCATGACCCAGGCGAGCTGGGCGTGCTCGGGGACGTGGCTCTGGACGAACAGCGTGCAGCGCTCGGGGTCGAGTCCGGCCGCGAGCAGCTGGGCGGCGGCGAGCCGGGTATTGGCGCGCAGGTCCTTGGGGTCCTGCGGGAGCGTGATCGCGTGCAGGTCGACGACCATGTAGAACGCGTCGTGGGTCTCCTGCAGGGCCACCCACTGGCGGACGGCGCCGAGGTAGTTGCCGAGGTGGAACGAGCCTGCGGTGGGCTGGATTCCGGAGAGCACGCGGGGTCGGTCAGAGGCCATGCTCACCATTCTCTCAGGTTCCGGGGGCCGGTCCGGAACTGGTCGGAAACAGATGGGAACCGAACCGTCCCCGGCGGTGTAACAAAGGTGTGAGGACGCGGGAGGGGGGCCGCATCGTCGATGAGGCCGCGGTGATCGCACGCGTACGCGCCGGAGAGCCGGAGGCGTACGCGCAGCTGGTGCGGGCCCATACGGGTATCGCGCTCAGGGCGGCCGCCGCGCTCGGGGCGGGTGCGGACGCGGAGGACGTGGTGCAGCAGGCCTTCGTCAAGGCGTACTGCTCGCTGGGCCGGTTCAAGGACGGCTCGGCGTTCAAGCCGTGGCTGCTGGCGATCGTCGCCAATGAGACGAGGAACACAGTGCGCACGGCGGCCCGCCAGCGCACGCTCGCCGGGCGTGAGGCGGCGTTCGTGGAGGCGGAACCGCTGATACCGGAAGCGGCGGACCCGGCGGTGGCCGCGCTGGAGAGGGAGCGCCGCGCCGCGCTCCAGGCCGCCCTGGGCAAGCTCAGCGAGGAGCATCGCCTGGTCGTCACCTACCGCTATCTCCTTGAGATGGACGAGTCCGAGACGGCCCAGGCCCTGGGCTGGCCTCGGGGCACGGTGAAGTCCCGGCTGAACCGCGCGCTGCGGAAGCTGGGGCGGTTGCTGCCGGATTTTCGACCTCGGGAAGGGGGTGATGAGCATGGGTGACGGGCGGATGCCGGACGACGGTGAGTGGCGGATGCCGTACGACGGTGAGTGGCGGATGCCGTACGACGGTGACGGGCAAGGGGCGCACGAGGGTGACCGGCGGCGTGCGTACGAGCATGACGGCGCCGGGGCCGCCGGGGACGCCGGAGGCACCGGTGGGCACGGTCGGGGCGCCGGCGATCACGGCCGGCGTGGAGACCCGACCCGGCTGCCCGAGGAGCTGCGGGCCCTCGGGCGTTCGCTGGACGTGCCGGGTGGTGCGGCGGACGGCGCCGAGACGATGGTCGAGCGGGTGCTGGGGCAGATACTCGCCGAGCGTGTGCCTGTCCCGGCGGCCGAGCCGCCGGGTGCCGCCGAGCGGCTGCGGGCGGTGCGGCGCTGGACGCGGATGCGCTGGCGTTCGCTGACCGCGGCGCTGTGCGGTCTGCTGACGGTGCTCGTGCTCACGCCCCCGGTGCGGGCGGCGGTCTTCGACTGGTTCGACTTCGCCGGAGTCGAGGTGCGGTACGACCCGTCGGCGGTGCCGTCGCCCGGCGCAGAGGTCCCCGGTTGCGGTCGCTCGGTGTCGCTCGCCCAGGCGGAGGACCGTGCCGGGTTCGAGCCGCTGGTGCCGGAGGAGCTCGGCATGCCGGACACGGTCTCGGTGACGGGTGAACCGGCGGGACGATTCGTGGTGAGCCTGTGCTGGCGCGAGGACGGGCGCACGATACGGCTGGACCAGCGGCGCGCGAGCCTGGACATCAGCTTCGCCAAGACAGTGCGCGAACCGCCGGAATGGATATCGCTGGGCCCCGACGCCTCGACCGGCGCCGCGCACGATCCGGTCCTGTGGTTCCCCCGCCCGCACCTGCTGACCGTCTGGCTGGTGGACGCGAGCGGCGAGCGCTACACGCGCGAGGAGCGGACGGCCGGTCCGACGTTGCTGTGGTGGACCCGCGACGCGGAGGACAAAGCCGTGACGCTGCGGCTGGAAGGGGTGGCATCGAAGGAGCGGGCCGTGCAGATCGCGCGATCCATGGAGAGGCCGTCCGAGGTGTCCTCGCATTAGTTCCTCTCATTAGTTCTCTCATTAGTTCTCGCACTAGCTCTCGCACTAGTTCTGAAACGGCCGGTCCGGAAAATGTGGGTTCCGGATGGGAACCCAGGCGGTTCGGGCGGTGTACCAGAAGTGACATGCGGCTCGGAGACGGGCCGCACGGGGATCGCTCGACTGGGGGTTCGGATGAGTGGACATGGGGTCGGCCGCTCGGGAGATCGCTCGCGTGGACGCGGGCGCGGCGGGGGCGGCTGGAGGGGCCGTTGTCGTGAACTCGCGGGACTGACAGGGGCATTGGCGGCGGCGCTCGCCCTCCTGCTATGGGGCGCGGCGGCGCCCGCGTCAGCCGGAGGGCCGACCAGCGTGCTCCTGGTTTCACCGGAGAGCACGGAGACGGCCGCGCTGTACTACTCCGACAAGGAGTACGGCGAGCTCGAGCGGCTGCTCGGCGCACCGGGCCGGAGCACACGGGACAAGCCGCCCGAGGCGGGCCTGACGGCAGCCCGCCAGATCAACGTCACGTGGATGGTCCATGACGTGACGCCCTGGCGCCTCGACCGGGTCTACCCGGCCGACGACGGGCGGGATGTCTGGATACACACGGCGGCGAACCTGGACAGCACGACGAACGGCACCTGGCACCGCGCCGATCATCCGGCCCAGTTGCGCGCCCTGCTCAAGAAGCTGGGTCTGATGGGCAAGGCTTCGGCCGACGGAAACTCAGCGATCTTCCCACCGGCGTGGGAGGTATACGGGCCGGACGAGGGCGCGAAGGGCTCGTCCGGCACGGCGGCCGACGCCACGGGCACGGCGGCCGAGGCGTCCCGGGCCCAGTCGTCAGGGTCGGGCGACGGGACGGACTGGTGGTGGGCGCTTCCGGGCCTGGCGGCCGGGGCCGTGCTCGCGCTGGTTCTGCGCCCCTTCACCGCGCGACTGCCGTGGGGCCGCCTGCGGGGTGAGCCGGGGCCGAGGCAGGAACTGCGGGACGTATGAAGGTCGGCGAAACGGACGGGGAGGTCGCCGGACGCCGGCCCGGCCCGGTGATGGGTGATGCCGGGTGGGCGGTGGTGGGGCCGGCCGTCGGGCTCGCGGCCGGTGTCGGCGGCACCGTGCTGATACGCCGCGCGGCGGCCCGGCAGGGAGCCGGACCGCCGCGGGAGGAGCCACGCCAGGAGGTGATCGACCTGGATCTGCGCGGCCCGTGTGGCTTCGTCGTGGGCGTCAGCCCAGGTCGATCTCCGGGTACAGCGGGAAGCCGGTGACGAGGTCGGTGGCACGGCGGGAGATCTCGTCGGCGATCTTCGGGTCGAGGACGTGCTGCGCCTTGGACGGGGTGCCCTTGCTGGTGGTGCCGGGCTCGGTGGTGGTGAGGACGCGGTCGATGAGGGCGGCGACCTCGTCCATCTCGGCGGTGCCCAGGCCGCGGGTGGTCAGCGCGGGGGTGCCGATGCGGATGCCCGAGGTGTACCAGGCGCCGTTGGGGTCGGCCGGGATGGCGTTGCGGTTGGTGACGATGCCGGAGTCGAGGAGTGCGGCCTCGGCCTGGCGGCCGGTGAGGCCGTAGGAGGTGGCGACGTCGATCAGGTTGAGGTGGTTGTCGGTGCCGCCGGTCACCAGGGCAGCGCCGCGGCGCATCAGGCCCTCGGCGAGGGCGCGGGAGTTGTCGACGATGCGCTGGGCGTAGTCCTGGAAGGCGGGCTGACGGGCCTCGGCGAGGGCGACGGCCTTGGCGGCCATGACGTGCGGGAGCGGGCCGCCGAGGACCATCGGGCAGCCGCGGTCGACCTGGTCCTTGAGGGAGTCGTCGCACAGGACCATGCCGCCGCGCGGGCCGCGCAGCGACTTGTGGGTGGTGGTGGTGACGATCTGGGCGTGCGGGACCGGGTCGAAGTCGCCGGTGAGGACCTTGCCGGCGACGAGGCCGGCGAAGTGGGCCATGTCGACCATGAGCGTGGCGCCGACCTCGTCGGCGATCTCGCGCATGATCCGGAAGTTCACGAGACGGGGGTAGGCGGAGTAGCCGGCGACGATGATCAGCGGCTTGAACTCGCGGGCCGAGGTGCGCAGCGCCTCGTAGTCGATCAGGCCCGTGGCGGGGTCGGTGCCGTAGGAGCGCTGGTCGAACATCTTGCCGGAGATGTTCGGACGGAAACCGTGGGTGAGGTGGCCGCCGGCGTCCAGGGACATGCCGAGCATGCGCTGGTTGCCGAAGGCCCGGCGCAGCTCGGCCCAGTCGGCCTCGGAGAGGTCGTTGACCTGGCGGACGCCGGTCTTCTCCAGGAACGGGGCCTCGACGCGGTCGGCGAGGACGGCCCAGAAGGCGACGAGGTTGGCGTCGATGCCGGAGTGCGGCTGGACGTAGGCGTGGCGGGCGCCGAAGAGCTCGCGGGCGTGCTCGGCTGCAAGGGACTCGACGGTGTCGACGTTGCGGCAGCCGGCGTAGAAGCGGCGGCCGACGGTGCCCTCGGCGTACTTGTCGCTGAACCAGTTGCCCATCGCCAGGAGGGTGGCGGGGGAGGCGTAGTTCTCGGAGGCGATCAGCTTGAGCATCTCGCGCTGGTCGGCGACCTCCTGGCCGATGGCGTCGGCCACGCGCGGCTCGACGGCGCGGATCACGTCGAGGGCGGAGCGGAAGGCGGTGGATTCGGTGGAGAGGGGCTGCTCTGACATCTCGGCCTCCGGGCGGCGTGGCTTTCAGCGGTCACGGTTCACGGTTCGGCCCAGGCGCACGGCACTCGCTCACTACAGGCCGCTCCCCGATGGTCGGTCCCATCCCAGCGCGCCAGTCACGGCCCGGCGATCAGCCTACCGGGCGCGCCGGACGGTCCGGTTCCCCAGTCCACCATGCGAGCGACGATAAGAAAGGGGTCCAGCCTCATGTTCGGGAGTTGCCGTGACCGCTACGGAAAGCCTCATCGCCGAAGCCGAAGCGCACAGCGCGCACAACTATCACCCGCTGCCGGTGGTCGTCGCCTCGGCCGACGGGGCGTGGATGACGGATGTGGAGGGCCGACGCTATTTGGATCTGCTGGCCGGTTACTCGGCGCTCAACTTCGGGCACGGCAACCGGCGGTTGATCGAGGCGGCGAAGGCGCAGCTGGAGCGGGTGACGCTGACGTCGCGTGCCTTCCATCACGACCGGTTCGCGGCGTTCTGCACGCAGCTGGCGGAGCTGTGCGGGATGGAGATGGTGCTGCCGGCGAACACGGGCGCGGAGGCGGTGGAGGCCGCGGTGAAGACGGCCCGCAAGTGGGGGTACCGGGTCAAAGGCGTGCCCGCGGAGATGGCGAAGATCGTGGTGGCGTCGGGCAACTTCCACGGCCGTACGACGACGATCATCAGCTTCTCCACCGACCCGGAGGCGCGGGCGGACTTCGGCCCGTACACACCGGGCTTCGAGATCGTGCCGTACGGGGATCTGACGGCGATGCGGGCGGCGATGACCGAGAACACGGTCGCCGTGCTGCTGGAGCCGATCCAGGGCGAGTCGGGAGTGATCGTGCCGCCGGCCGGCTACCTGCCGGCGGTGCGGGAGCTGACCCGGGAGCGGAACGTGCTGTTCGTCGCGGACGAGATCCAGTCGGGGCTGGGGCGGACGGGGCGGACGTTCGCGTGCGAGCACGAGGGCGTGGTGCCGGACATGTATGTGCTGGGCAAGGCGCTGGGCGGGGGGATCGTGCCGGTGTCGGCGGTGGTGTCGTCGGCGGAGGTGCTCGGGGTGTTCCGGCCCGGGGAGCACGGGTCGACGTTCGGCGGGAATCCGCTGGCCTGCGCGGTGGCGCTGGAGGTGATCGCGATGCTGCGGTCGGGTGAGTACCAGGCGCGGGCGGCGGAGCTGGGTGAGCATCTGCACCGGGAGCTGGTGGCGCTGACCGGCACGGGGCGGGTGACGCAGGTGCGCGGGCGCGGGCTGTGGGCGGGGGTGGACATCCATCCGAGGTTCGGCACCGGGCGGGAGGTGTCCGAGAAGCTGATGGACCGGAGGGTGCTGGTGAAGGACACGCACGGTTCGACGATCCGGATCGCACCGCCGCTGGTCATCGGGAAGGAGGACCTGGACTGGGGGCTGGCCCAACTGCGCGGGGTGCTCGGTGTGCAGGGCTCTGTCCAGGACAGGTCCTAGAGGATCACGTGCGGCAGGAAGCGGGCGTACTCGTCCGTGATCAGGCCGGAGGACTCGCGGATGCCGAGGCCGGCCGACTCGTTCTCGACGACCCAGGCGCCGAGGACGACACGGTTGCCGTCGAAGGACGGCAGCGGCGCCAACTCCTGGTAGCAGCAGGGCTCGTCGCGTACGACGGGGGCGGCGTCCGGCTCGTGGACGGTCACGCCGGCGCCCTCACGGCCCAGGAGGGGCTTGGCGACGTACCCCTTCGTGGTCGCCAGGTCGCGTGGTCCGTCGAGGTGGGCGGGGAGCAGGTTGGGGTGGCCGGGGTAGAGCTCCCAGAGGATGGCCAGCAGGGCTTTGTTGCTGAGCAGCATCTTCCAGGCCGGTTCGATCCACAGGGTGGTGCCGGTGCCGCCGCCGTTGTCGAGGGTGTCGAGGACGTGGCCGGCGAAGCGGTCGGTGGTGAGCCATTCCCAGGGGTAGAGCTTGAAGCAGCTGCGGATGAAGCGGAGGTGGTTGTCGACGAAGCGGCCGGAGAGGGGGTCCCAGCCGATCTCCTCCATGGAGATCCAGTCGGTGTCGAGGCCGGCCTGGTCCGCGGTCTCCTTGAGGTAGGCGACGGTCATCAGGTCCTCGCCGAGTTCGTCGGCGCTGGAGTGCGCGAAGTACAGGGGGCTGCCCGGTGGGAGGAGGGTGGCCTGGTTCTTCCAGGCGGCGATCAGGCGTTCGTGGAGGGAGTTCCACTGGTCGGCGCCCGGGAAGCGTTCCTCCATCCAGAACCACTGGGGGGAGGCGGCTTCGACCAGGGAGGTGGGGGTGTCGGCGTTGTACTCCAGCAGCTTGGCGGGGCCGGTGCCGTCGTAGCGGAGGTCGAAGCGGCCGTAGACGGAGGGGAGTTCGGCGCGGCGGTGCCAGGCCTCGGCGACCGCGTGGGCGACGCGGGGGTCGGTGATGCCGAGGTCGGCGAAGCGGTCGGTGGCGACGATGTGCTCGGCGGCCACGAGGCACATGCGGTGCAGTTCCTCGACGACCTCCTCCAGGGCCTCGACCTCGGGGAGCGAGAAGACGTAGTAGGCGCTCTCGTCCCAGTAGGGACGCAGGGAGTTGTCGGGGTAGCGGGTGAGGGGGTAGATCAGGCCCTGCTCCTCGACGGTCTGCTGCCAGCCGGGGCGTGGCTCGATGGTGCGGCGTTCCACGAAAAGGGTCCTCCGGTCGACGGGGTAGGCGACGGGCTTCAGCCGCCGCCGCTGCCACCGCTGCCGTCGCCCGAGCAGCCGAAGCCGCCGCGGTCGACGGCCTCGCTGCGGCTGAAGGTGCCGTACTGGGCGTAGCCGCCGCTGACCTCGGTGGGTTCGTAGTACCAGGCGGCGTCGACGCGCTGGCCGGTGCTCTTGCGGCCCTTGCCGTAGGAGGTGCCGGAGGAGGAGGACTTGCAGTTCTTGTCGGCGACGATCTTGTAGCCGTTGAGGTAGTCGTAGCTGTCGCGGTCCACGCAGCGGCGGTCCGGCTCGGAGCCGCAGGAGGTGAGGGCCGCGGCGATGACGCCCATGCCGCCGAGTACGACGGTGCTGGAGCGCAGCCGTCGTCGGGTTTCCGCCATGTTCTTTCTCCCCGTTGGTCTGTTCGACCCGTGATCATATGCGACTGGCCTGAATGTACGCGATCACGTATGGGCGGGGAAGGTCTCAGGGCAGCGCTCTGCACAGGGCGTCCAGGGTGCCCGTCCAGGCGTGGTCGGGTGGGGTGCCGTAGCCGACGACCAGGGCGTCGGGGGGCTGGGCCTCGGCTGCGGGGTGGCGATAGCGGGAGAGGCCGTGGACGGCGACACCCTGCCAGTTGGCCGCGCGGACGACCGGTTGTTCGGTGCCGGGCGGGAGTTGGAGGACGGCGTGCAGACCGGCCGCGATGCCGGTGGCGCGGACGTCGGGCGCGTGCTCGGCGAGGGCGGCGACCAGGTCGTCGCGGCGGCGCCGGTAGCGCAGGCGGGCGGCGCGGACATGGCGGTCGTAGGCGCCGGAGGTGAGGAACTCGGCGAGGGTCAGCTGTTCGAGGACGCCGGTGGCCGAGCTGGCCGCGTGCCGCATGACGTCCGGTCCCAGCGAGGGCGGCAGGACCATCCAGGCCAGCCGCAGGCCGGGGGCGAGGGACTTGCTGGCGGTGCCGAGATAGACGACGTGGTCGGGGTCGAGGTTCTGGAGGGCGCCGACGGGCTGGCGGTCGTAGCGGAACTCGCCGTCGTAGTCGTCCTCCAGGATCAGTCCGCCCGTGCGCCGGGCCCAGTCCACGACGGCGGCGCGACGCGCGGGGTGCAGGGCGACACCCATCGGGAACTGGTGCGCGGGCGTCAGCAGCACGGCCCGCGCGGCGGCGAGGTCGTCGCTGAGGCTGCCCTCGGCTGCTCGCTCCCGGGGGGAGTCGAGGGCCCCCGGCAAGGTGCCGTGTGCGTCGAAGGGGAGCGGAACGGTGCGCAGGCCGGTGCGTTCGACGAGGTTCCAGTGCACGTCCAGGCCGTAGGACTCCACGGCGAGGGTGCGCAGGCCGCGGGTGTGGAGGACCTCGGCGAGGAGTTTCAGGCCGTGGGCGAAGCCGGGACAGACGAGGACGCGGTCGGGGTCGGCGCGTACGCCGCGGGCGCGGGAGAGGTAGTCGGCGAGGGCGGTGCGCAGTTCGATGCGGCCGCGGGGGTCGCCGTAGCCGAGGGCGTCGTTCGGGGCCGCGGTGAGGGCGCGGCGGGTGGCCTTGAGCCACTCGGCGCGGGGGAAGGAGGCGAGGTCGGGGGTGCCGGGGACCAGGTTGTGGGCGGCGCGGCCGGGTTCGCGGTGGTGCGGGGACCGCCGGTCGGGCGGTGGCGGGACGGGGCGGTCGGCGACCCGGGTGCCGGAGCCCTGGCGGGCGGTGAGCCAGCCCTCGGCGACGAGGTCGGCGTAGGACTCGGCGACGGTGTTGCGGGCGATGCCGAGGTCGGCGGCGAGGGAGCGGGACGAGGGCAGCCGGGTGCCGGGCGCGAGGCGGCCGGTGCGGACGGCCTCGCGCAGGGCGTCGGTCAGACCGCGGCGCAGGCCGGGTCCGGCGGGTTCGATGTGCAGGTCGATGCCCAAAGTGGCCCGAGGTTTCGCCATGGAAATGGACCATACTCCTGGGCTGCCTCGCTCGTAGGGTCGAGGGCATGACGACGACAGAAGACACGGCAGCTGTGCAGTACGCCCCCGAGGTCACCCCGCGTCTGGAGTGGGCCAAGCTCGTCCCCGACGTCTACAAGGCGATGGTCCGGCTCGACATGGCCGCCCGGCAGGGCCTGGACCCGGCGTTGTACGAACTCGTGAAGATCCGCGCCTCGCAGGTCAACCACTGCGCCTTCTGCATCGACATGCACACCAAGGACGCGCTCGCGGCGGGCGAGAGCGTCGAGCGGATCGTGCAGCTGAACGCGTGGGAGGAGTCGCGGCACTTCTACACCGAGAAGGAGCTGGCGGCCCTGGAGCTGACGGATGCCGTGACCGTGCTGACGGACGGGTTCGTGCCGGACGAGGTGTACGAGCGGGCCGCTCAGCACTTCGAGGAGACGGAGCTGGCGCAGTTGCTCGCCGCGATCACGGTGATCAACGCCTGGAACCGGTTCGGTGTGACCTGCCGTATGACGCCGGGCCACTACCAGCCGGGCGGCCACCAGGGGGCGGTGCAGTAGAACGCACCCCGGCCGGGCTCCCGCACGTGTGTCGGGTGCCCGGCCGGGGTGCGTCCGCTCCCGCTGCCGTCGGCTACTTGGGCAGCCACGCCTTCCAGACGTCCTCGTTGGCCTTGACCCACTTCTCGGCCGCCTTCTCCGAACTCATCTTCTGGTCCGCGATCATCGCGGCGACCTCGTTCTGCTGCTCGGCGGTCCAGTTGAAGTTCTTCAGGAACTCGGCCGCGTCGCCGCCGTCCTTGGCGAAGTCGGCGTTGAAGTACTTCTGCAGCGGGGTCTGGGCGTAACCACAGGCCACCTTCTTCGGGTCGGAGTCGCAGCCCTCCATGTACTCGGGCAGCTTCACCTCGACCAGGTCGAGCTGGGCGTTCAGCCACTGCGGCGTCCACCAGTAGGTGATGAAGGGCTTCTTGGCCTTGTAGTCCTCCTTCATCTGCGTGATCTGGGCGGCCTCGGACCCGGCGTAGACCGTCTTGTAGTCCAGCTTCAGGTTCTTGATGATCGCGTCGTCGTTGGTGGTGTACGACGGCGAGCCCTCCAGGAGCTGGCCCTTGTCGCCGCTCTCGGCGGTCTTGAAGAGGTCCTTGTACTTGTTGAGGTTCTTCCAGTCCGTGATGTCCGGGTGCTCGTCGGCCAGGTACTTCGGCACGAACCAGCCGATGTGGCCGACGACGCCGAGGTCGCCGCCCGCGACGACGGACTTCTTGTCGTCGACGTACAGCTTGACCTTCTTCGGGGCGCCGCCCCAGTCCTCCAGGATGGCGTCGGCCTTGCCGCTGTTGAGGGCGTCGAAGCCGACCGACTCGTCGAGCTGGGTGAGCTTGGTCTCGGTGTCCAGCTCGTTCTCCAGGATGTACTTCGCGACGGCCGCGTTGGCCTCCGCGCCGACCCAGGACGGCACGACGATGGTGACCGAGCCGGAGGAGCCGCCCGCCGACGACGAGCCGGTGTCGGCGGCGGCGCAGGCGCTCAGGCCGGTGATGCCGAGGACGACGGCGGTGGCGGTGGCGGCGCGGGTGAGGTGCTTTCTGGTCTTGAGGTTCCTGAGGGTCTTCAGGTTCAGGTTCTTCATGTTCATCGAGGGGTCTCTCGTTTCGGACGGGCAGGTGTTCCTGCGGGAGCGGCTGTACGGGACTCGGGAGCGGGTGCCGGGGTCGGGTGTCACTGCGTGGTGGTCCCGCGTCGGGTGCGCTGGGTGGTGCGGTCCAGGACGAGGCCGAGCAGCACGATGGCGACGCCGGCGGTCAGGCCGGTGCCCAGTTCGCTCTTCTGCAGGCCGTAGACGACGTCGTAGCCGAGGGCGCCGGAGCCGACGAAGCCGCCGACGATGACCATGGCGAGGACGAGGACGACACCCTGGTTGAGGGCGAGCATCAGTGCCGGGCGGGCCAGCGGCACCTGGACCTGGCGGATCTGCTGGAAGGCGCTCGCGCCCAGGGAGCGGGACGCCTCCAGTGCCGCGGGGTCGACCTGGCGCAGGCCCTGCACGGTGATCCGGACGACGGCGGGCAGCGCGTAGAGCACGGCCGCGGCGACCGCGGCGGAGCGGCCCACGTTGAACAGGGCCACCACCGGGATCAGGTAGATGAACTGCGGCAGGGTCTGCATGGTGTCCAGCAGTGGCCGCAGCAGCCGTTCCAGCAGCGGCATCCGGGCGGCGGCCACCCCGATCACGAAACCGAGGACCAGGGTGACGACGACACCCGCGATGGCCTGCGAGAGGGTGTCGAGGGAGTCGTTCCACACGTCGATGACGCCGACGCCGGCCATCGCCGCGGCGGCCGTGGCCATCGCGCCCCAGCCGCCCGCGAGCAGGCCGAGCACGGCGGCGAGCAGCACGAGCAGCCACCACGGGACGGCGATCAGGCCGTCGCGGAGCGGGTCGAGCACCCACATGGTGAAGCCGTCGGCCCAGGTGCGGGTGCCGCCCAGGACGGGCACGCCCTCGGCGAGGTGGCCGGTGAACCAGGCCACGGCTTCGTTGACGGGCGGGGAGATGTCCACGGTCCACGGCTCGGGCCACTCCTCGATGAGCAGGATCGAGCCCACCGTGGCGGCCACGGCGAACACGCCGGCCGTCAGGCTCCAGCCGCGCCAGCCGTGCAGCAGCCGGTTGGCGGACGGGTCGGAGCCCTCGCCGAGGCGGTCACCGGCGGCCGCGGTCGTACGGTCCAGCCAGATGGCCAGCAGCACGATCGGGATGCCCGCGGCGAGCGCCTTGCCGACGTCGACGGTGGACAGGGCCTGGAAGACCTCCTCGCCGAGGCCGCCGGCGCCGATGACGGAGGCGATGGTGACCATGGACAGGGCCATCATGATCGTCTGGTTGAGACCGAGCAGGATCTCCTTGCGGGCCAGCGGCAGCCGTGCGGTCAGCAGCCGCTGCCACGGGCTCGCGCCCAGCGACTGGGCGGCCTCCATCACGCCCGGGTCGGCGCCGCGCAGGCCGAGCGAGGTGAGCCGGGCCATGGGCGGGGCGGCGTAGATGATCGTGGCGATCAGCGCGGAGGGCACGCCGATGTCGAAGAGCAGCACCAGCGGCAGCAGATACGCGAACGCCGGCATGATCTGCATGGTGTCCAGCACCGGGCGCAGGATCTTCTCGAAGCGGTCCGACAGGCCGGCGCCGAGGCCGAGCAGGCCGCCGACGACCGCGGACACGGCGACCGCGACCGCCATGAGGGCGAGGGTCTCCATGGTGGCTTCCCACATGCCGAGCACTCCGCACACCGCGAAGGCGCCCAGCGTGACGGCGGCGAGCCTGAGCCCGCGCCGGCCGCGCAGGCCGCCGATGCGCCAGGACAGCAGGACGGCGCCCAGCGTCACCGGGAACCAGCCCAGGTTCACCAGCAGGTCCGTCATCCAGGTGACGGAGCTGTCCGACCAGTTGCTCAGGTGCAGCAGGAAGTAGAGGAAGACCGGGCTGGTGTCCCGGTTGTTCACGACCCACGCGTAGGCGTCGTCCAGCGGCGTCTTGACGTCGACGGTCAGCGCGGACGGCCAGGCTCCGCTGCCCCAGACCACGGCGACGACCGGTACGACCACGGCCGCGACGACGGCCAGCGGGAGTATGCGGCGTACGAGCGGGTGGCCGAGGCGCGAGCGGGTCGCGGCGGGCGCGGGTTCCTTGGCCGGCTCGACGGGAGTCGGCGGCGGGGCAGGGGTGACGACGGCACTCATGCGGTCCACCCCCGGCTGGTACCGGATATCCCGTCCGGCGCGGCTGTTCTCTCGGTGGCGCGCATCAGGCGGCCTCCTTCGTGGTGCTGCTGTCGATTCCGGCGACGACCCGCAACAGGCCGGCGTGGTCCACCTGGCCCAGGCAGCGGCCCTCGTCCACGACGCAGGCGGCCTTGCCGGTGCGGGCGACGACGTCGATGGCGCCGGAGACGACGGTGTCGGGGGCGAGGGCGGCCGGGTGGTCGGGGCCGCCGCAGTCGCCGGGGCGCATCGCCGTACGGACGGTCATGACCTGCTCGCGCGGCACGTCACGGACGAACTCGCGGACGTAGTCGTCGGCCGGGGAGCCGACGATCTGCTCGGGCGTGCCGAGCTGCACGATCTCGCCGTCGCGCATCAGCGCGATGCGGTCGCCCAGCTTCAGTGCCTCGCTGAGGTCGTGGGTGATGAAGACCATCGTGCGGCCCTCCTCGCGGTGCAGCCGGACGACCTCGTCCTGCATGTCCCGCCGGATGAGCGGGTCGAGCGCGCTGAACGGCTCGTCGAACAGCAGCACCTCGGGGTCGACGGCGAGCGCGCGGGCCAGGCCGACGCGCTGCTGCTGACCACCGGACAGCTGGGACGGCCGGCGCAGCTCCATGCCGGTGAGGCCGACCTTGTCGACCACCTCGGCGGCCCGCTCACGGCGCTCGGCCTTGCCGACGCCCTGGATCTCCAGGCCGTACGCCACGTTGTCCAGGACCGTGCGGTGCGGGAGCAGGCCGAAGTGCTGGAAGACCATCGCGGCGCGGTGGCGGCGCAGTTCGCGCAGCCGGGCCTTGTCCATGGCGCGGACGTCCTCGCCGTCGATGGCGATGGTCCCGGCCGTCGGTTCGATCAGCCGGGTCAGACAGCGCACCAGCGTGGACTTGCCGGAGCCGGACAGGCCCATGACGACGAAGACCTCGCCCTTGCGCACGTCGAAGGAGACGTCCCGGACGGCGGCCGTGCAGCCGGTGCGGGCGCGCAGCTCGGCGGAGGCGAGCGCGGTCAGTGCGGCGTCGGCCGGTACGCGCTCGGCCTTGGGACCGAAGACCTTCCACAGGCCGTCCACGGAGAAGACGGGGGTATTCATCACTCACCACCACCAATCAGGTCAACGGCCCGTTCCCCGACCATCAGCACCCCGATCATCGGGTTCACGGCCGTCATCGTCGGGAACACGGACGCGTCCGCGATCCGGATGCCGTCCAGGCCACGGATGCGCAACTCGGGATCCACGACCGCGAGTTCATCGGTGGCGGCGCCCATCCGGCAGGTGCCCGCCGGGTGGTACACGGTGTGCGCGACCTTGCGGGCGTACTCGCTGAGCGCCTCGTCGCTGGTGACGTCCGGGCCGGGGCACACCTCACGCTTCAGCCAGCCCGCCAGCGGCTCGCTCTTCGCGATCTCACGGGCGATGCGGATGCCGTCGACGAGGGTGCGGCCGTCGTAGTCGTCCTCGTCGGTGAAGTAGCGGAAGTCGAGCGCGGGCTTCTCGGCCGGGTCGGCGCTGGTCAGGTACAGCCGTCCGCGGCTCTTCGGCTTGGGGATGTTCGGGGTCATAGAGACTCCGTACGGCGGGCGTTCGTAGCCCAGGCGCTCCGGGTTGTCCGTGAACGGGATCTGGTAGAAGTGGAACATCAGGTCGGGGCCCGCGTGTTCGGGGTCGCGGCGCACGAACAGGCCGGCGTCGGAGTCCATCGCGGAGTTCTCCGGGATGGGCCCGTGGGTCTCCCAGACGATCACCGACTCGGGGTGGTCGAGCAGGTTCTGGCCGACGCCGGGCAGGTCGTGGACCACGGGTATGCCGAGCCCCGCGAGATCCTCCTTCGGACCGATGCCGGAGTGCAGCAGCAGCCGGGGCGAGTCGACGGCGCCGGCGCACAGCACGACCTCGTTGCGGGCGCGGACGAGGATCTCCTCGCCGTCCTTGGTGCGGACGTGGACGCCCTCGGCGCGGGTGCCGTTCAGCTGAAGCTTGTACGCCCAGGTCTCCAGCAGCAGCGTCAGATTGGGCCGCTCGTCCATCACCGGGTGGAGGTACGCCACGGAGGCCGAGGACCGCTTGTTGTTCTCGGGGTGGTAGGCGAGGTCGAAGAAGCCGACGCCCTCGGTGAACGGCTTCTTGTTGAAGCCCTCCACGCGCGGCACGCCCAGCGCGTTCTGGGCGGCGTCGACGAAGTCGCGGGCGATGGCGTTCCGGTCCTTCTCGTCGACCGGGACGATGTTGTTCAGCAGCCGGGCGAAGTACGCCTCCATCTGCACCGCGCCCCAGCCCTTGGCGCCGGCCGCCTCCCACTCGTCCCAGTCGGACGGCAGCGGCTTGAAGGCGATGAGGGTGTTGTGGGACGAGCAGCCGCCGAGGACGCGGGCGCGGCTGTGCCGGATGTGGGAGTTGCCGCGTGGCTGCTCGGTGGTGGGGTAGTCGTAGTCGAGTTCGCCGCCGAGCAGGCCCATCCAGCGGCGCAGGGTGAGGACGTCCTCGCGGTCCACGTCGCTGGGGCCGCCCTCGATGACGGCGACGGTGACGTCGGGGTTCTCGGTGAGGCGGGAGGCGATGACGGAGCCTGCCGTGCCGCCGCCGATGACGACGTAGTCGTAGGTATGGGTGGTCTCGGGCATGGGGGGTCGTACTCCAGTGCTCCAGTGGGGGGTCGGGGAAGTGAGCGGGGTCAGCCCGCGAACCAGCGCACCGGCTTCGGCGCGAGGTTCTGGTAGACGTGCTTGGTCTCGCGGTACTCGGCGAGCCCGGCCGGGCCGAGTTCGCGGCCGACGCCGCTCTTGCCGAAGCCGCCCCACTCCGCCTGCGGGAGGTAGGGGTGGAAGTCGTTGATCCAGACGGTGCCGTGCCGCAGCCGCCCCGCGACCCGGCGGGCGCGCCCCGCGTCGGCGGTCCAGACGGCACCGGCCAGCCCGTACTCGGTGTCGTTGGCGAGCGCCACGGCCTCGTCCTCGGTACGGAAGGTCTCCACCGTCAGCACCGGCCCGAAGACCTCTTCGCGTACGACCGTCATCTCGCGGTGGCACTGGTCCAGCACCGTCGGCTCGTAGAAGTAGCCGTTCGCGGGGCGCTCCGGGGCGGGCTCGGGACGCTTGCCGCCGCAGCGCAGCACCGCCCCTTCGGCCAGCGCGGAGGCGACGTACGACTCGACCTTGGCGCGCTGCTGCTCGGAGACGAGGGGGCCGCACTCGACACCGTCCGCCGTGCCGCGGCCGAGGCGGATACGAGAGGCCCGGCGCGCGAGTTCGGCGACGAACCGCTCCCTGACCGACTCCTCGACGATGAGGCGCGCGCCCGCGGAGCAGACCTGGCCGCTGTGGATGAAGGCGGCGTTGAGGGCCTGGTCGACGGCGGTGTCGAAGGCCTCGTCGGTGGCGCAGGCGTCGGCGAAGACGACGTTGGGGTTCTTGCCGCCGAGTTCGAGGGCGACCTTTTTGACGGTGGGCGCGGCGGCCGCGGCCACCTTCGTGCCGCTGACCAGGCCGCCGGTGAAGGAGACCAGGTCGACGTCGGGGTGCTCGGCGAGGCGGGCGCCGACCGTGTGGCCGGGGCCGGTGACGATGTTGGCGACCCCGGCGGGCAGCCCGGCCTCGACGAGCAGGTCGATCAGGGCGATGGTGGTCATCGGCGTGATCTCGCTCGGCTTGACCACGAAGGTGTTCCCGGCCGCGAGCGCGGGCGCGATCTTCCAGCTGGCCTGGAGCAGGGGGTAGTTCCACGGCGTGATCAGCGCGCAGACGCCGACGGGCTCGTGGACGACGACGCTGTGGATGTCGGGCGAGCCCGCGTCGACGACCCGGCCACCCCCTTCGCCGGCCACCAGATCGGCGAAGTAACGAAAGGCGTCGGCCACGCAGTCGATGTCGACGCGGCCCTCCTCGACGGTCTTGCCGGCGTCCCGGCTCTCCAGCAGGCCGAGTGCCTCGCGGTCACGGACCAGCAGGTCGGCGACGCGGCGCAGCAGGGCGGCGCGCTCGGCGACGGGGGTGCGGGGCCAGGCGCCCTGCCCGCCGTCGAAGGCACGGTGGGCGGCCGCGACGGCCAGGTCCGTGTCCTTCTCGTCGCCCTCGGCGACCACGGCGAACGGCAGGGCGTCCGCGGGGTCGAGGATCTCGCGCGTGGCGCCGGAGACGGCGGGCCGCCACTCCCCTGCCACGTGGATCGTGTCTCTGTCCGACATGCTCGGTTCTTGCCTTCCATTCCTGTTCAGGAGGTGAGCGCCTGCCCGGAGCCGGTAACGGCATGCGAAATCGGTGGCCGAAAGTGCGCCGCCTCACTAGCAATTCGGACAAACACCCCGAAAAAGCCACTCGCCCCCTATGGACCACCGGGGGTCCTTTGACTAAAGTCAAAGAAATATGAAGGCAGTGCCAGAACACGGGGCGGCGTCAGAACACGAAGCGGTGTCGGAGCAGGTCGCGGCCTTCCGCCGCTTCAATCGCTACTTCACCCGCCGCATCGGCGCCCTCGACGACCACTACCTGGGCCAGAACCGCCCCCTCGGTGAGGCCCGCCTGCTCTTCGAGATCGGCGACGGCGCCTCGCTGCGCGAGCTGCGCGCCCGGCTCGGCCTGGACGCGGGCTATCTGAGCCGGATGGCGAAGGCCCTGGAGGCACAGGGCATGGTCCGGCTGAGCGTCCACCCCGGCGACAAGCGGCTGCGCCTGATCGAACTCACCCCGGCCGGACGCGTCGAGGTCAAGGAACAGAACCGCCGGGCCGACGCCCTGGTCGCCGACCTGCTCGACGGCCTGACCCCGGCCCAGCGCGCCCGGCTCACGGAGGCCATGACCACCACCGAGCGCCTGCTGCGCCTGGCCGGCATCACCGTCGAACACGTCGACGGCACGTCCCCGGACGCCCGCGCCGGCCTCGCGGCCTACGCCGCCGAGCTGGACGAACGTTTCCCGGAGGGCTTCGACGCCGCCGATCTCGTACGCCCGGAAGAGGTGTCCGGCGACTCGGGCGCCTTCTTCGTGGCGTACGAGGCCGAACGCCCGGTCGGCTGCGGCGGGCTGCGCCGTCTCGGACCGGGCGTGGGCGAGATCAAGCACGTGTGGGTCCACCCGGACGCCCGCCGGCTGGGGCTGGCCCGCCGGATCCTGACGGAGCTGGAGCGCGAGGCGACCGAGCGCGGATTCGACGTCGTACGCCTGGACACGCACGCCGTGCTCACCGAGGCACAGACGATGTACCGGGCGGCCGGGTACAGGGAGATCCCGGCATACGCGGAACACGTCTACGCCGGGCACTGGTTCGAGAAGCGGCTGCGCTGACCTGCCCGGTCGGCCAAACGCCGTGCGCCGCCGCCGATTTGGCCAGCTGGACGGCGCTCAGGAGGCTGAGGCCGGGGGCCGCCTCGCGCAGGTGCTTGATCGCCTGGACCGAGTCGGCGGGGCCCTCGTACCCGACGGCGTCCAGCCGCTCGCGCACGCGCCCTCGCCGAGGCGCGCCCCGACTCTTTCCGAACATGTGGATCATCCTCGCGGGTGATCCGCCGGGCGGGACAGGGAGTTGAGGAGCTTCTGAGCGTCGTACGCGGAAGACATGCGCCCGGGGAAAACGACGACCCCCGGCCCGTGGTGGCGGGCCGGGGGTCGTGTGACTGGTGGCGTCGGGGTCAGATGAGGCCGAGGCCGCGGACCGCCTCGCGCTCCTCCTCCAGCTCCTTGACGGAGGTGTCGATGCGGGCGCGGGAGAAGTCGTTGATGTCCAGGCCCTGGACGATCTCGTACTTGCCGTCCTTGCAGGTGACCGGGAAGGAGGAGATCAGGCCCTCCGGGACGCCGTAGGAGCCGTCGGACGGGATGCCCATGGAGACCCAGTCGCCCTCGGGCGTGCCGTTGACCCAGGAGTAGATGTGGTCGATGGCGGCGTTGGCGGCGGACGCGGCCGACGAGGCGCCTCGGGCCTCGATGATGGCGGCGCCGCGCTTGGCGACGGTCGGGATGAAGTCCTCGGCCAGCCACTTCTCGTCGTTGACGACCTCGGCGGCGTTCTTGCCGGCGACCGTGGCGTGGAAGATGTCCGGGTACTGGGTGGCGGAGTGGTTGCCCCAGATGGTGAGCCGCTTGATGTCGGCGACCGTCGAGCCCGTCTTCTTCGCGAGCTGGGTCAGCGCGCGGTTGTGGTCCAGGCGGGTCATCGCGGTGAAGCGCTCGGCCGGTACGTCCGGGGCGGCGGCCTGCGCGATCAGCGCGTTGGTGTTGGCCGGGTTGCCGACGACCAGGACCTTGATGTCGTCCGCGGCGTGCGCGTTGATGGCCTGGCCCTGCGGCTTGAAGATGCCGCCGTTGGCCTCCAGCAGGTCACCGCGCTCCATGCCCTTGGTGCGCGGGCGGGCGCCGACGAGGAGGGCGACGTTGGCGCCGTCGAAGGCGACGTTCGGGTCGTCGGTGATCTCGATGCCCTGGAGCAGCGGGAACGCGCAGTCGTCCAGCTCCATCGCGGTGCCCTCGGCGGCCTTCAGCGCCGGGGTGATTTCCAGCAGGCGGAGCTTGACCGGCACGTCCGCGCCGAGCAGCTGGCCGGAGGCGATGCGGAAGAGCAGGGCGTAACCGATCTGGCCGGCCGCGCCGGTGACGGTGACGTTCACGGGAGTGCGGGTCATGGCGTTCTCCGTATGACAGCTGGCGGTGGGGCGTCCCTGCCCCGGCTTTTTTTGATCGATCTCTTGGCGTCAAGAGAGATCCAGCGGTCAGGCTATCGCGCATCCGGGATGCCGGACGTCCGGGTCCGTGTGGCCCAGCCCACAGAACCCACGGAAGGCGGCGGCCGCCCGTCCGGGAGAGGAGAGACGGGACGACCGCCGGGTGGGGGTGCCGTTGCCGGACTCCCGTGGGGGTACTGTGCGGGTGCCCGGGATCGCGGAACGGCATGCGCGACACCGGTGTCCCTTTTTCTACGGCGTGTTTTCTACGGCGTGTTTTCTACGGCGTGCAGCCGCCTGTGCTTCTACTGTGTGCAGCCCCGCTCCCCCGACGCCAGCGTCGCGCACGCCGTGGCCTCGCCCGCGTCCTGCACGGCGATCATCGGGGTGTACGCGATGGTGTCACCGACCGCCGTGATGGAGCCGTTCTCCTTGGTGGTGCCCACGGTCACCTGGACCTCGTCGCCCTGGGCGGCCTGGGTGATACGGCCCCACGCCACGCCGCAGGTCTCGCTGTAGCGGACCTCGACGACGGTGGTGCCGACGGTCGCCGTCCTGGCGGTGGTGACGAGGTCGCCGCTGCACCCCATGGCCTCCGCATCCTTGCCGGTGCAGCTGTCGCCGCTGCACTTCACGCCGGGTGGCAGATTGGCGTCGGTGCTGACGGACGGGGACGGGGAGGCGTTCGCGGTGCCGTTGGTGTCGCCGTCGCGGGTGAGGTAGTACGCGGCACCGGCCGCGACGACCACGGCAACGGCACCGGCGAGGAACATCGCCGGCCGCCTCCTGCCGGAGGCGCGGCCGGAAGGGGTGCCCGGTGGGGGCGGCGTCGGCGCACCGGCGCCGGGCGCGCGCCCGGTCGACGCCGGACTCACCCCCGTACCGGGCGCACGCCCGGCCGACGCCGGATTCACCCCCGTACCGGCGCCGGGACGGCCGCTCGCCGGGGACGGTCCGGTGTATCCCGCGAGCCCCCACGAGTTGACCGCCGGCCGTGCCTCGGCGTCCCGGGCGTTCGCGTCGGGAGCCGTCGGCTGGGGCGGCACCGTCGGGGCGACGCCCGCCGGGCCCGCGATGCCCGGCGTGGCCGTCGCGCGGCCGCCCCTGCGGGCCGTCCTGCCCTTGGTGTTCGCCGGGGGTGCGCCGAACTCGCCGAGCGCCGCGCGCGCCTGCGAGATCCGGATCGCCTCCATGGTCATGTCGTGGCGCATCTCCGAGCGGCTCCAGGCCCGTTCGGCGAGCTCCCACATGGTGGTCAGATGGATCGGGTTGGTGCCGGTGACCTCGGCCAGCGCGACGACCGCGCCCTTGGGCGCGAGCAGCCGGCCGTTCAGGTAGCGCTCCCAGGACGTCTTGCTGTAACCGGTGCGGTCGGACAGTGCGGAGATGCTCAGGCCGCTGCGGTCCACGAGCCGCCGCAGCTGATCGGCGAACTCCTTTATCTGCGGATCGAGTTCGTCCGGCAAGGCCTTCCAACGAGGCATGACTTCCCCCCTTTTCCCCCTGTACGTGCCGGTTGTTCCCCCGCCGACTGGGATGCACCCCTCAGGTCTCGCTTCCGGGGACGTCCCAATTCGGCAGATTAGCCCCGCCGTGCCGTGCCCAGGGCCGGCATCCCCGAAGCTGTCGACACATCGACACAACGGGAACACATCGCTGACCTCGGACGTCTCAGCGGTGCGCTTCGCGCCCACACGCAACGCCCCTCGACTGTGGCGGGGCGCGGACACCGTAGCGGAACGGTCACTTCCGTGCCACAGCGCACGGACAGCCGTTGAACAGGTTGTTCGGCGTGCGGGAGTTTGAATGCGACGGCGGCCCGTCCTTCCTCGGGGGAGGGGACGGGCCGCCGTTCCGTGAGGGGGAACCGGGGCTAACTGCTGACGGTGAAGTGCAGCGTGTCCTTCAGGAACGGGATCTCCAGCCAGGGCTTCGGCTGGGCCATCAGCGCCAGCAGGACGATCGCCAGGCCGAGGACGCCGTAGGTGACGATGTCCGTGAAGCGGGAGCGCACGGCGAGCATGCCGACGCCGGGCAGCAGCCAGCGCAGTACGGCACCGCCGACCAGCGCCGCGCCGACCAGCATCGTGCCGATCCGGAACGCGTCGAACGCCGTCAGCAGCAGGCCGAGGCCGACCAGCACCAGCACGGCGAGCATCGGCCACTGCCGCGCGGGCGCGGGCGCGTCCCCGGACGCCGCCCGGCCGCCGCCCTCGGGCCGCGCGGTGTCCTTCGTGAACAACGGGAAGCGGCGGGTGGTCCGCCGGGGCGTCCCGTCCTCGTCCACGACACTGATCGCGTCCCGCACGGCAAGCTCGGCGTCATCGAGAGCACCGTTCACGGACGCGCCGTGGGCGGGGGGTGCGGAGCCGTTCGGCGATACGCCGTCCGACGGGGGCAGGGAGCCGCTCGGGGACTTCTTGTCTGCCACGCACGCCCCGCCGCTCGGGGCCTCCCTGTCTGCCGCGCGCGCCCCGCCGCTCGGCGACACGCCCTCCGACGCGGGCACGGAGCCGTTCGGGGACTCGCCGTCCGACCCGGGCACGGAGCCGCTCGGGGACTCGCCGCCCGACCCGGGCATCCGGCCGTTCGGCGATGCGCCGTCCGCCGCATGCGCCCCGCCGCTCGGCGACACGCCGTTCGCGGCATCGCCGTTCCGCGCGGCAGCATCCCCGTTCCGCGCGGCAGCGCCCTTCTCCTCAGGTGACTCCGCCGACTCAGCCGACACTGCGCTCCGCCGCCTCGACCACGTTGACGAGCAGCTGGGCCCGGGTCATGGGGCCGACGCCGCCGGGGTTCGGGGAGATCCAGCCGGCGACCTTCGCGACGTCCGGGTGGACGTCGCCCACGATCTTGCCCTCGGCGCTGCGCGAGACGCCGACGTCGAGGACGGCCGCGCCCGGCTTGACGTCCTCGGGCCGGACGAGGTGGGCGGACCCGGCGGCCGCGACGATGATGTCCGCGCGCCTGAGATGCGCCGACAGGTCACGCGTACCGGTGTGGCACTGCGTCACCGTCGCGTTCTCGCTGCGCCGCGTGAGCAGCAGCGGCATCGGCCGCCCGATCGTCACGCCCCGCCCGACGACCACGACCTCCGCGCCCTTGATCTCCACGCCGTAGCGGCGCAGCAGCGTCAGCACGCCGTTGGGGGTGCAGGGCAGCGGCGCGGGCTCGTTCAGGACCAGGCGGCCCAGGTTCATCGGGTGCAGCCCGTCCGCGTCCTTGTCCGGGTCCATCAGCTCAAGGATGCGGTTCTCGTCGATGCCCTTGGGCAGCGGCAGCTGCACGATGTAACCGGTGCACGCCGGGTCCTCGTTGAGTTCCCGTACGACCGCCTCGATCTCCTCCTGCGACGCCGTACCCGGCAGCTCGCGCTGGATCGAGGCGATGCCGACCTGCGCGCAGTCGCGGTGCTTGCCGGCGACGTACTTCTGGCTGCCGGGGTCGTCCCCGACCAGGATCGTGCCGAGGCCGGGCGTGACGCCCTTCTCCTTCAGCGCCGCCACGCGGGCGGTCAGATCGGACTTGATCGCGGCTGCGGTGGCCTTGCCATCGAGAATCTGGGCGGTCATGGCCCCATCCTCCCGGATGACCGCCTCCCGGTTCCAATCCGGGTCGCCCGGGGCCCGTCCCGGCGTATGTCCACCTGCTCCCCTCATGATCGGTGATGTTGCACTTGCACAACACCTGGGGAATCCGGCTGGACAAGCAACCCATGGCTGAAGAACGATTGACGGCACAGTGCCGCGGGCTGTACCGGGGGGACGAACCGCATCTGTAGCAACTTTCCTCCGAATCGCGCCGCGTCGTCCCCGCACATCAGCAAAACGGAGGAAGACCGCCATGAGCTTCGGCGACCCGAACAACCCCTACGGCCCGCCGCAGGGCCAGCAGCAGGGATACGGCTATCCCCAGCAGCAGCCCCAGACCCCGGGCTACCCCGCCGCCCCGCCGGCCCAGCCCTACGGCTACCAGCCCGCCCCGGTTGTCATGCCGGGCAGCGTCAAGGCCGCCCGCGTGATGCTGTACGTGCTCGGCGGGTTCCAGGTGCTCGGCGGTGTGCTGATGATGGTCGCCAGCGCCTGGTTCGCCGACCTGTTCGAGGACGAGATCTCCTCCGACCCCAGCATCTCCGCGGAGGACGCGGACACCGTCGCCAGCGTCGGTGCGGGCGTCATGATCGGCCTCGGCGTGGTCGTCCTGGCGTTTGCTGTCTGGGCGATCCTCACGGCGGTCAAGTTCAAGACCGGCGGCACCGGCGTCCGCGTCTCCGCGATCATCTACGCCTCGCTGGTCACGCTGTTCAGCGTCATCAGCCTGCTGACCGCCAACGTCTTCGCGCTGATCAGCCTGGTCCTCGGCATCCTGATCATCGTCTTCTGCGCGAACAAGAACGGCAGCCACTGGTTCAACCGCCCGCGCTACTGAGCCACCCGGACACCGAGTAAGGGCCGCGGCCTCCGCAACGGGGGTCCGCGGCCCTACGCTTTCAGGCCGGTGACGAAGGCAGCCCAGGCGGGGGTTGGGAAGACGAGGGCGGGACCTTCGGGGTTCTTGGAGTCGCGGACGGGGGTGATGCCGGGGAGGTTGTCGGCGACTTCGACGCAGTCGGCGCCGGACCCATCGCTGTAGCTGCTCTTGCGCCAGACGGCGGAATTGAGGTCAAGCCTCCTGCTGGGCTTCATGTTTGTAGGTCCTCACTGCTTCTTCGATCAGGGCAAGGGACGCCTCGGGTGGGAGCGCGACGGCCCTGAGCAGATCGTACGACCTCCGATACTCGTTCACGAGGGTCGGAAAGTCGATGATCCGCCCGTCGAAGTTGGTATCCGTCCACACCAGCGGCGGGGCCTCAGCAAAGGTCATGATCTTGGCCATGCCATGCATGAGGGGATGCCAAGGGGTCTTTTCCGGAACGATCTGAAGAATGCTCTGCGTGGACCGGATCAGGTCGACGACGTGCTCAAGTTGGTCGGCCATCACCGCCGGTGGAAGAGGCGTGTGTCGGATGACCGACTCCCGCAGGATCCCCCAGTAGCTGGGCCGGTCCTCGCGTTTCCACAGCTCCGCACGCGCCATTCGGGCGCGGACACGCTCCTCGGCCGTCTCCGATGACGTCAACGGCCTCTCGTACCGAACGAGACCCCGCATGTAGTCAGCGGTCTGGAGCAGGCCAGGGATGACATTGGGCCCCCACTCCTCCAGCGTCTTTGCCTGCTTCTCCAGATCCGGTACGTCCTGGAAACCCAGCGGATGCCCCACCCGCCGCGCCTTGGCCGCGTCTTCACACCGCCGCTGGAAAAACCCGTCCGTCCCCAGCCGCTCGTCCACATGCTTGGCCAGATCCATGGGCATCCTGCGCTCGCCACGCTCGATCTGACTGAGGAACGAGATCCCCCGGAAGCTCCCCTCTGCCAACTGCTCCAGCGTCAGCCCGGCTTGCTCCCGCTTGTAGCGCAACTCGGCGCCGTAGAAGCAGGGAACACTCGTCGACGCGTCAGGGTCCTTCTTCGCGGGCACAACTCACCACCGCCGTTTCTTACTTACCGTGCGCAGCCGAAACCCCTTTCACGGTACGCCGCTTGACGCCACGCTGTGAGTGATTCGTCACAGAACGCACAGGACCGGAAAGGCCTACGCCCCCATGCACCCCCACGACGAAACCGACACCTGCGTCGAAGACCTCCGCACCGCCCTGGAGGCGAACGGCATCACGCTCCCCTCCCTCGGCGTCGACCTGCCGACCTTCGCCGGCGCGCTCCCCGCACGGCCCCTCATCGCACTCGGCAACTGCAACCAGGCCACCGCCCGTGCCCTGACCGCCGCCCTGAACAAGGCGGCCGACCAGTGACCGAACCGCTCGTCCTGGAACTGCTCGCGCTTCCCAAGGCCGTCCCCGAGGCCCGTCGGGCGGTTCGCGACCATCTCCGTGCACCCTGCCCCGAAGTCCAGCTGTGCGTCAGCGAGTTGCTGAGCAACGTGATCCGGCACCTGGGCGAGGGCACGCCGGTGACCGTGCGTCTGCACCGCGCCCCGGACGGACGTATCCGGCTGGAGGTCACGGACCCCGACGCCCGCACATCGCTGGTCGCACGCGCGCCGGACGCGACCGACGAGACCGGCCGCGGCCTGCTGCTGCTCGACGCGGTCGCACGGCGCTGGGGCGTGTGGCTGTCACCCGTCGGCAAGACGGTGTGGTGCGAGTTCGTCTCGCAAGCGTCTGCTCGGGAGAACTCCGGATGAACACTTGGGGGGCGTTCGGCCCCCACTTCTTCACAGACCCGCCGTGACGCACGGAAGCTTCGCAGTTGCTCGGATACGTCCCTTACCCTGCCCGTGATTTGTTCGCTCGGGGGAGGGGGACGGCCCATGTACAGCGTCATCGTGGTGCCGCCAGTGAGTAGCAGGCCGGATGACCAGATCAGGATGGCGCCCGGTGAGGCGCTCACGTTCGGAAGGGCCGTACCGGAGGGTGTCGGCCTGGCCATCGCACACGACGGAGTGCCCCGGCTCGCCGGAGAGATCACGGCGCACCGGACCTATTGGCTGCTGAGCAACCTCAGCGAGGAGCAGACCTACGTCGTGGAGAACCCGGAGGGCGCGGGCGAGCACGTCAAGGTCGCGCCGGGCCGGGTGGAGGCGCCCGTGCCGTTCGAGTTCTCGCGCGTGGTCCTGCCCGCGGCCGGCGATCTGCTCGCCTTCGACGTCTGGGCACCGCGGCACACCTTCCGCAGCGCCGCGCGCCACGGACTCACCGGGGCCACCACCGCACCGGCATTCGCCCTCGACCGCACCAAGCGGTACTTCGCGGTCCTGGTCGCCCTGTGCGAGCCACGCCTGCGCGGCGAACCGCACGCCCCGCTGCCCGTCGTGGAGCAGTTGGTGGAGCGCCTGCGCCCGACCTGGCCGACGGTCAGCCGGTCCTCCGTCTACTGGAACATCGACTACCTCACGCTCAAGCTGCGCCTGCGCCCCGGCCCCGACACGGCCGAACCCGGCCGGCGCCTCAACGGCAAGAAGGAGACGCTGGTCTCGCTCGCCCTCCGCTTCGACCTGGTCCGCGAGGACGACCTCGTCGTACTCGCCGCGGCACCGAGCGAGGCGGTCCGATGATGTCCGGGAGAGCGTACGAGGGGCACGCCGTCCCTGTCCCGAAGGGCTACCGGGTCGGCCCCTGGGAGGTCCGCGAGCCGCTCGCCTCCGGCGCGTTCGCCACGGTCTACGCCGCCCGGCGCGTCGACGGCGAGGCGCCGGACCTGCCGCGCCGGGCGGCGCTGAAGTTCCTGCCCACGGGCACCCGCACCCCACGCCAGCTGCGCCACCTGCGCGAACTGACGGAGCGGGAAGTGGAGTTACTGGGTCGGCTGCGCGCACCCCGCCTGATCCGCATGTACGACACGTTGACGGTCGACGACCCGGACCACCCCGAGCTCGACGGCGCGACCGTCCTGGCCCTGGAGCGGGCCGAGGGCTCCCTGAACGCCGTACTGGACGCGGAGCGGGCCCCCGCCTCCGGCCCCGCCCTGCTCGCCCAGATCAGCGAGGGCCTGCACCAGCTGCACCACACGGGCTGGGTGCATGGCGACCTCAAACCCGCCAACGTCCTGCTGATGAAGGACGGCTCGGTCCGCCTCGCCGACTTCAACATGGCCGCGGAGCTGGAGGGCACCCACGCCTACGCGCCCGCCTTCGCCACCCCCGACTACACCCCACCCGAACTCCTCTGGCCCGAGATCGACGAGCGCGGCACCCGGATCCGCCCCTCCGCCGACATCTGGGCCTACGGCGTCATCGCCCACCTCGTCCTCACCGGCACCTTCCCACTGCCGGGCGGTACGACGGAGGCCCGCACCGACGCGGCGATGCGCTATGCGCGCGGCACCGAGGAACTGCGTCTGTCCCCCGAACTCCCGGACACATGGCGGAAGATCATCACCGACTGCCTGGCCCGCACACACGAGGACCGGATCACCGCCGAGGTGCTGCTGCGCCGCGTGGAACAGGCCGCGGGCACCGCCCCCTCCCCCCGCCTGCCCCGCCTGCGCCCCCGCGCCTGGCGTCGGCCCGCCCTGGTGACCGGCCTCGCGACGGCGCTCCTGGCGGGGGCGGCAGCGGTGACGTACGCGACGCTGCGGGACGACGGACCGTCGTACGGCTATCACCGCTGCCCCTTCGGAACCGTCTGCTTCTTCAGCGAGCAGAACGGCACCGGTGAGATGTGCAGCTGGGAAGGGAACGATCCGGACTGGCTGTCGGGCGAGGACACCTGCATGTGGACCGCCGACCGGCCGGTGAAGTCGATCTTCTACAACGCCGACGAGTCGACGGGGCTCGGCGGCGTGGCCTACTACCGGGGTCGCGACTACACCCCCGTCGGCGAGGACATCACCCGCCCGAACTCCCGCCTGCGCACCGGCTGCACGTCCCAACGCGCCCAGGGCAACCTGGCGGGCACCTACGCACCGCTGTCCCACCGGTTCATCGAACACTGCGGGGACGGCGCCACGGACTGACCCGGCACCCTGCGACCTTTCGAGGTTCCGGCGCCGTCAGACGCTCGGCGTAACCGGCGCCACCCGGTCCGGGACGGTTCCCGGGGCCGGGTGGGCCGGAGAGTCACTCACTGCGGTCGGTCAGTCACTGCTGGGGGTGGCGCTCCACCACTTGGGTGGCGGTGAAGCCCCAGTTCGAACCGGTGGAGGCCCAGCCGCCGGTGTAGGCGCCGAAGGTGCCGTCGCCGCGGGCGGGCATGGTCCACATCCGCACGGTGCCGTTGCCGTAGCCGTACATGAAGCCCAGGTCGTCCCGGCCGTCGCCGTTGTAGTCGCCGGCGGCGATCTTCATGCTGGCACGTGTGAGGTTCCCGGCCGCGACTCTCGGGGAGCCCTTGTAGGTGCTGAGGACGCCCTGGTCGTCGCTCAGGAAGGTGTGGACCCCGTCAGAGCCGTCGCTGTAGTCGTACCAGGCGGCGAGGTCGTCGCGGCCGTCGCCGTCGAAGTCACCGGAGTAGACGGAGGTGCGGTCGCGGCTGCCCCAGGTCGCGCCCTCCCAGCCCCTGACGCCGGTGGCGAAGCCGCCCTGGGGGGTGGAGAGGAAGGTGAAGGTGCGGGCGAGTCCGCTGTCGTAGGTGTAGAAGACGCCGATGTCGTCGCGGCCGTTGCCGTCGTAGTCGCCGGTCACCAGCTTGGCGGCCGTCGCGGTCCAGCTGCCCTCGGCGATGGTGAGCGAGCTGGTGGGCGAGGTGAAGCCGCCGTTCCGGTCGGACAGGAAGGTGAACAGCCGGTCGTGGCCGGCGGCGTAGTCGTACCAGGCGGCGATGTCGTCCCGGCCGTCCCCGTTGAAGTCGCCGCTGACGAGGGTGGAGCGGGAGAAGGTCCAGTCCCCGGGCTCCGTCCTGAAGGAGCGGAACGGCGTGGCGTAGGCGCCGTCGCCCTGGGAGATCCAGGTCCACATGCCCATGGTGCCGTCGGAGTAGCCGTAGGCGGCGGCGAGGTCGGAGAGACCGTCGCCGTTGTAGTCGCCGTGCAGCAGCTTGGCGTTGGACGCGGTCCAGTTGCCCGCGGGGCCCGCCCAGGATGAGGCGGGTGCCTGGAAGGTGCCGTCCGGCCTCGTGAGGAAGCGGAAGCTGGCGTCGCGGCCGTCGCGGTAGTCGTACCAGGTGACCATGTCGGAGCGGCCGTCGCCGTTGTAGTCGCCCCGGACGACGGTGTTGCTGGACCAGAGGTTCTCGCCGGAGGCGTTCCGGACGACCAGGTTGCCGCGGTCCTGGACGACGGCGCTGCCCCCGGGCGCGGAGGTCTTCGACTCCCACAGGGTGGTGCCGTCGGCCGCCTTCACGGCGAGGTTGCCGGTCTCGCTGAAGGTGGCGGTGGCTCCTGGGTGGCCGGCCGTTCCCGACGACCACAGGGTCTTGCCGGCGTTGGACGCGACGGTCAGGTTGCCGTCGGCGCCCATGGTGACCTTGGCCGACTTCGACAGCAGCGAGTCGCCAGGGCGCAGGGTCTGTCCGGGGGTGAGGGCCGCGCCGCCCGGGGAGCCGTCGGCGCGGGCGGCGACCGCGCCGGTGCGGGTCTCGGTGGTGCCGTGGCAGCCGCCCTGCCAGGAGCGGGAGTTGACGGCGACCAGTTCGTACGAGCCGCTGCCGGTCGTGCGCAGGACCGGGCCGCCGGTGTCGCCCTTGCAGACGGAGTCGTCGGCGGTCTTGCCGGTCATGGCGAGGGTGCCGTCGGCGACCGAGTCGAGGGTGTAGTTCGCCTGGTGGAGCTTGCCCGGCACCCATTCGGTCTTGGTGCGGCCGTAGCCGAGGACGGTCAGCGCGTCGCCGGCGGCGGGCGCGGTGGCGGCGAGCTTCACCGGGGCTATGCCGGTCGCCGGGGAGGCGAGGCGGGCGAAGGCCAGGTCGCGGCCCGCCCGGGGCACGATGTGGGTGACCTCGGCGACATGGCCACCGGTGCCGTTCAGATCGGTGCGGCCGATGGTGGCCACGGTCTTCAGCGCGGGCTTGCCGGCCGCCGGGGCGGTGCCTGACTGCGGGTCGGCGGCGAAGCAGGAGGCGGCGGTGACCAGCCACTCGGCGTCCACCAGGGCGCCGGAGCAGGCGCGGATGCCGTTGCCCATGTCGAGGTGGGCGGTGAAGGTGTGGGTGCCTTCCGGGGTCGGGGTGCCGACCACGGCGTTGGCGGCGGGCGCGGGCACGGCGAGGACGGCGCCGGCGGCCAGCAGGGCGAGGGCGCGGGTGACGCGATGCGGGCGTCTGTCGTACGAGGACATGGCTGTGTGGTCCCTTCGAGGCCTACTTGGTGGCGTGGAGTTCGACCAGGGTGTGGTCGCGGCCGTCCACGCTCTCGCCGACCGCACCCCAGGAGTTCGCGGCGACGGTGTACGAGGTCTCGGTGCCGTCCACCGTCATGTCGGCGACGATCTTGTACTCGTTGGTCCTGATGCCGTAGACCTGCGGCAGTTCCATGGCGACCCGGCCGGACTGGCCCTTGGCGGAGAAGCAGAACGGGTCGCTGTGGCCGCGCGCGTAGACCTGGATCAGGTTGGTGGCGGAGCCGCAGTCGGCGAACAGGATGTTGCCGTCGCCGGTGAGCAGACGGATGCCGTGCTCGGCGTAGATCTTGTCGGCGTCGGGATAGGCGAAGTCCTCGACGGCGACGGGCGGCAGGTCGTCGGCGGTGGCCAGGGGGGCGCCGGTGAGCAGCAGGGCGGCGGCGGTGGCGGCGACAGCGGCGGCCAGGGCCGGCGGAAGCAGGGGTCTCAGGGATCTCATGTGCTCTCTCTATCAACCGATTTATGCCCCGTGACCCTCGAAAGTTCGAGGGTGGGCACTCCCGTAGCGCGGGTTACGGTGCGTCGCCCAATCCCCTTGCCGCACGGGAAGGATGCCTGATTTGCCCCCCTCGCTCTGGAGCAGACGCCGCTTACTGACCACTCTGGCGGGAGTCACCGCCGCCCCCGCCCTGCCCGCCGCGCTCACGCTGACCGCCGCGCCCGCGTATGCCGCCGAGACGGATCCCGACGGCACGTATCACGGCCTGCCCGACACCGAACGGGGCCGGGCCGTCTGGGCGTACAAGACCGGGGGGAGGGCGGTACGGGAGGCTGCCGCCCTCGCCCTCGCCGGACCGCCGGCCGCAGTGACCGCCTTCCTCGCCGACGAACTGCCCGTCGCGCAGGCCGAGGACAACCGTTTCGCCGTCATCTCCAGCCTCCCCTACGCAGGGAAGGCCACCCGCGCGTCCGCCAGTACGGCCCTGTCCGCCGGGGACGACGCGGTCGCGGCGTTCCTGAGCGACGGCTACGAGGCGCCCGTGCACGAGGACCTGCGGGTCGCTGTCCTGACTGTCATGAATCACGGCGGTACGGCCGTGCAGCGCGAGGCCGGCAAAGCGCTGGGGGCGGGCACTCCGGCGGCCCTGCGGACGTTCCTGGAGCAGACCCAGTACACCGCGCAGCAGGAGGACGACCGGGCGGCGGTCTTCGCCATCCTCGCCACGGCCTCCCCCGAGGTGAAGAAGTACGCCGAGCGGGCGCTGAACGATGGTTCACCCGACGCCATCCGCCAGTTCTTGGTCTCCGGCCAGTACATCGCCCGCGCCCGGGACGAAGAGGCCGCCACGATCGGCCAGTTGGTGGAGATCGTCAAGCGCGAGGGCCGGCGGGCGAAGCTCCAGACGGAACAGGCCGTCGCCGCCTCCGCCCGCGCGAAGGAGGCCGCCGAGAAGGCCAAGGCGGCGGCCTTGAAGGCGGCGGAGGAGGCGCGGGCGGCCCAGCAGGATGTCGCCAAGTCGGCCCGGGCGGCGAACGACGCGGCGAGCGCCGCGCGCGGGGCCGCCAACGCCGCCAACACGGCAATCGCCGCGTCGCGCACGGCACAAGCCGCGTCCAGCCGCGCCGCCCGGGCCGCTCAGGCCGCCGCGGCGGCCGCTGCCGCCGCCGGGAGCGCGGCCTCCCGCGCCTACAACGCCGCGATCGCCGCGTCCGCGGACGCGTCCAAGGCCGACGCAGCCCGCCAGGCGGCGCAGAACGCACGGGCTGCCGCGGGCCAGGCGCGCACTGCCGCCGCGGCGGCCGACCAGGCCGCCGTCGCCTCGGCGGAGGCCGCCGGCGCCGGAGACGCCGCCGCGAGCGCCGCCACCAACGCGGCCGCGGCCGCCGACGCCGCCGCCGACGCCGCCGAAGCGTCGGGCGCCGCCCAGTCCCAGGCCGCCAAGGCCCGGCAGGCGGCGGCCGAGGCGAATGCCGCCGCCCATCGGGCCACCCAGGCGGCGAGCACCGCCCAGACCCTGGCCAACCGCGCCGCAGTCGCGGCCCGCGCGGCCCGCGATGCCGCGAACAGCGCTGCCGCGCACGCCGAGAAGGCCGCAGACGCGGCGGACGAGGCGGCGGCCCACGCGGGCCAGGCGATCGAGTACGCCAAGCGTTCCACCGCCCATGCGGCAGCAGCGGTGGAGGCGGCCAACACGGCGGCCGGCGCCGTCGAGAAGGCTCAGGAGGTCGAGCAGGCGGCGCGTGAGGCGGAGACGGCGCGCATCACGCAGGACACCGAGCTCGGCATCCAGGAGTCACGGATCCGGGCGCAGGCGGAGATCGCCGAGGCGGAGCGGGCGCACCGGGAGCGGACGCAGGCGGAGAAGACCTCCGCGGAGATCAAGGAACTGATCGCCGCAGCGGAGACGGCCCTGAGGGGCGGAGACACCGCCACCGCGGTCGCCACCGGCCGCAAGGCCGCCGTCAAGCTGCTGGACTCGTCCGGCACCTGGACCCGGGAGGCCGCCGAGTTCGCCCTCGCCGACACCGACGAGTCCGTCCTCAACTGGATCGACGCGGACCGGGTCCTGGCCCAGCGGCAGGACGACCGGGAGGCCGTGCTGGCCGTCGGCAAGGCGTCCAGGGCGTCCGTCGCCGACGCGGCACACAAGGCCCTGGCGAGCGAGGACCCGGGGGCCCCCGCCGCCTTCCTGACCGGCGGGGCCATCGAGGCGGCGAAGACGGACTACCGGGTCACCGTGCTCGGCATCCTGGGGCAGAACCCGGGCCCCGCCGTCAAGGCGAAGGCCGAGGCGGCACTCGACGACGGAAGCGCGACGGCGATGAACCGCTTCCTCACCATCGAGCTGGCGGAGGCCGTCAAGGAGGACGACCGCGTCGAGATCCTCCGCCTCCTCGAATCCGGCGGCCCCTACATGAAGTCGGCGGCACGGATCGTCCTGGAGGGCGCCGCAGCGATGCGGCGGCACTTCGTCGTCCGCGACAAGTACGAGATCGCCCGCCTTGACCAGGACCACGCCGCGCACGTCGCCGCCATCCGCGCCGCCATCGCCCACGCCGCGAGGATCGCCGCGCAGGCCCAGGAGGACGCGGCACTCGCCTCCAAGGCGGCCGCCGAGGCCCGCCAGGCAGCGGCCGAGGCGTCCGAGTGGGCGGCCAAGGCCAAGGGCTACGCCACCGACGCGGCGAACGCGGCGCAGGAAGCCAAGGCCAACGCCGACGCCGCCGACAAGTCCGCAGCCGAGGCTGCCGCTTCGGCTGCCGGCGCCAAGCAGGCCGCGTCGGTGGCCCGCAGCGCGGCACGCAGCGCCAACTACTCGATGCGGCAGGCGATGGCGTCAGCGGAGAAGGCCGTGGCCCACGCCGCCGACGCCCAGCTCTCCGCCTCCCAGGCCAAGGCCTCCGCAGAAGCGGCCGGCGAGGACGCCGACGCGGCGGCCGAGGCCGCGAGCCAGGCACAGGAGGTCGCGACGCAGAGGCGGGAGGCGGAACAGGAGGCCGAGGCACGGCAAGCGGCGCTGGACGCGCTGGAGGCCGAGCAGAACGGGACGAACCCCTCGCAGGTGCCCGAGCAGGACATGCCCTGGTACATGGACTGGACGCTGAACCCTGACGGGAGCCCGGATTACGAGGCTTCGGCGACGCTCAGCAATCGCACCAGCGCAATCCTCGGGTGGGCCGGGCTGATCGCCGGCGCCGCAGCCCTGTTCATCCCGGGCGGCGCGCTGGTTCTCGGAGCGGTCGCCCTGGGATTCGGCATCGCGTCACTGGTCAGCCAGTCCGCGGGCACGTACTTCACCGGGAAGGAGCACGGGTTCGACAGCGCCGAGTTCAAGAGCGCGCTCGGCATGACCGCGGTCAACGGGCTCTTCTTCGGCAAGGGCCAAGTGATGTCGAAGGTCGGCACCGCGGCGGCCGGCTTCGTCTACGACGCGGGTTCCTCGCTCATCAGCGCGCTGACCTGGGAGTAGCCCGCGGAGAGGAGAGGAAGGGCGCCCAGGCGCGGGCGGAGACGAGGAGAACGGCGCCGCCGGGGTTCTTGGAGTCCCGGATGGGGACGGCGCCGTTCAGGTTGTCGGCGACCTCGACGCACTCACCCGTTCGGCTACGTCCGCGACGTGTCCGCAGCAGGCGCCCGGTGGCCCGGACGGTTCCGCATCGCGTCCCTGAAACATTGCAGGTTCCCCCAGCCACCGACCTCGACCACCATGACCGTGGCAGGACGCACCGCGCCACCACCAGGGGGAAGGACACACATGAACATCGCCATGCCTCGGATCCGCCTGACCACCGCTGTCGTCGCGGCCACCGTGGCCGCCGGCATGCTCACCGTCAGCGCCCAGCCGGCATCGGCCAACGTCTCCGAGGGGTACGTCAAGGGCGCGTACATGTACCAGGACGACTTCGGCGACGAGGGAACGCTGTCCACCGGCTCGCACGCACACACCAACGCCACCGCCCTGTGGCAGTGGATCCTGTGGGCCGAGGGAGCCAAGAAGAGCAACGGCGACGCGTTCGCCCACGGTGACATCGACTGCTGGTTCGGCTCGGACACCAAGTCCGCCACCATCAGCCTGCAGCGCACGCTGAAGCTGAAGTCCATCGACGGCATCGTCGGCAACGAGACCTTCGGCGCGGTCGACGGCAACATCGAGTGGGTGTCCAGCAACAACGACAGCTACCCCTACCGGACCAAGCTGCGTTACAAGGGCAACGAACACGCCTTCTTCCTGTACCGCAGCGCGAGTGGCGTCTACAAGGTGTACATCCCGAACGTCGGCTGGAAGCCCGCGTCGTACACGTACGCCAATTGCTGACCCCCGCCGCAGACAGATCGACACGCCGTCCATCCATCCGTCGTCAGTGGAGGAATCATGGTCCGAGGCAGTTCGCCTCACATCCGGGTCGGCCTTGTCACAGGGGCCCTCACCGCAACGCTCCTGGGAGGAGCGCTCGCCGTCGCACCGGCCGCCTCGGCGGCGTCGTATCCGACCTGCAACGCGGTCAAGCGGGTGTACTTGTCCTCGACAGTGTGGGTCAGGCAGCCCTACTACTCGGGCACCGGGAGCAGGAACTGCATCCTGCAGTACGGGAACAGCAGCTCGGCCGTCACCGCGCTGCAGGACGCCCTGATCACCTGCTACAGGCAGGACACGGGCGGGAAGGACGGGATCTACGGCCCCAAGACGAGGCAGGCCGTGTACAACGTCCAGACCCAGTACAGGGACATCGCCAACGACGGCATCTACGGCCCGGAGACCCGTAAGAAGATGGGCTGGCGCGTCTACAACAACGGCAACGCCACCACCCAGTGCACGGCCCCGGGCGTCTGAGGCCGACAACCTGAAGAGTCACAGGTACCGTCCCCCACTCCCGTCCGCCACCATGGCCCCGTGCCGCCCCGGGGAGTCGGCGCGGCTGACGGAGGAGACCGCGAGCAGGGGTGCACGGTCGGCCCCGCAGGCGCGGCCGCGGTGAGCGTGATGTTTCCCCTCGCTCACCGCGGCCGTCTCGGTCCCCTCCCCCGATCCCCTCACCGCCGGGCGCACCGTCCGGCACCGCACCCGTCGCTCAACCGCCAGGGCCCGGCCCTGCAGCAAGTGGAGTCCCCGCCCATGCATCCCGCAGCCCGCGTCTTCCAGATCCTGTTCCTGCCCGGCGGGCTCGCAGGCGCCCCAGGCGGCCCCCGCCCCCGTCGCGCAGCCGTACGGCGCCCCCGCACCGGTCCCGCCGCATCCCGGCCACTCCCCCGCGCCGGGACGATAGCCTCTCACCAGCCAACCAGCGTGGCACGAGAGCACGTTGCGTAAGAGAGAGCAGGTCGGGGGACCCATGACAGACCAGCGACCCGGGTCGCCGTACACACCGGCGGCCGGTGACGCCGCGCTGAGGCAGGCGGGTGCAAAGCCGCTGGAGGCCGCCGATCCCGGGCGGATCGGACCGTACGTACCGCTCGGGCTGCTCGGCAGCGGCGGGATGGGGCGGGTGTATCTGGCCCGCCCGGCCGACGACAGTCCGGGACTGGCCGCCGTGAAGGTGATCCGGCCCGAGTATGCCGAGGACCCGGAGTTCCGGCGGCGGTTCGAGCGGGAGGCCGCCGTCCAGGCCCGGGTCCACACCCCGCACGCGCCACAGTTGCTCGGCACCGGGTTCGACGACTCGCTGCTGTGGATGGCCACGCAGTACCTGCCCGGCCTCAACCTCGCCGACGCCGTCCGTGAGTGCGGCGGCCTGGGGTCCGCCGGGCTGTGGCGGCTGGTCGCCGAACTCGGGCAGGCCCTGTCGGCGCTGGCCGCCGCCGGGGTCGTACACCGTGATCTCAAGCCGTCCAACGTGATCCTGTCCCTGCGGCACGCGCACGTCATCGACTTCGGCATCTCGCAGGCCGCGGACGCGAGCTCCATCACCACGACCGGCTCCCGGGTCGGCACCCCCGCCTTCATGTCCCCCGAGTATCTGCGCGAGGGCCGCTGCGACACCGCCTCCGACGTCTTCTCGCTCGCGGGGACTCTCATCTACGCCGCCACCGGCACCGCGCCCTTCGGCGACGGAACCGGCGTGGACGTGATGCACCGGGTCGCCTTCGAGGAGCCCAAGGCCGAGATCATGGCCGAACTCACGGTCGTGGACCCCGAGTTGGCCGCGTTCCTCTCGGCCTGCCTCGCCAAGGACCCGGCCGGGCGGCCGACCCCGCGACAGCTGATCGACGCGGCGGCGGCCGCCGGGCACGGCCACGCACCCTCCTGGCAGGAGCCCCTGGGCGGCCACCTTCTCTCCCGGCAACAGGCCTGCGAGGTACTGGAGCGCGCCTCCGCCCGGCAGACCGGCCACTTCCGGGCTCCCACGGAACCCGTGGCCTCCCCTGCTCCCCGCCCCGCCTTCGGACCTGCGACGCCGCCAAGCCCGTACGGCGCGCCGCCCACGCCTCCCGGCCCGTACGGCACCCCGTCCACCCCACCGGCCGCGTACGGCATGGCCACGCCCCCGGCGCACTACGGCACGTCCCCGCAGGGCCCGCCCAGCGTCGGGAACGGCGCGAGCGGCACGAGGCGATCAGGACGGAAGCCGTACCTCGCCGTCGCCGCGGGCGTCGCCGTCGTCGCCGTGATCGTCAGTGCCTTCCTGCTCACCCGCCCCGAGTTCGACGAAACGGCCTCCGCCTCCCCGACGACCTCCGGCAGCACCGCCTCCGACAACGAGCCGGGGTCAGTCTCTCCCAGCCCCTCCAGCTCCCCTTCCAGCAGGGAGAAGGAGAAGGAGAAGGAGGAAGGCAAGGAGAAGGAGAAGGGCGAGAGCGAGGGCCAGGGCGAGGACGAGCAGGCCACCGGCGGAGCAGCCGACGGCAGCGGCGGTTCGTCCGGCGGTGGCACGGGCGGTGCGCAGCCCACGGTCACCGTCACCGCCACCTCCGGCAGCGGAACCGCCGGCGGCACCGGCACCTCTCCGACCGAGACCGCCACCACGCCCGCCGAACCGCCGTGGAACACCCAGTGCACGTACTACTCCGGCACCGCACTGACCCGGTACGGCGACAAGAACAGCCGCGTCACACAGGTGCAGTGCATGCTGGTCAAGCGCGGCTACAGCGTCGGCAACGCGGGCGTGGACGGCCAGTTCGGCGACGGCACCCGGGCCGCGGTCAAGAAGTTCCAGAGCGCCAAGGGCCTGGACGTCGACGGCATCGTGGGCGCCAACACCTGGGGAGCGCTGCGCAGTTCGACATGACGGCGCGAACCGGTCAGTCCGGCTCGGATTCCCAGCGGAAGGACGCGAGGCCGAGCCGTTCCTCGTCCGTGCCGCCCGCTCCCGGGACGTGGTCGTCGCCCTGCCATCGGCGAATGACGTGCCCGACGACGGCCATTCCGGCGAGCAGCATTCCGACCAGGCAGACGAAACCGATGATGAGCCCGGCGACACCCAGGAGGCCGTACCCGGTCCAGGCCACCATGATGTCGACCGGGTTGAAGCACGCGCACGACAGCATGGTGTGATGCTTCCCGACGGCGGCCCGGTGATGACGCGCCGTGCCCCAACGGTGCCCCGGCGGTTCCCGTACCGCAACGCAAGCGTGGACGGGCCCGCCGACCGGCAACCGGTGGGCCCGTCCACGTCATCGCGCTACGGCTCAGTGGAAGAAGTGCCGTGTCCCCGTGAAGTACATCGTCACGCCCGCCTTGCGGGCCGCCTCCACGACCTGCTCGTCGCGGACCGAACCGCCCGGCTGCACCACGGCCTTGACGCCCGCCTCGGTGAGGATCTCCAGCCCGTCGGGGAAGGGGAAGAAGGCGTCGGAGGCCGCGTAGGAGCCCTGCGCCCGCTCGGCGCCGGCCCGCTCGACCGCCAGCTTCGCGGAGTCGACCCGGTTGACCTGCCCCATGCCGACGCCCACCGAGGCGCCGTCCTTGGCGAGCAGGATGGCGTTGGACTTCACGGCCCGGCACGCCCTCCAGGCGAACGCCAGCTCCTTCAGCTCCTCGGGGCTCAGCGCCTCACCGGTCGCCAGCGTCCAGTTGGCGGGGTCGTCGCCCTCGGCCTGGAAGACGTCCGTGATCTGGGCGAGGCCGCCGCCGTCGATCGGCTTGAACTCCGCCGAGGTCTCCGGTGCCTGCGGGCAGCGCAGGACGCGGATGTTCTTCTTCTTGGCGAGGGCCTCCAGCGCGCCCTCCTCGTAGTCGGGCGCGACGATGACCTCGGTGAAGATCTCCGCGACCTGCTCCGCCATCTCCTTGCTGACGGGACGGTTCACCGCGATGACACCGCCGAACGCCGACAGCGGGTCACAGGCGTGCGCCTTGCGGTGCGCCTCGGCGACATCCGCGCCGATCGCGATACCGCACGGGTTGGCGTGCTTGATGATCGCGACGCACGGCTCGTCGTGGTCGTACGCGGCACGGCGGGCGGCGTCCGTGTCCGTGTAGTTGTTGTACGACATCTCCTTGCCGTGCAGCTGCTCGGCCTCGGCCAGGCCGCCGCAGCCGCCGGTGTACAGCGCGGCGGGCTGGTGCGGGTTCTCGCCGTAGCGCAGCACCTGCTTGCGCTGGTACGTCACCCCGATGAACTCCGGGAACTCCGCACCCTCACCGGCGTACTCGCCCGCGAACCAGCCGGCCACCGCCACGTCGTACTCGGCCGTGTGCCGGAACGCCTCGGCGGCCAGCCGCTTGCGGGCGGCGAGGTCGAAGCCGCCGTCGCGCACGGCGGCGAGGACGTCGGCGTATCGCTCCGGGCTGGTGACCACGGCGACCGAGGGGTGGTTCTTGGCGGCGGCGCGGACCATCGACGGGCCGCCGATGTCGATCTGCTCCACGCACTCGTCGGGCGAGGCGCCGGAGGCGACGGTCTCCTCGAACGGGTAGAGGTTGACGACGACGAGGTCGAACGGCGCCACGCCCAGCTCGTCGAGCTGCTGCCGGTGGCTGTCGAGCCGCAGGTCGGCGAGGATGCCCGCGTGCACCTTCGGGTGCAGGGTCTTCACCCGGCCGTCCAGGCACTCGGGGAAGCCGGTGAGCTCCTCGACCTTGGTGACGGGGACGCCGGCGGCGGCGATGCGGGCGGCGGTGGAGCCGGTGGAGACGAGTTCCACGCCCGCCTCGTGCAGGCCACGGGCGAGCTCCTCCAGCCCGGTCTTGTCGTAGACGCTGACGAGCGCGCGACGGATGGCCCGCTTGTTGCTCTCGGCGGTGGCGGTCACTGGATAACTACCTTTCGTCCCTCAATGCGATAGCCGTTGCGGGCGAGCCGCCCCACGACATCGACGAGCAGCCTTCGCTCGACTTCCTTGATGCGCTCGTGCAGCGCGCTCTCGTCGTCCTCGTCCCGGACCTCCACCACGCCCTGCGCGATGATCGGCCCGGTGTCGACGCCGTCGTCGACGAAGTGGACGGTGCAGCCGGTGACCCTGGCGCCGTACGCGAGCGCGTCGCGGACGCCGTGGGCGCCGGGAAAACTGGGGAGGAGCGCGGGGTGGGTGTTGATGAACCGCCCGCCGTAACGGGCCAGGAACTCCTTGCCCACGATCTTCATGAACCCGGCGGAGACGACCAGATCGGGCTCGTACGCGGCGACGGCCTCGGCGAGGGCGGCGTCCCACGCCTCGCGGCTCTCGTAGTCCTTCACCTTCCGTACGAAGGTGGGCAGCCCGGCACGCTCGGCCCGCGCGAGCCCCTCGATACCGTCCCGGTCGGCGCCGACGGCCACGATCTCGGCACCGTACGCCTCGGCGCCCTCGGCCGCGATGGCGTCGAGCAGCGCCTGCAGATTGGTGCCGGATCCGGAGACCAGCACGACGAGGCGCTTGGCGCGCTTGGCCACGGGCTTGGCGGCCACGGTGGGGCCCTTTCTCGAGAGCATTTTGCAGGGTCGGCGGTTTGTAGGGTCCTACGAATGCTTCGCGCCCCCGGATACGGGGAAGCCTACGAAGCAACCGACCGTCAGCAACGATACCGGCACACCGGGCGGCCCCCACGGGACGGGGGCGTGGCCGGGAGGTAGCGTCTGGGAGGAGCCGGTTCGGGAACGTGATCCGGGCACCGTGCGTTCACCAGTAACGAGCGAGATGCACGAGCATGGGCCAGCAAAATCCGAGCCGGGTCCACGCAAGCCAGTTCCACAGCAGCCAGTTCCACCGCAGTCAGATCCACAGCCAGATCCATAAGGGGAAGACGCTCTCTTGATGCCGGACCGCAGTCTGCGACTCCTCACGTTCCCCCCGCAGTCGGTACAGGGGAGGGAGCGCAGCGGCGTGCTGCTGCGGGAGCGCCCCGCCTCACCGGCCGACGCACCGTCGGGCGACGCCAACGGCGACAGGCAGGACGACAACCCCTTCGCTCCCCCGCCGGAGGGCACGCCGGACCGGCCGTGGCAGCCGCGGCGGCCTTCGGGCGACAGCGGGGACTCGGCGGGCTCGACGGGCTCGACGGGCTCGGAGGGCTCTCAGGGAGACGGCGGGCGTCCGGCGTGGGGCAGTCAGTGGAGCGATCGGCAGCCCGGCCGCTCCTCCGGCGGCGGCTTCGGCGACCGGCCCGGCGGCGGCCCCGAGCGACCCGGCGGTCCGGCGCCGGGCATGCGCTGGGACCCCACGGACCCGGCACAGCGCCGGGCACGCTATGCGCTGCTGGCGGGCATGTGGGCCTTCTTCTTCGCGCTGTTCACCTGGACGTACGTCGCGCTGCTGCTGGGTGCGCTGGCGCTGTACTGGGGCATCAGCGCCCTGCGCACCAAGCCGCGCACCCCGTCGCCGGACACACCGGCGGGCGCGACACCGGCCCGCCCGCAGGCCGCGGCGGCGGTGAGCGGTCTGGTCACGGCGTCGCTGGCGATCGCGCTGGTCGGCGCGTCGTTCGCGGCGCAGCTCGTGTACCGCGACTACTACACGTGCACCAATGACGCCCTCACGAACGAGGCCCGCCAGGATTGCAGCAAGCTGCTGCCGGAACAGCTGCGGGATGTACTGGGGGCCAACTCGTAGCGATCGGGGGCGCGAGGATTGAGGGCCGGCGCCTTGGGCTCGGGGCCGGGCGCCAGGGCTCAGGGCCGACGCCTCACACTCCGGCCCCAATACCCGCCTATGCCTCATGGGCCGGCGCCTTGGGCTCGGGAGCCTTCGGCGGACCTTCCGACTTCGTAGACTCCGTCCGTTCCGACGGCTCCCTCGGCTCCGTCGACTCCCTCAGCTCCGTCGACTCCGTCGGCTCCCTCAGCACCGTCGGCTCCGTCGACTCCCTCGGCTCCATCGACTCCGTGCGCTCCGTCAACTGCGGCCGCTGCGTCCGCTCCGCCGGTTCCATCTCCTCCGCTTTCGCGGAGACTTCCCGCAACGCCGCCCAGCGGTCCTCGCGGGCGGCGTCGTCGTGGGGCCAGGGGGACGGGGGGCTGAGCGGGAGGGGTTCGTAGGGCTCGTAGCTGTCGTACCCGTCCTGGGTGTCGTACGCGTCCTGAGTGTCGTACGCGCCGTCGGTGTCGTACGTGTCCTCCGCGAGGCCGAGGTCTTCCAGGTCGGAGGTCGGTTCGGGTGATGCGGGGTCCTGCGCCGGGTCGGGTTCGGTGCCCCGCGGTCCCGCGTCGGCGTCCGTTTTCACGTCCGTCGCCTCGGCATCCGCCGGAGCCACCTGCTTGCGCTCCGCCACCTGCACTCCCGTGGCCGACTTTTCCGCCTCGCCCTCCCCCACCGTCCCCCGGCACCCCCACCACCGCACCGCCAAAGCCACCGGCACCCCCACCACCGCCACCCACGCCACCGTCGCCACCGCCACCTGCCACCACACCGGCCCGAACCGGGCCAGCGCCTCCACCCCCAGCGGCCCGCCCGCCAACCCCGCCAGCAACGCGAGCCACGCCCCGCACAGCACCGCCGCCACCCCGGCGTATCCCGCAGTCCGCCCCAGCGACCAGGGCTCACGTCCACCCCGCGCCCCCGCCGCCGCCCGAGCCGTGAACCACCCCACCGTCGCCCCGGCCACCACGGGCACCACGCCCGCCGCCCAGTTCAGCGGCGTACCGGCCCCCGCCCCCGGCACCGCCGCCAGCAGCGGAAACGGCGGCAGGAGAGGGGCGGGGTCGGAGTACAGCGGGCCTGTCACATGCCCGGCGCTCAGCGCGAAACCGGGCCCGAGGGCGTACGCCGCGCCCCACACCGCCGCGTTCGGCACCAGCGCCAGGCACAGCAACAGCACCGCGAACCGGCCCGACCACCCCTCGGTCAGCTGCGCGAACGCCACCCGAGCGGCCGGGCCGTGCCACACCAGCGACGCCGCCACCAGCAAGGCTCCGCCCCCGACCAGCACCGCCGCCCCGGCCGTCGCCGCCCGCGCCGAGACACCGAGCCGCTCCCGGGTCTGCGTCCCGAGGAAGGCCCGTCCCAGTGGCCCCAGCCGGTGCAGCACGCTGTCCACCGGCCGGCGAGGCCACCCGTACGCCGTCCACACCCCGGCCCCGGCCGCGCCCACGGCGACGAGCGGCAGGCACAGCGCCGTCCACATCCAGTCCGGCCGCAGCATGCCCCCCGCCGTGTACGCCGCGACCACGCCGCCGACCGCGAGATAGCCGAGCACCACCCCGGCCCACGCCGTACGCCCGGCCACCAGGGGCGCCGGTCCGTCCCCCTCGTAGGCCCCGTCCACCGCGTCCCGGGCCGCCCGGTACAACAGCCACACCGGCAGCAGGAGCAGCAGCATGGGCGTGAGTCCCACGGGCGCGGGGGCGCCGGAGAGGGTGTCGGTGCGGACGAGTTCCGCGCCGTGCGCCAGCAGCCACAGCGCCGCGGCCACGTGCAGCGCGCCGCCCGGCCCGCTGTCGGGATAGGGCGAGCTGATCCACAGCATCATCACCAGCACGGCGAACGAGCCCAGCCCCAGCCCGGCCGCCACCACGCCGCCCAGAAGGCTGGTGGCCAGTCCGGGCGACCGGCGGCGCGTCCGGGTGGGCCGGGGAGACAACGACGATCGGCGGTCGGTCATCAGGATCACGACGGCCATGCTCCCAACGACACGCGCTTTCCCGGCGTAACAGGCGAACCACCGAAGTGTCGCTCAATATGTGCTTATGTGCTTTTTCGTTCAAAGGGGTGACCTGTGACAGAGAGCCCTGTAACTCCGCTTCCCCCGCCCGAGGAGCGGCGACGCCTGCGCGAGGCCGGTGCCCTGACGCGGGCTCAGGTCGCGTCCCGGGTGGGCGTCTCCAAGGCAACGGTGCGGGCGTGGGAGTCCGGTCGCACGACGCCCGACGGCCGGAAGGCGGAGGCGTACGCGACACTGCTGGCCTCCCTCGCGACCGAGGCCGCCGCCACCGCCGTACGAACCGAAGAGCAGCCCGCATCCGGCCCTGAGCCGTCACCCGAATCGTCACCCGGGTCGCTACCCGGGTCGCCACCCGATTCCTCGCCGGTATCGCTGCCCGAATCGTCACCCGAACGCGAGTCGGGCCTCGAACCCCTGACGCCCGCTCAGGCCTTCGATGCGCTCTACGCGTTCTGCGCGCCCGACCTCGTCCGGCAGGCCTATGTGCTCACCGGGCGGCGCGAGCTGGCGCGCGAGTCGGTCGAGCGGGCCTTCCAACTCGCCTGGCAGCGCTGGCCCGAGGTGGCCGTGGACCCGGACCCGGCGGGCTGGGTGCGGCTGGCGGCGTACGAGTACGCGCTCTCCCCTTGGCACCGTTTCCGCCCCCGCTACCGCCATCCGGAGCCCCCACCGGCCGACCAGCGCGACCGCGCGCTGCTCAGCGCCCTCCTGGAACTCCCGCCCCCGTACCGCCGTACCCTCCTCCTCTACGACGGTGTGGGCCTCGACCTGCCGGAGACCGCGGCGGAGACGGAGGCGAGCACCCCGGCGACGGCGAACCGTCTGATGCACGCGCGCCAGGCCGTCGCGTCCTGCCTGCCCGACCTCGCCGACCCGGAAGAACTGCAGCGGCGGCTCACCGACCTGGCGTCCACGGAGCGGCTGCGCGCGGCCAGACCCGTCGCGGTCCGCAGGGGCGGCGAACGCCGGGCCCAGTTCTGGACCCGGGCCGCGATCGCGTTCACGGTCACCCTGATCGGTGCGACGGCACTGACCCTGCGGACGGCTCCGACGCAGTACGAGCCACCGGTGCCCCCCGGTGAGACCGTGCGGGGCGTGCCCCCGCGGGCGGCGCCGGGCCCGCTGTCGTACGAACAGCTGATGCTGCGGGAGAAGCTGCGGCAGGCGATGGCGAGTGGGGAGGAGCGGTTGGTGCCGGAGGCGAGGTGAGCGTGCGGTGTGCGTCAGCTGAGCGTGAGGTGTGCGTGAGCTGAGCGTGCGGTGTGCGTGAGCTGAGCGTGCGGAAGGGCCCGCTCCCGTGGCCGAGTGGTGGCCGGAGTGCGGGCCCTTCCGTCTGCTATTCGCTGTATCAGCTGTGCGCTGCGTCAGCTGTGCGCCGTGTCAGCCGGCGAGGATCTCGCGGGCCAGCTTCGCGGTCTCGGTCGGGGTCTTGCCGACCTTGACGCCCGCGGCCTCCAGGGCCTCCTTCTTCGCCTGGGCGGTGCCCGACGAACCGGAGACGATGGCGCCGGCGTGGCCCATGGTCTTGCCCTCGGGGGCGGTGAAGCCCGCGACGTAGCCGACGACCGGCTTGGTCACGTTCTCCTTGATGAAGGCCGCGGCCCGCTCCTCGGCGTCGCCACCGATCTCGCCGATCATCACGATCAGGTCGGTGTCGGGGTCGGCCTGGAAGGCGGCGAGGGCGTCGATGTGCGTCGTACCGATGATCGGGTCGCCACCGATGCCGACGGCCGTCGAGAAGCCGATGTCCCGCAGCTCGTACATCATCTGGTACGTCAGCGTGCCGGACTTCGAGACCAGGCCGATGCGGCCCGGCTTGGTGATGTCGCCCGGGATGATGCCGACGTTGGACTGGCCCGGGGTGATGATGCCGGGGCAGTTCGGGCCGATGATGCGGGTCTTGTTGCCCTTCTTGCCGGCGTACGCCCAGAAGGACGCCGAGTCGTGCACGGCGATGCCCTCGGTGATGACGACGGCCAGCGGGATCTCGGCGTCGATGGCCTCGACGACCGCGTCCTTGGTGAACTTCTCCGGCACGAAGATGACGGAGACGTTGGCGCCGGTCTTCTCGATGGCCTCCTTGACGGTGCCGAAGACGGGTACCTCGGTGCCGTCGAAGTCCACGGACTGACCCGCCTTGCGCGGGTTCACGCCGCCCACGACGTGCGTGCCGTCACCGAGCATGAGCTTGGTGTGCTTCATGCCGGTGGCGCCGGTCATGCCCTGGACGATGACCTTGCTGTCCTTGTTGAGCCAGATAGCCATGGTGTGTGGATGTCCTCGTCCTAGGTGCTTACTTGGCGGCTGCGGCGAGCTCGGCGGCCTTGTCGGCCGCACCGTCCATGGTGTCGACGCGCTGGACCAGCGGGTGGTTGGCGTCGGTGAGGATCTGCCGGCCGAGCTCGGCGTTGTTGCCGTCGAGACGGACGACCAGCGGCTTGGTGACGTTCTCACCGCGGTCCTCCAGCAGCTTCAGGGCCTGGACGATGCCGTTGGCGACCTCGTCGCAGGCGGTGATGCCGCCGAAGACGTTGACGAACACGGACTTCACGTCCGGGTCGCCGAGGATGATCTCCAGGCCGTTCGCCATCACCTGGGCGGAGGCGCCGCCGCCGATGTCCAGGAAGTTGGCGGGCTTGACGTTGCCGTGCTTCTCACCGGCGTACGCGACGACGTCCAGGGTGCTCATCACGAGACCCGCGCCGTTGCCGATGATGCCGACCTCGCCGTCGAGCTTGACGTAGTTGAGGTTCTTCTCCTTGGCGGCCGCCTCGAGCGGGTTGGCGGCGGCCTTGTCGTGGAGTTCCTCGTACTCGGGGTGACGGAACTCGGCGTTGTCGTCCAGCGACACCTTGCCGTCGAGGGCGATGACGTCACCGGAGGCGACCTTCGCGAGCGGGTTCACCTCGACGAGGAGGGCGTCCGACTTGATGAAGGTGTCCCACAGCTTGACGAGGACGTTCACGACCTTGTCGGCGACCTCGGCCGGGAACTTGGCGGCCTCGACGATCTCGCGGGCCTTGGCCTCGTCCACACCGTCGATGGGGTCGATCGCGATCTTGGCGACGGCCTCCGGACGGGTGGCCGCCACCTCCTCGATCTCCACGCCGCCCTCGACGGAGGCGATGGAGAGGAAGGTGCGGTTGGCGCGGTCGAGGAGGAAGGAGACGTAGTACTCCTCGAGGATCTCCGGGGCCGTCTCGGCGATCATGACCTTGTGGACCGTGTGGCCCTTGATGTCCATGCCGAGAATGTCCGTCGCGCGGGCAACGGCCTCGTCCGGGGTGGCGGCCAGCTTCACGCCACCGGCCTTGCCGCGGCCACCGACCTTCACCTGCGCCTTGACGACGGACTTGCCGCCCAGACGCTCGGTGATCTCGCGCGCCGCCTCAGGCGTGTCGATGACTTCACCGGCCAGCACCGGTACATCGTGCTTGGCGAAGAGGTCCCTCGCCTGGTACTCGAACAGGTCCACGCGCTTCCGTCCCTATCAGTGATCTCGCGGTTCGTTGGATGCGTGGGCGTGCCGCGAAGGGCAACGTGACGACCGCATGTGTCACAAGGGAAGCGCACACGGTGTCCGAGCGCGCGGCATGTCCGTCTCGCAGGTTATCTCTGCTTGCGGGGGGCCTCTAAATCGCGGGTCACATGTGAGCGGTGATACCTGTCACATGGTGCCGGGCTCACTGGCACGGGGTGCCGGGGGTGAGGGAACGGGGTGAGCGGGTGGGGGACGGGGTGGGGACGTAGAGGTGGTGGAGCGGGCAGCACGGGGCGGCGGCGAAGCAGCGCGGGGGCGACGCGGGGGCGGAGCCCGGGTGGGGCGACGCAGGCAGCGCGCGGGCACGGGAATGAGCCGGGCGGGGCGACGCAGGCAACGCGGGCACGGGAATGAGCCGAGCGGGACGGCGCAGGCAACGCGGGCGCGGGAAATGGGGCGGGTGCGGTGTCGGCGGACGGGCGGGGCGCACGCGGGGCGGCGCAGGGCCTCACCGGGCTGGGGTTGACCCGGTGAGGCCCCTTGAGCTGCCCCGATGGGGTACCAACGGTCCTCCCGTGGGGCTTCGGGTCCGGCGGCCCCCACCCCAATGGGGACCGCCGAACCCCGTCCGCAGGGTTCCGTCCGGACGAGCCGACGGTGTTCGGCCGCCCGTGCCGGGTGCCTGCGGGGTCGGGAGCACGCCTTGAGGGCGTGCGGGTGCGGGGTGCGCCCAGCGCGCGACCGGCCCTGGGTCAGATGCGGTACGTGCCGCCCTGGCGAATGTCCTGGACGTCCTGGATGTTCTGGATGTCCTGGACGTGGCTTTGGGCGTAGCCCGGCGTGAGCGACTCCGTGACGTTCTCCGCGCCGGTGACGGCGTGGCCGGTCAGCGAGCCGCCGGTGGACTGGACGGTGCCGGTCAGGTCCTGCGCGAAGGGCGCGATGCCGCCCGCGACGCCGTGCACGTACGGGGTGGCCTCGCCGGCGACGCCGTCCGCGAAGGGAGCGACCTCGCCCGTCACGCCGTACGCCAGCGTCGTCGCGCTGCCGCCGACGCCCTCGGCGACCGGCCGCACGGTCCGGGTGACGGTGTCGACGAGCGGCTGGACCGCGCCGGTGACGCCGTCCACGAACGCCGGCACCTCGCCCGTCACGCCCTCGGCGAACCCACCGGCCTGCCCGGCCACGCCGTACGCCAGCGGCGGTACGCCCCCGGCAACCCCGCCCGTGAACGCCTCGACGTCCCCGCCGACGCCGTACGCCAGCCCGCCCGCGTCCGCGACGGCATGCCCGGCGACGGGCACGACGCCCCGCACGGCGCTGTTCGCGACCGGCGGCAGTACGGCACCGGCGGCATCCGCGGTGACCTCGCCGACAAACCCGGCGGCGTACGGCGGCACGTCGGCTACGACGCCCTGCGCGTACGGCGGTACGTCCGCGACAGCGCCCTCGGCCACCGTCCGCACGTCACCCACCGCGCCTCCGGCCACGCCGTGCACATCGGTCACGGCCTCACCGGCCACCGGCCCCGCACCGGCGACCGCACCGCCCGCGACAGCCTGCACGTCCGCCACCGCCGCACCGGCGACAGGCTGCACGCCCTGCACCACCCCGCCGACGACGGGCTGCACATCGGCGACCACCCCGTACGCCAGCGCGGCCGCGGCGCCCACCGCGTGCCCGGCGATCGGGGCGACCCCGGCCGCGGCCCCGCCGACGACCGGCGTCACGCCGTACACCGCGTTGGTGACCACGGGCGCAACCCCGTGCACGGCACCCTCCGCAACCGGCGTCACCCCGGCGACCGCCCCGGTGACGGCCGGCGTCACACCCTGCACGGCGTGGCCGGCGACCGGCGTCACCCCGGCCACCGCCGCACCGGCGACGGGCACCGCCCCAGCCACGGCCCCCTGGGCAACCGGCCCCACTCCGCCCACGGCAGTCCCGACCACGGGCGGCACCACAGCGGCTCCCGTCTCCGCGGCAACCGCCGCGACGGTCCCCGGTACCCCGGCAACCGTGCCCGTGACATGGCTCGACACCCCGTCAACGGTGCCCGTCACCTGCCCCGGCACACCGGCGACACTCCCGTGAGCGGCCCCGGTCACCGCACCGACCTCTCCCTGGGCGGTGCTGACCAGCCCCCTGGCCCGCCCATCGACTCCGGCAACCGCGCCCTGCGCCACTGCGTCCGCACCCGCCGCCGTACCCCCCGCACCGGCGACCGCGTACTGCGCCTTCGTCCGTACGAGCCCCTCGGCCCCCTGCGCCTGCAGCGCCCGGTCCAACTCGGGTGCGAACGCGGAGAGCGGACCGAACAGGTAGTCGACAACGTCCTGCGAGGCGACCGCACCGGCGTCGGAAACGGCAGCCCCGGCCGCGGCCCTGGCCTCGACCTGCGCAGCCGCCCGAGCGGCCTGTGCCCCCTGAATGGCCTGCGCACCCCGGACCTTCGCCCCGTTCGGAACCGTCACGTCGGCATCGACATACCGACGCGCCTGCTCGGCGACGCCACCCCCGGCCGACGCCGCCGCGCCGACCGCCTTGCCGGTCTTCACACCGGCCTTGGCGTCCCCGGCCTGCGCGCCGCTGGTCCCCACGACGGTGTTCCCGCTGACCTTCTCGGAAACGGTCTCCCTCACCTCGGAGACACCCCCGTCAACCGCATCGGTGACCTCGCCGAGCGAACCCTCGGCATCCACGGTCGCATCCGAAACGGAGAGGGAGGAAGCGGGCAGTTCATCGGCGCTCGCGGCAGCGGAACCGAGCGCCCACGCGCCGGTGACCCCGGCGGCTATGACGATGGAACGACGGATGTTCTTGTTCATTGCGTGTGTCTGATCCTTCGGGACTGGACGTCCGGAACCGGACGTCCGAGGCACAAGCCCACCGGCCGGATCACCGAGCAACGGCGACCTCTGACCAGGGGCTCCCGCCAAGGGACTGGGGACCTTCCGGCACCGTCACCGACCGCGATCCCGGAACTCGGGACCAACAAGCGCTTCGGATACGACGCCGGCGGCTTCCGTCCGTCGACCAGGAAAGGTCCGGACGGTCGGGCAGACCTGTTCCGCCCCCGCGCGACAGGTCTACGGCGGGGGGAAGGCCTGCCCTAGCCGGGGAAAACGGGGATGTCCCGGTGCCGGTCCCGCGTCCCGTCCGCCTCGACGCGCGCGGCCGCACCCGGCATGAGCCCCACGGGCGTCCGCTGACTCACCGTCACCGCGTGCGCGTCACCATGCCGCGGCGAACCACTGTCCGCCGCCGACCGACTGTCCAGCACCCCTTCGCCACGACCGGCGGGCGCACGATGCCCGGGCGCATACTCCCCACCGGCGCCACCACGCTGCCGAACCCCGTCTCGGTCCACCGCAGCACCCACACCACCGGTGGCCACACCAAGCCCCGGCCCATGGAGGCCAACCGCCCCCACCACACGACCGCGCTCCTCCGAACCACCGTCATGAGAAGCCGAGCCCCCGACCCCACCCGGCAACAACACCACCGCGCCGGGGAGCGGCAAGGTCCGAACCGGAAGCGCGGAAACCCCGGGAAGCTGAGAAACCCCGGGCACTGCCGGGACCCTGGGAAACGCCGGAGCTTGGGGAAACCCGGAGATGCCGGGAATCGCGGGGACGCCGGAAGGCCCAGGCAGGTCGGGCGACTCAGGCAGGCCAGGCAGGTCCGGCAGGTCAGGAGAACCAGGCAGGCCGGAAACCCCGGGCGACGAAGGCGACTCCGGCCGCGAGGGCAACCCGATCGACGCCGCCCCCTGCCCCTCCGTCCCCGCCAACCGACCGGACACCGTCTCCACGACATCCCCGACCGGCCGAACAACCCGCTCACCCACGGACCGCCCGACACCCTCAACGACGGGCTGCCCAACGGCCGGTTCGGCCGACCCACGCGAGCCGAGCGCGCCGCCCCGGGAGCCGCCGAAACGGCCCTCGCCGCCCGCGCGCTCACCCGGCACCACAGCCACCGGCGCAGCCACCCGTGCCAAAGTCCCCGGGCCCGGCGCCGCTTCAGCCGCGTCCGCCCGCTCCCCGCACAGCACCCCCAGCACGAACAACCCACCCACCAGCAGGACCAGGTGCGGCGCACGCCGCCCCGCCGCCACGCGCAACACACGCGTGGCGGCGCCGGACAGTGCGGCTGACCAGGTCAAGAGGGGGAGCATCCTCCCGTGCGGCGGAACAAGTCACGTATCGACGACTACGCGGTACGGGCAAGCGGAGCGCACCGCCCCGCCGATGAGACGTCGATCCTTGCACGTGACTCCCGAGGTTGCGCAAGCCCGGCGTTACCGATGGGTAGTCATATCCCCTTTCGCGCAGGACTCACCCGCTCCTCCCCCGGTCGTCACGCGGTGTCCGGTATCGGCAGCGGACGCTTCTCGATCGCCGCCGCCATCACCTCCGGGAACAGGTCCGGCGTACAGGCGAAGGCCGGCGCCCCGAGCGCCGCCAGCGCGGCCGCGTGCTCCCGGTCGTACGCCGGCGCGCCCTCGTCCGACAGCGCGAGCAGCGTCACGAACTGCACCCCCGCCCCCTTCATCGCCGCCACCCGCTTCAGCATCTCGTTCCGTATCCCCCCTTCGTAGAGATCGCTGATCAGCACGACCACCGTCTCCGCGGGCCGGGTGATCTGCGACTGGCAGTACGCCAGCGCCCGGTTGATGTCCGTACCGCCGCCGAGCTGCGTACCGAACAGCACATCGACCGGGTCCTCAAGCTGGTCGGTGAGATCGACAACCGCCGTGTCGAACACCACGAGTCGCGTGGATATCGTCCTCATGGATGCCAGCACCGCCCCGAACACCGATGCGTACACCACCGACGCCGCCATGGATCCCGACTGATCGATACAGAGGATGACCTCCTTCTTCACTGACTGGGACGCCCGCCCGTAACCGATCAGCCGCTCCGGTACGACCGTTCGGTACTCCGGCAGGTAGTGCTTGAGGTTGGCCGCGATCGTGCGGTTCCAGTCGATGTCGTGGTGGCGCGGCCGGTTGATGCGCGCGCTACGGTCGAGCGCCCCGCTGAGGGTGGCCCGGGTGCGGGTGGCGAGTCTCTTCTCCAGGTCCTCGACGACCTTGCGCACGACGGCCCGCGCCGTCTCCTTCGTCGTCTCCGGCATCGCCTTGTTCAGCGACAGCAGGGTGCCGACGAGATGCACGTCGGCCTCCACCGCCTCCAGCATCTCCGGCTCCAGCAACAGCGCGGACAGCCCGAGCCGGTCGATGGCGTCCCGCTGCATGACCTGCACGACGGACGACGGGAAGTACGTCCGGATGTCTCCGAGCCAGCGCGCCACGGACGGCGCCGACGCCCCCAGCCCCGCCGCACGCTCCCTCCCCGTCTGCGGCTTGTCCCCCTGCCCGTAGAGCGCGGCCAGGGCCCCGTCCATCGCGGCATCCCGCCCGCCGAGGGCACACCCGGTGCCGTCCGCCGCGTCACTCCCCAGCACCAGCCGCCACCGCCGCAATCGCTCCCGCCCGGCGTCATCCAGCTCAGCCACGCCCATGGCTTCCGCAGTCATACGGCCTCCTCCCCACGAATCCCATGAATCCCGCTCCCGCTCATCCGGCCACCCCAGCGAGCTCGGCGCTGTCCTCTTCTCCAGCCCCGTCCAACCCCAGGAGCAACCGCACCACCGGCAGCACGGCATCGGCCCGCTCGGCATCGAGCCCCGCTCCGAAGCCCGGTATCCCCGAGCCCACGGCCGCCGCGCTCCCCCGCTGCCCGGGCTCCCGCCGCACCAGTTCCCCCAGCGTCCTGCGGACCCCCGGCTCGTACGCCGAGAAGGTGCGCCGCAGCAGCGGCAGTACGTCCGTGAACGCCTCCGCCGGTACCCCGGTCAGCCAGCCGTCGACCAGCCCCAGCAGCCGCTCGTCGTGCACCAGCAGCATTCCGCCGCCGCCCCCGCCGACGAACCCCTCGATCCACGCGGCCGCGTCCCCCGGCGGCGTCCCCGGCGAGAGCACCAGCCCCATCAACCGCGCCGCCTCGTCCTGCGCCAACTGCCCGTCGTCCAGCAGCAGCCGCACCGCACGCCCCCGAATCACGCCGGGCACGGTGTCCCGCGCGGAGAGCACTCGCAGCACCGAGTGCCAGCGGCCCCGCAGGTCACCGTGTCCCGCTGCCGGAGCCTCGCCGAGCAACCCCACCGCCGTGTGCACCGCGTCCACATGACGCCGCATCTCCTCCGCGGCGTCGGTGTCGAGCGCGGCACATGCGGGCGGCAGTCCGACGAAGATCCGCTCGGCCAGGCCCGCGGCGACCTCCCCGAGGGCGCCGGTGTCCGTGCCGCGCACGTCGCCGTAGCGCAGCGAGCGGACCAGGGCGGGCAGCGCCTGCGCGAGATGGCCGACATCGGCGTCGAGGGCCGCCCGGTCGGCGAGGATCCGCATCACCGCAGGGAGCGCGTCCGGCAGTTCGGCCAGCAGGCAGCGCTCGGCGAGGGCGGTGACGTCGGCGAGGCCCTGCGCCGCCATCGCGTCGGCCTCCGCCTTGGCGGTCGCGGCGGCGAGCACAGTCGTCCCCCACACTCCCGCCTCGGCGACCCGCACCGACAACTCCGGCTCCCAGCGCAGCCGCCAGGTCTCCCTGAACGTCCCCGTACTGCCCCGCGACACCACCTGCTCGCCCCACACCACGCCCAGCAACCGCAGCCGATGCAGCAACCTGCTGCGCCCGGCATCGGCCTCCTTGCGCAGATCGAGCTCCAGCTCCCGCTCCAGCGCCTCCGGCTTCAGCCGCAGCCGCCGCTGCAGCCGGGCGAGGTCCCGCTGCAACGGCACCGCCGGCGCCGCGTCCGGCACCTCCCCCAGCACGTCCCCCACGATCAGCCGGTCGTGCACCAGCGCCAGCGGCACGTCCGACCCCTCGCACATCACCGCCCGTATGGCGTCGGTGGTCTCACCGAGCCCGGCCAGCGGACGCCCGCGCATCGCGGCGAGCGTCTCGGCCAGCCGGACCGCCTCGATGACATGCGCCGAGGAGACGGTCCGGTCCTCGGCCCGTAGCAGCCCCGCCACCTTGGTCATCCACCGCTCGACCGGCCGGTCCGGCGCCGAGAACAGATGCCCGTACCACCCCGGCGAGTCGATCCCCGCGCCGTACCCGCTCGCCCGCGCCAGCCTGCGATGCGTCCACGGCACCCAGGTCATGTCGACCTTGACCTTGGGCAGCCCCTTCAGCAGCGCCCGGTCTGCCGCGACGGTCACCTTCTGCCGCAGCGCGGGCACATGCCACGCCCCGCACACCACGGCCACACCGCCCCCGAACTCCCGCTGGGCAGTCCGCACCTGGAGCCGCATATACGCCTCCCGCACGAGGTCCCGGTCATGTCCCCCGCTCCCGTACACCTCCCGCAGCGCGCCCATCGCCTCCTCGACAACGGCGAACGGAGCGAACGCGTCCCCCTCACCGAGCCCCCGATGCTCGACGACGTCCTCCCACCAGCGCTCGGCGTCGTCATAACCAGCCGCCTCGGCGAGCACACCGAGCGGATCGACCCGCACGTCGGACTGGGGGGCAGCATCGGTGCCGGCGTCGGCGCCGGCGTCGGCGTCGGCGTCGGGCCCAGCCTCACCGCCCCCAACACCACCGCCGTCCCCAGCCGACTCCCCCTCCGCCTCGCTCCCCCACACCAGCGTGTGCGTGGCCGGCAGGTCGATGAAGCGGGCCGGAACCCCCTGCTCCAGGGCCCACCGAATCGCCACCCACTCCGGCGAGAACTCGGCCAGCGGCCAGAACGCCGAACGCCCGGGCTCGTCCACGGCATGGACCAGCAGGGCGACCGGCGGCCGCATGTCCTCGTCGCCGGCCAGCGGGATCAGCGCGTCGGCCTCGGGCGGCCCCTCGATCAGCAGCACCCGCGGCCGGGCCGCGTCCAACGCCGCCCGCACGGCCCGAGCCGACCCCGGCCCGTGATGCCGTACGCCGAACAGCAGCGGCTCAGTGCCGGTCAAGCCGCTGCTCCCGGCGCGCTCAACGCCCGTCACACCGTCCCCCTCGCCTCCGAGGCCACCCCAGGTCGTCGTCATCCGTCGCGCCGACGCACTCCACGACCGCTGTGTCCCACCCGTTGACGCTCATGCGCTCACCTCCCGGCAGGCCCGGTAGAAGTCCTTCCAGCCGTCCCGCTCCCGTACGACCGCCTCCAGGTACTCCTGCCAGACGACCCGGTCCGCCGCCGGATCCCGGACGACCGCGCCGAGGATGCCCGCGGCGACGTCGCTCGGCCGCAGCACGCCGTCGCCGAAGTGGGCGGCCAGCGCAAGACCGTTGGTGACGACGGAGATCGCCTCGGCGGTGGACAGCGTGCCGCTGGGCGACTTGACCTTCGTACGGCCGTCGGCCGTGATCCCGTCCCTCAGCTCACGGAACACGGTCACCACGCGCCGGATCTCATCGACGCCGTCGGGCACGGCCGGCAGGTCGAGCGAGCGGCCGATCTGGTCGACGCGGCGCGAGACGATGTCGACCTCGGCCTCGACGCTGTCCGGCAGCGGCAGCACCACCGTGTTGAAGCGGCGGCGCAGTGCGCTGGACAGGTCGTTGACCCCGCGGTCGCGGTCGTTGGCCGTGGCGATCAGGTTGAAGCCGCGGACGGCCTGCACCTCCTGGCCCAACTCCGGTATCGGCAGCGTCTTCTCCGACAGGATCGTGATGAGCGTGTCCTGGACATCGGCCGGGATCCGGGTCAGTTCCTCGACCCGTGCGGTCATGCCCTCGGCCATGGCCCGCATGACGGGGCTCGGCACGAGGGCGTCCCGGCTGGGGCCGTGGGCGAGCAGCTGCGCGTAGTTCCAGCCGTACCGGATCGCCTCCTCCGGTGTGCCCGCGGTGCCCTGCACGAGCAGCGTCGAGTCGCCACTGACCGCCGCGGCCAGGTGCTCGGACACCCATGTCTTCGCGGTGCCGGGCACGCCGAGCAGGAGCAGGGCGCGGTCGGTGGCCAGCGTGGTGACGGCGACCTCGACGATGCGGCGCGGTCCCACGTATTTAGGCGTGATCACCGTGCCGTCGGGCAGCGTGCCGCCGAGGAGGTAGGTGGCGACGGCCCACGGCGACAGCTTCCAGCGGGCCGGGCGCGGCCTGTCGTCCTGCGCGGCCAGCGCGGCGAGTTCATCCGCGAAGGCGTCCTCGGCGTGCGGCCGCAGCGCCTCCGCTTCTTCTTGCACGGACGTGTTCTCGGTCTGATCGACAAACGTCGGTTCCTCGGACACAGGCATGGCTGAGTCCCCCTCCAGCTCGGCCGGTTCGGATCTGGCATCCACGTTGCACCACACCACTGACAATGCGTTCTGAACTGCGAAAATGTGCTCGCCGGGCCGATTGTCAGTGGTGGGATCTACCTTCGATGGCATGACTCAGCAGGGGGTGCGCTGGACTGCGGAACAGGTGCTGGCACTGGCGCCTGACGCCGCGTCACGCAAGGCGGGAAGCAAACTCGGAGCGGCCGGGCCGTGGTCCGAGGCGGGGAGTTCCGACGAGGGGACGGTATGGGGACTGTGCAAAGGCAGCGGCAGCAGGCCGTATCAGACGGTCATCGACATCGCGGACGCGTCCGGCCCCGCGTACAAGTGCAGTTGTCCGAGCCGCAAGTTCCCGTGCAAGCACGCGCTCGGGCTGCTGCTGCTCTGGTCGGGCGACGACGGGGCGGTGCCGCCGGGCCAGGCGCCGGACTGGGCCGAGCAGTGGATAGCGGGCAGACGGCAGCGCGCCGCGGAGAAACGGACGCCGGGGACGGCGGGTTCGCCGCCCGCCGCCGCTGATCCCGAGGCGGCGCGGCGTCGTGCGGAGCGACGTGCCGAGCGGATCACGGCGGGCGCGACCGAGTTGGAGCAGCGCTTGGCGGACCTGCTGCGCGGCGGCCTGGCCGCGGCGGAGCAGGCGGGGTACGGACTGTGGGAGGAGACGGCGGCCCGCATGGTCGACGCCCAGGCGCCCGGGCTGGCCGCGCGGGTGAGGGAGTTGGGGGCGATCCCGGCGTCCGGGCCGGGGTGGCCGGTGCGACTGCTGGAGGAGTGCGCGCTGCTCCACCTCCTCGACCAGGGCTGGCTGCACCGCGACCGGCTGCCCGAGAGCCTGGCGGCGACGGTCCGTTCCCGTGTCGGCCTGCCCGCCTCGGCGGACGGCCCGCCGGTGCGCGACCGCTGGCTGGTCCTCGCCCAGTACGACACGGCGGACACCCGACTGACGACGCGCCGGATCTGGCTGTACGGCGCCGACTCCGACCGCACCACGCTTCTCCTCTCCTACGGCGCGGCCGGCCGGGCTCCGGAGCTCGCTCTGCCGGTCGGACTGACCCTGGAGGCGGAGGTCTCCGCCTACCCGGGGGCGGGCCAGGCGCGCGCGGCACTCGGCGAACAGTTCGCGCCGCCCGCACCGACGTCGATCCGGCCTCCGGGCATGACGACGACCCAAGCCGCCGTCCACTACGGCGAGGCACTCCGCGCCGACCCGTGGCTCGACTCGGTCCCGGCAACCCTGGACCGGGTCATACCGACCCCGGACGGCAACTCCTGGCAGCTGGCCGACGCCGACGAGGACGCGGCGCTGCCCCTCACCCCGGCCGCCCGCGCCCGCCCGGGCCTCTGGCGGCTCGTCGCCCTCTCGGGCGGCGCCCCCGTCAAGGTCTTCGGCGAGTGCGGCCACCAGGGCTTCACCCCACTGACGGCCTGGCCCCAGGGCACGGACACGCCGGTACCACTGTGCTGACCCCGCCCTTCACCGCCGTACGCCCCGGACGGCCGCGGATCAGCGCGCCGAAGGGACTCTCCTGACACCGAAAGGACTCTCGTGAACAGGACCGCAACTGCTGTGGAGCCGCCCGCACCGGGCGTGCTCGCCGACCACGGTCACGCGGGCGCCACCGCCTGGGAGGACCTGGTCACCACCGCCCTGCTCGGCACGGACCGGCGCACGCCGCCACCCTCACTCTCCGCTCTCTCCGCTCCGGGCCGGGAGGCACCGATGGCCCTGCTGGACGCCGCGGCCGCGGAGACGGTACGACGCCGGGCCGGCCTCCGCCCCGCCCGCCCGGCACCGCGCCCCGACCCGGCCCCCGAAGACTCGCGCCCGCCCCTCCCGGCCGCCGCGGCCCGCAGACTCGCCCTGCTGCTGGCCGACCGCCCCGGCGCATCCGGCGGCGGCCGCAGAGGCGCGGCACCGGACCTCATGGAGCTGCTGCCGCAGTGGCTCGCGCTGGCCAACGCCCACCACTACGCGGCACCCCCGGAGACACTGCCCGCGCTCCTGGACGCGGCCCGCGGCCGTACGGACCTCCGCCCCGCCGCCCTGACCTTCGCCGGCCCGCGCGCTCTGTGGCTGGCCCGCCTCAACCCGGACTGGCGCTTCGCGCTGCGCGCGACCCCGGGCGGAGGCACGACGCTGCCGCACCTCCAGGACACGGAGAACGTGCAACAACTCTGGCAGGAGGGCCTGTTCGCCGAACGGGTGTCCCTCCTGGCCGCACTCCGTGCCCAGGACGCCACCACCGCACGCGATCTGCTCGCATCCACCTGGGCGACGGAACGGGCCGAGGACCGCCTGATGTTCCTCGACTCCCTTCGTACGAATCTCACCGCCGAGGACGAGCCGTTCCTGGAGCAGGCCCTGGCCGACCGGAGCCGCAACGTACGGGCCACCGCGGCCGAGCTGCTCTCGGCACTGCCCGGCTCGGCACTGGCCGCGCGGATGGCGGTCCGCGCCGGGGCGTGCGTGGCCCTGGACCACACCCGGGACACGCCCACGATCACCGTCGAGGCACCGCACGAGTGCGACGCGAGCATGGAGCGGGACGGCGTGGTCGCCAAGGCCCCGGCCGGGCGCGGCGAACGCTCCTGGTGGTTCGGCCAGTTGGTGGAAGCAGCGCCCCTCGCGACCTGGCAGGCCCGGCTGGGCGGCCGTAGGCCCCAGGAGATTGTGGCTCTCCCGGTGGCCGACGACTGGCAGGCCGATCTGCACGCCGCCTGGTGCCGGGCGGCGGTCAGACAGCGGAACGCCGACTGGTCCCGCGCCCTGCTGGGCGCGCCCTCGGCCCCGGAGGCGGGCGGCCCCGGCGCTGTGTCGCTGGCCGAGCGGGCCAAGCTGCTGGACACCCTCGGCGCCGACGAGCGAGCCGACTGGGTCGCGGGGTTCATCGCCACGCACGGCTTGTCCGAGGCGTTCCAGCTGCTGGGGGTCTGTGCGGTGCCGTGGTCCGCGCCTCTCGGACGGGCGGTGGTCGACGCGCTCAATATCGCGCGGGACGCGGGAAGTTATCCATGGAGCTTCAGTGGAGTGATGGGCCTGGCGGAACGCTGCCTCGACCCGTCCGAGGCCAACCGCCTCGACGGCCTCCTGTCGATACCCGAGGAACCGGAGAACGCGTCACCAGGAGCAGGCGGCTACTGGGCCGAGGCCTTCCAGCGCCTGGTCACGACCCTGCGCCTACGAGCGGCGATGGCCGAGGAGCTGAACCCTTGACGGAAACGGAGCACGGCACCGGCCCTCGCCTGCCACATCGCCGGGCGGCCACAACACCAGCCCTCACGTGCTCCACCGCCGGAACGGCCACCACAACAGCACTCACCAGCCCCACCGCCGGAACGGCCACCACACCAGCCCTCACCAGCCCCACCCCGGCGGCGGAACGCTGCGACACGACCGCTGCCCTGCTGCGGCCCCGGCGTTCTCACGGCTCCGGACTGGACGCCCTCACCCCGCCCCGGCAACGGAGCACCGCGCCAGATGCGCGCTCGCCCCGCCGCCACCGCGCAAGGCTCACGCCTCCGCCGGCTGCCGCACGTTCTCCCGCACCCACTCCACGATCGACGTGGTTGTCGCCCCGGGCGTGAAGATCTCGGCGACGCCCTTCTCCTTCAGCGGAGCGATGTCCCCCTCGGGAATGATGCCGCCCCCGAAGACCAGGATGTCCTCAGCGTCACGCTCCTTGAGGAGGTCGATCACGGCGGCGAAGAGCGTGTTGTGCGCCCCGGACAGGATCGACAGTCCGATCGCGTCGGCGTCCTCCTGAATCGCGGTGTCGACGATCTGCTCGGGCGTCTGGTGGAGCCCCGTGTAGATGACCTCCATACCGGCATCCCGCAGCGCCCGCGCGATCACCTTGGCCCCGCGATCGTGGCCGTCGAGCCCCGGCTTGGCCACCACCACGCGGATCGGACCGGCTGCCACACCCATCACTGCCTCCATGAAGCGATTACATCCATCCGTACCGACAAGTACCGCACAGATCCGTCATGCCCGTACGCGCGGCGCGCCACCCGCACCGACGACCACCGCACGCTCGCCGGGCCGCACCCGGCCGCACCCACCGGGGAAGTGAACGAACGTTATCGCCAGCAGCCCGCAACCGGCAGTTTTACGGTGTGGACCGAGGGGGAAATCACATAGTGGGACACATTCGAACGCGCGGAGTTCCAGGGAACCCCGCGCAACGGGAGCCGCAACGAGGCCGCCCCATCTCCGCGCCGCAGGCCGCGCGCCGCGGGTCGGTGAGGCGTATCGACGCAGGCACGAAGGGCATCACCGACACGTAGCGCAGGGGATACAGAAAGTCACCGACACCACATCAGCCTCACAGCACACACAACGCATCACAGTCCAGCACGAGACCGAACAACACCAGACAGGCGGCAAGGCCACACACAGCGCGACCCACATCACAATCTGCACCACCTCGCGCCACCAAGCACCACGGCGCACACCCCGTACCCAGCGCACACGCCGTACGACCCGCGCCACCCGCACTACCCCGGACCACTCCGCACCGCCCCGCACCACGCGCCACCCTTCGCGCCCCGTAGCCCTCCACCGCGACTCCCACGGGCGCACACGGGACAGAGCCGTCCACCGTGTGCCGACGGGAGGTCGGCCATGAAGGTCACGCAGGTCACCAGGGCGCTGCTGCCCTTTCACCCGCTCCACCGGCATCTACTCCCCATCCCGAGCAGCCTCGCGGGACTCTCACTGGCCCTCCTGAAAGCCACCGCCCTGGAGATCGCGATCCTGGCCGGGCACCTGATCCTCTATCCCTCCGGCATCGTCCAGGAACGCCGTACGCCGGCTCCCCGGATCCCCGCCCAGGAGGACGCCGCCCAGCTCCCCACGGAGTCGAAGCCGCCGGTCGTCCTGCTGCACGGATTCATCGACAACCGCTCGGTCTTCCTGCTCCTGCGCCGCTCCCTGGCGCAGCACGGCAGGCACCAGGTCGTATCGCTGAACTACTCCCCGCTGACCTGCGACATCCGTGCGGCCGCCAAGCTGCTCGGCCGACACATAGAGGAGATCTGCGAGCGCACGGACAGCGATCAGGTCGACATCGTGGGCCACAGCCTCGGTGGCCTGATCGCGCGCTACTACGTGCAGCGACTCGCCGGCGACACACGCGTCCGGACACTCGTCACCCTCGGTACACCCCACTCCGGCACGCGGGTGGCGCCGCTGGCGAACGCGCACCCCATAGTGCGCCAGATGCGCCCCGGCTCCGCCGTCATCGAGGAGCTCGCGCTGCCCGCGCCCGGCTGCCGTACGCGGTTCGTGAGCTTCTGGAGCGACCTCGACCACCTGATGGACCCACTGGAGACGGCCTGCCTGGAGCACCCTGACCTGCGGGCGCAGAACGTCCGGGTGAGCGGCATCGGCCACCTCGCCCTCCCTGTGCACCCCGCCGTCGCGTCCGGCATACGCCAGGCCCTCGAGGGCGCCTACCACAGCAGTACGGAGGGTGCACAGTCCGCCACGCGCAACGGCGGCCTCACCGTGGCCTGACCATTCCCCGCCGGTCACCGGCGCGTCACCCACCAGCCCCGGCCGGTCACCCCCTGGCCACCTGCCCGCACCGGGGCCCCACAGCCAACTCATCGCCTCGGAACAGCCGTCGACATCGAACGGTCTTCGAACACAACCCCAAACCCGTGCCCGCAGTCCGCCAAAACACCGCCGAATGCCCGTTTCCTGCGCGCGCGAAACCTGCAGAAGATTGTCGTGCCCGCGTACCGCCGGGTACAGTCGCCGCACTGCTCTGCCAGCCCCTGTTGTCGAGGCGAAAGAGAAGTTGGTGAACGACCGTCACCCGTCGGGGACCATGACCACCCCGGCTCCGGCTTCCGAAGCCGCCTCGGCGCATTACGCGTCGTATGGCACCCAGGAAGCCCAGTACGGCGACTTCACCACATACGCCGGCTACTCCGCCAACGGATTTGACACCGGCAGCCACGCCACGACGACCACCCCGACCGCCACCACGACCTTCGAGAGCGATCCGCTCTTCGGCGACCTCGCGGGCAGCGGTCACGGCACCGGCGCGTACGACGCCTCCCAGTGGTCCACCGGCAGCCATCAAACCGTCAACTACGACCCGTACGCGGCCCAGCACCACGCCGCCTACGACACCGGCGCCTACGACACGACCACCTGGACCGCCGAGCACCAGCAGCTCCCGCTGATCCCGCAGCAGGCGGGCGCGGTGGACGCCAGCGGCCAGTGGGACGCGAGCGCATGGCTCCAGCCCGAGCAGGGCGGCCCGGCCGACCAGACCCAGCAGTGGGAATGGGGCACGCAGGCCTTCGACACGGGCGCGTACGACGCCACGCAGTGGAACTCCGACGGCGGCGGTCACGACACCGGCCAGGCCACCGAGGAGTACGAACAGCACACCGAGGCCTACGACTTCGCCCAGCACGCCGAGCCCTTCGACCACCAGGCGAGCGCGACCTTCGACGAGCAGGCGAACGCGACCTTCGACCAGCAGTCGACCGCGACCTTCGAGCAGGTCGACCTCGGCGAAGACACCCACGGTGACGGCGAGCCGGACACCACCGGCGAGACGCCCGCCGCTACCCCGCTCCTCCTCGACGACCAGGAGCAGGTCACCTCCGCCCCGACCGGCCGCGCGGCCGCACGCAACGCCGCCCGCTCCCGTCGCCGTACGCCCGCCAAGCGCTCCGCGCTGCTGACCGTCGCCGTGCCCTCGGCCTGTGTGATGGGCGTGGCGGGTATCGCCGCCGCCTCCGTCGGCACCCTCTCCGGAGACGACCAGGACACCTCGGCCACGGCCGCGGACACGCTCGCGGTGAAACCATCCGCCGCCAACCAGCAGCTGAACACGCAGCTCGAAAGCCTCACCGCGGAGGCCCAGGACTTCGGCGACCGGGTCAGCCGTACGCAGGAGCGCATCGACCTCAAGGAGCAGCAGGCGGCCGAGAAGCGGAGGGCGGCGGAGGAGGCGGCCCGTAAGGAGCGGCTGCGCCCGAAGTTCGCGCTGCCGGTCGCGCAGCACGGGCTCAGCGCCTACTACGGCCAGGCCGGCATCAACTGGATGTCCGTGCACACCGGCATCGACTTCCCCGTCTCGTACGGCACGACAGTGATGGCCGCGACGGACGGCACGGTCCGTACGGAGTGGAACAGCGCGTACGGCAACATGATGATCGTGACGGCGATGGACGGTACGGAGACCTGGTACTGCCACCTCTCCAGCTACCGGGTCGCCTCGGGTACGACCGTCAAGGCCGGCGACCCGATCGCGTACTCCGGCAACTCCGGCAACTCGACCGGCCCGCACCTGCACTTCGAGGTGCGCCCCGGCGGCGGATCGTCGATCGACCCGCTGTCCTGGCTGCGCAGCCACGGGCTCGACCCGTCGTAACAAACGCCGGGGTGAGCGGGGCCTCTGCGCGAGACCCCCGACCCCCGTTCCCCTGCTTCTAGAGCTTCTCCACCGGCGCGTACCGCAGCAGCAGCCGCTTCGGCTTCGCGTCCCCGAAGTCGATCGTCGCCTCGGCGTTCGCGCCCGTGCCCTTCACCGCGACGACGGTGCCGAGCCCGAACTGGTCGTGCGTCACCCGGTCCCCCACCGCCAGCCCGACCACCGGCTGCTCGGCCGTCCGCCGTGTGGCGAACCCGGACGCGCCCGACGCCGAGGAGCGCGAGCGGGACGAGGACAGGGAGGCCGCCACGCCCGAGACCCGGCCGGCGGGGGCCGCGGAGGCGCCCGTCCGTTTCCAGTCCACGTGCGCCGCGGGGATCTCCTCCAGGAAGCGGGACGGCGGGTTGTACTGCGGCTGGCCCCAGGCGCTGCGCATCGCCGACCGCGTGAGGTACAGCCGCTCCCGCGCGCGGGTGATGCCGACGTACGCCAGGCGGCGCTCCTCCTCCAGTTCCTTGGTCTGGCCGAGGGCGCGCATGTGTGGGAAGACGCCGTCCTCCATGCCGGTGAGGAAGACGACCGGGAACTCCAGGCCCTTGGCGGTGTGCAGGGTCATCAGCGTGATGACGCCTTCGCCCTCCTCCTCGTCCGGGATCTGGTCGGAGTCGGCGACCAGCGCGACCTGCTCCAGGAAGTCGGCCAGCGTGCCCGCCTCGCCCTCGCCGCGCTCCTGCTCGAACTCCAGGGCGACAGCGGCGAGTTCCTGGAGGTTCTCGATCCGGGTCTCGTCCTGCGGGTCGGTGGAGGCCTGCAACTCGGCGAGGTAGCCGGTGCGTTCGAGCACGGCCTCCAGGATCGTCGCCGGGCCGGCGCCGGAGTCGACGATCGTACGGAGGTCCTCCATCAGCGTGTTGAACCGCTTCACCGCGTTCGTCGACCGCGCGGCCATGCCGTAGGCCTCGTCGACCCGCTTGAGCGCCTGCGGGAAGCTGATCTTCTCGCGCTGGGAGAGGGCGTCGATCATCGCCTCGGCGCGGTCGCCGATGCCTCGCTTGGGCACGTTGAGGATCCGGCGCAGCGGGACCGAGTCCTCCGGGTTGGCCAGCACCCGCAGGTAGGCCAGGACGTCCCGGACCTCCTTGCGCTCGTAGAAGCGGACACCGCCGACGACCTTGTAGGGCAGTCCGACGCGGATGAAGATCTCCTCGAAGACACGGGACTGGGCGTTCGTCCGGTAGAAGACGGCGACGTCGCCGGCCTTCGCCTCGCCCGCGTCCGTGAGGCGGTCTATCTCGTCGGCGACGAACTGCGCCTCGTCGTGCTCGGTGTCGGCGACATAGCCGGTGATGCGCGCGCCCGCGCCCGCGTTGGTCCACAGGTTCTTGGGGCGGCGGGACTCGTTGCGCTCGATGACCGCGTTGGCTGCGGAGAGGATCGTCTGCGTGGAGCGGTAGTTCTGCTCCAGCAGGATCGTCGTCGCGTCCGGGTAGTCCTCCTCGAACTGGAGGATGTTGCGGATGGTCGCGCCGCGGAAGGCGTAGATCGACTGGTCGGCGTCACCCACCACGCACAGCTCGGCGGGCGCCAGGTCGTCCTCGCCGGGCGGTACGTCGATGTCCTCGGCGGCACGCTCGCCGGTGCCGACGAGCTCGCGGACGAGGGCGTACTGGGCGTGGTTGGTGTCCTGGTACTCGTCGACCAGGACGTGCCGGAAGCGGCGGCGGTAGTGCTCGGCGACGTCCGGGAAGGCGCGGAGCAGGTTGACCGTCGTCATGATCAGGTCGTCGAAGTCGAGGGCATTCGCCTCACGCAGGCGTGACTGGTACAGCGCGTACGCCTGGGCGAGGGTCTTCTCGAAGCCGTCTGCGGCCTGGGCGGCGAAGTCCTCCTCGTCGATCAGCTCGTTCTTGAGGTTGCTGATCTTGGCGCTGAAGGACTTGGGCGGGAAGCGCTTGGGGTCGAGGTCCAGGTCGCGGCAGACCAGGGCCATCAGGCGCTTGCTGTCGGCGGCATCATAGATCGAGAAGGACGAGGTGAAGCCGAGCTTCTTGGACTCCCGGCGCAGGATGCGCACACAGGCGCTGTGGAAGGTCATCACCCACATCGCGTGGGCGCGCGGGCCGACGAGCTGCTCGACGCGCTCCTTCATCTCGCCCGCCGCCTTGTTGGTGAAGGTGATGGCGAGGATCTGGCCCGGGTGCACCCCGCGCTCGGCGAGGAGGTAGGCGATGCGGTGGGTGAGGACGCGCGTCTTGCCGGAGCCGGCACCGGCCACGATGAGCAGGGGCGAGCCGGAGTGGACGACGGCGGCACGCTGGTTGTCGTTCAGCCCCTCCAGGAGCGCGGCGGAGTCCATGGCCGGGCGCGGGGCGCCGTCGCGGTAGTAGGCGTCCCGGTCCGGGGGCACGTCGAACTTCCCGCCGAACAGATCGTCCGGAATCGACTCCGGAGTGTGATCGTCCTCGGGCGGCGGCGGAGGCTCCTCGTGGGCCCGTGGGGCCTGGAGGTCCGCCAGGAAGCTGTCGTCAAAGAGGCTGCTCATCGCTCTCCGAGTCTAGGGCTCCCCACTGACAACCCGCGGCCGCCCCGGAAATCCCGGCCGGGAAAGCCGACGATCTTGCCCACCCCATTAACGCCCGGCCCCCACCGGCCAGGCGCTCACCGTCCGAACACGATCTCACGCGGGCCGTAATGGCTGACTAAAGGTCACGAAAATGTATCGGGCATATCACCCACCAACCTTCACACGGGCCACACGAGTTGGCTACCGTGCCGGTCAGGCCGCACGACCCCCACCGGCGAACGTCGCCGGGCCGCGCGGCCTCCGCCGAGTCCGGTGCGCCTGAGGCAGCCGGAGCCGGGGACCCAACCGAACTTGGGGTGAATCGGTCAAACTCCCTTACCGGGAGCGGACCGTAGGGCAACCCTTCCGAACCACCCGCCCGAACCCGACAGCTAACCCGGTAGGCGGCACATGGAAGGAGTCGCCTCCTTTGGCGTCGCACCGCAAGTCGCGCCCCACGGGCGCGCGCGTAGCAGGCATACGGACCCCCGCCCTCGCCACCGCTGCCCTGACCTCCGTGGCTCTGCTCTCCCAGACCGCCAACGCCGCACCCTCGGCCGACGACAATCCGAGTCTCGAAGAGGTCGAGAAAAAGGTCGACGACCTCTACCGCCAGGCGGAGTCGGCGACCGAGAAGTACAACGCGGCCAAGGAGAAGACCGCGAAGCAGCGCAAGCGCGTCGACGCCCTCCTGGACGACGTCGCCCAGCGCACGCAGAAGCTCAACGAGGCGCGTGAGGAGCTGGGGACGTACGCCGCCGCCCAGTACCGCACCGGCGCGTCCGTCCCCGACACCGCCACCTTCCTGCTCGCCGACTCCCCGCAGGACTACTTCGACCAGACCCAGCTGATGGGTCGGCTGACCAGCCGTCAGAAGGACGCGGTCCACGAGTACTTCACCGAGCAGTCGGCGACGATGCAGAAGCGCCAGGAGGCCACCGAGAGCCTGGCACGGCTCACCGAGTCGCAGAGCGACTTGCAGACGGCCAAGGCCACCGTCCAGAAGAAGCTCGCCGACGCGCGCGAACTGCTGTCGAAGCTGACCGCCGAGGAGAAGGCCCGCCTCGCGGCGATCGAGAAGCAGAAGCAGGAGGAGGCCGAGCGCAAGGCCGCCGAGCTCGCCCGCCAGCAGGCGGAGGAACAGCGACGCCAGGAGGCGGCGCAGCAGCAGGAGCAGGAGTCGGCCGGCGGCGGTGCCTCAGCCGGCACGGGCAACGAGTCCGGCTCCGGCACCTCCGTGTCGGACTCCGCGTACGCCACCAAGGCCGAGAAGGCGCTCGCCTTCGCCCGCGCGCAGATCGGCAAGCCGTACGTCTGGGGCGCCACCGGCCCCGACTCCTACGACTGCTCCGGCCTCACCCAGGCCGCGTGGAAGGCGGCCGGCGTCAGCCTGCCCCGCACCACCTACGACCAGGTCGACGCCGGCACGACGGTCTCCATCGCCGCCGCCCAGCCGGGTGACCTGATCTTCTTCTACGACGACGTCACGCACGTCGGCCTCTACATCGGCAACGGCATGATGATCCACGCCCCGAAGCCGGGCACGTACGTCCGCGAGGAGTCGGTCTACTACGACGGCGAGTCCTCCATCCACAGCGTCGTCCGCCCGGCCTGACAACCGGCGCCGAAAGGCGGCTGAGGGGCACGCGCGCGTACGGCGGTTTCCGTGGTACGCGCGCGTGCGGCAGGACGTCAGGTCCAGAGCACGGCGATGAAGATGTTCGCCGTGGTCAGCAGGCCCACCAGCCCGAACATGCCCTTGTCCACCTTCTCCTCGTCCCGCTTCACATAGACGAGGCCGAGGATCACGATCAGCAGGGCCAGCTTCACGCCGATCTTGATGTTGTTGACGGGCTGGTCGTCGGCCTGGTTGAGGCCGACCAGGATCACGCCGGTGACCAGCATGGTCAGCGCGCCGTGCAGCATCGCCGGGACGAATCGTGCGGTGCCCTGGCCCATCGCCTTCATCTGGGTGAGGAAACCACCGAGCAGCGAGGCGATGCCGATGATGTGCAGGCCGACGAAGAGGTGGATGAGTACGTCCATGGGGCCGGAGCCTAATCAGGGGGTTCCGGGCCACCCGACACCGGGCCGCCCGTGGAGCACACGGTGACTGCATATATGCGCGCCATAGCACCCCGACCCTCGCACCCGCCCCCGGAATCGCCGCATCGGTCATCGCGCTGCGTGAAGACGACGACCCAGAAACGGGATCACGATCACATATGGTCACCCACCGATCCCCTGTCGTCACTTCCGCACAAGGCGTCACCGCGCCGACACACCCGGGTCTAGCGTCCTCCACCAGGTGACCGGCTCCCCACCGCCGCCCATGGCCAGGGGCGGCAGCCGGGCACCACCGCCGAGAAGGTCCGGCGGCGCCCCGCATCCCCTGTCCGGGGCGCCGCCGGACGCGTAAGCCGCCGCCCGGCGGTCGTACGTCCACCCGGTGGCCGTACGCACACGGCGGTCGCCCGAGTCGCAGGAAAGGACGTGCAGTCCACGTGGCAGCGCACCGCAAGCCCCGACAACGCTCGGCCCACGGCACCAAGGCCCGTACCGCGGCGACGATCGCCCTCGCGGGCGCGGCGACCGCCACGGGCCTCGACGGGACCGGCCACGCCGAGCCCCAGCTGACGCCGGGGCAGGTCAAGGCCAAGGTGGACAAGCTGTACCAGGAGGCGGAGGTCGCCACCCAGAAGTACAACGGCGCCAAGGAGCAGGCCGACGCGGCGCAGAAACGGCTGAGCACCCTGCAGGACGAGGCGGCCCGCAAGGAGGACCGGCTCAACTCCGCCCGCGACGCGCTCGGTTCGTACGCCGCCGCCCAGTACCGGGACGGCGGCCTCGACCCCGCCCTGCAACTCGCCCTCTCCGACGACCCCGACCAGTACCTCGACGGCGCCGCCTTCGCCGAACGCGCGAGTGACCGGCAGGCGGCCGCCGTCGCACGCGTACGCCGGCAGCTGCGGGAGATCGAGCAGCTGCGCGGCGCCGCACGCGTCGAACTGGCCTCGCTCCAGTCACGGCAGGCCGAACTGAACCGGCACAAGAAGACCGTCACCGGCAAGCTGGACGAGGCACGGCGGCTGCTGTCCCGGCTGACGGCCGAGGAGCGGGCCCGGCTCGCGCCGGGCGACGGCACCGACCGCGCCTCACGCGCCTCGGCGTCCGGCCGCGACAGCCTCCAGGCGCCCGGGTCCGCCACGGCGACGGCGCCCAACTCCCGCGCCGCGGCCGCCGTCTCGTACGCCTACCAGAAGCTCGGCAGCCCCTACGTCTGGGGCGCCACCGGTCCCAACGCCTTCGACTGCTCGGGCCTGATCCAGGCGGCCTACCGCTCCGCCGGGGTCTCCCTGCCCCGCACCACCTACGCCCAGATCGACGCGGGCCGCCGCGTCTCACGCTCCGAACTACTCCCGGGCGACCTGGTGTTCTTCTACTCCGGCATCAGCCACGTCGGCCTCTATGTCGGCAACGGCCAGATGATCCACGCGCCCAACCCCTCGGCTCCGGTCCGCCTGGCCCCGCTCGACGAGATGCCGTTCGCCGGGGCGACCCGGGTGGTCTGACGCGCGGCCGTCACACCAGGCGTCGGGCCGTCGCCCACCGCGTCAGCTCGTGCCGGTTGGAGAGCTGGAGCTTTCTCAGAACCGCCGAGACGTGGGACTCGACCGTCTTCACGGAGATGTACAGCTGCTTGGCGATCTCCTTGTACGCGTAGCCACGGGCGATGAGGCGCAGGACCTCCCGCTCACGCTGGGTGAGTCGGTCCAGGTCCTCGTCGACCGGTGGGGCGTCGGTGGAGGCGAAGGCGTCGAGGACGAAGCCGGCCAGACGCGGTGAGAAGACCGCGTCGCCCTCCTGGACCCGGAAGATCGAGTCGACCAGGTCCGTGCCGGTGATCGTCTTCGTGACGTACCCCCGCGCGCCGCCGCGGATCACGCCGATCACGTCCTCCGCCGCGTCCGAGACGGACAGGGCGAGGAATCGGACCGGCTGCTCGGCGTCGGCCATCAAGGTGGCGCAGCGGCGCAGCACTTCGACCCCGCCGCCACCCGGGAGGTGCACGTCCAGGAGCACCACCTCGGGCCGGGTCGCGGTGATGACCGTGACCGCCTGGTCGACGTCCGCGGCCTCGCCGACGACCTCGACGCCGGTCTGCTCGGTCTGGCCGATCTCGGCCTGCACACCCGTACGGAACATCCGGTGGTCGTCGACGAGGACGACGCGCACGTGCCGTCGTCCCGCTCCGCCGCCCGGCGTCTGTGCGGGCTCGGCCGCCTCCTCCGCTCCCGCCGTCCCGTTCGCCTCGGTCGGGTCGCTCATGACGTCTTCTCCGCCCTCTCCATCTCCAGCTCGACCTCCGTGCCGCCGTCCGGCACCGCCCGCAGCCGGGCCGTACCGCCATTGCGCTCCATGCGGCCGATGATCGATTCTCTGACGCCCATGCGGTCGGCGGGTATCGAGTCGAGGTCGAAGCCGGGACCGCGGTCCCGGACGGACACGAAGACCGTCTTTCCCTCGACTTCGGCGTAGACCTGCACGGCGCCGCCCTCGCCACCGTACTTGGCGGCGTTCACCATCGCCTCGCGCCCGGCTTGCATCTGTGCGCCGATCTTCTCGTCGAGCGGGCAGTCGCCGACCACGACGACCTCTATGGGTACGCCGTGCTTGTCCTCCACCTCCGCGGCGTTGCGCCGTACCGCGTCGGCGAGCGTGGTCGGCTCGTCGGCCTCGTCCTTGCCGGTGCCCTCCGGTTTGTAGAGCCAGGTGCGCAGGTCGCGCTCCTGGGCGCGGGCGAGGCGGCGCACCTCGTTGGGGTTGTCCGCGTTGCGCTGTATCAGCGTCAGGGTGTGCAGCACCGAGTCGTGGACGTGGGCCGCGACCTCCGCGCGCTCCTGGGCGCGGATCCGCATCAGGCGCTCTTCGGACAGGTCCTGGGTCATACGGACGAGGTACGGACCGGCGAGGAGCGTTATGCCGACGAGCACCGCGAGGGCCGCCTGCAGGACGGAGCCGAGGTGGGCGGCGGAGCCCTGGAGCACGAAGACGCCGGTGACGCCGGTCGTGACCAGCAGGACGCCGGCCACCGCGCGCAGCAGGGTGAGGGTGCGCTTGCGGCGGCCGACCTCGACCCAGCGGGCCCGGCGGGCGTTGTCCGCCTGGCGCCACACCAGGGCGACACCGGCGCCGACCAGCACGGTCGGCAGGAGGTAGGCCTGGGCGCCGCGGCCCAGGTTCACATTGCCCACGAAGACCATGGCCACGACGACCATGAGGAGCAGAGCGACGATCTGGCCCTTGTCCGGCTTGCGGGCCACGAGTCTCTTGCGGCCGTCGGCGGAGGTCTCGGTGGTGACCAGGGACGGCGGCTTCTGTGCCTCGACGCCGCCGACGCCGAGGGGCACGAAGAACCAGAAGGCGGCGTAGAGCAGCGCGCCGAGGCCGTCGGCCATGAACAGACCGACGAACACCAGGCGCACCCAGATCACGGGCAGGCCGAGATGCCCGGCGAGCCCCCGCGCCACGCCACCGAGCCAGCGTCCGTCACTGCTGCGGTAGAGCTTGCGCGGCGGCCGCGGTTCGTCGAGTGGCGCTGCTGCGGTTGCGGCTTCCGGCATGCCATTGATGGTCACACGGCAGGCCGGCCGGAGCATCAGGGTCGACCCCCGAGACTCCCCTGATCTTCGACGGGCCGGTCCGTCGAACGCCTCCCCGGCCTCGGCTCAGGGGTGATATCAGGGTCCGGCCAGGGTCATTCCGACTCCCGCGGCGGCGGCTCGACCGTCACCATGGACCCATGACTGATCACCAGCACGCCGCGGATGCCGTGCCCGACGCGGGCACCGCGTCCGACGCTGCGGCCGCGACCGCCGCAGGTGAGGAACCGCGCGCGCACGCGGGCGCGGGCGCACACGGCAAAAGCAGCACGAGTTCCGGAAGCGGGGCAGGCGTGCCCGGTGACGCTGGCCTGCCCGGTGATCCCGGCGTGCCTGGTGATCCCGGCGTCCCCGGTGACTCCGGCGTCCCCGGAGCCTCGGGCATGCCCGGCGGACCTGGAGCCCCCGGCGAGTCCAGAGCACCCAGCGAGCCCGGAGCACGCGGCGAGCCCGGAGCGACCGGCGAGCCCGGAGCGACCGCGGCGCCCGATGGGCCCATGACGCTGGAGCCGCCACACAAGTTCCGGCGGGATCGGCGGCACAAGATGTTCGCGGGGGTGTGCGCCGGCCTGGGGCGGCAGTGCGACATGGATCCGGTGATCTTCCGGATCACCCTCGCCGTGCTCTCCGCGACCGGCGGTATCGGTCTCATCTTCTACGGCTTCGCCTGGCTCTTCGTCCCGTACGACGACGAGGACGAGAACGAGGTCCGCAAGCTCCTGACCGGCCGTGTCGACGGGCAGGCCCTCACCGCCGTGCTGTTCGCGCTGGTCGGCTGCGGTGTCTTCCTGACACTGCTGAACAACGGCGGTGTGCTGACCTTCGCCGTCGTCCTCTCCCTCCTCCTCGCGGGCGCCGGTTACTGGTCGCAGCGCCGGGGCGCTCACGACCCCGACCCGCTGGCGGCGCAGGCCGTCGCCGACGCCCCGCCGGAGGCCCAGGCGCCGCCGGTCCCCACCGCCTACCCCTCCTGGTGGCGGGACCCGATCGTCAAGGACGGCACGCACGTCGGCGGCACCGGCTATCTGTGGGGCCCCAGCGAATCACGCGACCGGGACATCGCGGCGGCCGTCAACATCAGCCTCGGTACGGACACCGGCCCCCAGGCCCCGCTCGCCCAGCGCACGGCGCCGCCGAAACCGCGCGGCCCGCGCTGGATAGGCGGCTGGGTCTTCCTGCTCGCGCTCCTGGCGGGCGCCATCGGCACACGCGCGACCTGGCAGGAGCAACCGCTCGGCACCAGCCTGCAGACCGGCCTCGCCTGCGCGCTCGCCGTCATCGGACTGGGCATCGTCGTCAGCGCGTTCCTTGGGCGTACGGGAGCGGGGTCGATCTTCCTGGCTGTCATCACGGCGGGGCTGCTCGCCGGGGCGGCGGCGCTGCCCAAGAACATCGGCACGGAGTGGATACGCACGACGTGGCGGCCGGCCGCGGTGGCCGACGTGGAGCGGAAGTACGACCTCGGCACCGGCGTCGGCACCCTGGACCTGACCCGGCTGAACCCGGCCAAGGGCCAGACGGTGTCCACGGACGCCGAGGTGGGCGTGGGCCAACTGCGGGTGATCGTGCCGCCGGACGTGACTGTGAAGGCGAACATCGATGTGGGGGTGGGTGACATCCAGCTGCCGGGCGAGCAGAAGCAGGACGTGGATGTGGAGCCGGGCAAGTACCGGGAGGTGACGCTGGATCCGGCGCCGGGCGTGGAGAGCGTCGGCACGGTCGACCTCGACCTCAAGGTGGGCGTCGGTCAGGTGGAGGTGAGCCGTGCTGCGTCATGAGTTCCAGCCGGGACGGCTGGTGGCCGGGGCCGTCATCACCGTGGCTGGCGTCACGTACGCCGGCGACGCGGGTGGCGCCTGGGAGACACCGTGGTTCGCGGCGTTCCCCCTGATGGTGGGCGGTCTGTGTCTGGCCGCCGTTGCGGGAATGCTGGGCCGAGGCATACGCCGCCGTGGGGCACGCCGGGAAGGCCGGGGCGAGGCTTAGGGCCGCCCGGGTCGCGTGGGGGCGGACGCGAAGGCGAAGGCGAGGACCAGGGGCAGGCCCGTTCCGGGCCGCCGTCGGGCTTGGACGCGAGGGGGATGGCTCACCCCGGCAGGCAAACAGCACTCAGCCCCCAACCGCCCAGCCACCCCGGCAGACAACCGCACCTAGCCCCCAACCGCCAACCGCCCCAGCAGGCAACCGCACCCAACAGCCAGCTACCCAGCCCCCCCCCTGACCCCGTGCTAGCGATACGCCCGCCGTCGCCGTCGGGAGCGGAGGGTCGCGTCCAGGGAGAGGAACGGGGCGCCGGCGAGGACGAGGGGGAGCCAGGCCATCAGGTAGGCGAGGTCGTTGCCGTAGTAGTACGGGTCGGAGGCCCAGCTCACGGTGAGCCAGAGGCTGAGGGAGATCAGCGCGCCGCCGAGGGCGGCGAGGCGGGTGAGGAGGCCGAGGAGGGTGCCGATACCGACGGCGAGTTCGCCGCCGGCGATGGCGTAGCCGAAGGCGACGGGGTTCTCCAGGGCCAGGTCGACCAGGGCCGGGATGGCCGAGGAGTCCCGGACGGTGCGCATCGTGTCGCCGATGGAGCCGGCACCGGCTTCCTGCATGAACGCGCTGTCGGTGAGTTTGTCGAGCCCGGCGTAGATGAAGGTGATGCCGAGGAAGACCCGGAGGGGAAGGAGGGCATAGCGGGTGGCGGTGTCCCGCCAGTCGGCACGGCCGCCGTTGTAGTGGGCGCTGTGCGTCTCTGTACGAACACCGTGAGTCATCACTGCATAGCCGCCTCTCGCACGCCGTGCCGTCGCTAGCCTGCCCCTCAAAAGACCATACGTACGAAAGGAAGGACCCGCTCATTCACGTTCCGGACGGATTTGGCAAAGGTCGGCCGCCGTCCCGGGTGCGCCTTCATAAGCCGAGGTCAGGTCAGGCCGAGCCCCTCAGGCAACCACAGGCCGACCACAGGCCAACCGGGCCAACGACACCCGATCAGCCCCAGCTCAGCCTCACTCCGTCACCTCGATCACATACGCGTTCGTCTCCGCCCCCGCCGCCGTGACCACCCGCACCTCCACCCGCCCGGGCTCCACCTCCGCCGGTACCGGCACGGTCAGCAGAGTGTCCGTCGGGTTGCTGAAGCCGCCGGTGACCGGGACCAGGGGGACGTGGACGTGGACCGGGCCGATGCGGACGACCATGCGGGAGAGGCGATCGGCGGTGCCGGCACCCGGCGGGACGAAGCCCGCGCCGCGGATTTCGATGTCCTCGCCGGTGCGGATGGGCGCGTCCAGATCACCGGCCTCGCGGGAGCGGACGACGGAGAGTACGACAGGGCGGCCGCCCTCGGCGTACTTGCCGGCGAGGTAGGTGGCCGCCGACACCAGTACCACCACCGCCAGCCCCCACGGCAGGTCGGGCAGCTGGTCGGGCCGACGCGCCAGCCGCACGGACGCGAACACCAGGGCGACGGCGCTGATCACGACGTACTGGATGTCGGCGAAGGTGCCCCGCCCCGAGTCGTCCGTCAGCAGATCGGCCGCCCTCGGCCGGTCCGCGCGGACCTTCTGCAACCGCTGTCCGAGCACGCGCAGGCCGACCACCCGCCGTACCAGCACGGCGATCCCGCAGGCCACGGCGAGGACGGTCACCACCCCGGCGCCACGGGCGAGTTCGAGCCCGGCGATCAGCTCGTCGCGCGCGCCGGGTGCAGAGGCGGCCGCCAGCTGCCCCGCCAGCACCAGGACCGCATACGCCACGAACAGCACCCACATCGCCGCAACGGCGCGGGACGTGGACAGGCGGTTGTCCTCGCCGATGACCGGGGCCAGTACGCCACCCCGTGCCCGGTGGAAGAAGGAGGCCGCCGTCAGTGCCGCCGCGACCAGCAGCGCCGCGAGCAGCCCGGCGGTACGGGCCGTCGTCCAGCCCGTACCGATCGCCGTCAGCGACTGCACCAGCAGCAACAGCAGGACCAGCGCCCACACCGTGCACGCCGTGCGGCGCCACAGGCGGGACAGCCAGGCCTCGCCCTCGGCGCGGGCGCGTTCGGCGACCGCCGCCGCGGACTGGGTCAGTTCGTCGGAGACCCACTGGCGGGAGGCCGAAGCCGAGTGGGCCACGGCCGCAGGCAGACCCTGCCCGGCCGCGAACTCATCACGCTTCAGCAGGAATTCGGCCACCGCCCGCCGGTGCCCCGCACGCGCCCCGTGCGGACAGTCCCCGCAGGTGCAGCCACCGTCATGAGCGCTCCCGAACGCGCCCGTGCGCGCCTCCGCGCCCTGCCTCGCCTCCTGCACCGCCACGCCCGACGCCTGCCTTCCGCGCATCCCCATGCCCCACTCGGCTGCCCGACTCGTCCGGGAGCCGCCGCGACGTTGTACGACTCCCCCGCGACGTCAGCGAATTGTGCCCTACGCCACCCGGTACGCGTCCGTCAGGTCCGGGCAGCTCTGTCAGCGTGGGTGAACGGACGGTCGCCGTGTTGACCCGGCTGCGAGAATTCCCGTACGTCAGGGATCATCCGGCGTGACAGGAGACATACGGGCAACCCGCTAGGACAGCAGGTCGGGTTCTCGGCGCGTGATGTCCTGCCACAGCGGCTGGTAGTTGATCCACGCGACCAGATCCCCGCCCAACTGCTCCCGCGTCGCGACCGCCTGCTTGTGGTCGATCAGGATCGGGCGGCCCGCCGCCTTCGCGGTCAGTTGCACCTGGCAGGAGCGCTCCATGGACAGAAACCACCAGGCCGCCGCGTCCACCGAGTCGCCGACGGTCAGCAGGCCGTGGTTGCGCAGCACCAGGGCCTTGTGGGAGCCGAGCGCGGCCGCGATACGACGGCCCTCCTCGGCATCGACGGCGACGCCGGAGTAGGTGTCGTACAGCGCGTGGTCCTCGTAGAAGGCGCAGCTCTCCTGGGTGATCGGGTCGAGCAGGTCGCCGAGCGCGGACAGGGCGCGGCCGTGCACGGAGTGGCAGTGGGCGACGGCGACGACGTCGGGGCGGGCGGCGTGCACCTGGGCGTGCACGGTGAAGGCGGCCTGGTTGACGTGGTAGCGGCCCTCGACGACCTGCCCGTCCTGGTTGGCCAGCACCAGGTCGCTCACCGTGACGTGCTGGAACGGCATCCCGAACGGATTGACCCAGAAGCAGTTCGTGTACTCGGGGTCGCGGGCGGTGATGTGCCCGGAGACGCCGTCCTCGAAGCCGTACCGCCCGAAGATCCGCAGCGCCGCCGCGAGCCGTTCCTTGCGGTGCCGGCGATCGTCGTCGACCGATTCGTACATCGGCGGCATCGCGAACTGCAGCCGGTCGGTGGGCAGGGGCGGGGGCGGGGTGGGCGCGGGCATGGGTCCTCCGGCGCTGGGTTCCGATACGGAGCGGAAGTTACCCCCGGTCAGCACAGGAGAACAGGGCTACGCAGGTTTCGCCGCCACACTCGTCGTATGGCAGCAAACTGGGCGGCTTTCACCGCCGCCGAACCCGATCTGGCGAAGACCGTCGAGGAACGCTTCGGCGCCCACACTCACCACGTCCTCGCGACCCTGCGCAAGGACGGTTCACCGCGCACCACGGGGATCGAGGTGCGGTTCCTCAACGGCGAGCTGTGGCTCGGCATGATGCCGGACTCGCGAAAGGCGCTGGACCTGCGCCGCGACCCGCGCTTCGCGCTCCAGGCGAACCCCGGGGAGGGAACGTCGATGGGCGGCGGTGACGTACGGATCGCCGGGCGGGCGATCGAGGTCGAGGACGCGCGGACCAAGGCCGCGTACGGCGAAGAGGTGGAACCGCCGGAGCTGTTCCACCTCTTCCGCACCGAGCTGACGGAGGTCGTCAGGACCTACGTCGAGAACGACACGTATCTGGTCGTCCAGCTCTGGAAACCCGGCGAATCCCTGCGCACGATCAAGCGCACCTGATCAAACGCACGCAGGGCTCACTCCCACTCGATCGTCCCCGGCGGCTTCGACGTCACGTCGAGGACGACCCGGTTGACGTCCCGCACCTCGTTGGTGATCCGGGTGGAGATCCGGGCGAGGACGTCGTACGGCAGGCGCGACCAGTCGGCCGTCATGGCGTCCTCGGAGGAGACCGGGCGGAGCACGATCGGGTGGCCGTACGTCCGGCCGTCGCCCTGGACGCCGACGGAGCGGACGTCCGCGAGCAGCACCACCGGGCACTGCCAGATGTCCCGGTCGAGGCCGGCCGCCGTCAGCTCCTCGCGGGCGATGGCGTCGGCCTCACGGAGCAGGTCGAGCCGCTCCTTCGTCACTTCGCCGACGATACGGATGCCCAGCCCCGGTCCCGGGAACGGCTGGCGCTGGACGATCTCCTCCGGCAGGCCCAGCTCCTGGCCGACCATCCGGACCTCGTCCTTGAACAGCTTGCGCAGCGGCTCGATCAGCTTGAACTCGAGGTCCTCGGGGAGGCCGCCGACGTTGTGGTGGGACTTGATGTTGGCGGTGCCGGTGCCGCCGCCGGACTCCACCACATCCGGGTACAGCGTGCCCTGGACCAGGAACTCCACCGCCGGACCCTCGTCCGCGATGATCTCGGCCTGCGCCTGCTCGAAGACGCGGATGAACTCCCGGCCGATGATCTTCCGCTTCTCCTCCGGGTCGGAGACCCCCTTCAGAGCGGACAGGAACCGCTCACTCGCGTCCACGACCTTCAGCTGTACGCCGGTCGCGGCCACGAAGTCCTTCTCGACCTGCTCGGTCTCGCCCTTGCGCATCAGGCCGTGGTCCACGTACACGCAGGTCAGCTGGGAGCCGATGGCCTTCTGCACGAGGGCGGCGGCGACGGCGGAGTCCACGCCGCCGGACAGGCCGCAGATCGCGCGCTTGTCGCCGACCTGGGCGCGGATCGCCTCGACCTGCTCATCGATCACATTGCCGGTGGTCCAGGACGGGCTCAGGCCCGCGCCGCGGTAGAGGAAGTGCTCCAATACCTGCTGGCCGTGCGTGGAGTGCATGACCTCGGGGTGGTACTGGACGCCGTACAGCTTCTTCTCGTCGTTCTCGAACGCGGCGACCGGGACGACGTCAGTGGAGGCCGTGACGCTGAAGCCCGCGGGGGCGGCGGAACAGGCGTCGCCGTGCGACATCCACACGGCCTGCTCGTCCGGGGTGCCCTCGAAGAGGGTGGAGGACGACTTGGAGACGTGCAGCGAGGTACGGCCGTACTCGCGGGCACCGGTGTTGTCGACCGTGCCGCCGAGGGCCTGGGCCATCAGCTGGAAGCCGTAGCACATGCCGAAGACGGGGACGCCGGACTCGAAGATCTCGCGGTCCAGGCGGGGCGCGCCCTTCTCGTACACCGACGACGGGCCGCCGGACAGGATGATCGCCGCCGGGTTCTTGGCGAGCATCTCCCGGACCGGCATGGTGCTCGGCACGATCTCGCTGTAGACCCGGGCCTCGCGGACGCGTCGGGCGATGAGCTGGGCGTACTGCGCACCGAAGTCGACGACCAGGACGGTGTCGGGGGCGGCGGGGGTCGCTGATGACACGGGTTGCCTTCCGGCGGCTTGAAAGGGGCTGTGCCACCGATTCTAACGGGGCTGCCACAGGTGGCTCCCGTCTCAGGATGCGAACCGGCTTGGCCGTCACCGAAGGCCACGGCATACTGACCGCATGCTCACGCACCCGACCTTCCTCTTTACCTATGGCAACCGGCCCGCCGGCTGCCATGGTCGTGCTGCTTGAGCAACTGACAAGCGACTTCCCAGGCGCCCCGGGCCGACAAGGTCCGGGGCGCCTGGCGCTCTCCGGGCCTTGTCCGTTCCGGGGCCGCGTCCGACGAGGAGCCCCCGATCATGACCACCACCGCCACCGCCACCGACAAGACCCCCACGGCCACCGCCAAAACCCCCACGGCCACCGACAAGACCCCCACCACCACCGACAAGACCGGCGCCCGCACCGACGAGGCCGCCGAGCTGATCACCGGCGCACGCGAACGCATCGACGCGCTCGACGACCGGATCATCGGGCTGATCCAGGAACGGATGGCCGTGTCGACCGTGATCCAGGAAGCCCGCATCACCTCCGGCGGCCGGCGCGTGAACCTCTCCCGGGAGATGGAGGTGCTCGGCCGCTACCGGCAGGAGCTCGGCAAGCCGGGCACCGCCCTCGCCATGACGCTTCTCGAACTGTGCAGGGGTCGCATCTGAGTTCGCACCCCCTCTCACCCGTACGGCACGTGACCGCCGCCCGCCGCGCTTCGTTGGTCCCGATGTCCGTGCCAGCCAGGGGCGGGCCCGAAAGAACCACGCGTGGCTCACTGGAGCGATGAGACGTACGGAGTGTGCCGTGCGTCGTGGGACCTCGCTCCAGGGAAGTGACCGGACGGCAGGGGACAGCAGCCCGGTCACCCAAGAGAACGGTCGGCTCCGGGGACGCCCGGGGCCGACCGGCGGAAATGTGGCCGAGACCATCCGGAGGCAAGCGGTGCAACCCCCCGGCGCCGCTGCCCAGGCACCGGCGCTGCCCTGACGCCGGTGCTGACGAAAGAAGGGCCCCGCGGCTCCGCCCCGCGGGGCCCTTCTCATGCCCGCACGCCCGCCACATCAAGTGATCCACATCACATAAAAACTGTGTGAAGGGTGGACAACCATTCCCGGGCTTCGTTGATCAAACCTGCAGAACCAAGGGCCACACCCGTACGCCGTACGCGGAGCCCTTCCGACTCAGCAGGTAGGTCTTCATGAAGCTTCGCCGCGCCCTGGCAGCCACCGCCGTGTCGGCCGCGATAGCCCCGATGGCGCTGCTCGCGGCACCGGCCGCCTACGCGACGGAAACCCCGGGTTCCGCGAGCCCGACCGTGACGGAGTCCGCCACCGAGACGGCGACCGTCAGCCCGAGCGCGTCCGAGAGCCAGTCGGCCACCGCGACCGCTACGGGCGACCCGTCCCAGACCGACAGCCAGTCCCCGACCGCGGACCCGAGTGCGACGGAGTCCGCCACCGAGACGGCCACCAGCACGCCGACCAGCTCCGCCACTCCCTCTGCCAGCGAGTCCGCTCCGTCCGACGACGAGTCGTGGAACCCGTACGAGGAGTGCAAGTCCGTCGACTTGGACGAGAAGCTCACGGCCTCCATCTCCGGGCTGCCGAACCAGATCGTCGCGGGCTCCGGCTGGCACGAGTTCGAGTTCGTGGTCACGAACGACTCCGACAAGGACCTCGAGAAGGTCTGGGTCGAGGCGTTCACGGAGTACTCGGACGACACGAACGAGGACGCGTCGCTCGCCTTCGACCTGGCCGAGATCCAGTACAAGCTGGACGGCAAGTGGACCAGCAACTACCAGGACTACTTCGAGGACGAGGACGGCAAGTTCCACTTCACGGGCACCTTCGTCGGCCTCCTCGACTCCCTCGAGAAGCACTCCACGACCACGATGGACCTCCGGGTGCGGGTGAACAAGGACGCTCCGGCGGGCGCCTCGTTCGCGCTGAGCCAGGCCGTGTACGCGGGCGAGGAGTCCACGTGCTACTTCAACGGTGACTTCTACGACTTCACCGTGCTCGCCGCGGGCAGCAAGCCGTCCGACAACGTCGACGACGCCAAGCCGAGCGGTGAGAAGCCCGACCTCAACGACGGCACGAAGCCGCAGGGTTCGGTCAAGGAGATCACCGGCAACCTCGCCGAGACCGGTTCCAGCTCCGCGCTGCCCATGATCGGCCTCGTCGGCGGTGTCGCCGTCGTCGCCGGTGCGGGTGCGGTGTTCGTCGTCCGGCGCAAGAAGGCCGGTGCGCAGGCGTAAGCACGCCTGAGCCCTGGACAAAGAGAGAGGGAGCTGCGCTCGGAGGGGGGCGCAGGTCCCTCTCTCTTATTTCTTGTCGTCAGGGCTTCCGTGTCACCAGGACTTTCCTGTCGCCAGAATTTTCCCGTCGTCAGGACTTCGGCGGCACCGTCGGCATCCCCAGGAACGGCAGCCGCAGCGCGCCGAACGCGTCCGCCGGGACCGCCGGGGACTTGGGCTCGACCGGCTTCAGGCGTTCGTACGCCGCTCCCTGCGCCGGTCGTGGGTCGGCCTCGCCCTTGTTGGGCCAGTACGACATCGCCCGCTCGGCCTGCGCGGTGATGGTGAGGGACGGGTTGACGCCCAGGTTGGCGGAGACGGCCGCGCCGTCGACGACGGAGATGCCCGGGTGGCCGTACAGCCGGTGGTAGGGGTCGATCACGCCGGTCTCGCGGGAGTCGCCGATCGGGCAGCCGCCGAGGAAGTGCGCGGTGAGCGGGGTGCCCATCAGTTCGCCGATGTTGCTGCCGGCGAAGCCGTTGATCTCGGCGGCGATCGCCGACGCGCCCTGCGAAGCGGCCTTGATCTGCTTGGGGTTGGGCGCGCCGTGGCCCTGCCGGGCGGTCAGCAGGCCCTTGCCGACACCGTCCGGCTTCAGATACGTCGTCAGCGAGTTGTCCAGCGACTGCATCACCAGGCCGATGATGGTCCGCTCCGACCAGCGGTGGTTGTTGAGGGAGCGGAGCAGCACGAGGGGGTGGCGGGCGGCGTTGCGCAGGAAGGCCAGCAGGCGGGAGGAGCCCTCCGCGTACGGGATCTGGAGGATCGCCATGCCGCCCATCGAGTTGGAGCCCTTGCCGTAACGGACCGGCTCGATGTGGGTGTTGGCGTCCGGGTGGACGGAGGACGTGATGGCGACGCCGCGCGTGAAGTCGACCTTCCGCTCGCCGGTGACCTTACGGTAGCGGCGGTTGGTGGTCTGGGCGCCGACCAGGGCCTCGGAGTTGGTGCGGGTGAGTTCGCCGAGGCGGTCGGAGAGGTACGGCAGCCGGCCGGTGGCCTTCATGCGGTGCAGCAGGGTCTGGGTGCCGTAGGTGCCGGCCGCCAGGACGACGCGGTGGGCGCGGAAGGTGCGGCCGCTGCCCTTCTTGCCCTGGTCGGTGGGCAGGGTGGTGACGGCGTACCCGCCCTGTGAGTCGTCGGTGAGGGCGACGACCGTGGTCATGGGGTGGACGACCGCGCCGGCTTTCTCGGCGAGATAGAGGTAGTTCTCGTTGAGGGTGTTCTTGGCGCCGTGCCGGCAGCCGGTCATGCACTCGCCGCACTCGGCACAGGCACGGCGGGCCGGTCCGGCCCCACCGAAGTACGGGTCGACCGCCTCCTCGCCGGGGCGGGCCCTGACCGTGCCGTCGGCGTCCTTGCCGTCGCCGAAGAAGACTCCGACCGGCGCCATGTGGAACGTGTCGCCCACGCCCATCCGCTGCGCGGCGGCCTTCAGGTGCACGTCGGAAGGGGTCATCGTCGGGTTCAGCCGTACGCCGAGCATGCGCTGGGCCTGGTCGTAGTACGGCGCCAGTTCCTCCTGCCAGTCGGTGATGTGGCCCCACTGGGGGTCCTTGAAGAACGGCTTCGGCGGTACGTAGAGGGTGTTGGCGTAGTTGAGCGAGCCGCCGCCCACGCCCGCTCCGGCCAGGACCATGACGTTGCCGAGCAGATGGATGCGCTGGAGGCCGTACATGCCGAGCTTGGGGGCCCAGAGGTAGTTCTTCAGGTCCCAGGAGTTCTTGGGGAGGGTGGCTCGGGTGAAGCGGCGGCCGGCTTCCAGGACGCCTACGCGGTAGCCCTTCTCGGTCAGGCGGAGGGCGGTCACCGAGCCGCCGAAGCCGGAGCCGACCACGATGACGTCGTAGTCGTACACGTCCTTGGGCACGTGCTCTCCTCGTTGAGAACAGTGGGGATGGGGGAGGGCCAGGGCGTCAGCGGAACCGCAGTGCCTTCATCACCTTCAGGCTGCGGCTCATGAACGCCGCGTACTTCTCGTCGTCCATGCCCAGGGACGGGGCCATCGGCAGCAGCCGCTGGTGGGCGATCGTCTGGGCCTCCGTGTACTTGAGGATGCCCTCGGAGCCGTGGCGGCGGCCCAGGCCGGAGTCCTTCATGCCACCCATGGGCGACTGGACGCTGCCGTACGCCGGCGCGTAGCCCTCGTTGATGTTGACGGTGCCGGTGCGCAGGCGGGCGGCGACCTCGCGGCCGCGGCGGGCGTTCGTCGTCCAGACCGAGGAGTTCAGGCCGTACGGCGTGGAGTTGGCGTGCTCGATCGCCTCGTCGTCGGTCTTGAAGCGGTAGATGGAGACGACCGGCCCGAAGGTCTCCTCCGTGCAGACGGCCATGGGCGGCTCGACGCCGTCGAGGATGGTCGGCTCGTAGAAGTACGGGCCGATGTCCGGGCGGGCCACCCCACCCGCAACGAGCCTCGCGCCCTTGGCCACCGCCTCCTCCACATGCCGCTTGACGGTCTCCAGCTGGCGTTCGCCCACCAGTGAGCCCATGTCGGCGCCGTACGCGAGGGACGTGCCGAGCCGCATGGCCTTCGTGCGGGCGGCGAAGCGCTCCACGAAGGCGTCCGCGACCGACTCGTGGACGTACAACCGCTCGATGGAGATGCACAGTTGACCGGCGGAGGAGAAGCACGCCCGGACGGCTCCGGCGGCGGCCTTCTCCACGTCGGCGTCGTCCAGCACCACCATGGCGTTCTTGCCGCCCAGTTCGAGGGAGACGCCGACCAGGCGGGCGGCGGCGCCCTGCGCGACCTCGCGGCCGGTGCGGGTGGAGCCGGTGAAGGAGACGTAGTCGGCGTGCTTGACGACCTCGGGGCCGACGACCGGGCCCTCACCGAGGACGACCTGGAAGACGTCGGCGGGCAGCCCGGCCTCGATCAGCAGGTCGCGCGCCCAGAGGGCGGTGAGGCAGGTCTCCGTGTCCGGCTTCATCACCACCGCGTTGCCCGCGACGAAGGCCGGGAGCGCGTCGCCGACCGACAGCTCCAGCGGGTAGTTCCAGGGGGCGATCTGGCCGACCACACCCCGCGGATGGCGCAGTTCGGTGACCTTCGTCAGGGTCGGGACGGCGCCGGTGTGCCGCTTGGGCTTCAGATAGGCGGCGGCCATACGGCCGTAGTGCCGGGCCGCGACGGCGACGGCCTGCACCTCTTCGTGGGCGTGCAGCCGGGCCTTGCCGGTCTCCAGCTGGATCAGGTCGAGGACCTCGGCCTGGCGTTCCAGCACCAGGTCGTGGAAGCGGAGCAGCGCGGCCGCGCGCTGCCGCACCGCCGTCTGCGCCCACACGGCCTGTGCGGTACGGGCCGCCGCGAACGCCTTCTGTACGTCCTCCGGCGTGGACTCGGGCAGGTCGGCCAGCTTCTCGCCGGTGAACGGCGTGTGGTTGGCGGTCCGGCCGGAACCGGCCACGCCCCGGGTGAGCTGGGCGATCAGCTCGGGGGTGACCACGTCCGCGGCGGTGCGGGCGCCTTCGGGGGCGGGGGCGAGGGGATTGGTGCCGGTGCTGTGCGTGGCCTGCTCCAGGGCCTGCGAGTCCGTCATGAGCCGCAGGGTATGCCCCGTCGAAGGCTTTGTGTACCCGTCGGTAATCGGGATTCACGGAGTACACACATACCGCCAGTGATCACTGGCAACGAACGTGCTGATCAGGGCGTTGGTGAGGCTGGGCCGGCGTCGATCTCCAGTCGGCCGCGGGCGCCCTTGAACACGTCGGTGCCCTTCTTCTCGTCGGGCGTGCCCTTGGGCATGTCGACGCGCAGCTCGTACATACGGTTGTCCTCGGTGAGGATCACCAGCTGCATCACGCGGGTCGGGTCCTCCGCCATGTTGTAGGTGGTGTCGGCGAGGACGGCTTCCCGGCCGTCGAAGGTCGTACGGGTGTACTGCGTGCGGGCGTCGCCGTTGTAGCCGTCCCAGGTGGCGTGGGCCTGACGGGCCCGGGTCATCGGGGAGCCGGGTGCCTTGTCCCACTGGGTCAGGCGGACCTGGATGGTGTTGCCGAGGTCGTAGACGACCAGGCGGGGCGGATCGTCGGTGCTGCCCTCGCGGGCGGCTTCCTTGTAGGTGCTGGGGAGGGAGAGGACGGCTGCGAGGTCCTTCTCGCGGTGATCGATCCACGTGGGGCTGGGGGACGCGACGACGCCGGGGGCCGAGCTGGAGGTGGCGGTGCGCTCCGTGCCCGATGTGTCGTCGGGGTCGGGGCGGAAGGAGGAGGTGGCGAGCCAGACGCCCCCGGCGACGAGGACGCCGAGCAGGACGGCGGGGACGGGATGGCGGAGGGGGTGACGGGTCGGATTCGGGGGCTGTTCGGTGAAATGCGGGTCCGGGTCGGAGTCCGGGGCCGGTTCCGCGTCCGGGTCCGCGTCCGAGCCCGAACCCGAACCCGAGTCTGAGTCCGGATCCGAGTCCGGTGCCGAGCCCGAGCCCGAGCCCGAGCCCGGATCCGAGTCCGAGCCCGAGCCCGAACCCGAGCCCGCCTCCGAGTCCGGGTTCGAGTCCGGTGCCGAGTACTGGTCCGAGTCCAAGCCCGAGCCCGAGCCCGAGTCCGCGTCCGGTTCCGGTTCCGGTTCCGGTACGACCGTCCGCCGCTCCGGCGCAGCCGTGGCCTCCCCCCGCAGCCGTACCGTCCCGGCGTCGTCCGCGAACCCCTCCAGCTCCGCCGCCTCCTGAGCAGCCGTCGCCGCACCGTCCGGCACCTCCGGCCAGCCCTCCGCCACCGCCCCCAACGCCACGGCTACCTCCTCCGCCCCCGGTCGCCGCTCGGGGTCCTTCGCCAGGAGCCGGACGAGCAGCGGCCCCAGTGGACCGGCCTGCTTCGGCTCGGGCGGATCCGCGGCGAGGATGGCGGCGAGCGTGGACTCCAGCGTCGTACGGCGGAACGGAGACCAGCCCTCGACGGCGGCGTACAGCAGAACCCCCAGGGACCACAGGTCGGAGGCGGGGCCCGCGCTACGGCCGGACATGCGTTCGGGGGCGATGAACTCCAGTGAGCCGACGAACTCGCCGCTCATGGTGAGGGATTCCTCGCCCTGGACGTGGGCGATGCCGAAGTCGGTGAGGACGACACGGCCGTGCGGGCTCAGCAGGACGTTGGCGGGTTTGACGTCGCGGTGCACGATGCCGACGGCGTGCGCGGCGCGCAGGGCGCCGAGGACGGCGAGGCCGATACGGGCCGCCTCGGGGGCGTCCACCGGGCCGCGCCGCAGCACCTCGTGAAGGGACTCGCCCCGGATCAACTCCATGACGATCCAGGGGATTCCGTCATCCTCCACCACGTCGTGGATGGTGACGGCGGACGGATGGTCGACACGGGCGGCGGCCCGGGCCTCGCGGTACAGACGGTGCGCGGCCCGGCGATGGGACTCGTCCTCCGGATCGCCCGGCAACCGGGGCTGTTTGACGGCGACGTCACGCTCGACCAGTTCATCGCGCGCCCGCCAGACGGTGCCCATACCGCCGGAGCCGATGCGTTCGCTCAGCCGGTAGCGCCCGCCGACCAGACGTCCGTCGCGCTGGTGTTCGCCGCCGTCACTCATGTCCCATGCCTACCCTGCGGCACACGTCTTTGTCGACGTGACGTCAGAGCCGGTCGATGTCCAGGTTCGCGATCGCGACCCGGGCCACCTCGCGGCCCCGTTCGGTGAAGTCGCCCTTGCCGGGGTAACTGACGGTGAGCTTGTACATGTTCCCGTCGGAGTTCTTGTAGTAGAAGATCTGCACCTCGCGGGGGCGCGGGTTCCGGCTGTCGGTCGTCTCGTACGCGATGGTGTTCCGCGCGGCGTCCTTGCCCTTGTACTTGATCCCGCCGTCCGGCTTGGTGTCCGGGTTCTCCGGCATGCCGAAGTCGTAACTGCCGTTCTCCTCGAAGACGCCGTTGTCCTCGTACATCTCGGCGGCCGCGGACTCCTTGATGGAGTTGCTCGTGTCCTCGGACCTCTTGTCCAGGCGCAGGCCGAGCCAGATGCTGCCGCTGGGGTCGGTGTACGTCACCCAGTGGCCGTCGTCGGACTCCTCGGGCACGCCTCGCGTGTAGCCGTCGGGATACGCGACGGTCGCGGCGACGTCCTGCTCGGCCTTCGTGTTCCAGCCCTCGGGCAGCGGGCCCGCGAACGGGTCGGCGATCACCAGGTACGCCGCCACCGCCGCCGCGACGACCGCCGCGCCCAGCCCGAGCAGCGTCCTGCGGCCGAGCCGGATCCCGCCGCCCCGCCCGCTGTCGCCGCCGCCCACGGTCACGACCTGCGTGGGCACCGGCGCGGGCGGGTGGGCGGCCGCCTCCAGCAGGGAGCGGACCTGGGCGGCGTTCGGACGGCGCGCCGGGTCCTTCTGGAGCAGGCCGTTGATGACCTCGGCGAGCGGACCGGACGCCGAGGCGGGCGGCGCGGGCGTGGCGTTGAGGACGGACTGGAGGGTGGCCGGGGTGTTGCTGCGGCGGAAGGGCGACACGCCCTCCGTGGCCGCGTACAGCACGACGCCCAGCGACCAGAGGTCCGACGCCGGGCCGGGCCGCTGGCCCAGCACCCGCTCCGGGGCGATGTACTCGGGGGAGCCGACGAAGCCGCCGGTGTCGGTCAGGTTCGTCTCGCCCTCGATCTGCGCGATGCCGAAGTCGGTGAGGACGACGCGGTCATGACGGCCCAGCAGGACGTTGTCCGGCTTGACGTCCCGGTGCAGGATGCCGGCGGCGTGCGCGGCCTCCAGCGCGCCGAGCACCTCCAGGCCGACCCTGGCGGCCTCGCGGGCGGAGAGGGTGCCCTCCTGGAGCGCGTCACCGAGGGAACGTCCCTGCACCAGCTCCATCACGATCCACGGCCGGCCGTCCACCAGGGCGACGTCGTGCACGTTCACCACCGCCGGGTGGTCGAGCCGGGCCGCGGCGCGGGCCTCGCGGCGCATCCGCTCGAAGGCGTTGGCGCGTTCGCGCTCGGGAAGGTGGTCCGGTACGCGGGGTTCCTTGACCGCGACCTCCCGGTCCACCGTCTCGTCCTTCGCCCGCCACACCGTGCCCATGCCGCCGTGCCCGAGCTTGGCGAGCAGCCGGTAGCGGCCCGCGATGAGGCGCCCGGCGCCGGGGTCTTGTGGGGGCTGGTGGGTGGGTTGCTGCCGACCGGGATGCGAGGGCTGCTGGGCAAGATGCGGGGGCTGCTGGGCAGGACGCGGGGGCTGTTGCTGCGGCGGCACGACCTGGGTGGGCGATGCGTACGGGTTGTTCGGATGCGGTACGGCGGTGGGCTGAACCGGCGGTTGCAGACCGAAACTCGTTGGCTCGTCGGACCCGTGGCGGGCTCCCCCGTTGTTGCTCATGCGTTCATGCATATCGCGGCAAGCGCTTCTGCATCCACCGCGAAGGCTCACCGGTCACAGACCCGTGACCCAGGTCGCCGCATATCTCCCGCTTATCTCCTACTTGGGTGGGCTGTTGGCGCCACTCGGGGACGGCGACGCGGACGTGCTCAAGGACGTGCTCGGCGTCGGACTCACCGGCGTACCCCCGCCCTCCCCACCATCGCCGTTCAGGAGCAGCGCCGCCGCCGACACCCCCGCCGCCACCATCGCGGCGACCAGCAGCGCGATCACCAGCCGGTCCCGCGGGGTGCGTTGCCAGCGGGTCGGCTCCGGCGTACGGCCCGTCTCCAGGAACTCCCGCAGCATCCGCTCGGCCTGCGCCGCGTCCAGCCGCTGGTCCGGGTCGCGTTCCAGCAGCCCGCGTACGACGGGCAGCAGCGGCCCGACCTGCGCGGGCGGCCGGATCGGCGCGGCCACCACGGCGTGCAGGATGCCGCCCAACGAGTCGCGGTGGAAGGGCGATTCGCCGCTGACCGCCGCGCACAGCAGCACGCCGAGCGACCACAGGTCGGAGGCCGGGCCGGTGCCGGACCCCGACATCCGCTCGGGCGCGGTGTATTCGGGCGAGCCGACGAACGTCCCCGACTCGGTGAGCGTGGTGGCGCCCTCGACCTGGGCGACGCCGAAGTCGGTGAGGACGACTCGGCCGGTGCCGGACTCGATGAGAACGTTGGCGGGCTTCAGGTCGCGGTGCTGGACACCGTCCTCGTGCGCCGCGCGCAGCGCGCCGAGCAGGGCGACGCCGATCCGGGCGGCCTCGCGGGCGTCGACGGGGCCGTGCGCGGCGATCCGGTCGGCGAGGGAGCCGCCGTCGATCAACTCCATGACGATGTAGAGGCGTTCGTCGTGCTCGACGACGTCGTGGACGACGCTGATGTGCGGGTGCTGCAACTGGGCGAGCGCACGGGCCTCGCGCAGCGTGCGGTCGCGCGAGGAGCGGACGCGGGCCGCCGACGGGGAGTCGTCCGGGACGAGTTCCTTGACGGCCACCTGACGGCCGAGCAGTTGGTCGGTGGCCCGCCAGACGACGCCCATGCCGCCCCGCCCGAGCGCCGCCTCAAGCCGGTAACGGCCCGCGATGACCCGCTCGTCGGACCCCTCGCTCCCCATGAGCACATCATGCCCCAGCCGGAGCGGGACCCTCCGGGCCGAACGGGTGGCATGGCCGACAAACGACCATCCCCGGGGCCGGGGCCCTCAGGACGGCGCCCCCGGCCGCCACCCCTGCAGCAGCGTGTCGAACTGTTTCCGCGTCGTCGCCCAGTCCCCCGCGGGTGACGACATGTAGATCGCGTACTCGACGCCGTCCCGGGTGATGTACATCTCCTCGATCGCCCGGCGCGGCCCCGGGTACTCCGTGTCCTTCGCCAGTGCGGTCCAGGTGTACTCCCACAGGGAACCCTTGCGGTCCCGGTAAAGGTTCTCCTTCATGGTCACGCGCTGGTACTGCGCCAGCCGCTGAAGCTGCTCCTCCAGGTCCCGCTGGTGCTCGTAGGGGTCGTCGAAGTCCGGTGAGGTGTCGACGGCGATGCGGATGAGGTGCTTACCACCGTCGGGCGTGTAGTCGATCTGCGTGAGGTCGCCCTGGACGCCGTACACCTTCCGCTGCCAGCGGTCGCTGGGCACCGAGAGGCTGAAACCCGCCGGGTCGTCCTTGCGCACCCAGGTGGCCGGGACGGACTCCCCGGGGCTCGGTGAGGCCGAGGAGGAGGCGGACGCACCGTCCCGGGCGTGGCTCTCGTTCCAGTGCTGCACCACCACCGCACTGGCCCCGCCGACGACCGCCGCCATGGCCACGACGAGGGCCAGGGCGCGCAGCCTGCGCCGCCGTGGGGTCGGCACGGCCGCCGTGCCGGTGCCGAGCGGGTGCGGCCGGGAGTGCTCCCGCGTCTCCTGCCGCGCCGGGCCCGCCTCCGGCTGCCGTGCGGGCGGCACGTACACCTCGGTCATCTGCGGCCGGCGCCCGTCGGCCACCTCGGCGAGCAGTCGCTCCGCCTCGTCGGAGGTGGGCCGCGTGGCCGGTTCCTTGCGCAACAGCGCGTTGATCACGGGCCCGAGCGGACCGGCGTACCGCGGCTCGGCGGGGTGCTCCTCGACGACGGCCTGCATGGTGCCCAGCGGCGAGGTGCGGCGGAACGGCGAGGTGCCCTCGACCGCCGTGTACAGCGTCGCGCCGAGCGCCCACAGGTCGGCGGCCGGTCCCGGGTCGTGCCCGCGGATCCGCTCGGGGGCGAGGTAGTCGACGGAGCCGACGACCTCTCCGGTGCGGGTGATCGTCGTGTCGCCGTCGATCTGCGCTATGCCGAAGTCGGTGAGCAGCACGCGGCCGTCGTCGGCGAGCAGGACGTTGCCGGGCTTGACGTCCCGGTGCAGCACACCGGCGGTGTGCGCGGCCCGCAGGGCGCGCAGCACCCACATACCGATCCGGGCGGCCTCGACCGGCTCGACGCGGCCCTGTGCCTTGACGGCGTCGGCGAGCGAGCGGCCCTCGACCAGTTCCATCACGATCCATGGCCGGCCGTCGTGTTCGAGTACGTCGTGGACGGTGACGACGGCCGAGTGGTTGATCCGCGCGGCCGCGCGCGCCTCCGCCCGGGTGCGGGCCAGCAGGATGGCCTGGTCGCTCTCGGAGACGTAGAGCGCGGCGGTCAATTCCTTGATCGCGACGGCCCGGTGCAGCACCTCGTCATGGGCACGCCACACCCGGCCCATGCCACCGCTGCCGATGGCGTCGGTGAGCCGGTAGCGGCCCCCGATGAGCAGGCCCTGCATCTGATTCACGTTTCCCCGCAATGTTCTTGACAGAGTCAGGGTAGGGACCGGCCCGCGAACGGGGAACAACGGGGGCGCCACGGAGACCGCACTGTGACGGTTGTCGCTTTCTGTGACGAGAAGCAACCGTCGGGCCAACTGCCCCGGCAGGGTCAGCCGGTGGCCTGGTAGGTCGCCGCCGCCTGCTCGAACAGCCGGGTCACCTCGTCCCGCTCGGCCTCCGGTCCACGCACCTGGAGCACGTGGTAGCGCCCGTCGAGCAGCATCGCGAGGTTGCGCACGAACAGATCGCGGCCGTCGTCGTCACTCCACGTGAACTGCCCCTCGGCCATGGTCCGCCCGCCCACCTCGATGGTCTTCAGACCGGTGGAGGTGGCCCAGCTCGACTCCCGGTACGGCCGCAGCTCGGGCTCCCGCTCCTTCTGGTACGCCATCGGATCGCTGCCGTACTCGTCCGCGCTGTCCCTGCCCGGTACGACGATCAGCTCGAAGTCGCCCTGGGAGTAGACGACCTGCCCGCTGCCGTTCTTGGGTGCGCGCTGCCAGCCCTCGGCGACGGCGACACGGAAGCCCTCCGGGTCGTCGTGCAGGGTGAAGCCGTCGGCGACCTCGGCCTGCGTCCCGGTGGGGTCCTCCTCCGGCGCGTTCTGGTCGGGGCGCGGCTCGCTGCTCGCCTCGGGTGTCGGGTCGGGCGCCTGGCTGACCTGCCCGGCTGCCCCGGTCCGGTCGGGGGTCGCGCCGCTGCCGCTGCCCTCGCCGGCCTTCGGCATGAACAGCATGGCGTACGCGATCGCGCCCGCCAGCGCGAGCAGTATCAGCAGGAGCAGGGTGCGGCCGAGGCTGCGCGGCGAACGCGTCTTCTCCCTGCCCCGCTTGTGCCGCCCGTGCCGCGCGGGCAGCCCGGCGCGCCGCCTGCGCACCAGCTCGCCCTTGCGGCGCACGATCGGCAGCCGGCTCGCGTCGGGCGGCGGCGCGGCGACGACATGCACACCGGCCTCCGGCTCGGGCGCGGACCGCACCAGCGAACGCAGCCAGCCGCGCAACTCCTCGAAGTCCAGCCGCTCGGTGGGGTCCTGGCGCAGCAACGACTCCACGACCGGCCGCAGCGGCCCGCACTCCTCGGCGAAGGCGGGCGGTTCGGCGCACACCAACTGCACCAGCTCGGCCGTCGACTCCTCCGGGTAGGGCGCATGCCCCTGTACGGCTCTGAACAGCAACGCGCCCAGCGCCCACAGGTCGGTGGCCGGGCCGATGGGCGGCGCGAGCTGCCAGTTCTCGTGCACCGGTCCGGCCTGCTCCGGCGCCCACCGCTCGGTCACCGGCCCCACCACGGCCATCCGCGCCTGCCGCGCCCGCTCCGCCGCCAAGGCGGTGGCGGGGCCGCGACGGGTCACGGGGGTTCCGGCCACCAGGTCGTCCCAGCGGGTGCCGGTACGCCCTTGGGGCGCCGCCTCTTGAGCAGGCGCGGGTACGGCGGGGTTAGCGAGGCCGTTGCCGCGGGCGGGGGGCTGGATGCCCGGTCGGGTGAGACTGTCGGCTTGGGGCGGTAGGCCGGGCTGGGCGAGGCTGTTGCCGTGCGGGGGTACGCCGGGCTGAGCGAGACCGTTGCCGTGCGGCGGCACGCCGGACTGGGCGAGGCCGCTGCCGTGCGGCGGCACGCCAGACTCGGCGAGACCACTGCCGTGCGGGGCTACGCCGGGCTGAGCGAGACCGCTGCCGTGCGGCGGCACGCCAGACTCGGCGAGACCACTGCCGTGCGGGGCTACGCCGGGCTGAGCGAGACCGCTGCCGTGCGGCGGCACGCCAGACTCGGCGAGACCACTGCCGTGCGGGGCTACGCCGGGCTGAGCGAGACCGCTGCCGTGCGGCGGCACGCCCGCCTGGGCGAGGCCGCTGCCGTGCGGGGCTACGTCAGACTCGGCGAGGCCGCTGCTCTGGAGCCGTCCGCCCGGCTGGGCCAGGCCGTTGCCGTGCGGTGGCACGCCGGGCTGAGCGATCCCGCGGCCCTGGTCCGGCATGCCCTGAGGCGCGGGCCCGCCGCCCTGGGACTGCCCGATGGTCCCCGCCCCGGTGTTGCGCCGCCCCGCGCCGTGCCAGGGCGTGGCACGTACGCCGTACGGGTCGGCTATCTGGCCCGGCGGGTTGCTCTCGGGCCCGCGGGCGTGCGGCGGCTGCTCCGTGCCGCCCTCGGATGCGGGGCGGGCGCCGGGCAGGGCCGCGCGGCTGTTCTGCTGGGCCTCCTGGACCCGGGCCGCGGCCCGCGCCCCCGCCCGGTACGCGGCGATCGCCCCGGCCCGCGCCGCCCGGACGTCCCCGCCGGACTCCGGTGCCCTGCGGACCGGCGCCGCCGAACCTCCCCCGCCGCCCGCCGCATCCGCACCGGCCACCGGCAACCCCCCGGCCGCCCGCGCCTCGATGGCGGCCCGCCGGGCAGCCTCGGGATCGCCGCCGCTGATGACGTTCGGACCACGGCCCCCAGCCGAGCCGTCGGCTCCGAACGTCCCCCGAGCCGCCTCCGAACCCACCGCGGCCCCGCCGCCGTCACCACCGCCACCGTCGTCATACAGCGGCGCCGGCACCGGGTCGTACCCGCACAACGCCTCCTCCGCCGCCCCCACCGCCAGGCCGGTCAGCATGACCCGCCCGTCGTCGCAGACCAGCACCGTCCGCGCGGTGATGTTCCGATGCACCCAGCCGTGCGCATGCAGCACCCGCAACGCCATCAGCACATCGGAGGCGACCTCGGCCGCCCGATACGGCGTCAGCGGCTGCTCGGCGAGCAGCGCGGCCAGCGGTCGCGCGGCCACCAGCTCGCTCACCACCCACAGCGACCCGCCCTCGGCGAAGACGTCGAAGACCTGGTCAAGCCGCGGATGGTCGGGGATCGCGGCAGCCGCCTGGGCGGCCTCCACGGCACGCCGTACCGCCGGATCCGTGGGCCGTCGAACCGCCCCCGCGCGCCCGGCCGTCGGCCGCCGCGCCGCACGGTCACGCGCCGTGAACCCCTCGGGCAACCCCTCGGCGTCGAGCACCTCCGCCTCGACGACCTCCGGCAACGGCACCTGCCGTACCAGGACTTCCTGCCCGCTGTAGGTGTCGAAGGCGCGGGTCTCCGTGAGTTCGTACTCGTCGGAGGGCGGCAGCGGCAGGCGGTAGCGGTCGGCGAGTACCCGCCCCGCATAGTCGTCCACGTTGCCTCCCCCGGCCGCCCGGTGGTCAATTCCGTTCGTGTGGCGTCCCGTTCCGGATGCGTTCCCGATGCGTACGGTTCGCAACCACTCACGATACGTGCCGGAGGCAACTTGCACGGAGGGATGGGGAGATCTCACGGGATCTCATGGGCCCACCATTCCCCTCATGTGCCCAACCGCTCCCCGGCCCGATCACGCCTTCGGTGCAAAGGTGCCGGTCAGCGTCCGCCACGTGGACTTGCGCAGCTCGCCGTCCCACGCGGCGGCCTTCGCCGTGTACATCAACGCATAGCCCTGATGGTCGTTGACGACGAACCCGCGGTCGATCGTCCGGTACTTCGTGCCCCCGTCGACATAGGTGAACTCCCAGTCGGCCGTCTTCCAGCCGCGGTAGTCCACCTCCACAATCCGGATCCGGTCGTACTGCGAGCGCGTCATGTAGCGCTCCTGGTTCTTCCAGTCCTGGACGGGGTCGTCCTTGGGCGTGGAGGTCCAGGCGATCAGCAGCTTCTGCCCGCCCGGCCCGGTGAACCGGTCACCCGCCGCGTCCGACGACCCGTACTTCCAGCCCTTGGGCAGTCCGATGGAGTAGCCCTGGTCGCCCGTGTACGTCTCCTCGGCGGCGGTGTCGTCCGAGGAATCCTGCCCGTCGGAGGAGCCGTCCGACTCCTCGTCGCCGTTCCCGGCCGCCGCCCCGCCACTCGCGCTTGGCGTGTTGCCCGGCGTGGATCCCGTCGAGGCCGACGCCGTCGCGGCACTGTCCGTGTGGACCCCACCGTCGCCGGACTTGGTGTCGGCGCTCCCGCTCGCCTCGGCGGTCGTCCTGTCGCCGCCGCCCTGGGACTGGTTGGAGCCGTCGTCGCCCGAGTTGAGCGCCACGGCCAGTACGACACCGAGCACGGCGAGCACCACGACCACGGCGATGACCACCAGCGTCCGCCGGGGCACCACGTCGGTGAGCGGTGCCCTGGGCACCGGCCGCGGCGGCAGGTCCGGCGGCGTCATCACGGGCCACCCGGAACTCCGGCCGTCCGACGTGCCCTTGGCGCCCCCACCGGAGTCCGACGCCGACACGGCGGTCGTACCGCTCGCACCCGAACCACTCCCGGACGTCGTACGAGCCCCCGCCGCCGCTCCCGTCACCACGGCGGCCTTGCGAGCCGACCGCAGCGCCCCGCGCAGCCGCTCGGACCCTTCCCGGCGCTCGCCGCCCGTCGAACTCCCGCTCTTCGTGGGCGCGTCCGGCTGCGGGGGCAGCGGTACGACCTTGGTCGCGTCCGCCGGCTCGGCCGTCTTCGGGTCGGGTGCGTTGATCACGGCCTTGAGCAGAGCCCGGGCACCGGCGTCGTCGAGGCGCTTTTGGGCGTCCTTGGTGAGCAGCCCGTAGATGACGTCCCTGAGCGGGCCGGCGTTCTTCGGCTCCTCCAGCGGTTCGGTCATCACCGCGGTGAGGGTGGCGATCGCGGAGCCCTTGTCGTACGGCGGGGAACCCTCGACCGCCGCGTACAGCAGACCGCCGAGCGACCACAGGTCGGCGGCCGGGCCGGGCTTGTGGCCGCGGGCGCGCTCCGGGGAGATGTAGGAGGGCGCGCCGACGAGCATGCCGGTGGAGGTGATGGACGGGTCGCCCTCGACCTGGGCGATGCCGAAGTCGGTGAGCACGACCCGGCCGTCGTCCGCGATCAGCACGTTCGACGGCTTCACGTCGCGGTGCAGGATGCCCTCGCGGTGCGCGGAGCGCAGCACGTCGAGAACGGCGAGGCCGACTTCGGCGGCGCGCCGGGGCTGCAGCACGCCGTCCTCGCGGATGACCTCGGCGAGGGACTTGCCCTCGACGAGTTCCATCACGATCCACGGCCGGTCGTCCTCGTCGACCACGTCGAAGACCGTCACCGCACTGGTGTTGCGGATCCGCGCGATGGCCTTGGCCTCGCGCAGGGTGCGCGTGATGAGCCGACGCTTCTCGTCCTCGTCGATATTGGCCGGGAACCGCAGTTCCTTGACGGCGACCGTCCGGCCGAGGGTCTCGTCCTCGGCGCGCCACACCGTGCCCATGCCGCCGCGGCCGAGCACGTCTCCCAGCCGGTACCGCCCGGCGAGAAGACGCTCGCTCTTGTCCTGACGAGTGTCCTGACGGGATGTCCCCGCCCGCTCCGCCTCCGACATGCGTCCCCTCATGCAACCCGCCCTGACAGAGCCTCCATTGTCCCTCACCCGACAAGCGGTTCACGCCCAGGGTGCCCCCCAGCTCCTACAACGGCACGATGTCCGGCGCCCCCAGCCTCGCCGCGTCCGCCGTCAGGTCGTCCGGCTGGCGCTGCGACTCCCGCTCGGCCTCCACCCGCTTCTCGTAGTGCTGGACCTCGCGCTCGATCTGGTCCTTGTCCCAACCGAGCACCGGCGCCATCAACTCGGCGGCCTCACGGGCGCAGCGGGTGCCCCGGTCGAAGGTCTCTATGGAGATGCGGGTGCGCCGCGTCAGCACGTCGTCCAGGTGCCGCGCGCCCTCGTGCGAGGCGGCGTACACGATCTCGGCGCGCAGATAGTCGTCGGCGCCGGTGAGCGGCTCGCCCAGCGAGGAGTTCCCGCCGATGAGTTCGAACAGCTCCTCCGACAGTGACCCATACCGGTTCAAAAGGTGCTCCACGCGCACCACATGGAGGCCCGTGCGCGCCGCTGTCCGCGCCCGCGCGTTCCACAGGGCCCGGTAGCCTTCCGCGCCGAGCAGCGGTACGTCCTCGGTGACGCACTCGGCGACCCGCAAGTGGAGGCCGTGCACCGCCTCGTCCACCGCGTCCTTGGCCATCACCCGGTACGTCGTGTACTTGCCGCCCGCCACGACGACCAGCCCCGGCACCGGATGCGCGACGGTGTGCTCGCGGGACAGCTTGCTGGTGGCGTCCGACTCACCGGCCAGCAGCGGCCGCAGGCCGGCGTACACGCCCTCGACGTCGTCCCGCGTCAGCGGCACGGCGAGCACCGAGTTGACGTGCTCCAGCAGATAGTCGATGTCGGCGCTGGACGCGGCGGGGTGCGCCTTGTCGAGGTCCCAGTCGGTGTCGGTGGTGCCGATGATCCAGTGCCGGCCCCAGGGGATGACGAACAGCACGGACTTCTCCGTGCGCAGGATCAGCCCGGTGGTGGAGTGGATGCGGTCCTTCGGCACGACGAGGTGGATGCCCTTGGACGCCCGGACGTGGAACTGCCCCCGCTCCCCCACCATCGCCTGGGTGTCGTCGGTCCACACGCCGGTCGCGTTGACGATCTGCTTGGCGTGGATCTCGTACTCCCCGCCCCCCTCGACGTCCTGCACCCGCGCGCCGACCACCCGCTCGCCCTCGCGCAGGAAGCCGGTCACCCGTGCGCGGTTGGCCGCCATCGCCCCGTACGACACCGCCGTGCGCACCAGCGTCGCGACGAACCGGGCGTCGTCCATCTGGGCGTCGTAGTACTGCAACGCGCCGACCAGCGCGTCCTTCTTCAGCGCCGGTGCCGCGCGCAGCGCGTGACGGCGGCTCAGGTGCCGGTGCATCGGCAGGCCCCGTCCGTGCCCGCGGGCCATCGACATGGCGTCGTAGAGCGCGACGCCCGAACCGGCGTACAGCCGCTCCCAGCCCTTGTGCTGCAAGGGGTAGAGGAAGGGCACCGGCTTCACCAGATGCGGGGCCAGCCGCTCCAGCAGCAGGCCGCGCTCCTTCAGTGCCTCGCGGACGAGGGAGAAGTCGAGCATCTCCAGATAGCGCAGGCCGCCGTGGATCAGCTTGCTGGACCGGCTCGACGTGCCCGACGCCCAGTCACGCGCCTCGACCAGGCCCGTCGACAGGCCGCGGGTCACGGCGTCCAGCGCGGTGCCCGCGCCGACCACTCCGCCGCCCACCACCAGCAGGTCCAGCTCCCGCTCGGCCATCGCCGCGAGCGACTCGGCGCGCTGCGCCGGCCCCAGTGTCCCTGTCCTCACCGCTGCCTCCCGCTCATCGCCTCGGGTCGGCCGCACCCGTCGGGCGAGACCCGTCCACATCCCCCACGCTCAAAGTCTGACCGGGTCGTCCGACTTCAGCCACCACGCATCTCCAGCCTGTGGATAACCAGCACGGATACCGGCGGCCAGGGAGGGACACGCGCGCGGACACGGGCGCGATCAATACCGCAAAACGGTCATATTTACTCCTAGTCTGACATTGCGCTCTCTCATCTTGTCCACAGGGCTTGCGCATCTGTCCCGCTTCGGTTATTGGGAAGGACGGCCACCACGCCATGCCCGCAGATCTCGCCGTCATCGGACTCGGCCCGCTCGGCCTGCCGCTGGCCCAGGCCGCTGTCGCCGCCGGTATCCCCACCGTCGGCTACAAGACCGGTCCCGAGCCCGGCTCGCTCAGCCCCGCCGAACTGCGCCGGATGCTCTCGGGGGGCTTCCGGCACGCCGTGGGCCCGAGCGAACTCGGCCGGGTACGCACCGCGGTCATCTGCGCCCCGACCCCCAGAAGCGCGGACGGCGGACTGGACCTGAGCCAGGTGGAGGCGGCCGCCCGCATCCTGGCCGCCCGGCTGCGCCCGCACACCACGGTCATCCTGGAGTCGCCCGTGTACCCGGGCACGACCGAGGAATTCCTCCGCCCCCTGCTCGAAGAGGGCTCACGGCTGCGCGCGGGCCGCGACTTCCACCTCGCCTATTCGCCCAGCCGCGTCGACCCCGGCAACCGCGACTTCAGCCCGGCCAACACGCCCAAGGTGATCGGCGGCCTCACCCCCGCCTGCACCGAGTCGGCCGCCGCCTTCTACGGCCGCCTCAGCGACAAGGTGGTACGCGCGCGTGGCCCCCGCGAGGCCGAGACGGTGCAGCTCCTGGAAACCAACTACCGGCACGTCAACATCGCCCTGGTCAACGAAATGGCCGTCCTGTGCCACGACTTGGGCGTCGACCTGTGGGACGTCATCCGCTGCGCGGAGACCAAGCCGTTCGGCTTCCAGGCCTTCCGCCCGGGACCCGGGGTCGGCGGCCACGCCGTCTCGCAGGACCTCACCGGCCGCGCGGGCCGTGGCCTGCGCATGGTGGAACTGGCTCAGCAGGTCAACAGCCGGATGCCCCGGTACGTCGTGCAGCGCGCCGCCACCCTCCTCAACGAACACGGCAAGTCGGCCCGCGGCGCGCGCGTGCTGCTCCTCGGCGTCACCTACAAGCCCGACCTCGCCGACCAGCAGGCCACCCCGGCGCAGGAGATCGCGATCCGCCTGATGGAACTCGGCGCCGCCATCAGCTACCACGACCCGCACATCCCGTCCTGGAGCATCATCGACCGCCCGGTCCCCCGCGCCGACTCCCTGTACGAAGCGGCGGCCGAGGCCGACCTCACGATCCTGCTCCAGAACCACCGCACCTACGACCTGCAGGGCCTGTCGGTGAAGGCACAGCTGCTGCTGGACACGCGGGGGGCTACGCCTACGGGGGCGGCGCATCGGTTGTGAAGGGGGGCTCGTGAAGTACGCCGCCCACTGGCCCGGTGGGCAGCACGCAAAAGGGCCGGTCACCCACCCCGGGTGACCGGCCCTTGCGCCGCCGTACGGCTACCGCCGGTGCTGTGAGTCCGCCACCGTCACCTCGACGCGCTGGAACTCCTTCAGCTCGCTGTAGCCGGTGGTGGCCATGGCGCGGCGCAGGGCGCCGAACAAGTTCATCGAGCCGTCCGGGGTGTGGGACGGGCCGGTGAGGATCTCCTCGATGGTGCCGACCGTGCCGAGGTCGACTTTCTTGCCGCGCGGCAGCTCCTCGTTGACGGCCTCCATGCCCCAGTGGTGGCCCTTGCCCGGACCGTCCGTCGCGCGCGCGAGCGGGGAGCCCATCATCACCGCGTCCGCGCCGCAGGCGATCGCCTTGGGCAGGTCGCCGGACCAGCCGACACCGCCGTCCGCGATCACATGCACATAGCGGCCGCCGGACTCGTCCATGTAGTCCCGGCGGGCGGCCGCCACGTCCGCGACCGCCGTGGCCATCGGCACCTGGATGCCCAGGACGTTGCGCGTGGTGTGCGCGGCGCCGCCGCCGAAGCCGACCAGGACGCCCGCCGCGCCGGTGCGCATCAGGTGCAGGGCGGCGGTGTAGGTGGCGCAGCCGCCGACGATCACCGGGACGTCGAGCTCGTAGATGAACTGCTTCAGGTTCAGCGGCTCGTGCGACGACGAGACGTGCTCCGCCGACACCGTCGTACCGCGGATGACGAAGATGTCCACGCCCGCGTCCACCACGGCCTTGGAGAACTGCGCCGTGCGCTGCGGGGAGAGCGCGGCCGCGGTGACCACGCCCGAGTCGCGCACCTCCTTGATGCGCTGCCCGATCAGCTCCTCCTTGATCGGCGCGGCGTAGATCTCCTGGAGGCGGCGGGTCACGGCCTCGACCGGCAGGCCGACGATCTCGTCGAGCAGCGGCTGCGGGTCCTCGTACCGCGTCCACAGGCCTTCGAGGTTCAGCACGCCCAGGCCGCCCAGCTCGCCGATGCGGATCGCCGTGGCCGGCGAGACGACCGAGTCCATGGGGGCGGCCAGGAAGGGCAGCTCGAAGCGGTAGGCGTCGATCTGCCAGGCGATCGAGACCTCCTTCGGGTCCCGCGTACGGCGGCTGGGGACGACGGCGATGTCGTCGAAGGCGTACGCCCGGCGGCCGCGCTTGCCGCGCCCGATCTCGATCTCAGTCACGTCTGTGGCCTTTCCCTGATGCGTTGCAGCGCCTTCCAGTATCCCCGACGGGTACGACAAGGGCGGCCCCGGAGGTTCCGGGACCGCCCAGAGGAGACTGGCGGGCTACTTACGGCTGTAGTTCGGCGCCTCGACCGTCATCTGGATGTCGTGCGGGTGGCTCTCCTTCAGGCCCGCCGAGGTGATCCGGACGAAGCGGCCCTTCGACTCCATCTCCTCGATGGTCGCGGCCCCCACGTAGCCCATGGTCTGGCGCAGACCGCCGACGAGCTGGTGCAGCACGTTGGCCAGCGGGCCGCGGTAGGGCACCTGGCCCTCGATGCCCTCGGGCACGAGCTTGTCGTCGGAGGCGACCTCGGCCTGGAAGTAGCGGTCCTTCGAGTACGACCTGCCCTGGCCGCGGGACTGCATCGCGCCCAGCGAGCCCATGCCGCGGTAGGACTTGAACTGCTTGCCGTTGATGAACTGCAGCTCGCCCGGCGACTCCTCGCAGCCCGCGAGGAGGCTGCCCAGCATCACGGTGTCGGCGCCGGCGGCGAGCGCCTTGCCGATGTCGCCGGAGTACTGCAGACCGCCGTCGCCGATCAGCGGGACACCGGCCGGGCCGGCCGCGAGCGAGGCCTCGTAGATGGCGGTGACCTGCGGGACACCGATGCCGGCGACGACCCGAGTGGTGCAGATCGAGCCGGGGCCGACGCCCACCTTGATGCCGTCGACACCGGCGTCGATCAGCGCCTGGGCGCCGTCGCGGGTGGCGACGTTGCCGCCGATCACGTCGACGCCGACGCTCGACTTGATCTTCGACATCCAGCTGAGGGCGTTGCTGTTGTGGCCGTGCGAGGTGTCGACGACCAGGAAGTCCACCCCGGCCGCGGCGAGCGCCTGGGCCCGCTCCAGGGCCTCGGGGCTGGCGCCGACGGCGGCGCCGACGATCAGGCGGCCCTCCGCGTCCTTGGCGGCGTTGGGGTACTGCTCGGCCTTGACGAAGTCCTTGACGGTGATGAGGCCCTTGAGGACGCCCGCGTCGTCGACCAGGGGAAGCTTCTCGATCTTGTGGCGGCGCAGCAGCTCCATGGCGTCGGTGCCGGAGATGCCGACGTGCCCGGTGACCAGCGGCATCGGGGTCATGACCTCGCGCACCCGGCGGGAGCGGTCGCTCTCGAAGGCCATGTCGCGGTTGGTGACGATGCCGAGCAGCCTGCCCTCGCCGTCGGTGACCGGCACACCGCTGATGCGGAACTTGGCGCACAGCGCGTCTGCCTCGGCGAGCGTGGCGTCCGGGTTGACCGTGATCGGGTCGGTGACCATGCCGGACTCGGAACGCTTGACCAAGTCGACCTGGTTGACCTGGTCCTCGATGGAGAGGTTGCGGTGCAGCACCCCGACGCCGCCCTGACGGGCCATGGCGATGGCCATGCGGGACTCGGTGACCTTGTCCATCGCGGCCGAGAGCAGGGGGATGTTCACCCGGACGTTGCGGGAGATGCGGGACGAGGTGTCGACCGCGCTCGGCAGCACCTCGGAGGCGCCCGGCAGCAGCAGCACGTCGTCGTAGGTCAGCCCGAGTGTCGCGAATTTTCCGGGCACTCCGTCGACGTTGGCAGTCATGACACCTTCCCCAAATGGCCTTGATCGGTGCGGATGTCCATGCTAACGGGAAGCACGGCTCTCAAATTCCACGGTTGTGGACCGCTGAGGGCTTCGTATGTTCGTACGGAACACCGCGCACGGCTGTTCATCCGCGGGCCCGTCTACTGTTCGGCCAGCGCCCGCAGTCTGCTCAGCGCGCGGTGCTGGGCCACCCGTACCGCCCCTGGTGACATTCCCAACATCTGTCCAGTCTCCTCCGCCGTGAGGCCCACCGCGATGCGCAGCAGGAGCAGCTCGCGCTGGTTCTCGGGGAGGTTGGCCAGCAGCTTCTTGGCCCACTCGGCGTCGCTGCTGAGCAGCGCCCGCTCCTCGGGGCCGAGCGAGTCGTCCGGCCGCTCGGGCATCTCGTCGGACGGGACCGCCGTCGAGCCGGGGTGCCGCATGGCCGCCCGCTGCAGATCGGCGACCTTGTGCGCGGCGATGGCGAAGACGAAGGCCTCGAAGGGGCGCCCGGTGTCCCTGTAGCGCGGCAGCGCGAGCAGGACGGCGACGCAGACCTCCTGGGCCAGGTCCTCCACGAAGTGGCGCGCGTCCCCCGGAAGGCGGGACAGCCGGGTGCGGCAGTAGCGCAGTGCCAGTGGGTGGACATGGGCCAGCAGGTCGTGCGTGGCCTGCTCGTCCCCGTCGACCGCGCGGTGGACGAGCGCACCGATCACCCCTGGGGCAGTGGCCGCCTCGTCGTCACGCATCGGTCCATGGTGCCCTGCGGCCGGATGCTCCGCGGCACTGCCTCCGTTGTTGTGCACCGAAGCGTTATGAGCAGGTGCGCCGGAAGTCATCCCCTGCGCCCTCCCCTTCCGCTCGACCGACTCGTCCCCGAGGAACTCCACACCTCAAGGATGCGGCATCCGCGCCGAAACGAGCAGCGACCATCCCCCGCTCCCACCCCACCGCGGGGTCAACCGCCACGTCCGGGACCCCCGTACGCCCCCTGTGACCACGCACGACGGCACTCCAGGGGCGTTGCTCACACGAACACCCGAATTCCATCCCACGGGCCGTGGAACGACCGGGCACGCAGACCGGAACACCGGCATCCGGCCCGCCGGAGCGCCTGGCACAGACCCGACGGGTCCTCTGCCGATCCGAACGCGCGGCGCAGACCCGACAGCGCGTCGGCCCGACCGCACGCCCAGCACAGACCCGACACGGCGTCGCCCCAACCGCACGCCCAGCACAGACCCGACACGGCGTCGCCCCAACCGCACGCCCAGCGCAGACCCGACACGGCGTCGCCCCGACCGTGGGCCCGCCGCCATGTCCGCAGGGCAGCGTCTTCCGCGCACACCCGGTGCAGACTGGACCGGCCGTCGGCTCGCCTGTGCGCCCGCCGCGCACCTGGTCCCCCGTACGCCCGGCGCATGCGCCGTCGTGCGTCGGTGCGACCCGGACCCGGCAGGGAGGTGCCCCGATCATGTCGCCTCCTCCCCCACCCGAGCGGGGGCTCATCGCCGCCCCCGCTCGCCGGGACACGCGGCAGCACCACGCGGCAGCGTCAGCGCACCAGGCCCCAGCGGAAGCCGAGCGCCACCGCGTGCGCCCGGTCCGAGGCGCCGAGCTTCTTGAACAGGCGGCGGGCGTGGGTCTTGACGGTGTCCTCGGAGAGGAACAGCTCGCGGCCGATCTCGGCGTTGGAGCGGCCGTGACTCATGCCTTCGAGCACCTGGATCTCACGCGCGGTGAGCGTCGGCGCGGCCCCCATCTCGGCGGAGCGCAGCCGGCGCGGGGCGAGCCGCCAGGTCGGGTCGGCGAGCGCCTGCGTGACCGTCGCGCGCAACTCCGCGCGGGAGGCGTCCTTGTGCAGGTAACCCCGGGCGCCGGCGGCGACCGCGAGGGCCACGCCGTCGAGGTCCTCGGCGACGGTGAGCATGATGATGCGCGCACCGGGGTCGGCGGACAGCAGTCGCCGCACGGTCTCGACGCCGCCCAGTCCGGGCATGCGCACGTCCATCAGGATGAGGTCCGAGCGGTCGGCACCCCAGCGGCGGAGGACTTCCTCGCCGTTGGCCGCCGTCGTCACACGCTCGACACCGGGCACGGTCGCGACCGCGCGGCGGAGCGCCTCTCGGGCAAGCGGGGAGTCGTCGCAGACGAGGACGGAAGTCATGGCCGCCCTCCGCAGCTGATGCGCGTCACCTTGAGCCTCCAGGCTGGTACGAAATCGTCACCTGTGCGGTCGACCGTCTCGGACGCCTGCCCGAGCGCTTGTGTTTTCAACCGCCTCCGCACTCTCAACGACGGTCACTCGAAAGAGTTACGGGGCTGTGTGCCGTCTTCGGCACTCTACGTGAGGGTGCGGACACGCTGCAGACATGTGCAAGAGACCCTCAATGTTTCATCACAACCTATGCCCCATTTAGACCCATTTCTTCCCATCTGCTGATGTCTGAGGCTAGATTCGCAATGAGTCATATTTTCATCTCCTTAGATCGTAGATGTACGGTCGTGGGCACCGTATCCGCTCAGAACGGCTACAAGGGGTCACGCAATGGCAGATTTCTCCCGCCTTCCCGGACCGAACGCGGACCTATGGGACTGGCAGCTCCTGGCTGCCTGTCGCGGCGTGGACAGTTCGCTCTTCTTCCATCCGGAGGGTGAGCGCGGGGCGGCTCGGAGTGCTCGCGAGAACTCGGCCAAAGAGGTCTGTATGAGGTGCCCGGTCCGCGCGCAGTGCGCGGCACACGCGCTGGCGGTGCGCGAACCGTACGGCGTGTGGGGCGGTTTGACCGAGGACGAGCGCGAAGAGCTCATGGGGCGGGCACGCCACCGGCTGGTGTCGGCGTCGACGGCCGGCGGGAATGCCGCCCCGAACACCTGAAGGAACGTTTCTCCGACGGGCACGCACACGCGTGCCCCTGCCTTTGACTACGGGGGGTGGCTACGGGGGGTGACTACGGGGGGTCTCTTACTGCCGGGGCAGCCGAGGACTACCGGGCGTGACCACCGAAGCCCGACTCCGAAGCCCGACCACCGAAGCCCGACTACCGAGCCGCCGCCCGCGCCAGCTGATCCAGCGTCGCCCGCACCGCCGGCACCTGCGCCAGATCGGGCAGCGTCAGCGCGACGATCTCCCGCCGCACCGCCGGTTCCAAGGCCACCGCCCGCGCCCCCCGCGGCCGTACGGACTCGATCGCCAGCTGTGGCAGCACCGCCACCCCGAGCCCCGCGCCCACCAGGCCGACCACCGCCGGATAGTCGTCGGTGGCGAAGTCGATGCGGGGCGTGAAACCGGCCCCCGCGCACACCTCGATCAACTGGCCGCGGCAGCGCGGACAGCCCGCGATCCACGGCTCCTCGGCGAGATCGCCGATGGCGACGGACTCGGACCGCGCAAGCCGGTGCCGTTCCGGCACCAGCCCCACCAACCGGTCGCTCAGCAGCGGTCGCACGACGAGGTCGTCCCACTCCTCGACGCCCGGCGCCCCCTCGTAACGGAACGCGAGCGCGACATCGCAGTCACCGGCCCGCAGCTTGTCGACGGACTGGGGCGGCTCGGCCTCCTCCAGGGAGACGCGGGTGCCGGGGTGCGCGGCGCGCAGGGCCGCGAGGGCGGTCGGCACGAGGGTGGAGCTGCCGCTGGGGAAGGACACCAGCCGCACCCGCCCGGCGCGCAGCCCGGCGATCGCGGCGACCTCCTCCTCGGCGGCCGTGAGCCCGGCGAGGATGCCCGAGGCATGCCGTACGAGCGCCTCGCCGGCCTGCGTCAGCCGCATCTCGCGTCCGGTGCGCACCAGCAGGGGCGTCCCCACGGACGCCTCCAGCGCCTTCATCTGCTGGCTGACGGCGGGCTGGGTGCAGCCCAGCTCGCGCCCCGCCGCGGAGAAGGAGCCGGTGGCGGCGACGGCGCGCAGGACACGCAGATGACGGGCCTCGATCACCCTTCAAGCATAAGCGAGCCTTGGGTACGACGCCGAATAACGCGTCGACACTTTGGTTTTTGTCGCCTACCGTGCCGCCATGAGGCTTCTCTCTGTGAACCTGGGCCGCGCGAAGGCCGTCACCTACACGGACCATCCCGACGGCGTGACCGGTATCGACAAGCGCCCGGTCGACGAGCCCGTTCGGGTGGCGGCGCCCGGACCCAAGGGCATCGGGGCGAGCGGGCTGGCCGGGGACGCGGTGTGCCACACCCGCCACCACGGCGGCGACGACCAGGCCGTGTACGCGGTGGCCCGCGAGGACCTCGACGCGTGGGAGCGCGAACTGGGCCGCACGCTGACGAACGGCTCGTTCGGCGAGAACCTCACGACGTCGGGCATCGACGTCTCCGGCGCCCTGATCGGCGAGCGCTGGCGGATCGGGCGTGATGTCGTGCTGGAGGTCACCTCCGGGCGGATTCCCTGCCGGACCTTCCAGAGTCATCTGGGTGAGCCGGGCTGGGTCAAGCGGTTCACGCAGCGGGGTGCGCCGGGAGCGTATCTGCGAGTGATCACGCCGGGCGAGGTCCGGGCGAGCGACCCGATCGAGATCGTGCACCGTCCGGACCACGAGGTGACGGTGGCCCTGCAGTTCCGGGCGGTCACGACGGAGCGGGCGCTGCTGCCGCGGCTGCTGGCGGCGGGCGAGGCGTTGCATCCGGAGTCGCGGGAGGCGGCGCGGAAGTACATGCAGATGCAGACCTCCTGACGGGTATTCAAAACCTGTTCGGCGTCCAGGCGTCCCACGCCTCCTAGGGGAAATTCCCGGAGGGCGGGCCGGGGCCGGGTCGGGGTGGGGCGGGGGACGTCCCCGATGTTTCGCGGGATCGCGGCGAGGACGCTCGAAGCATGATTCGTCGCAGATCTGGTGGCACGCCTCGGCGTGCGTCTCGTCTCAAGCGGGTGCTCATCGTCCTCGGCGCGGTCGTGACCGTCGGCGCCGTGACGATCGGTGGGTTGTTCGCGTGGCTGTGGACCGACGCCCCGGTCAGTACGGTCGGCAAGGCGTCGTTCGACAACGCGCTCGCGATACCGCCGTTGGCCGAGTCGCATGTCGACAAGGACGGCACGCGTGTCTTCGATCTGCGCATGCAGGCGGGCGAGACCGAGTTCGAGGCGGGGCGGAAGACCCCGACGTGGGGCTTCAACGGCACCTATCTCGGCCCGACTCTGCGCGCGGAACGCGGCGAGAAGGTCCGCGTGCGCATACGGAACGGGCTCGACGAGGCGTCGAGCGTGCACTGGCACGGCATGCACCTGCCCGCCGAGATGGACGGGGGCCCGCATCAGGAGATCGCCGCCGGCGGCACCTGGAGCCCGCAGTGGACGGTGGACCAGCCGGCCGCGACGCTCTGGTACCACCCCCACCCGCACGGCGCGACCGAGGACCACGTCCGGCGGGGCCTGGCGGGCATGTTCCTCCTCGACGACGAGCGGTCGGCGCGCCTCGCGCTGCCGAAGCGGTACGGCGTGGACGACCTGCCCGTCGTCGTGCAGGACGTGCGCTTCGACGGCGCCCGGCTCGACGGGGACCGCGGCTTTCTGCAGAACGTGGGCTTCCTCGGCGACCAGACGATGGTCAACGGCACGCTGCGCCCCTACCGCGAGGTCGCCGACGAGCTGATACGGCTGCGGCTGCTCAACGCCTCCACGGCCCGCACCTACGCCTTCGGCTTCCCGGACGACCGTTCCTTCTCCCTGGTCGGCACGGACGGGGGTCTGCTCGAGCGGCCGGTGTCCCAGAAGCGGGTGCAGTTGTCGCCGGGCGAGCGGGCCGAGATCGTGGTGCGGATGCGGGCGGGTGAGCGGGTGATGCTGCGCAGCTTTCCGCAGGACAACTACGGGGACGGCTGGCAGCGGCGGTTCGGCGGAGGGGACGACTCCTTCGACGTACTGGAGCTGCGGGCGGCCGGACGGCTGCGACCGTCTCCGGACCTGCCCACCGCCCTGGGCGAGTTGGAGATACCCGACGGCACGGACGCGGCGCGGGGCCGGTACTTCGAGTTGAAGCGGTCCGGGATCAACGGGCGGTCGATGGACATGGGGCGGGTGGACGAGACGGTCACGCGCGGGACGACGGAGGTGTGGACGGTCCGCAACGCCAACGGGATGCCGCACAACTTCCATGTGCACGACGTGCAGTTCAGGGTGCTGGAGGTGAACGGCGCGGCGCCGCCACCGGCCTTGCGCGGGCCCAAGGACACGGTGTTCGTGCCGCACGGGACGACCATGAAGCTGGCGTTGCGTTTCACCGGGCCGGCCGATCCCGACACGCCGTACATGTACCACTGCCATCTGCTGTACCACGAGGACGAAGGGATGATGGGCCAGTTCGTGGTGGTGGACAAGGGGCAGCGGGCGGGCGCGCCGTCGGGGCACGCGGGGCCTGGGAACGGCCATGCGGACGACCACGAGCACGGCTGAGCGAGTTCCTCTCCAGCCTCTCCAGGCCCCGCCGGGCCCTCTCTCCAGGCCCCGCCGAGCTCCCTCTCCACGCCCCGCCGGGCCCCCTCTCCACGCCCGCCGAGCTCCCTCTCCACGCCCTGCCGGGCCCCCTCTACAAGCCCCCTACAAATCCCCTCCAAGCCCTCCGCAAACGTCCCGTCAATCCCCCGTCAATCCCCCGGCATTCCCCCGGCATTCCCCCTACTGAGACCCTACGGAGATCAGCCGCGCACAGTCCGGGTCACTACCCTTGGCACATGACAACGGCTCTGATTACGGGATCGACCGCGGGAATCGGCGCCGCGTTCGCGCGGCGGCTGGCGGCGGACGGGCACAACCTCGTCCTGGTGGCCCGCGACACCAAACGCCTCCGCGAGCAGGCGACCGAACTGCACGACGGGCACGGCATCGAGGCGGAGGTACTCACGGCGGACCTGGCGACGGACGACGGCATCGAGGCGGTCGCCGCTCGCCTCGCCGACCGCAAGAACCCCGTCGACCTCCTGATCAACAACGCCGGCTTCGGCAACAAGGGCCGCTATCTCGACGTCCCCATGGCCGACGAGCTGAAGATGCTCAAGGTGCACTGCGAGGCGGTGCTCCGGCTGACGTCGGCGGCGACCGAGGCGATGCGGGAGCGGGGACGCGGAGGCGTCGTGAACGTCGCCTCGGTCGCGGCCTTCCTCCCCCGGGGAACGTACGGCGCGTCCAAGGCCTGGGTCGTGCAGTTCACCCAGGGCGCCGCCCGTGACCTGGCGGGCACCGGCGTACGGATGATGGTCCTGTGCCCCGGCTTCGTCCGCACCGAGTTCCACGAGCGCGCCGGCATGGGCACGGACAACATCCCGGGCTGGATGTGGCTCGACGCGGACAAGCTGGTGGCGGCGGCGCTCTCGGATCTGGCGCGGGGGAAGACGCTGTCCATTCCGGACCCGCGGTACAAGGCCATCATGGGCGTGGTGAAGGTGGCGCCGCGAGGGTTGCTGGGCGGGGTCTCGTCGCGGGCGGGCCGGAAGTACGGGCCTCAGTAGCGGGTGCCGGTCGAGGCCCTCGTAGGACAATGGAGCTGTTCGACCGGATCCAGGGGGGCCGGAGGTGGCGCCATGACGTTCGTGCAGGTCATCGACTGCAAGACCAGTCGGTTCGAGGAGATGAACCGGCTGATGGACGCGTGGGTGGAGAAGACCAAGGGAAAGCGGACGGCGACGCACAGTGTGATCGGGAAGGACCGGTCCGACGCGTCGCACTTCATCGAGATCGTGGAGTTTCCGTCGTACGAAGAGGCGATGCGGAATTCGAATCTTCCGGAGACCGATCGGATCTTTCACGAGATGGTCGCGCTGTGCGACGAGATGCCGACGTTCACGGATCTGGACGTGGTGCGGGACGAGCAGTTGTTCAGTGCCACGGTCCGGCGGTTCTTCGAGCTGGTGGCGACGCCCGGGGAGCTGCCGCCGCTCGATGAGGTGATGGGGGAGCACTATCACGATCACAATCCGGCGAACGAGCAGGATGTGATCGGGATGGATCATGTCCGGCGCGACCTGCGGGTCTGGCGGGACGGGTTCGACTTCTCGTTCAGCATCGAGGACCTGATCGCCGAGGGCGACAAGGTGTGCGCGCGGTGGTTCTGGAAGGGCACGCACAAGGGCGAGTTCCTGGGGATTCCGGCCACCGGGAAGGAAGTGTCGATGAGCGGTACGACCGTCTTCCGGTGCGGCGGGGACGGCAAGCTCGTCGAGGGCTGGTGGGAGTACGACCGGCTGGGGCTGATGGAGCAGCTGGGCGTCTTCGAGGAGCTGGAGCGTTAGACCCGCGAGGGGATACAGGGAGGCCCGGCACCCCGGGTGCCGGGCCTCCCCTACTGCCTGTTACGGCTCGCGTCAGTGCGCGTGGCCGTGACCGTGGCCGTGGCCCGCCGGCTCCGGCTCCTCTTCCTTCTTCTCGACGACCAGGGTCTCGGTCGTGAGCAGCAGGGAGGCGATGGAGGCGGCGTTCTCCAGGGCGGAGCGGGTGACCTTGACCGGGTCGATGACGCCGGACTTGATCAGGTCGCCGTACTCACCGGTGGCGGCGTTGTAGCCGCTGCCCTTCTCCAGCTCGGCGACCTTGGAGACGATGACGTAGCCCTCCAGGCCGGCGTTCTCGGCGATCCAGCGCAGCGGCTCGACGGCGGCCTTGCGGACGACGGCGACACCGGTGGCCTCGTCGCCCTCCTTGCCGAGGTTGTCCTCAAGGACCTTCACGGCGTGGACGAGCGCGGAGCCACCACCGGAGACGATGCCCTCCTCGACCGCGGCGCGGGTCGCGGAGATGGCGTCCTCCAGACGGTGCTTCTTCTCCTTCAGCTCCACCTCGGTGGCGGCGCCGACCTTGATCACGCACACGCCGCCGGCCAGCTTCGCGAGGCGCTCCTGGAGCTTCTCGCGGTCCCAGTCGGAGTCCGTGGCCTCGATCTCGGCCTTGATCTGCGCGACGCGGCCCTGCACGTCCTCGGACTTGCCGGCGCCGTCGACGATGGTGGTGTCGTCCTTGGTGACGGTGACGCGGCGGGCGGTGCCGAGCACGTCCAGACCGACCTGGTCGAGCTTGAGGCCGACCTCCTCGGAGATGACCGTGGCGCCGGTGAGGACCGCCATGTCCTGGAGCATCGCCTTGCGGCGGTCGCCGAAGCCGGGAGCCTTGACGGCGGTGGCGTTGAAGGTGCCGCGGATCTTGTTCACGACGAGGGTGGAGAGGGCCTCGCCCTCGACGTCCTCGGCGATGATCAGCAGCGGCTTGGAGGAGTTGGACTGGATGATCTTCTCCAGCAGCGGCAGCATGTCCGCGATGGCGGAGATCTTGCCCTGGTGGATGAGGATGTACGGCTCGTCCAGGACGGCCTCCATGCGCTCCTGGTCCGTCACGAAGTACGGCGACAGGTAGCCCTTGTCGAAGGCCATGCCCTCGGTGAAGTCCAGCTCCAGGCCGAAGGTGTTGGACTCCTCGACGGTGATGACACCGTCCTTGCCGACCTTGTCCATCGCCTCGGCGATCAGCTCGCCGACCTGCTGGTCCTGGGCGGACAGCGCGGCGACGGCGGCGATGTCGGACTTCTCGTCGATCGGCCGGGCCGAGGCCAGCAGGTCCTCGGAGACGGCGGCTACGGCGGCGTCGATGCCCTTCTTGAGGGCGGCCGGGGAGGCGCCGGCGGCGACGTTCTTCAGGCCCTCGCGGACCAGCGCCTGGGCCAGCACGGTCGCGGTGGTCGTACCGTCACCCGCGATGTCGTTGGTCTTGGTCGCCACCTCCTTGACCAGCTGGGCGCCGAGGTTCTCGTAGGGGTCCTCGACCTCGACCTCGCGGGCGATGGTGACGCCGTCGTTGGTGATGGTGGGGGCGCCGAACTTCTTGTCGATGACGACGTTGCGGCCCTTGGGGCCGATCGTCACCTTGACCGTGTCGGCGAGCTTGTTGACGCCGCGCTCGAGGGCGCGACGGGCGTCCTCGTCGAACTTCAGGATCTTCGCCATGGCAGCGGGAGCCCTCTCGGAAAGTCTTGGGGTAATGAAACTGCGCCCCGGGCGCCCGGCTTCGTTATCGGTCGCGGGGGCCAGGGGCGCAGCTCAAAACGGTGTGTTGCCTGAGGTGATTACTTCTCGATGACCGCGAGCACGTCGCGGGACGAGAGGACGAGGTACTCCTCGCCGTTGTACTTCACCTCGGTGCCGCCGTACTTGCTGTACAGCACGACGTCGCCGACCTTGACGTCGAGCGGCAGGCGCTCGCCGTTCTCGAAGCGGCCCGGGCCCACCGCGAGGATGACGCCCTCCTGGGGCTTCTCCTTGGCGGTGTCCGGGATGACCAGGCCAGAGGCCGTGGTCTGCTCGGCGTCCAGCGGCTGGACCACGATGCGGTCCTCGAGCGGCTTGATGGCAACCTTGGAGCTGGCGGTCGTCACGATCCGACCTCCCCCTTCGGAGATCTCACGGGGTTAACTGTCTGAGGTGGCGACCAGGTCGATCCGTCGTCGCGGGTGCCGGACCTGCCCGTCGCTTGTTTGGCACTCTCCAGGGGGGAGTGCCAGAGCCGAGACTATGACTGCGGTTAGCACTCGGTCAAGCGGAGTGCCAATTGCCTGCGGCGCGTCGGCCGGACTCGTCCTCGAACGCCGGACGGGCCGAGCGGCGCGGACCGGCGTCGAAAGCCTCGCGTGGTCAGAGGTAATCCTCCAGCCGCCCCACTGTCAGCCCCGCCTCCTGCACCCGGCGCAGCAGGCGCGTCGTGCGTTCGCGGAGCATCGGGGTCGGGGCTTCGGTCGAGGGGACCGAGATGATGTCGCCGGGGCGGAGGTGTGCGGGGCCGTTCGTGAAGGTGAGGTCGTCCGCGTTCATCGTGGCGCGCCAGAGCACGATCGCCTTGATGCCGCAGTCCGCGGCCGCCCGGCGGGTCGTCGTGTCGTACGTGCCGTAGGGCGGGCGGAAGAGGTGGGGGCGGATGCCGAACCGGGTGTGGAGTTTGTGCTGCTGCCCGCAGATCTCGGCGCGCTGACCGGCGTACGGCAGCCCGCGCAGGGCGGCGTGGTCGAGGGTGTGGTTCTGGATGCTGGCGCCGACCGAGCGAAGGCGCGCGAAGTGGCCGTAGCCGGGTCCGACGACGCTGTCGGTGAGGAACATGCTGACCGGCAGCCGTAGCTCGCGGACCATGTCGACGAAGCGCGGGTCCTTCTCGGCGCCGTCGTCGTAGGTGAGGAAGACGACTTTGTGGGGGGTCGGGATGCGGTCCAGGACCGGCGGCAGCCCGTCCGCAGGTCGTGCGGGGTGGCGGGGCGGCGAGGGGGGCGGGGAGAGCGGCGAGGGCAGGCCCCAGCGGCGGTGGGGCGGGGGCTGCGAGGCGGCCGAGCCGGGTGCCGCCCCCGCCTCGACGGAGCGCGAGGGCGGGGCGTCGGGCAGGGCGCAGCCGGCGAGCAGGACCAGGAGCGCCGCGGCCCCTGCCGTCCGCCCGCGCCGAGTCACAGGTAGTCCTCCAGGCGGCCCACCGCGTACCCCTTCGCCGTGATCTTGTCGAGGAAGACGCGGATCATGTCGGGCATCCCGCCCGCCCAGTCGTCCGTGCCCCGGAAGTGGCTGAGGACGATGTCGCCGGGGTGGATGTCGCGGTCCCACTCGCGGTAGTCCCAGTGGTCGACGAAGACCTCCTCGTTCCACAGCGGGACGTACTTGATGCCGCAGTCCTTGGCGGCGCGCAGGGTGTCGGAGTTGTAGTTGCCGTAGGGCGGGCGGAACAGCAGCGGGCGGGTGCCGTAGCGCTCTTCGATGACGTCCTGCATGCCGCAGATCTCGCGCTTCTGGTCGGTGTAGGAGAGGCCGGGCAGGTAGGGGTGGTTGAGGGTGTGGTTGTTCAGGACCACTCCCCTGGCCTGCATCTGCTCGAAGTAGCGGTAGTTCTCCTTGATCAGGTAGTCGCTGAGGAACGCGGTGTACGGGATCCGCAGGTCGGTCATCATCCGCAGGAACGCCGGGTCCTTCTCGGCGCCGTCGTCGATGGTCAGGAAGACGACCTTCTGGTCGGTGGGGATGGTGGTGAAGACCGGCGGGAGGCCCTGCTCCTCGTGTTCGTCCACCTCGAAGCCGACGCGGGTGGTGATCGTCGGCTTCTTCGCGGGCGGGCGCGGCGGCCGCAGCGGGGTCTCCTTCAGGCCCCAGCGCTGCGCGGCGGCGACCAGGGCGGCGTGGTCGGCGCGGAGTTTGGCGGCGTAGCCGTCCAGGGCGCGGGCCGGGGGCGCCTTGAGGGGCGGGGGCGCTTCGTCCTCGCCGCGCGTGCAGCCGGAGGCGATGGCGGCGACGGTCAGTACGGCGATTCCGGCTCTGATCGCCGTAGCTCTCCGAAGCCGACGCGCCCTAATTTTGTCATTTTGTACTACTAGTCGCATGGAGCCGGATCCTCCCAGGCCCCGCCCCCGAACCGCCGCCGACACCGCCGCCGGAGGCGCACCATCCACCGACTGGCCGACAATGGCCCGGTGAACGACCTCGCCCCTCTCCTCACCCCCGAAGGCCGGGCCCTCCTCGACGAGGTGCGCGGCACGGACCCCACCCAGGAACTCGCCGTCGCCACCCGGCTGCGCCGCGACCACCCGGCCGACCTGGTGTCGGCGGCGCTCGGCCAGGCGCGGCTGCGGCAGCGGGCGGTGGCCAAGTTCGGGGCGGCGGACGCGGAGCGGATGTACTTCACGCCCAACGGGGTCGAGCAGTCGACGCGGGCGAGCGTGGCGACGTATCGCGCGCGGCGGTTCGGGGAGTTGGGGGTGACGTCGGTGGCCGACCTGTGCTGCGGGATCGGCGGGGACGCGATCGCCCTCGCCCGCGCCGGGATCCGCGTCCTCGCCGTGGACCGCGACCCGCTGACGGCGGCCGCCGCGCGGGCGAACGCCGAGGCGCTGGGGCTGGCCGGGCTGATCGAGGTACGGGAGGCGGATGTCACGGAGGTGGACGTGTCGGCGTACGACGCGGTCTTCGTGGACCCGGCGCGACGAGGCGGCCGGGGCAGGATCTTCGATCCGGAGGCGTACTCGCCCCCGCTCTCCTGGGCCGTCCGGGTGGCTACGACCGCCCCGCACGCCGCCCTCAAGGTCGCGCCCGGCATCCCGCACGAGGCCGTGCCCGACGCCGCCGAGGCGGAGTGGATCTCGGACGGCGGGGAGGTGAAGGAGGCGGTGCTGTGGTTCGGCACCGAGCCCGGCCTGGTGCGCGCCACCCTCCTCCCCGGCCCGCGCACACTCCGCTCCCGCGGCCTGCCGAATCCGGCGGTACGTCCCGTCGGGCGCTTCCTGTACGAGCCGGACGGCGCCGTCATCCGCGCCCACCTGGTCGCCGAGGTGGCCGTCGAGCTCGACGGCGGTCTGATCGACGGGACGATCGCGTACGTCACGGCCGACGAGCTGCGCCCCACGCCGTACGCCTCCGCCTACGAGATCACCGACCAACTCGCCTTCAGCGTCAAGAAGTTGAAGGCGCTGCTGCGGGAGCGGGAGGTGGGGATCCTGACCGTGAAGAAGCGGGGGTCGGCGGTGGAGCCGGAGGAACTCCGCAAGAAGGTGAAGCCACAGGGGCCGAACTCCGCGACGGTGTTTCTGACGCGGGTGGCGGGGGCGCCGACCATGCTGATCGGCCACCCGTCGGGCTGACCGACGTCAGGACGCGACGATCGCCTTACCGATCGTGAACCCCTTGGCCGGCCCTTCCGGGACCACCGCGTCGGTGCCGTAGGGAACGCGGTGCTCGTCGGTGTACTTGGCCTTCTTCGGGTCCGGGGAGGTCAGAACGACAACGGCTCCGTCGTCGTCGAAGTCGTCGACGATCACGTACACGGGGATGCCCGCCCGGGCGTACTCACGGCGCTTGCGGGCACGGTCGCGCTGGAGGTTGCGGTGTCCGGGTGAGGTGACCTCGATGACCATCTTGACCCCGGCGGCGTCGACGCCGAGGCCTTCCTCGTCGGGGATCTCATCGAGGTCGAGGGGGGCGACGAAGAGGTCGGGGATCCAGCATTTGTGGCGGTGGATGACGTTGCCGTCGCGGTGCACTGCGTATCCGCTACCGGCGAGGTGCGTGTCGAGCGCCCTGTGGAGTCGGCCCATGAGAACGGTATGACGACGACGACCGGTAGGCGACACCTCGATGGTCCCCTCAATGATCTCGGCGCGGTAGCCCTCGGGGAGATCCATGGCCTTCCACGCCTGCCACAGGACCTCGTCCAGATCGGAAACCGGCTCGGAAACCGGCTTGTCTTCCACCACCGGGGCCACCTCTTCTACGAGAGCGGTCATCGTGAAGCACCTCCTCCTTCAAGTGTGGGCGCGGGCGCCACTGCGGCACAAGCAACACCGCCGACGCTACGGAGGCACGGCTCCTGACGGCCCGTAACCGGCGCCGATCAGCCGAACGAGTGATCGTGCCCCGATCGGTCAACCGCATTCCCGCGCCCGCGACTCCAGCAGCCCCCGCTCCCGTTCGTTGCGGGCCAACGCCGCCCGGGGCGTGGAGACCTCTACCGCAACGACTCCCACAACTCCCCCGCCTCCGGCTCCTGAGCCACCACCCGGTTCGGGTCCCACGCCGCCGTGACCACCGGCATCGTCACCGTCTCCATGGCGTCCGCCGACAGGCCCCGCAGGCTCTGCCCGAGCCCCACCAGCTCCGTCAGCGAGTCGAGGCCGGTGTCGGTGGTCAGGCTGCCGGTCACCGCGTCCGCGACCTCGTACAGGCGGGTCGGGTCCGAGAGCAGGCTGGTCGCCGCGATCCGTTCCATGAGTGCCTTGACGAGCTGGTGCTGCAGGCCTATGCGCCCCAGATCGCTGCCGTCCCCGATGCCGTGCCGGGTGCGGGCCAGGCCCAGGGCCTGTTCGCCGTCGAGGTGATGGGTACCGGCCGGCAGGGTCAGGTGGCTGTCCTCGTCGTCGATGTCCTCCTCGGTGGTGACGGTGACCCCGCCGAGCGCGTCCACCAGCCTGGCGAAGCCGGCGAAGTCGATCTCGACGTAGTGGTCCATCCGGACGTTGGTCATCGACTCGACGGTCTTCACCGCGCACACCGGACCGCCCACGGAGTAGGCGCTGTTGAACATGACATTGGAGGCCTCGGCCGACTCACCTCCCGACTCCAGCGGGCAGGGCGGGCGGGTGACCAGGGTGTCGCGCGGGATGCTGACGACGGTGGCCTCGGTGCGCCCGGCGCCGAGGTGCACCACCATCGCCGTGTCGGACCGGGCGCCGGAACTGTCGCCGCCCCCGAGGGCCTGGTTCTCGGCGCCGCTGCGCGAGTCCGAGCCCAGCACCAGGATGTTCAGCGCCTCTGTGGGCGGCGTCGCGGCGGACGCGGAGACGGAGGGCGTCGGTTTCGCCGGGCGGTCGTCGCCGAGGGCGCTGTTGATGTCGACGCTGTTGATGTTGTCGTTCAGCTGCCAGTAGGCCCAGCCCGCACCAGCGCCGCCGAGCGCCAGGACGGCGACGAGGGCGAGACCGGCGGCCTTCAGCGGGCGCGACCGCCGGCCTCCCCCTCTTAGGCCCTCGTCTCCGTCCCCGTCGTGCTCCGTTATGTGTCCCGTCACGGACAGGAACGTACGTCCGAATTATTACGGGCGGGGACGCGAACCCGGTTTTCTTCCGAAATTCTCAGACTTCTCAGCCCAGCGCCACGGTCGGCACCGGATTGCTGCCGCTCCAGGAGCCGTTGAAGCCGAAGGTCACCGAACCGCCGTTCGGCACCGCCCCGTTGTAGGACGCGTGGGAGCAGTTGACCGTTGCACCACTCTGCGTGCAGTTCGCGTTCCAGGCCTGGGTGATCCGCTGACCCGCGCCGTACGTCCAGTTCACCTTCCAGGACGAGAGCGAGGCGCCTGCGCAGGAGACCGTCACCTCGCCGGTGAAGCCGGTGTTCCACTGGTTCACGACGCGATACGACGCCGTACAGCCGTCCGTGGGCTCGCCACCGCCGCCGTCACCGGTGCCGCCCAGCGACTGCGCGATCGCGTAGTACGCCGGTTTCGGCGCGAAGTTCTCGTCGTACGGTGTCGCCGCCCCGTACCCCTCGAAGAAGTCCGGGATCCAGGAGTCGGAGTCGGTGAAGCCCCACACGGTGACGCCGGTGCAGCGGGCGACCGCCACGCAGGCGTTCATGACGGCCTTGTAGTCGGCGGCCTGCTGCGCGAGCTTCGCGTCGGTGGCCGGAACCTGCATCCGGATGTCCAGCTCCGTGATCGCCACGTCGACCCCGAGGTCGGCGAAGCGCTGGATGTTCTGCTGGAGCGTCGAGGGGACCTGGCCGAGGATGAAGTGGGCCTGCAGACCGACGCCGTCGATCGGGACCCCGCGCTCCTTCAGGGACTTGACCAGGTTGTACAGCGCGGTGCTCTTCGCGTTGACGCCCTCGACGTTGTAGTCGTTGATGTAGAGCTCGGCGGTCGGGTCGGCGGCCCGTGCCCAGGTCAGGGCCTGGGCGATGTAGTCCGGGCCGAGGTGGTTGTAGAAGAGGCTCTGCCGGTAGGTGCCATCCTCGTTGAAGGGCTCGTTGACCACGTCCCAGGCGTCGACGCGGCCCTGGTAGCGGCCGACCTCGGTGGTGATGTGGTCCTGGACGATGGCGCTGAACTGGGCCGGTGTCCAGGAGCCGCCCGTCAGCCAGCCCGGGTTCTGGCTGTGCCAGACCAGGGTGTGCCCGCGTACCTGCTGGCCGTGGGCCTCGGCGAAGTCGACGATCCGGTCGGCCTCGGCCCAGTTGTACGTGCCCCGGCTCGGCTCGACCGACTCCCACTTCATGGCGTTGCCGGGCGTGAGGGAGTTGAACTCCCGGCCCGCGATGTCGGCGTAGGTGCCGGTGAGCTTGCCTCCGGTGACCGCGGTGCCGATGATCTTTCCCTTGGCGGCGGCGAGGTCGCGCAGCGGCGGGTCGGCGGCTTGCGCGGAGGGGGCGGCGACCAGTAGGGCGCCGAGGGTCGCGACCAGTAAGGCGCCGAGGGCTACAGCCGGCAAGGCGCGGCGGGCGACGACGCCGGTGAACAGCGACGCCCATCTCGTGTGTCTCATGTGCGGGTGCCTCCGAAAGTTTCGGTGGTGCATCCGATTGACTTCGGAGGAGTGTTGAGGCGCCGGCCCCACCCGTCAATACGTCAGCTTTCGGCCGCCCCCGGCGCCGCCGTACTGCTGCGCACCACCAGGCTCGTCGCCAGCTCCACCCGCGTCGCGGCGGCGGCCCCCTCCCCGCGCCCCAGCTCCAGCACCAGCCGGGCCGCGGCCTCCGCCATCTCCGTCAGCGGCTGCCGTACGGTCGTCAGCGGCGGCCCCACCCAGCGCGCCACCGGCAGATCGTCGAACCCCACCACGCTCACGTCGTCCGGCACCCGCAGCCCCAGCTCGCGCGCCGCCTCGTACAGCCCGAGCGCCTGGAGGTCGTTGCCGGCGAAGACGGCGGTCGGCCGGTCCGGGCGGCGCAGCAGCTCCAGCCCCAGCCGGTAGCCGGACTCGTGGTGGAAGTCCCCGGTCTTGATCAAGCCGACGTCCACCGGCAGCCCGGCGGTCTCCAGCGCGGCCCGGTAGCCGTCCACCCGGGCCCGGCTGCACAGCATCCGCGACGGCCCGGTGATCGCGCCGATCCGGGTGTGGCCGAGTTCGACCAGATGCCGGGTGGCGGCGAGGCCCCCCTGCCAGTTGGTGGCGCCGATCGAGGGCACGTCGGTGCCCGGGTCACCGGCCGGGTCCATCACCACGAACGGTATGGAACGGCTGGTCAGCAGCGCCCGCTGGGACTCGTCGAGCTCGCTCAGCACCAGGATCACGCCGTGCGGACGGCGGGCGGCGACCTGGTCGGCCCAGGTCCGTCCGGGCGTCAGCCGCCCCGCGCTCTCGGAGAGCACGACGCTCAGCCCGGCCTCACGGGCCACGTTCTCCACGCCCCGGATGACCTCCAGCGCCCAGGCGCTCTCCAGCTCGTGGAAGACCAGGTCGATCAGCGGCGAGCGGGTGGCCTCGGCCCGGCGCCGCCGGTAGCCGTGGGTGCGCAGCAGCTCCTCGACGCGGTTGCGGGTGGCCGGGGCGACGTCGGCCCGGCCGTTGAGCACCTTCGAAACAGTCGGCGCGGAGACCCCGGCCTCGCGGGCGATCTCGGCGAGGGTCGCGGTCTGCGCGGACCGCCGTGCTGTCGGGGTCTGCGGGCGTTCCGGAGGAGTCATGCCGGCGATCGTATCCCTGCGCGACCCCTTGACGGGCCTCCTGCGGCACCCTACGTTCCCGGAACATTCGAGCTACTTCCCGAAACATTCGCCGATCGACCTGTCGACCGACCTGTCGACCGGCTTGTTCGACCGGCCTGTCCACACGCACGTCCTCCCGAGAGGTGCTGTCTCATGGGGTCCACCACGTCGTCCGCAGGCGGACGATCGTTCAGCAGGCGCTGGATACTCGGCGCCGGCGCCACCACCCTCCTCACCACCGGTCTCCCCGGCCTCACCGCGTGCGGCTCCGGCAGCGGCGCGGGCGGCGGCGACGGCGGCACGATCACCGCCTTCGTGTACGGCGACGACGCGGTGAAGGTCCAGCAGGCGGCCGTGGAGCGCTTCAACAAGTCGGCGGCCGCCAAGGAGGCGGGCGGCACCGTGAAGCTGGAGAAGGTCCCCGGCTCCGACTACTCCCCCAAGCTGCGGACGGCCATGGGCTCGCCCAGCGCCCCGGACGTCTTCTTCAACTGGGGCGGCGGCTCCATCCGGGCGTACGAGGAGGCGGGCAAGCTCCTCGACCTCACCGACACGATCAACGGCGACCCCGTGCTCAAGGACGGCTTCCTGCCCTCCGTCCTCGCGGCCGGCGACCTCAAGGGCCGCCACTACGGCATCCCGATGCGCGGCATGCAGCCCGTGATCCTCTTCTACAACAAGTCCGTCTTCGCCGAGCACAAGCTTGAGCCGCCCACCACCTGGGACCAGCTCCTCGACCTCAACGCCAAGCTGAAGAAGGCGAACATCACGCCCTTCGCGCTCGGCGGCTCCGACATCTGGCCCGAGCTGATGTGGCTGGAGTACCTGGTCGACCGCGTCGGCGGCCCCGAGGTCTTCCAGCGCATCCAGGACGGCGACGCGGAGGGCTGGGGCGACCCGGCCGTCCTCCAGGCCGCCGAGATGGTGAAGGAACTGGTCGACGGCGGCGCCTTCGGCGACAAGTTCACGTCCGTCTCGTACGTCAACGGCGGCGCGCCCGCGGTCTTCGCCAAGGGCAGGGCCGCGATGCACCTGATGGGCTCCTGGGAGTACTCGACGCAGCTCGGCAAGTTCCCCGACTTCGCCAAGCAGCACCTGGGCTGGGCGGCGTTCCCCGAGATCGAGGGCGGCACCGGCGACGTGCGCAACGTCGTCGGCAACCCGACCAACTACTGGTCCGTCAACTCCCGTACCCGCAACAAGGACCTGGCGATCGCGTTCCTCAAGGAGGCCGCCTCGGAGGCGTACGCCAAGGACCTGATCGACCTCGGAGACGTGCCGACGACCTCCAACGCGGCCAAGCTCCTCGACTCGGCCCCCAACCCCGAGTACGCCAGGTTCCAGTACGACATGGTCCAGCAGGCCCCCGCGTTCACCCTCTCCTGGGACCAGGCGCTCGGCGAGCTGGGCACCCCGATGCACACGGAGATCGGGAAGCTGTTCGCGGGGAAGTCGTCGCCGACCGAGTTCGTGGCGGCCTGCAAGGAGCTGAAGAAGTGAGCACCCGGACGAGGGTGGGCCGCCCGCACGCCGTCTGGGCCCTCCCCGGCGTCCTGTTCTTCGCCTTCTTCGCGGTCGTCCCGATGGCCCTCGCCTTCTATCTCTCCTTCACCACCTGGGACGGCCTGAGCGACCCGCGGCCCGTCGGCCTGGCCAACTGGCAGAAGCTCCTCGACGACCCACGCATGACCCAGTCGCTGTGGCTGACGATCCTGCTGACCGCCGCGAGCTGGGCCTTCCAGACGGTCGTGGCGCTGCTCCTCGGCGTCTGGGCGGCGGGCCCGCAACGCAACCGCGCCGTCCTCTCCGCGATCTTCTTCGTCCCGCTCCTGCTCTCCTCCACCGCCGTCGCCCTGCTTTTCTACGCCCTCCTCGACCCGAACTTCGGCATCATCCAGAAGGACACCCTGGGCTCCTCCAGCGGCGCGTTCCTCGCGATCGTGTTCGTCGGCGGCTGGCAGTTCATCCCCTTCCACACCCTCATCTACCAGGGCGGGGCCCGCCAGATCCCGCAGGTCCTCTACCAGGCGGCGGCCATCGACGGCGCCGGCCGCTACCGCCAGTTCTTCTCGATCACCCTGCCGCAGCTGCGCAACACCGTCATCACGTCCACCGTGCTGATCGTCGTCGGCTCACTGACGTACTTCGAAACGGTCCTGATCCTCACCAAGGGCGGCCCCGGCACGGACACGGCGATCCTGCCGTACCTGATGTACGAGGCGGGCTTCAAGAGCTACGACTTCGGCTACGCCAGCGCCATCGCGTCCTTCCTGGTCCTGGCGGCGACGGGCCTGTCCCTGCTCCTCGTCCGGCTGTCCGGCTTCGGCGCCATGCGCAGCACGCGGGAAGGGATCTGACGGCTCTCATGACCTACGACACCCTGTCCCGCCCGGCGAAGACGACGAGAGGCCAGGCGGCCCCGCCCCCGCCACCGAAGCGCCGCCGACGGCACTGGACGAAACGCGCCAACCCGGTGGCGGGCCTCGGCTCCGCCCTCTGGCTCGCGATCGTCGTCGTCCCCGTCTACGCGATGCTGTCGGCCTCCCTCACCCCGCAGGACCGCGCCCTCACCGGCAACCCCCTGAGCCCGCCGACCGACCCCACCCTCGACAACTACAACACCGTCCTGAACAGCGGCTTCGGCCACCTCCTCACCAACACGGCGATCGTGGCCGTGGCGGTCGTCGCCATCGTCCTGGTCCTCTCGATCCCCCTCGCCTACGTCGCCGTCCGCACCCGCGACCGCTGGTCCGGCGCCGCCTTCCGGCTGTTCCTGCTCGGCGTGGCGATCCCGGCGCAGGCAGTGGTCGTACCCCTCTATCTCCTGATCGCCCAACTCGACCTGTACGACACCCTGCTCGCCGTCATCCTCCCCACGGCGGCCTTCGCGATGCCGGTGTCGGTACTGGTCCTGGTCGGCACGCTGCGAGACGTCTCCGAGGACCTCTACGAGGCGATGGCCCTGGACGGTGCCACACCTCTGCGCATGCTGTTCCAGCTGACGATCCCGCTGGCCAAGGGCGGCATCAGCACGGTCGTCATCTACGCCGCCCTGCAGGCCTGGAACGGCTTCCTCTTCCCGCTGATCTTCACCCAGTCCGACGGCCCGCGCGTCCTCACCCTCGGCCTGTTCAACTACGTCAGCCAGTTCGGCGTGAACATCCCCGCCCTGCTCGCCTCGGTCGTCCTCTCGGGCGTCCCGATCTTCGCCGTCTACCTGGTGGCGCGGCGGGCACTGGTGGGCGGCCTGATGGGCGTCGGCGGCAAGTAGCGCTCCTCGTACTCTTCGTAGGCGTTCAACGACAGGAGTTTCATGACCACCGCCCCTTGGCGTGACCGCAACCTCCCCGCAGACGTCCGGGTCACGGACCTGCTCTCCCGGATGACCCTCGAAGAGAAGACCGCACAGCTGTACGGCGTGTGGGTGGGCGCCACCGCGGACGGCGACGGAGTGGCCCCCCACCAGCACGACATGACCGCCGACTACGACTTCGACGAGCTGATCCGGCACGGCCTCGGCCAGCTCACCCGCCCCTTCGGCACCGCCCCCGTCGACCCGGAGTCCGGCGCCCGCTCCCTGGCCCGCGCCCAGCGCCGGATCGCCGCGTCCGGCCGCTTCGGCATCCCGGCGATCGCCCACGAGGAGTGCCTCGCCGGCTTCACGGCGTGGCGCGCGACGGCGTACCCGGTCCCGCTCGCCTGGGGTGCGACCTTCAACCCCGCCCTGGTCGAGGAGATGGCCCGGCGGATCGGCGCCGACCTGCGCTCGGTCGGTGTGCACCAGGGCCTGGCGCCCGTGCTGGACGTGGTCCGCGACCCGCGGTGGGGACGGGTCGAGGAGACGATCGGCGAGGACCCGTACCTGGTCGGCACGATCGGCGCGGCGTACGTACGGGGCCTGGAGTCGACCGGCATCGTGGCCACGCTGAAGCACTTCGCCGGGTACGCCTCCTCCGCCGGCGCCCGCAACCTCGCTCCCGTACGGGCCGGAACCCGCGAGTTCGCGGACGTCACCCTGCCTCCCTTCGAACTGGCGCTGCGCGAGGGCGGCGCGCGTTCGGTGATGGCGGCGTACACGGAGACGGACGGAGTCCCGGCCTCGGCGGATCCGGGCCTGCTGACGGAACTCCTCCGCACCGAATGGAACTTCACCGGCACGGTGGTCTCGGACTACTTCGGCATCGGCTTCCTCCAGACCCTGCACCGCGTGGCGGGCAACACCGCCGAGGCCGCGCACGCGGCGCTGGCGGCCGGGATCGACGTAGAGCTGCCGACCCTGAAGTGCTACGGACAGCCGCTGGTGGAAGCGGTGCGGGCGGGCGAGGTACCGGAGTCACTGGTGGACCGGGCGGCGCGAAGGGTCCTGCTCCAGAAGTGCGAACTGGGCCTGCTGGACGAGGACTGGCAGCCGGAGCCGACAGAGGCTCCGATCGACCTGGACTCGACGGCGAACCGAGCCCTGGCCCGCCGCTTGGCGGAGGAGTCGGTGGTCCTGCTGGACAACCCCGACGGCGTACTGCCCCTCGCCCCCGACACCCGCATCGCCGTGATCGGCCCCCGAGCGGCGGACCCCCTGGCGATGCTCGGCTGCTATTCCTTCCCCTCCCACGTCCTCCCCCGCCACCCCGAGACCCGCACCGGCATCGAGATCCCGCCGCTGCTGGAAGCCCTGCGCGCGGAACTCCCGGACGCGAAGGTGACGTTCGCGGAGGGCTGCGGGGTCGCGGACCCGGACCCGTCCGGCATCGAGGAGGCGGTGACGCGGGCGGCGGAGGCGGATGTGTGCGTGGCGGTACTCGGCGACCGGGCGGGCCTCTTCGGCCGCGGCACGTCGGGCGAGGGCTGCGATGCGACCGACCTCCAGCTCCCAGGCATTCAGGCGGACTTGCTGGACGCCCTGGTGGCGACGGGTGTCCCGGTGGTCCTGGTCCTGCTCACCGGCCGCCCCTACGCACTGGGCCGCTGGCACGGCCGCCTGGGGGCGGTGGTGCAGGCGTTCTTCCCCGGCGAGGAGGGCGGCCCGGCGGTGGCGGGCGTCCTCTCCGGCCGCGTCAACCCCTCGGGCCGCCTCCCGGTGAGCGTGCCGCACGACCCGGGCGGCCAGCCGTGGACGTACCTCCAGCCCCCACTGGGCCTGGCGGGCGAGGTCAGCAACCTGGACCCGACGCCGCTGTATCCCTTCGGGCACGGGCGCTCGTACACGACGTTCGCGTGGGAGGACATGACCGACGGCACCCCGGAGATTCCCACGGACGGCTCGTACGACCTCTCGGTCACGGTCCGCAACACGGGCGACCGGACGGGCGCGGAGGTCGTCCAGCTCTACCTCCACGACCCGGTGGCGTCGGTGACGCGCCCGGACGTCCGCCTGATCGGCTACCGGCGACTGGAACTGGAGCCTGGGCAATCGCGCCGGGTGACCTTCCACTTCCACGCCGACCTGTCGTCGTTCACCGACCGCACGGGCGACCGGATCGTCGAACCGGGCGCACTGGAGCTGCGGTTGGCGGCGTCCAGCGCGGACGTACGGCACACGGCGCCGGTGCGGCTGGCGGGTCCGGCACGGGTGCTGGGGCGGGACCGGCGGTTGCTGTGCCCCACTTCGACGGAGGGCTGACGAACACATCCGCACATCCTGTCCACCCTCTCCTCACCTCCGGCCCCCGTGACACAATCCCTCGACACCTCAGCCCCGCCCGGCGCGAACCTCACGGGATCAGCATGGACATACGAACGTCACCCCTGCGTGCGTGGATGCTCGCCGCCGCCATGCTGGTCGTGGCCTGGCTGCCGACGGCCGTCGTCGGCGTGGCGCTGGTCCTCGCCGGGCTGGCATGGGCGCCGCACGCGGTCGTGCTGGTGCCGCTGACGCTGTTCGTGGCCGGGTTCGTCGGCGAGGCCATGCGGCGCGAACGGCTCCCGGGGAAGGCCCTCCGCCCAGGTGACGAGCCGGAGTTGGCGGCGCTGGTGCGGGACGTGGCGGGGCGGATCGGCTTCCGGGAACCGCTCCTCGTCCGGGTCGTTCCGACCGTCGACGCGTCGCTCGCGCCCACGAAGACCGCCGGGGGTCGCGCCTACGCCCTGCTCCTCGGCTACCCGCTGCTGCGCATGCTGAGCGCGGACCAGCTGGCGTCGGTGGTGGCGCACGAGCTGGCGCACGAAGAGCACGTACGCGACCGCCGTACCGCCGCCCTGCGCTTCGCGCGCCAGGTGCTCGCCGACCGCATGGACCGCCGTTTCCGCCCGCTCGCCGCACTGGCCGCACCGCTGCTGCGGGCATCCCAGCCGCCGATGTGGCGGGCGGAGCTGGCCGCCGACGCCGACGCCGCCCGGGTCACCGGAAGCGCGGCGACCGCTCAGGCGCTGCGGCGGACCGGGGTGCTGCACGAGGCGTTCGAGGGGCTCGGCAGCACCTGGTGGTCCGCACTCACCGAGGAGGACACGTATCCCGTGGACTTCTACGACGCCCTCGAAACCGCCGTGCGCGACCCTTACGTCGCGGCCCGCGCGGCCCGTGGCGTGGCCGAGGAGGACGCCGTCGACCCGTACGCCACGGCCGACCACCCACCCGCCGAACAGCGCCTCGCCGCGCTGCCGCCCGACGCCGTGGCTGCCGCCGCGTACGGCGCCGAACCCGTCACGTTGCGCGCCGCCGCGTCGATCGAGCGCTGGTGCCTCGGCGGACTGGCCGGGCTGGACGACACCGACCCCGACCCCGACGACGACCCGCGCCCCGTACGGCTCCTCGACATGACCCCGGACCAGCTCCACGACCTCGGCGACGAAACAGGCAAGGACCTCCTGCTGCTCGCAACCGGCGAGGAATCCCCCGAGCGGGCGCTGTCCGCCGCCCTGGACGCCCTCGCCGACGGCACCTGGCCGCGGCTGGCCGGGCTGCTGGAGCCCGGTCTGCGCCGGATGCCCGCCGCCGCCCGCACGACGGTCGCCCAAGCGGTACTGACCACCGCGCTCGCCCAGACGCTGAACGCCGTGCTGCCCCCGGCCGGCTGGACCCGCGCGCACCGCTGGCTGGCCACCGTGCTCACCGCGCCCGACGGCACGGTGACCGACCTCCACGAGCTGGCGGCGCAGGCCGTACGCGCCGGCGATCCGGCGCCGCTGCGGGCGCTGCTGACGGCGGCCGCGAAGACGCGGAAGGAGGCGGCCGCATGAACCCGGCGCCTCGCCCCGCCCTTCGCGTCGCCCTCCTCGGCGTGGCCGTGACGCTGCTCGGCTACGCCCTGTTCGCCGGCTGGCTCGGTGTGCACGCCCACGACTACGTCACCGCCCGCGACCGGGCCACGGCGACGGCCTCCGGTGTCGTCGTCGAGGACGGCATCGGCGACGAGGGCGACATCCGCGTGCGGTGGAGCGACGCGGCCGGCCACGTGCACGTGCAGCGCTTCGGGATCTACGACACCGACCGTTACGTCGAGGGCGAGCGGTTCCCGGTCGCCTACGACCCCGCCACCTCGGCCCCCCGGGGCTTCCCGGCCGATCCCGAGGAAACCGCGGCCGAGGACGACCTGCTGGTCCCCGTCTTCCTCGCCGGCGTCGTCGCCCTGTCTCTCCTGTGCGTGTGGGCCTGGCGCGGCCTGCGCTTCCGGCTGACGACACGGCGTCCGGGGCATGCCATGACGGCGACCGTGCGGACCGTGGAGCGCCTCGTGGCACTCGCCCGCGAGACGACCACTACCTGGCTGGTCCTGACCGGACCCGACGGCGAGGGCGGAACGACGACCCGCTGGCAGCGCGTCATGTGGCATCCGGCGCTGGCCGACTGCTCCGGCCCGGTCCCGGTGACCGTCCGCGGGTCCGGTCGCCGCCGCCGTCCGGTCGTGGTGGAACTCGCCGACGGCACCCGGCTGGTCCCCCTCGGCCGACTGCGCGACCACCGGCCGGCCGGTGAACTCCTCGACGCCGACGAGGCCGTACGCCCCGGCCCCCGGGACTACTTCGTCCTCCCCGCCGGTGCCGTCCCGCGCCCGGCCCGCCCGGGATGGCGCCCGGGCGCACTGACCGCCGCGTACGGCACCGGGGCCGGCATCGTCCTGGCCTTTCTGGTGGCCGAGGGCACCCCGACCTCCGTCGTCGGTTTCGCCCTGGCCCTCGGAACGCTGTCCGCGTCGGTCTGGGCCCTCTCGGCACCACAGCCGCAGCCGTAGCCGTGGCGACGGGCGGCTATGCGGCCCCGACCGACTCGAACCGCCACCGATGCACGGCCCGAGTCACCAACTCATCGTCCGGCTCCGGCAATTCGGGCACTTCGGCGTCATACGCCGCATCCCACCACGTGATGACCAGCACCCGGTCCTGCGGCGCGCGGAACGTCTCCCGGCGCAGCGGGCCGGGCTCCAGCCGCTGCTCGCGCGCCCACGCCAGCAGTTCCTCGCCCCGCCCCGGCACCGCCCGCGCCTCCCACATCAACGCGACCGTCACGAGTACAGGTTCCCCTTGCTGACCTCGTGCACATGGTCGTGGGAGTGCCCGGGCACATGCGGGTCCGTCACCGGGAGCGACGAGTCCGCCGACAGGTCCCAGCTCGACGCCGCACGCCCCCGCGCCACCATCTCCGCGCCCAGCGCCGCGACCATCGCCCCGTTGTCGGTGCACAGCTTGGGCCGGGGCACCCGCAGCCGGATGCCGGCCGCCTCGCAGCGCTCCTGGGCGAGGGCGCGCAGCCGGGAGTTGGCGGCGACGCCACCGCCGATCATCAGGTGGTCGACGCCCTCGTCGCGACAGGCCCGTACCGCCTTCCTCGTCAGGACGTCCACGACCGCCTCCTGGAAGGACGCCGCCACGTCGCGCACCGGCACGTCCTCCCCGGCCGCCCGCTTGGCCTCGATCCAGCGGGCCACGGCCGTCTTCAGGCCGGAGAAGGAGAAGTCGTACGCCGGGTCGCGAGGCCCGGTCAGGCCGCGCGGGAACGCGATCGCCTCGGGGTCGCCCTCGCGCGCGTACCGGTCGATGACCGGACCGCCGGGGAAGCCCAGGTTCAGCACCCGGGCGATCTTGTCGAAGGCCTCGCCGGCCGCGTCGTCGATGGTGGCGCCCATCGGCCGTACGTCCGAGGTGATGTCGGAGGACAGCAGCAGCGACGAGTGGCCGCCGGACACCAGCAGCGCCATCGTCGGCTCGGGCAGCGCCCCGTGCTCCAGCTGGTCGACGCAGATGTGCGAGGCGAGGTGGTTGACGCCGTAGAGGGGCTTGCCGAGCGCGTACGCGTACGCCTTCGCGGCCGATACGCCGACCAGCAGCGCGCCCGCCAGCCCCGGACCGGCCGTCACCGCGATGCCGTCGAGGTCCCTCGCGCTGACCCCGGCCTCCTTCAGCGCCCGGTCGATCGTCGGGATCATCGCCTCCAGGTGCGCGCGGGACGCGACCTCCGGCACCACACCGCCGAAGCGGGCGTGCTCGTCGACGCTGGAGGCGACGGCGTCCGCCAGCAGGGTGGTGCCGCGGACGACGCCGACGCCGGTCTCGTCGCAGGAGGTCTCGATCCCCAGGACCAGGGGTTCGTCAGCCATGTTGGATCTCGGTTCCTTGTACAGAGGTTGCGGGGTCGGTCAGGCGCATCACCAGGGCGTCCACGTTGCCGGGCTGGTAGTAGCCGCGCCGGAAACCGATGGCCTCGAAGCCGAAGCGCTCGTAGAGCTTCTGGGCGCGGACGTTGTCGACCCGGCATTCGAGCATCACCTCGGCGCACTCGAACGCGGTCGCCGCCCGCAGCAGTTCGGTCAGCAGCCGCCCGCCGAGGCCGGTGCCCCAGTAGTCCCGGGCGACGGCCATCGTCTGGATGTCGGCGATGTCCCCGGCGGAGGCGAGCCCGGCGTACCCGGCGATCCGGTCGCCGTCCTGAGCGACGATGTACCGCCGGCTCGCCCCGGGGCCGCGCGCGTGGGCGAGCTCGGACCAGAACATGCCCCGCGACCAGGCGTCGTCGGGGAACAGATCCCGCTCCAGCTCCAGTACGGGATCGATGTCCCACCAGCGCATCTCGCGCAGCACGGGCGTCACGGACTCGGTCACTTCGGGGTGACCACCTTGTAGTTCTTGGGCACCTGGGCGTCCGGGCGGCGCAGATACAGCGGCCGGGCGGGCGGCAGTTCCTCGCCCTTGTCCAGCCGCTCGACGGCCAGCCGGGCGAGTGCGGCGGCGGACACATGCTCCGGCTCGTGCGCGACCGGGAAGGTGTCCGGGTAGAGCAGCGCGCCCGCGCCGATCGCGGGCAGGTCCCTGACCTGCTCGGCGATGTCGGCGGGCCGGTCGACGGCCGGGTCGGTGACGCGGGTGCGGGAGTCGTCGTACCGCGCCCAGTAGACCTCCTTGCGCCGGGCGTCGGTCGCCACGACGAAGGGGCCCTCCATGTCGGCCGCGTAGGCGAGGCCGTCCAGGGTGCACACGCCGTGCACGGGCACACCGAGCGCGAGCCCGAAGGTGTCGGCGGTCATCAGCCCGACGCGCAGCCCGGTGTACGGCCCCGGGCCGATCCCTACGACGATGCCGGTGACGGCGTCCAGTTTCAGCCCGGCGTCCGTCAGGACGCGGTCGACGGCCGGAAGCAGCAGCTCACCGTGCCGGCGGGCGTCCAGTTGGCTGGACGAGGCGATGACGTCCGTGCCGTCGTGCAGGGCGACGGTCACGGCGGGGGTGGCGGTATCCAGAGCGAGCAAGAGCACGCAAACAGCCTACGGCTCCTGGTGCCCGGTGGCGGACGCCGTGGCGGACGCGGGCCACGGATGCTCCGACACGGTGCCCGATGGCGGGCAGCCGCCCGGGTCCACGCCGCCAGTACTGCTACCGTCACCTACCGTAACCACACGTCAGGACATACAGGACATACGACGCGGAGGAGGGCGCCGTGGCCAGCACCAGCGCCGGAATCGTGACCGGGCTGACGGCGGCCGCCCTCGCGGCGGTCGGGTTCCTCGCCTACCAGGCGGCGGCAACCGTACCGGCCGAGCTGAGCGCATCGCCGAACAGCCCCGGCGGCTCACCCGCGGCGACCGCGTCCAAGGCCCCCCGCGACAGACGGCACCCCACCGCCCTGCCCGGCGGCTCCGGCACCGGCGAACGGGTCGTGTACTCGCTCGACGACGACCGGGTGTGGCTGGTCGGCCCGCGCAACAGGGTCCAGCGCACCTTCAAGGTCATGCCCAGCCCGGTCGACCCGCCGCCGGGCACCTACGCGGTGACGTCCCGCACGGGCGCGACCACCGGCTCCGACGGCACGCCCGTCGAGCACGTCGTCCGCTTCACCAGCGTCGACGGCGTGGTCATCGGCTTCAGCGCGGCGGTGGACGGCGCGGCCCCGCCACCCGACCCGGCGGTGCGGACGGGGGGTATCCGGGAGAAGCGGGCGGACGGGGACGCGATGTGGCAGTTCGCGACGATCGGGCAGAAGGTCGTCGTCATCCGGTAGCCCGTACGAGCGACCTGGTCCGTGGCCCGCGCCAGCGTTCTTCTCCGGTGGCCCGCGCCGGCGGTCTTCTCCGGTGGCCCGTGCCATGGCCTCATCCGGTAGCCCGTGGTGGCGGCTTCATCCGGTAGCCCGTGCCAGCGAACTCATCCATCCGGTAACCCGTGCTTGCGGCCGCATCCAGTAGCCCGTGCGGCGGCTTCATCCGTTAGCCCAGGCCAGCGAACTCACCCAGCAGCCCATGCTTGCGGCCGCATCCAGTAGCCCGTGTGGCGGCCACCTCCGCTAGCCCGTACCAGCGAACTCACCCAGCAGCCCATGCTTGCGGCCGCACCCAATAGCCCGCGGTGGCAGCCTCCTCCGTCAGCCCGTACCAGCGAACTCATCCAGCAGCCCATGCTTGCGGCCGCGTCCAGTAGCCGTACTGCGCGGCCTCATCCGGCAGCCCGTGCCGGCGACCTCACCCACCCGGTAGCCGTGCTACGCGGCCTCGCGCTGGTTCACCGGCTGTTCGGGAGCCGGGGGCTCCGGTGCGCGCGGGGGCGTGGAGATCGCGTGCGCGGCGGCGCAGGACGCCAGCAGATCGCGCATGGACACCCCGGCGGGCGCGCCGGGCCGCGGCTGCGGCGTGCGGTCCGTGGTCGACATGGACGCCTCCTGAGGGCCGGGGGCGGAGGTGGTCGGGCGCAACTTAGGTACACCTAACTACCGACTGGATACCATGTGACCACGCCCGAGACCTCGGACGCAATATGTTGCCGACGTGATGTCGGAACGTTCGTCGAAATCCCGGGCGATTTATCGGACCCCCGAGCCGGGCCACGGCTTCACGCCGACACCGAACCCAGATCCACCGCCGTCCACCGCTCGCCGACGCCCGTGAGCGTCACGTGCCGTACCTCGTCCGTCGTGTCCCCCACCGCCCGGTGGATCGTGACGTGCAGCCGGTCCTCGGTCAGCTCCTCGACCTTGCCCTCGCCCCACTCCACCACGACCACCGACTCGGGCAGCGAGACGTCGAGGTCGAGGTCCTCCATCTCGTCCAGCCCACCGCCCAGGCGGTACGCGTCGACATGGAGGAGCGGCGGCCCGTCCCCGAGGGACGGATGTACGCGCGCGATCACGAACGTCGGCGAGGTGACCGCCCCGCGCACGCCGAGCCCCTCGCCGAGCCCCCGGGTCAGCGTGGTCTTGCCCGCGCCAAGCTCCCCGCTGAGCATGACCAGGTCACCGGCGCGCAGCAGTTTGGCGAGCCGGCGCCCGAGGTCACGCATCTGCTCGGGCGAGTGGACGATCAGCTCGGTCTCAGCCGGGTTGTGCGGTGCCGCTGGTGCTTCCATAGCCACCCACGGTAGCCCCTGCCGGCACGGCACCCGCGCGGGTGAGCAGGTCGGCGAGCCGGTCGGTGACCACTTCCGGGTGTTCCAGCATCACCAGATGCCCCGCGTCGGGTACGAGGACCAGTTCCGCGTCCGGGAGCAGATCGGCGATGGCCTCGCTGTGCTCGCTCGGCGTGACGAGATCCTTGAGCCCCGCCAGCACCAGCACCGGCAGATCCGCGAAGTGGGCGAGCGCCTCGGTCTTGTCGTGGTCGGTGAACGCCGGATAGAACTCGGCGACCACGTCGATCGGCGTGCCCTCGATCATCCGCTCGGCGAACCGCGCGACGGCCGGGTCGATGTCCCGGGAGGCGAACGAGTACCGCTTGATGATCCCGGCGAACAGATCGGCGACCGCCCGCCGCCCCTTCTCCACCAGCTCCGCCTGCTGCCCCAGCGCCCGCAGCACCCCGGGCAGCACGCGCCGCACCGCGTTGACGCCCGCGACGGGCAGCCCGAAGTTGACCTCGCCGAGCCTCCCCGACGACGTACCGACGAGTGCGACCGCGACCACCCGCTCCCGGATCAGCTCCGGGTACTGCGCGGCCAGCGCCATCATCGTCATGCCGCCCATGGAGTGCCCGACCAGCACGATCGGCCCCTCCGGCACGGCCGCGTCGATCACGGCCTTCAGATCTCGGCCGAGCTGGTCGATGGTGACCGGCGCACCGTCCTGGACCTGCGACTCCCCGCGCTCGGACCGGCCGTGGCTGCGCTGGTCCCAGTGCACGGTCCGTACGACACCCCGCAGCGCCGCCCGCTGGAAGTGCCAGGAGTCCTGGTTGAGGCAGTAGCCGTGACTGAAGACGACGGTGACCGGCGCGGGCGCCTTGCGGCCGAACAGCCGACGCCGCCGCGGTGACACGCCCGCCTCGACCTCGACCTCGTCGACCTCGTAGTACAGCTCCGTGCCGTCGTCGGCGTTCGCCCGCCCGGGCGTGCCGCGCAGCGCGCCGTACGGCCCCGTCGAGTCGAGGGCGAGCCGGGCCTTTTGGCGCATCCCCCGGCCGACGGTCATCCGCTCTATCGCGACCCCGGCGGCCGCGCCGGCGGCGATCACCCCTATGGCGGCTCCGGCGATACCGGTCACCTTGCGCCAGTTTCCGGCCACCCCCGTGGCGGAAGCGACGGCCGCGGCGGCGTTGACGACGCCCTCCGCACTGCTCTCGCTCACGTACCGCTCCTCTTCGCCGGATTGTTGTCGTTGGTCATCGGATCAGGTTCGTCGGTGGGTCAGGTTCGTCGGTGGGTCAGGTGGTGCTGGTGCTTCTGATGGCCGAACCCCGGGACGGGTTACCCGTCTTGTTCCCCGTTCACCTATCCCCCGAAGGGCTGTTCCCGGCCGACATGTGCCCGTGGCCGACGGCCTGCTCCGCACCGATCTCCGCATCGACATCGCTATCGACATAGACGCGCGGAACGCGCGTACCGATGCGAGTCACGATCTCGTACGCGATCGTCCCCGCCGCCTGCGCCCAGTCCTCGGCGGTGGGTTCCCCCCGGTCACCGGGCCCGAAGAGCACGGCCTCCGATCCCGGCGGCGGCTCGTCTCCCCCCAGGTCGACGACGAACTGGTCCATCGCGATCCGCCCCGCGACGGTCCGCCACTTCCCGCCGATCAGCACCGGCCCGGTCCCCGAGGCGTGCCGCGGGATGCCGTCGGCGTAACCGAGCGGGACGAGGCCGAGGGTGGTCTCCCCGGCGGTGGTGTACCGATGGCCGTAACTGACCCCGTGCCCCCCGGGCACATGCTTGACCAGCGCCAACGACGCCGACAATGTCATCACCGGCCGCAGCCCGAAGTCGGCCGGGGTGCCGATCTCGGGGCTGGGCGAGATCCCGTAGAGCGCGATTCCCGTCCGTACGAGGTCGAAGTGGGCCTCGGGAAGGGTGAGGGTGGCGGGCGAGTTGGCGATGTGCCGCACCTCGGGGCTGAGGCCCTCCCCCTCGGCGTACGACACCATCTCCCGGAAGCGGCCGAGCTGCACGGCGATGGACGGATGCCCCGGCTCGTCGGCGCAGGCGAAGTGCGACCACAGCCCCGTGACCCGGACCAGCCCCTCGCCCTCCGCCCGCGCCGCCTCCGCCACGAGTTCGGCCCAGTCGTCGCCGGGCTGGCAGCCGTTGCGCCCGAGCCCGGTGTCGGCCTTGAGCTGCACGCGCGCGGGCCGCCCCGCCTGCCGGGCCGCCTCGGTGACCTCGCGCAGGGCCCACATACCGCTCACGGAGACGTCGAGATCGGCCTCGATGGCCGCGCGCCACGGCCCGCCGGGCGTCCACAGCCAGCACATGATCCGGACATCCGCCGGAATCCCCTCGGCCCCGCGCAGCGCCAGGGCCTCCTCGGGCGTGGCGGTCCCCAGCCAGCCGACGCCCGCCGCCACGGCCGCACGCGCGCACGGCAGCGCCCCGTGGCCGTACGCCTCGGACTTCACCACGGCCATCACGGCCGCGCCGGGCGCATGGGCACGCAGCGTCCGCACATTGGCGCGCAACGCGGCAAGATCGATCTCGGCGCGAGCGCGCAGCGGGGCGGTGCTCGGCAGCGGTGCTGTGGTACTCATCGCGCCCAGTGTCTCAGAGGGGTCGGACATCCCTTCGACACCGGCCCCACCGCGGGCCCCAGGGAGCGACCTACGTCCCCGGCCTCCGCCCCCACACGTACACCCGGTCCCCCTTCTTCAGTACGCCCCACAGCCTGCGCGCGTCCCCCACCCGCAGATTGACGCATCCGTGCGACCCGACCGTGGTGACCCGTCCCGTCCCTGGGAGGGCTGCCGCCCTCAGCCCCCCACCGGCCCCGCACCTACCACTCACAACATCCCGCCAAGCCCCCGGAACCGCCCCCGCCACATCCAGCGCCCCCACCGGCGCCCCATCCGCCGCGAACCTCCCGGCCAACCCGTGCAGATACGCCCCCACACTCCCCGCATCCCGAGCCGAAAGCCCCGCCGCCAGCAACGACCCCGCAAGCCCCGACAACACGTCCCCACTCCCGGCCGTGGCCAGCCACCCGGTCCCGGTCGCATTCACCCGTACGGGCACCCCACCCCCCGCCTCGGCCACCAACGTCGTAGACCCCTTCAACAAAACAGTCGCCCCATAACGCCCCGCCAACTCCCGCACAGCAGCGAGCCGAGCCCCCTCGACCTCCTCCCGGCTCACCCCCAGCAACGCCGCCGCCTCCCCCGTATGCGGAGTCATCAACGTCGGCGCACTCCGCCCCCGCACAGCCCCGACCTCCGCCAACCGCAACCCGTCCGCATCCACCAGCACCGGCACATCGGCCCGCAACACCTCGCTCACCGTGCCCGCGTCGTCCCCGGCCCCCGGCCCCACGACCCACGCCTGCACACGCCCCGCCCGCCGAGGCCCCTGATCCGACACCAACGTCTCGGGAAACCGAGCGATCACCGCATCCGCAGCAGGCCCGACGTACCGCACGGCCCCCGCCCCACCCCGCAGCGCCCCGGCCACGGCCAGCACAGCGGCCCCCGGATACCGAGCCGACCCGGCTGCGATTCCCACAACCCCTCGCCGGTACTTGTCACTCTCAGGAGCAGGCACCGGCAACAGCGCAGCGACATCCGCATGCTGCAGGGCCTCCAACTCACCGCCCCCACCCGGCAACTCCAGCCCAATCTCGACAAGCCGCACCGACCCGGCGTACTCCCGCGCAGGATCGACCAGCAACCCCGGCTTGTGCGTCCCGAAGGTCACGGTCAGATCCGCCCGGACAGCCGGCCCCCGCACCTCCCCGGTATCGGCATCGACACCACTCGGCAGATCAACGGCAACCACAGCCGCCCGAGCCCGAGCCCGAGCAGCAGCCTCCGCCAATGGCACGGCCTCGGCCCGCAGCCCTCCCTTCCCCCCGATCCCCACAATCCCGTCGACAACGAGATCAGCCCGCTCGATCAACCCCTCAGCACCCGCGACCCCCGCGACAGAGCCCCCCGCCCGCCGCAACGCCGCAAGCCCACCCCCGTGAGCCCGCTCCGGCGACAGCAACACAGCCGTCACCCCGGCCCCCCGCCGAGCCAACCGCGCCCCGGCGTACAGCGCGTCGCCCCCGTTGTCCCCGCTCCCGACCAGCAGCACCACCCGGCTGCCGTACACCCGCCCCAGCAACTCCGCGCAGGCAGCGGCAAGCCCGGCCGCGGCCCGCTGCATCAACGCCCCCTCCGGAAGCCGCGCCATCAACTCCCGCTCAGCCGCCCGGACCGTCTCCACGTTGTACGCAGTACGCATACGCCCGAGTCTCCCGCAGACCACTGACACCGTCGCACCCATTGACGCTTTGCCACGCCATTGCCAAACTCACCACCCCCACAGGATGAATCGATTCAGTCGAACGCTTTCGACACCCGGATCGCTTCAGCCCCACTCGACCGGAGGACCCACCCCCCATGGGACGCAGAGCCGCACGCCCAGCACTCGCCGCACTCCCCCCACTTCCCGCGCTCTCCAGGCGAAGGCCCGCGGCATTGGCCACCGCCGCAGCCACCACCGCCATCGCCCTCCTCACCACCGCAGGCGCCCTGACGGCCCCGGCCAAGGCCGAGGCGGCCACCGCCGCCCCCGCGGCGGCCTGCGGCGAGGGCTCGTACCAGGCCGAGGCGGTCCTGAACGGCAGCACCTGGACCGCCCGCCGAGGCGGCACGACGGTCTACACCGGCACGGACCTCCGCTCCGCGGTCCAGGCGGCGGTCAACAGCCTCACGGCCGGCCGAACCGCCAAGGAGCGAGTAGTAGTACGAGGCTCAGGCTCGATGTCGGCCGGTTCCCGCATCTCGCTCCCGAGCTACACGACCCTCGACGTCTGCGGCACGATCAACGTCACCGGCAGCGGCAGCGGCGACCAGGCCCCGATCTACTCCCGAGGCACCCGGGACGTGGAGGTCCAGCACCTCAACGTCACCGGCACACCCCTGTACGGCGTCTTCATGCGCAACGTACAGAACGTGATCCTCGGTCAGATAGACATGCGCCTGTCGCGCGGCCTGGGCATCCGCATAGACAACCGCGGCAACACGTCCCAGTGGACGCGCAACGTCCGCATGGACAACGTGTACGTCTCCGGCGCATCAAGCCACGCGGTCGAAACCTACGGCGTGGACGGCATAACGATCGGCACGGTGACGGCCCGCAACGTAGGCGAGTCGGGCCTGCTCCTCAACCAGACGATCAACGCCACCGTCACGAGGGTCGACGCGGAGAACGCGGGCACCGGCACCGGCTACGCGGCCTTCCGCATGGCCAACCGCAACGGCCGGGTGGGCAGCGGCTACCCCACGAACATCCGCGTAGGCGAAGTGATCGCGCGGGGCGGCGGCCGAGGCGTCTTCTGCGTCTCGGAGAGCGGCGGCGCGACGATCGACCGGGTCACGATCTCCAACACCGGCAACAACTCGGTCCTGATCGAGAACTGCTACAACGTCAACCTCGCGGCCCAGAGCGGCAGTGTCACGGGCGGTGGCGAGATGCGCCTGGCCGCCCGCTCGGAGTTCCCGAACAACAGGGACATCATCATCCAGAACCTGACGGTGACCAACTCGGCGATACGGGAGAGCCCCTGCGGCGAGAACACGACCTTCCGCAACAACCGCCTGGTCAACAGCAGCCAGTCGATCTGCTGACGTCAACCGCCGAGGATCGTTTCACCCCTCGGCGATGACGACAGCCGAAGCCACCCCGGCGTCATGGCTGAGCGACACATGCCATGACCGCACACCCAACTCGGCCGCGCGGGCGGCCACGGTCCCGGTCACCCGGATCCGCGGCTGCCCGCTGCCCTCGACGTAGACCTCGGCATCGGTCCAGTGCAGCCCGGCCGGCGCCCCGAGCGCCTTGGCAAGCGCCTCTTTAGCCGCGAAGCGCACAGCAAGGGAGGCGATCCCACGCCGCTCCCCACTGGCCAACAGCAACTCACTCTCCAAAAACAACCGATCGGCCAGCCCGGGCGTACGCTCCAACGCCGCCTGGAACCGGTCGATCTCCGCGACATCAATACCGACCCCGATAATGCTCACCTGGGCACCCTACGACCCGTTCGACACTCGCAGGATCGGACCCGACTGCGCGCCCCGGGCCTCACCGGCTGGGAACCGTCCACTGGTCAGCCATGTTCAGGAGCGCTCGGGGGAGCCTCCGGGGCCGCGTCGAACAGGTCTTCCGCATGCTCCACGGTGCCGGCCCGGTCGAGCCAGTCGTTGAGGCGGTCGAGGTCGGTACAGGTGCTGATGCGTTCGCGAACCTCATCGGAGACCGCGAGCCCGCGCACTTCCAGCACGCGCAGAATTCCCTTGGCCTCGCCCTTGGCCTCGCCCTTGGCCTCGCCCTCGGCTTTGCCGTCGAGGTAGGCCCGCTCCATGACGGTGCCCCGGCCAGGAAAGTAGTTGACGAACGTCATGATGATTTTCCTCCATTTTTCTCCGGCGGGAGTACCAGCCAGGACAGCGTCCATGAACTGAACGATGAAGTCCGAGTCCTCAGGAGGCAGCCCCTTGGAGCCACGGGCCAGTGCCTCCAGTATGGCCTCGATATGAGGGCTGTTGGCGTGTGTCAGCGCGGAGAACGCCGCCATGGCAGGCTTCTCTGCGGCCGTTCTCTCGTCCGTGATCACCGGAACGTTGTCCGGGCCCACGACCAAGGGATACGTTCGCTGGACGGTCCAGCCACGGGCTGCGCAGTCGAACGGGCCCGCAGCCCACTTCGCCGTGGCCCGGTCCCGGCAGGCCACGATCAGCAGTACCGGCAGTCCGTACTTGGACTGGAGGTACGCGACGTAGTACGGCCAGCTCAGCTCCTTCTTGGGGTTGCGCTTTTCCTGGGACTCGATAGCCAGGAGGAAGGCGTCCCCGTCGGCGGGGCTGACCCGCAGCACCGTGTCGACGTAGCGGGCCATCGGCTTGGCCTCCGTCACGTCGGAGACGATCGCGTCCACCGTCGGCTTCTCGGGTAACTCGATGCCGAGCAGCTGAAAGATGGGCGTGAGGATCTCGGGCCGCTCCTGGAAGATGCGGTGCATGCCCTCGTGAGCTGATGTGACCATGTGCGCAACCCTGCTGGGCCGAAGGGGCGGATTGGCGGGCGATCGGGATACGTTCACCCTTTCGGGCGGCGACAAGACGTTCACGCCACCGCGGCCAGCTCGCACCACACGAACTTGCCCCGGTTCCCGTCCCTGGCCAGCGGCTGCCACCCCCACACGTCAGCGCAGGCCCGCACGAGCGCCAGCCCCCGGCCGTCCTCCACCTCGCCAACCTCGTCGAACGGCCGCGGGGGCTCGGGCGGTTCAGGGTCCGCGTCCCACGCCCCGATCCGCAGCACACCGTCCGACCAGCGCACCCGTAGGGCAGCGGGCCCCTTGGTATGCCGTACGGCGTTGGCGACCAGCTCGGTCGCCAGCAACTCGGCGACGTCGACGAGCCGGATCAGGCCGTGCAGGGTGAGGATCAGGCGAAGCGTGCGGCGGCTGACGGTGACCGCACGCAGGTCGTTCGGGATGTGGAGGGAGTACTCCCAGGACTCGTTTTCGGGCATGCGTGAACTCCGTTCGGCGGGAGAGGGGTCGTCGTGGGGGGGGGCGGTGTCATTGCCGCGTCCGTCTTGGCAGGACGAAACGGTGCGCTTCCGACACCCCGGCGTTCCGCAGTGTGTGCGTCGCATCACCGACAGTAGATATAAACCTAGAGACGCAGCAAGCCGATCGCGTAATCTGACGCCGAACGAGTCGCACCCAAAGGCGGGTTGAACCTAGGAGCAGTCGAGACTCTTGAGGCGCGAACCAACGGCACGCCAGATGCGTCTGGCCACTGAACTGCGCAGGCTGCGCGAAGCGGCAGGCCTCAACGCCCGGCAGGCAGCAGCACTACTCGGCGTGAGCCCCGCCCAGATCACCCACATTGAGTCCGCACTCGCGGGAGTGAGCGAGAAGCGGCTTCGCCGCCTTGCCTCCCACTATGCCTGCACGGACGAGGAGTTGATCGATGCCCTGGTCGCGATGGCCACCGACCGAACACGCGGCTGGTGGGAGGACTACCGGGGCTTGCTGCCCACGCCGTTCCTGGATCTCTCCGAGCTGGAGCACCACGCCAAGTTTCAACGGCACGTGGCCATCCTGTTCGTGCCGGGCCTGCTGCAGACAGAGGACTACGCGCGTGCCGTCTTCTCATCCAGGCTGCCCGAACTCACGGCTGATGAGCTTGAGTTGCGCATCCGGCACCGAATGACACGCCAGCAGATCACCATCCCGTACGAAGTGGTGATCCACGAGGCGGCGCTGCGGATCAGGGTCAGCGACCGTGCCACCTCGAAGGCTCAACTGGCCAAGCTCCTCGAGCTCTCCGAGGAGGATCACATCACCGTGCGCGTCATTCCCCTTGACCTGGACGGCTTCGCCAGAGCCTCAAGCACGATGACGTACGTGGGCGGCCCCTTGCCGAAGCTGGACACAGTGGTGCGTGACGCCCCGCATGGCTCAGTCTTCATCGATTCCGATGCTCAACTCAGCCTCTATCGAATGAGCTTCCGTAAAGTAGAGACAGCGTCCCTCGAACCCGAACGGTCGCGCGAATTCATCCACAGGTTGACGAAAGAGCTGTGAGGCATGGACAACTGGCGGAAGTCGTCCTACTCGGGCGAAGGGGACGGCAACGAGTGCGTGGAGATCGCGAACTCCCCCACCCACGTCGCCATCCGCGACTCCAAGGCCCCGGCCAGGGCCACCCTCACCTTCCCGACCGGAGCCTTCGCCACGTTCATACAAGCCCTCAAGAACACCCCCGCCCCCTGACACCGCGATGAGCCTTCTCGACAGACTGACCGGCACGAGGTACCCCGCCGACGGCGTCGCACGGCTGCCCACCATGGAGCTCCGGTCCGCCTTGCTCGGCATCAACGGCACGGGTGTCCCGTTCGCCGTACGCAACGCCCGCCCCTCCGAGAAGGCCGGCCTGGTGGCGGAGTGGCGCATGCTGGAACCTGCCGTCGGCTCCTCCGTCACCCGCAAACAATTGGAGCGAACTCACACGACCCTGATGCGCCTGATCCCGTCGAAGCGCGAGGTCCGAACGATCGTCGAGCAGCGGGAAGTGACGTGGACCGGGGTCTCACCCAGGCTGGCCACATCACGCAAGTACGGACGCGGCCCCCAGATAACGACGGTCTCCTGGGAATGGACGTACGAGCACGGAGCCGACGGCCGACGCTGATGGGGATCTTTGGAATCGGCCAGGGGTGCTCGTCGCCTCATTCGGTACGACGTTCTACGAGTGGAGAGCTTCAGCGAGCGTCACGCTCCTCGCTGGGCCGGGTCGCGCGCGGGCTAGGGTCGGCGCGTTGGGACCACCAGCAAGAGAGGACGCCATGCCGCCAGGGGACGCGCAGCAGGACACCGCCGAGGACCAGCCGACCGGGCCCCGGCCGCTGGCTCCACTTCCCTGCGATGTCGAGGCCGTCTTTCCGGAGTTGATCGGTACGGCGCGGGATGTCACCCTCCTCTACCCCCGGGCCGGGCAGCCGGGACCGGGTGACAGTTCTATCGGCGGGCCGCTGCTGTGGCCGGCCGACGAGCCCTGGCCGACGTGCGCCGAACCAGGCCACTACAAGCCGCTCGACCCGCCCGTCAGGCCGGAGCCGGTCGCGATGGTCCCGGTAGTCCAGCTGTACGCACGGGATGTGCCCGGCCTTGTCTTCCCCGCCGGCACCGACCTGTTGCAGATCCTGTGGTGCCCGCTCGTTCATGAGGACGACCAGTACGCGGCCGGCCCCCGGCTCCATTGGCGCAACGCGGCGCTTACGGCCGCCGACGCCATCGCCGGGGAGCCGCCTCGCCCGCATACCGCGGACGAGGACTACCTGCCTCGCCCATGCACCGTTTCCCCCACTCCGGCCGTGGAGTACCCGAACTGGGACCTGCCGGAGGGACTCAGCGAGTTGCTTGACCAGCGGTTCGAGGCCCTGAAGGCGGAAAAGGGCTACGACTACTTCGAAGTTGCCACCACGCAACAGAGCAAGGTCGGGGGCTACCCGGGGTGGACTCAGCCGCCCGACTGGCCCGACTGCGCAGGCTGCGGCACCCGCATGGAACACCTGCTCAGCGTCACCGCGACGGAGCCGGGCATGGGCCGGTGGCTCCCTCTGAATGACTGGGCCTCCAGCCAGGATGAGACCGCGACTCCGTGCTGGATGGCCGAGGCCGATCCCGCCGCCCTCGACGCCTTCGGGCACGACATGGCCCTGGGCGACCTCGGCGGCATGTACTTCTTCGTCTGTCGCGGCTGCCCCGACACCCCCTGCACCCACCGCTACGACTGCTGAGGCCCGCACGGTCGAGTCGCGCGCCCGCGATGCAGTTGGCCACCGGCAGCCTCTCCGTTGGCGGCTGGCTGCAGGGTGCGGCTTTGTCTGGGGAATCCAGCCGAGCAACTCTGGAGCCACGCCGAGCACCTGGTGAGGAGATTCAGATATCGCCATCACGCCACAAGGTCAAGACATTCCACTTCGACTCCCGTGAAATGCAGAACCCTCTGCGGGACACAGTCCTCGCCGCGGGCTGGACCTGGCGAGGAGCCCTGTTCAAGCTCTGACCTGCGCCAGAAAGCCCCCGGCACACCTCACCCCTGATCAGACGGCACCACTACAGGAGCCGTCATCTCCACAGGATCCCCCGGCTCCCACTCCGCCGAACTCCACTCCGGCGTAGGCGACGGTCGCGGCGGCGCAGGCAAGGGATTCGGCCCCCGGTTCGGATTCTGCGGCACACCGCCACCCTCACCGGCTCCCCCCACCGCACCACCGGAGCCACCCGATCCCCCGGGACCCCCGTCCTCCACCGAAGAAGCCGGCGCCCGCCCCACGGAAGCACCCTTCGACGGCGTAGGCGTAGGCGCAGCCACAGGCGCCGCCGACTTGGACGGACTGGGCGAGGAGGAAGGCGAAGCCGTGCCGCTCTTCCCCGTCCCCGACACCGAAGCAGACGGCATCACCGACTGCCCCACCCCAGTCTTCTGGCCAGTCCCAGCCCTCTCACCAGCGGAACACCCAGCCAAGCCCAGCACAATCAGGCCCGACACCAGCCCCACCGCCCCCACCTGCGACGCACGACCACCGACAACACTCCGTCGGCGAGCCCAGAACATCCCCACCAAGCGTCCTTTCAAGGTAGCTGCCGAAATCACGGCTCGACCGTGCCTACCGGCTCGAATGTCGGTTGGCCTTGGAGCAGTGGCACTTCCAGCTCACCTCGGAGCGCCTTCCACAAAAAATCCGTGAACGACATCCGCAACGACACCCACTGCCCCATCTCAACGACGACGAACCAATCCGTGTATCCAGCATCCGGCGGAGCCAGGAAGACGTGGTTTCCGGATACCGACCGGGCAACAGGAATACATCCGCCAGGCTCTGGATGGACAGAATACGTGTACAGCTCCGGAGCATTCCGGGACAGCTCCGAGTACGCGTAGGAAGCCTGCTCCCAAAGCGACTCGAGGCGAAGCCCCTCATGCCCGCCAACCGCTCTGGGATGAAACAGATACAACTGATCATTTAGACACCCGGGTCCATATGCCGTGACAAAGCACTTGTAGTCGTCAGGGAACGCCACCCCGGAACGCGCCTCGACCACCGTCCAGTCCTGTTCCACATCACCGTTGACAAACGGCCGCCCCAAAAGTTCACGAAAGCGAGAAACATGCACTAGACACCCGGACCTGCAGTCAAACATCGGGGCCCATCCTCCTGTCAGTCGTCAAACGAAAGGTCGGCATAGGGATCAGGCTCTCCCGTCCATGGATCTATTCCGGCGTCATAAAGTCGCTGCTCCTGCCTGTGGTTGATGAACCGAGGAGAGCGACTTCCCCAAAGAGTCGAGTCACTCAGCGGGCAATCGTCGAACTCCTGGAAAAACAACCCGCACAGGAATCCGCTCATGGGCAGGTCGTATTCGACCCACCGCGGCGAGGACTTCTGACGTCGCCAGACAAGGATGGGCCACCGGTCGGGATCCTCGTGCTCCGTTTTCCAGCAGATGATGTCCGCGGCAACAGTCACTCCCCAAGCCAGGACATGCGCAGTACCCGCGGTCCACAAGCCAATGGCGTTACGTGTCTCGCCCGCGACGCCCCCTTGGCCAACGTCGTCCGGCTCATTGGGCACCAGCACTGAAAATGAATCATCGATACCCCCAGCCCCATAGTGCGACATGAAGGCCACATAGTCCGAGGGGAACCCGAACCCCCAAGCTGACCGGAGTGCCTCCCAATCGACCTGCTCGTCCTCACCCTGGTCGGTTCGCATCACCGACAAGAGGCGAGCCAGGTCGCCAGGCGGAAGAGAGCTCATGGCATGGATCCGATCGGCTGGGGGATACCGTTGTGCGTCACGGTACCTAGATTTCTCCGCTGTTGCTTCGACGGGCTGTACAAGGAGTTGGGAGGACCGATGTATTGGGGGAGTGACCGAATAGCGCGCGATCTCCCCCGAGTCGAACTCCCACAACTCGACCGATGTGGCGCTGAATCATTGGTCATCAGCGGCTGGTTCTGCGTCGTAGGGCTCGAATTCGATGTAGTCGAGGGGGTCCTCGTCGCGACGTCCGAGCGGGGGCAGGCCCTCGGTCGCGAACCGGCCGCGCAGCCACTCCAGCAGTGTTTTGGTGAGGTCGGTGTTGAGCGGTGGGCCTTGGTCGGCATGGCGCGGTACAACGATCAATGGCCAGTCGTCCGGCGTGGCACCTTCGGTCAGCCAGCACAGTTGGTCGCCGTCGATGGAGTCGGCGAAGGGCAGGAATCCGCCGGGCTCGGGATAGACAGCCAGGGGATGATACTCAGGGAACTCGGCTCGCTGCCCCTGGTAGGTCTCCGCGTACCACTCGGCCCACGGTGCGAGCGCGTACTGGTCCTCGCCGAAGGGGATGTTAAAGCGCAGCCAGCCGCACCAGGTGCCGGCCCCGTACCGCTCCATCAGTCGTACGTACTCGCCGGGCAGACGTGTACCCAGCCGTTCGTACAGCCAGTTCCAGTTGTGCTTACCGAGCGCGGGTGTCTCCGGCGGCGGGACGAGTGCGATCAAAGTCTCCAGTCCGCTGCCTGTGGTGAGCGCCGCCCGCTGCTGAGCGGTTGGCTCCGGTCGCCGTGGCGGCGGTGTCCACGGGGTGCGCTCCAGGTCGGTTTGCATGCCACTTCGGGCGGCCACCGGGCGCATGCCGTCGGCCACGAGCCGGGCCAGCGTCGGTACGAGCGGGGTCGCGAAGCGCCGCCAGGGGTCGCGGCCCGCGTTCTCGTCGTCCTGACAGTGCATGACGACCGGCCACTGGTCGGGGTCGTCGGATGCTGTGGTGTCCCAGTAGAGGGTATCGGCGGTACGGGTGGCGCCGAAGGGTAGGACGCCGGGGGCGTTACGCCGAGTCTGCTGGACCCAGGCCCCATAGTCGAACCAACCGCGGTTCACGCATGGCATGTGAAGCCAGAGCCAGGCGCCAATGTCGAGTGGGCCGTACACGGCGGCGATGGCCTTGTAGTCGGCGGGCAGGCTCGTCCCCAACCAGGACTCGACTGCCGTCCAGTCGACAGGTACGGCGTAGTCGGCCGGCGGATCGCCGAAGATCTCGGCGAAGGCGTTGACATGCGGGTCTGAAGCATTCACGGGTCTATAGACCTTTACCGGTAGCGAACGGGTGTTGACCGGGAGGGCGGGGAAGTAGATCGACCTCAATCGGATGTAATACTCAGCGACATCCACGGTCGCGTGGATGACTGGCGGTTCGGCCGCAGGGCGGAGGCCGGCGCAGGTACGGGGACCGGTAGGTGCTGGCGGCCATCATCTCGCATTTCGGACGATGCCCCCCTGCCGCTGGCCTGTTGCTCAGCATCGCCCCATACCAACGAGGCGACCGATTACCTGGCTGCCACCATGGCGATGCTTGGACCGGCCCAGAACCGCTATGCACAGCCGTCGGCATGGAGCGCCTCTACGCCGATCTCGGCAGACGGTTTGCCGCCCGACTACCGGGTGATCGTCGACGCATACGCCCCGATCCAGCTCAACGGCCACCTGTACCTGTCCCACCTCGCGACCGAGCGCTGGAACCTGGCCCAGTGGATCCGGGACACCATCCACGCGTGGTCAGAAGTGCCCTGGGATGAGCTTGACCTCGACGCGGACGAGGACCCCCGCCGGCTCTTCGGACTCGAGGAGTTGAGCTTCGGCACCCGCAACGGCCTATGGCCGATCGCGTGCACCGACCGAGGAGAGACGATCTTCCTTGACGCAGCCGCCGATGCCACGAGGCTCGTGGTCAACTATGGCGAAACCTGGGCAGAGCACCGCCTGAGCTTCACCGAATGGCTCCATCGCTACCTGATCGGCGAAGACATGACCGGTCCCAACAGCTCGGCTTTCTATCCAGGCCCTGTGAAACTGCAGCATCTCCCGATGTCTGCCGGCGAACATCATCCCGAGCCTTGGTACGGCCCAGACCGCGGGATGTGTGGCGCTGGCACTCACCGGCAGGGACAGCCCCAAACGAGATGACCTCTTTTGCGGGCGGGTGGTACCGCTACGCGTTCAATCAAGCGTCTCAAGCGAGTGAGTGGCAGGCCACTCAGGCATCCAGTCCGCAGCCAGCCTCCCTTCGAAAATTTCCACGAGCCAGTCAGCCAGAGCTAGGTCAGATTCGTACCAGTCACCCCAGTCCTTACGAAATGCGGAGACGGTCCAAAATCCACTTCCGCGATCTTCAAGGAAAAGCCTGTCCCCATCGATCGAGTGTCCCCAGTGCAACATCCCACTGGCGTCGGGGATCACAGGCCGCGGGATTTTGCGCGACTTCCCTTCCCTTACATAGGAGCTCATCCAGTCACCTTTCGGAACCATGGAGGCCGGCCCGAAGATGAACAAGAAGTCGCTCACCATACAGTCTCCGTACAGGAGACCGACATCCTTGACATCGGAAGGGACCGTGATATCCCACTCACGCTCAACGGCCGCGAAACTTCGCCCTTCACTCCAGGGAGACGGTCCCAGAATACGCCGCAGTTCATCCAGTTTTGAGCCCACTCAAATCACCCGACCAGCACCTGTGGGTCCCATTGACGTCATTGTCGAATCACATCGGACGCACGCACCCAACCGCTCGTGGCCAGACTCGACACCCAGCCCCAATGCTTCCAACCGCGAAAGCACGACCCGGGCCCGTTGGTCAACCACCAAAATGCCCACCACCACCTTCCCGCACCGAACGCCCGGAGCATCGGCTCACCCTACAGACCAACCTCATCAGACTCGTACAGTCTCCCAGGTACGACCGGCCGAAATCTCATATCACCGGGCTTTCCGGCGCGGACTGCCACAGCGGCTCCCGTGGTGGCCAGCCCCGAGGGAGCCTCCGCGCCACCAATAGTTCCATCAGGAATTCGGTGACACCTCCGTCGAGCATCAGGAACTCGGGGCACTGACGGAATGCAACGGCAACCCGCCACCGGCCGCAATCCGGGTCTGGAAAGAGCAGGCAGACATCCCCGTTCCAGTGGTGATATGCCCACGGAACAATACGTTTCCATACGGCCGTCAAGATGGGCGGAATATCCCACACATCTCCGTAGGCCTCCTGAAAGCTACGCCTCTCTTCCCGCATAAAATCAAGAAGGGGGTCAGCACCTTCGGGATGTGGGACGAACAGGTGACCATAGAGGATGGCGTCACCGTAGCCGTTCACGAATTCCTTGTAGTCCGCAGGCAGATCACGCCCAAGCCACTCTTCCACAGCGCGCCATGATTGCGGCGCTGCTGGACGAAGGCGCTGCCGCCCGCCCAGTAGCGACTCAAAAGAAGACATCGAACTCATTCATCCAGCCGCTCGGTCATTGCAGGTTACGCCAGCTCACGAACTCATGCCGGTCCCCGGCCGGGAGCCGTTCGCTGAAAGGGCTCACCTCGCCGGTCATGACCGCCACCAAGAACGACGCCATACCGCCCGCGAACACCGTCCAGCGGTTCATCCCGTGCGGCGCCTGCCTCCCGAAGACGGCCACCCGCCAGTCGTCGGGAGCGCCATCGTGCAGCCAGAACGCGACATCGCTGCTCGCCGAGTCCGCAAAAGGCAGCAGTGGAGGTCGTGCACTACCCGGCAAGAGGGCGCCCAACTCTTCGCGGTCCCGGTCTGAGAGAGCAGGATCGACTCTGTCCAGAAGATCCCCGTACGCCGAGCCGGGAACCGGCGGAGTGCTGACGGACAGGTACTCGTCGATCTCGCCGCCACCGTACGACTCCACGAATTCGCGGTAGTCGGCCAGCAACGCCAGACGCGTCGTCCGCTCGACCTCTTCCCACACCACCGCGTCCCCGCCGGAGATAGGGGGTGGAAGCAACTCGCGCAGGCGGGCAACAGCGGGGTGGGGCAAACGAGGTCCCTTCGGGTAGGTGGAAGGCCAGTCTCACGGCGGCGTTGAGGCCGGCGACGAGGGCGGTGTGCTCGTTCGTGACGGCCAGTTGCCGTGTCGTGCCCGTGGACAGGGAGAGCAACGTGCCCTCCGGCGCACGGTTGTTGTGTCGGTGCCGTCGCCCGCGAGGTTGTCGGAGCCTCCGGTCGTAGGCGAAGCTCGTCGAGCCGCGGGCCTCGCACTACCGCCGCCACTCCGGGCGTCTGCCCGGGCCGCACGCCTTGATCAGCGGAACACCCAAACCGCTCCCAGCATGGCCAGACCCGACACCAGCCCCACCGTGCCCAGCGTCGCGCACCTTACCGGCCAGTCTCAAACTTCAAACCAATGCGAAGTGGGCCATTCCGGCATCCAGTCCACAGCCAACCGACCCGCAAACACTCCCACCAGCCAATCGGCGATGGACTCATCAGACTCGTACCAGTCTCCCCAGTTTCGCCGAAAAGCAGAGACAATCCATTTACCGCCTCCTTGATCCTCAAGGAAGAACTGGTCCCCTTCGATGGAGTGTCCCCAATGAAGCATTCCACCGGCGTCAGGTAGCACAGCTTTCGGGATCGCAGGATGACCCTCCCGAACAAATTCACTCATCCATAGACTCTTTTCGACCATGCACTCAGGCCCGAAGACGAAGATGAAATCAGAGATCATCACATCTCCGTAGAGGGAACATACCCCTTTCACCTCCTGCGGCAACTCGACACCCAGCGCGGCCTCTATCGCGCTGAAACCGCCGCTCTCACCTCTCCGAGGAGGCACCCCCAGCAAATCCTTCAGCCGCTCTACGGAAGACACTCTTCCTCCATCTCAAGTTCACCAACAACTGTATGCGGCTGCAACAACGTTATCGAATTCACACCGAACTTCCTTCGCTCCGAATGAAATGAATCTGACTTGACAACAACGTCCTCTGCTTCCTTGTACATGCGGTCATTGGCCACGTGCTCGGTTTCCCTTTGACAGTCAGGCAGCCCCGGCAATGGGAAAGACAGGGCTGGCCGGGGAAGTGGAGTGCAATCCGCTCGGGTCAGGCTGGCGAACGCTCCTGTCGCAACACACTGACCTGCATGCTCTCGGCGCGGCAGGTACACGACGTTGCCCTTGGAGTTGAAGCCCGCTCCCGTATCACACCTGTTGCTCCGGTTACTGTCAGGCCCTTCGACGGCGGCGTCGCCGCCTCCTGCTGGAGCAGCCGGTCGCGCAACGATCGGATCGAGCGCATTAAGATCACCCGGCTCGAATGGCGCCGCCGTTCCCAGAGGTCGGCCTCGCGGGTCGCGGTGACGGCCCGATCGAGGAAGCGGGTGGTCCGTCGGTGTTGGAGCACAGTTTGAGGCCCCGGTGGAGATGTTCGGAGAACTCGACGCCGCGCGTGTCCAGGACGCGCAGGATGGCTGCCGCCCAGGCCGCGCGGTACCCCGCGGCCAAACCTGAGACCCACGGCTCGAGGTGCTCCCGGGCCTCGCCCTCTGCGCCGGCGCGAATCCGCGCCACCATCCTGTTCGCTGTTCTGGGCGAACCAAGTTCAGTCGAATCTGTGCAGCGGCCTGCCTGTCCATGGGTCCACACCCGCGTCGAGGGATCGCTCCTCGTCCCTGAAGTTCAGGAATCTGGCGCTCCGCACTCCCCACAAGGCCTCGTCGCTCACTGGGCACTCGGAGAAGTCACCCCGCAATAGTCCCAGGAGGAATTCCACCATTCCGCGGTCGTGGACCCTCCAACCTCCGCCCTGACGCTCCCACACCGCAACGGGCCATGTGTCCGGGTTGGAACCTGACGCCACCCAGCACAGGGCGTCGGCGCTGTTCGTCTGTCCCCAGACAAGCATGTCTTCCAGTCGGTACGTGGAGCTTGCTCCGGACTCCTGCCACGTATTCATCGACTCCGACCGGAGGGCGTTGACCGGCAGGCGCCCCACCGTCAGCGGTGCACTTGCCGATCCAGGGCGCGGAATCCACACATACAAGCTTTCCTCGATCGATCCGGCGCCAAATGTCGAGACAAACTCCCGGTAGTCGCCCGGGAACGATGTCACACCGAGTTCGGCCGCCGCTGCTTCCCAGTCGACCGTGTCCCCTGCTGCTCCCCCTTCGTAGAGCAAAGACATAGCGTCCCTCAGTTGTTCCAGTGCGTCGCGCATGGCGCCTTCCTCGTCCAGCGGTTCATGATCCTCTCCCATTTCGCCGCACACCGTCTAAGGTGTGGCCCCGGTCGGCACAGGAATCCCCTTATGCGTAACTAAGCCGATGTTGTACCAGTTCTTGAACTTATTGCTATACATCATGTTCGGCACCGGGATGTCCAGCGAGAGGCGAGGCTTGCCATTCAGGGTGCCGTGCGCAGTTATCTCGTAGACAACTGGTACGGTCCTTGGCCCCACGTACGCCGGGGTCACCTTGTAGTGCACAACCTGTCCCTGATCAATCGCGGCCTTCACCCGGCTCTCGAAGAAGGCCATGTGATCGACGACCCCCGGGTCGGTCGCTGCGACGGGGTAGGAGTTGGCCGATCGCGCACACGTGGACAGGTTCTCCGACTTCAGGCCGTCACCGCTCAGGCTCTTACCGAGGAGATGGCAGGCGTTGACCCATTCCCCCGGAGGCCGGTTGCCCAGGTAGCCAGCATAGTCACGAGCCCACTCGTATCCAGAGGGAGCCACCTCCTTCCAATTGGTAGCAGATCCCGGGTGGGTCTTGAGGTAGGCGCTGTCGAGGCAGGCTTCCACACCTGTGGCACGACTGCCGTGCGCGCTGTCCAGGTCGCCGTACTCCACCCAGCCCTCGCCATTGCGGCGACAGTCCTGGTCGTCACGGTTCCGGGTGGCCGAGTCGCCGCCGTGCCCGGGCGCGGTCTCATACGCCTCCTGCGGGTCCGGCGTGTACGAGGCGTCGTACAGGCCAACTGTCTGATTGAGCATCGCGCGCTGGTCGATGACGACAGCGCGTTCGAGGGACCGCTGCTGGATGCGCGCGACGTCGACGCGCGGCTTCGGGGCAGGTCTCGTGGGCGCCGGTGTCGGGTTCTTGCCGCGGTTCGGGTTCTGAGGGGTCGGCGGCTTGGGCGGGCGGGTGGTGCCGGTGCGCATGGTTCCGCCATTGCCACGGGTGGTTGCGCTGCCGCGGTACGGGCTGTACGTGGTGCATCCGTACGTACAGCCGCGGTTACCTCCACCCCCTCGGCCCGCGCCGGTCCTCGTGCTCGGTCGGACCGAGGAGCGGGTGGTCTCGATGCGCTGCAGCTCCATCTGGTTCCTGCGGGCCTGTGCCCGGCTGATGGAGGTGGAGCGGCCGCGGCTGGTGGAGGTGCGCGTCCGGCTGCTCGGACTGCGGCCGGTGTGTCCCTTCGGAGCGATGTCGTGGGCCCTGCGCCCCACCCCGCGCACCCCGGAACCCACCAGCCGTGAGCTGTATATGCTCCCGCCTCCGCACGCACAGACATGTCCCGTCGGATCCGTCCCGTTGACCGGATCGTCGTTGGCGTAGGCGTACCGGTTGGCCTGGGCCGACGGGCTCGGGTCGAGCTGCCAGGTGTCCCGCGAGGCGAAGGAGCCCGTGCCCGGCTGGTACCAGCGAGCCGCCATGTTGACGTCGCCGGTGGCGGGGTCGGTGTAGCCGGACTGGTAGCCGACGGCGGGGGTGGTGCCGTTGGTGGCGGTTTCCGTGCCGAAGGGGTCGTAGGCCGTGGAGCCGGTGACCTGGGTGGCGTCGGCGTTGAGGCCGGCGACGAGGTCGGTGTGCTGGTCCGTGACGGCCAATTGCCTGGTCGTGCCCGTGGACAGAGCGAGCAGAGTGCCCCCCGGCGTGCGGTTGTACGTGCTGGTGCCGTCGCCCGCGAGGTTGTTGGAGCCGCCGTCGTAGGTGAAGGTCGTCGAGCCACGGGTCTGGACCCGGTCCAGGGAGTCGTACGTGTACGCCGTGTCCCCGTCGGTGATCTTACGTTCGAAGGCGTCGAAGGTCAGCGTTCGCGCGCTGCCGCTGCCCCCAGTGACCGACGCCAGCGTGCCGCGCGCGGAGTACGTGAACTGCTTCGCGCCGTCGGTGAGTCGACGGTTGCGGGCGTCGAAGGTCGCCGTCGTCGTCCCTGCCTTGGTGCGGTTGCCCGCCGCGTCCCACTCGTAGGACGTGGTCGTGCCGTCCTTCGTCCAGGAGGTCAGGCGGCCCGCGTGGTCGTAGCCATAGGAGTTGTTCCCGGCCCCCGCCGTGCCGGTCGTCTTCTTGGACGTCAGGTTGTCGTCCAGGTCGTAGCCGTAGGTGAGGGAGGCGACGGTCGTCGTGCCGTCGGGGCTGGTGACGGTGTCGCCGTCGAGGCGGCCCAGCGCGTCATACGTATAGGTGCGCTTGGCGGTGACGGTGTACGACGTGCCGTCGGCGGCCTTCGTGGCGTACTGCTCCAGTCGCGGCCGGCCGGCGGCATCGAAGTCGTACCAGATGTCCTTTCCGGTGATGGAGTCCCAGGCCCAGTCGATGCGTCCGGCGCTGTCGTAGCCGTAGCTCGTCGAGACTTGGCCGGTTTTGCGTTCCGTGACGTTGCCGTCGGCGTCGTAGGTGTAGCTGGAGGTGCCGCCCGGTCCCTGGGCGGTCAGCAGCTGGCCGCGGTCGTTGTAGGTGTAGGTGTTCCGAGTGAGGCCGTCCGCCGTGGCGACGGCGGTGAGGCGGCCGGTCAGGTCGTACTCCAGGATGCGGTCCCTGGTGGCCGCCTCCGCGCCGGTGCCGGTCTCGTGGACGAGGCGGCCCAGGCCGTCGTAGGTGCGCCCGCGCTTGACCCCGCCGGGGAACAGCTCGGTGACGGGCTGTCCGGCCTGGTCGTAGACGGTGGTCCAGGTGCGGTCGGCGGCGGCCGGGTGGGCGCTCGTGGACGGTTCGATCGTGGACTCGGGCAGGCCCCAGGCGTTGAAGGTGTGGACGGTGGTGTTGCCGCGCCCGTCCGTCAGCCGGGTGCGGTTGCCGGCAGCGTCGTAGCCGAACGTCGTCGTGATCGACTGACTGCCGGTGACCGGCTCGACCTGCTGGGTCATCCGGCCGAGCGCGTCGTACGCGTATGTCGTGCGCGCCTTGGTCTGCGGGGAGATCACGGCGGTGCGGTTGCCCTCGGCGTCGAACTCGGCTTCGGACGTGCGCAGTGCAGTGGTACCGGTACCGTAGCCGGTGATCGCGGTGACGTTGTCGAGGGCGTCGTACGTCGTCGTGGTCCGGCGGTTCGTCGCGTCGGTGGTCTCCGTTTGACGGCCGAGGCCGTCGTAGGCGAACCGGGTGGTGCCGGCCGCGTCGGTCACCGACAGGACCTCGCCCGCCGGGGTGTGGGTGGCGGAGGTGGTGCGGCCCGAGGGGCTGACGGATACGGTCTGGTTGCCTGCGTCGTCCCAGGCGTAGCGGCTAGTCAGGTTCAGAAGGCTCGGGTACCGCTCGACCGTGGTCGCGGTGAGCTGCCGGCCGAGTTCGTCGTATGTGGCCTCGCTGCGCGCGCCCGTCGGATCGGTCACCGACAGTTGCAGGCCGGTCGGGGTCCAGGTGTAGCGGGTGACTCCGCCGCCGTCCGCGCTCGTGGACGCGAGCAGAGCCGGGTCACTGCTCTCGGTCGCCGCCAGGGCCGCGGCGGCGTCGGCCACCGGGTCGGTCCTGCTGGTCAGTTGGCCGAACTGGTCGTAGCCGTAGCGGGTGATACGGCCCAGCGGGTCGGTGACCGTCTGCGGCAGGCCGAGCGCGTTGTAGGTGGCGCGGGTCGTTGCCGTGAGAGCGGCCGCGACGCCCGGCGGGCTGTAGTCCGGCAGGGTCACCGCGGTCGTACGCCCGAGGCGGTCGACCTCGGTACGCGTCACCTTGCCGCGCTCGTCCTTGCTCTCGGTCGCCTCGCTGAAGGTGTTGTAGCCGGTCAGCGTGGTGGGCCGCACCGTCGTCGCCGCACCGCCGTTCTCCTCGGCCTGCACGGCGGGGGCGGTGCCCTGCACCAGGCGGCCCAGGGCGTCGTACCGGTAGGTGGTGGTGTACGCGGACGCGTCGGCACCGGTGACGTTGCCGCGCGGGCTGACAGTCGTCAGGGGCAGGCCGCGGTCGTCGTAGGTGTGCGTGGTCGTGTGCGTGCTGGTGCCGTCGGTGACCGTCTCCTTCGTGACGTTGCCCGCCGCGTCGTAGTAGAACGTCGTGGTCAGCTTTCTGTCCGCGGTGATCGACTGGGTCTGCTCCTTCACCCGGTCGTCGCCGTCGTAGGCGTAGGTGCTGGTGCGGTTCAGGCCACCAGGGTCGAGGACGCTGGTCTCGGTGCGCCCGAGGGCGTCCACCGTGAACGTCTCGGTGGTCTTGCCGCCGCCGGTGACCTGCTTGGTCAGGTTGCCGGCCGGGTCGTAGGTGTTGGCCTCCAGCACGATGTCGCGCCGGCTGCCGTCGGACTGGGTGACCTGCTTGGCCGTGGTGGTGGCGGGCAGCCCGTCGTCGAAGTACGTGTACGCCGTCGTCGCGCCCATCGCGTCCGTGCTGGAGGCCAGGCGTCCGGCCGGGTCGTACGCGTTGGACACCACCGTCAGGTCCCGCACGGTGCCCGAAGGATCGCCGGTCCAGTCGTTCAGAATCGTCTCGGCGTGCTGGCCACGCGGGGTGTACGTGTAGGTGAGGTGCGTACCTGCCGGGTCGGTCATGCCACTGACCCGGCCGAAGGCGTCGTACTCGAACCTGGTGGTGCTCTGCTCGGCGTCGGTGACGCTGTCCTTCAGGCCGTACGCGTTGTAGTGGAACGTGGTGCTGCGGGCCGCGTCGCCGCCGGTGGTGTCCTCGGTCGTCTCGGACAGCAGGTTGCCGTCCTCGTCGTAGCCGCGGGTGATCTTCTGGTGCCGGTGATCTCGTTCTTCACGCCCGCACCGGTCTCGGTCACCACGTGCGAGGCCTTGTCGTAGCCGTACGTGGTGGTCACGCCGTTGGGGAACGTATCGGAGACCTGTTTCTCGGAGGTCTTGCGGCCCAGTCCGTCGTACGTGTACGCGGTGACGAGTCCGGAAGGCGAGGTGATCTCGGCCAGGTCACCGTTCGCGAAGTAGCGATACGACGTCTTCGAGCCGCCCGGCGTGGTCTGGGTCAGCACGAGCCCCGCCGGAACCGTGCCGCCGCCCACCGCGGCCTCGGTGCCTGCCGTGTACGTGGTCGAGGCGGTGCTGCCGTCCGCGCGGACCGTACTCGTGGGCAGGCCCAGGGAGTTGTACGTGTACTCGGTGCGGTAGCGGTCGTCCTTGTGGTCCCTCGACCGCTGGTCGCGATAGGTCAGCGGCTTGTCGTTGCGCGGGTCCAGCGGATCGGTCGCGTTGACGTAGTACGAGGAGAAGCTCGTCCAGCACGAGTCGGCATCCCGGCAGGCCGTGGTCGACACCACGTTCCCGCGCGCGTCATGACCGGTGACCGTGGCATGCCCATTCGGGTCAGTGACCGTGTGCAGGTTGCCGTCGGTGTCGTAGGCGTACGAGGTGACCGCGCCGGTCGCGTCCTTCCTCGACACCACCCGTTGGCCGCGCAGCGCGTCGTAGCCGGCGGTGCTGTTGCGCCCGGCGGGGTCCGTGACCGTCACGGTGGCGGTCAGGCCCGAGCCTGCCGCCTCGGCCTGCGCCCGGTAGTGGGCGGAGACCTGGTCGGCGGTCAGCGCCCCGCGGTACAGGGCGACCTCGTCGACCTGACCGTTGAGGTAGTAGGTGCCGGAGGACAGGCCGTTCCAGCCGGCACTGGTGTAGCCGCCGCCGATGTAGGCGTACGGGCGGGCCTGGTCGACGATGGCACCGACGAGGGAGCCGACCTTGACGCCGTCCAGGTAGAGGGTCTGAGTGGTGCCGGAGCCGGAGAGCACGACGTGGTGCCAGGCACCGTCGGTGACCGTCTGGGCGGAGACGATGGGGGTCGCAGTGGAGCCGGAGCGGAAGAACTCACCGCGCAGTTTGCCGGAACCGTCGATGTTCAGTACCGGCCGCCACGAGGTCGGGGTCTGTCCGATGGGTTTGTCCTGGAAGCCCAGGAGTACGGCGGACGGTGAGGTGGTACGGAACCACATCTCGGCGGACAGATCGGTGGCACCGGCGAGGATCGAGCCGGGCACCTGGACGTGACCGCCGTAGGCGACCCCTAGGGCCCGGTCGTCACCGAGCCCGAACACGCCGGGCTTGTACAGCGCGGAATTGGTCACGACCGTGTTGTCCGGGTGGAAGGTCGCGTTCATGCCGGTACCGCCGACCTCACTGCGCAGGACCGTGCCGGCCCCCTCGCCGAGCCGCCAGTACGCGGCGGGTGCGTCCGCGACGGCCACGCCCTGGTACTGGTCACCCGTGCCCCGGACCAAGGCGGTACGGGCCTGGACGTGACGGTCCGCCACATCGACCGGGAAGCGCAGGTACACCCACCTCTCTTCACCGGTGGCGTTCGTGACCTTCCAGAAGGTCGCCAACGGCTTGTCGTAGAACGCCACCTCGTCGATCTGTCCGGTGAAGTTGCGATAGCCGTCGGCCTCTCCGTCCCAGCCGGGTGAGGAAAAACCTCCGCCGACGAATACGTGCGAGTGGCGGTTCGCTTCGACGCCGGTGTTCGTGCTGCCCTGGTACTGGCCGTCGATGAAGAGCGCCTGGATGCCCTCATTGCCGGTGAGGAGCACGTGGTGCCACTTGTTGTCCGTGACGGTCTCAATGGAAAAGATGCTCGCCGCCGCGTTCGAGAATCTGCCCCGTAGTTTGCCGTCCGAGTCGATCAGCAGCATGGGACGTCCGTGCGCAACCTCACCGAACTCGGCATCGTGGTTGGTGACCAGCACGCCGGACCCGGACGTCTTGAACCACAGTTCCACCGACATGGACGTGCCGGTGCCGAGTGACTCGACGGGCACTTCCACCGCGCCTTCGCCTGTGAAGCTCGCCGCCGTGTCGTCGCCGTCGGCGAAGATGCCCGCGCTGCCCAGCCGTACGGTGTCCAGGTAGCTGCCGGTCAGCGCTTCGCCGAGCGGGCTCACGGCCTGGGCGCCGCCACGCTCACCCAGGCGCCAGTAGCCGGTCGGGCCGCTGCGCTGGATCGTTTCCGCATAGGACGAGGACGCGGTCGAGTAGGAGGGTGCCGACACCTTCCAGGTGCCGCCGTTGTTGTCGTTGTGCTCGGTGAGGCGACCGCTGACCGGGTCGTAGGAGGCCGTGGCATGCACCCGGCCGGAGGGCAGGCTCACCTTCGTCATCTGACCGATCGCCGTGCGCGCAGCGTAGTGCTCGGCGACAGTTGCGGCGTCCAGCGGGTGGTTGTAGACGGCCACTTCATCCATCTGACCCTTGAAGCGGTACACGTCCGCAGGCAGGCCTATCCAACCGGGGCTGCTGTAGCCCGCGCCGAGGTAGGCGTATTCGCGGGCCTGCTCGGCGAGGGCACCGCTCAGCGAACCGACCTTCGCGCCGTCGAGATAAAGAGTTTGGGTGGTGGCACCCGCCGACAGGACCGCGTGGTGCCATTTGCCGTCCGTCACGGCCTGCGGCGACACGATCGGCGTCGCCCCGGAAACACCGGCCAGATAGAACTGGCCGCGCAACCTGCCGTCGCCATCAATGTTCAGCGTGGTCCGCCATGAAGTCGGCTTATCACCCAACTCGGCGTCCTGGAAGGCTACGAGGACACCGGACGGCGTACTCGTCTTGAACCACAACTCGACGGCCGGGAAGGCAGCACCTTTCAGCGTGTCCGTGGGCAGTTCGATCACAGAGTCCGTGCCGTCGAAGCTGACCGATGTGTCCGTGGTCCCCGCGACGGCGGAGTCCGTGCCAAGCTGCACGTCCCGGTAGACGGCCTCATTCAGGCCGGTGTTCGAGACGGACTCGCTGGCCGCCGCGGAGCCCTCTCGCTCACCAAGGCGCCAGTACGAAGTGGGCGCCGCATCCAGGACGCCGCTGCGGTAGACCGAGCCGCCTCCGTACTCGTAGACCGTGCACTTGGTCGTCGACGACGGCGGGCACACCTTGGTCAGTCGTCCCCCGGTGTAGAAGTACGACCAGGTCAGCCCGGGCGCGGACGCGTCGACTGCGCTCGTGGTCACCGTCTCGACGCGCCCGTTGGCCCAGCCGAAGGTCAGTGAGCGGCCCGACAGGTCGTCGGTGACCTTCTTCACCGGACCGCCGTCTTCTGACTCGTGTGTGACGGACTGGGTCCGACCGGCCACGTCCCTGATCCGGGCGAGAACACCGCTGGGCATGAACTGGTACGTCGTGCCGGAGCGCTCCCGGAGAGTCCAGCCCTCCCCCGCCTCTTTGATGAGCGTGAGAGAACCACCCGTCGGCCCCGTGTACGTCCCGTCGGTGTTACGCCCGAACCGCACCTGTGATCCATCCGCGAGCGTCACCAAGACCGTCGATGTGTCCGGCTCCTCACGCACCTGCATGTCCCAGCGCGTCGACCAGCCACCACCGAATACGCCGCCGCGCCGCGGGTCGAGGGAGTTGTAGGTACGAGTGACCGACAACTCGGGGCCGACCGTGGCGATCGCCGCGTCCGTCGCGGCAGTGACACAGTTGCCCGCCCGGGTGCCGATCTCCTTGCCGCCGTCTGCACCGCCCAGGTGGCTGGTGACCGTCGGCTGGGGCACCTGCGTGGTCAGCAGTGCGGGCCCCGGGCGGGTTGAGGTGGCGGAGCCGTCATAGACGTACGCGTACCAGGTGTACGACTTGCCCCAGGAAAGCCAGCCGGACGGCACCGCCCACTGCTGCGCGCTGCCGCGTGTGCTCGACTTGCAGTTCTTGCGCAGGTTGTTGCCCTCGACCTCGCAGATCTCAAAGGTGTACTGCAGCGCCGACTTCGGGTAGCGATCCGCGTCCATGCCCTTGGCCCACAGCGTCGGCGTGAGCGTGTCGACGGTGACGCCACTGGCCGGCGACTCCGCCGTCAACTGGGGCGGTATGTTCACCGAGGCGATCTTCACGGCCGGGCCCGGTACACCTGCGGCCGTGAAGCGGCTGACACCGAGGTCGTTCATGGTCCACTGCACCGTGTACGTGGCGGGCGGGAGTGGCGCGATCCGCGCGTTCAGCGTCACACTCTCGCCCGGCGAGACCGCCTCCGGCATCTCCGTCCAGCGGATCTTCGCGCTTTCGGTGATCTCCTTACCGGAGGAGTCGAACAGGTTGTAGCGCAGGTTGTAGTTACCGCCCGCAGGCCAGGTCTCTTGCCCCTGGTTGGTCACGGTGACCTTCTGCACGCCTTCACTTGTGGCCGTCACCGGGGCGGTGAAGTCACCGAGCTTGTAGGTGGCTCCGTACTTGGTCCAGGTGACGTCCAGGCTGGGCTTGCCGTTCGGGTAGTCGTCCGAACCAAATTGCTTCCAGCCCTTGGAGTCACTGGTCGAGGCCTTGACTGCCAGTCCGTAGTTTTTCTTCCGGCCATGCGTCCAGTCGTCGACCAAATCCCGGCCCGCCGAGCCGAGCTTGATGGTCTCCCAGGCCGGGCCGCACGACCAACTGCTGGCGCCCGATGGCCGCCAGCCGTGCGCGAAGGGCTTCGATGCCAGCGACGCACCGGTCGACGGTCCCGGCCACTTCGACGTGGTGGTCTCCGACCAGTTCGACGTGATGGCGTGCACCGTCACCGGCCGGGCGGTGCATGAGTACGACCAGGAGTTGTACAGGGAGAGGTTGGCGCCGATCACCCATGCGTTCTTCAGCGTGGTCTCCAGGCCGGCGAAGCGCAGGAACGCCGACGCCTTGTGGCTGCCACCGTCGTACGTGCCGACCTTGAGCACCGTGTCGGAAGCGAAGTTCGTGTTGTACGGGTATTCGACGTACGTGCCCGACGTGGCGTCGACCGACTTCACGGACGGGTCGACACGGACCGGGAAGACGCGCTCAGGCGCGGTGATCCAGGCCTTGTCGAGCGTCACGACCAGGACCTGACGGCCTTCTTCCTCCACCAGGCTGTAGGTGACTCCGGAAGAGATCGCCCCCTCGTTGGAGTCCGGGGCGAAGTTCGAGTCCTGCATCCACCCGGCGGGTGTCCACGCACGGACCACTCCCTCGGCGTCGCTGAACACCACGCCGCCGTGCTCGTCGATGCGTGCCGTGAGTCCCTCCAGCAGCAGCGGGAAGCGCCACTCGGTGGGGGCGTCCGCGCCCTTGAGGACCAAGGTCTCCTTGACCGACTCGCTGCCCGCGATGAACTCCACGTCGGAGTCGGTCCGCACATCCTCGTACGTCACCGTGCTGCCGTCGGCCCGCCCGGCGGCGGAGCTGGCGCCGTCGACGCCGTACGCGACCGCGAGTCCCTCCCCGACCTCCATCCGCACCACCGGGTCGGCGTCGGCGGCCCCGGCGAACTCGATCGGAGCTTCGGTGGAGCTGGTCTCCCAGCCCTCTCCCTCCGCGCTCATGGTGCTGGGACCCGAGTTCTCCCGAGGCACGAGTGAAGCTTCCCCTTGATCGTGGACACCTGGAGACTGGGACCTGAGGTTCCAGAGGAAGTAGCACCAGGTGGGAAGCAAGTACACGAAGCGGTACACCGAGGAGTTCAAGCGGGACGCGATCGCGCTCGTCGACTCCTCGGGCAAGACGGTCACTGCGGTGGCCCGGGAACTCGGCATCAGCTCGGAGTCCCTGCGTGGCTGGTACCGCCGGGCCAAGGCGGACCGGGGCGAGGGCGAGCCCGGTGAGCTGACCAGCGCCGAGCGCGAGGAACTCAAGCGGCTGCGCAAGGAGGTCCGCGAACAACAGCAGACGATCGAGATCCTGAAAAAGCGACCGCCTTCTTCGTGAAGGAGAACGACCGGTGAGCGAGCTGTACCGGTTCATCCACACGGAGAAGGCGAACTACCCGGTCGTTCTGCTGTGCCGGGTGCTGAAGGTCGCCCGCTCGTCGTACTACGCGTGGTGTGATGGCGAGGCGGCCCGCCGCGCCCGGGAGGCCGCGAACGACGCGCTCGGGCATGAGATCACGGTGCTGCACATCGCCTCCCGCCATACCTACGGTGTCCCGCGCATTCACGCTGAACTGCGACGCCTGGGGCAGCGGGTGAACCGCAAGCGTGTCGCCCGCGTGATGCGCGAGCGCGACATACGCGGCGTCACACGGCGCAAGCGCCGCTCGCTGACCCGGCCGGATGCGAAGGCGAAGCCGGCCCCGGACCTGATCGGCCGTGACTTCCACGCCGAGCGTCCCGGGATCAAGCTGGTCGGCGACATCACCTACCTGCCCACCGCCGAGGGCTGGCTCTAACTCGCCTGCTGGCTGGACCTGGCCACCCGCGAGGTCGTCGGCTATGCCATGGCCGATCACCACCGAGCCGACCTCGTCGTCGACGCCCTGGACATGGCACATGGCCGGGGAACCTGGAGCCGGGATGTGTGATCCACAGCGATCGCGGCAGCGAGTATACCTCGTCCCAATTCCGTTACCGGATAGAGGAGTTGGGACTCCGGCAGAGTTGCGGGCGGACTGGGTCATGTTTCGACAATGCCGCCGCGGAGAGCTTCTGGGCCCTCCTGAAGGAGGAGATCGGCACCCGGACCTGGCCCGACCGGGCGACCGCCCGCGCCGAGGTCTTCACCTTCATCGAGACCTTCTACAACCGCCGCCGTCTGCGCAAGCACAAAATCTTCGGCTACCTCACCCCGGCCGAGACCAGGCAACGACACCAGCACGCCCTTGCGGCGTAACGATCACGTGTCCGAGATCACGGGGAAACTTCACGAGCGTGCTGTCGATGGCCTGCCAGCCACCGTCTTCGGCGCGGAAGTTGACCGGCTCGGTGTAGAACCGCGTCGTGTACGTGCCGTCCGGGTTCCGGTACGTCCGCTGCCGCTGGCTCCGCTCGCTCTTCACCTCCTGGCTGCGCTTGGAGTCGAAGCCCTGAGGCGTGGAGGTGTCCGGCGCGTCGGTCCGACGGACCGGACCGGGCTCGGGCAGCCGGGAGGTGCTGGGCAACCGGGTGACACCGGGCTTCCGGTCGGCGGGCAACTCTCCCCGCCCGGGCAGCGGTTCGGTGTTGCCGCCCTTCGCGGCCGCGTCCGTGACCTCTCCGGACGCGCTGTTGCTACGCCCGGCGGCGGAACCCCACCGCTGGTCGGGTGCGTCCGCCGTGGAGCCCGTGGCCGGCCTGCCAAGCGGCAGGGCAGCCTGCTCGGTACCAGTCAGCACGGCCAGCACGAAGGCGACAGCAACGACAAATGAACGTGCCGGACGCACGGAACCCCCCACCGCATGAACCAAGAGTGGAGGCAGTTCTAAGCAACTTCACATGGAGTCCACAAGGAGTCCATGTGGTGAAGTGATAATGACCACAGCTCATTTACCAGTAAAACGCTGCCATTGCCACCGCCCTACGCCGCAGCCCTCTCACTCCACGGTGACCGACTTCGCCAAATTCCGAGGCTGATCCACCTCATTCCCCCGCGCCGTAGCCAACTCGCACGCGAACACCTGCAACGGCACCGTCGCCACCAGCGGCTGCAACAGCGTCGGCGTCGCCGGGATCCGTACGAGATGGTCCGCGTACGGCACCACCGCCTCGTCCCCCTCCTCCGCGATCACGATCGTCCGCGCGCCCCGGGCCCGGATCTCCTGGATGTTGGACACGATCTTGTCGTGGATCACGGACCGCCCGCGCGGCGAGGGCACGACGACCACCACCGGCAGATCCTCCTCGATCAGCGCGATCGGCCCGTGCTTGAGCTCCCCCGCCGCGAAGCCCTCGGCGTGCATGTAGGCGAGTTCCTTCAGCTTGAGCGCGCCCTCCAGAGCCACCGGGTAACCCACATGCCGCCCCAGGAAGAGCACCGTCCTCTTGTCGGCGAGCGTGCGCGCCAGCTCCCGTACCGGCTCCATCGTCTCCAGGACCCGTTCCACCGCACCGGAGATGTGCGACAGATCCCGGATCACGTCCTGGATCTCGTCCCCCCACTTGGTGCCCCGCACCTGGCCCAGATACAGCGCCACCAAGTAACACGCCACCAGTTGCGTCAGGAACGCCTTCGTGGACGCCACCGCGACCTCCGGCCCGGCGTGCGTGTACAGCACCGCGTCCGACTCGCGCGGGATCGTCGAGCCGTTGGTGTTGCAGATCGCCAGCACCCTGGAGCCCTGCTCGCGGGCGTGCCGCAGCGCCATCAGGGTGTCCATGGTCTCGCCGGACTGGGAGATGGCGATGACCAGCGTCTGCGGGTCCAGGATCGGGTCCCGGTACCGGAACTCGCTCGCCAGCTCCACCTCGCACGGGATACGCGTCCAGTGCTCGATGGCGTACTTCGCGATCAGCCCCGCGTGGAAGGCCGTACCGCACGCGACGATGACGACCTTGTCGACCTCCCGCAACGCTCCCGCGGGGATCCGCACCTCGTCCAGCGTCAGCGAGCCGGACGCGTCGATGCGCCCCAGCAACGTATCGGCGACCGCCTTGGGCTGCTCGGCGATCTCCTTGAGCATGAAGTAGTCATAACCCCCCTTTTCCGCGGCCGACGCGTCCCAGTCGATGTGGTACGAACGCACCTCGGCCGGACGGCCGTCGAAGCCGGTCACCGTCACGCCGTCCCGGCGCAGCTCCACCACCTGGTCCTGACCCAGCTCGATCGCCGACCGCGTGTGGGCGATGAACGCGGCGACGTCCGAGGCGAGAAAGGCCTCGCCCTCTCCAACGCCCACCACGAGCGGCGAGTTCCGCCGCGCCCCCACGACCACATCCGGCTCGTCCGCATGCACCGCGACCAGCGTGAACGCGCCCTCCAGCCGCCGGCACACCAGCCGCATCGCCTCCGCGAGATCCGCGCACGACGAGAACTCCTCGGCCAGCAGATGAGCGACGACCTCGGTGTCGGTCTCGGACGCCAGGTCGTGGCCCCGCTCCGCCAGCTCGGCGCGCAGGCACGCGAAGTTCTCGATGATCCCGTTGTGGACGACGGCGACTCGCCCGGCGTTGTCCAGATGCGGATGGGCGTTCGCATCCGTGGGACCGCCGTGCGTGGCCCACCGCGTGTGCCCGATCCCCGTCGAACCGGTCGGCAGCGGCCGCTCCCCCAGCTCCTTCTCCAGGTTGACCAGCTTCCCGGCCCGCTTCGCCGCCGCCAGCCCACCGTCCGCGAGCACGGCGACGCCGGCCGAGTCGTACCCCCGGTACTCCAGCCGCTTCAGCCCGGCCGTCACGACCTCGAGCGCCGACTGCGACCCCACGTATCCCACGATTCCGCACATGAGCGGCAGCCTACGGTCCGACAGCCACCCGAAATGGCTTCCGCGTGCCCGAAATCGGAAATTCCCACGAGGGTACGAACGTATCGGCGGGGACTTCCACTGCCGCTGACCGGCACACCCGCGTGACGCATCCCACCCCACCGCCCGTTCAGACTCCCGTAACAATGGACTGTGATCTCTCCGGTCTCCCCGACGCGGAGCGCCCACCGGCCCCGGCCGGAGGCGACTCCCTACGTCGACCTCACCCGCGCCGAGTGGAGCGCGCTGCGCGACAAGACCCCGTTGCCGCTGACGGCGGAGGAAGTCGAGAAGCTGCGCGGCCTCGGCGATGTCATCGACCTCGACGAGGTGCGGGACATCTACCTCCCGCTCTCCCGGCTGCTCAATCTCTACGTCGCCGCCACCGACGGCCTCAGAGGCGCGCTCAACACGTTCCTCGGCGAACAGGGCTCCCAGTCCGGCACCCCCTTCGTCATAGGCGTCGCCGGCTCGGTCGCGGTCGGCAAGTCCACCGTGGCCCGCCTCCTGCAGGCCCTGCTCTCCCGCTGGCCCGAGCACCCGCGCGTCGAGCTGGTCACCACCGACGGCTTCCTGCTGCCCACCAAGGAACTGGAAGCCCGCGGCCTGATGTCGCGGAAAGGTTTCCCCGAGTCCTACGACCGCCGCGCCCTCACCCGTTTCGTCGCCGACATCAAGGCGGGCAAGGACGAGGTCACCGCCCCCGTCTACTCCCACCTCATCTACGACATCGTCCCCGGCGAGCGGCTCGTCGTACGCCGCCCCGACATCCTGATCGTCGAGGGCCTGAACGTCCTCCAGCCCGCCCTCCCCGGCAAGGACGGCCGCACCCGGGTCGGCCTCGCCGACTACTTCGACTTCAGCGTGTACGTCGACGCGAGCGCCGAGGACATCGAGAGCTGGTACCTCAGCCGCTTCAAGAAGCTCCGCCAGACGGCCTTCCAGAAGCCGGACTCCTACTTCCGCAAGTACACCCAGGTCTCCGAGGGAGAAGCCCTCGACTACGCCCGGACTCTCTGGCGCACCATCAACAAACCCAACCTCGTCGAGAACATCGCCCCCACCCGGAGCCGCGCCACCCTGGTTGTCCGCAAGGGGCCCGACCACAAGGTCCAGCGCCTCCGCCTGCGCAAGCTGTGACGCGGGGCGGGGCGCCGCCCGCAACCCGGCCGGGGACGTGGTGACCTGTGACGTGGCCCGCGAGGCGGGCGACGAACTGCTCAGCGGACTCCAGGAACTGGGCATCGAGGACTGCGGCTCGATCGCCGTCGAGAAGCTCGACCTGTCGCTGTCCAAGCGCGCCGAGAAAGCCGAGAAGGAGGCTCCCGGCGAAGCCGCGAGCCGAGAAGGAGGCTCCGGGCGAAGCCGCGGACGCGGTGCTGTGGGAACACCTGACCGACGCGACGCACGAGGAGTCGACCCTGTCGATCACGTACCTCGCGTTCATCACGCCGGCCACGATGATCGCGGCCTGCGGTGTCGTCCTCGACAACGCGATCCTGATCGTGGGCGCGATGGCGGTGGCGTTGCACGAGGGCGGTGCATGTCGGCCTGTTCACCGAGGACCAGTTGGAGGGCGCCCGGCCACAGACCGGGTCCCTGGTCAAACGGTGGGCTTCATCGAGCAACTTCTGCTCAACCTGCTCGGCATCCTCCTGGCCGGCACCCTCACCCTCCTGACCCAGAAGTGGCTCTGGTCCACCCGACGACGCCGCCGAAGCAACGCCGGTCGAAGGGGCGCGGGGAACTGCGCGAGCAACCACACACAACGGTCGGTCCGCGGCGAACAGAAACCCCCGCCCCCACCGGGAACGAAGCACTACCCAAGCGCCGACTTCACCGCATCAGCCAACCGCCCCGCCACGGACCGAGCCTGATCGATATCCGCAGCCTCAACCATCACCCGCACCAACGGCTCGGTCCCCGAAGGCCGCAGCAGCACCCGCCCCGTAGCCCCCAGTTCCTGTTCCGCCTCAGCGACGGCAACGGCAAGCTCGGCCGAGCTCCCGACCCGGGACTTGTCCACGTCCGGCACATTGATCAGCACCTGCGGCAGCCGCTCCATCACACCGGCCAGCTCCCGCAGCGACCGCCCGCTCTCCGCGACCCGCGCCGCCAGCATCAGCCCCGTGAGCGTGCCGTCCCCGGTCGTCGCGTGGTCGAGGACGATCACGTGCCCGGACTGCTCGCCGCCGAGCGCGTAGCCGTGCTCCTTCATCTCCTCCAGCACGTACCGGTCCCCGACCGCCGTCTGGACCAGCTGGATCCCTTCGCGCTCCATGGCCAGCTTGAAGCCCAGATTCGACATCACGGTCGCGACAACGGTGCCGGAGCGCAGTACGGAACGCTCCCGCATCGCCAGCGCGAGCACGGCCAGAATCTGGTCGCCGTCGACCTCCTCACCGGTGTGGTCCACGGCGAGGCACCGGTCCGCGTCACCGTCGTGCGCGATACCGAAGTCGGCCCCGTGCTCGACCACCGCGGCCTTCAGCTGCTGCAGGTGCGTCGACCCGCACCCGTCGTTGATGTTCAGCCCGTCCGGCTCGGCCCCGATCGTGACGACCTCGGCCCCGGCCCGCGCGAACGCCTCCGGCGACACCCGCGACGCGGCCCCGTGCGCCTCGTCGAGGACGATCTTCAGCCCGTCGAGCCGGTTCGGCAGAACGCCCAGCAGATGCGCGACGTACTGGTCGAAGCCCTCCTCGTAGTCCCGCACCCGCCCGACGCCGGCCCCGGTCGGCCGCTCCCAGGGCTCACCGCGCCGGTGCTCCTCGTAGACGGACTCGATCCGGTTCTCGATCTCGTCCGGCAGCTTGTGCCCGCCGCGCGCGAAGAACTTGATGCCGTTGTCCGGCATGGCGTTGTGGCTGGCGGAGAGCATGACGCCGAGGTCGGCCCCCAGCGCGCCGGTCAGATACGCCACCGCCGGCGTCGGCAGCACACCGACCCGCAGGACGTCCACGCCCGCGCTGGCGAGGCCGGCGACCACCGCGGCCTCCAGGAACTCCCCGGACGCGCGCGGGTCCCGCCCGACCACCGCCGTCGGCCGGTGGCCCGCGAAGGTGCCCGCCTCGGCCAGCACGTGGGCCGCCGCGACGGACAGACCGAGCGCCATCTCGGCCGTCAGATCCGCGTTGGCGACACCGCGCACGCCGTCCGTGCCGAAGAGTCGTCCCACTTGTCCTCCTGAGGAAACGTCAGTTCGGGTAGCCCTGCGGGTGCGGCCCACGCATGCGGCTCCCGGGTCCCAGGCATACGATGCCTGACCATCCGATCACACAAAACTTTGAGCGTCTTGTGCCGTTATACGCCTGTGTCTGTGATAAACGAACGCCCCGGCGGCACCATGGCGTGCCGTCGGGGCGTTCGGAGTACGGCCCGCGCTTAGCGCTTGCTGTACTGCGGAGCCTTGCGGGCCTTCTTCAGACCGGCCTTCTTGCGCTCGACCGCACGGTCGTCGCGGCGCAGGAAGCCCGCCTTCTTCAGCGGACCGCGGTTGTTGTCGACGTCGGCCTCGTTCAGCGCACGGGCGACACCGAGACGGAGCGCACCGGCCTGACCGGAGACACCGCCACCGGCGATGCGGGCGATGACGTCGTAACGGCCTTCCAGCTCGAGCACCTTGAAGGGCTCGTTGACCTCCTGCTGGTGCACCTTGTTCGGGAAGTAGTCCTCAAGGGTGCGACCGTTGATCTTCCACTTGCCGGAGCCCGGGACGATCCGGACGCGGGCGATGGCGTTCTTGCGGCGGCCCAGGCCGGCGGCCGGCTGGGGCTCGCCGAAGCGGGAGGCCATGGACTCCGAGGTGTACTCGCCCTCGACGGGGACCTCGGACTCGGTGGTGTAGCTGTCGATGTCAAGCTCTTCGAGCGGCTGCTCGGCAGTGGTCTCGGCCACGATTCTCCTCAGATTCTCTTCAGTCTTAGGGGGTGGCCGGACTTACTGCGCGACCTGGGTGATCTCGAACGGAACCGGCTGCTGGGCAGCGTGGGGGTGGTTCTCGCCGCGGTAGACCTTCAGCTTGGAGAGCATCTGACGGCCCAGGGAGTTCTTGGGGAGCATGCCCTTGACGGCCTTCTCGATGGCCTTCTCGGGGTTCTTGTCCAGCAGCTCGTCGTAGCGGACGGAGCGCAGACCACCCGGGTAGCCGGAGTGGCGGTACGCCATCTTCTGGGTCCGCTTGTTGCCGGAGAGGTGCACCTTGTCGGCGTTGATGATGATGACGAAGTCACCAGCGTCGACGTGCGGCGCGTAGATCGGCTTGTGCTTGCCCCGGAGGAGGGTGGCGGCAGTGGTGGCGAGTCGGCCCAGGACGACGTCCTGAGCGTCAATGACGTGCCACTGGCGCGTCACATCGCCGGGCTTGGGGCTGTACGTACGCACGGTTCGTAGCCTTCGCTTCGAGTGAATGGTCCTAGACAAGGTCACCGAAACGATCACGACAGCCCTGACCGCACAGCGGTGACGCAAACCGCGTGCTGGTCGCTGGTCATCGGCCCGGTGGACCGGTGTAAGGGCCCGTCCCGTGAGAATGAGCAAGCCAATACACAACGAAGAAGCAGGATACCCGGGGCGTGTCCACACGGTCAAAACGGGTGGACGACGGCCGGGGAGCCCGCTCCGCGCCCCATTTTACGGCCCACTTTCCGAGCGTGTTCGCGGCCACACTCAAAGCCCCGCACGCTCGCCCCGCACGGTCACGGCCGCCACACAGAACGTGAGGGCCCGCCGCGCCCTGTGGCGCGCCCGCGCCGAGCAGCAACGCGGCACGACCAGCAGCAGAAGGTCGTACGACGGACCCGCCATCCGGGTCCCCGAGAGCACCACGCCCACCGCGATCTCGACGAGCACCCCCCACAGGCCGCCCGCGACCCTTCGTACCAACCACCCACAGATGCCGTATTTGCCCGTGCTCATGGAGCGAACGCTAGGGGTTCCAGGGCTCGTTGAGACGGACCAGCACACCCCTCGGCCCGTCTAAACTGCGCCCCATGAGCTATGGGCAGGGGGGACCCCAGTCCCAGTGGGATCCCTGGAAACCACATTCGCAGCAGCCGTGGAACAGCGGCAGCAGCGACCAGACGCCGGACTGGGCCGCGCTCGCCGAGGCCTCCGAGGCGCGCAACAAGCGGCGCCGGCTGCTGTTCATCGGCGGCGGCGCGCTGGCGACCGTCGCGATCGGCACCGCCGTCGCGGTGGCCGTCGTCTCCGCGGACGGCAACAGCCAGGCGTCGAACAACCCGACCTCCCAGCTGCCCGCGACCGCCGACATCCCCAGCGAGTCCAGCGCCCCGGCCCCGTCCTTCGCGCCGACCAGCGCCCCGCCGCCGCTGGACCCGAAGGACTTCGTCGCCAGCAAGACCAAGGACACCGCCCCGCTCAGCGTGACCGGCCTCTTCCCCGGCACCCAGCTGACCATGGGCGAGACGGTCTACAAGAAGGGCCCGACGGCCGACACCAAGAGCTGCGCCACGGCCGCCGCGGGCACCCTCCCCAAGGTCCTCACCGCCAACGACTGCACCCGTATGCTGCGCGTCACCTACACCAAGGACGGCATCGCGGTGACGGTCGGCGTGGCCGTCTTCGACACCGAGGCGCAGGCCGCCAAGGCCAAGAAGCAGGCCGACAGCAAGAGCATCGTGGAGTCCCTGTCCGGCGGCGGCGTCAAGGCCTTCTGCAACGCCGCCGTCTGCCGCTCCACTACCAACTCCTACGGCCGCTACGCCTACTTCACCATCGCCGGCTTCACCAACGGCAACGACGTGACCCCCAAGGACACGGCGGTCTTCTCCACCGGCGACGACCTGGCCGAGTTCACCTTCCGCCAGATCCGCAGGCGCGGCGAGGCACAGGCGTCGGCGGCGGCGAACGAGTAGGACGCCGGTCAGCAGCACCCCGCCGTACCCGGCAGCGTCCGCTTGTTGCGCGCCTCCTTGTTGCGCGCGGCCAGCCGGTCGTCCGCCGGGTAGCCGACCTCCTCCAGCGTCAGCCCGTGCGGCCGTACGACGTGCACCGCGGAATCCCGTACGCCGGCGGCGAGCACCTTCCCCGGCCAGTCCGGCGGGCGGTGCCCGTCGCCCACGAACAGCAGCGCGCCGATCAGCGAGCGCACCATGTTGTGGCAGAAGGCGTCGGCCCGCACGGTCGCGGTGATGATCCCGTCCTCGCCCCGCACGAGGCTCAGCTCCTGCAACGTCCGGATGGTCGTGGCCCCCTCCCGCTTCTTGCAGTAGGCGGCGAAGTCGTGCTCCCCCAGCAGCCTCTGAGCCGCCTCGTTCATCGCGTCGACGTCGAGCGGCCAGTCGTGCCAGAGAACGTGGCCCCGCAGCAGCGGGTCCACGCCGCCCGGGTTGTCGGTGACGCGGTAGGCGTAACGGCGCCAGATCGCCGAGAAACGGGCGTTGAAACCGGCCGGGGCCTCGCGCAGGGCCCACACCCGCACATCCTTGGGCAGCCGCCCGGCGAGCCGCTTGAGCAGCTTCCCGTTCTGCTCCGCCCACACCTCCCGGGGCAGATCGACGTGCGCCACCTGGCCCCGCGCATGCACGCCGGCGTCCGTCCGCCCGGCCACGGTCAGCTCGTACGTCGTGTGCCGCGACCGCGTCACGGTCGCCAGGGCGTCCTCGATCTCACCCTGCACGGTCCGCTTCCCACCGGCCTGCTTGGCCCACCCATGGAACGCGCTGCCGTCATAGGACAGGTCGAGCCGGACACGAACGAAACCGGGCGCTGCTACATCACTCACGTACAGATCCTCTCAGCAACACAAGAGCGGGCCCGCTCCTCGAAAGGAACGGGCCCGCAACGCCCTCAAGGGGCGCGGGGAACTGCGCGACAAGCCACGACGAAAGCCGCACCCGCCATCGAAACAGCCCCCGGCAGAACGCTTACGCGTCCTTCGACTCCTCGGCGGCATCCTCGGCCTTGGTCACATCGACCTTGTCCTCAGCAGCCTCAGTAGCCTCCGCAGCCTCGGCCTCCTTGACCGCACGCTTCGTCGCAGCCTCGGCCTCACCCGTGGCCTGCTGAGCAACCGTCAGCGCCTCGACCAGCTCGATGACGGCCATGGGCGCGTTGTCGCCACGGCGGTTACCGATCTTGGTGATACGGGTGTAGCCACCCGGACGGTTCTCGTAGCGCGGGCCGATCTCGGTGAAGAGCGTGTGGACGACGCCCTTGTCCGTGATGACCTGGAGCACCTGACGGCGGTTGTGAAGGTCACCCTTCTTCGCCTTGGTGATCAGACGCTCGGCGTACGGGCGCAGGCGGCGGGCCTTCGCCTCGGTGGTGGTGATACGGCCGTGCTCGAACAGCGACTTCGCGAGGTTCGCGAGCATCAGCTTCTCGTGCGCGGCACTGCCGCCCAGACGGGCACCCTTGGTGGGCTTCGGCATTGTTCTTCTCCTGTGTGTCTGCCCCGGCCGTATCAGGTACCGGGGTCAGGAACCCGATGAGCGGATGCTCACCGGCAACGACCGATCAAGTACTGATCAGTACTGCTCGGTCTCCACGAAACCCGCGTCCGCGTCGTCGTCCGCACCGAAGGCGTCGGCGGCGGCGGTCGGGTCGAATCCGGGCGGGCTGTCCTTCAGGGCCAGGCCCATGCCGGCCAGCTTCGCCTTGACCTCGTCGATCGACTTCGCACCGAAGTTACGAATGTCGAGCAGGTCGGCCTCGCTGCGCGCGACCAGCTCACCCACGGAGTGGATGCCCTCACGCTTGAGGCAGTTGTACGACCGAACGGTGAGCTCCAGCTCCTCGATCGGCAGCGCCAGGTCAGCGGCAAGAGCGGCGTCCGTGGGGGACGGGCCCATGTCGATGCCCTCGGCGTCGATGTTCAGCTCGCGGGCGAGACCGAACAGCTCGACCAGCGTCTTACCGGCGGAGGCCATGGCGTCACGCGGACGCATCGCCTGCTTGGTCTCGACGTCGACGATCAGCTTGTCGAAGTCGGTGCGCTGCTCGACACGCGTGGCCTCGACCTTGTACGTGACCTTCAGCACCGGCGAGTAGATGGAGTCGACCGGGATACGGCCGATCTCCTGGCCCACCTGCTTGTTCTGCACGGCGGAGACGTAACCGCGGCCACGCTCGACCGTCAGCTCCATCTCCAGCTTGCCCTTGCCGTTGAGCGTGGCGAGGACGAGGTCGGGGTTGTGCACCTCGACACCGGCCGGGGGCGCGATGTCGGCGGCGGTGACCAGACCCGGACCCTGCTTGCGCAGGTACATCACGACCGGCTCGTCGTGCTCCGAGGAGACGACCAGCTGCTTGATGTTGAGGATCAGGTCGGTGACGTCCTCCTTGACGCCCGGCACGGTGGTGAACTCGTGCAGGACACCGTCGATGCGGATGCTGGTGACAGCAGCGCCGGGGATCGACGACAGGAGCGTACGGCGGAGGGAGTTGCCGAGGGTGTAGCCGAAGCCCGGCTCCAGCGGCTCGATCACGAACCGGGAGCGGAACTCGTCGACGACCTCTTCGGTCAACGAGGGACGCTGAGCGATCAGCATGTGTGGATCAGATCCTTCTGTCGTGGACGCCCGCTATTTGACGCCCGACGGAACCGTCCCCGGCAAAAGGGACGGGTACTGCAAGGGTACGGGCGATACGGCCCCGAAGAGCCGTACCGCCCGAAACCACAGACCGGACGAAGCGCCCGTACGTCAGACGCGACGGCGCTTCGGCGGACGGCAGCCGTTGTGCGGGGTCGGGGTGACGTCCTGGATGGAGCCGACCTCGAGACCGGTCGCCTGGAGCGAACGGATCGCGGTCTCACGACCCGAACCCGGACCCTTCACGAACACGTCGACCTTGCGCATGCCGTGCTCCTGAGCGCGGCGGGCAGCCGACTCGGCGGCCATCTGCGCGGCGAACGGCGTGGACTTCCGGGAGCCCTTGAAGCCGACGTGGCCGGCGGAGGCCCAGGAGATCACGTTGCCGGACGGGTCCGTGATGGAAACGATCGTGTTGTTGAACGTGCTCTTGATGTGCGCGTGGCCGTGAGCGACGTTCTTCTTTTCCTTGCGGCGCACCTTCTTGGCAGCGCCCTGACGTCCCTTGGGGGGCATCTCTTAACTCCTACGGGAGGTGGTCGGTCCTACAGCGAAGACCGTGGACGGTGGTCCGCTGCGGACTACTTCTTGCCCGGCTTCTTCTTGCCGGCGATGGCGCGACGCGGGCCCTTGCGGGTGCGGGCGTTGGTGCTGGTGCGCTGACCGCGGACGGGCAGGCCACGGCGGTGCCGCAGACCCTGGTAGCAGCCGATCTCGACCTTGCGGCGGATGTCGGCCTGGATCTCGCGACGGAGGTCACCCTCGGTCTTGATGTTGTTGTCGACGTACTCGCGGATCGCGACGAGCTGCTCCTCGGAGAGGTCGCGGACGCGGGTGTTCGGGTCGACGCCGGTGGCGGCCAGCGTCTGCTGCGAAAGGGTCCGGCCGATGCCGAACACGTAGGTGAGGGCGACCTCCACGCGCTTTTCGCGCGGGATGTCGACACCGGAAACGCGTGCCATTCAATGGCTCCTGGTGATCTTCGGAGGTCTTCCACAGGACCGGTTCCCAGCCGCCGTATCAGGTACGGACTGGGTCCCCGGCCTCCGACCGGGGGTATCAAGCCGTCGCGCGGCTCGGGCCCTGCGTATGAACATATTCAGCTCGCGTCGCGCGAATCTCTGCGAAAGCGGTGCAGAGGGGTAGGTCGTGCGGTCAGCCCTGGCGCTGCTTGTGGCGCGGGTTCTCGCAGATGACCATGACCCGGCCGTGACGGCGGATCACCCTGCACTTGTCGCAGATCTTCTTGACGCTCGGCTTGACCTTCATGGGGTGAGGTTCTCCGGGTCAGTGCCATCGCCTCGGGGAGCCCGGGGCGCGGGCAAGATCTACTTGTAGCGGTAGACGATCCGGCCACGCGTCAGGTCGTACGGAGACAGCTCCACCACGACCCGGTCGTCAGGGAGGATGCGGATGTAGTGCATACGCATCTTGCCGCTGATGTGTGCCAGGACCTGGTGGCCGTTCTGGAGCTCGACCTTGAACATGGCGTTCGGCAGAGACTCGACGACAGTGCCCTCGATCTCGATGGCACCTTGCTTCTTGGCCACGCTTTGCCCTTCGGAATCGACTACCTTGATCGACTCACTGTGAGCGCATGCAGACATGCGGGTACACAAGAGCCGACGAGTCAGTCTACGTCAGCGCACCCGGAAACACGAATCGAGCCAGTCTGCCCCTCACAGAAGATCATCATGCGAGGGGATCGGGGGCCGCCGTGACCCCGTACTCCGCCAGCTTCGCCCTGCCCCCGTCCGGGGCCGTCAGGACCAGCGGGCCCTGCTCGGTCAGGGCGACCGAGTGTTCCCAGTGCGAGGACCAGGTGCCGTCGGTCGTGACGACCGTCCAGTCGTCCTCCAGGACCTCCGTCTTCGGGGTGCCCAGGGAGACCATCGGCTCGATGGCGAGGCAGAAGCCGGGGACCAGCTTCGGGCCCTTGCCCCGGCGCCGGTCGACGTAGTTCAGCAGGTGCGGGTCCATGTGCATCTCGCTGCCGATGCCATGACCGCCGTAGTCCTCGATGATCCCGTACCGCCCGCCGCCGGGCTTCGGCTGGCGGCGGATGTACGTCTCGATGGCCCGGGAGATGTCGACGAGCCGGTTGCCCTGCTTCATGGCCGCGATACCGGCCCACATCGACTCCTCGGTCACCCGAGACAGCTCGACCAGCTCCGGAGCGTGACCGGACCCCACGAACGCCGTGTAGGCGGCGTCACCGTGCCACCCGTCGACGATCGCGCCGGCGTCGATGGAGATGATGTCCCCGTCCTTGAGCACGACGTCGTCGGACGGGATGCCATGGACGACGACCTCGTTCGCCGAGGTGCAGATGGTCGCGGGGAAGCCGCCGTACCCCAGGAAGTTCGACTTCGCTCCGTGCTCCGCGAGCACCTTGCGCGCGACCTCGTCCAGATCCTTCGTGCTGGCCCCGGGCACCGCGGCCGCACGCGTGGCCGCGTGAATGGCGGCGACGACCAGCCCGGCCTCACGCATCTTGGCGATCTGCTCGGGACTCTTGATCTGCACCATGAAGACGACGGCCTTTCTTGGACCGGGGAGGGACGGACTGCTTCCACGATACGGGGCTGCCGCACCGGCCCACCCCACGCAGCGGCCGCGGCCCCTTCACAAGGGACCGCGGCCGCCACCACGTACTGACACGACTACTGAGCGTCGTCCTCGCGCTTGAGTGCCCCCAGCGCACGCCCCGTGACCTCTTCGACCGCACCCGTCGCCGAGATGGTCACGACCAGCCCCTGCGCCTTGTAGTAGTCGATGATCGGCTCGGTCTGCGTGTGATAGACCTCCAGCCGCTTGCGCACGGTCTCCTCGGAGTCGTCGTCCCGCTGGTACAGCTCACCGCCGCAGACGTCGCAGACGCCCTCCTTCTTCGGCGCGCTGTACGTCACGTGGAACACGTGCGCGGAGTCCTTGCGGCAGATCCGCCGCCCGGCGATCCGCTTGACGACCTCGTCCTCGGGGGCCTCCAGGTCCAGCACCGCGTCCAGCTTGATGCCCTCGGACTGGAGCAGCTCGTCCAGCGCCTCGGCCTGCGAGACATTGCGCGGGAAGCCGTCCAGCAGGAAGCCGTTCTCGGCGTCCGGCTGCTCCATGCGGTCCTTCGCCATGGCGATGGTGACCTCGTCCGGTACCAGGTTGCCGGCGTCCATATACGACTTCGCCAGCTTGCCGAGCTCCGTCTGCCGACTGATGTTGGCGCGGAACAGGTCGCCCGTGGAGATGTGCGGGATCGACAGCTTCTCGGCAAGGCGCGTGGCCTGCGTACCCTTACCGGCACCCGGCGGCCCGACGAGGACGATTCGCATCAGCGGAGGAACCCTTCGTAATTGCGCTGCTGGAGCTGGCTCTCAATCTGCTTCACCGTCTCGAGACCGACACCCACGATGATCAGGATGCTGGTACCGCCGAACGGGAAGTTCTGGTTTGCCCCGAAACCAACCAACGCCATTGTCGGAACGAGAGCGATCAGACCCAGATACAGCGAACCCGGCCAGGTGATCCGGTTGAGTACGTAGCTCAGATACTCAGCGGTCGGTCGGCCAGCCCGGATGCCCGGGATGAAGCCACCATACTTCTTCATGTTGTCGGCGACTTCCTCGGGGTTGAAGGAGATCGCCACGTAGAAGAACGCGAAGAAAACAATGAGCAAGAAGTACAGACTGATGTAAATCGGGTGATCGCCCTGGACGAGGTGAGCCTCGATCCAGGTCTTCCAGCCCGAGGTGCCGCTGGAGAACTGCGCGATCAGCGCCGGGATGTAGAGCAGCGACGAGGCGAAGATGACGGGAATCACACCCGCCTGGTTCACCTTGAGCGGGATGTACGTGGACGTACCGCCGTAGGCCCGGCGGCCGATCATGCGCTTGGCGTACTGGACGGGGATCCGGCGCTGCGCCTGCTCGACGAAGACCACCAGGCCGACCATGAACAGGCCGACGAGGATGACCGTGCCGAACTCGATCCAGCCGTCGGCCAGGCTGCCCTGCTGCTTGATGGCCCACAGCGCGGCCGGGAAGGTGGCGGCGATCGAGATGAACATCAGGATCGACATGCCGTTGCCGATGCCGCGGTCGGTGATGAGCTCACCGAGCCACATCACGACGGCCGTACCGGCGGTCATCACGATGACCATGGTGACGGTGACGAAGATCGACTGGTCGGGGACGATCTGGTTGGCCACCGGGCAGCCGGAGAAGAGGGCGCCGCTGCGGGCGGTGGCGACGAGGCCGGTGCCCTGCAGGACGGCCAGCGCCACGGTCAGGTAGCGGGTGTACTGCGTGATCTTCGCCGTACCGGCCTGACCCTCCTTCTTGAGGGCTTCGAGGCGGGGGATCACCACCGTCAGCAGTTGCAGGATGATGCTCGCCGTGATGTACGGCATGATGCCGAGCGCGAAGATCGTGATCTGGAGCAGGGCCCCGCCGCTGAACATGTTGACCAGACCGAACAGACCCTGGTTGCCCTTGGCTACGTCGATACAGGTCTGGACGTTCTGGTAGTCGACGCCCGGAATCGGGATGTGCGTGCCGATCCGGTACACCACGATGATGCCGAGCGTGAAGAGCAGCTTCTTGCGCAGGTCGGGCGTCTTGAACGCCCGGGCGAACGCGGTGAGCACGGTGCCTCCTGCGACCCCCGCGCATCTGCGTCAAGGGTGACGGTCTTGAGGTTCCAATAGAACAACGACATGGGTAACGGTCAACTGCCGCTCAAAGTGCCCGAGGTGCGGCAGCTGTGAAAGTTGGCAGTGCAGGCCACCTTACCCGCGGGACTGCCCCCCTTGGAACGACCAACCGGGGATACCCCATTTGTGGGGCATCCCCGGTCGGGATCGCTCAAGTCATCGAGACGCCTGATGCGTTCAGACGAGCTCGGTGACGGTACCGCCGGCGGCGGTGATCTTCTCCTTGGCGGAGCCGGAGACGGCGTCGACCGTCACCTGCAGCGCCACGGAGATCTCGCCCTGGCCGAGGACCTTGACGAGGCTGTTCTTGCGAACAGCACCCTTGGCGACGAGACCCTCGACGGTGACCTCGCCACCCTCCGGGTACAGCGCGGCCAGCTTGTCGAGGTTCACGACCTGGTACTCGGTCTTGAACGGGTTCTTGAAGCCCTTCAGCTTCGGGAGACGCATGTGGAGCGGCATCTGGCCACCCTCGAAGCGCTCCGGAACCTGGTAGCGGGCCTTGGTGCCCTTGGTACCACGACCGGCCGTCTTACCCTTCGACGCCTCACCACGACCGACACGGGTCTTGGCGGTCTTGGCGCCGGGGGCCGGACGGAGGTTGTGGATCTTCAGCGGGTTCTGCTCCGCCATGATCAGTCGACCTCCTCGACCGTCACGAGGTGGCGGACGGTGTGCACCATGCCGCGGAACTCGGGGCGGTCCTCCTTGACGACCACGGTGTTGATCCCCTTGAGACCAAGCGACCGCAGGGTGTCACGGTGGTTCTGCTTGCTGCCGATGTAGGACTTGACCTGCGTGATCTTGAGCTGCGCCATGATTACGCACCCGCCCCGGCACGCGCACGCAGCAGAGCCGCGGGGGCGACGTCCTCCAGCGGCAGACCGCGGCGGGCCGCGATCTCCTCGGGACGCTGCAGACCCTTCAGGGCCTCCACGGTCGCGTGCACGATGTTGATCGCGTTGTCGGAGCCGAGCGACTTCGACAGCACGTCGTGGATACCGGCGCACTCGAGCACGGCACGCACCGGACCACCGGCGATCACACCGGTACCCGGGGACGCGGGCTTGAGCAGCACGACGCCGGCAGCCTTCTCACCCTGGATGGGGTGCGGGATGGTGCCCTGGATCCGGGGGACCTTGAAGAAGTGCTTCTTGGCCTCCTCAACGCCCTTGGCGATGGCGGCCGGCACCTCCTTGGCCTTGCCGTATCCGACACCCACGGTGCCGTCACCGTCGCCCACCACGACCAGCGCGGTGAAGCTGAAGCGACGACCACCCTTCACAACCTTGGCGACGCGGTTGATCGCGACGACACGCTCGACGTATGCGGTCTTCTCGGCGGCGGCGCCACCGTCCCGACCATCACGCTTCCGGTCCCGCCGCTCGCCGCCACCGGCACCGCCACCGCGGCGCTGGGGTCCAGCCATTGGATTTACCTCTCTCTTTTCCGCTAGCTACGGAACCGACTCAGAACTTGAGTCCGGCCTCGCGGGCGGCGTCCGCCAGGGCGGCGATGCGCCCGGCGTACTGGTTGCCACCACGGTCGAATACGACGGCCTCGACACCGGCGGCCTTGGCACGCTCGGCGACCAGGGCGCCGACCTGCTTGGCCTGCGCGGACTTGTCGCCCTCGGCACCGCGGATCGACGTGTCCAGGGTGGACGCCGACGCAAGGGTGTGACCCTTGAGGTCGTCGATCACCTGGGCCACGATGTGGCGGTTGGAGCGGGTCACGACCAGACGGGGACGCTCCGCCGTACCGTTGATCCGCTTGCGGATCCGGATGTGACGGCGCTTGATCGCGGCGCGCTTGTAGGCGTCGCCCTTCAGGATCTTCTGCCCGTATGCCATGGCTTACTTACCCGCCTTTCCGACCTTGCGGCGGATGACTTCGCCCTCGTACTTGACGCCCTTGGCCTTGTACGGGTCCGGCTTGCGCAGCTTGCGGATGTTGGCCGCAACCTCGCCGACCTTCTGCTTGTCGATGCCCTCGACCGAGAAACGGGTCGGGGTCTCCACCTTGAAGGTGATGCCCTCGGGGGCCTCGACCGTGATCGGGTGGCTGTAGCCGAGCGCGAACTCCAGGTTCGAGCCCTTGGCCTGCACGCGGTAACCGACACCGCTGATCTCGAGCTTCTTCACGTAACCCTGGGTCACGCCGGTGATCATGTTCGCCACCAGCGTGCGGGACAGGCCGTGCAGGGCCTTGTTCTGACGCTCGTCGTTGGGGCGGGTGACGTTCAGGACGCCGTCCTCACCCTTGACGATCTCGATCGGCGCGGCGACGGTGTGGGTCAGCTCGCCCTTGGGGCCCTTGACCGAGACCGTGCGGCCGTCGATGGTGACGTCCACGCCGGCGGGAACCGCGATGGGGAGCTTGCCGATGCGCGACATAGCTGTTTCCTCCGTTCCCTTCCGTTACCAGACGTAGGCGAGAACTTCTCCGCCTACGCCCTTCTTGCCGGCCTGCTTGTCGGTGAGGAGCCCGTGCGACGTGGAGATGATCGCCACGCCCAGGCCGCCGAGCACCTTCGGCAGGTTGGTGGACTTCGCGTACACCCGGAGACCGGGCTTGGAGATCCGCTTGATGCCCGCGATGGAGCGCTCACGGTTGGGGCCGAACTTCAGCTCCAGGACGAGGTTCTTGCCGACCTCGGCGTCCTCGACGCGCCAGCCCGTGATGAAGCCCTCCTGCTGGAGGATCTCCGCGATGTGCGACTTGATCTTCGAGTGCGGCATCGCCACGGTGTCGTGGTACGCCGAGTTCGCGTTCCGCAGACGCGTAAGCATGTCTGCGATCGGATCAGTCATGGTCATGAATTGGCCTTCGGCCTCTCTCGCCGGGGTTTCCTGGTGCGCCATCCCTCTCCCCGATCCGAGACGGGACGGGTGCGGCGCGGTGGACCTACGGCGTAGTAAGTCGTATGGGCGTCAGGCGCCCAACCCTCCAAGCCTAAGCCATGGAGAGGTGGGCACCTGACACTGCCCTTTACTTACCGAGAGCTTCCGGAATCCCTGATGTGGGGGATTACCAGGAGCTCTTGGTCACGCCCGGCAGCTCGCCACGGTGAGCCATCTCACGAAGGCACACGCGGCACAGGCCGAACTTGCGGTACACGGAGTGCGGACGGCCGCAGCGCTGGCAGCGGGTGTACGCGCGCACACCGAACTTGGGCTTGCGAGCAGCCTTAGCGATCAGAGCCTTCTTCGCCATCTCGCTCACGCCTCCTTGAAGGGGAAGCCGAGGTGACGAAGGAGCGCGCGGCCCTCAGCGTCGTTGGTCGCCGTGGTGACCACGGTGATGTCCATACCCCGGACGCGGTCGATCTTGTCCTGGTCGATCTCGTGGAACATGACCTGCTCCGTGAGACCGAAGGTGTAGTTGCCACGGCCGTCGAACTGCTTGGGGGACAGGCCGCGGAAGTCGCGGATGCGCGGCAGCGCGAGCGACAGGGTGCGGTCCAGGAACTCCCACATGCGGTCGCCACGGAGCGTGACGTGGGCACCGATCGGCTGGCCCTCACGCAGCTTGAACTGCGCGATGGACTTGCGGGCCTTGGTGACGGCCGGCTTCTGACCGGTGATCGTGGTGAGGTCGCGGATGGCGCCCTCGATCAGCTTGGAGTCGCGGGCGGCGTCGCCCACACCCATGTTGACCACGATCTTGACGAGGCCCGGAACCTGCATGACGTTCTCGTACTTGAACTCGTCACGCAGCTTGCCGACGATCTCCTCGCGGTACTTCGTCTTCAGGCGCGGAGTGGTGGTGGTCGTCATCAGATGTCCTCACCCGTCCGCTTGGCAACGCGGATCTTGTTGCCCTCTTCGTCGAAGCGGTAGCCGACGCGGGTCACGACCTTCTTGCCGTCCTTCTCAACGACCAGCTGGACGTTGGAGACGTGGATCGGCGCCTCGGTCGTGATGATGCCACCGGCCTGCGAACCGCGGGCCGTGGGACCGGCCTTGGTGTGCTTCTTGACCCGGTTGACACCCTCGACCAGGACGCGCTCCTCGCGCGGGAAAGCGGCAATGACCTTGCCCTGCTTGCCCTTGTCCTTGCCGGTGATGACCTGGACCAGGTCGCCCTTCTTGATCTTCATGCTTACAGCACCTCCGGCGCGAGCGAGATGATCTTCATGAACTTCTTCTCGCGCAGCTCACGGCCCACGGGGCCGAAGATACGGGTGCCGCGAGGGTCGCCGTCGTTCTTCAGAATGACGGCGGCGTTCTCGTCGAAGCGGATGTACGAGCCGTCCGGACGGCGGCGCTCCTTGACGGTGCGAACGATGACCGCCTTGACGACGTCACCCTTCTTCACGTTGCCACCGGGGATCGCGTCCTTGACGGTGGCGACGATGACGTCACCGATACCCGCGTAGCGGCGACCGGAGCCACCGAGCACACGGATGCAAAGGATCTCCTTCGCACCAGTGTTGTCGGCGACACGCAGTCGCGACTCCTGCTGGATCACGTCTATCTCCTGGTTGTCTGCCGGTTCCCGGGGCGGGCTGTGACACTTGCACACCCGCCCCGAGCCTGGCGGAACGATGCCTAGGGGGTCCCCCTAGGAGGGATTACTTGGCCTTCTCGAGGATCTCGACGACGCGCCAGCGCTTGGTCGCGGACAGCGGCCGGGTCTCCATCAGGAGGACGCGGTCGCCGACACCCGCGGCGTTCTGCTCGTCGTGCGCCTTGAGCTTGTTCGTACGGCGGATGACCTTGCCGTACAGCGCGTGCTTGACGCGGTCCTCGACGGCGACGACGACGGTCTTGTCCATCTTGTCGCTGACGACGTAACCCTCACGGGTCTTGCGGAAGCCGCGCGCTTCAGTCTTCTGGTCAGTCACGTTGTTCTCGCTCATCAGGCGTTCTCCACCGTCTCAATGCCGAGCTCACGCTCACGCATGAGGGTGTAGATCCGGGCGATGTCCTTGCGGACCGCCTTCAGACGGCCGTGGTTCTCGAGCTGGCCCGTCGCCGCCTGGAAGCGGAGGTTGAACAGCTCTTCCTTGGCCTCGCGAAGCTTCGCCAGAAGCTCCTCGTTGCCCAGCTCGCGCAGCTCGGACGCCTTGGTACCGGCCGACATCACGCTTCACCTGCCTCGCGCTTGACGATCCGGCACTTCATCGGCAGCTTGTGGGCCGCACGGGTCAGCGCCTCACGGGCGATCTTCTCGTTGGGGTACGACAGCTCGAACATCACGCGTCCGGGCTTGACGTTGGCCACCCACCACTCCGGCGAACCCTTACCGGAACCCATGCGGGTCTCGGCGGGCTTCTTGGTCAGCGGGCGGTCCGGGTAGATGTTGATCCAGACCTTGCCGCCACGCTTGATGTGACGGGTCATGGCGATACGAGCCGCCTCGATCTGGCGGTTCGTGACGTACGCCGGGGTCAGCGCCTGGATGCCGTACTCGCCGAACGCAACCTGCGTTCCACCCTTGGACATGCCAGAGCGCTTCGGGTGGTGCTGCTTGCGGTGCTTGACCCTACGGGGGATCAGCATGTCGGTCAGGCCTCCGTTCCGGTGCTCTCAGCCGGAGCGGCAGCCGCGGGGGCCTCGGCCTTGGGGGCCTCGGCGCCGGCAGCCTGCTGCGGCTTGCGACCGCGCCGCTCGCCACCGCGGCCACCACGGGCCGGGCGGTCGGCGCCACCGCGGGCCGGGCGGTTACCCGCACGGGCGGCAGCGTTCTCGGCGCGGACCTCGGCGATGTTCTTGACGTCGCCCTTGTAGATCCAGACCTTCACACCGATGCGGCCGAAGGTCGTCTTGGCCTCGAAGAAGCCGTAGTCCACGTTCGCGCGGAGCGTGTGCAGGGGCACGCGGCCCTCGCGGTAGAACTCCGAGCGGGACATCTCGGCGCCGCCGAGACGGCCACCGCACTGGATCTTGATGCCCTTGGCGCCCGCCTTCATCGCCGACTGCATGCTCTTGCGCATGGCACGGCGGAAGGAGACGCGGGAGGACAGCTGCTCGGCGACGGCCTGGGCCACCAGCTGAGCGTCCGTCTCCGGGTTCTTGACCTCGAGGATGTTCAGCTGGACCTGCTTGCCGGTCAGCTTCTCCAGGTCACCGCGGATGCGGTCGGCCTCGGCGCCGCGGCGGCCGATGACGATGCCCGGGCGAGCGGTGTGGATGTCCACGCGGACACGGTCACGGGTGCGCTCGATCTCCACCTTGGAGATACCGGCGCGCTCCATGCCGGACGTCATCATCCGACGGATGGCGACGTCTTCCTTGACGTAGTCCTTGTACAGCTTGTCGGCGTACCAACGCGACTTGAAGTCGGTGGTGACACCGAGCCGGAACCCGTGCGGGTTTACCTTCTGGCCCATTACCGGGTTCCTTCCTTGCTGCTGACGACCACGGTGATGTGGCTGGTCCGCTTGCGGATCCGGTAGGCACGGCCCTGGGCGCGCGGACGGAACCGCTTCAGGGTCGGGCCCTCGTCGACGTAGGCCTCGGAGATCACGAGGCTGTCGACGTCGGTGTGGTCGTAGTTGTGCGCGGCGTTGGCGATGGCGCTGTCGAGCACCTTGCCAACCGGAACCGAGGCAGCCTGCGGAGCGAATCGCAGGACGGCCTGGGCCTCCGTGGCGTTCATGCCACGGATGAGGTCCACCACGCGGCGGGCCTTCATGGGCGTGACGCGGATGTACCGCGCCTGGGCCCTGGCTTCCATGGTTGTCCCTTCAGTTACTTACTGTCTGTTGCGATCCGCGCCTAGCGGCGCTTCGACTTCCGGTCTTCCTTGACGTGGCCCCGGAAGGTGCGCGTCGGCGAGAACTCGCCGAGCTTGTGGCCGACCATCGACTCGGTGACGAACACCGGGATGTGGGTCTTGCCGTTGTGCACCGCGAGCGTGTGGCCGAGCATGGCCGGCACGATCATCGAGCGACGGGACCAGGTCTTGATGACGTTCTTGGTACCGGCTTCGTTCTGGGCGTCCACCTTCTTCATCAGGTGGTCGTCGACGAAGGGCCCCTTCTTCAAGCTACGAGGCATCTCAACCCGTCCTTAGCGCTTCTTGTTCGTCTTGCGGCGGCGGACGATGTACTTGTTCGACGCCTTCTTGGGCGAACGAGTACGGCCTTCCTTCTTGCCCCACGGGGAAACCGGGTGGCGGCCACCGGAGGTACGGCCCTCACCACCACCGTGCGGGTGGTCGACCGGGTTCATGACCACACCACGCACGGTCGGGCGAACGCCCAGCCAGCGCTTGCGGCCCGCCTTACCCCAGTTGATGTTCGACTGCTCGGCGTTGCCGACCTCGCCGACGGTGGCGCGGCAGCGCACGTCGACCAGGCGGATCTCTCCGGACGGCATGCGCAGGTGGGCCATCGAGCCCTCCTTCGCGAGCAGCTGCACGGAGGCACCGGCGGAGCGGGCGAACTTGGCACCGCCACCGGGACGGAGCTCGATCGCGTGGATCGTGGTACCGACCGGGATGTTGCGGAGGGCCAGGTTGTTGCCCGGCTTGATGTCGGCCCCGGGACCGTTCTCGATGCGGTCGCCCTGCTGCAGGCCGCGCGGCGCGAGGATGTAGCGCTTCTCGCCGTCGGCGTAGTGCAGCAGCGCGATACGCGCCGTGCGGTTGGGGTCGTACTCGATGTGCGCGACCTTCGCCGGCACGCCGTCCTTGTCGTGACGACGGAAGTCGATCACGCGGTAGGCGCGCTTGTGTCCGCCACCCTGGTGGCGAACGGTCACACGACCGGAATTGTTACGGCCGCCCTTGCTGTGCAGGGGACGGACCAGCGACTTCTCCGGCGTGGACCGCGTGACCTCGACGAAGTCGGCGACGCTGGCGCCACGACGGCCAGGAGTCGTCGGCTTGTACTTGCGGATACCCATTTCTCAGTCCTCGTCCGATATCGAACGATCCGGACCTCCGGTCAGGAGGTCGGACCGCCGAAGATGTCGATACGGTCGCCCTCGGCGAGGGTCACGATCGCGCGCTTGGTGGCGGCACGCTGGCCGAAGCCGGTGCGGGTCCGCTTGCGCTTGCCGATGCGGTTGATCGTGTTGACCCCGGTGACCTTGACCTGGAAGACCGCCTGGACGGCCTCCTTGATCTGGGTCTTGTTGGCCCGCGGGTCGACGACGAACGTGTACTTGTTCTCGTCGAGCAGCGCGTAGCTCTTCTCGGAGACGACCGGCTTCAGCAGGACGTCACGGGGGTCCGTGTACGACTTGCTCAGCGGCGTCTCGACGGTGTTCTTGCCCTCGGCGGCGTGGCGACGCGCCTTGGCGACGCGAGCGGCCTTGGCGGCCTTGGCGGCCTTCGAGGCAATGGCGGGGTGACGGATAGCCATCAGGCCTCGCTCCCTTCGGTGTCTACAGCCTTCGGGCCGGACACGAAGGACTCGAAGGCGGCCTTGGTGAAGACCACGTCGTCCGAGACGAGAACGTCGTACGTGTTCAGCTGGCCCGGCTCCAGGATGTGGACCTGGGGCAGGTTGCGGGCGGACAGCCACGCGGCCTCGTCGGCGCGGTCGACGACCAGGAGCAGGTTCTTGCGCTCCGAGATCTTGCCGAACAGCGTCCTGGCGGCCTTCGTCGACGGGGTCTCCCCCTCGACGACGCCGGAGACGACGTGGATGCGGTTGTGGCGGGCCCGGTCGGTGAGGGCGTGGCGCAGGGCCGCGGCCTTCATCTTCTTCGGAGTCCGCTGCGAGTAGTCGCGCGGCTGCGGGCCGTGGACGACGCCACCGCCGGCGAACTGCGGCGCGCGGGTCGAACCCTGACGGGCGCGACCGGTGCCCTTCTGGCGGTACGGCTTCTTGCCACCGCCGCGGACCTCGCCACGGGTCTTGGTCTTGTGCGTGCCCTGACGGGCGGCGGCCAGCTGCGCGACGACGACCTGGTGGATCAGCGGGATGCTGACCTTCTCAACGTCGAAGATCTCCGCGGGGAGCTCGACGGAACCGGCCTTGTCGCCTGCCGGCGAAAGGATGTCAACAGTGCTCATCGGTTACCTCAGGCCCCCTTGGCCGCGGTGCGGACCAGGACGAGGCCGCCGTTCGGACCGGGAACCGCGCCCTTGATGAGCAGCAGACCCTTCTCCGCGTCAACGGCGTGGACGGTCAGGTTCTGGGTGGTGACCCGCTCGTTGCCCATGCGACCCGCCATGCGGAGGCCCTTGAACACACGGCCCGGGGTGGCGCAGCCACCGATGGAACCGGGAGAGCGGTGCTTGCGCTGGGTGCCGTGTCCGGCGCCGAGGCCACCGAAGTTGTGGCGCTTCATGACGCCGGCGAAGCCCTTGCCCTTGCTCTTGCCGGTCACGTCGACCTTGACGCCGGCCTCGAACACCTCAGCGGTGATCTCCTGGCCGAGCGTGTACTCGGAGGCGTCCGCGGTGCGGATCTCGACGAGGTGACGACGGGGGGTGACGTCGGCCTTGGCGAAGTGGCCCTTGAGGGGCTTGTTCACCTTGCGCGGGTCGATCTCGCCGAAGGCGATCTGGACGGACTCGTAGCCGTCGACGTCGTTCGTGCGGACCTGGGTGACGACGTTGGGCCCGGCCTTGACGACGGTGACCGGAACAACACGGTTGTTCTCGTCCCACACCTGCGTCATACCGAGCTTCTCGCCCAGGATGCCCTTGATCTGCTTAGCCATCTTCAGATCACGACCCCTCAGAGCTTGATCTCGATGTCGACACCGGCCGGAAGGTCGAGTCGCATCAGAGAGTCAACGGTCTTGGGCGTCGGGTCGAGGATGTCGATCAGGCGCTTGTGCGTGCGCATCTCGAAGTGCTCGCGCGAGTCCTTGTACTTGTGCGGCGACTTGATGACGCAGTACACGTTCTTCTCAGTGGGCAGCGGCACCGGGCCCGCGACCGACGCACCAGTGCGGGTCACCGTCTCGACGATCTTCTTCGCCGAGGAGTCGATGACCTCGTGGTCGTAGGCCTTGAGCCGGATGCGGATCTTCTGTCCCGCCATGGCTACTTCGTAGTCCTGTCTCTCTACAGCTCTGGAACCCGGCGTTCCAGCCTCTTCTCCGACCCACGCGGTCGGGCGTGTCGCACTCCCGCTGACACAGATGTCCCTTGTCCGAACATCCCTGCGGGATTGCACACGGCCCTACGAACCGTGAACCGGGGGCGAGAGGCCCACCGGGCGCCTGGCCGGTGCCGCGCCCACGCTTCCCGGAAGATTCCCGTACGTCCGCCCCTGATCAGGGACGACGAGTACTGTGGGACTCGCTTCCGGTCCTCCCGGCGGGAGGCGCGCAGCATCAACACTCGACCGAGCAACTCGGACAGTCTGCCATACGGGGCCGGGGCTCCGCCAATCGAGCCGGAGAGAATACCCCGAGGGTGACGCGGATCAAACACCAGCGACGACTACGCTCCCGCCATGGACGACATGTGCGTGCTGCCGAAGCGGGCGGTGCGGGACGCCGCCGACGTGGACCGGGTCCGGGAGCTGGCCGGGCGCCACTTGTCGCGGTGACCGGTCACGGGCCCGTGGTGGAACCTCAGCCCCTCCGGGGACCGGTGGGAGCGAGCGCGGGCTCGGTCGGTGGCGGTGGGGTGGCCGGGCCCTCAGTGCCGATGCGGGGCAGGCGTCGGTCGAGGGCGCGGGGGAGACGCCAGGCGGCGCGGCCCAGCAGGGCCATGGCCGCGGGGACCAGCACCATGCGGACGAGCGTGGCGTCGAGCACGATCGCGGTCGCCAGGCCCAGGCCCATCATCTTGACCAGCGGCGAGGGGTTGGCGACGAAGCTGAGGAAGACCACCGTCATGATCAGCGCGGCCGAGGTGATCACGCGGCCGGTGACCGCCATGCCGCGCGCCACCGACTCGGCCGGGTCGCCCGTGGCGTCGTACTCCTCCCGCACCCGGGACAGCAGGAACACCTCGTAGTCCATGGACAGGCCGAAGAGGACCGCGAAGAAGATCGTCGGCAGGGGCGAGGCGATCGGCAGGGTCTCGTCGAGGTGGAACAGGCCCCCCAGCCAGCCCCACTGGAAGACGGCCACCACGACCCCGTACGCGCCGCCGATGGACAGCAGGTTCATGACGGCCGCCTTCAGCGGCACCGCGACGGAGCGGAACACCAGCATCAGCAGCAGGCACGACACCAGGATGATCGCGGCGATGAACAGCGGCAGGGTGTGGTTGAGCTGGCGGGTGAGGTCGTCGGTCATGGCGGTGAGGCCGGAGACGGCGACGTTGTCGGGCACCGCGTCGCGGACGCGTTCGAGGGTGGCGGAGGTCGCGGCGTCCGCCGGGGCCGTGGTGGGGAGGGCGGGCAGGACGACGGTGTCCCCCGCCGCGGACGTCCGGGGCTCGCCGACCGACGCGATGCCGGGGTCGGCGGCCAGGCTCCGGGACAGCTCGGGGATGCCTTCGGCGTCCACGCCGGGGCCGCGCAGGTCGGCGACGATCAGCAGCGGGGCGTTGAAGCCGGGCCCGAAGCCCTCGGCCAGCAGGTCGTAGGCACGGCGGTGGGTGGAGGTGGTCGCGTCGTCGCCCGCGTCGGGGAAGCCGGTCTCCATGCGCAGCGCGGGGGCGGCCAGGGCGAGCAGCACCGCGGACGCGGCGATCAGGTGGCGCCACGGCCGGGCGGAGACGCGGTGCGCGAACCGCCACCACGCCGTGTTCTCGGGGTTCTTCGTGCGACGGGTCCGGGAGGCCCGGCGGCGCCGGTGGTGGACGCGGTCGCCCAGCAGGGACAGCAGCGCGGGCAGCAGCGTCAGGGCGGTCGCGACGGCGAACAGCACCACCAGCGAGGTGCTCAGGCCGATCGAGGTCAGAAAGCCCAGGCCGGTCAGCGCCAGCGCGGCCATCGCCACGACGACGGTGCTGCCGGCGAACAGGACGGCCGCACCCGACGACGCCATGGCGTTCGACAGCGCGGTGGCGGCGTCCTGTCCGGCCGTACGGTTCTCCCGGCAGCGGGCGACGATGAACAGGGCGTAGTCGATACCGACGCCGAGGCCGATCATCGCGCCGATCGTGGGGGCGGCGGTGGACACGTCCATGACGTGGGCCAGCAGCGTGATGCTCCCCAGGCCGACGGCGACGGCGACCAGCGCGAGCGCGATCGGGACCAGCGCGGCGACGATCGTGCCGAACGCGACCACCAGGACGACCAGCGCGGCCAGCAGGCCCGCCGCCTCGGCGCCCGAGGTCGGTGTCTCGGCGTTGATGAAGACGGTGTCGCCGCCGAGTTCGGCGACGAGACCGGCGTCGCGTGCGGGCTCGATCGCGCCGTCCAGGGCGTCGATCTGCTCGGGCTTCACGTCCATCGGCGGCAGGTCGAAGGTGACTTGGGCGAAGCCGATCCGCCCGTCCGGCGAGACCGTGCCCGCGCGGAAGGGGTCGGTGACCGCGGCGACGTGCTCCACGTCGGCGATCCGGGCCACCGCCGCCTCGACGGCGGGCCGGTGACGCTCTATCCGGTCCCCCTCCGGGGCGGCGAAAACGGCCATGGCGGTGCCGCCGGACGCTTCGGGGAAGCGCTCCTCCAGCAGTTCCATCGCCTCCTCGCTCTGGCTGCCGGGGGCGACGAGGTCGTCGACGAACGAGCCGCCGGCCAGCCCGGCCAGGGGCAGGACGAGAGCGAGGGCGGCCAGCCAGGCGGCGATGGTCACCCATGGCCGGCGGGCGCTCGCGTCGCCGATACGGCGCGTGAGTCGGTTCATGGCGGGGCTCCTGTGGGACGGCGGCCGGACAGGCCGTGGGTGCCGGACGACGGAAGAAGCGAGCGCTTCCAGCGTGGTCGCGGGCACCCTTGCCGTCTCCCGCCGCCCGGTGGGTTGTGGGCTCCCGCGCGCGGCGGGGAGAACAGGGCGGCGTCTCCGCCCGGGGGCGGAGGGCGGATCCGTCGGCAGACGGGTGACGGTGCCTTGGAGCCGGAACTACGATGACGCGCCCGGTGCGTCCGGAAGACCCGCATCCCGCGCCGGGACACCGGCCGCCTCTCGATGGAGCGTCGATGAACCGCACGGCTCCGCACACCGAGCCCCCGCCCGCGGGAGGCAGCGCGCCGGGCAGGTTCCGCGGCCCGTTCACCCGCTGGCCGCGGAGCGCTGACGCCGTCCTCGCGACGGCGCTGTTCCTGGCGACGACGTTCCTGGAGGAGGGGCCAGGGGACTCGTTGGTCTTCCGCCCGCTCACGGACGTCCCCCTGCCCGTCCTCCTGCTCTTCACGGCGGCCGGCGCGGCGCTTTACCGGCGTAGGCACCGGCCGGTCGCCGTCCTGTGCGTGGCGCTCGCCGCCTGGGCCCCGACGCTGGGCAGCAGCTACGCCACGCTGGGCGGGGTCGTGATCGTCGCGCTGTACAGCGTCGGCCGGCATGCGGACGACTTCCGGTGGGGCCCCGTCGGTATCGGCGCGGCCGCCGCCGCGGTCACGGTCGACGGTCTCCTGGCCTCCCTCCCCTGGGGGGAGATCGTCTTCAGCGCCTTCGTCATGGACGTTGCCTGGTACCTCGGCCGCCGCCTGCGGCTGCGCGCCGGGCGTGCCGCCCGGCTCCGTCAGGAGCAGGCCGCCGAGGCGCGGCGGATCGTGACCGAGGAGCGCGCCCACATCGCCCGTGAACTGCACGACGTGGTCGCCCACCGGGTGAGCATGATGACCGTTCAGGCCGGGGCGGCCCGGATGGTGGCCGCCGAGGATCCGCGGGGCGCCCTGGAGGCGATGGCGGCGGTGGAGGAAGCGGGACGCCAGGCACTGGACGAACTGCGGCACCTGCTGGGAGTGTTGCGGCCGGAGGCGGAGGGCGACGGTCTGGGCCCCCAGCCGGGCCTGGCCGATCTGCCCCGGCTCGTGGCCGAGGTCCGCGAGGCGGGTCTGGACGTCACGGTCACCGGCGGCGTCGGGGCGCCGCTGCCGGCCCGCGTGGATCTCTCGGCGTACCGCATCGTCCAGGAGGCGCTGACCAACGTGCTCAAGCACAGCGGACCGGGCACCCGCACCGAGGTGCGTCTGCGCGGCGAGGGTGACGGCCTCACCATCGAGGTCCTGGACGACGGCCGCGGCGCCGCGGTCCGGTCGATGTCGGGCGCCCACGAGGGCCTGCCCGGCCATGGCATCGTCGGTATGCGGGAGAGAGCCGTCCTGCTGGGCGGCGGCCTCGACGCCGGGCCCCGTCCCGGCGGCGGATTCCGGCTCACCGCCCGGCTGCCCGTCACGGGAGAGCACGTCACGGGAGAGCACGTCACGGGCACACCCAAGGGAGAGCCCAAGGGAGAGCCCCGGTGAGCATCCGTGTCGTCGTGGCCGACGACCAGGCGCTGGTACGGCGGGGCTTCGCGATGATCCTCCGGGTCCACCCGGACATCGAGGTGGTGGCCGAGGCGGGCACCGGCGTGGAGGCGGTCGACGCGGCGCGCCTGCACCGCCCGGACGTGATCCTCATGGACATCCGCATGCCCGAGATGGACGGCCTCGAAGCGACGTCGCGCATCCTTCAGGAGGCCGACTGGGGCCCCCGGGTGCTGATCCTGACCACGTTCGACCCGGACGAGTACGTCTACAAGGCGCTGCGCTCCGGCGCCAGCGCGTTCGTCCTGAAGGACATTCCGCCCGAGCAACTGGCCACCGCCGTACGTACCGTGGCCGAGGGCGGGACGCTGCTGGCCCCGTCGATCACACGGCGCTTCATCGACCGCTTCGCTCCGCGCCGGGTCGCCAACACCGCCGTCGCGGGCCGGCTGGAACGGCTCACGGGCCGCGAGCGCGAGATCATGACCGCCGTGGCCCGGGGCGCGAGCAACGCGGAGATCGCCGAGCAACTCGTCATCGGCGCCGCCACGGTCAAGTCACATGTGTCCAGCATCCTCACCAAACTCGGGCTGCGCGACCGCATCCAGATCGTGATCTTCGCCTACGAGAGCGGCCTCGTCGAAGCGGGCGACCACGACGTCGGTCACTGACCCGGGACGCCACGAACTCGGCGGTACCGGCGACGCCTTGCCCCAGGGCCGCCAAGGCCCGCGCCCTCCCGGAACAGGCCCACGGATACAGCAGGCCACGAAAGCCGGAGCACCTCACCCCGGCTCCGACGTCCGCTCCCGCGGTGTCGCCCAGAACACCAGGCCCAGCAGCAGCACCAGCGCGGCGGGCACCAGCAGGACCACCGCCGGACGCACCGCCTCATGGAGCAGCCAGGCCCCCAGAAGGCCGCCCGCGAACATCGCGCCGACCGAGGCGAAGCGGCGGCCCTCGTGGCGAAGGCCCGAGCCGATGCGGGTGTCGGGAACCGGGGACAGGCCGCTGAGGAGGGCGGTCAGGGCCCGGGTGGACAGGGTGGTGGGCACGTCCGGAACCCGCACGCGCAGGGTGGTGACGTTGCGTACACCCATGGCCGCGGCCACCAGGGCGATCACGGCGAAGTGGCGACCTGTGGGGGCTGCGTCCGATTCGTCGACGCCGGTGCGCCAGGCGACCAGAGCGCCGAGTCCCAGCAGCAGCGCCTCGACGATCAGGCCGGGCGCGAACCAGCGGCGGCCATGCGTGTCCACGACCGACTCGAACCGGGAGCCGAACAGCGCGCCCACCGCGAAGGCGGCGCAGGAGATCCCGGCCGCGGCCGGGGACAGTGCCGCCGCGCCGGTGAGCGCGAAGGCGAGGAAGAGGAGGTTACCGGTCTGCACCGCCGTGAAGACCGGGCCCAGTACGAGAAAGCTGACGGCCTCGATCATGCCGGTCGTCAGCGTGAGCAGCACCATGACCGAAGTGAGGGCGACGCCCGCCCTGGGCTTCATCCGGGGACCCTCTTCATAACGCGGACCCTAAACCGCGACCGACCCGCCCGCCCGCCACTACCGCGCGCCACTACGCCGATCAGGTACGGCGCCCGCACAGCCTCCACCAGGCCCCACTGCCCACCCCGGCCCACAGCAACCCAGGTACTCCGGCCCCGGCCCACAGCAACCAGGCACGCCGATCCCCTGGCCGCACCCCTCACGCCACCAACCGCCTCAGCCCACGGCCCCGGCGCCCCCTCACCCACCGCCCACCGCCCGCCCCACCAGCCCCCCACCCCTCAGCGGATGGCTATCTTCCGCCGCCCCCTTCCCCGATCATGGTCGGCATGTCGATCACCTCCCGGCGCAGCCTGCTCGCCGTCTTCGCGGCCTCGGCCGCCTCCGTCCCCTTCAGCGGCCTGGCCGCCGCCCCGGCGCGCGCCGCCGGCTCCGTCCACACCGTCGAACCGCTCGCCGCTCCCGCCGGTCTCACCTCGGCCCGCTCCTCGGTGACACTGCCGCCCCTGAACGCCTCCTACTTCACGCAGGCGACCCTGAGCACGCCGCTGACCGCAACCGTGCTGCCGGGCACCCCGGCCCGCACCGAGGTGACCTCGGGCAGCCGGCGCGTCGCCCTGCTGACCCACGGGGCCCGGACCGTCGTACTGCCCGGCCCGGAGCGGACCTTCACGGAGAACAAGAAGCCCTTCGCCGACGACTTCCAGCGCACGCTGGCGGACACCTGGGGCAGCTCCCCCGGCGGCGGAAGCTGGTCCACCCTCGGGCCCGCCGACACGGACTACTCGGTCGCACCCGGCACCGGCGTCATCGCCCTCACCACCGACTACGCCAGCCGCCACGCCAGCGTCCGGGACGGGGAGATCACGGACGTGGACGTCCGGTCCGTGGCCCGGTTCGACAAGGTGCCCACCGGGCAGGCCTGCTCCTACGCGCTGTCCTTCGGCTACCAGGACACCCACAACAACTACCGGGCCCGGCTGTCCTTCACCACCGGCGGCGACGTCCAGCTGCGGGTGGAGAAGGAGGTCGCCGACGCGGTCACCCAGCTGACGTCCGCCACCACCCTGGCCACCAACGTGCCCGCGGGCACCGACTGGACCATCCGGGTCCGCCGCGAGGGCACCCGTATCCGGGTCAAGGCCTGGCGCTCGGCCGCCACGGAACCGTCCGCCTGGGCCGTCGACGTCACCGACACCACCTTCGGCAAGGGACGCGTCGGCCTGCGCGCGCTCGCCAACGACGGCTGCACCAACCTGCCGGTCAGACTGCTCGTCAGCCACTTCGAGGTGAGCGCCGCGAACTGGGCGACGCCGCCCACCGTCACCCACAGCGACTGGGTGCGCGTACTGCCGGAGCCCTTCGACGGCACCTGGACCCCGGCGATCGAAGAGGTCGTCCGCGGCTGGGCCGGCTCCACCGCCCCGGACGTCCTCGCCCACGCGGCGATGTTCCTCGCCGGTGCGCCCGCCGTCGTCGCCGGTTCCGGACCGGCCGAGGGCAAGCAGGTCCTGGGCGAGTCCGGGTACGGCTATCTGGACCCGCAGGGCTACCGCTACGAGGGCGCCGACTTCCACGAGTACATGAACCTCGGCTGGACCTTCCCCGACGGCGCCTACACGGGCCCGTCCAGCAAGCAGGTCGGCAACCTGGACTGCTCGGGCTACACGCGGATGGTGTACGGCTACCACATGGGCGTACCGATGGCCGCGGGCCAGGACACCTCCGGCACGCGGATACCCCGCAAGTCCCGCGACATGGCCGAGTACGCCCCCGGCGTACGCATCGCCCGCACCGACGGCACGAACCCACCCACGGCGCCCCTGCTCCAGCCCGGCGACCTGGTCCTCTTCAACGCCGACTCGGGCGACGACAACGCGACGATCACGGTGGACCACGTCGGCATCTACCTCGGCAAGGACGCAACAGGCAAACGCCGCTTCCTCTCCAGCCGTAAGACGATCAACGGCCCCACCATGTCCGACCTGGGCGGCGCGTCACTTCTGGACGGCACGGGCCTCTACGCCACCACGCTGCACACGGTCCACCGCATCTGACCCTGCGGACGCACGGTCGGCCCAACTGGTCTGTACCAACCTCTTGCTCCCACCCCTCCCCCGCCGCAAGCTCGGCTCATGGAGCTGGAGTTGCGGCATCTCAAGACGGTCCGGGCCATCGCCGACGCCGGGAGTCTCACCAGGGCGGCGACGGCGCTCGGGCTCGCACAGCCTGCGTTGAGCGCACAGCTCAAGCGCATCGAACGGGCCCTGGGAGGCGCGTTGTTCGAGCGTGGCCGGCATGGAGTGCGGGCCACGGCGCTCGGCGAGCTGGTGCTGGAGCGGACCCGTGTCGTGCTGCCCGCGGTGACCGAACTGCAGCAGGAGGCGGCGCGGTTCGCCCGCACCCCGCGCGCCACGGCCTGCTTACGGCTGGGCGGCACCCACGGTCCGCTGCTCGGCGCGCTGGTGGACCGGCTGGCGGACGTGGTGCCCGACACCCGCGTGACGACCTGCGCCTCCTGGTCCGAGCGGCAGTTGGCCGAACTGCTCGCCGAGGGGCGGCTGGACTTCGCGCTCGCCGGGACCTGCGGGTCGGCCGCCCCGCCCGGCGCCGACGAACTGCTCTGGCAGGAAGTCGCCGTGGACCCGGTGTTCGTCATGGTCCCCGAGGGGCATGCCCTCGCCGCCGCGCACGAGGTCGCGCTGGCCGAGCTGGCGGCGGAGGAGTGGGCGTGCGTACCCGGAGACGGGTGCTTCGGGGACTGCTTCACCGCCTCCTGCGCCCGCGCCGGTTTCACACCGCGCCGGATGTACGAGACGGACACCTCGTCCGTCGTCCACCTTGTACAGGTGGGACGGGCAGTGGGGTTGTGCCGGGCGACGTTCCCGACCACGCCGGGGATCGTCACCCGGCCGCTGCGCGGCACGCCGCTGACCTGGCGGCATCTGCTCGGCCGGCATGCGGTGGCGCAGTACACCGATAAGACGGACAACGCCGCCACCGCCGCCACCGTTCTCGCGCAGGCCCGCAGGGCGCACGCGGGCGTGGCGGCGCGCAGCGACAGCTACACCCAGTGGCTGGCGGCGCGGCGCGTGCCCTGACGTTGTTTCCCACAACGTCTTCCACACCGCCCTCCACACGTGCCTTCCCAACGCCTTCCATAACGCCGGGGAGAGGGTCAACCGACGTCTTATGTACGCCTGTTGTGCCTCCCTACGGTTTCGGCACTCCCCACCGAGCGAGACCGAGACCGAGGAGATCCCCATGCTCCAGCGACACACCCGAGCCAGAGCCGCGGGTGCCGCGGTGGCGGCGACGGCCGCCCTGCTCGTGGCCGGGCTCAGCGGCGCCACGAGCGGGCGGGCGGCCGCCTCCGACGTACCCGCCTCCCCCACCGCCCCCACCGCCCCCTCGGCCGCCGAGACCCTCCGCGCCGACGCCGCTTCCCCCGCCCTGCTCCGCGCCATGGAGCGCGACCTCGGCCTGGACCGGCGGCAGGCGGAGCGGCGCCTGGCCAACGAGGCGGAGGCAGGGGCCACCGCGGGCCGCCTGCGCGCCGCGCTCGGCGGCGACTTCGCGGGTGCCTGGGTGCGCGGCGCCGACTCCGGCACCCTCACCGTGGCGACCACGGACGCCGCCGACGTACCCGCGATCGAGGCGCGAGGCGCCGACGCGACCGTCGTACGCCACTCCCTCGCCGACCTGGACGCCGCCAAGGCCCGCCTGGACCGGGCGGCGGCGCACGAGGACACCACCGACGCGCCGGTCTGGTACGTCGACGTCACCACGAACCGCGTCGTGGTGCAGGCCGTACGCCCGTCCGCCGCCCGCGCCCTGCTGGATGCGGCCGATGTCGACGCCTCCCTCGCCCGGGTCGAGAGGACCACCGAGAGGCCCCGCGCGCTGTACGACCTGCGCGGCGGCGAGGCGTACTACATCAACAACAGCGGGCGCTGCTCGATCGGCTTCCCGGTCACCCGGGGCGGCCAGCAGGGCTACGCCACGGCCGGGCACTGCGGCCGGACCGGGGCGAGCACCAGCGGCTACAACCGTGTCGCGCAGGGCACCTTCCAGGGCTCGGTCTTCCCGGGCCGCGACATGGCGTGGGTGGCGACCAACTCGCAGTGGACGGCGACGCCGTACGTCCGGGGCGTCGGCGGCCAGAACGTCCAGGTCACCGGGTCGACGCAGGCGCCCGTCGGCGCCTCCGTGTGCCGCTCCGGCTCGACCACCGGCTGGCACTGCGGCACCATCCAGCAGCACAACACCAGCGTCACCTACCCCGAGGGCACCATCACCGGCGTCACCCGCACCACGGTGTGCGCCGAGCCCGGCGACTCCGGCGGCTCGTACATCTCCGGCAGCCAGGCGCAGGGCGTCACCTCGGGCGGCTCGGGCAACTGCAGCAGCGGCGGTACGACGTTCCACCAGCCGATCAACCCGCTGCTCCAGAACTACGGCCTCACCCTGAAGACGACCACGGACCCCGGCGACCCGGGCGACCCCGGTGACCCGGGCGGCACCTGGGCGCCCGGCACCGTCTACCAGGCGGGCGACACGGTGACGTACGGCGGCGCCGGCTACCGCTGCCTCCAGAGCCACCAGGCCCAGCCGGGCTGGGAGCCGCCGAACGTACCGGCGCTGTGGCAGCGGGTGTGACCCACTGACACCCACGGGAGGTGGGACCGGGCCCGGGTGTGCGCCGACCGGCACCCCGGCCCGGTCGGGTCCTGCCCCGGTCAGCCGTGCTCGCGGCTCGCATGGGCGCGGAACACCCGCTCCTCGTGCGGCCCGTAGGCGAGGTCGAAGACGACCAGAACCCCGGTACGGCGGTCCCGCCCCTCGGCCGCGTCCCTCAACTGGACGTCGACGCGCCGGTCCCGGAGCGTTCCAATGACCGCGGGGACCACCGCGACAGCGAGCACGGCGAGGGCGATGACGGCCTGGAGGGCCGTGTCGAAGGCACTGTTCATGGACCCAGCGTCGCCGGGGGCCGACCCGCACGGGAGTGGCAGGACCGACGGACGACATCGAATTCCTGCCAACAGCCAGTAGCTCACCGGGCCCGGTCACGTACGGGTGGCCACCCCGCAGGCGGCCACGTCTCGTGCCTCGTCGGTCAGCGGCCTGCTCCGGTCGTAGGGGTCCTCGGCGAAACCGGTGGGCACGGGTCCGCGAAGGTCGTCCGGGAAGGCCGGGTTCAGGTAGCCGTCGTGGGCGTCGCAGTCGGAGTTGGCGTAGTCGGCCGTGTAGCCCTCGGGCAGGAGTTTGCCCTCGGTGGCCGCCCACCGGCCCGGGTCGGCCATCGTCAGCGTCAGGTCACGGCGGACGATCGTGCGCGCCACCTGGTCCCCGCCCCCGTGCGCGCGGACCAGCGGGTAGACGAACGTGTAGTCCGCGTGCACCTTCACCTCGCCCGGCCGCGAGGCGGCGAAGGTCATGTGGCCGCGCACCTTGATCACGTCACCGGCCAGGCGCACCTCATCCGGGTCGAAGCGGGTGAAGAGCCTGAGGGGATCGTTCTTCCGGGTCGGCTCGCGCAGCGCCCGGCGCAGCTCGGACAGCAGGGCCGACTGCTTGGGCTCCAGCAGGTCCAGTGCCCGTTCGGGCTGCTCGCCGCGCAGCACGGCCGGGTCCAGGTTGCCGGCCACCAGGAACTCCTTGGTGTTCCGCAGCGCCAGCGCCACGTCCGCCTCGGTCAGCCCGGCGACGGCCTTCGCCTCCGGCAATTCGATGGCGTCGGCGCCGTCGGCCCAACGCTCGGCGGGCGAGCCGCGGAACGGATGCTCGCGGGTGGGCAGTGCGGCGTCGACCTGGCCGGGGGCGCTGGTGGGCAGCGCGGTCTCGGCGGGCAGCGGGGTCGGGGATGCGGCTGCTTCGGCTTCCCGCCCGGGTATCGGGTCCAGCACCAGCGAGGGCCGTACGGCGACCACGGCGAGCGCCACGGTCAGGGTCACGCCGATGACGGACCCGATCTGGCGGCGACGGGCGCGGGTGCCGTTCATCTCCTGCCACGCCGGGCCCGTACGCCAACCCGGCGGGGTGCCGGGCGGCAGGCCCTGCACCTTCCGCTTCCGGCGCGGCCACCTTGCGCCGCCCTGGGCGCGCCGAGCCGCCTTGTCCTGCTCCCGCAGCCGCGCCGCCACCATCCGCGCCCGCGCCGACGGCTCCTTGGGCGCCGGTGCGCCACCGCCTTCGGCGGCCTCGCGCAGGAACGACTCCAGCTGCTCGTCGGATATGACAGAGGACGATTCACCGGACGGCTCGCCGTCGGGACGCTCGGGCGGCGGGACGGTACTCACGCTCTTTCACTCTCTGTTCGTCAGGTTGTGCTTGCTACGCGAAGCGGCCGTAGGCCGCCAGACGCTCACCGGCGCCGCCCTCCAGCCACTCCCCGGTGTCCGGCTCGAAGGGGACCGGTACCCCGCCCTCGGCCTCGGGGATGAAGGGCATGTCCACCGTGTCCCACACAAACGTCCGTAGGAAGGCGGCGAAGCCGCCGTCGAACCGGGCGGTGTCCGCTCCCCGACCCGGTCGGCCCGCAACGGTCCAGCGGTCCGGGTCGTCGCCGGCGGTCACCCAGTACAGTCCGTCGCCGCCCGTGGTGAACCCCCAGGGCAGCCAGCCGCCGGGCTCGGGGAAGAGCGGCACGCGAGGCGCCTGCCCGGTGAGCTCGGCACGGGTTCGGGCGCTCCGGCGCTCCTGGTCCAGGCGCGCGGCCAACTCGGTGTTGCTGTTCTCCACGCCGGGGACGCAGACGATCAGATACTCGTCGAAACTGCCCGGCCCGAACCAGTACACGTACTCCTTGTAGTCCGCCGGCAGCCGGGTTCCCACGGCAGCCTCGGCCCGGTCCCAGTCGACCTGGTAGCGCCGCGGGACGGTCAGGCCCGCGTCACGGGCGAGTTGCTCGATGCTCACGGCGTTCCTCCAGAGGTCGGCGGGAGTCCGTCGGGGGTGTTGTGGACGGTCCAGTGCTGGAGGCGGCCACTGCTCCCCAGCGCGTACAGCTCGACGGTGACGGGCACGGGGTTGCTGCCCTCGTACCGGGGGACGGAGGCGTAGAAGATCCGCTCCCCGGCGTCGAGTCTCGCGCGGACGGCCGACTCGTATCCTTCCATGACGTCGGAGTTGGCCGCGTTGTACATCTTCACCAGGTTGCGCCGGTTCCGGCCGTTGCCGCCCAGCTGGCGTCCGAGCAGATGCCCGCGGGCCCAGCCCCGCTGTCCGTCGAGGTGCTGCCACCCCGCCGGGTTGCTGCGGTCGGTACCGCGGCCCCGGGTGGTGTCGCCGCCCATGATGTCCGTGTCCTTGCCCGGGTCGGCCTTCCTGCCGCGACCGCGGTAGTCGACCGCGTCCGCCCGGAGGCAGGCGGTGACACCGGTGGCCCGGTCCCGGGAGTCCAGCGGATGGTAGTACACCCAGGACTTGCCGCCGCCCTTCATGCAGTTGCCCGGCTGGTTGTTCCACTCGGCGAGGAGACCCTTGAACTCCTCGCTCAGCTCACCCTGCTGGTCGAAGCCCGGGAAGTGTTTGAAGAACCTGCGCAGTTCCTTCTCGCTCAGCCCCAGGTCCTTCAGTGACCGGGTGAACGACTCGTCCACGAACCGGTCGTGCTCGTCGTCCGTGGTGGCCGCGGTGGTAGGACGCGCCGTCTCGGTGAACAGCGCATCCTTGATCAGCTCCTGCCACGGCGGCGGGGGCGGAGGCGGAGGCGGGCCGGGATCGACGCAGGAATAGACGCACACGTCGGGCCCGCCGCCGGGACCACCGCCGGAACCCCCGTAGTAAGTGCTGATCACACGGCCGCGGTACGGGCCGGTGCGGTAGTTGTTCGGGCCTGACGGCTGGACTCCGGGACTGGAGTCGGGCCTCGTGACGGGGCCCCAGTGGGTCGTGGGTTCGCGCGTCAGGCTCCGGTACAGGTCGTAGGCATCCCAGGCCCAGCCGATCGGGCCGAGCGCCCGCTTGCCGACGAAACGCAGCACCTTTCCGGGGTTCCTAACCACCCAGCGGGCACCCGACTTGGCCGCCTGGTACCCCTTGTTGGCGTACCTCTCGGCTTCCCGGATCCCCCGGTCCACCCAGTCGGTGTCGATGCAGCCGCCGAACAGGCACACGTCGTGTCCGCTCGGGTCGGTGTTCACCAGCGGGTTACCGTTGCCGTACCCGTACCGGTTCGCGTTGATCGACGGCACCGGGTTCAGCGTCCAGGAGTCCCGGGCGGAGAAGCCCCCGGTCGCCGGGTCGTACCAGCGGGCGTGCATGTTCACCTGGCCTGTGGCCGGGTCGGTGTACTCACCCTGGTAGCCCAGCGCGCTGGTGGCGCCCGACCGGGCGGTCACCTCGCCGAACGGTGAGTAGCCGGTCGAGCCGGTCAGCGCGCCCGTGGCCGGATCGAAGGCACCGGTGACGTCGTCGTGCAGGCCCGACAGCAGCACGGCGGCGTTCGTGCCGTCCGCGTCGGCCGAGGACAGGGGGTCACCGGCCGGATCGCGGAAGACCAGCCCGCCGGCCACGGCGACCGGGTTGTTGGACAGGTCGGCGTATTCCAGGGACTGGCTGCCTTGGCTCACCAGTCGGCCCAGCGCGTCGTACGCGTACGCCGTGCCGTCCGCCGACACCATCCGGCCGAGCGCGTCGAAGGCCGCCGTGTGGCTGCCGCTCCCGTCACTACTGCCGGTGCGGGCACCGCGTGCCGAGTACGTGTACGTCGTGTCCCCGGCCGACAGCAGGCGATTGCGCTCGTCGTACGTCGCCGTCACATCGCCCGCGCTCGTGCGGTTGCCCGCCGCGTCCCAGGTGTACGACGTGACCGTGTCGTCTGCGCCGGTCCAACTGGTCAGGCGGCCGGCCCAGTCGTAGCCGTAGGACTGGGTGCCCGCGCCCGCGGTGCCGGTCGTCGTCTTCTCGGTCAGGTGGGACGCCTCGTCGTAGCGGTATGCCGCCGATGCCGTCGTCGTGCCGGACGGGGACTTCAAAGTGTCCGACGTCGGACGGTCCAGGACGTCATAGCCCAGCGAGCGCGTCGCGCCCGTGGCGCCGTACGCCACCGACGTCAGGCGGGATGCCGTGTCGTAGCCGTACGTATGCGTCGCCTGGGTCAGCGCATCCGCCGTCGTCCTCAGGCGGCCTGCGGTGTCGTAGCCAAAGGTGGCCTGGCCCGCCGCGTCCGTGCGTCCGGTGAGCCTGCCCTCCTCGTCGTAGGAGAAGGTCGCCGTGCCCGACGGGCCGTCCGAAGCGAGCAGGTTGCCGCGGTCGTCGTACGTGAAGGTGTTCGTGCCGCCCGGCGCGCTCGCCGAGGTGAGGCGACCCGCCGCGTCGTAGCCGAAGGTGTCCGGGGTCGTGGCCGCCTCGGCGCCCGTGCCGCTGGCCTCGGTGAGACGGCCCAGCGCGTCGAATGTGCGCTGCACCGTCACGTCTCCCGGCGCCAGCTCCTTCACCGGCCTGCCGGCCGCGTCGTAGACCGTGGTCCAGGTACGGTCCGCCGCATCCGGGTGGGCCGTGGTGGACGGCTCCACCACCGACTCCGGCAGGCCGTGGCTGGTGAAGTCGTACCAGGTTGTGTTGCCCCGACCGTCCGTCAGACGCGTGCGGCTGCCCGTCGCGTCGTAGCCGTACGCCGTCGTGATCGAGGTGTCCGCGTCGACCGGCTCGACCAGTTTCGTCAGACGGCCAAGGGCGTCGAACGTCTGGTGGACCGTGTGGCCGAGCGCGTCCGTGACCTCGACCGGGTTGCCGTCCGGGTCGTGGACGGAGGACGTGGTGCGCAGGACCGTGCCCGCCCCGTCCTCGTCGCTTATCCCGGTCACCCGGCCCGCCAGGTCGTACGTCGTGCGGCTGGTGCGGCCCTGTGGGGTCGTCACCGACGCGGGCAGGCCGGTGGGGCCGTAGGTGTAGGCGGTCACGCCGCCCGCGGTGTCCCTGGCGGTGAGCAGGTCGCCCGCCGCATTGTAGGTGCCGGACGTGGTCAGGCCGGTAGGGCTCTTCGTCGACAGCAGGTTTCCGGCGTCGTCGTAAGTGAGCGTTGTGGTGAACGCACCCTGCACGGGGCGGCGTTCGAACACCGTGGCTGTGACCTGGCGGCCGAGGTCGTCGTACGTCGCCTCCGTGCGGGCACCCGTCGGGTCGGTGGCCGACAGCTGCTCGCCCAGCAGGTCGTAGGTGAAGGTGGACACCGGGGCGGTGGCGCCGTCCTCGGGGGCCGGTTCCTCCACCTTGGCCAGGTTGCCGAGCTGGTCGTAGGTGTAGGTGGTGACCTTGCCCAGAGCGTCGGTCTCGCTCGCCAGGTTGCCGGCCGCGTCGTAGGTCCGGGTGACCTTCGACGTCAGCGGGGTCGTGGCGCCCGGCGGCGTGTAGTCGGGCAGCGTCGTGCTCGTCGCCCGGCCCAGGCGGTCGTACGCGGTGCGCGTGACGTGGCCGTTGGGGTCGCGGACGTCGGTCGCCTCGCCGAAGGTGTTGTAGCCGACGGTGACGGTTGGGCGGACGGTGGCCGCCGGGGACTGCCGGGTCTGGGCCGTCACCGGGGCCTGGCGGGTCTCGACCAGGCGGCCGAGCGCGTCGTAGCGGTGGTCGGTGGTGTGGGCGGCCGGGTCGGCGCCGGTGGCGTTGCCGCGCGGGGATGTCACGGCGACGACCAGGCCACGGTCGTCGACCTCGTAGGTGGTGACGAGGTCGTCGGTGCCGTTCTCCACCGTCTCGCGGGTGATGTCACCGGTGACGTTGCGCTGGTAGCTGACCTTCTCGGTACGGGTTCCGCCCGCCCCCGTGGCGGTCACGGCGAGGACGGCGCCGCCCGCGTCGTAGGCGTAGGCGGTACGGCAGGCCAGGCCCGTCGGGTCCAGGACGTCGGCGGTGGTGCGGCCGGCGGCGTCCACCTCGTAGGCGGTGGTGACCTTGCCGTTGCCGGTGGTCTCCCGCACGAGGTGTCCCGCGGCGTCGTACGTGCGATCGCTCAGCACCAGGTCGCGGGTGGAGCCGTCCGGGTCACGGAAGCCGACGAGGATCTCCTGGGCCTTCAGGCCGTCGTCGTAGTAGGTGTTTCGCGTCGTGCGGCCCATCGCGTCGGTGTGCTCGCCCAGGCGGCCGGACGGGTCGTACGCATAGGAGTCCAGCACCACGTCCTCAGCGGTGGACGGGTTGTTCGGATCGCCGGTGTAGCCGGTGAGCGTCACCGTCGCGAGGTGGCCGAGCGCTGTGTAGGCGTAGCGGAAGGTGCCCCGGCCGGGCAGGGTACGGCTGGTCTGGTGGCCGTGGACGTCGTGGGTGTACGTCTCCTGCCCGCCCTCGGGGTCGGTGAGCGTGGCCAGGCGGCCGTGCGTGTCGTAGGTGCGCCGGGTGGTGCGGGTGGAATCGCCACCGAGGAGGTCGGCAACGGACTCCGTCAGGACCTTACCGTCGGCGTCGTAGGTGTACGTGGTGCGCGCCTGGTGGTCGGTGCCGGTGACCTCGTTGGTGGTGACCGGGCCGGTGACCGTCAGCGGGCGGGACTCGCCGTCGTAGGTGGTGGTGGTCGTGACGCCGTCGGGGTGCGTGTCGGAGACGACCTTGCTGCCGGTCTCGCGGCCGAGCGCGTCGTAGGTGTACTCGGTGACGACGCCCGCCGGGTCGGTGACCTTCACCAGGTCCCCGGTCGCGGTGTACTGCCGTGTGGTCACGGCGCCGCGTGTGTCGGTGCTGGTGGCGAGGAGGCCCGCCGGGGTGGTGCCGCCGCCGACCGCGGCTTCCGTGCCGTCGGTGAAGGTAAAGGACTCGGTGCGGCCGGACGGGAAGTCCGGGGTGGCCGGGGAGGTGGTGGACGTGCGGTCGCCGAAGGTGTTGTAGCCGTAGCTCGTCTTGTGCGTGTTGTCGCTCGCGCTCGCCGAGCGGGCGTCGCGTACGGCGGTGAGCTGGTCGTTGCGCGGGTCGAGCGGGTCCGCTGCGTTCAGGTAGTAGCTGTAGTACGCCGTGTGGCAGGTGGCGCTGTTCGCCGTGTCGCGGCACGTGGTCTGGGAGATCTTGTTGCCGCGTGCGTCGTTGCCGAAGCGGGTGACCGTGCCGTCGGGGCCGGTTGTGGCCGCCAGGTAGCCGCCGGTGTCGTAGTCGAAGGTGCCGGTGTGGCCCGCCGCGTCGGTCTGGCTGATGAGCCGGTTGCCCTGCAGCGGGTCGTAGGTGTAGCTCGACTTGCGCTGGTCGGGATCGGTGACCGTGACCGTGAGGGTGGTTGTGCCGGCGACGGCCGGTTCATTGTCACCGGCGGGCTGGTCCGCAGTGCCGGTCAGGGCGAGGTCGGAGAGCTGGTAGGTGCCGCCGTTGGCGTCGGTGTACGACGAAACACGGTCGTGCACGGTGTCGTAGGTGACCTCGGCGTGCACCCGGCCGCTGGGCAGCGTCACCTTCGTCAGCTGCTGGGCGATCGTGCCGGCGGCGTGGTGCTCGGCAATGGTTCGAGCGCCGAGCGGGCGGGTGTAGACGGCGACCTCGTCGATGTCGCCGGCGAAGTAGTGGGTGCCTGCGGTGACGCCCATCCAGCCTGGGCTGCTCCAGCCGCCGCCGACGAAGGCGGACTGGCCGTCGCGCATCACGATCGTGCCGGTGAGGCTGCCGATGGCGGTGCCATCCAGGTAGAGGTTCTGGGTGTTGCCGGCGCCGGTCAGGGCGACGTGGTGCCAGGCGCCGTCGGTGACGGCCTGGCTGGAGACGATCGGCTTGGTCCCGTAGTACTCGGACGTGTAGAACTGCCCGCGCAGTTTTCCGTTCGCATCGACGTTCAGGAACGGGCTGAACTGCGTGGGCTGGGTGCCCACGGCGGTGTTCTGCAGCGTGGCGAGGACGCCTGGCTCGGTTGTTCTGAACCACATCTCGACAGTGAGGAACGGGCTGTCGGTCAGCAGCTGGTCGGGCAGGTCCATATACGCCGAACTGCCGTTGAACGTAGCCGCGGTGTCCGTGCTGCCGGGCAGGGCGCCGACGGTGCCGAGCTGGACACCGTGGTAGCCGCCGTAGTGGTCCTTCCGGTCCAGAGGCAGGTCACTCACCGCATCGTCGGCACCGGCCGTCTCGTCCAGCCGCCAGTAGGAGAACGGCCCGGCGTCCCGGACGACGGTGCGGTAGTGGGAGCCGTCGCCGTAGCCGTATGCGGTGCATGCGCCGGGGGCGTCCTCGGGGCCGCAGACCTGGGTGAGCCGGTCTCCGGAGTAGGTGTAGGTCCAGGTGAGCGGGTCGGTGCCGGTCTCGGGGGCGTCGGTGGTGACGGAGGTGACGTGGCCGCCGGACCAGGTGAAGTGCAGGGTGCGACCGCCCGTGGCGGTGGCCGTGGTCAGCTTGCCCGTCGTCGCGTCGTACGTGAGCGTCAGGGCGCGGCCCCGGTAGTCGGTGACCTGGGTGAGGCGACCGCTCGCGTCGAAGACGTAGGTCGTCTGTTCCTTGTCGGTCAGCTTCCAGCCGCCGCCGGTGACGGCGGTGAGGGTGGAGAAGCTGCCGTACGGGGGTGCGTAACTCCCGTCGGGGTTCTTGCCGAAGCGGACCTGACGGCCCGTCGGCAGGGTGGCCACGACGTTGCCGGTGCCGTCGCCGTCCGGCGTGATCCGCATGTCGTAGCGGGTGGACCAGCCGGAGCCGAAGGCGTTGTCGGAACGCGGGTCGCGGCTGTTGTAGGTGCGGGTGACGGTCAGGCCGGGGCCGACCGTGGCGACGGTCGCGTCGGTGTCGGTGGTGGTGTAGTTGCCGATGCCGGGGTCGATCTCGCGGCCGGTGCCGTCCAGGCCCTGACCGCCGAGGTGTGAGGTGATGGCGGGCTGCTCGACAGCGGTGGTGAAGGTGTAGAAGGGGCTGAGCGGGGTCGCCAGGCCGTTCTCACGGGCCATCACTCGCCAGATGTACTGCTTGCCCCAGGCGAGCTTGCCGGCGGGGACGTTCCAGATGCGCTTGCTCTGCCAGCCGGAGCTGACGCAGTTCACGGGCGCGGCGGAGGTGCCCTCGCAGACCTGGAAGTAGGAGTCGATCGCCGCGCCGGCCGGGTAGCGGTCGATGGACTCGGTGGCCATGAACAGCGCCGGGGTCAGGCTGCCGACCTGGCCGCCGGGGTGCGGGTAGACGCTGGTAATGCGAGGGCCGATGTCCTGCGAGGTGACGGTGACCGTGGCGACGGGGACGTCCTGGCTGGAGAACCACCTCTGATCACGCAGCAGCTGCATGTCGAAGTTGATCTTGTATTGGCCCGGCGGCAGCGAGGGTATACGGGCGCTCAGGACGGTGTCGTCGCCGGGCGTGACGCGCTCGTTGAGTCGAGTGAAGGCGACCTGGTTCATCAGCGCGCCGGTGCTGTAGTTGCGCACCCGGGCGCCGAGGCGGACGTCATTCCAGCCGAGCGGCTCCCAGGTGAAATCACCGAGGTTCTTCACGGTGACGGTGACCTCGCCGCCCTGGCCTCCGGTCAGCGGCTCGGTCTGCTCGCCGACGGTGTACTGCGCGCCGTATGCGCTGTGGGTGACGGCCAGGTACGGCTTGTTGACCGAGTTGTTGCTGCCGAACCGCTTCCAGGGGCCGGAGGAAGCGAAGTCGGCCCAGATGGACAGACCATGGTTGGTGACCGAGCCGTTGACCCAGCCCTCGACGAGATCGGTGCCCTTCTTGCCGAGGTCAATCACACGCCACTTGGAACCACCACAGTTCTCGCCGTATGCGAAGGAGTCGCCGGCGATCACGTTGGTGGAGCTCGCCGGACGGTTGTTCCAGGTGACGGTGCTGGAACTCCACGAGCCAGTGACCTGTTTGACCAGCATCTCCTGCGCCGTGCAACTGGATGACCAGACGTTGTACAGGCCCAGGTCGGCGTTGAGGATGTAACGGTTCTTCAGCTGACTGGTGACGCTGTCGAATCGTATGTAGCTGATCGCTCGGTTGACACCGGCGTCGTAGCTGCCGATCTTCAGCTCGTCGTCACTGGAGAAGTTGCTGTCGGGCCAGGAGTCCTGGACGAACGAGTCGCCGTTGGTGTCGACGTCGGTGACGCTGGGATCGACCTTCACCGGATACACGCGCTCCGGTGCGGACAGCCAGGCGTCGTCGAGCACCACTGTCAGCGACCAGCGGTCACTGCTGTGCGTGAGCCGGTAGTCGACGCCGCCGGAGAGCGCTGGGCCGCCAGTCGTGGGGTCACGGGAGGAGTCCTCCATCCATCCCTTGGGGATGACGGCCTGCACCGTGCCCGCCGCGTCCTTCAGCACGACGGCCCCGTGCGCGTCGAGCGACGGAGTGAGTTCGCCGAGGTCGAGTGGGAAGGTCCACTCGCGCGGCGCGTCGGGCGAGTTGAGGATGATGGTCTCCTTGACCGCGCCATGCACGGCCTGCAGGACCACGTCGGAGTCAGGGCGTACGTCCTGGTAGCGAGCGGCATCGCCGTTGACCTCGGCGGCGGCGCTCGCAGCCCCGGCGATACCGAAGCCGACCTCGTGGCGGCCGTCGTCGACACTCAGCTCGGCCAGGACAGGATCGTCTCCGCGCAGGGCCAGTGTGAGGTCGGTGTCGTCGGCCGCGGGCGCCAATCTGTCGCCGGTGGAGTCGGCCGGGACCAGCGAGGTATCGACGTTCTTCCACGCGCCGGAGGCGTCCTGGAAGTGCACCGGCTCGGTGTAGACGCGAGTGGTGCGTGTGCCGTCGGGGTTGCTGAACTCCTTGGTGGTGGCGGTACGTTCACCGGGAAGCTCGGTACTCAGCTCAGGGTCGTAGCCGCCGTGACCCCCGCCTTCCGTGGTGTGCGACTGGATCTCTGTCGTCTGCAACTCCGGTTCGACAGCTGTGAAACCGGTACCGGCGTCGTGCAGCGGCAGGGCTCCCTGGCCCCCAGGCAGGTCGGCAGGGTCGGCGTTGTTGTCCCCGTTGGCGTCCGTGAGTGCGGCGTCGACCTCGTGGTCCCGGCCGGCCGCAGTGCCGGCTTGCTGCTCAGGCGGAGTGCCGTCGGACCAGGAAGAGGCCCGGGCCTCCTGGACGAACGGCGTCAGCGCGGGCATCGGCAGCAGGGTGGCGCACAGGGCCAGCAGCACACTGCCGGACGTCAGCGCGACGGCACGCGCGGAACGCCCGGAGCGGTGTCGTAGGAGACCCGCGAACGAGCGGTGACGGGGGCGGCTGGACACGGAACTCCTTCACACCACAAAGCCGATCGCCCGCACGGACATACGCGCGGGACGACCGGCCGGAAGCAGAGAAGCCAGATACGCCGAACGTCTGGGCACGGCATAACCCGGATGGGCGTACACCGTAGATGATTAGAGACGCATGAGATCGTGCCCATGACAACGGGTTGCTTGTCACGGCGCCTGCACAGGTCCCGCCACCCCCACTGACCAGCGCCAATCATTTCCAGCCACCTTCCAGGCGGACCACAGAGCAAATCACAGGCCGTGATCAATTCGAGACGGTCATCTGGCTAATGTGCCTCATCAATCACGCTGACCAGGTCTGATGAGCGAAGGACGGTCATGGCCGCAGAGAAGGCAACCAAGCGTCGGCTGAGGGCCTGGCACGCCGCCGTGGCCCTGGTGGTCTGTGCCGGCTTGGTGACCACCGTCGCCCTCGTGGCCGGATCCGGTACCTCCGCCAAGCCGTACGACTTCAACGGCGACGGCAAGCCGGACCTCACCGTCGGCGTTCCGGGCGACACCATCGACGGGAACCCGCGCGCCGGCTCGGTCACCGTCGCCAACGGGACCACCACTGGCCCCGCGACCAGCTCCGTGCAGCTGAGCCAGAACGCGGCGGGGTTGTCCGGCGCGGCGGAGACCGACGACAAATTCGGCCAGACCTTCACCAGCGCGGACTTCGACAAGGACGGCTACGCCGACCTTGCCGTCAGTACTCCGATGGAGGCGCTCGGCACCATCACGGGCGCCGGGTCGATCACCGTGCACTACGGTGCGTCCGGCGGCCTCTCCGGCTCGGAGACGGACGTCTTCCATGAGGACGTTCCGGGAATTCCCGGTGAGGCCGGAATAGATCGCATCTTCGGATACGCCCTGGCATCCGGCGACCTCAACGGTGACGGCTATGCCGACCTCGCGGTCGGACAGCCTCTGGACTCCGCCGGCGGACGTTCGGCGGCCGGTTCCGTCCGCCTGCTGTTCGGCTCCGCCGCCGGCCTCACCGCCGGCTCCGCGGTGTGGCTCGACCAGGACAGCCCCCATGTGCCCGGCGGCCCGGAGGTGGGCGACCGGTTCGGGGAGCAGGTCGCGATCGGCGACATCAACGGCGACGGTGACAACGACCTCGTCGTGTCGAGCGTCGGCGAGCAGATAACCGGCAGCTCAGACCGAGGCTCGATCATCGTCCTCTTCGGCCCGTTCGGTGACAGCCCTTCCGGGGGCGAGTACATCGGTTCCACCTACGTGGACGGCGTGAGCGAGTTCTCCGGTACGTCCCTGGCCGTAGGGGACTTCAACGACGACCCATACATGGACGTCGCGGTCGGCGTCTCCGACCAGCTTGTCGGAGACGACGGTGCGGCAGGCCGACTCGCCGTGCTCTACGCGGACGAGGACGGCCTGTCCTACGACCGCGTCAAGGTGTTCGACCAGACGACTCCCGGCATCAACGCCACTCCCGAACCGGAGGACTACTTCGCGGGGTCACTCGCCGCTGGTGACTTCGACGGAGACGGAATCGACGACCTGATCGTCGGCATGCGCAGCGAGGCCCTCGGATCGGCGACCGGCTCCGGCTCCTCGGCGGTGCTGTTCGGCAGCAGCGGCAAGGGCATCACGACGACCGGATTGGTGACGATCCACCAGGACGTTGAGGGAGTGCCGGGCGCCGTGGCCATCGGCAACCACTTCGGCTGGACCGTCGGCGCCCTCGACACCAACGGCGACGGCCGCGTGGAACCTCTGGTGGGCGCGCCCGGCTACGGCGCCGGAACGGTCACCATTCTCAAGGTCAAACCCGCAACGCTCGAGTCGGCGACGGCCGTCTCGCAGAGCAGCCTGGGCGGTGGAACCGGGGGCAACGGCGACGCCTTCGGCATCGCGCTGCCGCACTGAGCGACGCGTCAGAGGGCGGGGGCCTGCCAGGCGCCGCCATTGCCGCCGCTGTAGCCGCTTTTGAGTTCGTCAGACCACCCGCTCAAACCTCCGCAACCGCACGAACGACGACTCCAGCCCCCGCTTCAACGCCCGCGCCACCGGCCGTTCCACGAACCGGTGCACCAGCCAGCTCAGCACCAGGAACCCGGCGACCAGGACCGCGACCAGGAGGCGGGGGTCCATGGTGCCGCGCAGGTGGTGGATGAAGACGATGCCCGCGAGGTAGTGCATGAGGTAGAGCGGGTACGTCAGGCAGCCCGCCGTCACCAGCCACTTCCAGCGGATGCGGTCGGTGTGGCCGAGCGCGATGGCCACCATCAGCAGCATGAACGCGGTGAAGATGACGACCGCGCCGCGCCAGCTGCTGACCTGTTCGTACTCGACCCGCTCCCCCAGCTCCAGCTGCCCCATCAGCCAGGACATCGCGAGGATGCCCCACAGCAGCAGGTCCTGGCCGAAGCGGTGCATGAGGTAGAGGGCGAGACCGGCGATGAAGTACCAGGCGGCGCTCGGGTCGGCGACCAGCGTCAGCAGCGGGAACTTGGAGATCGGCGCCAGCATCGCCGCCGCACCCCAGATACAGCAGAAGACGACGACCCGACGGTACGTCAGGCCCATGGCCACGACGACGAGGAACAACAAATAGAACCGCAGCTCCGACCAGAGCGTCCAGTACACGGGGTCGACGTTCGGAATGTCGGAACCGGCCTGGAGCATCGTCAGGTTGAACAGGATCTCCCGCAGCCGCAGCCGCTCCTGCACACCCGGCAGCAGCACCAGCACGGCCGACGTGAAGAAGACGGCGAACCAGTACGCCGGGTAGAGCCGGATCACGCGCGAGACGAAGAAGTCCTTCGGCGTCCGGCCCCAGCACGACATGCAGATCACAAAGCCGCTGATCACGAAGAAGATCTCGACGCCGATCCAGCCGAAGGAGGCGACCCGGAACACCGTCGGCATGAGCTCCGACACCGGGCGGTCCCAGATGATGTTGCCCGGCTCGTTGGCCCGGCGGGTACCGGCGAAGTGGTGCAGGACGACCATCAGCGCGGCGACGAGGCGGATGCCGTCGACGACGTAGAGCCGCGGACGCCGGGCGGCGCGTGCCGAGGTGGCTGCCTTCGGCGCACCCAGCGGCTGCGGCGGCTGCTCTGCCGCCGCGACCGGCATGGGTATCGACAATCGGCTGCGCACACCCTGCATCAGGAGACCTAGCCATCCTCGGGAGAGACTCGGGGCCCGACGGCCACTGGACAGACGCTTCACGCTACGTCGGCGGCTGCCGTCCCACGGGTCCAGAAAAGAACAATCCCCCCGTGGTCACAGGGAGTTGCCGTAACTCTCGCCAATCCGCCGCACAACGTTCGACCAGTTTTCACTCAGACCGAGCGCAACCGTCTGGATTTTCGAATGCGGCCGGGCACGGCAAAGGGGCCCGTACGACCGAAGTCGTACGGGCCCCTTCAGGAGCTCGCAGCTGGAGCTACCAGGTCACTTACTTGACGATCTTGGTGACCTGGCCGGCGCCCACGGTCCGGCCACCCTCACGGATGGCGAACTTCAGGCCCTCCTCCATGGCGACGGGCTGGATCAGCTCGACGCGCATCTCGGTGTTGTCGCCCGGCATGACCATCTCGGTGCCCTCGGGGAGGTGCACGACACCGGTCACGTCAGTCGTACGGAAGTAGAACTGCGGGCGGTAGTTGTTGAAGAACGGGGTGTGGCGACCACCCTCGTCCTTCGACAGGATGTAGGCCTGGGCCTCGAACTCGGTGTGCGGGGTGACAGAGCCCGGCTTGATGATGCACTGGCCGCGCTCGACGTCCTCGCGCTTGATGCCGCGGAGCAGCAGACCGACGTTCTCACCGGCCTGGCCCTCGTCGAGCAGCTTGCGGAACATCTCGATGCCGGTGACCGTGGTGGAGGTCTTCTCGGTCTTGATGCCGATGATGTCGACGTTCTCGTTGACCTTGAGGACACCACGCTCGATACGGCCGGTGACGACCGTACCGCGACCGGTGATCGTGAAGACGTCCTCGATCGGCATCAGGAACGGCTTGTCGACGTCACGCTCGGGCTGCGGGATGGACTCGTCGACAGCCTTCATCAGGTTGAGGACGGAGTCGACCCACTCCTGCTCGCCCTCCAGGGCCTTGAGCGCGGAGACACGGACGACCGGCAGGTCGTCGCCCGGGAACTCGTACTCGGAGAGCAGCTCACGGACCTCGAGCTCGACGAGCTCCATGATCTCCTCGTCGTCCACCATGTCGGCCTTGTTCAGGGCGACGACGATGTACGGAACGCCGACCTGGCGGGCCAGGAGCACGTGCTCCTTGGTCTGCGGCATCGGGCCGTCGGTGGCGGCGACCACCAGGATCGCGCCGTCCATCTGGGCGGCACCGGTGATCATGTTCTTGATGTAGTCCGCGTGACCCGGGCAGTCGACGTGGGCGTAGTGACGCGCCTCGGTCTGGTACTCGACGTGCGCGATGGAGATGGTGATACCGCGCTGACGCTCTTCCGGCGCCTTGTCGATGTTGTCGAACGGGGTGGCCTCGTTCAGGTCCGGGTACGCGTCGTGCAGCACCTTGGTAATGGCGGCCGTGAGGGTCGTCTTACCGTGGTCGATGTGACCGATGGTGCCGATGTTGACGTGCGGCTTAGTCCGCTCGAACTTCGCCTTCGCCACTGGGGTCCTCCTGTGGAGTGGTTCTGTACGCCTTACTTCATCGGCGCCAGGTGATCTTTGCTGTCAAAACCCGGAACCCGGGGCATTCACCCGGGAATGCGGGGGAATGCCCCGTGAGGCTCCGGAGTCAAGCCTACGGCGTGTGAACGCGGTGCGTTACTCGCCCTTGGCCTTCGCGATGATCTCCTCGGCGACGTTCCGCGGAACCTCGGCGTAGGAGTCGAACTGCATCGAGTAGCTTGCGCGACCCGACGTCTTGCTGCGGAGGTCTCCGACGTAGCCGAACATCTCCGACAGGGGCACGAGGCCCTTCACGACGCGGGCACCGGCCCGCTCCTCCATGGCCTGGATCTGGCCACGGCGGGAGTTGATGTCGCCGATGACGTCACCCATGTAGTCCTCGGGCGTGGTGACCTCGACGGCCATCATCGGCTCGAGGAGCACGGGGGACGCCTTGCGCGCGGCCTCCTTGAAGGCCTGCGAACCGGCGATCTTGAACGCGAGCTCGGAGGAGTCGACCTCGTGGTAGGCACCGTCGAGCAGCGTCACACGCACACCGGTCATCTCGTAACCGGCGAGGATGCCGAACTGCATGGCCTCCTGGCAGCCGGCGTCGACCGAGGGGATGTACTCCTTCGGGATACGACCACCAGTGACCTGGTTGACGAACTCGTAGGAGGCGTCGCCGCCCTCGATGGGCTCGATCGCGATGATGACGCGACCGAACTGACCGGTACCACCCGTCTGCTTCTTGTGGGTGTACTCGACCTTCTCGACGGCCTTGCGGATCGTCTCGCGGTACGCGACCTGCGGCTTGCCGACGTTGGCCTCGACCTTGAACTCACGGCGCATCCGGTCGACCAGCACCTCGAGGTGCAGCTCGCCCATACCGCCGATGATGGTCTGGCCGGTCTCCTCGTCGGAGTGGACCTGGAAGGACGGGTCCTCCTCGGCCAGCCGCTGGATCGCGACGCCGAGCTTCTCCTGGTCGCCCTTCGACTTGGGCTCGATGGCGACCTGGATGACCGGCGCCGGGAAGTCCATGGACTCCAGGATCACCGGGTTCTTGTCGTCGGACAGCGTCTCACCGGTGGTGGTCTGCTTCAGGCCCATCACGGCGACGATGTCGCCGGCGCCCACCGACTCGATCTCCTCACGCTTGTTGGCGTGCATGCGGTAGATCTTGCCGATGCGCTCCTTGCGGCCCTTGACGGAGTTCAGCACGGCGGTGCCGGACTCCAGGCGGCCGGAGTACACGCGGACGAAGGTGAGCTTGCCGAGGTGCGGGTCGCTCATGATCTTGAACGCCAGCGCCGACAGCGGCTCGTCGTCGGACGGCTTGCGCTTGATGACCGTCTCCGGGTCCTTGACGTCGTGGCCCTCGATGGCCTCGATGTCGACCGGGGACGGCAGGTAGCGCACGACCGCGTCGAGCAGGGGCTGAACGCCCTTGTTCTTGAACGCGGTGCCGCAGAACACCGGGGTGACCGTGGTGCCCTGGCCCTTGCCGGAGGCGATGGTGATACGGCGGATCGCCGCGTACAGCTGCTCCTCGGAGGGCTCCTCGCCCTCCAGGTACAGCTCCATCATCTCCTCGTCGTTCTCCGCGACGGCCTCGAGCAGCTTGCCGCGCCACTCCTCGGCGGCCTCGGTGTGCGTGGCCGGGATGTCGACGGTGTCGTACATCTCGCCCTTGGTGGCCTCGGCGGACCACACCAGGGCCTTCATCTTCACCAGGTCGACGACGCCCTTGAAGTCCGCCTCGGCACCGATCGGCAGCTGCATGACCAGCGGCTGCGCGCCCAGGCGGTCGGAGATCATGTCGACACAGCGGTGGAACTCGGCACCGGTGCGGTCGAGCTTGTTCACGAAGCAGATACGCGGAACGCCGTAGCGGTCCGCCTGACGCCACACCGTCTCGGACTGGGGCTCGACGCCGGCAACGCCGTCGAACACCGTCACGGCACCGTCGAGCACACGCAGGGAGCGCTCCACCTCAACGGTGAAGTCGACGTGCCCCGGGGTGTCGATGATGTTGATGGTGTGGTCGACGTTCTCCAGCGGCCAGTGGCAGGTGGTGGCAGCCGAGGTGATCGTGATGCCACGCTCCTGCTCCTGCTCCATCCAGTCCATGGTGGCAGCGCCGTCGTGGACCTCACCGATCTTGTACGAAACACCGGTGTAGAACAGGATCCGCTCGGTGGTGGTCGTCTTGCCCGCGTCGATGTGGGCCATGATGCCGATGTTGCGCACCCTGGCCAGGTCAAGCGAAGTGGTAGCCATAAGGCTTCAGTCTTCTCTCGGTCTCGATGTGGGTAGCGACTACCAGCGGTAGTGCGCGAAGGCCTTGTTGGACTCGGCCATCTTGTGCGTGTCCTCGCGCTTCTTCACAGCGGCACCGAGGCCGTTGGACGCGTCGAGGAGCTCGTTGAGCAGACGCTCGGTCATGGTCTTCTCGCGACGGGCGCGGGAGTAGCCGACCAGCCAGCGCAGCGCCAGGGTGTTGGCACGGCCGGGCTTGACCTCGACCGGGACCTGGTAGGTGGCGCCACCGACACGGCGGGACTTGACCTCGAGGGTCGGCTTGATGTTCTCGAGAGCGCGCTTGAGGGTGATGACCGGGTCGTTGCCGGTCTTCTCGCGCAGGCCCTCCATGGCGCCGTAAACGATCCGCTCGGCAGTCGAGCGCTTGCCGTTCAGCAGCACCTTGTTGATCAGGGAGGTCACCAGGGGGGAGCCGTAAACCGGGTCGATGATGACCGGGCGCTTCGGGGCGGGGCCCTTACGAGGCATTCTTACTTCTCCTTCTTGGCGCCGTAGCGGCTGCGGGCCTGCTTGCGGTTCTTGACACCCTGGGTGTCGAGCGAGCCACGGATGATCTTGTAGCGAACACCCGGCAGGTCCTTCACACGGCCGCCGCGCACGAGCACGATGGAGTGCTCCTGCAGGTTGTGTCCCTCACCCGGAATGTAGGCCGTGACCTCGATCCCGCTGGTCAGACGCACACGCGCGACCTTACGCAGGGCCGAGTTCGGCTTCTTCGGGGTGGTCGTGAACACACGCGTGCAGACGCCACGACGCTGAGGGGAACCCTCGAGTGCGGGCGTCTTGTTCTTCTCGACCTTGTCCTGCCGGCCCTTACGGACCAGCTGCTGGATCGTAGGCACTACTTCTCCGGTTTCTGTGTGCCGATGGGTACAGCTAACCTGGAACGTCGCCGACCCACGCGGTCGGGTGTGTCGAATCCCGCGGACTCCCGCCGCAAGGCAGAAAGAAGCGCAGATTACGGTGGCCGCTCGCGGACTCCCCATGCGGTTGAAGGCACGCACGAAAGCCAGGGCACACCCCAGGCACAAGGTCTGAGCGTACCTACCGCATACGCTGCGGTCAAAACAAATGCCCGGCGCCGACCGGGCCACACCGACCGCGTCACAATCTCCTGTCCGGCCGAACCCGGCCGGACCCCGCCCCCACCGCCTTGCACACATGTGCGACCCTGTGGGGATCTTATGACAGATGTTTCACGATCATCCGGACTGTGATGCCCCGCCCGGGGCCCGGTGATCGGGCCGAGGGGGGACCCACAGTCATGAGTACGGCTGCCAGTTCCGCGGCGACGGATTCCGCCGCGACCGACGACAAGGGCGCACAGCGGCCCCGAAGGGTACGGCGTCCCGGATTGCCGGACGGGCTGCGCCTGAGGGTGCCGGACGGCCTGCGGCCGTACGCCGATCCCCTGCTCCTGTACGGCGCCGCCAAGCTCGTCGGGACCGTCGTCTTCGCCGCCCTGCTGATGGCCTCCGGGAGCTACCGGGAGAAGAACCCCCGCTTCGGCGGCGGCGCGCACTGGTGGGACGTACTCGCGACCTGGGACGGCTGGTGGTACCTCCAGGTCGCCGAGAAGGGGTACGACCCCGGGCCGCTGCGCCGGCTGGATCCCGGCGGCATGTTCACGGTCGAGCAGAACTCCGTCGCGTTCTTCCCCCTCTACCCGGGCCTGATCCGGGGCACCTCGGAGGTGACCGGGCTCGGGCTGTACGGGTCCGGAATCCTCGTCTCGGTGATCGCCTCCTTCGTCGCGGCCGCCGGTATCTACGCCGTGATCTCGCTGCTCGCGGGCGCCCGCGCGGGCACCATCGCCGCCGGGCTGTGGGCGGTGGTGCCCGGCGCGGGTGTCGAGTGGGCGGTGTACTCGGAGTCCGTGTTCGTGGCGATCGCCGCCTGGTGCTGCTACTGCGTGATGAAGGGCCGCTGGGTGGCCGCCGGGCTGCTGGCCTTCGTGGCCGGCCTCAACCGGCCCACGTCCGCCGCGCTCATCGGCGCCGTGGGGCTCGCCGCGCTGGTGACGCTGGCCCGGCGGGAGAGCCGGCGCAAGCACGGGGTGGCGGGGCCGGTCTACGCCATGATCGCCGCGCCGCTCGGCCTGCTCACCTATGTCGTCTGGGTCGGGCTCAGCATGGGCGAGCTGACGGCGTACTTCACGCTCCAGCGCGAGGGGTGGGCGCACTTCTTCGACTTCGGTTCCTACACCCTCGACGTGCTGGCCAACACGGCCATCGGGGAGCACGACTACATCTTCGCGTTCTCCGTCCCCGACCTGCTCGCCGTCCAGCTGGTGCTGGCGCTGCCGTTCCTGATCGCGCTGATGCTGCGCAAGCGGCCGCCGCTGGTGCTGGTCGCCTACACGCTGGCGAGCATCGTCAGCGTCCTGGGCACCCAGCAGATCTTCGGCAACACCCCCCGCTACCTGCTCCCCTGCTTCCCCCTCCTGCTCGCCCCCGCCGCCGCGATGGCCAGGCTCGGATGGCCGACCCTGACGCTCTTCTTCGCGATCGCGGCACCGGCGTCGGGCTGGTACGCGCACTACGTGCTGTTCGAACTGGGAGTCCCGTAGGCGCCACCCTCGCCCGCGTGGCGAGTTGACTCGTACGAAGACAAGCAGCTCGCCGACCACGAGGAGCGCATCGCCTCGCCGGTGAACAGACGCCGAGGGGCGGCCCCCCGAAAGGGACCGCCCCTCGACTCGAGCGACTCGCTTACTGGTTGTACGGACCGTAGTCGTAGTCCTCCAGCGGCACGGCCTGGCCGGAGCCCGTACCGAACGGCGAGTAGTCGATGTCGTCGTAGCCCACGGCCGAGTACATCGCGGCCTTGGCCTCCTCGGTCGGCTCGACCCGGATGTTGCGGTAGCGGGACAGACCCGTACCGGCCGGGATGAGCTTACCGATGATGACGTTCTCCTTGAGGCCGATCAGGGAGTCGGACTTGGCGTTGATCGCCGCGTCCGTGAGGACCCTGGTCGTCTCCTGGAAGGACGCCGCCGACAGCCAGGACTCGGTCGCCAGCGAGGCCTTGGTGATACCCATGAGCTGCGGACGACCGGAGGCCGGGTGACCGCCCTCCTGGACCACACGACGGTTCTCGTGCTCGAAGCGCGAGCGCTCGACCAGCTCACCGGGCAGCAGCTCGGCGTCGCCGGACTCGATGATCGTCACACGGCGGAGCATCTGCCGGATGATGATCTCGATGTGCTTGTCGTGGATCGACACACCCTGCGAGTTGTACACCTTCTGGACCTCGCCGACCAGGTGGACCTGGACGGCACGCTGACCCAGGATGCGCAGCACGTCGTGCGGGTTGGTGGCACCCACGGTGAGCTTCTGGCCCACCTCGACGTGCTCGCCCTCGCTGACCAGGAGCCGGGCACGCTTCGAGATCGGGTACGCCGTCTCGTCGCTGCCGTCGTCCGGGGTGACGACGATCTTCTTGGTCTTCTCGGTCTCCTCGATCCGGACGCGGCCGGTGGCCTCGGAGATCGGGGCGACACCCTTCGGGGTACGGGCCTCGAAGAGCTCGACGACACGCGGCAGACCCTGGGTGATGTCGTCACCGGCCACACCACCGGTGTGGAAGGTACGCATCGTCAGCTGGGTACCGGGCTCACCGATGGACTGGGCGGCGATGATGCCGACCGCCTCACCGATGTCGACCAGCTTGCCGGTGGCCAGCGAGCGGCCGTAGCACATGGCGCAGGTGCCGACGGCGGACTCGCAGGTCAGGACCGAGCGGGTCTTGACCTCGGAGACCCCGTGCAGGATCAGCTCGTCGATGAGCACGTCGCCCAGGTCGGTACCGGCCGGGGCCAGCACCTTGCCGTCCACGACGATGTCCTCGGCGAGGCAGCGGGCGTACACGGACGTCTCGACGTCCTCCGCCTTCAGCAGCGCACCGTCGGCGCCCCGCGTGGCGATGTTCAGCCGCAGACCACGGTCGGTGCCGCAGTCCTCCTCGCGGATGATGACGTCCTGCGAGACGTCGACCAGACGACGGGTGAGGTAACCCGAGTCGGCGGTACGCAGAGCGGTGTCCGCCAGACCCTTACGGGCACCGTGCGTGGAGATGAAGTACTCCAGCACGGACAGGCCCTCACGGAAGGACGCCTTGATCGGACGCGGGATGGTCTCGTTCTTCGCGTTCGACACCAGACCACGCATACCGGCAATCTGACGCATCTGCATCATGTTGCCTCGTGCACCCGAGTTCACCATCATGAAGATCGGGTTGGTCTTCGGGAAGTTGTCGTTCATCGCCTCGGCGACCTCGTTGGTCGCCTTGGTCCAGATCGCGATGAGCTCCTGCGTGCGCTCGTCCTTGGTGATCAGACCGCGCTCGTACTGCTTCTGGACCTTCTCGTCCTGCGCCTCGTACCCGGCGACGATCGCCTTCTTCGCGTCGGGGACGACGACGTCGGAGATGGCGACGGTGACGCCGGAACGGGTGGCCCAGTAGAAGCCGGCCGCCTTCAGGTTGTCGAGCGTGGCCGCCACGATGACCTTCGGGTAGCGCTCGGCCAGGTCGTTGACGATCTGGGAGAGCTGCTTCTTGCCGACCTCGTAGTCGACGAACGGGTAGTCCTCGGGCAGCAGCTCGTTGAAGAGCGCACGGCCCAGCGTGGTCTTCAGCGTGAAGCTGTCACCCTGCTGCCACTCCGGCTCGCCCTCCTCACGGACCGGCGGCACCCAGCCACGCGGCGGGATGGTGCCCACCGGGAAGCGGATGTCGACCCGCGCCTGCAGCGACAGCTCGCCGGCGTCGAACGCCATGATCGCCTCGGCGACCGAGGAGAACGGACGGTCGGCGCCCTTGATGGCGCGGCCCTCGTCGTCCGTGGTGAGGAAGTACAGGCCCAGCACCATGTCCTGGGTCGGCATCGTCACCGGACGGCCGTCGGCCGGCTTGAGGATGTTGTTCGAGGACAGCATCAGGATGCGGGCCTCGGCCTGCGCCTCCGCGGACAGCGGCAGGTGCACGGCCATCTGGTCACCGTCGAAGTCCGCGTTGAACGCGGTGCACACGAGCGGGTGGATCTGGATGGCCTTGCCCTCGACCAGCTGCGGCTCGAAGGCCTGGATGCCGAGGCGGTGCAGGGTGGGCGCACGGTTCAGCAGCACCGGGTGCTCGGCGATGACCTCTTCGAGGACGTCGTACACGACGGTGCGGCCGCGCTCCACCATGCGCTTGGCGCTCTTGATGTTCTGCGCGTGGTTCAGGTCGACCAGGCGCTTCATCACGAACGGCTTGAACAGCTCCAGCGCCATCGCCTTCGGCAGACCGCACTGGTGCAGCTTCAGCTGCGGACCGACGACGATCACGGAACGCGCGGAGTAGTCCACACGCTTACCGAGCAGGTTCTGGCGGAAGCGGCCCTGCTTGCCCTTCAGCATGTCGCTGAGGGACTTCAGCGGGCGGTTGCCCGGACCGGTGACCGGACGGCCACGGCGGCCGTTGTCGAACAGCGCGTCGACGGCCTCCTGAAGCATGCGCTTCTCGTTGTTCACGATGATCTCGGGCGCGCCGAGGTCGAGAAGCCGCTTCAGTCGGTTGTTCCGGTTGATCACACGGCGGTACAGGTCGTTCAGGTCGGAGGTCGCGAAGCGGCCACCGTCCAGCTGCACCATCGGACGCAGGTCCGGCGGGATCACCGGGACGCAGTCGAGGACCATGCCCTTGGGGCTGTTGGACGTCTGCAGGAACGCGGAGACGACCTTCAGCCGCTTCAGGGCGCGGGTCTTCTTCTGGCCCTTGCCGGTGCGGATGATCTCGCGGAGGCGCTCGGCCTCCTCGTCCAGGTCGAAGGACTCCAGACGCTTCTGCAGCGCCGCGGCACCCATCGAACCGTCGAAGTACGTGCCGAAGCGGTCACGCAGCTCGCGGTAGAGCAGCTCGTCGCCCTCCAGGTCCTGGACCTTGAGGTTCTTGAACCGGTTCCACACCTCGTCGAGACGGTCGATCTCGCGCTGCGCACGGTCGCGCAGCTGCTTCATCTCCCGCTCGGCGCCCTCGCGCACCTTGCGGCGCACGTCGGACTTGGCGCCCTCGGCCTCCAACTCGGCCAGGTCGGCCTCGAGCTTCTTGGCGCGGGCCTCCAGGTCGGCGTCCCGGCGCTGCTCGATCTGCTGGCGCTCGACGGAGACATGCGCCTCCAGCGAGGGCAGGTCGCGCGTACGGCGCTCCTCGTCCACGTACGTGATCATGTACGCGGCGAAGTAGATGACCTTCTCCAGGTCCTTCGGGGCGAGGTCGAGCAGGTAGCCCAGCCGCGACGGGACGCCCTTGAAGTACCAGATGTGCGTGACGGGCGCGGCCAGCTCGATGTGGCCCATCCGCTCACGGCGCACCTTGGCGCGCGTGACCTCGACGCCACAGCGCTCGCAGATGATGCCCTTGAAGCGGACGCGCTTGTACTTGCCGCAGTAGCACTCCCAGTCCCGGGTCGGACCGAAGATCTTCTCGCAGAAGAGTCCGTCCTTCTCGGGCTTGAGGGTGCGGTAGTTGATGGTCTCGGGCTTCTTGACCTCGCCGTGGCTCCACTGACGGATGTCGTCAGCGGTGGCCAGGCCGATCCGGAGCTCGTCGAAGAAGTTGACGTCGAGCACTATGCGTCAATCCCTCTCAGGGTCGTAAGTCTTGGGGTCTGAAACGGGGTCCCGGGGTCGGCGGGCCTTCTGTTGCTGTTCTGTTTGTTCAGCTTTTTCAGAAGGCCCACCGGACTCCGTCAGACCTCTTCGACGCTGCTCGGCTCACGCCGGGACAGGTCGATGCCGAGCTCCTCCGCAGCGCGGAAGACGTCCTCGTCGGTGTCACGCATCTCGATGGACATACCGTCGCTGGACAGCACCTCCACGTTCAGGCACAGGGACTGCATCTCCTTGATGAGCACCTTGAAGGACTCGGGGATGCCGGGTTCGGGGATGTTCTCGCCCTTGACGATGGCCTCGTAGACCTTCACGCGGCCGGTGACGTCGTCGGACTTGATGGTCAGCAGCTCCTGGAGGGCGTAGGCGGCGCCGTACGCCTCGAGTGCCCACACCTCCATCTCGCCGAACCGCTGGCCACCGAACTGGGCCTTACCACCCAGCGGCTGCTGGGTGATCATCGAGTACGGACCGGTCGAACGGGCGTGCAGCTTGTCGTCGACCAGGTGGTGCAGCTTCAGGATGTACATGTAGCCGACCGAGATCGGGTCCGGGAACGGCTCACCGCTACGGCCGTCGAACAGCCGCGCCTTGCCGGACGGGAGCACCATGCGCTCGCCGTCGCGGTTCGGGATGGTGTGCTGCAGCAGACCCGCGAGCTCGTCCTCACGCGCACCGTCGAAGACCGGGGTGGCGACGTTGGTGCCGGGCTCGACCTGGTCGGCGCCGATGGCCTGCAGGCGCTGCGCCCACTCGTCGGCGAGGCCGGAGACGTCCCAGCCGCGGCTGGCGAGCCAGCCGAGGTGGATCTCCAGAACCTGTCCCGGGTTCATTCGGGACGGCACACCCAGCGGGTTGAGGATGATGTCGACCGGGGTGCCGTCCTCCAGGAACGGCATGTCCTCGATCGGCAGGATCTTCGAAATGACACCCTTGTTGCCGTGGCGGCCGGCGAGCTTGTCACCGTCGGTGATCTTGCGCTTCTGCGCGACGTAGACGCGGACCAGCTGGTTCACGCCCGGCGGCAGCTCGTCGCCCTCCTCGCGGTCGAAGACGCGCACGCCGATGACCTTGCCGGTCTCGCCGTGCGGCACCTTCAGCGAGGTGTCACGGACCTCACGGGCCTTCTCGCCGAAGATCGCGCGCAGCAGGCGCTCCTCGGGCGTCAGCTCGGTCTCGCCCTTGGGCGTGACCTTGCCGACGAGGATGTCACCGGCGATGACCTCGGCACCGATGCGGATGATGCCGCGCTCGTCGAGGTCGGCGAGGACCTCCTCGGAGACGTTCGGGATGTCCCGGGTGATCTCCTCGGGGCCGAGCTTGGTGTCACGGGCGTCGACCTCGTGCTCCTCGATGTGGATCGAGGAGAGGACGTCGTCCTGCACGAGGCGCTGCGACAGGATGATCGCGTCCTCGTAGTTGTGACCCTCCCACGGCATGAACGCGACCAGCAGGTTCTTGCCCAGCGCCATCTCGCCCTGCTGGGTGGCCGGACCGTCGGCGAGGACCTGGCCCTCGACGACCCGGTCGCCCTCGACGACGATGACCTTCTGGTTGACCGAGGTGCCCTGGTTGGAGCGGGCGAACTTGGCCAGCCGGTACGTGATGTACGTGCCGTCGTCGTTGGCGGTGGTGATGTAGTCCGCGGAGACCTCCTGGACCACACCGGCCTTCTCGGCCTTGACCACGTCGCCGGCGTCGACCGCGGAGCGGTACTCCATGCCGGTGCCGACGAGCGGGGACTCCGCCTGGATCAGCGGCACGGCCTGGCGCATCATGTTCGCGCCCATGAGGGCACGGTTGGCGTCGTCGTGCTCCAGGAACGGGATCATGGCGGTCGCGACCGACACCATCTGGCGCGGCGAGACGTCCATGTAGTCCACGTCCTCGGGGGCGACGTAGTCGACCTCACCGCCACGGCGGCGGACCAGGACGCGGGCCTCGGCGAACCGGAGTTCGTCGGTCAGCGGCGCGTTGGCCTGCGCGATGACGAAGCGGTCCTCCTCGTCGGCGGTCAGGTAGTTCACCTCGTCGGTGACCTGGCCGTCGTTCACCTTGCGGTACGGGGTCTCGACGAAACCGAACGCGTTGACCCGGCCGTAGGTGGCAAGCGAGCCGATCAGACCGATGTTCGGGCCTTCCGGCGTCTCGATCGGGCACATGCGGCCGTAGTGCGAGGGGTGCACGTCACGGACCTCGAAGCCGGCCCGCTCACGGGACAGACCACCCGGGCCGAGCGCGTTGAGACGACGCTTGTGCGTCAGGCCCGACAGCGGGTTGTTCTGGTCCATGAACTGGGACAGCTGGCTGGTGCCGAAGAACTCCTTGATGGAGGCGACGACCGGCCGGATGTTGATCAGGGTCTGCGGCGTGATCGCCTCGACGTCCTGGGTGGTCATGCGCTCGCGCACGACGCGCTCCATACGGGCGAGACCCGTACGGACCTGGTTCTGGATCAGCTCGCCGACGCTGCGGATACGGCGGTTGCCGAAGTGGTCGATGTCGTCGGTCTCGACCATGATCGAGCGACCGGAGTCGCCGACCGTCTCGGTCTCACCGGCATGCAGCTTCACCAGGTACTTGATCGTCGCGATGATGTCCTCGACGGTCAGGACGCCCGCGTCCAGCGGCGTGTCCGTACCCAGCTTCTTGTTGACCTTGTAGCGGCCGACCTTGGCGAGGTCGTAGCGCTTGTGGTTGAAGTACAGGTTCTCCAGCAGCGTCTGCGCGGCCTCACGCGTGGGGGGCTCGCCCGGACGCAGCTTGCGGTAGATGTCGAGCAGCGCGTCGTCCTGGCCCTGGGTGTGGTCCTTCTCCAGGGTGGCGCGCATCGACTCGTACTCGCCGAACTCCTCGAGGATCTGCTCGGTCGTCCAGCCGAGCGCCTTCAGGAGGACGGTGACGGACTGCTTGCGCTTGCGGTCGATGCGGACACCGACCATGTCGCGCTTGTCGATCTCCATCTCCAGCCAGGCACCCCGGGACGGGATGATCTTGGCGGAGAAGATGTCCTTGTCGGACGTCTTGTCGATCGTGGAGTCGAAGTAGACACCCGGCGAGCGCACCAGCTGCGAGACGACGACACGCTCGGTGCCGTTGATGACGAAGGTGCCCTTGTTCGTCATGAGCGGGAAGTCGCCCATGAAGACCGTCTGGGACTTGATCTCACCGGTCTCGTTGTTGGTGAACTCGGCGGTGACGAAGAGCGGAGCCGCGTAGGTGAAGTCACGCTCCTTGCACTCGTCGATCGAGTTCTTCGGCGGCTCGAAGCGGTGATCGCGGAAGGTCAGCGACATCGACCCGCTGAAGTCCTCGATCGGGGAGATCTCCTCGAAGATCTCCTCGAGCCCGGACTTGGTGGGGACATCCTGACCGTTGTCCAGAGCCTCCTCGACACGAGCCTTCCACGCGTCGTTGCCGAGCAGCCAGTCGAAGCTCTCGGTTTGCAGCGCAAGAAGGTTCGGAACCTCGAGGGGCTCCTTGATCTTTGCAAAGGAGATGCGCAGCGGGGCGGTGCTGGCGCCGTTGTTCATATTCGCGGTCGAGGCAGTGCGCGAGGCGGCCAAGAGGGGGTCCTTCCGAGGGCTCGGACTCACTACGCGCGTACCGGCCCCTCACCGATACACAGAGACAGATAGTCCCAGGTCAGGGACGGTCCGATCGTCGGTGCTCAAGCGAGGGCATGCCCCTGGTGACGGGCAGGGGACAGCTAACAGGCAGCGCAAAGGGTCAGTGTAGCCACTTGGCACACTGATGTCCAGTGCGGGTTTTCGAAGAACCTCGATGCCCTCGTTGTTCTCAACCCCTGCGACAAGGCCACGCCCTCAACGCCACGTTGATACTGCCCTCTTCGTCGTCGATCCATGCCTCGGATTCGGATCCTTGTGACGACGCGTCCTGAGAATTGCGCGCTGCGTGCAGTTCGTCAAGGCCCCCTTGCCCAAGCCGAGGTGCTGCGCTCGTCACGTTCAGCCTGCCCCCGGGGTGCTGAGAGGCACGACGAAGATCACCTTACTCCTCGCGACCGCGGGTGCAAGGCAGCCGCCGCCGGACCCCCAGAACGCCGAAGAGCGACCACCCGGATGGATGATCGCTCTTCGGTGCGTTCGCGTTACAGCCCTACGGGGCTGTACTCAGCGCGCGGAGAGGTCGGCCTTACTTGACCTCGACGGAGGCGCCGGCGCCCTCGAGGGCCTCCTTGGCCTTGTCCGCGGCGTCCTTGGCGACCTTCTCCAGGACGGGCTTCGGGGCGCCGTCCACCAGGTCCTTGGCCTCCTTCAGGCCGAGGGAGGTCAGCTCGCGCACGACCTTGATGACCTGGATCTTCTTGTCACCGGCGCCGGTGAGGACGACGTCGAACTCGTCCTTCTCCGGCTCGGCCTCGGCGGCAGCGCCACCGGCGGCACCACCGGCGACGACGACCGGGGCGGCCGCGGCGGCGGTGACGTCGAACTTCTCCTCGAACGCCTTCACGAACTCGGAGAGCTGGATCAGGGTCATCGACTCGAACTCGGCGAGCAGTTCTTCCTGGGTGAGAGCCACGATGGCTTTCCTTCCACTAAATCGGCTGGTGCCGGGATGTACATGACTGGCGGGCGTACGTTCGGCCCGCTACGACCGTTGCCTGCGGCGGGAGGCCTCAGGCAGCGATCATGATGCGAGCCGAATTACTCGGCACCGCCCTGCTCTTCCTGCTTGGCGCGCAGCGCGTCCACGGTGCGGACGAGCTTCGACGGCAGCGCCTGGAAGACGGAGGCAGCCTGGGACTGCTTCGCCTTGAAGGCACCGGCCAGCTTGCTGAGCAGAACCTCGCGGGACTCGAGGTCCGCAAGCTTCTTGATCTCATCGGCGGACAGCGCCTTGCCGTCAAGGACACCGCCCTTGATGATGAGGTTCGGGTTGTCCTTGGCGAAGTCACGAAGACCCTTCGCCGACTCCACCGGGTCACCGGTGACGAAGGCGACGGCCGTCGGACCAGCGAAGAGCTGGTCGTCCAGCGTGATCCCGGCCTCGTTGGCCGCAATCTTGGTCAGCGTGTTCTTCACCACGGCGTACTGGGCGTTCTCACCGAGCGAACGGCGCAGCGTCTTGAGCTGCGCCACGGTGAGACCGCGGTACTCGGTCAGCACGGCGGCGTTGGAGCTGCGGAACTTGTCCGTCAGCTCGGCAACCGCGGCAGCCTTGTCGGGCCTCGCCATAGAGCCTCGGCCTCCTTCCGGGTGATTCGGACCGCGCGGACCCGAAGGAGGACTGGGGAAAACGAAACGCCCCGGCGCAGGCGCACGGGGCGGACTCGACCGGCCGTGCATGCGTTGACGCACGTACTCCGGGAGCACTTCCACTGTCACCTGCGCGGGTCGTCCGCAGTTCAGCGGATCCTTCGGCCACCGCACCCTCGTACGAGCGCGCGGCAACGACCAGCGGTCTTTGGCTTCTGAAGGACGGTACCTGACCGGATCGCTGTCAAGCAAATCCGGTCAGAGGCCGTCGACGGAGGGACAGCGGCAGGGCTACGGCGGCGGGGTGCGGCTCAGACGCCCGAGCTCTCCGAGCTGCCCTCGTCGTCGGGCATCCCCTCCAGCCCCTTCAGCATCTCGAAGAGGTCGAAGGTCTCGCCGGCCGGCGGCACCTCGACCTCGGCCTTGGCGCCGTAGTCGGAGAACTTCATGCTCATGTCGACGTTGCCCTGGGGGGTCTTCATGCCGACGTCCATCCGGACCGGCAGGTCGTCCTCGTTGACCCAGACCTCGGTGTCGTAGCCCTTGATGCCGGACTTCTCGATGTTCTCCAGGAGCTGCTCGCGCTCCTTGGGCTTGAGCAGGTCCAGGCCCTCGTTGGTCTCCAGTACCTCCTTGACGGTGAGCGTGCCCTTGTAGTGCTCGGTCTCGACGCCGTCGATCTTCTCGCTGCCGACGTGCTTGAGGTTGGGCGACTCCAGGAGCAGGGCCAGCTGCTCGGCCGGGTTCTGGTTCATGTTCTCCAGGCCGGAGGTCATCTCCTTGGCGACCGCCTCGTCCCCGGAGGCCTTGGCGGCGGCCGCGAGGTCCAGCTTCATCCAGCGCTTGCCGTCCATGTCCTTGGCGGACTCGGCACCCATGTCCATGTACATGACGTTGTCACGCCAGATCATGCGGACCTGCTCCGGGGCGCCCGGCTCGGTGGCGAGCATGGAGCCCTTCATGGTCATGTCCATGACGATCGGGTCCCAGCCCATCACGCCGGTCATGGTCGCCTCGCCGCCGCCGTCCATCGCGTCCGGCATCGACATGGTCATCTCGACCTTGGCGGACTTGGCCTCGGCGGTCTTCTCATAAGCGGCGGTCAGAACCTGCTGAACGGTCCGCTCGGAGCCGGACGCGCCGTCGCTCTTCTCGGCGCCGCAGCCGACGGCCCCGCCGGCCAGTACGAGAGCCGCTGTCCCGGCGAGCGTCGCCCCACCGCGCGTGCGTACGGAAAGCCCCATCGATCCCCCCAAGGAACACAAGGAACAGATTGTCGAATACATGAAAACGCTGTGAGCTTAACCCAGCGGGTCGCTCCGACTCCCGAGAATTCCCGCCCTCCCCTGCAACGGCTCGGTCACGTCCTGGACAACCGGCCGGAAACGGGGACGGGCCCCGCACCCTGGAAGGGATGCGGGGCCCGTGACCGACTTCAGCGAGCCATGAGGGCTCAGACCGCGGCCGGGTCCTCCTCGACGAGGAGGTTGCGGGTGCGGTTCGGGTCGACCGGGATGCCGGGGCCCATCGTGGTGGTGATGGCGGCCTTCTTGATGTAGCGACCCTTGGCGGCGGACGGCTTCAGACGGAGGATCTCCTCCAGCGCGGCGCCGTAGTTCTCCACCAGCTTGGTGTCGTCGAACGACGTCTTGCCGATGATGAAGTGCAGGTTCGAGTGCTTGTCGACGCGGAACTCGATCTTGCCACCCTTGATGTCGTTGACAGCCTTGGTGACGTCGGGGGTCACGGTGCCGGTCTTCGGGTTCGGCATCAGACCACGGGGACCGAGCACACGGCCGAGGCGGCCGACCTTGCCCATGAGGTCCGGGGTGGCGACGACGGCGTCGAAGTCCAGACGCCCCTTCGACACCTCGTCGATCAGCTCGTCGGCGCCGACGATGTCGGCGCCCGCGGCACGCGCGGCCTCGGCACGGTCGCCGGTCGCGAAGACCAGGACCCGGGCGGTCTTACCGGTGCCGTGCGGAAGGTTCACGGTGCCACGGACCATCTGGTCGGCCTTGCGCGGGTCGACACCCAGACGGAAGGCGACCTCGACGGTGCCGTCGAACTTGGTCGTGGAGGTCTCCTTGGCGAGACGGACGGCCTCGAGCGGGGCGTACAGCTTTTCCCGGTCGACCTTGGCGTCCGCAGCGCGGAGAGACTTGCTGCGCTTGCTCACTACTGCTCCTGGGGATTCTTAGGAGTCGTGGTCCGGGCCGAGCAGGCCCTGCCACTACTGCTGCTGGGAGGTTGGGGCTCAGCCCTCGACCGTGACGCCCATGGAACGGGCGGTGCCGGCGATGATCTTCTCGGCGGCGTCCAGGTCGTTGGCGTTGAGGTCGGGCATCTTGGTGGTGGCGATCTCGCGGACCTGCTCGCGGGTGATCTTCGCGACCTTGGTCTTGTGCGGCTCGCCGGAGCCCTTCTCCACGCCCGCGGCCTTGAGGATCATCTTGGCGGCCGGCGGGGTCTTGGTCACGAAGGTGAAGGAGCGGTCCTCGTAGACCGTGATCTCCACCGGGATGACCCAGCCACGCTGCGACTCGGTCGCGGCGTTGTAGGCCTTGCAGAACTCCATGATGTTGACGCCGTGCTGACCCAGCGCGGGGCCGACCGGCGGGGCCGGGTTGGCGGCACCGGCCTGGATCTGGAGCTTGATGAGCCCCGTGACCTTCTTCTTCTTGGGAGGCATAGCTCTCCGGGTCCTTTCGATTCGGGTCTACCCTCCGCCGAGTCGCGTCTCAGCAGAAGGCATACCGCACAACGATAACGGGTATAGATGCGCGGCCAAAAACCGAGCAGGTCAGGCGGACGCTCGAGCGTTCGCCTGACCTGCTCGGAAGCGGTACGTCCAGAAGGCGCTAGTTCTTCTGGATCTGGTCGAACGACAGCTCGACCGGCGTCTCCCGGCCGAAGATCTCCACCAGGCCCTTGACCTTCTTGGAGTCGGGGTTGATCTCGTTGATCGTCGCCTGCAGCGTGGCGAACGGGCCGTCGGTGACGGTGACCGAGTCGCCCACCTCGAAGTCCAGCACCTGGACCTCGACCTTGCGCTGCGGCGCCGGCTTGCCCTCGGCCTCGGCGGCCTCGCGGGCGGCCTTCTCCTCCGCCTCCGGGGCGAGCATCTTGACGATCTCGTCCAGGGTCAGCGGGTACGGGTCGTAGGCGTTGCCGACGAAGCCGGTGACGCCGGGGGTGTTGCGGACGACGCCCCAGGACTCGTTCGTCAGGTCCATGCGGACCAGGACGTAGCCCGGGAGCTTGTTCTGCTTGATGGTCTTGCGGTCGCCGTTCTTGATCTGGACGACCTCTTCCTGCGGCACCTCGGCCTGGAAGATGTAGTCCTCGACGTTCAGCGAGACGGCGCGCTGCTCCAGGTTGGTCTTCACGCGGTTCTCGTAACCGGCGTAGGTGTGGATCACGTACCACTCGCCGGGCAGGGTCCGCAGTTCCTCGCGGAGCTTCTCGACGGGGTCGAGCTCGGCCTCGGGCTCGGCCTCCTCCGCGGGCTCCTCGTCGACGTGCACGGCGGCTTCCTCCGCGGGCTCACCCGCGGCGGCGTCGGCAGCCTCGGCCTCGTCCAGGTCCTCGTCCGCACCCTCGACGATGTCGAGCTCGTCTTCCACGGACTCGACCGGCTCGATGGCGTCGTTCACGTTCGGGTCAGACACGGTGGCTGCTTCTTCCTGGATCATGGGGGTGGAACACGCGAAAGGGGCGCCGGGTCCCGGCGCCCTTCGCTCTTGGCTCAGCCGAAGACGTACTTGGCGGCGTGGTCGAGCCCATAGTCAATCACGGTCACCAGTCCGATCATGACGACGACAAAGATGATCACGACGGTCGTGTATCGCGTCAGCTGCGTACGCGTAGGCCAGACGACCTTGCGGAGCTCCGCGACGATCTGCCGGTAGAAGAGGGCAAGACGCTTCAGCGGGCCCTTCTTGGCACGCTTGCCGCCCTTGCGGGTCTTCTTCTGGGACTCCGGTGCCTCGCCCTGAGCGTCAGGCGTGTCGATGGAGCCCACGGCGTCCGTCATTCGTCCTCACCTGATCCCGGGTCGTGGCCGTGCCGCGCCCGGTCTGAGCCGCACGGTGGGTGCATTGCTGTACGTACCTGCGCACACATCCTGGCGGTGTGTGGAGCAGGGCCGGAGGGACTTGAACCCCCAACCGCCGGTTTTGGAGACCGGTGCTCTACCAATTGAGCTACGACCCTTTGTGTGTCCCCCAACGTACCGCATCCAACCGGGTGCTCGGTGTGCACCGGTCGAGTGCGGGCTCGATGAAGGCCAACGAGGTGAGAGTGTACGTGGTCCTGAGCCGGTCGTCGAACAGAAAAGGCCCGTGAGGCCTGCGCCCCGGGCAGATCGCCGCCTTCTCGGCCCCGGACCGGCCGAAGATCACCCAGGCCACCCGATGTATCCGGACTGTTGTTCAGCGGTTTGCCCTGAGCTGTTCAGTCCGTGAAACCTGTGTGCCGGGCCGGTTTCCGGTCTGGAACGATGGCCTCATGAGCGCTGCAACCCCACCCACCGAGCGCCGGGTCTCGGCCCGCATCGGCGCGATCTCCGAGTCCGCCACCCTCGCCGTGGACGCCAAGGCCAAGGCCCTGAAGGCCGCCGGGCGTCCGGTGATCGGATTCGGCGCCGGCGAGCCCGACTTCCCGACCCCGAACTACATCGTCGAGGCCGCGATCGAGGCCTGCAAGAACCCCAAGTACCACCGATACACCCCGGCCGGCGGCCTGCCCGAGCTGAAGGCCGCGATCGCCGTGAAGACGCTGCGCGACTCCGGTTACGAGGTCGACGCGTCGCAGATCCTGGTCACCAACGGCGGCAAGCAGGCCATCTACGAGGCCTTCGCCGCGATCCTCGACCCGGGCGACGAGGTCATCGTCCCGGCCCCGTACTGGACGACGTACCCGGAGTCGATCCGCCTGGCCGGCGGTGTCCCGGTCGAGGTCGTCGCCGACGAGACGACCGGCTACCGGGTCAGCGTGGAGCAGCTGGAGGCCGCCCGCACGGAGCGGACGAAGGTCGTCCTGTTCGTCTCCCCGTCCAACCCGACCGGCGCGGTCTACTCCGAGGCCGAGACGGAGGCCATCGGCCGCTGGGCCGTCGAGCACGGCCTGTGGGTGCTCACCGACGAGATCTACGAGCACCTGGTGTACGGCGACGCCTCGGCCGTGTCGATGCCGGCCGTCCTGCCGGAGCTGCGCGACAAGTGCATCGTGGTCAACGGTGTCGCGAAGACGTACGCCATGACCGGCTGGCGGGTGGGCTGGATCATCGGCCCGAAGGACGTCGTGAAGGCCGCCACGAACCTCCAGTCGCACGCCACGTCGAACGTCTCGAACGTCGCCCAGATGGCCGCGCTGGCCGCCGTCTCCGGCGACCTGGGCGCCGTGGCGACGATGCGCGAGGCCTTCGACCGCCGCCGCCGCACGATCGTCCGGATGCTCAACGACATCGACGGCGTGGTCTGCCCCGAGCCCGAGGGCGCCTTCTACGCGTACCCGTCGGTGAAGGCCCTGCTCGGCAAGGAGATCCGCGGCAAGCGCCCGCAGAACACCGTCGAGCTGGCCGCGCTGATCCTGGAGGAGGTCGAGGTCGCGGTCGTCCCGGGCGAGGCCTTCGGCACGCCGGGCTATCTGCGGCTGTCGTACGCCCTGGGCGACGAGGACCTCGTCGAGGGCGTGAGCCGTATCCAGAAGCTGCTGGCGGAGGCGCGTGACTGACGTTCCACCACGTCGACATGGAGCACGCGCGCGTGCACGGGCCGTTTCCCTGCGGGGAGGCGGCCCGCTTCCGTTTCTTCGTGCGAGCAAGACCACGAACGGGGAAAGCGCTACCGGGACGAGCAGGCCGTACGGCAGGATCCTGGGATGGAACGTGTACGTGATGTCTCCGACCTCCCGAAGGCCCATCTGCACCTGCACTTCACCGGCTCGATGCGGCCGGGCACCCTGCTGGAGCTGGCCGACAAGTACGGCGTACGGCTGCCCGACGCGCTGACCGAGGCCCTGGTCAGCGGGGAGCCGCCGAGACTGCGGGCGACGGACGAGCGGGGCTGGTTCCGCTTCCAGCGGCTGTACGACGCCGCGCGCTCGTGCCTGAGGCAGCCGGAGGACATCCAGCGGCTGGTGCGAGAGGCGGCCGAGGAGGACCTGAGGGACGGCTCGGGCTGGCTGGAGATCCAGGTCGACCCGACGTCGTACGCCCCGCGTCTGGGCGGCCTGATCGCGGCGCTGGAGATCATCCTGGACGCGGTGGACTCGGCGGTGCGGGAGACCGGGCTCGGGATGCGCGTCCTGGTCGCCGCGAACCGTATGAAGCACCCGCTGGACGCGCGCACGCTGGCCCGTCTGGCCACCCGGTACGCCGACCGCGGCGTGGTCGGCTTCGGCCTCTCCAACGACGAGCGGCGCGGCATGGCCCGCGACTTCGACCGCGCCTTCGCCATCGCCCGCGACGGCGGCCTGCTGTCCGCCCCGCACGGCGGCGAACTGACCGGTCCCGCCTCGGTCCGCGACTGCCTGGACGACCTGCACGCCGACCGGGTGGGCCACGGCGTGCGCGCGGCGGAGGACCCGCGCCTGCTCAAGCGCCTGGCCGACCGGGGCGTCACCTGCGAGGTGTGCCCGGCGTCGAACGTGGCCCTCGGCGTCTACGAGAAGCCCGAGGACGTCCCCCTGCGCACGCTCTTCGAGGCCGGCGTCCCGATGGCCCTGGGGGCGGACGACCCGCTCCTGTTCGGCTCCCGTCTGGCGGCCCAGTACGAGATCGCCCGCGATCACCACGCCTTCACGGACGCGGAACTGGCCGAGCTGGCCCGCCAGTCGGTGCGGGCTTCGGCGGCGCCGGAGGAGACGAAGGCGAGGCTGCTGGCGGGGGTGGACGCCTGGCTGACGTCCAGCGAGCCCGCGAGCCGATACACCTAGAGGCCGACGCCGACTAGAGGCTGACGCCGACCGTCACCGGCTCGTTGACCAGGGTGATTCCGAAGGCGTCACGCACCCCGGCGACGACCTCGCGGGCCAGCGCCAGCAGGTCCTCCGTGGTCGCCTCGCCGCGGTTGGTGAGCGCGAGGGTGTGCTTGGTGGAGATCCGGGCGGGCCCGGTGCCGTACCCCTTGCCGAATCCCGCCTTGTCGATCAGCCAGGCGGCGGAGGTCTTGGTGTGCCCGTCCCCGGCCGGGTACGCCGGCGGCTCCACGCCCTCGCCGAGCCGCTCCCGCACGCGCGCGTGGAACGTGGCGAACTGGGCGTCCGTGAGGATCGGGTTGGTGAAGAAGGACCCGGCGGACCAGGTGTCGTGGTCCTCGGGGTCGAGCACCATGCCCTTCCCGGCGCGCAGCTTCAGCACGGTGTCACGGGCGTCGCCGAGCGGTACCCGGTCGCCGGGTTCGACCCCGAGCGCGCGGGCCGTCTCGGCGTACCGGATGGGCCCTGACAGCCCGCCCGCGTCCTCCAGCGCGAAGCGGACGCGCAGGACGACGTACCGCTCAGGGTCGGCCTTGAAGCGGCTGTGGCGGTACGAGAAACCGCACTCGGCGTTCGTCAGGGTGACCGTCTCGCCCGCCGTGCGGTCGTAGGCGATCACCTCGGTGATGGTGGAGGAGACCTCCTGGCCGTACGCCCCCACGTTCTGGATCGGCGTCGCTCCCGCCGACCCCGGGATCCCGGCCAGGCACTCGACACCGGCCAGCCCGGCCTCCACGGTGCGCGCGACGGCGTCCGTCCACACCTCACCGGCGGCCAGTTCCAGCCGCGTACCGACCAGCTCGACACCGCGGGTGGCGATGCGCAGGGCGGTCCCGTCGAACCCCTTGTCGCCGATGACCAGGTTCGAACCACCGCCGATGACCAGCAACGGCGTCCCGGCGGCATCGGCCTCCCGCACGACGTCGACGACCTCGGCGTCGGTCGTCGCGGTCACCAGCCGGGTCGCGGGACCGCCCAGCCGGAACGTGGTCAACGGGGCGAGGGGAGCGTCGTGGAGTACCTGCACGGGCCCAAGAGTACGAGACGGCACTGACAGGCTCGGGGGCGCACGCGCGTGTGCGCCAGTCGCGGCATCGGTAAGGGGCGCCCGCCAAGGCGAACGCCCCTTACCTACCCGCACAGCTCAGGCCAGCCGGACAACCGCCCGGGACATCCCCAGGACCTTCTGTCCGGCGCTCGTCGCCGTGAGGTCCACGCGGACGGTGTTGTCGTCGAGCTTGGCGGCCACCTTGCCGCTGACCTCGATCCTGGCCCCCTGGTCGTCGTTCGGGACCACGACGGGCTTCGTGAAGCGGACGCCGTACTCGACGACCGCGCCCGGGTCCCCGGCCCAGTCGGTGACCACGCGGATCGCCTCGGCCATGGTGAACATGCCGTGCGCGATGACGTCCGGCAGGCCCACCTCCTTGGCGAACTTCTCGTTCCAGTGGATCGGATTGAAGTCCCCGGAGGCGCCCGCGTACTGGACGAGCGTGGCACGGGTCACGGGGAAGGTCTGGGCGGGCAGCTCGGTGCCGACCTCGACGTCGGCGTACGCGATCTTTGCCGTCATCTGCTCACGCCTCCTCGGCCGCGCGGGCCACCAGCTTGGTCCAGGCGGTCACGACGTGCTCACCGGACTCGTCGTGCACCTCGCCGCGGACGTCCAGGATGTCGTTCCCGGCCATGGACTTGATGGCCTCGATGGTCGAGGTGACCGTGAGCCGGTCACCGGCGCCCACCGGGCGGCTGTAGGCGAACTTCTGGTCGCCGTGCACGACGCGGCTGTAGTCCAGGCCGAGCTGCGGGTCGTCGACGACCTGCCGCGCCGCCTTGAAGGTGATGGCGAACACGAAGGTGGGCGGGGCGATCACGTCGGGGTGGCCGAGGGCCTTGGCGGCTTCCGGGTCCGTGTAGGCCGGGTTGGCGTCCCCTACCGCCTCCGCGAACTCACGGATCTTCTCCCGGCCCACCTCGTAGGGGTCGGTGGGCGGGTAGCTCCGCCCCACGAAGGACTGGTCGAGCGCCATGGCTCGGTACCTCCTGGTTTCTGCTCTGGTCGACCCGCTCTGCCGGGTCAACCGTATAGCCGGGTCAACCGTATAAAAGCCGCTGTGGCCGATTGCGCCCGGTGGCCACACCGGCCGAAAGGGTGACCGAAAAGACCACGAGGCCGCCCCCGAACTGCGGGGGCGGCCTCGTGTACGAGCCGTACGAGATGTACGAGCCTGCGTCAGCGCGTCTCGCGGTGCGCGGTGTGCGCGTTGCAACGCGGGCAGTGCTTCTTCATCTCAAGACGGTCCGGGTTGTTACGCCGGTTCTTCTTGGTGATGTAGTTCCGCTCCTTGCACTCCACGCAGGCCAGCGTGATCTTCGGGCGGACGTCGGTGGCAGCCACGTGAGTGCTCCTTGACGAACGGGTAGGTTAGTTCAACGCAAGAAAGAGTAGCCGATCGAAGGACCGACCCCGCAATCGGCTACTGTCAGTAGCGGTGACCGGACTTGAACCGGTGACACAGCGATTATGAGCCGCTTGCTCTACCGACTGAGCTACACCGCTGTGATGCACACGCCGCGAGCGGCGCTAGCACCAGAGCCCCAAAACGGAATCGAACCGTTGACCTTCTCCTTACCATGGAGACGCTCTGCCGACTGAGCTATTGGGGCGAGCGATGAAGACATTACACGCTCGGCCACCGTTCACCCAAATCCGTTTCCCCGTCCCCGCCCCACCCTCGATCGGCGGACCACACCGGTACGACTATTGCGCTCCTCCACGCCACGGACCGAACACCGTCCTAGGCTCGACTCACTCTGCGTGATCTTGCGTCCGTGACGCGGCGGTGCGCCATGAGTACGCCGTGAGTACGTCATAGGCCCTGCCCTTGATCCCTGTCCCTGATCCCTGCCCCTGATCCCGAGCCATGGAGCGCGATGCCCGACAGCCGGCCGCAGCCACCCCGTTCGTCGTCGTCCCCGTCGGGCTCGGGACAGAGCGACGCGGCCCGCCTGCTGCTGTGCGGCGCACGTCTCACCGACGGCCGGACCGTGGACGTCCGGCTGGGCGGCGGGCGGATCGAGGCGGTGGGTACGGCCGGCAGCCTGGGCGGATCTCGCGGTGACGGTGGCGGGGGTAGTGGCGGCGGCGGTGGTAATGGCGGCGGTGGCGGCCGGGTGGATCTCAGCGGCTATCTCCTGCTGCCGGCCCCCGCCGAAGTCCACGCCCACGCCGACACGGCCCTGTCCGCCGACGCCGATGGCCCGGTCACGTACGACCCCCAGGACGTCCAGCGCCGGGCCACCGAGGCCACGCTGCTGCAACTCGGGCACGGGGCGACCGCGCTGCGGGCACATGTGCGCGTGGGTGACGTAAAGGGGCTGGGCGCGCTGACCGCCGTACTGCGGGCGCGGCGGTCGTTGCGGGGGCTCGCGGAGCTGACGGCGGTGGCGATGCCGCGGGTGCTGACCGGGGTGGCCGGGGCGGACGGGCTCGCCATGCTGCGGGACGCGGTGAAGATGGGCGCCTCCGTGGTGGGCGGCTCTCCGGATCTCGACCCCGATCCGACGGGCTATGTGGCGGCCGTCCTGGAGGTCGCCTCCGAACACGGCTGCCCCGTCGACCTGCACACCGACGCCACCGACCCGGCCCGCCTCGCCCGCCTCGCCGCGATGGCCGGCGGCATGCGCCCCGGCGTGACGATCGGCCCCTGCGGCGGCCTGGGCGACCTGCCCGCCGACGTGGCGTCCCGCACCGCCGACCGGCTGGCGGCGGCGGGGGTGACCGTGGTGTGCCTGCCGCAGGGCGGCTGCGCGGGCGCCGAGCGGCGTGGAACGGCGCCAGTACGACTGCTGCGCTCCGCCGGCGTACGCCTCGCCGCCGGCAGCGGCGCCCTCCGGGACACCTCGAACCCGGTGGGCCGCGGCGACCCCCTGGAGGCCGCGTACCTCCTGGCCTCCCACCACGGCCTGCGTCCCGAGGACGCCTACGACGCCGTGAGCACCTCGGCCCGCGCCGCCCTGGGCCTCCCCGAGGTACGCGTGGAGGCGGGCTTCCCGGCCGAGCTGCTGGCCGTACGCGGGGACCGGCTGGCGGGCGCCCTGTCACTGGCGTACAGCCGGATCGTGGTGCACCGGGGGCGCGTGGTAGCACGGACGAGCGCGGTACGGGAGTACTGCAACTCGGCCGCGGCGGCGGAACTGGGGTTGCCTCGGCAGGGGCGGGGAGAGTTGTCGTAGGCACCCGCCCGAGATCACGCCCATCTCACGGGTCTGAGACCACACCCATCTCATGGGGCGAATGCGGCCGTTCGGGCGTACGGTCGGAAGCATGCGCATTGTCATCGCTGGAGGTCATGGACAGATCGCGCTGCGGCTGGAGCGCCTGCTCTCCGCGCGTGGTTTTGAGGTCGCGGGCATCATCCGCCGCGCCGAACAGGGCGACGATCTGCGGGAGGCGGGCGCCGAACCGGTCCTGCTGGACCTGGAGTCGGCCACGGTCGAGCAGGTCGCGGCGCATCTTCAGGGCGCCGACGCGGCGGTGTTCGCGGCCGGTGCCGGTCCGGGCAGCGGGGCGGCACGCAAGGACACGGTGGACAAGGGCGCGGCGGTGCTGTTCGCGGACGCGGCGGTCCGGGCGGGCGTACGCCGCTTCCTGGTCGTCTCCTCGATGGGCGCCGACCCGAACCACCAGGGCGACGAGGTCTTCGACGTCTATCTGCGCGCCAAGGGCGAGGCCGACGCGCACGTCACCCGCCAGGACGCGCTGGACTGGACGATCCTGCGCCCCGGCGCGCTGACGGACGACGCCGGCACCGGCCTGGTCCGCCTGGAGGCCCACACCGGACGCGGCCCGATCCCGCGCGATGACGTGGCTGCTGTACTGGCCGAGCTGCTCGACACCCCGGCGACGGCCGGTCTGACCCTGGAACTGATCAGCGGGTCGACACCGGTCTCGGTGGCCGTGAAGTCGGTGGCCGGAAACTGAGGCAGGCCCGGACAGGCGGTTCACGCTCCGGCATGCCCTCGGATCACACTCCGACATGCCCTCGGGCAGGCTCCATCTTCAGAACAGCGGCAGCTGCCCGGGGAACTCCGGCACGACATGCCCGTCCAACGACGGCTGTACCGCCCCCAGTTGCGCCTGCCGACGCGACCCCGGGCACGAGACGAGCCGACCGCTCTCTCGCGCACCGGGCGGCGGGTCGTGCCGGGCGAACCGTCCCGCGACGACGGCGATCTCACGACGGCACTCGGGGCACGTTCTGCGGCGGGAGGAGCGGGAGCTCATGGGGCCAGTGTGCCCCGAACACCTCTGGGCACCCAGAGCACCCGGAACACGAAGAAACCCCCTCCACTCTGCGTTTCCGCAGACCTGGAGGGGGTCCTCTTCAAAGTGGCGGCGCCAGGATTCGAACCTGGGAAGGCTGAGCCGGCAGATTTACAGTCTGCTCCCTTTGGCCGCTCGGGCACACCGCCGGGGTTTGCTGCCACTCGAACCGCCTTTCGGCGGTGCTCGCTGGCAACGACGTAAACAATACCCGATACGGAGGGGTGCTTCGCCACCCGATTGATCGGCGCTCGGGGGACAGGGGGTGGCTAGGCTTGGGCGGATGCGGTCCCGGGTCCGAGCCGGGCCCGGCCGCCGCCCGCGTACGCCGCTACGCACCCGATTCGCACCCCGATACAAGGAGCCACAGCACATGGCCGACTCCAGTTTCGACATCGTCTCGAAGGTCGAGCGGCAGGAGGTCGACAACGCCCTCAACCAGGCCGCCAAGGAGATCTCGCAGCGCTACGACTTCAAGGGCGTGGGTGCCTCGATCTCGTGGTCCGGTGACAAGATCCTCATGGAGGCGAACTCCGAGGACCGCGTGAAGGCCGTCCTCGACGTCTTCCAGTCCAAGCTGATCAAGCGCGGCATCTCGCTGAAGGCCCTGGACGCGGGCGAGCCCCAACTCTCGGGCAAGGAGTACAAGATCTTCGCGTCGATCCAGGAGGGCATCTCCCAGGAGAACGCGAAGAAGGTCGCGAAGATCATCCGCGACGAGGGGCCCAAGGGCGTCAAGGCCCAGGTCCAGGGCGACGAGCTGCGCGTCAGCTCCAAGAGCCGGGACGACCTCCAGGCCGTGATCGCCCTGCTGAAGGGCCAGGACTTCGATTTCGCGCTGCAGTTCGTGAACTACCGGTAACCCCGACGCCGCGCGCATCCGAGGAAGGGTGGGCACCCGGCTGCCCGGTGGCCCGCCCTTCTCGCCCCGACGCGGAGTCCCTGCGTGCCGTGCTCCGCGCTCAGTCGCGCGAGTGGCCGAACAGGAGGCGGTACGCGATCAGCAGGACCAGCGAGCCGCCGATCGCCGCCGCCCAGGTGGCGCCGTCGTAGAAGTCCTTGGTGATCGGGTGGTCCAGCCAGCGGGCCGATATCCAACCGCCGACGAACGCGCCCACGATGCCGATCACTGTCGTGCCGATGAGTCCGCCGGGGTCGCGGCCCGGCAGCAGAAACTTGGCGATGGCTCCGGCCAACAGTCCCAGGATGATCCAAGCGATGATGCTCATGCCGTGAACCTGCCCTTTCGCGCTGGGTCTGCACTGTCCAGGAACTGTGATCTTGGCGATGTCCGGCCCGGACGGATGCAGATCGTGCTCGTGCTTGGTGCGTACTGCGTAGTGCTTGCTGCGTGGTGCGTAGTGCTTGGTGCGTAGTGCGTCAGTGCTCGGTGGGTTTTGCGTGAGTAGGTCGTACGTCTCGCTCGCGTTGTCGCGTGGTGGTCTCCGCCGTGCCTCGCCCCCGTGCGGCGCCTTGCCTTGCCCAGGTGCCGTGGCTGGCGCGATAAGCGTGCTCTTGTCACTGCCGAGGACGGCACGGCAGCACCGGGCGGTTGCACCGCCCAGCGGGTGCGGCAGATGGCACACCGCCGGTGGGTGAGCCGGCCGATCCGGCTACGAGGCCGGCGTCGGGGTCGTGCGTATGCGGAAGTCGGACCAGGGCGCCAGGTCCACCCCTTCGTTCGTCTCCTGGTACCAGCCCGTGCCGTCCAACCAGGCGCGCAGCCAGGCCGTGAGGCTGGGGGCGTCCACGTACCAGGCGTGGTCGGCTTCGTCGGCGTTCGGTTCGAAGAGCAGGACGGGGGCCTGCGGGTCGAGGCAGTCCACGCAGGCGTACATCGCACAGCCCCAGTGGGATATCGGCAACACCCCGTCGGGCCAGGGCCACTCGGGGTCCTGGCGGCCGCTCTCGCGATGGGCGAGGTACTGCACGACGGCGGCGGGCTCGTCGGCGGGTGGGCTGTCGAACAGCGGCAGCAGACCGTACTCCGGGCCGAATCCGCCGTCCCCTATGCGCAGATACAGCTCGGCGAGCAGCGGCGGCAGACGGAAGCCGAGCGCGGCCACGGCGCGGGCCACCGTGGCGGCGTCCACGGGATCGGGAAGCGAAGTCCAGCCCCACGGGCGGGTGTTACGGGCCTTGCCCGCCACCCGTGCCAGCAACTGCTCGATCTCGGTCATGGGTTCATCATGCAGCGCGGCACTGACAATCGGGCCGACCTGTGGATAACCCTGAGCCTGTGGGAAACGCTCGGTCACCCGATGGTCCTCCGGGTGTCGGTGCAGCCCCGGAGCGGTGAGGCACCAGCTCGCGCCCGGCACTCGGGGCGTGTGTCACCAACCCGCTACGAACGGCCGGTCCGTGGAGACGATGTCGCGGCCGAAGGGCAGCAACGAGACCGGGATGAGCTTGAAGTTGGCGATGCCGAGCGGGATGCCGATGATCGTGACGCACAGCGCGATGCCGGTGGCGATGTGGGCAAGGGCCAGCCACCAGCCCGCGAGGATCAGCCACAGGACATTGCCGACGCAGGAGGGGGCTCCGGCGTCGCGGCGCTCGACCGTCGTGTAGCCGAAGGGCCACAAGGCGTAGACGCCGATGCGGAATGCGGCGATGCCGAACGGGATCGTCTCTGAACGTTCCTGATCACGCCACAAGGCCGTTGCGTTTCCGTCTGCACGCGTGACCAGCTGATACTTGTCGTAGCAGGCAGTGCCGACGGAGCGACCTGGAAGGGTACCGATCATGAAGCTGTTCAACCTGCTGCTGAACATCCTGTGGCTGATCTTCTGCGGGATCTGGATGGCCCTCGCTTACACGGTCGCCGCGCTGGTGTGCTTCATCTTGATCGTCACGATCCCGTTCGGCGTTGCTTCGCTGCGTATCGCGGGCTTCGTGCTGTGGCCGTTCGGCCGAACCACTGTGGAGCGGCAGGATGCCGGTGCGCCGTCGTTCCTCGGGAACGTGATCTGGGTGATCTTCGCGGGGTGGTGGCTGGCCCTGGGACACCTGATCACGAGCATCCCGCTGTTCCTGTCGATCATTGGTATCCCGTTCGGGTGGGCCAATCTAAAACTTATTCCAGTCTCTCTCATGCCGCTTGGCCGTGAAGTAGTCCCGACCAGCGACAAGTTCGGCTATCAGTGATTCTCGGCCACTCATGTCGAGCCACAGCTCAGAGCATCTTGGGAACCAAGCCCCAAGCATGCTGCACACTTTCCCGAACATCGGGAACCTTTAGCCCCAAGATTGAAAGCCTAGATGCAACGTCTCTCACAGACTTCTGTAGCCTGTGAGCGGCGACCAATAGATGCTCAAGGTCAACCGGCGCAGCACAGGAAAGAAAGGGACCTCTTTCCAGCGCATTCTCACGCAAAATTGTGAGATCATCGCGGTCAGGCCGATCACGGGGGTAGTCAAATGGCTGAACATTCAAGCCTGCAGCCTGAAACCTAGCCGCAGCCTCAGCAGGCCCGACAGTGCACCGATCTGCCGCAATTAGGACTTGGGCTGCCGAAACGTCTCCGGCGCTCCCTGAGATGACAGAGAAAATGTCTCTATCAGCATAGTTCGAGTGATCCGGGTGCGAGATCACAGCACCCAGTTCAAGCAAACGCTTCCGCGCATCACCAATGGAAATATTCGCTCTATGAGCAGCGAACACAACTGCTCCTGTCGACGTCGACTGGGAGAAAGTGACTTCCCGGCTGCCATAGTATCCAGAATCGCCAAGCAAAGCAGCGTCCATGGGAGCCACCGCTCGCAGGTCCTCAGAGACGGGTAGCACCACTAGGCCCCAACTCTCAAGAAACTCGACAGCCCTTGATACAGGGAGGCGTCGACTCAATGCAACGCGGAGAACGTGACCGAGAGGAACCTTAGGAGAGGATTCTCCGTAAGGAATCCAATCCTTGACGAGAGGTTCCTCGAAGTAATGCGCACCAAGGCGCGACAGGGGATCAGGCAGCTCGTCAACACGCATCCCCAGTTCAGTTAGGCGACGAACAATCTCTTGCGGCTCTTTCCCTCGCCGGCTCGCAGCGAGTAGAACGTGGGCGGCAGGGATAGGTCGACGCGGATTCAGCCAGTCACCTGACCTGTACGCTTCAAGGCGCCTACTCAGCAAGCTCTGATCGCCGTCTTCCAACGATTCAGGGAAGCGCTCAAAGGGAACATCGAGCCCCATGAAGCGCAAACTTTCTCCGATAGCATCCATGCTTTCGCCCGTGCGTTGAGCGAGAAGACTAATGGCAGGAAGAGGTACTGGAATAGAACAATCCAGCGTACGATCAGAGTCCACCCTAATATTCAGAAGTGCAGCACATTGAGGCAATGCACTTGGCACCTGCCCATTCACCGCAACACCGAAGGCTCTCATTCTCTTCGCCGTTGCAGTTGGAGTGCCACCAGTGGCATGAGCCACCCTTAGCACATCAGCAACAGTCGCTTCCCCCGTGCGCCAGCACTTCACACCAAGCAATTCCCGCAGCCGCCGGTCCACCTGAGACATTCTTCCAGGAACTGTCGTAATGCCCAATTTTCGACAAATGGCCACTACTAGTTCAATCTCAACATTTAGCTTCTCGGCTACAGAGACTACCCTGGTTGTCCTGAGTGCATCATCAGAGATCCAAGGAGAACGCCCGTCGAGTCTCTCGCTAAGCAGAGCCCTAGCAAGACTGCTATCGGACTCGTCGAGGAGCGGTCGGCAATACGACACATCGTAGGTTAGATCACTCAACAGGCTAATCGCGTCCGAAACCGAGACACGAGCGCCTTCGCACGCCCTGAGTAGCTGCCCTGGAAAAATAGGAGAATTCAGGCGATGGGGTAGGTATCCGAGATTAGCGGAATCAATACCCAGCAGCGAGTAAAGCATTCGTGACGGCAGGGCGAGAGCTTGTTCCAACCTGGAAGGCATAGCTACGCCCAGCTGTTCCAATTGCTTGACCACCGAAGTGGGTTCTCTATGCAGCGCTCTGGAGCTCGTGAGAACGCGAGCCAAAGTTCCTCCGGCATCCCACGCCTGCTTAGAGGCTGCGTTGACTACTCCGCCCAAGACAATGGCATCCGATGGGAAAGCTGGCCTCAACACCTCAGCATCCCAATCTTTGGGGCAAACATCCCCCAGCGCCTTCCGTACCTCTTCGGGAAAGTGCGCAGCATAGCGCCAAAGAGCCAAATGTGACGGTAGCTTGCGAGCCCTTGGGACAGAATCGATGAGGTTCGATGGAACCAACTCAGGGGGGTTAGCATATTGCCATTCGGCGCGAAAAACTTCATCGCCAGGGAAATAACCCGTCCGACCCATTTTCGCAACCCCATCATCGTAGGCCAAGCACGCATTCTGCTCGATCAGCCCTTCAACGATGACGTCCGCAAAATGAGCCTCCATCTTGGTGGCCTTTTCAAGCCACCTACTGTCAAGGAATTCTGCTGTTGATAGGCTACTTGCCGCTGCCCGCAAACGCTTCGCGATAGGTTCGACGATATCATCGATGACTTGACTGCGATCAACCGTAAGGCGGGGAACGGACTTCGCCTGACCTCCCGAGACTATTACTGGCCCCGATAGATTGACCACGGCCCCAGGTATCTTCATCAGATCAGACTTTTTCCGCTCCGCAGCGTGATCACTAGAAGCGTTCCAATTCCCCTTGACTGAGATACCGTCAATCAGAAGCGCGCCGCCGTACTCACACCAAAATACTTCCCCACGGCCATCTGGGAGAATAGATCCGGTGGCGTCAATGCGAGCAGTCCTTTGGGAATCAGTGCGGCTTCGGTAAACTCCTGGCTCCCAGACTTCAACGTCATCGTCATATTTAGCGGTAGTTGCATATTTCGCCACGCCAAGCACCGACCGCAATGCCGTCACACATGAGAATGCATCGAGATCGTCCCTCAAAAGCCAACGGATGCGAGTCCCGCACGAGTCTCCCAGGAAATCAACGGCTTCAGAGGATTCTTCGACGTGAAACAGGTTATCCGGGCCGGAAATCCTGACTCGCAGAATCTTGCCAGGCACTCTGTCTCGCTGAAACTTGCGTGTCACTACTTCGATTTCGTCAGCAAGCATGAAGTAGCTAAGTACACCAATTCCAAACCTACTGTTCTCGAAGAACGGAATATTCTTCTTCCTCCACTGAAGCTTCTCCTCCTGGAACTCTGTCAAATGTGATAGCCGAACACCTCCCTGCGCAAAAGCATGAAGTAGTTCCCCTCGCCCCATGCCTGATCCATTATCCGTGCATTCGACGTACCGAACGTTGCCGCGGTTACTTTGAAGGATCTCGATACGACCGTGCCAATTTTCGCCATCAAGGCTTGGCCTGTATAGCTCGCGTGCGCGCCGCACGTTGCAAGCATCCATAGCATTCTGATAAATCTCTCGTACGGCAAGAGATCGATCCGCATATAGTTGCTCGCCTGCAAGGAGATCACGCACACGAGTGCCATCGAGACCGAAGCGAGTGGCTACTGGTAGGAATTTCAATTTGCCTGTAGCAGGGTCTTCTTCTGGTCCAACTCCGTCCCCGGAAGAGCGGTTTGGAAGCTTTTCTAGCCCAGCGACTCCGCTCGCCATGTACAGCAGGCCGTCGAGCGACTCGGCTCGTTCCTGCAAGGCAACCATTACGGCTTGATGCGAGCAGTGTGCTTCAAGACGCAGGGTCCGGCCAACCAGCTTCCATGATGCGCCATTCACGCTGCTGCGGATCTGATGGAAGCTGATGCGGTCAGTCCCACCTAGATGCTCTACGAGGACTGGAGGAAGCTCACAAATGTCTAGGGCCATAATCTGCGAAGCTGCCAACAGATAACCTATGAGCTGGTAGCGAATCGGATGCTCGCTCAGCCTCTGGAATTCTGGCGACTCCGCAAGAGTGCTCCCGCCGTGAAACATGGCTCGAAAAAGCCAAGAAACTGCGTCTACGCTCAACACCTCGGCAAGATCATCAGTTCCGGCCAGTGCTGAGTCGAGATAATTTAAGAGCTCATCTTCATATTTGTGCGCATCCCCAGGGCGGGCAAGAAACTGGTGGAGTACCCACGCCTCAGCGACATGGCGATTTCGATTTCCTCGCTTGGGGTCGAGCCTGACATCAGTTAGCCGTTGTAGATGCGGGTATTGAGTCCAGGCGCCATGCGCACCACTCAATACTGTTGTAGATCTACGAAGCGCTTGATCAACTCTCCTGGCAAGTCGGACCCGGAAACCGTGATATAGATGCTGGACAAGAGACAAGATCGCTGCTTCTGTAGCAGTTAGGGTGAAGCCAGCTGGTAGCCATTGCAAGAGCTTTTCAACGTGTGCTGAGGATCGATAGTGCGACTGCCAGTCGATCCATGAGTCAGTTGCCAAAAGCTTGCGCTCTTCGTGAAAATTCTTGTCCAGCGTCGACGCTACATGTTTTACCTCGTGCTGGAACCGCCTCGTGTCGTAGCTCGCACGCGTAAGTTTCCAAGCATGGTGGTTAACAGCTTGAGTTTGAGTTGTGCAAGACTGGCTCTCAAGCAAGAAGGGGAATCGAGCAGCTCCTTCCTCGCCGCTCAGTCGGGGAATTTGAGGTGGGGTACTAGAGCAATGCTGCATGCGCAGGTCGTTCATCGCGGTTTCCATCAGAGCGCGAAGGTGATCTGCCGGCAGGTACCCATGAGCATCCGATAGGACTTCTTGCAATGCCTGGGTGAACAAACTGAAAGTTTCCTCTTGCCGCGCCTGAGATGCCAAGTAGACAGCTGGCTTCTCAGGTTCGCAAGCCATCAGATAGCTAAGCCGTTCAGATCCATCTGGCGGCGTCACGGCAAGTTTTCGAGGCCCGGTTGCGTCCATCAAGCGATTACGGCAGGCATCCACTATAAAGAGAACTTGCGCTGCCTTGCTGAGCTCCACAACATTAGGCCACCCCCCGTCTAGCCTGACATTCGTTACACTCATCGTTTGCGCGCCAGTGGTCGGGTCAGAGTCGAAAGCGGCAAACCAATGAGCATCGTCATAATGGTAGCCGTGACCACTTAGGTAGACGAGTAGATTATCGCCCCGTCGGGAGTTGTGAATGAAACTCTCGATCTTCTGATTAATCGCAGCTGCGCGAAGCTGACCACAGTCACTGTTCTGATCAATCTCGTAGCCTCGGTCAGAAAGCGCAGTCGTGATCTCTTGATACTCCCTTCTAAGGAATTCAAGATCCATCCATGCGGCTGACTCATATCGGTCGACGAAGAGCAAGAGGGCGCGGTGCATAAAATCTATTCCCCCCGATCTCGCGGCCCGAAAACCAAAGTTATACCGCCCTTCCCTGCTACCTCGCTTGTGCCAATAAGCCGAATACCTCCTTTGGCTGACACCTCAAACGACACTTGCACTTCCTTGAGTGGAAAATTACCTTCGCTGTCCGCGATTCGCTCGAAAATTTCTCGCAGGGATTGCACCGTACGCTCGAGGTTTTCCCTTAGTTGCTCCGATCTCATCGCTACTGTGGTCAGCTCGGCCGAGTTACGGGGACCTATAAATCCTTTACTTCCTGCGCTGCTAGCCCCAGAAGAATCATGTTCTTCTGGCTCCGCCCTCACCAAGATGTCGAGACCAGTGACGTAGGCGCTGATATCGCTGTTGAGGGCCACTGCACCGTCCTCCGAAACCTCGATGATTCTCAAGCTCAGAGCGTAGCCGTCTGCCTCGTGCTGTGTATGTGTTTCGCAAGAACGCTGGCCTCACGCAACGTCTCGTCGAAGTGAGCGAGTTCTGGGTACGGTCGTGACCGTGTCCGGTGCACGTCGGGTTGGTCGCCCGTGGGCGTGCGCTGGTTGATCGCGCGCGACTAGGGGAGCTGGTACGGGCATGGCGGTTGATGATGCTCGGTCGGAAGAGGGGTTCACGTCGGCGAGGGCTACGCGGGTGATGGTGGCTGCGTGCCAGGCGGCAGGGCTCGATGACGGGGGCGCGGAGCTAATCCGGCTGGGGGAGAACGCGTTGTTCCGGCTGGCCTCGGCCCCGATGATCGTGCGTGTGGCTCGTGGGCAGGAGTGGCTGCCTAAGGCACGTGTGGAGGTGGCCGTTTCGCGGTGGCTGGCTGAGGAAGGGTTCCCTGCTGCGCGCATCGTTGAGGATCTTGAGCAGCCGCTTGTGATCGAGGGGCACCCTGTGACGTTCTGGCATCTGATCGTCGAGGGTGATCGGAAGGCGACCTACGGGGAGTTGGGGGGCATCCTGCGGGATCTGCACTCCCTGACCGTGCCGGAGGGCCTGGAGCTGCCTTCCTTTGATCCGTTCGACAAGCAGGAGCTGCGGCTGGATCGGGCGGTGATCCCGGCGGATGACAAAGTCTTCATGCGGAAGCGGTGGCGGGAGCTGCGGGACAAGTTCGTCGAGTTGCGGTTTGAGACGCCCAAGGGTCCCGTGCACGGTGATGCCCACGTGCAGAACCTCATGGTGGACGATCGGGGGCAGGTGATCCTGATCGACTTCGAGGCCTTCTGCTTCGATCACTCGGAGTGGGATCTGATGGTCACGGCTGTTGAGCACCACAGTCTTGGGTGGCAGACCGATGAGCAGTACGCCGAGTTCGTTGCCGCGTACGGGCGGGATCTGTACGACTGGCCCGGGTACGAGACGCTGCGTGGCCTGCAGGAGTTCGGCATGACGACGTGGCTCATGCAGAACGTGCAGGAAGACGAGCGGACGGCGGCTGAGTACCGCCGGCGCATTGCTGGTCTGCGCAATGATGATGCGCCTCGGGACTGGCGGCCCTGGTAGCCGTTACTCGTCGTCTTCGAGGCGGGCGAGTGCGTCACGTACCTGGTCGTTGAAGGCGGCCACTACCGGGTTCGTGGCGTGGGTGCTCACCTGGGCTTGGAAGTCGGTGATGTAGCGCTGGAAGCGTGTCGACTGGAGGGTGTCGCCGCCGTCCACGGCCAGGCTGGCTGTTGTGACGGCGGCTTTCAGCTCGCCGTTCAGTAGCTGGCTCTGGGCGAGTACTAGGCGGCAGAAACCCAGGGTGCGGGCGTACTTCGGGTCGGTGCTGTCCACGGCGCGCTGTGCCTGCTCGACGGCTTCGCGGCGCATCTGGAGGTCGCGGAAGCAGTGGCAGAGTTCGCCCATGAGTTCCGCTTCGTCGAAGTAGCCGAGCCATGCCGGGTCTTCCCCCGTGTCGGCGCGCTCAAAGTAGCGCTCTGCTTCGTTCATGGCGCGGCCTGCGCCGATCGGGTCGCCTGCGTTGGACAGGGCGCGGGCTTCCATCGCTGAGTTCAGTGCCATGGCACGTGGGGTGGCCCTGCCTTTGGCGCCCTCGACTGCTGCGCGGGCGAGCTGGATGGCCTGGGCGTGGTTGCCGAGGTAGTTGGCCTGGTGGCTGAGGTTGCCGAGGATGCGGGCGCCGAACATGCGGTCGTCGATGACCTGGGACAGGCGCAGCGTGGATGTCAGGTAGCGGTGGGCGAGCCGGTGGTTTCCGGTGTCGTACGCGGTCCATGCGAGCAACTGGGAGACCTCGGCGGCGGCACCGAACAACGCGGTGCCCACCTTCTCGCTATGGGGTCCTTGCAGAAAGATCTTCTTGTGGCACGGTGGACATGGACGTGATCCCGTGCTTTGTGGGGGTGACCATGACGCGGCGGAAGCCGTGGGAGGTCAGCGACGAACTGTGGGCGGTGATCGAGCCGCTGCTGCCGAAGCATGAGCGGCGGTTCCGGTACCCGGGGCGCAAGCGCATCGATGACCGCAAGACGCTCCAGGGCGTGCTGTTCGTCCTGTACACCGGTATCCAATGGGAGTACTTGCCGCAGGAGTTGGGGTTCGGCTCGGGTCCTACCTGCTGGCGTCGGCTGGCCGAATGGCAGGAGGCCGGAGTGTGGGAGAAACTCCAGCGGGTGCTGCTGGACCGGCTGCGGGCGGCGGACCGCCTGGACTTCTCCCGCGTCACCGTTGACGCCTCGCACGTGCCGGCCAAGCGGGGCGAAGCAGCCCAAAAGTCGGCCCGAGTCCGGTTGACCGTGCACGGCCGGGCTCGAAGCACCACGTGCTGACCGACGCGCACGGCACCCCGCTGCGGGTATCGCACACCGGCGGACACCGCAACGACATCACGCAGCTCCTGCCGCTGGTCGACGGCGTGCCGCCGGTGCGGGGCAAGCGGGGCCGGCCCCGGCGCAAGCCCCGCGCGCTGTATGCCGACCGTGGCTACGACCACGACAGCTACCGCCGCCGTCTACGCGAGCGCGGCATCGTCCCGAAGATCGCCCGGCGCGGACAGCCACACGGCTCGGGCCTGGGCCGTGCGCGATGGGTTGCCGAGTCCGCCATCGCCTGGCTCCACGGCCCTCGCCGCTTACGGACCCGCTGGGAAACCCGAGACGACATGCATGACGCCTTCCTTCAGCTCGCACACTGCATGACCCTCGCCCGCAAGCATCCGGCTTTCTGAAAGGACCCCTATAGCTGGCGTCCAGCAGGGGCAGGACTTCGTGGCGGAAGTAGTGGCGCAGTGCCTTGTGGCCGTGGCCTCCGCCGTACTTGAAATCGAGCTGCATGAACATGCTGGCCGCGTCTCTGATGGCGCGGACGTCGCGCATGCCGATCCGTTGGTGAGCGGGCCTGTCGGCCTGGATGCCGTCGGGGCGCCCGACCATCCATGACAGGACGGTGGAGCTCAGGTCGCCGTCCGCGATGACCAGTTGATCGGCGGCCGGGTTCTCGGCGCGTTCCTGTGTGAGTCCGTCCAGCATGGACAGGGCGTCGGGGATGGTGCTGGGATAGCCGATCGGCTGAGGTGCGGTCGGCTGGGTGTGGTCGAAGAATCCAAGATCGCCGGGTGTGAGGCGGCGGCCGAGTTTGGCGCCGAGTACGTCCGCCATGATTGCTGCTGTCCGGGGCTGGATGCCTGCGCCGTCTCGCCATCGTTGTACGGCGATGTGCGTCGTTCCGAGACTCGTGCCGCGCTGCTCGGCGGCATCCCGCATCCGTTTCGCGAGGCCCTTGTTCGAGACCTTCGCCTCGGCCATGACGGCGATTAACTGCGCGTTCGGCTCTCGGTTCATGCTCCCCTGCCAACCCGAGAATGACGGCGAGTGTTCATGGTGTCACAGCTGAGGTGTCTTGGGGGTTCGTTGGTGAACCCCCTTTGCGTTTGCTGGTGTTCACGTGAACCCCCTGGTGAACGCTCCCGGTCACGTCCTTGGGGCCGTGTACTGGCTTGCGTGAAGCAAGCGGTGCCGCGAGGGCCGTAGGGGCTCGGAAGGGGATCTGATGGATGCGGGGAAGGCCAAGGACTTGGCGAGTGAGTTGGATGCCTACGCTCACTGGTACGTGGCGCCGGATCCGTCCACCGGCGGGCACTACCTGACGCTGACGCTCTTCGCCGAGTTCGACGACACAGCTCGTGTCGCACGCGACCAGACGGCGGTGTTCCTTCGCGGTGCGGGTGCTGATGCAGTCGTGGACGACGCGCGGCTGGCTGTTTCGGAGCTGGTCGGGAACGTCGTCAACCATGCCGTGCCGGATCGCCATCTCGCTCTTCCGGGCAGTTGTCGGCGTATCGACGTGACGTTCAAGCTGTGGCCGAAGTGGCTGTTCATCGGGGTCACGGATGAGGACTCGACCCCTCCGCTGCTTCCGGCGGGAGAGACCTTCTCTCCGGCGTTGATGGGCGAGCTTTCCGAGGCGGTGCTACCTGTCACCGGCCGGGGGCTGCTCATCTGTCAGCGGCTGGCGACGGCGGTCTGGTGGACGCCGTATGAGAAGGGCGGCAAGACGGTCTGGTGCCGTTTCGACCTCGACAGCGGGGCCGACGACAGACCGCATTAAAGATCTCCGGGTCACCGTGCCGATCTGCTCCCTCGCGATCGGGAGCGGATGGTGACCCGGACGGCCGGACTGACCTTCCGGCCGGGGCTGGGGCCTGGACAGCACCCAGCCCAAGGGCGCGGCTCCTGGTTCCCCTCGGGGGCTCCCCTCCCGAGAAGGGGCCGCGCCTGACAACCCCATACCGAGACCGGGCCACCCCGTCAGCCGTGGAAAGCGAAGGGTGGCCCGGCAGGGGACGCGACGGTCCCCGGTGCCTGATGGTACCGGGGCCGTCGCGTTGCGTTGCTTCCGGGCCCTGGCACCAAGGGAGTTGACGATCCGTTATCTCGGAAAGGGCTGAGGTGGACGCCGTGGCTGGCGCGGGTGAGGACTGGCTGAGCGATGGGCTCGACGGCATCGTGGGCGTGGACTGCGGGCTGTGGGTGCCCGATGTCGACTACGTGGCGGGGTGGCGGGTCGCACGGGAGGCTGCGGACCGGCTGAACCGGGCGCTGCTCGGTGCCGGGTTCGAGCTGTCCGACGTGCGGGCGGTCGCCTCGACGAACGAGGACGGGCGTGGCGTTGTGCGCCTGGCGGGCTGGCCTGGTGCCGTGGACCGGCTCGCCTTGCTCCTAGAGGCGCGCGCCGATGACGACGGCGGTGCGGCATGAGAGGCGTCTTCGCTGGTGAGCGGTGCGCGTGGGCACGTCGCCAGCCACAGAGCCTTTGGGCTGGAGCTGCCATGGGGCGAGTGAACAGGGGGCCTTACGCTGGCCCGGCGAATCGGGCAGGCACGTGTCCTGCCCGCGGTTGTGCCCGATGGGCCCCCTGTTCTTCGAGGCTCGCCCCATGGTGGCTGCCTAAAGGCTCGGAGGCCGTCGACCCCCAGCCACCCACGCCCCGGCTGGCTCCGACCGGTCGACGCCTCGCCCTCTCGGGCACGCTGCGCTCTGGGGCGCCGGGCGACCGGACGGGACCGGCGGTCACGCCGCACGCCCGGCCGGGGCGGCCGGGCGCCCCGGCGCGCCGCAGGCGCGCCCTTGAGGAAGTGAAGACGGATTCGACCGATGGCCTCTGGCGTTCAGGTGCGGGCGCGTCGAGCGGGCTGTTTGTCGGCGGTGATCCGGTAGGCGAGTTCGGCCCGGTCCGCGCCGAAGCGGAGCTCTTCGAGGAACAGCGGGCGGTCGTCGGTGCCGTGCGCGACGCGGGCCACGTGCAGGATTGGGGTCGCGTCGGGGAGCTGGAGCGTGGTGCGCTCGTCGGGCAGGGGCATGCGCGCGCGTACGGTCTCGGTCCAGGACAGCTTGTGTCCGGCCTGGGTGAGCACCCAGTAGATCGCTGCCGGAGGCTTGCACGGCTCCTTTCCGAGCAGCGGGACAGCTTCGGCGACCTCGAACGGGATCAGTGTCCGGTGCATGGCGCGCGTGCCGGTGCCGGGATCGGTGAGCAGCCGGTCACAGCCGAACAGGGCTTCCTCCTCGTCGAGTTGGAGGAGTCGGCCGGTGTCCTTGGTGCTGCGTGCGCGGTAGGTGCTGGGCTCTTCGGCTTCCTGCCAGATGTCGCCGTTGGGCATGACGAACTTGTCCTCGGCGGTGTGGCTGATGCGGCGCTCGATGGTGAGGCGGGGCTGTCCGCTGGCGCGTACGAAGCTGCCTTTGCCGTGACGGACGTCGATCAGGCCTTCCGCGCGCAGGGCGGCGATGGCGTTGCGGACCGTGGGGCGGGAGACGCCGTAGCGGGTCATGAGCTGGGCCTCGGACGGCAACAGGGAGTCGGGCGCGAACTCGCCCGACACGATCGCTTCGCGGATCGCGGCGGCCACCTGCTGGTAGAGGGCTCCGGGGCGCTGGATCTCCGTCATCTCGGCATCTCCGGTCTGAGGTCATAGGCACGTCGCACGCGCGACATCACTCGTCAGCATAAGTAGTTGCACTCGCGCCGTACAGGACTCCATAGTCGTAACTCGTTAGGACAAGTGACGTCCGGATGAGATGTCGGACGTCCGACTGGCCAGGGAGGCCACAACCAATGCAGTCCATTCCCGTGGACACGACGCGGCTCGGCGTACTGCGGTGCGCCATCGCGCCGGAAGCAAAGATCAGCAACCCCGAGACACAGGAGGTGAAGAAAGACCGGGACGGCAACCCCGTCTACACCGTCGCCGTCACGGTGCGGCAGGACCGTCGGCGAATCTCCGTGATCGAGATCGCCGTAACCGGTGAACCGAAAGGCATCGAGGAAGGCCAGATCGTCAAGGTCACCGGGCTGACGGCGTTCGCCTGGGCGATGGGTGACCGGCACGGGATCAGCTTCCGCGCCGACGCCATCACGCCCGTGCACGGAGCTCCCGCGCCCACCAAGGGCGGTGGCGCGTGATGACTGGTCCGATCGCGCTCGCCTTCGGGCTCGCTGTGCTGGCCTGGGTGCTCGTCCTGGGTGATCTGGTGCGGCGGCACCGTCCGGTCTGGCACTGGTACGTCACCGGGTATCCGGTGACCGCGTGCCGGGTGGTGGTCACCTGGCGCAAGGTGGCCATGCTCAACGACCTTGCGGTGTCCCGGCGTCCGCCGCGCGGGCTGCTCGGCGACGTGGTCGTCAAGGGTGATCCGCTGCGGCCGGTGGCTCCCCGGATCTCCTTCCCGCGCGCCACTCGTACGGGCCTGACCGTGACCGTGCGCCTGCACGCGGGCCAGACTCCGGCGACGTACCTGAAGGCGGCCGATGCCCTGTTGCACGCGTGGAAGGTCCACGCCGTCCGCGTCACCTCGCCGGAACGCGGCCTGGTGCTCCTGACGGCGACAGCCACTGACCCGCTTCAGCGGCCCGGCCTAGCCACGGCACCCGCCGCGCTGCTGTGCGCCCTCATAGGCGCCCTGGAGAGCGGCGGCGCCTGGGTGATGAACCTCCGGCTCGTCCCGCACTGGCTCATCGCGGGCGCAACAAGGTCCGGCAAATCCACACTGCTGGCCCGGCTTATCACCCAACTCGCCCCGCAACCCGTCGCCCTGGTCGGCATCGACTGCAAGGGCGGCATGGAACTCGGCCTCTTCGCCGGACGGCTCAGCGCGCTGGCGACGTGCCGACGCGAAGCAGTCACGGTGCTGAGCGCGCTCGTCGTCGACATGCAGGACCGCATGAGCGCCTGCCGGTCGGCCGGAGTCCGCTCGATCTGGGAACTGCCCGACGCACTCCGGCCCGTTCCCGTCGTCGTGATCGTCGACGAGATCGCGGAGCTCTACCTCTCGGACGGCACTCGAGAGAGCAAGGCGGAAGCCGAGCAGTGCTCCACGCTCCTGCTGCGCCTGGCGCAGCTCGGGGCCGCGCTCGGGCTGCACCTGGTCGTGGCCGGGCAACGGGTCGGCTCCGACCTCGGCCCCGGTGTCACCGCGCTGCGGGCGCAGCTCGGCGGCCGGATCTGCCACCGAGTCAACGACCCCGGAACAGCGGAAATGACGCTCGGCGACCTCAACAAGGACGCCGTGGCCGTGGCGCAGTCCATCACGGCGGAGGAACGGGGCGTGGCCGTCTGCACCGGCCCGGACGGCGGATGGAGCCGGGCGCGCTCCCACCTCACGACCACCGAAGAAGCCGTGTCGACGGCCCGGAAGCACATGGCCCTGACTCCTGAACTGCCCGCCCTCGACCGCGCCCTGGCGGCGCTGGAAGGAGACAGCAAGTGATCAGCGAAGGTACGGCGTTCACGTTCGCGGTGGTCTTCGGGATCATCACCGTCCTCCTCGTCCGCTCCCGCGACATCCGCGCCTGGGAAGCGGTCTGCGTCGGCCTCTTCGGCCTCTACCTCGGCCAGACCCCGGTGATCTTCACCGTCCATGGACTCGTCACCTGGGTGATCAATGGCTTCTCCCACACCTGAGCAGAAGGGACGTACCCCCATGCCCATGCCTCGCGTGAGGTGCCCTCAGTGCAAGGGCGACGGAGCCCGGAGGACCTGGACGGGACGGCGGCACCGCTGCCGGGTCTGCCGGGGCACCGGAACCATCCGCTGACCGACCCGCAACCCACCTGATCAGGAAGGGAGCACTCCCCATGACCGACCACGCGCCACCAACCATCACCCGTGCCGCTCCGGCGGCCCACCCTGAAAGGGCACCACCATCACCCCGGAGTACACCCCGGCTGACAGGCGCGTCGTCCTCGACCGCGCGGCGCGCCTGCGTCAGCTCCCCGAAGCAGACCGCGACGCCATCCGCATCGCCCAAGATCCCAAGTTTCCGCGGTGGCTGGAGCAGATCACCGCCACAGGCGGATGCTCCCACCCTGTCCACCTCTCCGGCTCGACAACCAACCTGGACGAGACAACCGGCGAGATCCTGCATCACTACGACACACGCAGCGAACCCGGCGAACGCCTCCTCGTCCGCTGCCGCAACCGGCGCGCAACCGTCTGCGCACCCTGCTCCCGCCTCCACGCAGGCGACACCTTCCACCTCGTCCGCGCGGGCCTCCTCGGCGGTAAGAACGTCCCGGCCACCGTCCGCAACCGGCCCCGGCTCTTCGTCACCCTGACCGCGCCGTCCTTCGGGCCCGTGCACCGCACCGGGGAACGCTGCCGCCCTCGCCGTGACGGCGGCAGGTGCGAACACGGGCGGCCCCTTGGTTGCGGTGCGGTCCACGCACCGGACGCTCCTCTCGTCGGCCAGCCCGTTTGCACCGACTGCTACGACTACACGGCCCATGTCCTGTGGCACGCGCACGCGGGCAAGCTGTGGGACCGATTCGTCATCGGCGTCCGGCGGCGTCTCGCCTCCTCGGCGGGCCTTGTACAGTCCCGTCTCCCCGATCACGCCCGGCTGTCCTTCGCCCGTGTCGCGGAGTACCAGAAGCGGGCAGCCGTTCACGTGCACGCAGTCGTCCGCCTCGACGGCCCGGCCGGACCCAGCGACGAACCCCCGGCCTGGGGCACCGCCGACCGGCTGATCGATGCCGTGCGGTCCTCCGCGCGCCGGGTCCTGGTCCGCACCCCCTACAGCCCTGCCGTGGGTGAGCTGGCGCTGCGCTGGGGCGTCCAGATCGACGCCCGCCCGCTGCACGCCGACGGCGGCGGACTCGACGATGAAGCCGTGGCCGCGTACGTGGCCAAGTACGTCACCAAGGGAGCGAGCGAGACGGGCGCCGGCCTCGACCACAAGGTCACCACCTGGGGCGACATCACCACGGCGCCCATAAGCGACCACGTCCGCACCCTCATGCGGACCTCCTGGCGCCTCGGCGGCCTCCCCGAGTACGCGCCCCTGCACCTGCGCACGTGGGCCCACACGCTCGGCTACCGGGGCCACATCCTCACCAAATCCCGCGCCTACTCGACGACATACGCAGCGCTGCGCGCCGAACGCGCCCACCACGTCGGCAATACCAAGATCCTCGACTCGGTCACCGAGAGGCACTGGCGCTACGTCGGCTCCGGCCACACCCCCGGCGCAGCACTCCTTGCCGCAGGCATCGCCGAAGACCTGACCATCAGCCGCGAGTTCGGGCGGGAGGCAACAGCGGCTGACTGGGGGTGGAGGTGATGTCTCAGACCAAGGTCATTTGGAACCCCGACAAGACTCTGTCATCGGCCGAACGCGGGCTACTCCTACGGATTCTGTTCGGACCGCAAGCACGGCTCGGAAATCCCAAGAGATCCGACGAAGTGTCACATGGTGGGGATACCGTGGGAGTTGACGAAGACGCCCCGGCAGCGGCTGGCACCGCCCCGGGGCTGGCCGACTGATTGGGAGTCGACGTGTCCAATGTAAGCACACCCCTGTCCTCAGCCATCGAGACCGCCGCTCGGGCGACCAGCACACGCACACTGCGCGCTGTTGACTATCTGCGCGTCTCGACCGAAGAGCAGAAGAAGGGATACGGCGTAGCGCGACAGAGCCGGAAGACCCTGCGCCACATCGCACTCAAGCAGTGGGAGCACGTCGGCACCTACAAGGACGAGGGAGTCTCGGGCTCCCTGGAGGCGGCTGATCGCGGGGATCTGAAGCGTCTGATGGAAGACGCACGGAAGTCCCCTCGCCCGTTCGACATCGTGGTCGTGCCTGACGGCCGCGTGATCGGCCGCAAGGGGCGTGCTTTCTGGCGCTGGGTCTGGGCCCTTGAAGACCTCGGGGTCTACGTCGCTGTTGTCGCAGACGACTACGACAACACGACCACCGAAGGGCGCAAGAAGATGCGCCGCGACGCCGACTATGCCGAGACCGAGTGGGAGACGATCCGCGACCGCACACAGGGCGGCTTGCAGGAGAAGGCCGAACTGACTCCCGCTGCACACATCGGCGGACGCCCTCCCTACGGATACCGCATCGCCGACAAGGGCACGCCTGGCTCGTACCTGGTGATCGATGAGGACGAGGCGGAGGTTATCCGGCATGTGTACGACCTGGTAGTGGGCGAGGGGCTCAATCTTCGCAAGGCCACCATCCGCCTGAACGCGGAAGGCATCACGGCCCGCTCCGGCAAGGCATGGACTCGTGCCAACCTGCGGGACCGGGTCATGTCGGCCCCCGTTCTCGACGCGATGCTCGTCTTTCGCGGCAAGCACGCGAAGACCGACGAAGACGGCAATCCACTCTGGGGCGACAGCGTCAGGATCGAACTACCCCGGATCCTGACCGAAGAACAGAGCACCGAGCTTCGGCGCAAGGTGGCCGAGACAGCGAAGCACAGCAGCGGGCAACGGGAGTTCTATCCGCTGACGGGCCGAGTCTTGAGCCTGTGTGGGAAGACGTACACAGGCGTCAGCAGGGCATCGGAGCGGGAAGGTGCCCGTTACTACCGATGCGCAGGCAATGCTCCCCGAGATCCCAGTCAGAGGCCCTGCGGCTGCTCCTACATCGACGCTAACGCGCTTGAAGCGCACGTTTGGAAGCACGTCACAGAGATCGCCAGCGACAGCGAAAAGCTTCAGGAACTGGCTGCTGAGTGGATCGGAATGGCCGAGGGGGACAAGTCCGCCTTGACCGATCGAATCACGGACCTTGATCAGCAAATCGAGGGCATGAATGCCTCCATTACGGCGGTGATCGTCGCGACAGCCAAGCAGAGCAAGTCAGCCGACGCTATCGGGGCTGCCACGGCAACTCTGAACGAAGAACTCCAGCAGCTTCAGAACCTGCGTGACGAGGCGGCCGAATGGCTGGCTGAGATGGAGGAGTCCGATCGGCGCGCCCAGGATCTGCGGGCACTCGCGACCATGGCGCAGAAGTCGTTCCCTGAGATGGCCCAGGAGCAGCAGGCAGCCATCCTGTCCATGCTGGAGCTGAAGGTCACCCTCACAGGGCCGGTACCCGACGGGCGTCGCGGCGGGGTCCCCTGCACCGTTCGGGCTTGGTACGCCGCTACGGGCCTCAACGTGCCCGCAGCTCAGCTCTCGGACGATGACTGGGCCAGGGTCGCTCCCCTACTCCCGAAGGGGCGCATGGGCACCGTGCGGCGCTCCGTGGACGCCATCTTCTACAAGGCGCGCAGCGGCAAGTCGTGGCCCGATGTGATCAAGGAAACCGGCGCCACGCGCCAAGCCTCGAAGCACTTCAACGCATGGACTTCCGATGACACCTGGCACCGAGTGAACGCCGCCCTGTCGGACATGGAGCGGGTGCCCCTGCCGGAGCCGGAGCTACTGCCCCCGATGATCATCGAAGGGCGAGTCGACCCGAGCGCGATGCTGCACGCAGAAGAACGATCCCGAACGGGATGCCGATGATGGTGATGCACAGCAGCACGCCCGCGAGCAGATAGCCGAGAAACAGCCAGAAGCCGCTCAGGACGAGCCATATGACGTTCAGGATTGTCTTCACGGGCGACGACCTGCCATCTGTTCGAGGCGAGCGATGCGCTCGGCCATGGGCGGGTGCGTGGAGAACATCTTGGCCAGTCCCTGGCCCGGGCGGAACGGGTTCGCGATCATCATGTGGCTCGCGGTCTCGATCCGGGGCTCAGGGGGCAGCGGAAGTTGCTTGGTACCGGCCTCCAGCTTGCCCAGGGCGCTGGCGAGGGCGAGCGGGTCGCCGGTGAGCTGGGCGCCGGAGGCGTCGGCCTCGTACTCGCGGGAGCGGCTGATGGCCAGCTGGATGAGGGTGGCCGCGAGAGGACCGAGGATCATGATGAGCAGCATGCCGAGGATGCCGGGGCCGTCGTCGTCATCTGAGCGGCCGATCGGGATCAGCCAGGCGAAGTTGACCAGGAACATGATCACGGAGGCGAGGGCGCCGGCGACCGACGAGATGAGGATGTCGCGGTTGTAGACGTGGCTCAGCTCGTGGCCGATGACGCCGCGCAGCTCGCGCTCGTTCAGGATGCGCAGGATGCCCTCGGTGCAGCACACGGCGGCGTTGCGCGGGTTGCGGCCGGTCGCGAAGGCGTTCGGCGCCTCCGTCGGGGAGATGTACAGGCGGGGCATGGGCTGGCGGGCCTGCGTGGAGAGGTCGCGGACCATGCGGTACAGCGCGGGGGCCTCGAACTCGCTCACCGGGCGGGCCCGCATCGCGCGTAGGGCCAGCTTGTCGCTGTTCCAGTAGGCGTACGCGTTCGTGCCGAGCGCGATCAGGACGGCGACGACGAGCCCGACTCGGCCGAAGAAGCTGCCGATGAGGATGATGAGTGCGGACAGTCCCCCGAGGAGTACTGCGGTCCTGAGCCCGTTGTGCCGGCGGTGCACGGTACGCCCTCCAAGTGGTGCAGCAGGGGAACCCTTTGCTTGTTGATCTCCGGTCCCGCTGGTGCCGTGGTGACACGTCCAGTGGACCCTCACGGTGTGGACAACGCGAGCCGAGGGCCACTAGTTCCCTTGTGCCTGCGGCTGCCCACGTCAGCCGTCCGGGTGAGGGCGCCCGGCCGTCCAGGTGAGGGCTCTGTCCGGGAGGGCCCCTAGAAGAGCCCGGTGTCCGCGAAGCGCAGGACCAGCTGGGGCGCTCCGGACAGGCCGATGCCGAGCACGGCGGTCAGGGCGATCGCGGCCGTGAGGGGCGCCGGGACGAGGTGCTTGGCGGGCTCTCCCTCGGGGGCGCGGAACAGCAGGGCCGTCCATTGGAGGTAGTAGAACAGCGCGATCACCACGTTGACGGCCATCACCACGGCCAGCCAGCCGAGGCCCGCGTCTACGGCCGCGGAGAAGACGGTGACCTTGGCGAACAGGCCGATGATGCCCGGCGGCAGCCCGGCCAGGCAGAGCAGGAAGAAGGCCAGCAGCAGCGCGGTCACGGGGTTCGTGGCGTACAGGCCGCGGTAGTCAGTGATGCGGTTGAAGGTCCTCGTACGACCCACCAGTGCGGCCACCGCGAAGGCGCCCAGGTTCACGGCGCCGTACATGAGCGCGTAGGCAACTGTGGAGCCGATCGAGTGCTCGGCGTCGTCGGAGTACGCGGCGGCGGCGATCGGCACCAGGAGGTAGCCCGCCTGGCCGACGGACGACCAGGCGAGCAGGCGTACCGCGCTGTACGCGCGCGTGCCCTGCTGTCGGAGGGCGCCGACGTTGCCGACGGTCATGGTGAGGGCGGCCAGGGCGGCGAGCGCCGGGCCCCAGACGTCGGCGTACGACGGGAAGGCGATGACCGTGACGAGGATCAGCCCGGAGAAGCCGACCGCCTTGCCGATCACCGACAGATAGGCCGCCACCGGCAGCGGGGCGCCCACATAGGTGTCGGGCACCCAGAAGTGGAAGGGCACGGCGGCCGTCTCGAAGGCGAAGCCGATGAGGGTGAGGACGACGCCGGTCTGGGCGAGGGTGTCCAGCTGTCCGTCGACGTCCTGGATGCGTTCGGCGATCTGGGTCAGGTAGAGCGTGCCGGTGGCGGCGTACACGAAGCTGATGCCCATGAGGCTGACGGCGGTCGCGGTGACCGACGACAGGAAGAACTTCAGGGCCGCCTCGGACGACCTCTTGTCACCGTGCCGGATGCCGACCAGGGCGAACGCGGGCAGGGAGGCGACCTCCAGGGCGACGATCAGCGTCGCGAGGTCGCGGGAGGCCGGCAGGAGGGCGGCACCGGCCGCGGAGGAGAGCAGCAGGAACCAGAACTCCCCTTCGGGGAGTCCTCTGCGGTCGTCCTTGAGGGCCGTGACGGACAGCAGGGCCGCCAGGAGGGCGCCGCCGAGGACCAGGAACTGGATGACGAGCGTGAATCGGTCCGCCGTGTAGCTGCACACGTCGGCGTCGCCGGTGAGGCAGAAGGTGGAGCGGTCGCCGTCCAGGAGCGGAAGCAGCATCAGCATGGACACGGCGAGACCGGCCACGGACACCCACCCGAGGAGCGCCTTCTTGTGCTCGCCGACGAACAGGTCGGCGACCAGGACGGCGAGGGCGACCACGGCCGCGATGGTGGGCGGCGCGATGGCGAGCCAGTCGACGGACTGGACCAGGGACTCGACCGGCGACTGGGCCAGGGAGCTCATCGGGTGCCTCCTGCGAGGAGCTGCTGCACGGCCGGGTCGGTCAGGCCGAGGAGGGCCTTCGGCCAGAGTCCGGCGACGACGGTGAGGGCGACCAGCGGGGTCCACGCCGCGTACTCGTACGTGTGCACGTCGGCGAGCTTGGGCGCATCCTGCGGTACGACGCCCATGCAGACCCTGCGGACCACGACGAGCAGGTAGGCAGCGGTGAGCAGGGTGCCGAACGCGCCGATCGCCATGAAGGTGAGGAAGGCCGGGCGGCTGAGGCCGGCGGCGGGCTGGAACGCGCCGAAGAGCGCCAGCATCTCGCCCCAGAACCCGGCGAGGCCCGGCAGGCCGAGGGAGGCGACGGCGCCGAAGGCGAGCAGGCCGCCGAAGCGCGGGGCCTTGCCGTACAGCGCGGCGCCGGTCTTGTCCGCGAGGGCGTCGAGGTCGGTCGTGCCGGTACGGTCCTTCAGCGCGCCGACCAGGAAGAACAGCAGGCCGGTGATGAGGCCGTGGGCGATGTTGGCGAACAGGGCGCCGTTCACGCCGGTCGGGGTCATGGTGGCGATGCCGAGCAGGACGAAGCCCATGTGTCCGACGGAGGAGTAGGCGATGAGGCGCTTGAGGTCGCCCTTCGCACCCTGCTGGGCGAGGGCGAGGCAGGCCAGCGATCCGTAGATGATCCCGACGACGGCCAAGGCGGCGAGGTACGGCGCGAAGGTGCGGAATCCGTCCGGCGTCACCGGCAGCAGAATCCGGACGAACCCGTAGGTACCCATCTTCAGCAGTACGCCGGCCAGCAGGACCGAGCCGACGGTCGGAGCGGCAGTGTGGGCGTCCGGCAGCCAGCTGTGCAGCGGCCACATCGGCGTCTTGACCGCGAGCCCGATCCCGACCGCCAAAACGGCGATGACCTGCACGGATGTGGTCAGCGACCGGCCGTTGTCAGTGGCGAGTGCCACCATGTCGAATGTGCCCGCCGTGATTCCGATCAGGAGCAGGCCGAGCAGCATGACCACGGAACCGAGCAGCGTGTAGAGGATGAACTTCCAGGCGGCCTGCGTCCGCCCCTCGCCGCCCCAGCGGGCGATGAGGAAGTACATCGGGATCAGGACCATCTCGAAGGCGAGGAAGAACAGCAGCAGGTCGAGGACGGCGAAGGTGGCGAGAGTGCCGGACTCCAGGACGAGCAGCAGCGAGACGAAGGCCTTCGGGGTCGGGCCCGCGGGCATCTTGAAGTACGAGTACAGCGCGCAGAGGAAGGTCAGCAGCGCGGTCAGGACGACAAGGGGGAGGGAAATGCCGTCGATGCCGAGGTGGATCCGCACGTCGAGTGCGGGGATCCAGCTGATGTCCGTGCTGGCCTGCATCTTCGACGGCTGGTCGTGGTCGAAGCCGAGCGCCAGGACGATCGCGGCGATGAGGACCGCGCCGGTCACGGTCACGCCGTGCCGCAGCACGGCCTGCTCGGGCGACTTCCCCTTCAGTCCGGGCGGGGCGGGCAGGAGAGCGGCGACGGCACCGAGGAGCGGGCCGACGACGACGAACGCGAGAAGAAACTGCATCACGGACTCGTTGATATCGATCACGCCTGCTCACGCTCCCGTGGCGACGAGGACGACGGCGACCACCAGGACGACGGTGCCGGCGAGCAGCGCGCTCACATAGGTCTGCACATTGCCGGTCTGGGCGCGCCGGACGGCGGCTCCCAGCCAGCGGGGCAGGGCGCCCGCCCCGCGTACGTAGGTATCGACGACCTCGCGGTCGAGGAACCGCACCAGACTGGCACCGCCCCGGACCGGGCGGACGAACAGCGCCGAGTACACGGCGTCCAGGTGGAAGCCGACGGCCGCGTGCCGGTGCAGCGGTCCGAGCAGCAGCCGTCCGGGATCGGCCGGGTCGGGTGCGTGAGCCACGTCGCCGTAGGCGGGTTCGTGGGTGGCGATGGCCTCGGCCTCGACCTGAGCGGCGTCGCCCTCGGGGTGGGCCGCGACCGCACCAAGGGGGACGCGGGCCGCGAGCGCGCTGGTGTGCCGCCAGGCGGCGTAGGTGACGATGCCGCCGACCAGGGCCAGCCCCGTGCCCAGCATGGACGTGGTGAGAGTCGGGGTCAGCTCACCGCCGTCGAACCAGCCGGGCAGCGACTGGTACGCCAGCCCGCCCAGGGCGAGGGACGGGGCGGCGAGCACCCACAGCACCACGGTCATCGTCAGCGGCTGCCTGCCGTGGTCCGGGGCCTCCGTGCCGTGGCCGCGGAAGGCGAGCAGCCACAGGCGCATCGCGTACGCGGCGGTGAGCAGGGCCGTGAGCAGGCCGACGACCAGCACGATCCAGCCCGCGGCGGCGGGGACGTGCTCGGTGTGGCCGGTGGTGACGTGTTCGGCGGCGCCGAGGACGGACTCCTTGGAGAAGAAGCCGCTGAAGGGCGGGATCGCGGCGAGCGCGAGGAGCGCCACGGTCATCGTCCAGTAGGCGTCGGGGACACGGTCGCGCAGGCCGCCCATGCGGGACATGGCGGCCAGCGAGTTGGTGCCGGCGGCGTGGATGATCACGCCCGCCGCGAGGAACAGCAGCGCCTTGAAGGCGCCGTGGGACAGGAGGTGGAAGACGGCGGCACCGCGGTCACCGACGGCCAGGGCGCCGGTCATGTAGCCGAGTTGGCCGATCGTCGAGTAGGCGAGGACGCGCTTGATGTCGTCCTGGGCGAGCGCGGCGACGCCGGAGCCGGCCATGGTGACGGCGGCCATGGCGGCGAGGACGACCATCGCGGCCGAGGAGGCCTGGAAGACGGGGAGGAGACGGGCGATGAAGTAGACACCGGCGGCGACCATTGTCGCGGCGTGGATCAGCGCGGAGACGGGCGTGGGGCCCGCCATCGCGTCGGGCAGCCAGGTGTGCAGCGGGAACTGCGCCGACTTGCCCGCCACACCGGCCAGAAGCAGCAGGGCGATCAGCGTGGGGTGGTCGAGTCCGCCGCTCGCGACCGCGCCGAGCACCCGCGTGATGCGGAACGACCCGGCGTCGACGGCGAGCGCGAACAGGCCGATCAGGAAGGGCACGTCACCGAGCTTGGTGACCAGGAAGGCCTTCAGGGAGGCGGCGCGGGCCTCCGGGGTCTCCCAGTAGTGGCCGACCAGGAAGTAGGAGCAGATGCCCATGACTTCCCAGCCGACCAGCAGCACCATCAGGTCGCCCGAGTAGACGACGAGGAGCATCGCGGAGGTGAACAGGGAGACGAGCGCGGCGTAGGAGGGGTAGCGCGGGTCGTCCTGCAGATAGCCGGTCGAGTAGATCTGCACGCAGAGCGCGACGAACGCGACCAGGACGGCGACGAGGGCGGCGAAGCCGTCGATGTACAGGGCGAGTTCGATCGGGATCGAGCCGGTGGGTGTGAGCTCGGTGGCGGCGTCGATGGCCGCGTCGCCGCCCTGGCGGACGGCGACCAGTACGGCGAGGACGAGCGAGGCGAGCGTCGGCAGGACGGCGATCGGGCGGACGAAGCCGGGGGCCGTGCGGCCCAGGAGCAGCCCGGTGGCCGCGCCCAGGAACGGAAGGAGAGGAACGAGGTAAGCGAGGGTGGTCGTGGTCACGCGCTGGCCTCAGCCTTCTCGGCGGCCGGCTCGGCCGCGTGGGCCTCACCGTCGGGTCCGTCGGTCTCGTGGCCCTCGGCGGTGTCGCGGAGCTTGTCGATGTCCGAGGTGCCGCGGTTGCGGTAGACGGCGAGGATGATCGCGAGGCCGATGCCGATCTCGGCGGCCGCGATGGCGATGGTGAACAGGGTCAGGGCCTGGCCGGAGTGCAGGGTCTCCTCGGCGGTCCTGCTGAGCCAGACGTCGAAGGCGACCAGGTTGAGGTTGACGGCGTTGAGCATCAGCTCGACCGACATCAGGACCAGGATCGCGTTGCGGCGGGCGAGGACGCCGTACAGGCCGGTGCAGAACAGGAGGGCGGAGAGTACGGCGGGGTAGGCGAGGTGCATCAGCGGGCACCGCCCTTGTCGCTTCGGCTGCCGGGGACACTCGCGGTGGTGGCCGTCGCGGCGTCGGCCTTCGCGGCGTCGGCCTTCGCCTTGCGGGACAGGACGATCGCGCCGACCAGCGCGGCGAGGAGGAGGACGGAGAGGGCCTCGAAGGGGAGGACCCAGTTCTGGAAGAGGGCCTTGCCGGTGACCTCGGTGGAGCCGGCGGGGGCACCGTCCAGGTCTATCCAGGTCGTGCGGAAGGCGTCGACGACGACCCAGACCAGGGCGGCGGCCGTGGCGACGGCCACGGTGAGGGCGGCCCAGCGGTTGCCGGAGTCGGCGTCCGGGGAACGGCCGATGGGGGCCTTTGTGAGCATCAGACCGAACAGGAGGAGGACGACCACGGAACCGACGTAGATCAGCACCTGCACCCAGGCGATGAACTCGGCGGTGAGCAGGAGGTACTCGACGGCGAGTCCGCCGAGGGTCACCACCAGCCACAGGGCGGCGTGCACCAGCTGCCGGGAGGTGACGGTGATGATCGCGGCGCCGAAGGTGACCACGCCGACGAGGAGGAAGGCGATCTCGACGCCGGTCGGGGAGAGGAAGCCATGGCTCTCGGCGGCCATGCTCGTGGCGTCCATCGCGACGGCGGTGGCTGCTGCTGCAAGTGTCATTCCTGGCCCTCCTGCCGGGGCAGGTCCGTCTGCTGCTGGGGCAGGTCCGTCTGCTGCTTGGACTCACCCATCGGCCGGGTGGGCCACTCGGCGGCGCGTGCCTGATCGGCGGCGTGCGGCTCGGTCGCGGCGGGCTCAGTGGGCTGGGCAGGCTGGGCGGCTGCCGCTTCCTGCTGGGCGGCCAGCTTCTCGGCGGTCTTGCGGGCGGCGGCGACCTCCTTCGGTTCCTCCGCGCCGGGGTCGAGGGCCGGTGGGGCGGGCACCGTCCACATCCACTCGCGGAGCTTGTCGCGCTCGTGGGTGAGGTCGCGGATGTCGGTCTCGGCGTACTCGAACTCCGGCGACCAGAACAAGGCGTCGAAAGGACAGACCTCGATGCAGATACCGCAGTACATGCACAGCGAGAAGTCGATCGCGAACCGGTCGAGGACGTTGCGGCTGCGCTCGCGTCCGCCGGGGGCGGCGGGCGGGACCGTCTCCTTGTGCGAGTCGATGTAGATGCACCAGTCCGGGCACTCCCGGGCGCACAGCATGCAGACCGTGCAGTTCTCCTCGAACAGACCGATCACACCGCGGGTACGGGGTGGGAGGTCGGGCTGGGCGTCCGGGTACTGCTCGGTGACGGTTTTCTTCGTCATCGTGCGGAGGGTGACGGCCAAGCCCTTGGCGAGACCGCTGCCGGGGATGCGGGGCCGGGTGGGCGGGGGAGACTCGGCCATGGCTACTGGATCACCACCTTGACGATGCCGGTGAGGGCGATCTGAGCGAGGGAGAGGGGGACGAGGAGGGTCCAGGAGAGCTTCTGGAGCTGGTCCTCGCGCAGCCGGGGGTAGGTGACGCGCAACCAGATCACGATGAAGGCGAGGACGGCCGCCTTCAGCAGGGTCCAGACCCAGCCGAGGCCGTCGGCACCCCAGGGGCCGTGCCAGCCGCCCAGGAAGAGGACGGTGGTCAGACCGCACAGGACGACGATCCCGGCGTACTCGGCGAGAAGGAACAGGGCGAAACGCAGGCCGGTGTACTCGGTGTACGCGCCGAAGATGATCTCCGAGTCGGCGACGGGCATGTCGAACGGCGGGCGTTGCAGCTCGGCCAGCCCCGCCACGAAGAAGACGATCGCGCCGACGATCTGCCAGGGCAGCCACCACCACTCGAAGGCGTCGAGGATGCCGGGCAGGGAAACCGTGCCGGCCGCCATGGCGACGGAGGCGGCGGCGAGGAGCATCGGGAGTTCGTAGGCGAGCAGCTGGGCGGCGGTGCGCAGGCCGCCGAGGAGGGAGAACTTGTTGGCGCTGGCCCAGCCGGCCATGAGCGAGCCGAGGACGCCGACGCCCATGACGGCGAGTACGAAGAAGATGCCCGCGTCGATCACCACACCCACCGCGCCCTCACCGGGGCCGACGGGGATGGCGAGCAGGACCAGCAGATACGGGAGGAGGGCTATGGCAGGGGCGAGCTGGAAGATACGGCGGTCCGCGCCCGCCGGGACCACGTCCTCCTTCTGCGCGAACTTCACGCCGTCCGCGACGAGCTGGGCCCAGCCGTGGAAGCCACCGGCGTACATGGGGCCGAGGCGGCCCTGCATGTGGGCCATCACCTTGTGCTCGGTCTGACCGATGATCAAGGGGAAGGTGAGGAAGACGCCGAAGACGATCAGGAGTCGCAGGGCGACGTCGAGCACGTCGTTCACTGCCGGCCTCCTGGGGGGTCCTCGGGGGTGGGGGGTGGGGGTTCGTCGGGTGCCGAGTCCTTGCGGGCGGGGGGCTCCGCTTCCGGGCCCGGCTCCGGCTCCGCGCGCTCGGGGGCAGGCCGCTGCGGCGGCTCGGCCTCGTTCGCCTCTGCCTCCGCTTCCGTAGGGGCCTCCGTCTGCGCCGGTCCCTTGGCCTCCGGCTCCGGCGCGTCCTTGCTCTCCGGCGCGTCCTTGCTCTCCGGCCCCTCCGCGCTCTCCGGCCCCTCCGCGTCCTTGCTCTCCGGCCCCTCCGCGTCCTTCGCCTCGGGTTCGTCGAAGGCCGGGCGGGCGTGATGCCACGGGGCGTCGGGGCTGCGCGGGGTGGCCGGGCGGGTCGGCTTCTCCGCCTCCGGCGCCTGGGCGCGCTGCGAGGCGGAGCCTTCGGAAGCGCTGCGGGCCCGGCGCGGGCGGGCAGGGGCCGCCGTAGCGGAAGGCCCGCCCTGCTCGGCAGCGTCCGTACCCTCCGCGCGCTGGGACGCGGACCCCTCACTCGCGCTCCGCGCACGACGAGGAGCCGTCGGGGCGCCCGGAGCCTCCGCAGGGCTCTCCCCACGCTGCGACGCCGATCCCTCGCTCACGCTCCGGGCGCGGCGCGGGGCGGTCGGCGACGGGGTTTGCGTGGGGGTGTCGGCGGCGGCCGTCGGCGGCTGGCTTGCGGAGCCCTCCGCGGCGGTGCGGGTGCGGCGTACGGGGCGGTCGCCCGCAGGGCGGGCCGTGCCCCGGGCCGGGCGGGTCGGGGCCGGGGGGAGTTGGCCCTTGAGGGGGCCCCACTCGTTCGGGTCGGGGACGCCCGGCGGGAGCATCTGGCGGCGCTTGGGGCCGCCGTGTTCCGACTCGCCGGGCTCCTTCGCGCCGGGCCAGGCCTTGGCGACGCGGGCGGCGAGGACGAAGTCCTTGCGGAGGGGATGACCTTCGAAGGTCTCCGGCAGGAGGAGGTGCTCCAGCGCGGGGTGGCCCTCGAAGGTGACGCCGAACATCTCGTGGGTCTCGCGTTCGTGCCAGGCCGCACCCGCGTAGACCTCGACCGCGGAGGCGAGGACGGGCGCCTCGTGCGGAACCGTGGTGCGCAGCAGCAGGCGGCGTACGGGCGCGAGGGCTACCAGATGCGCCGAGACGCGGAAGCCCGTGCCCGGTTCGTCGACCGCGCTCAGCCAGTCGAAGTAGGTGCAGCCGAGCTCGTCGCGGGCGGTGCGCAGGGCGGCGGTCCAGGACGTGGGCGGTACGTCCACGGTCAGGAGCGCGTACGACTCCTCGGCCGTGGCCTCCGTACCGAAGAGGTCCTCGGCGGTGGCGGGAAGCCAGCCGACCGTGCCGTTCATCGGGCCTCCCCCGTACCGGTGCCGCCTGTGGCCGGCGGTTGGACCAGGCCGCTCTGCAGGGCCGCCGCCGACGGACGTGCGGAACCGTACCGCTCCCCCAGCGACTCGCGGGCGATCTTCTCCTGGAGCTTGAGGATGCCCTGGAGCAGCGCCTCGGGGCGGGGCGGGCAGCCGGGGACGTAGACGTCGACGGGGATGATCTGGTCGACGCCCTTGGTGACGGAGTACGAGTCCCAGTACGGGCCGCCGCAGTTGGAGCAGGCGCCGAAGGAGATGACGTACTTCGGCTCGGGCATCTGTTCGTACAGACGCTTGATGGCCGGCGCCATCTTGTCCGTGACGGTGCCGGACACGACCATCAGGTCGGCCTGGCGGGGGCCCGGCGCGAACGGGATGACGCCGAGGCGGATGAAGTCGTGGCGGGCCATCGACGCGGCGATGAACTCGATGGCACAGCAGGCGAGGCCGAAGTTGAAGACCCACAGCGAGTAGCGGCGGCCCCAGTTCAGGACGACCTTCATCGGCTCGGGGGCGAGGCGCGCGAGGGCGCCGAGGCGCTTCGGCTCCGGCAGCAGAACGGGTTCCGGGGCCGGTACCGAGGGAGTCGTTTCTGGCGTCACGTCCATGCCAGGACACCCTTCTTGTATGCGTAGAGCAGGCCCACGGCCAGGAAGCCGAGGAAGATGAACATCTCCACCAGGGTCGTCGCTCCGTAACCGGGGGCGGCGAAGACCGTGGCCCAGGGGAAGAGGAAGATCGAGTCGATCGCGAAGATCACGTAGAGGAAGGCGTAGACGTAGTAGCGGACCTGGGTGTGGGCCCAGCCCTCGCCGACGGGGTCGACACCGCACTCGTAGGTCAGGAGCTTCTCGGGGGTGGGCGCGACGGGGCGCAGCAGCCGGCCCGCGCCGAAGGCGATGGCGACGAACAGCACGCCGATGGCGGCGAGCAGTCCGACGACCGAATAGGACTGGAAGTAGTCCGCCGCGACGACGGCGGTCGGTTCGACGGTCGATTCCCGCACGTCCGTCCCTCGCTCCCCTGACCTCGACCCTATGACTTTTCGACATGACTTTTCGACCGGCCCGGCGGTCCCGCGATGCCCCGCCGGTCTCGCGATCTTGCCGATCGTGAACGTCGCTGTTCGACGACCTGTACGCAACGTGAGTCTAGGGCCTGTTAAAGGGACGGTAAGCAGCCCATCACGCATCGAGAGGCGAGGGTGGGGTTTTCCTCAGTGGAACGTGGCGGTGCACCTCATGGCGTGGGCGCTTGCCGCCGGGCACGCTGGCCCATGTGACCAAGAAATCCCCGTCCGCGAGCGCGGCGGCGGCCGACGGAAACCCGGACCGCCTGCCGCCGGCACGCCTCGCCTATGACGCACACACCTGGAAGGAGATCGCGCATCTCCTGGCGAACCTGCCGGTGGCCCTGCTGGGCTTCGTCTACGTCGTCACGGTGCTGCCCACCAGCGCCTTCCTGACCGTCACGGTGATCGGCTTCCCGCTGCTCGCCGCAGGTCTGCTGGGCGCCCGGCAGCTCGGCAGACTGGAGCGGGCGCGGGCCAGGAAGCTGCTCGGCGTGCGCGTGGACGAGCCGAGCCGGCTGCCCGTGCGGACCGCCGGCGGCATCTTCCCGCGGCTGTGGATGGCGCTGAAGGACCCGGTGGGCTGGCGGACCGTCCTGTACGACTTCATCCGGCTGCCGTGGGGCATCCTCACCTTCACCCTCACGCTGACCTCGCTGTTCGTGCTGTGGCCGGTGCTGCCGTTCATCGCGCGCGGGCTGGCCAACGTGGACCGGGCGATGGTGCGCGGGCTGCTGTCGCCCTCCGACGAGCTGGAGCGGCGCATCGCCGAGCTGGAGTCCGACCGGGGGGTCGTGGTCGACACGGCCGCCGCGGATCTGCGACGGATCGAGCGCGATCTGCACGACGGGGCTCAGGCCCGCCTGGTCAACCTGGCCATGGGCCTCGGCCTGGCGAAGGAGAAGCTGCTGGAGGACCCCGACCACGCGGCGGCGATGGTCGAGGAAGCGCACGGCGAGGTGAAGCTGGCGCTCCAGGAACTCCGGGACCTGGCACGCGGCATCCACCCGGCGGTCCTCACCGACCGTGGCCTGGACGCAGCCCTCTCCGCGGTCGCCTCACGCTGCACGGTGCCGGTGAAAGTGACCGTCGACCTGGAGTACAGACCGGCCGAGGCCATCGAGGGCATCGCCTACTTCACCGTCTCGGAGCTGCTGCAGAACGTCAGCAAGCACAGCGGCGCGAAGGCCGCGTCCGTCGACGTCTGGCGCACCGAGGAACGCCTTCTCATACAGGTCGCCGACGACGGCCGGGGCGGCGCCCACCTCGACGGCGGCACCGGAATGCGCGGCCTGGCGGAACGCCTCGACGCCGTCGACGGCCTGTTCGTCATCGACTCACCATCGGGCGGCCCGACGGTCATCACCGCGGAACTGCCGTGGCGGGACCGACAGCGCTGAGGGGTGGGGAAAACCCCCCGTTCAAGATGCCGACGGCCTCCATGGTCCGCAGCCGCCGGGCACAGCAGGGTTGAAGGTGCGACAAGCAAGCAGCAAGCGCCGAGCAAACAAAGCCGAGCAACCACAGCAGACCGAGGAGAACGGGGACCAGACCAATGGCCACGGAGTACGGGCACGGCTACGGACGCCGCAATGGGGCGTCCGACTGGGATGCGGAAGGGAACGTCGGGCGGCGGTTTCGGCTGCCCGCCGGGCTGCGCGCGCCGTTCGAGGGCCGCACCTGGCGAGAGCTCGCCTACGTGCTGCTCAGCCTGCCGATCAGCGTGCTGATGTTCACGTACGCCGTGACGATGCTGGCGCTCGGTGCGGGCCTGCTGGTGACGTTCCTCGGCATACCGGTGCTGGCGGCGGGACTGGCCGGCTGCCGGGGCCTCGGCGCGCTGGAGCGGGCGCGGGCGCGCGGGCTGCTCGGGCTCGACGTGGCCGACCCGGAGCCGCTGCGGGTGCGCAAGAGCGGCCTGATGGCGTGGATGGGCGCGGTCCTCAAGAGCGGCACCTCCTGGCGGCACCTGCTGTACGCGATGCTGCACTTCCCGTGGGCCGTGTTCTCCTTCGCCATCGGGGCAAGCTTCTGGGCGTACGGCTGGGCGCTGCTGACGTACCCGGTGTGGTTCTGGCTCTTCCCGATGTACGGCGGGCAGGACGGGCTCCAGCTGTACGGCGACGAGACGCACCGGATCTACCTCGACAACCCGTTCGAGATCACGGTGACGGCGCTGGTGGGGCTGCTGTTCACGCTGGCCACGCCGTGGATCGTGCGGGCCCTGACGCTGGTGGACCGGCTGCTGGTGCACGGGCTGCTCGGGCCGTCGCGGCTGGCGACGCGGGTGGTGGAGCTGGAGTCGGACCGGGGGGTCGTGGTCGACACGGCCGCCGCGGATCTACGACGCATCGAGCGCGATCTGCATGACGGGGCGCAGGCCCGCCTGGTGGCGCTGGCGATGGACCTGGGGCTGGCGAAGGAGAAGCTGGCCGAGGATCCGCGCACGGCGGCGCGAATGGTGGACGAGGCGCACGGCGAGGTGAAGACGGCGTTGCAGGAACTGCGGGACCTGGCGCGCGGCATCCATCCGGCGGTCCTCACCGACCGTGGCCTGGACGCGGCGCTCTCGGCGGTCGCCTCGCGGTGCACGGTGCCGGTTCAGGTGGACGTGGACCTGGCGTCGCGGCCGGCGCCGGCGATCGAGGGCATCGCGTACTTCACGGTCTCCGAGCTCCTGCAGAACATCAGCAAGCACGCGCAGGCGACCTCGGCGGCGGTGGACGTGTGGCGGTCGGAGGACCGGCTGATGTTGCAGGTCATGGACAACGGCATGGGCGGGGCCGAGGCCGGCGCGAGCGGGAGTTCCGGTCTGGCCGGGCTCGCGGAGCGGTTGGACGCGGTGGACGGCATATTGGTGGTCGACTCACCGGTGGGCGGCCCCACCCGCATCACGGCGGAACTGCCCTGGCGCGGTTGAACCGCCCTGCGTCCTGGCGCAGGCCGCCCTCTCACAAACCCAGCACTCCCGCCGCCCCCACAGCACGCCCCTCTCCCCACCCGAGCAACCCACCCCGCCTCCACCCAAAACCTGAAATGCTTGACGGGTCATTGGGGTGGAGTCGAGCAACGGGGGCCGAGGATCGTGGAGGACAGGGTGCGGGTGGTCATCGCCGAGGACTCGGTGCTGCTCAGGGAGGGCCTGACCCGGCTCCTCACCGACCGAGGGCACGACGTCGTCGCCGGAGTGGGCGACGCGGAGGCGTTGATCAAGACCGTCACGGAACTGGACGCCGAGGGCAGCCTGCCGGACGTCGTGGTCGCCGACGTGCGCATGCCGCCGACGCACACGGACGAAGGCGTCAGGGCGGCGGTGCAGCTGCGGAAGACGCATCCGGGGCTCGGCGTGCTGGTGCTGTCACAGTACGTGGAGGAGCGCTACGCCACGGAACTGCTGGCCGGTTCCAGCCGGGGGGTCGGCTATCTGCTGAAGGACCGTGTGGCAGAGGTGCGGGAGTTCGTGGACGCGGTGGTGCGGGTGGCCGAGGGGGGCACGGCGCTCGACCCGGAGGTCGTGGCGCAGCTGCTCGGGCGCAGCCGCAAGCAGGACGTGCTCGCGGGGCTCACGCCGAGGGAGCGGGAAGTCCTGGGGCTGATGGCCGAGGGGCGGACCAATTCGGCCATCGCCAAGCAGCTGGTCGTGAGCGACGGCGCGGTCGAGAAACACGTCAGCAACATCTTCCTCAAGCTGGGCCTGTCCCCGAGCGAGGGGGATCACCGCCGGGTCCTCGCCGTGCTGACGTACCTGAACTCCTGACGCCCACCCGTCTCAGGCAGGTGGTCATCATGCGAATGGTCGAAGGAAGGCGAGCCGCACAGACGTAGGGTTGATCCTGGGAGGACCCTGTGGGGTCGGGTCCCGACAGCCGCCTCGAAGGAGGAGCAGTTCAGTGACGAGCCAGGTCAGTAGCCCAGCGGAGCAGACCGACGGAGCCGTCGTGGGAGAGCAGCGCAAAGCGGCCGGCGTGAAGGACGTCCGCCGTCTGGACCGAGTGATCATCAGGTTCGCGGGGGACTCGGGTGACGGTATGCAGCTCACCGGAGACCGCTTCACCTCGGAGACCGCATCGTTCGGCAACGACCTGTCGACGTTGCCGAACTTCCCGGCCGAGATCCGTGCCCCTGCCGGGACGCTGCCCGGTGTCTCGTCGTTCCAGCTGCACTTCGCCGATCACGACATCCTCACCCCGGGTGACGCACCCAACGTCCTCGTCGCCATGAACCCGGCGGCGCTGAAGGCGAACGTGGGGGATCTGCCGCGGGGTGCGGAGATCATCGTCAACACGGACGAGTTCACCAAACGGGCGATGCAGAAGGTCGGCTACGAGGCGAACCCGCTGGAGGACGGTTCGCTCGACGGCTACCAGCTGCACCCGGTGCCGCTCACCACGCTCACGGTGGAGGCGCTGAAGGACTTCGACCTCACGCGCAAGGAGGCCGAGCGCAGCAAGAACATGTTCGCGCTGGGCCTGCTGAGCTGGATGTACCACCGGCCGACCGAGGGCACCGAGAAGTTCCTGACCTCGAAGTTCGCCAAGAAGCCCGACATCGCGGCCGCCAACATCGCCGCCTTCCGGGCGGGCTGGAACTTCGGCGAGACGACGGAGGACTTCGCCGTCTCCTACGAGGTCGCCCCGGCGGCGAAGGCCTTCCCGGTCGGCACCTACCGGAACATCTCCGGCAACCTCGCCCTGGCCTACGGCCTGATCGCCGCGAGCAAGCAGGCGGACCTGCCGCTGTTCCTGGGCTCGTACCCGATCACCCCGGCCTCGGACATCCTGCACGAGCTGAGCAAGCACAAGAACTTCGGTGTGCGCACCTTCCAGGCCGAGGACGAGATCGCGGGCATCGGCGCGGCGCTGGGCGCGGCGTTCGGCGGTTCGCTCGCCGTGACCACCACCTCCGGCCCGGGCGTGGCGCTCAAGAGCGAGACCATCGGGCTGGCGGTGTCGCTGGAGCTGCCCCTGCTCATCGTCGACATCCAGCGCGGCGGGCCCTCCACCGGCCTGCCGACCAAGACCGAGCAGGCCGACCTGCTCCAGGCGATGTTCGGCCGCAACGGCGAGGCGCCCGTCCCGGTCGTCGCGCCCCGCACGCCCGCCGACTGCTTCGACGCCGCCCTCGAAGCCGCCCGGATCGCGCTGACCTACCGGACGCCGGTCTTCCTGCTCTCCGACGGCTATCTCGCCAACGGCTCCGAGCCGTGGCGGATCCCGGAGCTGGACGAACTGCCGGAGCTGACCGTGCAGTTCGCACAGGGGCCGAACCACACCCAGGAGGACGGCACCGAAACCTTCTGGCCGTACAAGCGTGACCCGCAGACCCTCGCCCGCCCCTGGGCGATTCCGGGCACGCCGGGCCTGGAGCACCGCATCGGCGGCATCGAGAAGCAGGACGGCACGGGCAACATCTCCTACGACCCCGCCAACCACGATCTGATGGTCCGCACCCGGCAGGCCAAGGTCGACGGCATCGACGTGCCGGACATCGAGGTCGACGACCCGGCCGACGCGAAGTTGCTGGTGCTGGGCTGGGGCTCGACGTACGGGCCGATCACCGCGGCGGTACGACGCCTGCGCGCCGCCGGACATCCCGTCGCGCAGGCGCATCTGCGCCATGTCAATCCGTTCCCGGGGAATCTCGGCGAGGTGCTGGCACGTTACGACAAGGTGGTGATCCCCGAGATGAACCTCGGGCAGCTCGCCACGCTGATCCGGGCGAAGTACCTGGTGGACGCCCACTCGTACAACCAGGTCAACGGCATGCCGTTCAAGGCCGAGCAGCTGGCCGCGGCGTTGAAGGAGGCCATCGATGGCTGAGACGTCCATGGAAGGCACCGGCACGATCGAAGCGCTCTCCCTGGTGCCCAGGGCCGAGGGCAAGCAGTCCATGAGGGACTTCAAGTCCGATCAGGAAGTGCGCTGGTGCCCAGGCTGCGGTGACTACGCGATCCTCGCCGCGGTCCAGGGCTTCATGCCCGAACTGGGCCTGGCGAAGGAGAACATCGTCTTCGTCTCCGGCATCGGCTGCTCCTCCCGCTTCCCGTACTACATGAACACCTATGGGATGCACTCCATCCACGGCCGGGCCCCCGCCATCGCCACCGGCCTGGCCACCTCCCGCCGCGACCTGAGCGTGTGGGTCGTCACCGGCGACGGCGACGCGCTGTCCATCGGCGGCAACCACCTCATCCACGTCCTGCGCCGCAACGTCAACCTCAAGATCCTGCTGTTCAACAACCGGATCTACGGCCTGACCAAGGGCCAGTACTCCCCCACTTCCGAGGTCGGCAAGATCACCAAGTCGACCCCGATGGGCTCCCTGGACGCCCCGTTCAACCCGGTGTCCCTGGCCCTGGGCGCGGAGGCCTCGTTCGTCGCGCGGACCATCGACTCCGACCGCAAGCACCTCACCGAGGTGCTGCGGGCGGCGGCCGCCCACCCCGGCACCGCGCTGATCGAGATCTACCAGAACTGCAACATCTTCAACGACGGCGCCTTCGACGCCCTGAAGGACAAGCAGCAGAGCCAGGAGGCGGTGATCCGGCTGGAGCACGGGCAGCCGATCCGCTTCGGGCCGGACAACACCCGCGGGGTGGTCCGGGATCCGCAGACCGGCGACCTCACGGTCGTCACGGTCACGCCGGAGAACGAGCAGCAGGTGCTCGTTCACGACGCCGCCGCCGACTCCCCGACCACCGCCTTCGCGCTCAGCAGACTCGCCGACCCGGACACCCTGCACCACACCCCGATCGGCGTCTTCCGCTCCGTGGACCGCCCGGTCTACGACACCCAGATGGCCGACCAGCTCGACACCGCCATCGAACAGAACGGCAAGGGCGACCTCGCCGCACTGCTCGCGGGCGGCGACACCTGGACCGTCGTCGGCTGAGCCACACCACAGCCGCACCCAGCAACACCGGTTACGCCACAGGCCCGGGCTCAGGCCCGGGCCTCGTCGTATGCCTTCCGCGCCCGCTCCACATCGGCCATCCGCCGCTCCGTCCACAGCGCCAGCGACCGCACCTGCTCCGCGGCCTCGCGGCCGAGGTCGGTGAGGGAGTAGTCGACGCGGGGCGGGATGACGGGCTGCGCGTCGCGGTGGACGAACCCGTCCCGCTCCAGGGTCTGCAACGTCTGGGTGAGCATCTTCTCGCTGACCTGCCGGACCTCGCCGATCGCCCGGCGCAGCTCGCTGAACCGGTACGGCCGCTCCATGAGCCGGATCAGCACCAGGACGCCCCAGCGGCTGGTGACGTGCTCCAGGACCAGCCGGTAGGGGCACATCGCCTCGCCCTCGGGCTTCCCTGCACTTTCTGCCATGCCAGTACCTTACTTAAAAGTGGGTACTTTAGTCAGAGTTAGTGTCCCTCTTAGGGTGAGTGCCACACCTTGACATACGCACCCGCACAGAGGAGCCCCCATGAGCATCGTCGTCACCGGAGCCACCGGACACCTCGGCCGCCACGTCGTCGAGCAGCTGCTGGAGAAGGTCCCGGCCGACCAGATCACGGCCGTCGTCCGCAACGCCGAGAAGGCCGCCGACTTCGCGAACCGCGGTGTGAAGATCGCGCTCGCCGACTACAACGTGCCCGCGACGTTCGACGCCCTCTTCTCCGCCGGCGACAAGGTGCTGCTCATCTCCGGCAACGAGTTCGACAAGGGCCGAGCCGCCCAGCACAAGGTCGTGATCGACGCCGCGAAGACGGCCGGCGTCGCGCTCCTCGCCTACACCAGCGCCCCCGGCAGCCTCACGGCCGCCCTCGCCGACGACCACCGCGCCACCGAGGAGGCGCTCCTGGCGTCGGGCCTGCCGTATGCGCTGCTGCGCAACGGCTGGTACCACGAGAACTACACCGAGAACCTCGCCCCGGTGCTGGAGCACAACGCGGTCCTCGCCGCCGCCGGTGAGGGCCGGGTCGCCTCCGCCTCGCGCGCCGACTACGCGGCCGCCGCCGTGGCGGTGCTGACCGGCGAGGGACACGAGAACCGGACGTACGAGCTGAGCGGCGACGAGGCGTGGAGCTTCGCGGAGTACGCGGCCGAGCTCAGCCGCCAGACCGGCAGGGAGATCGCGTACAACCCGGTCTCCGTCGAGGCCTACCAGGGCATCCTGACCGGCGCCGGCCTGCCCGGGCCGCTCGCCGCGATCCTGGCCGGCGTGGACGCGTCCATCGAGAAGGGCGAGCTGGCCGTGCGCACCGGCGACCTCTCCCGCCTGACCGGGCGTCCGACCACCCCGCTCTCCGAGGCCGTCACCGCCGCGCTCAAGGGCTGACCTCACCCCGCCCACCCGTGCCTGTCATGACCGTATGGCGATACGTCCATGACAGGGACGGCCGGTCGGCGCTACCTTCGTGCGGGCGGGCTGACGTACGAAGGAGGGGCCGGTGGCCAGGAAGTCGATGGGCGAGAGCCACATAGGACTGCTGAACGGCTTCGCGGCCTACGGAATGTGGGGGCTCGTCCCCCTCTTCTGGCCCCTGCTGAAGCCCGCCGGCCCGGTCGAGATCCTCGCCCACCGCATGGTGTGGTCGCTCGCCGTCGTCGCCGTCGCGCTGCTCTTCGTACGACGCTGGAGCTGGGCCCGCGAGCTGCTGCGGCAGCCGCGCCGCCTCGGGCTCATCACCGTCGCCGCGGCGGTCATCACCGTCAACTGGGGCGTCTACATCTGGGCCGTCAACAACGAACAGGTCGTCGAGGCCTCGCTCGGCTACTTCATCAACCCGCTGGTCACCATCGCGATCGGCGTGCTGCTGCTGAAGGAGCGGCTGCGGCCCGTGCAGTGGGCGGCGGTCGGGATCGGCTTCACGGCCGTGCTCGTGCTCACCATCGGCTACGGCCGCCCGCCGTGGGTCTCGCTCGTCCTCGCCTTCTCCTTCGCCGCCTACGGCCTGGTGAAGAAGAAGGTCAACCTCAGCGGCCTGGAGTCGCTGGCCGCCGAGACCGCGATCCAGTTCCTGCCCGCGCTCGGCTTCCTGCTGTGGCTGACCGCCGAGGACCAGTCGACCTTCCACACCGAGGGCGTGGGACACGCGGCGCTGCTCGCTGCGACCGGCGTCGTGACCGCGCTTCCGCTGGTCTGCTTCGGCGCGGCCGCGATCCGCGTGCCCCTGTCGACGCTGGGGCTGCTGCAGTACCTGGCCCCGGTGTTCCAGTTCCTGCTGGGCGTCCTCTACTTCCGCGAGGCCATGCCGCCCGAGCGCTGGGCCGGGTTCGCGCTGGTCTGGCTGGCGCTGACGCTGCTCACCTGGGACGCGCTGCGCACCGCGCGCCGGGCGGCCCGCACGCTGAGGGCCGACAGGATCGTGCCCGCCACCACCATCACGACCGGCACGGTCAGCGCCGTACGGAACGCGGACAGCGTGGCCTCCGGACCCGATCCGGTCGTCGACGCCAAGCCGTAGACGGCGGTCACCGCGGAGATACCGATCGCCGAGCCGAACTGGGTCGCGGTGTTCAGCAGCCCGCCCGCCAGGCCCTGCTCCTCCTCCGCGACCCCGTCGGTCGCCGCGATGGTGAGCGGCCCGTACGCCAGCGCGAACGCCGTGCCCGCGAGGATCAGCGTCGGGAACATGGCGGCGTACGACCAGTCCATCCCGACCGGCAGGAACAGCCCGTAGGCGACGACCGCCAGCACGAAGCCGCCGAGGGTCACGCGGACGTTGCCGAAGCGGGCGACCAGCCTCGGGGTGAGCGTCGGGGCGAGGACGGCGTCGCAGCCCATGACGACCAGCGCGATCGCGGTCTGCAGCGACGACCAGCCGCGCAGCTCCTGCAAGTACAGCGTCACCACGAACTGGAAGCCGAAGAAGGCCCCTACGAAGAGCAGCGCACCCAGATCGGCGCGCACCACGGAGCCGTTGCGCAGGATGCCGAGCCGGACCAGCGGCGCGGCGGCCCGCCGTTCGACGACGACGAAGGCGGCCCCGAGCGCCAGCGCGGCGAGCCCGGCGACAGCGGTGAGCGGCCAGTCGTGCAGACCGTGTTCCAGCCGTACGACGGTGTAGGCGGCCAGCAGCATGGCGCCGGCGGCGGTGACCGCGCCGAGCAGGTCGAAGCCACGCCCGTCACGCCCCACAGGACCCGCCGCGGGTACCAGGCGGACCGCCGCGACCAGCAGCGCCCCCGCCAGCACCACGGGCGCGAAGAACACCCACCGCCAGCCGATCGCGGTGAGCAGCCCCCCGATGACCAGGCCCAGCGAGAAACCGCCGGCCGCGGTGCCGGCGAAGATGAGCAGGGCCTGGTTGCGCTGCGGGCCCTCCTCGTAGGAGGTGGTGATCAGCGACAGCGCGGCCGGGGTCATGAAGGCCGCCGCGACGCCGGTGACGAACCGGGCCACGACCAGCATCCAGCCGTCGGTGGCGAAACCGCCGAGCCCCGAGAAGAGCAGGAAGACCGTCAGCCAGGTCAGGAACATCCGACGACGGCCGAGCAGGTCGGCGGCGCGTCCGCCGAGCAGGGTGAAACCGGCGTAACCGAGGACGTACGCGCTCATCACCCAGGCCGCGGTACCGGTCGACAGCGCCAGATCGGCCCTGATCGACGGGATCGCGACAGCCATCATCGCGACGTCGATGCCCTCCAGAAAGATCGTTCCGCACAGCACGAGCAGCAGAGCCCAGGCACGGGCGCCCATGACCACACTCCCGGAGATAGACAGAGGTCGGTTACCGGATTGAGGGTCGGTTCCCTCTTGTAACCATGGCCAGCCTGCGGCAGCATCGACAGACATGGAAGAAGGCACTTCGAAGTCACCGAGTAACTGCGCGAGCACCGTGGACTACGGCGACGCCGACCCCTTCCAGTGGGACACCCGCGAGGGCTGCGAGGTGCGGCAGATCCTGGACCGGGTCGCCGACAAGTGGTCCCTGCTCGTCATCGCCCTCCTGGAGAACCGCAAGCTCCGCTTCACCGAACTGCGCCGGGAGATCGACGGCGTCAGCCAGCGCATGCTGACGGTCACCCTGCGCCAGCTGGAGCGGGACGGACTGGTCAGGCGCACGGTCCACCCCGTCGTACCGCCACGCGTCGACTACGAGCTCACGCCCCTGGGCGGCACCCTGCACGCCACGATCCAGTCGCTGGTGCGGTGGACGGAGGAGCACCAGCGGGAGATCGCGGCGGCCCGGGCGGCGTACGACGCCCGCGAGACGCAAGAGGCCCAGGAGGTGTCGACGAACGGTAGTGCGGAAGCGCCGGTTGCGCAGGCGGCGTCACGCGGCCTGTCACTCACGTAAGCAATATTGGTTGCATGACTGAGAAGGCATCCTCACCCGTGCACTGGAAGCTCGTCATCGACGCCAACGACCCGCACGCACAGGCCGACTTCTGGGCCGCCGCGCTGGGCTACGAGGTCGAGGACAACAGCGCTCTGATCGAACGGCTGCTCCAGCTGGGCGCGCTCCCGGTCGCCGGCACCGTGGACTTCCACGGCCGTCCGGCCTTCCGGGACCTGGTCGCCGTACGGCATCCGGACGATCCGTACGAGGAGCAGAGCGGTACCGGGCTGGGGCGGCGGGTGCTGTTCCAGCGCGTACCGGAGCCCAAGACCGGCAAGAACCGGCTCCACCTGGACCTGCACCCCGCCGAGGGGCAGCGGGCGAGCGAGGTGGAGCGGTTGCGGGAGCTGGGGGCCAGCGTGCTGCGGGAGGTCAAGGAGGCTGGTGGCGAGTGGGTGGTGATGGCTGATCCGGAGGGGAACGAGTTCTGCGTGCACTGAACGAGTTCTGCGTGCCCAGTTCTGACGGGAAGGGCGGGGGCCGCTCAGGCGCCGGACGCCCCACCCGCCCGCGCGGCGAGGCGGCCCATGCGGGCGCGGGCCGATTCGAGCTCTTCGACGTCGTCGGCGGCCGGACCGCCCTCGGCGGCCAACTCGACCCACAGGCCGATCAGTTCACGCCCCAGGTCCAGTCCGAGCGCGGGGTCACGCACGGCCCGCCAGGCCGTGGCCGCGCTCTGCACGTTTCCGTAGGCACCCTCCGCGTCGTGCCTACGGCGGTGGATTCGGGCCACGTCCAGGGAGAGACGGAAGGCACGGACCGGGTCGGCCGCCAAGTAGGCGATGTACGCGGTGAGTTCGAGCAGCCGGAGCAGTTCGGGGTGGTCCGGGGCGAGGGCGGCCGACGCCTCGGCCACGGCTTGCTCCGCGAGGGCCGCAGCGGTGTCTATCTGCCCTGCCTTCACGGCTTCGCCGATACGGGCTGTGGGTTCGGCGAGGAGGGTGGAGGTGGGGCTCGGGAGATCCGCGGGCTCGACGAGGATGGCTTCGGCGACCGCGTCGAAGCCGCGGGGTGGGGTGGGCTTCGGATCCGGGTCCGGGTCCAGCTCCAGGCCCGGGCCCAGGTCGGGTTCCGGGCCCAGGTCGGGTTGCGGGCCCAGGTCGGGTTGCGGGCCCGGGCCCATGTCCGGCTGCGGCTCCGGATTCGGCTCCGGCGTGGTGAGGGGCTCCGGGTGCGGCCTCGCGTCCATGACCGGCGGCGGTCCGAACTCGCCCAGCGGCTGCGGCTCCTGAACCGCCTGCAGCCGGAAGGTCGGCGTGGCGGTGGCCGCGGAGGTCGGCGGCGTGCGCAGCAACTGCGTCGCGTTGTCCTGACGCGTGGCCTGTGCGGGCCGTCCGGGTTCCTGAGGCGGGCGGGGCGGAGCCGGTGCGGGTTCCTGAAGCGGCCGGGGCGGCGCGGGTACGGCTTCCTGCGCCGCGCTCGTCCGTACGGGCTCCGCCGCGAAACAACTGGACCCGTCCGGGTGAACCCGAAGCGGTACGACGTACCCGATCCGTTCGTCGTGAACCGTGGCGAGGACCGGCCGGCCGGTGGCGAGGGCGATGCGGTGGAGGTGGTTCAGGACCGTCTGCTGGAGCTCCTCGCCGGGCGCGGGGACGACCGGGACACCGCCGATCGAGGCGCTGCCGGTGCCGCCGGTGCCCTGCCCGGCGCCCGGAACGTGCACGTCGATCACCGCACCCGCGGTCCGGTACTGCTGTTCCCGCTTCTTCTCGCGGCCTGGTCGAGACATCGGTTCCCTCACTCGCCGGCGTCCACACCTCGGCGGACCCTACCGTCGAGTCTCACCGCTTCCGCACCATGCACGCGTCACCGGGGCGTCACAGCCTCGTCCCAAGACCCGGCACCCTCGTCACGGAGTTCTCCGCGATCACGCGAAGATCGATGGATGACGATCGCCGGCCGACGGCGGAGAGGAGCGGGCATGCGGACGAGCGCGCGACAGGGACCGGAGATCTGGCTCCGCGGCCCAGTGGCCGTGCCACCGGCACCGGAGCCCGCTCCCACCTCCCCCGGCAGGGTCCGGCGTTTCTCCTGGGTCGGCACCCACGGCGGGTCGGGGGTCTCCACGCTCGCCGCGGTGTACGGCGGTCAGGACTGCGGATGTGACTGGCCCGGCCCCGCCGATCCACCGTCGGTGCTGCTCGTCGCCCGCACGCACGCGACCGGGCTGGCCTCCGCCGTCCACGCCCTGGAGGTGTTCCGGCGTGGCGAGGCCCCCGCCGGGCTCGACCTGGACGCCGTCGTCCTGGTCGCGGACGCGCCGGGCCGGCTCCCCCGCCCGCTCACCCAGCAGATCAGGCTCATCGAGTCGGTCGTCGACGTCTACCGGGTGCCCTGGGTGCCCGCATGGCGGCTGGGTGATCTCAGCGGGTGCCCGCCTCGCGAGACGGCGGCGCTGGTCCGGCTGACGGCGACGGTTCGCTGAGCCACCACTGAGCCGACCCTGGGCTCCGGCGAACCCCATCGAATCCCCCTGACACTGGACGCCATCTCCATGTGTGTACATATAATGCAGGAGCAGGTAATCGCCGCACGCCGCACATCCGGAACTCCCTGGGGGACACCATGACCCGACGCTTCCTGTTCGTGCTGGGCAGCAGCCGCAGCGACGGCAACACCGAACTGCTGGCCCGCAGGGCCGCCGAGCAGCTCCCCGCCGACATCGAGCAGCAGTGGATCGACCTCGCCACGCACCGTCTGCCCGACTTCGAGGATCTCCGGCACGACAGCGATCACGTCCGCCCCACGGAGGGCAATGTCGCGCTGCTGCTCGACGCCACGCTCGCCGCGACGGACATCGTGATCGCCTCCCCGCTCTACTGGTACTCGGTGTCCGCCCACGTCAAGCGCTACCTGGACTACTGGTCGGGCTGGCTGCGCACCCCCGGTCTGGACTTCAAGGCGACACTGGCCGGCCGCACGCTCTGGGGCGTCACCGCCCTCGCGCACGAGGAGACCGAGGTCGCCGACCCGCTGATCGGCACCCTCAACCACTCGGCCGCGTACATGGGGATGCGCTTCGGCGGAGTCCTGCTGGGCAACGGCAGCAAGCCCGGCGACGTACTGAAGGACACCGAGGCCCTCGCCCGCGCGAAGACGTTCTTCGCACGGGAGGCGCCGCTCGCCCGTTTCCCGTACGAGGCCCAGTAGCCCGGACGGCTACGCGGTGATGTCCTTCGTCGTGAACCGGGCCCACGCCGCCGAGCCGAACACGATCGCGTAGAGGGCCTGCAGGCCGAGGTTGCGTATCAAGTCGTCCCAGTAGACCGGCTCGCGCATCAAGTCGGCGAAGGACAGCCAGTAGTGGGAGAAGAAGTAGGGCTGTATCGCGTGCAGTTGGGGTATCTGGTCGAGGATCTGCACGGTGATCAGCAGCCCCACGGTCGTCGCCATCGCGGCGATACCGCTGCTGGTCAGCGTCGAGACGAACAGTCCGAGCGCCGCCACGCCGATCAGTGAGACGGCGACGACCAGGGCGATCAGCAGGGCTCTGGCCAGGCCTTCGGCGAAGCTGATCCGCGTGCCGGAGATGGTCGTCAGGTCTCCCAGCGGGAACAGCAGCGCCCCGACGGACAGCGCCGAGACGGCGACGACCAGGGTGGCCGCCAGGCAGAAGGCCATCGTCGTCGCGTACTTGGTGAGCAGCAGGCGCGTACGGCCGACCGGGGCGACCAGGAGGTAGCGCAGGGTCCCGGCGTTCGCCTCACCGGCTATCGCGTCGCCCGCGACGACTCCGATGGCCATCGGCAGGAAGAACGGCAGGGTCGCGGCGAGGGCGGTGAAGACGAGGAACAGGCCGTTGTTGGTGATCTGCGTGATGAACGCCGGTCCCTCGCCGCCACCACCGCCGCCGCCCAGGGACGAGCCGTCGCTGGTCTCGATCTTCACGGCGATGCCGACCAGGACGGGCACGGCGGCCAGCACACCGAGCAGCGCGAGGGTGCGCCAGCGTCTGAAGGTGATGGTGAGCTCACTGCGCAGCAGACCGAAGGTCCACAACGGGCTGCGGCGGGAACCGACGACCTCAGCCTGCGACATCGAAGCCCTCCCCCGTCAGTGCCACGAACGCGTCCTCCAAAGACACCCGTTCCACGCCGAAGCCGCGGACCCGCACGCCCGCCGCCACCAACGCGGCGTTCAGCTCGGCGAGTTCCCCCTCCGACGGCTCCCCGGTCACCCGGTCCTCGGTGACGGCCACATCACCGACCCCGCGTTCCTTCAGCACCCGGGCCGCGTCCGCGGTGTCCGGCGTGGTCACCACCAGCCGGCCCCGCATCCCCGCCGCCAGGTCCGCCACCGCGCCCTGGGTGATCAGCCGGCCCTGCGCCATCACGGCCGCGTGTGTGCAGACCTGCTCGATCTCGTCGAGGAGGTGCGAGGAGAGGAACACGGTCGTGCCGTCGGAGGACAACTCGCGGATCAGGGCGCGGATTTCGCGCATGCCCTGCGGGTCGAGCCCGTTGGTCGGCTCGTCCAGGACGAGCAGGCGGCGCGGCTGGAGCAGGGCGGCCGCGAGGCCCAGCCGCTGTTTCATGCCGAGCGAGTAGGCCTTCGCCTTCTTGCCCGCGGCCGCCGCCAGTCCCACCCGCTCCAGCGCCGCCGCGACGCGGGCATGCCGGGTGCGTGGGTCGGCGGACGGGTCGGCGGAGTCGTACCGCAGGAGGTTGTCGCGGCCGGAGAGGAAGCCGTACAGGGCCGGGCCCTCGATGAGGGCGCCCACGTGCGGGAGCACGGCGTGCGTGGCCCGGGGCACGGGGCGCCCCAGCACGTGCGCCGTGCCCGACGTGGGCTCGATCAGGCCCATCAGCATGCGGATGGTGGTGGTCTTGCCGGAGCCGTTGGGACCGAGGAAGCCGAAGACGCTGCCCGCCGGGACGGTCAGGTCGAGGCCGTCGACGGCGAGCTGTCCGCCGCGGTAGCGCTTGGTGAGCGCGCGGGTGTGGATGATGCCCTCACCCGCGGCGCCCCTCAGCGGTCCCGTGACGGACGGCTCGTCCATGCGTCCCCCCGATGTGTCGTACTCGTACTCGTACCGGACTCACACGCGGCACCGAACCCCGGGCTCACTTTCCGGAGTCGCACTCACTCCCGGCTCACTTCCAGGAGTCGGCGCTCACGCCTGACTCACTTCCCGGAGTCGGCCGCCTTCACCAGCGCGTCCTTCGTGACAGCGCCGACGTAGACCTTGCCGTCGTCCGTGATCAGCGCGTTGACCAGGCGGGTCTTGAAGACCGTTCCCGAGCCGAACTTGCCGGTCACCTCGTCGCCCAGGGAGCCCAGGAAACCGCCCATGGCGCCCGCGTCGCCCATGTCGCCGCGCTTGGCGTCGGAGGGCATGCCCTCGGCGCCGGAGTCGATGACGGCGACGGACGTCCAGCCCTCGCCTATGACGTTCAGCCCGTCGAGGCCCTTGGCGAAGTCCTCCTCCTTGGGCTGCTGCGAGTGCTCCGGCGCGTCCACGCTGCCCTCCTCGGTCACCTTCGCGCCCTTGGGCGGGGTGAAGTCGAAGGTCGACGCGGCCGGCTTGGCGAAGCTGATCTGCGTGAAGCCCGCGTCCACCACGGCGGCGCCGCCGCTCGCCGGGGTCAGCGTGAACTTCAGCGGCAGCCCGGTCTTGGCGTCCACCGCCACACTGATCGCACCCACCGTGGAACCGGACTGCTTCGGCTCGATGACCAGCTTGTAGGCGTCACGGCCGGCGACCTGCGCGGTGCCGTCGACGGTCACGGACGTGGTGTCGTCGACCGCCTTCAGCGCCTCCTCGGCGAGTTCCTTGGGCGTGGCCGGGAACTCTTCCTCGCGCTGCTCGGCGCCCTCGCTCGCGGTGCCGTGGTAGACCTCGTTGGACGCGCTGTCGTAGCCCCAGACGTCCTTGCCGTTGTGGATCAGGCTGTACTCGGCGGCGTTCTCCAGCAGCGACAGCTTCTGCTTGTCGGGGCCGTCGGCGGCGACGCGCAGGGTGTGCGTACCGGAGGCCAGCTCGGTGAGCTTGGCCGACGGGTCGGCGGAGGAGCCCTCGCCGCCGGAAGGGGTCGCGCCGGACATCAGCTCGCTCTCCAGGCCGCCCAGGTCGGGCAGTCCCAGATCGGTGCTGATCTTCACCGTGCCGGACAGCTGCTGTACGTCCGATGCGGCGATCTTCTCTATGAGTTGCTGCCCGGTGATCTCCGGAAGGTCGGGGCTGCCGGAGTCGGCGATCGCGGGGACGAGCCCGATGGTCCCCGCCGCCACCCCCAGGACCGCCGCCGGGACGACGTACCGCGCGGCCTTGCGCCGCCGCGCCGCGCGCAGTTCGTCCGCGTCCGCCACGGCCGTGGTGTCGTCGGATTCGTACGGTGCCATGTGTGCCTTACCTCCGTCGTCGGCGGCGGCTGTCTCGTCACGTCCCCGCATGGGTCCCACCCTGAGCCGCCATTCTCACCCGGATCGGTGAGGAGTGGTGTGTTCCGTGGTCTCCATCTGACCAAACCGGACGGCGAGAAGCGTCAGACCGGGGAGCCAACTCCGCGTACTGCTGCGGTATGACACGACAGGACGGCATCTACTCCCGACCCGTAGGGGTTCGACGGGGCCACGACAACAAACCGGACGGCCAACGCCCGGCGAACCGGACGTCGAACACCGCCGACCGGACGCGGGCTATCCGGCCCGGTGCACCACCGCGTCGCACAGCTCCGTCAGCGCCGCCTTCGCGTCGCATTCGGGCAGCGGCGCGAGCGCCGCCCGCGCCTCCTCCGCGAACCGCACGGTGTCCCGCCGGGCCTGCTCCAGCGCCGGATGCATCCGCAGCGCGGCCAGCGCCTGCGCGTGCCGCGTGTCATCGGTCAGATCGGAGTCGAGCAGCTCGCACAGCGCGACGTCCTCCGCCAGTCCCAGCCGGGCCACTCGCTCCCGCAACCGCAGCACGGGCATCGTCGGGATGCCCTCGCGAAGGTCGGTCCCCGGTGTCTTGCCGGACTCGTGGGAGTCGGAGGCGATGTCCAGCACGTCGTCGGCGAGCTGGAAGGCGACGCCCAGTCGCTCCCCGTACTGGGTCAGCACGTCCACCACCGACTCGTCGGCCCCGGACATCATCGCGCCGAACCGGCACGACACCGCCACCAGCGATCCGGTCTTGCCGGCGAGCACATCGAGGTAGTGCTCGACCGGGTCCCGCCCGTCCGAGGGACCCGCGGTCTCCAGGATCTGCCCGGTCACCAGCCGTTCGAACGCCTCGGCCTGCACCCGCACCGCCTCGGGTCCGAGGTCGGCCAGGATGTGCGAGGCCCGGGCGAACAGGAAGTCGCCGGTGAGGACGGCGACGGAGTTGCCCCAGCGAACGTTCGCACTCGGCACCCCGCGCCGTACCGCCGCCTCGTCCATCACGTCGTCGTGGTACAGCGTCGCGAGGTGGGTCAGCTCCACGACCACGGCGGAGGGCACGACTCCGGGCGCGTACGGGTCACCGAACTGGGCCGTGAGCATCACGAGCAGCGGCCGGAACCGCTTCCCGCCGGCTCGCACCAGATGCTGCGCGGCCTCCGTGATGAAGGGGACCTCGCTCTTGGTGGCTTCGAGCAACCCTTCCTCGACAGCCGCCAATCCGGCCTGGACATCGGCTTCCAGAGCCTGGTCCCGCACGCTCAGCCCGAACGGCCCGACGACGGTCACGAGGGGTCTCCTGTCTGCTGGTGTCTACTGGCGATTACGCGGAATGTCGATAGGTCGCTGCCTTCACTCAAGTCAGCGTATCCGGTCACGTTTCGATCACCGAGGCCGCCCACCGTTACACCTCGGGCGGTATCGGATCACGCCGGGTATGTTTTTGATCAGTTGATATGAGCAGGTATTTATCGACTCGGCCGGAAGAGGTGACCCTCGCCTCGCAGCGCCGTCGATACCGCGCCCGACAGCCTGCCGCGACCCGGCGACGAGAGCGCCTTCCTCGGCCGGCCCAGGGGCCTGCTCGCCCTCTCCGGTCTTAAGGTCTGGGAGCGCTTCTCGTTCCTCGGCATGCAGGCCATCCTCGTCCTGTACTTCGCCGACACGCTCGCAACCGGCGGCCCGGTCATGTCCGCCGGGACGGCCGCCTCCGTCTCCGCCGCCTACGGCACCCTCGTCTACCTGGTCTCCGCCGTCGGCGGCCGGCTCGCCGACCGTGTCCTCGGCTCGTACCGAGCCGTGCTCTGGGGCGGCGTCCCGATCACCTGCGGCCACTACGCCCTGGCCGTGCCCACCGCGACCATGACCTGGGTGGGCCTCGGCCTGACCAGCGCGGGCACCGGTCTGCTGAAGCCCAACGTGGCCCCCATGGCCGGCAAGCTCTACCGCACCGACGACGACCGCCGCGACGCCGGGTTCACCCTCTCCTACATGGCGATCGACATCGGCGCCTTCGCGGGCCCCCTGGTCACCGGTCGGCTCGGCGACCACCAGGGCCGGCGCTGGGGCTTCTCGGCGGCCGCGATCGGTATGACGTTCGGCCTCGTCCAGTACGTCACCGGCCGCCGTCACCTGGCCGGACGCAAGCACGCCGCGCAGTTCGCGCTCGCGCCGGAGGCGAGGCGCCGTGCCGTCCAGCCCATCGCCACCGGGCTGGTGATCGCCACCGCGCTCGTCTCGGTGATCGCCCCGGCCGGCTACTTCGTGATCATGTTCATGACCCTGCGGGTGACCCCCGAGGAACGCGGCCGACTGCGCCCGTACGTCGTGCTCTTCCTCTCCTCGACGGTCTTCAACTTCGTCCCTTTCCAGGCGTACTCCACGATGATGCTGCCGCCCGCGTCGAACGCCGAGACGACGATCCTCGGCTTCGACTTCCCCACCAGTTGGTAAGCCTCCGCCCTGGGCGCCTTCGAAGTCGCCCTCGCGCCGCTGGTGGCCGCCCTGTGGGTGCGGATGGGCCACAGCCGGCCGCACGCCTCCCACAAGATCGCCCTTGGTGTCGTCCCCGGCGGCCTGTCCTTCCTCCTCATAGCCCCGCCGACCTCCGGCATGTCGGCCACCACCAAGCTCGCCCCCGCCGCCTTCGCCGGCCTGGTGGTGCCGGCCGCCGCGCCCTGGCTGCGCCGCACGATGCACCCGGTCCACTGAAGCCATCCTCTGGAGTACCTCCCGTACCGCCTGACCGACTGGACCGCGCCCCGCGACCACCAGCGCCACCTCTGGTACGCCGGGTGGTGAACTGGCTGGCCGCGGCTTCAACTCCCTCCAGATCGCGGCCCTTGCGCCCGAGCCGCCCGAGCCGCTCAATGCGATCGTCACGGTCTGCTCCACGGACGATCGCTACGACAACGACGTGCAGTACATGGGAGGTTCCGTCCTCGCCGTGGACATGCACGCGTGGGCGGCGACCATGCTGGCGTTCGTCTGCCGCCCGCCCGATCCGCGGTATGTCGGCGACGCCTGGCGGGACATGCAGCTGCGGCGCCTCGACGAGGTCGAACCCTTTCTGCACACCTGGCTCGACCACCAGAAGCGCGACGACCACTGCCGGCACGGCAGCGTCTGCGAGGACTACGGCGCGATCCGGGCGGCCGTCCTCGCGGTGGGCGGCTGGCACGACCCGTACCGCGACACGGTGCTCCGCCTGGTCGAACACCTCCCGCCCGACCGCGTCCGCGGCCAGATCGGCCCCTGGTCCCACCAGTACCCCGACCGCGGCCTGCCGCCCGGCCCGGCGATCGGCTTCCTCCAGGAGACCCTGCGCCGGCCGCGGGCGCGGCTGCGGCTGACGTCACAGGTGCCCCGCGGCCAGGTCATCACGCGCGTGTGCGATGTGGCGCCGGACGGATCCTCGACCCTGGTGACGCGGGTGTGATGAACCTCTCCGCGCGTGAGGGGCGCGACCGGATCGTGCCGTGGGCCCCGGGCACCACCGAGGACGTCACCTTCGAGGTCTCGCCCCTCGCCTTCGAGGAACCGGAGCAGTCCGAGCCGCACGGCGTCGCCTATCCGGCCCCTCGCCCCATCGGCGAGGACGATCCACTGTCCGTCCACAGAGGACTCCTTGTCCGCAAATGAGGCAATTTGCACCGCCGATGAAGAGGTGACCTTCCATCGGACCTGGGAGAAGCGCATCCCACGGACCGCCGGTTGAGCAGCACTTGGGCGCATTGCCCGAATTGCCGTTCTTCTACTTGCGCGTGAGTTGGCTCACGCGTACGCCTTCACGATCCCCTCACAGAGATCCCGCGATCCGCCTTTACGCGCCGCCGAGTTGCCCCTTGCCGACCGCAAAGGATCAAGCATGGCAAACACGCAGTTCGAAGATCAAATCGCGCAATATATGAATCCGCTACTTGTTTCGGACATGTGCTCTCGCATACGTTCCCGGCCAGTCGGGCGGAACGCCGAATCCTGCCGCCGCCCGCGCCACCCATGACGGACTCACTCACCGCACGGCAGGAGCGGGGGACCCAGGTAAGTCGCCGGGCCGGATGTCGTACGCAACGACACACGGAACGGCTTGGGGTGAAGTCGCACTCGCAAGGGCGCGGCCGGGCACCTCCCCGCCCGAACCCGACAGCTCACCTCGCAGGCGCCGGAGAGGACATCCCCCATGACTGCAAACGGTCAGTACCGCCGCTCCCGCTCTGCCCGCATCGCCCGCAAGCTCGCCGTCGCCGGTACCGGCGTGGCCGTGCTCGCCCTCCCGCTGATGGGGGCCACCAGCGCCTCCGCCGCCACGCCCACGGCCGTCACCACCGCCGCCACGGCCACGACGTACCCGAACAACCTCGACGGCTGGATCCGCGAGTCGCTCGACATCATGGCGCAGCACGGGATTCCGGGCTCGTACAACGGCATCTACCGCAACATCATGCGTGAGTCGTCCGGCAACCCGTACGCCATCAACAACTGGGACTCCAACGCCGCCAAGGGCACCCCGTCGAAGGGCCTGCTCCAGGTCATCGACCCGACCTTCGCCGCCTACCACGTGCCCGGCACCGCCTTCGACCCGTACGACCCGGTCGCCAACATCACCGCCGCCTGCAACTACGCGGCCGCCCGCTACGGCTCCATCGACAACGTCTTCGGCCCCTACTGAGCCCGGGCGAGCAGCCGTTCGAGGACGACGGCGATGCCGTCGTCCTCGTTCGACAGGGTGATCTCGTCGGCCACCGCCTTGAGTTCGGGGTGGGCGTTGGCCATGGCGACGCCGTACGCCGCCCAGTCGAACATGGGGATGTCGTTGGGCATGTCCCCGAAGGCGATGGTCTGCTGCGGACTCAGGCCCAGATAGCGGGCCGCCAGCGCCAGCCCCGTCGCCTTGGTGATGCCGCACGGCTGGAGCTCGACCGTCCCCGGCCCCGACATGGTGACGGTCGCGAGCGAGCCGACCACCGTGCGGGCCACCGCCGCCAACTCGTCGTCGGTCAGGGCCGGATGGCGCAGCAGCACCTTGCTGATCGGCGCGCACCACAGGTCCTCGCGACGGTCGACCCGCACCGCGGGCAGCGTGGGGTGCGGCATCAGATAGCCGGGCTCGATGAGCGTGAGCCCGTCCACGCCGTCCTGGTCGACGGCCGCGTACACCTGGCCGACCTCGGCCTCGATCTTGCCGAGGGCGGTCTCGGCGAGTTCCCGGTCCAACGTGACGGACCACAGCAGACGGTCCGCGCCGGCGTCGTACAACTGCGCGCCCTGCCCGCACACCGCGAGCCCCCCGCCGCCCAGGAACTCCAGCAGCGGTCGCACCCTCGGCGCCGGCCGTCCGGTCACCACCAGATGCCGGGCACCGGCCGCCGAGACCCGCGCGAGCGCGGCGAGCGAACGGTCGGAGACCGTGTCGTCGCCGCGCAGCAGCGTTCCGTCCAGGTCAGTGGCGATGAGGGCGTAGTCGGTACGCGCGTACTCGGTGCGCGCGGCATATGCGGTGGGTGCGGCCATGATCAGAGAATACGGACAACGCACCCACACCGTTCATCCCCAACTATCGTCCGCCTGTCTGCTTTTCACCCCCACGTGGTGCCCGCAGGCTCCTTGATCGTGGTGTTGATGCGGTTGAACAGGTTCGTCAGCGAGATGGTCAGGATCAGCGCCGACAGTTCCTTCTCGTCGAAGTGGTCGGCGACCTCGTCCCACAACACGTCCGGAACCGACTCCTCGGACAGGTCGGCGAGCCGCGTCATCTTCTCCGCGAGCGTCAGCGCGGCGCGCTCGGCGTCGCTGTAGTAGGGCGCGTGCCGCCAGGTGACGACCGATGTGATGCGCTCCTCGCTCACGCCCGCCTTGCGCAGATTGTGCACATGCCCGTACACGCACGCGCCGCATCCGTTGATCTGGCTGACCCGCAGCGCCACGAGCTCCGCGAACTCCTGGGACAGCCCGCCCTCCCCGATGGCCTGGGTGAGGGTGCCGATGCCCTTCATCGCGTTCGGGAGGACGTACGCCGGGTTCGTCATCCGTGCCTGCATGGTGCTGCCTCCTGTTGTCAGTGGCCGGTGCGATGCTTGCTTTCACTGCACTGACGGATCGGGGGCGGTCGTTGTGACGGACCTGAGGGACGAAATTCAGAACATCAAGATCCATTTGTCGCGCTGCAGACACTCCCAAGACAGAGGCCCCAGCCGTAACGTGATCCGCGACCGCATGGACCGCGTACGAAAGTGAGGCAGCACCCCATGCCCCCCTTCGATGTCCCCGAGGGCGACCCCTTCGGCCCGCACAACCTTCCGTACGGCGTGTTCTCGCCCGCCGGCTCCGCCGACCGGACGGTGGGAGTCCGCCTCGGCGACCACGTCCTCGACGCCGGCGCGGCGGCGCTGGCGCTCGGTTCCCCGTACGCCGAACTGCTGGCCCGCCCGACCCTGAACCCGCTGCTCGCCGCGGGCCGCACCGCCTGGTCGGACGTCCGGCGGGCACTGACCGCCTGGGTCACCGTGCCCTCCCACCGCGAGACCCTCGCGCCCCTGCTGCACCCCCTCTCCTCGGTGACCCTGCACCTGCCCTTCGAGGTCGCGGACTACGTCGACTTCTACGCGTCCGAGAACCACGCCCGGAACGTCGGCCGGATCTTCCGCCCCGACGCGGCCGACTCCCTCACCCCCAACTGGAAGCATCTGCCGATCGGTTACCACGGCCGCTCGGGCACGGTCGTCGTCTCCGGCACGGACGTCGCCCGCCCCTGCGGCCAGCGCAAGGCCCCGACCGACGCCGCGCCGGTCTTCGGCCCGTCCGTCCGCCTGGACATCGAGGCCGAGGTCGGCTTCGTGGTCGGCGTCCCGTCGGCGATGGGCACGCCCGTCCCGCTGTCCGGCTTCCGCGACCACGTCTTCGGCCTGTGTCTCCTCAACGACTGGTCCGCCCGCGACATCCAGGCCTGGGAGTACGTCCCTCTCGGCCCGTTCCTCGGCAAGTCCTTCGCCACCTCGGTGTCGGCGTGGATCACCCCGCTGGACGCGCTGGACGAGGCACGGGTGGCGCCGCCGGAGCGGACGCACCCCTTGCTGCCGTACCTGGACGACACCGACGAGGAACCCGGCGGCTACGACCTCCGGATCTCCGTCGCCCTCAACGGCCACGTCATCTCGGAGCCGCCCTTCTCCACCATGTACTGGACGGCCGCCCAGCAGCTCGCCCACATGACCGTCAACGGCGCCTCCCTGCGCACCGGCGACCTGTACGGGTCGGGCACGGTCAGCGGTCCCGGCGAGCGCGAACGCGGCTCTCTCCTCGAACTGACCTGGAACGGCCGCGATGCCCTCGAACTCCCCGACGGCAAGCGGACGTTCCTGGAGGACGGCGACGTGGTGACGATGACGGCCTGGGCACCGGGGGCGGGCGGGGCCCGGGTCGGGCTGGGGGAGGTGAGTGGGCGGGTCGTCGCGGGATGACGTTTCCGCGACAGCGACGGTCCGGGCACTGACTCCGGGCGCCCATCACCGTCATACTGGCGGCGGCGGTGTGCGCCAGGCGTGACGCGGGACGTGTGACGCATACGGCGCGCGACCGCCGCCCGCACCGCACCACACCGCACCAACCCGAAGCCGCCCACTCCCGATCAGGATCCGGAGCCCGTGGCATGACCGTCTGCCTGCTCCTGCTCAGCGCCGTCGCCCTGACGGCCGCCGTACCGATGCCTCGTGCGCTGGTCCGGGCGGCGTGGCCCGAACGGGAGCCCGTGGTCGGGCTGTGGGTGTGGCAGTGCCTGGTCGCCACCGTCCTGCTGTGCTGTCTGACCGCGCTCACCCTCGGCGCGGCGGCCGTCTTCCAGACCGTGCGTGACCAGGTCTTCGCCCCCGCACCGCCCCACGTCACCGCCGCGTACAACCTGTCCGCCGCGCCGCCGTGGGCCGTGGCGCTCACCCTGCTGCTGGCCTGCGGTGCCGCCTGGACCACCGCGATGCTCGCCCGCGAGCTGTTCGAGGCCCGCCGCCGCCGTGGCCAGGCCCGCGCCCACCTGCGCGAACGCGCCCCCGACCTACCAGCGGGCCTGGGCGCGGCGCGCGGCCCGCTGCTCGTCCTGGAGGACGAGTACCCCGACGCCTGGTGGATGCCGGGCAGCCCGCCCCAGCTGATCGTCACCACCGGCGCGCTGCACCGCCTGACCGACCATCAGCTCGACGCCGTCCTCACCCACGAGCGCGGCCACGCCCGCGCCCGCCACGACTGGCTGCTGCACCTGTCCACCGCGCTGGCCACCGGCTTCCCGCGTGTCCCCCTCTTCACCCACTTCTGCGACCAGACCCACCGCCTGGTCGAACTCGCCGCCGACGACACGGCCTCCCGGCGCTGCGGCCACCTGACCACGGCGCTGGCACTGATCGAGCTCAACCAGCACCGGGGCGTCCTCTCCTGCGCCTCCAGCCACCGCCTCCTGGGCGAACGCGTGGACCGGCTTCTGGAGCCCCCCGCTCGACTGGACCGCAGACACCGGGCCTTGACGACGACGGCGGCGGCTCTGGTGCCGTTGCTCCCCCTGCTGATCACCTTCGCGCCGGGGCTGACAGCCCTCGGGTGAGTGTGCGGGGCTGTCCCTGTGCCTGAGGCCGGTCGGGTCCCTACATCCAGTCGTCCGGCTCCGGCTCGCCCTCCATCTCGGGCCAGTCGTCTGATCCGGCCGCCTCCGCGTGTGTGTCCGCGCCTGTCGGGGCGTCGAGGGACGCGAGGACGGCCAGCACCCCCTCCCCGTAGGTCGCCAGCTTCTTCTCCCCCACCCCGCTGATGCCACCCAGCTCCCGCACCGACGTGGGCCACACCGTGGCGATCTCCCGCAGCGTGGCGTCGTGGAAGATGACGTAGGCCGGGACGCCCTGCTCGCGGGCCTGCTCGGCGCGCCAGGCGCGCAACGCCTCGAAGGCGGGCAGCAGTTCCTCGGACAGCTCGGCGGCGGCAGCCTTCGGCTTGCGCTCACCTCGGCCGGAGGAGGACGAACCCGACCGCGAGCCCACCGGCTTCTTCGGTTCCTTGCGCAGCGGCACCTCCCGCTCCCGCCGCAGCACCGCACCGCTGGCCTCGGTCAGCACCAGCGTCCCGTACTCCCCCTCGACCGCGAGCAGCCCCTGCGCCAGCAACTGCCGGACTACGCCCCGCCATTCACCCTCGGCGAGTTCCTGACCGATGCCGAACACGGACAGCTGGTCGTGATCGAACTGGATCACCTTGCCGGTGCGCTTGCCCAGCAGAATGTCGACGATCTGCACCGCACCGAACTTCTGCCCCCGCTCCCGCTGCAACCGCACCACCGTCGACAGCACCTTCTGCGCCGCGATCGTGCCGTCCCAGGTCTCGGGCGGCGTGAGACAGGTGTCGCAGTTGCCGCAGCCGGCCGGGTCGGGCTCCTGCCCGAAGTAGACAAGGAGCTGCCCGCGCCGGCACTGGGCCGTCTCGCACAGCGCCAGCATCGCGTCCAGGTGCGTCTGCGCCCGCCGCCGGAACGCCTCGTCGCCCTCGCCGGACTGGATCAGCTTGCGCTGCTGTATGACGTCGTTGAGGCCGTACGCCATCCAGGCCGTGGACGGCAGCCCGTCCCGCCCGGCACGCCCGGTCTCCTGGTAGTACCCCTCCACCGACTTCGGCAGATCCAGGTGGGCCACGAACCGCACGTCCGGCTTGTCGATGCCCATCCCGAAGGCGATGGTCGCCACGACGACCAGCCCGTCCTCCCGCAGGAACCGGGACTGATGCGCCGCGCGCGTGCCCGCGTCCAGGCCCGCGTGGTACGGCACCGCCTCGATACCGTTCCGGGTCAGGAACTCGGCCGTCGACTCCACCGACTTGCGCGACAGGCAGTAGACGATCCCCGCGTCACCCGCGTGCTCCTCGCGCAGGAAGCTCAGCAGCTGCTTCTTGGGGTCCGCCTTCGGCACGATCCGGTACTGGATGTTGGGCCGGTCGAAGCTCGCCACGAAGTGCCGGGCCGTCGGCATGTTCAGCCGCTGGGTGATCTCCTGGTGCGTGGCCCGGGTGGCCGTCGCCGTGAGCGCGATCCGCGGCACGTCGGGCCAGCGCTCGCCGAGCAGCGACAGCGTCAGATAGTCGGGGCGGAAGTCGTGCCCCCACTGGGACACACAGTGCGCCTCGTCGATCGCGAAGACGGAGATCTTCCCGCGTGACAGCAGATCCAGCGTGGCGTCGAGCCGCAGCCGCTCCGGCGCCAGATACAGCAGATCCAGCTCACCGGCGAGGAACTCGGCCTCCACCACCCGCCGCTCGTCGAAGTCCTGCGTGGAGTTGATGAACCCGGCCCGCACACCCAGCGCCCGCAGCGCGTCCACCTGGTCCTGCATCAGCGCGATGAGCGGCGAGACGACGATGCCCGTACCGGGTCTGACCAGGGCCGGAATCTGATAGCAGAGCGACTTCCCGCCACCGGTCGGCATGAGGACGACGGCGTCGCCACCGGCCACCACATGCTCGATGACTGCTTCCTGCTCGCCCCGGAAGGCCTCGTACCCGAAGATCCGGTGCAGCGTGGCCAGCGCCTCGCTCTCCGTCAATGGCATCTCGGTGATACCGCCTGTCCCACCCATCGTCGTGTCCCCCGTACGTCGTCCCTCGACCACTGCGTCCACGATAGGCGCCCGCACTGACAGCTTCGGAGTTATCCACAGGCTTTCCCCGGGGCCCTCCGCCACCGGTCAAACGTGCGACCACACCGGTCGGGCCCGGGTAGTAGAACGGCCCTCCCCGATCACTCGGGGAGGGCCGTCAAGGGAACGCGTCAGCGCACGAACACCCCCGCGTCCCCAGCCAGGTCCAGGAAGTACTGCGGCGCCACACCCAAGACCAGCGTGACCGCCACGCCCACCCCGATCGCCGTCACCGTCAGCGGTGACGGCACCGCCACCGTCGGCCCCTCCGGCTTCGGCTCGCTGAAGAACATCAGCACGATCACCCGGACGTAGAAGAACGCGGCGATCGCCGACGAGATCACGCCGATCACCACCAGCGGCACCGCCCCGCCCTCCGCCGCCGCCTTGAACACGGCGAACTTCCCGGCGAACCCGGAGGTCAGCGGGATGCCGGCGAAGGCCAGCAGGAAGACCGCGAACACGGCCGCCACCAGCGGCGACCTACGACCCAGGCCGGCCCACTTGGACAGGTGCGTCGCCTCGCCGCCCGCGTCCCGTACCAGCGTCACCACCGCGAACGCCCCGATCGTCACGAACGAGTACGCCAGCAGGTAGAAGAGCACCGAGGACACACCGTCCGGCGTCATCGCGATGAGACCCGCGAGGATGAATCCCGCGTGGGCGATCGACGAGTACGCCAGCAGCCGCTTGATGTCGGTCTGCGTGATCGCGACGATCGCGCCGCCCAGCATGGTGACGATCGCGACGCCCCACATCACCGGCCGCCAGTCCCAGCGCAGGCCCGGTAGCACGACGTACAGGATCCGCAGCAGCGCGCCGAACGCCGCCACCTTCGTCGCCGCCGCCATGAAGCCGGTCACCGGCGTCGGCGCGCCCTGGTACACGTCCGGCGTCCACATGTGGAACGGGACAGCGCCCACCTTGAACAGCAGGCCCATCACGATCAGCGCAGTGCCGAGCAGCAGGAGCACGTCGTTGCCCATGGTGTTCGCCAGGGCCGGGGTGATGTCGGTGATGGTGCCGTCGACGACCTGCGCGATCGTGCCGTACGCCATCGAGCCGGAGTAGCCGTACAGCAGCGCGATCCCGAACAGTGTGAACGCCGACGCGAACGCACCGAGCAGGAAGTACTTCACCGCGGCCTCCTGCGACATCAGTCGCTTGCGGCGGGCCAGCGCGCACATCAGGTACAGCGGCAGCGAGAAGACCTCCAGGGCCACGAACAGCGTCAGCAGATCGTTGGCCGCGGGGAAGAGCAGCATGCCGGAAACCGCGAAGAGCAGCAGCGGGAAGACCTCGGTCGTGGCGAAACCGGCCTTGACCGCGGCCTTCTCGCTGTCGCTGCCGGGCACGGACGCCGCCTGCGCGGCGAAGGAGTCGACCCGGTTGCCGTGCGCGGCCGGGTCGAGCCGCCGCTCGGCGAAGATGAACAGGGCGACCAGCCCGGACAGCAGGATCGTGCCCTGCAGGAACAGCGCCGGTCCGTCGACCGCGATGGCGCCCATCGCCGCGATCTGGGCCTTCGTGGTGCCGTATCCGTCCGCCGCGAGGGCGACGACCGCGGCGAAACCGGCGGCCAGTCCCACGGCGGACACGAACATCTGAGCGTAGTAACGGGACTTGCGCGGTACGAACGCCTCGATCAGCACCCCGAGGATCGCCGCGCCGATCACGATCAGCATGGGCGACAGCTGGGCGTACTCGATCTTCGGGGCGTCGATCTTGCCGATGGGCTCGGCCGCCGTTGTCCACAGGCTGTGGACGGCTGTTGCGCTCACTTGGCCGCCTCCACCTCGGGCCGGGGGTCCTGCTTCTGAACGTCGGACATGGTCTGCTTCACCGCCGGGTTGACGATGTCCGTGACGGGCTTCGGGTAGACGCCCAGGAAGATCAACAACGCGACCAGCGGGGCGACGACCACCAGTTCACGCACTCTGAGATCGGGCATCGCGGAGACCTCCGGCTTCACCGGGCCCGTCATCGTCCGCTGGTAGAGGACGAGGGTGTAGAGCGCGGCGAGCACGATGCCGAAGGTGGCGATGATGCCGATCACCGGGTAGCGCGCGAACGTGCCGACCAGGACCAGGAATTCACTGACGAAGGGTGCGAGCCCGGGCAGCGACAGGGTGGCCAGGCCACCGACCAGGAAGGTGCCGGCGAGCACCGGGGCGACCTTCTGGACACCGCCGTAGTCCGCGATGAGCCGCGAGCCGCGCCGAGAGATCAGGAAACCGGCCACCAGCATCAGCGCGGCCGTCGAGATCCCGTGGTTGACCATGTACAGCGTCGCGCCGGACTGGCCCTGGCTGGTCATCGCGAAGATGCCCATGATGATGAAGCCGAAGTGCGAGATCGACGCATACGCGATCAGGCGCTTCATGTCGCGCTGGCCGACCGCGAGCAGCGCCCCGTAGATGATGCTGACGAGCGCCAGTACGAGGATCACCGGCGTCGCCCACTTGCTCGCCTCCGGGAACAGCTGGAGGCAGAAGCGGAGCATCGCGAAGGTGCCCACCTTGTCCACGACCGCCGTGATGAGGACGGCGACCGGGGCGGTGGACTCCTGCATGGCGTTGGGCAGCCAGGTGTGCAGCGGCCACAGCGGCGCCTTCACCGCGAAGGCGAAGAAGAAGCCGAGGAACAGCCAGCGTTCGGTGCTGGTCGCCATGTCCAGCGAGCCGTTGGCCCGGGCCTCGGCGATCTCGGTGAGGGAGAAGTTCCCGGCGACCACATAGAGGCCGATCACCGCGGCCAGCATGATCAGACCGCCGACCAGGTTGTAGAGCAGGAACTTCACGGCCGCGTACGACCGTTGCGTCGACGCCACCTGCTCGCCGTGCTCGTGGGCACGGTCCCCGAAGCCTCCGATGAGGAAGTACATCGGGATGAGCATGGCCTCGAAGAAGATGTAGAAGAGGAAGACGTCGGTGGCCTCGAAGGAGAGGATCACCATCGCCTCGACGGCCAGGATCAGGGCGAAGAAGCCCTGCGTGGGGCGCCACCGCTTGCTGCCCGTCTCCAACGGGTCGGCGTCGTGCCAGCCCGCGAGGATGATGAACGGAATCAGCAGGGCGGTGAGTGCGATGAGCGCCACCGCGATGCCGTCCACGCCCAGCTCGTAGCGGACGCCGAAGTCGGCGATCCAGGCGTGCGATTCGGTGAGCTGGTAGCGGGCGCCGTCCGGGTCGAAGCGGATCAGCACCGTGATGGCGAGGGCGAGCGTGGCGAGCGAGACGAGCAGCGCCAGCCACTTGGCGACGGTGCGCTGCGCGGCCGGGACGGCGGCCGTGGCGATCGCCCCGAGCGCCGGGAGCGCCGCTGTCACTGTCAGCAGAGGAAAGGACATCGGTATCAGACCGCCCTCATCAGCAGGGTCGCGGCGACGAGGATCGCCGCGCCGCCGAACATCGAGACCGCGTACGACCGCGCGAAGCCGCTCTGCAGCCTGCGCATCCGCCCGGACAGGCCGCCGACGGAGGCCGCCGTGCCGTTGACGACTCCGTCGACCAGGGTGTGGTCGACGTACACCAGGGACCGCGTGAGGTGCTCGCCGCCTCGGACCAGGACGACGTGGTTGAAGTCGTCCTGGAGGAGGTCGCGGCGGGCGGCCCGGGTGAGCAGCGACCCGCGCGGGGCGACGACCGGGACCGGGCGGCGGCCGTACTGCGCGTAGGCGACCGCGACGCCGATCACCATCACGGCCACCGTGGACAGCGTGACCGTCAGTGCGCTGATCGGCGGGTTCCCGTGGTCATGGCCGGTGACCGGCTCCAGCCAGTGCACGAACCGGTCGCCGATGCTGAAGTACGCGCCGCCGAAGACCGACCCGACGGCCAGCAGGATCATCGGGATCGTCATGACCTTGGGCGACTCGTGCGGGTGCGGCTCCGCGTGCTCACCCCGAGTCTCCGCCGCGGGCTCCACGCTCGGCTCGGCCGGGGACGGGGTCGGGGCGTGCCGCCAGCGTTCTTCTCCGAAGAACGTCAGCAGCATCACGCGCGTCATGTAGTACGCCGTGATGGCCGCGCCCAGCAGGGCCGCGCCGCCGAGGATCCAGCCCTCGGTGCCGCCCTTGGCGAACGCCGCCTCGATGATCTTGTCCTTGGAGAAGAAGCCGGACAGGCCCGGGAAGCCGATGATCGCGAGGTAGCCGAGGCCGAAGGTGACGAAGGTGATCGGCATGTACTTGCGCAGGCCGCCGTAGCGGCGCATGTCGACCTCGTCGTTCATCCCGTGCATCACCGAACCGGCGCCGAGGAACAGCCCGGCCTTGAAGAAGCCGTGCGTCACCAGATGCATGATCGCGAAGACGTAGCCGATGGGGCCGAGGCCGGCGGCGAGGGTCATATAGCCGATCTGCGACATGGTCGAGCCGGCCAGCGCCTTCTTGATGTCGTCCTTGGCGCAACCGATGATCGCACCGAACAGGAGCGTGACCGCTCCGACGATGGTGACGACCAGTTGCGCGTCGGGCGCGGCGTTGAAGATGGCCCCGGAGCGGACGATCAGGTACACGCCCGCCGTCACCATCGTCGCGGCGTGGATCAGGGCCGAGACGGGGGTCGGGCCCTCCATCGCGTCCCCGAGCCAGGACTGCAGCGGCACCTGGGCGGACTTGCCGCAGGCGGCGAGCAGCAGCATCAGGCCGATCGCGGTGAGCATGCCCTCGGAGGTGTCGCGCACGAGGCCCGGCTCTTCGTGGCTGCCGAGCACCGGCCCGAAGGCAAAGGTGCCGAACGTCGTGAACATCAGCATGATCGCGATCGACAGGCCCATGTCGCCGACGCGGTTGACCAGGAATGCCTTCTTCGCGGCGGTGGCGGCACTGGGCTTGTGCTGCCAGAAGCCGATCAGCAGGTAGGAGGCGAGACCGACGCCCTCCCAGCCGACGTACAGGAGCAGGTAGTTGTCGGCGAGGACGAGCAGCAGCATCGCCGCGAGGAACAGGTTCAGGTAGCCGAAGAAGCGGCGGCGCCGCTCGTCGTGCTCCATGTACCCGACCGAGTACAGGTGGATCAGCGAGCCGACGCCGGTGATCAGCAGCACGAACGTCATCGACAGCTGGTCCAGCTGGAAGGCGACGTCGGCCTGGAAGCCCTCGACGGGGATCCAGCTGAACAGGTGCTGCGTCAGCGTCCGGTGCTCCGCGTCCTTGCCCAGCAGGTCGGCGAAGAGGACCGCGCCGAGGGCGAAGGAGACGAGCGCGAGGACCGTGCCGATCCAGTGGCCGACGGCGTCGAGCCGCCGGCCGCCGCACAGCAGGACGGCCGCTCCGAGCAGGGGCGCCGCGATCAGCAGCGCAATCAGGTTCTCCACTTCAGCGACCCCTTAGAGCTTCATCAGGCTGGCGTCGTCGACCGAGGCCGAGTGGCGGGAACGGAACAGCGACACGATGATCGCGAGCCCGACCACGACCTCCGCCGCGGCGACGACCATCGTGAAGAACGCGATGATCTGGCCGTCGAGGTTGCCGTGCATCCGGGCGAAGGCGACGAACGCGAGGTTGCAGGCGTTGAGCATCAGCTCGATGCACATGAACAGCACGATCGCGTTCCGCCGGATCAGCACGCCGGTCGCGCCGATCGTGAACAGCAGGGCGGCGAGATAGAGGTAGTTGACGGGGTTCACTTCGACGCCTCCTCGGCCCGCTTGAACGTCGGCGGCTCGATCGCGTTCCGCTCCAGCCGCTCCTCCGCGCGCTGTTCGAGGGCCCGCAGGTCGTTGAGCGCTTCGGTGGACACGTCCCGGATCTGGCCACGCTCGCGCAGCGTCTTGCTGACCGTCAGGTCGGACGGGGTGCCGTCGGGCAGCAGGCCCGCGATGTCCACGGCGTTGTGTCGCGCGTACACACCGGGTGCCGGCAGCGGCGGTACGTACTTCCCCTCACGCACGCGCTGCTCGGACAGCTCGCGCTGGGTCTTGGCGCGCTCGGTGCGCTCGCGGTGGGTGAGCACCATGGCACCGACGGCGGCCGTGATCAGCAGGACGCCGGTGAGTTCGAACGCGAAGACGTACTTGGTGAAGATGAGGGCCGCGAGGCCCTCCACATTGCCGCTCGCGTTGGCCTGGCCGAGGCCGTTGAACTCCGTCAGGGACGCGTTGCCGATGCCCCCGACGAGCAGGATGCCGAAGCCGAGGCCACAGAGCAGGGCCAGCCAGCGCTGGCCCTTGATGGTCTCTTTCAGGGAGTCCGCCGCGGTGACACCGACCAGCATCACCACGAACAGGAACAGCATCATGATCGCGCCGGTGTAGACGATGATCTGTACGACGCCCAGGAAGTAGGCGCCGTTGGCGAGGTAGAACACCGCCAGGACGATCATGGTGCCGGCCAGGCAGAGCGCGCTGTGCACGGCCTTCTTCATGAAGACGGTGCACAGGGCGCCGATCACCGCGACCGTACCGAGGATCCAGAACTGGACGGCCTCTCCGGTGGAGGTGGTGTAGGCGGCGAGCTGTGTGGTCATCGGCCGATCACCTTCTCCGAGGCGGGCTCGCCCTCACCGAAGGTCGAGGCCGCCTCCTGGGGCGTCTCCCCCTCGGAGAGGGCGACCTGACGCACCGTGCCGGGCGCCGCCTCCGTCACCAGGCCCCGGTAGTAGTCCTGTTCGTCCATCCCCGGGTAGATGGCGTGCGGCGTGTCGACCATGCCTTCTTCGAGGCCGGCCAGCAGCTGCTCCTTGGTGTAGATGAGGTTGGCGCGGCTGGAGTCGGCGAGCTCGAAGTCGTTCGTCATGGTCAACGCGCGCGTGGGGCACGCCTCGATGCACAGGCCGCACAGGATGCAGCGGGCGTAGTTGATCTGGTAGACGCGCCCGTACCGCTCGCCCGGCGAGTAGCGCTCCTCGTCGGTGTTGTCCGCGCCCTCCACGTAGATGGCGTCGGCGGGGCAGGCCCAGGCGCACAGCTCGCAGCCGACGCACTTCTCCAGGCCGTCCGGATGGCGGTTGAGCTGGTGCCGTCCGTGGAACCGGGGGGCTGTGGTCTTCTGCTGCTCCGGGTACTGCTCGGTCAGCCGCTTCTTGAACATGGCCTTGAAGGTCACGCCGAAGCCGGCCACGGGGTTCTGGAAACCGGGCTTGGTCTCCTTGGGCTCCTCAGCCATCGGACGCCTCCTTTCCATCCGTAGATCCACCCAGAGATCCATCACTCTGAGTATCGGGCCCACCACTGACAATCAGCTCCCGCTCGCGGCGCGAGCGGCGCCGCGGCACCGGTGGCAGCTGCTGTCCGGGCAGCGGCGGCACGGGGAACCCACCGGCCATGGGGTCGAAGGCGGGCTGCTGGGCGGGGGGTTCGGGCGCGGCTTTGACGCGCTCGCGGAAGAAGTCCACGACGAACGAGAGCAGCAGCAAGGCCAGGACACCGCCGCCGACGTAGAGGGCGATGTCGGCGAAGGCGTAGCCCTCGTTCCGCAAGACCCGCACGGTCGCGACGAGCATCAGCCAGACCACGGCGACCGGGATGAGGACCTTCCAGCCGAGCTTCATCAGCTGGTCGTAGCGGACCCGCGGGAGCGTGCCGCGCAGCCAGATGAAGAAGAACAGCAGCAGCTGCACCTTGACGACGAACCAGAGCATCGGCCACCAGCCGTGGTTCGCGCCCTCCCAGAAGGTGCTGACCGGCCAGGGCGCCCGCCAGCCGCCCAGGAAGAGCGTCACGGACACGGCCGAGACGGTCACCATGTTGATGTACTCGGCGAGCATGAACATCGCGAACTTGATCGACGAGTACTCGGTGTTGAAGCCGCCGACCAGGTCGCCCTCGGACTCCGGCATGTCCAACGGGGCACGGTTGACCTCGCCGACCATCGTCACGATGTAGACCAGGAACGAGACCGGCAGCAGGATCACGAACCAGCGGTCCGCCTGCGCATCGACGATCGCCGACGTCGACATCGAGCCCGAGTAGAGGAACACCGAGGCGAACGCGGCGCCCATGGCGATCTCGTACGAGATCATCTGCGCGCAGGCGCGCAGACCGCCCAGCAGCGGATAGGTGGATCCGGAACTCCAACCCGCCAGCACGATGCCGTAGATGCCGACCGAGGCGACCGCGAGGATGTACAGCATCGCGATGGGCAGATCGGTCAGCTGCATCGTGGTGCGCTGGCCGAAGATCGAGATCTCGTTGCCGGCCGGCCCGAAGGGGATCACCGCGATCGCCATGAAGGCCGGGATGGCCGCGACGATCGGCGCGAGGACGTAGACCACCTTGTCCGCGCGCTTGACGACGACGTCTTCCTTGAGCATCAGCTTGATGCCGTCGGCGAGCGACTGGAGCATGCCCCAGGGGCCGTGCCGGTTGGGGCCGATGCGCAGCTGCATCCAGGCGACGACCTTGCGCTCCCAGACGATGGAGAACAGCACGGTCACCATCAGGAAGGCGAAGCAGAAGACCGCCTTGATGGCGATCAGCCACCACGGGTCGCGGCCGAACATGGAGAGGTCTTCAGCGGCGAGGTACGGGCTCATGCCTCCACCTCCTCGGGGGCCTCACCGGCGAGCGTCGCCGGGCCGATGCGGACGAGGGAGCCGGGCAGCGCCCCGGTGCCGGAGGCGACGCCCCCGCCGACGGAGTTCAGCGGCAGCCAGACCACACGGTCGGGCATCTCGGTGATCCGAAGCGGCAGTTGGACGCTTCCGGCGGGTCCGGTCACGGCGAGCAGGTCGCCCTCCTTGACTCCCGCCTCGGCGGCCGTGGCGGGCGACACACGCGCGCGTGCGGCGTGCCGTGTCCCGGCGAGCGCCTCGTCGCCCTCCTGGAGCAGCCCCTGGTCGAGCAGCAGCCGGTGCCCGGCGAGCACGGCCTCCCCGGCGGCCGGCCGCGGCAGCGCGCCCGCGCTCTCCAGCGGCTCGGTGGCCCGCGGCCCGTCCCAGGCGCCGAGCCGGTCCAGCTCCGCGCGCGTGGTCCGCAGATCCGGCAGGCCCAGGTGTACGTCCATGGCGTCGGCCAGCATCTGCAGTACGCGCGCGTCGGTGGGCGACAGTGTGCGGGCGATCTGGTCGGGCTTGAGCGCGGCCTCGAAGAAGCGGACCCGGCCCTCCCAGTTGAGGAAGGCGCCCGCCTTCTCGGCGACCGCGGCGACCGGCAGGACCACGTCCGCGAGTTCCGTGACCTCGCTGGGCCGCTGTTCGAGCGACACCAGGAAACCCACCTCGCCGAGCGCCTCACGCGCGCGTGCCGGGTCGGGCAGGTCGGCGACCTCCACACCGGCCACCAGCAGCGCCTGCAGCTCACCGGTCGCGGCGGCCTCGACGATCTGGCCGGTGTCACGGCCGTAGCGGACCGGCAGCTCGGCGACGCCCCAAACAGCCGCGACCTCGTTCCGCGCGCGCGGGTCGGTCGCCGGACGCCCGCCCGGCAGCAGCGACGGCAGCGCACCCGCCTCGATCGCGCCGCGCTCCCCGGCCCGCCGCGGGACCCACACCAGCCGCGCGCCGGTCGCGGACGCGGCCCGTACGGCGGCGGTGAGGCCACCGGACACGCCGGCCAACCGCTCGCCCACGACGATCACCGCGCCCTCGCCGCGCAGCGCCTCGGCGGCCAGCGCACCGTCGTCCTCCAGGCCGACGCCGCTCGCGAGCGCGTCCAGCCATTCGGTCTCGGTGCCGGGAGCGGCGGGCAGCAGCGTGCCGCCGGCCTTCTCCAGGCCGCGTGTGCTGTGCGTGGCCAGCGAGAACACCCTCTGCTCATGCCTGCGCCAGGCCTTGCGCAGCCGGAGGAAGACGCCGGGCGCCTCCTCCTCCGACTCGAACCCGACCAGCAGGACGGCGGGCGCCTTCTCCAGGGACGTGTACGTGACGCCCGTACCGTCGAGGTCGCGGCCGCGGCCGGCGACCCGCGCGGCGAGGAAGTCGGCCTCCTCGCCGCTGTGCACGCGCGCGCGGAAGTCGATGTCGTTGGTGTCGAGCGCCACGCGCGCGAACTTGCTGTACGCGTAGGCGTCCTCGATGGTGAGCCGACCGCCGGTCAGAACGCCGGTGCGGCCGCGCGAGGCGAGCAGCCCCTGGGCGGCGATCTGCAACGCCTCGGGCCAGGAGGCGGGCTCCAGCTCTCCCTCGGCGTTCCGCAGCAGCGGTGTCTGAAGGCGGTCCTTCAGCTGCGCGTACCGGAACGCGAAGCGCCCCTTGTCGCAGATCCACTCCTCGTTGACCTCGGGGTCGTTCGCCGCGAGCCGCCGCATGACCTTGCCGCGCCGGTGGTCGGTGCGCATGGCGCAGCCGCCGGAGCAGTGCTCGCACACGCTCGGCGAGGAGACCAGGTCGAACGGGCGGGAGCGGAAGCGGTACGCCGCCGAGGTGAGCGCGCCGACGGGGCAGATCTGGATCGTGTTCCCGGAGAAGTACGACTCGAAGGGTTCGCCCTCACCGGTGCCCACCTGCTGAAGCGCGCCCCGCTCCAGCAGCTCGATCATCGGGTCGCCCGCGATCTGGTTGGAGAACCGGGTGCAGCGCGCGCACAGCACACACCGTTCACGGTCCAGCAGCACCTGCGTGGAGATCGGGACCGGCTTCTCGAAGGTCCGCTTCCTGCCCTCGAACCGGGAGTCGGCGTTGCCGTGGGACATCGCCTGGTTCTGCAGCGGGCACTCGCCGCCCTTGTCGCAGACCGGGCAGTCCAGCGGGTGGTTGATGAGCAGCAGCTCCATCACACCGTGCTGTGCCTTCTCGGCGACCGGCGAGGTCAGCTGGGTCTTCACCACCATCCCGTCGGTGCAGGTGATGGTGCAGGACGCCATCGGCTTGCGCTGTCCCTCGACCTCGACGATGCACTGGCGGCAGGCACCGGCCGGGTCGAGGAGGGGATGGTCGCAGAACCGCGGGATCTCGATGCCGAGTTGCTCGGCGGCCCGGATGACCAGGGTGCCCTTGGGCACGCTGATCTCGACGCCGTCGATCGTCAGCGTGACGAGGTCTTCCGGCGGAACTGCCGCCTCTCCTCCACCGGAGGGAGCGCTCGTGGTCACCGTCATGCGTTCACCTCCGTACGGTCGGCCCAGGCCGTCGATTTGGCCGGGTCGAAGGGGCAGCCACGGCCCGTGATGTGCTCCTCGTACTCCTCACGGAAGTACTTCAGCGAGGAGAAGATCGGCGAGGCGGCACCGTCGCCGAGGGCGCAGAAGGACTTGCCGTTGATGTTGTCGGCGATGTCGTTCAGCTTGTCCAGGTCGCTCATCACGCCCTTGCCTGCCTCGATGTCGCGCAACAACTGCACCAGCCAGTACGTCCCTTCGCGGCACGGCGTGCACTTGCCGCAGGACTCGTGGGCGTAGAACTCCGTCCAGCGGGTGACGGCGCGCACGACGCAGGTCGTCTCGTCGAAGCACTGCAGGGCTTTGGTGCCGAGCATGGAACCCGCGGCGCCCACTCCTTCGTAATCAAGAGGGACGTCGAGGTGCTCGTCGGTGAGCAACGGCGTCGAGGAGCCGCCCGGCGTCCAGAACTTCAGCCGGTGGCCGGGCCGCATCCCGCCGCTCATGTCGAGGAGCTGGCGCAGGGTGATGCCGAGCGGCGCCTCGTACTGGCCGGGGCTCGCGACGTGACCGCTGAGCGAGTAGAGCGTGAAGCCGGGGGACTTCTCGCTGCCCATCGACCTGAACCATTCCTTGCCGTTGTTCAGAATGGCGGGAACCGAGGCGATCGACTCGACGTTGTTCACAACAGTCGGGCACGCGTAGAGGCCCGCGACAGCAGGGAAGGGGGGACGGAGCCGCGGTTGACCCCGGCGGCCTTCGAGCGAGTCGAGCAGTGCAGTTTCCTCACCACAGATGTACGCGCCCGCGCCGGCGTGCACCGTAATGTCGAGGTCGAGCCCACTGCCCAGGATGTTCTTGCCGAGGTAGCCCGCCGCATAGGCCTCAGCGACGGCTGAGTGCAACCGCCGCAGCACGGGGACGACTTCACCACGCAGATAGATGAAGGCATGCGACGACCTGATGGCATAGCACGCGATGATCATGCCCTCGATGAGGCTGTGCGGGTTCGCGAAGAGGAGCGGGATGTCCTTGCAGGTTCCGGGCTCCGATTCGTCGGCGTTGACAACTAGATAGTGCGGTTTTCCATCACCCTGGGGAATGAACTGCCATTTCATTCCCGTCGGGAAGCCGGCACCGCCCCGGCCACGCAGCCCGGAGTCCTTGACGTACGCGATCACGTCGTCGGGCGACATGGCGAGCGCCTTGCGGAGCCCCTCGTATCCCTCGTGCCGTCGGTAGACGTCCAGCGTCCAGGAACCGTCCTCGTCCCAGAAGGCCGACAGCACCGGTGCGAGCAGCTTCTCGGGGCTGGGGTCCTTCAGCTCGGCTGCCAACGTCATCACTCCCCCTCCTCGGCGATAGGCCCTGCCGGGTGGGCGGGGTCGGATGCCGATGTTTTCTGCGGCGCGTCGTGCGAGCTGAGGTGCTCCGCCGGTGACGGCTCGTGGACGGCCGCGTCCTGCGGCTCGTCGTGCGGGCCGCCCTCCCGCGGGTGGACCACGCGCGCGGGTGCGGTCTCTCCCCTGGCCAGGCGGAGACCCACCAGCGACGCCGGTCCCGCGCTGCCCGTGGCCTCGACGGCCCCGGTCCGCTCGTCGGGGAAGCCCGCCAGAATCCGGGCGGTCTCCTTGAACGTGCACAGCGGCGCCCCGCGGGTCGGCTCGACCCGTGCTCCCGCGCGCAGGTCGTCGACCAGCCGCGTGGCGGTCTGAACGGTCTGGTTGTCGAAGAACTCCCAGTTGACCATCACGACCGGCGCGAAATCGCAGGCCGCGTTGCACTCGATGTGCTCCAGGGTGATCCTGCCGTCGTCGGTGGTCTCGCCGTTGCCGACGCCGAGGTGCTCCTGAAGCGCCTCGAAGATCGCGTCACCGCCCATCACCGCGCACAGGGTGTTGGTGCACACGCCCACCTGGTAGTCACCGCTCGGCTTGCGCCGGTACATGGTGTAGAAGGTGGCGACCGCGGTGACCTCGGCCGTGGTCAGGTCCAGCATGTCCGCGCAGAACCGCATCCCGGTGCGCGAGACATGGCCCTCCTCCGCCTGCACGAGATGCAGCAGCGGCAGCAGGGCGGACCGGGAGTCCGGGTAGCGGGCGATGATCTCGCGCGCGTCCCGCTCCAGCCGGGCTCGAACGTCGTCCGGGTAGTCGGGCGCGGGCAGCTCCGGCATGCCCAGGCTGACGCCCCGCTCCGAAGAAGAGGTGGTCACCGGTCGACGCCTCCCATCACGGGGTCGATGGACGCGACGGCGACGATGACGTCGGCGACCTGGCCGCCCTCGCACATCGCCGCCATGGCTTGCAGGTTGGTGAAGGACGGGTCGCGGAAGTGGACCCGGTAGGGGCGGGTGCCGCCGTCGGAGACGGCGTGCACTCCGAGTTCGCCCTTGGGTGACTCGACCGCCGCGTACGCCTGTCCCGGCGGGACGCGGAAGCCCTCGGTCACCAGCTTGAAGTGGTGGATCAGGGCCTCCATGGAGGTACCCATGATCTTCTTGATGTGGTCCAGGGAGTTGCCCAGTCCGTCCGGTCCCAGGGCGAGCTGGGCGGGCCAGGCGATCTTCTTGTCGGCGACCATGACCGGGCCGGGCTGCAGCCGGTCCAGGCACTGCTCGACGATCCTGAGCGACTGGCGCATCTCCTCCAGGCGGATCAGGAAACGGCCGTAGGCATCGCAGGTGTCGGCGGTCGGGATGTCGAAGTCGTAGGTCTCGTAGCCGCAGTACGGCTGAGTCTTGCGCAGGTCGTGCGGCAGGCCGGCGGCGCGCAGGATCGGGCCGGTGGCGCCGAGGGCCATGCAGCCGGCCAGGTCGAGATAGCCGATGTCCTGCATGCGGGCCTTGAAGATGGGGTTCCCGGTGGCGAGCTTGTCGTACTCGGGGAGGTTCTTCTTCATCTTCTTGACGAACTCGCGGATCTGGTCCACCGCGCCGGGTGGCAGATCCTGGGCGAGTCCGCCGGGGCGGATGTACGCGTGGTTCATCCGCAGGCCCGTGATGAGCTCGTAGATGTCGAGAATCAATTCACGATCACGGAATCCGTAGATCATGACCGTGGTGGCGCCGAGTTCCATACCGCCGGTGGCGATGCACACCAGGTGCGACGACAGCCGGTTCAGCTCCATCAGGAGCACCCGGATGATCGTGGCCCGGTCGGGGATCTCGTCCTCGATGCCGAGGAGCTTTTCGACGGCGAGGCAGTAGCCGGTCTCGTTGAAGAAGGACGTCAGGTAATCCATGCGCGTGACGAAGGTGGTGCCCTGCGTCCACGTGCGGAATTCCAGGTTCTTCTCGATGCCGGTGTGCAGATAGCCGATGCCGCAGCGGGCCTCGGTGACCGTCTCGCCCTCGATCTCCAGGATCAGCCGGAGCACGCCGTGGGTGGAGGGGTGCTGGGGGCCCATGTTGACCACGATGCGCTCGTCGTCGGCGCGGGCCGCGGACTGGACGACCTCGTCCCAGTCGCCACCGGTGACCGTGTAGACGGTGCCCTCGGTGGTCTCGCGCGGAGTTGCGTGCTGTGTGCTCATGAGTACGACCTCCGCTGGTCCGGAGCCGGGATCTGGGCGCCCTTGTACTCGACGGGGATGCCGCCGAGGGGGTAGTCCTTGCGCTGCGGGTAGCCCTGCCAGTCGTCCGGCATCATGATCCGCGTCAGGGCCGGGTGACCGTCGAAGACGATGCCGAAGAAGTCGTAGGTCTCGCGCTCGTGCCAGTCGTTGGTCGGATAGACGGCGACCAGCGACGGGATGTGCGGGTCGCTGTCCGGGGCGCTGACTTCCAGGCGGATCAGCCGGTTGTGGGTGATCGAGCGCAGGTGGTAGACGGCGTGCAGCTCGCGGCCCTTGTCGTTCAGGTAGTGGACGCCGCTGACGCCGGTGCACAGCTCGAAGCGCAGGGCCGGGTCGTCGCGCAGGGTGCGGGCGACGCGGACCAGGTGCTCGCGTTCGATGTGGAAGGTGATCTCACCGCGGTCGACGACCGTCTTCTCGATGGCGTTCTCGGGGAGCAGACCCTGTTCCTCCAGGGCGCCCTCCAGCTCGTCGGCGACCTCGTCGAACCAGCCGCCGTAGGGGCGGGTGGCCGGTCCCGGGAGCCGGACGGAGCGGACCAGGCCGCCGTAGCCGGAGGTGTCGCCACCGTTGTTGGCGCCGAACATGCCGCGCTGGACGCGGATCTCCTCACCGCCCTCGCCGCGCTGCCCCGGGAGGTTCGAGGCGCTGAGGTCCTTTTCGGGGTTGACCCCGTTGCCGCCTGCGTCGCTCATCGCAGCAGCCCCTTCATCTCGATCGTCGGCAGGGCCTTGAGCGCCGCTTCCTCCGCCTCCCGGGCCGCCTCCTCGGCGTTCACGCCGAGCTTGGAGGTCTGGATCTTGTGGTGAAGCTTGAGGATGGCGTCCAGCAGCATCTCCGGCCGGGGCGGACAGCCGGGGAGATAGATGTCGACCGGAACGACGTGGTCGACGCCCTGGACGATGGCGTAGTTGTTGAACATGCCACCGGAGGACGCGCACACCCCCATGGAGATCACCCACTTGGGGTTCGGCATCTGGTCGTAGACCTGCCGCAGCACCGGCGCCATCTTCTGGCTCACCCGGCCGGCCACGATCATCAGGTCCGCCTGGCGGGGTGACCCGCGGAAGACCTCCATGCCGAACCGGGCCATGTCGTAGCGGCCGGCGCCGGTGGTCATCATCTCGATGGCACAGCAGGCGAGGCCGAACGTGGCGGGGAAGACGGACGCCTTGCGCACCCAGCCCGCGGCCTGCTCGACGGTGGTCAGCAGGAATCCGCTCGGCAGCTTTTCTTCGAGTCCCATGACTAAAGGCCCCTCAGTCCCATTCCAGGCCGCCGCGCCGCCACACGTAGGCGTAGGCGACGAAGACGGTGAGCACGAAGAGCAGCATCTCCACGAGCCCGAACACACCCAGGGCGTCGAAGGTGACGGCCCACGGGTAGAGGAAGACGATCTCGATGTCGAAGACGATGAAGAGCATCGCCGTCAGGTAGTACTTGATGGGGAAGCGCCCGCCGCCGGCCGGCGTGGGGGTCGGCTCGATACCGCACTCGTAGGCCTCGAGCTTGGCGCGGTTGTACCGCTTCGGACCGATCAGCGTGGCCATGACCACGGAGAAGATCGCAAAGCCTGCCCCGAGGGCTCCCAGTACGAGGATGGGCGCATACGCGTTCACCGCTCCTCGCTCCTCTCAGTCGGCACTGACTGCTGGCGGGTTGCACTGAGCTCACTTCCTGCTCATCAGCCCCACGAGCCCCGCTGGCCCCGGCGAAGATCGAGAACATGTGAAGCAGGTCACAAGCCCAACTGCCTCGCATCTTATGCCCGCCGCTCTGTGATCTGCGACACGGGGTATTGCACAAGCTTTGTGATCTCCACCACCTGATGAACGATCATGAAGTCGGATGATCGGCGATCTTCGCACGTGAAGCGCTCAAGTGATCACCAGAGGTGACATTTTCGCTCGTCAGTGCAGCTCGCAAGGGGCGTCTCAATATCAAGAGAGTTCCCTTGCATGCAAATTGGAGTTGGACGACACGGCCTGATAGGGGATCTCGTTCACACATCAGGGGGAGGTGGCGGCGAGGTGTGGACGCGTGCACGCGTTCACGAGCTCGACGGCGCCGACTCCGCGCGCCGGACGCGACCGGACGCGACCGGACGCGACGGCCGGACGCTCCGGCTCCGGTAACCGTTCCGTGACCTCCGCCACATTCACGAGAGGCCTCCAAGAAGCGGGGTTGGCCAACGGTCCCAACCAGTGGTAAGCGGGGGGCAATTCGGACGTAACGAAGAAAGCCCATGATCACAGGCTTGATGACTGGCGTCCGCAATGTCCGTTACGGCGGCAATAAAGGGCGACGCGCCGAGGATTCGGTGCATCGATTGAACAACTGTGGCGGACCACACGTTTCTTGAAGGTATGGAGGAGCCCCTGATACCGGTTGTTCCCATGTCCCACACCGCTCACATACGTAGCCACCGGAAACCCCGCCAGCCCAGCACGTCGAAGATGGCGATGCGGGCCGGAGTTGCCGGTGGCATCCTCAGCACCGTGGCAGTGGCCGGCGCGTCGGCCTCGGCGAACGCTGCCGAGCCGGTGACGCAGACGATCGAACTGCCCACCCTCACGGCCGACCTGTCCGCTCAGGTCGCCCGGTCGGCGGACGCCACGCAGTTGGCCGCCGCGAACTACGAGCTGCAGGCAGAGCGCGACGCGGCCGCCGCCCAGGCCGCCAAGGAGGCCAAGGCCGACCTGGCCGAGGCCAAGAAGAAGGCGGAGGCCCGGAAGAAGGCCGCCGAGGAGGCGCGCAAGGCCGCCGCGGAGCGTGCCGCGCGCGACGCCGAGCGGGAGACCCTGTCCGCGTCCGTGGGCACCGGCACAAGCGTGACGACACCGGTCGGCGGCAGCGTGGGGACGGTCATCTCCTTCCTCAAGGCACAGTTGGGCGACGCCTACGTCATGGGCGCCACCGGTCCCAACGCGTGGGACTGCTCCAGCCTCGTCCAGGCCGCGTTCCGGCAGGTCGGCGTGGACCTTCCGCGCGTGTCGCAGGACCAGTCGATGGTCGGCACGGAGGTCTCCCTGTCCAACCTCCAGGTGGGCGACATCCTGTACTGGGGCGGCAAGGGCTCCGCGTACCACACGGGCGTGTACATCGGAAACGGCCAGTACCTGGACGCGGCCAACCCCTCCAAGGGCGTCGTCATCCAGGACCTCTCCGGCTACCCGGCGTCGGGTGCGGTGCGCGTGCTCTGAGCCGTATCGATCACATACACCGACATACGTGACGGGTGCCGCTCTTCGCGAACGGCACCCGTCGGCGTGGGAATGAGGAGGGGCTGTCAGGCGGTGGTGCCGCCGTGCTGCCCGGCGCGGCGGCGCAGGAACAGCACCAGGCCCGCTCCCAGGCCGAGCGCGAGGATCGCGCCCCCGGCGATCAGCGTCACGCCACCGGCACCCGTGAGCGCCAGACCGCCGTCGGTGCCGGCTCCCGAGTCGCCGCCGGAGGTGTCACCTCCCGTGGTGCCACCGGAGCCGGAACCGCCGTCCGTGCCGGAGGACGAGGAACCGCCGCCGGACGTGCCGCCGTTCGACGTGCCGCCGTCGGACGAGCCGGTGCCACCGTCCGTGGACCCCTCGTCGCCGGGGGCGTTGAGGACGATCCAGGCGGTGTCGTTGGACTTGTCGGATTCGGACGGGTTGTCCCAGTCGGGCAGCGCCACCTTCGCCTTGGCGTTCTCCACGACCCGGTCGATGCGCAGCCCGAACGGGAAGCTCAGCTCCGCGTCCTCCAGCAGCGGGGTGTCCACCCAGCAGAGGTAACCCCTGGTGCCCTCGGCGATGTCGGTCTCGCGGCAGGCCTCCGGGGCCTTGGTGACCGTCGCCCCCTCGGGGACCTCCACCGTGAAGCCGATCGGCTCACCGCCCGAGCGCAGGGCGCTGATCCAGGCGGGGCCGTTGTTGCGGAAGCCGAGGTCCGCCGTGACGGTGTCACCCGCGGTGCCCTTGAGCGACGCGCCGGTCAGCTCCAGGTCGTAGGTGTTCGTCGCGGGCAGGTCCAGCTCGGCGTAGCGGGAGTAGTCCGCCGGGTCGGCGCCGGGGACCTCCTTCAGCTTCAGGTCCGGGCCGCTGCCCGGCCGATAGTCCTTGGCCTCGCGCAGGCTCTTCGCCTCGGCCGGGCTGACCGCGCTGAAGGAGTAGGTGAAGACGTCGTACAGGGCGAAGTCGGCGGTCTTCACGTTCAGCGGCTCGGTCAGCGCGTACGCGGTGCCGGCCTTGATGGTGTCGGGGAAGGTGCAGATCGCGTCCGTGCCCTGGTGCAGCAGCGGTCCGGTGGTCACCTCGGTGTAGGTACAGTTGCCGTACGAGTCGGGGAAGGACAGCCCGCGGGAGCCGTGGAAGCGCAGTACCGCGCCTTCGGAGTCCATGGCGCCCTTGTTGTGCAGGCCCACGGGCGCCGCGTAGGTGTCGCCCGCCTTGAGGCCGGCGGGCAGCGACAGCCGGCGGTTCACGAACTCGGAGCCGCCCACCAGTACGTCGATGTCGAGCGGCGTGAACTCCAGCCCTTCGCCCTCGCCGGTGACCTTGACGGTGCCGAAGTCGCCGGCCTGGCTGTCGTCGTTGATGTCGAGCCGGATGCCACCGAGGCGGTTGTACGTCTCGCCGGCGTACAGCTCGTAGCCGCTGCAGACCGCGACGAGGCCGTCGGCGTCACAGGGCAGTTTCACCGAGGCGACGCCGGCGAGTTCGGAGGCGTCGATACGGATCGTGTAGTCGCCGGTGAACACGGGCGGGATGACGCCGTCGCCGTCGAACTCCTCACCCGGGACGTTCAGCCGCAGGTCGACCTGCGGCTCCGTGTCGTCCCCGTTGCCGGAGTTCAGCGACAGGTCGACCCGGTCCTCGCCGGTGATCGTCACGGGCAGCGGTGCGGGCGCGGCCTGGGCGGTTCCCACGAGGCCGACGGCGGCCAGACCCGTGGCGGCCAGCAGGCCCACGGATCTGAACAGCCGCGTCGGCCGCGCTGACTTGAGTGTCATCGGGTGCTCTCTCGTCGATCGGGGTGTGCCCGGGCGGGCACACCCCCTTCGACCTGAGCCGGAGCCGGTCCGTTGTCCACAGGCACATCACAGCGGGATCACATTCCCGCATACCCCACCAACATCGAACACCCGTGGACCCCGATGGTCCTCAATACCCGCAGGGAACCCGCGGATCACGCCTTCGGGGCCACCTTCGACAGCCCGTTGATGATGCGGTCCATCGCGTCGCCGCCCGTCGGGTCGGTGAGGTTGGCCAGGAGCTTCAGGGTGAACTTCATCAGCAGGGGGTGCGTCAGCCCGCGCTGCGCCGCGATCTTCATGACCTTCGGGTTGCCGATGAGCTTCACGAAGGCGCGGCCCAGGGTGTAGTAGCCGCCGTAGGTGTCCTTGAGGACACGCGGATAGCGCTGGAGCGCCATCTCCCGCCCCGCGGGAGTCGAGCGCGCGTGCGCCTGGACGATGACGTCGGCGGCGATCTGGCCGGATTCCATGGCGTAGGCGATGCCCTCGCCGTTGAAGGGGTTCACCAGGCCGCCGGCGTCGCCGACCAGCAACAGGCCCCGGGTGTAGTGCGGCTGGCGGTTGAAGGCCATCGGCAGGGCGGCGCCGCGGATCGGTCCGGTCATGTTCTCCGGTGTGTAGCCCCAGTCCTCGGGCATGGACGCGCACCAGGCCTTGAGGACCTCGCGCCAGTCCAGTTCCTTGAAGGAGTCGGAGGTGTTGAGCACGCCGAGGCCGACGTTGGAGGTGCCGTCGCCCATGCCGAAGATCCAGCCGTAGCCCGGCAGCAGCCGGTCCTCGCCGGGACCGCGGCGGTCCCACAGCTCCAGCCAGGACTCCAGGTAGTCGTCGTCGTGGCGCGGGGAGGTGAAGTAGGTCCGCACCGCGACGCCCATCGGACGGTCCTCGCGGCGGTGCAGGCCCATCGCGAGGGACAGGCGGGTGGAGTTGCCGTCGGCGGCCACGACCAGCGGCGCGTGGAAGGTGACCTCACGCTTGTCCCCGGAGTCGCCGAGCTTCGCGTGCACGCCGGTGATGCGGCCCGTGCGGTCGTCCACGATCGGCGCGCTCACATTGCAGCGCTCGTACAGCCGCGCGCCCGCCTTCTGCGCCTGCCGGGCCAGCTGCTCGTCGAAGTCGTCGCGCTTGCGGACCAGTCCGTAGTCGGGGAAGGAGGCGAGATCCGGCCAGTCCAGCTGGAGCCGCACGCCCCCGCCGATGATCCTCAGGCCCTTGTTGCGCAGCCAGCCGGCCTCCTCGGAGATGTCGATGCCCATCGCCACGAGCTGCTTGACGGCGCGCGGGGTGAGCCCGTCGCCGCACACCTTCTCGCGCGGGAACTCGGTCTTCTCCAGGAGCAGTACGTCCAGTCCGGCCTTGGCGAGGTGGTACGCCGTCGTGGCGCCGGCCGGGCCGGCGCCCACGACAATCACATCGGCGGTGTTGTCCGTCAGAGACTCGGCCACGGCGGGATCTCCCCAAGTTCGAAATCTGTGTGCCGACCGGCACTGGACATGGGCAGTCTATTCAGCAGAATTGATCAACCGGCTGAAGGGATACCCAGTGAACCGAGCTCTCCCCGTGGTACGGCTGCGTGTCCCCACCGACGAGGACGCCGTCGCCTGGCACCGGGTGTTCGACCACCCGGACGTCATGGAGTTCCACGGCGGCAAGTCCGCGGAGCTGTCCGTCTACGAGGAGCTCACCGCCCGCCAGCGCAAGCACGACGCCGAACTCGGCTTCTGCCTGTGGACGATGCTCGACGCCGACGACCGGGTCATCGGCTTCACCGGCGCCCAGCCGTGGCCGCGCCCGTGGGGACCGGCGGGCGAGATCGAGATCGGCTGGCGGCTCGGCCGGGAGCACTGGGGCAAGGGGTACGTCACGACGGCCGCGCTGATGACCCTGGAGCGGGTGCGCGCGGCGGGCGTCGGCAGCGTGGTGGCCATGGTCAACGCGCGCAACACCCGGTCGATCGCGGTCATCGAGCGACTCGGTATGCGCCTCGCCGAGACCTTCACCAGTCCCGAAACCGACAAGTTGGGGCACTGCTACCGACTGGATCTATAACAGAGAGTAACAGTCGGCTACGGAAAGACACTTGACGCTTCCGGACGGCACCCCCGGGCGGTTACGCTGCCCGTACCTCTGGGGGTGACATCTGTGCGCATCACACGCAAGACGCCCGAAGTGCGCGTGCCGAAGCTCGTGGGACTGATGGCCGTGGACGCCCGTGAGGCAGCCGAGGCACAGGGAGTGCTGCTCACCGCACCCGACCGGCCCGACTTCCATCGCACCGTCGTGGACTATGTCGTACGGCAGTACCCGCTGCCCGGCGTCGAGGTGCCGCGCGGTGCGGTGGTCACCGTGTGGTTCGACTTCGGGGAGGGCGAGGGCGGCGGAGGCGCGGGCGTACGGGAACCGCGGCTGCCGAAGCCCCCGAGAGGCGGCATGGAACGCGAACCCGACCGGCCCGGGGACGCGTTCGAGGCGATCAGGTAAGCCCGTCGGCGGTCAAGCCTGTCCGTTGTCAGGCCTTGAACCCCCGGTGTTCTCAGGCCTTGAACCCCCGGTGCAGCGCCACCACCCCGCCCGTGAGATTCCGCCACGCCACCTTCGACCACCCGGCCTTGCGCAGTTGCTCGGCCAGCGCGGGCTGGTCGGGCCAGGCGCGGATGGACTCGGCGAGATAGACGTACGCCTCCGGGTTCGACGACACCGCACGGGCCACCGGCGGCAGCGCCCGCATCAGGTACTCGGTGTAGACCTTGCGGAACGGCTCCCACGTCGGATGCGAGAACTCGCAGATCACCACCCGCCCACCCGGCCGGGTCACCCGGTACATCTCATGCAGCGCCGCGTCCGTGTCCTGCACGTTGCGCAGCCCGAAGGAGATGGTGACGGCGTCGAACACGTCGTCCTTGAAGGGCAGCCGCGTCGCGTCGCCCGCCGTCAGCGGCAGCCAGGGGTGGCGCTGCTTGCCGACCTGGAGCATGCCGAGGGAGAAGTCGCAGGGCACGACGTACGCGCCCGCACGCGTGAACGGCAGCGAGGAGGTGGCCGTACCGGCGGCCAGGTCGAGCACCTTCTGCGCGGGGCGCGCGTCGACCGCCTTCGCGACCTCCCGGCGCCACACCCGGTCCTGGCCGAGCGACAGCACATCGTTCGCCAGGTCGTACCGTTCCGCCACGTCGTCGAACATCGAGGCGACTTCGTGCGGCTGCTTGTTCAGGGAAGCGCGGGTCACGGGCCCCATTGTTGCAGTTCGCGTTCACGGCAGAGTTCGGGGGCGTTCGGGGATGCGTGGCGGGCTGACGCTCATCGGCGGCGGTACACCAGCCGTCCCGCCACCACAGTCACCACACAGCTCCCGCCCCCGCGCTCGGCCAGCTCCGCCTCGTCCCGTACGTCGAACACGGCGAACCGCGCGGCGGACCCGCTCTCGCGCGGCGGCGGGAACTCCACTGGCAGCCCAGCCTCGAACGGGTCGAGCGAGGGCACCCCACCGGGCGCTCCGAGCCGACCCACGACGCCGATACCGGACCGCCGTACGGCGGTCACCACGGCCCGGTTGCCGAACGTCCCCGCCACCGCGACGGTCCCGCGCGCCAGCATCCGCTGCACTCCGCGCCGCGCGCTGGCACCCCACCGCGCCTCGTCCATGGCGAGCGCGGCGAGGGCGTCCCCGGTCAACGGTTCGATGCCCAGTTCGTCGGCCTCGCGCGGGTCGGGGTGGTAGGCCTGCTCCAGCAGTTCGGGCCCGTGCGGGTTGACCAGCCCGGAGGTGAGGATGCCGGGCCACTGCCGCACGCGCGCGAGCGGATGGGCGGCGGCCAGCTCGTCCAGGGGACCGGCGTCGATGACCCACTCGCCGCGCACGGCCAGGGCGCGGCCCCTGGAGTCCGCGTGAACCGTGAGCAACTCAGTTGGAGGCGAGCAGCTTCAGCTCCGGATGAGCCGTGCCGCCCTCGATCGCGGTGGACGAGATGTGGGACATGACGCGCTCGTCGACGGGGTCGTTCGCCGGGTCGTCGTGCACGACGAGGTGCTCGTACGTCGTGTTCCGCTGGGCCGGGACCCGGTCCGCCCCCCGGATCATCTCGATCATCTCCATCAGGTTGGAGCGGTGCTTGGCACCGGCCGCCGAGACGACGTTCTCCTCCAGCATCACCGAGCCGAGGTCGTCCGCCCCGTAGTGCAGGGTCAGCTGCCCGGCGTCCTTGCCGGTGGTGAGCCAGGAGCCCTGGATGTGGGCGATGTTGTCCAGGAAGAGCCGGGCGATCGCGATCATCCGCAGGTACTCGAAGATGGTGGCCTGGGTGCGGCCCTTCAGGTGGTTGTTCTGCGGCTGGTAGAGGTACGGGATGAAGGCCCGGAAGCCGCCCGTGCGGTCCTGTACGTCACGGATCATCCGGATGTGCTCGATCCGCTCGGCGTTGGTCTCGCCGGTCCCCATCAGCATCGTGGACGTGGATTCGACCCCCAGCCGGTGGGCGGTCTCCATGATCTCCAGCCACCGCTCGCCGCTCTCCTTCAGCGGGGCGATGGCCTTGCGCGGCCGCTCGGGCAGCAGCTCGGCGCCGGCCCCGGCGAAGGAGTCCAGTCCGGCGGCGTTGATCCGCTGGATGGCCTCCTCGACCGTCACCTTGGAGATGCGGGCCATGTGTTCGACCTCGCTCGCCCCCAGGCTGTGGATGACGAGCTGCGGGAACTCCTTCTTGATGGCCGCGAAGTGCTTCTCGTAGTACTCGACGCCGTAGTCCGGGTGGTGACCGCCCTGGAACATGATCTGCGTCCCGCCCAGCTCGACGGTCTCCGCGCACCGGCGCAGGATGTCGTCCAGATCGCGGGTCCAGCCCTTCGCCTTGTCCTTCGGCGGGGCGTAGAAGGCGCAGAACTTGCACGCCGTGACGCACACGTTCGTGTAGTTGATGTTGCGCTCGATGATGTACGTCGCGATGTGCTCGGTGCCCGCGTACCGACGGCGGCGGGCGGCGTCGGCGGCGGCGCCCAGCGCGTGCAGCGGGGCGTCGCGGTAGAGGTCGAGCGCCTCCTCCGGGGTGATCCGTCCGCCCGCGGCGGCACGTTCGAGAACGGACTGGAGGTCGGCCTTCTCGGTCACCGGGTGTCCCTTTCGTCAAGGGTCGTGGACGGACTGAACCAGCCTACGCCAGCCGTTTTCCCGCCCTGCCCGCAGCCCGTCCGGCCCTCAGCCCGCCGCGCCCTCAGCCGTCGGCCGTCGGCCCGCCCACCCTCACCCCGCCGCGCCCAGCAGCAGCCCGGCGTAGGCGCCCGCGAGCAGGAACGGCCCGAACGGGATCACGGTCTTGCGCCCCGTCTTCCGTACGACGGCGCGGACCCAGCCGTAGACCGCCCCGCAAGCGAACGCGGCGAAGGTCCCCAGCAGCACCGGCCACCACCCGTACCAGCCGAGCACGGCCCCCGCACCGACTGCCACCTTCACATCGCCGAAGCCCAGGCCGCCGGGGTTGATCAGGAAGAGAAGGAAGTAGAACCCGCCGAGGCCGAGGGCGCCCAGCAGGGCGCTCGCCCAGTACCCGGCGTGCCCGGGCGCGAGCGCGGCCACGCCGAGCAGGGCGGGCGTGGCGGCCGCGAGGGGCAGGGTCAGCGGATCGGGCAGCCGCCGCACACGCAGATCCACGACGGCCAGCAGCACGCCGACGGGCGTGATCAGCAGCCATACGGCCAGCTCGGGACGGGGGCCGGTGACGGCGGCGAGGGCGGCGCAGAGCAGGGCGGTGACGGTGCCGAGGAGCGGGACACCGGGGCCGTGGCCCTCACACTCGCCGCACCGCGCCCGCCCGACCCACCCCCGGATCGGATGCCCGCGCGAACACCGGTCCCGCCACGCCTCGTCGGGCGGCACGGAGAAGCGGTACGCGGCCCGCGGCAGCAGCGCCCCCGCCACCGCGCCCCAGCCCAGCGCGGCGGCGACCAACAGACCCTCACCCAAGCCCCGCTCGCCCCCTGTTCGTCCCCCGCTGCCGCGCCGGAGGGACTACTTCACCTTCGACATCCGGGCCTTCGGATACCCGGACCGCGCGCTGTCCGACTCATACGTGAGGTCGTCACCGGTCGGGACGAGGCGGACCGTCGTGGGCTCCTGGTTGCAGCCGCCGTGGTTGCCCTTCTGACCGACCGACCTGGCGACGAGCTGTTTCTCCGTCACCTGCTTCAGGGTCAGTACGTCGACACAGACGCCGCCCAGCTGGTCGGTCTGCCGTAGTTGCCCCAACTCCTCGCCCACCTCGGCCTGCTGGACGGTGACCCGGAACGTACCCGCGGGCAGCGTGCCGTCCAGGGCGGTGCCCTGGCCCTCCCAAGTACCGAGGTAGCGGGTCGGGATGCCGGACGGGCCGGTGCTCAGGCTGGCGCTCGGGGCCGGGGAGTAGGCGTCGTCGGAGCCGGAATCGCCCGCGCTGTCCCGGCGTTCGCCGGGCAGCAGGTCGAAGACGAAGACCGAGCCGACCGTCGCCGCCGCGAACGCCCCGGCGACGGCGAGCGCCACCGTGCAGCTCACTCGCCTGCCCCGCCCGTCGGCCTCCGGCGCAGCCGTCGCCGCGACGCTCACGGAAAGCTTGCCGGGCCGCTTGCCCGAGGCGGGAACCTCCGGTTCCGCCGTACGCGGCTCGGGTACAGCCCCCGGCATCACGGGCGGCGGCCCGAACGCCCCCACGGCCGAACCCCCACCGACCGCCGCCCCCTCCCCCACCGCCGGACGACTGAACCCCACCGGCCCCGAAGGAGCCCCCGCACCCGCCCCGACACCAGCCCCAGTCTCCGCCCCCGCCGCCTCCAGGTTCAGCAGCCGCACAGCCCCCCGAGTCACCTGCTCCACCAGCACCCCCGGCAGCCACCCACTCGCCACCAGCCCCGCCGCCCCCTCCGGCGCGAGCCGCCGAGCCACCTCCGCCGGGGTCGGCCGCTCCCGCGGTTCCTTCGCCAGGCAGCCCTCGACGACCTCCCGCAACAGCCCGCCCTCCAGGGCGTCGAGCTGCGGATCCTCGTGCACGACCTTGTAGAGCAGCGCGGCCGAGGAGTCCCCCGGGAACGGCGGCTCACCGGTCGCCGCGTACGCCAGCACCGCACCCAGCGAGAAGACGTCCGCCGCCCCGGTGACGCCCTTGCCCAGGATCTGCTCCGGCGACATGTAACCGGGCGAGCCGACCGAGACCCCGGTCGAGGTGAGCGACGCGGTGCCGTCCAGGGCGCGCGCGACACCGAAGTCGATGAGCAGCGGCCCGTCCAGGGTGAGCAGCACGTTGGACGGCTTGACGTCCCGGTGCACCAGGCCCAGTTCGTGCACCGCCGCCAGCGCCTCGCCCAGGCCCGCGCCCAGCGCCCGTACCGAATGCGCGGGCAGCGGACCGCCGTCCGCGACCGCCGCCGCGAGCGACGGCCCGGCGGCGTACGCGGTGGCCACCCACGGCACCGGCGCCTCGGGGTCCGCGTCCAGCACCGGCGCGGTCCAGGCGCCGCCCACCCGCCGCGCGGCCGCCACCTCACGGCGGAAGCGGGCGCGGAACTCCTCGTCGAGCGCGAGATGCGGGTGGACGACCTTCACCGCGACGGTACGGCCGCCCGCGCTGCGGCCCAGATACACCCGGCCCATACCGCCGGAACCCAGCCGGCCGAGCAGCCGGTAGGGCCCGATCACGGTGGGTTCATCGACGCCGAGCGGCTGCATGGCGTCCGCCCCCTCTCCCCCGTACGCCTCCACTGCCCGCAGGGTATCGGCGTACTGAGGACCCCGTACTACGGCCGCAGCAGATCCACGCTCACGACTACGGCCGCAGCAGATCCACCTTCACATCCGCCGGAAACCCGGTCGTGGGCCCGACCCGGCGGGCGAACTCCGCCACGGCCTCCAGCTGCGGGCCGCCGAAGCGGAAGTCGAGGGTGGTGAAGTACTGCTCCAGGATCCGCTCGTCGAAGGCCTCCCAGCGGGCCGCCTGCTCGGCGACCTTGGCGACCTCCTCCAGGGAGAGGTTGCGGGAGGCGAGGAACGCCTCGTGGACCTTGCGGGTGATGTCGGGCTCGCGCTCCAGGTAGTCCCGGCGGGCCGCCCACACGGCGAAGACGAACGGCAGCCCGGTCCATTCCTTCCACAGCGCGCCGAGGTCGTGCACGGCCAGCCCGTACCGCGGCCCGTCGTGCAGGTTCGCCCGCAGGGCCGCGTCGCCGATGAGTACGGCCGCCTCGGCCTCCTGCATCATCAGGCTGAGGTCGGGCGGGCAGGTGTAGTAGTCGGGCCGTACGCCGAAGCGGTCCGCTAGCAGCAGCTGGGCGAGGCGTACGGAGGTGCGCGAGGTGGAGCCGAGGGCCACCCGGGCGCCGTCCAGCCGGTCCAGCGGGACCTGGGAGACGATCACGCAGGACATCACCGGTCCGTCGCAGCCGACGGCGATGTCCGGGAAGGCGACGAGATCGTCGGCGTTCTTCAGGAACTCCACGAGGGTGATCGGCCCGATGTCGAGATCCCCCCGCACCAGCTGCTCGCTGAGCTTCTCCGGGGTGTCCTTCGTCAGCTCGAAGTCCAGCAGCGTCCCCGTTCTGGCGAGCCCCCAGTAGAGGGGCAGGCAGTTCAGGAACTGGATGTGGCCGACGCGCGGCCGCATGCGAGAAATGTCCACGTCGAGAGGCTAGACCCCGTGGGGTAGGGTGCAGCCTTCTGGGGTGACCCCTCCCCCGGCGTCAACGTCGACACGGCGTTCAAACATTCGGGTGACGTGATCTTGACCCCTATTGCTTTCGGGTGCCCTCGTGCTAGGCTCATCGCAAGTTGCAGTTTGGTTTCCCTTGCAGTACAGAGCCTGCGGAGCATGTGACCGCGGGCTCTCGTCGTTCTCAGACATATGCAGTTGTGCAGAACTCAAATCTTCACACTTGCTGGTTCTGGAGCAGGGCAACCCTTTTGAGCCCAAGGAGGGCTTATGGCTACCGGAACCGTGAAGTGGTTCAACGCCGAAAAGGGCTTTGGTTTCATCGCCCAGGAGGGCGGCGGCCCCGACGTCTTCGTCCACTACTCCGCGATCAACGCGAGCGGCTTCCGCTCCCTCGAGGAGAACCAGCAGGTGTCTTTCGACGTCACCCAGGGCCCGAAGGGCCCGCAGGCGGAGAACGTCACCCCGGTCTGATCCTCTGATCCAGGATCGAGTGCAGTACCCAAGGAGCCCCGCGCCATCCGGCGACGGGGCTCCTGCCTTTTCCCGCACATCGGGAAGATGAATTCTCCGGGAATTCCAAGGAGCCGAGGAGCCGAGAAGCCGAGGAGCCGGCGTCGGGTATTCGCTGCCCCGGCGGCCGGGGCGTGACGGAAAACCGCCCCGCTGTCAGTGCCGGGCAGTACGGTCACGCCCCATGACCGAAGACGCGCTCACCCCCACGGAAACCGTCCAGCACTTCTACGACGCGATAGCCGAGGACTACGCCCACCTCTTCCGTGACGAACTCGCCGCGATGCCGCTGGAGCGGGCGATCCTCACGGCGTACGCCGAGCTGGTCGGCCGCGACGGCGAGGTGGCCGACCTGGGCTGCGGACCCGGGCGGGTCACGGCGTACCTCGCCTCGCTGGGCCTGAAGGTCTTCGGCCTGGACCTCTCGGCGGCGATGCTCGCCGTCGCCCGCCGCGAGAACCCCGCGCTGCGCTTCGAGCAGGGCTCGATGCTGGACCTGGACATCCCGGACGGCCACCTGGCGGGCGTGGTGTCCTTCTACTCCTCCATCCACACCCCCACCGACCGGCTCCCCGCCCTGTTCGAGGAGTATGCCCGCGTCATCGCCCCCGGCGGCCACCTCCTCCTCGCCTTCCAGGCGGGCGACGCCCCTCGCCGCCTGGACCAGCCCTTCGGCCGTCCGGTGTCCCTGGACTTCCTGCGCCGCCGCCCGGAGCACATGACCGACCTCCTGGCCGAGGCAGGCTTCACACTCCACTCCCGGACAGTCCGGGAACCCGACCCGGAACGCACCACCGAGACGACCCCCCAGGCGTTCCTGATCGCCCGCAGGAACACGGGCACGGAGCACTGAGGTGACCTCACTCACCCCCCGTACATGGCCTCCACCTCCTGTGCGAAGTCCCGCAGGATCGCCGCCCGGCGCACCTTCATCGACGGGGTCAGATGGCCGGCCGCCTCCGAGAAGTCGGTGGGCAGAACGGTGAAGCGGCGGATGGACTCGGGGCGGGAGACGAGCTTGTTGGCCTCGTCGACCGCGCGTTGCAGGACCGCCCGCAGGTCGTCGTCGTCGACGAGGAGCTCGGGCGGCACCGGGTGCTTGCCGTTCATCTGCCGCCAGTGGGTGATGCCGTCGGCGTCGAGAGTGACCAGCGCGGTGATGTAGGGGCGGCGGTCGCCGAGGACGAGGCAGTGGGAGATCAGGGGGTGCGAGCGGAGCCAGTTCTCCAGGGGCGCCGGGGCCATGTTCTTGCCGCCCGCCGTGATCAGGATCTCCTTCTTGCGGCCGGTGATGACGAGGTAGCCCTCGTCGTCCAGCCGGCCGATGTCGCCTGTCGGGAACCAGCCGTCCGGCGACGCCGGCACCACCCCACCTCGGTACGGGTCCCAGTAGCCGCGGAAGACCTGGCCCCCGGCGAGCAGGATCTCGCCGTCCGCCGCGATCCGCACCCGCGTGCCGGGCAGCGGCCAGCCGACCGTGCCGAGCCGGGGTTTCAGTGGCGGTGTCACGGTCGCCGCGCCGGTCGTCTCGGACAGCCCGTATCCCTCGTACACGTCGATGCCCGCGCCCGCGTAGAACGCGGCCAGGTCGCGGCCGAGCGGGGAGCCGCCGCAGATGACGTAACGGACCCTGCCGCCGAGGGCGTTGCGGATCCGGCGGTAGACCAGCGGGTCGTAGAAGGCGCGGGACGCCTTCAGGGAGGTGCTGGGGCCGGGACCGGTGCCGCTCGCCCTGGCCTCCACCGCCTCGCCGTAGCGGCGGGCGATCTTCGCCGCGCGATCGAACGCCGGTGCTCTGCCCCCGCGTTCGGCGGTGGCGCGGGCGCCGTTGTAGACCTTCTCCAGCATGTACGGGATGGCCAGCAGGAAGGTCGGCCGGAAGGCCGCCAGATCCGCCAGCAGATCCTCCGACTTCAGGCTGGGCGCGTGCCCCAGCCTGACCCGGGCCCGCACGCAGGCCACGGCCACCATCCGGCCGAACACATGGGACAGGGGCAGGAAGAGGAGGGTGGAGGCCTCCTCGCTGGTCCGCGCCTTGAAGACCGGGTAGAGGAGTTCGATCGCGTTGTCGACCTCCGCCAGGAAATTGCCGTGGGTCAGCGCGCAGCCCTTGGGGCGGCCGGTGGTGCCCGAGGTGTAGACGACGGTGGCGAGGGTGTCCGGGCCCAGCATGCCCCGCCGTACGTCGACTTCCTGGTCCGGCACCGGATCCCCCTGCTCCGCGAGCCGGTCCACGTGGCCCTTCTCGACGACCCACAGGTGCCGCAGGCCGGGCAGGTGCGGGAGTTCGGGCCCGAGCGCCGCCGCCTGCCGGGCCGTCTCCGTCACCAGGGCGACCGCGCCGGAGTCCTGGAGGATCCAGCGGGTCTGGAACACGGACGAGGTCGGATACACCGGGACGGTCACCAGTCCGGCCGCCCAGGCCGCGAAGTCGAGGAGGGTCCACTCGTACGACGTCCTCGCCATGATCGCGATCCGGTCGCCCGGCGCCAGCCCTTCGGCGATCATCCCCTTCGCCACGGCCAGCACCTGCGCGGCGAACTCCGCCGCCGTCACATCGGCCCACCGCCCGTCGCCGTCACGCCGGCTGAGCACCGGGTGCTCGGGCGCGACGGCCGCGTTCTCGAACGGCAGATCGGCCAGCGAGCCGTGCGACACCGGTGGCACCAGCGGCGGTACGGCCGCCTCCCGCACCTCCCCGTCCAGCCTCCGTATCTCGGGTTCGACGAGGACCGGCCCGCCGTCCGGGTCGTATTCGAGCGACGACGCGGACGTCCGGTGCGGTAAGGGCGACGAGGACGAGTACGAGATGGGCATGGGCAGCTCCTGGGGCCTGCAGCGCGGTACGGCTCCGCTGCATGAAGTACGCGGGGGGCGTACGGAGGCGTTCACCGGCGGTGCGCGCTGGGGGCGGCACCGGCGGTCAGGTGGCAGATGGTACGGCTCACACGTGGGGAGATTGTGCGGGTTCGAAGAGGTTCCAGGGATGGGCCTGTGGAGTCCCGAAGGCTTGCGGGACTTGGGCTTACCTACGGTAACCTTACTCGGGAGTAAAACAGGGAGGACAGGATGGAGGACAGGATGGAGGACAGGGTGAGGAAACCGGTATGACCATGGCTGACCACCTCCCGCTCGTCACCGGCGCCCTCCGCTCCCCCTTCAAACGCCCCCGCCCGGACGCCGCCTTCCCCCGCACCCGGCTGGTCCGCTCCGGGGTCCGGGTCGACCTGGCCCGGCTCGCCGCCTACGAGCGGGTCTGCGGCTTCCCCACCGGCGACGACGACCTCCCCCTCACCTACCCGCACATCCTGGCCTTCCCGCTGGCCATGCGGCTGATGGGCGGCCGGGACTTCCCGCTGCCGCTGCTCGGCCTGGTCCACACCTCGATCGAACTCACCCGCCACACCGCCCTCTCGGCCACCGGGGAGTACGAACTCGCCGTACACCTCGCCGGACTGGCCCCGCACCGGCGCGGGACGGAGGCGACGGTGGCGACCGAGGCGCTGGCCGACGGGGAGGTCGTCTGGGAGTCGCGGAGCACGTATCTGTCCCGGCACCGCACCGACGGCGTACCGCAGGCCGGGTCCGAGGAGCACGGGCCACCGTGCACCGACGGCGTACCGCAGGCCGGACCCGAAAAACACAGGCCACCGAGCACCGGCCACGTACCGCAGGCCGCACCCGAAAAACACACACCACCAAGCACCGACGACGCACCGCCGCCCGGAGGTCAGGAGCGCAAGCCGCTGACCGCAGGCGCCGAATGGCGGCTCGGTGCCGACATCGGGCGGCGTTACGCCGCTGTCTCCGGCGACCGCAACCCCATCCACCTGTACCCGCTCACCGCCCGCCTGTTCGGCTTCCCGCGCCCGATCGCGCACGGCATGTGGACGGTGGCCCGCTGTCTCGCCGCGCACGGCACGCCCGAAGCGGTGCTGGTCCGGGCGGAGTTCCGGGCGCCGGTGCCGCTGCCGGGGACGGTGGAGTACGCCGCGGAGGGCGGGCGTTTCGCACTGCGCCGGGGAGACCGGCTGCACGTCAGCGGAGCGGTGCAGCCGCTCGCTTCACGCGCTCGGCGGTGACCAGCGCCGCCCGGCCATGAGTTCGCCGAGCCCGGCCCAGGCGAAGTTCATCAGGGTGGCCGCCGCCTGCCGGGCCGTCACTCCCGGGGTGGCGTTGGCCCAGTCGGCCAGCGACTCGGCGGCGCCGACCAGGGCCTCGGCGAGCCCGGCGACCTCGCGCTCGGGGAGGTCGGGATCGCGGTGGGCGTCGCGGGCGGCCTCGACGATGAGCTGGGTGACGAAGGCGACGATGTCCGCGCGCATCGCGGTGACCTCGGCGGCGAACGCCTCGCCGTGAGTGCGGGCCTGGAGGTGCAGCACGGACCAGTCGTCGGGGTGTTGGGCGGTGTGCGTGAAGAACGCCAGCAGCCCGTCCCAGAGTTGACGGTCGGCGGGCAGCTCGCGCCGGACACCGGCCCGGACGGCGGCGAACAGCGCCTGGGCCTCCCGGCGGATGCAGGCCGTGAAGAGGTCGTCCTTGGAGTTGAGGTACAGGTACACCAACGGCTTGGACACGCCCGCGAGTTCGGCGATGTCGTCCATCGACGCCGCGATGTACCCCCGTTGCCCGAAGATCTGTACGGCGGCGTCCAGCATCTGCTGCTCACGGACCGCACGCGGCATCCGCTTGGTCTTCACGGCACCCATGCGGCTTAGCGTACGGTCCGCGCGACGGGCGTCAGGACAGTACCGGTCAGGCGGCGACGGCCACCCGGTCCCGCTCCTCCACCGGCGAGCTGCCCGCGTTGTCGTAGGCCTCGCGGTCGAGCAGGCCCTCGCGGGCCGAGACGATGACCGGTATCAGCGCCTGCCCGGCCACGTTGGTGGCGGTGCGCATCATGTCCAGGATCGGGTCGATGGCGAGCAGCAGACCGACGCCCTCCATCGGCAGGCCGAGCGTGGAGAGGGTGAGGGTCAGCATGACCGTCGCGCCCGTGAGACCGGCCGTGGCGGCGGAGCCGACCACCGACACGAACGCGATCAGCAGGTAGTCGCCGATCCCGAGCTGGATGCCGAAGATCTGCGCGACGAAGATCGCGGCGATGGCGGGGTAGATCGCGGCGCAGCCGTCCATCTTGGTGGTCGCGCCGAACGGCACCGCGAAGGACGCGTACTCGCGCGGCACGCCGAGCCGCTCGGTGACCTTCTGGGTCAGGGGCATGGTGCCGACGGAGGAGCGGGACACGAAGGCCAGCTGGATCGCGGGCCAGGCACCCTTGAAGAACTGCAGCGGGTTGGCCTTGGCGACGGTGGCGAGCAGCGCCGGGTAGACCACGAACAGCACGATCGCGCAGCCGACGTAGATGTCGGCGGTGAAGGTGGCGTACTGGCCGATCAGGTCCCAGCCGTAGGTGGCGATGGCGGTGCCGATGAGGCCGACGGTGCCGAGCGGGGCGAGCCGGATGACCCACCACAGGGCCTTCTGGAGGAGTTCGAGGACGGACTCGCTGAGGGTGAGGATCGGCTGGGCCTTCTCACCGAGCTGGAGGGCGGCGATCCCGGCGACGGCGGCCATGAAGACGATCTGCAGCACGTTCAGCTCGGTGAACGGCGTGATCACGTCGGTCGGCACGATGCCGGTCAGGAAGTCGATCCAGGAGCCGGTCTTCTCGGGCAGCTCACCGTCCCTGGGGGTGAGGCCGGTGCCGGCACCGGGGTTGGTGACCAGGCCGATGAGGAGGCCGACGGCCACCGCGATCAGTGAGGTGATCATGAACCAAAGGAGGGTGCGGGACGCCAGGCGGGCCGCGTTGTTGACCTTCCGCAGGTTGGTGATCGAGACCAGGATCGCGAAGAAGACGAGCGGGGCGACGGCGAGCTTCAGCAGGCCTATGAAGGTGTCGCCGACCTTTTCGAGCGTGGTGACGAGCCAGGACACGTCCTGGCTCCTGGCTATCCAGCCGAGCAGGACGCCGAGGACGAGGCCGAGGAGTATCTGGGCCCAGAAGGGCGCCTTGAGGGGCAGCTCGAAGGGCAGCTCGAAGGGCAGCTTGAAAGACTTCGTGTTCGCGGACACGGACATGCTCCGTAAGAGAAGGAAGGGGTGCGCAGGGCGACAGAGACGTCAAAGGCGACAGTTCGCGGACGCGCACCGGCAGAGGTCCACGTGCAGACGCGCCACGAGCGGAACGCTGCGCGGCGCGTCAACGGACACGACTGCTGGCTTCATGCCAGAAACCGTAACACTTGAAGTTTGAGAACCTCAAAGCCTTACTTTGAGAGGCTCACAGCACAGACGGCCTTAGGAATGCTTAGGAAGGCTTAGGAAGCCTGCCCCTGGGCGCGCGCCGCGTCGTCCGCGACGTCCTCCTGGCTGCGGTTGGCCTCGTAGTTGGCCTTGACGCCGTCCACCTTCCGCGCGATCTGCGCGGACGCCCGGTCCCGCTCCTTGCGCAGCACGACGAAGCTGATCGGCGCGGAGATGACGAGCGAGAGCAGCACGACCCAGATGCCGTTGGAGGCACCGAGACCGCGTGGGGCGACACCGGAGTAGACGAGGCCCCAGACGACCACGAAGCAGCCCACGAAGATTCCGAGGCGCATCAGCGTGTAGCGGAGCATCTCAATCCCACTCTTCCGGTTCCAAAAGGGATCCCCAGTGAAGCACGCCCGTGCGTCGATCTTGGAGGGGGGTACGGTGCTCAGTTCAGCGGCAGCAGCATGATCACGTCGTCGCGGTCGTCGCCGGGGCCGACCCGGATCGCGGCGGGGATACGGCCGACCTCCTTGTAGCCGCAGGAGCCGTAGAAGCGTTCCAGCCCCAGTCCGCCCCGGCAGGTGAGCCGTATCGCCTCGATCCCGTCCAACGTCCGGGCCGCGTCCGCCGCGGCGGCCATCAGGTCCCGGCCGTAACCCTTGCCCTGGTGCCGTGGGTGCACCATCACCGTGTAGAGCCACACCCAGTGCGTCATCAGCCGGTGCGTGTTGAAGGTGAGGAACGCGGTGGCGGCGACCCGGCCGTCCTCGTCGTATCCGGCGAGCAGCCGGGTGCGGCCCTCGGCCATGGCGACGAGGTGCTTCAGCAACTCGGGGCGGACGGCGTCCCGCGTCACGGGCGGTACGAAGCCGACGGCCCCGTCGGCGTTGGACACGTCCGTCCACAGGTCGAGCAGGCCGTCGCGCAGGTCGGGATCCACGGCAGGGTCGAGCGCAAAGGTAAGGGACATGCGCGCATAGTACCTATTACACAAAGTACCTATCACAGAAGGTACCTATTGAGCGAAGTACCTATTAAGCAAGCACGCGTGCCGCCACTTCCAGATCCGAGACCAGCCCCCGGTACGCCGCCTCCCGGTCGTCCGCACGCAGCACCGACGACGGATGCACGGTCGGCACCAGCCGCTCGCGCCGCCCGTGGATCTCCTCCTCCAGTACGGTCCCCCGCACCTGCGTCACCCGGAACGACGACCCCAGCAGCGCCTTGCCCGCGGTGGCGCCCAGGATGACGATCAGCTCGGGTTCGACGAGGGCCAGCTCGGCGGCGAGCCACGGCCCGCACGCGGTCATCTCCCGCAGACTGGGCGCCTTGTGGATCCGCCGCTTACGGGGTTCCGCCTGCGTGAACTTGAAGTGCTTGACGGCGTTGGTGACGTACACCTCGCCGGGGTCGATCCCGGCCTCCGCGAGCGCCCGGTCGAGCAGCCTCCCGGCGGGGCCCACGAAGGGTTTGCCCTGACGGTCCTCCTGGTCGCCGGGTTGTTCGCCGACGAGCATCACGCGGGCGTCCTCGTTCCCCGCGCCGAACACGGTCTGTGTGGCGTCACGGTGGAGAGGGCAGCCCCGGCAGCCGGCGGAGGCTTTGCGCAGCTCCGCGAGCCCGGCGCCCTCCGGAACGAAGGGTGCGGCGGTGTACTGGTCCTCGGGTGCCTTGCTCACGGCCCCCGAGTACCCACCTGTGGTCTCACACCCGCATCGGCTGCGGCGCCTCCCGGCGCGCCGGGTCCGGGCCCGCGTACTCCCGGATGACCTCGTACCGCGTGTTGCGCTCCACGGGGCGGAAGCCCGCGTCCCGGATCAGGTCCAGCAGATCGTCGCGGGTGAGTTTGTTCGGCGTGCCGTAGTTGTCGGCGTCATGGGTGATCTTGTACTCGACGACCGAGCCGTCCATGTCGTCCGCGCCGTGCTGGAGCGCGAGCTGGGCTGTCTGGACGCCGTGCATCACCCAGAAGACCTTGACGTGCTGGACGTTGTCGAAGAGCAGCCGGGAGACGGCGAAGGTCTTCAGCGCCTCCAGCGGGGTCGCCATGGTCGTCCGGGCCTGCAGCCGGTTGCGTACCTTGCCGTCCTTCATGTCGACGAAGTCGTGCTGGTAGCGCAGCGGGATGAAGACCTGGAAGCCGCCGGTCTCGTCCTGGAGTTCGCGCAGCCGCAGGACGTGGTCGACCCTGTGACGCGGCTCCTCGATGTGGCCGTAGAGCATGGTGCACGGGGTCTTGAGCCCCTTCTCGTGCGCCAGCCGGTGGATGCGGGACCAGTCCTCCCAGTGGGTGCGGTGGTCCACGATGTGCTGCCGGACCTCCCAGTCGAAGATCTCGGCGCCGCCGCCGGTGAGGGATTCGAGGCCCGCGTCGATCAGCTCGTCGAGGATCTCGCTCGCGCTCAGCCCGGAGATGGTCTCGAAGTGGTGGATCTCGGTGGCGGTGAAGGCCTTCAGCGAGACGTTCGGCAGGGCGGCCTTCAGCTCGCGCAGGGACCGCGGGTAGTACCGCCACGGCAGGTTGGGGTGCAGCCCGTTGACGATGTGCAGCTCGGTGAGGTTGTCCGCCTCCATCGCCTTGGCGAGCTTGACGGCCTCCTCGATGCGCATGGTGTACGCGTCCTTCTCGCCCGGCTTGCGCTGGAAGGAGCAGTACGCGCACGAAGCCGTGCACACATTGGTCATGTTGAGGTGCCGGTTGACGTTGAAGTGGACCACGTCGCCGTTCTTGCGTGTCCGCACCTCGTGGGCGAGGCCGCCGAGCCAGGCCAGGTCGTCCGACTCGTACAGCGCGATGCCGTCCTCGCGGGTCAGGCGGACGCCCGCCCTGACCTTCTCCTCCAGCTCGCGCTTGAGCCCGACGTCCATGCGTACACCTCTCTCAGACAGACTCCGCCAACCGTACTCCCCCACCCTTCGGGCGTGAGGTGCCCCATACGGCCCTCCGCGCCTAGACCTCTTCCGGCAGCTCACCCACCCGGTTCTCCCACTTGGTGGACAGCACGATCGTGGTACGGGTCCGGGAGACACCCTTGGTCCCGCTCAGCCGCCGGATGATCTTCTCCAGCCCGTCCACGTCGGTCGCCCGCACCTTGAGCATGAACGAGTCGTCACCGGCGATGAACCAGCAGTCCTCGATCTCCGGCAGGTCCCTCAGCCGCTGCGCCACGTCCTCGTGGTCGGCGGCGTCGGACAGCGAGATGCCGATCAGGGCGGTCACGCCGAGGCCGAGCGAGGCGGCGTTCACGGTGGCGCGGTAGCCGGTGATGACGCCGGCCGCTTCCAGCCGGTTGATGCGGTCGGTGACGCTGGGGCCCGACAGGCCGACGAGGCGTCCCAGCTCCGCGTAGGAGGCCCGGCCGTTCTCCCTCAGGGCCTGGATGAGCTGCCTGTCCACGGCGTCCATGCGATCGAAGCCTTCCACTGAAGAGGTCTGACGAGGTCTCAAGAGGTCTGACGAGTTCCTGGTGAGTGAGTGCGGGGCTCAGGTGGTGCGCGACCCACCGCCGAGTTCGCCCGCCCAGCGGCGGTAGAGCGTGTGGGGGACGCCGACCGCGTCAAGGACCCGTCCGGCGACGAAGTCGACGAGGTCCTGGATGTGGGTGGCGCCCGCGTAGAAGGCGGGTGAGGCGGGTACGACGGTCGCGCCGGCGTCGTCCAGGGAGACCAGGTGCCGCAGCGTCTGCCCGCCGAGCGGCGCCTCCCGCACGGCGACGACCAGCGGACGCCCCTCCTTCAAGGTGACACTGGCGGCCCGTTGCAGCAGGTCCTTGGAGAGACCGAGGGCGACTCCGGCGACGCAGGCGGTCGACGCGGGCACGATCAGCATCCCCTTCGCGGGGTACGACCCCGAGGACGGCCCGGCGGCCAGGTCGCCCGCACTCCAGTGCCGTACGCGGTCGAGCCGCACGGTGAAGGTGTCCGGCTTTCCGTCGGCCCCCCTGGACAGCCATTCCCGCAGGTCGTCCCGCCAGTGCGCGTCCCGGAAGGAGAGCCCGGTCTCATCCAGCAGGGTGAGCCGCGAGGCCCGGCTGACGACGAGGTCGACGCTCTCCCCGGCGTCCAGCAGCGCACGCAGCACGGCAGCGGCATACGGCGTACCGGATGCTCCGGACACCCCCACGATCCAAGGCGCGCGCTGCGATTCCCCTGCGTTCACATCTTGAGCGTACCGGTGGGCGGAAAGGTCTTCAGGACCGGTGGGGCGGAGGCGACATCGCTGACGATCCCCCACTCCACCCCGACCTGCGCCTGTGTGTGCGGGCGGTCCACGAGGCGGACGGTCTCACACCGTCAGCCCCCGAACCAGAAGATCCAGCAGCGCACACACGAACAGGGCAATGCCGATGAAGCCATTGACGCTGAAGAACGCCCTGTTCACCCGGGACAGGTCGTGCGGGCGGACGATGGTGTGCTCGTACACGAACGCGCCCGCGACGATCAGCAGGCCGAGCCAGAAGAACGCGCCCGCGTCGGTGGCGAGGGCGTACCAGACGAACAACCCCGTCGTCACCGCGTGGCAGACCCGGGCGCCCCAGATCGCCGCCGGGACGCCGAAGCGGGCCGGGACCGACATGACGCCGATCTCGCGGTCGGTCTCGACGTCCTGGCAGGCGTAGATCAGGTCGAAGCCGCCGATCCAGATGCCGACGGCGAGGCCGAGGATCACGGCGTCCCAGGACCAGGCGCCGGTGATCGCGAGCCAGCCGCCGACCGGGCCCATCGCCTGGGCGAGGCCGAGGATGGCCTGGGGGAAGTTCGTGAACCGTTTGCCGTAGGGGTAGACCACCATCGGGATGACGGCGACCGGGGCGAGGGCCAGGCAGAGTGGGTTGAGCAGGGCCGCCGCGCCGAGGAAGACGACCAGGGCGACCAGGGCGCCGGTCCAGGCGTGTCGTACCGACATCGCGCCCGTGACCAGCTCGCGGTGGGCCGTGCGGGGGTTCCGCGCGTCGATCTCGCGGTCGATGATCCGGTTGACGGCCATGGCGAAGGTGCGCAGTCCGACCATGCAGATCGTGACCAGCAGCAGCCGGCCCCAGTGGATGTTCCGGTCCCACTGGAACATGGCCGTGAGCGCGGCGATGTAGGCGAACGGCAGCGCGAAGACCGAGTGCTCGATCATCACCAGGCGCAGAAACGCCCGCGTTCTGCTGCTGGGCCCATGCCCGAGAAGACCATCGGCGGTCGTCATATGGCCTCCAGGCCGAGGGGGCGGTACGAATTTCCGAATGCGGACATCACGCTATGGATTCCGGCGCACGCCGTGAGCAACTTCCGCGCGGACAGGAGCGGCGACTCGGCTTGGCCGACCGCCTTCACGCGGTCCGCCCGCCGGGGCCGAGAGGTGGCAGGCCGTACTCCTTCCACCGCCGGGTGACCAACTCGGCAGTGGAAGGGTCGGACTCCACCATGTCGGGCCACCCCCCGTCCCGCGTGTACCCCTCCTCGGGCCACTTCTTCGTCGCGTCGATGCCCGCCTTGCCGCCCCAGAACTGCTGGTAGGACGCGTGGTCCAGATGATCGACCGGGCCTTCGACGACCGTCAGGTCACGGGCGTAGTCCGTGTTGCCGAGGGCCCGCCACGCCACCTCGTGCAGGTCGTGCACGTCGCAGTCGGCGTCGACCACCACGATCAGCTTGGTCAGGGACATCATGTGCGCGCCCCAGATCGCGTGCATGACCTTCTGCGCGTGCTTGGGGTACTTCTTGTCGATCGACACGATCGCGCAGTTGTGGAAACCGCCTGCCTCGGGCAGGTGGTAGTCCACGATGTCCGGCACGATGATCTTCAGCAGGGGGAGGAAGAACCGCTCGGTCGCCCGCCCGAGGGGTCCGTCCTCCGTCGGGGGCCGGCCCACGACGATCGACTGCAGCAGCGGCCGCTTCCGCATCGTCACGCAGTCGATCCTCAGCGCGGGGAAGGGCTCCTGCGGCGTGTAGAAGCCGGTGTGGTCGCCGAACGGCCCCTCGGGCAGCATCTCGCCGGGCTCCAGCCAGCCCTCGATGACGACCTCCGCCTGCGCCGGCACCTGGAGCGGCACGGTCTTGCAGTCGACCATCTCGATCCGCTTGCCCGCGATGAACCCGGCGAACAGGTACTCGTCGATGTCGCCGGGCAGCGGGGCGGTGGAGGCGTACGTCACGGCGGGCGGGCAGCCGAACGCGATCGCGACCGGCAGCCGCTCCCCGCGCCGGGCCGCCACCTGGTAGTGGTTGCGGCTGTCCTTGTGGATCTGCCAGTGCATGCCGATGGTGCGCTTGTCGTGGCGCTGGAGGCGGTACAGGCCGAGATTCCGTACGCCGGTCTCCGGGTCCTTGGTGTGCGTGAGCCCCAGGTTGAAGAAGGAGCCGCCGTCCTTCGGCCAGGTGAACAGGGCCGGGAGCTGCTCCAGGTCGACGTCGTCGCCGTGCAGGACGACCTCCTGCACCGGGGCGTCCTTCACCTTCTTCGGCGGTACGTGCGTCATCGCGCCGAGCTTCCCGAAGGCCTCGCGCACGCCGACGAACCCGTGCGGCAGCTCGGGCTTCAGCAGCCCGCCGATCCTGTCGGAGATCTCGCCGTACGACTTCAGGTCCAGTGCCTTCAGCAGCCGCCGGTCGGTCCCGAACACGTTCATGGCGAGGGGCATCGACGACCCCTTCACCTTCTCGAAGAGCAGCGCGGGTCCGCCCGCCTTCTGCACCCGGTCGACGATCTCCCCGACCTCCAGATACGGGTCGACCTCCACCTTGATGCGCTTCAGGTCCCCCTCGCGCTCCAGTGCCCTGAGCAGGGAGCGAAGATCGTCGTAAGCCATGGGGTCAAGTATCCCCGAGGGGCTACCCTGACCCCGTCACGGGGGCCGCGCGCGCGACTCCCCACCGCCGTTCCACGAGGTGACCGCCGATGCTCCGGATCCTGATGTTCGTCGTACCCCTGGCGTTGAGCGTGTACGCCTTCATCGACTGCATCAGCACCGACGAGAAGGACATCCGGCACATCCCGAAGCCCCTGTGGGCGATCCTGGTGCTCCTGTTCCCGCTGGTCGGCTCGATCTCCTGGCTGATCGCGGGCAAGCAGCGCCGCCCGGCCGGGCCCGCCGGACGCCGCCAGGAGTGGGTCGCGCCGGACGACAACCCCGATTTCCTCAAGTCGCTCTCGGAGGAGGAGCAGGACAAGAAGAAGGACGGCGACGACAGCTGACCGATCAGCCGGGCCGTGCCTGCCCGACGTGGACATCGGGTTCACGGGCGAGGGCAGGTGTTCTCCGCCGGCTTCTGATAGGTCCGGTAGAGGGGCGACCTGTCGCGCTGTTCCTTCGGGAAGGTCACCACGGGCACCGGCTTGCACACCGGCCACAGCCCCGCCGCCACCTCGTACTGCTCGCCCTCGTCCGCCCCCGCGCTCTCGTCCGCGAAGGTGAAGACGCCGCTCGCACCGGGGACGCAGCCCGCGGCGCAGTGTTCGAGGGGGCTGCCCCGGCGCAGCTGGTCGTAGACGTCGTTGTGGCTCACGCGGTCGATGTCGCTGTCCCGGGTCGCGGCCACGGCGGTGCTCACGGCGGTGAGGGCATCGTGGTACATCACGGCGTAGCCGTCGTTGAGGGCGTCGGACTTCTCCTTGCCGAAGTACCGGTCGTAGGACTCGGCGAAGGGTGCGAAAGCCTTGGGGACCTCGTCGTCGCCGTTCCCGCCGGCCCGCCATCGAGGTGCGTCCACGGCGGTCGCGGTCACGATCTCGATGTTGTTCCGCTCGGCGATCGCACGCATCGCGGCCGTCTCGGTGACCGGGTCACGGCCCGTACTGACGCGCAGGATGCGTGTCGGTTCGCCGTCCGGGGCCCGCTCGCAGGAACTCGTCCGGTCGATGGTCTCCAGGAAGGGCGGCAGGTCCGCGTCGCGGCCGGCCAGGAACACCGTCCTGGCGCCGACCGCGCACATCGCGGAGACCGCCCGCCGGAAGATCTGCGGCGTGCCCTGCACGGGCCCCTTGATGCCCTGGTACGTCTCGGTCCGCCGCTGCACCACGTCGTCGGTGATGCCGTACCGCGCGCCGAACTCACGGCGGAAGACGCGGCGGAGGTTGGCGACGTAGTTGTCGTCCCGGTCGTCGGCGATCATGAACGTGTCCTCGCGGTTCACCTCGTTCGCGTCCACATAGCGCTTGAGGGCGTCCACGAGCTGGTCGCTGGAGGGCGAGACCTTGAAGAGGTAGGGGTGTTCCATGTCGCGGGAGCTGAGCACCGCGCTGACGGCCGGGATCCGCGCCGGCCCCAGTCCCTCTTCCACGGCGGCAAGCGTGGCGGTGTCGCTGTTGGGAAAGCCGATGGCGGCGACGAGGGGGGCCTCGCCGCCGCGCCGGGAGGCCAGTTCGTCGGTCACGGCCCGCCAGTGGCTCAGGTCCTCGCCGACGTTGGCGAAGAGGAGCCGGATGGCGGTGTCGCCGGTGGCGGGCCCGTGGTTGTGCCCGCGCTGGGCGAGGTAGGCGCCCTGGAGCGAGTGCCGGATCAGCTCCTTCGACATGGCCGCGCCGGGGGTCCTCGCGGTGTACGGCATGACGACGGCGACGCTCACCACCGGCTTGCCCGACTCCCGCGCGGCCTCGTTCTCGTCCTCGATCCGGCCCAGGACGTCGGCGAGGTCCGGGTCGAAGAGGTACGCCTCGGCCGTGACGCCGATGCACTCGTCACCGGGGCCCACGCGCCGCAACTCCCGGTCCGCGGTGCAGTAGTCGCGGTGCTCCCAGTAGGTGTCCAGGCCCCACCAGGCACCGGCCCCCGCCAGGACGGCGACCACGGTCCACAGGGCCACCACGTCGATCAGGCCGAGCACCCGGAAGCGCAGCCGGCTCGGCAGCCAGGCCCAGTCTCTGCGGTCCGTCCGGCTCATCGCGCCCCTCCCGTTCGCGGCTGGTCGCCCTGCCAGCGGCGGTCGAGGGGCCAGTCCTCGCCGTCCTTCACGGCGCGCGGCCAGCGGATGGCGGCCTGGGCCAGGACCGCGCGGCCGGTCAGATGCTGGGCGGAGAGGAAGGACAGGTCCTGGCCGATCCGGTCGACCAGGGTCCGGTCCGCCTCGGCCAGTTCGTCCGCCGCGTACCACAGGGCGTGCAGAAGCCGGTTGACGGCCTGTTTCTCCAGGCCCGCGTCCGGGTCCGCCCGGAGCTGCAGCCGGTCCCTGCGGCCCTTTCCGACCGCCTGGCACTGCTCGAACCAGTCGCCCCCCGGGGGGCGTGGCGCGTGGGCCACCGTGCGCAGTATGTGCAGCCAGTCGACCGCGTCGCCGTCGTCCCTGAGGAACTCCGCGTGCAGCCGGTCGACGACCTCCCGTGCCTCTCCCCCGGCGAGCCGGTGCCACAGGAAGCGGGACCGCTCGTCCCGCTCCGCCTGCCCCGAGCGGCTTTCGGCCCGCTGCCGGTGGTGCTCGGCGAGCAGGGCGTGCGCGCTGAACCAGTCCACCCCGCTGCCGCCACGCCCGCTGCGCATCTGGTGCACCAGCAGGGCGCGCAGAAAACGGTCCGTGATGAACGGCCGGCTGCCCGGTCCCCGCGACCAGCGCTCCCGCTCCAGCTGGGCGGCGGCGCCGTCTGCCGCGGCCAGGCCGTCGATCCGGCGCGGCACCCACCGCTCGGCCAGCTGTTCGGCCGCCTCCCGGTCCCAGGCCAGGGAGAACAGACACAGCTCGTCGTGGTTCTCGCTGCCGACCAGGGTGTTGAGCAGCCGCCAGATGACGGATTCGCCGGCGCCGCCGGGATGGGTCAGGTCGAGGAGTTCCTCCGCGGCCACCCACTGCTCGGTGCGCGCCTTGTGCACCACGGCGTCGCACAGCCGACGGGCTCCCATGGGGTGACCCCGGGTCAGATCGTGTACGGCGGTGGCGATGTACGGGTCGAAGGAGGCCCGGTCGTCACGCCTGAGCATCCTCTCCAGGTGCTCGGTGTCCAGCGGCGGCAGCGGCAGGACCAGCAGGCCCGCCGAGGGTGCGGTGCCGCTGCGCGTCCACCTGGAGTTGGTGCCGACTTCGTGCAGCGACCGGTGCGCGGCCTGCGGGTAGGGGGCGTTCTCCTCGTCGGGGGCGTCGTCCCGGGTGGCCGGGCTGTCGTCGCCGCGCAGTTCGGTCGCGATCACGACGAGCTGGTCACGGGCGCCACGGCTCTGCTGCGCCCGTTGCCCCAGGAGGAGTTCGAGGAAGTCGCGGCCGGCATCGGTGTGCACGTTGTCGAGGAGGACCAGCGGACGCGGGGCGCGGTTGCCGCGCCGGAAGGGCCCGTAGCGCACATCCGTGAGGAACGCGGCCATCAGCATGCGCTCGACGCCGCGCCGGAATCCGCGCCCCTGGTGGAACTCCTGGCACAGGCGGGCCACGGTCCGCGCACGCTCCGCCGCCGGCACGGGCCGCGGCTGCGCGGCCGCGCCGGGCGGCATGCCGCGCAGCCGGCTGTCGGCCTCGCTGCGGTAGCTCTCGTACCAGCGGACCAGATGGCGGGAGGCGAGTCTGCGCGAGCGCCATCTGTACTGCCTCCCCAGGTAGGTGCGCACGGCCGCCTCGGGAAACGCCTCGGGGTCGGGCGAGGCGCCGTCGGGGGGAACGGGCAGCGCCGCGCGGAAGAGGGTGTCCCAGGTGGGGGGCGGGCCGTCGCCGGGCACCGGCCCCATCAGGGCGGCCGCGTGCCGGTCGGCCACCCGCAGTTCGTCGTCGTTGCCGGGGCGCCGGGCGGAGATCACGGCGAGCAGCCCGGCGGTGGTCCGGGGAAAGCGGAGCCGCCCGAACCCCGCGACGGGACGGGACAGCTGGGTGATGAGCTCGGCCAGGATCTCCACCGCGTAGGAGTTGTTGGAGATCTCCGGGCCCACCATGGCCCGCTCCTGGAGTTCCGTGCAGTTGATCCGCGCGAACGGCACGCGGGGACCGGGCCAGGGGCCCGCATCGGGCGCGTAGGCGTGCTGGAGGTCGTCCAGCATGGCGCTCTTGCCGGTGCCGTGCCGCCCGCTGAGCAGCACCACCGGCAGATCCTCGGCGAACTCGTGGTGCCGACGTCTTCGGTGGCGGTCGCGGTCGAGACCGACCAGGCGCGGCACCAGCTGCCGCAGCAGGGGCTGGCGCGCGTACACCTCCGGTATCTGGTCCTCCGACACGGGTGCGTGGCCGGCGGGAGCGCTCATCCGAGCCTCAGCATCGAGGTGAGGATCTCCGACACGATGCCGGACGCCATGTCCCTGCTCACCGTCCGGGAGCCGGACTGCATCAGGTCCCTGCTGTGCTGCAGGAAGCGATCCAGCAGGCCGGCGTCGGGCTCGGCACCGCGCTGTGAGGCGTCCGTCAGGGCCCCGGCGAGCTCGCGCACCCGGCGCACCTCGCTGTCGCTCTCCGACAGGTCGGGGCGGGAGGCCTGCACCAGCCGGGCCAGCTGGTCGAAGGACAGGAACACCCCGGCGCCCTGTTCCGCGACACCGACGCGCACCGGGGTGGGCAGCTCCAGACGGTCCTTGGCGTAGAGCAGATCCTCGAAGGGGAGTTGCCGGCCGCAGTAGTAGGCCTCGCGCGCCCAGAGGAAGTCCTCGGCGTTCGGCTCACCGTCCTGGTGCTGCCCTGCCCGGTCCCACCAGGCGAACAGGGCCGCCTTGGCGTACCGGCGCCGGGCGTCCCGGTCGGCGTACGCCTCGTCCCAGGCCCGCGTCTCCGCGAGCCCGGCGCCGGTCGGGCTGACCAGCGGCGGGACGGCACCGGAGTCGTTGTGCACGGCGATCCAGCCGAGCGCGGCGAGGCGTTCCACTATGCCCTCGACCAGTTCGAGGCTGCACCGCTCATGGCGTGCGTATGCGGCGCTGGCCACTCGGTTCCCGGCTGCGCCGCCGGTCTGAGCCGTCAGCCACAGGAGGAAGCGCGCGGATGCGGCACCGGTCTCGTCGTAGACCGGCGAGAGGCCGTTCGTGGGCACCGCCCGGGATCTGATCATCGTCCGCCCCCAACTCCCGTGACCAGGCATGGGCGTTCGCCTTCCCCGAAGTGCCGAATCACACACGTGGGACCGGCTAGGAACTCCCCTCCAGCACCTCGATCAGCCGCTCGAAGCGAAGCCGCCAGCCGCGCTCCGACTCCCGCTCCCCCTCGAACTCGTGCGTGAACCGCAGCGCGCTGCCCTGCTCCCCGTCCCGTTCCAGATGGAACCGGATGCGGCCGCCGCCCTTCACCGTGTACTCGGCGACCCGGTCCACGTCCCAGGCGGTGATCCGCCCGGACCCGATGTCACGCAGGGTGACCGCGCCGCCGAGGTGGGGTTCGAGCTCGTCGGCCGGGGTGAACCAGGCCGCGAGCCCGTCGGCCGTGGCCACCGAGGGCCAGACCTGCTCCATGGGCCGCGGGAGCCGCACCAGGAAGTGCAGGATGTGCGTGTTCCCATGGGTCTGGCTGATGCCCTGCTCGATGGAACCGGTCATGAGACCAGTGTCTCCGACCAGCCGAGCTGTCTCACGTGCAGCGGGGCTCAGAACCCGACGGACTGGAGGGCGCTCAGCCCCACGTCGGCGTAGGAGTGCTTGCCGGAGACGAAGATATTGACGCCGTAGTAGTTGAACAGCCAGCAGCCGAACGCGATCAACGCCAGGTACGCGGCCTTGCGGCCCTTCCAGCCGGCCGTGGCGCGGGCGTGCAGGTAGCCGGCGTAGGCGACCCAGGTGATGAACGACCAGGTCTCCTTCGGGTCCCAGCCCCAGTAGCGGCCCCACGCGTCGCCCGCCCAGATCGCGCCCGCGATGATCGTGAAGGTCCACAGCGGGAAGACGGCGGCGTTGACCCGGTAGGAGAACTTGTCGAGGGAGGCCGCCGCGGGCATCCGCTCCAGCACGGAGGTCGCGAAGCGCCCGGGCTTGCCGCCGCCCGCGAGCTTGTTCTCGTAGGAGTCGCGGAAGAGGTAGAGCAGCGTCGAGACCGCGCCCACGTAGAAGACGGCACCGCACAGGATCGCGGTGGAGACGTGGATGTACAGCCAGTACGAGTGCAGGGCGGGAACCAACTGGTCGCTGGCGGTGTACAAGACAGTGACGGCCAGGCCGAGATCGAGGAGGACCGTGGTGACCAGGGGGAGGCCGAGCCAGCGGATGTTCTTCTTCAGCGCGAGCAGCGTGACGTACACACCGACGGCGACCGTGGAGAAGGTGATGTTGAACTCGTACATGTTGCCCCACGGCGCCCGCTGCACCGACAGGGCCCGAGCGAGCACACCGCCGAACTCGATGAGGAACGCGAGCACGGTGAGGGACACGGCGATACGCCCGTAGAGGTCGCCCTTCTCGTCCCCACCGTGCGCCCCGGGCCCGTCGGGCACGTCCCGGCTGCCGGCCGCGGCCCGCACGACGACCTTCGGCCGCTCCAGTACGGCGGTCCCGCCGGCGTTCTTCACGGTGACGGCCGGAGCCTTGGCGGCGGCCGGCTTGGCGGAGGTGAGCGCGGCGGCGGTACGACCGACCTTGCTGCGGCTGCCGAAGATCCATTCGGCGATGTAGGCGAAGAAGGCCAGGGTGTAGACGGCCATCGCGGAGTAGATCAGCGTGTTGCTGAGGTCCGCGAGGTGTTCGTTGGTGGCGGCGGCGAGAGTCACTGCTCAGCCCCTTCGGCAGGTACAGCGGGGTCGGTTGTGTCGGGTTCGTGGTCGGGGTCGGGTGCGGCCGGCGCCTTCTCGTACAGCGTCCCGGCCAGGTCGCCCAGCTCCTCCGGCACCTTCGCGGACTCGCTGCGGCCGAGGCCGGCCATCTCGACGACGGTGACACCGTCGGCGCCCCGCACCGCCCGCACCCACACGCGGCGGCGCTGGACGAACAGGGAGGCGGCCAGGCCCAGGATCGCGGCGACGGCTCCGGTCAGCGCCCAGCCGCTGCCGGGCTGCTGGGTGATCTGGAAGCCGGCCCACTCCTTGACGCCCTCGAAGGTGACCGAGCCGGCCCCGTTCGGCAGCGTCATGGTCTCGCCGACCGCCAGCCGCTCCTTGAACAGCTCGCCCTTGGAGTCCTTGAACTCCTTCAGGTTCTTCGTGTTCAGCTGGTACACGCTCTGCGGGATGCCGGAGTCGACCCCCAGGTCGCCGTGGTACGCCGACAGCGCCAGCCGCGGGTTCAGCAGCGCCGGGAACTGGGAGAGCATCGTGCCGTGGCCCTCACCGGCGAAGGACGGCACGAAGAAGGCGTTGAAACCGAGCTGTTCCCGCTCGCCCTCGGCGTTGCGGTAGCCGTCCATCACCTTGATCGCGCCGGAGGAGGTGACATTGGCGTCCAGCGGCAGCAGGGGCACGGCCTGCCGGTTCATCACGACGTTGCCCTTGGCGTCCCGGACGGTGACGATCGGGGCGTAGCCGTGGCTGACCAGGTAGACCTTCGAGCCGCCGATCTCCAGCGGCTCGTTGACCTTGATGGTGGCGTTCCGGTCCTTGCCGTAGGCGCCGACGCTGTAGGTGACGTTCGCCTGGAAGGTGCGCGGGGTGCCCCGGTTGGGGCCGGTGGCCTCGTAGGTGCCGTGGAAGTCGTTCAGGGTGAAGCTGAACGGGTCCAGGTCGTCCTGCGTGAAGAGGTTGCCGGACTTGAAGTCGTCGTACTGCGTGAGGGTGTTGGCGAAGCCGTCGCCCTCCAGAATCAGCTTGTTGCCCTCGGACTTGAACAACTGGCCCCAGGCGAAGGCGATCAGCATCACGATCAGCGCGAGGTGGAAGGCGAGGTTGCCGACCTCCCGCAGATAGCCCTTCTCGGCGGCGACCGCGTCACGGGAGACGTGGGCGCGGAAGCGGCGCTTCTTCAGCAGCGCGAGCGCGGCCTCACGGACCTGCTCGGGCTCGGCCTCGGTGCGCCAGGTCGTGTACGCCGGGAGCCGGGTGAGGCGCTTGGGCGCTGCCGGGGGGCGGCTGCGCAGCTGGCCGACGAACTGCCAGGTGCGCGGGACGATACAGCCGATGAGGGAGATGAACAGCAGGATGTAGATCGCGGAGAACCACACCGAGCTGTAGACGTGGAAGAGGCCGAGCTTGTCGTAGATCGGCGCGAGGGTCTCGTGCCGGGCGCGGAAGTCGGCGACCTGGGTGGCGTCGACGCCGGTCTGCGGGATCAGCGAGCCGGGGATCGCGGCCAGCGACAGCAGCAGAAGCAGCAGCAGCGCGACCCGCATCGAGGTGAGCTGCCGCCAGAACCAGCGGGCCCAGCCGATGACGCCGAGGGCGGGCAGGCCCGGTGCCTCCTCGGCGGGCGCGGTGGACAGCTGGGAGCCGGCCGCGCCGAGACCCTGGTCCGGGGCTTGGTCCTCGGCAGCGCTTGTCGTCGTCTTGCTCATCGATCAGATCCCCACAGTGAAGCCGTTGGACCAGGTCTGCATCTCCTGCACCAGGCGGTCCCACGCGCCGGTCAGCAGCAGCACACCGGTGGCGATCATCATGATCCCGCCGATGCGCATCACCCAGACATAGTGGCGCTTGACCCAGCCGAAGGCACCGAGGGCCTTGCGGAAGGCGACCGCGGCGAGCACGAAGGGGACGCCGAGGCCGAGGCAGTAGGCGATGGTGAGGAGGGCGCCGCGGCCCGCGCTGGCCTGGTTGGAGGAGAGCGCCAGCACGGATGCGAGGGTCGGGCCGATGCAGGGCGTCCAGCCGATGCCGAACAGCGCGCCCAGCAGCGGGGCGCCGACGAGCCCGGTCGTGGGCCGGGTGTGGAAGCGGAACTCGCGCTGGGTGAGCCAGGGCATCAGCCCCATGAAGAAGACGCCCATGAGGACCATGAGCACGCCGAGCACCTTCGTCAGCGTGCTCTGGTGCTCCAGCAGCGTCGAGCCGAAGTAGCCGAACAGCGCTCCGCCGGAGACGAACACGGCGGTGAAGCCGAGGACGAAGAGCGAGGCGCCGGTGACCATCCGCCCGCGCCGGGCCTCGGCCAGATCGGTGCCGGTGACTCCGGTCACATAGGACAGGTATCCGGGGACGAGCGGCAGAACGCAGGGGGAGAAGAAGGAGACCAGGCCGCCGAGCAGGGCGATCGGCAGGGCGAGCAGCAGGGCCCCGTTGCGCACGGTGTCGTTGAGCCCGGTGGCGGCGAGCTCGGTCACTGCCGTCACGTCACTTCTCCGCGAGGACCGGGTCGAGCATCTCGCGCACCTTGTCCTCGCTCAGCGGCTGGAGGGTGCGCGCGGCGATCTTTCCGTCCCGGTCGATGACGATCGTGGACGGGATGGCCTGCGGGTTGAGGGTGCCCTTCTCGAAGCGGAGCATCAGCCTGCCCGTCGGGTCGTACAGGCTCGGGTAGGTGACGCCGAACTCCTTCTCGAAGGCGAGCGCCGGACCGGTGCTGGTGTCCCGAGTGTTGATGCCGACGAACTGGACGCCCTGGTCCTTGGTGTCCTGGTAGACCGTTTCGAGGTTCTTGGCCTCGGCCCGGCACGGTGCGCACCACGAGCCCCACACGTTGAGGACGACGACCTTGCCCTTGTAGTCGGCGACGTCGAGCTGCTTGCCGTCGATGGTCTTGCCGGACAGGTCGGGCGCGGCGGTCCGCTCGCCCTTGTCGACGGTGTCGATGCCGTCGGCGCCGGCGACGAAGTTGGTGTCGCCGCCTCCCCCGGACGTACCGCCGGAGCCGCACGCGGACAGCAGCAGCGCGGCGACGGCGGCGCCGGAGGTGGCGAGCAGGGTGGCACGGCTACGGGCGCGGCGGGCGGCACTCATGTGAAAAGTTTCGCATGCCCGTTCTGGGGATCTTGCGCACCCCCCTTGCGGGCCGAAACCCGCATTTCAGGCGGCGTTCCGCGCCCCCGCGGTGCTGGTCGAGGGCGCCTCGATGAAGCCCTTCCACCCGTCGGCGGGCGCCTGCCCCACGTCCAGCGTGCGCAGCTGGTCGAGCACTTCCGGCTTCTGCACGTCCAGCCAGTCCACGAACTGCCGGAAGGAGACCAGCCGGACGTCCTCGCCCTTGTCCTTCTCCCGCGCGATGTGCTTGAGGGCTTCCTCCACGGCGTCCATGTAGATGCCGCCGTTCCACTGCTCGAAGTGGTTGCCGACGAAGAAGGGGGCGCGATTTGTCTCGTATGCCCGCTTGAAGCCCTGGATATAGGCCTGCGCGGACTGCTCGCGCCAGCCCGGGTAGTTGTGCGCGGGGGCGTTGGTGGAGTTCACCGACTGGTTGGCGAGCATGTTGTAGTCCATCGAGAGGACCTCGAACGAGCGGCCGGGGAAAGGTATCTGCTGGAGCGGAAGGTCCCATATGCCCCGCTTCTTCTGCGGCCAGACCTGACGGCCGCCCGGCGAGGAGGCGTCGTAGCGCCAGCCGAGCGCGCGGGCGGTGGGCAGCAGGTTGTCCTGGCCGAGCAGGCAGGGCGTACGGCCGCCGACGAGCTCCTTGTCGTAGTCGAAGGGCAGCGACGGCAGATCGGTCCAGCCGGTGTTGGTCCGCCACTCCTTCACGAACGACGCGGCCTGCTCGATCTCGCTGCGCCACTGCTGCGGCGTCCAGTTGCCGACCGAGCCGTTCCCGGCGCAGAAGTGGCCGTTGAAGTGGGTGCCTATCTCGTGGCCCTCCAGCCAGGCGCGGCGGACGTTGGCCAACGTGTCCTTGATGTGCGCGTCGGTGAGGTAGCCGATGTCGGAGGCGCCGCGCGGGTTGTTCGGCGGGTCGTAGAGCCGCTTCTTCGACTCGGGCAGCAGGTAAAGCCCCGAGAGGAAGAAGGTCATGTGCGCCTCGTACTCCTTGGCGAGGTCGAGGAAGCGCGGGAAGAGCCCGTTGCCGACCTCGCCGGCCCCGTCCCAGGAGAAGACCACGAACTGCGGCGGGGTCTGCCCGGGCTCCAGCGGCTCGGGCCTGGCGGGCTGCTTGGGCTGCTTGCCGGTGAAGGCGGTCGAACCGTCGCCGATCGGACGGGCGGTGGGCTTCGGGCTGCTTTCCGGGCTGCGTCCGGAACCTCCGGCGTGGGTCGGCCCGTCCGAGGAAGTGAGGGTTCCGCATCCGGCGAGCCCCAGGGTGGCCGCCGCCCCCACGCCGAGTCCCATCGCTCCCCGTCGACTGATGTGAGACATGCCGTCCCCGTCCGTTGCGCTCTCTGCTGGTCACCCAGTCAGAGGGCACGACGAACGGGGAGGTTCCGGTGATGGGCAACCATTCCGGAACAAATGCAACAGGGGTGCAACAACGCCCCGTAAGGGGCGCGGGGAACTGCGCGAACAACCAACGACGGCCCGCAGACGAACGACGGCCTGTCGCGGCCCCTCGGCGGAGCCGCATATCGGTACAGCCCGCGGAGCGCTACGCCCCGAAGGCCTTGCCCTTCCCCTTCACCGGCTTGGCGCCCGCGAGGAGATGGGGCGGGACGAGGTCACGGGCGGGCTCGGTGTAGCCGACGGAGACGATCCGGTCGCCCTCGTAGGTGAAGGACGTCAGCGACGCGAGCGTGCACTGCCGGCGGCGCGGGTCGTGCCACAGCCGCCGCTTCTCGACGTACGACCGCACGATCCAGATCGGCAGCTGATGGCTCACCAGCACGACCTCGTGGCCACGCGCCGCGTCCTTGGCCGCGCCCAGCGCGCCCATCATGCGGATGACCTGCTCGACGTACGGCTCACCCCACGACGGCCGGAACGGGTTGACCAGGTGCTTCCAGTTGCCGGGCCGGCGCAGCGCCCCGTCCCCCACGCCGAAGGCCTTGCCCTGGAAGACGTTCTCGGCCTCGATCAGCCGGGCGTCGGTCGCCAGGTCCAGCCCGTGCGCCTTGGCGATCGGCGTCGCCGTCTCCTGCGCCCGCTCCAGCGGGGACGCGACGACGTAGGTGATGTCCCGGGAGGCGAGGTGCTCGGCGACCCGGTCGGCCATCTGCCGGCCGAGCTCGGACAGGTGGTACCCGGGCAGCCGCCCGTACAGGATCCCGTCCGGATTGGCGACCTCGCCGTGCCGCATCAGGTGGACGACGGTGATGTCCCGCGCGCTCATGCCGTGGCCTCCGCCGCCGCGCGGGCCGCCGCCGGAAGGGCGTCGGCGATCCGCTGCACCGCGCGCTCGTCGTGCGCGGTGGACACGAACCAGGACTCGAAGGCCGACGGCGGCAGATAGACGCCGTTCGCCAGCATGGCGTGGAAGAAGGCGGTGAAGCGGTACGACGCCTGCGCCTTGGCGTCCTCGTAGTCGCGCACGGCGCGGTCGGTGAAGAACACCGAGAACATGTTGGATGCGTTCTGCACGGTGTGCGCGACGCCCTCCTTGGTCAGCGCCTCGCCGACCAGCGCCTGGATCTGCTGCGACACCTCGTTGACCCTGGTGTACGCCGCGTCGTCGAGGAGCCGCAGCTGGGCGAGGCCGGCGGCGGTGGCGACCGGGTTCCCGGAGAGGGTGCCGGCCTGGTAGACGGGACCGGCCGGGGCGAGGTGCGCCATGACGTCCGCGCGTCCACCGAAGGCGGCGGCGGGGAAGCCACCGCCCATCACCTTGCCGAAGGTCATCAGGTCGGGCACGACGCCGTCGACGCCGTACCACCCGGAGCGGCTGGTCCGGAAGCCGGTCATGACCTCGTCGGAGATGAACAGGGCCCCGTTCTGCGCACACGCGTCCTTGAGCCCCTGATTGAAGCCCGGCAGCGGCGGTACGACGCCCATGTTGCCCGGCGACGCCTCGGTGATCACGCAGGCGATCTCACCGGGGTGGGCGTGGAAGGCGGCGTGCACGGCTTCGAGGTCGTTGTAGGGCAGGACGATGGTGTCGCCGGCCTGGGCGCCGGTGACGCCCGGCGTGTCCGGCAGCGCGAAGGTCGCCAGACCGCTGCCCGCTGCGGCGAGCAGGGCGTCGACGTGCCCGTGGTAGCACCCGGCGAACTTGATCACCTTGGACCGCCCGGTGAACCCGCGGGCGAGCCGGATGGCGGACATGGTCGCCTCGGTACCACTGGACACCAGCCGCACCTGCTCGACCGGCCCGACCCGCCCGACGATCTCCTCGGCGAGCGCGACCTCACCCTCACCGGGCGTGCCGAAGGACGTACCGCGCCCGACCGCCTCCTGCACGGCGGCGATCACCTCCGGGTGGGAGTGCCCGAGAATCATGGGCCCCCAGGAACACACGAGGTCGACGTACTCCCGCCCGTCCGCGTCCGTCAGATAAGGCCCGCTGCCGGACACCATGAACCGGGGCGTACCGCCCACGGCGCGGAAGGCACGCACCGGGGAGTTGACGCCGCCGGGCGTGACGGCGGCCGCACGGTCGAATAGAGCCTGCGAGACAGGCGCTTCGTATGAATAGGGCAGTTCGCTCATGACGTGCGACTTCTCCGACTTCTCGGACTTCCGGTTGCCAGTGACCTCCTCAGGGTAGGACGCGGCACCCCGTGATCGATCCTCCTCCACCCGCCTCCGTCTGCGAAACTGAGACCTGATACACACAGCTCTTGCGGGGCATGGTGTTCAGGGGCTGCGAAGATCCTGCGGACAGGTGTTTCAACGCACGTTTCGGCGCGCGGCCGTGGGGGAGGTCACTGACACGATGATCGGGTTGCGCGGCGGGCGCCACGCGTCCTAGAAAAGCAGTCGGGTGGAGATATGCATCGCGGTGGCGGACTGGGCGAGGGGACTGATGATCTGGGTCCTCGACGCGCCCGGCGGGGAAGGCACCGGCGCGACGCGGAGGAATCGACCGACGCACGTCAGACACAGGGTGTGCCGAGTGAGCCCGAGCGGGTCGACGGACTCCGGGCGGGGAGCAGGAATGGTGGTCGGGTGGGGGTGACGTACAAGTACTTCGGCGCGCCGGACGGTGCTACGGCGGCCCGCGTCCCGATCTCGATGCGTCCCGAGGAGCTCGGCGGCGACGAGCTCGGCATGAACGGCATGTTCACCAAGATCAAGCCGGAGACGATGGCCGCGATGGTGCTGACGGGCATCCAAGGGGTCCCCCTCCACAAGGTCCCGCCACTCGAACTGGTCGTCCTGCACCCCGACTACGCCGTGGTCAAGCTCCCGATGACCGTCGTCGACCCCCTGCGCGGCATCGGCGAGGAGGCAGTGGGCGCGGCGGCCTTCATCTGGTCGACGGTCCCGGACCGGGGTGGGCCGCGGGATGCGTTCAATGTGTACCAGCTGTTGCACGAGTGGCAGGACTTCAGCCATCGGCTGCATGAGGCGGGGCATCAGCCGTACTGCTTGGTGTGGCCCTGAGCTGGGGTTTCGCCGGTAGCGGGCGGGGTCTTCGGGCCTCGCCCTTTTCGGTGCCGGAGAGCGGTTTCGGCGCAACCGAGCAACCGTCCGCTCCAACCAGTGTCACTCGCATCAGGATCATGAGGTTGACGGGTCGAACTTCGTTGCCGCGCGGCAGTCCAGCGGGTGCCGAAGCACAGGCTGGGGGAGCTGCGAGTGGCGGGGAGCGCTCTGGTCAGAGTCGGTTGTGGTAGATAGTCTGTAAAGAACACGTCAAGCTCGATGTGGGGTGTGCCGGGAAGTCTGGTCGGCGTTTCAAGGGGCCTGTGTGCCCGTTCGTCGACGTTGCCCGGAGGACTCCACCGTCGTGACTCCTGCTGCCCAACGGTGTACCGGCATGGCCTTGGTAGTCGTGGGAGCACTGCTCTTCCTTGCAGGAGCTGCGCTCTACGTGCTGCCCGGTCCCGGCTTCCCTGTCCTTGTACTCGGCCTGGCCGCTCTGACCATCGGCTTCTTCATGCTCACCGCGCTCCGCCGCAGGTGATCACTTTCACCCCCGACAGGAGCCCTGGTCCCCATGCTCTGGCAGTGGATAGGCCTCGCCGTCTTCTCTGTCACTCTGTTGCCCGCTGGAGTCGCTCTCCTCATCGGCCGTATTCCACAGCGGCTGCGTCCTCGTCTGGACCCGATGCGCCCGCGCGGCCTGGCGCTTCTCGCCTTCTACGCCGCTGCGCCGCTCAACGCCGTTCCCCGCCTGGCCGACGCCTCGCCCTCGATCACCCTGGCCGCCACGGGTCTGGCGATGGTGGTGGCGCTCGCGGGATGCATCGTGTTGATCGTCGCCACCCAGCGGACCAGGGCCACCCGATGACCGGCCGTACACGCTTGGTGCGGCATGCCTGCTCCCTCGCAGCTTGGTGGCTGCTGCTGGCCCTGGCTCTGTGGCTCCTTGGCCACGCCGTCGGCCAGACCTCTTCCCTCACGGCATGCGCCGCCTCCTCGGCGTTCCTGGTCGGCATCGGGGAGATCGGTGACTGGCTGCGTCGACGCTGGGCAACTCACCGTGGACAGTCGGGATCCGCTGCCAAGCGAACCCGTTCGCGGCGCATGCAGGGGTGAACTTGTGCTCTCTCGTTGGTGGTATGCCCTGATCAGTGCCGCGTGCCTGCTGGGTTTCCTCGTCGCCGCAGCCCTCGGGGGCTGGGCCGATGAGAACAACATCGGCTGGCTGTCTTCCGGCTGCGTCGCCATCGGAGGCGCCATGCTGGGCATCGGACTGGTCATGGCCGGGCGGGCCCTTCTGCCCGGCCGGCTACGGCGGGCGATGTTCCGGGTGCCGCCACCCGAAGGACGGCACCGACGACCAGGGCCACCTCGCTGAGTTGCCCGTACCGGCGCGGCGGCTCCCCTGCCCCGGTCCTCGTGCTGCGGTGGAAAAGTTCCTCGCAGTTGGAGTGGCCGGGGCCGACACTTGCGAGAGCAGAAGGAAGGTGAGGATGTCACGAAACCCGAGGAGCGAGTTCTTTGACGGCCCGGTTTGGATGTGCTTGGGCATCGTGTTCTGTGGGTGGACGGCGGCTAGCAGTGGCAGCGCCCCCTGGGTGAGGATTGCTGCGACGTCGACGATGGTGGTCTGGGTGGTGTTGTTGGCGAGGCTTCTTTTGCGGCGTGCCCGTGGCCGCAGGTCTTCTGAGCCGGATCGATCGACATCCTGAGGAACGCAGAGAGGGGTACTGGGTGGCATTACTACGGCCGGAATAACGCTCAACCAAATCTCACAACCGACGAATCATTTCACAAGCCCACTTTTCGATAACCCGACGACCTTCGCCTGTGGCATCATGAGCGGCCCGGAACCGAGTTCGCATGACCGAGCAGCGAAGGAAAGACACTCGTGCACATCGTCGAGGCGGCGTTCCTGGGTGCGGTTGAGGGATTTACCGAATTCCTACCGGTATCCAGTACAGGGCATCTCACCATCCTGGAGAGAATGCTCGGTTATTCGACCGACGACCCCGACATCACCGCGTTCACGGCCATCATTCAAGTCGGTGCGGTCCTTGCCACGCTGCTGTATCTCCGGGCAGATATCCGACGCCTGCTCACCGCCCTGTTCCGCGGCGTGACGCAGAAGGAGGAGAGGAAGAGCGCCGACTACAAACTGGCCTGGGCGGTCATCCTGGGCTCGATGCCCATCGGTGTCGTCGGGCTCGCGTTCAAGGACCAGATCGAGACCACGCTCCGCACCCTGTGGTTCGTCTCGGGCGCACTGGTGCTCTGGAGCGCGGTGATGTGGTACGCGGACCGCAAGGGCCACCAGGTCCGCGGCGAGAACGACGTGACCTGGAAGGACACCCTGATCATCGGCACGGTCCAGTGCATGGCGCTGATTCCGGGTGTGTCCCGCTCGGGTGCCACGATGTCGGCCGGACTTCTGCGCGGCCTGGACCGGGTGACCGTCACCAGGCTCTCCTTCCTTTTGTCCATCCCGGCGTTGACCGCAGCCGGCGCACTGCAGACCGTCGACGAGTTCGGGGCCATATCGCGGGGGGTGGGATGGCCCGCGACCTTGACCGCCACCGCGGTGAGTTTCCTGACCGCTTATGTGGCGGTGTCGTGGCTGCTGAAGTTCGTGGCCAAGCACAGCTACAACGTGTTCATCGGCTATCGGGTGGTCCTCGGCCTCTTCATCATGTTCCTGCTCGGGGCCGGCATTCTCCCGGCGAGCTGACCAGAACCATGCGGGAAACGGCGTAGACGTCAGCGCGCCGGAGTAAGCGGCAGGGCGTCCGTGTAGCCGTTCGTCGGCTTGGGGATCTTCGTGATGGTGTGGGCGTCCAGCGCCGCCGCGGCCGACTTCGTGCCCAGGGCGCCGGACGGGTGCCAGCGTCCGGTGACGGTCACCCAGGTGTCGGTCGGCGGAGCCTGGACGCCGTGGACGCGGACCTTCACCGACTGGGCGTCCGCCGCGCAGCAGCTGAGGATGAGCCGGGTCAGGTACCAGCCGTCGCCGCCGTCCCCGGCCGGGGTGACGAAACCCGTCAGCTGGACCGTGCGGCCCTTGATGGCCTGCTCGCGGTCCTGCTGTACGCGCTGCGTGAAGTCGGTGAGGGTCATCGGCAGCGGCGAGGTCGCCGGCAGCGGATCGAAGTGGTCCTCCTCCGCGACGGCCTTGGGGGCCTCGCGGGAGGCGGTGAAGGCGCCGAGGGCCGGCGGGGCGTAGAAGAGCAGGCTCAGGGCGGGGAGGAGCAGCAGCCAGGCGACCTTCGGAGTGCCGGAGTGGTCGTGGTCGTGGGCGTCCTCACCGCGGGCGGCCACGTCCTCCCTTCGTCCCCACCAAGCCTCCGCGACCGCCAGGGCCAGCAGCAGCACGCCGGATCCGATCAGCAGCGGACGCATGCCCTCCTTGACGTAGCGGAGGTAGAGGTCGCTGAAGAGGGAGGCGTGCAGGACGCCGAGGCCGCTGAGGGCGAGCAGGGTGATCTGGAGGTGCCGCTTCACAGGAGTACCGCTTTCACAGGAGCCGCCTTCACAGGAGCACCGCTCCGATCAGCACGCTGGACAGGATCGCCACCACCGTCGTGGCGGCCGAGAAGCGGATCGCGAACGACCGGCCGAACGTACCCGCCTGCAGCGCGATCAGCTTCACGTCGACCATCGGCCCGACGACCATGAACGTCAGCCGCGCGACCGGCGAGAAACCGGTGAGCGAGGCCGCGACGAACGCGTCGGCCTCCGAGCACACCGCGAGCAGGATGGCGAGCGCGGCCAGGAAGAGCACGGACAGCCACGGCGAGCCGGAGAACGTCTCCAGTACGGAGGGCGGGACCACCACGTTGAAGGTGGCCGCCGCCATCGCGCCGACGACGAGGAAGCCGCCCGCGTGCAGGAAGTCGTGCTGGAAACCGCGCCGGAACTCGCTCCAGCGGCTGTGGCCCGGGTGGTGACCGGTGTGCCGGACAGCGGGGCGCAGCCATTCCGTCCGGCCCAGTGCCAGCCACAGCCAGCCCATCGCCACCGCCGTGACGAGCGAGGCGAGCAGGCGGGCCAGCACCATCTCCGGGCTGCCGGGGAACGCGACCGCCGTGGCGGTCAGGACGATCGGGTTGACGGCGGGCGCCGACAGCAGGAACGCGAACGCGGCGGCCGGGGTGACGCCCCGTCCGATCAGGCTGTTCGCGACCGGCACCGAGGCGCACTCGCAGCCGGGCAGGACGACCCCGGCGGCCCCGGCGACCGGCACGGCCAGCGCCGGGCGCTTCGGCAGCAGCCGGTTGAACACCCGCGCGGGCACGAACGCGTTGATCGCGCCCGACAGGGCCGTGCCGAGCAGCAGGAACGGCAGCGCCTGCACGGTGACGGCCAGACACACCGTCCGCCACGCCTGCACGGCCGGTTCGTCCGCCCACCGGCCGGCGGCGAAGAGCAGCGCGCCGGGGAGTACGGCGGCCGCCAGCAGGAGGAGTGGCCAGGAACGCGGCCAGCTGTGAGCGGGCCCGGCGACCGCATCGCCGCTTTCCGCCCCCGCTTCCACGTCCACTTGCGTGGCGAGATGTTCCGTCTTCTGCATACAGGCTCCGCGCGTCGGCTGATCGGAGCGACGATAGCGGGCGCTGGGCGACTCCTGACGCCCAGCGCCCGCTACGGGCCTTGGCGGCCCGGAATCGCTCAGGCGCCGGACGGCCCCTGCTGGATCCGGGCCTCGTTGGCGTCGGTGCGGAAGACGTAGGCCCAGGCGGAGCCCGTGTCGGTGGTGTAGGTGAAGGCCGCCGGGTCGGTGGCCGACGGCGCGGTGCCGGCCTGCTGCCAGGCCTGCCACGTGCCGAAGACGCCCTGCTGGGTTTCGCGGGTGTGGTGGATCGCCCCGTCCGCTGCCCGCGCGACGACCTCGGTGAAGCCGGACGCGGGGTTGATGACGGCGGACGGAGCGCCGGTGGCGGTCAGGTCGCCGACCTGGGTCCAGGTGGCGGGGAAGGCCGCCCCCTCGCTCGCCTGGACCAGGTTGACGATCGTGCCGTCGGTGGTGCGGGCGAAGACACCGAGCCGGTAACCGGGGTAGACCACCACGGAGGGCGCGTGGGTGACCTTCCGGTCACCGAGGTTGGTCCAGGAACCGATCACGCCATCCTTGAAGGTCGCGGTGCGCAGCTGCCCGGTGGTGTCCGTGCCGAAGACCTGGATGCCGTCGCGGACGGTCACGGCCGTCAGCGGTCCGGCGAAGCCCTCGCCGTCGAGCCTGATCCAGCCCATGAAGTCCACGTTGGGCCGCTGCTGGGCGCGGTACCAGGGCTTGCCCTCGGCGTCGACGGCGAACTGCACCAGCACGTCGTCGGGCCGCTTGGCGGTGACCGGGGGCTCCTTCATCGCCCCGGCCAGGTTGACCCAGTCGCCCCAGGAGGAGCTGCCCGCGCTGTGGCGGCGCCACCAGATCTGGCTGTTGACGTTCTGGGCGGTCAGCGCCACCGCCCCGTCGGGCTGCTCGGCGAGCTGTGTCCGGCCGGAGAACGTCTCGCTGTCCGGGCCGGTCGTCCACTGGACGGAGGAGAAGTCGGCCGGGTCGGTCTGCCGGCCGTGGACGATACGGCCCGCGCTGTCGGTGTAGGCGTACTCGATCTCACCGGTGGACGTCTGCAGCACGTCGGCCGGGCCGGTGCGGTCGGCGTCGATCGCGGGGGACTCGGGCGTGTAGTCGGCCCTCAGGCCGCAGGAGTCCGGGGCACCGCTCACGCTGGTGTAGCCGGCCCAGTGGCTGCCGGAACCGATGAGGAGGTTGTAGACGCCGTCGAAGTTTCCGGACGGCTCGTGATAGCGGTAGTGGCGCACCTCGCCGTTGCCCTTGACGCGCACGATCACATCGCCGCCGAAGGACGTGATGTTCTTCGAGTCCCGCCAGTCGGCCCAGCTGACCGTGACGTGGCGCTGGAGCCAGCGCTCGCTCTCGAAGTCGTAGCGCGAGCGCAGCAGATGACCGGTCGCCGAGTCGATCCCGTACAGCACGCCGTCGTCGGTGGCGACGATGTGGCTGTAGCGGCCCCAGCCCGAGTCGATCTTCTTGTTGCCGGCCGGGTTCCAGCTGTTGGTGGCGCTGGTGTACTGCACCCACCGCAGGTCGCCGCCGCCGTCGACGTGCCAGATGTGGCCGCCGCGGTCGATGCTGATCTCGTTGCGGTTCTCGGGCAGCCGGTACGTCGTGAACCCGGTGCTGATCTTCCGGTGGTGGATGTCCCACGCGCCGGTGGAGGCGACGCGGTGGCTGAAGTAGAGGCCGTCGGCCTTGATGCCGTAGAAGCTGGCGAAGGGGCCGGCCAGGACGCGGGGGTACTGGTCCCAGCCGGTGTCGATGGTGGAGGCCGCGGGGACGGTGGCCGTTCCGTTGGCCGGGTCGCCCACGTTACGGCGCAGGAGGCTGCCGGCCGTGGTGACGGAGTAGAGGGCGCCGGTGGAGGCGCAGGCCGGTCCGACGTTGGCGTTGATCCAGGTGCGCACCTTGTCGATGCGGGTGCCGATCGCGCCGGTACGGGTCTCGGTCTCGTCGGTGCCGAAGCAACCGCCCTGCCAGGAGCGGCTGTTGATGCCGACGAGCTGCACGGTTCCGCCATCCTCACGGAAGGCGGGGCCGCCGGTGTCGCCCTTGCAGACGGCGGCGCCGTCCTTGCCGGTGATGCCGACCTCGGTGGCGCTCACCGAGTCCACCGTGAAGGTGCCGGTGTGCAGGCGCAGCGGGGCCCATTCGTCCTTGGTACGACCGTATCCGGCGACCCGCAGCTCCTCCCCGGCTGCGGGTGCGGTGGCACTCAGGGCGACGGGGGTGATGCCGGTGACCGGGCTGGCGAGCTTCGCCAGTACGAGGTCCTGGTCCGGGTGGGGAACGAGCTGGACGACGTTGCGCACCTGCCCGGTCGTGGTGGTGAGGTCGGTACGGCCGATGGTGGCGGTCGTCGCCAGCGCGGGCGCGCCCGCGGGCACGTCCAGGCCGGCGGCGGGGTTGTCGACGAAGCAGCTGGCGGCGGTGAGCAGCCACTGCGCGTACACCAGCGTGCCGGAGCAGGCGCGTTGGCCGTCGCCGATGTTCAGGCGGGCGGTGAAGGCGTAGGCGTTGTCGGACGCGGGCGAGCCGGTCACGGCCTGGGCCGGGGCGGCGGACACCAGCATCGGGGCGGCCGTGAGAGCCGCGCTGAACGCGGCCAGCGCGGAGAGGCGGGTACTACGGGGTCTGGGCATGTCCGTTTCCTTGAGGCGGGTGCGGATGGACCTGGCGGCTGACGGATCCGCCGGTTCGTGAAAAGGCGGGTCGAGGGCTAATGGGAGGTGACGACGGTCAGCAATCGGGCCGGGCCGCATTTTTGTCGGCACCGGCGGCCATCACCCGTGAAAGCAGTCTCATAAGGCCCCTTGACTTGGCTGTCCTCTGTCTTGGCTTCGTGAAATGAGCAACGCACACGGGCAAACAGACGACCCAACAGACTGAGCCATCAACTCGTCACGCAGCGGGTCGAGTTGATGATCAGTGAGCCGGGCCGAATCCGCATCTTTACACCCTCGCCTCCCACGCACAACCGTGACTCGGGCCACACGTTTTTGACCCGGCGCGCCCTTAGACGCACAAGGTGAACACCCGATTAAACGGAACGCCCCGTTCGGCCACCTGAAAGCAGGCTGAAGTTGGCCACACGGCGATAGACAAAGTCGGCGTGGAATGCCGGATTGCGAGCCGTGCCGCAATGGCGCGGCGTACGTTTCTCCTGGAATGGGAATACGGCAGCCCGGGCGCAGGAGGCACCGGCCGCCCTACGCCAACCCCCCACCCACCGTGAACCCGATCACCGCCCCGCCCCCCTCCCGCGCATAGGCGAACGTCGCGCCCCCGTGCGCCAGCGCCACCTCCCGCACGATCGACAACCCCAGCCCCGACCCCGGCAGTGACCGAGCGTCCGCCGCCCGGTAGAAGCGGTCGAAGACGCGCACCAGGTCGGCGTCCGCGATGCCCGGCCCCCGGTCGTGGACCTCCACCCGGATCGCCCCGGGCCGCGCCGGACCGGACACCACGATCTCGATCGGGGCGGTGCCGTCGGCATCGAACTTCGCCGCGTTCTCGACCAGGTTCGACAGCGCCCGCGTCAGCATCCCCGGCCGCCCCTCCGTCGTCGTGTCGCCGCTCGCCCGCACCTCGATCCGCCGCCCGGTACGCCGTCGCGCCAGGCCCGCGACACCCTCCGCGAGGTCGGCCACATCGACCCGCTGCGGTGGCTCGGAGTCCGACTGCCCGGCCGCCAGATCAACCAACTCGTTGACCAGGTCGGTCAGTTCCCGCGCCTCCTGCCCCAGATCGGCGACCAGCTCGTCCCGCGTCCCGGGCGGCAGCTCGTCGATCCGGCGCAGCAGCGAGATGTTCGTACGCAGCGAGGTCAGCGGCGTACGCAGCTCGTGTCCCGCGTCCTGCACCAGCCGCCGCTGGTCCTCCTCCGACTGGGCCAGCCGCCCCAGCATCCGGTCGAACGCACGCCCGAGCCGCCCCACCTCGTCGCTGCCGGTCACGGGTACGTCGATGCCCAGCCGCCGGGTACGGGCCACCGCCTCCGCCGCCGACGTCAGGATCACCAGCCGGCGGGTGATCCGCCGCGCCAGCCACCAGCCGAACAGCCCCGCCCCGACCACCACCGCCGCCATCAGCAGCAACGTCCGCTGCTGCAGCGTCCGCAGCAGATCCTCGGTGTCGCTGAACTCCTGCGCCACCTGCACCGCGCCCCGACCGCCGCCCAGCGCGACGGTCGCGACCCGGTAGACGTCGTCCCCGACGTCGACGTCCTCGTGCTGGGCCAGCGCCCCGGCCCGCGCCGCCCCCGCGATCTCCCGGTCGGCGTCGGTGACCGGCAGCCCCGGACTGCCCGGGTCGACGACACCGCCGTCCGGGCCGAGCACCTGCACATCCGTACGGGCGGGCCGGACGAAGTCGTGCCCCGGCGCCGAGGAGAAGTCCTCCGGGACCATCCGGCGTTCACTCACCTCGACCCGCAGATCCTGTACGACCTCGTCGAACACCGACTGCTGGTCGACCCGCACCAGCCGGGCGGCGGCCCCGTAGGACAGGATCCCGACGAGCACGGTGACGACGGCGGTCACCGTCGCGAAGGACACGGCGAACGTCGTCCGCAACGACACCAGCCGCGGCCGCCACCACCCACCGGACCCGGCCCTGGACCTGGACCCGGAGCCGGTCCCGGACCCGGTCCCGGGCGCTGCCCTCCGCAGGAGGCCCACTCAGCCCTCCCGCAGCACGTAACCCACCCCACGCACGGTGTGAATCAGCTGCGGCGCCCCCGGCTCGTCCAGCTTCCGGCGCAGATAACCGACGTACACGGCCAGATTCTTCGACCCCGGCCCGAAGTCGTACCCCCAGATCCGGTCGTAGATCGTGGAGTGGTCGAGCACGATCCCCTCGTTGCGCACCAGCAGCTCCAGCAGCTCGAACTCGGTGCGCGTCAGCTCCAGCTCCCGCTCCCCGCGCCAGGCCCGCCGCGCCTGCGGATCCATCCGCAGCCCGGCCGCCTCGACCTGCCGCTCGTGCGGCGCCGCCTTCTCCGGTACGCCGACGGCGGCGCCCCCGGTCGCCTCCGGCGGAGCCGTGCGCCGCAGCAGGGCCCGCAGCCGCGCGAAAACTTCCTCCACGTCGAACGGCTTCACGACATAGTCGTCGGCGCCCGCGTCCAGCCCCGCGATCCGGTCGGCCGTCTCCACGAGCGCCGTCAGCATCAGGATCGGCGTCCGGTCCCCCTCGGCCCGCAGCACCCGGCACACCTGGAGGCCGTCGATCCCCGGCATCATCACATCCAGCACCAGCACGTCCGGCGGCGTGCGATGGGCCTGCGCCAGCGCCTCGACGCCGTCGGCGACCGCGGTGACCCGGTAGCCCTCCAGGGTCAGGGCCCGTTCCAGGGCGTGACGGATCGCGCGGTCGTCCTCGGCGAGCAGAACAGTCTGGGGCACCTGTCCAGTGTGGCAAAGGGCGGCGGTCGTACGACCTGAAGAGCGAGCCGCCGCCGATCCTCTTACTGCCCTCTCACCCCGTTACTGCCCTCTCACCCGTTACTGCCCTCTCACCGTTACTGCCCTCTCACCCGGCGGAACGCAGAGCGGCGAGCTGCTCCTCGAACGGGACCACCCGCAGGTCCTCCTCAACGGCGGGCTTCGCTCCGGGCAACCCCGCCATCAGCCCCGCCAGCTCCCCCGCCGCCCGCTCGATCCGCCCGTCCAGCCCCTCCGCGCCCCAGTCCTCCGAGGCGGCGTACACGGCCGTCGGGACGACCACGGCCCGCAGATAGGAGAAGAGGGGGCGCAGCGCGTGCTCCAGAACGAGGGAGTGCCGGGCGCTGCCGCCGGTCGCGGCGATCAGCACCGGCTTGCCGACCAGCGCCTCGGGATCGATCACGTCGAAGAAGGACTTGAACAGCCCGCTGTACGACGCCGAGAACACCGGCGTGACCACGATCAGCCCGTCGGCCGCCGTTACGGCGTCGATCGCGGCGGACAGGTTCCGGCCGGGGAACCCGTTGGTGAAGTTGTGCGCGATCTCGACGGCGAGTTCGCGCAGCTCCACCACCTGGACCTCCGCCGCGGTCCGACCAGCGGTGGCCTTGGCCAGCCGGTCGCCCAGCAGCCGGGTGGACGACGGAACACTCAGCCCCGCGGACACCACGACGAGCTTCATTCGACGCTCACCCCTTCCGAGGCGGTCTCCTTCTCCGAAGCAGCGGCGAGCAGGGAAGCGTGGGTCGGCGCCTCCGGCACGTTCGCCGGCCGCCCGACGGCGAACTCCTTCCTCAGCACCGGCACGACCTCCTCGCCGAGCATGTCGATCTGCTCCAGCACGGTCTTCAGCGGCAGCCCGGCGTGGTCCATCAGGAACAGCTGGCGCTGGTAGTCACCGGCGTACTCGCGGAAGCTCAGCGTCTTCTCGATCACCTGCTGCGGCGACCCCACGGTCAGCGGCGTCTGGTCCGTGAAGTCCTCCAGCGACGGCCCGTGCCCGTACACCGGCGCGTTGTCGAAGTAGGGCCGGAACTCACGCACCGCGTCCTGCGAGTTCTTCCGCATGAACACCTGCCCGCCGAGCCCGACGATCGCCTGCTCGGGAGTGCCGTGCCCGTAGTGGGCGTACCGGGCCCGGTACAACTCGACCATCCGCTTGGTGTGATCGGCGGGCCAGAAGATGTTGTTGTGGAAGAACCCGTCGCCGTAGTAGGCGGCCTGCTCGGCTATCTCCGGCGACCGGATCGACCCGTGCCAGACGAACGGCGGCACCCCGTCCAGCGGCCGCGGCGTGGACGTGAACCCCTGGAGCGGCGTACGGAACTTCCCCTCCCAATCCACCACATCCTCGCGCCACAGCCGCCGCAGCAGGGCGTAGTTCTCGATGGCGAGGTTGATGCCCTGCCGGATGTCCTGCCCGAACCACGGATAGACCGGCCCGGTGTTCCCGCGCCCCATCATCAGGTCCGTCCGGCCGTCGGCCAGGTGCTGGAGCATCGCGAAGTCCTCGGCGATCTTCACCGGGTCGTTGGTGGTGATCAGCGTGGTGGAGGTGGACAGGACCAGCCTCTCGGTGCGGGCCGCGATGTAGCCGAGCATGGTCGTCGGCGAGGACGGCACAAAGGGCGGGTTGTGGTGCTCACCGGTGGCGAACACGTCGAGCCCCACTTCCTCGGCCTTCAGCGCGATGGCGACCATGGCCTTGATCCGCTCGCGCTCGGTCGGCGTACGGCCCGTGGTCGGGTCCGGCGTGACATCGCCGACGCTGAAGATCCCGAACTGCATGGTCGCTCAACCTCCAAGTTGTTTACGATTCAACTATACTCGCAAACGGGCACCCGGCCCCCCTTATTCCGCCCACCCGGCATGCCAAGCTGACGCCATGCTCGTCCTCCGCTCCGCCGCCCTCTTCGTCATCGCCGCGATCTTCGAGATCGGCGGCGCCTGGCTGGTCTGGCAGGGGTACCGGGAGCAGCGCGGCCTGCTCTGGATCGCCGGCGGCGTCCTCGCCCTCGGCGCCTACGGCTTCGTCGCCACCTTCCAGCCGGACGCCCACTTCGGCCGCGTCCTCGCCGCGTACGGCGGGATCTTCGTCGCCGGTTCCATCGGCTGGGGCATGATCGCGGACGGCTACCGCCCGGACCGCTGGGACATCACGGGCGCCCTGATCTGCCTCCTGGGCATGGCAGTGATCATGTACGCGCCCCGCGGCGACTGAACCGACGGCCCCCTGCCTATCCTGGCGACCAGGCACCCGATCTCCACCGAGGAGCAGCCGTATGACCCCCTCCGCAGCCTCCCGTATCGCCGTCGTCACCGGCGCCAGCAGCGGAATCGGCGCCGCCACGGCACGGCAGCTGGCGGCAGCGGGCTACCGCGTCGTCCTCACCGCCCGCCGCAAGGACCGCATCGAGGCGCTGGCCGAGGAGATCAACGCGACCGGCGGCCAGGCGACGGCGTACCCCCTGGACGTCACCGACCGCGCCGCGGTGGACGAGTTCGCGACCGCCTTCAAGACGGTCGGCGTGCTCGTGAACAACGCCGGCGGCGCACTGGGCGCCGACCCCGTGGCCACCGGCGACCCGGCGGACTGGCGCCAGATGTACGAGACCAACGTCATCGGCACCCTCAACCTCACCCAGGCGCTGCTCCCCAAGCTGGAGGCGAGCGGTGACGGCACGGTGGTGGTCGTCTCCTCCACGGCGGGCCACGCGACGTACGAGGGCGGCGCGGGCTACGTGGCCGCCAAGCACGGCGCCCACGTCCTGGCCGAAACGCTCCGCCTGGAGATCGTCGGCCGGCCGGTCCGCGTCATCGAGGTCGCTCCCGGCATGGTCAAGACGGACGAGTTCGCCCTGACCCGCTTCGCCGGCGACGAGGACAAGGCGGCGAAGGTCTACGAGGGCGTCCCCGACCCCCTCACCGCCGACGACGTGGCCGACACCATCACCTGGGCGATCACCCGCCCGAGCCACGTCAACATCGACCTCCTCGTCGTCCGCCCCCGAGCCCAGGCGTCGAACACCAAGGTCCACAGGGAGACCCCGTGACGGACCCCGACGAGAGACGCCGGGACGAGAGACGACGGGACGAGAGACGACGCGCCGAGGAGAAACGCGGCGAGCGCCACATGTGGATGTGGCGCTCACCTACTGACGTCAGCCCTTCACGCAGACGACCTGCCGCAGCTTCGCCACGACCTCGACCAGGTCCCGCTGCTGGTCGATGACCTGCTCGATCGGCTTGTAGGCGCCCGGGATCTCGTCCACCACGCCGGAGTCCTTACGGCACTCCACACCCCGTGTCTGCTCCTCCAGGTCCTTCGTCGAGAAGCGCCGCTTGGCTGCGTTCCGGCTCATCCGCCGGCCGGCGCCGTGGGAGGCGGAGTTGAAGGACTTCTCGTTGCCGAGGCCCCTCACGATGTACGAACCGGTGCCCATCGAGCCCGGGATGATCCCGTACTCCCCGGAACCGGCATGGATCGCGCCCTTGCGGGTGACGAGCAGGTCCATCCCCTCGTACCGCTCCTCCGCCACATAGTTGTGGTGGCAGGAGATCTCCTGCTCGAAGACCGGCTTGGCCTTCTTGAACTCCTTGCGGATCACATCCTTCAGGAGCGCCATCATGATCGCGCGGTTGTACTTGGCGTACTCCTGCGCCCAGAACAGGTCGTGTCGGTACGCCGCCATCTGCGGGGTGTCCGTGACGAAGACGGCGAGATCGCGGTCGATCAGGCCCTGGTTGTGCGGGAGCTTCTGGGCCACGCCGATGTGGTGCTCGGCGAGTTCCTTGCCGATGTTCCGGGAACCGGAGTGGAGCATAAGCCACACCGAACCAGATGAATCTACGCAAATCTCGACAAAATGATTCCCGTGGCCAAGTGTCCCCATTTGCGCAGCCGCCCGTTCCTTGCGGAACCGGACCGCCTCAGCAACCCGGTCGAACCGCTCCCAGAAGTCATCCCACCCCCCGGTCGCGAACCCATACAGCCGCCCCGGATCGACGGGACTGTCATGCATCCCCCGCCCCACCGGAATCACCTGCTCGATCTTCGACCGCAGCCGCGACAGATCCCCCGGCAGGTCGTTCGCCGTCAGCGACGTCTTCACCGCCGACATCCCGCACCCGATGTCGACACCGACCGCCGCCGGACAGACAGCCCCCCGCATCGCGATCACCGACCCGACCGTCGCGCCCTTGCCGTAGTGCACGTCCGGCATGACCGCCAGCCCCTTGATCCACGGCAGCGTCGCGACGTTCCGCAGCTGCTGCAGCGCCACATCCTCGACCGTCGCGGGGTCCGTCCACATACGGATCGGCACCTTCGCGCCCGGTATCTCGACATACGACATAACGTCCTCGTTCCCCCGGAAGAAAATCAAAAGCCTCGAAACGCAAAACCGGCGCAAGGTCGACGTAAAGGACAACGGACCGGCGTTCACGGCAGTGCGTGCGATACACATTGTCTCCGGGGCGAGCCCCGGCACAGCAAGCGATTAACCAGCGAGAGGAGCCTGACCGTGCAGCGGAAGGCGTACGTAACCGGCGTCGCCGCGCTCCTCGCGGCCCTGCTGGCCGGCTGCACCGGCGGCTCCGACGGCGGCGAGACCACGGACAGCGCCAACTCCGACAACGCCGGTACGGCGACGGCGGCGGCCGAACCCGGCCGCTACCGCACCCTCCCCGAACCGTGCGGCGCGGTCCGCGAGGACACCCTCGACTCCCTCCTGCCCGGCCTCCAGCAGATCGTCGACGAGGAACAGCGCGAGCAGGCCTACCAGGGCAAGCCCACGCTCACCTACGACAACGACCGCAAGGTCGGCTGCCGCTGGAAGGTCGAGTCCAGCTCCGCCACGGACCACCTGTTCATCGACTTCGAGCGCGTGGTGTCGTACGACAACACGGTCAGCGACGACGCCCGGGCGCAGGAGCTGTTCGCAGCCGCGCAGGAGGCGGCGGACCTCCCGGAGCCGACACCGACGGAGACGAACACCGAGACCGCGACGGCGGACGAGACCGAGTCCCCGAGCGGGACGACCTCCCCCTCGGCCACCACCTCCCCCTCGGGCACCACCAGCGGCTCATCAAGCCCTACCGGCCCCGCCTCCAGCGCAACCCCCGCCGCCCTCCAACCCCGCGTCCTCGACGGCCTCGCCGACGAGGCCTTCCTCGACGACGAGCTGAGCAGCTCGGGTTCGACGGCCAAGCAGCGCACGGTGACTGTGGCGTTCCGCACGTCCAACGTCATCGTGACCATCGAGTACGAGGAGCAGCCGGCGACCGTCGGAGTCGTACCGGACAGCAAGGAAATGCAGGACAGGGCCCGGAAATTGGCCGCGCAGCTGGCCGATTCGCTCGCGGCGTAGCGCCTCTTCGCGCCCCCGCGCGAAGAGGCGGAACCGAGGCCGCGCACTTCCCTCACCGCGTACCGTGACCTCTCGGACCCGTTACCCGAGCGTCATGAGTGAAGGAACCATGCAGCGACGAGCACGAGCCGACCAGCACAGCCAGCGAGCCAGCCGCCTCACCCGCGTCCTTGTCGGCGCGGCGGCCGTCCCCGTGATGCTGATCGCCGCAGGCTGCTCCTCGGACTCCGGCTCCGGGTCCGGCTCCGACGCCAAGCAGGCGTCGGAGAGCCCGGCGGGCGCGTCCGCGAGCCCCTCGCCCACCGTGCAGGCGGCGGCGTACGCGGAGCTGCCCGAGCCGTGCAAGGTGCTGTCGGCGAAGACGTTGGAGGAACTGGTCCCGGAGGCGGGCAAGTCGGGCAAGGAAGCCGACTCGGACGATGTGTCGACCCGGGCCGGCTGTTCCTGGGACAGCCTCGACAACAACGGCGTCGACGGCTCGCAGTTCCGCTGGCTGAGCGTCTCCCTGCTGCGCTTCGAGTCCGACGTCACGCGCGGCGCGGGCGAGCAGCGGGCGCAGGAGTACTACGAGAAGCAGGTCACCGACGCCCAGTCGACCGAGGGCGCCAAGAACACCAAGGCCGAGCAGCTGACCGGCACCGGCGACCAGGCGACGGCCGTGCGTTACGACCTGAAGAAGAAGGAAGGCGCCTTCAAGCAGCAGACGATCGTGGCGCGCGTCGAGAACGTCGTCGTCACCCTCGACTACAACGGCGCGGGCCTGGCCGGCGACGAGACGCCGGACGCCGACGACCTGATGAAGGCGGCGAAGAAGGCGGCCAAGGAGGCGGTGACCGCGGTCACGAAGGCGAACGGGACGGACGCCTCGGCGACTCCGGGCGGCACGGACTCCCCTTCCAAGTCGGCCACTTCGTCCGAAAGCCCCGCGAAGAAGAGCTGACCCCGACCACCCGGCGGATCACCGGCAGCCACCGGAAGTGTCACGGAAGGGCGGACGTACACGATCCGGCCACCCGTTCCCCGTACGCATGTGCCACTCTGTTGGGCGCGTAACAACACGCAGTGGGAGGGGAAATACGGGTGGCCGCGCCACTTCAGCTGACACGGATGCACCGCGTTCTCATCGGCGTGGTCGTCTTCGGTGCCGTGATCATCGCGGGCATCGGCTTCGCGGGCTCGTACGCAGCCGTACGCGAACTCGCCGTCAAGAAGGGCTTCGGGGACTTCAGTTACGTCTTCCCGATCGGCATCGACGCGGGCATCTGCGTCCTGCTCGCCCTGGACCTGCTCCTCACCTGGATCCGCATCCCCTTCCCGCTGCTCCGTCAGACGGCCTGGCTGCTGACGGCGGCGACGATCGCCTTCAACGGCGCGGCGGCCTGGCCGGACCCGCTGGGCGTCGGTATGCACGGCGTCATCCCGATCCTGTTCGTGGTCTCGGTGGAGGCGGCCCGGCACGCGATCGGCCGCATCGCGGACATCACGGCCGACAAGCACATGGAGGGCGTCCGCCTCACCCGCTGGCTGCTCTCCCCCATCCCCACCTTCCTCCTCTGGCGCCGCATGAAGCTGTGGGAGCTCCGCTCCTACGACCAGGTCATCAAGCTGGAGCAGGAACGTCTCGTCTACCAGGCCCGCCTCCGCTCCCGCTACGGCCGCGCCTGGCGCCGCAAGGCCCCGGTGGAGGCCCTGATGCCGCTCCGCCTGGCCAAGTACGGCGTCCCCCTCGCGGACACGGCCCCGTCGGGCCTGGCGGCGGCGGGCATCGAGCCGACGCTGATACCCCCGGTGCCACAGCAGCACGCCCTGGAGTCAGCAACGGCACCCCCCGGCGAACAGCGCCCCCAACGCCACAACAACCAGGACCCCGTACAACGCGACCAGCCGGAGCACCAGAACCCCTGGCTACACGCCCGCGACCCCCAGACCATCGAGTACCACGGCGGCTACGACCCCAACTACGACCCGGAGGCCGCGTACGCCGAGTGGTACGAGGAGCAGCGCCAGGCGGAGCAGTCCCAGCAGTACCAGCAGCAGTACGAGGAACCCCCGCCGGTCCCCGAGCCCTCCCCCGAGGACACCGGCACGTTCCCCATCCCGGTGGGCCCGGGCCGCACGCGCGAACTCGGCGAAGGCGGCGGCACCCCGCCCCCGCAGCCGGACGACGAGTCGTTCTACCAGGTCTTCAAGCAGTCGATCAACGGCAGCTACCCGACCCCGAACCAGCTCATCGACAACATCGAGGCGGAGTTCGGCATCCGCCTCGACGGCACGGAGGCCAAGCGCCTGGTCAACGACTTCACGAACCGCCACTACACGGAACTGGAAGAAGACCACATCGCGTAGGACGAAGGGGCCCTCGCTCGAGGGCCCCTCTCTGTTCTCTGTCCTACTCCCCGAGGTTGTCTGTCCTACTCCCCGAGGTTGTCTGTCCTACTCCCCGAGGTTGTCTGTCCTACTCCCCGAGCAGGGCCCGTACCCGCTCCTGCCCCACCGCCAGCAGCAGCGTCGGCAGCCGCGGCCCGGTGTCCCGGCCCACCAGCAGGTGGTACAGCAGTGCGAAGAACGCCCGCTGGGCCGTCTTGATCTCCGGCGGCAGTTCCTTCGGCGTGGCGTCGGCCGGGAAGCCCGCCTGGACCTTGGGCACCCCGTACACGAGGTGCGTCAGGCCGTCCAGCGACCAGTGGTCCGCCAGCCCGTCGAGCAGCAGCCGGATCGACCGCTGGGACGCCTCGTCGAGCGACTTCAGCAGCTCGACGTCGGGCTCCTCGCGCACGATGGTCCGCTGGTCGGCGGGCACGTGCGTGTTGATCCACGCCTCGGCCTTGCCGTACCGGGGACGCACCTCGTCCAGCGAGCCGAGCGGCTTGTCGGGGTCCAGCTCGCTGAGGATCCGCAGCGCCTGGTCCTCGTGCCCGGCGGTGATGTCGGCGACGGACGCGAGCGTCCGGTACGGCATCGGCCGTGGCGTCCTCGGCAGCTCACCGGCGGCCGTGCGCACCGCACGCGAGTGCGCGGCCACGTCCGCAGGCAGCGCGGAACCGTCGGCCACCTTGGCGTCGAGCTTGTCCCACTCGTCGTAGAGCCGCTGGATCTCCTGGTCGAAGGCGATCTTGAACGACTGGTTGGGCCTGCGCCGGGCGTACAGCCAGCGCAGCAGCTGCGGCTCCATGATCTTCAGCGCGTCGGCCGGGGTGGGCACCCCGCCCCGCGAGGACGACATCTTCGCCATCCCGGAGATCCCGACGAACGCGTACATGGGCCCGATCGGCTGCTTGCCGCCGAAGATCCCGACGATCTGGCCGCCCACCTGGAAGCTGGACCCCGGGGACGAGTGGTCGACACCGCTCGGCTCGAAGATCACGCCCTCGTAGGCCCACCGCATCGGCCAGTCGACCTTCCAGACCAGCTTGCCGCGGTTGAACTCGTTCAGCCGGACGGTCTCGGCGAAGCCGCACTCGTTGCAGGTGTACGACAGCTCGGTGGTGTCGTCGATGTAGGAGGTGACGGTGGTGAGGTCCTTCTCGCAGTTGCCGCAGTAGGGCTTGTACGGGAAGTACCCGGCGGCACCGGAGCTGCCGTCGTCCTCGCTCGCCGCCCCCGACCCCTCCGCGGCCTCGATCTCCGCCTCGTCGACGGCCTTCTGCTGCGGCTTCTTGGCCTGCGCCTTCGGCTTGGTCCGGTACTGCGCGAGCACGGCGTCGATCTCGCCCCGGTGCCGCATCGCGTGCAGGATCTGCTCGCGGTACACCCCGGAGGTGTACTGCGCGGTCTGGCTGATCCCGTCGAACTCGACGCCCAGCTCGGCCAGCGACTCGATCATGGCCGCCTTGAAGTGCTCGGCCCAGTTCGGGTACGACGACCCCGCGGGCGCCGGCACCGAGGTCAGCGGCTTGCCGATGTGCTCGCTCCAGGACGCGTCAACCCCGGCGACACCGGCGGGCACCTTCCGGTACCGGTCGTAGTCGTCCCACGAGATCAGATGCCGCACCTCGTAGCCCCGCCGCCGGATCTCGTCGGCGACGAGGTGCGGGGTCATGACCTCGCGGAGGTTGCCCAGGTGAATGGGACCGGACGGCGAGAGCCCGGACGCGACGACGACGGGTTTGCCCGGGGCCCGACGCTCCGACTCCTCGATGACCTCGTCCGCGAAACGGGAGACCCAGTCGGTGGTCTCGGTGCTCAGAGCCACGATCGGCACGTCCTCTTTTTTCCTGAGAGCTGTGGTGAAGGTTCTCCATTCTCCCAGACCGCATCGCGCCCGGGAAAACCGCTTTACCCCCCATGGGATACTGACCGTGTCTATCCATCCCCACGAGGAGAACGGCACCCATTCCTATGGCCCCGGTCACGTCCCTCAGCGACTCCGTCAACCAGCAGCTCGCCTCCGCCATCTCCGCGGCCCTGCCGGAGACCACCGCGGACCCGCTGCTGCGACGTAGCGACCGGGCCGACTTCCAGGCGAACGGCATTCTGGCGCTCGCCAAGAAGGCGAAGGCGAACCCTCGTGACCTGGCGACTCAGGTCGTCGCCCGGGTGGCCACCGGTGATGTGATCAGGGACATCGAGGTCTCTGGCCCCGGCTTCCTGAACGTCACGATCACCGACAAGTCGATCATCGAGAACCTCGCGGCCCGGTACGCCGACACGGACCGTCTCGGTGTACCCCAGGCGGAGCGTCCCGGCACGACGGTCATCGACTACGCCCAGCCGAACGTGGCGAAGGAGATGCACGTCGGCCACCTCCGCTCCGCGGTGATCGGCGACTCGGTCGTCCAGCTCCTGGAGTTCACCGGCGAGAACGTCGTCCGCCGGCACCACATCGGCGACTGGGGCACCCAGTTCGGCATGCTCATCCAGTACCTCGACGAGCACCCGCACGAGCTGGACCACAAGGCCGGCACCGAGGACACCGCGGTCTCCGGCGAGGAGGCGATGTCGAACCTCGACCGCCTCTACAAGGCCGCCCGCAAGCTGTTCGACTCCGACGAGGAGTTCAAGACCAGGGCGCGCCGCCGTGTCGTCGACCTCCAGGCCGGCGACCCGCACACGCTCGCCATGTGGCAGAAGTTCGTCGACGAGTCGAAGATCTACTTCTTCTCCGTCTTCGAGAAGCTGGACATGGAGGTCCGCGACGCGGACATCGTCGGCGAGTCCGGCTACAACGACATGCTCGCGGAGACCTGCCGCCTCCTGGAGGAATCGGGAGTGGCCGTCCGCTCGGAGGGCGCCCTGTGCGTCTTCTTCGACGACATCAAGGGCCCGGACGGCAAGCCGGTCCCGCTGATCGTGCAGAAGTCGGACGGCGGCTACGGCTACGCGGCGACGGACCTGTCCGCGATCCGCGACCGCGTCTTCAACCTGAAGGCGAACAGCCTGATCTACGTCGTGGACGCCCGCCAGTCCCTGCACTTCAAGATGGTCTTCGAGACGGCCCGCAGGGCGGGCTGGCTGAACGACGACGTGAAGGCGTACCAGCTGGCCTTCGGCACGGTCCTCGGCAAGGACGGCAAGCCGTTCAAGACGCGTGAGGGCGAGACGGTCCGGCTGGTCGACCTCCTCGACGAGGCGATCGACCGCGCCTCCGCCGTCGTACGGGAGAAGGCCCAGGACCTCTCCGAGGAGGAGATCGCCGAGCGCGGCGCCCAGGTGGGCATCGGCGCGGTGAAGTACGCCGACCTGTCCACCTCGGCGAACCGGGACTACAAGTTCGACCTGGACCAGATGGTCTCGCTGAACGGCGACACGTCGGTCTACCTCCAGTACGCGTACGCCCGTATCCAGTCGATCCTCCGCAAGGCCCGCGAGTCCCGCCCGCAGGCCCACCCGGAGCTGGAGCTGCACGAGGCGGAGCGCGCACTGGGCCTGCACGTGGACGCGTTCGCGGAGACGGTCGCGGAGGCGGCGACGGAGTACGCCCCGCACAAGCTGGCGGCGTACCTCTACCAGCTGGCGTCGCTGTACACGTCGTTCTACGACAAGTGCCCGGTCCTGAAGGCCGAGACTCCGGCGCACATCGAGAACCGCCTGTTCCTCTGCGACATCACGGCCCGCACCCTGCACCAGGGCATGGCCCTGCTGGGCATCAGGACGCCTGAGCGTCTCTGACCTACTCGACCATCCAACGGCCCTCGTACTGTTACCTTTTGAGGCCATTGGTCGTCGAGGGGGACTGCGGATGTCCGGGGGACGGACGGCGCGGCGGAGTTCGTCGTGCGTCGTGTTCGATGTCGGGTTGGCGGCGGAGCAGCTGCCCGCGGAGTGGGCCGAAGGCCCGCTGCCCGCGCTGCTCACCGACGGGTCGGCCGCCGACCGCGACCGGCGTCTGACGTACTTCGAACCGCGCGTCGGCGAGTCCCTGTTCGGCACCCCGGCCCGCCCGGCCCGCTGGCATCTGCGCCGCCCGCCGGACGGGGACGAACCCACCGTGGAGGCCATGGAGTTACTCCGCGTGCCCGCCGCCGCCGGTCTGCCGGACCGCGACGCGGGCCTCTGCGTGCTGCACGTCCGCCTGGGCGACGACCCGTCGGCGGAGCTGGCCGCCCTCGCCGCCCTCCCCACCGACCACGCCCGTCTGGCGAAGCTCCTGCCGAGGGGCGTACGGGTCGCCGACGGGGCGAGCCGCGCCTGGACCCTGGCCCACGTGACGTTCCCCCAGGGGCCGCCGCCCACGGTGATGCCCGCCGCGTACGCGTCGTGGAGCACACACGACCAGTGGCTGTGGCTGCTGGCCTCCCGAAGCCCTCTGGAGCGCTTCGCCCCCGACCCCGAGGACACCGGCCTGTTCGCCGGCCGGGTCCGCTTCTCCGCCGACTGGCAGGCGCTGGTGCTGCGGGACGGGGCCGCGTTCGTCGGCCTCTCCCCGGATCCCGGCGGCGAGGAGACGTTCCACGCCACGGCCGCCCACCACGTCCACACCATCTACCTCGATGTGTTCCTGCTGGGCCGGCTCCAGCACCTGGGCGCCAACTCCCTCGCCAACACCGTCTCCGCGCTCACCGCGCGCGAGTCCGACGCGAAGCGCCTGCTCCGCCTGGAAGGCCGCCTGATCGAGCTGCGCCGCGCCCTGTGGTCGTCCCACATCACCTCCCGGGGCAAGGCCAACGAACTGCTCGAACGCTTCCAGGAACAGCACCGCCTGGAGCAGTTGCTGGCGCACAGCGGAGCCGGCCTGGCCGAGACGGCCCGCTATGTGGAGGCGGCCCGCTCCCGCCGGACGTCGGTAGCGCTGGGCCTGCTGTCGGCGGTGGGCCTGCCGTTCGGCGTCGCGTACGCGGCCGGGGCGCTGTGGGGTACGCCGGGACCCTGGACGCTTCTCGTCACGACCGTCGTGGCGCTGCTGCTCACGGTCTCGGCGTTCGTACTGCTCCCGCCACTGCGGGGCCTGGTGTCCGACACGGTGTGGGACAGGGCGGAGGACTGAGTCATGGCCCTGGTCGCGCTCTACCGTTCCGGTCCGCTCAGGCAGCGGATCGCCAAGGGATACAGCGTGTACGTCCCCGAGAACGGCCCCGGACGGGGTGCCGCGGAGCTGGTCGCCGCGCTGCTGGCCAATCCTCCGCTGCTCCCCGCGGGCCCGTCCGGCGGGCCGTACTGCCTGCGAGGAAGCGCGCGCGTCTCCGCCGCGCTGTGGATCGACACCGGTCGCGTCTCGCTGCACGACCGGGCATCCCGGGCCCACACGGCGGGAGCTCTGGCCGCGTCCGTCGCCCAGGTCGCGGCCGAGGTCCACCGCCGGGGCGGCCTGCTCCTGCCCACCGGCTGGCAGCAGCAGCCCGACCCCACCGCCGGGCTCTGCGCCGACCTGCACTCCGCCGAGGTGCTGAGCCCGGTCCAGCGCGAGCTGCTCACCAATCTCGTACGAGAACACACCGCGCCCCTCATCGCCCTGACCGGCCGCCAGTTGTACGGCCCCGGCGGCGTCGCACCCGGCGGCTCGGCCCGGCTCTCCCGTTCGTTCGACCAGGTCAGCACCCGCTACCTCGACTCCTGCTCGCCGGAGCACCTGGAGCGGGTACGCACCAGGCTGCGCCAGGAGGAGCGGGTCGGCCGCCTGGAGGCCATGGACGTCAGTCCGCTCGGGGTGCCGGAGGCGGGCGCCGACGGCGATGTCACGCTGCGGCTGTTCGACGCCCAGGTCACCGTCGCCGCCACGGTGGCCCACGCGCTGCTCGTGCAGGCCCTGTCCATGTGGTCACGCGACCTGGAACGCACGGGACGGCGGGTACGTCAGGTGCCGCAGTCCCTGGTCGAGCAGAACCGCGCCCGGGCCGTCGCGCACGGCCTCGCCGCCGAACTCCGCGTCGATCAGGGCAAGCGCGTCGAGGGGCCGCCGAGGACACAGCCCGCCGGCCGCGCGGTGCGGGCGCTGCTGGGCGAGCTGCTCCCCTATTTCCGTCAGCTGGACGCCACCGTCGATGAACTGGCCCCGCTGTTCATCGGTGTGGAGCTGGCCGAGTCGGCGGCCGCCTCCGGCTTCGTACGCAACGAGAACGACCTGCTGACCCGCTGGCACACCGACGATCGGACCGCCCTCGCCCCCGAACGCCTCACCCAGGGCCTGGGCACGCCCGACTGGCTGACCACGGACCATCTCAGCGCGGCGAACCGGGCACTGAAACCCGGCAGTTGGGCAGCCGCCCGCATCTGGCTCACGGATCGCGTCACTGAGCCCGCGCCGCAGCGGGACCAGAAGCCGCACCAGAAGCCGCACCAGAAGGCGCACCAGAAGCCACATCAGAAGCAAGGGCCACGGAAGAACGAGAAGCCGGAGTCGCGCCACAAGCCGCACCGCCCGGCACCCCTCACCGCCGACCAGCTCCTCGACCGCATCGCCGAACCCGACATCCCCGCCCCCGAAGTCCTGGACGCCCTCCGCTCCTACTGCCGCACCGGCGGCGCCCTCGACCTGACCCGGCCGCTGCGCTCCCGTGGCCGTGACGAGGCGCGGGCGTTGCGGCGGGTGCTGCGGCCGCAGGCCGGGCAGCGGGTCCGGTGCGAGGAGCCGCTGTCGTCGTGGGACGACACCGCGGCGGCCGGCGCCGTACGCACCGCGGGCGAGCGGGGTGTGGCGCTGCTGCACTGGGACCTGCCCGCGCAGGACCGCGCCAAGGTACGCGACGCACTGCGCAGGATGGGCCGGGCGCCCGGCGGTGTACGGCACATCCTGCTGACCGACACGGCCTACACCGCCCGCGAGGACGAGAAGCGCGGAACGGTCGAGGTACTGCTCGTGGCTCCGCGTGAGGAGGCCGACCGATGACCCTGCCCACCCAGGCCGCCCCGGTCGTACCCGTCACCCTCGACCTGCGGGACTTCCGGCGCGTCCCCCGGTCGACGGACGAGTGCGTGGCGCTGTGGGAGCGCCTCGAACCGGCCGTCCTGACCCTCGACCCCCTGGCCGGGCCCCGAGTGCGCTTCGACCTGGGCGACGAGGGCGAGGTCGGCGTCTGGTTCCTGGACCCCGCCGCCGCACCGCGCCCGCTCGGCCCGGCCACGCACTTCGCGATCCGGGGGGTCCTGGAGCCCCCCGAGATCCGGAACACCTGCACCACCTGTCGGGCGGCACACACCACCACCTACGCGCCCTACAAGTGCCCCGGCTGTGACGAGGGCCAGCGCATCGGCCGGGTCTGTGAGGCGCACGCCGTCTTCCTGGACGGCAGCCTGCGCGCCTCCTGTGTGAGCCACACGCCCGCGTGCCGGTGCGGCACGAAGGCCGTCGCCTACTGCGGCGGCCCGCGCTGCCGTACCCGCAAGGCCTGGTGCGAGGCGCATCTGCGCCGCCACCCCGGTGACCCCACCGTCGCCTACTGCGAGGACTGCTACGCCGAGCGCTTCCCGGCGTGCGAGCAGGAGCGCTGCACCGGCTCCGGCTACATCCGCTGCGAACACCGCACGCTGTCGGCGATGAAGCCGTGCGGCCGCCGTATCTGCGCCGACCACGCCCGGCGCTGGCAGGTCTACGGCTCCTACAACCGAGGCCTCGCCCTGTGCACCCGGCACCACCAGCAGCTCTCCTCGACGCCGCCCGAGGGCCTGATCGACATCATCCTGGCCGGCACCGTGGCCCGCAGCGGCCGCGGCAGGTCGGCGACCCGTCGCCGGGTGCCGTTGCCGCGCATCAGCATCGTGCGGCACATCCTGATCAACACCCGCAGGACCGTGCTCGACATGGAGGCCGTCGACCGCCTCTTCACCACCCTCGAACAGGGCCTGCGCGCCCGCACCCCGCGCGACACGAACCTCTCGACCGCCCTGGAGCTGCTCGCCGGGCACCGCGCCTCACGACGCGAGGACGTCGAACGCTTCCGGCAGCAACACGTCGAGGGACGCGGCCACTTCGACCGCCTGGTACAGGAACTGCGCCGCGGCGGCCGGCACGAACTCGCCGCCGCGGTGCAGTTCTCCGACTTCCGGCCGCGCAGCGGGATCCTGTTCGTCAAGGTGCCGGAGCACCTCCAGGGCCTCTTCAAGGGGAAGGGCGGTTCGGCCGTCAAACAACTGGAGCAACGCGTGGGCGTGAAGATCAAAGTGGAGCAGGGATGACTGCCTTCAAGCTCTCGGCGGCCGACACCCGCCTGGTCACGGCGACCGGCCCGGGCCTGGTCGCCGACAACCGGCTCGCCGTCTCCCCGTCCCGGCTGACGGAGGAGTCGGCGGGCGTCCTGCAGGTGCACGACACCGGTGGCACCCGCTCGGTGGCGGTACGACTCCTGCCCGCGTCCGGCGTTCCCGCCGACGTGGTCGTGGCCCCCGCCGCCCTGGTCCAGGAGCACCGCGTCACGCCCGAGGAGGGCTGGGAGCTCGGCTCGGCGGACGCCCTCACCCCCGCCGTACTCGAACTCGAACTCCCCCCGGGCCCGTCCCTCGACGAAGCGACGACCATTCTGCAGGGCTCCCCGCTCCTCAGCGGCCACGTCTTCGCGCACGGCTTCGAGGCGTCCCCCGACGTCTGGGTCGACGCCTCCGGCACCCTCTTCCGGGTACGCCAGGCCCTCGACCACGGCGGCCAGGCGCTCCGCGGCCTCCTGCGCGTCGGCCCGGAGACCCGGCTGACCCTCTTCGCGCCGGGCGAGCGCAGCGGCGTGGACATCGTGGTGCTGGCGGACTGCAGCGGCTCGATGAGCATCGAGGACATTCCCGCCACGGCCGGCGACGAGGGCAACTGGCTCAGCCGTCTGCGCACCAGCACCAGCCGCACCACGATCTCCCGGATGCACGCCCTCAAGGACGCGCTCGGCGCCATGATCGACGCCCGGATGCGCTACGACGGCGTGGGCACCCGTTTCGCCCTGGTCCGCTTCGACCACGACCACGAACCGATGTTCCCCAGCCGCTGGGGCATGGAGGAGGTCTCGGACCCCCATTCCGTCCAGCGACTGCGCGAGGCCGTGTCCCTGCTCAACTACCGCCAGTCCGGTACGGACATCGGCAAGGCGCTGCACAAGGCCGGTGAACTCCTCCACCGCTACGGCGTCCCCGGCAACGAGCGCCTCGTCGTCCTGGTCAGCGACGGCGCGCACTTCGCGCCGCTCCCCGACGAACGCAGCGGCGAGTCCGTCTCCGGCACCCAGGACCCGGTGTCGCTCATGGAGGACCTGCACGCGGGCCTGGGCATCCGCCTGCACGCGGTCGGCATCAGCGACGAGGCCCTGTTCGACCGCTGGTGGCAGTCCCAGCGGCACCACCCCGGCTGGACCCCGCAGGCCCACGAGAGCATGGTGCCCAACCACCGCATGCTGGGCGAGCTGGTGACGGTCGCGGGCGGCGACCGGCAGCGCATCGGCGGCCTGGACGTCCTGGAGAAGTACTTCGCCGAGCTGGGCAGCGGAGTCGTACGAGCCGTGGGCCGTCCGGCCCGCCCCCGCCTGCCCGCGCTCCAGCTCACCCCCGAACAACTGGCGGCCGAGCCCCAGCGCCGCGCCGCCACCGACCCCCGGCAGCGGCGCACCTGGGAGGCATCGGTGGAAGAGGCCCTGGTCGCCTACAGCAGGGTCTGCGATGCGTCCCGGGCCCGCCTCGGCTACCAGCTGCTCCGCTCCTCACCGCTCGACGACTTGGCCCGCCTGCGCCGCCAGTGCGCCGACCGCGCCGACTTCACGGCCTGGCTGTCGGTGGCGTACCAGGTCTTCAACGAGCGCCTGCACGGACCGCTGCGCATCCCCAAGAAGGATCCCGCGAAGGTACTGGACCTGCCCCAGCTCGCGGCCCCCTTCTGGGACGGCCGCATGTCGCAGCTTCACGAACTGCGCAACTTCTACCACCACGACCGCGACATGGAGGAACGCGCCGAGCGGAACCGCATCGCGGGCGGCATCATCCACAAGCACACGGGCAGTTACGCCCCACTGGAGGACGACGCCGACGCCTGGCACGCCCTGCAACTCGGCCTGGTCCGCGACCTGGCGGCCCTGCTCAACGAGGCGCACGCGATACTCAACGCCGCCCCCGACCCGGAGCCGGCCGCACCGGAGGACCCGGCACCCGCCGCGCAGGGCAGCCCGGCCGCCGCAGGGGGGATCCGCATCAAATCGCAGGGCTACGACTGATCCCGAACTCGCACCACACCACCTTGCCGAGTTCACGCTCGCCCACGCCCCACTTGTCACTCAGCGCGGCCACGAGCAGCAGCCCCCGCCCGCCCTCGTCGGCCTCGTCGGCAACCCGCGGCACACCGTCCCCGCTGTCGTGCACTTCGACCCGCAGTACGTCCCCGTCGTACCGCACGCGCAACAGGAAGCCCCGCCCCGGCGGTACGCCGTGCAGCAGGGCGTTGGTGGCCAGCTCACTGACGCACACGGCCACGTCCTCGGCCCGCTCCCACTGGGCAAGCCCCCAGTACGTGAGGGACCACGACGTGAACTGCCGGGCGGCGGGCACGGACCGGCGGTGGCGGGCGTAGAACTGATCGCGCTGGTAGGGGAGTTCAACTTCGACATTCACGGGACGAATGTCGCGCAGAGTCACTAGCGTTGATCAGTGTGTGAGACCGTACAGATTCTCTGTACGGCTTCACACGGGGTCGCGCACGGGCACGCGTGGGGAGTTGAACATCATGAACGCCAAGAAGCCGCCGCGGAAGAAGAACCTGACGGCCATGAAGATGCTCGGCGCACAGCTCAGCGCCGGCCGCCGCGCGGCTGGTTTCACCCAGCGCTCACTGGCCGAGATCGCCAACGTCGACGAGGAGACCATCGCCTCGATCGAACAGGGCAGACGCCGACTCACTCCGGACCTCGCCGTCCACTTGGACCAAGTGCTGGATCTGAAGGGCCTGTTGGAGGCGGGCGTCGACAACCTCCCGGAGATCGACCAGTTCCCGATGTGGGCGGAGCTGTACATCCAGCATGAGCAGGAGGCCATTGCGTTGTCGTGGTACGACGCCTTGGTGGTGCCCGGGCTGCTCCAGACCGAGGCGCACGTCCGCGCGCTGCTCGGCGGCCGCATCCCGCCGTACGACCCGGACGAGTTGGAGACGAAGATCGAGGCCCGCCTGAGGCGCCAGGAGATCCTGCACCGCAAGGTTCCACCGACCCTCAGCTTCGTGGTCTGGGAGCCGGCACTGCTCACGCCGACCGGCGGCCCCAAAACGCACCGCGCCCAACTGCGGGTCCTGCGCGAGCAGTCAGAACTCCCGGGCTTGTCCTTCCAGATCCTGCCGCTGAACCGCACGTCACACGCAGGAGACGCGGGTTCGTTCACTCTGCTGGAGACACCCGACCATCAGCACCTCGCCTACACCGAGTCGCAGCGCGGCAGCCAGTGGGTCTCCGACCCAAATGAGGTGTCCATCCTGTCGCGCAAGTATGCGATGCTGCGGACGCAGGCCCTCACCATCGAGGACTCCAGGAGCCTGCTGGACCGTCTGCTAGGAGAGCAATGAGCGCCGCACACCAGTGGTTCAAGTCGTCCTACAGCAGCAGCGAAGGCGGGCAATGCCTGGAAGTCGCCTACACCTGGCGCAAGTCCAGCTACAGCGGCGACGAAGGCGGCGCATGCCTGGAAGTCGCCGCCTGCCCCCACACCATCCACATCCGCGACTCCAAGAACCCGGCAGCCGACAGCCCCACCCTCCACGTCACCCCCGCCACCTGGACGGCGTTCACAAAGTTCGCCGCCCGCTGAACGCCGAAAGCCGCCCGGAGGAACCGGGCGGCCAGGGCTTGTGCGTCCGTGCGTCAGGCCTGGGCCGGAGCGAACTTCGGGTTCTCGCCGTACTTGTTGGCGCCCGTCTCGCCGTCGAGGCAGAGGAAGACCAGCAGCACGATGGAGCCGACGAGCGGAACGATCCCGATGAGGATCCACCAGCCCGTACGACCGGTGTCGTGGAGCCGCCGTACGGTGACGCCCAGGCTGGGCAGCAGGAGCCCGACGGCCAGAATGAGGCTGAGGATCTGCGAGCCGAGGACGGTGGCGTCGACGATCGCCAGCACGATGGCGATGATCATGTAGAACAGCGTGTACATCCAGTATTCCTTGCGACGCGCACGCCCGCTGAACACCGCGTACTTCTTGACGACTTCGACGAACCAGTGCATTGCATCCCCCCAGGGATCGATGTACGGAAGCCTCACCGATCGGATCCGGCCAGACGCAGACCGTACGTAGCTGACGCGGTCCCGTCAACGCGATAGATACGCCCTGCTCAGCCCGCTGGCCGACGCCGACCGCGCACTCCGGACGACGAGCAGCCGTCGTTTTCCGGACACATCCCACCAACATCACCGGCCACGGCACCCAGTAGCCACCGAACCGTGTGCGATCCGTTGCCGCTCCTACGCCGCTTCGAGGCTGGAACGATCTCGAACCGTTGCCTGACCGCCCCGCCCCGGCACTCCGCTCCAGGCCCGTTGTCAGTGGCCACCTCTACAGTCACCGACATGGCGACTCTTCCGAACCCGCTGCCCACGTTGGCGACCGACCCGAGCGGCCGTTCCCTCGGTCTCACGCTCCAGCCCGGGACACTGATCGATGTCACGGGCGAAGGCCGCTGGCACGAGCCGCTGCTGTGGCACGCCGAGCAGCCCGCGACCCCCGGTGACTGGATGGCGTTGGCACCGGCCCGCCGCACCGCGGGCCTGCTACCGCTGCTCATAGACGTCGGCGGCGGCCAGGGCGGCCCAGAGGCCTGGGAACTGGCGCCCGGCGAGACCTCGTACCCCGGAGATCACGACCCCGAAGAGGTACTGGCCGAGTACTGGGAGGACACGGAGGACGACGACTGGCCGGGCCTGGCACCCGAACCCCAACCAGAAGCCGCCTCCCCCGACGCCGACACCCTGGCCACGGAGATAGCCGACCACCTCCTCACGGACGGAACCTGGCTCAAGGAACCCCGCGTCGCCCTCGTCCCCGCCCGCCGCAGCGCGGACATCCCGGCGGCGATCGGCTGGTCGGGCCCCGTGAACCACGAGGACGACGTGGCGCGCCTGTGCGCGGTACTACGCTCCTGGGAGGACCGCTTCGGCATACGCGTCGTCGCCCTCACCTTCGACCAGCTGATCCTCTCGGTCGCGGCACCGCCCACCACCCCCGCCGAAGCGCAGGCGGTGGCGGTCGAGCACTACGCGTTCTGCCCCGACAACATCAACCAGAGCAGCACACCGTCCCTCGATGCCTACGCCGAGCAACTGATGGACCTGGAAATCTGGTCCTTCTGGTGGGACTGAGCCACCGGCCCGCACGGCCTGCCAGGAATGAGGACGACACCGTGAGCGACAAGGCACGGAAACTGTTCGAGGCGCTCGACCTCGACGAGAACGGGACCCTGACCCGCGAAGAGGTGATCATCGCCCTGCGGACGAAGGGCCCCACCCTCGCCGCCTCGGGGCTGCTGCCGTTCTGGGGCCTGGGAGACGCCGACGCCTCCTCCGCGCTGTTCGACGCGGCCGACCAGAACGGGGACGCCGTACTGACCCTGGAGGAGTTCTCGGCGGTGGTGGACCGCCGGTTCGGCTGGCGCTGACATCTCGCCCAGCTGGTGCGAGGCTGGAGTCAGGAGCAGTCCGAGTCAGCTCGGGAGGCCCGATGGGACGCGACGTCCCGGCGGTGGTCTTCACCCGGGAGGACCGCCGCCGGTACCGGATCAAGGTGCAGAGGTGCCTCGACGCGTTCGCGCTGATGCTGCGCGAGGCGCGCTTCGAATCCGGGCGGCCGCAGGTGGGGCTGGAGATCGAGCTGAACCTGGTCGACGATCACGCCGAGCCGGCGATGCGCAACAGCGACGTACTGGAGGCGATCGCGGACCCGGCGTGGTCGACGGAGCTGGGCCGGTTCAACCTGGAGATCAACGTCCCGCCCCGCCGGCTGACCGAGGGCGGCCCCGACTCCTGGGAGTCCGAGGTCCGCGCCGCGCTCAACCACGCCGACGAACGCGCCAGGTCGGTCGGCGCGCACCTGATCATGATCGGCATCCTCCCCACCCTCCGACAGCAGGACGTCGGCGAGTGCGCACTGTCCGAGAACCCGCGCTACCGGCTGCTCAACGACCAGGTCTTCGCGGCCCGGGGCGAGGACCTCCACATCGAGGTGGACGGCGTCGACCGGCTGCGGACCTACGCCGACACGATCACGCCGGAAGCGGCGTGCACCAGCACGCAGTTCCACCTCCAGGTCTCCCCGGAGGAGTTCCCCGGCTACTGGAACGCGGCACAGGCGATCGCCGGCATCCAGGTCGCACTGGCCGCGAACTCACCGTTCCTCTTCGGCAAGGAACTGTGGCACGAGACCCGCATCCCCCTCTTCGAACAGGCAACCGACACCCGCCCGCAGGAGATCAAGGTGCAGGGCGTGCGGCCCCGGGTCTGGTTCGGGGAGCGATGGATCAACAGCGTCTTCGACCTCTTCGAGGAGAACATCCGCTACTTCCCGGCACTCCTCCCGCTGTGCGACGAGCAGGATCCCCTGGAGACGCTGGAGCAGGGCGACATCCCCGAACTGGGTGAACTGACCCTGCACAACGGCACGATCTACCGCTGGAACCGCCCGGTCTACGCCATCGCCCACGACAAGCCGCACGTCCGGGTGGAGAACCGCGTCCTGCCCGCCGGCCCGACCGTCGCCGACACTCTCGCCAACGGCGCCTTCTACTACGGCCTCACCCGCGCCCTGGTGGAGGAGGAACGCCCGGTGTGGTCCCGGATGTCCTTCGCGGCGGCCGAGGACAACCTGCACACGGCGGCCCGCCACGGCATGGACGCGCTGCTGTACTGGCCCGGCATGGGCGAGGTCCCCGCCCCCGAACTGGTCCTGCGGCGCCTGCTCCCCCTCGCCCACCGGGGCCTGGAGCACTCCGGCATGGACGAGGCCTGGCGAGAACCCCTGCTCGGCATCATCGAACAGCGCTGCGTCACGGCCCGCAACGGAGCGGTCTGGCAGAAGGAGATGTTCCACCAGGCAACCGCATCCGCCCCCGGCCGCCACGAGGCCCTGCGCCGCATGACGCAGCAGTACATCGACTACATGCACCTCAACGCCCCGGCCCACACCTGGCCGGTCGACTGACGGGAGCCCGGCCGTCAGGGAGATGCCGTCACGGGGACGGTGGCCGAGTACTGGACGGTGCCGAAGGCGGAGACCTTGGCCAGCGCCCACCAGGCGCCGCCGCGGTCGCTGGTGTCGCCGGGGCGGTGCGTCACGGCGTAGTGGAGTTCCGTCACGGCTCTCGGGGACACGGTGAATCCCTGGATCCGGGGCCTGATCGCGACGGCGTCGCCGGGGGCGCCCCACGTGCCGTACGGGCTGATGATGCGGGCCTCACCGCGGACTTCGCTCAGCGCGTGGCCGGTCAGGCGCAGGACGAGGCGATCGGGCGCGGGGTGGGAGAGGTCGATGCCGAAGGGAGCGACCTCTGAGCCTCCCCCGACGGCGACGGGCAGCGCGTCCTCCAGGATCTGGCCGATACCGTCGAGGATGCGGGCCGCCACGAAGTACGTGCCCGGTGCCGCACCCTTCTCCGGCCGCACGGTGATGTCGAACTCCGCGAACTCGCCCGGAGCCAGGTCGTACCGGAGTGGCGCGTGCGCTGCCGCGGTGAGGCCCGCCGGGACGCACAGGGAGACAGTGCCCCTGGCCGGGAGGACGGAGGTCGCGACGGTGATGCGTACGGTTTCCGCGGCTCCCGCTGAAGACGCCTCGCTCTTCGTGCTGCCCGCGGGCTCGCCGGCCTCCCCCGCCTCAGCGCCCTCGCCGAGCCGTTCGGTGCGCTCCAGGCGGAGGCTGACCGGGAGATGACCGAGGGGGGCCGGGCCTGTGTTGTGCAGCCAGTAGCGGGTGAAGACGGGCTGGACGGGTTCGCGGGCCGGGCCGCCGCCATCGGGTTCCGATGTGGGCCGGTCCGACCGGGACGGGGCCGGGTCGGAGGCGGACAGGCCCGAGCGGCCGGACAGGCCGGGGCGGGCCGCGATCGTCGCGACGTCCGCCGCCGCCAGGCCGATGCTCAGCGAACCGTCCTCGTCGGCGGTCAGCGGTCGTACCGTGCGCTGTTCCAGCAGGTCCGTGGCCTCACCGGCCGTGAACCCGCCGGGTCCGCCGTGCAGGCGGACCCGCGCGGTCACCGGCCGGCCCTCCGACTCGTACAGGCGCATGACCAGGCCGTCGGTGGCGGGGTCGGTGTCGCCGGGGAGGCCGGAGGCCATGGGGTTGCCGCGCGGCTTGAGCGCGGAGAGCACGACGTTCGCCGGTTCGACGGTCAGGAGGGAGGTGCGGGGCGGGAGTTCGCCGTCGGAGGGAGTGGTGGGCAGGGCGAGCAGGGGATGGTTCGCCTCGCGTCCGGCGCGTACGAAGCCTGCCCGGCGCCAGCCGCCCGGTCCGGCGACGAGGCTGTAGTGGAAGTCGTGCGTCCAGTGCTGGAGGGCGAAGCTGCTGCCGTCGGGGGCGGTGCGGCGCGGGCCGTCGAGCCAGACGCCGCTGGGCCAGTCGGTGCAGGAACGCATGAGGGAGAGGTAGAGGGTGCCGTCGGTGGTGGCGACGGAACCGGGGGTGCCGTGATTGACCAGGGCGGCGGAATAGTCGTCGGCGGGTTCGGCCGTGGTGGGCAGGCCGCCGGGTACGGGGACGTCGATCACCGCGTCGGAGAGGTCGGCGGTGAGGGCGTCGGTGTCGCTGACGATCAGTACCGGGAGATCGCGCGGGCCGCGCAGGTCGGCGCCGGGCACCCAGGCTTCGCGGCGGGTACGGGCCGCGGGCACGAAGACGCGGCCGTGTGTGGCGAGGGCCGCCCGGTAGGCGGCTTCGTCCGCTCCGGTGGCGGCCAGGACGCGTTCGGCGAAGGCGTTGTCAGTGCCGGGTGCCACTCTGATGTCGGGGAGGTTGGAGTCCGCGTCGAGAGACCCGTGGCGCGGGCCGTCCGGGCGTGTGCAGGTTGCGGTCACGCCCTGGGCCACGAGAGCGGCGAGGAGGGGGCGTACATCATGGTGTTCGGGGGTGATCACTTCGGCGACGCCGATGGCGTGCGACAGCGTGCTGCGCCCGCTGCCGTCACCGGTGGCGGAGTCGGCCGAGTCGGCCGGATGCAGGGCGATGCGGGCGGTCGTGGAGAGCCCGGCCCAGGTGTGTGCGGGGTTGTCCAGCGTCCACAGGTGCTCGGCGGTGTCGGTCTCCGGGAAGCCGAAAGGCCGCCCGATCGCGGCGAATCCGACCTCGGAGACCGGCAGGGTGCCGGGCAGGTCGAGGTCGAAGCGGACCCGCAGCAGCCTGTCCTCACCGATGGAGCCGTCCACGCGGGTACGGAAGTCGATGCGGGAGCTGCCCTGGAGGAGGGTGGCCGTCTGTGTGAACCGCAGGGTGTCCAGGCGCACTTCGGTGGTGATCCGCGCGCCGACGGCGGAGCGCTCGACGCGTACGGAGGTGGCGGGCCGGGCGCCGGTGCCCGTGCCGGGCCCCTTGGGGAGCAGATGCCAGGGGCCCTCGCCCCAGACGGGGTGGGTCGTGTACTCGTCCTGCAGGGTCAGTTCGCCGCCGAGGCCGCCCGGGCGGAGGAGTTCGCGGCCGGTGCGCAGATCGGAGATGCGGCTCAGCGCACCGCCGCGGTCGGGGTCGGCCTCGATCCGGAAGATCTCGTTCTCGATGGCGGTGGCGTCCGCGACGAGGGCCCAGCCGGTGGTAGCCGGTTCGGGTTCGACCAGCTGGTAGACGCGGTGGCCGAGCGAGGGTACGCCCCGGGCGAGGAAGGAGAGAGCGGAGCCTTCGGTGACCGAGGGCACAGGCCGCCCGGCCTCGTCCCGGACCTCTGCGCCTGCCGCACCGTCCACGGTGACGAGCCCGTCCCGTTCCCAGGAGAGGGTGTTCGCGACCAGCAGGGGCCGCCCCGACGTGTGCGCGCTGCCGCGGGTGTCGGTGCGGGCGGCGAGCTGCCCCAGCGCGTCCGTCCGCACCCTGTCGCCGAGTTCGTACGCCTCACGCCAGTTGTCGGCGAGATCGAGATAGACCTGGTCGGACTCGGTGCCCGTGACGGCGTCGTGGTGCGCACCATAGGCGAGGAGGCGCCACGCCTTGTCGAGTGCCTCGCTGGGGAAGCGCTCGCCGAAGAGGCTTGCGAGGGCGGCGAGCCGTTCCCCGTCGAGTACGGCCGTCTCGGCGGCCCGCTGCGCCTGCTTCGTGTCGATGTACGAGACGTCCTTGCCGGTGAAGACCGGGTTCATGTCACGGGTCTGCGGCGTGATCACGCTCGTCGTACGCGAGCGGGACGGGGACTCCGCCTCACGCCGCACGGCCGCGAAGAAGTCCCGCGGCAGGCCCATCGTGAAGCGTGGCCAGACATAGCGCTTGGCCCACTCCCGGTGGATCTCGGTGCACCAGCGCGACGGCACGTTGTGGTCGTGGCCCACCGGCAGCATCACATTGCGCGTGGCGGCGACCTTCTTCAACTGCGCGTACTGGTCATACGCGGCCACCATCGCGGCCTCGAGCGAGTCGGTCCGGTGGATGGCCCAGCCGGCGGTGTAGTGAGCGCCCATGTAGTGGGTGAGGACGCCGCGACCGCTGGGCGCGATCCACTCGAACTCGCTGGGGAACTGCATCCGCGCGATGTCCCCGGTATGCCCGATGGGCCCGGAGTTGTGGAAGGGGCCGCGCGCCCAGGCGCTGGAGTCGAGTCCGGCGTCGGCCATGATCCCGGGGTGCGCCGGGTCGTGACCGAACACGTCGAGCAGCCACCCGGAACGCGGATCACCGCCGAGTACGTCCCGCTGGTAGCCGATGCCGTAGACGGTGTTGCGGATCGTCGACTCGGGGTGGGTGAGGTTGGTGTTGGGCTCGTTGTAGCTGCCGCCGACCAGTTCGATCCGGTCGTCGCGCAGGAAGCGGCGCAGGTCGGCCCGGTCGCGTGGGAAGGCGTCCCAGTGCGGCTTGAGATAGTCGATCTCCGCGAGCACGAAGCGGTAGTCGTCGTCGTGCCGGGCCGAGTCGAGGTGGGCACGTACGAGGTCGAAGGCGCTGCGCACATGGGGCGGGCGGAGCCGGTCCACCCAGGGCAGATCGGGGAGTTCGTGGCGGACTTCGGTGAAGCCTGCCTGGGTGTTCCACCAGACCGGGTCGTAGTGGAAGTGGGAGACCATCCACATGGTCCAGCCGGTTTCCTCGGCCGTGACGGTCGCCTCGGCGGTGCAGCGGTGGGCGCCGGAGTCCTCGGCGGTCTCGGCGATCGTGGTGACCCGGTGCAGCGATCCGGCGGGGGCCGGGGCCGAGAAGACGACCCCGACCTCGGCGACGGCCTCCCGTCCCGACCCGGGTGCGGCGATCAGCGCCGGTTCCGGCGTGCTGACCGTCGGCCCTTCGACCCGGACCCGTACGCGGCCGGTCCCGCCCTGCAGGGTCACACGTACGACCTGGCGGGGGGACTGCTGCGTACCGACGAAGAGGTCGGTGGACCGGACGTCGCTGATCCGCATGCTGGCGTGGGCCTTTCGGTGTCTGTACGGGCTGATCGAAGGCGGCTGGTCACCGGTCGTACGTCACGGGCGGTGTGCCCTGCGGCTGGTGCGTCCTGTGGGGGTCCGTGGGGTGCCCACGGCGAGGGTGCGTCCGGGCGACGGGCTACAGCAGAGCGCGGGCCAGTTCGACGGCACCCTCGACGGGCGGCACACGCAGCGGGTGCAGTCGGGTGCCGGGGAGCTCCCGGCCGAGCGCGTCATCGAGTGCACTGTAGAGGGCGGCCTGGTTCAGGATGACTCCGCCGGCCACGACGACGTCGTCCACGGCGGCCCCGCGGTCGGCGAGCCGTGTCACGAGCGCGGCCAGCGCCCGCCCTCCCGCGGCGATCACATCGTGGGCGAGGCCGGAGCCGGCTGCGGCGGCGCTGAAAACGGCGTCGGCGTGCCGGCCCCAGTCCGCCGAGACGTCGGACGCGGACTCCAGCGCCGCGCCGATCGCCGGGACTTCGCCCACCCCGAAGGCCGCGAGCAGCTGGCGGGCGAGGGGATCGGGAGGATCGCCCCGGTCGTGCGCGGCGCAGACGGCACGTGCCGCCTCGCGCACGGTCCCGGCCGAGCTGCCCTCGTCGCCGAGGACGGCGCCCCAGCCCCCGACCCGGACCAGCGTCCCGTCGGCGAGATGCCCGACGGCGACGGAGCCGGTGCCCGCCACCAGACCGACGCCCTGCTTGAGGCCGAGGGCGGGGACGAGGAGTTCGGCGTCGTTGACGATGCGCCGGGGCACATCGAGATGGGCGCCGAGCGCCTGGTGGAGGAGGGCGCCCTGGCGCGGGGATTCGCAGCCGTGCGCCCCGACGGCGACGGATGCGGGCCTGGCCCCCGCGGGCAGGGCCTCCCGGACGAGCCCGGCGAGCCACTGCGCGGCCTCACCGGGATCGTGCGGCCGCCAGCCGCTGCTCGGACGGACGGTGTCGACGACGACGTCCGTGCCCGAGCAGGCGCGGAGATGGGTCTTCGTGCCACCCACGTCGATGGCGACGACGAGTGGGACGAGTGGTGCGGGGCCGCCCTGCATGGACCCGGTGGAGTCATGCACGGACCCCGTGGAGTCCTGCGCGGATGGTGTGGAGTCCTGCACGGAGCCTCTTTCGCCTTGTTCGCATCGCAGCAGCCGCCTGGGACATGCTGCGCACGGCGGGCGAACCGTGACAGGGTCAACTGTTCTACGGACGAGGATGGTCGGTCGGGAGGCCCCGGGACGGACCTCGGTGAGCGTGGCGGGCGTACGCCACGGGTTCGTTAGGAACTTAACTAACGAAGTACGCTGCGTCAAGGGACCGCAGAAGCCCGATAGGGCCTCATCGCCGGCCGACCCCAACAGCGTCGTCGACAACCAGCAACAGGGACCACACATGATCTCCAGCGCCAGAGGCGACGGACACACTGCCGCGGGCGACAGACTCGCCACAGGCGACAGGCAGGCCACGGATGACAGGCACGCCGCAGGCGAGAAGCGCGCCCCGGACGACGGAAACGATCACCGCCGCCGAGGCGCAGCCAGCAGACGCGGTGCGGGCGCACGCCGCGACAACGGCATCCCGGCTGCCCGCACCCCGTCACTGACCGACAGCGCCAGAGCCGTCTTCGCCGTGCTGGCCGAGTCCGGCGAGGCCACCCGCCCCCGGATCGCCGAACTCGCCCGCCTGTCCAAGCCCACCGTCTCGGCCGCCATGACCGAACTGGAGGCCGCCGGTCTGGCGGCCCGTTCGGGCACCGCGCACGGCAACACCGGCCGTTCCGCGGCCGTCTATGGCCTCGGCCCCGCCGCGGGGACGGTGCTCGCCATCGACCTGGGCTCCACCCATACCGAGGTACGGGGCTGCGCGCTGGCCGGCACCGTCCTTGCCGTCCGGACCACCGACGACGGCATTGGACCGGCCGACGCCGTACGGTCCGTCCTCGAACAGTTGACCAGCCCGGGCGTCGGTACGGGCCCGCTCCGCGCCGCCGTCGTCGCAGTCCCCGACGTCGCTGCCGCCCCCGCCAACGGCAGCAAGGGCACGAAATCCGGCCCCGCCCCCGGCCCCCGGCCCGCAACCGCCCGTATCGCCTCCGCCTTCGACGCCCTCGGGCTGCCCGAGGGCGTACCGGTCCACGTGGAGAACAACGTCAACTGCGCCGCGCTCGCCGAGCTGCACGAAGGTGCCGCGCGCGGCCGCAACAGCTTCGGCTATCTGCAGGTCGGCTACGGCATCGGCCTGGGCATCGTGATCGGCGGCCAGGTGCTGCGCGGCGCGAACGGTGCCGCCGGCGAGGTGGCCCGGCTGCCCTACCCGTGGGCCGACGGACAGCGTGCGCATCCCGAGGCCCTGGAGGAGTACGTCGGCGCCCGCTCGCTGCTGTGCCGGGCCGAGGCGTCCTGGCAGGCGGACGACGGAGATCGCCCTGAGTCGGCCGAGCGGCTCTTCGCCCTCGCCGCGGCCGGCCACCCCACCGCGCGCCGTATGGTCGACGGCCACGCCGCGGAAGTCGGCCGGCTGGCCGCGGCCGTGACCGCCGTACTCGATCCGGGCCTGATCGTGCTCGGTGGCGGAATCGGCGCGAACCCGCAGATCCTGCCCGGTGTGCGGGCGGAGCTGGACCGCCTCAGCTGGCCCACCGAGGTGGTGTCCAGCGTGCTCGGCAGCAGCGGCACGGTGCTGGGCGCCACCCGCCTCGCCGTGGCCCGCGGAGTCCGAGCGGTGACCGACGGTGCCCGGACCTGACCTCGACCCGGCCCGGTCCGTCCCAGCCCGCGCCTCGGCCGGCGCCGTAGCCCGTACCTCCCCGACACCCTGGCCCTTCGCGGAAGCCGCGAGTCCGAACCGTGACCCTCGGCATTATGACAGGACATTGACGCCGCCCCGCCCCATCTGTCAGGGTCCCGGGCAAGCGCTTACCACAACCGGCGGGACTCCGGTTCGGGTGAGGTGTCCCGTACGAGGGCGTGCTCGTACTGCCGCTGCGAGGCAGCGAGTGAACCGGGGCCTTCAACCCACTCAAGCGGTGCGGCCGGGCGAGGCCGCGGCCCGCGGAAGCGCTCAATCACAGCGATGGGAAACGGGGCCCTGCTACCACCAGCGGCCGGCGCCGTGCTTGGTCCGCTACGACGAAAAGGGATCGAAGATGATCAGTGTGGGTGTGCGGCGCTCCCGCCGAATGGGCCGCGGCGGCATACGCCGCATGGTTCCCCTCGCTGCCGTGGCCACGGCAGGAGCCCTTCTGCTCTCCGCCTGCGGGTCGGGGTCCGACTCGGGCGGGACCTCCAAGTCGCTGACGTTCTGGATCTCCACGGTTCCGGGGCAGGACGCGGGCTGGAAGAAGATGGTGGCGCAGTACAAGAAGGAAGCCGGCGTCGACGTCAAGCTCGTCAACATCCCCTACGACGGCTACGACGCGAAGCTGCGCAACGCCGCGCAGGCGAACTCCCTGCCCGACGTGGCGGCAGTGCCGAAGCTGGACCCGATCTGGTCGAACAAGTTGATCGACCTCAGCCCCATCGTCAACAACAAGAGCAACAAGATCAACACCAACTTCGTCGCCAAGGACTCGTCCGGGAAGGTGCTGTCCATCCCCTCGGACGTCACCGCGTCCGGCCTGTTCATCAACAAGTCGCTCTTCGAGAAGGCCGGCGTCTCCTACCCGACCTCGCCCGAGAAGACCTGGACCTGGACCGACTTCATCAAGGCGGCGGACGAGGTCCGGGAGAAGACCGACGCCAAGTACTCCCTGACGTTCGACCAGTCGCCCTCCCGGCTTCGCGCCATGGTGTACGAGATGGGCGGCAAGTACGTCCACGCGGACTCCTCCGGCAAGTTCTCGGCGGACGCGGCGACCAAGAAGGCCGTGAACTACTTCGTCGGACTGAACGACGACAAGACCATGCCGAAGTCCGTGTGGACCAGCGGCGCCGACCCGTCGGCCATGTTCCAGAGCGGTGACGTGGTCGCCTACTGGTCCGGCGTGTGGCAGGTCGCCTCCTTCGCGGAGAGCATCACAAAGTTCGAGTGGGCGAGCGTCCCGACTCCCGCCCAGCCGGTGCAGGCCAGCGACGTCAACAGCGGCGGCATGATGGTGGGCTTCAACAACAACGCCGACGCGGCCACCGCCACGGAGAAGTTCATGTCCTGGCTGTACGAGCCGGACCACTACCGCGAGCTGTGTGAGGCGTCCGGGTTCCTGCCCGTCGAGAGCGGTCTGAACCCGGAGTACCCCTTCGAGTCCGAGGCGGCGCAGGCGGCGTTCAAGCTCTACAACGAGTCGATCCCGCTCTACGACCCGATCTCCGGCTACTTCAACACCGCGCAGACGAACTGGGTGCTGAAGGGCAAGAGCCTCACCGAGGACCCGACCAAGACGGAGCTCGGCAAGGCGATCAACGGCCAGCAGTCGGCCGACGAGGCCCTGCAGAACATCGTGGACGGCTACAACCAGCAGGTCGGCGGCTGAGCGTAGGCCGGCAGGCCCGGGCGGCGGGGTCGAGGCACCGCCGCCCGGGCCCCGGGCGCCCACGTGTTGCCGGGCTCATGGTGTGAGCCCACCGCAATCCATTCCACCAGCACGGAGTCAGGAAGATGACAAAACGCGCCTCGGACGTGACCGTGAGCCCGCCCAGGAGACGCAGTAAGTACACCCTTGCGCCGCTCGTCCTCATCGCGGGCAATGTCGTGCTCTTCGCGCTGTTCTTCGCCTGGCCGGCGGTGATCGGGCTCGTCTACTCCTTCACGAACTACACGGGCGTAGGGGCGTTCCAGTTCGTCGGACTGGACAACTACCAGGACCTGGCTGGGGACTCCACCTTCTACGGCGCGCTGACCCGGACGCTGCTGTACACCGTGCTCTTCGTTCCGCTGAACTTCGTGCTCTCGCTGCTCATCGCCAACGTGCTGGTGAGCAAGCACGCCAAGGGTGTGTCGGTCGCCCGCGTCTTCTTCTTCATCCCGTGGCTGCTGTCGCCCATCGTCGTGGGTGTCCTGTGGCGGTGGCTGTTCGGTGAGAACTTCGGACTGGTCAACGACGTCATCGAGAAGTTCGGCGGAAGCGCGGTTCCGTGGCAGTCGAACGCGGACCTGTCGCTGATGGTGGTGGTCGTGGCGGCGTCCTGGGCCTGGACGGGCTTCTCGATGCTGCTGTTCATCGCGGCGATCAAGAACGTACCGGTGTCCTACTATGAGGCGGCCTCGCTCGACGGCGCCGGTCCGTGGCGCCAGTTCATCAGCATCACACTGCCGAGCATCGCGCCGACTTCCTTCATCGTCATCCTGCTCAACACGATCCACGCGATGAAGGAATATCCGCTGTTCGCCTCCCTCAACAACGGCGGACCCGGAACGTCGAACAACCTGCTTGTCCAGTACATCTACCAGACCGGCTTCAAATCGGGCCAGATCGGCTACGCGAGCGCCGCGTCGTTCGTGCTCATGCTCATCCTGATGGCCGTCGCGATCATCCAGCTGATCGTCAACCGGCGGGTGGAGAACCGATGACAACCACAGACATGCCACGCCCTGTCGACGCTGAGCCCGGACGGGCCGTTCCCAAGAAGCGGTCCCGCGGCGCGGCCGGCGGTGGGCTTCGGCGCGCGGTGCCCGCGACGACACTGCTGTGGGTCCTTGCGGCCATCTACGGGTTTCCGGTGCTGTGGTTCGTCCTCAGCTCCTTCAAACCGGCGGGAGACTTGTTCACCTCGCTGTCGCTGTTTCCGAGCGACCCCACCCTGTCGGGCTATCAGGCAGCGTGGGACGGCGCCAACTTCTCCCAGTACTTCATCAACACGGCCATCGTGTGTGTGATCGCGACGATCCTCACGGTGGGAGTCAGCTGCTGCACGGGGTACGCGCTGGCCAAGTACGACAACAAGTGGCTCAAGGTGTTCTTCATCTGCATCCTCGCCACGACGATGCTGCCGGGCGAGGTCATGCTCGCCCCGCAGTTCCTGGTGGTCCGCGACCTGGGCCTCTACAACTCGCTCGCCGGCATCATCTTCCCGGCCCTGCTCACCGCGACCGGGTGCTTCATGTTCCGCCAGTTCTTCCTGACGGTCCCCGACGAGCTCATCGAGGCCGCCCGCATCGACGGGGCGCGTGAGCTGTCGATCTTCCTGAGGATCATGGTGCCGGTCTCCCGGCCCATCATGCTGACGCTCGCCATCCTGTCGTTCCAGTGGCGGTGGAACGACTACATCTGGCCGCTGCTGATGCTCAACGACCCCGAGAAGTTCACCGTGCAGATCGGCATCCAGAGCCTCGTCGGCGCGCAGAACATCAACTGGTCGGTGGTGCTCGGCGGATCGGTCATCTCCATGATTCCGCTGATCGTCGTCTTCCTGGTGTTCCAGCGTTACGTCATGAACGCCGACATCAACGCCGGACTGAAGGACTGACCTTGCCCACCCCCCTCGACCACGAGTTCGTCCGCGCGGCGGCCCGCGCCGCCGACCGGTCGGCCGTCCCGCTGGCGACCGGCCCCGACGAGGAACCCGCCGGTGTGCCCCACCGTGCTCTGGCCCGCCGGGTGAAGACCCTGGTCGCGGCGTACCGTTCCACGGACTCGGCACTGCACGGCAGCGGGCAGGCCGTCGCCGCCGCGATGACCCACCTGCGCGCCCTGCGGGCCGTGCAGACCGCCACCGGCCTCTTCGCCGGCGGCGACAACGTGCAGTCACCGCCGGACTCCGCGTTCACTGTCAACGACGTGTGCGACGCGCACGTCCTCGCCGCCGGCGCGGGGCCGGAACTGCACGACGTCACGGCCGCGCTCGCCGAGATCGCCGGCGCCGCCACCGGCAGTCTCCTGACCGGCGGGGTGCACACCCCGAACCACCGCTGGGAGCTGTGCGCGGCACTGGCCCGGCTGCACCGGTCGTTCCCGGACAACCGGCTGCTCGACCGCGTCGAGGAGTGGCTCTCCGAGGGCGTCGACATCGACGCGGAGGGCCTGTACTCGGAACGGAGCGCCAACTACGCGGCCCACGTGTCCAACCCGTCGCTGCTGCTGCTGGCCGGCGTCCTCGGCCGCGCCGACCTGCTGGCCGCCGTAGAACACAACCTCGCCACGACGCTGGACCTCATCAGGCCGGACGGCACGGTGGAGACCGTCCACTCGCGACGACAGGACCAGAACCACCCGTTCCCGCTGGCGCCCTACCTGCCGCACTACCGGCTGCTCGCGATCCGCACCGGCCGGGGCGACTTCAGCCGGGCGGCGCAGCTGGCGGCCACCGGCGGCATCGACGACCCCGACCTGCTCGCCGAGACCCTCCTCACCCCGGACCTGTGCCGCGTCCTGCCTGCCCCGGCCGCGGAGACATTTCCACGCGACCGGTACATCACCACCGCACGCCTCGCCGCACGCGCCTCGGCCACCGCGCACACGGTGGTGTACGGCGGCTCCGACGTGCCCGAGCACCGGCGCATCCGCTCGGGCCTCGCCTGCAATCCCACCTTCCTGCGCCTGTTCGCCGGAGACGCCGTCCTCGACGCGGCCCGCCTCTCGCGGGGGTTCTTCGACCTGGGCCCGTTTCGCGCCGCCGGCATGCAACAGCCCGCCGACAACCGGTACCGGCTCACCGAAACCCTCACGGCCGCCTACTACCAGCCGCTCCCGCCGGACCAGCGACGGGACGACGGCGCCTACCGGCTGGCGGACGAGGGACGCTTCTCGGCCGCGATGACCTTCCCGGACCGGCCTCGGGACGAGGTCTCACACACGACCCGCGTCGAGGTGGACCTGAGGGAAGACGGTGCCGACCTGCGGATCGACATCAGCGGACCACGGGTGCCCTGGGCCCTTGAACTGACCTTCCGGCCGGGTGGCGTGCCAGAGGGCGCTGCACCGATCGGCGACGGACGCTGGTGCCTGACGACCGGGCCGATGACCTACCGGGTCGGTGACGACGAGATCCGGATCGAGACCGCCGTCGAGACGGGCGAACCGCTTGCTGGGCCGGACCGGAGCGACGTACTGCGGTACGACCCGGGCCAGGACTACACCGTGGTGGGCGGCACCGACGCGACGACCGGGAACCGTGTCTACATCGGTGGACTCGGCCCGCACACCCTGACCGTCGCCCTGCGCGCCCGCCGGCCCGCACCGGTCGTGTGACCCCGACGACCCACACCATGGCCACCTCAGGCATGAAGGGCTGATCCCCGTGCTGCTCCCGCACCAGCGCACCTCCCTGCACGACCAGCCCGACAGCCCCGAGGCGTACGACGCCGTGCCGGCACGCGTCGCCGCCGAGGCCCTGGACCGGATCACCCCCGACGGCAACCTCGAACGCCCCGGCTGCACGGACGACATCGGCGACACCTCGCTCGGCATCTCCTCGCTGCTGGCGCTGACGTGGCGGCGCACGGGCGACGACCGGCTACCCGAACCTGCGCCTGCGCGACTCCGGTGAGCCGTACGCCCGTTACGTACTCGGCGACGGCGCGCACCCGATCGGCGACTGGCCCAGCACGGTCTGGGCGCTGCTCCAGGCGGTGAATCTGCTGGACATCGGCCAGGGCCTGCTGTCCGACGAGCAGTCCGGCGCACCATCGGCTGTGTGGTCGGCGGTCTCAGGCTCGCCCGCCACCTGCCAGGCACGGAGGCGGAGGGCGTCCGCGAGACGGCCATGCGTCTGTACACGGAGGAGATCCGCTCCCGCCGGCTGCCCGACCGGGGCGCGCTGCTGCCCGCCGAGCACGGGGGCGCGTACGACAACAACTACGGCCCCATCTCGCTGTCCTTCCTCGCCCAGGCCCACTGGGTCAGCGGCGAGCAGGTGTTCGTCGAGGACGGCGACGACATCGCCCGCTATATCGACGCGCGGCTGTCGTCCTGCGGCTACGACGTCGGCGGGCCGCGCTACAGCGAGCAGCACTCCGGTTTCGAGGCGGTCCTGGGACTACGGTTCTTCAGCCGCCGTATCCGCGCCGACCTCGGCCGCTACCGCGGTGACACCCGGTGGGGCTACCACGCCGCCGGTCCGGACGGCGCCGCCATCAGCTGCGCAGCGCCCGTGTCTCCGTCTCCTTCGACAACGTGCTGACGCCGTCGCTGATCGAGGCCGCCGGTACGCTGCTGCCCGCGGCCGCCGACCGCCAGCACGGCATCGGACCGCCGTACGGCTGGCCGGCGGGGGCAGCTTCCTGCTGACCAGGCCGATGGGCGAGGTGCGGGTACGCGACGCGGCCGCCCCCGGGCTCATGGCGAAGCTGGTCACCAAGCCGGTGGTCAGCGCCGCGCAGGTCCTCGTTCACACCCAGTCGCTGTACGTGACCGACGGGACGTCGCTGTGGCTGACGGTGGCCCTGGAGGTGGCGGGTCTGGACCTGTCCGAGCGGGCGGGGCGGCTCGCCACCGACGGCGCGCTCCACGCGGGCGGTCTGGCCGTCACCGGCGCCGCCGGGATCGCGGTCACCACGCCCGACTGGCCGGGCACGGACTCCTCCGCCTACTTCAACTCCCCCGACACCATCGGTCTCACCCAGGAGCAGGCGGCCTTCCGGCTGGCCGCCGACCCGCGCGGCTACGGCAACCCGGATGCCGGCTGGCGCCACACGGTCGCGACCACGGCGTTCGAGGCGGACCCTGTGCCGGTCGCCCCGGGCGGGCTGACCGTCTTCGCGGTCCGCTACGGGCCCGCCCACGCCGACGAGCCGTTCGCGCCGGTCTTCGAGCGCACCGACACCGGCCTGCTCGTCACGACCGAGGCGTTCTCCGCGCTGATCGGCTCACCCGAGGGGGATGCCACGGGCGAGCCGGTGCTGGAGCTGCGGGTGCCCGGTGGACGGCTCAGCGCAGCTTCTGCGCCACCTCGGTGGCCCAGTAAGTAAGAATGTTCTGCGCCCCGGCCCGCTTGATCCCGGTAAGCGATTCCACAATCGCCTGATCCCGATCGATCCAGCCCTTCTCGGCAGCAGCCTCGATCATCGAGTACTCACCAGAGATCTGATAAGCAGCCACCGGCACATCCACCGCATCCGCAACCCGAGCGAGAACATCCAAATACGGCCCGGCAGGCTTCACCATCACCATGTCGGCCCCTTCCTCCAAATCCAGGGCCAACTCGCGCATCGAATCCCGCACGCTGGCGGGATCCTGCTGGTACGTCTTCCGGTCCCCCCGCAACGACGAGGCGACGGCCTCCCGAAAAGGCCCGTAGAAAGCAGACGCGTACTTCGCGGTATAGGCGAGGATGGCCACATCCTCCCGCCCGATCTGATCGAGGGCGTCGCGGATGACCCCGACCTGCCCGTCCATCATCCCGCTGGGCCCGACCACATGGGCCCCGGCATCGGCCTGCACCTGAGCCATCTCGGCGTACCGCTCCAGGGTCGCGTCATTGTCGACACGCCCCGCGGCGTCCAGCACCCCGCAATGCCCGTGATCGGTGGTCTCATCCAGACACAGATCGGACATCACCAGCAGCTCATCGCCGACCTCGGCCCGCACATCGCGAATCGCGACCTGAAGAATCCCGTCCGGATCGGTCCCCGGCGTCCCTACCGCATCCTTCTTCGCGTCCTCCGGCACCCCGAACAGCATGATCCCGGAGACCCCGGCGGCCACCGCCTCAGCAGCGGCCTTCTTCAAGCTGTCCCGCGTGTGCTGAACAACCCCCGGCATGGCGGCAATCGGCACCGGCTCACGCACGCCCTCCCGCACAAACGCGGGAAGGATGAAGTCGGCGGGATGCAACCGCGTCTCGGCGACCATGCGCCGCATCACAGGCGTGGTACGCAGCCGACGAGGACGCGAACCGGGAAAGGAACCGTACTTCGACATACTCCTAAGCTACGCCCGCCCCCACCGGCCATTTACCAACACGGCGTCGGCTGAGCGTGAAGCCGCACCCGCCCACGGCGGGAAGGGGCCGTGTCGGCGCGGCCCCGACCACCACCCGCACCGTAGGCGCGACAGCAACCACGCACCCACAACCACAGGCCGCCGCAGGCACGGCGCCGCACCCACCACGGCGCCGCAGCCAACTACGTGGTCCGTCTCCGCCGAGCCCCAGGCCGCCGCTCACTCGGCCGCGTCACCGGATCCCCGGCCTCCAACGCCGCAGCCCGCCGCCGCAGCCCGAAGTCGGCCAGCGCCTCCGCCAGCTTGTGCACGGACGGCTCAGGAGCCATCACATCCACCCGAAGCCCATGCTCCTCGGCGGTCTTGGCCGTAGCAGGCCCGATACAGGCGATCACCGTCACGTTGTGCGGCTTCCCGGCGATACCCACCAGATTCCGCACCGTGCTCGACGACGTGAACAACACGGCATCGAACCCACCCCCCTTGATCGCCTCCCGAGTCTCGGCAGGCGGCGGCGACGCCCGCACGGTCCGATAAGCCGTGACGTCATCGACCTCCCACCCCAGCTCGATCAGCCCCGCCACCAGCGTCTCGGTGGCGATATCGGCCCGAGGCAGGAACACCCGATCAATCGGATCGAACACCGGGTCGTACGGCGGCCAGTCCTCCAGCAACCCCGCCGCCGACTGCTCCCCACTCGGCACCAGATCCGGCTTCACACCAAACGCAACGAGCGCCTTCGCCGTCTGCTCCCCCACCGCGGCGACCTTGATCCCCGCGAAGGCCCGAGCATCAAGCCCGTACTCCTCGAACTTCTCCCGCACGGCCTTGACCGCGTTCACCGACGTGAAGGCGATCCACTCGTACCGCCCGGTCACCAGCCCCTTGACCGCCCGCTCCATCTGCTGAGGCGTCCGCGGCGGCTCGACAGCGATCGTCGGCACCTCGTGCGGCACGGCCCCGTACGACCGCAACTGGTCGGACAGCGAAGCCGCCTGCTCCTTCGTCCGCGGCACGAGCACCTTCCAGCCGAACAACGGCTTGGACTCGAACCACGACAACTGCTCACGCTGAGCCGCGGCGGATCGCTCCCCGACCACGGCTATCACAGGCCGCCCACCCTCGGGCGACGGCAGCACCTTCGCCTGCTTCAGCGTCTGCGCGATGGTGCCCAGCGTCGCGGTCCACGTCCGCTGCCGCGTCGTGGTCCCCGCGACCGTCACCGTCATCGGCGTATCGGGCTTGCGCCCGGCGGACACCAGCTCACCCGCAGCCGCGGCGACGGAATCCAGCGTCGTCGACACGACCACGGTCCCGTCCGACGCCCCGACCTCGGTCCAGCACCGATCGGAAGCCGTCCGCGCGTCCACGAACCGCACATCCGCACCCTGCGCATCCCGCAACGGCACACCGGCATACGCCGGCACCCCGACCGCGGCCGCGACACCGGGCACGACCTCGAACGGAACACCCGCCGCGGCGCACGCGAGCATTTCCTCGGCGGCGTACGCATCAAGTCCCGGGTCCCCGGACACCGCACGGACGACCCGCCTGCCGCCCCGCACGGCCTCCATGACAAGATGTGCGGCATCCCGCACTGTGGGGACACCAGCGGTTGTTGACGCGCCGTCAACAACCGTCAGCTGAGGCGTGCCCGTGCCCGGACCGAGGTCCGAAGAAGGACCCGGCTCCGTGTTCACGACGGCGACGCCCGGCCTGGCGTGCGTGCGTACCACGTCGAGCACCTCGTGCTCGGCGACGAGTACATCAGCGTTCGCCAGCGCCTCGACGGCGCGCAGAGTCAGCAGTCCCGGATCCCCGGGTCCGGCACCGAGGAAGGTGACGTGCCCGTGTTCCGGACCGGCGGCGGGAAGGGTGGTGGGGCTCAATGTGCTCGCTCCCCCATCAGACCGGCCGCGCCCTGGGCAAGCATGTCGGCGGCGAGTTCGCGGCCGAATGCCACTGCCCCGTCGTGCGTGTCGGGCACGGGACCGGTGGTGGACAGCTGCACCGTACGGGTGCCGTCGGTCGTGCCGACGACGCCCCGCAGGCGCATTTCCTTGACAGTCTGCCCGTCGGCCAGCAGGTCGGCGAGCGCCCCCACAGGGGCGCTGCAACCGGCCTCCAGGGCGGCGAGCAGTGATCGCTCGGCGGTCACGGCGACCCGGGTGAACGGGTCGTCGAGTTCCCCGAGCGCGGCGATGAGGTCAGCGTCTTGGGCGGTGTTCCCCGCCCTGCACTCGATCGCCAGTGCCCCCTGGCCGGGGGCGGGCAAAACCGTGTCGACCGACAGGAAGTCGGTCACCTCGTCGATCCGGCCGATCCGGTGCAGTCCGGCGGCGGCCAGCACAACGGCGTCGAGCTCGCCCTTGTGGACGTACCCGATCCGGGTGTCGACGTTGCCGCGGATCGGCACCGTCTCGATGTCCAGCCCGTGGCCGCGCGCGTACGCGTTCAGCTGCGCCATCCGGCGCGGCGAACCCGTGCCGATGCGCGCCCCGCGCGGCAGGTCGGTGAACTTCAGCGCGTCCCGGGCGACGATCACGTCCCGCGGGTCCTCGCGCAGCGGTACGGCGGCCAGGACCAGGTCCTCGGGCTGCGTGGTCGGCAGGTCCTTCAGCGAGTGCACCGCGAAGTCGACGTCACCCCGCAGCAGCGCGTCCCGCAGCGCGGTCACGAACACACCGGTGCCGCCGATCTGCGCGAGGTGCTCGCGCGAGACATCGCCGTACGTGGTGATCTCGACGAGCTCGACGCGCCGTCCGGTCACCTGGCTCACGGCTTGCGCCACCTGCCCGGACTGGGCCATGGCGAGCTTGCTCCGCCTGGTCCCCAGCCTCAGCGCCTTCTCACTCATCGTGACCCTCGGTTCTTCTCGGTGCTGTCCTCGGCGCGGGAGACGGAGGCCACCGTCTCGGGGTCGAGGTCGAACAGGGTCCGCAGCGCGTCCGCGTACCCGGCGCCGCCGGGCTCGGCCGCGAGCTGCTTGACCCGTACGGTCGGCGCGTGCAGCAGCTTGTCGACGACCCGGTGCACGGCCTGCCGGATCTCGCCGCGCTGCTTGTCGTCCAGACCGGGCAGCCGCCCGTCCAGCCGGGCGATCTCGCTCGCCACGACATCGGCGGCCATCGTCCGCAGCGCGACCACGGTCGGCGTGATGTGCGCGGCCCTCAGGGCGGCCCCGAACGCCGCGACCTCGTCCGAAACGATACGGCGGACCTGGTCGACGTCGGCCGCCATCGGAGCGTCCGCGGACGCCTCGGCCAGCGACTCGATGTCCACCAGCCGCACCCCGGCCAGCCGGTGCACGGCCGCGTCGATGTCCCGCGGCATCGCGAGGTCGAGCAGGAAGAGCACCGGCTCGGGGCGCGGCACCTCGGTGACCGGCTCGGGCCTGCGGTGCTCGGGGATCCGGCCGACGGTGGCCACGGTCGCGGCCAGCGCGGTGATCAGCTCGGAGTCCACCTCGGGCGCCCGGCGCGCCGCCTCCCGCCGCTCGACCGCGCTGCCGGCGGCCCAGGCGGCGTGCTGCTCCAGCGTCGCCGCGTCCATCCCGGCCACGGCGGCCTCGCCCATCACGGAGAAGCCGGGCGCGGTCAGATCCAGGGGGCAGTTCTCGTCGGCGCCCACCGAGGTGGGCGGCAGCGGCGTCTGCCGTACGTCCGTCTTCGACGAAGTCGTCGAAGTTGCCACAGTGGCCGTACGGGCCTCCGCAGCCGCGTCCGCGACCTGTGCGGGGCGGCCGGCGCGGCCCTCGACCGCGCCGGCGATGTCCTCCGCGCTCAGGACCAGGCCGGTGGCTCCGGTGCAGGAGACGGCGATGTCGGCACGTGTCAGCTCGGCCCGTACCGACTCCATCGGTACCGCCCGGGCCACCACGTCCGTGTCGTCGGCCTGGTTCAGGATCTGCGCGAGGCGCTCGGCGCGGTCGAAGGTGCGGTTGGCGATGACGACCTCGCCGACCCCGGCCCGCGTCAGCGTCGCGGCGGCCAGCGACGACATCGACCCGGCGCCGATGACCAGCGCCTTCTTGCCCCGCGCCCACTTTTCCACGGCCCAGCCGGAGGCCAGCTGCTCCAGGCCGAAGGTGACCAGGGACTGCCCGGCGCGGTCGATGCCGGTCTCGGTGTGGGCGCGCTTGCCGACCCGCAGCGCCTGCTGGAACAGGTCGTTCAGCAGCCGTCCCGCGGTGTGCAGCTCCTGCGCGCGGGCCAGTGAATCCTTTATCTGGCCGAGGATCTGCCCCTCGCCGACGACCATCGAGTCCAGCCCGCACGCCACCGAGAACAGGTGGTGGACGGCCCGGTCCTCGTAGTGCACGTAGAGGTACGGCGTGAGCTCGTCCAGGCCGACCCCGCTGTGCTGGGCGAGCAGCGTGGACAGCTCGGCGACACCGGCGTGGAACTTGTCCACGTCGGCGTACAGCTCGATGCGGTTGCAGGTGGCGAGCACCGCGGCCTCGGCGGCCGGTTCGGCGGCGACCGTGTCCTGCACCAGCTTGACCTGGGCGTCCGCGCTCAGCGCGGCCCGCTCCAGCACGCTGACCGGGGCGCTGCGGTGACTCAGTCCGACGACGAGCAGACTCATGCCGGCATCACGGCGGGTACGTCCCCGTCGGGCCCCTGGTCGGCGGACTCCTTGCGTGCGACGGCGGCCGGGCCGCCACCGTCGGGGGTCGCGACCTCCTCGCCGGCCTTGCGCTGCTCGTGGAAGGCGAGGATCTGCAGCTCGATGGAGAGGTCGACCTTGCGCACGTCGACGCCGTCCGGCACGGACAGCACGGTCGGCGCGAAGTTCAGGATGGAGGTGACACCGGCGGCGACCAGCCGGTCGCACACCTGCTGGGCGGCGCCCGCGGGGGTCGCGATCACGCCGATCGACACGCCGTTGTCCTGGATGATCTTCTCCAGGTCGTCGGTGTGCTGCACCGGGATCCCGGCGACCGCACGGCCGGTGAGCGCGGGGTCGGCGTCGATGAGCGCGGCGACCCGGAAGCCGCGGGAGGCGAACCCGCCGTAGTTGGCGAGCGCGGCGCCGAGGTTACCGATACCGACGATCACAACCGGCCAGTCCTGGGTGAGGCCGAGTTCGCGGGAGATCTGGTAGACGAGATACTCGACGTCGTAGCCGACACCACGCGTGCCGTAGGAGCCGAGGTAGGAGAAGTCCTTGCGGAGCTTGGCGGAGTTGACGCCGGCCGCGGCCGCGAGTTCCTCGGACGAGACCGTGGGTACCGAGCGCTCCGACAGCGCCGTCAGGGCTCGGAGGTACAGCGGAAGACGGGCGACGGTGGCCTCGGGAATCCCTCGGCTACGGGTCGCCGGTCGGTGAGTTCGGCCAGTTGCCACGGTGCTCCTGCGGGTTGAGCGGGGCTGCAGGCGGTCATACGTCCCCGGACCGCCCCGTCGAAAGCAGGCTATGTCTTTGTGAACGCGTGCACAAAGATTGTGTCCGATTTGTCCGGCCAACGTGACCGGGGTCACGCGTGCTCGGCTACTCGGTCAGCGCCTTGCGGAGGCGGTCCTCGTTCACCCGCCAGAACGTGTGCTGCTCGCCGTCCACGAGGACGACGGGGATCTGTTCCCAGTACTTGTCGTGGAGTTCCTGGTCCTGGGTGATGTCCTGCTGCTCCCACGACACACCGAGGTCGGCGCAGACCTTCTCGATCACGACCTGTGCGTCATCACACAGGTGACAGCCTGGCTTACGGATGAGAGTGACCACGCGGTCCTGCGGAGAGCGGGCCGGGGTGGCGGCCTTGCGGCGGAAAATCGGGCTCATGACGGCCATTCTCGCGCCGCGACACGCGCGTTGTTGAACGGTGCGGTCGCGGGGATGCTCAACGGCACGGAAGCGGGGATGTTTTACGGCACGGACGCGGAGAGTTCACGGCGTTCCAACCTCTCGGCTCCGGAACCCCCGAACAGAATGGCTATGCTCACGTCATGGCCGCTCTTGGATGGCTCACTCCCCGTAGGCGCTCCGCCACGGCGCGGAGCGTGTTGGCAGGCGAGGCCGCGGCGGAGGCCGCGCGCAAGACACAGGACACCTCCGTCGCCGCCGTTGGCGCTGTTGGCGAGGAGCCGGAGTTTCCCGTGCGCGGCGACGAGAAGGCCGCCGCGTTCTTCGACCTCGACAACACCGTGATGCAGGGCGCCGCGCTGTTCCACTACGGGCGTGGGCTGTACAAGCGGAAATTCTTCGAGACCCGTGATCTCGCCAAGTTCGCGTGGCAGCAGGCGTGGTTCCGGCTGGCCGGGTTCGAGGATCCGGACCATATGCAGGACGTGCGGGAGTCGGCGCTGTCGATCGTGAAGGGGCATCGGGTGGCCGAGCTCCAGTCGATCGGCGAGGAGATCTACGACGAGTACATGGCCGAGCGGATCTGGCCGGGGACCCGGGCGCTGGCGCAGGCGCATCTGGACGCGGGGCAGAAGGTGTGGCTGGTGACGGCCGCGCCGGTGGAGATCGCGCAGGTCATCGCGCGGCGCCTGGGGCTGACGGGTGCGCTCGGGACCGTGGCGGAGTCGGTGAACGGCGTGTACACGGGCAAGCTGGTGGGCGAGCCGTTGCACGGGCCGGCGAAGGCGGAGGCGGTGCGGGCGCTGGCCGCGGCGGAGGGGCTGGACCTGGCGCGCTGCGCGGCGTACAGCGACTCGCACAACGACATTCCGATGCTGTCCCTGGTGGGACATCCGTACGCGATCAACCCGGACAGCAAGCTGCGCAAGTACGCCCGGGAGAAGGACTGGCGACTGCGGGACTACCGGACGGGCCGCAAGGCCGCGAAGGTCGGCATTCCGGCTGCGGCTGGGGTCGGGGCGGTGGCGGGTGGTACCGCCGCGGCCATCGCGCTGCATCGTCGGCGGCGGTAGCGCGCGCCATGCCTGCGGCAGCCTGCGCGGGTGCGCGGGTCCTCCCGTAGTCAGCGGCACCCCGTTGCGCCGGGCTGCGTCACGCCCCGGTCTCAGTTGCAACGCCGGGCACATTCGAAACGCGTGCCAATCCAGACCCCATACCCACACAGCAGCCCGCCCAGTCCCCTCACCCGCACCCGGCCACAACACGCCCCGTACCGACCGCGAAATCGAGCCCCATCGGTCAACAAGCTGTCACTTTGCGGCACTTGATCGGGCGTCAATCAGTTACGGAAGCGACGTAATCGGTGATTTGAGCAACTGGGCGTAGCAGCGCCTGCACGAAGCGTTATTCTCCTCAGACGCAAACCGGTACCCCTCCCGTCGCTACGACGGGTGAAAGGTCCCGCACTGCACGTGATGGAAGCTCTGCCTCTGGGAGTCTCGTGTACCCACACGTCGGGGTTGACGCCTCGGGCCTGGCTACGCTGCGCGCAACGGTCCAAGACCTGTTGCGCGGCTTCGTCCCCACCGCGTATGCCGTCCCCGCATTCACCACCGCCGCGCCGGTCGGCCCGTGCTATGCACTGGCCGACGGCACCGCCGCGGTCGGCAGACGAGGCCGCTCGGCCGGAGCGGCCACCGCACGCCGTCCGGCCGCCGACAGCGACAGCGCCCGGATGATGGACCTCGTGGAGCGCGCCCAGGCCGGCGAGGCCGACGCGTTCGGGCGGCTCTACGACCAGTACAGCGACACCGTGTACCGGTACATCTACTACCGGGTGGGAGGGAAAGCGACCGCCGAGGATCTGACGAGTGAGACCTTTCTGCGGGCACTGAGAAGGATCGGCACGTTCACCTGGCAGGGGCGCGACTTCGGTGCGTGGCTGGTCACCATCGCGCGGAATCTGGTCGCCGATCACTTCAAGTCCAGTCGCTTCCGGCTGGAAGTGACCACCGGCGAGATGCTCGACGCCAACGAGGTCGAACGCTCGCCCGAGGACTCCGTGCTGGAGTCCCTCTCCAACGCCGCCCTGCTGGACGCGGTACGGCGGCTCAACCCCCAGCAGCAGGAGTGCGTGACGCTCCGCTTCCTCCAGGGCCTCTCGGTCGCCGAGACCGCCCGCGTGATGGGCAAGAACGAGGGCGCCATCAAGACCCTCCAGTACCGCGCCGTGCGCACCCTCGCCCGCCTCCTCCCCGACGACGCGCGCTGAGCGCCGCGCACCGAGACACACACTCAGCGATCTCCAACTCACCGTCTGTGACAGGCCATTGGCTTCGCCGTCCGTTCCTCCTCCGTCCGTAACCCAAGTGCCGCGCCGCTCGTTGTGCGGGATGCAGGCTCCCTGTGGTCACTCCCTGGCTGACTCCCATCCCTCGATCGTGTGGTTGTGGCCGGGGCGTGCAACCCTCAGGACCCCCTGGGGAGTCGACCGTCATGACGAGAGGAGGTGCCGCCAGTGATCGCGAACGTATCGGCGCACCGGCGGGCGAACGCCTTCGCCCAGGCCCTGGAGGAGCAGTCCGAGCGGGGCACGGCGGCCGAGCAGTCCGAGGAATCGGCCCCGGCTGCTGCGGAACAACCGACCGAGCAGGGCCGCCTGTTGGCCCTCACGGCCGGTCTTGGCGCGTTGCCCAAGCCGGAGCTGGATCCCGAGGTCAAGGTCGTCCAGCGGGCGCAACTGGTGGCCCAGTTCGAAGCCATGCTGCAGGAGGGCGGCGGGGCGGCAGCCGATCCGGCCTTGCCCGAGCAGCGGTCCATGCGGGGCCGGGGCGCCCACCGGGCCACACCGCTGGGCAAGTTCCGTCCGCGTACGCGCCTGGCCAAGGGCCTCACCGCCGGCGGGCTCAGCGTGGGTGTCGCCGCCAGTGCCTTCGGCGGAGTCGCCGCCGCCAGCGGGAACGCCCTGCCCGGCGACTCGCTGTACGGGCTCAAGCGCGGCATCGAGGACTTCAAGCTCGGTCTCGCCGACGGCGACGACGAGCGCGGGCAGATGTACCTCGACCAGGCGTCCACCCGGCTGAACGAAGCCCGTCGGCTGATGGAGCGCGGTCGCGGCGGCCACCTCGACCACGAGTCGGTCGGCGAGATCCGCCGCGCCCTGTCCGGCATGAAGCACGACGCGTCCGAGGGCCACCGGCTGCTGACCGCGGCGTACGAGCGCGACCCCGAGTCGCTGGGCCCCATCCAGGCCCTCTCCACCTTCTCCCGCTCGCACCGCGAGGCCTGGGGCGCCCTGCGCGAGCGGCTGCCGGTGCAGCTCGGGGACGTCAGTGAGCAGGTGTCGTCGGTGTTCGCCGCCATAGACCAGCAAGTCGCCCCGCTGCAGTCCCTGCTCCCGCCGCCCCCGGCCCAGGACGGCAGCCGAGGCGACAGCGAGCGACGCGGCACCGGCAGCGGGCCCGCCGCGGGTACCACCGAGTCCGGGCGCGGCTCGACGGCCCCCAGCAGCGGCAGCGGCTCCTCCTACGGCGGCGACACCGGCAGCGGCGGCCCGAGCCGCTCGGCCGAGTCCGGCGGCGAGATCGACGGCCTGCTCGGCGGCAACACCGGCGGCCTGCTCGACCCGCCGAAGGACATCGGCAGCGCCTCGCCGTCGCAGAGCAAGCCGCCGACGGCCGAGCCCGACGTCACGCTGCCGCCGCTGCTCCCGGGGCTGCTGCCCGGGCTGGGTCTCGATGCCGAGGACGCCGAGTAGCTTTCCGCTAGTACGACGACGGGGGCGTCCCTTGTGGGAGGGGCGCCCCCGTCGTCGTATCAGGCGTCCTGTCAGTCGTCGTGCCAGGCGTCGTGTCAGAAGAAGACCGAGCGGCGTTGCACCAGCAGCTTGTACAGGGTGTGCTGGATCTGTTCCCTGACCTGGTCGGTCAGGTTGAACATCAGCATCGGGTCCTCGGCCGCCTCCGGCGGATAGCCGTCCGTGGGGATCGGCTCGCCGAACTGGATCGTCCACTTCGTGGGGAGCGGGATCGCGCCCAGAGGGCCGAACCAGGGGAACGTGGGCGTCAGCGGGAAGTACGGGAAACCCAGCAGGCGGGCGAGCGTCTTCGAGTTGCCCAGCATCGGGTAGATCTCCTCGGCGCCGACGATCGAGCACGGGATGATCGGGGTGCCCTGGCGCAGCGCGGTGGAGACGAAGCCGCCGCGGCCGAAGCGCTGGAGCTTGTAACGCTCGCTGAAGGGCTTGCCGATGCCCTTGAAGCCCTCCGGCATGACGCCCACCAGTTCGCCCTGCCCGAGGAGGCGTTCGGCGTCCTCGGCGCAGGCGAGGGTGTGGCCGAGCTTGCGGGCGAGTTCGTTGACGACCGGGAGGACGAAGACCAGGTCGGCGGCGAGGAGGCGGAGGTGACGGCCGGCCGGGTGGTGGTCGTGCACGGCGACCTGCATCATCAGGCCGTCCAGCGGCAGCGTGCCGGAGTGGTTGGCGACGATCAGGGCGCCGCCCTCGGAGGGGATGTTCTCGATGCCCTTCACATCGACCCGGAAGTAGTTCTCGTACACCGGGCGCAGCAGGGACATCAGGACGTGGTCGGTGAGTTCGGCGTCGTAGCCGAAGTCGTCGACCTCGTAGTCGCCGGTGAGGCGGCGGCGCAGGAAGGCGAGACCGGAGGCGATGCGTTTCTCCAGACCGCCCTCGTCGGGGAGCGGCTGCTGCTCGGGCTCGTCCGGCCCCTGTTCCTCGTGATGCACGGGGACATCATCCTGCGCACGTGTCCGGCTGGGCAGGGGCTGGACCTCGCCCACCTCGCGAACCCGTGCGGGCTCCCCGCCGGGCCGCCGGCTCCCCCCGCTCCGGCCGCGCCGCGGCGGCCGCTGTACGGCGCTCCCGCGGGACCGGTCGTCGTCGAACGGAATGACCTTGGCGTCCGCCATCGTTGATGCGCTCCTCAGTTGGCGCTCTGCGTCGGGGGGTGGCCGCCGCCCGCGACGGGCAGCGCGGCGATCCGGTCGACGGCCCCCGCAAGAGCCTCGGGCGGCAGGAGTCCGGGTCCGCGGCTGCGCGCGAAGTCCGCGAACGTTTCCGCAGTGGTGTACTTCGGCTGGAAGCCCAGCGTCTCGCGCATCTGGGTCGTGTCCACCACCCGGCCATGGGTCAGCAGTCGGATCTGCTCGGGTGAGAAGTCCGTCATGCCCAGGGTACGCACCAGTGAGCCGGCCCACGTGACGGCGGGCAGCAGCAGCGGCAGGGTGGGGCGTCCGAGCCGCCGGGAGCACTGGGAGAGCAGCAGGACGCCGTCGCCGGCGATGTTGAAGGTGCCGCTGTTGAGGGTGCCCCGGCGCGGCTCGTGCGAGGCGATCCGCAGTACCTCGATCACATCGTCCTCGTGCACGAACTGCAGCCGGGGGTCGTAGCCGAAGACGGTCGGCAGGACGGGCAGCGAGAAGTATGAGGCGAGCGGTGAGTCGGCGCAGGGGCCCAGGATGTTGGCGAGCCGCAGCACGCACACCGCCACATCCGGCCGGCGGCGCGCGAACCCGCGTACGTACCCCTCGACCTCCACCGTGTCCTTGGCGAAGCCGCCGCTGGGCAGCGACTTGGGCGGGGTCGTCTCGCTGAACACGGCCGGGTCGCGGGGCGCCGAGCCGTAGACGTTCGTGCTGGACTTCACCACCAGCCGCCGTACGGTCGGGGACTTCTGGCAGGCGCCGAGCAGCTGCATCGTGCCGATGACGTTGGTCTCCTTGACCGTGGCCCGGTTGCCGCTGCCCAGCGCGGTGGCGGTGACGTCCATGTGGACGACCGTGTCGGCGGCCGTCTCGGCCAGCACGCGCGCGATGGTGGGCTGCCGGATGTCGGCCCGGATGAAGTCCGCGCCGCCCAGATGATGCTCGGGCGGTACCGCGTCCACGGCGACGACCCGATCGACGTCCGGGTCCCGCTGGATCCGTCGGACGAACCGGCCCCCCAGCTGACGGGCCACTCCGGTCACGAGCACGACCTTGCCCAAGATCCGCGCCTTCCTTCCAGCCCTCGTACCGCTGCCGAGTTCCCCGTCTGCGGCCAACTTAGCGGTTTGTCGTTGCGCTGTGATGACCGCCCGCTGCACCAAGTGAGCGGAAATCGCTCCGCCGGGATATGCGTGTGGCCCCCCACCGGACGGGGTGGGGGGCCACAGCCACGCTTTCGCGGCGTTGCGGTGCGTCGTTACTTCTCGCTACTTACTTCTTGTTACGACGCTGAACGCGCGTGCGCTTGAGCAGCTTGCGGTGCTTCTTCTTGGCCATCCGCTTGCGCCGCTTCTTGATAACAGAGCCCACGACTACCCTCGCTCACTTCTCATCACTCGGTGTTTGGGCGCCATGGGCCCACACGACCTACGAGGGGCTAGCCTACCCGCCCGAGCGCTGAGGTCGTAATCGAGGTGCACGGGGAGATCGAAAGTGCCCTGTACTCGATCTCCCCGGATCGCCGTCAGGCGGTTTCCACCCCCACATAGCTGTCGCGGAGGTACTCGTGAACCGCGTTCTCGGGGACGCGGAAGGACCGCCCCACCCTGATCGCGGGCAGATGACCGCTGTGCACCAACCGGTACACGGTCATCTTCGACACTCGCATCACCGAGGCAACCTCCGCCACGGTAAGGAACTGAACCTCACTCAGAGGCCTCTGATCTCCAGCTGCAGCCATGACACACCTGAACCTTCCGCACTCGACTCGACGGCCACCGGCTTCCCCTTCCGGTGACTCTTCGTCGCTGCGTGCTCACTCCCCAGACTAGGGGCGGGTGATGCGAGTGGGGAAGAGGTGCACCCATCGGCGGCCTACTGTGACAGACACGCCCGATTGAGTACGTAGCGGGTAAGCGGCCGGTAGTAACCAGACCGCACAGCGTCATCAAGTGGAACGACGACGGACAACCGCCCCTCGGCCTCGCCGACGAACAGCGCGGGATCGTCCGTGTCGGCCAGACCGATGGCCTCGAACCCCAGCTGACCTGCTCCGCAGACCCATCCGTGGTCCCCGATCACCAGCTCCGGGAGGGTCCCGCCGGCCTCGGCGATCGCGGCCAGAACGGTCCGAACCGGGAGGGGGGAATGGGTGTGTGCGCCGGTCGCACAACCGGAGCCGGGGGCGCCGGGTTCCCGCACCAGCGCAACGCCTCGTACGTAATCAAGGTCGTACGTGCGTAGGCCGAACCTAGTCGTTATGTCGACAGAGCGACCCTTCGCCGGGGTGAGGACGGCACATCCGGCCGCCGACAAGGCGTCCGCCAAGGCGCCGTAGAAACCGAGCAGCCGGTGCGGGTGACCGGTCCCGAGCAACACGGGCGCACCACGCTGTGCGACTACGGCGAGCCGTTCCGAGAAAGCTTCCAGCGCGGCGAGGGTCAGTTCCGGGTCGATCACATCCTGACCGGAGACGCACCTCGGATCGCTGGATACCCCACACCTGTCCGCCATCAACCCGATCAAATCCCGCTCGGTCCAAGCCCATTCGGGGTCAATCCCGATCAACAGCCGGGGATCGCGGGCCGCGAAGGCCCGATAGCTGCGCAGGCTCTCTTCCCGGGAGGTGGCGACAGGGCCGGCCAGCCGGGCGGCCAGGAGGTGCGATCTGAGGTGAGCTCGGCGGGGCGTGGTGGGGGTGGGCATGGGGGGATGGTGACGGATGGCGGGTGGGGGGTGGGGTGGGAATGGGGGAAGGGGGCTCGGTTGGCGTAACGGGTATGGCGATGCCAGCGGCTGCGCACTGCGGGCAGTCGTAACCTGCGGACAGTCCGTACCTGCGGTGCGGACAGTCGTACCTGCGGGCAGTCGTACCCAACCGGCCCAGCAACCCCTACGCCAGCAGCCCCCGCAACGGAAACACCGCCCGCCGAGTGGCCAGCACCGCCTGATCCAGCCGATCCGCAGGGTCGTACCCGGCCTCCCAGCCCCGCCACGACACCGGCCACCGCCCATCGGTCATCCGCACCGGCGCCAGCTGCCGAGTCCGGGCAAAGACCTCGTGCCGCCACTCCTCGGGAATCATCGCCTCGGGCGCCACCTCCCGCCCCGCCACGATCCCCACCAGATGAGTCCAGGACCGCGGCACCACCTCCACCACCGCGTAGCCGCCGCCGCCCAGCGCCACCCAACGCCCCTCGGCGTACTCATGCGCCAATTCGTGGCAGGCGACCTGCACAGCCCGCTGCGCATCCAGGGAAACCGCCAAGTGCGCCAACGGATCCTCGAAATGCGTGTCGGCCCCATGCTGAGTCACCAACACCTGCGGCCGGAACTCGGCCACCAGCTCCGGCACCACCGCATGAAACGCCCGCAACCACCCGGCGTCCCCCGTCCCGGCCGGCAACGCCACATTCACCGCCGATCCCGCCGCGGCCCCCTCCGCCCCCGTCTCCTCCGGCCACCCGGTCTGCGGAAACAGCGTCCGAGGATGCTCGTGCAAGGAAATCGTCAGAACCCGGGGATCGTCCCAGAAGGCCGCCTGCACCCCGTCCCCGTGATGCACATCGACATCCACATAGACGACCCGCTCGGCTCCCAGTTCCAGCAACCGGGCGACAGCCAGCGAGGCATCGTTGTAAATGCAGAACCCCGACGCCGCCGCCGGCATCGCATGATGCAGCCCACCCGCGAAGTTCACCGCGTGCAACGCCTCCCCGCGCCACACGGCCTCCGCCGCCCCCACCGACTGCCCGGCGATAAGAGCCGACACTTCATGCATCCCGACGAACGCCGGATCGTCCAACGTCCCCAGCCCGTACGACTGGTCGGCCGCCCCCGGATCCACCGACGCGGCCTTCACCGCCGCGATGTAGTCCTCCCGGTGAACCAGCCGTAGCGTCGACTCCCCCGCCGCCTTCGCGGCCACGACATCCATCTCACGATCGAGCCCGAACGCCTCGACCAGTCTCCGGGTCAACGCCAGCCGAACCGGATCCATCGGATGGTCCGGCCCGAAGTCATAGCCCGTTACTGCCTCGTCCCACATCAGCTGTGCGCGGCCGCTCATGCCCGCCACCGTATCGGTCCGGTTGAGCGGCGAACGACCGGGCGTACACGAGTGTCACCAGCACCAACACCATCGGCACGAGCATCGCCCCCCGATAGCTCCAGGCATCCCCCAACGCCCCCACCAACGGCGAACCGACCAAAAAGCCCACATAGTTGAAAACATTGAGCCGCGCCACGGCCGCATCCGAAGCCCCCGGAAACAACCTTCCACCCGCCGCGAACGTCTGCGGAACCAACACACACAACCCCAGCCCCAGCAACGTGAACCCGACCATCCCGACCCACGCCCCAGGCGCCCCGGCCACTACCGCGAACCCCACCGCGGCGACCACCCCCCCACTCCGTACGACCCCCACGGCCCCGAACCGCCGCACCCCGAAGTCGCCCAGAGCCCGCCCCACCAGCGTCGTGACCATGTAGACGTTGTACGGAACCGTCGCCAGTTGCTCCGAGCTCCCCAGCACATCCTGCAGATACTTCGCGCTCCAGTTGGAAACGGTCGCGTCCCCGATGTACGCGAAGGTCATCACCAGGCACAACGGCAGCAACGCCCGGAAGGCGACACTCCCGGCCTCACCCCCACTGGCCACACCACCCGAGCCCCGGCCGCCCCCATCGACGTACCACCGGCTCCCCACCAGCGCAGCCGGCAACAACACCCCCACGACCGGCAGATACGACACGACCAGCGCCAGCTCCCAGTGCGCCCCCACCCACGCCAGCGAGGCCCCGACGATCCCCCCGAGGCTGTACGCGGCATGAAACCCGAGCATGATGCTGCGCCCGTACGACCGCTGCAGGCTCACCCCGAGCATGTTCATCGAGGCGTCCAACGCCCCCACGGCGAGCCCGAACGCGGCCAGCGCCACCCCCAGCACCACCATCCGCTCCCCGGCGCCCACTCCGACCAGCGCCAGGAGCACAACGGGCTGGGACCACCGCAGCACCGAGCTGGGCGGTATCCGCTTCACCATCCGCTCGGTCACCACGCTCCCGACCCCGGCCAGCACCGGCACCGCGGCCAGAAACGCCGGCAGCAACGCGTCGGACACCCCGTACCGGTCCTGGATGGCCGGAATCCGCGTCACCAGCAGGGCAAAGGCCACCCCCTGCGCGAAGAAGCCGAACGCCAACGAGGCCCTACCGCGCCGCAGCACACGAGTCATGGCGGCGAGCGTAGGGCCCCGGCGTACCGCTGGGTATATCCAGCCAAAGATGAATTGCGCTCAGCTTCATCTGAGCAGGTCGGCCAACTCCCCCATGTCGGCGAAGAGTCCGGTTGCTCCCACCAGCTTGCCGGCCGGCGTCATGGCCGTGAACCCGTACACATCCATCCCGGCCGCCACGGCCGCCTGCACCCCGCGCGGGCTGTCCTCGACGACCACACAGCGCTCCGGCGCGACCCCCATCCGCTCCGCCGCGTACAGGAACAGATCCGGTGCCGGCTTCCCCCGTCCCACATCCTGCGAGCTGAAGATCCGCCCGTCGTCGAACCACCGCTCCAGCCCGGCCACCCGATGCCCCACCCGAATCCGCTCATGGCTCCCCGAGGAGGCCACACAGTACGGCACCCCGTCCGCGGCCAGTTTCTCCAGCACCTCCCCGGCCCCGCTCACCGCAGTCAACTCCCGCTCGAACGCGGCGAAGACCCGCGCGTGAAAGACTTCGTCGAACTCGGCCGGCAACCGCAGCCCCGTACGCTCCTCGATCAGCTCATGGATCCGATGCATCGCGGACCCCATGAAGTCCCGAATGGAGTCCTCGTACGTCGTCGGATGCCCCAACTCGGTGAGATAGGCCGCCAGATGCCGGTTGGAGATCGGCTCACTGTCGACGAGAACACCGTCGTTGTCGAAGATGACCAAGTCATAGCGCATGCTCCAGACCCTAAACGCAGAAAGCCCCCGCATCATCCGATGCGGGGGCTTTCCCAAAAATTGTTCGGCGGCGTCCTACTCTCCCACAGGGTCCCCCCTGCAGTACCATCGGCGCTGTAAGGCTTAGCTTCCGGGTTCGGAATGTAACCGGGCGTTTCCCTCACGCTATGACCACCGAAACACTATGAAACTGTCCAGCCGGACCACCCTCACGGGGCGGGACTGTTCGTGGTTTCAGAACCAACACAGTGGACGCGAGCAACTGAGGACAAGCCCTCGGCCTATTAGTACCGGTCAACTCCACACGTTACCGTGCTTCCATATCCGGCCTATCAACCCAGTCGTCTACTGGGAGCCTTACCCTCTTAAAGAGGTGGGAGTCCTCATCTCGAAGCAGGCTTCCCGCTTAGATGCTTTCAGCGGTTATCCCTCCCGAACGTAGCCAACCAGCCATGCCCTTGGCAGAACAACTGGCACACCAGAGGTTCGTCCGTCCCGGTCCTCTCGTACTAGGGACAGCCCTTCTCAAGACTCCTACGCGCACAGCGGATAGGGACCGAACTGTCTCACGACGTTCTAAACCCAGCTCGCGTACCGCTTTAATGGGCGAACAGCCCAACCCTTGGGACCGACTCCAGCCCCAGGATGCGACGAGCCGACATCGAGGTGCCAAACCATCCCGTCGATATGGACTCTTGGGGAAGATCAGCCTGTTATCCCCGGGGTACCTTTTATCCGTTGAGCGACGGCGCTTCCACAAGCCACCGCCGGATCACTAGTCCCGACTTTCGTCCCTGCTCGACCCGTCGGTCTCACAGTCAAGCTCCCTTGTGCACTTACACTCAACACCTGATTGCCAACCAGGCTGAGGGAACCTTTGGGCGCCTCCGTTACCCTTTAGGAGGCAACCGCCCCAGTTAAACTACCCATCAGACACTGTCCCTGATCCGGATCACGGACCCAGGTTAGACATCCAGCACGACCAGACTGGTATTTCAACGACGACTCCCACCATACTGGCGTATGGCTTTCACAGTCTCCCAGCTATCCTACACAAGCCGAACCGAACACCAATATCAAACTGTAGTAAAGGTCCCGGGGTCTTTCCGTCCTGCTGCGCGAAACGAGCATCTTTACTCGTAGTGCAATTTCACCGGGCCTATGGTTGAGACAGTCGAGAAGTCGTTACGCCATTCGTGCAGGTCGGAACTTACCCGACAAGGAATTTCGCTACCTTAGGATGGTTATAGTTACCACCGCCGTTTACTGGCGCTTAAGTTCTCAGCTTCGCCCCACCGAAATGGAGCTAACCGGTCCCCTTAACGTTCCAGCACCGGGCAGGCGTCAGTCCGTATACATCGCCTTACGGCTTCGCACGGACCTGTGTTTTTAGTAAACAGTCGCTTCTCGCTGGTCTCTGCGGCCACCCCCAGCTCAAGCAGCAAGTGCTCTCACCGGATGTGGCCCCCCTTCTCCCGAAGTTACGGGGGCATTTTGCCGAGTTCCTTAACCATAGTTCACCCGAACGCCTCGGTATTCTCTACCTGACCACCTGAGTCGGTTTAGGGTACGGGCCGCCATGAAACTCGCTAGAGGCTTTTCTCGACAGCATAGGATCATCCACTTCACCACAATCGGCTCGGCATCAGGTCTCAGCCACAAGTGCGACGGATTTACCTATCGCACGGCCTACACCCTTACCCCGGGACAACCACCGCCCGGGATGGACTACCTTCCTGCGTCACCCCATCACTCACCTACTACCAGCTCGGGTCACCGGCTCCACCACTCCCACCCACAGCAAAGCTGAGGGCAGGCGGTTTCACGGGCTTAGCATCACTGGATTCGATGTTTGACGCTTCACAGCGGGTACCGGAATATCAACCGGTTATCCATCGACTACGCCTGTCGGCCTCGCCTTAGGTCCCGACTTACCCTGGGCAGATCAGCTTGACCCAGGAACCCTTAGTCAATCGGCGCAAACGTTTCTCACGTTTGTATCGCTACTCATGCCTGCATTCTCACTCGTCAACCGTCCACAACTACCTTCCGGTGCTGCTTCACCCGGCAGACGACGCTCCCCTACCCATCACAGCGGGCGTTGGCCCTCATGCTGCAATGACACGACTTCGGCGGTACGCTTGAGCCCCGCTACATTGTCGGCGCGGAATCACTTGACCAGTGAGCTATTACGCACTCTTTCAAGGGTGGCTGCTTCTAAGCCAACCTCCTGGTTGTCTGTGCGACTCCACATCCTTTCCCACTTAGCGTACGCTTAGGGGCCTTAGTCGATGCTCTGGGCTGTTTCCCTCTCGACCATGGAGCTTATCCCCCACAGTCTCACTGCCGCGCTCTCACTTACCGGCATTCGGAGTTTGGCTAAGGTCAGTAACCCGGTAGGGCCCATCGCCTATCCAGTGCTCTACCTCCGGCAAGAAACACACGACGCTGCACCTAAATGCATTTCGGGAGAACCAGCTATCACGGAGTTTGATTGGCCTTTCACCCTAACCACAGGTCATCCCCCAGGTTTTCAACCCTGGTGGGTTCGGTCCTCCACGAAGTCTTACCTCCGCTTCAACCTGCCCATGGCTAGATCACTCCGCTTCGGGTCTTGAGCGTGCTACTAAAACGCCCTCTTCGGACTCGCTTTCGCTACGGCTACCCCACCCGGGTTAACCTCGCAACACACCGCAAACTCGCAGGCTCATTCTTCAAAAGGCACGCAGTCACGACACACAAGCAAGCTTGCATGCGACGCTCCCACGGCTTGTAGGCACACGGTTTCAGGTACTATTTCACTCCCCTCCCGGGGTACTTTTCACCATTCCCTCACGGTACTATCCGCTATCGGTCACCAGGGAATATTTAGGCTTAGCGGGTGGTCCCGCCAGATTCACACGGGATTTCTCGGGCCCCGTGCTACTTGGGTGTCTCTCAAACGAGCCGCTGACGTTTCGACTACGGGGGTCTTACCCTCTACGCCGGACCTTTCGCATGTCCTTCGCCTACATCAACGGTTTCTGACTCGCCCTGTTGCCGGCAGACAACAGAAGAGAGATCCCACAACCCCCACGACGCAACCCCTGCCGGGTCTCACACGTCGCAGGTTTGGCCTCATCCAGTTTCGCTCGCCACTACTCCCGGAATCACGGTTGTTTTCTCTTCCTGCGGGTACTGAGATGTTTCACTTCCCCGCGTTCCCTCCACACTGCCTATGTGTTCAGCAGCGGGTGACAGCCCATGACGACTGCCGGGTTTCCCCATTCGGAAACCCCCGGATCAAAGCCTGGTTGACGACTCCCCGGGGACTATCGCGGCCTCCCACGTCCTTCATCGGTTCCTGGTGCCAAGGCATCCACCGTGCGCCCTTAAAAACTTGGCCACAGATGCTCGCGTCCACTGTGCAGTTCTCAAACAACGACCAGTCGCCCGCCAACTACTCGGACCCCGGCTCTCCCGAGGGATCATTCCCTCAGACACCCAACAGCGTGCCCGACACAGCCAGTCGATGATGTCCACGTTCCACGCCGAAGCAGTACTAGCGAACCCATCCAAACCATCTGTGCCGAGTAGTCAACGTTCCACCCATGAGCAACCAGCATCAGACGTTCGCTGATGTACTGGCCTCTGACCAACCGAGGTTGGTGAGAAGTGCTCCTTAGAAAGGAGGTGATCCAGCCGCACCTTCCGGTACGGCTACCTTGTTACGACTTCGTCCCAATCGCCAGTCCCACCTTCGACAGCTCCCTCCCCACAAGGGGGTTGGGCCACCGGCTTCGGGTGTTACCGACTTTCGTGACGTGACGGGCGGTGTGTACAAGGCCCGGGAACGTATTCACCGCAGCAATGCTGATCTGCGATTACTAGCGACTCCGACTTCATGGGGTCGAGTTGCAGACCCCAATCCGAACTGAGACCGGCTTTTTGAGATTCGCTCCACCTCGCGGTATCGCAGCTCATTGTACCGGCCATTGTAGCACGTGTGCAGCCCAAGACATAAGGGGCATGATGACTTGACGTCGTCCCCACCTTCCTCCGAGTTGACCCGGCGGTCTCCCGTGAGTCCCCAACCTCCGAAGAGTTGCTGGCAACACGGGACAAGGGTTGCGCTCGTTGCGGACTTAACCCAACATCTCACGACACGAGCTGACGACAGCCATGCACCACCTGTACACCGACCACAAGGGGGCGACCGTCTCCGGCCGTTTCCGGTGTATGTCAAGCCTTGGTAAGGTTCTTCGCGTTGCGTCGAATTAAGCCACATGCTCCGCCGCTTGTGCGGGCCCCGTCAATTCCTTTGAGTTTTAGCCTTGCGGCCGTACTCCAGGCGGGGCACTTAATGCGTTAGCTGCGGCACGGACAACGTGGAATGTTGCCCACACCTAGTGCCCACCGTTTACGGCGTGGACTACCAGGGTATCTAATCCTGTTCGCTCCCACGCTTTCGCTCCTCAGCGTCAGTATCGGCCCAGAGATCCGCCTTCGCCACCGGTGTTCCTCCTGATATCTGCGCATTTCACCGCTACACCAGGAATTCCGATCTCCCTACCGAACTCTAGCCTGCCCGTATCGACTGCAGACCCGGGGTTAAGCCCGGGCTTTCAACCGACGCGACAAGCCGCCTACGAGCTCTTTACGCCCAATAATTCCGGACAACGCTTGCGCCCTACGTATTACCGCGGCTGCTGGCACGTAGTTAGCCGGCGCTTCTTCTGCAGGTACCGTCACTTGCGCTTCTTCCCTGCTGAAAGAGGTTTACAACCCGAAGGCCGTCATCCCTCACGCGGCGTCGCTGCATCAGGCTTGCGCCCATTGTGCAATATTCCCCACTGCTGCCTCCCGTAGGAGTCTGGGCCGTGTCTCAGTCCCAGTGTGGCCGGTCGCCCTCTCAGGCCGGCTACCCGTCGTCGCCTTGGTGAGCCGTTACCTCACCAACAAGCTGATAGGCCGCGGGCTCATCCTGCACCGCCGGAGCTTTCCAACCCCCACCATGCGGCAGGGACTCGTATCCGGTATTAGACCCCGTTTCCAGGGCTTGTCCCAGAGTGCAGGGCAGATTGCCCACGTGTTACTCACCCGTTCGCCACTAATCCCCGGCCGAAGCCGGTTCATCGTTCGACTTGCATGTGTTAAGCACGCCGCCAGCGTTCGTCCTGAGCCAGGATCAAACTCTCCGTGAATGCTTTTCACGGGAGCGGAACAGTCAGAGGAATGATCCGACCGTTCACAGCGTCCTCGCTGTATTTTTTCAAAGGAACCTCGCCACCAGGAAACTTCCCGGTGTCGGGGTATCAACATATCTGGCGTTGACTTTTGGCACGCTGTTGAGTTCTCAAGGAACGGACGCTTCCTTCGTACTCACCCGAGATACTCTCTCGCGGCTTTCCTCCGGGCGCTTCCCTTCGGTGTTTCCGACTCTATCAGATCCTTTCTCGACCTGATCCCCAGTCAGCGGGGTTTGTCTTCCCGGCCCCTGGGCCGTTCCGACGAGTGAGACTTTAGCGGATTCCTCGCTCCCGAGCTAATCGGGGGCTGCGTTCTTTCGAACGCGGATTCCTCATTCCGCAAATACGCATACCAATGACACGACAGCAGAGCGACGGATCGACTGCTCGTCGAGAGTGGTTGGTACTCGCGGAATGGCTGTCCGGGGACCGACCGGAGTCGGCGCTCACGTCGGACAACTCGGAGAACACTACGTACCTGCCTGGGGCGTGTCAACTCAGGTCCCCGACCGCACCCGGGAGGCGTACTCTGGGGGACGTGACTACGCGTACGTGTACCCAGCTGTGGTGGGCCGCCTGACGGCGGCCGTACTCACGTATGCACTCAACGGCCGCCGCCTCGGCGGCCGTTCTCGTATCTCCCTCCAGAGCTCCAGAGGGTCGGCCGACCGGGGACGGCGGCCTCGACCAGGAGGTGGAGAAGAGATGACGCGGGTCTTCAGTGGGGTCAAGCCGACCGGGCATCTGACGCTGGGGAACTACCTCGGGGCGATGCGACGGTGGGTGGAGGTGGACCAGCAACGGGCGGACGCGTTGTTCTGCATCGTCGATCTGCATGCGCTGACCGTGGAGCACGATCCGGCGCGGGTGCGTCGACTGAGTAGGCAGGCGGCGACGTTGTTGCTGGCGGCGGGGCTGGATCCGGAGCGGTGCACCGTCTTCGTACAGAGTCATGTCGATGAGCACGCGCGGCTGTCGTACCTGCTGGAGTGCGTGGCGACCGACGGTGAGATGCGGCGGATGATCCAGTACAAGGAGAAGGCCGCGCGCGAGCGGGCGCGGGGTGGAAGTGTGCGGCTGTCGCTGCTGACGTATCCCGTGCTGATGGCGGCGGACATCCTGGCGTACGGGACCGACGAGGTGCCGGTGGGGGATGACCAGACGCAGCATGTGGAGCTGACGCGGGATCTGGCGGTGCGGTTCAACCAGCGGTACGGGCATACGTTCGTGGTGCCTCGGGCGACGTCTCCGCAGGTCGCGGCGCGGGTGATGAACCTCCAGGATCCGACGTCGAAGATGGGCAAGAGCGACGATTCCGGGCCGGGGATCGTCTATCTGCTCGATGAGCCGGATGTGGTGCGCAGGAAGGTCATGCGGGCCGTTACCGACAGTGGGCGGGAGGTCGTGTACGACCGGGACGGGCGGCCGGGGCTGGCGAATCTGCTGGAGATTCTGGCGGCGTGCACGGGTGGGAACCCATCGGGCCTGAGCGGTGTATATGAGTCGTACGGCGCCTTGAAGAAGGACACCGCGGAGGCCGTGGTCGAGGTCTTGAGGCCCGTGCAGGAGAGGCACCGGGAGCTGTGTGCGGATCCTGGCTACGTGGAGGGGGTGCTGCGGGATGGTGCGGAGCGGGCTCGGGCGATGGCCCGGCCGACGGTGGATGCGGCGTATCGGGCGATCGGGTTGTTGCCGGCGGCTGCGACTGCCGATATCGAGGTGACCGCGTAGGGGGTCGGGCTTGGGCCGCCCCTGGGCAGGGGGCGGCCGGCGTCACTTGCTGTTGCCGGAGGCGAGTTCGCGGCTGCGGTCGCGGGCGGCTTCCAGGGCGGCGATGAGGGCGGCTCGTACGCCGTGGTTCTCGAGTTCGCGGATGGCGTTGATGGTGGTGCCGGCGGGGGACGTGACGTTCTCGCGGAGCTTGACCGGGTGTTCGCCGCTGTCGCGGAGCATGGTGGCCGCGCCGATCGCGGACTGGACGATGAGGTCGTGGGCCTTGTCGCGGGGCAGGCCGAGCAGAATGCCGGCGTCGGTCATGGCTTCGACCAGGTAGAAGAAGTACGCCGGGCCGGAGCCGGACAGGGCCGTGCAGGCGTCCTGCTGGGACTCGGGGACGCGGAGCGTCTTGCCGACGGCGCCGAAGATTTCCTCGGCGTGGGCGAGGTCGGCTTCGCTGGCGTGGGTGCCGGCGGAGATGACGGACATGGCCTCGTCGACGAGGGCGGGCGTGTTCGTCATGACGCGGACGACCGGGGTGCCGGCGGCGAGGCGCGCTTCGAGGGAGGCGGTCGTGATGCCTGCCATGCCGCTGATGACCAGGCGGTCGGCGGGGACGTGGGGGGCGAGTTCGTCCAGGAGGGTGCCCATGTCCTGCGGTTTGACCGTGAGGATCAGGGTGTCGGCGGTCTTCGCGGCTTCCGGGTTGGTGACCGGGGTGACTCCGTAGCGGGTGCGGAGTTCCTCGGCCCGCTCCGGGCGGCGGGCGGTGACCAGGAGATCGGCGGGGGTCCAGCCGGCGCGGATCATTCCGCTGAGCAGGGCTTCGCCGATCTTGCCGGTGCCGAGGACTGCGACTTTCTGGGTCATGGTGCGGGGCCCTCCGGGGGTTGCGTCGTCCGGATTCATCCTCGCACCGGGCGCGGGTGACGGGCTCGGTTGTCCGGTGGGCGGGATGTGGCTCGCCCACCTGGGTCATGCGGTTCGGCGTCGCAGCGTCGCCGCGCCGAGGGTGAGGACGAGCAAGGCGCAGCCCGCGACGATCAGGGCGTCGCGGATGAAGTTGGCCGTCATGTCGGTGTGCTTGAGGACTTCGTTCATGCCGTCGACGGCGTAGGACATGGGGAGGACGTTGGAGATGGCCTCCAGGACGGGGTGCATGTTGTCGCGCGGGGTGAAGAGGCCGCAGAGGAGGAGCTGGGGGAAGATCACTGCCGGCATGAACTGGACCGCCTGGAATTCCGAGGCCGCGAAGGCCGAGACGAAGAGGCCGAGGGCTGTGCCGAGGAGCGCGTCGAGCAGGGCCACCAGCAGGAGCAGCCAGGGGGAGCCGGTGACGTCGAGGCCGAGGAACCAAAGGGCGAGACCTGTGGCGAGGGCGGACTGGATGATCGCGAGTGTGCCGAAGGCGAGGGCATAGCCGGCGATCACGTCGCCCTTGCCGAGAGGCATGGCGAGGAGGCGTTCGAGGGTGCCCGAGGTGCGTTCGCGCAGGGTGGCGATGGACGTCACGAGGAACATGGTGATCAGCGGGAAGATGCCCAGCAGGGACGCGCCGATGTTGTCGAAGGTGCGCGGGCTGCCGTCGAAGACGTAGCGCAGCAGGATCAGCATCAGGCAGGGGATGAGGATCATCAGCGCGATGGTGCGCGGGTCGTGTCGGAGTTGGCGCAGGACCCGGGCGGCGGTCGCGGTGGTGCGGGATGCGTTCAGGGCGCTGGTGGGGGCGGGTGCGGTCGCCGTGGTCGTGGTCATCGGGTCGTCTCCTTGTTGCGGGCCGCGGCGCTCGCCTCGTCCACGAGGTGCAGGAACGCGGCTTCGACCGTTTCGGCGCCGGTGCGGGCGCGCAGGGCGTCCGGGGTGTCGTCGGCGAGGATCTCGCCCTCGCGCATGAGGAGGAGGCGGTGGCAGCGCTCGGCCTCGTCCATGACATGGGAGGAGATGAGGAGGGTGGCGCCGCGGTCGGCGGCGATGGCGTGGAAGAGGTTCCACAGGTCGCGGCGGAGGACGGGGTCGAGGCCGACGGTGGGTTCGTCGAGGACCAGCAGTTCGGGGGTGCCGAGGAGGGCGACGGCGAGGGAGACGCGGCTGCGCTGGCCGCCGGAAAGGTTGCCGGCGAGGGCGTCGGCATGGCTGGTGAGGTCGACGTCGGTGAGGACGCGGTCGACGTCGTGGCAGCGGTCGGCGGTCGTGCGCCCGGGGTCGAGTATCGCGGCGAAGTAGTCGAGGTTCTGACGGACGGTGAGGTCGTCGTAGACGGAGGGGGCCTGGGTGACGTAGCCGATGCGGGTGCGCAGGGTGCGGTGGCCTGCGGGGCGGCCGAGGACGTCGAGGGTGCCGGTGACCTTGGCCTGGGTGCCGACGATGGCGCGCATGAGGGTGGACTTGCCGCAGCCGGAGGGGCCGAGGAGGCCGGTGATCTGGCCGCGCGGGACGGTGAAGTTCAGTGCGCGCAGGACTGTGCGGGGGCCGCGGACGACGGTGAGGTCTTCGGCGTGGATGGCGGGGGTGTGGGTGGTTCCGGGGGCGGTTTGGCCGGCCGTGGGGTGGGGTGGGTCCGCCGAGTAATTCATCATGCGATGAATAATCCTCCTGGGGGTTGGTGGCGTCAAGTCAGGGGTGTTCGGCTGCGCAGGTGGCGGGGTGAGGGTGCAGCGCCGTCGACTGAGGGGATCGGGGCTGGAGGTGAGAGGGGCTGACCCGCCGTCTGGCGGGATCAGGGGGCGGTGGCGACCAGGAGTTCCACGTCGTAGATCTCGTCGACGAATCCGTCCGGGAAGACCTGCAGGAGGTGGTGTCGCTCCTCGGTGAGGAAGGCCTCGCTGCGTTCCGTGCCGTTGACCAGCAGGATCGAGTGGCTGCCGAGGTTGGCGAGGTGGGTGTCGAGGGGGACGCGGCGGCTCCAGCGGACGACTCGGCGGGCGTAGTCCGGGGTCGGGACGGCGCTGCCGGAAGGGTCCGTGCCGGGGTCCGGGGTGTCCGGCTGGACCGCGAGGGGGTCGCCGTAGTGCTGCTTGATCCGCTCTGCCTGGGCGGCGAGCCAGGGGACGCCCTCGGCATCGCGGTTCCACCACAGCGCCAGTGCGCCGCCCGGCCGCAGTACGCGGAAGGCCTCCGGCAGCGCGCGGTTGGGGTTCGTCCAGTGCCAGGCCTGCGCGTAGGTGACGAAGTCCGCGCAGGCATCGGTGAGGGGGAGGGCGTTGCCGTCGCCGCGGACGATCGGGATGCCGGGGCGGGTGCGGCGGAAGTGGGTGGACATGCCGTCCCCGGGCTCGACGGCCACCACGTCGGCGCCCCGGCCGTGCAGCAGGGCGGTGGCTATGCCCGTACCGGCGCCGACGTCCACCACACGCGCACCGGCGAGGCGCCGCCCGGCCAGTTCCTCGATGGCGTCGAAGAGGGCGGGCGGGTAGGAGGGGCGGTTCGCGGCGTACTGGGCTGCGACGGCGTTGAAGGAGTGGGCGCGGGAGGGGTGGGAGGGGGGCGGGGGCGTCGTTGAGGTGGCCATGGGGACATGGTGGCCGGGGTGGGGCCGGGGAGGGGAGGACAGGATCGCCCGCCTCGCCGCGATGGCCGGTGGCCTGCGCCCAGGCGTGACGATCGGGTGGGAAGCCCGCCTCCACGCCTGCCTCGGGAAGGCCCGGGACGGCGCGGGTCAAGGCACCTCAGTCGCGGCGGCGCCTCTTCGCGGGGTTGCCGGTGCGGCGGGCGGTGCGCTTCTTGTGGTCCTGGAGAGCCGTTTCGTATTCCTCGCGGTGAAGTCTTTCGCCGGGGGCCTCGACGAGGGAGCGGACGAAGTAGGCGAGGAGGGAGCCGACGAAGCCGATGGCGAGGAGGCCGCGGAGGGCGGACTGGCGGTCGGGGTCGTGGCGCTTGGTGAAGCCTTCCCAGGTGTGCCGGAAGGCGAGGGCACTGCAGACCGCGAACATGACGACGACCAGGAGCGGGACGAAGCTGCCCGTCTCGGCGAGCTGGATGCCCTCGTAGGCGAAGCGGAGCACCAGGCAGGCGGCGACGGCCGCGGCGAGGGAGCCGACGGAGGCGGCGATGCGGCGGGCGGTGTAGCCGTGGTCGTGGTCGACCCAGGTCGTGCCGAAGAAGCGGAGGGGTTCGGGGCGGGGCCCGCCGCCCGTGGGCCGGTCCGGGGTGCCGTTCTGGTGGTCGCTCACGGGTCGATTATGGCTCCCGGGTACGCGACGGGCCCCAGGTCGTGGTCAGGAGCAGCGCGGGGCGACATAGCCGTCGCTGCCGGTCTTGACGTAGGCGTCGGAGACGTACTGGGAGTTGGCGATGCAGTCCCAGATGTTGGAGGTGCCGTAGGGGCCGGTGACGGTTTCGCCGGGGCGCTGGCAGTAGATCGGGACGGTGGCGCCCTCGGGCAGGACGCGGACGATGCGGTAGCTGGTGCCGGGACCGCTGCGGACGTTGAGCCGGACGCCGGGGGCGACCGGGTAGGCGCGGACCCGCGGCACGGCGGTCGCCGTCGCGCTCAGCGTCTCCGTCTCGGGCGCGGCCTCCGCCGTCGCCGTCGGTGCCGTCTCCTGCTCGCCCGCGTCCGAGATCTCTATGTTCTCCGTGGCCATGTCGGCCTCCCCCGTATTTTGGATGCCTGTGAACAGTTCACGCCAAAATTGTCTGGCGCACCGAGGCTAGCAAGCCACAGGGGCTTCGCACGCACCATCGACTAGGCTCAGCGCGTCGCGCGTGCGGACGGACATCCGGGGGTGAGAGATGCCGCCATGGCGCAGCACCGGTGCGGATGCGGAAGCGGAATCTCCGCAATACGCCGGACAGTATCTGCTGGAGGCACAGCTCGGGTCCGGCGGCATGGGCGTGGTCCATCTGGCGCGGTCGGCCTCGGGGTTGCGGCTGGCCGTGAAGGTCGTGCACGCGGAGTTCGCCCAGGACCCCGAGTTCCGGGGGCGGTTCCGGCAGGAGGTCGGGGCGGCCCGGCGGGTCAGCGGTGCGTTCACCGCACCCGTCGTCGACGCCGATCCGGATGCCGAGCGGCCGTGGATGGCGACGCTGTTCATCCCCGGGCCGACCCTCTCCGCGTATGTGAAGCGGAATAGTGCGCTGCCTCCCGCCCGGCTGCGGCAGTTGATGGCGGGGCTGGCGGAGGCGTTGCGGGACATCCATCGGGCCGGAGTGGTGCACCGCGATCTCAAGCCCAGCAATGTGCTGCTCGCCGAGGACGGGCCGAAAGTCATCGACTTCGGCATTTCCCGGCCCTCGGACAGCGAACTGCGCACCGAGACCGGCAAGCTGATCGGCACGCCGCCGTTCATGGCGCCGGAGCAGTTCCGCAGGCCGCGGGATGTCGGGCCGGCCGCCGATGTGTTCGCGCTCGGGTCGGTCATCGTGCACGCGGCGACGGGCAGCGGGCCATTCGACTCCGACAGCCCGTACTTGGTGGCGTATCAGGTCGTCCATGAAGAGGCGGACTTGACAGGCGTGCCGCAGGAACTCGCGCCGCTCGTCGCCCGTTGTCTGGCCAAGGAGCCGGAGGACCGGCCCACACCGGACGAGCTGATGGCGGAGCTGCGGTCGCTGTCGGCGTCGTACGACACCCAGGCCTTCATCCCCGAACAGCGCACGGGCGAGCAGCTGTTCGAACCCCCCGGCGAGCGCCCCGGCGAACCCCCTGTCGAGCGCCCCGGCGAGGACCTGCCCACCCACCGGCGGCGCCGGGTGCCCGCTGTCCCGGGCGCCGCCGCCACGGACGTACCGCCGAAGAGCAAAGCCAGGCGACGGTGGATGGCGGCCGTCGCCGGGGCCGCCGTGCTCGCGCTCGGGGCCGGGGCCCTCATGCTGGCCGGGACCGGCGGGACCGAGGCGCCCGCCGGGCACGTGCAGGCCCAGCGGTTCCGGGCCTGGGACGTCGAGCTGAGCGCGCCGGGCGTCGAGGCGAGCGGAATGCCGCAGTGCACGTACGGCGGCAGCGCGCTGTACTGCACGCGCCCCGGCGTCCTGGCCGCCGCCGTCGATCCCCTCGACGGGGAAGTGCAGTGGGCGCGGGCGGGCTCGGACCAGCGCGCCGACGGGAACGTACAGCCGCCGGTCCTCGCGGGCGGCCTGCTGCACGTCGTCTTCGAGGGCAGCAGGCGTCTCGCCGCGCTCGACCCGGCGACCGGCCGGACCCGCTGGAGCCACGACATCGCGCGCTACGACGGCCGGATCGCGCACGTCGGCGGGTTCGTCCTGCTCACCGGCCCCGACTCGACGGTCACCGCGCTGGACGCGGCCACCGGCGAACGCAAGTGGCGGCACAGGATCGCCGGGCTCACCCAGCCGGTGTTCCAGTCGTACGGCGGACGGGTCGCGTACGCCGTGACCGCGGACGGCGCCGGGACGCGCGTCACCGCCGTGGACCCGGAGACCGGCGCGGTGCGGTGGCAGCGGCGGCTGGCGGGGGCGCTGAGCCTGGTGGGTGCGCGGGAGGGCGTGCTGTGGTTCACGTCGACGTCCGCGGCGTACGCGGACACGGACGCCGTCGTGCGGTACGACGCCACGCACGGCACCCAGCGCCGGGTCGCCCTGCGCTTCCCGGTGGCGGGGGCGCAGGCGGTCGTGGCGCAGGAGACGGTGTATCTGCTGGGCGCCGACGGGTCGCTGACCGCGGTGGACACCGGTACGTCGGAGCAGCGGTGGCGGCTGGACACGTCCGTCAGTTTCCCGTCGGCGCCGGTCGTGGCCGGGAAGCGGCTGTACTTCAGCGCCGGGGACGGGCGGGTCGTCGCCGTCGACGCCGCGAAGGGGGCGTTGCTGGGGCAGACGGACGCGCGGCCGGGGCCGGCGCGCGGGTCGGTCGTCTCGGGGTTGCCGTTGCCGGTGGCGGCGGACGGGAAGGTGTTCGCGGGGGCGCCGGACGGGGTGTTGTTCGCGGTGGACGGGGGCGAGGTGGCGGGATGGTGAGACGCCTCAAGGGTGAAGTCCCACGGTGACGAGGCCCCTCAGGGGAAGTCCCACGATGACGAGGCCCCTCAGGGGAAGTCCCGTCGGATAGCGAAAGGGGCCGCCCTCGTCACGGGCGGCCCCACTCACTCACGCAGCTCAGCCCAGCTTGCTGACGTCCCGCACCGCGCCCTTGTCCGCGCTGGTCGCCATCGCGGCGTACGCGCGCAGGGCGGCGGACACCTTGCGGTCGCGGTTCTTGGGGGCGTACACCCCGTTCAACGCATCCTCCCGGCGCGCCAGTTCCGCCTCGTCGACGAGCAGCTCGATCGAACGGTTCGGGATGTCGATGCGGATACGGTCGCCGTCCTCGACGAGGGCGATGGTGCCGCCGGAGGCCGCCTCGGGGGACGCGTGGCCGATCGACAGACCCGACGTGCCGCCGGAGAAGCGGCCGTCCGTGATCAGCGCGCAGGTCTTGCCGAGGCCGCGGCCCTTGAGGAAGGACGTCGGGTAGAGCATCTCCTGCATACCGGGGCCGCCCTTGGGACCCTCGTACCGGATGACGACGACATCGCCGTCGGTCACCTGCTTGTTGAGGATCTTCTCGACGGCCTCCTCCTGCGACTCGCAGACGACCGCGGGGCCCTCGAAGGTCCAGATCGACTCGTCGACACCGGCGGTCTTCACCACGCAGCCGTCGACGGCGAGGTTGCCCCTGAGGACCGCCAGGCCGCCGTCCTTGCTGTACGCGTGCTCGACGGAGCGGATGCAGCCGCCCTCGGCGTCCTCGTCCAGCGCCGCCCAGCGCTCGGACTGGGAGAAGGCCTCGGCGGAGCGGACGCAGCCAGGGGCCGCGTGCCACAGCTCCACGGCCTCCGGGGAGGGCGAGCCGCCGCGGACGTCCCAGGTCTTGAGCCAGTCGGCGAGCGACGGGCTGTGGACGGCGTGCACGTCCTCGTTGAGCAGGCCCCCGCGGTGCAGTTCGCCCAGCAGGGCCGGGATGCCACCGGCGCGGTGCACGTCCTCCATGTAGTACGTGCGGTCCTTGGCGACGTTCGGCGCGACCTTGGCCAGGCACGGCACGCGGCGCGAGACGGCGTCGATCTGCTCCAGGCCGAAGGGCACGCCAGCCTCCTGGGCGGCGGCCAGCAGGTGCAGGATCGTGTTCGTGGAGCCGCCCATGGCGATGTCCAGGGCCATCGCGTTCTCGAAGGCCGCGAAGGTGGCGATGGAGCGGGGCAGGACCGTGTCGTCGTCCTGCTCGTAGTAGCGCCGGGTGATGTCCATGACCGTGCGAGCGGCGTCGACGTAGAGCTGCTTGCGCGCGGTGTGGGTGGCGAGCACCGATCCGTTGCCGGGGAGGGAGAGACCGATGGCCTCGGTCAGGCAGTTCATCGAGTTGGCGGTGAACATGCCGGAGCAGGAGCCGCAGGTCGGACAGGCGTTCTCCTCGATACGGAGGATGTCCTCGTCCGAGATCTTGTCGTTCACGGCGTCGGAGATCGCGTCGACCAGGTCGAGGGTGCGGACCGTGCCGTCGACCAGCGTGGCGCGGCCGGACTCCATCGGGCCGCCGGAGACGAAGACCGTGGGGATGTTGAGGCGGAGCGCCGCGTTCAGCATGCCCGGGGTGATCTTGTCGCAGTTGGAGATGCAGACCAGGGCGTCGGCGCAGTGCGCCTCGACCATGTACTCCACGCTGTCCGCGATCAGGTCGCGGGAGGGCAGGCTGTAGAGCATGCCGCCGTGGCCCATCGCGATGCCGTCGTCGACGGCGATCGTGTTGAACTCGCGCGGGATGCCGCCCGCCTCCTTGATCGCCTCGCTGACGATCCGGCCGACGGGCTGGAGGTGCGTGTGGCCGGGCACGAACTCGGTGAAGGAGTTCGCCACCGCGATGATCGGCTTCCGGCCGATGTCCGCACCGGGTACACCGGAGGCGCGCATAAGGGCGCGGGCGCCCGCCATGTTGCGTCCGTGGGTGACTGTGCGGGACCTCAGCTCGGGCATCGTCGCTCGCTCCTTCGGAGAAATCTGACTCCTACGAGCGTACGCCGGTGCTCCAAGGGATGGACACGGTGTCCGGAATGCGGGATGTGTGTCTCAAGGTGGTCTGCGGCCGGTCTGGGTCTGCTGCCGGTCGACGTCTGCTGCCGGCCGTCAGGGTCCGGTCAGGTGTCCCTGGACGACCGGTGCGATGCGCTTGATGATCACTTCGACGTCGGCCGAGGCCAGCGGCTCCAGCTTGATCACGTACCGCATGATGGCCACCCCGACCAGCTGCGCGGCCGCCAGCTCGGCGCGCAGCTCGGCGTCGGGCAGGCCGAGCTGCGAGGCGACCCGGCGCAGCAGCTGGGCGGCGACGAGGCGGCGGAAGACGGACGCCGCCACCTCGTTGGTCACGGCGGACCGTACGACGGCGAGCAGCGGGGTCCGGGTGACCGGGTTCTCCCAGATGCCGAACAGGAACCGGGCGAACCGCTCGCCGACCCCCTCGGCCGGCCCTTCGAAGATCACGTCCGGCGCCTTCAGCGCGGGCGCGAAGACCGCTTCCAGCGCCTCCTGGAAGACCTGCTCCTTGGTTCCGAAGTAGTGATGCACCAGCGCCGAGTCAACGCCCGCCGCCTTGGCGATGCCGCGTACGGACGTCTTCTCGTAGCCCCGCTCGGAGAACTCCTCGCGGGCCGCGGCGAGGATGCGGTCGCGGGTGTCGGCGGACTCCGTACGAGGGGGCCTGCCGCGCCTGCGGGCGGTCGCGTCGGTCATCGCCGGGGCACCTTCACGGAGGAGGCCAGGTGGAGCCGGGTGAAGGCCAGGGCCTCGGCGAGGTCGGCCTCGCGCTCGGCGCTGGACATGGCGCGGCGGGTGTTGACCTCGATGACGACATGGCCGTCGAAACCGCTCAGGGCGAGACGTTCCAGCAGCTCGGCGCAGGGCTGGGTGCCGCGGCCCGGGACCAGGTGCTCGTCCTTGTTGGAGCCGCCGCCGTCGGCGAGGTGGACGTGGCCGAGGCGGTCGCCCATGCGGTCGATCATGTGCAGGGCGTCGGTGCGGGCGGTCGCGGTGTGGCTGAGATCGATCGTGAAGTGCCGGTAGTCGTCCTTGGTGACGTCCCAGTCGGGGGCGTACGCGAGCATCTCGCGGTCCCGGTAGCGCCAGGGGTACATGTTCTCCACGGCGAACCGCACATCTGTCTCGTTCGCCATCCGCCAGATCCCGGCGACGAAGTCGCGCGCGTACTGGCGCTGCCAGCGGAACGGGGGGTGGACGACGACGGTGCCGGCGCCGAGCTTCTCGGCGGCCGCCCGGGCGCGCTGGAGCTTGACCCAGGGGTCGGTGGACCAGACGCGCTGCGTGATGAGCAGGCAGGGGGCGTGTACGGCGAGGATCGGGATCTGGTGGAAGTCGCTGAGCCGGCGCAGGGCCTCGATGTCCTGGCTGACGGGTTCGTTCCACACCATGACCTCGACGCCGTCGTACCCGAGACGTGCGGCGATCTCGAAGGCCGTCGCCGTCGACTCCGGATAGACGGAGGCCGTCGAGAGGGCGACCTTCGCATCCGGGATGCGTACGACTGGTTCTGCCACGGAGACAGGGTACGTGGGTCTGGGGGGTGGGCCGGGGTTGGTGTGCGCCTATTCACCGTTCGAGGATCGCCACGGGCGAGTGCGGGTCGCGTGTGGCTGGTCGCGCCTGTGCGGCGGAGCCGCACATCGATACAGCCCCGCGCCCCTGTACCCGGCGACGCCCAGCCGCCCGTTTCACTCCGGCCCCATGTGATCCAGCCGACGCAAAATGATCCCCTCCCGCAACGCCCACGGGCAGATCTCCAGCGTCTCCACCCCGAACAGGTCCATCGCCGCCTCCGCCACCAGCGCCCCCGCGAGGAGCTGGCCCGCTCGGGCCTCCGAGACGCCGGGGAGGTCGGCGCGTTCCTCCGCGGTCATGCCGGACAGGCGCGGGACCCAGGACTCCAGGGACTGCCGCTTGAGTTCGCGCTGGACGTAGAGGCCCTCGGCGGAGCGGGCGGCGCCGCAGATGCGGGCGAGCTGCTTGAAGGTCTTGGAGGTGGCGACCACGTGGTCGGGGGCGCCGAAGCGGGCGAACTCGCCCACCGTGCGCGCGATCTCGGCGCGGACATGGCGGCGCAGCGCCCGTATGTCCTCGGTGGCGGGCGGGTCGGCGGGCAGCCAGGCGGAGGTGAGCCGGCCGGCGCCGAGCGGCAGCGAGACGGCCGCGTCGGGTTCCTCGTCGATGCCGTAGGCGATCTCCAGGGAGCCGCCGCCGATGTCCAGGACGAGCAGCTTGCCCGCCGACCAGCCGAACCAGCGGCGGACGGCGAGGAAGGTGAGCCGGGCCTCCTCGGGGCCGGTGAGGACCTGGAGGGCGACGCCGGTCTCCTGCTGCACGCGCGCGAGGACGTCGTCGGCGTTGGCGGCCTCGCGCACGGCGGAGGTGGCGAACGGCAGGAGTTCCTCGACGCCCTTGTCCTCGGCGGCCTGGAGCGCGTCATGGATGACCGCGATCAGCTTGTCGACCCCCTCGGGGCCGATGGCACCGGCCTCGTCGAGGAGTTGGGCGAGGCGCAGTTCCGCCTTGTGCGAGTGCGCGGGCAGCGGGCGCGCGCCGGGGTGTGCGTCCACCACCAGCAGATGCACCGTGTTGCTTCCCACGTCGAGGACACCGAGTCTCATGTACGGAACGCTACTGCCAGCCGCGCCGTGCGCCGTCCCCGAGGCGGTCCCGGGACCGGCCGCGGGCGACTTACCCTGGACGGGTGCCAAAGACGAAAAAGGCGAAGACCGGCAAGGCGGACAAGAAGGCCACATCGGCCAAGGGGTCTGTCCAGGATTCTTCGCAGGCGACAGCACCGAAGAAGCAGCCGCAGCAGGCCCCGGCCGTCCCGGCAGCCGACGAGAAGGGCCTCGACTTCCCGCGCGCGTGGGTGGAGTTCCCGGATCCGGCGGACGACGAGCAGGTGTTCCGCTGCGATCTGACATGGCTCACCTCTCGCTGGAACTGCATTTTCGGCAGCGGCTGCCAGGGCATCCAGGCGGGCCGCGCGGACGACGGGTGCTGCACGCTGGGCGCCCACTTCTCCGACGAGGACGACGAGCGGCGGGTCGCCGAGCATGTGGCGAGGCTCACGCCGGAGATCTGGCAGAACCACGCCGAGGGCACCCGAAAGGGCTGGGTCTCCAAGGACGACGAGGGCTCCCGCCAGACCCGGCCCTACCAGGGCTCGTGCATCTTCCAGAACCGGCCCGGATTCGCGGGCGGCGCGGGCTGCTCGCTGCACATCCTCGCCGTGCGGGAGGGCCGCGAGCCGCTGGAGACCAAGCCGGACGTGTGCTGGCAGCTGCCGATCCGGCGCACCTACGACTGGATCGACCGGCCCGACGACACGCGCGTGCTGCAGATCTCGATCGGTGAGTACGACCGCCGGGGCTGGGGTCCGGGCGGCCACGACCTGCACTGGTGGTGCACGTCGGCGACCTCGGCGCACGGCGCGGGCGAGCCGGTGTACGTCTCCTACCGGGCGGAGCTGACCGAGCTGATGGGCAAGGCGGGCTACGACCGTCTGGCCGAGCTCTGCGCGCAGCGGCTGGCGTCGCAGCTGCCCCTGCTCGCGCCGCATCCGGCGGATCCGGTGGACTGATCCGGCGGCCGGCCACCCATCACCCGCGTGAACAACCCTGCGGGTCAATACACCTAGGACGTGCCGGGGTTCGGGTCGCCGCCTTCGCCGGGTGGCGGTGTCGGGCTTCCCGGGGCGGACGGGTCGGTGGCGCTGGGGGTGGGCTCGGGGTCGGGCGGCGGTGTGGTCGGGGTGCTCGGTGTGGGGTCGGGCGGGGTCGTGGGCGTCGGGTCCGGATCGGGCGGGGGCGGCTTACCGGGGTCGCCCGGGGTGCTCGGCCGGGGGTCCGGGGCGGGGCCGGGGTCGGAGGGGGTGGGTGCGCTGCCGTACCCCTGGATGGAGACGACCGCGCCGACGGGTGCGAGCGCGACCCGTGCGCTCCAGTACCCGGACGGTTCGCGCAGCTGGTCGACGTACACCTTGATCGTCAGCGTCTCGCCGGGCCGGAGGGTTCCCGAGGACCGGCTCAGATACAGCCAGGAGGCGGCCGTGCTAGCGGACCAGCGGACCGGGGCGGAGCCGGAGGCGGTGAGGGTGATGAAGGTGGTGTCGCCGGTGTTGCCCGCGCTCACCCGGAGCCGGCCCGCGCTCTTCTCACCGGCGCCGGCGACGCTGATGACCTCGACCGACACGTCCGGCTGGTTGCCCTGGGAGAAACGGCCGCCGGGGCGGGTGCCGGCGTTGCCGGCGTTCTCGTAGCCGCCGTCCGCCGCCTCGCCACCGAGGGCGCCGGGACCGTCGTCCCGGCTGGCGGTGGCCCCGCGGCCGTCCCCGCCCTCACCGATCGGCGCACCCCGGTAGGCGGACCACAGGGCGAGGACCGGGGCGGCCACCACGGTGGCGACGACGGTGGTGGTGACGGCACGCGCGCGGAGGCGGTCTCTGCGGGCGGCACGGTCCTTGGGGTCCATCGGAAAGCCGCGCCGGTCGAAGCGGGGCGCGGTGCCCCGCGCGCGCGGGTGGTGCGCCATGGCCATGTGCAGGGCCGCGCGGGGCGCCTCCAGCACGGGCAGCTGGGCGGGGGTCGGGCCGGCGCCGGGCCAGCGGCCGGGAAACGCGCGCTCGGCGGTGCGGCGACAGCGGGGGCAGTCGTCGACGTGCCGGACCAGTTCCTTGCGCAGGGCGGCGCTGAGCACCAGCTGGTGGTCGCCGGTGAGGCGGGCGACGCTCGGACAGGCGCCGGTCTCGACGACGGCGAGGGCCGCACGCGTGCGTTCCACCTCGCAGGCGGCGGAGGCGAGCAGGTCGCGGGCGGCGGCGAGGTCCAGGCCGAGGACGGCGGCGACCTCGTGGGCGGCCAGGTGGTGGCGCACGGCCAGTTCGAGCGCCTCGCGCTGCTCGGGGGTGGTGCCGGCCGCCTCCGGCCAGGCCAGCAGGGCGAGTTCGCGCCGGCGCTGCTCGTGCACCTCCTCGGGGACGGGGGGCGTGACGGACCTCGTGGCGCGTTTTCGCTCGGTGCCGGGTCGGCCTGCCGCGTGGGTGGCCTGACGTTTCTGCTTGGCCTCGGCCAGCTTGCACAGGCACGCCCAGCGGGCCAGCGCGTACAGCCAGGCCCGGCGGTCACCGGCGGCCTGCGGAGCGCGCTGGCCGCGGCGCTCGGCGAGCGCGAGGACCTCGCCCAGGGCGGCGGTGGCCGCGTCGTGGTCGCACAGCACGGACAGGCAGTACGTGAACAGACCGTCCAGATACGGCTCGTAGCGCGCGGGTGGCCGATGCACCAGCGTGCGCGCCGCAGCGCGGTCACGCGCATCGCGGCGCGCACGATGGGCGCCAGTGGTGCGGGTCGTGGTGTCCGGGCTGCTGCTCATCACCCGGCGACCGTAGGCGGCGGGGGGTTGCGGCTTCTGCCCCGATGAGCACTTTTAATCCATACGGGTGAAACGATCCCTCATAAGGGGACAGGAACCCCGCATTCCATGGCTCGTTCATGACGGGGCTGCCGGTTCGGGGTGCGTACCGGCGCGTGGCCGGGCGTGAAAGGGGCATACAGCGCCGGTGCCCCGGCTGTCAGTGGCGGCGGCTACGGTTTCGTCCATGGCTGCCCGTACGAAGACCACCAAGGACCGGCCGTCCTACCGCTGCACCGAATGCGGCTGGCAGACGGCCAAATGGCTCGGCCGCTGCCCCGAGTGCCAGGCCTGGGGGACGATCGAGGAGTACGGCGCGCCCGCGGTGCGGACCACGGCGCCGGGGCGCGTCACGACGTCCGCGGTGCCCATCGGGCAGGTCGACGGACGGCAGGCGACCGCCCGTTCGACCGGGGTGCCCGAGCTGGACCGGGTGCTCGGCGGCGGCCTGGTGCCCGGCGCGGTGGTGCTGGTCGCGGGCGAGCCGGGCGTCGGCAAGTCGACGCTGCTGCTGGACGTGGCGGCCAAGTCGGCGAGCGACGAGCACCGCACCCTCTATGTGACCGGCGAGGAGTCGGCGAGCCAGGTCCGGCTGCGCGCCGACCGCATCGGCGCCATCGACGACCACCTCTATCTCGCCGCCGAGACGGATCTGGCCGCCGTGCTCGGCCACTTGGACGCGGTGAAGCCGTCGCTGCTGATCATGGACTCGGTGCAGACGGTCGCCTCCCCGGAGATCGACGGCGCCCCCGGCGGCATGGCCCAGGTCCGCGAGGTCGCCGGCGCCCTGATCCGCGCCTCGAAGGAACGCGGCATGTCCACGCTCCTGGTCGGCCATGTCACCAAGGACGGCGCGATCGCGGGCCCGCGCCTCCTGGAGCACCTCGTCGACGTCGTCCTGCACTTCGAGGGCGACCGGCACGCACGCCTGCGGCTCGTACGCGGTGTCAAGAACCGCTACGGCACGACCGACGAGGTCGGCTGCTTCGAGCTGCACGACGAGGGCATCACCGGCCTCGCCGACCCCAGCGGCCTGTTCCTCACCCGGCGCGCCGAGCCCGTCCCCGGCACCTGCCTGACCGTCACCCTGGAGGGCCGCCGCCCCCTGGTGGCCGAGGTCCAGGCCCTCACGGTCGACTCCCAGATTCCCTCCCCGCGCCGTACGACGTCCGGGCTGGAGACCTCCCGCGTCTCGATGATGCTGGCGGTGCTGGAGCAGCGCGGCCGGATCAGCGCCCTGGGCAAACGGGACATCTACTCCGCGACGGTCGGCGGCGTGAAGCTCTCCGAGCCGGCCGCCGACCTCGCCGTCGCCCTCGCCCTGGCCTCCGCCGCCAGCGACACTCCGCTGCCGAAGAACCTCGTCGCGATCGGCGAGGTCGGCCTCGCGGGCGAGGTCAGACGGGTCACCGGCGTGCAGCGCAGGCTCGCCGAGGCGCACCGGCTGGGCTTCACGCACGCCCTCGTACCGGGCGACCCGGGGAAGGTCCCGGCCGGGATGAAGGTCCTGGAAGTCGCGGACATAGGGGACGCCCTGAGGGTGCTGCCCCGCTCCCGTCGCCGAGAGGCCCCCCGGGACGAGGAGGACCGCCGGTAGACTTTGCCCTGGTCTCGCCCGTCCGTACGAACAGAGTGCGGATCCGGGAGCGCCCCAGAACCTGCGACCGGAGGAGTGCAGTGGCAGCCAACGACCGGGCAGCAGCTCCCGGAAAGTCCGGTGGGAGTGCCGGTTCCGATGGCCTGATGCGCGCCTCGCTGAGCGCCGTGGCACCCGGCACGCCCCTGCGTGACGGCCTTGAGCGGGTCCTGCGCGGCAACACCGGCGGCCTGATCGTGCTCGGCTCCGACAAGACCGTCGAAGCCATGTGCACGGGTGGTTTCGTGCTGGATGTCGAGTTCACGGCGACCCGGCTGCGCGAGCTGTGCAAGCTCGACGGCGGCATCGTGCTCTCCTCCGACCTGTCGAAGATCCTCCGGGCGGGCGTCCAGCTGGTCCCCGACCCCACGATCCCGACCGAGGAGACCGGCACCCGGCACCGCACCGCGGACCGCGTGAGCAAGCAGGTCGGCTTCCCGGTGGTCTCGGTCTCCCAGTCCATGCGGCTGATCGCCCTCTACGTCGACGGCCAGCGCCGCGTCCTGGAGGACTCCGCGGCGATCCTGTCCCGCGCCAACCAGGCCCTCGCGACCCTGGAGCGCTACAAGCTCCGCCTCGACGAGGTCGCGGGCACGCTGTCCGCGCTGGAGATCGAGGACCTGGTGACGGTCCGGGACGTCTCGGCGGTGGCGCAGCGGCTGGAGATGGTGCGCCGGATCGCGACCGAAATCGCCGAGTACGTGGTCGAGCTGGGCACCGACGGGCGGCTGCTCGCGCTCCAGCTGGACGAGTTGATCGCGGGCGTGGAGCCCGAGCGCGAGCTGGTCGTCCGGGACTACGTCCCCGAGCCCACGGCCAAGCGCTCACGCACGGTGGACGAGGCACTGGCCGAGCTGGACGCCCTCAGCCACGCCGAGCTGCTCGAACTGCCCACGGTGGCCCGGGCGCTGGGCTACACCGGCTCCCCCGAGGCCCTCGACTCCGCGGTCTCACCGCGCGGCTTCCGGCTGCTGGCCAAGGTGCCGCGCCTGCCGGGCGCCATCATCGACCGGCTGGTGGAACACTTCGGCGGCCTGCAGAAGCTGCTCGCCGCGAGCGTCGACGACCTCCAGACGGTGGACGGCGTGGGCGAGGCCCGGGCACGCAGCGTACGGGAGGGCCTGTCGCGGTTGGCGGAGTCGTCGATCCTGGAGCGCTACGTCTAGACGCTCACATTGGAGCGGCCGGGAGGGCAGCGCCGTCAGGGGCGCAGGGCTGCATCAATGTGCGGCTCCGCCGCGTGGGCGCGACCAGCCACAACGGACCCGCACCCGGCGGAGCCTAGTCCGCGTCCAGCACGAACGACGTCCGCAACGTCCCGAACCCCGCCGCCTTCCCCTCCAGCAGATACGTCCCTGCCCCGGCCACCCCCGCCGGAGGCGTCCCGCACTCCGGGGCGCTCGGCCTGCGGTCCCACTGCACGGTGTACGTGATGCTGCTCCCGGCCGGCACCCGGTACAGCAGGCTCCCGGCACCCTTGGGGCAGTCGGCCGACGACCAGTACGTGTCGTCGCCCGCCGCCTGAGTGATCGTCAGCACCGCGCTCTTCGGCCCGAGATCGACCTTGCAGTCACTGCCGGAGGTGTTCTTCGCGGTCAGCCGGAACGCGGGCGTCTCGTCCGGTGAGTACGTGTTGCGCACACTGCGCAGGGTCAACGTCACGGCGTTCGCGGTGCAGTTGGGCAGCGACGACCCGGCCGGCACCGTTTCGCCCGTACCGACACCACCCCCGGAGGCACCCGCGGCCGTACCGCCGGAACCGGCACCGCCCGAGGCGCCGGACCCACCGTCGTCACCCGAACCCGCACTCGAACCCGCACCGGAACTGTCGCCCGTACCGTCACCGGACCCGTCCCCGGCGCCGGTCCCGCCGGAGCCCTCGTCGCCCGACTCGTCGCGCCCGCCCGGCGCTTCGGAGATCGCGGGCCCGGAACCGGACGGCCCCGGCGTGATGGAGGGCGCGGGATTCTTGCCGTCGGAGCCGTTCGCGCCGGTGCCGTTTCCGCCCCCACCGGTCGTCACGACCCAGGTGACCAGCAGGGCCAGCAGGGCGACCACGGACAGCAGGACGGCCCTCCGTCGCCAGTAGATGGAGGAGGGAAGCGGCCCGACCGGATTGCGCAGAGATCCCACGGCGCAAACTGTACGAGAGATCGGTGCCGTCACTGGCCCCACCCGCCGCCTGGAGCCACAACTTTTCCGGATCATCATCCCGGAAACGTCCTGCGAACGTACGACAGTTGGGCGCGCCGGGCACAGCGGCGAGCCCACCGGACCGCGCCGCTCCACCAGTGGCCTTGGTCTGCCGCCCCGCGAAACGCTACGCAGCAGCACGGTCGATCCGTCCCGACATGGCAGGATCGGAACTGCCATGACTGCTCCCACGAAGCCCCCGCACACCAGCCCCACCGAGGCACTCCCCGGCTCTCCGCGCGGAGAGATCCGCGGAGAGCACCTCCACTCCCCCGTCATCGCCTGGTTCGACGAGCACGCGCGCGACCTGCCCTGGCGGCGGCCGGAGGCCGGCGCGTGGGGCGTGATGGTCAGCGAGTTCATGCTCCAGCAGACCCCGGTCAACCGCGTCCTGCCCGTCTATGAGCAGTGGCTGGCCCGCTGGCCGCGCCCCGCCGACCTCGCCAAGGAGGCCCCCGGCGAGGCCGTGCGCGCCTGGGGCCGGCTCGGCTACCCGCGCCGCGCCCTGCGCCTGCACGGCGCCGCCGTCGCCATAACGGAACGGCACGGCGGCGACGTACCCACCGACCACGCCCAGCTCCTCGCACTGCCCGGCATCGGCGAGTACACGGCGGCGGCCGTGGCGTCGTTTGCGTACGGGCAGCGGCATGCCGTGCTCGACACCAACGTCCGCCGGGTGTTCGCCCGCGCGGTCATCGGCGTGCAGTACCCGCCGAACGCGACGACGGCCGCCGAGCGCAGGCTGGCGCGGGCCCTGCTCCCGGACGACGAGCGGATCGCCGCCCGCTGGGCCGCCGCGTCGATGGAGCTGGGCGCGCTGGTGTGCACGGCCAAGAACGAGGGCTGCCACCGCTGCCCGATCGCCGCGCAGTGCGCGTGGCGGCTGGCGGGCAAGCCGGAGCACGAGGGCCCGCCGCGGCGCGGTCAGACGTACGCCGGTACGGACCGCCAGGTGCGCGGCAAGCTGCTCGCCGTACTGCGCGAGGCGCACGCCCCTGTCCCGCAGGCGTTGCTCGACCGGGTGTGGCACGAGCCGGTGCAGCGCGCCCGGGCCCTGGACGGCCTGGTCGCCGACGGTCTGGTGGAGCCGCTGCCGGGCGGCTTGTACCGGCTGCCGCTGAGCTGACGTACAGCGGGCTCACAGCCCGGCACACAGACGGATCACAGCTGCGCTCCGCCCCCCGGCGGGCAAATCACCCATACCTACCCCATCCGAACTGCGCTTTTAACCGTTTCCTACTTCCGTTACACAACCGACGGACAGCCGAGCGTTCACCGCAGGCTGCTTCGGACAGCCCCGTGACAACGCCTCCGTAGCTTCCTTTCTGTGCCCGACAGAGGGGCGCAGGGACAGAAAAACGGGGATGGAGGCGTTGATCATGGAGCAGGGCGACGTGGGCGAGGTGCTCGGGTTCGAGGAGTACGTCCGCACTCGGCAGGACGCGCTGTTGCGCAGCGCCCGCCGACTGGTCCCGGACCCGGTCGACGCCCAGGACCTGCTCCAGACGGCACTGGCCCGGACATACGGCCGCTGGGAAGGCATAGCCGACAAGCGGCTGGCGGACGCCTATCTGCGCCGGGTCATGATCAACACGCGGACCGAGTGGTGGCGGGCCCGCAAGCTGGAGGAGGTGCCCACCGAGCAGCTCCCGGAGGCGTGTGTGGAGGACTCCTCCGAGCAGCACGCGGACCGGGCCCTGCTGATGGACGTCATGAAGGTGCTGGCCCCCAAGCAGCGCAGCGTGGTCGTGCTGCGACACTGGGAGCAGATGTCCACGGAGGAGACGGCCGCGGCCCTCGGCATGTCGGCCGGAACGGTCAAGAGCACGCTGCACCGGGCGCTCGCCCGGCTCCGCGAGGAGCTGGAGGCCCGCGATCTGGACGCACGCGCGCTGGAGCGTGAGGAGCGGGAGCGTTGCGCGGCCTGACCGGCAGGGCCGGTGTCGACACCGGCCCCGGGCCCACCCCGGCCCGAGGCACCTTGCAGGCGGTGATCACGGCGGCGGCCGTGCTCACCGCCCTCAGCCTTTTGCTGTCCGCCTGCGCCACGGGCGGCACCGGTGCCCGGGACGAGGGCCCGGCGCACGACGACTCGATGGCCGGCACGGCGGCGAGCTCGGCCGCCCAGGCCTCCGCGGTGCCCGAGTCCAGGTCGCTGACGCGGGCCGCCGCGGTCAAGCTGCTGCTTTCGGATCCGCATGTCTCGGCGGCGGTCAAGCGCGGCCTGAAGCCGTGCGTCGCCGACGCGTACCCGGTCGACCTGTCGTACGGCGATCTGACCGGCGGAACGGTCGAGGACGTCGTCGTCAACGTCGTGACGTGCAGTGACGTCGTCGGTATCGGCTCGTACGTGTATCGCGAGGAGGGCGGTTCCTACCGGAATGTCTTCAAGGCGGAGGAACCGCCGGTCTATGCCGAGATAGACCGCGGTGATCTGGTGGTCACCAAGCAGGTGTACGCGAAGGGCGACCCGGTGTCGAGCCCGTCCGGCGAGAACGTGATCACGTACCGCTGGACCGCGGGCCGCTTCACCGAGGAATACCGCACGCACAACGACTACAGCACGGTCGTCGGGGCCGAGCCGACCGTGGCCCCCGAGAGCAACTGACCGGGCACCGACCTGACGGACCCCACCGGATACGAACTGAGAGCACGGATGGCAGACCAGACCCACGTCCTGTTCGTCGAGGACGACGACGTCATCCGCGAGGCCACCCAGCTCGCCCTGGAGCGGGACGGCTTCGCGGTCACCGCGATGCCCGACGGGCTGTCGGGGCTGGAGGCGTTCCGGGCGAACCGGCCGGACATCGCCCTGCTGGACGTCATGGTGCCGGGCCTCGACGGGGTCAGCCTGTGCCGCCGTATCCGCGACGAGTCGACCGTCCCGGTGATCATGCTGTCGGCGCGGGCGGACTCGATCGACGTGGTCCTCGGCCTGGAGGCGGGCGCCGACGACTACGTGACCAAGCCGTTCGACGGTGCCGTGCTGGTCGCCCGGATCCGGGCGGTGCTGCGCCGGTTCGGGCACGCGAGCGGTGCTGACCGTCCCCAGGACGTCGGCTCGGCGCCCGCCGGCGGCGTGCTGACCTTCGGCGACCTCGAGGTCGACACCGAGGGCATGGAGGTGCGCAAGGCCGGCCGCCCGGTGGCGCTCACGCCGACCGAGATGCGGCTGCTGCTGGAGTTCTCCGCCGCGCCGGGCACGGTGCTGTCCCGGGACAAGCTGCTGGAGCGCGTGTGGGACTACGGCTGGGGCGGGGACACCCGTGTCGTCGACGTCCATGTGCAGCGGCTCCGTACGAAGATCGGTCAGGACCGGATCGAGACGGTCCGCGGCTTCGGCTACAAGCTGAAGCCCTGAGGCGGGGCAGGACACGTCGATGCGGGGGATCATCCGGCGCCTGGTCGGGGCGCGCGTGCGGGGTACGGGCATCCGTACGGGACTCAGATGGAAGCTCAGCGCGGCGATCACGCTGGTCGGCGCGCTGGTCGCGATCGTGCTCAGCCTGGTCGTGCACAACGCCGCCCGGGTCTCCATGCTGGACAACGCGCGCGACCTCGCCGACGAGCGGGTGCAGATCGCCCAGCGCAACTATGAGCTGTCCGGGCGGCCCAACTTCCCCGACATCAAGATCGACGACCCGCACCTGCCGTCCGCGCTGCGGGCGAAGGTCAAGGACGGGCGCCGGGCGACGTACGTGACCGACCGGCCGGGTGGCGGGCCGGACATCTGGGCGGCCGTGCCGCTCAAGGACGGGCATGTGCTGTCCCTGCACACCGGGTTCACCGACCGCAGCACGGACATCCTCAAGGACCTCGACCAGGCCCTGGTCATCGGCTCCATCGCGGTGGTCCTCGGCGGCAGCGCGCTCGGCGTGCTCATCGGCGGGCAACTGTCGCGCCGGCTGCGCAAGGCGGCGTCCGCCGCGCACCGGGTCGCCAGGGGTGAGCCGGACGTGCGGGTGCGCGAGGCCATCGGCGGGGTCGTCCGGGACGAGACCGACGACCTGGCGCGGGCCGTGGACGCGATGGCGGACACGCTTCAGCAGCGGCTGGAGGCGGAGCGCCGGGTCACCGCCGACATCGCGCACGAGCTGCGCACGCCGGTGACCGGACTGCTGACCGCCGCCGAGCTGCTGCCGCCGGGCCGCCCGACCGAGCTGGTGCTGGACCGGGCGAAGGCGATGCGCACGCTCGTCGAGGACGTGCTGGAGGTGGCCCGCCTGGACGGCGCCTCCGAGCGGGCCGAGCTGCAGGACATCATGCTGGGCGAGTTCGTCGCCCGGCGAGTGGCGGCCAAGGACGCGGAGGTCGGCGTGCAGGTGGTGCACGAGTCGGAGGTGACGACCGACCCGCGCCGCCTGGAGCGCGTGCTGTTCAACCTGCTCGCCAACGCCGCCCGGCACGGCAGGCCGCCCATAGAGGTCACCGTCGAGGGCCGGGTCATCCGCGTCCGCGACCATGGGCCGGGTTTCCCCGAGGACCTGCTGGCCGAGGGGCCGAGCCGGTTCCGCACCGGCAGCAAGGACCGCGCCGGTGTCGGCCACGGCCTGGGCCTGACCATCGCGGCCGGCCAGGCGAGGGTGCTGGGCGCCCGCCTGACCTTCCGCAACGTCCGCCCACCGGGCGCCGCCGACCACATACCGGCCGAGGGCGCCGTCGCCGTCCTGTGGCTGCCGGAACACGCGCCGACGAACACGGGGAGCTTCCCGATGCTGGCCGACTGAGCGCTCCGCGCTCGCGCCCCTTCAGGTGCGGTGCCGAACCGTACTGCGGCAGGCGTCGGCTCAGACGCCGAAGTCCTTCGAGAAGTCCAGCTCTTCGCTGCGCTCCGTCAGCGAGTACCAGTTGCCGTTGTCGTCGAGGAAGATCGCCTCGACGCCGTACGGCCGCTCCTGCGGCTCCTGGAGGAACTCCACCCCGCGCGCCCGGAACGTCTCGTAGTCACCCCGGCAGTCGTCCGTCCGGAACGCGCCCGCACCGATGACCCCCTTGCTGACCAGCTTCTTCAGCGCCTCGGCGGACTCGGCGTCGAGACCGGGGCCGTCCAGGCTCATCAGGGCCAGCTCCACGTCCGGCTGCTCCTTGGCGCCGACGGTGACCCACCGCATGGCGCCCATCGGGACCTCGCTGCGCACCTCGAAGCCCAGCTTCTCGGTGAAGAAGTCCTTGGTGCGCTGCTGGTCGAAGGTCCATACGGTGGCGATGCCCAGGCCGGTGATCATGACTCTGCTCTCCTGCGTCGGTAACGGCTTGTGTTCGTCACCGTAGGCAGGGCACGGCTCAGGGCGCTTCTCCAGAATTGCGGTGCTGACCGCGGTGCTGATCGGGGAGCGCGCGACGCGGGAAGCCGCCGGCCCACAGCATCGCGTAGCACCCGGGTATCAGGGACGCCCCGCTGCCGACGTGCTTCGTGCGGTACTCGCTCGGCGTCAGCCCGGTGCGCGTCTTGAAGCGGGTCGAGAAGGTGCCCAGGCTGCTGAAGCCGACCAGGTGGCAGATCTCCGTGACGGTGAGGTCGGCGGCGCGCAGCAGTTCCTCCGCCCGCTCGGTCCGGCGGTGGGTGAGGTACTGGCCGGGTGTCTCGCCGTATGCCTCCTTGAAGGCGCGGACGAAGTGGTACCGCGAGTACCCGGCGTGCGCGGCGACCGCGTCCAGGTCGAGTGCGGGGTCGGCCCAGTCGCGGTCCATCGCGTCCTTCGCCAGCCGCAGCTGGCGCATCTTGTCCATGAGCCGATGGTGGCACGGGCCACTGACATCGACGCCGGTGCCGAACACCCGCCCGGGTCCGACGACGCCGCTCACCTGGACCGCCCCGGATCAGGAGGCCCCGCTCACCTGCATCCGCCCCCGAATCAGGCAGCCCCACCCACCTCTGCACCCACCCCGAATCAGACCGCCCCGCTCACCTGCGCCCGAGCCTCAGCCGTCCCCGCGTCCTCCGTCTGCGGCCCCGCCCCCTTCAGCGGGACCTCCTTCACGAACACCGCCGCGACCAGCGCCACCACGGCCACCGCCGCGCCCAGCAGAAACGCCCCGTGCGTCCCCGCGGACACCGCGTGCTGGTACGCCTCCCGCGCCGCAACCGGCAGCTTGGCCAGGCTCGCGGCGTCCAGCTGGGCCGACTGTTCGGTCACCTTGGAGCCCAGCGCGCCGGCCCGCTCGGCCATGACGTCCTGGACCCGGTGGTTGAAGAGCGCGCCCATGATGGCGACGCCGAAGGAGGAGCCGAGGGTGCGGAAGAGGGTGGTGGAGGAGGACGCGACGCCCATGTCCCTCATCTCCACGCTGTTCTGCGCGACCAGCATGGTGATCTGCATCAGGCAGCCCATGCCGAGCCCGACCACGGCCATGTACACACCGGAGGTCAGCCGCGAGGTTTCCGTGTCCATCAGGGACAGCAGATACAGCCCGACGACCAGCAGCGCCCCGCCCAGCAGCGGGAAGACCTTGTAGCGCCCGGTCTGCGTGGTCACCCGTCCGGCCACCATCGACGTGACGAGCATCGCGCCCAGCATCGGCAGGAGCAGCAGCCCGGAGTTGGTCGCGGACGCGCCCTGCACCGACTGCTGGTACAGCGGCAGGAACAGGGTCGCCCCGAACATCACGAAACCGACGATGAATCCGATCACGGACATCAGCGTGAAGTTGAGGCTGCGGAAGATGTGCAGCGGCAGGATCGGCTCGGCGGCGCGGGTCTGCCAGAACACGAACCCGACCAGCGCGGCGACACCGATCCCGATCAACTCCATGATCACCGCGGAGGTCCAGGCGTACTCCGTGCCGCCCCACGTGGTGACGAGCACGATCGCGGTGATGCCGACGGTCAGCAGCGCGGCGCCCAGGTAGTCGATCCGGGCTTCGGACCGCTTCTTCGGCAGGTGCAGTACGGCGCTGATGGCGACCAGCGCGACCGCGCCGAGCGGCAGGTTGATGTAGAAGGTCCAGCGCCAGCCCCAGTGGTCGGTGATGGTGCCGCCGACCAGCGGGCCGCCGATCATCGCCAGCGCCATGACGCCGGCCATCATGCCCTGGTACCTGCCGCGCTCCCGGGGCGGTATCAGGTCACCGATAATCGCCATCACACCGACCATCAGTCCGCCCGCGCCCAGTCCCTGCACGGCCCGGAACGCGATCAGCTGCCCCATGTCCTGGGCCATGCCGCTGAGCACGGAGCCGATCAGGAAGAGCACGATCGAGCTGAGGAAGACGCCCTTGCGCCCGTAGAGGTCGCCGAGCTTGCCCCAGATCGGGGTGGAGGCCGCGGTCGCCAGGGTGTACGACGTCACCACCCACGACAGATGTTCCAGACCGCCCAGCTCGCCGACGATCGTCGGCATCGCCGTGCCGATGATCATGTTGTCGAGCATCGCGAGCATCATCGCGATCATCAGGGCGAGCAGGACGACCCGCACGCTCCTCGGTTGCTTCCCGTCTTGCACCGCTCCCCCACTTACTTGCCGCCAGGCTAGCTACGGCGTGAACGTAGCTCGCAAACTAGCCATGCGTCAAGTAAGTTTTTCTTGGCCGGGGCATTACCTTCCTGGCCAGGGAGTTGCCGGACAGCACGAGGACGGGCGGCACGATGGAAGGCACCAAGCAGCGGCGACGCGGCGACACCCGCCGGCGCATCCAGGACGTGGCCCTGGACCTCTTCGCCGAACAGGGCTACGAGAAGACGTCCCTGCGCGAGATCGCCGAACGCCTCGACGTCACCAAGGCGGCGCTCTACTACCACTTCAAGACCAAGGAAGAGATCCTGGTCAGCGTCTTCGACGATGTGATGCAGCCGATCGACGAACTGATCGAGTGGGGTCGCCATGAGCCGCACACCCTGGAGACGAAGCAGCAGATCGTACGGCGCTACAGCGAACACCTCTCCGCCGCGGCGCCGTTGTTCCGCTTCATGCACGAGAACCAGGCGACGGTACGGGAGTTGCGCATCGGCGATCTGTTCAAGGAGCGCATGAAGGGCCTGCGCCACATCATCATCGACCCGGACGCCACCCTGGCCGACCAGGTCCGCTGCGTGAGCGCCATCTTCACGCTGCACGCCGGGATGGTGTTCGTGATGCAGGATCTCGAAGGCGACCCCGAGGACAAGCGCGAGGCCATCCTGGAGGTCGCCATCGACATGGTGACGCAGGCACACAAGGGTGCGGCCTAGGGCCTGTCCGGCGGATCATGCCGCAGACGCGGGGCCTGGCACGCACATCTGCCGCGTTGTCGTCGGTCGCCGACGCGCCGCGTCGACTCCCTCCTCCGCCTTGCAGCTGCACGCACCAGGCCCCGCTCGCCTGCGTTGAACAGTCGCCGTCGCTTTCCTGCGACTTGATCCGCCGGACAGGCCCTAGGTCACATTCCCTCAGAGCTTGACGCCCTTGGTCCGCAGGAACGCGACCGGGTCTATCGCGGTGCCGTAGTTGGCGGTGGTGCGGATCTCGAAGTGCAGGTGCGGACCGCTGGAGTTGCCGGTGTTGCCGGACAGGGCGATGCGCTGGCCGGTCGCGACGATCTGGCCGACCTTCACGTCGACGCGAGACAGGTGGGCGTACTGCGAGAAGGTGCCGTTGCCGTGCTTGATGACGATGGCGTTGCCGTACGCGGGGCCGTCACCGGCGCCGTTGCCGCCGGCCTTGACGACCTTACCGCCGTGCGCGGCCACGACCTTGGTGCCGGTGGACACGGCGAAGTCCTGCCCGCTGTGGGTGGACTGCCACATACCGCCGGCCTGGGCGTAGCTGGCGCTGAGCGTGTAGCCCTTGACCGGACTGACCCAGGAGGCGGCCTTCTTGGCGGCGGCCGACTTGGCAGCCACCTTGGCGTTCGCCTTCTTGGCCGCGGCGACCTCGGCCGCCTTGGCCTGAGCCGCGGCCTGCGCCTCGACGGCGTGCGCGACACCGCTGGTGGCGGTCGTGGCAGTGGCCGTGGAAGTGCCGGCGGCCGCGACCCCGGCCCCCAGCACGACCGAGGCGCCGATGCCGGCGGCCAGCACGGCCGCGCGAGTGCGGAGCTGGGACGTACGGGAAGAACGGGACGTGACCTGCGTGAACATGCGGAACCTCATGGGACGGGAACGGGGAAACCACTCGGCGCGAAAGGCACCTGCCGGGTGGGCCATCCCTTGGTACCCGGGGGACCCATAAAGCCCAAAACGTGTGACCTACTATGGAAGGCAGTATTTCATTGCATAATCTGCGGACTCTTGACAGGGCACCCATCCCGGGTGAATGCACCTAAGTCCGCGAATCCGACAGCAGAGTTACGAGATAAAAGTCCGTTTTGCCCAAACTGGCCCTTCCACTATTCCGGCTAGTAACGGACAAATCGCCTGTGCGGCATGTCACCGGCGGGCAAGATCCAACCATCCGGGAATGTGACCGGCGCTACTCTGCTGTTTCCTGCCAACAGGGCTCAGGGGGAGACCGGGTGGAACCGTCGGTCATCGGCGTACGGCTGGCGTCGGCCGTGGTCGCGCCGCTCGTGAAGAAGCTGTTCGTGACCGAGGGAGCGGGCGCCGGACTGGTGGACCGGCCGGTGCGGATCTCGTCGTACGTCTCGTTCCGGGGTGAGAAGCGGCAGCTCGACCGCAAGGACCTGGCGCGGCTGGCCGCCGAGCTGGTGCGGCAGGCGCTGAAGGCCGCCGGGGAGCGCGCGTTGCCGGCGGACGAGGAAGAGGCCGTCGTCCACGCCCTCGCCAACACCCTGTACGCCCTCGGCGAGCTGGACATGACCGACGTACAGGCGGTGGAGCTGGGCCACGAGGCGCTGGCCGCACGGCTGCGCGCCGCGAGCGGCAAGCCGGACCGCGACCTCTCCCTCGACGCGGCCCTGTTCTACTTCAGGACGCTCACCACCGCGTGCCTGCACATCCTGCACTTCTTCACCCAGCGCTCCACCTTTGTCCCCCGCACTCTGGTCGAACAGTCCCGCCGCCAGCGCGAACTGATCGACAAGGTCGACGCTCTGCTCGCCCGCACTGCACCGGCGTCCGACTCCGCGTTCGAACAGCGCTATATGGCGTACGTCACCACCAAGCACGGCCACCTCACCATCTACGGCATCGACCTGGTCAACTCCCCCGACCGCTGGCCCCTCGACGCCGCCTACCTCAGCCTCCAGGCCCTGCGCCCGGCCGCCGACGGCGAGGCGGCCGACCCGGACGGCCCCGGCTTCGCCTCCGCCGCCACCGCACTCCCCGCCGAACAGGCCTTCGCCGAGCACGACCGGGTGCTGCTGCGCGGGGTGGCCGGCTCCGGCAAGACCACGCTCGTCCAGTGGCTCGCGGTCACCGCCGCCCGGGGCGAGCGCGGCGACCGCATCCCGTTCGTCCTCCCCCTGCGCACCCTGGTCCGCCGCCCCGACGGCCTCCCCGCACCCGACGCCTTCCTGTCCGCCGTACGCGTCCCCTTCCACGCGAGCCAGCCGGACGGCTGGGCGGACCACGTCCTCAGCGCGGGCCGGGGGCTGCTGCTGGTGGACGGCATCGACGAGATCCCCGAACGCGAGCGCGAACGCACCCGCCGCTGGCTGCGCGACCTGCTGGACGTCTATCCCGGCAACCAGTGGCTGGTCACCTCCCGCCCCTCCGCCGTACGGGAGGACTGGCTCGCCCCCGAGGGCTTCACGGAGCTGGCGCTCACCCCGATGAGGGCGGACGACGTGGCCGCCTTCGTCACCCGCTGGCATACGGCCGCCCGCGCCGACGCCCCGGAGGACCGCGACCGCCTCGACGCCTACGAGCGCAGCCTCCTCGACGCCGTGCGCACCAAGCCCGACCTCGGCCGCCTGGCCACCAACCCCCTGATGTGCGGCCTGATCTGCGCCCTGCACCGGGACCGGCGCGGCTATCTCCCGCACGGCCGCCAGGAGCTGTACGACGCCGCCCTGTCGATGCTGCTGGCCCGCCGGGACGAGGAGCGGGACATGGCCGGCCCCGACGGCATCCACCTCACCGAACTCCCCCAGATCCAGCTGCTCCAACGGCTCGCCTACTGGCTGATCCGCAACAACCAGTCGGAGATGGACCGCGAGCGGGCCGAGCGCCTCGTCGCCGACGTCCTCCCCGCCCTCCCCGCCGCGGCCTCCCAGGGCGACGCCCCGTCGATCCTGCGGCACCTGCTGGTCCGCAGCGGGCTGCTGCGCGAACCGTCCCCCGGCACCGTGGAGTTCGTCCACCGCACCTTCCAGGACTACCTGGGCGCGAAGGCGGCGGTGGAGGACGGGGACTTCGGGCTGCTGGTGCGGGGCGCGGCGGACGAGCAGTGGGTGGACGTGATCCGGATGGCGGTGGCGCACGCGCGACCGCGGGAACGGGCGGAACTATTGCGGGAATTAGTGGCTTTCGCGGACCGGCTGGAGGACCCGGCTCGCGCGCGGGTACGACTACTGGCGCTGGCGTCCCTGGAGCATGCAACGGAGCTGGATCCGGGGGTGCGGGCCGAGGTGGAGCAGCAGGCCGCCGTCCTGATCCCACCCCGGACGAAGGAGGAGGCCCGCGCGCTGGCCTCGGTCGGCCCGCTCGCGCTGGAACTGCTGCCGGGGCCGGAGGGGCTCAGCGACGAGGAGGCCCGGGCCGTCGTCATCACGGCGTCGCTGATCGGCACGGACGCCGCCCTGCCCGTCCTCGCTCGCTTCCGCTCGCATCCGGCCCTGGCGGTGCGGGCCCAACTCACCTGGACCTGGCACCGGTTCCCCACCAGGCGGTACGGCGCGGAGGTCATCGCCCATCTGCCCGAGGACGACCTCTTCTTCGCCGCGCACTCCGGGGACCACCTGCGTTTCCTGCGCGAACTGGGCGGCCGGCCGTCACTGCAGCTGATCGGCGACGTGGACCCCACGGAGCTGCCCGACGGCGTGACCCAGCTGGTCATCCGCGGCAACGAACAGCTGCGGGACCTTCAGTGCCTGGCCGACCAGGACCGGCTCACCTATCTGGACCTCAGCAGATGCCCGCAGGTCGACGACATCGCGCCCTTGGCCCGCCTGCCGCTGCGCTGGCTCTCGCTGGACCTCCTGCCCGGTCTGGAACGACCGGACGTGCTGTCCGCGCTCTCCGGCTCACCGACGCTGGACCAGCTGGACCTGGGGATCGCCCTCCAGGCCGAGTCCCTGGACCGGGCGCTCCCCGAGGGCCTGCCCCTGCGCTACCTCCGGCTCACCAAGAACGCCATCACCCACACCGGCCTGCGCGGCCTGCACCGCCTGACGACACTGCGTCATCTCAGCCTCGCCACCCCGGCCGTGCCACTCACCCCCGAGGACTACGAGGAGATCGGCCGCCTCAACGACCTGGATCTGCGCCTCAACTGGCAGGCCGTCGGCTGGGACGGCCCGCCGCTGCCCGGCGTCACGGCCCTGCGCCTCAACAACTTCCACGGCACCGAGGACATCTCCGGTGTCCGTACCCTGTTCCCCAACCTGCAGACGGTCAGCATCAACCTGGCCGTCGACGTCGCCGACGTACCGGACCACGTACGCGAACTCCTCCCGGTGACACCGACGTTCACCAGGGACCGCACCGTTGTGTGACGCACACCCCTGGACACCTACCGTCCAGTAACCCTACGGTTCCCCTCGCGCCACCCTCACGCACGAACATGCACACGACATGCCGGTCACCGTACGGACGTGAAGGGACCCCCAGATGACGAGAAGACGCCCCTGGGCGAGCCGCGCCGCCACAACCGCCGTCGCCGCGGCCGCCCTCGTGGCCATCGCCGCCCCCGCCGAGGCCGCGACCAGCACCGCCACGACCACCGCGGCCACCACCGCCGCCGCCGCGGACGTCGACTACGCCACCTGGCAGAAGGACTGTCAGGCCGTGATGGACCAGGCGCTGCCGTACCTGAAGCAGCGGATCGCCCAGGCCGAGCCGGGCGAGAAGCAGGCGATCGTCTTCGACATCGACAACACCACGCTGGAGACCGACTTCGGCTTCAGCTTCCCGCAGCCGGCCAACAAGCCGGTCCTGGAGGTCGCCGAGTACGCCCAACAGCGCGGCGTCGACATCTTCTTCGTCACCGCCCGCCCGGGCATCATCTACGCGCCCACCGAGTACAACCTGGAGAAGGTCGGCTACGAGGTCGACGGCCTCTACGTCCGCGGCTTCTTCGACCTCTTCAAGGACGTCGCCGCCTACAAGACCGCCCAGCGCGTGAACATCGAGTCCAAGGGCTACACGATCATCGCCAACATCGGCAACAACACCACCGACCTGTCGGGCGGCCACGCCGAGAAGGCGTACAAGCTGCCGGACTACGACGGCCAGTTGTCCTGAGCCGACCGGACCAGCAAAAGGGGCTGCCCCGGGACCTGGTCCCGGGGCAGCCCCTCTGTTCAAGCCGAGCGCAGCGGCTACGCGTCCTTGCTCAGGTTCGGACCCGCGCCGCCGGCCGCCTGCTCGATCGGCGGGACGTCCGGCAGGGCCGACTTCTCCTCACCACGGAAGGTGAAGGTCTTGGTCTCGCCCTCGCCCTCGGTGTCCACGACCACGATGTGACCGGGACGCAGCTCGCCGAAGAGGATCTTCTCCGACAGCGAGTCCTCGATCTCGCGCTGGATGGTGCGGCGCAGCGGCCGCGCACCCAGCACCGGGTCGTAACCCTTCTTGGACAGCAGCTCCTTGGCGGACTGGGAGAGCTCGATGCCCATGTCCCGGTCCTTCAGTCGCTCGTCCACCTTGCCGATCATCAGGTCGACGATCCGCAGGATGTCGCCCTGGGTCAGCTGCGGGAAGACGACCACGTCGTCGACGCGGTTGAGGAACTCGGGCCGGAAGTGCTGCTTGAGCTCGTCCGACACCTTGTTCTTCATGCGCTCGTAGTTGGTCTTCGTGTCACCCGAGGCCGCGAAGCCCAGGTTGAAGCCCTTGGAGATGTCCCGGGTGCCGAGGTTGGTCGTCATGATGATGACCGTGTTCTTGAAGTCCACGACCCGGCCCTGGGAGTCGGTCAGGCGACCGTCCTCCAGGATCTGCAGCAGCGAGTTGAAGATGTCCGGGTGGGCCTTCTCCACCTCGTCGAAGAGGACGACGGAGAACGGCTTGCGGCGCACCTTCTCGGTCAGCTGACCGCCCTCTTCGTAGCCCACGTAGCCGGGGGGCGAACCGAAGAGACGCGACACCGTGTGCTTCTCGCTGAACTCCGACATGTCGAGGGAGATCAGCGCGTCCTCGTCACCGAAGAGGAACTCGGCGAGCGCCTTGGACAGCTCGGTCTTACCGACACCGGACGGGCCGGCGAAGATGAACGAACCACCCGGACGCTTCGGGTCCTTCAGACCCGCACGCGTACGGCGGATCGCCTTCGACAACGCCTTGACGGCGTCGTCCTGGCCGATGACCCGCTTGTGGAGCTCGTCCTCCATGCGGAGCAGTCGGCTGGACTCCTCCTCGGTCAGCTTGAAGACCGGGATGCCGGTAGCCGTGGCGAGGACCTCGGCGATCAGCTCGCCGTCGACCTCGGCGACGACGTCCATGTCGCCGGCCTTCCACTCCTTCTCCCGCTTGGCCTTGGCGGCCAGGAGCTGCTTCTCCTTGTCGCGGAGAGAGGCGGCCTTCTCGAAGTCCTGCGAGTCGATCGCGGACTCCTTGTCCCGGCGGACACCGGCGATCTTCTCGTCGAACTCGCGCAGGTCCGGCGGCGCGGTCATCCGGCGGATCCGCATCCGGGAACCGGCCTCGTCGATCAGGTCGATCGCCTTGTCCGGCAGGAAGCGGTCGGAGATGTACCGGTCGGCCAGGGTGGCGGCCTGGACCAGCGCCTCGTCGGTGATGGAGACGCGGTGGTGCGCCTCGTACCGGTCGCGCAGACCCTTGAGGATCTCGATCGTGTGCGGCAGGGACGGCTCCGCGACCTGGATCGGCTGGAACCGGCGCTCCAGGGCCGCGTCCTTCTCCAGGTGCTTGCGGTACTCGTCCAGCGTGGTCGCACCGATGGTCTGCAGCTCACCGCGGGCCAGCATCGGCTTCAGGATGGAAGCCGCGTCGATGGCGCCCTCGGCGGCACCCGCACCGACCAGCGTGTGCAGCTCGTCGATGAACAGGATGATGTCGCCGCGGGTGCGGATCTCCTTGAGCACCTTCTTCAGGCGTTCCTCGAAGTCACCGCGGTAGCGGGAGCCGGCGACCAGCGCGCCGAGGTCCAGGGTGTAGAGGTGCTTGTCCTTGAGGGTCTCGGGCACCTCGCCCTTGACGATGGCCTGGGCGAGACCCTCGACGACGGCGGTCTTGCCGACGCCGGGCTCACCGATCAGGACCGGGTTGTTCTTCGTACGGCGGGACAGCACCTGCATGACCCGCTCGATCTCCTTCTCGCGCCCGATGACCGGGTCGAGCTTGGACTCACGAGCGGCCTGGGTGAGGTTCCGGCCGAACTGGTCGAGGACCAGGGACGTGGAGGGGGTGCCCTCGGCAGGACCGCCGGCGGTGGCGGTCTCCTTGCCCTGGTAACCGGAGAGCAGCTGGATCACCTGCTGCCGCACGCGGTTCAGATCTGCGCCCAGCTTGACCAGGACCTGGGCGGCGACGCCCTCGCCCTCACGGATCAGGCCGAGCAGGATGTGCTCCGTGCCGATGTAGTTGTGGCCCAGCTGAAGGGCCTCGCGGAGCGACAGCTCCAGCACCTTCTTGGCACGGGGGGTGAAGGGAATGTGACCCGAGGGCGCCTGCTGGCCCTGGCCGATGATCTCCTCCACCTGCTGGCGGACCGCCTCGAGCGAAATCCCGAGGCTCTCAAGGGCCTTGGCGGCGACACCCTCACCCTCGTGGATCAGGCCCAGGAGGATGTGCTCGGTGCCGATGTAGTTGTGGTTGAGCATCCGGGCTTCTTCCTGAGCCAGGACGACAACCCGCCGCGCGCGGTCGGTGAACCTCTCGAACATCGTTAATCGCTCCTCAGAGCGGTCAGGCAGTGGGGGGAACTTCCCCTCCCTGTCCTTCCGCAGCTTAGTCCCGCAAGCGGGGACCGCTCATTCCAACTGCCGACACCGTCGATGGCCTCCTGACCCCGCTAACGCCGACATCTGCTCCAACCCGATGGTGCGAGACGATGTTCCCGCAGGCCAGGTGGTTACCCTCACCATCACTACGCCGATGGCGAACGTGAGACGCCCTGTCCTGCGTGTCGCCCCCTCTCACTAGGGATGTCTTACCCGCAGGCACCGACACTCCATGCCGCGCGCCCCCGTTCCCTCCGCTACGGGCGAACAACCTTGCGCCACCCCGCGCCCCCACATGCCCCCTCTTTCGCCACTCTGCGCACCATCAGGAACACCCAGCGTAACTCGAACGCCGTTTTGACGGTTTCGCTTGGCATGGTTGGCGCGATGCCCTCGGTCCCGATCCCACGGCGCCCTGTCGATCCGGGCGATCGGGTCAGGCGGTGGTACGAGCACGAACTGGGCTGGCCGACCGTGCCGGGCACCCCGCTCCACCTGTCGGTGGGCGCCCGCTTCGATGTCCTGGACGTACCGGCCGAGGCGGGCCTCGCGGGCCTGCGGCACCTTGTTCCGGGCTCTCCGGTGGCCGTCCAGGGTGACCGGATGCGGCTGCTGGTGGCGCCGGGAAGCGCGGACGAGCTGCCGGGGGTGCTGGACTGGCTGGAGTGGGGCGGCCTGCCGCTGGATCTACGGGTCATCGGCGGTGACATCGGGAGCGGGGTGATGGAGGCTCCCGTCCCGCCGGGGGACGCTGCGGCCGGCCGCGCCGCAGAGGGCGGCTCTCTTCAGGGGGCCGCCGTGTGGCTGCGGCCCCCCGAACCGGGGTGCGAGGTCGAGGCCTCGCTGCCGACGTTGTCGGCCATGGGGGGCGTTGGAGGCGCCCCCGATCTCGTACGGCTGGTGGACACGGTGGCGACTCACTGCCACCGAATCCGGCTGCGACGCGTGTGCGCTCAGGCGTTGGCCTTCTCGTAAGCCTCGCGAATGGACGCGGGAACACGGCCACGGTCGTTGACCTCGTAACCGTTCTCCTTCGCCCACGCACGGATCGCAGCGGTGTCCTGGCTGCCGCCGGACGCGGCACGCGCCTTTCCACGCCCACCGGAAGCACGGCCACCAGTACGCCGACCGCCCTTCACATAGGGCTCAAGAAGGCTGCGCAACTTGTCCGCATTGGTGGTCGTGAGATCGATCTCGTACGTCTTACCGTCCAGCGCGAACGTCACCGTCTCGTCCGCCTCGCCGCCGTCGAGGTCGTCGACAAGAAGGACCTGAACCTTCTGTGCCACCGGATTTCCTTTCATCGATAACGTTGAGGGCCGGGGGTCTGCGGCGTCCGCCGTTTCGCCGCCCCCTGTTATATGCAGTACTGCAGTACGTCGGAAAGCAAACCGCTTTTGCTGGAAAAACACAAACCCCCGGGAGAGGCCGGCCCACGGTCCCCGCCCGGAAACATGCGCGTTTCGGACATAGGGAACTTGGGCAGCGGGCTCGGGTGGAATACTCCGGCATACCCCGGGCATACCTACGGCATACCCCCCGGCATACCCTTGGTGATCACAGATGCAGAAGCATCCGGCTGTTGCCCAAGGTGTTCGGTTTCACTCGTTCGAGACCCAGGAACTCCGCGACGCCCTCGTCATATGAACGCAGCAGCTCCGCGTAGACATCGGTGTCGACCGGCGTCTCACCGATCTCCACGAAGCCGTGGCTGCCGAAGAAGTCGACTTCGAAGGTCAGACAGAAAACCCGGCGAACACCCAGCCAGCGTGCGGTCTGCAGCAACTTCTCCAGCAAGTGATGGCCGACGCCGGCGCCCTTGAGGCCGGGCTTCACGGCGAGAGTGCGGACTTCCGCGAGGTCTTCCCACATCACGTGCAGTGCGCCGCAGCCGACGACCTCGGCGTTGTCGTCACGTTCCGCGACCCAGAACTCCTGGATGTCCTCGTAAAGCGTCACCGTGGCTTTGTCGAGCAGGATGCCGTCGCGGACGTAGGCGTCGAGGAGTCGGCGGACGGCGGGGACATCGCTGGTCCGGGCCCGGCGGACGGTGATGGCTTTAGCGGTGACTTCGAGGTTCTCGGCGGAGGGGGACTCTGCGGACATGAGCGGACGCTATCGTCCGGGGGCCTCCGGGGCGGAGCCGGGGTTCTCGGTGGGGTTGTCGGTGGGGTTCTCGGCCTGGGTATCGGGGCGGGTATTCGGGGGTTCGGTCGGTTCGGCGCGTTCGGCGCTCTTGACAGGGTCGGTCGGCTCGGTGGTGGGGCGGGTGCGGGGCGGCGCTTCGGGTTCGGGGGATTCCGGGATGCCTACGATGCGTGCCGCGTCCCGCAGGGCCTTGCGCTGTTCCTCGCTCATCATGCCGAAGAAGGCGACGAGCGCGGCGGCGGGGTTGTCGCTCTGCGACCAGGCGTCGTTCATCAGGGCGGCGGCGTAGGCGGCCCGGGTGGAGACCGCCTCATATCGATAGGCCCGGCCTTCCGCCTCGCGGCGCACCCAGCCCTTCTGATGGAGATTGTCCATAACGGTCATCACCGTGGTGTAGGCGATGGACCGTTCCTGCTGAAGATCTTCCAGGACTTCTCGAACGGTCACCGGGCGGTTCCACTTCCACACCCGCGTCATGACCGCGTCTTCGAGTTCTCCCAATGGGCGAGGCACAGTTCAGCACAATAGTGGGAGATCTGGGTTATGGCGTGCTGGGTGGGCATTTTTCTTGGCGAATGGGGACAAAAGGGGCGTACGACCCTGGTGTGAGGGGCGTACGCCACTGTGGGCGCGTCCGAGGCGGCCGTGTCAGGCGTCGGGGGTGGCCGCGGAGGGCTGGCGCGTGCCCTCCGCGCGGGTGAGGGCGGCGTCGACGGCCGCGTCCTCCTTGGCCTTGTTGGCGCCGCCCTGGGACTTCACGATCACCCGGATCACGCCGATGAAGAACACGGCCATGACGATCGGGGGGAGAAGCGCGGAGACGTAGTCCATGGGTCCAGGGTAGTGGTGGGGGATTGGGGGGTTTGTTCGGGGCGCGCCTTGTGGGGGCAGGGCCAGGGTGGGGCGGGTGCGGGGCGGCGGCGAGGTGAGGGCGGGGCGGCGGGGCGAGGGCGGGGCGGCGGGGCGAGGGCGGCGTAGGGGCGGAGGGTCAGACGGCCGCGAGTTGCTGTGGGGGGTTCGCGGGGGGCTGGGGTGGTTTGCGGCGGGGGAAGACCTCGCCCGGGGTGGGGACGGGGCGGCGGGTGGGCTTCGGGGCGGCGGGCGCGGGGGCGGGGGTCGGGGTGGGGGTGGGGGCTGGGGACGGTTCGGCCGGCTTTTCGGCCGGCTTCTTCTCGGGATTGCGGTCGGGTTTGGCTGCCGGGTTCTCGGCGGTGTTGGTGAGGCCGCCGGGGAGGGCGAGGAGGTGGGTGCGGGAGGCCGGGACGAGGGTGGCGAGGGTTGCGGTATGGGGTGCGGCGTGGGGTGCGGCGTGGGGTGGGGTGGTGGTGCTGCGGGTCAGGCGCGTGCGTACGTCCTGTTCGGCGAGGGTCTGGCAGCGGTCGAGCAGGGCGGTGGCGGTGGGGGTGCCACGGAGGGACCGTAGGGCGGCCAGGTCGTCGGGGTGGGGGCGGTATCCGGCGCGCAGCGCCTCCTCAAGGAGCGTGAGGTAGCCGGCCGCGGTGCCGGGGAGGGCGGCGCGGTAGCGGGCGAGGTCGGCCACGAGGAAGGCCCGCAGGCGGGCGCCCTCGCGCATCGCCTCGTCGAGGGACTCGGCCAGGCGGTGACAGTCCTGGACGTCCTCGGCCGAGGCCTGGCCGGGGTGGAGGGCGAGGGCGAGAGCGCGGCGGAGCACACGCAGCTCCGCCACACCGAACGCCATGCCGCCGCGGGATCCGTATGGCGTGGGCATGGGGCGACGATACGCGCTAATCAGACAAACCAGGAGGTAGGGGGTGGGTGTGGCGTGGGGTGCCACTCGGGTGGGCGGGGCGGAGGGCTGAATGCCTGCGGCGGCCTGTGGCTGTGGGTGCGTGGTTGCGGTAGCGCCTACGGTGCGGGGTGTGGGTCGGGGCCGCGCCGGGGGGTGTCCGTCCTCGGAACGGCGCGACTCGGTCTCTCACAGAGGTACCCGTGTTGACGCGCCAACCGCTGCGGGCGGACACCCCCCGACACGGCCCCTTCCGTGCGTCCGCGAGTGCGGCTATCGCCGTGGCGCGCGCGGGGGCGCTCGCCGTATGCGACGCCGGGCTGCGGGGCATCCCCGGCTCGGCCGCAGCAACGCGTAGCCGCGGGCAGTCGGGCCGCTGGCGCAGGGCAGGCCTTCTTACATGCGGGAGACGTTGCGTTCGTACACCAGGCGTAGGCCGATCAGGGTCAGCCAGGGTTCGTGTTCGTCGATGACCGAGGATTCACCCAGGACCATGGGGGCCAAGCCGCCCGTTGCGATCACCGTGACGTCGTCGGGGTCCGTGGCGAGTTCGCGGGACATGCGGTTGACGACTCCGTCGACCTGGCCTGCGAAGCCGTAGACGATGCCTGACTGCATGGCCTCGACGGTGTTCTTGCCGATCACGCTGCGGGGGCGGGCCACCTCGATCTTGCGGAGTTGGGCGCCCTTGACGCCGAGGGCCTCGACCGAGATCTCGATGCCGGGGGCGATGACACCGCCGACGTACTCCCCGCGCGCGCTGACCGCGTCGAACGTCGTCGCCGTACCGAAGTCCACGACGATCGCGGGGCCGCCGAACAGCTCGACCGCCGCCACCGCGTTGATGATGCGGTCGGCGCCCACCTCCTTGGGGTTGTCTGTGAGGATCGGGACGCCCGTCTTGACGCCCGGTTCGACGAGGACGGCGGGGACGTCGCCGTAGTAGCGGCGGGTCACCTCGCGGAGTTCGTGGAGGACGGAGGGGACCGTCGCGCAGATCGCGATGCCGTCGATGCCGTCGCCCAGGTCGTCGCCGAGGAGGGGGTGCATACCCATCAGGCCCTGGAGGAGCACCGCCAGCTCGTCCGCCGTGCGGCGGGCGTCCGTGGAGATGCGCCAGTGTTCGACGATGTCGTCGCCGTCGAAGAGGCCGAGGACGGTGTGGGTGTTGCCTACGTCGATCGTCAGCAGCATGGCCGGTTCCCGCTCCCTACTCCGCCGCTCGCAGATCCAGGCCGATGTCCAGGATCGGGGAGGAATGCGTCAGGGCGCCCACGGCCAGGTAGTCGACGCCCGTTTCGGCGTACGCCCTGGCGTTGGCGAGAGTCAGGCGGCCGGAGGCTTCGAGGACTGCTCGGCCGTGGACCAGGGCCACTGCCTCTTCGCATTCGCCCGGAGTGAAGTTGTCCAGGAGGATCAGGTCGGCGCCCGCGTCCACGACCTCGCGGAGCTGGTGGAGGGTGTCGACCTCGACCTCGATCGGTACGTCCGGGAAGGCCTCCCGTACCGCCTTGAAGGCCTGGGCGACGCCGCCCGCCGCCACCACGTGGTTGTCCTTGACCAGGGCCGCGTCGGAGAGGGACATGCGGTGGTTGACGCCGCCGCCGCAGCGGACCGCGAATTTTTCGAGCGAGCGCAGGCCGGGGGTGGTCTTGCGGGTGTCCCGGACTTTCGCCTTCGTGCCTTCCAGGACGTCCGCCCACGCGCGCGTGGCCGTGGCGATGCCGGAGAGGCGGCAGAGGAGGTTCAGTGCGCTGCGTTCGGCGGTGAGGAGGTCTCGGGTGCGGGTGGTGATGGAGAGCAGTTTCTGGTCTGCGGTTACTCGGTCGCCGTCCTCTACGTGACGTTCGACCTCGAATTCGTCCTCGCAGACGATCGACATGACCGCTTCGGCGACCCTGAGGCCCGCCACGACGCCCGCCTCGCGGGCCACGAAGTCGGCCGTCGCCACCGCGTCCTCGGGGATGGTCGCGACCGTCGTCACGTCCACGCCGCCCGCGAGGTCCTCCTGGATGGCCACGTTGGCGACGTCCTCGACCTCCACGGGGTCGAGTCCGGCGTCGGCCAGGAGCTGGGCGAGTGCGGGGTCGAGGCCGCACTCCAGGTAGGCCTCGTCGTCGGTGTCCGCGCCGCAGGCGCAGCCGTCACCGCAGCCGTCGGACGGGGCGAGGGGAAGGTCGGGGGTGCTCACTGCTCTCACTGCTCCTGGGGACGGTGCGCCCGATGGTGCCGGCGGGTTGGGGGGAAGTCTGCGGTATCCGTGGTACGGACGGCGAGTGTGCGGTCCGGATTCAGCCGTACGACGATGTGGCGGCGCCATGCGGTGTCGTCGCGGTCGGGGTGGTCCTCGCGCCAGTGGCAGCCGCGGGTCTCGTCGCGGAGCTGCGCCGCGGCCACCAGGACCCGGGCCACGCACAGGAGGTTCGTGGTCTCCCAGGTGTCCACGCCGGGCTCGGCCGTCTTGCCGTTCTCGTGCAGCGCGTCGCGGGCGTCGGCGTGCAGTCGGTGGAGTTGTTCGGCGGCCTTGGTGAGGGAGTCCGCGGAGCGCAGGACTCCGGCGCCCTCGGTCATGATCCGCTGGATCGTGAAGCGGTCCTCGGGGGCGAGGAGGGGGTGCGCGGGCTGCTCCGGGTGCGGGACCGGGGCGGGCACGCGCGCGTGGAGGCCGTTGCGGCGGTGGGTCACCGCGATGTCGTGGGCGATGCGCTCGGCGTAGACCAGGCCTTCGAGGAGGCTGTTGGAGGCGAGCCGGTTGGCGCCGTGCACGCCGGTGCAGGCGACCTCCCCGCACGCGTACAGGCCGGGGACGGTCGTACGGCCGTGGGAGTCCGTGCGGACGCCTCCGGAGGCGTAGTGGGCCGCCGGGGCGATCGGGATCGGTTCGTGGACCGGGTCGATGCCGTGGGCACGGCAGGCGGCGAGGATCGTGGGGAAGCGGTGCTCCCACATGTCGGCCCCGAAGTGCCGGGCGTCCAGGAACATGTGCTCGGCGCCCTGCTCCTGCATACGCCGCATGATGCCCTTGGCGACGATGTCCCGGGGGGCGAGTTCGGCGAGCTCGTGCTGCCCCTGCATGAAGCGCACGCCGTCGGCGTCCACCAAGTGGGCGCCCTCACCGCGTACGGCCTCCGAGACCAGGGGCTGCTGGCCCTCCGCCTCCGGGCCCAGGAACAGCACCGTGGGGTGGAACTGGACGAACTCCAAGTCGCTGACCTCCGCGCCCGCGCGCAGGGCGAGGGCCACGCCGTCGCCGGTGGAGACCGAGGGGTTGGTCGTCGCCGAGAAGACCTGGCCCATGCCGCCGGTCGCGAGGACCACCGCGGGGGCGTGCACCGCGCCCACGCCGTCGTGCTGGCCCTCGCCCATGACGTGCAGGGTGACGCCCGCCGTGCGGCCGTCGGCGTCCGTGAGGAGGTCCAGGACGAGGGCGTTCTCGATCGTGCGCAGGCCACGCGCGCGTACGGCCTCGACGAGGGCGCGGGAGATCTCCGCGCCGGTCGCGTCGCCGCCGGCGTGGGCGATACGGCGGCGGTGGTGGCCGCCCTCGCGGGTGAGCGCCAGTTCGCCCTCGGTGGACTCGTCGAAGTGGGCGCCGGTCTCGATGAGGCGGTGTACGGCGTCGGGGCCCTCCGTGACGAGGATCCGTACCGCCTCCACGTCGCACAGACCGGCCCCGGCGACCAGGGTGTCGTCCAGGTGCTGTTCGGGGCTGTCGCCCTCGCCCAGGGCCGCGGCGATGCCGCCCTGCGCCCAGCGGGTGGAGCCGTCGTCGAGGCGCGCCTTGGTGACGACGACCGTCCGCATGCCGGCGGCCTCGCAGCGCAGCGCGGCGGTGAGACCGGCGACGCCGGAGCCGACGACCACGACGTCCGCGGCGATGGACCAGCCCGGGGCGGGGGCGTGCAGTCGTATGCCTGTGCTGGTCACGAGGCGGCTCCGAAGGTGAGGGGGACGTTGTCGATCAGCCGGGTCGTGCCGACCTTGGCGGCGACCGCGAGGACGGCCTCTCCCGTGAAGTCGTCGTCGATCTCGGTGAAGTCGTCGGGGTCCACCAGGGCCAGGTAGTCCAGCACCAGGGGCGGGTCGAGGCGGGCGGCCTCGTCGAGGACCAGGCGGACGGCGGCGCGGACGGCGGACGGGCCGCCGGGGACCGCCTTGGCGACGGCGTGTGCGTCGGCGGCGGCGCGGGACTCGCCGATCGCGCTCAGCGCCTCGGCACGCGCGCGCGTGGAGGGCACCTCACGCGCCCGCGCGCGCAGCGCCTCCTGCGCGGCGTGCCGGTCGCGGCCCGCGAACAGCGCGCGGGACAGCGCGAGCGCCGTGCGCCGCTCCTGGGGCGAGAGGTAGCGGTTGCGGCTGGACAGGGCCAGGCCGTCGTCCTCCCGCACGGTCGGTACGCCGACGATCCCGACGCCGAAGTTCAGGTCCCGCACCATGCGGCGGATCAGGGCGAGCTGCTGTGCGTCCTTCTGCCCGAAGAACGCGACGTCGGGGCGGGTGAGGTGGAGCAGCTTGGCGACGACCGTGAGCACGCCGTCGAAGTGGCCGGGGCGGGAGGCGCCCTCCAGGCGTTCCCCCATGGGGCCCGCGGTGATGCGCACCTGGGGCTCGCCGCCCGGGTAGACCTCGTCCACGGCGGGGGCGAACACCACGTCCGCGCCGGCCTGCTCGGCGATCTTGAGGTCGGCCTCCAGGGTGCGCGGGTAGCGGTCGAGGTCCTCGCCCTTGCCGAACTGCAGGGGGTTGACGAAGACCGTGACGACGACGAAGCCGTCCGGTCCGACGTGCCCGCGCGCGGTGCGGATGAGGGTGGCGTGGCCGTCGTGCAGGGCGCCCATCGTCATCACCACGGCGGTACGGCCGGGTACGGCGTGGTGTTCGCGCACGTACGTCAGGTCGTCCAGGGTGGGGACGAGTTCGAAGCTGCGGCGGCTCATCGGTCTCCCCCGTTCTCGGGCAGGGTCGTGTCGGCGGCGAGTACCCCGAGCAGGTCCTCGGCGAGTTCGGGCTTCAGCAGGCCGCGGGCCAGCGCCCGGTCGGCGGTCGCCCGCGCCATCGCCAGATAGCCGGCGACGGCCTGCGGGGCGTGCCGGCGCAGCTCCGTGACGTGCGCGGCGACCGTACCGGCGTCTCCGCGCGCGACAGGGCCGGTCAGGGCCGCGTCGCCGGAGCGCAGGGCGTTGTCGAGGGCGGCGCCGAGCAGCGGGCCGAGCATCCGGTCGGGGGCCTCGACGCCGGCCGTGCGCAGCAGCTCCATGGACTGGGCGACCAGTGTCACCAGGTGGTTGGCGCCCAGGGCGAGCGCCGCGTGGTAGAGCGGGCGGTTCTCCTCGGCGATCCACTCGGGCTCGCCGCCCATCTCGATGACGAGTGCCTCGGCGGCCAGCCGCAGCTCCTCGGGGGCGGTGACGCCGAAAGAGCACCCTGCGAGGCGCTGGACGTCCACCGGAGTCCCGGTGAACGTCATCGCGGGGTGCAGGGCCAGCGGCAGTCCGCCGACGCGCAGAGCGGGCTCCAGGACGTTCGCGCCGTACCGCCCGGAGGTGTGCACCAGCAGCTGCCCCGGCCGTACCGCCCCGGTGGCGGCGAGACCCTCCACGAGGCCGGGCAGGGTGTCGTCCGGGACGGTCAGCAGAACCAGGTCGGCGCGCTGGAGCACGTCTGCGGGCGGGACGACCGGCACGTCGGGCAGGAGCAGCGCGGCCCGCCTCCGGGAGGCGTCGGAGACCGCGGAGACGGCCACCGGGCGGTGCCCGGCGAGCTGGAGCGACGCGGCGAGGGCGGGGCCCACCCGACCGGCGCCGACGACGCCGACGGTGAGCCGCGCGGGGCGGTCCCTGGGGTCTGGCTGTTGGCTTGTACTCACGCGACGGCGGCCTTCCCGTTCCAGTCCGCTCGGGGTACCGGACGATTTCTCGTCATGTTAACGCGATTGGTTCGACGGGCGTTCGGTTGTCCACAGGCTGTGGCTCTGTCCACAGGCTGTGGGTGGTGAAATCCGGTACGCACGCGTGGTGGGGCCCGGCATGATCCAGGCATGGCTGAGACGGTGGAGCAGGATTCGCGGGAATCGGTGGAGTCGGTCGAGGAGCAGCGCAAGCAACGCTTCGAGCGGCGCAAGGCGGCGTATCGGGGCGCGCGGCGCGTTCTCGCGCGCTCCGGCATGCTCGGCACGCTCCGAGAGCGCCTGGCGGTGCTGGAGACCGCCGAGGAGCTGTACGACCTGGACGAGACGGCGGACGTGTACGGCAACGGCATCGTGGAGGCCCTGGAGGCGAAGGTCGCCGGACTGCTCGGCACCGAGGCCGCCGCGTTCTTCCCGACCGGCACGATGGCCCAGCAGGTGGCCCTGCGCTGCTGGGCGGGCCGCACCGGCAACCCGACCGTCGCCCTGCACCCGCTCGCCCATCCCGAGGTGCACGAACGCCACGCCTTCACGCAGGTCAGCGGCCTGCGCCCGGTCCATGTGAGCGGTGCGCCGCGGCTGCCGACCGCCGCCGAGATCCGGGACTTCGAGGAGCCGTTCGGTGCGCTGATGCTGGAACTGCCGCTCCGGGACGCCGGTTTCGTCCTGCCCTCCTGGGAGGAGCTCACCGAGGTGGTTCAGGCGGCGCGGGAGCGCGACGCGGTGGTGCACTTCGACGGCGCGCGCCTGTGGGAGACCACCGTCCATTTCGGCCGCCCCCTGCACGAGATCGCGGGCCTCGCGGACAGCGTGTACGTGTCGTTCTACAAGTCTCTCAACGGCTTCGGCGGCGCGGCGCTCGCCGGCCCGAGGACGCTGGTGGAGGAGGCGAAGACCTGGCGGCACCGGTACGGCGGTCAGGTGTTCCAGCAGTTCCCGACCGTGCTGTCGGCTCTCGCCGGTCTGGAGCGGGAGCTGCCCCGGCTCCCCGACTACGTGCGGCACGCGCGCGTGGTGGCCGCCGCGCTGCGCGAGGGGTTCGCGGCGGCCGGCGTGCCCTGGGCGCGCGTCCAGCCCGAGGAGCCGCACACCAACGAGTTCCAGGTCTGGCTGCCGTACGACGCCGACACCGTCGCCGAGGCGGCGGTCCGGCAGGCGGAGGAGACGGGGACCCTGCTCTTCGATCGCGCGTGGGACGCCCCGGGCCCGGGCCTCGCCGTCACGGAGATCGACGTACGGGCCGGGGGCCTGGAGTGGACGGCGGAGGATGTGAAGGCGGCGGTCGCGGAGTTCGTCTCCCGGCTGCCGTAAGGATCAGCTCGTTGCCCGTCGCCCCGGATGGAGCCACCGGCCCAGGGACTGCCGTAGCCGCCCATGGGCCGGGCGGCCGGCGAGTACCGCGCGGAACTCGCGCCGGTCGCGCCACTCGCGCACGACCTGCCAGTCGTGGGTGCCGGGAGCGGGCGGAGCGCCTGCCCCGGTGACCCCAGGCTGCGTCGCCCCGGCGGTCGGCGTCGCGCGAATTGACGCCCGGCGTCAATCGAGGGCGGCGTTGTCAGTGGCGGAGTGCACCATGGCGTCATGAGCGTGAGCATCGACATCGCGGGGCTGCGGCCGGAGAGGGTCGCCGTCGTGCCCTCGCCCCTCACCGAGCTCGGCATGGCGCTGCACGCGCTGTCCGAGCCGGGGCACCATCCCGGCCTGCAGGGCTGGGTGACCGGCGTGACCGCCCGCCTCGACTCGCATCTGGCCGACCGGATGTGCGAGGCCGACTTCCTGTGGCGGACGACGTTCTCGGACCTCTTCATGCCGTTCGCGGGCATCCCGGGCCGCAGCACCCTGCCCGGGGCGACGCTCACCGGGGACATGGAGCTGCTGGACAAGCTGTCGGACGAGCAGTTCGCGGACGCGGCGCTGGAGTTCACCTGCGCGCCCGACTACGACCTGCCGAGCAGCAGCGTCCTCGCCGACCCCGGCCTGCGCCGCCGCGCCCTCGACCTGGCGGCGTCGCGCGGACCGCGCCAGCTGCGGTTCACCAAGCGTCTGCTCGCCGATCCGCCACGCGTGCGTGCCTGGCTGCGGCAGTTCCTGCAGGACTGCGACGAGGCCTTTTTCGGCGACGTCTGGGCCAGGGTGCACCACTCCCTCGCCGCGGACGCGCGGCACAAGACGGAGCTGCTGCGGCACAAGGGCCTCGGCGAGGCGCTGGCCGCCGTGTCGTCCGCCGTGACACTGGACGGGGACGGCACCCGGATCACGGTGGACAAGCTGGCCCAGGGGCGTACGACGACCGCCGACGGCGGTCTGCTGCTCATACCGACGAGCCTCGGCTGGCCCCACCTGCAGGTGCTGCACCGGTACGGCTGGCAGCCGGTCCTGCACTACCCGGTGAGCTCCCCTGAGCTGGCCTCGCCGCCGTCGGTCGAGCAGCTCACCCTGCGGATGACGGCCCTGTCCCACCCCCTGCGGATGCGTATCTGCCGCCATCTGGCCCGCAGCGCGTTCACCACCGGCGAGCTCGCCACGGCGCACGGCGTGACGGCGCCGGAGATATCCCGGCACCTGAGCGTGCTGAAGAAGGCGGGCCTGATCACCACGCGCCGCCGTGGGCGGTACGTGCTGCACCAGCTGGACGTGACGGTGGTGGCCCGGCTGGGCAGCGACTTTCTGGAGGGGATCCTGCGCTGACCGGGGTCGTCAGTCGAACCGGATGTGCCTGATCCCCACCCGGGCCTGCCGCAGCCGCGTCCGCAGCGCCCCCTCGTTGTTCGGCCGGAGGGTCAGCCCGGCGAGCACGGCGATCCGGTCCGCCGTCTTCGGCACCGTCGAGTGGTCGGTCCACAGATGCTCGGCGAACTCCGGCTCACGCAGCCGCTCCAGGCAGTGGTCGAGCTGCCGTACCGCCCAACTCTCCCTGCGCAGCCCGGCGTTCTTCCCGCCGATGTACTGAAGGAGGCGTCCGAGACCCCGCTCACGCAGCCGTTTCAGCACGGTCTCGCGTTCCGCGAGGAGAGTGAAGTGGTGTACGTCGTGGCCGAGTTCGCGCAGTCGGCCGACGGTCTCCTCGAAGTAGCCGGAGTCGGTGACCGTCATCGGCACGATGACGATGCCGTCGTGCTCGGTGAGGGCGAGGTCGAGGACCTCGACGACGCCCTGCCGCCAGGAGACCAGGTCCTGGAAGTCTCCCCGCAGTGGGGGCGGGAGCATGCGGCGCAGGCCGAAGCCCGCGTGCTCCGGGTCGCAGATGACGCTGCCGGGCAGCCGGCGCTGCATCTCGTGTGCGGTCTGTGTCTTGCCGCCCCCGAAGGGCCCGTTGATCCACAGGAGCATGCGCAGACCCTACCGACGGCCGAGCGCCCCGGTCAGCCGTGTCCCCCGGCCCGCACGAGCCCCGTCTCGTACGCCAGGACCACCACCTGCACCCGGTCCCGCAGCCCGAGCTTGGTCAGGATGCGGCCCACGTGCGTCTTCACGGTCGCCTCGGACAGCACCAGCCGGGCCGCGATCTCCCCGTTGGACAGCCCCTGGGCGACCAGCACCATGACCTCGCGCTCCCGGTCGGTGAGCCGCTCCAGCTCCTTGTGCTGGGGCTCCTTGCCGGCGCTGGGCAGCATCGGCGCGAACCGGTCCAGAAGGCGCCGGGTCGTCGACGGGGCCACCACGGCGTCGCCGCTGTGCACGGAACGGATGGCCGCGAGGAGCTCGCCGGGCGGCACGTCCTTGAGCATGAAACCGGAGGCGCCCGCCTTGAGCGCGGAGAAGGCGTACTCGTCGAGGTCGAAGGTGGTCAGGATCAGCACCTTCGGCGGGTTCGGATCCGCGCAGATCCGGCGGGTGGCCTCCACGCCGTCCAGCTTCGGCATCCGGACGTCCATCAGCACCACGTCGACCTCGGTCGAGCGCAGCACCTGGACGGCCTCGACGCCGTCGCCCGCCTCGGCCACGACCTCCATGTCCGGCTGGGCGGCGAGCACCATCCGGAACCCGGTGCGCAGCAGCACCTGGTCGTCGACGAGCATCACGCGGATCGTCATCGGGGCCTCTTCCGTATCCGTCTCGAAGGTCGTTGGTGCGAAGTTGTTCGGGGGCGTGACAGGTGTCAACAGGGGGCGTGCGTTTGCGTCAGTGCGCCGGTTTGAGCGGCAGCAGGGCACTGATCCGGAATCCTCCGCCGGGGCGGGGGCCCGCGTCCAGGGTGCCGCCGACCATGCCGACCCGCTCGCGCATCCCGATCAGGCCGTGTCCCTGGCCGTCGAGGCCGCCCTCCTCGTACAGCTCGTGCGGGGCGCCCTTGCCGTCGTCCTCGATGAGCAGGCCGAGACCGTCGTCGAAGTAGACCAGGCGCACGCTGGCGCCCGCGTTGGGCCCGCCGTGCTTGCGGGTGTTGGTGAGCGCCTCCTGCACGATGCGGTACGCGGTGAGCTCGACGCCGCTGGGCAGCGGGCGCGGCGTGCCCTCGATCTTGAAGTCGACGGGCAGTCCGGAGACCCGGCACTGCTCGACGAGGTCCTCGATCTGCTGGACGTCGGGCTGCGGGACGTACTCCCCGCTCTCCTGGTGTTCGCCGGTGCGCAGTACGCCCAGCAGGCGGCGCATCTCGGCGAGGGCCTGGCGGCCGGTGGAGGAGATGGTCTCCAGGGCCTTCTTGGCCTGGTCGGGCGCGGAGTCGAGGACGTAGGCGGCGCCGTCGGCCTGCACCACCATGACGGACACGTTGTGCGCGACGACGTCGTGCAGTTCACGGGCGATCCGGGCGCGTTCGGCGGCGACCGCGACCTTGGACTGCGCCTCGCGCTCCTTCTCCAGCCGGGCGGCGCGCTCCTCCAGCTGCGCGAAGTAGGCGCGGCGGGTGCGGATGGAGTCGCCGAGCACCCAGGCGAGGGCGAACGGCACCGTCTGGAAGATCGCCAGCGCGATGTTGCCCGCGACGCTCGTCTGGAACTCCGGCCAGCGGATCTGTGCCATCGGCGCCGCGCACAGGCCGCCGACCAGCGCGAACCGGGAGGCCCAGCGCGCTCCGACCGCGGCCACGGTGTAGACGATCACCAGTATCGCGAAGTCGGCGGGCATCGGGGGCACGTCGAGCGCCAGCTGCGCCACCCCTGCCAGGGCCGCCAGGACCAGCATCTTCTCCGGCATCCGCCGGCGCAGCGTCAGCGCCACACACAGCAGGACCGTGACCGGCACCACCAGAGCCGGCAGATCGGTCCCGGTGTTCTCCTGGGTGACCGCCCCGCCGACCACCGAGATCCCGAACAGGACGAGGGCCCAGAAGCCGTCGACCCATGTCGGGTGTCGGCGGAGGAAGTCGTAGAGGCGCTGCACGTAACCCAGAGTAGGGAAGCGTGGTGCGTGCGGGAGTCAACCGGAGGGCCGATCCGGATGCGATACGTGTACTCCGCAAGGTGGAGGCCCCGTTCTCCTGTGCGCCTAGCCTTGCCGTGTGACCAGGGGTGCGACGCACGAGACGACGGACGGCGACCGGGGCGACGGGCGTGGCTGGCGCGCCGCCATGGAGGCGGCGCTGTACGGCCCCGGCGGCTTCTACCACAGGCCCGAGGGGCCCGCCGGGCACTTCCGTACGTCCGTACACGCGTCGCCGCTGTTCGCGGAGGCGGTGGCGCGGCTGCTGGGCCGGGTCGACGAGGCGCTGGGCCGCCCGGCGTCCCTGGACTTCGTCGACATGGCGGCGGGGCGGGGCGAACTGGTCACCGGCGTGCTCGCCACGCTGCCGACCGACCTGGCCGCCCGCACGCGCGCGTACTCCGTCGAGATCGCCGACCGCCCGGCCGGTCTCGATCACCGCATCGAGTGGCTCGCGGAGTGCCCCAAGGGCGTCACCGGGCTGCTGTTCGCCAACGAGTGGCTGGACAACGTGCCCGTGGAGGTCGCCGAGGCGGACCCCTCAGGAGTGTGGCGACTCGTGCTCGTACGGCAGGACGGGACCGAACGGCTCGGGGAGCCGGTGTCCGGGGCGGCGGCCGAATGGCTCGCCCGGTGGTGGCCGGGGCCTGCCGAGGAGGGGCTGCGCGCGGAGATCGGGCTGCCCAGGGACACGGCGTGGGCGTCGGTCGTCGCGCGCGTCGAGCGGGGGCTGGCGGTCGCCGTGGACTACGCGCACACCGCGGACGCCCGCCCGCCCTTCGGGACGCTCGCCGGCTTCCGGGAGGGGCGTGAGACGGCGCCCGTGCCGGACGGATCGTGCGACATCACGGCGCACGTGGCGCTGGACGCGTGCGCGCTCCCCGGGGGGCGCACGCTGACCCAGCGCGACGCCCTGCACGCCCTGGGGGTCGCAGGCGCACGCCCCCCGCTCGCACTCGCCACCACCGACCCCGCGGCCTACGTACGAGCCCTCGCGAGCGCCGGGGAGGCCGCCGAACTGACGGCGCCGGGCGGGCTGGGGGACTTCGGGTGGCTGGTCCAGCCGGTTGGAATTTTGGACCCACTGGGCGGCTGACGCCCGCCCATACCCTCCTGGTCGCCTACTTGTCGATGTCCCCCACCACGAAGAACATCGACCCCAGAATCGCCACCATGTCCGCCACCAGCGTCCCCGGCAGCAGCTCGGTCAGCGCCTGGATGTTGTTGTAGGAGGCCGAGCGCAGCTTGAGCCGGTACGGCGTCTTGTCGCCCTTGCTGACGAGGTAGTAGCCGTTGATGCCGAGCGGATTCTCGGTCCACGCGTACGTGTGCCCCTCGGGCGCCTTCAGCACCTTGGGGAGCCGCTGGTTGATCGGCCCCGGCGGCAGCTCGGCGATCCGGTCGAGACAGGCGTCGGCGAGGTCGAGCGCGTTGTGCGTCTGGTCCAGCAGGCACTCGAACCGGGCGAGACAGTCGCCCTCGGTGCGGGTGACCACCTTGAGGGTGTCCTGCAGCTCCCCGTAGGCCAGATACGGCTCGTCGCGGCGCAGGTCGAAGTCGACGCCCGAGGCGCGCGCGATCGGCCCGCTCACGCCGTACGCGTGCACGGTCTCCGGCGCGAGATACCCCACGCCCCGCGTGCGCCCCCGGAAGATCTCGTTGCCGAGCACCAGGTCGTCGAACCGGTCCATGCGCGAGCGCACCCCCGCGACCGCGGCACGCGCGCGTGCGGTCCACCCGGCCGGCAGGTCCTCCTTGAGACCGCCGACGCGGTTGAACATGTAGTGCATCCGCCCGCCGGAGACCTCCTCCATGACGTTCTGGAGCACCTCGCGCTCCCGGAACGCGTAGAAGACCGGCGTGATGCCGCCCAGCTCCAGCGGGTACGAGCCCAGGAACATCAGGTGGTTCAGCATCCGGTTCAGCTCCGCGAGCAGCGTGCGCGTCCACACCGCCCGCTCGGGCACCTCCATGCCGAGCATGCGCTCCACGCCGAGGACGACACCCAGCTCGTTGGAGAAGGCCGACAGCCAGTCGTGACGGTTGGCGAGCATGATGATCTGGCGGTAGTCGCGCGCCTCGAACAGCTTCTCCGCGCCGCGGTGCATATAGCCGATCACCGGCTCCGCACGCGTGACGCGCTCACCGTCGAGGAGCAGCCGCAGGCGCAGCACGCCGTGTGTGGACGGGTGCTGAGGGCCGATGTTGAGCACCATGTCGGTACTCTCCGCGGCGCCGCCGATTCCGACCGTGGTCTCCGTCGTAGGAGTCATGAACACAGTCTGTCCTACGTAGGCTGACCATATGGAGACGGGGAGCCCGGAGGGTGGCAGGACGATGGGCCCGGAGGGCGTGGTGACGGTGGAGGCGGAACCGGCGTGGACCGGGCTGCCGCCCGGCCTGCTGCGCATGCGACGGCTGTTGCTGGTGGTGTGGCTGGGGTCGCTGACCGTGGCCACGGGTCTGGTGCCGGGACTGCTGGCCGGTCCGGCATGGGCCGTGTTCGCGCTGCTGCCGCTGGCCCTGATGCTGTGGGGCTGGGTGCTGATCGGCCGCAACTGGCGCTCCTGGCGGTACGCCGAGCGCGCCGACGACCTGCTGCTCAGCCGGGGTGTGCTGTGGCACACCGTGACGGTGGTGCCGTACGGCCGCATGCAGCTGGTCGAGGTGACCTCCGGTCCCGTCGAGCGGCACTTCGGGCTGGCCAGCGTCCAGCTGCACACGGCCGCCGCCGCGACCGACGCGACCATCCCCGGCCTCGACCCGGCCGAGGCCGAACGACTGCGCGACCGGCTCACCGAGCTGGGCGAGGCACGATCGGCGGGGCTGTGACGGCGCCGGGCACCGACGACGAGGTCCGCCGCGAGGTGACCGTGACCGAGCGGCGGCTGCACCCGGTCACGCCGTTCAGGCGGGCGTGGGCGCCGGTCGCCGTACTCATCGGGTGGGCGCTGCACGACCCGGACGGGGCGCATCGCCAGCTGACCCGGCTGACGACGACCACGATCCTCATAGCCCTCGCGGTGGTCATCCCGGCCGCCGCGCTGTACGGCTTTCTCAGCTGGTGGTTCACGCACTTCTCGGTGACCGGGACGGAACTGCGCATCCGTACCGGCCTGCTGTTCCGGCGCACCGCGCACATCCGCCTGGAGCGCATCCAGGCCGTCGACGTCACGAGACCGCTCCTCGCGCGCGTGGCAGGTGTCGCGAAACTCAAACTCGACGTCATAGGGACCGACAAGAAGGACGAGCTCGCCTACCTGGGCGAGGCCGACGCACGCGCGCTGCGGGCCGAACTCCTCGCGCGGGCGGCCGGTTTCGCCCCCGAGACCGCGCACGAGGTCGGCGAGGCGCCGGAGCAGCGGCTGCTGCACGTGCCGGCCGGCGTGCTCGCCGTCTCCCTGCTGCTGACCGGCGCGACCTGGGCCACGCTGGCCGCCGCGCTCGTCGTACCGCCCGTGCTGTGGTTCTTCACCCACAACCTGTGGACGGTGGTCGCGACCGCCGTGCCGCTGCTCGGTGCGGCAGGCGCGAGCAGCGTGGGGCGGTTCGTCGCCGAGTACGACTGGACGGTGGCCGAGTCGCCGGACGGCATCCGGATCGACCGCGGGCTCCTCGACCGTGCCCACGAGACGGTGCCGCCGGGGCGGGTGCAGACCGTGCGGCTCGTGGAGCCGCTGCTGTGGCGGCGGCGCGGCTGGGTGCGGGTGGAGCTGGACGTGGCCGGCTCGTCCAACTCCGTGCTGCTGCCGGTGGCTCCGCGCGAGGTCGCGGAGCCCCTCATCGCGCGCGTACTGCCCGGCGTGACCGTACCGCCCGCCGCGTCCCTGTCCCGCCCGCCGCGACGCGCGGGCCGGTGCATGCCGCTGTGGTGGCGGGGATACGGCCTCACCGTCACGGACACGGTGTTCGTGGCTCGGCACGGACTGCTCCGGCGCAGCCTCGCGCTCGTCCCGCATGCCAAGGTGCAGAGCGTCCGGCAGGAGCAGGGCCCCTGGATGCGGCGCTGGCGGCTCGCGCACGTCCACGTGGACACCGGCGCCAACAAGACCGTGACAGCCCGTCTGAGGGACGCCGAGGAGGCCACGCGGCTGCTGCACGCCCAGGCGGAACGGTCCCGGACGGGACGCAGGGACGCGCGGCCGGACCGGTGGATGGCGTGAAGTCGTCCGGAAAGCAGCGTTTGAAACGGGCCTTCATGCGCCGGGACGGGGAGTGAGTCCTTCGTGCGGGCTCTCAGGAAGCCGCGCTCCGCAGCCCCTGCACGTCGATCTGCTCGGTCTCGTCGTGCGCCGTCAGGTCGATCACCTGCCCGACGCCGCGCGACTCCTCGCTCGGAGGCTTGAACTCCGCCTCCGCCTGGGCCTTGTGCAGATCGAGCGCCTCCTGGCCGACCACGTCGGCGAGGTCCTCGTTCTGCACGGCCTCCAGGGCGGCGGACGCCGCGCCCTTCGCCTTCGTACCGAAGAAGTCGAAGCCACCCTCGACACTGGGACGCCGTACCGGCGTGGACGCCGGTACGACCGCCACCGCGGTCGGCACAGTGTAGTGCCCGGAGGGCTGCTGGACGTACGCCGGAGTGGTGGCGGCCGCGCGCTGGTGCCCGTCGGCCGCCTCGGTCTTCCCCCGCGCCTCGTCCTCCAGCGCGGCCTCCGCCCCGGCACCGCGGTCGGCGTCGTCCGGCACCGGCTCCTTGGCGGACACCTCCGCCCCGGCAGCCGTGTCCTTCCCGGCCCCGGCCTTCAGATCCGCGAAGCGGACCAGCGCGGCCTGCGCCCGCAGGAACAGCCGGGACCCCTCCGGGGAGAACAGCCTCGGCGTCCGCGGTTTCTCCTCGACGCCGGACTCCTCGACCGCCGACTCGTCGACCGCGGCCTCGTCGACGTCGGCGGAGTCCTCCCGGTCCGGTACGGGAGGCAGCGCGGGCACGGGAACGGCGGCCTCTATCTCCAGCAGGCGGCGGCCTTCCAGGGCGCTCGCGCGCTCGGTCTCGGCGGTGGCGTACCGGCGCAGCAGTGCCGCGTGCTCGTTGCGCAGGCCGGCCAGTTCGGCGCGCTTGGCCCGCAGGCGCTGTTCGAGCTTGCCGCGCAGTTCGCGCGACTCATCCAGGTCGCTCTCCAGTTCCGCGACGCGCTCCTCGTGCCGCCACTCGTCGCTCGCACGCGCGCGCGTGAGGTCGGCCACCTGCTTGCCGGCCTGGATGTCCCAGCGGCGCATGACGACCGCGCCGGCGACAGCCGTCACCGCGGCGGCCGCCGCCAGTCCCCGGAGCACCATCGGCTCCGTGAAGACCCATGGGCCGAGGGCGCAGACGAGCGAGACGCCTGCGATCGCCGACGGGGGCAGCAGCCTGTGCAGAGGCGGTGAATGGCGATGACGTCCACGTGGCATGGCCAGAAACTTACCGCGCGTAGGCGAATCGTGGTGCCCCAGCCGGTAAAAACACGGCCACCGCATGGCCTCGCATCACAGCAACCGCATGGCCTCGCATCACAGCAACCACGCGTCCTTTGAAACGGCTTTGCGAAACGCAGTGAACCTCGCCCTGCGTCCCGTCGTCCTAGAGGGCGCAATGTCGCCGGATGCCCGAATCGGCACCGGACGCCAACTCACGCGCAGAACTACGGGATGCGATGTCTGTCAGGGGAGATGAGGAAATGACGCGGCAGCGCCGCCGGCTGCGCGGTCCGCGTCCCGAGTCCGTTCCCGTCCTGGTCGGCAGGGCCTGTGCCCTCGTCGGCATCGTGGACATCGCCGCGGGCGTCTTCCCACGCTTCCGGCACAGCCGTATGCACGCGCTGGCCGAGGTGCTGCCCGGCGCGCTCGGACCGTTCGCGGCCGCGCTCTCGCTCAGCGTCGGCGTGCTGTTGCTGCTGCTCGCCCACGGCCTCAAGCGCGGCAAACGCCGGGCCTGGCGGGCCGCCGTGGCGCTGCTGCCGGCCGGGGCGATCGCGCAGTTCACCTACCGGCACTCCCTGATCGGCGTGATCATCTCGCTGGCGCTGCTCGCGGCGCTGGTGCGCCACCGCGACCAGTTCGCGTCCCTGCCCGACCCGCGCAGCCGGTGGCGTGCGCTGGCCAACTTCGTGCTCATGGGCGCCGGTTCGCTCGCCCTGGGCCTGGTCGTCGTCAGCGCGCACCCGCACAGCCTGATCGGCGACCCGTCCCTGGCCGACCGCATCACCCATGTCCTGTACGGCCTGTTCGGCTTCGAGGGCCCGGTCGCCTACCAGGGCACCACCTCATGGACGGTCGGCGCCTCCCTGGGCGCGCTCGGCCTGCTCACCGCCGTCACCACGATCTACCTCGCCCTGCGCCCCGAACACCCGGCCGCGCGGCTCACCGAGGACGACGAGATCCGGCTGCGCGCCCTGCTGGAGCGGCACGGCGGCCGGGACTCCCTCGGCCACTTCGCGCTGCGCCGCGACAAGGCCGTCGTCTTCTCCCCCAGTGGCAAGGCGGCGGTGACGTACCGCGTGGTCTCCGGGGTGATGCTCGCCAGCGGGGATCCCATAGGTGACGTGGAGGCCTGGCCGGGCGCCATCGAACGGTTCATGGACGAGGCACGCGCGCATTCGTGGACGCCCGCCGTCATGGGCTGCTCCGAGACGGGCGGCGAGGTGTGGACCCGTGAGACCGGCCTCGACGCCCTCGAACTGGGCGACGAGGCGGTGGTGGACGTCGCGGATTTCTCCCTCACCGGCCGCGCCATGCGCAACGTGCGTCAGATGGTCAAGCGCATCGAGCGTGCCGGTTACGAAACCCGGGTACGACGCGTCCGTGACGTCGGCGAGGCCGAGCTGGACCGGATCCGCCGCGCCGCCGACGACTGGCGCGGCACCGACAGCGAACGGGGCTTCTCCATGGCGCTGGGCCGCATCGGCGACCCCGCCGACGGTGACTGCCTGGTGGCCACCGCCCACAAGGCGGACGCCGAGCCGGGTCCGTACGGCGATCTGAAGGCGATCCTGCACTTCGTGCCCTGGGGGACGGACGGGGTCTCGCTGGACCTGATGCGCCGCGACCGCTCGGCGGACCCCGGCATGAACGAACTGCTGATCGTGGCCGCGCTGCAGGCGGCGCCGAAGTTCGGCATCGCGCGCGTGTCACTCAACTTCGCGATGTTCCGCTCGGCGCTGGCGCGCGGCGAGAAGATCGGCGCGGGCCCGGTGCTGCGCGCCTGGCGCGGCCTGCTGGTGTTTCTCTCCCGCTGGTTCCAGATCGAGTCCCTGTACCGGTTCAACGCCAAGTTCCAGCCGCGCTGGGAGCCCCGCTTCGTCGTCTACCGGGCCTCCGGCGACCTGCCGCGCATCGGCCTGGCCGCCCTGCAGGCGGAGGGCTTCCTCAACCTCGGCCGCGCCCTGCCACGCCCCCTGCGGCGCCAGAAGGCCGCCGCGCGCCCCTGCGCGCACGCCGTCGCGGAACGGGACGTACGCGCGGCCTGACCCCGACAGGACGGGCCCGAGCGGCAGCCCCGCCCCTCCAGCCCTGGGGTCCGCCGCTCGGGCCGCACCACCCTGCCGACGCTGCCGCGCCGGACCGCACCACCCCCGTCGGCCCCGCCCGGCCTGGCCGCCCACGTGAAGAGCCCGGCCCCACCCTGGGCCTACGCTGAACGTATGAGCAACCACAGCGGACGCGGGCGGATCGCGGGCCTTCCGGAATGGGACCGCTGCGCGGTCATGGGAGTCGTGAACGTCACCCCCGACTCCTTCTCCGACGGCGGCCGCTGGTTCGACACCACCGCCGCCGTCAAGCACGGCCTCGACCTCGTCACCGAGGGCGCCGACCTCGTGGACGTCGGCGGCGAGTCCACCCGCCCCGGCGCCACCCGGGTCGACGAGGCCGAGGAACTGCGCCGCGTCATCCCGGTCGTCCGCGGCCTCGCCTCCGAGGGCGTCGTCGTCTCCGTCGACACCATGCGCGCCTCCGTCGCCGAACAGGCCCTCGCCGCCGGTGCCGCCCTCGTCAACGACGTCAGCGGCGGCCTCGCCGACCCCGCGATGATCCCGGTCGTCGCGCGGACCGGCGCCCCCTTCGTCGTCATGCACTGGCGGGGCTTCCTGGAGGGCGGCAACGTCCGGGGCGTGTACGACGACGTCGTCACCGAGGTCGTGGACGAACTGCACGCGCGCGTGGAGGCCGTTCTGGAGGGCGGCGTCGCCCCCGACCGGATCGTGATCGACCCCGGCCTCGGCTTCTCCAAGGACACCGAGCACGACCTGACCCTCCTCGCCCACCTCGACCGCCTGCGCGCCCTCGGGCACCCCCTGCTCGTCGCCGCCTCCCGCAAGCGCTTCCTCGGCCGCGTGCTGGCGGGCCCGGCCGGCTCCCCGCCCCCGGCGCGGGAGCGCGACGCGGCCACGGCCGCCGTCTCCGCGCTGGCGGCGCACGCCGGCGCATGGGCGGTGCGCGTGCACGAGGTGCGTGCGACGGCGGACGCGGTACGGGTCGCCCGCGCCGTGGAAGGAGCCCGGTGAGCGCCCCCCACACCGACGTCGAGCAGGTCGAACTCGCCAACACCGCCTTCTACGAGGCACTGGAGCGCGGCGACTTCGAGGAGCTGTCCACGCTCTGGCTCACCCCGTCCGACCTGGGCGTCGACGAGACGTACCACGACCCGGCGGACACCGGCGTGGTCTCCTGCGTGCACCCCGGCTGGCCGGTACTCACCGGCCGCGGCGAGGTGCTCCGGTCGTACGCCCTGATCATGGCGAACACCGACTACATCCAGTTCTTCCTCACCGACGTCCACGTCTCGGTCACCGGCGACACCGCCCTGGTGAGCTGCACGGAGAACATCCTCAGCGGCGGCCCCGTCCCCGAGGACGGCGAAGGGCCCGGTCCGCTCGTCGGCCAGCTGGTGGTCGCCACGAATGTGTTCCGGCGCACACCCGACGGCTGGAAGCTCTGGTCGCACCACGCGTCCCCGGTGCTGACCGAGAGCGCCGAGGACGAGGACGAGGAGCCAACCGCCTGAGTGGGTAGGCGCACCACAAGGGGCCGGAAGAAGGGACCGCACGGGGCCCGAAGGGACCAAGAAGTGGTTGGAATCACGAACCCGCGGGTATAGGCGGCTACCAACCCGTGAGCCGCCGGATTCCCCAGGGGAAACACGCGATGAAACCTCCCGGCCCCCGCCGGACCCCGCGCCCCCGTGGCCCGGGATTGTCGGTAGCCGCAGGTAGATTCGTTCGAGGCCGGTGTGTCGCCCGCACACGGTACGGACCGGTCGCACCCGACGATTGCAGGAGTGATTCGCGTGGATCGTGTCGCGCTGCGCGGCCTGAAGGCCCGCGGGCACCACGGGGTGTTCCCCAGGGAGCGCGAGGAGGGCCAGACCTTCATCGTGGACCTCGTCCTCGGCCTGGACACCCGCCCGGCCGCGGCCGACGACGACCTGACGAAGACCGTGCACTACGGCATCGTGGCGGAGGAGGTCGTGGCCGTCGTCGAGGGCGAGCCCGTCAACCTCATCGAGACGCTCGCCGAGCGCATCGCCCATGCCTGTCTGAAGCACGAAGGGGTTCAGGAGGTCGAGGTCACCGTCCACAAACCGGACGCACCGATCACGGTCCCCTTCGACGACGTGACCGTCACCATCACCCGGAGCCGAGTATGACCGCGTTCTTCACCAAGGGTCACAGCGACCCGACCGTACAGCCGGTACCCGCCTCCGTCGTCGAGAAGGTCGACGCCGCCGACACCACCCTGCACAACCCCAAACGCGCCGTGATCTCCATCGGCTCCAACCTCGGCAACCGCCTGGAGACCCTGCAGGGCGCCATCGACGCCCTGGAGGACACCCCCGGCGTACGCATCAAGGCGGTCTCTCCCGTCTACGAGACGGAGCCGTGGGGCGTCGAGCCCGGCACCCAGCCGTCGTACTTCAACGCGGTCGTGGTCCTGAAGACCACCCTGCCCCCGTCCTCGCTCCTGGAGCGGGCGCACGCGGTCGAGGAGGCCTTCCACCGGGTCCGCGACGAGCACTGGGGCCCGCGCACCCTCGACGTCGACATCGTCTCGTACTCCGACGTCGTCTCCGACGACCCGACGCTCACCCTCCCCCACCCACGCGCCCACGAACGCGCCTTCGTGCTCGCCCCGTGGCACGACGTGGACCCCGACGCCCAGCTGCCCGGCCGCGGTGCCGTCGCCGACCTGCTCGGCGCGGTCACCCGCGAGGGTGTCGCTCCCCGCGCGGACCTGGAACTTCGGCTGCCCGAGTAGTCGTTAAGGTCGAGACGGCCACAGTCCGGGGCATCCGGGGAACCGAAGGGACACCGTGAGAGAGCTGCGTATCAGGGTGCTGGCCGGCGTCTTCGTCGTCGCCGGGATCCTGTCCTGGGCGGGCGCCCGCCTCTGGAACTCGATCGGTACGCTCCCGAGCGTCCCCCTGGCCGCCCCCATCGTGCTGGCACTGATCGCCGCGGTGCTGCTCGCCACGGCACTCTCGATCCGCGCCCGCCTCAGGGCCCAGCGCGAACGCCGCCCCGAGGCCAAGGGCGTCGACCCCCTCATGGCGGCCCGCGCGGTCGTCTTCGGCCAGGCCAGCGCCTTGGTCGCCGCCCTCGTCGCCGGCATGTACGGCGGCACGGGCGTCTTCCTACTGGAGTCCCTGGACATCCCGGCCCGCCGCGACCAGGCCATCTACGCCGGCTGCTCGGTCGTGGCAGGCATCGCCGTCATAGCCGCCGCCATCTTCCTGGAGCACGTCTGCAAACTCCCGGAGGACGACGAACACAACGGCGCGGGGACGGCTCCGGCGGCGTGAGGTGCCAAGGCTCACCAGGCCTGGCGGGCCAGATGCCCATTGATCAGGAAGCTGGGGTAAGGGTCGAGGCGATAGCTGTAAAGGGTGAACGGCTTGTTCTCGGTGGTACGCCGCCGCACCTCGTGCACCTGCGTCCAGGTCATCTCCCTCAGTTGCAACGAGTGCTGCTCGGATGGGAGGGCGCCCCGTGAGGACCAGCTGTCCGCTACGACCAGGTGTGAGGCCCGCCCGCCTGTACGAGGCGTGAATCTCGCGCCGACCACCAGTGCCAGCTCGGAAAGAAACGCCACATTGGCGCTGACCAGCAAGCGACCACGCCACGTCTTTGGACGGAATCCGTCGCCGTCCACGTAACCGTCCAGGAATCCTTCGAACGTCTCCTCATCCCGGAGAACAACGCGCGGAAACCGTTGCCGCATGTGGTGCGCGTCACCGCCCACGTATTGCCTCATCAGGTCGGCCAGGTACGACGAGACCACCCGAACTCGAAAGCCAGGCACGTCCCGCCGCAGGTATCCAGAAGGCCGCGTCACTGATTCCAGACGGGCAGGCAACCTGGTTGCCGCTGTGACACAGGCCGCGTAGCGGGAAGCGAATGCCTCATCGTTGACCACCAGTGACACGTAGTTCTTGCCAACCGTTCCGTCCGAGCAGTTGGCCCCGATCATGTAACCGAACTCGTAGCCCGGTTTGATGGTCAGCCGTTCGCGGCACAGCTTCCGAGCGTGTGTCCACGCGAGGACGGTGCCCTCGGCGTCCCTCGCGTGAACCCATCCATCGGGTGTGCCCAGCATCTGGTCCGCGGCCACGGTGAACGTCACCTGATCTGTCACCACGTCCACCACGTCACGGACCTTGGCGGTCACCACCTCCACAACGGTGGTCTGAACAGTGCGCTCTCCGTCCAGCGTCCACAGGCGGCCGCCCACTTGAACGCTTCGCGCCTGAAGACGTCCACCAACGACGTTCACCGTCTGCTTGCTGGGCAGCCCGTACCCCAACTCGATCCCTCTTGATCAGCGATCAACTCCGCTGATCAAGGACGCTATCGGGCACCACTGACAATCGGGTCAGCGAGCCAGTATCAAGCTCATTGCCTCGGCCCGTGTCGTAGCATCCCGAAGCTGTCCACGCACTGCCGACGTCGTGGTCTTGGCACCAGGCTTACGGATCCCACGCACCGACATGCACATGTGCTCGGCCTCAATGACGACGATCACGCCCCGAGCCTCGAGGATCTTCATGAGGGAGTCGGCGATCTGCGTAGTGAGTCGTTCCTGCACCTGCAGGCGGCGTGCAAACACCTCAACCAGCCGCGCAAGCTTCGACAGGCCCGTAATCTTGCCGCTTTCGGCCGGAATGTACCCGATGTGGGCTACGCCATGAAATGGCAACATGTGATGTTCACACAGACTCACGATTTCGATGTCCTTGACCAGGATCATCTCATCGTGCCCGAGGTCGAACGTAGTCGTCAGCACGTCCTCGGGCTCCTGCATATGCCCCGCCAAGAGCTCCCGATACGCCCGCGCCACCCGCGCCGGCGTCTCCCTGAGACCCTCCCGGTCGGGGTCCTCGCCGACCGCGATCAGCAGTTCGCGGACGGCGTTCTCGGCGCGCTTCTCGTCGAACTCGCCGATCGTGCCCTCGCCGTCCAGCGTCACGGGGTCGGTCATGTGTGGTGCCTCGTTCCTGTGCCTGACGCGTGCTGAGACGCGTCCCATCTGTGCGCATACGTCGATGCCGCGCCCCCAGGCTAGAACCAGGGGGGCGCGGCATCCATTCCGGGCCTGGTGGGCCGCAGGGGCGGCCCGGGGCTCAGGCTTCGGGACGGTCCTCCGGGGCGGCCGGTTCAGCTGCCGGGGCGGGCTCCGTCGCCGAGCTCTTCGCGGTGATCGCCGCCGTCGCGCCGTTGGCGCCGTTCGTCAGTGCGAGCTCCTTCGGGGAGAGCACCGGCGGACGGGTGGACGGCGTGCGGCGGGAGGAGCCGGTCCACGCGGGACGCGGCGGCCGCTTGACGATCGGGGCGAAGATCTCGGCGATCTCCTCCTTGCCCAGGGTCTCCTTCTCCAGGAGCGCCAGGACCAGGTTGTCGAGGACGTCGCGGTTCTCGACCAGGATCTCCCACGCCTCGTTGTGCGCGGTCTCGATGAGCTTCTTGACCTCTTCGTCGACGAGCGCCGCGACCTCCTCGGAGTAGTCGCGCTGGTGAGCCATCTCACGTCCGAGGAACGGCTCGCTGTTGTCGCCGCCGAACTTGATCGCGCCCAGGCGCTCCGTCATGCCGTACTGCGTGACCATCGCGCGGGCCAGGTTGGTGGCCTTCTCGATGTCGTTGGCGGCACCGGTGGTCGGGTCGTGGAAGACCAGCTCCTCGGCCGCGCGGCCGCCCAGCATGTAGGCCAGCTGGTCGAGCATCTCGTTGCGCGTGGTCGAGTACTTGTCCTCGTCCGGCAGCACCATCGTGTAGCCGAGGGCGCGGCCGCGGGACAGGATCGTGATCTTGTGGACCGGGTCGGAGTTCGGTGAGGCCGCCGCGACCAGGGCGTGACCGCCCTCGTGGTACGCGGTGATCTTCTTCTCCTTGTCCGACATGATCCGGGTCCGCTTCTGCGGGCCCGCCACGACGCGGTCGATGGCCTCGTCGAGCATCTTGTTGTCGACCAGCTTCTTGTCGCTGCGGGCCGTCAGCAGGGCGGCCTCGTTCAGCACGTTCGCCAGGTCGGCGCCGGTCATGCCGGGCGTGCGGCGGGCGACCGCCGACAGGTCGACGTCGGGAGCGACCGGCTTGCCCTTCTGGTGGACCTTGAGGATCTCCAGACGGCCCTGCATGTCCGGGCGGTCGACGGCGATCTGCCGGTCGAAGCGGCCGGGGCGCAGCAGCGCCGGGTCGAGGATGTCGGGCCGGTTCGTCGCCGCGATGAGAATCACACCGCCCTTGACGTCGAAGCCGTCCATCTCGACGAGCAGCTGGTTCAGGGTCTGCTCGCGCTCGTCGTGACCGCCGCCGAGGCCGGCGCCGCGGTGGCGGCCGACCGCGTCGATCTCGTCGACGAAGACGATCGCCGGGGCGTTCGCCTTGGCCTGCTCGAACAGGTCACGGACTCGGGAGGCACCGACACCGACGAACATCTCGACGAAGTCGGAACCGGAGATCGAGTAGAAGGGCACGCCCGCCTCGCCGGCGACGGCGCGCGCGAGCAGTGTCTTGCCGGTACCGGGCGGGCCGTACAGCAGTACGCCCTTGGGAATCTTGGCGCCGACGGCCTGGAACTTGGCCGGCTCCTGCAGGAACTCCTTGATCTCCTGGAGTTCCTCGACGGCCTCGTCGGCACCCGCGACGTCCACGAAGGTCGTCTTGGGGGTGTCCTTGGTGATGAGCTTGGCCTTCGACTTGCCGAAGTTCATCACTCGGGAGCCGCCGCCCTGCATCTGATTCATCAGGAACAGGAAGACAACCACGATGAGGACGAAGGGCAGCAGAGACAGCAGGATGCTGACGAACGCGTTCTGCTTGGTCGGCGTGACCGTGTAACCGTCCGGGATCTGCTTGTTCTGGTACTTGTCCTGCAGCGTGGAGGCGAGGTTGGCGCCCTGGTCGCCGATGTAGCTCGCCTGGATCTTGGAGCTGTCCTCGATCTTTACGCCGTCCTTGAGCGTGACCTTGATGGTCTGCTCGTCGCCGGTGGTCAGCTTGGCCGCTTCGACCCTGTTGTCATTGATCGCCTGGACGACCTGGCCGGTGTCCACCGTCTTGTAGCCCCCGGACGAGCCGACGACCTGCATCAACACGACCACGGCAAGGACGGCCAGCACGATCCACATGACCGGCCCACGGAAGTATCGCTTCACGTCCATCCATACGGAGCGGTGCCGCCCCGTCCCTCCTGCCATAGTGAGTTTGATAAAGACAGTTCTTCTGACGGTACCCCAGCATTGTTGCGCGAAGCCGCACGGGACGGCTGGCGAACCCGTCTGCATGCTCCAACGGCGCGAGGCCCGCCGGGGTTCCCGATCTCTCTACAAGGCCCCAGCCGTCCGGCTCAGCCGCCGTAGACGTGGGGGGCGAGCGTACCGACGAACGGGAGGTTGCGGTACTTCTCGGCGTAGTCGAGGCCGTAGCCCACGACGAACTCGTTGGGGATGTCGAAGCCGACCCACTCCACGTCGATGGCGACCTTCGCGGCCTCCGGCTTGCGCAGCAGCGTGCACACCTTCAGGGAGGCGGGCTCGCGGGAGCCGAGGTTGGAGATCAGCCAGGACAGGGTCAGGCCGGAGTCGATGATGTCCTCGACGATGAGGACGTGCTTGCCCTTGATGTCGGTGTCGAGGTCCTTGAGGATCCGCACGACACCGGAGGACTGGGTGCCCGCGCCGTAGGACGACACCGCCATCCAGTCCATGGTGAGCGGGGTGGACAGCGCCCGGGCGAGGTCGGCCATGACCATCACCGCGCCCTTGAGGACGCCGACGATCAGCAGGTCCTTGCCCGCGTACTCCGCGTCGATCTTCGCGGCCAGCTCGGCCAGCTTCGCGTCGATCTCTTCCTTGGTGATGAGTACCTGCTTGAGGTCGGCACCCATGTCTTTCGCGTCCACCCGCATCACTTTCGGTCGTCCCACCGGCCGTCTCCGAAACGTCCCCGACCGCGTGAGCGGCCCTTGTGGGGCCGTGCGCACCGTCCGGTGGGAGGGTCCGGATTCAGCCTTGCCGAATCACCAGTCTGCCACCCTGGCGCTGGACGACGACTTTGCCGGGGAGATTGATGGCTCCCTGACCGCGCCAGCCGGTGATCAGGCGGTCGACTTCCTCGATGTGACGGGCGAACAGCGAACCGGCCGGCGCACCGGCCTCGATGGCGGCCCGGCGCAGGATCCGGCGGCGTACCGCGGGCGGCAGGGCGTACAGCTTGGCGCACTCCAGGCCGCCGGCGGCGTCGCGGACGGAGGCCTCGGCCTGGCTGGCCCAGGTGTCGAGGGCGTCGGCGTCGTCCCGGGAGAGCTGGGCCGTGCGGGCGAGCGCCTCGACGACGCCCTTGCCGAGCGCCTTCTCCAGGGCGGGCAGTCCCTCGTGCCGCAGCCGCGACCTGGTGTAGGCCGGGTCCGCGTTGTGCGGGTCGTCCCACACCGGCAGGGACTGGACCATGCAGGCCTTGCGGGCGGTCTGCCGGTCGAGCTGGAGGAACGGGCGCCGGTAACGGCCGCCGGCCCCCGAGACCGCGGCCATGCCGGACAGGGAGCGGATGCCGGAGCCGCGGGCGAGGCCCAGCAGGACGGTTTCGGCCTGGTCGTCGCGGGTGTGACCGAGCAGGACGGCGGCGGCTCGGTGGCGTACGGCGGCGGCGTCGAGGGCGGCGTAGCGGGCGTCCCGGGCGGCGGCTTCGGGACCTCCGTCGCGGCCGACGCGCACGGTGGTGGACTCGACCGGGTCCAGGCCGAGTTCTCGCAGCCGCAGCACGACCTCCTCGGCGCGCAGGTCGGAGCCGGGCTGCAGGCCGTGGTCGACGGTGATGCCGCCCGCGCGGATGCCGAGTTTGGGGGCCTCGAATGCGACCGCGGAGGCCAGCGCCATGGAGTCGGCGCCGCCGGAGCAGGCCACGAGCACGAGCGGGGAGGGGGGACGCTCGTCGGGGTCGGCGGTGTGGGGGGCGGAGGTGTGCTCGGTGAGGATGTCGTGGAGGACGCGGCGGACCGCCAGGCGTATCGCCGCGACCGCAGGATGGGGACCCATTGTCCGGTTCCCTTCATGAAGTTTTTTCGGGGGTGAGCCCGAGTTCGGTCACTCAGAGTGTGTAGATGGTGACAGAACCGGGCCGTTCCCCGAGCATTGCACGCCTACCCATGGCTCACGGTCCCTCGGACGGGTGATTGGAGGGACGTCCGTCTGCCGTCGGCCGGATCCGGTTCACCACTGCTCACCCGACGCTCATGTCTCACTCCTGCGATGCACCCGTGCGATCCAGTCCGCCGGTTTGGCGATCTCCGCCTTGGTGGGGAGGGTGTTCGGGGAGGTCCACACGCGGTTGAAGCCGTCCATGCCGGCCTCGTCGACGACGGCCCGTACGAAGCGCTCGCCGTCCCGGTACTGCCTGAGTTTGGCATCCAGACCGAGCAGCTTGCGCAGGGCCAGGTCCAGGCGGGAGGCGCCCTTGGCGCGGCGCTGCTGGAACTTCTCGCGGATCTCCCCCACGGTCCGTACGACGTCCGGGCCGACGCCGTCCATCACGAAGTCGGCGTGGCCCTCCAGCAGTGACATCACGGCGGTGAGCCGGCCGAGGATCTCCCGCTGTGCCGGGGTCTGCACCAGCTCCACCAGGGACCGGCCGCCGTCGTCCTCCTCGCCCTCGGGACGGCCCCCGGCGAGCGTCTGGGCGGCCTCGCGGATGCGCTCGAGGACGGTCATGGGGTCGACGTCGGTCTCCGCCAAGAACGACTGGATTTCGCCCTCCAGGTGATCACGCAGCCACGGCACGGCGGAGAACTGCGTGCGGTGCGTCTCCTCGTGCAGGCACACCCACAGGCGGAAGTCGTGCGGTTCGACGTCGAGTTCGCGCTCGACGTGCACGATGTTGGGGGCGACGAGCAGCAGCCTGCCGCCGCCGTTCTCGCCGGCCGGGAGATCGCGGGCGGCGGGTGCGAAGGTCTCGTACTGGCCGAGGACGCGGGAGGCCAGGAAGGACAGCAACATCCCCAGTTCCACGCCGGTGACCTTGCCGCCGACGGCGCCGAGGACCGCGCCGCCGGGGGTGTTGCCGCGCCGCTCCTGCATCTTGCCGAGCAGCGGCTTGAGCAGTTCCCGGAAGCCGGCGACGTTGGCCCGGACCCAGCCGGGGCGGTCGACCACGAGGACGGGGGTGTCGTGGGTCTCCTCGGTGCCCATCCGGGTGAAGCCCCGGACGTGTCCCTCCGAGGCCTTGGCGTGCCGGCGAAGTTCCGCGACGACGGCCCGGGCCTCGTCGCGGCTCACTTCTGGGCCCGGCCGCACGAGCCGGGTCGCGGTCGCCACCGCGAGGTTCCAGTCGACCATCCCGGAAGAAGCACCGATGCTCGTCATGCGTCAACCGTACGTGAGCGGTCCCACTTCGGGCAGGGCGTGACGATCGGCGGGGGCCGGGGGCGCCGCCAGCCCCGGCCCGCCGGCGGCGGTGGTGGCTGCCTCCAGGGGCCCCGCACCCGGTTCAGCGGGCGGTCGTCAGCGCCGTCGCCGCGCGGTCCAGGGCCGTCTGGGCGGCCGTCGCGTCGGTCGTCTCCGACGCCAGGAAGGCGAATCCCAGAACATGACCGTCCCGGGTGACGGCCGTCCCGGCCAGGGTGTTCACGCCCGTGAGGGTGCCGGTCTTGGCGCGTACGATGCCGGCCGCGCCGTCGGCGTACCGGCCGGTCAGGGTGCCCGTGAAGCCGGCCACCGGCAGGCCGGTGAGGGTGGGGCGCAGCTCGGGCCGGGAGGGGTCGGCGGCCTTCAGGAGCAGGCGCGACAGCAGGTTGGCGGTGAGGCGGCCTTCGCGGTCGAGTCCGCTGCCGTCCTTGAAACGGGCGCCCTGCAGCGGCAGGCCGAGCTTCTGCAGCTGGGCGTGGATGGCGCGTCCGGCCCCGTCGAAGTCGGCGCGTTCGCCGGTCGCGAGGGCGGTGTGGCGGGCGAGGGCCTCGGCGATGTCGTTGTCGCTGTTGGTCATCATCCGCTCGACCAGGGCCGACAGGGGCGGTGACTGGACCTCGGCGAGGGGCTGGGCGCGCCGGGTCGCCTTGGACGGGCCGGGGGACGTCGTGCTGATGCCGTGCTCGTTCAGCAGCTCCGCGAACTGCCGGGCGGCGTCCGCCGCCGGGTCGGGCACGCGGGGCACGGGCCCGCTGGTCGAGGCGTCGGTGCGGGCCTCGTCCACCATCAGGGCGCTGACGGCGGCGATGTTGTCGTTGATACCGATGGGGTGAAGTTCGGGCCCGGCGTACAGGGTGGTGTCGTACGACAGCGTCACCTCGCGCAGCTTGCGCTCCTTCAGGGCGGCCGCCGTGTCGGCGGCCAGGGTGCGCAGGCTCGCCTGGCCCGCGCTGTCCTTGCGGGCCGTGAGGGTGGGGTCGCCGCCGCCGACGAGGATGAGTTCCTTCGTGTCGGGCTCGTAGACGGTGCGGGTGGTGAGGCGGTGGTCGGGGCCCAGGGCGGACAGGACGGCGACGGCGGTGGCGATCTTCGTGGTGGAGGCGGGGGTGAGCGCCTCGTCGGCGCCGCTGCCGTAGAGCCGCTTGCCGGTGGTCAGGTCGACGACCACGGCGGTACGGCGGCTGCCGAGCGCCGGATCGGCCAGCAGCGGCTCCAGGACACCGGCCAGGTCCCGGCCGTTCGGCGCCGACTTGACGGCGTTCGCGGCGCCGCCGAGGCCGGTCAGGACCGAGGCGGCGCTGGGTGCGGGCTTCGGGGCGCCGGCCATGCCGGAGTCACCGCCGTGATCTGCGCCACCCGGGTCCTCCTGGGCGGCGGCCCGGTCCCGCTCCGCCGTACGCTGGCCGGAGGAGTCCCAGGGCCCCGCGGCGGTCACCACACCGGCGGCCAGCACGAGGCCCGCGGTGGCGGCGACCGCGGTGTACGGCCACGGGTTCGCCCCCATCACCTTCCCGACCTGCGGTTTCGCGGCCGACGCCCACCGGGCGACCCGGGGCGCGGTGGCCGCGCGGGCCCGGGCGAGACGGGGACGAACGGCGTTCGCGATCCGCGCCACACGCGGTCTCGCGGCCTGCCAAGGCCTCAGCTCGGGCACGACCACCAGCCCCTTTCGCGATCACACAGCTGCGTGAGGGACACTTAACCACCAGAACTGTGTGCTGATCATGGAGGAGCCACCGGTGGAGTTCGACGTCACGATCGAGATTCCGAAGGGTTCGCGGAACAAGTACGAGGTGGACCACGAGACCGGTCGTATCCGCCTGGACCGCCGCCTGTTCACGTCGACCAGCTACCCGGCCGACTACGGCTTCGTCGAGAACACCCTCGGCGAGGACGGCGACCCGCTGGACGCGCTGGTCATCCTGGACGAGCCGACGTTCCCCGGCTGCCTCATCCAGTGCCGTGCGATCGGCATGTTCCGGATGACCGACGAGGCCGGCGGCGACGACAAGCTGCTGTGCGTTCCGGCGCACGACCCGCGCGTGGAGCACCTGCGCGACATTCACCACGTGTCCGAGTTCGACCGCCTGGAGATCCAGCACTTCTTCGAGGTCTACAAGGACCTGGAGCCCGGCAAGTCCGTCGAGGGCGCCAACTGGGTGGGCCGGACGGAGGCCGAGGCCGAGATCGAGCGGTCCTACAAGCGCTTCAAGGAGCAGGGCGGTCACTGAGCGCCCGCATCCCGGGTAGACGGGCCGCACGCGCACGCGTGCGGCCCGTCCGCGTGTCTGTGCGCATACTGGGCCATCGAGTGTGTCGTACAGGGATGTATGTCGTACAGGGATGTATAGGGACAGGGAGCACTGCTTAGGTGACGGAGGCGGAGGACCGCAAGCCGCAGTCGGACGAGGCCAGGACCACGTTCGACTCCGAGGTCACGTCCGAGTTCGCGGTCCCCAAGGGGCTGGACGTCGCGAAGACGGGCGCCGAGCCGGAGACGACGTCCGAGTTCGCCGTGCCGGACGGACTCGACGTCCCGGCGCCGTCCGCCGCCGAGCCCGAGGGGTCGGCGTTCAGCCCGCCGAAGACCTACAACTCGCGCAGCGCGCCGGTCGCGTTCACGCCCGCGAGCGGGATCCCCGCGGTCCGGCTCACCAAGGACGTGCCCTGGCAGGACCGGATGCGCACCATGCTGCGGCTGCCGGTGGCCGAGCGGCCCGCGCCGGAGCCGGTGCAGAAGGCCGAGGAGGAGGGCGGCCCCGCCGTCCCGCGCGTCCTCGACCTGACCCTGCGCATCGGTGAGCTGCTGCTGGCCGGCGGTGAGGGCGCCGAGGACGTCGAGGCGGCGATGTTCGCGGTCTGCCGCTCCTACGGCCTGGACCGCTGTGAGCCGAACGTCACCTTCACGCTGCTGTCGATCTCGTACCAGCCGTCCCTCGTCGACGACCCCGTGACGGCGTCCCGGACGGTACGCCGCCGGGGCACCGACTACACGCGCCTGGCGGCCGTCTTCCGGCTCGTCGACGACCTCAGCGACCCCGAGACCCACATCTCCCTGGAGGAGGCCTACCGGCGCCTCGCGGAGATCCGCCGCAACCGGCACCCGTACCCGACCTGGGTGCTCACTTCCGCGTCCGGGCTGCTCGCCGGTGCGGCCTCCGTGCTCGTCGGCGGTGGCCTGATCGTGTTCGTCGCGGCCGCGCTGGGCGCGATGCTCGGCGACCGGCTGGCCTGGCTCTGCGCCGGGCGCGGGCTGCCGGAGTTCTACCAGTTCACCGTGGCCGCGATGCCGCCGGCCGCGATGGGGGTCGCGCTCACGCTGCTGCACGTCGACGTGAAGGCGTCCGCCGTCATCACCGGTGGACTGTTCGCGCTGCTGCCCGGGCGGGCGCTGGTGGCGGGCGTGCAGGACGGCCTGACCGGCTTCTACATCACCGCGGCGGCGCGTCTGCTGGAGGTCATGTACCTCTTCGTGGGCATCGTCGTGGGCGTGCTGGTCGTGCTGTACTTCGGCGTTCAGCTCGGTGCCCAGCTCAACCCCGACACGGCGTTGTACATCGCCGAGCGGCCCTGGGTGCAGATCGCCGCGGCGATGCTGCTGTCGCTGACCTTCGCGGTGCTGTTGCAGCAGGAACGGTCCACCGTGCTCGCGGTGACGCTCAACGGGGGTGTCGCGTGGACCGTGTACGGGGCGATGCACTACGCCGGGGACATCTCACCGGTGGCCTCCACGGCGGTGGCCGCGGGGTTGGTGGGGCTGTTCGGGCAACTGCTGTCGCGGTACCGGTACGCGTCCGCGCTGCCGTACACGACGGCCGCGATCGGGCCGTTGCTGCCGGGATCCGCGACGTACTTCGGGCTGTTGTCGATCGCGCAGAACGAGGTGGATCCGGGGTTGGGGTCGCTGACCAAGGCCGCGGCGTTGGCGATGGCCATTGCGATCGGGGTCAATCTGGGGTCGGAGATCTCTCGGTTGTTCCTGCGGCTGCCGGGGGGCTCCGCCGGGGGGCGGCGGGCTGCGAAGCGGACGCGAGGGTTCTGACGCCGGGCGCCCACGCGGCGGAGCCGCACATCGATACAGCCCGCGCCCCTGAGGGCGTTTCAGTTCTGCCGGTAAGGGTCGTACGGGTACTGCTGCTGGCCCTGCTGGCCGCCGTACTGCTGCTGCGGGTACTGCTGGGCGTACGGCTCCTGCTGCGGGTACTGCTGCGGGTAGCCCTGGTCGCCGTACCCCTGCTGGCCATAGCCATACCCCTGCTGACCGTAACCCTGCTGGCCGCCGTACCCCTGGTCGTGCTGGTGGTCCGGCTCGATGCGGCGGAGTTGGGTCGTGGCGTCGTCCATCAGGGGCTGCTGCTGGGCCGGAGGCTGGTGCTGGGGCTGGGGCTGCTGAGGGGGGTTCTTCTTGTTCTTCGAGCGGGCTCGCCACAGCTCGATGATGATCGGGAGCACCGAGACGAAGACGATCAGGATCAGGATCGCCTCGATGTTCGCCTTGACGAAGCCGATGTTGCCCAGCCAGGCGCCGAGCAGCGTCACGCCCGCGCCCCACAGGATGCCGCCGACGACGTTGAAGATCAGGAACGAGCGGTACCGCATGCCGCTGACGCCCGCGATGATCGGCGTGAACGTGCGCACGATGGGCACGAAGCGGGCCAGGACCAGGGACTTCGGGCCGTACTTCTCGAAGAACTCGTGGGCCTTGGTGACGTTCTCCTGCTTGAAGAAGCGGGAGTCGGGGCGGGTGAAGAGCGCCGGGCCGACCTTCTTGCCGAACATGTAGCCCGCCTGGTCGCCGAGGATGGCGGCGATGCAGATCAGCACGACGGCCGCCCACAGCGGGAAGTCCAGCTGTTTCGAAGCGATCAGCAGGCCGGCCGTGAACAGGAGCGAGTCGCCCGGCAGGAAGAAGCCGATGAGCAGGCCCGATTCGGCGAAGACGATGAGGAGCAGGCCCCAGATACCGAAGGTGTCCAGCAGATAGTTCGGATCCAGCCAGCTCGGTCCGAGGGCAAGCGTCGTCACGGTTCCGGGCTCCTGAGGGGTCGGGAAGTACGGCATCCAATACGGCTGGACAAAGCTATCAACGCAAGGTGTCCGCCTCGGGTTCCCGGTGGTTCCGGCCCGGGAGCGGGGTCCCGGGCCAGAAGGGTCAGGAGGAGTGCCGGGCCGCGTTGGCCTTGATGGCGTCGCGCAGATAGACCGCGAGGCCGGGGCGGATCGTGTCGTACGTCTCCGTGAACCGCGGGTCGGACACGTACATCTCGCCGAGGCAGGTGTGCATCTCGTGCCCGCAGTCGTAGTGATTGCCGGAGATCCACCGGCGGTGTCCCTCGGCGGCGTCCATGGCCGCTTCGGAGTCCGCCGGTTCTCCGGCCTCCATGAGCGCGACGAAGCGGCCGTTGATCTCCTCGGCCTCGCGCTGGATCCGCAGCCAGTCCTCCTTGGTGTAGGAGGCCGAACGCTGCCGCGACTGCCGGTAGGCGTCGGTGTCGCCCCAGCGCTGCTGCACCTCGTCCTCGTACTGGTCCGGGTCGAAGTCCCCGAACACCTCGAACTTCTCCTCGGGCGTGAGGTTGATGCCCATCTTGCGTGCCTCCATGGCGTGCTCCACGGCCGCCGCCATCTTCTGCAGCTTCTCGATCCGGGCGGTCAGCAGTTGGTGCTGGCGGCGCAGGTGTGCGCCGGGGTCCGCGTCCGGATCGTCGAGCAGGGCGGCGACCTCTTCGAGCGGGAAGCCGAGCTCTCGGTAGAACAGGATCTGCTGCAGCCGGTCGAGGTCGGCATCGCTGTAGCGCCGGTGGCCCGCGTGGCTGCGCTCGCTCGGGACGAGCAGGCCGATGTCGTCGTAGTGGTGCAGGGTCCGCACCGTGACCCCGGCGTACCCGGCGACCTGTCCCACGGAGTAGCTCACTTCCGCTCCCTTCTCGGTACGCCGTCCACGCTGAGCCCTCACGCGACGTCAGGTGCAAGCCGGAATCGGCGGCAGCGCCGGCGGGCCACCGTGACGTGCTTGATCAGCGGGCGTCCTCCGGATGCCGCTCCCCCGTGGCGTACGGGTTCTGCTCGCCCTCGGCGAGCACGCCGACGAACGGCTCGCCCTCGCCGGCGAAGGTGTAGGCGCCGCCCTCGATGCGGCCGATCAGTCCTCTGGCCCACTCGGCCTCGGCGTCGGCGGTGTGGAGCCAGAGGTTCATGATCTCGCCGATGTGGCCCAGTTGCTCGGGGCCCCCCTCGGGGACGTAGTGGCCGGTGACGGCGTCGCGCCACTCCTGGATGCGCCGGATGCGCTCCTTGAGCAGCGCGACCGCCTCGGCCCTCGGCAGGTCGACCATGAAGCCGATGGCCGCCGACTTGACGTCGACCTTCTGGTCGTACGAGGTCAGCGCGTCGCGCAGGAGGGCGAAGTACTCCTGGTCGCCCGCCGGTGTGATCTCGTACTCGGTGCGCGGCGGGCCGCCCGCGGTGGACGGCGCGATCTCGTGCGCGTGCAGCAGGCCCTGCTTGGCCATCTGCTTCAGCGCGTGGTAGATCGAGCCGGGCTTGGCGTTGGACCACTCGTGCGCGCCCCAGTACTCCAGGTCGTTGCGCACCTGGTACCCGTGGGCCCGCCCGTGCTGGCGCACGGCACCGAGCACGAGGAGACGGATCGCTGACATGCGGTCCAGGTTAGGCCGCCATGTCTGCCGGTTCGCCCCGGCGGCGGACCTCAGAACGGAAACGCGCTCCGACCGTGCTGCACGGAGATCCACTTCAACGTCGTGAACGCCTCCAGCGTCGTCTCGCCGTTCAGGCGGCCCAGGCCGGAGTGCTTCTCGCCGCCGAACGGGACGAGCGGCTCGTCGTGCACGGTGCCGTCGTTGACGTGAAACATGCCGGTGTCGATGCGCTGGGCGAAGCGGACGCCGCGTTCGACGTCGGCGGTGTGCACGGCGCCGCTCAGGCCGAACGGGCTGTCGTTGACGAGGCGTACGGCCTCCTCCTCGCCGTCGAAGGGGACGAGGAGGGCGACCGGGCCGAAGATCTCCTGGCGGAGCAGTGCCGAGTCGGTCGGTACGTCCGTGAGGACCGACGGCTCGACCAGGTTGCCGCGCGTGGAGCCGCGTACCAGCGCGGTGGCGCCCTCGGCGACCGCCTGCTCGACGACCGACGTGATCGCCTCCGACTGCGAGGAGTTGATCAGCGGGCCGATGACCGTCTCCGGGTCGCTCGGGTCACCGGCCTTCAGGCCGCTCACCTTGGCGACGAACCTCTCCGTGAACGCGTCGGCGACCGAGCGATCCACCAGGACGCGGTTGGCGGCCATGCAGACCTGGCCCTGATGGACGTACCGGCTGAAGACGGCCGCGTCGACGGCGTAGTCGAGATCGGCGTCGTCGAGGACCACCAGCGCGCTGTTGCCGCCGAGTTCGAGGATCGCGCGCTTGAAGTGCTGGGCGCAGACCGTGGCGACGTGCCGGCCCACCTTGTCGGAGCCGGTGAAGGAGATGACCTTGGGGACCGGGTGCTCCAGGAAGGCGTCGTTGATCTCCGCGATGTCGGTGACGACGACGTTGAGCAGACCGGCGGGCAGTCCCGCGTCCTCGAACAGCTTGGCGATGACCGTGCCGCCGACGACCGGGGTGTCCTGGTGGGGCTTGAGGACGACGGCGTTGCCCAGGGCGAGGGCCGGGGCGACCGACTTCAGGGACAGCAGGAACGGGAAGTTGAAGGGGCTGATGACCCCGACGACGCCGACCGGGACGCGATAGAGGCGGTTCTCCTTGCCGGGGTCCGGGGAGGGGATCAGGCGGTGCTCGGTGCGCATCGCGAGGCTCGCGGCCTCGCGCAGGAACTCCTTGGCGAGGTGCAGCTCGAAACCGGCCTTCACGCGCGTACCGCCCAGCTCGGCGATGATCGCCTCGGTGAGCTCCTGCTCGCGCTCCTCGACCAGCCGCAGCACCTTCTCCAGCACGGCGCGGCGGGCGTGCGGCCCGGCCTCGGCCCACTGCCGCTGGGCGCGGGCGGCGGCACGGTAGGCCCGATCTATCTCGTCGACCGTGGCTATGGTGATCGCGGCCAGCTTCTCACCGTCGTACGGGTTGAAGTCGATGATGTCCCAGGAACCGGTGCCCGGACGCCATTCGCCGTCGATGTACTGCTGAGCCAGGTCGGTGAAGTAGGACGACATGTGATCCCTCAATCCCTGCCGGTGAAGCAGTGCCTGATCACGCGTCATCGTACTTGTGATGCAACAGAGTTGGAGTAACTCTCCGGGAACCTCTCAGGAGAGCCGGGCACTCTCAGGAGAGCCGGGAATCTTTCAGGACAGCTGGAGCAGCCCCCTGAGCAGGTCCCGGCTCTCGGCCGGCCCGGGGCTGTCCCGCTGGAGCTCCTTCAGCGCCTTCTCGTACTGGGCGACGTCCTCCACCTTGTCCAGGTACAGCGCGCTGGTGAGCTGCTCCAGGTACACCACGTCCGACAGGTCGGACTCCGGGAAGCCGAGGATGGTGAAGGCGCCGGACTCGCCGGAGTGGCCGCCGAAGCTGAACGGCATGATCTGCAGCCGTACGTTGGGCCGCTCGGAGAAGTCGATCAGGTGCTGGAGCTGGCCGCGCATCACCTCGCGGTCGCCGTACGGGCGGCGCAGGGCGGCCTCGTCGAGGACGATGTGGAAGTCGGGGGCGTTCTCGGCGACGAGGTGCTTCTGCCGCTCCAGGCGCAGCGCGACGCGCTTCTCCACGTCGGCCTCGCTCGCGCCCTTCATGCCGCGCCGGACGACGGCACGCGCGTACGCCTCGGTCTGCAGCAGCCCGTGCACGAACTGCACCTCGTACGCGCGGATCAGGGACGCCGCGCCCTCCAGGCCCACATAGGTGGGGAACCAGCTCGGCAGGACGTCCGAGTAACTGTGCCACCAGCCCGCGACATTGGCCTCCCGGGCGAGGGAGACCAGTGACGTCCGCTCTGTCTCGTCCACGATTCCGTACAGCGTCAGCAGGTCTTCGACGTCCCTCGTCTTGAAGCTCACCCGGCCCAGCTCCATCCGGCTGATCTTCGACTCGGAGGCGCGGATGTGATACCCCGCCGCCTCGCGCGTGATGCCGCGCGCCTCTCGCAGTCGCCTGAGTTGCGAGCCGAGCAGCATGCGCCGCACCACCGATCCGGGCTCTCCCGCGCTCACGTTCCAGCCTCCCCAACCGTCTTCAGGGCCCGCAGTCTGCCACTAAAACACTCCGAGCTGTACTCGTCCGATTACACAGACGGAAAGAAGCCAAAGATTCCGGATGCGTTCGGGGAGCCGAACGCAAGGAGAAGGCAAGCGGACGGCGTGAAGATGGCGGAAAAAATGGCCAACAAGCGGTACGGGAAGGTCCAATTCGGTCGCGTGCACGTGCATCTGCCCTTGCATCTGCTGTGCGCATCCGAAACCATGGTCCCGCGCCACCGCTGCATCGCCACGACCGCGAATTCCCGGGGGAGTGCCTCGCATGGGGACGAATGGATCGACCATGCTCGAGCCTTTACGGCAGGGCCTTCCGCCGTTGGATCCCACGGCCGTGTCCAACGCCGCCTCCTGCGCCCTGCCCGCCCGCTACGAAGCGGTGCGCGAGGCACGGCACTTCACCCGCAGAACGCTCGATCAGTGGGACGTGGGCCATCGCTTCGACGACGTCTGCCTGGTCGTCTCCGAGCTGGTCACCAACGCTCTGCGGCATGCCCTGCCCGCCGTCGCCCCGCGCCCGGCGGACCGGGCCGGTGAGCACGAGCCGCCGCAGGTGCGACTGCACCTGATGCGCTGGACCGAGCGGATGGTGTGCGCGGTGCGCGACCCCAGCAACGACAGTCCGGTCGCGCGCGAGGCCGACGACTTCTCGGCGGAGTCCGGTCGCGGACTGTTCCTCGTCGACTCCTTCTGCGACAGCTGGGGCTGGCATCCGCTGGCCGGCACGCTGAGCGGCAAGGTCGTCTGGGCGATGTTCCGGCTGCAGCCGGAAGCGTGAGGCACCTCGGCACCTTCCTGTGCCGAGGTTCTACGCGCGTTACGGCGGGTCAGCGGCCGATCACCGGCCGCTTCCCGGTACCCCGCTCCCGCACCCCGCTCAGCGCTGTGTCAGCCCGCGATCAGGTGGTCGAACTCGCCGTCCTTCACGCCGAGGAGCATCGCCTCGATCTCCGCGCGCGTGTAGACGAGCGCCGGCCCGTCCGGGAAGTTCGAGTTGCGCACCGCCACTCTCCCGCCCGGCAGTCGCGCGAACTCCACACAGGATCCCTGCGAGTTGCTGTGCCGGCTCTTCTGCCAGGCCACCCCGCGCAGCTTCGTGGCGGCCATGCCGTTGTACACGCCGGACGCGCCGGCGCCGTGGTGCACGTGACCGTCGTACGCATCACCGTCGTACACGTCGTGGTCCACAGGTCGCTCCCCGGTGGTGCACTGGCTGGTATGGCCATAGGTGCAGTGGTCAACTGAGGCGGATCATAACCCTGTTCATGTGCAGATGCGCGGGCAGATGCACGTGCACGGGGGGTGTTCCTGCGGTTACAGCTTTGACGACCGCTTTACCGAAGCCGTTCCCGCGTCTGCCCCAGGGATCGCATGACATGCGACCACCGGCCCCCGTTCACTAGGAACAGACGCGTGCCGCGCCCTTCCTGTTCCACGGTTCAGTGCGAAACAACGACAAATGGGAGATCCCCTACGCGTCAACCGTAGGGGATCTCCCACCAATGATCCATCCGCCGCCGCGGGCCCCGGCGGCGGACGGACGTCAGCGGCTGGAGTACGGCAGCAAGGCCATCTCCCGGGCGTTCTTGATCGCACGCGCCAGCAGCCGCTGCTGCTGGGCCGAGACGCGGGTGACCCGGCGGCTGCGGATCTTGCCCCGGTCGGAGATGAACTTCCGCAGCAGGTCGGTGTCCTTGTAGTCGATGTACGAGATCCCGGCCTGATCCAGCGGGTTGGGGCGGTTCTTGGCAGGCTTGCGGTCGGCCTTGCGGGGCATGGCGGGTCAGACCTCCAGAAGAGTGTCGAAGGCGGGCGGCAACTGCTTCCAGGCGTCGCGCCCGGCGGCGTACTCGGCGTCGGTGAGCAGGCAGGACTCCAGCAGGTGGGTGAGCCCCTCGCGGTCCAGGCCGGGGGACGTGAAGACCAGGTGCTGGCAGCAGTCGCCGTGCTCCGGGTGCCAGTCCAGCGCGGCGGCGGCACGGCGCACCGGCGGCACCATGTCCCATGCCGCGTCGGGCAGCGAGGCGAGCCACGGACCCGCGCTCTCCACGCACAGCGCGCCGCCGGCGGCGTCCCAGTGCAGCAGCGTGTCGGGCTTGTCGGCGAGCCAGAACCGGCCCCGGCTGCGCGCGGCGGCGCACGTCAGGTCCTCCAGCGCCTGGTAGAGCCGCTCCGGGTGGAAGGGGCGGCACCGGTGCCAGACGAGGGTGGAGACTCCGTGCGCGTCGGCCTCGGTCGGGAGCAGGGCGCAGGCGGGGTGCTGGGCGGCGGCCGCGGCCTCCACGTCGAAACCGGCGAGGGCGGCGTGCGCGAGGGGTGAGTGCGCGCCGCTCATGCCTTTTGTGCGCTGGGCGCCCGTCAGGTCACCGTGGCCGATCGGGACCTGACGGGCCGTCGGGTGCAGCTGGGCCAGCAGCTCGCGGTCCTCGTCGTCGGCCTCCGGGGAGTCCAGGACGGCGAGGACGGGGGCGTACTCCAGCTGCCGCGCGAAGGTGTCGGCGACGGTCCGCTGGTCGGTGGCGGCCGCGGCCAGGCCGCCCTCGGCGAGGTCGTCGCCGTTGCCGAGGTACGGCAGCAGCAGCGCCGGGTCGACGGCGGTGATCACGCCGGTGACCGTGAGCCCGCCGGACGTGACCACCTCGGCCATGGCCTTCGGCTCGACGGAGTCCCACAGCTCGACGACCGCGAGCGGCGTGTCACCGGCGTCCGCGAGCCGCTCCAGCTCCGGGACGAGGTCCTCGCGCAGGGCGCAGCACGCGCAGTCGTTGACGAGGGGCGCCTCACCGGCGTCCCGGAGGCCGTCGGCGTCGCGGACGGTCCGTACGACCGTGCCGGCCGCCGCGGTCGCCAGGTCGTGGTGGAGTACGACACTGCCGGGCACGTCCGCGAGCAGCTGCTCGACGGCGGCCTTGCGGGCGTCGGCGTGCAGGCCGCCGACGATCACGACGGAGAGCTCGGGCATGGGCTAGCCCTGCTTCCCGTACCGGCGTTCGAAGCGCTCGACGCGTCCGGCGGTGTCCAGGACGCGGGCGGTGCCGGTGTAGAAGGGGTGGCTCACGTTGGAGATCTCGACGTCGATGACCGGGTAGGTGTTGCCGTCCTCCCACTCGATCGTCTTGTCGCTGGTCATGGTGGAGCGGGTGAGGAAGGCGTAGTTGGCGGCACGGTCACGGAAGACGACGGGACCGTAGTCCGGGTGGATTCCCTTGCGCATGGCGGTGGCTCAGCGCTCCTCTCGGAAGTCGACGTGGCGGCCGACGACCGGGTCGTACTTGCGCAGGGTCATACGGTCCGGGTCGTTGCGGCGGTTCTTGCGGGTGACGTACGTGTAGCCCGTGCCGGCGGTGGACCGGAGCTTGATGACCGGGCGGAGTTCGTTGCGTGCCATGCTGCTATGTTACTGAAAATGAATTCCATTTACGACAGAGACCATGGAGAGGTACGTCACCCATGTCCGCCCACTGCATGCTGACCGGCGCCCAGCCAGGCTTCGGCAACCGCATCTCCCACTCCCACCGGCGCACCTCGCGCCGCTTCGACCCCAACATCCAGACCAAGCGCTACTGGCTGCCCAGCGAGGGCCGGTACGTACGGCTGCGGCTGAGCACCAAGGGGATCAAGACGGTCGATGTGATCGGCGTCGAGGCGGCGGTGGCCCGCATCCGCGCCCGGGGGGTGAAGGTCTGATGGCCAAGAAGAGCAAGATCGCGAAGAACGAGAAGCGGCAGGAGATCGTCGCGCGGTACGCCGCCCGGCGGGCCGAACTGAAGGAGATCGTCCGACGGCCGTCGTCGACGGACGCGGAACGGCTCGCCGCACAGCGGGAGCTGCGCAAGCAGCCACGTGACGCGAGCGCCACGCGCGTACGCAACCGGGACCAGGTGGACGGGCGGCCGCGCGGGTACTTCCGGGCGTTCGGGCTGTCCCGGGTGGGTCTGCGGGAGCAGGCGCATGCGGGGTATCTGCCGGGGGTGCGGAAGTCGTCCTGGTAGGTGCGGTTACGGGCTGGTAGCTTGCTGCGGTCGTAGGGCTGTGTGGCTGTACCGCAAATGCGGCTGTGCGGCGACGCGGCTCGTACGGCCCACCGGCTACCAGCAACCGGCTCATCCCTGGGGGCATGCAGTGACATCCGCGACGACTTCGGCGACGACTTCGGCGGCCTATGCCCGCGGTGTGGTGCGCGGGCGGTGGCGGATCGTGGCCGTGGCCGCGGGTGTGGTGGGGGCGGTCGTGCTGACTGGCTGCAGCGGGGGCGGAGGCTCGGACTCCGGGTCGGAGTCCGAGTCGGGCGGGGCTTCGGCGAGCTCCAGCCCCAGCCCCAGCCCTGGTACGTCGTCGGTCGGTACCGGTGGGGGTGGCGGCTCGCCGTCCGCGGCTGCCGGGGAGCTGGAGGGCAGCTGGCTGGCCACCAGCGAGGGTCAGGCGGTGGCGCTGGTGGTCACCGGCGAGCAAGCCGGGCTGTTCGCCACCGGCGGGACCGTGTGCAGTGGGCGCGTGGGCGAGGCGTCGGACCGGCAGACGATCCGGCTCACCTGCACGCAGGGCAAGGACAAGCGCGGCACCGGCACGGTCGACTCCGTCAGCTCCACGACTCTGAAGGTGACGTGGGACGGCGGTCTCGGCGAGGAGACGTACACCAAGGCCGAGGGCGGGCAGATGCCGTCGGGGTTGCCGACGGCGGGGCTCGGCTCGTGACGTGAGGCGGTTGGGGGAGGGTCGGATGACCGTGTCGTGCGGGCGTACGTGATGATCCAGGGGCATCGTCACGAACCCAGGGGATCCACTCATGCGCGCCACTTCCCTCACCGTCGGCTCCGCCGCCCTCGCCGCCGCTCTGCTGCTGACCGCCTGTGGGGGCGGTGAAGGCGACAGCGGTGGCCAGGACACTTCCGCGTGCGCGCTCGACGAGGTCGGCGTGGAGGTCGGCCCCGCCAACGCCGCGCCCGTCGCCGGGGACACCGGCAACATCCCGGTGACGGTCACCAATCAGGGCGCCGAGTGCACCCTGGACGGCTTCCCCGCCGTCGACCTGCACGCCGACGGCACCTCCGCGACCGTACCGACGGACAAGGCGGCGACGGCGCAGAAGCTGACGCTGGCCAAGGACACGGCGGCGACGTTCACGATCACGTACGTACGGGGTGAGGCGGGCGGCGACGGCGGCCTCGACGCCACGACGGTGAAGATCGGCCTGCCGGGCGGGTCGGCGACGCAGAGCTTCGAGTGGTCGTACGGTCCTGTCGCACTCGCCGCGGGCGGCGCCCCGGACGCGTCGGTGGGGGCGTTTCAGCAGGCGGGCGACTGAGGGGCAGGCGAGGCGGGCGGGACCAGTCGTCCTAGGCGGGGGCAGGGCCGGTCAGCCGAGGCGGGTCGGACCCAGCCAATCAAGGCCGGGCGGACCAGCCAGCGGAGGCGAGCGCGCAGCCAGCCAGCCAAGGCCGTGCGGAGGCAGCCAGCCGAGGCGGGGACGGGAGCGGGCAGTGGAGGCGGGGAACCGGAGCAGGTAGTGGAGGCGAGCGCGCAGCCAGCCAACCATAACGAGGGCAGACCAGCTAGCCGAGCCGAGGACGGAACCAGCCCAGGCGGGGAACCGGAGCAGGCAGTGGAGGCGAGCGCGCAGCCAGCCAAAGCGAGGGCGGACCAGCCAGCCGAGGCGGGACGGGGCAGGCAGGCGAGCGCGCAGCCGGCCAAAGCCGGAACGGGACCAGCCAGCCAAGACAAGCGCGAAGCCAGCCAGCCAAGCCCGGGCGGGACCAGACAGTCGAAGCCGGGGCGGAGCCAGCCAGCCGACGCCGGGCGGAGCCAGCCAGCCGAGTCGGTGACGGAGCCAGCCAAGGCGGGGACAAGGCCAGCCGAGCCGGGGACCGGAGCAGGCAGTGGACGCGAGCGCGCAGCCAGCCAAAACGAGGGCGGATCAGCCAGCCGAGCCGAGGACGGGGCCAGCCGAGGCGGGACGGAGCAGGCAGGCGAGCGCGCAGCCGGCCAAAGCCGGAACGGGACCAGCCAGCCAAGACAAGCGCGAAGCCAGCCAGCCAAGCCCGGGCGGGACCAGGCAGCCGACGCCGGGCGGACCCAGCCAGCCGACGCCGGGCGGAGCCAGTCAGCCGAGCCGGGGACGGGGCCAGCCGAGCCGGGGACGGGCAGGCAGCTGCCGGTGCCGCGGCCAGTCAGTCAAGCCGCGGCCGCGACCTCACCTCCGCCCGGTCCGCCGCGCGTGACCCCTCCGTCCAGCCCGCCGCGTCGGTCACTCCGCGCAGCCGTGTCGTGGTCGTCTCCGGGAACATGCTCTCCATGCGCTCGGTGACCGCGACTTCGCGGGAGGCCAGCACCGGGAGCAGGTCGCCCGCCGCCAGGGCCTCAGTGGCCGCCTGTTCGGCAGCGGTGGCGAGACGCGTGCCGATGCGGTGGGCGTACGCGGCGAGGAAGGACTGCCGGAAGGTCTTCGTACGCTTGCGCCCGCCCGCGCGCTGAGCGGCCTCCGCCTTCGTCATCGCGGTCGTGGCCTGGACGAGGAGCGAGGTGTAGAGGAGTTCGACCACCTCCAGGTCGGGTTCGAAGCCGACGACGGTGGAGAAGCCGAGGGGTTCGTTCCACACGGCGCGGCAGTGGTTGGCGGCGGCGACCGCGTCCAGCAGCACCGCCTTGGCCTGCTCGTACGGCTGGTCGACGCCGATCCGCCAGGCCGTCGGCCCGCCACCGCCCTGCGCCGGGCCCGCGAGCAGCGCCTCGTCGATGCTGTGCCGCGCCATCAACTCCTGCGCCTTGGCGCTGAGCGCCTCCGCCTCGTCCGGGAACCCGGTCGCCTCTGCCTTCGCGAGCAGCGCGCGGATACGGGTCAGCATGCGGGACTCGGACTTCGTTTGTTTCGCGTGTGCGTGCGACTTGGTCCGTGATGACGACTGCGACTGCGACTGCGGCGGCGGCTGCGTCTCGTCGAGGGTTTCGAGGGTGGGCAGGCGGAGCAGCACGCGGTACAGCTCCAGGACGGCGGTGGCGTGCGTGAAGCGGTCGGTGCGGGGCGCCGTGCCGGAGGGCTCCTCGGCGAGCTGGGCCAGCTGCGCCGCCCAGCGCGGGCCGCGCGGGCGGTCGTGCGGGCGGTCGTGCGGTGCCTGTTCGAGGATCAGCGCCGATACGAGGCGTTCGTGTACGTCGTCCAGTTCGCGGCGGACGATCCGTACGACGTCGGCGGGCTGCCAGCCGCGCCGCCAGGCCCCGGCGACGAACTCCAGCCCCCGCCGGGTGAGTTCCGCGTCCGCCGCCGGGTCGGCCGCGAGCAGGGACGCGCCGGTGTCGAGGGCGGCGCGGTCGTCGGTGGGGGCGTAGAGGGCGGCGCGGAAGGCGCGGTCGACGGTGCTGGTGTCCACGTGGGGATCGTGTCATGCGTTCCGGGAGCCCATGCCGGCAGCCGGAGCCAGGTGTCAACTCGGGGTTGACGCTGCGCGACTGTCAACCTACGGTTGACACATGGCGACGAACCCCGACATCACGTCATCCATCCGTCTCGACGACCTCATCGCGGCCATCAAGAAGGTCCACGACGAGCCCCTCGACCAGCTCCAGGACGCCGTACTCGCCGGGGAGCACCTGGGCGACGTGGCCGACCATCTGATCGGCCACTTCGTGGACCAGGCCCGGCGTTCCGGCGCGTCCTGGACGGACATCGGCAAGAGCATGGGCGTCACCCGGCAGGCCGCGCAGAAGCGCTTCGTGCCGAAGGAGTCCATGGACCTCGATCCCAGCCAGGGCTTCAGCCGCTACACGCCCCGGGCGCGCGCGGTGGTCATGGCATCGCACAGCGCGGCGAAGCACGCGCGTCACGCCGAGGGGCTGCCCGAGCACCTGATCCTGGGGCTGCTCGCGGAACCCGAAGGCCTGGCCGCCAAGGCGATCACGGCTCGGGGAGTCACCCTTGATGCGGTCCGCGAGGCGGCCGAGGCGGTGCTGCCGCCGGCCGCCGAGGAGGCGCCCGAGCTCGTCCCCTACGGGTCGGATTCCAAGAAGGTCCTGGAGCTCACCTTCCGCGAGGCCCTCCGCCTCGGCCACAACTACATCGGCACCGAACACATCCTCCTGGCCCTGCTGGAGTTCGAGAACGGCGAGGGCGTCCTGTCCGGCCTCGGCCTCACCAAGCCCGCGACGGAGGAGTACCTCGCCGAGGCACTCGCCAAGATCAAGGCGACCCTCGACGAGCAGGGCGAAGCGCAGAGCTGAGGGCGTTGTCAGACCCTGCTGCGACACTCGCATGCATGGCCGATCGATGGGCGCTCGCTCCGGCCGAGGACGGTGGCGTGGAGGTCGCCCCCCTCGGTCCGGACGGGCTGCCCGCCGGGCCGGTGCGGCGGGAGGGGGACCTGGCGGAGGCGGTGCGCAGTCGGCCGTACGTCACGCGGTGGGTGTGGCGGTCGACCGCCGAGGTCTATCCGCGGCTGCTCGCCACGGGGGTGCGAGTGGAGCGGTGCTACGACATCGAGGACGCCGAGACCCTCCTCCTCGGCCACGAGGGGCGGTACGGCGAACCCCGCTCGGCCGCCGCCGCGCTCGCCCGCCTGCGCGGCGGCCCCGTACCGCCCGACCCGCCCCCGCGCGCCGCCGAACCGGGCGCGCAGCCCCCGCTGTTCGAGCCCCAGGGCGTTCGCCTGCCCCTGGACGACCTCCTCGCGGTCTACGCCGAACAGCAGCGGCGGCACGACCGCACCGCGCACCCCGACCGGATGCGGCTGCTGACGGCCGCCGAGTCGGCGGGGATGCTGGTGGCGGCCGAGATGAACCGCGCGGGCGTGCCCTGGAGCGCGCAGGTGCACCGCGAGGTGCTGCACGAACTGCTCGGCGAGCGGTACGCGGGCGGTGGCGAGCCGCGCCGCCTGGCCGAGCTGGCGGACGAGGTGTCCGCCGCGTTCGGGCGCCGGGTGCGGCCCGATCTGCCGGCCGACGTGATCAAGGCCTTCGCGCAGGCCGGGATCAAGGTCGGCTCCACGCGGCGCTGGGAGATCGAGTCCCTGGACCATCCGGCGGTGAAGCCGCTGGTGGAGTACAAGAAGCTGTACCGCATCTGGGTCGCGCACGGCTGGTCCTGGCTGCAGGACTGGGTGCGGGACGGGCGGTTCCGGCCGGAGTTCCTGGCGGGCGGCACGGTCACCGGCCGCTGGGTGACCAACGGCGGGGGCGCCCTGCAGATCCCCAAGGTGATCCGGCGTGCCGTGGTGGCGGACCCCGGCTGGCGGCTGGTCGTCGCCGACGCCGACCAGATGGAGCCGCGTGTGCTCGCCGCGATCTCCCGCGACCCCGGCCTGATGGAGGTGGCCGGCCGCGAGAGCGACCTGTACCAGTCCGTCTCCGACCGCGCCTTCTCCGGCGACCGCGCCCAGGCCAAACTCGCCGTGCTCGGCGCGATCTACGGCCAGACCTCCGGCGACGGCCTGAAGAACCTCGCCGCGCTCAGACGCCGCTTCCCCAAGGCGGTGGCGTACGTCGACGAGGCGGCCCGCGCGGGCGAGGAGGGGCGGCTGGTGCGGACGTGGCTGGGCCGGACCTGCCCGCCGGCCGCCGGGGCGGGCGAGGACGCGGCGGAGGAGGCGGGACTCCCGCAGGAGGAGTCCCTCGAACCCGTCGTCGGCGGTCAGGAATGGGTCCCCGGCTACGCCTCCACCAACGCCCGCGCCCGCGGCCGCTTCGCCCGCAACTTCGTCGTGCAGGGCAGTGCGGCCGACTGGACCCTGCTGCTGCTCGCCGCGCTGCGCCGCGCCTGCGCGGACATGGCGGCCGAGCTGGTCTTCTTCCAGCACGACGAGGTGATCGTGCACTGCCCGGCGGAGGAGGCGGAGGCGGTGGTGGCGGCGATCCGGGAGGCGGGGGCCGTGGCGGCCCGGCTGACGTTCGGGGAGACGCCGGTGAGGTTCCCGTTCACGACGGCGGTGGTGGAGTGCTATGCGGACGCGAAGTGATTCAGGAGGCACTGGGGAGCGAAGTGATCAGGAGGCACTGGGGAGAAGGGACCGGAGTTCGGTGACGACCGCGTGCTCGTCCGTCCCGTCCAGATCGGCGAGGGCGGTGCGCCACGCCTGGTGCGCGTCGTCCTCGCGCCCCTGGTCACGCAGCAGCAGACCGTACTGGTGACGGCCGAGGCCGCCGGTGTACCGGTCGGAGCGGGCGTCGGCACGGCGCAGCAGCTCCGCGCACTCGCGCTCGGCCCGTTCGGTGCGGCCCAGCTGCCGCAGCGCGCGGACCAGGCCGAGCCGGGTCTGGGACTCGCCGTGCCAGTCGGCGTGGCCGCCGAGGACGCGCAAGCTCTCCTCGAAGTGCTCGACGGCGGCGGCCGGTTCGCCGAGGGCGAGGTGGGCGTAGCCGATGTTGCAGTGCGCGGAGTGCTGCACGATGACGGCGCGGATCCCGGCGCCGAGGGCGAGCGAGCGGCGGTGCTGCTCGATGGCGGCGCGCGGGTCGGTGTGCTCGTACAGATTGCCGAGATGGCTGTACGTCACGGCCTCGCCGTACGGATCGTTCAGTTGGCGCGAGTACCCGAGGCTCTGCCGCAGCGCGTCCTCGGACTCGGCGTACCGTCCCAGCCCTTCGAGCAGCAGCCCGCGGTTGTTGAGGCAGCGCCGGATCCAGGAGACGACCCCGAGCCGCCGCCAGATCGCCAGCGCCTGGTCGTTGAGCGCGAGCGCCTCGCTCTGCCGCCCGGTGAGGAAGTGCATCCCGGCGAGGTCGCCCAGCGCGTACGCCTCGGCCGCCGCGTCCCCGAGCCGCCGCGCCAATCCGAGCGCGGCCCGCCCGAGCAGCTCCATCTCGGGGACACGGCCGCTGCGGTGGAGGTAGGGGAAGAGGAGCCGCAGGAGGGTGGACAGGTAGGCGGCACGGCGCTCGCAGGCGCCGTCGGCATACGCCTCGACCAGCGCGACGACGTTGCCCAACTCGCCGTCACCCCAGGCGAACGCCGCCTCGCTCCCGTCGAAGGCGGCAACGGTGGTCACGTACGCGGCATGCTCCGGCGGCTGTGCGACGGTGGGGCGCCGGCGGTCGTCCTGGTCGAGGCCGGGTTCGACGATGGCGGTGAGGGTGCGTTCGGCTGTGGCGGCGTACCAGCGCAGGGCGGTGTCGACGAGGTCGTCGACGGCATGCGGGTAGGCCGGGGTGCGGGGGCGAGCAGCATGGGTTCCGACGTGGACCGTGCGGGGTGGGTGGGGCGCGGGGGCGGGGGTGCGGGGGCGGGTGGTGTCGGTGGTGTCGTCGCGGTGGCCTTCCGCCGGGGCGGGGGTGCGGGCGCGGGTCGTGTCGGTGATCTCGTCGCGGCGCCCTGTCGCCGGGGCGGCGGTGCGGGCGCGGGTCGTGTCGGTGATCTCGTCGCGGCGCCCTGTCGCCGGGGCGGCGGTGCGGGCGCGGGTCGTGTCGGTGATCTCGTCGCGGCGCCCTTCCACCGGGGCGGCGGTGCGGGCACGACCCGCGCCGGTCAACCCGTCACGCTCCCCCTCCACCGGGGCCACGCTGCGGGCACGACCCGCGCCGGTCAACCCGTCAGGCTCCCCCTCCACCGGGACGGCACCGCGGGCACGACCCGCCTCGGTCAACCCGTCAGGCTCCCCCTCCACCGGGGCCGACTCGAACGCGCGGTCGCGTTCACCGGCGTCGTCGGCGCTGTGCCGGCCCGCGGCCAGTTCGCGGGCGAAGTCGCGGACCAGGTCGTGGGGTGCGTAGCGGGCGTACGCCGTCTCCTCCAGGAGGGCCACGTCGACCAGCCGGTCCAGCGCGGCCTCGGCGCGGCGCTCGTCGGTGCCGGTGAGGCGGGCGATCAGGGATGCGCCGTACGTGGGCAGGTCGAGCGCGCCGACGCGGCGCAGCGCGAGGGCGGCATCCCGGTCGGCCTCGCGGTCGGAGGCAGCGAGCGCGTCATGGGCGACGGCGAGGGAACGCCGTACGCTCAGGTCGTCGTACTCCAGATGATGCAGCCGCCCCTCGGTGGCGGCCAGTTGACCGGCGAGTACGTCCGGCGTGAGCGCCCGGCGCGCGGCGAGCCGGGCCGCGACGACCCGCAGGGCGAGCGGGAGCCGGCCGGTGAGTTCGACGAGCGGATGATCGGCGTCGAGCCCGTCCCGCCCGGACACCGCGCGCAGCAGCGCCGCGCTCTCCGCACTGCTCAGCGGCGTGAGCGGAAAGCGGCGGGCGCCGTCGAGGGCGGTCAGCGGCGAACGGCTGGTGACGATCACCGCGCACCCGGCGCCGGCCGGCAGCAGCGGCCGTACCTGCGCGGCGCTCGCGGCGTCGTCCAGCACCATGAGCGTGCACGTCGGCGCGAGCAGGGAGCGCAGCAACGCGGCGGCGGCATCGGGGTGTTCGGGGACGCGGCGGGGGTCGACCCCGAGGTCGCGGAGGAGTGCGGTGAGTGCCTGGCCCGGGGTGAGGGGGTTCATGCCGGGGGTGGCGCCGTGCAGATTGACGTAAAGCTGACCATCGGAGAAACGTTCCGCCAGAGCATGCGCGGCATGCAGCACGAGTGCGCTCTTGCCGACGCCGGCCATACCGCTGACGACGGCGAGGGCGGCGGGCTGAGTGAGAGACGCGAGGAGGGCGTCGCGCACGGCGGAGCGGCCGGTGAAGTGGGCGGGAGGTGGGGGGAGTTGGGATGGCAGGGGTGCCGGCGCTTGCGCGCATACCCCGGGCCCGGCGTTCACGGCCGTCCGCACCACACTCCCGGTGGACACCGCCTCGCCCGACAGCTCCTCCTGCCCCTCTCCGTCGCCCTCCGGCACACCTCCCCGCAACACCTCCACATGAGCCTCGCGCACGCCCGCCCCCGGCTCGACCCCCAACTCCTCCACGAGCCGGGTGCGCAGATCACGATGGACGGCGAGGGCCTCGGCGTGGCGGCCCGTGCGGTGCAGGGCGAGCATGAGCTGGCGGTGGTACGCCTCGCGGAGCGGATACTCGGCGGCGAGTGCGGCCAACTCCGGTACAAGTCCGGCAAGTCGATCACGCCCGGCCGCCCCGGGTTCTGCCAGCGCGAGCTCGGCGTCGTACCGCCACTCCAGTACCAGCAGCCGCGCCTCGACCAGCCGTTGCACAAACGCGTACCCGCCCACCTCGGCCGGCAGCCCACTCAAGGGCGCGCCCCGCCACAACGCGAGCGCCCGCGTGCACTCGCGCACCGTCCGCTCCCACTCACGCCCGGCGTGCGCGGCGCGCGCCGCGGCGACATGGCTCTCGAAGACATGGACGTCCAGCTCGCGCTGTTCGACCCGCAGCAGATACCCCGGCGGCACGGCACGCAGCCGTCCCGGATCGTCGAGCATCCGGCGCAGTCGAGCGACGTGGTTGTGCAGGGAGGCGTGCGCGGAGGGCGGCGGTGCGCCACCCCACAAGGCGTCCTTGAGCGACGCGACGGGCACGACCCGCCCGGCTTCGAGCAGCAACGCGGCCAGCAGAACACGCGCCTTGGGGCTACCGACGGCCCGCACGGCAAGCCCCGGCCGTCCGGCGCCCGCGCCCCCGACGTCGTACGAGGCACGGGAGTCGTCGGCGTGCTCGTACCTCTCACCCTCACACGGCTCGTACAGAACAGGCGGTCCCAACAAACCAAACCGCAGTCCGAACCGGGGCCCGCACCGCATCACACCGCCCACAGCCTTCCTACATGCCCACACCCGATGCCGGGCAGGCTCCGTCGCACAAGACGGACCTCCCGCCACCCGCACGTGGACGACTACCACCAGGACCCGCCACGGTTCCGGCACCGGAACCCGCCACCGCTCCGGCACCGAATCCACCACCGTCACGGCGCTTCCCGCGATCGCCCGGCGACTTCACGCCAACCTCGAATCGAGCCAACGAGCCACAAAACCAGCGATCCAACGAGCCAACCAGCCAGCCAACGCCGACGGAAAACCATTGGCCACATGTTAGCGATCCGTTGGTGCGACCTGATGTGATCACATCATCGGATCTGGCCCGACGGTGCGCGCGTACGTCGCGCAGCTCGGGGGAGTGTCGCCGCCGCGGCCGGATCCGGGACGCCAGTGGGCCCCGGTCGTCAGAGGTGAACGACGGGGGCCCGCGTCCGCACAGCGAGGCGGACCCGCCACCCTTGGGGGAGACACCGACACCCGGGGAGGACGAGACATGCGATACCGCTGCGCCGTACTGGACGACTACCAAGGCGTCGCGACCGCGATCGCCGACTGGACCCCGCTCGGCGACCGCGTGGAGGTCATCCCGTTCCCCGACCACTTCCCCACCGAGGACGAACTGGTCGCGGCCCTCGCCGACTTCGATTTCGTGGTCACCCTGCGCGAACGTGTCCCCTTCCCCGCCTCGCTCCTCGACCGGCTCCCCCGCCTCAAGCTCCTCATCGCGTCCGGCATGCGCAACTCAGTGATCGACTACGCCGCCGCACAGGCGAACGGCGTCACCGTCTGCGGCACCGAGAGCTCCCCCACTCCCCCGGTCGAACTCACCTGGGCCCTGGTCCTGGGCCTGGCCCGCGGCATCGTCCAGGAGAACACCGCGCTGCGCACCGGCGGCCCGTGGCAGTCCACCGTCGGCGCGGACCTGCACGGCCGCCGCCTGGGCCTGCTCGGCCTCGGCAAGATCGGCAGCCGCGTCGCCCGCATCGGCCTGGCCTTCGGCATGGAGGTCACGGCCTGGAGCCAGAACCTCACCAAGGAGCGCACGGACGAACTCGGGGTCCACCTCTCCCCCACGAAGGAGGACCTCCTCACCACGAGCGACGTCGTCTCGGTCCACCTGGCCCTGAGCGACCGCACCCGCTCCCTCCTGGGCCCGGCCGAACTGGCCCTCCTCAAGCCCACGGCCTACCTGATCAACACCTCCCGCGCAGCGATCATCGACCAGGAGGCCCTCCTCACAGCCCTCCACGAGGGCCGCATCGCCGGCGCGGCGGTGGACGTCTACGACACAGAACCCCTCCCCACCGACCACCCCCTACGCACGGCCCCCCACCTCCTGGCCACCCCGCACCTCGGCTACGTCTCACACGCGAACTACGAGCGCTACTACAACCAGGCGATCGAAAACATCCAGGCGTACCTGAACGGCACCCCAATCCGCCTCCTCGGCTGACCCAGAGCGGCGTTCAGTTCTCGGGTTTGATCTTCGAGGACAGGAAGAACAGCCCTGCCGTCGCCGCGATGAAACCTCCGGCCAGTTCTTCGTAGCCCTGGAAATAGGAGATGGGGACGGCGATGACGCAGGCTGTTCCGACCAGGTCGATGACGCCTCCGATCAGTCGCCGGAACCTGCTCGGCGGCGGAGGGTGGGGGTTCGGCGGGTTTCCCCAGTGGGGAAAAGGACCCGGCCTGGGTTTCCAGCCCTCGTCCAGGAGCCGCAGGAACTCCGGGTGGTGGCGGGCGTAGCTCAGGCGGTGGGGTGCCAGACGCCGCCACGGCAGCCAACCATGCCTGACGGCGATCCAGGTGAGTGCCGGCAGGCAGGCCACTGCCGCCCAGATTGCTGCGACCGTCCGCCCTCCGGCCGAAGTCGGCAGAATGCCGAGGAGCCGGTCCAGCTGGCCGCTGGCGGCGTAGGCGATCAGCGCGGCTATGGAGAGCATCGCCGCGGCCTGCTCGATCTGATGTCCGGTGTGGCAGCGGGCACAGCGTGGCACATGCACGGTTTCTTGGCGCCACGTGGTGCGCAGGACGACGATCCATGGGGTCATGGTGGTGTCGGTGTCCCGGTGCAGCCCCAGGACGCGGTCGTGCCACGACGCTGATGTGGCATTCCCGCAGAACCAGCACTCCCGTACCACGACTTTCCTCCCCCTACGGACGTCCGGGGCCCCCGGAGAGACGGCGTCCCTCGTCGCCCTCACTGCCCCGTGTGGCCCAGGGCATCCAGGGCATGCGGGACCGCAGGTGAGCCAGCCTGGGGGCGGCCCACAGTCCGGCGGAGCCGAGCAGGATGAGGCAGACGCCGAAGAACCGCCTCGGTGTCTCCACTTCGGAGCACGCCTCTTCCCCGTCGCCGGGCCGCCAGTCCTCGTTCTCACCAGCCGTGAACGCGGTTCCGCAGTCAAGCCTGACCATTGACACAAGGCCGTCCTGCCCGCCGCTGTCGTCATCTTCGAAGAAGCCACCCGGCAGGATCATGGCCTGGTCGCTCGTGTCCCAGGAGTACAGGACGCTCATGTCGTACGGGTGGCCTTCGTCGTCCACGAAGTACGCGGCCGTGCGGGGGACCAGGAGCAGCCATCCGGCCCCCAGGAGCGCGGCAACCGACACGAGTCGCACCCAGAACTTCGGCCTGCGCAGGATGTTCATGGCCGGGACGGTAGGGGACGTCGCCCGGGACCGGTCCCGGCGTGTCACTGCTTTGTTGGGCCGGGGGCCGTCGGGTCAGACCTCGACCAGGCGCTGATCGTGCCGCAGCACGCTGTCCATGCAAGTGGAAGCAGACAGGCAAGTGGGAGCAGACAGGCGCGAAGCCCTCGCCCGTGATGGTCTGGACGCCCGAGCAGACTGGCACCTTCCTCGACTTCGTCTGCCTTGACTTCGTCGCGGAGGACCGGCTGTAGGCGATGTGGCACCTCATCACCTTCCGCGGCCTGCGGCAGGGCGAGCGGCGTGGCATGCGGCAACCCTGGTCGGAGACCAACCTCGATGACGGACAACGGCCTCCGCGTGGTCGCGCTCGACGACGACACCGTCGACGTCCGGAAGCGACACCGCGAGGGGTGGGAATCCGCCTGAGTGGACACCGGCTTGGTCTTCACCCAGGAAGACGGCCCCTGGCTCCATCCCGGCAAGGTGACCGACCTCTTCGAGCGCTCGTCACCGCCTCTGGACTCCCGCCGATCCGGCTGCACGAAGCCAAGGGGGCGGTGGTCCCATTCGCTGTGCCGGTCAGCCCTTATAACTAGCTGATCCCGTAACTAGCTGATCCCGCTGCTCCAAGCCGTACCGCCGGTCCGGGGCAAGCACGGCCGACCCCGCCGCCGACCGGACGTGGTGCCGACGAATGCGGCTACGACAACGACAAGGCCGTCCAGTCCGGGATCTCGGCGTGAAGCCGCTCATCGCCCGCCGCGGCACCGAGCACGGCACCAGGCGCTGAGTGGGGCGGCAGCGCGCGTTCGTCCCCCTGCACTGGTTCCGCCGCCTGCGGATCCGCTGGGAGATCCGCGACCACACCCACGAAGCCTTCCTCACCCTGGCCCGCGCACTCATGCTGGCGACGCCAGTCATTCCGACAGGGGTGCTCCGGGCCCCGTTCCTCGACGGAACGGGCCGGCAAACCCGGTCGACGGACGCGATGCGCCGCATGGGAGACACGTTCATGCCTCGCCCGAAACCCACAACTGAGCCCAAGACTGAGACCGCGGACCGCCGCGCGGCACGCGCGCAACGTCGCCGCCGCATCCGCTGAACGAGAAAGCCCAGCTCAGACACCGTCTGAGCTGGGCTTGGAGAGAGCCGCCTTCGGGATTCGAACCCGAGACCTACGCATTACGAGTGCGTTGCTCTGGCCATCTGAGCTAAGGCGGCGCGCTGTCCGCACTATGGTGCGATCAGCAACGTCGGTAAGTCTACACAGTTTCCGGGGGTGCTCCGTACCGGCCCCGGAGCGCGGGGCTCCGAGGCCGGGCGCGACGCTAGGAGCAGCGCTTTCCGTCCGTGGGTGGGGTGCCGCGGACGAGGTACGTGTTGATCGTACGGTCGATGCACTCGCTGCCGCGGCCGTACGCGGTGTGGCCGTCGCCGTCGTAGGTCAGGAGGCGGCCGGAGGAGAGCTGGCGGGACAGGGACTGGGCCCAGCGGTACGGGGTCGCCGGGTCGCGGGTGGTGCCGACCACGACGATCGGCGCCGCGCCCCTCGCCTCGATGCGGTGTGGCTCGCCCGTGGGCGCGACCGGCCAGTACGCGCAGTTCAGCGCGGCCCAGGCGAGGGCTTCGCCGAAGACGGGGGACGCCTTCTCGAAGGCGGGCAGCGACTTGCGTACGTCGTCGGGGGTGCCGAAGGCAGGCGGGAGGTCCAGGCAGTTCACGGCGGCGTTGGCGTACATCAGGTTCGAGTAACGGCCGTCGGCTTCCCGCTCGTAGTAGCTGTCGGACAGAACGAGCAGCCCGGCGCCGTCGTTCTTCTTCATCGCCGCGGTCAGCGCCTCGCGCAGCTGCTGCCAGGCCGCCTCGTCGTACATCGCCGCGATCACACCGGTGGTGGCCAGGGACTCGGTGAGCCTGCGGCCGTCCGCGTCGCCCGTGGGCAACGGCTTCGCGTCGACCTTGTCGAAGAACGCCTTGAGGGCACGGCCGACCTGCTCCGGCCCCGCCCCACGGCCGCCGAGCGGGCAGCCCGCCTGCCGTACGCAGTCCTTCGCGAACGCCTTGAACGCCGTCTCGAACCCGGCCGTCTGCTCCAGGTTCAGCCGGCGGGCCGACACCGTCGGGTCCATCGCGCCGTCCAGGACCAGCCGCCCCACCCGCTTCGGGAAGAGCCCGGCGTACGTCGCACCGAGGAACGTCCCGTACGACGCCCCCACGTACGTCAGCTTCCGGTCCCCCAGCGCCGCCCGCAGGATGTCCATGTCCCGGGCTGCGTCGACCGTCGAGACATGCCGCAGCAGCTCGGGCGCGTCGGCCCCGCACCCCTCGGCGAAGCCCTTGTACGCGTCCACCAGCCCGTCGACCTCCCGCTGGTCGTCGGGAGTGACGTCCGTCTGCGTGTACGCGTCCATCTTCCGCCCGTCGAGACACTCGACGGGCTCGCTGCGGGCGACTCCGCGCGGGTCGACCGCGACCATGTCGTACCGGGCGCGCACCTGCGCCGGGTAGCCGATCCCGGCGTACGACTGCAGGTAGCCGACCGCCGAACCGCCCGGCCCGCCCGGGTTCACCAGCAGCGAGCCGAGCCGCTTGCCCGGTCCCGTGGCCTTCTTGCGTGCCACCGCGAGCCGTACGTCGCCGGCGTCCGTCCTGGCGTAGTCGAGCGGTGCTCGCAGCGTGGCGCACTCGAAGCCGGGGACACCGCAGGAGCGCCAGCTGAGCTTCTGCCCGTAGTACGACGCCAGGGCGGACGGCGTCGCCTGGGGCAGCGCCGCGAGCGCCGCCGCCTGGGCCGCCGGCGAGCTGGCGGAACTCGTCGAACTCCCGGAGGAGCAGGCGGAGACGACCAGCGCCACGAGGGCGAGAAACGTGGCTCCGGTGCGGGACCTGGCACTGAACATGGTCCTGGACCTGCGGTGGGTGCGCCTTGTGTACATCCAGCGAGCGTAACGCTGTGCGATGGATTGAGTGCTGTGCGTACGGCTTGTGCCTCGGACGAGTGGTGGCTGTCCCACGGACGAGGGATGCCGTCAACAGGCTGTGCCGGGGGTGACGGGCACCGCCAGTCTCCGGGGGACGGGGTGACGGGCACCGCCAGTCTCCGGGGGACGGGGTGACGGGCACCGTCAGTCTCCGGGGACGGGGGTGACAGCCGCCGCCTGTTATCAGCCGGAAGGCCGCGGCCCCCTGCTCAGCCCGCTCTGAGTGCCATCGTCATCGCCTCCACGGCAAGCAACGGCGCCACATTCCGGTCGAGCGCGTCCCGGCACGCGGCGATCGCCTCGATGCGGCGCAGGGTGGATTCGGGTGCGCTGCCGCGGGCGAGCCGCTCCAGCGCGTCCTCGGCGTCCGTGTTGGCCAGCGCGATCCTGGAGCCCAGCTGGAGGGTGAGGACATCGCGGTAGAAGGCCGTGAGGTCGGTGAGCGCGAGGTCCAGACTGTCGCGCTGCGTCCGGGTGCGCCGGCGCTTCTGCCTGTCCTCCAGCTCCTTCATCACGCCCGCCGTGCCCCGCGGCATCCGGCCCCCCTGAGCCGCACCCAGCGCCGCCTTCAGCTCCTCGGTCTCCTTGGCGTCCATCTCCTCGGCGAGTTGCTTGGCGTCCTCCGCGGCCGCGTCGACCAGCTCCTGCGCGGCCTTGAGGCAGCCGCCGATGTCGTCGACGCGCAGCGGCAGCTTCAGCACGGCCGCCCGGCGTGCCCGCGCCGCCGGGTCGGTGGCCAGGCGGCGGGCGTGGTCGACATGCCCCTGCGTGGCGCGGGCAGCGGCGGCGGCCACGTCGGGTTCGACGCCCTCGCGTCGTACGAGCATGTCGGCGACGGCCTCCACCGAGGGCGTGCGCAGGTTCAGGTGGCGGCAGCGGGAGCGGATGGTGGGCAGGACGTCCTCGATGGAGGGGGCGCACAGCAGCCAGACCGTACGCGGGGCGGGCTCCTCGACCGCCTTGAGGACGGCGTTGGCGGACTTCTCGTTCAGCCGCTCGGCGTCCTCGACCAGGATGATCTGCCAGCGGCCGTTCGCCGGCGAGGTGAACGACTTGCGGACCGTGTCCCGCATGTCGTCCACGAGGATCTGCGCGCCGACCGCGACGACCGTGGTGACGTCGGCGTGCGTACCGACCAGGGCCGTATGGCACCCGTCGCAGAACCCGCACCCCGGTGCGCCGCCCAGCGCGCGGTCCGGGCTCACGCACTGCAGCGCCGCCGCGAACGCCCGCGCGGTCTGCGTGCGCCCCGCCCCGGGCGGCCCCGTGAACAGCCACGCGTGCGTCATCTTGGACGCCTCGGGCAGCGGGGCGTCGGCCGCGGCCGCGGTGACCAGCGCGTCGGCGTCCCGGGCGGCGGCGGTGAGCTGCTCGCTCACCCTCTCCTGCCCGACGAGGTCGTCCCACACGCTCATGGGTCACGCCGCCCTTCCGTCACACTCCGCGATACGCCCTCCATTGTGCGGGCGACCACTGACAACGGGCGCCCGGCTCCGGCCCGCAGGCGTACGTCAGCGCCCGCGCCTCGCCCCGCCCCGCGTACGTCAGCGCCCGCGCCGCCCCCGCCGCGCGTACGTCAGCGCCCGCGGCCCTTGCCCCGCTGGTCCTGCTCGTCGTCGTAGTCGTCCTCGTGCGGCCCGAGCAGCTCGTCCGCCAGCGACGGCAGATCGTCCAGCGGGGTCTCCTCGGCCCAGTCAGGCCGCTGCCGCCGCTGCGGCCTGCCGTCGGCGTCGACCTGCGGCAGCTCCCGCGTACGGTCCTCGGTCCCGTCCGGACCCGCTCCCGACCGCTCGTCCCGGAAGAACCCCGGCGGCACGCGATCCGCAGGGCCCTCACCCCGCACGGGAGGCAGCACCGCGGTCTCGTCTGCGGCACCGGGCACGACCGGCGGCAGTACGGCGGTCTCGTCGGCGGCCCCCGAGGGCTCCCCCGCCCCACCTCGGCGCTCCACCGGCGGCAGCACAGCCGTCTCGTCCCCTGCCCCCGGAGCGACCCCCGGCTGCGGCAACTCAGCAGTCACCTCGGCGTCCGACCCACCCGTATCCGGCCCCTCAGCCCCGGGCCGCACCGGCCGCAGCACGGCCGTGTCCTCCACGGGCCCGCCCGACGCGTTCGTCGGCGTCACCACCGGCGTGGGCACAGTCGCCGCGTCCGGCGGCACCGTCGGCGTCGCCGGAGCCGTCGGCTGCCGGGGCCCCGCCGCTGCGGCCGCCGCGGCCTGCTCGGCCGCCCGGCGTGCCTCCTCGGCCCGCAGCAGCGCCTCCTCGGCCTTGCGCTGCTTCTCCAGGCGCTGCGCCTCGGCCTCGGCCCGAATCCGGGCCTCCTCCTCGGCCTGCTTGCGACGCCGCTCCTCCTCGGCCTTGCGGCGGGCTTCCTCCTCGGCTCGCGCCTGTTCCTCGGCGAGGAGCCGGGCCCGCTCCTCCTCGGCGCGGCGGCGTGCCTCCTCGGCGCGCTGCCGGGCCTCCTCCGCCTGGCGTTCGGCCTCGCGCCGCTGCGCCTCCTCCAGTTCGCGCCGCTTGCGCTCCTCCTCCTCGGCGCGCAGCCGGGCGAGCTGCTCCTGGCGCTCCCGCTCCAGGCGCTCCTCCTCGGCCTTGCGGGCGGCCTCTTCCTCGGCCTTGCGGCGGGCTTCCTCCTCCGCCTTGCGGCGCGCCTCCTCCTGGGCCTTCACCTCGGCCTCGGACAGCGGCAGCAGCTGGTCGAGCCGGTGCCGGATCACGGTCGTGACGGCCTCGGACTCCTGCCCGGCGTCCACCACCAGGTACCGTCCGGCGTCGGCCGCGGCGAGCGTCAGAAAACCGGACCGCACGCGCGCGTGGAACTCGGCCGGCTCCGACTCCAACCGGTCCGGCGCCTCCGTGAACCGCTCCCGCGCGGTCTCCGGCGAGACGTCCAGCAGGACGGTGAGGTGCGGGACGAGACCGTGGGTCGCCCAGCGGTTGATGCGGGCGATCTCGGTCGGGGACAGGTCGCGGCCCGCCCCCTGGTACGCCACCGACGAGTCGATGTACCGGTCGGAGATCACGACCGCGCCCCGCTCCAGCGCGGGCCGCACCACGGTGTCCACGTGCTCGGCGCGGTCCGCCGCGTACAGCAGCGCCTCCGCGCGGTGCGAGAGCCCGGCGCTGGACACGTCCAGCAGGATCGACCGCAGCCGCTTGCCCACCGGCGTCGCCCCCGGCTCGCGGGTCAGCACGACCTCGTGGCCCTTGGCCCTGATCCACTCGGCGAGCGCCTCGGCCTGGGTGGACTTCCCGGCGCCGTCGCCGCCCTCCAGGGCGATGAAGAACCCGGACGCGGCGGGCGTCGGCTCGGGGTCGTCGCCGCCGAGCAGCGCATGGCGCACGTCCTGGCGCAGCGGCACCCCGGAGCGGTCGTCGAGCTTGGCCAGCACCAGCGCGGCCACCGGCAGCAGCAGCGCCCCGACCAGCATCAGCGTGAACGCCGCCCCGCCGTGCGCGAACACGAACTTGCCGCTCTCCAGCCGGTGCGGCCCGATCAGCGCCGCCACCAGAGGCGCGATCAGCGCGCCGAGCGCCACGAACACCCGCACCACCGCGTGCAGGTGCTCGGTCGTGCGGGCCCGCCGGAAGTCCTCGGCCTCCTGGTCGAGCAGCGTGTGCCCGGTGTTGGCGGCCACACCCGCGCCGACACCGGCCAGCGCGACGATCAGCAGCACGGTGGCGACGTCCGGGACGAGCCCGGCGGCCAGCAGCGCGACGCCGGTGAAGGCGATGGCCAGCGCCAGCAGCCGGCGCCGCGACAGCGACACCAGCACCTTCGGTGCCGTACGGATACCGACGACGACACCGCCGGTGAGCAGGCACACCAGCAGCCCGTACGTCACCGGGCCGCCGCCCAGGTCCTTGGCGTGCAGCACGGACACCGCGACGACGGCGGCCACCGCGGCGGCGACGGCCGCGCAGGCGAGCACCAGCAGCGGCATCGCGCCCGTACGGCCCTTGTCGCCGCCATCGGCCGTCCGGGGACGGCGCAGCCCCTCCAGCGGCGACCGCGCGCGCGGGGTGCGCGTGCCGGGCACCTCCAGGAAGGTCAGCACGGACAGGGACGCGGCGAACAGGCCCGCCGCGACATACGAGGCGAGGGCCGCCTGGTGCTGGTCGAACCAGTCGACCCCGGCACCCAGAAGATTGTTGAACAATCCCGCGACGACCAGCGCGGCACCCGCGAGGGGGACGGCCACAAAGCTCGTACGCAGCGAAAGGCGGCGCAGCGCGTCCATGTGGTCCGGCAACGGCCGTACCGTCGCGCCCTCCGGCGGTGGCGCGGGCAGCAGCGCGGGCGCGGCGCTCTCGCGGCACACCGTCCAGAACCGCTCGGCGACACCGGTGACGAACACGGTCACCAGCAGCACGGCGAGCGCGTCGTCCGGCGTCCAGTCGATCCACAGCGGCGCGACGATCAGCAGCGCGGCCCGCAGTCCGTCCGCACCGACCATGGTCCAGCGGCGGTCGAGCGGGCCGTCCTGCGAGGTGAGCGAGGAGAGCGGGCCGAGGAGGACGGCACCGAAGAGAAGTGTCGCGAGGATGCGCACCCCGAAGACGGTCGCCACCGCGAACGCCACGCCCCGGTACCCACCGCCGAACGACCCCTCGGCGATCGCCGCCTGGAGGACGAGGACGACCAGCACCAGGAGCGCGAGCACGTCACCGATGCCGCTGACGAGCTGCGCGCTCCACAGCCGCTTCAGCTGCGGTCGGCGCAGCAGTGCGCGCACGGCGCGCTCGCGGGAGTCCGCGACCAGGGCGTCGTCGGGGGCCGGGTGATGGGCCGTTGGCTGCTCGGCTCGGGTCATGCTTTCAGCCTATCGGGCCGCACCGACACTCCAGTGCGGCTGCCCGAACGCCCGCGCGCCCCGGCACCGATGTGATGCCGGGGCGTTGGTTTCGCGAACGTGCGGTGGAGGAAAGGCCGTTGCCGACCGAGACGGTTTGCCGACCGTGAAACGGTTTGCCGACCGAGACGGCTCCGTCCGGCCCGGCCCGGTGCGCCGGCCCTCCGGCCTCAGTCCTCCGACGTCGTCTTGGAAGCCGTCGCCTTCTTCGCGGCCGTCTTCTTCGCAGCCGTCTTCTTGGCGGTCGTCGTCTTCTTCGCCGCCGTGGTCTTCTTGGCGGCCGTCTTCGTCGCGGTCGTCGCCTTCTTCGCAGGAGCCTTCTTCGCCGGGGCCTTCTTGGCGGCGGCCTTCTTCGCCGTCTTCTTGGCCGGCCCCTTCGCACGCTTCTCGGCGAGCAGTTCGAAGCCGCGCTCCGGAGTGATCGTCTCGACGCTGTCACCGGAGCGCAGGGTCGCGTTGGTCTCCCCGTCGGTGACGTACGGGCCGAAGCGACCGTCCTTGACGACCACCGGCTTGCCGCTGACCGGGTCCTCACCCAGCTCCTTCAGCGGCGGCTTGGCGGCCGCGCGGCCACGCTGCTTGGGCTGGGCGTAGATCGCCTGTGCCTCCTCCAGCGTGATCGTGAAGATCTGGTCCTCGGACTGCAGGGACCGCGAGTCCGTCCCCTTCTTCAGGTACGGCCCGTAGCGCCCGTTCTGCGCGGTGATCTCGACACCGTCCGCGTCCGTACCGACGACACGCGGCAGCGACATCAGCTTGAGGGCGTCCTCCAGCGTCACCGTGTCCAGCGCCATCGACTTGAACAGTGAAGCCGTACGCGGCTTCACGGCGTTCTTGCCGGTCTTCGGCGTGCCCTCGGGCAGCACCTCGGTGACATACGGGCCGTAGCGGCCGTCCTTGGCGACGATCGTGTGGCCGGTCGTCGGGTCCGTGCCCAGTTCGAAGTCGCCGCTCGGCTTGGCGAGCAGCTCCTCGGCGAGCTCGACGGTCAGCTCGTCCGGTGCCAGATCGGAGGGGATGTCGGCCCGCTGGTGCTGCTCGGTGTCCTTCTCGCCGCGCTCGATGTACGGGCCGTAGCGGCCGACGCGGAGCACGATGTCGTTGCCCACCGGGAACGACGACACCTCCCGCGCGTCGATCGCGCCCAGGTCGGTCACCAGCTCCTTGAGGCCGCCGAGGTGGTCCCCGTCGCCGTTGCCGGCGTCCGCCGCACCGCCCTCGCCTGTGCCCTCACCGAAGTAGAACCGCTTCAGCCACGGCACGGCCTGCGCCTCACCGCGCGCGATGCGGTCGAGGTCGTCCTCCATCTTGGCAGTGAAGTCGTAGTCGACGAGCCGCCCGAAGTGCTTCTCCAGGAGGTTGACCACGGCGAAGCTCAGGAAGGACGGGACGAGTGCCGTGCCCTTCTTGAAGACATAGCCGCGGTCGAGGATCGTGCCGATGATCGACGCGTACGTCGACGGGCGGCCGATCTCGCGTTCTTCGAGCTCCTTGACCAGCGATGCCTCGGTGTAGCGGGCGGGCGGCTTGGTGGCGTGCCCGTCGACGGTGATCTCCTCGGCGGTCAGCGGGTCGCCCTCGCTGACCTGCGGCAGCCGGCGCTCGCGGTCGTCCAGCTCGGCGTTCGGGTCGTCGGCGCCCTCGACGTACGCCTTCAGGAAGCCGTGGAACGTGATCGTCTTGCCGGACGCGCTGAACTCGACATCCCGCCCGTCGGCCGCGGTGCCGCCGATCTTCACGGTCACGCTGTTGCCGGTCGCGTCCTTCATCTGGGAGGCGACCGTCCGCTTCCAGATCAGCTCGTAGAGCCTGAACTGGTCGCCGGTCAGACCCGTCTCGGCGGGCGTGCGGAAACGATCACCCGAGGGGCGGATCGCCTCGTGCGCCTCCTGCGCGTTCTTGACCTTCCCGGCGTACGTCCGCGGCTGCGCCGGCAGGTAGTCGGCGCCGTACAGCTGCGTGACCTGGGCTCGGGCGGCGGCGACCGCCGTGTCGCTCAGGGTCGTGGAGTCCGTACGCATGTACGTGATGTAGCCGTTCTCGTACAGCTTCTGCGCGATCTGCATGGTCGCCTTCGCGCCGAAGCCGAGCTTGCGGCTGGCCTCCTGCTGCAGCGTCGTCGTACGGAACGGGGCGTACGGCGAGCGGCGGTACGGCTTGGACTCGACCGACCGGACGGAGAACCGGGTGTCCTCCAGGGCGGCGGCGAGGGCGCGGGCGTTCGCCTCGTCGAGGTGGAGGGTGTTCGCGCTCTTGAGTTGTCCCAGGGAGTCGAAGTCGCGGCCCTGCGCGACCCGCCTGCCGTCGACGGTCTGCAGGCGGGCGACCAGCGACGACGGGTCCGACGGATCCCCCGCGCGGCCGGTCGCGAAGGTGCCCGTCAGGTCCCAGTACTCAGCAGAACGAAACGCGATGCGCTCGCGTTCCCGCTCGACCACGAGTCGGGTGGCGACGGACTGGACGCGGCCCGCCGACAGCCGCGGCATGACCTTCTTCCACAGCACCGGCGAGACCTCGTAGCCGTAGAGGCGGTCGAGGATGCGGCGGGTCTCCTGGGCGTCGACGAGCTTCTGGTTGAGCTGGCGCGGGTTGGCCACGGCGGCCTGGATCGCGGCCTTGGTGATCTCGTGGAAGACCATCCGCTTGACCGGGACCTTGGGCTTGAGGACCTCCTGGAGGTGCCAGGCGATGGCCTCGCCCTCCCGGTCCTCGTCAGTGGCGAGGTAGAGCTCGTCGGAGTCCTTCAGCAGGTCCTTGAGCTTCTTGACCTGGGCCTTCTTGTCGGCGTTGACCACATAGATCGGCTGGAAGTCGTGTTCGACGTCCACACCGAGTCGGCGGACCTCGCCGGTGTACTTCTCGGGCACCTCCGCGGCGCCGTTGGGAAGGTCGCGGATGTGCCCGACGCTCGCTTCGACGACGTAGCCGGGGCCGAGGTAGCCCTTGATCGTCTTCGCCTTGGCAGGCGACTCGACGATGACGAGTCGGCGGCCGCCCTGTGCGGTCTCGCTGGTCGGGGACAACTTCGCTCTTCTCTCCGGTCGACGCTGGGGCCTCCCCAGGCCTTGCTCCCGGGGTCAGGGCACCTTTCATGGCTCACTCGCTGGTGACGCTGCGGAGTGTGACGGTACATCCCGCCCCCGTGTCAAACGGGAAAAGCCCGCAACGGCCACTCGAACGGTAACCCGACTACCGCCATTCCTGCCGCCCGGCATGTCCACCGATCCGATCGGGTCTATCCGGAGCGTGTCCCACCGATTACCCCAGGTGGAACGCGTCCTCGGTTGTCAGACCTGGGTGAAGCACCACGCTCCGAGGGTCAGCGCGATCACTGCGACGATGCTCGCGAGGGTCGCCGATGCGACGGGGCTCACACCGAGGGCGACGGGTTCGCGGCGGCGCACCCGGGTCGCCGTCCACACCAGCAGGCCGCCTCCGAACAGGGCGAACACCACTCCCACGAAGATCGCCGGTCCGCTCTCCATGACTCCCCGTGTCCCTTTTTCCGTCGGCGAGTGTCCACTCCACGGGAGGTTGACACGCGCGGGCTGCATCGAGGCGAACTTGACGTGAACGCGAGGGCGACGGGGCGGTGCGTCTACTTTCAGCCAAGGGCCGGATCCGTCGCGCCGGGATTTTCGAAAATTTCTTCAGCGGCCCGCCTGAGCCGCCCTTGGACCATGATTCGGCCCCCTCGGCCCCACCCGGCGCCGGGCTCCCCATCGCCGTCTCGTCGTCAGTCCGGCTCACCCTGTACACGACGTCGCCGATGAGAGGAGGGCGACTTTCCGGACCGGAGCCGTACGGTCCCTGCGGCGCGGGCGGCGACCAGACGCCGCACGTCGGGCTCCGCGCCCCGGGGCAGCCCCACCCCGGGGCGCAGCTACACGGAGCGCAGCCGCACGTGGGCGCAGCCGCACAGGGGCGCAACCCACACAGGGGCGTAGCCGCACCACCGGGCATGACCACGCCGCCCGGGCCACCGTTCCCAGGTGCGGCCGATCCCCCGCCGCCAGGCCCACCGGGGCTCCCGCACCGCCGCCGCCAGAAGGCACCCACCGGGGTCTGCGGGCGTTTGAGGAGCCCCAGGCGTACGCAGCGCCCCCTGGCGTAAGCGGCACCCCGACCCCGACCCCCCCAGGCGCCCCCGCGGACGGACCGAAGCCCACGGCCCCACCACCCGGCTCGCCCGGCTCCCCGCGCCACCCGCTCCAGCCCGCGCGCCACCACTCCCGGCGCAGACCTGCACAGGAGGTCTTTCACCAGCAACCGCTTCAGCGCCGACGCCGGCTCCCCGCCCGCACCGGCAGCGTCCGCTCCTCGCCGAGCAGGGCCGCCAGGGTGGCGTACTCGCGCAGCACGCGCGCGTGCGGTTCGCCGGAAGCGCCGGGCGCCAGAAGGATGTTGGCCGGTTTCACATCCCTGTGGAGGATGCCGATCCGGTCCCCGGCGGTGAGTGCGGCAAGGTCGACGCGGGCCACCTGCGCGGGCAGCACCCCGGCGCCGGACCTCCGAACAAGCTTCCCGAACCCAGCGCACGCCCCCACACAAGCCTCCCGACCCCGGCGCACGCCCCCCGCGCAAGCACCTCACCCCCCGCGCACTCTCACCCCCACACGCCCCGCTCACCTCACCTCACCCCACCGGCTCCAAGAACCCCTGCTCCACCAGCAACCGAATCTGCGCCGGCGTCCGATCCCGCAGCAACACCGGATCCTCACCCACCAGTTGGGCGATGGCGTCCAGGATCCGCCCCGCCGTCAGCGACCCGTCGCACACCCCTGCGAACCCCGCGCCCACCGTGTCCACCTTGGTGGCCCGTCGCATGCCCCGGTTCTGCCGCAGTACGACATGCTCCGGATCCTCCGCCCCGGGCAGCCCGACCTGCTCCTGCACCACCTCGGCGGCCAGCCGGAAGCGCTCCTCCAGCAGGGCCGCGTCGTCCCGCGACCGCAGATAGTCCAGCCGTTCGAAGTGCGCCCGGACCGTGTCACCGAGCGGTTGTTCGACCGGATGCGGCCACTCCTCCACGGTGATCGAGGGCACCGCGGCCCCCCGCTTGCGCAGGGTGATCCACCCGAACCCGACCGCCCGCACCTTGCGCGCCTCGAACTCGTCCAGCCAGGCGTCGTACCGCGCCTGGTACTCGGCCACGTCACCCCGGTGGTCGCCCGCGTCGCGCAGCCACAGCTCGGCGTACTGCGTGACGTCCTGCACCTCGCGCTGCACGATCCACGCGTCGCACCCGTGCGGCACCCACGACTGCAGCCGCTCCTGCCAGTCCTCCCCCTCCACGTGCTCCCAGTTGGCGAGGAACTGCGCGAACCCGCCCTCGTTCAGCCGCTCCCCCGCCCTTTGAACGAGCGTGCGGCACAAATCGTCCCCGCCCATGCCGCCGTCGCGGTACGTCAGCCGGGCGCCGGGAGAGATCACGAAGGGCGGGTTCGACACGATCAGATCGAACTTCTCGTCGTCCGAGAGCGGCTCGAAGAGCGAGCCCTCGCGCAGGTCCGCGTCCGGCGCGCCGGACAGCGCGAGGGTGAGCGCGGCGATGTGCAACGCGCGCGAGTTGACATCGGTCGCCGTCACGCGCGTGGCGTGCTGTGCGGCGTGCAGTGCCTGGATGCCGGACCCGGTGCCCAGGTCGAGGGCCGAGGAGACGGGCGTACGGACCGTGATGCCGGCGAGGGTCGTCGACGCGCCGCCGACGCCCAGGACGACGGCCTCGTCCCGGCGCCCGATGCCCCCGGCGCCGCCGACCGCGCAGCCGAGGTCGGACACGATGAACCAGTCCTCGCCGTCGAGTCCGCCGTACGGCCGTACGTCAACGGTGGCCGCGACCTCGTCGCCGCCGACACGCGTCAGCCACCCGCTCTCCAGGCACCCGGCGACGGGCAGAACGCCCTCTACGCGCGCGTGCGGCACGGGCTGCTGCAACAGGAACAGCCGTACGAGCATCTCCAGCGGCGTGTCGCCGCGCGTCGCCCGGAGCGCCGGAACGGTCTCGCTGCGGGCCAGCGCCGCGTACGCGGGGGCGCCGAGCAGTTCGAGCAGTCCGTCGGCGGTGAAGGCGGCCCCCAGGAGGGCGTCCCGCAGCCGCGCGGCGACATCGGGACGGTCGGTGGCGGGCAGGGCGGAGAGGCTGGCGTTGCTCACGTCCCCATTGTGACCGCGCGGCCCGGTCGTCGCGAACGTCAGCCCTGGGTGGCCGACGGCGTGGACGTCGCGCTCTTGCAGGTCTCCTGCCGGGCCATCGCCTGGCCGACCTCGCCCTCCTCCAGGGCGGTCAGCGCGTCGCTGCCGCTCTGGCTGAGCTTGTCCAGCTCGGTGGCGATGTCCTTGAGGCCGTCCGCGAACTTCGCCTGGTCCTTGGTGTCGAGGTCGTCGACCTGCTTCTTCAGGGAGGCGTAGGAGGAGGCGATGCCGTTGAGCTCCTTGACCGCATCCTGCTGCTTCTTCTCGCCGTTCTCGACGTCGGGCGCGCCGGCCTTGTCCACGGCGGCGCCGATCGCCTTGTAGGCGTCGGACATGTCCTGGAAGGCCTGCGCATCGGTCGTCTGGACCTCTTCCGGCGTGCTGCTGTCCGAGGTCTCCTTCTGGATCGCGGAATTGGCCGCCGCGATCTTCTTGGCCTGCGGTTGTACGGCGTCGCAGACCTGCTTGGCCCAGGCATCCAGCTTCTCGTTGCTGTCGTCGCCGCTGCATCCCGACAGCGCCAGTACCAGTACCGCACCGCCGGACAGTGCGACCGCGAGCTTCTTGTTCACCGGATTGGTCCCTTCCATGGCTCTCGGCCCCGGAACATACACGCCAAGCGGACGACAAACGTATGACTAACGTCCGGTATTCACCGCATTGCAGCCATTTGCACCAGGGGAGAGAAGCCTCACGGCACAAGCGTGAACACAACGGAGCGGGCGGGCGGCGCGCCAATGCGCGCCCCCCGCCCGCCCCTTGGGCCGAGCCGGGTGCGACGAGCTACGAAACCACCGCCGTATCGGCCGACTTGGAACTCGGCTCGGCTTCGTCGTCGCCCACGGCGATGCCGCGCCGCTTGGAGACGTACACCGCCCCGACGATCACGACCAGGGCGAGTACGGCGATCAGGATCCGTATACCGAGATTCGCGTCGTCGCCGTAGCTGAACTTGATCACGGCGGGCGCGATGAGCAGCGAGACCAGGTTCATCACCTTCAGCAGCGGGTTGATCGCTGGTCCTGCGGTGTCCTTGAAGGGGTCGCCGACCGTGTCGCCGATCACCGTCGCGGCGTGCGCCTCGCTGCCCTTGCCGCCGTGGTGACCGTCCTCGACGAGCTTCTTGGCGTTGTCCCAGGCGCCGCCGGAGTTGGCGAGGAACACCGCCATCAGGGTGCCGGCCCCGATCGCGCCCGCCAGATACGCGCCGAGCGCGCCGACGCCGAGCGTGAATCCGATGAAGATCGGCGCCATGACCGCGAGCAGACCCGGTGTGGCCAGCTCCCGGAGCGCGTCCCTCGTACAGATGTCGACGACTTTTCCGTACTCCGGTTTCTCGGTGTAGTCCATGATCCCGGGCCGCTCGCGGAACTGCCGCCGCACCTCGAACACCACCGAACCCGCAGACCGGGAGACCGCGTTGATCGCCAGTCCGGAGAAGAGGAAGACGACCGCCGCGCCCGCGATGAGGCCGACGAGGTTGTTGGGCTGCGAGATGTCCATCGCCAACGTCAGCGGCGCGCCCTCGCCGGTGAGCCGCTCGCCCACGTCGCGTGCGCCGGTGGTGATCGCGTCACGGTACGACCCGAAGAGCGCCGACGCCGCGAGCACGGCCGTGGCGATGGCGATGCCCTTGGTGATGGCCTTGGTGGTGTTGCCGACGGCGTCCAGGTTGGTGAGCACCTGCGCGCCCGCGCCCTGGACGTCGCCGGACATCTCGGCGATGCCCTGCGCGTTGTCGGAGACCGGCCCGAAGGTGTCCATGGCGACGATCACACCGACCGTGGTGAGCAGACCGGTGCCGGCCAGCGCGACCGCGAACAGCGCCAGCATGATCGACGTACCGCCGAGCAGAAAGGCCCCGTAGACGCCGAGGCCGATCAACAGAGCGGTGTAGACGGCCGATTCGAGACCGACGGAGATACCGGCGAGGACGACGGTGGCCGGGCCGGTGAGCGAGGTCTTGCCGATGTCCTTCACCGGGCGCCGGTTGGTCTCGGTGAAGTAGCCGGTGAGCTGCTGGATCACGGCGGCGAGGAGGATGCCGATGGCGACCGCGACGAGCGCGAGGATCCGCGGGTCGCCGTCCTTGCCCTGGATCGTGGCATCGGTGACGCCGTCGAGCTCGGCGTACGACGACGGCAGGTAGGTGAAGGCGGCGATCGCCACCAGGACCAGCGAGATCACCGCGGAGATGAAGAAGCCGCGGTTGATCGCGCTCATCCCGCTGCGGTCGGCGCGCCGCGGGGCCACGGCGAAGATGCCGATCATCGCGGTGATCACGCCGATCGCGGGGACCAGCAGCGGGAAAGCCAGCCCGAAGTTGCCGAAGGCCGCGGTGCCCAGGATCAGCGCGGCGACCAGGGTCACGGCGTAGGACTCGAACAGGTCGGCCGCCATGCCCGCGCAGTCGCCGACGTTGTCGCCCACGTTGTCGGCGATGGTCGCGGCATTGCGCGGATCGTCCTCCGGGATGCCCTGCTCGACCTTGCCGACCAGGTCGGCGCCGACGTCGGCGGCCTTGGTGAAGATGCCGCCGCCCACCCTCATGAACATCGCGATGAGTGCCGCCCCGAGGCCGAAGCCCTCCAGCACCTTCGGCGCGTCGGCCGTGTAGACCAGCACCACACAGGAGGCACCCAGCAGACCGAGCCCCACCGTGAACATGCCGACGACGCCGCCCGTGCGGAAAGCGATCTTCATGGCTTTGTGCGAGACGAGAGTGAGATCCTTTTCCGGCTCACCCTCGGCAGGAGTCGCTTCCCGGGCGGCCGCGGCAACCCGCACATTGCTGCGGACCGCGAGCCACATGCCGATATAGCCGGTGGCCGCCGAGAACGCCGCGCCGATCAAGAAGAACACCGAGCGCCCGGCGCGCTGATTCCAGTCGTCCGCGGGCAGCAGCATGAGCAGGAAGAACACGACGACGGCGAATACGCCGAGCGTGCGCAACTGCCGGGCCAGATAGGCGTTCGCGCCTTCCTGGACGGCCGCCGCGATCTTCTTCATGCTGTCGGTGCCCTCGCCCGCCGCGAGCACCTGGCGCAGCAGCACGCCGGCGACCACGAGCGCAGCCAGAGCGACGGCCGCAATGACCATCACCATGACGCGGTTGTCGTCGGTCAGCACTGCGGCTGCGAAGGTTGTGGAGTGGTCCAGATGGTCCAACCGATGAGGGGTAGAAAGCCCCGCCATTCGTCCTCCTTGACGCTTGGGCTGAGCTCAAGATGTGGACGGATTGTAGGGAGCCGGTCCTGATCAAAACAGAGCGCGGCAAACGGAATTCGTCGTCCCATGCATCATCTGCTTCACCGCAAATGATCGCAGGAAGCCACCGAACCCGAAAGCGGTAATGCCCCAGAGGTGTGGACACATGATCGAATTACCGGGGCCGCTGACCGGCCAATTGATCCAGCGCTGATCGTGAATTCCTTCACGAATTCCGGCCCGCAGCAGGCGCAAAACAGCGAGGGCCCTGCTCAGCAGGGCCCTCGCAGCGATTACTCCAGTGGAGTGACGACGATCAGGAAAGCGATCAGGGGAGCACCGCGGTCGGCGGCGGCGTGGTCGGCCAGGTCATACGGATCAGCCCGCCGTGCTCCCCGGCGGTGACCTCGACGTCGTCGACCAGACCGCTGATGACCGCGAGGCCCATCTCGTCCTCCTCGGCCTCCGCGTCGGGGTCCTCGGCGGCCTCACCGGCCGTCCGGACCCCGGTCGGGGCGTGCGGCGCCTCGTCGCCGACCTCGATGGAGAACTGTTTCTCCTCCTCGATCAGCGCCACCTTCACCGGCGCCGTGATCCCACCGATCTGATGCAGTCCCACGGCACGGGAGCAGGCCTCGCCGACGGCGAGCCGGACCTCGTCGAGGACGGCCTCGTCCACCCCGGCCCTGCGTGCCACCGCGGCCGCCACCAGTCGGGCGGTCCTGACGTGCTCGGGCAGCGCGCTGAAGCGGAGTTCGACGGTGGCCATGCATCCCCCTCGGAGCTACGGGCGTGCTCGGGGGCCGGACCTCCGCGTCTTCCGAAAGTCCGGGCCCCCTCTTCGAATCTTCCGTCCGGGCCCACGGCCCGGGCCGGTCATCAGTCGGTGGCCGCCACCGCTTCCTCGACCGAGGTGTGAATGGGGAACACCTTGGTGAGGCCGGTGATGCGGAAGATCTTCAGAATGCGCTCCTGGTTGCACACCAGGCGCAGCGAGCCCTCATGGGCACGCACCCGCTTCAGGCCGCCGACCAGCACGCCGAGCCCGGTGGAGTCGAGGAAGTCCACGCCCTCCATGTCGACGACGAGGTGGAAACTGCCGTCGTTCACCAGCTCGACCAGCTGCTCGCGCAGCTTGGGCGCGGTATATACGTCGATTTCGCCACCGACCCTGACGATCGTGCGATCGCCGATGGTCTCGGTCGACAGGGACAGGTCCACGGATCCTCCAGCACCTTGCTATCGAGCGGTCGTCCTTGGGACATCTCGGCAGATCCCCCTGGACGGTTCGCCAGCCGCGATGGCATTCAATCACTTACCGGCAGGCGTGCACGACGCCTTGGACCCATTGTCCGTCACGCCAGTGACAGACTCGGTGCCGATGGCCAAGAATCACCGATCCGATCGATCCCCGACGGACACCGCATCCCGCCCCGCGCCGGGCACGGTGCTGGACCGGCTCGCCTCGGGACCGAACAGGGCTTCGCGCATCACTCATACGGAGCACTTGCCCCCGCGCGCGGGTCGGCATGCAGTCTGGCCGCACCGGATCCGATCCGAGGTGATCGCCGCGGTGCGGGCCGCGGGCATCGAACACCCCTGGACCCATCAGGCGCGGGCCGCCGAACACGCCCTGGACGGCCAGTCGGTGGTCGTCGCCACCGGTACGGCGTCCGGCAAGTCCCTGGCGTACCTGGTCCCGGTCTTCTCCACGCTCCTGGACGGCGCCGAAGCCCCGAACGGCCGCGGCGCCACCGCCCTCTACCTGGCCCCCACCAAAGCCCTCGCGGCGGACCAGTGCCGAGCCGTGAAAGACCTTTCACGTCCTCTGGGCCAGGCGGTACGGCCGGCCGTGTACGACGGCGACACTCCGTTCGAGGAACGCGAGTGGATCCGCCAGTACGCCACGTACGTCCTGACCAACCCCGACATGCTGCACCGGGGCATATTGCCGTCCCACCCCCGCTGGGCCTCCTTCCTGAAGGCGCTGAAGTACGTCGTCATCGACGAGTGCCACACCTACCGCGGCGTCTTCGGCTCGCACGTCGCCCAGGTGCTGCGCCGCCTGCGCCGCCTGTGCGCCCGCTACGGCTCCTCCCCGGTCTTCCTGCTGGCCTCCGCGACCGCTGCCGAGCCGGCCGTGGCCGCCCGCCGCCTCACCGGCCTCCCGGTCGTGGAGGTCGCCGACGACGCCTCCCCGCGCGGGGAGCTGGTCTTCGCCCTCTGGGAGCCCCCGCTCACCGAGCTGCACGGCGAGCGGGGCGCCCCCGTCCGCCGTACCGCCACCGCCGAGACCGCCGACCTGCTCACCGACCTCACCCTCCAGGGCGTGCGTACGGTCGCCTTCGTGCGCTCCCGGCGCGGCGCCGAGCTGATCTCCGTGATCGCGCAGGAGCGGCTTGCGGAGATCGACCGCTCCCTGTCCCGGCGTGTCGCGGCCTACCGGGGCGGCTACCTCCCCGAGGAGCGCCGCGCCCTGGAACGCGCCCTCCACTCCGGCGAGCTCCTCGCCCTGGCCGCCACCACCGCCCTGGAGCTGGGCGTCGACGTCTCCGGCCTGGACGCGGTCGTGATCTCCGGATACCCGGGCACGCGCGCGTCCCTGTGGCAGCAGGCGGGCCGGGCCGGCCGCTCCGGGCAGGGCGCACTGGCCGTCCTGGTGGCCCGCGACGACCCGCTGGACACCTTCCTGGTGCACCATCCCGAGGCCCTGTTCGACCAACCGGTGGAATCGACGGTCCTCGACCCCGACAATCCGTACGTCCTCGCGCCCCACCTGTGCGCGGCGGCCGAGGAGCTTCCGCTGGTCGAGGACGACCTGGAGCTGTTCGGCCCGGCCTGCGCGGAACTGCTGCCACAGCTGGAGGCCGCGAAGCTGCTGCGCCGCCGTACGAAGGCCTGGCACTGGACGCGCCGGGAGCGGGCCGCCGACCTGGCCGACATCCGGGGCGCGGGCGGCAGGCCGGTCCAGATCGTCGAGGCGGGCACCGGCCGTCTGCTGGGCACGGTCGACGCGGGCGCCGCGCACACGAGCGTCCACGAGGGCGCGGTCCACCTCCACCAGGGCCGCACCTACCTCGTGCGCTCCCTCGACCTGGACGACGCGGTCGCCCTGGTCGAGGAGGCGAGCCCGCCGTACTCCACGGTCGCCCGCGACACGACGACGATCTCCGTCCTGGACACGGACGTCGAAGTGCCCTGGGGCCGGGGCCGCCTCTGCTACGGCTCCGTCGAGGTCACCAACCAGGTCGTCTCCTTCCTGCGCCGCCGCCTCATCACCGGCGAGGTGATGGGTGAGACCAAACTCGACCTCCCTCCTCGAACGCTCCGCACGCGCGCGGTGTGGTGGACGGTGACCGAGGACCAACTGGACGAGGCCCGCATCAGCCCGGAGATCCTCGGCGGCGCCCTGCACGCCGCCGAGCACGCGTCGATCGGCATGCTGCCCCTCTTCGCGACCTGCGACCGCTGGGACATCGGCGGCGTGTCGATCCCGCTGCACCCCGACACCCTGCTCCCGACGGTCTTCGTCTACGACGGCCACCCCGGCGGCGCGGGCTTCGCGGAACGCGCCTTCCACACCGCCCGGGCCTGGCTCACCGCCACCCGCGAGGCCATCGCCTCCTGCGAGTGCGACAGCGGCTGCCCGTCCTGCATCCAGTCCCCCAAGTGCGGCAACGGCAACGATCCGCTGCACAAACGGGGGGCTGTGCGGCTCCTCACGGTGCTGTTGCGGGAGGCGCCGGAGGAGAAGCCGACGGGGCCGGAGGGGCCGCGGGAGGAACCGGCGTCAACGGAACCGAAGGGCCCGCGGCAGGAACCGGCGCCACCGCCTCCGCAGGGCCCGCCCGTGCCCTGACCTCCACCGTGAACGGCCCGGATCTCGACGCCGCTGTGACGTCCGAGGTCTCGCCCACCATCGCGCACCGCACCAGCCGCGTGTCCTGGGCCCGTGCCACCCGTTCCGCCCGGGCGCAGGCCGCCTCGGACCCCTCGGCCCAGTGATCCGCCGCCGCGAGGGCCGCGAGGTCCGCGGCGCCGGCTGCGCGGTGCCGGGTCACGGCGGCCTGCCCCAGGACGAGCAGGACGCCGAACACGGCACACAGGACGGCGATCACACCGACGCTCCAGACGGTGGCGGACCCCCGGTCCCGGTCCCGGTCACCGCCCCTCATCCGCCCACCCCCACTGACTCCTCAGCGACCGCGACGGCCTCCTCCCGCAGCTCGTACGACAGCCGCCCCAACCCCGGCGCCTTGGCCACGACCACAACCCGGACCCGGTCGCCCTCCCGGCTGATGGTGACCTTCGCCCCGCGTGGGGCCACCTCGCGGGTCAGCTCGGCGACCGCGTCGTGCGGGTCCTGCCGGGCCGCCGCGCGGGCGCCCGTCCGGGCCGCGTCCACGCACTGGATCTGCGCGGCCGCCACGAGCAGCCCCCAGACCAGCCCCATCGCGAACATCACCAGCACGGGCAGCACCAACGCCGTCTCCGCCGTCACGAACCCCTCATCCGAGCCCCGCCCTCGCCACTTACATCCGCGCATTGAGGGCCTCCTTGACGATGCTCTGCAGCTCCGCGCTGACCTGCCCGCTCGTCACGACCTTGTAGAGCAGCACCGCGAAGGCCGCCGCCGCGACGATCCCCACCGCGTACTCGGAGGTGACCATCCCGGCCTCCTTCCGCATACCGCGCATCCGCCACACCAGAGCACGCGCGCGTGCCCGTACCGCCTTGCACATCTCAACCCCCGTGAGGTTCCGTCCCGTTGATCAGGAGCTGTTCCTTGATCAACGCTGTTTGTCGATCAGAAGCCGTTCTTCAAAGACCGTTCGCCATACGCCAGTTGCTCTCCTGCGCGCGGCGCGTCCTCACCCACCCGTCATCCGCCACCCCCTCCCAACACCCCACCCGCCAGACCGATCACCACGGGCAGCACCCCGACCGCGATGAAGGCGGGCAGGAAGCACAGCCCCACCGGCGCGGTGACCATCACCGCCGCTCGCCGGGCCCGTGCCGTCGCGCTGCGGGCCCAGTCGGCGCGGGCGTCCGCGGCGATGCGCGCGACCGGTACGGCCGCGGGGAGCCCGGACACGTCGGCCCGTTCCAGCAGCCGTGCCAGGGCGTCGGCGCCCGGTGTCGCGGCCAACCCGCGCCAGGCCTCCGCCGGTTGACCGCCGAGCCGTACTTCCGCCGCCCCGCGCGCCAGCGCCTGTCCGACGGGGCCATCGAGCGCCTCGCCCACGGCCTGCGCGGCGATCACCGGACCGGCGCCGGCCGCGATGCAGGCGGCCACCAGATCGGCGGCGAGCGGGAGTTGCCGGGCCGCCTCGCACGGGTCGAAGGCCTCACCCTCGGCCACCGCCGCCGTCTGCCGCTGACGCCACCGCCACACCCCGACCGCCGCGACCAGCCCCACGGCGATACCCACGCCCCCGCCGACCAGCACCCACTGGGCGCCGACCACGGCGACCGTCGGCCACCACCGCCGTACGACACCCGCGACCCCGACGCTCGGCCGCCGGTCATCGGCTTCCCGGCCCAGCAGCTCGGCCAGCCGCCTCCGCATCCGGCGTTCCCGCCGTACGCCAATCGCCCAGCGCACGACCCACGCCAGGGCGAGCACGGCCCCCAAGGCCGCCCCCAGCCTGTGGACAACCTGCGCGCTCATGCCGCCTCGGCTCCCCTCACGATCCGCAGTGCCCACCACAGCCCCAGGCCCTCCAGCACCCCGCCCACCAGCAGGCAGCCCAGCCCCGCGCCGGTGTGCAGCAGCACGCGCAGCGGGTCGGCGCCGAGCGCGGCGCCGAGGAGGATGCCGAGGGCCGGCAGCGCAGCGAGCATCACGGCCGTGGCGCGAGAACCGGCCAACTGGGCCCGGAACTCCGCACGCTGGTCCCGTTCAGCCCGCAGGGCGGCCTCCAGCCGGTCGAGCCCGGCCGCGAGACCCGCGCCCCGGTCGACCGCGACGCGCCAGCACGCGGCGAGCCCCAGCAGCCCGTCGGCCCCCGGCTGCCGTGCCGCCACCGCGAGAGCCCCCGGCACATCCCCGCCGAACCGCGCCGCCGCCAGCACCGGTGCCTGCTCCTGCGCCGCACCGAGCCCTGCGGAGTCACGCGCGGCCCGCAGCAGGGCCTCGCCCGGCTGCCGTCCGGCTCGCACCTCTCCGGCCAGCGCCGAGCACAGCGCGATCACCGCGTCGCCGCGCCGCTCCCGCGCCCGCCGTGCCTCCCCGGCCAGCCGCACCCGCCGCAGCACCGGAACCCCGGCCGCCCCCGCGACGACCGGCAGCACCGACGACCCCAGCACCCCGAGCACCAGCCCGGCGACCGGCGCCCACCACTCAACCCGCAGCCGCCCACGGATCGACCGCAACCAACCGGCCCACCGCCGCCACGGGGGAGGCCCACTGCCCACCACGCCGCCTCCGGCCAGCAACAGGTGCGCCCGCCGCGCACCCGAGTGCCACCCGCCCATCAGCCACGCGGCCGCCCCGGCACACACCAGGGCCGCGCTCATCACCGTCTCACCCATGCCGCTCACCACTCCCCCTCGGTCCTGTCGTGCAGCAGTTCTCGCCCGTCCTCCGTGAGCCCCGTCCCGGTCCCGCCGCCACCACAGAGCAGCCCCCTCAACCGCCCCCACCCCCGCTCCCGCGCAAACGCCTCCGTGTCCCACCGCAGGGCCGGCACCGTCCGCACCAGCCCCGAGGCATCCCGCTCCAGCACATGCACCTCCGCGATCCGCCGCCGCCCGTTCCGGTCCCGCACGAGGTGCAGGACGACCGACAGCGCCGCCGCCAACTGGCTGTGCAGGGCGGCCCGGTCGAGCCCGGCCGCCGTGCCGAGGGCCTCCAGGCGAGCGGGGACGTCCGCGGCGGCGTTGGCGTGGACGGTCCCGCAGCCGCCCTCGTGGCCGGTGTTCAACGCGGCCAGCAAATGCACTACTTCGGCCCCGCGCACCTCACCGACCACCAGCCGGTCGGGCCGCATCCGCAACGCCTGCCGGACCAGGTCCTCCAGCGTCACGAGCCCGGCGCCCTCCTGGTTGGCGGGCCGGGTCTCCAGGCGCACGACGTGCGGATGGTCGGGGCGCAGCTCCGCCGAGTCCTCGGCGAGCACGATCCGCTCGTCCGGCCCGACCAGCCCGAGCAACGCGCTCAGCAAGGTCGTCTTGCCGGTGCCCGTGCCCCCGCTGATCAGGAAGGACAACCGCGCCCGAAGCAGCGCCCGCAGCACCCGGTCCCCGCCCGGCGGCACCGTGCCCGCCGCCACGAGTTCTCCGAGGGTGAACGCGCGCGGGCGGACCACTCGAAGCGACAGGCACGTGCAGCCCACGGCGACCGGCGGCAGCACCGCGTGCAGTCGCGTGCCGTCCGGCAGCCGGGCGTCGACCCACGGCCGGGCGTCGTCCAGGCGCCGCCCGGCCACCGCGGCCAGGCGCTGCGCAAGACGTCGTACGGCCGCCGTGTCCGCGAAGGACACGGGCGCCGGCTCCAGTCCGCCGCCGCGGTCCACCCACACCCGGTCCGGCGCCGAGACCAGCACGTCGGTCACCGACGGGTCGGCGAGCAGCGGCTCCAATGGGCCGCTGCCGACCAGCTCGGACCGCAGCTGCTGGGCCGCGCCCAGGACTTCGGCGTCACCCAGCACCCGGCCCTGCTCCCGCAGTGCCTGTGCCACGCGCGCGGGCGTGGGCTCGGCGCCGCTCTCGGCCAGCCACTGCCGCACGCCGTCCAGCAGGGGCTCCGCGAAGGTGCTCATGCCGCACCCGCCTCGACCAGTGCCCGCTCCCAGAACGCCTTGCAGAACCGGGCCAGTGGACCGCGCCCGCCCGCGCCGGGCGGTGCCTTGCCCTCGGCCAGGCGCAGCAGGCCGGACTCGACGGGCACCTCGCCGGCCAGCGGCAGGCCGAGCAGCCGGGCCACCTCGCGGTCGTCGAGGCCGGGCGCGTACGGCCCGCGTACCGCCACGCGCAGATCGCGCAGGACCATGCCGGCCGCGGACGCCACCCGCCCGGCCGCCGCGACCGCGCGCAGCTCGGCGGGGACCACGAGGAGCCCGATGTCGAGCTGGGCGAGGGCCTCGGCGGTCCCGTCGTCGATCCGGCGCGGCAGGTCGACCACGACCGTGCCGCCCCGGCGCCGGGCCGCGGCCAGCACCGCCCGTACGGCCTGCGGCGGGATGGCGACGCAGTCGCCGCGGTCCCAGCTGAGCACCCGCAGGGAGTGCAGCTGAGGCAGGGACTCCTCCAGCGCTCCGCTGCCGACCCGGCCGCGCGAGGCGGCGAAGGCGGGCCAGCGCAGACCCTCGGCGGTTTCGCCGCCGAGGAGAACGTCGAGTCCGCCGCCCAGCGGATCGGTGTCCACGAGCAGGGTCCGCAGGCCCTCCCGCGCGGAGGTGACGGCGAGCGCGCAGGCCAGCGTGGACGCTCCGGCGCCGCCCCGGCCGCCGATCACACCGACGGTGAGCGCGGGCCGGCCGACGCCCTCGGCGACGTCGGCGATCCGGTCGACCAGCCACTGCTCGCCGTCGGGCAGCATCAGGACGTGGTCGGCGCCGATCAGGACGGCGCGTTTCCACACGCCGGGGTCGTCCTGGTCGCGGCCGACCAGCACCACCCCTCGTCTGCGCGCGGCCCCGCGGACGCGTCGCGCGGCGTCGTCCCCGACCAGGACCAGCGGCGCGGCCTCCCAGCCTCCGCTGCGGTCCGGCACGGTGGGGTGGACCTCCGGTGTGGCTCCGGCCGCCGCGCACAGGCGCAGCAGGTCGTCGAGCAGTTCGGCGTCCTCGGTGACGATCAGCGGTCGGCTCTGCCGCCCTCCGGCGGCGGACCGCGGATCGTGTGTGACGGTTCCGGCCACGGTTTGCTTCCCCCTTCGCTGCTTGTCCGCTGCGCTCACGCAGCCCCTGCGGCCCCGCGATTCGCATCCATGTGAAGAACCGGCAACCGGCCTCCATATGAGCGGCCGACGGATTCCGGCCATGCGCGCCCGACAATCGGAACCGGCCAGGAACTCGCCGCGAGCGGGCCGCGCAGGAATCACGGTGCAGCGATCCCGAAAATCGTGTGGATCTTGGTCGATAACTGTGGACAACTCGGTGGTTGTGAATATCGCCTTCACCCATACCGGTGACCCCTGCACCATCTCCTGTGCGACTTCCGCAGAGCAGTCCGACGACTACGCACAGTGACGGATCGCGGGCATGCGAAAGAGGCGGCCGCAGCCGCCTCGATGCGGCGCCGTGGCCGCGCGGAGAAGGGAGAAACCCACCCGGACATGCGACGACCCCCGCCGGGGGGGAGAGCGGGGGTCGTCCCCACGGCCGACTCGGGGGGGGAGGAGTCGGACCGGGTTAGCACGGTCGCGAACGATCCGTGACTTCCATGGTGTACCCGAGAGCCCTCTCAGGCAAACCCACGCGCCCCACCTTACGCCGAATGGGCTGCCCCTATGCTCAGGGTCGTGGAAAACCACTCGTTGCCCCGCACAGCGGCCTTCTTTGACCTGGACAAGACGGTCATTGCGAAGTCGAGCACGCTCACCTTCAGCAAGTCGTTCTATCAGGGCGGCCTGATCAACCGCCGGGCCGCCTTGCGTACCGCATATGCCCAGTTCGTCTTCCTCCTGGGCGGCATGGACCACGATCAGATGGAACGCACGCGCGCGTACCTGTCCAGGCTCGTGCGGGGCTGGAACGTCCAGCAGGTCAAGGAGATCGTCGCCGAGACACTGCACGACATCATCGACCCCATCATCTATGACGAGGCCGCCTCCCTGATCGAGGAGCACCACACCGCTGGACGCGATGTGGTGATCGTGTCCACGTCGGGCGCCGAGGTGGTCGAGCCGATCGGCGAGCTGCTCGGCGCCGACCGCGTGGTCGCCACCCGGATGGTCGTGGGCGACGACGGCTGCTACACGGGCGAGGTGGAGTACTACGCCTATGGCCCCACGAAGGCGGAGGCGATCCGGGAGCTGGCCCAGTCCGAGGGCTACGACCTTTCACGCTGCTACGCCTACAGCGACTCGGTGACGGACCTTCCGATGCTGGAGTCGGTTGGAAATCCGCACGCGGTGAATCCCGACCGCGCACTGCGCCGTGAGGCACTCGCGCGCGGGTGGCCGATTCTCGATTTCCACCGCCCGGTCAGACTCAAGCAGCGACTGCCCGCCTTCTCCGTACCGCCGCGTCCAGCTCTGGTCGCGGCGGCCGCCATAGGTGCCGCGGCGGCCACCGCCGGCCTCGTCTGGTACGCCAGCCGCCGCCGGACGGCCACCGCGTGACCTGCCACTTCACCACGCCCGAGCAACGCCGTAATGCCAGAAGCCCGTTTAATACACCTTTGAACTTGAAAGTAAAGAAGCGAGGCGACCACTTCCGCTTGCCCCTCACCTGGAGTACAAAGAAGACAACGGCCCGCGAGACCAAGGACATCCGAAAGGATCACCTTTTGAACGCATTTGGCCCCACGGACCGCGCATGAACACCGGGCACCCACGCGACGTCGACCCGTCGATTACGGGCCAGCCGCACCAGGTCACGGGCAAAGATCCCGACCTGATGGGCGACATATCGAGGACGCTTGGTAACCGGGTGGACATGCCAGCGGCGGTACGAGAACTCGTACCGCCGCAACCCTTTTTCGGGACCTTCTACGCCGCCCCGCGCTGGAGCGCCTCGCACACCGCCGTCGACTCGCGTGCACCCAGCTCGACAGCCCGGCCGCAGTGCGCGATCCACGCGGCCATGCCCTCGGCCGTGCCGGAGAGGTACCCCTCGAACGCCGCCAGATAGGCCGCGCGACCCAGTTCCGCGTGTCCCACCTCGGCCGGGCAGACCGACTTCGGGTCGAGGCCGCTGCCGACCAGAACGATTCGCTCGGCCGTGCGTGCGATCAAACCGTTGTGCGAGACGAAGGGACGCAGCGCGAGCAGCTCGCCGTGCACGACGGCGGCCGTCACCAGCGCGGGCGCCGCACTCCCCGCGATGATCAACTCGGACAGCCCCTCCAGCCGCCCGGCCACCTCAGCCGCGCCGGGCAGCGGCTGTCCGATCAGCGGCTCGTCGACCGGCTCGCCCTGCTGGCGGGGCCGCCCGACCTGGTCGGCCTTGTCCGCGGCCGCCACCAGGTGCATCCGGGCCAGCACCCGCAGCGGGGACTGCCGCCAGATGGACAGCAGCTGACCCGCCTCGGCGGACAGCCGGAGTGCCGCGCCCATCACCCGGGCCTCGTCGTCGCCGCTGAAGTCGGTGCGCCGGCGCACCTCTTCGAGGGCCCAGTCCGCACCGGACAGCGCGGCGGAACCGCGGGCCCCGCGCAGCGCCGCCTCGGACGTGATCTCGTTACTGCGCCGGCGCATGACCCGGTGCCCATAGACCCGGTCCACAGCCTTGCGCACGGACTCCACGGACTCGGCCACACCGGGCAGCGAGCCCAGGGCGGCGAGCGGATCGGCGGTCGCGCCTGTCGTACTCATGAGTACGACACTACGCACCCCCAGCGGAAACCCCACGAAGGAGTGGTCTTCTTCACGCCCCGCCGAGACCCACGCCCGACGCACCACTACGCTTGATGAACATGAAAATTGCTTTCGTTGGCAAGGGCGGCAGCGGAAAGACCACCCTGTCCTCTCTGTTCATCCGCCACCTGGCGGCCGTCGGCGCCCCGGTCATCGCGATCGACGCCGACATCAACCAGCACCTCGGGGCCGCGCTCGGCCTCGACGAGGCGGTGGCCGCCGGGCTGCCCGCGATGGGCGACCGGCTCGCGCTGATCAAGGACTACCTGCGCGGCACGAACCCGCGCATCGGCTCCGCCGAGTCGATGATCAAGACGACGCCGCCCGGCGAGGGCTCGCGGCTGCTGCGGGTGCGCGAGGACAACCCGGTCTACGACGCCTGCGCCCGACCGGTGGAACTCGACGGCGGGGCCGTCCGTTTGATGGTCACCGGCCCCTTCACCGATGCCGACCTCGGGGTCGCCTGCTACCACTCCAAGACCGGAGCGGTGGAGCTGTGCCTGAACCACCTGATGGACGGGCCCGACGAGTACGTCGTGGTGGACATGACAGCGGGCTCGGACTCCTTCGCCTCGGGCATGTTCACCCGCTTCGACATCACGTTCCTCGTCGCCGAGCCGACCCGGAAGGGGGTCTCCGTCTATCGCCAGTACAAGGAGTACGCCCGCGACTTCGGCGTCGAGCTGAAGGTCGTCGGCAACAAGGTGCAGGGCCAGGACGACCTCGACTTCCTCCGCGCCGAAGTCGGGGACGACCTGCTCGTGACGGTCGGGCACTCCGACTGGGTGCGTGCCATGGAGAAGGGCCGGCCGCCCCGGTTCGACCAGCTGGAGGACGCCAACCGCCGCGCCCTGGACACGCTGCACACGACCGCCGACGCGACGTACGAACGACGCGACTGGGAGCGCTACACCCGCCAGATGGTGCACTTCCACCTGAAGAACGCCCAGTCCTGGGCCAACGAACGGCACGGGGCCGACCTGGCCGCCCAGGTCGACCCCGACTTCGTGCTCGGCGAGGGCGTGGTCGAACTCGCCTGACGCCTACCGTCGGTCCGCCGGCACCCCGGGCGCACCCTTCGGGGCCGGGGCGGGGCGGGCCGACAGGAAGGACTCCCAGCCCTGCTTCGGGGCCTCGCCGACCTTCAGCGTGCGCAGCTTCGCGAGGGTCTTCGGGTTTTGGGCGTCCAGCCAGTCGACGAGCTGGCGGAAGGACACACAGCGCACCTCGGGCTTGGTGCACACCTGCTCGATGACATCCTCGACGGCGCGCATGTAGGTGCCGCCGTTCCAGGACTCGAAGTGGTTGCCGATGATCAGGGGCGCGCGGTTGCCGTCGTACGCCCGCTGGAAGCCCTGGAGCAGGCCGTCGCGCATCTGGTTGCCCCAGAACTCGTACATGCTGGGGTCGCCCTGGGTGGTGGTGCCCGACTGGTTGACCATGAAGTTGTAGTCCATGGTCAGCTGCTCGTACTTGTGCCCGGGGAACGGCACCAACTGCATGGACAGATCCCACAGGCCCTCCTTCTTGCCGGGCCATACCTGGTTGTTGACGCCGCTGGTGTCATAGCGGAAGCCCAGTTCGCGGGCGGCCTTGCGGAAGTTGGCCTGGCCCTCCAGGCAGGGAGTGCGGCCGCCGATGAGTTCCCGGTCGTAGTCGAAGGGCAGCGGGGCGGCGTTCGTCAGGCCGCTGTTGGTCTTCCAGGACTTCACGAACTGCTTGGCCTGGGCGATCTCGTCCTTCCACTCCTCCACCGACCACTCGCCGACACCACCGTCGCTGCCGCAGAAGTGACCGTTGAAATGGGTGCCGATCTCGTTGCCCTCCAGCCACGCCAGCCGCAACTGCTTCACGGTGTCGGCGATGCCCTGCCGGTCGTTGAAGCCGATGTCGGAGCGGCCCGGTGAGTGCTGCGGCGGCTTGTACAGGCCGCGCTTGTCCTCCGGCAGCAGGTACACGCCGCTGAGGAAGTACGTCATGGTGGCGTTGTTGGCCTTGGCCACCTCGCGGAAATGGGAGAACAGCCGCTGACTGTCCTCGCCCGCACCGTCCCAGGAGAACACCACGAACTGCGGCGGCCTCTGACCGGGCTTCAGCCGCTCCGGGCGGGCCAGGTGGGGCTGCGCACCGGTGAACGCGGTGGAGCCGTCCCCGATCAGCCGGACCACGCTCTTGGGCGGCGCCGGCGCACCCTGCGGGCCGGAGACCCCTCCCTCCGAACTGCCGGAGCCGGCCCCACAGCCGGCGAGTGATACGGCACAGACCGCAGCGCCCATGGCGCCCGCGGCGATCCTCCGGGTGGCGGCCATTGCGCCCACCTTCCTTCTCCAGTCGACCAGTCGGCAGCGCCGCCAACGTCGCACGGAACAGAGAAGGGATTAGTACGACAAGCCGATGAAATGTCCACTTCACTCAGCGAGGTGATTGTTTAACCCATTTGCCGGGAAAATCCATGCCCTACCTTTACTCTGCATTACGATTCGTTTACTGAATGTTGCTGATCCCGCCACTGTTACGCCGTGACCCACGGCCGCGACCCGACCCCGCCCCGAGCGGGGGACCACCTGTTCCGCGACCGCGCTGCCCCGGAGGAGACGGGAAAACATGTCAGCCTGCATCCCCACCACAGCCCCCGACCCGCATCGGCCGAAGCGGGTCCACCCACCCCACAGCCCGCCGCCGGCCCGGCGCCGCCGGTTCCGTATCGCCGGCGCCGACGTGTCGGCCTCCATCTCTGTCTTCCTGATCGCGCTGCCGCTGTCCCTGGGCATCGCCCTCGCCACCGGCGCGCCGCTCCAGGCCGGGCTCGTCGCCGCGGCGGTGGGCGGCCTGATCGCCGGGCGGCTCGGCGGCTCCCCGCTCCAGGTGAGCGGCCCCGCGGCCGGCCTCACGGTCGTCACCGCCGACCTCATCCACCGCTACGGATGGCGTACGACATGCGCCATCACCGTCCTCGCCGGACTCGCCCAGCTCGGGCTGGGCTGTCTGCGCGTGGCCCGCTCCGCGCTCGCCGTCAGCCCCGCGATCGTGCACGGCATGCTGGCCGGCATCGGCGTCACCATCGCCGTCGCACAGCTGCACATCGTGCTCGGCGGCACCCCGCAGAGCGTGGTCCTGGACAATCTGCGCGCGCTGCCCGCCCAGCTCGCCGCCCTGCATCCGGCCGCCGTCGCGACGAGCATGCTCACGCTCGCTCTGCTATTGGCCTGGCCACGGCTGCCCGGCCGGGCGGGCCGTCTGCTGCGCAAGGCGCCGGCCGCGCTCGTCGCCGTCGCCGGGGCGACCGCGGCCGCCTCGCTGGCCGGACTCACCCTGCCCAAGGTCGAGCTGCCCAACTGGAGCAGCCACGCCCTGGCAGGACTGCCCGAGGGCCCGGTGCTCGGCCTCGTCGCCGCCGTGCTCAGCACCACGCTGGTGTGCAGCGTGCAGTCGCTGCTCGGCGCGGTCGCCGTCGACAAACTGGCCGCCTCCCGGCCCGGCCGCACCGCCCGCGTCCCCCGCTCCGACCTGGACCGCGAACTGCTCGGTCAGGGCGCCGCCAACATCGTCTCCGGCGGACTCGGCGGGCTGCCGGTCGCGGGGGTGGCCGTGCGCAGTTCCGCGAATGTGGCAGCTGGTGCCGTGAGCCGGAACTCCACGATGCTGCACGGCGTTTTCGTAGTGATCGCCACGCTGCTGATGGTCCCGATCCTGGAGCTCATCCCGCTCGCCTCGCTCGCCGCCCTGGTGATGGCCGTCGGCATCCAGATGGTGTCCCTGAACCACATCCGCACGGTGACCCGCCACCGCGAGGTGCTGGTGTACGTGGTCACCACCCTCGGCGTGGTGCTCCTCGGCGTCCTGGAGGGCGTGGCGCTGGGGATCGCCGTGGCCGTCGGCGTAGCCCTGCACCGTCTCACCCGCACCCGCATCACCCATGAAGTGACGCAAGGAGTCCATCACGTACAGGTAAGAGGACAGTTGACGTTCCTCGCGGTGCCACGGCTCAGCCGTGCCCTGCACCTCGTACCCCAAGGGGCCGACGTGATCGTCGAGTTGGACGGCTCGTTCATGGACCACGCGGCGTACGAGACCCTGCAGGACTGGCAGAACACACACACCGCGACGGGCGGCACCGTCGAGCTGACCGGCCGCCGCGCCGGGGTCCGCATCGCCGAGCCGACGCACTTCCCCGACCGTCAGGGGGAGACCGGGGCCGACGAACAGGACACGTCCGCCGGTTGCCGCTGCAGCCCGTGGACGCCGTGGCGCAACCACCAGTGCGAGGTGCAGCAGCCGCTGCTTGTGACGACTGGGGGTGCGGAGTGGCACGGAGGCTTGGACGGTTCCGGTGGGTCGGAGGGCTCGACGGATTCGGCGGGTGTGAAGGGGGTGGTGGGATCTGAGGGCGCGGCGACCGGTGTGGGGTCGGCGGGCTCGCAGGGCACGACGGGCACGGAAGGTTCGGCAAGCTCGCAGGGCACGACGGGCACGGAAGGTTCGGCAGGCTCGAAAGGCACGCTGGGCACGAACGGTTCGACGGGCGCGAAGGGCACGCCGGACGCTGAAGGCTCGGCAAGCTCGACGCGCTCCCCGCGCTCGGAGAGTTCGGCAAGCTCGCAGGGCTTGTACGGGTCTGTCGGCTCCTACGGCTCCACCGACTCCGGCATCCCCGACGGCTCCGGCATCTTCGACGGCTCCGGCATCCCCGACGGCTCTGGCAGCCCCAACAGCAGCCACGGCTCCGGAACCCCCGGTAATCCAGGTAACCCCGGCAACCCCCACAGCCCCAGCCACTCGGGCAACGCCATCAGCGCCAACGGCTTCCCCCACTCCGACCACTCATACAACGCCGACGGCACCAACGCTGGCTCCCACGGCTTCGACAGCCCCCGCGACTCCCACCGCCTCAGCGGCTCCGATACCCCCCGCGACCCCCACCACCCCAACCACTCCCCCAACCCCAACACCCCCAACATCCCCCACACCCCCGCGGAGCCCTCCACCGCCAAAAACACCCCCACCAACACGGCCACCAACACCCCCGCCAGCCACCAACTGGCCCGAGGCATCAGCGCCTTCCAGCGCAACACCGCCCCCCTGGTCCGAGGTGAACTCGCACGCCTGGCCCGCGAGGGACAGCGCCCCGTCCAGCTGTTCCTCACGTGCGCCGACTCGCGCCTGGTCACCTCGATGATCACCTCCAGTGGTCCGGGCGACCTGTTCGTGGTGCGCAACGTCGGCAACCTCGTGCCACGGCCCGGTGAGGAGAGCGGCGACGACTCGGTGGCGGCGGCCATCGAGTACGCGGTGGACGTGCTGGAGGTGCGGTCCATCACGGTGTGCGGCCACTCCGGGTGCGGAGCTATGCAGGCGCTGCTCAACTCCGAGCCGGGCAGCGCGGGGACGCCGCTCAGACGGTGGCTGCGGCACGCGCTGCCCAGCCTGGAGCGCATGGCCGACAACGACCGGCCCTGGCCCCGGCTGGCCGGGCGGCCGCCCGCCGACGTGGTCGAACAGCTGTGCCTGACCAACGTCGTGCAGCAACTGGAGCACCTGCGCGCCCACGAGTCGGTGTCCCGGGCGCTGCGCGAGGGCGCGTTGGAGCTGCATGGGATGTACTTCCACGTCGGGGAGGCACAGTCGTATCTGCTCACCGAGACGGACGGGGAGCAGGTGTTCGACACCGTCCGTGCGGTGGACCTGTCCGCGTGAGCGGCGTCCGATACGCCCGCCCGTGACGCGGCACTGGGGACACCCACTCCCCCTGGCCCGGGCGCCCACCCCTCACCCCCCGAAAAGCCGCCCGGCGATGTGAGGGGCGTAACAAGACTGAACCGGCCTCCGACGCCGTCCGTGGGAAGGAATGACCAGGCGTCGGAAGCGGTCCAGTGTGGCCCTGGCCAGGACAGGGCCACACATCCGGAGCCGTCCTGGCCAAGCCAGGAGCATGCCGTGACCACGCCCCGACAGGTCTAAACCAATATCCCGTCGACCCTTGTCATCGGGCCACACGGTCTGATGAGCTGTGGCCTGGGACACAACGGACACCCTTCGAGAGGGAGATGTCGTGAGCAACGAGAGCCTGGCCAACCTGCTCAAAGAAGAGCGCAGGTTCGCGCCCCCCGCCGACCTGGCCGCCAATGCCAATGTCACGGCGGAGGCGTATGAACAGGCCAAGGCTGACAGGCTCGGCTTCTGGGCCGCGCAGGCCCGCCGGCTGACCTGGGCCAAGGAGCCGACCGAGACGCTGGACTGGTCGAACCCGCCGTTCGCCAAGTGGTTCAAGGACGGCGAGCTCAATGTCGCGTACAACTGCGTGGACCGGCATGTCGAGGCCGGGCACGGCGACCGCGTGGCCATCCACTTCGAGGGCGAGCCCGGCGACAGCCGCGCCATCACCTACGCCGAGCTCAAGGACGAGGTCTCCAAGGCCGCCAACGCCCTCCTGGAGCTGGGAGTGCAGAAGGGCGACCGGGTCGCCGTCTACATGCCGATGATCCCGGAGACCGCGGTCGCGATGCTGGCCTGCGCCCGCATCGGCGCCGCGCACTCGGTCGTCTTCGGCGGCTTCTCGGCGGACGCGCTGGCGACCCGTATCCAGGACGCCGACGCACGCATCGTCATCACCTCCGACGGCGGCTACCGGCGCGGCAAGCCGTCCGCGCTGAAGCCGGCCGTGGACGAGGCGGTGGAGAAGGCGGGCAACGTCGAGCATGTGCTCGTGGTCCGCCGCACCGGCCAGGACGTCGCGTGGACCGAGGGCCGGGACGTGTGGTGGCACGACCTCGTCGACCGGCAGTCCGCCGAGCACACGCCGGAGGCGTTCGAGGCGGAGCACCCGCTGTTCATCCTCTACACCTCCGGTACGACGGGTAAGCCGAAGGGCATCCTGCACACCTCCGGCGGCTACCTCACCCAGGCCTCGTACACCCACCACGCCGTCTTCGACCTCAAGCCGGAGACGGACGTGTACTGGTGCACGGCCGACGTCGGCTGGGTCACCGGGCACTCGTACATCGTCTACGGGCCGCTCGCCAACGGTGCCACCCAGGTGATGTACGAGGGCACCCCGGACACCCCGCACCAGGGCCGCTTCTGGGAGATCGTGCAGAAGTACAAGATCACGATCCTCTACACCGCGCCCACCGCGATCCGTACGTTCATGAAGTGGGGCGACGACATCCCCGCGAAGTTCGACCTCTCCAGCCTGCGGATCCTGGGCTCGGTCGGTGAGCCGATCAACCCCGAGGCCTGGATCTGGTACCGGAAGAACATCGGCGCCGACCGCACCCCCATCGTGGACACCTGGTGGCAGACCGAGACCGGCGCGATGATGATCTCGCCGCTGCCCGGCGTCACCGAGACCAAGCCCGGCTCGGCGCAGACGCCGCTGCCCGGCATCTCCGCGACGGTCGTCGACGACGAGGCGAACGAGGTGCCGAACGGCGGCGGTGGCTACCTGGTCCTCACCGAGCCGTGGCCGTCGATGCTGCGCACGATCTGGGGCGACGACCAGCGGTTCATCGACACGTACTGGTCGCGCTTCGAGGGCAAGTACTTCGCCGGCGACGGCGCCAAGAAGGACGACGACGGCGACATCTGGCTGCTCGGCCGCGTCGACGACGTCATGCTCGTCTCCGGTCACAACATCTCCACCACCGAGGTCGAGTCCGCCCTCGTCTCCCACCCCTCCGTCGCCGAGGCGGCCGTGGTGGGCGCGGCGGACGAGACGACCGGGCAGGCGATCGTCGCCTTCGTGATCCTGCGCGGTACGGCCGCCGAGACCGAGAACCTGGTCGCCGACCTGCGCAACCACGTCGGCGCCACGCTCGGCCCGATCGCCAAGCCCAAGCGGATCCTGCCGGTGGCGGAGCTGCCGAAGACCCGCTCCGGCAAGATCATGCGCCGACTGCTGCGCGATGTCGCCGAGAACCGTGAGCTGGGTGACGTCACCACGCTGACCGACAGCACGGTGATGCAGCTCATCCAGGCGAAGCTCCCGGCGGCGCCCAGCGAGGACTGAGCCCGGCCCAAAAGGGGTACCCGGCACAGGACGCGACAGGCGCGCCGGGTGCCCCTTTTGCACGTAACGTGAAGATCCCCGACCTTCCCGCCTCATCTTAGGTAAGCTAAGGACCGCGTCAACAACGCGACAATGCTCAGAGGTGCGCCGGGAAGTCTGGTCGGCATGTCATTTGTGCTGCCCACCGACCGGAGGTCTTCCCGTGACCGCGCCCCGCCCCGCCCGCAAGGCTTTCGCCCGCCTGTCCCTGCCCGAGCGGACCTTCGTAGCGGATGCGCTGCGCACCGAGACAGTCGGCGGCGTCCTGCTCCTCATCGCCGCGGTCATCGCGCTGATCTGGGCAAACATACCCATGCTGCGGGACAGCTACGAGACCGTCTCGCACTTTCACATAGGCCCCGCCACCCTCGGCCTCGACCTCTCCGTCGCGCACTGGGCCGCCGACGGGCTGCTCGCGATCTTCTTCTTCGTCGCCGGTATCGAGCTCAAGCGTGAGCTGGTCGCCGGCGATTTGCGCGACCCCAAGGCGGCCGTCCTGCCGGTGGTCGCCGCGCTGTGCGGCATGGCCGTACCGGCGCTGGTCTACAGCCTCACCGCCGGCCTCGGCGGTGGCTCCCTGGCGGGCTGGGCGGTGCCCACCGCCACGGACATCGCCTTCGCGCTCGCCGTGCTCGCGGTCATCGGTACGTCGCTGCCGAGCGCCCTGCGTGCCTTCCTGCTGACGCTCGCCGTCGTGGACGACCTGTTCGCGATCATGATCATCGCGATCTTCTTCACCGACTCGATCAACTTCGCCGCGTTCGGCGGCGCCGTCGTCGGCCTCGGCGTCTTCTGGCTGCTGCTGCGCAAGGGCGTGCGCGGCTGGTACATCTACGTCCCGCTGGCGCTGGTGATCTGGGCGCTGATGTACAACAGCGGCGTGCACGCCACCATCGCGGGCGTCGCCATGGGCCTGATGCTGCGCTGCACCACCCACAAGGGTGAGGCGCACTCCCCCGGCGAGCACATCGAGCACCTCGTGCGCCCCCTGTCCGCGGGCCTCGCCGTGCCGCTGTTCGCCCTGTTCAGCGCGGGCGTCTCGGTCTCCGGCGGCCTCCTGGGGGACGTCTTCACCAAGCCGGAGACGCTGGGCGTGGTCCTCGGTCTCGTCGTCGGCAAGACGATCGGCATCTTCGGCGGCACCTGGCTGACCGCCCGCTTCACCCGGGCCTCGCTCAGCGAGGACCTCGCCTGGCCGGACGTCTTCGCCGTCGCCTCGCTCGCCGGCATCGGCTTCACCGTCTCGCTGCTCATCGGCGAACTGGCCTTCGAGGGCGACGCGGTACTGACGGACGAGATCAAGGCCGCCGTACTGACCGGCTCGCTGATAGCGGCCCTGCTCGCGACAGTGCTGCTGAAGATACGCAACGCCAAGTACCGCAGGCTGTGCGAGGCCGAGGACCGCGACGAGGACCGCGACGGCATCCCGGACATCTACGAGGAGCACGACCCGGCGTACCACCTGCGGATGGCGGAGATCTACGACCGCAAGGCCGCCGAACACCGTCGGCTCGCCGAAATCAGGGCGGCCGAGCCTGCCGAAGTGGGCGGCGGGGCAGGCGATGAAGGCGACGGTCCGGCATGATCTGACGAGACGGTACAAAAGACGGGACCGTGCACAGGCAGGCACAGACGGGCCCCGTACGCAGAAGTAAGCAGAAGAGGGAGACCGCGATGAGCGCACCCGACGGCAGCCCGGTCGGCGCCGAACGCAGCATCGGCCAGCTGTTCGCCTCCGCGACGGCCGAGATGTCGGCGCTGGTGCACGACGAGATCGCGCTGGCCAAGGCGCAGCTGAGGCAGGACGTCAAGCGCGGTGCGACGAGCGGTGGCGCGTTCATGGCGGCCGGTGTGCTGCTCCTGTTCTCCCTGCCGATGCTCAACTTCGCCCTGGCGTACGGCATCCGGACCTGGACCGACTGGAACCTCGCGCTCTGCTTCCTGCTGTCCTTCACGGCGAACGTCCTGATCGCCCTCGTTCTCGCCCTGATCGGCCTGGTGTTCGCGAAGAAGACCAAGAAGGGCAAGGGCCCGCAGAAGGTGGCCGCGTCGGTGAAGGAGTCGGCGGGCGTGCTGCAGAAGGCCAAGCCGCATCCGCGCCCCGCGCGGCCGGAGCTGCCCGAGCTGCCCCGGGACCGCGCGCCCGAGGCCATCGAGGCTGTGGCACGCTCGTCGTCATGACGGAACCCGACACCCCTTCGGCGCAGTCCGGCTCGGTCATCCGGCCCGAAGGCCCCTGGACGCACCGGGACGTGGCGGCGAACGGCGCGCGTTTCCACATCGCGGAGCTGGGCGACGGGCCGCTGGTGATGCTGGTGCACGGCTTCCCGCAGTTCTGGTGGGCGTGGCGGCACCAGCTGGTCGCGCTCGCCGACGCCGGGTTCCGGGCCGTTGCCATGGACCTCAGAGGGGTCGGCGGCAGCGACCGCACGCCCCGCGGGTACGACCCGGCCAACCTCGCCCTCGACATCACCGGCGTGGTCCGCTCGCTCGGCGAGCCGGACGCGGCGCTGGTCGGGCACGACCTCGGCGGCTATCTGGCGTGGACGGCGGCCGTGATGCGGCCGAAGCTGGTACGCCGTCTGGTGGTCTCGTCGATGCCGCACCCCCGGCGCTGGCGCTCGGCGATGCTCTCCGACGTGCGGCAGACGGCGGCGAGTTCGTACATCTGGGGGTTCCAGCGGCCGTGGATCCCGGAGCGGCAGCTCGTCGCGGACGACGGGGCGCTGGTCGGGCGGCTGATCCGGGACTGGGCCGGGCCGCGGCTGCCGGAGGACGACGCGGTGGCTACGTACCGGCGCGCGATCTGCATCCCCTCGACGGCGCACTGCTCGATCGAGCCGTACCGGTGGCTGGTCCGCTCCCTGGCCCGCCCCGACGGCATCCAGTTCAACCGCCGGATGAAACGGCCCGTCCGCGTGCCGACCCTGCATCTGCACGGCTCCCTCGATCCGGTGATGCGCACCCGCAGCGCGGCCGGGTCCGGCGAGTACGTCGAAGCCCCGTACCGCTGGCGCCTGTTCGACGGTCTCGGCCACTTCCCGCACGAGGAGGACCCTGCGGCGTTCTCCCACGAGCTGATCAGCTGGCTGAAGGACCCCGAGCCGGACCGCTGAACAGGCACGTCCGGCCGAAAGGCCACGCCCCCGGCCGGTCGGCGAGCCGATGTGCCGTATGCGGAGCGGTACGCCTGTACTACGAACTGCCAAATGCCTGGCGCATAGGCCAATTGGCGGCCTCGGAGGCGGTTATCGACCTTGGGGCGGGGGCACACGTCGGGGTATGGGCTGGACGCACGACTACAGTGACGCAGCACGCACTCGCCGCTCGGGCAACGGCCCGGGCCCCCACCGTCGGGGCACCCCGCAACTGGCGGGCACCGACCCGAGGGTGGGCATCCCGCGCATTCTGCGCCGCCGGGCCCGCTGGGTCTCGGTACGGCTGCGTCACCCGCGCGGGTGACGCCACCGCCTGCTAGAGCGCGCAGCTGTCGCTGTCCACCTGCTGGTTCGCCGTACGACCCTTGGTGATGTCCTCGCGGATCTCGTCCACGGTCAGCGCGTACCCCGTCTCGGCGTCGTCGAGGGACTTGGCGAAGACGACACCGTAGACCTCGCCCTCGGGCGTCAGCAGCGGGCCGCCGGAGTTGCCCTGGCGGACGGTCGCGTACAGCGAGTAGACATCGCGGCGGACCGTGCCCCGGTGGTAGATGTCCGGGCCGTTGGCGGTGATGCGCCCCCGCACGCGCGCGGCGCGCACGTCGTACGCCCCGTTCTCCGGGAAGCCCGCGACGATCGCGCTGTCCCCGCTCACCGCGTCGTCGGCGGCGAACCTCAGGGCGGGCGCGTCCAGGTCGGGTACGTCGAGTACGGCGATGTCGCGCTCCCAGTCGTACAGGACGACGGTCGCGTCGTACCGCCGGCCTTCCCCGCCTATCTGGACGGTGGGTTCGTCGACACCGCCCACCACGTGCGCGTTGGTCATCACACGGCGTTCGCCGAAGACGAAGCCGGTGCCCTCCAGGACCTTGCCGCAGCTCTGGGCGGTGCCCATCACCTTGACGATGGAGCGCTGGGCGCGCGTGGCGACGGGGCTGTTGGCCAGGGCCGGGTCGGGCGGCTGTACGTCGGTGATGGGCTCGTTGGCGAACGGGCTGAAGACCTGCGGGAAACCGTTCTGCGCGAGTACCGAGGAGAAGTCCGCGAACCACGTGTCGGCCTGCTCGGGCAGCGCCCGGGACACCCCGAGCAGCACCTTGGAGCTGCGTACCTCCTTGCCGAGCGTCGGCAGGGTGGTGCCGGCCAGCGCCGAGCCGATCAGCCACGCCACCAGCAGCATGGCGACGACATTGACGAGGGCGCCGCCGGTCGCGTCCAGGGCGCGGGCCGGGGACCAGGTGATGTACCGGCGCAGCTTGTTGCCGAGATGGGTCGTCAGGGCCTGGCCGACCGAGGCGCAGACGATCACGACGACCACCGCGACGACGGCGGCCGTGGTGCTCACCTCCGCGTTGGCGGTCAGCGCGTCCCAGATGACGGGCAGGGAGTAGACGGCGACGAGGCCGCCGCCCAGGAAGCCGATCACCGACAGGATGCCGACGACGAAGCCCTGGCGGTAGCCCACGATCGCGAACCACACGGCGGCGACCAGCAACAGGATGTCCAGCACGTTCACCGCTTCAAGCCTCGCCTCATCACTTCGCGATCACTCCTGGTCGGCCGGGGCCCGGCCACAGCACGAGGGCCACCCTGTCATGACCGCCAGTCGAGCGGGACCTGCTTGTCGCGGTCCCACGGTCTCTCCCAGCCCGCGTAGTGCAGCAGGCGGTCGATGATTCCGGCCGTGAAGCCCCAGACAAGCGCCGATTCGACCAGAAATGCCGGACCTCGGTGGCCGCTGGGATGGATGGCGGTGGCGCGGTTGTCGGGATCCGTGAGATCCGCCACGGGGACCGTGAAGACCCGGGCCGTCTCGTTCGGGTCCACCACTCCGACCGGGCTCGGCTTCCACCACCAGCCCAGCACCGGCGTCACGACGAAGCCGCTCACCGGGATGTAGAGCCTGGGCAGCACGCCGAACAGCTGCACCCCGGACGGGTCCAGGCCGGTCTCCTCCTCCGCCTCGCGCAGCGCGGCCCGCAGCGGCCCGTCGGCGTGCGGATCGCCGTCCTCGGGGTCGAGCGCACCACCGGGGAACGAGGGCTGTCCGGCGTGCGAGCGCAGCGAGCTCGCCCGCTCCATCAGCAGCAGCTCGGGGCCGCGCTCGCCCTCACCGAACAGGATGAGTACGGCGGACTGGCGGCCGGCGCCGTCCTTCGGGGGCAGGAAACGGCTCAGCTGGAGCGGCTCCACCGTCTCCACGACGTGCACGACCGGGTCCAGCCAGTCGGGCAGCCCCTCCTTGCTGAGCACCACCGGGCCACCCTGTGTCTCGCTCGCTCGTGTCATCGCCACCCCCGTCGTCCTGATGCGTCCAACGCGGGACGGCACCGAGATCGTTCCTGGCGGGGCGGACGCGTCGCTGGTCCCCTCATCCGGCCCCCAGCGGCGGGGCCGGCTTGCCGCCCGCGTCCAGATACGCCTGCGGGGGTTTCAGACGCTGGCCCGGGAAGCCGCCCTTCTCGTACTTGAGCAGCTTCCTCGCCTTCTCCGCGTCCGTCTCGCCCTCGCCGTAGGCCGGGCAGAGCGGGGCGATGGGGCAGGCGCCGCAGGCGGGCTTGCGGGCGTGGCAGATGCGGCGGCCGTGCCAGATCACATGGTGCGAGAGGTCCGTCCAGTCGCTCTTGGGGAAGAGCGCGCCGACGGCGGCCTCGATCTTGTCGGGGTCGGTCTCGTCGGTCCACCGCCAGCGCCGCACCAGCCGCTGGAAGTGCGTGTCGACGGTGATGCCGGGGCGGCCGAAGGCGTTGCCGAGCACGACGAAGGCGGTCTTGCGGCCTACGCCGGGCAGCTTGACGAGGTCTTCGAGCCGACCGGGGACCTCGCCGCCGAAGTCCTCCGTGAGGGCCTTGGACAGCCCTATCACCGACTTGGTCTTGGCCCGGAAGAAGCCGCACGGCCGGAGGATCTCCTCGACCTCCTCGGGGTTGGCGGCGGCCAGGTCCTCGGGGGTGGGGTACTTCGCGAAGAGGGCCGGGGTGGTCTGGTTGACGCGCAGGTCGGTGGTCTGGGCGGACAGGACCGTGGCGACCAGGAGCTGGAAGGGGCTCTCGAAGTCCAGTTCCGGGTGGGCGTACGGATAGACCTCGGCGAGTTCGCGGTTGATCCGGCGGGCCCGGCGGACCAGGGCGGTACGGGACTCGTCGCTCGGCGGCTTCGGGGTGACGGTCTTCGCGGGCGCGGCCTTCTTCACGGGGGCGAAGGCCTTCTTGGGGGCGACGGTGGGCTTCGCGCGGGCGACGGTGGCCTTTTTGACGGGGCCTGCGCTTTTGGCGGTGGCGGCCTTCTTTGCAGGAGCCTTCTTTGCAGGAGCCTTCCTGGCGGGTGCCTTCTTGGCCGCCGCCGACTTCGCAGGGGCGGCTTTCTTGGCGGCAGCCTTGCTGGCCGGGGCGGCCTTTTTCGCAGCAGCGGTCTTGGCGGCAGCCTTCTTCACAGCCGTCCGTTTTGTCGCTTTTGCTGCTTTCTCTCCGCCACCGGAATCCTGTTCGCCCACAGCGGAATCTCGACGTACAACCACCCGCGCAGCCCCCTAGGCCCGTGCTCTCACCGGCGATTTGGACACCCGGCCAGCCTAAGCCCCGGTACTGACATCCGCCCGGGACCCCGAGGATCAGCGCCCAATTGGACCCCTGCCGCTTACCACGGCACAGCTGTGCGGCATCCTTGTGACAGATCACACTGTTTGGGCCGTCCGGCAAAATGGGCACCAGGGTGCCTTGGTACACCGGGGACAAGATCCCCTGAGCAGGTCGACAAGGAGAGAACTCGTGGACGACGTTCTGCGGCGCAATCCGCTCTTCGCGGCGCTCGACGACGAGCAGGCCGCGGAGCTGCGCGCCTCCATGAGTGAGGTGACCCTCGCGCGGGGTGACTCCCTGTTCCACGAGGGCGACCCGGGCGACCGGCTCTACGTGGTCACCGAGGGCAAGGTGAAGCTGCACCGCACCTCACCGGACGGCCGCGAGAACATGCTGGCCGTGGTCGGCCCCGGCGAGCTCATCGGTGAGCTGTCGCTCTTCGACCCGGGTCCGCGTACGGCGACCGCCACCGCGCTGACCGAGGTCAAGCTGCTCGGCCTCGGCCACGGCGACCTCCAGCCCTGGCTGAACGCCCGCCCCGAGGTCGCCTCCGCGCTGCTGCGTGCCGTCGCCCGGCGGCTGCGCAAGACCAACGACGCGATGTCCGACCTCGTCTTCTCGGACGTCCCCGGCCGTGTCGCGCGGGCCCTGCTGGACCTGTCCCGCCGGTTCGGCGTGCAGTCCGAGGAGGGCATCCACGTCGTCCACGACCTCACGCAGGAGGAGCTGGCCCAGCTGGTCGGCGCGTCCCGCGAGACGGTCAACAAGGCGCTGGCCGACTTCGCCCAGCGCGGGTGGCTGCGGCTGGAGGCACGCGCGGTGATCCTGCTGGACGTGGAGCGCCTGGCGAAGCGCTCGCGGTAACGGCGGCCGGGGGCCAAGAGACCGGCACCGCGGTGAAACCGCCGCCCAAGGGCCTCGACCCGGAGGGCTACCTCGCGCGCGAAGGCTCTCCCGCGCGCGTACAGGCCCCCTTCCGTCCCGTCGTGGCCGCAGCCCGCGACCGGCTGCCGGACGTGTTCGGCGCGCGGCTGCACAGCGCGTACCTCTACGGGTCGATTCCGCGCGGCACCGCGCGCGTGGGACGCAGCGACCTGGATCTGCTGGTCGCGCTCCGGGAGGAGCCCGGTGACGCGGACCGGGCCGCCGCCCGTGCCCTGGGCGAGGCGCTGGACAAGGACTTCCCCGAGATCGACGGGGTCGGGACGCTGCTGTACGGCCGGGCACGGCTGCTGAGTGAGCTGGAGACGTACGACCAGGGGTGGTTCGTCGCCTGTCTGTGTACGCCGCTGCTCGGCGCGGACCTCGCCGAACTGCTGCCCCGCTACCGCCCCGACAGCCTCCTCGCGCGCGAGACCAACGGCGACCTCGCCCTGCTGCTGCCGCGCTGGCGGGACCGCATCGCGGGCGTCGAGGACACGGACGCGGCCCGGCGGCCGCTCGTCCGGTTCATGTCCCGGCATCTCGTCCGTACGGGATTCACGCTCGTGATGCCCCGCTGGGGCGGCTGGACCAGCGACCTCGCGGAGATGGCCGGGATCTTCGGCGCGTACTACCCCACGCGCGCGGAGCAGATGCGCACGGCGGCCGTCCTGGGGTACGAGCCCACCGGCGACCGTGCCGTCCTCGGGGCGTACGTCGACGACCTCGGCCCCTGGCTCGCGGAGGAGTACGCGCGCGTGCACGGCGTCAAGGCACCGAGGCCCGACTGAACGGGGACTGCACGTCGTCGAGCGTCAGTCGAGCCTCAAAGGGCCGACGCCGCGGCCTGCTCCACAGCACAGGCCCTAGATGAGCCCGTGCTCCTCCAGGTAGTCCAGCTGGGCCCGCACCGACAGCTCCGCCGCCGGCCACAGCGAGCGGTCCACGTCGGCGTACACATGGGCGACGATCTGGGACGGCGTCCGGTAGCCGTCCTCGACGGCCGTCTCGATCTGGGCGAGGCGGTGGGCGCGGTGGGCGAGGTAGTACTCCACGGCGCCCTGGGCGTCGTCCAGGACGGGCCCGTGACCCGGGAGGACCGTGTGGACGCCGTCGTCGACCGTGAGGGACCTCAGGCGCCGCAGGGAGTCCAGATAGTCGCCCAGCCGGCCGTCGGGGTGCGCCACGACCGTCGTACCGCGTCCCAGGACGGTGTCGCCCGTCAGCACCGCCCGGTCGGCCGGGAGATGGAAGCTGAGCGAGTCCGCGGTGTGGCCGGGCGTCGGTACGACCCGCAGCTCCAGGCCGCCGACCCGGACCGCGTGCCCGGCCGCCAGCCCTTCGTCGCCCAGCCGCAGCGCCGGGTCCAGCGCCCGCACCTTGGTGCCGGTCAGCTCGGCGAAGCGGGCGGCACCGGCCGCGTGGTCCGGGTGACCGTGGGTCAGCAGGGTCAGGGCGACGCGCTTGCCGGACCGTTCGGCGGTGCCGACGACGTTGCGGAGGTGTCCCTCGTCCAGCGGCCCCGGGTCCACCACGACGGCCACCGAGGAGTCGGGCTCGGACAGGATCCAGGTGTTGGTGCCGTCCAGGGTCATCGCGGAGGGGTTGGGCGCGAGGACGTTGACCGCGCGCGGGGTGGCGGGTCCGGTGAGGACCCCGCCCCGGGGCTGGCCGGGCAGGGCGCTTGCGTCCGTCATGCGGGGGCTCCACCGGTCGGGATGTGCTTGGTGAACTCGTCGTGGCCCGGCCAGGAGAGCACGATCTCCTCGCCCTCCAGACGGGCCTGTGCCAGGACGGGAGCCAGGTCGCGGCCCGGGGCCGCCGCGAGCGCCTCCGCGGCCGTCTCGTACGCCGTCAGCTGCCGCAGCGTCGCGATCGTGGGCGGCATCATCAGCAGCTCGCCCTTGTCGTACGACGCCGCCGCCTCGGCCGGCCGGATCCACACCGTGCGGTCCGCCTCCGTGGAGGCGTTGCGGGTGCGCTGGCCCTCGGGGAGCGCGGCGACGAAGAACCAGGTGTCGTAGCGGCGGGCCTCGAACTCCGGGGTGATCCAGCGCGTCCAGGCGCCCAGCAGGTCGGAGCGCAGCACCAGGCCCCGGCGGTCCAGGAACTCCGCGAAGGAGAGGTCGCGCGCGACCAGGGCGGCGCGGTCCGTCTCCCAGTCCGGCCCGGTCGTGTCGCCGACGACCGAGTCGGGGGTGGGCCCGGCCAGGAGGACGCCCGCCTCCTCGTACGTCTCCCGTACGGCCGCGCAGACGATCGCCTGGGCGGCCGTCTCGTCGACGCCGAGCCGTTTCGCCCACCACGCGCGCGTGGGGCCCGCCCAGCCGACGTGACGGTCGTCGTCGCGCGGGTCGACGCCGCCGCCCGGGTACGCGTAGGCGCCCGCCGCGAAGGCCATGGAGGCGCGGCGGCGCAGCATGTGGACGACGGGGCCGGTGCCGGTGTCCTTGAGCAGCATGACCGTGGCCGCCCGCTTGGGGGTCACCGGCGTGAGCGAGCCCGCCGCCAGCGCGCGGATCCGGTCCGGCCACTCCGGGGGGTACCACTGACCGTTCGCCATGGGCGCGAGGCTATCCCGTGGTGAGCGGATGTTCGAGGGGCGTTGATCATCTCGGTTGCCGGAGGCAGTGACCCGCCCGGTTGCTACGGGGCGAGCTCCACCTGGACCTCGACCTCCACCGGCGCGTCCAGCGGCAGCACCGCCACGCCCACCGCGCTGCGCGCGTGCACGCCCCTGTCGCCGAGGACCTCTCCCAGGAGCTCGCTCGCGCCGTTGACGACGCCGGGCTGGCCGGTGAAGTCCGCGGCGGAGGCGACGAAGCCGACGACCTTCACCACGCGCGCGATGCGGTCCAGGTCGCCGGCGACGGACTTGACGGCCGCCAGCGCGTTCAGGGCGCAGATGCGGGCCAGGTCCTTGGCCTCCTCCGGGGTGACCTCCCCGCCGACCTTGCCGGTGACCGGAAGCTTGCCCTCCACCATCGGGAGCTGGCCTGCGGTGTAGACGTAGGGTCCGCTCTGCACGGCCGGCTGGTAGGCGGCCAGCGGCGGGACGACCTCCGGCAGCGTCAGGCCCAGCTCCGCGAGCTTCGCTTCGACCGCGCTCACGCCTGCTTCTCCCGCTTCAGGTAGGCCACCAGCTGCTCGGGGTTGTTCGGCCCGGGCACGACCTGGACGAGCTCCCAGCCGTCCTCGCCCCAGGTGTCCAGAATCTGCTTCGTGGCGTGGACGAGCAGCGGCACGGTTGCGTATTCCCACTTGGTCATGGGGCCGACTGTATCCGCTGGCGGGGGCGGTCATCGCGGGCGGCGGGAGTGAGAGTTGTCCACAGGGCGTTATCCACAGGATGTTATCCACAGGCCGCCGATTGGTTTTCGCGCGAACTGGTTACGCTCGAAGACGTGAGCAGGCTCCAGGTCGTCAGCGGCAAGGGCGGGACCGGCAAGACGACGGTCGCCGCGGCACTCGCGTTGGCTCTGGCCACGGAGGGGAAGCGGACGCTTCTCGTCGAGGTCGAGGGCCGACAGGGCATCGCACAACTCTTCGAAACGGAGGCGCTGCCCTATGAGGAACGGAAGATCGCGGTCGCCCCGGGCGGCGGCGAGGTGTTCGCCCTCGCCATCGATCCCGAACTGGCCCTCTTGGACTACCTCCAGATGTTCTACAAGCTGGGGAGCGCCGGACGGGCCCTGAAGAAGCTCGGCGCGATCGACTTCGCCACCACCATCGCGCCCGGCCTGCGGGACGTACTCCTGACCGGCAAGGCGTGCGAGGCGGTCCGGCGCAAGGACCGGACCGGGCGGTTCGTGTACGACTACGTCATCATGGACGCGCCGCCCACGGGCCGGATCACGCGCTTTCTGAACGTCAACGACGAGGTCGCCGGGCTGGCGAAGATCGGCCCGATACACAATCAGGCACAGGCCGTGATGCGGGTGCTGAAGTCCCGGGAGACGGCCGTCCACCTGGTGGCCCTCCTGGAGGAGATGCCCGTCCAGGAGACCGCCGACGGCATCGCCGAGCTGCGGGCGGCGGGTCTGCCGGTCGGGCGGGTGATCGTGAACATGGTGCGGCCGGAGGTGCTGGACGCGGCCGACCTGGACCTCGTACGGACCGTGCCGCGCACCGATCTCGCCCGGTCGCTGTCGGCCGCCGGACTCGGCGGGGCGCGCCGCGGGCAGAACGCCGAGAAGCTGGTGGACCCGCTGCTGGCGCAGGCCGAGGAGTACGCCGAGCGGTATCTGCTGGAGCACGAACAGCGGTCTGTCCTCGCCGAGCTGGGCCTGCCGCTGCACGAACTGCCGCTGCTCGCCGAGGGCATGGATCTGGCGGGCCTGTACGAACTGGCCACCGAGCTGCGGAAGCAGGACGTCTCATGAGCCCGGACCCCACATCGACGCACCACCACCTCTCCCCCGCGCGCGTGCTCGACGTCGATCCGCTGCTCGACGACCCGAAGACCCGCATCGTGGTGTGCTGCGGCTCGGGCGGGGTCGGCAAGACCACCACGGCGGCGGCGCTGGGCCTCAGGGCCGCCGAGCGCGGCCGCAAGGTCGTCGTGCTCACCATCGACCCGGCGCGCCGGCTGGCGCAGTCCATGGGCATCGACTCGCTGGACAACACCCCGCGCCGGGTGAAGGGCGTCGAGGGCGACGGCGAACTGCACGCGATGATGCTCGACATGAAGCGCACCTTCGACGAGATCGTCGAGGCGCACGCGGATCCGCAGCGGGCGGCCGCGATCCTGTCGAACCCCTTCTACCAGTCGCTCTCGGCGGGCTTCGCGGGCACGCAGGAGTACATGGCGATGGAGAAGCTGGGCCAGCTGCGGGCCCGCGACGAGTGGGACCTGATCGTCGTCGACACGCCGCCCTCGCGCTCCGCGCTGGACTTCCTGGACGCGCCCAAGCGGCTGGGGTCGTTCCTGGACGGGCGGCTGATCCGGCTGCTGACGGCCCCGGCGAAGCTGGGCGGCCGGGCGGGGATGAAGTTCCTGAACGTCGGGATGTCGATGATGACCGGCACGCTCGGCAAGCTGCTCGGCGGTCAGCTGCTGAAGGACGTCCAGACGTTCGTGGCGGCGATGGACACGACCTTCGGCGGCTTCCGCACGCGCGCGGACGCCACGTACAAGCTGCTCCAGGCGCCCGGGACGGCGTTCCTGGTGGTGGCGGCCCCGGAGCGGGACGCGCTGCGCGAGGCCGCGTACTTCGTGGAGCGGCTGGCCGCCGAGGACATGCCGCTGGCCGGGCTGGTGCTCAACCGCGTGCACGGCAGCGGCGCCGACCGCCTGTCGGCCGAGCGGGCGCTCGCCGCCGCGGAAAATCTTGAGGAGCCCCGCATTGTGGATCAGGGGGGCGGGAAAGCTGGACTTCGTAACTCTCCCGACACGTACGGCAGTTCAGATGCACCCGCTTCCGAGGCGTCGGCCCCCGAGTCACCGGCTCCCGAAGCACCGCTCAATAGCGAGGACTCCCCCATCGCCACGGACGGGAACGGCTCAGACCGCACCGTCGACCAGCTCACCGCGGGCCTGCTGAGGCTGCACGCGGACCGTATGCAACTGCTCTCCCGCGAGCAGCGCACGCGTGACCGCTTCACCGCGCTGCACCCCGAAGTGGCGGTGGTCGAAGTGGCCGCGCTGCCCGGCGATGTGCACGACCTCGCGGGGCTGCGGGACATCGGGGACCGGCTCGCGGCCCACCGGCCGGAGCTGTCCGTCGACGAAGCCTGAAGACGGGCCCCTGAGGAAGCCTGAAGACGCGGGGCCCCTGAGGAAGCTGACGACACGGGCCCCTGAGGAAGCCTGACGACGCGGGGCCCCTGAGGGGGCGCCCGGGACGCCCGCGGTCCTCAGCTCACCGCCGCGTAGTTCTCGTACACCTCGTCGTCGAGGGGCACCAGGCCGGCCCCCCGCTCGTACTCCGTCCGCGCGGTCTCCAGCAGCCGACGCCAGGAGGTGACGGTCGGGCGCCTGCGCAGCAGTGCGCGGCGCTCGCGCTCGGTCATTCCTCCCCACACGCCGAACTCGACGCGGTTGTCCAGCGCGTCGGCCAGACATTCCGTGCGTACCGGACATCCGGTGCACACCGCCTTGGCCCTGTTCTGCGCTGCTCCCTGAACGAACAGTTCATCCGGATCGGTAGTGCGGCAGGCCGCCTGCGCACTCCAGTCGGTTACCCAGCCCATACCGGCGCCGTCCTCTCCCGAATCGAGGCTCCCCCACGGCGGCAGCGGCATATTCACCGCCGCCAGTTGAGGACGTTACGGAAGGTGGGCACAGTGCAACACCCCCAGCGGGCCCAATCTTGAATGGCCCGAACGGACTATGCGCAAGCGGCAGATCACCCGGGGGAGTGAGCCCGCGACATGCGCGGCAATCCCGGCATTTCGGGATGGTTCTGTTGCGTCACAACGGACGCCCGGTGACACACAAGGCGGATTCGGGCACGCACCCAACACGCCTCGGCAAAAAGGGCCGAGAGGATCCGGAACGATTCGGGGTCGCCGGACGTATTGATACGTAGTCCTACTGCTGTGACAGTTGAGAGCAGCTTAGGCCAAGGCATATACGCGTGTCCGGCGAATGAGAACGTAGGCTGCCCTCATGCCAAAGAAGCGCTCGGGCGGTGGTCTGTCGGCAACGCAGCAGGCCGCCAAGTTCCTCGGTGTCAGTGTGCTCGCGGGAGCCGTCATGGCCGGCATCGCGCTGCCCGCCGTCGGCGCGCTGGGCCTCGCGGCGAAGGGCTCGGTGGAGAGCTTCGACGAGCTCCCCGCCAACATGAAGACCCCGCCGCTCAGCCAGCGGACCACCATCCTCGACTCCCGCGGCGACCACATCGCGACGGTCTACTCACGCGACCGCACGGTGGTCGAGCTCAAGGACATCTCGCCGTACATGCAGAAGGCGATCGTCGCGATCGAGGACTCGCGCTTCTACCAGCACGGCGCGGTCGACCTCAAGGGCGTCCTGCGCGCCCTGAACCGCAACGCGCAGAGCGGCGGCGTCGCCGAGGGCGCGTCCACGCTCACCCAGCAGTATGTGAAGAACGTCTTCGTGGAGGAGGCCGGCGACGACCCGACGAAGGTCGCGCAGGCCACCCAGCAGACCCTCGGCCGCAAGATCCGCGAACTGAAGTTCGCGATCCAGGTCGAGGAGGAGCTCGGCAAGAAGAAGATCCTCGAGAACTATCTGAACATCACCTTCTTCGGCCAGCAGGCGTACGGCGTCGAGGCCGCCTCCCAGCGCTACTTCTCCAAGTCGGCCAAGGACCTCAGCCTCCCGGAGGCGGCGCTCCTCGCGGGCATCGTCCAGTCGCCCAGCCGGTACGACCCGGTCAACGACGAGGCCGAGGCCACCAAGCGGCGCAACGTCGTCCTGCAGCGCATGGCCGAAGTCGGCGACATCTCCCAGGCGGACGCCGACGAGGCCATGCGGGAGCCGCTTCGGCTGAAGGTCAGCCGGCCGCAGAACGGCTGCATCACCGCCGTCAAGGGCGCCAGTTTCTTCTGCAAGTACGTCGAGAAGGTCTTCCTCAACGACCCGGTCTTCGGCAAGACCAAGGAGGAGCGGGCGAAGCTCTGGAACCAGGGCGGTCTGACCGTCCGGACCACCCTCGACCCGCAGGCCCAGGAGTCGGTCCAGGCCTCGCTCAAGGACCACGTCAACAAGGACGACCAGGTCGCCGCGGCCACCACCCTGGTCGAGCCCGGCACCGGCAAGATCCTCGGCATGGGCCAGTCGAAGCCGTACGGCTACAACAAGAACGAGACCGAGTACAACTACTCGGTCGACTCCTCCATGGGCGGCTCGAACTACGGCTTCCCGACCGGTTCGACGTTCAAGCCGTTCGTCGCGGCGGCCGCGCTGGAGGAGGGGCGGCCGCCCACACAGGAGTACTCGTCGCCGTACCGGATGGAGTACCCGAGCCCGGTCCAGACGTGCTCCGGCAAGCCGTGGGTGAACGTCGGCCCGAAGAAGGAGACCGTCGAGAACGAGGACGAGTCCGAGGTCGGCCCGTACCGGCTGGAGGAGGCGACGGCCAAGTCGGTCAACACCTACTACGTGCAGATGATCTCCGACATCGGCCTCTGCCCGGTCGTGAAGATGACCGACAACCTGCACGTGGTGCAGGGCAACGGCGACAAGCTGCCCGAGATGCCCTCCATCGCCCTCGGCGCCAAGGGCATCTCCCCGCTGACCATGGCGACCGCGTACGCCGCCTTCGCCGCGCGCGGTATGTACTGCACGCCGATCGCCATCGAGTCGATCACGCAGAAGATCGGCAACGAGCAGAAGTCGCTTCCGGTGCCGAAGTCGACCTGCTCACGGGCCATGTCCGAGCGGACCGCCGACACCATCAACACCCTGCTGCGCGGTGTGGTCGACTCCGGCACGGGCCAGGAGGCGGGCCTGACCGACCGCGACAGCGCCGGTAAGACGGGTACGACGGACGAGCGCAGGAACGCCTGGTTCGTGGGCTACACGCCCAACCTGGCCGGCGCGGTCTGGGTCGGCAGCGCGACCCAGCAGGTCGAGATGGAGGGCATCTCCATCGGCGGCGTCTATCACGACAAGGTCTACGGCGGCCGCGTGCCCGGCCCGATCTGGCGCGACGCCATGACCGGCGCCCTCGCGGGCAAGGAGCCTGCCTCCTTCAACATCGTCGACATCCCGGACGGCGGCGACCGCGACCGCGGTGACCGCGGTGACGGCGGCAACAACGACAACGGCAACGGCGACGACCGGGGCGGCCTGATCGAAGGGCTGACCAACGGGGGCACGGACGGGGGGAGGTTCCCGGACCCCACGTTCTCGATTCCCGAGGGCTGGATCCAGGGCGGCGGCAACGGCGGGAACAACGGGAACGGCAACGGCAACGGGGGGAACTGGCCGTGATGGGTTGACCCAGGCGGTGGTACGACGATGGGGGCGCCCTTCTTGAGGAGGGGCGCCCCCATTTGGCGTACTGGAGGCTGGGCGCCGTTTGTGGAGAGGGCACCCTTGGCGGCGTGGTGGGCACCCCTTCTTTAAGAGGGGCGCCTCTTTAAGAGGGGCGCCCTTGGCGACGTGATGGGGCCCTTCTTGAAGAGGGGCGCCCCGTCGGCGTACGGCCGCTTGCTTGGCGCGGTGGCCCGCGACTGCCGCCTCAGCCCGCGAGGAGCTTCTTCACCGCGGCGGCGACGCGGCCGCCCTCCGCCAGGCCGGCCACCTTCGGGTTCACGATCTTCATGACCGCGCCCATGGCCCGCGGCCCCTCCGCGCTGGCGGCCTTCGCCTCCTCCACCGCCTGAGCCACGATCCGGTTCAGCTCCTCGTCGGACAGCTGCTTGGGCAGGTACGCGGCGAGCACCTCGCCCTCCGCCTTCTCCCGCTCGGCCGACTCGGCGCGACCACCCTGCGCGAAGGCGTCCGCGGCCTCACGCCGCTTCTTCGCCTCGCGGGTGATCACCTTCGTGACCTCCTCGTCGGAGAGCTCGCGCTTCTCCGTACCCGCGACCTCCTCCTTGGTGATCGCGGCGAGCGTCAGCCGGAGCGTCGAGGAGCGGAGCTCGTCACGCTCCTTGATCGCGGCGTTGAGGTCTTCCTGCAGCTTCGACTTGAGCGTGGTCATGGGGTCGATTGTCGCAGGTGTGCACGGCTGGACGCCCGTTGATTTAAGGGGCGGTCGGGCGCGGGGGCGCTACAGCGTCTGACACGATGGGGCGTATGCGCGCGCGATACGGAGTACCCCTCGGCATCACGGCGGTCGCGGCCGCCGGTCTCGTCTACTCGGCCGGGTTCGAGGCCCGTTCCTTCCGTCTGCGACGGGTGACCGTCCCCGTCCTGCCCGCGGGCATGCGCCCGCTGCGCGTGCTGCACGTCTCCGACATCCACATGGTCAGCGGCCAGCGCAAGAAGCAGCGCTGGCTGCGCTCGCTGGCCGGCCTGCGCCCGGACTTCGTGATCAACACCGGCGACAACCTCTCCGATCCGGAGGGCGTACCGGAGGTGCTGGACGCGCTGGGGCCCCTGATGGAGTTCCCGGGTGCGTACGTCTTCGGCTCCAACGACTACTACGGCCCCAAGCTGCGCAACCCCGCCCGCTATCTGATCGAGAAGGCCCAGGGCCGCCACGGCTTGAACGGCAACGCGCCCGCGGTCGGCGTCGTCCACAACCCGTGGGAGGACCTGCGGGACGGTTTCGACGCGGCGGGCTGGCTGAACCTCACGAACACGCGGGGGATGCTGAAGATCGACGGCGTCACGGTGGAGATGACGGGCGTGGACGACCCGCACATCAAGCGGGACCGCTACGCGACGGTGGCGGGCGGTCCGTCGTCGTCGGCGGACTTCTCGATGGGCGTGGTGCACGCCCCGTACCTGCGCAGCCTGGACGCCTTCACGGCCGACGGCTACCCCCTGATCCTGGCCGGCCACACCCACGGCGGCCAGCTCTGCGTCCCCTTCTACGGCGCCCTGGTCACCAACTGCGACCTGGACACGGACCGGGTGAAGGGCCTGTCGACGCACACCTCCGAGGGCCACACGTCCTACCTGCACGTGTCGGCGGGGTGCGGGGCGAACCGGTTTACGCCGGTGCGGTTTGCTTGTCCGCCGGAGGTTACGTTGATGACGTTGGTGGGGCGGGGGTAGGGCGTAGGGCGGGGGTAGGGGGTAGAGCCGGGGCGGCGGGGCGGGGCGGCGCTGGTTGGCAGGGCACCCGGCAAGGCACCGGCAAGGCACCGACCGACGTAACCCACACAGCCCACCCACAATGCCCCATTTGCCCGATCTGCTTAGCGTGAGGGCATGACCGCCCCGATACCCAGGGACATCCCGGACCTCCCCGCGATCCCGGGCGTGCCCGGGCTGCCGCCCTCCCCGGTTCCCGCCACGGCGGTGGTACCCCCCGTACGCCGCCCCGCGACCGCCGTCTTCCGCCTCATGACCGCACTGACGGCGGCGGCCGGCGCAACGATCTTCCTGCTCCTCGGCAGCCCGCTCCGGGTGATGAGCCATTTCACGATCCAGAGCAGCATCCTGCTGGCCGTAGTCCTCACGATCTCGGCCCGCCGAGCCTGGACGGCCCGCCGCCCCCTGCCGCCGGCCGTGACGGGCGCGGCACTCCTCTACGTGCTGATCGCGGCCCTCGTCCACCACCTGCTCCTCGCGAACGCGTCGAGCCCGTTCGTGATGACGACGACGCTGACCGGCGACGCACACCCCACGCTGCTGCAGTCGATCGCCGACCACACCCTGCACACGGCGGTCCCGATAGCGGCCGTACTGGACTGGCTACTCCTTACCCCCTCCGGCCGCCTCCACCTCCGCCAGGCCACCACCTGGCTCCTCTACCCCCTGGCCTACCTGGCCTTCTCCTTCGCCCGGGGCGCGTACCTGCTCCCCGACACGCCGGGCCGCTACCTCTACCCGTTCCTCGACGTCGACCAGCACGGCTACAAGAGCGTCCTGGGCAACGCCCTCCTCCTCGGCCTCTCCATCTACGCCCTGGCCGTCCTCCTGGTCGCCCTCGACCACGCCCGCCCGAACCCCGTCCGCCACCGCACGAAAACCGGATTTCGTCTCCAGCCACCAGTGGGCTAAAGTAAACGACGTCGCCGCGACAGCAGCGACATCGGGGTGTAGCGCAGCTTGGCAGCGCGCTTCGTTCGGGACGAAGAGGTCGTGGGTTCAAATCCCGCCACCCCGACGCTGGTCAGAGGCCCATTCGCGTGATCGCGGGTGGGCCTCTGTCATGTTCGGGGGCCAAACAGGGGGCCAAACGAATTTGATCAGGCCACCCGTCGCCCTCTTCGTCGGCCTCCGCAGCTCCCCTTACTGACCTTCGGCGAGAATGTCATCCATCGCTTCGGCACCTGCGTGATCACGGGACAGGCTGCCTGCGGTGGCGAGGCACCGGGCCGGGGAAACGAGAGGACACGAACGCGGCGACCAGGCCATGGGGGACGCTGGCGCTGAAGCTGGCACACCACAGATACGACGCGCCGGGCACGGGCTCCGCCCACACCTCACACAGACATCCATGTACTACGCCAGCTTCGGCTGGCACGCAGATGCCGAGTACACCGACTTCGCTGAGGGCTACGGCTTCGACGTCCGGCAGTGGTCCGGGTACACCGTGCTCCGGAGCGTCCGCGAACTGCTGATGGTCACCTGGCTCTCCCAGAACGCCGGCACGGATCCGCGCGTCGCTGAGGAAGTCGAGAAGCGCGTCGAGACGCTGCGGTCAGGTGGCTCCCGACGGGCTTGGGCGCCGTTCTGGGCGAGTCTGGCTTGCACCCAGAGGCCGCCACCAGCGCAGGCGACAGCATCGGGTCCTGCGGGTGCCATCGCTGGTGGGAGAGCAAAACCTAGTGCGCGCCTGCCCACAGGGCGCTGATAGTTGCTGAATGGATGCTGTTGACGCTGCGCGTGCCGTTGTAGAGGAACACCACCCTGACGCTCGCGCGGCGTTCCTGGGAGGCAGCGTCGTGACGGGCCGCCGCACGGCGACGTCGGACCTCGACATCGTGGTGCTCCTGCGTGGAGCCCCAGCCCCGTACCGGGCAAGCTTCCGGCACGATGACTGGCCGGTGGAGCTGTTCGTGCACACCGAGGAGACCTGGTCCGCGTACGTCGAACGGGAAATACGCAAGCGCCGGTCACCCCTCCTGTGGATGTGCGCCGACGGGCTGCTGCTCTTCGACACCGACGGAGTCGGAGCGCGCCTCAACGACGAAGCCCAGAGGCTGGCTGCGGCAGGACCGCCGCCTGTGTCAGCTGAAGAGATCGATGACCGCCGCTACGCGATCACCGACCTCCTCGACGATCTCTCGGGGAGTGCCGACCAGAGTGAGCGGCTGTTCATCGCCACCGAACTGGTCGGGCGAACCGGGGAGTTGGCGCTGGCCATAGGCGGGTCTTGGAGTGGGGGCGGGAAGTGGCTGGCACGGCGTCTGGAATCCACAGCGCCGGGGCTCGGCATGCGTCTGCATCATGCCCTTTGCGAGGTGCTGGAGGGTCGGGTGATTCCCTCGTCGGTGTGGTGGACGAGGTACTGGAGCAGGTCGGCGGCCGGTTGTGGGAGGGCTACAAGCGCGGTGGCGGGACGCCGTGAGCGGGCACGGCACGGCCGGCAGTACCCACTGGTGACGACGGAGTAGACGAACTCAGCGACGGACAGGCCGTGGCCCTCGGCAAGTCCGGTGCGGAAGTCCTCGCGCTGGCTCGTGCGACGGTGGAGGACGGCCCCGAGAGCGTGCGTGTGGCCGGCATCCGGCCGACGCACACTCCGGCGGTCCTGATCACGCGCGGGCAGCTGCCCGCGCAGCCGACGCCGGGTGCACCCATGCCTGGCACCAGCCAGTGCGGAATCAGCGCCGATGGATTCGGGTGGATTCGGACTGGACCGCAGGCGTCGAGCCGTAGACTTCGGCAGCCAACGCTGACGAGGTCCGGCCGTTGCGCGTGCCCGCGGGGGAGGAGATCGCATGCAGGACCCTTCGGACTCGATGGAGATCGCCGAGCCTGAGGAGAACGGCCGGAGCAATACCGCCAACTCACCAGTTGTGGATGATCCGACGTCCGACTCGGACATCGACTCGACGACGGCGTCGACGGTCCTGGTGGAGGTGCTCCCAGGGGTGGCTGTCGTCGCCGGTGAGGTCCCGCCGGAGCTGAAGCCCGATCTGATCGACTTCGGGATCGTGCCGGCTGCCGACCGCAAGCAGATCTCAGCGATCCTCGCCTCGATCGGGAACGCGGCGACCGTGGCCGGCAATCTCGGAAGCGCGTTCGCCGGCGTGCAGGGGCTTTACAGGATCGGCGACACGGCACAGGCCCTGCTGAACAGCGGCGCGACGCTCGCCGTCAAGGACGGCGCGAAACTGGGAACAGTGATGGTTCCTGGCCGCATCCTGCATGCGGCCCGCTTCTACCCCGTGACTGCGGTGAGCAAGGCGCAGACCGCGGCCTCGGTCGGGCCGGCGCTGGCCATGGTCGCCCTTCAGATGATGCTGAGTGAGGTCTCGGGCCTCGTCAGGACCAACCTCGCGGTGACAAGTCAGGTCCTCACCGCCATCCGCAAGGATCAGTGGGCCGAACTGACGGGGCTCGTCGCCGCCATCGATCGCGCGGTCGACCAGGCGCGAGAGATCGAATCGGTCCCGACGTCCTTGTGGGAGGACGTCGCGGGCATTGGAGCGCTGCTGCAGAAGCAGCTTGAGCTCTACCAGGGGAACGTCCGAGACCACGTCAGGCGGATCGGTCGGGCCGACGCACGCAGCCACCGTGAGCATCTGCAGACGAACGCCGAGGCGATCGCCTTCGACGCCTACGCCCTCCTGTCCTCCCTCAAGGCATGGACCGGGTATCACGCGCTGCGCGCCGCGAGGGCGAGAGCCGCTGGACGCGAAGACGCCGCCGAGGCGCAGTACGCCGAGGTCATCGCGCGCGACACCCGCGCGGAGTTCGACTCCGCTCTCGCCGAAGCGACGAGCCTCGTCGACGCGCTGACGCGGGAGCTGCGGATCACCGCCGAACTCCCCGGACCCGACACATGGCCGCTGCCGGGGAAGCGGAAGGACGTGAAGGCAGCCCGCGAAACCTCCGCCCGTCTTCTGAAGGCGATCGAGCCTCTTGCCGACGCTCTCCACCCGCCGGCCCCTCCGCTCGAGGCTCCGGGCGTCGTCTGCGCACCCGAATCGCTGGATCTCAAGCCGTACCTTCGCATCCTGCGATGGCTCCTCGAGGACGGTGAGGCTCTACGTGTCCTCGGCTTCCCCGACCAACTCGATGCCCTCGGTCCAATTTCTGCGATCGTCGGCGGAGCGAAGGATAAGTGGGCGGCAGCGAGGGACAAGGCTGCGGCAAAGACACTGGTCGCCGTCACGGATCGCCGCATCATCACGGCCAAGACGAACGCATTCCTTGAGCAAGCCGAGATCCGTCAAGACATCCCGATCGACCAGGTGCGATACGTCCGAGCAACGACCACACAGGACAGAAGCGCGCGCTTGGCGATCGACCTCATCACGCGCGACGAGAACATCCGGTGGCTCTTCCACGCTGACATCGACAACACTCAAGTGGGCGCGCTCGCCGCCGTGCTCGCCGAGTCGATGACGATCCCGGACGTTGAACGCGACGAGCTGCAACGGCGGCGCTACGCCCCCATCGAGGCGGGCAAGAAGAGCGAGAGTGCTGGCACGAGGTCTACCGAACCGGCTGGATCCGAGGCCACGACCTGCGATGCCGAGTAGGCCCCGAACCGATTGACCAGTTCGTGGCTGGGGCCGATAGGGAAGCGCCCACCGCGCCCTGCGGCAGCTGGTGCACCCCGTGGCTCAGACGCGCCCTTGACCAAGGTCTACGAGGATTGTTCCGTTAGGGAAGTTGGGGCGTTCTACTCGGGAGTTGCCTTCGTGACCAGGTCGGTTGGCAGTGCGTGGTGTCTCGTCAGCGGCACCAGGGTGGAATCGGCCGCTCCCCTGGCTTCTGGGGCCTCCGTATGAGACTCCGGCGCGGGATCGCGATCGCCGTCGTCGCCGGAGGCGGCGCTGTGACCACCATGCTGGTCGGGCTCGTCACGAACGCCGTGTCCGATGAGTCGCGGTGGCCCGGCGGGCTGGGGTGGTTGCAGGAGCACGCCTGGTTCTCGTTCGTCGTGTTGGGCGTTGCGATGGCGGGGCTGACGGCCCTGCTCGCCGGGCTCTCCGAGACGCGGCCTCCCACCCCTCCGGGCCGACCGGAGGATGGAGCAGGGCCAGGGGCCGCCCAGGTGCTGCGTTCGTTGCCGCGCGACACCGCCGCGTTCACCGACCGTGCCGCGGAGCTGGAGCGGCTGGTGGGCTCGGTGCGGGCCTCACAGGAGCGTGGCGAGGGGCTGCCCGTTCACGTGATCGACGGCATGCCCGGTGTCGGGAAGACGACCTTCGCCGTGCACGCAGGCCACCTGCTCTCCGAGCGGTTCCCCGACGGACAGCTCTTCGTGAACCTCAACGGGCACACGCCGGGGCGTACTCCGGTGCAGGCCGGCGAGGCGCTCGCCTCGCTTCTCGCGGCCGCCGGCGTGCCGACGCAGCAGATTCCCGTAGGTGACGACGTCGGAGCGGTCACCGAGGCTCGGGCCGCCATGTGGCGGAGCAGACTCGCGGACAAGAAGGCGCTGCTGATTCTCGACAACGCGGCCAGCTACCGGCAGCTGGAGCCGCTGCTCCCCGGTGGGAGCGGGTGTCTGGTGTTGGTGACCAGTCGCAAGCGGCTGGTGGCGAACGAGGAGGTGGTCATGTCGGTGGACGCACTGCCGCCGGATCACGCGGTCGACCTCTTCGTACGGCTCAGTGGGCGACCGGCCGACGCTCTCGGCCGGGATGTGGTGGACGAGTTGGTGCGGCTGTGCGGGTGTCTGCCGCTGGGGGTGTCGCTTCTCGCGGCACGGCTGCGGCACCATCCGTCCTGGAGCGCCGAGGACCTGCGCGGGCGGCTGGTGGCGGCGCGGGACCGGCTGGGAGAGCTGCGCGCGGGGGAACGTGCCGTCACCCCGACGTTCGATCTGTCCTATCGGGATCTCGCGCCGGAGCGGCAGCACTTCTTCCGACAGCTCGGGTTCTTCCCCGGGACCGATCTGGACCCGCACGTCGGTGCGGCTCTTGCTGAGGTCTCCGTTGTGGTGGCCCGTCGGCACCTTGAGGCGCTCTACGACGACCACCTGATCGACGAGCAACCGGGGAGTCGCTACCGGCTGCACGATCTCTTGCGCGACTACGCTCGCGGTCTCGCCGCCGAGGGAGACAGCATGGACCATGTACAGGCCGTCCAGCGCGTGTGCACCTACTACCTGGCCGCTCTCGCCGTCGCGAACGGGCACACCGTGCGCAGCGGAGCCGCGGTGCCACCGGCGCCGGACGACACCTCGCGGGTGGAGACGCCGGTCCTGGAGTCGCGGGCGGATGCCCTGAGCTGGCTGGAGACCGAGCGGGCCAACATCCTGGCCTGCGTCCGGCGGGCGAACGGCCTCGCCCTGTACGACCTCGTGGTCCGGCTCGCCGCGGCCATGGCGCCCTTCCTGCGCCAGGCCGGCCCCTGGGACCAGGCCGTCGGGCTCCATCGGACCGCCGCCGAGGCCGCTCGCCATACCGGTGACCATCGGGCGCTGGGCGATGCACTCGCCGAGCTGGGTGTCGTACGCCGCTTCATGGCCGCCTACCCACAGGCGATCGAGGCCCTCAACGACGCCGTGACGGCGTACGAAGCGGTCGACGACCGGCGCGGCAAGGCGGAGGCACTGAACCAGCTCGGCATCGTCTGGTACCTGACCGCGGACAACGAGGACGCGGCCCGGGCCCAGACCGAGGCCCTCGCCCTCTACCGTGAGCTGGGGTACCGGCTCGGGCAGGCGAACGCGCTCGCGGATCTCGGCATGACACACCGGCAGATGAGCCGGTTCGACGCTGCGGTGGAGGCGCAGAGCGAGGCCCTGGCGATCTACCGAGAACTCGGTGACCGGTACGGGGAGGCGAACTCCCTGCGGGACCTGGGTGTCGTGCACTGCCTCATGGGCACGTACGACCTGGCCGCGCGGCATCACCAGGAAGCGTTCGACATCTACCTGGAGCTGGACGACCGTGTGCACCAGGCTTACGCGCTGAACGAGTTGGGCGTCGTCCGACGGCTGACCGGAGACATCGAGGCAGCGCGGACGGCACACAGCCAGGCCCTGATGCACTTCACCGAGCTCGGTGAACGGTTCGGCCGCGCGAACAGCATCCGTCACCTTGGCCTCGTGGAGCGTGTGACCGGGGATGCGACAGAGGCGATCCGGCTTCTGGAGGAGGCCCTGGGCGCCTACCGCGAACTCGGCAGCCGCGGGGGTGAGGCCGCCTCGCTGAGCGAGCTGGGCGTGGCGCGCGGCATCGTCGGTGAGCGCGACGGCGCGATCGAGGCGTTCCAACGCGGTTTGGAGATCCTGCGGGGCCTGGGCGACCGGTGCGGCGAGGCAGAGGTACTCAACCACTGGGGGATGCTGCTGTTCACCTCCGATGAGCCGACGGCCGCCCGTGGGCACTTTGGTCAGGCGCTCACGCTCGCGCGGGACATCCGCTGCCCGCTAGAGGAGGCGCGGGCGCTGGAGGGCATCGGCCGCTGCGACTGGACGGTTGACGGGCCTGGTCACGGCGTGGACTCGCTGCGAGCCGCCGTGACCGTGTACCGGCGGTTGGGAGTGAGCGCGTCCGTGGACGACATCGAACGGTTGCTGGTGTAGCGGTCCGGCTGATGCCGACCACGTGGCCGAATTTCCCGTGCCAGGTGGGTGGTTGAGGATGCTACGTTTCCGGCTGATCTGTCGCTTCAACCCCGTCGCACCGTGCCACCTCCGGCACGTACCTCACGAGGAGCGTTGGATGCCGTCACCCACGTCCGCCACCGAGCCACGCACCATCACGCCCGCCGGCCCGGCGTCCACGGAGCCGACGGCGGCCGGCACCGCCGTCCTGGACCGCGTGGCCGCCCGCGTCCGGCAACGGCTGGAGGCAGAGGAGGGCGCGACGGCCCGGGTCGGCGACGGTGCCCATGCGGCCTCGCTCATCTGGCCCTGGCCGCTGTGAGCACGTCCGCTCGATGACAGAACCCGAAGGCCCCGTTCCTTTCCGGACGTTCATCCTCAAGGTCGCCAACCGCTGCAATATCGACTGCGACTACTGCTTCGTCTTCAACTCCAAGGACCAGGCGGCGCGGCGCCTGCCCGCCCGAATGGACCTCGCTGTGGTGCGGGCTGCGGCCCGGCGGATAGGTGAGCACGCCTCCGCCCACCGCCTTCGAGCCATCCACGTCGTCCTGCATGGCGGGGAGCCGCTTCTCGTCGGCGTCGGGCACATGGCCGGTCTGTTGCAGGCCGTCCGGGACAGCGTGCCGGCCGGGACCCGGGTCCTTTTCGAGCTCCAGACCAATGGGACTCTTCTGTCCGATGCGTGGCTGGACCTCTTCGAACGGTACGAGGTTGCGGTCGGCGTCAGCCTCGACGGGCCGCCGCATGCCAATGACCGGCACCGGCTGACGCACGTCGGGCGGTCGAGCGCCGCCTCCGCCGTGCGCGGCATCGAACTCCTGCGGTCGCGGCCACACCTGTTCGCGGGGCTGCTCGCCGTCGTGGACCTGGCCAACGACCCCGTGGAGGTCCACGACTACCTGGCGGCGTTCGAACCGCCGGTGATCGACTTCGGCCTGCCGCACGCGACCCACGACGACCCGCCGCACCGCTCCGACCCGAGCGTGCCCGAGTACGGGCTGTGGATGAGCAGGGTGTACGACGCCTGGCTCGACCGGCCCGAGTACCGGCACAGCGTCCGGATGCTGGAGGACATCGTGGCCCTCAGCTCCGGCGTGCGCGGCTCGGTGGAGACGCTCGGCCTGGCCCCGCCGACAAGCGTCGTGATCGAGTCCGACGGCTCCATCGAGGCCGTGGACACCCTGCGGTCGGTCGAGGAGGGTGCCACCTGGCTCGGACTCGACGTCCTCCGCCACTCCTTCGACGAAGCTCTGTCCCATCCAAAGCTGCTGCACCGGCAACACGGCAAGGAAGCGCTCGCCGAGCAGTGCCGCGCCTGCCCACTTGTGGACGTGTGCGGCGGTGGCTACCTCCCACACCGCTTCAGCGAAGCCCAGGGCTACCGGAACCCGTCTGTCTACTGCGCGGACCTGGAGTACCTCATCCGAAACGTCCAGGGCTCCTTGCGGCAGCACGGCTGGGACCCCTACGCGCAGGCCGCCTCGTCGCCGTAGACGCGTGTGCCGTACCACCAGGAGGGGATCACGCGTTGGAACGAGCGAGTGCAGCAGCGACCGAGCTACCCGAGGAACGACAGGAGGCGCCGATGAGCGTGACGATCCGCCCTGCGGAGAAGCGGGACGTCCCGGCCGTGGCCGAGCTGATCGAGGAGATCGAGCGGTTCTACGGCGCGACCGACACCGGTATCCAGCCACTGGAGGAACGCCGCAGCCAGGTCGAAGAGGCGCTGTTCGGCTCGCCGCCGCTGGCCTCCGCGCTGCTCGTCGAGGATGAGACCGGGGACATCATCGGACTCGCCGCCTACTCGTTCCTCTGGCCGGCCGCTGGCTCCTCGCACTCCCTGTTCCTCAAGGAGCTGTACGTCCGTGGCACACTCCGACGGCAGGGCATCGGTGCCCGCCTCATGGACGAACTTCGTGCCATCGCCGCGGCGCGTCCCGGGTGCAGCCGCGTGGAGTGGATGACCGACAGCGACAACCCGAGTGCACGGGCCTTCTACAAGTCACTTGGGTTCGCCGAGTTCGACGGGAAGATCGTCTACCGGGTCGACTCCGGCACTGCGTGAGGGTGGTACGAGGCCAGTGAAAGTAGAGCGCTGCGACGAGTGCGGCAGCAAGATCGTCATCGGGCTCGGATGCGAATGTCCGCCGGGCTCGTCCGCGTTGGCGTCGGCGACCCCGCGTTCGGTGAGTACGTTCGTGAGGACGGAGTGGCGTACTCACCCGGAGGACACAATCCTGATCTCCCCGGCCCAGTGCGCGCACAGGCCGGGATGGTGCGACCACATGACCGAGGACGACGTACAGCCGCCGCGCTGGGGGTGGATCCCGAATCCTCCGCCCGGGCTCTGGGAGCGGTTGAGCAGTGCTTCTCCGGCGACCGCCACCGCGGGCAATCCGAGGCGGCGGGCCGTGCGACGGTGCACCACCTGTGAGGCGAACCTCGCGCAGGGCTGACCACCGTGCTGCGACATCGCTCTGTTCTCGCTTCGGCGGGCGCGGCCTCACCCGTCAACGGCCGCGCCCGCCTGCGTCAGGCTCAGTAGCTGATGACGAGCCGCACGGAGGGCCGGTCGATCACGGCTCCGTCGGCGAGGTCGCTGTCCGGTGTGTCGGCGGGGTAGGCCGTGACCACGGGTTCGGCGGTCCGGTCCGGGCCCCAGGCGCGGATCTGCGCGCAGATCCGCTCGGCGAGATCAGCGCCGGCCGGGCCGTAGCCGACGGCTCCCAGTCGGAACCGGGGTTCTGTCTCGGGGTCTTCGGCGGTCCGCTCCAGGGTGAGGTACGCGATGGAGTCCCCCTCGACGAGGGCGGGGCTCAGGGCGGGTGAGGCGGGGCGATGGAGGCCGGCCTCCATCGCTGCGGGCTTCGCGGTGATGCGGCAGGTCGCTCGCTCGGTGGCGCTCAACCGCAGCCAGACGCCGTCGAACGACTCGACGGGCCCGACCGTCACATCGGTCCAAGCGACCGACTTCGGTCGGGTGAGCGCGTCGCGCAGGAGATCCAAGGTAATGAACTGGTCCTCGTCCCAGTAGAGCCGGACGAGCCGGTCGTCGTCGATGTAATCGTTCCGCTCTCCGTCCTGGCCGATCACCGGGAGGAAGCCGCACATCTTGACGGATTCGGACCGCATCCGCCCTTCCTCGCGTTCGAAGGCCACGGCCCTGGAGAGCCCGCGCCATCGCAGTGGGACCACGAGGCGTCCGCCGACGGCGAGCTGGTCCCACCAGGCGCCGGGGAGGTCCCACATGCCAACCGTGGCGATCATTCGGTTGTACGGGCTGAACTCCGGGGCGCCGAGGGCGCCGTCCCTCGTGACGACGCGAACGTCTTCGTATCCGTTGGCGTCCAGTGTCCGGCGGGCGTAGGCGGTCACGTCGGGGTCGATGTCGCATGTGGTGACCTGTCCGGACTTCCCAGTGAGGTGCTTGAGCAGGGCGGCGTTGTAGCCGGTGCCGGCTCCGATCTCGAAGACGTTGTCGCCTTCGCGGACGGCGAGCTGGACCAGCATGAAGTGCACGACGTCGGGCTGGGAGGCGCAGCTCAGCGGGAGTGCGTCCGCGTCGAGGTTCTCCTTGATCGTCACGCTCTTGTTGGCGTACGCCTCCTCGAGGGGCGCGTCGGGGAGGAAGGCGTGGCGGGGTACGGTCCGCATTGCGGTTTCGACGCGTGCGTCGCGGAGGCCCGAGAGGTCCTCTTTCAGGATGGCGTCGACCAGGCGGTTGCGCAGGGCCTCGGGGGAGGCGCCAGTGGTGGTGTTCATCGCGTCCTTCCGGAAGGTGCCCGGCCGTGCGTGCGGCAGGGGCAGATCGTACTTATTTGTTCTCGTGCGCGGGTGCGGGTCGCGGCTTCATCCCGTCAGGAGAAGGCAGCGGTCCCAGGGGGCGGTGACCGCCGTGTTGACGGGGTCGGTGAGACGGACCAGGTGGATACCTGCCGTGCCGTCCATCAGGCCGGCGCCGTCCGGCAGTCCGTGGTGGTCCAGGTGCTTGTTGAGCCGGACGTTCAGGCGGCGTAGATGCGACGCGAGTTCGTCGTCGAGGGCGTCGGCGGCGGCACGGGAGACGGTCTGTATGAGCCCCGCCCAGCCGTGGCAGAGGGAGGCTCCGGTGAGCTGGGCGAGCTGCTGGTCGTCGGCCAGACATCCGGCCAGGGCCTGCTCGGCTTGCCGTTGCCGGTCACGGTCGCCGAGGGCGAGGCCGGCGAGTTGTTGGGCGCGGGCCATGCCGGGGGTGCCGTAGCACCAGGACGGGCGCCTCGGTCCTGGGCGCTGGAGTTCGCCGCGTCGGTGTTCGGCTCGGGTGATCAGGTCCGGCCACCAGGCGCGCGAGCCGGTGCCGTTGCGCCACCGGTCGAGCCAGTCGCAGATCCGGGTGATGGCTTGCGTCTGTCCGGGCACCGTGTGGCCGTGGCGCAGGGCTGTGGCCAGCAGCGCCAGCGGTCCGGCGATGCCGTGGGCGAGGCCGAAGTTGCCGTGTCCGCCGGGCCATCGCGGCGTCGGTCGCAGATCGGGGCTGTCTCCCGTCCACCAGCCGGGCAGACGTTGCGCTTCGAAGGTGATCGGTTCGGTCAGCCGCACCAGGTAGGCGAGGAGGTCCTGAAGCTCCGTCTTGTGGCCGCGGTGCAGGTGGTACACGCCCAGCCCGGTCAGTCCGCTGATGAGGTCGTACTCGCCCAGGGTGGGCAACGCGCCGCGATCGATACGGGCGTGTGCCCGCTTGAGTCGTTGGCGTGTGACGTCGGCGAGGTGTGTGTCCAGGGTCGCCAGGGCGCGCGTGGCGGTGTTCGTGTGCGTGAAGCTGAGGACGTACGCGACGGCCGGAGCGCCCTCGTACAGACCGCATGCTTCGGGGGCGGCCTGGATCGGGCCCTTGAGCATGGCGGCGGCCCACGGCCGGAGGGCGTCCCGGTCCTCTTCGCCGGTGTGGGCTCTGACTGCGTGCAGCAGGGCGACTCCCGCCGCGCCGGAGTACAGCGACTGGCCCCAGCCGGGCCCGGTGGGTGTGGGCGGCGCGTCGTAGTTCATCAGCGGCTCTCCCCCGGCCAGGCGGCCCATGCGACGGCGGACTGACGGGCAAGGCGGCGGCAGATTCTCTCGTCCTCCCGGTCCAGGCCACGCAGGCGGTTGTGGTGCATGTGCAGCAAGGATTCCAGGACGGAGTCGAGGTCCATGCTCTCGGCGAGGCCCTCGCGATACAGCGCCAGGGCCACGGCGCGACGGTGCCACGCTTGGGCGAGCTCTTCGCCCCAGCCCCGGGCATGAGGCGTAGTGCGGCGGACGAGTTCGATTGCCTGGTCGCTGACGCCTCGCTCGACGCGAGCCGGAGGCGCGGGGCGGTTCGCCAGCCACCGCATGCCCTCGTCGGGGCCGAGCAAGCCGCAGGCGGTGTCCACCATGCCGACCGCGGCCAGAGCGCGTCCGTCGACGCCGTCGACGCCGGGGCCCTGCAGGGCGGCGAGGGCGTAGGCCGAGTCGGCCGTGAACACCGCCTCGGCACAGCGCAGGGCGGCGCCTGGGCCGTAACGGCCGATCTCGGGGGTGTACGTGTCGAACACGAGCCTGCTGCTGAGCCCCTCGCGGCGCAGCCCGGTGGCCCATCCAGCGACGAGCTCAGTGCCGGCGGCGTACTGTCCGGGGCTGTGGGTGCGGATGCGCAGGCGCAGGTGGTCGAGGTCGTGCGGGGTGCGGTAACGGACGAACCACCACTCGGGCGTACCTGGGAGTTGGGTCACGAGCCTCGTGAGGTGGGTGCCGATCAGCTCATCGAGCTGTTCGGGGTGGCTGTAGATCTTGGCGTTCAGCCAGGGTGCCTGTACCGCCCCCGGTACGGGCCCGAGGGTGCTGTTGGTGAGCACGGGGAGGAAGCCGGAGAGCGGGTCGGGTATCGGTCGGCGGGTGCTGGTCATCGGCAGGGCGATCTCGTGGACGTGGCCGCCGATCCAGCCGTAGGTCTCCTCGGTCGGCGCCTCCGTCAGCACGGCATGGCCTTCCCGGTCCAGGTGGGCGCGTAGGACGGTGGCGTGGGCGGGCACGTCGAGTTGGAGCCGACGTGTCCGGTCGTCCTCCCGCAGCTCGACGGCACCGTGGCAGTGCCACCGCTTCCGCCACCTGCCGAGGGCGTCGGTCCACTCCCGCATGTCCGCGCCGCGGCTTGGAAGGTCGTCGGCGGTCAAAATCCAGCGACTGGGAGAGAGGATTACGCGCCCGTAGCGGACGCGCGGCAGGAACGGCAGTCGTGCGCCGTGCGGCCCCCAGTCGAAGCTGGTCCAGGCAGGGCCGAAGGAGCGGGTCAGGTGCGCCAGGAACCGGGCCAGGGGCGGGGGTTGCTTGTCCAGGGCCATGGCGTGGAAGACCTGCGGGTCCACCAGGCGACGGCGGGAGATGCTGGCCAGGTACAGCCGGGTGTGCGTGGCCGTGACCGCGAGGTCGTCGACGTCGATGAGCGTCGTCGAGGTGTCGTCGGGGCTGCGGTGCTCGCCCAACGGGATCACGTGTGGGAGATAGGCGGGGATGCGGGCGACGTTCTCTGTGTGTGGGTACAGCGGCGGGAAGGAGAGCTGCGCGGTCAGCGCGTTCTCGACGCCCGTGGGAACTTGGCGGTAGACCTCGTCGAGTCCCGTGCCGGTGGCGACCGGAGTGAACCGGGAGGTGAGCGTTCCCGCGGCGCGTGCCGGTGTCACCGTGAGCGTGAAGTCCCCGTCCTCCAGGGCGGACAGGCTGTCGGCGTGCAGGCGCGCGCACATCTCCACGTGGGGCGGTGCCTCCTGCCCGGTCGGCGCATCGCCGGCCAGGCGGTCGATCAGGTCGTTGGTGAGGGCGATCTCTCTGCTGCCGTCAGCCAGTGCCTGCCAGGCCAGGGCCAGCAGCCGCTCGTCCCGCTCGGAGACTGTCGGGGGCGGTGCGGTCATGCGGCTGCCGGGGTACTCGGCTGGATAGCCGAGCCCGGACGCCGGGTCGACGACCTCTTTCACCGGCACGAGCGTGCCGGTGCCATACCGTTCCCAGAACGCGACCTGGTACTCCTTCCACACGCCCTGGCCCGCCGGTCGGCGCGTGAGCCGCAGTAGAGCATCGGCAGCCCTTTCCATCTCCTGCGCGACGCTCTCGGGGATCCGTACCTCGGCGTCCAGCCTCAGGTCGACGGCCAAGGGGCTTCGGCCCGCGTCGGAGAGCCCACGCAGTCGACCCGTGAGTTCCTCCCGAGCCAGCACTTGCGCGCTCGCCGGGCGCCGGTTGTGCTCGTGTACGGCGCGTTGCACAGCTTCCAGTTCGTGCAAAACCTGCGCGACCTGCGGCACCGTGCCCGCGTCCGCGCCGTGCAGCCGCTCGATCAGGTGGGACAGCGGATCGGTGTTGGTCATCGGCGCGCGCAAACTGGTGATCAGAAATTTCTCGCGCACCAGCGCGCCGAGCAGTGTGGGGATGTTCTGCGGCTCGGTCCGGGGGAAGGAGGCGGCCAACTGCTCGGCGAGGGAGGCGAAGCGGACCGGCCGACGTGCCAGGTCCTCGATCACGCGTACCGCGCTGGTGCGCCGGACGGTGGCCCCCATCGGTCCGCCGTGCGGGACATGCAGCCGCCCGCCGCGGCGCGCCGCCAGGTTGTTGAGGACGACATCCAGGCGCTGCAGCAGGATCGGGCACGCCTCCAGGCGGACGATGACGTTGTCGAGCCACTCGGTATCCACCCGCGCCACGGCCTGGTGTGTGTCGCCCCACCTCACGTGTGGCGTCGAGCCCACGCTGGCCGCGGTGACTCCTGCGAAGAGGCCGAACGGGGTCGGTCGCCCGGTGGCGCGCAACAAGTAGCGGACGGTGGCCATGGCGGCGCGCCGGACCTGCTTGGGACGTGTCGGCTGCCCGGCGCAGATCGCGTCGACCCGCGTGGCGAGATCGCCGCTTGCCTGCCGGACGGCGTCGGCGAACCGCGCATCGGCCCACACCTGCTTCAGCCATCTGCCGCATGCCTCCGTGTCGGACGGGTCAGGCCACCATGTCGGCAGACCCGTCAGTGGCATCGCGGCGGCCCGGAGCAGCGCCGCGCCCGTGTGTTGGTAGAGCTTTCCGTCGATTCCCATCCCCATGCCTCCGCCGTCGGTGCTGTGAACGAGCGGGGTCGGGGGCGGCTGCGCCCCCGACCCCGTGCACGGCCGTCGTCAGACGGCGCTGGCGCAGGACGAGGCGCAGGAGGGCGCGCACCCGTCACCGGTGCCGCACGCCTTGGGGAGCAGGTCGGCGCCGATCTCCGTGACGATGGTCAGGTCGATGTCGAACGGGTCGGCGGGCGCCTCGGGGGCGGCCGTCGCAGCGGACGCCGCGGTGGTGGCCGTCGTGATCGGGCTGAGCATGGTTGCGGTCATCGCACTTCCTCTTCTGTCGGAAGGTTCTGAACGGTTCGTCGTGCTGCCCGGCCTGCGTATGGATTGCCGCAGGGCCGGGTTTCTGCGTTCGTACCTTGGGTGCGGCCCCTCTCCGGTTGATCGGATTCCGTGGGGGACATGGATTCGGAGCATCCGGAAAGGGGGGTCGAGGACACGGGCCGGGGCTACCGGGACTGGCCCGCGTAGAGCGCGGTCAAGGTTGTGCCGGTCACCAGGACGGGCAGGAACAGCACCTGCAAGCTGCCGAAGCCGAACCGACCGACGTACGTAACCGGATGCCGCAGCACCCATCCGACCTGGCCGAGCAGCTGCAGGAGCGACCGTTGCCGCATCCGGGCCATCACGCCGCCGACCGCCGTGCGACCGTGGCGCCTGCGGCATCGACGACCGCCCACGGGGTCGTGATCAGCGCTCCGGTCCGAGCCTGCCAGGCAGCGAGGTTCGCCCTGTCCTCCTCCAGATGCCCCAGCATCACGAGCAAAGGGGTGACGATCCCGGCTGCCTTCCCCTGCTCGACTGCGGCCAGAGCGTTGTGCCAGCCCTCGCACAGGGCGCGGCTCTCGAACGGTGCCGCCCGGTCGACGTACGTTTCGACCGCCTCCCAGCCGGCACCGGAGATGTACCGCTGTGCGCTGGCCACGCTCTGGTCGGCGGCATCACCGAGCGACGCGGGCAGACAGGCGTACAACACCAGGCGCGTGCCCGGGGGCACCTCGTGTGGTGCGGTCTGCCTCGCACTGCCGCTCATGCCGCGTTACCTCCAGCCAGGTGAGCCGATGCGCCAAGGGTCCGGCGCCTTGACGAAAAGCCTCGCCGGGGGCAGTCGGCGGCGGTACGCCGTCAGCACGCCGTTCGTCCGCCGTCCGGCGGCGCGCGAGCAGGCGGAGCCGCGGCGTACCGCCGCGGCTCAGGCGTAGCGAGGCTGATCGGTCCAGTGCCAAGCGGAAACGAGAAGCGGCGATGGGCGCGGTGGACGAAGAGCGCCTATGCAGGCGGACGCCAGTACGGCGTCATTGGGTGAAGCTGGCCGATTGCACCGAGCCTCCGGGCCTCGCGCGCAGACACGTACGAGAACTCCTCGATGGACGTGCCGCGCCGGAGCGGGTCGACGACGCCGTTCTGATCGCCTCGGAGCTCGTGGGCAACGCGCTCAGGCACACAGCCGACGGACCGGACTGCATGTGTGTGGAGGTCTACCGGGACGTGGCGGTACTACGAGTCCATGACGCGGGACGGGATGTCTCCAGGGTCCGGGCACGGTCTGCGGAGGAGTCGGTGGATGAGTTGAAGGGCAGTGGTCTCGGACTGCTGCTCGTCGCCGAGTTGGCCTCCGCGTGGTCCGTCCGGCCGACCGCGATCGGCAAGGAAGTGGTCGTAATTCTCGCCCTAGACGCCAGCGGGCTACCCGAGCGCGACGTTCCTCCGCACATCCCAGCGGTACGTCCGCCCCTCACGGCGGAGCTCCACCAACTGGACGGCGGACACGGAGAGTTCGACAGCCGGTAGAGCGCGAAGCCCTGAGACCGTCTCCACAACGGGCGCGGCGGGGCGCCGACGGTTGTTGTACGCGAGGCTCAGATGCGGCCGGAAAGCGGACGTCGGCTTCTTCGGGGCCAGACCGACGCTGCTCCCCGCCTTGGCCAGCGCGTGGTGCAGCCGGAGCAGGGGTTCCCAGGGTCCGAGGGACAGCCGGACGGCGCCGCGGGAGCCGGCCAGCGGCATGGCGCGTACGAAGAAAGCGGAGGGCAGCAGCGCCTCGGCGTCCCGCGCCAAGCTGTCCAGCTGGCTGGGGGTGACGACGCCCGGCGTTCCGACTCGGGCGAGGGTGATGTGCAGTCCGTCCGTTGGCACCGGGTCGAGGCCGAGGGGGGCCAGCTCCTCCTGACAGCGCCCGGCGAGAGTCGCGAGCCGCTGATCATCCGGGAAGGTCAGCATCCAGTAGTACGCCCGGCTGCCGTCCGACCAGCCGGGGCGTGCCCAGTGGTCGGTCATCTCGTCGAGTGCGCTGAACGCAGCCCAGTCGTGGGCCGCGGTGACCGCCGGATCATGCGTGTCGGCCGGGGGCTCGGCGGGGAACGCGGCGGGATCGGCGCTGAGCAGGGGCACCCGTCGGACTCCTTCGGCTTCACACTGCCCCGGAGTACGACGACATCGACGGCGCCTACGACGCGGATGACGCCATGGCCAGGGCGGCTGGCTGCGAGCTCCAGGTCCGGAACTCGTCGCCATAATCGCGTACCGCCGGGTGATCACGCCACGGCCCGGCCTGCTCATGCAGGTCACGGGAGCGTTGGTAGACCGAGCTGATCGGTGTGTCTCCGCACAACCGCAGGGCCTCACGGCCCAGCGCCATCGCGTGGTCGATGTCGGGCGTGCGCTGCTGCAGCAACGCGGTGGCGACGTCGAGGCGTACGAGCGACCGGCTCCAGGCGGAGGTCGAGTGCTCCACCAGATCGTCGATGCGCTCGGCGTCGCGCAGTACCTGGGCGGTGTTGCGCAGCGCCACGTGTGACGTGACGGCGTTGGCCAGCGTCCTGGCCCGTCCGTACGGCTCGAAGGAGATGCAGGAGGTCAGCCCGACGGGTACCTCGTGGAGGTCGGAGAGGCGGAGTGCCTGTCCGATGGTCTGCTCGACGGCACGCCGGTCGCCGGTCTTGCCGAGGGCCCGGGCCCGGCCGTTGGCGAGCAGGCGGATGGACTGGGCGTGGCGTGGGGCTCGCTCGACGGCCGCGGCCGCGCAGGCGTCCGCCTCGTCGTACCGGCCGGCGTAGTAGAGGCTGAAGGAGAGGGTGCCGCACGCCCAGAGCTCGGTGTCCAGGTCGCCGATCTCACGGCTGAGTTCCCGGGCTTCGGTGCAGTACGCCTCCGAGAGCGCGAAGTCGCCCGTGTTCACCGCCATGTAGCCGAGCAGGCCGGAGGCGCGGGCGGCGAGGCGGAAGAGCTCCCGGCGCGTGCGTGGGGGCTGGCGGCCGTCGAGGAGGGTGTGGGCGAGCTGCCGCACCTGGCGGGCCTGGGGGCGGAGGACGTACGGCCCGTCCTGTTCGTACCGGCTGGCGATGCCCTCCAGCGAGGAGTCGAGGAAGGCGAGCGTCGCGTCGTCGGCGTTGCTGGCCGTGAGCTGCCGGGTCCGGGTGACGATGTGCAGTGGGTTCTCGTCGTCCTCTCGTGGCGGAGGCGCACTCGTCGCCTGCTGGGCCGTGCTCGGCTCCTCGTCGCGGTCGTGCGCGGAGTCGCCGTAGTACGCCGCGGAGAACAGCTCGGACACGGGTCTGCCCAGCATGTGCTCCAGAACTCGGCAGGCGTCAGGACGGGGGAGAGTCAGCAACTCCCCGCCGTACCAGCGGTCGAACTGGCGTGGAGAGACCTGGAGGGACGCCAGGCGGGGGTCGCGGTCGAGCTCTGCCAGCCGGGCGGCGGCCCGCTCGTACTGGGCGGCGAAAGCCTCGTGCGTCGTCAGGTGCCGTTGCTGGAGCAGCTGCCGGAGCAGCGTTGTCCGTGGCATGGCCCACCCTCCTGGTGCGGCGTGCAGGACCGACGCGAAGGCGCGTGCCGGTAGCGAGGTGGTGGCCATGCTCGCCCATCGGTCGGCTGCGGTGCACGCCCGTACGCACGCGCGCCGCGACTCGTGACAGCATGCCGACGCAACCACCAACTAGGCAATATGTCTGGTGAAGTTGACCCGTATGGGTTGTAGAGGTGTCGCCGGTACGGAGAGACTTCCGGCATGGCCTTGAAGAGAAGCCTGGTCCCGCAGTCGGTGCACCGGCGACAGCTCGCGGCACGGCTGAAGGAACTGCGTGACGCGACCGGGCTCACCCTCACCGAGGTTGCTGATCAACTGGAGGTCAACCAGGGGTCGCTGAGCCGGATCGAGAACGGCGAGCGCGGTACGACGCCGGTCCTCGTCCGGGCTCTGCTGGACCTGTACGGCGTCAAGGACGAGGACCGGCGCGCCGACGTGCTCGACCTCGTGCGAGCGGACAAGGAGCAGCAGAAGCCCTGGTGGCGGAAGTACTCGACGGTGCTCACCCCGACCCGCTACGACGGGTACCTCGCGCTGGAGGCCGGCGCGACACACCTCGCCAGCTACCAGCCGATGCTCGTGCCGGGGCTGCTCCAGACCGAGGACTACGCGCGTGCCGTGATCTCCCAGATGAGGAAGGACCTGTCCCCGCCGCAGGTCGAGTCCCTGGTCAGGGTCCGCATGGAGCGGCAGAACAGCCGCCTGGACGGTGAGACCCCAGCCAGGTTCTGGGCGATCCTCGACGAAGCCGTGCTGCGCAGGACGGTCGGCTCCGTCGAAGTGATGCGCGACCAAATGCGGATGCTGGTGGAGGCGAGCGAGCGGCCGAACGTCACCGTGCAGCTGCTGCCGTTCTCGCTCGGAGCGCATCCCGGGTTGTACGGTCCGTTCGTCATCCTGACCTTCCCGGACTCCACGCCAGATCTGGTGTGGTTGGAGAACCCCAAGAACTCCATGTATCTCGAGTCCCCGGAGGACGTGGACAACTACACGGACATCTTCGATCAGTTGAGAGACAGCGCCCTCGACCCGTCGGAGACTCGCACCCGCATCGCACGCATCAGCAAGGAGCTCGAAGAGTGAGCACGCCCCGCATGGCCGCCCCACACGACGTCACGGCAGCCCGGCACGACGTCGACCTCGCACGCGCGCGTTGGAGGAAGAGCTCGTACAGCGGTGGTGCGAACGACTGCGTGGAAGTTGCCGAACTGGGCGAACATGCCGCAGTGCGCGACTCCAAGGACATCAGCCGTGGGACGTTGCTCTTCCCGAAGGCGGCGATGCGCGCGCTGGTTGGCGGAATCGCCATGAGGGCCATGGGTGAGCATCGGGGCTGAGCAGAGAGCTGGGGCGTGAGGAGAGGGTCGTGACGGTCGTCTCGTGGACGTAGTCGTCTCGGGCCTCACGACCGGCGTAGCGCTAACTGAGGCCGCGCTGGGAAACGTCCGGCATGACTGGCCTCGCGCACCCGGGAGGCCAGTCATTTCTCGTACGCGCGCTTCCAACGGGCCCGGTACCGGGAGTCTCCCTGGCCGTGGCCGTTCACCTCACTCAGGGACAGCAGGGAGGTCCCGTTGTTCCACAAGCCGAGGTGGTCGCGGTGCACCGCGAGGATGCCGTGCTGCACCGCGAACCGCTCCGAGGGACGGCTGAAGCGCGTGGTCGTCACGAACACCGCCAGGTCGGCCCCGAAGTGCACCTTGGCGCCCAGCAGATCGCGTAACTCGCGACTCGCGATCGTGCTGCTCGGCGCATAGCGCTTGCACTGGATCACCATGGTCCGCCCGTCCGGGAGACGGCCGACGACGTCGGCGCCGTTGTCGTTCGCACCGCCCACCCTCCGGACTTCTGTGCATCCGTCCCGTCGGCAGAGGCCCGCGACCAGGTCCTCGAACTCGGTACCTGTCATCGCGTCCACCTCGGCGAGCGTTCGATGCCCGGCCCTCACCGCCTCTTCCTGCCGCCACAGACGGTCCCGCCCCCGCACCAGCCGGTCCGTACGCCACAGCCACCAGCCCACCGCGCCGACGCCACCGAGGACCAATGCGCCCGTGATGTAAGGCCACACGGCCGACCAGAACACCACCAGCAGGACCAACACCAGGCCACCGCCGACCGCCCCCGCCTTCAGCCGCGCCACCCGCCGACTGCGAGCAGCCGCACCCCGTCCACGCCCAGCCACGATCGAAGCCCCTCCCCCATAGGTCCGTGTACGGAAGTCTGAGCAGCCCGATACAGCGCGAGAAGGGCGCAAGTCAGCCATGTCTGGATCCCGATTAACCGACGAGGCCAGACGGGCCCAGCACCACACCTACTACCGAACGTAAGACCTTATTGACCTACGGTCACGTCAACAGGCACCCTGCGGACTGCGGTACATGAAGCCGTGTTTCCAGAGAGGACTGCTGTGGCCATTGAGCCGACCCAAGAACAGCAAGCTGCCCGTGAGTTGTTCGTCTCAGGCCAGGACCTGGCTCTGGTCGCTGGCGCCGGAACGGGCAAGACGTCCACGCTGATCCTGATGGGCTCCGCCACCCGCAAGCGCGGACTGTACGTGGCGTTCAACCGAGCCATCGCCGACGACGCCTGCCGACGTTTCGGACCGAACGTGGAGTGCCGCACCGCGCACTCCCTCGCCTTCAGGGCAGTGGGGCATCTCTACCGCGAGCGCCTGGACACCTCGGCACGCATACCTGCGAGACACACCGCACAGATGCTGGGCATCGACCGTGACCTGATCGTCAACTCCCGCCGGATTAAGGTCAGCCACCAGGCCCGCCTGGTGATGGGCATGATCCGCAAGTTCTGCTATACCACCGACCGGCAGGTCATGGCCCGCCACATGGAGTGGCTCAACGGCCTCGACGACAGGGCCCAGGAGTACGTCGCCCGCGTCCTGCTGCAGTACGCGCACCGGGCCTGGGAGGACATCTGCTCTCCCAACGGCAAGCTGCGGTTCGAACACGATCACTACATGAAGCTGTGGGCCATGACAGAGCCGGTGCTGTCGGCCGACTTCATCCTGCTCGACGAGGCGCAGGACACCAACCCCGTGCTGGAGGAGATCTTCCTCGCTCAGCAGGCGCAACGGGTTTGCGTCGGCGACCCGGCCCAGCAGATCTACGGCTGGCGCAACGCGCGCGACGTCATGACCGGTTTCCCGGGCGAGCATCTGCACCTCACCCAGTCCTTCCGCTTCGGCCCTGCGATCGCCAAGGTGGCCAACCGGTGGCTGAAGCACGCCGAATCCGAGATGCAGCTGACCGGGCACGGCCCCGGCGCCTCCCGCATCGGCACAGTGACGCATCCGGACGCGGTGCTGTGCCGCGGCAACGCCGACGCCATGCAGGAAGTCCTGGCGTACATGGAGCTGGGTATCCCCGTCGCGCTGACCGGCGGAGGCAGCGCGCTGCACCGCATCGCGACGGCCGCAATGGAGCTGAAGGCGGGCAAGCGCACCAGCCACCCCGAACTGTTCCTGTTCAACTCCTGGGGCGAGGTACAGGAGTACGCCGAGCACGACAAGGCAGCCCAGGACCTCAAGGCCATCGTCAAGCTGGTCGACACCTACGGACCCGACCAGATCATCGCTGCCGTGGACCGGCTCTCCTCCGAGGACGATGCAAAGGTCACCGTGTCCACCGCGCACAAGGCCAAGGGCCGCGAGTGGGCCACCGTCCGAATCAGCAAAGGCTTCCAAGCCCCATCCGTCGACGACGACGGTTTGCAACGCTCCCTGATCCCGAGCGAGGCCCGCCTGATCTACGTCGCCGTCACCCGCGCCCGCCACCAGCTCGACACCGAGGGCATCGCGTGGATCGACGAGTACGAGACCGCTATGACCGGCGCGGGCCGCGACGGCACCGTCGCCGGGCGGCCGATGATCGAGCTGAGCCTGACCGGACAGCTGAAGTACGACATCTCGCAGTTCATGGCGCACCGCCTCCCCCGCCACCAGGACCTCTTGCGCGACTACCAGGCCCGCATCTCCCGCCTCCCACGCCCCGTCCAGCCCATCGACGTACAACACCCGAACTGGTCAGCCCTCGGCCACGCCATCGACTACCGGCTGCGCCTGTCGCTCGGCGGACGACTCGGACCCGCCGTCAGCGCCGGCGTCCTCTCCCTCGGCGACATCCAGCCCCTGCGTGGTGCGCCGGGGCCGGAGAGCCGCAAGGCCCTGCACGCGGCAGGCCAGCAGCTCCTGGCCACCGTCGACGCCTACCTCGCCGCCCCCACAAACCTGGACGAGCACGCACTCACTCGGCTGTGCTTCGTCGCCGGCTTCTTCGAGGACATCGCCCGCACCGGCCAGATCCGCCGCTTCAGCATGCTCGCCCACGCCACCCCAGCCACTGCCTTGGACGACCTCACCGCCGCGGTCCCCGAATACGTACTCGACGACATCCACCAGCAGATGGAACTGGCCAAAGCCCCCTTCGCGCCGTTTCGCGCCCTCCCGCCCCAGAACCGGATCTGCGGCCCCGTGTTCACCGGCAGCACCGACATTGGCGGAGCCGACGCCGACTGCATCCTCGGCGGCCTCCTACTTGACTGCAAAGCCACGAAAGACCCCCGCCGCCTGGGCCGCGAGGAGATCTACCAGCTCGCCGGATACCTGCTCCTCGACTACGACGACGCCTTCGGTATCGACCATGTCGGCCTGTACCTGTCCCGCCAAGGCGGCCTGATCACATGGAAGGCCGACGAGTTCCTGCGGCGGCTCGGCGCCAACGCTCCGCTGCCGCAACTGCGCCACCAATTCCGCCAGCACCTGCGCGACGCCGGCAGGAAGCCATGACGTGTGAACCATCCCGGGATCGGTGTCGGTGGGCAGCCCTGGTTCTGATGGAGCCGGATCGCCGACGAGTTGACCGTTCCAGCAGCTTACGGAGGCCGTCATGCCCCACAGCCATCCCCCTGAGTTCCGCCGCCGTGTCCTGGATCTGGTCGACTCCGCGCAACTCGGGGCAGGCGGAACCTCCATCAGACCCGGAGCGGTTCACCGTTCGTTCCGTTCGGTTTTCCGGTCCAGGAACGCGGCTATGCTTCCCACACCGATGTCATGGCTGCGTGGATCGCTCCCCTCTGAGCGCTCCGCGAAATGACCAGTGGAGGCGGGTCGTTGAGTAAAGAGCCATTCGATGGTGCCAATTCGGTGACGATCAAGTCCGCATTGTTTGTGGACTTCGACAACATCTACTTGGGACTTCGCGACATGGACCCGGGGGCGGCTGACGCGTTTGCGACCCGTCCGGACAGGTGGATGAATTGGCTGGAAGGGAAGAGCCACACAGGTGAAGCTGCCCAGGGTGGCCCCGCTCGCCGCTTCCTCGTGCGGAACGTGTATATCAACCCGGAAGCTTTCGGTAAGTACCGCGCCTTCTTCACGCGAAGTGGGTTTCGGTCGATCGATTGCCCACCCTTGACTACTCGAGGCAAGAACAGCGCTGACATCTACATGGTGCTCGATATCATGGATGCTCTAGCGGACGAGACCCGGTACGACGAGTTTGTGATCATGTCGGCGGACGCCGATTTCACCCCCGTATTGCAAAGGCTCCGGGCCAAGGATCGGTGGACGACGGTGGTAGCGGCCGGCCTGAGCGCCGCTGCCTTCCGGGCGACGTGTGATGTGTTCGTGACTCCTGAGCAGCTCGCCGCGGCCTCGCTCTGGGACGAGTTCCAGGCAACGGAGGTGACGCTCGACAGCGACGCCGAGCAGGTCGCGGTCGTCCTTCCGCAACAAGCGGGCAGCGACCAGCGCGAGGCAGTCGTCAAGGAGATTCACCGCGTCGTACGGGCGGCTGCCCGTCCGCTCGCCTCGGCTGCCGCGGCACAGGCGGCGCTCAACATCGATCCCTCGATAAAGGATTCCGCATGGTACGGCGCCGGAAGTTTCAGTGGGTTCGTGAAGACTCATTGCAGTGATCTTGAATATGTTGCCACGCCCCCCGGATACATTCTCGATCCAACGCTGCACTCCTTTGAGGACAAGGGGGGTCGGGCGCAGCTTCCTCGTCTTCTTGCTCAGGTGTGTGCCCTGACGGATGTGCCGGCGTTGCAGCCGGACGCCTATGCTCTGCTGTTCGAGGTTCTCGCCCAAGACTTGCAGAGTTCTGCCTTTCAGCTGTACCCGACGTCGAAGAGAGTCCGAGACGAAACGGAGTCGCGTGGAAACCCCGTAACTCGCAACGCCGTCAACTTCGTACTCAAGGGGCTCCTCTACGTGGGACAGCTGATGGCCGAAGGCGTTACAGCGGAGGCCCTTGCCGACGCGTGGGTGGAAAACGTCTACACGTTGTGCGCGAACGCACGGATGTCGCTCTCCGAGGAGGACCGGGAACTGATCCGTAGGTGGATCACCGGGGGCGACATCAGCGGATTCGAGGTGGGATTGGCAGCCAGCAGCCTTGAGGAGACAGCCTCTCACGCCTCTGACCAGTAAACATTGCAGCGCGGCCACCGATGGAGTGACGGAGGCGGCGTGAGAACACAGGCCGCAACGGGCAGGGCTCCCGTGCCGTTGAGGGAGGTGTTCGGGCAACGTGGCCGCCTCTGGTCTCAGTTTTGGTCTCATTCACCCCCGTCCGGAGCCGTCCGAACCGCCTCCCATCACCCGCTCCACCGCAGGTCAAGACGCTCCCGTCCCGCCCCGAACCCCCAGACGAACATTTGGAAAGCGTGTTGGGCCCCTTCACGAGCTCGAACCTCATATCGGCCAGTGATCGTCTCCAGATCGATTGATACCGGACGCCACTGACAACAGCGACACCGCCCGCGCTGCGACCGGTCCCTGCCCGACCAGCTCATGTCCTACGCACCTGTGTAGACGAAACGTACAGGCTCAGTGAGAACAGCTGCGGCGGTCTCCAAGTCGGCCAGCCGGGCGGACAGCGTCGCCTCCGCCAGACGCGGCGGCAGCGCGTCCCCGAACTTCAATCCCCGCACCGCCCGTTCGTCGACAGCGGGAAGGCAGAGCCGGTCCGGAGCCTCGCTCAGGGCTTCCTTCCACACCGGTGGAGTGAGGTCTTCCCGCAGACGGATCCAATGATCGTTGATGCGCTGGGCCGGCACCGCGATCCCCTCCAACGTGGCGGACAGAGTGGCGTTCGCCCGGTGACCTGCCCAGGTCCACCAGCGGAGTTGCCCTCCTTCGTCCCGCACGATCAGGGTGCCGCCCGGGTGGACCTTCTCCAGGAAGACGTCACGTGCCTCCTTGAGCACCGTGGTGGCGCGTTGGGTCAGGGCGACGGGCGAATCCGCCCCAAGCAGCACCTCACGCACGGCGCGGGTCACCTCGAAGGAGGTGCCCTGGCCGAATCCGGTGCCGCTCCACTTGGCCTTTCCACCGCCGTCGACCGGCTCAACGAAGCAGCGCTTGCGCTGCCAGTCGATGTAGGTGACCTGCCAGCTGCGGCCGGCGAGGAGGAGCCGACGAGGGCCAGCGACACGCTCGGTGAGCAGGGCGGGGTCGGTGCGGCCGATCTCGGTGCGGCCCTGGAGGACGGTGAACTGCGGGGGTGCGGTGAAGACGGCGGTGAGGTTCATGAAGTGGCGGTGTCCGAAGCGCCGTTCGGCTTCGGGGCCGATGAACAGCATGCCGCCGTCCTGGTCCAGGTATCCCTCCTCCACGAGATGGCGGACGATCGGCTCGGCGGACCCTCCGAACGGTCCCAGACCGTTCCACCACTCCTGCCAGAGCCGGTCTCCGACGCGGTGTTCCTGAAGGCAGAGGGCGAGCAGCTGCTGGGCGACGATGTGCCGGGGCTCGGGCGGTGCGGTGACCGGTTCGACCCAGCCTCGCGACCACTGGAGCAGCAGTCCCGCGGCAGCCAGGAGCCCACCTTGGTCGAGGGTGAGGAAGAGGCAGTTCCGGGTCGTGCCGGGGCGGCGTCCGGTGCGGCCCAGGCGCTGTAGGAAGGAGGCGACCGAGGTGGGCGCGTCGATCTGGATGACCCGGTCCAGGTCACCGACGTCGATGCCCAGTTCCAGGGTGCTCGTGGCGATGATCACGCAGTCGCGCGCCTCGGCGAACGCGGTTTCCGCGCGTCTGCGTTCGTCGAGCGAGAGGGAGGCGTGCGAGAGGAAGGTGGTCACGCCCTTGGCCCGCAGCTTGGCGCCCAGCTCCTCCACCAGGCGCCGTGACTCGCAGAAGACGAGCCGCTTCTCGCCGCGGTGGAGGGCGCTGATGACGGTGGCCGCGTTGTCGAGCGAGCCGACGTAGTCGAGCTGGATGTCGCCCGGTGGTACGGAAGCCGGTGTCGGCTGTGTCTCGGCCAGGTGGGGCGCGACGACGTGGCCGGGGCGCCGCCCCGCTCCTGATCCCTGGAGCCAGGTGAGCAGGGCTTCGGGGTTGCCGACCGTCGCGGAGAGGCCGACGCGCTGTAGGGAGCGGTTCACGACTCTTTGCAGGCGCTCCAGTACGGCGAGCAGGTGCCAGCCACGGTCATCGCCGGCGAAGGCGTGGACCTCGTCGACGACCACGGCCCGCAGCCCGGAGAAGAAGGACGCGTGGTCGACATTCACGCTGACCAGCATGGCTTCCAGCGACTCGGGAGTGGTGAGCAGCACGTCGGGCCGGGAGGCGAGGATGCGCCGCCGGGCGCCGGCCGGTGTGTCGCCGTGCCACAGGGCCGCGGTCCGGCCGAGCCAGGCGGTGTAGGTCTCCACGCGCGGCAGCAGGTTGTTCAGCAGCGCCTTGAGGGGACACACGTACAGCACTGATGTGCCGGACCAGCTCTGGGCGTGCATTCGGGACAGCAGGGGGAAGCAGGCGGCTTCGGTCTTGCCGCCTGCCGTCGGGGCCAGCAGCAGGGCATCGTCTCCTGCGGTGAGCGGGGCGACGGCGGCCTTCTGGAGCGGGCGCAGGTCCTTCCAGCCCAGGGTGTTGACGATGTGGTGGACCAGCGCCGGTTCCAGGCCGTCGGCAGTGGTCACGGCAGTTCCAGCTCGATGTCGTCCGCCCGGTCGGCGGCGGCGTTGCGTTCGGTGTCCGTCAACTCGCCGGCCGAGACGGTGAGCTGGTAGTGCTTGCGTGGGTCGAAGTCCTCGAACTCGTCGACGCGGTCGAGGACATCGGCGACGAGCTTGCGCAGGAAGACGCGGGGGGCGATGCCGACGTTGCCGCCTAGACCGCCGGTGACGGCGGTGGCGAGTTCGCCGACGTAGGCGTCGTCGACCCGCGCGGTGACCCGCTCGGGGTGGCGGGCCGCGCCCCGGTAAAGGTCCCGCACCTTCCGGCCGAGTTCCCCCAGGCGCGGCAGGTCGAAGCCGGGCAGGCGGAGCTGGACGGCGCGGGGCGAGTCGAAGCGGGCGTCCGTGGTGAAGTCGGTGGCGAGCCGCTGGGCCAGGGGCGGGAGGCGCTGGACGCCCTGCTGGCCGTCGTAGAACGCGGGGGTTCCGGTGATGACGAGGAAGAGGCCGGGAAAGCGTCCGGCGTCGATCTCGTCGAGGAGCTGGCGCAGTGCGTTGAGGCCCTTCTCCCGGACGTCGCCGCGGACGCGTTGCAGGGTCTCCGTCTCGTCGAGGACGAGGAGCAGCCCGGGGTGGCCGCAGTCGCGCAGCACGGTCAGCAGCCCCTGGAGAAAGCCGAGCGCTGCGAAGTGGTCGAGATCTCCGCGTACTCCGGCGGCCCGGCGGGCGGAGGCGGCCACGGACTTCTGGCCGCCGAGCCAGGCGATCAGGGCTTCCGCCGTGGCACCGTCCCCGGCGGTGACGGCCCGCCGGTAGCCGCGCAGGGCGGCAGCGAACGCGGGGGTGGTGCGGGCGACGTCGGCCAGCCGGCGTTCCATCAGCGCGTCCACGGCCTCGGCGAGGGCTTCCTCGTCGTCCTCGTCGATCTCCGAGCCGTCGAGGACCTCCTCCTCCAGGGTGTAGAACCACGAGTCGACGACCGCGCGCAGGGCGCTGGGCTGGTGCGTGGCGGTGGCCAGGCGCTCGGTGAGCCGGCGGTAGACGGTCTCCAGCCGGTGCAGCGGTGTCTCGGTCTCGGAGATCTGCACCTCGGCGGTGGCGAGTCCCGCACGTTTGGCGCGTTCGGCCAGCCAGCGGGCGAAGAAGGTCTTGCCGGAGCCGTAGTCGCCGCGGACGGCGTGGAAGGCGGCACCGCCGCGGGTAACGGTGGCCAGGTCGTCGTCGAGGGCGGCTTCGAACCGGTCCAGTCCGACCGCGAACAGGTCGAGGCCGGACTGCGGGACGGTGCCGCGCCGCAGAGCGTCGATGACCTCGCGGCGCCGGACCGCGCTGACGGAGGCGGGGTCGGTCACGCCTTCTCCTCCCCCCGGCCAGCCGGCTCGTCCGTCTGCTCGTCCGCTTCGTCGTCCTTCGGCTTCGGCAGGAACTGCTCGCGCAGGAGCGGCACGTCGAGCTTGACCGCGTGCCCGCCGTCGATGAACCCGAGGACGGGATACCCCTCGACGTTCAGCAGCCGCTGCACCGTGGCGACGAATCCCTCGATGTTGCGGCGGACCCGCCCGGTGGCGGAGATCGCCGCGGCGAGAGCGGCCGGGGACATCGTCCCGCCCGCTGTGACGAGCGCGTCGACGACCGCGGCCACCACCTTCGCCTCGGGCGCTTTGCGGACGTACTCCTTCTGGGCCGCGTACACCTCGCTGCTCACCACTGTGGAGCCGAGCGACTCTGCCACCGGCGGTGCGGCTTTAGTCCGGGCGGACGGCCGCGCCTCGGTGGTCGGCGCGCTCCCGGAGGGCGCGGTGCGGCGCGCGGGCGAGGGCACCGCCGGCGCTTCGGCAGGCACGGCGGCGGAGGCCGGCTCGTCACGGGTGACGTGCGTCCGCCACCAGTCCGGCGTGGACAGCTCGCGGGGCAGCGGCACCCAGTCCTTCGGGGTCTCCTCCCCTGCCGGGAGCAGGACGAGCACCGGGACGGTCACCTCGGCCAGGGAGGCCCCGCCGTGGTATCCGGCGCGCCGTCCGGTGTAGCGGATGTCCTCGCGCCACGGCAGGATCACCGCTCCCCCGCCCTCGCGCACCCTCGGGCCGCGGACGGCGATCTCCCCCTCCCCCACGGCATCGCCGGTGCGCCAGCGGGCGGACTCCGCGCCGTCGGCGGCGGCCGTCGGGCCGTCGGAGCGGCTGCCGCGCTCCAGGACGTGCCCGTGGTCGGCGACGAGGACGACCGGGCGGCCGTAGCTGCGGGCGGCGGCGAGCAGTTCACGAAGGTGCGTGACGTCGGCCAGGGACCAGGTGGTGCCGCGGCCGTGCCGGCCGTTCTCCAGTGCCTCGTCGATGGTGTTGAGGACCACGCCCACCACGGCGTCGGAGGCGAGCGTGGTCATGAGGTCATGGGAGAGCGCGTGGCCCGCCTCGCCGCCGATGGCGGCCTTGTGGAAGAGGGCGGCGTCCTTGCGGCGCCGTTTCCAGAAGGCGGTGAACCCGCTCGTCTCGGCCGACTGGCCGCCGCCCGCCGCTTCACCCGCCAGCAGGGAGGCACGGCTGACGCGGGTGACGGAGGGCAGCATCGAGACGGCGGCGAGCCGCGCCGGGGTCTCTCCCGGCTCCGGGCGGGGCACGATCTCGCGCCAGCCGTCGCGTTCCGCCTCCTCGCCGAGCTGGGCGGCGACCGCGCTGCTCATGCCGTCGAGGACGAGGAGGAGCGGAGCGGCCTGGCCGGTCAGCGGGCGTACGACGGTGTCCAGCACGTTCTCGACGACGAGGCAGCCGTCGGGGTGCTGGGCGGTGGCGTGCGCCGTCCAGGCGGCGAGCCTTAGGGCGAACCCCTGATCGAGGCGCTGCCTGCGCTCACGTGCCTGTTCGTAGAGGGCGCGCAGGTCCCGGCCGGTCTCGAGGTCGCCGTCGGGATCGCCCGCCCACAGCACGGTGAGCGCACGGTCCACCCAGCCCCAGTCGGAGACATGGGCTCGCACGGCGGCGGCCACACCGGTGACGGCGGGCTCGCGGCCGCTGAGCCAGCGCGCCACCCGTACGGCCGTCTCGGCGGCCTGGACGTGGTCCGGGCGCAGGCCGGCCAGGGCGTGGCCGAGGAGGTCGGCCAGCGCGGCCTCGCCGGCAGTCGGGGACCTGCGGGCTTCCGCGACGGTCCGGCGCAGTTGCGCGGTGAAGCTGGAGGGGAGGAAGCGGCTCGCGGTGAGTCCGGGGGTGAGGCCCGCCTTGTCGGCCAGCTCGTCGGCCCGGTCCAGTACGGCGTCGACGCGTCGGCGGGCGTCCTGGCTGGTCCGGGCGTCGGCGATCCAGCGGGTGAGGGTCCCCTCCACGGCGTCGGTGAACACCGCGAGTTCCGACCGTCGGGGCATGACCTGTCCGAACAGTCCGCCGAGGGCGAGCACGGTGTCGGGCTGGGCGGCGGGGTCCCGCAGTGCGGCGCCGAGCAGTCCGAGCGGCAGGGCGTCGTGGCCGAGTCCGGCCTCGGCGAGGGACAGCAGGACGGGGACGGCCGGTCCGGCGACCTCCGCGAGCCACTTCTTCAGTTCCCCGCGCTCTGTGGCGCCCAGTTCGGCGAACCGCCGGGGTCCGGCGGGTGTGCGCGACCAGGCGAGCAGCGTGTCGGCGTCGAGGGTGACCTGGCCGTCCTGGCCGGAGGCGCCGTGCACCGCGCGCAGGCCGAGCCGTTCGGCGGTCAGGGCGCGCAGGGCCGCGTCCCGGGTCAGCACTCCGCCGAGGCGCGGCCAGCCGTCTTCCGCGGGCTCCGCTTCGACCAGGGCTTCCAGGAGCCACCGCTCGCGGTACATCCGCGGGTCGAGGGCGGTGGCGCCGAAGCGCTGGAGGACGACCTCGGCGTTCTCGACGGTGAGGGTCTTGCGCCGTACGGCCCTGCCGCGCACGTCCCAGCCGAGCTGCTCGTCGTCGACGCCCGTGGTCACCACGAGCACGTCGGAGGAAGCGGCTGCGCTCCGGTGTTCGTGCAGGGCGGCGACGACGCCGAGGACGGAGGCTTCGTCGCGTACGTGGACACGCCGCGCCTCGCCGTCCAGGGTGACGGTGAACCGGGGCGGGGCGCCGGGCGCGTACTGGCCGTGGACGAGCACAAGGCTGCGCTCGCCCAGGTCCTTGGCGTTCGCGGCGAGCAGGGCCTCCACGGTACGGCGGCCCACCCGGGGCAGGGCCGGGGCCATCAGCCGGTGGTCCCTTCGCCGCCCGGTTCCGCCTCGGTTTCGGCGGAGCCGTCGGTTCCGGACCCGGTGTCGGCGACCGGCTGCCAGGTGACCTGAATGCGGGTGCCGGGGTGGGCGGCGAGGTAGGCGCGGATCTCCGCGTCGATCTCGGCGACCGTGGTGGCCAGCGATACCTCCAGCTGGGTGGGCTCGACGAGGTGGACGGCGCGCCGGCGACCGGCCTGCGCCGGGACGACGGCCTCCGAGCCACCCCCGCTGCGGGAGGAGTCGTCCGGCGTGGCGGGCTGGTGCGGCACAGGGGTCGAGGGGACGGGGGGCTTGCCGTGGGTGGTGGGGCTGACGTCCTCGGCGGTCGGCTCCGGCGCGACTGGCGTGACCGGCGCCACGGGCGGGGTGACCGGCTGCGCCGGCTGTGCGAGACGGGTGGCCTCGCGCATCAGGGCCATGACGGTGTCCGGGAGCCGGTCCAGCACGGGCACGAGCGAGACGGTCTGCTCGTGCTCGCGGGCGGCGCGGTGCACCTCGTCCAGGAAGCGGGTGGCCCGCTCGCCGAGGCTGTCCTGGCGTATGGCGATGTCGCGGCGCACGTCCTCCAGCAGGGACCACCTGGTACCGCGCAGCGCGGCGGCGACCTCCGGGGCGTGCCGCAGAGCGCCCGCGATCTCCTCGTCGGTCACGTCGTACGCCGCGGCGGCCAGCTCCCGCACGCACGCGGCCGTTTCGGTGGTGCGCAGCAGCCGGGCGACGAGGTCGGCGGCGGCCTTGGTGGACTTCAGGCGAGGCGCGTCGGCGCCGGTCAGTCCCAGGTGGTGGGCGTGCTCCGTCAGGAGGGTGCGCACCTCGCCGAGGGCCACGCGGTGTTCCTCCGCGACCGCGCGCACGCCTTCGGCGAGCCGGGCGACGTTGCGGGCGAACAGGACCCGCGAGACGGTCCTGCCGAAGATCGTCCCGGCGCGGCCGAGCGCGGTGTGGAACTCGTCCTCGGTGGGCAGTTCCACGGCCCTCAGCCCGTATCCTGGGCCGATCCGCTCCAGCTCCGGGGCCTTGGGCAGCGGCGAGGTCTGGTAGACCCAGGTGCGGTCGTCGAGCAGGGCGTACGTGGCGATGATCAGGTTGCTGACGTGGCGGTCGAGGCCGGTGTAGCCGAGCTCCTCGATCCAGTCGCGGATGTCCTCCACGGACAGGTCCGGGCCGGCGTCGGGGGTCTCGGCGGCCTTCTTGTTGATGCGCAGGCGCCAGTCGGTGGTGACGTTCAGCGGTCCTTCGTGGACCTCTCCGAGCTGGAGGGCGTGCACGATCCGGCGGACGACGGGCAGGTGCTGGCTGTCGACCACGACGCGGCGGGAGCCGTCCTCCATCGCCCTCGTGATCCATTCGAGGGTGGTCTTCAGCTCGCGGGTGGTGACGGCCTTGCGGGTGAGCCGCGGGTCGAAGTCGGGGTGCTTGGGGTGGCGGGCGCTGAGCAGCCCGTCGGCGAGCAGGAAGAGGTTCTCCTCGAAGCCGACCGCCGGTTCGGGCCGGGTGCGGGCGAAGCCGGGCTGGAGCGAGATCAGGTGGTGACCTTCGGGGACCTCGGCTCCCGCGGTGCCGGGCTCGGCCTTGTTGATGCCGTACAGCTGCAGCAGCGCGTCGGTGAGCTGGGTGGTCAGGCTGTCGCGGGACGCCTTGAGCTGGTTGCGGATCTGGATGCGTTCCTCGGCGGGGCGGGTCGCTGTGTGGTCGTCGAGCCGGTCGCGCTCCAGCAGGTAGTTGATCTTCAGCAGGCGTCCGAGGTTGCGGGCCTTCTGCTCGGACAGGAAGTGCGGCAGCCAGACGATCGTCGGCGCCGTCTTCCCGGCGCGCTTCATCCGCTCCACCCGCTGCACGTCGTCCATCGGCGAGTGGTCGTGGCCGTCGAAGGGGTAGTCGAAGACGAAGCGGATGTTGCCCTCGGTCTGCGGCGCGAACTCGGCGTCGGGCAGGTGCGGGTCGCGGACGTTGCCGAAGACGAACTCGACGGTGCGCTTGGTGCCGCGCCAGACGACGGTCCGCTCGCAGACGAACGCCTGGGTGTCGGGGATGCCCAGCGCCGCCCAGAGCTGGTCCTTGATCCACTGGCGGCGGTAGCCGTCCTGGTCGGCGACGCCCTGCACCTCCTCCAGCAGCGGCTCGACGTCCAGGTCGGACAGGTGCAGGTGGAAGACGGGGTCGGCGGGGTCGCCCTCGCTGCGCAGCTCGCCGTCGAAGCCCTCGGCCTGGAGCTCCTGCAGGCGCTTGACGGCGACGGCCCCCGCGTCGCCCACCCGGGTCCTGATGGTGCCGTGGTTCAGCGCGGCGAGCCGGCCGCCCGTGAGCCGGGTCAGGGCGGGCACGTTGGGGGCGAGGGAGGCCAGCAGCAGCGTCTTGACGAGCCGGTCGTCGGTCCGGAACCGCTTGTCGTCCTCGGAGCCGTACTTGGTCAGCAGGTGCTCGCGGACGCGGGCGTGGAAGCGGTGCGCGATCTCCGACTCCTTGCGGAGCTTCGCGGTGAACGCCTCACCGGTCCGCGTGGCGATGACGTCCCACAGGTCGCCCATCGGGACGAGCTGGCCGAGCCGCAGGTCGTCGCGGTGGCGCCGCAGCAGTTCCTGCACGAGCTTGAGGCCGGTCCGCTCGCGCTGGAGCGCGCCGGACAGGTCGACCAGCACGTTGAGCAGTGCCGGGGACAGCGGGTACAGGGTGCGGAAGTCGTCCCAGCTCGCCTCGGTGCGCCCCTGCGCGTCGAGCAGGACCTGCCGCACCTCGTCCCGCGACGACTCAACGATCTTGAACGCGTCGTCGCGCGCCTGCTCCATGCCCGGGCGAGGGGCGAGCACCCGGTGCTTGATGATCTCGACGAGGTTGCTGTCCTCCAGCTCCACGACATCCAGTCGGCCGGCGAGGTAGTCGACCTGCTGCTCCAGGTTCTGCACGTCGGCGCCCGCGACGTCGGAGCCGATCAGCTGGGACAGGTCGCGCTGGCGGGAGATGAAGGAGACGATCGGCACGGGTCGGCCGCTGTCGGCGGACTCGATCAGCTTGACCAGCCGCTGCACCTGGTCGCGGACGAAGTCCTGGTCGCCCATGTGTGCCTGGAGCCACAGGATCAGCTCGTCGAGGAAGAGGACGACACCGTCGTAGCCCAGCGACTGGGCGTGGCGGGAGATGACCTTCAGGCCGTTCTCCAGCGGGATGAAGGACTGCGCGTCGCCGCGGGCGGCCTGCGTGTACGCGGCCATGGGCCCGGTCAGCAGCGCCGACACCAGCCGCTCCCGCTCCTCGCTGCCGGGCGGCGCGGCGAAGGCCCGGTCCAGCTCGGCGGTGCTCCAGCCGCCCGTGCCGGGCAGGCCGGCTCCCCCGTCGATGCCCGGCAGGTCGTCCTCGTCGTCCGCACCGGACGCCCCGCCGGGGGCGGTGGCCGCCGCACCGGCGCCGAGCCACTGCCGGAACTTGTCGTCGTCGCCGAGGAACTTGCGCTGCCGGTCCGCGTCGGCGAGCAGCGCGTCCGACCGGTAGACGGCGGGGGTCGCCGCCTCCGGGTGCAGCTCCCGCACGGTGTGGACGTAACCGCCGAGCAGCGCCGAGTCGAGGTCGGTCGATCCGACCAGGTGGTAGGGGATCATCAGGAACCGGCTGCCGCCCAGCCAGTCCCGGTGCTCGGCGACGACCTCCGTCAGGCCCCGCTTGTTCAGAGCCCCCTCGTGGCCGTTGAGCACCGCGTGCAGCACGGTGAGGAAGTGGCTCTTACCGGCACCGAACGAGCCGTGCAGATACGCGGCGTGCGAGTCGCCCGTGCGGACCGCCTTCGCGACGATGCCGAGCGCCTTGCGGAACGCCTTCTGCAACTGCTCGGTGACGACGTACTCCGCCACCCGCTCATCGGCCTCGTGGAAGCCCTGGGAGAGGTCGACCTTGAAATCGCCCGCGTGGACGTCCTCCTTGATGTCGATGACATCGCGGAGGAACAGCTCTGTGGTCGACATCAGGCGATCATTCCCTCACTGTGCTGGCTGCCTGCCCGGACAGCGCCCCCCTCAAGCGTTGGCGCGACGTCCATCTTGCCAGGTGAGTCCGACAGTGGGAGGGGAGATCGTGACGCCTTCGGGGTGGGGTATCACGGTGGGTGATCGTCTGGGGGGTGGGTGGCCGGGCGCGCTCACGTGGGGTGTCCGGCGGGAGCCTCTCTCGGGAGGTCCACCTCCGCCCACACCGTCTTCCCCGGCCCCGTGCGCTCCGTCACACCCCAGCGGGAGGCCAGGGCGGCGACCAGGAGCAGACCCCAGCCCCCGTCGGCGTCTGCGGGCGGGGGCAGGCACACGGGCAGGGCCGGATGCGTGTCGGACACCTCGACGCGTACGAGCCCGGCGGCCGGCCTGTGGACGAGCCGCAGCGCGAAGTCACGCGCCGGTACGCGTCCATGCAGGACGGCGTTGGCGCTCAACTCCGCGACGATCAGCACGACGGCGTCCGACGCCGACGTGCCGTGCGGTACGCCCCACACGTCCAGTTGGTGCGCGGCGAGTCTGCGGGCGAGCCGCGCCCCGCGGCGGGTCGCGGAGAAACGCTGGGCGAACGTACGTACGGTGACGGTGGCTTGGGTCTGCGGTGTCGGCATGCGGACCAAGGTCCCGCCGCCAGAGCGCCGCCAACAGGACCGACGCTGATACAGATTCGCCTGTACTGGTTCACTCGCTGGACTGGGTGGGTCACGGCCCGTAACCATGGGGTGGGTTCGGTGTGCGACAGTGCACGGGGAGGCGGCTGCATGGCTACGGACAACGGAATCGGCAGCGGGTGCGGGGGTGCCGGGGCGGGTGGGGGCGGCGGCTCGAACGGGGAGCACGATCTGTCCGACAGCCTCAAGACCTTCGGCGCGGTCCTGAAGGCTTTGAGGGAAGAGGCCCGGCTCACGCAGGAGGAGTTCGCGCAGCGGGTGCAGTACTCCGCGGCCTACGTCGCGAAGATCGAGCAGGGGAAGAGGTTCCCGCCGAGCGACTTGCCGTCGCGGGCGGAACCGGCTCTGGGAGCGGCTGCGGCCAAGGTGCTGGGCGCTGCGGCGCGGAGTCTTACGCGGAGGGCGGGGCTGGCGTCGTGGTTCCGGGAGTGGGCGGGCATCGAGGAGGAGGCGGTGTCTCTGTATGCGTACGAGTGCCGGGTGATTCCGGGCTTGTTGCAGCCCGAGCCGTACATCCGGGAAGTCTTCGAGCGCAGGTTGCCGCCACTGACTGAGGAGCAGTTCGAGCAACAGGTGGCTGCTCGACTGGCCAGGCAGCGGCTCCTGCACGAGCGCCCGAACACGTCGTTCTCCTTCATGATCGAGCAGGCTCTGCTTGAACGTCGGATGGGTGGCCCCGAGGTGACGCGGGCGCTCATCGACAACCTGCTGGAGCAGGGCCGTCGCCGCAACGTCGAGATCCTGGTCATGCCGCTGTGCCAGGAGGACCACTCGGGGTTCGAAGGCCCGAAGTACCTGGCCGAAACGCCGGACAACAAGTGGGTGGGGTACGTCGAAGCTCAAGAGACCAGCGTCCTCATCACCAACCCGAAATCGGTCAGTGCGATACTCCAGCGCTATGGAAAGATGCGCTCGCAGGCTCTCAGCCGGACGGCCACCGCGAGCCTGCTGGAGCAGATGCGAGGAGCCTTATGAGCACCACCGAACTTGCCTGGTTCAAGAGCAGCTACAGCGGCGGCGCTGGTGACAACTGCGTGGAGGTGGCCCTGACCCAAGAGGCTGTCCATGTACGCGACTCCAAGGACACCCGGATTCAGGCCCTGCGCATGTCCCCCACCGCCTGGTCGGCGTTCACCGCGCACGCGTCCGGCTCCGCCCGCTGAGTCACCGGTCGGAGCCCCGGGGGAGGGCACTCTGGCTCTCCCCCTCGCCCCGCTCTACGCGTCGTCCAGCTCGGCCTGTTCGGTCGTCTCACGACGCTGTACGGCCTTCCGCCCGCGCGTCTTCCGTACCGGACGCCAGTCCTGCATCTGCGCCTCGCTCACACCGTGCGTGCGCAAGTAGCGCTGGAACTCCGCCTCCAGGTCCTCGGCCGGTGAGCCCTCCCACTCGTCGTCGTAGGCGCTGTACCACTGGTGCACCCACGGCATGACCTCACGCAAGCCGGCGAGCAGCGGTACGAGCCGTTCGGCGCCCCAGGCGTCGTTCTTGACGCGCGTCTCGATCAGCTGGGTGAGGGCCAGCGCCTGGTCCTTGTGATCCCAGCCGGCCCAGCCGAGCATCAGCGTGGAGTCGCTGTCCGGCCCCGCCTCCGGGTAGGAGATGAACCGCTCCTTGGGGACGTCGAGTTTGCCGCGGTGGGTCCAGTAGGACTGCTTGAGGAAGTCGGAGGACTTGTACTTCGTCGGCGGGTCGATGTCGAGCCGCGTACCCGTGCGATCCTCCTCGCGCTGCTTCTCCCAGACCTTCTCCCACTCCCGGCGGGTGCGCAGGCCGGAGTCCTTGTAGCGCATGGCCGCGAGGTAGGGCACGTGCTCATCAGCGATGATCTCGTTGAGGATCTGGGCGAGGGGGAGGTCCGGCTTCTTGAGGTGGTCGGTGGCGTAGAGCGCGGCGACGGAAGTGAAGTCGGGGTCGGAAACGAGCCGGTCGGCAAGGTTGTTGACGGTCAGCGTCCGCGGGTAGCGCATCCCCTCGCGCACCTCGAACCACAGGTTCTCGTCCTCGCAGCAGTCGAGCAGCCAGCCCCGCAGCGCGGCGCGTTCCTTCTTCTCCCACGGGTCGGTGGCCCAGCGGCGCTTGCACTCCGGGCGCTCGATGAGGGCGATGTCCTTGCGGCTCGTGATCAGGTCGATACGGGCCTGGACGATCTTGCGGTACCAGTCCGGCCAGTGGGCGGGGATCTCGGTGACGGGGGTCGAGCCGTGGCGCGTGAACCAGGCGGTCTCCACTTCACCGGCCTCGACCTTGCGCGCGAGGACGATCTCGAAGGCACGCTCGCCGAGCTTGACCTCAGGGATGGTTTCGGGGTCGGGCGACGGGGTCACGGTCCGGGCGACCTCGCGGTCGGTAAGCAGCCCGTAGAGACCGTAGACCTGCCAGTCCAGCTCCTCTTGGAGGGCGATCATGCGGCGACGGACCTTGACGTGTTCGGCTTCCGCGTCATCCAGCGCTTGCCGCGTAGGCACGACAGTCGCGGCCACGGCCGAGGGCTCGAACTCGGCGAGCTTCTGCGCCTGGGCGTCGAGGACGCGGCCGAGGTGACGCGGGAGCTTGGCCGGAAGGGGGAAATCCTGCAGATTCGTGCCAGTGAACTCGTATCTGTCTGACCAAGGGTGCACGCTGACGCGCGCACCCGCACCGCCGACTGGATCACCACCCTTCGGGTAGCTCACCGTCTTGAGCCAGAAACAAGCCACCGAAGAATTGAGCACCCCCAGCAACTCCAGGTGCTCTTCCTCCCCGGCTCCCTCGGGCAGCTTGATCACGGGCGCGGTCTGCTTGAAAACCTTCCCGCCTCGATCCAATGCAAAGTGGTTGTGCGTCGCCACGAACGGAAAGGCGATTCCCAGGGGCACCGAGTAGCGTTCTGGATGCCAGCGGCTCCACTCGTACCAGGTCAGCCCGATCTCCTCGTGCGTGCCGCCGGGCTCGCGGCGCAGCCTGAGCATGCTGCGCTGTGGCCACAGCAGCCGCTCGGAGGCCGGGTCGGAGAGGCTGGCGGAGAGGTCGCGACCGTACGGGAACAGCGCCTCGGTCTCGGGTTCGAGGTCCCAGTCCCGGATGACGGTGCCCTCCACCAAAGGCACCACCCGGCTCGCTGCGACTCCATGCCTGGTCCAGGTGCCGGGTGGAGCGAAGTACGCCTCGTCCGCACCCGTGTGCGTGGTGCGCCCGATCAGCTTTACGCGCGAGCCCAACAGCTCCGCCCCCGCAGCTGTGAGCTGACCGAACACCTCGGAGGCGCCGCCACCGCTCAGCGACCAAGGTGCCTCGGCGAAGTGGGTGCGGTCGAAGTCCGCCACCGAGACCCAGTCCGTCTCGCTGCCCGGCCGGTCGACGTACTTGACGATCTCCGTCCAGACCTGCCCTTCGGCAGCGTTCTCCGGCTGCTCCGGCTCACCCCGTACGCCCAGCACCGCCCGGATGGGCCGACTGCCGCTGGGCACACGGTTGCGCCCCACCAGAATGACCGTGGGAGTTCCGTGCCCGGGGATATAGGCACCCGAGGTGTCGATGACGTGCGACAGCTCGACCTCGTTACGGAAGACCACCTCGATCAGGTTGCGTCCGAACTCCCGCTTCATGAACGAGTTCGCAGTGATCTGACCGACGAATCCACCGCCGCCCTGTCGCCCGCCAGGTCCCTTCACCGCAAGCTCGAACATGCGCTGCGCGAACGGCACCGACAGGGCGAAGAGACCCACACACGCTTTCTTGTAGCCCTTCTTGTAGTTCTCCTTCTCCTGCCTGTCCTTCACCGTGATGTACGGCGGGTTCCCCACCACCACGTGATACGACCCCCGCCCCAGCAGGTCGACCCGCTTCGCGTACTCCCACACGTCCTCCGTGGCGTACGCGTACGCCTCCCCCTCCTCGCGCCCCACGACCGCCTCGGCGAACAGTGTGTCCAGGTCGGTCTGGATGCCCGCCGCGCCCCGGCCGTGCAGCAGGGAGTCACCCACGGCCACGTTGATGGGGAATGGCGGCGCGTCCGCGAGCCTCCGCGTACCGGCCGCGCGCATCGCCGCGACCAGGAGACGGAAGCGGGCGATGCTCGCGGCGAAGGGGTTCTTGTCGCAGCCGTGGACGGACTCCAGCACCCGGCGGACCAGCGTCCAGTCGTCCGTGCCGGGTTCCGCCTGGCGCCACTTGTCCAGCAGGCGGTGGAAGATGCCGAGCAGGAAGTGGCCGGAGCCGCACGCCGGGTCGATGGTGCGCAGGCCGCGGCGTTCCCTGCCGTCCGGGCCGGTCCACACGGGGTCGAGGCCGAAGCCCTGCCCGTCATCGGCGACCGCCGGTTCCAGGGTGAGGTCGAGGATGAATTCCTCGACGAACTCGGGGGTTTGCAGCAGCGCATACGTCTTGCGGGCGTGCTCGCTGAGGTCCTGGTAGAGGTCGCCGAGGAAGCGGGTGTCCCACTCGGGGTCGGTGAAGTCGTAGCGGATCTCGCCGTCCGCGCCCCAGCGGCGCCAGAACATCAGCAGTTCCGTCGCCGTCTCGTAGCCGGGGGTTAGTCCCCACAGCGGGTTGTGCCGCTCGTCGAAGAGGCCGGCGGCGGTCTCGTTGGTGCTCGCCAGGTGGCGGAACGCCTCGATGAGCCAGTCGCGGTTGTTGTGGTGCGGGTAGGTGCGGAAGTGGGCCTCGTGCCGGGCCTCCGCCTCGGCGAGGCGTTCACCGGGGCCGGCGAGGTACGGCTCGTCGATCAGGCCGTTGTCCTCGCAGAAGCGGACGAAGACGCAGCCCAGCACCCACGCCACCGCGGCCTGCGTGACGCGATCGTCCCGCCAGGCCGGGTAGGACAGGGCGGTGCGCCGGGCCTCCTTGGCCTCGCGCCACTCGCGGTCCAGGCGGGTGCGGAACTCCTCCTTGGACTCGCAGCGGGCCCGCAGGTCGTCCTCCAGTGCGACGACCAGCTTCTTCAGGTCCTTGAGCAGGGCCGCCTTGTCCGTGCCCGTAGTCGTCACCGTCACTCTTCGCTTCCTTCTCCCTGCACCGCGTCAGCGCCCCACCGCGTCATCCGCGGACCGGACCTCCCATCCTGCCGCACCCGTACCCCCGTACGGCGGCCCAGGGTTGTCGCGATCCGGGAAAAGCCCCCGCAACCCTCTTGATCGACTCGTTAAAGTGATCGTCGTGACGGCCTCGACACCCTCCGCGACACCGCCGCCCGCATTCGCGACGGCGAGCAGGAATCACTACGACGCGGCCTTGCTGGCCTCCGAGCGGGACCTGCGGATATCCGCCGACCATCTGGCCGGGCTGGCGGCCGAGTGCGCCGTAAAGGCCATCCTGATCGACTTCCTCGGCTCACGGCTGGACGCGCGGAACATGCCGGAGCACCCGGAGGTGAAATACCTGGACCGCTCCCGCAAGAAGCCGCAGTGGACCAACAAGCACGGGCACCTGCCCGAACTGTGGGAACACCTCACCGCCGTAGCCCACCGCCGCCGGGGAGGCGGAGCGGGCGCGCTGTTCACACAGCTCATCTGGAAGAACCCGTTCGCCGACTGGGACGTCGCGGACCGCTACTGCGACGGCACCGCGATCACCAAGGCGGATATCGATCAGCACCTGAAGGCCGCGTACGCCCTCATCGCCGCCCACGAGCAGGCGAGCATCCTGGGAACGAGGACCCGCGCATGAGCCCTTCCCGCGCGCGCTTCGACACGGCCTGGCAGGCCGCCCTCGACCACGCCCGGCAGGCCGCCGCACAGTTCGGCATGGACGTCGTCGTTACCCGGGACGTGCTCGGCCGAAGCTGCATCCTCATCGACGACCGTGGCCGCCCCCTCGCCCACGACGACCCCGACGTAGTCGCTCTCCGAGACGCGTTCACCGCCGCCACGCGCCCCTTCACCGGCCTGGAACCCCTCCTCTTCGGCGACAAGCTCTTCGCGCCGGAGCTGTACTTCGACGCCGACGACCGTGTGGAGGTCAGCCCCCGGCAGGCCACCGGAACGGGGGCCGGCAGTGTCCACGCCCTGGAGCGGACCGTCATCGGCACTGACTGGGCCCGCAGCGTCCCCACCCCCTCCGACGGAACCGCCGGGCGCCGCGACCGGCGGGTGGCGCTGTACGGCTTCAAGGGCGGGGTCGGGCGCACCACCGCCACCGCCGTTCTCGCCCGGTACCTGGCCGGAACGGGCCGCTGCGTGCTCGTGGTGGACCTCGACCTGGAGTCCCCGGGCGTGTCTAACCTGCTGGAGGACCCCGCCGGCATCCCCCGCCACGGCATCGTGGACCACCTGATAGAGGGCGGTGTCGGCAACGCCGACGGGCTGGAACTGGTGGCACGCAGCTCCGCGTTGCCCGTCACGGGCAACGGGGAGGTGTGGCTGGCGCCGGCGGGCGGCCGCCCCCTGGAGCGGAACGGCGAGCCGTACGACTACCTCGCCAAACTCAACCGCATCTACAGCGACCTGGCCGGGCTCAACCCCGGTGACCGCGAACGGCCGTTCGCCGCGCGGCTGGAAGAGGCGATCGCCGCCTGCGAGGACCAGGTGACCGAGCTGTCACGGCCCCCGGACGTCGTCCTGCTGGACAGCAGGGCCGGCATGCACGACATCGCGGCGGTCACCCTGACCCATCTCAGCGGGCTCTCGCTGCTGTTCGCGGTGGACAACCCCTCCACCTGGGAGGGCTACGAGATGCTGTTCACGCAGTGGCAGCGGCGTCCGGCCCTGGCCCGGGAGCTGAGGGAGCGGCTGCGGATCGTGGCGGCCATGTTCCACTCCGCCGGGGACGCGAAGCGGCTGCCCGCCCTGATCGACCGCGCCCAGACACTGTTCGCCTCCACCCTGTACGACCAGCTCGACGCGGACGAGGAGGGCGCCGACGACGAAGGCGACGAGCTATACCACCCCCCGCTGGAGGACGACGACGCGCCGCACGCCGCCATCCCCATCCTCTTCGGCAACGACCTGGTGGGTCTGGACCCCTTGCGCAGCCGCGACTGGCCCGAGCTGCCGTTCGTCGACGCCGCGTACCGGACCTTCACGACTACGGTGGAGCGTCTGCTGCCGCCACCGCACCCCGCCCCGGAGTCCTCATGACCGCCGCACCGACAACCGACGAGTACCGCACCCTGATCACCAGGGCCCTCGGTGTCGCGCTCGACGCGGACACGGACGGCCCCGACCTGCGGCGGCTGTTCACGCCGTCCAGCCACCGCCTCGCGCTCGACCCGGACGTGACCGTGGTCCGGGGCGCGCGCGGCACCGGCAAGACGTACTGGGCCAAGGCACTGACCGATCCCGAGCTGCGGGAGGTGGCCGCGCGGTCGTACATGATGCCGCGGCTGCGGCGAGTCAGAGTCACCACCGGCTTCACCACGGGGGGTGGCGCCGACACCCCATACCCGGGGAAGCGCAGGATCGCCCGGCTGCTGCGCGAGGGGGCCGATCCCGAGGTCTTCTGGTGCGCGGTCGTGATGATGGCGCTCGGCGTTCCGGAGATCGCGAGCATCCCCGACTGGGCCGACCGCATCCGGTGGGCCGAGGAGAACGAGGACGCTTACGAGGACGCACTACGCAAGGCCGACCGGGAGGCGCGGGACAGCGGCGAGACACGCGTGCTGCTCTTCGACGCCCTCGACCACCTCCACGCGGACCGCAAGACCGCCGACCGGCTGGTGTCGGCGCTGTTCCAGGTGGCACTGGAACTGCGTCTGACCACGGGGGCCCTGCGTGCCAAGATCTTCGTACGCCCAGACATGTACGACAGCGCGCCCAAGACGTTCCCGGACGCCTCGAAGCTGGGGGCGAACGCGGCCGACCTGACATGGAGCCGAGAGAACCTCTACGGGCTGCTCTTCCACCGGCTGGGCAACTATCCGAGTGCCGAGGCGGAAAAGTTCCGGGCGCAGTACGGCGAGTGGCTGGTACAGAGTGAAGGGCGGTTCGTCGCCCCGGTCGACCTGATCGCCGACGAGAAGTGCCAGGAGCGGGCCTTCGTCGCCCTCGCGGGGCCGTACATGGGGACCGACCGGCGCAAGGGCCACACCTTCACCTGGGTACCGAACCATCTCCAGGACGGCAAAGGACGCGTGAGCCCGAGGACCTGGCTGCTCGCGCTGCGCACGGCCACGGACCTGACGGCGGAGCGGTACGCCACGCAGCAGTACCCGCTGCACTACGAGGCGATCCGGGAGAGTCTGCACGAGGCGTCGCGGGTCAGGGTGGACGAGCTGAAGGAGGACATCGGCTGGGCCGCGACGGCGATCGAACAGCTCGAAGGCGAGCGGGTGCCGATAGAGCCGTCAGTCGTCCGCCAGTGCTGGGAGCGTGGCGGTCTCTCGGAAATCCTGCGTCGTATGCGGGAGGACGACGACGAGAACAGTGGTCCCCGCGCCGCCGCTGACGACCCCATCGGCCTGATAGAGGAACTGGTCGAACTCGGCGTCCTGACCGAACGCACCAGCGGCGCGCTCGACCTCCCCGACGTGTACCGGCTGGCGTTCGACATCGGCCGCAAAGGCGGGGTGCCCCGTAAGACCTGAACTATCAAGGTTGATAGATGCGTCGGCCGGTGCCGGGTAGCCGGCCGCCGCTCAGCCGGTGCCGACCGGCACCCGCAACGAGTCCAGAAACTCCTGGTCCAGGTGCGCCCGTTCGCCGTCCCCGCCGATCACCTCCACCGTCCGGCCGTCCAGCTTCGGCTCCTGCGCGCGCGTCTCGACCGTGCACAGCAGCCACAGGCCGTACGGCGCGTCGGCGGGGCGGCGGGCCGCGTTCTGGAGCCGGACCAGGAAGGCGTGACCGCCCTCGTCCCAGTACCGGGCGACCAGGCCGGCGTCGTGGAGGAACAGCACGGTGCGCGGCGCGTCGGCGCGGGCCAGCACCGCCTCCTCCACACGCTGCCAGACCACCCGGACGAACGACGCCAATCCGGGCTTGATGTTGCCGGGCGTGGAGAGGCTGTCGGCGCGCAGGACCTTCTGCCAGTCCTGGCCCTTCTCCGCGGCCAGGGCGCGGAAGGCGGTGAGGAACACGTCCGACAGGTCCAGGGCCTCGACCGGGAAAGCGGCCGCCACGGTCTCCGCCGCTCCCGCGAACGCGTTCGCCTTCACCGTGAGGGCGAGGAAACCACCCCGCTCCGCAACGGCGGCAAGCCGCTCCCGCAGCGGGCCGTGCGGATCCTCCCGGTCGGCCCGGGTGACGGGGGTGGGCGGCTGGTAACTGGTGAGGGCGCCGGTGGAGCTCCACGGGCCCCGCGACTCCGGCGCCCTGGGGACGAACTTCTCCGCCTCGTCGTCGTAGACGAGGTCGAAGCGCGCCCCTTCCAGGGCGTCCAGCAGTTCCACATGGGTGGGTTCCCGGGAACCCGACACCAGGTCCAGGCCCGGGAAACGGGCGCGCAGCCGCGCCACCAGCTCGGCGACGGTGATCCCCCGGTCCCGGCGGACGCCCGCGCCCGCCTGGGAGATGCGCAGCGCCCGCTCCAGGCTCAGGTCACGCGGATACAGCTCCAGCCGGGGCGTGGCCGCGACGCCGGGGGCCGTCGCGGCGGCGAGGGACACCAGACGGGTGTCGGCGAGCGGGGCCAGACCGTCGGGCGCGGCCACGGAGCGCAGGACGCGCAGGACCTCGCCGCGGCCGGGCAGCGGGTCCTGCCGTGCCAGTCGTTCGGCGGCCTGGCCGAGGAGCGCCGCGTAGTCCGCCAGCTCCCGCGGGCTGGGGTCGTCCGCACCCGGCAGGGACTCAGCGGCGAGCAGGACGGTCTCACCGCGCCGGTGCACGTCGAGCCGGGGCTCGTGCTGCCCGTCGGGGTCCTCGTCCGGTCGTTCGGTGGTCTCCGCGTCGGCCGCGGCCCGGACGACAGCCAGGGCCCTGGCGAGCGTCCGCTCGGGCGTGTCCGCCCCCGCGCCGTGCCGGGCCCGGAGTTCGGCCGCCGCCTCGTCGGCGGTCATCACCCGGCCCACCGACTGGATGATCTCGGTCAGCTCGGTGCGGACCGGGTCCAGCCAGTCCGCCTCCGCCCACTTCTTGATCTCATTGCGGTGGTGCCGGGAGACGGAGGTCTGCTTGATGCCCAAGTGGTCGGCGACGCGGGCCTGCACGGGCCAGGCGCCGAGCGGGGAGAGTCCGCCGTCGTCCAGGGGCAGGCCGAGGGTGAGGCGTACGACGTCGGCGCGGTGGGAGCCCTTGCGTCCCGGCTCGGGGGCGAGGAGCGCGGCCATGTCGTCTATCGACAGGACGCGGGGCTCGCTGGTGCCGGGGGCGGAGTGCTTCCGGTCGGTGTCGTCCGGCGCCTGCCTGCGGGGCGCGTACGGCGCCGCCGGGCGCAGCGCGGTGGCCCACTGCCTGCGGCGCCGGTTGAGTTCCTTGCGGACGAGGTTTCCCGCGCCACGCGCCTTGGAGATGGCGTACGGCTGGATGTCCAGCAGCTGACCGACCGTCGTCGCCCCCAGTCCGCCGGCCACCGACACGGCACGCGGGGACAGGCCGGCGGCGTCCAGCGGCGTCGTCAGGTCGGCCGCCGCGGCGGCACGGTCGCGGGCCGTCAGCGGGTCGTCGGAGGTGCTGCCGACCGTGGAGGGGGTCGTGGCGGGCGCGGTCGCGTCGGCCGCCCGGAACACCTCACGCCACGCGTCCCACATCTGCCGCAGCGTGTCGAAGCGCTGCTCGGTGTCCCGGTGCAGCGCACGCTGGAAGAAGGCGGTGAGTCCATCGCGCAGCGCGGGCTCGAACAGCTCGGTGGCGACGTGGAGTTCGGCCGACTCGTTGGTCAGCGGATCGAGCTGCCCCTCGCCCCACAGCGGACGCTCGCCGCTCGCCATCTCGTGGAGGGTGACGGCGGCGGCGTACCGCTCGGCGTGGTCGTCGTAGTGGGCGCGGCGCATCGAACCGAGGAACGGGTCGAGGTAGCCGCGCGTGCCGGCCTTCACGTCCCGGTCGGACGCGTCCGTCAGGGAGAAGTCGAACAACTTGAGCTGCCGGGTGCGGTCCTTGCGGCGCTGGATGCCGAAGTTGTCCGGTTTGATGTCGCGGTGGCGCACGCCCTGCGCGGCGAGCTGGTCCAGGGCGCGGAACAGGTCGTCGGCGAAGCGCTCCAGGTCGTGGTAGCTGAGCCGCCCCTTGCCGCGCAGCCGCTCGCCGAGCGACTGCTCACCGGCGTACTCCAGCTCCAGGACGGTCCGCCCGCCGAGCTCCCGCAGCCCCTCGCCGCGCAACTGGACGACGGAGCCGCCGCCGACCTTGCGCAACGCCCGTTCCTCGGCGCGCAGCCGCCCCGCCTTCTCCTCGTCTAGGGCGACCTTGAAGACGTGCTCGTCGATCTGGGTGCGGCCGTCCTCGTCCTCCGCGACCCGCTCCACGAGCAGGGCGCGGGCGGTGGCTCCGGTGCCCAGGACACGGCGTACCGTCCACTCGGCGTCGAGCGCCTGACCGGGCACCGCTTCGAGCGGGTCGACGCAGGCCGCCGCCGGAGAGTCCGGGAGGATGCTGGCACGTTCCGCCTCGTCCAGCAGGTCCAGGAACGCCTCGGCCGAGCCGAGGCGCTCGTCGACGTCGGCGCGGGTCGCCCGGAAGACCAGGTCGTCGAGTGCGTCGGGCAGGCCGTCGGCCACCGCGAACAGGCGGAGCCCGCCGTCGCTGCGGAGCCGTTCGGCGAGGTCGCTGCGCTGGGCGGCCGGCGGGCGGCCGGTGAGGATCAGGTAGGCCAGTGCACCGAGACCGAAGATGTCCAGGTCGGCCGGGTCCGCGTACGGCTGGTCCGACTCGGGGGCGAGGTAGACGCGGGCCGCGTCCTCGATCAGAGCGGCGTCGAGGGCGGAGCCGCCGATGGAGCGGAAGAACGTGGCGTTGCTGTCGAAGTCCCGCGCCGCGGTCTGCCAGTCGGTGATCCGCAGCTCGGGGTTGGCCCCGTCGGACCGGAACGAGACGTACACGGAGCGGGCCGCGAGAGCCCGGTGATAGAGCGAGCGGTTGTGTGCGTAACGGACCGCCTCGGCAAGCTGACGGACCAGGTCCAGGCGGATCTCGGGCGTCAGCCTGCCGCCGTAGGCGTCCAGGTACTGATCGAGGCGGAGATCGCCGTGACGGTGGCGGAAGAGAATCGCCGGTCCGCCCTGGTGCTCGCGGTAGTCGAGCGCGTCGACGATACCGCGGTGGGTGATGCCCTGCAGCACCTGGTACTCGCGGCGCGCAGCGCGTTCGGTTGCCTTGCGGGCCGCCTCCGTCGCCATCTGGCTCACCAGATAGATACGGACCCGGCCCTCCTCCTGGACGAGGCCGTCATCCCGGGTGGCCAGGCGGTCCTCCCAGGAGGGTCCCGCGTCGAGCGGGTGCGGCTCCATCTTCCAGGCGTCGCCGAAGCGGAGATGGGCCGTGGACTGGCGGATCCCGATCGCCTTCAGCAGCTGCGGCAGGGTGTGCCGCGAGAACTCCTGCGTGATGCGCCGGTCGGGACGGTCCGGGGGCAGACCGAGGAAGTCCTGCCAGATCCGTTTCAGACCGCTGCCGCCGTCGTCACGGCCGTAGACCTTGATCTGCTGGACCTCGTCCAGGTGGCTTTCCAGGTCGGGCGACGACAGGAACACGGCGGGCTCGACCCGCGGGACCACCCGCTCGGAGAGGCCCAGTTTGCGGGCCGCCCACTGGAGCTGGCTCTTCAGCTCCTTGGACTTCAGGTCGGTCAGATGCAGGGGGTTGTTGATGGTCCGCATGCGGTCTGGTCCCTGGAAGTTCCAGGTCGACCCGGTGTTGCGGAGCTGCCCCGGATGCCCCTTGATCTCGATGAGGAAGAGGCCGGCGGGAACGGCGACCAGCAGATCGCACTCGTTGACGCGGCCGGACATAGCGGTGAAGGAGAACGTGGCCCAGGCGCGGAACGGCTCGGCCTGCGGCATGAGCCCCCGCACATGGTCCAGCGCGTCCTGCTCCCACGGGTACGGCGAGGGACGCTCCTGGAACCACTGCCGGGCGGGGCGCGGCGGGCCCGGCTTGGGTACGCCGGGCCTCGGTGCCGACGCGCCTGACCGATCTGTCACCGTCCGGCCTCCCCAGGCTTTCCTCACGGACCACGATGCAAAAGTGCCTGGTCGAGCCTATCGCGAGAGCAAGCGGCGGAAACCGGCTTGTGGACGGGAGCCGAGCGGCCGCCTGGCACGGGCCCATGGTGTTTCGGCCACACACCGGCGGTGGGCGCGCGCCGCACAACCTCGCGGAGCCATCGCGATCACGCGGGTCTTTTGCGGCATACCGCGGACCGACCTGGACATTCCAGCCAGAAGGATTCCTTGGCTACCTTTCGACGGCAAGCCGGCCGGTGCGGACCGGGACCCGTAGGGTCGCCCAGGCTCGTCGCTACCTCGGATGGCGGCAGACCTGGGGGAGTCGAGATGACTTCAAGAGCCTTTCGAGCGACGGGACACCTTCCAGGTGAAAGTTTGGGCCCGACGCGCCCGGCATGAGTCGGCGCAGCGCGTGGGTCGCGATGTCGGCAAGGGTGGCTCCGAGATCGCCGCCCAGGTCGATGGGCAACGTGCCGATGAGGTTGACCTCGCGATCGTCCCACTCGTCGATTTGTGCCGAGAGGAAGTCCACCGTCACCTTCTGCCGACGGGCAAGAAGGAGCAGCTCGCAGGCGTGCACGGCGTCGCGGAGATGAAAGCGGAGGCGGGCTGTGATGCGCGACGGTCCGGGCCCGGGCTCCTGGCAGGTGATGACAAGCTCGTCAGCGTCGCGGCTCTTGGCGGTGATGGCCAGCTGCATACCGCCGCGGGCGAGCAGTTCCTGCGCCGCTCGTTGTTCGCGTTCGTCGTGAAGGGCGATCGACCACCATGGAAGTGGGCCCCAAGTGCCGTGCGCTGCCGCGTGCTCGGGGAAAGGGGTGAAGGACTGGTCCCGCTCCAGCAGATGCTGCTGGAAGGTGACGAGACAGCCGTCCTGGAAGTGTTCGTCCTGGCTGCGCTCGCGTAGCAGCTCGTACTCGATGGCACTCATGCCTTCCACGGCCAAGGCGATGTGCTCCAACTGCTCCCGGATGATTTCTGCGGCACGCTCGAGAACACCGCGGAACTCATCGCCGGAAGGTGCTTGATCGAGGAGACGGCCCAGAGCACGCTGCGCGGCCTGGCAGCGGGCGAGATCTCCGCCGAGGCTCACCAGGTGGCGAGCCTTGAGGATGCTCCAGGGGCGGGTGGACATCCACCGATCCCAGGCGCGTTCGCCGCCAAGGCGGCCGAGCGCCATGGCGCCGGCGTTACCGACTCGGAAGTCAGGCTCGCCCTTCAGCCTCTCCCACAGGTCGGGGTATGCCTCCAGCGGAGAGGACGGCAGCGCCGAGAGTGCCGCGTGGACGCGAGAGTCGGTGCTGTCCCACAACTCCCTGAGTTCGCGCTCCACACGCGTACGAGGCACCGTACGACCTCGTTGGGCAGCCCAGTACTCGATGAGGAGCATGTCCGTGCTCTCCGGGCTCCAGGGGAGCAATCCCAGGCCGTCGAGGACCACGACAGTGGTGGCCAGCCCGTCGTGCTCGAACCCGAACTGAACCTTGGCGATGAGCTCGTTGAGCTCATCGCCATCAGGGCCGGGCGCTGTGAAAAACGGACTGGCGGCGAGCCAGTCGCGGATACTCGCCGTGCTCTCACCCCGAGCGAGCCGGACGGCGATCCGCGCGATCAGCACGGAGCCGACGAGCCTGGGCTCGCCGAAGCCGGTACGTAGTCGGCCCTTGCCAAGCGCCGGAACATCCCGCACGTGCCAGAGCAGCCCTTCTTGGATCGCGCGGAACCACTCCTCACGCAGTGTCGCGAGCGTGGGCTCCTCCCAAGGCTGCTTCCACTTGTTTCGGAACAACGCGATGGCGTGCCCCTGGTCACCGGACCGTTGCAGAGGTACCGGCATGCCCTTTGATGCCAGTTCACGGCTGACATGCCGGAAGAGGGAGTTCATATCGAGCGGGCCGGACACGTCTCGAACGCCCTCGGAAATGGCTTTCACGAGTTCACCGGTGAACGCGGTGAAGCGCGCACCCACGGGAGCCATGGCGGCCTGCGTCGCCGCTGAGGCGGTCATGACATAGGTGCCCTCGATGGCGGTTTGGTCCGCGAACTCATCCGGCCCGCCCATGTACCCCTCCAGCGCGGCACCGCTGTAGCAACAGTCGAGGATCACGACCTTCCTGGGCGCCGCGCTTTCCAGCACTCCGGTGCGGAGGTCGTTGTACGCCACTGACTTGTAGAACTTCCGGCCTGGCTCGGAATGCCCCAGTGTGAGGTAGAGAGAGCCTTCAGGTGACCGCATGCCGTGGCCGGCGAAGTACACCACCAGCGTGTCCGTCGCCTCGCTCGCTGCCTGGTAAACGGCGTCGAGCACGTCATCGCGGGCGGCAGGATTACGTACCATCACGCAGTGTCCGGCAGGTAGGCCCCCGACGTGCGGGGACGTGAACAGCTCTGCCAGCCTGACGAGGTTGTTGTGCACTGCCGGCAGGGCCGGGAAGTTCTGGTACTCGTCCGCGCCGATCAGCACCACACGGGTTCTGTCGGGGTTGGGCAGCCCCATCACCGATTCCCGGAAACCGACGGAGCCGACTGCTGTCCCGCACCAGTGGCCTCCGGGTCTCCGCCGTGAGGCTCGGAAGCCAACAGCTCTGCGACTCGGCGCAACGTTTCGCCCGACGTGTCGTGCACGGTCACTGTCATACCGCCGCGTTCGAAGGTCACGGCCCCCGGCTGCGAAGGGCGGGCTGCTCGCCAGGCGACCACGACGTTCACCAACAAGCTTGCAGCGGCAATTCCATTGCTGACGAACATGTTGATGATCTCGCCCGCGCTCATGCGGCCAGAGGCTTCGGAGGCTCGTGCCAGTTGGAACTCCACGTGACGCCGGAGTTCGCCATCCTGCCGGAGCCAGTAGTACAGATCATGTGTCGCTGCGTCGTCGCCCTGCGTATCGACCGTGATCTGAATCTCCACGACGTCTCCCCCTGTTGCCTCTGCTGCCGCCCGCGCTCACGGCAAGGAATGGATACGGAACCGTCACTCCTGCCACAGTTCTCAGCCCAGAGGAAAGAATACGTCCCAACTGACCTTCGCCAGTGCGCCGTTGATTCGTATTCCACGTTGCCGCCTACGCTGCGTCAGTGGCCCCAGCGACAGCCGCGATCCGAAGCAGGCGCTCCAGCTCCTTCCGCCCGCGCCTGATCAAGTCGAAGGCAGCCACCGGGTCCATGCCCGGCGGCAGCGGGGTATCGGTGAGGACATCCGTAAGGGTGTACCCACCGAGCAGCCACCGCTGCAGTGCGCGCCAGTCGGCACCCCGGTCAGGCGGTAGGTCGTCCGCCCATGGCAATGCCTCGTACGGGGTGTCGTCGGTGCCATTAGCGTGGAGTAGCCCTGAGCGGCGCACGAGGCACGGGAAGCAGACGCCGCAGTTGGCGATGGGAGGCCCGCCGCTTCGGCGGGTTGGCGGCTTGCCGCAGCTCAAGGTGGACTCCTGGCCGGACGGGGTGAGGCCCGCATCACGTCCGGCCTTGCATACCTCGCCTTTCGTCAGCTGCGCCAAGGGGTTGACCACCTGCACCGTGCTCTCTGCGTCACTCACGGCAGTTACCAAGGCGTTCAGACTGCCCAGCGTCCGCGGGTGCACGGAACGCGTGGAGCAAGCGGCCGAGCGCGCCGGTGTCAGAGGCGGATTGAGGGCGAGCTGGCCGTTCTCGGGGATGTGGACGGTGCCCACCCCGTGCGCGGTGGCGGCGCGGATCGCGCCCGCCGCGTACAGCAGACCACGTGTGCGGGAGGAGGTCTCCAGCCGTGCCCCCGAGCCGTCACCCGCTGGGGTCTGGCTCATCGGTAACAGCAGCACCGGCCGTGCTCCGTCCAGTCGCTCAACGGCCTTGTACACCCGTTGCTGGAGACGCAGCAGGCCGATCTCGCGGAACATCACGAGCAAGAGCGGTCGGAAGTCGTCGGCGCGCGAACGGGTGGCAGCCCAGCTGAGGGAATCCAGTCCACCAGAGAACAACGCGACTTCCGATGCACGCGGCTCGTCGGGGCAGACCATCGCCTCCTCGACGTAGTGACCGGTGAGAGGCCGGAAGTCCACATGCCATAGGTCCCCGGTGAGGATCTGGAGGAGTGCGGTGAGGTGGGTACTGACGGCCGCGCTCTGCCACCGCTCGTGTTCCGTGACGGGCACGGCGAGGCTGATGCGGCGGGTCCACCGGTCCCGCGCCCCGGTCCGGCGTACGTACTTGTCGGCGATGAACGCGGCCCTGGCGACGCGGAACAGGTCCTCGGCCCAGTCGGGGACAGGACCGGGCAGATGGTGCCGGCCGGTAATGCGGCGCTCCTTTTCCTGGAAGGCTTCCTCACCGATCTCCGTCCAGCGGTCGCCAGGAGGTCGGTCGCCCCTGGGGCCGCGCCACCACAGGAAGTCGTCGGAATCGGTCACGCCGCGGCTCCCTCTTCGCCGGTGATCTCCTCGGTGATCAGGCCAAGCACCTTTCCGACCGCCCGCGGCACCAACAACTCGGCGATCTTGGGCAGTGCGGCCGACGGATCCTGCACAGCGCCCACCACCGACTGCGCGGTATCCACAGCCTGTGCAAGGTCCGTCGCTTCGGCGGACTCCTCGCAGGGGCTCGGCACCAGGTCCACCACCTTCTCCGTGACCCAGTCGGCGATCCTGCCTTCCGGATCGGTCGCGATGAGCACCGGGACCGCCAGCTTGACGTGCTCGGCGACCACGGACCTGAGGAACTCCCCCACCATGTCGGCAAAGAACACCTGGTAGAGATCGCACAGGATGTCCCAGGTGAAGCCGCCGCCGACGGCGGCACCCCCGCCCATGGCGTTGTCCAGCTCGGGATGTCTGCTCCGGACATCGCGGACCGCCGCGGCCATCCCCCTGCGCACCGCGGCGTCGGCGAGTGTGCCGCCGTCACCGCCGACCTCCGAGACGAGACGCGCGACGAGCGCGTTCTCCGACTCCGCGCCCTCTGCGGCCAGCGAACCCAGGACCCTGGCGAGCCGTTCACCGGCCGCACAGGCCGTGTCGTACAACCCGAAAGCCGACCGATCGGCACGGAGCGTCTCGTGCAGGGCACGCAGATGGTCCGCGGCGATCTCCTCCAGCCGCTGATCCGCGTTCCGCGAGTCCTCTCGCCAGTGAGCCAGCCGCCTCCCAGCGGAGCTCCACCCCTCGCCGTTCGGCCCCTTCCATCGCGTGGATGTCCCCACATCGCCCCCAACGATGGTGTCCCAACCCGCTCTTCATCCATGGCATCAGATCGGACTATCCCCAGGTAGGGCGGGACTCGGCCAGGGCAGCACCGATCGGTCCGTCGGCCAGCCGGCCACGAGTATCACCCTCTGTGACTCATACACTCTAGAGCGTGACGAGACGTAACGCTGGGTTACGGACATGCCGCAGGCCCTGGGGCAGGGCAGGCCAGAGGCTGGCAAGAATGGGCCTTGCGTCGTGCGTCACGTGGTTCTCACCTGCTGCGGAACGCTAAGTCAGTACGCGCGGCTCAGCCGAGGTCGAGCTGTTCGTAACGGTCGGGTTCCGCGGGCCCAGCGGGAAGGGCGGACTCAGGGGCCGCTGGCTGAGGCCCCGCAGGGAGCCATCTGGGAGCCAACCCGCTCCCCGAGCCCCTTCGAGACCACCCGAGACCACGACAGCCCGACGCGCTGGCGAGTAGCCGGGAGGGATCTCACCTCCCGGCTTTCTCAGAACCGTGCGTGAACCTCTCGATTCACACGGCTCCCATCATCCAGTCGATCAAGGTCTGACAAGCTTCCAGTGGGCGAAGAGGCCCGGGTAGAGCCGTGCGGCTTTCCCGAGGCCGTCCCAGGCCCTCATCCGGCGGCGCCGGAGTCGCTTGTACTTCTGCATGGCCCACCGCATCAGGTAGTGGTTGATGCGTTTGAGGCTCTTGACCAGCTCGGACGGGTAGAACCGCCCGTAGTAGCCGATCCACCCCCGCACGATCGGGTTGATCTCCCGTGCGAGGTCTGCCAGGGACGATCCACTGCGCAGGTGCAGCCGCCAGGACCGGATCCGGGCCCGGATCCGTTTGGCGGCCTCGTCGCTGATGGCCGGACTGAAGCTGAAGAAGTAGCTTCCGCTCCGCGTCCGGACCTTCCGCGACCGGAATGTGTACCCCAGGAACGTGAACGAGGTGTGTTCGTACGAGCCACACCTCTTGCCGTCCTTGCAGTACACGATGCGGGTCTTGTCAGGATGCAGCTGCAAGCCCCCGCACTGCGCCAGCCGCTCGCCGATCGCCTCGCGCACCCGGTGCGCCTCGGCCTCGGTGCGGCAGTGGACCACCATGTCATCGCAGTACCGCTCGAAGCGGACAGCCGGGAACTCCCGGGCCATCCAGGCGTCGAACGCGTAGTGCATGAACAGGTTCGCCAACAAGGGTGAGATCGCCGAGCCCTGTGGGCTCCCGCGATCCCGCGCGACCAGCACGCCACCGTCCTGCTGGAGCGGGGCCTTCAGCCAGCGCTCCACATACAGCAGGATCCACCGCTGGTCGGTGTGGTGGACCACCGCCTTGAGGACCAGGTCATGATCGAGGTTGTCGAAGAAGCCACGGATGTCGATATCGATCACCCAGTCGGTTCTCCAGCACCTCTCCCGGCACACCGCGAGCGCGTCCAGCGCGCTACGGCGGGGCCGGTATCCGTAGGAGTCGGGATGGAACAGCGGTTCCACCTCCGGCTCCAGGACCATGGCCACTACCGTCTGCGCGATCCTGTCCGCGACCGTCGGCACGCCAAGGATCCTGACCCCTCGTCCCTGCGGCTTTTCGATCTCCACCATCCGTACCGGCGGCGGGAAGTAGCTGCCCGACGACAGGCGATTCCACAGCTTGTAGAGGTTGCCCTTCAGGTCCGCCTCGAACTGCTCGATCGACTCGCCGTCGACGCCGGCCGCTCCCCGGTTCGCCTTGACCCTGAGATACGCCTCCCAGACGACATGCTTTGAGATCTCGAACGGCTTCGGCCCGCTCACCCGGCTCCTCCCGGCACCGCCGGTTGACCGCCAAGCAGGCCAGGATGACCCGTCCCCTTCGCTCCACCCGCATTACCGGGCTTCACCACTACTACGAGACGGTCCGCCCCCGTGCCCCGCGTCGGTACTCGGTCTCTTGCGGTGTTGGCCGCTTGGGGTTCTCCCTCCCGCCTCCGGGCTGGCTGCCCGGCGGCCGTATCGGGGCGACAGGTTCTCACGTTCCATGCAAGAGCCCGGGCCAGGCTCGCGCCGCCTACATGCCGGACGCCATCCGGGCAGTCAGCAGGCTCCCCCCGGACTTGTCCCAGGACCCTGGTCTCGCCCTGGTTTCGACGCCACTGGAATTTCTTACGACACGTCATCAGCGGTTCGCTCACGCTCGCCTTCCTGACCCACACCTGACGCAATCAAGGCCGCGCCTTTTCCCGCAGCGCTCACCACGACCGGCACTTAACCGGCGCAGCCTGCGGTGGTTTGGAGCCTCCCCCTGCAGGGCGACCCCGGAGGACCTACCTCCATCTCTCACACAGCACCGCTTCCGGAAGCTCCTACATCGACGCCTCCTTCAGCGTTCGTGACACACGACCAGGCAAAACACTATCCGCGCTGGCAAGATCAGCAACCGAACCTCATTCGGGACGAAGAGGTCGTGGGTTCAAATCCCGCCACCCCGACGCAGGTCAGAGGGCCATTCGCATGATCGCGAATGAGGTTTTCTCAACGGTGATCACTTCCAGATTCCGTTGAGGACGAGGGCGGCGCGGGCGATGTCGCCGATCCGGCTGGGGCTGAGCGTGACGTACTGCAGGGTGCGCCATCGCTGTTTGAGTTCGGCGGCGGTGCGCTCGCCCAGGGCTCGTACGTGCCGCACCAGGGCGTTGAACATGCGGGTGTCGGCGTGAAGTGCCTTTTCCGACTTGCCCTTTGGGCGGCGGACCGAGATCAGGATGCCGATACCCGCGCCGATGTAGCCCTTGTCCGCCAGGGTCGGCAGGCCCTGTGCCGCCGCCTTGTACAGGGCCTGCAGGACGTGGATGCGAGCTGCGGTGATGTCGGGGGTGGAACCGGGCTCGACGTCGGAGACCCACAGCGGGGTGCCGTCCGGGGCCGAAAGGAACTGGATGTTCCCGCCGAACGCCTTGTGTTTCTGGCTGAACCACAGGTCGTTCCCGTTGTCCCGGACGCCGGCGAGGCGGTCCGATTCGATCAGGGTGCCGTCCAGGATCAGGTGCGTCATACCTGCGCGCTGGCAGCGGCTCAGGACTTCGTGCAGGTCGGGGGCCTGGCCGGCGAGGACGTCGATGCCTTCGTGGAGGTAGCGGTAGCCGGTGGCCTGGGAGACGCCCGCGTCGCGGGCCAGGCAGTGCACGCAGCCGCGCTCGCGGAACCAGCGCAGCACCAGCACCGCCTGCCGGAACGGGCCGAGCGCCCGAGAGCCCTTCGGGGTGCCGATCCGGCGCCGGTGGGCGGCCAGCAGCCTGGCGAGGAACTCGACGACGTGGCGCGGGACGTCGAGCGTGGCAACATAGGTGACCAACGTGAAGCCTCTGGTTCAGCGGACGATCTTGTGAGAGAGACCTGTCCTACCAGGGGCTTCATGTCTGTCCGCGGCCCGGGTGCCACACCCGCTCGCCAGCAACGCCGCCAATCGCCCCGGCCCCGCAGAGAGCATCTCGCTGAGAAAACCTCAATGGCCCTCTTTCATGCCCGGGGGGCCAAACAGGGGGCCAAACGAATTTGACAAGAAGCGCGGCAAACGGCGGCGACGACGCCTGACAGAGCGCCTGCACCAGGCTCTGGAGCGGGCCGATGTCGACGGCGATCCGTTCCAGGACGAGCTGCTGCTGCGCAAGCTCGCCACCCGCAAGCAGGCCCTCGGCCTCGCCTCCCTCACACTGCCGCCACGCTGGCAGGCCCCGGCCTCATACACCGCCCGCGAATCCGGGCAGAGCCGCCAGGGCTCCGCCCGCCCGGCGTCAGTGCCACGGGCAGAGCAGAACGCTTCCCGCCCCCACCCATCAGACCCAGGCGACGACGACGTGCCTCCGGCTGCCCGCCCGCGGCCTGCCCGTTCGGCGCCAGGGCTGCCCGCCCGGGCAGACACCGAAGACAGCCCGCCGCTCACGGGCAATACCTCGGGCAGCGCTCCGGGCAGGCGCGAGCGGAAACCGGCTGCCCGGAAGAAGCGCAACGACGGCAAACCCCGCGCCTCCGACGAGGTCATCCTCAAGTACACCCGCCGCATGTACGAGGAGACCGGCAGCGTCGGACGCGACCGGGTGGAGGACGCCCTGCGCGTCGATGACTACACCGTTTCCAGTGACGACGTCGGACGAGTCGTCCGTGACTTCAAGGCCCAGGTCAAGGGCGAAGCCGACGCTGCACCTCGGTGATCCCCTCAGCACCAACGCTCCCCACCACGCCCCTCACGGAAGGCCCCATGTACTCTCCGCACCACCCAGACCCCACCACCCACGAGGACTCCCTGCCGATCACCCCTGCCCCAGGCGGAGCAAGTTGGAGGTCCGGACACTCCCCCGCAGGGGGAGCGCCCGAACCCGACCCCGCCCTGGGGGTGGCGGGGTCCGTCCGGCACCAGGGGGCGCCGGACGGGAAGGCTGCGACCGAGGACGGACCGCAGCCAGGCAAGGCCAGCGCGAAGGGCAAGGCCAGGAAGGGGAAGTCACGTCCGCGCGACAAGAAGCAGCGCCCCGCCCACAGCGTCCGCCTCAATGAACAAGAACTCGCCATCATCCAGTCCGGCGCCGACCACGTCGACATGAGCGTGGCCGGGTTCCTGGCCCACTCCGCCCTGGCCGCCGCCCGCGACCAGTCCCGCACCGCCGCGGCCATCGCGACCGAACGGGACATCCTGACCGCCCTGTTCGGCGTGCGCCGTCAGCTCGGCTGGGCCGGCAGCAACGTCAACCAGGCCGTCAAGGTACTCAACTCCGGTGTCGGCGCACCGCACTTCGCCGCCGCCCTCGCCGACCTGCAACGCGCCGCACAGGCCGTCCAGCGAGCGGCCGACAGGATCACCAACCGACAGGAGGATCAGACGGCTTGATCCCCCGGATCCACGAGCAGGGCAGCCGTACCCTCAGGCTCCTGCACTACCTGTACGGCAAGGGCACCCACGAGGAGCACATCGACCCGCACCTGGTCGCGTCCTTCGACGGCATGGCCCCCGACCCCGGCCGCGACCCTTCGGTCACGAAAAAGGACCTCCAGCACCTCCTCGACCAGCCCCTGTCCCTGCTCACTGCGGGTAGCTCCGGCCCGTGTCCTCGGTTTCCCCATCCGGATGCTCCACCGAGGTGTACGCGGCGCAGAAGGACGACGGTCCCGGCGTACCGCCGCAGTTCGCCGGGCAGCTGTTCCAGCCAGGCCGCCGTGCGGATCCGGCCGACGGGCACGGCGGAGCCGGCCTGGGGCTGCCGCTCGCGCGACGCCTGGCACGCTCTGCCGGCGGGGAGGTCACCTACGACGAACAGCACGCCCACGGAGCGCGATTCGTGGTCAGCCTGCCGGCAGGCTGACCCGGTCCCGCTCGGTGACGTCCTTCCGCGTCACCGTCAGGAACACCACGAGGCCGAGGATGACCGCCAGGAACAGCACGCTGGTGACCACCGTGCCCAGGCCGATGCCGCCGTCCGCGGTCGGCTGGGAGAGGTAGTCGCCCACCGAGGCGCCCAGCGGCCGGGTGAGAACGTACGCGATCCAGAAGCTCCACACCGCGTCGAACCCGAACGCGAAGTGCACCACGGCGACCACGGCGATCGCGAGGGCGAACAGCAGCGCCGACACCCAGTAACCGAGCGACATGCGCTCGGCAACCAGGTCACCGGCCGCCGTGCCGAGCGCGAAGGTGAACAGCACCGCGAGCCAATAGAAGGACTCACGGCTCAGGGTGTCGATGCTGTGAATGGACAGCGTCCGCTCACGCCTGTACCAGACGACGAACACGACCGCGAGGACGATCGCGAACACCGCCGTACTCAACTCCAGCGGCACGCCCAGGTTGTCGGTGAGGTTGTCGCTGATCAGCGTGCCGACGACGCTGATCAGCGCCACGGCCAGCCAGTACACGCCCGCACGGTAGGCGGTCGTACGGAACTGCCAGACCAGCACCAGCGCCAGCAGCACGCTCATCAGCAGCGACACACCGGTCAGGCCCAGGCCCAGCTTCTCGTTCAGCATGTCGGCCGCGGTCTCACCGACCGTCGTGCACAGCACCTTGATCACCCAGAAGTACACCGTGACTTCGGGAACCTTGTTCCAGCGCAGACCATGTTCACGAGCGGCGGTCGCGGAACCGGGGGCTGCGGGTATGTCGGACGTTTCAGAGGTCTCGTATGACATGAGGCCGACCGTGCCACCGGCTGCCTGAACGCATCCTGACTGACGCATCGAGAACGCCGGTCACCGGACTTGCCCGCGCCGACCGGTGAATCGGGGTCTGGGTGTACGTACCCGTCCGCTCGGAGACGATCCGGCTGCTGTTCTTCGCGGCCGCGTACCTCCGGCCGGAGTCGGCGGACAGCTCGAGCCCGATCTCGCCGGAGAGCCCGGTCGGCGTCGCCTTCACGGGGAGGACTGCGAGTGCCGTCGCGATCGAGATGCCTCGCTAGGCACAGTTATGTGAACGCCCACAGGAAAAGCCCGATGCTCAGGGCGGAAACGAACAGGCCGCACGTCCCCCCTCGCTCCGACGACGGATGCGTGGACACTGCCAACGATGCAGCGTATGGCATGTAAGCGTCAATCGAACGCTGGACCACCACGACGCGATGCAGTCGACAGCACGAAATCCTGCCTGCAAACCTGTGTACGGGCTGTATCCGGAGGGGTAGGTTCTGTCCGCCACCCCCACATGATCGGGCAACGCCCGGTGAACCGGCCGCCCACAAGGCGTGCCCGGGACAGCCGGCGTGCCTCCTAACGAGCAGGAGGTCATGTGGTTGGTTCATCCCGAGGACTGGTTGGTTCATCCCGACAACTGGCTGGTTCCTCCCCACGATCTCGCAGACACAGACTGATCGCCTGCGCCCTGGTGGTGACCGCTGTCGTGGCCGGTTGCGGCCTGGCCCCCGCTTCGCCGGCACCGGCCTCAGCGGCGGCGGACGGCTTTCGCCCGCAACTGGTGACAGTGAGCACCCCGACACGCGCCGACAAGGACCGCCTCGTCGCGCTCGGCCTCGATCTGACCGAGCACGCCGGCCACGACTATGTCGAGGTCGTCCTGCACCGTGCGGCCGACGAACTGGCGTTGGCCGGCGCGGGCTTCGACTGGCGGGTCCGAATACCGGACCTGATGCAACGCGAGTCCGACGTCAACGCCGCGAACCGCGCCTACGCCGCCGCCACCGCGGTCTCGCCCCTGCCCTCGGGACGGGACGCCTACCGATCACTCGCCGGCTACAACGCCGACATGGACCGCCTGGTCGAGGAACATCCAGGGCTTGTCAGGAGGTTGACGCTTCCCCGTAAGAGTCTTGAAGGCAAGTCCGTGTATGCGGTGGAGATCGCGCATGACGTGAACGCCCCCGAGGACGGCCGGCCCGTCTTCCTGATGATGGGGCTGCACCACGCCCGTGAATGGCCCTCCGGCGAGCACGCCATCGAGTTCGCCTTCGACCTGGCACGCAACTATGGCAGCGACGAGCGCATCACCTCCCTGCTGAAGAAAGCACGGGTGATCATCGTGCCCGTGGTCAACGTCGACGGCTTCGAGAAGTCCTTCAACGACGGGCAGTTGGTCGATCTGCGGACTGTCGACGAGGGTGGCACCGCGTCCATCCTGGCCACGCCCGGCAACGCGTACAAGCGCAAGAACTGCCGTATGGCCGACGGCCTGGCCCCGCTCGCGAACGAGTGCGCCCTCGCGAGCAGCCCCGGCGGCTTCGGCGCGGGCGTCGACCTCAACCGCAACTACGGTGGTTTCTGGGGCGGTCCGGGCGCGGCGGCCGAGCCCGTCGACGCCACCTACCGCGGTGCCGGGCCGTTCTCCGAGCCGGAGACGCAGAACATCCGCGAGCTGATCAGCGGGCGGCAGGTCACCGGGCTCATCACCAACCACACCTTCTCAAATCTGGTGCTGCGTCCGAACGGCGTCGCGCCCGACACCACCGGTCCCGACGGACTGCCTCTCGGCGACCCGCCGGACGAGGCAGCGATGAAGGAACTCGGTGACCGGATGGCGGCGCAGAACGGCTACACCAGCCAGCACAGCTGGCAGTTGTACGACACCACCGGAACGACCGAGGACTGGTCGTACAACGCGACCGGCGGCTACGGCTACACCTTCGAGATCGGGCCGGACGAGTTCCACCCGCCGTTCCCGGAGGTCGTCGACGAATACCTCGGCGCGGGCGAGTACGCGGGGAAGGGCAACAGGGAGGCGTTCCTGCTCGCGCTGGAGAACGCCGTCGACCCGGCGGCGCACTCGGTCATCACCGGCAAGGCGCCCGCCGGAGCCACGCTGCGGCTGAAGAAGACCTTCGCCACGCCCACCTGGTCCGGCGCCATCGCGGACACCCTGGACACGACGATGACCGTCGGCGCGGGCGGCGGCTACACCTGGCACGTCAACCCCTCCACCCGGCCCGTCGTCAAGGCCCGCCAGATCCGGGTGGTCGACTCCGAGCCGCTGAAGCGGCAGACGTACACGGGTACGACGCTGCCCGCGCAGCCCACGGAGCGGGAGTTCACCGTCGACCGGGCCGCCGACCTCCTTCAGGTGCGGCTCGACTGGCCCACCCCGGACGATCTCGATCTGTACGTGCTGCGCAGGAACGCCGACGGCACCCTCACCGAGGTCGGACGGTCCACCGGGTCGGTCGGCGAGAAGGAACGTGTGCTCCTCGACTCCCCCGCGCAGGGCGACTACGTGCTGCGGGTGGAGAACTGGGCGTCCGCGGCACCGAGTTGGGAGCTCACCGCCTCCCTCTACGACGCCACCACCGAAGAGGTCGGCGGGCTCATCGAGAACTGGACGCTCACCTGCGAGAAGAACGGCAAGGTCCTGCAACAGCTGCCCGTCGTGGTCGACCGCGGCCAGCGCGTCAAGGCCGATCTGAAGACCTGCGCGCAGAAGTGGAGCCAGAGCTGATGAGACGCGCGCGCATACACTTCCGGCGCCTCGCCGCCGTCACCTCGCTTGCCCTGTCCCTCTCACTGCTCCCCCTCACGGGCGCCACCGCGGCGCAGGGCCCGGGTGTCACGGTGTCCTCGGTCGGCGGCCAGCAGGTCACCGAGGACGGCACGGTCAAGCAGCCGCTGAGCGGCACGGTGGACGTGGCCGGCACCGCCCGCACCGGCAGCCCACAGCAGCCCGCCGATCCCGCGCCGCTGCACGCCGACGCGGGCGACAGCCCCTTCGTCACCGCAGGCGACAAGGCGCTGCTCCTCGGCAGCGCCTACGGCGGTACCGCTCCCTACACCTGGTCCTGGACCGCCGAACACGGCAGGCTCACCGGCGCGGACTCGGCGAGCCCCGCCTTCGACACGACGGGGCTCGCCCCGGGCACGTACGACGTCCGGCTCACCGTCACCGATGCCGCGGGCGTCAGTACGAGCGACACCGTCAAGGCTGTCGTGGGCGAGCAGACGAGCAGCGAACTGCTCGACGAGACGAAGGCGGACCCGACGCCCGGCGTCTTCCCCGCCGGCCAGAACGTCGAGTTCCCCTTCGACGTGCCCTCCGGCGTGCGGTCCCTGGACGTCACTCTGTCCTGGACGACACCGGAGCAGGACTACGACCTGCGCGTCACCGACCCGTCCGGGAAGGTGGTCGCGCAGTCGGAATCGTCCGGGCACCCGGAGCAGACGTCCGTGGCCGACCCGGCCGCGGGCACCTGGAAGGTCGTAGCCGTCAAATGGGCCACCGTCACGGCCGACGTGACCGCGCGGGTCGTGGCCCGCAGGCTCACCGCCGACCCGCGGCCCGAGGTGAGGGCCGGGGGGCCGTACAAGTTCGAGACGGGCACCGAGCAACGGCTCAGCGGCACCGTCACCGGCGGCACGAACCCTGTCGACGCGGCCTGGGACCTGGACGGCGACGGTCGCTTCGACAACGGTACGGGCACCACCGTCACCCCGGAACTGCCCGACGGCCGGCACCTCGTCACCCTCAAGTCGACCGACGCCCGGGGCCTGGAACGGCGCGAGACCACCTCCGTGCTCGTCGGCGACGCCGACCGGCTGGACGCGGCGCCGCCGGTCACCGTCATCGGCGTCGCCGACACCGGCATCAACCCCTACCACCTGGAGTTCTCCGCCCGCACCTACCCCGACCCGGACGTGCTGGCGCTGACGAAGAACTTCACCCGGCACCCCTCGGAATACATCCCCGGCTACCCGGCCTCCGCCCCCGCGATCCCCGTCACCCTCGGCAAGGGCTACCTGCCCGAGGAGGACCAGGATCTGTGGACCGGCGGGCGAGTGAAGGGCGGACTGCTCCACTGGATCCCCGGAACGAAGATCATCGGGGCGTACTCGTCGAGCGTCGACGGCACCCATCCGGTCCTCGACGACCACGGCCACGGCACCGGCTCCGCCTCCGTCTCGGCCGGCAACCGCTACGGCTACTGCCCCACCTGCCTGCTCGTCATGGTCGAGGGACTCGACGAGACAGTCGCCACCAAGTACCCCTGGGTCGACATCACCTCGCACTCCTTCGGCTACGTCGGGGGCGCCCCCGTCGGCCCCGTGCTCAGCGGCGAGGAAGTCACCAAGGAGGCCGCCGAGCGCGGCCAGACCGTCCTGTTCGCCGCGGGCAACGGCGTCGGCAACGCCTTCGACGTGCCCGTCAGCACCTGGCACTCCGACCAGACCGGACCCGACTGGAACATCACCGTCGGCGCGCTGCGCCGCGACGACCAGCGGGCCGTCATCGGCGACGGCATTCCCGTACACCTGTCGTCCTGGGGCATCGGAAGCCTTCCCTCGGCCTGCCACACCGGAGTCCTGTGCCAGGACCAGTTCAGCGGCACCTCGGCCGCGACGCCGTACACAGCCGGCGTCTTCGGAACGACACTTCAGCGGGTGCGCGAGGCGATCGGCGACGCACGGGCCGGGCAGAAGAGCGGCCAGGTCGTCGCCGAGGGAGCCGCGCTCGACGGCAGCGAGTACCTGCGGGACGGCAGGCTGACCCGGGGCGAGCTGCGCGAGGCCGTCCTGAAGAACGCCTTCCCGCTCGGCGAGGACAACCTGCCGTCCGCGAGCTGGCCGCTCGCCTCACCGCACACGGCCGGCAACGTCCTCTTCGAGGGCTACGGCGCCGCCACCCCCGAGACCGCACGCCGCGCCACGGACGTCCTGCTCGGCCGCACCCTGCTACCCGAACGCCCCGTCGAGGACGACTTCTTCGCCGCCGACCGGTCCGTACGGGACAGCATCTGGGGCGGCTACGACCGGGACGGGGACGGCACCGAGGACCCCGCCCCGCTGCCGAGCGGCGTTTCGGCGGGCCTCGACGACGTGGCGACGCTGGACGGCACGCTGGGTGTACTGCGCCGGACGCTGGCCGCGCAGCAGAACCGTGAGCCCCAAGGGACGTACTCCGAGCGGGCGTTCAGCTACTACCTGCACCAAGGGCCCGACTGCGGCGCCGAGCGGACCATTGACCGCACCGACCGGGCGGGCGACGCGGACAGCTGCCCCGTCGGCGACACCCTGTCCTCCGTAGCGCCGTATCTGCCGACCGCCGCTCACCCGTCCACCGACACCTTGGACGCACCGCTCGCCGCGGGCTCGAAGGTGCGGGCCGAGCTGTACGTGCGGACGCGCGCCCCGGCGGCACTCATCGGCCCGTCCGTCGTCCTGCTCGCCACCGACCGGGAGATCGGCCGCGGCAAGGCCACGACCCAGCCGGTCACCGGCGCCTGGACAAGACTCACCATCGAGTTCGAGACCGCCCGGCACGCCTTCACCGGGGAACAGCTCACCGTCCAACTGCTCTCCGACACCACCGCCCTGCTCTCGGTGGGATACGAGGGCTACCACGCCACCAGGCTCACGCTCGACCCGGCCGCGCTGCCGCCCTCCGGCCTTGCATTCGGCGCCACCATCGAGGCACCCGCGAACGGCGGCGAAGTCCGCGAGGGCGAGACGGTCGTGGCCGGCGGCCGGTTCACCTTCCCCGACGCCGGCACCGACCCCGAAGGTGTCGGCGGCCGTCCGGAAACTCGCCGGGTGCAGGTGTCCGTGGACGACGCCGGCTTCGCCTCCCCGCTCTCCGCGGAACTCGACGAGGCCACGGGTACCTGGCGCGTCCACGTCGGGCGCCTCGGCGCGGGCGAACACGTGCTGTACGCCCGCGCGGTGCGGGACGGCACTCCGTCGCAGGCCACACGGACGAACTTCCGGGCGGTCCCCGACGCCCGCGTCGAGTGGCAGGTCGTCAGCCGCAACGCCCCCGTGGACCCGGCCGCCTGGCGTCCCGCCGAGGGTCTCGCCGACTGGTCGTTCCGCCTGACCACGTCCTCCTACGGCGCCGGCCACCGCACCATCGTCGTACGTCTGGTGGAACGCGGCACCGAGACGGCACGCGACAGCGTGCGGGTCCGCTTCCGCTGACGCGGCACACTCCTCCGAAGTATCCGGGCGGGCCGGACCTGCGGGGCTCCGGCCCGCCCCGGTGTTGCCGACCTTCTTCTTGATCAGCTGCCCGTGGCCCGTCAATGAGACAACGGCCTCTTCGGCGATCCGGGCGATCCCGAGTCGGCGATTCAACAGTGCCATCGGCCGACACCGGCAGGGTAGGTGCCGGACTTGATGTCCCGGTGGAACACGCCCTGCTGGTACCCGGCGGACAGACCCGCCGCGATCCGCACCGACACGCTCGTCAACCGACACGTGCGGACCACGCGCCGACTGCTCTGAGGAACCGCCTTCCGGTCAGGGCCTAAACGGTCCTGACCGGAAGATCTGTGCACGCGCGAGGGCCCCACCCGGACGTCCGACCGAGACCGGCCGGACGCATGGCCCGTTCGTGTGCGTGCTTCAACCACCGGTCTTCGCCACCCGTGCCCACAGCGTGACGCCACCCTCAGCCCGGAGTATGTCGCGCCGGACAGTTCGACGGTCCGCAGATCGGTGACACCAGTCACGGCGGTCCGCAGGATCTCCATGACCGCCCTGGCTTCCCGCCGCCTCGACCCTGAGCCCTTGAGGCCGCTGCGAGGTGAGCGCTCGATGCGGACGCCAGCGGGACAGCGAGCACTACTCGGTGGGCAACAGATGGGGCACGGACCAGGCGTCCCACTGACGCAGGTGGGCAGTCACGGCTTCGGCTTGTGCTTGCCGGGCCTTTTCTTGGCGGACGTCGGCGTCGGTGAAGGCTCGGTGGGCGTAGCACTGCTCGGCCGGGCTGTGGGAGTGGTGGCGGCCATGGAGTCGTGCCCTGTCGGGAGCAGGGTGGGGGTTGCGGAAGGCGCGGGTGGTGGGGAGGTCGTGGTGACGGCACCGGTCTCCTGTGAGAGCGAGGGGTCAGTGGCCGCCGTGGGCGTCGGCGTGGAGGCGGACGGGGAGCGGGCAGGAGTTCTTGCCGGGCCGGTCGCCTCGCTGTGCGGGGTCGTTCCTACCAAGACCGAGGCAGCGAAGAGGACCACCCCGCCCATGCCGAGGAGCACCGCGGTGCGTGATCTGGCGGGCCGTCGCGCCCGGTGCGTCGTCGCAGCCGGAGAGGCAGCGAGGGGGGTGGTGGGCGCCGCGGCCGACCTCGGCTGCGCGGGCGATGCGGCGGGTCCGCTGTCCAGCCAGGCGGCGAACCAGTCGGCGACGCGTTCTGCGGTGGGCCGCTGTCCGGGTTCCTTGGCCAGCAGGCGAAGCAAGTAGTCCTCGAAGCTGCCGGGCAGCCCGGGCCGCAGCTGACCGAGCCGCGCGGGGACGGTATGGACATGCTGGTGAACGACAGCCGCGGCGGTGTCCCCGCCGAACGGTGGTCGGCCCGTGAGCAGTTCATAGAGGACGCAGCCCAGCGAGTAGACGTCGGAGGCAGGGCCGGCCGGACGTCCCACGGCGCGCTCGGGGGCCAGGTAGGTGCTGGTCCCCAGGAACTGCCCGGTGGTGGTCAGGGACAGTGCGGTCTCGTCGGCGATGCGCGCGATTCCGAAGTCGGCGATCTTCACGGTGCCGTCGGAGGAGAGCAGCAGGTTGCCGGGCTTGATGTCCCGGTGTATGACGCCCTGCTGGTGTGCTGCGGACAGCCCCCGCGTAATCTGGGTGGCAAGGTCGGCGACGTGCTGGGGAGCCAGTACACCATGGGCGGCCAGTTCCTCGGCCAGACTGCGGCCGTCGACGAACTCCATCACCAGGAAGAGCCGCCCCTCGTAGGACCCGGCGTCGTACAGGGCCACCGTATGGGGGTGGTTCAGCCGGGCGGCGATCTCCGCCTCCCGGCGAAAGCGCAGGCCAGCCGCCTCGTCCGCCTCGGCAGCGAGCAGTTTGACAGCCACTGTCCGACCCAACGCCTCGTCCACGGCGCGCCAGACGTCGCCCATACCGCCCCGGCCGAGGCGCTCCTGCAGCCGATACCGCTCCGAGACCAGCACCACGTCCCCCGTCTCCGCACCCGCTTGCTCCGGCCGCTGCCCGTCTGCATGGCAGCCCCACAAACACACGCCGACCCGTCACCGCATTCAGCTCACACAGAGCGCCCTGCGTCACAGCAGCTGGTTGACCGGGCGTTTCTCTCGGGGCATCTCGACAGCTCCACGAGCTGCGTCGGCTTCGAGCCGTGATCGCGCCTCCTCAGCGATGACACCCAGGCGAAGTTGTCCGCCCTGGAGCGACGAGACGATGAGCCACGCCGAGGCAGGCCGCGAGACGCCGGAGGAAGTTCTTGTCCGGCACGTCGGCACCTGACGAACCTGCCAGGAGCGCAGCAGGCGCTGGGGCACGTCCACCGAGGTGGTGTAGCGACGGCCACTCGGGGGACTCGATCGCGCTCGGCCATCCTGCCCACCGAGAAGGCACGGGCGCCGCACACAGCTGGTCCCCCAGGGTCGTCCTCATGTTCGTGCAGGGGCAGACCCGTCACGGGGGGATACCGAGCCTGCCCCTGCACGTCGGAGCCCGCAGCCCCCTCCACAGAGGGCGGACCCCTTGACCCTGGTGATCGGGTCGTTTCCTACAGCGCACCACGGATCTGATCCGTCACACCTGACCGTGCACGCGGGCCATACCGCCCCGGGGAGTTACGACTTCGCGGGCTTGACCGCTTTGATGGCTTGGCCCTGCTGAGAGCCGCGCCGAACAAGCACGCGAAGCTCCTGGCAGATACAGGTGATCCTCAGTCAAGGACCCGCTGCCGCCAGAAGCTTCACCTAGTCGTGCAGCCTGAATCCGCCAACCCGCCTCACCACACCCTCAGATGGGAAGGGGCTCACCGGCTGGCGTTCAGGCAGTCGCTCAGAGGGAGGCGCTGACGCTGGCGTGGTGGTATTGACCGACGGCACCCAGGGCCTCGCTCTTGACGCCGTCGATCTGGGCCAGGACATCAGCGCTGCTGACCGCCGTGGGGCCGACGACGATGCCGACCTGCGGGTTCAGGCCACCGGAGACGTTGTCGAGCTCGGCGTCGGAGATCTCAACGGTCTCAACCTGGATAGCGGAGTTCATGAGGAAACTTCCCTTCGTATGGATGATCCACAAGGGGGCGGCCCCGCTGAAGACAGACGCGGGTCTCGGCCGAAGGGGCCTGCGACCTCCGTTCCGGAGACTGCCGCGCGGACCCTGCGGTGCCGAGGATGAAAGCACGGAGCACACCGGGTATCCAATCGACCGGCTTACACATCACAGCAGTTGAACGAACAGGCGACACGTCCGTGCAGGCCCGCACACGACTCGGGAACAGCCTCTCCACGCACCGCACGGCATTGGGAACCGGCTGCTGTGGCGGCCGAGCCGTCGAACGGGACACTCCACACGAACCGAGCGTCATGTGGCAGGCTCATGGGCGGATCCCCTGGGCTTCGCCACGTCGTTGCGGATGCCATGTGCAGGTTCGATGAAGCCAGAAGGTCACTGCGCCTCGGTCATCGTCGCAGGCGGCATCGCTGATGGCAGGGGGTGGCCACGGCACTGGCCCTGGGACGACGTCCTTCCGTCGGTCGGGACCGTACGAGGGTCGTCGCCGACGCGGCAGTTCCTGCGCTGCGGCTGGGCCGTCGACGCATGCACGCGCGGTCCTCCGCACTGAGCTTCGGTCGTCCCGGCGGTGCGGCACGTGGCCGTGCGGTCGGTGATCCGTGCCGTCAGACCGGGACGGGCGGGATGTTCTGGTTCGCGTGGAACAGATTGTCCGGGTCGTAGGCACCCTTGATCGAGGCCAGCCGATCGTAGTGCCCCCGGTAGGTGGCACGGACGCGTTCCGCGCTCTCCTGGGCACCGATGAAGTTGATGTAGGAGCCGCCCATGGAGTGCGGGTGCAGAGCGGTCCAGTAGTCGACGCACCACTGGCGGATCAGCTCGGCGTTGGCGGGGTCGGGGTCGATACCGCCGATCACTCCGGACCAGACGGCGTCGCGGTAGGCCCAGGCGGTGTCATCGGCTCCGACCCGGTGAGCCGCCCCGTCCACCGGGTACAGGTGCATGGTCGACAGGTCCGTCGGGATGTTCTCCCCGAACCTGTGGTGTATGTCGATGGCGCCGTCGGAGACGGTGTCGCCGCGCCAGTACCACTGGAGGCCCTTGGGGATCAGCGTGTCGAACATGGCCTGCAGCCCGGGGTAGGGCATGGGGGTGGTGAAGTGGAAGGCGGGCGGCGCCGGCTCGTTCATCACGGCGAGTACCTGTTCCAGGCGGTCGGCGGCGAGGTCGCCCGTGTAACACCACACCACGCCGCACATCTTCTGCCCGTGGATCGGCTCGGGGAAGGGCGGGCCGGGCGGCACGACCAGCACCGCGAAGAATCCATTGAGGTCCTCTGTAGCGGCGGGCAGGAACTCCCGGTACCAGCGCAGCACTTCCGGCGTACGGTCGACCGGCCACACCGTCACCGCGACTCCGACCGTGTGCGCCGGCCGCGGCCGGAAGGTGAACGACGTCACCACGCCGAAGTTGCCGCCACCACCCCGCAACGCCCAGAACAGGTCCGGATGGTTCTCGGCCGACGCGGTGACGCAGCTGCCGTCCGCGAGGACGACGTCGGCCGACAGCAGGCTGTCGATCGTCAGACCGTACTTGCGGGTGAGGTGCCCGTGACCACCCCCAGGGTGAGACCGCCGACGCCCGTGGTGGACATGATGCCGGCGGGCACGGCGAGTCCGAAGGCGTGCGTGGCATGATCCACGTCACCGAGCTGGCTGCCGCCGCCGACCTGAACGATGCCCGCCTCCGGATCCACCCTGACCCAGCGCATCGGCGACAGGTCGAGCACCAGCCCGTCGTCGACCAGGCACAGACCCGGGCCGCTGTGCCCGCCGCCGCGCACGGCCAGCTCGGCTCCGGTGTCCTTGGCAAAGGAGATGGTCGCCTACACATCCGCCACGTCCACGCACTGCGCAACAGCGGCCGGCCGCCGATCGATCATGGCGTTGTAGATGCTGCGGGCCTCGTCGTAGCCCGGATCCCGTGGAGTGATCACCGGTCCCCGGAGCGCCTCCCGCAGGCTGCCGACAGCAGTGTCGTCGATACCGCCCATGGCCGAGAACCTCATTTCCTGCGTGATCCTTATGAACCCCGCACCATGTCGGAGACACACACGGCCACGCAGACGGGCGTGGATCCGTTCGCGCCTCCGCATCGATACGGCGAGTGCGTCCTTGCCCGTCCCCAGTCTTCACCCGCCCGTCACGCTCCGCACGTCGGTGGAAGAGGAGCACCTCGCGCCGCGGTGAGCTCGTCACGTTCGATGACGCCAAGGCCCTGGCGCTGCCGTCGCAGTGCGTCACGCCTGCGCGGGTTGGGCCGGCCGGCCCACTGTCGACGGCCAGTTCGTTTCTCCCGACAGTCACCCCACGGCGAAAGCCCGCGCGTGGTCGACGAGCCACTCGGCGACTGTTCTCGGCCGACGCCCGGTCAGAGACCGGACGGTGTCGGTGGTCTCCTCGCCCGCACCGTTTCTGAGCTTCGCGAACATCGTCACAAGGGCGGCGGCCAGCCAGTCCGGCGCGCCGGAGGCGGACAGACCCGCACGGGCGTCCTCGTCGGACACATTCACGTACCGGACGCTTCTGCCTGTCGCGGACGACAGTGCGGCAGCGACATCGTGGTAGCTCACCGCTTGCGGACCCGTCAGCCGGTAGGTCCGCCCGGCATGCCCGTCCGTGGTGAGCGTGACGGCGGCACACGCTCCGACATCCAGCGGATCGATCATCGCGATCCGGGCGTCACCCGCAGGCGCGGCAATCCGTCCCGTGGCGGAGATCATGTCGGCCGCGCTGAGGAGATTGGACATGAGGAAGCCCGCGCGCAGGCACACAGCCGGCACGCCCGAGGCGAGCAGGTGCTGTTCGATTCGCCCGTGCCAGTCCCAGAAGACCAGGTCGGAGCCGATCAGGACATGCGGGGAGGACAGCTTGACAATGCGACCGACCGAGGCGGCCACGGCAGCGTCGATCACCGCCGTCTCGTGCGCCACCTTCTCAGGGCCGTCGGCGGAGGTGAGGAAGACCGCGTCGACGCCCCGCAGTGCTCGGGCCAGCGACGCGGGGTCACGGAAGTCGCCCAGCGCGAGTTCGGTTCGGGGCTCGAGGAGGCGCCGCGCGGCGGCCTCGTCGCGCACGAACGCCCTGACCGGTCTGCCACGGTCCTGCAGGGCGGCCACCACCGTTCGGCCTACGTTGCCGGTCGCACCGGCCACCAGAATCGCGTTCATCGCGCTCCTCTTCCGGACGGACAACCACTCGGCGGATGTCGGTAGCGAGGCGGAGGACGTTCCGCGGGTCGTGGCGGCGCTTGTGGGGTGGGCCAGGCAGGCCGGACAGAGTCGTCGCCACGCGCCCGGACGGACGGCTACCACCCCGCCTCGAACAAGCAACTTTCGGCCCGGGGGCCAGTGGCGCCCACGCCCGCCGAGGACTGGCATGAACCCTCTGCACCGGCCTGCGAACAGGTGGTGCGGCCCTCAAACAACGCTCTTCATCACGCTATACCTGGATCAGTGCATCGGCTTCGGAGAATCGGTCCAGCAACCGGGGCAGCCCGATCGCCCCGCGGCTGATGTCCACCCAGGCTGTCTGTATGTTCCCGACGCAGGGGCGCCGGGGTCGAACCGGCCAGGGCTGCAGAGGGGGGTCATCGGCCCCGCGCAACGGAAGCGAGTCCATCTCGGATGCTGCCCTTCGGCTGTGCCGTTTCCAGGGTTTGCGGCGCTCCGGAGTCGATCTCACCCACTGATCGGACACCTGGCCGACTATCCAGGCTTTGGGTGCTGACCACGCCGCCGAACAGCGCCGGCGCTTGCGGAACCTCAGAGGTCAATGACCGGGCTCGACAGCCGACGCCGGTCTGTCGACGGTCAGCCACCACGGGAAATCGAGCCCGCCCGCCAAGGTGGCAGGATGGATGAATGGGCATCCTTCGCAGGAACAACGTCCGCGTCATCGGGCCGGAATCCGGCCGGACCATGATCCTCGCCCACGGCTTCGGCTGTGATCAGAACCTGTGGCGCCTGGTGGCTCCCAGCTTGGCGGAACGCTTCCGCGTCGTGCTGTTCGACTACGTCGGCTCCGGCCGCTCCGATCTGACCGCCTGGCGCGAGGATCGCTACGCGACACTGGACGGCTACGCCCAGGACGTGGTGGACGTGTGCGAAGAGCTGGACCTGCGGGACGCCGTGTTCGTGGGCCACTCGGTCAGCGCCATGGTCGGGGTCCTGGCCGCTGCGGCGGCCCCAGGCCGATTCGGCTCCCTGGTCATGGTGTGCCCGTCACCCTCCTACATCGACGAGGAGGGCTATCGTGGCGGCTTCAGCGAGGCCGACATCAACGAGCTGCTCGACTCACTGGAAGCCAATTACCTGGGGTGGTCCGCGACCATGGCCCCGGTCATCATGGGCAACCCCGACCGACCGGAGCTGGGTGAGGAACTCACCAACAGCTTCTGCGCCACCGACCCGGAGATCGCGCGTGTCTTCGCCCGCACCACGTTCCTCTCCGACGCCCGTCAGAACCTGAAAACGGTGACCGTCCCCACCCTGATCGTCGAATGCGAGCACGACGTCATCGCGCCACGGGAGGTCGGAGCGTACGTCCACGCCGCAATACCCGACAGTCGCCTGATCACCCTGGCCGCCACCGGCCACTGCCCGCAACTGAGCGCTCCGGAAGCCACCCTTGAGGCGATCACCGCGTTCCTGAAAGATCCGGCGTGATGTCCCGTTCCGGCCCTACTCCTCAACCCGGAGGCGAAGCACAGCCACACATCGACGCGGACTTCACCACCCTGCTGGAGGACAGTACGGAGGAGCTGTACGAGTCCGCCCCCTGCGGTTACCTGTCCACCTTGATGGACGGCACCATCGTCAAGATCAACAGGACGTTGCTGGACTGGCTCGGTCTCTCCCGGGAGGAGGTCGTACGCCGCAGGCACTTCACCGACCTGCTGACCGTCGGGGGCAAGCTCTACCACGAGACCCACTACGCGCCCTTGTTGCGCATGCAGGGCCATCTTGGGGGCATCGCACTGGAATTGAAGGTCTCGGACGGGTCTCGGCTTCCGGTACTGATCACATCAACCGTCAAACGCGGTGCGGACGATCGCCCCTTGCTGATCCGCACGACCGTCTTCGACGCCACCGACCGGCGTTCCTACGAGACCGAGCTGCTGCGCGCCCGCCGCGCGGCCGAGGAGGCCCGCCGCCAAGCGGAAGCCGACCGCGAGCAGCTGCGCGAGGCCCTGGCCGTATTGCAGCAGAGCCTGCTTCCGGCCAGCCTGCCGACCGTGCCCGGCGTGGAATCCGCCGCTTACTACCACACAGCCTCATCGATACAGCTGGGCGGTGACTTCTACGACCTGTTCCCGCTCGGTGAAGAGCGATTCGCCTTCTTCCTCGGCGACGTCTGCGGAAAAGGCCCACAGGCCGCAGCCGTGACCTCGCTCGTGCGCTACACACTGCGCACGGCGGCTCTCCACGGTCTTGACCCCGAAGCCGTACTGTCCACCCTCAATGCCGCATTGCTCGAGCGGTACACCGGCGGCGACCCGCGCTACTGCACCGCCATATTCGGCATTCTGGAAACCGAAGGACAGAGCGCCGGCGTCCACCTGGTCTCCGGCGGGCACCCTCCTGCCTTGCTTCTTCGGAAGGACGGCCGGGCCGAGTACCTGCCGACGCCCGGTGGACTCCTGATCGGAGCCTTCCCCAAAGCCTCCTTCACTACCGTCCGCACCGTTCTCCATCCCGGCGACACTTTGCTGCTCTACACCGACGGGCTCACCGAGGCGCGCGCGGGAGACAGGGGCGACCTGTACGGCTACGACGCATTGCAGTCGTTCGCCACTGACCTCGCCCCTGCGCACCCGCGTGCCGTGATCGATGCCTTCATCGGACTGCTCGTCAGTTTCGGTGACGGGCTGGACGACGACACGGCCCTGCTCGCTCTCGGACGCCCCGCATCTGTGTGACAGGCGGTTCAGCCTGGCCCGGAACAGTTCCTCGGCTCGGCCGCCGGCCTGTCCGCGCCGACCGTCACTCGTCTGACCAAGCAGAGGAGCGACGACCACGCCGTCTTCCAGCAGCGCGACCTGTCGGGCAGCGACTACGTGTACGTGTCGGCCGACGGCGTGCAACCAAGGTCGGCCTCGGCCAGGCCACTCGTGTGTTCTGGTACTGATGGGATTGCGCATCGACGGCACGAAGGAGCTAATCGCGCTGGCGGAGGGCTGCGCGAGTCGACCGAGTCGTCAGCGGACCTGCTGCGCGACTGCCGGCGTCGCGGCATGCGCGACCTGGAGCTGGTCGCCGGCACCGGTGCGATGGGGCTGCGGCGGGCGCTGGGGGAGGCCCTTGACTTCCGCCGTTCTGGCAGGCGGGTGACCGTGCGGCGCGGCGGTGTCGATGGCGTCCCGCTTCGTGGTGTAGCCGATCAACGTTGGGGCGTACGCCCCGGGGCGTGTGTCGATAGGGATTCCGCTCCCTGCCCGGCAGGCGGGCCACCATGCAACTCTCCCTGGTAAACGGCCAGTTCAACCAGGAGGTGCATGATGGCCCTGTCCCAGCATGACTTACTTCGGCTGCTGGAGTCACTGCGTTCGGCGGACGGACTCGAACTCGTCCGTTTCGTGGCCGAGCGGATGCTGCAGGAGCTGATCGAGGCCGAGGCGACGTCGAGGATCGGTGCGGAGTGGAACGAGCACACCGAGACACGCACCGCGCTGCGCAACGGGCACCGCGACAAGACGCTGACTACGCAGGCCGGTGACCTGGACCTGGCCATACCCAAGCTGCGCTCGGGCAGCTTCTTCCCGAGCCTGCTGGAGCGTCGCCGCCGCATCGACCAGGCTCTGTTCGCCGTCATCATGGAGGCGTACGTGCACGGAGTGTCCACCCGTTCGGTCGACGACCTGGTCAAGGCGCTGGGTGCGGACAGCGGATCTCCAAGAGCGAGGTCTCACGGATCTGCGCGGACCTGGACACCCAGCTGACCGCGTTCCGCGGCCGGCCCCTGGACCACACCCGCTTCCCTACGTCTACCTCGATGCGACCTACTGCAAGGCACGGGTCGCGCACCAGATCGTCTCGCGGGCCGTGGTGATCGCCACCGGCATCACCGAGGACGGCGGCCGCGAGGTGCTGGGAGTGATGGTCGGCGACAGCGAGACCGAGGTGTTCTGGACCCAGTTCCTGCGTCACCTGCGCGAACGCGGTCTGGGCGGTGTCCGACTCGTACTGGGCGATCACCACTCGGGCCTGGTCAAGGCGATCCGCAAGGTCATGATCGGCGCGGCCTACCAGCGCTGCCGGGTTCATTTCCTGCGCAATGTCTTCGGCGTGATCCCCAAGGACGCCGCGGAAATGGTCGCCGCGACGATCCGCACCATCTTCGCCCAGCCCGACCAGGACGCCGTCCGCAACCAGCTCGACACGGTCGCCGACATGCTGGGCGCACAGTTTCCCAGGTCAAGCAGATGCTCCTGGACGCCAAGGACGACCTCACCGCCTTCGCGGCCTTCCCGGAACGGCACTGGAAGAAGATTCAGTCCACGAACCCGCTGGAGCGGATCAACCGCGAGATCAAACGCCGCGTCGATGTCGTCCAGGTCTTCCCCAACGACGACGCTCTCCTCCGACTGGTCACCGCCGTGCTCTTCGAGATGCACGACGAGTGGATCGCCTTCCCCCGCCGCTACCTACCCGAAGGCAGCATGGACCAGATCTACCCCACCGAAGCCGGCGAAAGCGCCCCCGCACTCCCCAACACCACCAACACGACCGACGATTGATCGCCTACACCACGTCAAGGGACACGACCGCGGTGTCGGGGCTTGCTGTGACCCCCGCCCGCCTGTCTTCGTTCGTCAAGCGGCGCCTCGTCATGCCTCTGGGACCCAGGCCGCGACCAGGTCGAGCAGTCCGGGGAAGCAGGCGTTGAGGTCGTCGACGCGTACGTGACTGCGGCGTTCGAGCCCGTACTGGCGCTGGCGCGTGACCCCCGCCTCTCGCAGCGCCTTGAAGTGGTGCGTGAGCGACGACTTGGGCCGGTCGAGGCCGAACCAGCCGCAGGAGTGGTCGAACTGCTCTGATTCCAGAAGGAGTTTGCGGACGATCGTCAGCCGCAAGGGGTCGCTGAGCGCCCCGAGAACGGTCTCCAGTCGCAACTCCTCGACCGTCGGCTCCGGCAGCGGTTCGGGTAGGCCGGGAGGGGCCGGGAGCACCTTGATGGCGGGTGCGGCCGCAGTCGAAGACATGGGCAGCTCCTCACGACTCGATTCCTTTGTACGACTCCAATCGTACTGCATGCTAAGTTCGACTTAAGTCGTACTGCAGGAAGCCGGAGGGAACAGTCATGTCCGAGACCCGGAACCCGCCCGTCCAGGCCGTCGACGGGAGGCAGCGAAGTGACACCGCGGCGCCCGCCGGAGGATCCGCGCCTCCGCTGGGGTGGGTATGGCTGGCCGCCTGGCCGGTCACGGCCGTCTTCGTCCTCTCGAACGCGGCAACACCGTTGTACGTGCTGTGGCAGCGCGACATCGGCTTCTCCAAGGGCACCCTGACCATGGTGTTCGCGTTCCACATCCTCGGGCTCATCGGCTCGCTCCTGGTGTCCGGAGTGGTCTCCGACCGGCTCGGGCGCAAGCCCGTGCTGCTGCCCGCTTTGGTGCTCGCGTTGGCCGCCTGCCTGATCTTCGCGACCGCCACCACCGTGGCCGCGCTGATCGTGGCACGGCTGTTCACCGGAATCGCCGTCGGCGCCGTCGTCTCGGCCGGCATGGCCGCGGTGTCCGACCTGGCTGGTCCCGAGCGCAAGCGGATCGCCGCCCTACTCGCCTCCTGCGCGATGGTCTTCGGCGCCGGTCTCGGCCCGCTCCTGGCCGGGGTGCTCTCCGAGTCACTGCCCGGGCCGACCGTCACCGTCTTCGTCGTCGAGGCCGTGCTGCTCGTCACCGCCGTGCTTGCCGTGCTGCGCATGCCCCTCCGCCGTCCCGCGGCGCCCGCGAAGGGCGCCTGGGTGCGAGTGCCCGGCGTGCCGCGCGGCAACGGCCGCCAACTCGCCCTCGGCATTACCGTGTTCGCGCCGGGCATCACGGCCACCTCCTTCGTGCTCTCGCTTGGCCCCTCGCTCCTGTCAGGCCTGCTCGGCACCACCAGCCGGATCATCGCCGGCGCCATGGCCTTCGTCATGTTCCTCGCCGCTACCGGCGTGCAGTTCGCCGTGCAACGCCTCGACCGGCGCACCATCCTCACGGCCGGCGCGGTCAGCACCACGCTGAGCATGATCACGCTGATCGTCGCCGTGCACACCTCGTCGGTGCCGGTCCTCATCGCCTCCGCGCTACTCGCCGGCGCCGGCCAGGGCATGGGCCAACTCGGCGGCCTGTCTCTGCTCAACTCCAGCGTCCCGCCCCAGCGCCTCGCGGAGGCCAACGCCGCGCTCAACGTGGGCGGGTACGTCCCGGCGGGGCTACTGCCCGTGTCCGCTGGTTACCTCAGCGATGCCGTGGGCCTGACCAGCGGTGCCACGGTGTTCGGTGCCGTCCTCATGGGCCTCGCGGTCATCGGCGGCCTGGTTGTCCTCGCCAGTCGGCGCCAGGCGACGGAGCCAGCCTGACGGCCGCGAGCCACAGCAAGCCTCGACGACGAGCCCACGAAGAACCTGCAGTGCCTCGACCCGCTGTTTGCCAGGTCGGCAAGGGCCCACGACCAGGGCCGAGGAAGGAAAGCCCGACGCCATCACCTCCGTGAGGCGAGGGCTTCTGTTTCTGAAGGAAGAAGCCGCTGCCCAACTCGCTCTTACCGATCTCCGCGGCCGAGGCTGCGTCGGCTGAGAAGAAGCGCAAGGCCGATCACGAGGATGCCCAGTACGAAGTGAAGCCAGTCGTCGGCAGTGTTGAGAGGCACGAAGTTGGCGTCAGTGTCGTGGCCGACGGCCAACCCATAGATCCACAGCACCAGGTAGATGGCCCCGCCGACCAGCAGATAGGAATACGCAGCCGAAGCAGTGCGGGCCATCGCCAGGCCGGCCACGCCGTAGAGCAGGTGGACGAGGTTGTGCAGGACGGAAATCTGGAAGATCCCCAACAGCTTGGCACCTGACTCGTGCGATGCAAATTCCATCGAGCCGTAACTCGTGGTGATGCCGGGAATGAAGCCCAGTATGCCCACCAGGAGGAATATGGCACCCACCAGCATCGCGGCCTGCTGCACGGGGCCTCGGACGGTTGTGCGTGTATGTGTGGTCATGGGCTTTCGGTCCTTACGTCGTACCGGTGAGTCAGCAGAAGGAAGCAACTCTCGCCGACGAGTACCACGCCCGACGCAAAACACCACCTGGTCGACCGTGAACTTCGGTGCACGCCGGTCCGGTCGACACCAGACCACGCTCGGGTCTTCACAGCCGACTGAAGTCCACCTGATGGAGCCCACGGAATATTGACGCGCAACCAAAAAAGGGCATCAATTCCCCGGAGCGCGGATGCTGCATTAAAAATCGGGCACTCGCAGGTGCGGCAGCGCCTGCGGAGGTTCTGGCCACCGCTGACGCGGCTCGGGGAGCGATGGCGCTGTTGCAATAGGCGGGAGGACGACGACGGCCGGCGTGCGTCTGCAGCACTGCCGATCGGCTCGGACTCACCCCGGTGTGCGACTCGCAACGCGAGGACCGCAAACCACCCCTCATTACCGGTCCATGACTCGGAGAACACCATGATCGTCAAGAGAATGCACGAGATGGGCGTCCGAAGCGAGCACGCCTACATGGCCGCATTCACCTCGATCGGCCTCACAGTCGCCGCCTGGGTGACAAGTCTCAAAGCCGAACCCGGCACCGGGCTGGCCCGCGCCGACCGGTGGGGCATCTTCGTGGGCGAGTGGGCTCCCACGTTCTTCGGCCTCGGTCTCGCCCTGTCCCATTACGAGCAGCAAGACGGCACCCTCACCGCCAGCGTGCATGAGTTCCGGGAGCGTAGGGAAGCCAGCTGAGAAGGGCTGCGGAGCCGAAGTTTTCCTAGTGGTGCCTGCCCAAGCGGGCACCATCGCACATCCAGCCCCATGGAAAGTGATGAACGTTTGCAGCAGCGGCCCGCATGGGCCAGTGCACCTTCCAAATCATCGAGGACTGCAACAACTTTTAACCCCTCGAAGATTTCGACGACGCCGCAGTGGAACGCTTGGCCGAAGGCCGGAACCATCTGTACGAGGAAGACCCGAAGAAGCCCACCACGCGGCCGGTGCTGCCCACCTCATCGCCGAGGTTGCCGCGAACCTGGGGCAGCACAATGCCACCGTACGCGGCGACAGCATGGATGAGACCCGACCATCCCAACTGCGCGACAGCGGAGCGAACTGACCGTCACTACCTCCCACAGAACCAGCCACCGCCTGTCATGACCGTGCTCCCCAGGCCGTACCTCCCATCTTTGTTCCAGGCTCAACCCCTCGCATCGAGCATGCGGGGCCACGATCCGGCTTCGATCGTCTCCGGCCCTCCTCAGCCAGGGTGAATGTTCTTGTTGTGGCGGAAGGCGTTGTCGGGGTCGTACTTGGCCTTGATCTCGGCCAGTCGCGAATAGACGCGCTCGCCGTACGCTTCCCGAACACGGCTGGTGCCGTCGTCGGAATCAAGGAAATTGACGTAGACGCTGCCTGCGCGATGCGGCTGAAGGGCGTGGAGGAACCGCCGCGCCCACGCGGTCTCGGCTGCGGCGTGCTCGCCCGACTCACCGGGCAGCCACACGGCGTCGATGTTGATGTTGTGGGCCACGTCACGGCCGGCGTAGGCGGTGGCGGTGTGGGAGGCTCGGGCGACCGCGCCGCCCATGTGGAACATCACCGCGTACGACCGGGGCGAGCCGGCGCGGTAGGCGTGATCGGCGATGACGGAGATGGTGTCGTCGGACAGGTCGGCGAGGTCCGTGGACTTCCAGTAGTAGTGCCAGCCGTGGGGCGTGGTGTCGTCGGTGGCGCTCTGGTGGGCGCAGTACGGCTTGGGTGCGAGCAGATCCACCAGCGGCGTCCCCAGCCGGCGCAGGGCCTCCACCGCGCGCTCGCCGGCGGCGATCGGGCCGGCATAGCAGCAGACGACGGCGATGGCGGGCCGCCAGTGCAGCTCCTCGGGGATGACGGGCAGCGGGGGAACGGTCCCCAGCCTGACCACAGTGCCGAGTTCGTCGGGTGCGTCGGCGGCGAAGTCCCGGTAGAAGCGCAGCACGTCGGTCGTGTCGTCGGCCGCCCAGAAGACGGGACCGGCCAGGACCGTCGGGCCGACGCCGTGCAGCGCGAACCGGAACAGGGTGACGACGCCGAAGTTGCCGCCGCCGCCTCGCAGCGCCCAGAACAGATCAGGGTGGTCGTCCGCGGACGCATGGAGGATGCTGCCGTCGGCGGTGACCACCTCGGCGGTCAGCAGGTTGTCGACGGCGAGCCCGTGTTTGCGCATGAGGAAGCCGATGCCGCCGCCGAGGGTCAGCCCGGCGACGCCGGTGTGGCTCACGATGCCCCCGGTGGTGGCCAGCCCGTGGGCCTGCGTCTCGTGGTCGACATCGCCCCACAGGGCACCACCCTGGACCCAGGCCGTGCGGTCGGCCGGGTCGACCGACACTGCCCGCATCGCCGAGAGGTCGATGACGATCCCGTCGTCGCACACTGCGGTGCCGGCCACGTTGTGACCGCCGCCCCGCACGGCGATCTCCAGGTCGTGATCGCGGGCGAAACGCACGGCCGCGGCCACGTCTGCGGTGCCTGCGCATCGGGCGATCAGCCGGGGGCGCCGGTACACGGCACCGTTCCACACTGCTCGGGCGGTGTCGTAGTCGGCGTCGTCGCGGGTGATCAGCCGGCCTCGGAACCCGTCGATCTTCATGGCGGTCGCCTCCTCACTCGGGTGGCCGACTTGCTGGGAGGTCCTTCTCCAATCTCCTCGCGTATCGATCTCATCGCACCTCTGGAGGCCGCGCATGTGAAGTCAAGAATCTGGACTTCAGGGCCTTGGGGAGCAGTGCGACACTGATGGCGTGCGGAGCTACGGCCAGTACTGCCCGATCGCCCGCGGCGCCGAGATCTTCGCCGAGCGCTGGACACCGTTGATCATCCGCAACCTGTACCTGGGCTGTGGAAGCTTCGGCGAGATCCTTCAGGGCGCCCCCGGGCTCTCCCGCACCCTGCTCTCGCAGAGGCTCAAGCAGCTCGAACGATTCGGCATCGTCAAGGCGGCACCCAAACCCGACGGGCGCGGAAGCCACTACGAGCTCACGCCCGCGGGACACGACCTGTTCAAGGTCTGCGTGTCGCTCGGCGAGTGGGGTGCTGCCTGGCTCGAGATCGCCCCCGAGCACCTCGATCCCTTTGTGGCGCTGTGGTCGATGTGCAACATGCTCCGCCGAGACCGGCTCCCGGACCGGCGCGTCGTCATCCGCTTCGACTTCACCGGCCGCCCGCGCCCCGAGCGGTACTGGCTGCTGATCGACCACGGAGACACCGAGATCTGCAAGACGTACCCCGGCCTCGACGAGGACCTCTACATCACGGCGGAAGCCGAAGCCTTCGTCAAATGGCACGCCGGACAGCAGACCTGGACCGACGCCGTCCGCGACGGCCGCATCCAACTCCACGGCCCCTCCTGGCTCGTACGCACGTTCCCCACCTGGAACGCCCGCAGCGCCTTCGCCCACATCAAACCGGTCTCCCCGAACGCGGCGAGTCCGGCAGCCTGACATCTTCGACGCACGCCGCAGCAACCAAGCCATCAGACGCAAGCCCAGCAGGCTGTCGAGCACTGCGCGCCGCACATACGAGCCCTTCGGCGCCAATTCCCGCACGCCGCCCCACGCCCCAGACCGTGGTGATCGGTTCCCCCTGCCGGACTGGCCCGTAATCACCTCAGAGGCCCGGACGGTGAGCAAGCCGATGTTCGTCGTCAGCCCCCGGCAGCAGACGGGCAGGGCTGCCCATGCGCGGTCGACGGTCGTGGAGCGAGCCTGATGCTGTCCTTCGAGGAGAGGTGCAGCAGCGATGGCACGCAACCGTACAGTGGGCCGCCGTCACAGTTGCCTTACCAGCCGGTCTCCGGTGGCCTGGCGGGCCACCGCTTGCACTCCGAGGAAAAGCCCGGTGACCATGCCCCGTGCCCAGCACTGGACACGCGGTGACGGACACGTGCCTCGCGCCGAGAAAAACCTGAGCGACCAGGGGTTTCTCCTGATGGTGACCGGTGATGGTGACCGGTCGAGGTCGAACTGGAGGTGATGCGGATTCGATTTCGGTCAGCCCGGCCCTTTGGATGAACATCACTGGGAACACAGGATGGCTCCGCCGAACGAACGATCCTCCGCCCGCTGTTGGGAGTCACCGCTCCAACGCCCCGAACAGGCAGGATCGGAACGCTGCCGCTCTCCTGCATCGGAGCAGGTTGCGTGGTGGGTCTGCTGATCATCCAGCAGCGCGCGAGGGTTCAGTCGTCGCAGCCGTACGGTCCGGGACCAGACGGGGCCGTCCCGCATGATCGGGCTTCCCCGGCCGGGCGTGCCAGCACGTCGACTGTGGCGGAGAAGAGCCACGGCACCTTCTGTGCCATGGGCACCAGCGCTACGCGAGCCAGGGGAACCCTGGTCGAGGAGAGCAGCGCGTGGGTCAACCAGCGGTAGCGTCGGGTGACCGTCGCCACTCCCGTTCGTAGGCCCCGAGGTCCCCGCTGGTCACTGCCCGCACAGCTGCCGGCGCCTACGCGAGCGCCAGCGCGACGCCCTCGTCGGTCAGCGCGTCGACGTAGCCGGCCGCATCGCCGACGAGCAGCACCCGGCCGGCGGTACGCGCGCTCGCGACATGGCGGAGCGGGCCCGCCCCGCGTACGGATCCGGCCGGCCTGGCCCCGGCCAGCCGCTCTCTCAGCTCAGGAAAGTCGGCAAGGTGGTCGTCGTACGATCCGCGGGCAGCGGTGAGCAGGACGACGCCCACGAGATCGTCGGAGACGGGGGTCACGTATGCCTCCGCGTCGCGGGCCCAGTGCACCTCGACGTGGTCGCTCCAGGCGGCGAGGGCGTAATGGCGCCGCAGCCCGTGCCGCCGGAGGTGGCCCGGACGCGGCCGATCGAGGCCCAGGGCACGGCGGATCGGCGAGTGCAGGCCGTCGGCCGCGACGAGGTGACGGGCGCGAACGCCGTCGGCCACCACGCTGTCCTCCCTCTGCTCGATGCGTCGCGCGGTGCGCTGCTCGATCCGCACTCCCGAGGCGAGCACCGCCTCACGCAGCGCCGCGTGCAGCGTCGTTCGGCGTACCCCGCGCCCCGGCCCCGCGCGGAAATCGGCGTCGACCCGGCGCGGCCCGGCGACGTAGCGGATGCCTCTCAGGGCGTGCCCCGGCGGGTGCACGCCGAGCGCCGCCAGGGCGGCGACGGCGCTCGGCATCAGGCCCTCGCCGCATGCCTTGTCGACCGTGCCTGCGCGCTGTTCCCAGACGGTGACGTCGAGCCCCGCCCTGGCCGCGTGCAAGGCCGTGGCCATGCCTGCGGGTCCTCCGCCGACGACGAGCAGGTCCACGCGCGCCTCCTCAGGCCAGCCGCGTCAAGGCGGCGTCCTCGGTGCGGATGCGGGTGGCGAGCAGAAACCCGTTCAGTGCGGTGAAGACCAGTGCTGTGCCCCAGGCAGCGTGCACCAGCGGGAGCGCGAGCCCCTCGATGACGACAGCGACGTAGTTCGGGTGGGAAATGCATTGGTAGGGGCCGCTGATGACGCGTGGGGCGCCGGGCACGACGATCACGCGGGTGTTCCACCGCCGACCCAAGGTGGCGATGCACCACCAGCGCAACCCCTGCGAGGCCGCGACCAGGGTGAGCATGGCCCACGCGAGGACCGCTACGACGTCCGGCCGTCGCATCCACACCTCTGTGAGCGCGCCCACGAGCAGTCCCGTGTGCAGCATCACCATGAGGGGGTAGTGGCCCCGCCCGTACTCCACGCCGCCACGCTTCAGGCTCCAAGCGGCGTTGCGCCGGGAGAGGGCCAACTCGGCGACCCGCTCCAGGCCGATGGTCACAACCAGGGCGGTGAACAGGACCTCGCTGGTCACCGCCCACCTCGCGGAGCGCGCAGAAGCACGAGTTCGGAGCAAAAGCCCGGGCCCATGGCGAGCAGGACCCCGTAGGAGCCGGGCGTCGGCGGACGGTTGGCGAGCGTGTCCGCCAGGACGTGCAGCACCGACGAGGAGGACAGGTTGCCGATGCGGCGCAGCGAGTCCCAGGTGACGCTCAGGGCGTGCCGCTCGACCCCGAGGGCGTCCTGCAGCGCCTCCAGGACTTTCGGGCCGCCAGGGTGGGCGACGTACCAGCCGATGTCGTCGCCGGTCAGTCCGTGTTCGGCGAGGAAGCCGCGGGCGCCGACGTCCCAGCCCATCATGCGTTCCGAGTCGGGGTAGAGACGGCTGCGGGAGGCGAGCACCTCGGGACGGGTGGGCTCGTCGGACTGCGCGAGGGGGTGCTCGCATCCGACGGCCACCACCGCCGCGGCACCGTCCCCGAAGAGACCGCTGGCCACGAGGTTGGCGACCGAGGTGTCATCGCGCTGGAGCGTGAGCGAACACAGCTCCACCGACATCAGCACCGCGACACCGTCCGGTCGACCGCGCAGCAGGTCGTGCAGGCGGGCGATGCCGGCCGCTCCGGCGACACAGCCGAGGCCGACGAGGGGCAGCCGCACCACATCGGGGCGCAGTCCGATCTCCGCGGCGACGCGGGCCTCGATCGAGGGGACGGCCAGGCCGGTCACCGTGCAGGACACGATGTAGTCGACGTCGGCCGGGGTGAGCCCGACAGCCTTGAGCGCGTCGACGACCGCGCGACCGCCGAGCTCCACGCCCGCCCGGATGAACACGTCGTTCGACTGACCGAAGTCCTCGAGCCGGGCGTACTCCGCCAGCGGCAGCACGGTGTGCCGCGTCGCGACACGCACATTGCGGTGGAAGCGCTCGACGACGCCGCTGTTGACCCTGCCCTCGGTCAGCGTGGTGGTGAAGGACCGGGTGATCTCTTCCTGCCGGTGGCGGTGCTCGGGCAGGGCGCCGCGGACGCTGAGGACACGCATGGTCATGGTGGCTCCGGGAGTCGGCCGGTGGGGCGGAACGGCGCGACCAGCGCCCGGCCCAGGCCGAGCGCCATGGTCGGGGTGAGCCCGCCTCGGGCCAGGCCGAGCTCCACCAGGTCGTCGAAGACGCGCTGGTCGGCGGCCGACGCGCGCAGCCCGGCCTCCAGGACGCGTGTGCTGCGCGCGAGCCGGGCTGCGACTGCGGTGTGCCGCAGGTGGGTCAGCAGGATGCGGCGGGTGGCGCGGGCGTACCGATCCCCCGCCGTCTCGGGCCGTCCGACGCGCCGGGCCGCGGCTGCCGCGCGACCGGGCTCGATGCCGGAGGCGACGGCGTAGTAGATGCCCTCGCCGGTCAGTGGGTTCACCAGGCCGGCGGCGTCGCCCGCGAGCAGCAGGCGGCCGGTGGGCGGGCGCCAGCGTGCCGTCGAAAGCGGCAGGTGGTGGCCGACCCAGTGCGCCCCGCCCTCGGTCGCGCCGGGCAGGAGAGCCTCGATGCGCTCGAGCAGCTGGATCCGGCTCGGTGCGGGACGGTTCTCATCAAGGATTTCGCCGTACCCGACGTTCGCGCGGCCGTCATCGAGGTCGAAGGACCATGCGTATGCCAGCTGGTGACGGTCGGCGAACGCGATGACCAGCGCGCCACGCCGCTCGGCCGGGATCGGGGCGTAGCCGCGCACCGCCAGGGCCACCGGTCCGCTGTCAAGTCCGAGCGCGCGCCGGACGACCGAGTGGGCGCCGTCGGCGCCGACGACGACCGCGGCGGAGATCTCGCCGTCCAGGACCACCGCATCACCGTGATGCCGCACGTCACGGACCCTGTGCCGGAGAAGCCGGGCGCCTGCGGCGACCGCCGCGTCGACCAAGCGGGTGTCGAGGACGCGGCGCGGTACCACCCAGGCCGGGCGGGCCATCCACCGCTCGGCTACCAGGCCACCGCGGCCGAGACGGAGCCGGTCGACCGGCGCCCGGTCGTCGACGAGACCTGTCACGCCCACCTCGCTCAGCAGATCGAGGACGTGCGGAGCCACCCCGTCGCCGCATGCTTTGTCCCGGGGGAAGTCCGCCCGGTCCAAAAGGGCGACGCGCAGGCCCGGCTCGGCCCGCAGCGCGCCGAGGGCCGTGGCGGCGCCGGCCGGTCCGGCGCCGATCACGGCGAGGTCCCAGTGGGTGGGCGTCGGCACCATCAGCCGACCGCCAAGAGCAGCACGACGTCGAGCAGGGCGATGAACACCGCGGCCCGGAAGGGGAACCGGCCTTGAGCGACCATCGTGAACGCCGCGAGGCCGACCACGAGCGCAAGGACTGCCCACGCCCACGCCGGGGGCACACCTGCGGGGCCGAAACACAACGAGCAGCGAGGCCACGGACAGCAGCAGGGCGGCCAGAACACGTGAGAGGCGCTCACCGATCCGGTGCGGGAGGCCACGAACACCGGTGCGTTCGTCGTCCGCGAGGTCGGGCAGCGTGTTGAGCAGGTGCGCTCCGACACCGAGCGTGGCGCCCGCACCGGTCATCCAGAACGGCGCCCAGTGCGGGGTGGGCTCGGCGAGGGCGACGACCGAGGGCAGCGTCCCGGAGGCGCAGGCGTACGGCGCCCACGACCACCGGGTCGACTTGAGCCCCAGGTTGTAGAGGTGCCTCGCGCCGGTGATGAGGAAGAGGCCGAGGGCACTGCGCCAGCCGGCCAGCACGGACAGAACCAGGCAGGCGAGTGCGGCCCAGGCCAGGGCTCGCACCACCAGCCCGACCGGGAGAGTGCCGGTGACCAGCGGCTTGTCGGTGCGGCCGACGGCGAGGTCGCGACGACGGTCGAGCAGGTCGTTGCCCCAGCCGATCGTGAGCTGTCCGGTGAACAGCGCCGCGGTGACGGCGAAGGCATGGAGCGGACCCAAGTCGCCGCGGAGCGCCAGCAGCCCCCCCGACAGCGATGACCGCCAGAGCCGGCCCGCCTTGGGCGGCGGCGAACAGTGCGAGCACGGGCGACGGTCCTGGCCGCGCCGGGCCCGTGCTGGACGCCACGGGCATCATCGGGCCGCCACCGGGACGTTCGGCCGCGGAGTCCGGCCGGCCCGGTCGTGCGTGTTCTCGGCACGCAGACGCCGTACAACGGTGGACATGACGCTCCCGGTCGCCCCGGTGACGATGCGCATGAAGCATCAGTGCCACATTGCCTGCCCACTCACACGACCTACTCCGGCATCCGGCGGACGTCGACGGTTGCAGAACTCCACGTCCCCCCCTAGGCCCCTAAAGGCCGGCCCTCGGCGCCGTCGACCGAACTCACGCCACGGCGCCGGTCCCGTCTGTCGCCTGCCTGTCCACCGCCCCGACGATCGGGTGCGGCCGGCCATTCGGGAAAGGGCCGACGAAGCGCCATACGGGTCCTTGGCCGAGCGCACTCATGCGTCGGCTGCGTCGCCTGTCCGGTCCGACGCCGGCCAGACATACGGCAGATCGTCCGGCACGCCGGGGAACATCGGGCCGTAAGTGGCCGGGTCCTTGCGCACCAGCGCCGAGCGGTGGCTGCGGTGGAAGGCGTCATCACCGAGCCAGCAAGGCAGCTCTCCGGCGCTTGCCAGCTGCGGCTGGGTACGTATCGGTGCACCCGGCCGGAATGCGGCAAGGCCGCTGACCAGCGAAGCCGCACAGGTGTCCTGATGCCCCGCTGCACGCCACACCTTGCACACCTCCAGGCCATACCGGACCAGTGCTTCCTCGTAGCCGGCCCACATCCGCACCGCTGGGTGCCGGCGCCACCCGTAACCCGGCACGATGAGCCCGCGGAGGACCTGCAACGCCTCGACCCGCTGCTTGCCGAGTCGACGACGGTCCAAAACCAGTGCCGATGCCCTGAAGTCCGGATAGGGCAGGAAGGTCTGCATCTGTTACCCCATCAGGCTTAGGTATGGATCCGGCCGGGCCGGAGCCATCCGTGTTCGGCCGGGTACGGCCGTGACGTCAGGTGTCATAAGAACTCTCGGCGCCCGATCCCTGGATTCGTGGAAGACGTGTGTCAGAGCGGCCGAAGTCGGTGGTGCTGCCGGGGATGAAGTTGAGTACGTCCACCAAGACAAACACGGTTCCCATCAACGTGCCTGCCCCGCGGTATCAAGGTACGAACGGTCCGGCCAGCTTCTCGGCGGCCTACCGGCGTCGACTTCACGAAGCCCTCATGCTGTGGTCGCCCCACCCGCCACGTGGCGGCAACGATCTCCGGTGGCCCAGGTGGCGTTCGCACCGTCAGCGCCTTGTTGTCCGAGGCCGTTACCAGACGGTCGGGGACAGGTCGATGGCGGATGGGCAAGTCCGATCGCCGACGTGGGATGGCTGCGCGCCAGAGGAACAGCGTCCGCGTCGTCAGGACGGACGACGGTCCGACTGTCGTCCTCGCACACGGCTTCGGCTGCGATCAGGACCTGTGGCGTCTCCTGGCGCCCGTCTTGGCGGAGCACTTCCGCGTCGTGCTGTTCGGCTACGTCGGGTCCGGCCGCTCCGACCTCAGGGCCTGGCAGGGGGAGTGCTGCGCCTTCTTCCTCGGCGACGTCTGCGGAAAGGGCCCGCAGGCCGCAGCCCTGACCTCGCTCGCGCGCTACACCCTGCGCACGGCGGCTCTGCACGATTCCGATCCGCAAGCCGTCCTGGCCACCCTCAACGCCGCGCTGCTCGAGAGGTACACCAGCGACCCGCGCTATTGCACCGCCGCCTTCGGCATCCCGGACTCCGCAGGCGAGACCGTCACCGTGCGCCTGGCCTCCGGCGGCCACCCTTCGGCGCTGATCCTGCGGGCGGACGGCCGGGCCGAGTACCTGCCGACGCCTGGTGGGCTGCTGATCGGTGCCTTCCCGAAAGCGTCCTGCACCGCCGCCCGCAGCGCCCTCCATCCCGGCGACACCCTGCTGCTCTACACCGACGGCCTCACCGAGGCGCGCACGGGAGAGAACGACGACCTGTATGGCTACGATGCGTTGCAGTCGTTCGCCACCGACCTCGCCCCCGCGCGCCCACGCTCGTGATCGATGCCTGCATCGGCCTGCTCGCCGGTTTCGGCGACGGGCTCGACGACACCACCCTGCTCGCCCTGGGCCGTCCGCGTCCCTCTGACACCGCCTGATGGCCGACTGCCCGCGACTGGCGCACCTCGTGTCGGGCAACGCTGTGTCGGCTCGAAGCCGCCTTCAGGCGCATCGGCGCCAGGGACCTTGGGGGGCTCACGTCGGACGAGACTGGCGCGGTGGGTTCATGGCCCAGCGGATGGTCCGGGTCAGGACCTGGCCGGTGGGGCGTACGGCGAGGTCCTCGACGACCGGCACCCGGGGCAGCCACAGCATGCCGCGAGCCCAGGGCGGGAGCAGCGCGACGGCGTTCGCGGCCAGGACGCCGTAGAAGGGCCGTACCACGAGAGGCAGGGGAGGTTGGAACAACAGGAAGCGGGCGGCGGAGCGGGCCTCAGGTGTGGCCCGCAGTTCCGGGCGGTAGGCGGTCAGCCTCTCGGACAGTTCGCGGCGGTCGCGTGGTGGATCGATCGCTCCCAGCGCCTCGGCGACTCGCGCGGTGTCGGCGACGTAGGCGTCATAGTCGGCGGCGTCCAGCGGGCGGGCTCCGTAGCGTTCGTGGGCACGCAGGAAGCAGTGGGCTTCGGCGGCGTGCACCCAGCCGAGCAGGTGCGGATCGCCCGCATGGTACGGCAGGCCCTCGGCCGTCGTTCCACTTATCCGTTCGTGGATGCTGCGCACGTGGTCGACGGCCCGCTGGGCGTCCGCGGCGGTGCCGTAGGTCGTCACGGCCAGGAAGGTGCTGGTCCTCTGGAGCCGGCCCCACGGATCGCCTCGGTAACCGGAGTGCCCGGCCACCGCCGCCATCGCGAGTGGATGCAAGGACTGCAGCAGAAGCGCGCTCAGCCCTCCGATGAACATCGAGGCGTCAGCGTGCACCGTGCGGATCGGGCGGTCCGGTCCGAACCAGCGCGGACCGGGCATGTGGTGGATGCGGGCGCGCACCTCCGGTCCGTCGGGGCCGGCGACACGGCGGAACAGGGCCTGGCCCAGCCGTTCGCGGACTACCAGCACCACCGTCGCACCTCCCTCTCTCGCCAGTGTCCGCCATACCCGGACGAATGCGGACACAGCGGGTCGCTCGACACCGTGCCGCCGGGGAACAGGCCGGCTTTCCCGCGCCCCGCCTTCGCCGCACGGATCGGTGGACCGCACGCCACGAAGTTTTACCCGCGGCGGCCGGTCGACCGCGGGCCAGGCAGCGAGCTCCGCCGCCACCCGTCCGGCACGCGCCGCCCCGGAGCAGGACCAGCATGGCGTCCAACCCCGAGGCGACGCCCACAACTGCGCGCAGCAGGCCCCCCTGTGCCAGCCTCGCCTCGCACCCCGCTTCCGCGTTCCCGCGCACCCGTCGATCATCCGAAATGTGCTGTATTGCCTGCATGTCGGGGTACCCGCCCGGGGTGAGTGCCCTGATGCCGCCATCGGCCCTCCCGCTGGTCCTCCCGGGCGTGTACACCCCGCAGGAGGACACCGCTCTGCTCGCCTGCGCCCTGTCCGAAGAACCGCTCCGGCCAGGCGCCGACGTCCTCGACCTCGGCACGGGAACCGGTGCACTGGCCGTCGCGGCCGCCCGCCGCGACGCCCGGGTAACCGCGGTGGACGTGTCCTGGCGCGCGGCGTGCACGGCCTGGCTGAACGCCTGGCTGGTGCCGGTCCGCATCAGACGCGGAGACCTCTTCACTCCCGTCCGGGACCAGTCGTTCGACCTCATCCTCACCAACCCGCCGTACGCACCGGTGCCGTCCGCCAGACGGCCGCCACGTGGCACCGCCCGGGCCTGGGACGCGGGCCTGGACGGACGGTTCCTGCTGGACCGGATCTGCCGGGAAGCTCCCTCCCGCTTGCGTCGGGGCGGCGTTCTGCTCATGGTGCACTCCGCGCTGTGCGATTCCGACCGGACGGTAGAGCACCTGCGCGGAGCCGGCCTCAAGGCCGACGTCACCCACCGCCAACACATCGCGTTCGGCCCCGTGTTGCACGCCCGCACAGACTGGCTGCGGGCGCGCGGCCTGCTCTCCCCTACCGATGACAAGGAAGAGCTGGTGGTCGTCCGTGCCGAACTCCCCATCTGATCCGCACTGCAATGTCAAGGTGTTGCGCCGGGCCTCCTGCTCGTGGAGAGCCCTGGTGGAAGAAGGCAGCACGGTGTTCTCCCACTTCTTGCAGGCGCCCTGCGCACCTGTCGTCGCAGCCGCCGCCATCCCTGGTGCGACAACCAGCCACCGGGACACACCCGGCGTCGGAGTCACGCACGTCCAACTGCGGGTTCCAGGAGGGTCGCGGTGCGATCCCGAATCCCAGAGGGCGTTTATGCAGGTCAAGCCCTCCACCAACATGCCCGTGACCAGCCAGGGAAAGGAAGCCGCGAAGAAGATCGTCGGCCGGAAACCGCCGCCTCGCCCGCGACCACGAGACCCTCACCGCCAGCCTCGAAACCATGATCCACATCGCCTCGATCGACAACCTCACCAAGCGCATAACGGACGAGACGACACCCACCTGGCGAGGAACGTACTAGGAAATAAACGGCAATCTGCCCACTCAAAACGCCCCCTCAGGCCGGACCTCACAGGATTCCGCCGCGTGTTCATGCCAGCGGGTCATGGCCCCAGTTCATGAGCGAATGCCTCCATCGGGTGTCCCGTACATCGCCCGAGGGCCGCTGGGCCAGGTGCCGCCGGACGTAGCCGGTGACCTTCCGCATGTGCTGGTAGTCGTCGTCCGAGAGGTCGCCCTTCTTCGCGCGCAGAAGGTCCACGATCCGGCGGCCGGAGGCGTGGCCCGTGGACTCGCCGCCGTCCTTGTGCTGTCCGGCACTCTGCGACTGCTCGGATTCCAGCCACTTCTCCAGTTCGGCCGGCTTCATGTTCACCAGCTCGTGGAACTCGTCCCAGGTCTCTTTCCGCTCACTGTCGTCCACGCGACCTCACTTCTTCTTCAGCGCTGACGGCTTGTGCACCGCGGACTTGCCGGACTTCTCACTGCGGACCTGGTACTGCGGATCCTCGGACGAGGCGTCCACCGTCCGCTCTGCGGCTTTTGTCCGCTCAGTGATCTTTTTCTCCACCTTGCCTTCGGCCTCACTGCCGTGGCTGCTCCAGGTGACCTTGTCGCCCTTCTGCAGCCCCTTGCTCCCGCTGCGCTTCTTCGTCATGCGTTCTCCCTCGCTGCGCGCGCCGGACGACCCAGCCTTCCTCCTCCAGAGTGCGGGCTTTCCGGCCTCGTCGCAGCTCGTGAGCAGGCGCAGCTGCGGGCAGAAGCGAGTACAGCCGGCGACAGCGGTCACCGATGGGACCGGGGAAGCCGGAAAGCCGGCACGGCGACGTCGTCGGCGTTGTGAGGGACGAGGCCAGTGAGCTAGGAGCAGGGCATGCCCGACTTCAGCAGGCTGCCACAACGGAACGTGCGATCCGGGGGATCGGTCACTGGCCCACCCGACACGTCCGGCGGCCTTCCGAGATGGAGCCGATCGAAGAATGGCACCCATGACCACCAAGCGCATCACCGTCCGCATCCCGCTGCTGTTTGGTGATCAGGCGAGATTGTCGCCGACGTCCCGCCAGCCGAGCGCGGCGAGCTGGAGCGCCATCCAGCGTCGGTCATCGCTGCCTCGGTCGGGGTCTCTGTCAGCGACCTGCCGAACGTGCGGTTGACCGCCGACATCGGCGACGACCACAGCTTGTACGACTGGCAGCTGACCTGACCACCTGACGAGGCCCGACCAGGTGACAGACGTCGCCGCAGATACCTCGACGCGCAGGGCGCCCGTGCCAGAGTGAGGCGCGCACCGGGCCGAACCCCGTCGGCCGTGCCTGGCCCGCCTTGCGCCGCTCGTCAGCGAGGCGGGCCAGGCGTGCAGCCGAGCCCAACCTTCGAGGATGTGGCGGTACTCCTCCACACGGGCCTACGGCACCGGGATCGGCAGCGGTGAGTCGGGGCGTGCCGGGCCGGGGGCCGTCACGGTCGGGCAACAGCCCGAACCCGTCCTCCAGACAAGCCGCCACGGAACACGACGATCCGGTCCACCCCGACCGGCTCGCCTGCCTCAACGCCACTGCGCGCGCCCGCCGCAGCACAACCATCTCGGACAGGACCTCCTTCACGGTCGGCCACGACAGCGCATGGGCCGCACGAGGAGATCACTCCGCCCCGAGCTGAAAAACGACGGGCGGACCGGCGGACTTGAACAGGCGGCTGGCGAGGAACATCACCGACGCTCCTGGAAGTCTCCGTGGCGGAAATTGCTGCTTCTACGGCCGCGGCACCCCCTCCCCTGACCACTCAAGTCACACCTGCCCTGACCGGCGCGACGGGGCAGCGCGCGTTATGCGCGACGGCCTGACCGACCAACTTCACTACATCAGGGCCAGTTCACGCCACCCGCGACACGTTTTTCAGGCTCTCTTCAGGTCGAAACCTTGAGTTAACCCTGCAAAGGATTTTGCAGGGTTATTGTGTTTCTTGGCCGATCATTGACCAAGCGTTGGCATGCGCTAGAGACGTGAACTGACTGGAGGGAGGCTCATGTTCCGAGGTACGACGGCTCGGACCGTGGTGTCGGTCCTCGCCGCCGTTCTGCTCGGCCTCCAGGGCTTCGCGTCCACCGCATCCTTCGCATCCGCGCACACGGCCCGTCATGCCGTGGCCAAGGGCCAGCCCGGAATCAAGCCCTCCGGGAAGGCGCTGCGGGACGAGATCGCCACCTGCCGGGATGCCGGCCGCCACGGGGATTTGACCGGTCCCCTGGGCACCCGCGACCGGCACCGCACTGCCGCCGACTGCGCACCCGAGGTACCCGACCGTCCGCACCTGAGGCAGGGGGCCTCGAAGGCGGACGAGCCGGGGACACCCCGTACCGCGCACCACCGCACGTCGAGATCCTCGACAGCCCACTGTCCGGCGGCACTTCAGGTGTTCCGCTGCTGAGCAGCAGAGCAGCCCCCCACACACACCTGTCCTGTAAACCCCGACGCGCCTCTACGGCGCGCCAGGAGGAGTCACCACATCATGCAACCCCTCATCGACAACGCCCGTATGTTCGGACAGCGCCCTGAGGAGTTCGCCGGCCTCGCCAAAGGCCAGTCGCCCGAGGTCTTGTTCATCACCTGCGCCGACTCCCGGGTCGTCCCGGCCCTGATCACCGGCGCCCGCCCCGGCCAGCTCTTCGAGCTGCGCACCGCGGGCAACATCGTCCCCCCGTACGCCTTGGAGCACCCCACCAGCGAGGCGGCCACCATCGAGTACGCCGTGGAGGTTCTCGGAGTCCAGCACATCGTGGTCTGCGGCCACTCGCACTGCGGCGCCGTGGGCGCCGTGGTGCGCGGCGACGACCTGAACGCCGTCCCCGCCGTGCGGGACTGGCTCGCGCACGCCGCCGACGAGCCCAAGTGCTCCGACCCCGCCGACCCGACGGTCGCCGAGGCCGTGCAGCACCACGTCCTGACACAGCTGCTGCGACTGCGCTCCTACCCCTGCGTCGAGAAGCGCCTGCAGGCGGGCCAACTCAGCCTGCGCGGCTGGTACTACGAGGTGCACACCGGAGCCGTGCGCGAACACCGCGCGGAGACCGACACGTTCGAGGCGCTGTGAGGGACACCATGACTGTGATGTCGAGGTTCCCTTACCTGCGGCAGGATTTCGCCGCGTCCATCGTCGTCTTCCTGGTCGCCGTGCCGTTGTGCGTCGGCGTGGCGGTCGCCTCCGGTGTCCCGGCCGAACTCGGCCTGGTCACCGGCATCGTGGGCGGCATCGTTACCGGGCTCATGCGCGGCAGCAGCCTTCAGGTGTCCGGCCCGGCCGCCGGCCTGACCGTGCTGGTCTTCGAGGCCGTCAGCGAGTTCGGAGTGGCCGCGCTGGGCGTCATCGTGCTGATCGCCGGGCTGCTCCAGCTCGCCATGGGCTTCCTCAAGATCGGCCGCTGGTTCAGGGCGATATCCGTCGCCGTCGTCGAAGGCATGCTCTGCGGCATCGGCCTGGTGATCATCGCCGGCCAGATCTACGCGGCGGCAGGTCTGAAGGCCCCGGAGACCGGCATCGGCAAGATCGTGGGCCTGCCCGGGGCGTTCGCCGACGCCCTCGGCAGCACCGAGGCCCTGACCTCGCTCGCGATCGGCGTGGGCACCGTCGCCGTCATCGTGCTGTGGAAGAAGCTGCCGAAGGCCGTACAGGCTGTGCCCGGCGCCCTCGCGGCGGTGCTGCTGGCCACGCTCGCCTCGCTCGCCTTCAGCCTGCCGGTCGCCACCGTCGAGGTGGAGGGCCTGCTCGGCGTCATCCAGCCGCCCGGCACCGAAACTTTCGGTGAGCTGGCCAGCCCGGCCATCTGGGGCACCATCATCGCGTTCGCGCTGATCGCATCCGCCGAGTCGCTGTTCAGCGCGGCGGCCGTGGACCGGCTGCACGACGGCCCGCGCACCGAGTACAACAAGGAGATGATCGCCCAAGGCGCGGGCAACACGGTATGTGGTCTGCTCGGTGCACTGCCGATGACCGCGGTGATCGTGCGCAGCTCTGCCAACGTCCAGGCGGGCGCGAAGACCAAGGCGTCGCGTGTGCTGCACGGCGTGTGGCTGCTGCTGTTCGCCGCCGCGCTGCCCTCCGTCCTGGCGCTGATCCCGCTGCCTGCCCTGGCCGGTATCCTGGTGCACGCGGGCTGGAAACTCATCCCGTTCCGCCAGGTCGCGGAGCTGTGGCGGGGGCACAAGGGTGAGGCGCTGATCCTTATCGTCACCGCCGTGTCGATCGTCGCGGTGAACATGTTCGAGGGCGTGCTCATCGGCCTGGCGCTGGCGGTGGTCAAGACCGCCTGGGAGGCATCGCACTTGAAGACCGAGGTCATAGACAAGGGCGCGGGGCCGATCCAGGTGTACCTGTCGGGCAACGCGACGTTCCTGCGGCTGCCGAAGATACTCGACGGCCTGGAGGCCCTTCCGCAGGACCGGCCGATCGAGGTGGACCTGTCCGGGCTTTACCACCTCGACCACGCCTGCCGTACGGCCCTGGAGACCTGGGCCGAGCGACACAGCGCACCCGACACCGACCCGGTGAAGGTCACGTCCGCCGAACCGGTGAAGGCCACGACGCCATGAGGATCTCGTCGTAGGGATCTACCGCCCGGTGGAGGCTCAGTCAAGCCTCCGCCGGGCATATCTGTACCTCCTGGTCATGGGCTACCTGCCCCTCGGCTTGCTTTTCCTACTGACAGAACCCGAGCAGGCGCGCGGAACCGACCGTCACCGCATGACACGGGGCTGGCCCGGCCTTGTCCGCCAGGTGGTCCGGATCCCGATCGCGTACCTCGGCGGCCAGTTCCCGGCTAGGCCAGCCCTACCGCGAACCACGTCCGCGCGAAGCTCAAGGACGACGTCCGCTTCGTACTGGAAGGCAGCCTTGCAACGTTTGCACCGAGTCGGCCATCGTCTACGCCACGGGCAAGATCCCGAGCGTCCTTCGGCCCGCCGGGGTGACGTGCGAAACCTCGAAATGGCGCTGGGCTGCCCGCTCGCGGTCAGCTCAACGAGCCGCGTGCGTGTGCCGCCAACCTGACCATCCGGAGCGTGCGCAAACCTGCTCGAGCAACGCAGTCTGAGTCACCGTAGGAGCAGCAGGGCCGCCGTGGCTTGGGAGAAAGCTGGGAGAAGATCTTCTCCCAAAGCCCCCACAGCACCACCCGAGACCAACCACCACCAACGCTCTGACGTGCGCAAATACCAGCCGCAGCAGGTAGGCAACATGATCGGACCTCATTCGGGACGAAGAGGTCGTGAGTTCCAATCCCGCCACCTTGACCCAGGTCAGAGGCCCATTCGCGTGATCGCGGATGGGCCTCTGGGCGTCTGTACAGCAGCGGAGTACAGCAACCTCTATGACTCTTGCTGGCCGTCCTCGTCCGGCCTCTCTTCCTGCTTGCGCTTCGCCTTCTTCTTCCCCTCCTTCTGCTTGCTGCCGCCCAGGGCGTTGCCCAGCTTCCGGAGCGCCTTCCGCGTCTCCCCCGGGGGCATGCGGAGCGAATCTCGGCCCGGCCGGCGCCCGTGCCGGCCGGGCACAGCAATCAGCCGCTTGCCGTCACAGAAGGGGTACGTCGTGGCTGGGGCGGTCGGCTCCACGGCATTGGAGGACATGGATTCCTGCCGGCTCGGTGATCTCAGGGAGGACTCGATCCAGGTCCTCGATGCAGGCTTGCAAGACGCGGCCGCGCTCCCGGTCGAGAGTGCCGCTGTTGTTCAGCCATGTGAGAACGCAGCCAGCGGTGAAGCTTCCCCTTGATCGTGGACACCTGGAGACTGGGACCTGAGGTTCCAGAGGAAGTAGCACCAGGTGGGAAGCAAGTACACGAAGCGGTACACCGAGGAGTTCAAGCGGGACGCGATCGCGCTCGTCGACTCCTCGGGCAAGACGGTCACTGCGGTGGCCCGGGAACTCGGCATCAGCTCGGAGTCCCTGCGTGGCTGGTACCGCCGGGCCAAGGCGGACCGGGGCGAGGGCGAGCCCGGTGAGCTGACCAGCGCCGAGCGCGAGGAACTCAAGCGGCTGCGCAAGGAGGTCCGCGAACAACAGCAGACGATCGAGATCCTGAAAAAGCGACCGCCTTCTTCGTGAAGGAGAACGACCGGTGAGCGAGCTGTACCGGTTCATCCACACGGAGAAGGCGAACTACCCGGTCGTTCTGCTGTGCCGGGTGCTGAAGGTCGCCCGCTCGTCGTACTACGCGTGGTGTGATGGCGAGGCGGCCCGCCGCGCCCGGGAGGCCGCGAACGACGCGCTCGGGCATGAGATCACGGTGCTGCACATCGCCTCCCGCCATACCTACGGTGTCCCGCGCATTCACGCTGAACTGCGACGCCTGGGGCAGCGGGTGAACCGCAAGCGTGTCGCCCGCGTGATGCGCGAGCGCGACATACGCGGCGTCACACGGCGCAAGCGCCGCTCGCTGACCCGGCCGGATGCGAAGGCGAAGCCGGCCCCGGACCTGATCGGCCGTGACTTCCACGCCGAGCGTCCCGGGATCAAGCTGGTCGGCGACATCACCTACCTGCCCACCGCCGAGGGCTGGCTCTACCTCGCCTGCTGGCTGGACCTGGCCACCCGCGAGGTCGTCGGCTATGCCATGGCCGATCACCACCGAGCCGACCTCGTCGTCGACGCCCTGGACATGGCACATGGCCGGGAACCTGGAGCCGGGATGTGTGATCCACAGCGATCGCGGCAGCGAGTATACCTCGTCCCAATTCCGTTACCGGATAGAGGAGTTGGGACTCCGGCAGAGTTGCGGGCGGACTGGGTCATGTTTCGACAATGCCGCCGCGGAGAGCTTCTGGGCCCTCCTGAAGGAGGAGATCGGCACCCGGACCTGGCCCGACCGGGCGACCGCCCGCGCCGAGGTCTTCACCTTCATCGAGACCTTCTACAACCGCCGCCGTCTGCGCAAGCACAAAATCTTCGGCTACCTCACCCCGGCCGAGACCAGGCAGCGACACCAGCACGCCCTTGCGGCGTAACGATCACGTGTCCGAGATCACGGGGAAACTTCACGATGCTCGCTGCGCATGCGCTCGTCGATGGGCTTGATTCCCCTGCCCTGCGCGAACTGGCCGGCCTGCCGCGCAGGTGCGATGAGGCCGAGATCCGTGAACTGTACGTCCAAGCCCTGCACGAACTCGGTATATCCCTTCCCGACGAAGAGACAGCCGGCCGACGCCTCCTCGTGAGCCTCGCGTTCGGTCTCGCGAAAGGCGAGCTGAGCCCCAAGGACGTGGCCGACCGGCTATCGATGACGGTCGCAGCCCGCACCCGGGAGGAGACACGTTTCCTCTCTGTAGCAGCGGACTACAGCGAATGGATCGGCCCGGACGAGGTCCCGGGATGGGAGAACGATCTGAGAACCGCGGCCCACTTGTTGACCGCCTCCACCGACCTCTGCCCCGGCAGCGGCGTGCCGGGTTCACGGCGCTGGCCTGAATAGCCCGCAGGACGCGCTTCCGTGCCAGACCCGATACTGCGAAAGCCACGGGGAGCCACGAGGAACGGCGGGCACCTGCCCAAGCACGCCCTCAGGTCATGACGTCGCTCCGCAGGTCAGCAAGTCAATCGACCCCATAGAACCCGAGCTTTCCAAGCTGAGCGTCCCTGCCGCCTGTCCACGGTCCCGAGGAGTCAGAGAAGGTCCCGCCAGAAGGGGACCGTTGCTCGCGGGTTCCAGCTCTCATCGACCTCACCCCGTGCCTCGCCGAACTCCTGGTGCACGTAGTCCACCAGGTCCAGCCCGTAATGGATGACGTCGGTCTGCCACATCGAGAGCACCGGATGCCCGAAGCTTCCCCGGCCGGCGGGCAGGTATCGGTGGGCATACACGGGCACCAGCACTGGCGCCTCCGCCAGATGACGCCGCGCCGCGTCCAGTGCCGCCGTCCCGTCGGCCGGACGCTCACCCCAGCCCGCGTACCAGAACCCGTTGTGCTCAACGTCGAGCAAATCACCCTCGACCGGCCAGTCGAGTTGTCGACGCAAGCTGTCCGGATCACCACCGCGCCACTCGGGCCAAGGCCTGGACCAAGTCTGCCCGTCCTCGGGAGGGACGTTGACCGGGAGGCCGGCCGCGAGGAACGCTCGGTGATCATCCGCGAACGCGAAGCCGTACTCGCGCTCAATGCGTAGGAACTCGGCGTCCGTCAGCCCCGGCTCGAATTCATAGAGGCCTGTCTGCGCCAGACGACGTGCGGCCTCCGCACCCAGGCATACTCCCTCACTGCTGATCACCGCCGCACGCTAGCGCCCACCGCAGTCCGCCGTCACCCGAGTTCTGCGCGGGCACCGCCACAGTTGGAAAGCGTGATGGTCGCCGCCGACGCTTTGACGTGCGACGCCACCAGTCGGGGCGGCTGGGTTGAGGTGGTGAACGAGTAAGTGACGGCAGAGGCGACCACGCCCGACACCCCTCGCGGAACGGTGGGTCTCCAGCCCGGGCGGCCCGAAGAGTTACCCATGCGGGCGGCCGCCCGGGAGCAGGGGCGCGTCTTCCAGGCACAGCACGACCAGCACATCACCGAGTACCACACCCACTACCACTCGGCGCTGCGCGGAATCGCCGATGAAGGCCGTCCGGCCCGATTCCGTACGCGTTCCGCTGACGGCTCGCCCCTTGTCCCCATCCGGGACCGCACCGCCATTCGCCGGTCCCTTACGGAGTCCGTGACGGGCGGCCCGGAGGCGGCCGGCACGCATGTCGTGTACGGCAGGCGGTATGCGGTTGTTCGTGAGGTGAGTCCGGCCCTGGAGTGGAGCGGCAGGATGGGGAGAAGTGCACCACCTGCCGGGCCCCGGCAGCGCCGTCCGTCTGAGCGCTGCCGGAGTCGCCTCTCTTACTCCCGCCAGGTTCGCGGGACGCTGGCAAGCCTTTACGGGGAGGAGGCGGGATGAGGCATGTTCCTTTCTTCCGGTGGGTGCTGACGTTAGGGTTCGTGCTCTTCGCCTGTGCGGTGGGGCTGTACGCCGTCGGGTCGGACCTGCCTGAAGCGCGTCAGATCGACCTGACGGTGCTCGACGAGAAGCCCGACGGCTCGTGCAGGGTCCGTTGGATCGACCCGTATCAGAAGCGGGCGAGGGAAGCGTCCTACCAGTGCGATCCTGGCCGGTCCGACCTCCTCAAGGCGCCGCAGTACTCCGACAGTCACGGCCACGGCTGGGAGACCGGGTTCATGCTCACCGAGGGGCCGGAGCGAGGGAATCTGGAGGACCTCGCCACCGAGCAGGACCTCGGCAATGGGGACGTCTTCCTGCTGTTGGGAACGCCGCTCATCGCCCTCGGGCTGATCGGTGGGAATCTCCGAGCCCTCCCCCGGGTCCTTGGGGTGCAGACACGGCTCATCCGCCACGCGTTCGACCTGTCCGAGGCCGCAACGTGGGCGGCCGAGGAGTACGAACGGGCTGTCTCGGCGGTGAGGGAAGCGGAACGCCACGACGTCCTGCCCCAGGGTGCCGACAGTGGCCCCGGTTCCCGGCTGATCACAGCGCTTTGGGTACTGCGGGAGGCGGGCCCGCAGGCGCGCGAGACGGCGGTTCTCGGCCGGAAGCTCGCGAACCAGCTTCACGGGCTGCTGGACGATGCCGCCCCCGCCGCCGGGCTGCGGAGCATGCTGCAGGCCGGCCCGGCAGCCCGGTCAAGCGCCGCACAGGCAGTTGCCGAGCTCCGCCTGCTGCTGGCCGACGCGGAGCGGAACGGCCTGCCCGAGCGCTTCGCGCAGACCTCGGTCGACCTGCTTCGGGGGCAGGACGCCGACTTGGCCGCCCTCGCGGCCGCAACGGACTTCGCACGGGACCCCGCCGCGTACAGACACTTGTTGGCCCAGTTGACAGGGCCCGCGGTCCGTCCGCAGGCGCCCTCTACCCGCAAGGGTCGCTGGTGGCGCCGACGCCGGTGACGGTCCCGCCGGCCACAGCCCTGTGTGCCTTCCTCGTCGTCACCTGGGTCGGGTCCGTCGTCTGCGGCAACAGAGCCACGACAGCGGAGACTTCTCGGCCGCACACGCGGCACGCAGGGAGGACACACGGCCACCGCTCTGTCCACCGGCCAGGGCGCGGGCCGGAGGAACTCCACGGCCCCGACCACCCGTTGAGCCTGGACAGCGCCCATGTCCTGGGCCCCGCCCTCTACCACCCCAACACCGTCGAGAACACCGCCTGCCTGGCGGAATCCATCGGCAAGCAGCAGCGCTGGGAGGAAGCCGAGGCCCTCGCCCGGCCGAACCTGGCCACCAGCGAACGTGCCCTGGGCAGGGTGCACCCCCGCACGCTGGTCAGCCTGATCACCCTTGCCTGGGTGCTGTTCCGCCGTGGCTCGACCGCGGAGGCCGAACAACTGGCGCAATCCGTCACAGAGGGAAACGAACAGCAGTTGGGGCCGTGTCTGGATGGCGAGGGTGCGGCGCGAACGATGAACCACCAACCGCATCCGCCTGGCTGATCACGCCCCGCCCGTTCCCCCCTTCGGCACCATGATCACGCGCGCCACCGCAAAAGTCACCGGCACCGCCGCCAGCGACGCGATGAGGGGGGCCAGGCGGTTTCCGGCGTGCAGGATGTCGACGATCACGTATACGCCTGCCGTGGTGACCACGAAGCTCGTGGCGTTCGTCAAGGGAAAGAGGAGAAACTTTCGCCACGTCGGCCGGGTTCGGTACGTGAAGTGGGTGTTCAGGAAGAACGACCCCGTCATGCTCAGCGCCGTCGCGACGACATGTGCGGCCAGGTAGGGCATGTGGGGCAGGAACAGGAGGTAGAGGCCGTAGTACGTCCCGGTGTTGATGACGCCGATCACGGCGAAGGTCAGGATCTGCCCCGTGACCGGGCGCACCGGGCGTGCGTCCGCAGGGTGCGTAGTCGTCGCGGAAGGGGTACCCGTCAGGGAGTTCGACGTACCCGTCAGGGAATTCGGCGTACTCATCAGGGAATGAGGTCCTTCGTCCTGCCACCCGTGCTGCGTTCCGGCGATCGTTCCACATTCGTCGCCTTCACCAGGAAGTGCGGTCGGCCCTTCACCTCGTAGTAGATCCGGCCCGTGTACTCGCCGATGATCCCCAGCATGATCATCTGCATGCCGGCCGCCGCCGTGACAGCGGTGATGATCGTGACGTAGCCGGGCGTGTCCACGCCGTTGACCAGCGCGGCGATCACGATCCACGCCGTGTACAGGCCCGTGCACAGCAGCAGCCCCATGCCGAGGTAGAGGGCCGCCCGCAGCGGTCTGTTGTTGAAGGAGATCAGGCCGTCCATGCCGTAGTTGAGCAGGCCCCGGAGGGTCCACGAGCTGCGGCCGTGCTCGCGTACGGCGTTCTCGTAGTCGAAGGTCGTGCTCGGGAAGCCCACCCAGGCGAACAGGCCCTTGGAGAAGCGGTTGTACTCCGTGAGGTCCAGGACCGCGTCCACCACCAGGCGGGAGAGCAGGCGGAAGTCGCCGACGCCGTCCACCAGTTCCACGTCCACGAGGCGGTTGACGAGGCGGTAGTAGAGGCGCGCCGTCACCGTGCGGAGCAGCCCGTCGCCGGTCCTCGTGCGCCTCGCGATGACCTGGTCGTGGCCCTCCTCGTGCAGGGCCACCATGCGGTGGATCAGCTCCGGCGGGTGCTGGAGGTCCGCGTCCATGATGATCACGGCGTCGCCGGAGGCGTGGCGCAGTCCGGCGAGCAGGGCCGCCTCCTTGCCGAAGTTGCGGCTGAAGGAGACGTAGCGCACGCGCGCGTCGAGTTCGGCCAGTTGTTTCAGCACGACCAGCGTGCGATCGCGGCTGCCGTCGTCGACGTAGACGAATTCCATGTCGTGGCCCAGCGGCAGCAGTTCCTCCGCGACCTTCTGGACCGTCTCGTGGAAGCGTTCTATGACGTCTTCCTCGTTGAAACAGGGTGCGACGATCGATATCAGCATGGTTTTCCCCCAGGTCTTCTGCGCGCGCTGGTGGCCGGTCACGCGCTCGCGCGCTCGGGTAGTGGAGCCGTCGGTCGGGGTGGTGCGGGGTGGGGCGTGGTACGGCGTCGAAGGCGGCGGTCCCGTACGGCGGTCAGGGCGCCCAGCGCGAGCAGCGTCAGCAGCGACGCCCCGCCCACCGCCGCGCCCAGCCGCAGTCCGGGTGGGTGGAACGTGCAGGTGACGGTCGTGGCGGAGCCGTTCAGGGGTACGGCGATCAGGCCGTAGTACTGCTGCGCGGGTACGGCCGGATCGTCCCCCGTCGCGCAGCGCCAGCCGGCGATCCGCGGGGCCGCGATCACGGCCGTTCCCCTGCTGCCGGGCGGGAGTTCGGCGCGGATCTCGCCGCCGTCGGAGAAGGTCACGTCGGTGGCGCCGGTGGCCGTGAGCCGTTCGACCGCCGTGCGCAGCCGGGCGGTGTCCAGGCAGCCGACCGCGCCGTCGGGGACGACGCCCTCGCGGTCGGGGGACAGTTCGACGCCGAGGCGGCCGGACGCCGGGACCGTGCCGAGTCGCTGCATGGCGGCGATCTTGGTGACGGGGTGGTCCGCCCGGAAGCGGCCCGTCAGGCCGCCGGCCGTGTCGCCGGTGAGGCGCGCGGTGCCCGAGAAGTGCGGCGCCCACAGGTAGACCTCGTCACCCGCGGGGCAGTGGGCCGTGATCGTCGGCCTGTTCCCTTCGGCAGCGCCGCGAGCGGGTATGAGGACGCCCGGACGGTCGTCCGCGCTGCGCCGCGGCGGGGTGCCGTCCGCCGTGCGCACGGTGATGCGGGGGACGGTGTAGACGCGGGTGCCCAGCAGCAGTTCCTGGTTGCGGTACGGCGACGGGCCGAAGTCGGCGACCGTCCCGCGCGCGTCCGTCGGCCGTACCGTGACCAGCGGCGGCACCTGCTGCCGGGACACGCTCAGCGTGCCGCCCTCGTTCCGGAACCACCTCTGGTGCGGGTCCGGCGGTGAGTGCACGCGTGCGCCGACGGAGAAGATCACGTCGGTGACGGCGTTGTCGAGGCTCTGGACGTTCCGGCCGCGCGAGGTCCAGCCGTCCCCGAGGGCGGTGAGGGTGCGGCTGAGGACGTCGGAGGTGAGGCTGCTGTAGTACTGGGCGCCCTGCCCGCCGACCATCAGCGGGTCGTTGCCGACGGTCTGCTCCCGGCCCGGGTCGGTGCGGTACCGGGGCCAGCCGTCGGCCTCGGCGATCGCCTCCGCCTGCCGGTCCTGCCGCGCTCCCCAGGGCGCGTAGTCGTCCATGTGACCGAGGCGCAGCCGACTGGCCACGGCGGACGTCGCGGTGGCCTCGCCGAGCTGCGTACCGACGAGCAGCAGCGCGGCCAGGGCGGGCAGTACGACACGGCCCCTGGCGGTCAGGTGAGAGCCCCGGGCCTGCCGGACCGCGAGCAGCGCCAGCCCGGCCACCGTCCCCAGCACGGCCGTGAAGAACACCGGCCAGGCGAACGGCCGTATCAGGTAACTCCCGCTCGCCACGACCGCGATGAGAGCCAGCAGCCCGCCCGCGGCAGTCAGCGCCCGCCATCCGGGCACCCCGTACGCCAGCGCGTGCCACGCCGCGATCACCAGCAGCGCGCACAGCACGAACGTCTGCCGGTACGGACTGCCCTGCGGCGTCGCGAAGGCGTGCCACAGCAGATGCGTCGGCCCCCACTGCAACGACAGGGCGACGGCGACCACCAGCAGCGTCCAGCCGAACCGCACCCGCCGGGGCACCGCCGGGTGGAAGGGCAGGGCGAGGGCGAGCAGCAGCGCGGTGACGCCGACGTACAGGGCCGGGGAGCTGAAGCCGTACGTCGCCGGCAGCAGCCGCGCCAGTACGTCCTCCGTCGGCACCGGCACGAACTCCCGGACGCGGCCGGGGTAGGCGTGCCGGGTGCCGAAGTACACGACCGTCACCAGCGGCGCGGCCAGGCCCACCCCGAGGCCGACGGTCAGCACCGCCCGGCCCGCCGCGCGGAGCTTGTGCCGCAGGGTGCCGTCGGTGAGCGACAGCCGCAGCAGCAGCACCAGACCGGCGGCGAGAGTGGCCATGTACGCCGTGTAGAAGTTGGCGATCCAGGCGACCGCCACGATCAGCACACCGAGCGCCTGACGCAACCGGCACCCCCGGTTCCGCTCCCGCCCCCGCTCCGACCCCCGGTCCCGCTCCCCGTCCTGCTCCCGCTCCCGCCCCCGCAGCGTCCACTCACCGACCATGCACAGCAGCGGCAGAGCGAGGAGGCCGTCGAGCCACATCGTGTTGTACGAGGCACTCGCCAGCGTCCAGCCGCACAGGGCGTACGACGTGCCGAGCAGGCCCGCCGCCCACCAGCGGCCGGGGCGCAGGGCGAGCAGCAGCCAGGCCATCGCGGCGGCCGCCGACGCCACCTTGAGCACGGTGATGACGTACACCGCGAGGTCGATCTCGTCCCGCGGGAACACCGCGACCAGCAGGGCGAACGGGCTGCTGACGTACGTACCGAGGTCGGGCAGGAAGCTGGAGCCGTAGCCGGACTGCCAGTTGACCAGGAGGCCGCCGTCGGCCCTGCCGTGCAGCAGGTCCCAGAGGTGGGCGTGGAACGGGACGTACTGGTTGCCCAGGTCGTTGACGTTCCGGGTGTCGGGGCCGAAGGGGTAGGTGCGGGCGACGGCGTCGGCGGCGCAGAACGCGGTGACGGTGAGGACCGCGGCGAGCAGGGCGGCGGCAGGCCTGGGCTGTTTCACACCCTGTCCCTGTCCGGGCGGCACCAGCGGTTTCCGTGACCCACGCCACGTCCGTGCGAACAGACCATTCCGGCAGTCCTCCTGGGGAAGTGGCACGCGTCGCATTTCGTCCGGTGTTGCGGCTCCCGCGCGCCCTCGTTCGCCGGTTTAGATGATTACCGGATCCCCATGGTTGTGCCTCGAACGGAATTACCGGGCGAGAAAACGAATATGAAGGCAGCCATTCCGGTTTCAGAAGAAATTCCGGTGAAATTGGTTATCGCCAGGTGAACGAAGGGCGTCATTCCAGCAACGCAAGCCGCCCCGGACGCGTTCTCCCGGGGCGGCTTGGGTAGGAGCCGGACATGATCTTGGCCAACCTTGAGCAACGTCGTTCGGCACCGGTCCCTCCCACGTGGAGACCGGTGCCGAACGACGCGCGCAGCGGAGCTCAGCCTCCCATCCAGGGCTCGCGACGAGGAGGGTTCCGGCGTCCGGACGACCGCGAATCCGCAGGTCAGCCATATAGAGTGGGTTTTCCGGTCCGGATGGCGAGGTGCGGCGGAAGTAAGGGGTGGAGACCTTGGGTTCGGGCTCAGGGGCACGCACAGCCTTCGCGGAGCGTCTCGCGCTGCTGTACAAGGAGGCCGGCAACCCTCCCCTGAAGAGCGTGTCCGAGGCCGTCGTACGACTGAAACGGGTGGACGAACGGGGGCGGCCCGTACGGGTCTCCGCGCAGCGGATCAGCGACTGGCGCCGGGCGAAGAACGTACCGGCGCACTTCGCGGCGCTCGCGGCCGTGCTGCACGTACTCATTCCGCAGGCCCGGCGGGCCCGGCCCGTGCCGGTGTCCGCCGGTCTGTACGACATGGGCCAGTGGCAGCGCCTCTGGGAGCGTGCGGTCGGCGGGGCGGCGGACCCGGAAGAGGAGGAGGGGCCTCCGGCCGAGGGAGGTCCGTCCGTTCCGGGCGGTGTGTGCCCGTATCGGGGGCTGGCCTCCTACCGCCCGGAGGACGCGCGCTGGTTTTTCGGGCGGGAGCGCAGTACGGACGCCCTGGTCGCCCAACTGCGGGCGGCGGAGCGGACGGGCGGGCTGGTCATGCTCGTCGGGGCCTCAGGGGCGGGGAAGTCCTCGCTGCTGAACGCCGGTCTGGTGCCGGCCCTGCGCGGCGGCCAGGGCCGGGAGGTGGTGCAGCTGGTGCCGGGGGCCGACCCGCTCGCGGAGCTGACCCGCCGTATCCCCGGGCTCGCGCCGGTCGTCACGCAGGAGGAGCCCGGCACCCCCGGATTCGCGGACGCCGTACGGGAGGCCGTCACGGCGTGGGCGCCGGGTGAGACCCGGCCGGTCGTCATCGTCGACCAGTTCGAGGAGACCTTCACCCTCTGCTCCGACGAGGCCGACCGGCGTACCTTCATCCGGCTCCTGCACGCCGCGGCCTCCCCCGCCGGTCCCGACGAACCGGCCCCCGTGCTCGTCGTCCTCGGCGTCCGCGCCGACTTCTACGAGCAGTGCCTCGGCCATCCGGAGCTGGCCGACGCCCTGCAGCACCGGCACATGGTGCTCGGCCCGCTCACCACCGCGGAGCTGCGCGAGGCGGTGACCGGCCCCGCCAAGGCCGTGGGCCTGGAGCTGGAGCCGGGGCTGGCGGAGCTGATCGTCCGGGAGGTGAGCTCCGACGGACCGCGCGGTGGGGGTACCTCCCACGCCTTTCGGGCAGTGGGGGACCACGACGCGGGCGCGCTGCCGCTGCTGTCGCACGCCCTGCTCGCCACCTGGCAGCGGCGCAAGGCGGGCCGGCTGACGCTGGCCGGATACCGCGCGGCGGGCGGCATCCAGGGGGCGGTGGCGGCGACCGCCGAGCGGGCCTGGTCCCGGCTGGACCCGGCGGCGCGGACGGCCGCGCGGCTGCTGCTGCTCCGGCTGGTCCGGCTGGGCGAGGACACCCAGGCGACCCGGCGGCGCGGGACGCGACGGCAGCTGGCGGAGGAGTCGACCGACCCCGGCAAGACGGAGGAGTCGCTCGAAGAGCTGGTGCGCGCCCGGCTGGTGACGCTCGACGCGGAGACCGTGGAGATCACCCACGAGGCGCTGCTGCACGCCTGGCCCCGGCTGCGCGACTGGATCGACGAGGACCGCGGCGGCAACCTGCTGCGCCAGCGGCTTGAGGAGGACAGCCGGGCCTGGGAGGCGACCCACCGCGACACGTCCTTGCTGTACCGGGGTTCCCGGCTGGAGCAGGCGCACACCTGGGCGCGGTCCGCCGGTGACACCTTCCTGACCCGCAGCGCGGTCGACTTCCTGGCCGCCTCGGTCCGGCTGCGCCGACGCACGGTGTGGATCAGCCGGGGCGCGGTGGCGGCGCTGGTCGTGCTGGCGGTGCTGGCGGTCGGGTCGGCGGTGGTCGCGTGGCAGCAGCGGGACGACGCGGTGTTCGAGCAGGTGCTCGCCGAGGCCGACCGCGTCCAGTACACCGACCCGTCGCTGTCCGCCCAACTCGACCTGGTCGCCCACCGCCTCCGCCCCGACGACGAGGGCACGAACAACCGGCTGGTGTCGATCGTCAACGCACCGCTGGCCACCCCGCTGCTCGGCCACACCGGCGCCGTCTACCTCACGACGTTCAGCCCCGACGGCAAGCTCCTGGCCACCGCGAGCTACGACCGCACGGTCCGCCTGTGGAACGTGGCGGACCCGCAGCGCCCCAAGCCCCTCGGCAAGCCCCTCGTCGCGCACACCAGCTGGGTGAGCACCGCCGTCTTCAGCCCCGACGGCACCACCCTCGCCAGCGCCTCCGACGACGGCACGGTCCGGCTGTGGGACGTACGCGACCCCCGTCACCCGCGTCCGCTCGGCGCGCCGCTGACCGGCCACGACGGCACGGTCTATCTGCTCGACTTCAGCCCGGACGGCCGTACGCTCGCCGCCGCCACCGAGGACCACGTCGTACGGCTGTGGAACGTGGCCGACCCGGCCCGCCCGACCCCGCTCGGCGCGCTCACCGGCCACACCGCCGCCGTGCGCTCGGTCGCCTTCAGCCCCGACGGGCGGACCCTGGCGTCCGGCGGCGACGACACCACCGTCCGGCTGTGGGACCTGACCGACCGGCGGCACCCCGAGCCGATCGGCGGCCCGCTGACCGGCCACCGGGCCCTGATCCACTCCGTCGCCTTCAGCCCCGACGGCCGCACCCTCGCCAGCGGCAGCTCCGACGACACCGTCCAGCTCTGGAACGTGACCGACGTACGGGACGCGGCTCCGCTCGGCGCCCCGCTCACCGGGCACACCGGGCCCGTGTGGTCGGTGGCCTTCAGCCCGGACGGCTCCCTGCTCGCCGTCGCCAGCGCGGACAGCTCGGCGAGCCTGTGGAACGTCAGCAACCCGGCGTTCCCCTCCCGGGTCGGCGAGCCGCTCGCGGGCAGCAGCGGCGAGATGTACGCCCTCGGCTTCAGCCCCGACGGCCGTACGCTCGCCACCGGCACCGGCGACACCAAGGTCCGGTTGTGGTCGATACCGAGGTCGGACATGGTCGGCCGGATCGGGGCGTTCCGCCCGGACGGGCGGGTGCTCGCCACGGCCGCCCGCGACCAGCGGATCCGGCTGTGGGACGTACGGGCGCCCAAGCGGCCGGTGCTGCTGAGCGAGCCGTTCCTGCCCGCCGAAGGCGACGTCCGTTCGGTGGTCTTCGCGCCCGACGGGCGCACTCTCGCGGTGCTGACCGGCAGTCACGCGATGCAGCTGTGGAACGTCACCGACCCGTCCCGGCCGGTCGCCTACGGTCCGCCCGTGGAACTGCGCAACCGCTACGCCGGCCCCGACGCGCTGGCGTACAGCCCCGACGGGCACACCCTGGCCACCGCCTACGACGACCGCACGATCCAGCTGTGGAACGTCGACGACCCGTCGCACCCCCGCCGACTGGGCGCACCGCTGACCGGCCACACCGGCTACGTCCTCTCCCTCGCCTTCAGCCCCGACGGCCGCACCCTGGCCAGCGGCAGCGCCGACACCACGATCCGCCTGTGGAACGTGACCGACCCCCGGCACGTCACCCCGCTCGGCACCCCGCTCCGCGGCCACCTCGGCCCCGTCAACGCGCTCGCGTACAGCCCCGACGGCCGCACGCTCGCCAGCGGCAGCGACGACAACACGGTCGGCCTGTGGGGCGTCACCGACCCGCTCGAGGCCACCCGGCTCGGCCCGAACCTCACCGGCCACACCGAGGCGATCGTGTCCCTGACGTTCCGCCGGGACGGTCACACGCTGGCCAGCAGCGGCAACGACGACACGGTCCGCCTCTGGGACGTCAGCCGCCCGTCCACCGCGAAGCCCATCGGGCAGTCGCTGAGCCCCAACGCCAAGACCGGCAATTTCCTGTCCTTCAGCCCCAACAGCCGCCTGCTCGGGGTGTCGAGCGGCGCCGGGACCGTACGGCTGTGGGATCTGAACGTCGACGACGCGGTAAGGCACATTTGTTCGACAACTCAGGGTGTGCTGACGCCGGAAAAATGGCACGAGTACCTGCCGCGGCTGTCCTACGAGCCGCCCTGCCCACAGTGATCCGCGTCACAGCACCTCGACGCACCTCATCAGTCGGCTCCCGCGCCGCCATCCGCCTTGTTACTCTTGGCCACAGCCCGATCGCTGGTGCATCCCCCGTCGCCAGCGATCGGGCGTTTTCGTTCGCCGGCACCCCGCACGAATGGCGAGGCATTCTTCGATACGGCGCCACGGGTGGGCGTATTGCGGCGCGACCGCACCGCAATTTGACAAAGTCCCGTCCCGATTTCCGATACAGCCCGGCCCGGTCGGCAAGACCTCTTCAGGAGTCCTACGCTGACTCATATGCCGAAGGCGTACGAAGTGATCGCGGACGACATCCGCCGGTCCATCCGCGAGGGCGAACGCAGGCCCGGTGACCGGCTGCCGGCCGAGACGGAGCTGGCCGAGCGGTACCGGCGCAGTGTGCCGACGATCCAGAACGCGCTGCGGCTGCTGAGCGAGGAAGGTCTGATCGACAGACGGCACGGCCTCGGCACCTTCGTCCGCAGCCCCCGCACGCTCGCGGTCCGCGACAACCGACGGCACCAGTGGGAGAAGGACCGCGCCCGTCAGCCGTTGCCCGAGCGGGCCGCGACCGGCGCGACCGAACACGACACCGGCCTCGAACAACAGGACCTGGTCTTCCACGTGACGTACCGCGAGATCGAGGCGCCCGAGGAGCTGGCGGAGGCGTTCGGCGTCCCCGAGGGCACGGTCCTGCTGGAGCGCCACTACCGGACCAGGTGCGCGACGGAGACGGCACCCCTCAACCTCGTGACGTCCTACCTGGTCCGCGACATGATCGCCGCGAACCCCGCTCTCCTGGACGAGGCCAACGAGCCCTGGCCCGGCGGCACCCAGCACCAGCTCTCCACCGTCGGCATCGAGGTGGCCCGCATCGAGGAACGCTTCACCGCCCGCCCGCCGACCCCGGAGGAGGCCGCGGACCTGGAGCTGGAACCGGGCACGTCGGTGATCCTGCTGCACAAGACGTCGTACGACATCGACGACCGCGTGGTGGACATCTCCGACGTCACGCTTCCGGGCGACCGTACCGAACTGCTCTTCACGACGTGGCTGGAAAGGTGGTGAGGGCTGCCGTGACCCGGCACGTCGTCATCGTGACCGCTGTGCATCCCCCGTCGGCCCGCTTTCTGCCCGACGCCTACGCGTCGCTGTGCGAGCAGCGGCTTCCGGAGGGCTGGGAGTGGCGGTGGGTGATCCAGGAGGACGGGGAGTCGGAGGACGTCCGCCCGTATGTGCCCGAGGACGCACGGGTGACGTTCCGTCAGGGGCGGCGCGGTGGGCCCGGGGTGGCGCGCACGATCGCGCTGGCACACGCGGACGGCGAGTACGTGAAGGTCCTGGACGCCGACGACCGGTTGGCGCCGGGTGTGCTGGCCCGCGATCTGGCGGTGCTGGAGGCCGAACCGGGCGTCGGGTGGGTGACGTCCCGGGCGCTGGACCTGTTGCCGGACGGCTCGACAGTCGGCTTCCCGGGCGACCCGCAGGACGGGCCGGTCGAGCGGGGCGCGGTGCTCGCCTTCTGGACGGCGAACGACTTCCGCGCCCAGGTCCACCCGGCCTCGCTCTGCGTACGACGGGATCTGCTGCTGGCGCTCGGCGGCTGGATGGCACTGCCCGCGTCCGAGGACACGGGACTGCTGCTGGCGCTGAATGCCGTGAGCCGGGGGTGGTTCTCGGCGGAGGTGGGGCTCCTCTACCGCAAGTGGGAGGGCCAGGTGACGGGCCAGGCCTCACACGTCGATCCGGGCGAACGGCAGGCCCGGATGGCGGTGGCGGAGGCACGGGCGCGGGCGCTGGCGGAGTTGGGCTGGAGGCATCCGGCGGGCGGGGACTCGTAGGGCCTGCCGTTTGGATCAGGCCGGCTGAGAGGAACTGCGCCTTTCACGCGGGGCGGCCGATGCCCTGGGCGAGGGCCGGTCACGCCCGGACCGCCGATGCCCTGAGCGAAGGCCGGTCACGCCCGGGCCGCCGATGTCCTGAGCAGAGGCCCAACACTCCGCCCCGCCGATGTCCTGCGCGGAGACCGGTCACACCGGACCGCCAACGTCCTCGGCGAAGGCCCTTCACTCCGCCCCGCCGATGTCCTGCGCGGAGACCGGTCACACCGGACCGCCAACGTCCTCGGCGAAGGCCCTTCACTCCGCCCCGCCGATGTCCTGGGCGAAGGTGACGACGTTCCCGGCCGGGTCGGTGACGGCGGCGACGCGGAAGCCGCCGGGGGTGTCCTGGACGGTCCCCAGGTCCAGCCCTCGGTCCGCGGCGAGCCGGACCTCGGCGTCGACGTCGTCGACGGCCAGCGTCAGCATGGCGGCGCCCGCGCGGTCGGGTTCGCGGAGCAGCTGGATCGCGCCGCCCGGGAGGACCTCCCATTCCGCCAGGCCTTCCATGGGGTCGCGGTCGGCCGGGCGGCCCCAGAGGCGTTCGTACCAGGTGCGCGCCGCCTCGAAGTCGGCGACGGGCATGACGGCGTAGACGGTGTTGATGGCCACGGTGGGTACCCCTTTCATCCGCTTTCGCACCCTACTGAGTGCCCGTCGGATGTCCTCGGAGGTCAGGGGAGCGCCTCGGCGTCCGTGCGCGAAAAGACGCGGCGCGCTACTCGGTGACCGTGATGGCCTGGGACGGGCACCCCTCGACCGCCTCCCGGACCTTGGGATCGTCTCCGGCGTCCTCGCGTCCCGGGATGACCGCGCCGAAGCCGTCCACCACCGTGAAGACGGACGGAGCCCGGTAGGCGCAGTCGCCGGAGCCGTAGCAGCGCTCGGGGTCAACGGAGAGCTTCATTCTCACTCCAGTGGCCTTGAGCCCGTGAACGACGGGCCGATCGGTACCGAGACGTACGTCCCTTCCCTGCCCGTCGGGCGGTTCACCGAACCGGTGATGCTTCCCCGGCGGCGAGAGAGAGCCAGTGGGCGACCCTGCGGACGGTGGTCTCGTCGAGCCGGTCCACGACCGCCTGGACGGCCGTCTCGTCGTCCGGGGCGAGGTCGTAGAGCCCGGCACGGTTCAGCGCGGCGACAAGCACCTGGTGCCGACGGTCGGTCATGCGTTCGGCCAACTTGGTGGGTTGGGCGGGCGTACCGGTGGGCGGCTCGGGTGCGGCGGCAGGGGTGGCCCCGACGGCTCCGGGAGCGTCCATCCGCTGCCACGCGCCGCCCTTCGGCCCCCACAGCGTCACGGCCGGATCCTCGCCGCGGGCCCGCAGGGTCTGGGTCATCTCACCGAGGGCGTACAGCACGGGCACCCGGTACGGCGACTCTGCACCGACCCGCCAGGACGCGGAGGACGGCTCGTAGAACATCGCGACCCAGCGTGGCGTACCGGGCGGCTGCGGGCTCTGGGGACGTGACGGCACGGAACATCACTCCTTCGGGAAGCAGCAGGCAGGCCCGGACGATAGCTGACGGATCGTCAGTTCACCAGAGCGGCTGGGCCCCGGGTGCCATCCCACCCCTCCTCAGCTGTTCCAGCTCTCGTCGTACGGGTCGCTGGGCGCCGGCACCGGCTTGGCGGCGGTGACCTCGATGAACGGGATCGGCCCGGCGTTGACCGGGTCCCGCGTCCGGCGGGGGCTGTACGTGCCGGTGATCTCCAGCCAGGCGTCCGGTTGCAGCACCGGCGGGATCCGGCCGGTCAGGCCGACCTTGACCGGACGGCCGTCGGCGGCGCAGCAGTTGAGGGCGATGCGGACCAGGTAGGCGTTTCCCGCCCGGTCCAGCGCGACGAAGCCCGTGATCCTGACCTCGCGGTCGCGCAGCGTGCGCCCGTGGTCGTACGCCGCCCGGGCCGCGTAGTCGGCCAGGCCGAGGCGGACGGGGTCACCGGCGGGCAGCGGCGGGTAGGCCGGGGGCTCCTGAAGGGACGTACCGGCGCGCATCGCGCTGTACGAGCCGAGTGCCGGCGGGGCGATCAGGACGAGCGCGAGGACGGGCAGCAACAGCAGCCAGGAGACGCGGGGTTCGTGGTGGTGACCGGACGCCGGGTGCCGGCGTTCGTACCACACCGTCGCCACCGCCGCCGCGACCAGCACCACCCCTGCCACCACCAGCAACGGCCGCAGCCCGGACTTGACGTACCGCAGCGACAGATCCGTCGCCCCCGCGTGCACCAGGGACGCGCCGAGCAGGCACAGCACCGCCGCCTGCGCGTGCCGGTTCACAGCAGCACCGCCCCGGTCAGGGCGGACACACCGACCGCGACGGCGAAGGTCGCCGGTGCGAAGCGGAGGGCGAAGCCGCGGCCGAATGTGCCCGCCTGCATGGCGAACAGCTTCAGGTCGACCATCGGCCCCACCACCAGGAACGCCAGCCGGGCCGTCGGCGAGAACTGCGTCAGCGACGCCGCCACGAACGCGTCCGCCTCCGAGCAGATCGACAGCAGGACAGCCAGTACGGCGAGGGCGAGCACCGCCACCACCGGGTTGTCCGCCGCCGCCCGCAGCCACGGCTCGGGCACGACCGCCTTCAGCGTCGCGGCCGCCATCGCGCCGATCACCAGGAACCCGCCCGCGTGCATCACGTCGTGCCGCACCGACCCCCAGAACGCCGCTCCCCTCCCCTGCCCCTCGTACCCCGGACGCGCCGGTGGACGCAGCCAGTCGGCGCGGCCGAGCCGCTGCCACAGCCAGCCCATCGCGCACGCCACGGCCAGGCTCGCGACGAAACGGGCCAGGACCATCTCGGGTTGGCCCGGGAAGGCGACCGCGGTCGCGGTCAGCACGATCGGGTTGATCGCGGGCGCGGCGAGCAGGAACGCCAGCGCGGCCGCCGGGGTGACGCCCCGCCGCATCAGCGCCCCCGCCACCGGCACCGACGCGCACTCGCAGCCGGGGACCACCGCGCCCGCCAGTCCAGCGACCGGTACCGCCGCGGCGGGCCGGGCCGGGAGCGCGCGGGCGAAGACGGACGCCGGTACGAACACGGCGACGGCCGCCGACAGCAGCACCCCGAGCACCAGGAACGGCAGCGCCTGCACGACCACCGCGACGAACACCGTCGTCCAGCTCTGCATCACCGGCGCGGACAGCGCCCGGCGGATCGGGGCCTGGGCGAGCAGCAGGAGGAGCAGGGTGACGGTGAGGACCAGGGGGGAGCTGAGGTGCCAGCCGTCGTCCTGCTCACGGACTGGGGGCGGGGGCGGGGGTGGTGACTTGGGGACGGTGACGGCCACGGGTCGGTCCTCCGGTGCGCGGGGTGCCTCCCCTTCGATACGGCCGACCCGGAACAGACGTTCAATCAGTTGCTGGAACCATCCTTCCCTTTGGGGCAGTCTTTTCCCTCGTGGCGAGCGTTCCGAATCAGGGCCGGCCGGGCGACGCGCCCGCACACATGGTGGTGTGCGGCGACGACGGGCTCGCGCACCGGCTCGCGGCCGAACTCAGGGGTGTGTACGAGGAGCAGGTGACCCTCGTCGTGCCGCCCTCCGAGCGCCGGGCGCCCCAGCCGGTCGCCGGACGGGCCCGGGCCGCGTCGGCGGCGCTGCTGGACCGGATGGTGAATGCGGCGGGCCGGGCGGCGGGCAACGGCTCCTTGGCGAACGGCGAAGCGGGCGGCAACGTGCGGCTCGTGGAGGCCGCCGAGCCGACCGAGGCCGTGCTCGCCGACGCGGGCGCGGAGCGGGCGACCGCGCTGGCGCTCGTGTACGACGACGACGAGACCAACATCCGCGCCGCCCTCACCGCCCGCCGCCTCAACCCCCGGCTGCGGCTCGTCCTGCGCCTGTACAACCGGCGGCTGGGCCAGCACATCGAGGAACTCCTCGACCAGGCCGCCGCGTTGGCGACCGGCGACGCGTACGGGACGAGCGGCTTCGACGCCGCCACGACCGTGCTGTCCGACGCCGACACCGCCGCGCCCGCGCTGGCCGCGACCGCCGTCGTCGGCACCAGCAAGGTCGTCCAGACCGACGGGCTGCTGCTGCGCGCGGTGGAGCGGACGCCCCCGGCGCCGGGTCAGGTCGCCGATCCGGGGCTGTGCACGCTGGCGCTGCTGTCGGCGACGAGCAGCGATCCCGCCGGTGCCGACGGGTCGGAGGGCAGCGGGGAGAGCGGGCCCCGGCTGCTGCCGGACGCGGAGGAGGTCGCGGCGGCCACCGGGCGTGGCACGATCGTCCTGGAACAGGTGTCGTACGCCGGCTCAGCCCGGTCCGCCGGACGCGCGGTCGGTGTCGTACCGCCGTTCGCCTCCCTGTTCTCCCGGCGGCTGCGCTGGTCGCTCGCCGGTCTGGTGGGGGCCGTGGTGGCCTTGGCGATCGCGCTGACCGTCGTCACCGGCCACCATCCGCTGCACGCGGCCTATCTCACGCTGCTCGACATCCTGGGCATCGACGACCCGGCGATCGACGCCTCGATCGGCCGCCAGGTCCTCCAACTCCTCTCCGCCGTCGTCGGGTTACTGCTGCTGCCGGTGCTGCTGGCCGCCGTACTGGAGGCCCTCGGCACCTTCCGGAGCGTGTCCGCGCTGCGCAGGCCGCCGCGCGGGCTGAGCGGGCATGTCGTCCTGCTCGGCCTGGGCAAGATCGGCACCCGTGTGCTGACCCGGCTGCGCGAACTGGACATCCCGGTGGTCTGCGTCGAGGCCGATCCCGAGGCCCGGGGCATGGCGACGGCCCGGCGGCTGCGGGTGCCGGTGGTCCTCGGGGACGTCACGCAGGAGGGCGTCCTGGAGGCCGCGAAGATCCAGCGCGCGAGCACGCTGCTCGCGCTGACCAGCGCCGACACGACGAACCTGGAGGCCGTCCTCTACGCCCGCTCCGTCCGCCCCGACCTGCGGGTCGTACTCCGCCTCTACGACGACGACTTCGCCGCCGCCGTCTACCGCACCCTGCGCGCCGCGCACCCCCGGGCGCTCACCCGCAGCCGCAGCGTCACGCATCTCGCGGCGCCCTCGTTCGCGGGGGCGATGATGGGGCGGCAGGTGCTGGGGGCGATCCCGGTCGAGCGGCGGGTGCTGCTGTTCGCGGCCGTGGAGGTGCGGGGCATCCGGCAGCTGGAGGGGAAGACGGTGGCCGACGCATTCCGGGCCGGTTCCTGGCGGGTGCTCGCCCTGGACACGGCGGCCCCGGACGAACGCCGGCCGGACCTGGCGACGAGCCCGACGGACACGGACGGCCGGGGCATGCCCGGGCCGACCTCGGACCTCGTGTGGGACCTGCCGCCCACGTACGTCCTGCGCGCCGAGGACCGGGTGGTGCTGGCGGCGACCCGACGCGGGCTCGCGGAGCTGCTGGGGCGGAGGCGACGGGATCGGGCGGGGGCGTGAGGGGCCCTCGGCCGGGGCGTGAGGGGCCTGCCGGGCCGCGGCGGGCCACTCACGCGCCTCGGTGAGCCAGGATCCGTCAATTCCCCCTGCCCTTGAGGTGTCTCTCCGCGAAGTCCAGCTCCAGCCGCACCTGCTTGATCCGCTCGTCGACGACCAGTGAGCCGTGCCCCGCGTCGTAGCGGTAGACCTCGTGGACCACGCCGCGCGCCTGAAGGCGCTTGACGTAGTTCTCGATCTGGCGGATCGGGCAGCGCGGGTCGTTGACGCCCGCGGAGATGTACACCGGCGCCTTGACCCGGTCCACGTACGTCAGTGGCGACGACGCCTCGAAGCGCTCCGGGACCTCCTCCGGGGTGCCGCCGAGCAGCGTGCGGTCCATGGCCTTCAGCGCTTCCATCTCGTCGTGGTACGCGGTGACGTAGTCGGCCACCGGGACCGCGGCGATGCCCAGCGTCCATGCGTCGGGCTGGGTGCCGAGGCCGAGGAGCGTGAGGTACCCGCCCCAGGAACCGCCGGTCAGGATCAGCCGGTCCGGGTCCGCCAGCCCGGAGCCGATCGCCCATTGGCGGACCGCCGCGATGTCCTCCAGCTCGATCAGGCCGACCCGGTGCTTCAGCGCGTCCGTCCAGGCCCGGCCGTAGCCCGTCGAGCCCCGGTAGTTGACCCGGACGACCGCGTACCCGTGGTCGACCCAGGCCGCCGGGCCCGCCGCGAACGAGTCACTGTCGTGCCAGGTCGGGCCGCCGTGGATGTCGAAGACGGTCGGCAGCGGACCGGTGGCCCCCACCGGCTTCTGCACCAGCGCGTGGATACGCCCCCCGGGCCCCTCCACCCACACGTCCTCCACCGGCACCGAGCCCGGCGACTTCAGGCCCGGAGGGTCGAGCACCACGCCACCCGCCGTCGAGCGCACGGACGACGGCTCGGCCGCCGACGACCACAGGTACTCCACGCTGCCGTCCGGCCGGGCCGTCGCCCCCGGCACCGTGCCGGTCGGGGTCGGGACCTTCACCAGTTCGCGCGTGCGCAGGTCGTAGCGGAACAGTTCGCCGCGCGCCTCGTAGCTGTGCCCGATCAGCAGCCCCGAGCCGTCCGGATACCACTCGGCGCTCACGTCACCCGGCAGCTCCAGCGCCAGGTCGGTCTCCTCGCCCGTGGCGACGTCCCACACCAGCGGCTCCCAGCGGCCGCGCCGCTGGTGCCCGACGAGCAGCCGGGTGTCCCCGTGGACCGGCGCGAAGCCGAGCACCTCCAGGCCCAGCTCGACCGTGCCGCCCTTGGTGTCGTCGAGCTCGGCGACCGTCGTGCCGTCGGGGCGCAGCACGCGCAGCGCGGAGTGCATGGCGTCTCCGTGCTCGGTGTGCTCGACGGCGATCAGTGAGCCGTCGTGGGACATATCGCCGACGCCCGCCGACTCGCGGTGCCGGTACAGCTGCACCGGCGCCTCGGTCACGCGCGCGAGATGGATCGTCGTACCGTCCTCGTCGGTGGACCGCCCCACCACCGCCGTACGCCCGTCCCGCCCGAGCGCCAGTCCCGCCGGATAGGACGGATCCAGCCCCGGCACGGCCAGCTCGTCCTCGCCTCCCGCGAAGGGCTGCCGGCGCCAGACGCCGAACTCGTCGCCGTCCTTGTCGTCGAACCACCAGATCCACTCGCCGTCCGGGGAGAGCACACCGTCCGTCGTGCCGTTCGGCCGGTTCGTCACCTGGCGCTGCTCACCCGTCGCGCGATCCCAGGCGTACAGCTCGTACGTCCCCGTCGCGTTCGACACGAACAAGGAGCGGTCGGGGGCGTCCTCCGCCCAGTCGGGCAGCGACACCCGCGGCGCCCGGAAGCGCTTCTCCCAGTCCGGCATGTCCTCGCGCCGCTCGGGCGAGGGGGACCTGTTGCTCTCAGTCATGACCCCATACTGCCCGCTCACACCGACATCGCGCTGCCAGGGTCCCCAGCCTGTGGATAACTTCGGGACCCCGGCGCCCCACCGCTCCCCCCACCCCGTACCTTTGAGGGCGTGTACCGGTTTCTGCTGACGCCCCGATGGTGGGGGATCAACGTCTTCGTGCTGCTCGCCATCCCCTTCTGCGTGTTCATGGGGTCGTGGCAGCTGAGCCGGTTCGAGGCACGCGTCGAGGATCATCGCAGCGCCGAGGAACAGGTCGCCTCGGACAAGAAGGGGGCCGCCCGGCCGCTGGACGCGTTGCTGCCGGTGGACAAGGTGACCACCGGCGACCAGACGAGGGTCAGCGGGCGGTACGGGGAGCAGTTGCTCGTGCCGGACCGGGAGCTGGACGGCAGGCGGGGCTACTACGTGCTGACCCTGCTGCACACCGACGGCGGCAAGGCCCTGCCCGTCGTACGGGGCTGGCTGCCCGGTGAGCCGGACGCCGCGAAGGCGCCCGCCCCGCCCAGCGGTGAGGTGACCGTCACCGGTGCGCTCCAGGCCTCCGAGAACCCCGGTGAGAACGGCGTCAGCGCGCGCGGCGGACTGCCCGAGGGCCAGACGGCGGCGATCAGCGCGGCCTCACTCGTGAACCTGGTGCCGTACGACGTCTACGACGCCTGGGTCACGCTGAACAAGGGCGACTCCGGGATGAAGGCCGTGCCGGTGAGCGCGGCCCCGGACACCGGGCTCGACCTGAAGGCCTTCCAGAACCTGGGGTACACCGGGGAGTGGTTCGTCTTCGCCGGGTTCGTGGTCTTCATGTGGTTCCGGTTGTTCCGCCGTGAGGTGGAGTTCGCGCGGGACGCCGAGATGGGGCTCCTCGCCGCGGACGCGGCCACCACCTACGAGGCCGACAGCACGCCCGTCCGGTAGACCGTCCCCGCGCACGCGTTCGACACCGTCGCCGACACCGTCGGCGCTCCCGGCTCCGCCGTGTAGGAGACGACGACGCTTCCGCCCTTCGTGCCCTCCTCGGTCATCAGCTGCGTCGACGTACCCGTGTCGCCACCCGTGGAGCTGCCCTCGTTGGAGGTGCCCGCGTCCGTGCTGGGCGACGCGTCGGGCGAGGGGCCGGCGGTGCCGCCGGTGTTGCCGGTGTTGCCGGTGGGGCACGTCGCCGAGGGCACCCAGGCGAACCTCACCTCGTACGCCGCCCCCGGCTCCAGCACCAGCTGCGGGACTTCCTTGGCCGGGTCGGGCAGGCCGGTCGCCGCGTCGTCCGCCGTGTGCGCGGCGACGCTGATCTTGGTGGCGTCTGCCGCGCCCTGCGCGAGCGGGGTCACCGCGCCGGCGCCGCCGACGGTGCAGCCGGCGGTGGAGACGTTGGTGATCCGGAACGTGCCGTACACCGTGCCGGCGGAGTCGGGGACGTCGGCGGTCGCGGTGGCCGAGCCGAGCTGGGCCGCCGTACACACCGGGGCGGCGACCGCGTTGGTCGCCGAGGGGTAGACCTCGTCGGTGGTGTCGTCGACGACACCGCTGCTCGGGGTGGAGTCGGGGCTCTCGTTCGCGGTCGGGCCGGCCTTGTCCTTGTTCTCCGCCGTGCCGGTGGAACCGCCCGAGGTGTCGCCCGTGCCCTCGGTGCTCAGGCCCTCGCTCGCGCCGCCCTGCGCGTGCGCGCCGTGACCGGCGATGGTGGGGTTGGCGTGGGGGCCGGTGGAGTTGGAGACGTGCACGAGGGCGGGTACGGCGGTGCAGACGAACAGCGCCGCGGCCGCCATGCCGACGGCGGCCTGCCGCTTGCGTGCGCGGCGTGCGGGCACCGCCCGCCGCAGGTGGTCCAGCGTGCCGTCGCGCGGTTCGATGTCCTGCACCGCCTGGTGCAGCATCCTGCGCAGTGCCAGCTCGTCCGAGTCGAGCCCCTCGGAGCTCTGGTCGTCGAGGCGGTCGTTCACAGTTCCGTTCCCAGCGTGCGTGTGCTTCGGCTCCTGGTCGTGCGCCTCGATCGGCTCACGCCATTCGTACGGCTCGTGCGCCTTGCCGTTCGTCATGCCGGCGCCTCCATGGCGATCCGCAGCGCGGCGATGCCGCGGGAGCCGTACGCCTTCACCGAGCCCAGCGATATGCCGAGCGTTTCGGCGACCTGGGCCTCGGTCATGTCGGCGAAGTAGCGCAGCACCAGCACCTCGCGCTGGCGGCGCTGCAGGCCCTTCATGGCCTTGATCAGGGAGTCCCGCTCCAGCTGGTCGTACGCCCCCTCCTCGGCGCTCGCCATGTCCGGCATCGGCTTGGACAGCAGCTTCAGCCCGAGGATGCGGCGGCGCAGCGCGGAGCGCGAGAGGTTGACGACCGTCTGGCGCAGATAGGCGAGGGTCTTCTCGGGGTCGCGGACGCGTTTTCGGGCCGAGTGGACGCGGATGAAGGCCTCCTGCACGACGTCCTCGCAGGAGGCGGTGTCGTCGAGGAGGAGCGCGGCGAGACCGAGCAGCGAGCGGTAGTGCGTGCGGTAGGTCTCGGTGAGGTGGTCGACGGTGGTGCCGGCAGCCACGGCGTCATCGGCGCCGTCACGCGGGCTGGGAATGCGGGCGGGCCGCGCTGCGGGCATGGGCGCGATCACCGGCATGCCGCCGGGCGCACCGGGCATGCGGGTGCGGACGGGCCGCCGGGGCGGCCGTAGGGCCGCGCCGTGGGCCACCGCGGGGAAGTCGAGTACCTCTGCCACGCCAGTTGGACACGTCTGAACCCGTCAGGGTTGTACGTGCCGGACGTCACTCTTCGTCTCGCGTCAGGCAGCACGACTGACGGTGCCTCATATGCCCTCATGCGTCCCGCTCTTCCCCTATATTCCATCTGAACGGGCGTCCCCACGCTCGTCCACCGGCGTCCCCACGCCTTGGATCAACACGTCCCACACCCCGGAAGGGCGACCGCATAGACGCTCCCCGCCCTCCGCACGGTTGCGGGTGACGGGGAGGAAATCCTTACGTTGATCCTACAAACAGATCCGGACATCGCCAGGGGCAATTTTCACTCAGAACATCTCGGCCGCCACCAGCTCCGCGATCTGAGCGGTGTTCAGCGCGGCGCCCTTGCGCAGATTGTCCCCGCACACGAAGAGTTCGAGCGCCGTCGGATCGTCGAGCGCCCGCCGCACCCGCCCGACCCAGGTCGGATCGGTGCCCACCACGTCGGCGGGCGTCGGGAACTCCCCGGCCGCCGGATCGTCGCACAGCACGACACCCGGCGCCGTGGCGAGGATCTCCCGCGCCCGGTCCACCGTCACCTCGTTCTCGAAGCGGGCGTGCAGGGTCAGCGAGTGCGCGGTCACCACCGGCACCCGGACGCAGGTCACGGCGACCGGCAGCGTCGGCAGACCGAGGATCTTGCGGGACTCGTCCCGCACCTTCATCTCCTCCGACGACCAGCCGTCCTCCCGCAGGGACCCGGCCCACGGTACGACGTTCAGCGCGACCGGCTCCGGGAACGGCCCGGTGTTGTCCCCCACGGCCCGCCGTACGTCACCGGGGCTGGTCCCCAGCTCCGTACCGGCCACCAGGGACAGCTGCTCGCGCAGGGTCCGAACGCCCGCCTGCCCGGCGCCGCTCACCGCCTGGTACGACGACACCACCAGCTCGCGCAGCCCGAACTCGGCGTGCAGCGCGCCCAGGGCGACGATCATCGACAGTGTGGTGCAGTTCGGGTTGGCGATGATCCCGCGCGGCCGGACCCGCGCCGTGTGCGGATTGACCTCCGGCACGACCAGCGGCACGTCCGGGGCCATCCGGAAGGCGGCGGAGTTGTCCACGACCACCGCGCCCTTGGCGGCGGCGATCGGCGCCCAGTGCGCGGCGACCTCGTCGGGTACGTCGAACAGGGCGACGTCGACCCCGTCGAAGACCTCCTCGGACAGGGCCACCACCTCGACCTCCTCGCCGCGCACGGCCAGCTTGCGGCCGGCCGAGCGGGGCGAGGCGACAAGACGGATCTCGCCCCAGATGTCCGCGTGCTGGGACAGGATCTGGAGCAGTACCGTGCCGACGGCTCCGGTCGCTCCCACGACCGCGAGCGTCGGTCCAGGTCCTGCCGTCACCTTCCCGTCGTCCGCCCGGAGGGCGGGCCGCGCGGCGCCTGGTGCGTGCGATCGCAAGGCGCCGGAGTGTCCGCGTGGCGGAGTCACGTGGGCACTCCGGCAACGCGGCGAGCGTGCGTGCCAGGCGCCGCGCGGCAGGCGGGAAGGTGACGGCAGGGCCTGGTCATCGCCCGGTGCCTCCGTATACGGTCATCGCCCGGTGCCTCCGTAGACGACGGCCTCGTCGCTGTCGGAGTCGAGTCCGAAGGCGGTGTGCACGGCGCGCACGGCCTCGGGCACGTCGTCGGCGCGGGTGACGACCGAGATACGGATCTCGGAGGTCGAGATCAGCTCGATGTTCACGCTCGCGCCGCTCAGCGCCTCGAAGAAGGCCGCCGTGACGCCCGGGTTGGTCTTCATCCCGGCGCCCACGAGCGAGATCTTGCCGATCTGGTCGTCGTAGCGCAGCGAGTCGAAGCCGATGCCGCCCTTGTTCTTCTCCAGCGCGTCCATGGCCTTGCGGCCCTCGGTCTTCGGCAGCGTGAAGGAGATGTCCGTCAGGCCCGTGGAGGCGGCGGACACGTTCTGCACGACCATGTCGATGTTGATCTCGGCGTCGGCGATCGTGCGGAAGATCGCGGCGGCCTCGCCCGGCTTGTCCGGCACGCCGACGACCGTGATCTTGGCCTCGGAGGTGTCGTGCGCGACACCGGAGATGATGGCCTGCTCCACCTGCTTTTCCCCTTGCTCGATCGGCTCGCTGCTGACCCAGGTGCCCTGCAGTCCGCTGAAGGACGACCGGACGTGGATCGGGATGTTGTAGCGGCGGGCGTACTCCACACAGCGGTGGAGCAGCACCTTCGACCCGGACGAGGCCAGCTCCAGCATGTCCTCGAAGGAGATCCAGTCGATCTTCCGGGCCTTCTTCACCACGCGCGGGTCGGCGGTGAACACCCCGTCGACGTCCGTGTAGATCTCACAGACCTCGGCGTCGAGCGCGGCCGCCAGCGCGACCGCCGTGGTGTCGGAGCCACCGCGCCCCAGCGTGGTGATGTCCTTGGTGTCCTGGCTGACGCCCTGGAAACCGGCGACGATGGCGATGTTGCCCTCGTCCAGCGAGTCCCGGATCCGGCCCGGCGTGACATCGATGATCCGGGCTTTGTTGTGGACCGAGTCGGTGATGACACCTGCCTGGCTGCCGGTGAAGGACTGGGCCGAGTGGCCCAGGTTTTTGATCGCCATCGCCAGCAGGGCCATGGAGATTCGCTCTCCGGCGGTCAGCAGCATGTCGAGCTCGCGCCCGGCAGGGATCGGGGAAACCTGCTCGGCGAGATCGATCAGCTCGTCCGTCGTGTCGCCCATCGCGGAAACCACGGCGACCACCTGGTGGCCGTTCTTCTTGGCTTCCACGATCCGCTTGGCGACGCGCTTGATGCCCTCGGCATCGGCTACGGAGGAGCCTCCGTACTTCTGCACGACAAGGCCCACGTGCGCTCCTCGCTCAGTCCGTGTGTGTCGGCTCAGTTTAACGAGCGTCCGAAATTCCCTTCCCAGGTATCGCATGGTGAGATGTCCGGCCGCTCGTTCTCGGACTGCATATGCCCGCATGTGCTGATGGCACTCGGAAAAGTGCCGCGGGTCACAAGCGCCTCTGTCGATTAAGTTTCAAGCACTAGGGTGCCGCCGTGCGAGTACTTCTGGTGGAAGACGACGAGCCGGTCGCCGAGTCGCTCCGGCGCGGCCTCAAGCGGTACGGCTTCGAGGTCGAGTGGGTGACGACGGGCGGCGCCGCCCTCGCCCACCAGGGTCCCTACGACGTCGTACTCCTCGATCTCGGGCTGCCCGACACCGACGGCCTCGACGTCTGCAAGGCGCTGCGCGAGCGCGGTGACGTCCCGATCATCGTGATCAGCGCCCGCAGCGACGAGACGGACCGGGTGGTCGGACTGGAGCTGGGCGCCGACGATTATGTGTCCAAGCCGTTCGGGGTGCGGGAGGTCATCGCGCGGATACGAGCGGTGATGCGGCGCCTGAAGCCTCGTACGCCCGCGGAGTCCGGCCCCGACCGGTACGGCCCGCGCCTGACGATCGACCGCAAGGCGGCCCGCGTCCGCCTCGACGGCGAGGAGATCGCGCTCGCGCCCAAGGAGTACGACCTGCTGGCCTTCCTCACCGAGGAGCCGGGGGCGCTGATGTCGCGGGAGCAGATCATGGAGGCCGTCTGGGACGCGAACTGGTTCGGGCCGACCAAGACCCTGGACGTCCATGTGGCGGCGCTGCGGCGGAAGCTGGCCGGGGCGATCACGATCGAGGCGGTGCGGGGGGTGGGCTTCCGGCTGGAGATCGTCGAGAACGGCGGCGCAAACGGCGGCAGCGGTGGAAACGGCGGCAGCGGCCGATGATCCGCCAGCTCGTCCGCAGTTACATCCTGCTCGTCGCGATCGCCATCGCCCTGTTCACCGTGCCGGTGGCGTTCTCCCTCACCAACCAGTTGCGGGACGACACCAGTGACTCCGTGCAGCGCAAGGCCGCGACCATGGCGGTGCTGCTGGGCAACGGCGACCCGGCCTCGTGCCTGGCCCTGGAGCGGATGGCCCGGGCGTACGACGACGACGGCGAGACGCGCGCGGTCCAGACGACCACCACTCCGGAGTGCGCGCCGCCCCTGCCCCGCCCGGACCAGGACGCGGCCCTGAACAGGGCCCTCGACGAGGACCGGGTCACCACCGACTGGGGCTCCTCCTTCGTCTGGGGGCCGGAGCTGGTGGTCACGGTTCCCGCCCACGCGCGCGACGGCGGCGAGGTCGTCGGCGCCGTCCGCATCACGTTCTCGACCGCCCAGATGACCCACCGCCTGTGGACCATCTGGGGCTTCCGGGCCGGCCTCGCGGTGGCCGTCCTGGGCGTCGCCGCCCTGATCGGCGTCGCGGCCGCCCGCCGCATCACGCGTCCGCTGCGCCAGCTCAACGACATGGCGAGCAGATTCAGCGACGGCGATCTGACGGCCCGCTCCCCGGTGACCGGCCCACCCGAGACCCAGACGCTGGCCCGCACCCTCAACCAGGGCGCGGAACGCCTGGACACTCTCATCGCGGCCCAGCGCATCTTCGTGGCGGACGCATCGCACCAGCTCAGGACCCCCTTGACCGCGTTGCGGCTGTCCCTGGACAACATCGCGGACGGTGTGGACGACGACTTCGTCCGGGAGGACGTGGAGCAGGCGACGGCCGAGGTGGTCCGGATGAGCCGGCTGGTCAACGGCCTGCTGGTGCTGGCGCGGGCCGAGGCGAAGGTGACGGACGCCGAGTCGCTTCCCCTGATGGACATCGTTCAGGAGCGCCTCGCGGTGTGGAGACCGGCCGCCGACGAGCGCGGAGTCACCATCGCGCTCAGGGGGAATGCCGGCGGCCGGCCGCTGGTGCTGGCCAGCCCCGGTCATCTGGACCAGGTGCTGGACAACGTGCTCTCGAACGCCCTGGAGGTGTCACCGGACGGCGGGACGATCACCGTCCGGGTGGAGCACAGGGGCGACGAAGTGACGGTCGCCGTCCTGGACGAGGGACCCGGCATGTCGGACGCCGACAAGTCCCGGGCCTTCGACCGTTTCTGGCGGGGCAGGGGCCTCACGGGCAAGTCCGGCTCCGGCCTCGGTCTCGCGGTCGTCAAGCAGTTGGTCACCGACGACGGCGGGACCGCGACCCTCACGGACGCCCCCGGAGGCGGGCTCTGTGTGTCGATCAGCCTTCGGGCATCGCAGAGGAGTGGTGGTTGACGATCCGCCACTCGCCGCCGCGCTTCTCGTACTCGTAGGTGTAGCGGGCGGTGACCGTGCTCTTCTCGCCGGTCTCGTGGTCGGTGAGGGCGAACTGGTACACGCCGGCGTCGAGGGCGGAGTTGTTGTCGAGGATGTTGATGTGCGTCTCGATCTTCTTGCCGACCGGCTTGTTCGCCTGGAAGTGCTCGAAGTAGTCGACGATGCCGGCGCGGTCGGTACGGACCTTGTTGGACACGGTGGGCAGCAGCACCGCGTCCTTCGCGTACAGGTCCGCGACCTTCTCCGCGTCACCGGTCTGCAGGGCGGCGTTCCAGTCGTCGAACAGACCGGCGATCTCCGCCTTGGTGGGCCGCTTGTGGTCACCACCCCACCACGGACCGGCGACACCGACTCCGGCGGTGACGGTGGCGCTGGCGACGAGCGCGGTGGCGGTGACGACGGCGGCACGTATACGGGTCTTGCGGGTCATCGCATCTCCAGTGCAAGTGAGAGGAGTTGCTCCTTCAGCGACCTGCGCTGCGGGAGTGACTCAAGACTCGCTTTGCACTGGTTAGGGCCCGTCCAGCGGGCGTGCAGGGCGGGGACAGGGTTTGTCCAAGCATGGGACCTGCTGACCTGGGGCTGAGCCGCCCTCAATGCCCTTTGAAACCATTGGCGTTCGGCGCCCCGCGCCGCTACGGTCGGCGGATGGAGGTTCTGCGATACGTAGCTTTCGCCGCCGACCCCGCGGGAGGCAACCCAGCGGGTGTCGTGCTGGACGCCACCGGGGTCGACGAGGCGACGATGCTGGCGACGGCGGCCGACGTCGGCTACTCGGAGACGGCGTTCGTACTGCCGTCCGCTGACGGCACCCTCGGTATCCGGTATTTCAGTCCGCTCACCGAGGTGCCGTTCTGTGGCCACGCCACGATCGCGACCGCAGTCGCCTACGCGGACCGGCATGGTCCCGGAACCCTGCGGCTGCGCACCAAGGCCGGTCCGGTGACCGTCACCACCGCCGCCCACGCGGACGGCTCCCTGGTGGCCTCCCTGGTGAGCGTCGAGCCCCGGACGGCACCCATCCCCCAGGACGACCTGACCGAACTCCTGACGGCGCTGCGCTGGCCCGCCGAGGACCTCGACCCGGCACTGCCGCCCCGCGCCGCATACGCCGGCGCCTGGCATCCGGTGATCGCCGCCGCCGACCGCGGTCGCCTGGCCGACCTGGACTACGACATGCCGGCGCTCGCCGCGCTCATGGCCCGCAAGGGCTGGGCCACCGTCGACCTGGTCTGGCGGGAGTCGGCAACGGTCTTCCACGCCCGCAACCCCTTCCCGCCCGGCGGTGTCGTCGAGGACCCGGCCACCGGCGCGGCGGCCGCAGCACTCGGCGGCTACCTCAGAGAACACCGCCTCGTGCCCACGCCGGCCACGGTCACGGTCCACCAGGGCGCGGACATGGGACGGCCCAGCACCATCACGGTGTCGGTCCCGGCCGAGCCCGGCAGCGGCATCGGCGTCACGGGCACCGCCGTCCCGATCTGAACCGGACCCGGCCTGATCCGCCGGACAGGCGCTGGGTGACAGCCGCCGATCCCTGGCCGGGCGAACCTCACCCGGACGTCGTGCCGTGGCGCACCGCCAGTAGGGAGCGGCACCCTGAGTACCGAGGGTCCGGCTCGGTCGCTACCGCGCCTCGCGCAGCCCCAGCGGCCCGGCGATCTCCTCCGCCATGACCTTCCCGGCCTCGAACTCCAGCGTTTCGTCGCCCATCATCCCCTGGTCGGTGTCCAGGCCGTCCAGTTCCTCCAGGGGCTGGTTGAGGCGGACGTGGGCGACGACCGACTGGAGCGCGCGCAGGGTGGCGGACGCCGTGGAGCCCCAGTTGGAGAAGTAGGAGAACTGCCACCACCACAGGGCCTCCGTGGTGCGGCCCGCGCGGTAGTGGGCCATGCCGTGGCGCAGGTCGGTGATGACGTCGGCCAGGTCGTCGGAGATACGGGCCGGGACGCGGGCCTTGCGGGGCTCGTAGGGGTCGAAGACCTCGGAGTAGATGTCGATCGGCTCCAGCAACCGGGCGAGGTTCTCGCGGAGTTCGTCGACGTCGGGCTCGGGGCCCAAGTCGGGCTCGTAGCGCTCGTCGGGGACGATGTCCTCGTGGGCGCCCAGGCGGCCGCCGGCCAGCAGGAGTTGGGAGACCTCCAGGAGGAGGAAGGGGACGGCCGAGTCCGGCTCGTCGCCCCTGGCCACCTCGGTGACGGCGACCAGGAAACTCTCTACCTGGTCCGCGATCTGGACCGCGAAGTCGTCCGGGTCCTGCGTCGTGGAGTGCAGCGTGGCGTCAGACATCTAGGAGTCGTCTCCCCTCGAAGGCGCGACCGAGGGTCACCTCGTCCGCGTATTCCAGGTCGCCACCCACCGGGAGGCCGCTGGCCAGGCGGGTGACCTTCAGGCCCATGGGCTTGATCATGCGGGCAAGGTACGTCGCGGTGGCCTCGCCCTCCAGATTCGGGTCCGTGGCCAGGATGAGCTCCGTGACCGTCCCGTCGGCCAACCTCGCGAGAAGCTCTCGGATACGCAGGTCGTCCGGGCCCACGCCCTCGATCGGGCTGATCGCGCCACCCAGCACGTGGTAGCGGCCGCGGAACTCACGCGTGCGCTCGATGGCGACGACGTCCTTGGGTTCCTCGACCACACAGATCACCGCCGGATCGCGGCGGCTGTCGCGGCAGATCCCGCACAGCTCCTCCTGGGCGACATTGCCGCAGGTGGCGCAGAACCGGACCTTCGCCTTGACCTCCAGAAGGGCGTGCGCGAGCCGACGGACGTCCGCCGGCTCCGCCTGCAGCACATGGAAGGCGATCCGCTGGGCGCTCTTGGGACCGACGCCGGGCAGCCGCCCCAGTTCGTCGATGAGGTCCTGGACCACGCCTTCGTACAACGGACTGCCGCCCTTCCTGGGTGTCGTTCAGTACGTACGGTAGTTTCCCGCGGCCCGACTTAGAAGGGCAGTCCCGGGATACCGCCGCCGCCCAGGCCCTGGGCCAGCGGGCCCAGCTTCTGCTGCTGAAGGGTCTGGGCGTTCTCGTTGGCCGCGTGCACCGCCGCCACGATCAGGTCGGCGAGCGTCTCGGTGTCCTCCGGGTCCACCGCCTTCGGGTCGATCCGCAGCGCGCGCAGCTCACCGGCGCCGGTGACCGTGGCCTGCACCAGGCCGCCGCCCGCCTGGCCGTCGACCTCGGTCTGCGCCAGTTCCTCCTGGGCCTTCGCCAGGTCCTGCTGCATCTTCTGGGCCTGCTGCAGCAGCTGCTGCATGTTGGGCTGGCCACCACCGGGGATCACGATCAGCTCCTCTTCCGGGGCTCATGAGGCACGGGCTTTTCCCGCTCAGCACGAGCCTACGTGCTCCACGCGGCCGTCGCCCCAGCACTCTTTCGAGTGAGAGAACCTCGTGTCCTATACCTGATCAAGGCCCCCTTCCGGGCGGAAAACAGGGGAAAGCAGGGCCTTCGCCACCCATTGGGCGGTAGGAAGGGTTCCGGCGCATCGGCGTCACCATCAGGCGGGACGTCGTGACGACGCGTGCGCTGTACGAGCTGTACGACACGACGTGTCACGCACCGTGATCAGCTGTGGTCGATAGGGAGTGCCGGGTGGGTCAGCCGGAGATGCAGCCCGAGGGTCCGCCTCAGGACGGGCGGGGCGACGGCGCGGCCGGGCTGCGGCCGGGCGATCTGGCCGGGCGGGAGTTTCCGCTCGGGGACTGGGCGGAGCCCGCGGTGCGGCTGGAGGAGCTGTACCGGTGGGTGGAGCGGGGGGCGCTGGAGACGGCGGCCTGGTATCTCGCCGACCGGGTGTGGAAGCGGCGGGGTGCTCGCGCGCTGCGGGGCGGGGCGGCGGCGGGGGCGGTGACCGGGGCCGCGCTGCCGTTCCTCGACCTGACCGGTGTGGTGGGCGGGGTGGCGCCCTGGGGGTATCTGGCGCTGTTGCTGGCCGTGTCCTGTGTAGCCGTGGACCGGTACTTCGGGGTGACGTCCGGGTGGATAAGGGACGTGGCGACCGCGCAGGCCGTGCAGCGGAGGTTGCAGGCGTTGCAGTTCGACTGGGCGTCGGAGAGCGTGCGGGAGGTGCTGGGGCCCACCGAGGGGACTGCCGGGGAGGCGGCTGAGCGGTGCCTCGGGGTGCTGCGCAGGTTCTCGGAGGATGTGACGGAGCTGGTGCGGACGGAGACGGCGGACTGGATGGTGGAGTTCCGGACCGGCTCCGCGCCGCTCGGGATCCAGTCGGCGGTGGCGTCCGGGGGGCGGCCGGAGGGTGCGGGCGGACAGGGGAGGTTTCCGTTGCCGCCGGGGGCGGGCGCTCGGCCCAATATGCCTCGTCAGCGGCCGCCCGAGCCAAGGTGACCATCGGCTGGACCGTATGGAGTGCGGGCCGGCCGGCCCCTGCGGCGGGCCGCGGAACGCTTCCAGGTCGCGCCGCCGACCGCCCAGCGGTGGGCCGACCGCCACCGGATCAACCCCCGCAACAGCGTCACTCGCACTGCACCGGCACCCGCAGGCACGGAAGATGGCCCTCGTCCCGGATCACCTTCTGGCTGGTGGACTCCTCGACGTAGGCGAGGAAGCTGGCGGCGAGGGAGCCGGGGCGGGGAGTGCCGTAGGTGTAGGCGTACTCGACCTCCTTGTACGGATAGCGGCTGCCGCCCAGCTCGATCTGCTCGTCGTCGGGCTGGTCACCGTTCAGGGGCACCCTGCGCAGGGCGTCACCCCGCGCCTCGGCGAGGGTGAGCTCGCTGTAGCCGATGGCGCCGGGCTGTTCCTCGACCTTGTCCAGCACGGCTTTCGTGCCAGGGAGTTCGCAGCGGGTGACGGTGTCACCGGGCCGCTCGGGCGGCGTGCAGTCCAGTGATGTGCTCGGCGCCCCCTCCCACGCGTTCAGCACCCGCTCCTGGAAGACCTGCCGGGTACCCGACTCATCACCCCGGCTGACCAGGACGATCGGCAGGTCGGCGAGCTCCTCCACCTCGGGGACGACCTGCCCCCAGCGCTGGTACCGGCCCGCGTAGATGTCCCGCACCTCCTGCAGGGACAGACCGTGCGAACCGAGGTCGATGTCCTTGTGCACGACGACGGTGAAGACGGACAGCGCGACCTTCTTCCCCTTCAGGTTCAGACGCTCCCCCAGCGGGCCGTCCGAGAAGGCGATCACCGACCGGGCGTCGTTCTTCGACTGTCCGCCGAGCGCCGCGAGTTCGGCGACGCCCTGCTCGCTGCCCCGCGCCTCGACCGAGATGTGGGCGCCCTCGCACTTGCTCTCGTACCGCTCGGCGAGTGTCTGGACGACCGGCTCGAAAGCGGTCGAGCCGATCACGGTCAGCTCGCCCCGCTCGCACTCGATCGGGTTGCCGTCACGCAGGACGATGATCCCGGCGAGGCCCAGGAGGGCGAGGATGAGCGCGCCGCTGAGCAGCCGGGCGGGGAGGCTGAACAGGCGCTGCTTCTCGTCCGGCGTGGGGGAGCTGTTCTGATGGACCTTGCCCTCGTGGAGGCCACCGATCAGCTTGACCTCCCCCTCCACCTGACCACCGGAGAGCAGCACGAGCAGCTTGAAGTGGTCGCCGGGTTCGAGCGGGACCCGCGGGATGGTCACCTTGTTGTCGTGGTGGTCGAACCCGTTCCGGCGGGTGAAGTGGCTGTTCAGATGGTCGATGCCGGACGGCTGGGTGACCGCGACGGCCTGGACCGTGCGCCCCGCGAACTCGGCGGTCAGGCCGTGCACCTCGGACGACGTGTAGTCGCCCTGGTCGATGCTGCGCCCTCCGTCGTTCTCGATCCGCAGCAGGACGAGCGAGGCGCGGGCCATGTTCGGTACGTCGAAGTCGCCGAGGCGGGGGTTGGACGACACCCCGTCACCTATGGGGGTGTCCATCTGTACGCGATAGCCGATCAGCTTGCGACGCGGCACCCAGCGGTCGTACAGGAACGTCGCGAGGGCCGCGGCGACACCGAGGACGGACGTGCCGACGGCGATGAGGTTCTCGTTGTTCAGCCACTCCCACACTGGTGGTCCCCCGCCACTCCCGGAGCTCAGATGAGTGGGGTCACCGTACGTCTGTCCGAACAGCCCGTCAGGGCCCTGCCCGCAAAGTTCGCTGTACGTTCAACTAACCTACAGGGGACGGGACTTCAGCTATGGCCCGGCACGTGTCACTGGCGCCGGTAGGTCAGTTTCTCCCCGGTGGTCCCGTTCACGCGCTGCAGGCTGCCGTCCGGCAGGAGGGTGATCTCGGTGGCCGCGCCCGGTGTGCAGGCGGTGGCCGGCTCGCCGACCGTCACCGTGGACGGGCCGACCCGCACCGGGCCGTCCGCGCCCGGCGCCGTCGCCAGCCCTGCCTGGAACACGCAGTGATAGCTGCCGCCGCCCTCCACGGGCCCGTCCGCGACCAGGGACAGGACCGTGTCGCCGACCTCGCCCTGCTGAAGGGTCAGCCGCCGGGTGTGCTGCCCGCTCGCGTTGTCGATCGTGGCCGTCCAGGTGCCGAGATAGCCGCTGGGTATCGCCCCGTCGGCGGGCGTGGCCGAGGCCGACGGCTCCGGGCTCGTGGTGGGGCCGTCGGGGGTGGTGGGGGCGTCGGGGCTGGTCGGGGCGGAGGAGCCGGCGGGCGCGGAGGCGGTCGGGCCGGCCTGCGGGCTCTCGGTGCCGTCCATCAGCGCGTACACCGTCCCACCGGCGGCGAGCGCGACGACCAGCGCCATGGCGAGGAGCGCGACGGTGGTGCGGCCGCTTCTGCGGGGCGGCTCCTCGGGAGGGAGGGCGGGGGGTGCGCCGTAGGGACGCGTGGGGCCGAGACCGCCGTAGGGGCCGGGGGTGTGCGAAGCGGCGGCATACGGCCCGCTGTGGTACGCGCCACCGGCCGGGGCACCGCCGTTGTGGGGTCCGTACATGGGGACGTACGGCGGTGGCGGCGCCGCGCTCTGCGCGGAGCCCTGGCCCTGGCCCTGGGCCTGCTGGGGATGGCCCTGCCCCTGCTGCACGGAGCCGTACGCCGGGTGCGGCGGGGCCGGTGGTGCGGCGCCCTGGGCCGCGGCCGCCGGGGGCATCCGGTCCAGGGGCTGCGCTCCGGGCTGCTGCCCCGCGGCCGCCGGTGCCGCCTCGTCGGCGGCGGACGCGTGCTCGGGCGAGGCGCCCCGGTCGGCGTCGGCGCCCCCGGCCCCCTCCGGATCCTCCCTCTCCAGCAACTGCACGGCGTGCCGCCCGAGTTGGGCCACCAGCCCGCCCGGCAGCCAGGGATCCCGGGACCGCCCGCCGGTGAGGGTGTCCTCGGCGCCCGTGCGCCGAAGGACGTCGTCCAGCGTGGGCCGGGCGGCCGGGTCCTTGCGCAGGCAGTGCCGTACGAGATCGGCGATGCCCTCGGGCACGCCGTCCAGGTCGGGTTCCTCCTGGGCGATGCGGAACATCAGGGCGTGCACCCCGCTGTCGGCGCCGCCGAAGGGCAGGTGGCCGGTGGCGGCGTAGGCGAGGACGGAGCCGAGGCAGAAGACGTCGCAGGCGGGGGTGATGCGGTCGCCGCGCACCTGCTCGGGCGCCATGAAGCCGGGCGAGCCGACGAGCGCGCCGGTCCGGGTGAGGCCCCCGTCGGTGACGGTCTCCATCGCCCGCGCGATCCCGAAGTCGATGACGCGGGGCCCGTCGATGGTGACGAGCACGTTGGACGGCTTGAGGTCCCGGTGCACGATCCCGGCGGCGTGGATGTCCTTCAGCGCGTGCGCGAGCCCGGCCGCCAGGATCCGTACCGAACGCTCGGGCAGCGCCCCGTGGTCCCGCCCGACGACCTGCTGCAGGCTCGGCCCGGCGACATACCCGGTGGCCACCCACGGCACGGCCGCCTCGGTGTCGGCGTCGAGCACGGGCGCGGTCCAGTGCCCGCCGACCTCCCGGGCGGCCCGCACCTCCTGCCGGAACCGCGCGCGGAACTCCTCCTGCGCGGCCAGTTCCTTGCGCACCAGCTTGACCGCGACGGTCCGCCCCCGGTCCGACCGCGCCAGATACACATGCCCCATCCCGCCGGCGCCGAGCCGCGCCAGCAGCCGGTAGGCACCGATCCGCGGTGGATCCCCAGGCCCCAGTCTGTCCACGGCGAACCCGCCTCCCCCCATCCGCCCCTGTGCGATGACCGAAGAATAATCCGGCGATACGGGGAGACGGCCCGGCCGCTTTCTACGGTTCCGTAACGGAAGCGAGGCATCCGCGGTCCCTACGGCTCCACCGCGGCCGTCGGCATCCCCACCTCGTCGAGCGCCCGCGACAGCCGCTCCAGCACCCGTACCGTCTCCTCGAACCCCTCCTCCCCCAGCGCCCGGGCCAGCCGGTCCGCGAAGTCCGCGTGCCCGGGGTCGATGCGGCGTACCGCCGCGAGACCGGCCTGAGTGGGGGCCAGGAGCTTGGCGCGGCGGTGGGCGGGGTTGGGGCGGTATTCGGCCAGGCCCCGTTCGACCAGCAGGTCGGCGATGCGCTGGACGCTCTGCCGGGTGATGCCCATGGCCCGGGCGATCCCGGCGACGGGCAGCGGCTCGGGCAGCACCGCGCCCAGGACCTGCCACCAGGCCGCGGTGAGCCCGGCCGGGCGGGCCAGCTCCTCCGCCACCGCGAGGAACTGGCCGTTCAGCCGGAAGACGCCGAGCGCGCCACGGCTGAGCAGATCCTGCCGCCGGCGGCTCACCGCGCACCCGCCTGTTCGAGGACGGCGTACGCCTCGGGGTCGGAGTCGTGGAACAGCCGGTACCAGGCGTCCAGCACCTCGCCCTCGTACACCCCGAGCAGCCGGAAGATCTCCCGCGCGAAGGCGACCGGCTCGGTCGGCCCGGCGCTGATCAGGCCGCCGTCGGTGACCGCGTCGGCGTCGACGTACCGTTCGCCGCCCCGGTAGCCGGTCGCGGCGAGGTAGAAGGAGACCGCGCTGGTGTGGTCCCGGTCGTCGAGCAGGCCCTCGCGGGCGAGCCCGGCGGTGGCCCCGCAGATCGCGGCGACGGGCACCCCGGCGGCCAGGAACTCGCGCGCCTTGCGGGCGAAGGGCGCGAGGTCGTCGCCGGTGTCCCAGAGGTCGGCGCCCGGGAGGATCAGCAGCGAGCTGCCCTCGGGCCGTACGTCGTCCAGGGCCAGGTCGGGCTGGACGCGCAGGCCGCCGATGCTGGTGACCGGGGCGGTGGAGGGGCCGACGGTGCGGATCTCGTACCCGGCGCGGGCGAGATACGCCGTCGCGTGGCCGGTCTCCCAGTCGGCGAGGGTGTCGTAGACGGCCAGATGGACGGACTTGCGGCTGCTGTTCATGACGTCTCCTGGGTCATGCGGCGAATGCCTATGACAGGATACTGTCACTTTCGACAGCATCCTGTCAATGCATCCTGTCGATGCCTGCCGGGGGGCGCCCGTCGACAACCTGTCGCGGAATGTGCGAGACCCCATACAGGACGCCGATATCGCGTCCGCATCCCGGACATTTACCCTCGGCGCCATGACCCCTCAGCCCCATCCCGCCGCCGGTGCAGCCGTGAAGGCCGCGGACCGTGCGCACGTGTTCCACTCCTGGTCCGCGCAGGAGCTCATCGACCCGCTCGCCGTCGCCGGTGCGGAAGGGTCGTACTTCTGGGACTACGACGGCAACCGCTACCTCGACTTCACCAGCGGCCTCGTCTACACGAACATCGGCTACCAGCACCCCAAGGTCGTCGCCGCGATCCAGGAACAGGCCGCAACCCTGTCCACCTTCGCGCCCGCCTTCGCCATCGAGGCCCGCTCCGAGGCCGCCCGGCTGATCGCCGAGCGCACCCCCGGCGACCTCGACAAGATCTTCTTCACCAACGGCGGCGCCGACGCCGTCGAGCACGCCGTGCGCATGGCGCGGCTGCACACCGGCCGCCCGAAGGTGCTGTCGGCGTACCGCTCGTACCACGGCGGCACCCAGCAGGCGGTGAACATCACCGGCGACCCGCGCCGCTGGGCCAGCGACAGCGGCACGGCCGGGGTCGTGCACTTCTGGGCGCCCTTCCGGTACCGCTCGCGCTTCTACGCCGAGACCGAGGAGCAGGAGTGCGCGCGGGCGCTGGAGCACCTGGAGACGACGATCGCCTTCGAGGGCCCGGGGACCATCGCCGCGATCATCCTGGAGACGATCCCCGGGACCGCGGGGATCATGGTGCCGCCGCCGGGATATCTGGCGGGTGTGCGCGAGCTCTGCGACAAGTACGGGATCGTCTTCGTCCTCGACGAGGTGATGGCGGGGTTCGGGAGGACCGGTGAGTGGTTCGCGGCGGACCTGTTCGACGTCGTGCCCGACCTGATGACCTTCGCGAAGGGCGTGAACTCGGGCTATGTGCCGCTCGGCGGGGTCGCCATCTCCGGCGAGATCGCGTCGACCTTCGGCAAGCGGCCGTACCCGGGCGGACTGACGTACTCCGGCCATCCTCTCGCCTGTGCCGCCGCCGTCGCGACGATCGACGTGATGGCCGAGGAGGGCGTCGTCGAGAACGCCGCACGGCTGGGCGCCGAGGTCGTGGAGCCCGCGCTGCGGGAGCTGGCCGAGCGGCACGCGTGCGTGGGCGAGGTGCGCGGCGTCGGCATGTTCTGGGCGCTGGACCTGGTGAAGAACAAGGAGACGCGCGAGCCGCTGGTGCCGTACAACGCGGCCGGTGCGGCGAACGCCCCGATGGCGGCGTTCGCGGCGGCGGCGAAGGCGGGCGGGGTGTGGCCGTTCGTGAACATGAACCGGACGCACATCGTGCCGCCGTGCAATGTGACCGAGGCCGAGCTGAAGGAAGGGCTGGCGGCGCTGGACGCGGCCCTGTCGGTGGCCGACGAGCACACCGAGTAATCACGGCCCGGCATCCGAGCGCGTAAGGTGGCGTGCTCGTGGACCCCCACCACGAGCACGCCATCCGCACGCGACGAGGAGACCCCCGACCATGCCCGGCACCAGCGGCAACGGCGCTGTGACCCGCAGCACCCTGCGGCAGCAGATCGCGGACGCGCTACGCGACGAGGTGCTGGCCGGGCGGCTGCAGCCGGGGCAGGAGTTCACGGTCAAGGAGATCGCCGACCAGTACGGCGTCTCGGCGACGCCGGTCCGTGAGGCGCTGGTCGACCTGTCCGCGCAGGGCCTGCTGGAGGCGCTCCAGCACCGGGGCTTCCGGGTCCGTGAGTACTCCTTCGCCGACTTCCGCGGGCTGGTCGAGGCGCGCAGCCTGGTCATCGACGGCATGTTCCACGCCCTCGACCGCGGCCGGGGCGGCCCGCCGCACGTCCAGGACCCCGACGACCCGTACACGGCCGCCGCGCTCGCGGGCGTGCGCCGGCGCGGCGAGGAGGCGCAGCGTGCCGCCTGCGCCGGGGACCTGACCGTGCTGATCGGCTACGACCTGCGCTTCTGGCGCGAGCTGAGCAGCCTGTTCGGCAACCCCTACCTGGTGGACTTCCTGCACCGGCTCCGTGTGCAGTCCTGGGTGTGCGCGGTGCAGCATCTGCGCCGGGTCACCGATCTGCGCGGTCAGCTGTGGGCCGGCCACACCGAACTGATCGACGCGCTGTCCCGGCGCGACACCGACGCCGCGCGCTCCATCGTCGCGGCGCACAACGCGCACGCGCTGGCTGTGATCGAGCGGCTGGCCACCGGCTGACGTGGGTATGGGACCTGCACACGGGGACTGCACATGGGGTCCTGCCCCGCACCACACGGATTACCCTTCTTTGACCATCGTGCTATGCGCTGCCCCCGTCATCACCCCGCGCCGCCTGCGTTGTGAGGAGCCCTCTTTTGGCCTGTGACCTGTGGCTGGTACCGCTCGTCGACGTGTTGTGCCACACGCCCGACAACCCGTTCGCCGAGGAACTCGCGCATTACAACAAGGTGCTCGCCGAGGCCGGGCTGCCGCCGGTGCCGGTGTACCAGTACATGCCGGGACTGTCCGGCGACGTCGCTCCGGTGGCCGGTTTCGACTACGACGCGCTGCACTTCCTGCGCCGCGCGTACCTGCTCCAGGTGTGCGGCCTGCCGGTCACCCCGGTCGACGAACTGGGCGGCGACTACGAGCAGCTCCTGGAGATGTTCGAGACGACGGCCCAGCAGTCGCACCTGGTCTGGCACTACGACCACGCGGGGGCGTACGTCCCCGTCGACTTCCCGCACCCGTTGTCGGACGACGAACTCCTCGCGGGCGGCGGCCCGCTGGGCTCCTCGCAGGCCCTGTTGCGCGAGCTGGAGTTCGTGGCCCCGTCGATCGGCATCGACCCGGCCAACCCCCCGGCGGCGCCTCAACCCCCTCTGGCCCCTACGGAGTTGGAGGAACCCGCCGTACCCGCCCCGTACGACCCGAGCCCGTTCGCCCGTGAACGGCACGTCTGGCTGGGGCTGCACGCGGCGGCGACGCGGAGCCTCGCGCAGGGCTCGATGATCGTGTTCAGCTGAGGCCCGCTCAGCGAAGCTGCGCGAGCCCCTTCAGCAGGTCGTCGGCGGTCATCACCGGGAAGACCTCGGCCCGGGCGTTGAACTGGGTGAAGAACGGCTCCAGTTTGCGCGGCAGTTCGGAGCTGTCCTGAAGGTCGAACACGATGAAGCAGGTACGGCGGCCCTCCGCCGGCCCGAAATACGCGGCCTCCGGCTTCAGCGGCTCGACGGCCTCCTTCAGAAACTCCGGCAGCTTGCCACTGCGGAGAGCCTCGTTCGCCTTGTCCGTGTCGAGCGTGGCCTTGAGCATGACGCGCATCGCGCTTCACCTTCTTCCGGCAGAGAGCGCGTACAGCCTCAGGATATGCCCGGTTTGCGGGGGTCTTCCTGGCGGAGAGGACGCGGGAGCCGACGCCCTCCCCGACCGGGGGTCACCGCTGGCGCGGCAACCTGATGGTGCGAACGAGGGGCATGTCGGCGTACTGCTCGGGCTCGACGGTCAGGACGTGCCGTCCGTCCGGCCAGTCCGGCGTCGGACGGGACAGGTGGACCGCCTGGCCCAGCCGCCACTCCACGCCATCACGCAGCAGCGCCCCCACGGTGGTCGCGCCCGCGAGGTCCAGCTCGACGATCTCGACGGCGGGCAGGGCGCCGACATGCTCGGCAAGCCCCTTGCGCATACCGTCGGCGGCGGCCAGACACAGCGCGGGAACGTACACGTGCCGGGTGGGCCCATGCTCGGTGTTCGACACGAACTGTGAGGCGAGCGAGTTCCCCGAGGCCAGCGCCAGCAGGGCGGACTCGTCGAAAATGACGCCGGTCGACCCGGCCCTCATCGCGCTCACAGGCTGTCCACGGGGCGACCGGCCTCCAGGTCCTGCCAGACCTTCTCCACACGGTCGTGATCCTCGTCGGTGAGCGTCACGCCGAAGTGCGTCTCGCAGTACGCCTTCGTCTCCTCGTACCGCTTGCGCAGTTCCTCCTGCGTGGGCGTGGCCCCCGCCAGCTCTGCGATCAGGTCGCGCATGGTCATCCCGCGCTCACGGGCGAGCACCATGAGGCGGTCACGGACAGCGGGGTCGACCTTGACGGTGGTGTCAGCCATGAGGGCAGTATACCTCCGGTATACCACCTCGGGCCGTTCAAGCAGTGCGGTCATTGCGTTCCTTTCTTACTTGGGTCCGCCCAACCGCGCGGACACGCGGTCGGGAGTCTTTCCAGGCCTACGCGACCGCGGCCGCCCCCACCGCCGGGTGTGCCGGGTGCTTGTGCCGGAGCCGGTTCTCGACGAGGGAGGCGGGTGCGTACACGCGCCTCGGCAGCCCCTCGGTCAGCGCCGCCCGCACCTGCGCACTGCTCACCCCCGCGTCCCACCACTCCACGACCAGCGGCGCGAGCCGCCACACCTGGGACGCGCCGAGCATGAGGCAGGGGTGCGTGATGCCGAGTGAGCCGAGCAGCCTCGCGGCGAGCAGGGTGCGCTGATGGCTCGACGCGGCGGACTCGCCGGAGGTCAGGTTCCGAACTTTTTCAGGTTCACCCGCGCGTGGCTCGTCTTCGTACGGAGTGTCGAACACCTCGTAGGCGGCGACGAGTTGCCCCGTCTCCCGGTCCCCGCGCAGAACCCTCCGCAGATACCGCGATTCCTCCAGCTCACGCAGGGCCCGAGCGATCCGCCCCAGGCCTTCCCCGCGCTGCTCGGCGAGCGCGCGGACGGTGACGCGAGTCGCGTCCGGGACGCTCAATAGGTACGCCAGTACGCCCACCGCGCACCAGGAGATGCTCCGGTCGGAGAAAAGAGTGTGAGAGAGGGCTGAAAAGGCGCGCATGGGCGCCGTACGATGAATGCGCATCTGGAGGTTTGGCTCCGGGTGTCGTGCCCCCGGGTGTTGCAGCACCGCGGGGGCGTTTCATTGATCTACTGGCGTGACTCTAAGGGCACACAGAGCGACGAGCGCAAGCCGGAACCGGGTTTTCCCAGGCGGAAGTTCGCTTGTTTCACTCGTGGGAGTGCAAAACGAACATCCCCAACTGCTCGTGCGGACGAGCAGTTGGGGATGCGTGGTGAGTGACCGGAGGTCAGAGGGACGGGGTCAGAGGAACGAGTTGATCTCGATCGTCTCGTCCCGGCCGGGACCGACACCGATCGCGGAGATCGGCGCGCCGGACATCTCCTCCAGCGCCTTGACGTAGCTCTGGGCGTTCTTCGGCAGGTCGGAGAAGGACTTCGCCTTGCTGATGTCCTCGCTCCAGCCCGGCAGCATCTCGTAGACCGGCTTCGCGTGGTGGAAGTCCGTCTGGGAGTACGGCAGTTCCTCGACGCGCTCGCCGTCGATCTCGTACGCCACGCAGACCGGGATCTGCTCCCAGCCGGTGAGGACGTCGAGCTTGGTGAGGAAGAAGTCCGTCAGGCCGTTCACGCGGGTCGCGTAGCGGGCGATCACCGCGTCGAACCAGCCGCAGCGGCGGTCACGGCCGGTGGTCACACCCCGCTCGCCGCCGATCCGGCGCAGCGCCTCGCCGTCCTCGTCGAAGAGCTCCGTCGGGAAGGGGCCCGCGCCGACGCGGGTCGTGTAGGCCTTGAGGATGCCGATCACGCGGCTGATCTTCGTGGGGCCGACACCGGCGCCCGTGCAGGCGCCACCGGCGGTGGGGTTGCTCGACGTCACGAACGGGTACGTGCCATGGTCGATGTCCAGCAGCGTGCCCTGGCCGCCCTCGAAGAGCACCACCTTGTCGTCGTCCAGCGCCTGGTTCAGGACCAGCACCGTGTCCGCGACGTACGGGCGGATCTGGTCGGCGTAACCCAGCAGCTCCTCGACGACCTGCTCGACCGCGATCGCGCGGCGGTTGTAGAGCTTGGTGAGGATCTGGTTCTTGACGTCGAGCGCCGCCTCGACCTTCTGGGTCAGGATCGACTCGTCGTACAGGTCCTGGACGCGGATCCCGACGCGGTTGATCTTGTCGGCGTACGTCGGACCGATGCCGCGGCCCGTCGTGCCGATCTTGCGCTTTCCGAGGAAGCGCTCCGTCACCTTGTCCACCGTCACGTTGTACGGCGTGATGATGTGCGCGTTGCCGCTGATCAGGAGCTTGGACGTGTCGACGCCACGCTCGTTCAGCCCGCTCAGCTCGGAGAGCAGGACAGACGGGTCGACGACGACGCCGTTGCCGATGACCGGCGTGCAGCCGGGGGACAGGATTCCGGAAGGGAGCAGATGCAGCGCGTACTTCTGGTCGCCGACGACGACCGTGTGGCCGGCGTTGTTGCCGCCCTGGTAGCGCACTACATAGTCGACCGACCCGCCTAGCAGGTCCGTCGCCTTTCCCTTGCCTTCGTCACCCCACTGAGCACCGAGCAGCACAAGTGCGGGCACGCGCGTACACCCCTTCCGGGCGGGGCATGTCCAAGGTCAAGGGCGTACGCGGTGGGTCGTGCCGCCGCGTGCCCCGCGGCCGTCGTTGGCCGCGACCGTCGGACCGGGTGCCCCGGAATAGACGAAGCCCCTGGCGCAATAGCGCAAGGGGCTCTTGCACAAAGATGCTACCCGAGGAAGCGAGGCATGACCGAGGTGGCGACTTCCGCGATGTCCGATCAGCTGCTGGTGATCATCGATCCGGTCGCTCGGAGGACGGACGGGGAGTCCGTCCGCATCGCGAAAGACGTGCTCAGCGCGGGTGCGGCCACCAAGGTGTGCCTGCCGGACGGACCGGAGGAGTTCGCCCGGGCGCTTCGGCGCAGGGGGTCGCGGCGGCCGGTGCTGATCGGCGACGACCGCGCCCTGGTGCGGGCGGTGTCCCTGCTGCACCGGCAGCGGGAGCTGGCCGGAAGTGTGCTGTCGGTCGTCCCCGTGGGGTCCGCCGTCGGGCTCACGGCGGCACTGGGTGTGCCGACGAGCGCGGTGTCGGCGGCGCGGGCCGTGCTGGAGGGTGTCGAGCGGCGGCTGGATCTGCTCGTCGACGACAGCGACGGCGTGGTGCTGGGGGCGCTGCGGATCCCGCCGGTGCCGCTGAGCGAGGAGGGCGCGGCGCCGGGGCGGACGCCCTGGCTGCGGACCTGCCAGTCCCTCGTACGCACCCTGGTGGCGGCCCGTCCGGCGCGGGCGCCGTCGGTGCCCGCGCCCGGGCCCGCGCGGCTGCGGGTCGAGGTCGACGGGTCGACGCTGGTGGATCTGGACCAGCCGGTCGAGGCCGTGTCCCTCGCCCCGGGCGGCTCCGGCGCGGCGGAGATCGAGGTGCGCCCGCTGTCGGTGGGCGCGGAGGCCACGCCGGTACGGGCGGAGGGGCGCACGGTGACCGTGTCGGGAGCGGACTTCCGGTACCGGTCGGACGCGGGGGTGAGCGGGCCGGTGCGGACACGGACGTGGCGGGTGCGGGAGGGGGCGTGGGGGTTGACGTTGCCGGGTGGGTGAGGGGCCGGGCCGAGTGGAGGGCAGCGCCGGGTGAGGGGCCGGGTGAGGGGCCTCGCTCCGCGGGCGGGGTGGCGGTGTCGGTCACGGAGCGAGGCCCGGTCAGGGGGCCTGCCGGATCACCGGATCACCGGATGACGGGATCAGCAGGAGCCCTGGTGCAGCGAGCGGGCCGCGAAGGGCAGCTGGCGCACGGTCCCCCAGGCGGGCACCTCGAACGCCAGGCCGCCGTAGCCCGGCAGCTCGTAGACGCACCACGGCTCGGGGGTCTGGTTCTGCGCGGTGTGGAAGGACGGGTCGGCGGAGGGCTCATCCTGGAAATACAGCCTCATCCGGCCGTACCCGTCGGGCCCCTCGAACGTGCAGAAGGCGATGACTCGGGGACAGTTCACGGGCTCGTCCGCCTGCGCCGCACCCGCCGGCAGCAGCGCCACCCCGGCCGCCGCGGCGCTGACCGCCAGCATCGTCACGGCCTTGCGCATGATCCGCTTCACGTTGGACCTCTCCTCACTCTTTGTCGCCGGAACGACACTCCGGGTGATCGTGAATTCAGCGTGGCGGGGCGCAGGCGGTGACGGCCATGGGGTACGGCCAGGTACACCCCTACGACTGAGCGCGCGACCTCCGCGATACGACCGCCGCGCACCCGGCACCCCTCACGCACGGCTCGCGAGCCGCGTCGGGGGCGGGAGGCGATCCGCGGGGTGCGGAATGTGAGCTGCGGGGCACGGATGTCAACTCCGGGACGCGGGCGTCAGCCCCGGGGTGCGGGCGCCATCCCCCGGACGCGGGCGTCAGCCCCGGGGCGCGGGGTGTCAGCCCCGGGGCGCGGGGTGTCAGCTGCGGCCGAACACCTGCTCCCGATGCGCGCGCCAGCGTTCCATCAGGGACGCCAGCTCCCCCTCCAGGTACTCGAAGAAGGCGAGCGTCTCGGCGAGGCGGCGGCCGGCCGGGGTGTCGGCGCCCAGGCTGTCGACGCCGTCGCGCAGGGCGTCCTCCCAGCGCTTGAGCACGGCCTCGCGGTTGGTGAGCGCCTCGTACCACTGGTCGCCGTGCACCCGGTACCGTTCCCGGCGCGAACCGGGCTCCCGCTCGCGCGAGACCATGTGGACCTGGGCCAGATAGCGCACCGCGCCGGAGACCGCGGCGGGCGAGATCTGCAGCTGTTCGCCCAGTTCCGCGGAGGTCAGGGCACCGGCGTCGGAGGCGAGCAGGGCGGCGAAGACACGGGAGGGCATTCTCGGCATACCGGCCTCGACGAGCTGCGCCGCGAAGTGCTCGACGAAACGGGAGATGGCCTCCGGATTCCGCCCGTCCGCCCCGTTCCCGCCCGTCTGCGCGCCCGCACTCTCGCTCCGCTCGGTCATCCCCGCATCATCTCCCCTGCTCAGCGCCCGCTCTCCGAGTGTACCGAGGATTTATACGCTTCCTTAACTTCACAAGTTTGTGAAGCACGCGTACGTTTCTGAACCATGACCAAGGCAATCACCGTCTCCGGCCTGCACAAGTCCTTCGGCCGGACCCATGCGCTCGACGGCCTCGACCTGGACGTCGAGTCCGGTGAGGTACACGGCTTCCTCGGCCCGAACGGCGCCGGCAAGTCCACCACCATCCGCGTCCTGCTCGGCCTGCTGCGCGCCGACTCCGGTGCCGCGCAGGTGCTCGGCCGCGACCCCTGGGCGGACGCGGTCGAACTCCATCGCCGGATCGCGTACGTCCCCGGCGACGTGACCCTGTGGCGCAACCTCTCCGGCGGGGAGGTGATCGACCTGTACGGCCGTCTGCGCGGCGGCCTCGACAAGCGGCGCCGCGCCGAACTGATCGAGCGGTTCGAGCTGGACCCGACCAAGAAGGGCCGCACGTACTCCAAGGGCAACCGGCAGAAGGTCGCCCTCGTCGCCGCCTTCGCCTCGGACGTCGACCTGCTGATCCTGGACGAGCCGACCTCGGGCCTCGACCCGCTGATGGAGGAGGTCTTCCAGCGCTGCGTCGCCGAGGAGCGTGAGCGCGGCCGGACGATCCTGCTCTCCTCGCACATCCTGAGCGAGGTGGAGGAGCTGTGCGACCGGGTCAGCATCATCCGCAAGGGCCGGACCGTGGAGACCGGTTCGCTCGCCGACCTGCGCCATCTGACCCGCACCAGCGTGACCGCCGAGCTGGCCGGTCCGCCCAACGGACTGTCCCGCCTGCCCGGCGTGCACGACCTCGACGTACAGGGGCGCAGGGTCCGCCTCCAGGTCGACACCGACAAGCTGAACGACGTACTGAAGTCCCTCAGCGACTCCGGCGTACGGTCCCTGACCTCGACGCCGCCCACCCTGGAGGAGCTGTTCATGCGGCACTACCAGGACGAAACCGGCGAGACCGGCGAGACCGGGGAGACCGGCGAGATCAGTGAGGTGGCCGCGCGATGACCGCCGCGACCTTTGCGGTACGGGGCACCGGGTCCCGTCAACTGGCCGGTACCGGCACGCTGTTGCGCTTCGCGCTGCGCCGCGACCGGGCCATGATCCCGATCTGGATCGGCGTGAACGCCCTGATGGTGCTGTCCCTGCCGAACACCCTCAAGGGCCTGTACGAGACCGCCGCCCAACGCGCCGATCTGCTCCGCCAGATGGAGACCAACGCCTCCCTGCGCGCCATGACCGGCCCGGTCTTCGGCGACTCCCTCGGCGCGCTGACCGCGTGGCGCGCCGGCGTGTACGCCGGTGTGCTCGCCGCGGTGATGAGCCTGCTCATCGTCGTACGGCACACCCGTGACGAGGAGGAGAGCGGCCGGCAGGAGATGATCTCGGCCGGGATGGTGGGCCGCCGGGCCCCGCTGACGGCGGCGCTGCTGACGGCGGCGGTCGCCAACGCGGTGCTGGCGCTGCTGATCGCCGCGGGCCTGGCCGGTCAGGGCGCCGAGGGGGCGCTGGCCTTCGGGCTCGGGATCGCGGGCGTCGGCATGGTCTTCGCGACGATGGCGGCGATCGTCGCCCAGTTCACGGAGAGCGCGCGGCTCGCCCGCGGGCTGACGGCCGGGCTGCTCGGCGCGGCGTTCGTGCTGCGCGCGGCGGGCGACTCGGCGACGGACGACGGTTCGTCGGTGCTGACCTGGGTGTCGCCGATCGGCTGGCTGGAGAACCTGCGGGCGTTCGCGGACGAACGGTGGTGGGTGCTGCTGCTGTTCGTCGGGGCGGCGGCGGTGCAGGGGGCGGTGGCGTACGAGCTCACCGGGCGGCGGGACGTCGGCATGAGCTTCCTGCCCAGCCGACCGGGCCCGGCCGAGGGACGGCTGGGCACGGCCGGGGCCCTGGCCTGGCGGTTGCAGCGGGGCAGCGTGCTCGGCTGGAGCATCGGCTTCCTCCTCGCCGGGGTGGTGTACGGCGGGCTGGCCGAGGGCGCGGCCGATCTGGTCGGCGACAACGACAACGCCCGGGAGATCTTCCAGCGGATGGGCGGCCAGTCGGGCCTGACGGACGCGTTCCTCGCGGCGATGGTCGGGATGCTCGGTCTCGTCGCCGCCCTCTACGTCGTGGCGTCGGTACTGCGGCTGCACGGCGAGGAGACGTCGGGGCGGGCGGAGCCGGTACTGGCGAACGCGGTGGGGCGGCTGCGCTGGGCGGCGGGCCACTTGTTCGTCGCCTTCGGCGGCTCGGTGCTGCTCATGCTGCTGGCGGGGCTGGGCCTCGCGCTCGGCCACGGCAAGTCGGCGGGCCCGATCCTGGCCGCCTGCCTGGTGCAGCTCCCGGCGATCTGGGTGATCGGCGGGGTGGCGGTACTGCTGCACGGGGTGTCGCCGCGTCTGGCGACGGCGGCGTGGGGAGTCGCCGGGGCGGTCCTGCTGATCGGGTGGATCGGCCCGGCGCTGGATGCCCCGCAGGCGGTGCTGGATGTGTCACCGTTCGGGCATCTGCCGAAGCTGCCGGGTGGGGAGATGGCGTGGGGGGCGGTGTCCGTGCTGACCGGCGTTGCGGTGGTGCTGGTGGGGGCGGGACTGGCGGGGTTGCGTCGGCGGGACGTGATCAGCGGCTGACGGTGGGGTTCAGTCGACGTACTGCTTGAGCCTCTCGGTGTCGAGTTCGATGCCGAGGGGCTCGGGGAGCGCGAGTTTGGCGCCGAAGGATTCCTTGCGGGTCGTGCGGTAACCGATCTCCGGGTGCGGTTCTCTGTGAAGGGTGACAGTGCGTTTGTCGCGGTCGATCAGCAGATAGGCGGGGATGCCCGCCGCGGCGTAGGCCGAGGGCTTTGCCACACGATCGCGGTGGTGCGTGTCCGAGTCGTGCGACGTCACTTCGACGGTCATCAGCACACCGTCCGGCTCCGCCCAGTCGCCCTGGCCGGCGAAGTGCCCGATCGGCGCGAGTACGCCGTCGGGCACGGCCCGCCCCGTGCGCTGCCGCCCCACCTTCAAACCGGCGCACGGGTAGAGGCCCAGCTCCGGCCGGGCCGACATCCACTTGTGGATCAGCCATGTCACGACCGTCCCGTGGTTGCCGTTCGTCGCCTTCCTGACCCCGATCCGGCCCTCGACGAACTCGAACCTGACCGTCTCGATCTCACGCTCGGCGAATGCCGCGATCTCCTCGAACTCCTCCACCAGCATGTGGCACGACCCGCCCATCACCGCGATCTCCCTTCACAGGCCGCACCAGCTTGCCGATCCGCCGATGATCCGGGGCCGGATCTCCCCGTTGCTCAGCCGAATGAGTGATCACCCCACCTCCACGCTCAGCCCCTCCAATCCCCGGATCACAAAGTTCGGCTTCCGCTCCGGCTCCGATGACAGGGTGAGCGTCGGGGCCTTCTCCAGCAGTGCCCGCATCGACGCGGCCAGTTCGATACGGGCCAGCGGGGCGCCGATGCAGTAGTGGATGCCGGCGCTGAAGGAGATGTGGGGGTTGTCCTGGCGGGTGAGATCGAGGCGGCCGGGGTCGGTGAAGACCGCCGGGTCATGGTTGGCGGAACCGAACAGCATCGCGATCTCCGCACCCCTCGGGATCACCGTGCCGTCGATTTCGATCTCGTCCAGCACCCAGCGTTCGAAGAGCTGGAGCGGGGTGTCGTAGCGCATCAGCTCCTCGACGGCGGAGGGGACGAGGGAGTGGTCGGCGCGGAGGGCCGCCAGCTGGTCGGGGTTGCGGAACAGCGCCCACCAGCCGTTGACGGTGGCGTTCACCGTGGCCTCGTGGCCCGCGTTCAGCAGCAGCACGGCCGTCGAGATCATCTCCTGCTCGGTCAGCCGGTCGCCCTCGTCGTGCGCGGCGATCAGACCGGAGATGAGGTCGTCGCCGGGCTCTTTCCGGCGCTCCGCGATCAACTCCGTCAAATACTCGGAGAATTCGACCGACGCCCGCACCGCCTTCGCGGCCGTCTCCTCGGAGGGGTTCAGCTCGTACATTCCGCAGATGTCCGCCGACCAGGGCCGCAGCGGGGCGCGGTCCGACTCGGGGATGCCGAGCATCTCGGCGATCACCGCGACCGGGAGGGGTTCGGCCACGTCGGTCAGCAGATCCCCGCCGCCCGCCTCGACCAGCGCCGAGACGAGATCGCCGGCGAGCCCGTCCACGTACGGCTTCAGCCGCTCCACGGTGCGCGGTGTGAACGCCTTCGACACCAGGCGCCGGATCCGGGTGTGGTCCGGCGGCTCCAGGTCGAGCATCCCGTGGTCGTTCAGCGTGTGGAACGGCTCGTGCTCCGGCGGGGGCGGGGTCCGATGAAACTCCTCGTGCGTGAACCGGTGCTGATAGGTCCGGCCGAGACGCCGGTCGCGCAGCAGCGCCGAGACGTCCGCGTGGTGCGGGACGAGCCACTGGTCGGTGGGTTCGTAACGGATCACGCGCCCCTGGGCACGCAGCTCGGCGTAGGCGGGGTACGGGTCGGCGAGGAACGCGGGGTCCCAGGGGTCGAAGACTGCCATGAGCGGACGCTAACCCGGAGGGTCGGTCGCTGAACAGGGGGGTTGTCGCGGCTGGCGGTAGATGCGGCACCCGCGCGGGCAGACGGATGGGCTACGGCCCCGAATGCCGGGGTCAGCGTATGTTCAGCGCCCGCCGGGCCCGGTTGATCACGTTCTGCGCGTCGGCGCCGTACACCGCGGACTCGCGGAGCGTGCGCCAGACCCGCAGGTACAAGGCCACCGTCTCGGCGTCGTCGAGCCACAGCTCTGCGTGCCAGTCCTCAGTGATGACGAGTCGCTCGTCCAGGACCCAGAATCCATTTGCGGCCGGGATACGTAGCGACGCGCCCAGAGGGACGACACCCAGCTCTACGGTGTCCATCCCGATCTGTCCCGCAAGCCGGTCGAGCTGGGCGACGAGCACCGACGGCGGGCACACGAGAGTACGCAGCGCCGCCTCCCACACCAGAGCATGGAACCGGCGGCCGCCTTGGTAAAGCCACTTCTGCCGCTCCATCCTGGAGAGAACCGCGGCGTCCGTGTCCCGCAGGGTGCCTTGCAGGTCGGCGTACCGCAGGAAGACGTGCCGCGCGTAGTCCGCAGTCTGGAGCATGCCGGGGATGACGGCTTCCTCCCAGGCGTGGATGACGCGGGCCTGGTCCACGGCCACGTTCCAGCTGTCCTGCACGGGCCGGTGGCCGGCGGCGAGCTGGCGGCGCCAGGACCGGATGTGGGACTCGAAGCCGCGTAGCCTCGCGTTCAGTTCCTCGAAGGTGTCGGGCTGGCCGACAGCATCAGCCCACGCCCGCAAGTCTTCCGCCGTAGCGGTCTGCCGGCCGCCCTCCAGCTTGTACACCTTCGAGTGCGGCCAGCCGAGCCGCTGTGCGAGCTGCGTACCGGTGAGCCTGCCATCAGGGGCGGAGAAGCGCAGCTCTCTCAGGCGTGCGCCGAGTGCCTCCCGCGCCTGCTGGTAGTCCGTGCTCACCGGTACCGCTCACTACCCCTTCGCGCCGAGCTGCGCCGCGAACTCGTCATACGGTACGGACGCGTGCACCGCCGCATCCCGGACCTGGCAGTACCGGAGCACCTCTGCGGGCTCGGTGACGATCTCCACGTCGTGGAATGCGTCCTGGTCGTCAAAGCGGAGGATGGCCAACAAGCGGCTGTCGAAGAGCCAGAAATCCTCTGTGGGCAGGTGCGCCCGCTCGGCGCCCTCCCGCCACAGGTTCCGCACGTCCTCCCCAGTGGCCGCGTTGCACCGCGCGTAGGACAGCAGGAACGACTGCCCCTCGGTCGGCGGGTTGTCGACGACGCGGACCCGGCCAACGTACTTCCTGCGGCTGTCTGCCGACTGATGGTCTGACACCAGTCGCTGTCGAGGTCCAGCGGCGCCTCGCCGGTCTCCAGAAACTCAGCGAAGGCCGGGTCCTCGCGGTCGGAGGCGTAGCCGCGCCGGGTCTCCAGGTGCCAGGCCGAGTGCTCGAACGTCTCGAACAGTCGGCCGAACTCCTCCAGGCCGATCAGCTTGGACACGCGCTTCATCTCCTTCGGGCCATGGTTGACGAGCAGCTCGCGCGGCACGACCACAGCAACATCGCCCGGGCCGAAATGCTGGAGCTGCGCGATGTCGTCCGGGTCGGTGAGCGGCCGCCCCTGGACGACGACTTCGCCGCTGTCGAGGTCTTCGTGGACGGCCGGGCAGCCGCCGTTCTTGCTGTCTGTGCCGTTGAAACGCAGGCGTCGTGCCATGGTTCCTCCCCTGCCGGTGGCCGGTGTCGCCTTCAGCATTACCGCGTGCGGTGTGCCGTACTACAGCGCGCACGCCCCTTCGCGAGACCAGGCGAGAACATTCAGCCAGCCTGCGAGAACATTCGAGAACATCACATAGCGCCTGTCAACGGGCCCTTCCTACTGTCCTGTTCATGGACGCAGTCACAAACGTCAACCGCCCTCCAGCGAGAGGACCGCGCGGCATGAACACGAAGCCGACCACGACGCGTGCGGCCACGCTCGCGGCGTTGTACAAGGCCGGGGACGCGTGGCTCGCCGACTGTTCCGCGCACCCGGACCTCGCACACCACGCCTGGGACGCGGAAGAACTCGCACCCTTAACCTCCGGCGAGCACTGGCTCGTCGCCGAGTCCCGCCTGGTCACCGGCATGGCCGCCGCCGTACGCATCCACGAGGAACTGCGGGGGCCCGTGCTCGCCGACCCGGACCTCGACAAGTTGTGGTGGCTCGTGCGGCTCGATGCCGCCGAGGAGCTGGCTGACGTGCGGCAGGTCAGCGTGAAGCCTGCTGGCTGGACGCTGAACTGCCCGCCGACCGGTCGGCAGGTGGCGGGCCGGTGGTGGCTCTGGCGTCCCGACGGAACGGGGCGTCTCACCGGACCCGCCGTACTTGCCGCGGCGTTCGGGGCCTGGCGCCAGCACCGGCGCCCCTCGGAGTCACTCGGATGAGGTCGACCACCATGGACGACGCGCCCAGGCTCGGCCTCCCGCTGGAGTGGCCGGAGCCCCAGGCGGACTGCGGAGTGTGCCAGGCGCTGGCGCGCCAACGTGCCGAGGCAGCGGCCCGGAACGACCAGTCCCGCGTATCGGACTGCAACGTGGAGATCCGCAACCACCATGCCGACCGTCAGCGCCCGAGGCGGCAGTGAGCAGGGCGGGTGGGAGTAAACAGGCTGTGGGGAGGAGTACCGCGCCACGACCTCCTTAGTCCTCGCCGCCAGCGGGCTACCGCCGGCGGCAGGGCGGCGGGCGTGGTGCGCACGGACACCGGTCATCCCACCCTCCCGAGGAGCCGAATGCCTCACGCGCCCATGACACCCGCCGAATACTGGGACAGGTGTGGTGCGAACTCGCCGCAGCGTGAGGACAGCGCCGTCGTTCAGCCCGGTGTCACCAAGCGGGCCTCGTATGCGAATACCGCCGCCTGTGTGCGGTCCCTGAGCCCCAGTTTCACCAGGATTCGGCTGACGTGGGTCTTGATCGTGGACTCGGCCACCACCAGCCGTGCCGCGATCTCCGAGTTCGACAAGCCCTGCGCGATCAGGACCAGTACCTCCGTCTCGCGTTCGGTGAGGTCGCCGTAGGCTGCCTGGGCGGTGGCGGGTATGCCCGGTGCCTCCGACAGCTTCGAGAACTCCGTGATCAGGCGCTTGGTGACGGACGGGGCCAGCAGGGCCTCGCCGGAGGCCACCACCCGGACCCCGTCGGCGAGCTGCCGTGCCGAGGCGTCCTTGAGGAGGAAGCCGGAGGCTCCCGCACGCAGTGCCTGGTACACGTACTCGTCGAGGTCGAAGGTGGTCAGCACCAGCACCTTTGCCGTGCCGTCGGCGGCGATGATCTCCCGGGTCGCCTCGATGCCGTTGAGCTCGGGCATCCGGATGTCCATCAAGACGACGTCCGGCATCAGTTCGCGGACCTTGTCGACCGCCTCCCGGCCGTTGACCGCCTCGCCGACCACCTCGATGTCCGGCATCGCGTTCAGCAGGACCGAGAAGCCCTCGCGGACCATCATCTGGTCGTCCGCGATCAGGACGCGGATGGTCATGCCTCACCTTCGCTCACCGTGGCGACCGGCAGGAACACCGCCACCTCGTAGCCACCCTCGTCCGTGGGGCCCGCCGTCATCTCGCCGTTCAGCATGGAGACGCGTTCGCGCATGCCGGTGATGCCGTGCCCGGCGCCGGGCGAGGGCTTCACCAGGGCCGGGTGCGGCGGCGGGCCGTTGACTATGCGCAGGCCCAGGCCGCCGAGGACATAGCCGATCTCGACGCGGGCGGTCGCGCCGGGTGCGTGCCGCAGGGTGTTGCTCAGCGCTTCCTGGACTATGCGGTAGGCCGACAGCTCCACGCCCTGCGGGAGTTCGCGCACCGCTCCGGTCACCGTCTTGTCGACGGTCAGGCCGGCGTCGCGCACATTGGCGAGCAACGCGTCCAGGTCGGCGAGCGTGGGCTGCGGGGCCTCGGGTGCCTCGTAGTCCTCGGCGCGTACGACGCCCAGGACGCGGCGGAGCTCGGTGAGGGCCGCGACCGCGTTCTCCCGGATGGTGGCGAAAGCGCGCTCCAGCTCCGGCGGCGGGTTCTCCACCCGGTAGGGCGCGGCCTCCGCCTGGATGGCGACCACCGACATGTGGTGGGCGACGACGTCGTGCAGCTCGCGGGCGATCGTCGTGCGCTCCTCCAGCAGCGTGCGCCGTGAACGCTCATGCTCGGTGACCGTCTGCTGGGCGGTCACCTCCTGCCTGGCCTCCCGGCGTATGTGCAGCACGGCGACGAACAGCAGGATGATCGCCGACAGGATCAGCATCGGGCCGGTGTTGGTGTCGTAGTAGCCCGCGCCGAGGAAGGTGTCCGCGAGGAGCCCATAGGCCAGGGTCAGCACCCACATCCACGCGGCCGTACGAGGCCGGGTGCGCACGGCGACGACCGTCAGCACCGTCAGGTGCGTCACGAAGCTGCCGGGGGGCCACGGCCACGGCTCGTACCACCCGCTGTAGAACATGCCGGAGAGCGGGGCGGCGGCCAGGGAGACCCAGAAGGCGCCGACCGGGCGGACGAGGGTCAGCAGGACCGGGGCCAGTGCGAGCACACCGACGAACAGGTTGAGGGCCTCGCCGCGGCTCGACTCGATTCCGACGAGCATCGCCAGCAGGCCCGCCGACACCACCACCGCGTGCGGGGTCCACGCCGCGTACTGCCGCAACCGGCCCTTCAGCCGGCGCGTTATGGGGCCGTCGACGCTCATGCGGGGCAATGGGCGGTAGGCGAAGGCGTCGTGGAACAGGTCCTGGCGCAGGCCCCGCAGGGCGTCCAGGGCCAGCCGGAACTCGGGGCTGCGCGCCGCGGCACCGCCCGGCGGTGTCGTAGGCCTCTGCGTCTGGGTCGTCTCGGTCACGTTCAAAACCGTACGGCCGGATGGGGGTCCAGGTCGTCACCAGTGAGAGGGGTCATTCGACGTCCCTCTCAGGTACTACGGGTCCGCCCTCACCTCCCTCAGTAGCCCGAGGGCCGGACCAGGCCCGACTCGTACGCGAAGACCGCCGCCTGGGTGCGGTCGCGGAGGCCCAGCTTGACCAGGATGCGGCCGACGTGCGTCTTCACCGTCTGTTCGGCCACCACCAGGTGCTGGGCGATCTCCGCGTTCGACAGGCCCCGGGCGATGAGGGCGAGCACCTCCGTCTCCCGTTCGGTCAGGTCACCGACGCGCTCCTTGAGCGGGGCCCGGGGCGGGCCCTCCAGCCGGGAGAACTCGGCGATCAGCCGCCGTGTGATGCCCGGCGCGAGCAGCGCGTCGCCGGCCGCCACCACCCGGATCGCCTCGGCCAGCTGGTCCGCGGAGGCGTCCTTCAGCAGAAACCCGGACGCGCCCGCGCGCAGCGCCTCGTACACGTACTCGTCGAGGTCGAAGGTCGTCAGGACCAGCACCTTGATCTGCGGAGTGGCGGCAGTGATGCGGCGGGTGGCCTCGATGCCGCCGAGTTCGGGCATGCGGATGTCCATGAGGACGACGTCCGGCATGAGGTCGGCGACCTTGGCCACGGCGTCCAGGCCGTCGACCGCCTGGCCGATCACGTCGATGTCCGGCTGAGTGTTGAGCAGCACGGTGAAGCCCTGCCGGACCATCTGCTGGTCGTCGGCGATGAGTACACGGATAGTGCCGCTCGTCATGGGTTTTCTTCTCCTGCCGGGTTCGGGGGGCGCAGGGTTACGTGGTCTGTGGCGTCGGATGGGGGGAAGTGCAGCTCCGGGGCCGGGAGCCGAGGGTCGGCGGTCGGCCTGCGGGGGCCGTCCGGGTGTGGGCGGCCGTCCCTGGGGAGGAAGGCCGAGACGGCGAAGCCGCCGTGCAGCGTTCTGGTCGCCGTGAGGTGACCGCCGAGCATTGTCGCGCGTTCGCGCATGCCGAGCAGGCCGTGTCCGGCGCCCGGGGAGGGCTGGACCGGGTGTTCCGGGCGGGAATTGAGGACGCTCAGGTAGAGGCCTTCGGGGAAGTGAGTGATCTCGACGCGGACATGGGAGCCGGGTGCGTGCCGCAGGGCGTTGCTCAGTCCCTCCTGGACGATCCGGTACGCCGACAGCTCCACGCCCGGCGAGTACGGCCGGCTCGGCTCGCCCCGGATGTCGGTGACGACGTCGAGTCCGGCGGCCCGGGTGTTGTCGATCAGGGCGTCGAGGCGGTCGAGCGTGGGCTGCGGGGCGTCCGGGGCGGTGCCGGTTCCGGCCTCGCCCAGGCCGTACGGGTCGTCGGGGTCCTCGGGGTGCTCCGAGCGCAGGACGCCGAGGACACGGCGCAGCTCGGTGAGGGCCTCCAGGGCGTTGTTGCGGATGCCGTCGAGGTTCTCCTTCAGCTCGTCGGACGGGTTCTCCACCAGATGGGGGGCGACCTGGGCCTGGATGGAGATCACCGACATGTGGTGCGCGACGACGTCGTGCAGCTCGCGGGCGATGCGGTGGCGTTCCTCCAGCAGGGTGCGGCGGGCGCGTTCCTCGGCGGTGATCCCGGCCTGCTCCACGAGCTGGTTCCGGGCCTCGCGGCGGCCTCTGAGGGCAGTGCCGAGGAGGACCACGCCGGCGAAGAGGGCGACGGCGAGCACGCCGGTCGACGTGTAGTTCGCGGCCCCGACGAGGCCCTGGATGACCCAGGTGACCAGTGCCGTCAGGGCCAGAACCGTCGCGGAGACGCGGGTCGGCACGCGCAGTGCGAGGAGGAACAGCACCATGGCGTGCGCGACCAGTCCGGGCGGGCCCCACGGCCAGCCGGGGCCGCCGGCCGTGAGCGGGTCAGCGATCAGTTGCATCCGGGCGCCCATGGCCGCCACGACCGTCGCCACCATCGACAGCCACCAGGCCGGAACCGGCCACCACAACGCCAGCCCGACGGCCACGCCCTGGGCAGTCGCGCACAGCAGGCCGTACTCCGCGCCGAGGCCGTAGCCGTCGGCCATCTGGTCGGCGTTGGCTATCAGGGTGCCGATCGCCACGAGGATCACCACGCCGTGGGGGAACCAGCGGAGCCACATCGAGGGTGGGAGGGGGTTGATCGTGCTGGTCCACAGGTCGTCGCGCAGGCCGCGGAGGGTGTTGCGGATGTGGGGCAGCGCGCGGCCGGGCTGCCCGCCCCGCTCCCCAGGAACGCCCCTGCCCGTCATGCCGCTCAGCCTAGACAGGAGGCTTCGCATGCCCGGCGTCCCACTGGCCAGACGGCGTCGAAAACCGGGCATCCGGAACCTCCTCGGTGGTGGAGCGGGCGGGGCGGCCGCGGTGTACGCGGACCACGCGGGAGCGGGTGGATTGCCTGTGTCGGACTCGTCGCGGCCCCGGCCCGTGGGCGTGGGCGTGGGACTCGTAGGAGCGGAACGCACCCCAGCAGACCGTCAGTGCGACAGCGAAGACCGGCAGCCAGATGAGCCGGGCCGCTATCCAGGCCGGGTCGTCGGGGAGGGTGTGCAGGCCGGGCAGGCGGCCCGCGAGCAGGCCGGTGGCCGTGGTGGCCATCAGGGCCGTCTGGTGCCAGAGGAAGATCGTCATCGCGGAGAGGTTGAGCAGGGCGACCGCCGCCCAGGCCAGGGGCCGGCGCATCGCCCGGCGCAGGGGACCGCGCAGCAGCAGGGCCAGGCCGCACTGGGCCAGGCCGAAGGTGACGGCGGCCAGAGTCGGCGGGTTGAGGTTGGAGACCGCGGCGCCGGGCACGCCGACCATCGACGCCGGATACCCGGCCCAGGCCACCAGACCCGCCGTCGCCAGCGCACCGCCGGTGAGCAGGACCCACCCGGAGCGGCGGCGCTCCAGCTCGCCCCGGGTCCAGGCCGCGCCCAGGGTGTACGGCACCAGCCAGCCCGCGGCCACGTTCACCCAGCCGAGCCAGGACGGGCCGCCGAGGCCGAAGCGCACCAGATCCACATGGAGGACGACGGCCAGTGGCCACAGCGGGTTGACCCGCGTCAGCAACGGCGTCGCCGCCGTCAGCCCCGCGAACACCAGCAGGAACCACAGCGGCGACAGGGCGAGCTTGACCAGCGTGCGGACCGTCGTGAACTCCGCGCCCGTCAGCAGCAGCGCGGCCGTCGCCACCGCCCACAGCGCCAGCACCGCCGCCACCGGCGCGAAGAGCCGGGCCAGGCGGGTGACCAGCCAGCGGCGGTACGTCGTGCCACGCGCCTGCGCCGAGGCATAGCTCCTGGTCGCCACATGGCCGCCGACCAGGAAGAACACGGCGAGCGTCTGGAAGATCCAGGAGATCGGGGCCAGCCAGGGCATGTGCTGAAGCGGGCTGGACGCGCGCAGGGTGCCGCCGTCCGCCACCAGGGCGGTCACCAGCCAGTGGCCCAGCACCACGCCGAGGATCGCGAGGGCGCGCAGGGCGTCGACCGCGCGATCCCGTTCCGGGGGTGTGGCGGCGTCGATACGGGCGGCGGATTTCCGGATGTACCGGACGGCCCGGTCGCGTACGCCCTGTATGTCCTGTACATCGCGTAGATCGCGTACGTCACGCACGGGTCACCTCCGAGGTGTCGCCGAGGACGATCCGGGCGAGGTTGGCCAGGGAGACCGAGCCCGGGGTGAAGTAGTCGCTGTGGCCGCCGTCGCCGGCGGCGAAGACGCGGGCGCCGAAGGCCGGCGACACCGGGTCGGTGCCGAAGCCGACGGTGGTGCCGAAGAGGTCGGCGCTGACGTGCGGGACCTCCGCGATCCAGTCGTCGCCGCCGCGGGCCGCCCAGACGCGGGCGGACGTGTGCAGCGCCGCCGCCGAGTCCACGCCCGTGCCGGGGCTGCCGACGAACGCGATGTCGTCGACGCCGGGTCCGGCGGCGGCGCGGGCGCAGACGACAGTGCCGTAGGAGTGGCAGAGCAGCGTGACGTGGGCCTGGCGGGCGGTGATGCCGTGCAGCTGTCGTATGAACTCGCGCAGCTTCGGCGCGGCTTGGTCGGCGCGGGTGGGGGTGAGGACCGTGGTGCTGATCGTGGCCGGTGTCTCGTAGCCGAGCCAGGCGACGACCGCCGGGCGGGGGCCCTTCGGGGCGTGCCGGGCCAGTTGGCCGTACAGCGCTGTGGCCGTCGCGCGGAAGCGGGCGTACGTGTCGAGGGTGGTGTCGGAGCCGGGGACCAGGACCGCTATGCGGTCGGCGTGGGCCAGGTCGCCGAACACCTCGGTCGCCCGGCCGGAGCCACGGCCGTCGAAGGCGAGGAGGGTGCGGGACGGGTCGGCCAGGGCGCGGTCCACGGCGGCGCGGCCGCGGTCGCCGTGCGCCTCGGCCATACGGGACGCCTCCGCGGCGTTGGCGCGGTTGGCGGCGTAGGCATCGTCGAGGGTGGACGCGGTGAGCGGCGCCAGTACGGCGGGGGCCGGGATGCGGGGGTGGGCCGCGGCGGAGAGGGGGAGTACGACGGCGGCGGTGATGAGGAGGGCGAGGAGGGAGCGGCGTAGGCGCCGGGCGGTGAGGAGGGCCGCCTGCCGGCCCCGCACCCCTTGCCCAGCCGTCCTCGTACCAACCCCGAACCCCAGGCCCATGGCCGTCTTCCCCTCCCAGTCCGCCCGCCCATCGGGCCTGTCTGGTGGGGAAATTACGGATCCGGGCTCGTCGCCCGCGTCACGCCAGGGAGCTGTTCCGGCAGGTAGCTCTCAGGTACTACGGGTATGAGGTAGTACGGGTATGAGGGGGACCCCTGAGCCGACGGCCAGGCAAAAGGGCCGACATCCCCTCACCAAGCCAACTGCCCAATCTCCTCCGCCACCACCGCACACGCATCCGCCGCCGGATCGATCAGCGGAAAGTGACCGACATCCTCCAGCAGGGTCAGCCCCACCACCTCCCCCGCCTTCGCCGCCGCCTCCGCGTACGACTCGGCGACGGCCTGCGGAACATCCGCGTCCGTGCGCCCCTGGACGAGCGTCGTCGCGATGCCGGTCGGCAGCAGAAGCGCCGGGTCGGCATACGGCTGCCGCTCCGCGAAGTGCTGCTCGCCGCCCAGGAGTTGCCGTACCGCACCCCCGCACACATCCAGCTTGTCGGCCACCGCGAAGTCCGCGATCGGGGCCAGCGCCACCACGCCCCGCAGCGGCGCGGGCCGGTCCGTGCGCCAGGGCGCGTCCACCGGGAGGACATGCCGGGCGGCCGCCCACAGCGCCAGCTGCCCGCCCGCCGAGTGCCCGGTGATCACCATGCGGCGGGGGTCGGCCTGCGGCAGGGCCTCCCGTACGAGCGCGGGGAGCGCGTCGAGCGCGGCGGCGACGTCGTCGAAGGTCTCCGGCCAACGCCCGGCGACCGGCCCGGCGACCGGCCCGGCGACCGAGCCGGCGCCCGTCCCGGCGCCCGTCCTGGCGTCCGTCCTGGCGACCGGCCCGGCGTCCCCGCTCGGTATCTCCGCGCCCCTCCGGTACTCCACGCTCGCCACGGCGAACCCCCGGTGGGCCAGGAAGTCCGCGAACGGGCTGACGTGCCTACGGTCGTACGGCGCCCGCCACGAACCCCCGTGCAGCACCACGACGAGCGGGGCGAGGGCGGAGGGTCCCGCGGGCTCCGTGCCGCGCGGGGCGTAGAAGTCGATCACCTGGTCGGGGTGGTCGCCGTACGCGGCCGTGGCGTCGGGGTCGACGGCCGGATGCGAGAAGGCCGACTCCTCCTCGGCGGCGGCCCGGGCTGCTGCGGCGTCGTCCGGCATGCTCCAACCTCTCAGCGACGATGGGGGTACCTCCCAGGCCTTCGGCACTGGGGGAGGGTTTGGCGGACCAGGGGCGGCCGTTGGCGGGGACGGTATCAGGCCGGTGACGTGGGACTGCATGGGGATGTCACGCTCGGTGAGGAGCAGGCAAACGGTACTGTCGTTTCCTTTACGCTGGTGAGCCACGGTTGCAGACGCGCACGAGGAGCCCCCATGACCGCCGAACCCGGCACCGTACGCCCCGGCGGGCGTACCGCACGCGTGCGTGCGGCCGTTCTGCGGGCGGCCGGGGATGTCCTGGCCGAACACGGGTTCGCTCATCTCGACCTCGCGGATGTCGCGCGGCGCGCGGAGGTGGGGAAGACGACCGTGTACCGGCGGTGGGGGTCGGTGACCGGGCTGGTGGCCGATCTGCTCGTGGACATGGCCGAGCAGTCGCTGCCGCGCGAGGAGACCGGCTCTGTACTGGGGGACCTGCGGGCCAATGCGCGGCTGGTGCAGCGGACGCTTGCGGATCCCCGGCAGGGGTCCCTGTTCCGGGCGGTGATCGCGGCGGCCGCGTGCGACGAGCGGACGGCGGCCGCGCTGCGGCGGTTCTACGAGGTGCGGGTCGCGGAGTGGGCGCCGTGCGTGGAACAGGGGGTGGCTCGGGGGGAGTTGCCGGAGGGGACGGATGCGGGGGCGGTGGTACGGGCGGTTTCGGCGCCGTTGTACTACGGGTTGCTGACGACCGGGGTGGTCCCGGACGCCCCCGCCGCGGAGCGCGCCGCGCGGGCGGCGTATGCGGCTGCCGCGGCGGGGGTCTACGTCACCGGGGATGCCCCTTAGGGGGCCAGCACCTCCCGGGGGTCCGGCTCCTCGTAGGAGCCCAGCACCTCCCCCAGCACCCGCGCCGCCCGCTCCACATCCGCGAACCCCACATAGAGCGGCGTGAAGCCGAACCGCAGCACATCGGGATGCCGGAAGTCGCCCACGACCCCTCGCTCGATGAGCCGCTTCATGACCTCCCCCGCGTCCTCGCACCGCAGCGCCACCTGGCTGCCGCGCTCCGCGGGGGCGTCCGGAGTCACCGACTCCACGCGCCCCTGGGGCGCATACGCGCCGACGCACTCCAGGAAGAAGTCCGTCAGCGCGAGGGACTTCTCACGGACGGCCTCGATCGAGACGCCGTCCCACACCTCCAGCGCCGCCTCCAGGGCCAGCATCGAGAGGATGTCCGGCGTGCCGACCCGCCCGCGCACCGCGCCCGCCGCCGGTTCGAAGTCGGTCCGCATGCCGAAGGGCTCGACGTGCGAGGTCCACCCCGGCAGCGGCGAATCGAAGCGGTCCTGCAGCTCGGCCCGCACATACAGGTACGCCGGTGAACCCGGCCCCCCGTTCAGGAACTTGTACGTGCACCCGACCGCCAGATCCACCCCGTGCTCGTCCAGCCCCACCGGCAGCACGCCCGCGCTGTGGCACAGGTCCCACACCGCCACCGCACCCGCCGCGTGCACCGCGGCCGTCAGACCGGGCAGGTCGTGCAACCGGCCCGTCCGGTAGTCGACGTGGTTCAGCAGCACCGCGGCCGTACGCCCGGACAGGGCACCGGGCACCTCACCCGGCACCACCGCCCGCAGCGTGCACCCCGTCATCCGGGCCGCCGACTCGGCGATGTATCCGTCCGTGGGGAAGGTGGTGGCGTCGACGAGGATCTCGTCCCGCCCCTCACCGGCCATCCGCACCGCCGCCACGACCGCCTTGAAGACGTTCACGCTGGTCGAGTCGCCGACGACGATCTGCCCGGGTCCGGCCCCGACCAGCGGAGCGATCCGGTCGCCGATCCGCTCGGGCGCGGTCCACCAGCCGCTCTCCTCCCAGGAACGGATCCGCAGCTCACCCCACTGACGGCGGACGACGTCCTCGACCCGGCCCGGCACGCCGACCGGCAGCGCGCCCAGCGAGTTCCCGTCCAGGTACACCACGTCGTCGAGGACGAACTCCGACCGCTTCCCGGCCAACGGGTCCTCGGCGTCCAGCTTCTCGGCCCGCAGGCGCAGTTCAGACATCTGTTCAGACATGCGACCGCGCCGTCCACAGCTCGGGGAACACGTTCTTCCGGGCCCGCTTCTCCAGCCAGGCCACCCCGGCGGAGCCGCCCGTGCCGGGCTTGGCGCCCATCGCGCGGCGGGTGGCGACCAGGTGGTCGTTGCGCCAGCGCCACACCAGCTCCGCGACATCGGTCAACGCCTCGCCGAGACGGACGAGTTCGGCGTTCTGGTCGTCGGCGTAGAGGGCGGCCCACACCGCCTCGACCTCGTCGGACGCCTCGTACCGCTGCGACACGTCACGCCGCAGCACGGACTCCGGCACGGCGTGCCCGCGCCGCGCGAGCAGCCGCAGCACCTCGTCGTAGAGGCTCGGCTCGTGCAGCGCCTTCTCCAGCTCGGCGTGCACCCGGGGCGCGCCCCGGTGCGGGACCAGCATCGAGGCGGACTTCTCGCCGAGCAGGAACTCCATCCGCCGGTACATCGCCGACTGGAAGCCGGAGCCCTCGCCCAGGGCGGAGCGATACGAGTTGAACTGGGCCGGCGTCAGCTGTCCGAGCGGCTTCCAGGAGGCGTTCAGCGCCTCCAGCTCGCGGACGGAACGCTTCAGCGCCGCGACCGCCACTGGCACGTCGTCCTCGCGGAGCGCCTTCGCGGCGGTCTCCCACTCATGGACGACGACGGTGAACCACAGCTCCATCACCTGGGTCGTGACCAGGAAGACCATCTCTCCGGGATCGTCGGAGAGGGTGTGCTGGAGGTGGGTGAGCACATCCGCCTTGACGTAGTCCTCGTACGGCGTCGTGCCATCGAAATCGAGATGCGGGGTCTCGGGCTCGTGCGTCAGTTGAGCCTCTTGGGACATCGCTGTCTCCTGTTGTAACTCCGGGTAGCGGTCCGCCCCTGCCGTTACCGACACGGGGGCCCCGGTCCCCACCCCGCATCCTCAGGTATGCCCCGGAACATCGCAAGGCCCGCCTGATCACAGACGGGCCCGCGAAGAAGACAGGACTAACCCAGCGTCTGCGCCGCCGTCGGCGAGGAGTCCTTCAGGAACTGCGTACAGCGCTCGTACTCCTCCTGCTCACCGATCGCACCCGCCGCCCGGGCGAGTCCGTGCAGGGCGCGCAGGAAGCCGCGGTTCGGCTCGTGCTCCCAGGGCACGGGCCCGTGGCCCTTCCAGCCGTTGCGGCGCAGGGCGTCCAGGCCGCGGTGGTAGCCCGTACGGGCGTAGGCGTACGACTCCACGACGCTGCCCCGTTCGAACGCCTCGTCGGCCAGCTGGGCCCAGGCCAGCGAGGACGTCGGGTACTTCGCCGCGACCTCGGCGGGCGCGGACCCGTTCGCGAGCAGCTCACGCGGCTCCGGGTCGTCGGGGAGGTGGGTCGGGGGCGGTCCCCCGAGGAGGTTCTCGTGAATCGTCATGTGTCCCAGTCTGGTGCATCACGGCAGAACGAGAGCAGTCACAGTCGCTTATCCGCGCCGCCCCGCGCTCTACGCCCCGCCGTCCCGCGCCCCCGCCGCCCCGGCCGCCCCGGCCGCTCCAGCGGCGGCGAGACCACGTTTCCGTGCGTACGGCACTCGGGCCGCTCACAGCCCGGAGCCGGCCGGCGTACGAACGCGTAGGCGAGCGCCGCCCCGGCGACCAGGACGACCGCGCAGACCACCATCGCCCGGCCGAACGCCGCGTCGAAGGCCTCCGGCCTGAGGTACGCCTCCGGGCCCATCCCGGCGACCAGGGGCAGCGCGGCGACCGCCATCAGGCCCGCCGCCCGCGCCGCCGCGTTGTTGACGCCGCTCGCCAGACCGGCCCGGGACGGGTCCACGGAGGCCAGGACGGTGGCGGTGAGCGGGGCCACCAGGGTGACCATGCCCAGGCCCAGCACCAGCAGGGCCGGGAGCACGTCCGGCAGGTACGCGGCGTCCGGCCCCACCCGCAGCATCAGCAGCATGCCCGCCGCGCACAGCAGCGGGCCGACGGTGAGCGGGATGCGGGGGCCGATCCGGTCGCCCAGTTCGCCGGAGCGGGCCGAGAACAGCAGCATCAGGGCCGTGGTCGGCAGCAGGGCCGTACCGGCGGCCAGGGCCGAGTAGCCGGAGACCACCTGGAGCTGGATCACGGCGAGGAAGAAGAAGCCGCCGAAGGCCGCGTACACGCACAGGGTGACCACGTTGACCGCCGTGAACTGGCGCGACGCGAAGATGTCCAGCGGCATCATCGGGTCCGGGCGGCGCTTCTCGACGTACACGAAGGCGATGCCCGCCGCCACGCCCGCGATCGCCGTCAGGGCGACCACGAGAGTGCCCTCCGTGGCCTCGATCAGGGCGTACGTCACCAGGGCCAGCGCCAGGGCGCCCAGTGTCGCGCCGAGCACGTCGAAGCGGCCGTGCTTGCGGCCGTCGGCCGACTCGGGGACGTGCCGCAGGGCCACCGGGATGCACACCAGGGCGAGCGGGACGTTGAGGAGGAAGACCCAGCGCCAGCCGGGGCCGTCCACCAGCCAGCCGCCGACAAACGGCCCCACCGCCGCCCCGATGCCGCCGAAGCCCGACCACAGGCCGACCGCCCGCCCCCGGTCGTCGGGATGGAAGGAGGCCTGGATCAACGCCAGCGAACCCGGTGTGAGCAGCGCGCCGCCGATCCCCTGCAGCGCCCGGGCCGCGATCAGCATCCCCGCGTTCGGCGCGAGCCCGCACAGCAGCGAGGCCACCGCGAACCACACCACACCCACGACGAAGATCTTCCGGCGGCCGTAGGTGTCGCCCAGCGAGCCGCCGAGCAGGATCAGCCCGGCCAGCGTGAGCATGTAGGCGTTGACCGTCCACTGGAGGGCCGACAGCTCGGCGTCCAGGTCGCGGCCGATGCGGGGCAGGGCGACGTTGACGACGGTAGAGTCCAGCATGGCCATGCTGGAGCCGAGCACCGTGGTGAACAGGATCCACTTGCCCTGGGGCGAGGCCAGCCGGACATCAGGCATGCCCTCAGGTATACAGCGGGCCCGGCGCTGTGCGCCGGGCCCGGCCGATGAAATCGGGGTACTACTTGAGCTTCGTACCGGCCGACCGCAGGTGCTGGCAGGCCTCGACGACGCGCGTGGCCATGCTCGCCTCGGCCAGCTTGCCCCAGGTCCGCGGGTCGTAGGTCTTCTTGGAGCCGACCTCGCCGTCGACCTTCAGGACGCCGTCGTAGTTCTTGAACATGTGGTCGGCGACCGGGCGCGTGAAGGCGTACTGGGTGTCCGTGTCGATGTTCATCTTGACGACGCCGTTCTCCAGCGCGGTGAGGATCTCCTCCGCCGTGGAGCCGGAGCCGCCGTGGAAGACGAAGTCGAACGGCTTGCTGTCGGCCGGGCGGCCGTACTTGGCGGCGACGCCCTCGTTGAGCTCCTTCAGCAGCTCGGGACGCAGCACGACGTTGCCCGGCTTGTACACGCCGTGCACGTTGCCGAAGGACGCGGCCAGCAGGTAGCGGCCCTTCTCGCCCAGGCCCAGCGCCTCAGCGGTGCGGATCGCGTCGTCGACCGTGGTGTACAGCTTGTCGTTGATCTCGTGGGTGACGCCGTCCTCCTCGCCACCGGTCGGCGTGATCTCCACCTCAAGGATGATCTTCGCGGCGGCGGCGCGGGCGAGCAGCTCCTGGCCGATGGCCAGGTTGTCGGCCAGGGTCTCGGCGGAGCCGTCCCACATGTGGGACTGGAAGAGCGGGTTCTCGCCGCGGGCGACGCGCTCCTCGGAGACCGCGATCAGCGGACGGACGTACCCGTCGAGCTTGTCCTTGGGGCAGTGGTCGGTGTGCAGGGCGACCGTCACGTCGTACTTCTTGGCGACGACGTGCGCGAACTCGGCCAGGGCGACCGCGCCGGTGACCATGTCCTTGTTGTGCTGGCCGCCCAGGAACTCGGCGCCGCCCGTCGAGATCTGGATGATGCCGTCGCTCTCGGCCTCGGCGAAGCCGCGCAGAGCCGCGTGCAGGGTCTGGGACGAGGTGACGTTGATGGCCGGGTAGGCGAACTTGCCTGCCTTCGCCCGGTCGAGCATCTCGTTGTAGACCTCGGGGGTTGCGATGGGCATCTGTCCGCTCCTTGTATGTGCGGGTTGGCGTTCTGCGTACTTACGGCCCTGACCTAGACCTGGGGTGCGACGTCATCGTCGGCCCCATCTTCCCAGACGAACCGTGATGCTCTAAGAGGCGGCGCTCAGTCCAGACCGAGCTCGTCCTTCGCGTACGCGTACAGGTACGGCACCCCGGCGCCCTCCTGGATCTTCTCGGCGGCGCCGGTCGCCCGGTCGACGATCGTGGCGACGGCCACCACCTCGGCGCCGGCCTCGCGCACCGCCTCGACGGCGGTGAGCGGGGAGCCGCCGGTGGTGGAGGTGTCCTCGACGACCAGCACGCGGCGTCCCGCGATGTCCGGGCCCTCCACCCGCCGCTGCAGGCCGTGCGCCTTCGCGGCCTTGCGTACGACGAACGCGTCCAGCTTGCGGCCCCGCGCGGCGGCGGCGTGCAGCATCGCGGCGGCGACCGGATCGGCGCCCATGGTGAGGCCGCCGACGGCGTCGAAGTCCAGGTCGGCGGTCAGGTCCAGCAGCACCTGGCCGACCAGCGGGGCGGCCTCGCCGTCGAGGGTGATGCGGCGCAGGTCGACGTAGTAGTCCGCCTCCAGACCCGAGGAGAGGGTCACCTTGCCGTGCACCACGGCCTTGTCCTTGATCTGCTGCAGCAGCGCCGCGCGTACGTCCGTCATGCCGACCAGCTTAGAGCCGCCTCCAGCTCCAGGTCGTCGTGGCCTCCAGCGGCTCCAGCGGCGTGACCAGGCGCGGGAGGGTGTTCAGCCCGTTGGGCGGCCCGGTCTGCGGCTCGACGCAGACGGCGGCCTCCTGCTCGTCGTACACCACGACCCACTCCTCGGGGCTGGTGACCTTCAGCTCCAGCCGTTCCGGCCAGGTGAGGGTGACGTCGACGCCGCCGGGCATGCCGAAGCAGTCGTCCCAGGGGCCGGGCTTGGGGTCGAGGCGGTTGCCGGTGGGGAGGTGGTCGTCGCCGCGCTCCTCCTGCCAGGCGGGGCTGAAGCCGAGCTGTACGTCGGCCCCGCCGAGGTTCCGGTTGAACCACGGGTGCCAGCCGATCTGCGCCGGGAAGGAGTCGTCGTACGTCTCGACGGCCATGGTCAGCGTCAGGGCGTCCGGCGTGAGGCCGATCGCGTGGGTGACGCGGCCGGAGTAGGGCCAGGGGTCCACCAGGTCGTACGTCAGGACCGCCTCGTCGGCCGTGACGCGGGCGGTGTTCCAGGCGCCGTCGCGGGCGGTGCCGTGGATGGCGTGCGGCGGGGCGTTGAGCGGCAGCTGGTGCTGGACGGCGCCGTTGCGGAACCGGCCCTCGCGCATCCGGCCGCACCAGGGGACCATCGGGAAACAGCCGAAGCGGTCGCCCTGGCGGAGGATTTCGGTGCCGCCGACGCGGAGCCCCGCGACACGGCCGCCGTTGTCCGGCCGCACGGTCACTTCCGCGTCGCCCGCGGTCAGCGTGATGGGTTCGTTACTCACGGGACGACCCTACTGGGGGGATCAAGAGGGCATGTCCGGTCGCGGTGGGCGGCGCCTGTCCGACACACGCCCGTCGTCCGTGCGGAGGGCGGACTCCGCGGCGGCGATGGGTGCGCCCCGCACGAGCCGGGCGAAGCCGGTTCGAGGATGCGTGCCAGGGTCCGCGGGCAGACGAGCATGTGCCGGGCAGGCCCTAGCGGGGGGCAGACGGGCATGTATCGGGCAGGCCCCTAGCGGCGGCGCAGGGCGGGGGTTCTGCGCGACGGTCTGCGGGGCCGGACGGGGGCGGTAGCGGCCGCGCTGCGGGCGAAACCGGTTCGAGCGTGCGTGCCAGGGGCCGCGGGCAGACGGGCATGTGCCCGGCAGGCCCTAGCGGCGGCGGCGCAGGGCGCGGCCCAGGACGATCGCCGTCGCCACCACCAGCGCCGCCGCCGGAGCCGCCCAGCGCAAGGCGGGGTTCTGCGCGATCGTCTGCGGGGCCGACGGGCTCGTAGCGGCCGCGGGGCGGGCGAAGCCGGTTCGAGCGTGCGTGCAGGCGTCGCGGGCAGACGGGCATGTGCCGGGCCGGGCAGGCCCTAGCGGCGGCGGCGCAGGGCGCGGCCCAGGACGATCGCCGTCGCCACCACCAGCGCCGCCGCCGGAGCCGCCCAGCGCAGGGCGGGGTTCTGCACGATCGTCTGCGGGGCCGGGACGGGGGCGTAGCGGCCGCGGGGCGGGGCGTGGTCGACCTCCTCCGCGCTGCGGCCGATCATCGTGCGGCGCGCGTGCGCGGCTTCGGCGGGGGGCTCGGCGGCCTCGGCGAAGTCCTGGGCGACGGGTGGCTCTTCGGCGGCCTCGTCGACGCGGTCGGGTTCGTCGGCGGTGGGGGCGAGGGCGGGGGGCGGGACCTCGGTGTCGCGGACGGCGGGCTGTTCTTCGGGGGGCGGCGGGGGCGCTGCGGGCTCCGCGGCGACGGCGGCAAGGTTCTCCGCCGTGCGGTTGACCAGGCGGATCACGGCCGAGTGGACCGTTTCGGCGGGCTGCTCGGTGATGCGGCCGTCGGCCGATGCGGTGCCCTGGACGGTGAGCGTGGTGCCGCCGTCGTGGTCGCGGAGGCGGACAGTGAGCGCGAACTTGACCGAGCCGGCGCCGCGGGTCTCGGTGGCGTCGCCCTCGACGGCGTACGAACCGTTGTCCTGTGCGGCGATGCGCAGGGTGCCGCGGTAGGTGATGGAGTGACTGCCGATCCGCACCTTGAGCCGCCCGGCGACGGGCTCGGCCCCCGCCTCCTGCTGGAGCCCGGGAACCGCCCGGGCGACCCGCTCGGGGTCGGCCAGCGCCGCGCTCAACCGGTCGGGGGAAACCGGAACGAACACCTCATGCTCCATGCCGACGGAGCCTACCCGTGGCTGGCCGGAAGCACGCTTCCCTCGACAGAAACGTGCCCGGCGTTGCGGTCGGCCCTCCGGGGGCTGCCGCCCCGGGCCCCCGCTGCACGGCTCAATACCTCGGATGCACCAACGTCGACGGCGGCAACCCCGTCCTCCGGGCCGTCAGGGTGTGGCCGGTCGCGTCCAAGGGCGGTGTGCCGTCCTGCGCGGCCAGCACGAAGCCCCAGTCCTGGGGAGTGCGGTCGGCGGTGAACGCGGAGTCGTGGCCGGACGACACCCGGTACGGGGCCGTGTGCAGGCCCGCCGCACGGATCGTCGTCTCGACCGTCCAGAAGACGCGCAGGCGGGAGCGGAACGGTCCTGCGTGCACGGACAGGCGGCCGCCGTCCGTCAGGGTGCGCCGGGCGAGGCCGTAGAACTCCTGGGAGTACAGCTTGGTGCTGGCCGTGATGCCCGGGTCGGGCAGGTCCGCGATCACCACGTCGTACGCCGCCGCCGGCGCGCCCCGCAGCCAGCGGAAGGCGTCCGCCGTGGTGACGTGGACGCGCGGATCGTCGTACGCGTGGTCGTTGAGGTCGGCCAGCGCGGGGTCCCGGCCCGCCAGCTCCACGACCGCCGGGTCGAGTTCGACGATGTCGAGATGCCGTACGTCCGGATGCCGCAGTACCTCGCGCGCGGCCAGGCCGTCCCCGCCGCCGAGGATGAGTACGCGCGCGTGCGTGCCGTTCATCGCGGGACGCACCAGCGCTTCGTGGTACCGGCGTTCGTCGCGGCCGCTGACGCGGAGCCGGCCGTCGATGAAGAGGTCGAGGGAGCGGCCGTCGGTGCCGCCGGTCAGGACGATCTCCTGGACGTCCGTCTGCAGGGCCACGCGTACGTCCCTGCCGTAGACGGCGTGGCGGGCGGCGCGTTCGAAGTCGTCGACCAGGACGGCGGCCGAGGCCAGGATGCCGAGGACGGCGACGTTCGCGATGAGCAGCAGCCAGCGGGCGCGGCACGTCAGGTCGCGCCGGAACAGGCCGAGCACCAGGCAGCCGCCGGCGACGACGTTGACGGCGCCGGTGAGCAGGGCGCCGGTCAACTGGCCCAGGAACGGCAGCAGGAGGAAGGGGAAGGCGAGGCCGCCGACCAGGGCGCCGACGTAGTCCGCCGCGAACAGGTCGGCCACCGCGCCGCCCGCGTCCTGTCGGCGGATGCGTTGGATCAGCTCCATCAGCAGCGGGATCTCCGCGCCGATCAGCAGGCCGATGGCGAGGGAGAAGGCGACCAGCAGCCAGCGCGGGCCGTCGGCCCACAGGCCGCCCCAGTCGCCGGTCCAGGCGAAGACGGCGTAGAGGACCATGGCGCTGCACCCGCCGACCAGGGCGAGGGTCGCCTCGACGGCGCCGAAGGCGGCGGCGGCCTGGCGGCGCAGCCGCTTGGCGGCGAGCGAGCCGATGCCCATCGCGAAGACCATGACGGACAGCACGACGGAGGTCTGGGTGACCGAGTCGCCAATCAAGTAGGAGGCCAGGGCGACGAGTTCGAGTTCGTACACCAGTCCGCAGGCCGCGCAGACGAAGACGCCCGCGAGGACCAGGTACCGTCCGGTTGCCTGCCGCACGGGGATCCGAGCGGGGGCGCGCCAGGGGGGCGAGGTGCCGGGTGGGGCTGGCGCGTGCGGGTCGATCACGACTGCGACGTTACGTCACAGGTCTGGCACGCTTCGTCACCCACACGTGTGGAACCCGGTGTTGTCGGGGCTCGGGGCGTTTGGGTGGGCGTCGCTGGGGGTTGCACACCCCCAGCCCCCGCTTTCGGCGTGAACGGTCTCGTCCTCAATCACCGGACGGACCTATGGAAGACGCCCGGCGTTGATGGCTCACCGGCCCCCGCACCCCCACCCGTGTCCGCGTCGCGACCAACTGGCCGTCCTGCGGGTACGCGTGCCACGTGCGCCAGTGCACCTGGCCCTCGTGGCGTTGGGCGAGCAGGGCCGTGAAGGCGTGCGGGCTGCCGGGGAAGACGCCGACCAGGCCGTGCGGGTGGTCGGAGACGAGGGCCAGCAACTCCTGGGCGCGGCCCGCGAAGGAGCCGGGTGACAGTGCCTCGACGCGGGCGGCGAACTCGTACTCCCAGTCGCCCACCCGCTTGGCGACGCCGAGTGGCAGGGGTGTGCTGCTGCCGGGAATGCACGCCACGGTCTCCGAGCAGCTGCTCCGCTCTTCCTCCAGGAGCACCTGGTGGGACGCGCCGAGCAGGCGCAACTGGAGCTTTGCCCCGGCCAGTTCGAGATCGAGGGTGGCAAGGGCGGGCAGTGGTTCACGGCCCAGCGCCCAGGCGAGGTCGGCCGCGCGCGTGTCGGTGTAGGAGGTGTTCAGGGTCGTGAGCATGGATCGGCTCCGCTAGCACGCAAAGAAAGGCGGTGTGGGTCCGGCGCGCCCCGGTCGGCACCGGGAGATCGGCCCGGCGGCCCTGTCAGGTGCCCGGTCGGTGGCGGGGTCCGCAGGACGTCCGAGGGCCGCGTTGGTGGTTTAGAGGGAATCATGAACTGCGGCGACGCCACAGCGTTTTTACCCAACTTCGTGGGGCTTCCATCCCTCAGAGGGCTTATCAGTTCAACTGTTCAACCACGGCGTACGCCCGAGCGAGCCCGGCGCACGCCGGAGGGAGCGCGAACGGCGCGCGACCGGCGCACACCACGGCGCCCGCCCGGACCGGAGTCCCGGCGGGCGCCGTGCGGCAGAGATGCGGTTCCCCCTTCAAGGAGCTCAGCTGCCCCGTGTCAGCTGCCTCCCCCGCATCCACCGCCGCCGCCTCCGCAGGACGAGCCACCCCCGCAGGAGTGCCCGCCCCCGGAGTCGCCCCCGCCCGCCCACCAGCTGTTGCCGCCACTGCCGGACGCACCGCTGCCCCGACGGACCCGGCCGCCGTGCGAACGGCTGCGCCGACGGGCCCGGCCGCCGGCGTTACGCAGGCCCGCGATGGCCCCGATGCCCGCGACGAGCACCAAGGCCGTCAAGAGCGCCAGGATGATGCCGATGACCATGGCGTCACCCTCCTTCCGTTTCCCCCCGAAGCGGCCCCCCGTGGGCGCCTCGTTCGCTTGCGTGCCGAGGGGATGCCCGCCCGCCGCGCGAGCCAAAGCAGAGTTGAGGAAGTCCAGAGCTTGGGCGCAGGATGACCGCCATGACCTCCACCGCGCGCCCCTTCCTCAACCGCCGTCTCGCGGAGTTCGGGACGACGATCTTCGCCGAGATGTCCGCGCTGGCCCTGAGCACCGGCTCGATCAATCTGGGCCAGGGTTTCCCCGACACCGACGGCCCCGAGGAGGTCCGGGAGGCGGCCGTACGGGCCCTGCGCGAGGGCCGTGGCAACCAGTACCCGCCCGGCCCGGGCATCCCCGAGCTGCGCACCGCCGTCGCCGCGCACCAGGAGCGTCGCTACGGGCTGTCCTACGACCCCGGCACCGAGGTCCTGGTCACCGCCGGCGCCACCGAGGCGATCGCCGCCGCGCTGCTGGCGCTGGTCGAGCCCGGGGACGAGGTGATCGCCTTCGAGCCGTACTACGACTCGTACGCGGCGTCCATCGCGATGGCGGGCGGCACCCGGGTGCCGGTCACCCTGCGTCCGCACGAAGGCACGTTCCGCCTCGACCTCGACGAACTGCGCGCCGCCGTCACCGACCGCACCCGCCTGCTGCTGATCAACACCCCGCACAACCCGACCGGCACGGTGCTCACGCGCGCGGAGCTGACCGCGATCGCCGAGCTGACCGTCGAGCGGGATCTGCTGGTGGTGACCGACGAGGTGTACGAGCATCTGGTCTTCGACGACGCCGAGCATGTGCCGCTGGCCACCTTCCCGGGCATGCGGGAGCGGACGGTGACGATCGGGTCGGCCGGCAAGACGTTCTCGTTCACCGGCTGGAAGGTCGGCTGGGTCACCTCCGCGCCGGGTCTGGTGACGGCGGTGCGGTCGGCGAAGCAGTACCTGACGTATGTGGCGTCGGGGCCGTTCCAGTACGCGGTCGCGGAGGCCCTCGCGCTGCCGGAGTCGTACTTCACCGCGTTCCGCGACGACATGCTGGCCAAGCGTGATCTGCTGGCGGCGGGCCTGGCGGAGGCGGGCTTCACGGTCTTCGAACCGGCCGGCACCTACTTCATCACCACCGACATCCGCCCCCTCGGCGAGAGCGACGGCATCGCCTTCTGCCGCGCCCTGCCGGAGCGCGCGGGCGTCGTCGCGATCCCGAACGCCGTCTTCTACGACCACCGGGAGGCGGGCGCGCCCTTCGTGCGGTTCGCGTTCTGCAAGCAGCGGGCGGTGCTTCAGGAGGCAGTGAAGCGGCTGAAGACGCTCGCCGGGTGAGGCGTGAGGGCCTAGGGCCTGTTGCGAAAGTCCCGTCGTCCGCCCGGAGGGCAGGCGGGACTTTCGCAACAGGCCCTAGGTACGGCGAGAGCCCGGCCGGAGCACCCGACCGCGGGGGTCGGTGCCCTGACCGGGCTCTCGTGCGGCCCGACTACTCCTCGTCCTCGGGCTTGTCCGCGTCGTTGATCTCCTTCTCCAGGCCGAGCTGCTCGACCAGCCAGCGGTCGAACTCGATGGCCGCGCGCACCCAGCTGACCGTCGAGGAGACGAAGAATTCCAGGTTGACGCCGGTGCCGATCAGCATCTGGGCCTCGCCGATGAGGCGGACGGTGCCGTCGTCGTGGGTGTGGCTGTAGACCTTCGGCCACAGGGTCCGCCGGTTCCAGTCGTCGATGGACTCCAGCAGCTGCGGCTTCTCGTCGATCGGGTGGGGGCGGTCGTAGAACGTCCGCACCGAGAAGACCTGCTGGTCACCCTCGCCGCGGAACATGAAGTACGTACGGAACTGCTCCCACGGCGCCGCGAGGTCACCCTCTTCGTCGACGACGTACTTCAGCTCCATCTGGTCGAGGAGCTGCTTCACAAGGTCCTGATCCGGGACGACGGGGCCCGCCGGTCCTTGGGGCTGCGGCTGGGGCTTGCCCCCGAAGTTCGGAATCGAGGACGGGTCGATGGTCACCGTGAATTTCCCTTCGTACGGATTCCGCCATCCTCCCCCATGCGGGGAGGGGGGTGGCAAGTCCCGAAGGGTCCTGTCGGCGATCGGCCGGCATGATCTGGCCGGTCGGGGGGAGGCCCGTACAGGGGTGGGTTTCATGAACGACGGTCGGCGGGGGCGGAGCCGGTGGGGCCTGGTGGCGGCGCTCGCCGCGGTGCCGGTGCTGATCCTGGGTCTCTTCGGCTGGATGGTGGTGTCCGCCGCGGTGTCGGACGACTTCCTGGGCGGCGGCCCCGAGGAGGTGCCCTGTGCCGAGGCGCTGGCCTTCGGCGGGGCCCGGCTGCCGCAGGGCGCGCAGCAGGTCGGCGCGTGCGAGGTCATGGCCTGGCAGGACACGCACTACAGCGCCGAGTTCCGGATGCCCCGCGCTCAGGTGCGGGACTGGCTGGCGGACACCTATCCGTACGCACCCGAGCCGGACACCGAGTACTGCTTCGACGACGCGGATCTCTGTCTGGAGCTGGACTTCGCCATGGAGCACTCCGATCCGGAGGTGGCGGCCCACGCCGTGCAGGTGTACGTGACGTACGAGGGCACCGACACCGCGCGCGTCCGCTTCTCCGCGTTCACGGTGTGAAGCGGACGCGCGACGGAGTGTCCCTACAGCGTCTTGCCGGTCGTCGCCGGGCCCACGATCAGCCCGTCCCCGAAGGTGTCCACCCGGACCGTGTCGCCGTCCTTGATCTCGCCGGAGAGGATCTCCTTGGCGAGCCGGTCGCCGATCGCGGTCTGGACCAGGCGGCGCAGCGGGCGGGCGCCGTACGCCGGGTCCATGCCCTCGTCGGCGAGCCAGGTGAGGGCCTCGTCGGTGATCTCCAGGGTCAGGCGGCGTTCGGCGAGGCGCTTGGCCAGCCGGTCGATCTGGAGCCGGGCGATCCGGCTCAGCTCGTCCTTGTTCAGCGCGGAGAAGACGACCAGGTCGTCGAGCCGGTTGAGGAATTCCGGCTTGAAGGAGGCACGGACCACCTCCAGCACCTGCTCCTTCTTCTCCTCCTCGCTGGAGATCGGATCCACCAGGAACTGGCTGCCCAGGTTGGAGGTCAGCACCAGGATGGCGTTGCGGAAGTCGACCGTCCGCCCCTGACCGTCCGTCAGCCGCCCGTCGTCGAGCACCTGGAGCAGGATGTCGAAGACCTCCGGGTGCGCCTTCTCGACCTCGTCCAGGAGTACGACGCTGTACGGCCGGCGCCGCACCGCCTCCGTCAGCTGGCCGCCCTCCTCGTAGCCGACGTACCCGGGCGGGGCGCCGACGAGCCGGGCGACGCTGTGCTTCTCGCTGTACTCGCTCATGTCGATGCGGACCATGGCCCGCTCGTCGTCGAAGAGGAAGTCGGCGAGCGCCTTGGCGAGTTCGGTCTTGCCGACGCCCGTCGGACCGAGGAACAGGAAGGAGCCGGTGGGCCGGTCCGGGTCGGCGATGCCCGCGCGGGAGCGTCGTACGGCGTCGGACACCGCGCGCACGGCCTCGGTCTGCCCGATGAGCCGCTTGCCGATCTCGTCCTCCATCCGCAGCAGCTTCTGCGTCTCGCCCTCCAGCAGCCGCCCTGCCGGGATGCCGGTCCAGGAGGCGACGACGTCCGCGATGTCGTCGGAGCCGACCTCCTCCTTGACCATGGTGTCCTTGGCGACCTCCTCCTCGGCCTCGGAAGCGGCCTCCAGGTCCCGCTCCACGGCCGGGATCTCGCCGTACAGCAGCTTGGAGGCGGTGTCGAAGTCGCCGTCGCGCTGGGCGCGTTCGGCCTGGCCGCGCAGTTCGTCGAGCTTCTCCTTCAGCTCGCCGACCCGGTTGAGGGACTGCTTCTCCTTCTCCCAGCGGGCGTTGAGGCCGCGCAGCTCCTCCTCCTTGTCGGCGAGGTCGCGGCGCAGCTTCTCCAGGCGCTCGCGGGAGGCCGCGTCGGTCTCCTTGCCGATCGCCAGCTCCTCCATCTTCAACCGGTCGACGGCACGCTGGAGTTCGTCGATCTCGACGGGCGAGGAGTCGATCTCCATACGGAGCCGGGAGGCGGCCTCGTCGACCAGGTCGATGGCCTTGTCGGGCAGGAAGCGGGAGGTGATGTACCGGTCGGACAGGGTCGCGGCCGCGACCAGCGCGCTGTCCGCGATCTGCACCTTGTGGTGGGCCTCGTAGCGCCCCTTGAGTCCGCGCAGGATGGCGATGGTGTCCTCGACGCTGGGCTCGGCGACCAGCACCTGCTGGAAGCGGCGTTCCAGCGCCGGGTCCTTCTCGATCCGCTCGCGGTACTCGTCGAGGGTGGTGGCACCGACCATGCGCAGCTCACCGCGGGCCAGCATGGGCTTGAGCATGTTGCCCGCGTCCATGGCCGAATCGCCGCCGGCGCCGGCGCCCACGACGGTGTGCAGCTCGTCGATGAAGGTGATGATCTGCCCGTCGGAGTCCTTGATCTCGGCGAGCACGGTCTTCAGCCGCTCCTCGAACTCACCGCGGTACTTCGCCCCGGCGACCATGGCGCCGAGGTCGAGCGCGACGAGCCGCTTGTTGCGCAGGGACTCGGGCACGTCGCCCTTGACGATCCGCTGGGCGAGCCCCTCGACGACGGCGGTCTTGCCGACGCCGGGCTCACCGATCAGCACGGGGTTGTTCTTGGTGCGGCGGGACAGGACCTGCACGACCCGCCGGATCTCCTGGTCCCGCCCGATGACCGGGTCGAGCTTGCCCTCGCGGGCGGCGGCGGTGAAGTCGGTCCCGAACTTCTCCAGGGCCTTGTACGACCCTTCCGGGTCGGCGGTGGTCACCCGGCGTCCGCCGCGCGCCTTGCGGAAGGCGTCCAGCAGCTTCTTGGCGTCGGCGCCCTGCCGGGTCAGCACCTCGCCGGCCGCGCCGCCCTTCGCGGCGATGCCGATCAGCAGGTGCTCGGTGGAGACGTACTCGTCACCGAGGTCCTGGGCCCTGGCCTGGGCGTCGGCGATCACGGCGAGCAGCTCGCGGTTGGGCTGCGGGGGCGCGACGGTGGAGCCGGTCACGCTGGGCAGCTGGGCGAGGACCTTCTCCGCACCGGCGCGTACGGCGGCCTGATCGGCGTCGACGGCGGCCAGCAGGTCAATGATGTTCTCGTTGTCCTGCCCCTGGAGCAGAGCGAGGAGCAGGTGAGCGGGGGTCAGGTCGGGGTGCCCCTCGGTCACGGCCCGGTTACCGGCCGCGTTGATCGCGTCCCGGCTCCGGTTGGTCAGCTCGGCGTCCACGTGTCCGTTCTCCTCCTTGCGTGAGCCACTGACTCAGGCAACGTGCATAAAGTTGAGTCTATTCCACTCAAGGGTGAGGGTGGGGAACGACCCAAGGTCTCTCTGTAGTACCCGGAGGAAGCATGGAACGCGCCATCGACGACGGGCGACCCTTTTCGGCCACACTCGAACGCACGTCCGATAGGCCGTGATAGCGGGAAATATCCCGCAAAAACTGCAGCGGCGTCACCGTGTTCAGGTCACGGTGACGCCGCTGCGAAGCACCTGAGCGATCTGTTACGACGGGGGAATCGCGTCAGGCACTGCGGGGGGTGGCCGAGATGGTCATGGGGTCGGAGGTCTCCGGTTCCACCATCCGATGGTCTCGCTGATCCAGGTTCACGAAGATCATCCCGTACCGGATGGCACACCGCACGGGCTGCGGCGCCCCCCGAGGCCGCCGCAGACACCGGTACGCCCGCACGTCGTCGTCCTCGTCGCGGGTGACGACGACGGGCTCACCGAAGACGGTCACCATCAACGAGTCACCGCTGTGGGGGATGGCGGTGGCCAGGTCGATGAAGTGCCAGCCGGATCGGTAGGCGGTGGCCATTTCTCTACGGAAGGAGCGGTCGTCGGGTGGAGTGCTCATGCTCCGCCCTCCTCCACGGCACCCGTCAGCCCACTGTCGCCAGCGACCGCAGGCACCCCGGTCCAGCCGGTGTCCGCACGAACGCTGGTCCAGCCTGTGTCCAGCGGAGCGGCCTCGGCGTGCCCCGCGTCAAGGGCACCGAAGGTCGCTACGGCGGAGAAGACCGCGGCAAGCACTGAGCCAAGCAATCTCGCTCGCATAGTCGGCTTCGTCCTCACTCGATGGTTTCCTCTCCCCCGCGACACAAGACGATGGCTCATTCAGGCACGTCAATGCCACAGGAGCGGTGCATCATGTTCCTGCATGTTCAGGACCCTGGGGGGTGGAGCTTTGCCCACAAAAGACGCACAACCGACACATCCCCACACGCTCACCGCCCTGTGCGACGAAGGGGCACGGCTCTACGCGACCGCTTTGCGCTCCGGACGCATCAATCGGATGGATGTAGAACCCGCCGCCCCTTGTCTGCTGGAATTCGCGCTTCTGCACCCGGATCCGGACGACGCGAACTGGCTCCGCCCCGTACCGCCGTCCGTCGCCCTCGCGCAACGGCTGCACCCGCTGGAACGGGAGATCCAGGACCGTCGGCGCCAGGCGATCGAGCTGGCCGATTCCTTCGATCCGTTCATCGCGATCAGTACCCAGAATCCGGGCAGCATCCATGCGATCACGGTCTTGGAGGGGTTCGACCGCATCAACGCGGCACTCGACTCCGCCACGGCGGAGTGCGAGCGCGAGGTGCTGACGATCCAGCCCGGCGGCGGCCGTCCCGTGGACGCCCTGGCCCAGGCACTCAAGCGCGACCGCCCCCTGACCGACCGGGGGGTCATCTTCCGCACCCTGTACCAGCACACCGCCCGGCACAGTCAGGGAACCCTCGCGTACGTCGAGCGGATGCCCCGCGGCAACGTCCAGGTGCGCACGCTCGAAGAGCTCGTGGAACGCCTCATCCTCTTCGACAACACCGTGGCGTTCATACCCGCCAGCGACGACCGGAGCGTGGCCCTGGAGCTGCGGCACCCCGGGCTGGTCACCTATCTGCGCAAGGTCTTCGAGCAGCTGTGGCAGCGCGCGGTCCCGCTGACCGAGGAACTGCCCAACGAGGTCTCCTCCGACGGCATCACGGGCGTGCAGCGCTCCATAGCGAAACTCCTCATCGAGGGCCACGTCGACGAGGCGATCGCCCGCCGGCTGGGCATGAACGTCCGCACCTGCCGCGCCCACATAGCCAAGCTGGCGGCCGCTCTGGGCAGCGGCAGCCGGGCCCAGCTCGGCTACCTCATAGCGCAGTCGGGAATTCTGGAGCGGGATCACTGAACGCAGAGCCGATGACCTCATGACCTCATGGCCTCATGGCCTCATGGCCTCATCGCCTCATGGCCTCATGGCCTCATCGGGCAGTCCGGGATCCTTGCTCAGGAAGGGTGAGTTCGGCGGCGGCGAGGGGACGGGCGGGGCCGTCGAGGCCGACCTGGGCTATGCGTACGCCCAACTGCGTGCGGCTCGCCGCCCCGAGCGTCTCGGAGAGGCGGGCGATGTGGGCCCGGCAGGTGCGGACGCTGATGCCGAGGCGCTCCGCGATCACCGCGTCCTGGTGCCCCTCCGCGAGCAGCGCCGCGATCGACTGCTCCCGGTGGGAGATGCCCTCGATGCCCGTGTCGGGGAGGGGGGCGGTGAGCGGGATCGCCAGGCGCCAGAGGCGTTCGAAGACCGTCACCAGGTACTCCACCAGCCCCGGGTGACGCAGCTCCAGGGCCATCGTGCGGTCGGCGTTCGCGGGGATGAAGGCGACCGTGCGGTCGAAGAGGATCAGGCGGTCGATGACCTCGTCCAGGGTCCGGGCCTCGACCGCGTCGCCCATCAACTCCAGGTAGTTCAGCAGCCCCTGGCCGTGCCGGGCCACATGGTTGTACAGGTCGCGCATCCGCACGCCCCGCCCCCGCAGCGCCAGCGCCCGGTGCAGGCCCTCCGACAGTTCGTGCTCGCGGCGGATGCCCCCGGGCTGCACGGTGAGCACCTCGGTGGTGCACGCCGCCGTCGCCTCGTCCAGCGCCGCCTGGATGCGCGAGGGCCCGTCCAGCACCCGGATGGCCATGCCCTCGGAGGAGGCGGACGCCGGGCCGCCCAGACCGGCGTACCACTCGAAGGCCGCCACCGCCGAGCCCACCCGCCGCTGGCTGGCGCTGATCTCGTCGTACACGCCGCGCAGCAGCCGGGTCATGACCTCCTGCGGAGAGGTCGGCACCAGCCAGTCCATGTCGTCGGGGTCGGGGTGCAGCAGGGCGAGTTCCAGCAGACACGGCACCGGTTCCGCGTCCCGGCGCGGCACACGGCCCCGCCGTACGGCCCGGGAATACACACGATCCCCGGCCTCGCACAGTCGGTCAGCACCATGCGGATGCTCGTCCGTCCCGTGCCCGGCCATGGCCCATTCCACCCCCGGTTCCAGCCTCTTCCGCAGCGCAACTATGCGCGGACCGGACCTGCTCCGCAACACGGCTCCCTCCCGGGTGACCGTGGGAAACCACTGGTATGGCCGGATTCCTCCCTACCCCCGCCCGTCACATTGCAACAAGCTGACGGTGGTGTACGCCTCCGGAGTACCCGCCCGGAAGAATGACCGGAAGATTGACCGAAGGGGAACGCCCGAAGGGGAACGGCCGAAAGGGAACGGCCGAAGCGGAACGACCGAAGGGGCGGCACGCTGCGAGCGCGCACACCCCTTCACCCGTGCCGGGAACCGGCGACCGTTACTTGAGCCCGTTACTTGAGCCCGATCGCCGCGCAGGCGTCCTTGTACTCGGCCGTGCAGATCTCCGACACCTTGTAGATGCCGTCCGCGACCACCGTGTCCTTGATGTTCTCCCGGGTCAGCGCCACCACCGACACCAGCTGGGCCGGGATGCCCTTGTCCGTCGGGCTGTCCACCCGGTCGCGGGCGAGGGCGTCGAACTGGATGTCCTTGCCCTGCACCTTGGCCACGGCCATCTCGGCGGCGACCTCGGCCTCCTGCGGGTAGGACTTGTAGACGCTCATGTACTGCTCACCGGCGATGATCCGCTGCACCGCGTCGAGTTCGGCGTCCTGCCCGGTGATCGGCGGCAGCTTGGTCACCCCGGCCGCCTCCAGAGCCTTGACGATGCCGCCGGCCATGCCGTCGTTGGCGGAGTAGACGGCGGCGATGTTGTCCTTGCCGATCTGCTCGATCGCCTGGGCCATGTTGGCCTCGGCGTTCTCCGGCTTCCAGTCCTTGGTGTCGAAGGACTGAGCGATCGTCACCTTGCCGTTCAGCTCGGACAGCGCGCCCTGCTTGAACTGCTTGGCGTTCGGGTCGGTGGGCGAGCCGTTCATCATGACGATCTTGTCGGAGCTGTCGATGTCGCTGCCCAGCGCATCGAGGAGGGAGCGGCCCTGCACCTCGCCGACGAGTTCGTTGTCGAAGGAGATGTACGCGTCGATGGGACCCTCGGCGAGCCGGTCGTAGGCGATGACCGGGATGCCCGCGTCCTTGGCCTTCTTCACCCCGTCCGCGATGGCGTGCGCGTCGACGGCGTCCAGCAGGATGACGTCGACCTGCTCGTCGATCATCTGCTGCAACTGACTGGCCTGCTTGTTCGCGTCCGCGTCGGCGTTGGCGTACTGGACCTTGCCCTGGTTCTCGGTGAGCGCGGCCACCCGCTCCTTGATGATCGGGTAGTCGAACTTGTCGTACCGCGTGTTCGCCGTCTCGGGCAGCAGCAGGCCGACGGTGATGTCGTTGCCCTTGGTGGGGCTCGCGTCGCTGCTGTCGCCCGTCGCCCCCAGTACGCCACAGCCTGCCAGCGACAGGGACAACGACGATGCGACCACGGACATGGCGATACGACGACGCATGGAGGAGCCCACTTCTGCTGCTTACCGTCAGGCGGCCGCGACACCGCGGCCCGGATGACTGAAAAGCCAACGCGTCGGCGCCCCCCAGCGTCAAGGGAAACTACTTAACGAGATAGCAACATCACGTTCCGCTTAGGCCGTGAACACACGGCGAAACAGCCTCCCGAGACCTTTACGACCCCTCCACCGAGGGGGAGATGAGGTCGTTGTGCGTCAGTCGCCCTGCTGCTGCCGCTTCGGCCGCCACACCACCAGCGCGCTGGTCTGCTGCACCTCCTGATACGGCACCAGGTCGCGCCGGTAGGAGGCGTGCACGGCGGCCTCGCGCTGCTGCATCGCCGCCGCCGCGCCGTCCAGCGCGGCCTGCAGCTCCGCGACGCGGGACTGCAGTGCCGCGACCTGGTTCTCCAGTTCGATGATGCGTTTGATGCCGGCCAGGTTGATGCCCTCGTCCTGCGACAACTGCTGCACCTGGCGGAGCAGCTCGATGTCCCGGGCCGAGTAGCGGCGGCCGCGGCCGGCCGTGCGGTCCGGAGACACCAGCCCCAGGCGGTCGTACTGGCGCAGCGTCTGCGGGTGCAGGCCGGACAGCTGGGCCGCCACCGAGATGACGTAGACCGGGGTCTCCTCGGTCAGCTCATACGGGTTGCGTCGACGGCCGTTGGTGTCCATGGCTTGACTCATGCTCCCTTCGCGGCCTGGAACAGCTCCGCCCGCGGATCCTCGCCCGCGGTCGCCTCGCGATACGCCTGAAGCGCGTCACGAGCCTTCCCCGTCAGGTCCTTCGGGACACTCACCTCGACGGTGACCAGCAGATCGCCGCGCGTGCCGTCCTTGCGGACCGCGCCCTTGCCCCGGGCCCGCATGGTGCGTCCGTTGGGCGTGCCGGGCGGCAGCTTCAGGGTGACCGGTGGGCCGCCCAGGGTGGGCACCCGCACCTCGCCGCCGAGGGCCGCCTCCGTGAAGGTCACGGGGACCGTCACCGTGAGGTTGTCGCCCTTGCGGCCGAACACCGGGTGGGCGTCGACGTGCACGACGACGTACAGATCGCCCGCCGGACCGCCCCGCTCGCCCGGTGCGCCCTTGCCCCGCAGGCGGATGCGCTGGCCGTCCGACACCCCGGCGGGGATGCGCACCTGCATGGTGCGGGACGACTTCGCACGGCCGCTGCCCTTGCAGACCTCGCAGGGGTTCTCCGCGATCAGGCCGCGGCCCTTGCAGTCCGGGCACGGGTCGGTGAGGGAGAAGCCGCCGCCGGAGCCGCGCGCCACCTGGCCGGTGCCGACGCACGTCGGGCACACGCGCGGTGTGCCGTTGGCGTCGCCGGTGCCGGAGCAGGCCTTGCACGGCGCCTGCGAGGACATCCTGAGCGGGACCGTCGCGCCCTCGATCGCCTCGGTGAAGCTGAGGGTGACCTCGGACTCGATGTCCTGGCCGCGCCGCGGCTGGGTCCGGGTGCCGGTCGCGCCGCCCCGGTTGAACAGGCCCCCGAAGACGTCACCGAGTCCGCCGCCGAAGCCACCGCCCGCTCCCCCGCCCTGGGGGGCGCCTCCGAAGAGGTCGCCCAGGTCGAAGTTGAACGAGCCGCCGCCGGCGCCGGGGCCCGGACGGAAGCCACCGTTGCCGAACAGGGCGCGGGCCTCGTCGTACTCCTTGCGCTTCTTGGGGTCGCCGAGGACGTCGTTCGCCTCGGAGATCTCCTTGAAGCGTTCCTCGGCCTTGACGTTGCCCTTGTTGGCGTCCGGGTGGTACTCGCGGGCGAGCTTGCGGTACGCCTTCTTGATCTCGGCCTCGGTGGCGTCCTTGGGGACGCCGAGGACCTTGTAATAGTCCTTCTCGATGAAGTCCTTGGTGCTCATCCTCGACGTCCCTCCTTCCTCATCCGTTCAACGTCAGCCCTCGTCCGGGCCACCGTTCTCCTTGTCGTCGGCCTGCGTGTCGCTCTCCTCGGCGGGCTTCACGGTCTGCGCGCCCGGCTGGGGCTCGGCGACGGCCACCCGCGCGGGGCGGATGGTGCGCTCGCCGATGCGATACCCCGGCTGGAGGATCGCGACGCAGGTCGTCTCCGTGACGTCCGGCGCGTAGCTGTGCATCAGGGCCTCGTGGATCGTCGGGTCGAAGGGCTCGCCCTCCTTGCCGAACTGCTGCAGGCCCATCTTGGCCGCCACGGTCTCCAGCGACTCGGCGACGGACTTGAAGCCGCCGACCAGCTCACCGTGCTCCCGGGCCCGCCCGATGTCGTCGAGCACCGGCAGCAGCTCGGTCAGGAGGTTCGCGATGGCGATCTCCTTGACCGTGATCCGGTCCCGCTCCACGCGGCGGCGGTAGTTCTGGTACTCGGCCTGGAGCCGCTGGAGGTCCGCCGTGCGCTCACCGAGCGCCGTACGCACCTGGTCCAGCTGCGCCACCAGACCGGCGTTCTGGTTAACGTCCCCTGCCGGGGCCGTCCCCTCTTCCGGGGCGGCCTTCGGCTCGGCGTCGTCAGGGGTGGCGCCCGAGGGGACGTCGGGCTTCTCCTCGAAGCCCGGGGTCTCCTCCGTCACGCGGCACCGTCCTTGCGCTCGTCGTCCACGATCTCGGCGTCCACGACGTCGTCGTCGGCCTTGGGCTGCTCGGAAGCGCCGCCCGGGGCCGCCTGGGACGCCTGGGCGTCGGCGTACATGGCCTGGCCCAGCTTCTGGGACACGGCCGCGACCTTCTCCGTGGCGGAGCGGATCTCGGCGGTGTCCTCGCCCTTGAGCTTCTCCTTCAGCTCGGCGACGGCGTCCTCGACCTCGGTCTTGATCTCGCCGGGGACCTTGTCCTCGTTGTCCTTGAGGAACTTCTCGGTCTGGTAGACCAGCTGCTCGCCCTGGTTGCGGGTCTCGGCGGCCTCGCGGCGGCGGTGGTCCTCCTCCGCGTACTGCTCGGCCTCCTGGCGCATCCGGTCGACCTCGTCCTTCGGCAGCGAGGAGCCGCCGGTGACGGTCATCTTCTGCTCCTTGCCGGTGCCGAGGTCCTTCGCCGTGACGTGCATGATGCCGTTGGCGTCGATGTCGAAGGAGACCTCGATCTGCGGGACGCCGCGCGGCGCCGGGGGCAGACCGGTCAGCTCGAACATGCCGAGCTTCTTGTTGTAGGCCGCGATCTCGCGCTCGCCCTGGTAGACCTGGATCTGCACGGACGGCTGGTTGTCCTCGGCCGTGGTGAAGATCTCCGAGCGCTTGGTCGGGATGGTCGTGTTGCGCTCGATCAGCTTGGTCATGATGCCGCCCTTGGTCTCGATACCGAGGGACAGCGGGGTGACGTCGAGCAGCAGGACGTCCTTGACCTCACCCTTGAGGACACCGGCCTGGAGCGAGGCGCCGATGGCGACGACCTCGTCCGGGTTCACGCCCTTGTTGGCCTCCTTGCCGCCGGTCAGCTCCTTGACGAGCTCGGCGACGGCGGGCATACGGGTGGAGCCACCGACGAGGACGACGTGGTCGATCTCGTTGATGGAGACGCCGGCGTCCTTCATGACGTTGAAGAACGGGGTCTTGCAGCGCTCCAGCAGGTCGGCCGTCAGCTGCTGGAACTGAGCCCGGGTGAGCTTCTCGTCCAGGTGCAGCGGGCCCTCGGCGGAGGCGGTGATGTACGGCAGGTTGATCGAGGTCTCCGTCGAGGACGACAGCTCGATCTTCGCCTTCTCGGCGGCCTCGCGCAGGCGCTGCAGCGCCATCTTGTCCTTGCTCAGGTCCACGCCGTGGCCGGACTGGAACTGCTTGACCAGGTAGTCGACGATGCGCTGGTCCCAGTCGTCACCACCGAGGTGGTTGTCACCGTTGGTGGCCTTCACCTCGACCACGCCGTCGCCGATCTCCAGCAGCGAGACGTCGAACGTACCGCCACCGAGGTCGAAGACGAGGATGGTCTGGTCGTCCTTGTCGAGGCCGTACGCCAGGGCGGCGGCGGTCGGCTCGTTGACGATCCGGAGCACGTTCAGACCGGCGATCTCGCCGGCCTCCTTCGTGGCCTGGCGCTCGGCGTCGTTGAAGTACGCCGGGACGGTGATGACCGCGTCGGTGACCTTCTCGCCCAGGTAGGCCTCGGCGTCCCGCTTCAGCTTCTGCAGCACGAAGGCGCTGATCTGCTGCGGGTTGAAGGGCTTGCCGTCGAGCTCGATCTTCCAGTCGGTGCCCATGTGGCGCTTGACCGACCGGATGGTCCTGTCGACGTTGGTCACGGCCTGGCGCTTGGCCACCTCACCCACCAGCACCTCGCCGTTCTTGGCGAAGGCGACGACGGACGGCGTGGTCCTGGCGCCCTCGGCGTTGGTGATGACGGTGGGCTCGCCGCCCTCCAGAACGCTGACGACGGAGTTAGTCGTGCCCAGGTCGATGCCGACCGCACGTGCCATGGTTGATTCCTCCAGCTGACTTGAGTGGAACAGGCTCAAGTGTGCATGAGGACCGGGCCGGGGTCAACAGACCTGAGTCCAACCGACTCAACTCTTATCCGTTCCTTACACGCAACTGCCCTGTGACCTGCAAAGACGCAGGAGCACGCGTGGAGGTTGCCGTCAACCGACCGCCCGTTTTCACCCGCAGCAGTCCGAGCACGAGGATCAGCGCGGCGCCCGCCACGCCGAGCACGGCACCCGCGCCGGCCCACCCGGCGTGCACGAGGACACCGACGAGCGCGCCACCGAAGGCGAGGGCGCCCAGGACGACGGTCACGCCCTGCGGAGTGAGCCCCAGCCGCCGCAGCCGGTGCGCGAGATGGTCCGGCCCGGGCCGCCCGGTGAACCGCCGGGCCAGCACCACGATCAGGACGTCGGCGCTCGCCACGGCGGTGAACGCGAACAGTACGCCCGCGGAACTCCCGGGCGCGTACCCCGCGCGGGTCAGCACAAGCGCGGTGGCGAGCAGGAACCCGGTGAACAGCGACCCGCACGCGCCGAGCGCGATCCGCGCCGGGTGCCAGTTGTGCATCAGAAACCCGGTCAGCGCGGCCGCCAGCACGCTCAGCAGTACCGCGAGCCCGTCCATCACCTCGACCGCCGCGCACACCCCCACCCCGAAGGCGGTCACCACCCCCACCGTGCCCACCAGCGCGTCCGCGTGATCGAGCGCCCGGAAGGCCACGGCGGCGGCGGCGATCCACCCGACGGCCACCACCCCACCGGCCACACCGACGTCCTCGTACGGCACCACGCAGGCCGCCGCCACCGCCGTACCGCAGAACAGCACCCGGTCCCGCAGCCGCCACACATCCGCCACCAGTCCCAGCACGGCGACGGCCGCAGCGGCACCCAGGAGCCTGCCGACGCCGGAACCGAGCGGGGCGACGCCGGTCCACTCGCCGGTGCCCGCGACGGCGAGGGTGGTGAGCACCACGGCCACCCCGCCGAGCAGCGGGACGGGACGGCTGCGGCGGCGCCGGTCGAGCAGACCGAGCCGCAGGCCGAGGCCGCGGAACAGGGCCGCGAGCAGCGAGCCGAGGAAGAGGGCCGCGACGGCGGCGCCGATGCCGTAGAGCACGCTCTTAAATTAGGTGCGAATCTATCAATTTGGTACGAATAACACGTTCAGTTCCTGAGGCAACCCTCAGCGACCCAGATCACCTCATGCCTGGCTACAGTGCGACGAGGGATGCGGGTAGTCTCAGACGGACTGGGTAAGTTACCGCTTAGTAATCTCCCTCGCAGGCCCGAGGAGCCCCAAATGCAACTCGCCGCGATCATCGTGTCGCTGGTCCTGACCGTGGTCGGCGTTGCGCTGCTCGCACGCGCCGTCGGTCAGTTCGTCCGGTACTTCAAGCTCGGCCAGCCGGTGCCGGCCGGCAGCCGGACCGACAACCCCTACGCGCGCAGCGTGACGCTGGTGCGGGAGTTCCTCGGCCATACCCGGATGAACCGGTGGGGCATCGTCGGCATCGCCCACTGGTTCGTGGCGGTCGGCTTCCTGACGCTGCCGCCGACGCTCGCCCAGGCGTTCGGCCAGCTCTTCCAGGCCGACTGGACGCTGCCGGTCATCGGCGGGTTCCTGCCGTTCGAGATGTACATCGAGTTCATCGGCGCGATGACGATCCTGGGCATCGCCGTGCTCATCGTGATCCGCCTGCTGAGCCTGCCGTCGCGGGCGGGCCGCAAGTCCCGTTTCGCGGGCTCCAAGGCCGGCCAGGCGTACTTCGTCGAGTACGTCATCCTCACCATCGGCCTCGCGATCTACGTGCTGCGCGGCCTGGAGGGCGCGATCCACCACGTGGAGCACTACGAGGCCGCGTACTTCGCCTCGTACCCGCTGGTCCTCGCCTTCGAGAACCTGGACACGACAACCCTGCAGAACCTCGTCTACTTCACGGCGATGATCAAGATCGGGACGTCGTTCGTCTGGATGATCGTCGTCTCGCTCAACACCAACATGGGCGTGGCCTGGCACCGCTTCCTGGCCTTCCCCAACATCTGGTTCAAGCGCAACGCGACGGGTGAGACCGCGCTGGGCGCCCTGCAGCCCATGACGTCCGGCGGCAAGGCGATCGACTTCACCGACCCCGGCGAGGACGACGTCTTCGGTGTCTCGCAGGTCGAGCAGTTCTCCTGGAAGGGCCTGCTCGACTTCTCCACCTGCACCGAGTGCGGCCGCTGCCAGTCGCAGTGCCCCGCCTGGAACACCGGCAAGCCGCTCTCCCCCAAGCTGCTGATCATGTCCCTGCGCGACCACGCGCACGCCAAGGCGCCGTACCTGCTGGCGGGCGGCGGCAAGACGGTGGAGGGCGAGGAGAAGGCCTCCGAGGAGCAGCTCAAGGACGTCCCCGCGGCCGCCCTCGCGGAGGCCGAGCGTCCGCTGATCGGCACCGTCGAGGAGAACGGCGTCATCGACCCGGACGTGCTGTGGTCGTGCACCACGTGCGGTGCCTGTGTCGAGCAGTGCCCGGTGGACATCGAGCACGTCGACCACATCGTCGACATGCGCCGCTACCAGGTGATGATCGAGAGCGCCTTCCCGTCCGAGGCGGGCACGATGCTCAAGAACCTGGAGAAGAAGGGCAATCCCTGGGGCCTGGCCAAGAAGCAGCGCCTGGAGTGGCTCAAGGAGGTCGACTTCGAGGTCCCGGTCGTCGGCAAGGACATCGAGGACCTGTCCGAGGTCGAGTACCTGTACTGGGTCGGCTGCGCGGGTGCGCTGGAGGACCGCGCGAAGAAGACCACGAAGGCCTTCGCGGAGCTGCTGCACATCGCGGGCGTGAAGTTCGCGATCATGGGCGGGGACGAGAAGTGCACGGGTGACTCGGCGCGCCGCCTGGGCAACGAGCCGCTGTTCCAGGAACTCGGCATGGAGAACGTCGCGGCGCTGAACATGGCGTTCGGCGAGGACGACGAGGACCCGGCGACCAAGAAGCCCAAGTCGGCGAAGAAGATCGTCGCCACCTGCCCGCACTGCCTGAACACCCTCGGCAACGAGTACCCGCAGCTGGGCGGCGACTACGAGGTCATCCACCACACGCAGCTGCTGCAGCACCTGGTCGACGAGGGCAAGCTGGTCCCGGTGACGCCGGTCGAGGGCATCATCACGTACCACGACCCCTGCTACCTGGGCCGCCACAACAAGATCTACACGCCGCCGCGCGAGATCATCGCCAGCGTCCCGGGCATCCGCAACGAGGAGATGCACCGCCACAAGGAGCGCGGCTTCTGCTGTGGCGCCGGTGGTGCGCGGATGTGGATGGAGGAGCGGATCGGCAAGCGCATCAACAACGAGCGGGTGGACGAGGCCCTCTCCCTCAACCCCGACATCGTCTCGACGGCCTGCCCGTTCTGCCTCGTCATGCTGACCGACTCGGTCAACGGACGGAAGAACGAGGGGACGGCGAAGGAGTCCATCCAGGTCGTCGACGTGGCCCAGCTGCTGCTCGACTCCGTCAAGACGCCGGTGACGCCGGAGGGCTCGGCGGACGCGGAGAGCGAGGTTGAGCCGGAGCCGGTGAAGTAACCGGCCCCTGCCGCGGTTTGTGACGCCCCCTGTCCTTGACGGACGGGGGGCGTCGGTGTTTGTCGGCGATCGTCCCAGGAGTCCTCGTGGCGTTGACAGGATCCCGCGCGGCCCTCCATCATCATTTCACTACTTGATTAGTGGAATGATGATGGTGGCGGGGCAAGCCCTGCTGGGGGAGGAACACAGTGAGTGACGGTAGGTACGCCGGCGGGCCGGCGTTGGAGGCGGTGGGGCTCGGCAAGCGGTACCGGCGGGGCTGGGCGTTGCGGGACTGCTCGTTCCGGCTGCCGGCCGGGCGGATCTGCGGGCTGGTCGGGCCCAACGGGGCGGGGAAGACCACGCTGCTGGGGATCGCGGCGCATGTGCTGGAGCCGACGGAGGGCACGCTGAGCGTGTTCGGCGCGGCCCCGGGCTCCACGGAGGCCGGTCGTCGTACGGCGTTCCTGGCCCAGGACAAGCCGCTGTACCGGCGCTTCACGGTCGCCGAGACGCTGCGGCTGGGGCGGGAGCTGAACCCCGGCTGGGACCAGCGGGCCGCCGAGGACATCGTGCGGGCCGGCAACGTGCCGCTGGACGCCAGGGTCGGCACCCTCTCCGGCGGGCAGCGCACCCGCGTGGCCTTCGCGCTCACTTTCGGCAAGCGGCCCGATCTGCTGCTGCTGGACGAGCCGATGTCCGACCTCGACCCGGTCGTACGGCATGAACTCATGGGCACCCTCATGGCCGAGGCCGCCGAGCGCGGCACCACGGTGCTGATGTCCACCCACGTCCTCGCCGAGCTGGAGAGCGTCTGCGACTACCTCGTCGTCGTCGCGCAGGGCGGGGTGCGCCTCGCCGGTGACGTGGACGAGCTGCTGTACGCCCACACCCTGGTCACCGGTGCCCGCGACGGCGAGGGCCTGCCCGCGGACCTCGCGCATCACCCCGTCGTCGAATCGCGCACCGGCGGACGGCAGTTCAGCGCGCTCGTACGGCCGGAAGGACCGCTCGTCGGCCCATGGGAGACCGACAGCCCGACCATGGAGGAACTCCTGCTCGCGTACCTGCGCTCGACCGGGGCGCCACCTTTGATCACCCCCACCGCCGAGGTCCGGACCGGCACGCGGGCGGTGGCGGCATGAGCACCCTCACCGGCACCCCGGCCACGGCCGCGGAAACGACCGCAGCCACCCGGCGCCCCCGGCTCCGCGGCATGACCTGGCTCGTGTGGCGCCAGCACCGGGCCGCCTTCTGGACCGTCCTGGGCGCCACCGCACTCCTGGCGACGTGGATCCTCTACCAGCGCGGCCAGATGCTGGACTTCCTCGGCGACCAGGGCTGGCCCGGCAAGGACATCGCGGAATTCGACGAGAGGTTCGAGCCGTACGCCGCCGCCTTCAGCCCCGTCACCACCGCCCTGGGCGTGATCCCCGTCCTGCTCGGCGTCTTCGTCGGCGCCCCCCTGCTCGCGGGCGACCTGGAGCACGGGACCGCAAGGCTCGTCGCGACCCAGTCCCGCAGCCAGGTGCGCTGGCTGGCCACCAAGCTCGGTGTGACCGCACTGGTCGTCGTGGCGAGCACGGTGACCCTGGCCGTCGCCTTCGGCTCGTGGTGGGGACCGGTCAAGGACCAGACCAACGTCATGGACTGGACCTCCGGCCCCTCGTTCGACACCACGGGACCCGTTCCCGTCGCGCTGACCCTCTTCACGGTCGTCGGCGGTGTGGCGATCGGCCTGGTGCTCCGCCGCACGCTGGCGGCGATGGTGGTCACCTTCGGGTTCGCCGTCCTCGTCCAGGTCGTCTGGAGTGAGCTGCGGCCGGCGCTCGGCGACGTGGTCACGGTCACCACGCACAAGGGTGTCCTCGCGGAGGACGCGTTCCCCACGCTGCCCGACGCCGCGTACCAGATCGACCAGTCGTACGTCACCGGCAGCGGCGAGCTGCTCGGCTGGAGCACCTGCGCCCAGGAGGAGACCGAGCAGGCGCGTGAGCTGTGTCTGCAGCAGGCCGATGTGGTCGGCTGGTCGGTGGACTACCTGCCCATCTCCCAGATGACCGGCATGCAGTGGCTCGGCGCGGCCATCCTCCTGGCCCTGACGGCGGCGCTCACGGCGTTCCTCTTCCTGTGGGGCCGCAAACGCCTGGTCTGACCCTGCGTCCCCTGGACCGGTCCGTCCGTGCGGCTACTCGGTGAGGTGCTTCTCCAGGTCGGCGAGGACCTCGTCGGCGGCCATCACGCCGAGGCCGAGGTACCAGGTCTCGTCCGGAACGTCGTACGCGTGGCCGGACTTGACGGCGCCGAGGTTCTTCCACAGCGGGTTGCCCTGCGCCGTGGACTTGTCCGTGGCCTTCGGGTCGCCGTAGACGCCGGTGAAGATGTAGTCGGCGTCGGCCTGGTCGATGTTCTCGGCGCTGATCTCGGTGGCGAGGTCCTCGATGTCCTGGTTCTTCGGGCGCGGGATCTCGACGTCCTTCAGGATCGTGCCGATGAACGAGGCGTTCGCGTAGAGGCGGATCACGCCGTCGGGCAGGTAACGGACCATCGAGACGGTCGGCTTGTCCGCGCCGAGCTTCGCCTTCAGGGCCGCCACCTTCTCGTCGTACTCGGCCAGCCGCGCCTTCGCCTCCGCCGTCTTGTCCAGGGCGGCCGCGTTGAGGAGGTAGTTCTCCTTCCAGGTGAAGCCCGGGCGCAGGGAGAAGACGGTCGGCGCGATCTGCGACAGCTCGTCGTACTTGTCGGCCGCGCGCAGCTGGCTGCCGAGGATCAGGTCGGGTTTGAGCGCGGCGATGGCCTCCAGGTTGAGGTTGTTGATCGTGCCGACGTTCGCCGGGCTGCCCGCCTCCTTCTTCAGGTACGACGGCAGCTCGGGGGAGCCCTCGGTGGGGGCGAGACCGACCGGCTCGATGCCGAGCGACACCACGTTGTCGAGCTCGCCGACGTCGAGGACGACGACACGCTTGGGCTGGGCCTTGATCTCGGTCTCGCCCATGGCGTGCTCGACGGTCCGCGGCCACTCGCCCGGCTTGGCGTCGGTGCCCATCGCCGCGGTCTGCTCCGCCGCCTTGGAGAAGTCCTCGCCGCCCTGGGCGACCGCCTTCTTGTCGCCGGCTCCGGCGGAGGCACCCGCGGACGTCTCCTCCCCGCTGGAGGAGGAACCGCCGCAGGCCGTCAGCGAGAGCGCGGCGGCGAGGGCGAGGGCTGCGGCGGCGGTGCCGCGGCGGCTGGCAGACATGGGGACGCTCCCGTCGTACAACATAAAAGTTAGGCGAGCCTTACTTTATGAGACACCTGTGGATCCGGGGCATCCGGAGCCTGTGGCTCCGATCACGTTCCCCGTACGGCCTGTTCGGGCACGGCCGTCTGCGTCGAACGTGGCGGTCCCGGCACCACCAGCGGATCGCCCGTCACCGGATCCGGTACGACGACCGACGCGAGTCCGAAGACCTCCTCGACCAGTTCGGCGGTGACGACGTCGGCCGGCGCGCCCTGCGCCACGACGCGGCCCGCCTTCATGGCGACGATGTGGTCGGCGTACCGGGCCGCCTGGTTCAGGTCGTGCAGCACGGCGACCACGGTCCGGCCCCGCTCCCGGTTCAACTGCCGTACCAGGTCCAGGACTTCCACCTGGTGGGCGATGTCGAGGTAGGTCGTCGGCTCGTCGAGCAGCAGGATGTCGGTGTCCTGGGCGAGGGCCATCGCGATCCACACGCGCTGGCGCTGACCGCCCGACAGCTCGTCGACCGGCCGCTCGGCGAGCTCGGCGGTCCCGGTGCGCTCCAGCGCCCGGGCGACGGCCGTCTCGTCCGCCTCCGACCACTGCTGCCACCACTTCTGGTGCGGCTGCCGGCCGCGCGAGACCAGGTCGGCGACCGTGATGCCCTCCGGCGGCACGGGCGTCTGCGGCAGCAGGCCGACGGCCTGGGCGATCCGCCGGGTCGGGATGCGGGACAGCTCGCCGCCGTCGAGCAGCACCGCGCCGCGCTTCGGCTTCAGCAGCCGTCCCAGGGCGCGCAACAGGGTCGACTTTCCGCAGGCGTTGGGCCCGACGATGACGGTGACCTGCCCGTCCGGGACCTGAAGGTCCAGGCCGTCGACGACCGTGCGGTCCTCGTAGGCGAGGGTGAGCCCTTGGGCGGTGAGGCGGTTGCCGGTCACGCGGTTCCTCCGGAACGGCCGCTACGGGAGCTGACGATCAGCCACATCAGATACGGGGCGCCGACCAGGGCGGTGAACACGCCGACCGGCAGCTCGGTCGGCGAGAAGAGCCGGCGGGCCAGCAGGTCGGCGACGGTCACGATCAGCGCGCCCATCAGCGCCGAGCACAGCAGGGGGATGTGCGGGGTGCGGGTGAGACGGCGGGCGATCTGCGGGGCGAGCAGCGCCACGAAGTCCACCGGCCCGGCGGCCGCGGTCGCCACGGACGCCGACACCACACCGAGCACGCCCAGCCCGAGCCGGTCCCGGTCGAGCCGGGTGCCGAGGGCGGTGGCGGTGTCGTCGTCGAACGCCGCACCGCGCTGGGCGCGGGCCGCCCACAGCAGGAACGGTACGAGCAGCAGCAGTACGGTCGCGAGCGGCGCGGCCTGGTCGTAGCCGCGGCCGTTGAGGGAGCCGGTGAGCCAGACCTTGGCCTGCTGGGCGACCAGGTACTCGCCCTTGGTCACGAACAGCCGGGTCAGGGAGCCGAGGGCCACCGAGATGCCGATGCCGATGAGCACGAACCGGGCGGCGTGCAGCCCGCGCCGCCAGGCGAGCAGATAGACGAGCAGCGCCGCCGCGAGACCGCCGGCGACGGAGACGTAGGGCAGTACGGCGTACGAGGTGACGCCGAACGTCATCGCCGCGACCGTCGCCGCGCCCGCCCCGTGCGTCACGCCGATCACGTCGGGGCTGGCCAGGGGATTGCGGGCGACGGTCTGGATCAGCGCGCCGGAGATCCCGAACGCGGCGCCCACCAGCAGCCCGGTCACCAGACGCGGCAACCTCAGCGTGCCGACGACCAGTTCGTCCGGGCTGGGCAGACCCAGCAGCACGCGGACGACCTCGCCCGGCGCGACGAACGACTCGCCGACGCACAGGGACGCGACGACGGTGGCCGCGAGCAGCGCGGTGAGGACGAGGGTGACGAGGAGGCTCCTGCGGTGCAGCAGCAGGCTGCTCTTCCCGGTGCGCAGGACGGCGTGCCCCGGGAGACGGAAGGTGGTGGCCCGGGTCATGCCGCCACCACCTTCCTGCGCCGTACCAGCACCACCAGGAACGGCACTCCGGCCAGCGCGGTCATCACGGCCACCGGCACCTCCGAGGGCCGTACGACGATCCGCCCGAGGACGTCCGCGAGGAGCAGCATCACCGGTCCCAGCACGGCGGCCATGGGCAGCAGCCAGCGATGCCCGGGGCCGACGAGCGCCCGGGCGATGTGCGGGACGGCGAGGCCGGTGAAGGCGATCGGGCCCGCGGCGGCCACCGCGACGCCGGTGAGCACGGTCGCGCCGAGCGCGCCGGTCGCGCGCAGCAGCGCCACGTTGCGGCCCAGGCCCCGCGCGATGTCCTCGCCGAGGGCGAGCGCGTCCAGCCCGCGGGCCATGGCCAGCACCAGCAGCAGCCCCGCGACCAGGAACGGCCAGGTCTGCCCGACGATCGAGGCGTCCCGGCCGGCGATCGAGCCGACGTCCCAGAACCGGAACTCGTCCAGGGCACGGGCGTCGGTGGTGAGGATGCCGGTGACGACGGAGGCGAGGAAGGCGTTCATCGCGGCGCCCGCGAGCGCGAGTTTGACCGGCGAGGCGCCGCCGCGTCCGCTGCCGGCGACGACGTAGATGCACACCGCGGCGACGGCCGCGCCCGCGAAGGCGTACCAGACGTAGCCGTTCAGGGTGTGCACGCCGAAGAAGGTGATGGCGCAGACGACGCCGAGCGAGGCGCCCTGGCTGATGCCGAGGATGCCGGGCTCGGCGATGGGGTTGCGGGTGATGCCCTGCAGAACCGTTCCGGCAACGCCGAGGGCGATCCCGACGAGCACACCGACGACCGTCCGCGGCACCCGCAGCGCCCGTACGACCTGGGCGTCGTCGCTCGTGCCGCCGTGCAGCAGCGCGTCCCAGACCGCCGCGGGGGCGATCGCGCGGCTGCCGACGGCGAGGCTCAGCAGTACGGCCAGCAGCAGGAGGAGAAGGGCGACGGCCATCCAGCCGACGCGTCGGCTCGCGACTCCTGACATGCGCCCTTCCCGTACCTGTTAGCTAAGGATTGCCTAAGCGTACGTGGTGGGGAGAGCGCGCTCGCGTACGGCGTGGGGGTGGGCATGGGGGTGGGGCATGCGCGCCGGGTTGACCCCACCGCGCGGCGTGGGGCATCCGGCCAGTGGTTGTGGAGGCGGCGTACGAGACGAAGTCTGCTCACCGCGGGCTCAAGTCAGGGATAGAGCAGGATGAGTGTGAGGGTGGGCAAGAACGTGCCTGCCACGCTGAGCAGCCAATAGTGCTGAGCGGCGAGTGAGGTCCGGCGGGCAAGGGCTGTGTTGGCGGTCCACCACAGCAGCGTGTAGAGACCGACGACGGGCACGATGATCACCAGCCAAAGGGCCATGCCGTCGTTCTCCGTCGGTTCCGGGTTGTGCCGGCTCGCTGCCAGGAACCACAGCAGCCAGATCGGCACCACCCCCGGGATTCCGAGCAGCAGGTTCACGCCCAAGGCCGTCGGCCACCGTCTGATCATCTTTGCCCTGTCCCCCACTCCGGGTCGGCCCGCAGGCTATCGCGAGGGGTTGGACACACGAACGGGGCGGCGTACGCCGACGAGGTGTCGGTGTACGCCGCCCTGGGGTGGGACGAGTTGCGGGGAAGGGGCCCGCGCTTGCATGGCGGTTACTTCGGGTCGTTGTTGAACTTCGAGGTCGACCAGACGTAGCCGAGCACCGCGAGGCCCAGGCACCAGACGACCGCGAGCCATCCGTTGTGGCCGATCTCGGTGCCGAGCAGCAGCCCGCGCAGGGTCTCGATGGCCGGCGTGAACGGCTGGTACTCGGCGATCGGCTGGAACCAGCCCGGCATCGTGTCGACCGGGATGAAGGCGCTGGACAGGAGCGGCAGCAGGATCATCGGCACCGCGTTGTTGCTGGCGGCCTCGGCGTTCGGGCTGACCAGGCCCATGCCGACCGCAACCCAGGTGAGCGCCATGGCGAAGAGCACGAGCAGCCCGAATGCCGCCAGCCACTCCAGGACCGTGGCATCCGTGGAGCGGAAGCCGATGGCCACGCCGACGGCGCCCACGAGGACCACGCTCATCACGCACTGCAGCACGCTGCCGACGACGTGCCCGACGAGCACGGACCCGCGGTGGATCGCCATCGTGCGGCAGCGGGCGATGATGCCCTCGGTCATGTCGTTGGAGACGGAGACCGCGGTCCCGATCGTGGTGCTGCCGATGGTCATCAGCAACAGGCCCGGGACGATATAGGCGATGTACTCGGAGCGGTCGGCGCCGCCGCCACCGATGCCCGCGCTCATCACATCGCCGAAGACGTAGACGAAGAGCAGCAACAGCATGATCGGCGTGAGCAGCAGATTCAGCGTCATCGACGGGTAGCGCCGGGCGTGCAGCAGGTTGCGGCGCAGCATCGTGGACGAGTCGCGCACGGCGAGGGAGAGCCGGGTCGGGCGGGCGGGAGTCAGGGGGGTGCTCATCGGACATCCTCCTTGGGCTGGGTCGGCTGGTTGCGCTGGGCGGGCACGGTGGAGCCGGTCAGGGCGAAGAACACGTCGTCGAGGTCGGGGGTGTGCACGGTCAGCTCGTCCGCCTCGATGCCGGCTGCCTCCAGCCAGTCGAGGAGGGAGCGCAGCTCGCGCTGGCTGCCGTCGCTGGGGATGTGCAGGGCGAGGGATTCGTCGTCCCGGGCCGCCTCGCGCAGCGCGACGGCGGCGGACTGGTACGCGGCCGGATCGGTGAAGCGGAGCCGCACATGCCCGCCGGGGATGAGCCGCTTCAACTCCTTGGCGGTCCCCTCGGCGGCGATCTTCCCGTCGTTCAGCACGGCGATCCGGTCGGCGAGTTCGTCGGCCTCCTCCAGGTACTGCGTGGTGAGGAAGACGGTGACGCCGTCGGAGACGAGTTCGCGGATGATCTGCCACATGTTGTGGCGGCTGCGTGGGTCGAGGCCGGTGGTCGGCTCGTCGAGGAAGATGATGCTTGGGTTGCCGACCAGGGTCATGGCGATGTCGAGGCGGCGCTTCATGCCGCCGGAGTAGGTCGAGGCGGGCTTCTTCGCGGCCTCGGTGAGGTCGAACCGCTGAAGCAGCTCGGCGGCGACCCGCCGCCCCTCGCGCTTGGACAGGTGGTGCAGGTCCGCCATCAGGAGCATGTTCTCCTCGCCGGTGATCAGCCCGTCGACGGCCGAGAACTGCCCGGTGACCCCGATCGCGGCACGTACGGCCTGCGGGTCGGCGGCGAGGTCGTGGCCGCCGACCCGGATCTCACCGGAGGCGGGGTCGGCGGAGACGAGGGTCGAGAGGATCTTGACGGCGGTGGTCTTGCCGGCGCCGTTCGGGCCGAGCAGAGAGAAGATCGTTCCCTCCGGGACGGCCAGGTCGACGCCGTTGAGCACGACCTTGTCGCCGTAGGACTTGCGCAGCCCGTTCGCCGCGATGGCCAGGTTGCTCATGAGGGTGCTCCTTCGGAAGCTGCGGGCGACTACAGGCTGCGGGCGGTGATGTCGCCGTAGGAGGTGGTCGCGTGGATGGTCAGGGCGGCGTCGGCGCCGTCGTTGTTCTTGAGCGCGTTGCTGATCCGGCCGTAACCGGTGCCGGCGTCCAGGGAGGCGGAGGCTCCGCGGGCGGCGCCGACCGAGATGTCACCCTTCTCGGTGCGCAGCGTCACCGTGCCGCGCACGGCTTCGGCGACCTGGATGTCGCCCCTCTGGGTACTGATCTCCGCGGGGCCGCCCAGGCGGCCGACCGAGACGTCGCCGTCGAGGGCGGTGAGGCGGGCGCTCGCGGCCTCGTCGAGCTTGACCGTGCGGTAGCCACCGTCGAAGGTGACGTCGCCGAGCCGTCCGACGCCGCGGAACTCGGCGCCGGCCGCCTTCGCCTCGACGCGGGAGCCGGCGGGCAGCTGGACGGTGACCTCGACGGACCCGGAGTGTCCGAGGATCCGGTTCCTGGCCTCCGGGGCCTCGATCCGCAGGACGCCGTCGCCGTACGCGACCGTGATCTGCTCCGCCGCCTTCACGTCGCGGCTCTTGGAGGCGTCCGCGGGCAGGATCTCGACCGTGGTGTCGGCCCGGTCGGCGGCGATGAACCGGATGCGTCCCGCGGGGATGTCGAGGCCGACGGAGATCGGGGCGGTGGTGTGGAACTGCTGCATCGTGCGCTCCTTCGGGTCGTTGTTTCCAACACAGGAAAAGCTACGTTGCGTTCACGGGTTCGACAACGTACTTGTTGCACGTAATCAGCGTTAGTGCAGGTGCGAGCATAAGAATCGTTGCAACGGTTCTGAAGTTAATGCAATGGCGGCACGCTGGCTCGTTGCAATGATTTACGGGTGAACGCTATGCTGGAGCCCTTCAAGGAGTACGAAGGAGATCGCGATGCCGGGAGGCAGGCTCACCCAGCAGGAACGTCAGCAGATCGCGCTGGGGCTGGCCGACGGCCTCGCCTACGCGGAGATCGCCAGACGTCTCGACCGTCCGACCTCGACGATCACGCGTGAGGTGATGCGGAACGGCGGGCCCACCGCCTACCGCGCCGACCTCGCCCACCGCGCCACCGAACGCCGCGCTCACCGGCGCAGGCAGGTCGCGCCCCGGGGGCCGGAGGCGGCCGCGCAGGCCTACGGGCGCGACGCCGAGGCGGTCCGCGCGTACGAGGAGACGTTCATCACCGTCATGATGCAGTCGGGCATGCCCAAGATGATGGCCCGGATCCAGGCCGCCCTCAGCCTCACCGACTCCGGCAGCCTCACCGCGTCCGAACTCGTCCAGCGCCTCGATGTCAGCCCGGCGTCCGTCTCCAAGGCGATCGCGTTCCTCGAAAGCCAGGGCATGGTCCGTCGGGAGCGCGACGAAGGCCGCCGCGAGCGCTACGTGGTCGACGACGACGTCTGGTACGAGTCGATGCTGGCCAGCGCCCGGGCCATCAACCAGATCGTCGAGACCGCGCGGCAGGGCGTCGGTGTCCTCGGCCCCCACACCCCGGCCGGCGCCCGCTTCGAGAACGTCGCCCGCTTCCTCGACTTCGTCAGCGAGAGCACCGTCCGCGCCGCGGAGCAGGCCCGCGAGATCCTCCACACGAAACCCGAAGCGGCCTCGGGCGGCGAGTGATCGGCATTGCGGCGTTCGCCGGTCCGCGTCCCGGGCCCGCGGGAGGCGGATCTAAGCGCGGGTGGTCGGTGTCCAGGACCGATTACTCGTCAGCTCCGGACTCCGGTCCGTGGAGCGCCTCCATGTGACGGGGATCACGTCGGGGTGAAAACCCGTTGTCCGGGCCGGCCGTCTAGAGGGTGTGAGATCAGTCAGGAAGGCACCGGGCGAGCTGGACGAGGAGCGTCTCGTCCGGCTGGTGGCCAAGGGCGACCGTGCCGCGTTCGAGGAGCTGTACCGGCGCACGTCGCCGTGGCTGGCGGTGCGGCTGCGCCGTCGCTGCGCGGATGAGCAGATCGTCGCCGAGGTCATGCAGGAGACGTATCTGGCGGTGTGGCGCGCGGCGGGCGCGTTCGCCGGGACTGCCGCCGGGGGGACGGCCGTCGGCTGGTTGTGGACGATCGCGGCGCGCCGCCTCGTCGACGCCTTCCGACGCAGGGCCCACCACGCCGAACCGCCGACGGCCGCCGCTCTGCCCGGCACGGCGCCCGCCGCCGAGGAGGAGGCGCTCGCGGCGACCGTCGGCGGTGACGTCGGCGACGCGCTGCGGCGCCTCGCGCCCGAACTGCGGCAGGTACTGCAGGCCATGGTGCTCGACGGGCTGTCGGTCCGGGAGACCGCCGCACTGCTCGGACTCCCCGAGGGCACGGTCAAGACCCGTGCCCGCCGGGCCCGGATCGCGATGCGAAAGGCGCTGGCATGAGCGTGGAGCACGCGTCGATGCGGATCATCGACGGTTACGCCCGCGGCGGCGCGGACCTCGCCGCCGACGAAGTGTGGGCCCTGGAGGCCCATCTGGAGGCGTGCGGGGTGTGCCGTGACCGGCTGTCGGCCGCCGTCACGGCCGGGGCACCCGCCGTGGCGGCGCTGGTCGACACCGTGTGGTCGGGACTCGAACCCCACCTGGCCGCCACCGCCCCGCTGCCGCGCCGACGGCGCTGGTCGGCACGGCTGTCGAAGTGGATGACGCCCACGATGGTGCCGTGGCTGGCCATGGTCACGAGCGTGACCCTGCTCGCGCTGCTGCTCGACCTGGCCGACGTCGGCTACGGCGAGGTGTCGCCGGTGCTGCTGCTCGCCCCGGTCCTGCCCGTGCTCGGCGTCGCGGCGTCCTGGTCGCGCGGCCTGGACCCGGCGTACGAGCTGACGGCCTCGGTGCCCAGGGCCGGGCTGTATCTGGTGCTGCGGCGCACCGCGTCCGTGCTCGCCGTGGTCGTGCCCGTGCTGCTGGTGGGCGGATGGGTGACGGGGGTGATGGTGGCCCAGTGGCTGCTGCCCTGCCTGGCGTTCACCTCGACGACCCTGGCGCTCGGCGGTGTCATCGGGGTGACCCGTGCCGCCGTCGCACTGACGGCCGTATGGGCCGCCGTCATCGTGGCGCCGACGCTCGCCACGAGCCGTACGGCCTTCGCTCTGCAGTCGGGCGGTCTGCCCGTGTGGGGGCTGATCCTCGCGCTCGGCATCGGTGTCGTGATCGCCCGCAGGGGCGCGTACTCCGTGCTGGGAGCCCATTGATGACCACACGAAAGCCGACCACACGAAAGCCGACCACAGGAAACCCGACCACAGGAAGGGAACACCGCATGATGCCCGCGGCAAGCGCGGCCGACATCGCACCGACCACCTACGCCTGGCAGATCCTGGCCACCGGGCTGAAGGTGAGGGTCGGCAGGAACCGGATGGCCGTAGACGGTCTCGACCTGGCGCTGGGCACCGGCGTCCACGGCCTCCTCGGCCCCAACGGGGCGGGCAAGACCACCCTCATCCGGACGCTGGCCACCGTACTGCGCCCCACCGAGGGCACCCTGGAGCTGCTCGGCGAATCGGCGGGCGGCCTGGGCGAGCACCGTGCGCTGCGCCGCCGGATCGGCTATCTGCCGCAGGAGTTCGGCTACTACAAGCGCTTCACGGTGCGCGAGTTCGTCGAGTACATGGCGTGGCTGAAGGAGGTCCCCAAGGCGGACATCCCGGCGGCGGTGCAGCGCGCCGTGGAGCGGGTGGGCCTGGCGGACCGCGCCGACGAGAAGATGAAGGCCCTGTCGGGCGGCATGGTGCGACGGGTCGGCATCGCCCAGGCCATCGTCAACGACCCGTCGATCCTGCTGCTCGACGAGCCGACGGTCGGCCTGGACCCGGCGCAGCGGCTGCGCTTCCGCGAGCTGCTGCAGGAGCTGGGCACGGACACCTGCGTGGTCGTCTCCACGCACCTGGTCGAGGACGTCGCCGCCGCCTGCACCGACGTGGTGCTGTTCGCCGAGGGCCGGCTGGTCTTCCAGGGCCCGCCGGACGAGCTGGCCTCGGTGGGCGGCCCGGAGCACGAGGGTGACAGCCCGCTGGAGCGCGGCTATTCGGCGATGCTGCTCAACCCCGCACGGGAAAGGGGCACTTGGTGAACATCCGCGTCCTGCGCATCGAGCTGAGGCGGTCCGTCGCCCCCTGGGCCGGGGCCGTGGTCCTGGTGGCGGCGCTGGCGTTCCTGTACCTGCTGAGCGGTCCCTGGTGGCAGGGCACCGCGCTGTGGACGGCCCAGTGGACGTCCATGGCCCTGTGGACCCGCACCCTCCTGGTCTTCCTCTGGCCGCTCGCCGTAGGGCTCGGGGCACTCCAGGGCCTGCGCGACCACCGCTCGAAGATGTCCGAGCTGCTGACGAGCACACCGCGGCCCGCCTGGCACCGCGCGGCCGCACTGGCGGGTACGACGGCGATCACCCTGGCCTCCGTCTTCGCGCTCTTCGTCCTCCAGGGCGCGGTCCAAGTACTGGCCGGCACCGAGTACACACACCTCGGATGGCTGCCGATCTCGCTGGTGGGGGCACTCTCGCTCGTCGCCGGGGCGGTGCTGGGCATGGGGGTCGCACGGGCGCTGCCGTCCCCGCTCACCCCGCCGGCGCTGGCCGTGGCCGCCTTCTTGTTCACCACCCTCCTGCAGCAGACGATGGAGTCGGTGGTGCCGACGGCCACCGTGCCGAACCGCATCGCGCTGCTGTCACCCGCGGTGGCACAGGTGCACGAGGTGCTCCTCACGCTGTCGCCCTCCGTGCATCTCGGGCAGACGCTCTGGCTGCTCGGCATGGCCGCGACGGGCTTCGCCCTGCTGGCCGCCGCGACCCCGCGCGCCCGGCTGCTCGCCCTGACGCCCGTCCTGGCGGGCGCGGCGATCGCCCTGCTCGTCCTCCCCTCCGACCCACGCCGGACGTACGTCGTCGACGAGGCCGCCGCCGCGCTGGTGTGCGACGGCCCGGTCTGCGTGACAAAGGCACACCAGGCACGGCTCGACGACCTCGCGGGCCCCGGCCGGAAGGCACTGCGCCTCCTGAACGACGCCCTCGGGAGCCGGGCGCCGGACTCGATCCGTGAGAGCACCGCCCTACGGGCGCAGATGGCCACGCCGGAACGGCCCCGCGACGCCGTGCTCGTCGACTTCGACGACGGCGTGTTCGACACCGCGAAGCGCGAGGAGCTGACCCGGGCCCTGGTCGCCCAGGGCATGGCACCGACGTGCTTCGCCCGCAGCGCCGGCGAGAGCGGCACGACCGGGGAGATCGCCGCGCAGAGCGTCGCGGCGGGCTGGGTCCTCGGGGACCTCAGGCCGCTCGGCGGCACCGTCCACTCCGCCCGCGACCAGCTCGACCTGGCCCGCCCGGTGTGGCAGGACCTCAAGGCGCTGCCACGGATCGAACAGCTCGCGCGGATCCGCGCGATGCACGCCGCCGCGGTCTCCTGCAACGGCGACCCGCTGCACGTACTGGCCGGTGGTGAGTCCCCGTTAGGTGGCTGACGCTGTACGCGCGCTCGCGGCAGGTGCCCGCGTCGCTCGCCGCGGTGGCGATCAGCGCGGCGACGGTGTGGGCACTCGCCAGGGACGGCAACGACGGACCCGGTGACCCGCGGCTGCCCGCCCTCGTCCTCGCCGCGGGGGCGACGGCGGCCTCGATCGGGCTCGGCGGGCAGGACCTCGCGCTGGACCGGACTGCGGCGATCCGCTGGGTGCCGCGCAGAGCGGCGCATGTGCTGCTCATCGGCACGGTCGTCGGCGCGGTGCTGCTGGCGGTGCAGACGATGGGCGAGGACCTGGCCACCACCGCGTTCGTCGTCCGCGACAGCGCGGGGCTGATGGGGCTGGTCGCCGCCGGGGCGACGGTGTTCGGGGCGCAGTACGCGTGGACGCTGCCGATCTCCTGGCTGGCGTTGTCGCTCTTCGCCCCGCCCCCGACGAGTACGCCGACGGAGGTGGCGACCTGGATGCTGCTGCCGCCCGGCACAACGGCGGCCACCTGGACGGCCCTCGCCCTCGCGGTCACCGGCACCGCGGCCTACGCCGTCGCGGGGCCGAGACGGTAGCGGGTCCGACGAGCCGAGGGCATGCGCTCGGCCGCCCACCAGAGAGGGGTCCTCACTGGTCCGAGTAGCCGATGTCCCCGATGGTCCAGGCGCTCACGTCCTTCAGCGCGACGCGGTACATGCCTCCCGTTTCGGGGATGCCGAAGCTGCCCTGGAGGATCCGGGCAACGTGGAAGTGGAGATGTGTGGGCCCGTCGCCGTGCTCCGGGCGGTGGTCGCCGCCCTGGGGCGCGGTGAACGCGGTGGCGAACCGCCCCAGGTGTTCGGAGTCCCGCAGGACTTCGGCCACCCGCTCCTTCCACAGGGCTTCCGGGGCCAGCCGACCTGTGATGACGGCTCCCGGGATCACCACGGTCAGGGACATCCGGCTGCTGTGCTGAGACTCCACCATCGCGGCGATCGCGACGAGCAGGTCGTCAGGATGCTTCATGCCTCAGGAGCCTAGCCCGACAGCCCGGTCCGGCGAAGGCTGTCGGGGCGTGGCAGGAATCGAGGCGTCACCAGCCCAGCAGGCCCTCGTCGGCTCGCGCGTCTCCGGTCGGCGCGACCGGAGGCGCTTCGTGGCAGCTGAAGCCGAGCCGGGTCAGCGCCCGGCGCATCTCAACCGTGGTGAAGTCGCGGCGGTTCTGCCTGGTGATCACTTCCCCGACCTGCATCACGGGGTAGACGCGGCGGCCGATGGTCACGGACACGCCGGTGACAGGCTCGGGCGTGATGCCGCTCATCGACTGCTCGACCTCGCTCTTCGTCAGGTCGAAGGGGAAACGGGCGATGACACAGCGCATGGATGCCTCCACAGGGTTGGGGGATAAACACCTTCAGGGGCCGACCGCGCGACGGCGGTCAGTAGGTGAGAGCGAGGACACCCAGGGCGTAGCCATGCTCGTCGATCACGGGGGACACGTCCAGGGTCCGGGCCCGCATGGCGGCTTCCGCCTCACTCAGTACGGCCACCGACGAGGTGAACGGCCCGCGGTCGAGCAGGAGGTCCCGCAGCCGCGTCCGGTCGCTGTACCACGCGCCTCCGCGGTGCGCGGAGAGCTGCGCCCGGGTGACCAGTCCCGCGCAGCGCCCGTCCGCGTCCTGGAGGAGCAGGTGCGGGACGCGGGCACTGATGAGCACGGACAGGGCCACGTCGACGGTCATGTGGTCGTCGACGTGGGGCCCGGGAACGTGCATGGCGTCACCGGCGGTCAGGCCGGTGCCGTCGGCGTTCTCGGCCTGCCGTGTGCGGGGCGGAATCGGCGTCAAGGGCTTCCTCTTCGTCGGGACGGGCAGGACGAGTTCGTCGGGACGGGCAGGACGAGCGAAGGCTCGCCCCGACCGCCGAAGTGAGTCCCGCTGCCTGGCTACGGGTTGTTCCTCGGGGCGGAGCGACGGGTGCGGGCGGCGGCCCGTCCTGCCCCACCGCGCCCGTCGGCCCGTCCTGCTCCACCCCGCCCGTCGGCCCGTCCTGCCCCACCACGGCCGCCGCCCCGTCCCCTCCGGCCACGGCCGGTGGATGCCGTGCGCTCGCTCTGCTCGGCGACCGGTGCGGTGACGGTGACGGGTACGCCGGACGGGGTCCGGGCGCCGGTGATGCGATGCAGTTCGGCCTCGCCCGGGCGGACCCGGACGGCACGCGCGGTGATGCCGGCGTCGGCCATCAAACGGTCCACCGCGCGACGCTGGTGCGGCAGGACCAGGGTGACGACGGTGCCGGACTCGCCGGCGCGGGCGGTACGGCCGCCGCGGTGCAGGTAGTCCTTGTGGTCGCCGGGAGGGTCGACGTTGACGACGAGGTCGAGGTCGTCGACGTGGATCCCGCGGGCGGCGACGTTGGTGGCCACCAGGACCGTGACGTGGCCGTCCTTGAAATGCGCGAGCGTCCGGTTGCGCTGCGGCTGGGACTTGCCGCCGTGCAGGGCCGAGGCCCGCACACCGACGGACAGCAGGTGCTTGGCCAGCCGGTCGACCGCGTGCTTGGTGTCCAGGAACATGATCACTCGTCCGTCACGGGCGGCGATCTCGGTCGCGGTGGTGTGCTTGTCGGCGTCGTGCACGTGCAGCAGATGGTGCTCCATCGTGCTGACGGCGCCCGCGGACGGGTCGACCGAGTGGACCACGGGATCGTGGAGGTAGCGGCGTACCAGCAGGTCGATGTTGCGGTCCAGGGTGGCCGAGAACAGCAACCGCTGGCCGCCGGAACCCACTTGGTCGAGCAGAGCGGTCACCTGGGGCATGAAGCCCATGTCGGCCATCTGGTCGGCTTCGTCCAGAACGGTGACGGCGACCTGGTCCAGCCGGCAGTCGCCCCGGTCGATGAGGTCCTTGAGGCGGCCGGGTGTCGCCACGACGACCTCGGCGCCGCCGCGCAGCGCACTCACCTGGCGGCCGATCGACATGCCGCCGACCACGGTGGCGAGCCGCAGCCGCAGGGCGCGGGCGTAGGGGGCGAGTGCGTCGGTCACCTGCTGGGCCAGTTCCCGGGTGGGTACGAGGACGAGGGCGAGGGGCTGCCGGGGCTGGGCACGCTGCCCGTCCAGCCGGGCCAGCACGGGCAGGCCGAAGGCGAGTGTCTTGCCCGAGCCCGTGCGCCCGCGGCCCAGCACGTCCCGTCCGGCCAGCGCGTTCGGCAGCGTGGCCGCCTGGATCGGGAAGGGCGCGGTGACGCCCTCGGCGCCGAGCGTGGCCAGCAGACGTGCCGGCATGTCCAGTTCGGCGAACGTCGCGACCGCCGGCAGCGGCTCGGTGAGGGTGACCGGCAGGGCGAACTCCTGTGGGCGTGCGGTGGAGCCTGCCTCCTGCCGGCGGAATCGGCTGCCGCGAGCGGAGCCTGCCGAGCGCGTGGAGCCTCTGTCCGTGCGGAAGCGACCGGAACGGCCGCCGGTACGGCGGGTGCGGTTCATGGAGGAACCTTCCTCGATGCGGCGCATCGAGGAACTCCGCTGTGGTGCAGCGCTGCACGCGGATTCACAAGAATGAGCCGAAGGGAATGCGAAAAGCCGGGCCTCTCTGCGCTGAAGCCGGGGCTGTCAGGAATCCGGGATGTACGGGAAACCGGAGAAACCGGGGAAACCCGGGAAAGAAATGAGCTGGGGCCCGCACCCCAAGAGCGCGGGCCCCAGCCACATGGTTCGCGTCAGCGTCAGGCGGGAACGATGTTCTCGGCCTGCGGGCCCTTCTGGCCCTGCGTGACGTCGAAGGTTACCTTCTGGCCTTCCTGAAGCTCGCGGAAGCCGGAGGTGGCGATGTTCGAGTAGTGGGCGAACACGTCAGCGCCGCCGCCGTCCTGCTCGATGAAGCCGAAGCCCTTTTCCGCGTTGAACCACTTCACGGTGCCAGATGCCATATTGAATCTCCCTTGGGGGGCAGTGCCGGACTCCGCACTTTACGGATCCGAGTCGCCGCGATGATCACCCCTCCGGAAAGATCCGGAAAGCTCTGCAAAGAAACAAGTCTCTGGCAACCAAAACTGCAACTGCTATCACGCTAACACAGGTCGGGTGGAAACTCTCAACGCGTTTTTCGGACCGCCCAAAAATTCTCATCCCTCCGCACCCAGTATTTCTGTACCGGCGGGACTAGGTATCCGCGTCGTGTTCGTCCAGCTTCCGGCGCATTTCCCGGTTCAGACGGAGGGCGTCGTCGAGCTGGTCCTCGAGCGAGATGATGCGGCACGCGGCCTCGATGGGGGTGCCCTGGTCGACGAGTTCACGGGCGCGGGCGGCCATGCGCAGCTGGCGGCGGGAGTACCGGCGGTGGCCGCCTTCCGAACGCAGGGGAGTGATCAGTTCGGCTTCGCCGATGGCCCGGAGGAAGGCGGGGGTGGTGCCGAGAACGTCGGCGGCCCGCCCCATGGTGTAGGCGGGGTAGTCGTCGTCGTCGAGGTTCCCGGCGACGGGGGCGTTCTCAGCGGGCATAGCACCTTCGTTTCCGATGCGGCGAGGGACCCGGGCGGGCACCCGTGCTCCGACCCTAACTCCGGCAGGCACGGACATGTGGCCTCGCCGGAACAGACTTTCCCTGCCGCACAGGCCAGGCCGGCGAACGGTCAGCCATGTGACACCGGCGGTCAGCCATGTGACACCGGCGAATGCGTGCGACGCGCTGGTGTGGGCGGGGCGGCGCAGGGTGTTATTGAATGAAATGTGCGGTCAGGAAGCGAGCTGAGAGAGCCGCATGGACGCCACACCCTCCCCCTCGTCCTCGTCGCCGTTCGACATGGTCAGCAGCGCCTTGGGGAAGTACATCCCGCGCGGCGGAGCGGCGGCGGCCGGTGGTGCCGACTCGCAGGGCGACCGCACTGTCCGCCCATACGTACCCGCCAACCCGGCAGCCGGCCGCCAGGAGCAGATCCTCGGCGCGGTCAACCTGGACTGGGATCTGAGAATCACCCGCTGCAATCTGGACGCCCCCGTCTTCGCGGGACTGGACGCCGTGACCGGGAGCTCCTTCGTCGATCTTCTGCCTCCCGGGGACGTACCGACGGTCACCCGTCGGTTGCGGCAGGTCCTGGAGACCGGTGAGCCGCACGTCGCCCGGGTCCAGCGTCTGCGGCGCAGGGACGGGTCGGAGCTGGTGGTCTCGATGAGCATCCTGGCCGCCGCGGCGCCTCAGGAGGGCCTGACCGTCTCCCTGATCGCCATGGCCAGGAGGCTGCACCTGTACGCCGCCGAGACCGCGATCGGCACCTCGCTGGACATCGGCGAGACCGCGCAGTCGCTGGCGGAGTCCCTGCTGGCCTGGGGAGACGTGGCCGCCATCGACCTCGACTTCGCCGTGTGGACGGGCGAGGGGGTCACCGGGCAGCCGCGGGGGCGCATCCGGCTGCGGCGGGCGGCCCTGGTGCCGGACCGGGCGTGGCCCGATGGCTACGTGACTCCTGGCGACGATCTTCCCAGCGAGGCGAGTCGCCTGCTGTCGCAGGCGATACGGCGTGACGATGCCGCGCAGGCCATCGTCATACCCGACCGGAAGACGATCGAGCGGGTACTCGGCAGTCCGCGGCTGGTGCGTGCCCTGGTGCCCGGTGACCGGGCGGCGGGTGTGGCGTGCATACCGCTGGTCCTCGACGGCGCGCCGCCCGTCGTTCTGGGCGTGGCGGAGGTCTGGCGGCGGGCGGACCGCCCCTTCGACGACGGCGAGTTGTTGGACCTGCAGGAGCTGGTGGCCCGGACCTCTCATCACGTCGACCTGGCCCGTCAGCACCAGCGCGAGCACACGCAGGTGCTGGCGTTGCAGCGCCGGCTGCTGCCACGGACCGGCGGCGACACCATCGAGACGGCCAGCGTCTACCAGCCCGCCAACCCCGACAGCGCGGGTGTCGGCGGTGACTGGGTGAACAGCTTTCCGCTGCCGGACGGCCGTACCGCGCTCGTGGTCGGTGACGTCGTCGGGCACGGCCTGGGAGCCGCGGCGACCATGGGACAGCTGAGTATGGAGGCCCGCGCGCTGCTGTCCGCGGGGCTGGCGCCCGACGAGGTGCTGGAGCACCTGGACGCGACCGTGGCGCTGCTGGACGACGCGGACTCCGGGCTGGCGGCCGGCTACAGCGCCCTCGGGTCGACCTGCTGCATCGCCGTGTACGACCCGGTCAGCCACCACGTGGCGCTGTCCAGCGCCGGCCATCTCCCCCCGGTCCTGGTGCCCCCCGACGGGCCCGCCGGCCCGCTCGCGGTCCGCCCCCACCCCGGCCTGGGCGCCGAGTTCGCGCTGCGGGAACCGTTCGGCGTGCACGCGTTCGCCGCACCCCCGGGCTCGCTGCTCGCCCTCTACACGGACGGCCTGGTGGAGGATCCCGCCGTATCGATCGACGAGGGCATCGGCAGGCTGGCGGACACCGTGTCCAGGGTGCACCCCTGGGATGCCCTGGGGGAGGCCGCGCGGCGCGTGGTCTCCACGCTGGCGCCTGAGCGCCGGCGCGACGACGTGACCCTGCTGCTCGCGCGCATGATCGGCTACCGCAAGGGGGACACCGCGACCTGGCGTCTGCCCGCCCGCTCCGACGCGGCCGCCCGGGCCCGCACGCTGGTCTCCGCGCTGCTGGTGCAGTGGCGCACCAGGGACGACACCCGGGACAACGTGCTGCTGGTGGTCAGCGAGCTGGTCGCCAACGCGGTCCGTTTCGCCGGTGGACCCATCACGGTACGGCTGATCAGGGCCGGTCACGGGCTGCTGTGCGAGGTGGGGGACACCGGCAACGGCAGGCCGCGGCTGGGCCGCAACGGGCTCCTCGACGACCGTGGTCGTGGCCTGCACGTCGTGCACAGCCTCACCACCCGGTGGGGGGTGCGGTGGACGGACACCGGCAAAGTGGTCTGGGCGGCAGTCGCGAAGTGACGCGGCTGCGGGTGGGACGGTTGCGCGCGCTCACCAGACGGGTGGCGCGAGCTCGCGCTACAGCCACTCCCCTTCCAGGGCGGTGGCCGTGAGGCCGGGGGCCGCCGCGTACAGGACGGCACGATCGCCCGGTTCCTGCCGCCCGGCGTCGTGCGCCCTCCGCAGGATGTCGAACACGGCGGCGCCTCCGCGGTTGCCGCTGGTGTAGCTGTCCCGGCTGTAGTCCAGCAGCCCCGACGGCCACCCGTCGGGCATCGTCTGCTCCATGTACTCCAGCACCCGGGTCCCGCCGGGGTGCGCGAGCAGAACGTCGGGGTGCCAGGAGTCGGGGTCGTCCTGGTAACGGACGCGCAACCACTCCCACATCGCGGCGACCGTCTCCTGTACGGCGCGCGGCCCGCGCCGGTCCATCACGAAGTGGGTGCCGTCCGCCCGTGTCTCCAGGCGGTGCAGGTCCTGGGTGCCGGGCAGCGTGTGGTGCCAGGCGGCGTCCAGCCGCAGCATCGACTCGGGCCTCGGGCGGCCCGTGACCACCGCGGCGACCGCGGTGTCCGCGAACAGCAACCGGACGATCAAGGACTCCAGGGTGTCGTCCGCGGGCTGGTACGTCGTGCTCAGCGCCTCCGCGATCACGACCAGGACCACCCGGTCGGGGTCCGCGGCCACGAGATCCGCCGCCAGCGCCAGGGAGCGGGTCCCGGCGATGCAGGCCCACTGCGTGGCCGGCAGCAGCATCACGTCGCCCCGGAGCGGGAGCTTGTTGGCCAGGGCGACGTCCAGCCCCGGCAGCGCCGGAGTGGTGGAGTGACTGGTGATCAGGCAGTCCACGTCTGCGGCGTCCAGCCCGGCGATCTGCAAGGCCCCGCGCGCCGCGTGCTCCCCGTAGGACTGCACGGCCGCCCAGGCCGGCGCGGTGCGCTCCTGGACGGTCTGCGGCGCGGGTATCGCCTCAAGGGCGGCGATCACGCGGTCCACGTCCTGCTCGGTGAACCCGTCGCGGGCCAGCGCCTCTCGGGCCGGCCCGATGCCGGCGGCCCGCAGGCCGTTCCCGTTGCCAGGCGCGACGGCGGTCTCCAGCGGCAGCATCCACCCGCGGGTTTCGATGCCCGTACTGGCCGCGATGCCGTCGATCCGCGGCGCCCACACCGCGTGCGGGTGCCGGCCGCGCACTTCCGCCACGATCTGGCTGGTCTCCACGGTGTGCTTGCCATGTATCACGGCAGGAGGGCACAGGTAAGCGGTCACAACTGGCACCTTTCTACGGGGAACAAGGGGACGAACGTCATAAATGCCGCGTCATGGGCCATGTGCCATGAATCACTTCAGCACTTCACGTCCAAGTCGATGCCACTGCGCCCCACTTAGGGCGTCGGCATCCGTTTCGAGCATGAAGGCCAAATGGACATTTGCGCTGTGATCTGGGCAACTTGGGTAGTCCGCAATGTATGTGACACGGCGCACACGAGGACGAGAAGTTGTGGGGGCGCGGCGGGCTGCTGTGGGGCGGCCGACCATGAGGTCGCGGGCACGGACGACCGGCGCGAACTGGCACCATCGGCCAGGACAGGAACCACCACTGACGACTCCGGACATGGCAGCTGATCTGGCGCTCGGCCCAACCAGTACCCCTGACCGACGCCCGCCGTCACCCGACTGGCCGGCTCACGCCCGGATCACCGATCACGCTCGCCGCCTGATCCGAGGCGCGGCGGGGTCACGCGCCGCGTGGCCGCGTCAGGCCGGTGTCGTACGCGAAGATCGTGGCCTGCACCCGGTCGCGCAGGCCCAACTTGCGCAGCAGGGCGTTGACATGGGACTTCACGGTTCCCGTCGTCACACCGAGGGCGTCCGCGATCTCCGCGTTGGTGAGTCCCGCCGCCACCAGCGTCAGGATCTCGCGCTCACGCGGGGTGAGCGTATCGAGGGGTGCGGGGTCCGGCGCCGGCGCCAAGTGCGCGAAGGCTTCGATCAGTCGGCGGGTGACGGCTGGGGCGAGGATGCCGTCCCCGGATGCCACGGCCCGGATGCCGGTGAGCAGTTCCTCCGGCTGGGCGTCCTTGAGGAGAAACCCGGAGGCACCCGCGCGCAGCGCGTCGTGGACGTGCGAGTCCTGGTCGAAGGTGGTCAGGACGAGGACGCGCGGGGCGTCGTCCCACGCCGTGAGCAGCCGGGTGGCGGTCAGCCCGTCCATGCCGGGCATCCGGATGTCCATCAGGACGACATCGGGCGTGAGGTGCCGCGCCAGTTCCACGGCGTGGGCGCCGTCTCCGGCCTCGGCGACGACGGCGAGGCCGGGCTCCGCGTCGATGATGGCGGCGAACCCGGCACGGACCACGGCCTGGTCGTCGACCACCATCACTCGGACAGTCGGATCTGTTGGGGCTGCGATGAGGGCACCTCCTGGAGGTTCGTGAGATTCATGGGCTGGCCAGGCACTTGGCCGTTTCCGTGGTCTCCGCCGTGTCGGTGGCGGATCTGTCGGTCCCTGCCCCGTGTCTCAGTACGGCCAGCAGCTCGCGCATGGCGGCAAGGCCCGCTCTGGCCTGCTCCGCGGCGCCGTCGAGATCGCCGCGTTCGGCGTGTGCCACCACCTCGTTCGCGTGGTGGAGCACGGCTTGGCGCAGCTCCGCGGCGATGCGCTGCCGCTCCCGGTACGCCTCTGCCACGGCGGACCACACCGCCGCCGTCAACGCGCTGTCCTCACGCTGTGTGACCCTCTCGCGGCGCCTTCGGACGAACACGCCCAGACCCCAGACCCCGGCCATCGGCAGGGCCAGCAACGTCGCGAGGAAGACGGCGAAGAAGACGAGGAACGGGAGACCACCGCCTCCTGTCCCGCTCTCAAGGGAACTGCCGCCGGACACCTCCAGCACGACCGTCGTCGACGCGAGACCGCCCGCCGTCACCAGGATCGCCGGCCAGGTGCGGCCGACGGGTCCCGCAAAAGCCGCCACCGCGTGCAGGGCGACACATTCCGCGCAGGCCCCTGCCACAGTCAGGGCCCAGGCCACGTCCGACGGCAGCAGCCCCTGAGCCAGCGCGACCGGCGGGATCCAGGCACTGGCCAACACCACGAGCAGGACGGTCCAGGGAGCCCGCCGCCGCCACAGCAGCGGCAGGGCGTGGAGGACAGCCGGCAGACAGGCCGTGGCGGTGGCGGCGGGCCGCTCGATGAGGACGGCGATGACCGGGAGCGCGGCGACGGCGAGCACCGACGCCGCATCGGCCCAACTCGCGCTCGGGAGAGCCGGGTGGCGGCGCACCGCTGACGAGGGGTGTGGCAGCCGCGCGTGCACGGACCATCCAGGAACGTCCGAGCGAGGGCCCGCTTCGAGGGTGCCGCCGAGCCCGGTCGCCCTGTCCCGCATGCCCGCGGTACCACGACCGGAGCCGAGCCCCTGCCGCGCCTCCGGTGCGGGGGCCGCCGCGTCGGCCACCGGGCCCGAAGCCGCTTGGGCCGCTCCGTCGTCCTCCACGAGGAGGTCCAGCGCTGCGTCACCGTCCTCCCGGACCACGACGCGTACGGCGGCGCCGGGGGCGTAGCGCAGCGCATTGGTGAGGGACTCGCGCACGATGCCGAAGGCCGCCTCGGCCACCGGACCCGTCAGGCCGGCCGGGCCGGGGGCCACATCCAGGCTCACGCGCTGGCCCAGGCGTACGAACCCCGCGGCGAGTTCGGCGATGCGCTCTTCGAGCGGGCTCTCCTCGTCGGCCGCCGAACTCCGCATCACCGTCACGAGCCGGTGCAGCGCCGCCACGGTCTCGCGCCCGCCTTCCGCCGCCAACCGCAGGGCGTCGGCGGTCAGTTCCGGCCTGCGGTCGCCGAGGCGGCGTGCGGCGTCCGCGGTGACCACGACGGAGGTGAGGTGGTGCGCGCTGACGTCGTGCAGTTCACGGGCGAGGCGGTGCCGTTCCGTGGTGGCCGCGGTGACCCGTACGGCCTCGGCCCGCGCCAGTTCGCGTTCGGCGGAGCGGCGTCCGGCGAGCCAGCGGCGGCGGCTGCGGCCGGCGCCCACGGTGCCCGCGAAGAGCGCGAAGCTCGCCAGAGCCTCACCGCCGATGTCGACCGGGGAGTCGTACACCAGCAGGGACCTGAGCACCGCCGATCCGGTCAGTACGGTCGCGACGAGGACGGCCGTCCCGGCCGGACGCCGCACCGCGACCGAGTACAGCGCGACCACGCCCGCCACCATGGCGGCCAACAGCGCTTCGTCCGGCACGACGAGCCCCGCGGCCAGCGTGCCCTCGATGGTGAGCGCCGCGGCGACCGGGAAGCGCCGGCGCACCCCCAGTACGGCAACGGCCGACGCGGTCACGGCCAGGCCCACGGTGAGCTGCGGCGCCTCCACCACCGCACCGCGCAGCAGCGTGAGACCCGGCCAGACGGACACCTGCACAACCGCCAGCAGCGCGGGCAGCAGCCAGTTCCGTACGTACTCCATGATGGCGGCGATCATACTTTCGGGCCCTCTGCCCGGGCGGCCCTATCCCAGGTTGGAGACGTCGATCGTGCCCACGGCCGACGCCGCGGCCGTGGGCCGCCGAGATGCTGATGCACATGACGACGACGCACTCCATCACCGAGCCGTATCAGCCCCCCGACGTGCCCTTTCAGCGGACCGCCACTCCACCTCCGCAGCCGCTCCCCTACCACCGGCTGGCTCTGACGACCGGGAATCACCGGTGGTGGCGACCGCTGGTGGGGACCGGCGTGGTGCTGGCCGGCGCGATCCTCGTCATGCTGGCCGTGATCATCGCCGGCGAGATCGCCGGTGCGGTCGTCGGCCGTCCCCGCGACGCCGACGGCAACGTCATATGGGGCGGAATCGGTGATACCGCCCTGGCGTTGCTGGGTATTTCCCTGTCCATTCCGGTGGTACTGCTGGCCGCGCGATGGGTGCAGCGCCGCGCGGCGGGCACGGTCTCGTCGGTGGCGGGCGGGTTGCGGTGGCGCCGGCTGGGACTGTGCCTCGCGGTGGCTCTGCCCGTGTCCGCGGCATCCCTGGGCATCTCCATGCTCCTGCCCGAACCCGAGGGCAGCGGGCCGGAATTGACGTGGGCCGGGCTGTCGCCGTTCCTGCTCGGCCTCGCGACCGTCTGCCTGCTCGTGCCGTTCCAGGCCGCGGCCGAGGAGTACGTGTTCCGTGGCTGGCTGTTGCAGGCGGTCGGAGCCTGGTGCCGCTCACCGTGGGTCGCGGTGACACCGCAGGCGGTGCTCTTCGCCGCCGCGCACGGCTGGGGGACGCCATGGGGATTCGCCGACTTGGTGGTGTTCGGCCTCATCACGGGCGCACTGACCATACGTACGGGCGGACTCGAAGCAGCGATCGCGCTGCACGTCCTCAACAACCTCCTGCCCCTGGGCATCCTGTCGGCGATCGCCGGAGGGCTCGAATCCGAAGAGACGGCCGCCGACATGAACTGGATGACGCTGGCCGTCGACGTCCCGATGGTCTCCCTCTACGCGGCAGCCGTCCTGTGGCTCACTCACCGCCGTCCCGTCTCTTTCCGTAGTGGAAACTAGCCGCTACTCCTTTCCGACATGGAAACGTACGGGGTACGACTGACGCCGGAACAGGCCGTTCCGCCCTGGCCGACACCGAGCACATCCGGGCCTCCACCGCAGCGCTGTCGGCCACACCGCCTTCGTCCGCCTGCACCGGAAGACCGCGTGAGCGCGCCGAGATCCACGACCCGCTGGAAGGTTTCGACACCGCCATCCACGCCCCGAACCGGCTGCGCGTCTGCGCCCTCCCGGACGCCGCGGGCGAGGCGGAGTTCGGCCTGGTCCACAAGCAACTCGACCTCTCCGCCTCCGCGCTGAGCAAGCACGTCACCGTGCTGATGGACGCCGGCTACGTCGAGCAGCGCAAGGCCGTCCGCGACACCCGGCAGCGGGTGTGGCTCCGGCTGACCCGGCGAGGCCGGGACGCGTATCAGGGCGCCTTGCCGCGCTCCGGGCGATCGTAGGGCCGTCGGATCCGGCTCTCTGACCGCGACCGTACCCGGATGAGGAGCGCGGCAGCGGCGACCGTGCCGATTCCGGGCGTTCAGCCGGGAATGTCGGGGGTGTACTCGTTCCGCCCCCACTCGGAGGAACCGAGCGGATAGTTGTACGCGGGCCGTCCCACGTTCCCGCTCGTCCGGAAGGGCTTGCCGTTGTCGTCGACGCGTACGGTGCCCCGCTGGTCCCCGCTGGACCAGTCCAGCTCCAGGTACCAGCTCACGTTGTGCGCCCGCGCGTCCGCGAAGATGTAGAAGACCTCGGGATCGGACTCACTCACCTTGTACGGGAAGTCGCGCTGACCGGCCTTGGGAGAGAGCGCGGGCCGCCCGGCATCGAGGTCCACCCCGAACGACGTCGTCTCCACGCCACCACCGCACCCGACGCCCATCTCGAAGTCGTTCCAGGCGAGCGGCGCGCTCTTCTCCACCACCCGCACATGCAGTTCCTCCAGGACGACCGTTGCCTTCCCGGTGCCCTGCACGGTCACTGCGAGCATCTGCTGCCCGGCGGCGACCCCGCCGAGCGCGGTGACCCACCCGCGCGCGTCCTGCTCACTCGGCGGCGGAGGCACCTGCTCGGGCTGCCGGTCGACCAGGTAGTGCTGGCTGCACGGGTCTTCCCACTTGTACGGATTGACGGCGACGGAGGGCGCGGCGGCCCCGTTCCCGGAACCGCCGCCCTGGGCCGCCCCGGCCCCGCTGCTCCGGGAGGCGGAGGCGGGTGCCGTGGGAGTGCCGCTGCGTGAGGTGGACGGCGAGGCCGACCTGTCCTTCGCGGCGGCCGACCCGGAGGCACCGGGGCTTTCGTCGACGGAACCGACGGAACCGGCGGACTGGGAGGCGGCCCCCATGGACTGCTTCCCGCCCCGGTCGTCATCCCCCTCGCCGGGCACAAGATTCACCACGAGCGCGGCCGACACGAGGACGGCGGCCACGGCGGTCCCGGCGAGAACGAGGGTACGCCGCCGCGCCACGGGAGCCTCCGCCAAGGGCCGCCGCCCACCCTCGGGACCGGCCTCGGCTGCTGCTGCTCCTTCGGTCCCCGACGTCTCGTTCCCGGCCTCCGCCGCCCCGTTCCCGGCTTCCGCCGCCCCGTTCCCGGCAGCGGCTGCGCCGTTCCCGGCCTCCGTCGCTGTCCGCGCCCGCGGTTCCTCCTCCGCAGGGGCCCCGCCCGCCTTCTGCCTCCGCCGGGCATCCGCGAGCACCCACCGCCGATGCAGTTCCACCAGTTCCTCGGGCGTCGCCTTGCACACCCGCGCGAACCGTTCCACGGGCGCGTAGTCCGTCGGTACGGCGTCCCCGTTGACGTACCGGTGAAGCGTGGACGCACTCGTGTGCAGCCGCTTCCCGAGCACCCCGTAACTGAGCCCGGACCGCTCCTTCAACCGGCCCAACAGCTCCGAGAACTCGTCCCCCGCCACCATTCCTGCCTCTCCCCACGTCCCGGACCCCCATTCCAGGGGGAGGTCATTCCCCCAGGTCAGAGCCATCGCAAGCGTTCCAGCGTCCCGGATACCCCGGCAGTCGTGGCAGCCGGGACGGATCACCGCACAAGCTTGGGCCATCCAAGCACGCCGCTCCCGGCACGCCGTTTCCGGCACCCGGTCGAACGGCGCATGCCAACACCCGTACCGCACAAGGGGGATCACATGTCCACACGCACCCACCGCACCCGCATGCTCGTCGCCGCCGCGCTCACGGCCGCCACGCTGACGTTGACGGCGTGCAACAGCGGAGAGGGCGTCCAGGACGAGGGGGCATCGGCAGGATCGGCGCCCACGGCGGCGCCCACGGCCTCCTCCACGCCCTCGCCCAAGCCGAGCGGGGGAACCGCCACCGGAACGGGTCGGACCGACTCGGCGGGCTTGACCTCCGGCGGCTCGACCGAGGGCGCGGCCGGCGCGAACGGCACAACGGGCTCCACGGGCTCGTCGGGTTCCACGGGCTCGTCGGGCTCATTGGGTTCCACGGGCGGCTCCTCTGCCTCCAAGGACTCGGAGCCCACCAGGACCCCCTGCTCCCCCACCTCCACCCGGACGACCGCGACGGAGGTCTCCCGCCCCCTGAACCACCTTCTCCTCACCGTCACCAACACCGGCTCGAAGAACTGCAACCTCACCGGCTATCCGGCGGTCCGATTCGCCGAGGCCCAGTCCGTCCCGCCGGCCTTCGAGGACTCCAAGCCGCAGGCGGTGGTCACGCTGGCCCCCGGCGAGTCGGGCTATGCGAGCGTCCTTCTCTCGGCCGCCGACGGCAGTGGCGCAGGCGGCTACACGGCCAAGTCCCTCGCGGTCTACTTCGACGACAGCGCGAGCGCCGCCGCCCACCCGTCCCTCCCCGCCAAGGGCGTGTACGTCGACGACTCGATCCGCGTCTCGTACTGGCAGTCGACCATGGCCGACGCCCTGGCCTGGTGACACACCGGCTCACTGACGCCACGGCACCGGCACGCGACTACTGATCACAGCGGACGGCAAGAAGGCCCAGGTCCATGACCTGGGCCTTCTTCCCGCAGACGGGTGAGCGCCAGGGCGCGGACCCGACGTTCTGGAACGGCTGCGCCCGGAGCCCGCGGACATGCTGCCGAAAAAACGGTGGTGACCCACCTGGACCGCCCGACACCTCGTGCGCTGGTCTCCCTGGATGGCGTCTCAACGGCCGTGAAGGCATGGGATACGAGCTGCACATCATGCGGGCAGCCGCGCAGCCTCTCCGCGGGTCAACGGGTCAGCCTGTTGACGGGGCTTCCTCTGAGGCGGGATCACCTCGGCCGACGGTCACCGACCAGGTGACGGTCGGCGGTGCGGACACCGATACGGTGCCGGGCTTGTCCGCAGCACTGAGAGCAAGCTGGTTGTAAGTGACGGCTGGCTCGCCAACGCTGCATTGAAGGGGGAAGGACGCCTTCACAACAGGCACGTTGACGGTGATCGAACCGTCTCCCTTGCAGCTCACAGCAACGATGAGTGCCTTGCCCTCGGCGCCACCAGAGTACTCAAGGCTGGCGTTGCCGCGGGTGGCCGCCCGCTGCCCAGCGAGGGTTTCACCGATTCCCGCATCGAGTTCCGGCGGTGTGGGAGCGCCGGCCTGCGGCGTGGGTGAGGCGCCGGCAGCCGAGGGGGCCGAGGAGGTGGACGGAGTGCCGGACCGTTCGTCGCTGTCGGCCTCCGGTGATGTGCAGGCGGCGGCTGCCATCAGCAGGATGGCCCAGACGGCGCCACCCCGACGGGTCGTCAGTTCTCCCACAGGTACCAGCCCGCGCGGCGGGTGTAAAGGGTGATGACGTTGTGCTTCACGCCTCGCGTGCAGTTCACGAACACGTACTGACTGTAGCCCTTGGACTTGAGGCGGTGGACGCCGTAGCGAGCATCGCTGCTGTCAATCGGTGAGGCCGGCCTTCTCGTAGGCGGATGCGACGTTCGGCGTGCAGATCTGGTCGATCGTGTACACGCCGTCCTTGACCACGGTGCCCTTGACGTTGTCCACGGTCACCGGGATGGGGTCGAGCAGGACGGCGGGGACGTTCTTGGCGGTGGCCGTGTCCACCGTGGCCTCGGCGATTGCGTCGAGTTTTTCGCCGCGGCCCAGGGCGACAGCGATCTCCGCGGCCGCGTCGGCCTCGGCCTTGAAGGGCTTGTAGACGCTCATGTACTGCTCGCCCCTGATGATGCGCTGTACAGCCGCGAGGTCGGCGTCCTGGCCGGTGACGGGAGGCAGCGGCTCGATGCCGGCCGCCTTGAGGGCGGAGATGACGCCGGAGGCGAGACCGTCGTTGGCGGCGTAGACGCCGTCGATGCTGTCGGCGCCCAGGGCGGCGATGGCGCCGTCCATGTTGGTGTGGGCCTTCTCCTGGCTCCAGCCCTGGATGTCGTACGTCTTGCCGATCTTGACCTCGCCCTTGAGCACGGACAGTGCGCCCTTCTTGAAGGCGACGTTGGTCGGGGAGGTCTGAGGACCGTTCATCATGACGATCTGGCCACTGTCCGCCTTGTCTCCCAGGGCCTTGAGGAGCGCCTCGGCCTGAATCTTCCCGACCCGTTCGTTGTCGAAGGAGACGTAGGCCGAGATCGGGCCCTCGACGAGCCCGTCGTAGGCGACAACCGGGACGCCCGCGTCGTGTGCCCTCTCGACCGAGGAGTGGAGAGATCTGAAGTTCACGGCACTGAGGATCAGGACGTCGACGCCCTTGTTGATCAAGTTGTCCGCCAGTTGCTGCTGGGTGGCCACGTCCCCCTCGGCGTTGGCGTACTCCATCGTGCAGTCTTCGCACAGCTCCTTGATCTTCTCTTCGATCAGGGGCCTGTCGAACGCATCCCAGCGAGTCTGGACGTTCTGGCTGAGCAGCAGGCCGATCGTGAAGCCGCCCTCGCCGGGGGCGGTCCCACCCGAGCCGGTGGATTCCCCGGCCTCGCCGCAGGCGGCCAGGGACACGGCCATGGTCAGCGACAATGCGGCTGCGGCGATGGTCGTACGGCCCCGACACGCACTCATGGGGTGCTCCCTGGATCGTCCGAGAAACCCCTGGCCGTCCACGCCGGCCACTCACTGTCAGGATAGGTCGGGCGGTGTGAAGCGTTGATATGCAGCATTTGTGCAGCTCGCGAGGTCGGGGTGCTGCTGTCCCTCACGGAGGGTGGACAGCGCCCCTCACCGCGCGTGGATGAGGAGCAGGGCGACGTCGTCGCTACGGTGTGCGCGCTGCTGGGTGTCGTGGACGAGGGTGTCGGCGAGGGCTTCCGCGTCCAGGTCGCCGGCCCGTGCGACTCGGTCGGCGAGGGCCTCGGTGACCTCGTCGAAGTCGATGCCGGGGACTTCGACGAGGCCGTCGGTGTACAGGACGAGCACCGCGCCCGGCATCAGGGCGATCTCGGTGGCCGGGTAGGTGGCGGTGGGGTCGATGCCGAGCAGGATTCCGGGGGGCAGGTGGAGGACTTCGGTGCGTCCCTCGGGGTGCCGCAGGATGGGGGGCGGGTGGCCCGCGGAGGCCAGGCACACGCGGTGGTGCGCGAGGTCGAGATGGGCGTAGAGGCAGCTGGTGAACAGGCCGGGGTCGAGGTCGGTGAGCAGGCGGTTGGTACGGGCGAGCACCTCCTCGGGGGGTGCGCCGGCCGTGGCGTGGACCGCGGTGCGGACCTGACCCATCAGAGTGGCCGCCTGCACGTTGTGGCCCTGGACGTCGCCGATGGTGGCGGCGGCGGTCGTGTCGTCGAGGCGGATGAGGTCGTAGAAGTCGCCGCCGATTCCGGTGCCGTGCCCGGCGGGGAGGTATCGGGCGGCCACATCGAGCCCCGACATGCGGGGCAGGGCGTGGGGGAGCAAGCCGGCTTGCAGGCTGTGGGCGAGTCGGTGTTTGGCGTCGTAGAGGCGGGCGCGGTCCAGGGCCTGGGCGATCAGGCCGGCGAGGGAGGTGAGGACGGCGCGCTCCTCGGGGGCGAACGTGTGGGGACGGTCGTAGGCGAGGACGAGCGAGCCGACGGGGCGTCCGGAGGTGATCAGTGGCAGGAAGGCCCAGGCGGCCATGTCGTCCTGGAGGACCGCGGGGGGATGGGCGCGCTTCAGTTCGGCGAACGTGGCGAAGAAGCTGGGAACTCCGGTGGTCAGGCAGTGCACGGCCGGAGTGTCCGAGGTCAGGGGCGCGGCGTCGAAGCGGTCCATGAGTTCGGCGGTGTAGCCGCGGTAGCCGATGATCCGCAGTCGGCCCTCTTCCGCGGTCATCAGGGCCAGGGCCTGGGCTCCGGTTGCGGACAGCACCTGGTCGGCGACCCGGTCGACCACGTCCCGCACTCCGACCGCTTCCGTGAGGGTCGCCGCCAGATGCATCAGGTGGTAAACGGGGGCGGCCCGGCCCGTGGCGGAGACCGGCGCGGGGGGCGGCGACAGCGGACTGTCCGGGGCCCCCGCCGCCGGGACAGGGGCGATGCGCACGCTGATGCCCGAGGCGTCCGGGTAGAGGCGGAAGGACAGCCATCGGTCGGGCGGGCGCAGGGCAGTGAACGACGTGGGGCGGCGGCTGAGCACCGCGGCTCGGTAGTGGTCCTGGGCGACGGGGGCGTCGAGCCACGGCAGCGCCTCCCAGGGCCGGGCCCCCAGCAGGTCGGACACGCCGGCGCCGAGGAGGTCGGCGGCGGTGGTGGTGACGAAGGTCGTCCGGCCGTCGGGGTCGAGTGCGCAGCACCCGCCGGGAAGGCGCTCGGCGAAGCTCACCGCCGCCGATGCCCCGGACGGTTCAGAAGCGCGGGTTTCGGGTGGGGGCACCAGGCGCGGTTCGGCGCTGGGCAGCACGGGGTGGCCGCTGTCGGCGGCCGTCCGCAGGAGCAGGCCCAGGCTGTGGCAGACGTCGCCCATCGCCTCGCGTTCCTTCGGGCTCAGCTCCGCGGGGTGCGAGGCGGGCCAGTGGAGCACGAGTCCGCCCCACTCCGTGCCGTCGGCCGTGATCGGGGCGGCGGCCAGCGTGAAGGCGTACGGCAGTACGAGGGCCAGTTGCGGATAACGGCGCGCCAGCTCCTCCTGGCCACCGAGCCACACCAGCCGATGCTCCCGCAAGGCGTCGGCAACCGGAGTCGGAGCGCTCAGCGCGACCCGGGCCCACGGCACGGCGATCTCCCACGGCACTCCACTCAGCACCGCGAGCCTCAGTGCCTGTCCGCTCGGGGTCGGCAGATACACGGCGCCCACGCTGGCACCGGTGTCCCGCATGCCCTGCATCAGGGCAGGTCCCAGCAGCTCCGGACCGGAGTCCGGGCCGGCCACGGAGCGGGTGGGGTCCCGCACACCCTCACCCCCTGACGGCGACGACGTCCCCGGCGTTCCGCACCGGTGGAGCGAGAGTCACCCGTCCCCACCGCGAGGCAGCACCCCAGCCACGCCTGGGATCCATAAACGGACGATACGTCCGCGGGATGGCGGCGGCACCTCGATGCCGTGGCGGTGGAAGGGGCGGTGCACCGGTCGAGGATGCCGACGCCGCCGAGTTCCCTGCTCTTCGCCGGAGTCCTGAAGGAGACCCCCCGCGACGGGGCCGGGCCCGTCGCGCCGGGCCCGGGCCTCGAATGACCAGGCGAGTCGGCGCGGTGGCGGGCTGCGGTGCCCGCGCAGTCCGGGCGCCTGAAGACTTCCGGGTCCCGGCAGTGACGGCGGACCGCGCGCGGGGGCAGACTTCGCGCCGAGGAAGCGCGGAAAGGGAGTGGGACATGGCGGTTTTCCTATGGTGCTGGATCGGCCTGTTCACTGCGGTACTGCTGCCTCTCGGCATCGCCATGCTCCGCGGCTGGGCACCGAAGAGAGCCCGCGCACGGTGGTCCCCGGCGCGGATCCGGGTGCAGGGAGTCTCCACGCTCGTGCTGTACGTGGGTGGCCTGGTACCGGCGGTGGCCGATTTGGCGGGCATGTCCCGCGAAGCCGCCGACATCCTGCAGTCCGCGACCACACCCCACCTGCTGTTCCTGAGCCTGGGACTGCAGGGCGGCGCGGCCCTCTCCGACTGGTTCGGACGGCGCCAGGTGAAAGCGAAGTACGCGCACCGGTGGACGTCGCGCTCGCCGTGACGGGCGCTGCGCTGCGGGAACCGAGGTGCGGGCCGCCGCCCGAATTCGCGCTCTCAGCCTGGGAAGCAACGGCGCTTGCCGCCTTCACCAGTACTGAGGCTCGAAGGGAGCGCTGCCGTTCTCGCTGTAGTAGGCGCGTACCAACGAGATGCGGGCAACAGTACGGCCTTCTGCCACTGCCCGCCCCGCGGCCTCCCACGACGCGAAACTCCGGCGTTCTCGCTCATACACCTCGACGCCCTCAAAACGGGGCGCGACATCGAGAAGGCGCAGCGCCTCTCTGTCCCGGACCAGCGTGACGACGAGACGGTCGTGCGTCCCCGCGTCGCGGTACTCGTACCGTTCGGCGGTGGAACCCTCATCGGAAGGGAACGACGCCCGCATACCGATCCACCGGCCGTTGCCGAGCACCTCTCCCCATGCGTCGCCGACCGTCCGTAGGTCACCGTCGATGACTACGTACCGCTCCAGCCGCCACTGGCAGCTCAGCGGACCGGAGGGCTCCCCCTCGAAGGGGAGGTTGCGGAGGCAGTGGTCCGCGGCAGCGGCACCGAGCGGCCGCGGTGCCCCCGGCAGAGCGCCGACGACCTCCTGCAGACGGTGTTCGGCCTGCGCCTTCGCCTGGCGGCTCGCCGTGTCGACCTCACCACTTCGCGACAGGGAGGCCATCGGCACCCCCCGCACCCGCACGTAGCCGAACGACCAGGCCGTGGCCAGGAAGACGGTCAGCACCGCCACCACGATTGCCGTACCGACTGCACGGTGCCGCCGCTGTTGTGGTGTCGCTGTTCTCGCCATGCCCAGATCTTCACAAGCCCACGTCACCGAACGGCTACGAACGTGTCCTCCGTCGGCACCTCGTACTCAGCCCGGGCGTGGTGTGTTGGACAGATCTTCCGATCTGTGGCCTCTCGGTTGGAGTGTCAGCGCCGCCCTCCGCAGCGCGGGCCACCGCAAGGATGTGCGGAGTGACCCGCTCTACAGGTGCGGCGTGATGGCGCGCATCAGTTCCTGGAAGGTGCGGCCGGTGGTCGCGGGTTCGCCGATGGCACGATGAGGTTGTCGCCGTGTGCTGCGCGAGGTGGCGCTGGAGTTGTTCGCCGAGCAGGATTTCGAGGCGACCTCGACACGGGCGCGGCGGCGGCGACCGGTCTCTCGCCAATGCCGGTGACCCGGCATGTCGGGCCTCTGATCACCACCTGGGCCTGCGGCTCGCGGGACCGGTCCCCGGATGCTCGTCCTAGCCTCGGCGGATGACAGCAGCTGCACGCAGCACCCACGACCGGCCTCCATGGGAGTCAAGTGCCTCGCGTGCAACCAGCGATTCGGGTCCAGTACGCGCAAGCGCGGCCTTCATTACAGATGCAGGGTGTGCTGGAGATATCTGTGAAGGGGGATGGCCATGGGGCAGGTACGCGAGGGGGCACGGTTAGGGGCTTGGGCCGTCGGCGGGGTCATCGGTCTGGCGGTGTTGTACGTGATCGGGGTGTTCGCCTTCGGCGGCGCGTCGTGGATCACCGCCCCGTTCCGCGGTGAGGCGGACAAGCGCGAGAACACCGTCGGCTCGGGCGAGTTCCGTCGGACCACGTACGAGGAGTTCTTCGATCTGTGCGAGGCCGTGCAGAACGCCGAAGGGACGATCCAGGCGCTCCAGGAGGAGCGGAAGGCCGCTTCGGAGACTCGAACGACGCAGATCGACCAGTCGATCACCGCGCTGAAGGCCACGCGGATCGAGTCGGTCAACGCCTACAACTCGAAGGCCGCCCAGGAGCACCGCGCGCCCTTCCGTGACAAGGATCTGCCGTACCGGCTGGATGCCACCGCCGAGCGCACGACGTGCACCAACTGATCCGCATCTCATCCCGGGAAGAGGGCAGCACCGCATGAAGAAGTTCGCACGCATGGCCCTGGCCACCGTTGTCGCGCTCGTTGTGGGCCTTGCCCTGACGTCCTGCACCGACTCCAGCCAGGACAAGGAGAACAAGGCCAAGCAGGAGAACTACGACCATCTCGTGGCCCAGCAGCCGGCGGGCCGCATGGAGTACTCGCCGACCCGCGAAGCGATCAACCAGTGGATCAAGACGTGGGGTAAGCGGGGCAAACTCTCGTACGTCTACATCCAGAACGCCAATGGCGAGTACGGGTACTTCATCATGAAGGGCCTGCCGGTGCCGCGCTGCAAGATGCTCACTCCGACGGAGAAGGTGGAGTCCTCCACCAACGGCGTCGCGGTCCTCGCGCAGCCCGGCATGGACGGTACGTACTCGTCGGGTTCCACCTGCAACGCCTACTACGGTTTCGACGCCACGACGGGCTCGTACATGGAGTTCACGGTCGGCACCAACCAGTCGTTCTTCCTGTTCGACGAGCCCATGACGATGCCGGAGTACGCCAGCGCCAAGCAGTTGGGGCCGACCTCGGTGCAGGACGTCGAGCAGCAACCTTGAGCGGTCAAGCGGCGTCGATGGCGCCGGTGATCTTGCGGGTCGGTGCCGCGGATGTCGTGGCCCGCCCCCAGGCCCGCGTGCGGTTACGCGGCGTCGCCCTGGGCCTGCGTGGCGACGTCGGCCCACTCCTCCCAGGTCTTCAGTCGCTCGGTGTAGACCTGCGGGACGAGGTGGAGCGGGGAGGTGCCGAAGAAGACCCGCAGGGGCGGGTTCTCGGCGTCCACGATCTTCAGCAGGGCCGCACCGGTGGCGGTGGGATCACCACGCTCGATGGTGCGCCAGTTGGCGGCGGCGGCCGCGCGCACGTCGTCGTAGGCGGGCAGTTGCTCGGCGAAGGTGGCGGAGGAGCCGGCCCAGTCGGTGGCGAAGCCGCCGGGCTCGACGAGGGTGACCTTGATGCCGAATCCGGCGACCTCCTGGGCGAGAGCTTCGCTGAAGGCCTCCAGGGCCCACTTGGAGGCGTTGTAAACACCGAGGGCGCCGTAGAAGTTGGTCTCCATCTGATCGCGGACCTGCTGCTCCGTCAGCTCCTCGACCGCGCCGAACAGGCCGTAGCCGGCGTTGTTGACGACGACGTCGAGGCGGCCGAAGTGTTCGTGCGCCCGCTTGACGGCCTCGGTGGCGGCGGCCTTGGCGGTGACTCTATGAAGAGACTCTAGATCGAGCTGATACTCAGTATCAAGATGAGTTGCGGATTCGATGCTGTACGCTGCCCCGCACCAGCGAGGCACGTTTGACAACTGGAGGACAGAGATGTCTTCACATGTGGCGGCCGGTGACCAAGCGACGTCAGGACTCGACCGGCGCAGCGAGCTGAGAGAGTTCCTGCGTTCTCGCAGGGCCCGGCTCAGGCCCGAGGACGTGGGCATGCTCTCGCACGGGCGACGGCGGGTTCCCGGGTTGCGGCGCGAGGAACTGGCGCAGTTGGCGGGGGTGTCGTACGCCTACTACGCACGCCTGGAGCAGGGATACGGCGAAACCATGTCGGCCGAGGTGCTGGACGCCGTCGCCCGCGTCCTGCGCCTGAACGAGGAGGAGCGTGACCATCTGATCCGGCTGGCCCAGCCCGAGCGGCAGAGCACGACGCAGGCCGTGCCCCCGCCGCAGCGGCTGCGGCCCACCGTCCAGCACCTCCTCGACACGATCGGCGTGCCCGCCTACGTCGTCGGCCGGCGCCTGGACATCCTGGGGTGGAACCGGCTCGCCACCGCCGTCTTCGGGGACTGGGCCCTGCTGCCGCCCGAGGAGCGCAACGTGGCCCGGCTGATCTTCCTCTCGCCCGCGGCGCGCGACTGCTTCGCCGACCCCGAGCGCGTGGCGCTGAGGGTCGTCGGCGTTCTGCGCGTGAACGCCGCCAAAAGCCCCGCGGATTCGCACCTCTCTTCCCTGATCCAGGAATTGTCGCAGAAGAGCGAGGAGTTCCGGCAGTTGTGGGCACGGCACGAGGTGAGCTGCGGGACCGTCGGCGAGACCGTGTGGATGCGGCACCCGCTGGTGGGAGAGTTCGACCTCGTCCACGAACCCATGGCACTGCCCGGCGGTGCCCCGATGCGGCTGATGACCTACCACGCCGAGCCGGGCTCCCGCTCGGAGGATGCTCTGCGGATGCTGGCCGGTTGGGAGACGGAGCGGCTGCGCTGAGACGTGGAGCCGGCCGGAGCCGATGACGGAGCTGCGCGCCGACCCGCCCGCCCGCCGCCTCGTCGCCGACGGCCTGGAACACCTCGTCCAGGCAGATCCGTGTCCGTCGTATCGCGATCAGCCCGATCGGCTGCGGGTGCGCTGCTCACCGGGGTGCTCGTGGGCTGCCACCGGGTCAGCCCCCGATGGCCGACATCGGCCTCTCCGGCCGTACGAACAAGGGATCGTCCAGGCCCGAACCCGCCTTCTTGCCCCACATCGCCGCACGCCAGATCCGGGCGATCTCCTCGTCGGGAGCGCCCGAGCGGAGCGCGGCACGCAGGTCGGTCTCCTCGCGGGCGAACAGGCAGGTGCGTACCTGGCCGTCGGCCGTGAGGCGGGTGCGGTCGCAGACCGAGCAGAAGGGGCGGGTGACCGAGGCGATCACGCCGACGCGGTGCGGGCCGCCGTTCACGAGCCAGCGCTCGGCCGGGGCGGAACCGCGCTTCTCCTCGCCCTCGGAGGTCAGGTCGAAGCAGGTGCGGAGGGACGTCAGGATGTCGCCCGCGGTGATCATGCCGTCGCGCTTCCAGCCGTGCTGGGCGTCGAGGGGCATCTGCTCGATGAAGCGCAGTTCGTAGTCGTGCTCCACCGCCCAGGCCAGCAGGTCCGGGGCCTCGTCGTCGTTCAGGCCCGGCATCAGGACCGAGTTGACCTTCACCGGGGTCAGGCCCGCCTCGCGGGCGGCGTGCAGGCCCTCGATGACGTCCTTGTGGCGGTCGCGGCGGGTAAGGGTCTTGAAGACGTCCGGGCGGAGGGTGTCCAGGGAGACGTTGACCCGGTCCAGGCCCGCCGCCTTCAGGGCGGACGCGGTGCGCTTGAGGCCGATGCCGTTCGTCGTCAGCGACATCTGGGGGCGGGGGGCCAGGGCCGCGACGCGCTCGACGATGCCGACCAGGCCGGGACGGAGCAGCGGCTCGCCGCCGGTGAAACGGACCTCTGTGACGCCGAGGACACGGACCGCGATGCCGACGAGGCGGACGATCTCGTCATCGGTGAGCAGGTCGGGCTTGGCCAGCCACCGCAGGCCCTCCTCGGGCATGCAGTACGTGCAGCGCAGATTGCAGCGGTCGGTCAGTGAGACCCTCAGGTCGGTGGCCACCCGGCCGTGGGTGTCGATGAGCACGGGGCCTCTCCTCCCTGCATGTCGCGCCGTCATGCGGCCAGGACCGAGGCCGGTGACATCGGGGCCACCGGGACGGAACCGTGGATGGGACCGGGGACACGGAACAAGGGCAGGCCGGTGCCGTTGTTGATGTGGGCGATGATCTCGGCGGTGATGGAGATCGCCGTCTCTTCGGGGGTGTGGGCGCCGAGGTCCAGTCCGATCGGCGAGTGCAGGAGCGCGAGGTGCTCTTCGGGAACGCCGGTCTCACGCAGACGTTCCAGGCGGTGTTCGTGCGTGCGCCGGGAGCCCATCGCGCCGATGTAGCCGACCGGGAGGCCGAGGGCCAGGCGCAGCAGCGGGATGTCGAACTTGGCGTCGTGGGTGAGGACGCAGATCGCGGTACGGGCGTCGACTTCCGTGGCCTCCAGGTAGCGGTGGGGCCAGTCGACGACGACCTCGTCGGCGTGCGGGAAGCGGGCGGGCGTGGCGAACACAGGGCGGGCGTCGCAGACGGTGACGTGGTAGCCGAGGAACCGTCCGGCCTGGCTGAGGGCGGCGGCGAAGTCGACGGCACCGAAGATCAGCATGCGGGGCGGGGCCGCGTGGGTGTGGACCAGGAGCGTCAGCTTCTCCGGGCAGGTGTCGGCGTCCCCGCCCACCTCGACGCGGGCGGTCCGGCCCGCTCGCAGCAGCGCGCCGGCCCGGGTGGCCACCGTACGGTCCTGCTGCCGGTTGCCCAGTGTCCCGTCGTACGCGCTGCCGTCCCCGAGGACGGACAGGGTGCGGCCGAGTAGGTGCTGCGGCCCGTCGATCACCTGTGCCACGGCGACGGGCACACCGGCCGACACCTGTTCCAGGGCGGTGGCGAGGTGGGGCTGGTCGGCGGGGTCGACCCGCTGCACCAGGACCTCCAGCTCCCCGCCGCAGGTCAGGCCCGCGGCGAAGGCGTCGTCGTCGGAGTAGCCGAACGAGGCCCGTATCGGGGGTTCGCCCGTCTCCAGCACCTGCCTGCACAGCTCGTAGACGGCGCCTTCCACGCATCCTCCGGAGATGCTGCCGACCGCCTCGCCGTCCGTGCCCACGGCCAGCGCGGTGCCGGGCGGCAGAGGTGCGCTGCCGCTGACCCGGGTCACGGTGGCGAGGGCGAAGGGGCGGTCCTCGCGGCACCAGCGGTACAGCGTGTCCGCGATGTTCAGCATGAGAGGTGTCCTTCGGTGAGTGGTTGGGAAGCCCGCCGCCGCGCCGGATGGGGGACCGGAGGCACGGCGGCGGGCCGATCAGGGGGACGGCTCTCAGGGCCCCGCCCGGGTGGCGGGAGGGGCCCCTGCCGCCCGGGGTTCAGAGCAGGGCTTCGGCGGTGATGGGCAGGTCGCGGACGCGGCGTCCGGTGGCGTGGAAGACCGCGTTGGCGATGGCGGGCGCCACGCCGACCATCACGAGCTCGCCCAGGCTCTTCACGCCGATGGGGTCGGCCTTGTAGTCCTCTCCGTCGAGGTAGATGGCCTTCAGGTCGGGCATGTCGGCATGGGTCGGCACGAGGTAGTCGGCGAGGTTGGCGTTGGTGATCCGGCCGTCGCGGTGGTCGGTGACCGTGTGCTCCAGCAGGGCCTGGCCCATGCCGCCGATCATCCCGCCCAAGGCCTGGCTGTCGGCGAGCTTGGGGCTGATGATCCGGCCCGCGTCGTAGACGCCGAGCATCCGCCGCACCCGGACAAGACCCAGGCGGGCGTCGACGGCGACCTCGGCGAACACCGAGCCGTAGCCGTACATCGAGAACCGCCTGTCCTGCTCCGGCACCGGGGAGTAGGACCCGCGTGCCTCCAGGTGGGTGCGGTTGTTGCGGGCGAGGAGCTGCCGGTAGGTCTCACCCCGCGCGGGGCTGCCCTTCACATGCATCCGGCCGCCGCGGACCACGATGGTGTCAGCGTCGACGCCGTGCAGCGGTGAGCGCTCGTCCTCGACCGCGAGCTTGATGGCCTGCTGCCGCAGCTTGTCACAGGTGTCCTGGACGGCGGAGCCCACGCTGGCCATGGTCTGCGAGGCGCCCTGCGGCGGGGCCGGCGGCATCCTGGAGTCGCCGAGCTGGAAGGTGACGTGGCGCACCGCCAGGCCGAGGGCGTCGGCGGCGACCTGGCTCATGGAGGTGTACGTGCCCGTGCCCACGTCATGGGTCGCGGACTGGACCACCACGGTGCCGTCGGCGTCGAGCCGGGCGTGGGCATGGGCCTCGCTCTGGAAGACGTCGTAGCAGCCGGTGGCCACGCCGGTGCCGATGAGCCAGTCGCCGTCACGCGTGGAGCGCGGCCTGGGGTTGCGCCGGTGCCAGCCGAACTCGCGGGCGCCGACGCTGAAGCACTCGCGCAGCCGCCGGGTGGAGAAGGGGTGTCCGCTCGACAGGTCTTCGTCGGGTTCGTTGCGCAGCCGCAGCTCGATCGGGTCCATGCCCAGTTTGTAGGCGAGTTCGTCCATCGCCGACTCGATGGCGAAGCTGGCAGTGGAGTAACCGGGGCCGCGCATCCAGATCGGGGTGACGACATCCAGCGGTACGGTCTGGGGCGTCTGGCTGACGTTCGGCACGGCGTAGAGCATCCGCCCCAGCGCCAGGTTGGCCTCCCAGAACCGCTCGTAGCTGGAGGTCTCGTACTTGAAGTCGTGGGTCATCGCGGTCAGCCGCCCGCGCCGGTTGCTGCCCAGCCGCAGCTTGTACTCGTACGCGGGCCGGAACCCCACGCTGAAGTACATCTGCCTGCGGGTCAGGACGAGTTTGACCGGGCGTTTCACCTCACGTGCGGCGAGCGCGGCGATGGTGGTGTTCGGCCACCGCCGCAGTCCGTTGCCGAAGGCGCCGCCGATGAACGGCGTGAGGACACGCACGTCCGCCGGTGGAATGCCGAACACGGACGCGAGCTCGTTCTGTACACCGATCACGTGCTGGGTCTTGTCCCACAGGGTGAGCTTGTTGCCCTCCCAGCGGGCGATGGTGGAGTGCAGCTCCATCGGATTGTGGTGGTTGCGGGAGAGACGGTAGGTCATCTCCATCCGGACGTCCGCGGAGCCCAGCGCTGCCTCGGCGTCACCCCGCGAGTAGGGCCGCGCGAAGGGCAGAGGTCCGGCTTCGGCCGGGGCGTCGGTCAGGTCGGTCGAGGCCTTCTCGGCGTCGTAGGTGACTTTCACCAGGCTCGCGGCGTGCTCCGCGGCCTCCAGTGTGGTGGCCACCACGACCGCGACCGGCTGGCCGAAGAACCGGACACGGTCGTCCTGGAAGACGTGCAGCCGCTCGCCCGGGAAGGGGATGAAGGGGAACTCGCGGTAGGCCAGCTCGGGCGCGTTGCGGTGGCTGATGACCTTCAGCACGCCGCGCTGGGCTTCGGCGTCGCGGGTGTCCATACCGGTGATACGGCCGCGGCTGATACTGCTGTCGACGACGACGGCGTGCACCACCCCGTCGATGTCGTGCTCGGCGGCGTACTTGGCCTGGCCGGTCACCTTCAGCCGTCCGTCCACCCGGGACAGCGGCGCTCCGACGGCTGCCTGCGGCTGCGGGCTCACTTGCCACCTCCTACGACGCGCAGTTGGCGCTCGACGGTCCGTTTGAGCAACTCGACCTTGAAACGGTTGTGCTGGAGCGGCCGGGCCCCGTCGGCGGCGTGTTCGGCAGCCGTGGTCCACAGGGCGTCGGACGGCCGCCGCCCGATCAACTGCCGCTCGACGGCGGTGAGCTTCCAGGGCACGGTGCCCACGCCTCCGGCAGCCACCTTCGCCTCACGGATCACCCCGTGCCGGATGTGCAGGGCGACGGCTGCCGAGGTGAGCGCGAACTCGTAGGACTGCCGGTCGCGCACCTTCAGATAGCCCGACTTCAGCGGGCGCGGAGGGGCCGGGATTTCGACAGCGGTGATCAACTCGCCCGGACGCAGGGCCTGTTCGCGATTCGGGGTGCTGCCCGGCTTGAGCAGGAAGTCGGCGAAGGGCACGGTGCGCTCGCCGTCCGGCCCCAGCAGATGCACGGTCGCTTCCAGGGCGGCGAAGGCCACGGCCACGTCGGAGGGATGGGTGGCCACGCAGTCGTCGGAGGTGCCGAGGATCGCGTGGGTGCGGTTGACGCCGTGCAGGGCCGCGCAACCGGAGCCCGGCTCACGCTTGTTGCAGGCGGCCGTCACATCGCGGAAGTACGTGCAGCGGGTGCGCTGCATGATGTTGCCGCCGATGGTCGCCATGTTCCGCAGCTGCGCCGACGCGCTCAGCTCCAGCGCCTGCGAGATCACCGGGTACAGGGCGCGCACCCCCCGGTGGGCGGCGGCCTCGGACATCCGGACCAGCGCGCCGATGCGCAGGCCCCCGCGCCGGGTGACCATGATGTCGCGCAGCGGCAGGGCACTGATGTCGACCAGCGTGCGGGGTCGTTCGACGGTCTCACGCATCAGGTCGACCAGGGTGGTGCCGCCGGCGATGTAACGGCCGCCGTCACGGCCGGCGTGGAGGGCTTGCCGGGTGTCGGTGGCCCTGGTGTAGGAGAAGGGATACATGGGGGCTGTGCCTCATTTCCCGTGCGCGGCCTGCTCGACCGCCCGCACGATCTTCACGTAGCAGCCGCAGCGGCAGATGTTGCCGCTCATGAACTCCCGGATCTCCTCCGGTGAGCCGGTGTGACCCTCGTCGATGCAGCCGACGCCGGACATGATCTGACCGGAGGTGCAGTAGCCGCACTGGAAGGCGTCCTGGTCGATGAACGCCTGCTGCAGCGGGTGCAGCCGTTCGCCCTTGGCCAGGCCCTCGATGGTGGTGACCTCGGCGCCGTCCAGCCGGACCGCCAGCGTCAGGCAGGAGTTGACCCGGTGGCCGTCGACCAGGACGGTGCAGGCACCGCAGGCACCGGCGTTGCAGCCCTTCTTCGAGCCGGTCAGCCCCAGGTGTTCGCGCAGCAGGTCCAGCAGCGAGGTCCGGTTGTCGACCGTGACGGTGCGGCGTTCGCCGTTGACGGTCACGGAGACGCGGCTGCTGGGCGGCGCCTGGGTGGCGGCGTCCACCGGCTCGGCGCCGAACACGGACGGCCCGCCTATCAGGCCACCCGCCACGACAGCACCGCCGACGGCCGTGGTCGCGATGAACGTGCGCCGGGACGGGTCGGACGCAGATCCCTCGGGAAATCCCTCGGGAAAACTCTCGGGAAAACTCTCGGAGGGAGAAACAGTTGTCTCGGGGGGTTCGATGGACATGCCCACTCTCTTGGTCGACGGAAGACGGATGGCGTACCGACCACCGTCATGTGCACGAATCGGCGTGAGCACGGGAGACGGTTCACGCCGCGGTGGACGAGCCGGGCCCTCGGCCCGCGAGGATGGCGGCGACCGGAGGTCGAACACGGTCGGCAGCCGCCTCACCAGGCCGTCGGTGTGGCATGGCATCCACTGTGCTGCATGCGGCGCGATCCAACGAGCAAGCAGTTTTGGGACGACTCCGGTAGCTACGACTGCCGTTGGTACGTCTGGCAGTAGCAGGCAGAGCGGTCCGACCGTCGGTGGTGGTCTTCACGACGTCATCGCCGGCAGCCGGGCATGCCGACACGGCGGCCGTACGTTCGCGTACGGCCGCCGTGGTCCGGAATCGAGTGGCGGAACGGGAAACTACGGCGTGACGGTCAGGAGGGTGGTGCCGACGGTTCCGGTGCCGTCGTCGTAGCCGACCAGGCCGAGATAGGTACGGCCGGTCGGGAGGTCGCGCCAGGAGACGGTGACGTCCGCGGTGCCGCCCAGGGCCACGCGCTGTTCGGCCGGGGTGACGGTGGCCGGCCGGTCGGGACGGGAGTCCGGGCCGATCAGCCAGGTGTGGAGGGTGTACGTCTGGCTGGTGGCGCCCTCCGGCAGGGCGAACTGGTTCACGTACACCTCGTATGTACCCGGCTCGGTGAGGTCGAGGTACTCGTCGCTGCTGCCGGTGGGGGAGGAGATCCGGTTGCCGTCCTTGTCGTACACCCACAGGTCGATGTCGCTGCCGGCGAGGAAGTCGGACGAGCGGATCGCGACCCGGGCCAGCGCGGTGCCCTCGGGAACGGTGATCTCGGTCCGGGCCGCGGAGGCCGGGAGCGGCGACGGCGGTGGTGTGAAGCTGTCGGTCCAGGTGCCCGTCAGGGTCCCGGTCCTGACCGTGCCCGAGTACAGGCCGTTCAGGGTCGTGGTGAGGTTGCCGTCCCAGCCCGTCTTCGCCTGGAGGGTGAGGGATCCTGTGGCGCCCGTGCCGTCGGCCTGCGAGGGGACGGCGATCTGCGTGGCACGCAGGGCGATGGCGCTGCGCACCCGGTGTCCGTCCCTGTCGCCCCAACTCACCGATCCGAAGGCCCACTTGCCGTAGTCCGCGTCCGTGCGGGTGAAGGTCACCCGGTACGTGGCCGACCGGCCGGGCGGCACGATCAGCCGCTTCGGTGAGACCGTCGCCCGGTAGCCGCGCGGTGTCCGCAGCGTGGCGGTGTAGACGCCGGTGGTGTCGCCGACGTTGGTGACGGTGCGGGTCACGGTCTGCTTGCCTGCCAGGTCACCGATGGAGATCGTCGGGTAGTTGAGGTCGCTCGGATCGATCTTCCGGGCGGTGGCGCAGGCGTCACCGCCGTCGCCGGTCACCGGGCGCTGACCGAGGGCACACAGGTACGCGGTCCAGTCGGCGGAGGTGGCGTCGTAGACCAGGCCGGGGTCGTCGGCGGCGTTCGGGGCGACCTGCCCGGCGCCGTAGTCGAGCGGGGTGGCGGGCCCGTCGGCGCCGATGCGCCGGATCTCCTTGCCCTCGTCGGTCTTGGTCGCCGCGGTGGTCATCAGGGCCGACTTGACCTCCATGGGCGACCAGTCCGGGTGCAGGGAGCGCAGGAGCGCGGCCAGTCCGGTGATGTGCGGGGCGGCCATCGAGGTGCCGGACGCGATGCCCTGCGGGCCCCTGAAGGTGCCGCCGTTGCCGCCGGGGACGGCACCGGCGACGACATCCACGCCAGGGGCCGCGATGTCGGGCTTGAGCAGGTCGCCGCCGCTTGCCACGTCCGGGCCGCCCGAGGAGAAGGCGGCGATCGCCGGTGCCTCCTGGCGTACGGCGCGCGCCGCGCCGAGCCGGGCCGTGGCGCGGTCGCCGGCTCGGTCGAGGTACGCCTTCACCGCCCGGCCGGTGACGTTGTCGACGTGGACGGCGGGGACGGAGTGGACGTCGCCCCGTGTGTCCAGCAGCGCCCGGGAGTTGTACAGCACCATGCCGACGCCGCCGGCCGCCTCGACCTGCGCGCTCTTGCCGGCGCGGGCGCCCGTGCCGTCGCCGTTCGTCTCGCACAGCACGATGGCGCCCTTGACCTTCGCCGGGTCCAGGGTGCCGGGCCGGCACAGCGCCGCCTGGGCGGCGTCCACGCCGCTGCGGGCCGCCCCGGCCGCGTCGACGAACCGTGCGGACGGAACGGGCGAGGCGTTCAGGCCGGTTCCGGTGTACGAGGTGCCGTCGCCCAGGACGACCCTCGTGCGGTAGCCGAGATCGTGGGTGGAAGCGGCCGCGGTGCTGATCCACGGAGCGTTGTTGACGACCCTGGACGGCCCGTCGTTGCCCGCTGAGCCGGAGACGAAGACGCCGGCCTTGGCGGCGTTGAACATGGCCGTGTAGGTGGGACGGGTGAGGTCGGCGGGATCGCCACCCGTGCCGAGGGAGATGTTGATGACGTCCACGCCGTCCGCCACAGCCTGGTCGATGGCCGCGGCGACGTCCGCCGTCCAGCAGCCGGAGCCCTTCCAGCAGGCCTTGTAGGCGGCGACGCGGGCGGCCGGGGCGATCCCGGATATCCGGGTGCGGGAAATGCCGGTGCCGGGCACGGACGCGGGCACACCGTAGTTTCCGGCCGCGGTGGTCGAGGTGTGGGTGCCGTGCCCCTCGTCGTCGACCGGGGACGGCGTGTCGTCTTCCGCGAGCTCGGGTACCGACTTGTTGAAGTACCGGGCGCCGATCAGCTTGTTGTTGCAGGTGTACGGGTGCGCACGGTCCTCACCGGGGTCGCAGACGCCCTTCCATTTCCTGGCGATGGCCTCGGCGTCGGGACGGGGCTCCGGGAGGGCCCGCAGGGACGGGTTGGTGTTGTCGATCCCGAAGTCGACGACACCGATGATCACGCCTGCCCCCGCGTTCCGCTGCCCACCGCGGAACTTGGAGTACAGGCCCCCGCGCTCCTTCAGGCCCAGGAACTTGGCGGTGTCGGCGGCGGGCAGCACGCCGGTCGCACCGTACGCCCTGCCGGGGCCGGAGACGGCGGCACGGGCAGCGGTCGCGCCACCACTGCCGGCACCAACGGCTTCGTCCGTGCCGGTCGGCCGGATCATCTCGTTGCGCACCAGCGAGGCGACGCCCGGGGCGCGAGCGAGCTTCGTGGCCTGACTCGCCGTCAGTTCAGCGGCGAATCCGTTGAGTACGTACTGGTAGCTGTACAGCGGCCGGACACCCGGCACCTCGGCCAGCACCTGGTCACGCGCCCGCTCCAGGCGGCGGACGTGGTCGCGTACGGCCTCGGACCGCGTGTTCAGCCTCTTTCCGGGCTCCGGCGCGGTTTCGGGCTGCGCGGCGACGGGGTCGCCGGAGAGCTGGATGAGGTAGGTGCCGGCGGAATAGGTCTGCCGAGCCGCGCCCGTAGGCTGCTCCGGTGGCGGGGCGGCGGGAGCGGCCTGCGCGGACACGCCGTAGGCGAGGGTCAGGCCTGAGACGAGCGCCGGGACCAGCAGGGAGGCGACTGCTCTGCGGCCGGAGCCATGACTTCTGCCTTTTCTGGGCACTTTCATGCTTCTTCCTACGGTGGGGGGTGTCGGGGGTGAGGTGCTGCTTCTCACCGGCGCCATTCGCGGACTGCATGGCAAAGCGGACTGCATGGCATGGCTGATGCGCAGCGCCGCTACTGCTGCGGCGGCTGGAGCAGTTGATCCGCGGGACCGGGCAGACGAGCCGTCGGCCCAGGAGTGTGGCGTTCCTGGCTGCATTCGGTCGGCAGCCGGCTCACCAGGTCTTCGGTGCGGCACGGCATTCACTGTGAGGTACGCGGGACGATCGAACGAGCGGGCAGTATTCGTACGACTCGGGTGAGTACAACTGCCGTTGGTACGTCCGGCAGTAGCAGCCAGAGCGGTCGACCCGTCGGGTCGGTGGAGCCATGGCGGGGTGCAGAGAGAGCCGAGTCGGTGACCGCACGCTCTGGATCCGGCCGACCCGATGTTCCGCAGCACGGGGCGCAGCTGCGGCCAGGCACAGCGGCAGCACGGTGGCGGGCTGCAGCCACGGCGTCACGCTGTACCCGTCCTGCGGTCCCAGTGCCGCCAACAGGCCCGCTTCCAGCAGGTCCGTGCCGGCCGCCAGGATCGTCAGGGCCACGCCGACCGCGCGCAGCCCTCTGCGCCGTCGGCCGCCTGGCACGGCCGGTCCGTCGATCACGGGCAAAAGGTTCACGGCGCCGGAGTAGGCGTCCTGCGGCCGGCGGGATCGGCCGAACGGCCATCGCCGCCCGAGCGCGGGCCGCCTCAACAGTGGCCGAATGGCCGAGGCGCGCGGGATCCCGCGAGGAAGGTGGGCGATGTCCGCCTCAGGTGCGGTCCTCCGCGCGCTGGTACTGCTCGCCCTCCGGCAGGGCTCAGCCACCGTACCGACCGCACCGCCTGTCGCACCCGGCTCCCCACCGGCACAGCACCGCCATCCGGTGCCGGACCCCGACGTACGCGGGCGGAGCGCCGGTCACCGCGGTCGCCCGGCCACCGGGTTCCGCCCCGGCGCAGCGCTGTCGGCGCACCACCCGCAGCGGAAACCGCCATGGGGCAGCGATGTCAGTCGGTGGCGTCGCGCAGCGCCTCGTTGATATCGCTCAGCGCGCCGGTCAGCCGGGTGTAGTCGTCGCGGGCCACGGGCGTGACGAAGTACCGCTCGACGACATGAGAGTGAACCGTCGCGGCCTGAAGGAACACGGTACGGCCGTGATCGGTCGGTTCCACCAGGACGCTTCTGCGGTCCTCCGGTGACGGGACGCGGCGGACCAGGCCGGCTTCTTCCATCCGGTCGATCAGCCGGGTGGTGCCACTGCTGGTGAGGGTGAGGTCGTCGGCGAGCCGGCGCTGGGAGACCTCCTCGCCCGGCTTGCGGCACAGCCTGATGAGGACCTCCAACATCGTGTGACTGATCCCGCACTCCCGTCGCAGGGCGGTGTCGATCCGCTGCTCCAGGCGGGTCGCGGCTTTGATCAGCAGTCCGAAGTCGTGAACGAACTGGCTGTTGGCGGCACGGGCGGCCTGGTCGCCCCGCCGGGTCGCGGCATTCACCTGCCCAGGTCCTCCCATCCTGACGGTCCTGACCTCAAGTTTACTGCTACATCACCTACTGATGTCTCAATTACTGAGCACGCAATTGCTGACTGCTCAACGAAATCCTATGGTGGACGCCCATCCCGCAGGCGGCCCCATCGGAGAGAGGGACATCCATGGACCTGCAGCACTGGCTCGGCCGAGCCACCCGCGCGATACAGGACTGGGCCGACACCTTCGGCCCCTACCAGCCGCACCCATCACTCCAGGTCGACGACGACCGCTTCGCCACAGCCTTCGAGGAGTTCACGGGGAGATTGCGGGAGAACTACCCGTTCTTCCACCCGCACTACGCGGGGCAGATGCTCAAGCCCCCGCACCCCGCCGCGACGGTCGGCTACCTCACCGCCATGCTGATCAACCCCAACAACCACGCCCTGGACGGCGGCCCCGCCACCGCCCGGATGGAACGCGAGGCCGTCGCTCAGCTGGCCGCCATGTTCGGCTACGACACCCTCCCCCACAGCCCTTCGGGCGCGGGCGGTGCCCCCATTCGCTCCGACTACGCTCCGCTCGGCCACCTCACCACCAGCGGCACGATCGCCAACCTCGAGGCCCTCTTCGTCGCCCGCGAACTCCACCCCGGTCGAGGTGTCGCGTACAGCGCGGACGCCCACTACACCCACGGCCGCATGTGCCGTGTGCTGGGGATGGAGGGACACGCGGTCCCCACGGACAACCGGGGACGTATGGAGCTCGACGCGCTGGAGGACCTGCTGCGCGACGGCCGGGTGGGCACGGTCGTACTCACCGCCGGAACCACCGGGCTGGGCGCCATCGACCCGATCCACGAAGCCCTGCTCCTCAAAGAGCGTTACGGCGTCCGCCTCCACGTCGACGCCGCCTACGGCGGCTTCTTCACCCTGCTGGCCGGTGTCGACGGGCCCGAGGGACTCGCGCCCGAGCCCTGGCAGGCGATCGCCGGGTGCGACTCGGTGGTCGTCGACCCGCACAAACACGGGCTCCAGCCCTACGGCTGCGGAGCCGTGCTCTTCCGCGACCCCGAGGTGGGGCGCTTCTACCTCCACGACTCGCCCTACACCTACTTCACCTCCAGCGAGCTCCACCTCGGCGAGATCAGCCTGGAATGCTCACGCGCCGGAGCCTCGGCCGCCGCCCTGTGGCTCACCTTCCAGCTCCTCCCGCCCACCGCCGACGGCCTGGGCCGGGTGCTGGCGGCGGGCCGCCGGGCCGCTTTGAAGTGGGCACAGCTGATCACCGCCTCCGACCACCTGGAGCTCTACCAACAGCCGGAACTGGACATCGTCAGCTACTTCCCCGTCGTCGACCCCGCCACCCTCAGCGGCATCGACACGGCCTCCGCCCGCATCCTGGCGGACGGCATGACGAGCCCCGACCCGGTGTTCCTGAGCACCCTCAAAGCCGACCGCGAGGCGTTCACCGCGCGCCACCCCAAAATCACCGCGGACGCCGACAGCGCGCGCATCCTCCGCAGCGTGCTGATGAAACCGGAATCCGAGCACCACGTGGAGCACATCCACCACCAAGTGGAACGGCTTACCCGATCCTGAGGGCGATGACCGCCCGCGCATCGGGCGATCGCCGTTGAAGTTGCAGAGCGGGTGACAAGGAGCGAACTCGCGCTCTCAGCCACGACGGCTCCGACCCGGCCGCCCCGCTGTGACGACGTACGGCCTCGGGCCAGGGCCGGGTCGACACCCCGGACTTTCTTGCGCCGCATCCAGCGCGGCGCATTCCGGCCGGCCTGCGGCTCAGTGGCCGTCGCGGATGGTGGTCGCGATGCCGTTGCTGATCACGACCTCGGCGGTGAAGCCTTTCTCGGCGGCCGTCTCCAGTTCGGCTTGCGGTGCACCTGATCGGCGTGGTGGGCACGGTCAGGCCAGTTGGTCGCGGAGCCACCGCAGGCTCCAGGGGACGATCTCCTGGGCCTTCTGCATGGCGCAGTGGGTGGCGTTCGGGACGAGCCGGACGACGGTGTTCGGGCGGGACTCGAGGGGCCTGGAGTCGTCGGCCGGGACGTGCTGGTCCCGGTCTCCGTTGGCGTACAGCAGCGGCACGGGGTCGCTGCCCCAGTCGTCGAGGAGCCCTTGGGTACGCAGCGAGAAGGCGGCCATGGCGGCCTGGAGTTCGGCGAGGCTCGGCTCGGCGTCCAGCCGCAGGGAGTTGCCGAAGATGCCGGGCATGCCGAATCGGAGCCGGGCGACGGCCTCGGGGGTGAAGGCGGTGTCGATGAGCCCACCGATGCTCACCGCGGCGTCGACCATCCGGCGCAGGGCCAGCTTGATCGTCCAGTGCCCGCCGAAGCTGAAGCCGACGGTGCCCACCTTGAGCGCCTCGGGAAAGCGGCGGCGCAGCCAGCCGAGGACGTCGCCGACGTACAGCTCTCCGTCGGGTCCGTTGGCGACCGGCGATTCCCCGGTGCCGGCCATGTCGACGGTGGCCACCCGCGCGCCGACCAGACGAGCCGTCGCGAGCGCGGTGGCATGCACCTCGACCTTCCAGGTGTCCACGCCGCTGAAGACCAGCACGATCGGGGCGTCCGCAGGCAGGTTCCCGGGGACGTAGAGGTGAAGGGGCACCTGCACGGTCTCTCCGCGGAAGTCCACATCGATCACATGACGCTCGAAGGGCACCTCGAAGCCGGACGAGGCGTCCAGGAAGGTGCGCATGTGGTTCTCATAAGCCCGGGTGTGCGCCGCGTTGCCGCCCAGGACCGGGAACTTGGCGATCCCGTACAGGTGGCTGGCCTTCAGCAGATCACCGTCCTTCTCGGCCTGCTCGGCAAGGATCGACCACTCGTGCGCCCAGCCCCCGGGGCCCTCGGCCCAGAGGTCGCTGATGCGACGGGACATCTCCTCCAGGACAGCGTCCTCGATACCCCCGAACCGCCACTGGGGCGCGCGCTCCTCGATGAGTTCGGCGGGGTCTACGGCGAAGGTGAACGGCATGGTGCGGTCCTCCAGTGAGCGTGACGGCGGGACAGTGAGTCCCCTCTCCCCGCACAAGCGTGCACCATGATGCATGTATGCACCAGCGATGCATCTATAGAATGGCGTCAGTGGCAATCGAGTACACCAACCGTGACGTCCAGGCGAGGGAACACACGTGACCCGTTCACCCGCGGCAGCCAAGAGCCCCGCAGGCCCGACCGAGCAGCCGATGGGCCGCAGGGAGCGGCAGCGGCAGAGGATCCGTTCCGCGATCCTGGATGCCGCCCTGGAGTTGTTCGCCGAACAGGGCTACGCCGCGACGACCATCGACCAGATCGCGGAGCGTGCCGACCTTGCCCGCCGAACCGTCTTCAATCACTTCCCTCGTAAGCGCGACATGCTGGATGCCTGGAGGGTCGAGCGCCGGGATCTCGTGGCCGCCCGGCTGGTAGACGGCGGCGTCCGCCGGGCCCCCGCCCGCCGCCGGCTCGAGCTCCAGATGGAGGCCCTGGCCAAGGTGAACGAGGAGAACCCCAGAATGGCCCGTGTCCTCTCGCTGGGCTGGCTGAGCGAGCTGGGGACTCTCGAGAGCCCCTTCCCGGTCTTCGACTCGTTCCTCGACAGCGTCCGCCTCGGCCAGGAGAACGGCGACTTCCGTCCCTCCGTGGCCCCGGAAACCGTCGCGGAAATCCTCAGTGCGGTGTACACCGAAACCCTCCACCGCTGGCTCCAGGCGCAGCAGCACACCGACCAGCCGTTCCCTCTCGGCCCGGCCCTTCGGGCAAAACTCGACCTCCTTCTTGACGGCCTGACGGCACCGCAGGGCTGACGGCGCCTCAGGACTGGGGGACCTCAGGACTGGGGGACCTCAGGCCGACGACACGTCACATCCGCCTCCCGCCGCGGCCGGCATGCCGACCGGGCCGCGCGCCCGCACGTCAAGGCCGAGCAAAGAATGTGCACCGCCGGTGCATGCATGTACTGGCGGCGCTATAAATGATCCGAGATCACCGGCGCGATCGGCCGACAGGCGCCCTCTGATCCATCCCTCCACGTCTGCAACGCCCATCCGCTTCGCCTCCGTCAAGTCAGGGCAGGGTCCGGCGTTTTTCGGCAGACACGAACACTTCACTTTCGCAACCAGTTCAGCCTTGAGAGGACCCGCGCGTGATCACGAACACGAACGGAACCGCCGTCCGTCCCGCAGTCGAAAGCGGAGTCTTCCGGATCGGCGGCGACCTGCCGGTCAATCGCCTCGGCTTCGGCACCATGCGCCTGACCGGCCCCGGAGTCTGGGGGGAGCCTGCCGACCGTGCCGAGGCCGTGCGCGTGCTGCGCCGTGCGGTCGAACTGGGCGTCACCTTCATCGACACCGCCGACTCCTACGGCCCGTTCACCGCCGAGCAACTCATCCGCGAGGCACTGCACCCCTACGCGGACGACCTGGTCATCGCCACCAAGGGCGGCCTGACCCGGCCGGGCCCCGGCGCGTGGCTGCCGGTGGGCCGCCCGGAGTACCTGCGCCAGCAGGTCGAACTGAGCCTGCGTCACCTCGGCCTGGAGCGGATCGACCTCTACCAGTTGCACCGGATCGACCCGCAGGTGCCACTCGCCGACCAGCTCGGCGCGCTGGCCGAGCTGCGGGACGCCGGCAAGATCCGGCACATCGGCCTGTCGGAAGTCTCCGTGGCCGAACTGGAGGAGGCCCGGGCGATCACCGAGATCGTGTCGGTGCAGAACATGTACAACCTCGCCGAGCGCAGGTCCGAGGACGTGCTGGCATACGCGGAGGCAAACGGCATCGGGTTCATCCCGTGGTTCCCCATCGCCACCGGACAGCTGGCCAGGCCGGGCGGCCCTCTCGATGCCGTTGCCAAGGAGTACGAGGCGACGCCGTCGCAGCTCGCGCTGGCCTGGCTGCTGCGCCGCTCGCCGGTGCTGCTGCCGATCCCCGGCACGTCCTCGGTGGCCCACGTGGAGGAGAACATCGGCGCCGCTCGGATCGGGCTCTCCGACAGCGCCTATCAGTCCCTCGCCGACGCCGTCTGAGCCTGTCCGGCGCGGGCGTGATCGTGCGCAGGGCGACGAAGGCCGGTGGGCAGAGCGCGCACACGAACGGGCACTGTGTTCGGCTGGGCCCGGTCGGACGTCCGGTTGGGATGACTTCGCGCGTGCACAGAGCTTGGGTGAAGCCCGTTCTGCGCTGCAAGGTCCTCGATGCCCTGTGCACAGTCGGCGGCGGAGCGTGCGCTGTAGAAGAACCCGCTCGGTGACTGGGCAGGTGACTGATGACCCGGCCCATCCTGCGCTGAGGGCATGCGCGTCCGCACGGAACTTCATTCGTTCGCGTCGCGGAGCGTGCGCAGGATGCGCTCCAGGTGGCGGCGGTCCTCGGACGAGAGCGGTCCGGTGACGTGGCTGCGGAGATGGCGGACATGGGCGGTCAGGGCGCGGTCGAGCGCCTCGGCGCCCTGGTCGGTCAGCGCGGCGAGTGCGGCCCGCCGGTCGGCGGGGTCGGGGTCGCGGCGGATCAGCCCCTCCTTCGCCATGCGGTCGGCGAGCCGCGTGAAGCCGCCCGAGCTGAAGGACACGGCCTCCGCCAGGTCCGTCATGCGCAGCCGGTGCCCGGGCGTGCGGCCCAGCCGCAGCAGCACCTCGAACCACGTGTCCGGAACTCCCAGATCGCGGTGCACGAGGGGCTTGAGGCGAGCGAACGCCTCCACGAACAGTCCGTAGAGCGTCACGTCGTCGTCATTCAGCAGTTGCTCGTTCACCCCACGAGGATGGCAGAAAGCCGAGAGCGGAAGAAGCTTCTGTTGCAGTATCTGCATCGGCAGATATATTGTCTGCCTCGGCAGATACTTTTCTCTGTACGCCCCCACAGATGTGGAGCCCGATCATGCGCAAGCGCAAGCGCACCCTCCCCGCGTTCGGTGTCGCCGCCGCCACGGCCGGCGCCCTCACCCTCGGCCTGTCCCTGGCGCCCGCTTCGGCGGACGCCGCCCCCGCCTCGCGCGGGCACCGCACGATCACCATCGAGGCCGTCGAGAAGGGCACCGCGATCAACATGGTCGACGTCGCCCCGGCCGACTCCGCCCTCGGCGACCAGCTGATCGGGACCGGCGACCTCATCGGCCGCGACGGCCGCAAGCTGGGCACCAGCAGCTTCGTGGGCGTCTCCACCGACGCCAAGCCGCGCACCGCAGAGCTGCTGACCTTCGTCTACGAGCTGCCCGGCGGCAAGATCACCACGGCCGGCACGGCCAAGCTCTCCGCCTCCGGACCCGTCTTCGACGAGCGGTTCGCCATCACGGGCGGCACCGGCAAGTACCAGAACGCCTCCGGAGAGGTGCGCGTCCTGCAGGAGACGGTGGAGCGGGCGAAGGTCACCTTCGAGATCCAGCGCTGACCACACCCACGCATACGCACACGCACACGCACACGCACACGCACACGCACACGCAACGAGAACGAGTACGAACGGAGTCACCTGTGAAGTTCCTCCTGATCGGCGCCACCGGCATGATCGGCTCCCGCATCACGGCGGAAGCGCTCGGCCGCGGCCACGAAGTCACCGCTGCCACCCGCTCGGGCCGTGCGGACGGGCTGCCGGAGCACCAGGCGCTGACCGCCCTCGCCCTGGACGCCACCGCGCCGGGCGAGGTCGCCCAGGCCGCTGCCGGACACGACGCCGTCATCTGCGCCGTCTCCCCGCCCCGCGACGGCTCCGACCCGGCCGCCCCGCTGCTGGCGACGTACAAGTCCCTGGTCGAGGGGCTGCGCACAGCGGGCGTACACCGCCTGCTGGTGGTCGGAGGGGCGGGCAGCCTGAAGACCGCCTCGGGCCAGGACCGGGTCGACACCCCGGACTTCCCCGCGATGTACAAGGCCGAGTCGCTCGCCCAGCGTGAGGTGCTGCGCCTGCTGCGCGGCGAAGTGGGCGACGACCTGGACTGGACGTATGTCTCCCCGGCCGACGAGATCGCCCCCGGCGAGCGCACCGGCACCTTCCGCCTCGGCGGCGACGACCTGCTGATCGCGGAGGACGGCACCAGCTTCATCAGCGCCGAGGACTACGCGGTCGCCCTGGTCGACGAGGCCGAGAAGAGCACGGCGATCCGCCGCCGCATCACCGTCGCGTACTGACGGACGTCGCTCGAGGACGTCCGTTTCGACGTCAGGCCGACCGGCAGTGCCAAGGCGACGCGAGCAAGGCCGATGTGAAGCGCCCGCCGCTCTCGCTCGGCCGGGTCCTCTGCGCGGCAGGCACTTAGCCCCTTCACTGTGGGCAAGGTGAGCGCCCAAGGCCGCACCAGGCATGATCAGTGGATGCATGGTGTGGAGGACCAGTCGGGCGGTGGGAACGTGGAAGAGCCGACGGAGATCTCGTCGCCGAAGGAGGCCGCGGACAATGCTCTGGTGCTGGCGTTCGGGCGGTTGCAGGGGGCGGCGAACCGGCTGGAGTACATCCTCGGGCGGTCGCTGGAGCTGGAGTGCGGCATCAGCCATCTGATGTTCGAGGTGCTGCTCATCCTCGGACGGGCGGGCGATCCCGGGCTGTCGATGCGGGCCATCGCCCAGGAGCAGGTGCTGACCACAGGCGGGGCGACGCGTCTGGTGGACCGGATGGAGGCGGCCGGACTGGTGGAGCGCGCCGAGGATCCCGGTGACAGGCGCGGGCGGCTGGTACGGCTGACCCGGCTGGGGGAAGAGACGACCGTGCGGGCGTCCCGGGTGCACGTGGAGAACATCCGGCGTTACTTCCTGGCGCCCCTGCCTCCCGAGGACCGGGAGCGGTTCGCCGAGGACCTGCGGATCCTGAGCCACTCCGCCCGGGACGAGCTGCCCCGCCTGCCCTGAACGGCCCCTCCTGCTGCGGCCGTGCGGCTTCACTGATGCACTGACATGACGCTTGCCGGTGTGGCCGTCGTCACACGAACGAAGAAATATCTGAGGCGTCAGTTACTGTTTTCTCAGACGAACCGCTCGCGTTCGGCGGGCGCCACACCTTTGCTGGGGTCTTCGATGAAGCTCGTCTACGTCTTCGACGCCTACTGCGGCTGGTCGCACGGGTTCTCCGGAACTCTGCGCGAGACCGTCTCCCGTCATCCCGAACTGCCGGTCGAGGTGGTCTCCGGCGGGCTGTTCACCGGGCCACGCCGGGTGCCGATCCGCGAGTTCGGCTACGTCCAGGGCGCCAACGCCCAGATCGCCGAGCTGACCGGCGCCGAGTTCGGCGAGGGCTACGAGCGGCTGATCGCCGACGGATCGTTCGTGATGGACTCCGAGGCCGCCGCGCGCGGCGTCGTCGCCCTGCGCCGGGTGGCCCCCGACCGCGCGGCGGAACTGGCCGGCGCCCTCCAGCGGGCCTTCTACGTCGACGGCCTCAGCCTCTCCGACCCCGCGACCTACCGGAAGGTCGCCGAGGAGGCCGGTCTGGACGCCGACGCCGTCGTCGCCGCCTTCGACGCGCCCGAGGCGCACAACGCGGCGGCGGACGACTTCCACCGCTCCGCCGAGCTGGGGGTCACCGGCTTCCCCACCCTGCTCGCCATCGACGGCGACCGAGTCGTCTCCCTGGCCCATGGCCACGCCACCGCCGACGAGATCGACCGGCGACTGGCCGCCCTGACCACCGCGCCCTGATCACCGCGCCCTGACCACCGCCCCACCCACGGAATCCCCGTCCCCCCAGGAGGCCCCGCATGAGCACCCTCTCCTTCAAGGTCATCGACCTCGACTTCCCGGCCGGCAGCAAGAACAAGACCGCCACGCTCGTCACCGGTGAGCAGGAGGCGCTGCTGGTCGACGCCGCCTTCACCCGCGCCGACGGCCACCGCCTGACCGCCGAGATCCTCGACTCCGGCAAGCAGCTGACCACCGTGTTCGTCAGCCACGGCGACCCCGACTTCTACTTCGGCGCCGAGGTCATCGCCGACGCCTTCCCCGACGCCACCTTCGTCGCCACGCCGATCGTCATCGAGCACATCCAGCACTCCTACGAGGGCAAACTCAAGGCGTGGGCGGCCCTCGGCCCCAACCTGCCCACCCGCCTGGTCGATCTCACCCCGCTGACCGGCGACCTCACCCTCGAAGGCCACCGCTTCGAGCTCAAGGGCGGCCCGGCCGGCCTGCCCGACCGCCACTACCTGTGGCAGGCCGAGCATCGCGCCCTCCTCGGCGGCGTCCTGCTCTTCCAGCAGGAGCACGTCTGGGTCGCCGACACCCCCACCCCCGACGACCGCTCCGCCTGGATCGACCTCCTGGACGAGATGGCCGCCCTCGACCCGCAGCTGGTCGTCCCCGGCCACCGCCTGCCCGGCACGGCGGCCGACGCCTCAGCCATCACCGCCACCCGCGACTACCTCGTCGCCTTCGAGGAGGAACTCGGCAAGGCGGCCGACGGCGCCGCCCTGACCGAGGCACTCGTCCAGCGCTACCCGGACAACGGCATGCTGATCGCCGCCCAGATCGGGGCGAAGGTCGCCAAGGGCGAGATGAAGTGGGGCTGAGTGCCATGACGTACGAACACACCGACTTCGCGACCTCCACGGCCCCGGCCGACGTGGTCCGCCGCCAGTACCTGGCCTCCGCGGCCGGCCACCTGAAGGCCCTGCGCGCCACCCTCGCCCCGGACGTGGAGTGGAAGGAGATGGCAGGCTTCCCTCTCGCCGGCACCTACCGCACCCCCGACGGGGTCACCTCCCATGTCATGGAGCAGCTGGGCAAGGAGTGGGACGACTGGACCGCGCACGACGACACCTATGTCGTCGAGGGGGAGAACGTCGTCGTCCTCGCCCGCTACACCGCGACCAACAAGGCCACCGGCAAGCCGATCGACGTACGCGTCGCCCACCACTTCGTGGTCCGCGGCGGCCTGATCGTCCGCTTCGAGCAGTTCGCCGACACCGCCCTCGTCCGCGACGCCATGCGCGGCTAGGCGTCCGTCCAACCCTTCCCCGGGACGGGCCGCGACTCTATTCATGGGCGTCGCCACCGGGCATTGGCCTGGCAGCGCGATTCCATCTCCGCGCTGAGTGGAGGTGTTGCAGGATTTCCCAGGGACCCGGACGCTGTGATCCTTCCCGCGTCTCTTCGTCGGGACGCCCGCCGCGCACGATATCCACCAGGTGCGCGTCCCGTTCGCCGGATCGGCTCCGGGGTTTCGGCACGGAGGCGGACGCCGACGGCGGTTGGTGCTGCTTAGGCAGGGGCTGGTGCTCCGGTCAGGGGAACACCTGGTGGTGGGCGCGGTCAGACCAGCTGGTCGCGGAGCCACCGCAGGCTCCAGGGGACGATTTCCTGGGCCTTCTGCATGGCGCAGTGGGTGGCGTTCGGGACGAGCCGGACGACGGCGGGGGTCACCACCGAGTTCCACCTATACCCGGGGTTCCACGGCTCTGTGGGACTCACGGACACAGCCATCAGCCAGACGATGCTCTCAGTCGTGATGGACGGGCTGCCGCGAGGGCTGCGCGCGCACTCGGTGCGGTAGCAGCCACTTTCCGCCGTGGCAGAGCGAGCATGGAAAGGCGCCGACGGGGCGGCGGGCGCGGTTACTTCCCAACGCACCCATCGCCCGGTCGAGCAGCACGGCCAGCGGGACAGTGCCGACAAAAGCCCTTTTCCGACGCCTTCACGTCCTTCGTGACCTCGCTGGGCAGGGCAGAGCGAGAGTTCCTGCGCACGCGCGCAACTCGGTGAATGCACTCGGGAATGGAGTAGTGCGGCATTGCGGTGTGTCCACGGGTGCCCCGCCAACGTCAAGGCCGCTTTTGATGATAAAGGCAACAGGCCCTGTCCAATGTGATCAGAGCAAGGCCCTCGAGGCGCAGATGGGCCGGGTCGGGCCCATTGTTGTAAGCGTTCATGATCTTCCAGAGTGGCTGATGGCAGGGCGGTGGCGCCCGCCCGGGCAGGCACCACCGGGGAGGCCCTTTTCAGCCAGCTGCCTTGCGCTCCCGGAATTCATGGACGCTGGCCGTGAGGGTGCCGTCGTGCTGTTCGTAGTGGGACAGGGCGAGGCCGAGGCCGAAGAACGTGGGGGCCCACTCGCCTACGAAGATGCCCCACCGGTCGGCGCGGGCGAGCCCGGTGCCGGGTTCGGCTTTGAGGCTGGTCATCCAGGCGGCAACGGTCAGGCCGATGGAGGTGAAGGCGGCCATGTAGGCGTGCTCGCTGCGGATGCCCGCCTCGTGCATTTTTTTGACGATCACGGTGTTCTCCCGCTCTTTCTAGGTCGGTAGTGGGGTCTGTTTCCTGCGGTCTGGCTATGGGGTGTCTTACGCCGGGGCGCGCCTGAGCCCGTCGACAATGCCAGAGACGTCGCCATCGTCGTCCTCTCGCCTGCACGTGCCGGGCAGTGGCAGAGGCGATGACGATGAGAACGTGCTCGTGATCCCAGCAGTGGCCAGAACCTCAGCAGACGCTGACTACACCAGAGTGCCCATTTTCTTGAGCAACACCGCACTCCGACGAATCGGCAGCCACGTCTTTGTTTGCGGCTCAACATGCCGAGCAGCTCGACCGGGCCGGAGCGGCTGCGCGCGCCGATGCCTGTCTCAACCAGGTGGTTCCTGCACCAGGCGTGGTACTCGACTTTTTCCTGCTCGTCTCCGAAAGACAGTGAGGATCGACAAATCATGACCACACATACACGCCACGTGACCGCCCGCACCCCCGTGCAGCAGGCCGCCCGGCTGATGGGTGCCGTATTCCTGTTGGTGGGCATACTGGGCTTCATCCCCGGGATCACCACGAGTTACAGCGCGATGGAATTCGCCTCCCACGAGTCGGGTGCCAAGCTGTTCGGGATCTTCCAGATTTCCATCCTGCACAATCTGGTCCACCTGGCTTTCGGCGTTGCCGGTCTGGCACTGGCCCGTACCGCTTCCGCTGCATATAACTATCTGCTGGTCGGCGGGGCCATCTACCTAGTGTTGTGGATCTACGGCTTGGCCGTCAGCCAGGACAGTGACGCCAACTTCGTGCCCCTCAACACCGCCGATGACTGGCTCCATTTCGTGCTGGGCGTCGCCATGGTCGGTCTTGCGCTCCTCCTCGGCCGACGTACCCCTGGCACCGAAGATCGATAAAGGCCGAGTCGGGCAGCGACTTTTCGCCCTACAGGGAGGTCCCTGCCTGACAGGGGCGACGGCATGCAGACTTTCCTGCCCTACCCCGACTTCAGATCCTCGGCGCTGGTCCTGGACCGTCGCCGACTCGGAAAACAGCGGGTCGAGGCATTGCAGGTCCTTCGTGGCCTCGTCGTGCCGGGTTACGGGTGGCGCCACCATCCAGCAGTGCGGATGTGGGCGGGATACGAGGAAGCGCTGGTCCGATATGGCCTGGAAGTCTGCAAGGTGTGGCGTGAACGGGGCCATCAGGACGGCTGTGCGGCCACACTGGTCGCTGATCTCCTCGCATTCCGTCCCGGTGCATCAGTTCGCCATCAGGTGCTACTCGCGGCCGCCGGGGAACTGCCTCCTTGGCTCGGCGACGATGCCTTTCACCGCAGCCACCGGTCGGCGCTGGTGCGCAAGGACCCGAACAGCTACGCCCCACTCTTCCCCGATGTGCCGAACGATCTGCCGTATATTTGGCCGACGTCGGACCGTTCGGGCGACCCACTTTCCGAGGCGTGAAAGGGGAAGGTCGGTGGAGCGGCTTTGGGCTGGAGCTGCTCGGCGCGAGTGATCACGGCCCCACAAGCTTCCGGCGCGTCGGCGGCGATTTCGTAGGGACGGGACGCTGCTCGTCAGCCAGGGTTCGGCAGGGCATCGAGCCGGGCGAGCGCGCTGCTGATCACATGCGCCCAGGGCCAGTGCTCGGCGAGGCGGAGGATGCGGCGGCGGCCGGTGGTGACCAGCCTGGGCAGCCGCGGGGGCCCCGGATATCGCTTGATCCAGACCGCTCTTGCGGAGCCTCTCCACCAGCAGCGCGGCCCCGGCCTGGGAGACCACCGAACGGCCGCCGCCCTCGACGCGGACACGCGGGTAGGACCCGACACTCTTCTTCACCTGGGAAGTGCTTCGGAACAGGCCACCTTGTTCCGCCGCAGGGCCCGTCATCGCACTCGTCGCACGCCGCCCTGGGTCGCGTCCCGCGAACAGGTGTAGGCGAGCGTAGTTCGCGACTCCGCAGGTCACAGCCGGGGAAGCCCGACACCTCGGCGATGGGCAGCACACCACCGCCGGGAGCAGGCGCGGGACAACTCCCGCGAGGCGGCGGCACGCCACCCCGCCCTGCAGTCGGTCCCACTGTCTGTCACCCGATGGGACCGGTCAGTGTCCGAGGCGGAGTGGCAATCCGACTTCAGTGAATCTGCACGTCGGATGCGCAACCGCCTCACGGAGTGCGGGGCATCTATGCAAGGGCATGCCGGATGCCGCCGTGTTGGTGCGGAGTGTCCGGTTCGGAATCCTCGTAGCAATATCGGTCGCATCCTGTCGCGCGGGATGTAGAGAAATCGCCCCCAAGTCGTGCACATGCCTGCACGGATGCGCAGCCTGTTGGTTCAACTTCCTGGATGCGTATCCCGGTTGATTGGTCGCCCGGTGTGCTCCGTGCTTTGATCCTCTACACCGCAGGAGGCCGCGCGAAAGCCACCAAAACGGGTGTCGCGTGCCTGCGGCTGAGGCCCGCTGTCCGTCCCCGGCGGACCCCCCCTTGTGGATCATCCATACGAAGGGAAGTTTCATCATGAACTCCGCTCCCCAGGTTGAGACCGTTGAGATCTCCGACGCCGAGCTCGACAACGTCTCCGGCGGCCTGAACCCGCACGCCGGCCTCGTCGTCGGCCCCACGGCGGTCAGCAGCACGGATGTCCTGGCCCAGCTCGGCGCTGCCCAGAACGAGGTCCTGGGCGCCGCCGGCCAGTACAACCACGTCAGCATCAGCGCCTCCCTCTGACCTGCAGTCCGACCGCTAGTCGGTGGCTCCCCGCCAACCTGGTGATATGACTGGGGAGTTGGCGGAAACAGGCGCTACGGAAGGTGAAAGCTCCTGGCGTCCACGGAGTGTTGACCAAGATCACGCCGACGCCAGGAGCTTCGAGTGCTTGTTCACCGGGCCGGGCAGGGTGCTGGACGCGACGGCCCGGCAGCGGCTCGTCGAGGTCGCGGGCGGGGAGAAGGGGCGTCGCCGCGTACTGCGCCGAGCAGTTGGCGCAGACCGCAGGAGACAAGCAGGCAAGGCCGAGAAGCCGACCAGCCCGAGAGGCAGTAACCGCCTCCACATGGCTGCATGTCCCGCCTGGCGGCTCAGGTGTGACACACCAGATCCGTGGTGCGCGCCGTAGGGAGCGACCCGATCACGAGGGTAGGGTCCCGCCCCCGGTGGAGGGGGCGTTGGCCTGACAGAGCATCTGCAACAGCTGAACCAGGCCGCAACAGCAAGGGCGGCCACAGCAACGCGCGAGGCCCGCACACAGGAACTGCTCCGCTCAGCAGAACCGTCTGCCTCCAGACGATCCGCAACGAGAACGCCGTGGCCCGGAAGCCCTGCACGCCTGATCAACCCCGTCACACGACAATCCTGGACGATCACGCTGTCCGCATGGGACCACCCACTCAGTGTCGACACGGCCTCCGACCCGCGCGTCGAGCAGTTCATCACCGCCTACGTCCAGCGCAGCCGCCATGGCCAGTTCAAACGGTACGTGGCCATGCCCATCCCCGGTAGCGGTCCGCGTTCTCGAAGCTACGTGGACTGACGCCACGGTCCAAAAGGCTCGAGCCGCCGCTGTCCGGAGGCCGTCGTGAAGCGCACGAAATCCGGCACGCGGTGAGTGATCACCGCGGACAGCACAAGGACCCGGGTCTGTGACCTGGGCCTTTAACAGTGGCTTGCCCAAACCATGGCGAGGCATCAGCGTGACGACATCAGCGCAGATCAAAGAGGATTCGCCGACTCAACCGGACGCGAACCCGGCTCGGCGCGCGACGACTTCTGTCGCCGAAGCCGCCCTGGTCATGGCCGAAGCCGACAGGCCAGGCCCTCGAAGTAGCTGCGGTGGATGACCGTCAGGTCCACCTGTTCGGGGTCCAGCAGCCACAGCAGGTGGGCTCCCTCGATGAACGCGGCCGTCTCCGCGGCCAGTACTGCCGGGTCCAGGTCGGCACGGGCCGAACCCTCGGCCATGGCGCGCGTGAACAGGGAGACCAGACGAGCCCGCAGAAACCGGCCACGGTCCCGGAACCAGGTGTGAAGCACGGAACCGGGCTCCAGGTTCTCTGCGGTGAGCGTGGTGTGCAGGGCAGCCAGCTCGCGCTCGGTGGTGGCGGTGTGCACGGCGTCCCGCACGAACCAGCCGAACGCCTGGTCCAGGGTGGGTTCAACGCCCGGTGGGATGGACAGCCGTTCCAGGGCACGCCGGTCGGCCTCCTCCAACACGGCCTGTACGAGTCCGTCCTTGCTGCCGAAGTGGTGGATGACGGCGGAGGGGGTGGCACCGGCGCGCTCGGCGATAGCGGCCACTCCAGTGCCACGCACCCCCTGCCGCGCGAACAGCTCGATCGCCGCGTCGACCATGGCTCGGCGGCGCTCGACGCCCCGCTTCTGCACCTGTCCCTTGACTCCGGCCATGGAGATCAGGGTGCCCGGCGGGTGCCGCGGCGTCCAACTCGCACCTGTCGGGAAAACCCGTGCGGGACCCGCACCGAACCATTATCTTGAATGACTATGCAGGAAAATGAATCGAAGAGCGCGGACCTGACGGGCCGCGAGCGGATCGTCCGTGCGGACGACCTGGATCTGTGGGCAGAGGATTTCGGGGATCCGGGCCACCCGGCGGTACTGCTGGTGATGGGCGCGCAGGCACAGGGCATCCAGTGGAACGACGGCCTCGTCCGCCGCCTGGTCGACGGGGGCCGCCGGGTCATCCGCTACGACCACCGCGACACCGGACGCTCCTCCACCGTCGACTTCGCCGCCCAGCCCTACACCGTCGCCGACATGGCCTCCGACGCGCTCGCCGTCCTGGACGCGTTCGGGGCCGGAGAGGCTCACCTGGTGGGCGCGTCCCTCGGCGGCGTCATCGCCCAGCGGCTGGCTGTCACACACCCACACCGGGTACTGACCCTGACGAGCCTGTCGTCCCAGCCCCTCGGCACGGACACGGCGGCGGCCGTGCAGCGTGTCCTGGAAGGGGCGCCTCCGCTCCCCGGCGAACTGCCTCCACCCACACCCGAACTGCTGGCCGCCCTCGCCTCGGCTTTCCCCGAGCCGGAGGCGGGCCTGGAGGCGTACCTCACCGCCCGGCTGCCGCTGTGGCGGATCCTGCACGGCCCGCTGCTGCCGTTCCACACGGACGAGTACCGCGCCATGGAGCAGCGGGTGTACGAGCGGGCGCGCGATCTGCGGGCCGCCCTCAACCACACGTTGGCCGGAGCCACCGGCCCGGGCTGCACAGCGGACCTGGCCTCCGTCACCGCGCCGACCCTGGTCCTGCACGGCACCGAGGACCCGATGTTCCCGCCCGCGCACGCCGAAGCCACCGCCGCCGCCGTCCCCGGCGCCCGCCTGGTCATGATCGAGGGCATGGGCCACACCCTGCCCACGGCACTGGACGGCCGCCTGGCCGACGAGATCCTGCACCACACGGGGGGCGCATAGGACGCCGGACGCACGCCGGCGGGCTCGGCGTTCCCGGGTCCGCCGCTTCGCGGCCGAGCAGGGGGCGTGATCAGCGCGGGGCACCGCGCGTGCACGCGTCCGCCCGTCCGCGTCGGGCAGGCCGACGTCGAGTACGGCCGCGGCGAGTTCGGCGGTGGCCAGCCGCAGGCCGGTGGCACCGTCCGCGCGGGCACGGGGTCGAACTCCTCCGTCGCACAGTCGCGCAGCAGTACGTCACGCTCGGCGTGCTCGTCCTCGACGATCAAGATCTTGGAGCATGGCCCGCCACCTCCTCCGTCGTGTTCCTCGTACCGGTTGCTGTCGTGGGTCTGGTGCCGATTCCTGCCGTGTCGCGCGGACCGGCGATGACCTGCTGGGGCGCCCACCTGGCCACGGCGCCGAGGCACAGCCCCAGCCAGCCGACGCCGAACAACCAGCCGGCGAGGACGTCGGTGAACCAGTGCACCCCGAGGTAGACGCGGGTCAGTCCGACCAGCGCCCCCCAGCAGCCGATGACGACGGCGAGCGGGGTTCGGCCGCGCGGGGCGCGCACGGACACCGCGATGACGAGCAGCCCGACCGTGACCGTGACGGTGGTGGCGTGGCCGGAGGGGAACGACCACCCCGAGGCGTGCGTCGCCCAGTCCGCGTGCGGCGGGCGGGCCCGGGCGATCAGCTGCATCACGCCGTACCGGGCGGCCTGTCCGGCCCCGAGGCAGGTGACGCAGAGGGCGACGGTGATCAGGCGGCTCCGTAAGGCGCGTGCGGCGACGACGCCCGCCAGTACGGCCAGCACGTACGGGATCACCCCGGTACCGGTGGCAGTGAGGCCACGGGCCAGCGCCACCGCGACGGCCGGGCGGTGCGTCAAGGGCCAGGAATGGAGGTCCTCGTCGGTGAACAGTACGGCGCCGTCGCCGCCGACAACGACCAGGGCCAGGACACCGAACGCGGTCAGGGCGCCCACCCCGGTGCAGCCGGCCAGGTCGGCGACCTCCCCGCGGTTCACGGCGCCACCACCAGCGGTCGCAGCCGCGTCGCCGTAAGCCGCCGCGCCAGTGCGTCGGGCCGGCGGCGCACCGCCGACATCATCAGCAGCGCGACGAGAGTTCCGACCGCGACGCCGGCCACGACGTCGTGGGGGTAGTGCGCGCCGACCCAGACCCGGGATGCGGCCATCGCGAAGGCGGCCACCGCCGCGACCGCACAGAGACGCTGGGAGACGAACAGGAGCGCGACGGCGGCCGCGGCGGCGATGGCCGCGTGGTTGCTGGGGAACGACCAGTCACCCGGCGCCGGACACGCCTCCAGTGTCGTCACGCGCAGGCTCTGACAGGGACGGTCCTCGCGGACCACCAGCTTCAGCGCGTCGTTCACCACGTACGCCACGACGACGGTCACCGGCACGGCCAGCGCGACCACTGCCGTACCGGCGGCGCCGACCTGCCGCGCCCGCCACCAGGCGACGGCCATGAGCACGGCGAACACCGCCAGTCCGTACGTCGACCAGGCGGACACCAGGCCGTCCAGCCACGCGGGGGAGCGGTGGGCCAGGCCGACGACGTGGAGGTAGGCGGAGCCGTCGAGCGCGGCACCGTCGAGCCCGTGAGCAGGCGTCATCCCCGGCCTCACCCCTGAGCTCCCTTCTGCCCGGTGGCCGCCCGGCGGGAGCGGTACAGCTCGGCGCCGAGGGGGGCCAGCGACAGGGCGACGACCACCGCGACCATCGGGAGCAGGTAGCGGTCGATGTTCGGGACGGACGAGCCGAGGGCGTATCCGGCGAGGACGAGGCCCAGGCTCCAGACGAGACCGCCGACCGCCTGCCACACGGTGTACGTCCGTATCGGCACCCGCAGCGCGCCCGCCAGGGGATTGAGCACCGTACGCACCACCGGCACGAAGCGGGCCGGCACGATCGCCTTGGCGTGCCCGTACCGCTCCAGTAGCTGCTCCGCACGCCGGACTCCCCCGTGCAGTCGGTCCGGGCAGCTGCTGTCGAGCAGCGCCCCACCCGCTCTCCGCCCGATCAGGTAGCCGTAATGCGATCCGGCCAGCGCATCCGCCGCGGCGACCAGCAGCAGCGGCACCAGGGACAGGCGCACGCCGCCGGCCGTACCTGCGCACAGCAAACCGGCTGTGCACAGCAGGGAGTCACCAGGCAGGAAGAAGAGGACATGCACCGCCGGCTGCGATGCCGCGGGCGCGTCCATGGTCGCGAGCCCTGTCAGCCCTGTCAGCCCTGTCATGGGCGAGTCCTCTCATACTGAACGGACGGAAGCACGCGGACACGACTCCCGGATGACTACAATCCTGTAGACGGTCTACTGCACTGTAGACGACGAAGGGGTGAGGATCGTTCCCATGACCGAAAAGAAGGACGAACGCCGACCGGCGGGCGAGCTGGAGGCCAGTGTCATGGCCGCCCTGTGGACCGCCGACGGGCCGCGCACACCGGGGCAGGTGCAGGCCGACCTCGCCGTGGACCTGGCCCGCACCACGGTGACGACGATCCTGACCCGCCTGCACGACAAGGGTGTCGTGGGGCGCGAGTGGCAGGGGCGTGGCTACGCGTACTTTCCCGTCGAGGACGCCCCCGGCCTCACCGCCCGCCGCATGTACAGCGAACTCGACCGGGACACCGACCGTGAGACGGTCCTGGCCCGCTTCGTCGCCCGGCTCAGCTCGGACGACGAGCGGATCCTGCGGGAACTGCTGGAATCGGGTGAGCGATGACCGCCGTGCTGCTGGTCCCGCTCCTGCTGCCGTTCGCGGCCCCTCCGCTGGCCGGGCGCGCACTCGACCGCCTGGACCCCCTCGCCGCGCTGTGGGCGCTCACCCTCGCCGCGCTCGTGCTGGCCGGCGCATCCGTGTCCGCGCTCGGCGCACTCGTGCTGACCGGCCTGCTCAAGCTGCCCCTGTTCGCCGCGCTCGGCGAGCTCGTCCACCCCCTGCCCACGCCGCCGGACATCCTGACCCTGCCCGCGGCCGCGGCGGCCACCGGTGCCCTCACCGTCAGCGCCTGGACCCTGCTTCGCTCGGGCCTGCGCCAGATCCGTGCCTTCCGCATCGCCCGCGCACAGACCGACCGCAGCCTCACCGCGGGCGACCTGTGCGTGGTCGACTCGCCCCACCCGGACGCGTACGCCCTGCCGGGCCGGCCGCACCGCATCGTCGTCACGACCGCGATGCTGCGCGCCCTCGCCCCCGCCGAGCGCGAGGTCCTCTTCGCCCACGAGCGGGCCCACATCGCGGGCGGCCACCACCGCTTCCTGCTCGCCGCGGAACTCGCGCCCCACTGCCACCCCGGCCTGCGCCGCGTCCGCGACGCCATCCGGCTCGCCGCGGAACGCGCCGCGGACGAGGCCGCTGCCGCCGCCGTCGGCGACCGGCACCTGACCGCGCGGGCCATCGCCCGCGCCGCCCTCGCGACCCACTCCTCGCCCTCCGCCCGCCCGGACTTCGCCGCAGCAGCGACCAGCGGCCCCGTCCCTCAGCGCGTCGCTGCCCTCCTCGCGCCTCCCGCACACCGCCCCCGCACCACCTCCTGGATCGCCCTGCTCCTCGCCGCCTGCACGGCGTTCTCGGCCTGTGCCGCGGTGACCGGAGTGATCACGTTCCACCACGAGGTGGAGGTGGCACAGGGCGAGGCGCCACGCTGACCATGCCATCACATTCAGAACCTCAGGTACCAAAGGGAACTTGTTGTCGCCGCTCGCGTCCTCACCGACCTCCCAGGCGCCGGTCTGGTCGACCATGTAGCGCGGCTGGTTGCCGCGCGACCTCAGGTAGGGCTGGGACGTCTTGTGCGCGCCGTTGCCATTCCGCTTCGACTCCTTGTTCTCGTAGGGCGTACCGACGCCAGGCGTTCGAGATACCGAAAGGTGTCCGGGATTCCGGGAGGACCGTAGGCGGTAAGCGATTTCTACGTCGATCCCTGTGCAGGTCATGCCAGTTGCGGTTTCCTGGGCGTCCCCATGGGCTGAAAAACGCTTGGATGCCGAGGTGGCCGTCGCGGGACACTGCCGCACTCAGGTCGCACTTCGTCACTACGGACGGGAGTTGGCCCGGCCGCGGATTCGGCCTCTCCGTGGTCGCGGCGGCGCCGGATGATCAGGCCGGTGCCCCGGTGGTGTTCGCTGGAGGCTCATGCTCTCTGGACCGCTGATCTATCAGCACTCCGACGAGGAGCGCCAGGAGAAGGCTGCCGCTGGCCTCGACGCCACTGTCCGGAAGGCTCGCGAGGAGGCTACCCAGAAGGCCGCTGAGAAGCCTTCTGGCAGGGATCTGGCACGCGGCCAGTGATCACAGCGGACAGCAAAAGAGCCCAAATCTCTGACCTGGGCCTTCTTCATGAAGCGGGTGACGAGAATCGAACTCGCGCTCTCAGCTGGGGAAGCGACGGCGCTTGGAAGATCATGTGATCGTTGACCTGCGCATATGTGGCGTAGCTGCCGCCTCGCGAGAACTGGTTCGCACCGCTGTTGACCGTGGTTGTCCGCTCTTACGGGCACGCTGTGGGCACGGCTCTGAAGCGCGGCGGGCCGAGTGCCAGAGTGAACGGGCTCCTCTCTCGGCTCGATTGGCTCGCAGTCCAGCCCGGGGAGCGCTTCCGCGAGTGCGGAGCCATCCAGCAAAGCGTCCCGCCCGCACCCGGCCGGCTCACTTGCCGGCTTCAGGGCCGTACCACTGGAGTGCCTGGCCGGTGACGGCGGCGATGCACTCGAAGTCCCGGTCGCGGTGCAGCAGAGTGAGCCCCTGCAACTCGGCTGTGGCGGCCACCACCAAATCGACGGCCCCGGCGCTGCGGTGCTGTCCGCGCTGAGTGAGAAGCTCCTGGACCCGCCAGGCGCGGTCGTAGGCGCGGTCGTCGACCGGCACCCAGCCGAAGAGCAGGCGCATGTCTTCGATGCCTTGTGCGCGGTCGGCAGGGGAACGCGCGCTGTAGAAGAACTCCAGCTCGGTGATGGGGCAGGTGGCGATGAGCCCGGCGGCTGCCGCCTGGTCCCATCCGTACTGCTCGGCGTCGCCGCGCAGCATGCGGGCGAGCGCACTGGTGTCGATCAGGAATTGCGCGGCGTTCACCGGCGGTAGTTCCCCTTGTCCTCGAAGAGGTCGAGGTCGAAGGCGCCCTCTTCCGCCGACGCCCGAAGACGGGTGAGCGCCAGGGCCCGCCGCCGGTTCTCCAGCACCTCGCGCAGCGCGGTGTTCACCGTCTCCTTCTTGGTGCTGGTACCGAGGGCCTTGGCCACGTCGGCGACCAGCTGATCATCCAGGTCGATCACGGTTCGGCTCATGAGTGCACCTCCACCGATATCAATAGTGCCATCGAGTATATCGATGTCCATGCATGAGGGTCGGCATCATGGCACGACGTGCTGGGCGATGGGGCTATGGTTCCGAAAAGACCCTCGGCCTCTGCGTCCCTGGACGGAGTGCGGAGCCCGGCCAGAGCCATGGTGATCGCCTTGACGGTGTGCCAGCGAGGGCTTCGCTCCGCGTAGAGGGCGCGCGGGGTAGGACGCCGCCACCTGTGCTTGGTACAGCACGGGTGGCGGGAGCGTCGGCTGGACCATCGAGTAGTACCCGGCCGAACGGGGGAAGGGGCGGCGGCCGGATGCTCTCAGGAGTACGGCCGCCGCCACACGGGCTCAGGCCGTTTCCTTCGGATCACCGACGGTTAGGAAGGCTCGTGCTACCACCAGTCCGTGCACTGCACCGCCTGGCCGCCCCCGCCACCGCAGGCGCGGAACCGGTAGTTCGGGCTGTTGTCCGTCACTTTCGCGGCGCTGGTCAGCGGATGGCCGTCGCGGCTGGGTCCTTGTCCGGATCGAGTTCGCGTAGACCGTCGGTGGGATGGTTTCGGCAGTGGTCGTGGGCACAGCGCTCACTCTCCCCGTGCCCCCGCCTGCCGGGTGACGGTCCGCAGCAGGGGGCGGCTCAGTCCGCCGGCCGCCAGGATTCCGGCGACCCCGGCGGCGCAGCACACGGCGAGAACGATCAGGCCGCGGGCGTCGAACGACGAGTCGCCGCCTGCCAGCGTCATCGAGCCCCCGCACAAAAGCCCGGTCGCGACGGCCCCGCCCGCCAGCACGGTGACCGGGATCAGGGTCTCCCGGTTGCGGGCGGCGTCCAGGACGGGCAGGGGAGTCCCGGCCAGGTGCAGCAGGGCGTAGGTGCGGCGGCGGTCCAGGACGTTGGCGGCGGCGGTGATCCCGGCGGAGGTGATGGCGACGGTGAAGGTCACCACGAGCACGACCCGGGTGATGGTGGTGAAGTCCCGGGTGAAGCGTGCCTCGGACCAGTTCACGTCGGTGGTGGTGAGCGGGTACTGGTCGGGTGTCAGGCCGGTCAGCGCGGTGCGGGCGCGGTCCAGTTCGGCTGTGCCGCCGGAGACTGTGGCGGTGATCTGGCGGCTCTCGTCGTAGGGGGCCGTGGCCACGAAGCCGTCGTCCACGCCGACCACGGCGCTCACTCCGGCGGCGTGCAGGCGCTGTTCGGCCTGCGTCCGCAGCTGGGCCACCTTGCCGGGCGGGGCGGCGATGGTGAGCTGGTCGGGCCGTCCTCCCCACGGGGGAGCGGTGTTCAGGGTGAGCAGGGCGAAGAACCCGGCGACGAAACCGGCCAGGGTGAGGCCGGAGACGATCCGCCAGGCGGCCTTCGGGTCGTCCAGCAGCCGACGCCCGGCCAGCAGTGTCGCCGGCCGCTTGGCCAGGGCGGTGACGATCCTGCCGAGCGTCCGGACCACCCAGGGCCCGATCACGGTGAGCGCCAGGAAGACCGCGGCGAACGCGTACAGCGCCACGACGTCGGCGCTGCCGTACTCCCTGGTGACCCAGCCGTATACGGCGACGGCGGCCACGAAGAGCACCGCCCGCACGGCGCTCGCTCCCCGGCTGCGGGAGCGGCGTGCCACGCCCAGGGGGCCGACGACCACCTGACGGAGCCCGGCGAGCGCGCTGATGACGACCAGCGCGATCACTCCGGCCGTCACCGCGAGCAGTGGTAGTGCGCCGATCCACAGGTCGGCCGCGTACCAGGAGCCACCCGCGAGCGGCAGACTCGCCGCCACCGGCAGCAGGGCGGCGTATCCCACGGCACCGAGCAGCGCTCCGGCCGTCCCGGTCAGCAGCGCTTCGGCGGCCGTCAGCCCGGCGATGCGGCCCGGCGTGGCGCCGATCAGGCGCAGTGCCGCGAGGCGCTGGTCGCGGCGGGAGACCGACAGCCGCGCGGCGGAGGCCGCCAGCACCAGCAGCGGAACGATGACGAGGACGGTGGCGACCCGGGCCAGCAACTCGTACGTCATGCCCGTGCCGTCCGTGAGCGGCCTGCCGGTGAAGGATGCGACGCGGGTCGGGGTGGCGATGTCGCCGACCCGGCGCGGATCGGGCGCGCGCTCGGCGGTGACCGCCGGGTCGCCGGGGCGGTGTCCGATCACCGCGACGAGTTCGCCGGGGTGCGCGAGCGCCGCGCGGCCCAGGGTGCCGGCGGGTGTACCGGGGACCGGGTGGCGGTCGGCGGGCAGCCGGTCGAGCAGGGCGCCGAGCGCGGGAGAGACCCACAGTTCGCCGGGGGCGGGGAAGCGGTCGAGGCCGGGCGGGGCGGGAGCGGTGCGTCCGGGCAGCTGTGCGACGTCCACGACGGTGACCGGCTCACCCCGGGTGAACGTGGTGCCGACCGCCTCGATGGCCACCGGGTGGGAGGACTTCACCGGGGTGCGCCAGTCGGTGCGGTCCGCGCGGTGCTGCAATCCGAGGTTCATCGCGACGCACAGCAGGAGCAGGGTGGTGGACACGGCCGCCGCCGCGACCGCGAGGCCGGTGGCGAGCAGGCCGGTGCGGCCGCCGGCCCGGGTGAGCCGCCAGGTCAGCGTCCAGGTGGTGCGGTCCAGTGCCCTCATCGCCGGTACCCCGCCTTCGCCTCGGTGCCCGTCTCGGGGTGCGCTTGGGCCAGCCGCCCGTCGCGGACGTGCACCGTGCGGTCGCACCAACGGGCTACGTTCGCGTCGTGGGTGATGACGACCAGGGCGGCGCCCTGGCGGCGGCTGACCTCCACCAGCAGGCGGATCACCTCCATGCCGGTGGCCTGGTCGAGCGCGCCGGTCGGCTCGTCGGCGAAGATCACTTTCGGGTGGCCGACCAGCGCGCGGGCGATGGCCACCCGCTGCGCCTGACCTCCGGACAGCTGCCCGGGCCGCCGGTCCTCCAGGCCCCGCAGGCCCAGCGGTCCGAACCACTGCCGGGCCTGCTCGACGGCCGCCCGACGGGCCGTGCCGCCGAGCATCAGCGGCAGGGCGACGTTCTCGTCGGCGGGCAGTTCCGGCAGCAGCTGGCCGGACTGGAAGACGAAGCCGAAGGCGGTGCGGCGCAGCTCGCTGCGGGCCGGTTCGCGGAGCTGGTCGATCCGCTTGCCGTCCAGCAGGACCTCACCGGAGTCGGGCCGTTCGATCCCGGCCAGGCAGTGCAGCAGGGTGGATTTGCCGGAGCCGGACGGGCCCATGACGGCCAGCGACTCGCCGGCCTTCACGTCGATGTCGACGCCGGCCAGGGCGCGGGCCATGCCGTAGGACTTGAACAGGCCGGTGCCGGTCACAACGGCGGAGGAGGTGTTCATCGGGTGGTCTCCCCGGGGGAAGCGGTGTTCAGCTGGTGCATGCCGTCCACTCTCGGGGTGCGCGGCGACCGGCTGTCTCGGCCGGACGACCGGTTGTGAGGGCCGGACATCGGCCATTCGGCCGAGGCCGCCGGGAATCGCCACTTCCGTATCCTGCCGGGCGTGAACTCCGAAACTCCGCTGCTCCGCCGGACGCTGACCGCAGCCGGCTGGGTCCTCCTCGGCCTGCTGGGGCTGCTCGACGTGTTCGTCAAGGGGGTGCCCGACTACCACGGGACGAGCCTGCTGCCGATGGTGTCCGGCCCGCTTGCCTGCCTGGCGCTGCTGTGGCCCGCTCGTCGGCCGAGCGTGCAGGTACGCGCCGTGCTCGTCGTGGGCGGCTCGCTGGTCCTCACGGCCGTGATGGCCACGTGGGCGAGCCCGGACAGGGACGGTACGTTCGGGGTGCTGGAGAGTGCCGCTCTGCTGGTGCTGCTCTCCCGCGCGGTGCGGACGGTGCCGCGCCCGAGGACCGCGGCGGCCGTGGCGGCCGCACTGGCTGTGGCGGCCATCGCGACCCCGGTGCGCTTGCTGCCGACGGACATTCATTACGGCCGCCAAACCTCCATCACCGGGTCCCTGCTGATGACGCTCGCCGTCGGCCTGGCTCTCGCCTGGGGCCTGCGCGCGCGGCTGCTGGAGGAGCAGCGGGCCCGCGACATCGCCGCCGTACGCCAGCGCCAGCGCCTGGAGCTCGCCCACGACCTGCACGACTTCGTCGCCCACCACGTCACCGGCATCATCGTCCAGGCCAACGCCGCACTGACCCTCCAGCACACCGCACCGGAACAGGTCGGACCACTGCTGGAGAACATCAGCCGATCCGGATCGGAGACGCTGGACTCGATGCGCCGCCTGGTACGGGTCCTGCGCGAGGACGACCACGCGGGCGTCCGGCCCGGCGAGGTGTGGCCAGAACTCGCCCGCCTCGTCGCCGTGTTCTCCGAAGACGAAGCGCACGTCCAACTGCACGTCGCCGCGGCGGCCCGCGAGGTACGGCTCGCCCCCGAGGTGGCGACCTCCGTGCACCGCGTGGTGCAGGAGGCGCTGACCAACGTGCGCCGGCACGCGCCCGGCGCCGCGGTCGCCGTACGGGTCGACGTGGACGGGCCCCGGCTGCGGGTCGAGGTGCACAACACGGCACCGGCCGCACGGCATGCCGTCCCGGTCGGCGGGCGCGGCGGCTTCGGCCTGGTCGGCCTGCGCGAACGCGTCGAAGCGGTGGAGGGCGACCTGACCGCCGCCCCCACCGACGACGGTGGCTGGCGAGTGACCGCCGCCTTCCCGGTGCTGGCCGCTGTGGCAGGATCACCGGCGTGAACGACACGGCGATCCGCGTACTGATCGCGGACGACCAGGAACTGGTCCGCATGGGCTTCCGGCTGATCCTCGGCGCCCAGCCCGGCATCGAGGTGGTCGGCGAGGCCGCCGACGGCGCCGCCTGCGTGGAACTCGCCCGCCGGCTGCGGCCGGACGTCTGCCTGGTCGACATCCGCATGCCGAAACTTGACGGCCTGGACGTCACCCGGGCCCTGGCAGGACCCGGGGTCCACGCCCCGGTGCGGGTGGTCGTGATCACCACGTTCGACCAGGACGACTACGTGCACACCGCGCTGCGCAACGGAGCCTGCGGCTTCCTGCTCAAGGACGCCCCGCCGAGCCTTCTGATCGAGGCGGTGCGGGCCGCCGCCCGCGGTGACGCGCTGGTCTCCCCCGCCGTCACTGTCCGGCTGCTGAAGGAACTGTCCGCCACGCGAGGCGAGCCGGATGCCGCCTGCCCGCTGACCGAACGGGAACTGGACGTGGCCCGCCTGGTCGCGGTGGGCCGCACCAACCAGGAGATCTGCGACCAACTGGTGGTGTCCCTGTCCACCGTCAAGACGCACCTGGCCAACATCCAGCAGAAGATCGACGCCCGTAACCGGGTCGAGATCGCCGCCTGGGCATGGGAGTCCGGCATGATCCGGGAGCGATAGGGACGGCCGCACAGCCGTTGTCGACCGGGAGTTCAGACGGCGCGTGTCGATGTTTGACCCGCCCGGATCAAGAGGAGAGCAACGTCGCCCAGGAGCTCCGGGACGACGCCGCCATGGTGGGAACATGCTCCTTGGCGGCGTTCGCCGCTCTCGTTCGGCCGGCTGTCTTGCTCTCTCGGCTCGTGCTTCTGCCTACGCCGCCGCTGTTTCGCGTTCGGCCCGCGTGGCATGGTGGCGGCAGCCGCGACCAATCTCCTGCGGGAGCTTGCACGGCGTCCCCTTCTGCGTGGGACGCCCACACCGTGACGCTGGCCGGCGTCTTCAAGGGTCTGTACTGGCGGACATGCGGCGCATTGTGAACCACCGGATCGCCCTCCTGTGAGCGATCGCCCACAGCGTCCGGCGGGGCCGGATACGGCGACACCGCCGAGCCGAATTACGGCGCATCGCGGGCGAAGGGCAGCGTCACGTTGTGGGTGGCGGTCGGGAACTGCTCGTTGCCGCGGACGCCCTCCAGGCTCAGGTAGTTCGGGTACGTGCGCTCGTAGCCGAACGGCCGGACGTCGTCGTGCATGTCGATCAGCAGCCGGTACTTGGCGGCCGCCCGGGCCGCGCCCGTGAGCATGCTCCGGCGGGACAGCGCCCCCGGGCGGTTTCCTCCGCGCGTGGTGGGCGGTTCAGGCTCTCCTGGAGCGAGGAGATGAGGGGTCCCAAGTTGCCCAACCGGTTTCCAACGGCTGACCGAGTGGTACACCGCCGGACGGCCACTGATCACTCACGCCGATCGCCCCTGGCCCGCCCACGGCGAGCCGCACGGCTGCCTTGCGCACCCTGTGGACGGATGCCGCCCGGACGCCGATGCCGCAGGTCACCGCCCAGGTCGCCCGCTCCCGCGCCGCCGAGCGCCGCCACCTGGCGCCGACCACGAGGCCCGGACGTCGGGCCTGCGATCGAGCACGCCGTGCCCAGCTTTCGACCGGGACGGCGCACGGCCCCGCTATAGCAACCGGTTGTTTCGAAAACTCGCCAAACCCTTGCGCAGATTTCGGCCGTGCCGCAGATTTCGGCCTGACGGTTCCACTTCGTCATGGCCCGAACGTCCCCTCTGATCGTCAAACGCCTCCTGCTACCCGAACGCCCCATCTGTGAAGGGGCGGCGCTCTGCCCGCATGTTCAGCGGCCGCCGGGCCCCGCCTCCGGCCGCAGACGGCGACCCGCCCACGTCCGTCAAGGAGTCCTCATGAGCTCGTCCCTGTCCCGGCGAACCGCCCTCCAGGCCGCTGGCGCCGTCGCTGTCGGCAGTATGGTCAGCGGTGTCGGGGGCACCGCTCAGGCTGCAGCCGCAGGAACCGGTTCCACACGCGACATCGTTGTCGTCCACCCGGCCCTGCCGCAGGTGCCGGTCAACAACTCCTTCACCGTCAAAGTCCGGCCGCTCGGCGGCACCTGGCAGAGGCTCGACGTCTACCTGGCCAAGCTGGCTCTGATCGACGCCGTCACCGGCCGCAACCCGGTCCAGAACTCCTCCTGGGCCTCCTTCGACTTCTCCGGCACCGTCGAGGTCGAGGTCACCTACAACCCGGGCGGCGCCGAGAAGTTCCGCATCCGGCCGGACTCGTACGGCATCACCCCCGAGGTACTCGGCAGCACCGCGCGCTTCACCCTGGACCGGCCCCGCAACGTCGTCGTCCAGGTCGACGACAAGATCTTCGACTGCCTGCACCTGTTCGCGAACCCGATCGAACAGGACGTGCCCGCCGAGGGCGACAAGCACGTCATGTACTTCGGGCCCGGCCTGCACACCCCCACCAACGGTGAGCTGATGGTGCCCGGCAACACCACGGTTTACCTGGCCCCCGGAGCGGTCCTCGTCGCACGCGTGATAATCGAGGAGGTGGAGAACTCCCGGGTGATCGGCCGCGGTGTGCTCTACAACTCCAAGGCGGGCGCACTGTTCATCCGCAACTGCGAGAACGTCACGATCGACGGCATCACGATCCTCAACCCCCGGTACGAGAACATCCGGGTGGCCGAGTGCCAGAACCTCACCATCAAGAACCTGCGCGCCTTCAGCCGCGAGGGCTGGGGCGACGGCATCCAGCTCTACTGCTCCGAGAACGTCACGATCGACGGCTGCTTCCTGCGCACCTCCGACGACTGCATCGCCCTCTACACCCACCGCTGGGACTTCTACGGCGACACCCGCAACATCACCGTCAAGAACTGCTCCCTCTGGGCCGACGTGGCCCACCCGATCAACATGGCCGTGCACGGCAACCCCGACCCCGACAACCCCGAGATGCTGGAGAACCTGAACTTCGAGAACATCGACATCCTCGACCACCGTGAGCCGCAGGTGAACGCCCAGGGCTGCATCGCCATCAATGCCGCCGACGGCAACCTCGTCCGGGATGTGAGGTTCGACGACATCCGCGTGGAGGACTTCCGCTGGGGCCAGCTCGTCCACATGCGGGTCGTCAACAACCCGAGGTGGAACAAGGCGTCCGGCCGCGGCATCGAGAACGTCTACATCAAGGACCTCAGCTACAACGGCAAGAACGCCGACACGTCGATCATCGCCGGGACCGACGCGGAACGCACCGTCAAGGACGTCACCTTCGAGAACCTCCGTGTCAACGGCAGGGTGATCCGCGACAGCGGGGACAAGCCGCGCTGGTACCTGGCCTCGGACGGCGTGCCCATGTTCGTCAACGAGCACGTGCAGAACCTGCGCTTCCTCACCACCGAGGAGGCCGCTGCCCGGTAACCGCCGTCCGCCTGACCTGGTCCGGGCCGACACCCCAGGGAGAAGCATGACAAGCCGGCCCGCCGCCAGGTCATCCGGACGTTCGGCGCCGGACTCCTCGCGACCGCGGCGGCCGACCTCACCACAACCCGTCCACCTGGAACCACCTCTGTCGTAGCGCGTGGTGACGTAGGGGGAGACGATCGCCGACGAGGCCGGCCCATGCCGGCCTGCCCTGACAGCAAGCCAGGGCCCTGCGCTTTTCTCGGATGTCCGGTTGATCGTGTGATGCGTAGAGGGCGAGGAAGCGGTGGCGTTCGGTGTGGGCTCGGCATCCGGCGGTGGGGCTCGCCGCCACCGTCAACCGGACCAGGTCCGCACGAACCGGGCACACTCCTGCTCTGCCCTCTCCACAGCCTGTCCCTGTCAGTAGTAGGAAGACCGCTCGTAGGGAAAGCAGCGGCTGGTTGCCGGTGGCGAAGAGCGGCAGGATCGCCACCACGTCGGGCGGTCCGTCCGAGTACCGAAGACCCCGTACGGACTACGCGCTGTCTGCACTCGGCGCACGCCCTGATTACGGCCCGTGCCCATGGCGCCGGGTCTCGTGCTTTCCCCCCAGCAGAGAGGTCTTTCCTACATGTCCAGCTTCCTCAGCAGGAGACGTGTCCTCGCCACGGGCGCGGGTGCCGCCCTCGGTCTCGGCGCCGCCGCGGCTCCGGCCGCAGCCGCAGCCTCTCCTTCCGCGCCCCGGCACGCCTCCGGCCCCGAGGAGACCAGGACGCTCGACGAGCTGCACCGGGCCGCCCTCGCCGAGGGCGGCAAGCTCGTGCTGTACGCCGGCGGTGACACGCCGAACCAGCTGGATGGCCTCAGGGCGGGCTTCATGCGGCGTTTCCCGGGCATCGACATGACGCTGATCGTGGACTACAGCAAGTACCACGGCACCCGTGTCGACAACCAGCTCGCGACCGGCAGCCTCGTCCCCGACCTCGTCCAGCTGCAGACTCTGCACGACTTCACGCGCTGGAAGGAGCAAGGCCGTCTGCTGCCCTACAAGCCCGCCGGGTTCTCCAAGCTGCACCACCGCTTCCGGGACCCGCAGGGCGCCTGGGTGGCGGGCGCGGTGATCGCCTTCAGCTTCATGTACGGCCCGGCGGCGGTCGGTTCGGACGCGCCGCGCACTCCGCTCGACCTGGTCGACCCGAAGTGGAAGGGGAAGATCGCCTCGTCGTACCCGCATGACGACGACGCGGTCCTGTATCTCTACAAGCTGTACACCGAGCGGTACGGCTGGGACTGGGTGGCCCGGCTGGCCGCACAGGACGTGCGGTTCGGGCGGGGCACCGATTTCCCCGAGGACGAGGTGAGCGGCGGCCAGGCGGCGATCGGTGTCGGCGGGTCGGGGTCGCTGGCGGCGCCGGCGTCGGAGCCCCTGCGGTGGGCGGTGGCCGACGGGCATCCGTTCGTGGCGTGGGGGCAGCGCCTCGCGCTCCTGAGGCAGGCCAAGAACCCGACCGCGGCCAAGCTCTACATCAACTGGGTGCTGTCCGCCGAACGGCAGCAAGCAGCCCGCTTCGGCTGGTCGGTACGGACCGACGTCACTCCCGCGGGCGGGCTGAAGCCGATCTGGAAGTACCCGAACGCCCACCTCGACGGTTTCCCCCGCTTCATGGCCGACCGTGCCGAAGTGGAGCGCTGGAAGCAGACGTTCGCCCTGTACTTCGGCGAGGTCAAGGGCGACCCCACGCCGGGCTGGCTCGGGCTGCACCCCGGAGCGTGACCATGGGCGGGGGCCGCAGGTCCCACCGGTGGGCCACGCCGCCAGGGCTGCGTCGTGCTCGCGGGGTGTCCGGTTCGATCACCTGATGCCCGAGGTGGCCAAGGGCCCGGCGGGTTGCGGACGTGGTGGCGGAGGCCGACGGCGATGTTTGTGCGGCCGGTGAGCCGGAGGGGGCCCGGGCATGCTCGGTGCTGTTTCGAAGACCGATGCAGTTGCCGAGGTAGTTCCGTTGTCGCTCCGTCCCCGTTCCGGTGAGCAGGTCCCGTCTCTGACCGCGTAGATCGCGCGGGCGGGCAATCCGGGCGGTACGACGGCGATGTGGGTGAGAGACCGGCTGGACGGGCTGTGGTGCGACGAGGACTTCGCGGGCTGGTACCCGTGTGAAGGACGTCCCGACCTCTACGACTTCTCGGCCGCGACCGGTCTGGAACAGCCAGTACAGCAGGGCGTGGCACGCGTGGACGAATCGTGCAACCGAGTCGGCCTGCAGTGCCCTCAACTGTCGAGCCGCCAGTGTCCCCTCGTCGGTGAGGAGGACCCGGGCGAGGTGCCGGGCGGCGTGGAGGTGCTGGAGGAGGTGCCGCCGGGGGCGTTCATCCGGCGCCGCGTAGGTCCGCCTGCAGGGCGAGACATTCCTCGTACGTCGGCAGCAGTCCCGCCGCGGCGGCCTCGGCGAGGCTCATGGCGGCGGCGTCCTTGTCCGACATCAAAGGCTCGTCCGTCAGCCCCCAGCGGATGCCCAGTTCAGGGTCCAGGGCGTTGATGTCGACCTGGCTGCCCGGAATGAACTCGGAGGAGCACAGACAGCAGACGCAGGCGTCGTCGGTCGTACTGGCCGAAGGCGGGCGAACCGATGCGTGTGTCGACGACGACGTCGAGCACCGCGCCGCGCACACACGTCACGATCTTCGCCTGGCCCGGTGGGGTGAGGGTGCCGTGGATGCCGCGCCGGGTTCCCCGCCGGGAGCTGGAGAAGTTCACCTGCGCGACCGGGAAGGGGCGGCCGGTCACCTCCACCGCCCGGCTGTAGCGGTGCAGTTCGAAGAAGGACCCGCGGCGGTCGGAGTGCCCGACATCGGGTTGTGACGCCCGAGTTGGACACCCTCTTGACCGCACTGTACGTGCACTCAGAACTGGTCACCCTGGCCGTGGCCCAGGCCATGCTGGGCTTCCACTGCGAGGCCCGCTGGCTGCGCTTCGCGCCTGCGGGCCGCGCTGGGCCTGGTCAAGCGGGCTGTCCGGTGCCTGGCCGCAGACACCGACCTGTGGCTGGACGACGTGTGGATTGTGGACTCCACGCCCGTCGAGTGCGCCCGCTCCCGTGAGACCGTGCGCCGCTCCGACCTGAGCGGATGGGCCAACTACGGCTATTGCCGCTCCCACTCACGCTTCTACTGGGGCCTGAAGCTGCACCTGGTATGCACCCCCGCCGGGCTGCCGGTCACCTGGGCCCTGGCCGATCCGAAGGTCGACGAACGGCAGGTCCTGGCCGCCCTGATCGACAACGAACCACACCTGGCCGCCTCCCGGCCCGGCCTGCTGATCCTGGCGGACAAGGGCTGCATCGCCGCTGAACCCGACCGCTTCCTGGCTGTCCACGGCATCAGCCTGCTGCGGCCCTCCTACCGCAACCGCGGCATTCCGCGGCCGGGAGAAGCCCTGCTCAAGACGGTGCGGCAGCTGATCGCGAAGCCGGACGGCGACCTGGACCCGAACGCGCTCCCCGAGCGGTCGAGGCAACGAAGAAGGTGACCGACCGGCCGTCCCTCATCGCCATGTGCTCGATCACCGTCCGGCCCGCCCGGAACGCGCAGCTGCTCAGCGGATCGGGCTACCGGCAGGAGCTCAGCAGACCCGGACCCCGTCGATCATGTTGTTCCAGGAAGTGTTCGCGAGGCTGTCCTCCGTGTGGTACGCGTGGCTGTCGAACTTGTAGACCCAAGAGCCCTGCCAGTTGTAGAACAGGGACCGCGTGCCGGAGGTCTGGTTGTTCTTGTACGAGGTGAGGCGGTCACTGAAGCCGTAGTCGCTCAGGTCGCGGAATGCACACACGTAAAACGACAGCTTGGTGCCGGTCCAGTTCGCGCCGTCCCACAGGCACAGGTACGTGTAGGAACAGCTGGTGCTGGCCGCCGCGCCGGGCGCGGACACCGTGATGCTCGCGCTACCGTCCTTGGCCCGGATCTCGTTGTAACTCACCTGTTCCGCCGGGACCTTCATGTCCGCCAACTGGGCGTCCACCCGGTCCTGCAGCTGGGCCGCCTGCCGGTCCGAAAGGCCCACCGCCTTCGCCTCCGCCGCGTACACCGACTCGGCCGACTGCGCGGCCCGGTCGGCAGCGGCCGCGGTGGCAGTGCCGGCTCCGAGTGCCACCGCTATGCCACACAGCAGGGCTGCGGTGCGCTTCGTGGTCCTGGCCTTGAACTCCATGGGGTTTCCCTCCGTCGGGGTTTGCGCCTGATGAACAGGTTCGGACCGAGGGTGACCGTCGCGCACCACTCTTTGGCCTCAGCCACATCGAACGCCCAACAGGTCCTGTCCCATCGGCGTCACCGTGTGCAGTACGTGCTTGCCGTCGCGGCGGCTGGTCAGCAGCCCCGCTTCCCGCAGCACCGCCAGCTGCTGACTGGCGCTCGGCAGGGAAATGCCCACCGCTGCCGCCAACTCCGAGGTGGTGCCGCACTCGCGCGCCGCCGTTTCGTGGAGCAGACAGGCCCGGGTGGAGCCGAGGAGCCGGGCGAGTTCGGGGGTGGCGGCCGCCGAGAGCGGGGCGACCGTCTTGTCCGCCGGGTAGACCAGCACCGGCCGCATCTTCTCGTCGATCAGGGTGATCGGCCGGCGCCAGCAGAAGTACGAGGGGATCAGCCGCAGGCCGCGCCCGCGCAAGTGCAGGTCCCGCTCGACCGGGTAGTCCACCTCCAGCACGGGCGGACGCCACACCGCCATGGGACGAAACGTCTCCAGCAGAGCCCGCGTGCCGCCGGTCGCCAGGGCGCGGGACCGCCACGCGAAGTCGGCGCGGACAGCCGCGTCGATCCGGTCCCAGGCGGGTGCCAGAAACGCCTCGTGGTAGGTCCGCAGCCCATTGCCCAGCAGGCGCAACGCCTCCGTGTCGCCCCGGGCCAGAGCCGGATGGACGACCGGCTTCCCGACCGCCCTCGCCAACGACGTGATTTCGGCGCGCAGTTGGCGTTCGGGAGTGGACAGCACCCGATCGATTCCGGCCGCCAGGTTGATGTCCTCACCCTCGAGATGCGGGGTCAGGAAGTCCGGCATGTAGGTGGCGTACGGCACGAGGGTCCGCAGCATCCGCGCCGCCCACCGGGACGCCTCATCGCTCCGGATGCGCGTACGAACCACCCGCCGCCAGGGGCCGAAGGCGAGGGAACCGTCCTTGCTCTGGAGTCGGCAGACGCTGCAAACAATCTCCCAGAGCGGGTCGGGACTCCGGGCGATCCGGATGTTCTCCAAGTCCTGGCTGGTGAAGTGGATTCTCAGCAACGACTGCCTCCGACGTCGAGGACGTAGGCACGGAACGCGCACGGCCCAGACTGAGGGACGCGCATAACCAAATGATCGACGCGGGATAAACGCGGTCGTCCGGGCGCTGCGCTCCTCGTCGTCAAAGCACCCTGCTGAGATGGCGGTTCCGTAGGCGCCTGTACCTTCTGCTGCCCTCTTGTGTTCGATTCATTCGACTCCTAATGTCGTCGTCACTCCTGCACGTCTGCTCTGACCTGCGGCGTTGTGTGCGCAAGCGCTTCGATTGCCGTGTGGCCGACCGGGCCCGTCGGCTACCCCGCACGTCCCTGCCATCCCCCACCCCGACGGTTCCTTGAAGGCTGGAGATGTCATGCAGTTGTCACGCCGTGGCGTTCTGATCCTCGGCGCCGGCGCGGCCGTCGCCGGAGGCCTTCCCGCGGGCTCGGCCCGGGCCGCCGGGACGGCCGACGGAACGGATGCCTCCTCGCGCACCGAGCGCCTCTATCTGTCCGGAGAGGACGCCGACCACCCGGTCGACTGGGACTTCCTGTGCACCAGCGGTCGGCGCAGCGGCAGTTGGGGCAGTATCCCGGTTCCGTCCAACTGGGAGTTCCACGGATACGGCACGTACAACTACGGGTGGAATCTGCGCCCGGAGGAGAAAGGCCGCTACCGGCACACCTTCACGCCCCCCGCCCACTGGCGTGACAGACGCGTGTTCCTCGTCTTCGAAGGGTCGATGACCGATACCGAGGCGTGGATCAACGGCGAGTCGGCCGGGCCCGTCCACCGCGGCGGCTTCTACCGGTTCCGCCACGAGGTGACCGGAAGGCTGCGGCCGGGCCAGGACAACCTCCTGGAGGTGACGGTCAGCAAGGAGTCCACCGACGACTCCGTCAACCGGGCCGAACGCCTGGGCGACTACTGGAACTTCGGCGGCATCTACCGCCCCGTCCATCTGGAGGCGTTCCCGCTCCAGCACATCGAACGCATCGCCGTCGACGCCCGCGCCGACGGCACGCTGCGGATCGACGCCCATCTGTCGGGCACCGGTTCCGCCGACCGTCTCGTCACCCGGGTCACCGACCTCTCCGGGCGCCCGGTCGGCGCCCCGTTCACCGCGGCCGTCGCTCCCGGCGACACGAAGGTGACCCTCAAAACCGCCGTCGACTCCCCCCGGCAGTGGACGGCGGAGACCCCCCACCTCTACCGCGTCGAGGTCGCCCTCCGCGCCGGCGACCGCCGTACCGTCCACCGCGTCGACGAGAGATTCGGCTTCCGCACCGTCGAGGTGCGCCCCGGCGACGGCGTGTACGTCAACGGGGTCAAGATCCTCCTCAAGGGAGCCAACCGGCACACCATCTGGCCCACGTCCGGCCGGGCGACCAGCGCCCGCATCAGCCGCAAGGACATCCTCCTGATGCGGGAGATGAACATGAACGCGGTCCGGATGTCCCACTACCCGCCGGACACGCACTTCCTCGACCTCGCCGACGAACTCGGGATGTACGTGCTCGACGAACTGGCCGGCTGGCAGAAGTCCTACGACGAGGAGGCGGGCAGGCCCCTCGTCGCCTCGATGGTCACCCGTGACGTCAACCACCCGTCGGTCCTGTTCTGGTGCAACGGCAACGAAGGCGGCTGGAACACCGCCCTCGACGACGACTACGCCCGCCACGACCCCCAGCAGCGCACCGTCCTCCACCCCTGGGCGAACTTCGGCGGCATCAACACCGACCACTACGAGACGTACGACAGCACGCGCCGCATCCTCCAGGAACAGGGCGACGTCTTCATGCCCACCGAGTTCCTCCACGGCCTCTACGACGGCGGCGCCGGCGCCGGCCTCGACGACTACTGGAAGCTGATGGGCCGTGAACGGCTCTCCGCCGGAGGCTTCCTGTGGGCACTGGTCGACGAGGGCATCGTGCGGGACGACCTCGGCGGCGCCATCGATGTGGCGGGCAACGCCGCACCCGACGGCATCCTCGGCCCCTTCCGTGAGAAGGAGGCCAGCTTCTACACGATCAAGGACATCTGGTCTCCCGTACAACTCGCCGAGCCGGAGCGGTTCACCGCCGGCCTGCCGGACGACTTCGACGGCCGGATCGCCCTCACCAACCACTACGCCTTCACCAACACCCGCACGTGCCGGTTCACTTGGCGACTCCTGGACTTCCCCACCCCGTCGCAGCGGCGGGACGGCCACACGGTGCGCGCCCAGGGCACCGCCTCCGCTCCGGACATCGGGCCCGGCGCGCAGGGAGTGCTGCGCCTGCCCCTGCCGTCCGGCTGGCGACGCGCCGACGCCGTGGCGCTCACCGTCACCGATGCCGACGGCCGCGAGATCCGCCGCTGGACCTGGACCGTCGCGTCCGCCGCCGACCAGGCCCGACGGCTGGTCCGGACGGGCCCGGGACCGGCCGTACGCGGCTCGCTCTCGGACGACAGGCTCACCCTCGCATCCCGCCACACCACGGTCACGCTCGACGCCACGACGGGCATGCTGGCCGGTGTCACCCACCGGGGAAGGGACTTCGCGCTGTCCCGCGGCCCGCTGCCCACCACCGGAACGGCCGACCTCACCCGCCTCACGCACGGGCCCGACGGCTACGGCTACACGGTGGAGGCCGAGTACTCCGGCGTGCTGCGCCACGTTCGGTGGCGTCTGCACCCCAGCGGCTGGCTGCAACTGCACTACCGCTACCACCTCACCGGCGAGCACGACTTCTTCGGCGTCGGCTTCGACCATCCCGAATCGCAGGTGACCGGAGTGACATGGCTCGGCCACGGACCCCACAGGGTGTGGAAGAACCGGCTGCGCGGCGTCGCGACGGACGTCTGGACGAAGCAGTACAACGACACCGCGACCGGTGCCGACGGCTGGGTGTACCCGGAGTTCAAGGGCTACCACGCGGGCGTCCGGTGGGCGTCCCTCCACACCACCGCCGGACGTCTCACCATGGTCTCCGAGGACGAGAACCTCTACCTCCGCCTCTTCACACCTCGTTTCGGACCCGATCCCCGCCACACCGCGCCCCCCTTCCCGAAGGGCGATCTCTCCTTCCTCGACGCCATTCCGCCGATCGGCACCAAGTTCGACCCACCGGCCGCCCTCGGCCCCAGCGGCGGCCCCACCACGGCGAAGGGCGACTACGGTCGAACCCTGTACTTCTCGTTCTCCCGGTAGCGCGTCCACCACCCACTCGCCCACGCCGCATGGGCTCCGACCAGGGCAGGTACCTGGCCCTTGAGGTGGTCGTGCTGGCCGGAATTGCACCGCTGTTGACCGTGGTCCTCTGTCCTTACGGGCACGCCATGGACGGCTCCCGAGTAATTGGTCCCGGGGGTGGGGCGACGGGTCTTGGGAGGAATCCGTCGCCAGGTGTCTCGTGCCCAGGACAGCTGTGGTTGCGGACTCGAGGCCGCCTGCCCATGGGCGGGGCCAGTGGGACAAGGTGAAGCGCGCGGATACACCAAACCGGTACATGGACCACACTTGGTACATGCCCATGAAGCGCACCAACGTCTACGCCGACCCCGAGGCCCTGGCGATCATCAAAGAGGCCGCCAAGCGCCGGGGCATAAGCGAGGCCGAGATCATCCGCCAGGGCATCCACCTTGCAGCCATGGCGAACCGGGTCTGGGACGAGCCGCTGTTCTCACGCACCTTCGAGGGGCCGGGGCGCACACTGTCCAAGCCGGAGGTCCGCGACACGGTCGCGGAGGCCGTCCGGCGGGAGACCGGCTCGGGTTCCGGATCCGCCGCGTGATCATTGTCATCGCCAACGCGTCCGGCCTTCTGGCAGCCCTGGACTCGGCTCATCCGGAACACGGGGCGGCGAACGAGGCGATCATGGCGGCGGGCCTGCTGGTCATGTCCCCGCTCCTGCTGGCCGAACTGGATCACGTGGCGACACGTGAGCTCGGCAGGGAGGCTTTCCTCAGCGCGGTCGATGACCTGAGGCGCTGGATGAGCCGGGGTCGTGTCGTCATGCCGGAGATCACGGAGGACCACCTGGCTGCCGCCCAGTCTGTCCGTGTCCGCCACCGCGCGCTGGACCTCGGCCTCGCCGACGCTGTGAACGTGGCGCTTGCCGCCGACTACGACACGGACGCGATTCTCACCCTCGCCCGACGAGACTTCCGGGCCGTACGCCCGTTGGGCCGCTACAAGGCGTTCCGGGTGCTCCCCGACGACCTCCCGCTCTGACGCAGTACCCTCGGCGGTCAAGTGCCCGCTCCCACAAGGGGCTTGTGCACCGCCCACGACGAAGCACGTGCAGGACGGGTGTCCGCCATCGCCCGGGAACAGCAGGCTGAGGGCTCGCTTCCGGCTCATCCAAGTGAAAGCGCAGGTCAGCGCCACGTCGCGACGTGATGGGGCCGCTCTCGCGAGGCGCGCGTGCCCTCCGCGTGCCCAATCTCGGGGTGCAGGAGCACTCGCAAACGGGAAGCGATGGCGCTTGCATCGCCGGATAACCCCTGACCTGGGTGTATGTCTTCCGGCGTGGCATCCGGACGTGCCGCGTCGCACCCCCGTTGACCGTGATTGACCGGTCTTACGGGCACGCCATGGGCACGTCGTCTGCTCGGGGTCGCCAGGAGTCCCTCTTGGTGCTGGCGAGCTGCCGAACCCTGAGGAAGCAAGCGCCGGCCGGAAAGCCTTCGCTGCAGGCGTGCACGAGGGACGGAGCAGCGGTCGCCGATCCGGCCGGGGAGGGCGCCCCGCACCTCGCCGACGTAGAGAGTGAGCTGCTGCCTGAAGCGCTCGACGAGGCCCAGGTTCGCCATGAAGTCCTCGAAGCCGTCGCGGTGGGCGTTGCGGTACTGCTTGCCCGCCGCTACTAACTCCCGGGCGTTGTCGATGAGTTGGTCCCACCGTTCTCGGCACGGTCGGGCTGCCCGGCTGGCGCCTGATGGTCCTGCTTGGCGCCTTTGCCTCCCTCCGCCCCGAGGCACTGGCCGAGCTTCGGCGCCGCAGCGTGGATCTGGACGAGTGTTCCCTGCGCGTCACCCAGGCTTCCCCGGAGCTGACGAATGGCAGACGCGTCACCGGCGACCCCAAGTTCCGGGCGGGCGAACGCACCATCTACCTACCCGACTTCCTGCTTCCGGATCTGCGCCGCCACCTGCAGTGGTTCGCCGCGAAGGAGCCGGACGGACTCCTCTTCACAGGGGAGCGCGGCGCGCCCTTCCGCCGCTCCACCTTCGGGCGGAAATGGCGAAGGGCGCGGGCCAAGGTCGGGATGCCGGAGAGCTTCCGCTTCCACGACCTCCGCCACACCGGCAATACCCTCGCCGCCGATACCGGCGCCAAGCTGAAGGACCTCATGGTTCGTGCCGGCCAGTCCTCCAAGAGGGCTGGGGCAGCCGTGGCAGATGCTGGATCCATGAGTGGCCCGGGCCGGGGTGGGGCGTGGCGGCGTCCCGCCCCGGCCGGGTCTCATCGGATGTGCTTCGCCGGCTTGGTGGCGGCGTTGAGGAGGTACTCCAGGGGGCCGCGGCGGAAGAAGCGGGACCAGATCGCGGCGAACACGGTCGCGCCGAGGATGAACATGAGCAGTGGCAGCCAGGACTGCTGGGTGCTGGTCCCGGCGGGCAGGGACAGTGCGGACTGTGCGAGGAAGTGGCCGACGTAGGCGGTCAGGGACATGGTGCCCACGGCGATGACCGGTTTCGCCAGGCGGCGCAGTCGCGGCAGGCGGTCCATCGCCACCGTCGCGCCCACGATCACGAGGATCGCGACGCCCACGCTGCCGATGATGTCGAACGTGGTGCCGCTGTGCGGCCCGGCCGCCAGGAGCGACGACGCCGGCATATCGGGGAACGACCCGCCGTCGAGGGGTGCCGACCCGCTGTCGGGGGACAGTGACCCGGAGCCGCTGGACGACGGCCCGTCTTCCGCGAGGCTTCGCAGCGCGCCCTTGCCGGCGAGCAGCAGGGACATGCCGTAGGCGGCCACGGTGAGGGCGGCACCGAGCGCGGCCAGGCGCTTCTGGACAGTGCCGGAGGACAGGTCGAGGCGGCCCAGCGCCATGCCCGCGATCACGAACGACATCCACGTGAGCGCCGGGTAGAAGCCGGTGAGCAGCAGATCGAGGACGCCCACCTCGCTGAGGCGGCGGAGCGGGTCGTAGGCGTTGATGCTCTGCTGGACGGATTCGGTCAGCAGCGAGTTGAGGGCGAACGCCAACTGCGGTGTGACCAGGGCGAACGCGGCCGCGATGATTGCGAGGGTCCTGGCCGACAGGCGTACCAGGGGCAGGGCCAGCAGGAAGTAGACCCCGTAGAAGCCGAGGATGATCACTCCCCCGTACTCCATGGCCATCGCGGTGCCCAGCGCCAGTAGGACGACGGCGCGGATCGCGATCCGCGCCTTCGCCTGCCGGCCGGCCAGGCCGGTCTTGGGCTCGCTGCGGCCGGCGAGCAGCATCAGCGAGAACCCGGCGAGGGTGGCGAACAGGACCGACGAGTGACCGTCCGCCAGGTACCGGATCCAGCTTGCGACGCCGTCCGTGGCCGACAGCGGGGGGCCGATGTGCACGACGTACATGCCGAACACCGCCAGCGCGCGGGCCAGGTCCACCCCGACGAGGCGCCCCATCGAGGCACCGGGCGAGGCCGGCGCGGCGGACTCGGGGGAGGTTCGGGGCGGCGGAGGCGAGTTCTCCTGGGGAGCTGACGTCTCCTGCGGCGGCTGTGTCTGTGTCATAGGGAGAACCTCGCGTGGACGTCCGGGGGCGGACCATCCGGCAGGTTTCGGTAACTCCCCCGCCGATCGGTGGCTACCGCCCTGCCGACCGGTGGAGTCTCGTCCTCACCGGCCGGTCCGGTGCGACCGGACGGCGGTCCTTTTCAGCCACTTGGCGGGGGTGGACCCGACGGTTGCCGGATGGGCGCGAGGCGGCCGGGCTTCCAGGCTGGAGGCATGACACACCGCGCCGGCACAAGGAGCGCGAGGACTGCCTCGGCACTCCGGCCTGCGTACCGGGTTGTGACGCCGCGACACTGCAGAAGAAGGGAACTTCGTGAACACCGCATCCGCCCCGACGACGGATGAGACTTCCCTGTCCGCCCGGGAGACGGTCAGGGCGCTGTACGCGTATGTGCGGCCGCACCGGTGGGCCGTCGCCCTCGGCCTGCTGTGCGCCCTGGTCGGGGCCGCCGGGGGGCTGCTGCAGCCGTTGGCCACGAAGGCGCTGGTGGACCGGCTGGCGACGGGTGAGACCATCGCCGGGATCCTGATCGCGCTCACCGTCCTGGTGGTGCTGGGCACGGCGGTCGAGGCGTTCGGCGCGTATGTGCTGGAGCGGACGGCGGAGTCGGTGGTCCTGGCCGCGCGGCGCACCCTGGTGGGGCGGTTGCTGCGGTTGCGGATCGCGCAGTGGGAGCGGATCCCGCCGGGTGATCTGATGTCCCGGGTCACCTCGGACACCACGCTGCTGCGGGCGGTCAGCACCCAGGCGGTCGTCTCCGCCGCCACCGGCGCGGTGGCCTTCGTGGCGGCGATCGTGATGATGGCGTTCCTGGATGTCGTACTGCTGGGTGTGACGCTCGGGGTGGTCGTGCTGGTCGGCGGGGCCGTCGCGCTGGTGATGCCGAAGATCGCGCAGGCCACCGAGCGGTCGCAGGAGGCGGTCGGGGAGATCTCCGTCGCGCTGGAGCGGTCCCTCGGAGCGCTCCGTACGGTCAAGGCGTCCGGTGCCGAGGAGCGGGAGACCGCCCGGGTTCAGGCGGCGGCGCGGCGGGCGTGGCGGTACGGCGTGAAGAGCGCGAAGTGGGAGGCCGTGGCGGGCTCGGCCGACGAACTCGCCGTCCAGATGGCCTTCCTCGCGGTGCTCGCGGTCGGCGGGGCGCGGGTGGCGTCCGGGGAGATCCCCGTGTCCACCCTCATCGCCTTCCTGCTGTACCTCTTCTACCTGATCGAGCCGGTGTCCAGGCTGGTCGACGCCGTGTCCTCCTATCAGGAGGGGGCGGCCGCGATCTCCCGGATCGCGCACGTGGAACGCCTGGCGACCGAGCCGTCTGCCGGGCGGCAGGACGGCCTGCCCAGGCAGGGGGCATCGGTGCCGGGACCGGCGTCGGTCCGCTTCGAGGACGTGTCCTTCCGCTACCGCCCGGGCCAGGCGTACGTCCATCGGCAGGTGAGCTTCGAGGTGCCGCGCACCGGGATGACCGCCTTCGTGGGCCCGTCCGGTGCGGGCAAGTCGACGGTGTTCGCGCTCATCGAGCGGTTTCACGAGGCCACCGGCGGCCGGGTCCTGGTCGACGGCAAGGACGTACAGGACTGGTCCCTGGCCGAGCTGCGGTCTGCCATCGGGTACGTGGAGCAGGACGCCCCGGTGCTGGCCGGCACGCTCCGCGAGAACCTCGTCTTCGCCGCTCCCCATGCGACGGACGACGACATCCGCGACGTCCTGGCACGGACGAGGCTCGACTCCCCCGTCGACAGCTTGCCCCACGGCCTGGACACCCCGGTCGGGCACCGCGGCTCGAAGCTGTCGGGAGGCGAGCGGCAGCGCGTCGCCATCGCACGCGCACTTCTGCGCAAGCCCCGGCTGCTGTTGTTGGACGAGGCGACCTCGCAGCTCGACGCCGTCAACGAGCTCGCGCTGCGGGACGTCATCACGGAGGTGGCCCGGGAGACCACCGTGCTGGTGGTGGCCCATCGCCTGTCGACGGTGACCGGCGCGGACCGGATCGTCGTCATGGACGCCGGCCGGGTCCGGGCCGTGGGCACCCACGAGGAACTGGTGGCCCAGGACCCGCTGTACGCGCGGCTGGCGGCCACCCAGCTCCTGACCCCCGCGCGATGACCCACCACGCGCCAGGTTGTCCGGTCGGCCACTGCTCCATGCCCGGCCGGACAACCCCACGCCCCGACACCCACGCAAACCGAGACCGCGAAAGGCCCCGCATGCGCACCGAGTCCGCCATCCGTCACAGACGTGCGGTGTGGAACTGGCTGGCCCAGCCGACTGCGCTGTTCGGCGGCGTGTACGGGCTCCTGGTGTCGAGTTCGGCCGTCGCCGCGCTCACCCAGTTCGGCCAGACGACTCGAGCGGCACGCATGGACGACGCCCTGTGGGTCCTGTTCACCGCCCTCGCCTCGGCCCTGGCCCATGGCTACGCCCACCAGATCGCCCACCGCGACGCCCAAGGACATCCCGGCATACGCAGTGTGGTGCGTGCCGTCCTAGCCGAATGGCCACTGGTGGTGGCGGCGCTGCCCACCACACTGCTGCTGTGCGGGGCGGGCCTTGGCTGGTGGCGCTCCACAGGCATCGAGTACGTCGCCTTCGGCATCAACACCGTCCTGCTGCTGGGCTGGGGCCTGCTCGCCTCCCGGGCCGCAGGCCGCACATGGGGACGAGCCGTCAGGATCGGCTGCGTCGACGCGCTTCTGGGAGTGGCCGTCGCCTTGGTCAGCACCCTGCTGAAGTGATGCGGCGACTTGTCGCAGATGCCGGTGAGGAGGGCATGGCCGATGTCACCGAGTCGCATATCGGCCCCTGTCCGGCCTCCGTCAGGCGCTGACGCCATGCCGGGGCCGTCGGCAAGCCCGCGTACGAGATCCACGAGGATCAGCCGACCGGCCGAGGACTCAACACCGTCTGAAGGGTGCCCGTGACAGGACAGATCCGGCCGCAAGCTCCCGTCGTCTCGTGAGTCGACACCACCGGACGGGACAGCATGAGAGGGCATGCCGTGGCCGGCAGCCGGGCGGCGGCCGTGCCGCCCGGCTGCCTGGTCGGTCAGTCCGCGTTGAGGGGGATCCGCAGCCGCACTCGGTAGCCGCCCTCCGCAGTTGGGCCCGCCTCCAGGGTGCCGTGCAGGATTTCGGCCCGTTCGCGCAGTCCGACCAGGCCCTGCTGTGAACCGGGGAGGGACAGGGAGGGACGCGTGGGAGGGGTGTTGGTGACGGTCACTCCGATGCCGTCGCCGTCCTGCCACAGCTCGACGCACGCCGTGGCGCCGGGGGCGTGTTTGCGGACGTTGGTCAGCGCTTCCTGGACCGTGCGGTAGAGGGCGCGTTGGGTGGGTGTGCCCACGGCGGGCGGCAGTTCACCCGTCAGCTGTGCGTGAGTGCCGCTCGATTCCACGAGTTTGCGCAGGTCGGCCAGGGTGGGTTGCGGGGTCAGTTCGGTGGCGTTGCCGCCGGAGGCGCGCAGCAGGGTGACCATGGTGCGCAGTTCGTCGAGGGTGGTGACGCTCAGTGAGCGGATGGTGCGGGCGGCCTCTTTGGCGTCCGCGTCCTTGGTGGCGACCTGCAGCGCTCCGGCCCGTACGGCGATCAGGCTGACCTGGTGGGAGACCACGTCGTGCATCTCGCGGGCCAGTTGGGCGCGTTCGCGGGCGAGCACGGTCTGGGCGTGCAGTGCCCGCTCGTGCTCCCTGGCCTCCTCGACCTCGACCAGCCGCCGCGCCAAGTCCCGATGCGTCTGGAGAAGTTGTGCTATGAGGACCGGTGCGGCAGCAATGGCCAGGCTATACGCGAAGAAGACCAGTGTCATGCTCCGGTCGACCTCGGCCAAGGGCCACGGAGTACTGCCCGCGACGGCGGACAGGGCGACGCACACCGCGAGGAGACGGCGGTTGCGGGAGCGTTCGGCCAGGGTGAACAGCGCCACGAGTACAGCGACCGGGACATCCTGCATCAGCGCGATGGGCAGGGTGAGCAGGAACACGGCGAGCGGGAACCGGCGCCGGAAGGCCAACGCGGCGCAGCCGACCGCGGCCAGCGCGACACTGAGGCGCGTGTGCTCCCACATGTTCAGCCATACGTCCACGGCCGCCACCGCCACCAGGACGATGTCGATGACCGGCGTGGGAACCCGCTGCCACAGCTCGCGTGCGCGGCTCATCGGTCGGCTTCCGACCGCGGGTGCTCGTCGAGCAGTCCGGCCCGCTGCGCCAGCAGCGCGGCCTGCACCCGGCTCGTCACCCGTAGCTTTGTGAGGATCGCGCTGACGTGGTCCTTGACCGTGCCGGCACCCAGGTGGATGCGCGCGCCGATGTCGGCGTTCGACAGCCCCTCCGCCACCAGGACGAGGACGTCGCGTTCGCGGGCGGTGAGCAGCCGCACGCGGGCCGCGTCCTCGTCGACGGCCGCCTCGGTGCCGGGGTGGCTGTGCAGCAGGGTCCGCGATGCCTTGGGGGAGAGCACCACGCCGCCCGCGGCCAGGGTGCGCACCAGGTGGGCGAGCTGCTCGGGCTCGGTGTCCTTGAGGAGGAAACCTGCCGCACCGCAGTGCAGGGCGGTCAGGATGTACTCGTCGGCGTCGAACGTGGTCAGCATCGCCACCACTGGAGCGTCCGGCATCGTCCGCAGCTCGCGCAGGACGGTGAGCCCGTCGACGTCCGGCATCCGGATGTCCAGCAGCACTACGTCTGGCCGCTCCCGGCGGACGGTCTCGACGGCGTCACCCCCGCTCGCGGTCGCGACCACCTCGATGTCCTGCGAGGCGCCCAGAATGAGTTCGAAGCCCGAGCGGACCAGGGCTTCGTCATCCACCACCACTACCCGGATCACGCGCTCCGCCTCACCTTCGTTCATGCCGTCCGGCCCATGCCGCCTCGACCCTAAAGCCATGCAGAGCCCCGGCGGCCCGACGAGCGGCAGCTCCAGCCACACGGCGGGGGAGCACCCACCAGTCGGCAGGGACATCACAGCCTCCTGCCGGATAGTCCATGATCGGCCCCGTCTCCAGCCTGACGGCATGACACAGCACCCAGACTCCGCGCTGCCCCCGGCCGACGCCGCGTCTCTTGAACGCGAGCGTGGTGAGCCTTCGACCGGGGCGCCAGGCGTGGGCCGGCTGATCGGGCTGGACCTGGCCCGCGGCCTGGCCGTCTTCGGCATGTACGCGGTCCATGTCGGTCCCGCCCCGGACCAGGGCGGTGTCATCGGCTTCCTGATGGAGCTGGCGCAAGGCCGCTCATCCGCACTGTTCGCCGTCCTGGCCGGCTTCGCGGTCGCCCTCATCACCGGACGCGGCACACCGAAGACCGGGCCGGCCGGCCGCCAGGCCGTCGCCAAGGTCGTCATCCGGGCCGTGATCCTGCTGGCCCTCGGCACCGCCCTGACCATGACCGGCACCCCGGTCGTCCCGATCCTCGCCTTCTACGGACTGTTCCTCCTGCTGGTGCTGCCGCTGTACCGGCTGGGTGCCAAGCCGCTGGCGGTGATCGCCGCGGGGTGGGCCCTGGCCGGCCCGCAGCTGCTGTACCTGCTGAAGCCGGTGGTCGGCGGCCGCGCTTTCCCCACCGTCGGCCAGGCCGACGGCATCGTCTCGCTGCTCTTCACCGGCGGCTATCCGGCCCTGACCTGGGTCCCGTTCGTCATCGCCGGTATGGCCCTCGCCCGCCTCGACCTGGCCGCCACGGCCGTCCGGATACGCCTCGCCCTCACCGGCGTCGCCCTCGCCGTCACCGGTTACGGCGGCTCCTGGCTGGCACTGCGTCTCGTGCCCGGTGCCGCCGAAGCCGTCCGGGAACCCGCAGGGGAACCGGGCATGTCGTCCATGTTGTCCGCACCGCCCGGCAAGCAGGGCATCTTCGGCGACACCCCCGCCGGGATGCTGGTCGCCTCCCCGCACAGCGAGGCGACCCTGTCCATCGTGGCCAACACCGGTGTGGCGATCCTGGTCGTCACCGCGTGCCTGGCCGCCATGGACGCCTTTCCCTGGCTGCGGCGCCTGGCCACGCCCGTCATCGCGGTCGGCTCGATGTCACTGACCGCGTACGTCTACCACATCGTCGCCATCTGGCTCCTGGACACCGAGAAATCGGCCGTCCCGCCGCTGCACATCCTGCTCGGCCTCATCGCGTCCGTCACCGTCCTCGCCACCATCTGGTCCCGCTTCTTCCAGCGGGGGCCGCTCGAATGGCCGATGGGCAAGGCGACCGGACTGGCCCGACACATGCGATAAGACACATTGGGTGTGTCACTTTCCGCGGACGTCATTCCGACACGAGTTCGGGAGTCACCCGCCGCTCGCCTGCCTGATCAATATCGAGGAGAAGTGATGCCACTCGGCCTTCAGGCGGAGCGGAAGAACTACCGGCAGCCGGCCGAACAGGCCGACCTGGCCCGGCCGGGGCCGATGCGGCGGCTGCTGCGCTACGCCGGCTCGGACTCCGACGCCGTCCGTGACAGTTCGCGACCGGTTTCTTGAGCCGAACCCGGTTGCCGCGGGTGACGACTACGGCACTCCGCCGGGGGCGGCCGCAGTGATCAGGCGTGGGCGAGGCGGAGACGGGAGTTGGGGATACCGGCAACGGCAGTGTGCGGGAGGCGCGGCAAGTGGGCTGTAACTGTCCCGGAGCGGGGAGAGCGGCGGCGGCCTGGACGGTCCTGACGGGCACGGAGGTGTCGAGGCCCGAAACACGACCAGAGGTCCTGGCACAACGACGCCGTCCCCAGCTCCGGTTACCGCGCACCTGTTCAGGGCGACCGAGTCGGCGCGCCCGCTTCCGTAGCCGAGCCGAGCAGGCCGCCCGCGACACCACGAGCGGCCTGCGGCTCACGTTCGATTCACTGACTAGCCGTCAGCTCTGCTCGCTCGTAGGGCGCTTGCGCGCGAAGTAGACGGCGGCGGCGCCGGCTGCCAGGACGGCGAGACCGGTACCCGCGAGAACGGGAGTGCTGCTCGACGCGCCGGTCTCGGCGAGATCTCCGTTCGTGGTGGGGTCGTTCGCCCCCGTGTCCGTGCCGGCCTCGGGCGTGGTCGACTCGCTGGGCGTCGGGGACGCGCCCGCACCGGGCGTGGCCGGCTCGCTGGGCGACGGGGACGCGCCCGCACCGGGCGCGTCGTTCTCGGCGAGCACCGCCGCGAAGGCGCCTGCGACCACCTTGTGGCCGTCGGCGTTGGGATGGGGGTCCTGCTTCATGCACGCCCAGGTCAGCTGACAGATCTTGGCCACGTTCGCCGGCACCTCGCCCGCGCCGGGCACGTTCACCATGGTGGTGAAGTCGTCCGAGGAGAAGGCCCCGGCCACGTCGGCCACCTTGAAGCCGGTGGACTTGTACACCTGGGTGATCCCGGTGTTGGCGGCCTTGAGCAGGGGTGCCGACTCCTTGGCTGCCTGCTGTCCCGCGGGGCCCTGCAGCCAGGCTCCCAGGAACGGGTTGTGGTACGTCGAGCCCACGAACTGGGTGTTGTCCGTGCCCGCCTTGCGCAGCGCGCCCGCGATCTGGGCGAGGTTCGTTGCCATGGTCTGGCTCCGGCTGTTCAGGCACGCCCCGTCGAGGGTGCCGGCCGGGCTGACGCAGTTGAGGAGGATGTCGTTGGCGCCCACGCTGAGGGTCACGTAGGCGACCTTGCCCCGGTGCTGGGCCATGGCCTTCAGGGCGGCGTCCAGTTGGGACTTGGCGTTCGGGTAGTCGCACTTTCCGCCGTTGATCAGAGACTCGGTGGTCTCGGCGGTGCAGCCCAGGCGTATGTGCTCCAGTCCGGGGGTGCGCTGCTTGAGCTGCGCGTAGAGCTGGTCGGTGTAGGCGGCGTCGGTGTCCTTGTCGACGTCCGGTTGGTAGCCGGTGGTCAGGGAGTCGCCGAGCGAGATGTAGTACGTGGTGTCCTTGCCGCCGGTCGCCTCGTCGGCGGTGGCCAGTGCGGGCGTGCTCAGCACGATCGTCATGGCGGAGACAGCCAGCGGGGAGCCGAAACGCTGTAGGGATCTCATCACTTACGCGCGCTTTCTGGTGTGTTGGGGGGGATGCCGAGAGGCGTGGCTGGAAGCAGCAAGGCTCAGCCGTTACGGTTTTCGGGCATCCAAGGAAAGCCTTGGTGAAGGCTCAGGGGAAATACTGCCTCTGTGAAACTGCGAGACTTACCTGACGTTGTCTCGGAGGCGTGGGCTTCAACCTAGCAAGGGTGACACCAACTTGGCACTGGGAAGCCGATAAAGGAACGATCACAGGGGCACGTGTAATCGTCAGAAAGACTCGATCTGCCGGTAATTGGTGACCGGACTCGTTCGTAGCCATTCGCTGAGTGATCGACTGAGTGGTGAATTCCCCGCGCGGCGGCCCACCCACCTGCACGCACTGAACCACCCCGGGATCAGTGGAAGCTCTACGGGTTGGGTCCAGCGGCCGGTTGGGGCTGGTGTCGAGGGTAGTAGTTGGCCTCGTGTTCGACGGGCCGAATAGTGTCGGTCGCAGAATGCAGACGCTGGAGATTGAACCGTGCGACCCATTCCGCGGAGTTGGACAGCACGCGGCAGATCTGCTCGCCCCTGAGCATCTTATTGAACTCCTCGATGATTCACGGAGTGAGGACGAGGCGGATCGGGTTGCCGGTTTTCTTCTCCAGTCGGGTGACGGCGTCGGCCGCCTCGGCCAGGGGAATACGATCGGTGATGGAAGGCGCCAGGTCGAGCCTGCCGGCGGCGGCCAGGCGGATGAGCTGGGTCACGTGCTCGGGTCCGGAGCCGTAGTGACCGCGGATCTGGTTGCCGCGGTAGCTGAAGGACGTGCTGTCGGTGATGGTGAGCGGTTCAGGGGTGAGACCGGCCAGGACGAGGACACCGCCGGCGCCCAGGAGCGCAGCAGCCTGCTCGCGGACCGCTGGGAAACCTGCGAAATCGAAGGCGGCGTCGAGGCCGCGGCCGCCGGTGGCCCGGCCCACGGCTTCGGCGAATCCCGGGTCGGCGGGGTCGAGTGCGAGGTCGGCGCCGAAGGCGAGGGCCCGTTCGCGGGCCTCGGGCAGCGGGTCGACGGCGATGACGGGCGCGGCGCCGGCCAGGCGGGCGAGCCGGATGCCGTGGGCGCCCAGACCGCCGGCGCCCCAGACACCGACGCACTGCGCCGGCCGGACCGCCCCGCTCTCGATGATCGCGGCATACGGGGTGGAGACCGCGTCGGGGATGATGGCGGCCTGGTCGAAGGGCAGGTGGTCGGGGATGGGGGCGAGGGTGTCCTCCCGGGCGACGGCGTACTCGGCCCAGCCGCCGTCGTAGTCGACGCCGCGCGTGAGCGGCCGTGGACAGGGGGAGCGGCGCATGCAGTCGGCGCACACTCCGCACGACTGGCCGGCCTGCAGGGCGACGCGCATGCCGGGGGCCCAGTCCCCCAACAGGCCGGGGCCCAGCGCGTGGATGACGCCCGCGACCTCGTGGCCGAGGGTGACCGCGCCCGAACGGGTGACCGCCTCGACAGGAAAGGCAGGGGTGAGGCTGCCGTCGATCAGGTGGACGTCGGACAGGCACACTCCGGCGGCCCTGACCTCGATCAGCACCTCTCCGGGACCGGGGACGGGAACGGGGACCTCTTCGACCGCGAAGGTGCGGGTGTCCAGGTGGAGGCGTCCGGCCAGCATGGTGGTGGACATGATGCGAACCTCGGTTCTCTGAAAGGGGATGGATCTCCGGGAAGGGGAGGGGCGGGCGACCGCTGACCGGCGTCACCGTCGACCGGTGCTCGAGTCCTCCGATCGGAGCAGGGTGTTGAGGTTGGCCATGGAAGTGCGCATGCCGGCGCGCATCGCGGGCTGCTGTATGGAGTCGAGGAGCAGGCCCAGTGGACCGAGGCCGATGGTGTACTCGACCTGGTAGAGCATCTCCGTCGCCTCCCGGCCGTCGGCACTCTGGACCGGGCGGAACTCGAAGGTGTTGGTGACGTCCTGGAGCGGGGCGAATCCGGTGCCGGTGTCGACGCGGCGCTTGAGGGGTTCGATCTCCCTGACGGTCCAGACCGAGTCGGTCTTGAGGGGGCCGAGGGTGCGGTTGCGCTCGGCGTAGGTCTTGCCGACGGTGGCGACGCCGTGGTGGTCGGTGACCTCGATGGCTCCGGCGACCCACTCGGCGTACCGGTCGGTGCGGGAGATGACGTCCCAGACCCGTCCGATGGGGGCGTCGATGACGCCGGTCTCGGCGACGACGAAACGGTTCATGGCAGGGTTCCCTTGCTTGTCGGTGGTTCTTGCGCTCAGACGTGGTGGAGGAGTTCGGTGGCGGTGTGCTTGCCGGAGCGGACAGCGCCGTCCATGTAGCCGTTCCAGTAGGGGGAGAACTCGGCGCCCGCCCAGTGGACGCGGCCGTGGGGGCGGCCCATCCACTGGCCGAAGTCGGTGAGCACGCCGGGGGCGGCGACGGAGGTGGGGCCGCCCTGGGTCCACTGCTCGACGGTCCAGTCCTGCTCGACGTAGTCGACGGTGTCGAAGGCGCGGTCCCCGACGACCTGGGCGAAGCAGCGCAGCACGGCGCCGCGGCGTTCGGCGGCCGGGCGGTGGGCCCACTTGCGCCATTCCTTGCCGCCGAGGAAGCCCATGAGCACGCCGGGTCCGCCGTCGGGCGGGGTGTTGTCGAACATCTCGCGGATGGGGGAGCCGCCGCGCAGCAGGCCCATGCCGGACAGTCCGTCCTCACGCCAGAACGGCTTGTCGTAGACGGCCACGCACTTCATGAGGGTGCCGAACGGCAGCCGCTGGAAGAGCTGGTCCTGCTGGGCCGGCAGCAGCGGGTCCCACACGATCCGCGAGGCCACCAGCGGCGGTACGGCGAGGATCACTCGGTCGGCCCGCCAGTCGCCGGCGTCGGAGACCACGATGACACCGGTGGAGTCCTGGCTGATGCGCCGCACCGGCGCCGACAGATGGACCCGGCCGTCGAGTTCCTCGGCCAGCCGCTGCGCGACGAGCTGTGAGCCGCCGACGAACCGGCTGTCCTGGGCGCCGCCGGTGGTGCCGGTGCCGCGTTCCATGGTGCCGGGGTGGGTCTCGTTGCCGAAGGTGGAGACGTACCAGAGGCTGAACAGGGCGGACGCGTCGCGGGCTTCGCCGCCGTAGGCGGAGTTGAGGAAGAGGTTGACCATGTCGACGGCGTCGCCGGTGATCTCGGCCTTGCGCAGCCAGGTCTCGTAGGTCATGCCGTCCAGTTCGCGGGCGTCGGGGGTCTGCCAGGGGGCGGCCGGGTCCACCTTGGCCGCGGCCTGGCCGATCCGGGCCAGGGCGATGCCCATGTCAGGCAGGGCGAACAGGTCCGGCGGGGTGTGCCCGGTGAACCGCTTGGCCTTGCCGTCGTTGACGTAGACGGTCTCGCCGGGGACGGCGGCCTGGTAGGTGGCCACGCCGACCTCCTTGGCCAGCGCCAGGATGTGGTCCTGGGTGGGGCCGACGAACTGCCCGCCGATCTCCGTGACTTGGCCGTCGCCGAGGTGGTGGTTGAGCAGTCGGCCGCCGACCCGGTCGCGGGCCTCCAGCACGGCCACCGACTTGCCCGCCGCGACGAGTTCCCGCGCCGCCGTCAGACCGGCCAGCCCCGCACCGACCACCACGACATCGGTGGTGCGGCTCCCGCGGTGGTCTGCGGCCGCAGTGCTCTGTGTATCGGTCATGATCTGTCCTTTGGTCGCTGATGCAAGGCTTTGGTCATTTGATGTGCAGAGTGCGTGCCGACGGGGGTCAGCCGGCCCAGACGTCCTCGACGTACGTGCCGGACTCCGTCATGGCGGTCAGCCAGGCGGCGGCCTGGTCGGCGTCGGCTCCGGTCTGCTCGCGGTAGACGGCCTGGAGCGCTGCGCGTACGCCGGGGGCCATGCGGCGCCCGTCGCCGCAGACGTACACCCGTCCTCCGGCCTGCAGGACCGACCAGACCTCCGCACCTTCCTTGGCGATGCGGTCCTGGACGAAACGGACGCCGTCCTCGGGGGCGTGGCTGAAGACGGGGCGCAGGCTGACGGCTCCGGCGTCCTCGGCCGCCTGGAGTTCCTCGCGGTGGAGGAAGTCGACGTCCGGGTGGTCGCAGCCGAAGTAGCACAGCAGTGTCCCGGTCGCCTTGCCGTGCAGCCGGTCGAGGACGGCGCCGCGGAAAGGCGCCACTCCGGTGCCCGCGCTGATCAGGATCACGGGGACGGCCGGGTCCTGCGGCAGACGGAAGGCTTCGCTGCAGGGGAGCACCCGCGCCTGGAGGGTGTCGCCCGCGCTGACAGTCTGCAGGTAGTGGGAGGCGATGCCGTGGAAGGTGCCCTCGCCGCTGCGGTGCGGTGCTTTGAGGAGCGACACCATCAGGTCCACCTCACCGGGCGCGGCCGCGGCGGACGACGAGATCGAGTAGTGCCGTGGCCGCAGGACGGGCAACAGTTCCAGGAAGTGCTCGAACGGCAGCTCGCAGGCGCGGTAGCGCTCCAGCAGGTCCAGGAGGCTGCACCCGGCGTCGGTGACCCGCTCGCGGAAGACGTCGGGCTGCGCCTCGGCGAGTTCCACCAGGGGACGGCGCTCGGGCGGGCAGGCGGTGTGCTCGGCGAGTACGGCGACCTGCTCCTGGGTTGCGGTGTCCTGCAGCTCCACGAAGTCCGCAAGCAGTTGACGCAGCGTCAGCGGACGGTCGACGGGCAGGGCGTTGCGGCTGCGGCGGCGTGCTTTCAGCCGTACGGTGCGGTCCAGGTCGAGGCCGAAGCGGTCGGCGACCCGCCGCACGAGGGCGGCCGGGTTGCGCGGGAGCACCGCGAGGTGGTCGCCGGTGCGGTAGGTGACGCCGTCGGGCAACCGCAGCCGGATGAAGCGCTTGGAGCGGCCGAGCGGATGGTCCATGTCGACCAGTTCGTAGGCGTCCAGCACCTCCATGGGCTGTACGCCGTGCCGTGCCGCGAGTGGGCCGGTGACCGACTGAGTGGCGTCCTGAAGCTCGTACAGGCCCTGGTCGGCGTCGGCTTCGCCGCTCTGTCCGGCCGGTTCGGCGCCGGCCCGCACCGGGCTTCCGTACTTCTCCAGCAGGGCGTTCCACAGGTCGCCGGTCCACCGGTCGACGGTGCCTGCGAAGTCCCCCGCGGCGTCGGCGGCGCCACGCTCCAGCAGGGGCGTCGCACCGGCGGCGGCGAGCCGCTCGTCGATGAGCGTCGGGATGCGCTGGTAGGTGGCGGCCCAGTTGCGGTCGCCGACGCCGAGCACCGCGTACTCGACGCCGTCGAGCGAGCCGGGCTCCAACTCCTCCAGCCATGACACGAACCGGGCGGCGTCGTCGGTGGGCCTGCCGTTGTAGGAGGCGGCGACGATCACCACCGGGCCGGCGGTGCCGGTGAGTTCGCCCACGGCGTCGTCGAGGGAGGCGACGGCGGCGGCGAAGCCGTGCTCGTCGCCGTCCACGGCGAGATCGGCGGCGATGCCGGAGCAGGTCCCGAGATTGGAACCGTGCAGCACGGTCAGCGTCGTACCGGCCGCACGCCGGGCGGCGGGCCGCGCCTGTTCGGCGGGTGCGCTGATGGTGGCGGCGGCGGTGGGCAGGCGGCGCTCGCCGCTGTCGCGCCAGGCCAGGTTCAGGGTGAAGTTGTCGGGCTTGAGGGTGAGGGACTGCTTGATCTTGAGCTGGTAGTCGGTGTGGTCGATCAGGCGGAACCGGTGCACCAGCAGGGCGAGGACGAGCGTCGCCTCGTGCAGCGCGAACTGGCGGCCGATGCAGGCCCTTTCGCCGTTGCCGAACGGCTTGAACAGGTGGACCGGGCGTGCGGCCTCCCGCTCGGCCGAGAATCGCTCCGGGTCGAACAGCTCGACGTTGTCCCCCCAGGCGGGATCCCGGTGCAGCTGAGGGATCAGCACCATCAGCGACTCGCCCTGGCGCACGGCGTACTTGCCGCCGATGACTGTGTCGGCCAGGGGCTCGACCGCGTACGACGGCGCCGTGGGCCACAGCCGCAGGCTCTCGTTGAGGATCTGGCGGACGTAGGTGAGCTTGCCGATGTCCGCGTACTGCGGGTCGGGGTCGGCCGTATCGCCCCACAGGGCGTCCACTTCCGCCTGGGCGCGGGCCAGTACCTCGGGGTGCTTGGTCAGGTAGTACAGCGCGAACGACAGGAGGCCACTGGTGGTCTCATGGCCGGCGATGAGGAAGGTGATCGCCTGGTAGCGGATGTTGACGTCGTCCAGGGACTCGCCGGTCACGTCGTCGCGGGTGTGCAGCATCCGGCCCAGCAGGTCGTCGGTGCTCTGGTCGCCGTCCGCCCTGCGCTGCCGGATCACATCATCGACCAGGTCCTTCATCAGGGTGACGTCGTTGCGGAACTGCTCCGCCTTCTTCCACTGGAAGAACTCGGTCCCGGGGATGGACTCGCCCTTGGCCTGAGCGAAGTCCAGTGCCCTCGCAAGCGCCGTGATGAAGGGATGCGGCTCATCGCGGCGAAAGGATTCGAAGTCGTAGCCGAAGCCGCACAGTCCGATCGTGTCGAAGGTCAGCCGGGTCATGTCGGCGGCCACGTCCACCGGAAGCTCCCCGGCCGCCCGGTCCCACTTGGCGATCAGCTCCCGGGCGACCTTGAGCATCGTCGCGTGGTAGCCCCGCATCGCGCCCAGGGAGAACGCCGGCATCAGGACGTCGTGCGCCTTGCGCCAGTTGGGCTCGTCGCCATAGGCCGTGAACAGCCCGTCCCCGCCGATCTCCCGCAGGATCACGAGATCGGGGTGGACGTTCTTGCGGAACCGGCTCTCGTCCGCCAGTTCGGAGACGAGATCCAGGCCGGAGACGAAGTTGATCTCGGTGCCGAAGATCCGGAGCTTGAACAGCGGCCCCAGCTCCTTGGCCTCCTTCATGACATAGGCGAGACCTTCGGCCCCACCGGGGACGTCGAGCGCATGCCCGATCAGGGGAAGAGCCGGGCGCTCGGGGATCCGCTCGGTTTCGGAGAGAGGCGCATGGGACATGAGCGTGCCTTTCGATCATGGGTGGCAAGCGATGGCTGTCAATCTACAGGCAGACATTGTCGAGTGACAATGTCGGCTGACTGGGTTGTTGGACATAGTCATATGAAGCAACTGTGTATGGACCGGTGAGTGAGGCGAAGGGATGTGCGTGGTGTGCGCGTGCCGGCGCAGGGTGGGACCGGCATGTCCGGCAGTGAGTCCGGCCGCGACGTGGGGCAAGCCAGAGACCGCGGACCAGAGGTCCGCCGGCGCCTCCCGTCCACCGCTGATCCGCTTGAACACCAGAGTGGCCGACGCACACGCCGATTCGCGGTCTGTGCGGTCGCCGGGCCGGGTGACACGGTCCGGGGGGGGAGAGCTCGTGGACGACGCACTTCCTCACGGCCTGGACGAGCCCGAAGCCCGGGAGTCAGGAGCCGGTGGACCCCTCCTTCGGACGCCTCGGCCCGGGCAGGGGCGTCGCAGCAGATCCCCTCGCGCGGTGCGCGGTGGAGGACTCCAGGGGCGACCCCGAACATCTCCCGCGCGCTGGCCTGTGGAACCCGGCAGTGTTCGGCGGCCGTCAGAACCGTCTCGACGCGTGCACGAGCCGCTGCCACGCGTCCGGTTGCGGCGCTCCTCTCGGAGAAGGGCCGCCGCCCCGCCGGCCGGTGAGTGCCCCGAGGACCGCCCGGCGAGACACCTCGCCCGGCGCGGGAGAGCGGTCGGGACCGCGTCGGAAGGCGCTTGCCCCCGGGGCCGAGGAGACAGGGCGAGCCTGTCTCGGTCGCGATGGTCACGGCGAGCTCGGACCACGCGCGGCCCTGGACGCGGGCGTTGCCTCTCCGGGGCAGGTCGTCGTCGTGCGCAGTGAGGTGCCCGAGGTGCGGGCAGCGGATCACACCGCCGGAACCCAGGTCGACGAGGGAGGCAACGGTGCCCGGCCGACGGCGGGCCACGCCACTGGTGCAGTAGCGGATTCTGAGGCCGGTGGGGGGCGGGATCATACTGCTGACGGTTCCTTACAAGGGGGGTCTCGCAGGGTGTCCGGTGGGAACCGCGGCCGGCCCTGCCGCGGTGCACGGAGGGGGGAGGGTGACGATGCCGGTGGCGTCAGCTGGAGATCCTGGCGCCGACGGACCGCGCGGTAAGAGGAGCCGCCTGGCGGTGTCGCCGATGTCAGGGCCGGTGGCGTCGGCGCGGCCCGTGCTCGGGCCGGGCTGTGCGGCGGGGCTCAAACGAGTGTGCCCGCAGTGGGAGGTCCGGCAATCCCTCCGAGAACTCGGGCGGCGGTTCCACCGGCGCCCTGCCCCTGGTCCTGCTGGGTGTCCCGCCGCGCGATGCCCGTGGTGACGGGCCCAGCGGGGTCAAGGCCCCTCCGGTGGGGCGTCCACGGCACGCGCCACGGCCATGGGCGCGCAACCGGTGCCGACGGCGTGCGCTTCATGCAGAGAAGCATCTACGCCTGGCCTGTTCTTGACTATGGGTAGTTCTACAGGGGGCCCACGGGACTTCGGGATGCAGGGCCCTTTTCGAGTCCCGGCTCGGGCCCAGGAGCTGAATGCGTACCCGGCCAGGACGCTCACGATGCGCCCGTACACCGTGCCGGCCGCGATGCCGACACTGCTCGGGCGGCCCACCGGCCCTGCGTTCCTGGTCACCACTGCGGATCCGTTCCGTGACCGGGACCGCGGGCATAAGGTGTCGGCTGCCGGCTCGGGACGTCGGCGTCCTGGCCACGGGCGGCTTCCACGGCCTTCCGGGACAGGCCACTGGCTGTACGTGGTGCCCCTGGTGGCACAGTCGGCGGTGCGGCCATGGCTGTCAGCCCTCCGCGCAGTGGCGTTTTCTGACGGGCGGAAAGACAGCGGAAAGACAGCAGGGAGCGAGACACCGGTGACCGTTGCGGCCTCAGGGGCGGGGAACCTGCCTGCGGCGCTGACCACTTTCATCGGCCGGCGGCGCGATATCGCCGAGATCCGTCGTCTCCTCGGAGCCGCGAGGCTCCTGACACTCACCGGGCCGGGCGGTATCGGTAAGACCAGGCTGGCGTTGGAGGCGGCTGCCGCGGCCGGCGATGCCTTTCCGGACGGGGTGTGGCTGGTGGACCTGGCCCCCGTACTGGATCCGAAGGCCGTGGTCGGCGCGGCGGCGGCAGCTCTGGGCGTGCGGGACGTCGGTTCCAGACCCGTGGTCGAGAAACTCGCGGCTCATCTCTCCCGGCGCCATGCCCTGATCGTGCTGGACAACTGCGAACACGTCGTGGATGCCAGTGCGGAGCTGGCTCAGATGCTTCTGTCGGCCGCTCCGCAGCTGCGTATCCTCGCAACGAGCCGCCGGACGCTGCGCATCGTCGGCGAGTACGTGTTCGATGTACCCGCGCTGTCTCTGAACGAGGCAGTGGACCTGCTGGTGGCCCGGGCAGCCGCCGTCCAGCCGGAATTCCGGCTCCGTGACGCGAATGGAGACGAGGCGGCTCGTCTGTGTGCCGCACTGGACGGGTTGCCGCTGGCCATCGAGTTGGCCGCGTCACGGCTGCGGACCCTCACCATCGGACAACTGACGGACCGTCTGGAAGACCGCTTCGCACTGCTCACGAGCGGCAACCGAACCGCCCGCCCCAGGCATCGCACCCTGCGCGCGCTGATCGAGTGGAGCTACGAGTTGTGCTCTCCTGCCGAGCGCATCCTGTGGAACAGGCTCTCGGTGTTCGTGGGTGGCTTCAGCCTGGAGGCAGCCGAGCATGTCTGTCCAGGTGAGGGGATCGCCCGTTCTGACGTGCTGGACCTCCTCGACGCTTTGATCGCCCAGTCGGTCGTCCTGGTCGTCGAGCGCGGGGATGTGGTCCGCTACCGGATGCTGGAGACCATTCGTGAGTACGGGATGCGCAGGCTTACGGAGTCAGGAGAAGAGCCCGTCCTGCGGCGGCGGCATTGTGCGTACTTCCTCGCCCTCGCGAAGCGCACCGCTGACGGCTGGTACGGTCCCGGACAGGAAGCGGCACTGGCACGCCTTCGCACCGAACACGACAACTTCCTGGCAGCGTTGAAGCGCAGCGATGCACGAGCAGACGCACGGGCCTCGGCCCAGGATCCGGACCGGACACAGACCGCGGCGTCGGACCCCGGAGACGCCCGGACGGCGCTGGCACTGGCCGAGGCCCTGAGCATCCACTGGTGCGCCGGCGGTGCCCTCGGTGACGGACGCCGCTGGCTCGGCCGACTGCTCGCAACCTCGCCCGAACCCACCCGGACGCGGGCAACCGCCCTGGTGGCGGCTGCCTGGGTGGCGCTCCTTCAAGGCGATCTGGAAGTGGCCGACCGGTGGCTCGACGAGGCCGGGACGCTGAGTGATCAGTTGGACGATCAGCGAACGCGGGCGCTGGTCATGGGATTCCGCGGCATGTCGGCACTGTTCCGGGGGAGTCCGGAGGCAGCCGTGGCCATGTGCGAGCAGGCCGTGGACCAACTGGACGCGCTGAACGAAACACGCGCGACGGTGTTCTGGCTCTTTCTGCTGGCCGTCGCCAAAGGGCAGCTCCGGGACGCGGGCGCCGCGCAGACCGGTAGACAGGCGGTGGCTGTGGCGGAGGCGCACGGGGAGTGGCTGTGCCGCGCCTACGCGCTGTGGGCACTCGGCTTCGACGCCTGGCTACAAGGCGACTACGACGCCGCCGTCCGGTCGACGCGGGCCGGGCTGGAGATTCAACAGAGCTTCAACGACCCCATAGGAAGCGCGATGCTGGTGGGCCTCCTCGCCTGGATCACCAGCTCCTACGGCGACCACCGGATGGCGGCCCGTCTGCAGGGCGCGACACGTGCTCTATGGCGGGTCATCGGCACATCCATCGGCGCGTTCGGCCCTCATATGTCCCAGTTCCAGGCCCACTTCGAGAAGGAAACCGTGGAGGCCCTCGGCCCGACTGCGTTCGAGAAGGCCATCACGGAAGGCAGTCAGTACGACAGTCCGGCCTGTGCCGTCGAATTGGCCCTGGCGGCGTCGGCCGACGCCGGGCGCAGTGCCTCAGCTGCCCACCCATGCCCCCTGACACCCCGGGAAAAGGAGGTGGCCGCGCTGGTGGCCGAGGGCATGAGCAACCGGCAGATCGCCTCGGCGCTCGGACTGTCACCGCGCACGGTGGACCGCCATATCGAGCACATCCTGGCCAAGCTCGGATTCCGCTCCCGCGCCCGGGTCGCTGCCTGGTGGGTGGCGCATTACCACCCGTCCGGCACAATCCCGTAGCGGAGCGCGGCCGGCCCGCCGGCGTAGTCCGCTCGATCACCCACCGCTGGGGCAGAGGCCGGATGACGGGCCTGAGGGCGCGCCGTTGCTGCCGTATGCACTGCCGCCGACTGAGGTCCTGAGCCCGCTCTACTCGGCCGCCCGTTCGATCACGTCCAGGGACGAGGGGCGTACCTCGGCCCGCTGCACCGAGTACTGCACCTGCACGATCGCCGTGCTCCGGTCGGCGGGACAGCCACGGAAAGGCCTGGGCCTACGACGGCTTTGATCTGGGGCGCCTTCGCGACCACCGCCTCGGATCCGGCGTGGCCGCGAGGTACGGGGCGTCCGTGACGCGGTGCCCCTCAGTGGCCGTGAAGACGAGCTGGGCGCCCGCTCCGGGGGGGGCTGGGCTGCGGGCAGTGTCCTGCCGAAACGTGCCCACGCGGCTGGGACTCGGTGCCCGGCACGGTGAAGCGGTCGTCGAGCTTGCCGCCGAAGACGCCGGCACACGTGATGAGCGCGGCAAGGACCACGATCCGAACAGGCCGTCATCGGCGCCCCCTCGGGCGGGTGTGGGACGTCATCTCCCGCACCGACCGGTACGCCGAGTGGGTCGCCGGAGCCATCGAGGTCACCGACCACCACGGCGTCGCCACCGTCGGCAAGACCTACGCCGAGCGCAACCGCACCCTCGGCCCCCTCAAGACCGACTCGGTCTGGACCGTCAGGGAGATCGAACCCCTCAAGCGCCGCGTCGACACCGGCACCGGGATTCGCCCCGCTCCAGGACGTCACCAACACCTTCGAGTTCCGCCCGGTCCAAAGCCGGTGGGCGCACCTCATGACCACCCTAGACGTCCTGCTCCGTTCCGAGGCATCGAGGATCGCCCTCTGACAGGCGGCGGTTTCTGGCCTTGTCGAGCGACCTGATCGACAGACTGAGTCGGATAGAATCGTGTCATGGCTCATGTGTCCGCGGCGGAGCGCCGCCCCCAACTGATCAAGGCGGCCATCGCCCTCATGGCCAGGGAGGGCGTCGCCGCCGGCAGCACCCGCGCCATCGCCACCGAGCTCGGCGTGGCACAGGCGACCGTGCACTACACCTTCGGCACGAAGGAGGAGCTGTACCGGGCCGTCATGGAACAGCTCACGCACGACCTGATCACCCAGGTGACACAGGCCGCGCCCACGGACGCGAGCTTCGAGGAAACCATCGTCACGCTCGCCGAAGCACTCTGGCGGACCGTGCTCGAACAGCCCGCCTCGCACCAACTGCTCACCGAGCTGAGCATGTTCGCCATGCGTACGCCACACCTGAAGGAGGCTCTTCAGAGCCACTACAGCGAGGTCCTGGCAGTAACGACGAAACTGGTCGACCAGGCCGCCGAACGCACCGGTCACCAGCTCGGCCAGCCCGCCGAGACGATCGCGAGGTTCTTCCTGGCCGGCTTCGACGGACTGACGATGCAGCACCTCTCCCTGCCGGACGAGGAAGCCGAGCGCGTCTGCCTGCGGGCCTTGGTCTCAGCCGTCCTGGCCATGGCCTGAGGTCGCCGCTCCCGATCACGACGCCGCACCGCGGCTCCGGTCCCCAGCGGGGCTTCACGGCCGGCGCTGCGGCTGGCGGAGGAGAGGGGAGCCGCGGTCGCGACGGCCTGACGCAGCGATCCTGTCGTGACCCGGACCGGATAACCCGACCATGCCCCCCATCGGCTGCTCAAAAAAGACCTGTTCAGGTTTCAATCAATGTCTGCATATACTCACCGGCGCCGGCCGCGCCGCGGTGGAACCTTGCCAGGCCCACCGCAGTACGAAACGGGCGGGACCCCCTGTGTTGAACGGAGAAGTGCGCATGGCCGAAGCAGCCGCAGCGGTTCTGACCCGTTTCAGTCAACAGGTGCTGGGTCTCCCCCTGCCCGTGGGAATCCGCCTCTGGGACGGCAGCACGGCCGGTCCCGAGGACGGGCCGGCCTTCGTCCTGCGCGACCGCGAAGCCCTGCGGCGTCTGCTGTGGCGGCCCGGCGAGCTGGGGCTCGCCCGCGCCTGGGTGGCCGGAGACCTCGACGTCGACGGCGACCTGTACGAACTGCTGAAGCGAATCTCGACACTGCTGTGGGAACGGGACGAGCCCGGCAGCCGCACGGCGGCGCTCCGCAGAGCGCTGAGCGTGCTGACCACACCCGGCAGCCTGCGTACGGTGAGCCGGACGCTCGGCCTCGCGGGGATCGGGCTCCCTCCGGCACCGCCCGCCGAAGAGGTGGTGCGCCGTCGCGGTCCCGCGCACAGCCTGCGCCGTGACAAGGCGGCCATCAGTCACCACTACGACGTGGGCAACGACTTCTACGCCCTGGTGCTGGGCCCCTCGCTCGTCTACTCCTGTGCCTACTGGCAGGGCGACCCGGCCTCCGGCTCCGGCGGCACCCTGGAGCAGGCGCAGGAGGCCAAACTGGACCTGGTCTGCCGCAAGCTCGCCCTGCGCGAGGGGCAGCGGCTGCTGGACGTGGGCTGCGGCTGGGGCTCGCTGGCCATACACGCGGCCGAACGCTACGGCGTACGGGTCGTCGGGGTCACCATCTCGGTCGAGCAGGCGGCATTGGCTCGCGAGCGTGTTGTCGCGGCGGGGCTTGAGCACCTGGTGGAGATCAGGGTGCAGGACTACCGGCAGATCGACGACTCCCCCTTCGACGCGATCTCCTCCATCGGTATGGCCGAGCACGTGGGCGGGAAGCGGTACCGCGCGTACGCGGACATACTGCACCAACTGCTGAAGCCTGGCGGGCGTTTGCTCAACCACCAGATAGCGCGGCGCCCTGTGCGGGACGAAGGAAAGTACCGAATGGATCCTTTCATCGACCGGTACGTCTTCCCCGACGGCGAGCTGGCTCCCGTCGGCTCCACCGTGTCGCTGCTGGAAGAAGCGGGCTTCGAGGTGCGCGACGTCGAGTCCCTGCGCGAGCACTATGCCCTCACGCTACGTGAGTGGGTGGCCAACCTCGAAGCGCACTGGGACGAGGCGGTCGAGCTGACCTCGCCCGGGCGGGCGCGGGTATGGCGCCTGTACATGGCTGCCTCGGCGGTCGGGTTCGAGAACAACGCGATGGGCGTCAACCAGGTGCTGGCGGTCAGGACCGGCGATGACGGCCGGTCCGGCATGCCGTTGCGCAGGGACTTCCGAGGGACCTCGCCCTCGGTGCCTGCCTGACGCGGTGCCGGTCCGGTCGTAACGGTCGACGGTGGTAGGGGCCAAGCCGCGCTCCTCCAAGAGGCGACTCCATGCATAGCAGCATCAGCACTGACCCAGTTGACCTGAAATGGGTCTCGGTATTCGAGACGATTGGGCGCCGGCGTGCCCAAGTAGCGCTCGAACATTGGCGCGGCTCGGCGTGGCCGGGAAGGGCTTCGTGGTGGACGCCGCCCGAAACGGCAACGGTGCCATGGACGCGGTCGGCCAGCACGTCAACTGGTGCAATCCGGCTGGCCGTCGCTCGGCATCCCCAGCTCGATCGGTGTCGCCGGAGCCGATTACCTGTTGTGGATCAAGTACCCCGGAGACTCGGACGGTTCCTGCGGGATTGGCCAGGGCATCCCAGCTGGCACGTTGCCGAGCGGCTCATCGACGGAACCTGACCGGCTCTGCCGATCGTCGTAAGGGCACGCCACCCTCAAATTGGACTAGACAACAAACGAACCCCAGGCCATTGACCTGGGGTTTCATCATGGAGCGGGTGACGAGAATCGAACTCGCGCTCTCAGCTTGGGAAGCGACGGCGCTTGGGGAGGCGGATGGCTTCTGAGCTGGGCGTTTGTCCTCCTATGTGGCGCTGGGGGCCGCGGGATCGCACCGCTGTTGACCGTGGTTTACCGGTCTTATGGGCACGGCTTGGGCACGGACCCGCATCTGCGCCTCTTCGGGCGGCTCACCTGCCCGAACCGTTGCGCGGCAACTTGACCTGTTTGTCGGGCGGATCAGGGTATTGCAGTCGTGATCGGCGGAGGAACCATCACTGCGGGCTCAGTTGATGATGGTGTGGAAGAAGAGCACGGCCATCGGGGCGGAGCCGCAACTGGCCATCGTGCAGGTGGCGAGGCCGTTGCCAGCGAAGAAGGTGAGGACGCCCGCGCCGACACCGCTAAGGACTCCCAGGAGCAGGATGACAGTGGCTCGCAACCTCAGCAGGGGGAGGCCGGAAGGCTCGCGGTTGGCTGGGTACGCGGTGTGGTTTTTCCCTCCCCACAGCAAGGGATTCTTCCCTACGGCACTGACATCACCCCTGCCGCCAGACTGATCATTTCACTCTAAAACGGATTTGCTGGCCGAGCGACCTGCAGAACTTATGAGACGGGGACTCCGCCGGGTACGTACCACTCATGCCTGGCAGTAGAAGCCGAAGGCGGATCTCGATTCATTACTGGCCCTGACCTGTAGGTAGGGAGGGATCGGGGCCGAAGTCGTCGACCTCCATCGTGGCGTGCCCACCGGGTGGGCTGGTCAGCGAACCCTGGACGCGGACCGGTATGCCAGCGTCGTGGCACTGAACGGCCGTGTGGTAATCCGTGTCATGTAGGTCCATCCAGACAGTCCTGCTGCGTCGCTTGATCAGCGTTTGGACTCCTACACGGCCGGTCTCGTCCTCGGGGTGACGGCTGAGGTCGGTGACGATGCCGTAGATCAGGTGTCGGCTGGTGTAGACGCGCGTCTTCAGTTGTGCCGATACGCGGTCCACGATGTCGATCGCGGCACGGTTGAACTCGACGTGAGGAGGGTGCCTGGTGGTGGCGTTGGATGTCAACCATTAAGCCTCGTGAGCGCAGAGTCACATCAACGCCGTCTTTGTCGACGTTCCAGTCACAGATCGTGTAGCCGCCCTGTGTGGCGAGGACGTGCACGTAGGCACGACTGAGTTGTTCCTGCTGCCAGCTCGTCGCCTCTGTCGCCACTGGTCCCCCTCCCTCGGCTGATCGCGAGGATAAGACGACGGAGCGGGCTGCGGAATAGGGCCTGCCAGTGAGAACCGTGCACAACCGCCTTTCACTACTGGCGGATTGGTTCCTCGCTCGGTCGACACGGCCTGATTGCTGACTTCCTCGGGTGTTGTCGGGGTGGTGACGGGTGGTGATCCCTGCGGTAGGCCGGTGGTATGCGGTACGCGCAGGGTGGCGGGCTGACCGCCGAGGGGCGACGGCTTCGTGAGCGGATCCGGTACGAGGCAGGTAGGCGGTTCGGCCGTGGTGAGAGGACTGCGGTGATCGCTCTCGGGCCGGTGGCCGAGGACTGCCGTACTGTCGGAACCGCCGCTGGCCGCCCCTCCGACCGCCTCCGGCTCGCCCCAACAGTCACTTCCACCGGGTCACAAGCAGCCGGTAGGGGGTGAGGCCGGGGGCTACTACTTGGTGCCGACCGTGCGCAGTGTGGCGAGCACGAGTGCCCGGGTGACGGTGACGATGTCGCTCACGCGGACCTGTTCCTGTGGACCGTGTGCGAGGCGTACGTCGCCGGGGCCGTACTGCAGCGTAGGGATGCCCGCCCCGGAGTACAGTCGCAGGTCGCTGCCGTAGGGGGCGCCTCGCTCGGAAGGTCGCGGGCCGCCGGTGACGTCGGCGTGCGCGTCGGCGACCTGGGCCGCGAGCGGATGCCCGGTCGGCAGCCGTCCGCTGGCGAACTGTCCGCCGGGCCACGTCACCGTGGCGGGGTAGGAACGCAGCCAGGGGTCGGCCGCGCAGGCTTCGGCCACGCACGCCTCCAGTTCGGTGCGTGCCTGGGCCGGATCCTCGCCCAGCCGGACGCCCAGTCTTCCCTCGGCCACCAGGAGGTCGGGCACGCTGCTGGCCCAGTCGCCGGAATGGACGGTACCGACGGACAGCGGGTAGGGGATGGGGTATTCGGACATGAGCGGGTCGGCGCCGACGTTGCGGCGGGCTTCCAGATGGGCGAGCGCGCGGTGGATGGGCAGGTATGCGTCGATGGCGCTCACTCCCACGTATCTGGTGCTGCCGTGGGTGGCCCGGCCGGGTACTTGGATGCGAAAGGTCAGGGCGCCGGCGTTCGCAGTCATGACCGCGCCGCTGGTCGGTTCGGTGATGATGCAGGCGTCGCCGGTGTGACCGCGTTGGAGGGTGCCGAACGCCCCGAGTCCCCCGTCCTCTTCGCTGACTACGAAATGCGCGGACACCTGGCCGCGCAACCTTGCGCCCGCCTCCCGTATCGCGGCCAGGGCGGCGAGTATCGCCACCACCCCCGCCTTCATGTCGCACGCTCCTCGTGCGTGCACCACGTCCCCGGTGACCCGAGGGCGGAAGGGGTCACCCTCCCAACGCGCCAGGTCTCCGGAAGGGACGACGTCGACGTGCCCCTGGAGGATCAGGGTCGGCCCGTCGCCCTGGGGCACCGTGCCGCCCACCAGGCCCCACGCCTCGGTGCGCGGGGCCTCGCTGCCGGGAAAACGGGGATGGTCACGTAGCTCGGGCAGGTTCATGGACCACAGGTCGACATCGAGGTCCATCCGCTTCAGATGCCGGGCCAGGACGTGCTGAACCTCGGACTCCGCGGCGCTCCCCGTCACGCTCGGAACAACGAGAAGTTCCAGCAGCAGCCGGGCGATGGCCGCCTCGTCCACCGCGGCCAGTGCCGAGGCTTCCACATCGCTCAGGCTTGCTGTCATCTCAACACTGCTCCCAGCACGTGACATCAGGACAAGCCGGAGACTATGTTCGGCGGACAACGCAAGCAATCGCCATTTGCTGCTGCCTACTGTCGCTTTCTTGCAATGTCAGCGGGCCCGTGGTCATTTCTTGCGCTGGGCCGCAGGTTCTGATGTCTGGAGTGAGGTCATGGACGCCATCGATCAAGCGATCGTCCGGTACGTGCTGCACGACGCGCGGGCCACATACGCCCAGATCGGCAAGGCGTCCGGGCTGTCCGCGCCCGCCGCCAAGCGGCGTCTCGACCGCCTCGTGGCTACCGGAGCGATCCGCGGTTTCACCGCTCTCGTCGATCCTCAGGCGTTGGCCTGGCACACCGAGGCTTTCGTCGAGGTCTACTGCACCGGCAATCCCACCCCCGCCGAACTGCGCCAGGCCCTGGAGGCCATCCCCGAGGTCGTCGAAGCCTGCACCGTCTCGGGGGCCGCCGACGCAGTCGTCCACATCCTCGCCAGCGACATCCCCCACCTGGAACAGGCCATCCAACGCATGCGCGCCACCCCTCCTGTGGAACGGACCGAGAGCGCCATCGTGCTCTCCCGGCTGTTGAACCGGCCTCGCGTGTGATCGACACCGTGGGACCACCGCGAGTGCCGAGGCTGGCGTCCGCCGGCCTCGGGCCGACGCAGCAGACCGGTGGTCGCCTCGGTGGCTACTGACTTCCTCGGGTTGTTTTCGGCTGCTGGGTGAGGGTCAGTCTTGTGCCGGCCAGGCAGCCGTCGATGAGGGCGGGCCGGAGCTGGATATGACGTAAGCCCCGGCGGAGGGTGCGTTCAAAGTGCTCGTCGTCGGCGAAGGCGGTGTTGGCCAGCGGTCCGCGCCGTAACAGCGACCAGACACCCTCGACCGGATTCAAGTCCGGGGCACAGGAAGGCAGTTGGATGATAGTGAGCCAGTCGTGTGCGGCCGCGTACTCACGCATCCCGGCTGCCCGACGGGTGTTGAGACTGTCCCAGATCAGCACGATAGGTGCCTGGAGTTGGATGTGAGCCCGGACGACCAGGTCGCGATAGTCGCTCCAGGCGAAGGTGTCGCGTCCCTTGCCTTTGTGTTCGCGGTGGCGGCGCGGCCGGTAGATCAACCGGGAGTTCTCACCCGGCTTGTAGCAGCACATCGCGGCGATCGACCAGCGGCGCCAGGAGCGGCCCCGCACGCGTACCGCATACCACCGGCCTACCGCAGGGATCACCACCCGTCACCACCCCCGACAACACCCCGAGGAAGTCAGTAGTCCGGCGACGCGCCGGCGAGCGGGACGGGGCCGTGCTGCGCCGGAGGAGCTGGGTGGGGCCGGTGCTGTCCAGGACGAACAACAGCCGGGGAAGCGCGGTAGTGCCGCAAGCCACTCCTCCGACTCCAGCTCCCGTTCGATGGCCGGCCGACGGCGCCCCGGGACCGTGGGTACGCACCACCCCTCGCAAATGCCTGGACATGAGTTTGTAACCAGCCATTGACAGGAGCTTTGGCCGAAGGCACTCTCATGTGCACACGGTTGCCTAACCGGTTAGGCAACCCGGTTTCAACCAGTATGGGCGGGGATGATGGCGCGCCGGATCGGGATCAAGGACGTGGCTGCCGCGGCAGGTGTGTCCAAGGCGACGGTGTCGCACGTCCTCAACCGGGTCGAGGGCAAGCGGATCAGCCAGGAGACCCAGCAGCGCATCTGGCGGGTCGCCGAGCAGCTCGGATATGCGCCGAACAGTCTGGCGCAGGCATTGGCGACGCAGCGGTCGCAGACCATCGGCTTCGTCAGCGACGAGATCGCCACCACCCCCCATGCCGGCCGGATGATCCTGGGTGCCCAGGAGGCCGCCGCGGCCCAGGGCCTGGTGCTGCTGCTGGTCAATACGAGCGGAGATGCGGAACTGGAGCGCACCAGCATCGAGATGCTGCTCCAGCGGCAGGTGGACGGCGTGCTGTACGCGGCCATGTACCACCGCATCGTGGAACTGCCGGAGGCCCTGCGCTCGACGCCCACCGCACTGCTGGACGCGCGCTGCGACGACCCCGCCGTCCCCTTCGTGGTGCCCGACGAGGTCCAGGGCGGTTACACGGCGGTACGCGAGCTGATCGACCATGGCCATCGCCGGATCGGCGTGACCGTGCAGACCCGCGACCTTCCCGCCCGGGAGGGCCGCTTGGAGGGCTACCGCAAGGCGCTGGCCGAGGCCGGCATCCCCTACGACCCGTCCCTGGTCGCCGCCGAGACGGCGGTGCCGTTCGACACGGTCGGCGGTGATGTGGACTCGGGCTACCGGGCCGCCCGGCGTCTGCTGACGGCGGAGCAGCGCCCGACGGCGTTGTTCTGTTACACCGATCGGATGGCCGCCGGCGCCTACCGGGCTGCCGCGGAGTTGGGACTGTCCATCCCTCACGACCTGTCGGTCGTGGGGTTCGACAACCAGGAGCTGGTCGCCGAGGCGCTCTACCCCCAGCTGACCACGGTCCAGCTTCCGCACTACGAGATGGGGGCGCGGGCCGTCGCACAGCTGCTCGCGCTCACCGGAACGCCGGGTTCGCCACCAGGCCCGGTCGCACAGGAAGTGCTCCACTGCCCGCTGGTGGCGCGGGCATCGGTCACTTCGCCGCCCCGGCTCTGAACCCGGGACGGCGAAGCTTTCGCACTACGACAGGCGACCGTCGCAACCGGTCGTCATCCCTGTCAGTACTTGGAACACAGTGAGGGTACACGCATGTCCTCTGGCATTTTCAAGGAGCCGTTCAGCCGCCGTGGCGTGCTGAGAGCCGGCGTCGCCTCCGCCGCGGTGGCGGGCGTGGGCGGGCTGGCCTCCGCCTGTTCCTCCGGCTCGTCGAGCTCTTCCGGCTCGAACGTGCTGAACGTCTTGGTCTTCACCGACCAGGCGTCCGCGGACAAGCTGAGCAAGGTGGCCGCGCCGTTCGAGAAGGCGCACCCCGGCATGAAGGTGAAGTTCACCGGCATCTCGGGCACGGACTGGAACGACTTCTTCAGCAAGCTGCTCACCCAGATCGCCGCCGGCAACGCCCCCGACATCGCCTCCGTCGCCACCGAGGGCCTGCAGCTCTTCGCGGCCAAGGGCCTGGCCGAACCGCTGGACGACTACGTGAAGCGGGACGCCTCCCAGCTCAAGTCGTACTTCGCCGATGTCCACCCGGCGCTGATCGAAGCGATGATGTACCAGGGCCACCTGTACGAACTGCCGACCGATTTCAACGCCGGCAACATGTTCTACAGCACCTCCCTGCTGGAAAGCGCCGGCGTGGGGCGCCCGGCCGACGACTGGACCAAGGACGACTTCTACGACATCGCCACCAAGATTGCCCGCAAGGGCGGTTCGGCCGTCCCCTACAACTGGGTGGTGCGGCTGTGGGGCAGTTGGACGTCCTGGATGTACGCCAACGGCGGCAACCTGCTGACCGAGGGCAAGTGGGACGGCGGCGACTGGCTGTGGAACACCTTCTACCCGAACGACCCCGCCGCCTCGGGCCGCAAGGGCGGCTGGCGCTGGGGGGATCCGACCGCCAACTCCGCCCCGGTCGTCGAGTCTCTCGACTACATGATCCAGCTGCAGAAGGAGGGCCTGTCGGCCAAGCCTGACGTCGGTGGCGGCGCCACGCTGCAGGGCCTGTTCGCCAGCAACAAGATCGGCATGTCGGTCGGCGGCGGGTTCTGGGCGGGTGGCCTGCACAACGCCGGCATGGAGACGGGCTCCTTCGACGTGCAGTACTTCCCCAAGTGGCGTACTCAGCGGCACCTGTTCGGCGCGGGCGGCTACGGCATCCTCAAGTCGTCCAAGAACAAGGACCTCGCCTGGGAGTTCGTGAAGTCCCTGGTGTCGGCGAAGAACCTGGACGTGCTGATGCCGGGCAACACCACCACCTTCCCGCGCAAGTCGATGATGACGGCCGAGAGGTACTCGACCACCGGTCCCGAGAACTGGCACGTCTTCTACGACACCCTCACCAAGTTCCCCGAGACCGCGCCGATCCCGGCCCCGCCGTACTACCAGGCGATGGCCATCGCGCTGAACAAGCGCACCACCGAGGCGATGTCCTCGGGCAAGGCGAAGGCGGCCCTGGACGGTCTGCAGAGCGACCTCGAGACCGCCATGAAGACAGGGTGAGGCGTTGATGTCACAGGCTTCACAGGCTGTCCGAAACCGTGGCCGCGCGTCCGCCCCGTCGGGCGCGCGGTCCGGCCGCCCTCCCGGGCAACAGGAAGAGCAGAGCGCGGCGCTGCGTCGCCGCGCCCAGAACCGACGCTCCCGCCGCGAGACCCTGTTCGGCTACGCCATGGTGGCCTCGGCCCTGGTCGTGGTCGTCGTGTTCACCGTGGCGCCGATCCTCGCCTCGTTCGTCCTGGCCCTGTTCAAGTGGGACGCCATCTCCAGCCCCGAGTTCGTCGGGCTGGACAACTTCGACGCGCTGCTGAGCGACGAGACGGTCACCCACTCGCTGCTGGTGACCTCCGGTCTCGCCGTGATCATCGTCTTCCTCCAGGTCGCCCTCGGCCTGGGACTGGCGCTGTTGGTCGCCCAGCGGGCGTCGAAGATCGTGCAGCACCTCTTCCGCGCGGCGTTCTTCCTGCCGATGCTGGCCTCTGCGGCGTCCATCTCGATCGTGATGGCGTACGTGTTCAACGACCAGTTCGGCGTCATCAACTACTACCTGGACCTGCTCCACCTGCCCGAGGTCTCGTGGCTGAGCTCCACCGGGGGAGCGACGGCCACCATCGTGCTGGTCGCCGTGTGGCAGCAACTGGGCTTCACCTTCATCCTCTTCGTCGCCGCCCTGGGCTCCGTGCCGGGCGACGTCCTGGAGGCCGCGCAGATCGACGGCGCATCGCCCGCCCGCATGTTCTGGCGGATCAAGCTGCCCCTCATCAGCCCCACCGTGCTGTTCGCCTCCACCGTGGGACTGATCAACACGATGCAGCTGTTCGACCAGCCTTATGTGATGACCAAGGGCGGCCCCGGCGAGTCGACCTACACCACCGTGCTGCTCGTGTACCGGACGGCCTTCCAGAACCTCCAGTTCGGCTATGCCTCGGCCATCTCCGTGGTGCTGTTCACCGTCCTGCTGATCATCACGGCCGTGCAGTTCACGGTGAGCCGAAAGTGGGTGTTCTACTCGTGACCGCCATCCTCGACAAGCAGCCCGCAACCACCGCCCGCGCCCCCCGCCGACGCCGGCGGGTCCGCATCGGACGTCTGCTGTCGCTCACCGTGCTGACGGTTACGGCCGTGCTGGTGGTGGCGCCGCTCGTGTGGGCCCTGGCCACCTCCCTGCGCACCCCGGCCACGTCCTTCGACAATCCGCCGCAGTGGATCCCCACGGATCCGGTCTGGTCGAACTACCAGGCCGTCTTCGACAAGGTCCCCTTCACCGGGTTCTTCCTCAACAGCGTGATCGTCACCGGACTCATCGTGGTCGGCCAGCTCATCACCTCCACGATGAGCGGCTACGCCTTCGCCATGGTCCGCTTCCGCGGCAACAAGGCCCTGTTCGCCGTCATCCTGGCCACCATGATGGTCCCGATCCAGACGACCATCATCCCGGTCTTCCTGATCATCAAGTACCTGGGCCTGACCGACAGCCGCATGGCGCTCGTCCTGCCCGCCGTCGGAGGCGCCTTCGGCACCTTCCTGATGCGGCAGTACTTCCTGCAGATGCCACGCGAACTCGGCGAGGCGGCACGGGTGGACGGAGCCTCCCACTTCCAGGTCTTCGCCCGCATCTACGCCCCCATGGCGCGCGCCCCGATGGCCACCCTTGGAGTGCTCACCTTCTCCGCCTACTGGAACGAATTCTTCCGCCCGCTGATCTTCCTGCAGTCGACCGACAACTTCACCCTGCCCCTGGGCCTGGTGACCCTGCAGGGAAACATGGGCACCGGCAGCGTCTCCATCGTGCTCGCCGCAGTGATCATCGCCCTGATCCCCAGCGTGCTGATCTTCCTCGCCGCCCAGCGGTACTTCGTCGAGGGCATCGTCGCCGGCTCCTTCCGCTGAGCCACCCTCACCCCTCCGACGCTCTCCAACACCTCGAAAGGCACGCGTGTGTCCACCGCGCCCTTTGACCGCGACCGGCACCGCCCCGTCGCGCACCTGCGCCCGCCCCGCAACTGGATCAACGACCCCAACGGGCTGGTCCACCACGACGGCCACTACCACGTCTGCTACCAGTACAACCCGTACGGAACCGACCACGCCCACATGCACTGGGGCCACTTCCGCAGCCCTGACCTAGTGAGCTGGGAGCCGCTGCCCCTAGCCCTTACCCCCACCCCCGGGGGCGAGGACGCCGACGGCTGTTTCTCCGGCAACGCCGTCTCCGACGGTGACCGGCTCGTCGCCTTCTACTCCGCGCACCGCCAGGAACGCCCGCAGCACCAGCTGGTCACCACCGCCATCTCCCGCGACGGCGGCCTGACCTTCCGCCCCCGCGGCGACCTCCTCATACCCGAGCCGCCCGACGGCACCACCATGTACCGCGACCCCTACGTCTGGCAGGACGGCAACAGCTGGCGGATGCTGGTCGGCGCCGCACTCGCCGACGGCCGCGCCGCGGCCCTGCTGTACGACTCACCGGACCTGCAGACCTGGACCTACCGGGGCCCCTTCTTCGCCCGCGCACCGCAACCCGTCGGCGACGCCGGACTGCTCACCGGCGAAGGCTGGGAGTGCCCCCAGTACCTGCCAGCGGCCTCCGGGCGAGGTGCCCTCATCCTCTCCGCCTGGTACGAACGCGACGGCCCGCAAGGCGTGCTGGCCCTGGCAGGTGAGGACCGCGGTGACGTCTTCGAAGCAGACCCGCCCCAACTCCTCGACCACGGCCCGGACTTCTACGCCCCCGCCCTGCTCCGCGCACCCGGCCGCAGATGGCTGCTGTGGGGCTGGTCCTGGGAAGCCCGCAACCAGGAGTGGTCCAACGCCGAAGGCTGGGCCGGAACGCTCACGCTCCCCCGCGAGATAGAACTGACCGAGGACGGCCGGATACACCAGCGGCCCGCCGCGGAACTGCTCGCACTACGCGGGGAACGTACCGTCCACGCAGCCGGACTGGCCGCAGAGTCCGCTCCAGTGGAATTGGGCGAAGTCAGCCGCAGCTTCGACCTCACGGCTCGTCTCGAAGCCACCGGCAAGACCGGCCTGCGCCTGGTCACCGCTCCCGACGACTCCGAGTACCTCGACATCCTCCTCGACGCCGACGCGGGCCAGTTGGTCGTCAACCGCGACAACGCCTCACTGGACCCTCGCGCCCACGGCGGCGCCTACACGATGCCCTGCCCCAGCGGTCGGCCGGTCGACCTGCGCGTCGTGGTCGACCATTCCATCGCCGAGATCTTCCTCTCGACCGGCCAGGTCCTCACCGTTCGCTTCTACCCGGTGGGCGAAGGCCCCTGGCACCTGCAGGCGCACACCGCGCCCGGCGCACAGCTCAACTACTCGATCGACGCATGGCAGCTCCTGCCGCTTGAGATCAAGGAATTCGGCACCGACACGCTCAACGGGAAAGGCCGCGCGGCGTAAACGCCGCCCAACCAGCGTGCGATTACCGCGAATTCCGGCAGAACATCCCGGCCGTGGAGGACGACGCCCCCACGATCCCCAGTTCCGCCAGGCCGCCGCATTCCTGCCGTTCCCGAATGAACCACTCGACCCGAGAGCGCACTCTCCACCCACTTTGTCCCCTCATATCCTGAACCTGGAGACAGTCCCATGACCCCTGCCTCGAATCCCTCCCCGTCCGGACGTCCAGCCGTCGCCCGCCGCACCGTTCTCGGTGCGGCAGGCGCCGCGGCCGCCGCAGCAGTCACCCTTCCCGGGCCGGCGTCAGCCGCCCCACAGACCAAGCCGCCGCAGCCCCTGACCGGCGGCGGTGATCTCGGCCCGAACGTCATCGTCTTCGACCCGTCCACCCCCGGCATCCAGTCCACACTGGACAAGGTCTTCCACCAACAGGAATCGGACGAGTTCGGCACCGGCCGCTACGCGTTCCTGTTCAAGCCCGGCACCTACAACGGCCTCAACGCCCAGATCGGGTTCCACACCTCCATCGCCGGCCTCGGGCTGACTCCCGACGAGACGACCATCAACGGCGACATCACAGTCGACGCCGAATGGAACGGCGGCAAGGCCACGTCGAACTTCTGGCGGTCCGCCGAGAACCTCGCGGTGGTACCGGCCAACGGCACGAACCGTTGGGCCGTCTCCCAGGCGGCGCCCTTCCGGCGCATGCACGTCCGCGGGAACCTCAACCTTGCCCCCACCGGCTACGGCTGGGCCAGCGGCGGCTACATCGCCGACAGCCGCATCGACGGCCACGTCGGACCGTACTCCCAGCAGCAGTGGTACACCCGCGACAGCGCGATCGGCGGGTGGCTCAACGCCGTCTGGAACATGGTGTTCTCCGGCGTCGAAGGCGCACCCGCGCAAAGCTTCCCCACCCCGCCCTACACCACACTCGACACGACCCCCATCTCGCGTGAGAAGCCGTTCCTCTACCTGCGGGGAAGCGAGTACCGGGTTTTCCTGCCCGCGAAGCGCACCAACGCCCGCGGAGTCAGCTGGGGCAACGGCACGCCGCGAGGCACCTCACTGCCCTTGTCGCGGTTCTACGTGGCCAAACCGGGTGTCACGGCGGCCACTCTCAATCGGGCACTCGCCCAGGGACTCCACCTGCTGCTGACCCCGGGGATCTATCACCTCGACGAGACGGTCCGCGTCAGGCGGCCCAACACGGTGGTGCTCGGACTCGGCTACGCCACGCTGATCCCGAACAACGGCGTCACCGCCCTCAAGGTCGCCGACGTCGACGGAGTGCGCCTGGCCGGCTTCCTCATCGACGCCGGGCCGGTCAACTCCCGCACCCTGCTCGAAGTCGGCGAACCCGGCTGCTCGGCCGGCCACAGCGTCAACCCGATCACCGTGCAGGACGTGTTCATCCGCATCGGTGGAACCGGCCCCGGCAAGGCAACCACGAGCATGGTGATCAACAGTCGTCACACCATCATCGACCACACCTGGCTCTGGCGCGCCGACCACGGTGACGGCGTGGGCTGGGAGACCAACCGGGCCGACTACGGCGTCGTCGTGAACGGCGACGACGTCCTCGCCACCGGCCTGTTCGTCGAGCACTTCAACAAGTACGACGTGCAATGGAACGGACAGCGCGGCCGCACCATTTTCTTCCAGAACGAGAAGGCGTACGACGCCCCGAACCAGGCGGCCATCCAGAACGGCTCCGTCAACGGCTACGCGGCCTACAAAGTGGCCGACTCGGTGACCACACACGAGGCATGGGGACTCGGCAGCTACTGCAACTACAACGTCGACCCGACCATCGTCCAGCACAACGGCTTCGTTGCCCCGAACACACCGGGCGTGAAATTCCACCACCTCCTGGTCGTCTCACTCGGCGGCAACGGCCAGTACGAACACGTCATCAACGACACCGGCGCGCCGACCTCAGGCACATCGACCATCCCGTCCAACGTGGTCTCGTATCCCTGAGCTCACCGCTCATCGACAACCCCGTCGATCGGTCAGCAGATCAACGGTTCCCGGCCCGGCCCGTCCAGCCGGGCCGGGAAGTCCGCGTCGGTCACTTCGAACGCGAACTGCGTCCAGTCCGACCTGGCCTCCTTCGGCGCCGGCCTGACCGCGACCTCCTCGGTGCGGCGATGCTCCCTCCCGCGTACGTGGCTCAACCAAGCGGTGTGACCAGCATCGAGGTCATCGACGCACCAGCTGGCCTCGACTAGGTCATGGAGTTCTCGATGCCCCGTGATCCGATCGCATCCGCGCCGAGGGGAACCGCATCCAGCTGCTCCTGAACGGCGCGCGGATCACCGAAGTGACGGACATGACCTATACGAGTGGACACGTCGACCTCAACGTGTTCGGAGGGGGGCGGCGTACCAGGACGCCTTCGCGAAGGAGCTGTGACCGCCAGTCGAGCCGACCTGCGGCAGTGATCGTAGAGGCTCCGCCCCAGGTACCCGGCGGGCGGAGTCTCTGCGCTACCGCTGGCAGATGGATGACGGCAAGGTGCCTGTCAACAGGTGGCAGGTCCACCCGGTCTCGGTGTCCCAGTGCAGGACCTGCGTGTGGTCGGACAGGTACCCGACCCAGACGCCGGTTACCCCCGCAGGCAGCTTCGGCGCCCGATCGGGGGGAACAAGGCCATGGCGTGTTAGCCTCCCCGTTTCACTTCGGATGGCTGGGCTGCGCTGATGGCGGTGGACCGGTGGTGTCGGTTGCTGGTCGCTCGGCGGGCATGGCTGGGGCCCGACGCTCGGGCCGGGTGCTCCAGGGTTCCTCGGGTCTTGGGGCGGGCAGGGTCGGTGCCGCAGGTCAGGTGGCCGGTCGTGGCAGTGCCGTGAGGCGGGCGAACGCACTGGCGAGTTCGTGCCGCCAGGGCCAGTTCGCGGCGATCCGCAGTCGGATGCGGCGGCCGCCGCGAGTGATGCGGGCGGCTGCGTGCAGGATCCGGTAGCGGAGCTTTTTCGGCTCGGCGGTGGCCAACTCGCCCTCCAGCAGCAGAGTCTGGGTCCAGGCAAGCAGGTCTGTGGCGGTCAGCGCGAGCTCGAGCCACGCTTGGTTGACAGCGAAGTGACGGGAGGGGAAGCGGCCCAAGCCGGTGGTCTTGCCGCAGCGGATGCGGTCCTCAACGCGGGCGTGGCCCCGATGGCGGACCTCCAGGTGCTGCAGGGAGCCCTCGCCGTAGGGGGTGTCGGTGAGAAAGACCTGGTGGCGCATGCCCTCGTCCCGGTCGAACAGGGACAGTTGGGCGCCGGGGTGCGGGCGCTCACGGCGGACGATGATGCGCGTGCCGTCGGGGTAGCCGGCCAGGTCGATCATGCCGGTCAGCTCGGCGACTTCCGCGCCCTGGCGCAGGGTGCCGTCCTGTTCGAGTGCGGGATGCCAGACCTGCTCGGGCAGGGCCCGGATCGCCTGGCGGACCGACTCGGTGACGGCGTATCCGACGGAGAAGTAGGTGAGGATCCCACATGAGCGCAGGGCCCGCACGTGGTCCAGGAACGCTTTCGCTCCTCCGGCACTGTCTGTCCGCGCGGACGAGGATGGGTGTGCCGTGGCGGTGTGCGTCGGGGATCTGGGCAAGGGCCTGGTCGAGGACGGTGATGTGGTCAGCGGCGGTGTTGGCACCGGCGTTGCCGGGCCTGAGCAGTGCGGCCAGGGCTTCGCCGGTGTTGTCCAGGAAGCACAGCAATGGGTGGTAGCCGAAGCCGCGCTTGTAGGTGGCCGCCGCCTGCTCCTTCTCGGAGTGGCAGGTAACCAGGGTGGCGTCGAGGTCCAGGACAAGACCGGGCAGGTCGCGTCCGCCCGCGCGGGCTGCGGGTATCCCTGCCCTGGTCTCGGCGGCTTGCAGCCATGCGACCTCCCGGGCGGTGGCCCTGGCCGAGCGCAGGCGGGCGAGTGCAGCCGAGTCGATGCCGGCCAGCAGGCGCCAGGCGGTCGGCGTGGAGGCGACGGGGCCGAACACCTCCGCCTGGTCGCGCAGCAGGGCCAGGTCCGTTATCGCATCGCCGCCGTCGGCGAGCATGACCGCGAGATCGACCGCGATCCGGCCGGGATCGTGCCCGGTGCCACGCGGTCGCAGCCGACGGAGTGCGTCCGTGAAGGCGCTGGTCAGGCCAGTGACATCGGCGAGATCGGCCAGCAAGCGGGATCCGGCGTGACTGGCCACCCCGTGACCGTCGGCCGACACGACGAGCTTGGGACGCGACCGGGTAGGGTGCACGCAGAAAGTGCCTTCCTGCTGTGATGACAGAGACCTTCGACAAGCCTCATCTTCCCAGCTCAGAAGGCACTTTCGCTTTTCCGATCAAGACTCGGACACCGCCGCGAGTGAAACGCGCAGGCTAGGCGTTGGCGCTGGCGGCGAGCGGCGGAGGGGCTGCCGGTCAGGTGTCGGCGTCGGCACGCAGACCGCGGGTCACGCGGCCTTCTGCCGAGCCAGCGCTGCTACAGCGAGGTCAACGCGAGTGGGGTGCGGGGTCGTGCGGGGTGCGTTGCCCTGGGCACGGCCGTCGAGCCCCAGGCGCCGGCTGCGGCAGGGTTCGCCCTGGCCGACGTGGCACCAGCGGCACGGCACGCTAAGAGCATCGGGTTGTCCGGCGGCGACGGCGACCTCGCGGGCGGCGCGAGCCGGCCGGTAGCGGGCGAGTTCGCCGTCGCAGTGTCGATCTCGACGAATGCTCCCTGCGTGTCACCCAGGCTTCCCCGGAGCTGACCAACGGAAGGCGCGTCACCGGCGATCCCAAGACACGGGCAGGCAAGCGCACTGTCTACCTGCCGGACTTCCTGAAGCCCGAGCTGCGTCGCCACCTGCAGTGGTTCGCCGAGAAGGAGCCGGACGGCCTCCTGTTCGTGGGCGAGAAGGGAGCGCCCTTCCGCCGCTCGACCTTCGGACGGAAGTGGCGCAAGGCGAGGACCAAGGTCGGGATGCCGGACAACTTCCGCTCCTACGACCTCCGGCACACCGGCAATACCTTGGCCGCCGACACCGGCGCCAAGCTGAAGGACCTCATGGTCCGCGCCGGCCAGTCCTCGGAGCGGGCCCAGCTGATCTACCAGCATTCGACGGCGAAGCATCAGCGCAAGCTCGCCCAGGGCATTGATGCCGAGGTACGGCAGCAGCTGCGCGAAGCGGGCGGCGGGCGCCAGGAGGCCCGCGAGGGGTAACCGACGGCAGTCGACGTGGCCTCGGCGGACTTCCGGCCGGGGCCACGTGCTTCATCGTCGGCACCGCGTTGGTGGACATCAGTCGTCCCGGGCGGAGCGGCGTGCCGTGAGCACCTCGCGGGCCGCGTGGCCGCTCACCGCTGAGAGCTGTGCCGGATTGCCGACGCGTGATCTGAGGTGGGACCGGCGGATGCAGAACTCCGCTGCTGTCGCGGGGCGATGAAGGCGGTGGCGGCAGCCGTGGCGAGGACCAGCCCCGCCGCGACGCAGAAGGCGTTCCGTGCGCCGGTCAGCGCGGCGCTCCCGTGCGCGTGCGCGCCGGACGCAGTGGTGCGAAAGAAGACGCTGCCGAGCAGGGCGACGCCGAGGGTGCCGCCGAGTTGCTGGACGGCGTTGAGCAGTCCGGCCGCCGAGCCGGTCTCGTGCGGGCGGACGTGGCAGGGCGGTGGTGAAGAACGGTACGGCGTACAGGCCCTGTCCGAGGCCGGCCACCGCCAGCGCCGGGAGCAGCGGCCACGGGTAGGCGCCGGGTCGGCCGGTGGCGTACACCATCGCCGCGGCCGCGGTGCCGGCGAGCAGGGCCAGCAGGCCGGCGGACATGACGCGGGCGCCGTACCGCGGTACGAGCCAGGCGCCGGCGGCCCAGGACGACAGGGCCATCGCGACCGACCACGGCAGCAGGGTGAGGCCCGCTGTCAGCGCGTCGCTGTGCAGCCCCACTTGCAGTTGCACCGCGATCACCGGCATCAGAGTTGACCGCGGCGAAGAAGAGCACGGATGCCGTCAGTGCGGCGGGAAAGCCGATCCCGCGGAAGAGGCTCGGTTCGACCAGCGGGCTGCGGCCGCATCGCCCGCGCCACCGCTGGTGGAGTGGGATCGAATCCTTGCCGGGGGGTGACGGGCTCTGCCGTGTAGTGCTGTTCTGCCTGATCAGCGCCACACGGCACAGGAGGGCGAACCAGCGTGTGACGGCTCGTCCCACACCGTCCGCTCATGCATCGCTCACGCATGTGGGGCGTTCTTATGCAACAGTCGTGCCGGGCCCAGAGGCCAGCGGCCCTCTTCCAGGACCGCGAAAAAGACAGAAGAAGACAATGGGTGGCGGCGAGCGCCCGCCATGACCCCGCATCCCGCCCGGATCGACGGACCGAGGAGCGACGTTACGGGGGGCCGCGTCTGCATCCGCGGGCTGAGCGACGTACATCCGTCGATGTACGTTCCGACGGCGGCCGTCAGCCCGTGATCTCCGCCCCTCCGACACAGGCGGCCCGTACGACGTCGGCGGACAGCGTGTTCGCCGGTCAGGGGGCAGGCGCGGGCAACTGTCCCCTGGAGGCTTTCGTCGCGGTGGCCGACCTGATGGGCCGGGAGCACGCCTGCGACCTGTTCCCGCTGATGTACGCCGCCGACGATCTCGTACGTCCGCTGCAGGACCGCGAGGTACGGGTGGACCGCGAGACGCTCAGCCTCGGCTACGCAGGCGTGTACTCCAGCTTCCTGCGCCACGCCGAGACCGCCGCCGCGCGCTACGGCCTGGACACCCGCAGCATCCTCGTCGAGGCCGGCAGGCGGCGCATGGTCGGCGGCCAGGAGGACATGATCACCGACATCGCGTTGGATCTGGCCGGCGCGGGAGGCCGGACGGGGTGTGACCTTGCTGAGGTGATGGGCGACGGAGTCGAGGATTTCGTCGGGGGTCCTGGTCCTGGTCCTGGTGAAGGGCCGGGCCGCGGGTTGTCGCTCCAGGTGTCGATCCACGACGTGACCTCGATCAGCGAATGAGACGGGGAATCAGCCGGTGAGCGTTGGTGGCGGTCAAGCCTCGCCACGTGGTGCCGTCGATCGGGCCGGCGGCATCGAAGGACGCGGCATGTGCCTCGACGGCTGCGGCAGGAGTCCAGCAGTAGTCACTGCCGAGGAGCAGCCGTGAAGGGTCGGCCAGACCCAGCAGAGCGGGGAGCTGGCGAGGGAAGGGAGTACCAGCCGTGTCGTAGTACAGACGTCGAAGCTGGGCCACGGCGTCAGGAGCCCCGGAACCTTGGCCGGACAAGAACAGTCGCATGAAGGCGTCAATACGGTCGGCCAGCGCAGGCAGAGTGCCACCACAGTGCGGGACGCCCACCGAATTCCGCCGCCTGTCTCAAGGATGAGTGCCGCCGTCTACGATATCTCAGTCTTTGAGAGTGCCCCGCTGAGCGGTGAGCGCGACCCGGGTCAGGAGGTCTCGGAACTGGGCCCGCTGTTCGTCGTTCAACTCCGCGAGCAGCCGTTCTTCGGCGGCCGCGACATCAGTTCGCATGCGCAGCAGTTGCGATCGGCCTTCGTCCGACAGGATCACGTGGCGGGCCCGCCGGTCCTGCGGGTTCGGGCGTCGCGACAGCAGACCCTGCCCCTCCAGGTCGTCGAGAAGGTAGGTCATCACCGTCCGGTCGAGACCGACCTGGCCGGCCAGTTCGAGTTGCGTGGGGGGTTTGTCCCCGGCCTCGGCCAATGCCACGAGCACCAGGTAGGCGCGTGATCCTCCGGGCAGGGTCTCCGAGGCGTCGGCCGCGGCGCGCCGAAGCGCCCCCGAGATCATGCGAATGGCCCAGACCAGGTCGTTGTCCAGGGCGAGGCACTTGGCGCTGCTGTTCGCTCGGTCGCGGGGTTCGGAGGGCATCCCGTCACCATAGCACTTTTCTACATCAAGGCAGATAGTCTGGATTGCAGAACATCTTCCCGGCATAGCATCTCGGGGCGTGTTCGGTGCCGGTGTCGGGGCGCAATGTTATCCAGAGCATCTTTCTTGCGAGCAGATGTTCTGCCATGCATACTATCTGCACCACAGCAGGACTACTCGGAGGTACCGGCACCATGAAGCTGTTCCGTCTCGACGCGAGCATCCGTACCGAAGGATCGGTGAGCCGCGCCCTCGCCGACACCGCCGAGCAGGCGTGGCTCGCCCAGCACCCGGGCGGCGTCGTGATCCGGCGCGACCTCGGGGTCCAGCCGCTGCCCGGGGACGCGTGGACGGCGCTCGCCCATGAAGTCGTCAACCCGGCCGCACCGGCCCCGCGCGAGGCGCACGAGCTCCTCGACCGTCTCGGCGTGGAACTGCTTGAGGCCGACGCGTTCCTGTTCGCCGTGCCGATGTACAACTGGAATGTCCCGGAACAGGTGAAGACCTGGATCGACCTGATCCTGAAGCACCCCCAGGTGGGGATACACGGTGACCGGCCGCTCCAGGGCAAGCCGGCGCTCCTGACGCTGAGCCGGGGCGGCGGCTACGGGCCCGGCTCCCCCAAGGAGGGCTGGGACTACGCCACGCCCTACCTGCGCAGGATCCTGGCCGACGTCTTCGGCCTCGACCTGCAGATCGCCGAGGCGGAGCTGACCCACGCGTTCTGGAACCCGGAGATGGTGCACCTGCGAGGGCTGGCCGAAGAGTCGATGAAGACGGGGCACGAGCAGGCCGCCGAGCACGGGCTGCGGATCGCCAAGCTGATCAGGGCCTGACCACCCCCGGGTCTGTCCCGCAGATCACCGCGAGCCGCGCCCCCGCACCGATCTGCGAGACAGACCCGAGAGCGGTCATTCCCAAGGTGTTCCTGAAAGGACTGCACATGGGCGATGGAGTCGCAGTGCGGGAGACGGCCGGTCCGTCGTCGGTCATGCAGAAGGCGTTCGATCTGCTGGACGTGTTCCGTATCGGCCGCGTGCTGACCATCCATCTGTGCGTCCTGCGCGGCCCGGAGGTCGTCTACGTGGAGAAGCTGTACACGCCGCGGGCGCGGTTGTTTGCCACGGAGGTCGGGATGGCTCTGCCCGCTCCCATCCTGCGCACGGTCAAGGCGGCCGGCCCGCCCCCGTCCGCCGCTCGGACCGGCGCGACCCGCCGCGCCAGGACACGCAACCTGCCGGCGGGGTAGACCACGAACCGCTCAGGCACAGCAGAGATCCGGGCATGACCAACTCCAGCCTCGGCGCGCATCTCGCCTTCGGCTGCCGACCGGACCGTGCGATGACCGCAACGGTGGGCCCCTCGCCGGTCCCCGCTCCCGGCACACCCCCGCACGTGGTAGTGCGGATCTCCGCACCACCCTGAACTACCGCTTTGTGTATGCGACTTCACCGACTCCCCACCAGCTAGTGGTGCAGGTCACAGAATATGGGTCTCACCATTCGAGACGATCGACTGACGCATCGTCGGAAAGCACCTTCCGGCGCTCCTCCTGGTGCGCATTCGCGCGACTTAGGGCACGCGGAGGGCACGGAGCCCTAAAAATGGTCTAGACAACCAATAAACCCCAGGCCGCTGACCTGGGGTTTCTCTCTGAGCGGGTGACGAGAATCGAACTCGCGCTCTCAGCTTGGGAAGCTGATGTTCTACCATTAAACTACACCCGCGTAAGACGCCGACCTAGATCGGTGTCCGAACGCTCGCTTACTGTACCTCATCGCAGGCCCCCGGTGCTCACACCGCGGGGCCTGCCGTTGTTCGGGGGGTGGGATGCGGGCTGCGGGGAGCGGGAGTTGGGGCGTACGGTGAAGGGGTGGGAGAGGGGCTGGGCGGGGTCGGAGTGCCGCCTGGAGGGGCGTCCTATTCATCCCGTAATGTGGCCTTCCTCGTCCGGGCATCAGCCAGACGCGGCTCTTTGGGGAAGGGACTTCAGGACTTGATGGAGCGCACCGTCGTCCGTTGTGCCGATGGGCACGTGTTCACCACCGCTTCGTTCCCGATGCAGCAGGCCGAGCGCCTCGGCCCTGGTCGGCTTCTCCGCTGTCCGCGATGCGCGCGCTTGCGCAGCGTCGTGCCGGTGAGTCTGCAGAAGCGGTAGCAAAAAGAGGAAGAGAGCAGAGGAGAGACTGGTCTCGCCGTGGGCGCGTGGAGTCGTCGCGATTGTGGTGGCTCCGCGCGTCTTGCGTATCCTCGGGGCGTGCTTCTCTCTGACAAGGACATCCGGGCCGAGATCGACGCCGGGCGGGTACGGATCGATCCCTACGACGAATCCATGGTGCAGCCGTCGAGCATCGACGTGCGGCTGGATCGGTATTTCCGGGTGTTCGAGAACCACCGGTACCCGCACATCGACCCCTCCATCGAGCAGGCCGACCTGACGCGGCTGGTCGAGCCCGAGGGCGACGAGCCGTTCATCCTGCACCCCGGTGAGTTCGTGCTCGCCTCGACGTACGAGGTCATCACGCTGCCCGACGATCTCGCCTCCCGCCTGGAGGGCAAGAGCTCCCTCGGCCGGCTCGGGCTCGTCACCCACTCCACCGCCGGGTTCATCGACCCGGGCTTCTCCGGGCACGTGACCCTGGAGCTGTCCAACCTCGCGACGCTCCCCATCAAGCTCTGGCCCGGCATGAAGATCGGCCAGCTGTGCATGTTCCGGCTCAGCTCGCCCGCCGAGTTCCCGTACGGGAGTGAGCGGTACGGGTCGCGGTACCAGGGGCAGCGCGGGCCCACCGCCTCCCGGTCCTTCGTCAACTTCCATCGGACCCAGGTCTGAGGCCCCTCGACTGACGTGAGTGACATCAGCGACATGAGTGACCTACGAGAGAACCTGACCTACGAGCAGTTCGGCGTCGCCGTCCGCGAGCTCGCGCAGGCTGTCGCCGACGACGGGTACGAGCCCGACATAGTGCTCAGCATCGCCCGTGGCGGGGTGTTCGTGGCCGGTGGGCTCGCCTACGCCCTCGACTGCAAGAACATTCATCTGGTGAATGTGGAGTTTTATACGGGCGTGGGGACCACCCTCGAAATGCCCGTCATGCTTGCTCCCGTCCCCAACGTCGTCGACTTCTCCGACAAGAAGATCCTCATCGCCGACGATGTCGCCGATACCGGCAAGACGCTCAAGCTCGTCCGCGACTTCTGCCTCGACGCCGTCGCCGAGGTGCGCTCCGCCGTGATCTATGAGAAGTCCCACTCCCTCGTGCAGTGCGAGTACGTCTGGAAGCGCACCGACGAGTGGATCAACTTCCCGTGGTCCGTTCAGCCGCCCGTCGTGCGGCGTGCCGGGCAGGTGCTCGACGCCTGAGGCGTCGGGACAGACGTACGACGTATAAGGACAGGCGTATCAGGACGGACGTATCAGGACAGCGGCGAAAGGGCCCCGGCGGTATCGCCGGGGCCCTTTCCATGAGCGAAGAGAAGAAGTCGTGGAGACGCGAGACGCGGACTACACCGTGCCCAGCTTCACGATCGACAGCAGCGCTATCAGCTGGATCGCCGACGCGCCCAGCGCCTTCGGCCACGGCAGGTCGTGCGACTTGGACACCATCAGGGTCAGGAGGGCGCCGCCCGCGACCCACGTGGCCCAGCCGAGGATCTGGACGAAGGGGGCGTCGCCGCCCATGAACATCGCGACCAGCAGACGGGGAGCGTCCGTGATGGACATGATCAGCATGGAGAGGCCGACCGTCGGCTGCCACGCCCCGTCGCCGCCCAGCTGGCGGGCCAGGGTGTGCGTGACCACGCCCAGGATGAACGCGCTGAGCACCATCGCGACGGCCGTCGTCAGGACGATCGGGATGGCGTTGGAGAGGGTGGCGTTGATCGCGTCCTCGCGGGCGCCGTCGAAGCCGAAGACCGCGAGCAGGCCGTAGAGGAAGGTCACGATGAGGGCGGGACCCCACATCGTGTAGTCGCGCATCTGGAGGAACGTCTGCTGGGGGGCCAGGACGATGCCCCTCAGCAGGTCCTTCCAGTGCAGCCGCGGGCCGACCGGGGCGGCCGGGGCCGAGCCGGCGCGGTAGGTGCCGCCCTGGCTGTACGGGTCCTCGCCGACCGCGAAGGCCTGCGTGTGACCCGGGTTGTTCGCGGCGTACGGGTCCGGCCCGCCCTGCTGGTACGCGCCGTCGTCGCCGAAGTACTCGGGCTCGCCGCCGCCCGGACCGCCGTAACCGCCGTTCGTCTGCGGCCAGGGGGCGTTCCCCGCGTTCCCATAGCTCTGCTGCCCGGGGTACGGGTGCGGCTGCGGGGCCTGGGGGTAGCCGTACGACGGCCCCTGCGGCGCCTGCTGTCCGTGCGGGGGGTGTTGCGGTCGCGTGTGCGGGGCGCGGTCGTTCCGGCCGCCGCGTCCGATCCTGAATCCAGCCACGTCATCGAACGTACCTGGTCTCGGAGAGCGGTGGGCCGGGCCCCGGGTTCCGGACCCGGCTTTGCGGCCGAGCTGTGACATCCCTTACGGAGATCCCCTGTTGATCCCTTACGGGGTCCCCGGCTGACCCCTTACGGGTCCCCCATTGACCCCTTACGGAGATCCCCCGTTGCCCCCTACGGGCTTGCCGGCACATCCGCTGCGGCATCCCTACGGGTGCACGGCACCGGCGCCCTGCGCGGGCCGGTCCGGGACGTCGTACGCGCGGAAAAGCGGGCAGGATGGAGCCATGAGCGTAGTCAAGATCAATGTGCTGACCGTGCCCGCCGAGCAGCGGGAGGTTCTGGAGAAGCGGTTCGCCTCCCGGGCGCACGCCGTGGAGAGTTCCGACGGCTTCGAGTGGTTCGAGCTCCTGCGCCCGGTCGACGGCACCGACAACTACCTGGTCTACACCCGGTGGCGGGACGAGGAGTCCTTCCAGGCCTGGATGGAGGGCCCGATGAAGGCGGCCCACCAGGGCGCCGGTGAAGGGGCGGGCGGGGAGCGCCCCAAGCCCGCGGCCTCGGGCTCGACCCTCTGGTCCTTCGAGGTGATCCAGCAGGCGGCTCCGAAGGGTCCGAAGGGCGAATAGGCCTGCGGAGCAGGTCAAGGTCCGCGGCAGGCTCCGGCCTGTCGCGGCCGTTCGGCTGTCGGGGTGGTTACCGGGGACCGGTGGTGGCGCAGCCGTCGGGACGGCCGCCGCGCCAGCGACGATGGAGGCGTTGAGACACCGCGAAGGCGCGGTGGCACGTACCCCCGGAGAGCCCGTGACCGACCTCTCACCGATCGCCGACGCACCGCCCGCGCACTACGACGACCTGCGCGCCCTCGTCTTCAACTGCACGCTCAAGCGGTCACCGGAGAGCAGTAACACCCAGGGGCTCATCGACCGCAGCGTGCGCATCATGGCGGCTCAGGGCGTCCAGGTCGACGTCGTGCGCGCCGTCGACCACGACATCGCCACCGGAGTGTGGCCGGACATGACCGAACACGGCTGGCAGAGCGATGCCTGGCCCGCGCTGTACGAGAAGGTCATGGCGGCGGACATCCTGGTGCTGGCGGGGCCGATCTGGCTCGGCGACAACAGCTCGGTCACCAAGCAGGTGATCGAACGCCTCTACGCCTGCTCCAGCCTCCTCAACGACTCGGGGCAGTACGCCTACTACGGGCGGGTCGGCGGCTGCCTGATCACCGGGAACGAGGACGGCGTCAAACACTGCGCCATGAACGTCCTCTACAGCCTCCAGCACCTCGGTTACACCGTCCCCCCGCAGGCCGACGCCGGCTGGATCGGCGAAGCCGGTCCCGGTCCCTCCTACCTCGATCCCGGCTCGGGCGGCCCGGAGAACGACTTCACCAACCGCAACACCACGTTCATGACCTGGAACCTGCTGCATCTGGCGCGCCTCCTCAAGGACGCGGGAGGCATCCCCGTCTACGGCAACCAGCGCACCGCCTGGGACGCCGGCTGCCGCCACGACTACGAGAACCCGGAGCACCGCTGAGGACCGAGTTCATCGTGGACGGCGGTGTCCTCGCCGGTGCGCCCACCGTCCCGTCCCCCGCCGGGTGAGGGCTGTCAGCTTCGCTGGAAGAACTCGACCTCCGCCAGGGCCAGATGACGGCCCGGGGTCAGGCCGACGGGTGAGCGCAGGACCAGGCGGACCGTCCGCACGTCGCTGATACCGGTGGGGATCGTCTGTGCGCCCGGTTTGTCGCTGAGGGTGAGTTCCTTGTGGAGCTTCTCGCCGTTCTGCGTCGTCACCTCCATGTCCAGTTGGAGCGCGCGTGCCTGACGGGCGTAGTCCTCCGGCTTCGCGGACGCGCCGTTGGTGATGATCAGGTCGACCAGCCGGAACGGCTTGCGGAAGGTGTACGTCACCGAGGCGCCCGGCGCGGGCGCGCCCCAGTAGCGGTTGCTCAGCCCGTCCGTCGTGTTCGTCGCCGGGTGCCGGGCGACCTCGGCGCTCGCCTCGATGTCCGCCGGGGTCACGGGCTTGGCCTTGCCCAGTTTGTCCCGGGTGTCCTCGAACAGGGCGCGTCCGGCCGGGAGCAGCAGGAGACCGGCCGCGCACAGCGCCACCACCACGCCCAGGATCACCAGCAGTCGCACCGCCCGGCCCGAACTCGCCCGCACCCGGCGCCGGAACGGCCACACGGTCCGCCACCACGGCAACGGCTCCCGCTTCGCCGCGGGACTCAGCTCGGCCGCGCAGCGCCGGCAGAACCGGCGACCCGGTGGGTTGGGCGTACCGCAGACGGGGCAGGGCGCCCCCGCAACGTCGTCCTCCGGCACCGCCACGGGCCGCACGACGGGGCGGGGGGCCACCGGCTTGGCGGGGCGGACGGGGACGGGGTCTGGTGTCGGTGGGGTGGGGGTGGGGGTGGGAGTGGTGGCCGGGAGCCGGGGGGCGGGGGCGTTGTGGTTGGTCGGTGGGTCGGGGGTGGGGGCGGCGGGGGGTCGGGGGCCGGGCGCGTTGCGGTCGGTCGGTGGGTTAGAGGTAGGGGTGGGTGCGTTGCGGTTGGTCGGCGCATTGGGAGTAGGGGCGGGCGCGTTGCGGTCGGTCGGTGGGTTAGGGGTAGGAGCGGGCGCATTGCGGTCGATCGACGCACGGGGAGTGGCGGCGGCCTGAGGCCGGGGGCCCGGCGCGTCGGGGTCAGTCGAAGCATCGGGGATGCGGGCGGCGGGCGCGTCGCGGTCGGTCGGCGCAACGGGGGTAGGGGCGGCGGGCGCGTTGCGGTCGGTCGGCGCACGGGGAGTGGGGGCGGACGGGGATTGCGGTGGTCGTGTTCCCGTTGCGGGTCCGGCGGGTTCTGGCCCTGGAGTCCCATCGGGGGTTTCGTCGTCGCCGGTGGTCGTACCGTGCGCGGGGGCGGCGGGCTCGGTGCGGGCGTCGTCGGTGCCGGGATGGGGCCCAGGGCTCGTGGTCTCCACCTGGCCTGGGCGCCGCGTCGCGCCGCGGCCGCGGCTGCGGCCCGTCAGCCGGGTGCGCAGTGCCGAGGCGCGGCCGGGCGTCGCGGCGGACGCCGGCGCCGCAGGCGCGGCCGCCGGGGTGGCGTCCGGTGTCGCCGGTGGCTGCGACGGTGTGCTCCGTGCTGACGGCCCCTCGCGCTCCGAGGGCGCGCTGAACGGCGGCGCACTGAAGGCCGACGCTTCCCCGGGCTCCAAGGGCGCGCTGCGTGCCGACGGTTCCCCGGCCTCCGACGGCGTGCCCGGGGCCGCGCGCTCCCGGGACTCTGCCGGTGCACCCGGGGCCGCGCGCTCCCCGGACTCTGCCGATGCGCCCGCCGCCGGTGTCGTATCGGACCACCCCAGATACGCCCCGCAGTTGCCGCAGAAGTCGTCCCCGGGGCCGTTGGACGCCCCGCACGCGGGACACGTGCGCATGGCGTCACCTCCCTTCGTCGGCGGGCGGGCCGGGCAGGACCTCCACCCGACAGACGGTGTGCACCGGGCACATGGCCCGGACGATCTCGCGGACCCGCACCGGGTCCACGCGCTGCTCGCTGCCCGGCCACACCCGGACCAGCGTTTCGGCGGCAGGCTCCGGCGGCAGGTCGGCACCGGCGGTGCGCGACCACACCGCGCCGCCGTCCCCGGTCACCTCCGCGTGCACGCCGAGCGCGAGCCGCAGGGCCTCGACCATGCCGCGCCTGGTACCGCGCCACCGGTGCAGCTCCACCGCGCGGACGACCGCCTCGCGGCGCTGCTGCACGGGCCACTGCGGGTCGTCGGCGGCACCTACCCAGGACGCCAGCCAGGCCAGGAAGTCGGTCGGCGTCACCCGGGGGTCGAGGTAGGCGGTGAGGTTGTCGAGCGTCGCGAACACCGGGGCGAGGACGGTGTCGAGACCGGCGGTGAAGCGCTGCGCGAAGTCGTCGTCGGCGTACAGGGCGGGGAGCTGCTCGCCGATCGGGTGGCGGCTGGGCAGACCGGGTACGGCGGCGCGGCTCATCGCCGTACCTCCGGCTCTACGACGGCACGGCTCATCCCCGCACCTCCAACTCCACGGCGGCGCGGCTCATCGCCGTACCTCCGGCTCTACGGCGGCGCGGCTCATCCCCGCACCCCCGGCTCGACCGCCGTCACGACCACCTGGTGCTGGTGCGAGAAGACCAGCGCGCCCGCGGTCAGGTCGATGCGGTCCGTCGGGGCTCCCCGGCGGCCGGTGATCGGGTCGGCGGGGAACAGGCGGATCTCCTCCACCAGGGCGTTGCCGGTGGCGCGTTGCAGGACGCCGAAGATCTCCCCGTACTGGACCGGACGGCCGAAGGGCCAGCCGGTGCCGTCCGGGCCGCCGCTCAGCGGGTTGAGGTGGCGGAACAGCGCGTCGAGCGCGGCGTCGCGCACGCGGTCGGTGTCGCCCGGGGCCGCCGCGAGCCGGGCCACCACGGTGACGCCCTGGTAGACCGGCGGCTCCACCACGAGGCGGGTGCCGATCAGGCGTCGCTCGTCGAGGCTCGCGGTGATGGCCTGCAGTACCTGGTCGGAGGGGATCAGTTGCTCGAAGCGGAGCCGGTCGTCGCCCTCGTCGGCCACCGCGTCCGGGACGACGAGGACGCGTACCGCGCCCGCGCCTTCCGCGGCGGGCAGACAGCGGACCCGGCGTACCGAGGGTGCGGCCTGGCGGCTGATGATCTCGTAGTCCTCGGCGGTCACCGCGCGCTCCTGCATGCGCAGCACGTCCGGCGCCCGCAGCTTGGCGTTCTCCACCGTCTCGCCCGCGACGCCGCCGCGTGCCGCCTCCCGGTTGGTGACCTGCGCGACGTACGGAACGGAGCTGAGCAGCACGGAGATGGCGCCGCGGGCGACGTTGCCCGCCGGCCCGCCGCCGGTGCGGTAGCGGGCCACCCGTATCCGGGCGCCCTTGGGCGGTACGGCGCCGCACTGCCGCAGTGTGCCGTCCGGCTCGCGCAGCACCGGGGGGAAGCCGAACTCGCCGGTCGTGGCGTCCACGCGGACGTGCCGGTCGTCGGGGCCGGAGCGGCCGAAGTGGTCCACCACGTCCCAGCGTTGCCAGCCGTCGGCCGAGGACACCTCCACCAGCGGGGGCTCGCCGTCGAGGAGGACCGGCGGACGGGCGAGCCGGAACGTCTGCCCGGCGACCCCCTCCGAGGTGCCGAGCGGTACGTCGGTCACGGTCTCGGCATGCTCGACGGACATGGTGCCGCCGACGGTGAACACCGCCGCCTCGCGCACCGTCGGGGACTCCGAGTAGAACGGCTGGCCGGGCTCCGCCTGGGTGACCCGGCAGCGCAGCCAGCCCGCCCGGGTCCCGCCGATCACCGACGCCGTGTGTCCGGCCGGTACGTGCACGATGACCTCGCCGGGCCGGTTCAGCCCGCCGGTGGTGTCGGTGCCGGTCTCGCACACCCGCCAGCCGCCGCCGTCCCACGCCTCCCACACCAGCGGGGGCTGGCGCGGGTCCACGCCGACGCCCTCCACGCGGCTGTCCAGGCGCACCGCGACGATGCAGCGCGGGACCGCGGTCGGCAGGCCGAACAGCAGCGCGTCGCCCGGCTCCGGAGCCGCCTGGAAGCAGCGGATGTCGTGGCCCTCGGCGAGCGTGCCGGTCACGTCAGTCTGCTCACCGGTCCGGGGCGCGGTCACCAGGCGGGTCAACTCGCTGGGTACGATGCGCAGTTCGTCCGTGGTGGCGAACACCACGGGCTCGTCGCTCTCGCCGCCCGCGGTGGTCACCTCGGTGCCCGCGGGCAACGCGACCGTGTCGGGCTGCGGCGCCGACAGCCAGAAGTCGACGTCGGCGGAGGCCGCGGCGGGCGGGAACAGGCGGATGCCCAGCAGGTCCAGGAACGCGGTGTAGTTCTTGTCCGGGACCCGGTTCAGCCGGTACAGCAGCTGGTCCACCATGTAGGCGAACGTCTCGATCAGGGTGACGCCCGGGTCGGAGACGTTGTGGTCGGTCCACTCCGGGGTGCGCTGCTGCACGTACCGCTTCGCCTCGTCGACGAGTTGCTGGAACCGTCGGTCGTCCAGGTTGGGGGAGGGCAGGGCCATCAGTCCGCGACCAGTTCCTCGGCCCCCTCCTCGGAGGGGATCGTGTAGAAGGGAAAGACCAGGTTGCGCCGGTCGTTGGTGGAACGCAGCGTGTAGTGCACGTCGATGTAGAGGGTGCCGTCCTCGACGGCGTCGAAGGCGACGACCACGTCGTCCACCGCGATCCGCGGCTCCCACCGCTCCAGTGCCTCGCGCACCTGCTGTGCGATACGTCCGGCGGTGGCGCCGTCGCCGGGGGCGAAGACGTAGTCGTGGATGCCGCAGCCGAACTCGGGGCGCATGGGGCGCTCACCGGGCGCGGTGCCGAGGACCAGGCGGATCGCCTCCTCGATCTCCCGCTCCCGCTCGACCATGGCGACCCCACCGGTCGGCCCGACCCGCAGCGGGAACGCCCAGCCACGGCCGATGAACCGCTCGCTCATCACACACCCCCGATCAGCACGTCCGGGTCACCGATCAGGACCACGGCCCCGCACGCCGGACGCCCGCCCCGCAACCGGAGCAGAGAGCCGCGCCGAACGAACCACGCACTCATCACACACCCCCGATCAGCACGTCCGGGTCGCCGATCAGAATCACGGTCCCGCACGCGGCACGCCCGCCCCGCAACCGGAGCAGAGAGCCGCGCCGAACGAACCGCCCGCTCATCACACACCCCCGGTCAGGACGATCACGGTGCCGCGCAGGATCGGGGTGCTGCCTCATCACACACCCCCGATCAGCACGTTCGGGGCGCCGTTCACGATCATCGCGCCGCATGTCGTCCGGTCGCGTGCCCGTGCGGCCGGCAAGCCGCCGATGAGGACCTGGCCCTTGGCGAGCGCGGTCGGGTCGGGCTTGATCACGTTGGTCGGTCCGAGGGCCGCGTGCTGTGGGATCGGGCAGGTGATCACGCTGCCCACGCCGCTGACCACGGTGGTGGCGACGGCGGCGGGGCGGCCGCCGATCAGCACGCGCGCCACCGCCTGAGCGGCGGGGCCGGGCGGCGGCATGGCGATCACACCGCCGTGGTTGGTGGGGTCACCGGTACGGGCTGCGGCTGGCATACGGCGCTCCTTGCGGCAGGTGAGGGACTGAGGATCAGTTGATCTTGATGAGCTTGGCCTTGAGGACGCCGAGCAGACCGCCGTCGACGGTGACGCCCGAACTGCCGCTGATGTTCACGTCACGGCCGCCGATCGTCACCCCGACCCTGCCCTGGATGTCCACGTTCCGGCCGGACACGCTCACGTCACCGCGCCCCGCGTCCAGGGTGATGCCCTTCTTGTCGAGCACGACGGAGCTGAGCGGGCTGCTGCCCTTCCTGGCGTACACCGTCAGCTCGATCCGGCCCCGCCGCTGGTCGAGACGTACTTCGAGACGCTCGTCGGCGCTCACGAGCCGGACCCCCGACAGGCCCGGAGCCCTCGCGTCCAGCAGCTCCATCCGGTGCCCCGAACGCGACACGAAGGAGCGGCGGTTGACCTTGCCGGTGGTCTTGTCGATCAGCGGGACGTCGTGCGGCGACGGCTTGTCGACGCCGTTGTAGAGGCCGCCGATGACGTACGGGCTGTCCAGCAAGCCCTGTTCGAAGCCGACCAGGACCTCGTCGTTGACCTCCGGACTCACCACTCCCCCGCCGCCCTTGCCGCCCCACTGCACGGTGCGTACCCAGTCGGTGGTGTACGTGTCGTCCAGCCAGGGGAACGTCAGCTTCACCGCGCCGTTCTCGGCGCCGCCGGGCTCGCGTACGTCCGTCACCACGCCGATCGCCAGGCCCGGCATGCGCGGGCCACGGGCGGGTGCGTTGGCGCCGGTCACCAGGCCGGTCAGGGAGCGGTCGGGGCTGGCGCTGACCCACACCGTCGTGCGGTATCCGCCGTGCGGTTCGAGGACGTGCTGCACCGCCGTCGCCGTATAGCGGCCCGAGAACGCCTGCCCGACGTTGCCGAGCGCCACGGGCTTGCCCGCCCGCAGCAGCGGGTTGCCCTCGGCCACCGCCTCCAGCTCCCCGAAGCCCGCGCCGACCTGATCGGCCACCGCGTCCGCGACCGCCTTCGTCTCGGCCTGGGTGCGGTACGGGGTGTCGGTGACGGTCAGCTTCGAGGACGTGCCGAACCGGGCGGCCAGCGCCGGGCTCAGACCCGGCACCACCGTGTCGCTGTTCACCGACGGCATCCTGGCCACCAGCGGCCGCTTCGTGGTGACGTCCCAGCCGCGCACCTCGACCTGCTGCGCACCGTCCGCGGCCGACAGGGAGGCCCGTAGCGCCAGCAGGTTGCGCCCGTACTCCAGCACCATCGGGTTCCGGGTGGCCGAGGTCGACGGCGCGGGTGCGCCGGACGCCTTCTGCGGCTTGGTGAACTGCAGCAGCCCCTTGTCGTCGACGCGCACCTGCGCGCCGCTCTCGGCCGCCAGGAACTGCAGGAACTCCCAGTCGGACACGTTCGCCTGCGACAACTGCTGGTAGGTGACCGGCGCGGCCTGCACGGTCCCGCAGGCCAGCCCCGCCCCGGCGGCCACCTTGCGGACAATGGCCGACGCCGTCATGTTCCGGTACGCCACCACCTTCCGGCCCCGCTGCAGACGGTGGGCCTTGGAGTAGGCGCGCACCACCGTGAACGAGCCCGTGCGGTCCCGGTCCACCTCCAGGGCGGTCACCTCGCCGTTGAACAGCCGCTCGCGGGCCTGCCCGGTCACGGTCACCACCGAGACCTTCAGCGGGGTGCCGATGGTGATGCCGGTCTTCCTCAGGAACTCGTGGTCGGGGTCGCGGAAGGTGAGCACCGCCGCGTCCGGCAGGCCCACGTTCTCGTCGACCACACAGCTCACCAGCTGGGCGGCCCAGGCCGGTGGAAGTTCGCCGGGCGCCTCCACGATGGGGTCCGCCGCGAACGACCGGCCGTCCCGTGCCCCCGCTGTCACTGCTCCTCCTCAGCGCCCGCGTCGCTCAGTGCCGGCACCACGAGTTCGGTGCCGGGTACGAGCGTCATCGGGTCGTCGATGTCGTTCGCCTCCGCGATGACCCGCCAGGCCGTCGCGTCGCCGTATTCCTGCCAGGCCAGCAGGGCCAGGCTGTCGCCCGCGACGACGAGGTGCGTACTGCGGGCGGTGCGGGCGCCGGACGTCGGGTTCTGGCCCGCCGGGCCGACGCTTGCCTCCTCGATGGACAGTTGGCAGGTGGCCCGGAGCGGCTTGCCGTCCACGTCGAACAGCGTGTACGTCACGGACAGGCTGGAGAGCACCCCGTCGAACGACGTCGTCCGCGCGGTGCCCCACTCGAACCGCACCCACGGGCTGGCCGGTTTCTTGCGGCCCAGGCTGGCCTTGGTCGGCACGCAGGCCTTCATCAGCTTCTCCACCGCCTGCTCCACGGAGTTGTCGTGCTTGGCGGTGGCGTCCAGGAACACCTCCAGGCTCAGCTCGCGCGGGCCGCTGCCGACGAACTCGGGCAGCGCCGACTCCTCCGCCATCCGGGACGGGGAGCGCCGCCACTCGGTGGTCTTGCGCAGCTCCAGGGTGGAGGGGTTGAACTGGAGGTTGATCCGCGCGAGCGTCCCGCCGGGCTTCGCGCCGACCGAGGCGGGGGGCTCCTTCAGGGTCAGCTGGGCCCTGGCCCGACTGGTGCGGGACGCTGGGGACATGCCGGGACTTCCTTTCCGGGACGATCACGTGCGCGGGGTTCATGAGAGTGGGTCAGGAAGGACGCAGCCCCTCGTGGGCGATCTCCAGGGTCTCCACGGCGGCCTGGGAGCTGCTGGGGTCGAAGGACGGGCCCTGCCAGCGCACCGGCACGATCCCGAACACCTGCCAGCTGATGATCCGGGTCAGGTCCGGTTTCAGCGCCACGATCTCGCCGTCCTTGGGCTCCACCCGCTTCAGCGTCTCGTCGAGCCAGCGGCCGATCTTCGCCGTGTCGGCGGTGACCGGCCGGGTGAGCGTGATGTTCGACCAGGTCACACGCCCGGGCAGATTCCAGGTGAAGCCGTTGTTGCCGCCCTCGGCGTAGGTCTCGATCTCGACCTCGGCGCCCATGCCGGAGCAGGTGTGGAAGGCGCCCAGGTCGTTGCCGCCGATCGCGAGCCGGAAGAACACGCTGGTCGCGAAGATGTTGTCCGTCATTCGTCCGTCATCCGTTCCGTGCCGGGTCCTCAGCGGCGTCCGTCGTAGGGGCGGCCTGTACGTTCCCGGCCCCGCCGCAGCTCGGTGCGCAGCAGCCGGGCCATCGGGTCGAGCAGGCGGCGCGCCAGGTCGTCCAGGTCGATGGCGGGGTCCTGGAGCGCGCCGGGTGTCTCGGCGCGGTGGGCCGTGCGGTGGGCCGTGCGCTTGGCGGAGGCCGACCGCGACCGGCTGGGCGCCGGCGCCGACTTGGCCGGTTCGGCATGGGGTACGGCGAGGTCGCCGGCCGCGGAGGCCGACCGCTGCCGACCGCGCGTCGGGAGCGCCTTGTCCATGTTCCCCGGGAGTACGGAGTCGTCCGCGCTGTAGGGCGCGCGCTGGACGGGGGTTGCCGCGCCGCCGGGCGCTGCGGTCCGGGGGCGGACCACGGGTACGTTCGCCGTCGGTGCCGAGGCCGACGGGGCCGAGGGGCGATCCGTGAGCGGCGGCGTCCGCGGGGCGGTCACGGGCAGGGCCCGAGCCGGCGCGGCGGCGGCTGGGGCCGGCGCTCCGTGGGTCTCGCGGTGGGGTGGCGCAGGGCGGACGACCGGGACGCGCTGGACGGCGACGGTGGAACTGGCGGTTCGTGCGCCCGAGTTCGCCGGGCCCGGGTGCGCGGTTGCGGCCCGCTGGACGGGCGGTGTCGCCGGGGTCGCGGGTCCGGGGTTCGGGGTCGCGGGTCCGGGGTTCAGGGTCGCGGCTCGCTGCATGTGAGGCGTCGCGGGTGCAGCAGCGGACGTACCCGGAGCCGGGCGTGCGGGTGTCCCGGTGTCGCCCTGGCCCTGGGGGGCGGCCGGGTCGCCCGGCCAGCGCATGGCCACCACCGGTCGGGGGCCGGAGCGGGCGGCGGGGGGCTGTGCCACGCCTTCCGGGGTCCGGGTGTTCAGGGTGAGCGGGCGCGCGGAGAGCAGCTGGAGGGTGAGGGGTGCCGCCGGGGTGGAGTGTGCGGCGGAGCCGGTCACGGTGAGGGGCCGCGGGTCGGAGGCCCCGCCTCCGGTGCCGTGGGGGCGGGGTGCCGCCGGGGTGGAGTGCGCCGCGGAGCCGGTCACGGTGAGAGGGCGCGGGTCGGGGGTCCGGGCCGCGCCTTCGGTGCCGTGGGGGTGGGCTGCCGCCGGGGCGGGCTGGTCGGTGGCAGAGGTCCGCGCGTCCGGAGCGCCTTCGGCCAGGGCGCGGGCCACGACGACCGGGCCCGGGGCGCCGGGGACTTGGGGGCGTTGGGTGCCGAGGTGTGGCGCGTTGTCCACCGGAACTGCCACGCCCACGGCACCTTCCGGCGCGGCGGCCGGGGACGGCGGCGTCACCAGCGGCGCAGCGGACACGTTCCCGTGGTCCGTGGGACCGGGTGTCGAGGTGCCCTGGGCGGAGGAGCCGTCCGCGAGACGCCGCTGAACATCGACCGACCCCAGCAACGGCGCGGCGGGCACGTCTCCCTGCTCCGTGGGACCAGGCGCCGAGATGCCCTGGGCGGAGGAGCCGTCCGCGAGGCGCCGCTGAACATCGACCGACCCCAGCAACGGCGCGGCGGGCACGTCCCCGTGGGCCGTAGGACCAGGCGCCGAGGTGCCCTGCGTGGAGGAGTCGTCCGCGAGGCGCCGCTGCACGTCGACCGACCCCAGCAGCGGCGCGTTCGCTCCGCTCTCTTCGCGCGCGGGCAGTGCGGAATCGGTCGGCGTCAGGTCGCGAACCGGCGAGGGCGCGGGCCCCTGGTCGCTCTGGCGGGCCGGAGCGCGCTGAATTTCCGGGCCGGGCGCCGGGCGGCGCGAAGCGCGGGCGCCGGACGCGGCCGAACCGGGCACGTCGGCGCTCGGCGGCAGCGCGGGCAGTGGCGCGCCCAGGCCGCCACGCGCGCGTGCACCGGACCGACCCGAGTCGGACGTCCGGCGCGGAGCAGGGCCTTCCTGAACCGTTCCCTGCCCGCCGCCGTCGGACGTGCCCGCGCCTTCCGTCTGCCGCTGGACGACGGGAAGCACCGGATCGGACGCCGGGCTCGGGGCAGGGGTGCCCTCCGCCAACGGTGTGGCCGTGGAGGGGAGTTCGGTCAGCGGGGCGCCGAGAGGGGCACGGCTGCCCGCGCGCGTGGCGGCACGCTGTACGGGGGCCGTCGAGGGCGCCCCGGTACCGGCCGGTGTTGTCGTGGCGGAGCCGGGTGCGTCAGGGATGGTGCCATGGCCCGGCGCCGGAGTGGCGACCGGCCGCAGGGCGGGGACACGGCGCACGGGTCCGGCCTGGCGCCGGGCGACGGTCAGGCGGGGCCCCACCGGGCGGAGCTGGACGGCCAGGTGGGACACGTCGGCGCCGGCGGCGATGGACACCTCCGACCGTGCCCCCGTCGTCCCCGTCACCGCGCGCTGGACGGCCGGGCCGGAAGACGTACGCCCACCTGAACCGCCCGGCGACCGTGAGGCGCTCCCGGAGTCCGGCCCGGGCGCGCTGGGCCGTGCCGTCGGGGCGGGCCGGTTCAGGGGTCCGTCGACTGCTGTACCCGGGACCACCGCGACTCGTCGTACCAGCGGAATCTCCCGAGCGGCGGCCGGGCGGCCGATGTCGGCGGGCGTCACGACCGGGGCCGTGCCCGGCTCCGCGGCCCGCTGGACAGCGGGAAGCGACGAGGAGAGGACGGCGGGGGAATCCGCGGACGTGATGCCACGCGTGTGCGTGCGCGGAGCATCGGCCGAACGGCCCTCCCCCGCAGCGCTGTTGTCGCCGGAACGCGCGACCACGGGCTGGGACCTGTCCGCCGAGCCGGACGTCGTACGGGCCGAACTGGACGTCGTACGGGACGAACCGGAACCGGAGCCCAACGATCGGGACGAGCCCGAACCAGCCGCCGTCGCACCGGACGAGCCCGACCCGGAGCCCGACGCTCCCGAACCCGAACCCCCCGCCACCGCCCCCGACAACCGCACCCCCGCACGCGCCCCACGCACAACGGGCGTCGCCCCGCCGACCGACGGCCGCCCCGCGTTGCCGAGGTTCCCAGCATCCGACGTATCGCCCTCCGCCCCCTCCGCCCGCACCGCCCGAAGCAGCAACGGCCCCCCACCCGTGCCCGCACGGACGGCCTGCGGAGCCGCCGGGCGCGTAACGCCGCGCACCAGGCCGGCCGGGGCCGTGGGCAGCACGGCGTGGCCGAGGTCGCTGTCGAACGACGGGTTCTGCCAGGCGGCGAGGCCCGCGCGGAAGACGAGACCGTCGCTCACGCCGAGCGGGGCGCGGGAGACGGTGAGTTCCGGCGCCGCCGTACGGCGCCAGCCGCCGTCCCAGTCGCCGGGCACGGAAGGACCCGCGGCACCGGCCGGCCCGGAGACACCCGCGATGTCACCGTCCGGGGCAGCGGATCCCGCCCGGCGGCGGCGCCACCTGTCCCGCCATGCCATGTACTCAACCGCCTTCGTTCATGCGGGTGTTGATACGGGCGATCTCCGCCACCCACTGCCGCCGTTCGCCGTGGGTCAGGTCGAGGATCTCCTCGCGTGGCCAGTGGAAGTGATAGGCGATGTACGCGACCTCCTCCCGGAGCCGGGGAAGGGCGTACGTCACGATTCCCCCAGGCGCCCACCCGAGAGGTCGACCTCGAAGCCGCCCTCGCAGTGCGGGCAGGTCACCGCCGCCCGGGTGTGGCCCTCGCTGTTGACGCGGCGGTAGAAGTCCTGGAGGAACGCGACGTCGGTGGCGTACATCCGCTCCACGATCCCGGCGTGCACATCGGTGATGTCGCCGATCCGGGTGATCACCTGGCTCAGCAGTACGACGCTCAGGTACGCCGGGTTCTCCTTGACCCGCAGATCGATCTGCGGCCGCAGCTCGTCCCGGGCCGTGGCCAGGCGCATCGCGCCGTGGCGGTGCACCGTGCCCGCCTCGTCGACGTATCCGCGCGGCAGTTCGAACTCGAACTCGGTGCGCAGCCCGTGGTCCTGCCGGGGCGCCTGCGCGGCGGCGGGAGGTGCCGCCGCCTGCTCCGGGCCCGGGGCGGGCGCCGTCATCTGGAGGATCTCGTCCAGGTTGCCCGCCGTCACCGTACGGCGCTTCATTCGACGACGATCTCCTCGAACACGATCGTGACGGACTCGGTGGCCGGGGACGACTCGCCCGCCTTCAGCGACGGGCCCTCCCACTTGGAGGCCCAGCCCTGCATCAGCTGGATGCGGCGGACCGTGGTGCCCTCGGTGTCCTTGATCTCGATGGTGAGGTTCTGCCGCGCGGAGTTCACGGCGCCGTTGTTCAGGGTCTCCTTGATCCAGTTGGTGAACTCGCTGCTCTGGTCGAGTCCCCGGGTGATCGTGATCTCGCCGGCCTGCCGGGCGCCCGGCTGCTTGCGGATGATCTGCTTGCCCTCCGCAGTGACCTGCTTGACCTCGACGACATCCTCCTCGACGGTGAACCCGCTGATCTCCTGGATCGACTCGACCAGGTAGCCACCGAGCTGCACGCCGAAGACATGGGTGGAAAGAGCATCGCCCGTTGCCATGACTGTCCGTCACCTTTCCTTGCTGACCCGCGGGTCACTCGTCTCGCTCGTCGATGAGGTCACTCGTCGACGAGGCTGGTGCTGTCGGAGAACTGGGCCAGCCGGAACACCACGAACTCCGCGGGCTTGACCGGCGAGACGCCGATCTCGCAGACGACCCGGCCCTGGTCGATGGACTCCTGCGGGTTGTTGTCGCGGTCGCACTTGACGTAGAACGCCTCTTCGGCGGTGCGGCCGAACAGCGCGCCCCGCCGCCACTCCTCGGTGAGGAACGCCGTGACGTTGCGCCGGATGCTCGACCAGAGCCGGTCGTCGTTCGGCTCGAAGACCACCCACTGGGTGCCCAGGAGGATCGACTCCTCCAGGTAGTTGAACAGGCGGCGCACGTTGAGGTAGCGCCAGGCGGGGTCGGAGGAGAGGGTGCGGGCGCCCCACACCCGGATGCCCCGGCCGGGGAAGGCCCGTACGCAGTTCACGCCGATCGGGTTCAGCAGGTCCTGCTCGCCCTTGCTGAGCCGGATCTCCAGGTCGACCGCGCCGCGGATCACCTCGTTGGCGGGCGCCTTGTGCACGCCGCGCTCGGCGTCGCTGCGCGCCCACACACCGGCGATGTGACCGCTCGGCGGGACGGTGGTGTTGCGTCCGGCGGCCGGGTCGAAGACCCGCACCCACGGGTAGTAGAGGGTGGCGTACCGGGAGTCGTAGCCCGCCTCGTCGTTGCGCCAGGTGCGCACCTGCTGGGCGGTGAGCCCGGGCGGGGCGTCCAGGACGGCGACCCGGTCGCCCATCTGCTCGCAGTGCGAGATCACCGCGAGCTGTACGGTGCGTAGGCCCTCGGCGTCGATGTCGCCGCGCTGGTAGGCGCTCATCAGGTCCGGCACCGCGACCATGGTGATCTCGTCGATGGTCTCCAGGCCGCCGAAGCCGGTGCGGGCCGCGGCGTCGCCGACGTACTCGGCGGGGTCGAGGCGGACCACCTCGCCGGAGCCGGAGCCGGGCGTGGCGGGCGCGGCCGGGGCGTCGGCCAGCGTCACGGTCTGGTTGGCGGGCCTGCTCTGGGCGGCGCCCTGCTGCTCGGTGACCTCGATCAGCTTGGAGGCGCGGGCCTGGTTGACCAGGTAGCCCTTGACGTTCTTGCGGGTGGAGACCTCGTACGTCTCCGCCACCTGCTCGCCCTGGCGGACCAGCACCTTGAAGCGGTCCTCGGGCGGGTTCTCGCCACCGGCGTCGGCGACCTCCACCGACACTCCGGAGACGCCCGGCCGGGCCGCGACCAGGAAGCCGCCGAGCTCCACCGGTTCCGCCGCCTTGGTCTCCCGGCCCCGCCGGTCACCGCCCGCCGCCGGGGCGGAGGTGTCCTCGGCCGAGCCGCCGATGCGGACGATGTACGCGGCGCCGCCGCCGTTGGCGAAGTAGCCGTAGACCGCGTGGGGCAGATAGGTGCCCTCGGTGAAGCCGCCGAACAGCTGGGTGTACTGGTCCCAGCTGGTGACCAGCGTCGGCGTGTGGAACGGCCCGCGCTCGGCGAACCCGACGAACGCGGCGACGGCGGTACCGACCCCCTCGATCGGTCGGGCACCGGACTGCACCTCCTCCACGTACACGCCCGGGGTGAGGTACGTCGGCATGCTCGCTCCTTCGCGTCCTGCGGGTCGGTCACCTGTGTCCAGGCCGAGTCTCGGCGAGGGCCCCGGCACGGCGACAGGGACCTGCGGACCTGGGCGGGGGCAAGACCGCTGCCTTTCCGGACGCCCCGCGCTGACCGTCCGGACGTCGCGTGTCCTTGCCCTCACACTGCCCGCGCGGACCTGGACGCCCTGTCCGCCCGCGCTTTCCACTGGGGGGTCGTAGCAGGGGTGCGCCGACGAGGAGGCAGCAGGTGCAGACGTCCAGGCCGCGCACCGAGCGGACCGAACCACGGCAGCCGGCGCGCCGCCAGGCCGCCGCCCGACGAGAGACGGCCGGGGGCAGCGCCGCCCGGTGGGAGACGTCCGGGGGCGGCGCCGCCCGACAGGAGACGTCAGGGGGCGGCGCCGCCCTGCCGCCCCCGCTCACCGCCGAGGTGCTCCGAGCGGTGCAGCGCAGTGCGGGCAACGCCGCGGTGACCGCCATGATCGCCCGCCGCGCACGCACCGCACCCGCCCCGGAGCAGCCGGACCCCGGGGTGCACGAGGTGCTGGGCGCCGCCGGTAAACCCCTGGCCGGGCCGGTGCGCCAGGAGATGGAGTCCCGGTTCGGCACCGACTTCTCCGACGTACGACTGCACACCGGCGCCGCCGCCGCCCGCTCGGCCCGCGCCATCGGCGCCCGCGCCTACACCTCCGGCAGCCATGTCGTCCTCGGCGCCGGGTGCGGCGACAAGCACACCCTGGCGCACGAACTCACCCATGTCGTCCAGCAGCGCAACGGTCCGGTGTCGGGCAGCGCCACCGGGCACGGGTTCGCGTTGTCGGATCCGGGCGACCGCTTCGAGCGGGCCGCCGAGGCCAACGCGCACAAGGTCATGTCCGGGCCGGTGCCGGACGTGCAGCGGCTGCCGGCGGCGGAGGCCCACGTGGGGGCGGGGGTGGACACGGTGCAGCGGGCCAGCACGACCGTGCTGGAGAACGCGGTCGTGACGCACTACAGCCCCAGCAAGAGAAACGCCGAGCCCGCACGGGACCTCACCATCCAGCGCCCCAGGACGGTGACCGGCCCCATCACCCCGACGGGCACCGCCGGCCGGCCGGGCGCGCCGAACCCGATCGCGGTCAAGACGCTGCACGCCGCCTACAAGAACAAGAAAGGTGCGCGTGGGGCGCCCACCGAGGCGCAGGTGTGGAAGGACCTGTTCGGCGGGGCGGGTTACGACCGCGGCCACGTCATGGGGCTGGAGGTGGGCGGCAGCGATGTCACCCAGAACATCGTCCCCCAGTGGTCCCTGAACCAGGGCACCGGCATGTGGCGCCGGATCGAGCAGGCGCTGGTGGGGGTGAGCTCGGGTGACCTTCGCTTCGAGGTGAACTACCAGACCGGGCAGGGCAATCACCGGCGGGTGATGGTCCCGGTCAGGATCGACATCCACCTCGACAACGCCTCCTACAGCAGGTGGGAGAACGAACCGGACGTCAACGACCTGATCAGGGCGGGCCGGGACCCGAGCGACGCGGCGCAGTACTACATGGAGGCGAAGGAGGCGCTGAACGGCCGCACGACGCTCACCGAGGACGAGATGCAGAACTTCGCCCTGGCGGCGCTGTCCCAGGACCGGGCCACCTTCCTCGCCTACCAGGACTACGAGGCCGCGGTCGCCCAGGGCCAGCACCCCGGCAGCAGTACCGCCGGCACCCACCTGCAGGGCATGACCCGCTCGAACTTCCCCAAGGACCGCCGGGACAAGCTGATCGACTCGTACATCAGCGCAGGCTGGGTGACCAGGAACGGCACCGGCGCCGCCGCGACCTACACCCTGGACGACGTCCCGGCTCCCGCGCCCGACAGCGACGTCGGTTCCAGCAGCGAGTCCGACGTCGAGATGTCCGACGACTCCCAGTTGCCGTCGCCCGGACAGCCGTTCGCCAGCATCCAGTACGGCTCGCAGAGCAGCGAATCCGATCCGGACTGGGAGGACGACCGGATGTCCACCGGCTCCTGATCAGGCGTTGCCGGCCTCCGCCGTGTACGGGCCGAACTCGCTCTCCAGGACCAGCCGTCCGAGCTTGCGGTACTCCTGGGCGACCGCCGTCACCACCTGCCGCATGGTGAGCGGCCTGCCGGACTCCGCCGCGAGGTAGGCCGCGGTCACCGCGCAGGCCCGGATCGAGCCGCCCGCCAGTTCGAAGCGATCCGCGCAGAAGCGGAGGTCGAGGTCGTCGGCGCGGGGCAGCCGTTCGCCCAGGCAGCGGTCCCACAGGGCGAGGCGCTGGCCGGCGTCGGGCACCGGGAAGTCCGCCACCACGTCCAGGCGGCGGGTGAACGCATCGTCGAGGTTGGCCCGCAGATTGGTGGTCAGCACCGCGATGCCGTCGAACGACTCCATGCGCTGCAGCAGATACGCCGACTCGATGTTGGCGTGCCGGTCGTGCGCGTCCTTCACCTCGGAGCGCTTGCCGAAGATCGCGTCGGCCTCGTCGAAGAGCAGCACGGCGTTGACCGCGGACGCCTCGGTGAAGATCCGCTCCAGGTTCTTCTCGGTCTCGCCGACGTACTTGTCCACAACTGTGGACAAGTCCACCACATACAGGTCCATGCCCAGGTCCGCCGCGACGACCTCGGCGGACATGGTCTTGCCGGTGCCCGACTCCCCGGCGAACAGCGCGATCACCCCGCGGCCCCGGCCGCCGCCGGGCCGCATCCCCCACTGCCCGAGCACCTGCTCGCGGTGCCGGGCCCGCAACGCCAGTTCGCGCAGCCGCCGGTGGGTGGCGGGCGGGAGCACCAGGTCGTCCCAGCCGACGCCCGGCTCCACCCGACGGGCGAGCCGGTCGAGCCCGGCGCCGTTCTGGGCCCGCACGGCGGTGCGCAGGTCGTCGGGGCCGACCGGGCGACCCGCGAGGGCGGCGGTGCGCAGCGCCACATCGGCGGCGCGGCGCAACTGCCCGGAGTCCAGGCGATGCGCGGCGACCGCCCGGGCGAGCACGTCGGCGTCGCCGGTCACACCAACCCCCTGGGCATCGGCGACCCGCGAGTCCAGGCGGTGCCCGGCGGCGAGCACGTCGGCGCCACCGGTCGCGCCGGGCCGGTGGCCCGCACCGGCGACCCGCAAGTCCAGGGCATCCGCGGCGGCGACCGCCCGCGAGAGCACGTCGGCGTCACCGCTCACACCGGACCCGTGGCCCGCACCGGCGACCCGCAAGTCCAAGCGGTGCCCGGCGGCGACCGCCCGCGCGAGCGCGTCGGCGTCGCCGGTCGCACCCACCCCCTGGGCATCGGCGGCCTGTTCGAGGGCGTACCGCCAGCGCGCGGCCTGGCGCTCGGGGGACGGCGCCGGCACGGTCAGTACGACGGGGCTGTCCGCTGCCCACGCCGGGTCCCAGCCGACGGTGCCGTGCGTGAGCAGCGGGAGCCCCCGCAGCGCCGCGCACAACGCCCCCAGCGTGCGGGCCCGTTCGGCGGGTTCGGCGGGCAGCGCCTCCAAGGGGCCGAGGACGACCCCGGCACCGGTGAGGCGGGCTTCCAGCGCGGCCACCCGGGCGAGTTCCGGTACGTCGCCGGAGCGCCGGGCGAGCGCCACCGCGTCCAGGACCAGCGGACGCAGCCCGGCCGCGCGCAGGGCGGCGACGGCCAGCCCCTCGGCGTCACCGCCCCGCCCGCGCAAATGCACGAGCCCGACACCGGTCCCGGCCGCGATCGCCGCCCGCTGCACCTCCGCCGCCTCGGCGGTCGGGTCCTCACCGGCCTCGCCGAGCACCCCGGCGAGCCGGGCGTCGGGCCGGGCCCCGCCCAGGAGGTGCGCGGTGACCCGGTCGGGTACCACCAGGACACGGGACAGCGGCGGCCGTTCGGGCTCGGTGACCTCCACCAGACCGCCCGCGACCAGGGGCGCCCCGGGCGCGAGCCGGAACCGCGCTGACGCCGCGCCGCCGGCCCCGCACAGCTCCAGCACCAGCCCGACCGTGGGCCGACGCCGCGTCAGGTCGTCGTTGAGATAGCCGTAGAGCCGCTCGAACCGCGCGTCCAGATCGGGCGCCACCGCGACCAGGAGCAGGTCCAGGTCCAGCGGGGCCAGCCCGAACCGCCGGGCGAGACCGTCGAGGACGGAACCGGCGGGCGGGTGCCAGGGTTCGTGCCCGGGTACGTCGAGCCCACCCGGCTCGTCCAGGATGCGCACCGCCGCCTCGGGGGTGAGGTACTGGCCCCGGTACGGGTCGTCGGGGTCGGGATCGGCGGCACGACGAACGGCGACGGCATGCCGGACACGCTCCTCGACGATCCGAAGCCGCGCCCATACGTGGTCGACGTCGCCGGTGACTCCTGGCCCGCAGGTGACTCCTGGCCCACCGGTGCCTTCCGACCCGCCGGTGAATTCCGATCCACCAGAGACTTCCGGCCCACCGGAGACCTCCGGCCGATCGGCGATTCCAGCACGACCGGAGACTCCTGGCCCGCCGGAGACTCCTGGCCCGCCGGTGACGTTCGGCCCACCGGAGACCTCCGACCCACCGGAAACTCCCGACCCCCCGCTGACAACAGACTCCGCACTGTGCGTCACGGCTGCCGCTCCCCCCGGCGGCGGCGACGGGCTGCGGCGGGCGGCCGTTCGCGCTCGCCGGCGAAGCCCTCCGGGCCCGGGTCGCTCACCTCCGTGTAGCGCAAGCGGCGCCCCGGCCTCGTCTCCCCGCCCTCGTCCCGGGCGGCCGAGCGCACCACGAGACCCTCCGTGACCGGCGGTGCGGCGGCCGTGGTCACCCCGGCGAGCGGCGCCCGTACCCGCACCCCGAGCGACGCCTTCAGCTCCCCGCCGAGCGCCGACCACACGTCGGAGGCGGCCGGTGCGTCGAGCCCGGCGCCGGCGGTGTCCAGCCCCACGGTCAGGCCGAGTTCGGCGAGCGTGCCGGTGAGCAGCCGTGCGGGCAGCGTGTCGTGGGCCACCAGACGGGCCAGGACCTGCGAGAGCAGCCGGTGTTCGTCCTGGGGGCGGTTCGCCCACGCCGTGACCAGGTACGTCAGCTCGAACCAGCGCGGTGGGCTGCGCCGCGCCACGAGGTGGCCGTCCTCGTCGTACACCTCCCCGGCGCCGCTGCCGCGCCGAGTGGCGTCCTCGCGGATGTCGTACAGGAAGACGCAGACCGTCGGTCCGCTGCGGCGCGCCGCCCAGTCCCGGGTGGGGGCGTCGAAGACGACCTCGACGCCCGACGCCTCCAGGCCCGACTCACCGAGCAGCCTGCGCAGCCCCTCGTCGACCTCGTGGATCACCGGCGCACCACCTGGTCGGGCGGCTGGATGGTGCCGCTGACCACCAGGAAGTCGGTCTGCACCGGCGAGAACCCGGGCCCCCTGGCGGTGATGACACGCGGTCCGGTCTGGTCCTTGGCGAGGATGAGCAGCTGGCCGATGAACGTGCCGTCCGGCTTCGGCACGGTCGGCGCCGCCGCCGCGGTGATCCCCGGCCTCCAGCTGAACCGCACCGGCACGCCCGGCGGGAAGTCCTTGCCGCGCACCGAGGTGACGAAGCCGGGCTTGCCGATCGGCGGCACCGCCTCGATCCGCGGCTGGAGGACGCGGATCCGCTGCCGGGCGCTGTTGTCGCCCCGGTCGGCGTCCGTGCCGGTGGTGGTGAGGTCGCCGGTGACGCGGCCGGTCATCGCCTTGTCGGGGCTGAGGACGACCCGTACGACGGTGCTCGCACCCGGTTCCAGGTCCGGCAGCGCGCACCGCCAGGAGCGGTCGCAGCCCGCCGGCGGCCCGCTGTCGGGGATGCCCCGGGGCAGGCCGATGCGCAGCCGCAGCCCGGTCGCCAGCGCGTTGCGGCCGTTGCGCACGGTGTACGTCACCACGACGCGCCCGCCGACGTAGCCGGGGTTGGGCTGGGCGGTGACACGCACGCCGGGCCCGGCCTCGGGCGCGTCCGGCTCCGGCGGCACGACGGGCGGCACGGTCGTCGGCGGCACGATGGTGGGCGGCGCGGAAGTGGGCGGCGCAGGCGTGGGCGGCACGGAAGTGGGCGGCGTCGGGCCCGGGCTCGTCGGCGGCGTCGGGGGCGTCGGCGGCGTCGGCGGCGTCGGCGGTGGCGTCTCGCGCACCGGCACCACGGTCCGCCCCGCGTTGTCGCTCGGCCGCGGGTCCAGGACCGTACCGGTGACCGACCAGTCGACCGGCGCGTCGCCGGGCGTGACGCCGGTGAGGGTGACGTTCACCGCAACGGTGGTGCCGGGCGGCACCACGCCGACGTCGCACTGGAGGGAGGCGGCGTCGCAGGTGCCGCCGGGCCGGGTCAGCCGGGTGACGCGGACGCCGGGCGGCGGGGCGATGGTGAGCCGGGTGCCGGGGGAGGCGGCGGGGCCGTTGTTCACGACGTCGACGCGGACCGTGGTGGACCGGCCGACGACGACGTCCGGCGTGGTGCCGGGCGCCCGCACCGCGAGATCCACGGACTGCTGGACGCTCGGCTCCTTCTGCCGCCCCGGAAGACCGGCGGTGAGCGGCGTCAGCTCGCCGGACGCGATGTCCAACAGGGACAGCTTCTCAGGGCTGTTGCCCGGCAGCCCGGCGCGGGAGCTGAACACCAGCCCGGTGCCGTCGGCTGTCCAGGCCGCGTCCCGCGGCTGGTACGGGCCGGTGGCGGAGGTGTCCGGCAGCTCCCGGCCGCAGGCGCCGGGAAGGTCGCGTGCGGCGGCGGGCAGCAGTACCCGGCAGTCGTCGCCGGACACGGACGTCAGCAGGATGCCGTTCTGCTCGTCGACCCGGCCGCCGCCGTTCTTGCGGTTGAAGGCGATGCTGAGCCCGTCCGGGGAGAACGCCGGGCTGTCGTCGATGACTTCGCAGTCGCCCGGGCAGACGGTGGCGCTCAGGTCGCGCTGCGCGCTCAGGTCGTTCACGGGCACGGTCCAGATGTGCTTGTTGCCGCCGCCCCCGTCGATGACGTGGTTGCGGGTGAAGGCCAGGGTGGTGCCGTCGGAGGACCAGGTGGGCTGGGCGTCCTGCCCCTGGAGCTGCCCGGCGGGCGGGGTGATCTGACCGGTGATGGCGCCGGTGGCCACCTCCGCGATGAGGATCCGGCTGGGTCCGGCGGCCTCTCCGACACCACCCGGCGACGTCCGCACGAAGGCCAGGTACTTGCCGTCCGGGGAGAACGTCGGGTCGGTGTCCCAGTCGTTCGGGCCGCGTCCCGCGAGCGGCAGGGGTGCCGCGTTGGCACCGTCGGCGTCGGCCATCCAGATCCGCTCGATCCGGCCGTCGGGGGTGTCCTCGAAGCGGGTCACCACGATCCGGCGGCCGTCGGGGGTGTAGTTCTGCCGCTCGGTCCACGGGTCGTACCCGGGCGCGGGCCGGAACAGCGGGTCCTTGGCGGGATCGGTGTTGGTGTCGGCCGCCGGGTCCTCGTTGAGGATCGTCAGCCCCAGGTCGCGCGGGTCGACGCCGTCCGACCGCACGTCCTGCAGCGTCACCGTGTTCGGCCCGGCCGCCGAGGTGCGCTCCACCACCACCCCGCCCCCGTCGAGCGGTCCGAGCCAGGTGGGCGAGAGCACCTCGCGCTCCTCGTTGAGCACCAGCCTGGGGACCTGCTCCGAGTGTGCGGTCGTCCGGAACACATGGTCCCAATCGCCCTCGCACTCACAGGTGATCTCGGGGCTCAGGAACAGCACCCCGTCCCCGTCGGGCAGCCACGCTGCCCCGTGGGCACGCCAGTTCGCCTGCGCGCCGCCGAGCAGCGGCTCGTCGTAGGTCCCGTCGGTCACCCGCAGCCGGGGCACGGACTGCCCGTCGACGGTGCTGGTGGCGGTGTACGCGATCCAGTTCCGGTTCTCGTCGTCGTTCACCGGGTTCCACGCGGGCTCGGTGGCCGCGCCGTTCGCCGGATCGGTGACCCGGGTGGCGGTGCCGCCGTTCAGCGGCCGTACGTAGATCTGCTGTCCGGCGAGCGGGTCGCTGTCACTGGAGTACGCCAGCCGCTGCCCGTCGGGGGACACCGTCGGCCACTCCTCGTCGGACGGCGTGTCGGTGAGCCGGGTCAGGCCGGTGCCGTCGGTACGCACCAGCCACAGATCACGCTGCGTCCCGCCTGGTTCAGCGGAGTCGAACACCACGGCCCGGCCGTCCGGCGTCAGCCGGGGGTGCGCCGCGTCCATGCCGCTGGTGAGCCGCCGTACGGAACCATCCGCGGACCGCAGATAGATCTGCGGCTTCCTCTCGTCACGCCGACTCGCGAAGACCATCTGATCGCCCAGGGCGGACGGCTGGACGTCGAAGTGGGCCGGACCTGCGCCGAGCAGCGGGGTGCTGGAGGTGGTGGTGTCGACCCGGCCGAGACTGCGGTGCCGGGTACCGGCGTACGCGATCCGGGTGTCCGCGGCGGCCTTCGCCCGCGGCCGGGACTCGGCGCTGCCCTGCCCGGCGGCGGCCGTGACCCCGAGCAGCGGGATCAGCAGCAGCAACGACGTGCCGAGTCTGCCCAGGCGGTACCGCCCGCCGGGGCCAGCGGTTCCCATCACGGTCCCCCTCGCAGTGTGGTGCGGCATCGGAATGCGGCATCGGATGTGCCCCGCCACCCTGCGACAGCCGCACACGATGCGGCAGGGCGGCGGGGCCGCACCCGGGGGAAGCGCGTGCTGCGCTTTCGGGCAACGCCGGTTTCCTCGGCTCAGCCCGTCAGATCAGCCCGTTGCGCAGCGCGTAGCCGACCGCGTGGGCGCGGTTGCGCAGTTGCAGCCGGGTGATGATCTCGTGCAGGACGTTCTTGACGGTCCGTTCGGAGTACGACGTCTTGCGAGCTATCTCCGCGGTGTCCAGGCCTTCCGACACCAGGCGCAGCATGTCCGCCTCACGCGTGGTCAGCGTGGACAGGGACACCCCGCGCGGGTCGAGCGCCGAGCGCTGGAGGCTGCCCACGTGGGTGAGCAGCTTGCCGAGCAGGTCGCCCGGCAGCACGCCCTCGCCGTTGGCTGTCGCCAGGACCAGGTGCAGGAGCTGGTCCTGGTCGGCCTCGGCACGCCGCAGCACCGCCGCCACCCCGCACTCGATGACGCGGGGCAGTGTGCCGGGCCCGAGGGTGCCGACGACGAGGCCGGTGCGGGTGGCGGTGTTGTGCCGCAGCCGGTGCAGCAGGGCGGCGACGTCGTCGTCGACGAGGTCCACGATCACCAGCGACACCTGGGCCCGCTCGGCGTCGGCGTCGTCGAGCAGGTCGACCTCGGGGCGCTGGCGCAACTGCTGGACGACGCCGACGCGCAGCACCGGATCGGCGGCGTAGACGGCGACGGTGACCCGCTCCGGGCGTCCGGAACGGGAGGTGCGGTGCGTGTCCCGCGTCTGGGCGGGTACGCGGGACGACGTGGGGGTCGGGGGGGTCGGGGCCGGGCTGTTTTCCACAGGGCAGGTCATGGAGGGTTACCTGTCTCATCGGTTCATGGGGGGTGGATCAGGAGTTCGATGCGCCGGCGCCGGGCGGCGCACGCGAGGGGGCTCGCCGGAACAGCACGGCCCCATATGCGAGTTGACCCTGACTCGGCGGGCATCGCGACTGCCCGGGTGTTGCCCTCGCGCTCCTCGTGACGTCCCCGGGCCCGGACCTACCGTGCTGGCGTGACGCCTTCTGCAGCCGCTTCCGGTCCCGGCGCGCCCGGTCTCGACATCCCGTCGGTGACGGTGGCGCCGGGTGACACCGCCACGACCAGTGTGACCGTCCGCAACGACAGCGACATCGTCGAGGCGTACAGCCTGGAGGTCGTCGGCGACTGCGCCGCCTGGACGACGGTGGAACCCGCGCGGGTCTCGCTCTATCCCGGCACCTCCGAAACGGTGACGATCCGTCTGGAGCCACCGCGTTCACCGGAGATCCGGGCCGGTGAGATGCCCCTCGGAGTGCGGGTGCTGCCGACCGAGCACCCGGAGTCGGTGCGGGTCCTCGAAACGACCGTGCACATCGAGGAGTTCCACGAGCTGCACACCGAGCTCGCCCCGCGCCGCCGGCGCGGCTGGCTGCGCGGCCGCTACCGGCTGGCGGTGCGCAACCAGGGCAACTCCCCGGTGCGGGTGGGCTTCACCCCCGGCCAGCAGGGCGAGGAGCTGGCCTTCGCCTTCAACCCGGCGGAGCCGAAGCTGGAGCCCGGCGAGTCGACGGAAGTCGGACTGCGGGTCCGCACGGCCAAGCCGGTGTGGTTCGGTGCCCCGGTGACCTGGCCGTTCACCGTGGCCGCCGCGGAGTCCCGCGACGAGGACGACACCGCCGGGGACGAGACCGGCACCCCGGCGCCGCCGGACGCGGAGTTCGTCCAGATCCCGATCTTCCCGAGGTGGCTGCTCGTGCTGCTCGCGGCGCTGCTCGCGCTGCTGCTGGCCTGGTTCGCACTGGTGCGCCCTGCGGTACGCAGCGCCGCCGAGGAAGCGGCCACCGAGGCGGTCCAGCCCCGCCCGACGCCCGCCGGGCAGGGCGGCGGGCAGGCCCCGGGCGCCGACTCCGGCGGCGGTGCGGACGCCCGGCCCGGTGGCGGCGGCCAGGAGGCGGGCGCACCGGCCGGTGCCGGTCCGGGCGGTGACGGCGGCTCGGGCACCGGCGACGGCACCTCGGTCGGTGGGGGCCAGCAGAGTTCGGCGACGATCGACCTGGAGACGTCCGCCGGAGAGACGAAGACCGGCACCTACCAGGTCCCCGACGGCAGCGTCTTCGGCGTGACGGACATTGTCGTCGCCAACTTCCAGGGCGACGAGGGCCTGTTGACGATCACCTTCGGCGACCGCAAGGTCACCACGATCGCGCTGGAGACCTTCCGCAACCAGGACTATCACTGGGTGACCCCCATCAAGATCCCTGAGAACGACACCGTGACCGTCGAAGTGACCTGCCAGAAGCCGGGCACACCGGCCACCGGCCGACAGGCGGCGGGATGCCACGAGGTCCTGAACGTGAGCGGCGTACTCAGCCGCACCACGCAGTGACTCCAGCCTCACACGTTCGACATTGTCGATCGCTGTAAGCGCCACCGAAAGAGTCGGATCTTGTTCCGACCGGAAATAGACAACTTTGGTCTGAAAACCAGCGACATAGGTGAACATCAGTCACTGACGCACCCTCCCGTCTGACGCCCAGCGTTCAGCCGACGGGACCTCGAAGGTGATCAGGCCGGTGGCGCCGGGTACCGCAACCGGACAGACGAGGCAGCATGGGATGTCAGCTCGCGGTGAACGCCCACGTGAGGCGTTGTCCGTCGGGGCCGACGTGCAGCCGCATACGGTCGGCCGAAGGGCATCCCTCCGCCTCCCACTGTGCAAGGCGCTCGGTGATCTCGTCCCACAGTCGCGCCGCGCCACCCTGCCGTACCATCCACCGCCCGCCGTCCTGGAAGACGACCGCCCACGCCTCGGCGTCCACGTCGATCACGACGTGTTCCCTCCGGCCGTGCAGACCAGCACCGGGCGTCCGTCCATGGCGCCAGCCCCTAGTCCTGTGTCGCGTCGTGGCCGGAGTCGGCATCTACTTTGCCGTCCTTGCCAACCTGCGTGGGCGGGTAGGTGTTCATGCTGGTTCCGTGCTTGCCGAGTTCGGCCGGCGTCATCGCTCCGTCCTCCCCGACCCATCGGCCGGTCTGCGTGGTCGGGTCAATGCCCGCGTACCGCCACGGTGAGGGAGAACCGTTGCGCAGCGGAGTCATACGGCGCAGCCCCCACGGGGCCGGGCGGATTCCAGGGGTGGTTCCCGCTCCCCTGCCGGGTGTGTGAGAGAACCGGTCAACAGGTCATCCCCGGCAAGGGGCGGAGTCTTCAGCAGCGGGGCAGTCGGTGACGGCCCCCGGACACGCCCACGGGCAGGGTGCGCAGTGGGGGTGTGTGTGCGGGCACGGTGAGCGAGGCGGACTGCACGGCGCGGCCGCCGACTCGGTCCCGGTCATGCGACTGGACACGCACCATGTGGTCAAGCTCGGCGATGCACGGGCCACACCCGTACACGTCGCCCGTCGCGCCGGGCGTGGTCACGGAGCCGACCCACAGCACGCGCACGCCCTCCCGTCGGCAGTACAGCCAACAGGCACCCGTCACCCACTGGTTCCCGTCGTTCGTCTGCGCGATGAGCGGCCATGCATCGCGCCACGGACGCGCGATGGCCGGAGCGAACGTCACGCCGTGCCCCCGTTCGCCCGCACCAGCTCGCCGAGCCCCGCCGGGGCTGCATCACCGCGTAGTCGCCGAAGTTCCGGCGGTAACGCCGGTGCCCGGTCTCCTGCGTGTGCCGACGCTGCCACTCCTCGACCGGCCCAGGGTCGCGGTGCGTGCCGGACTCCGCGCCGCACTCGGTTGCGTCGCCGGACACGCACCGGGCCTCGTATTCCGGTTCTGCCGTCTGGTCCTGCTCGATGGTGAACGGTACGTAGCGAAAGATCGGGCGATCGGAGCAGACCGCTAAGCCATGTGCACCTCCAACGCCGCCCGCACCCCCGACTCCAACGCCCCCTCGATCCAGGACGGCTTCACCGAGGTGTGGTCGCCCGCGAAGTGGAGCGGGCCCTCAGGGGCGCGGATGGCGGCGAGGAGTTCCGTGTGCTGGCCGGGGAGCAGGACGGAGGCCTCGCCGTACGCGTACGGGTCGCGCAGCCAGCTCTGGGTGCGGCCGGCGCCCGTGTAGAAGACCTCGACGCGCTGGCCGTAGACCTGTTGCAGGCCGCGCAGGGCGTGCGGGTAGCGGGCGTCGTCGTCGTGGGAGTCCCAGCGGGAGGCGTCGTCGGCCCAGCTGTAGGAGGCGAGGACGACACCGCCCGCGCTGCCGGGCACCGGGTGGGACGGGTTGATCAGGAAGCGGTTGGCGTTGTCCGAGACCGAGCCGCCGCCGACGATCCCCGCGGCCTCGGGCTGGTCGCGGGTGACCCAGCGGTTGGCGGCGTAGTGGACGCGCTGGCCCGGGGTGATGTGCCCGGGGGGCACGGACGGATGCGCGCCGAGCAGGCTGCCGTCGGCGGGCGCCCTGCCCTGCCGGTACTCCTCGTACAGCCCGGGCCGTACCGCGTCGAGTTCCCGCTGCCAGTCGTCCTCGCCGAACTCCCACCACCGGCGGCTGAATTCGAGCAGCACCTTGGTCGCGCTGTCGTAGTGCAGCTCGGCCACAGCACGCCGTTTGCCGTACGACATCAGCGGCCTGACCTGCATCTGCCGCAGCCCGGAGAACGGCACCGTGACGATCGCGAGGTCGCCGGTGAACTCCTCGCGCACCACCTTGCCGTTCCGCCCCTCGGACACCGTGTCGATCCACACACGCGGTCCGCCGGGCCGGACGTGGGAGAGGTCGGCCTTGCGGTCCGGGTCCCACCACTCGATGTGCGTGGCCCGCCGGTCCCTCCGCACCACGTCCGCCACCTGCCGCAGCAACGCGTCCGGCAGCGTCGCCGTACCGCCGACCAGCTCCCAGAACTCGGTGTCGGGGCTGATCAGCGACTGGCTGATGAAACTGTGGATGAAGGACAGCGGCAGCCGTGAGGTCAGGTTCTCCAGGGTGCCGATCAGGTCGATGGTCCGCTCGTCGAAACCGGCCTGCTCGGTCAGGAACCGGTACATGGACCAGTCGCCGAACCGCTGGATCACCCGCGCCCAGCCCTCGACCCGTTCCGGCATGGGCTTGTCGACCCGCTTGCCGTCCGGGCCGACCGTGCTGAACTCGTCGCGCACGGGGTCCAGGGCGGTGCGCAGGATCGTGCCGGAGGGCGTGTCCCAGTACTTGCGGGGCACGCCGAACGACCGGTTGACCTTGCGGGGCGCCCGCGCGTACTCGGCGCGGCGCACTCGGATGCCGTTGACGTGCAGCCAGGCGCGGTTGACCGGCCTGCCCTCGCCGTCGACGTCGACCAGGTGGAACAGGCGCTTGTCCAGGCCGAGTTGGTCGATGAGCGACATCACCAGCGGGTGGCTGCCGGGGATTCGCATCGCACCGGCCTCGGCGTACTGCCGGGGATCGGCGAACGGCTGCGCCGCGTTCTCGTGTCCGCCGGTGCGGAAGGTCTTGATCCGGCCGCCGACCCGGTTGCCGTTGGCCTCCAGCAGCGTCACACGATGCCCGGCCCGCTTCAGCAGCCAGGCGGCCACAAGACCGGCCGGGCCCGCGCCGACCACCAGCACCTTCTTGGCGTCCTTGGTCCGCGCGCGGGGCAGCCCGTCGCCGAGGATCTTCTGGTACGTCGGCACCAGCGGCTCGTTGTGTTCGTCGACGACCAGCAGCGCACGGGCCACGGCGAGGCACGTGTCCCAGTCGGCGGTGGATCTGGGCGGACAGGGGGTGGCCGGGGCCTGCGGAGGAGCGGCGGGTACGGCGGGTGCGGCAGCGGCCGGGTCGGCGGCGGTCAGTCCCAGCGCCGTCGCGGTCGCGGCCGTACCGGCCACGGTGGTGAACTGCCGCCGGGAGAACGGACGGTGGGTGCCTGTGGTGATCGTGGTGCCGTGGTCATTCATACGTCCCTGGATACGGGGGACGGCGTACGTCCGGCAGCGCGATCGGCGCCGACCACCGGAACGTGGGAGCGCCCCGGGGCACTCCCGACGCCCGGCGACCGCCTGAGCGGACGTATCACTCCCACGCGCCCGGCGCGCACGACCACCGGTGCCCGCCGGGAGGTTTGACAGGCGCGGCGGCGTTCAGCACAGCCTCAGAGGCCGAACTCCTGAGGAGACAGGCCCAGCACCGAGCAGGCCTCCCGCAGCACCTGCTCCTCCGCCGGTGCGACATAACCGTCCGCCCCGGCGATGACGAACCCGGTCTGGACGACCGCTCTGGCCTCCGCCGGCTTCTTCGCCGCCTTGGCGATCTCCTGCATGACCTGCGTCTTGCCCTGCGGGAAGTCGAACGCCAGCCGGTCGACGTGCTGGTTGAAACGCTGGCGCAGCTGCTCCGGCGGGAAGTTCTGCAGGACGTCGTTGCTCAGGATCAGCGACTCCACGTGCTGCCGCTCGGTCGGGTCGACATGCCCGTCGGCGGCCGCGACCAGGGCGCACATGGCCATGCTGGCGTCCCGGTAGGCGCCGCTCTTCAGCTCCGTCTTCAGGGAGGTGAGCTGCGACTTGAGCGTGCTCACCAGCTGGGCCCGCGAGCCGCCCGAGGATCCGGAACCCGGCCTGCCGTGCCCGCCGAAAGCGCCCTGACCACCGTGTCCACCCTGACCACCGTGTCCGCCCTGTGCGCCGGAGCCACGCGCGCCCTGCGCCTGCTGCTGCAGGTTCTTGGCCTGGTCCTTGATCCGATCCCACATAGCCATCCGTGCCACCTCGGCTTCAGCCGTGTCGTTCCGGTCGCCGGCGTGCGTCCGCACCCGTCGTCCTGGCAACGCCTGCCCGTCCCCCGAAGTTCCATGACCACGCCCGGACGGCCCAAGGCGAGTGACGCGGATCACGCCCGACGGACCGATCACTTACTCGCCCTCCGCCGGTCATCACATGCGACAACCGCAGGATCTCCCGGCAGACAAGGACGCGACCGCCATGACCGCACCCGTGAAGGGACCCGCCAGCTACTTCCCTTCGATCGAGAAGAAGTACGGCCGTCCGATCGCGGAGTGGAAGGACCTGATCCGCGCCTCGCCCCTGACCAAGCACATGGAACTCGTCACCTGGCTCAAGACCGAGCACGGTCTGGGCCACGGCCACGCCAACGCACTCGTGGCGCACACTCTCGCCGAGGACTGACCTACGGGCCGCAGGGCGTCTACTGGGAGGTGGCGCCCTGTTTCGGGATGATCCGGGGTGAGGAGGGCCGGTCGCGTCGCGGTGGGGGAGATGCGGCGTTCGGGTCCACCCGGCGGATCTCCTGGGTCGTGGAGGTGCCCGGCTCGTCGGTGGGCGGGGGCGGGGGGTTCGGCCGCGAGCGGTGGCGGGGCAGGGTGCGCCGGGGCGGGCGGGTCAGGGTGATCTGCCGTACGAGCTGCTGAAAGCACGCCAGCGCCGCGAGACCCGGCAGGGCCGCCGTCATGGTGTCCACGACCGTTCTGGGTGCCTGCGCGACACATAAAAGCATCGCCGCGGACGAAAAGAAGAGGATCACACACCAGGAGTGCACGGCCCGGCGTTGATGCAGCGCGGCGCGCAGCACGGACAGCGAGGCGACCAGCCACGGACCGTAGATCAGCAAAGGCCACAAGGAAACGATGCCGTTGTCGATACGGGTAACGGAAAGGCGCAGCGGTTCGTAGACGGCCAGTCCGCCGAAGAAACTCACACCGCATGCGATGACTGCCGCCAGCGCGGCCATGACCCGGCTGACTGCGCGAAGGACGTTCGGGCCACCGCGTTCACGCGGCTTGCGGTGGCCTTTCGGTGAATCCCTCAGTGGTGGCAGTTCTGCCGTGATCTCCTGGAGATTCTCCAGCGGTGTGCCGGGGGCGGGAGCGGTGACCGAGGCATCCGCCGGGGGGACGCCGGAGGCCTCCTCCGCCAGCGCGTCCTGGAGCATGAACGCCAGTTCCTCGGCGGGATCCCAGCCGGAGTCCGGTGGAACCAGGGGTTGCGAGAACGCTTCGGCCGGACCTCGATGCCGGCCGGTGCCATGAGTGCCATGACCCTGCGTATACATAGCGAATTCTTGCTATTTCGCCGCAGGGAAAGCGGACGTGCCCTGCGACCTGATCCACCGTCGGGCGAGATCTGCTTCCAGGTCGGCCATGACATCCAGAAAATGGCGGAGAATCGGCTCGGTGGCCCGGAGTGTGACGGGGGGTCCGTCTTTGGTGAGTGTCCCGTTGACACTGGCCGAGCAGTGTGCCGGGGCGGGAATGTATGTATAGGGACCCATCGTCACTGCATGTCCCGCAAACCTGCCCCCTCGCTGCTGACTCGCCAACAGGCCGAAAACACCGTCCCTGGTTGCCTTGGTCATATCCAAACTAACGGCACCCGATTGCGCCGGATGCGCAGCAAACGGGTGAAGGATCAAGGTAATGAAACGATTTCCTCGCCCGGAATAAACAGATGACTCGCCTTACATTCCGGGTGCGGGCAGCCGGCGGCGCCGGGCACGCCGACGTCGCTCATCAGGCCGTAACCCGCAGCCCACTGCCCGCGGGCGCCGTCGTCCGCGTACCTTCATACCCTGCGCCGAGCACGAAACAAGGACGAGCCAGTGAGAGAACAAGGGACCGCCGCCGTGAAGGACGTACACCCACTGCCCCACCGCACGCCGGTCCCGACCGACCATCCGGACCCCGTCCTGGACGTGGTCGTACCGGTGTACAACGAGGAGACGGATCTGGAGCCGAGCGTCCGGCGGCTGCACGCGCACCTGCGCGACACCTTCCCCTACCCGTTCCGCATCACCATCGCCGACAACGCCAGCACGGACCGCACCCCGGAGATCGCCGTCCGGCTGGCCGATGAACTGGCCGAGGTGGAAGGGCTGCGGCTCGACGAGAAGGGCCGCGGCCGGGCCCTGAACACCGCGTGGTCCCGTTCGTCGGCACCCGTGCTCGCGTATGTCGATGTGGACCTGTCCACGGAACTGGCCGCGCTGCTCCCGCTCGTCGCCCCGCTGATTTCCGGGCACTCCGACATAGCCATAGGCACCCGCCTGGCCCGCGGTTCCCGGGTCGTGCGCGGCCCCAAGCGGGAGATCACCTCCCGCGCCTACAACGCCATCCTGCGCTCCACCCTCGCCGTGGGCTTCTCCGACGCGCAGTGCGGTTTCAAGGCGGTACGGCGTGATGTGGCCGAGCGGCTGCTGCCCCTCGTGGAGGACTCGGGCTGGTTCTTCGACACCGAGATGCTGGTCATCGCCGAGCGGGCGGGCCTGCGTATCCACGAGGTGCCGGTGGACTGGGTGGACGATCCCGACAGCCGGGTCGACATCGTCGCCACGGCCCTGGCCGACCTGCGCGGCATCGCCCGGATCGGCTCGGCACTGGCGCGCGGCACCCTGCCTCCGGCCGAACTGCGGCGCAGCGGCGAGGGCGAGCCGTCGGGCGGACTGGTGATGCAGCTCGTGCGGTTCGCCGCCGTGGGAGCGGTGAGCACCCTGGCGTATCTGCTGCTGTACACGCTGTTGCGCCCGGTGATGGGAGCCCTGTCCGCCAACGCGCTGGCGCTGCTGATCTGCGCCATCGGCAACACGGCCGCCAACCGCCGCCTCACCTTCGGCATCCGCGGTCCCGGCGGGGTCGTACGCCACCAGGCCAGGGGTCTTGCGGTCTTCCTGCTCGGCCTGACGCTCACCAGCGGCTCGCTCGCCGTCCTGCACCAGGCGGCGCCGTCGGCCGGGGCCCGCGTCGAACTCGCCGTACTGATCGCCGCCAACCTGACCGCGACGCTGCTGCGGTTCCTGCTGTTCCGGGCGTGGGTGTTCGGCACCCGGCCGCGCGGGCGGGCGGAGTCCGCCGTTTCGTGACGGGGAGTTGCGCGTCGGCACGCGGCGCTGACGATCGTTCCGTCAGGTGAGGTCGGCCACGACCAAGCGCGTCGCCTCCGCGATCAGGGCCTCCCTGGGCGGGGTGTCGTATCCGGAGCGGTCCGTCATCACGGCGAGGACGAGCGGTTCGGTGTGGGGCGGCCAGACGATGCCGATGTCATTGGCGCGGCCGTACTCGCCGGTGCCCGTCTTGTCGGCCACCGTCCAGCCCTTGGGGACGCCGGCGCGGATGCGTTTGGCGCCGGTGGTGTTGCGCACGAGCCAGTCCTTGAGGAGGGCGCGGCGGTCGGGGGTGAGGGCGTCGCCGAGGACGAGTTCGCGGTAGGTGGTGGCGATGGCCCGGGGTGTGGTCGTGTCGCGCGGGTCGCCCGGGGCCATTCCGTTCAGTTCGGGCTCGTAGTGGTCCATGCGGCTGACCCTGTCGCCGAGGCCGCGCAGATACGCGGTCAGTCCCGCCGGGCCTCCGACGTCCCGCATCAGCAGGTTTCCCGCCGTGTTGTCGCTGTAACGGACGGCCGCGTCGCACAGTTCCCGGACCGTCATGCCCGTCTCGACGTGGGCCTCGGTGATCGGCGAGTAGGCCTGCAACTCGGCCCGTGTGTAGGTGACTCGCTGGTTCAGGTGGCTCAGGGGGTGCTCGTGCAGTACCGCCGCCGCGGCCAGGGCCTTGAAGGTGGAGCAGAGCGCGAAGCGGTCGTCCGCGCGGTACGTCAGCGTCGCACCCGTGCCGGTGGCCATGGCGTGGACGCCCAGCCGGGCGCCGTGGCGTCGTTCGAGTGCCGCGTAGCGGGAGAGGTCGGGCGTACGGGTGTGAGAGGGGCGCGGTGGCGTGGCGCTCGCGCGCTCCTCAGGGGCTGCGCGGTCGCACGCCGACGCGCCCAGCGGTACCAGCAGCGCGCCCAGCAGCAGTTGCCGACGGGACAGACCGGGCATACGGGATTCCCTCCTGCTCATGACTCGGGCACCGCCGTCAACAGGCTGTGGACAACCGGGCCCGCCGAGCCGCCGCCCGTCACGCCCTCCTCCACCACACACGCCACCGCCACATTGCCGCGATACGCCACCATCCAACCGTTGTTGTCCTGCTCCTCCGACACTTCCGCCGTGCCCGTCTTCGCCCCGACCTCGCCCGGCAGATCGGCCAGCACCCGCGCCGTACCGTCCGTCACGGTCGCCCGCATCAACTCCCGCAGCTGCGCCACCACATGTTCCGGAAGCGGCGTCGTCGCGGTCGTGATCCCGCTCTCGTCCTCCGCCGTGATCGTCGGCTGGTGGAACGTCCCGGACACCGCCGTCGCCGTGACCGACGCCATGATCAGCGGGTTGGCCTGCACCCGCCCCTGCCCGATCATCGACGCCGCCTTCTCGGTCTCGTCCCGGGGCACCGGCACCGAGCCGTCGTACGACGGGATCCCGACGCGCCATTCCTGCCCGACACCGAAGTACTTGCCCGCGACCTCACCGAGTTCCCCGTCCCCGAGCTCGCCCCGCAGGCTGATGAACGCCGTGTTGCACGACTCGGTGAAGTCCTTGCGGAAGCTCGCCCCCGGGAACTCGGAGGTCTCGACGTTGTGGAACTGCTTTCCCACCGTCAGGTACTTGGGGCAGTCCACGACGTCGTCCAGCCCGACGGCCCCCTTGAGCAGCAGGGCGGTGCTCGTGACGATCTTCCAGGTGGAGCCGGGCGCGTAGGTGCCGGAGACGGCCCGGTTGAAGCCGGACGACGGCGAGTTCGCCACCGCCAGGATCTCCCCGTTGTCGATCCGCAGCGCGACCAGCGCCGCGTTCTTGCCGTCGGCCTCACGAGCGAGCGCCTGCTCGGCGGCGGACTGCCAGTCGGCGTCCAGCGTCGTACGCACAGGGCCGTCGTCGCCCGAGCCGTCCTGAGGCGCCTCCCCGAAGCGGGCCTCCGTACGTTCCACCTCCCCCGTCACCCGGTCCACCAGCCGCACCGCACCGCGCGGCCCGGCACCGGCCCCACCGACCTGTCCCAGCACCGGCCCGAGGGACGGGAATTCGTCAGTCGCCAATACGACCCCCTCCCGATCGGTGACCTCCGGACCCTCCGCCTCCTCCCGCTCCAGACGGAACTTCTCCGTCTCACTCAGCCGTGGATGGACCAGCGACAACCGCCAGTCCACCTTCCAGCTCCCGTCCCCCTGCTCCCGCAACGGCAGCTCCGACTTGTACGTCCATGTCCCCAGGTCGGTGATGGGCATCCGGGCCGTGAACGGGACGGTGACCGTGCCGTCCTCCGCGAGCGCGGGCTGCGCCGCCGTGAGGTTCGGCTTGCTGATGTCGAGCCCGGCCGTGAAGTTGCCCAGCACCTTCTGGGCCGTACCGGGACTGGTCGTGCGCGCGGCCGCGCTCGGCAGGCGGCCGCCCGCCCAGTCCGCCAGGAACGCCCGCGCCTGCTCCAGGGCCGCCGGATCGGGCCCGGCGTCGCCCCGGGCGAAGGGGCCGATCCCGGCGGCGTACGCCCCGCCGGCCCCGACGGCGAGCACCACCCCGACGGCGGCCACCGTTCTCACCCGGCGCCGCGGTCGTCGCCGTCTCGCCGTCCAGGTCGTGGCGGCGGAGTAGTCGCTTCCCGGCGTGTGCGCATCGCGGTTGTCCATGCCCCGAGGACAGCAACGTCCCGCCCCGTCTGTCCAAGTCCGATATCGATCTCGGATCCATCAATTCGCGATATGGTCGCTGGTCGTGGACCTGGTTCGGCACCTGGAGTGCTTTGTGGCTGTTGCAGAAGAGTCACACTTCGGCCGTGCCGCCGCCCGTCTCGGCATGGCGCAGCCGCCCCTGTCCCAGCGCATCCAGCGTCTGGAACGCGAACTGGGCGTCCGCCTGTTCGAGCGCACCAGCCGTCAGGTGCGGCTCACCGAGGCCGGCGCCCTGCTGCTGACGCAGGCCCGGGAACTGCTCGCCCGTTCGGGTGAGTTCCTCGCCACCGCGCACCGCATCCGGGACGGCGAGACCGGCCTGCTGCGGGCCGCGCTGCCGCCGGACCTGTCCGGCGAGACGGTCGCCGCCCTCCTCGCGGACTTCGACCGGCGCCACGACCTGGCCGCGCCGGAGCTGGAGCTGCACGAACTGTCCACCGCCCAGCAACTGGCCCGCTTCGCCTCCCGCGACCTGGACGTCGGCCTCATCCACCACCCCTGCGACATCACCGGCCTGGAACTCGGCCCCGTCCTGCGCCGCGACCTCGGCGTGCTGCTGCCGCCCGGCGCCCCGGCCGCCGACCTCACCGAGGTGCCCCTCGCCTCCCTCACCGGCCACGACCTGATCCTCTTCCCCCGGACCGACGCCCCGGCGCTGTACGACGACCTCCTGACCACCTGCGCCCGCAACGGCTACACCCCGCCCGCCGTACGCCACGCCCAGGGCGCCAGCTTCGTACGGGGCCTGGTGCTGTCCGCCGGGGCCGTCGCCCTCACCCCACGCGACACCGTCACCGCCCCGGACATCGTCTGGCGCCCGCTGGCCGGTGCCCCGCTGGCCTGGCGGCACTCCGTCGCCTGGCCCAAGGGGCGCGGCAGCACCGCCGTGACCGCCTTCGCGGACGCGGCCACCCACGCGCTGCGCGGCACCGCCGGCGCCGCCCCCGACGTACCGACCCGTCCGCTCCATCTGCGCCCGGCATCGGAGTACTGGCTGTGACCGACGCCCTCGGCCGTGTCCGCGCGGCCTTCGCCGAAGCCGGGGTCACCGGCTGGCTGCACGCCGTCGACATCGACACCGGCGCGCAGCTCGACGCGGGTGCCGACCAGCCGGTGTGCACGGCCAGTGTCCACAAGCTGTGTCTGCTCGTCACCCTCCACGAGTTGGCCGACGCAGGCCGGTTGGACCTCACGGAGCAGGTGGACTGCCCGCCCGGCCGTTCCCCGGGCCCCACCGGCCTGGCCGCCATGCTGGACCCCGTACGCATGTCCCTGCGCGACCTCGCCTACCTGATGACGGCCGTCAGCGACAACACCGCCGCCGACCTGCTGCTGGGCCGCGTCGGCCTGGACGCCGTCAACCGCACCACGGCCCGCCTCGGCCTCACCCGCACGCACGCCGTGCACACCTTCGGCGAACTCCTCGCCACCCTCAGGGAGGACGCCGGGCCCGGCGGCGCGCGGATCCTGACCGACCCGCACGTCCTGACCCGCCTCAGGGCCCTCGACCCGGCCCGCACCAACCGCAGCACGCCCCGCGACATGACCCGCCTGCTGAGCGCCGTGTGGCGGGACGAGGCCTGCGCCCCCGAGCACGCCGCCACCGTCCGCCGCCTGCTCGGCCTCCAGGTCTGGCCGCACCGCCTGGCCTCCGGCTTCCCCTTCGACGACGTCCATGTCGCGGGCAAGACCGGCACTCTGCCGACCCTGCGCAACGAGGTCGGCGTCGTCGAGTACCCCGACGGCGGCCGCTACGCCGTGGCCGTCTTCACCCGCACCGCCAACCCGGCGGCCACCCTCCCGGCGGCGGACGCGGTCATCGGTACCACAGCCCGACTGGCGGTCGAGGCCCTGCGCGCGCGTGCCTGAGCCGCCGGGCGGGAACTGGTGCCTCCCCTTCCCTCCCGCCGCTAGGATCGCCGCATGGTCGAACTAGCCGAAATGATCCGGGAGTTGAGGCAGGAGCTGAACTCCGCGCTGGCCGGTGGCGGCGATGGGCCCGTGCGGTTCGAGTTGGGGGCGGTGGAGATCGAGGCGACCGTCGCCGTGGGGCGGACGGGCGGGGCCGGGGGGAAGGTGCGGTTCTGGGTGGTGGAGGCGGGCGGTGAGGCGCGGGTCGACTCCTCGCGGACGCACCGGATCTGCCTGACCCTGCAGCCGAAGCTCGTCGCCCCGGACGGCACCCACCACGCCGTGCTGATCTCGGGCGACGAGGCGGAAGGGGAACGCTAGGGCCTGTCAGACAGGCCCTGGCCACAGCATGCTCGTTTCTACCCCCTGACGTGGGGGGACGACTGGCCGTAGGCTGGTCGGCACTGTCAGTGGCAACTCAGGTGGGACTGGTGGCGGGTCGGGAGGTCACGGGGGTGGAAGGGCGCAGCCCTGCGCGGGTTCGCAACGAGCTGGTGGCCGATGTCGTCGACGTACTCCAGGAGTCGGCCACGCTGCGGCACACGAGCAGCGCGGACCTGCTGGTGACCATGCTGGGGCAGGAACTCGGCTCACCGGTGGAGCCGTTACGCGGTGAGGCGTTACGGCCCTGGCTGCTGCACCTGGTGGAGAAGTGCGCGGGCGTGCCGGACGGGCTGCCCTGTCTGGTGCGCTGTCTGGGGTATGTCGAGCAGCAGTCGACCGCCGTGACGGCGCTGCGGCGGCTGGTGGACGAGTGGGAGGCCGTCGACTTCTTCGACGGGGCCGATCTGCATCCGCTGCGGCCGCTGCTGCAGGAGATCCGCTCCGCGTCCACGCTGGCGGCGATGGCGCGCCGGGCGAGCCGTTCGCGCACCCAGGAGCTGCCGCCGTGGTGCGACACGGGCTGGGCGGTGTTCCTGCGGCTGGCCGGGGACAACTCGGCGGCGAAGGAACTCCCGGTGAGCATGGCGTTCCTGTCCCTGGCCGCCGACCAGCTGGTCGAGGACGGGCAGGTGGACGCCGCCGAGCGGCTGCGCCGCTGGAACCGCCGGCAGGCCCGCACCTGGGGCCTGGAGGACAAGATGGCCGAGTGGCAGCGCGGCAGCGGCGTCGCCGAACCGGTGGCATCCTCGCTGATGCCGGCCTATCTGATGATCCAGTTCGAGCCGGACGGCGTGGACCGCGACCGCTACTACCTCTCCCACTGGCGGCAGTCCGACGCGGAGGGCTGGCATCCGGTGCCCGGGGAGACCCTGCATCTGCACCGCGACGAACTCCCCTCCGAGGTCGAACAGCTCATCGAGCAGACGGAGGAACGCTGGTCGGATCTGCGCCAGCCGGTGGTACTGGAGTTCATCCTCCCGTGGGAACTGCTCGGCGAACCCGTCGAGTGGTGGCACAAGGAGTCCGACTCGCCCTCCCCGACCCCGCTGGTGATGGACTACGCCGTGCTGGTGCGCAGCTTCGAGCGGCTCAGAAGGGCGGCCTGGCACCGGCCCTGGCACAACAAGTGGCGGCACTTCAAGGAACGTCCGGCCGACACCCACTCCTACTGGAACCGGCCCGGCCACTCCCACTTCCATCTGGAGCGGGAGCTGAAGGAGGACGAGCACGCCGTCTGCCTGGTGCTCAGTGAACCGCCGGGCACCGACTCGGCCGCCGGCCGCCGGGAGTACCTCGCGGGCCTGCGGGCGGGCGTTCCGGCCATGATCTGGCACCGCGGCGACTGCTCCGACCCGGCGTTCAAGGAGGCCGTCGCCGACATCGTGCAGGACCGGGGGCTGGCCGGTCTGCTGGAGCGGACCGGAAGATGGCGCAAGGAAGCGCTGGCCATGGGGCCCGAGGGGTGGGACAACCACGTGGGACGCCATCTGGCGATCCTGCTCGACGACCCGGAACGCCGGCCCGTGCCCCCGGGACCCGACCACGCGCGGGGGGAGCGGCCGGCCGGGTCAGAGGTGCACGGAACGCCCACCCGCCAGCCGAAGGGTGACCCGAATTGAACGAGCGTGCGCGTATCCGCCCGCCTGTGTTTCAGGTCGGCCTAACTGCTTCCGTCATGCTTTCGTATGCACCCGGCGCGAGCCGCCGTGCGCACTTGCTTCACGAACGGAACCGCTGTCAGGCTTTGCCCGTGGCTGTCACGCATGCCGGGGGTCTGCGCGACTCCGCCACCCGCTCATCGTCACTACGACGCCTTGAGGGCACGCATGCATGATGACGATGGCCAGCGACCGGAGGAGTCCGCACGGGCACGCCGTGAGGCCGCTCATGTCCTGAGCCGGCTCGGACAGCCGGGCGGGCCGCAGCCGGGCGGGCCCGAGCCCGCGGAAGCGGTTCTGGTCATCGACACCCACCCCACCATGCGGGTGTGGTACGAGACGGTCCGCGACGACCTGGTCGAGGAACTCGAACGGACGGGCGCCTTCACCCGCGTACGGGTGGTACGGCTGCTCGGCACCGACGAGACCGACCCGGCCCGGGTCAGCCCTGAGGAACCATTAGGTCCCGTCCCGGAGCAGGCCCGCCGCGTGGTGCTGGTGCTCACCGACGGCCTCGCGGCCGGCTGGCGGCTCGGTGCCGTCCAGCCGCTGCTGCGCGGCTGGGCGCGGACCTGCCCGGTCGCCGTGGTGCATCTGCTGCCGCAGCAGCTGTGGTTCCGCACCGGCCTTGACGTGTACCGGGTGCGGATCCGGGCCCCGCACGGCTGGGCCGCCAACAGCGCCTGGGACTGGGAGGAACGCGAACCCCCGGCCGGGCTGCGGGACACCGACGAGGCCGGCGCCGAGCGGGACGGCACCGCCGTCGTCGTACCCGTGCTGGCGCTGACCGGGCCGTGGGCGGCGGCGCTCACCCGGCTGGTGTCCGGGCCGGAGCCCGAATGGCTGGATCTGTCCGCCATTCAGGCCCGCGAGTGGAAGAGCCGGCCCGACGCGGCCCGCGCGCTGCCCTGGGCGGAGGAACTGCCCGACCCGCTCAGCACCGTGCCCGCCGCCGAACGGGTCTCCGACTTCCGGGCCGTCGCCAGCCCCACCGGGTTCGCCCTGGCGACCCGGCTGGCCGCCGCGCCGCTGAGCCTGCCCGTCATCCGCCGGATCGTCGCCACCACCCCGGACGCCGGGCCGGTCCATGTCTCCGAGCTGCTGATCAGCGGTCTGGTACGGCCCACCTGGGAGCACGGCGAGGGCCCGGCGGACGTGGTGTTCACCTTCGCCCCCGACATCCGCAAGGAGCTGCTGGCGCTCGGGCGGCGCAGCGCCACCGCCCGGGTGCTGCGCGAGGTGCGCGCCCTGTTCGCCGCGGACGACCTCGCCCGCACCCTGCTGCCGCCGCCCACCGAGCCGCTGGACACACTGGCGATGCCGCATGTCGGCAGCCGCAACATCGCCTTCCTCCGGGTGGAGCTGACCGCCCTGCGGGCCCTGTCGGGCCGCTACGACCAGCGTGCCGCGATGCTGGCGCAGGTGCTGAGCTGGCACGATCGGCGTTACGCGGTCAGCCTGGAGAAACCACGACGTGCAGTGACGGGACCGGTACCGTCCGCTTCGCCCCCCGCGGCAGGCGAAGCCGCTACCGGCACCGAACCCCGGACCGCCTCCGAAGGAGCCTCGCAGATGCCGACACCACCCCAGCGGACCGTGGAGACGGAGGACCGCGCGACACAGCCGCGGGTCTGGGGGAACCTGCCGCCGCGCAACCCGAACTTCACCGGGCGCACGGAGCTGCTGGAACTGCTCGACCAGCGGCTGCGCGAGGGCACCACCACCGTGCTGCCCGAGGCGATCCACGGCATGGGCGGCGTCGGCAAGACCCAGCTCGCCATCGAGTACGCCTACCGGCACCAGTCCGAGTACGACATCGTGTGGTGGATCCCCGCCGAGCGGCCCGGCCAGATCGGGCAGGCGCTGGTGGAACTGGCCCAGCGGCTCGGCCTGGTGACCACCACCGAGGCCAACATCGCCGGACCCGCCGTCCGCGAGGCGCTGCGCGAGGGCCGGCCGTACTCCCGCTGGCTGCTGATCTTCGACAACGCCGACAACCCCGAGCAGGTCCGCCACTACTTCCCGCAGGGCGGCAACGGCACCATCCTCGTCACCTCCCGCAACCGGCGCTGGGGCCAGGTGGGCGGCTCCCTCGAAGTGGACGTGTTCACCCGCGAGGAGAGCAAGGAGCTGCTGCGCCGCTCCGGCCCGCCGCTGCGGGACGAGGAGGCCGACGCGCTGGCCGAGGCGCTCGGCGACCTGCCGCTGGCGCTGGAACAGGCCGCGGCCTGGCGGGCGGAGACCGGGATGCCCGCCTCGGAGTATCTGCGGCTGTTCGAGAACAAGCGGATGGAGCTGCTCGAAGTGGCCCCGCCGCCGGACTACCAACTCCCGGTCGCCGCCGCCTGGAACGTCTCCCTGGACCACCTGGAGACCCGCAGCCCGGCCGCGCTGCGGCTGCTCCAGCTGTGCTCCTACTTCGCGCCCGACCCGATCTCCCGTTCGATCTTCTCCGGCCTCGGCAACAGCAGCATCTTCCCCGAGCTGGACGCGGCGCTGAACGACCCGATGCGGCTCGCCCGGGCGATAAGGGAGGTGAACCGCTACTCCCTCGCCCGCATCGACCACCGGACGAACTCGATCGAGATGCACCGGCTGGTGCAGCTCGTCCTGAACAACCGCATGAGCCCCGAGGAACAGTCCCGCATGCGCCACGGCGCCCACACCCTGCTGGCCGCTGCCGACCCCAAGACGCCCACCAGTCCGGCGAGTTGGCCCCGGTATGCGGAGCTCTACAGCCATGTCATCGCCTCCGACGCGATCAAGTCGGACCAGCCGTGGGTGCGCCAGCTGGTGCGGAACATCGCCGAGTATCTGTACTACTGGGGCGACCACGACGTCTCGCTCGACTTCTCCGAGCAGACCTGGGAGGCCTGGCTGACCATCTTCGGCGAGGAGGACCAGCAGACGCTGCTCATGGGGCAGTGGCTGTGCTTCATGTACTGGGTGGTGGGCCGGTTCGACGACGCGGCTCGGCTGGTGGCCCACCTCAGGGAGGTCTACGACCGCACCGCCCCGGCCGACCAGGAGGACACCCGCGAGGACGCGCTCGACGCGCTCCAGCTGGAAGCGGCCGTACGACGCGTCGAGGGCCGCTTCGCCACCGGCGCCGAACTGGACAGAATCGCCTACGAACGGGCCCGCCGGGCCTTCGGCGAGGACGACCCGACAACGCTCAACATCACCCACAACCTCGGGGTGAGCCTGCGTCTGGTCGGCGACTTCCGCCAGGCCCTGGAGCTCGACCGGCGCACACTCGACCTGAAGCTGCGCCTGTTCGGCCGGGACGACCAGCGGGCCCTGACCACCGAGAACAACGTGGCCATCGACGTGCGCGAGACCGGCGACTACGTTGGTGCCCGCGCCCTGCAGGAATCCGTACTGGCCGCCTACCGGGACGTCTTCGGGCAGAGCAACCCGGCCACGATCGAGGCGATGCGCCAGCTGAGCGAGGCCTGCCGCAAGGAGGGCGACCACCTGCGCTCGCTGGAGCTGGCCACCGAGGCACACGCCCAGTTCACCCGCCGCTACGGCGACACCCACCCCCGGTCGCTGGCCGCCGCACTGACCCTGTCGGTGGCACTGCGGCAGAACGGCGACCTCCAGGCGGCCCGCACCCGGGGCCTCAAGGCCTCCGAGGGCTACCGGCAGATCTACGACCCGCACCACCCGCACGTCCTGTCCGCCGACGTCGACCTGGCCGTCACCCTGCGCCTGCTCGGCGGGCCCGAGGAGGCGCGACGCCTGGACGAGACGGCACTGGGCTCGCTGTCCGACCGGCTCGGCGCGGGGCATCCGCTCCCCCTCATCAGCGCCATCAACCTGGCCAGCGACCTGGCCGCTCTCGGGCACCACGAAGAGGCCCGGCACCGGGGCGAGGACACGCTGGCGCTGTGCCGGACCACGTTCGGGGAAAACCACCCCACCACGCTGGCCTGCGCGGGCAACCTGTCGGTGGACCTGGTCTCCGTCGGCGAGGAGGAGCGGGGCACCGCCCTGCGCGCCGACACGCTGGCACGCATGGAACGCGTCCTCGACGCCCCGCGGCTGCAGGTGGAGTCGGGCACCGCACACCCGGCCACCACCCAGTTCCGCGACGGCCAACGCGCCAACTGCGACATCGACCCACTGCCGCTGTGAGGGACCGCGCCCGGGGCCTTCCGTTCGGATCGATCGGCCGGGAGTGACTGCGTCCTAGGACGCCGCGTCCCCCGCCAGCCACGCTGCCAGGCGTACAGGGTCGGCACCCCGGCCGGTCGTCGCGATGAGGGCGTCCTGCACGGACCGGGCCCGTTCCGGGAAGCCGAGGAGCAGGCGGGCGGCCGCCTCGTGGGACGGGTCGCCGGACAGGGAGCGGCCGAGGCCCGCCCAGGCGGCCACGGGTGCGCCCTTGCCGGACAGCCGGTCGGCGTAGGCGGCCCGGGCCTCCTCGCGGTGACCGCGGATCAGCAGGACGTCGGAGGCCTCGACGCCGTCGACGCTCCCGGCCACGGTGTGCTGCCAGGTCCCGTCGGGATCGCTGAGCTGGTAGCGGGCGAGGACGGCAGCGCTGTCCAGGTGGCGGGCCTCGGTGTCGGGGACAAGGGCGGGCTCGGCGACCAGGGCGGCCGGCGGCCGGGCGGAGCCGCGTCGCCAGTCGCGTACGGCCTCCTCCACGGCGGCGGCCGGAGGCCGCAGGTGGTGCGCCCGCCAGCGGGTCAGGTGGTCGCCCGCGACCTCGTGGGCCAGCCTCAGCTGAGCCGCGGGCACCTCGTCGGTCATCCACTCGGCGCACCGCTCGCTCAGACCGTCCAGCACCCACCGCCCCAGCGGCGTCAGCTGCTCGTGTCCACGGACCTCGTTGAGCACGGACCACACCTGCGTGCGCCACATCGCGAACTCGAAGTGGGCCAGCGGGGCGTACGAGGGGTCGGCGGTGTGCCGGTGGGCGCGCCAGAACCGGGTCACGCCGAGGAAGGCGTAGATGCCCTGGAGCAGTCCGCCCAGCGGGCGTGGGTCATCACGCCAGGGGGCGTAGTGCAGCCACGCGGGGGTCGGCGGGTCGGGGGCCTGCTCGGTCAGCGGGCCCAGGTGCATGAGACCGCCCAGCTTGGTGTGCTGGAACTCGTGGACCAGGGTCGCGGCGAGTTGGGGTACGTCGTCGGGGCGGGAGGCCGTGAGCCCGCCGAAGGCGTCGCCGGCCGTGCTGCTGTGCGGCCGAAACCTTTCTCTCGGCGGCGTGGGAGCCACCGACATCAGCCCCTGGCGCATGGCGGCGGCGCTGACCGGATCGTCGCGCAGCAGCACCTTCCAGGCGTCGGCGAGCATCGACTCCCAGGTCGCCGCCTCCGCCGTGGACAGTGGCCGGGGCTCGCTCGGGCGGGGAAATGTCCGGTACGGGTCCAGTTCCTCCAGCACCAGCGACTTCGCGTCCGCCCCGGATCCCAGGGTCAGCCTGCGCACCGGCAGCCAACCCGGGCCGCGCCGGTCCCATCCGGGCGCGACCTCGACGATCGCGCCCCGCGCCCCCGTGATGCGCAGCCGACCCGCGCGTCCCGTCACCCGGGCGGTGTTCCACGGGTGGGGGTCCGGCAGGACGGCGCAGCCCAGGGTCGGCAGCGGAACCAGCCCGCGGCGCACCGGGACGGTGATCGAGAAGTCCAGCCCGGCCCGCGTGCCCGCGGCGGCCGCCAGCGCCGCCAGATGGCCGACGGCCACCCACCGGGGGGCGTCCTCGTAGGCGCGTCCACGCACCCGGCGCACCGCGAGGGAGACCCACATGCCCGTGTTGGGAGACATCAGAACGTCCTCGAACGCCTCGGGCGCCCGCCGCTGCGCCCGTTCCAGCAGCGCCCAGGCCTGCGCGTACGACACCCGGGTGTCGTCGGCCGGGTCGTCTTCGCGGGACAGCGCGTTGTCCAGGGCCCGCATCAGCAGCAGGCGACGGCTGCGCTCCGCGCCGAGCAGTTCCGCCACGACCGCGCTGTCGCCGTCGCCTCGGGCGAGCGCCAGGGCGCCGGCCGACGACAGCCGGTGGAACTGCAGAAGATCCCCCGTCGTCATGGCGTCAGCGGCCACGGGTCCCCCACGGGTCGATGCCCGTCACCACGGCCGGGTCAGTCGAACCGGGACGGGTTGTACGACACCGTGATGGCCTGCGGGCCGTCGATGTGGCGCAGCAACTGCTCCAGCGACTCGGTAAAGGCCGTGCCATCCATGGAGCGCAGCGCTTCAAGAGAGACCCCCGAGAGATCGACGAGACAAGACTCGACGGCAGGCATCGTTTGCTCCACGGCTGCCAAGTCCCCTCCCGTGCCTACGAGTCCGCGCTGTCGGTCTCAACCATCATGACCCAGCGGGGCACAAGTCGAAACCCCATATCCCGGCCGCCCAGGCGAGATCACGTCAGCCGTAACGCCCGGCCAGCCGCGCGGCCGCGCGGTCGACCCGCTCCACTTCCGGCGACGGTCCTTCCAGCAGCCGTACCGCTTCCAGGAGCTGGTCGAGCGTGCCCGGGTAGCGCAGGCAGGTGCGCACGATGCCGTAGACGTCCATCCGCAGCCGGGGGTCGCGGGGGCTGTTGGCCGCGATGCGGTCGCTGATGCTGTCCAGCAGCAGGGCCATGCCGTTGCCGCTCCGCAGCAGGGGCAGGGCCGTGAGGGCGTCGACGAGGTCGACCAGCTCGCGCAGGGGCAGTTCGCCGGGCAGCCCGGTCAGGGGTGTGACCGGGCGGGGAGCCGCGGTGGCGGAGGCGAGTGCGGCGCGCGGGGGCAGTCCGGCGTACCGGCCGAACCCCTCCAGCGCGGCCGGGGGCAGGTCGTCGTACCACCGCTCCACCCGCCGGGCCGCGAGCCGTCCCAGCCCGTCCGCGCGATGGTGCGTACTCACGACCCCGATGACCGCGCCTCCGCACCACACCGCCGCACCGGACATGCCCTCCCACGGCGAGCGTTCCGGTTCGACGTCGGCGGGCGGGACGACGACGGCCAGTTCGAGCGTGCCCTCGCGGCGGTTGGACAGGACGGAGACGGTGCCGGAGACATGGCAGGAGTCGCGGTACTGGCTGGGCGAGCCGTCGTCGAGGGGTCGTGCGGTGTCCTTGCGGAGCTTGAAGCGGGGGAAGCCCATGGCGCTGAAGGGCAGCACCACGTCGGCGTCCGGGACGGCGGCGTAGCGGGGCGGGGCGACGGCGGGGAGGCCGGGCGGGGCGCCGGTCAGCTCCAGCAGGGCGACGTCGGCGGCCTCGTCCAGCAGGGCGACGCGGGCGTCGGCGCTCCACTCGCCGGGCCGGTCGGCGTCGAAGCGGACGCGCACGGAGTCGACGGGCCCGGCCACGACATGGGCGGCCGTCAGCACGCACTCGCTGGTCACCCGATACCCGGAGCCCCGCCGACCGGGCCTCGCGGCCACGAGTATCTCGGCGACGCGCGCCGCGTCCAGCCCTTGCTCCCCCGGGTCCGTCACATCGGTCCACTACCCCTGGGGTGCGGGGCGTACGCCGGAGCGACCGTGAGGGGGGCCTCCCGGGCCACGGCGACGATGTGCTCGCGCAGGCGCTGCGTGAACAGCCGCATGTTCTTGCGCGCGACGTCGGTGTCCGGGTAGCGGCTGGCGAGTTGGAGGCCCTCGTGGAGGCGGGTCAGCCAGACGCAGACCTGGTCGCCGTACGACACCCGGATCAGGCCGTACGCCTTCAGGTCCTGCCAGCGTTCGGAGCCGGTGGTGGCGCGGGCGTCGACGAAGGAGACGATCGAGTACAGGTCGGGGGAGGTGGGGCGGAAGTCGGCGCCGAGGAGTTTGAGGACGCGGGCGATGGGCTTGCGGGACAGGGGGCGGTTCTCGCGCAGGGCGCTGCGGACCATGCGCAGGGCGCTGTCGAAGTCGGGTACCTCGGCGACGGGGATCTCGATCGGGGCGCCGCCGACGTACCAGCCGACGGAGTCCGACCACTGGGAGCGGACACGGGTGTGGAAGGGCACGACCGTGCGGTACACCTGCTGGCCGGCGATCTCGCGGACGATGAGCGCGGTGGCGGCGAGGACCCCGACCAGGCTGCCGCCGTACGGGCGTCAGTACGCCTCGAAGGCGGTGGCGTCGGCGTCGGCGACGAGCATCTCCTGCATGAACTTCTGTGCGGGCAGCGGCCCTTCGGGGTCGAGGCCGAGCTCGACGGGGAAGTTGGGCAGCCTGCCGTCGCACTGGGCGATGAACTCCCGCCAGCGGGCGACGATCTCGTGGGTGTCGTCGAGGCGGTCGGCCTCGGTGCGTTCGAGGGCGCAGAAGTCGACGTAACTGGCGACGGGGGGCGCGTCGAGGCGGCGGCCGGCGAGGGCGGAGGCGTACAGCTCGTGGATCTCGGCGGGGATGCGGTAGAGGGAGTGCGCGTCGACGTTGCTGTGGTCGAACGCCATGTAGACGCTGGTGCCCTCGTCGTGGACGACGGCGGTGTAGATGAAGTTGGGCCAGCTCAGCGCGTCCGCCACGGTGTCGAACCGGTCCTGCAGATAGCGGGTCAGCCTGGCCGCGTCGCCGAAGGCGCCCCGGTCCACGCGGTGCAGGACGACCACGTCCGCGTCGAGCGTGAAGCGCCGCATGTCGTCGTCGATCCAGCGGAAGCCGCTGCGCAGCGTCTCGTGCCGCAGGGTCCAGGCCCGCAGGGCCTCCTGGAGTACGTCGAGATCGGCCCGGCCCGGCATGTCGAACGCCGCGCCGAGCCAGGTCGGCACGAACAGGCCGTCCTCGCGCACGGAACGCGCGGTACGCACGTGCGACTCCTGGACGTACGCGGGCGGCCGGGAGTCGTCCGGCATGTCGGCCGCGGCCTTGACGGCCGCCGGATGCAGCGTCCACTCCACGAGCCGCCCGGGGCGGATCTCGCAGCGCTGGATGTCGGTCATTCGCACAGCATTCTCCGTTCGCCTCGCCTGCCCACGGGAGACGACCGGCTCGGCGACCGTGTCTGCTGGGCATCGCTCAGTGCACAACGGGACCAACGCTCGCGGTGTTGCGGAAGAAACGCGGACTTTTCGGTTCCGTGTCGCGCGGGCTGCTTCCCTGGAGTGGAGTTGGCTCGCAGGGGAACGCCCCCGGTGTGGCAGCCGGGGGCGTTCGTCGGGCCGGTGTTACGGGGCGTTGATCAGGTCGTGCGGGGGGACCTGGACCGTGCGGGCGCCCGGTTCGCCGCCCAGGACGACCTTGCGGAGGGCGACGTTGTTGTTGAGGTTGGTTTCCTTGAGGCGCTTCTCCGGGTTGGCGATCACCTGGATGTAGTACGTGCCGTTCGGCAGGTCGGTGATGTCGAAGGACTGGCCGGGACGGTACTGGGTGTACGTGTCGCCGGAGCCCACGTCGAGCACCTCACGTACGGAGATGGAGTTCTGCTGACCGCACGCGGTCGACAAATCCGTGTTGTACGGGCGCCAGTTGGCGTTCTTCACCGTGTAGTCGATGGCGTCGGTGTTGGCCAGGCAGAACGCCTCCTTGCCGCTGCGCACCTCCTTGGTCTGGTCCGCGCTCAGCAGCCGGTAGCTGGCGAAGTCCGTGAAGTGCCAGTGCTCGTGCCCGATGCGCGGGTCCCACTCCATGGTGCCGGTGGGCGTGTACCCGACCTGCTTGCCGTCCGCGTCGTAGAAGTACTGGTACGCGTCCATCAGGTCCGCGCCCGGCTTGCGGAACCCGTCCACGACGAGCGGCGCGGGCCCGGCGTTCCACACGTTCGCGCTGAACGCCAGATAGTCCTTGCCCGGTACGTCCCCGTCCTCGCCGTCCGTGATGGCGATGTCCCACGCCGGCAGCGAACGCAGATCGGGCTTGGGCACGCCCGCCGGAACACCCGCGCGCCCGGTGGGCCGCTTGGCGTTCGGCTTCAGCGCGGGCGCGATCCGCGAGCCGTCGGTGTGCCCCGGCCCGTCGCCCAGGTGCGAGGCACGGCCCCGGTCCTCAAGGGCGTGCGACAGCTGGGGCGGGGTGGGCGCGTCGGCGCCGCGGGGGCCGTAGTGGTGGGCGGCGTGCCCACCCGCGGCGGCCCCACCCGCGTCATGGCCGCCGTGCCCGCTGTGGTGGGCGCCGGAGCGCGCGGCGGCCGCGCCCTGGCCTTCACCGCCGTCGGTGATCTGCCGGACGTTCACCTTGATGGTCGGCCGGTCGTTCGGGATGCCGAACAGGTCGCGGTACTTCTTCGCCACCGCCACCTTCGCCGTGTACTCACCGGCCGGCAGATCCACCGGCTGGTCGTAGTCGACGGTGCTGGAGTTGGACGCCCAGCCCTTCTCCACGCCCCACACGGAGCCCAGCGTCCACGGGTTCGTGGGGCAGCTCTCCGGGTAGTGCGAGGTCGCCGGGGCGTCCGGGTGGATCCGGCCGGAGGCGTTGTTCGGGCAGAAGGTGCCCTTGGACTTCGCGACCTCCTCGCCGGCCGCGTTCGTGATCGACACCTCCAGGAAGCCCGGCAGCCCGGAGAAGTCCTTCACCAGCCCGGCGGGCAGTTTCTTGGTCCGGACGTTCTTTCCGTCGCGCAGGATCTGCCGGGCGACCACCGGGTCCTTGTACGACTTGCGCGTCACCTTGAACTCCAGCGGCGCGTTGTCGACCGTCACGTACGTCCCGAGGTCGAGATAGACCCCGGGCTCCCCCTCCCAGCGGTCCAGCGTCACGGACTTCGACGCGGCGATCAGCTTGAGCTGCGGTTTACCGGGCGTGGTGCTCGCCGGGTCGGCCCCGGAAGCGACCGCGGCGCCGCCGACGACGACGGCGAGCGCGGTGCCGGCGGCGAGCGCCGAACGCCTCACGCGATTGCGGTGTTGCTGACTGGTCATCGGTTCCTCGTCTTCGAGTGCCGCCCGTGGGCGGCATCGGACCGGACAGCCCACGTCACCCCGGCCACCGCTGTACCGACGCACCCCACGCGCCCGGCGCCCGAGAGTCTGTGAGCATCATGTGAGATGGGCAAAAACCGCGTGTGGGTTGCCTGTTGGGGCCGAAGTTCGTGCGGGGAACGGGAGCCTCGCCCCGGCGAATCTGTGCAGGAGCGTCACACAGGCTGCACACAGTGGCCGGGAACCGTCGTTACCGTTGCAGGCCGTTCGGGGGCTGTCGACTCAGGAAGACCGCAGATGGACTACTGGCGGATGGACTACTGCTCCTCGTGCCGTCGGCATCTCAACGGCGCCCTGGTGTGCCCCGGATGCGGCGCCTACGCCCCGGACATCGCGCCGGTCGCCCGGGCCGAGGCCGAGCCGGAGCCGGTGCACGCGCCGGCGGTCCCGGAGACCGAGGAGACGGTCCCCTTGCCGGAGGGCCGCGCGGCCCGGCGTCGGCAGCGGGTCCGCTGGAAGAAGAGCCGGCGCCGGGCCCTGGTGGCGACGGCGGTCGCCCTGGTCGGCGGCGGACTGACCCTCACCACCCTGGACCGCGGCGCCCCCACCGACCGCGCCCGGGCGGCCGCCGCACCCGAGCTGACCCTGGACACCGCGGGGCGGCAGCCGGCGGAGCACATACGTCCCACGGCGCCCCAGCCGGACGAGCACCGCACCGCGCCCGGGCCGACCGCCCCGCGGTCGCAGTCCCCGGGCTCGGACTCCGACTCCGACTCCGATTCCGACTCCGCGACGAGCCGCGCGCAGCAGCGCCCCACGGCCCCCGCCCCGCACAGCGCGCCCCCTGAGGCACCGGTCTCGGTCCCGACGGCCCCGCCGACGGCACCCCAAGCCCCGCAACACCGCTCCGACTCCCAGGTGCCCCCGGTGAACACGGCCCCCAGCGCCACCACCCCACCGCCCCAGCCGGCCTCACCCCCGGCCGACACCGGCACGAAGCCCACCACCCCCGACCCGGCGACCTCCGCCCCGACGACGACGCCCACGTCACCCCAGCTCTGCGTACTGGTCCTCTGCCTGGGCTGACACCTGGCCGGGCCTCCTCCGCACCCCGTTCCGGACGCCGCACCCCCGTTCCGGACGCCACGCTCCCACACGCCGAGGTTCACCTTTCCGGTGAAGTGGACAAAGTCCTCGTATCGTCCGGCGCAGAGCGACCGACCGTAGGAGGAGCCCGAGTGACCACTGCCGACCTCTCCCCCAAAAGCCCCGACTGGTGGCGCCAGGCCGTCATCTACCAGGTCTACCCCCGCAGCTTCGCCGACGCCGACGGCGACGGACTCGGCGATCTCAAGGGCGTCACCCAGCGCCTCACCCACCTCTCCGCCCTCGGCGTCGACGCCCTCTGGCTCAGCCCCTTCTACCCCTCCGAACTGGCCGACGGCGGCTACGACGTGGCCGACTACCGCGACGTCGACCCCCGCCTCGGCTCCCTCGACGACTTCGACGCGATGGTCGGCGAGGCACACCGCCTGGGCCTGAAGGTGCTCGTCGACATCGTCCCCAACCACAGCTCCCACCAGCACGTCTGGTTCCAGGAGGCGCTGCGCGCCGGGCCCGGCTCCGCCGCCCGCGACCGTTACGTCTTCCGCGACGGCCGCGGCGCCCACGGCGAACTCCCGCCCACCGACTGGCAGTCCGTCTTCGGCGGCAGCGCCTGGCGCCGCGTCCCCGACGGCCAGTGGTACCTGCACCTCTTCGCCCCCCAACAGCCCGACCTCAACTGGGAGAACGAGGAGGTCCGCGCCGACTTCCGCACCACGCTGCGCTTCTGGTCCGACCGCGGCGTCGACGGCTTCCGCGTCGATGTCGCCCACGCCCTCGCCAAGGACCTCAGCGAGCCGCTGCGCGACCTCGGCGCCCCCGAACTCAGCGACGAGGCCGCCCTCGCGTCCATGCCGCCGGGCAGCCACCCCTTCTACGACCGCGACGAGGTCCACGAGATCTACCGCGACTGGCGCAAGATCCTCGACGCCTACTCCCCGCCCCGCATGGCCGTCGCCGAGGCCTGGGTCCCCGGCGCCCGCCGCGTGCTGTACGCCCGCCCGGACGAACTCGGCCAGGCCTTCAACTTCGAGTATCTCAAGGCCCGTTGGGACGCCGACGAACTGCGCGAGGTCATCACCGCGTCCCTCGCCACCGCCCACGCGGCCGGCGCCTCCGCCACCTGGGTGCTGTCCAACCACGACGTCATCCGGCACGCCACCCGCCTGATGCTCCCGCCCGGCACGGACGCCGACGCCTGGCTGCTGTCCGGCGGCAACGCCCCCACCGTCGACGCGGCGGCCGGCCTGCGCCGCGCCCGCGCCGCCACGCTCCTGATGCTGGCGCTGCCCGGATCGTCGTACGTCTACCAGGGCGAGGAACTCGGCCTGCCCGAGGTGGCAGACCTGCCCACGGCCGTCCTCCAGGACCCCATCTGGGAGCAGACGGGCCGCGTCCGCAAGGGCCGCGACGGCTGCCGGGTGCCGCTGCCGTGGACGATGACCGGTCCGTCGTACGGCTTCGGCGCGGGCGGCGCCTGGCTGCCGCAGCCGGCGAGCTTCGCGTCGTACGCCGTCGAGGCCCAGGACGGGGTGGAGGGCTCGACCCTGGAGCTGTACCGCACGGCCCTGCGGCTGCGCCGCAAGCTGCTGGCGGGCGAGTCGCTGACCTGGGCCGACGACACCCCGCCCGGCGTGCTGCACTTCGTCCGCTCCGACGGCTGGCGCTGCCTGGCCAACCTCTCCGACCGTCCCGTACCCCTGCCGCCCGGCGATCCGCTGCTGTCCAGCGCGCCCCTGGAGCCCGACGGCCGCCTGGGCCCGGACACCACGGTCTGGCTCGGCCGCTGACCCCCGCATCCGTGCAGGGCTCCCCTTGACAAGCCGCTGCCCTCGGCTTACCCAGGGCTGGTAGGCACAGCTCGCTTGGGCGAGGAGGTGGCCGGGATGGCCGGATCCCAGGCTTCCGGCGGGAGCACCCGCGCGGAGCTGGCCGAGCGCACCGCCGACCTGCAACGCGTGAAGGCCGAGTACGACAACTACCGCAAGCGGGTGCGGCGGGACCGGCTCGCCGTACGGGAGATCGCGGTGGCCAATGTGCTGCGCGGGCTGCTGCCGGTGCTGGACGCGGTGGACCGGGCGTGCGCGCACGAGACGATGACACCGGGGCTGCGGGAGATCACCGAGGCCCTGGAGGTCCAGACCGGGGCGCTGGGCCTGGTGGCGTTCGGGGAGGTGGGCGACCCCTTCGACCCGGCCCGCCACGAGGCGCTCGCCCACCACGTCTCCCCGTCCTGCCCCCGCCCGACCTGCACGGCGGTCCTGCGCCCCGGCTACCGGGTCGGCGACCAGCTGCTGCGTCCGGCCTGCGTGGAGGTCACCGGCCCGGAGTAGCGCCGTACCCCTACGCGACGACGGCCATCTCGTGCGGCGTGTTGTTCAGCCGCCGCACGCCGTCCGGCGTGCACGTCACGATGTCCTCGATCCGGACCCCGAACCGGCCCGGCAGATAGATCCCGGGCTCCACGGAGAAGCACATCCCCGGCACCAGCGGCTGCGGCTCGCCCTCGACGAGATAGGGCGGCTCGTGAGTGGTGACGCCGATGCCGTGACCGGTGCGGTGGATGAAGTACGCGCCGTACCCGGCCTCCTCGATCACCGCCCGCGCCACCCGGTCGATCTCCTGGCACGTCACCCCCGGCCGCACCGTGCGCACCGCCGCCTCCTGCGCCACCCGCACGATGTCGTGCACCTTGCGCTCCTCGGCGCTCGGCTCGCCCACGTGCACGGTACGGGTGATGTCGGAGCCGTACCCGTCCTTGAGCCCGCCGAAGTCGAGGACGATCATGTCCCCGTCCTCGATCACCCGGTCCCCCGCCTCATGGTGCGGATTCGCCCCGTTCGGCCCCGAGCCGACGATGGTGAAGTCGACCTGGCTGTGCCCGTGCTCGCGCAGCAGCCGCGCCAGATCGGCGGCCACGTCCGCCTCCCGCCGCCCCGCGAACCGTACGGCCAGGATCTCCCGGTACGCCGCGTCCGCCGCCGCGCCCGCCGCGGCCAGCCGCTCCACCTCGTGCGCGTCCTTCACCGCCCGCAGCATCGGCAGTACGACGCTCAGCGCGCGGTACGTCGTCAGCGGCAGCGCCTCCTGCAACCCGAGCAGGTGCAGCGCCCAGGTCGCGTCCCCGATCCCGTACCGCCCGTTGGTGCGCAGCAGCCCCGCCGCCACGGCGTACGGGTCCTGCCCGTCCCGCCACTCGGTCATCCGCACCGCGCCCGCCCCCGGCGCGGCCGCGGCGTCCGGCCGCTCCAGCGCCGGGACGAGGAGGTGGGGCTCGGAGTCCTGGGTGAGGACGAGGAGGGTGAGCCGCTCGGTGACCGGGGGCCGGTACCCGCACAGCCACGCCAGGTCCGGGCCGGGCGTGACCAGCACCCCCGACAGCCCGGAGGCGGCCGCGTCATGGGCGGCGCGGCGCATCCGGGTGGCGTAGTCGTGCTCGGTGAAGGCGATGGGGTCGTGGTCGCCGGACGCCACCGGGTGCGTCGGGTACGCGGGGTGTGCCGGGTGCTTGGGGTGCGCCGGGGGGGCCGGGTGCTCAGGGTGCTCCGGGTGCGCGGGGTGCTCCGGGTGCACCGGGTGCACCGGGTCCATCGCGCCCATCGGTCCCGCTGTCTCGCTCATCGCTGTCGCCTCGTCGCTCGGCCGTGGCTGTCCGCCGCGGTCCCGTCCATTGGAAGGGTTCGGTCGGGTGGGTGCGTCCGCGAACTGGCCCATACGAGTGATCCCGACGGCCGTCCCGCCCGTCAGTACCGCACCGCCTGCCCCACCTCCGCGCGCACCTCGCCGGACAGCTCGTGCGTGCTGCGGGCCGTGCCCGTCCCGGTCTCCCCGGCCGGCACGTCGGCCACGGTCAGCACGACGGCGTCCCGGAAGTCGCCGTCCTCGTCGGTGAAGTTGACCTGCACGACGAAGGACTTCGTACTGTCGGCGGTGTTGCGCACCCTGACCTCGACGGTCGTGCGCCCGTCCGGCCCGCTCACCGGATCACCGAGCGTCACGTCCTTGGTGACGTCGACGCCCTCCCCGATCTCGTCGAACCTGCGCTCCGCCTCCGCCGTGGCGGACGCCCACAGATCCGAGGCCCGCGCCCCCGGCTCCTCCTCGCCGCCGTCCCCGCCCCCGCACCCCACCGTCCCGGCGCCCACCACCGCCACCAGCACGGCTGCGACCGCCCACCGCGTCCGGCATCCGGCCATGTCAGCCTCCAGCCCGAGGAACCCGTCGCCTCCCTCCAGTGAAGGCCCCCGCACGCGTCCCCGCATCCGGGCAGGTCAGGCCGTGGCTAGCCTTCCACGGTCGTCAGCCACAGCTTCACGTACCGCTCCTGGTCGACGTCCAACGCCACATCGACCAGCGGCTGTTCACGCGCCTCGCCGTGGATCTCGGACTCACCGGGCCGGGGCCGGAGATCGACGACGGTCTGCCCCCGGGTCGGCCCCGGCGCCAGCGACACCTCGACGGGCAGCGCCCGCGTGGTGAGCCCCGCGGGATCGGCGACCGCGCACACCGCGCCGGCGTCGCCGAGCCCACCCGCCGGATCCTCCTCGGTCCCCGGTCCCCGATGGGCCAGCAACTCACCCCCGAGCCGCGCCCCCGGCTCGGAACTCGCCCGCAGCCGCCGTACGTCCGACGCCGGGACGACGACCCGCATGAACACATCCAGCCCGTACATGGTGATCGGCACCCCCGCGGTGAGCAGGATCGCGGCGGCCTCCGGGTCGTGCCACACATTGAACTCGGCGACGGGCGTCGCGTTCCCGGCGGCCACCGCACCCCCCATGAAGACGATCCGCTCGATGTTGGCGGTCACCTCCGGGTGGGTGCGCAGCAGCAGGGCGATGTTGGTGAGCGGGGCGGTGGGGATGAGGGTGACCGGCCGCGGGGAGGCGAGGATCTCGCGGCGCAGCAGCGTCACGGCGTCCACGTCCACCGGCGTACGGGTCGGCGCGGGCAGCCCCAGGTCGCCCATCCCGTCGTGCCCGTGCACATGCCGGGCGGACCGCGGCGCCTCGACCAGCGGCCGTGCGGCACCCCGGGCGACGGGTACGTCACCGGCGCCGGCCTGCTCCAGCACGGTGAGCGTGTTCCGTACGACGCCGTCCACGTCGGTGTTCCCGGCGACGCAGGTGACGGCGCGCAGGTCGATCGCCGGGTGCCGTACGGCGAACAGCAGGGCCAGGGCGTCGTCGACGCCGGTGTCGCAGTCGATGATCACCGGGATGGGCTGACCGTTCACGCGGTGCTCCTTCACGCGGGGCTCTTCTCACCGGGCCGGTACGATCCCTGCCCACGCCAGCGACCCTACGCGGATTCCCACAACGCGGTGCCGCGAGCCGCCACCCGGGCGACGATCCGGTCGACCAGGTCGTCCGCGCCCAGACTCCCCACCCGCCGCCCGTCCCGCAGCCGCAGGGAGACCGCCTTGTCCTGGACCTCCCGCTCCCCGACGACGACCTGATACGGCACGAACCGCGCCGCCCGGATCCGAGCCCCCAGACTCCCCTGCTCGGCCCCGGCGACCTCGGCCCGCACCCCACGGCCGAGGGCCCGCCGCACGACCTCGTCGGCCCACCCCCTGTGCGCCTCCGCCACGGGCATCACGACAAGCTGCACGGGTGAGAGCCACACCGGAAACGCACCCCCGTGCACCTCGATGAGCTGCGCGACGGCCCGTTCCACGCTCCCGATGACGCTGCGATGCACCATGACGGGCCGATGCTTCCCGCCGTCCGCGCCGACGTACCGCAGCCCGAACCGCTCGGGTTGGTAGAAATCGATCTGCACGGTGGACAGGGTGAATTCCCGCCCCGCCGCATCCACGACCTGCACATCGACCTTGGGCCCGTAGAACGCGGCCTCACCTCCGACGGCCTCGTAAGCCACCCCGGCCGCATCGAGCACGTCCCGCAACAACGCGGTGGCCTGCCGCCAAAGCCGCTCGTCATCGACGTACTTGCCGCCCTTGTCGCCCGCCCCCGGCAACGACAGCCGATACCGGGCAGCGGAGATCCCGAGATCGGCGTACGCCCGCCGAATCAGCCCGAGCGCGGCGGCGGCCTCGTCGACGGCCTGATCGTCGGTACAGAAGACATGGGCGTCATTGAGCTGAATCCCTCGAACACGGGTGAGCCCACCGAGCACGCCCGACAGCTCCGCCCGATACATCGCGCCCAACTCGGCGATACGCAGCGGCAGTTCGCGATAGCTCCGCGCCCGCGCCCGATAGATGAGCGCATGATGCGGACACAGGGACGGCCGCAGCACGACCTCCTCCGCCCCCACCTCCATCGGCGGGAACATGTCGTCGCGGTAGTGCTCCCAGTGCCCGGAGATCGCATACAGCTCGCGTTTCGCCAGCACCGGCGAGTACACATGCCGATACCCCGCCTGCCGCTCGACCTCCCTCAGATACTCCTCCAGCACATGCCGTACGACGGCCCCGTCCGGCAGCCAGTACGGCAGCCCGGCCCCCATCAGCGGATCGGTACCGAACAGCTCCAGCTCCCGCCCGAGGCGCCGGTGGTCGTACGCGGGTTCCATCGAATGCACGGGTCTCCCTCTTTCTCGCGTTCGGGGCGAGACCCGCTGCAACGACCGAAGCCCCGGGGTCCTCACCCCGGGGCTTCGACATCGGTTCAGCAGTCAGCGCGCCGGGACACTCTCCGGCGTCGTCGTGAGAGACGGACGGGCGCGCTTCATGAGGAGACGGTAACGCGGGGACGGACGCCGCCGCGAAGCATTTCTCGTCCCACCGGCGGACCCGGACTCCACCCCGTACTGCGATTTCAAGTGGGGACCCCTGTCGTGGCTGCATTCCTATATCGAGTGGGCCGTCCGGCCTTCCGGCGGCGCTGGTAGGTCGCCCTGGTCTGGGCGGCTCACCCGTACGGCCCAGCCCCCTGCCCCGTACGGCCCGGCGTGCTGGTGACTCGCCGGTTGGGGTGGTCTCGTTGATCCACCCCCGTCGGCAAGTCCCTGGAGGCACCCCGATGACCCCGCGCCTGTCCGCCCGCTTCTTCGTCGTCTCCCTGTTGTCGGCGGCCGGGTTGGTCGCCGTCGGTGCCTGCTCGGGACTCGCCTCCGATGTCGCGCGGTACGCGACCTCCCCCGAGTTCTCCTCCGCCTCACCCGACGGCATCTCCCCGCCCCCGAAGACGCCGCCCGCCCTCACCGACGACCAGGCCCGGGCCGCGCTCATCACCGAGGCCGATCTCGGGGACCCGTGGGCGCCGACGCAGGGCGTCGCGACCTGGCGGGACGGGTTCCTCAAGGCGTCCGCGCCGCACGGGATGACCGACTGCCAGCGGTTGCTCGACGCCCTGTACAGCGACGAGCTCCTCGGTGCTCCGCCCCGCGCCGTCATCGGGCTCGACGACGGGTACGCCGACGCCCAGCTCCGGTACCAGGTGTCCTCGCAGCGGCCGGCGGATGTCGATCAGACGCTCGTCTGGATGCGGACCCTGCCGCAGAAGTGCCGCCAGTTCACGGCGACCACCGCGCGCGGGCTCGTGCAGGGCGTGCAGGTCGTCGACTCCGCGTTGCCGGCGGTCGGCGATGCGCGGCAGGGGCTGCGGATCATGGTCACCCGTGACGAGGACGGTCCGGGCGAGGGTGAGCCCGTCACCCTCACCCTCGACGTCGCCGCCGTCCGGGTCGGCGAGGACGCGTTCACCGTCACCAACGGCGGGCTCGGCGCCGTGTACCCCGAGGCCACCCAGGCCGCGGCCGAGCTGGGGGCCAAGCGGCTGGCGGAGGTGCGTAAGCAAGGGCGGGTGACGGTGTGAATCCCGCGTAAATCCAACCCGGCCGGTCCAACCGGTCCCGCCAGTCCCGCCAGTCCCGCTAGTCCCGCCAGTCCCGCCAGTCCCGCCAGTCCCGCCAGTCCCGCCAGTCCCGCCAGTCCCGCCAGTCCCGCCAGTCCCGCTTGAACCGCTCCTTGTGCGCCACCACGTCATGCGCCACGTCGAGCACCGTCCGGCCCCGCGCGAACGCATGCCCCCGCAGCCGCGCCAGCGCCTCGTCCGAGCCCACCCCCAGCTGGGCCATGACCATGCCGATGGCCTGGTAGACCTCGTCGTGCTCGGTGGCCAGGTCGCTGAGCCAGAGGCCGTCCGACGAGCGGCCGCCGTTCTCCTCACCGGTGGGCAGGGCCATCAGGGCCACCGTCATGACCCCGGCCACGAGGTACGCGGTGCGCAGGTCGCGGGGACCGAGCATGCCGGGTATGTCGCGGTAGAGGTCCAGCGTGCCCAGGCACCCGGCGTCGTCGCCCAGTGGCAGCGCGTACACGGCCCGTACCCCGAGTGCCGTCGCCTCCTGGGCGAAGACCGGCCAGCGGTCGGCGTCCCGGCCGCCCGCGAGGTCGGACGCGATCACGGGCGTGCCGGTGCGCGCGGCGTGCAGGCACGGGCCCTCACCCAGGGTGGCCTGGACCTCCATCAGGTACGCCGCCCGGTCGTCGCTCGCGCTCAGCGGTACGGGCATGCCCTCGTGGCACAGCGACACGCTCGCCCGGGCCACCGGTAGCAGCCGGACGGCGACGTGGCACAGCCTGCGCGGTATCTCACCGGGCTCGGCGTCCCGCACCCCGTCGGCGATCGCCTCGGCAGCCCGCGCCCGTTCCGGTTCGTCCCTGGGCCGCACGGTGACTCCCTCCTCCGACGACCGCCTCGGACGACGTGGGGTGGCGTCACAGGCTGCTGGCACCACACTCACGACCCGCCCGGAAACGAGGCCCGACTACCCGCACCCGGCCACCCCAAACCGCGCCCCGGGCAGCTCACCGACCTCCGCTACCGGCCCTGGCCGGGCACCCCCTGCACCGACGTCTGCACCGGCTCCGTCGCCCGCGCCGGTCCCGCGTTCGCCGCCGTGATCAGGGCCGCGGCCGCGACGATCGCCGCGGCGAACGCTCGGGCGTAACGGGCGGAAGGGCGTCCGTGGGGAGCGGATGTGGGTCCGGGCACGGCAACCTCGCAACGACAGTGGGGGGTTAAGCAGCCTTAATCTCGGTCCTAACCTAGGGGTCACGAGGTCCAACCGGAAGAGCCCCCCGGGGAGTTGGCCAATCGGCCCCGGCGGCGGGCGGCGTCGGCCGACCCACCCCCAACAGCGCGTCTTCCTCCCCAACTCCCCTCAACATAAGTCCACTTACTGGCATGATTAAGCCCATGGCGAAGCGGGACGACCCGGAGACCATCGGGCGCAGAGTGCAGCAGCTGCGGCACGAACGCGGCCTCACCCAGCGGCAGTTGGCAGAACCGGCCTACACCCCCGCCTACATCTCCACCCTGGAGGCCGGCCGCGTCCGCCCCTCCGACGACGCGCTGCGCCACCTCGCCGACCGCCTCGGCGTCGCCTTCGACGAGCTGGCCACCGGCCGCCCCGCCCGCCTCGCCACCGACCTGAGGCTCCAGCTGACCGAGGCCCAGCGCACCCTGGCCACCGGGGAGGCGGAGGAGGCGCGGGAGCAGTACGCCGCCCTGCTCGCGCAGGCGGAGACGCACGGCCTGATGGACGAGCAGGCCACCGCGCTGCTCGGCCTCGGCGAGTGCGCGCTGGACACCGGCGACCTGACCGCCGCCCGGCAGCACTTCGAGCGCGCCGAGCGGACCCTCGACGACGCGCCCCTCCCGGCCCGCGTCCCCGCCCTGCGCGGCCGCGCCGTCGCCCACTACCTCGCCGGTGAACTCCGGTACGCCGTCTACCTCCTGGAGTCCACGCTCGACGAGCTCAACCGCGGCGGACTGCACGACCCGGACGCCCTGCTGCTCCTCTACGCCGCCGCCATAGGCCCCTACATGGACATGGGCGCCCACGCCCGCGCCGCCCAGGCCGCCGAGTTCGCGCTCGCCCTCGCGCCGCAGGCCGGGGACCCCGCCCTGGTCGCCCGGATGCACCGGCAGGTCGCCCGCACCCTGGTCGCCGAGGGCCGCCTCGCCGAGGCCGACGCCTCGCTGGCCAAGGCCGCCGAGATGTACCGCCAGCTCCAGATCCGTACCGAACTCGCCAACTGCCACTGGATGCGGGGCTACGTCTACGCCCAGAACGGCGATCTGGAGCGCGCCGAGACCGAACTGCGCGCCGCCCAGGACATGCTCTCCGCCAAGCGCGCCGCCCTCTACAGCAGCCAGGTCGCCGTCGAGCTCGCCGACGTACTGCACCGGGGCGGAAAGTCCGAGGAGGCCGCCGCCCTCCTGAACGACGTGCTCGGCGACCTCTCCTCCGAACGCGGCGCCGTACACGCCGCCGCCGCACATCGCCTCCTCGGCCGGATCGCCGAGGACGCGCGCGACACGGAGTCGGCCGAGGAGCACTACGTCCGCGCCCTCAGCCTGCTGGAACGCGCGGGCGCCGCCGGTGACCTGGCCGACCTGTGCCGGTTGCTCGGCGATCTGCTGCGCCGCACCGGCCGGGTGGAGGCCGCGCTGGACGCGTACCGGACGGGACTGGGCCACCGTACGGCCCCCGGCACCACCACCCTCGGTCCCGCACCCGCACAGCCTCCGCTGTAACGACGAGCGGTAGCCGTGCGTCAGTCCGGCAGCGCCCGCTTCAGCGCCGTGTCCAGGGTCTCCGCCAGTGCCGCGTCCCCCGGTGGGCGGTCGGCGAACAGGGCGCCCAGCTGGGTGGTGAAGGTCTGGGTGAAGGCGCCGTACAGGGCGGTGCGCGGGCGGTGTACGGCGTGGCGCAGGGCCGGGAGGAGGATGCGGCGGGCGTAGGCGGGGCGGCCGGCGGTGTCGCGGGGCATGCGGTCGGTGCTCTCGCCGGACGGGGACGGCGAGGCGGCGGCCTGGGCCGTGCAGCGGACGGCGTCGTCGGTGTACGCCGACGCGCGCGTCGCTGCGAACCCGGCGTCCAGCAGGCAGCGTTCGCTCTCCTTGCCGGTGAGGTACCTGATCAGCTCCAGCGCCTTCGCCGGGCGCGGCGAGGCCCCGGTCACCGCGAGGTTCTGCCCGCCGAGGACGGCCCGGCCGGGCAGCGGGGCGACGCCGAGCTGTTCCTCGGTGAGGCTCTGGTGCAGGGTGCGGTAGGCGTACGGCCAGTGCCGCAGGAACGCCGTGCGGCCGTCCTCGAAGTCGCCGAGGGTCGCGGCCTCGTCGGAGTGGACGGCGTCCTTCAGGAGGTACGGCGCCTGGGTGCGCCGGCGCAGCTCCGCGATGCCGTCGGTCAGCTCGTCGACGGTGGCGCCGTAGTGGCCGTCGGCGTCGGTGAGGGCGAGGTCGGGCACGGCCGACGCGAACGCCTCGACGGCGTTGACCGTACGGCCCTCGTAGGCGGCGAGCTGGGTGGTCCAGCCCTTCTCGTAGCCGTCGGGCGGGTTCTCGTCGAGGGAGTCGACCATGGCCTCCAGCTCCCGCCAGTCCAGGCCGCCGCTCAGGTCGGTGCGCTGCACGCCGCCGTCGCGGAGGTGGTCGCGCCGGTAGTAGAGGAGCCCGACGTCGCTGTTGAACGGCACCGCGTACACCTGGTCGTCCCAGCGGGCGGTGTCGGCGACGGACTCGATGACGTCGCTGTCCAGCACCTCGTCGGGCAGTGGGCGGACCAGGCCGGCGGCGGCGAACTCCGGCACCCAGGTCACGTCCAGGATGACGGCGTCGTAGGCGGCACTGCCGGACTGGAGCGCGCCGAGCAGCTGGCTGCGCTGTTCGTCGGCGCTGCCGGGCAGTTCGACGAGGCGGGCCCGGTAGCCGGTGCCGTCCTTCTCCTGCTGCCGGTTCCAGGCGTCGATGAGCTGCTGCCGGATGCCGTTCTTGCCGGTGACGTCCCGCCCTCCGGCGACCACGATGTCACCGGGCACGTCGGCGGTGGGCGCGGCCCGCGTGCCGTCCCCGCCGCCGGTGCACCCGGCGAGCAGCACCAGGGCCAGCAGGGCCACGAGCCGTCGGATCATCACTGCTCCCCCGTTCCGGTGCGCGCGACCTCGGCGCTCAGGCCCGTGCCGAGTTCGTCGTCGGCGTCCAGGCAGCGGCCGCCGCTCGCCACCGCGATCAGGGCGTCGGGCTTGCCCGCGGCGCAGCCGCCGTTGGCCAGGGACACCATGGTGATCGGCACGTTCGTCAGGCGTGCCCGGCTCAGGAGGTCGTCGAGGCGGGCGCCGGTGAGGCGGCCGGCGTCCTCGTCGTCGGTGATGAGCACGATCAGCTGGGGCCGGTCGTCGGCGGCGCCGCGCTCCGCCATGTGGTCGAGCGCGGCCACCAGGGCGGCGTACGGATCGGCCTCGGCGTCGCGGACGCGGGCCCCGGCGTCGATCGCGGCCTCGGCGGACCGGCGGCTGTGCGGGCCGAAGGGCAGCAGGGTCTCGTACGAGCGGCCCCCGGTCTCCGCCACCGCCCACACGCCGTACTCGTCCCGCCTGCCGAGCCCGCCCAGCGACTGCTTCAGCAGCCCCGGACCGCCGCTCGGCCCCCGCCACAGCCCGGCCATCGAACCGGAACTGTCGAGCAGGAACAGCGCCCGTCCGGGCCCGCGCGCGTCCCGGTACTTGCGCAGGGCCGTCTCCATCGCGTCCCGCCCGGCGGACTCGATCAGCAGGGAGGGCGCGGGCAGCACCCCCTCGGCGATCTCGTCCGGGTCCAGCAGCGCCCGGTCGCCGGTGGCGGCGCGGAACCCGGCCGCGCCGAACGCCGCCCGTCCGCCCTCCCCGGCGAGCCACGCCCGGAAGTCCCCGGCCGCCTCGTCGCGCGCGGCCCGGTCCCGGTCGGCGCCCTCCCAGCGGACCCGCACGAAGACGGGCTCCAGGCCCGGCACGTCGCCGGGGTACTGGGCGGTGCGCGGGCTGCGCGTCGTACGGTCGCAGCCGACGCCGCTCTTCATCAGGAACTCCGGTACGAGGACGGCGGTGCGGTGGTCGGCGGCGTCGTCGTCGGGCAGCACGCACAGCAGCTCGGCGGCGGTGGGTGAGGGCGGTCCCGGCGGGGCGAGCTGCTGCTCCACCCGGCCCGGGTCGGCGCCCGTGCCGTACAGGCCGATCGTGGCGAGCAGCGCCGCGTCGGCGAACTCCGGGTCGGGGCGGCGTACCTCGGCGTCCTCGTGCCGCTCCCTCAGGGCGTCGAGCATCCCGGTCAGCGGGCCGCCGACCCGCTCGTCCAGGGAGGTGGCGGCGAGCTTCGTGGGCACGGCCAGCACGATCGGGGAGTACGCCAGCGCCCGGTCGTCCGGCTCCAGGCGGGCCAGCACGTCCGTGTCCTGGTCGGTGGTGACGCGGGCGACGTCCGCCCGCGAGGCGGGGATCCAGACGTCGGGCTGCGGGCCGATGTCGCGCTGCGGGTTGAGGTCCTCGTTCCGGGGCTCGTGCCAGGCGGCCGACTCATGGCGCAGCGCGGTGACGGCGGCGGCGGAGCCCGCGCTGTAGACGGTGATGCCGCTGCGCCGGCAGCCGTCGCCGGTGGTGTTCGCCTGCGACGTCAGATACGCGTCGGCCGCGGCGCCGACCGTCGCCTCCAGGTCGGGGTCGGTCAGGACGCGCAGCTCCAGGGGCGGGGCGCAGGCGGGGGAGCCGCCGACGAGGGCCAGGAGGCCGTACACGCCGAGGCCGGTGGCGGTGAGGGAGAGCAGGACGGTGGTGCAGGCCAGGCTGCGGGCGGCCCGGAGCACGCCGGGTAAGCGGCGCAGACGGGCGGTGAGCGGGCCCGGGGGAACGGGGCCGACGCGGTGATGCGTCGGCGGGGGCTGCTGGGGCGGCCGTACGGCACCGGGGCCGGGACGCGTCAGTCGTACGCCCTGCTCCTCCCGCGCCGACAGCAGCACGTCCTCGTCGTGCTCCGCCCGGCTCTGCGGCGTCCACGGCTCCTTGCGCAGCGTCTCGTGCCGCCCCTCGGCCATCCGCTTGCGCAGCGCGTCCGAGACGTCCCGGAACCCCAGCTCACCAGGCGCGTCGAGGAGGTGCAGCAGCTCCTCGGTGAACGGCGTCGGCGTCCCGCCGTCCCCCGCGTCGGTGCGGTGGTTGGCCTGCACGCTCATCAGCAGCAGCACACGCCGCTTGTCCCGGAAGTGCTCCCAGATCCACGCCGCGTTGCCCGCGAAACAGCAGTCCAGGATCACCACGATCCGCTCGGCCGGGCTGCTGGCCAGCCAGGTCAGCACGGTCGTGAACATCTCCGCGCCGGGGAACACGGCGTGCCCGCCCGCTATCACGCTCGCGTTGCGCATCTGCAGGAACAGCTCGTCGCCCGCGCTGGGGATGGCGCCGTGCCCGGCGAAGTACAGCAGGAGCAGCCCCTCGGCCTCCTCGGCGGCCGTGCGCAGCGCGCGGTCGAAGTCGTCCAGCGAGGGCGAGCGTTCGACGGTGACCTGGTCCGCGGCGAAGACCCCGCCGCGGGCGAGGGTGTCCCGGAGCCGGTCCAGGTTGTGCTCGACGGCCGGGAGGTCGCCCGGCACACCGTGCGGCGGCTCGGTGAAGTCGTACGTGGAGACCCCCACCAGCAGTGCCCGGTTCACCCGCCCCCGCGGGTCGAAACGGGTCACCGGTCTACCCGTCGAGGTCCGCTGGTTCCACGCGGCCCTCGGGCGGATCGCCGTCCTCCACCTCGCGCCGGTTGTCCCGCCAGGCCTCCACGGCCCGGCCGACCTGCACGATCAGCTGGTTGAAGCCCACGGTCGCGGCCGCGCTGACCAGCGCGACGACGATCTCCATGCCGACGCCCATGGGAGCGCCGGTCTCGTCGGTACGGCGCCGCTCGTGGATGCGGAGCGTGCCCGCCCGCACCAGCTCGTCGAGGCCCTGCTCCCGCTCCAGCCACTTGCGCAGCGCGCCGATGTCGCTCTCGGTCGCGGTCTCGTCCAACCGGACGCGGATGACCCGGCCCGTCACTCCGTCCCCCTCAGCCATAACTCACCATCATGGCACCGGGGTTGCCGCCTGGGGAGGGTCCGGACGCGGGTGGTGCGTTCAGTGCTGGGTCTGGAGCTGCCGCAGCTGCCGCTGTACGTGGTCCAGGGCGCCGACCCGCCGCCCCGGCACCCGGCCGCGCACCTCGGCGAGCACCGTCCCCAGTTCGCGGGCCCGCGCCGGGTCCCCGATCTCGCCCCACTGATGGTGGGCGCGGTCGACGGCCGCCTCGACGGCGGGCGCGTCCGGGGCCTGCCCGGCGGCCAGCCGCGCCGACGCCACCGCGAGCCAGGTACGGCAGCTGCGGGCCGCGTCGCCCGCGAACATCGCCAGGTCCGCCCGCACCTCCGTCCAGTGCAGCGCCTCCTCGGAGGCGGCGCCGTGCGCCCGTACGGCGGCCTGCTCCCACCGGGCGGCCAGCGCGTCGGCGTCGGCGTGCCGCCCGGCCTGTACGGCGGCGGAGATGGCGGCGTGCGGATCGCTCACGCCGGGCGCCCGCGCGGCGAGCACGATCCCGGGGGCCTCCCCCGCGATCCGGCTCAGCGCCTGCTGGTGCAGCTGCTCCACGGGCGGCCGGTGCCCGCTGCGGAGTATCGTCGCGACGGCCTTCATGTACGACGGGTCGGCCACCGTACGCCGGTGCGGCGGCGGCGCGATCCGCCCGTACACGGCGCAGTTCCGCCCGGAGTCGAGCGGCGTACCGCGCAGCTGCTCCCAGCTCTCCGCGTCCGCGTGCAGATCGAGGTGGAAGGTCGTGGTGCCCGGCGCACGCAGCCGCAGTTCCTCCCGGAACCAGTGCCAGGGGAAGCCCGTGTAGCGCACGGTGGCCGGTGTCGTGCGCGCCAGCGCCAGATGCGGCAGCCGCTGCCGCCGGTCCAGCAGGAGCTGCCCGGTGACGAACACCGTCAGCGGGCCCACGGTCCCGGCGGCCGCCCTCAGCCGCGTCAGCACGGCCTGCGGCTCCACCGGGTCGGCCAGCTCGACGACGTTCGCGGTGTCCGTGCCCGCCAGCACCCCGGGCGCGACGGCCGCCAGCACGGGAAGCACCGTCGCCGCATCCACCAGCCGCCCCTTCCCCACGGGCGCGGCGGCCACCAGCAACACGGTCCCCGGCATGGTCCCTCCCTGTCGATCACATACGTCAGCACCGTAACCGCTGCGCCGCCCGCCGGGCCCGGGACGGGGGACGCCCCACCTTGGACAGGCCCTAAATCCTCCGCACCGCGAACACCGTCGTGTCGTCCTCCAGATGCCCGCGGGAGTGCCGCAGCACCCCGTCCCGCACCAAGGCCGCCAGCCGCCGTGGCCTCGCGGTGCGCGGGTCCGCGGCGAGGGCGCGGGTCACCTCGACGGTCAGCGGGTAGAACCCGCCGTCCGGGGCGCGCGCCTCGGTCACGCCGTCCGTGGTGAGCAGGAGGGTCTCGTCCGCGGCGAGGGGGAAGCGGCGGACCGGGGGCAGGGTGGGTACCTCCGGGGGGACGAGGTCGCCGAGGCCGAGGGGGAGGCCGCCGGTCGAGGGGAGGGTGCGGACGCCGTGCGGGCCGGCGATGAGCGGGGGGTCGTGGCCGAAGTTGACGACGTCCACCGCGTCCTTCACGTCCTGCGGGAAGTCGAGCAGCACGGCGGTGGCGAAACGGTCCAAGTCCGTTCGGCCGAGGGCGGCGACGTGCTCCCGGTGGCGCCGGATGCGTACCTCCAGGCGCTCGGCGACCGTGGTGATGTCCGGCTCGTGGTAGGCGGACTCGCGGAACGTGCCCAGCAGGGCCGCCATCATCTCGACCGCGCCGATGCCCTTGCCCTGTACGTCGCCCACCAGCACCCGGGTGCCGTGCGGGCCGGGCTGGATGTCGTAGAAGTCGCCGCCGACCCGGGCGTAGGTGTCGGCGGGCATGTACACCGCCGCGTGGTCGAGGCCGCCCCAGTGCATGGGCAGCGGGCGCAGGACGGTGCGGCGGATCGTCTCGGCGATGCCCCGGATGTGCAGGATGCGCTCCTCGCCGCGGATGCGGACCGCGCACGCCGCCGTGGCGAGCAGGCCGCCCAGCGCGATCAGGATGAGGTCGGGCAGCCCGACATGGAAATCGTCGGGCCAGACGCTGTCCACGACCACGTACGTCAGCAGCGACAGCACGACGAAGGCGGCCGTGGTCCACACCGAGCAGATCGCGGCGGCGATACCGGGCACCAGCACGATCCAGGAGATGATCCGGAAGTCATCAGGGGTGAAGATGTCCAGCACCGCGATCCCGATCAGGATCAGCAGCGGCGGCACCCAGGCGACGCTGCGGCCGCGCACGCGCAGCATCTGATGCCGCAGCGCCTCCTGGCGCCCGGCGCGGGGATACCGGTCGAGCAGGCTCAGCCCCCCGCCGCCCCCGGTCACGGGCCTGGTCATGCACCACAGCGAAGCACGCCCCCGCGCCGTGCGCATCCGAACCCCGGCCGGCCGACTTGCCGCCCGCCCTCCCGCGGTGTGCCCTGGAAGGCGGGGGCGAGGAGAGAGGAGTCCTCCCATGGCTCATGCGGCACCCGCGCCCGGCGCACCTGTGCCCGGCGCACCTGTGCCCGCCGCCCGCCCGTCCACCGCGCCCGCCACCCGGCCCGGCGCCACCCGCACGCCCGACCTCTTCAGCCCCCGCACGCACGCGGTCGCGCGGTGGGCCGTACCGGTCTGCGTCGGGCTGCTCTACGGCTACTGGGCGGCGGCCAACGACCGCGGCGGCGGCCCCATCACCGGCTGGAACGTCCTGTTCGGCTTCGTCACGGCGCTCGTGTTCGTCGTGCTGTACGCCGCCGTGCGCGCAGCGGCGTCGCGGCTGCGGCGCGGGGCACACGCCCTGGCCTGGGCGGCCTTCTGGGGCGTCGCGTTCGGCTTCCTGTACAGCCAGACCGGCGAGAGCGTGCTGCGCTCGGCGGGCATGTCGGTGGTGATCACGGGGGCCGTCTTCGTGGTGCTGTTCTACCGCTACTACACGCACGAGGCCACGGACCGCCGGGGTACCTAGGTCGCGTCTCTTCGAGTGGTGCTCTCCCGCGTCCGGACACGCGTGGACCCCGGCATGGTGGCCGGGGTCCACGCCTTCCCTCATCCCTCCACTCACCGGACGACGGGCAGCACGCCCCGGTCGTCCGACGAGGCCCGAGAAACGCTTCCCTTCCAGGAAACACCCGTTCGGCCCAGCCCTCCACCGGAGAGCGAAACCCCAGCTCCGCCGCCACGACTCGGCCCATACACCCGATTGCAGGCGTACCGCTCGCATCGCCCGCCCCCAGGCCGTTGCCTGAAGGGGTGTCCCGCAGACCAGCACCCGGCCCCCGCCTGCGCGCCGCCCTGTCCGCCGCGCTGATCGCCCTGTGCTGCCTGCTGGTCCCGCTCGGCGCGCTGGCCGCCTGGGCGGCGTACGACCTCACCGACACGGGCCGTTACGTCCGCACGATGGCGCCGCTGGCCGGTGACCCGGCCGTGCGGGAGGCGGTCGCGGACACCGTCGGCGACGAGGTGCTGCACCGGATCGACGGCACGCAGGGCGTCATGGGCCCGTTCGTGCGGGACGCGGTGCGCTCGTTCACCCGGACCGACGCCTTCCGGGCGGGCTGGGACACGGCGAACGGGGCCGTGCACGACGCCGTACTGCGCGCCCTGCGCGACGACGACCGGCCCCGCGCGGCTCCCGTCACCGTCGACCTGGCCCCGGTCACGACCCGCATCAAACGCGAACTCGCCAACGACAACGTGCCGTTGGCCCACCACATCCCGGTCCGCCACACCGAGGTCGCGGTCCTCGCGCCCCGTGAACTGGACCGGCTCCGAAAGGGATACGACGTGCTGGAAGTCGCCGTCCTGTGGCTGCCGGTCGCGGCCGTCACCTGCGCCGTCGCCGGCATCGCCGTCGCGACCTGCCGCCGCCGCGCGATCACCGCCACCGCCCTCGGCACGGCCCTCGGCGGCGCCCTGCTCGGCGCGGCCGTGGCCGTCGGCCGCGTGCTCACCCTGTCCGACCTGCCCGCCTCGGTCTCCCGGCCCGCCGCCGGCGCGGTCTACGACGCCCTCACCGCGACCTTGCGCACCACGTCCTGGCTGCTCGTGGTCCTGGGCCTCACGGTGGCCCTGACCACCTGGCTCACCGGCCGTTACGGCCCTCTCGTACGACGTCGGCAAGCACCCGTGACGCCCGCTCCAGTTCCGCCTCAGCAGCCGACGCGAGCCCGAGCCTGACGGCGTCCGGCGTGCGGTGCGCACCCACGGCGAAGGCGGTCCCGGGCGTGACGGCGATTCCGTGCGCGGCGGCGGCCGCCGTGAAGGTGTCCGCGCGCCATGGCGGCGGCAGCTGCCACCAGGCGTAATAGGCCCCCGGGTCGCTGCGTACGGCGAAGTCGCCCAGCCACCGCCGCACGATCCGCCGGCGCCGCGCCGCGTCCGCCCGCTTGGCCGCCACCAGCCGTTCCACGGTCCCGTCCCCGAGCCACCCCACCGCCGCCTGCAGCGCGAACCGCCCCGCACTCCACCCACCGGACCGGATCGCCGCCGCCACCGCGTCCACCCGCCCCGGCGGTACGACGAGAAACCCGACGGTGAGTCCGGGTGCGACGCGCTTGGACAGACCGTCGACGACGTGGGTGAGGTGCGGCGCGTGAACGGCGAGGGGCGGCTCGGGCCGGAGGAAGGACCAGATGCGGTCCTCGACGACGGGCACCTCCACGTCGCTCACCACCTGGGCGACTTGGATCTTCCGCTCCTCGCTCATCGTCACGGACGTCGGGTTGTGCAGCGTCGGCTGGACGTAGAGGGCGGACAGGGGCGCGCTGCGGTGGGCGTTGCGCAGCGACTCGGGGCGGAGCCCGTCGGCGTCCATGGCCAGCGGGACGAGGGTGATGCCGAGCCGGGCGGCGATCTCCTTCACCAGCGGATACGTCAGCTCCTCGACACCGACCCGGCCGCCCGGCCGGACCAGGGAGGCGAGGGCGGCGGCGATCGCCTGCCGGGCGTTGCCCGTGAACAGCAGCCGTCCCGGGTCGGGGCAGCCGAGGAGCGCGGCGGCGGCCTCACGGGCGGCGGCGGTGCCGGTGGCGGCGGCCGGGCGGAGGGCTCCAGTGAGGGTGTCGGGGTCGAGGAGGGGCGCGAGGGCGGGGGCGAGAAGGGCGGACTGGCCGGGGGCGGTGGGGTAGTTGAGTTCGAGATTCACGGGAGCGGCGGTCGACGGCTCGGCGAGCGCCCGGCCCCCTTGCACGGCCGGGGCGGCCCGGACGAACGTGCCGCGCCCGACCTCGCCCACCACCAGTCCCCGGCGCACCAGCTCGCCGTACACCCGCCCGGCGGTCGACGCGGCGATGCCGCGCCGCCGTGCGAACGCCCGCTGCGGGGGCAGCCGTTGACCGGGCCTGAGCCGCCCGGCGGCGATGTCGGCGGCGATGCGGTCGGCCAGCGCCAGATAGTCGTCCATGTCGCCCCGCCCTCGCCGGATCCGGATTGCACCGAGAGCAAAGATCCTATTGCACCGAGGAGTTGGGCCGACCTAGGGTCGCTCACATGACCCCCTTCCTCGCATACGAGGACAAAGGCGCCGATACGTCGTCCCGGCCGCCCCTCGTCCTCGTCCACGGCCACCCCTTCGACCACACCATGTGGGCGCCGCAGATCGCGGCGTTCGCCGCCGAGCGCCGCGTCATCGCCCCCGACCTGAGGGGCTACGGCGCGTCCCCGGTCACCCCCGGCATCACCCCGCTCTCCGTCTTCGCACAGGACATCGGGGACCTGCTGGAGGAGCTGAAGGTGGAGTCGTACGTCCTGGCCGGGCTGTCGATGGGCGGCCAGATCGCGATGGAGTGCTACGCCCGCTTCGGCGACCGCGTCCGGGGCCTGGTCCTCGCCGACACCTTCCCGGCGGCCGAGACCCCGGAGGGCAGACGCGCCCGCAACGCGATGGCGGACCGGCTGCTCCGGGAGGGCATGCGGGGATACGCCGACGAGGTGCTGGAGAAGATGGTCGCCCCGTACGCGGCGCCCCAGGTCAAGGCCCACGTCCACCGCATGATGACCGGCACCCCGCCGGAGGGCGCCGCGGCGGCCCTGCGCGGCCGGGCCGAGCGTCCCGACTATCGCGACCTGCTGACCCGCGTCACGGTCCCGGCCCTGGTGGTGGTCGGCGCGGACGACACATACACCCCGGTCTCCGACGCCCGGGCCATGCACGCGGCCCTGCCCGACTCCACCCTCCACGTGATCGAGTCCGCGGCTCACATGCCGAACTTGGAACGCCCGGACGACTTCAACGCTGCGCTGGGGGAGTTCCTGGACCGCGTGGTCCCCTAGTCCCGCTCGGTCCCACTCAGTCGCGCTCAGTCCCGCTCAGTCCTGCTCAGGCGGAACCGACCGCTCCTGACCGGGCGTGATCAAACGGTCATAATGTCCCCATGGCCCGCGAGTTCCACGTCAGTCTCACGCCGCCCGACTGGCTGGTCAGGAACCTCCGGGCGCAGCAGGCGCCCGTCAACCGGCCCGCCGTCGCCCGGGCGGCCGTCTCGCTGGCACTGCCGCTCGCGATCGGGCTCGCCGTCGGCCGGCCCGCCTACGGCGCCCTCGCCGCCATGGGCGCCCTGTCCGGCGTCATCAGCGACACGGCCGCCGCCTACCGGCTGCGGGTGCTGACCATCGCCGTGCCGCAGCTCTTCGGCGCCGTCGGCGTCACCCTCGGCACCCTCGTCAACGGGCACGGCTGGATCGCCGTCGCCACCGTCACCGGCGTCGCCCTGGTCTCCGGGATGATCTCGACGATCGGCGCGATCGCCTCCGTCTCCGGGCTGCTCCTGCTGCTGAACGCCGTGATCGGGGCCGGGCTGCCGCTGCCGGGCGAGTGGTGGATGGCGCCACTGCTGCTGGCCGGCGGCGGGCTGCTCGTGCTGCTGCTCGCGCTGCTCGCCTGGCCGCTGCGCTCCGGCGTCCCCGAACGCGCCGCCGTCGCCGGCACCTACCGGGCCGTCGCCGACCTGCTCGCCGTCTGCGGCGCCGACTCCGCGGTGGCCTACGACGACGCCCGCCACTCCGCCACCCTCGCCCTCAACGAGGCCTACGACCTGGTCCTGTCCCACCGCGCCCGCCATCACGGCCGCAGCCCCGAACTGACCCGCCTGATCGCCCAGTTGAACGCCGTCACCCCGCTCGTCGAGGCCGCCCCCGCCGTCCACCTCAGCGGACGGACCCTGCCGCCCGAGGTCGCGGCGGCCATCCGCGCCCTCGCCGAGGCGGTCGAAACCGGCCGCACCGAGCCGCTCCGGCTCCGCCTGCCGACGCCCACCACCGAAACCGGCCGCGCGGTGAACCACGCCCTGCGGCACGCCGCCGACGTCGTCACCGCGCCGGACGTCGACCCGCGCGGCATCGACGACCGCCTCGGCGGCCCCGCCGCGCTGGGCGTCCGCACCGCCCTGGCCGCCCGCAACGCCGTCCTGTCGGCCAACTCCTGGCGCTACGGCCTGCGCCTCGCCCTGTGCATCGGCATCGCCCAGGCCCTGGTCTCCCTCGTCGCCGTCCCGCGCTCCTACTGGGTCGCCCTGACCATCACCTTCGTCCTCAAACCCGACTTCGGCTCGGTCTTCTCCCGGGCCCTGCTGCGCGCGCTCGGCACGGTCGCCGGGCTGGTCGTCGCGGCGGCGGTGCTCTCGGAGGTGCCGCGCGGCTGGTGGGACGTACCGGTCCTGCTGCTGCTCGCCCCGCTGATCCCGGCGCTCACCCCGCGCGGGTACGGCTACCAGACCGCCGCCATCACGCCGGTGATCCTGCTCCTGTCCGACGTCCTCAACCAGCAGGGCACCGGCCTGCTGCTGCCCCGCCTGGTCGACTCCCTCATGGGCTGCGCGATCGCCCTGATCGCCGGGTATCTGCTGTGGCCGGAGAGCTGGCACACCCGCGTCGGCGACCGCCTCGCCGACGCGGTGGCGGACACGGCCCGCTACGTCGAGACGGCCTTCGCCGCCACGGCGGACCCCGCGGCCCGCGCCCGGATGCGCCGCCGTCTGTACCGCGACCTGTCCGGCATCCGTACGGAATTCCAGCGCGCCCTCACCGAACCCCCGCCCACCGGCCGCCGGGCCGCCGCGTGGTGGCCGCTGGTCGTCGCCGTGGAACGGATCGTGGACGCGACGACGGCGGCACGGGTCCGCGTCAAACACGGATCCGCACCGCCGTCGAAGGCAGAGATCGATCAGGTGGCCCTGCAGCTGAGGGACCTGTCCCAGGGCCTGCGCGAAGTGGAGACCCTCACGCCCGTCCGCACCGACCTGATGGGCCCGGCGGACAGCGTCCTGGAGCCCCTGCGCCAGGAGGTCGCGGCGGCGCGAGCGATCGCGTCACCGCAACCCTAGGGAACTGCCTGTCGTGGTTGTCCCGGCTGCTCAGGCGCCTATGTCGCAGCCGTCCTTGCGCCAGACGGCCACGACCGCGGGACGGTTGAGCTTGCCGGGACCGTCGGGCCAGGCGCTCAGGGGCTTCTCGGCGGTCGCCCCGTCGACCTCGCCCGGGTGCTGCACCGCGACCAGGACCCGGCGCTCCTGGATGATCGGCCCGCAGGTCTCGGCGCCGATCGGCACGCTCAGGAACTGCTTCAGCTCACCGCGCCGGTCACCGCGCGTAGCGACACCGAAGAGGCCGTCGTGGAAGCCGAGGGAGTTGCCGTCGGTGGAGATCCACAGGTTGCCGTACCGGTCGAAGGCGACGTTGTCCGGGCAGGAGATCGGGCTGACCTGGTCCTTCGGGAAGCCGGCGAAGTAGGTGGCCGGGTCGTCCGGGTCACCGGCGACGAGGAACAGCGACCAGGCGAACCTGGTGGCATCGGCGCGGTTCCAGCGCTCGGTGAGCTCCAGGACCTGCCCGTGCTTGTTGGCGTTGCGCGGGTTGGCCTCGTCCGCCTTGGCGTTCGAACCGACACCGCGGGCGCTGTTGTTGGTGAGGGCGACGTACACCTTGCCGGTGTGCGGGTTGGGCTCGACGTCCTCGGGCCGGTCCATCTTCGTCGCGCCGACCTTGTCACCGGCGAGCCGCGTGAAGACGAACACCTCCTCGGCGGTCATGCCCTCGACGTGGGACACCGCGCCGTCCGCCGTCGCCGTGGCCAGCGGAATCCACTCGCCGGAGCCGTCGAACTCGCCGTCCCGCGGGAGCTTGCCGGTGCCGTCGATCTCGATCGCCGGGGAGTCGCCGGTGAGCTTGGCGACGTAGAGGGTGCCCTCGTCGAGCAGCGACAGGTTGTGCTCGCGGACGGCGCGGGAGTGGCCCTTCTTCATCCGCTTGCTGCCGACGAACTTGTAGAAGTAGTCGAAGCGCTCGTCGTCACCGGAGTAGACGACCGGGCGGCCGTCGTGCGTCAGACGCACGGTCGCGCCCTCGTGCTTGAAGCGGCCGAGGGCGGTGTGCTTGCGCGGCGTGGAGGTCGGGTCGTACGGGTCGAACTCGACGACGTAGCCGAAGCGGTGCGGCTCGTTGGGCTCCTGGGCGACGTCGAACCGCTTGTCGAACAGCTCCCACTTGCGGTCGCTGCCGCCGGTGGGCATGCCGTAGCGCTTGTCCGTCGTCCGGCTCGCGTTGGCGAAGTACTGGTTGAAGTTCTCCTCGCCGTGCAGGGTGGTGCCCCACGGGGTCACGCCGCCCGCGCAGTCGTTGAGGGTGCCGAGGACCTTGGTGCCGGACGGGTCGGCGGAGGTCTTGACCAGGTCGGACCCGGCGACCGGCCCGGTGAGCCGGAACTCGGTCGTGGCGGTCACCCGACGGTTGAGGTGGTGCCGAGGCACGGGCGTCAGCTTCCCGGTCCTCCGGTCACCCTCGACGACGACGGCGGACAGCCCGTGCGCCGCCCACGCGATCTCGACCTGCTCGCGGGTGGGGTTGTCCTCGTCGTAGTCGCGGAACATGAGCACCTCGTCGGTGTACTCGTGGTTCGCGACGAGGATCTGCCGGTTGCGCTCGCCGGGCAGCGGCAGCAGCGCGAGGAAGTCGCAGTTGTACCCGAACTGACCGGCCTGGGCCTTGGCGGTCTGGTTGTCCGGGTCGAAGGCGGGCGCGCCGCGCAGGATGGGCTCGCCCCAGCGGATGACGATGTTCTGGCCGTACCCCTCGGGGATGGTGACGGCGTCGTTGGTGTTCGGCACGACGGGCGTGAAGCGCAGCCCGCGGGCACCCTTGTTGCCCGGCTTGCCCGGCTTGTGCCAGCGGTCGGCGGACGCGGCCTCGGCCTGCGGGGCGGCGGCGACGGTGGCAGCGGTGCCGGCAGCGGCGGCCGCGGTGACGACGGCGGCGGCACGCATCACGCTACGGCGGCTCAGGGCGCCGGCGATGACGTCGCCGACGTACGGGTTGGCGGTGGTGTTGGGCACCTCGTGGAAGCAGGCGTCACCACAACGGAAACGGCAGGTCAGAGCGGAACGTCCGCCCGCATGAGAGTCATTGGTTCTTACGATAGGCAGCAGATTGCGCACTTTTACTCCCCTTGCTTCCCCTTGAATCCAGCGTGACGGACGGTAGGAGCACGTTTGTGCGGGAGCGGAGCGATGGGGTGAACGGAACGTGAACCTGGGGTATCTGTCAAGGAGTTGAGGTTTACGCACATCACGGCTTGGTCCGACCCTTGACGCGGACGCCGTCATCCCTCCCCGGACCGCTAACCTTACGTGTCCGTCCTGGCCAGGGATTGACGGGCATCACCTCACGCGAAGGGTTGCGCACATGGGCATTCTCACTCTCCTGCGGAACGCATTCGGCCGCTCCCGCAAGGGCCGCAGGCCCGAGGCAGAGGGTGTCCCCACGCAGCCACAACCAACCCCCACCTCGACCTCGCCGGCCCCCGAGCCCCGCGAGGAGCACGACCTGGTGGCGGCGGCGTTCGACAGGGTGACGGCCCCCCACTCACTTTCAGCCGCCCCGGGAAACCGGGACGAACCGCTCATTCCATCCCAACCGACCCCCACGGAGAAGCCCCAGCACTCGGAGAAGCGGACGGTTGGGGGGGAACTGACGGTTACGGGGGAGCTGACGGTCGGGGAGGGGCCGACGGTCGCGAGGGAGTCGACGGTCGCGGGGGAGACGACGGTCGCAGGGGAGTCGACGGTCGGGGAGGGGCCGACGGTCGCGGGGGAGACGACGGTCGCGAGGGAGTCGACGGTCACGGGGCAGCCGACGGTCGGGGAGGAACCGACGGTCACGGGGCAGCCGACGGTCGGGGAAGAGCCGACGGCCACGGAGAAGCCGACGGTCACGGAGGAGTCCGCGTCGGCTGCAGGGCCCGAGGCGGCGACCGAGACGCCGGTGGCTGAGGCAACGGCGACGATCGAGGTGCGGGAGGCCGAGGCAGCGGCGACGACCGAGGTGCCGGAGGCCGAGGCAGAGGCGAAGCCGGAAGCAGAGGCGAAGCCGGAGACGGCCGCCGCGCCGGAGGCAGAGCCGACGGCCGAGCCGCAGGCGACCACGCCGAGCGCACCGGAAGCCAACCCGACGACCGAAACGGACGCGGAGCCGGAAGCCGCGACCGACACCGAGCCGACCTCGCAGCCCGAGCCGACGCCGCAGCCGGAAGCCGAGGCAGAGGTCACGGCGAAGCCGCAGACCGCCACCGAGCCCACCTCCCTGACCGAGGCAGCAACCGAAGCGGCCACCGCGCCGGCGACGGAAGCGGAGCCGGGGCTCAAGCCCGAAGCCAAAACCGACACCGAGCCGACCTCGCAGCCCGAGCCGGAGGCCAAGGCCGAGGCCGAGGCGCAGCCGGAGACCAAGCACGAAGCCGAGGCGGCGGCCGAGCCCACCCCGCAGCCCGAGCCGGAGGCCGAGGCTGAGGGCGAGGTGGAGCCGGAGAGCAAGCCCGAGGCCGAAGCCACGCCTGAAGCCGAGCCGACGCCGGAGGTCGCGGCGAAGCCGCAGACCGCCACTGAGGCCGAGGCGCAGCCGGAGACCAAGCACGAAGCCGAGGCGGCGGCCGAGCCCACCCCGCAGCCCGAGCCGGAGGCCGAGGCTGAGGGCGAGGTGGAGCCGGAGAGCAAGCCCGAGGCCGAAGCCACGCCTGAAGCCGAGCCGACGCCGGAGGTCGCGGCGAAGCCGCAGACCGCCACTGAGGCCGAGGACCAGCCTGAGGCCACCACGCCGACCACCCCGGAAGCCGACCCGACGACGGAAGCGAACGCGGAGCCGACTGCGCAGGCCCAAGCCGAGGCCGAGGCGCAGCCGGAGACCAAGCCCGAAGCCGAAGCCACCCCCGAGCCGGAGACCGAGGCGGTAGCCGAGGTCGCGGCGGAAGCGGTGGCGACCGAGAGCGCCGCCCCGGTCGACTCAACCCCCGCACCCGCACCCACCAACGGCGAGGACACCCCACAGGGGCCACCCGCACCCGACAACGAGAGCCGCGCGGGTGGGCACGACATCCCAGTACCCCCCACCCTCCGCACGGCCTACACCGCAGCAGCCACCACCCTCAAAGCCCACAACATCCCCACCGCCACCACCACCCCCACCAAGATCTACCTCGTCCTCGACCGCTCCGCCTCCATGCGCCCGTACTACAAGGACGGCTCCGCCCAGGCCCTCGGCGAACAGACCCTCGCCCTCGCCGCCCACCTCGACCCCGAGGCGACGGTCCACGTCACCTTCTTCTCCACAGAACTCGACGGCACCGGCGAGCTCACCCTCCCCGACCACGAGAACAAGATCGACACGCTCCACGCCTCCCTCGGCCGCATGGGCCGTACCAGCTACCACGTCGCCGTCGAGGACGTCCTCACCCACCACGACAAGACCACCACCCCCACCACCCGCGCCCTCGTGATCTTCCAGACCGACGGCGCCCCCGACGCCAAAACCCCCGCCACCCAGGCCCTCACCAGCGCCGCGAAATCCCACCCCCACATCCACTTCGCCTTCGTCGCCTTCGGTGAACACGACAACAAGGCCTTCGATTACCTCCGCAAACTGAAGACCGGCAACACGTCCTTCTTCCACGCGGGCCCCACCCCGAAGGAACTCACCGACACCGAGTTCTACGAGGGCGTCCTCGCAAACTGGCGCCCGTAGCGTCCGCCGTAGCGTCCGCGAAAACCCCCACCCCCGGCCGCCCGCCTCTCACCCCGTAAAACGGGAAGCGGGCGGCCCACCCATGTCGGCTACGATTTCAAGGTTCGTAAACGCAGCGACCTGGGAGCAGCCCCCGATGGCTCGACACCTCATCACCAGCGCCCTTCCGTACATCAACGGGATCAAGCACCTGGGCAACATGGTGGGGTCCATGCTCCCGGCCGACGTCTACTCCCGTTACCTCCGCCAGCGCGGCCACGACGTCCTCTACATCTGCGCCACCGACGAACACGGCACCCCCGCCGAGCTCGCCGCCAAGGAGCAGGGCCTCCCGGTCGACGAGTTCTGCGCCCAGGCGCACGACGCCCAGAAAGCGGTCTACGACGGCTTCGCCCTCGCCTTCGACTACTTCGGCCGCAGCTCCAGCCCCCAGAACGTAGAGATCACCCAGCACTTCGCCCGCAAGCTCAACGAGAACGGTTTCATCGAGGAGCGCGCGATCCGCCAGGTGTACAGCCCCACCGACGGCCGCTTCCTCCCGGACCGCTACGTCGAGGGCACCTGTCCCCACTGCGGCTACGACAAGGCCCGCGGCGACCAGTGCGAGAACTGCACCCGCGTCCTCGACCCCACCGACCTGATCAACCCCCGCTCGGCGATCTCCGGCTCCACCGACCTGGAGGTCCGCGAGACCAAGCACCTCTTCCTCCTCCAGTCCAAGCTCCAGCACGAGGTCGAGGAGTGGGTCGCCCGCCACGAGGCCGACTGGCCCCAGCTGGCCTCCTCCATCGCCCGCAAGTGGCTGAACGAGGGCCTGCACGACCGCGCCATCACCCGCGACCTGGACTGGGGCGTCCCGGTCCCCGCCGACACCTGGCCGGACCTCGCGGCCGAGGGCAAGGTCTTCTACGTCTGGTTCGACGCGCCGATCGAGTACATCGGCGCGACGAAGGAGTGGTCGGACCTGGACCCGGAGAACCGGGACTGGAAGTCCTGGTGGTACGACGTGGACGACACCGTCCGCTACACCGAGTTCATGGCCAAGGACAACGTCCCCTTCCACACCGTGATGTTCCCGGCCACCGAGCTGGGCGTGCGCGAGCCGTGGAAGAAGGTCGACTACGTCAAGGCCTTCAACTGGCTGACGTACTACGGCGGAAAGTTCTCCACCTCCCAGAAGCGCGGCGTCTTCACCGACCAGGCGCTCGAAATCCTCCCCGCCGACTACTGGCGCTACTTCCTGATCGCCAACGCCCCCGAGTCGGACGACGCGTCCTTCACCTGGGAGCACTTCACGGCGACGGTGAACAAGGACCTCGCCGACACCCTCGGCAACTTCGTCAACCGCGTCCTGTCCTTCTCCAAGAAGCGCTTCGGCGACCAGGTCCCGGCCGGCGGCGAGCCCGGCACGGCGGAGGCGGCGCTGGGCGAGGAGATCGCCCGCCTGCTCGCGGAGTACGAGGAGCAGATGGAGGCCCTCCAGTTCCGCAAGGCCGCCGCCGCGCTGCGCGCGCTCTGGTCGGCGGGCAACTCCTACCTGGAGGAGAAGGCCCCCTGGCTGGAGATCAAGACCAACAAGGACGGCGCCGCCCTCACGCTCCGCACGGCGATGAACCTCATCCACCTCTACGCGGTGGTCTCCGAGCCCTTCATCCCGGCCACGGCCGCCACCATGCGCACGGTCTTCACCCTGCCCGACGACACGGCACCCTGGGTCACCGAGGCCGAGGCGAAGTCCCTCACCTCGGTCCCACCGGGCACCCCCTTCACCGTCCCCCCGGTCCTGTTCGCCAAGCTGACGGACGAGGACCTGGAGACGTACAAGGACCGCTTCGGCGGCGAAACAGCCGCGTAACAGCCCTTCTCGGACCCTTCACTCACCAGGTATACCTGGCCAAGATCACGCGACCGGCCAAGATCACGAACACTTGAGTGGGGGGTCCATCCATGGCTCTATTCGGGAACGCGCACAGCATCGATCCGGGGGCGGCGCAGCAGGACTACGCGCGTCTGCTGGGGCAGGGGGAGCAGGTGCACGCCGCGTACCTGCTGATCCGCGACACCATCCTGTTCACCGACCGCCGTCTGATCCTGGTCGACAAGCAGGGCATCACCGGCAAGAAGGTGGAGTACCACTCCATCCCGTACCGCAGTATCACGCACTTCGCCGTCGAGACCGCCGGCACCTTCGACCTCGACGCCGAACTGAAGATCTGGCTCTCCGGCTCCCAGACCCCGATCCAGAAGACCTTCACCAAGGGCGTCGACATCTACGAGGTGCAGGCGATCCTGACGCAGTTCGTGGCGAGGTGAACCGAGGGCGCCCGGGGTGCGACCACCCGGGCGCCCTCGTCCCTGCTCGGGGCTAAGTGCCCGTGTTCGTCGCCTCCGGGTCCACGCCGACCGTGATGGTGGCGAGGACGCCCTTGGCGATGTCGTTCTTCCGGTACTTCAGCTTCAGCAGACCGCCGGTCGTGCCGGACTGGTCGTAGATGGTGTCCTCGGTGAGCGTCGTGCGCTCGGTCGTCGAGGTCGAGTACGGCTCCACCTCCGCCGACGCCAGGACCGCCTCCTCGTCGAAGAAGAACTGACCCGTGTGGCAGGTGTTACCGCCCTCGTAACCGGCGTCCGTCCAGGTGCCGCCCACATGCACCTTGGTGTGGATGTGCACGCAGCGGCCGCGGTACCAGCCCGGGAAGATCGTCCTGAAGGTGACGAAGCCCTGCTTGTCCGTGCGCCAGGTGCCGCGCAGGTAGCGCTCGTCGTCCGTCGGCTCCTCGTGCACGCCGCCGCCCGTACCGCCGCTCGGCGCGCCGGACGGGGGCTCGCCGGTCGGGGTGCCCGTGGGGGTGCCGGTGGGGGTGCCCGAGGGGGCGTCCGTGGGCGGGGTGCCACCGCCGCCGGTCGACAGGCTCTCGTAGCCCGAGTAGATGCCCAGCGCGTCACAGTGCCAGATGTCCACAGCCGCGTTGCGCAGCGGCTTGCAGGTCTCGGAGTCGATCACCTTGATGCGGAGGGTGAGCGGGATGCCCTCCTTGTCCTCGGTGATGTCCTGGCGGATCTTGTCCGCGTCGATGTAGTAGGGGCCCTCGGTGGTCTCCGAGGTGAGCCGGTAGCAGGCCTCGCCGGTGGCCGCCGTGTCCTGCTTCTTCTCGCCCGCGAAGGCGCCCGCCGCGAGCGTGCCGCCGACGCCCACCGCCACGACCGCTCCGCCACCGGCGATCACGAGCTTACGGCGGGTCAAGTCCCGTTTGTGCCGCGGGGAATGGCTCTTGGATTCCGTGTTCTCCGTCATGGGCGGGACGCTAGGGAGCGCACCTGTCAGCACCATGAGTGAGAGCTGGGTGAGAGCCCTGCATACGAAAGCGGCCCGGAACCAACCCCGGTTCCGGGCCGCCCGCGCTCAGCAGGGGCTACTTCGGCTGCGGCTTGCGCACCGACAGGTGCAGCTCCTTCAGCCGGGCCTCCTCCAGCTCCGTCGGAGCGCCCATCATCAGGTCCTGCGCGTTGCCGTTGAGCGGGAACGCGATGGTCTCGCGGATGTTGGGCTCGTCGGCCAGCAGCATGACGATGCGGTCGACGCCGGGCGCGATGCCGCCGTGCGGCGGGGCGCCGAAGCGGAACGCGCGCAGCATGCCGGCGAACTTCTCCTCGACGGTCTCCCGGTCGTACCCGGCGATCTCGAAGGCCTTGAGCATGATCTCCGGCTCGTGGTTCCGGATCGCGCCGGAGGACAGCTCGACGCCGTTGCAGACGATGTCGTACTGCCAGCCCAGGATGTCCAGCGGGTCCTGGGTCTCAAGGGCCTCCAGGCCGCCCTGCGGCATGGAGAACGGGTTGTGCGAGAAGTCGATCGCGCCGGTCTCCTCGTCCTTCTCGTACATCGGGAAGTCGACGATCCAGCAGAAGCGGAACACGCCCTCCTCGAAGTGCCCGGCCCGCTTGGCGGCCTCGACCCGGACCGCGCCCATGATCTTGGAGACCTCGTCGAACTCGCCCGCGCCGAAGAACACGGCGTGCCCGGCGGCCAGCGAGAGCCGCTTGGTCAGCTCGGCGACGTTGTCCTCGGTCAGGAACTTCGCGATCGGGCCGGACAGCGTGCCGTCCTCGCCGACCCGCACCCACGCCAGGCCCTTGGCACCCAGCGTGACGGCGTACTCGCCGAGCTGGTCGAAGAACTTACGGGGCTGCGAGGCGACGTCCGGCACCGGCAGCGCGCGGACGTGCTTGCCCGCGAACGCCTTGAACTCGGAGCCCTCGAAGATGTCGGTGATGTCCACCAGCTCCAGCTGGGCGCGCAGGTCCGGCTTGTCGGAGCCGTACTTCAGCATCGCCTCGCGGAACGGGATCCGCGGGAACGGGGACGTGACATGGCGGCCGTCCCCGAACTCCTCGAACAGCTCGGTCATCAGCTTCTCGACCGGCTGGAAGACGTCCTCCTGCTCGACGAAGGACATCTCGATGTCGAGCTGGTAGAACTCGCCCGGCGAGCGGTCGGCCCGCGCGTCCTCGTCGCGGAAGCAGGGCGCGATCTGGAAGTAGCGGTCGAAGCCGGAGATCATCAGCAGCTGCTTGAACTGCTGCGGGGCCTGGGGCAGGGCGTAGAACTTGCCCGGGTGCAGGCGGGACGGCACGACGAAGTCGCGGGCGCCCTCGGGGGAGGTGGCGCTCAGGATCGGGGTCGCCATCTCGTTGAAGCCCAGCGCCGTCATCTTGTGCCGGATCGCCGAGATGACCGCCGTACGCAGCATGATGTTGCGGTGCATGCGCTCGCGGCGCAGGTCCAGGAAGCGGTACTCCAGGCGCCGTTCCTCGTTGACCCCGTCCTCGGTGTTGATCGTGAAGGGCAGCGGGGCGGCCGCGCCCAGCACCTCGACCTCGCCGACCTCGATCTCGATCTCGCCGGTGGGCAGGTCGGGGTTGATGTTCTCGGCGCCACGGGAGACGACCTGGCCGTCGACCCGGACGACGGTCTCCTTGGAGAGCTTGTCCAGCGCCTCGTAGGCGGCCGTGTTCGGCCGGGCGACCAGCTGCGTGATGCCGTAGTGGTCGCGCAGATCGATGAAGAGGATGCCGCCCAGGTCGCGCCGATTGTGCAGCCAGCCACTCAGCCGGACGTCGGTGCCGACGTCAGAGGCGCGGAGCTCGCCGCAGGTGTGGGACCTGTACCGATGCATCGTCGTTCATCCAGCCTTCGCAGATCGGGGGTGTTTCACGTGAAACACCCCCAGAGTACCGGCCGCCCGGGAGGGCCTCTCCACGATTACCGGCGATTACCGGCGATCAACGGCGATGACCGGCGTGCGGCATCGGTGGCATCCTTCGATCACCTCTTCTTAGAGTGGGGCAATGCGCACTGGTGAGCCCCTGCCCGCCGTGGGGCAGGTCCTCGCCGCCCTCGCGACCGGCCTGTGGCATTGGGACACGGCCACGAAGCTGGTCACGGTGGACGCCGAGGCCGCTCGGCTGCTCGGGTTGACCGCCGAGCAGGCGACCATCACCCAGGCCCAGGCCCGGGCCCGACTCCACCCCGTGGACTGGAACGAGATCGTCAGCGTCGTCGGCCTCGCCGCCGCCGAGGGCACGGTCGCCGAGGTACGGGTCCGGATCATGGACGAGCGGGGCCGGGTGATCCGTACCGTCCGCAGCCGGTCCAAGCCGAGCTACGACCACGAACGCCGGGCCTTCGAGCTGATCGGCACCCTCCAGGAGGTCACCGACCCCCCGCCGGGCACCCCGGCGGGCCGCCGTGCGGTCACCGGCGACTGGCGGCGCTCCCGGGAGGCGTTCCTGCTGGACGCGGGCCGGGCGCTGGCCGAGGCGCGCTCCACGGCGGAGGTGCTGCGGGTCGCGGCCGGACTGTCGATGCCGGGCTTCTCCCCAGACGGGCTCGCCGTCTTCGGCGTGGAGGGCGACCGGCTGACGATCATCGGCCACCACGGTCAGCGGCCCGGTGACGAGGGTCCCTTCACGCACATGGCCCTGGCGACGGACTATCCGGCGGCGGAGGTCGTACGCACCGGCCGTGCCGTCTATCTGCCCTCGCCCGACCACTACAAGTCCCGCTACCCGCTCACCTGGCCCCTCGCCGAGCAGTTCGGCCGCCAGTCGTGGGCCTTTCTGCCGCTGACCGTCGCCGGGCGCACCATGGGTGCCTGGATGGCGGCCTTCGCCCATCCCGTCGGGTTCACCCCGGACGAGCGCTCCGTGCTGACGACGGTCGCCCGGATGCTCGCGCAGGCCCTCACCCGGGCCGGCACCGCCGAGTCCGAGCGGGAACTGACCGACGGCCTGCAACGGTCCATGCTGCCCACGCTGGGCCCGGAGATCCCCGGCATGAGCGTCGCCGCCCGGTACATCCCCACCGGCGGCGGACTCCAGGTCGGCGGCGACTGGTACGACATGATCCCGCTGCCCAGCGGGCGGATCGCCCTCGTCATCGGGGACGTCCAGGGGCATGACGTGCGGGCGGCGGGCCTGATGGGCCAGCTGCGGATAGCCCTGCGCGCGTACGCGTCCGAGGGCCACCGCCCCGACGCCGTACTGTCCCGCGCCTCCCGCTTCCTGCACGGCATCAGCACCACCGACGAGGACCCCGCCGACCTGCGCTTCGCGACCTGCTTGTACGTCGAGGCCGATCCGGAGACCGGCGTGCTGGACATCGCCCGCGCCGGGCACCCGGACCCGGCGATCCTGATGGCCGACGGCACGGTCATGAAACATCCGACGGCCGGCGGGCTGCCGCTCGGCATCGACCCGGACGCCGACTACCCCACCACGCAGCTGGTCCTCGAACCCGGCGAGACCATGCTGATCTGCACCGACGGCCTGATCGAGACCGGCGGACACGACCTGGAGACCGGCTGGGTGCGCATCCGCACCATCCTGGAGGAGCACAAGGGCGACCTGGAGGAACTCGCCGACTCCCTGGTCCAGGCCGTGCACGGGCCGTCCTCCCACCACACCACAGGCCCGCTCGCCGACCGGCGCGAGGACGACATCGCCGTGCTGCTGCTGTGCCGGGAGCCCGAGGGCTGCGGCTGCGGCGACACCATGACCGTACGGCCGAGAGTGCGGCGCACGATGCTGACGGTGGCCCAGGCCGAGCCCGAGCGGGTCGCCGTGGCCCGGCAGCAGCTGCGCGAGCTGCTGCACGACTGGAGCTCCGCCGACCAGGTCGACTCGGCGGTGCTGCTGCTGTCCGAGACGCTCACCAACGTCCTCGTGCACACCGACACCGACGCGCTGCTGGTCGCCGAGGTCGCCGGGGAGCCGGGCGCGCGGCGGATGCGGGTGGAGGTCACCGACGCCAGCGACGACCTGCCGCACAAGCGGCGGCCCGGGGAACTGGCGTCCTCCGGGCGCGGCCTGATGCTGATCGAGCTGCTGGCGCACGCGTGGGGGGTGGATCCGCGGGGCGAGGGCAAGAGCATCTGGTTCGAGCTGTACGAGCCGGACGGGCAGCCGCCGGATTAGAGGCGCGCTACGGCCGCCCGGCCCTGGGCTACGACTCCGAAGGCTCGGGCGGTGTCCCGTACCGCGCCCGCAGTTCGTGGACGACCCCGAAGGCGGCGGCGGTGAGCGGCACCGCGAGCAGCAGGCCAAAGATCCCGGCGACCGACGCCCCCACGGTGATCGTGACCATCACCACCGCCGGATGCATCTGCACGGTCCGGCTCTGGATCAGCGGCTGCAGCACATGGCCCTCCAGCATCTGCACGGCGAGCACCACCCCGAGCGCCCACAGCGCGATGACGAACCCCCGGTCGGCGAGCGCGACCAGCACCGCCACGGCACCGGAGAGGACCGCGCCGAGATAGGGGATGTACGCGCCGACGAACACCAGCGCCCCCAGCCCGACCGCGCCCGGCACGTCCAGGATCAGCAGCCCGACCGTGATGCACACGGCGTCGATGAAGGCGATGAAGGTGGTCCCGCGCATGAACCCCTCGACGGCCTGGAAGGCCCGCCGCGCCATGGCCTCGACGGTGTCGGCGGTGCCGCGCGGGGCGAGCGCGCGCAGACCACCGGCGGCCCGGTGGGAGTCCCGCAGGAAGAAGAAGACGAGCAGCAGCGCCAGTACGGCCATGGCGATGGTCTCCCCGACCACGCTGACCCCGCTGATCACACCGGATGCGGCCGTCTGGCCGAACCTGCTCAGCAGCTCACGGGCGTTGGAGGCGATGTCGTCCAGCGAGGTGCCGACCGCCCCGAAGTGCTCGGCGATGTCCTGCGCCGCCCGCCGCAGCGAGGCGAGGATCTGCTCGCCGGAGTCGATGAGCGCGGCGACGACGATGTACACCGCGCCGCCGACCACCGCGACCACGGCGACGCAGGTGAGCGCGGCGGCCACCGACCGGTTGACGCCGACCTTGACCAGCCGCCGGTACAGCGGCCTCAGCAGCGCGGTCCCGAGCAACGCGAGCAGCACCGGCACGACGGCCGTACGCAGCCGGCCGCAGAGCAGGACCACGATCCAGCCGACGGCGGCGGCCAGCACCACGACCGCACACCAGGCTGCGAACCGCCGTACGGCAACGGGAAGCAGGTGCACGCCTCCCACCCGACCACGCGACGGCCGGGCTGTCCTGCGCGGAAAGCCCGGCCGGGTGACGGATCGTCAGGACGTCAGTCCCGCAGGCCACTCTCCGTCATGCCGTGCACCGCCGGTATCGTCCCCAGCCGTCCCTTCTGGAAGTCCTCGAAGGCCTGCATCAGCTCGTCCTTGGTGTTCATGACGAACGGGCCGTAGTGGGCCATCGGCTCGCGGATCGGCCGACCGCCGAGGAGGACGACCTCCAGGTCCGGCGTGTGCGAGTCCTGCTTCTCGTCCGCGCGGACGGTCAGCGAACCGCCGCTGCCGAAGACGGCCGTCTGGCCCAGGTGGATCGGGCGGCGCTCCGCGCCCACCGCACCCCGCCCCGCCAGCACGTACGCGAGCCCGTTGAAGTCCTCCCGCCACGGCAGGGTGATCTCCGCGCCCGGCGCCAGCGTCGCGTGGATCATGGTGATCGGCGTGTGCGTGATACCGGGACCGGCGTGACCGTCCAGCTCACCGGCGATGACACGGAGCAGCGCGCCGCCGTCGGGGGTGGTGAGCAGCTGGACGTTGCCGCCGCGGATGTCCTGGTAGCGCGGCGCCATCATCTTGTCCTTGGCCGGGAGGTTCACCCACAGCTGCAGGCCGTGGAAGAGACCGCCGGACATGACGAGGGACTCCGGCGGGGCCTCGATGTGCAGCAGGCCCGAACCCGCGGTCATCCACTGGGTGTCGCCGTTGGTGATGGTGCCGCCACCGCCGTTGGAGTCCTGGTGGTCGAAGGTCCCGTCGATGATGTAGGTGACGGTCTCGAAGCCGCGGTGCGGGTGCCAGGGCGTGCCCTTCGGCTCTCCGGGTGCGTACTCCACCTCGCCCATCTGGTCCATCATGATGAACGGGTCGAGGTGGCGGTAGTTGATCCCCGCGAACGCCCGGCGCACCGGGAAGCCCTCACCCTCGAATCCGCTCGGCGCGGTCGTGACGGCGAGCACGGGACGTGCCACGGCGTCGGCCGGTGCGGTCACGCGGGGCAGCGTCAGCGGGTTCTCGACGGTCACTGCGGGCATGGTCAGTACCTCCTTGGGCGACGTGCGCCCCACTTTAGTTGAGCATTGAACTTTCTGCTACCCCGCAACGCCGACGGCCCGGAGGGCATTCCCTCCGGGCCGTTGACGTCCTGAATACCTGCGCCGACCTGCTAGCCGTACATCCTGCGCATCGCGAAGTCGACCATCTCCTCCACGGCCTTCGCGTCGAACACCATCCGGTGCTCGCCCTCCATGTCGAGGACGAAGCCGTACCCGGTCGGCAGCAGGTCGATCACCTCGGCGCCGGTGATCACGAAGTACTTGGACTCCTTGCCCGCGTACCGCCGCAGTTCCTTCAGCGAGGTGAACATCGGGATCACCGGCTGCTGAGTGTTGTGCAGGGCGAGGAAGCCGGGGTTGTCACCGCGCGGGCAGTAGACCTTCGAGGTCGCGAAGACCTGCTGGAAGTCCTCCGCGGACATCTGGCCGGTGGTGAAGGCACGCACCGCGTCCGCGAGCGAGGGCGGGGACGGCTCGGGGTACAGCGGCTGCTGCTGTCCGTACCCGCCGGGCATCTGCTGCGGGGGGACGTAGCCCTGCTGGGCACCGACGTTCTGGTCGTAGCCGTACATGGGCGCAAGCGTACCGAGAGCGGCCGGGCGGGCGGGCCGGTACGGGGACCCTGGCAAACCGACAGCGAGTTGACAGCGGGTCGACAGTCCCCGCCCTGGTCTCCCACAGCTGCCGCTCCTAGCGTCTGCCGTATCAGAGACGAGTGCCGGACACGGCACCACACCAGCAACCGGACACGGCACCACACCAGCAAGGGGATGGCAATGCACCGACACCACGACGACGAGGTCCACGAGCACGACAGAGGGCTCTCCTACGACCTTCCCGTCCTCGCCCGCCGCCGCATGATCCGGCTGCTGGCGGGTGCGAGCCTGGTCCCGCTGGTGGGCTGCAGCGCGGACGAGGACACCTCGGCGTCCGCCACGTCCTCGTCCTCGGCGGCCTCCTCCGGCGGCTCCTCCAGCGGCTCCTCCGGCGGTTCCTCCTCGTCCGCCGAGTGCGCGACGATCCCGGACGAGACCGCCGGCCCCTACCCCGGCGACGGCTCGAACGGCGTGAACGTACTGAAGGAGAGCGGCGTCGTCCGCAGCGACATCACCAAGAGCTTCGGCGACTCCGCGGGCGGCACCGCCGAGGGCGTGCCCCTGACCGTCACGCTCACGGTCGTGGACGCGGCCTCGGGCTGCGGCACCCCGAAGGCGGGCGCCGCCGTCTACCTCTGGCACTGCGACCGGGAGGGCAGGTACTCCCTGTACTCCGAGGGCGTCACGGAGGAGAACTACCTGCGCGGCGTCCAGGAGACGGACGACAAAGGCCAGGTGACCTTCACCAGCATCTTCCCCGCCTGCTACCAGGGCCGCTGGCCGCACATCCACTTCGAGGTCTACGGCAGCCTGGCCGACGCCACCGCCGCCACCTCCATCACGAACACCTCCCAGCTCGCGCTGCCGAAGGACGTCTGCGACACGGTGTACGCCACGGACGGCTACGACCAGAGCGTGCAGAACCTCGGCCAGCTGTCCCTGGAGACGGACAACATCTTCAGCGACGGCTACGACCAGCAGCTGGCCACGGTGACGGGCAGCGTCGAGCAGGGCTACACGGCGACGCTCACGGTGCCGGTGTGACCCGTCACAGATGACCGGATCGGGGTTGCGTCTTATTACTGGCGGGTAGCATCATCTTAGCTACTAGTTGGTACGTGAACTTGGGCGCGAGGAGTCAGCGCCTCGCCGATCTCTCTCAACGGAGCCAGTCGCCATGGGGCACTACAAGTCGAATCTCCGCGACATCGAGTTCAACCTCTTCGAAGTACTCGGGCGCGACAAGCTGTACGGCACCGGCCCGTTCGAGGAGATGGACGTCGACACCGCCAAGAGCATCCTGGACGAACTGACCCGGCTCGCGGAGAACGAGCTGGCGGAGTCCTTCACGGACGCCGACCGCAACCCGCCGGTCTTCGACCCGGAGACCAACACCGCGCCGGTCCCCGAGTCCTTCAAGAACAGCTACCAGGCCTTCATGGACTCCGAATACTGGCGGCTCGGTCTCCCCGAGGCCATCGGCGGTACGACGGCTCCCCCGTCGCTGATCTGGTCGTACGCGGAGCTGATCCTCGGCGCGAACCCGGCCGTGTGGATGTACTCCTCCGGCCCGGCCTTCGCCGGGATCCTCTACGACGAGGGCAACGACGTACAGAAGAAGATCGCGCAGATCGCCGTCGACAAGCAGTGGGGATCCACCATGGTCCTCACCGAGCCGGACGCGGGCTCCGACGTGGGCGCGGGCCGCACCAAGGCGGTGCAGCAGGAGGACGGCTCCTGGCACATCGAGGGCGTCAAGCGCTTCATCACGTCCGGCGAGCACGACATGTCGGAGAACATCCTCCACTACGTGCTGGCGCGCCCGGAGGGTGCCGGTCCGGGCACCAAGGGGCTCTCCCTCTTCCTCGTGCCCAAGTACCTGTTCGACTTCGAGACCGGCGAGCTGGGCGAGCGCAACGGCGTCTACGCCACGAACGTCGAGCACAAGATGGGCCTGAAGGCCTCCAACACCTGCGAGATGACGTTCGGCGACCAGCACCCCGCCAAGGGCTGGCTGATCGGCGACAAGCACGACGGCATCCGCCAGATGTTCCGGATCATCGAGTTCGCCCGGATGATGGTCGGCACGAAGGCGATCTCGACCCTGTCGACCGGTTACCTGAACGCGCTGGAGTACGCCAAGGAGCGCGTCCAGGGCCCGGACCTGGCGAACTTCATGGACAAGACCGCACCCAAGGTCACCATCACCCACCACCCCGACGTGCGCCGCTCGCTGATGACGCAGAAGGCGTACGCGGAGGGCATGCGCGCGCTGGTCCTCTACACCGCGTCGGTGCAGGACGCGATCGCGGTGAAGGAGGCGGCCGGCGAGGACGCGAAGGCCGAGCACGCGCTCAACGACCTCCTCCTGCCCATCGTCAAGGGCTACGGCTCCGAGAAGGGCTACGAGCAGCTCGCCCAGTCGCTGCAGACCTTCGGCGGCTCCGGCTTCCTGCAGGAGTACCCGATCGAGCAGTACATCCGGGACTCCAAGATCGACACCCTGTACGAGGGCACCACCGCGATCCAGGGCCAGGACTTCTTCTTCCGGAAGATCGTCCGCAACCAGGGCGCCGCGCTGAACTCCCTCGCCGAGGACATCAAGAAGTTCCTGGCCGTCGGCACGGGTGGCGTCGCGCTGGCCGACGCCCGCGAGCACCTCGCGAAGGCCGCCGTCGAGCTGGAGGCGATCGTCGGCCTGATGCTGACCGACCTCGCCGCCACCGAGCAGGACGTCAAGAACATCTACAAGGTGGGCCTGAACACCACCCGTCTGCTGATGGCCTCCGGTGACGTGATCGTCGGCTACCTGCTGCTCAAGGGCGCCGCGGTCGCCGCCGAGAAGATCGAGTCGGCCTCCGCCAAGGACAAGGCGTTCTACGCCGGCAAGATCGCGGCGGCGAAGTTCTTCGCGGCCACCGTGCTGCCGGGCGTGACGCTGGCCCGCAAGGTCGCGCAGGGCGTGGACCTGGACCTGATGGAGCTGGACGAGGCGGCGTTCTAGCCGGATTTCCCCATCGCCCTTACGAGGGCCCGCTCCCCCTTTCCGGGAGCGGGCCCTCGTACGTCGTTAAGGTGAACCCCATGAGCGAACCCTCCCGCTTCGACCGCGGCCACACCGACGACCTCATGTCCTTCCTGGCGGCGAGTCCCTCGCCGTACCACGCCGTGGCGAACGCCGCCGAACGGCTGGAGAAGGCGGGCTTCCGGCAGGTCGCGGAGACGGACGCCTGGGACGGGACGAGCGGCGGCAGGTTCGTGCTGCGCGGTGGCGCGATCGTGGCGTGGTACGTCCCGGAGGGTGCCGCGCCGCACACCCCGTTCCGGATCATCGGCGCGCACACCGACTCCCCCAACCTGCGCGTCAAGCCGCTGCCCGACACCGGGGCGCACGGCTGGCGCCAGGTGGCGGTGGAGATCTACGGCGGGCCGCTGCTGAACTCCTGGCTGGACCGCGACCTCGGCCTCGCCGGCCGGCTGACGCTGCGCGACGGTACGACGCACCTGGTGAACGTGGACCGTCCGCTGCTGCGCGTCCCCCAACTGGCGATCCATCTGGACCGCTCGGTGTCCTCGGAGGGCCTCAAGCTCGACAAGCAGCGGCACCTTCAGCCCATCTGGGGCCTCGGCAACGACGTGCGCGACGGCGACCTGATCTCCTTCCTGGAGAGCGAGTCGGGGATCGGTGAGGGCGAGGTGACCGGCTGGGACCTGATGGTGCACTCCGTCGAGCCGCCCGCGTATCTCGGCCGCGACCAGGAGCTGATGGCCGGGCCGCGGCTGGACAACCTGCTCTCCGTGCACGCGGGCGTGGCCGCACTGACCGCGGCCGCGACCGGCGGTGAGGAACTGTCCTGCATCCCGGTGCTGGCCGCCTTCGACCACGAGGAGAACGGCTCCCAGTCGGACACGGGCGCGGACGGCCCGCTGCTCGGCGGCGTCCTGGAGCGCTCCGTCTTCGCCCGAGGCGGCTCCTACGAGGACCGGGCGCGCGCCTTCGCGGCCACGGTCTGCCTCTCCTCCGACACCGGCCACGCGGTGCACCCCAACTACGCCGAACGCCACGACCCGACCCACCACCCGCGCGTCAACGGCGGGCCCATCCTCAAGGTCAACGTCAACAACCGCTACGCGACGGACGGTTCGGGCCGCGCGGTCTGGGCGGCGGCGTGCGAGAAGGCCGACGTCCCGTTCCAGTCGTTCGTCTCCAACAACTCCATGCCCTGCGGCACGACCATCGGCCCGATCACCGCGGCCCGGCACGGCATCCGCACGGTCGACATCGGCGTGGCGATCCTGTCGATGCACAGCGCCCGCGAACTGTGCGGCGCGGACGACCCCCACCTGCTGACGCGCGCGCTGGTTGCGTTTTTGGAGGGCTGAGCAACGCCCCTCGGCTGTCCGAGCGGGCGTTATGCCCGAGTTGTCGCTCACGCGGCCACATGAGCGCCGCGCGCCCGCTTCAGCATGGCTCTCACGCACCGGGGTACCCGCCTCGAACCGGAAGCTCCGGAAAGCACCGGACCGGAACAGGGAGGCAACGCTCATGGGCCTCGGCGGGTGCATCATTCTCATCGCCGTGGGAGCCATCCTCACGTTCGCTACCGACTGGACCATGGAGGGGGTCAACCTCGATCTCGTCGGCGTCATCCTGATGATCGTCGGACTGATCGGGGTCACGACGTTCAGCAGCATCGCGCGGCGGCGCCGTGTGGTGATGCCGCCCTCGACGCCGGTCGTGGAGGAGGAACGGCACCACCGGCGCGACGGCTACAGCGACGGATACGGGGTGTGACGCCCCGCCGGGTCAGGCGTCCAGGCCGGCCAGGACGAGCGGCAGGCGGTCCGCACCGCTGTCGGTGAGACGGACCGGGACGCCCCAGTCCTGCTGGTGAACATGGCAGGCGGGGTATTCGTTCGCAGGATCGTCGTCGCAGGACGCGGCCATCGCGGAGACGTGCAGGACGCCCTCCGGCACGGCGGGGTTGAGTTCCAGGGCGCGGGACAGATCTGTTCCCGCGCCCTCGCCGTGTGTCAGGAGTTCCGGCGGCGTCGACGAGACCAGCAGGCGGGTCGAGGGACCGTACCGGGTGTCGAGCTTCTGGCCTGCGGGAGCCTGGAAGATCACGTCCAACTGGAGCCGCCCGGGGGCGACTTCCGTCGCCGCACGCTGCGTGCGGTGCGCGACCGCCTCGACGCGGACCGCCTCCTCCGGCAGCCGCAGCCGGGTCAGCCGGTGCCGGGCCGACTCCACGACCACGATGTCGTCGCCGACCAGCACCGCGTCGCTCGGCTCGCGCACGTCCGTGGCCAGGGTGGTGACTTCGCCGGTCGCGGGGTCGTAGCGGCGCAGGGCGTGGTTGTAGGTGTCGCTGACGGCCACCGAGCCGTCGGGCAGGGCCGTGACGCCCAACGGGTGCTGGAACAGGGCCTGGTCGGCCGGTCCGTCGCGGTGCCCGAAGTCGAACAGGCCCGTGCCGACGGCGGTGTGGACGGTGCCGTCGAGGTCGACCCAGCGGAGCGCCGACGTCTCGGAGTCCGCCAGCCACAGCCGCTCCGGCGTGGCCGCGAGGCCGGACGGCTGCGCGAACCAGGCGTCGGCGGAGGGGCCGTCGACCAGGCCCTCGTTGGTGGTCCCCGCCGCGACGGAGACGGTGCCGTCGGCGGGGTCGTAGGCCCAGAGCTGGTGCACGCCCGCCATGGCGATCCACACCCTGCCGTCGAAGAGCGCCACGTCCCACGGCGAGGAGAGGTTGACCTCACGGCCGGGGCCGGACGTCGGGTCGCCCTGCATCCACTGCCTGCCGGTCCCGGCGAGCGTGGTGACCTCACCGGAGGTGAGGTCCAGGCGGCGCAGGGCGTGGTTGACGGTGTCGGCGACCACGACCGAGCCGTTGTCGAGGAGCGCGAGTCCCTGCGGCTCGTTGAAGGACGCCGCCTCGGCCGCGCCGTCGGCGAACCCGCGCGCGCCGGATCCGATCCGCCGGACCACGCTCTCCCCGTCCTCCGCCAGCTCCACCAGCTGATGCCGGGTCGTGTCACTGACCAGGAACGTCCCGCCGGGCAGCAGCAGCGCCTTGCCCGGGAACCGCAGCACCGTCGGCTCCGGCTCCGGCGCCACATACGGCCCGTCGCCGCGCCGCAGCGTGCCCTTCGCCGCGTGCTCCGCCTCCAGCTCCGTCACCAGCCGCTCGATGGCGTGCACATGCCCCTCACCGGCGTGCTGGGCGACGACGTACCCCTCGGGGTCGATCACCACGAGCGTCGGCCACGCGCGCACGGCGTACTGCTTCCAGGTGCCGAGCTCCGGATCGTCGAGCACCGGGTGCTCCACCCCGTACCGCTCCACGGCGTCCACCACCGCCGCGTGGTCGGCCTCGTGCACGAACTTCGGCGAGTGCACCCCGATGACCACGACCGTGTCCCGGTGCTTCTCCTCAAGCTCCCGCAGCTCGTCCAGGACGTGCAGGCAGTTCACGCAACAAAATGTCCAGAAATCGACAATTATGATGCGTCCGCGGAGCTTGCCGAGACCGAGCTCCTCGCCTCCTGTGTTGATCCATCCGCCCCTGCCGACCAGCTCCGGGGCACGGACACGTGCTCGCTTTGCCATGTCCCCAGCCAACCACACCGTTCTCAGGCCCGATGCTCGTGGTTACGGACCGGCCCAAACGATGCGAATCCGCTTCTCAGGATCGAAGCGGCATCCCCTCCTCGGAGCCCGGGTAACCCACACTCGCTCCACGGCATCGGACAGCAGGGCCCGCCGCTGCGAAGTCCTGCTCTCCTCCCAAAGCGTCACCTGTGTCGGATGCCGCGCCAGAAACGCATGGATCACCGCTTCCTCGACACGGTTCGCCATGGCACGCGCCCCTGGGCAGGTGTGCCCGAGCCGCACCCCCTGGCACACATAGGACGTGCCGCTCTTGCTCATCCGCGTCCCACAGCCCTCGACGGCGCAGTACAGCAATCCGGTCAGCAGGTGGACCGGGCTCCGGACGGGCCGCTTCGCACCATCGCCGCGCAGCCTTGTCCTGGACTCCAACTGAGCGACGATCTGCCGCTGTTCCTCCACCGTGACGATGCCCTCACCGACCACGACCGGGTCCCCCGTCCGCGGATCCCGATACGGGACGACGACCCCCGTGTACTTACGGCAGCCGCGCTCCTCGTCCCAGACCGTTTGCGTCTCCGGCAGCAGTCCGGCGAAGGCAGGAGCCTTCAGCGGTTGAGACAGTGAACCCACTTGCCAGAGGCCGCCTCTGGGCGAGGCGATCTCGTACTCGTTGAGCATCCGGGCGATCCGGACCAGCGGCTGGTCGGCAAGCGCCTCATCAGCGATCAGACGGGCGTATACAGCAGTGTCCTGGTCCGGCTCCAGCCGTCCGGACTCGGAGTCGACCCGAAGACCGAAGGGAGGCTGCCCTCCGATCCATCTCCCGCGGCCCCGCAAAAACTGCTTGGCGTGGCGAATGCGTTGCCCCTGAGTCTCCGCCTCAGCTCTCGCCCATTCCGACAGCGACGCCATGGCGAGCCTGTCACCGGGCGCGCTCGAATCCAGTCCGTCCATGACGGAGACCAATCGTCCGCCCACCCTGACGAAGTCTTCCAGCAGCGGTCCCACTTCGGCGGTCCCCTTGCGGCTGAGCCGGTCCAGCCTCCACACGACCAGCGTCCCAACCACGCCTGACAGGACGGCCTGCCGGGCCGCTGCGAAACCCTTACGGTTGACGTCCTTGTATCCGGACCTCCCGCGGTCGACGTGGACCGGCGCACGACCAGCCCTTGCCGCACCACCCAGGCCCGGCAGTCGGCCTCCTGCCGTTCAATGGCCGTCTTGCCCTCGCGGTCCAGCGACAGACGCAGATGGAGATCGGCGTGCGAATCAGAGCGCTGCATGTCCCCTCCCAGAGTTGCTCACTCTGTGAACCAACAGCAGCGTCGAAGGTCATGAACTCGCGCCCACCGACTAGGACAGCGCGTGTCCCGTGGTGGCGTCCACATGGGCCGGCACCTCGTCGTGCCGGTCGCCGACGGTGAGAGTGCCGGTCGGCTCGAAGAGCATGATCGCGGTGGGGACGGGGGCGTACGGCTTGTGCTCGGTCCCGCGCGGGACCGTGAAGACCGACCCCTGGGGGAGGACGACCGTGCGCTCGCCGTCCGCCTCCCGCAGGGCGATGTGCAGCTCGCCCTCGATGACCAGGAAGAACTCGTCGGTGTGGTCGTGCACGTGCCAGACGTGCTCGCCCTCGACCTTCGCGACGCGTACGTCGTAGTCGTTGACGGCGGTGACGATGCGGGGGCTCCACCGGTCGGTGAAGGATGCCAGGGCCTTGGTCAGCGAGATCGGTTCCATGGGGTCATCGTGCGGGGTGGTGCCGTATGCGCACGAGTGCTAGGAATCGCATATGCCGCAAGGATCCTCTCAGCAGGCGGGACCGCATCGCGTCGCGGTGATCGTCGACGAGGGCACCAATCCGTTCGAGGTGGGTGTCGCGACCGAGCTGTTCGGGCTGCCGCGTCCCGAACTCGGACTCCCGGCGCCCCTCTACGAGGTGACCCTGTGCACACCCGCGCCCGAGGTCCGGATGAACCACGGCTTCTTCACCCTGACCGGCGTGCCCGGTCTGGAGGCCGTGGACGAGGCCGACACCCTCGTCGTACCCGGCCGCCCCGACAACGTGGTGCCGCGCGCCCCCGCCGTCCTGGACGCCATCCGGCGCACCCACGCGCGCGGGGCACGCGTCATGAGCTTCTGCACCGGCAGCTTCGCGCTCGCCGAGGCCGGGCTGCTCGACGGCCGCCGGGCCACCACGCACTGGCGCTGGGCCGAGGCGTTCCGGGAGCTGCACCCGAAGGTGCGGCTGGAGCCGGACGTGCTCTTCGTGGACGAAGGCGACCTCCTGACCGCGGCCGGCAGTGCGGCGGCCCTCGACCTCGGGCTGTACATCTGGCGCCGGGACCACGGCGCCGAGATCGCCAACGCCGTCTCCCGGCGCCTGGTGTTCGCCGCGCACCGGGACGGCGGTCAGAAGCAGTTCGTGGAGCGCCCGCTGCCGGGGATTCCGGACGAGTCCCTGGGGCCGCTGCTGGCGTGGGCGCAGGATCGGCTGGGCGAGCCGCTGACCGTGGCGGACCTGGCGGCGCGGGCGGCGGTGTCCCCGGCCACCCTGCACCGGCGCTTTCGCGCGCAGCTCGGCACGACGCCACTGGCGTGGCTGACCAGGGAGCGGGTGGCGCTGGCGTGCCGGCTGATCGAACGCGGTGAGGAACGGCTGGACGTGGTGGCCGCGCGCAGCGGGCTGGGCACGGCGGCGACCCTGCGGGCGCGGCTGCGGCGCGAGACCGGCCTCAGCCCGTCGGCCTACCGGCGGCGTTTCGGACCGGCCGCCGGGGAACCGGTCATGGCATGAGATTCCTCGTACGCGAACGGCTCCTCGGCTTCGGTGACGACTACTGGATCCAGGACGACAAGGGCAACAAGGCATTCCTCGTCGACGGCAAGGCGATGCGGCTGCGGGACACCTTCGAGCTGAAGGACACCCAGGGGCGGGTGCTGGTCGACATCCGGCAGAAGATGTTCGCCCTGCGGGACACCATGCTGATCGAGCGGGACGACCAGCCGCTGGCCCGCATCCGGCGCAAGCGGCTGTCGCTGCTGCGCAACCACTACAAGGTGAACCTGGTCGACGGCACCGAGCTCGACGTCAGCGGCAAGATCCTCGACCGCGAGTTCGCCATCGAGTACGACGGTGAGCTCCTCGCCGTGATCTCCCGCCGCTTCCTGCACGTGCGGGAGACGTACGGCGTGGACGTCGTCCGGGACGACGCGGACCCGGCGCTACTGATCGCCGTGACGGTGTGCGTGATCCACCTGGCGGACAAGGAGCGGGGGGACGACTGAGGCCTCCGGCGGATCATGCCGGAGTCGCGGGGTCAGCCCCGCTCCACGCGGAGGGCGCGCCGGGTCGGATCCGTTCCACGCGGAGGCGCGTCAGGTCGGATCCATTCCACGCCGCAGCCGCGCCGGGCCAGCCCCTTCCACGCGGAGGGCGCGCCGGGTCGGATCCGTTCCACGCCGCGGCCGCGCCAGGCCAGCCCCGTTTTCAGCGCCGAGGCCGCTCCACCCCCAGCACCCGGTCCTTCAGCGCCGGGAACTGTTCCCGGGTCGCCGCCACCTTCCCGGGGTCGAACTCCACCGTGAGGACCTCCTCGTCGGCGCCCGCCTCCGCCAGCACCTCACCCCACGGATCGACCACGATCGAGTGACCGGCCTGCGGAACTCCCGCATGCGTCCCGGCCGTTGCACACGCGAGGACGAACGCCTGGTTCTCCACCGCCCGCGCCTGAGCCAGCAGCGTCCAGTGGGAGCGCCGCCGCTCCGGCCACCCCGCCGGGATCACAAAGGTCTCGGCACCCACGTCGACAAGCCCGCGGAACAACTCGGGGAAACGGAGGTCGTAACAGGTAGCCAGCCCCAGCGTCGTCGTACTCGGCATCCGGACGGTCACCAGTTCGTCGCCCGCCCCCATCAGCACGGCCTCGCCCTTGTCGAAGCCGAAGCGATGGATCTTGCGGTACGCGGCGACCAGATCACCGGAGGGAGAGAACACGAGCGAGGTGTTGTACAGCGGCCCCTCAGGGTCACGCTCCGGAATCGAACCCGCGTGCAGCCACACCCCCGTGTCGCTCGCGGCCTTGGCCATGGCCTCGTACGTCGGTCCCTCGATGGGCTCGGCCTCCCGGCCGAACTGCTCGTAGGCGAAGGCGCCCGTCGTCCACAGCTCCGGCAGCACCACGAGGTCGGCGCCGGCCTGCTCCAGTACCAGAGAAACCGCCCGCTGTCGACGTTCCTCGACCGATTCGCCCTCGTCTACGGCGATCTGGATCAGAGAGGCGCGCACACTACCACCGTCCTGGCATTCGAGCCGTCCACACAGGCCTACGATCGTCACACGAAAGCACTGCCGGGGTGCCTCACAGCAGCGTAACTTGGGGGTCCCCCCGGTTCGAGCGAAGCCGAGAACCGGGGGAGTTTCGAGACGACGCCGAGTGCAGCCACCTCCCACTGGCACCGCCGCCACAACCTGCCCGTGTACCGACCGCCGAGGGGTCCCGTTCCGTGAGTCTGCATCCCACCCTCCAGCCCTACGCCGACGCCTGGACCCACTCCATCGAAGCGATATCCGAGCTGGTGCAGCCCCTTGTGGAGGGCGAGTGGAACCGGCGGACCCCGTGCCCCGGCTGGTCCGTGCGGGACGTCGTCTCTCACGTGATCGGCCTGGACTGCGAGATGCTCGGCGACCCGCGCCCGATCCACACCCTCCCGCGCGACCTGTTCCACGTCACCAATGAGCACCAGCGCTACATGGAGATGCAGGTCGACGTGCGCCGTCACCACACGGCGCCGGAGATGACCTCGGAGCTGGAGTACACGATCATCCGGCGCAACCGTCAGCTGCGCAACGAGTCCCGCGACCCCGGCACCAAGGTGCGCGGCCCGCTCGGCACGGAGCTGACGCTGGAGGAGTCGATGCGGGGCCACGCCTTCGACGTGTGGGTGCACGAGCAGGACCTGCGCGCCGCCCTCGGCCGCCCCGGCAACCTCGACTCCCCCGGCGCCCAGGTCGCCCGGGACGTCCTGCTGGCCGAACTCCCGAACGTCGTCGCCGCCAAGGCGAACGCGCCGCGCAGCTCGGCGGTCGTCTTCGACGTGCACGGCCCCGTCGAGTTCCTGCGCACCATCCGCGTCGACATCCAGGGCCGCGGCACCCTGGAAACGGCCCCCGCCCTCGGCCCCGCCGCCACCCTCACCCTCGACTGGGAGACCTACGTCCGTCTGGCCTGCGGCCGCGTCACGCCCGAGGCGGTCGCGGACCGCGTCAAGTCGGAGGGCGACCCGGGGCTGACGGAGGCGATCCTGCGCAACTTCACGGTGACGCCGTAACGCCGGTCGGCACAACGGGTGTCTGGGGGCGGCAAGCCCCCAGGACGCCCACCCCGACGCCGGGCGCCTACGCGGGGACGTGCACCGTCTCCACCCGGCTCGCCACCAACCGCTCCCGCTCCCGCCGCGCCGCCCGCCTCCGCAGCCGTAGGATCTGCGAAACCCCCAGCGCCTGGAGCACGAACACGGACGAGAAGGCCACCGTGTAGTCGTCGCCGGTGGCGTCCAGCAGCGCGCCCACCGCGAACAGCGTGGTCATCGAGGCGACGAAACCACCCATGTTGGTGATCCCGGACGCCGTCCCCTGACGCTCCGGCGGATTCGCGGGACGGGCGAAGTCGAACCCGATCATCGAGGCGGGCCCGCACGCCCCGAGCACCGTGCACAGCACCACCAGCAGCCACATCGGCGCCCGATCGGCCTGCCAGAACACCGTCACGGCCCACAGCAGCGACGTCGCCCCCACCGTCCCGAGCGCCAGCGGCAGCCGCGCCCCGTGGTGCCGGGCGACGATCTGGCCGTAGACCAGTCCGACCGCCATGTTCGACAGCACGACCAGGGTCAGCAGCTCACCGGCCGTGGCCCGGGACAGCCCCTGCGCCTCGACGAGGAACGGCAGCCCCCACAGCAGCAGGAACACCATCGCCGGGAACTGGGTCGTGAAGTGCACCCACAGCCCGAGCCGGGTCCCCGGCTCCCGCCAGGACGCGGCGATCTGCCGCCGTACGTACGCGGCGCCCATGTGGGGCAGTGGCTCCGGCTCATGCCCCTCCGGGTGGTCCTTCAGGAACAGCACGAGCAGTACGAGGACGACGACCCCCGCGAGTGCGCTGCCCGCGAACGCGGCCGTCCAGCCGATGCCGTGCAGCAGCCGGGCGAGGACCAGCGTGGAGACCAGGTTGCCCGCCATGCCGACCAGCCCGGCGAGCTGCGCGATCAGCGGGCCGCGCCGGGCCGGGAACCAGCGGGTGCCGAGCCGCAGCACGCTGATGAACGTCATCGCGTCACCGCAGCCGAGCAGCGCGCGCGAGGCGAGCGCCATGCCGTACGAGGGGGAGAACGCGAAGCCCAGCTGCCCCGCCGTGAACAGCACGACGCCCAGCGTCAGCACCTTCTTGGTGCCGAGCCGGTCGACCAGCAGGCCGACGGGGATCTGCATCCCGGCGTAGACCAGGAGCTGGAGGATCGAGAACGTCGACAGCGTGGAGGCGCCCACGTCGAACCGGTCGGCGGCGTCGAGGCCGGCGACCCCCAGCGACGTACGGAAGATGACGGCGACGAAGTAGACCGAGACGCCTATGCCCCAGACGGCGACGGCGCGCCGGCCGCCTGGGGGTGCCCCCTCTGGGGGAGGGTCGCCGGGCAGGGACACCGACGCGGAGCTCATCGGACCTCACCCCGTGCGAGGTGCGAGAACCAGCCGATGTGCCGGTGGACGACGTCGACGGCCTGGTCGGCGTCCCCGAAGCGCAGCGCCTCCAGGATCTCCTGGTGCTCCGCGAGCGTCTTGGCGATCCGGTCGGGGTGGGAGTGCATCACGGCGACGCCCATCCGCAACTGCCGGTCGCGCAGCTGGTCGTAGAGCCGGGAGAGGATCTCGTTCCCGCCGCTGCGCACGATCTCGGCGTGGAAGCAGCGGTCGGTGACGGCGGCGGCGGCCAGGTCCCCGGCGGCGGCCTGCTCCTTCTGCCGCTCCAGGAGCTCTTCGAGGCGCTCGATGAGCCCGGAGGGCGCGGGTACGGCCTTGCGCGCCGCGTGCTCCTCCACCAGCAGGCGGGTCTCGACGACGTCGGCGATCTCCTGGGCGGAGACGGGCAGGACGAGCGCGCCCTTCTTCGGGTAGAGCTTGATGAGCCCTTCGACCTCCAGCCGCAGCAGCGCCTCGCGCACCGGGGTCCGCGACACCCCCACGGCATCGGCCAGCTCGCCCTCGGTGAGGAGGGTGCCGCCCTCGTAACGGCGGTCCAGGACGCCTTGTTTGACGTGGGTGTAGACGCGGTCGGCGGCAGGGGGTTGCTTCACGGCGGCCAGGGTCATGCCGACAGGATAGATACAACACGTACGCATGGGCGGGACCGTCCGCCATGCGGACCCAACCCGGCCGACCGCCCCGGCCCACATTCCGCACAACTATCCGCACAACTTTTCGTGCTAGGTACGTGTCACACACATGCGGCCTGCTGTACTCCCGTCCAACTCGGCCGCACCACAGGGGCATTCGACGTATTCGGGGTATCTCAGTTGATAACCGGCATCAAGGGCATCCGTATCCGCAGAGCCGTCGCCGTCACCGCGACCGCCGGCGCCGTGTTCGCCACCGGAGCCCTCACCGCGGCACCCGCGCAGGCCGTCACCGTGCCGACGATCGCCGCCAAGGGCGGCTACATCATGAACAACGCGAACGGCAAGACGCTGTACACCAAGGCGGCCGACACCAAGCGCTCCACCGGTTCGACGACCAAGATCATGACGGCGAAGGTCGTACTGTCCCAGCCGAACCTGAACCTCGACGCCAAGGTCACGGTCCAGAAGGCGTACAGCGACTACATCGTGTCGAAGAACGCCTCCTCCGCCCGGCTGATCGTCGGCGACAAGGTCACAGTCCGCCAGCTGCTCTACGGGCTGATGCTGCCGTCCGGCTGTGACGCCGCCTACGCGCTCGCCGACAAGTTCGGCACCGGTTCGACGCGGGCCGCGCGCGTGAAGTCGTTCATCGGCAAGATGAACACCACGGCACGGCAACTCGGCATGACGAACACGAAGTTCGACTCGTTCGACGGCATCAGCAACGGCTCGAACTACTCGACGCCGCGCGACCTGACGAAACTCGCCAGCAACGCGATGAAGAACTCCACCTTCCGCGCGCTGGTGAAGACGAAGTCCACGAAGCAGAAGGTCACCACGAAGAACGGCGGCTACCGCTATTACACGTGGACCAACACCAACACGCTGCTGAGCAACTACAGCGGCACCATCGGCGTGAAGACCGGCTCCGGCAGCCAGGCCAAGTACTGCCTGGTCTTCGCCGCCACCCGTAACGGCAAGACCGTCATCGGCACGGTCCTCACCTCCACCTCCGCCGCCCAGCGCGAGACGGACGCGAAGAAACTCCTCAACTACGGCTTCGCCAGGTTGGGCTGACGCCCGCGAACGCTTGAAGGGGCCGACCGCCGTTGCGCGGTCGGCCCCTTGTCTCTGCTGACGTTACGCCCAGGTGATCAACCGCTTCGGCTGTTCCAGGATCGCCGCCACGTCCGCCAGGACCTTGGAGCCCAGCTCGCCGTCCACCAGCCGGTGGTCGAAGCTGAGCGCCAGTGTCGTGACCTGGCGGGGCTTGACCTTGCCCTTGTGGACCCACGGCTGGAGCTTGATCGCGCCGACCGCGAGGATCGCGGACTCGCCGGGGTTGAGGATCGGCGTGCCGGTGTCGACGCCGAAGACGCCGACGTTGGTGATGGTGACCGTGCCGCCCTGCATGGCCGACGGGGAGGTCTTGCCCTCGCGGGCCGTGGCGACCAGCTCGCCGAGCGCCGAGGCCAGTTGCGGGAGGGTCTTGTCGTGCGCGTCCTTGATGTTCGGCACGATCAGGCCGCGCGGGGTCGCCGCCGCGATGCCCAGGTTGACGTAGTGCTTGACCACGATCTCCTGGTTGGCCTCGTCCCAGGACGCGTTGATGTCCGGGTTGCGTTTGATCGCGACCAGGAGCGCCTTGGCGATGAGGAGGAGGGGGTTCACGCGCAGGCCCGCGAACTCCTTGTCCGCCTTCAGCTCGTCGACCAGCTTCATCGTGCGCGTCACGTCGACCGTCACGAACTCCGTGACATGCGGCGCGGTGAAGGCCGAGCCGACCATCGCCGCGGCGGTGGCCTTGCGGACGCCCTTGACGGGGATGCGGGTCTCGCGGGCGGTGTCGTACGCCGCCGTGGTGGCAGCCGCGGGTGCCGCGACCGGGGTCGGGGCCGCCACCTCGGGAGCCGGGGCCGCCGCCGCGTGGACGTCCTCGCGCGTGATGATGCCGTCCGGGCCGGTCGGGGTGACCGTCGCCAGGTCCACGCCGAGGTCCTTGGCGAGCTTGCGCACCGGGGGCTTGGCGAGGGGGCGCTCCTGCGAAGGCGTGGCGGCGGGCGCCGGGGCCGTCGCGGGTGCGGCAGCGGTGGGCGCCGGGGCGGCCGGTGCCGTCGCGGCCCGGCCGCCATGGCCGTTCAGCTCGGACTGCAGGGCCGCCGAGGCCTGCTGGACCGGGACCTCCGGGCCCTTGCGCGGGCGGCGCTTGGTGGCGGAGGTGGACACGCCGTAGCCCACGAGCACCGGCTGGCGGCCCTCCTGCTTCGGCTCCTCCTTCGGCGCGGCGGGCGCCTCCTGCGCGGGTGCCGCGCCGCCGCTCACGTCCACCGCGATGATCGACGTGCCGACGTCGACCGTGGTGCCCTCGGGGAAGTGCAGCTCGCGGACCACGCCGTCGTACGGGATCGGCAGCTCCACCGCCGCCTTGGCCGTCTCGACCTCGCACACCACCTGGCCGTCGGTGACCGTGTCGCCGGGCTGGACGTACCACTTGAGGATCTCGGCCTCGGTCAGGCCCTCGCCCACGTCGGGCATTTTGAACTCGCGTACGGAAGCTTCCGTCATCGTCGTCACGACCCTCTCCTCAGTACGCCAGCGAGCGGTCGACGGCGTCGAGCACGCGATCCAGGCCGGGCAGGTACTCCTCCTCCAGGCGGGCCGGCGGGTAGGGGGCGTGGTAGCCGCCGACCCTGAGCACCGGGGCCTCCAGGTGGTAAAAGCAGCGCTCGGTGATCCGGGCGGCGATCTCCGCGCCGGAGCCGAAGAACACCGGCGCCTCGTGGACGACCACCAGGCGGCGCGTCTTCTCCACCGACGCCTGGATGGCGTCGAAGTCGAGGGGGGACACCGAGCGCAGGTCGAGGACCTCCAGCGACCTGCCCTCCTCGGCGGCCGCGTCCGCGACCTCGTGGCAGAGCTTCACCATCGGGCCGTACGCGGCGAGCGTCAGGTCGGTGCCCTCGCGGGTGACCCGGGCCTTGTGCAGCGGGCCGGGGATCGCCTCCGTGCTGACCTCGCCCTTGTCCCAGTAGCGCCGCTTGGGCTCGAAGAAGATCACCGGGTCGTCGCTCTGGATGGCCTGCTGCATCATCCAGTAGGCGTCCGAGGCGTTGGACGGTGAGACGATCTTCAGGCCCGCCACGTGCGCGAAGAGCGCCTCGGGGGACTCCGAGTGGTGTTCGACCGCGCCGATGCCGCCGCCGTAGGGGATGCGGACGACGACCGGGAGCTTGACCTTGCCGAGCGAGCGCGCGTGCATCTTCGCGAGCTGCGTGACGATCTGGTCGTACGCCGGGAAGACGAAGCCGTCGAACTGGATTTCGACGACGGGGCGGTAGCCACGCAGGGCCAGACCGATCGCCGTACCGACGATGCCGGATTCGGCGAGCGGGGTGTCGATGACGCGGCTGTCGCCGAAGTCCTTCTGCAGGCCGTCGGTCACGCGGAACACGCCGCCGAGCTTGCCGACGTCCTCGCCCATGATGACGACCTTGGGGTCGGCCTCCAGGGCGCGGCGCAGCGACTCGTTGATCGCCTTGGCCAGGGCCATCTTCTCCACGGCCATCTTCAGACCCCCTCTACGTCCGCGAACGACGCCTGGTAGGCGGCGAACTGCGCTCGCTCCTCGTCGACGAGCGCATGCCCGTCCGCGTACACGTTCTCGAACATGGCGAAGTGGTCCGGGTCCGGCATCGCACGGACCGCTTCGCGCACTCGCCTGCCCAACGCCTCGCTCTCCGCCTCAAGTTCCGCGAAGAATCCCTCGTCCGCGTGGTTTGAGGCCTCCAGATAGCGGCGAAGGCGCAGGATCGGGTCCTTCGCCTCCCAGGCGGCGCGCTCGTCGTCGTGCCGGTAGCGGGTGGGGTCGTCGGAGGTGGTGTGCGCACCCATGCGGTACGTGTACGCCTCGACCAGCGTCGGTCCCTCGCCGTTGCGGGCCCGCTCCAGCGCCCACTTGGTGACCGCGAGGCAGGCCAGCACGTCGTTGCCGTCGACGCGGACGCCGGGGAAGCCGTAGCCGCGGGCGCGCTGGTAGAGCGGCACGCGCGTCTGGCGCTCGGTCGGCTCGGAGATCGCCCACTGATTGTTCTGGCAGAAGAACACCACGGGGGCGTTGTAGACCGCCGAGAAGGTGAACGATTCGGCCACGTCGCCCTGGCTGGAGGCGCCGTCGCCGAAGTAGGCGATGACCGCCGAGTCCGCGCCGTCCTTGGCGATGCCCATCGCGTAGCCGGTGGCGTGCAGGGTCTGGGAGCCGATGACGATCGTGTAGAGGTGGAAGTTGTTGCCGTTCGGGTCCCAGCCGCCGTTGTTGACGCCGCGGAACATGCCGAGCAGGTTGGTCGGGTCGACGCCGCGGCACCAGGCGACGCCGTGCTCGCGGTAGGTCGGGAAGACGTAGTCGTCGTCGCGGAGGGCGCGGCCGGAGCCGATCTGTGCGGCCTCCTGGCCGAGCAGCGAGGCCCACAGTCCCAGTTCGCCCTGCCGCTGCAGGGCGGTGGCCTCGGCGTCGAAGCGGCGGGTGAGCACCATGTCGCGGTAGAGGCCGCGGAGCTCTTCGGGGGTGACACCGGCGACGTACTGCTCGTACTCGGCGTTCTTGACGCGCTCACCCTCGGGCGTCAGCAGCTGGACGAGTTCGGGTTCGGTGTCCTGGGCGGTGTTGCGGGTGGTGCGCTTGGTGCCGGCCTTGCCTCCGGCGCTGCGTCGCGGCTTGCGCGCGGCAGTGCTCTCCACGGTCACGTGTGCTCCTCCGTCGGTCCGGCCCCCGGGATTGCCGGGAAAGCCAGTGCGGCTCACCTGTTCCGTCCCGTGCACGGGGTGGGTGCCGCTCGGCCGGAACAAGCGTGACAGGTGCCCCGGCGAGCGCCCTGCAACAGTCACGTTACCCAGTGCTCCACATTTCTGTGAAACCCCTCCTGACCTGCGTTTTTGCTTGGAAATCCAAGTAAATCGAAAAGCCGGGAAGGGGGCCTGGTCACAGCCTTGCAGGGGGCCGGAACACCGGCACGTTATCCCGCTCACCCAGGTCACGGGAAGAGTTGGCGTGTGAGACTGACGTCGTGCGCCGAGGCGGAAAAGTCAGAGTATTTCTGCTGGACGATCACGAAACCCGGTTATCGCGTCTGGCCACAGTTGTGACCGAAAGCGATCGTCGACGACTTCCTGTGACAACGCCCAGCTCACACGCCCGGCCCGTGCCCTAGCATCTGGCGCGTGCCGCGCCCTTGTGTACCACCCCCCGTGCCCCATGCGCCCCCACTGAGCGCCCTTCTGCGCCAGTACGCCGCCGGTTCCGCCCTCACCTGCGACCCCGTCGACCAGGGCCTGCTCAACCGGGGCTACCGGCTCCGCACCACCCGCGGCCGCTACTTCCTCAAGCACCACTTCGACCCGGACACCGCCGACCCCGCCGCCATCGAACGCCGGCACCGGGCCACCCAGCGGCTGGCCGACCTCGGCGTCCCGGTGGCCCCGCCGCTGGCCCGGCGGGACGGCCGTACGGTCGCGGTGGTGGGCGGCCACGCGTACGCCCTGCACCCGTGGATCGACGGCCGGCACCGGCACGGCGGGCAGCTCAGCACCGGGCAGTGCACGCGCCTGGGGGCGCTGCTGGGCGCCGTCCACGCCACCCTGGAGCGCGTGATGCCGCCCAAGGGGCGTACGCCCCCGGCCACGAGCCCCCACCCCGTGGAGAGCGCCGACCCCGCAGACACGTTCGACCTCATCGACGACCTCCTCGCGCGCGTACACCGGCACCGCCCCGCCGACTCCTTCGACGAACTGGCCCGCCACCGCCTCCTGGAGCGGCGCGCCCTGCTGGAGCGGCACGCGGACCGGCGTCCCCCGCGCGGCGGCTCGGTGGGCTGGGTGCACGGCGACTTCCACCCGTTCAACCTGCTCTATCAGGGGGACGCGCCGGCCGCGATCGTCGACTGGGACCGGCTCGGGGTGCAGCCCCGCGCGGAGGAGGCCGTTCGCGCCGCCGCGATCTTCTTCGTACGGCCCGTCGGGACCCTCGACCTGCCGAAGGTACGCGCGTACGCGCGCGCGTACCGGCGTGCGGCCAAGGCCACGCCCTCGGAGCTCGCGGCGGCCGTGCACCGCGTGTGGTGGGAGCGGCTGAACGACTTCTGGATGCTGCGCTGGCACTACGAACGCGGCGACACCCGCGCCGACCCCCAGTTCCCGGCCGCCTCCGCACTGGCCGTGTGGTGGACGCGGGAGTACGACGCGGTGTGTGGGGCGTTCGTGGACTGACGGCCCCTGACGGTGAGGTCAGGGGAAACCGGCCCCAACCGTCGGGTCAGGGCAGGACCGGTCCACCGGTCGCGCCCGCGTCCGTACCGCCCGTCGGCGTCGTGTCCGTCGGCTCGGTGTCCGTGGGTTCCGTGTCCGTCGGCTGCGTGTCCGTCGGCTCGGTGTCCGTGGGCTCGGTGTCCGTCGGCTGCGTGTCCGTCGGCTCGCCGCTCGGCGTGTACGAGTCCGTGTACGTCGGGGTGGCCGACGGCGTGTAGTCCCCCCAGCCGGAGCCCGAGTCGTCGCTGTCCTCGGTGGACGTGTCCGTGGACTCCTCGGTCGCCTCGTCGCTCGGCGACTCGCTGGGCGTCTCGTTCCCGGTGGTCTGCGAGCTGGTCGGGGTCGGCGTGGTGCCGGTGCCGCCCTCTCCGCCGCCGCCGTTGTTCAGGGCCAGCGCGACACCCGCCGCGATGGCGATCACCGCGAGCACCGCGAGGATCCACAGCTTGCCCCGGCCGCTGCCCTTGTTGCCGTGCCCCTCGAAACCGCCGTCGTCGCGACCTCCGTAGCCGGGGATGATCGGCTGCGGGATCTGCGCGGTGCCCTCGGCCGTGTTCGGCAGCACGGCGGTGCCCGCCATGCCCCTCGTCGGGGTCTGCCCGCCGTCGTGCACGGCAACGGGGCCGGTGTTCCAGGTGCCGGTGTGACCGCCCTGGTCGTACAGCATCTGCAAGCCGTACTGGACCAGCCCGCGCATCTCCTCGGCGGTCTGGAAGCGGTCGTCGGGCTCCTTGGCGAGCGAGCGCATGACGAGGCCGTCCAGCTCCGGCGGCGAGGCCTCGTAGACCTCCGACGGCGGCGTGGGCATGTCCTGGACGTGCTGGTAGACCACCGACAGCGGGGTCTCGCCCACGAACGGCGGGCGCAGCGCCAGGAGTTCGTACAGCAGACAGCCCGTCGCGTACAGGTCGGAGCGGTGGTCGACGGCCTTGCCGAGCGCCTGCTCCGGGGAGAGGTACTGCGGGGTGCCCATCACCATGCCGGTCTGCGTCATCGTCGTGGACGCCCCGTGCAGGGCGCGGGCGATGCCGAAGTCCATCACCTTGACGGCGCCGTTGTGGGTGATGATGACGTTCGCCGGCTTGATGTCGCGGTGCACGATGCCGTGCTGGTGCGAGTAGGCGAGCGCCTCCAGGACACCGGAGACGATGATCAGGGCCTGCTCCGGGCCGGGCGCCTCGGCGTTGTGCAGCAGATCGCGGATGGTGCGGCCCTCGACCAGCTCCATCACGATGTACGGCACCGACTGGCCGCCCACGACGTCCTCGCCGGAGTCGTACACGGCGACGATCGCGTGGTGGTTGAGGCCGGCCACCGACTGGGCCTCGCGCGTGAAACGCGCCTTGGACACCGGGTCCTCGGCGAGGTCGGAGCGCAGCAGCTTGACCGCCACGGTGCGCCCGAGGCGGACGTCCTCGGCGGCGAACACCTCGGCCATGCCGCCCCGGCCGAGTCTGCCGGTCAGCCGGTACCGGCCGTCCCCGACAAGCCCGCCGTTACCCCACATTTCCGGCGCATCTGACATCCCGCCGCCAGTCGCCTCGGGGTCGGACGGGCCCTGAGCGCGCTGCTGCTGTGCCATCAGTCCTCGCCGTCGTTTCTGCCCGCGGTGCGCGCGGTGTTGTTGCGGTCTCCGTCGGCCACGCTACAGCCTTCGGGCAAGCCGCCGGTCCGGGATGGATACCGGAACCGGTCCGGGACGGCCGGGCCGTCGAACCGGTCATCCAACCCTTGCGCCGTCGCGTCGTGCAAATCCTGTGTACCGGCCGTACGGCCGCTGTAACGCTTGCGCGACGCTTCTTTCGCGTACGGTCACGGAACGGGCACCGAGCTTGACGTGTCAGTGCCCTGGGGCAGACTTGGCCGGGAATGGCACTTTCGATCAACGGCGCCTGACGGTCTACGGGGGATACGGGAACATGAGCCAGGACGGCGCGCAGGGCCGGTACGCGGGGCGGGCACTCGCCGGCGGCCGGTATCAGCTGCGTGACTTGCTCGGCCAGGGCGGCATGGCCTCGGTGCACCTCGCGTACGACGCCGTGCTCGACCGCCAGGTCGCGATCAAGACCCTGCACACCGAGCTGGGCCGCGAACAGGCGTTCCGTGAGCGCTTCCGCCGCGAGGCGCAGGCCGTGGCGAAGCTCACGCACACCAACATCGTCTCGGTCTTCGACACCGGCGAGGACAGCCTCGACGGGATGACGACTCCGTACATCGTCATGGAGTACGTCGAGGGCCGCCCGCTCGGCTCGGTACTCGACGAGGACCTGCGGCAGTACGGCGCGATGCCCGCCGACAAGGCGCTGAAGGTCACCGCGGACGTGCTCGCGGCGCTGGAGATCAGCCACGAGATGGGCCTGGTGCACCGGGACATCAAGCCGGGCAACGTGATGGTGACCAAGCGCGGTGTGGTCAAGGTCATGGACTTCGGCATCGCCCGCGCCATGCAGTCCGGTGTCACGTCGATGACGCAGACCGGCATGGTCGTCGGCACCCCGCAGTACCTCTCGCCGGAGCAGGCGCTGGGCCGGGGCGTGGACGCGCGCTCCGACCTGTACTCGGTCGGCATCATGCTGTTCCAACTGGTCACCGGGCGGCTGCCGTTCGACGCGGACTCGCCGCTGGCCATCGCGTACGCGCACGTGCAGGAGGAACCGCCGGTTCCGTCCTCGATCAACCGCTCGCTGCCGCCGGCCGTGGACGCGCTGATCGCCCGTGCGCTGAAGAAGAACCCGAACGAGCGTTTCCCCACGGCCGAGTCCATGCGCGACGAATGCCTGCGCGTGGCGGCGTCCTTCCAGGCGGCCCCGCCGAGCATCGTGCCGGGCGCGCGGACGCAGAGCGGCGCGGGCGTCGGCTCCGCGGTGTTCCCGCCGGTCGACCAGGCGACTCCGGCGCCGCCGCAGAGCAACGTACAGACGCCGTACCAGCCGCACCCGACGCCGAACCCGTACGGCCCACCCACGCCGCCCTCCCCGTCGTACGGCTACCCGCAGCAGGGCGGCTACCCGACACCGCACGCCGCGTACGGGCCGCAGCCGACGCCGAACACGCCGCCGTCGTACAACATCACGCCGCACACGCCGCCGCCCGCGAGCGGCGGCAAGAGCAACAAGCCAGTGATCATCGGCGCGATCGTCGTGGCCCTCGTCGCGGTCGGCGGCCTGGTCACGGCCCTCGCGCTGAACGACGGCGGCAGCGAGAACAACGGTGGGGGCGGCGCGGCGAGCACCTCCGCGTCGTCGACCGAGGTGCCGGGCTACCGCGGGCCGGACACGTCGAAGACGATCGAGAAGGAGAAGTGCACGGAGCCGGACGAGTCGTACAACGACCCCGAGAAGATCCGGATCCCGGACTTCCAGTTCAAGAACATCTCGTCGGTCAGGGAGTGCCTCCAGGCCGCGGGCTGGCAGCTGAAGATCAAGGACGTCGACGAGAACACCTACGGCGACGGCACGGTCATGGACCAGTTCCCGTCCGCGGGCACGGATGTGGATCCGGAGGACATGCCGGAGATCGAGCTCGCGGTGTCGACGGGGCATCCGGCTTCCTGAGACATCCGGCTTCCTGAGAAGAAAGGGCCCGGCGTGTGCCGGGCCCTTGGTGGTGTCCTTACAGGTACGGTCCGCCCGACCGGCCGCCCGCGCGCGGGTCTTCGTGGCCCTCCTGGCCGATGCCCGGCGGCAGGGCGCGGCGCATCTGCTCCAGCTGGGCCCGCGCGGCCATCTGCTGGGCGAACAGCGTGGTCTGGATCCCGTGGAAGAGTCCCTCCAGCCAGCCGACCAACTGAGCCTGCGCGATCCGCAGTTCGGCGTCGCTGGGGGTGGCCTCGTCGGTGAACGGCAGGGAGAGCCGCTCCAGTTCCTCCACCAGCTCCGGCGCCAGGCCGTCCTCCAGCTCCTTCACCGAGCTCGCGTGGATCTCCTTGAGCCGGACCCTGCTGGCCTCGTCGAGAGGAGCCGCGCGCACCTCCTCCAGGAGCTGCTTGATCATGCTGCCGATCCGCATCACCTTGGCCGGCTGCTCGACCTGCTCGGTCAACGGGGTCTCGTGGGAGTCGTCGTCCCCACCACCGCCGAGTGCCATGCCGTCCTGGCCCACGACCAGGATCCTCTGGGCGTTCTCCGACGACCGTTCGTTCCTCGGCATCTCCATGCCGTCATTCTCTCGCACACGTCCACCCCACCACTGAGGCGCCCCCGGCGCAGGGTGATCCACCGATTACGACCACTTGGAGGCGCCCGGAATGCCGCGTTCGTCAGTTGATGTGAGGCTCGTTGCGTCGATTGTTTGGCGACCTGTTTCCGGGAGGGGGTCACCGACGTGACTCCAAGGCGGCGCGTGAGGCGTGCGGCGGGGGTGGTGGTGCTGGGGGTGGCGCTGAGTACGGTCGTGCTCGGGTGCAGGGGTGTGGCGTCGTACGACGCGAAGGAGCCGTGGGCGAGCGGGGAGCCCTCCGGCTCCTCCTCCGCCTCCGCCTCCCCCTCTGTCGAGCCGAGCTGGGCCGGGAGCCGGGCCGGGGAGGGGCGGATGCGGCCGGGGCGGCCGGAGGAGCCGTGGCCCGGGACGGCGACGGCGCGCCCGAGCGGGACCGGCGCCGCCGGCGACGTACCCGCGTCGTCACCGGCGTCCGACCCCGGGGCCACGCACGAGGAGGAGCCCGTGGATCAGGCCGCCACGGACTCCGCCGCGTCCGAACCGGTGCTGCGGATCCTGCCGCTCGGCAGTGGGCTGGTACTCATCGGCCTCGGGCTCGGACTCGCCTTCGTGGCACTGCGGGTGCGCCGGGCGCAGGACTGACCTCTTCGCGCGCTACGCCGTGAGCAGCACCTTTCCGACGTGGCCGCTCTCCTCCAGCAGGCGGTGGGCGTCGGCGGCGTCCCGCATGGGCAGCTCGCGGTCGATGACCGGGCGGACGTGACCGGCGTCGAGCAGCGGCCAGACGTGTTCGCGTACGGCGGCGACGATGGCCGCCTTCTCGTCGAGCGGGCGGGCGCGCAGCGAGGTCGCGCTGATCGCGGCGCGCTTGTTGAGGAGGGTGCCGATGTTCAGCTCGCCCTTGACGCCGCCCTGCATGCCGATGATCGCCAGTCGGCCGTTGACGGCGAGGGCCTGGACGTTGCGGTCGAGGTACTTGGCGCCCATGTTGTCGAGGATGACGTCGGCGCCCGCCCCGGCCGTGGCCTGCCTGATCTCCTCGACGAAGTCCTGCTCGCGGTAGTTGATCAGGATGTCGGCGCCCAGTTCGGCGCAGCGCTCCAGCTTCTCCTTGGTGCCCGCGGTGACGGCGACCTTGGCCCCGACGGCCTTGGCGAGCTGGATCGCCATGGTGCCGATGCCGCTGGAACCGCCGTGCACGAGGAGGGTCTCGCCGGGGCGCAGATGGGCGACCATGAAGACGTTCGACCAGACCGTGCAGGTCACCTCGGGCAGCGCCGCGGCCTGCCGGACGTCGAGGCCGCGGGGCACCGGCAGCAGCTGGCCGGCCGGAACGGCGACCTTCTCGGCGTAGCCGCCACCGGAGAGCAGCGCGCACACCTCGTCACCCACGGCCCAGCCGGCGACGCCGGTGCCGAGCGCGGCGATACGGCCGGAGCATTCCAGGCCGGGGTAGCGGGAAGCGCCGGGCGGCGGGTTGTAGTAGCCCTGCCGCTGCAGGATGTCGGCCCGGTTGACGGCACTGGCCGCCACCTCGACCAGCACCTCGCCCTCCCCGGCGACCGGATCCGGGACCTCGTCCCACACCAGCGCCTCGGGCCCACCAGGTTCGGGAATCGTGATCGCATGCATGAGGGGGACGCTACTCCCCCGTCTCCGGTCCCAGGCCCCTGTGTCACTCCTCCGTCTCCGGGCGGAGGCCCCCTGCGTCATTGGTCCGATCCGCTGAGAAATCCCTGTGCGCGACCGATGAGTTTGCGCGACGGTGGAGGTCTCCCCATGCGTAACCCAAGTACGCGGAAGGACACCCCACATGAGCCAGCAGACGCCCGGTCTGGCCATCGAGACCGCGGGCCTGGTGAAGACGTTCGGCGAGACGAGGGCCGTGGACGGCGTCGACCTGGCCGTGCCCACCGGCACGGTGTACGGCGTCCTCGGTCCGAACGGCGCCGGGAAGACCACCACCGTGAAGATGCTCGCCACCCTGCTCAGGCCGGACGGCGGCGAGGCCCACGTCTTCGGCCACGACGTCGTCCGGGAGGCGGACGAGGTGCGCGGCCGGGTCAGCCTGACCGGGCAGTACGCGTCCGTGGACGAGGACCTGACCGGCACCGAGAACCTGGTCCTGCTCGGTCGCCTCCTCGGCCACCACAAGAAGGCCGCGCGGGAGCGCGCCGCCCAGCTGCTGGAGGCCTTCGGGCTGACCGAGGCGGCCGGAAAGCAGGTCAAGAACTACTCCGGCGGCATGCGGCGCCGTATCGACATCGCCGCCTCCATCCTGAACACGCCGGACCTGCTGTTCCTGGACGAGCCGACCACCGGCCTCGACCCGCGCAGCCGCAACCAGGTGTGGGACATCGTGCGCGCGGTCGTCTCCCAGGGCACCACCGTGCTGCTGACCACGCAGTACCTGGACGAGGCCGACCAGCTGGCCTCCCGGATCGCCGTCATCGACCGCGGCAAGGTGATCGCCGAGGGCACCAAGGGTGAGCTGAAGGCGTCCGTCGGCGCCGGCTCCGTGCATCTGCGGCTGCGCGAGGCGGAACAGCGGCCGGAGGCCTCGCGAGTGCTGCGGCAGGTGCTCCAGGCGGACGTACAGCTGGAGCCGGACCCGGTGGCGCTGACCGCGCGCGTCCGCGCCGGTACCTCGAACGGCCGGGGCGCCGCCGAGCAGGCCGCCGCCGCGCTCGCCGAGCTGGCCCGCGCCGGCGTCGTCGTCGACAACTTCTCACTCGGCCAGCCGAGCCTGGACGAGGTCTTCCTCGCCCTCACCGGGCACGACACCCAGGTGCACGACGAGCCGCAGGCTCACGACGCGAAGGACGGGGCAGCCGCATGAGCACCGCGACCACCACCGAGACCAAGGAACTGGCCCCCGTCAGCACCGAGTCGCTGGCCGCGCTGCTCGTGACCAAGGAGCGGCCGCCGCGGCCGAGCGCGTGGTCGGCGTCGCTGACCTTCGGCTGGCGCGCGATCCTGAAGATCAAGCACGTCCCGGAGCAGCTCTTCGACGTCACCGCCTTCCCGATCATGATGGTGCTGATGTACACGTACCTGTTCGGCGGGGCGCTGGCCGGTTCACCGAAGGAGTACATCCAGTTCCTGCTGCCGGGCATCCTGGTGATGTCGGTCGTGATGATCACGATGTACACGGGCGTCTCGGTCAACACGGACATCGAGAAGGGCGTCTTCGACCGGTTCCGCAGCCTGCCGATCTGGCGGCCGTCGACGATGGTCGGCTATCTGCTCGGCGACGCGCTGCGCTACACCATCGCGTCCGTGGTCATGCTGACCGTCGGCATGATCCTCGGCTACCGGCCGGACGGCGGCGTCGCCGGTGTGCTCGCCGGGATCCTGCTGCTGGTGGTGTTCTCGTTCGCGTTCTCGTGGATCTGGACGATGTTCGGGCTGCTGCTGCGCACCGAGAAGTCGGTCATGGGCGTCAGCATGATGGTGATCTTCCCGCTCACCTTCCTGTCCAACGTCTTCGTCGACCCGCGGACCATGCCGGGCTGGCTCCAGGCGTTCGTCAACAACAGCCCGGTGACCCATCTGGCCTCCGCGGTGCGGGAGCTGATGGCCGGTGAGTGGCCCACCGACGAGATCGCCTGGTCGCTGGGCTGGGCGGGTGTGTTCGTGCTGGTCTTCGGTCCGATCACGATGCGGCTGTACAACCGCAAGTAGTGCCGAACCGTCCGGCTCATCGCTGCGGGTCGCGCCGGTTCTCCGGTGCGGCCCGCGGCACGATGGTGATCACCCGGTCCGTCAGCTCCAGCGTCCGGACGGCCGGATCGTCGTAGTGCAGCACCCGGTGCCCGCGTACGACGCTGATCACCAGGTCTTCGGTGTCGCGCGGGCTCCGACCCACCTCGGCCCGGGTCACCGGCCGGTCGACCATATCGAGCCCGCTGCTCTTGCGGATGAGGTCCTCCATGACCAGCCCCGCGGCGGGGCTGAGCACGGACAGGCCCAGCAGCCGCCCGGCCGCGCCCGCGCTGGTGATGACCTCGTCGGCGCCGGACTGCTTGAGCAGCGGCGCGTTCTCCTCCTCGCGCACCGCCGCCACGATCGTCGCGCCCCGGTTGAGCTGCCGGGCCGTCAGGACCACCAGGACGGCCGTGTCGTCGCGCTGGGTGGCGATGATGATCCGCTTCGCCCGCTGCACCTCGGCCCGCTTCAGTACCTCGCTGCGGGTCGCGTCCCCCAGCACGGCGGCGTATCCCTCGGCCGTCGCGGCGTCCACCGCCTTGGCGGTCGGGTCGATCACGACGACCTGTTCCTTCTTCAGCCCCGTGGCACAGGCGGCCTGGGTCGCGGCCCGCCCCTTCGTACCGAAGCCGACGACGACAGTGTGGTCGCGCAAGGGGGACCTCCAGCGGGGTATGCGAGCCATCGGACCGGGGTACGGCTCCCGGACGTCGGATCCGACGCTACCCAGCGCCCCGGCGCAAGCCCACCCCGGTCGGCGTGTCGGGCCGAGGGGGCACGGCGACGGCGCCGGACCCGGTGCGGAACGATGGAGCCGACTGCCCGTACCGACGCCACAGGGGGCCAGCGATGAGGGACGACGAGCATCCATCCACGCACGGGGCGAGGTCCGCGCTGCTGCGGTCGCTCTGGAGCCGCTCGCGCCACGAGGCCCGCGCCGACGCCGAGGCGGGCCGCGCCATCACGATGCCGGTACTGAGCGTCGTACCGCCGCTCCAGCAGGTGCTCAAACGCCTGTCCATGGCGCTGCTGGTCCTCCTCGCCACCATCCTGATCGTGTACATCGACAGCGAGGGCTACAACGACAGCTCCGACGGCAAGGTCGACCTGCTCGACGCCGCGTACTACGCCACCGTCACCCTCTCCACCACCGGATACGGCGACATCGCCCCGGTCAGCGAGGCCGCCCGGCTCACCAACATCTTCGTCATCACACCGCTGCGTGTGCTGTTCCTGATCATCCTGGTCGGCACCACCCTGGAGGTGCTCACCGAGCGCACCCGCCAGCAGGTCCGCATCCACCGCTGGCGCGCCCGCACCCGGGACCACGTCGTGGTCATCGGATACGGCACCAAGGGGCGGCACGCCGTGCAGACCCTGGTCGGGCAGGGCATCGGCAAGGACCGGATCGTCGTCGTGGACGCCCAGCGCAAGACGGCCGAGGCGGCGGGCGACGACGGCCTGGTGGCGGTGACCGGCGACGCCACCCGCTCGGAGACCCTGCTCAAGGCCGAGATCCACCGCGCCACCCGCGTGATCATCGCCCCGCAGCGAGACGAGACGGCCACGCTGATCACCCTCACCGCGCGCCAGCTGAACAAGCACGCCACGATCGTCGCCGCGGTCCGCGAGGACGAGAACGTACCGCTGCTCAAGCAGAGCGGCGCGGACACCGTCGTGACCAGCTCCAGCTCGGCCGGCCGGCTGCTCGGCACGTTCATGGCCAGCCCGCCGGTGGCACGGGCGCTGGAGGACCTCATGACCCTCGGCAGCGGCATGGACCTCATCGAGCGGCCGGTGACCCCGGAGGAGGAGGGCCGCACGCCCCGCGAGTGCGCGGACCTGGTCGTGGCGGTCGTAAGGGACAAGAAAATGCTGGACTACACCGACGGGTGGCGGACGGAGCTGCGGGCGGGGGACCGGGTCATCACGGTCAGCCGACCGGTCGCCGCCGGGCGGGCAGAAGGAGTGTGAGCTCGACTACGGTGCGTGGTCGATGTTTCACGTGAAACACACGCCGATCCCGGCCGTGGCCCACGGCAGGTCCAGGATCTCCGCCGCCTGACCGGGCCGTGCACCGCCCGGCGGTACGACCGCGAGGGCATCGGCGGCCGCGACGCCACGCAGCATGGCCGGACCGTTGTAGTGCAGCGGCACCGCACGGTCGGCGCGCAGGACGACGGGGACGAGCCGGGTGTCGTACGGGTGCCCGTGCACCGCCTCCTGCATGGGCAGCGCGTACGGCTCCTGCGCCGGGCGTGCCGCGAGCGTGCGCAGCAGGGGCTCGGCGAGGGTGAGCAGGCCGGAGACGGCGGCCAGGGGGTTGCCGGGCAGGCCGACGAGGTGCTGGTTCTCCTTGGTGCGGGCCAGCAGCATGGGGTGGCCCGGGCGCACCTTGACGCCGTCGACCAGCAGCTCCGCGCCGATACGGCGCAGGGTGGGGTGGACGTGGTCGACGGGGCCGGAGGCGGTGCCGCCGGTGGTGACCAGGAGGTCGGCCTCGCTGGCCGTGATCGCCTCGTGCAGGGCGTCGGCGTCGTCGCCGATCCGCCGCACGTCCGTGACCTCGGCGCCGAGCGCACGCAGCCAGGGCGGCAGCATGGGGCCGAGGGCGTCGCGGATCAGGCCGTCGTGCGGGAGGCCCTCGGTGAGCAGTTCGTCGCCGAGCACCAGGACGTGGGCGCGGGGGCGGGGCACGGCGGTCAGGGTGTCGTACCCGGCGGCCGCGGCGAGGCCCAGCACGGCGGGGGTGACGAGGGTGCCGGGCGGCAGCAGCTGGTCGCCTTTGCGGCACTCCTGGCCGCGCGGGCGGATGTCCTGGCCGTGGCCGGCGTCGCGCGTGGCGTGCAGTCTGCCCCGGTCGTCCATACGGCCGTGTTCGCTGCGCAGCACGGCGGTGGTGTCGGGCGGGATCCGGGCGCCGGTGGCGATCCGGACGGCCTCGCCGTCATCGAGCGGCGCGTGCTCGGCGTGGCCCGCGAGCACGCCCTGGTCGCGTACGTCCCAGGGGCCGGGCCCGGCGACCGCCCAGCCGTCCATCGCGGAGGTGTCGAAGGAGGGGAGGTCGGTGAGGGCGGTGAGCGGGGCGGCCAGGGTGTGGCCGAGGGCGGAGTCGAGGGGGAGCGGGACGGGCGCGCGGCGGGCACCGCCTCGGACGGCGCGGGCGGCGATCTCGCGGGCCTCGGGCCAGGGGGTGGCCTTGTGGTGGCGGTCCTGGGGGGCGTGGGCCAGGTGAGGGGTGTTGTCCCGGTCCTCCTTCACGAGCGCCAGTGCCTCCTCGACGTCCCGGTCCTCGACGTCCTCGCCGTCACGGATACCGGGGGCGGTCATCCGGCGTCCGGGCGGGGCTCGGGGGCGGACTTGGTGTCGGTGGCGGCGCCTGCGGTGTCCGTGGTGGGGGTCGCGCCGTCCGTGGCGGAGGCGTCCTCCTCCGCCCAGCGCAGTGCCAGGGCGGTGGCCTTGCGGGAGGCCTCGGCGACGGCTTCGGGGCCGCCGCCTGCCTTGGCCGCGGCGTAGCCGACGAGGAACGTGGTCAGCGGGGCCGCGGGGCGTGCCACCCCGTGGGCCGCGTCACGGGCGAGGTCGAGCAGGACACCGGTGTCGACGTCGAGGTCGATACCCAGCTCGTCCTTGACTGCGGAGATCCATTCATCCAACACGAGCCCATGCTCCCTGATGCGTGCCCTGGCAGTGGCGATGTCGTCCCAGGTGTCGCAGTCGAAGGACGCGACGGGGTCGAGGACGCGGGTGAGGTTCAGTCCGGCGGTGAGGAGCCGCAGGGGCAGGCCGGTGAGGCCGCCGTGCTCGGCTCCGAGGTGCGCGAGCCTCTCGCGCAGGCGCTGTGCGCGGTAGGCGGCCACGAGCGGCTGGTCCCGGCCGCCGGGGTCGGTGAGCAGCGTGCCGTCGGCCGGGCCCGCGTCCAGCTCGGCGAGCAGTCCCTTCACGGTGGGCTCGCTGAGAAAGGGCAGGTCCGCGGAGAGGACCACCACCCGGTCGGCGCCGGTGAGCGGCAGGCCGGCCGCGAGGGCGGCGAGCGGTCCGCCGCCCGGCGGTTGCTCGCGCGCCCAGGTCACGGGCCGTGCCGTCGGCCTCGGCTCGGCGACGACGACGGTGGTCCGGGCGTCGGCGCACGCGGCGAGCACCCGGTCCAGCAGCGGGCGTCCGCCCACGCGCACGCCGGGCTTGTCGGCCCCGCCGAGCCGCCGCGCGGCACCGCCGGCGAGCACGACGGCGTCGTAGTCGCCGGCGTCGCCCGGTGCGGGGCGTTGGATGTCGCTCACCCATTGAGTATGCGTGCCGCCTGCCGTGTCGCGGAACGCGGGCGGGACACCCGGTCAAGCGGAACGCGGGCGGGACACCCGGTCAAAGGGTGCGCATCAGCACCGCCGGCTGTTCCACGCAGTCCGCGACGTAGCGCAGGAAGCCGCCCGCCGTGCCGCCGTCGCAGACCCGGTGGTCGAAGGTGAGCGAGAGCTGCACGACCTGCCGCACCGCCAGCTCGCCCTCGTGCACCCAGGGCTTGGGTACGATCCGGCCGACGCCGAGCATGGCCGCCTCGGGGTGGTTGATGATCGGCGTGGAGCCGTCGACGCCGAACACGCCGTAGTTGTTCAGCGTGAAGGTGCCGCCGGTCAGGTCCGCGGGGGTGAGCGTCCCGGTCCGGGCCGCCTCGGTCAGCCGGGCGAACTCCGCGGTGAGGCCCTCGGCGTCCCGGGCGTGCGCGTCGCGGACGACCGGCACGACCAGTCCCCGCTCGGTCTGCGCGGCGAAGCCCAGGTGCACCTGGTCCAGCTGGACGACCTCCCTGGCCGCCATGTCCACGGTGGAGTTCAGCTCGGGGAAACGGGCGAGCGCGGCGGTGCAGATCCGGGCCAGCAGGGCGAGCAGGGAGATCTTGGGGCCACCGGCCGCGTTCATCGCGGTGCGCGCCCGCATCAGCTCCGTCGCGTCGGCGTCGACCCAGCAGGTCGCGTCCGGGATCTCCCGCCGACTGCGGGAGAGCTTGTCGGCGACGGCACCTCGGACGCCCTTGAGGGGGACGCGGGTGCCGGGCGTGTGGGCCGCGGAGGTGACCGGGACGGCCGTCGGTGCGGGGACACCGGCTGGAGTGGCAGCCACGCGCGCGTGCGGCTCGGTGTGCGCCGGTGCGGCGGCCACGCGCGCGTGCGGCTCGGCCTGCGGCTGGGCGGAACGGCCCTGCGCGGCGGCGGCCCGCAGCGCGTACTCCACGTCCGCGCGCAGAATCAGCCCGTCGGGACCGGAGCCCGTCAGCTCCCGCAGATCCAGCCCGTTCTCCCGGGCGAGCCTCCGTACGAGGGGCGAGATCACCGGCACGGGTCCTTCGCCGCGGGAGGCGTCGCCGTTGGCGTGGGCTGTCGGGGATCCCGGGGCTGGAGCGGTCTGAACGCCCGCAGCGGTCGAAGCCCGCGTAGGAGCTATGGGGGCCTGGGGCCGTACTCGCCGACGCCGCGCGGGAGGCGCACCCGTGCCGTAGCCCACGAGGACGTTGCCGGACCCGGTGTCGGAGCCGCCGGTCCGCGCAGTACCCGAGCCGTTGGCCGAAGCGGCACCGGAGCCCTCGGCCGTACCCGATCCCGAACCGGCACCAGCACCCGGCCCCGACCCCGGACCGGAGCCCGCGCCCCGGGCCGCCCCGGCGCCCGACGCCGAACCCGCGTCCGCCCCGTCACCGGCAGCACCGGAGGCCACCGCCCCCACCGCCACCGTCAGCAGTGGTGCCCCCACCGGGAGTTCCGTGCCCTCCTCGCCGAAGCGGGCCGTGACCACGCCGCCGTAGGGGCAGGGGACCTCGACCATCGCCTTGGCCGTCTCTACCTCGACGACCGGCTGGTCGACGGCGACGACGTCGCCGACCTGCACCAGCCAGCGCACGATCTCCGCCTCGGTGAGCCCTTCTCCGAGGTCGGGGAGCTTGAACTCCAGCACCTGTGCCATCAGCTCTCGGCCTCCCATTGCAGACGCGCCACGGCGTCCAGGATGCGGTCGACGCCAGGGAGATGGTGCCTCTCCAGCATCGGCGGCGGGTAGGGGATGTCGAACCCGGCCACGCGCAGCACCGGCGCCTCCAGGTGGTGGAAGCAGCGCTCCGTGACCCGGGCCGCGATCTCCCCGCCCGGTCCGCCGAACCCGCCCGACTCATGGACGACGACCGCTCGCCCGGTCCGTCGTACCGAGGCGCAGACCGTCTCGTCGTCGAACGGCACCAGGGAGCGCAGGTCGACGACTTCGAGGTCCCACCCCTCGGCCCGGGCCGCCTCGGCGGCTTCGAGGCAGACGGGTACCGACGGCCCGTACGTGATGAGCGTGGCGCTCCGGCCGGAGCGCCGCACCACCGCGCGGCCAATGGGTTCAACGGTCTGCGGGTCGTCCGGGTTCCAGGCGTCCTTCGACCAGTACAGCCGCTTGGGCTCCAGGAAGACGACCGGGTCGTCGGAGGCGATGGCGGCGCGCAGCAGGCCGTAGGCGTCGGCGACGGTCGCGGGCGTGACGACATGGAGCCCCGGAGTCGCCATGTAGTACGCCTCGGAGGAGTCGCTGTGGTGTTCGACGCCGCCGATGCCGCCGCCGTAGGGGACACGGATGGTGATCGGCAGGGGCATCTTCCCGCGGGTGCGGTTGCGCATACGCGCCACATGGCTGACGAGCTGCTCGAACGACGGGTAGGCGAACGCGTCGAACTGCATCTCGACGACCGGCCTGAGCCCGTACATCGCCATGCCGACGGCCGTGCCGAGGATGCCGGCCTCGGCGAGCGGGGTGTCCGTGCAGCGGTCCTCGCCGAACTCCTTGGCGAGCCCGTCGGTGACGCGGAAGACACCGCCGAGGGTGCCGACGTCCTCGCCCATGACGTGCACGGACGGGTCGGCGGCCATGGCGTCGCGCAGCGCGCGGGTGAGGGCCTGGGCCATGGTGGCGGGCTTGACGGCGACGGTCGTCATCGCGGCTCCCCTTCCTGCCCGGCTTCCTGCCCGGCCTCCAGCTCGGCCCGCAACTGGGCTTGCTGCTCGCGCAGTTGCGGCGTGGGCTCGGCGTAGACGTGGGCGAACAGGTCCATGGGGTCGAGCCCGGGGTCCTGGTTCAGGCGGGCGCGCAGGTCGGCGGCGAGCGTCTCGGCGTCCTCGCGTGCGGCCCGGACGCCGGCCTCGTCGAGCCAGCCGCGCTCGGTCAACTCCCGCTCCAGGAGCGCGATCGGGTCGTGGTCCCGCCAGGCGTCGACCTCGGAGTCCGCGCGGTAGCGTTTGTCGTCGTCCGCGTTGGTGTGCGCCTCCACGCGGTAGGTCACCGCCTCCACGAGCGTCGGACCGCCCCCCACGCGCGCGTGCCGCACGGCGTCGGTGAGGACCTCGTGCACGGCGGCGGCGTCGTTGCCGTCGACCAGGCGGCCCGGCATGCCGTACCCGACGGCCTTGTGGGCCAGGGACGGTGCGGCGGTCTGCTTGGCGAGCGGGACGGAGATCGCGAAGCCGTTGTTCTGGACCAGGAAAACGACCGGGGCCTGCCATACGGCGGCGAAGTTCAGCGCCTCGTGGAAATCGCCCTCGCTGGTGCCGCCGTCACCGACGATCGCCAGCGCGACCACGTCGTCGCCCTTGAGGCGGGCGGCGTGCGCGAGGCCGACGGCATGCGGGAGCTGAGTGGCGAGCGGGGTGCACAGGGGGGCGACGCGGTGGGTGTACGGGTCGTACCCGGTGTGCCAGTCGCCGCGCAGCAGGGTGAGGGCCTCGACGGGGTCCACGCCGCGGACGACGGCGGCGAGGGTGTCGCGGTAGCTGGGGAAGAGCCAGTCGCGGTCGTCAAGGGCCAGCGCGGCGGCGACCTCGCAGGCCTCCTGGCCGGTGCTGGACGGGTAGACGGCGAGGCGGCCCTGCTTGGTGAGGGCGGTGGCCTGCGCGTTGTACCGGCGGCCGCGCACCAGCTGGGCGTACAGCCGGCGCAGCAGCTCGGGGTCGGCCTTGGCGGCCGCCTCGGTGCCGAGCACGCGGTACGGAGCCGCGTCGGGCAGCAGCGGTGTGGGGTCGGTGCGGGGCTGCCAGGCGGGCGGCGGCGACGGCCGATACGCGCCACGCTGCTCCATGACCGTCATGACGGCACCTCCTCGTGGGAGCGGCTTCGGGGAGGCGCGGCATCTGTGATGCGCCTCACCTACCGATTGTTCGGTCGACGGCACATTTTGGCTACAGGCAGCCCCGGGCTGTGGACAAACGGTTCTCCACAGCCTGAGATGTACGCAGTACGTCCATGGTAAGGAGGCGGGGGCGGGTGGCATCTGAACAAATGGCCGAGGGCCCGGAGGCCGGCGCACCTTCCCCGAGTTCCGCGAGTCCCGCGAGTCCCGCGAGCAGGGAGACGACCCTGCCGCCCCCGCGGCCCCTGGACGCCATCGATCAGGACATCCTGCGGATGCTCCAGGCCGACGGCCGCGCGTCGATACGGTCCGTCGCCGAACGGGTCCACGTCTCGCGCGCCAACGCCTACGCGCGCATCAACCGGCTCGTCGAGGACGGTGTCATCCGCGGTTTCGGAGCCCGCGTCGACCACGAACGCGCGGGCCACGGGACGTCGGCGTACATCACCCTGAAGATCGTCCAGAACTCCTGGCGCACCGTGCGCGAGCAGCTCAGACAGCTGCCCGGCGCCTCGCACATCGCCCTCGTCGGGGGCGATTTCGATGTGCTGCTGCTGGTGCACACCCCCGACAACCGGGCACTGCGCGAGCTGGTGCTCACCCGGCTCCAGGCGATCCCGGAGGTGCTCAGCACGCGCACGTTGCTGGTGTTCGAGGAGGAGGACCTGGAGCCGCAGGGCTGAGCACCTGACCGGCCGTCATCCCGTGGCCCGGGCTGCGCCCAGGGCCGGCGCGAACAGCCCCGGAAGAAAGGGCGTATCCCAGCCCGGCGCCGACGGCCACCACGCGCGTGGTCCGGTGGACGGCGCGAGGCGGAACGTCGTTCCGAGGCATGCGCCCACCCCGTCACCGCCGTGCGGCCGGGGCATGGGGAGGCGTACTCAATCCCCTCCACGCGCGCGTACTCAGACCCCGCGGTCAGGCCCTGGAGAGCCTCGTGGCGGAACACCTTCAACGCGCGCGTACTCCAGGCCACCGCTCCCCGTTCAGTCCGCCTGCCGCAGACCGCCGAAGACCAGGCACACCACCGCGTCGGCCACTTCGCGCTCCCCCATGCCGCGCCCGTCGGGCCGGTACCACTCGGCGATCGAGTTGATCATGCCGAAGACCAGCCGGGTGGCCAGCCGCACCTCCACGTCGCCGCGCACGTCCCCGTCCGCGGCGGCCGCCTTCAGCAGCTCGGCGACCCGGTGGTCGAAGTCGCGGCGCCGCTCCAGCGCCCACCGCTCGGTGTCCGTGTTGCCGCGCACCCGCAGCAGCAGCGTCACGTAGGGCAGTTCGGCTATGAGCACCTCGACCATGCGCCGCACGACGTACTCCAGCCGCCCGGCGGCGCGCCCCACGCGCGCGTGCTCCTCGTCGAGGATCCCGAAGAGTTCGTCCAGCGCCCGGCTCACGGCCCGGCGCAGCAGTTCCTCCTTGCCGGTGACGTGGTGGTAGATCGAGGACTTGGAGATGCCGGCCGCCTTGGAGAGGTGCTCCATGGAGGTGCCGTCGTAACCGCGCTCGTTGAAGACCTGGACGGCGACCGACAGCAGCGTCTCCGGGGTGTACGTGTCGCGCTTGGCGGTGGTCATGACGTGCTGCCCTCCCGCTTGTCGGTGGCGTACGCGTGGCGGTACAGCGCGAGGGACGGCGCGTAGCGCCCGGAGGGATCGCGCAGGTGCAGGTCGTCGAGGAGGGCGTACGCCCAGTTGCGGCCCAGGCGGCGGCTCCATTCGAACGGGCCGAGCGGGTAGTTGACGCCCAGCCGCATCGCGGTGTCGATGTCCTCCTCGGTGGCGACGCCCTTGGCGACGGCGTCGTGGGCGAGGTCGACGATCCGCGCGACCGTACGGGCGACGATCATCCCGGGGACGTCCCCGATGACGCTGACCTTCTTGCCGAGCGCCTGGAACAGGCCGGTGGCCTCGCTGAGGGTCCCCGGCGAGGTGTCCTGGGAGGCGGACAGGGCGATGCGGGTGGCCCGGCGGTAGTCGAGGGCGAGGTCGAAGTAGACGACGTCCCGGAACTCGACCGAGGTCTGGCCGTCGGCGAGCGCCAGCTGGCCGCCGCCGGGCAGCACGAGCCGGGTGCCGTGGTCCTCGTCCTCCTCACGGACCTGGATGCCCGCCTCGCGGATCAGCGCGAGCAGCTCGGACGCGGGGCCCAGGTCGCCCTCGGCGACGACGTACGCGGGCGGCCGGCCGGCTTCCGCGGTGTGCGGCTCGGCGCGCTCGGCGCCGTCCCGGTAGTCGTACCAGCCCTGTCCGGACTTGCGGCCGAGCCGGCCGGACTCGACCAGGCGGCGCTGTGCGAGCGACGGCGCGAAGCGCACGTCCTGGAAGAAGGACTGCCACACGGAGCGCGTCACGGACTCGTTGACGTCCTGCCCGATCAGGTCGGTCAGCTCGAAGGCGCCCATCCGGAAGCCGCCGCACTCGCGCAGCACGGCGTCGATGGTGGCGGGGTCGGCGCCGTGCGCCTCGTAGACGGCGAAGGCCTCGGCGTAGAACGGCCGGGCGATGCGGTTGACGATGAAGCCGGGGGTGTCGGCGCAGGCGACCGGCGTCTTGCCCCAGGCACGGGCCATCTCGTACGCGCGCGTGGCCGAGGTGACATCGGTGGCGAACCCGGAGACCACCTCGACCAGCGGCAGCAGCGGGGCGGGGTTGAAGAAGTGCAGGCCGACGAAGCGGCCCGGGGCGCGCAGGGCGCCGCCGATGGCGGTCACCGACAGGGAGGACGTGTTGGTGGCGAGCAGACAGTCCTCGGCGACCACGTCCTCCAGCTCGCGCAGCAGGTCCTGTTTGACGTCCAGCCGCTCCAGGACGGCCTCGACGACAAGGGCGGAGTCGGCGAGCTCGGCGAGGCTCTCGGCGGGCAGCAGGCGGGCGCGCGCGGCGTCCCGGTCGGCGCCGGTGAGCCGCTCCTTCTCGACGAGCCTGTCGAGCCGGGCACCGATCGCGGCGGCGGCTTCGCGGGCGCGCCCGGGGACGGCGTCGTACAGCCGTACGACGTGGCCCGCGACCAGCGCCACCTGGGCGATGCCCTGCCCCATGGTGCCGGTGCCGACGACGGCCACGGGGCTGCTGAGGTCGAGTGCTGTCATGGACGCGATCCTCCCGCACGGGGTTTTCCACAGATGCGGCGGACCCCCTTGAACCGACCGATCGTTCGGTTACTCTAACTCTGACTGCGTGTTCCTGCCCATGTTTCTCACCAGGTCATGAGCTCGACGAAGAGCTCACAAGACGAGGAGTTGGTCCCGCATGGCCGCCGAACTCACCGCCCACGAGCTGATCACCCAGCACCGGCCGACCCTCGACCAGGCGCTGGAAACGATCCGCACGCGCGCGTACTGGTCCCCGCACCCCGAGCACCCGAAGGCCTACGGGGAGAACGGCAGCCTGGACGCGGCCGCGGGCAAGGCCGCCTTCGACGCCCTGCTCGGCACCCGCCTCGACCTCGGCCAGCCCGGCACGGACGGCTGGGTGGACTATGAAGTCTCGCCGTACGGCATCGAGTTGGGCGTCAGCTACCCGCACGCGGACATCGACGTGCTGCTGCCCGCCATGCGGGCCGGCCAGCGCGCCTGGCGCGACGCGGGTCCGGAGGCCCGGGCCATGGTCTGCCTGGAGATCCTCAAGCGGATCAGCGACCGGACGCACGAGTTCGCGCACGCGGTCATGCACACTTCCGGCCAGGCCTTCATGATGGCGTTCCAGGCGGGCGGCCCGCACGCGCAGGACCGCGGCCTGGAAGCGGTGGCGTACGCGTACGTGGAGCAGGTCCGCACCCCCGACACCGCGGAGTGGACCAAGCCGCAGGGCAAGCGGGACCCGCTCGCGCTGACCAAGCGGTTCACCGCGGTCCCGCGCGGGATCGGTCTGGTGATCGGCTGCAACACCTTCCCGACGTGGAACGGCTACCCGGGCCTGTTCGCCTCCCTCGCCACCGGCAACGCGGTCCTGGTCAAGCCCCACCCGCGCGCGGTGCTGCCGCTCGCGCTCACCGTGCAGGTCGCGCGCCAGGTGCTCACCGAGGCCGGCTTCGACGCCAACCTGGTCGCGCTGGCCGCCGAGCGCCCCGGTGAGGGCATCGCCAAGACCCTCGCCGTCCGCCCCGAGATCCGGATCATCGACTACACCGGCTCGACGGCGTTCGGCGACTGGCTGGAGGCCAACGCCCGCCAGGCGCAGGTCCACACGGAGAAGGCCGGCGTCAACACGGTGATCGTGGAGTCGACCGACGACTACAAGGGGATGCTGTCCAACCTGGCCTTCTCGCTGTCGCTGTACAGCGGCCAGATGTGCACGACCCCGCAGAACCTGCTCGTCCCCCGCGACGGCATCCGCACCGACCAGGGCCCGAAGTCCTTCGACGAGGTGACCGCCGACCTCGCCAAGGCGGTCGACGGACTGCTCGGCGACGACGCGCGCGCGAACGCGCTGCTCGGCGCCATCGTCAACCCGGACGTCAAGGCCCGCCTGGAGGCCGCGGCCGGGCTCGGCGAAGTCGCCCTCGCCTCCCGCGAGATCAGCAACCCCGACTTCCCGGCCGCGGTGGTCCGTACGCCCGTCATCGTCAAGCTGGACGGCGCCAAGCCGGACGACGAGGCCGCCTACATGAGCGAGTGCTTCGGCCCGGTCTCCTTCGCGGTCGCCGTCGACTCGGCCACCGACGCGGTGGAGCTGCTGCGCCGGACGGTCCGGGAGAAGGGCGCGATGACGGTCGGCGCGTACACGACCGACCAGGAGGTCGAGCGGGCGATCGAGGAGGCCTGCCTGGAGGAGGCCGCCCAGCTGTCGCTGAACCTGACCGGTGGGGTGTACGTCAACCAGACCGCCGCCTTCTCCGACTTCCACGGCTCGGGCGGCAACCCGGCGGCCAACTCGGCGCTGACCGACGGGGCGTTCGTGGCGAACCGCTTCCGGGTGGTGGAGGTACGCCGGGAGGCGTGACCCCTCGGACCGCCGCGCCCGGTCACCGTTCAGTCCGCCGCGCCCCCGGTGGCGCTCCAGTGGTACAGCGTCATGGCCACGCTGGTCGCGAGGTTGTAGCTGGAGACCTGGGGGCGCATCGGCAACGCGACCAGATGGTCGGCACGCGCGCGTACGGCCGCGGACAGGCCGCTGCGTTCCGAGCCGAACGCGAGCAGCGCGTCGTCCGGCAGCTTCAGGCCCCGGATGTCCTCGCCCTCCGGGTCGAGGGCGAACAGCGGCCCGGGCGGCAGTTCGCCGACGTCCAGCCGCTCCACGGCGGTCGCGAAGTGCAGCCCGGCACCGCCGCGTACGACGGTGGGATGCCAGGGGTCGAGCGTGCCGGTCGTGACCACGCCGGTCGCCCCGAAGCCGGCCGCCAGCCGGATCACCGCCCCGGCGTTGCCGAGGTTGCGCGGCTGGTCGAGGACCACGACGGGCGCGCTGCGGGGCGTGCGGGCCAGCGCCCGCAGATGGGCCGCACGGGACGGCCGTAGCGCCAGGGCGGCCACGGCGGTGGGGTGCGGACGCGGCACCAGGGAGGCGTACGTCGACTCCGGGACCTCGGTGAGCAGCGCGGCCAGCGTCTGCCGTACGTCCGGAGCGAGCTCGTCGGCGAGGGCGAGCGCGGCCTCGCGGTCGGCGGTGACCGCGAGGGGCACCTCCGCGCCGAAACGCAGGGCGTGCTTGAGGGCGTGGAAGCCGTCGAGCAGCACGGAGGTGCCGGCGAGGCGGCGCCAGGCGCTCACCTGTTGCTGCGCGGAGCCGCCGGTGTCCCTGTCCGCGGGGTCGTTCATGCCGTGAAGCCTACGTGGGTCTGCTCGGCGTCCCCGGTGCGCTCGGCGGCGTCCGGCGTCCGCTGCGCCGGGACCTTGGGGCGGCCGCGCCGGACCAGGCGCCCACGCGCGCGTGCCGCCCAGTCGCCCAGTCGGCGCAGGAACGACGTCGGCAGGAAGACCGCGTCCGCCGCGATCATCGCCAGCGAGAAGAAGGGCAGACCGAGCACCACGGCGATCACGGCATGCTCGGTGATCATGACGGCCAGCAGGACGTTCTTGACCCGCCGGTGGAACAGCGTGAACGGGAAGGCGACCTGGACGATCACGGTCCCGTAGGTGATGAGCATGACCATGGTGCCGCTGGCGGAGAGCAGGTCGGCGAGGGCGGGCCAGGGCGAGAAGGAGTCCAGATGCAGGGGGTAGTAGACGGCGGTGCCGTCCTGCCAGCGGGAGCCCTGGATCTTGTACCAGCCGGCCGTGGCGTAGATCAGACAGGCCTCGGCCATGATCACGAGCAGGGCGCCGTTGTGCAGGATGTTGGCGATCAGGTCGAGCAGGATCCGCGGCTGGCCGGTGCGTGTGAGGCGCCCGGTGAGCCACCACAGGGCCTGCGCCACCCACACGCCCCACAGCAGCGCCGGGACCGGCCAGTCGCCGTCCAGCCGGCCCATCGCGGTCACGGCGAGCAGCGCCAGCCCGAGCACGCCCCACAGCGCGGGGCCGGTGCGGTCGGTGACCCGCTCCCCACGCGCGCGTGCCCCGGGTGCGCGCCGAGCGCGCCGCGCGTCCAGGGACCACACCTGGCCGCACCGCGTGAAGACCAGGTAGATGCACATCAGGTGCAGGACGTTGTCGCCGCCGTCGCCCATGAAGACGCTGCGGTTCTGCAGCGAGAGCACGCCGACCATGAAGAGCACGGACATGGTGCGGGTACGCCAGCCCAGCATCAGCAGCAGGCTGGTGAGCACGCCGAGCGCGTAGACGGTCTCGAACCAGAGCTGCCCGTCGGACCACATCAGGGCGGAGAAGGCGCCGTTCGCGCCGATCAGCTGCTCGGCGAGGTCCCAGCTCCACGGGCCGTCGGGGCCGTACAGCTCCTGGCGGTGCGGGATCTCGCGCAGCAGGAACAGCAGCCAGGTCGCGGCGAAACCGATGCGGATCACGGCGGTCTGGTAGGGGCCCAGGGCGGACTCGGTGACCCGGGCGATGCCACGGGAGACGGCCAGGGCGAAGCGGCTCACCGGACGCCTCCCTCGGCCTCGTCGCCCGGCACCGACCACCAGGGCAGCATCCGGTACACCGGCTTGAGCGATATCCGCTCCTCGCTCCACTCGGGCGGGCGGACGTTGGTGGTCCGCGAGCGGACCTGGACCCGCTCGACGACACCGCCCGGCCCGCTCGCGTCCGCGCGGTCCAGGCGCATCACGACGATCCGGCGCAGATATGTCTCGCTGAGCGCACCGCGCAGGCCCGAGGGGCGGTTGCTGCCGTCGTGCGTGGCGGTGAAGAAGTCCCAGGCGCGGCGCAGCTCGTTCTGCTGGGTGTGGCTCGGCAGCAGATTGCCGTCGATGGCCCTGCCGTCCTGCGCGGACAGGTCGTACCAGCCGGTGGTGCGGCTGCTGCCGTCACCCGTTCGGATCTGGGCGCGGACCTGAACGGAGATGTTCTGCTGCAGCGGGTTCGGCGCGAACAGCTTCCAGTTCTGTTCGAACTCCGGGTAGATCCATTCGTCGATCGCCTTGCCGTGCTGCTTGGTGACCGTGTTCGACGGCGCGACGTGCAGAAAGACCATCCCGATGTGCACACAGACGGCGACGGCGACGACGGCGAGGGCCAGCGCGACGCCGACCTGGTAGCGCGGGGAGAGGGCGGCGACGCCGGTGCGGGGGCCCGTCGGGGGCTCGTTCACGCCGTCAGGTGCGCCCTGCTGGTCCTGCGCGTGCGGAGCGCTCGCACCCCTGTCGTACGTGTCGTTCGCGCCCTGCGCGTCCATTCCGCCCCGATCCCGATCCCGTTCCGGTCCTTCTGTGCCGCCCGGCAGCCCCCCTCGCAGGCGAACGGTACTCAGGCCGACCCACCGGGCACAGCCCTTTCGATCAGCTCGTCCACAGCCGCGCCGACGGGTTATCCACAGCGGTTGACACCTTACGGCGCCCGACCGACCATGGAATCGCACGAACCGAACGATCGGTCGGGAGCATGCTCCGGGCAGACCCAAAGGTCGAGGGGGCCTCATGGCGACAGCAGCCGCGCAGAAGACGGACCACACAGCGCCGTACGACGGGGACGGCACCGCCGCCACCGCCGGGTACGAGCGCGCCTTCGACGCCGCCGTGGCCGCCGACGAGCGCATCGAGCCCCGCGACTGGATGCCCGACGCCTACCGGGCGACGCTGGTCCGGCAGATCGCCCAGCACGCGCACTCCGAGATCATCGGCATGCAGCCGGAGGCCAACTGGATCACCCGCGCGCCCTCGCTGCGCCGCAAGGCCATCCTGATGGCCAAGGTCCAGGACGAGGCCGGCCACGGGCTGTATCTGTACAGCGCGGCGGAAACGCTCGGCACCGGCCGCGACGAGCTGCTCGACAAGCTGCACAGCGGCCGCCAGAAGTACTCCTCGATCTTCAACTACCCCACGCTGACCTGGGCCGACGTCGGCGCGATCGGTTGGCTGGTGGACGGCGCCGCGATCACCAACCAGGTGCCGCTGTGCCGCTGCTCCTACGGCCCGTACGCACGCGCGATGGTCCGCATCTGCAAGGAGGAGTCCTTCCACCAGCGCCAGGGGTACGAGCTGCTGCTGGCCCTCAGCCGCGGCACCCCCGAGCAGCACGCGATGGCGCAGGACGCGGTGGACCGCTGGTGGTGGCCGTCGCTGATGATGTTCGGCCCGCCCGACGACGCGTCGCAGCACTCGGCGCAGTCGATGGCCTGGAAGATCAAGCGGCACTCCAACGACGAGCTGCGCCAGCGCTTCGTCGACATCTGCGTCCCCCAGGCCGAGTCCCTCGGCCTCACCCTCCCCGACCCGGATCTCAAGTGGAACGAGGAGCGGGGGCACTACGACTTCGGGCCGATCGACTGGACGGAGTTCTGGGAGGTCCTCAAGGGCAACGGCCCGTGCAACGAGCAGCGCATCACACAACGCAGGCGGGCCCATGAAGAGGGCGCCTGGGTACGGGAGGCGGCCGCGGCGTACGCGGCCAAGCACAGCGAGACGGGAGCGACGCGCGCATGACGAACACCGACTGGCCTCTGTGGGAGGTCTTCGTGCGCTCCCGCCGGGGCCTGTCCCACACCCACGCCGGCAGCCTGCACGCCCCGGACGCGGAGCTCGCCCTGCGCAACGCGCGCGATCTGTACACCCGGCGCGGCGAGGGCGTCTCCATCTGGGTCGTGCCGTCCTCCGCCATCACGGCGTCCTCGCCCGACGAGAAGGACCCGTTCTTCGAACCGGCCGCGGACAAGCCCTACCGCCACCCGACGTTCTACGAGATCCCGGAGGGGGTGAAGCACCTGTGACGACCACGGTTCCCACGACGGCCGCCCTCGCCCTCGGCGACGACGCCCTGGTGCTCTCCCACCGCCTGGGCGAGTGGGCCGGCCACGCCCCCGTCCTGGAGGAGGAGGTCGCCCTCGCCAACATCGCGCTGGACCTGCTCGGCCAGGCCCGGGTGCTGCTGTCGCTGGCCGGCGACGAGGACGAGCTGGCGTATCTGCGCGAGGAGCGCGCCTTCCGCAACCTCCAGCTGGTGGAACAGCCGAACGGCGACTTCGCCCACACCATCGCCCGCCAGCTGTACTTCTCCACCTATCAGCACCTCCTCTACGACCGCCTGGCCACCGGCGACGGCCCCTTCGCCCCGCTCGCCGCGAAGGCCGTCAAGGAGGTCGCCTACCACCGCGACCACGCCGAGCAGTGGACCCTGCGGCTCGGCGACGGCACGGACGAGAGCCATGCGCGGATGCGGCGGGCGTGCGAGGCGCTGTGGCGGTTCACCGGCGAGATGTTCCAGCCGGTGCAGGGCCTGGACGTGGACGGGGAGCAGCTGAGGCCGGCCTGGCTGGAGTCGGTCGGCGAGGTCCTGCGCCGGGCCACGCTCACGCTCCCCGAGGGACCGCAGTCCGGGGCGTGGAGCGCGGGCGCGGGCCGGCAGGGCCTGCACACCGAGCCGTTCGGGCGGATGCTCGCCGAGATGCAGCATCTGCACCGCAGCCACCCGGGGGCGTCATGGTGACCACCACCGCCCTGGAAGCGGAACTCATCGCGATCGCCGGCTCGGTGCCCGACCCCGAGCTGCCGGTCCTCACCCTGCGGGAACTGGGCGTGCTGCGCGCGGTGCACCTGCGCGGCGAGGACGCGGTCGACGTCGAGCTGACCCCGACGTACACCGGCTGCCCCGCCATAGAGGCCATGTCCCTGGACATAGAGCGGGCGCTGCACGAGCACGGCATACGGGAGGTCACCGTCCGCACGGTGCTCACGCCGGCCTGGTCCACGGACGACATCACACCCGAAGGACGCCGCAAACTGCGGGAGTTCGGCATCGCACCACCCCGCACACGCGCGCAGTCCGGGCCGGTGACCCTGGAGCTGGGCCCGACGCGCACGCGTACCGAGGAGACGCGCACGCGTACCGAGGAACAGGACCCCGTCCGCTGCCCGCACTGCGGCTCCGCCGACACCGAACTGCTGAGCCGTTTCTCCTCCACCGCGTGCAAGGCGCTGCGCCGCTGCCTGGCGTGCCGTGAACCGTTCGACCACTTCAAGGAGTTGTGATGGCCCGCTTCCACACGCTCCCGGTGACCGCGGTCGACCGGCTCACCGACGACTCCGTCGCCGTCACGCTCGCGGTCCCCGAGGAGCTGCGCGAGGAGTACCGGTACGCGCCCGGCCAGCACATCGCCCTGCGGCGCACCGTCGACGGCGTCGAGATCCGGCGGACGTACTCGATCTGCTCCCCGGCAGCACAGGACGACGAGGGACCGCGCGCCCTGCGGGTGGGGGTGCGGCTGGTGGAGGGTGGCGCCTTCTCGACGTACGCGCTGAAGGAGATCAACGTCGGCGACGAGCTGGAGGTGATGACCCCGGCCGGCCGCTTCACCCTCGACCCCGCGCCCGGGCTGTACGCCGCGATCGTCGGCGGCAGTGGGATCACGCCGGTGCTGTCGATCGCGACGACGCTGCTGGCGCGCGAGCCCGGGGCCCGGTTCTGCCTGATACGCAGCGACCGTACGACCGCCTCGACGATGTTCCTGGAGGAGGTCGCCGATCTGAAGGACCGCTTCCCCGAGCGATTCCAGCTGGTGACGGTGCTCTCCCGGGAGGAGCAGCAGGCGGGCCTGCCGTCCGGGCGGCTGGACCGCGAACGGCTGACGGGCCTGCTGCCGGCACTGCTGCCGGTGGCCGATGTGGCGGGGTGGTACCTGTGCGGGCCGTACGGGCTGGTGCAGGAGGCCGAGCGGGCGCTGCGCGGCCTTGAGGTGCCGCGCGGCCGGATCCACGAGGAGATCTTCCATGTGGACGCCGCTCCGCCCGCCGCCCCGTCGACGGCTCCCGCCCACAGCACGGTGACCGCGCGGCTCGACGGCCGCGGGGGGACCTGGCCGGTCCAGGACGGTGAGTCACTGCTGGAGACGGTACTGCGCAACCGTCCCGACGCCCCCTACGCCTGCAAGGGCGGAGTCTGCGGCACGTGCCGGGCGTTCCTGGTCTCCGGGGAGGTCCGCATGGACCGCAACTTCGCGCTGGAGCGGGAGGAGACGGAGGCGGGGTATGTGCTGGCGTGCCAGTCGCATCCGGTGACGGAGAAGGTGGAGCTGGACTTCGACCGCTAGAGGCCGCCGGGGGGCTGCCTGCGAGGCGTTCCCTTCTCCTGGAACCTGTTCTATCTTGACGCTCCGTCAGATGTGCGGATCCGTCGGGAGGACAGGACCGTGGACTTCACCTTCACCGAGGAGCAGCAGGCGGCGGCCGAGGCGGCGCGGGGTGTGTTCGCCGATGTTGCGCCGGACGCCGTGCCGAGCCCCACGCTGATCCGGGGCGCCGTGGCCGACGACTTCGACCGCGCGCTGTGGGGCAGGCTCGCCGACGCGGATCTGCTGAGCCTGCTGCTCGACCCGGAGCACGGCGGGGCGGGCCTCGACGCCATCGCGCTGTGCCTGGTGCTGCGGGAGGCGGGAAAGGTCCTGGCGCGGGTGCCGCTGCTGGAGAACAGTGCGGCGCTGGCGGCCGTCCAGACGTACGGCGGTGCGGAGTTGAAGTCCGCCGTGCTCGCACCGGCCGGGCGGGGTGAAGTCGTACTGACCGTCGCCGCGCAGGGGCGAACCGGCGGGCACGACCCCGCCGAACGGGCGGTGACCGCGCGGCGGGACGGGGACGGCTGGATCCTGGACGGGGTGCAGACGGCGGTTCCCTGGGCGTACGACGCCGACTTCACCGTCGTACCGGCGCACACCGACGCCGACCGGAGCGTCCTCGCCCTCGTCCCGCGGGGGCACGAAGGGGCCGGACTCGCCGAGCAGTTCGCGACGACCGGGGAGCGGCTCGGGGAGCTGCGGCTGGAGTCGGTGCGGGTGCCGGAGCGATACGTCATCCAGGGCGAGGGGGCCTGGGAGTGGCTGCGCGAGTTGCTGGCCACCGGGACGTGTGCGCTGGCGCTCGGGCTCGGGGAGCGGGTGCTGCGGATGACCAGCGAGTACACCGGGAAACGGGAGCAGTTCGGGTACCCGGTCGCGACGTTCCAGGCCGTCGCCGTGCAGGCCGCCGACCGCTATATCGACCTGCGGGCGATGGAGGCCACGCTCTGGCAGGCGGCGTGGCGGATCGGCTCGGGGGCGCCGGGGGTGTTGCCGGCCGCCGGGGATGTGGCCGTCGCCAAGATCTGGGCGGCGGAGGGGGTACGGCGGGTGGTGCAGACGGCGCAGCATCTGCACGGGGGGTTCGGGGCGGACGTCGACTATCCGCTGCACCGGTACCACGCCTGGGCCAAGCATCTTGAACTGTCGCTGGGACCGGCGGCGGCGCACGAGGAGGCGTTGGGGGACCTGCTGGCGGCGCATGCGCCGGGGTGAGGCCCGGGTGAACGGGAGTGGCGCGGGGACGCCGAGCCGTAGGTCATCCGTGTGGCGTCCCCACCGCCCCCCTCGGTCAGACGACGGCCCCCGGCTCACCCGCGTCCGTGACCACCGGGCGCCCGGTCGCCTCCCAGGCCTCCATGCCGCCGGCGACGTTCACGGCGTCGATGCCTCGCTGGTTGAGGTACATCGCGACCTGGGCCGAGCGGCCGCCGGAGCGGCAGATCACGTGGACGCGGCCGTCCTGCGGGGCGGCCTCGGTCAGCTCGCCGTACCGGGCGACGAACTCGCTCATGGGGATGTGCAGCGCCCCTGCGGCGTGGCCCGCCTGCCACTCCTCGTCCTCGCGGACGTCCAGCAGGAAGTCGTCGTCCTTGAGGTCCGTGACCCCGACCGTGGGAACAGCTCCGAAAGTCATGGTCCCGACGCTACCTGAAGCGCCCGCGCGGACGCCGGGCCCGACGGCTCCCCGACCACGCACCGACCGTTCGCTGACCCGCTCACCGGCCCGCGACCGCTCACCGACTGCTCATCGACCGCTCACTGACCGGCCAGCGCCGCCAGCTCCGCCTCGCGCCCCGCGACCTCCGCCAGCAGCTGCTCGGCGATCTCGTCGAGGAGGCGGTCCGGGTCGTCCGGCGCCAGCTTCAGCATGGAGCCGATGGCGCCCTCCTCCAGCTCGCGGGCGACGACCGTGAGCAGTTCCTTGCGCTGGGCGAGCCACTCCAGGCGGGCGTACAGCTCTTCGCTGCGGCTCGGGCGACGCTCCTCGGGCACCGGTCCCGCCGTCCACTCCTCGGACAGCTCGCGCAGCTCCGCCTCGTCACCACGGGCGTAGGCGGTGTTCACGCGGGTGAGGAACTCCTCACGGCGCTTGCGCTCCCCCTCCTCCTGCGCGAGGTCGGGGTGGGCCTTGCGAGCCAGGTCGCGGTAGAGGCGGCGGGCCTCCTCGCTGGGACGCACCCGCTGCGGGGGCCGGACCGGCTGGTCCGTGAGCATCGCGGCGGACTCCGGGAACAGGCCGTCGCCGTCCATCCAGCCGTGGAACAGCTCCTCCACGGAGGGCATCGGCAGCACCCGGGCCCGCAGCTCCTGCGCCCGGCGCAGATCCTCCGGGTCACCGGTCCGGGCCGCCTTCGCCTCGGCGATCTGCGCGTCCAGCTCTTCGAGGCGGGCGTACATCGGGCCGAGCTTCTGGTGGTGCAGCCGGGAGAAGTTCTCGATCTCGACGCGGAAGGTCTCCACCGCGATCTCGTACTCGATCAGCGCCTGCTCGGCCGCCCGCACGGCCCGCTCCAGCCGCTCCTCGGGCCGGGGCGCGCCGTCCTCGGGCGTCGCCTCGGTCTCACCGGCGACACCACCCTGCTCTGCATCCGGGGTCGTCACCCGACCAGCGTAGGCCACGGCGGGACCGGGCCTCCGGGCACCGGACCTCACCGGTCGCAGCTTCATGCACCGCTTGCCCGAGAAGTCGTAGTGCTCAGGATCGGTGGCGAACGCTCGGGCGCCCGCCGGGAGGCGGCCCACGAACGCGGGTAGCTGCTCCAGGTAGGGCCCCGGATCGACCCAACGCCCTCTCACACACCTCTCTCCGCGGAAACCCTCCCCGCCCGAACCGCCGCCAGCAGCCCCGCGTGATCCGCCTCGGTGCGGTCGGCGTAGGCGACGGCGAACGTGGCCACCGCCTCGTCCAGCTCCTCGTTCTTGCCGCAGTAGCCGGAGATCAGGCGCGGGTCGGCGCTGTGGGAGTGGGCGCGGGCGAGGAGGGCGCCGGTCATGCGGGCGTAGTCGTCGAGCTGGTCCGTGGAGAGGGCCGCCGGGTCCACGCTGCCCTTGCGGTTGCGGAACTGGCGGACCTGGAAGGGGCGGCCGTCCACGGTCGTCCAGCCGAGCAGGATGTCGCTGACCACCTGCATCCGCTTCTGGCCGAGGACCACCCGGCGGCCCTCGTGCTCGGCGGACGGCGCCTCGAAACCGGCGGTCAGCAGATGCGGCAGCAGCGCCGAGCCGCGGGCCTCCTTCACCTGGAGTATCAGCGCCTCACCGCGGTGGTCCAGGAGCAGGACGACGTACGAACGCAGGCCCACGCTGCCCGTGCCCACGACCCGGAACGCCACGTCGTGCACCGCGTGCCGGGACAGCAGCGGCAGCCGGTCCTCCGACAGCGTCGTCAGATAGGCCTCCAGCGACGCCGCCACCGCCGCCGCCTCCGCGTCCGGGACCCGGCGCAGCACCGGCGGCGCGTCCACGAACCGGCGTCCCCCCTCCTCGGTCGCCTCGGTCGACCGCGCCGCGAACCGCCCGCTGGTGTTGGCCCGCGCCTTCTCCGAGACCCGCTCCAGCGTGCCCAGCAGGTCATGGGCGTCGGTGTGGGAGACCAGCTCCTCGTCGGCGATGGCGTTCCACGCGTCCAGCACCGGGAGCTTGGCCAGCAGCCGCATGGTGCGGCGGTAGGCGCCGACGGCGTCATGAGCGGCCGACCGGCAGGTGTCCTCGTCGGCGCCCGTCTCCCGGCCCGCGAGCACCAGCGAGGCGGCGAGCCGCTTGAGGTCCCACTCCCAGGGGCCGTACACCGTCTCGTCGAAGTCGTTCAGGTCGATGATCAGGCCGCCGCGCGCGTCGCCGTACAGACCGAAGTTCGCCGCGTGCGCGTCGCCGCAGATCTGGGCGCGGATGCGGGTCATGGGGGTGCGGGCGAGGTCGTACGCCATGAGGCCCGCCGAACCGCGCAGGAAGGCGAACGGTGTGGCCGCCATCCGTCCCACCCGTATCGGCGTGAGCTCGGGGATGCGGCCCCGGTTCGACTCCTCGACCGCGGCCACCGCGTCGGGCCGGGCGGCGTCGAGGTCGAGGGTGGCGTGGGCGTGCCGCGGGACCCGCTCGCGCAGGGCCTTTCCCTCCTCCTTGGGCGAGCGCGCGCCCTGGCCGGTCCACTCGGCGAAGCCCCGCACCCGCGGAATCCGCACCGTCCCGGAATCCGCACCCTGCACACCGACCTCGGTCACCACGACCGCCTCCCCCGTGACTCGCACGAACATCAACTCGTGCCGACCGTACAACCGGCCGCGGCATCGCGTCAGACCCTGTGGACAACTCCTCATCTGTGGAAAACCTGCCGAGCACCGACGGCCCGGCCGGCCTGGCCGGGGCCATTAAGTGGCAGGTGCTGCGGCTGGTCGGCGCCGAGGCGCTGATGGTGGTCGCGGTCGGCGGGGTGCTGGGGCTGCTGGTCGCCGGGCTCGACCTGGCCGGCATGTGGAGCGCGCTGGGCCTGCTGTCGGTGTGGAGCCCGATCGAGATCCCGTGGGCGGCGCTCGGGGCGACCGTGGGCGCGTGCGCGGTGCTCGCGGTGGTGTCGTCCGTCGCCCCGGCCGGTGTGGCCGTGCGCCGCCGGGCGGTGGAACTGGCCGGCACGAAGGAGTGACCGCCAGGCCACGTGGCCCGCCTGCTGCGTCCCGCGGTGACGGGGGTATCCGGTATCCCGATATCCCGAAAGCCCCGCAGGTCCGGAGACGGGAGACGGTCGCCTCCGGAAATCGATCCGTGTCCCTGCCCCCGGCCGGGCCCCTCAGGTAGGAGGGAGCCCGGCCGGAGATCATCGGCGTCATGGCCGCCGAGCGGTGATCGGCGACCGGTTCCCCTCCGTCAGCGGGTCCCGTCGTACGGAGAGGTACGCCTTCCGGGTCGGCGTGCTGCTGTGCGCCGACCCGGAAGTCCCGGGGAAGGCCTCGACCAGCCGTTCACAGAGGTGTCCGGAAATCGCGTCGGTACCACACAAGGGGCGCGGACGCCGGTCCCTGCCTGTGCATTCCGGACAGTTCCCCGATCAGCAGCGTGTGGTCGCCGACCGGTACACGACTGGTCACAACGCACCGCAGGGCCACCGCGACGTCCGCGAGGTACGGCACGGTCGAGTCGGGCCAGTCGGCCAGACGCACTCCCGAGAACCGGTCCACACCACGCGTGGCGAAGGTCCGGGCCAGTTCCCGATGGTCGCTTCCGAGGATGTTGATACTGAATTCGGCGGCCTCGGACAGCGCCCCGAAACAACTGGACGTATGCGATACCCCCACGAGGACCAGCGGGGGCTCCAGCGACACGGACGTCACCGAACTCGCGGTGAAGCCCCACGCGCGCCCCTCGGCATCCCGTGCCGTGACGATGGTCAGCGGAGCCGCGAGGAATGACATCGCCTCCCGGAACTCCGCGCTGCCCAGAGCGGGCGGGCTGTCTCCGACCTTTGTACTCACCATGCGCACCTCCCCGCCGAGAGCTATCGGCCGGCCGAGGACTGCCGAGCGGCCTCGCGCGCCTGGGCCGCGAAGTCGTCCCGCTGCTCCGCGACCCATCGCTGCGACGCACGCCGGCTCTCCAGCGCACCGGTGAAGTGAGGGGCCACATAGCGGGCGAGGAGTTCGTAGCTGCGCTTCGTCTGCTCGCGCGTGGCCCAGTCCTGTGTGTTGACCAGCAGTGTGCCGAACCCTCCGCTCTCGTCGAGCATGCGCTGGATCGCCTCGATCGCGTCGTCGACCGAGCCGATGATGGCGGTCCGCGTCTCCACCGCCACTTCGGCCTCGCGCCCCTCGGGCAGTGTCGCCTGCGCCCCGACGGTGTCCCGGACGTACTCCCGGAACCACCGGGCCATGCCGTCCTGGACCTGGCTCAAAGCCTCCTCGCGTGTCTCCGCGATGTGCACGCAGATGGCGACCCGCCACTTCGAGCGGTCGACGGTCCTGCCGTGCTTGGCGGCCTCGTCCTCCGCGGCGGCCCACAGCTGCGCCAGCGGCGGCTCCTCCATACCGGGCCGCCCGGCGAAGGTCAGGGAGTTCAGCCCGTACCGGCCCGCCAGGCGCATGCCCCGCTCCGAGCCCGCGCTGGCCACGGCCATGTCGAAGCACGGCTTGGTGTACGGCTTCAGGTGCAGCCGGGCGTCCCGCAGTTCGAACCAGTCCGTCTTGACGGTCACCGGTTCGTCCCCGTGCAGCAACTGCACCAGGGCGTCCAGCGACTCGGCCATCATCCGCCGCTGGTCGCCGGCCGCGATGCCCATCATGTGGGCGTCCGCGGGAGAAACCCCGGCGCCCATGCCGAACATGGCCCGCCCACCGCTCTGGTGGTCCAGCTGCACGATGCGGTTCGCGGTGGTGAGGGGGTGGTGGTACGGCAGGCTGACGACGCCGGTGCCGAGCTTGATCCGGCGGGTCCGCTCGGCCGCGGCGGCCAGGAAGAGTTCCGGCGAGCTGACGGTGGACCAGCCGCCGGAGTGGTGCTCGCCCACCCAGGCCTCGTCGAGGCCGAGCACGTCCAGCCACTCGATGAGGTCCAGGTCCCGCCAGAACGCGGTGGTGGGGTCCTCGTCGAGCGAATGGAAAGGCGGGATGAACGCGCCGAAGCGGAGAGTCATCGCTGGCTTCCTTCGTTGTCGTGTCGTGACTGCGTGCGGGAGTTGTCGAGCCAGTCGGTCAGCTCGTCCGCCAAGCGGCGCAGCTGGGGTTGCTGCATGACGGTGTAGTGGTCGCCGGGCAGGTCGACGACCTCCGCGTCGTCCGGGAACAGGGCCTGCCAGGCGGTCACCGCCGCGTCCGGGGCCCCTTCCCGCGCCCGGAAGAAACGGACCGGCCCCGCGTAGGGCCGCGGCTCGTGGGACAGCAGGGCCCGGAAGTTGCGGGCGAACCGCTCGAAGATGGCGCCGAGGGTCCCGGCGTCGACGTCGGGCGGCAGCACCGACCGGCGGCGGGCCTCGGCGTGGAGCACGCCCAGGGCCTCGGGCAGACCGCCGGCCTCGCGGAAGGAGTCCGGCTCGGGCTCCCAGGCATGGCCGGCGAGACCCGCGAGGTCGCGGGCGAACCAGGACAGCAGCACGGCGTCGTCGACGCGCGCGCCGCCCGCCGGGCCGGGCGGTTCCATCAGGTCGACGACCGCGAGGGATTCCACGTGGCGTCCCGTGCGGGCGAGTTGCTGGGCGATCTCCAGGGCCACCACACCGCCCATGGACCAGCCGCCCAGCCGGTAAGGGCCGTCGGGGACCGCCGCCGTGATGGCCTCGGCGTAGTGGGCGGCCAGCTCGGCGACCGTCGTCAGCTCCGGGCCGTCGGGTACCTGGAGGGCGTAGAACGGCTGGTCCTCGCCGAGCAGCGAGGCGAGTTCGGCGTAGCACAGGACGTCGCCGCCCACGGGGTGCACGAAGAAGAGCGGCGGCCTGCTCCCCTCGGTGCGCACCGGAACGAGCGCCGTGCGCCGCAGACCGCTGCCGGCGTCCCGGACGGCCTGGGCGAGCGAGGCGATCGTCGGCCGGGCGAACAGGGTGGACAGGGGCAGCGAGCAGGCCAGGCGGGCGCTGATCTGCGCCATGAGGCGTACGGCGAGCAGCGAGTTGCCGCCGAGCGCGAAGAACTCGGTGTGCACGCCGATGGCGGCGTCGGGGAAGAACTCGGCCCAGATGGCGGCGAGTTCCGCCTCCACGTCGTCCCGGGGGGCGACCGCGGCGCCGTCGTCGTCGGCATGGGCGCCGGGCACGGGCAGCGCGGTCCGGTCGACCTTGCCGTTGGCGGTGAGCGGCAGTGTGTCCAGGACGAGGACGTGCTGCGGCACCATGTAGGCGGGCAGCGTCTTGCCCAGCGCCTCGCGCAGCCGCTCGGGGGCGCTCGCGGGGTCGTGGCCCTCGTCGAGCACGGCGTACGCGACGAGTTGCTTGGCCCCCTGCCGCTCGCCCACGGCGGACACCACCGCGACGCGCACGCCGGCGCACTGCGCCAGCGCGGCCTCGATCTCGCCGAGTTCGATCCGGTAGCCCTGGACCTTCACCTGGAAGTCCTCGCGGCCGAGGAACTCGATGGTGCCGTCCGGCAGGTAGCGGCCCAGGTCACCGGTCCGGTAGAGGCGTTCGCCGGTGGCCGGGTGGCGCAGGAAGGCCGCCCTGGTCTTCGTCTCGTCGCCGAGATAGCCGCGGGCGAGTCCGGCGCCGCCGATGTGGAGCTGGCCGGGCACCCACACGGGGCAGGGCTGCATCGCGTCGTTCAGCACGTGGAACTGCTGGCTGCGCATCGGCCTGCCGTACGGGATGCTCGCCCAGTCGGGGTCGACCTCGGTGATGGGGTGCAGGATCGACCAGATCGACGCCTCGGTGGCCCCGCCCAGGCTCCACACGGCCGCGTCGGGTACCAGGGCGCGGATGCGGTCGGGGAGGGTGACCGGGATCCAGTCGCCGCTCATCATCACCGTCCGCAGCGGGAGGGTGCCGCCCAGGCCCTCGCCGAGGGCGTGTTCGGTGAACATCTCCATCAGGGTGGGCACGCTGTTCCACAGGGTGACGCCGTGCTCGGTGACGAGCCGCGCCCACCGCGCGGGCTCCCGGTGGGCGCCGGGCTCCGGCAGCACGATCGCACCGCCGGCGGCCAGGACACCGAAGACGTCGTAGACGCTGAGGTCGAAGTTGAGCGCGGACAGGGCGAGCACCCGGTCGTCCTCGGTGATGCCGAACCGCTCGTTGATGTCGAGGCACGTGTTCAGGGCACCGGTGTGCTCGATCATCACGCCCTTCGGGGTGCCCGTGGACCCGGAGGTGAAGATGACGTACGCCAGGTCGTCCGGGCGGGCCGGGGAGGGCGTCAGGGGCGTCGCGTCCAGTGCCTCGGCCCCGGGTCCGTCGACGCTCAGCCGTACGGCACCCGCCGGCCAGGCGATGCGCTCCTCCACCCGGTGCTGGGTCAGTACGAGGGTGATGCCGGCCTTCTCCAGCAGCAGCCGGAGCCGCTCGGCGGGGACGGCCGCGTCGATGGGCACGTAGGCCGCCCCGGACTTCAGCACGCCGACGGTCGCGGCGACCTGCTCCCAGCCCTTCTCCATGACGATGCCGACCAACGTGCCCGGCTGCGCCCCGTGGTCGCGCAGCCAGCGGCCCAGCCGGTTGGTGCGGGCGTCGAGTTCGCCGTACGTCAGGGTGCGCTCGGCCGCGATCACGGCGGTGCGGTCCGGGTGGGCGGCGGCCCGCTCGGTGAACGGCTCGTGCAGCAGCCCGGCGGGCAGCGGCGCCGCGGTGGCGTTGACGGCCCGGCGTACGGCCAGGTCGGCGTCCGGCACCAGGACCGGGGCGGGCCGCTGCCACGCCTGCGGGTCGTGGCACAGGCCGCGCAGGACGTCCACGTAGGCCGCGAACATCGCGTCGATCATTCCCTCGGGGAAGATCTCCTCGACGACGTCCCAGTTCACCATCAGGGCGCCCGCGTCCTCGACGACCTGGTGGTCCAGCCACACCTGAGGGGTGCGGATGGAGGTGGAGACCTCGCGGCCGGCGCTGCCCAGTGAGGTCAGGTGCTGGGCGAGGCCGGTGGCGGCCGCGGAGTCCTCCTTGGCGGCGAAGTTGACCGTGCTGGCGAACACCACGGGCATGGCGGCCCGGCCTGCTCCGCCACGGGCCCGGTGCAGCTCGCGCAGCACCTCGACGCCGCTGACGTGGCTGTGCTCCAGGTCGTTCCACAGCTGCTTCTGGATACGGTCGGCACGCACGGCGAAGCCGTCCCGGGCCGAGCTGTCGATCTCCAGCAGGGTGGTGGCGCTGAAGTTGCCGACCACGTTGCCGACGTCCGGGTGCAGCGGCAGCCGGTTGAAGAACAGCAGGTTGAGGGTGAACCGGCTGGACTTGCTCCAGGCGGCGAGCACCTCGGCGTAGGCGGTGCACAGGGCCGCGGAGGGAGTGACGCCGAGGGCGGCCGCCCGCTGCTTGAACCGGGCCCAGTCCTCCGGCGCGATGCGGTGCGAGCGGTGCGTGAACACCGGCCGGTCGAGCGATGCGGGGTTCTTCGCCAGCGGCAGCTCGGGGGCGGGCGGGAGCGACTCGATGCGTCCGCGCCAGTACTCCAGCGACGCGGTGTGCAGGGGGGTGCCCTCGATGGAGCGGGCGGCGACCACGTAGTCCCGGTAGGTCAGGGGCAGTTCGGGCAGCGAGGCCGCCGCGCCGCGGTACGCCGCCGCCCACTCGCGGAACAGCAGGGACGTGCTCCACGCGTCGATGATCAGGGCGTCCAGGCCGATGTGCAGCCGGGTGCGCCGCTCGTCGAGGAGCGTGGCCCGCACGTCGAACAGCGGCCAGCGGGTGGTGTCGAAGACCTGGTCGCGCGCCTCCTCGTGGATGCCGCGCAGCAGCCGGTCCCGCTCCTCCGCGTCGTACGCGCGCAGGTCGGCGGTGCGGATCTGGTACGGCGGGACGTCCGCGAGCACCCGCTGGTGGCCGTCCTCGGTCATGACGGCGCGCAGCATGTCGTGCCGCGCGATCATCAGCCGCAGCGACTCGGTGAGGCGGCTGAGGTCCACGTCCTCGACGTCGACCTCGATGAAGAAGTACGTCGAGACGTTGCCGAGTTCGAAGGCGCTGGACCGTCCCACCAGGTAGGCCTGCTGGAGGTCGGTCAGCGGGAACGGCTCATGGCGTGCCCGCGTGTCGGGGACGAGGACCGGGAGGGCGCCGCGCCCGGCCCGGGTCGGACCGTCCTCGCCGGGCTCCTCGCCGCCGCCGTCGGTGCCGAGCAGGCCGAGGATCTCCGTGCCGAGCGTGTGCACGCTGCGGCCGTCGAGGAAGATCACCAGAGGCAGGGACACGCCGAGCTGTGCGGCGAGGGCCTCCTTGACCTCCAGGGCCATGAGCGAGTCCAGGCCCAGGTTCTGCAGCGGCTCGTGGACGTCCAGGTCGGCCTCGCCGCTGCCGAGAGCCGTGGCCACCGTGCGCGCCAGGAGGGCCCGTACGGCGTCGGCGTCACGCGGTGCCGCCGGGTCGGCGGGCGTCGCGGCCAGGGCCCGGTGGACGGGCTGCTCCTGCTGCGGCTGGGCGCGCAGCAGTTGCTCGCGTTCGGCCCGCCTCAGGCACACCCCGCCCGCCTCGACCAGCGGCCGTCCCTCGTCGTCGTACAACGTGACCTCGGCCAGCAGCATCGTGGCCGGGTCGGAGGACGGCAGCAGCCGCGCCCGGCAGTGGGTCGCGCCGGTGCCGACGGGGCCGTGCACGAGGAAGCGGTCGATGCCCACGAGCATGTAGGTGGCGTCCGGCGGGCTGTCGGGCGGCAGACAGGCGAACAGGGTCTGGAACAGGGCGTCGGTCAGGCCCGGGTGCAGCAGGTAGGCGCCGCTCTCCTCGGGGCGCGCCGGACGCATCCGGGCCAGCGCCTCGCCCTCGCCGCCGTGGACGTGCTCGATCCACTGCGCGGAGGGCCCGAGGTACAGCTTCCGCCGCCACATACGGCGGTGGAAGTCCTCGCCGGAGATCTCCGCCGTGAGCCGGCCGCGCAGGGCGTCGAGGTCCTCCGTCGCCGTGGCCGGGGAGGCCGGCCCGAGCCTGCCCTGCGCGTGCAGGGTCCAGCCCCGTGCGGCCCCGTCCCCGTCGCCGCCGTCGCCGGAGCGGGCGGCGAAGTACCGGTAGGCGGCGCGTCCCTCGCCGGAGGCCGCCTCGTCGACCAGGAACTGCACCTGGGCGTGCTCACCGGGTTCGAGGACCATGCTCTGCAGGACCAGGCAGTCCTCGATCAGCACCGGGCCCGTGCCGTGCAGTTCCCGGCTCGCCTCCAGGGCGGTCTCCAGATAGACACCGATGTTGACCACCGGCAGTCCGTCCATCACGCAGTCACCCAGGCACGGATGCGACTCGGCGCCGATCGTGGCGGCGAACTGCGCGGTCGGCAGCGGAGAGGCGACCCGCTCGCCGAGCAGCGTCCGCGACAGCCCGGCCTCTGCGGCCGTGACCGCCGGCGCCGCCCCGGAACCGGACGCGGGGCGGGCACTGGGCCGGAACCAGTGCCGGCCGCGCTGGAAGGCGTAGGTGGGCAGCTCGGTGCGGCGGCGGCCGCGCCCGGCGTCGTACCGCTCCCAGTCGACCGCCACGCCCTGTGTGTACAGCGCGGCCAGGCTGTCCAGCAGCACCTGCCAGTCGTCCCGGCGGGGGCGCAGGGACGGCAGGAACACCGGCGGCCGGTCCTGTTCGCCCGGCTGCCCGTCCGGCGCCGCGTCGGCCGTGAGGAACCGCTTGGCCATGCCGGTCAGCGTGGGCGCGGGCCCCACCTCCAGGAAGACGCGGTAGCCCTCCCGGTGCAGCGTGGTCATGCCCTCGTGGAACCGTACGGCCTCGCGGGCGTGCTCCCGCAGATAGCGGGCGGTGAACGCCTGCTCGCCGCTCAGGATCCGCCCGGTGACGTTGGAGACGACCGGGATCCGGGGCGCGCGGAACGTCACTCCGGCGGCCTCGCGTTCGAACGCGTCGAGCGCGGGCTCCATCAGCGGCGAGTGGAAGGCACGGGTCACGGTCATCCGCTTGGCGCGCAGGCCGTGTTCGGACAGCTCGGCCAGGACGGCGTCCAGCGCGGTCTCGCTGCCCGACAGGACGATGCTCTCCGGGCCGTTGACCGCCGCGACGGACAGGTCGGCCGCATGAGGCCGGAGCAACGGGGCGATCCGGTCCTCGGAGGCGAAGACCGCGGCCATGGCGCCGCCGTCGGCGAGGTCGTGCATGAGCCGGCCCCGCCGCGCGGCGAGCCGCAGGCCGTCGTGCAGGTCCAGCGCTCCCGCCACGCAGGCCGCCACCAGTTCGCCGATGCTGTGCCCCAGCACGGCCGCGGGCTCGACGCCCCAGGACCGCCACAGCTCGGCGAGGGCGTACTCGACGGCGAACAGGGCCGGCTGCGTCCAGCAGGTGTCGTGGACGAGCTCGGCGTCCTCGGGCGCGGGATCGACGACGGACATGAGCGGACGGCCCGTCAGCGGACGCAGCACCTCGTCGCACTCGTCGACGACCCGCCGGAAGACCGGCTCCGTGGCGTAGAGGGTGCGGGCCATGCCCGGGTACTGGGCTCCCTGCCCGGTGAACAGGAAGACCACCTGCGGGCGGGTGCCGGCCCGCACCTGGCCGTGCCGGCTGCCCGCGGGCTGCCGGCCGGCGGCGTACTCGGCCAGCCGCTGTGCCATCTCCGCGGCGCGGGACGCGGACACGGCGAGCCGGTGGGGGAGGTGCGACCGGCCGGTGGCGGCGGTGAAGCAGATGTCGCCGAGTTCGGTGTCCGTCGCGCCGGCGAGCCGGTCGTGGTAGCGCCCGGCCAGGGCGGTGAGCGCCGCGGGAGTCCTGGCGGACAGCGTCAGCAGGTGTGCGGTGCGCTCCGGTACGGCCGCTGCCGCCCGGGCGGCGGCGTCGGCGGGTGCCTCCTCGACGATCACATGCGCGTTGGTCCCGCTGGCGCCGAACGAGCTGACACCGGCGATCCGGGGCGCGGCTCCCCGCGGCCACGGCCGACCGTCGGCCGGTATCTCGACCGCGAGGTCCTCGATGCCGATCTCCGGGTTGATCTCGGACAGGTGCAGGTGCGGGGGGATGCGTTCGTGCCGGAGGGACAGGATGACCTTGATCAGCCCGGCGACACCGGCGGCCGGTTCCAGGTGGCCCACGTTGGTCTTGACCGACCCCACCAGCAGCGGACCGGCGTCGCCGCGCTCGCCGAGTACGGCGTCGAGGGCGCGCAGTTCCAGCGGGTCGCCGAGCGGTGTTCCGGTGCCGTGCGCCTCCACATAGCCGACCTGGGCCGGTTCGACGGACGCCACCCGCAGGGCCTGGCGGACCACCGCCTGCTGCGCGGCGGCGTTCGGGACGGTGATGCCGCTGCTGCGCCCGTCCTGGTTGACGGCGGAGCCCCGGATCACGGCGAGGATCCGGTCGCCGTCGGCCCGGGCGTCGGACAGCCGCTTCAGGACGACGATGCCGCAGCCCTCGCTGCGGACGTAGCCGTCCGCGCTCGCGTCGAACGTCTTGCACCGGCCGTCCGCCGCGAGCATGTGCGCCTTGGAGGCCACGACGAACCACTCGGGTGCCAGCAACACGTTCACGCCGCCCGCCAGAGCCAGGTCCGTCTCCCCCGAGCGCAGGCTCTGGCAGGCCAGGTGCACGCCGACCAGGGAGGAGGAGCAGGCGGTGTCGACGGACAGGCTGGGGCCGTTCAGGCCGAGCCAGTACGACAGCCGGCCGGCCGCGAAGGTGGAGGCGTTCCCGGTGAGGCTGTAGGCGGTCAGGTCGGCCGGGTCGACCTGCTGCATCTGCGTCTGCAGGTAGTCGTACGTGGTGACGCCGAAGTAGACGCCGGTGTCGGAGCCCCGGAGTCCTTCCGGTGACCGCCCCGCGTGTTCGAGGGCCTCCCAGCCGACCTCCAGCAGCAGCCGCTGCTGCGGGTCGAGGGCGGCGGCCTCGCGGGCGGAGATCCCGAAGAAGGCGGCGTCGAACTGGTCGATGCCGTCCAGGAAACCGCCGCGCCGGGTGGACATCTTGCCGGGTGCGTCCGGGGCGGGGTCGTAGAACCGGTCGACGTCCCAGCGCGTCGCGGGGATGTCGCCGATGCCGTCCCCGCCCCGGTCGAGGAACTCCCAGAACGCCTCGGGGCTGTCGGCGCCGCCCGGCATGCGGCAGGCCATGCCGACGACGGCGACGGGTTCGGTCCTGGCCTGCTCGGTCGCGTCGAGTTCGGCGCGCAGCCGACGGATCTCCTGCAGGCTCCGGGCGAGGACTGACTGGCGTTCACGACCGTTGTCGGTCATCGGGATCCTCCTGCGGTACGGGTCGAGGCGCGGACTTCTTCGGCCAGCAGGGCGAGGAGTTCCTCCTCGGTGAGGTCGTCGGTGAGGTCGTCGCTGACGTCGTCCGCCGGGGCCTGCGCGGGAGCGTCGGGCCGGGCGGGCAGGGTCGTGGGGGTCCCGGTGTCCTCGCCGGCCGGCGCACCGGGTGGCTGCGGGGCGGGTCCGCCGGGTCGCCGGTCCATGAGCCGCTCGGCGAGGTCCAGCAGATGCGCGGAGAGCGCCTCGACCGACGGGTGCTCGAACATCACCGGCGCGGGCAGCTTGCGCCCGAGCCCCGCTTCGAGCTGCACGCGGACCCGGGCGGCGAGCATCGAGTCCATGCCCATCTGGAAGAACCCGGCGTCGGGATCGATGCGCTCCGGGGGCATCTCCAGCACATCGGCCACGGCACGCAGGACGGTCTCCCGCAGCACCTCGCGGCGCTCCGTCACGGCCGCGGACGCCAGCCGGTCGTACAGCTCGGTCCGTGGTGACACCGCCGAGGACGCGGGGAGTTCCGGCGCCGGGGCGGGGGTCGGCTCCGGAGCCCGTGAGCCCGCGGTGACGGTGACGGGCCGCGCCGTCCGCGCGTCGCGGAACCAGAAGCGCTCGTGCTGCCAGGTGTAGGCGGGCAGCCGCACGAGGCGGCCGTCCGCGGGCAGCAGCGTGGCCGGCGCGGCCGCGGGCATGCCGTGCGCGTGGAGGGCACCGAGGATTTCGAGCGTGCCGTGCGTCTCGGGCTCCTCGCGCCGCATGGCCGGCAGGGCGAGCCCGTCCCGCTCGGTGAACTCGAAGCCCTGCTCGACCGCGGACAGCAGGACCGGATGCGGGCTCATCTCGACGAACACCCCGTTGTCCCGGGCGATGAGCGACTGCACGGCGTCCCAGAACAGCACGGGTTCACGCAGGTTGCGCATCCAGTAGGCGGCGTCGAAGTCCGAGCCGTCGGTCAGCTCGCCGGTGACCGTGGACAGCACGGGAATGCGGGACGGCCTGGGCGACAGTCCGGCGAGGTCGGCCAGGAGTTCCTCGCGCAGCGGGTCCACCTGGGGGCTGTGCGAGGCCACGTCGACCTTCACCGGACGGCAGAACACGTTGCGGGCACGCAGCGTCTCGGCCAGCTCGACCAAGGTGCGCGGATCGCCCGACAGCACCGTCGAGGTGGGGCTGTTGCTGACCGCCACGGACGCCTTGTCCCGGCAGTCCTCGACGAGCTGTTCCGCCTGGTCCAGGGGGAGCGCCACGACCAGCATCGCGCCCTGGCAGCTGATACGGCGAAGCAGGGCGCTGCGCCGGCAGATGACCCGGGCGGCGTCGTCCAGGCCGAGCGCCCCGGCGATGTGCGCGGCCGCCACCTCGCCCATGCTGTGGCCGACCACGACGTCCGGTTCGACGCCGAAGGAGCGGCATCGGGCGGCGAGGCCGACGGCGAGGGCGAACAGGGCGGGCTGGATCAGGTCGATACGGTCGAGAGCCGCGTCGGCGTCGAGGCGCATGACCTCGTCCACGATCGAGCGGCCGTCGAGGTAGGGGCGCATGGCGTCGTCGCACTCGCCGACCGCCCCGCGGAACTCCGGACAGGCGTCCAGCAGTTCCCGGCCCATGCCGGGCCGCTGGGATCCCTGGCCGGGGAAGACGAAGACGACGCCGTCGGCCACGGAGCCGTTCGCCCGGCCGGTGACCACGCCGGGCGCTTCCTCCCCGTCCAGCCATCGGGTGAGCCGGCCGGCCGCCTCGTCGTGCGATCCGGCGACGACGGTGAGCCGGTGCTCGTGGCGGGTGCGGCGGGCCGTCGCCGTGTGGACGATGTCGTCGAAGCGCTGGGCGAGCCCCTCGGCGGAGCGCAGGTGGTCGCGGTAGGCGCGGGCCAGGGGGGCCAGCGCGTCGCCGGCGGCCGCGGAGAGCGGCAGCAGCCAGGGCCCTTCGCCGGCCGGGGGCCGCTCGTCGGCGCGCTCGGCGTCCGCCGGGGCGGGACCGAGGATCACGTGGGCGTTGGTGCCGCCCGCGCCGAAGGAGCTGACGGCCGCGTGCCGCCGCTCGTCGGGTACGTCCCAGGGGCGCAGGGAGGTCGGTACGACGAGCCGGGAGCCGTCGAGGTCGATGTGCGGGTTGAGGGTCGTGAGGTGCAGGTGGGGGGCGATGGCACGGTGGTGGATGCTCAGCGCCGCCCGGATCAGCCCGGCCATACCGGCTCCGGCCTCCAGGTGGCCGATGTTGGTCTTGACCGAGCCGAGCGCGCACACGTCGCCCTCGGCAGCGGGCTCTCCGTAGACGGCGTTCAGTGCCTCCACCTCGATGGGATCGCCGAGCGCGGTGCCCGTGCCGTGCGCCTCCAGGAGCGTCACCTGGGAGGGTTCGACGTGGGCGTTGCGCAGCGCCTGCCGGATCACCGCCTGCTGGGACAGCCCGTTGGGGGCGGTCAGCCCGTTGGTCAGGCCGTCCTGGTTGACGGCGGATCCGCGGACGACCGCCCAGATCCGGTCGCCGTCGGCCACGGCGTCGGAGAGGCGTTTGAGCACCAGCACGCCGATTCCCTCGCCGCGGGCGTAGCCGTTCGCCTCCGCGTCGAAGGTCTTGCAGCGGCCGTCCGGGGCCAGCGGCAGCCCCTTGGCGTGCGCCTCGGCCAGGCTGGGCGAGAGGATCAGGTTCAGGCCGCCGGCGACGGCCGCGTCGCAGTCCCCGCTCCGCAGGCTCTGCGCGGCGAGGTGCACGGCCACCAGCGAGGAGGAGCAGGCGGTGTCCACCGTCAGGCTGGGGCCGCGCAGGTCGAGCACGTACGACAGCCGGTTGGCGATGATGCAGTTGGTGCCGCCCACCACGGTGTAGGTGTCGATGGCCGCGGGGTCCTCCAGTTGGAGCTGGAGGTAGTCGGAGGCGTTGGCGCCGACGAAGACGCCGGTCGGGCTGCCCTGGAGCTTCTCCCGGGTCAGTCCGGCGTCCTCCAGCGCCTCCCAGGCCACTTCGAGGAAGTGCCGCTGCTGGGGATCCATGCGGGCCGCCTCGCGCGGCGAGATGCCGAAGAAGTACGGGTCGAACCGGTCGACGCCGTCGATGAAGCCGCCGTGGGACGGCAGGGCCCCGTCGGACGGCCCGTCCGGCCCGTCCGGCCCGCCCGCCCGGCGCAGTTCCCAGCGGTCCGCGGGTACACCTCCGATGGTGTCGACGCCTTCGGAGACCACCCGCCAGAAGGCGTCGGGTGACGTCACTCCGCCCGGCAGCCGGCATCCCATGCCGACCACGGCGATGCCTTCGCGCTTCGTCCGCTCCAAAGCGTCGACCTTGCCACGCAGTTGGCGGATCGCGGCGAGCGCCTTGGTGATGCCGGTGTCGTCGGCGGCTGTGGCCGCGTCCCGGTCCGTGTGCGTCCCGGATGTGCCGCGCATGCTAGATGGTCTCCATCCGCTCGTTGAGCTCGGCGAGTTCACGTTCGAGGAGTTCTTCGGGGCTCAGCGCCCCCGCTTCCGCCGCACTGCCACCGTCCCCGCGCTGGGCCGGTACGGCCGGGGCGCGCTGTGCCGTGGCGGCCTCGTCGTCGAGCGCCAGGTGCAGCTTTTCGGCCAGGAAGGGGACGAGGTCGCGAATGGTCGGGTAGTTGAAGATGAGGGTGGCCGAGAGCCGGATCCCGAAGGTCCCTTCGAGCCGGTTGCGCAGCTCCAGCGACATCAGGGAGTCGATGCCGAGGGACTTCAGCGGCCGGTCGAGGTCCACCCTGCGCGCGGGGAGCTTCACGACGTGGGCGACGTTCTCCCGCACCGCCGACTCCAGTGCCGCACGGCGTTGCGCGCCGTCGGCCAGGTCGGCGATGCGCTCGCGCAGGGCGGCGGGGCCGTCGCCGGAGTCGGCGGATCGTGACCGGCCGTCCCCGTCCCCCGGCGCGGACCGTGCCGGGGCGAGCACGGGCACGGACGCGAGGCGGACGATGCGCAGGCCGGCGATCTCGGCGAGCAGGGTTCCGTCCGGGTCGAGGATCGCCACCTCGGCCTCCCACAGACCGTCTCCCGCGGCCCGGCAGACGGCATGCGCCCAGACCTCGCCACGGACCGCCCCGTGGACGGCCACCCGGCTCATGCCCTCGCTGAGGAACCCGCCCCGCGTCGTCCAGTCGTCGTCGAGCAGCGGCGCCACGGCCGTCTGGAGGGCGGAGTCGAGGAGCGCGGGATGCACGACGTGCCCCGGGCCGTGCGAGCGCCCCTGGGTGTCCGTGCCGATCCGGGCCAGTGCCTCGCCGGCGCCGCGCATGATGCGGCTGATGCCCTGGTAGCCGGCCCCGTAGCCGAGACCGCAGGCCGCGAGCGCCCGGTAGTAGTCCGGTCCGTCGAGCGCGTCCGTCATCCGGGCGGCGAGACGGCCGGTGTCGGCCGGATCCCGGCCCGTACCGGGCGCGGCCGCCGACAGCGCGGCCTCGGCCACGCAGACGGGACCGTTCTCCTCGGACGTGAAGAAACGGATTCGTGCCCGCTGTTCCCGGGAGCCCTCCACCACCGCCTGCACCCGTGCGTGTCCGGGCTCGGGCAGGACCAACGGCTGCTGGAAGAGCACGTCGGAGAGCACGTGCCGCTCACCCGGCAGCACTTGGTGGGCCGCGGTGAGGGCCATGTCCACGAACGCCGCCCCGGGGACGACGGCCGCCCCGCCGATGCGGTGGTCCCCCATGGCCGCCGTCGCGGTGCCCAGGTCCGTCTGCCAGTAGTGGGTGCCGGGCTGGATCGCCGAGTCGATCCGCTCGCCGAGCAGCCCCTGCCGTGGGGCGAGCCCGGCGGCCGCGGGCCCGCCGGCCGACTCGTGCCAGAACCGTTCCCGCTGCCACGGGTAGTGCGGCAGCCTCCGGCTGGGGCGGGCGGGAGTGAGGGCGCGGTCCAGGCGCGCCGGGACGCCGAGCACGTGCAGCCGTCCCAGGGACGCCAGCAGCGTCTCCCGTTCACTCTCGTTGCGGCGCAGCGACGGCAGGACGGTGGTGTCGGCCCCGCACGCGGCGGCGACCTGCTCGACGGCGGGCAGCAGGATGGGGTGCGGGCTCATCTCGACGAACGCGTGGGTCCCCTCCCGTACCAGGCGGGCGACCTGGTCGCCGAAGAGGACGGGCTCGCGCAGGTTGTCGACCCAGTAGGCGTCGGTCATCTCCTCGCCGCCCACGACGGCACCCGTGACGGTCGAGTACACCGGTACGGTCCCCCGGCGGGGCGCCAGTCCGTCCAGCGCCGCCAGCAGATCCGGCCGCAGCGGATCCATCTGCGGACTGTGCGAGGCGACGTCCACCTTCACCCAGCGGCAGAAGACGTCCTGCGCCTCCAACTGCCGGGCGACCTCGGCCAGCACGTCCCGGTCCCCGGAGAGCACGGTGGAGCGCGGGCTGTTGTTCACGGCGATGGAGACGGCGCTCTCCCGGCCCCTGAGAGCCTCGCGCGCCTCCTCCATGGTGAGTTCGACGGCGAGCATCGCGCCCTGCCCGCTGGTGCGGCGCAGCAGACGGCTGCGCAGACAGATGATCCGCGCGGCGTCGTGCAGGCTCAGCACCCCGGCGACATGAGCGGCGGCGACCTCGCCCATGCTGTGCCCGACCACCGCGTCGGGCTCCACGCCCCAGGACCGCCACAGGGCGGCGAGGGCCACCTCGACGGCGAAGAGAACGGGCTGGACGACATCGATGCGATCGACCATCAGATCCGCGTCACCGGCGGTCAGTTCGGCTTCAATGGACCAGTCCACGAAGGTCCGGGCCGCCGCGTCGCACTGCCGGACGGCCGCGCGGAAGACCGGTTCACTGCGTATCAGTTCCCGGCCCATCCCGACCCACTGCGAGCCCTGACCGGGAAAGACGAAGGCCACCTTGGGCCGCTTCTCCGCCGCCCGGCCGGAGACGGACAGCCCGGCGGGGTCCTCGCCCCGGGCGTACGCCGAGAGCGCTTCGGCCAGTTCCTCCTCGTCGCGCGCCGGGAACGCGAGCCGGTACGGATGGCGGGCCCGGGGCAGGGCCGCCTGCGCCAGGGCCGGCAGGCCCCCCGCACGGTCCCCGGCCTCCGGGCCCGTCCCGACGAGGCCGTCGGCCGTACGCCCGGCCAGCTCACGCAGTGCCTCGGGCGACTTGGCGGACAGTGCGAACAGCTCGCCCATCGGCTCGTCCCGCGTGCCCGGCAGCCGTACCTTCGCACCGAGCCGGGCGAGCGCCTCCAGGGTCTCGGTCAGCCCCGTACGGTCGTCCTCGCCGCGGCGCATGCTGGTCATCACGGTCGCGGTGCGGCCGAAGTCGTCGACGCTCTGCTGGAGCGCCGAGGCGAGCACCGGGTTGGCGCTGATCTCCAGCAGCACGTCGAACTTCTCGCGCAGCAGATGCGCGGTGGCGTCCGCGAGCCGCACCTGTTCTCGCAGGTTCCGCACGAAGTACGCGGGGCCCACGTCCCGCCAGTCCAGCGGCCGCCCGGTCACCGACGACACGACGGGGATACGGCCCGGCCTGCCGGTGATGCCCTCCAGGGCCTTTTCCAGGTCCGCCACGATGGGGTCGATCGCCGCGCTGTGGGCCGGCAGATCGACGCGGATCATGGCGCACAGCACGCCCTCCGCCTTGAGCGCGGCGACGATCTCCGCCAGCTCCGCGCGGCTGCCGGCCAGTGCCGTGGTGCGCGGCCCGTTGCGGGTCGCCACGCACACCGACGAGTTCCGCCCGGCCAGGCGCTCCTCCACCTCGTCCGCGGTCAGTTCGACCACGGCCATCCCGCGATCGGGCCCGGCCACCCTGCGCTGCTGGTCGCTGTAGTGGTGGACCAGCCGTACGGCATCGGGCAGGTCGAGCACGCCGGCGATGACGCACGCGGCGATCTCCCCGAGGCTGTGCCCGACCACCGCGCCCGGCCGCACGCCGGCCGCCTCCAGCCATGCGGCGAGCCCCACCTGGATCGCGAAGACGAGCGGCTGCATGACGCCGACGTCGCCGGTGCGGGCCCGCGTTTCGTCGAGGAACAGCTCCTCGACCAGCGACCAGCCCGTGTGGCGGGCGAGTTCCCGGTCGCACTCCCGCAGAACGGACCGGAAGACCGGCTCGGTGCGGTAGAGGTTGCGCGCCATGCCGACCCACTGCTGCCCGTACGGCGAGCAGACGAAGGCGATCCGGGGACGGCCCGGTATGCCGCGCGCCGCGACGGCGGGCAGGGCCAGCGGGGCGGGCTCCCGGTGGCCCTCGACCACCACATGGACGTTGGTGCCTCCCCACCCGAAGGAGCTGACCCCGGCGTACAGCCCGGCGTCCTCGGGCCACTGCTCGGTCTCGGTGGGCACCGTCAACCGCATCTCGTCGAAGGCGATGTGCGGGTTGGGGGTGTCGAAGTGCAGGTTCCGCGGCACGCGCCGGTGGGTGAGGACCAGGGCGGTCTTGATGAGGCCGGCGATTCCCGCCGCCGCTTCCAGGTGCCCCATGTTGGTCTTGACCGATCCGATGCGCAGCGGCCGGTCCTCGGGCCGGTCCCGGCCCAGCACCGCGCCGAGGGCCATGGCCTCGATGGGGTCGCCGAGCGCGGTCCCGGTGCCGTGCGTCTCGACGTAGTGCACCTGGTCGGGGGCGACACCGGCGTTGCGGTAGGCGGCACGCAGCACGTCTTCCTGGGCTGCCGGACTGGGGGCGGTGAGTCCGTTGCTCAGGCCGTCGTTGTTGGCGGCCGTGCCGCGGATCGTGCACCAGATGTGGTCGCCGTCCGCCAGCGCCCGCGACAGCGGCTTGAGGACGACGACTCCGCAGCCCTCGCCCCGGCCGAACCCGTCCGCCCGCGCGTCGAACGCCTTGCAGCGGCCGTCGGGGGACAGGCCTCCGAACCGGTTGAGGGACTCCATGGTCTCGGGGCTCAGCAGCAGATTGACCCCGCCGGCGACGGCCATGGAGGATTCGCCGCTCCGGATGCTCTGACAGGCCAGGTGGAGCGCCAGCAGGGACGACGAGCAGGCCGAGTCCAGGACCAGGCTGGGGCCGCGCAGCCCGAGCACGTAGGACAGCCGGTTGGCGATCATGTTCAGCGCCCGGCCGGTGGCGGAGTGCGCGGACAGGCCGTCGGTGTCACCGCAGGCGAGGTCGGCGTAGTCGTGCCAGATCGCTCCGGCGAAAACACCGGTGTCGCTCCCGGCCAGGTCGCTCTCGGTGAGACCCGCGTCCTCGATCGCCTCCCAGGCGACTTCCAGGAAAAGCCGTTGCTGCGGGTCCATATCCTGGGCTTCTCTCGGGGAAATCCCGAAGAAGAGCGGATCGAATTCATCGACCGGCCCGTCCAGGAATCCGGCGCTCCTCACGGCCGTCCAACCGGGCCCGAATGACTCACCATCGGCCGACGGCCCGGGTTTCCACCGCCCTTCCGGTGCGTCCCCGACCGCATCGGTTCCTGATTCAAGCAGATTCCAGAGGGCCTCGATGCCGTCCGCTCCGGGGAATCGGCATGCCATGCCGACAACCGCGACGGGCTCATCGGGGGAACGCGGCTCGTTCCGGTCCGGCGCATGGGTCTCCTGCGCCGCGGCGTCACCGGCGACCACTCTGCCGGCGAGTGCGCGGATCGTCGGGTGGGCCCACAAAAGAGCAGCTGACAAGCGCTTTCCGGTCACCCGCGAGAGCGCCGCCATGAGGCTGGTGGCACGCATCGAGTCCATCCCGATGCTGGAGAAGAGCTCATCCTCGGAAATCTCACCGGCCTCTCGGCCGACCAGCGCGGCCACCTCGGCACGCAGCCATGAGGAGACCCCTTCGAACGTTTCCGGATCAACACTGACCGACGTCTTTCGGGCATCATCGAATGACACCACGAACCCCCGTCCTAACGACGCCGGGCGCCGAGCGCCCACATTAGGAAAAATGACCGCCGATTCATTCAACGGTCAACTGACTTTGGAAAGCCCGACCTTCAGACCCGCCCTGCGGATGCTGAATCGAGCCGCTTGATGCCTTGACACTACGGATCCGCAACTCGTCAAGTCAAGCACCTTTACTCTTCGTCATGTAAACATATTCGGAGCATTCAACTCCGCCCGTTTCCATCCCGTTCGTCCCATGAGGCCGTGGCCTGAATCCTGTGCCCCACTACGCCTGGTGATTCGGAAGTATCAACTCCGTCTTGCAAATTGGCAGAAATGCGAGACGCGGAGCTGCCCGCCGGTGTACCTTCCGGCGGGCAGCTCCGGTGGGGTCGTGCTCGGACCGTACGAAGCCCTCAGGCGCGTGCTCCCGGCGCCCCGGCGGCCTCGTCCGCCACCGGCTTCGGCGCCGGCGGCACAGGGGGCTTCGGCGCCGTCTTCGGCAGCCAGCGCAGAGACACGGCGGCCGCGAGCAGCACGACACCGGCGGCCACGAGCATGGTGATCTCCATGCCCGCCAAGTAGGTGTCGACGGCCTTGTCGATCAGCGCGGGAGCCTGGTCACCCAGGTTCGCGGCGTCGACCGCGCGCAGGGTGCCACCGATCGATCCGGCCGCCTCGTCGCGCAGAGCCTGAGGGAGCACACCGACGGCCTCCTCCATGTCCGAGCGGTACACCACCCCGAGGATGCTGCCGATCACGGCGACGCCGAGCGCCCCGGCGACCTGGCGGACGGTCTGCGACACGGCCTGCCCCGCGCCCGCTTTGACCGGGGGCACCACGGACATCAGGGAAGCGGTGGCGGGCGCCATGATGCAGCCCCAGCCCAGACCGAAGATCAGCTGCGCGACGATCAGCAGCCAGGTAGGCGTGTCCGCGGAGAACTGGCTCGTGACGACGAAGGACACCGCCATCACGACCGCACCCCCGGCCACCACGGCGCGCGGGCCGAACCGCATCATGAGTTTGGGGCAGCGGGCCGACATGAAGACAGAGCCGATGCCCATGGGCAGCATGAGCAGACCGGCCTCCATCGGGGAGAAGGCGAGCACTGCCTGGTAATAGAACTGCGTGATGAAGATGGCACCGATGAGCGCGAAGAAGCACAGCGCGATGGCGCCGGAACCCGCGGAGAACCGGGAGTTGCGCAGCAGGCCGACGTCCAGCGAAGGCGCCGCCATCCGCCCCTCGATCACGACGAGCAGCGCGAGCAGCACCACACCGCCGACGAGCGAGCCCAGCGTTTCGGCGGCCAGCCAGTCGTTGTCCTCGCCGCCCGTCACGATGCCGTAGACCAGCAGGCCGATCGAGAGCACGGACAGCAGCAGGCCAAGGGGGTCGAACTTCGCGGGTGCGGGGTTCTTGGACTCGGGGACGAGCCACACCAGGAGCACCAGGCCCACGACGACCAGCGGGGCGTTGATGAGGAAGATCGACCCCCACCAGAACTGTTCGAGCAGCAGCCCCCCGAGCACCGGCCCCACGGCGAAGGCGACTCCGGCCGCCGCCGCCCAGGCCGCGATCGCCTTCGGCCGCTCCATGGGCGGGAAGACGCTCATGATGATGGCCAGCGTGACGGTCGGCACAACCGCGGCACCCACGCCCATGACGCTGCGCCACACGATGAGTTCCGTGATGTCGCCGGCGTACGCACCGAGCACCGAACTGGCACCGAAGACCACCAAGCCGGCTATCAGGGTCTTCTTCCGGCCGAACCGGTCCGCGCACACGCCACCGGTGAAGAGGAAGGCCGCGAAAGTGATCAGGTACGAGTCGAGGGACCACTGGAGCTCGGCGTTGGTCGCGTCCAGGCTCTGCTGGATCGGGTTGAGCGCCACGTTGATGATCGTCAGGTCCATGACCACGATCAGTACGGTGATGGCGAGCAGAGCCAGAATCGCCCGGCGGCGCCCGCTGCTCACTTCGGGATTCATACTGTCCTCAATCGGGTTGGTCGGATTGCCGTTGATGTCCGATGCCTTCGGAGCCGAGCGGCCGCACCCGGGCGGCACTGCGGGGCCCGGAGAGGCGAACAGCCCGACCAGAACCATCCGGGGTTGGTGGTCGGGCTGCTCACCGGGAGGTCGGGCTGCTCACCGGGAGAGGGTCACTCGGCCCACGGAAGCGGGATCTTGTCGTCGCTGCCCGGCATCATCGCCTTGCCGCCGACGGCCATGGCGACCAGAGCCTCGGCCGGGCCGCCCACGGCCTTCAGCCGCCGTACCGCGCCGGCCGGCACGATGACGGCCTGACCGGCCTTGGCCTGCTCGATCCTGCCCTCGACCTCGACCTCGAACGCGCCCGACAGGGGCATCCACACCTGCTCACGGTCGATGATGTGCACCGGGGTGGAGGAGTCCGCGGGGAGCTCCACCCGCCAAGTGCTGACCTCGGCACTGCCCTGACTGGGGGCTGCCAGGCCGTACATCGAACCGGCGGGCGTCTTGGTCGTCCGCTGCTCGCTCTCGCTGACCACGTTCATGGGCTCTCCTGTGTAAAGTTCCTTTACTCGCAGCGAGTAAAGCGACTTTATATTCGTGTGTCAAGATGAACTGGTGGAGACCCATGACCCCCTCGAGCGCACCGAGCTCACGTTCCTGCTCGGGATGGCCTTCCAGCTGGTCCTCTCCGAGTTCGTGAGCCGCCTCGACGCAGCGGGCTATGACGACCTGCGTCCGATGCACGGCCTGGTCTTCCAGGTACTGCACGGTTCGGGCGCGACGAGCAGCGAGCTGGCCGAGCAACTGGGGGTCACCAAGCAGGCGGCCGGCCAGATCATCGACGACCTGGAGAAGCGGGGCTACGTCGAGCGCCGACCGCACCCCGCCGGCGGCCGGCGCAAGCTCGTCGTGCTGACCGAGAAGGCACTGGAGCATCTCGCCGTTGCCGGACGGATCCTGCATGAGCTGGAGGCGCAGCTGACCAAGCAGCTCCACGAAGTCGGCCGAGAGGTCCCGCGAGCCGAACTCGCGGCCATCATCCGCACGTTGGCCGACGACCAGATCCCGCCCTTGCGCCCCGTCTGGTGAAGCAGCACCGCCGCGGATCACGTCCCGCGAAGCTGCCCGAGCAGACCAGGCCCCGGGTGCATGCCCACCGTCCCGAGCGGACGGCGCGTCAGCTCACCCGCAACGAAGACAGGCCCAGCCCCGTGGGATAGCTCACGCGCCGGGGTCCGTTGTGTGGCCGGCCCGGCTGTGCGATGCCTCACAACGATCACGGAAACGAGAAACGGGCGCGCCCTCCAGGACATCACGCGCACTGCCGACGGTCTCGACCTGGTCGGTCAGGTCGGGCCAGGAGCGATCCCCGCGCCGCAACAGCGCGACGAGCGCGGCTCGCTCCAGCTCCTGGTCCACGCCACAAGTATAGGAACGGGCCACCTGAGCGGTATGGGAACGGAGGGATCAATGCCGCAGAGACTGCTCCGAGGAGGATTAGTGCCCAGGGCAACCCGGGCGGCTTCAACGGAGCAGGTCAAGGTGATCTCGATGGCATGCACGGTCACCGCTTGTTCTCCTGCTGGGGGTACGGGCGTACAAGATGCTGGGCACCGCCGGTTTCCGGCCCCCGGGCCCAACGTCGGTGTCGGGCCCCTATTCGAGCGAGATCTCTCCGTCCGGCAGCCACCCATCCCAGTAGCCGTCCATGAAGTCGAGCAGTTCAGCGGGTTCGACCAGCGCTCGGGCTGACCGCAGCTCTCGGCCGTCGTCCACCAGCGGGCTTCCGGGGCGAGCGCGAAGCGGACGGACAGCGGCCAGCTTTCCGCTGCGGGGCGCACCACGACGACGTACTGGAACGCCTTTCGGTGCGTCCTGCGGAACAGCCAGCCGACGAGAGGCGAGATGCGGAGTGCGGGGAGGTGCGAGGGGACACACGACGGCGGCCGTCCCGGCTCGCCGAGCGAGTCAGGCCGGCCACGGAGTCGCGGAGGCTACAGATGATGCTTCCTACTTGAACGCCTCGATCTCGCAGTCCCGGATGATCTTCTGGGCCCGCGCCGATCCCTTCTCCTCCTCCGACACGCTGCTGTCATAGTTCCAGCCGCTGCCGTCGGGCAGTGTCTTGACCGGCAGTCCCCGGTCGTTGATGCACGTGACCCAGGCGCGGAAGTCTTCGGCATAGTCCGGGTTCTGCTGGGGGTCGGTCTCCGGCGCGGGCAGGGGATTCTTGTTCTCGCAGGCCTTCACCGCCTCCGCCGGCTGCTGCTCGTCCTCGGGGCCGGTCAGCACATACTCACCTCCCGACTTGGATCCGGTGACCTGCTCCACCTTTCCGCCGTGCTGCTTGAGACAGGAGTAGTACGCGTTGTACAGGGCGCGCACCTCGTCCTCCGTGCTGTCCACACGAAGGCGTGGCCGCCCCTCGTCCGCATCGGCGGACGAAGCCGACGCGGACGGCTTCTTGGCGCTCTCCTCCAGGGACGCCACCTCGTCCTTCTTGCCGGAGCCGCCCGAGTCACCGGGCCCACCGGAGCCACCGCAACCGGTGAGGCCCAGGGCGACGGCGGTCACCACGGCGAAGGGCGCCACGGCACGACGTGCCGCAAGCAGACGGTTTCCTTTGATCCTGTGCATGGAGTGCACCTGTTCGTGAGTGTGCGTACGTGGTCGGGTTCAGGTCGAGGCCAGCGCCTCGGTGGGTGTCAGACGGGAGGCTCGTACGGCGGGATAGACGCCGGCGACGACGCCGATGAGGACGGCGCCGCCCAGACCGGCGCCGATCGCGGTGGCGGGGATGACGGGCGGCCAGTCGCGCAGGGACGCGTAGCCGATGGCGGCGGCACAGCCGAGCAGGACCCCGGCGGCGCCGCCGAGCCCGGACAGGACGACCGACTCGGTCAGGAACTGGCCGCGTACCTGACCCCGGCTGGCGCCCAGGGCCCGCCGCAGGCCGATCTCGCGACGGCGTTCGAGCACCGAGATGACCATGGTGTTTGCCACGCCGATGCCGCCGACCAGGAGGGCGATGCCGGCCAGGCCCAGGAACAGGGCGGAGAACGTGGACTCGGTCGCCCGCTTGGCGGCCAGGGCGTCGGAGGGTCGGCTGACCTGTACGAGTCCGGGCGTCTGTGGGTCGATGGTGGCCGGCAGCACGGCGCGGACGCTTTCGACCGCTGATTCCTCGGCCCTCGTGTACACCACGGTCGGGCGGCCGTCGAAGTCCAGCTCGTTGACGGCGGCGTCCCAGCCGACGAGGACGGCCCGGTCGAGGTCGTCGGCCAGCGGGACGGGGCCGAGGATGCCGATGACGGTGAACCAGCGGTCGGCGATGCGTATCTGCGGGGCGGGCTCACCGGCGTGCAGGGCGCCGAAGCCGAGGCGCTTGGCCGCCACGGCGCCGAGGACCACGGTCGGGAACCGGTCGTTGTCCTCGGTCAGGAACCGGCCGGAGACCACCGTGCCGCCGACGGTCCGCAGCAGGTCGCGGCGGGCCGCCAGCACGCTCAGGCCGGTGTAGTCCGCGGGGTCCGCGCGGTCCGAACGGTGCACGGTGGCATGGGTGTTGGCGACGGCGCTGGCCCTGATGACCGGGCCGACACGCTCGACCATGTCCACCGATTCCGCCGGCAGGGAGACGGGCTTGTCGCTGCCCTGGTTGGACATGGGCTGGGCGCGCAGCAGATTGGTTCCCAGCGCGGACAGCTGCTGCATCAGCGCCTTCTGGCTGGACGCCGGGATGGCCGTCACGATGATCATCGTGGCGATGCCGATGGAGATTCCCAGGGCGGACAGCGCCGCCCGCTGCTTCCTGGTGCGGATGCCCAGCAGGCCGAGCCCGAGCAGGTCGAGCGGCGTCAGGCGGACCGGGACGGCAGGCGCGGCCCTGCGCCGTCCGGGCGCGGCGGTGGCCGCTCCCTGAAGCGCGCGTGACTCGGCGGCGGGTGACTCGGCGGGCGGCTTCAGATCGGTCATGCGCTGTGTCCGGTGTGCGTGTCGGTGACGATGCGGCCGTCGAGGATCTCGACGCGGCGGGGCATCTGCGCGGCGATGCCGCGGTCGTGGGTGATGAGCGCGATGGTGGTGCCCTCCGCGTTCAGCTGCAGGAACAGGTTGAGGACCGCGGCGCCGTTGGCCGTGTCCAGGGCGCCGGTCGGCTCGTCGGCGAGGACCAGCGCGGGCCGGTTGACGAGCGCCCGGGCGATGGCGACACGCTGGCGTTCACCGCCGGACAGCTGGCCGGGTCTGTGGTCGGTGCGGTGGGCGAGCCCGACCCGTGCGAGGGCTTCCCGTGCCAGGGCTGGGCGGCGCCGTCGGGGCACGCCCGCGTACAGCAGGCCGGTCGCGACGTTCTCGGCGGCGGTGAGTCCGTCGGTGAGGTGGAACTGCTGGAAGACGAACCCCAGGCGCCGTCCCCGCAGGGCCGACACCTGGCGGTCGGACAGCCGTGAGATGTCGTTGCCGTCGAGTTCGACGGTGCCGGAGGTGGGCCGGTCCAGGGTGCCCATGATGTTCAGCAGGGTCGACTTGCCGGAGCCGGAGGGCCCGACGATCGCGAGGATCTCCCCGTCCCGCACGCTGAGGGAGACTCCGTCGAGGGCGCGGACGCCGCCGGCGTAGGCCATGACCGCGTCGCGTACGGCGATGACGGCGTTCATGAGGCGGTCTCCACACGCAGTCCCTCGCGCAGGCCGGAGCCGGTGACCTCGACCATGCCCCTGGCGAACATCCCGGTTTCGACGGCGACCAGTCGGCCGTCCTCGGTCCGCAGCGCGTAGCCCCCTTCGCTCAGGGCGAGCAGGGCTCCCACGGGCACCGCCAGCACGTCGCGCTTCGTCCGGCCGGCGAACTCCACCTGGACGGGAGCCGAGTCGAGTCGTCGTGCCTCCTCGTCGCTGTCGAGGCGGACGGTGACGGTGACGCGCCCCGCGGTAGCGCTCTGTCCTGAGTTTTCCGCTTCGTCGTCCTGCACGACGGTCCCGACGGACGTGACGGTGCCGTTCACCTGCCTCTGGTCGGGGAGCGTCACGCGGACGCGGGTGTCCTCGCGTACCGAGCCGGCCTCCGAGGCGTCGACGGCCAAGGTGACCTGTTTGCCGGTGGAGGTGACGGAGATCAGACCGGTGCTCGTGTCGTCGCCGACCTGCGCCAGCACCTTGCCGACGCGTACGGCTCCGGACGTGACGAAGACGTCTCCCGGCTGGATCACTCCCGAGGGGTCCATGTCCTGGCTGCGCTGCCATCGCCCGATGGCGGCGATGAGGCTCTCAGTGAGCACGGCGTCGCCCTTGCGCACCTTGGTGAGCGTGGGGGAGGGCTTCGCCCGACCGTCCTCGGCCTGCGTCCCGGATCCGCCGTCCGACGTCCCGGCTCCGCCGTCCGACGCCGAAGGACTGGGCCCTGTGCCGGGCTGTGCCGTGGCCGCCGCGTCCGCCGCCCCGGCGGAGGGACCGCTCGACGACGCGGCCGCGGTGCCGCGCACCCAGGTGCCCTCGGCGGGCTGCGCGCCGATGTCGTAGCCGAGGCTCCTGAGATGGTCCGCGACGACGCGCACGTCCCGGCCCACCAGACCGACCCTGTCCAGGGGGCGGAACACCGGCGTGTCACCGTAGAGCAGGACGACCGGGCGGTCGTCGACGCGCCAGATCGTCTGCCCCCGTTTGATCGTCGCTCCCGCCTCCGGTAGCCAGGTGACCCGTCCGCCGCCGTACGGGTGCAGCGTGCGCTGGGCGCCGTACCCCAGGTTGCCGGGCAGCGAGAGGCTCTCGGAGACGGTGGTGCGGCTCACCGTGGCGAGCTCGACCTGCTGGGGCTCCGCCGCGGCGCGTTCGGCACCGCCGTCGGGCCACAGGACCGTGCCCGTCGCGGCGCCGCCCGTCGCGAGGAGGACCACCGCGACGCCGACCGCCGTTCGTCGGCGCCGTGCGGACCTGCCCCTGGGCGCCGGAGCCGGGTCGGCCGGCGACTCGGTCACCGCACCGTCCCCGGACCTCCCGGTATACGGCTCCTCGTCACCCGACGGCCGCACGGCGGCCAAGCGCATCGTCTCCTCGGGGCTGACGTGGGCACTGTCCGTCCCCCTGCGGTTGTCACTCATGCTTCGCAGACTCTTCTCGTGCACATGGCTCGTTCCGGACTGTCGGGCGACGGCGTTCGGGGTGCGCGCGGAGCACGGCATCCGGCAGACCTTCCGCGGGCCGTTTCCCCCGCCGCGACAAGGCCGTACGGCAGAGCCTGGCGTACGGATATCAAGAAGTGGTCAGCGTGCGAGGTTCCTCTCGGCCGTGCCCATGCCATGGCGAACCGGACTTAGCATCGGGCCGATGAGCGCACACATCCTGGTCGTTGAGGACGACGTGAAGCAGGCCGAGGTGATCCGCCTGTCCCTGGTCCCGGAGGGACACGTCGTCTGCGTCGTGCATGGCGGGCCGGCCGCCCTCGAACAGGCGCGGCGGTGGCCCCCGGACCTGATCGTCCTCGACGTGATGCTGCCGGACATCGACGGCTTCGAGGTGTGCCGCGTCCTGCGCGCGGAAGGCGACGCGCTCGTGCTCATGCTCACGGCGCGCACCTCGGAGGAGGACATCCTGACCGGCCTGGACCTGGGTGCGGACGACTACATGACCAAGCCCTACAGCCCGCGCGAGCTGACGGCCCGCGTCCGGGCGATGCTGCGGCGCAGCCGCCGGGAACCCGACGACGACGGAGAGCTGAGGGTGGGCACGCTCGTGGTGCACCCGGACCGGCGCGAGGTGCTGTGCGACGGGCGGCGAGTGTCCTGCACACCCGGCGAGTTCGGGATCCTCAGCGCCATGGCGGCATCGCCCGGGCGGGTCTTCACACGCCGTCAGCTCCAGCGCTGCTTCGGCGACCAGCGGATGCAGACCGAGCGGGTCATCGACATGCACATCATGAACCTGCGCAAGAAGATCGAGGCGGATCCGCGGTCACCGGCCCGGCTGGTGACGGTCTTCGGCGTCGGGTACAAGCTGATCGGCGGGTAGCGTGGCGAGCAGGATCCCACTGCGCCACAGCCTCCTCGCGCGGCTCCTGGCCACCTCGGTGCTGATCGCGATGTGCTCGATCGCGGCCACCGCGTGGCTCGCGGTGCGCATCACCACCCGCGCGATCGAGCAGGAACAGGGCCAGGTACTGGCGGACGACGCGGCCATCCGGGACGAACTCACGGGATACGCCGCCACCCACGCCGACTGGAGCGGTGTGGGACCGGTCCTCGATCGGCTGGCCCGCGGGACGGGTCAGCGCATCGCATTGACCACCGAAACCCACCGGGTGATCGCCGACACCGCTGCGGAGGCGGCTGCACTCCCCCGGCGTGCCTCCGCCGCCATCGATCCGCTACGTGCGGAGTCCGCTTCGGGCGCCGGACGGGTGGAGGGCTACCGCATCGACCCGCGTGCGGTGGGGCCCTACCGGCTTCCGGCCGAGGAACGCTCCGCGCTGCACGAGGTCGCGAAGAAGATGGCGCTCTGCCTGCGCGACTTCCGTGTAGACGTCCGCGTGGCCGAATCCCCCAGCGGGCGGCCCTCGTTGGAGTCTCCGGGGGACGACGGCCCGCTGGACATGGCCGAATGCGACTACGGCGAGCTGAGCGAACCCACTACGACGGAACAGCGGGCCCTGAAGCGGCTCGACACGTTGGTAGAACAGTGCCTCGCCGCGCAGGAACCCCCGGTGACCGGGATATTCCAGATCCAGCCCGACCTCACTTGGGTGAGCAAGGAGATAACGGACCAGAAGTCCAAAAAGGCCGTGGACGAATGCGTCGACGACAGCCGCAGAACGCAGCTCGACCCGTATGTCGCGCCGCCCGCGCTGCTCTACCTCGCCTCCGCGGACGGAGACACCGCTCCCCGGTTCGACCTGTCGAAGAGAAACACGATCCGTCTCGTCGGTGTGACGGGCGCCGTCCTCGCGCTGACGGTCGCGGTGACGGCGGCCGTCGCGATCCGGCTGGTACGACCTTTGCGGGCGCTCACGGACGCGGCGCAGCGCTCGGGCGAGGAGTACGTCACCGTACCGGTCACCACCCGCGACGAGACCGGTTACCTGGCGGCCGCCTTCAACGACCTGTCCGAGCGCCGGTCCCGTATCGAGGCGCAGCGCAAGGCCATGGTGAGCGACATAGCGCACGAACTGCGCACACCGCTGACCACCATGCGGGGCTGGCTGGAGATCGCGGACGACGGGATCGTCTCCCCGGACCCCGGGTTCGTACGCTCCCTCCTCGAAGAAGCGGTGCTCCTGCAGCGCATCGTCGACGACCTGCAGGTCCTCGCCGCCGCCGACGCGGGCGAACTGCGGATCCATCCCGAGCCGCTGCGCGTGGCGGACGTACTTTCCCAGGTGGCGGCCGCCCACCAGGCGCAGGCGGCCGCATCAGGGGTGACGCTCCAGGTGCACGCCGCCCCGGACGTCGAACTCACCGCCGACCCGGTACGCCTGCGTCAGGCCGTCGGCAACCTGGTGGCCAACGCCGTCCAGCACACTCCTGCCGGAGGCCTCGTCACGCTCGCGGCCCGCCGCGGCGGTGACACCGTCACCCTTCAGGTCACCGACACCGGCACTGGTATCGCGCCGGACGACCTCCCCAGGGTCTTCGACCGGTTCTGGCGTGCGGAGAAGTCCCGCAGCCGCCGGACGGGCGGCAGCGGTCTCGGACTGTCCATCGTCCGCAAGCTGACAGAGGCCCACGGCGGGACGGTCGGTGCCGAGAGCACGCCGGGCGTGCGGACGGTGTTCACCATCGAGATGCCGGCGGGCGAGTAGCTGCCGGCGGGCAGCCGCGGCCCGCGCCGGGGCGGGCCGTGAACGCACCCCACCTTGTCGCCCTCCCCGCGCCAAAGCCCGCTTCGAACGCGGCCGGCTCGTTCGAGCGCCCCGAACCCAGCGCCGCCTGAGCCACCTCAACTGATCGACAGATTTTGACAATTACTCGTCATCCGCGCCACTCACTCGTTGTCGCGCTGATCCGGAGTCCTGTTTGCGGCATGTCCTCGACTGAGGGCAGGCCTGTTCTCACAGCCTGACCAAGCCGGGGGACACGACGCTGCCGTGTCGGGCACCGGCGCCGGCATGAGGGACGCCGACCGCTGCTGGCAGGCGTTCCTGTGGGCATCGACATCGAACGACTTCTTTCTGGTCTGCCTGTTGCACCTGTGCTGGTCGTGGACATGTAGGGGCAGACGCTACGGAAGGAAGCCATGCCCATTGATTCCGAAGCCGAGTTCACGGACGTGTACCGGGCTCACTACGACGACGTTGTGCGGTTCGTGCGCCGACGGGCGCATCCGATGAACGTCGACGACATCGTCGGCGAGACGTTCCTGGCGGCCTGGCGCCGCAGGCGTGAGCTGCCGGACAACCCGCGGCCGTGGCTGTTTCGCACGGCCCGCAACGCGATGCTGAACCACCAGCGCGGCATGCGTCGGCAGTCCGCGCTGGTGGTGCACATTCAGCAGACCACCGCCTCCGGCCTGCGGGAGGCCACCGACGATGCCACGGCGCGGGTGGACCAGCGGCTCGAACTCGGCGCTGCCTGGCAGGCCCTGGCCACGGATGACCAGGAAGTCCTCGCCCTGCACGTGTGGGAGCAGCTGACAGCCCGGGAGGCGGCGCAGGTCCTGGGCTGCACCCGCGCCGCCTACGCCATGCGGCTGACCCGCGCCAAACGCCGCCTGGCCAAACACCTCACCCCCAACGGCGCCAGTGCGCCCGCCGTCGCTGCCATCCACTGACCCCCCCGATAGGAGACCCTGGTGAACAACGACCTTCTCTCCCGCCTGGCCGACCTGGACGCCGCGCCGCGCACCGAGCTGTCCGCGGCCGAACTCGACCGCAAGCAGCAGCTTCTGCGCACCGTGCTGGAGGACACCGGGCAGCCGGTGCGGGCGGCCGGTACGCCCTTCCGTCGTCCGCTGGTGCGGCGCGTGGCGTTCATGACGGCCGGGGGACTGGCCGCGGCGGCGGCGGTGCTGGCGGCCACCGGCATCCTGCCCGGCTCGCAGAGCTCCGGGCCGCTGTCCTCGGCGCAGCTGGCTAGCTGGACCGCCACCCCGGCGGGCCTGGACAGCTCCTCACGCAACGGCGGCGCCGCCGAGAAATGGTGCCTGGACGCCTCGAAGGGAGGCCAGGACGACAGCGCGCCGGCCAAGATCTCCAACGCGGACATCCGCGGAACGGTCGCTTCCATGGTCGTCACGCGCGCCGGTGAGACGACGTACTGCCTGGCCGGTTCGGACGGGTCGGGCGTGTCGATGGCGATCGACACGGTGGCGGCCGGCACCGCCGCCGACGCCGTCACCCTGGACACTCTCGGCGCCCGTGGCAGCGACTCCGGCCAGTTCAACTACGCGCTCGGGTCGGCCGGGGCGGACGTGAGGGAGGTGACCGTGCGTGACTCCGGCCAGACGGTGCAGGCCACCGTGCAGGACGGTCGCTGGACCGCCTGGTGGCCCGACGGCAACCCCGACGGCCTGCTCACCGGCACCCTGACCCTCACCCTGGCCGACGGCACCACCCGCACGGTCGACGGCCCCTCACTGCTGGGCTGAAGGCGCCGCCCCGCTCGTGCGGCGCAGGGCCATGGGTGCGACCGGCGCGGCCACACCGCTGCACGACGGGTAGGCCCGCACCGATGGGCTGCCGCTCTGCCAGAGGGCAGGGCGCTGCGAAACCGCCGCGCAGCACTGATGGCGCAACGGCACCGGATCCGTCCCGGTGACGGTGGAACGGCACGCTCGTTCGCCGTTCCACCTGCGCCCGCCTGCTTGGTCCGCATCCTTTCCTTGTGCCACGTGAAGTTGTGGTTCTGCCGGTGGACGACGTTGTCCGCATCGGAGTCGGTGCCACGGCCGACGCGCACCCGCGGGCCGGACTGCGTGAGCCACCGGTGCCGGTCGCCGACCGGAGAACACCGACTTACTGCTGTTCGCGCGAGCGCTCTCCGCCGAGCAGGACGGGGACCAGCACCTGGCCCTCTCGCCTCTCGGCGGTCTCCTCGTCCGGGAGCGCCGCCCGCGAACGGCTGGGACGCCCTGGCGCACCGCGCAGACGCACATCTCCCACATCCTCGCCAAGCTCGGCATGCACAGCCCCGTGGCCCGTTTCCCCGCATGCGCGACTCGGCTCACTGCACGCGCAACTCCGTGGCCCGCGTGTTCAAGCGGAGGAAGAGCAGACCGACGAGGGTGATCGCGACGGTCGCGGCGACGGCTCCGCCGGCGAGCAGGGCGAGCCGGTCCCAGGGGACGTATACGGTGACCGGCACCTTCTCCGCCGTGAGCAGCACGGTGTGTGCCTGCTCGTAGGCGGGGTCCTGACAGGCGTCGGCCGGATCGCCCGGCAACGGTGTACAGCGGTGCACCTCCATCCGCGCCGCTTCGCGGGCGTCCGGTACGGCGAGGCGCGGCAGCAGCGCGCCCACGGTCACCGACAGGGCGACCGCGGGAACGACGGGCGTGAGGACCTGCCAGCCGAGCGCGCGGGCAAGGATGCCCCGCGGGGTGCCGGCGGCGACGAGGGAGGTGAGTGTGCGCCTTCTGGCCGCGACACCGTCGACGAGCGCCACCAGCAGGCCCATGGCGGCGATCGCCATCGCCACCAGAACGGCGTGTCCCACCAATGCGTAGGCGCGCTCGTAGAAGCCCGTGCCGGACGGGTCGTACGGTTCACCGAGGAGCCGTGCGAACCGCCGCGTGTTCTCCTCCTGGGCCGCGACCGTCGCCACGGTCAGCGCGGAGAGCCCGGCGGCTGCGGACCCGGCGATGAGCGCGACCAGCATCGCGGAGAAGGTGCGGCTGCCGGACCACGGGTCGGCCATCAGCCGCCTGCCGGCCAGGAGCGCGGCGGGACGACGGGCGAAACGGTGCAGCACCCGGCCGACGGTGTACGCGATCCAGCCGGTCCCCGACACGACGCCGACGCTGACGGTGAGGACACCGACCGCGATCAGTCCTCCGATGACCAGCAGGGGCACGTCGTCGTTCCGCGGATGGTCGGTGAAGTACCGGTGGACCGGTTCGACGAGCGCGCACGCTCCGAGACCCGCGAGGACGAGCACGCCCGGCGTCCTGCTCGGGCGGCCGCGCGAGATGCCGCGGACCACGCCGAGCGGGGTGAGCGTCACGCGGCGCAGGGTGAGCACCGCCAGCAGTGTGACGAACAGCGGCACACCCGCGGCGATGCCGGTCATCGATGCGGGTCCGGGCAGGACGTCCGTCGGCAGGGGCCGGCGCCCGTCGGCACCGGGTGCGTCGAGCAGCACACGGCCGAGGAAGTACACGCAGTAGCCCGTCGCGACACCGAAGGCGCACGCGAGGGCCGTCTCGGCCGCCGCGATCCGGACCACCTGGCGCGGTGTCGCTCCCGCCATCCGCATCGCCGCGAGCCGGCGCTCCCTGCCGGGGGCGCCGAGCCGGCTGCACTGCGCGACGAACGCCAGGACCGGAATGGTCAGCAGCAGCATCGCGAACGCGACACCGGGGCGCAGCCCTTCGTCGTTGAGCAGGTCGTTGGTGTACGTGGCCGCGTGCGTTTCGGTCACGGCGAGGACAGTTGCCGCGGCGAGCAGGGTGAGTGTGCCGAGCGCGGCGCCGAGCGCCGTCAGTACGATGCGGGTCCTGTCCGCCCGGCCGCCGGCCAGAGCGAGCCGGAGCGTGGTGAGCGGGCTCACCGGGAGGTCTCCACGGTTCCGGCGGAAAGCGCTGTGCCCGCACCGAGCAGAGCGAAGTCGTCGGCTTCGACGGCTCCGTCGCGCAGCCGGATCTCCCGGTCCGCGTACGCGGCGACCGTGGCGTCGTGTGTGACGAGCACGACGGTGGTGCGCTGGGTTTGGGCGGCGTGGACCATGTGCTGCAGGACGGCCTCGCTCGCGAGGGTGTCGAGTGCACCGGTCGGCTCGTCGGCGAACAGGATTTTCGGCTCGGTGACCAGAGCCCGGGCGAGCGCCACCCGCTGCTGTTGCCCGCCGGACATCTCACCGGGCAGCCTCTCCGCCAGTTCGGCCACCCCGAGCCGGTCGAGCCACTCGAGTGCCGTCGCCGCCGCCCGGCGCCGGCGGACACCGCCGAGCAGCAGCGGCAACGCCACGTTCTCCGCCGCGGACAGCTCCATGACGAGCTGTCCGAACTGGAACAGCACCCCGAAGTCCGTACGCCGCATGGCCGAGCGCTGGGACTCGCTCCACTCGTCGACACGCCTGCCCTGGTACCGGACGGCGCCGGCGTCCTGGCTCAGGATGCCCGCGAGGATGTGTAACAGCGTCGACTTGCCGCATCCGCTCGGCCCGGTGACGGCGACGATCTCGCCCTCCTCCATGCCGACCGAGATGCCGCGCAGAGCCTGTGTCGGCCCGTAGGCCTTCACCACGTCACGGGCTTCGATGATCACTGGTGCACCTCCTGGTGCAGGTCGGTGACGCGGTCCACGGCGGTCTGCATCCACCGCAGATCCGCGTCAAGGTGAGCGATCGCCAAGTCGGCGGCCAGAACGTGGGCGATGGGCAGCGTTCCGGAGGATTTCGCCGCTGTGAGTGCACGCATCCGTGCGAGGTGGGCGGCCCGCTGCGCGGCGAGATGGCGGCGAGCGGTCGCCTCGTCCGCCACCAGCAAGGTGATCACGACCTTGGCCAGCAGCTCGTTCGACAGGTGGGGCGCCGGCGGTTCGATCCGCGAGATCCATGCGGCCAGCGCTTCCCGCCCGCGGTCGGTGACCTCGTACACCGTGCGGTCAGGGCCTCCCACACGGTCGTGCCCGGCCTCGGCGGCCAGGCCGTCGCGGTCCAGGCGCTTGAGGGTCGCGTACACCTGCCCGAAGGGAAGCGGCTTGGCACCCGGCAGGTGCGTGTCGTGGGCGTGCTTCAACTCGTACCCGTGCATGGCGCGCGGGGTGAGCAGACCGAGGAGGACATGGGGCGTGGACACGCCAGCCACTATTCACTGAGAGAATAGAAAGTGTCAACCGTGTCCGCCGTCGGTGCACTGCCGGGCGGGTGTGGCGCACCAGGGGCGCCACTCACAAACGCCCTCGGCCCCTCGGATCGAACGCCGGGAACGGTGCGCTCACGACGACGTCCAGGGACGGCTTGCGTTCGTCGCCGGGCGAGCACCAGGACGCCCAGTACGCGCCGCAGGCGGGTACCGGCCTGCGTCCCGCGTCGCGGATCAGCTGTTCATCAGGCCTGACTCCCACGCCCAGGCTGCGATCTCCACTCGCTTGCGCGCCTCGATCTTGTTCCGGACTGATCAGCGCCTCCCCGGACGCCGCGGCCCGCACCGCCTCGACGAGCAGGGCGGTGCTCACTCAAGCGCATCGGTGATGGCGGTGAGCCACCCGTCCACAGGACCGAGCGTGACCAGGCCGCTGCCCGCACCTGCGAGTTCGCCCGCGGCCGGCAGCAGGCGGGTGTGGAGTCGCTCCAGCGCGACCCGGTCGCCGAGTTCCAGTGCGACTGCTGTCTCCAGGCAGCACAGTGCCTCGTACATCAGGTCCGCGGGCGGCTCCGGCAAGGCGCTCAGCATCCTCCGGGCTTCGGCGCGGCGGCCGGTGCGCAGTGGGACGAAGGCCTCGGCCCAGGGGCGGTACGGGCCCCAGTCCGCATCCACATCGACCTGTTCGGCTACAGCCGCTGCCGACGTACTGCCATCGGCCAGGCGCAGGCACAGCTGCGCGAGGGGCAGCAGGCCGTGTTCGACGCCGGGCATGCCGGCGCCGTCCAGCCGTGCGGCAGCGGCCCGGTATGCGGCCTCCGCCTGCGCGATCTGCCCGGAGGCAGCCAGCCGCAGCGCGCGGTACCACTGGGTGAAGACGCTCGCCAGCGGCCGTTCGTGGCGCTCGGCCAGATGGTCCGCGGCGGCGGCGTGCTCGTCGGCCGCCGGGAGGTCGCCGAGCGCGCTGCGCGCCTGCACCTGGATCAGGTGGCCGAGTACTTCGAACGTCACCAGGCCGTGCCGGACGGCCAGCGCGACCAGCTCCGCGCCGATCGCATCCCGTCTCGGCGCGAGCCCGGCCCGGGTGCAGGACTGCATGAACGCCCCGTTGAGGGCGAACGCCAGCAGCGTGGGATCGTCCAGGCGCCGGGCGATCTCCTCCGCCTCGCGTGCGGCCTGCGGGCCGCGTGCGGAGCGGGTGCCGCGCATCTCCAGTGCGACCGTGGCCAGCAGGCGGCAGCGCGCCGCCTCGTGTGGGTCGCCGCTTGGCAGGGCGGCCAGGGTGCGCTCGGCGGCCGCGACGATCTGCTGCGCCTGCTGCGGGTCGTCGTTGCGGGTCCAGATCGCCGGGACGTCGTAGGCACCGATCACGCGGGCGGTCAGCTCCGGGTCGTCGAGCTCTTCCGCCGCGGTGATGGCAGCCAGGCGGTGTTCCTGGGCCGCCTGCAGCCCGCTGCCTCCGGTGACTGCGAGATTGCGGATCAGTCCGACCGTCGCATCCAGCCGGGCCCGCGGGCCCCCGGCGACCGTGCGGTCGTAGGCCGCGGCCGCCCGTGTCCACAGCCGGGCCGCCGCCGTCGTCGGTTCGTCCGGCAGGTCGAGGCGCGGGTCCTGGGTGAGGATGTCCGTCTCCAGTCGGCGCAGCTCCGGGCCGGGGTCCAGGCCCAGCTCGTCGGCCAGTATGGTGCGGGCCCGGCGCAGCACCGCGAGTGCGTCCGCCTGTCGGCCCGTGCGGTAGAGCGCCAGGGCCAGCAGCCGCCAGCCCTCCTCACGCCAGGGATGCTCGGCCAGGTGGGCATCCAAGTCGGGTACCGCCTCGACGGCCAGCCCCAGAGCCAGCCGGGCATGCGCCTGCTGCTCCACTGCTTGCAGCCGCAGCTCGGTCAGGCGGGAGCGCTCCCCGCGTGCCCAGTTCTCCTGGACGAACTCCGCGTAGGCCGGGCCACGCCACATGTCCAGCGCGGCCTGCAGTTGTTCCAGTGCCCGCGTGGGCGGCAGCTTCGCGGCGGCACCGACGGCCGCCTCGAACCGCCAGGCATCCACGGCATCCGGTGCTGCCCGCAGCGCGTACCCGGGGCCCTCGGTGACCAGCAGACGGGCCGGGGCCCGGGCCGGGCGGTCCGGCTCCAGGACACGGCGCAGCGCGGCGACGAAGGTCTGTACGGCACCCACGGCGCCCGGCCCGGGCTCGTCCCACAGGTCCTCCACGAGGTGGGCGACCGGAACCACGCGTCGGCGCGCCGTGATCAGACGAGCGAGCACCGCCCGGTGCCGCGGCCCCTTCAGCCCGAGAACGCCACCGGCCGCATCCCACGCGACCACTGGCCCGAGCACACCGAAGGTGACCCGCTCCATCCCCACCTCCCGGCCTTGCCCTTCCCGCCTGCCACGGTACGCGCTGATCGGATGCTGATTCGCGCGCGGCAGTCTCGATGGTGTCCGCCGACCGCGGACCCCTCCCACACTCGACGAAAGCAGCACACCGTGGCAGCACCGAGCATCCCCGGCTTCGACTACCAGCGCGTCCAGGTCGCCGACGGCATCGCCCTCAACGCCGCCGTCGGCGGCTCGGGCAGCCCGATCGTGCTCCTGCACGGCTTCCCTCAGACCCACCTGATGTGGCGGCACGTCGCCGCCGACCTCGCGGCGGACCACACGGTCATCTGCCCCGACCTGCGCGGCTACGGCGCGAGCGACAAACCCGCCGAGACCGGCCCGGACGCGTACTCCAAGCGAACCATGGCCGCCGACATCGTCGCCCTGGCCCGCGCGCTCGGCCACGAGCGGTTCGCACTGGCAGGCCACGACCGCGGCGCCCTGGTCGCCTTCCGCGCCGGACTCGACCATCCCACCACCATCACCCACCTGGCCTGCCTCGACGTTCTTCCGACCCTCGACATGTGGCAGGTGATGCGCGGCACGAAAGCCGCCATCGGGTTCCACCTCTACCTCATGGCCCAGCCCCCGGGCCTGCCCGAGCAGATGATCGCGGCCGCACCGGACGCTTTCTTCGGTCATTTCCTCGACATCTGGACCCGCGACCCCGAGGCCATTCCCGCTGACATCCGCGCCGCTTACCTGGATGCCTGCCGCGACGCGGTGCCCTCGATCGTGGCCGACTACCGCGCCTCCGCCGAGATCGACGTCGACCACGACCAGGCCGACAGGAACTCCGGCAGCCAACTGGAGATGCCGGTCACCGTGCTCCAGCAGGACTGGGGCGCCTTCCTGGGCTTCGACGCCCGAGCGCTCTGGTCCGCCTGGGCACCGAAGCTGGCCCACACGACCGTCGACTGCGGCCACTTCATGGCCGAAGAAGCCCCCGAGCAGATCGCCTCGGAGCTCCGCAAGCTCGTGGTCCGCTGAGCACGCGGCACTGACGGCGCCCGGAGCGACTTACCCGCAGCTTCTGACGGCAGATGGAGGGAGTTTTCAGGTCCTGCAGCGGCAACCCGACCATGACAACGTCAGGCACTCAAGATCATGAGTTGGGTCTCCGGCGCTCTCACCGCATTCCAGGTCTTACCGTCTCATGGCACGCAGCGACTACGGCTGTACGCTTTCTGTCGAAATCGTGTCGGAGATGGGTGAAGCGGCGGGACAGCGGTCATATGACGACGGGGGCAGGAAATACGACTCGTAGACCCCGGATATCCCCTGTCCGGCAAGGGAACCCGACGATGTCGTCGGGCCTCCCGACCCGTCTTGTCGGACGCGAGGCCGAGCGGGCGGTGCTGCGGGACGCCATCGCACAGCTGCAAGCCGGCACCGGCGGCGTGGTCCTGGTCGAGGGTGAGCCCGGTATCGGAAAGTCGTCGCTGGTCGCCGCGGCGGCCGCGGCCGGCAAGGAGTCAGGCTGCACGGTACTGCACGGCATCGCGGACCAGGTCGCGCACCCGTTGCCGCTGCGATTGCTGTGCGACTGCCTGGAGATCACGCAGCGCGCGAACGATGCCCGCCGCGCCGAGATGCTGCGCTTCGCGCGCGCCGAGCGGCCCGACCTCCTCCTGAGCAACGCCGTGCACGCCGCGCTGATCGAGATGCTCCTCACCCTGGTCGAGGAGGACTGCGCTACCGCGCCGACCATGATGGTGCTCGATGACATGCAGTGGGCCGACGACGCGTCGCTGGACGTGTGCCGACGCCTGGCGTCGACCGCCGCGCACCTGCCGTTGTTGTTGGTCCTGTCCTTCCGGCCAGTGCCCCGCGGATCCGGGATGCGGCAGCTACGCGCCGCGCTGCGCGGCCACGCCACGACAACGATCTCGTTGGGACCCCTCGGCCCGAACGCGATCCGCGATCTGCTGTCCGATGTCGCCGGTGCGCCGCCCGGTCCCGCGCTGGTCGACCTTGCCGCCCAGGCCAGCGGCAATCCCCTGTACGTGCGGGAGCTGGTCGAGTCCCTGGTGCGTGAAGGCGTCGTGACGGTCGGCGAGCGTGCCGATCTCCGGGACACCTCGCTGAGCACCGTCCCAAGGTCGTTGGCTGCGGCGCTGGACAGCCGGCTGAGCTTCGTACGGGCCGACGCGCTCGACATGCTGCGGGTGGCCGCGCTGCTCGGCCGGGAGTTCGCGGTCGAGGAGGTGGCAGCGCTCCTGGGCCGGTCCACCATCGACATTTCAGGTGATCTCCAGGAGGCGGTCGCTGCCGGGATCCTCGTCGATGCCGGTCAGCGGATGGCGTTCCGGCATCCGCTGATCCGCCAGGCGCTGTACGACGGCATGCCGACGGCGCTTCGCGTTGCGCTGCACCAAGACGCGGCCAGGGCACTGGACGGTATCGGCGGTGTCGAGCCTCAACGGGTTGCGCAGCAACTGCTGGCGTCGGGCCGCGTCGGCGACCGCTGGGCCCGGCGCTGGCTCGCCGACACCGCTCCGGTGCTGGCGGTCAGGGCCCCGAGCCTCGCGGCCGAGCTGCTGGACCGGGAACTGGAACACGGGGTCGCGGACCAGCGTGACCGTGCCGCGTTGAGCGCGGCTCTTGCCCAGATCCTGGTCGGCGCGGGCGAGCACGAGAAGGCCGCGGGCCACGCCCGGCAGGCCCTGGCGGTGTCGGGGGAGCCGGCCGACCGCGGGCGGATGTACTGGGTGCTGGCCCGCGCGCTGTTCAGCGGCGGTGACAACGACGCGGCGGTCGCAGCGCTGGATCAGGCATTGGAGGAAGATCTGCCCGACGCCTGGCGCGCCCGTTTGCTCGGCTCGTTGGCGATGTTCCAGCGGGCCGGATCGGGCGCGCTGGAAGCCGCGGACGCCACCGCGCGCTGCGCACTGCAGATCGGCGAGAGTGCCGAAGACACGTTCGCCATCGCGTACGCGCTCACCGATCTGTGGCTCACCCATTCCGTACAGCGGCAGTACCTGTCCGCGCTGGACTGCGTGGACCGCGCGCTGGAGACACTGAACGCCACCGACGACCACACGGACCTGCGGTGCTATGCATTGCATGCCCGGATCTTCACCCTGCAGAACCTGAGCCGGTGGTCGGACGCCGAGGCAGCCCTTCGGGAGGCGCGGCAGTTCCTGCTCGACGACGACCGGACCGATGACGCCAGGTTCAGCGTCACCGCTGCAGTCCTCACCTACTGGCTGGGCCAGTGGGACGACACGCTGGCGGAGCTCGAATCGGTCGACCAGAGCGTCTCCGCGATGACCTACCGGGGTCTGCGCGAGCGCGGCCCCATGTGGCTGTGGCACGGCGTGGCCGCCCTCATCGCCGTCCGCCGGGACGATCGCGCCGCGGCCGAGGGGCACCTGCGGGCCGGGCTGCGTCAGCCACCGGTCACGGTCGCCGATCGGGAGAACACCGACTTCCTGCTGTTCGCGCGGGCGCTCTCCGCCGAGCAGAAGGGGGACCCGCACCTGGCCCTCTCGCACCTCGGCGGTCTCCTCACCCGGGAGCCGGGCGAGATGACGCTGATCCACCAGTGGCTGCCGACGGTTGTCCGCCTGGCACTCGCCGTGGACGACGACTCCGTCGCCGCGGCCGCGCTGGCCGCCTGCCGGGCCGAGGCAGCCGCCGAGCAGGTCCCGGCCCGCGCCACGGCCGCCGCCGACTGGTGCACAGGACTCTATGAGCGCGATCCGGCGCCGTTGCGGTCGGCGGTGGAGCACTACCGGGCCGTCGGCGCGCCGGTGGAGCTGGCGGGAACGTTGGAGGACCTGGCCGTCGTCCTGGCCGAACACGGGAACACGGGCGAGTCCAAGCGCCTGATCGGCGAAGCGCTCGACCTCTACGGCGGATTCGGCGCGGTCTGGGACATCCGCCGTGCCGAGGCGCGGCTGCGCCGGTACGGGATACGCAGCGGCGTGCGCGGCGCCCGGACCAAGCGGCCCGCGCACGGCTGGGACGCCCTGACCCCGACCGAGCACAAGATCGCCCTCCTGGTCGCGGCCGGCAGCTCCACCTCCGACATCGCACGGAGCATGTTCCTCACCCGGCGCACCGCACAGACGCACATCTCCCACATCCTCGCCAAGCTCGGCTTGCGCAGCCGCGTGGAGATCGCCCGGGAGGCCTTCAACCGCAACCCCGCAGCCATTCCCACCGATCTCTGACACCGATCGTTGTCAGGTCGCGGCGACCAGGCGTCGGCGCCGGGGAGCACCTGACGTTGGTGGTGGTCCGAGCGGCGTGGGATGAACCGTGGACAAGGATCAGCGCACCTTCCTGATGGGGATGACGGCCAGGGCGCCGACCACACAGACCGCGGCGGCGACGCCGAGCAGCAGGTGGTATTCGTGGCCGCCCGCGGTGTTGACCAGCAGCGCGCCGATGGCGGGAGCGATGGACTGCGGTGCGGCATTGGCGATGTTGAACACGCCCAGGTCCTTGGCCGAATCATCCGGATCGGGCAGGACGTCGAGGACGAGGGCGAGGTCCACGCCCGCGTAGACGCCGAAACCGAGGCCGAGGACTGCTTCTGCGGCGTAGAAGCCGGCGACGGTGTCAGTCGTGATCAACATGGCGGTGCCGATACCGAAGACGAGCGCCGACAACCCGACGAAGACCTTGCGGCGCCGCAAGCGGTCGGACAGCCATCCGGCCAGCTGGCCCGCGGCCATCAGGACCACGGTGTAGACCAGTACGCCGGTGGCCATGACGGACACCGCCCGGTCGTCCGACAGGCCCAGCTGGTCCTGGAGGAACAGCAGCCGGAACGTGGTGAACATGAACATCGCCAGGATCACCATGAAGCGGGAGACGAAGGCCCAGGCGAAGTCCGGGTGCTTGCGGGGGTCCACCCAGAACGTCCTGAGCACCGTACGCAGGCCGCCTCCGGACGGCGGACGCTGCGGCAGCGGCTTGTCGGGCAGGGCGATCACGTACAGCACGACCAGGGCGAGCCCGACCGCCGCCGGAACCATGAACAGCAGGAGCATGTCCGCGCCGAGGACCCTCGCCGCGTAGGCGGCGCCGAGGATGGCCAGGTTCTGCATGACGCCGATCAGGCCGGCGACCCTGCCCCGCTGGAAGACCGGCACCTGGTCGGCAACCGACGCGGTGAACGCGGCCAGGGCGGCGTTGGCGAACGTCTGGCTCAGGAACCAGGCGACGGCGACGACCGCCAGACTCTGCGCGGTCGCGATGACGGCGAGGCCGACGGTCAGTCCCAGGGCGCCGATCACCAGCCATGGCCGGCGTCGGCCGAACCGGCCTGTCGTCCGGTCGCTGATCCGGCCGAAGACCGGGTTGGCGAGAAACGCGGCCAGTGCGCCGAGGCTGCTGACCATGCCGAGCGCCGAGACCTCGTCGTCTTTGGGGACGATGTCCTGCACCTTGATGGCCAGGCTGGAGAAGACCGGGGTGAGCAGGGCCAGGAACAGTCCCAGTTGCGCCAGGGCCATCGTGGTGACGACCCAGGGGCGGGCGCTGCGCTCGGGCGGGGGACGTTGCTCCGTGTACGGAGGAGCGTGGTCGGGGCGGGGAGGAGTGGTGGTCATGCGACCGCCTTCGTGCTGGAGACGCGAACGGGGACGTGGCGAGAGGCGTCTCGAAAAAGCGCTGACACAGCTACTCACACGTGGTATCGACACGTGTGAGTAGCGGCAAAGGTAAGCGCGGGCCGGCGCGTAGGCAAGGGACGGACGAGGGCTTCTTGATGAGGAGTGGCACACGCGGGGGAGGGTGATGAGCGCAGGAGTCGCCCGTGCGGCGGGAGTCTCCCGTACCGCCTCTCAGCAGCCATTCCCGCCCACCTGTGACGCCGACCGCTGTCATTTGACAGATGTCTCGCAGCCTCGGGCACCGGAAACTCAGGCGTGCCGACCACCCGATGTGCAGGCGTTGGTCGGTCACACCGATGTAACCGGAGCCAGCCATGCCCTACATCCGGATCAGCATGGACAATCGTGCCGATATCTCCACATACGCCCACGCTTACGGCCAGGGCCAACCGTGTCCTGCCCCGCCACGCGACCGCGCACGGGCCCGTGCTGATGAAGGAAGCCCGCCTGATCCCGGTTGAGGCAGCCCGCGGCGACCAGCGGACGGGGCGGCCTCGTGCGCATCACCCCGCAGTCGGTCGGGCGGTGACTCCGCAGACGCGGAGTACTTGCCGCACTGGTTCAGGTGGCAATGACCGCAGGCACCGCACTGCAGAAAGGTTTCGACAGAGTCACCATGACCGTCATCGTTTCCACGGACCAGGTACCGCCACGCGACCGGCAGGCCTTCTTCGCCGACGCCGTGATGCAGACGCATTTCCGCCACGACATGACCTTTCTCGAAGGGCCGGGACCGTTTTCCGCCTCCATCACCACCGACCAGCTCGGTCCTCTGCGAATAAACAGGGTGCTGTCCGGTCCGGCTCATGCCAGCCGCACCCGCCGCCTGCTCTCGCATGATCCCGAGGAATACGTGACCGTCGGCCTGCATCGCCGTGGAGCACCGAGGATGCTCGCACAGGACGGCAGGGAGACCGGCGCAATGCGACCGGGCGACATGGTCATCCTGACCTCGTACGGCCCGTATGCATCGGTGTATACGGAGCCGGTCGAGATCGTGTCGGTCATGCTGCCGCGGCCTGCCCTGCTCGTGCCGGATTCCGATCTGCACGGCCTCACCGGAGGGATCATCCCCGGTGACGAGGGACTGGGGCGGCTCCTGTCCCCGTTCCTGTCGCGCCTCGCCGACACCGCCGCATCGCACACCCCGGAGGTCGGCGAACAGCTCGCACGCAACGTGACCGACCTGCTGGCCACGCTGTGCGCGGAACGACTCGCTCACGACAGGATCGACGCCGAAACCGCCGAGCGCGCCCTGCTTCTGCGGATCCGGTTCTTCATCAACCGCAACCTGGCCCAGCCCGGCCTGTCGCCCGAGTCGATCGCCCGGGCGCACGGCATCTCCACGCGCTATCTGCACAAGCTCTTCAAAGGCGAAGGCATGACCGTGAGCCGGTGGATCCTGCGGCGCAGGCTCGAGGAGTGCCGCCGCGAGCTGGACCCCCGTGGCCCCCGCACCCCCACGGTGAGCTCGGTCGCACGGCGCTGGGGTTTCACCCACCTGGCCCACTTCAGCCGGGCGTTCCGCGCGGCCTACGGGATGTCGCCGCGCGAGTGGCAGGCACGCAGCAGCCTGCCTGCCCTGGGGCGGCCGCTGCCCGACATGCCGGAGCAAGGAACTGCAACGTAGAGGCGGGCGCATGCGCCGTCTGTGAGCCAGCACAGGGCGAACCATGGATGTCTTGATCAGTGTGCCCGGCAACGGCGCGACGACCCACCACCTCGCCTATGTGGAGATCTTCACGGTGGACGGCGAGGCAGACCAGCCGGTCCGCGGCCCGAGCCTGACGGCGGGTGGCTGGGAGGAACACCTGGCCATCGCCCTTCAGTGCGGCGGGCCGGGGACACTCACCCAGGACGGAAGGGAAGCGGTCCTGCGGGAGGGAGACTTCGCGGTCTTCGAGCCCGCCCGTCCATGCCGGCTGCGGTCCGAAGGACAAACCGTGTGCTTTGTCGTCCCGCGCCATGCCCTGGTGCTTAACAGCGCCGAACTGAGACGGATCACCTTGACGACCGTCCGCGGAGACCAGGGGCTGGGCGCGCTGGCCTCCTGCTTCCTTTCCGGGCTCGCCACTCAAGCGTCGGAGTGCGGACCCGAGGTGGGCGAGCGGCTCGCGGGCCACGCCATGAGCCTCCTCACGAGTCTCTTCGCCGGGCAGCTCGACCATGACGGGGACGGGAGCGCCGAACCCGATGCTTCCCGTGCGCTGCTCCTGCGGATCAAAACGTTCATCGAAGAGCACCTCGCCGACCCTGACCTGACACCGGGGGCGATCGCGAGCGCCCACCAGATCTCCGTACGCTACCTGCACAAACTGTTCCAAGGCGAAGCCACGACCGTGAGCCGCTGGATCAAGCAGCGTCGTCTGGAGAAATGCCGCGAGGAACTCCACCGCGGCGGGCGATGCGCTCCCAGCGTGTCGGCGATCGCACAGCGTTGGGGATTTCCCCATCCCGCCCATTTCACCCGGGCGTTCCGGGCCGCCTATGGCATGTCTCCAAGCAAATGGCAGGCGGCGCACACTGCGGCCCCCGCTCGCTGAGGGGCGCGGAAAGAGCCGCGCCAGGAGGGCATAGGGCTCCCGGCGAGGTGCTGGGGCATGCCGCGCCCCGCGCCAACCCCCGCCTCGACCGGCCGCGCACCGACGCGTCGCCTGTCGGTGAACGACAGCTGTGAGCCGCGGCGCCCCCCGGATCGGCGTGACGTCGGCGGCGTGCCAGGATCACCGACCGCGACGTCGCCCGAAGCCTGAACCCACTGAGCGTGTCGACAGGCGCCGACCGTCTCGCGGCCAGAGACGGACGGCTGGTCCGCGGAACAGAACCGCTCAACGGCGGGTGACGGTCGGCGGCACCTGCCGTTCGCTGAAGAACAAGCAGCGGTGCGCTCGCCATCAATCACCCCCGGGGCAGAGGTCTTAGCGTGACGATCAACGCACACCGGGTGATCTGCGCATGATCCGTGTCATGTCACCGCAGGCCGGTGTACCAACCCAATCCCAGGAGATTGACATGTTCGATGCCGTCGAGCCGGTTCAGCCGGTCCTGGAGCCCGCTGCAGCTGCCTTCGCGGAGGCGACCGCCATTCCGCCGTACCTGTTCGACCTCGGTCCGGTTGAGGGCCGCAAGGCGGTCGACGAGGTGCAGTCGGGCGAGATCGACAAACCCGCGATCGACGAGGTGTGGGTCACCGTTACGGGCGGGCCGACGGGCAGCGTCCGGGCACGCATCGTCAGGCCGGCCGGCGTCGAGGGCACCTTGCCGGTGATCCTGTACATCCACGGTGCGGGCTGGGTGTTCGGCAACGCCCATACCCACGACCGTCTGGTGCGCGAACTCGCCGTGGGCGCGAACGCCGCAGTCGTCTTCCCCGAGTACGACCCCTCCCCCGAGGCCCGTTACCCGGTCGCCATCGAGCAGAACTACGCGGTCGCCCAGTGGGTCGTCGGGCAGGGCGTGTCCATGGGACTGGACGGATCCCGCCTGGCCGTCGCCGGCGATTCGGTCGGCGGCAACATGACCGCCGCGCTGACCCTGATGGCCAAGCAGCGCGGTGACGTCCCGCTGGTGCAGCAGGTGCTGTTCTATCCAGTCACCGACGCGAGCTTCGACACCGGCTCCTACCGCCAGTTCGCCACCGGCTACTTCCTGCGCCGCGACGCCATGCAGTGGTTCTGGGACCAGTACACGACCGATGAGGCCGAGCGCGCCCAGATCACCGCGTCCCCGCTGCGCGCCACCACCGAGCAGCTCACCGGACTGCCGCCTGCCCTGGTCATCACCGGCGAGGCCGACGTGCTGCGCGACGAGGGCGAGGCATACGCCAACAAGCTGCGCGAGGCCGGTGTACCAGTCACCGCCGTGCGCTTCCAGGGCATCATCCACGACTTCGTCATGCTCAACGCCCTGCGCGAGACCCACGCCGCCGAGGCCGCCATCACGATGGCCGCCGGCGCCCTGCATACCGCCCTTCACACCGCTTGACTCGGAATGCGCCGCGGTAGCCGAACGCGTCTCACGGCCAGATGACCGTGCGTCCGGGGCGTCTCCGAGAGAGGGCGGTGGTACCGCAGGGAGCATTCCGTACAAGAAATCGCACCAGAGAGTCGAACCCATGATGGAGAACCTGCCTGGTCCCTGGCCCCCAGGGCCGAATCCGAACGGGGTGGCCCCCCTGTCACTGCAGATCTTCCGGATCCTTTGGGACTCCCAACGCAATCCGCTCCGGGCCGAGTTCTGTTTCGATCGCAATGATCCCCTTGTCGTCTCGGTCACCTTCCGCCCGAAGATCGGGCCTCCCGTCACCTGGAAGATCGGCCGTGACCTTCTCCACGACGGCCTGCTGGCGCCGACGGGGACCGGAGACGTGCGCATCTGGCCGAGGATCAGCAAAGGGCGGCCAATGCTGCGACTGCGCCTGGAGCGCTGCGGCATGCGGGTGCTGTTCGAACTGGACCTGCACCGGGTGGAGGACTGGCTTTTCGAGACCTACGACCTGGTCCCGCCCGGCGAGGAACTCACCGGTCTCGACTGGGACGCGCTGGTGGCCAACCCGCTCGAGGACCATTGACCGCAACGTCGACGGCCCTTCGCGCTCGCCTCGCCGAGGCGACAGGACAGCAAGGGCCGGCCGGAGCCGGCCACAGAAGACGCTCTGGCGGCGAAGGTGCTCAGGCGGTACCCATCATCAGTCCAGCAGAATGCTGCGCAGGTTGGGGATGAGGTGCCGGACGAGCTGTTCGTCCGACATCTCGGCCAGCGGTCCGCTCCTGAAGACATACCGGGAGAACGTCACCCCGATGAGATAGGCGCCCACAGACGCCACACGCTCCTCCAGTTCGGGGCCGGGAATCACCTGCCGGTACATCTCCAGACTGTCCTGCTGCATCGCGGTGAACAAGCGTTTGGCGGTCTCCTCTTCAGAGGCCACCGCACGCAACATGGCCACGAACGGGTCGCTGCCTCCGCTCTCGGCCATGCGCCGGACGTAGGACCGGGCGATGCGCGTCGGCAAGGTCTTGGTGTCGCCGGCCACTTCAGCCATGAGGGTGCGGGGGCTGGGGACCGCGGCGAGGAACAACTGTTCCTTGGATGTGAAGTGCCGCAGGACCAGGCCGTGGGTCACTCCGGCCCGGCGCGCGACGTCGCGGACGGTCGTCTTGGCGTAGCCGCGCTCGGCGAAGGCGGCCCGGGCGGCTTCGAGGATCGCGGCCCGGCTTGCTTCCGGGTCCCGCCTGCGCTTCTTGACCGGAGCAGCGTCCTGGTCGTCGGGGGTCGTGGGTGGCGTGTCCATCCCGTAAGTGTACACAAGGTTACTACTTTGCTGACCCACTGGTCATCAGACGGGCGACCCCAGCTTGCCTAGTTGCGTAGATTTGTTCCACTTACTCCGAGCTAGCAAAACTTTTTAAGTGACCATCTGGACATTAGGAGTCGGAGGAACTACCTTCGCTAATGACCAAGCGGTCACAAACGAGTCAGCTAGCTCCGTCTGCTCGGCGGCCGAACCGCGCTGCCGTTCACCACAAGAGAAAGAAGGCCAGTCATGGCACCTGAGCCCCTCACCCCGGCCAACACCACCGTCGTCCTCGTCGACTACGCCGTCGGTTTCGCGAACCTGCTGCGCTCCCACGACCTCCCGGAGCACATCAACAACGTCGTGGGCCTGGCGAAGACCGCGAAGTGGTACGAGAGCGGCCTGGTGGTGACCAACGGCCAGTCCAGCAAGCCGTCCGGCCCGCTGTACCCGGAGCTGCTGGAGGCCATCGGTGACCAGCCGGTCATCGAGCGCGCGGTCGACTTCAACTCCTTCCTGGACGAGTCGTTCGCCGAGGCGGTCCGGGCGGAGGGCCGGGAGAACCTGGTGATCGGCGGCATCGCCACCGACGGGTGCGTGCTGCAGACCGTGCTCGGCGGCCTGCGCGAGGGCTACCGCGTGCACGTGGCGGTCGACGCCTCCGCCAGCCCCTCGCGCGAGGCCCATAACGCGGCGGTGCAGCGCATGGTCCAGGCCGGTGTCGTCCCGGTGACCTGGTTCTCCCTGGCCGCCGAGTTCCAGCTCGACCCCAAGTTCCACGACGCTCCGCACCGCATGCGCCTGATGCAGGAGAACGTCCCGGCCATGGCCATGAGCGCCCGCTCCTACGGCAACGCCGTCGAACTGGGCAAGCGCGCCGCCGCAGCCGCCTGAGGCTGCCGACGCGAGCACCCGCGAGTACAGGCCAGTCACCGCACCCATCCACACCCATCCCATAGCGGGTCTCGGCCCGCCACGCAGAAAGGAGAGCGCCTCATGAGCGACATACAGGAGGACCGGCTGCTGTCCGGGCGGACCGTGCTGGTGGCGGGCGCGACCGGTGGCATCGGCGAGGGAATGACCCTCGCGCTGCTTCGCCAGGGAGCCACCGTCGTGGCCACCGGTCGCAGCGAGGAACGACTGGCCGGTCTCGCCGACCACGTCAAGGAAGCCGGGCCCGGCACCCTGATCACCCGGGTCGTCAATGTCGGCGATGCCGACAGCGAGAAGGTGCGCGCACAGTTGTCGCCCTATGGCGCGCTGGACGGCGCCGTCGTCTCGATCGGCGACTGGGGCAGCCCGGAGCGCACCGGCATCCTCGACATCTCCGACCGTGAGTGGCAGGAAATGATCGCCTCCAACCTGACGAGCCATTTCCACGCGCTGCGTGCGCTCACCCCCCTGCTGTCCCGAGAGGGAGCGCTGGTGCACCTGAGCGGTTTCAGCGCGGACATCCCCTATCCGTTCGCCGCCCTCGTGGGAGCCACCAACGCGGCGAAGAAGTCGCTGGTGCGCTCGCTGGACGCGGAACTGAACGGTGCGGGTCCGCGCGTGTACGAGCTCATCATCGGCCCCATCCGTACCCGCCCACGGGCCGCGATCGGCGCGGACAACCCCGGTTGGTTCAGCGCCGAGGACCTCGGCAGGCACGCGGGCCGGCTCATCGCCCGCAGCGGCCCGTACGCCGACGCCTCGCTGCAGTACCTGATCACCCGCGCCCATGGCGTGCGGACCACGCCACCCCAGTAGGACCCCCGCCCCAGTAAAGGACACGTGCGGATCCCCGTCCCCGTACGGAGACCGCGGAGGCATCCATGCGCACCATCGACAGCTCACCGCCGGCCTCTCGGCTGCCCCTGCCCGACAGTCTCGCCGCGGTCGCGATCCGGCCGGGCGACAGCGACTACGACACCGTGCGGCACACCTACACCCGCACCGGATCACCGGCCGCCGTGATACGCGTTCGCGATCACGAGGACATCGCAGCCGCCCTGGCCCACGCCCGCACCGCAGGGCTTCCCCTCACCGTACGCAGCGGCGGCCACGGCATCAGCGGCCGCTCCACCAACGACGGCGGCATCGTCGTCGACCTCTCCCCACTCAATGCCGTGAAGGTGCTCGACGCCCGATCCGGGCTGGTACGCGTGGAGGCGGGAGCACGCTGGGGAGACGTCGCCGCCCAGCTCGCACCCCACGGCCTGGCCCTTTCCTCCGGAGACACCGGAGACGTCGGAGTCGGCGGGCTGGCCACCACCGGCGGGATCGGCCTCATGTCCCGCCTGCACGGCCTGACCATCGACCACATGCGCGCCGCCGAACTCGTCCTGGCCGACGGCTCCGTGGTGCGTACCGACGCCGAACACGACCCGGACCTGTTCTGGGCCGTACGCGGCGCGGGAGCCAACTTCGGGGTCGCGACGGCGTTCGAGTTCCAGGCCGAGCCGGTGGGCGACGTGATCGCCGCGGTCACCATGTTCGACGCCGGGGACACAGCCGCGTTCCTGACCCGGTGGGGGGCCGCAGTCGAGGCGGCGCCCCGAACGGTCACCAGCTTCCTGACGCTCATGTCGGGCCCCGGTGGACAGCCCGTCGCCCAGGCGATGACCGTGCACGCGGGGGCGGACACCGAGACTGCGCGTGAGGCGCTCGCACCCGTGCTGTCCGCCGGACCCGTGCTGCGGAACCAGGCCTTCGTCACTCCGTACCACCAGCTGCTGCCGGCAACGCACGCGACGCAGTACGCGCAGCAGCCGCTCACGGTGTCGCGGTCCGGGCTGCTGGAGCACATCACCGACCCCGCCGCCGCGGCCATCACATCGGTACTGGTGGCCGGAGGGGCGCCCATGGTGCAGCTGCGGTCCATCGGCGGAGCGGTCAACGACACGCCCTCGACGGCGATGGCCTACTCACACCGCACGCAGAGCTTCTCGCTGATGGCCGCCACCGTGCCGGCGGGGCGCAAGGACCTGGACCGGCACTGGGAACGGCTCCACCCGCACCTGAAGGGGCTCTACCTGAGCTTCGAAACGGGCACCGGACGACGACAGCTGCAGGACGCCTTCCCCGGAGCGGTGCTCGACCGGCTCATGGTCCTCAAGTCGCGCTACGACCCCGACCACGTCTTCGACAACAACTTCGCCCTGCCGTCGGCGGACCTTCCCGGGTGACCCGGCCCACGGCAAGCCGCCGGGGCGACACGTCGACACGGACCGCGCCCGGTCAACGCACCCACCACCCGTACTTCCTGCGGAGAGGCCCGACAACCATGCCCAGCACACACCTCACCGAGTTCCAGTCCATCCCCACCTCGGGCGCCCGGGGCGTGGAGCCCTTCGACCTGGACGGCCTGCATCTGCTCGCCATTCCCCAGCTCGCCTATGACGTGCCGGGCACCCCGGTGGACATGAACGGGGGAGACAGCGACACCGACCTGCTGCTGCTCAAGCGAGGCGACCAGGGGTACGAGCCGTTCCAGCGCGTGTCGTTGCCGGGCGGCGAGGACGCGGAGTTCTTCCGCATCGGCGACCGCTCCTTCCTCGCCGTGGCAAGCATCCGTACCGGCAAAGGCCCTTATCGGTTCGCCGCCACCTCGCGTGTCCTCGAATGGGACGGCAGCTCCTTCGTCGAGTTCCAGTCCTTCGACAGCTTCGCCGCCAAGCAGTGGAAGCACTTCACGATCGAGGACCGTCACTTCCTGGCCCTGGCCCAGGGAGTGGTCATCCCCGGGCAGGAGGACGACAACCTGCCCTCCCCGATATTCGTCTGGGACGGTGAACGCTTCGTCCACTTCCAGGACATCGACTCCCAGTGGGCCTACAACTGGCATGCCTTCGCAGTCGACGGCCGGCACTTCCTGGCACACGCGGAGCACGTCGGTCCGTCGGTGCTCTACCGCTTCGACGGAGAGAAGTTCCAGCCCCACCAGGAGCTGGCCGACCGGCACGGCCGCGCGTTCGTGCACTTCGCCATCGACGGCGACTTCTTCCTGCTGGTGGCCCGGCTGCAGAGCGAGTCGCAGCTGCTGCGCTGGGACGGCTCCCGCTTCGTCGTCCATCAGACGCTGCACGGGCTGGGAGCGCGCGAGTTCGCCGTCGTGCCGGCCCCGGACGGGACCTTGTACGTCGTGCGCGTGAACTTCGTCCTGGGCACTCCGGCCGACCCGACCACCGACCTCGACTCCGAGATCTACCAGTGGCGCGACGGGCAGCTGGTGCGCGCGGAGACCTTCCCCACCACGGGCGCCACCGACGTCGCCGTCATCCACGACGACGAGGAGGGGCTGCTGATCGCGGTCTCCCACAGTCTCACCGCCGACGTGCGCTTCGCCGCCCGCACCGTCCTCTACCGCTTCACCCCCTGAACCCCGCTCCTCCGCTCCGCACCGCTCCACGACAAGGAACCGCCATGGCCGCCAACGAAAGTCCCGAGCTCGTCGACCTGTTCACCACCTACACGGCCGGGCCCACCAGCATCGGCTCCCACCTGACCCGTACGGCCGCCGCCGACACGGCCGACGCACCTTTGATCGTCGCCACCGGCACCGACTTCGCGCTCTACCCCGGCGGTGGCAAGCCCCCCACGGTCGAGGGCTTCCGCTTCTCCACCAAGGGTTTCAAGGAACTCGCCGGCGTCTCCCACCTCGGCCCCGCCGTCGCCACCCTCGTACAGCTGCGGGAGAAGTACGCGGATCCCGGCTGGCGCAACGAAACGGAGCGGCTGTTGACCGAGGTGCGGCGCAGCCGCGAGGCCAACAGTGCCGAACTGTGGCGCGACACCATCGCCGTCGAGACCTACCGCGGCCGCGAGCAGGCCATCGCCGACATGGCCGACTACACCTTCGCCGTCACCGACGGCTTCCTCAGCGCGGCCCTGGAGGACGAAACCCGCCTCAACGCCACCGCCCTGCGCACCGACTACCTGGAAAAGGGCACGGCCGAGGGGCACGGAACCGTCAACCACATGATGATCGCCACGTTCTTCCTCACCGGACTGGACATCTCCCGCCGCATCATCCACTGGTTCCGCGAGCAGCAGATCGACTGGAGCCGGGCCATGGTGGTCATCGCCGGCAAGCAGGGTCGCCCCACCGCCGGTGTCACCTGGAACACCTCCAGCGTCGCCACCATGCTCCTGGGCGCCTCCGGCTACCAACTACCCCTCGAACGCCTCTACATGGCGCCCCACGCCCCCACCTTCACCACCCCGCTGGACGGAGACCTGTCGAAGGTGGCGGCCCTGGAGCAGCCCCTGCGCCAGATCTGGTCCAACACCCGCGCCACCGTCGAACTGGGCGACCTGATGTTCCCCGGACTTCCCCGCTACGCCCCCGGCCGTCTCGCCGTCCCCGACATCTCCGACCCGTCCGTCACCGAGATCAGCGAGATGCCCGTCATCCACGGCCCCGACGACTGGCGCGCCATGACCACCCGCCTCCGGATGGTCATGGAGGACCCGCGCCAGCTCCTGTCCGGCTCCGTCACGGACTACGCCGTCAGCCAGCTCGTCGCCGCCGACAACAACCCCGCCAAGGTGACCGTCCCCGGCCTGGACAACGTCACCTACCCGACCGGGCTGTGACCACCCGCAGCGGGAGGTGCCGCCCGGCACCTCCCGCCCGACGCCAGGAGCACGCCACCATGCCTCCGCTCAGCTTCGACCAGGCCCGCCACCTCGACGTAGAGGGAGGCAGGATCGCCTTCTACGAGACCGGTACGGGCAGCCGCCCCATCGTCTGGGTGCACGGCCTGCCTTTGGACTCCCGCTCCTGGGCCGCCCAGCAGGAGTTCTTCGACCCCCACGCTCGCAACGTCTTCCTCGACCTGCGCGGCTACGGAGCCTCCGACAAACTGCCCCCCGACGTGGAGAGCGTCACCGCCCTGTACACCGCCGACCTCGCGGCCCTCATCACCCACCTCCGCCTGGAGAAGCCCACCGTGGTCGGCTTCGCATCGGCAGGGCACGTCGCACTGCGATTCGCCGCCCAGCACCCCGACCTGCTCGGCAAGCTCGCCGTCCTCAACGGCTCCCCCAAATTCCGCCGCGGCGACGACTGGCCCCACGGCTTCGACGACGCCGCCATCGCCCACTTCACCGACGCCGCCCGCGACGGCGGCATCGAGGGCATCACCGACGCCGTCCTCGACCCCGGCCTGGTCTTCGCCGACGTCGACACCGCTCGCGCCACGGAACTCGGCTCCTGGTTCCGCGAGATGAGCTACAACGCGGGAGTCGAGACCCTGCTCGGCTTCTTCGACAACATCTCACGGGACGACGACCGCCACCTGCTCCCCGCCATCACCGCTACCACCCTGCTGATGAGCAGCACCAGAGGCCAGGAAGTCCCCTCCGGAGTCTCCCTCCACCTGCGCCAGACCATCCCCCACGCCCGTCTGGCCGAACTCCCCGGCGCCGACCACTTCGCCTTCGCCACCCGCCCCGACCTCGTCAACGCTCTGCTGTACTCCTTCATCAACGACCGCCCCGCCTCCAGCGACTGATCCTGCCGCCGGACATGGCCAGGTATGGGCAGGAGGGCCCGGCAGGAAACCGCTGCCCGATTCGGTTCGTGTTTTTCGGCACTGGGATCGGATCTGCCGTGTCGCCGTCCGCCGCAGGCACAGTGGCGGCCGCTTCCACGCCCGGCGCGAGCAGTTGGGACCAGGCGGTGCGGCATCCCACCTTGTGCACCAATGATCCGCGCCGCGTCGCCCGGCGGCACCCGCATTTACATCGTGGACGACCTCTGCGCTCACGCCAGCGCGGACATCCACCGCTGGGCCAAGGTGGCCTGTCTGACCGACGTCGCCGACCGCGCCCGGCTCAACGCCGCGTACGCACGGTTCTTCACCTCGCCGCGGCCCCGCCCGGAGTTGCGTCGGAGTGGCGGCACTGCCGTACGGCGGCTGCATCGAGATCGAGGCTCTTGCCCGGATACCTGTGGCATCTGGAGCAATTGGTGTCGGCTGAGGAGCAGGACGCCATCATCGCGGCGCTGACTCCCGTCATCGACGGCATCGTCACGACGCTGGTCCTTCTGCGAGGTGGTCGTCCACGACTTCCGTCGGCCGGAGAGGTCCGTCGTCGCCATCGCGGGCACGGTCACCGGACGTACGGTCGGTGGATCGATGAGCGAGATCGGCATGGCCATTCTCGCGCGTGGCGACGAGGCTACCGACGAGCTGAACTACTCACCACCGCGGGCGGCCACGAGTACCACCTCCTGCTCGGCGCCGCTGCCGCGGTCTGCGTGATCGGCGCTCTGGCCGTCATCCCCATCAGGTCGGTGCGTTGACCGAACCCCGTACGGTCCGGCCCTGCCGGAGTCACATCGGCACGCAGCTGCGTGGCCGTATGGCCATGCACCCGGGCGCTGCCGCCTGACTGCACTGCTCGGCCCGGCAGACATGGTCCGGCCATGCGGAGTTCCGGCCGGACACGGGCCGCACCGTCGCCGGTCAGCGCGAGCCGGCAGGGACGGGCGAGAGCCGGTAGGCGCCCTCATGAGTGACGACGCGGCCGGCGGTGGGCGGCGCGAAGTGGGTGCCCAGGACCAGGGTGTCCGTGTCGGCGAGGGAGCCGAGCAGCTTGCGGCGCGAGTCCTCGGACTGCTCCGGGTCGATGTCGACGCAGGCGCCGATGGCGGGGTGGGCGAACTGGACGGGGTGGTGGATGCAGTCGCCGGTGATCAGAGCTGTCTCTCCGCGGCTGGTCAGCTCGACGGCGATGTGACCGGGAGTGTGTCCGGGAGTGGGGATCAGGCGCAGGCCCGGGACGATCTCGACGCCGTCGGCCGGGACGTCGACGAGGTCGAGGAGCCCCGCCTCCTCGATGGGGATCACGGAGTCGCGGAACATCTGCTTGCGCGCCTCCTCCATGTCGTAGCCGGCCCAGAACTCCCGCTCGGTGCGGGAGGTGAGGTAGCGGGCGTTGGGGAAGGTGGGAACCCACTCTCCGTTCACTTCGCGCGTGTTCCAGCCGACGTGGTCGGCGTGCAGGTGGGTGAGGACCACCAGGTCGACGGAGTCCGGGGGGAATCCGGCGGCGGCCAGGCGCTGGAGGAAGTCGGTGTTCAGGTTGTGCCAGGCGGGGTTGGCCCGCTCCTTGCCGTTGCCGATGCCAGTGTCCACGAGGATGCGCAGCCCGCCCAGGACGAACGCGAAGCTGTGGCTGTCGATGTGCAGGATGCCCTCGTCGTCGGCGAAGTCGGGCCGCAGCCAGTCCTGCTGCTTGACGACGTCCGTGGTGGCGTCCGGCAGAAGCCAGGGTCCGGTGGCGGGCGGCAGGAGGACCTCGTCGATGCGGTGGACGGTGATGTCGCCCACGGTCCAGGAGGGGATGGTGGTCTGGTCGGTGGCCGGTGGAGTGCTCATGATCGGTCGTTTCCTTCAGTCTCGTTACGGATGGTCGTTGTGTGCGCTGTGGGCTGCCCTGCGCCGTGATGCGGTGAGTGCTGGCAGGGCCGCGACGGCGAGCAGGGCGGCGGCGATGGCGTAGGCGTGGGCAGCGGTGCCCAGCCCGTAGTGCTGGGTGGCGGCGCCCGCGGCGATGGCGGGCAGGCTCATGGAGAGGTAGCTGAGGACGTAGTAGGCGGCCAGGGTCGTGGCGCGGTCCTGCTCGTCGAGTGAGGCGAGTGTCATGCGCAGCGCCCCTTGGGAGACGGCGCCGAAGGCGATTCCGGCCAGGGCCGCGCCGCCGTAGACGGCGGGCAGGCCGTCGCCGTGCAGACCGCTCAGCGTCAAGGCCGCGGCGGGGATGACGGCCAGGCTTCCGCCGGTGGCGGCGACGTGCGGTGCCGTGCGCCGGAGTGTCCACACGGTGAGGGCGGCTGCGGCGGTGAGCGTGAAGAAAACCATGCCGCCGGCCGCCTGCGGAGCGCCCGGAGCCACGAGGCGCACGAGCGCCGGCCCGAGGGAGGAGTAGAAGCCGCCCAGGGCCCAGATGGCCACGACAGCGGTGCCGGCCGTCAGCAGGGCTCGGCGGGCCGACGGCGGCACCGCGAGCTGCGGGCGAAGGGAGCGCAGGGCGCCGGCGTGCCGGTGGGCCGTCTCCGGGATGAACGTGACCGCAATCGCCTGGGCGGTGAAGAGAACCGCCAGCAGGACGTACACGGTGACCGTGGGGGCGGGGGCGAAGCGGACGAGGAGGGTGGCGGCCAGGACGCCGACGGCCATGCCCGCCACCGGGGCGATGCTGTTGGTCAGCGTGGACCGGCCCGGGCGCCGGGGGTCCTCGAGGTCGAGGAGGCCGGCGCCCGCGGCGCTGGTGGCCGCGCCGGTGGCCGCCCCTTGCAGGATTCGGGCGGCGATCAGCAGGCCGGCGCCGTCCGCCGAGGCCAGGAGCAGCATGGAGGCTGCTTCCAGGACCAGGGCGCCCACCAGGACGGGGCGCCGTCCCAGGTGGTCGGAAAGCGCTCCGACGGTGAGCAGGGCCAGCAGCAGTGTCAGGGAGTAGGCACTGAAGACCACGGTGATGGTGAGCGCGGACAGGCTCCAGGCGTCCTGGTAGTGGGGGTAGAGGGGCGTCGGCGCACTGGATGCCGCGAGGAGGGCGGCGAGGATCGAGGTGTCCAGGACGAAGGACGCCGTGCGCGTGGCGGTCTGGGTGCGGGCTCCCGGGTGGCCCGGCGCAGGTGCTCGTGGTGTGACGGTGGACATGGGGCTCCTTGGCGCTAAACGCAATGGGTTTGCCTTAAGGCACCGTAGGCCCTACAGTCAACTAACGCAAACACTTAGCTTTTGGCGCTGGGTTTGCTCCGCCGCTCCAGCCCCGAGGAGAGAAGTCCATGTCCGCCGCAGATCTCACCCCGCCGGAGGCGGCCCGCTGGGCCGCCCGTGCCGGGCTGCCGCTGCCTGCCGACCGCCACGCCGTGGTCGCGGCCGTCGCCAACCACATCCACTCCGTCGTCGCGGTCCTGCGGGAGCTGGACTTCGGGGACACCCCGCCCGCCCCCGCCTACCGCGCGGGAGAGGAGAAGCACGATGCAGCCGTATGAACTGTCCCTGGCCCAAGCCGCCGACGCGATCCGATCCCGCCGGCTGTCCCCCGTCGAGCTGGCGGACTCCGTCCTGGAGCGCGTCGAACAGGTGGAGCCGCACCTGCAGGCCTACGTCACCGTCACCGCCGAGCAGGCCCGCCGGGCCGCGCGCGCAGCCGAGAACGACATCGCGGCCGGCCGTTACCGCGGTCCGCTGCACGGCATCCCAATGGGCCTGAAGGACCTGATCGACGTCGCCGGCGCGGCCACCACGGCCAGCTCCCGGGTCAGGGCCGACCACCGCGCGCAGGCCGACAGTACGGTCGCCGCACGCCTGGCCGCGGCCGGCGCGGTTCTGGTCGGCAAGACCCACACCCACGAGTTCGCCTACGGCCTGACCACCCCGCAGACCAACAACGCCTGGGACACCGGCCGGGTCGCCGGCGGCTCCAGCGGCGGATCCGCCGTCGCCGTCGCCGCAGGCACCGCGACCTTCACCCTGGGCACCGACACCGGCGGATCGATCCGCGTGCCCGCCGCGCTCAACGGGGTCGTCGGCCTCAAGCCGACCTACGGCCTCGTCCCCCGCCACGGTGTGACGTCCCTGTCCTGGTCACTGGACCACGTCGGCCCGATCACCCGCACCGTCGAGGACGCGGCCCTGGTCCTGACCGCCCTGGCCGGACACGACCCCCGCGACCCCGCCTCCCTGATTACACCCGCCATCGACTACCGGCCGGGCACGGGCACGGACCTGACGGGGCTGCGCGTCGGCGTGCCGCGCAATTACTACTTCGACCACGTCGACCCGGAGGTGGAGGCCGCCGTCCGGCGCGCCATCGCCCAGCTTGAGAGCCTCGGCGCACGGCTCGTCGAGGTCGAGATCCCCCTGACCCGGTACATCCAGGCCACCCAGTGGGGCCTGATGGTGCCCGAGGCGACCGCCTACCACGAGAGCACCCTGCGCACGGTCCCCGAGCTCTACGAGGCCGACGTCCGCATCCTCCTCGAGGCCGGCGAGCTCATGCCCGCCGGGGACTACCTGCGTGCCCAGCGCTCCCGCACCCTCATGCGGCGGGAATGGGCGCGCATGCTGCAGGACGTCGACGTGATCGCCGCCCCGACCGTCCCGGCGACCGCGGTGAAGGCCGACCAGGAGGCGATCACCTGGGCCGACGGCACCGTCGAGGGCGTCTCCGACGCCTATGTACGCCTGTCGTCCCCCGCCAACATCACCGGGGTTCCGTCCCTGTCCGTACCGGTCGGCCACGACACGGCGGGCCTGCCGATCGGCATGCAGCTCCTCGGCCGTCCCCTCGGCGAGAGCGTGCTCCTGCGGATCGGTCACGCCTACCAGCAGGCCCAGCCCGCACTCGCACTCGCACCGGCGGCCTGAAAACGGCGCTCGGGCCCGGCCGAATCGCTCCGGCCTGGCCGGGGGCACCGTTGGGCTGCTCTCAGGGCCGGAAGCCGCAAGGAAAAAATCGGCGAAGGTTCCGGCCGGTCAACGGGCATCCGCTCAGTCTGGCCGCTGAGCCTGTACGGGCGTCCCCGACGGCGCCCGAGTGGCGACGTAGTCATAGGACGCGATCGCTGTCGTCTGACAGATGTCGCACGGCCTTCGGCTGCCGAAGACTCCCGGAGTACCGACCTGCCGACCGAAAACGTCGGCTGGTCACACCCGAGCCAGGCGGTGACGGCACCAGGGACCTTCAGGTCGACGCCCCCTCGTGAGGCGGCAACAGCCGCCGTGTCCATCCCCCCGAAACGCACTGTCAGCCCCCAGAAACGTCGGAATCCATTCTTCAAAGGAGTACGGAATTATGCGCAGGAAAATGTCTTCACGCTCCATGAGTCGGCGCGGATTCATGGGAACGGCCGCGGGCGTCGGGGTCGGAGTCGGTGCTGCCGGGCTGCTCGGCGCCGGCCGGCTCCTCACAGGTGGCGAGTCGAGTGCCTCCTCCGCCACTTCCCGGGACACGATGCAGGTGTCGACGATTTCCCTCGGCAAGGTCAGCGTCACCCGTGTTGTGGAGTACAGGGGGCCGGTGGGGATGACGTCGCGCCAGTTGTTCCCGGAAAGTCCGGAGGAACTGTGGCAGGAGAACCGTTCCTGGCTCAGCCCGGACTTCTGGACTCCTGACACCGACTTGGTCCCCATTGCGCTCCAGACCTGGGTTCTGCGCAGCGAGGGCAAAACCATCCTGATCGACACGGGAGCCGGAAATGAGAAATTCCGCCCCTACGCCGAGGTGTGGCAGTACATGGACACCGGCTTCCTGCGCCGTTTGTCCCGTGCCGGTGTCCGGCCTCAGGACGTCGACATCGTGGTCAACACCCACCTCCACAACGACCACGTCGGCTGGAACACCCGGCGAGAGGACCGTGACTGGGTGCCCACCTTCCCCAACGCCACATACCTGATTCCCAAGGTGGAGTTCGACTTCTGGAACCCTGATCTCCCCCCGGTCAGCGCCAAGGATCCGAAGGCCACCCAGAACGTCTGGGAAGACAGTGTGCTGCCCGTCCACGAGGCCGGTCTGGTGAAGCTGTGGGACGGCAGTCACACCATCGACTCCAGCCTGACGCTGGACCTCGCACCCGGGCACACTCCCGGATCGTCCGTGGTCCGGCTGCAGTCGGGAACGGACAGGGCGGCGTTCATCGGTGACCTGCTGCACAGCCCACTGCAGCTCGAACACCCCGAGTTCAACAGTTGCTTCGAGGAGGACGAGCGGCAGGCGCGCGCTACCAGACGACGCATGCTGGAGTGGGCCGCTGACAACAACGCCCTCCTCCTGCCGGCACACCTCCCCGGACATGGTGCCGCCGAGGTGGCGCGCGAGGGCAGCCACTTCAAGATCAAGGAGTGGGCGGGCTTCAGCCGCATCTGAAGCGGCCGGACGGCCCCTCGGATATCACGGACGATCACCCGCTCGGCGGCGCGGCCGGACGACCCCGGCCGCGCCGCCGGCGTCATGCCCCGCCATGCGCTCGCGCGCTCAGCGCGTCGGCCGCCGACCGCACGGAGATGGACGACGGCTAATGCCGTAGGACCGGACACGAAGCAGCCGTGAACGACGCGTCGAGGACGAGGGCGGGCTCGGCAGCGGTACCGGTGGTCCTACAGCGGTTCACGACAGCTCCCGCGCGACCACGGACGCCGCCTTGGCGATCAGGGCGTTGAGAGCGCCCGGCGCAAACCGTGGCGGCTCGCTGTGCCCGGCGTCTGCTCGTCGGCCGTCCTCGCCCGGCTCGTGGCGGACGCGCGCAAGGAGGGCATCACACTGGACGTGCGTTGCGCGGCCCCGGTGGAGCGGACCGAGCTGCTCGACGCACGGCAGGTGCGCGCCGCCCTGCTGGCCGTGCCGGAGAGCCAGGCCATGTGGTCGCTGCCGCTCGGGCTGGCCGGTGCACAGGAGCCGGCCGAGCGGCGCGTGTACATGGAAACGTTGCGGATGGGACGTACCCAGACCGGTCCGGCCCGGTGCGTCTGGATCCAGCCGGAGGACGACGTGCCGCATGTCCGCGACGCGCTGACCCGCCTGCGGGACGCGGTGGGCCTGCGCCCCGCACAACTGGTGACAGCAACCGACCTCACGTCCGCGGCCGCGGAAGTCATGTGCTCCCAGGACCTGCTGCTGTGCACCCCCATGCAGGCCAGGGAACTCGCCCTGCACTGGCGGCCTATCGGCGAAATCACACTGGCGCGCGGCTACACCGTCGCGATGGCGGACAACGGCAACCTCGAACGCCTGCACTCACGTCTGGGCGAGGCCATCGCACGCTGCCTCGGCGCGGAGACCAAGAGCACAACGGAGAACGAACCGACACCATGACCAGGGCCGAACTGCTGCGCCGCATGCAGGACGAACTCCACGAGGGCGGGCTGCACGGATACATACTCGTGCGGGACCTGCTGACCGGGGAGGAGTTGGGCATCGAGCCGGACACCCAGCTGCCGGCCGCATCCCTGGTCAAAGTGCCCCTGGCCGGGGCGACGGCCGAGCGCATCCGGCGCGGAGAACTTGACGGTGAGGCAGTGCTCGACGTGCAGCCCGGTCGCCTGACCACCCCCGGCCCCACCGGGCTGAGCCACTTCCGCCACCCCGCCCGGATCGCCGTCGACGACCTGCTCTACCTCAGCACAAGCCTGAGCGACGGCACCGCTGCGGACGCCCTCTTCACCCTCACACCGCCCGACCAGGTCAGCGCCATCCTCGAAGAACTCGGACTGCGGGGCATATCCGTCCGCCACACGATCGGCGAACTGACGGACACGCCCGCCGAACGCTTCGACGCACCGCAGACACACCTCGCCCACGCCCTGGCCATCGACGCCGGCACCAGCGGCCGCGGACACCGCATCCGTTCCCTCATGACCCACAACCTGCTGCGCCACCGGCTGGCACCCGACTTCGACTCCGACGCCTCGACGTGGTCATCAAAAACAGGCACCCTGCTCAACCTCCGCCACGAAATCGGCGTCGTCGAGCACGCCGACCGCCAGACCTTCGCCATCGCCGTCCTCACCGAATCTTTCGTCCCCGCCGGCACTCAACCCGGTGCCGGCGCCCTCATGGCACAAGTCGCCCGGACGCTCCGCGACCACCTACGGCAGTAATAGCCAACACTGCATTCAGTCCGGGAACCGCACCGACGGCGGGGCGAGGTTGTTGTCGAAGAGGTGGTCGGGGTCGTAGTGCGCCTCGAGCGAGTTCCGCGGCAGACAGCCGTGTTCTCGCGGACGTCACGAGGTGCCGCTGCGGGTGCGACTTCTTAGAAGCAATGATTTTGCTTTAAGGTGGATTCCATGAGCAGGCAGATGGTGCGCCCCGGTGGGCGCAGCGCTCGGGTCCAGGCAGCGGTGCACGCCGCCGTACGCGAACTCGCGTCGGAGGTGGGCCGGGACGGCCTGACGGTGCCGCTGGTCGCCCAGCGTGCGGGCGTGACGCCGTCGACGATCTACCGCCGCTGGGGGGACTTGCAAGAACTGTTGTCCGACGTGGCGGTCGAACGACTGCGGCCCGACACCGCACCCAAGGACCACGGGGCCCTGGCGTCCGACCTGACGGCCTGGGCCGAGCAGTTCCTCGACGAGATGGCCTCACCCACCGGCCGCGCCTACATCCGCGACGCCCTGCTCGGCGACCCGGACGGCAGCAACGCCGGTCAGTGCTCCGCCTACGCAGCCGAGCAGATCAACGTCATCCTCAGCCGCGCGGCCGAACGCGGGGAGGACACGCCCGACGTCGAAACGGTCATCGACGCCGTCGTCGCTCCCCTGATGTACCGCATCCTCTTCCGCCCCGATGGACTCGACACCTCGTACGCGCGCCGACTCGTGACAGGAGTCCTCGAACCGACCATCCGGTGACCAAATGAGCACACCGGCGTCGTGCCCCTCTGACAGCCTCCGATGCCCCGATCTCGGAGGCCGGCACGACCTCGCCGCATCCCCAGCCCTCCGGCGAACCGCCCGACGTGACCGCCACCTCGGGCTCCTCGGCGGCATCCGGCCAGGCAAGCCCGACGGCGCCCAGCGGCGGCGAGCGTGGGGACAAGAGCGGCAAAAGCAGCGGTTCCGGCGCTTCGAAGTCTTCCGGCGGCGGGGCCGCGGGAAGCGGCTCATCGGACAAGTCCGGTACGAACGGTAACCCCACGGCCGGAGACAAGAGCGGCTACGGACAGAGCTGCGGTACCAATGACATCTCCTGGAGCTTGAGTTCAGAGTCCGAGGCCGGCGGCTACTACCTGGTCAAGGCCAAGCCCGGAAGACCACCACCCAAGTGGGGGGGAAGGAGCTGAACAGCCTCTTCGTCTCCGTCTCCAACGGCGACCCGAACCCGGTGTCCCTGAACGTCGGCTCGTTCGTCGTCGACAAGCCGATCGTCACCAACTGGCACACGTCCGCCGCTGATGCTGTCCCCTACTCGAACTGAGGCGAGACTGAGCGGAGACAGTCCTCTTTCCGGGCCGCGTACCGCTGAATATCCGTGCCCCTGACAGTGGCGGTCAGCCTCCCGACCGCTGAACCCTGAAGTCGATTTCGGCGAGGTAGCGCAGTCCTTCGCGCAGGGGCTTGCCCTCAGCCATGGCGGCCGACATTTTGAGCGAATCTCACCCGAAGCACATCGGGATCCGCTGGCCAGCGTCAGTCCTGATGGGCCAGGCCCACCCGCCAGGCCCAAGCGGCGATCTCCACTCGGTTGCGGGCGGCGAGCTTGCTCTGAATGTTGCCCAAGTGGGTCTTGACCGTCCCGACCCTGATGCAGAGCGCTTGAGCTATCTCGGCGTTGGTGAGTCCCTGCGCCACGAGCCTGACGACGTCCACCTCCCGCAGGGACAGGACCGTGTCCGCTGGTCGCCGGGTACCGGGTGACATCAACCGCCGCAGCAGACGGACCGTGATCGACGGGCTGATGAGGGAGTCTCCCTCTGCCGCGGCTCGCACCGCCTCAGCCAGCAGCCGCGGGCCGGAGTCCTTGAGGATGAAGCCGCAGGCGCCCGACTGCAGCGCCGTGGTGACGTACTCCTCGTCGTCGAAGGTGGTGACCATGACCACCTTCGGGGTGTGGTCCGCGGTGGGGCGGGTCAGCGCACGCAGGGCGTCCAGCCCGTCCAGGCGCGGCATGCGGATGTCCATCAGGACGACGTCGGGCCGGTGCCGTGCGGCCTGTTCCACGGCCTGGACCCCGTCCTCGGCCTCGGCGACTACCTCGATGTCGTTCTCGGCCGTGAGGATCATGGCGATGCCGGTGCGCACGATGGCCTGGTCGTCGGCGATCAGTACACGGATCACGACGTGTCCGTCCCGGCCGGAGTGAGCGGCAGGCAGGCGCGGACCAGCCAGCCTCCGTCCGCGGTGGCACCGGCCCGGAGCGTTCCTCCGAGCCGTGTGACCCGTTCCTCCAGTCCCTTGAGCCCGTAGCCCGGGGAGGAGGTCTGGCGCACCGTTCCGTCGTTGCTGACCTCAACGACGGCTTGCTGCGGCAGAACCTGCACGCGGACGTGGACGTGGCGGCAGCCGTGGGTGTGTTTGCGGATGTTGGTGAGCGATTCCATCGTGACGCGGTGTGCGACGGCGGCCACGTCCGACGGCAGCGTGTCGGTGGGACCGGCCTCGGTGAGGTGCGCGGACACGTCGCGCAGACTGAAGTCGGCGACCAGGTCGCGCAGACCACTGATCCCTTCCGGTGCGGCCAGGGGAGCGTCGATGTCCTCGGCGCGCAGCTCGCCGACCATGCGACGCAGCGAGACCAGTGCCTCCGCGCCGGTCTGCTCGATGCGTTGCAGCGCTGGCGCGACCATGTCCGGGCGTTTGGTGGCGACCGCCTGGATGCCCTGTGCCTGGACGACGATCCCGGTCACATGGTGGGCCACGAAGTCGTGCAGCTCTCTGGCCAGGGCGATCCTCTGCTCCAGGCGGATCCGATGTTCCCGTTGCCATCGGTCGGCCATCACCAGCCGCGTGGCCAGACTCAGCCCTGTCACAGTCACGGCGACGAGCGTCAGCAAGAACGCCACGATCACGCTGTTTTCCTGGACGCGCACCGCCAAGGGACGCGCGATGATCGCGGCACACAGCGCCGCCGTGACCACGGCTGCGGACACCGGGGCGCCCCGTCGCACGGTAACGGCCAGAACGATCAGAAGCGCGACGGCTTCGAAGGCACCGTAGGCGGACGACGCCACCGCGTCACCGGCTCTGAGATGGATCGCCACGGTGCAGGCCAGCGAAGCGGCGGCCGCGACTCCGCTCGCGCAGGCGAGCGCTCCCGGCCTGGCATCCCGAGCGGCGAGCGCGGGCACGCCCAGGAGCGTGGCGGCCGCCACCGAAGCCGAGACCGTCAGCGCGGTTCCCGTGTCAGGTTGACGAAAGGTGCCGACACTCATGTCGAGCAGGATGGCAGCCACAGCGGTGCAGACCGCGGCCACCCACAGCAGGGCGCCGACGAGACGGGAGTCACGGCGGGACCTTGGGTGACGAAAGCGCATGCCATGCAGCGTATGCGAGCGGGTCGTGCCTTTCTCTCTGCCGAAAGTCGTAGCCGTGCCGGCCAAGATCTGCCTTTCGCCAGATCCGCGCAGGCATCGCGCCAACGGAAGGTGATCGGAGATCCGCTGCCGAACGCCGTAGGAGCTTGGCGTGAATGTGAATGTCGTCATCCCCGCTGTCTATGCAATGTGTCCTGCACTGGCGGTCTTCGCCGTGGTGACCATGCTGCGCGTCCGCCTGTCCCAGCCAGGCTGGACGGGTCGGCAGGCGGTCCTGAGGATCACTGCGAGCGTCTACGCCGCGGCGGTGCTGTCGATCACCGTCTTTCCCCTCACCGTGACCTGGGGGAAGTACGCGAACCAGGTGCCCTGGTACAGCCAGATCAACTTCATACCGCTGATCACCCTCGACGCGACTGCCATACCAAACGTGATCATGTTCTTCCCGCTCGGGGTGCTGCTCCCGCTGATCTCACAGGTGAACAGGGTGCGGCGCGCGACCGCGGTGAGCGCTCTGGTGAGCCTGTGCATCGAAGTCACACAGCTGCTGTGTTACGTGATCTTCAACAACGGCCGGTCCTGTGACATCAACGACGTCCTCGCCAACACGCTGGGAGGAATGATCGGCTACGCGGTGGTACGCGCCACGCTCAACAGGCGCGCTTCCGGATCCTTCCTGCGTGCCATCGCCCTGCCCGGGTCCTCGGCGCAGGCGCAGGTCACGCCAGTCCCATCAGCCTGACCCAGCCACATCGGTCACGACCCGGTGTTCAGCAGGCCAGGGCACTGTTTCTAGGCGCTGGTGGTCAATGACTGACAGCCTGACGGCTCTCACCGTGTTTCGTCGGCGCTCGCCTCGGCTGGGAACTGGCGCGCGCGGGCGATCTTCTGGGCAGCACCAGCCGGTAACCCTCGGTGCCCTCCCCTCGCCCGACCTTCTTTCGGCCTCAACGACCTCCGTCGTCACACTTCTCGCCCCGGCCACAGATCCACTCCCAGCGCCTTTTCCAGATTGGCGATGGTGAGCAGATCGGGCCAGGCCTCACCAGCCAGCGCCTTGGCAATCGTGTAGCGGGCGACTCCGCTGCGCCTGGACAGCTCCGCGGCCGACCAGCCCTTCTCGGCGATCGCCGCATGGAGCCTGGCAGCCAGCGCTTGGGCGACACGCGCCCCGTGATGCTCCTCCATGACGGCCTCAGGCCACGCGCCGCTGACGCAGTACGCGCGCGGCGGCAGTCGACGGGCATCTCCTTGGGGCATGAGGTGAAGTCTGACCCATCCGGTCCTCCCCGGTCGCGCAGGACTGCTGCCGCAGATACATGTTATTCGAATAGCACCCCCTCCTGCCGGGGTGCTGGTGTGGCGGCATGTGATGAGTCAGCGCATTGATTCCTATCGTCCGGGCGGCTCCCCCGCGGGGTGGAGCCGCGTCGGCGACGAAGTGCGCCGTGTCGTCCGCCTCGCCGATCCCCTGACGTCCCACAAGGCACGTGAACTGCTCTCCGCGCTCGCCCAGTTGGCACTCTTCTGCAACGGCGAGGGTCTGCCCGGGAAGGCCAGGTGTGGCTCTCCCGGGAAGTGATCGAGCGGTTCATTGCCGTCGGCTGCCCCAACGTGAGAGAGAGCACCCGCGGCAACTACCGGAGCAGGCTCCTGCGGCTGAGTGAGGTCGTCCTGGGCGGCGAATGCCGGACCGGAAGGCCCGTCAAGCTGTCGGCCTCTGTTCCCAACGCCCTTACACCCGCACCGATCTCGCAGAGCTGTGGGGCTGGGTCAGTGGGCAGCCCACCGAGGAGCTCCGCTGGGGCTGTAAGACCCTCATGGCCCTCGGGCTCGGTGCCGGCCTCGACTCACCAGAGGTCATCCCGGTGCGCGTCCACGACGTCCGCAGAGCCTCAGGCGGTGGCGGCTCGGTCGTCGTGGTGACTCGCGGCCCCCGGAAACGGGAGATTCTTTGCCGCCGTCCTTCGGAAGGCGTCCTGGCCGCCGCTGCCGACCGACTCGACACCACGGGCGCAGCCCAATATCTGTTCCGCCCCAACTGCTACAGCCGCGGCACCAACACGGTCACGAACTCTTGGCCCGCACCCAGCCCAGCCCGGACGTCCCACGCCTGGTCATGGGCCGTCTCAGGTCCACCTGGCTGGTCGAACTCTTCGAAGAGCGGCTTCCCATCACGGTCATCGTGGCAGCGGCCGGCGTCGACACCCTCCACGGCCTCTCACGCATCCTGCCGTTCCTGAGCCCGGTCCCGCCGACGAAGCGGCCCGCTTGCTGCGAGGCGGCCCATGACGACCTCTCACGGGCTGCCCAGCGACCGCCATGAACGCCTGATGGCGATGCGCGCGGAGCGCAGGTACCTCGACGACACCGACGTCGAAGCAGCGATCGAGGAGGTGGACAACAGCGAACTCGTTTCTCTGCTCGAGGAGTTCGCCCACCTCCCCCGAGGCCGACACCGCACCCTGCACCTCAGAAGCCTCCTCATCGGCCTGTACCTCTGCACTCAGGACACCGGCGGAAAGATCGTCCTGGAGCGGATCACCGACATCCTGTACTTCCGCATCTCCCCGCGGCTGCGCGAGCTGCTGGACATCCCCGAGTACGCAGACACGGACCAGGGTTTCGAAGCGGCCTACGCGGTCGTCCGCCGTCTCTTCCACGCGATGAAGGACGCGATGAACCCGTCCCCGCTGCCGCCAAACGGCCATCTCTCACGCAGCGAGGCCCACGATCTGATCGCAGCAGCGGACATCGACGACCTGGCGGAGCGCGAGCGACGTCTGGCCCTGTTCACGGAGTTCGTGCTGGACGCCTCCGTACGCCCTCTCCACAGCTGCTGCCGGAGCTGGCGGAAGTCTCCCTGGGCGTGGACGCCACGCCCGTCCGAACATTCTCCCGCGGCCGCCGCACAAACGGGCCAGAGCTCGCAACAGACCCGGACGCCGGCTGGTACGTACGGGAAGGCGACCACAGGGACCCCGACGCGCCGGTCTCCGACTCCATGCGCCCATCGCCCCCGCCCGCCAAGAAGGGCACAAGCCCAAGACCTCCCAGGGCACGAAGAAGACGTCACTCAAGAAGAAGTACCTCTTCGGCTACGACGCCCACCTCATCGTGACCCGCGACGCGGAACACGAAGCCGTACTCCTCGAGGATGGCACCCCCAACCCCGAAGTCCTCCCGGCCCTCGTCCTCGGCGTCTCCCTCGACAGGCCCGGTCACCGCCCCGCGTACAACGACCTGAAGATCCCTCAACCGACTCCGGGAGCGTGGATACAAACCCGGCTTCCTCGCCGGTGACCGCACCTACAACAACTCCGAGCCCGACGAGTGGCAGCTCCCCATCCGGGCCATGGGCTACAAGCCCGTCTACGACTACCGCGCGGACCAGCTCGGCAAGCAGGCCGGAACGCACGGCGCAATCCTCGTCGAGGGCCGCTGGTGCTGCCCCTCTATGCCGGATCCCCTCATCAACGCCACCATCGATCTGCACGCCGCCCGCATCGACCGGGAGACGTGGATCAAACTGATCGCCGCTCGTCGCAGCTACCGCATCCCGCGGCATCGCGACACAAACGATCCTGCTCGCCTTCCAACTGGCCCACGCGAACCGCCGCAAGATCAAGAAGTTGCTGGACACACTGTCGCTCGGCGGCGAACGCCCCCGCCGACGCACCACCACCGCCGACAGACAAGAGAACCAAAGAGCTGGCCCCGACCGGCCACCTGGCACCAGCGGCATAGATCGCTCCGCCCAGGCACTCCAGCACCACCGAGACAGGCCCCACCCGTGAGATAGCTCACGCGTCGGGGCCTGTTGTGTGGCCCGGCCGGGCTGTGCGAGGCCTCACGACGATCAAGGAAACGAGAAACGGGCCCCTGCGGTGACTTCCGTCACCTGCAGAGACCCGTTCCGTCGGTATCTCATGGTGCGCGAGGGGGGAGTTGAACCCCCACGCCCTTGCGGGCACTGGAACCTGAATCCAGCGCGTCTGCCTATTCCGCCACCCGCGCATTGGGTGTGTCTCCGGCCCCGCCCCCTTGGGGCCGGCGCCTTCCGACACCCAGAACATTAGCACGCCGGCCAGGGTCGGTTCACATCGCTTATCCGAGGCGGGGACACGCCCGCACCGGTACACCGACCGGCCAGAAGGCCCGCGCACGTATCAACCTCGTACCGGTCCGGGCCGTCTGCCCGGGAGCCGGACGGAGTCCACAGTCCGGTGCGGGACACTTGTTTGCAAGCCCCTCTACGATCCATGCCAGAAGTTCGAGGGGGAGCGCCGCAGGGAACTTCGTCAGGCGTCGACACCCGTCGACCGGGCTGACAGGGGGAACCAGCCGATTAACCGGCGCGTGGATACGATCAGTAAGCAGTACCGGGTAGGCAGTACACAGGACAGCGACACCGGAGGAGGTGCCCCATGGGAGTCCTGAAGAAGTTCGAGCAGCGCCTCGAAGGTCTGGTCAACGGCACCTTCGCCAAGGTGTTCAAGTCCGAGGTCCAGCCCGTGGAGATCGCGGGAGCGCTCCAACGCGAGTGCGACAACAACGCCACCATCTGGAACCGGGACCGGACCGTCGTCCCCAACGACTTCATCGTGGAGCTGAGCGCCCCGGACTTCGAGCGCCTCAGCCCCTACTCGGGCCAGCTCGGCGACGAGCTCGCCGGCATGGTCCGCGACTACGCCAAGCAGCAGCGCTACACCTTCATGGGCCCGATCAAGGTCCACCTGGAGAAGGCGGACGACCTCGACACCGGCCTGTACCGGGTACGCAGCCGTACGCTCGCCTCCTCCAGCAGCCAGCAGGCCCCCGCCCCCGCGGCCGGCGGCGCCCGCCCCGCCGCCGGCGGCTACGGCTACCCGCCCCCGGGCGCCCCCGCGCAGCCCTCCGGCGCTCCCCCCATGCCTGCCGCGCCCCCGCCCGGCGCCCGCCCCGGCGGCTACGGCTATCCCCAGCCGGCTCACCCCCAGCCGGGACACCCGCAGCCCGCCGCCCCGCAGCGCCCCGCCGCGGCACCGGCCGGTGCCGCACCGGGCGCGCGCACCAGGTACTGGATCGAGATCAACGGCACCCGCCACCAGATCTCCCGCCCGACGCTGGTGCTGGGCCGCAGCACCGACGCCGACGTGCGGATCGACGACCCCGGCGTATCCCGCCGGCACTGTGAGATCCGGACCGGAACGCCCTCGACGATCCAGGATCTCGGATCCACCAACGGCATCGTGGTGGACGGGCAGCACACCACCCGCGCTACGCTCCGCGACGGCTCGCGGATCGTCGTGGGCAGTACCACCGTTATCTATAGGCAAGCCGAAGGGTGATCCGGGGGCAATGTCAGAGCTGACCCTCACGGTCATGCGGCTGGGTTTCCTGGCCGTACTGTGGCTGTTCGTGATCGTGGCCGTGCAGGTCATCCGCAGCGATCTGTTCGGTACGCGCGTCACCCAGCGCGGGTCCCGACGGGACGCGGGCCGGGCCCAGCAGGCCCAGCGCCAGGCGCCCCCGCAGCAGCGCCAGCAGACGGCCGGCGGCCGGGCGCGCCGCAACGCCCCCACCAAACTGGTGGTGACCGAGGGCACACTCACCGGCACCACCGTCGCGCTGCAGTCCCAGACCATCACCCTGGGCCGGGCGCACGACAGCACGATCGTGCTGGACGACGACTACGCCTCCAGCCGGCATGCCAGGATCTACCCGGACCGGGACGGCCAGTGGATCGTCGAGGACCTCGGGTCCACCAATGGCACCTATCTCGACCGGACCCGCCTCACGACCCCCACGCCGATTCCGCTGGGTGCACCGATCCGCATCGGCAAGACCGTCATCGAGCTGCGGAAGTAGTGCTGCATCATGAATGAGCGCGAGCGGAGCGAGCACGCAGCGGCGGTCCACACCCGGGGCCCCGGCGCGCTCCCGACCGGAGGGTGGGCAGTGTGGCTCGACACGATCGGCTGTACCCGGAGCCGACGGGCGAGGTGCGCATGAGTCTGTCACTGCGCTTCGCCGCCGGTTCGCACAAAGGCATGATCCGCGAGGGCAACGAGGACTCCGGATACGCCGGTCCGCGCCTGCTCGCCATCGCCGACGGCATGGGCGGCGCCGCGGCCGGCGAGGTCGCCTCCTCCGAGGCGATCTCCACCATCGTCCAGCTCGACGACGACATCCCCGGCTCCGACGTCCTCACCTCGCTCGGCGCCGCCGTCCAGCGCGCCAACGACCAGCTGCGCCAGATGGTCGAGGAAGACCCGTCGCTGGAGGGCATGGGCACCACCCTCACCGCCCTGCTGTGGACCGGCCAGCGGCTCGGCCTCGTCCACGTCGGCGACTCGCGCGCGTACCTGCTGCGCGACGGTGTCCTCACGCAGATCACCCAGGACCACACCTGGGTGCAGCGCCTGGTCGACGAGGGCCGGATCACCGAGGAAGAGGCCACCACCCACCCGCAGCGCTCCCTGCTGATGCGCGCCCTCGGCAGCGGCGACCACGTCGAGCCCGACCTGTCGATCCGTGAGGTCCGGGCCGGCGACCGCTATCTGATCTGCTCCGACGGGCTGTCCGGAGTCGTCTCCCACCAGACGATGGAGGAGACCCTCGCCAGCTACCAGGGCCCGCACGAGACCGTGCAGCAGCTGATCGAGCTGGCGCTGCGCGGCGGCGGCCCCGACAACATCACCGTCATCGTCGCCGACGTCCTCGACCTCGACACCGGCGACACCCTCGCCGGGCAGCTCTCCGACACCCCGGTCGTGGTCGGCGCGGTCGCCGAGAACCAGCACCACCTGCACGACAACGGCATCATGCAGACCCCGGCCGGCCGCGCCGCGGGCCTCGGCCGCCAGGTGCCCGGACAGGGCGGCGGCGGCGAGTTCGGCCCGCCCGGCTCCGGCGACACCACCGGCTACATCCCGACGGACGGCTTCGGCGGCTACAGCGACGAGGACTTCGTCAAACCGCGGCCCCGGCGCCGCTGGCTGAAGAGATCCTTCTACGGAATCCTCGCGCTGGCCGTCATCGGCGGCGGCCTCTACGGCGGCTACCGCTGGACGCAGACCCAGTACTACGTCGGCACCAACGGCGAACACGTCGCGCTGTACCGGGGCATCAGCCAGGACCTGGCCTGGGTGTCGCTGTCGCAGGTCGAGAAGGACCACCCCGAGATCGAACTCAAGTACCTGCCGCCGTACCAGCAGAAGCTGGTCAAGGCGACGATCGCCGAGGGCGGACTGAAGAACGCCCAGGCGAAGATCGACGAGCTGGCCACGCAGGCCTCCGCGTGCAAGAAGGAGGCCGAGCGGCGCGCCGCCGAGAGCGAGAACAACGCGCAGACCGGCCAGGGCGAGGCCGGCGGTACCACGGGAACCACCCGCACCTCCTTCACGTCCAAGGCATCGCCGACCCCGTCGGCCACCGGATCCCCGACCCCGACCCAGTCCGCGACCGCGCCCACTCCCAGCCCCGGCCCCAGCCTCTCCGAGGAAGAGCAGAAGGTCGTCTCGCTGTGCGGTAAGCAGTAGGCAAGCCGTGAGAGGCCCCGTCACACGATGAGCAGTACTACCAACCCGTCGACGCAGCACACGTCCACGATCGGCTCGATCGGCACGCCGAGCCGGCGCAACACCGAGCTCGGGCTCCTGGTGTTCGCCGTCGTCATCCCGGTCTTCGCCTACGCCAACGTCGGCCTCGCCATCAACGACGAGGTGCCCGCAGGCCTGCTGAGCTACGGCCTCGGCCTCGGACTGCTGGCCGGCGTCGGCCACCTCGTCGTCCGCAAGTTCGCGCCGTACGCCGACCCGCTGCTGCTCCCGCTGGCCACGCTCCTCAACGGCCTCGGCCTGGTCGCCATCTGGCGGCTGGACCAGTCCGAGCTGCTGCAGTCCATCGGCCAGGCCGGCACCGCCGCCCCGCGCCAGCTGCTGTACACGGCGATGGGCATCGCGCTGTTCATCGTGGTGCTGATCTTCCTCAAGGACCACCGCGCCCTGCAGCGCTACACGTACATCTCGATGGTCGGCGCGCTGTTCCTGCTGCTGCTGCCACTGGTTCCGGGCCTCGGCCAGAACATCTACGGCGCCAAGATCTGGATCTCGGTCGCCGGATTCTCCATCCAGCCCGGCGAGTTCGCGAAGATCGTCCTCGCGGTCTTCTTCGCCGGCTACCTGATGGTCAAGCGGGACGCCCTCGCCCTCGCCAGCCGCCGCTTCATGGGCCTGTACCTGCCGCGCGGCCGCGACCTCGGCCCGATCCTCGTGGTCTGGGCGATGTCGATCCTGATCCTGGTCTTCGAGACCGACCTCGGTACGTCGCTGCTGTTCTTCGGAATGTTCGTCATCATGCTGTACGTCGCCACCGAGCGGACCAGCTGGATCGTCTTCGGTCTGCTGATGTCCGCGGTCGGCGCCGTCGGCGTGGCCTCCTTCGAACCGCACATCCAGCAGCGCGTCGACGCCTGGCTCGACCCGATGCGCGAGTACACGCTCTCCCGCCAGGGCGTCGGTGGCCACTCCGAGCAGGCCATGCAGGCACTGTGGGCGTTCGGCTCCGGCGGCACCCTCGGCACCGGCTGGGGCCAGGGCCACTCCGAGCTCATCCGGTTCGCCGCCAACTCCGACTTCATCCTCGCCACCTTCGGCGAGGAGCTGGGCCTGGCCGGCGTGATGGCGCTGCTGCTGCTCTACGCCCTGATCGTGGAACGCGGCGTGCGCACCGCCCTCGCCGCCCGCGACCCCTTCGGCAAACTGCTCGCCATCGGCCTGTCCGGCGCCTTCGCCCTCCAGGTGTTCGTCGTCGCCGGCGGTGTGATGGGGCTCATCCCGCTGACCGGTATGACGATGCCGTTCCTGGCCTACGGCGGCTCCTCCGTGATCGCCAACTGGGCCCTGATCGGCATCCTGCTGAGGATCAGCGACACCGCGCGCCGCCCGGCGCCGTCCCCCGCCCCCAACCCCGACGCCGAGATGACCCAGGTGGTCCGCCCGTCATGAACAAGCCCCTGCGCCGGATCGCGATCTTCTGCGGCCTGCTCGTACTGACGCTGCTGATCCGCGACAACTGGCTCCAGTACGTCCGGGCGGACGAGCTGGCCACCGACACCAACAACCGCCGCGTGGCCATCGAGCGGTACGCCACCCCGCGCGGCGACATCATCGTCGACGGCAAGGCCATCACCGGCTCCAAGCAGGCCGCCAGCGGCGACTTCGAGTACGTCCGCACCTACAAGGACGGCCCCATGTGGGCGCCCGTCACCGGCTACGCCTCCCAGGCCTTCGGCACCAACCAGCTGGAGAACCTGGAGGACGGCATCCTCACCGGCAACGACGACCGGCTGTTCTTCCGCAACACCCTCGACATGCTCACCGGCAAGAAGAAGGCGGGCGGCAACGTCGTCACCACCCTCAACGCGGCCGCGCAGAAGGCGGCGTACGAGGGCCTGGCCAAGCGCGGCAAGGGCGCCGTGGTGGCCCTCGACCCGGAGACCGGCGCGATCTTGGCGCTGGCCTCCTACCCGTCGTACGACCCGTCGACGATCGCCGGATACTCCAACGACGACCAGAAGGCCTGGAACAAGCTCCAGAAGAAGGCCAACCCGAACGACCCGATGCTCAACCGGGCGCTGCGCGAGACCTACCCGCCGGGCTCGACCTTCAAGGTGGTCACCGCGGCGGCGGCCCTGGAGCACGGCCTCTACACGGACGCGGACGCGCCGACCAAGACGCCGCTGCCGTGGACCATGCCGGGCACCACCACCGAGCTGAAGAACGAGGGGAACATCCCCTGCAAGAACGCGACCCTCAGGGTCGCCCTGCAGTGGTCCTGCAACACCGTCTTCGGCAAGGTCGGCTCCGACCTCGGCAACGACAAGATGCTGGACACGGCGAAGAAGTTCGGCTTCACCTCGGAGCAGTTCACGCCGGTCCGCGCCAACGCGTCCGTGTTCTCCGACGACATGAACCCGTCGCAGACCGCGCTGTCCTCGATCGGCCAGTTCAACACCGCCGCGACCCCGCTGCAGATGGCCATGGTCGCCTCCGCGGTCGCCAACGACGGCACGCTCATGAAGCCGTACATGGTCGACAAGCTCCAGGCGTCCAACGTCGACACCATCGAGCAGACCGAGCCGGAGGAGCTCAGCAAGCCGCTGTCCTCGGACAACGCCCAGATCCTGCAGTCGATGATGGAGACGGTCGTCGACAAGGGCACGGGAACCAACGCGAAGATCGACGGCGTCACTGTGGGCGGCAAGACCGGTACCGCCCAGCACGGCGTCGACAACAGCGAGAAGCCGTACGCCTGGTTCATCTCGTACGCCAAGCTCGCCGACGGCAGCTCGCCGGTCGCCGTGGCCGTGGTGGTCGAGGACGAGCAGGCGGACCGCGGCGACATCTCCGGCGGCGGCCTCGCGGCGCCCATCGCGAAGAGCGTGATGGAGGCGGTCATCGAGAGCAAGAAGTGAGAGCCCCGTCACGTCGTCTTCACATCGACGCACGTTGCGATACCGGTCCTGTATCGGCTGACGGGCTTGGCCAGGTCACACATTGCGAGCCGGGTACGGTAGGCCCGGACGGCAGTCTCCGGCCGCACGACATGCCGGCCGGGACCGACGGAGAGGGCTGGTAGGTAGCTTATGGAAGAGCCGCGTCGCCTCGGCGGCCGGTACGAGCTGGGTCAGGTGCTCGGCCGTGGTGGCATGGCGGAGGTCTACCTCGCGCATGACACCCGCCTCGGCCGCACCGTGGCGGTGAAGACGCTGCGCGCGGACCTCGCGCGCGACCCGTCGTTCCAGGCCCGCTTCCGCCGGGAGGCCCAGTCGGCCGCCTCGCTCAACCACCCCGCGATCGTGGCGGTCTACGACACGGGCGAGGACTACATCGACGGGGTCTCGATCCCGTACATCGTCATGGAGTACGTAGACGGCTCCACGCTCCGCGAGCTGCTGCACTCCGGCCGCAAGCTCCTGCCCGAGCGCGCGATGGAAATGACCATCGGCATCCTCCAGGGCCTGGAGTACGCCCACCGCAACGGCATCGTCCACCGCGACATCAAGCCGGCCAACGTCATGCTGACGCGCAACGGCCAGGTCAAGGTGATGGACTTCGGCATCGCCCGCGCGATGGGCGACTCCGGCATGACGATGACGCAGACGGCGGCCGTCATCGGCACCGCCCAGTACCTCTCGCCGGAGCAGGCCAAGGGCGAGCAGGTCGACGCGCGATCCGACCTGTATTCGACCGGCTGCCTGCTGTACGAACTGCTGACGGTCCGCCCGCCCTTCGTGGGCGACTCCCCCGTCGCGGTCGCGTACCAGCACGTACGGGAGGAAGCCCAGCCCCCGTCGGTCTTCGACCCCGAGATCACGCCCGAGATGGACGCGATCGTGTTGAAGGCCCTGGTCAAGGACCCGAACTACCGCTACCAGTCGGCCGACGAGATGCGTGCCGACATCGAGGCCTGCCTCGACGGCCAGCCGGTCGCGGCCACGGCGGCGATGGGCTCCGTCGGCTACGGCGGCTACGGCGGCTATCCCGACGACCAGCCGACGACGGCCCTGCGCTCCGACGGCCACGCGGGCGCGACGACCCTGCTGCCCCCGGCCAACCCGGACGACGGCGGCTTCGGCTACGACGACCGCCCGGACCGGCGGCGCCAGAAGAAGTCCAACACCTCGACGATCCTGCTGGTCGTCGCCGCCGTCCTGGTCCTCGTCGGCGCGATCCTGATCGGACGGTTCGCGTTCAGCGGCGGGGGTGTGGGCAACGACACGGTGCCGGTACCGAACTTCGTCGGGCTGACGCAGGAGGACGCGCAGAAGCAGGCGGAGAACAGCGACCTTGTCCTCCAGGTCGAGAACAAGGCCTGCGAGGACCAGAAGAAGGGCAACGTCTGCTCGCAGGATCCGCAGTTCAAGACCGAGGTCGGGAAGGGCACCACCGTCAACATCGTGGTGTCGACGGGTGCGCCCAAGGTGGCCGTGCCGAGCGTGGTCGGTCTCTCCCTCGACGAGGCCAAGTCGAAGCTGGAGGGAGACGACTACCAGCTCAAGGTCGAGACGGAGACGAGGGTCTCCTCGGAGGAGCCGGACACCGTCCTGGAGCAGAACCCGACCACCGGCAAGGAGGTCGAGAAGGGCTCCACGATCACCCTGATCATTGCCAAGGCCGAGGAGAAGGCGACCGTCCCGAACGTCGTCGGCCAGACCTGTGAGGACGCCCAGAAGCAGTTGCAGGACAACAACCTCACAGGCACCTGCACCGACACGCCGGTCACCGACCCCAACCAGGACGGCAAGGTCATCGACGTCACACCGACGGTCGGCTCGCAGATCGACAAGAACTCGACGGTGGCCCTGAAGGTCGGCAAGCTGCAGCAGAAGACCAAGGTGCCGAACGTCGTCGGACGAACGGTGGGAGAGGCCAGGCAGATCCTGAACGGGGCCGGCTTCACCAACATCCAGTTCGAGAACGGCAGCGACCAGAGCGACTCGGCGTTCGTCGCCGCCCAGAACCCGCAGGGGGAGACAGAGGTCGACGACCCCGCCGCGACGCAGATCACGCTGCGGACCGTGAGCCTCGGCGGCAACAACGGAGGCAACGGCAACGGCGGCTTCCTCGGCGGCGGCAACGGCGACTGACCGCCCCCTGCCCTACGACTGAGCCCCGGCCCCCTTCTCAGGGTGCCGGGGCTCTCTCCAGGAGAGGGGCGGTCAGCTCACCGCAGCTCCTCCGGCACCGTCCGCTCCCCGTCCACCTTCTCCACCCGCTCCAACTCCCCCCACACCACATACCGATACCGGCTGGTGAACACCGGCGTGCACGTCGTCAGCGTGATGTACTTGCCGGCCTTCTTCTTGCCGGACTCCTTGGGGATCGCTTCGAGGACCTTGACGTTGTACTTCGAGGTCTCGGGAAGGATGGCGTAGACCTTGTAGACGTACCACTTGTCCTTCGTCTCGAAGACGATCGGGTCGCCCTTCTTCAGCTTGTGGATGTCGTGGAACTTCGCGCCGTGGCCGTCGCGGTGGGCGGCGAGTGAGAAGTTGCCGTTCTTGCCGCTGGTGGGGAGGGTCGCCTTGACGGGGTCGGTGTAGTAGCCGGCGACGCCGTCGTTGAGGAGTTCCGTCGACGTGCCCTTCTTGATCAGGATCTCGTCCTTGTTCATCGCGGGCACGTGCAGGAAGCCGATGCCGTCCTTGGTGTCCAGCGCGCCGGGGCCGGAGGACTGCGAAGTGGCCCAGTTGTCGCGGACCTTGTCGCCCTCCTGGTCCGCCTTGCGGTCGGCGAGGACGTTCGTCCACCACAGCGAGTAGACGACGAACAGGCCGAGGACGAGGCCCGCGGTGATGAGGAGTTCACCGAAGAAACTGACCGCCATGGCGATCGGGCCGGGTCCGCGGCGCCGTCGCTCGGGCGCCTCGGGGGCGGCGTCGGTGTGCTCTTCACGATCGGTGGTCGCTGCCACGTGTCATCTGCCCTTAACTGACGAGCGCATCCGGCTTGCCCTTGCTGCGCGGCCGTTCCTCGACCATCTTGCCCCAGACGATCATCCGGTACTTGCTGGTGAACTCCGGCGTGCACGTCGTCAGGGTGATGTACCGGCCGGGCTCGGTGAACCCCGACCCCTTGGGGATCGGGTTGAGGACGCCCACGTTGCTGGGCGAGGTCACCGGCAGGATCGACGCCATGTCGTAGACGTAGTACATGTCCTGCGTCTCGACGACGATCGGATCGCCGGGCTGAAGCCTGTTGATGTACCGGAACGGCTCGCCGTGCGTGTTGCGGTGGCCGGCGAGCCCGAAGTTGCCGGTCTTGGCGTCGGGCATCGCGGTCTTCAGCGCGCCCTCGGCGTAGTGACCGACCATGCCCCGGTCGAGCACCTTGTCGTTGCTGATGCCCTCGGCGATCGGCACGACCACGTCCAGCTTGGGGATGTGCAGCAGCGCGAAGCCCTGCCCGGGCTGGAAGACGCCGGGATTGCGCTTGCCGCTCGCCCAGTCGTTCTGGAGCTGGCTGGCCTCGTTGCCGGCCTGCGCGTGCGCCCGGACGTTCGTCCACCACAGCTGGTAGGTGACGAAGAGGAGCATCAGCACGCCGGTGGTGATGAACACCTCGCCTATCAGCCGACTGGCGACGACCGCGGGGCTGGGTTTGCGGGCCCGTGCGAGCCGGCGGGCCTCGACACGGGAGAGCGGGCGGCGCTGGTCGTCATCATGCGACGGCTCCGCGGGCGGAGCGGCGTGTACGCCGTGGTCTGCGTGGCCTGCGTGGCGCCCGTGGCGGCGCTTGGCGGCCTTTCTGCGGGCCGCACGGCCACCGGGGGTGGGTCCGGTGAGTCCGACGGCTCCAGCGCCCGCTGTGGCGCTTGTGACGCCTGTGGCGCCTGTGGTGGCCGTCGCGGCACCCGCTGGGAGGGGCTCACCCGGCGGAGGCGGTACCCGCAGGGCCATCGTCTCCTCGTCCACCGGGGCCCCACCCAGCGGCGCCTCGCCCACCGGCGCGTCGTACGGCTGCTGCCCGTACCAGTCCCCGAGCGCACCCGGCACCTCGTACGGCTGCTGCCCGTACGAGGTGCCCTGGTCGCCGGCGTTGCCGTACCCGGCCGCGCCGGACTCGCGCTCGGGGCGCAGCGCGGTCACGCCGTGGCCCTGCCCACCACCGGGGCGAGCCCCGCCGACCTCGCCACCGCGCCCTCGTCTCCGCACTCCACCAGCCAGTTGGCCAGCATCCGGTGACCGTGCTCGGTCAGCACCGACTCCGGATGGAACTGCACGCCCTCGACGGGAAGTTCCCGGTGCCGCAGGCCCATGATGATGCCGTCGTGCGTGCGCGCGGTGACCTCCAGCTCGGCCGGCACGGTGGGCGGCTCGGCGGCCAGGGAGTGGTAGCGGGTCGCCGTGAACGGCGAGGGCAGGCCCGCGAAGACGCCCTTGCCCTCGTGCTCGACCAGCGAGGTCTTGCCGTGCAGCAGCTCCGGCGCACGGTCCACCACACCGCCGTACGCCACCTGCATCGACTGCATGCCCAGGCAGACGCCGAAGACGGGCACGCCGGTGGCGGCGCAGTGCCGGACCATGTCGATGCAGACGCCGGCCTGCTCCGGCGCACCGGGGCCGGGCGACAGCAGCACACCGTCGAAACCGTCGTTGGCATGCGCCGTCGAGACCTCGTCGTTGCGCAGGACCTCGCACTCGGCGCCCAGCTGGTACAGGTACTGGACCAGGTTGAAGACGAAGCTGTCGTAGTTGTCGACGACGAGAATGCGCGCGCTCACTGGTTGTCCACCGTCACATCGTTGAAGGGCAGCAGCGGTTCGGCCCATGGGAAGACGTACTGGAAAAGGACGTAGACCGCGGCCAGGATCAGTACCAGTGAGATCAGCGCCTTGACCCACGCGTTCCCCGGCAGATGCCGCCAGATCCAGCCGTACATGCCGTCCCTTCCGTCGCACCACGGCACCAGAAACTCACGCCGTACTGCACCAGACTAACGGCGCAGGGCGGCTGGTTTCCCGGCCTCCACCGGCTGTGTGGAATCCAGATGCGCCCAGACGATGAGGCGGTGGCTGTGGCCCCACTCCGGTTCGCAGGTGGTCAGGGTCAGATAGCGGCCCGGACGCGTGTACCCGGACTTACGTGGCAGCGGGTCGATCACCTCGATGTCCGTCGGCACGGTTTTGTACGGCCCCTTGTCGATCCGGTACGTGAACCAGGTCGTCCCGTCCGTCAGCACCACCGCGTCACCGGGCCGCAGCCGCGGAAAGTCCTTGAAGGGATCGCCGTACGTGCGCCGGTGCCCGGCGACGGAGAAGTTGCCCTGCTGCCCGAGCTGCGCGGTCCCGGAGTAGTGGCCGAGGCCCTTCTTCAGAGTGCCGGTGTCGGTGCCTTCGAGGACGGGCTTGTTCCACGTGAAACCAAGACGCGGGATGTACATGATCGCGAAGGGCTTGCCGTTCTCGTACGGCGCCGGCCGCGCGGGACCGCTCACGGGCGCGCCCGTCGGCCGTACGCCGCCCTGCGCCCACTGCTCCTGGAGCCGGTCGATCTGGTCGTCCATGACGGTGTCGGCCCGCACGCCGGTCCAGAACAGCACGTAGACGACGAAGAGCACGATCACGGTGCCGACGGTGATGCACAGTTCGCTGACGGTCCTGACGACTAAGCGCACCGGCGGCTCCTGAGAAGGCGCTCACTCCACGGGCTGGGCGTACCGCAGATCCACTGTGCCCGAGTAGCCGGGCAGAGTCACCGTCCCGTTCTCCTCGACTTTCCAGCCGAGCCCGTAGACGTTGACGTACACCATGTAGTTCTGGATCGCCGGGGAGGCGGTGAGCGCCTTCTGGAGCTTCTCGGGGTCACCGACCGCGGTGATCTTGTACGGCGGTGAGTAGACGCGGCCCTGGAGGATCAGGGTGTTGCCGACGCAGCGCACGGCGCTGGTGGAGATCAGCCGCTGGTCCATGACCTTGATGCCCTGGGCGCCGCCCTGCCAGAGGGCGTTCACCACGGCCTGGAGGTCCTGCTGGTGGATGACCAGGTAGTCGGGCTGGGGCTCGGGATAGCCGGGGAGCTTGGCGGTGGCGTTCGGCGGGGCGTCGTTCAGGGTCACCGTGATCGCCTCGCCGGTGACCTCCTGGGTGCCGGCCTTCTTCTCCAGGGCGGCGAGCTTGTCGTCCTCCGCCTTGGTGCTGCCGTTGTCCCGCTCGGCCAGGGATTCGACGTCCTCACGCAGGGCCGCGTTGGCCTCGTCCAGCTCGCCGTTGCTGCGGCTGCGCTCGTGGATCAGGTCCGAGAGCTTCAGCAAGGAGTCGTCCGTACGGATGTTGGTGCCTTTGGCCGTATGGAAACTGGTGACGAAAATGAGACCCGCGAGAGCGAAGACGGCCACCGTGAGCAGCCGCACGGGCCGGAAGGCCCACCGGCGGTCAGCACTGGATTCCGTCCCGGGGGAGTCGGCAGAATTGCTCAACGTACCCTTATCTCCTTCGGCGCCACGGAAGCACTACGCTAACGGACACCCGGGGAGCGCTCAGTGTCCCCTTGTACGCTGCCCCGAGCCCGACCCAGTTCCCTGCGCGGCCACGCAGCGCATCGACAGGAGAGACCCTCGTGCCGAAGTCACGTATCCGCAAGAAGGCCGACTACACGCCGCCGCCGTCGAGGCAGGCGACCAGCATCAAGCTGACCAACCGCGCCTGGGTCGCACCGGTCATGCTCGCCCTCTTCTTGATCGGTCTGGCCTGGATCGTCGTTTTCTACGTGACCAACAGTTCGTTGCCCATCGAGGCGCTGGGCAACTGGAACATCGTGGTCGGCTTCGGCTTCATCGCGGCCGGGTTCGGCGTCTCCACGCAGTGGAAGTAGTCGGCCGAACGGCGGACCACCGGGCGGTGAACCGAGTTCTGCCCATGGCTGTCCGCTGAGTTATCCACAGCCTGGGCAATTTCCACACCTGACCTGGGGAAAAGACTACGATCTGTGGATAACCCATCGGGCATTGACGCCGGTACGACCGTCACACGAACCCCCGAAAACACGTCCGCCCCCTGTCTGACCTGCGGAAACGCAGGTCACCAGCAGGGGGCGCAGACGTTCCCGCACAGCCTGCGCAAGATCCGCAACCCACTGTGGACAACTGACGAACTCAGTGGATAACCCCCAGCTCAGCTGAGCTGGGCCGTCCGCAGCAGCGTCACACCGACCACCACGGCCAGCATCAGCGCACAGACGCCGTACTGCACCAGGGCCCGTCGCTCGCGCGGGGCGTGCACCATGGCGTAGCCGATCACCAGTCCGCCGACGAGGCCGCCGATGTGGGCTTGCCAGGAGATGTTGAACCCTGGGTTGAAGGTGAAGATCAGGTTGATCACCAGCAGGGCGATGACCGGCCGCATGTCGTAGTTGAGCCGGCGCACGAGGACGGCGGTCGCGCCGAACAGTCCGAAGATCGCGCCGGAGGCGCCGAGGGTGGCGGTGGTCGGCGGCGCCAGCAGATAGGCCAGTGCGCTGCCGGCCAGTCCGGAGATGAGATAGAGCGCCAGGAAGCGGGCCCGGCCGAGGGCCGCTTCCAGGGGGCCTCCGAGCCACCACAGGGCGAGCATGTTGAACGCGATGTGCCAGATCGCCTCGTGTGTGAACATCGAGGTGACCAGGCGGTACCACTCGCCCCCCGCCACCCCTTGCGTCGGCCCCCACGGCGCCGGCGGCCACGCGCCCCTCAGCACCAGGTCGTTCAGCACCGACGGGCGGATATGGACCAGGAGGAACACCGCGAGATTGAGCCCGATCAGGATCTTGGTGAGCAGCCGGAGGTCGGCGGTGACCGTGCCGCCCGCGATGGTGCGGGGGCGGGAGGCGCCCGGGGCGTGGCCGGTGCCGACGGCGCCGCGGACGCATTCGGGGCACTGGAAGCCGACGGAGGCACTGACCATGCATTCGGGGCAGATCGGGCGCTCGCAGCGGGTGCAGCGCACGCCGGTCTCGCGGCCCGGGTGGCGATAGCAGACGGGCGCGTTCTGCTCGTCCTGCTGGCTGCCCTGCGCCTGGTCCATGAGGTCCCCTCAGTCGTCGTGGCACTCCAACGCCCCGCTCATCTTTACGGACGAGCGGGGCGTTTGGTTCCCACCGGGAGGTCTCGGACCCTGCTTCGGGGGCGCTGTCTCGGCGCTCGCGGGGGTCGGCCCGGGCGGGATCTCGCGGACTCAGGCCTCGCGGGACTCGACGACGACCGTCTCGATGACGACGTCGTTGAGCGGGCGGTCGGTGCGCGGGTTGGTCTGGGTGGTCGCGATGGAGTCCACGACCTTCTGGCTGGCCGCGTCGGTGACCTCGCCGAAGATGGTGTGCTTGCGGTTCAGCCACGCGGTCGGGGAGACGGTGATGAAGAACTGCGAGCCGTTGGTGCCCGGGCCGGCGTTCGCCATGGCCAGCAGGTACGGCTTGTCGAACCGCAGGTCCGGGTGGAACTCGTCCCCGAACTGGTAACCCGGGCCGCCCGTGCCGTTGCCCAGCGGGTCACCGCCCTGGATCATGAAGCCGCTGATGACCCGGTGGAAGACCGTGCCGTCGTACAGCTTGGCCGTGGACTTCTCACCCGTGGCCGGGTTGGTCCATTCACGCTCGCCCTTGGCGAGCTCGACGAAGTTCTTGACCGTGTTCGGCGCCTGGTTCGGAAACAGTCGAACCTGGATGTCGCCGTGGTTGGTCTTCAGGGTGGCGTAGAGCTGCTCAGCCACGATCTGCCTTCCGTTGTCTTCCTGTGACCCCACGATCCTCGCACGGTCCACGCCCGGCGTCGCCCGACGCCCGCTGACAGGCGGGTATCCGGGCGTATCGGTTGCGGAAATCCGGACGAGTCGTCCCGGGTCACAGGCGCCGGGGGCCGATCCGTGGCATTGTCGACGACAGGCTCCTGTTGCCCCGTATTCATCCGCTATTCCACCGCAATCGTGACCCGGATGCCCGCCCTCACATGCCGCATCGCTCTCCGGGAGGCATGATCCGTAAAAGGGTGGAAAGTCGAAATACCGTACGCCACCGAGGAGGAGGATCCCGTGACCCGCATCGACAGCGTGCGCGCCGCGACCGGCTCGGCGAAGGACAGCGTGCTGCACGCCGCGGAAGTGGTGGCGCCTTACGCCGACACGGCCAGGGACCGGGCCACGCACTACGCACACGAGGCACGCGTACGGCTCGCGCCCAAGGTGTCGCAGGCGGCCGGGCAGGCTCGCGTCCAGTACGCGTCGCATCTCGCGCCGCGCCTGGAGCAGGCCCGCTGCCAGGCCCGCACCCATGTGCCGCCGAAGGTCGACCACGCCGCCCAGGAGGCCGCCGCGCGCGCCCGCGAGGCCGCACGGCAGGCCGCCGAGTACTCCCGGCCGAGGATCGAGCACGCAGTGGCCGCGGCCGGGCCCGTCAAGGACGAGGCCGCGGCCCGCAGCGCGGCCGTGCTGGCCGCGCTGCGCGGCCAGGTCTCGTCCGAGGAGATCCACAAGCTCGTCCGCAGGCACGAGCGCCGGGCGAAGGCCGGCCGGGCCGTGAAGGTGCTGGCCGTCCTCGGCGTCCTCGCGGGCGGCGCCTTCGCCGCCTGGAAGTGGTGGGACAAGCAGGCCAACCCCGACTGGCTGGTCGAGCCCCCCGCCGCGACCGAGGTCCCCGAGTCCGGCCGGCTCACGTCGGTGGACGGCAGCGGTCAGTCCGTACTCGACCCCGAGGTACAGGCCAAGGAGGCCGAGGAGGGGGCCGCGGACCGCGACGACCGCGGCTGAAAGCCGAGGCTACGCGCGACTGTGGGGCGGGTGACGGGGTCACCCGCCCCACAGCGGTGTTTCACGTGAAACCAACTGGGCTGAGCGGCCGGGGACTTGGCGGGGGCAGGCCGCACGGGCGCTGCCCTGGCGTTTCGAGACCGACTCCCCCTGAGGGAGGAGCAGGATGGTGTTCGAAACGGCTCCTGCGGCGGCGTTCACGGGCGCGATGTGCGGGGTCGTTCCGGGACCGGGGTGGCGGACGTGTGCACCCGCGGCATGCCTGTTCAGGAGGAACGGTGAGACGACGTAGGGCACGCGGGCCTCTTCGCAGACACCGTCGGAGCTTCGGAAGGGCATCCAGGTGCTGTCGGGCACGAGACGGCGTTGCAGGACAAGTGTGTGCTCGCTCGATTGGTTCGTCAGCAGTTCGAGCCATTGCTCGTCGTCGACCTGGTGACCGGCGACGAAGCCGGCGCCCCCGTGTCCGCAGGAAGGTTTGGCGACCAGATGGACCCGGTGCCGCATCGCCTGGGCCAAGAGGTGCTGTCGCCGCCTGGGGGATTGCTGCGGGCCCAGCCAGGCCGTCCAGGGCACGTGGCCGATGATCAGGCGGCGCTCCGCAGGGTCGAACAGTTCAAGATCCTCATGCATCCAGGCCAGCACCTGCTTGGCACTCACGAGGCAGGATGCCTCCGGTACGAACAGCCGCACGGTGCCGCTCAAGGCTGCATCGCGCAGGGCGTCCAGAGACCTGCTGTCAGCCACAACGAGACTGCTGAACTGGTTGAAGACCACGTCGATGTGGTCACCGCCCACCCACAGGCCGCCCGCGTCGCCGTGTACCTGGGACAGGTCCGCGACGCGGGCATCCAGTCCCACCGCCTTGGCAGCTTCGGCGGCCGGCTGTAGATATCGGTGCAGTGCGCCGGTGCTGCCCAGCCTCGCTGCTATGCCCGAGGTCGCCTGCCATGCCGGGATGAGCGCCCTGCGACGCGCACCGCGGGACGCCGGTGCGGCATCGGCCAGGACAGCCGCCCGAGCGTGCAGTGTCGAAGGGGGCTCGGCGAGGCGGCCGTCCGGCCAGCAGCGGGCGAAGGCCGCTCCCCGCTGTTCCAGGTCAGGAACTCCGTAGATATTGGGGCCGATGTTCAGTTCGATGAACCAGGGGGTCCCACCGACCAGCAGCGCGTCGGGCCGAGCCATCCGCAGCAGCGCGGAGGCAGACAGGCGCTGCGACGGACCCAGAAGGCGGAAGTCACGGTCGTCGTTCAGAGCGCGGTACAGCTCCGCCGCCGTGCCCGCCCGGCGACGGCAGGACAGCAGAGCGCACCGCAGCACGCCTGCCGCAAGCTCGGCAAACCGGTAGTAGTCCGCTTCGGCGAAGACCAGTGGGCGCATCGCCTCCCAGCAGCCCGCGTCGTTTTCCCCTACCCGCAAGGTCCACCAGTCGCCCTCGGCGACGCGGCCCAGGAATTCCGAGCGCGTTCCGCCGGGCAGCCACTGCCACAGGTCACGCAGCAGCACGGGACGACCCGAACTCGACTCCACGGCTGCCTCCACGCATACCGGGACTTCTGAATCTGGTCCTGTTACGAGTGTCCGGCCAGGTGGTCCCGGGCCACCACCTGTGCGTACGAAGAGCCCCGGCGCGTGGCCTCGACCACCACGTCCGCGCCCGGCAGGGCATTGACGTACTCCGCCCGCGCCCCCTCGAGCTCGGCCTGTGGCAGGTCGCCCTTCCACTGGAGGTGATCTGCTGGTCGTCCTCGCCGAGCGTCACCAGGTCGGTGGCCTTGGCCTCGCGCGCGGCCTTCAGGGAAGTGGCGGGCTTTCCGGTCTTGCCGCCGACAACGCCGCGCTGAAGGAGGTCAGGCTGACCGCCCCGGCCACCGCGACGTACGGCCCGACGATCACCAGCGCGAACCACACGGCCAAGCCCGGCACGGCGACGACGTGGTCCATGACCGCGTACGACCAGGCGGGCAACGCTGGCTCGGCCTCCGTGTCCGGCACCCTGGTCACCCTGCAGGAGTCCGCGGCCACCAAGTCCGGTACCTGGACGACCAAGTCCTCCACCAGCTACCTCGGCGGCAAGTCCTACTCCAGCTCGGCCAAGAACGCCTCGCTGACGTGGACCTTCACCGGCCGTTCGGTGGGCTGGGTGGTCTCCCGGGCGTCCACGTCGGGCCAGGCGTACGTGTACGTCGACGGCGTCAAGACGGCCACGGTCGACCTGAAGTCCTCGACGACCGAATACCGGGACGCGATCTGGACCAAGACGTGGTCATCGAGCGCCAAGCACACGATCAAGATCGTGGTCGTGGCCACGTCGGGACGCCCCACCGTCACGACCGACGGGATCGTGTACCTCAAGTAGCGTCTCAGGCCGCTGTCGTCCATATTGCCGAATTGCCGAATGCCGGCAATCAGACACGAAGGCGTCTGCCGCCCTCGGCAGATGAGTGCCCGTGTCCGGGCGGTCATCATGATGAGCCAGGGGCGGTCCCGGCGTTCCGGAGCCCGCCGAAGGTGAGAGGGGGCGGCGGGGTGCTCGGGACCGTGACGGATGTGTTCGACAGGGTCGTGGACGTGCTCGTCGTGGCCTTGGGGCTGGGCTGCGTGTGGCTGGGATGGCGGACCGTGTTCCGGCCGCGTCAGCCGCCGGAGCCGATCCAGGGGCCGGTGTGGGTGGTCCGTGCCTGGGGGGTCGGCTATGTGCTGCTGGGGATCTCGCTCTCCGTCGAGTCGGTGATCCTGATGGCCGGCGGGAAGCCGGACTGGCCGGTGGACGTGATCCGCTGGGTTGCCGGGCCGCTCGTGGTCGGCTCGCTCTTGGCGGCGTTCGGGTCCCGGTGGCGGAGGCGCTATCGGGCCCGGGCCATCGCCAAGGGGCGGCAGGCGTGAGCCGGGCCGTTTCCTGGAGTGAGGCGGTGCTCGTGGCCATTGCCTGTTGGGCGGTCAGCGGCCTGGGATACGCAGTGCTCGCCGCCCTGGACGACCCGAATCTGTCCGTTGCGCCCCTCGTCGGCATGGGGCTCGTCCAGTGGTTCTGGGTGCGCCACCGCTCGTGGCCGGCTGGGGTCGCGGCGGGCCTGGTCGGGGCTGTCACGCTGTTCGGGCTCGTCGACGTACTACGTCCTCACCTGGGCCGGTACGTCGCGGGCGCACTGGCCACGGGTACCGCGGCGACGGTCGCCCTGGCCGTCTTCACCCTGGTCATGCGCGGAGGGGAACGCCGTCATGACGCGCCACGCTGACCCGCTCACGGGCGACCGCCTCAGCCTGCCGCCCGCCCAGGGTGCTGTCCGGCGGCGTACCGTCTGGCACCGAACGTGGGGGATGTGCGCGACCCTGCTCGGCATCGTGGCGCTCCTCCTCGGCGTCATGGGACTGGCCGCCGTACCCGACCTGATCGAGGACGCGAAAGCATTCGGCGCCGCGACCCCGTGCACGGCCCTGTCCTCTCCCCACGACGACTGCCTGCGCTCGTTCGACGCGACCGTGACCCGAACCGTGATCAGGGAGCAGGCGAAGTCGTCCGAGTACGTGCTGTATCTGAACGGCTTGGCGCGGGTGCCGCGCATCGACATGGGCGGCTCCGGGCCACTGCTGAAGCACCTGCATCCCGGTGACGACGTGACGGTCACCATGTGGCGGGACTACGCGACCACAGTGCGGCACGGGAAGATCTCCCAGGAAACTGCCGACACCCCGGAGGGCGAGCCGACCTTCGTGTGCGCGCTCGCCCTGGCCTTGCTGTCCGGCGGAGCGTACGGCCTGTACGCGGGAGGCACAGCCCTGTCCTACGCCCGGCGCCACGCGGTGAAGGGCCTGCCCGCCACACTCATGACGCGCGGCAAGGAAGCGGCCGGAGCGGCCCTGTGCGCGCTTCCGGCCCTGGTCGTGGGCGACTTCACGAACGTGCCGGTCATGCTGGTGGTGTGGCTGGGGCTGCTACCCCTCGTCCGGTGGGTCGTACGCCGGCTGCAACAGCCCGGCAGGGGACGGCACGCCCGGCCGCCCGTGCACACGGCCTGACGGGCCCCGGGACCATCGCAGTTCCGCTGGCCGTGGCCGGTGCCGCAAGGCACACCCTGCCCGGGCCCGGCGTCCCGCTTCTGATCCTCAAACTGGCCGATCTCATCGCCGACGTGCAGGCGTCTTTGGGCTTCCTCGACAGCGGGGCGCTGTTCGGCCGGTTCAGGGTCCGGGCAGGGCCGTCCGGCGCAGTGCCGCTCACTCGTTCGGAGGCACAGGCCGTGGGCCTGCAGCTTCTCGCCCGTCTGATGCAATGACGACCGTCCGGCGCGACTTCCGGGTCTTCGGAGGGCCGAGCACGGACTTGCCGTCCTCGTCCTTCTTCCACGCCCTCTGTACGCGGATGGCGGGGCGACCGTTGCGCCGCCGGAGGTCGCGGGGGCTGGAGCGCGGTCGCCTCCCCCATCGGAAGCCGGTCTCCGCGATGGTCTCGCCAAGTTCCTTGGCGTCGTCGCGGAGGCATTCGTGGATCCACGCCCACTCCTCACGTTCGAGGAAGACGATCTCTTCCTCGTCCTCGGTGGAGTCGAGCCGAGGCAGACGGGTCTTGGCGCACGGGTCGGAAGCACGCAGTGACGTTTCTGGATCGACGGCGGACTGCATGATCGCGCTGAGCAGGCCGTGCTTGGTGTGGATGTGTATCGCCTGAATTCCGGTGAGGCGATCGATGTAGGCGAGGGCGAAGGGCTCGAACATCGTCTCCGCACGGCGCCGCTCAGCGACGAACCCCTGTCCGCGGATCCACCCGGGAGGCCAGTTCTGGCCATGTCCGTTGACCAGATCCTCGAAGCGCTGGGCGGCCGGCTCCTCGTCGAAGACCTCCGACTCCTGCTTGCCTCCAGCGGTTCCGCCGGCTCGCCACATCGCGGTGTAGTACACCGATCCGTCGCGTCTGACCCTGTCTTTCACGTACGCCATGCCCAGCACCGTAAGACAGTCGATGCTGACGCGGTGCTGACGTTATGAACACGGAGAGCCCTCCTGATCTGCGTTTCCGCAGGTCAGGAGGGCTCTCGGGGTGTGGAGCCTAGGGGAGTCGAACCCCTGACATCTGCCATGCAAAGACAGCGCTCTACCAACTGAGCTAAGGCCCCGGAAAGAGGGACATCCGCCGGAAGAACCGCGTACCGGCAGGCGCCGCAGACCAGAGTAGCGGGTCACCCCCGGTATCTCGCAAAAAGATTGGGGGGTCCCCGTGAACGACCACTCTCCGTAAGATGCTCGGCGTGGTTCGCTACAGCGAACCGCCGTTTGGGGAAGCGATGGGGAGACGCAATGGACGCCGCACAGCAGGAAGCCACCGCAAGAGCGCGGGAACTGCAGCGGAACTGGTATGGGGAGCCGTTGGGGGCGCTCTTCCGTAAGCTCATAGACGATCTTGGTCTCAACCAGGCTCGTCTCGCGGGGGTACTGGGGCTGTCCGCACCGATGCTGTCGCAGCTGATGAGCGGCCAGCGGGCGAAGATCGGCAACCCGGCCGTGGTCCAGCGGGTGCAGCTGCTGCAGGAACTGGCCGCGCAGGTGGCGGACGGCAGTGTGAGCGCGGCCGAGGCCACCGACCGGATGGAGGAGATCAAGAAGTCGCAGGGGGGATCGGTGCTCAGCAACACCACGCAGACGACGAACAGTTCGGGAGCGCCGACGGTCAAGCGGGTGGTCCGTGAGATCCAGTCCCTGCTGCGTTCGGTGGCCGCCGCGGGAGACATCATCGACGCCGCGGACACCCTCGCCCCGACCCACCCGGAGCTGGCAGAGTTCCTCCGGGTGTACGGCGCCGGGCGCACGTCCGACGCCGTCGCGCACTACCAGGCGCACCAGAGCTGAACCGGGGCAAGCAACGGGGGGAAGCCCTGGAACTGAGGGGGACTGAAGGGACCGAAGGGGGAGGAGCGGCGTACCACGATGGGTGAGGTCTTCGCCGGGCGGTACGAGCTGGTCGACCCGATCGGACGCGGAGGAGTGGGCGCCGTCTGGCGCGCCTGGGACCAGCGCCGGCGCCGCTATGTGGCCGCCAAGGTCCTGCAACAGCGCGACGCGCACTCCCTGCTGCGGTTCGTCCGCGAACAGGCGCTGCGGATCGATCATCCCCATGTGCTCGCACCGGCCAGCTGGGCAGCCGACGACGACAAGGTCCTGTTCACGATGGATCTGGTGGCCGGCGGTTCGCTGGCCCACCTCGTCGGGGACTACGGTCCCCTGCCGCCGTCCTTCGTCTGCACCCTCCTCGACCAGCTCCTGTCGGGCCTCGCCGCGGTGCACGCGGAAGACGTCGTGCACCGTGACGTCAAGCCCGCCAATGTGCTGCTGGAGGCCACCGGCACCGGGCGGCCGCGGCTGCGGCTGTCCGACTTCGGCATCGCCATGCGGCTGGGCGAACCGCGCCTGACCGAGACCAACCTCGTGGTGGGAACGCCCGGGTATCTCGCGCCCGAGCAGATGATGGGCGCGGAACCGGACTTCCCGGCGGACCTGTTCGCCGTGGGGCTGGTCGCGCTGTATCTGCTGGAGGGTGCCAAGCCGGACGCCAAGGCGCTCATCCAGTACTTCGCCGAGCACGGGACTCCGGGTGCGCCCAAGGGCATCCCCGAACCGCTGTGGCAGGTTGTGGCCACGCTGTTGCAGCCGGACCCGGCGGCCCGGTTCCGTACGGCCACGGGGGCGCGCAAGGCGCTTGCCGCTGCGGCAGAGCTGCTTCCGGAGCCCGGGCCCGATGACGAGCAGATCGAGATCTTCGATCAACTCGGGCCACTGCCACCGGGGTTCGGGCCGGACGGGCCGCTCGCGCGGGGTGGCGGGACCTGGGAGGCGGGATCGGACGAGGCGTCGGGGGGCGGGAGCGGTCGGGGGTCGGACGAGGCGTCGCGGGTCGGGAGCGGTCGGGGGTCGGACGAGGCGTCGCGGGTCGGGAGCGGTCGGGGAGCGGACGAGGCGTCGCGGGTCGGGAGCGGTCTGGGGTCGTCCGAGGCGTCGGGGGGCGGGAGAGACCGCGAGCTGTTCGATGCGTCCCGGGTCGGGGGTGGTGGGTTGCCGCCCGAGGCCTCGCAGGTCGGGAACGACGGCGCGCTGCCCGAGTCGTCCCGGGTCGGGGGCGATGAGCTGTTGCCCGAGGCCGCCCGAGCAGGGGGCGGTGGGGTGTTGCCCGACGCCGCGCGAACAGGGCGCGGTGAGCTGCCACCCGATGCCGCCCGAACAGGGCGCGGTGAGCTGCCGCCCGACGCCGCGCGACTGAGAAACGGCGGGATACCGCCCGAGGGCCCGTCAGCAGCAGGCCATGCCGTGCCGCCGCCCGACGCGGGGGATGGCCAGGAGTCGCCAACCGCGCTGCCCGGCATGGGGTCCGTTCCCCCAGGGCCCGGCGCCACGGACGTAACCCCCGATCCACGGCATCAACCCGCCAGTCCCCCGCAGCCGGCCAACATGTCCGACACCGGCAGTTTCCACTTGCCGCCGCCCCAGCCCACGGTCACCACCCGGCGCTCCCCCGCAGAACCCCGGCGGCATGCAGGCACTCCACAGCCGCATAAACCACAGCAGTCACAGAAGCCGAACCACCACCCCAGCCCTCACTACGCCCCGCAACCACACCAACCGTCCTTCGCCTCCCCGCAGCCGCGAGCACCGCTCTACCCCACCCAGCCGCCGGCACAGGCGACCCCGGCGACCCCGGTGATGCCCCAGCGCGCTGATGTCCCCACTGCTTCATACACCGCTCAGGACCCGCAAGTTCCACCGTCGGCGCCTCCAATTCCACGGCCGCCTGCCGGGCAGCATCGTCGTACCGGCCGACGCTCCACGCACCGGCCAGGCCCACCCGCCAAAACGGTCATCCCGCTGCTCCTGCTGGCGCTGGCCTGCTACGCAGTGGGGTTCTGGGCGCTGACCCGCATCTGAGCTGCCGCGGGTCGGAGCTGTGGGCGTGGGAACGTCTACCCGGCGAGCCCGGCCCTCCGCCGCGCCACGGCCGTCCACACACCGAGCGCCGCGAGAATCACACTGCCCGCGCCGATCCCGCCCACGGCCACCGCGATCATCACCCCGTCATCATCCCCCCCACCCCCGGCCTCGCCGGCACCACCGGCAGCCGCCCCAAAACCTCCGCCCAGGCTTCCTCCCCGCACCTGGAAGACGCCCCGCGGCACGGACTCCCCGGCGTAGGCGGGCCCCTCCTGCGGCGCCCCCTTCACCCCCACACGCAACGTCAGCCCGAACGGCCCGTCGCCGAACTCCTCGGCCACCTCCGCGGAGAGGTGTACGACGAGGTAATAGGAACCGGCGAAGCGCATCCCGCTCACCCGGTCGGTGAAGGAGTGACGGTTGGCGTGGGCGACCGGCGGGAGCGGCGCGAGCGCGGCCGTCCGCTGTTTGCCGTCGTAGCCAACGCGCTTGTCCGTGACGGAAGCACGCACGGGGTTGTAGAGGGAGATGTCCAGCGCGCTGCTCACGTAGCCGGAGCCGGTCGTGGCCGTGCCGAGTTCGGCGGTGGCGGACAGCTGCTGGCCCCAGTCGACCGGGACCTTGTAGAAGAGCGTCTGCCCGGGTGCGATGTCGTCGGTCCAGACGCCCTGCCCCACGGAGGTCGCGCTCGTGAAACCGGCGCCGCCCCGCCGCAGTTCGGGCTCGTCCGTGGGCGGTACGGGCGTGGCGGAGTCCCAGGCCTCCGGCGCCTTCGTGGCATCGGCCCGCGTCAGTCCCGGCTCCTCGACCACGGCCAGCTCCAGGTCCCAGGCGGCCGGCGCGGAGTCCGTCGTACCGGCGCGTTCGACGACGACGTAATACGTGCCCGCGTCCTGGCAGCGGGTCCCGCCCGCCTCACGCACGCCCCCGGCCGCGATCGGATGCGGGCTGCGGGCGGCGCCGAAGGGCGTGGTGTCGGACGAGCAGGACCTGCCGTCGGCGTCCTGCACGGACACCTTGATGCCCTCGATCGCGGAGACGGTGGCGTCCGGGTCGGGTACGGCGGTGGCGGAGACGTACGCGTTCGAGGCGGCGTCGAGGAGGAGGCGGTAGTACGCCTTTCCACCGGCGGGGAGGGTGCTCCGGTACGTCCGGCCGGGCTCCAGGCGTACGGCGTCGGTGGTACCCGCGGCGGCGGGGACGGGCTGGGCGTCCTCCGCGAAGGCGAAGGAAGAGAAGGAAGAGGGTGACGCCGCCGAGGCCGGCATGGGCGCGGCCGCGGCAACCCCCGACAGCACCACCGGCCCCGTCAGTGCCAGGGCCCCCGGCAACAGCAAAGCCACCGCACGCTCCCGCGCCGTACGCCGCCGCCCGATCACGCGTCACCCACCCCCGGAGTTCCGACCTCGAACCGTCCGTGCCCTGGCTCATCCTGCCCCGCGGGCTGCTTGGCCGGCACCCGCATACACGCGAAACCCCGACCGCGACGCGGCCGGGGTCTGTTCAGTCTCGGTTGTCGGTACTCACGAACCCGTGGGCACGGAGTCAGTCGCCTCCGTCCACAGATCCTGCTCGGCGCGATCCGCCTGGATCTGGCGGTACACGAGGAGCCCGCCGATGGCGGCCAGTGCGACCAGGAGAAGCTTCTTCACCGCGCGACCTCGTCTTTCCTTGACGTAGGGGACCTCTGGCGCCCGACTATACACACCGACCGATATCGATCGGTGACCTGTGCGCTGCCCCAACTCCCCACCGGCATCCCGCACTAGAAGCGGCACAGCCGGCGATCCCACAGCGGACGGCACCACTCCGATCCGAGGGTGATCACACCCCTACGGATGGTGAGATTTGCCCCGCCTTCGCCGCTCTCCTCCCTCCTTCCAAGGATTTCGCACTCCTTGCACCCGTCCGGGTGGTGTTCATCCGAAGATCGCGGCGCCATGGGCGTTGGTCCACCACTTCGCGATCCCCATACACATCATGAGGAAAGTACGCAAATCGCCCAACCCGAAAGTGAGGGGCCATGGCCCGGAACAAGGTCATGAACCTGTGGAACGTCATCGTCACCGCCTTCCTCGCATTGCTCACGGCGCTCGGATTCGTCACCACGTCCGCCTCCGCGGCGGTACCGCAGACCGAGCCGGCCCGCAATAGCACCAGCCCACGCCTCACGGTGCCGACGATGGCCCCCTGGGCCTGGGCTCACGCCCGGACCCTGCCCCCCACGATGAAACAGCGCATCCGAGCCGAGGCGCACGGAAAGTCCCCGAGCTGCCGGCACCACCCGCTCGCCGAGAACAGCCAGACCGTTGCCGCCCCCACGACCGCTGCTGCTGCCCGGAACGACGACTGCGACACGGAGCCGCCCGTCATCGCCGCCGGCCATGTATCGCTGCCTCTCCAGCGCTGAAACCCACGCCCTGCCTCCCCTCCTTTCACCTCTCTTCGTCCCTGTCGTCACGACGAACTTGCGTACAACGCCCTCACCCTGAGACCCGGTCACTCCCGCAGTGGCCGGGTTTTCGCGTTGCCCGGCCTGTCCGGGAACAGTTCCCCCGGCCTGCACAGGAACAGTTCCTCGGCCTGTCCGGGATCATTCGTCCGACTCAGCCGGTCTCCGGCGCCCCACTGATCACGTACTGCTGGCCACGGCTGCCGTCGCACGGCCGGAAAGTCGCCTCGGTTCCCTCGTCCGGCGTCGGCCGGGCCGAGGCCACACACTGGCCTGTGTCGAGGCGCAGCACATAGGTGCGCGGATCGCCGTCACCGTTCGGCGCGCGCTGGATCCGGAACCGGGTCGCCGCGGCGCACATCTCCCACGGTTCCAGCAGGCCACGGGCCGCACCGCTGGTGAGCGCCTTCAGGCAACCGTCACCGTGCTCGGGGTGACGCCAGCGCACGTGGTACGTCTCGTTCCCGGCCGGTACGAGGTCCGTGACCGGCGGCGTGGCCTGTGAACAGGCCCGATGGACCGCCACGTGGGACTTGTACCGGCCGTCCCGAACGAAGCCGTCGGTCAGGCACAGCGTGGGGGACTGAACCGGCCGCAGGCGCACGGGGCCGCCGGGGATCCCTCCCGCGCCATCGGCGGCGACATCGGCATCCGCATCCGCATCCGTACCAGCACTGGCACCGGCATCGCTCTGGCGTTCGGCATCGCGGCCGGTCCGCTGTTCGTCGGTGCCGGATCCCGGTGTGTTGAGGGCCCAGGCGGCGAGGCCGGCGAGGGCGAGTGCGGCGACGGTCGTAACGGCGGTCGCGAGGCGTGGGCGGCGCCGTCGGGGTACGTCGTGCCCTTCTTCCCGTTCCCCGGAAGGCTCCGCAGGCGGCACAGGCCCCGCCTCGCGCGCGGCGATCCGCTCCCGGGCCGCCAGCCAGTACTCGACGCGCTTCTCAACGTCGGACCCGTCCGCACCCCCGGTTCCGCACGCCCGTACGAACGCGGCCACCAGCTCCGCTCTCGGCAGCGCGTCCCGTGCGAGGGCGTTGGCCAGGGTGCTACGCGCCAGCACATCGCCCCGCGCGGCGGCCCGCTGTTCGAGCTCCCGGTAGGTGAATCCGCAGGACTCCTTCACCTGCCGCAGCAGCGCGACGAATTCCGCGGCGTCTCTTGCCTGTTCGGGGCGCGGCGCTTTCCGGGTCTCCATGACGCACCTATGTTTCCGGCACCCCCAGTGCCCCACAATTTCGGATCACGCCATTTCCCCGCGCCCTTCCAACCACCTCCCTGTCGCATCACCGCCGCTCGGGCCACCGTGATGAGCCAGACGGCCGCTCATCGCTACCGGCCCCCGTCCCTGGCCGCCCGCAACGCCCGTACGTCCCGGACGAGGACCCATACCGCCACCAGCACCAGCCCGACCCCCGCTCCGGCCCAGAGCACCGACCCACCGGCCTGGTACTCCTGCACGCCGACGACGGCGAGCAACAAGGCAGGCAGGAGCCCGAAAGCCGAGACCCACACACTGATACGTCTGCTCAAGCGGCTGTCGTCGAGATGTCTGCGCATGCGGCCATCATCACGTGCGTACGCCCGAGGGCTGGGCCGGAACCCGAAAACCGGGCACGGGACGCCGCACCGACCCAGGCCCGCCTCAGTGGTGGCCCCAGTAGTCCCGCCGAGGCAGCTCCACCCACGCGTCGACCGGCCCGACGACCGCTCGCGCGTCCGTAAGCCGCAGTCCCGCGTACGCACACGCATACGCCACCGCGTTGGAGCGGTAGAGGTAGGACGCCAGCACCTCCTCCGGCGGGTCCTCCGGGTTCGGCCCACCGCCCGGGTGGAGGTCCCAGCCCTCTATGACCCCGTCGCGGGCGATGGCGCCCTGGTTGCCGCTCTTGGGGTTGGCGTACAGGCCGTAGCAGACGGTCCCGGCGGAGAGCAGCTTCAGCACGCCGGGCATCTGCGGCGCGTACCCCCACGGCTGGGTGACCACGCAGCCGCCCGGCACGGTGGTCACGCCGACGACCTGCAGACTCTCGTCCATGTCGAAGGCGTACGGGTCCTCCAGCAGCGCGTCCGCCTTCTCCCCGTCGACCGGCGTCACCTCCAGGCGACGTATCGCCTCCTCGGCGTCGATCCCGGCCACGCAGGCCAGGCCCGTGCCGTCGTAGTAGAGGTTCCCCAGCGCCGCGACGAGCCGTCTGCCTTCCTCGGCCGCCGCACGCTCCGTCTCTGTCAGGCCTGGTGCCTCTTCGGGCACGTCGAACAGGTCCGGCGTCGGCCCCGCCAGGCTGAGCCGCCCCGGCGACCATCCGCCCATGAACACTCGCCGGGGATCGGCCCCGGCGGTGGTCAGCGCGCGGGCATTGTCCGCCCGCCCCGCCAGGACGGCCGCCCACAACGCGCTCCCCCCGTCCTCCAGCGCGTCCACGTCCGTGACGCGTCGGGCCAGCTCCGCGACGACCTCCGGTGAACCGAACACCGACGCTTGGTGCAGCGGACGCCCCCCGCCCCACTTTTCGGGATCGGCGCCCTGGTCAAGACGCCGCCGGATGGCGTCGTAGTCCCGCCAGTCCTCCCAGCGGACACTGGCCCACCCCTCACCGGCCCGCCCGTCACTCCGACCTGTCACCATGCCCCCTCCAGCACTGATCGTGACGACTCGCACCGCCTCGTAACCACACCATCGCAGACGCCACTGACAATGCCCGCTCGCAGACGATGGACAGGGGGTCGGCTGGGCGGCGGTGGAGGGCGCCATCCCAGGCGGTCTCTGAGAAAATCGGAACGCCGCCCCCATCCGACGCCCCGTTACGCGGAGAGGCACCCCGTGGACTTCGACGCTGTCGCCGACGAGCTGTACGGGCTGCGGCCGGAGCACTTCACCACTGCCCGCGACACACACGCGGCGGCAGCCCGCAAGGCCGGCGACCGCGCCCTCGCCGAGAAAATCGGCAAGCTGCGCCGCCCGAGCCTGTCGGCGTGGGCTAGCAACCTCCTGGTCCGCGAACAGCCCGACCAGGTCGAACCGCTGCTGAGGCTCGGGGAGGGCCTGCGCCAGGCCCACCACGACCTGGACGGCGGTCAGCTGCGCGAACTCATCCGTCAGCAGCGCGTCCTGATCAGCGCGCTGTCCCGGCAGGCCGGACAACTCGCCGCACAGGCGGGTCGCCCGATCACTCCGGACGCCCAGCGGGAGGTCGAGAGCACCCTGCAGGCCGTACTCGCCGACCCGGACGCGGCCCGGCAATGGGCAGCGGGGCGGCTGGTCAAGCCGCTCGACGCCGCGGTGGGTTTCCCCGCGATCGCACAGGATGCCGTACGACGTGCTCCCGCCGTGTCCGCGGCGCCACCTCCGGCTGCCCGCCGCGAGAGCGCGGCGGACGAGACGGACGAGACCGGGCGCGAGCGCCTCGGGAAGGCGCGCGAGGAAGCGGAGAGCGCCGAGCGTGAACTTCGGGCCGCCGAGGAGGAGGCGACGGCGGCCGCCCACGACGCGGAGGACGCCAAGAAGCGGGCGGACCAGCTGCGACAGCGCACCAGCAGCCTGGCCGAGGAGCTGGCACGGGCCGAGGAGGAACACCGCCAGGCCGTCACCGCCGAACGCCAGGCCCGGGAGCGCGCCCGCTTCGTCGACCGCCGCGTGACCGAGGCCCGCCGCCGGGCGAAAGCGGCGGCCGCCCGCGTGGAACGCCTGACCACGGGAAGCCGCTAGCCGACCTCTACCTCGTGCGGGCGCAATCACCCCCAAGACAAAGACCCCCAGCCCTATGGGACTGGGGGTCTTTGTGCTGGTGGGGCTAACAGGATTTGAACCTGTGGCCTCATCCTTATCAGGGATGCGCTCTAACCAACTGAGCTATAGCCCCGCCGCGCTCTGCGGTGTGTCTCCCGCGCGCTGACTCCTGAAGATTAGCGCACGACTGGGGCAGTCCCAAAATCGATAGTCGCAGGACGTTTGAAGGCCCCCGTCACTCGTCCTCGGCCAGCGTCAGCTCCACCCCGCCGACGAAGCCGGCGGAGAGGTTGTAGATGAACGCGCCCAGCGTCGCCAGCGCCGTCGCCAGGACGACGTCGATGACCGCGATGATCGCCGTGAACATCAGGACGTTGGGCAGCGACAGGAACGCCTGCAGGTCGAAGCCGTTCGACTCGTTCGAGCCGGTCGCCTCGGAGATCGTGCCGCCGACCGTGGAGAAGACGCCCATGGCGTCCATGACCATCCACAGCACCGCCGACGCCACGATCGTGCAGATGCCGAGCGCGATGGAGAGCAGGAAGCTGACCTTCATCACCGACCACGGGTCGGCCTTGGCCACCCGCAGCCGCGCCTTGCGCACCCGCGGCGTGGTGCGCGCCCCGGTGCGCGGCCGTCGTACCGCGCCGCCGGAAGCGGACGTCGCGGGCGTCTGGTAGGCCTGCGGCGGGTGGTACGGCCCGGAGGGCTGCTGCTCGGGCTGTCGCTCACCGGGCAGCGGGGAAGCCGCCTGCTGCGCCCCCGCCGGCTGCGGCTGGGCGCCCGGAGCGGCCGAGCCCGCTCCAGCCGCGTACTGCTGGGCCTGCGGGCCTCGGGTGTCCGTCACAGTTCCCCCCTGGGATCCATGAGTGTCAGGCGACTTCGAGGACGTCTGAGCGTCCTTCGCGGGTGATTTGATCGCCCGCAGTTGGGTGGTGTGCGGGTCCGTCCCAGGCGCGGCGGAGCCACGGCCGCCGCCGTCCGTCTCCGTGCCGGTCGAAGTACCGGCCGGGGTACCGGTCGATCCGGCGCCCGTGGCTCCGCTCACGCTGACTCACTCCTCGTGCTACTCGGCCGAGGGCGCCTCACCCTCGTCCGTGCCGGTGGTGACGGCACCCTCGGCGGTCTCGTCGGCGGCCAGATCGCCGTCGACCTCCTCCGCCTCGCGTCCCGCCTCGGCGTTTCGAGCGATACCGACCACGGCATCGCGCTTGCCCAGATTGATCAGTTGGACGCCCATGGTGTCACGGCCCGTCTCCCTGACCTCGTTGACTCGCGTGCGAATCACACCGCCGGACAGCGTGATGGCGAGAATCTCGTCGGTCTCCTCGACCACCAGCGCGCCGACGAGCGAACCACGGTCCTCGACGATCTTGGCGGCCTTGATGCCGAGGCCGCCGCGACCCTGGACGCGGTACTCGTCGACGGCGGTCCGCTTCGCGTACCCGCCGTCGGTGGCAGTGAACACGAACGTACCGGTTCGAACAACATTCATCGAGAGCAGTTGGTCTCCTTCGCGGAAACTCATGCCCTTCACGCCTGATGTCGCACGTCCCATCGGGCGAAGGGACTCGTCCGTCGCGGTGAACCTGATCGACTGCGCCTTCTTACTGATCAGCAGAAGATCGTCGTCCGGCGACACGAGTTCGGCTCCGATCAGTTCGTCGTCGGAACCGTCCTCCCGCTCCCGCAGGTTGATCGCGATGACACCGCCCGAGCGCGGCGAGTCGTAGTCCTTGAGTGAGGTCTTCTTCACCAGGCCGCCCTTGGTGGCCAGGACCAGGTACGGCGCGGCGTCGTAGTCGCGGATCGCGAGGATCTCGGCGATCGCCTCGTCCGGCTGGAAGGCCAGCAGGTTCGCGACGTGCTGGCCACGCGCGTCACGGCCGGCGTCCGGCAGCTCGTACGCCTTCGCCCGGTACACCCGGCCCTTGTTGGTGAAGAACAGCAGCCAGTGGTGCGTGGTCGACACGAAGAAGTGGTCGACGATGTCGTCTTCCTTCAGCTTCGTGCCGCGTACGCCCTTGCCGCCGCGCTTCTGCGCCCGGTAGTCGTCCGTCTTGGTGCGCTTGACGTAACCGCCGCGCGTGACGGTGACGACGATGTCCTCCTCGGCGATCAGGTCCTCGATGGACATGTCACCGTCGTAGGGGATCAGCTGGGTCTTGCGGTCGTCGCCGTACTTCTCGACGAGCGCGGCGAGTTCCTCGCTGACGATGCCGCGCTGGCGGATCGGCGAGGCCAGGATCTCGTTGTACTCGGTGATCTTCGCCTGGAGCTCGTCGTGCTCCTGGACGATCTTCTGGCGCTCCAGGGCGGCCAGGCGCCGCAGCTGCATCTCGAGGATGGCGTTGGCCTGGATCTCGTCGATCTCCAGCAGCTCCATCAGGCCCGTACGCGCGATCTCGACCGTGTCGCTGGCCCGGATCAGCGCGATGACCTCGTCGATGGCGTCCAGCGCCTTCAGCAGACCGCGCAGGATGTGCGCCCGCTCCTCGGCCTTGCGCAGCCGGAAGCGCGTACGGCGGACGATGACCTCGATCTGGTGCGTCACCCAGTGCCGGATGAACGCGTCGAGCGAGAGGGTGCGCGGCACACCGTCGACGAGCGCCAGCATGTTGGCGCCGAAGTTCGTCTGCAGGTCGGTGTGCTTGTAGAGGTTGTTCAGTACGACCTTGGCGACCGCGTCCCTCTTCAGCACGATGACCAGACGCTGACCGGTGCGGGAGCTGGTCTCGTCCCGGACGTCCGCGATGCCGCCGATCTTGCCGTCCTTCACCAGGTCGGCGATCTTCTGCGCGAGGTTGTCCGGGTTCACCTGGTACGGCAGCTCGGTGACCACCAGGCACTGGCGGCCCTGGATCTCCTCGACCTCGACCACCGCGCGCATGGTGATCGAGCCGCGTCCGGTGCGGTACGCCTCCTCGATGCCCTTGCGGCCCACCACCAGGGCACCGGTCGGGAAGTCGGGGCCCTTGATGCGCTCGATGAGCGCGTCCAGCAGCTCCTCGTGGCTGGCCTCGGAGTGCTCCAGGTACCACTGGGCGCCGGCCGCGACCTCGCGCAGGTTGTGCGGCGGGATGTTGGTCGCCATGCCGACCGCGATCCCGGCCGAGCCGTTGATCAGCAGGTTCGGGAAGCGGGCGGGCAGGACGGTCGGCTCCTGGGAGCGGCCGTCGTAGTTGTCCGTGAAGTCGACGGTCTCCTCGTCGATGTCGCGGACCATCTCCATCGACAGCGGCGCCATCTTGCACTCGGTGTAGCGCATCGCCGCCGCCGGGTCGTTGCCCGGGGAGCCGAAGTTGCCGTTGGAGTCGACGAGCGGCATGCGCATCGCCCACGGCTGGGCGAGGCGGACCAGGGCGTCGTAGATGGAGCTGTCGCCGTGGGGGTGGTAGTTACCCATGACGTCGCCCACGACACGCGCGCACTTGTAGAAGCCGCGCTCGGGGCGGTAGCCGCCGTCGTACATCGCGTACAGGACGCGGCGGTGGACGGGCTTGAGGCCGTCCCGGACGTCCGGCAGCGCGCGGGAGACGATGACGGACATCGCGTAGTCGAGGTACGAGCGCTGCATCTCCGTCTCGAGCCCGACGGGCTCGACACGGAGGGTCTGGCCCTCGTCCTCGGGCGTGACAGGAGTGACAGGAGTGTTCTCGTCGGCCATAGCTGGTGAAGATCCTTCCTGGTGCGGTCAGCCGAGACCGACTCAGATGTCGAGGAAGCGGACGTCCTTGGCGTTGCGCTGGATGAACTGGCGGCGGGCCTCGACGTCCTCGCCCATCAGGACCGAGAACAGCTCGTCGGCCTGCGCGGCGTCGTCGAGGGTGACCTGGCCGAGGACGCGGTGCTCCTGGTCCATCGTGGTGATGCGCAGCTCCTCGGCGTTCATCTCACCGAGACCCTTGAAGCGCTGGATCGAGTCCTCCTTGATCCGCTTGCCGCGCTGACGGCCCATCTCGATCAGCGCGTCGCGCTCGCGGTCGGAGTACGCGTAGTCGACGTCCTCCCGGCCCCACTTGATCTTGTACAGCGGGGGACGGGACAGGAACACGTGACCCGCCTCGACCAGCGGCCGCATGAAGCGGAACAGGAAGGTCAGCAGCAGGGTGTTGATGTGCTGGCCGTCGACGTCGGCGTCCGCCATCAGGATGATCTTGTGGTAGCGGAGCTTCTCGATGTCGAAGTCCTCGTGCACACCGGTGCCGAAGGCGGAGATCAGCGCCTGGATCTCCTGGTTCTGCAGGATCTTGTCGATCCGCGCCTTCTCGACGTTGAGGATCTTGCCGCGGATCGGGAGGATCGCCTGGTACTCCGGGTTGCGGCCCGACTTGGCCGAGCCGCCGGCGGAGTCACCCTCGACGATGAAGATCTCGCACTTGATGGGGTCGTTCGACTGGCAGTCGGACAGCTTGCCCGGCAGCGACGCGCTCTCCAGCAGGCCCTTGCGGCGGGTCAGGTCGCGCGCCTTGCGCGCCGCCACGCGCGCGGTGGCCGCCTGGATGCCCTTGCGGACGATGTCCGCGGCCTCGTTCGGGTTGCGGTCGAGCCAGTCGTTGAGGTGCTCGTAGACCACCTTCTGCACGAAGGTCTTCGCCTCCGTGTTGCCCAGCTTGGTCTTGGTCTGGCCCTCGAACTGAGGCTCGCTCAGCTTGACGGAGATGATCGCGGTCAGGCCCTCGCGGATGTCGTCACCCGTGAGGTTGTCGTCCTTCTCGCGCAGCAGCTTCTTGTCACGCGCGTATTTGTTGATCAGCGACGTCAGCGCGGCGCGGAAGCCCTCCTCGTGCGTACCGCCCTCATGGGTGTGGATGATGTTCGCGAAGGAGTAGACACCCTCGGTGTAACCGTTGTTCCACTGCATCGCGACCTCGAGCGACAGGTTCTTCTCCCTGTCCTCCGCCTGGAGGTCGATGACCGAGGGGTGCACCACGTCTCCCTTGCGGGAGTTGAGGTACGTCACGAAGTCGACGATGCCGCCCTCGTAGTGGTACGTGACGGTCTTGGGCTCCTGCTTCTCGTCCGCGCCCGCCTCGTCCGCGCCCGCCGTGGCCTTGGCCGACTCGCGCTCGTCAGTGAGTTTGATCGTCAAACCCTTGTTGAGGAACGCCATCTCCTGGAAGCGCCGCGAGAGCGTCTCGAAGGAGTAGTCGGTGGTCTCGAAGATGTCGCTGTCGGCCCAGAAGGTGACCGACGTGCCGGTCTCCTCGGTGGCCTCGTGCCGGGCGAGCGGGGCCGTCGGGACGCCCATCTTGTAGTCCTGCGTCCAGCGGTGGCCGTCGGTCCTGACCTCGACGGCGACCTTGGAGGACAGGGCGTTCACGACGGAGACGCCGACGCCGTGCAGACCGCCGGAGACCGCGTAGCCGCCGCCGCCGAACTTGCCGCCCGCGTGCAGCACGGTCAGCACGACCTCGACGGCCGGCTTGTTCTCGGACGGGACGATGCCTACCGGGATGCCTCGGCCGTTGTCGACGACCCGGACGCCGCCGTCGGCGAGGATCGTGACGTCGATGGTGTCCGCGTGCCCGGCCAGCGCCTCGTCGACGGAGTTGTCGACGACCTCGTACACGAGGTGGTGCAGTCCTCGCTCACCGGTCGAGCCGATGTACATGCCGGGTCGCTTGCGGACCGCGTCCAGACCCTCGAGGACGGTGATGGCGCTGGCGTCGTACGAAGCCGTGACCTCGCCGTTCGAGGCGTTGGCCACGGCGTTCACGCCGGCGTCGGTGGACGGGATGTTCTCGTTGGGGTTGCCGGAATCGGCCACGAAGCGCCCTTTCTGGCACAGCACGAGCCGGGCTCGTCGGCGGGTTGCCGGAGCGGCTGCGGCATGTTGCGTTGGTAAGCCTTGTTCAGCGTTGCTCAGCTTTTCCCGGACGGTCCCCACGATCGGGGCGGGATTGCCACCCAGTCTACCGGTAGCGCCGACAGTGATGGGGGTTTGCCGGTACCTGAGTCCGCATGTGCCGCCCTGAACCATCCTCGGCCGGGTCCCGATATGCGGAAGGGGGCTAGAAGAGGCTCACAGAGGCACTCAGCGCTTCCGGGCGTCAACCCTTCGCTACTCCGGGGTCAGGTCAGGATTCGCAACCGCGTGCGGTTGTACGACGATCGGTGCGCGCCTGTGGACAACGGCGAACGCAGGGCGCCACCGACGTGACGTCGGTCACTCGCAGAACGTGATACAGCTCACCTCTGAGCGGCGTGGCTTGAGCGGGAACGGCGTGGCTCGTCGAGCGGCGCGCCTCACCCGTAGGTGTCGCCGGGCCCGGTGCTCCCCGGGGCGCGCAGGGGGCCGTAGCGGCGGGCGGGGCCGCCGGGACCGTGCACCTTGATCGCCTTGACCGCGCCGTGTCCGAGGTCCTCGTTGAGGCGGGCGACCAGCGTGGGGGCGAGCAGCCGCAGGTTGGTGGCCCAGGCGGTGGAGTCGCAGCGCACAACGAGCACCCGCTCGTCCTCGTCGTACTTCTCCGGCACGCAGTGCTTGGCCACGTCGTCGCCGACGATCTGCGGCCAGCGGCCCATCACGCCGCCCACCGCGGCCGGAGCCTCCCAGCCGCGCTCGCTGATCAGCCGGTTGATGGCGGAGCCGAGCGCCATGGGGTCGCGGCCGTCGGCGCGCGCGCCGGAGCGCAGGCCACCGCGGCGTGCCTGCTTCTTCTGCTGTACCGCGTCCCCACGCGCGCGTGCGGCCTCCTTCGCCGCCCGCAGCGCCACGCGCGCGAGATCGACGCCGGAGGGCTCGCGGGTCTTCTTCGGGGCCGGTTCGTCTGTGGTCATGCGCGCTCGACCGTCCCGTCCGCCACGGTGTACCGCGCCCCCACCAGCACATGCGGTACGTCGTCGTCGACCGCGGCCGTCACCAGCACCTGCTCACCGGGCGCGACCAGCTCGGCCAGCCGCTCACGGCGACGGGTGTCCAGCTCGGCGAAGACGTCGTCGAGAATCAGCACGGGCTCGTTGCCCTCGGCGCGCAGCAGGTCGTAGGAGGCGAGGCGCAGCGCCAGCGCGTAGGACCAGGACTCGCCGTGCGAGGCGTATCCCTTGGCGGGCATCTCACCGAGTTTGAGATTCACATCGTCCCGATGAGGTCCCACAAGGGTGACGCCCCGCTCGATCTCCTGCTTGCGGGCGTCCGCGAGCGCGGCCATGAGCTGCTCGAAGAGTGCCTCGCGCGTGTGGGCGTCGCCCGGGGAGGACGGCTTGTACTCCAGGGCGACCGGACCGCCGCCGGGGGCCAGTTGTTCGTACGCCTTGTCGGTGAGCGGCTGAAGCGCGGCGATCAGTTCGAGACGCTGGGCGAGCAGCTCGGCGCCCGCGCGCGCGAGGTGCTGGTCCCAGACGTCGAGTGTGGACAGGTCCATGGTCCGGCCGCCGTGCCGCCGGGCCAACGCGGCCGTCTTCAACAGGGTGTTGCGCTGCCTGAGGACCCGGTCGTAGTCGGAGCGCACACCGGCCATGCGCGGGGAGCGAGCGGTGATCAGCTCGTCGAGGAAGCGGCGCCGCTCGCCGGGATCGCCCTTGACCAGGGCGAGATCCTCGGGGGCGAACAGCACCGTCCGTACGATGCCGAGCACGTCACGCGGCCTGACCTGCGAGGACCGGTTGATGCGGGCGCGGTTGGCCTTCCCCGGGTTCAGCTCCAGCTCGACCAGTTGCTGCCGCTCGCCCTGCCGGACCTGGGCGCGGATGATCGCCCGCTCGGCGCCCACCCGGACGAGGGGCGCGTCGGAGGAGACGCGGTGGCTGCCGAGGGTGGCGAGGTAGCCGATGGCCTCGACGAGGTTCGTCTTGCCCTGGCCGTTGGGGCCGACGAAGGCGGTGACGCCCGGGTCGAGCGGGACTTCGACCCGGGCGTACGAGCGGAAGTCGGCGAGCGACAGATGCGTGACGTGCATGGTGGTGCGCCGACCTCCCCCTACGTGGTGTCCCGGGGTTTCCCCAGGGTGTGGACTACTTCTTCGGGTGTGGACTACTTCTTCTCGACCGCGTGGCCGCCGAACTGGTTCCGCAGCGCCGCGATCATCTTCATCTGCGGCGAGTCCTCCTGGCGCGAGGCGAACCGCGCGAAGAGGGAGGCCGTGATCGCGGGCAGCGGCACGGCGTTGTCGATGGCGGCTTCCACAGTCCAGCGGCCCTCACCGGAGTCCTGTGCATAACCGCGCAGCTGGTCCAGGTGCTCGTCCTCGTCGAGGGCGTTGACCGCGAGGTCGAGCAGCCAGGAGCGGATGACGGTGCCCTCCTGCCAGGAGCGGAAGACCTCCCGGACGTCGGTCACGGAGTCGACCTTCTCCAGCAGCTCCCAGCCCTCGGCGTAGGCCTGCATCATCGCGTACTCGATGCCGTTGTGGACCATCTTCGCGAAGTGCCCGGCGCCCACCTTGCCGGCGTGCACCGAGCCGAAGTTCCCCTCGGGCTTGAGCGCGTCGAAGATCGGCTGCACCTTGGCGACGTTCTCCGCGTCGCCGCCGTACATCAGCGCGTAGCCGTTCTCCAGGCCCCAGACGCCGCCGGAGACACCGCAGTCGACGAAGCCTATGCCCTTGGCGGCCAGCTGCTCGGCGTGCTTCTCGTCGTCCGTCCAGCGGGAGTTCCCGCCGTCCACGACGACGTCACCGGGCTCCAGGAGCTCGGCCAGCTCGTCGATCGTCGACTGGGTGGGGGCACCGGCCGGGACCATCACCCATACGACGCGCGGGCCGCTCAGCTTGCCCACAAGCTCTTCGAGGCTGTGGACATCGGCGAGGTCCGGGTTGCGGTCGTATCCGACGACGGTGTGGCCCGCGCGGCGGATCCGCTCGCGCATGTTGCCGCCCATCTTGCCGAGGCCGACGAGACCGAGCTCCATCAGTTGTGTTCCTTAGGTTGCGACAGGTGTTGCGAGGTGGCGTTGTGGCACTTTCGTACCTGCGTCCGAGCCTAAACCCGGACTCTCGCGCACATCTGTGGGCATACGCGCTCAGGCGTACGGCCCTCACCTGCGGCTTCGCCCACGTCGTGAATCCACAGGCTGGGGGCGCCGAGGGCGTGTACGGATCCGCGCGTCAGCCGCTCAGTCGCACCGGCATGATCAGGTACTTGTACGCCTCGTCCGCCTCCGCGTCCACCGCGGGCTTGCCGCTGAGCAGCGCGGGCTTGGTGGACGTCGTGAAGGACAGCTGGGCCACCGGGGAGTCGATGGCGCTCAGGCCGTCCAGCAGGAAGGTCGGGTTGAAGGCGATGGAGATGTCGTCGCCCTCCAGCTGCGCGTCAACCCTTTCCACAGCCTGTGCGTCGTCGCTGGAACCGGCCTCCAGGATCAGCACGCCCTGCTCGAAGCTCAGCCGCACCGGAGTGTTCCGCTCGGCGACCAGGGCCACGCGCTTGACGGCCTCGACGAACGGCGCGGTCTCGATCACCGCGACGCTGTTGAACTCCGTCGGGAACAGCGTGCGGTACTTCGGGAGGTCGCCCTCCAGCAGGCGGGTCGTCGTCCGCCGCCCGGCGCCCTCGAAACCGATCAGGCCCTCGCCCGCGCCCGAGCCGGACAGCGCGAGCGTCACGCTGTCACCGCTGGTCAGCGATTTGGCGGTGTCGAGGAGCGTCTTGGCGGGCACCAGGGCGACCGCCGAGGCGTCCGGGTTCTCCGGCTTCCACAGGAACTCGCGGACCGCGAAGCGGTAGCGGTCGGTGGAGGCCAGGGTGACCCTGTCGCCCTCGATCTCGATGCGCACACCGGTGAGCACGGGCAGCGTGTCGTCCCGGCCGGCGGCGATGGCGACCTGGGCGGCCGCGGCGGCGAAGACCTCGCCGGGGACCGTGCCCGTGGCGTTCGGCATCTGCGGCAGCGCCGGGTACTCCTCCACAGGCAGGGTGTGGAGGGTGAACCGGGAGGAGCCGCACACCACCGTCGCCCGTACACCGTCTGTGGAAATCTCCACCGGCCGGTTGGGGAGGGCGCGGGAGATGTCGGCGAGCAGCCGGCCGGAGACCAGGACCGTGCCCTCCTCCTCGACCTCCGCCTCCACCGACACGCGCGCGGAGACCTCGTAGTCGAAGCTCGACAGGCTCAGCTGGCCGTCCTCGGCCTTCAGCAGCAGGCCGGCGAGGACAGGCGCCGGCGGACGGGCCGGGAGGCTGCGCGCCGCCCAGGCCACGGCCTCCGCGAGTACGTCGCGTTCCACCCGGATCTTCACTGTTGCCGCCTCCTGCTGTTGCCGGCGCTTCTCGCCCTGCCTGGCTTCGTCGTCTGTCTCGGTGTCACCGGCCCCTGGGAAGGGAAGGACACCCGGGGACCAGTCTGACGCACGGCACTGACAGTAGGTGCCTCTCGGGGTCAAGTCGTGACGAGGGGCAGCCGGGCGCCGAACGGCGAGTTGTGCACAGGGCCCTCTTCGAAACGAATTCCGCGCTCTCTCTAGTCGGGAGTAGTAGTAGGGCCTGTGGATACCGTGGATAACTTCGTTTGCGCAGGTCAGCGCGGAGATTTTGTCCACGGGGCCTGTGGGCGGCGGCGGTGGACAACTGAGCCCGTCTGTGGAGAAAAGAAAGTTCTGCACACCCCATGCACAGGGTGAGGCGACTTCTCCCCAGGGCCGTCCCCAGCTTTACCCACCTTTCCCACAGCCCAACCCGGCACCTTTGTGTGACGCCTTTCACTCGGCCCGGTGATCAGGCGCGTCGGGTTGCCGAACAGTGGACAGGGCTGTGGAGAACCTGGGGATCGCTGGGGACAACCACCCCCAGCCTGTGGGTTGTCCGTGGACAACTCCGTCCACCGCTTGTGGATCCGCTTGCTGTCCACAGTCTGTGGAGATCGTTCGTCCACCAATCCACAAGTAGCTGACCTGGTCTGATGGTCTTTCAACAGGCGCGGCTGTGGATACGATCTGGACAACTTCGCAGTCCCCAGGATGTGGACGGAAAAAACTCCACGAATCTGTGGAGAGTGGCCGTAACGCGGCACGTATTCGAACACCGGATGGCCGGGGAACGACGAAGGGCGCCCCGGGGATCTCGGCCCGGGGCGCCCTCAGCGGCGTACGGTGGCTGCTGTCAGCCGTTCTTGATGCGGTTCGTCAGCTCGGTCACCTGGTTGTAGATGGAGCGCCGCTCGGCCATCAGATTGCGGATCTTGCGGTCCGCGTGCATCACGGTGGTGTGGTCGCGGCCGCCGAACAGCGCGCCGATCTTCGGCAGCGACAGATCCGTCAGCTCACGGCACAGGTACATGGCGATCTGCCGGGCCGTGACGAGCTGGCGGCCCCGCGAGCTGCCGCACAGGTCCTCGACCGTGAGGCCGAAGTAGTCGGCGGTCGCGCTCATGATGGCCGTCGAGGTGATCTCTGGCGTGGAGTCCTCGCCGCCGGGGATCAGATCCTTCAGGACGATCTCCGTCAGGCCCAGGTCCACCGGCTGCCGGTTGAGCGACGCGAACGCCGTCACTCTGATCAGCGCGCCCTCCAGCTCACGGATGTTCCGCGAGATCCGCGAGGCGATGAACTCCAGCACCTCCGGCGGGGCGTTGAGCTGCTCCTGTACCGCCTTCTTGCGCAGAATCGCGATCCGCGTCTCCAGCTCGGGCGGCTGGACGTCGGTGATCAGGCCCCACTCGAAACGGTTCCGCAGCCGGTCCTCCAGCGTCACCAGCTGCTTCGGCGGCCGGTCGCTGGACAGCACGATCTGCTTGTTCGCGTTGTGGAGCGTGTTGAAGGTGTGGAAGAACTCCTCCTGCGTCGACTCCTTGTCCGCCAGGAACTGGATGTCGTCGACCAGCAGGATGTCCATCTCGCGATAGCGCTTGCGGAAGCTGTCGCCCTTGCCGTCGCGGATGGAGTTGATGAACTCGTTGGTGAACTCCTCGGAGCTCACATACCGCACGCGCGTGCCCGGGTACAGGCTCCGCGCGTAGTGTCCGATCGCGTGCAGCAGGTGCGTCTTGCCGAGCCCCGACTCCCCATAGATGAAGAGGGGGTTGTACGCCTTCGCCGGCGCCTCCGCGACGGCCACCGCGGCCGCGTGCGCGAAACGGTTGGACGCGCCGATGACGAACGTGTCGAAGAGGTACTTCGGATTCAGCCGCGCGGTCGGCTCCCCGGGACCGGTCGCCGGCGCGGGCTGCGCGGCCAGCGGACCGGGGGCGCCGCTGGACACCGGCAGCGTGGTGCCGACGGGGCCGCGGTGCACCTGCCCGCCGCCGACCGACGGCTCGGGCAGCTCACGCCGCGCGTCGCGCTGGTCGTAGTCGCCGCGTGACGGGTCGTACTCGGAGCGCTGCTGCTCGTAGCCGTGCGGGCGGTACTCCTGCGCGGGCGGGCCGTAGGAGTCGTGGGACGGGGAGCCGTAGGAGTCCTGTGAGCCGTACGACTCCTGCGACGGCGTCGCGTACGGGTCCCGCTCCGGGAAGCCGAGGCGCGGCTGCTGCCAGCTGTACTCGTCCTGCGACGGCCGTGGCCAGGCGCCCGGCTCGGGGCGCTGGTACTCGGACGGGTAGGCGGGGCGCGGGCTGGGGAGCTGGTCGCCGGGCGAGCCCGGCGGCTGCTCGGCGCGGTGGCGGCCGTAGCCCTCGTACTGTCCGTCGTACTGTCCGGACGACGGGAGCTCGGGCTCCTCGTAGCGCGGCTGGGGATGGGCGGGGGGCGCCGGCGGGGACGGGGGCTCGCCCGCGGAGTCGTCGACGGTGATCGCGATCCGGATCGGGCGGCCGCACTCACGGCTCAGCGTCTCGCTCACGATCGGGGCGAGGCGGCCCTCCAGCACACCCTTCGCGAACTCGTTCGGTACGGCGAGCAGCGCGGTGTCGGCGACCAGCGCGAGCGGCTGGCAGCGCCGGATCCAGTGTTCGTCCTTGGCCTCGACGCCCTGCCCACGGCCCTCACCGAGAAGCTGCTCGAGTACTCGTGGCCACACTGCGGCAAGATCGGCAGGTACGTCAGCCACAGGGCACGCTCTCTCACGGGTCCCACGAACGTGTGGTTGTGGGACGGGTCGGGATGTAAATCGGGTCGGGCGGGGATAAGGGAACGAATCGGAGTCCAGCCACGGTAGTCAGGGCGACGGGTGCGGTTCAAGTTGTTGTCCCCAGGCTGTGGACAGTGTCTCGCGGTGACCCCTGGTTTGACCGGATGGCGCAGCCGCGCGTACCGTAACCAGGTCGAGTTGTCGATGGCTGCTGCCGCCTGCCTCCGATGGGCACAGATCGCGTCAAGGTGATCGGAAAGCGGTGCACTGGGGCGTAACGCGAGCTACTCGTGGGCGCACGGTGACAGCCAGGACGGCACCCCGCCACCACCGATTTCTTCTGGAGCCCCCGAGTGAGCAAGCGCACCTTCCAGCCGAACAACCGTCGTCGCGCCAAGACCCACGGCTTCCGGCTGCGTATGCGCACCCGTGCCGGCCGCGCGATTCTCGCGTCCCGCCGTAGCAAGGGTCGCGCCCGCCTGTCCGCCTGATCTCGATCAGGTCATGACGTCGTGCTGCCCACCGAGAACCGGCTGAGGCGGCGCGAGGACTTCGCGACCGCGGTACGACGAGGACGCCGGGCCGGACGCCCACTCCTCGTCGTCCACCTTCGTAGCGGTGCCACGGACCCGCACGCGCCTGGGGAGAGCGCTCCCCCGACGCGTGCGGGTTTCGTCGTGAGCAAGGCTGTGGGCGGTGCGGTCGTGCGCAACACCGTGAAGCGCAGACTGCGTCATCTGATGCGTGACCGGGTCGACCTGCTGCCCCCCGGTAGCCTGGTAGTCGTACGAGCGCTGCCCGGCGCGGGCGACGCCGACCACGCACAGCTGGCCCGAGACCTGGATGCCGCCTTGCAGCGGCTGCTGGGAGGGGGCGCGCGATGAAGTACCCGCTGCTGGCGCTGATCAAGCTGTACCAGTGGACCATCAGCCCGCTGCTCGGGCCGGTGTGCAAGTACTACCCGTCGTGTTCCCACTACGGCTACACGGCCATTGACCGGCACGGTGCCCTCAAGGGCACCGCACTCACGGCCTGGCGCATCCTGCGTTGCAATCCGTGGTCGCTGGGCGGTGTGGACCATGTCCCGCCGCGCAAGCGTCCGCGGTGGCACGAAATGCTGCGCAACGCCTGGCGCGCACGCAAGGGCGGGCCCTCCGCCGCCGAAACGGCCACCGACGAGAATGTTCCTTCGAGTCCTTCGAACGACGTTCCTTCGAGCCCGGCCGCAGAGACCTCGTCCCATGCGCAAGGAGCATGATTAGTGGACACGATTGCCAGCCTCTTCAGCTTCATCACGACACCCGTCTCATGGGTCATCGTCCAGTTCCATTCGCTGTACGGTGCGCTCTTCGGCCCTGACACGGGCTGGGCCTGGGGCCTGTCCATCGTGTCGCTGGTGATCCTGATCCGTATCTGCCTGATCCCGCTCTTCGTGAAGCAGATCAAGGCGACCCGGGCCATGCAGACGCTCCAGCCCGAGATGAAGAAGATCCAGGAGCGTTACAAGAACGACAAGCAGCGTCAGTCCGAAGAGATGATGAAGCTGTACAAGGAGACGGGCACCAACCCGCTTTCCTCGTGCCTTCCCATCCTGGCGCAGTCGCCGTTCTTCTTCGCCCTGTACCACGTGCTCAACAGCATCGCGTCGAACGACACCATCGGTGTGATCAACGAGCGGCTGCTGGCGAGCGCGCAGAAGGCGCACATCTTCGGCGCCCCGCTGGCCTCGAAGTTCACGGACAGTTCCGGTGAGGTCGCGGCGCTCGGCTCCACGATCACCGATGTGCGGGTCGTCACCGCCATCATGATCGTCCTGATGTCGCTGTCGCAGTTCTACACCCAGCGCCAGCTGATGACGAAGAACGTCGACACCTCGGTGAAGACGCCGTTCATGCAGCAGCAGAAGATGCTGATGTACATCTTCCCGGTCATCTTCGCCGTCTTCGGCATCAACTTCCCGGTCGGTGTCCTCGTGTACTGGCTGACCACCAACGTGTGGACCATGGGCCAGCAGATGTACGTCATCCACAACAACCCGACCCCGGGTTCCAAGGCCCAGGCCGCCTACCTGGACCGCCTGTACAAGCACGTCACGCACCACGGCAAGACCCGCAGCCGGCGTGAGCGTGTCATCATCAAGGCCATCGTCGCCAAGGGCCGGGACCGCAATGACTACGAGCGCAAGTTCATCAACGGCCTGAGCAAGGCCGGTCTCGCGGCCCAGTCCGACGGCACCGTCGTGAAGAGCGAGGCCGCCGTGGCCACCGTGACCGAGGACGGTACGCCGACCACGACCGCCGCTCCGAAGCGTCAGCAGCCCAAGCGGCAGCCCAAGTCCAAGCGGCAGGCCACCGGTGCTCCCAAGCCCGCAGGCGGTGCCGAGAAGACCTCCGCGGCGTCGACTTCGCTGAGCAAGTCCGACGATCCGCAGGACGCCAAGCCGGCCGAGTCCGCCGGCAAGGCGGCGCCCAAGTCCGGTGGCGGGGGCCGCAGCCGGGCCCAGTCCGGCCAGCGCAAGGGTCCGCAGCGGCCCAAGTCCTCGTCCAAGAAGTAAGAAGGAGTCCATCCCGTGACGGAAGGCACCACCTCCGCCGCTGCCGAGGGTGCAGACACCCTGACCCGCCTGGAGCAGGAGGGTGAGATCGCGGCGGACTACCTCGAAGGTCTGCTGGACATCGCCGATCTCGACGGCGACATCGACATGGACGTCGAGGGGGATCGCGCCGCTGTCTCGATCATCAGCGACACGGGGACCCGTGATCTGCAGAAGCTGGTCGGCCGGGACGGTGAGGTGTTGGAGGCGCTCCAGGAACTCACGCGCCTGGCCGTGCACCGGGAGACCGGTGACCGCAGCCGGCTGATGCTGGACATCGCGGGCTACCGCGCCAAGAAGCGCTCCGAGCTCTCCGAGCTGGGCGCCAAGGCCGCCGCCGATGCCAAGAACAGCGGCGCGCCCGTGAAGCTCAAGCCGATGACGCCGTTCGAGCGCAAGGTCGTGCACGACGCCGTCAAGGCCGCGGGGCTGCGCAGCGAGTCCGAGGGCGAGGAGCCGCAGCGCTTCGTCGTCGTGCTGCCTGCCTGAGCGGTCCCACGCTCCACCGGCCCCGTCTGTTGCGCAGGCGGGGCCGATCTTTGTCAGCCTGGTAGTCAGCGCGCGTGCGCTGCAGGGTACGGAAGGACGGTCCCCGTGACGGAGGCAGCGGAGCTCCCCCCCGCTCCCGAGGAGGCCCGGGCGGTGTTCGGTGATCGTTTCGCGGACGCGGTCCGGTACGCGGAGCTACTGGCCGAGACGGGCGTGCAGCGAGGGCTCATCGGCCCTCGCGAGGTGCCCCGGCTGTGGGAGCGGCATCTGCTGAACTGCGCGGTGCTCTCGGAGGTCGTGCCCGAGGGGGTCACCGTCTGCGATGTCGGGTCCGGTGCCGGCCTGCCGGGCATCCCGCTGGCCCTGGTCCGTGAGGACCTGAAGATCACGCTGCTGGAGCCCCTGCTGCGGCGGACGAACTTCCTCACCGAGGTCGTCGAGCTGCTCGGCCTGGACCATGTCACCGTTGTGCGTGGTCGTGCAGAGGAGGTCATGGGCAAACTGCCGCCGGTCCATGTGGTGACGGCACGGGCGGTGGCCCCGCTGGACCGACTGGCCACCTGGGGCATTCCGCTGCTGCGGCCCTACGGCGAGATGCTCGCGCTCAAGGGCGACACCGCGGAGGGAGAGCTCAAGGCCGCGGCCACCGCGTTGAGCAAGCTCGGGGCGGTGAGCACATCCATCCTGCACGTGGGCGAGGGCGTCGTGGACCCCATGTCCACGGTCGTGCGCGTCGAGGTCGGGGAGAGCCCCGGCGGTGTGCGCTTCGCAGCGAAGCGGGCGAAGGCGGCACGGACGGGGCGGACGCGCCGGCGGCGCTGACCGTCCCGAGGGCTGATCCATCCCGAGGGCTGATCCGTCCTGAGCGCTGATCCGTCCTGAGCGCTGATCCGTCCTGAGGACGAGACGTACTCCACACAAGCTGCCAAACCTATGCGTCACGGAGTGTCGCGACAGTCCGGTCACGGCTGCTGTGCATCGTGTTTCACGTGAAACGTCGCTCACTGCTGCACGGCATCATCAGCCGCGGCCGCGCCGCGGCCGAACCCCGCGACCGTAAGCCTCTTGGCTCACTCGGCGAGGCTCCTGCGGTTTCCGATGACACTGCGTCCCCCTCAAGGGGCGCCGAGTTGTCCACAGAGGTGGATTTCTCCACAGAACACCAGGCCTCACTGGTTCACGACCCCGAAGGCATGGGAGGCTCTGTTCATTGCGAGCCTGAAGTCGAGGAGAGTGAATCCTTGCGGTCCGACGCCAACATCGCGGGACCGATGACCGATCCGGTCCCCGGTCCCCGTACCGAGTCGCCGGGGGAGGATGTTTCACGTGAAACACCGCCCCCGATGGACGACACTCCCATCGGTCGTGCTGCCCAACTGGCGGTCGAGGCTCTGGGCCGGGCCGGTGAGGGTCTGCCAAGACCTGAACAGACCCGTGTCATCGTCGTCGCCAACCAGAAGGGTGGCGTTGGCAAGACGACGACGACCGTCAACTTGGCCGCTTCGCTGGCTCTGCATGGCGGCCGTGTCCTGGTGATCGACCTCGACCCACAGGGCAACGCGTCCACCGCTCTGGGGATCGACCACCACGCCGAAGTCCCTTCCATCTACGACGTGTTGGTCGAGAGCAAGCCGCTCTCGGAGGTTGTCCAGCCGGTCCCCGACGTCGAGGGTCTCTTCTGCGCCCCTGCCACGATCGATCTCGCCGGTGCGGAGATCGAGCTGGTGTCCCTGGTGGCGCGGGAGAGCCGTCTTCAGCGAGCGATCCAGTCCTACGAGCAGCCACTGGACTACATCCTCATCGACTGCCCGCCCTCGCTCGGCCTGTTGACGGTCAATGCGCTCGTGGCCGGCCAGGAGGTTCTCATCCCGATCCAGTGCGAGTACTACGCGCTGGAGGGCCTGGGTCAGCTGCTGCGCAACGTCGACCTGGTGCGGGGGCACCTCAACCCCGCGCTGCATGTCTCGACGATCCTGCTCACCATGTACGACGGGCGGACGCGCCTTGCCTCCCAGGTCGCGGACGAGGTGCGCAGCCACTTCGGCGACGAAGTGCTGCGGACGAGCATTCCTCGCTCGGTCCGTATCTCCGAGGCGCCGAGCTACGGGCAGACGGTTCTGACCTACGATCCAGGATCGAGCGGTGCCCTCTCCTATCTTGAGGCGGCACGAGAAATCGCGCTGAAGGGTGTCGGCGTCAGCTATGACGCGACGCACGCCCATATCGGCGCCCAGAGCGAACAGAGCATGGTGGAGGGGATCCAGTGAGCGAGCGACGGAGGGGGCTGGGCCGTGGTCTCGGGGCACTGATCCCTGCGGCCCCGACCGAGAAGACGCCGGCCCAGGCTGCGGTGGGAGGTGTTGCATCGGCGTCTCCCACGGCGGTGCCGGTGCTTCCCTCCGACCGGGGCGTGGCCGCGGCGAAGGTGGCCACGCTGCCGCCTGTTTCACGTGAAACCGAAGAGCCGTCGGTGAGCGGCGCGGTGGACATGCCCGCCCCTCCCATGGGCGCCCACTTCGCCGAGCTTCCCCTTGACTCCATCAAGCCGAACCCGCGGCAGCCCCGTGAGGTCTTCGACGAGGACGCGCTGCACGAGCTCGTCACCTCCATCAAGGAGGTCGGTCTTCTCCAGCCGGTCGTCGTACGACAGCTGGGTCCCGCTCGCTATGAGCTGATCATGGGCGAGCGGCGCTGGCGGGCCTGCCGTGAGGCGGGCCTCGAAGCGATTCCGGCGATCGTGCGCGCCACGGAGGACGAGAAGCTCCTCCTCGACGCCCTGCTGGAGAACCTGCACCGGGCGCAGCTCAACCCGCTGGAAGAGGCGGCTGCCTATGACCAGCTGCTGAAGGACTTCAACTGCACACATGACCAGCTGGCGGACCGTATCGGCCGGTCCCGTCCGCAGGTTTCCAACACGCTGCGTCTGCTGAAGCTCTCGCCGGCGGTTCAGCGCCGGGTGGCGGCGGGTGTGCTCTCTGCCGGGCACGCGCGGGCCCTGCTCTCCGTGGAGGACTCGGAGGAGCAGGACCGGCTGGCTCATCGGATCGTGGCCGAGGGGCTCTCGGTGCGCGCCGTCGAGGAGATCGTGACCCTTATGGGATCGCGGCCCAAGGCGGCTCAGCGTTCCAAGGGACCGCGGGCCGGCACTCGGGTCTCTCCGGCGCTGACCGACCTCGCGACCCGTCTCTCGGATCGCTTCGAGACACGCGTCAAGGTCGACCTCGGGCAGAAGAAGGGCAAGATCACCGTGGAGTTCGCCTCCATGGAGGATCTTGAGCGAATCCTCGGCACGCTTGCCCCGGGCGAGGGTCCCGTCCTGCAGAGGAGCCTTCTGGAGGGCGGCGACCCCGAGGAGACGGACGACTGAGGCCCCGGGCGGCGGTGTGATCCCGCTCAGCAGGCGTTCGTGCGGGCCGTGTCCGGTGTGTACCGGAACATGGCCCGCACTTTGCTTTCTGGCGGTATCGATGGAATCGCTTCATGGATACGATGCGTTCGGGTATGGCGCATCCACCTGGCAGTACGTCTGCGGTACGTCTATGAGAGGGCGGGGGCCATGCGAACGATGAGCCGGACCGGACTGCTGAGCGCGGGACTGGGCCTGGGCGCGGTCGGCGGATTCGTCGGCAGCCTGCTCAGGGAACGGAGTGCTCTGACTGCCGCACGCGATGCGGCGGGCGAGGGAAGCGAGGAACAGCCTTCATGGGGCGTCGGCTCGTACCGCTCACGCTGGACAACCTTCAGGACCTTCCCCGGCGCTGTCGCACGTGTGTCTTCTGGGAGCTGGACCCAGTCAGTGGCGAGGCAGCGGTAAAGGCGGGCACGCCCGCGCTGGAGAAGGAAGCCTGGATCTCGTCCGTCCTGCTGGACTGGGGTTCCTGCGGGCGAGTCGTCTATGTCGACGAGACACCGGTCGGTTTTGTGCTCTACGCGCCACCGGCCTACGTGCCCCGTTCGATGGCGTTCCCGACGAGTCCCGTCTCGCCGGACGCGGTGCAGTTGATGACCGCGTTTATCGTGCCCGGGTACCAGGGCCAGGGACTGGGACGCGTGATGGTCCAGACGGTGGCCAAGGATCTGCTGAGGCGCGGCTTCAAGGCGATCGAGGCCTTCGGGGACGCCCGCTGGAAGGAACCCGCCTGTGTGTTGCCCGCCGAGCATCTGCTGGCGGTGGGCTTCAAGACGGTTCGGCCGCATCCCACGTATCCGCGCATGCGGCTGGAGCTACGGACGACTCTCTCCTGGAAGGAAGACGTCGAGATGGCACTGGACCGGCTGCTCGGGGCCGTCCAGAAGGAACCAGCGCTGCGACCGCTGTAGGGCATCAGCACCGCGACCGCTGTCAAGCAAATGGGCCAACCCGGTTGGGTTGGCCCATTCGTGTTTCACGTGAAACATGTGCCGTCGGCTCGACGGCACAGCCCGTCATTCGGCGATGAAGTCCTCAAGGTCGCGCAGGATCGCGGCCTTCGGCTTGGCACCGACGATGGTCTTGGCGACCTCGCCGCCCTGGTAGACGTTCAGGGTCGGGATCGACATGACACCGTACTTGGCGGCCGTACCCGGGTTCTCGTCGATGTTCAGCTTGACGATCTCGATCTTGTCGCCGTACTCGGCGGCGATCGCCTCAAGGGACGGCGCGATCTGGCGGCACGGACCGCACCAAGCGGCCCAGAAGTCCACCAGGACGGGCTTGTCGCTCTTGAGGACGTCCTGCTCGAAGGAGTCGTCGGTCACATTCTTCAGGGTGCCGGCCACAGCGGGCTCCTTAACTGGTTGGTGCGTGGGGCTGGGTGAGGGGGTCAGACAGTGGTCTTCTCGGGCTCGGCCTTCTCCTCGTCCGCGAGTGCGGCGAGGAAGCGCTCGGCGTCGAGGGCGGCGGCACAGCCGGTGCCGGCCGCGGTGATCGCCTGGCGGTAGGTGTGGTCCACCACGTCACCGGCGCCGAAGACACCGGTCACGTTCGTCCGGGTGGAGGGGGCGTCGACCATGAGGTAGCCCTCCTCGTCCAGCTCAAGCTGGCCCTTGAACAGTTCGGTGCGCGGGTCGTGGCCGATCGCGATGAACAGACCGGTCACCGCCAGGTCCGACAGCTCGCCGGTCTTGACGTTGCGCAGCTTCAGACCCGAGAGCTTCCCGTCGCCCTGGATCTCGGCGACCTCGCTGTCCCAGACGAACGTGATCTTCGGGTCGGCGAAGGCGCGCTCCTGCATCGCCTTGGAGGCGCGCAGGGTGTCCCGGCGGTGGACGACCGTCACGGACCTGGCGAAGCGGGAGAGGAAGGTGGCCTCCTCCATCGCGGTGTCGCCGCCGCCGATCACGGCGATGTCCTGGTCCTTGAAGAAGAAGCCGTCGCAGGTGGCGCACCAGGAGACACCGCGGCCGGACAGGGCGTCCTCGTTCGGCAGGCCGAGCTTGCGGTGCTGCGAGCCGGTGGCGACGATCACGGCCTTCGCGCGGTGCACCGTGCCGGCGGTGTCGGTGACGGTCTTGATCTCACCGGTCAGGTCGATGTTGACGACGTCGTCCGGAACGAGTTCGGCGCCGAAGCGCTCGGCCTGGGCGCGCATGTTGTCCATGAGCTCGGGGCCCATGATGCCGTCCTGGAAGCCGGGGAAGTTCTCCACGTCCGTGGTGTTCATCAGGGCGCCACCGGCGGTGACGGCACCCTCGAACACCAGTGGCTTCAGCGACGCGCGCGCGGTGTAGAGCGCCGCCGTGTAGCCGGCGGGCCCGGAGCCGATGATGATCACGTTACGGACGTCGCTCACGGCTTGATTCCTCGTCTCTGGACTGCGTCGTTCGACCGGTGGGAGCCCGTCTCAGACTCTCACCCCACCCAACGGATCCTAAGGGGCGCGCATTCCCGCCGTGTCCGGGCACACGGAGAGCGGTCCCTTGAGCGGATAGTGCTCTCAAGCGGGAGCGGAGAGTGCTCTCAAGGCTGCTTGTAGGAATGCTTCAGCAGAACCTCGGCCGAGGCGGAAGGCGAGTCCTTCACGCAGGTGGCATTGACGACGTAGGCCGTGACCCGTGAGGGGTCCGAGGTGTCGGGCATGACCACGAGCAGGGCAGTCGTCCCCTGGTATGTGCCGGGTTCGGTCGCCAGGGCGTCGTCGTCGCGTCCGATGCCCTTCTGCACGCACTCGGGCACCGTGACCGTGGGCCTGGTGAGGATACGGGGACCGTCGGAGCCGGAGGTGGACTCCCCAGGCAGATCACGGGGGGTGCGCAACGAGCCGCCGGACTTCTCCGTCTTGGCGAGGAGGTCCGCGACCTGCTGTTCCAGCTTCCCTTCGGAGAAGGTGTCCGCGGCTGCGGACTGCCGCTTCTGGGCGGTGGTGCCCTGGTCGCCCTCAAGAGAGGACACCAGGAGGGACGCCAGCCCCAGGGCCCCGACGGAGAGGACGGCTCCCAGGACGGCGACCCTATGGCGCCCGCCACGCTTGCGCTCCTTGCGGCCCGGGCCGGTGGTGGAGGGGCGGGCACCACCCGAGGGGCGATCCGCCGGGGTCGATGTTTCACGTGAAACATGCGCGCCGTCGCCCGCGCGGGCCGCTTCGACGGGTGCCGGGGTGCTCACCGCGTCGGGCGCCGTGGCATTGAGCAGCGCCTCCGCGGCGAGCGCGGCGTCGATCCGCTCGGCGACGTCGGCGGGCATGCGGGCAGGGCCCGGCAGTGTGCCGAGCATGCCGCGGATCTCCTCCAGCGAGGCGAAGACGTCCGCGCAGAGCTCGCACTCGTCCAGATGGCGTCGTACGTCCGCGGTCCGGGACGGGGGGAGCAGGCCTTCGGTGAGGTCGGAGATCTCCGTGACGTCCGGGTGCCCGGCCGTGTCCGTCGTGGAAGTCACGCTCGCCCACCTCCGCCCTTCACAGCAGCTGAATCGCTTGGCCCTGCATTCCGTGGGCCCGCATCGTGCGGTCCCGCTGCCGGTGGGACGGATGTCCCCTGCGTCCGGTTCCGTCCAGCGGCCGGCTCTTCGTCGTCGCCGGTGTTTTCAGGTCGCAGATGGGTGAGCAGCGGCAGGAGCCTGGCTCTGCCGCGGGCGCAACGGCTTTTCACCGTCCCGGTCGGCACGTCGAGGACGCGGGCGGCCTCGGCGACCGGGTAGCCCTGCATGTCCACCAGGACGAGGGCCGCGCGCTGCTCGGGTGGGAGGGTACCGAGCGCTTCGAGGAGCTGGCGGTGCAGATCGTTGCGTTCGGCGGGCGCCGAGGCCGACTCGTGCGGCTCCAGCAGTTGCTCCAGCCGCTTGGTGTCGTCGACGGGGGACGTCTTCCGGGAGGCCGCCTTACGGGCGCGGTCGAGGCAGGCGTTCACCGTGATCCGATGCAGCCAGGTCGTGACGGCCGACTGGCCGCGGAAGGTGTGGGCAGCCCGATAGGCGGAGACGAGAGCGTCCTGGACCGCGTCAGCCGCCTCCTCGCGGTCGCCCAGCGTCCGGAGGGCGACCGCCCAGAGCCTGTCGCGGTGCCGCCGCACGATCTCACCGAAGGCGTCGGGGTCACCTTCCACATGCCGGGCGAGCAGATCCTGATCGCTCGCCGTCTCGTACCCGGCGCCTTCCGCCATCGGACCCCCTCCCCCTTCGGTGAGACGTCAGCCCGTGAACTTCACGTCGGTGACGGCTTGCTTGTAACCGGCGCCGCTGTAGCCGTCGGTGGGTGCGTTCGGCACTGCCGTGATCCACAACAGCACGTACTGCGTCTTCAGCGACTTCGACGCCTTGACCGACAGAGAGGTGCCGCTCGTGGTGGCGGTTCCGATCTCCTGCATTCCGTCGACCCCGGTCGAAGGGCTCAGCGAGTCGGTCGCGTAGAGATGAACCGTCGTGTGATCGCCCGGGTACCGGAGCCCTATCGACGCGGCCGAGATCTCCTGGGACGAGCCGAGGTCGTAGACGATGCCCACGCCGGGCTTGTAGGGAGCCAGCTCCGGACCGTCGTTGTAGCGCTTGGTGCGCCAGAAGGTCGAGCTGTCGCCGTCGTAGGTGCTGCCGACGTCTTCGGGGGCCTGCGCCTCGCCGCTCGCGATGTACTCCCGAGCCCCTTCGATGGTGAGCGGCTTGGCGTCCGGCTTCTTCTCCCCGGAGCTCTTGTCGTTGCCGTCCGTGGTCTGCGACTTGTTCGGGTCGTCCGACTGGGTGCCGCGCTCCATCAGGGCGTCCGCGAGCTGCCAGCTGCCCAGCCCCAGCGCGGCGATGAGCAGCGCGGAGACGGCCCACTTCAGGGCCTTGCCGGTACGGCTCTGCAGCGGGGGCGGCGGCGACGACACCGGCTGGGTGACGCCGGGGTGGGGTGCGGGGCGGCCGTATGTGCCCTGCTGGTACGTCGTGCGCTGGTAGTCCGGCGGCGCGGTGAACGCGGGCTCCGGCGGGCGGATGCGGGGCATCTCGCCGATCGCCTTCACCAGTTCCTCCGGCGTCGTGCAGGGGGACTCGTGCCGTGAGGCGGTCGCGCCGTCATTGGCGAGCGCGCGCATGGCGAGCTCCGACAGGCCGCGGTGGACGCCGGCGCGCACCTGGTCCGGGGGGATGAGGCCGACGTCCTTGGGCAGCCCCGACAGACCGTAGGCGTTGCTCTCGTACGGCCAGCGCTGGGTGAGCGAGGCGTACAGCAGGGCGCCGATCGCCTCGGTGTCGGTGCGCTGCGGGGTGTCGGAACTGATGCCGCGCAGGGCGGCGTTCACGGCCAGGCCGCGGATGCGCCACTGTCCGGTGGACGTGCGCAGGACGGCGTTGGGGTTCAGCCGGAGATGGGCGAGACCCTCGCGGTGGGCGGCGGCCATGGCGGCGGACACCTGACTGACCATCTGGTAGGCGTCATGCGGCTCCAGGGGCCCGGAGGACAGGAGCGTGGTGAGCTCCGTGGCGTCCGGCAGCCACTCGTGCACCACATACACCAAGTCGTTCTCCTCGACGGCGTCGAGGACCTGGACGAAACGGGGATCGCCGAGCAGCGCGGAAGAACGGGCCGCGGCCAGCACGGAACGGGCCCGGGAGTGGTCCGCGGGCAGGACATGCACGCCGACAGCGCGGCGCAGCTTCTCGTCCACCGCACGCCAACTGCTGAAACCGTCCAGACGAGTGACGCAGTCCTCGAGTCGGTAGCGTCTGGCGAGCTTGTGACCGCTGTGCAGTTCGGGCGGTGAGGCCTTCGCTCCGGGACCCTCGGTCCCGCCACTCCCCTGTGCCACGTCGTGTTCCGTGTCCCGCTCCGGGTTCTTGGCCACCCCGTCGGCCGTGGACTGGTCCGCCTGGTCCGCCTTGGCGGTCAGCGGCTCGTCGCCGCTGTTGTCTGCCACGTCGACGGCAGCCGTGCTCCGTTCCGCCACCGTCGTTCCTGCCTCCCCATCCATAGCGCGCCGGCCGAACTCCGTTGCGCGCCGTCCGACGCCGAAACCAATTGTGCCCACAGTCCGCCGCTATGCACGACACGCGGTGGCGGACGATGGTTGTGCGCGTACCCCCCGAATCAGCGGCCCAGACGCCCTCGGACCATTCCGACGAGCGAGTTCAGCTCCTCGATGCGCATACGGCGGGCGGCGATGTAGAAGACGCCCAGCAGGACGGCTCCGCCGGCCACCAGCGCGGCGAGGGAACCTGCGACGCCCTGGCCGAGCGCCTGGGAGATGTAGTAGCAGGCCGCGCCGCTCAGCAGCGCCGCCGGCACCGAGGCGATGCTGAGGCGTGCGTATGTCCGCATCACGCGGGCCCCGTCCAGATCGCCGCCGAGGCGCTTGCGCAGCCGCCGCCAGGCGACACCGACACCGATCACGTAGGCGAGGCCGTAGGAGGCGGCCATGCCGACGACGGCCCAGCGGGCGGGGACGACGAAGTAACACAGGGCCGAGGCACTGGCGTTGACGCCGGCCACGATCACCGTGTTGTAGAAAGGCGTGCGCGTGTCTTCGTACGCGTAGAAGGCGCGCAGGACGACGTACTGCACGGAGTACGGAATCAGGCCGAGGCCGAAGGCCATCAGCATGTAACCCATGTTCGTGGCCTCGCTGCTGCCCGAGGAGCCGAACATCAGCGTGCACATCGGGATGCCGAGTGCGAGGAAACCGAAGGCGATGGGCACGATCGCCACTGCCGTCGTCCTCAGCCCCTGCGAGATGTCGTCGCGGACGGCACCGGCGTCGTCCTCCACCGCGGATCGTGCGAGGCGGGGCAGCAGGGCGGCCATGAGGGAGACGGTGATGATGGCCTGTGGAAGCCCCCAGATCAGCTGGGCGTTGGCGTAGGCGGCGAAGCCCGTGCCGTCGACAGGCGAGGCCTTGCCCGCCGCGGTGGACAGCTGGGTGACGACCAGTGCTCCCGCCTGGTTGGCGAGGACGAACAGCACAGTCCACTTGGCGAGCGTCACGGCCTTGCCGAGGCCGTGACCCTTCCAGTCGAAACGCAGGCGCAGCTTGAATCCGGTCTCGCGCAGGTACGGGATCATCGCCAGAGCCTGGACGATGAGTCCCAGCAACACGCCGACGCCGAGGAGCCGCTGACCCTCCGGCGGAATGTTCGTGACCTTCATGCCGGAGTGCTCGGCCGTGCCGTACACCCACAGGAACATGCCGAGCGTCACGATGATGACGATGTTGTTCAGGACCGGAGTCCACATCATCGCGCCGAAGCGACCACGGGCGTTGAGGATCTGACCCATCACCACATGGATGCCCATGAAGAAGATCGAGGGCAGGAAGTAGGTGACGAAGGTGACGCCCACCTCGTTGGCCGCCGGATCGCCGGCGACCGCGTCGGACAGGAGACGGATCAGCAGCGGCGCGCCGAGCACGGAGAGCACCGTGAGCGCGCCGAGCGCCACCATGACCAGCGTCAGCAGTCGGTTCGCGTAGGCTTCGCCGCCGTCCTCGTCCTCCTTCATGGATCGCACCAGCTGCGGCACGAAGACCGAGTTGAGGCCACCGCCGACCGTCAGGATGTAGATCATGGTCGGCAGTTGGTACGCGACCTGGAAGGTGTCACCGAGCAGGCCGACACCCAGCGCCGAGACGATCATCGCCGACCGGATGAACCCGGTCAGCCGGGACACCATCGTGCCCGCCGCCATCACCGCGCTCGACTTCAGCAGACCCCCGGCCCGTCCGCTCTTGGGCGGGGCGGCGGGGGGCGGTGCGGGCTCGGCGACGGGTCGCGGAGCGGGCGCCTGGTACTGATCGACGGGCGCCTGGGCGCCGCCGTACTGACCCTGTGGAGCGTGCGTCCCCTCGTACTGTCCTGCCGGGCCCTGCCCGGTGCCCGGCGCGGTGGCCGGACCCGGAACGCCCGGGTAGTCCATCGGCGGACGGACGCCGGTCTGCTGCTGGTCGCGGAACAGGTGCGCGAAGGCGTCGGGCTCGTGGCGCTGGTCACCGGACTGGGTGACCAGGTCGTCGACGCCCACGTACTGGGTCGTGCGGGGGTCGTCGCCGTACGGCAGGTGCTGCGTGGGGCCCGCCGGTTCGGGCGCCGGCGTCTGGGCCCACACGCGCGGGTCGGGCGCATACGGCGACTGGGGTGGCTGGGCGTACAGCTGCTGCGGCGACGGATACGTGCCGGGCGGCGGCGGCGGGTGCGCGGCGCGGTCGTAGAGCGCCTCGGTGACCGGGTCCTGGGCGGCGAGGTCCTGCGCCCGGTAGGGGTCCTGCTCGTAGGCGTCCTGGAGGTACATGTCCGCGGGGTGCTGCGGCGGCACCTGGCCGTGCTCGGGCGGCGGGCCCTCGGGGTGGCCCGAGCTGCCCGCAGCCTGGCCGCGGTCACCGTCGTACGGCGCGTTCATGGTTACCCCACCTCATCGTCCCGGGCCCACCGGCCACGACATGTCAACGGTCCACTCTCTCACCCGTCCCGGACGGGTCTGCGCTTTCCGCTGGGGTGTCCGGCCCAGGGTCACTCGGCTGCTCCGGGGCGCCTGCCCCGGGCCGGGGACCCGACTCCTCCTTGAGACGTTCCGTGGAGCCCTCAAGGTTCTGCGCACCTTCGGCGGCGTCGTCGGCCGTGTCCGGGCGGTCCTCCTCGGCCTGTCGTGCGGCCGCGCGCTTGCGCTGGGTGTACATCCGGAAGCCGGCGAGGACGAGCAGCAGGACGCCACCACCGATGACCAGCATCACCGTGGCGGTGATCTCGGTGACCTTCACATCGAAGTAGACGGGCATGCCGTAGGGCTTGCCGTCCTCCGTGAACAGCTGGGCCTTCACGGTCACCCGGCCGTTGGCGTTGGCGGACGTGGCGAACTTCACCGACTGGCTGTGGCCGCCGGAAACGGTGACGGGCTGCTCGGCGTAGGCCTTGCCGTCGATCTCCAGCCGGGTCGGGCTGGTCGACGTGAGCCGCAGGACCAGGTGGTCGACGTCCTGCACCAGGTTGTTCTGGACGGTCACCGGGATCGTCGCGCTGCGGCCGGAGAGCTTGGTCTCCGACTTGTCGATCAGAGTGACCCCCGCGGCGAGGCCGTCGAGGTAGTCCTCCACGCCGTCGCGGTAGTTCTGCGCCTCGGTGGCCCGGCCGCGCCACGACGTGGACATCTCACGGTTTATGGCCCGACCGAAGGGGGTCACCACGCGGGACTGGTCGGTGAGGATCACCCGGAAGCCGTCCAGCTTGGCCTGGGTCCGCGCGATCTGCTCGAAGGCCGAGCGCGGCAGTTCCTGCTTGCGCAGCGAGGAGGGGTAGTCGGATGCCGCCGGCACCTTCCTGGTGGCCGCGGGGTCCGGTTTGGCCTTGGCGGCCGCGCCGAGGTTCTGGGACTCGCTCCAGCCGCCGCTCTGCAGCGCCGTGATCGCCTCGGCCATGGCCCGGGCCTGGCTCGCGGTCGGCATGCGCTGCGGGGCGACGACGATGCTGCGCTGCTGGTTCGTCTGGAGGTTGAGAGCGAGGCTCTGGGCGAGGAAGCGCTGCACGGACAGCGTCGTGGTGGACGCCTTCGTCAGATCGCCCTGGAAGGCCGTCGACAGTCGCGCGTCCGCGACCACCGCCGTGGTGCCGCCGCCGATGGGACGGGCCGCGGACGGCGTGTACGACAGTCCGCCGGTCTCCTTCAGGCTGTCGCTGCGGACGATCACCTTGTCGGCGCCGGCGGAGGTGGCGACCTTGACGATCGACGGGTCCACGGCGCCGTCGACGGGCCAGGCGAAGTCGGTGTTCGGCTTCACGTGGAGGATCGTCTCCACTGTGTTGGCGACGACGTCCGTGGCCTCCTTGAGGCGGCTCAGCGAGCCGGTGACGTTCGTGCCGTTGTGGGCCAGGGAGGCCAGGTCCGGGTCGCCGTAGGGCAGGGCGACGACCTCCTTGCCCGCCACCGCCTTCTGCAGATCGGCCAGCCACTGCTTGGCGACCGCCTGGTGCGTGCCCCCCGTGGTGGTGTCACCGTCACCCCGCACGCGGTAGCCGCGGGCCATCGCGTCGACGGAGGCCAGCAGGTCCGGGTCGATCACCCAGGTGACGTCGAGGTTCCTGCCCAGCGACACGAGCTGCTCCAGGCGGCCGCCCGGGGAGATCTCCTTGGCGAGGTCGTCGTCGAGGAAGACCGGCGTCTGCTGCTCGTTCGAACCCGTCTCCGCCGTCATGTGCGCGGTGGAGATGAGCGGCCACAGGAACGTCGTCTTCGTCGTCGTGTCCGCCGCTTCGGGCTGCCACGGCAGGAACGTCCGCTGGATGCCCAGCACCTGGTCCCAGGGCTGCGCGGAGGTCTCACCCGAGAGGGCGACGCCGAGCTGGTAGACGCCGCTGTCGCCGAGGTCCAGCTCGTCGACCGGTACGGAGATGCTGAAGCGCTGTGAGACGCCCGGCGTGAGCTTGGCGAACTCCTTGCGGTAGGTGTCGTCGATCTCCGTGCCGTCTGCGCCCGGGGAGTAGCCGGTGCGCTTGGCGGCGCTGTCGATCGACGAGCGGGTGGTCAGCTCGGGGCCCATGCGCAGGTCCACATGGGCGTCGGTGACCGCCTGCTCGCTGTTGTTGGTCACCGTGCCGGAGACGGTGAGGGTGTCGCCCTCGGTGGGGGCGCTGGGGGTGAGCGAGTCGACGGCGACGCTGACCGTGCGGGAGCCGGAGGCCTGCTGCGCGGAGTCCTGACCGGCGGCGTCCGCGGTGGGGGCGGCGGCCAGCTGCAGCAGGCCTGCCAGCAGCGGCGCTCCGGCCAGCAACGCTCCGGTGCGCCTCAGCCACCGGCGGGCAGGTGAGGGACTCGTCCCCTGGAAGTCTGCCGCCTCGGCCACGCGCTCGCCCGTCCCTCGTCGTCGTCAGTGGTCGTCGGAATGTGCGTCCCCGCATGGTAACGAGGCGCGCTGAGGGGAAGTGCCGCGGACTGCTCCACAAGATCGGGGAAGCTGGAGCCGCTGTCCCGTATGTGCGCCTATAAAGAGGAACGCCTCCGTACGTCGCGACGGCTGGCCTTGTGCCGTATCGATGGCGGTGTTCGCATGTCCGTAATCGAGACGCTCGCGGTCGTCCGGGCCACGTACCCTGTTCTGTTGTGCCGAACGCCAACGATGACACCCGTGCCCTGAGTCAGGTGCCGCCCCACGCGATGAGTGAGCCGCTGCGGATCGCACCTGTCGCCGACGACCTTGCCCGCCGCTTCCAGGAGGCCGGGTTCTCACTCGCCCTGGTCGGCGGCTCCGTCAGGGACGCGCTGCTCGGCCGGCTCGGCAACGATCTGGACTTCACGACCGACGCCCGCCCCCAGGACGTACTGAAGATCGTCCGGCCGTGGGCGGACTCCGTCTGGGACGTCGGGATCGCCTTCGGCACGGTCGGTGCCCAGAAGGACGGCTTCCAGATCGAGGTGACGACCTACCGGTCGGAGGCCTACGACCGCACTTCCCGCAAGCCGGAGGTGTCGTACGGCGACTCCATCGAGGAGGACCTCGTCCGGCGTGACTTCACCGTGAACGCGATGGCCGTTGCGCTGCCGGAGAACAAGTTCATCGACCCGCACGGCGGGCTCGACGATCTGGCAGCGCGGGTGCTGCGTACGCCGGGCACTCCCGAGGAGTCCTTCTCGGACGACCCGCTACGGATGATGCGGGCCGCACGCTTCGCCGCCCAGCTCGACTTCGAGGTGGCACCCGAGGTCGTCAAGGCGATGAAGGAGATGGCCGGGCGTCTGGAGATCGTCTCGGCCGAGCGGGTCCGGGAGGAGCTGAACAAGCTGATCCTGTCCCGGAACCCACGCAAGGGCCTGACGCTGCTGGTCGACACCGGACTCGCCGATCATGTGCTGCCGGAGCTGCCGGATCTGCGGCTGGAGAGGGACGAGCACCACCGACACAAGGACGTCTACGACCACACGCTGATCGTTCTGGAGCAGGCGATGGCGCTGGAGGAGGACGGCCCCGACCTGACCCTCCGCCTGGCCGCGCTGCTGCACGACATCGGCAAGCCGCGGACGCGTCGCTTCGAGAAGGACGGACGGGTCTCGTTCCACCACCACGAGGTGGTCGGCGCGAAGATGACCAAGAAGCGGATGACGGCGCTCAAGTACTCCAACGAACTCGTGAAGGACGTCTCGCGGCTGGTCGAGCTCCACCTCCGCTTCCATGGCTATGGCACCGGCGAGTGGACCGACTCCGCCGTCCGCCGCTATGTCCGGGACGCGGGGCACCTGCTCGACCGCCTGCACAAGCTGACCCGGTCGGACTGCACCACGCGGAACAAGCGCAAGGCGGCGGCGTTGTCGCGGGCGTACGACGGCCTGGAGGAGCGGATCGCCCAGCTCCAGGAGCAGGAGGAACTGGACGCCATCCGTCCCGACCTCGACGGCAACCAGATCATGGAGATCCTGGGTATCAAGCCGGGCCCCGCGGTCGGCCGCGCCTACAAGCACATGCTGGAGCTCCGCCTCGAGAACGGCCCGATGGAGCACGACCAGGCGGTCGCGGCGCTCAAGGAATGGTGGGCCGAGCAGAACTGAGGCCGTGAAGCGGGCCTATGTTTCACGTGAAACATCGCCCCTCTTCGTTGGGGTCGGTCAGACGTCCCCGAGGCAGAGCAGGAACTCGGCCCCGTCGCCGGTCTCGGCGTAGAAGCCCGTGGCCTCTTCGACCTTGCGGCACTCGGTCTCGGCGGTGACCTCCGAGTAGTGGCCGTCGATCTTCTTCACGACCTTGGCCTCAGCCTCGGAGGAGGTGCACTCCACGACCTCCATACGGTCCGAGGAGGACGAGGCACTCTTCAGGCAGTCACCCACGGCGGCCTGATCGGCGTCGTCCCGGCTGGCGATGTAGCCGCCGATGGCCACGGTGAGCACTGCGATGACGATGACCACATTCTTGATCGTCTTGAAGCTCAGCTTGCGGCGCGGCTGCTCCGGGGGGACCGGAGCCTGGGGCTGGTTCTGCGCGTACGGGTTCTGGCCCTGCGCGAACGGATTGCCCTGGGGCGGCGGAGTAGTCACTGGGGGTCCCCCTGGAAACGTAGACGTGAGAACGCGCGAAAAGTCGCGCGTAAGACGCACGTAAGTTACAGCTCCCCGCTGACAACTCCGAATCCAGGAGCGGCTCTGTGGCTCGGATGTGACATCAGCGGCGCTCAAAGCGGGCCATAGCCGTTGCAACCGCCCCGTAGATCACCGCCACCGTCAGCACCAGAGGCACCGAACGCCCGTCCGGTGGCAGTATCAGTGCGGCCACCCCAGCGGCGGCGACGAAGGCGACGTTGAACAGGACGTCGTAGACGGAGAAGACCCGGCCCCGGAAGCCGTCGTCGACCGAGGACTGCACGATCGTGTCCGTGGAGATCTTCGCGCCCTGGGTGGTCAGGCCGAGGACGAAGGCCGCGGCCAGGACGGGCCCGGTGGCGAAGGGGAGGCCGAGGGCGGGCTCCAGGACGGCGGCGAACGCGGCACAGATGACGATCCAGCGGACGCGGCTGGACCGGCCGACGGCCCACGGGGTCAGCACCGCCGCCGCGAAGAAGCCGGCGCCCGACGCTCCTACCGCCAGCCCCAGCAGGACGAGTCCGTCGTCGGTGTTGGTAGTGAGGGCGTATCGGCAGAGCATCAGCAGCATGACCGTCAGGGCGCCGTAGCAGAATCGCATCAGTGTCATCGACGCGAGCGCCCAGGCGGCCTCCCGCCGTGCGGGTTCGGCGAGATGACGAAGACCCGCCACGAGATCGCGGGCGGTGCCGGAGAGCGCCACTCTCAGCCGCGGCTGCACCAACTCACGGTCCGGACCCAGCAGTTCCCGTCCGATGAACAGCGACGCCAGCGCCGAGCAGAGGTACAGCGCGGCGCCCACCAGCACCACGGCGGCATCGGAGTCCGCGATCAGCAGCCGTACGACGAAGGCGAGGCCGCCGCCGGCGGTCGCGGCGAGGGTTCCGGCCGTCGGGGACAAGGAGTTGGCCATGACCAGACGGTCCCCGTCGACCACGCGGGGCAGCGCAGCGGACAGGCCCGCGAGGACGAAGCGGTTGACGGCGGTGACGCACAGGGCGGAGATGTAGAAGAGCCAGTCCGGGACCTGGCTGATCATCAGGATGGCCGTCGCCGACGCCAGCAGGGCGCGCAGCAGGTTGCCGTACAGAAAGACCTGGCGGCGGCGCCAGCGGTCGAGCAGGGCGCCGGCGAACGGGCCCACCAGGGAGTACGGGAGCAGCAGGACCGCCATGGCCGAGGCGATCGCGGCGGGTGAGGTCTGCCGTTCCGGGGAGAAGACGACGTAGGTGGCGAGCCCGACCTGGTACACGCCGTCGGCGCCCTGGGAGAGCAGCCGTACGGCGAGCAGGCGTCGGAAGTTCCGGAAGCGGAGCAGGACGCGTAGATCACGTACGACGGCCATGGGCACAGCCTCACATACGGCGAGGGTCCCCGGGCGCACTGCCTCGGGGACCCTCAGCCCGGAAAGAAGCGAGCCTCAGCGCTCGACTTCGCCCTTGATGAACTTCTCGACGTTCTCGCGGGCCACGTCGTCGAAGTACTGGACCGGCGGGGACTTCATGAAGTAGCTCGACGCGGAGAGGATCGGGCCGCCGATGCCGCGGTCCTTGGCGATCTTCGCGGCGCGCAGGGCGTCGATGATGACGCCGGCCGAGTTCGGGGAGTCCCAGACCTCGAGCTTGTACTCCAGGTTCAGCGGGACGTCACCGAAGGCGCGGCCCTCCAGGCGGACGTACGCCCACTTGCGGTCGTCGAGCCAGGCGACGTAGTCGGACGGGCCGATGTGGACGTTCTTCTCGCCGAGGTCCCGGTCGGGGATCTGCGAGGTGACGGCCTGCGTCTTGGAGATCTTCTTGGACTCCAGGCGCTCACGCTCGAGCATGTTCTTGAAGTCCATGTTGCCGCCGACGTTGAGCTGCATCGTGCGGTCCAGGATGACACCGCGGTCCTCGAACAGCTTCGCCATGACGCGGTGCGTGATGGTGGCGCCGACCTGGGACTTGATGTCGTCACCGACGATCGGGACGCCGGCCTCGGTGAACTTGTCCGCCCACTCCTTGGTGCCGGCGATGAAGACCGGGAGGGCGTTGACGAAGGCGACCTTGGCGTCGATGGCGCACTGGGCGTAGTACTTCGCCGCGTCCTCGGAGCCGACGGGCAGGTAGCAGACGAGGACGTCGACCTGCTTGTCCTTGAGGACCTGGACGATGTCGACCGGCTCCTCGGCGGACTCCTCGATGGTGGCGCGGTAGTACTTGCCGAGGCCGTCGAGGGTGTGGCCGCGCTGGACGGTCACGCCGGTGCGGGGTACGTCGCAGATCTTGATGGTGTTGTTCTCGGAGGCGCCGATGGCGTCCGCGAGGTCGAGACCGACCTTCTTCGCGTCGACATCGAACGCGGCGACGAACTCCACGTCACGAACGTGGTAGTCGCCGAACTGGACGTGCATCAGGCCGGGGACCTTGGACGCCGGGTCGGCGTCCTTGTAGTACTCGACTCCCTGCACCAGCGACGCGGCGCAGTTGCCCACGCCGACGATGGCTACGCGAACCGAACCCATTCCGGTTGCTCCCTGTGTGTACTCGGTGAGGCCCTGACGGGGACCTCACGTGGCGGTGTCGTCGGACGAATCCGGCCGGGGCGTGTCCCCGGGCCGGGGCAGGTCGCCCGACGCTCCAGATGTGGTGTCCTGCTGAGCGGGCCCCCCGGTGGCGGAACCGCGAAGGTCCCGCCCGGCCCGCTCGCTCTCGATGAGCTCGTTCAGCCAGCGCACTTCGCGCTCCACGGACTCCATTCCGTGGCGCTGCAGCTCGAGGGTGTAGTCGTCGAGGCGCTCCCGGGTGCGGGCCAGGGAAGTGCGCATCTTCTCCAGGCGCTCCTCCAGCCGGCTGCGGCGGCCCTCCAGCACGCGCATGCGTACGTCACGGGAGGTCTGGCCGAAGAAGGCGAACCGGGCGGCGAAGTGCTCGTCCTCGTACGCGTCGGGGCCCGTCTGCGCGAGCAGCTGCTCGAAGTGCTCCTTACCTTCCGGCGTCAACCGATAGACGATTTTGGCGCGGCGGCCGGTGAGTGGAGCGGCGAGGGCGTCCTCGGAGGTGTTCCCCGGCTCCTCGATCAACCAGCCGTTGGCGACCAGCGTCTTGAGGCAGGGGTAAAGCGTCCCGTAGCTGAACGCACGGAACACGCCCAGTGACGTATTGAGCCGTTTGCGCAGCTCGTAGCCGTGCATCGGAGATTCGCGGAGCAGGCCGAGTACGGCGAACTCGAGGATCCCGGAACGCCGGCTCATCGTCGCCTCCTCTCTGCTGCGGTCGGCCGTCACGGTCTTTATGTCGTGCTGATGTATCGACTCGATACATCAGCACGATAGAACGACCCCTTGAATGCGACAAGAGGGGGAATCGTGAACGGCGTCACATCACTGATTCGTGGGAAGCGACTTGCCTGTTTTGGGGTGAACTTCTGGACTAGGCGCGTTTTGGTGCTGCGTAGTCTGTGCGGCATGCACACCACCGGGAACCGAGTTGCCTCTGGGGGCGTCCTCGTCCTCGGTGCAGTACGGATGAATGCAGAACGGACCACATCCGTACTTCGGGGGGACCGGAAACCAGCCGCCGTTTCCAGGCGCGCCAGGGTGCGCCTGCCCTAGGAGTAGTCGTTCGATGAGCGAGCACCGTCGCAAACCGCCGCAGCCGCAGGGAGGCGGACGTGCCGCGGCCCGACGCGGCCAGTCCGGTTCGTCCTCCGGCCGCCGTGCGGCACCGCGAGGCGCCACCGGGTCTCCTTCCGACGCGTACGGATCGGGTTCCTATGGGTCGGGAGGAGAGGAGCGGCTGCACGGCGGCCGCGCCGAGGCCCGGCGCGCGGCACAGAGAGGTGGTGGCGGTCGTCGCAGAGCGGCCGACCCCGGTCGGGGCGGACGGCGCGCCGGCGCGACCGGACCGGGTCGGGGGCGCGCGGCGGCCTACGACAGGAAGCGGATCATCGACTATCCGCGCGCGGGCAAGTACGGCTGGCGCCGCTGGGTGCCGTCCTGGAAGCTCGTCTCCGGCCTGTGCCTGGGCTTCTTCGGCAGCCTGGTGGCCGTCGCGGGCATCGGATACGCGATGGTGGGCGTCCCGGACGTGGCGAAGACGGCCAAGGCGCAGAACAACGTCTACTACTGGTCCAACGGCACCGAGATGGTGTCCACGGGCGGGGAGACGAACCGGCAGATCATCAATCTGGCGCAGATCCCCAAGAACATGCAGTACGCGGTCATCTCCCAGGAGAACAAGACCTTCGAGACGGACAGCGGCATCGACCCGAAGGGCATCGCCCGCGCGGTGTTCAACATGGCGCGGGGCGGCGAGACGCAGGGTGGTTCCACCATCACCCAGCAGTACGTCAAGAACGCCATGCTGGACGACCAGTCGCAGACCCTCACCCGTAAGTTCAAGGAGCTCTTCGTCTCCATCAAGGTGGGCGCCTCCGTCCCCAAGGACAAGATCATGGAGGGCTACCTCAACACCGCGTACTACGGCCGGAGTGCCTTCGGTATCCAGGCGGCCGCACGTGCGTACTTCAACAAGGACGCCATCGACCTGGACGCGGGCGAGTGCGCCTTCCTGGCGGCCATGCTCAAGGGCGCCACGTACTACGACCCGGCCGGTGCCACGTCCATCGACCCCGCAGCCACGCCGGAGGCCAACAAGAAGCGGGCCCTGAGGCAGATGCAGGACACGCTGGACAAGATGGTCGAGTACGGCCATCTGGACGCCGCGGAGCGAGCCGAGCACGCCGGGCTGCCGAAGGTCGAGAACCCCCGGGCGAACAGGGCGCTGAGCGGCCAGATCGGTTACCTCGTGGACCTCGCCAACGGCTACCTGCTCAACAACAGCGAAAAGACCGGCGTCACCGAGCGCAAGCTTCGGGAAGGCGGCCTCTCGATCTACACGACCTTCGACAAGAAGAAGGTCGATGAGCTCGAAAAGGCCGTCACAAAGGTCCAGAAGGCCAACATCGACCCCAAGAAACGCCCCGACACGGACACGCACGTCCAGTTCGGCGGCGCTTCCGTGGATCCGGCGACCGGCGCCATCGTGGCCATCTACGGCGGTGAGGACGCGACCAAGCACTTCACCAACAACGCCAACGAAACCGGCGCCCAGGTCGGATCGACGTTCAAGCCGTTCGTGCTCGCGGCCGCCATGACGTGGGGCGTCCGTGATCCCGACCTCGGCCCCACCCAGGCCCAGGACGAGCGCACCCTCGTCTCCCCGAAGAGCCTGTACAACGGCAAGAACAAGCTCAAGATCAAGAACTATGACGGTTCGGTCTGGCACAACGACAAGGGTGAGGAGTGGCTGCAGGTCAACGACGGTGACGAGACGTACGGCGACCCACCGAACTACCAGATCGACCTCCGGGAGGCGATGCAGTTCTCGGTGAACTCGGCCTACGTGCAGCTCGGCATGGACGTCGGCCTGGACAAGGTCAAGGAGGCGGCCGTCCGCGCGGGCGTGCTGGAGAGCAGCCTGGCCGGCATCGACTACCCGTCGTTCTCCCTCGGTATCTCCGACCCCAGCGCGATCCGCATGGCGGGCTCGTACGCCACCTTCGCGGCCAGCGGGAAGCAGCGTGACCCGTACTCCGTGCAGAAGGTCACGGACAAGGACGGCACGCTCTACGAGCACGAGGTTCAGGCCGAGCAGGCCTTCACAGCGAAGGTCGCCGACAATGTCACCGACGTCCTGAAGACCGTGGTCGAGGACGGTACGGGGAGCAACGCCCAGCTGACGGGGCGCGAGGTGGCCGGCAAGACCGGTACCACCGACGGCAACAAGTCGGCCTGGTTCGTCGGCTACACCCCGCAGCTGTCGACCGCGATCAGCATGTTCCGGTACCCGGACGACGAAAACATCAAGAACCGCACGTTCCTGGAGATGTACGGAACCGGCAACCAGAAGTCGATTCACGGTGCCTCGTTCCCGTCGGAAATCTGGCACGACTACATGGAGCAGGCCCTGAAGGGCGAGGAGCCCAAGGCGTTCCCGGAGCCCGAGCCCATCGGTGAGGTGGTCAACGAGGTGCCCACGCCGACGCCGACTCCCACGGTCACCGAGACCGAGGAGGTGGAGGAGAGCCCTTCGACGTCGCCGACGCCCACGCAGTCCGAGGTCACTCCCTCGCCCTCGGTGAGCGACACCTGTGAGCCCTTCGACTGGAACTGCCAGGACACCGGTGGCACGGGGCCCGGCGGTACGGACACCGGCGGCACCGACGGTGGTGTGACCACATCGCCCGATCCCACGGAGTCGGGTGGGGAGAACGGCAACAACGGCAACGGAAACGGAGGCGGCCTCTTCCAAGGCACGACCGGTTAGCCGCCGAATCTCCCATCGATGGTGTTTCACGTGAAACCGAGATGGGGTGTTTCACGTGAAACAGGGGCCGCCGCACCGCTGAGGTGCGGCGGCCCTCGGCGTACTCCTGGACACGTACGGCAGGATGTGGCCCATGCCCAGTGCAGAAACGACGCGAGTGAGCGCACACGAGCCGGACCCGGTGCGGCCCACCACGGCCGACGAGGTCGCCGCGAGCGGCAGTGAGCTGATCGGCGGTCCCCTCGGGCGACGCGCCTTGCTCGGGACGTCCTGGTGGACTCCCGTGCGGGTGATCGCGCTGGTGGCGATCGGGATGTTCGCCCTCGGGCTGGTCCAGAAGGTGCCCTGCTACAACGGCGCCTGGTTCTTCGGCGCCAGTTCGCAGTACACGCATGCGTGCTACTCGGACATCCCGCACCTCTACAGCGGGCGTGGCTTCGCCGACGGGCTCGTGCCGTACTTCGACAGGATCCCCGGCGACATGGAGTACCTCGAGTACCCGGTGCTGACCGGTGTGTTCATGGAGGTCGCCACCTGGCTCACGCCCGGCACCGGCAGCATGCAGGACCAGCAGCAGTGGTACTGGATGGTCAACACCGGGATGCTGATGGTCTGCGCGGCCGTCATCGCCGTCTGCATGACCCGGATGCACGCCCGGCGCCCCTGGGACGGTCTGCTGGTCGCCCTGGCGCCCGCCTTCGCGCTGACCGCCACGATCAACTGGGACCTGCTGGCGGTCGCTCTGACGGCCGCGGCGATGCTGATGTGGTCGCGGGGCCGTTCCGTGGCCTTCGGCGTGCTGCTGGGGCTCGCCACGGCCGCCAAGCTCTATCCCCTCTTCCTGCTGGGGCCGCTGTTCGTGCTGTGCTGGCGTGCGGGCAAGTGGCGGGACTTCGGCAAGGCGCTTGCGGGCGCGGTCGTCGCCTGGCTGGTCGTGAACCTGCCGGTGATGCTCTTCGCCTTCGACGGCTGGTCGAAGTTCTACACGTTCAGCCAGGAACGGGGCGTCGACTTCGGGTCCTTCTGGCTGATCCTGGCCCAGAACTCCAGTGACCCGCTCAGCACCGAGACGGTCAACGTCCTCGCCATGCTTCTGATGCTGCTGTGCTGCGTCGGCATCGCGGCACTCACCTTCACCGCTCCGCGCCGTCCGCGCTTCGCCCAACTGGCCTTCCTGGTCGTCGCGGCGTTCATCCTCACCAACAAGGTCTACTCGCCGCAGTACGTCCTGTGGCTGGTCCCGCTGGCCGCGCTGGCCCGGCCGAAGTGGCGGGACTTCCTGATCTGGCAGGCGTGCGAGGTCGCGTACTTCCTGGGGATCTGGATGTACCTCGCGTACACGACCAGCGGTGACGCCCACAAGGGGCTGCCGACCGACGGCTACCACTGGGCGATCGGCGTGCACCTGCTGGGGACCCTGTACCTGTGCGCCGTCGTCGTGCGCGACATTCTCATGCCGGACCGGGACGTGGTGCGCCAGGGCGGCGAGGACGACCCCTCGGGGGGTGTCCTCGACCGGGCGGAGGATGTGTTCGTCCTCGGGCCTGTTGCCCATCCGCCGCGGCACGCGGCCCAGTTCGAAGGGCCTCAGGTGGAGTGGGGCGGCGGAAAGGCGACCGACAGTTCGCCTTGAGTGAACAGCCCTTTCGGGGCGTCGTACGCCCGGAGCCGGGCCATGAGAAAGGCCATGAGAAAGGCCGTACACGGAGATTCCGTGTACGGCCTTCCGGCTGTCGTGGACGTCGCCGTCGTCAGCGGTCGAAGAGGCGGTCGAACTGCGTGGTGGTGTGCCGCAGATGGGCCACCAGCTCGTCACCGACCTTCGGCTCCGGGGCGTCCGCCGGCACGAACAGGATGGACACCTGCATGTGCGGCGGCTCGGCGAACCAGCGCTGCTTGCCGCCCCAGACGAACGGCGAGAGGTTCCGGTTGACCGTGGCGAGGCCGGCGCGGGCGACGCCCTTGGCGCGCGGCATGACCCCGTGCAGGGCCTTGGGGGCCTCCAGGCCCACCCCGTGCGACGTACCGCCCGCCACGACCACCAGGAAGCCGTCCGAGGCCGCCCTCTGCTGCCGGTAGCCGAAGCGATCGCCCTTGGAGACGCGGGTGACGTCCAGGACCGCGCCGCGGTACTCGGTGGCGTCGTGGTCCCCCAGCCACAGCCGGGTGCCGATGCGGGCGCGGAAGCGGGTCTGCGGGAACTGCTGCTGCAGCCGGGCGAGTTCCTCGGCCTTGAGGTGGCTGACGAACATCGTGTGCAGCGGCAGCCGGGCCGCACGCAGGCGGTCCATCCAGCCGATGACCTCCTCGACGGCGTCCGAGCCGTCGGTGCGGTCCAGCGGCAGGTGGATGGCGAAGCCCTCCAGCCGGACGTTCTCGATGGCGGCGTGCAACTGCGGCAGGTCCTGCTCGCTGATGCCGTGCCGCTTCATCGAGGACATCACCTCGATGACCACACGGGCGCCCACGAGGCCGTACACGCCGTCGACCGACGACACCGAGCGGATGACGCGGTCGGGCAGTGGTACGGGCTCCTCGCCGCGCCGGTACGGCGTCAGCACCAGCAGGTCACCGCCGAACCAGTCCTTGATGCGCGCCGCCTCGTACGTCGTGCCCACGGCGAGGATGTCCGAGCCCAGCCGTGTGGCCTCCTCCGCCAGGCGCTCGTGTCCGAAGCCGTAGCCGTTGCCCTTGCAGACCGGGACGAGCCCCGGGAACTGCTCCTGCACGTGCTTGTGGTGCGCCCGCCAGCGCGCGGTGTCGACGTAGAGCGTGAGCGCCATGGCCGGACCTGGAACCTTTCTCGTGGCTGCGGTGTATCAGATGCGGTGCATCGGGGGTGTGGAAGCTATCGAAGCAAATGCCGTGGCTCAGCGGCGCGACATGTAGATGTCGAGCGCCTTGTGGAGCAGCTTGTTCAGCGGGAAGTCCCACTCGCCGAGGTACTCGGCAGCCTGCCCGCCCGTGCCGACCTTGAACTGGATCAGCCCGAAGAGGTGGTCCGACTCGTCCAGCGAGTCGGAGATGCCGCGCAGGTCGTAGACGGTGGCGCCGAGCGCGTAGGCGTCGCGCAGCATCCGCCACTGCATGGCGTTCGAGGGCCGGACCTCGCGGCCGATGTTGTCCGAGGCGCCGTAGGAGTACCAGACGTGCCCGCCGACGATCAGCATCGTCGCCGCGGACAGGTTCACGCCGTTGTGACGGGCGAAGTACAGCCGCATCCGGTTGGGGTCCTCGGTGTTGAGGGCCGTCCACATGCGCTGGAAGTACGCCAGCGGGCGCGGCCGGAAGTGGTCGCGCACGGCCGTGATCTCGTACAGCCGTTGCCACTCCTCGAGGTCGTGGTAACCGCCCTGGACGACCTCGACGCCGGCCTTCTCGGCCTTCTTGATGTTGCGGCGCCACAGCTGGTTGAAGTCCTTGTGGACCTCTTCCAGGGAGCGGTTCGCCAGCGGCACCTGGAAGACGTAGCGGGGCTGTACGTCGCCGAAGCCGGCGCCCCCGTCCTCGCCCTGCTGCCAGCCCATACGACGGAGCTTGTCGGCGACCTCGAAGGCGCGCGGCTCGATGAAGTCGGCCTCGATGTCCCGCAGACGCTTGACGTCCGGGTCCTGGATGCCCTTCTTGATGGACGTGGCCTCCCAGCGCCGGATGATCACCGGCGGACCCATCTTCACGGAGAACGCGCCCTGCTGCTTGAGGTGGGCCAGCATCGGCTGGATCCAGTCGTCGAGATTCGGCGCGAACCAGTTGATGACCGGGCCCTCGGGGAGGTAGGCGAGGTAGCGCTTGATCTTGGGCAGCTGGCGGTAGAGGACCAGGCCCGCGCCGACCAGTTCGCCGGTCCGCTCGTCGAACCAGCCGAGGTTCTCCGAGCGCCACTCCGCCTTGACGTCCGCCCAGGCCGGAACCTGCATGTGACTCGCCGACGGCAGGCTCTGGATATAGGCCAGATGCTGCTCTCGACTGATGGTCCTCAGGGTCAGGCTCATTCGGGGCGCTCCTCGGGCTGGTGTGTCCCCATGGGGTCAGGGGCTCCGGCTCTCGCCGAAGCCTACTGCGCCCCATGAGCGCCCCGACTGGGCGTGCGCAACCTTCGCCCCGGCCTGTCGCGGCCGCGGCGGTGAGCGCTGTGCCCGAGGGGCTCAGCGCGGTGTCACAAGACTGTGGTCGAACGGGTCAGAACAGCCCGCCGAACAGACCCCCGTGAGCCATGCCCAGGAAGAAGCCGATGGCCGAGGCGCCGAGGCCCAGCACCAGTCCGAAGCGTTCGCGGGTCGTCTCCGAGATCCACTGGCCGTATGCCCCGGTGAGGATCCCCACCAGGCCGGTCCAGGAGCTGATCAGATGAAGGCCGTCGAACATCGCCGTGACGAAGGCGACCACTCCGAGTACCAGGGTCACCGCGAGCAGTGCGTCCTGGACGGGATGGGGCCGGCCGTCCGTGGCGAAGAGGGATCCGGCGATGTTGGGTCGCAATGCCTGTGCCATGGGGCACCTCCTGCGGAAGGCGGCGCATCGTAGCGCCTTACACACCCGATGTGTACAGATTGACGGGCACCACGGCCGGATTTCAACCGGAAGCGGTGTGCGGGTACTCTGTACCGTCTGCACCGGTGTCTGCCCAGGCCACAGACGGATACCCCGATCGGGGCCCGATTGTCAGTGGCGGCCGATACCGTTGCGTACGCATCACAACCCTCCTGCCACGGAACGACCGTGGCCGCTGAGTCCAAAGGAGGTGGGTTCCACATGCGTCACTACGAGGTGATGGTCATCCTCGACCCCGATCTCGAGGAGCGCTCTGTCTCCCCGCTGATCGAGAACTTCCTTTCTGTCGTCCGTGACGGTGGCGGAAAGGTCGAGAAGGTCGACACCTGGGGCCGTCGTCGTCTCGCGTACGAGATCAAGAAGAAGCCCGAGGGCATCTACTCGGTCATCGACCTGCAGGCCGAGCCTGCGGTCGTCAAGGAGCTCGACCGCCAGATGAACCTGAACGAGTCGGTCCTCCGGACCAAGGTCCTCCGCCCCGAGACCCACTGAGCTTCCGCTCAGCTGATCCCGGGATTCGAGTAGCACCACAAGCAGCCAGCAGCAGCAAACCCGCCGAGAGGTTCCCCCATGGCAGGCGAGACCGTCATCACGGTCATCGGCAATCTTGTCGACGACCCCGAGCTGCGCTTCACCCCCTCCGGTGCGGCGGTCGCGAAGTTCCGTGTCGCGTCCACGCCCCGCACCTTCGACCGTCAGACCAACGAGTGGAAGGACGGCGAGAGCCTGTTCCTGACCTGCTCGGTCTGGCGCCAGGCGGCTGAGAACGTCGCCGAGTCGCTCCAGCGAGGCATGCGCGTCATCGTGCAGGGCCGGCTGAAGCAGCGGTCGTACGAGGACCGTGAGGGTGTCAAGCGCACGGTCTTCGAGCTGGACGTCGAGGAAGTCGGCCCCAGCCTGCGCAACGCCACGGCCAAGGTCACCAAGACCACCGGCCGAGGTGGCCAGGGCGGTTACGGCGGCGGTGGCGGCCAGGGTGGCGGTGGCTGGGGCGGTAGCCCCGGCGGCGGCCAGCAGGGCGGCGGCGCTCCCGCCGACGACCCGTGGGCGACCGGCGCTCCCGCCGGTGGCCAGCAGGGCGGTGGCGGCGGCTGGGGCGGTGGCTCCGGCGGCAGCGGTGGCGGCTACTCGGACGAGCCCCCTTTCTAGGCCTCGCGCGGCCGAGGGTGGGTCGTACCCACACTTCTTGATCACACAGGAGAAACACCATGGCGAAGCCGCCTGTGCGCAAGCCGAAGAAGAAGGTTTGCGCTTTCTGCAAGGACAAGGTCACGTACGTGGACTACAAGGACACGAACATGCTGCGGAAGTTCATTTCCGACCGCGGCAAGATCCGTGCCCGTCGCGTGACCGGCAACTGCACGCAGCACCAGCGTGATGTCGCCACGGCCGTCAAGAACAGCCGTGAGATGGCGCTGCTGCCTTACACGTCCACCGCGCGATAAGGGAGGGTGACCGACTCATGAAGATCATCCTCACCCACGAGGTCTCCGGCCTCGGTGCCGCGGGCGACGTCGTCGACGTCAAGGACGGTTACGCTCGTAACTACCTGATCCCGCGGAAGTTCGCGATCCGCTGGACCAAGGGTGGCGAGAAGGACGTCGAGCAGATCCGTCGTGCTCGCAAGATCCACGAGATCCAGACCATCGAGCAGGCCAACCAGGTCAAGGCCCAGCTCGAGGGTGTCAAGGTTCGCCTGGCCGTCCGCTCCGGCGACGCCGGCCGTCTCTTCGGTTCCGTCACCCCGGCCGACATCGCCTCGGCGATCAAGGCCGCCGGTGGCCCCGAGGTCGACAAGCGCCGCATCGAGCTCGGCGCGCCGATCAAGACGCTGGGCGCCCACGAGACGTCCGTGCGTCTGCACCCCGAGGTTGCCGCCAAGGTCAACATCGAGGTCGTCGCTGCGTAAACGCTGCGCTCGCTGAAGCAGGGAGTGGGGTCGCATCCTTCGGGGTGCGGCCCCACTCGTGTCTCTTGTGGCGAGCGGACGGCCGTGGGTGTTTCACGTGAAACATCGGCAATCGGGCGTCGTTTCACGTGAAACAGCGAGCCGGACTACACCTCCTGCTTCTTGACGTCCTGCTTCTTGCCAGACAGCTTGTTCACCGCGTCGCGCCCGTGACGAGCCAGCGGCCCGAGCGCGTGCGCAGCCACAGGGTGAGCATTCGGATCGTCATCATCAGAGTCATGGCCGCCCACAGCGCGGTGAGCCCGCCACCGACGGTGGGCACGAGGAGCGCCACGGGGGCGAAGACCGCCAGGGTGAGGAGCATCGCCCAGGCAAGGTACGGGCCGTCGCCGGCTCCCATCAGGACGCCGTCCAGGACGAAGACCACGCCGCAGATCGGCTGGGAGAGCGCGACCACCAGCAGGGCGGGAAGAGCGGTGTCCTTCACGGCAGAGTCGCTGGTGAACAGAGGAAGGAAGGCCGGGCGGGCCACGACGACCAGAACGCCGAGTGCGAGGCCGACCGCGATGCCCCACTGCACCATGCGGCGGCAGACGTCGCGGGCTCCCTGCGGGTCATCGGCGCCGAGGTACCGTCCGATGATGGCCTGCCCGGCGATCGCGATGGCGTCGAGCGCGAAGGCCAGCAGGCTCCACAAGGAGAGGATGATCTGGTGGGCCGCTATGTCGGCGTCGCCGAGACGGGCCGCGACGGCTGTCGCGATCATGAGGATCGCCCGCAGCGAGAGCGTGCGGACGAGCAGGGGCGCTCCGGCTTGCGCGGACGCTCTGATACCGGCGGCGTCCGGGCGCAGTGAGGCGCCGTGCCGGCGGGCTCCGCGGATGACGACCACGAGGTACACGGCCGCCATGCCGCACTGGGCGATCACGGTGCCCCAGGCGGAGCCTGCGATGCCGAGGCCGGCGCCGTAGACGAGGACCGCGTTGAGGACGCCGTTGGCGACGAAGCCCGCGACGGCGACGTAGAGCGGCGTCCTAGTGTCCTGCAGACCGCGCAGGACGCCGGTCGCGGCGAGGACGACGAGCATGGCAGGGATACCGAGGGACGAGATCCGCAGGTAGGTGGTCGCGTAGGGGGCCGCCGTGTCCGAGGCGCCGAAGAGTTCCACGAGGAACGGTGCCATGGGCAGGACGACGGCGATGACGCCGGCCCCGAGCAGCAGTGCCAGCCAGATGCCATCCATGCCCTGACGGATCGCTGACGGGAGGTCACCGGCGCCGACTCGTCGGGCCACGGCCGCCGTGGTGGCGTAGGCGAGGAAGACGAAGATGCTGACGGCGGTCGTGAGGAGGGCTGAGGCGACGCCGAGTCCGGCGAGTTGGGCCGTGCCGAGGTGGCCGACGATCGCGCTGTCGGCCAGGACGAAGAGGGGCTCGGCGACCAGTGCGCCGAAGGCCGGGACGGCCAGTGAGACGATCTCCCGATCGTGTTGTCGCCGGGCGGCCCTGGGGGTCGCGGGAGCCTGTGTCATGAGCACCAATCTAATCTTCCACAGGTAAGAGATGCAATGCCATTGTGCCCCTTACTCAACCTGGCGTCGCGTGTGCTGTCGCGCACTGTTCGAAGCGATCTTGCGCTGACTGGGGAAGTTTTTCTTCTGCACAGCCGGTGGATGGGAAAGGTGCAGGTCAGGAGCAGTTTGGGAGCGGCGGTGCGGGCTTGTTCACAGGCCTGTCCACCGGGTCGTGCACAGGTTTCGCGGAGTTGTCCACAGCATCGGGGCCGTCGTCCACATGGCCTGTGGATAACCAGATTGGCTGACGGTGCCGGGGGGCCTACCGTGGTCCGGCGCCCGCTCCCTCTGTCGGCTGTGAAACCGTCACAAAACCAACGCGTATGAACCGGAGCCGGGCCTCTCAGTTGTCAGTGCCGTGCCGTAGAAATGAGGGGCACGGTGAGGTCCGCTCGGCGGACGGGAGGAGGTGGCTCGGTGAGCATTTCCGAGCCCTTGGACGACCCGTGGGCCGACAGCGGTCCCAGCGATCGTCTGCCCTCCCGCCGCCGCGGGGACGGTGGCCGGGGTCGCGAAGAGCAGCATGAGCGAGGCCGGGAGAACGGCGCCTGGGACGGCGGAGGTTCGTCCTTCGAGCGAGTTCCGCCGCAGGATCTCAACGCCGAACAGTCCGTGCTGGGCGGCATGCTGCTGTCCAAGGACGCCATCGCCGACGTCGTGGAGATCCTCAAGGGACACGACTTCTACAAGCCCGCGCACGAGACGATCTACCAGGCGATCCTCGACATCTACGCCAAGGGCGAGCCGGCCGACCCCATCACGATCGCCGCCGAGCTCACCAAGCGCGGCGAGATCAACAAGGTCGGTGGCGCGTCGTATCTGCACACCCTCGTCCAGACGGTGCCGACGGCGGCGAACGCCGAGTACTACGCGGAGATCGTCCATGAGCGGGCCGTCCTGCGCCGCCTCGTGGAGGCAGGCACCCGTATCACGCAGATGGGATACGCGGCCGACGACGACGTCGACGAGATCGTCAACCGGGCCCAGGCCGAGATCTATGCGGTCACCGAGCAGCGCACCAGCGAGGACTATCTGCCGCTCGGCGACATCATGGAGGGTGCGCTCGACGAGATCGAGGCGATCGGTTCACGGACCGGCGAGATGACCGGGGTGCCCACCGGCTTCACCGACTTCGACTCGCTCACCAACGGTCTGCACCCGGGCCAGATGATCGTCATCGCCGCGCGTCCCGCGATGGGCAAGTCGACGCTCGCGCTGGACTTCGCCCGGGCCGCGTCGATCAAGAACAACCTGCCAAGCGTGATCTTCTCGCTCGAAATGGGGCGCAACGAGATCGCGATGCGTCTGCTGTCCGCCGAGGCCCGGGTCGCGCTGCACCACATGCGCTCCGGCACGATGACCGACGAGGACTGGACGCGGTTGGCCCGCCGGATGCCGGACGTTTCCGCAGCCCCGCTCTACATCGACGACTCCCCGAACCTGTCGATGATGGAGATCCGCGCCAAATGCCGCCGCCTCAAGCAGCGCAACGACCTCCGGCTGGTTGTCATCGACTACCTTCAGCTGATGCAGTCCGGCGGTTCCAAGCGGGCCGAGAGCCGTCAGCAGGAGGTTTCGGATATGTCCCGAAACCTCAAGCTGCTGGCCAAGGAGTTGGAGATCCCGGTCATCGCGCTCTCCCAGCTGAACCGTGGCCCCGAGCAGCGCACCGACAAGAAGCCGATGGTCTCCGACCTGCGTGAATCCGGGTCCATCGAGCAGGACGCCGACATGGTCATCCTGCTGCACCGCGAGGACGCCTACGAGAAGGAGTCGCCCCGCGCGGGCGAGGCCGACCTGATCGTCGCCAAGCACCGAAACGGCCCGACCGCGACCATCACGGTCGCCTTCCAGGGCCACTACTCCCGGTTCGTGGACATGGCCCAGACCTGACCCCCGCGCCCGTGCGGGAAGCCGCTGCTAGATTCGGCGGCCATGCGATCACGTGAGTACGACCTGGACTTCCGCGACCAGGCGAGTCGGATACGCGCCTGGGGCATCGGCCTGTTGGTAGTGGCCGGGCGCTCTTCACCACCGGCACGGTGAGCCGGCGGATGAGCGCGCACGCCGAGGCCGTGCGCGAACTGGACAAGATCGCGGACGCCCGGAAGACATAGCTCTGGCCGGTCACCGGCAGGCTGCCGCGCGCGGGGAAATGTGCTCGACGTCTGTCGTCCGGCCGGATGGACTGGGGGCATGACTACATCTCAGGAAGAGTTGCTGCCCTCCACGCGCCGGGCGTTGCTGCACCGGCTTGCTTTGGCTCAGTCCGAGGGGCGTGCACCGTCGATGGTCGCGGCGGTCGTGCGGGAGGGGCGTACCGTGTGGCACGGGGCACGGACGTCGGTGGACGGGCAGGTGCCGGACGAGAACGTGCAGTACCGGATCGGTTCGATCACCAAGACCTTCACCGCGGTTCTGGTGCTGCGGTTGCGCGACGAGGGGCGCCTCGACCTCGGTGACCGGCTGGAGAAGCATCTGCCGGGCACGAGTGCCGGTGAGGCCACCGTCGCCGAACTGCTGGCTCACACCAGCGGGCTGGCTGCCGAGTCCCCCGCCCCCTGGTGGGAGCGCAGCCCGGGTTCGCTGCGCCCGGAGCTGGCCGACGTGCTTGGTGAACGTCCCTTCCTGCATCCGGCCGGGCGGCGTTTCCACTACTCGAACCCTGGCTATACGCTGCTGGGCGCGCTCGTCGAGAGGCTGCGCGGCGCCCCCTGGGAGGACGTGCTGCGGCGCGAGGTGCTTGAACCCCTGGCTCTCGACCGGACGAGTGCGCGGCCGTCGGCGCCGCACGCCGGTGGCTGGGCGGTGCATCCATGGGCCGATGTGCTGCTGCCGGAGCCCGCTGAGGATCTCGGGCGGATGGCTCCCGCCGGTCAGCTCTGGTCGACCACCGGGGACCTGGCGCGGTTCGCCGTGTTCCTCGCGCAGGGCGACGAGCGGGTGCTCAGTGCGCAGACCGTACGGGAGATGCGGGCGCCCGCGGCACCGGCCGAGGCCGCGGATGTCGCGGACGGGGTGACGTACGGACTCGGGCTGCAGATCCAGCACCGGGACGGCCGGTTGCTCGTGGGCCACTCCGGCTCGCTGCCGGGCTTTCTCGCGAATCTCACCCTGAGCGTGGCGGACGACGTGGCAGCGGTGGTGCTCGCCAACTGCACCTCCGGCCCACTGCTGTCGACGGTGGGTGCCGACCTCGTCCGCATCGTCGCCGAAGCGGAGCCGCGCATCCCCGAACCGTGGCGGCCGTTGCATGAAATCGACCCGTCGGTACTGGAGTTGGCGGGGCAGTGGTACTGGGGAACGTACGCCTTCGGTCTGCGCCTGACCGGAGGAGGTGGGGTGTCGCTGGATCCGCTGTCCGGCAAGGGGCGTGGCGCGCGCTTCCGGGCCAATGGGGACGACACTTGGACCGGGCTGGAGGGCTACTACGCTGGAGAGGTGCTGCGGCCCGTACGGCGGGCTGACGGGTCCGTGAGCCATCTGGACCTCGGGTCGTTCGTGTTCACGCGTCAGCCGTACGACGAGACAGCGGAAGTGCCGGGTGGAGTGGACCCGGAGGGGTGGCGGGGGATCGGTTAGCGTCCGCGCTCAAGGTCTGCATGGATGGCCATGTTTCACGTGAAACATGGCCGTTCGTTGCGCAGGGCCGTGCTCGTTTCTCCAGAGCTCAGAGCTCAGAGCTCAGAGCTGGAGCTTGAAACCCACGTGGGACGCCGTGAAACCGAGCCGTTCATAGAAGCGGTGGGCGTCCACACGGGAGTTGTCGGACGTCAGCTGCGCCAACTGGCAACCTTGTCGGCGGGATTCCGCGATCGCCCACTCGATGAGCTGGGTGCCCAGCCCGCTTCCGCGCTCGTCGGCGTGGATGCGGACCCCCTCGATGATCGACCTGGTGGCGCCACGTCGGGAGAGCCCGGGAATGATCGTGAGCTGAAGCGTGCCGACGACTCGGCCCTCACGAACGGCGACGACGAGGTGCTGGTTCGGGTCGGCGCCGAGGCGCTCCAGCGCGGCCTGGTACGGGGTCAGGTCGTCCGGTGACTCGCGCTGCGCGCCCAGCGGGTCGTCGGCGAGCATGCCGACGATCGCGGGGAGGTCGTTCGTGACCGCGGCTCGTATCTCAAGATCTCCCATGTCCGCACCCTATGCGGGCACGCTCACCGACTCCACGGCCCGGACCAGCGGGGCCAGCTCGGGGTTCTTGGCCGCCTCGTCGAGCGCCTCACGCAGGGCGGCGTCATTGGTCGGCCGCGCCTCCTCCAGCAGCTTCAGGCCCGCCTCGGTCACGTTCGTGTAGATGCCACGGCGGTCGGTGGGGCAGAGATACCGCTCCAGTAGACCGCGGTCCTCAAGCCGGGTGACCAGCCGAGTGGTGGCGCTCTGGCTGAGGACGACCGCGTCGGCGACCTGCTTCATCTGCAGATGCCCGCCGTCGCCGTCGTGCTGCCGGCTGAGCACGTCCAGCAGGGAGTACTCGCGCACGCTCAAGTCGTGCCCGGCCTGCAGGGCGCGCTCGATGTGCGCCTCGATCCTCCCGTGCAGCAGAGCAAGGGCGGACCAGCCCTGGGCGAGAGCGGTGAGCGCAGGGTCCGTCGCTGTCATTGGCGTTTCCTCCGTCCCGGAGCGGCTGAATCCAGGATAGAGCAGCCTCGCAATAGCCTGCGGTTGCATATTGCCCGCGCCTGCAACTATTGTGAACGCACGCAAAGCGCTCCTGCAATCGTCTGGGAAGGTGTATTCCCCCCATGCCTCTCGCGCTTCTGGCCCTCGCGATCGGGGCCTTCGGAATCGGCACGACCGAGTTCGTGATCATGGGCTTGCTGCCTGAGGTCGCGACCGACTTCGGGGTCTCCATCCCGACAGCCGGCTTCCTGGTGACCGGCTACGCGCTCGGCGTGGTGCTCGGCGCCCCGCTGATGACCGTGCTCGGCACCAAGGTCTCCCGGAAGCGGATGCTGATGGTGCTGATGGGTCTGTTCATCGTCGGCAACCTGCTCTCCGCCCTCGCCCCCGCCTTCGCCGTGATGCTCATCGGCCGTGTGGTCGCCTCACTCGCCCACGGTGCCTTCTTCGGCATCGGCTCGGTGGTCGCCGCCGAGTTGGTCGCTCCGGACAAGAAGGCCGGAGCCATCGCGATGATGTTCACCGGCCTGACCGTCGCCAACGTCGTCGGCGTGCCGCTGGGCACGCTCGTCGGGCAGTCTCTGGGCTGGCGCGTCACCTTCGCCGTCGTCGCCGCGCTCGGTGTAGTCGGCCTGGTCGGCATCGCCAAGCTCGTCCCCGAGATGCCCAAGCCCGAGGGTGTTCACCTGCGGCACGAACTGGCCGCCTTCAAGAACGTCCAGGTCCTGCTCGCCATGGCGATGACCGTCCTCGGTTTCGGCGGCGTCTTCGCGGCCATCACCTACATCGCGCCGATGATGACTCATGTCGCGGGCTTCGCCGACGGCTCTGTCACCTGGCTGCTGGTCCTGTTCGGCCTCGGCATGGTCGGCGGCAACCTGGTCGGCGGCAAGTTCGCCGACCGCGCCCTGATGCCGATGCTGTACGTCTCCCTGAGCGCCCTCGCGGTCGTGCTGGCGCTCTTCACACTCACGGCGCACGACAAGATCCTCTCGGCCGTCAGCATCGCGCTGATCGGCGCCCTGGGCTTCGCGACCGTCCCGCCGCTGCAGAAGCGCGTCCTCGACCAGGCGCACGGCGCCCCGACTCTCGCCTCCGCCGTGAACATCGGCGCCTTCAACCTGGGCAACGCCCTCTCCGCCTGGCTCGGCGGTCTGGTCATCGCGGCCGGCCTCGGCTACACGGCCCCGAACTGGGTCGGCGCCGTCCTCGCCGCGGCCGCTCTGCTCCTCGCCGTCCTTTCGGCCGCGCTGGAGCGCCGGGAGAGCACTCCGAGTGCCGTCGTCGGGGTCGGCGTCCCCGCCGAGGAGCGGGCCACCATCCACCACTGACCGCGCCGGACGCCGCACGACCGCACGCCTCGCCGTACGTCCCCCCGTCCGATCACCACTGAACCGAGCCGGGTCCACGCGGGGCCAGGGCCGTCCCCGCGCCGCCCGGCCGAACCCCTCACCAGCAATGCACGCAAGGAGAAACCCCGCAATGAGCACCACCACCGCCGTCGCGCCGCTGACCATCCACGACGCCGAGGTTCTCGTCACCGCGGCCCGCCGCGCCGCCGAGGCCGCCGGAGCGACCGTCAGCGTCACCGTCCTGGACGCCGGCGGGCACCTGCTCGCCTTCCGTCGCGACGACCGGGCCGTGCTGATCTCCGGAGAGACCAGCACCCGCAAGGCGTACACCGCCCTCCAGCTGAACGCGCCGACCGCCGACCTCGTCGACGCGGTCAAGCCCGACGGGCCGTTCCACTCCCTGCAGACCGCGCTCGACCGGCCGCTGCTGTTCATCGCGGGCGGTCTGCCGATTCACCGTGACGGATGGCTGATCGGTGCCATCGGAGTGGGCGGCGGCGCCCCGGAGCAGGACCACGGCTTCGCCACGGCCGCCGTGGAGGCGCTCGCCTGACGGCAGCTCGGTTCATCCACGACAGGACGCCGGTTCCCCAAGGGGCCGGCGTTCTCCCTTTCCGGACCTCAGCCCGCTGCCACCGTCAGCGGAGCGAAGCGCCGGCGCCAGTCACCCGGGAGTTCCGCCACTCCGTACGTCATCACCGCGTTGAAGGCCACCGACGCCATGCCCCGCTCCTTCGCCCACATGACCAGTTCCTCGTGCCGGACGTCGATGTCGGTGCGCAGCGGGCGGTCGGTGTGGGTGGCGAGCGAGGCGATCAACGCCTTCGCGGTCTCCGTGTCCCGGGCGATCAGCGGGCCGACGACATGTGTGTTCATGTTGGGCCAGGCGGCCGCGTAGCCGATGATCCGGCCGTCTTCCTCGGCGACCCGTACCTGGTCGGCGAAGGCGGGCAGGCGCGTGATGATGTGCGTGCGATCGGCACCGAACACCTCCGCGTCGATGCGGAGGATCTTGGTGAGGTCCTCGCCGGTTGCTGGGCGGGTGGCCACCCTGGGCTCGGGTCCGCCGGGCATGAAAGAGCCGCGCAGCATTTCTGCGCGGCCGGTGACCTTGAAGCCGAGTTCTTCGTAGAGCGGGAGACCGTTCGGCGTGGCGTGCAGCGTCAGTGGCGTGGTGCCCATCGTCGACATCACGTGCTGCATCAACCGGCGCCCGACGCCCTGGCGTGCGTGCCGTTCGGCGACCAGCACCATCCCCACGGCTCCGAGCTCCGGGCGTTCCTGCGGCCCGTACTCGGTGACTGCACAGGCGGCCACGAGCCCTCCCTGAGGGTCGTCGATGCCGTATCCGGTCCCGGCGGTGAGGAGGAAGCTCCATTTGTGTTCCTCGCGCGGCCACCCCCGGTCCTCGGACAAGTCCGCGCAGACCTTGAGGTCGCGACGGGTCAGACGGCGAATCGGCAGAGCAGCGAGGGAAGGAGTAGGCACGCAGGTCAGGCTGTCTGACCGGTGCCCTTGACGTCCACCTGTTTCGGCAGAGAGGTACGCCCTTTTGGCCAACTCGTGGGCGAATGCGGGGCACATGGACAAGCGCGGGGTGTTTCACGTGAAACATCGGCGAACGGCGAGCATCCATCGGTGGCACCGGCCGAGCGTGTCCCCGACTTGCAGCGTCGCCGGAGGAGGATCTGTGGGATGCCTATGAATTGGTGCGGCGCGCGCCGACATTGGGGGAATCGCTGGATTGCCCCACAGTCAAATTCGTGGTCGCCGAAGGTGGGACTTGTGTGCGGGGCGGTGGCCGGTATGGTCGACTCCGGTTCCCCGTACGGGATGCAGAGCACACTTCCCGTCGGGGCCGGGAGCAGGGCAATGCAGCCTAACGGGACGGAGAGATCGAAGACCCGCATTCTCGGTTAAGCGACCGGGGCGTCCATGTGAAGTGGGACGCTGCGGTGAGAACACTGCGGCCAATGTCACACTCTCGTCCTACTTGTCCGTACGCAGCGGGAACACGAGTTGACTATGGCTGCGTTGGCCGCGACGCCGAACGGGAACAGCAGCCGGCTGCGGAGGAAGCAGGCATCTTCCGACCGAGGAAGTGCGCAGACCGACCGAAAGATGTTCGAGGCGAGGCACACCATGGACGCTCCGGCCACCACGTCGGACGACAACGGCACTTCGGGCGGCGGGGGCGGCTGGTTCATGCCGCGGAAGAATCCGGTGCCGGCTCAGGGGACCGAGCGGGAGGCCATGGACGGCCGCCGCCTGGCCGGCATGCGCCCGGTGGGCCGGGCCACGTCGGGCACCGACTCGGGCGCGCCCACCGGCGAGGCCGCACCGAACGCCGCCTCGCAGCGCGCGGAGCAGCACGGACATCCCGAAGTCGACGAGCCGCTCGCCCGGCCCTACGTCGCCGAGGCCTTCTCCCGGCGGCATACGACGGACCCGGCCGCCGACGGCCAAGCCCGCCCGACCCTCGGTGCCCCGGCCGCCGGTGATGCGGCTGACGCTGAGCCGACGCCCCCCATACGCGGCACGGGCGCGTCCCCGTGGGTGCGGGCGCCAGAGACACCGGGAGGGGCCTCCGCGCCGGAAGGGGTGACCGGATCGCGGCCCCCGGAGCCGCAAGAACGAGCGCACGGCCCGGGGCCTCTCGGGCCGCCGCAGACCTCGCAGGCAGCACCGTGGGAGGTCATCGCCGCGCCACCCGCCTACGGCGCCCCGCCCGCCGCCACCGATGTCGCGGCGGATCATGAGCGAATAACCCAGGCGGCCACAGCCACGCCCGCGCCGCCTTCGACGCGCACCGAACCGCTGCCTTCCGACCAGCGCACGGCGCCCCTCACCGAGGCCCCGCCCGCCACGCACCGCGTACCCACCCAGCGCCACGCTCCGGCAGACCACGCCGAGCCGTCCCTCTTCACGGCCGGTGGGAAGCCCTCCGCCGCTCCGGCCCCGCGCACCGAGCCGTCCACCGCCCCGGCGGCCCCACACAGTGAGCCGTCCACCGCCCTGGCGGTCCCACACAGCGAGCGGTCGAGCCACGCCCCGCGCCCTCAGCCGCAGACACCCAGCTCCGCTCCGCACCCACAGCCGGACGCGCCCAGCGCTGCCGCCCCGCACCCACAGCCGGACGCGCCCAGCGCCGCCGCCCCGCACCCGCACGCCACACCAACGGGCACCGCCCCGCAAGCCGCCCCCTCCAGCCCGGCCGCCCCACACGCCGAGCCGTCCGCCACCGCCACCCCACAAGAGGACGCATCCCCGGATGCCGTCCTCATCCGGCGCACCATGTCCACGGTCGCCCCCGTCGCCGACAAGGTCACCTCGTACTTCTACGCCCTGCTCTTCGTCCGCCACCCCGACCTGCGCCCCCTGTTCCCCGCCGCGATGGATGCCCAGCGCGACCGCCTGCTCAAGGCGTTGCTCACGGCCGCCGAGCACATCGACAACACCGACGTACTCGTGCCCTATCTGCAGAACCTGGGCCGCGGACATCGCAAGTACGGCACGCAGCCCGAGCACTATCCGGCCGTCGGCGAGTGTCTGATCGGGGCACTGAGCCGGTACGCCGAGTCCGTCTGGGACGACGAGACAGAGGCGGCCTGGGTACGGGCGTACACGACGATCTCGCAGGTCATGATCGACGCGGCGGCCGCGGACGAGCTTCGCGCCCCGGCCTGGTGGTACGCGGAGGTCGTCTCGCATGACCTGAGGACCCCGGACGTCGCCGTCATAACCGTCCGCCCGGACCAGCCCTATCCCTTCCTCGCCGGGCAGTACACGAGCCTGGAGACCCCGTGGTGGCCGCGCATATGGCGGCACTACTCCTTCGCCTCCGCGCCCCGCTCCGACGGACTACTCAGCTTCCATGTGAAGGCGGTCCCGGCGGGCTGGGTCTCCAACGCCCTCGTGCACCGCGCCCGGCCCGGCGACGTCATCCGCCTCGGGCCGCCCGCCGGTTCGATGACCGTGGACCACACCACCGACAGCGGACTGCTCTGCCTGGGCGGCGGTACCGGCATCGCGCCGATCAAGGCCCTGATCGAGGACGTCGCCGAGCACGGCGAACGGCGACCGGTCGAGGTGTTCTACGGCGCCCGCACCGACCACGACCTGTACGACATCGACACGATGCTCAGGCTCCAGCAGACGCACCCATGGCTCTCCGTGCGCGCGATCATCGACCAGCAGGCGCACATCCAGCTCCCCGACGCCATAAGGGAGTACGGCCCCTGGAACGAGTACGACGCCTATCTCTCGGGCCCGCCCGGCATGATCCGCAGCGGCGTGGACGCCCTGCGGGACGTCGGCATCCCGTCCGAGCGCATACGGCACGACTCCGTGGAGGAACTCGTCGCCGCCGGTAGCTGACGGGTGAGACACCGAACGTCGACCAGCTCAGCCCAGGTCGGGCGCGTGCATGGCCCGTACGCCCTCGATGTTCCCGTCGAGGTAGTGCCGCAGCGACAGCGGGACGAGATGCACGGAGGCGATCCCGACGCGGGTGAACGGCACTCGTACGATCTCGTACTCGCCCGTGGGCTCGTCGACCTCGGGACCGTGCCGCAGGGACGGATCCATGGACTCGAGCCGGCAGACGAAGAAGTGCTGTACCTTCACGCCGGTCGCGCCGCCGTCCTCGCCGATGTGCTCGACGGTGTCCACAAAACATGGCACGACATCGGTGATCTTGGCGCCCAGTTCCTCGTACACCTCGCGATGCAGGGCATGGACGACGGTGGGGTCACCGGGGTCGACCCCGCCACCGGGAGTGACCCAGTAGGGATCGACACCGGGCTTGGTGCGCTTGATCAGGATCAGGTCGTCACCGTCCAGGAGAACGGCGCGGGCGGTGCGCTTGACCACGGGTCGGACGGTCATGGGAGAAATGTGGCCCGACATGTTCCACGTGAAACATCGCGGATCGTCACCCGCGGGCGCCCCCGCCCCCGCCCTCGCCCGACAGGAGCCGGCCCCGTGTTCAACACTCGTCGGTGGCCGGTCGCTGCAGCCCCTCGTGCAGCTTCAACACCAGTCAGTGGCCGCCCGCTGCAGCCACTCGTGGGCCCGCGCGATATGCGGCATGGCCAGCGTTCCGGTGCGCACCACCAGGAAGTACGTCCGCAGGGGCGGCACCGCCGGTTCGTGCAGGGTGACCACCTCACCGCGCTCCAGGGCAGGCGCGCACAGATAGCGGGGCAGCACCGCGAGCCCCGCGCCCGCGGCCGTACAGGCCAGGACGGCACGTAGATCGGGGACGATGACGGTGCCGGACGCGGCCGGGCGGGAGTCGAAGACGGAGGCCCAGTAGCGGGCGACGAAGGGCAGCGACTCGTGCACCTCGACGACGGGAAGGTTCTCCAGGGCGGGCGCGCCCTTGTGGCGCAGCGTCCCGGCGTCGATCTCCTCCGCCCAACGCGGGGCGGCGACCAGAACATGCTCCTCGTCGCAGAGCGCAGTCGCGGTGAGCAGGGCGCCGCGTGGGCGGGCCGTGCTGATGGCCAGATCATGATGGCCGGCGGCCAACCCCTCCAGCGTCTCCTCCGCGTTGCCGAAGGAGGCGCGCAGGGCGAACCCCTGGCCGTCCTCCCCGGTCAGTTCCACCAGTGCGGGCAGCGCCCGCTCGGCGGTGAACTCCGGGGGCCCGGCCAGATGCAACGTCCGTAAGGAGGACTCGTCGTCGAGTCCGCTCTCGGCGATCTCCACCAGCGCGTCCAGGTGCGGAGCGGCCTTGTGCGCGAGTTCATCGCCCATGGTCGTCGGCGTCACACCGCGCGCCTGCCGCAGGAACAGGGGACGGCCCAGTTGCCGTTCGAGGGTGCGGATCTGTGAGGTGACGGCCGGTTGGGAGAGGCCCAGCAGGGCGGCGGCGCGAGTGAAGGAGCCGGCCCGGTGCACGGTCACGAACGTGCGCAGCAAGGCCAGATCCATGGCGCCCGCCACCCCCTTCCCGTGCGCTGCTCCCACGCCTGAGGCAGGGCCCAACTATAAATAAGTCGATAGGTCTCTGTCGCTACAGTGATTGGACACTGACAGAGAGTCAACTAGCCTTGGTCGCGCGGTTCTTCGCGCGCGGAACCGAGGACGGTCCGAGCCACGAGGGGGGAGGCTCGGACCGTCCGTCTTTCGTAGTCGGACCCCCACCGGGCGTCCGTAAGCGTCACTGCGCCGACTCGTCCAGCGCGCGCAGCACATCCGCCACCAGGTCCTTGGCGTCCTCCGCGCCGACCGACAGCCGGATGAAGCCCTCCGGCACCGCGTCCCCTCCCCAGCGCCCGCGCCGCTCGGCCGTGGAGCGCACCCCGCCGAAGCTCGTCGCGTCGTCCACAAGCCGCAGTGCGTCGAGGAAGCGGTCCGCACGCGCGCGCGTGGGCAGCGTGAACGACACCACGCACCCGAAGCGGTGCATCTGCTGCGAGGCGATCTTGTAAGACGGGTCGCTCATCAGCCCCGGGTAGCGCACCCCGAGATCCTCGTGCCAGTCGCGCAGCGCCTCGGCCACCGCCAGGGCGCCGGCGTTCTGCCGCTCGACGCGCAGCTGGAGCGTGGCGATCGACCGATGTGCCAGCCAGGCCTCCATCGGGCCCGGAATCGCCCCGACGATCTTGCGCCAGCGACGTACGGCGGCCATGGCCTCGGCGTCGCGGCCGACGACGTACCCCAGGAGGATGTCTCCGTGCCCGGTGAGCTGCTTGGTGCCGCTGGCGACGGAGAAGTCGGCGCCGAGGTCCAGCGGGCGCTGCCCGAGCGGTGTGGCGAGTGTGTTGTCGACGGCGACCAGGGCCCCGCGCGCGTGTGCCGCCTCGGCGAGCCGCCGGATGTCGCACACATCGAGCCCGGGGTTCGACGGGGTCTCGATCCACAGCAGCTTCGCGCCGTCGAGGACGTCGAGCTGGGCGTCGCCGCCGGTCGGCGCGGTGCGCACCTCGATGCCGTACGCCTCCAGCTGGGCACGCGCCAGCGACAGCGCCTGATAACCGTCGCTGGGCAGCACGACCGCGTCGCCCGCGCGCAGCTGCGAGAAGAGCACCGACGAGATGGCGGCCATCCCGGAGGCGAACACGAGCGTCTCGACGCCGTGCCGCCCGGGCGCCTCCAGTTCGCCGATCGCCCGCTCCAGATGCGTCCAGGTCGGGTTTTCGTCACGACCGTAGGTGTACGGTCCCGTGGGCTCGCCCGGCAGATGGTAGTGGGCGGCGAACACCGGGCCCGGCAGGGTCGGCTCGTACTTCACCGGCTCGGGCAGCCCCGCCCGCACCGCGCGCGTGCCCTCGCCGACGCCCCCCTCCGCGCTCGTACCGTGCGCAGAACCGCTCATGCCGCCCGTCCTTCCAGGTGCTCACGTACCGCGGCGAGCAGTCCCGTACTCGCCGCCTCCACCATCTCAAGGCACTCCTCGAAGCCGTCCCGGCCCCCGTAATAGGGGTCCGGGACGTCCAGGTCGTCGCCCGCGGCGGGATCGTAGGAACGCAGCAGACGCACCTTCGCCGCGTCCTGCTCGGTGCGGGCGAGGCGGCGCAGCGCCTTCAGGTGTCCGGAGTCGAGCGCGATGACGAGATCGAGCCGGGAGAACCACGACGGCTGGAACTGCCGTGCGATGTGCTCACTGCCGTAGTCGTGCTCCCGGAGTACGGCCACGGTGCGCGGGTCGGCCGGTTCACCCTCGTGCCAGCCGCCCGTGCCGGCGCTGTCGACCACGACGCGGCCGTCCAGCCCGGCCTGCGCGATCCGGGCGCGGAAGACGGATTCGGCCATCGGGGAGCGGCAGATGTTGCCGGTGCAGACGAAGCAGACGCGGTAGGTCATGGCGCTCAGTCCCGGTCCGGGAGGACGATGTTGAGCGCCCAGGAGACGATCGAGATGATCAGGCCGCCCAGTACGGCCGTCCAAAAGCCCTCGACGTGGAAGCTCAGGTCGAGCTTGTCGGCGAGCCACGAGGTCAGCAGCAGCATCAGCGCGTTGACGACCAGGGTGAACAGGCCGAGCGTGAGGATGAGCAGCGGCAGGCTGAGCAGCTGCACGATCGGCTTGACCACGACGTTCACGAGGCCGAAGATCAGCGCGACCAGGAGCAGCGTGCCGACCTTCTTCCCGGTGCTGTCCCCGGTCAGGGTGATCTTGTCGAGCAGCCATACGGCGACCGCCAGGGCGCCCGCGTTGGCGATCGTCTTGACTACGAAATTCATCATGTGTCTGATCGTGGCAGACGAGATCGGTTACGAATACGGGCGCGAGGGCGACGAAGCGATGAAGGCATTCCGGCTGGACGAACTGGAGGCGGAGCGCGCCGCCAACGAGGGGGCCTACCTTCAGTTTCTGCGGGAGCGGAACATGTCGGTTGGTCTGTACGCGCTCAACGCGGGCGAGCACGACCCGCAGAAACCGCACAACCAGGACGAGGTGTACTTCGTGGTGAGCGGCCGCGCCGCGATCACCGTCGGTATGGAGACCACCGAGGTGGCCCGCGGCAGCGTGGTGTACGTCCCGGCCGGGGTGGCACACAAGTTCCACCACATCAGCGAGGACCTGCGGGTGCTGGTGGTGTTCTCGCCGCCCGAGAACTGACCCGTCGGCTCGGGGTTCGTGGCTCTCGCGTCCCCGGATTCCCTAGGGGATGGGTCAGGGGAGGACAAGGGCTGCGAGGCACCCGTCGGGTGCCTCGCAGCCCTAGCATCGAAGCAGGACATCACAGGACCCGGCGGGACCGGATGGCTCACAGGGAGCCGTGCGGCCGGCGGGTGGAGAGAGGGACGAGGGCGATGCGAGAGATCTTCGCGGGTCTGCCGTGGTGGGTGAAGTGGATCGCGGTGCCGGCCATCGCTCTGGTCGTGTTCGGCGGCGTGATAGTCAGCGTCGTGGGCTTTGTGATCGGCCTGCTGTTCAAGCTGCTGGTCTTCGTGGCCCTGGTCGGCGGACTCATTTACGTCGTACGGAAGTTCACGACGAACTCCTCCTCGCGTGGCGACTGGTAACAGGTGTGGGTGACAGGAGCCGGTAACAGGAATGACCGGTTCCCTCGGGGGAGGGAAGTTTCCGGGCGGACGGTCTGCGAGCGGTGGCAGGCCAATAGAGTCCGGAACCCGGACGCGGGGGAGACCCCGCGAGCGGCGTACACACCCGTACACCCCCTCCCGTGCACCCTTGCACGGGCTGCCCCCCTCGCGCTTCGGGAGTGACCCTTGGCCACGGCAGACACCGCACCCGCAGATCCCTACGCACCCCCCACGCCCCGGCACAACGCCACCCTCATCGGGTCCGTGCAGCGCGCCATGCGCCTGCTGGAGGCCGTCGCCGAGCACGAGCACGGCGCCCCCGCCAAGCAACTGGCCCGCGAGACCGGCGTCGCCCTCCCCACGACGTACCACCTGCTGCGCACCTTGGTGCACGAGAGCTATCTGCGCCGGGAGAAAGGTCTGTTCTTCCTCGGCGAGGCGGCCGAGCGGCTGAGCAGCAGCGGAGCCCAGCAGAAACGTCGCAGCACGGTCAACGCGGCCCTGGCACGCTGGCGGGATTCCATCGGCGTGCCCGTGTACTACGCGATCTACCGCGACGGCGAGATCGAGGTCATGTGCGTCTCCGACACCCCCGGCAATCCGGCGGTGGAGGAGTGGGCCGACTTCCGCGAGACCGGCCACGCGCACGCCATCGGACAGTGCCTGCTGTCCCAGCTGGACGAGAACACCCGCCGGGACCACCTCGACCGCTATCCCGTGCAGTCGATCACCCCGCACACCGTCCGCGACAGCCGCGCGCTGCTGCACCGACTCGAACGAACGAGCCGGATGGAACCGGTGACCGAGCGCCAGGAGTACGCGCTGGGAACGGTGTGCGCGGCCATTCCGATCACTGTGGGTGACAGCGCGGGGACGATGGCCATCTCGCTCCCCAGCCACCAAGCGGACCGACTGCTTCCCGCAGCCCGGCAGTTGCAGAGCGAGGTGGGCCGTGCGCTCGGGTCACTCGCGATCTCTATCAGTATCTGAAAACTCACTCCTTGTGATCTGGTGTGTACGTTCAGCAAGATGCCACCAGGTATCAGAGGTTCATTCCCGGCCAATCGAACGGCAAGTGACGGGGTAGGCGATGCGCGAGTCCGTACAGGCAGAGGTCATGATGAGCTTTCTCGTTTCCGAGGAGCTCTCCTTCCGCATCCCTGTGGAGCTGCGCTACGAAACGTGCGATCCCTATGCCGTGCGGTTGACCTTCCATCTGCCCGGGGATGCCCCTGTGACCTGGGCCTTCGGGCGGGAGCTGCTGATCGACGGGGTGGGGCGGCCGTGCGGGGAGGGTGATGTGCGGGTCTCACCGGTCGATCCCGAGTCGCTGGGCGATGTCCTGATCCGGCTTCAGGTCGGCTGCGACCAGGCGCTGTTCCGCTCCTCGACGGCCCCGCTGGTCGCCTTTCTCGACCGCACGGACAAGCTGGTGCCGTTGGGCCAGGAGGGCTCCCTCGCCGACTTCGACGCCCATCTCGACGAGGCGCTGGACCGGATTCTGGCGGAGGAGCAGAGCACGGGGTGAGGCGTGCGATGAGGTGGGTGGCGTAACGCTTCGCCTGGTGTCGGTGGGGTCTGTGGGGTTGGTGGGGCTACGGCTGCGCAGGCTGTCGGTGCTCAGCGCTTGCGCCGCCGTCCCCTCCCGCCGCGGGCCGGTACCGGAGCTTCGTGGCCGACCCCGTCGGCAGCCGCGCGTGTCTCGGCCTCCTTGTCGGCCCGGTCGGCCGACACCACCAGCGCCGCGAGGGCCGTGGTGACCGGCACCGAGGCCACCAGGCCGATCGAACCGACCAGCGTGCGCACGATCTCCTCCGCGACCAGTTCGCTGTTGGCGACCGTCCCCACGCTGCTCTGGGCGATGGAGAAAAGCAGCAGCAGGGGGAGCGCGGCGCCCGCGTAGGCGAGGACGAGGGTGTTGACGACGGAGGCGATGTGGTCCCGGCCGATACGGATGCCGGCCCGGTACAGTCCGCGCCAGCCCATCGCCGGGTTGGCCTCGTGCAGTTCCCAGACCGCCGAGGTCTGCGTGACGGTTACGTCGTCGAGCACACCGAGCGAGCCGATGATGACGCCGGCCAGCAACAGACCGCTCATGTCGATCGACGGGTACAGGCCGTGGATGAGGCCGGTGTTGTCGTCGGTGTTGCCCGTGAGCGCGGCCCAGCCGATGAACAGCGAACCGAGGATGCCGATCAGCAGCAGCGAGATCAGCGTGCCGAGAACTGCCACGGATGTTCGGGCCGACAGCCCGTGGCACAGATACAGGGCGATCAGCATGATGGCGCTCGCCCCGACCACGGCCACGACCAGCGGGTTCGAGCCCTGCAGAATCGCGGGCAGGATGAAGAAGTTGAGCACCAGGAAGCTGATGGCCAGCGCGACCAGCGCCATGACGCCGCGCAGCCGTCCGACGGCCACGACAGCCAGTGCGAAGAGGCCGGCGAGCAGGGTCATCGGGAGTCGGCGGTTCACGTCGGTGACCGAGTACTGGAGGTCCTCGGGGGCGGAGGGTTCGTAGGCGACCACGACCTTCTGGCCCTGGTGCAACTGGCGTGACTGGTCCGGCTGCACGATCTCGGTGAACGTACGGCCCTTGTCTTCGCCCGTGTCGATCCGGATCGTGGCCCGCTTGCAGATGCCGTTCGCCTGCTGCTGGGCGGAGGAGCCCTCGGCGGTCGAGGTGTCGCCGTTCGGTATGACCGCCGAGGCGTTGACCGCGTCGCAGGGCAACTCCTCGATCCTGGAGACCGTGGCCTGCTGGGTCTGCCGGTCGAAGCCGACGCCGGTGCGCTCGTGCGGCGGGGCACCGCCGGGCCACAGCACGGCGAGGCCGACCACGACGGCCGCGGCGAAGGGGATGAGCACCGCGGCGATGACCTTGCGCAGGTGCATGGAGACGGGGGCCGCGGGACCGTGCGCGTGACTGTGCGAGTGGCCGTGCCCGTGTCCGCCGCCGTGTCCCTGTCCGCCACTGGGGCCGTTTCCTGGGCCGTCACCGGCACCATGGCCGTGCCCCTGGCCGCTGCCGTGGCCGGGACCGTGTCCCTGGCCGCCACCGGGCCCGGAGCGCCCGTGGCCGTCACCCGCGTCAGAACCGTGCCCCTGGCCAACGCCCAGGCCCGAGCCGTACGCCGACGCCTCGCCATGACCGGAGCCCTGCCCGGGAACGCCTCCGGGACCCGCCCCGTGCTCATGCCAGCCACCCGGGCCAGAGCCGCGCCCCTGCCCACCCTCGGCAACGGGACCCGTCCCCGGCCCTCCACCACCGCGGTATCCGCCCACAGAGCCGTACACACGGCCGCCGGGACCATGGCCGGCACCATGCTCAGGACCGCCGCCGAACCCGGATCCATGACCCGGCCCCGTGCCAGGGGCGTCAGCCCGCCCCATGCCCGGCCCCGTGCCAGGAACGTCATCCCGATCCATGCCCGGCCCCCTTCCTGAAGAACCACTGCCACCCATGCCCGAGCCGCTTCCCGACCCCATGCGGGAGCCGGTTCCGTGCGGCGGTTCGTGCGGCGGGAACGGGGGCTGCTGATTCGTGGTCACCGACCGATCATCGCAAGAACGACCGGGGCCCTCTGTTCACCGCGCCCGAATTGACGCTAGCGTGGGAGCACCTTTGTACACGCGGGAGCTCGGAGCACCGGGCTGAGAGGGCGCTGACCTCCGTCTTCACAATGTTTCACGTGGAACGTGACTCGGCACGAGTGATGTTTCCCATGAAACACCGACAGACGGAATCCGCTGCGTCGACCGCCGAACCTGTTACCGGGTAATGCCGGCGTAGGGAGATAGGTCTCATGGCCAACAAGGACGCACGCACGCCTGCCTCCACCCAGAACGCGACCAACGACGCGAGCAACGGTGAGGCCGGGAAGTCCGTCGGCTGGCACAAGGCGTACGTCGAGGGCTCACGCCCCGACCTGCGCGTGCCGGTCCGCCAGGTGCACCTCACCAACGGGCAGTCGGTCACGCTGTACGACACCTCAGGCCCGTACACCGATCCAGTCGTCGACACCGATGTCCGCCGCGGCCTGCCGCCGCTGCGGGAGAACTGGATCATCGCCCGCGGTGACACGGAGGAGTACGCGGGCCGTCCCGTCCGTCCTGAAGACGACGGGATCAAGCACACCTCGCCGCGCGGCGGGCTGCGCAACCTCGACGCGGTCTTCCCCGGCCGCCCACGCCTGCCGCGCCGCAGCCGCGACGGCCAGGCGGTCACGCAGCTGGCGTACGCGCGCCGGGGCGAGATCACACCCGAGATGGAGTACGTGGCCATCCGGGAGAACGTCTCGCCCGAGGTCGTACGGGAGGAGATCGCGGCGGGCAGGGCCGTACTGCCCGCGAACGTCAACCACCCGGAGATCGAGCCGATGATCATCGGCAAGCGGTTCCTGGTGAAGGTCAATGCCAACATCGGCAACTCGGCGGTGACGTCCTCCATCGAGGAGGAGGTCGAGAAGATGACCTGGGCGACCCGCTGGGGCGCCGATACGGTCATGGACCTGTCCACCGGCCGCAATATCCACACGACCCGCGAGTGGGTGCTGCGCAACTCCCCCGTCCCCATCGGCACGGTGCCGCTGTACCAGGCGCTGGAGAAGGTCGACGGCAAGGCCGAGGAGCTGACCTGGGAGATCTACAAGGACACGGTCATCGAGCAGGCCGAGCAGGGCGTGGACTACATGACGGTCCACGCGGGCGTGCGCCTGCCGTACGTACCGCTCACCGCGAACCGCAAGACCGGCATCGTCTCGCGCGGCGGCTCGATCATGGCGGCGTGGTGCCTGGCGCACCACAAGGAATCGTTCCTGTACGAGAACTTCGAGGAACTCTGCGAGATCCTCGCCGCCTACGACGTCACCTACTCGCTGGGCGACGGCCTCAGGCCGGGCTCGATCGCGGACGCCAACGACGAGGCGCAGTTCGCGGAGTTGCGCACGCTCGGGGAACTCAACCGGATCGCGAAGCGTTTCCACGTTCAGACCATGATCGAGGGCCCGGGCCATGTCCCGATGCACAAGATCAAGGAGAACATCGACCTTCAGCAGGAGATCTGCGATGAAGCTCCGTTCTATACGCTCGGCCCGCTGACGACGGACGTCGCGCCGGCGTACGACCACATCACCTCCGGCATCGGTGCCGCGATGATCGCCTGGTGGGGCACGGCCATGCTCTGCTACGTCACGCCCAAGGAGCACTTGGGCCTGCCCAACCGTGACGACGTCAAGACCGGCGTCATCACCTACAAGATCGCCGCCCACGCAGCCGACCTCGCCAAGGGGCACCCCGGTGCGCAGGAATGGGACGACGCGCTGTCCGACGCCCGCTTCGAGTTCCGGTGGGAGGACCAGTTCAACCTGGCCCTCGACCCGGACACGGCACGTGAGTTCCACGACGAGACCCTCCCGGCCGAGCCCGCCAAGACGGCGCACTTCTGCTCGATGTGCGGGCCGAAGTTCTGCTCGATGAAGATCTCCCAGGACATCCGCCGCGAACACGGCGGTACGCAGGCGGAGATCGAGCAGGGCATGGCTCAGAAGTCCGAGGAGTTCGCGGCGGCCGGTAACCGGGTGTATTTGCCGATCGCGGACTGAGCCGAAACGACCCGACGGGGCGCGGAGGTCGCGTCCTCAAGGCCACGCGACCCCGTCATCGTCTCGGGCCAGCCCGCACACGACAGCGCACCGTCACTGCCGGATCTCCGGCTTGCGCACCCCGGGCGGGGGCGCAAGCCGCAGGTCATTCCGGCTTGTGGTCCGGGCCTCCGAAGTCCGGGCTGGTGTAGTCCGGGCTGGAGAAGCTCGGGCGCGCGCCCGACGGGCCGTCACCGGGGCTGGTGAAGCCCGGGCGGTCGTAGCCCAGGTGCGGGATACGACTGGTCGGGATCGTCGGAGCCGTACGGTGCAGTGCGGCCGGACCCGGGGCGGTGAGCGCCTCCCGGAGGAACGGCAGGATGCCGTTCTCCAGCAGGGCCTGGCGCCAGGCATCCCTGGCCCTGGTCACCTCGCCGCTGAGTTCGCCGTACGGCCCGGATTCGCGCGAGGGCCGGTTGCGCAGTGCGGTGAGCAGCAGCCCCACGGCGGCGAGCAGGATCGCGACCGCGGTCACGGCGCCGAACACCCACCCGGTGGTGACCATGGTCTGGGCGATGCCCAGCTCGGGGTCGAGCATCTTCAGGGTGTAGCCGACGAGCAGGAAGATCGCCGCGGCCGTTCCGGCCAGGACGGGCGCCAGGACCGCGATGATGGCGACGGCGCCCGCGCCGACGGTCTCGGCGGCGGCCTCTCCCATGGTGGTGGCGAGCCCCACGGCGCCCGTGCCCGGCTCGGTGGAGCCGGACTCGCGGGCGGCCGACGGGGTGGACGGCGCCGGGCGGCGCAGTTCCTCGCGGACCTTGACGTAGTACTGGTACTCGGTCGCCGCGGCCGCCGTGATGAGTGCGGTGGCGTTGAGCGCCATGGTGCGCAGTTGTTCGGGGTTGAGCCGCTGTCCCACAGCGGCCAGTTCCGGTCGGTGGTGTGCGGAGCGCAGCGCCTCATCGAGGAGCCGCTCGTATTCCTGGCGGTCCTCGCTCAACAGGTGCTGCGGAACGCTGTTCATGTGCATCCCCCGATGCTCCGTAGGGCTTGGGGCTCGCACGCTGACGAGCCGTCGGGCAGAAACGGAGGGGAGCCTGCTACGGATAAGGCGATGGTAGAGCGGTGACGGTGCGCCGTGACAGGGGGTTTGAAGAAATTGGCCCCTGGCCTGCGCCGTCGTGCGCCGGTCAGCCGTCGGGATACGCCTGCCCCGGGAACGCTCAGATATCCAGGGGAAGTTGCTGGACCAGTAGCTTTCCGGCCATGGTCACCCCACCGTCCATGGCGATGGCGAGGCCCTCGGCGTAGACGTGCGGCCCCTCGACCACCGGGCCGGTGCCGTCCTCGCCGTCCTCGGAGCCGACCTCGCCGAGCAGGTAGGGAATGGGGCTGTGGCCGTGAACGATACGGGTGCCGCCGTACGTATCGAGCAGTGAGCGTACGGCGTCGGCGCCGCCCTCGTCGCGGAAGGAGAAGCGCTTGGTGAACTTGCGGAACAGGTCCCAGACCTCGTCCGCGTCATTACGGGTGAGGGCCTCGCGGACGTTGTCGTTGACGGCCTCGATGGAGTCGCCGTAGTCGAGATAGGCGGTGGTGTCCGAGTGGACGAGCAGATGGCCGTCGATCTCGACGAGCGCGTCGAGGCGGGCCATCCACTGCAGATGGTGGTCCTGGAGCCGGTCCATGTCGGTCTTCTGCCCGCCGTTGAGCAGCCAGGCGGCCTGGAAGGTGGCTGTGCCCGCACCGGAGTTGACGGGCGTGTCGCCGAATCGCTTGGCGCCGAGCAGGAGCAGTTCGTGGTTGCCCATCAGGGCCTTGCAGTAGCCGCCGGCCGCGGCGGCCTCGGCGGACAGCCGCATCACGAGGTCGATCACGCCGATGCCGTCCGGGCCGCGGTCGGTGAAGTCGCCCAGGAACCACAGCCGGGCGGTCCCCGCACACCACTGGCCGGCGGCGTCGATGAGGCCCTTCTCCCGCAGCGCGGCCACCAGCTCGTCGAGATAGCCGTGCACGTCGCCCACGACGTACAGGGGCCCGGGGCCGGTGGTGGCCTCCGGCTGCGGGGCCGGCACGGCCAGCGGATCGACGGTCACCTGAACCGTGTCACCCCGGTTGATGACGGGCAGGTCGCGCTCCGTGGGCGTGTACTCCTGCGGGTAGTCCACCGGCTCGGCGACGGGGCTGACGACCTCGCCGGGGTGCGCGCTGTGGACGTACGGACCGGTCTCGTGGACGTAAGCGGGCACCCGGAAGTCGCGCAGCGTCGCCGTCCGCTCCACCTCGGGTCCCTGACCGGCCCCCTGAGTCATCGACCCCTCCACCATCGCGCCGCATCTGCACCGCATCGGACTGCCTGGTCGCAGCGGCCCGCGGTGTCGTGGGCCCATCATAGGAATGCGGATCGCGCCGTGTGATGACCCAGGGGTGGTGAATCAGAGCGGGACTCCGGTTCACCGCGGCTTTCGCCCCGATTGAGCCGGGCTTTCATCGGCCCGATGAGCGTGCCGCAGCACGCCTGTGTGGTGCTTCAGCTCTGGGCCTGTCGATTGGATCATGCCGACTGGCGGGGCCTGGCAGGCGCTCCCCCGGAGGGGGTACCCCCAGCCGCGTCGTCGTCGGTCTCCCCCACGCTCGAATCGAGCTCGCACGGGGGCACCCCCATCGCCCCGGCTCGGGTCGGCTGAAAGGCGTGGTCTCTCTCAGCCGACCTGATCCGAACGACGCCGACCTGATCCGAAACGACAGCCCTAGTCGGGCGTCCGCGGTGGGCTGACCGTGGTGCGTGGTGAGCGCCGCTGCGACGAGGTGCGCACGATCAGCTCGGTAGGTATGACCTGCTCGACCGTCCGCTCCGACTCGACGCCCTCGATGGCGTCGATGAGCAGCTGGACCACGGCCGTGCCGATCCGGCGCGGCTTCAGGGAGAGCGTGGTGATGGGCGGCTCGGTGTTGGCGTACACGGTGGACTCGCTGCAGCAGACCAGCAGCAGATCGTCCGGTACGCGCAGTCCGTAGCGACGGGCGGCGGCGAGCAGGTCGGTGCCGTTCGGGTCGAACAGGCCGTAGACGGCGTCCGGCCGGTCGGGCCGGGCGAGCAGTCGGTCGGCGGCGACGGCGCCCGCGCAGGGATCGTGTGCCGGGTACGCCTCGTAGACCGGGTCCTGGCCGACACGTTCGCACCAGCGCAGGTACGCCGTGGTGGACAGGTGCGTGTAGGTGTCGGTCGTGGTTCCGGTCAGCAGGCCGATCCGGCGGGCGCCGGCGTCGGCGAGGTGGTCGAGGATGCCGAGCACCGCGGCCTCGTGGTCGTTGTCGACCCAGGCCGTGACCGGGAGCGCGCCGGCCGGGCGGCCGTCGGAGACGACCGGTAAACCCTGCCTGACCAGTTCGCTGACGACCGGATCGTGGTCGGAGGGGTCGATGACAACGGTGCCGTCGAGGGCGACGTTCGACCACACGTCGTGGCGGGAGGTCGCGGGCAGGATGACGAGCGCGTAGCCGCGGGCGAGCGCGGCGGAGGTGGCGGCGCGGGCCATCTCGGCGAAGTACGCGAACTCCGTGAAGGTGAAAGGTTCATCCCCGTACGTCGTCACGGTCAGGCCGATCAGTCCGGACTTGCCGGTACGGAGTGTTCGGGCCGCGGCCGACGGGCGGTAGCCCAGCCGGTCGGCGACCTCGCGGACATGGCGTCGGGTGGCGTCCGGGAGCCGGCCCTTGCCGTTGAGTGCGTCGGAGACGGTCGTGATGGAGACCCCGGCGGCGGCGGCCACATCTCTGATGCCCGCCCGGCCCGGCCGACTGCCTCGACGAGAGGTTTCCGCGCGGCTCACCTGGTGCTTCCCTGCTGCTGTCATGGCGAGCCGATAGTAGGGCTCATGCGGTGGGGTAGTGCGGACGCATATGCACCCGTTGACAGGCACGTTTCTGCAAGGTCAAAAAGCATCAAATGCCTTGGATATCAAGAGAGTTGGGCCTCTCTGGCGCAGTACGTGACTTGTCGGCGCGCACAGGCCTGCCAAGACCTTGATGTTTCGAAGAGGTCTCAACTCACCTGACCGGGGGATGCGCGCTACGGCGTGAGCCACCGGCGCGTAGATATATGTGTGGCGCGCCCCCCGATTCGTGCGCCTTCATGCGGTGATGCCCCTGATGCTGCTGAGACTGATGGTGTCTGTCCGCACCCATACGCAGTGGCGCCGAATCCTCATAAGGTGAGAAGCATTGGAAGCCGGCGGCGGTCAGGGGCCGCCGGTGGTCGCGAGGAGGACTGCGGTGAGCGAGACGAGCCCCAAGCTGCGCGCGGAGCTGGACGGAATCCCCACCTACAAGCCGGGCCGGCCGGCCGCGGCCGACCGGCCGGTCGCCTACAAGCTGTCCTCCAACGAGAACCCCTATCCGCCGCTGCCCGGCGTGATGGAGAGCGTGACGGCCGCCGCCTCGTCCTTCAACCGCTACCCGGACCTGTTCTGCACGGACCTGGTGAACGAGCTGTCCAACCGTTTCGGCGTCCCCGCGTCCCACCTGGCCACCGGCACCGGCTCGGTCGGCGTCGCCCAGCAGCTGGTGCAGGCCACCAGCGGGCCCGGCGACGAGGTGATCTACGCCTGGCGCTCCTTCGAGGCGTACCCGATCATCACGCAGATCAGCGGTGCCACGTCCGTGCGGGTGCCGCTGACGCCGGGGGCCGTGCACGACCTGGACGCGATGGCGGACGCGATCACGGAGCGGACCCGGCTGATCTTCGTCTGCAACCCCAACAACCCCACCGGCACGGCCGTACGGCGGGCCGAACTGGAGCGCTTCCTGGACCGGGTACCGGCTGACGTGCTGGTCGTGCTCGACGAGGCGTACCGCGAGTTCATCCGCGATCCCGAGGTGCCGGACGGCTGCGAGCTGTACCGCGAGCGGCCCAACGTCTGTGTCCTGCGGACGTTCTCGAAGGCGTACGGCTTGGCCGGTCTGCGCGTCGGGTTTGCCATCGCGCATGAGCCGGTGGCGGACGCGCTGCGCAAGACGGCGGTGCCCTTCGGGGTGAGCCGGCTGGCGCAGGAGGCGGCGATCGCCTCGCTGCGCGCCGAGGACGAGCTGCTCGGCCGGGTCGGGTCGCTGGTGTGTGAGCGCAACCGCGTCGTCGACGGGCTGCGTGAGCAGGGCTGGACGGTCCCCGAGACCCAGGCCAACTTCGTGTGGCTGCCGTTGGGTGAGCGCACGGTCGCCTTCGCGGCGGCGTGCGAGCAGGCGGGAGTGATCGTGCGGCCGTTCCCGGGCGAGGGTGTGCGTGTGACCGTCGGGGAGGCCGAGGGGAACGACATCTTCCTGAAGGTGACGGAAGGGTTCCGGAAGGAGCTCTGAGGCAGGGCGAGACGGCGACCGCGGCGGCGCAGTCGAGGGGCGGTCGCCCGGTCCCTGGGGATCGGCCCTTGGGGATCAGCCCCTGGGAATCATGCCCCTTGGGGATCACGCCCGCGCTCAGGCGTCCACGACCTCCACCCGGATCGGGTCGCCGTCGTGGACCGACGCCAGGAGGCGGGGATCACCGTCGATACGGCCGAGGATGTTGCACGGGCTCGCGAGGCGGCACTCGTCGCCTCGGGAGACGGGTGTGGGCCCGTAGGGGAGTGCGAGGGCGTCGCCGTCGGTCCAGAAGGTCACCGTGCCGGGCTCGACGACCTGCCGTGCGTCCGTTTCACGTGAAACGGCGACGCCCGTGTCGAAGTAGACCTCCTCGCCCCACGTGCGTGCGGTGGAGGCGAGCGGCAGTGCCTTGATGAGGGCCTGCGTGGTTGGGGTGTCGTGGAGGCTCGCGGTGAGGTGACCCGAGGGTCAGGAGATCCGGATCTGCGTCGGCTGCGTCTGCATAGCGGCGATTCAACAATATGTTGAACTTGCTGCCAAGGGGTTGACGCAAGTAACAGGACCCCCCCTGGGATGTCGAGAATCTGTGCGTCATAATGGCTTGTGAATGTGAACGCGTTCACAAGCGCTCCGATTGCCTGGGATGTGTAGAGCAAAAGGGGCAAACTGCCGTTGTGTCCACGGCGATGTAAGGAGAGACGACGTGGAATTGGCTTTGGCGCCGGAGACTCTGGCGCGATGGCAGTTCGGCATCACCACCGTCTATCACTTCCTGTTCGTCCCCCTGACGATCTCGCTCGCCGCCCTCACGGCCGGCCTGCAGACCGCCTGGGTGCGCACCGAGAAGGAGAAGTACCTCAGGGCGACCAAGTTCTGGGGCAAGCTCTTCCTGATCAACATCGCCATGGGTGTCGTCACCGGCATCGTGCAGGAGTTCCAGTTCGGCATGAACTGGTCCGACTACTCGCGCTTCGTCGGTGACGTCTTCGGCGCGCCCCTCGCCTTCGAAGCCCTCATCGCCTTCTTCTTCGAGTCCACCTTCATCGGCCTGTGGATCTTCGGCTGGGACAAGTTGCCGAAGAAGATCCACCTGGCCTGCATATGGATGGTCTCGATCGGCACGCTGCTGTCGGCGTACTTCATCCTCGCGGCGAACTCGTGGATGCAGCACCCGGTCGGCTACCGGATCAACGAGGAGAAGGGACGGGCCGAGCTCACCGACTTCTGGGCCGTGCTGACCCAGAACACCACGCTCAACCAGGTCTTCCACAGCTTCTCCGCGGCCTTCCTGACGGGCGGCGCCTTCATGGTGGGCATCGCCGCCTTCCACCTGATGCGCAAGAAGCACATCCCGGTGATGCGGACGTCCCTCCGGCTCGGCCTGGTCACCGTGGCGGTCGGCGGCCTGCTCACCGCAGTCAGCGGTGACACCCTCGGCAAGGTCATGTACGAGCAGCAGCCGATGAAGATGGCCGCGGCCGAGGCCCTGTGGGACGGCGAGAAGCCGGCGCCCTTCTCGGTGTTCGCGTACGGGGACGTCGACAAGGGGCACAACAAGGTGGCCCTGGAGATACCCGGCCTGCTCTCCTTCCTGGCCCACAGCGACTTCGAGTCGTACGTGCCGGGCATCAACGACACCAACAAGGCCCTCCAGGAGAAGTTCGGCCCCGGTGACTACAAGCCCATCATCCCCGTCGCCTACTGGGGCTTCCGCTGGATGATCGGCTTCGGTATGGCGTCGTTCTCCATCGGCCTGCTGGGGCTGTGGCTCACCCGCAAGAAGTTCCTGCTGCCGGCCGCGTACCGAACGGGGGAGGACGAGGTACCGCATGTGGTGCTGCTGAGGAAGCCGCTCCGGCCGCGGCTCACCCGCCTGTACTGGCTGGTGGCGGTCTGGACGATGGCCTTCCCGCTGATCGCCAACGCCTGGGGCTGGATCTTCACCGAGATGGGCCGTCAGCCGTGGGTCGTCTACGGCCTGTTCCAGACCCGCGACGCGGTCTCCCCCGGCGTCTCCCCGGGCGAGGTCCTCACCTCGATGATCGTCTTCACGACGCTCTACGCCATCCTCGCCGTGATCGAGGTCAAGCTGCTCGTGAAGTACGTCAAGGCCGGCCCGCCCGAGCTCACCGAGGCCGACCTGAACCCGCCCACGAAGATCGGCGGCGACGCCCGTGACGCCGACAAGCCGATGGCCTTCTCGTACTAGGCCGAGGGAGCTGCACAGTCATGGAACTGCACGACGTCTGGTTCGTCCTGATCGCCGTCCTGTGGATCGGCTACTTCTTCCTGGAGGGCTTCGACTTCGGGGTCGGTGTCCTCACCAAGCTGCTGGCCCGCAACCGGCCCGAGAAGCGGGTACTGATCAACACGATCGGCCCGGTGTGGGACGGCAACGAGGTGTGGCTGCTGTCGGCCGGTGGCGCCACGTTCGCCGCCTTCCCCGAGTGGTACGCGACCCTCTTCTCGGGCTTCTACCTGCCGCTGCTGCTCATCCTGGTCTGCCTGATCGTCCGGGGCGTCGCCTTCGAGTACCGGGTCAAGCGGCCCGAGGAGAACTGGCAGCGCAATTGGGAGCACGCGATCTTCTGGTGCTCGCTGATCCCGGCCTTCCTGTGGGGTGTGGCCTTCGGCAACATCGTCGGGGGCGTGAAGATCGACCGTGACTTCGAGTACGTCGGCACCCTCTGGGACCTGCTCAACCCGTACGCGCTGCTCGGTGGTCTGGTGACGCTGACGCTGTTCACTTTCCACGGTGCGGTGTTCACGGCACTCAAGACGGTCGGGGACATCCGGGAGCGGGCCCGCAAGCTGGCCTTCCAGGTCGGCCTTGTCACGGCCGCGCTGGCGGTGCTCTTCCTGCTCTGGACGCAGGTCGAGAGCGGGAACGGCAAGAGCCTGGTCGCCATGGTGGTGGCGGTGGCCGCGCTGGTCGTCGCGCTGATGGCGAACCAGGCCGGGCGTGAGGGCTGGTCGTTCGCGCTCTCCGGCGTCACCATCGTCGCCGCCGTCGCGATGCTCTTCCTGTCGCTGTTCCCGAACGTCATGCCGTCCTCGCTCGATGACGCCTGGAGCCTGACGGTCACCAACGCATCGTCGAGCCCGTACACCCTGAAGATCATGACCTGGTGCGCGGCGATCGCCACACCGATCGTCCTGCTCTACCAGTCGTGGACGTACTGGGTGTTCCGCAAGCGGATCGGTACGCAGCACATCGCCGAAGCCGCACATTGAGTCCGGCCGGGGTGTGTTTCACGTGAAACACACCCCACGGGACTGAAGGGCATGTTTCACGTGAAACCCATCGATCCGCGTCTCCTGCGCTACGCCCGCGCCACACGCCTCTTCCTGGTGGCGGTCGTCGGCCTGGGCGCCATCGGCGCCGGGCTGGTCATTGCCCAGGCCATGCTCATCGCCGAGACGGTTGTCGGCGCGTTCCAGCACGGGATGTCCGTCGCCGAACTCCGCACTCCTCTGCTGCTGTTGGTGGCCGTCGCCTGCGGCCGTGCGCTGGTCTCCTGGCTCACCGAACTCGCCGCGCACCGGGCCAGCGCGGCGGTGAAGTCGGAGCTTCGGGGGCGGCTGTTGGAGCGCTCCGCGCAACTGGGCCCCGGCTGGCTGAGTGGGCAGCGCACCGGGTCGCTGGTCGCCCTCGCCACGCGCGGAATCGACGCCCTCGACGACTACTTCTCGCGCTATCTGCCGCAGCTGGGCCTCGCGGTGGTCGTACCGGTGGCCGTGCTGGCGCGGATCGTCACCGAGGACTGGGTCTCCGCCGCCATCATCGTCGGCACCCTGCCGCTCATCCCGATCTTCATGGTGCTGATCGGCTGGGCCACCCAGTCCCGGATGGACCGTCAGTGGCGGCTGCTGTCCCGGCTGTCAGGGCACTTCCTGGACGTGGTCGCGGGGCTGCCGACTCTCAAGGTGTTCGGGCGGGCCAAGGCTCAGGCCGAGTCGATCAAGCGAATCACCGGCGAGTACCGGCAGGCGACGATGCGCACGCTGCGGATCGCGTTCCTGTCGTCGTTCGCGCTGGAACTGCTTGCCACGATCTCGGTCGCGCTGGTCGCCGTGACCATCGGCATGCGGCTCGTGCACGGCGAGATGGACCTCTACATCGGCCTGGTCATCCTGATCCTCGCGCCGGAGGCGTATCTGCCGCTGCGCCAGGTGGGTGCGCAGTACCACGCGGCGGCCGAGGGGCTCGCCGCGGCCGACGAGATCTTCTCGGTCCTTCAGACGCCGGTGGCGGAGTCGGGGACCCGCACCCCGCCGACGGGCGCGCTGTCCTTCGAGGGCGTGACCGTCCGGTACCCGGGGCGGACCACGGCCGCCGTGTCCGACGTGACCTTCGACGTCGAGCCCGGGGAGACGGTCGCGCTCGTCGGGCCGAGCGGTGTGGGCAAGTCGACGCTGCTGAACGCGCTGCTGGGGTTCGTGCGACCGACCGAGGGCCGGGTGCGGATCGGGGGAGTGGATCTCGCCGAGGTCGACCTGGAGCAGTGGCGGGCCCGGATCGCCTGGGTGCCGCAGCGGCCGCACCTGTACGCCGGGACGATCGCGGAGAACGTACGGCTGGCCCGCCCCGACGCGGACGCCGCCGCCGTACGCCGGGCGTTGGCGGACGCGGGAGCGCTCGCGTTCGTGGACGCTCTCCCGCAGGGCGTCGACACCGTGCTCGGCGAGGACGGTGCCGGATTGTCCGCAGGCCAGCGGCAGCGGCTCGCGCTGGCCCGAGCCTTCCTCGCGGACCGGCCCGTGCTGCTGCTCGACGAGCCGACGGCCGCGCTCGACGGGGAGACCGAGGCGGAAGTCGTCGCGGCGGTACGGCGGTTGGCGGCCGGGCGGACCGTGCTGCTGGTCGTGCACCGGCCGGCGCTGCTGGGCGTGGCGGACCGGGTGGTGCGGCTGGGCGTGGCGGATCGGGTGGTGCGGCTCGACGGGACGGAATCGGCGGCGCGGCTCGACGAGGCGGATCGGGTGACGCGGCTCGACGGGGCCATCCCCCCCGCTCGCGGGGCCACCGGGCCGTCGCGGGAGGCCACTCGGCCGATCGAGAGGGACCCGGGCTCCCAGGTCCTTCGAGGGACGATCGAAATGGGCCCGGACCATCCCGAAGCCCTTCGAGGGACGATCGAGACGGGCCTGGACCGCCATGAGGTCCTTCGAGGGACGATTGAGACGGGCCTGGACTCCGAACCCCTTCGGGACACGCACGAGGCCGCGCCCGCGACACGCGGCGGTGCCGGCGTCCTGGCCCGCGTCCGTGCCCTGTCCGGTGCCCGGCGTGGACGGCTGGGTCTGGCCCTGCTGCTCGGCAGCCTCGCTCTCGGCAGTGCCGTCGGACTCATGGCCACCTCCGGCTGGCTCATCTCGCGGGCCTCGCAGCAGCCGCCCGTGCTGTATCTGATGGTGGCCGTGACCGCGACGCGCGCCTTCGGGATCGGGCGGGCCGTGTTCCGGTACGCCGAGCGGCTCGTGTCGCACGACGCGGTGCTGCGGATGCTGGCCGACACCCGGGTGGCCGTCTACCGCCGACTGGAACGGCTGGCCCCCGCCGGGCTGCGCCAGGCCCGCAGGGGCGACCTGCTGTCGCGGCTCGTCGCCGATGTGGACGCCCTGCAGGACTACTGGCTCAGGTGGCTGCTGCCCGCCGGTGCCGCGGTCGCCGTCTCCACGGCCGCCGTCGGCTTCACCGGCTGGCTGCTGCCCGAGGCGGGCGCGGTGCTCGCCGTCGGACTGCTCGCGGCAGGCGCCGGCGTCCCGCTGGTCACCGCCGCCGTGGCGCGGCGCGCGGAACGCAGGCTCGCCCCCGCCCGAGGGGTGCTCGCGACGCGCGTGGCCGACCTGCTCACCGGCACCGCGGAACTCACCGTCGCCGGCGCCCTGCCCGCACGTACCGCCGAGACCCGGCAGGCCGACACCGCGCTCACCCGGATCGCCTCGCGCGCCGCCACCGCCACCGCGATCGGTGACGGGCTCACCGCGCTGATCTCCGGCCTGACCGTCACGGCCGCCGCGCTCGTGGGCGCGCAGGCGGTCGCCGCCGGACGGCTGAACGGCGTGGCGATGGCCGTCGTCGTGCTCACTCCGCTGGCCGCCTTCGAGGCCGTGCTCGGGATGCCGCTCGCCGTGCAGTTCCGGCAGCGGGTGCGCAAGAGCGCCGAGCGGGTGTACGAAGTGCTGGACGCCCCCGAGCCCGTACGCGAACCCGAGCGGCCGCGGCAGGCGCCCGCGTCGCCGTTCCCGATCACCGTCAAGGGCCTGACGGCCCGGCACGCCGGGCAGGACAGGGACGCGCTCGCCGGGCTCGACCTGACGCTCGACAAGGGGCGCCGGATCGCTGTGGTCGGCCCGTCCGGGTCCGGCAAGACGACGCTCGCGCAGGTGCTGCTGCGCTTCCTGGACGCGGACGCCGGCTCGTACACCCTGGGCGGCGTGGACGCGTACGCCCTGGACGGTGACGACGTACGACGGCTGGTCGGGCTGTGTGCGCAGGACGCGCACCTCTTCGACAGTTCGGTGCGCGAGAACCTGCTGCTCGCCAGGAAGGACGCCACCGAGGACGAACTGCGCGACGCGTTGCAGCGCGCCCGGCTGCTCGACTGGGCCGACGGCCTGCCCGAAGGGCTCGACACGCTGGTCGGCGAGCACGGGGCGCGGCTGTCCGGTGGGCAGCGACAGCGGCTGGCGCTGGCCCGCGCGCTGCTGGCCGACTTCCCCGTCCTCGTCCTCGACGAGCCCGCCGAGCACCTCGACCTGCCGACGGCCGACGCGCTCACCGCGGACCTGCTGGCCGCCACCGAGGGCCGTACGACCCTGCTCATCACGCACCGGATGGCCGGGCTGGAGGCCGTCGACGAGGTGATCGTGCTGGACGAGGGGCGGGTGGTGCAGCGCGGGCCGTACGCGGAGCTGGCCGTGGTGGAGGGCCCGTTGCGGGCCATGGCGGAACGGGAGGCCGAGGCGGAACTGCTGATGTCCGCAGCGGCCTGAGAAACGGCGAGCGCCGCGCCGAGTCGCTCGGCGGCACAGCTGGTACGGGCTGCCGTGCCGAGTCGGGTGGCGGCGACAACTGGTCCGGCCCGCGCCGAGTCGGGTGGGGCGACAGCTGGTACGGGCCGGGTATCGGGGAGGACGGCGGCGGAACGAACGACGGTGGTGCGGCAGGCGTCGTACTGGCCAACGCGCCGTCAGGCGACCTTGCGACGCCCCCCCTGTTCGGCCGTAGTGCTCTGCTCCATCCGTGCGCGACGTCCCCCAGGCGTACGCCTTCGACAGGACCGCGGACGGCCGTGCGGGCCAGGATCGCTGACATGCGCTCATCCCGCCGCCCCCGCTGGCTCGTTCCGGCGCTGCTGTGTGCGCTCGCCGTGCTCGCGGCCCGGCCCACCGAGACGCCCGGGAGGAGCTCGGCCCGGGGCGGCGCCGATCCCGGTGTCAGCGTCGAGGTGGCGCGGCTGTACGAGGACGCGGCGGCGACGACACGGCAGTACGAACAGGGACGGCGGCAGGCCGAGGCGCACCGGGCGCGGGCTCAGAGGCTGGACGCACTCCTCGACCGCGAACGGCGGCAACTCGCCGCCCTGCACGAGGACCTGGGCCGGATCGCGCGCGCCCAGTACCGCAGTGGCGGGGACGTCCCCCTCACCGCGCGCATGCTGCTCGCCGACAATCCGGAGGATCTGCTCCGCAGGCAGCACGCGGTGTCGAAGGCGGACCTCGCTGTCAACGACGCGATCAGCAGGAGCCGTCGTGCGGAGGCCAAGCTCGCGGCGGACGAGGGCAAGGCCGCGGCGGAGTGGAAGGCGCTGGAGCGGCGGAACGCCGAGCTCGCGGCGCTGAAGCGGGACATCGAGCGCAAGCTCGAGGAGGCCCGCCGGAGGTTGCAGGCGGAGGCCGACTCCTCCGCCGCGTCGGGCACCTGCCGGGGTGCCGTCCGCCTTGATCAGCCCGACGTGTCCCGTAAACGCGCGTGGGTGGCGCCGGTGGAGACGTATCAGCTGTCAGCGCGGTTCGGCAGCGGCGGGGCGAAGTGGGCGAACCGGCACACCGGGCAGGACTTCGCGGTGCCGATCGGCACGCCGGTGCGGTCGGTCGGCGGCGGCCGGGTCGTGAAGGTGTCCTGCGGCGGCGCCTTCGGCATCCAGATCGTGATCGCGCACCCCGGCGGCTACTACACGCAGTACGCGCACCTCGCCTCGGTCGCCGTCGACCAAGGGGCCCGCGTGGTGCCGGGGCAGTGGATCGGTCAGTCCGGCACGACCGGCAACTCGACCGGCCCTCACCTGCACTTCGAGGTACGGGTCACTCCGGAACTGGGGTCGGGGGTGGATCCGGTGCCGTGGCTGGCGGCGCGAGGGGTCCGCCTCTGACGCCGATGAGCCAACGGCCGACACGACTGCGGGTCTCTGACCACCCTCGCGGACGATCAGACCCGCTCCGCCAGCATCCGCTCGATCACGACCGCCACCCCGTCGTCGTTGTTGGCGACCGTCCGGCCCGACGCCGCGGCGATCACGTCCGGATGGGCGTTGCCCATGGCGTACGACTGGCCCGCCCAGGTGAGCATCTCGACGTCGTTGGGCATGTCACCGAAGGCGACGACCTCCTCGTGGGAGATACCGCGCTCGGCGCAGCACAGGGCGAGCGTGCTGGCCTTGGAGACGCCGGGACCGCTGATCTCCAGCAGGGCGCTGGGGCTGGACCGGGTGACGTTGGCGCGCTCGCCGATGGCGAGCCGGGCCAGGGTGAGGAAGGCGTCCGGGTCGATCTCGGGGTGGTAAGCGAGGATCTTGAGCACGGGCTCGCCCGCCCCGGGCGCGTCCGGCGACAGCAGCTGCTCGGCCGGCGCCAGGGCGTCCGGGACCTCCATGTGCAGCTTCGGATAGTCCGGCTCCTGGTAGAAGCCGTACGTCTGCTCCACCGCGTACACCGTGCCGGGCGCCGCGTCCCGCAGCAGTCGTACGGCGTCGAGCGCGTTCTGCCGTGCCAGCTCCCGCACCTTCACGAACCGGTGGGTGCCGGGGCCGCCGTGCAGGTCGACCACGGCGGCGCCGTTGCCGCAGATCGCGAGGCCGTGACCGTGGACGTGGTCGCTGACGACGTCCATCCAGCGGGCCGGGCGGCCGGTGACGAAGAAGACCTCGATGCCCGCCTCCTCGGCGGCCGCGAGGGCGGCGATCGTGCGTGGGGACACCGACTTGTCGTCGCGGAGCAGGGTGCCGTCGAGGTCGGTGGCGATCAGCCGGGGCGGAACTGCGGCGGCCGGGGTCTCGGGCTGTCGAGTCGCTGAGGTCACCCGGCCATTCTCGCGCATATGCCTGCACGGGCGTGCGGGAGTCCGCACAGGTGAGTGGATACCGCTCCCCACCCGCGGTGGCGCGCAGGGCGTACAGGTCGCCGCCCGCGTCACCTGTGCCGTTGTGCCCAGTGACGGCTGCTCGGCTCAGCCCAGCTGGGCCGGCGCCTCCATCGCGATCTGCTCGAAGACCTTCTGCTCCGCGGCGAAGTCCGAGTCCGGGATGGGCCAGTGGATCACGATCTCGGTGAAGCCCAGCTCCTGGTGCCGCCCCGCGAAGTCCACGAACGCGTCGAGGGACTCCAGCGGCCGGTTGCGGTCCGGGGTGAAGCCGGTGAGCAGGACCTTGTCCATGCCGGAGGTGTCGCGGCCGATCGCGACGCAGGCGTCGGCGAGCCGCTCGGCCTGCCGCCGAATGGCCTGAACCGACTGCTCGGGCGTGCCGTCCGCGTAGAGCTTGGGGTCGCCGGTCGTCACCCAGGCCTGCCCGTGGCGGGCGGCGAGCTTCAGCCCGCGCGGGCCGGTGGCGGCCACCGCGAACGGCAGCCGGGGGCGCTGCACACAGCCGGGGATGTTGCGCGCCTCGTGCGCCGCGTAGTAGTCGCCCTTGTACGACACCGCGTCCTCGGTGAGCAGCCGGTCCAGCAGCGGCACGAACTCGGCGAACCGGTCGGCACGCTCCTTCGGAGCCCAGGCCTCCTGCCCCAGCGCGGTGGCGTCGAAGCCGGTGCCGCCCGCGCCGATACCCAGCGTGATCCGGCCGCCGGAGATGTCGTCGAGGGAGATGAGTTCCTTGGCGAGGGTCACCGGATGCCGGAAGTTCGGCGACGTCACGAGAGTACCCAATCGAATACTCTCCGTAGCCATTGCTGCTGCGGTCAACGTCGGTACGGCCCCGAACCACGGGCCGTCCCGGAAGCTGCGCCAGGACAGGTGGTCGTAGGTGTAGGCGGCGTGGAACCCGAGCTCTTCGGCCCGCCGCCAGTTCTGCTGCCCCTCGTTCCACCGATGGATGGGAAGGATCACTGTGCTCAGTCGCATGCCTGCGACCCTACGCTCCGGTGACCAACGTCGATTGTCAGTGCGGTGCGCTTCACTGTCCGTCATGGCCCTCACGCAAGCGACCGTCAACGACCTGCTGGCCCAGCTCGGCCCGGGAGACGGATACATGTACCTGCCCAGTGACCTGGACCCGCAGGAACTGACCGGCCTGCTCGGCGGCAGGTACGGCGCCCCGCGCACCCTCGTCCTCGACGGCTTCACCGATCCGACGCTCGACGAGTCCAGGGGCGCGGCTCTCCTCATCCCCTTCGAGGACCGGGCCGTGACGATACGGGCGTGGGCGTACGGGGATCAGTGGATCGGCACGGGTACGGCGCGGGACGCCGAGGGGGTCGAGCGGCCGGTGCTGGTGGTCGCTCACAGGGAGGTGCCCGAACCCTTGGCGGTCGCTCCGGACGAGGACGTTGACTGGATGGAGCGGCTCATACGGATCACCGGCTGGACACACCCCGCCCAGCGGCCGGACGTGGACTGGCCGGAGGTGGAGTCGCGCCTGGGCACCACGCTGCCGAGCGACTACAAGCGCATGGTCGAGACGTTCGGCGAGGGCGCCTTCGACGGATACCTGGACCTGAACCAGGAGCCGTGGACGCATCTCAGGGAGGACGGCCTGCTCATCTGGGCGGGCACGGAGCACGAGGACCTGTACTGCTGGAGGGCCGCCGGCGACGACCCCGACCGCTGGCCCGTCGTGGTCCGGTCCTTCGACGGTGAGGACGTCCCCTTCGACTGCCAGACCGCGGAGTTCGTCTGCCGCATCCTCGTCGACCCGCACCACCCGTTCACGATGGCCTGCTATTTCGACACCCACTGGTTCATGAACTACCGGGAAAGCGGCTGCGATGGCATGGCCCGGCTGTGTGGTGACCGCGTTCGGTTCATCGGCATCTGAGTACAAAACTGCCGTCGCCCATGCTCGGTCCGCAGCAGGTCGGCCCGACACGGGGATCGGCGACCGTGCCCGATGATCGATGCGTGGCTGGTCGGGGCCTGTGGCCGGCCGCACAGGTCAGGTGTAGTAGGTGTCGAATGATCCGATCCACCATGCCGCCAACGGCAGCACGCACACCTGCACGCCGGCTGTGATCCAGCACCGGCAGAGGACCGCTGTGCCGAAGGTCCACCACGCCGTCGTGCGCAGCGTGCTCACCACTCCGGCCTGGTATCCCTGCCCGGAGGGATCCATCATGCCGGGGTAACCCATCCAGTCCTCGGTGAAGATGCCGTCCGCCCCGAACACGATGGCCGCCGAGACGAGCCACAGGTCGACCAGGAGGGCCAACACGGCGAGCGCCACGTCGAGGCGCAGGTACGCGGGCGTCGGCACCAGCAGCCGTACCGCCGGGTGTCCGTGGCCCCGCAGCCAGTCCTGCGGCCAGATGCGTACCAGCACGACGACGGCGTACACCAGCGCAGCGACGGCCGCCGCCCACCCGCCCATGAAGAACAGTCCGAAGAACAACACCACGACGCCCACGCCGGGCCAGATGCGGCCCCGTGTCGGAATGGTTCCCTCCGTCCTTGTTCCTGAGCTCCACCGGGGCCTCAGCAATTGCCCCGCGCCGGGCATTCCGTCGCCAGAGGGCGAGGAGCACCGGGGAGTCCAGCGGTGCGGGCCGAGCGTTGATCAGCGGGATGAACTGGAGGCGACGGGTCGTGACGAGGGTGAGCGTCGCCGAACTCGACGAACGCCTCGTGGTGCAGCGAACCGTTTCATGCCAAAGTCCGTACCAGGGATCAGGCAGGCTCAGTGCCGCTCGGGAAAGCGCAGGTACTGCGGCGGTACGGCCTTCGTCAGCCACACCCCGTTCGCGCTGACCTGGAACACATGGCCGTCGCGGTGCATGGCACCCGCGTCCACCGCCAGTACCACGGGGCGGCCCCGGCGGGCACCGACACGGGTCGCGGTCTCGCGGTCGGCCGAGAGGTGCACGTCGTGGCGGTTCATGGGCCTGAGCCCCTCGGTGCGGATGGCGTCCAGGTTGCCGGCCACGGTGCCGTGGTAGAGGTACGGCGGCGGGGTCGCCGCGGGCAGTCCGAGGTCGACCTCGATGCTGTGGCCCTGGCTGGCGCGGATCCGGGTGCCCTCGATGGCGAAGCGCTTCTTGTCGTTCCTCGCGACCACATGGTCCAGTTCCTCGCGCGTGAACCGGAACCCGTGCGCGGCCGCCGCCGCGATCAGCGTGTCGATCTCGACCCAGCCGCCCTCGTCGAGGGTGAGCCCGATGCCCTCGGGCTGGTGGCGCAGGTGCTTCGAGAGGTACTTCGACACCTTCACGGTGCGTCTGTCGTCCATGCCCTCAGCGTGCCGGGAGAGACGGGGATCACGCACTTGATTTTGCTCCGGAGGTTTGATCCACAACTAAGTGTAGTTATCCACAAGGGCATCGGCGGAGCTGTGGACAAGCACCCGGTTGCCTCATCACTCTTCGTCCCCATTTGGGTGGTTTGTGTGATGTGTCGCCAAACAATCCAAGGCCCGCGCCCGAACCTCCCGTTCAGCGGCGAGAGCGACAAACGTACCCGCCTCCTCCGCGCCCACCAGCTCCTCCACGGCCCGCATCGTGTCCGCCGGTATCCGCACCAGTCGCGACTCGTCCCCCGCCTCCACGGCCCCGCCTCCGCCTCCGCCAAGGTGCCGACGTAGCTGCCGGGACGCCAACACCCGCATCGCGCGGGCGAGTTCCGCGTCCACCGTCTGACGGGCCAGTGGACGCAGCCGTCGTACGAGAGAGGCCGCTTCTGCCGCGTCCGCGTCCGTCGGGCGGTGGGGTCCGTCGAGGTAGCGGGCGAAGACGTGCTCGGTGGTGAACTCCAGGAAGCGGGAGGCGATGTGCTCGACCTGCGCCCTCAGCTCCCGTAGATGATCGGAGATCGCGGACAGCGGCACCCCGGCAGCATGCAACTCCACCGCCACGGCGAGTTCTTGAGGGCTCGGTACGGCGAACGCGTCCTCGTCGCCCGGTACCGGCTCCAGTACCCCCAGCTCGACGGCCTGGGCGATCGCCGCGTCGTCGGGGATGCCGCCGAAGCGGTCGGTCAGTTCGGCTCGGGTGATCCGGGACGGCTCCTCGTCGGTCCACGGGCCGTCCACCTCGGCGACCAGGCCGAGGACCCCGCCCAGGCCGCGGCCGGTGTCGTGGGCCTCCAGCAGCTCCTTGATCGAGGCCAGGGTGTAGCCACGGTCCAGGAGGCCGGCGATCTGGCGGAGCCGGGTGACGTGCGCGTCCGTGTAGGCGTTGGCACGGCCACGGCGTTCCGGGCGGGGGAGGACGCCGCGGTCCTGGTAGGCGCGGATGGTGCGGACGGTGGTGCCGGTGAGGTGAGCGAGGTCCTCGATGCGGTACGTCGGCTCGCTCATGCGCGTGCCCCGCTCACAACCGAGGTTCCACCCTGGCGATCCTGCGCAGCGCGCCCGGCATGAACCGCGACAGCAGGTAGGCACCGCGGGCCTCAGGAGTCACCGGCACCACCGCCTCGTTGCGCACGACCGCCCGCAGGATCGCGTCGGCGACCTTCTCCGGCGGATAGTTCCGCAGCCCGTACAGGCGTGCGGACCGCTGCCGGCGCCGCTTCTCCTCCGCCGCGTCCACGCCCGCGAACCGCGCCGTCGAGGTGATGTTGGTGTTGATGAAGCCGGGGCATACCGCCGTGACGCCGATGCCCTGCCCGGCGAGTTCGGCGCGCAGGCATTCGCTCAGCATCAGCACGGCGGCCTTGGAGGTGCTGTAGGCGGGCAGCACCCGGGAGGGCAGGTACGCCGCCGCCGACGCGGTGTTGACGATGTGGCCGCCCTGCCCGCGCTCGGCCATCTGCCGGCCGAAGAGCCGGCAGCCGTGGATCACGCCCCACAGGTTGACGTCGAGGACCTTGCGCCAGTCCTCGGGAGTGGTGTCCAGGAAGGGTCCGGACAGGCCGACACCGGCGTTGTTCACCAGGACGTCCACCACGCCGTACTCGGTCGCGACCTTCTCCGCGAGCTTCTCCATCGCCTGCTCGTCGGAGACGTCGACCGTTTCGGCCCAGGCGTCCGGCGCACCGATCAGGCGGGACATCTCCGCGGTCCGGGACGCCCCCTCCGCGTCCCGGTCGACGGCGATCACACGCGCGCCGGCCTCCGCGAACGCGAACGCCGTGGCCCTGCCGATGCCGCTGCCCGCGCCCGTGACCAGCACCAGCTGCCCGCCGAAACGGTCCGCGTGGCGGCCTGTCGCCTCGATCACCGGCCTGCCTCCTTCGTTCGCGATCACGAACTCCTCGATCCAGGCGGCCAGCTGGTCCGGACGGGTGCGCGGGAACCAGTGCTTGGCGGGGAGCGTCCGCCGGGTCAGCTGCGGAGCCCACCGCTCCAGTCCGTCGTACAGCCGCTCGGACAAAAACGCGTCCCCGAGGGGCGTGATGAGCTGCACGGGCGCGTGCGCGTACGCGTCCGGGCGCGGCCTGCGCAGCCGGCGCCGTACGTTGTCCCGGTACAGCCACGCCCCGTGCGCCGCGTCCGTGGGCAGCGACGCGGTCGGGTAGGCGTCGGCGGGGACCTTCTCCATGCGCTGCAGGATGCGCGGCCAGTGTTTGCCGAGGGGGCCGCGCCAGGCCAGCTCGGGCAGGACGGGTGTGTGCAGCAGGTACACGTACCAGGACTTGGCGCCCTGGCCGAGGAGTTGGCCGATCCGGCGCGGGGTGGGGCGCTTGACCCGCTGCTGGATCCAGTGCCCGAAATGGTCCAGGGACGGCCCGGACATCGAGGTGAACGACGCGATCCGGCCCTCGGTGCGCCGGACGGTGACGAACTCCCAGGCCTGCACCGAGCCCCAGTCGTGCCCCACCAGATGCACCGGACGGTCCGGACTCACCGCGTCCACGACGGCCAGGAAGTCGTCCGTCAGCTTCTCCAGCGTGAACCCGCCGCGCAGCGGCCGCGGTGCCGTCGACCGGCCGTGGCCCCGGACGTCGTACAGCACGACGTGGAAGCGTCCGGCGAGGCGGGCCGCGACCTCGGACCACACCTCCTTGCTGTCCGGGTAGCCGTGCACGAGGACGACCGTCGGCTGCTCCGGATGCCCCAGCTCGGCCACACAGAGCTCGACCCCGCCCGTACGCACCCAGCGCTCCCGCGCACCTGCCGGCATCGTCACTTCTCCTCCGCCCAGCGCCGCATGTGCGGCAGATCGTCGTCCAGCCAGAAGGCGCTCTCCTCGGGGTCCGTCGAGTCGGTGACGACGAGGATCTCCTCGAACTTGGCGCCCGTGCCCCGGAAACCGAGATGGGGTTCGACCGCCCACAGGCCCGGCTGCGGCGGGTGGTCGGAGAAGCGGTACGGCGACCAGAGCGGGGACCAGCCCTCGCGGTGGCCGTGCAGCGCGTCGCCGACGAGGCCCTTCAGGGACTGCGTGCCGAACCCGAACAACCGAGGGGACCAGCGACGCTCCCGCACCCGGTCCACCTTGTGGGCGATCACTCCGAAGGGGTACGCGCGGTGCCGGTTTGCGTAGCCCTGACGGACCATGAGGCGGTCCACGTCCTCGTAGATCTCCCGCAGGGAGCGCCGCTCGCGCACCTCGCGCAGGATCAGCTCGCGGTGCGCCTCCAGGTCGGACATCAGCTTGTTCTGCACGGGATTGATGCCGAGTGAGCCCGAGTAACCGATGTCCGCCGTGTAGCCCTCGAACACCGGTGCCATGTCGAGGATGAACGGCATCCCCGGCTCAAGGCGCCGGTTGGTGGGGAAGAACTGCAGCGGGATACGGAAGTCGACGAACGCCGTGCGGTCGCCGAACCAGGCGAACGGCAGGTGGAACCAGTCCCGCACGCCCCGCTCGCGCAGCCACTCGCGCTGCATCCGAGCCGCCTCACGCTCGGTCACACCCGGCGTCAGCTGGACGGCCACGGCCTCCGCGCACTCGTAGGCGAGGCGCTGCACTTTGCGGAACCCACGCAGCTCCGCCGAGCGTTCACTGGTCACTGCCGTCGCCATGGCACACCGTCCCACCGGTTGCGGTACGTGCTCGTAACTTGACATCGCTGAATGTGACAGTTGTTAGAGGTTGCGTCAATAGGCGTGTGCGGGCCTGTGGACAACCGCACGTATGTGGTCAACCGTATGCATGCGGACAACCGGACGACCGCACGATGTGGACAATCCGTGGCGCGTTGTTCGACCTCAGGGTGACCCCTAGGGCCCCGTAATACTCGAGGGTGACTTCAAGACGGCTCTGCGGTCTGACGACTTGCGTGGCGCGGATCACTACCGTCGAAGACGTGACTGTGATCGCGACCGAAAGCCTGAGCAAGCGGTTCCCCCGGGTGACCGCGCTTGACCGGCTCTCCGTGGACGTCGGGCCCGGTGTGACCGGACTCGTCGGAGCCAATGGAGCCGGCAAGTCCACACTGATCAAGATCCTGCTGGGTCTGTCCCCCGCCACCGAGGGCCGCGCCGAAGTGCTCGGACTCGATGTCGCCACCAAGGGCGCCGCCATCCGCGAGCGCGTGGGGTACATGCCGGAGCACGACTGTCTGCCGCCCGACGTCTCGGCCACCGAGTTCGTCGTCCATATGGCGCGCATGTCCGGCCTCCCGCCCGCCGCCGCGCGCGAGCGCACCGCGGACACCCTGCGCCATGTCGGACTGTACGAGGAGCGCTACCGCCCGATCGGCGGCTACTCGACCGGCATGAAGCAGCGCGTCAAGCTGGCGCAGGCCCTTGTCCACGACCCGCAGCTGGTCTTCCTGGACGAGCCGACCAACGGCCTCGACCCGGTCGGCCGGGACGAGATGCTGGGCCTGATCCGCCGGATCTACACCGACTTCGGCATCTCCGTGCTGGTCACCTCCCACCTGCTGGGCGAGTTGGAGCGCACCTGCGACCACGTGGTCGTGGTCGACGGCGGCAAGCTCCTGCGCTCCAGCTCCACCACGGACTTCACCCAGACCACCACGACCCTCGCCATCGAGGTCACCGACACCGACGAGCACCCGGACGGCACCCGCGCGGTGCGCGACGCGCTCCAGGCGCGCGGGGTGACCGTCGCCGCCGGCAGCGGACTGCCCGGCGCCGGCCATGTCCTGCTGCTCACCGCGCAGGGCGAGGAGACCTACGACCTGGTCCGCGACACGGTCGCCGACCTCGGTCTCGGCCTGGTGCGCATGGAGCAGCGCCGGCACCAGATCGCGGAGGTCTTCACGACCGACACGGACACGGACACCGGCACGGACACCGGCACGAACACCGACGAGCAGCGGAAGGAGGCGGTCCGCCATGGCGGTTGAGCAGCCCGTACCCACGGCGCCGGGTGACCAGACCCGTATCCACAACATCGGCTACCGCACGTACGACGGCCCGCGCCTGGGCCGTGCCTACGCCCGCCGCTCCCTCTACTCGCAGTCCCTGCGCGGCGCCTACGGCCTCGGCCGCTCGGTGAAGTCCAAGGTGCTGCCGATGCTGCTGTTCGTGGTGATGTGCGTGCCCGCCGCCATCATGGTCGCCGTCGCGGTCGCCACCAAGGCCAACGACCTGCCGGTCGACTACACGCGCTACGCGATCATCATGCAGGCGGTGATCAGCCTGTACATCGCCTCGCAGGCGCCCCAGGCCGTCTCGCGCGACCTGCGCTTCAAGACGGTGCCGCTGTACTTCTCGCGGCCCATCGAGACCGCGGACTACGTGCGCGCCAAGTACGCGGCGCTGGCCTCGGCGATGTTCATCCTCACCGCCGCCCCGCTGCTCGTCCTCTACGTGGGCGCGCTGCTGGCCAAGCTCGACTTCGCCGACCAGACCAAGGGATTCGCACAGGGACTCGTCTCCGTGGCACTGCTCTCACTGCTCTTCGCCGGCATCGGCCTGGTCATCGCGTCGGTCACGCCGCGCCGCGGCTTCGGCATCGCGGCCGTGATCGCCGTGCTGACCATCTCCTACGGCGCGGTGTCCACCCTGCAGGCCATCGCCGAAGCGCAGGGCACCTCGGACTCCATCGCCTGGATCGGCCTCTTCTCGCCCATCACCGTCATCGACGGAGTGCAGTCCGCCTTCCTCGGCGCGGACTCGGCGTTCCCGGGCGGGGTCGGCCCCACGAACGCCGAGGGCGTCGTCTACGTCATCGTCGCCCTGGGCCTCATCGCCGCGAGCTACGGCCTGCTGATGCGCCGCTACAAGAAGGTGGGACTGTGACCACGCTCTCCCTCGACCATGTCTCCCGCTGGTTCGGCAACGTCGTCGCCGTCAACGACATCACCATGACGATCGGCCCCGGCGTCACCGGCCTGCTCGGCCCCAACGGCGCCGGGAAGTCCACCCTGATCAACATGATGGGCGGCTTCCTGGCCCCCTCGACCGGCACGGTCACGCTCGACGGGCAGCCGGTGTGGCGCAACGAGAAGATCTACCAGCACATCGGCATCGTCCCCGAGCGCGAGGCGATGTACGACTTCCTCACCGGCCGCGAATTCGTCGTCGCCAACGCAGAGTTGCACGGCCTCGGCGCCAAGGCCGCCCAGAAGGCCCTCGCGACCGTCGAGATGGAGTACGCGCAGGACCGCAAGATCGCCACGTACTCCAAGGGCATGCGACAGCGCGTGAAGATGGCGAGCGCGCTGGTCCACGACCCCTCGCTGCTCCTGCTGGACGAGCCGTTCAACGGAATGGACCCGCGCCAGCGCATGCAGCTGATGGACCTGCTGCGGCGGATGGGCGACGAGGGCCGCACGGTGCTGTTCTCCTCCCACATCCTCGAAGAGGTCGAGCAACTCGCCTGGCACATCGAGGTCGTGGTCGCCGGACGGCACGCGGCCAGCGGTGACTTCCGCAAGATCCGCCGCCTGATGACCGACCGGCCGCACCGCTACCTGGTGCGTTCCAGCGACGATCGCGCCCTCGCGGCCGCGCTGATCGCCGACCCGTCGACATCCGGCATCGAAGTCGACCTCACCGAGGGCGCGCTGCGCGTCCAGGCCGTCGACTTCGGCCGCTTCACCGCCCTGCTGCCGCGGGTGGCCCGGGACCACGGCATCCGTCTGCTGACGGTCTCGCCGTCCGACGAGTCCCTCGAGTCCGTGTTCTCGTATCTGGTCGCGGCGTAGGAGGCCAAAGATGTACGACCCCACAGTCGCCCGGCTCACCTACCGGGCCCTGCTCGGCCGGCGCCGGGCCCTCATCCTCGGCGCGCTGCCGCTGCTGCTCATCGCGATCTCCGTGGTCGTACGCGGCCTCGCCGGGGCCGACGACCAGACGGCGGCCGACCTGCTGGGCGGGCTCGCGCTGGCCACGATGGTGCCGATCATCGGCGTCATCGCGGGCACGGGCGCGATCGGCCCGGAGATCGACGACGGCTCGGTGGTGTATCTGCTGTCCAAGCCGGTGAAGCGGCCGACGATCATCTTCACCAAGCTGATCGTGGCGATCGCGGTGACCATGGTGTTCTCGGCGGTGCCCACGCTGATCGCCGGGTTCATCCTGAACGGCAACAGCCAGCAGATCGCCGTCGCCTACACGGTGGCCGCGCTGGTCGCCTCCATCGCCTACGCCGCGCTCTTCCTGCTGCTCGGCACGGTGTCCCGGCACGCGGTGGTGTTCGGCCTGGTCTACGCGCTGGTCTGGGAGGCCCTGTTCGGCTCCCTGGTGTCCGGGGCGCGCACGCTCAGCGTCCAGCAGTGGTCGCTGGCGGTCGCCCAGCGGGTCGGGGACAGTGAGCTGGTGACCTCGGACGTCGGGCTGCCGACGGCGACGGTGCTGCTGGTCGTGGTCACCGTGCTGGCCACCTGGTACGCCGGGCAGAAGTTGCGGTCGCTGACGCTGGCAGGCGAGGAGTAAAGGGTCGGGCCCCTGACGGGGCCCGGACCTGACGGGGGCTTCACCTCTGTCCAGGCACACTGGACGAAGGGGATGCACTGCACGAACTGGAGGACTGGGGATGGCAGGCGGTACGTCGGGGCACGAGGAGCGCGGACAGTCCGGGGACGACGCCTGGGACGACGACCTCGTCCTGGACGACGACTTCATACGCGCGGCCGAATCGTCGGAACCGTCCGCCAGAGCCCGCATGCTGACCGCCCGCTGGCGCCGTGAGGAGCCCGAGCCACAGCCGTGGCGCTCCGACGAGCCGCCGGCGGGATGGTTCTTCAGCAAGGCGCGCCGCCGCAAGTGGCGCCGCCGGTAGCGGACGTACGCGGCCTTGCCCGGCCCTTTAATCGGTGGCGCCCAACTCACCGTGACTACATAGTGGTTGTGTCCACATCGCCGGACGGTGAGTTCGGCGCCACGGTCTGGGAGAGGAGCCGGACGATGTCCATGCACGGCAGTACGTCCAGCTCCCGTCAGGGCAGCCCGCGGCGGACTCCGGAGTAGTCGCTACCGCTCCGTCGAGCCCGCCCCGCACGGGGAGCTGCCCGGGGCGGCCGCTTCGAGCACGCGATGTCGCTCTCGCGTGGGCCGCCCACCCGGAGGATTGGCCGAGTGGTAAGGCACCGGTTTGCTAAACCGTGGTCGGGCCTGGAAAGCCCGCGCACGTTCGATCCGTGCATCCTCCGCGCAACGTTGTCACTGCAACTGGGTCGACTTCAGGGGGTAGGTAACCGCTGGGTCAGCCCAGCAACCGCTCCACCACCACCGCGATCCCGTCCTCCTCGTTGGACGCGGTCACCTCGTCCGCCACCGCCCGCAGTTCCTCGTGGGCGTTGGCCATCGCCACGCCCCGGGCCGCCCAGGCGAACATCGGGATGTCGTTGGGCATGTCGCCGAAGGCGATGGTGTCCGCGGCCTTCACACCCAGCCGCCGGGCCGCCAGCGACAGCCCCGTCGCCTTGGACAGGCCGAGCGGGAGGAGTTCGACGATGCCCTGGCCCGCCATGGTGACGGTGACGAAACCGCCTGCGGCCCGCTGGGCCACCTCCACGAGTTCGTCGTCGGTCAGGGTCGGGTGCTGGATGTAGATCTTGTTCAGCGGCGCCGACCACAGGTCGGAGACCTCCGTGAAGGGCGTCGCGGGGAGCCCGCCCTGGAGCGCATAGCCCGGCCCGACCAGCACCTCGCCGTCCAGGCCGTCGCGGCTCGCCGCCAGATACAGCGGGCCGACCTCCGCCTCGATCTTGGCCAGGGCCACCCCCGCCAGCTGCCGGTCCAGGGTCACCGACGTCAGCAGGCGGTGCTCACCGGCGTCGTACACCTGTGCGCCCTGGCCGCAGACGGCGAGGCCGGTGTAGCCGAGGTCGTCGAGGATGTGCCGGGTCCACGGGACCGCGCGCCCGGTGACGACGATGTGCGCGGCGCCCGCCGCGGTGGCCTTGGCGAGCGCATCCCGGGTGCGTCGCGAGACCGACTCGTCGGAGCGCAGCAGGGTGCCGTCGAGGTCGGTGGCGATCAGCCGGTAGGGGAACCCGGTGGCAGGAGCCGTATCGCTCACTTGGCCACCGGCTCCAGGACCTCCCGGCCGCCCAGATACGGACGCAGCACCTCGGGCACACGCACGGAGCCGTCGGCCTGCTGGTGGTTCTCGAGGATCGCGACGATCGTGCGCGGTACGGCGCACAGGGTGCCGTTCAGCGTCGCCAGCGGCCGTACGGTCTTCCCCTCACGGACGCGGATCGACAGGCGGCGGGACTGGAACTCGGTGCAGTCCGAGGTCGAGGTCAGCTCGCGGTACTTGCCCTGCGTCGGGATCCACGCCTCGCAGTCGAACTTGCGGGAGGCCGAGGCGCCCAGGTCACCCGAGGCGACGTCGATGACCCGGTACGGCAGCTCCAGCGAGGTCAGCCACTGCTTCTCCCACTCCAGCAGGCGCTGGTGCTCGGCCTGCGAGTCCTCGGGAGCGACGTACGAGAACATCTCGACCTTGTCGAACTGGTGCACGCGGAAGATGCCCCGGGTGTCCTTGCCGTGCGAGCCCGCTTCGCGGCGGAAGCAGGGCGAGAAGCCCGCGTAGCGCAGGGGGAGGCGGTCGGCGTCGAGGATCTCGTCCATGTGGTAGCCGGCGAGCGCCACCTCGGAGGTGCCGACCAGGTACAGGTCGTCGCTGTCGAGGCGGTAGACGTCCTGGGAGGCCTGGCCGAGGAAGCCCGTACCGCCCATGGCCTGCGGGCGGACCAGCGCCGGCGTCAGCATCGGCGTGAAGCCGGCCGCCGTGGCCTGCGCCATCGCGGCGTTCACCAGGGCCAGCTCCAGCAGTGCGCCCACCCCGGTGAGGAAGTAGAAGCGCGAGCCGGAGACCTTCGCGCCGCGCTCGACGTCGATCGCGCCGAGCAGCTGGCCGAGCTCCAGGTGATCCTTGGGCTCGAAGCCCTCGGCGGTGAAGTCGCGGATCGTGCCGTGCGTCTCCAGGGTGACGAAGTCCTCCTCGCCGCCCACGGGCACGTCCGGGTGGACGAGGTTGCCGAGCTTGAGGAGCAGCTCCTGGGTCTCGGCGTCGGCCGCGTCGCGCTCCGCGTCGGCCGCCTTGACGTCGGCGGCGAGCTGGCTTGCCTTCTTCAGCAGCTCGGCCTTCTCGTCCCCGGTGGCCTTGGGGATCAGCTTGCCGAGCCCCTTCTGCTCGGCGCGCAGCTCGTCGAAGCGGACGCCGGACGACCTGCGCCGCTCGTCGGCAGACAGGAGAGCGTCGACGAGCGCGACGTCCTCTCCACGGGCGCGCTGGGAGGCGCGCACACGGTCGGGGTCCTCACGGAGCAGGCGAAGGTCAATCACGCGCTCAAGGCTACCGGTGCGGGGCGACGGCCCACGACTCACTATTCCGAGCTGCGGCTTACATTCCGTTATGCAGTAATCGTCGGCTGTTGTGCACCCTCGTCAATAAAGATCTTCCCGATCCCTTGATCGGGTAAGTCGAGGGGTGGCCGGTTGACTGGATTTCCTTGTGTGGGGCGGGACTTGGGGTCTCGGTTGTCCACAGGGGTGCACACCTCCCGAAAAGTTATCCACAGGGTGTGCGGAAGATCTGTGGATTCGGAATTGATCAATCCGGAGGGTGTCGATGGATCTTTGGATTCCCAGGGCAAACCTCCCTTACGCCCGCTTTCGAGTGGAAATGCATCGCTCCAGAGGGTTGCCCGAAGGAAAAGAGTGGACGAAGGGTGACCTGCGCGCTGGTGGACGTCGCGAGGCCCTGTAGGGCGATTTGTCGACAGTGTCATGGTTCACTGTCGACTTGTCCCCAGGTCGAGAAGCGGACCTGTGGATAACGCCTGTGGATAACGAAAATAAGCAGGTAGGACTGACCGGTGACTGGTTGGAACCTGACTGGCCAGACTGGCTAGAACCGGCCGTCCTGGCACCGAGCCACCCAGTCCGCCGCCGACGTGAACTCGTCGTCCGACGTCCCGGGCAGCGGAGGCTGCACATCCGCCGGCTTCACGTCCGCGCGGGGGTACGAGCCGAGGAAGCGCACCTGCAGGCAGATCCGCTTGAGCCCCATCAGCGCCTCGGCGACCCGGCGGTCGGAGATGTGGCCCTCGGCGTCGACGCAGAAGCAGTAGTTGCCGATACCGGCGCCGGTGGGCCGGGACTGGAGCAGCATCAGGTTGATGCCCCGGGTGGCGAACTCGCCCAGCAGGTCGCGCAGGCCGCCGGGGTGGTCGTCGCGCTGCCACAGCACCACGGACGTCTTGTCCGCCCCGCTCGGCGCGGCGGGCCGGGCGGGCCGGCCGACCAGCACGAACCGGGTCTGCGCGTTCTCCGCGTCGTGGATCCCGGTCTCCAGGGCCACCAGGCCGTACCGGGCGGCCGCGAACTCGCCCGCGAAGGCGGCGTCGTACTGACCCTCCTGGACCAGGCGTGCGGCATCGGCGTTCGAGGCGGCCGACTCCCAGATCGCGTCCGGGAGGTGCTTCTTCAGCCAGTTGCGCACCTGCGGCTGGGCCGCCGGATGCGCGGAGACCGTCTTGATGTCCGAGAGCTGGGTGCCCGGCCTGACCAGCAGCGCGAAGGTGATCGACAGCAGCACCTCGCGGTAGATCATCAGCGGCTCGCCCGCGACCAGCTCGTCGAGGGTCGTCGTGATGCCGCCCTCGACGGAGTTCTCGATCGGCACGAACGCGGCCTCGGCCTCACCCGCGCGCACCGCGTCGAGCGCGGACTGCACGGACACGTACGGGATCAGCTCGCGGGTCGCCGCCTCCGGCAGCGTACGCAGAGCGACTTCGGTGAAGGTGCCCTCGGGACCGAGATACGCATAGCTCGCTGGCATGTCCTCACCCTAATGGGCCTCCGGGCCCAAGGAGTGCGCCCGAAGCACCAGTCACCCCTCCAGCAACGCCTGCCCCACATATGTGCCGTCCGCCGCCCCACCCGGCACGGCGAACAGCCCGCTCGCCTCATGCCGGATGAACCGCGACAGCGCGTCCCCCCGGTCCAGCTTCCGCTGCACGGTGACGAACCCCCGCAGCGGATCCGCCTGCCAGCAGATGAACAGCAGCCCCGCGTCCGGCACCCCGTCCCCGGCGAAGCCGTCGTGGTACGAGAACGGGCGCCGCAGCATCGCCGCACCCCCGTTCTGGTCGGGTCGGCTGATCCGGGCGTGCGCGTTGATCGGGACGACCAGGTTGCCCTCGGCGTCCGTCTTCTCCAGGTCCATCTCGGTCGTCTCGGTCCCGCCCGACAGCGGCGCCCCGTCGGACTTGCGCCGCCCGATGACGTCCTCCTGCTCCGTGAGCGAGAGCTGCTCCCAGTCGTCGAGAAGCATGCGGATGCGGCGTACGACGGCGTAGGAGCCGCCCGCCATCCACGCCGGGTCGGCCGCACCGGACTCCGGCACGAAGATCCGCCGGTCGAAGTCGGGCTCCGTCGGCTTCGGATTCCGCGTGCCGTCGATCTGGCCCATCAGGTTGCGAGCCGTCATGGGGTGGGCCGTGGCCCCCGGCGACCGGTTGAAGCCGTTCATCTGCCAGCGGACCCGGGCCGCGCTGCCCGCGTCCTTCTGGATCGCGCGCAGGGCGTGAAAGGCGACCAGGGCGTCGTTCGCGCCGATCTGCACCCACAGGTCGCCGTCGCTGCGCGCCTTGTCGAGCTGGTCGGAGGAGAAGGCGGGCAGCGGATCGAGGGCGACCGGGCGCTGCTTCTCCAGGCCCGTGCGGCCGAAGAAGCTGTGCCCGAACCCGAAGGTGATCGTCAGTGACGACGGCCCGGCGTCCCGCGCCACATCCGTGTCGCCGTCCCTCGCGGGCTCGCCCGCCATCAGCCGCCGGGCCGTCTCCGACCAGCGGCGCAGCAGCGCGGCCGCCTCCTTGCGGCCCGCGCCCGCGGCCAGGTCGAAGGCGACGAGGTGGCCGCGCGCCTGCATCGGCGAGGTGATCCCGGGCTGATGTTTCCCGTGAAACATCACCTGGTCGGCGCCCAGCGAGGTGAGCGGCGTCGCCTGCGCGGGCGCGGCGGCGTACCCGACGGCACCGCCCGCCGCACCCAGGACCAGCCCGGTGGCACCGGCGGTACCGAGCAGCGCCCGCCGCGAGAGGCCCTCCCTGGGGAGGGTGTCCTCTGAAACGCCCCCCATTGGAGGCGTCTCAGACGTCCCGGCGGTGCGAGCCTCCGGAATGGACGGTTCAGCCGTGTGGTCGGCCCTGTGCTCAGCCATGGTGATGTTCAGCCGATCTGCGCGTTCTTGGAGACGGTCACCTGGTCGATGTCGGAGGTCCGCACGGTCACGGCGATCTTCCATTCGCCCGCCATGGGGATCTGCACTCCGCTCGCAGACCAGTGTCCGGTGGTGATGTGGTCGGGGGTGACGGGCAGGGGCCCGAGGTTCTTGGACTCCAGGGTGAAGGCGACCTTCACCTCGGGGATGTCGAAGGCACGCCCATTGGGGCGCTGTACGTAGACATGCATGTCGTTGCCGCCCACGCGCGCGGGGTCGATGTCGACCCGTACGACGCCCTTGCCGTCCGTGCCGCCCGTGTCGAAGGCCATGTCCAGGGTGACCACCCCGGCGGCCGAGGACGCGGCGGACGACGAGGACGCGGCGGCCGCCTCGGCCTCCTCCACGGTGCGCCCCGGCTCGGTGGACGTCAGCGCGGTCGTCACCGCGAGCAGGACCACCGCGACGCCCGCCTCGGCCAGCACCGAGCGGCGCAGCCCGTAACGGTTCGGATCGGCGTCCCGTTCCCGCTTCTGCCGGGCCACGTCCACGGCGGCCCGCTGCCGGGCGAGCTGGGCGGCCCGCTTGGAATCCCCGGAACCGGCCCCGGCGCCCTTGGAATCCCCGGAACCTCTGGAGCCCCCGGAACCAGCCGCAGCTCCCTTGGAGCCCCCGGAACCAGCCGCAGCTCCCTTGGAGGCCCCGGAACCAGCCGCAGCTCCCTTGGAGCCCCCGGAACCCGCCCCTGCCCCCTTGGAGCCCCCGGCCCCCGACCGCGTCCCGGCCTTGGCGCTCTCCCGCTCCCTACGCTTCCCCGCCCCACCGGCGACCACGGCGTCCGCCAACCGCCCGGTCCACCGCCGCGAAATCCACGCGACGCCGACCAGCAGCACCACCAGCCCCACCTTGAGCAGCAGCAGCTGGCCGTACCGCGTCCCGGTGAGCGCCGACCAGGAGCCGACCTGCCGCCACGACTGGTAGAGGCCGGTCAGGACGAGCGCGATCACACTGCCGAAGGCGACCTGCGAGAACCGCCGTACCGCACTCGCCTGCAGCGGAGTCTCCGCCGGTGCCCAGTACAGCGACACGAGCAGCGCGCTCAGCCCACCGAGCCAGGCCGCCACCGCCAGCAGATGCACCACGTCGACCGGCATCGCGATCCCCGGCTGCAATCCGGTGGACGCGTGCTCGGCCATCGCCCAGGTCGCGGCGATCCCCGCGGCCACGACACCCCCGCCGACCGCCAGCCCGAACGTCAGATCACGCTTCTCCTCGTCGTCCCGCTTGTCGTACGCCCCGAAGAGCACGGCGATGAACAGCGCCGCCGCCGCGAGCAGCAGCAACCGCGAGATCAGCGCCGCTCCCGTCTTGGTCTGCAGCACCTGCCCGAGCAGGTCGAGGTCGAAGACATCGCCGAGCGCCCCGGACCGCGTGTACGAGCCGCGCAGCAACAGCAGCCCCAGCGTCGCCGCCGTGAGCGCCACCCACCCGGAGACGACGAGCCGCTGCACCGCCCGAACGCCCGAGCCGCGCGGCCAGCACGCCAGGACGAAGGCGGCCCCGCCCGCCAGCACAATGAACCCGGCGTACGATACATACCGCCCGAATCCGTACAGCCACCCGACGACCCCGCCCCCGGCCGTCTGTTCCGTCAGCGAGACGGAGGTCGAGGAGGGCGCGCCGATGGAGAAGGTGTAGGCGCCGGAGACGGGATGGCTGTCGGCGGACACCACCTGATAGGCCACCGTGTACGTGCCGTCGGGCAGGCCCGAGTGCAGTTTCACGGCGTACGTCGTCCCGCTGACGTTGCTCGCCCCGCCGGTGTCGGCCCGCTTGCCCTTGGGGTCGAGCACCTGGAGCGAGTCGTCGGAGAGCGAGACGGCCTCGGAGAAGGTGAGTGAGACCTGCGCGGGGGCCTTGTCGACCACCGCCCCCTGCTGGGGGTCGCTGCCGGTGAGCGCGGCATGCGCGGAGGCGGGCCCGGCGCCGCCGAGGAGCAGCCCGGCGGCGGCCAGGAGCAGCAGCACCAGGCTCCGGACGCGGGGAGCGATGGTCGGTGTCAAGGTGGTCCCTCCCTCAGTGCCCGGAACCCGGGGTGTACGTGGCGGACTTCACCGGCATCTTCACCGTGACGGGGTCGGACTGGGCGAAGTGCAGTTCGACGGAGACCGTCTCGCCCTGCTTCGGCTTGCGCTTCAGCTTCTCGAACATCAGATGGCTTCCGCCGCTCTTCAGTACGAGTTCTCCGTGTGCGGGCACCGGGAGCTCCTTGACCTCCTGCATCGCCGAGTCGACCGTCTCGTGCACGGTCACCTCGCCGATGTCGCTGGTCACGGACGTCAACTCGTCCGCCGTACCGCCCTTGTTGGCGATGGTCAGAAAGCCCGCCGCCATGGAGTCCGAGACGGGCTGCGGCATATAGGCGGCGCTGACGGAAAGTTCCGCCTTCGCGTCCGCCTTGGAGTCCGCCGCCGAGTCCGAACCGCACCCCGAGAGCGCCAGCGCCCCCGTCAGCAGGGCCGCCGTCACCGCCGTACGCCTCACGGCTTCTCCCCCTTGACGAGCTTGGGGAGGTCCTTGATGTAGTCGTCGACGGTGGCGTCCTCGCCGTAGAGGACGTACCCCGCGTCGGTCTTCGGTGAGAAGGCGACGACCTGGGTGCCGTGCGTGGAGACGATCTTGCCCTTCTCCTTGTGCGGCGGCTCGATGGTGATGCCGAGCGTGCGGGCGGCGGCCTGGATGGTGTCGAAGTCGCCGGTCAGGCCGATGACTTGGGGATCGATGCCCTTGAGCCACTTGCCGAGCGCGGCCGGGGTGTCCCGGTCCGGGTCGGTGGTGACGAACACGATCCGCAGCTCGTCCTGCTCCGCCTTGGGCAGCTTCGTCTTGGCGACGGCGATGTTGTTCATCGTCAGCGGGCACACGTCGGGGCAGTTGGTGTAGCCGAAGTAGATCAGCGTCGGCCTGCCCGCGGTCTCCTTGCGGAGGTCGTACTTCTCGCCCTTCGTGTCCGTCAGCACCAGATCCGGCTTCTCGAACGGCTGGTCGAGGACGGTGGCCGCCTTGTCGGAGCCCGCTTCCTCCGAGACCACGGAGACGGGCGAACCGGCGTCGTCACCACCGCCGCCGCAGGCGGACAGGGTCAGGCTGGCGGCGGCGAGCAGCGCGGCCGCCGCGAACGTCTTCTTGCGCATAGAAAAATGTCCCAGATGTGAGATCTCCGGCGCGCGCCGGGGGCGTGCAGCGATGCCCTACGGGTCGTGCGGCGATGCCTTACGGGTCGTAGGACACGTGCCGTGCGCCCCGGCGCACACCGTCGGAGGGGGAGGTGTCAGGCGGTGGTGTCGCGCCGACGGCCGGCCAGGACGCCGTACGCCACACCGGCCGCGCCGACGACGATGCCGACGACGCCGAGGACTCGGGCGGTGGTGTCGGTGCTGTCGGCCGGCTCGGCGGCCTCGGTGGTGGTGGTGTTCGCGGCGGCGGCGGAGGCGTCGTCGGAGGCCTTGGACCCGGACGAGCCGTGGTGGCCGTCCTCGGCGGCGGACAGCTCCAGCACGGGCGCCGGGTTGTCCGGCTCCTCCTGGCCCTCCTGCGGCACCTCGATCCAGCGCACGACCTCGTCGTTGGAGTACGTCTGGATCGCCTTGAAGACGAGTTCGTCGGCGTCCTCGGGCAGGGCGCCCACGGAGACCGGGAACTTCTGGAAGAAGCCCGGCTGGATGCCCTTGCCGTCGGCGGTCCAGGTGACCTTGGTGACCGCCTCGGTGATCTGCCGGCCGTGCGACTCGATCGGCTTGTCCAGCGTCGACTTGGTGACCTTGGCCTCCCAGCCCGGCACCGGCTCCGGCATCACCGAGGACAGCGGGTGCTCGGTCGGGAAGCTGATCTCCAGCTTGGTGGTCGAGGCGTTGTCGCGCTCGTTGGGGACCTTGAAGTCGACGACCGCGTAGCCGCCCTTGGCGGCCGTGCCCTCCGGCTGCACGGTGACGTGCGCGAAGCAGGGGGTGGACAGGACGACGACGGCCGAGACGGCGACGGCGGCGGCGCCGGCGAGACGGGAAGCCTTCATGGCGATGAGCACTCCACTTCGAGTGAGATTCCGTTGGTCAAGAGGGGTACGCGCGCGTGGAGGTGCCCGTTGCGGGCCCCGCGGAAATCGAGCCGTACGCGCGCGCGTGCCGCGCGACGGCGGCGGCCCACGGAAGGAAGTGGCGGCGCGCGTCGCGTCAGGCGGCGAGAACGAGTACGGCGGCAGGCGGTCCGCGCCGGATCACGGTGTGCTGGAGTGCGGTGGTACGAGGCTCGGGGGCCGTGCGGGCGAGAGCGCGTCGGAAGCGCGGGCGGGCGTCCGGCGCCCCCGGGAGCCCGGCACGCAGGGCGCGCGCCAGCGCGAACGCCGCGCGCAGGGATCGTACGGGCGCCCCCTCCGCGACCGAATGCGCCGAGAGCTCGGCGATCCGCAGCAGGGCGAGGTCCCCGCGGCGCAGGAGCCAGCCCGCGACGACCGCCGCGAGGACGTGAACGAGCAGCATGGGCAGGGACGGCAGCAGCGCGGCGGAGGAGCCGGCGGTGGCGGACACGGCGTCCGCCGGGTGCTGCCCGGCGTGCGCGCCCGATTCGCCGCCGCCACCCTGATACAGCCGGGCCTCGACGAGGATCCGCTGGGCCTGCGCCGGACTGAGCGCCGCCGCCGTGGTCCCGCACACCAGCCGCGCGGCCTGCGCGACCAGCGCGGCGTCGCTGTGTGCGGCATCGGTCGCCGCCGTACCGTGCTGCCCCAGCCCGAACAGCGTGTGCAACACGGTCTGCCCGACCGCCAGCAGCGCCGCGATCCCCGGCAGTGAGCGCTCCCGCCCGGCGAGCGGCGCCGCGACCGCGAGCATGCCCAGGAACCCCGCGCCCAGCGTCCACAGCGGAACCGTGGCGCAGGAGGCGATGGCGTGTCCGGCTCCGGACAGCACGACGCAGACCGCGGCGAAGACCGCGGCCCGCAGTATCCGGAGCCCGGCTCCGGAGCGCGCTGTGCGCGGGTGGGGGGCAGACATGGCGGGCTCATCATCGCACTGGGCTTATCGCGGCCATACGGCAGGTCCGCAAGATTCCGTACGATCCGGAAGGTCCCCTTCTGTACCGGTCTGCCCGGCACGCCTGCTACCGCCGGTCACCCGTCTGGAACACTCAGGTCCCACATACACCGTCGGCCACCCTCAGCGCATCCCCCATATGGGCGGCATCACGTTGAATCCGCGCTTACGCACGCGTACGCGCGGTAATACGTAACGGTATGTCGAGCCGCGGCCAGGAGGCTGGAGCATGAGCATCTGGTGGTCACTCCATCTGCGGCGCGAGGCCGCGAGCGTGCCGCTCGCCCGGCGCCTGCTGCTCGGCACGATGGAGACGGCGGGCGTCGACCCCGACGTCTCCTACGACCTCTCCGTCGCCCTCACCGAGGCCTGCGCGAACGCCGTGGAGCACGGCGGGGACACCGCGCAGGGCCGCTCCTCGGGGGCGTACCGGGTCACCGCCTATCTCGACGGCGAGAAGTGCCGCATCGAAGTCACCGACTCCGGCCCGGGCTTCACCCGCCCCCACCCGCGCCCCCTGCCCGCCCGCGCCGACGCCGAACACGGCCGCGGCCTGTGCCTCATCGAGGAACTGGCCGACCACGTCCACATCGGCAACAACCCCGGCCGGGACGGGGCCGTGGTGAGCTTCGACAAGATCCTCAAGTGGCGGGAGGACGCCCCTCTGATGGCCGTCTAGTGCCGGTGGTGCAGGCTCAGGGGCGGGCAATCAGGGGGTGACCTGGTCAGCCCTTCAGCGAGGCCATCCACTCCTCGATCTCGTCCGCCTGCCGAGGAAGCCCCGCCGACAGGTTCCGGTTCCCGCCCTCGGTCACGAGGATGTCGTCCTCGATCCGGACGCCGATCCCCCGGTACTCCTCCGGCACGGTCAGATCATCGGCCTGGAAGTACAACCCGGGCTCAACGGTCAGACACATCCCCGGCTCCAGCACACCGTCGACGTACGTCTCGGTCCGCGCCGCCGCACAGTCGTGCACGTCCATGCCGAGCATGTGCCCGGTCCCGTGCAGCGTCCACCGCCGCTGCAGCCCCAACTCCAGCACCCGCTCGACCGGCCCCTCGACGAGCCCCCACTCGACCAGCTTCTCGGCGAGCACCCGCTGCGCAGCGTCATGGAAGTCCCGGTACTTCGCCCCCGGCTTCACCGCCGCGATCCCGGCCTCCTGGGCCTCGTACACCGCGTCGTAGATCTTCCGCTGGATCTCGCTGAACCGCCCGTTGATCGGCAGCGTCCGGGTCACGTCCGCGGTGTAGTACGTGTGCGTCTCCACGCCCGCGTCCAGCAGCAGCAGATCACCCGACCGCACGGGCCCGTCGTTGCGCACCCAGTGCAGCGTGCAGGCGTGCGGCCCGGCCGCGCAGATGGAGCCGTAGCCCACGTCGTTGCCCTCGACCCGCGCACGGAGGAAGAACGTGCCCTCGATGTAGCGCTCACTCGTCGCCTCGGCCTTGTCGAGGACCTTCACCACGTCCTCGAAGCCCCGTACGGTCGAGTCGACGGCCTTCTGCAGCTCGCCGATCTCGAACTCGTCCTTGACCAGCCGCGCCTCGGACAGGAAGACCCGCAGCTCCTCGTCCCGCTCGGCGGTGACCTTGTCCGTCAGCGCGGCCTCGATGCCGGCGTCGTACCCGCGTACGACCCGCACCGGGCCGGTCGCCTCGCGCAGCGTGTCGGCCAGCTCGCGGACGTCCGACGCGGGGATGCCGTACAGCTGCTCCGCCTCGGTGAGCGAGTGCCGGCGGCCGACCCACAGCTCGCCCTGGCCGTTCAGCCAGAACTCGCCGTTCTCGCGGTTGGAACGCGGCAGCAGGTAGATCGTCGACTGGTGACCGCCGGCGACCGGCTCCATGACCAGGACGCCGTCCTCGGTCTGGTTGCCCGTGAGGTACGCGTACTCCACCGACGCGCGGAAGGGGTACTCCGTGTCGTTCGAGCGGGTCTTCAGGTTGCCCGCGGGGACGACCAGGCGCTCGCCCGGGAAGCGCGCGGAGAGCGCGGCGCGGCGGGCGGCGGTCTCGGCGGCCTGGGGGATCGGCCCCAGGTCGCGCAGCTCGGTGTCGGCCCAGCCGGACTTCATGTTCTCGGCCAGCTCGTCGGACACGCCCGGGTACAGGCCGTTCTTGCGCTGCTTGACGGGCTCTTCCTCAGAAGCCTCCACCGGGGTCTCCGGGAGCTCTTCGGCCACGGTCATCCTCCTTGATACGGCACTGGACCTCCTCCATCGTACGGTCGCACGAAAGGGGGCCCAGGGCCGAAGGACCTGTTACCGAACTCTCCCGGGAGGCGCGCGTCACTCGAACCGCGCCGCCAGCAGCACCACGTCCTCCTCGTTGTCCGCCGAGTCCAGCCCGTCCGGCAGCACGGTCCGCAGGACGTGGTCGACGAGCGCGTCCGGATCCCGGCGCTTGGCCCGCGGCAACCCGGCCGCCGCCGCGTGCAGCCGGGCGAACGCGCGGTCCACGGGGTCGCCGGTGCGCTGGAGCAGCCCGTCGGTGTACAGCAGAACCGTCTCTCCGCGCTCCGCCTGCACCTCCACGCTGGGCGCCTCCCAGCAGGCGAGCATCCCGAGCGGCGCCGAGACCGACGTCTCCACGAACTCCGTGCGCCGCTCCCCGATCAGCAGCGGCGGACTGTGCCCGGCCCCCGCCAGCGTGATCTTGTGCAGTGCGGGCTCGATGTAGGCGAACAGGGCGGTGGCCGAACGGGCGGGCTCGGTCAGCCGGAGCAACAGCTCCAGGTCGGACAGGACGGCGACCGGGTCCTCGCCCTCCATCACGGCGTACGCGCGCAAGGACGCCCGCAGCCGTCCCATCGCGGCGACCGCGCTGGGCCCCGACCCGGTGACGGACCCGACGGCGAGACCGAGGGCCGCGTCCGGCAGGGGCAGCGCGTCGTACCAGTCGCCGCCGCCGCGTGGGCCGGTGCGGTGCCGGGAGGCGAGCTGGACGCCGGAGACGCGGGGGAGCCGGGAGGGGAGCAGTTCCTCGGAGATGGTCGCCATGCACGCGCGCGTGCGCTCGACTTCGAGCAGCCGGGCGAGGTGCTCGCCGGCGTAACGGGCGTACAGGCCGACGAGGTGCCGCTGCCGTTCGACCGGCTCGGCGGGTTCGTCGTAGAGCCACACGGCGGCGCCGAGGCGGCCCGCGGCGTCGGTGGACAGGGGGAGGGCGTAGCTGGCGGCGTAGCCGAGGCGGCGGGCCACCTCGCGGTGGCGGGGGTCGAGGCCGTCCTCGGCGAACAGATCGGGCCGGACGATGTCGCGGACGCCGCCCGGCGGCCCGACCGGGGCGTCGAGCAGATCGCCGTACGGCATCGAACCGCGCGGCACGGTCTCGATGTGTCCGAGATCCGCCGGGGCGAGGCCCAGACCGATGGTGCTGCGCGGGCCGAGGCCGTCGGCCGGTTCCAGTACGACGAGACCGCGCCGGGCGCCCACCAGGGCCGCTCCGGCGCGCAGCAGTTCCTGGAGCGCGTCGGCCAGGGTGCCCGTACGGGCCAGGCGTTCGGTGAGTTCGTGCAGCGTGGTGAGGTCGGAGACCCAGCCGGCGAGCCGGTCCTGGAGCAGGGCGCCGGGGCCGGTGGTGACGGCGGAGGCGGTCGGGGAGGAGGGCGCGACAGTGTGTGCGGGTGCCGGAACCGTTGAATCGATTCCAGCCACTTTCGGAGGGTGCGGGGCGTTCATGGCGTCCGGCTTTCCGACCGGCGCGTTTTGCTCAAAAGCATCGCAAACCCCCATGTCATTTTGCGCCGCTAGCAGTGTCTCCACATCTACACGCAGTCGTGAGGAGATGTCCAGCATTGTCCTGCTGGGATTCCTGGTGTCCGTGGTTCTGTCGTGGTTCCGGGACCGGATCTCCCGGGATCTCTTGCGGAAAGCGGAAGTTGGCTGAAAACTGCTTGAGGTAATGCCCTATTGCGGTCGACTGGGCCTGCTCGACGGAGCGTCACAGCGGTCGTGATGGGTACGTACTCGGTGAAGGCCAGGGGTGGTTGGGGGGCACCCGGAACCTGGTGACGGAGCCGGGCGTCTTAGCCACCGACGACCGAGCCCCATCCTCCCGTGACGGCGGCGAAGAGAAATACGCGGGACGGCAAACGCCACACTTCGCCACCCCACGCCACGCCCATGCTTTTGATGGACGCAGTATGGACGCGGACGCAGCCAACGCTCGGCCCATAGGGGCTCCCCGTGCTCGATAGCCGGGGTGTGATGCGCCAACAGGTACGCACAGTGAAGTGATCGACACATGGTGTGATGTGGACCACGGTGTTGCCAGGCGTGCAACGGAAAGGAACGAGCGCTCATGCGCGAGATCCTCGGAAGGCGACGCAGGCTCCTGTCCAGGCGGAACGACGGGAGGCCTGAGGTGATCAGCGCGGCCCTGACCTTCGCGACGGAATGGAAATGGCCCGTACTCCCGGGTGTCACGGCGGACCCGCAGGGCCGGGCCCGCTGCGGCTGCCCGGACCCGGAATGCACGGTGCCCGGCGCGCACTCCTTCGACCCCGGACTGCTCGCGGCCACCACCGACGAGCGCATGGTGCGCTGGTGGTGGACCAACCGGCCCACGGCGCCGATCATCCTGGCCACCGGCGGCAAGGCACCCTGCGCGGTCAGCCTGCCGGCCCCCGCGGCCGCGCGTGCCCTGGCCGCGCTGGACCGCACCGGGATGCGTCTCGGCCCGGTCCTCGCCTCCCGCACCCGCTGGGCCGTGCTCGTCCGGCCGTACTCCATGGAACAACTGGGCGAACTGCTCTACGCCAAGGACTTCGTCCCCGGCTCCCTGCGCTTCCACAGCGAGGGCGGCTATCTCGCGCTGCCGCCGTCCGAGACCGGTCAGGGGCAGATCCGCTGGGAGCGCGCGCCGCTGCCCGGCTCGGCCGCTCCGTGGGTGCCCGATGTGGAGGCCGTGGTGGACGCCGTGGTCGACGCCCTCACTCGTACGGGTGTGAGCGCGCCCGAGTTCTGAGGGTGTCGGGCGCGCGCGGGACCGGGCGCCCCGTTCCGGTCGTTATCGTCCCCTCATGAATCTCCGCCTGCTCGCCCTCGGGGCGGTCGTGACGTGCGCGATCGCGCTGCCGCTGGCCATGGCGTCCGCGGGACCCGTGGGCGACGACCATGAGTCCGGGGCCGTACGGGTGTCGGGGCGCGGGGATGCCAAGGTGCCGGTCACCGAGGGGTCTCGTGCTGACGCCGAGGTGTCTCGCGGTGACGGCGAGGCTCCCGGCGAGGAGGCCGCCGCGTCCGACCCCGCCCGCTCCCCCTCCCTGCTCGGCCTCGGCCTGGCCACTGCCACCCGCTGCGGACCCGAGGTCACCTCCCCCGACGGCATCGAGGCACAGACCTGTGTGCTCACGCAGGGCGAGGAGTCCTGGGCGCGCACCTACTACCGCAACCCGACCGGCGAAGCCCTGGACGCCGTACTGAGCCTGATGGGGCCGGGCGGACGGACGGTGCAGATGCGGTGCCCGGTGGGCGCCGAGGACGAGCGGGCCAGTTGCGAGACGCCTCGGGAACGGACGCGGGGCGAGCCGACGGCGTACTCGGCGGTCGCGGAATTCGCGGCCCGCGGCGGACAGGGCTCGTCGCTGCTGCGTTCGGGGAGCAACTCCTGGGCGCCTACGGGCAGTTGATCAACGGCGGCGTTGCGTGAGGTCTCCGCACATGGAAAGACCCGGTTGCTGGCGACGGGGGATGCACCAGCAACCGGGCTACTGGAACGGTAACAAGAGATCGGCGGTTCGCAAATTCGATCTCCTGTTTTCCTCGGTTATTCGGACACCGACTGGCTTGTTGGCAGCGGGAGTTATGACGGCTCACCCGATCAGGTGAGCCGTTCGGCTGACCGACCAGTCAGCTGGTGAGTCGCCCTTGGCGTCAGCTGAGGGTCACCTGTCGGTTGGTCAGGCCGCCACGCGCGCGGCGCTCGTCCGCGGTGAGCGGTGCGTCCGTGGCCAGCGCGGCGGCGAGCCGCTCGGCGAACTCGGCCGCCGGCTTCTCGATGTCATCGGCGGTGACCCCGCTCGGCAGGTCCCACACCGGCACGGTCAGACCGTGCGCCCGGAAGGAGCCGACGAGCCGGGTGCCCTCGCCGAGGTGGGACCGGCCGGCCGCGTGCAGGCGCGCGAGGGCGTCCAGAAGCTGCTCCTCCGGGTGTGGCATGACCCAGCGCAGGTGGTTCTTCTCCGGGGTCTGGCACCAGTACGCCGCGTCGACGCCCTGCAGCTTGACCGTGGGGATGGCGGCGGCGTTGGCCCGCTCCAGGGAGGCGGTCACGTCCGGCGTGGCGTTCTCCGGGTCCGGCACCCAGAACTCGAAGCCGGGGTGCACGACGGGCTCGAACGGGGCCTTGGGGTCGAGCAGGTCCTGCAGGCGGGGCCCGTCGGCGGGGGCGCGGCGGCCCTTCACCGGGGTGCCGGGCTGCGCCTGGAGCGCCCGCAGCAGCGTGTCGGCGAGGTCGCGGCTGATGTCGCCGGAGGCGGTGTCGTTCTGCAGGCCGAGCAGGACCGAGCCGTCGTCGCGGCGCAGGGCGGGCCAGGCCATCGGCAGCACCGTGGCGAGGGTGACCGAGGGGACGCCCTCGGGGAGACCGTCCTTCAGGGTCAGCTCTGCGGTGGCCGCCGGGACCAGCTCGCGCAGGGCGACCCAGTCGCACTCGCCGGGCAGCCCTTCGAACGGGCGGTGCACCAGCTCGGTCGCGGCCTGTGCGGCGGCTCGGCCGTGGCACGCCTTGTAACGGCGTCCGCTGCCGCAGGGGCAGGGCTCACGGGCGCCGACCACCGGGATCTCTCCATCCGTGAGCTGCGGGCGCGTGGCCTTCGTCTGGGGTCGCTTCTTGGCCATGGTGGGTGTCTCCCGGTTACGGCTCGTCCTGTACGGCGGGAGCCTAGCCGCTTGCGCGCGGGGGGAACGGGACCCTGTGGATGACGGGGGCGTTGTGTACGACGTGGGGGGAGAAGCGTTGTGGAGAACGTAGACGGAGAAAGCGTTGTGGAAAACGTAGACGGAGAAGCGTTGTGGACAACGTGGGCGGAGAAGACGTCGGCGTGGTGCCTGGGGGCGTAGCTCTTGAGCCACCCGGCGTCGGCCCAAGCCGTCCGCCGCGGTCTCAGTCCAGGTCGTCGAACGCGTCGGCGAAGTCCAGCTCGGGTATGGCCGAGACCGGCGGGGCCGTGACACGCGTAGCGAAGTCGTCGCGCCGGTGCCCCGCAGCGGGATCGTGCACGCCGTCGTGGACCACGACCCAGACCGTGACCTCGCCCTGGGCGTCGTCCCGTACGCCCCAGTCGTCGGCCAGTGCCGTGATGATGTTCAGCCCGCGGCCGCCGTGTGCGGTGACCGAGGGGGTCGACGGGGCCGGACGGGTCGGTCCGCCGCCGTCCGTCACCTCCACGACCAGCCTGCCGCCCGGGTCCACGCGCCACGCGGCCCTGACGTCACCGTCCCCGGCCAGGGCGTCGCCCAGTGGTCGGCCGTGTTTGCACGCATTGCTCAAAAGTTCGGAAAGGATCAGTACGGCATCGTCGATGACCGCTTCCGCCACGCCACCGCTGCGCAACTGATCGCGCATCCGGTGCCGCGCCTTCCCCACGCCCGCAGGGCCATGGGGTACGGCCATGCTCGACGACGTGGGCACCTCCTGTGCCACCACCAACGCCACCCCCGAGACCTCCTTCGCCCCACGCCACGGTGTGGATGCCCCATTGGCCTGTACCGGAAACCGGCCAATCCATGTCCGGCGACGCATTCGCAACGATCGAACACGGACCGAACGCGCCGGAGCACTCCCCGTAATGGGCCGGTCAGTACCTGGCTGGATTTCGACGGTGTGGCCGAGACCGGAGGATGGTGCAGGCGCGCCCGCAGGTCAAGGTTGGTTTCATGGGTCAGCGACCCAGCTGGTCCAGCACCGCGCGCGGGCGGTTGGTGATGATGGCGTCAACGCCCAGGCCAACGCAGAGATCGACGTCCGCGGGCTCGTTCACGGTCCACACGTGCACCTGGTGCCCGGCCCGCTTCAGCCGCTCGATGTACGTCGGGTGATTGCGCACGATGCGGATCGAGGGGCCCGCGATCCGGACACCCGCGGGCAGCCGTCCGTCACGCAGCCGGGGCGAGACGAACTGCATCAGATAGACCGTCGGCAGCGTCGGCGAGGCCGCCCGGATCCGTTGCAGGGAGCGCGCCGAGAAACTCATGACGCGCACCGCGGACTCCTCGGGGGTCGCCGGGGCGTCCAGCCCGAACCGCTTCAGGAGCGTCAGCAGCCGCTCCTCCACCTGCCCGGCCCATCGCGTGGGGTGCTTGGTCTCGATCGCCAGCTCCACCCGCCGCCCGGCGTCCGCGACGAGGGCGAGCAGCCGCTCCAGGGTGAGTACGGAGGTCTCCGCCGGGTCCTCCGGGCGGTGCACCCAGTCGGGCTCCTCGTCCCGGTGGTGCAGTGACCCGCGGTACTTCCAGGAGCCGAAGTCCAGGGTGGCGAGATCGGCCAGCTCCAGCGCGGAGACCGCGCCGCGACCGTTGGACGTACGGTTGATGCGGCGGTCGTGGACGCACACGAGATGCCCGTCGGCGGTCAGCCGGACATCGCACTCCAGGGCGTCCGCCCCGTCCTCGATCGCTTTCCGGTACGCGGCCAGGGTGTGCTCGGGGGCGTCCTCCGAGGCGCCGCGGTGGGCTACGACCTGGATCCGGTGCTGTCGTGCGTGGGTCACCGCGTCATGGTGCCACCGGGACGGGGTAGCCGTGGGGCGGAGGCGGTTCGGGTGCGGTGGGAATGCGTACCTTTTGTCCGACTGGTCCCATATAAAGGTGAGTCGGACTCCCACAGCGACCGCTTATGGTGCCCTGACGTCCTGTGGGAAAAGCTGACGGCATACAAAATTCACAAGCGAGCACAGGCCCAGCGCATCGCCGCGCATCGCCGCCTGACCGAACAGCAGTGGACCGAGGAGAAAAGCTGTGAGCACCGAGAACGAGGGCACTGCGGTACCCCCGGCCCCGTCCGCACCTCCTGTGCCGGTGGACACCCCCGCAGCCTCCCCGCGGCAGCCCGCACCCGCGCCCACCCACGCCCCCGAGGCCGACGCGCCGACGACACCGATGCCGGTGACGCCTCCGGGCACCCCCGGCGCACCGGAGCAGCCGCCGCACGCCCCCGGCGTACCGGCGTACGCGTCGGCGACCCCGCAGGGCGGCTCCCCGAACACCGCTCCCGAGGGCGGCTGGCCGCCCCCGCCGCCGCCCACGCACGCGTACCCCGAGCAGGGCACCGGCGGGGCGGGTGACGGCTCCGGCTGGGGAACCTCGTACGCGCAGCCCGCGCCGAAGCCCGGCGGCCGGCGCGGTGGTCTGCTCGCGGCGGTCCTGGTGGCCGCGCTGGTCGCGGGCGGCCTGGGCGGCGGTCTCGGCTACACGCTGGCCAGGAACGACGACTCCAGCTCCACCACCGTCTCCGCCCCCGACGGTGGCGGCGACTTCAAGCGCGATCCCGGTACGGTCGCCGCGGTGACCGCCAAGGCGCTGCCGAGCACGGTCACGATCGAGGCCGAGAGCAGCAGCGGCGAGGGCGGCACGGGCACGGGCTTCGTCTTCGACACCGAAGGCCACATCGTCACCAACAACCACGTGGTGGCGGACGCGGTCGACGGTGGCCAGCTGACGGCCACGTTCCCGAACGGCAAGAAGTACGACGCCCAGGTCGTCGGCAACGCGCAGGGTTACGACGTGGCGGTGATCAAGCTCAAGAACGCCCCGTCCGGCCTGAAGCCGCTCCCCCTCGGCGACTCCGACAAGGTGGCCGTGGGCGACGCCACGATCGCGATCGGCGCCCCCTTCGGCCTCTCGGACACGGTCACGACCGGCATCATCAGCGCCAAGAACCGCCCGGTGGCCTCCAGCGACGGCACCGGCAGCCAGGCGTCGTACATGAGCGCCCTGCAGACCGACGCCTCCATCAACCCCGGCAACTCCGGCGGCCCGCTGCTGGACGCCAAGGGCAATGTCATCGGCATCAACTCCGCGATCCAGTCCAGCAGCAACGGCGGCTTCGGCACCGGCCAGTCCGGCTCCATCGGCCTGGGCTTCGCCATCCCGATCAACCAGGCGAAGTACGTCGCCCAGGAGCTGATCAAGACCGGTAAGCCGGTGTACGCGAAGATCGGCGCGTCCGTCTCCCTGGAGGACACCAGCGACGGCGCGAAGATCACCGACAGGGGCGCGGGCGGCACGGATCCGGTCGAGGCGGGCGGCCCCGCCGACAAGGCCGGCCTGAAGCCCGGCGACGTCATCACCAAGCTCGACGACACGGTGATCGACAGCGGCCCGACCCTGATCGGCGAGATCTGGACCCACAAGCCCGGCGACAGGGTCACGATCACCTACGAACGCGACGGCAAGACCAACACGGTCGAGGTCACCCTCGGCTCCCGGGTGGGCGACAGCTGACCGGTTCACGGCCGCGGTCACCCGTGCCCGCGCCGTCCGGGAATCCCGACGCTCGCACGGCTGACGCACGGGGCCGGTACGCTGTACCCGCTCCGCGCCAGGTGGCCGGAGCGAAGGTGGGTTGCCCGAGCGGCCTAAGGGAACGGTCTTGAAAACCGTCGTGGCAGCGATGTCACCGTGGGTTCAAATCCCACACCCACCGCAGCAGGTCAGAGCGTTGCAGGTCAGAAGGGGTGCCACTCTCCGGAGGGGCACCCCTTCGGCGTGACCTTGTCTCACCCTGACTCGCCGGTTTCCCACCTTTGACCAGCGCGTGCGGCCAACCTGCGGCCAGGATCTACGGCTCTTCGGACCCGCCTTCCTGCTCCGCCAACCCCTGCTCGATCAGCGCGTTCATCCTCGCTTCCTCGCCGTCCAGCACCTTGGCGTAGTAGCGCTGGAGCACCGCGACGCTCTGACCCGCGCGCCGGGCGGTCTCGGCAAGGCTCACCCCGGAGCGAAGCCAGAACGACACACAGGCGTGCCGCAGGTCGTACGGGATCGCGGCCAGCGGAGAGGCGACCTGCGCGGCGGTGAGCGCCTTCCTGCGGGCCTCCTTCCACACCGCGCCGTACTCCTGCGACCGGACGGGCCCGCCTCGTACGGCGCTGAACAGCCGCCCCTCGGTCGTGGTCCCGCAGGCTTCGAGGTGGGCGCGCAGGATGGCGACCAATACCGGCGGGATGGGCACCGGTCGGACCGCACGGCGGGCACGGTGCTTGAGCTGCCTCTCCTCGTACGGCTTGCCGTCGTCGGTCCAGGCGGACCCCACCTGCGGACGGGCGCCGGCGAGCATGAGCCGTCCCCAGCCTTCCGCGGGGAGCTCGCACTGATCAGCGCTCAGCATGGATACCTCTTCCGGTCGGAGAGCGGCGTAGTAGATGCATGCGAAGAACGCGACCAGGTGGGCGCCGCGCGGCCCCTGCGCACGGACCGCGTCCAGCAGGGCCCGCGCCTGTGCTGGTGTGGCGACGCTGCGAACGTCCAGCTCCTCCACTGCCTTGGGGGTCTCCCAGTGCACGCGGTGTAGGGGGTTGCCGGGCAAGAGCTCCTGTTCCACGGCGAGACGAAGGCAGTTGCTCAGCACCGCTCGGCGACGCCGGAACGTGTTCGCCGCTGCTGCCTTGCCGTCCTGCCGCTTGGCCAGGGCTTCCAGCACCATGCGTACGCGCTTCGCGCTGTCCAGGTCGACGACGGCCGGCGCGTTACGTGCCACCCAGGCCAATGCCTTGGCCTCCGCTTCCGGCGGGTCCTGGTCGTGGCGTCCCGCGTTGAATCCCCACTGGTAGAGCGCACGGCGCAAGAGATCGTCCGCCGGGCGTCCCTTCCCATCCGGGCACAGAGCCATCGTGGCGATGGTCAGGCTCTCTGCGATGCTCGCACGGTGTTTTGCTGCGGCAGTCGGCCACTTTCGCGCGGCGTGCGCGCGGGCATGGGCGTACCAACTCGTGCGGTTCCGCTCGCGTACCTCCGATACGGGGAGGCCGGTTTCGGTGTCGAACGGCTCGCCCTTGCGGGTAGCGGTCAGCAGCTCCGCGCGGCGGGCGTCGGCAAGCGTCTTGGTGGCGAACTTCTCCTGATTTTCTTTGCCGTCCACCTGCCATCGGAGTTGGAACGGGGCGGCCTTGCTGGGGCGTTTGCGGATGCTCCATACACGCACGTTGTAGCTGTGCATCGCTCTCCTTCATGGCGAAGGGGGCCCCGCTGAGCTGCGGGGCCCCCTTCGGGTGGTCGGATCAGGCTGCGGTCTCGTGTTCCGCCCACCACGCGTCCAGGTCGCTGCGGCGGCAGCGGATCTGTCCGTTGGGGAGCTTGATGAGCTTGGGGGCCTTGCCGCGGGCGCGCATCCGGTAGAAGGCGGCGCGGCTCATCTTGATCTCGGTGAGCACTTCGGAGAGCTTCAGCTTCTCGGGGCGGGCCATGACACTCCTCGGAGAAGGCGGATCGGACCAGGAGAGAGTTGGAGTGACATTGCTCTGAGTCGCGACTCATCGCGACTCAGAGCGGGTTGGCGGGGGCTTGAGTCGCGGTGAGTCACGACTCAGGCAAATGTGGTTCGGAGGGCTTCAACGTGATTCCGGCGTAGGTGGCCACCTGCCGGTTGTAGGCGTCGCGGGGGCGGGTGCGGTTGAGCTGGGGGACGACGGAGAGCAGGTTGCGGCCGAACACTTGCTTCGTGCCGGGGCGGACGCCGTTGTCCTCGGCCCAGTCCCGCCAGACGGCCCATAGGGTTTCCACGGGCACGCTGCACGTGGGTCCGGTGGTGCAGCGTTCGCGGACGAACGCGCTAGTGGGGGACGCGGTGTCGCGCATGGTGGTGACCGCGTCGCGGCTGGACTTCGGTTCGGTGATCCGGCCGGTGCGCTGGAGGCGGGCGAGCCCGTCCAGCGCCCAGTTGAAGATGCCGGGCATCTCCGCGATGAGGCGGTCGGTCAGGGTGGGGTCTTCCTTGCCCAGCCACGACAGGCGCGTGTTGAGCAGGACGAACCGGTTGGCGATGACACCGGAGGAGTCGCCGAAGTGCGGCAGTTCGTTGGACAGGATCATCAGCCGGGAGGGCAGCTTGCCGGTCCACACGGCGCGGTACTTACGGTCGACGTCGATGGTGTCTTCGCCCGAGACGGTCAGCAGCCGCTCGACCACCTGACTGTTGTCGTTGCCGGACAGGCGGGCGTCGGAGATGACCGCGAGCGATTTGCCGATCAGCGTGGACAGCCCGAAGTTCGAGCCCAGTCCGGCCAGGGTCGGCCCGGCAAGGTTCTCTTTGCCGACCAGCGCTTTCAGCACCCGCGCGATGGTGCCCTTGCCCGAACGGGAGGGGCCGACCATGAGCAGGATCTTCTGTAGGTCGGTGCGGCCCGAGAGGACGTAGCCGAACCACTCCTGTAGAGCGGTGATGGAGTCGGCGTCGTCGGGCCAGACCTCGGACAGGAAGCGCTCCCAGGTCGGCGCCGTGGCGGCGGCGTCGTAGGCGAAGGGGACGGACACGATGTTGAAGAAGCCGGGGGTGTGCGGCAGAAGCTCCCGGTCGCGGATCCTGAGCAGGCCGTTCTCACACGCGACGATCGGCCCGCCGTCCTGCTCGCTCGCGCTGGCGCCGCTCTCGTCGAGCCACGCGGGCGCGTCGGTGTCGGTCGGCAGCAGGGCGATGGATCCCAGGGCGTCCAGGAGGTTGCTGATCTTCTGCTTGGTGGGGGCCCAGTCGCGTTCCTCGGTCTCGCCGTCCTTGACCGGTGCCTGGTAGACGGCGTGCTCAAGGCGCTCGTACATGGCCTTGCGTACCTGAGCCTCATCGATCTCGCGCCAGCAGGTGCCGTTCCAGCGCATCCAGGACGCGCGCCAACGGCGGTACGTGAGCTGTCCGTCCTCGGTCTGCCAGTCGGGCAGCAGACGGCGGGCGACGGCCATGGGGTGGGACGGCGGGGGAAGTTCCTCGGCATCGGGGGCGGGGCGGTCGCTCATGCCGCGTGCCTCCCTTCCTGGGGGTTGCGCAGCGGGCAGGTCTCGCGGTGGGCGGCGTGGCTGGCGATCAGAGCCAGGACGCGGGCACGGCCGACGGCGCTGCGGTCGCGCCCGCACGCGCACCGGGAGGTGGCGGTCGGTGCGGCGCCGCGCGGGGCGACGATGTGCAGCCACGCGATCGGGTGGCGGCCGTCTCCGGTCTGCGGGTCAGGGCGAAGAGCAGTTCGGACGCCCTTACGGGCGGCGCCTGTCGGCTCGCCCACGGCCGCCGACGGCGCGGGCGGGTCGGCGGGATGCGGCCGGTCAGGGGTGGGTGTGGTGCCTTTACCTGGGGGGCGAGGGCGGGGGGCGGTCATGCCGTCTCCCGGGGCCAGGCGGTGCGGATGGAGTAGTCCAGGGCCTTGCGGATGGTGGCGCGGCACTCGGCCGGCGGCAGTCCCGCCGACTCGCCCCCGCAGGTAAAGGCCGCTTCCACGGTGGCGCGGTCGAGGTCGCCCCAGGCCACGAACCGGCCCACCGCCCGGACCGCGCGCAGGAGTTGGGCCTGTCGCCCGCCCTCTCGGGTGGCTGCGACTGCCGCGACTTCGCGTTCCAGGGCCACGGCGGCGTACCGGCTGGTGTCACGGGGCGCTGTGGGCAGGATCGGGGCCGTGGCGGGCCTGTGAGGGGCAGTCAGGGCCTTTTGGAGCCATTCGGGCAGGTTTGTAACCGGCGCGTCGTCCAGGACCGTGTACGGGCCGTGTGGCGTCGTGCTGCCGGGGGCGACGACCTGTCCGCCCCATGCGCGGGTGTCGACCTTGGGTGTGAGGGTGCCGGTTGTGTTGGTGAACCGGACTCCGGTGGGGGCGGTGAAGTACAGGTGCTGGCCGCCGCTGGGGGTCCGGATCCGGCGGGTGGTGGGGACGGTGTGGCCGGAGCGCTCGCAGAGCGCTTGGAAGTTGGCCGCGCCGTCAGGCGCGTCCTTTTCGTCTGTGGGCTTGAGCGTGTCGAGGTCGACGACCAGCAGCCCGGCGGGGCCGGTGGCGATGCCGACGTTGAACGGGCCCGTTGCCCAGCACCGTTCGATGCGGGCGGGGTCGGTGGTGGCGCGTTGCTCGAACGTGCGGTGCCCGTCGGCGCACTCGCCGGTACCGGGGCAACGGCGTTCACCGTGCAGGGCGGGGACCTTGCTGCGCGGGCGCAGCGGGATGACGGGCCAGCCGCGTTCGGCGGCGTCCAGTGCCGCGCGCAGCAGCGCGGACCGGTGGTCATGGGTCATGCTGGATGTCTCCAGTTCCTTGAAGGGCGCTGGTTGGCAGGGGCGGCCCCGGGTCTTTGGCGAGATGTGGGGGCCGCCCTTGGCGTAGCTACTGGTGGTCGGTGAGCGTGAGGGCGTACTGCTGGCGGACGTAGGCGCGCGGGTCGCAGATGAGGCCGGGCTGGTCCATGTCGAGCAGGAACACGGCCGCCGCGTACGCGGTCTCGGTGGCGTCGCCGTCCGCGTGGCCGGGCTTGTCGAGCAGGGCGATGCGGTCCAGCAGGGCCGCCTTGCGCAGGTAGAACTCCCGGTCCAACTCGCTGTAGCACTCGGCGTCGGCGAGGAAGCGGGCCGTCCATCCGATCTCGCTGTTGATGCTCGGGGCGCTCGCGTACGCCTGCTCGGGGGTGGGCCAGTTCTCCGGGGTGGGGCGGTGGTCGGCGGTGAGGTAGAGGCGGGTGCGCTTGGCGTCGCGGGTCGGGTACCGGCGCACGTCCCCGGTGGCGAAGGTGGTGGTCAGGGCGGTGGTGACGCGGTAGGTGTCGGCGGGGTCGCAGATGACGCGGATCTCGAACACTCGGGGGCTCCCTGTCAGCCGTTGAAGTGGTTGCGCTTGAAGACGGCCTTGCGGATGTTGACCGTGGTCCCGGGGGCGCTGTGGCGGTTGGCGCTGAAGACCTGGACGGCGATCCATCCGCCGAAGATGACGGCGGCGAGGGTGATGAGCTGGGTGATGAGCGCGGTCAGGGCGGTGATGAACGTGGTGAGCAGCAGCAGTCCGCCGCATACGGCGAGGAAGCCGACGCCCCCGAGGGCGACGTTCACGGCCGCGCGGGAGACGACCGGCTTGGCCGTGACCGGTTCGGGCTGCATGGGGTTCATGGCGTAGCCGATGACGACGCGGCCGTCCGGGAGGACGACGCTCGCCACGGCCGGGACGGCGCCGGGCTGCACCGGGATGAGCGACGCCGTCTGGACGACGACGGGCGGCTGTATCGGGGTCGGCTGGTGGACCTCCACGGCCCCCGGTACGGGGGCGTGGCTGGTGTTGTCGGGGTACATGCGGAATCCCTTCCGGCGCGTAGTCAGGGAGGCGAAGACACCCCCTTCGGGGTGCGGTGTTGAGGGGTGTTTCAGGAGTCTGACCTGCGCGCCTCCCTGACTCCCTGAACGATCATTTACGCAGGTCAGGGCGAGGGAGGCGGGTCAGGGAGGTGTTCAGGGAGTTCTCCCTGCCTCCCTGACCCGTCGGGGGTCGGCTCCCTGTCATCCGTGGGCGGAAGCGGAACCCTCGGTGTTGCGGTTGGCGAGGGCGCGGGCGACGCGGTCGCGGGCGACGACCATCACGCCGTCGGACTTGTACGGCTCCGCGCCGGCGTCGTCCAGGACGCGCTTGAGGTCGATGAACGACCAGCCGCCGTAGGCGTCCGCATTCCGTGTGGCGAGCCGCGCCAGCACGTCCTTGGTCCGCACGCGGGGCGCGTCGCCGACGACGGCGGCGATGTCGGCGAGCGGATCGTGTTCCTCGCCCCGCTCGATGGCGTGCAGGGTGGTCACGCCGTCGCGCAGGGCCTTGGCCCGGTCGGTGATGGCTTCGGCGGCGTCGTCGTCGATGTAGTGCGTGCGCACCGTGATGGACGACTGTCCGGCCGGGATGGTGATGCCGTCGGAGGCGACGACCAGGGTTCCCCGGTCCAGGCCTGGACGCAGCAGGTTCGGGGCCGCCCCGCCGTCGACGGCCTTGTCTCCCAGGGCCATGCGGGCCTGCGACTCGGTGCCCAGGGCGAGGGATGCGCGGGTGTGGGCGCCCTCGCGGACCAGCTTGGGCAGGTTCTCGTTGGTCGGGTCCTGGGTGCCCTGCCACATCAGCACGTTCACGGCCCGCCCCTGGTTGTGGATCTTCCGGACGGCCATGAAGTACCGGGAGTTGGCCTTGGAACCGCCGTAGGGGCGCTTGTCCGCGTCCTTGGCCGGGCACATGAACGCCACCTGTGCTTCGTCGACCAGCACGATCAGCGGCGGGAACACGGTGCCGGGCGGCGCCTGGATACGGAGGTTCATCTCGTCCACCGCGCCCTCAACCATCTCGGTCACCTGGATCACGTGCTCATCCGTCGGACCCTGGATCAGAGTCGTGGCGAGCCCGTCGAACATGGCCCAGTCGCCCACACCCTTGAGGTCACCCATGAGGAACTGCACCGACTTGTCCAGCGACAGCCACAGAGCCAGGGAACGCAGGGCAACGGTCTTGCCCTGGTTCGACAGGCCCGTGATGAGCAGGTGGCGCTGGTACAGGCTCAGCGCGGCAGCGTCCCCGCGCAGGTCCTGACCCCATGGGGCCTTGCCCTTGGCGTAGTCGGCGGTCATCGTGTCGTCGGTGACCAGCGGGGACGGGCCGATCGGCTCGTCCAGCGCGCCGGAGTCCGCGATCCACAGCCGCACCGTCCGCGCGGCGGTCGGGATGGTGATGAACACCTCGTGTTCGTGCCGGGTCAGGTTCTCGGCAAGCTTGCGGCGCTTGTTCTGCACCTCGTTGGTGGACACTCCGGAGGGAAGGGTCACGTCGACCTCGACACCGCATCCAGCGATGGTGATCGGTCCGAGCATGGACGCGCCGGCGTCGCCCATCTCCTTGATGGCTCGCGCCAGGGCGGGGACTCCGAGGTCGCGCAGGGCCTTGACCACGATGGACGGCGTGATCGGCTCACCCTCACCGTTGCGGACGTTGGCGGGCAGTGCCCAGTTCGGCGCGGCCTGCTGCTTGCGGCCGACCGACCACAGGGCGAGCAGGGCAAGGAACGGGCCGATCGTGAGCGCGGGACCCCAGACGACCTGCACGATCCGGATGAGCAGGGCGATGAAGTCGAACGTCGCCGACAGGGGCGTGATGACGTCCCCGACCTGCCCCGTGTTGAGGGCCATCACCACTCCCAGGGCGACCAGGACACCGACGCCCATCCCGGTGCCGACGGCCACGCCCTTGGCGGCCTCCACCGGGGAGTGGAGCAGGTCCATGCGGCGGTGGTGGCGGGCGGCGCGGAAGCGCTGCAACCGCTCCTCCCACTCTTCGGCCGCTTCGAGGTTCCCCGCGGCTTCCGCAGCCCGGATCATCCGCTCGTAGCGGGAGCCGGTTCGGCCGTCCCAGGTCCGGCGGGCCACGATCCGCCCGCCGTTGAAGGTGTAGAGGCTGTGGCGGGCGGCGGCTCGCGCGGCGGTGCGGGTCCGCTCGTGCGTGAGCGCAGTCTTCACCGCGCGTCCGGAGCGCACCCACAGCGGGACGGGGGCGGGCGGTGCGGGGTCGGGGACCACGGTCAGCGTGGTCACGGCGGCGGGTTCGGTGGACGGGTCGGTGTTCTTGTGCAGGTGGACGACGGTGTCACCCATGACGGGAGCACTCCTGACTGCCCCATGCGGGGCGGGAAGTTGAGGGAGACCCCGCCTGCAACTAGGGCGGGCGGGGGCGGGGCGGTGGTTCAGGCGCCGCGACGGGCGCGGTTCTCCGCGTGACTGAACTGGGACGGCTCGGTACGCGGGGCGTCCTCGTACCAGCAGAACGGGCGGATACCGTCGGCCGCCCTGAACACGCGGACGGCCGTACCGGGCGCGGCGTGCGGCAGGCCGTAGACGCGTGCGCCGTCGAGGGAGGCGAGCAGGCGGGCGCCGTGGTGCTCGCAGCCGTCCGCGCCCGCGTTGACGCGGTCCAGCACGGTCACCACGACCTCACCGCCGCATGGGGTCGGGTCGTCCGGGTGCGCGGCCGGGCAACGGCCGCTCGCGGGCGGTGTGTTCACCACCACCGCGACGCGCCCTTCTTGGCGGCCTTGGCGGCGGCGTACTCGCGCACGATCCGCGCCCGCTCGATGTGCAGCGCGGTGATCTCGGCCGTCAGCCGCGTGACCGCCTGCTCCGAGACGGACTCCAGTCGGTTCTCCTGCCGGGTGGTGCTCCTGCCGCGCAGGACCCGGTACGAACCCCCGGCGAGCGCCCCGAGCACGGCGCGCCGCTCGGAGCTGTTCAGGGGCCACGTCTCGCCCCGGCGGACCGCCTCCAGCTTCCGGTTCGTCTTGGTGATCTCGCGGTCGATGCTGCGGGTGTCGGGCTTGCCCATGGGTGGACTCCTCAGACAGTCACGGTGCGGAGCGGGAGGGGTGGGCCACGACGCGCTTCCATGCGGCGCGCAGGCGCATCTCGGATGCGGAGTGGCCGGACGCGCGGAAGCGGATGGCCATCTCGCGGTAGGACAGGGCGGGCGTCTCGCTGTGCCGGATCTCGTCGACCAGCGCGTCAAGGGCGGCGTCCGAGAGGGCGTTGCCGTCCCCCGCAGGGAGCGCGGCAACCGGCTCCGTGGGCCCCCACACGGGCAGTTCCCACGCGGGTGTGACGTCGGGTGTGACGCGGGCCGTCACGCTGGTCAGCGCCCTGCCGGTGTCCTCGCCCCGCCGCGCCGTCTCCAGCATCGACCACGCATCGGCGAGGGTTTCGGCGGTCCTGGCCTGGACGCGTGCGACGCGCGCCCCCGCCTGCGTCACGGCCGTCAGCCGGGTCTCCTCGGTGGCCGCTTCGGCCCGCAATCGGGCACGGGCTACGGCCGCTTCGTCGCGGGCTTCCTGCTGGATTCCCGCGATGGCGTCCAGCGCCACCGGGGTCAGCGCGGTGCGCTCCCACAGACCATGCACCAGCCACAGCGCCTTCGCCGCGACCGGGAGCCACGCCACGGCCAGCCACGCGCCGCGCGAGTGGTCGGCCATCAGCGCGTGAGCGACCAGCACGCCAGTAGCGATCAGGCCGAAGGACCAGCCGACGGCGGTCACCGGGCGGCTGTGGTCGCCCTGCGCGGCCAACCGGCGCTCGTAGGCGAGGGTGGCCAGCCATCCGCCGTCGATGCCGAGACCGACGACCAGAGCGACGGGCCACGGCATCGCGGTGCCCAGCCACATCACCACCACGGCGAGGGTGAGCACCATGGACACCGCCGTCATCGCGACGGCGGGCAGAACCGTCCGGGCCTTCACGCCGCACCGCCGGGCGCGCTCGCGCCAGCCGTGCGGTTGGCCAGGTCCCGCCGCGCGGTCAGGACCCGGTTGCGGGCCCTGCGGATGCGGCGGGTGTCGACCTCGTTCACGGGGCAGTCGAGGGTCTTGATCTGCGCGTCCAACAGGTCGACCTCCGCCAGGATCAGCGGAGACTCGGCCTCGATCGCGTCCAGCTCCGCATCCGTCGGCTCCATGAAGTCGGCGAACGCGGTAACAGCGTCCTGAACAGTGACGATGTGGCTCATTGGGTCGTGTTCCTCTCAGCGGTGGAACGGCCCGAACAGCACCCCCCGGAGTTGGGCCTCCGGGGGGTGTGTGCCGTTGTTGGAGAAAGCCGCGTGTCACACGCGGCGCGGCCACTGAGCAGCGGCCGAAGTGCCCCGGATCGGACTCGAACCGATCGGGTTGCCGTAGGGGGCACGCCGGTCTTCTCCGCCTTGTTTCCGACCCCTTCGGGCAGGCGGACCACGGGTTACCGGCAGTTCCCTGTGTGAAGTTCTCAAGGCGCTTGCGCTTCCTTCGAGCCCGTTTCACGGAGCCCTCCGGGCGGCATAGGAGCAGCCCAATAGGGACGCTCCGGGCCGCTGTCCTAGGACTGCGGCCGTTCCAGTAAGACCATGACGCACAGTCCCAGGACTGTCAACAGTCCTGGGACTGTGTTTCACTGGTCGGTGTCGAAAGGAGTGCTGCATGGCGCCCAAGTGGCGGGAGCTTGCGGACCGACTGGCCGAACAGATCAGGAACGGCGAGTACGCGCCCGGTGCCCAGTTGCCGCAGATCAGGGACCTAGTGGAAGCGGGCGAAGGCTCGAAGTCCACGGTTCATGCGGCCTACAAGGCGTTGGAAGCCGAGGGGCTGGTCACGTCGTCGCGCGGACACGGCACGGTCGTCCGTGAGCGGGCCCCGCTCAAACGGCTCGGCATCGCGCGATACGACAAGGCGAAGTGGCGGGACGGCGATGAAGTTGCGTTCATCGCGGACCGCGTGGCTTCCGGACGCACGTACAAGCGGAGCGAACAGACTCAGACCGTCAGCCGGGTCCCGGCGTCAGCCGCCGTCGCCCAGGCGCACGGTCTGCCGGAGGGTGCCGAGGTCTACGCACGTGCGCGGGTGGTCAAGGAAGGTTCACAGCCGACGCACACGCTGACCAGCTACTACCGTCCCGAGCACGTAGAAGGGACGCGCATCGTCGACCCGACGCCGGGGCCCGCCGGTCGGGGCGGTGGCTTCCGTGTCCTGTACGACGCCGGATACGAGATCGACCACATGCAGGAAACGCTTTTCGCGCGCATCCCCACGGCGGATGAGGCCCAGCTCCTCCAACTCGCGCCGGGCGAATGGGTGGTGGAGTTGCACCGGACGACGTACACGGCCGACGGCACCGTGGTGGAATTCGCGATCGGCGTTCACGCGGCGACACGCTTCGCCTGGACGTACGACTTCAAGGTTCCCGACTCAGCGAATGCGGAGGGCGAGAGCAAGTGATCTCAGCACAGGCATGGGCCGACGCTCAACGGCTCTGGGACTTTCAGCAGATGGGCCACGACCCGCGCCCATGCTCTGTCGCGATCGGACTTGGCAGTCATGACCTAGGAGTCGCGGACACAACCGCTGATCTCTATCACCGGGGCATGATGCCGCTGATCGTCTTCACCGGGGCGACCAGCCGCACCACACGCGACCGAATGCCGCGAGGAGAGGCTGAGCACTACCGCGAGCGGGCGATGGAACTGGGGGTGCCGGCTGACGCCATCCTCGTCGAGCCGCGGGCCCGGAACACAGGAGAGAACATTCGCTTCTCTCGCGCACTGCTCGAAGAGCACCGGGTCTCCGTGTCGTCCGTCCTGCTGGTCAGCAAGCCGTACGAGGAACGACGGGCCTACGCGACCGCCCGCAAACTGTGGCCCGAAGTCGAGTGGCTCAGCGCGTCCACACCCATGACCCTGGCTGACTACGTCGACTCGATCGGAGACGCACGCCTGGTAATCGACATGTTGGTCGGTGCGCAGCAGCGGCTCATGATCTATCCGCAGCAAGGATTCATGATCGAGCAGCACATACCCGATGAGGTGGCCGCAGCGTACGAGCGCCTGCGCGACACCGGGTTCACAAGCCGACTCGTGGCAGATACCGCAGCTCGGAAGTAACGGCATCACGTGAGCCCTGTGAGGCCCGCTGTGGCCAACCTCCGGCCAACTTGGGACACCACACACGCTGTGCGGAGCGATAGGCGCAGGTCACGCGGGATGGAGGCGCGGGAAACTGGCTGGTCTTGAAAACCGTCGTGGCAGCGATGTCACCGTGGGTTCAAATCCCACACCCACCGCAGGTGAACGGCCCCTGACCTGGGATTGAGGTCGGGGGCTTGTTCATGTCCGAGTACCGCGGAGCACTGCGGTTCCCCGTGAGTTCCCGGGCGATCGGGCACGCGAGGGGCACGCGTCGCTTGTCACTCCTGGGCCCGATCGAACGGCATGGGGGCGCCTGGCGGGATCACCCACGGGCTGCCGGAGCTGCCAATGGCCTTGGCGGGGCGCTCGTGCCCATCTGATCTGCGCGGGACCTTCCGGTGCCGTGAAACGGGCAGGGGCCGCCGTGCCTTGCCCGGCCCGAACCCACCGGCCTGATCGTGGGCGTTTCACGGCCGGTGCCCCGTCAGCCGGGCCGCCGACGCGATGGTTGCTCGGGCCTCCCGTTCGCTGAGCCCCGTCCCGAGGGCCGCTTCGAGCAGGGCGGGGATCAGGTCGGGGGCCAGGCCGTTCTCGTAGGCGCGGCAGGCCGCCCAGAAGAGGCGGGTGTTGCGTTGGCCCTCGTGTGCCGCGAGGACGAACTGGACGAGGCCTTGGCCGTGGCCGCCGGTTCTGCCGCTCGGTGTGGTTGGCGTGCGCGGCGGGGGGAGCAGCAGGCGCAGCAGGGCCGGTGGGCAGGGGGCCGGGGCCAGGTGGGCCGTGCCCGGTGCCGTGCCGTAGACCCCGTGGTCGGTGCGGGAGCCGGGGCCGACGAGGTAGCCGCCGGCGCCGCGGATGTCGATGCCGGGGGCGAGGCGGCCGGCCGAGTTGGGGACGGCCACGTCCGGCGGTCCGGTCAGCCACAGGTGGCGGCCGCCGCTGGGGGTGAGGACGACCACCGTCTCGGGGATCGTGAACAGATGCCGCAGCGCCAGTTCGCGCAGGGCGGCCGAGGAGTCCGTACCCGACTTGGTGTCCAGGTCGATGCCGATGAGGTGGCGTGGGGGCAGGCCGCAGGCGATGCCGTAGCCGGTGGCCCAGGGGGCGGCGGCGAAGAGTTCGCGGATCCGGCGCGGGTCGGTCGAGGCGTCGTACACCCCGTGTCCGAAACGGCCGCACTCACCGTGGCAGGCGGGGGCCGTCGGGTCGGCGCGGTGGGGGGAGCGGAGGGCCGGGAGTTTGGTCCGGGAGAGGGGGATGACGGCCAGGCCGCGCTCGGCGGCTGACAGGGCGTGTGCGAGGGCCAGCGTCGTGGCCTGCCGATCGATGGTGGCCATGGATTTATTTTCGTACGAGTGTTCGAAGAAGGGAAGGGGGGAGCGTGCGGCGCGCCGGGGGGTCGGGGATTGTGCGGAAGGTTGGCGGAGCGCTTCATCCCTTGTGTCGCTTGGGGACGAGGCGTCCCGTGCGCCCTGAAGTGAGAGGCCGATGTGACCTAAGGGGTTTATCGACTTGTCATCACGCTTGAGGGCGAATCGCGCCTTCCGGGATGGTTCGCCGGGGATTCGGTGGGCAATTCTGATCACGCGACGTCGTGCTCACAGCGCCGGGGTGGTCGGCCAACTGCCCTGGTCCACGCAGTACTTCACGCTCACGGCCGTCCGGCCGGGCGTATCTGCTACTGGAGGAAGCAAACATGGCAAGTATCCGTACCGCCCGCGTTGTCGCCGCAGTCTCCGCCCTTCCGCTCGCAGCCGCCCTCTTCGCCGGTGTTGCGACGGCGGACAACGGCTCCTTCGCGGACAACGGATCGACCGCCTCCGTCACCAACGCGTTCGCGGGCATCATCGGCAGCGGTGTCGGCGACGACAACAACGGCAACTCGTCCACCACCCAGCAGCAGGCGGTCGGCACCGGCGCCTCGAACCAGAGCAACACCGCTCAGGTCGACGACTCGGCGTACACGGCCCTCCAGCAGGGCAACGGGAACGTCGCCGTCAACTTCTATCCCTGGTGGTGATCCGAGGGGGCCGGTGCACCGGCGCCGGCCCCCTCGGCTTCCGTGTGGGGTGTGCTCAGTGGGGTGAACAAGGTCAGTCCGCGCGGCGGTGCTTCGGCGCCGCCGCGCAGGCATTTTCATCGGCGGGTGCTGCCCTTGACAGGCAGTGGTCATCTGACGGACAGTCAGAAACTGTCTACGGGAAGGGGGTACGACGGCCATGGACGGCACGGATCGCACCGGCGGCGACGACCTCTTCGCGCGCCTCAAGGCCTACGAGGGCCGCCCCGCCACCCTCGCCGGTACCGGCAAGGACCCCGTCAACCTGCCCATGATCCGCCACTGGTGCGAGGCCCTCGGCGACACCAACCCGGCGTACACCGGCCCCGGCGCCATCGCCCCGCCCACCATGCTCCAGGCCTGGACGATGGGAGGACTCGCAGGCCATACGACGCGGACACCGGCGTACGACGAACTCCTCGGCCTCCTCGACGAGGCCGGCTGCACCTCGGTCGTCGCCACCGACTGCGAGCAGGAGTATCTGCGCCCGCTGCGTCCCGGCGACGAGATCACCTTCGACACGGTGATCGAGTCGGTGTCGGCGAGGAAGACCACCAAGCTCGGCACCGGCTACTTCGTCACCACCCGCACCCGCATCCACGCCGGTGGCGAACTCGCCGGTACCCATCGCTTCCGCATCCTCAAGTACGCTCCCGCCCGCCGGAAGAAGGCCCCGGCCGACACCCGCCCCCGCCCTGTCGTCAACCGTGACAACGCCGGTTTCTGGGAGGGCGTCCAGCGGCACGAGCTGCTGATCCAGCGCTGCGCCGACTGCCGTACCCTGCGCTTCCCCTGGCTCCCCGGCTGCGACGCGTGCGGCGGTCTGGACTGGGACACCGTCCGCGCGGCCGGGGACGGCACGGTCCATTCGTACGTCGTCATGCACGATCCGCCCTTCCCGGCCTTCGACCCTCCTTACGCCGTCGGCCTGATCGAGCTGGCGGAGGGTGTGCGGATCGTCAGCAACGTGGTCGGGGTGCCGTACGACAAGGTGCGGATCGGGATGCCGGTGCGGCTGGAGTTCCGGCGGTACGACGACGAGTTGGTGCTGCCCGTGTTCCGAGGAGAGCTGTTCCGAGGAGGGCTGTCGTGAACGTGGGTGACGAGCTGCCGGTGCTGGAGATCGAGGTCACCCGCACCCTGATCGTGGCCGGGGCGATCGCCTCGCGGGACTACCAGGACGTGCACCACGACCCGGACGTCGCCCGGCAGAAGGGCTCCCCGGACATTTTCATGAACATCCTGACCACCAACGGCCTGGTCGGCCGCTATGTCACCGACCACTTCGGCCCCGCCGCCGTTCTGCGCAAGGTCGCCATCCGGCTCGGCGCGCCCAACTACCCCGGCGACACCATGGTGCTGACCGGCCGCGTCGAGGCGATAGACGGAGGGACGGCCGTGGTCCGGGTGACCGGCGACAACGGCATCGGCCGGCATGTCACCGGCACGGTGACCCTCAGGCTGCCCGCCGGGGGCACTTCGGCCGGGGGCACCTCATGAGGGCGGCGATCGCCGGCATCGGCGCCACCGACTTCTCCAAGGACTCCGGGCGCAGCGAACTGCGCCTGGCCGCCGAGGCCGTGCGGGCGGCGCTCGACGATGCCGGGCTGACGCCGGACGACGTGGACGGCATGGTGACCTTCACCATGGACACCAACCCGGAGATCACCGTCGCCCGGGCGTGCGGCATCGGCGAGCTGTCCTTCTTCTCCCGCGTCCACTACGGCGGCGGCGCGGCGTGCGCGACCGTGCAGCAGGCGGCGTTGGCGGTGGCGTCCGGGGCGGCGGAGGTGGTGGTCTGCTACCGCGCGTTCAATGAACGTTCGGGGCGGCGCTTCGGTTCCGGCGTCCGGCATCGGGAGCCGTCGGCGGAGGGTGTGGCACTGGGCTGGGTGATGCCGTTCGGGCTGTTGACGCCCGCGTCGTGGGTGGCGATGGCGGCGCAGCGGTATCTGCACACCTACGGCCTGACTCCCGAGGAGGCCTTCGGGCCGGTCGCCGTCACGGCCCGCCGGTACGCCGCGGCCAACCCGGCGGCGTACTTCCACGGCCGCCCGATCACCCTCGCCGACCACGCCGCCTCCCGCTGGATCGCCGAGCCGCTGCGGCTGCTGGACTGCTGCCAGGAGACGGACGGCGGCCAGGCCATCGTCGTCACCTCGCTCGAACGCGCCCGGGACCTGCCGCACAGCCCGGCCGTGATCGCGGCGGCCGCCCAGGGCGCGGGCCGGGGGCAGGAGCAGATGACGAGCTTCTACGCCGGTGATCTGACCGGGCTGCCGGAGGCGGCGGTGGTGGCACGGCAGCTGTGGCGGACGGCGGGCTGCGGTCCGGGCGACATCGACGTGGGGATCCTGTACGACCACTTCACGCCCTTCGTGGTCATGCAACTGGAGGAGTACGGGTTCTGCGGGCGCGGCGAGGGGGCCGGTTTCGTCGCCGAGGACCGGCTGCCGCTGAACACGCACGGGGGGCAGCTCGGGGAGGCGTACCTGCACGGCATGAACGGGATCGCGGAGGCGGTACGACAGCTGCGCGGCACGTCCGTGAACCAGGTGCCCGGCGCGGAGCGGGTGCTGGTGACGGCGGGCACGGGCGTGCCGACGTCGGGGCTGGTGCTGACGGCGGGGGGATGACGCCCCGTGAGGGACGCTTGGCCGCCTGACCGCCGCGAGGTGACTCCTGGAAACGCGCCCCCTGACCCCCTGACCGCCTGACCGCCTGACCGCCGAGAGGGCGAGCCCCCTGACCGCCGCCCAACGACCCCGAGGTGACCGCCCCTCCCCACGCCCCCTGCGCGCCCCTTAGGGGACACACCCGCAGTAGGACTCCCTCCCTCGTCCACCTCCAGGAGGTGCAGTCAGCCCCACCTCTACACCCTGAGGGGGACTCTTCTTCGGGACCTGCGGGCGATCCGGACGAGGGGGCCGCGAACCTAGCTTGGAGCCATGACCACACCCGTCTGCACCACCGCCTCGAACGCGGCCGTACCCCGGACGCAGACCCTCACGTACCCGTCCTTCGCGTCGTACGTCCGGGCCCGCCAGCCCGTGCTGCTGCGCACCGCCCGGTCGCTCACCGCGAACCCGTGCGACGCGGAGGACCTGCTGCAGACCGCGCTCACCAAGACGTATGTCGCCTGGGAGCGCATAGAGGACCACCGCGCGCTGGACGGCTATGTCCGCCGCGCGCTGCTGAACACGCGTACGTCGCAGTGGCGCAAGCGCCGGGTGGACGAGTTCGCCTGCGACGAGCTGCCCGAGCCGGAGCCGCTGCCCGGCGGCGACGACCCGGCCGAGCAGCAGGCGCTGCACGACGCGATGTGGCGGGCGATCATGAGACTCCCGGCCCGGCAGCGGGCGATGGTCGTCCTCAGGTACTACGAGGACCTGAGCGAGGCCCAAACGGCCGAGGTGCTCGGCGTGTCGGTCGGCACGGTGAAGTCGGCGGTGTCACGGGCGCTGGGCAAGCTCCGCGAGGACCCCGAGCTCGGGCTCGTCCGGTGACGTGAGCTGCGCTTTGTTCGATCCCGAGCCGTTCTGTCGGGCAACGTGAGGCGATCGATCATCCGGATCTAGTGACATACCGCTTGGTATGTGCGCAGAATCAGCCGCACACCTTACCGCCGCGTAGGCAATGTCGCCCCGGGAGGCCGCCGTGCTGAGCACCATGCAGGACGTACCGCTGTTGATCTCCAGGATCCTGACCCACGGGTCCACGATCCACGGATCGTCGCATGTGATCACCTGGACCGGCGAGGGCGACCCGCACCGCCGCTCCTACGCCGAGATCGGCACCCGCGCGGCCCAGCTGGCACACGCCCTGCGCGACGACCTCGGGGTCCAGGACGACGACAGGGTCGGCACCCTGATGTGGAACAACTCCGAGCACATCGAGGCATACTTCGCGATTCCCTCCATGGGCGCGGTCCTGCACACCCTCAACCTCCGCCTGCCCCCCGAACAACTGGCCTGGATCGTCAACCACGCCGCCGACCGGGTGGTGATCGCCAACGGCTCCCTGCTCCCGCTGCTGGCCCCCCTTCTGCCGCACCTGAAGACGGTCGAGCACGTCGTCGTCTCCGGCCCGGGTGACCGCTCCCTCCTCGCTGACGCCACCGCACAGGTGCACGAGTACGAGGACCTGATCGCCGGCAAGCCGACCACGTACGACTGGCCGGAACTGGACGAACGCCAGGCCGCCGCCATGTGCTACACCTCCGGCACCACGGGCGACCCCAAGGGCGTGGTCTACAGCCACCGTTCGGTCTATCTGCACTCCATGCAGGTCAACATGGCCCAGTCGATGGGCCTGACCGACGAGGACACGTCCCTCGTGGTAGTTCCCCAGTTCCATGTCAACGCCTGGGGCCTGCCGCACGCCACCTTCATGACCGGCGTCAACCTGCTGATGCCGGACCGCTTCCTGCAGCCCGCCCCGCTCGCCGAGATGATCGAGCGGGAGAAGCCGACGCACGCCGCCGCGGTCCCCACCATCTGGCAGGGCCTGCTCGCCGAGGTGAACGCCCGGCCCCGTGACGTCTCCTCCCTCACTCAGGTCACCATCGGCGGCTCGGCCTGCCCGCCCTCGCTGATGGAGGCGTTCGACAAGCTGGGCATGCGGGTCTGTCACGCCTGGGGCATGACGGAGACCTCGCCGCTCGGCACAATCGCCCGTCCGCCGGCGCACGCGGTCGGTACGGAGGAGGAGTTGGCGTACCGTCTCACGCAGGGCCGTTTCCCCGCGAGCGTCGAGGCCCGCCTCACCGGTCCCGGCGGCGAGCGCCTCCCCTGGGACGGCGAGTCCGCCGGTGAGCTGGAGGTCCGCGGCCCCTGGATCGCGGGCGCCTACTACAACGGCCCGGACGCCGAAGCCCTGCGCCCCGCCGACAAGTTCAGCGAGGACGGCTGGCTGAAGACCGGAGACGTCGGCACGATCTCGCCCGACGGCTACCTCACCCTCACCGACCGCGCCAAGGACGTCATCAAGTCCGGCGGTGAGTGGATCTCCTCCGTGGAGCTGGAGAACGCCCTGATGTCCCACCCGGACGTCGCCGAGGCCGCCGTGGTCGCCGTCCCCGACGAGAAGTGGGGCGAACGCCCGCTGGCCACCGTGGTGCTGAAGGAGGGCGCCACCGCCGACTTCGAAACCCTCCGCACCTTCCTGGCCGACCAGGGCGGGATCGCCAAGTGGCAGCTCCCGGAGCGCTGGACGGTCATCGAGTCGGTGCCGAAGACGAGCGTCGGCAAGTTCGACAAGAAGGTGCTGCGCAGGCAGTACGCGGAGGGGGAGCTGGACGTCACCAAGCTCTGAGCGGCCCGTACGTCCGTTCTCAGCGGCCCGTACGTCCGTACGGCGGTGGCCCTCACCGCCGTACGGACGTGGTCGTCCACCCCAGCAGGAGCCACACCCCCGCCACCGCACACACACCGGCCCAGCCCCAGTGGCTGTACGCGGTCCCGGCCAGGGCGGAGGCGATCGCGCCGCCCGCGAAGCCGGCGACCACGTACGCGGTGTTGGCGGTGGCCGGGGTCGAGGTCGTGGTGAGGGCCAGGGTCTGGTTGGCGACGTGGGAGGCGACCAGGGCGGCGTGAACGGCGATCGCGGCCGCGAAGAGCGCCCACATCACCTGCCCGCCCAGCCAGAAGAGCGGCACGGACACGGCCGCGAGCAGATACGCGGAGCGTACGACCCGCGCGGTGCCGAAACGGTCCACCAGGCCGCCCGCCAGCGGAGCGACCACGCTGGCCGCCAGCCCGAAGAGGCCGAAGAGCCCGGCGGTGGCGATGGAGAGGCCGTACGACGGCCCGGTCAGCAGCAGCGCCAGCGACGTCCACAGCGCGCTCCACGCGCCGAACATCCCCGCCTGCCGTACGCACGCGCGCCACAGGTCGGGCGAGCGGCGGACGAGGCCGGGCAGCGCGGGGATGCCGGAGAACAGACGGCCGGTGCGGGGGCGCCGCTCCGACGGCAGGACCAGCGCCGTGGTCAGGCCCAGGACGAGGGTCAGGGCGCCCGCCCCCAGGAACACCGCCCGCCAGCCGAAGGCCTGCCCGGCGAGTCCGCCGACCACGCGGGCCGCGACGATGCCCGCGAACAGGCCCGAGATCACGACGGCGACATGGCGGGCCCGGTGTGCGGCGGGGGCGCGTTCGGCGACCAGCGGCACGAGCAGCTGGGGTATGACGGTCGCGGCGGACGCGACCAACACGGCGACCGCGAGGGTGCCCGTGCCGCCCGCGCCGGCGGAGGCGGCCAGCGCGGCCGTGGTCAGCAGGGTGAGGCCGGTGACCAGGCGGCGCCGGTTGACGGTGTCGCCGAGCGGGGCGAACAGCAGCAGGCCGATCGCGTACCCGAACTGCGCGACCGAGGCGATCCACGCCACGGCGGAGGGGGCCGAGCCGAAGTCGCGGGCGATGAGGGTGAGCAGCGGGGCGGCGAGGTAGATGTTGGCTGCCGTGACGGCGCTGCAGACGGCGATGAGGGTGAGGAAGAGGGTGGGGGCGGCGGGCGTCGGCTGCTTCGTGGGGGTGGTCGGGGGCGCCTGGTCGGCGGTGGTCGCCGAGGTTGCTGACGGCATCGGCGGAGGATTCCTTCGAGTCGGATGTTCGAGTCGGATCTGCGGGTCGGATCTGCCGGTCAGATCTGCGGGGCGGATGCTTCAGTTGCTTCGATTCGGGCGCTTCGAGCCTGCTCTAGCAACTAACCAGTTGCTCGAGCCTGCTCTAGCAACTAACCAGTTGGTTGACCTACCTACCGCCCAACAGTCTGCGCGCACCACTCATTCCCCGTCAACCAAACAGTTGGTTACCTCTCCGGCTACCCTCTATCCATGGCAGTCAGGGACCCCGAAGCCACCAAGGCCCGCATTTTCGACGCGGCCGTCGCCGAGTTCGCCCGACACGGCATCGCCGGCGCCCGCATCGACCGCATCGCCGCCGAGGCCAAGGCCAACAAACAGCTGATCTACGCCTACTTCGGCAACAAGGCGGAGCTCTTCACCCACGTCCTGGAGAAGAAGATGCTCGACCTCGCGATCTCGGTCCCCGTCGACCCGGACGACATCGAGGCCTGGATCGACCGCCTGATGGACTACCACGCCGCCCACCCCGAACTGCTGCGCCTGCTCTTCTGGGAGGGCCTGGAGTACGGCACCACCGAACTGCCCGACGAGCCCGAACGCCAGGAGCACTACGCCCGCAAGGTCGCCGCGATGCGGGACGGCCAGGAACGGGGCGTCGTCACCGACGCCATCCCGGCCTCCGACCTGCTCTTCCTGCTCACCGCGCTGGCCAACTGGGCGGCCGTCGTCCCGCAGATGAAGCGCATCCTGGTGGGCGCGGACGACGCGGACCGGGAGCGGTTGCGGGCGTCGGTGAAGGAGGCGGCACGGCGGCTGACGGCACGCTGACTTCGTCGGGCGGGACCCCGGAAGTGAGCAGGGGCGGGACCGCGGAAGTGATCAGGAACGCACAGCACCCGGCGCATCCGGACCGGCCGAGTGATCGTCTAGAACGTCATGGACCTGACGTATGCAGCCGACCGCATCCCACGCCGCCCCGTCGCGTTGTTCCTGGCGCTCGCCGGTGTCGCCGGAGCGCTGCTGGTCGGCCGGGGCGGTCTGGACACCGTCGTGGGCTGCGGTGTGGCCGACGATCCCCACCCCTCGCAGACGGCGCGGGACTGGGTCGAGAACGCCGACCACGTCGTCGTGGCGACCCCGGTCCGCGAGGAGGAGACCAACCGGCGCGAGTTCAAGAAGGGCGCGTACCGCTTCCAGACCGACCGGACGGTCACCTTCCGCACGGACGACGTCCTCTGGTCCGCCCCGCGCCCCGACCGGCCCATCGCCGAGGGCTTCGACCTGACCGCCCCCGGCTGGCGCATCCACCGCGCGAGCGGCAACCGGGTCAAACGGACCGCCGCCTACGCACCCCGCCTGGAGCCCGGCCACACCTATCTGCTCGCCGTGCGCTGGACGGCCGACGGATGGGCCGTCCTGGGGGAGGGCGCCGCCATCCCGTTCGACGACCGCACGGCCGGGCGGGGCGAATGGTGCGGCCGGATCCTGACCGAGGAGGACGTGGCACGCGGCGAACGCTTCTCCCGCCGGGCCGACGACAGCCTGGAAAAGGCCGTGCACGGCCGCGACGAACAGGCCGTCGTCAGCGCGCTGGAAGGCGCCGGCCGCAGCTGACCGGCGTGGCTCAGTTGGTCCCGATCCGCGCCAGCAGATCCACGATCCGGCTCTGCACCTCCGTACTCGTGGACCGCTCCGCGAGGAACAGCACCGTCTCGCCGGAGGCGAGCCGCGGCAGGTCGGCCTGGTCGACGGCGGCCGTGTAGACGACGAGCGGGGTGCGGTTGAGCTGCCCGTTCGCGCGCAGCCAGTCCACGATTCCCGCCCGGCGCCGATGCACCTGCATCAGGTCCATCACCACCAGGTTCGGCCGGAACTGCCCCGCCAGCGTCACCGCGTCCGCGTCACTCGCCGCCCGCGCCACCTGCATCCCGCGCCGCTCCAGCGTCGCGGTCAGCGCCAGCGCGATCTCCGCGTGCTCCTCGATCAGCAGCACGCGCGGCGGGTGCTGCTCACTGTCGCGCGGGGCGAGCGCCTTCAGCAGTACGGCGGGATCGGCGCCGTACGCCGCCTCGCGCGTGGCCTGTCCGAGCCCGGCCGTCACCATGACCGGCACCTCCGCCGCCACGGCCGCCTGCCGCAGCGACTGCAGCGCGGTCCGCGTGATCGGCCCGGTCAGCGGGTCGACGAACAGCGCCGCCGGGAACGCGGCGATCTGCGCGTCCACCTCCTCGCGCGAGTGCACGATCACCGGCCGGTAGCCGCGGTCGCTGAGCGCCTGCTGGGTCGACACGTCCGGCGCGGGCCACACCAGCAGCCGACGCGGGTTGTCGAGCGGCTCCGGCGGCAGCTCGTCGTCCATCGGCTGCGGCCGGGGCGGGTCCGCCACCTCGACGGCCCCACCGGGACCGTCCAGCGGTTCGGGACCCTCGGCGGCGTTCTCGTCCGGTGCGCCTATGGCGTACGACCGTCCCGCCCCCTCACTCGCCGGTCCGGCGAGCCGCGACTGCCCGGCGAGCGACGGCTGCTTCTGCTGGGCGGCGGACGGCTGCTCCCCCTGCGGATGCGAGCGCGCGGCGGCCGGTTCCGGCGGCGTCCCCAGCTTGCGGCGCCTGCCCCCGCCCGACGACTGATGCGGCGGAGGCGTGGCCCCGGCCGACGGCTGATGGGGCGGAGGCGTGGCCCCGGCCGACGGCTGCTGCACCTGCGCCGCCTGCCGCGTGAACGGCACACCCTGCCCCAGCGTCCGCACACTGATCGCCCGGCCCTGGGTGGAGTTCGGGTCCACGGGCGCGGCGGCACCGGAACCGGCCGCTTCGGCGGGCAGGGGCTGCGCCATCCGCGCCTGGGTCGCACTGCTCGGACCGGCCGCCGCCTCGGGCGGCAGCGGGGCGGCGCCGGGGGCCGGGGGCTGTGGTGCGGGGGGTGCCTGCTCGGGGACCGGAGTCGGGGGTACGGGCATCCCGGGCGCGTTCGGTACGGGCGCGGCGGCGTTCGGCGGCACGGGGGTGCCGACGCCGGGCTGAGGTACCGGGGTGCCCGTGGCGGGTGTGCCCGTGGCGGGGGTCTCGTCCGCACCGGCGCTGGCGGGCCACTGCTGCGGCGGCGGGGTGGCGCTGTGCGCCGGTGCCGCCTCGGTGGGAAGGGGCCGGGCGGGGGCCGGGGCCTGCGGGGGTACGGCCGCCTGGGCGGGCTGTGGCTGTGGCTGCGGCGGGACGGGCTGGCCGGGGGCGGGCTGAGTCGGCGCGGGCTGCCCGGGGACTGGCTGTGCGACGCCCTGCGCGGGCACGCTGACCTGCCCGGACGGCTGCTGCGCGGGGACGTTCTGCAGTTGGGCCGCGGGTGTGGCGGGGGCCGATGGGAGCGGGGGCTGGGCTTGGACCTGAGGCTGAGCCTGGACTTGAGGCAGGGCCTGGACCTGGCCCTGGACCGGGGCCTGGACTTGAGGCTGGGCCTGAACCTGAGGCCGAGCCTGCGGCTGGGCCGTCTGCACCGGAGTCACCTGGGCCGGAATCGACTGCGCGGGCGCCCCGTTCCCCTCGGCCTGCGGTGCGGCCACCCGACGGCGGCGTCCCGTCGGGGCGCTCGCCGGATGCGGCTGTGGCGGGGTGTGGTCGTCGGACTGGTCGTGCGGTACGGCGTCATGCCGGCCGTGATCGTCGGCGGGCACGGCACCGGGAGTGCCCTGGCTCGGCATCTGCGCCTGCGCGGGACCGGCCTGCGGGGCAGCCTGCCCCGGCACCGGGACAGCGGCCGGCCCCAGGCCCTGCGGCTGTGCGGGCGCGGGGGCCGCCCCCCGATCCGCCTCGGCGGGCGGCAGCGCGAACACCGTGCGCGGTCCCGCCTCCTGTGCGGCGGCCCGCTCCTGAGCCGCGGCGAGCGCCCGCCGCCGACGCCCGGTCGACTGCTGCTGCCCCTCGGCACCGGCACCGGCCCCGGCCGGAACCACCGCGGCAGACGCATCCGGCGCAGGAGCCTCCGACCCGGCCGCGGGCAACGCCGCCGGCAGCGCATGCTGTTCCCCCGCCGCACGCCGGGCCCGCCGCCCGCCGCCGGACGCGGGCACGCCCTGCGGCGGGACCGTCCCGCCCAGGCCGCTCGCGACCGCCGCGGTGCCCGCGGCATGCTCGGCGGCCGTGACGACAGCGCCCTCGGCGACTCCGTCCGCCGCCGCGCTGTCCGTCGTACCGTCCGCCAGGGCCGTACCGTCCGCCACGGCGACCTCGGCACCCTCGGCCGACCGCCCACGCCGCCGCCCGGTACCCCCACTTGCCTCAGCAGCCTCACCGGTCGCCTCCGCCACCTGGGGCGCGGCCCGGCGCCGGCGCCGCCCGGTGGGAGCGGCGGCCTCCAGCTCGGCGGCCTTGGCCCCCGGCACCTCGCTCTCCAGGAAGGCGTCCGTGGACGCGCGCCGTGCGCGCCGCCGCCCGCCACCGGAGGTCTCCTCTCCCCCCTCGGGCGCGGCTTCCGGAGCGGCAACGGCCCCCGCTCCACCGCCGAGCGGCACCTCAAGGACGTACGCACTGCCGCTCATACCCGGCACTTCATGTGTCTGCAGCACGCCACCGTGGGCGCGCACGATCCCGCGCACGATCGGCTCGTGCACCGGGTCTCCCCCGGCGTACGGCCCGCGCACCTCGATCCGTACGACCTCGCCGCGCTGTGCCGCCGCGACCACGACGGTGTTGTCCAGATAACCGCCCGCCGACGTGGGCGCGTTGCCGGTCGCGTCGACGCCCGCGACATCCGCGACGAGATGCGCGAGGGCGGTGGCGAGGCGCTGCGGGTCGACCTCGGCCTCGATGGGCGGCGCGTGCACGGCGAACTGCACGCGCCCCGGGCCGACGAGTTCGACGGCCCCGTCGACACCGGCCGCGACGACCGCGTCCAGCATCACCTTCGTACGCGTGATCTCCTCGGTGCCCGCGTCGAGCCGCTGGTAGCCGAGGACGTTGTCGATGAGCTGGGTGATCCGCGAGTACCCGGCGGAGAGGTGGTGCAGGACCTGGTTGGCCTCGGGCCACAGCTGACCGGCGTCGTCCGCGGCGAGGGCCGCGAGGTCGCGGCGCAGTTCGTCGAGCGGCCCGCGCAGGGAGCGCCCGAGCAGCGTCAGCAGCTGCTCGTGCCGCCCGGCCAGGGCCTCGTACCGGTCCTTCTCCCGCTCGGCGAGTGCGGCGTACCGCTCCTCGCTCGACGCCACCTCCTCCGCGTGCCGCTCGCGCAGGTCCTCCAGTTCGGTGACGTGCTGCTGGCGCAGGGCGGTGAGGTCGGAGGCGTGCTCCTCGGACAGCCGCTCCAGTTCCTCGGTGTGCCGCTTCTCGACGGCGGCCTTCTCCTCGGCGAGGGCGTCGTACGGCCGCCGGTCGGTGAAGGTCATCACGGCGCCGACGAGCTGGTCGCCGTCCCGCACGGGCGCGGTCGTGAGGTCGACGGAGACCTTGTCCCCGCCCTTGGACCACAGCACCTGCCCGCGCACCCGGTGCTTGCGCCCGGAGCGCAGGGTGTCTGCGAGCGCGGACTCGTCGTACGGGAACGGCGAGCCGTCGGCGCGCGAGTGCAGTACGAGGGTGTGCAGCTCCTTGCCGCCGAGTTCGCCGGCGCGGTAGCCCAGGATCTGCGCGGCGGCCGGGTTGACGAGCACGATCCGGCCGTCGGTGTCGGTGCCGACGACGCCCTCGGACGCGGCGCGCAGGATCATCTCGGTCTGCCGCTGCGAGCGGGCGAGCTCGGCCTCGGTGTCGACGGTGCCGGAGAGGTCGCGCACCACGAGCATGAGCAGCTCGTCGCTGGCGTAGCCGTAACTGTCGTAGGCCTGCTGACCGTTCTCGAGATTCGCGCTCGTGACCTCGACGGGGAACTCGCTGCCGTCGGTGCGCCGGGCGATCATCCGGGTCGGCTTGGTCCGGCCGCGCGGGTCGATGTGGTCGGGCCGCCGCATGGACCCGGGAATCAGCCTGGAGTCGAACTGCGGCAGCAGGTCCAGCAGCCCGCGCCCGACGAGCGCGGTCCCGGGCGCCTCGAAGGCCTCCAGGGCGATCGTGTTCGCGTTGACGACGGTCCCGTTTGCGTTGACCAGCACCAACGCGTCGGGCAGCGCGTCCAGTATGGCTGCGAGGCGAGCAGCGCCTCGGGATGGCCTGCTGCTCACGAGACGCTTCCCTCCTGTTACCGCACCTTGCCGACCGCTCGAGCCATCTTGCCAACCGGCCCGCGACGTGTCACGCGAGGGAGTCTAAGGGCTGAGGTTGTGCTCGCGACGCTGGATGCGAGAGAGGTCGCACGACGAAGTGACACGGAGCGGATGCGCGTCACGCGCCCGCGCACATCGCCGCCACGCGCCGTTCGCGGGCCCTGCGCCGGACCTTTACGTCTTGCCGGTGTGCCTCTGGGAAGGTCTGGGTGCGGGCTTCCGGGAACGGGGGTGCGAGGGCCTGTGCGCAGCTCTCGGGCGGCACCGGCGTGAAGGTTGTGCGCGACTTGGGCGGCACCTGCACGAAGGTTTACGCGCGGGCCTCGGGAAGAAATGGCACGAGCCGGTCCCAGCGGGCGATCTCGCAGCCGTTGCTGCGATCGAACGTGGCATCGACGGGGCGTCCGGCCCACGTTCCGGTGACGCGGGCGGTGGCGGGGCCGCCGTACTGCATGGTGCACATGCTGTCCCGGGCCACGGGACCGAAGACGCCCCGCCCCCACCGGGTCTCCCTCTCCAGCGCCCGGCACGCCCCGCCCGCCTCCGGGTGACTCCCGCCACTGGGGTGGCACCGCACCTCGAAGGTCCCGTCAGCACCACTGCCCACACCACGGACGGTGACGGTGAGGTGATCGGCGGCGCTGTGGTGGGGTCCGCGGTGCTGGCCGAAGAAGGGGGAGGGCACGTCGGCGGCCGCGGGGGCGGCGGACAGTGCGGACAGTGAGGTGAGGGCGGCGAGGGAGGCGCCGGCGGCGAGGGCGAGCCGGGGCAGCGTAAGACTCATGGCCTGCAACATGACCTGACTAACGCCCTACGCCCCCGGACGTTGCGCGCCCCTACGCCCCCGGCGTCCGGCACACCCGCCCCGACCGGCGGGGAAGCCCTTTGCCCTGCGGGCCGCCTGCCTAGTACCGTAGGGGGCGATTGGTGACAGCACGCTCGACTGTGTCATCATCTGCACACACCGCTCGCGCCCGCGCGAGCGGCTGTAGTGGAGGCGTCGCCTAGTCCGGTCTATGGCGCCGCACTGCTAATGCGGTTTGGGCCTTAAAGCCCATCGAGGGTTCAAATCCCTCCGCCTCCGCACTCACCGAAGCCCTGGTCCCCGGACCGGGGCTTCGGCCGTTCCGGGCCGGTCGCCCCGGACCCCATAAGACGCGTTTTCGCAGGTCGCAAGGGGTGCGGCTAATGGATTTCACATGACGGCGGCAGTCATGTAATGTTCTTCCTGTCGCCGCGAGCGGGCCGGAAGGAACGGGAGCGGCGGGAAAACAGAACACAGACAAGCACTCGTAGCTTAACGGATAGAGCATCTGACTACGGATCAGAAGGTTGCAGGTTCGAATCCTGCCGAGTGCGCAGTGTGATGTCTCAGGACATCGGAAACCCTCGAACCTATGGGTTCGGGGGTTTCGTCGTGTTGGTGGGGTGCTGGGGCTGGTAGTCGCGGGTGGGGTCGATGATCAGCTCGCGCAGTAGTTCCCCGGTGTCGGCGTTAACGATGCGGACGTGGAGATCGTCGACGAGCAGGATCACGCTGGTTCGGGCGTGGGTCCGTCCGACGCCTATGTGGTAGAGCCGGCCGCCCACGCGCAGGGTGACCGGGCCGGATTGGTCGATGCGGTCGTGGTGGACGCGGGTGTGGATGTCGGCATCGCGGCTGTGCGTGGGGAGGGCCTTGGGCAGGGTGGTGTAGACGGTGGCCGGGGTGGCGCGGTGGGGCAGGGACCGGTGAGGGCGCTCGTGGTTGTATGCGTGGGTGAACCGGTCGGTCAGGGCCTGCATCTGGGGCAGGGTGGTGGGCTGGTCGGGCTGGGCGTGCAGCCAGATCTTCATCGTCTGCTGGAAGCGTTCGACTTTGCCGCAGGTGGTGGTATGTCCGGCCTCTGAATCATGCCTTGACGGCAGTGTTTGACGGCAACCGCCTCAGGAGACGGATGGGGAGCCGATCAGACGGCTACGGGGACATCGGCTGTGCCGTCGTCATCGTCCGTGCCGTTGCCGTCACCCCTCGGGGCACCCCCGACGCGATCGAACGCCGAGCGCTGCGAGTCGAGCCGGACGAAGGTGTAGATGTGCATGGTCACGCGGATGAAGCTGTGGCCCAGGACCTCCATGATCATGCGAGCGTCGGCGCCCTGTTCGTGAGAGATCGGTACGGCGGGTTCGGCGAGCGGTCCGAGGAAACGGACGGGGAGCAATCCCGGCACCGCGCCCCGGGCCGACTCAACAAGCGGACCTTACGGACTCCGGCGCGAGCGCACAGCGCTTCGAACGACCGGTTCAGGTTGCGCGGCTCGATGGCGGTCCCGTTCTTCGTGGCGAAGACGAGCCCCTGGGCCCCTTCCAGTTCGCGCCAGCGGCCTTCCGGTCGGCGATCTGCTGGGCACGCTGAGCACGGAGCGCAGTCACGCACTCGGACGGCAGGGCCACGCGGCGAGCCGAGCGCTGCGCTTCGGCGCGACGATCAGCAGTTCGCCGCCGACCCGCTGTAGAGCCTGCCGGACGATGAGCACACCTTCGTGGAGGTCCACGTCCGATTAGCGCAGCCCGAGCAGCTCCCCCCCGCCGCAGACCGATGCGGACCGCCAGTTCGTACGCGCCCACAGCCGGTTGTCACGGCCGCCGCCAGGAGCTGACGCCCCTCCCGGGCGGTGAGCGGTTCGATCGCGCGCTTCGTTCCCATGCTCAGCTCCGCGTTCCGGGCTACGTTGCGGGGCAACTCGCTTTCACGTACGGCGTGCTGCAGCACTTGCCGAGGGCGCAGCAGTGCCGCTTGCGCTCGGGCCGCTTCTTCGCATCTTGTCCTTGCTCTGCGCGCAGCACTGGCAGGTGGCCGCCGTCTTGGTCAGGAAGGCCCGATGTCGCGGGCGGTGAGCCGGGTCAGCTTCTTCCTGCCGAACTCGGGCTTGACGTAATTGCGGACGAGGACTCGTAGTCGACGTAACGTCCTCGTGCGGACCTTGCCCTGGGCAACGTTCGCGAGCCAGTACGTCAGGTACTGGGCGATGGTCATCTTGCTGGTGGCGACCGGCAGACCGTTGAGGCAGTCGGTTTTGAGCTTGGTCAGCTCACGTCAGCTTCTCGTGTGCTTCGTCCCAGGCCTTGCCGTAGAGGCTGCGCCGCTTGTACGTGCCGTCCGTTGTCAGAACGTAGAAACTGCCCTCCCAACGGCCGTCCTTGCGCTGGTAGATGGTGCCTTGGTTGTTGGCGTTCTTCTTCGGGTTGGCCATCAGGCGGCCCTACCTTTCAGGACACGGCTGAACCCCAGCCACTCGTAGTGGCACTTGTGGGGCGGGGTGTGGCTCTCAGGCTGGCTGCCGTTGTTCGTGGCTCCGGAAGCTTGGCCACCCTGCTTCCCACGACGACTTGGCCGCCGATTGGGGCGCGAGCTGCTGAACCTGATCGGCGACGGCCCCGACCTGGCCGACGGCCGTCACGTCACCTGAGCCATCGACATGGCCGGCGGGGGAATCCGCGCTGCTGCTGGCCCCGCTGGCCAACCACGGCCAGGAGGTCCTCTGCATGCCCGGCCGCCCGGTGAACCGGGCTTCCGACGGCTACTGCGGTGAGGGAAAAGCCGACGCCCGGGATGTCGCCGACCAGAGGCCAGGATGCGCTCCCGGCCCTGGAGCGGCCCGGAGGCAACCACACAGGTCCGCTCATACTGCTGACGGGCTAGCAGGCCCCGGCTCCGATTCCCGCGCCGGGACCTTGTCCAGCGAGTGGTGGGCCGCGTCGCACACTGCCGAGGCCATGACGTTCATCGCTGAGAGCTCCGCTCGGCGGTCATGGAGCACGGCTCGTCGGCGAGTACTTGCTTCGTGCCGGTGGCCTGGACATCCCGTTCCCCGCCAGGAGTCGGCAGAGCCGGAGTTTCACCGACGGGCGGCACGTCCTTGCGGCCGCGTAGCCTGAAGAAGCGGCTGGTTGCCTGGCGCTGCGGCCGGTACTCGTACGCATAGCCGTACGTGCCGCCATCCTGCTTCGACGACGACATATTGAGGACGGTTCCGAGCACGGAGGCACCGACGTGCTGGAGCGTACGCAGGGCCGCGCCGACCTGGTCGCGGCTGGTACGTGAAGCACGCACGACCAGCAGGTAGCCATCTACGGCGGAGGCGATCACGGAAGCGTCCGCCACCGGCAGCGCAGGCGCGGTGTCCACCACGACATGGTCGTACTTCTCGGCGAGGACGCGCAGCACGGCCCTCAGCTGGTCGCTGCCCAGCAACTCGGTCGGATTGGGCGGCACAGCGCCGCTGGTCAGCACCGAGAAGGAGCCCGCGGACTGCAGTACTTGGTGCACCTCGGCCTGGCCGATCAATACGGTGGTGAGCCCGGCGTCCCGGACGAGGCCCAGAATGCGGGCAGTGGAGGGACGGCGCAGATCGGTGTCGACCAGGCACACCGAGGCGCCCGTCTCGGCCAGTGCCGCCGCCAGGTTGACCGCGACACTGGTCTTCCCCTCCCGGGGCAACGGGCTGGTCACCGCGATCACCTTCGGCGGCTGGTCCACGTCCACGAACCGCAGGCTGGTGCGCAGCCGCCGGAAGCCCTCGGCGCGCGGTCCGTGCAGGTCGTCGCGGACCGCCACGGGGTGGCGGCTGGCCCGTGCGTCCTGCACGATGCTGCCGAGCACAGGAGGACCACCGGATCCGGCCAGGAGTTCCGTCAGAGCCGTAAGGTTGCGTACGGAGCGATCCATCGACTCCCTTGCCACGGCCAGGCCGGCCCCGAGGGCCAACCCGGCCATCAGCCCGATCGCGAGGTTCAGCACCGGCTTGGGGGAATGCGGCGCGGAGGGCACGGAGGCCGGCTGCGTGACGCTCAGCCGCACGGGGGACGTTTGGGTGTCCTCCGGGCGTTCGAGGCCGCGGACCACCTCGGCGAAGCGATCCGCCACGGCATTGCTGATGCGGGCAGCCCGCTCCGGCCGGCTGTCGGTGACGGTCAGCCGGATCAGCACGGTGTCGGGCTGCGTGGTGGCCATGATCCGGCGGCCCAGTTGAGTCGGCGTCATGTCGAGCCCCAACGTCTGCACGACATGGCGGGTCACCAGGGGGCTGGCGGCCACTTCCGCGTACGACTGAACCCGAGCCTGGGTGAAGACATTTCCCTGAGCGAGCTGGACCGTGTCGGACCCCTCCCGCATGGAGACGAAGAGTTCCGCACTGGCCCGGTACTCACGGGTCGCTGTGTGCGTGGTGAGCACACCGACCGCCGTTCCGAGGAGGGCCAGCAGAGTGATGGCCCGCCAACGGCGAGACAGAGCCCGTAGATAGTCGCGCAGGTCCAAGATGTCCGTCCCCGATCGGATCCAGTAAATGCAGACCACTTTACGACAAAGAGTGGCAAAGATGGCATGTTGCAGCAAACACGATGAAGGTGGGTAATACCTGCCCGTGCTCCGCAGAGATGCAGGAGTTGGCGAGGCAATGTCCGCCGAATGAGCTGTAGTTGCGCAAGCAATGTGGCATTAGGGGTCGATTTCGCGGCCGTGGAGCGTGTTGCGTGTCGACGCCGCACAGGGGCGAGCATGCTCAGCTTCACACGGGCTTTCGGCCCAGGAGTCTGTTCGGCTTGAAGGGACGCGGAAAGGGTGCGTGGATCACTGGCCTGGCGAGCAAGTGCCGCTGCCGCCTTCGGCATCGATGCGGAGGACCGGCGGAACGGGGCAGGAGACGACGAATTCACCCATCACATCCCGGCCGAGAACACCCTTGGCCTCTCCCGCGGCCTCATCCGCTCGCCCCTTCGGTACCCGGAGGTGACAGCATGACCGTCACGCGGGTGCACGTGTCGTCTCCACTGCGAGTGGCGATCAGTTCCAAGGTCTTCACCCGCAATGTGGGCGGCAATACCAGCTATGCCACTACGCTCTACCGCCACCTCGCCCAGCGAGGAGTCACGCACCGGCTCCTGTGGCCGACTCTGGGCAGTCTCACCGGGGCCGGCCGCGCCACGGCCTACGCTCTCGCAGACGCCGTGCTCTCGCCGCTGCCGTTTGCACTGCGTGACGCCGACCTGCTCCACTACCCCGCCGACACGGGCGCGTTGATCCACAGCAGGGCACCCATGGTCGCGACCGTGCACGGGGCGGCCTCGCTGCATCTGCCGGTTCGGCGTCCGGGTGCGGCGTGGCTCTGGCAGACACGCACAGGACGTCTGGCCAGGCTCGCGGATGCGGTGGTGACCGTCTCGCGTTCCTCGGCCGACGATCTGGTAGGGGTGTTCGACGTGCCTGCGCAGCGCATCCACGTCATCCCTCATGGCGTCGACACAGCCCGGTTCCACACCGACGCACGCTCCGACGCCGCTGTGCTGGCGAAGTTCGCGCTCCCCGAACGGTTCGTGCTCTACCTCGGAAACCTGGACCCTCGTAAGAACGTTCCTGCGCTGATCGCGGCCATGGACGACCCGCAACTGGTACGAGCCGGGGTGCCGCTGGTGGTGGCCGGCGCTCCCGCTTGGGACGCCGGCCCCATTCTCAAGGCACTTCACAGGTCACCCCGGGTGAGATATCTCGGGCCGGTCGCCCACGAGGCTGTGGCACCGCTGATGCGGGCTGCCAGGGTGTTCGCGTTCCCCTCCCGCTACGAAGGGTTCGGGATGCCCGTACTGGAGGCGATGGCCTGCGGGACGCCGGTGGTGACCACGCGAGCCGGAGCGCTCCCCGAGGTGGCGGGGGAGGCGGCACTGACCGTGGCTGATCCCTCGCCCTCCGCCCTGGCATCCGTGCTGAACGGCCTGCTTCAGGACGATGGCGAGCTGGCGCGACTGCGCGAGGCGGGACGGGCCCGGGCTCGCCTGTTCTCCTGGGAGAAGTCCGCCGCCGCCCACCACGAGCTGTTCGCCGAGCTGGCAGGGGGCGGAGCCCGCCGAGGGCGGACCGGTGCGAGGGCTGTCCGATGATCGCGGTGCTGCACGCCTACAGCCGGGGAAATGCCGGAGACGGACTTCTCGTCGATGAAGCCCTGAGCCTCCTGGAACGCCTCGGTACCCCCGCCGGCCGGGTACGGGTCGTGGCGCTCCATCCGGCGTCCTTCTCCGACCTTCCGGACGTCACGGATGGTCTCGCCCACGGCCGCGGCATGGGACGACGGCTGCTGGGCGGGGCCGCGCTGCTGTCCGGCCTGCCGCACCCGGTCCGTGCCGCGATCCGTGAGGCCGATGCCGTACTGGCCGTCGGAGGCGGCTATCTGCGCAGCGGAAGACTGGAAGAAGGAGCCCGGACGCTGCTGGCGCACGGAGGTCAGCTGCGGGCCGCCGCTGCTGCGGCCCGGCGAGGCGTTCCGGTGCTGTATCTGCCCGCCAGCATCGGCCCCTTGTGCGGGCCGGCAGGACGTCTCCTGCGACGCTGGCTGCGAGACATCCCGTCAGTCGCCGTGCGCGACGGACGAAGTCTGCATTCGCTGCCGCACGCTTGCCGTTTCCCCGACATGGCGCTGCTGCGGCTCGCGCGTGCCGGCGTCGCTCCGGCCGAGCCTCGGCGCGACGGCCCGGTGCTGGTGGCCGCGCGTTCCCTGCCCGGCCGTTCGGGATATCCCGACGCACTGCGCTCCCTGTTCCACGCTTCCGCCGGGCGCAGCGACCTGGTGCCGGTGGTGCAGGCATGCGCCGGAAACAGTAATGACGACCGGGCATTCTGGGCCGGTACCGGGCTCACTCAGGGCGGCGTGCCGCGGTTCAAGGAAGCTCTCGCCACCGCCGGGCCCGCGGCCGTGGTATCAGTGCGTCTGCACGGTGCCCTGACAGCTCTGCTGGCCGGAGTGCCCGCGATCCACCTGAGCTACGAGCGCAAGGGTCCCGCCGCCTTCAGCGACCTGGGTCTTGAACGATGGCTGCATTCCGCGCGGCATTTCGATCCCGTACGCCTGCGCGCCCAGATCGACACCCTGAAGGAAGACCCGGACCCGTACTGGCAACAGGTGCACCGGGCGCTGCCGCGGCTGCGGGCCGAGGCGGCGCGGCTGGACGCCTGGGCCGCCCGGGCCCTCGGGCTGCCCGCCGTCCCCGTTGCGGGCCTGGAGGGGTCCGGTGTCTAGGCATACGCCCCTCACTGGCACGCTCGAGAAGTGCTCGGCGCAACCGGGCTTGCCCCCCCGTCCCCAGCAGACGCACCTGCCCCTGCGCCGCGGAGCGTGGTGGCTGCAACCCTCGTGGCCGGTGGTGCTGTCCGTACTGCCCGGCGTGCTGATCGCCACCTTGGTCAGTGACGCGTCCTTCCGGAGCTGGTGGCGTACGCCGAAACTCTTCACCGGCACCATGGCGGCTCTCGTGCTCACATTGCTGGCTGCATTCGTAGCCGGTGTGCTGCTCGCCACCATGGAGAGGTCATCGGACAGGGCCAAGCGGGAACAGCGGTACGTGGTGCTGTCTCCCGTGCAGCAGCGGCTGCTCCTGCATGTCGGGCGACTGCTGATCGTGCTGACCTTCGCCGGTTACGCCGCATGGCTGCTCATCGGAGTGGTGCGCGGTCTCCACCTGGCGCAGCTGTTCGCCGTGGTGCGGCTGGAAGCAGGAGCAATCGTCGAGGTCAAACGCCTGCTCACTCCGGTGGCCGGCGTGACCACCCAGGTGCAGTTCGGTCCCCTTGCCGCCGCGTGTCTGATGGTCCATCAGCGTGCCACGGGAAAGAACCATTACGTCGCGATCACGATGCTGCTGCTGCTCGCCACGGTGCGCGCGCTGATTCACGCGGAGCGTCTCGCCCTGCTCGAAGTGATCACGCCCATGATCGTGCTGGCCGCCGTCCTCGCTCCGAGGCCCCGCACCCGGATCCGCCTGCCGTCTCCGAGCAGGCCCTCCAGCGACCGGAAGTGGGCGCTGGCGCCCCTGGCTGCCCCCGCACTGCTGATCTGTGTGTTCGGCACCTTCGAGTACACCCGCAGCTGGAACGACTACTACAGCCGGCAGGGCGGCAGCTACCAGGAATTCGTCGTCCATCGGCTCGGCGGGTACTACGCGACGCCGGCCAACAACTTCGGCGTTCTGCGTACCTACCTGGCCCCGCATCTCGAACTTCCCTATTACACTATGAAGTTCCTGTGGAACTTCCCCGGACTTCACCTGTTCATCGACCGGCCACTGCTCCTCGGTATCGAGCCCGAGAGCGGGTGGAAGGCCGCGCTGTTTCGCTACGCCAACCCGGAGTTCAACAACGAGGGCGGCATCCTGCCGTCCGTGGTCGACTACGGGCCCTTCGGCGCGGTGGTGTTCTGGGGTGTTCTCGGGTATGGCCTGGGGCGCTGCTACCGGGCCCTGAGAGCGGGGCATCCCGGAGCCCTGCTGCTCTACAGCGTCCTGTTCATCGGGACTGTGGAACTGGCCCGCTACTTCTACTGGGGGCAGGGCAGAGCGATTCCCGGGATCCTGGCCGCCGTGCTGCTCTCCTGGGCGTTGCACAGCGGCCGTGACCGCCGAGAAGAGCGGCCGTGACCGCTCGTCGCCGGCGCGTGTTCGCCCTGGCCGACCAGGCTGTCTTCGCCCTGACCAGCGTGGCCGTCGTGCCGGTGGCAGCCTCCCGCACCACTGCCGCGGAGTTCGGCGCCTTCGCCCTGCTATACGGCTACTACGTGCTGATGCTGCAGTTGTCACAGGCGGCCTTCGCCGAACCGCTGCTGGTACAGCGCACTCCGGCGGCCGCTCGCGCCACCCTGAGCGGTGCGGCGGGAGGTGCACTGCTCTTCTCTCTGGCCGGAGCGGGCACGCTGCCCCTACTCGCCCTGCTGTTCCAGCAGACTCCGTTGGCCCCGGCATGCATCATGGCCGCGGCCTTGCCCGGCGCGCTCCTGTGCGACACGCTCCGCCTCGGTCTCATCGCCGAGGGCCGCACGGGCTCGGCCCTCGCCGTCGACCTCTTCTGGGGGGCTTCCCAGTGCGTCGGGCTCATGGCGGCAGCGCGAGCCGGAAACTCCTTGTCAGGTCTGCTACTCGGCTTCACCGCAAGCGGGGTGGCCTCGGCGACGGCGGCCATCGCCGTTGCCGGAGTACGCCCTCGCCCGTTGCAACTGCGGGTATGGCTGCGCACGTACGGAACGCTGTCGCGGTCCTATCTGGTCGAAGTACTCGCCTTGGCCACCAGCACATACGCCACGCTCTATCTGTTGGGACACGTCGCGGGGCTGGTGGCCGCAGGCGCCCTGCGCAGTGCGCAGACCGTACTCGGCCCTGCCGCACTGGTGGCCAACGCTGTGCGTGTCGCGGTCATCGTCGAGTACGCCAAAGCGGCCCCAGGGCTCACCGCGGCCGCTCTGCGAGGGCGCTGTCTGATGACGGGGGCTGGGCTCGCGGGCATCACGGCACTGTGCGCTGCGGCCGTTTTCGCCCTCCCGGACGAGGCGGGCGAAGCGCTGTTCGGCCCTTCATGGAGTGGCGCCCTGGCCGTCCTGCCCGCGATGACGGCCTATCGGGCCTGCTCCGCGGCGGCTGTCGGCCCTCTGGCAGGGTTGAGAGCCCTGCACCAGATCCGGGTGGTGATGTGGCTGCGCCTGTCGATCGCCGTGCTGCTGCCCGTGGGAGCGGTGGTCGGAGCGAAATGGGCGGGAGCCGTCGGCGGCACGTGGGGGATGGCAGCCGTCACCGCCGCGGAACTGGTCGGCTACACCGGAGCCCTGATGCTCGTACCGGTCACTGTCTCGGCGGAGGAGCCGGCGGATCGCCGGTCCGGCGTACGAGACCTGCCCCCTCAGGCGTCGGCCGCCACGACGTACGCGCGGCCTCCCGAAGGCTCCGCTGTTCAGGAATGACGGGGCCGGTCGTGTGAGGGCCGAGGGGCGGCCGTCGGTGAACCGGTCCCGGCGACGGCGTTCGCTGCCTTTGACGGCTCACCGTCCGATTGCCGCGAGATGATGCCCATGCCGAAGGTGTATTCCTTCCGCAGGCCACGCTCCTCGACGAACCGCTCGTAACCCAGCCGGGCCTGCCAGGTCTGGCCGTCACAGTCGTCGACAACGATCACCCCGCCCGACGCGAGCCGTGGGTAGACGAGTTCCAGAGCCGCGTGCACCGGATCGGACAGGTCCACGTCGACCAGGCAGGCGGAGATCTGCTGCGGTAGACGGGCCGGTGGCAGCGACATGATGTCGCCCGCGATCAGCTCGATGCCCGGAGAGCCGAGCCCGGTCACGATGCGCTTGACCAGACTCGGTGAATTGGCGGCGAAAATGCGCTGCCTCTGAGGGGCGACACCGTGGCGGACGTCGGCCTTGAACTGCTCTTCCACAAAGCCGTTGAAAGTATCGACACAGACGTATCGCTTCGGAGCGCCGATATTCCGCAGCAACCGGTCCGACCACGCGGCAGTTCCACCGAGGGAGCAGCCGATCTCCACTACGGCTCCGGGAACTTGCCGGGTGCGCACCAGGCGGTCGGTCCATACGTGCAGTCGCTGCGGTTCGAGTCCGATCGGTGTATGCCGGTAGAGCAGCGGGCGAAGGGCGGACTTTGCCAGGTAACGGGTTCTGGTTCGGATTTCAGTGGACATGGACATGCCCCTCAACCTCGGAAAATGACGCTGGCTCACGCGTGCACCCTAACGGTGACGGTTGACAAGAGCCGCCTTAGGCGCAGTACATCCGTCTAATAGCGCACAGGAAGTATCCAGATGGCCGGAGGGAACAGTGCCGCGTGGCCGCGGTGCCTCAACATGACCCGGATTGGGGAGTTAATCCGATACGAGCTCGGGAATGGGTGCGTGCATGTGACCGAACCGGCATCTGTCTGACGCGAGGATGCGAAAAGCGCAGCGTGGAACGGGGTGGAACCAGCGAACACGCGTCGAGCCCGGTGTCCATGCCACGTCGAGTGAAGAGAGCAGGATCGAATGATGGCTCTGGCGGAAGTAGGGCGCCTGGCGAGTCGGATTCCGGAAGTGCACCGCCGATGGGGAGTCAAGGGGGTTTTCACGCGGGGGGCGGACAAGCTGGCGGCGTTCGCGATGACACCGGTGCAACGACGCCGGTGGGGCGGGCGCACGTTCACCCTGGCGGAAGAGGTGTTGCCGTACGCCATCCACCCGTACAACGCGACATGGCGCGGCGAGCGGATGGTGGAGATTCCGGTCGCCCGTCGGTTCCTCGACCGACACCCGGGGTGCGTGCTCGAGGTCGGCAACGTACTGGCCTACTATCAGCCGACCGAGCACACCGTGGTCGACAAGTACGAAAGGGCGGCCGGGGTACTGAACGTCGATGTGATCGACTACCAGCCCGCCGCCCGGTTCGACGCGATTCTGGCCGTCTCGACCCTGGAACACGTGGGCTGGGACGAGCACCCTCGGGAGCCGGGGAAAATCACGGCCGCCGTGAAGCATCTGCGGACGTTGCTGGCCCCGCACGGCCGGATACTGGTGACGTGCCCTCGCGGCTACAACACATGCCTGGACACCGCCATCACCGAGGGCAGTCTGAGACCAGCGGCCGAGTGGTTCCTGCACCGGGAACGGGACGGCTGGGTTGAGCAGCCCCGGGCCATCGCGCTCCACGCCACGCCGCACTACGACCTACGGGGCCGTAATGCCCACGACCTGTGGGTGGCCGAGTTCATCCGCTAGCCAGGCTGTCCCCTGCGTGGCGCGGCCGGACGATCGGCACGCCGGCTCGAACACGTCTCTGCCCGGACCATGGCCGGCTTCCGTTCCGGGGCTGCCGGCCGAACGACATCAGGAGAAGCGCATGCCGAGCGACCCCGTCGGAGGTAACGCAATGGGCTTGGCCGGGAATCAGGTCACGGTTCCACATGGCAGGCGGAAGCCGTCGCTCGGCATCGACGCCCGCCCGGGCCGCATCCTGCATGTCACGGAAGCCTTCGGCGGGGGAGTCGCCGCCGCGATCGGGGACTATGTGTCCGCGGCTCCCGATCTGGAGCACTGGCTGCTGGTGTCTCGCCGCCCCGAATGCCCGGCGCCCCTGCCCAAGGGGGTGAACCCCGCTGCCGTGATCCACCTTCCGAGCGGGCACCGTGCCCGAAGGCGGGCCATTGCCGAGGCCTACGGGAGACTGCGACCGGACCGGGTCCATGCACACTCCTCCCTGGCGGGCGCCTACTGCCGTCAGTTGCTGACCATTCCGAGCGACAACATCGTCTACACCCCACACTGTTACGCCTTCGAACGGCAGGACACCTCTTCAGCGGTCCGGGCCGCCTTTTGGATCGCCGAGCGTCTGATGACGGTGCGTACCGGCGTCGTGGCGGCTTGCAGCCCGCGGGAAGCTCAACTCGCCCGTCGTATGGGGGCCGCGCGGGTCGTTCATGTCCCCAATATCGTCCTACCCGTCTCGGATGTTCCGCTGTCCTCTCCGTGCCGGAACCGGCGTCCTGTGGCCGTCGCGGTCGGGAGGCTGTGCCCACAGAAGGACCCCGCCTTCTTCGCTCGGGCAGCGGCGGCCGCGCCGTCGCTCGACTGGGTGTGGATCGGTGAAGGGGACACGCGGCTGCGGCAGTTGCTTGAAGACGCCGGGGTACGAGTGACGGGCTGGCTGGACCGCCGCGAGATCCGTCGTCGGCTGGGTGAAGCCAGTGTGTACGTCCACACCGCTGCCTGGGAGGGCGCACCCCTCGCCCTTCTGGAAGCCGTCGGCGCCGGACTTCCCGTGGCGGCTCGGTACATTCCTGCGCTTGCGGCTCTGGGACTGCGTGATCTGGCCAGGACACCCGCCGGTCTCGCGGAGCTTGCCGGGCACCTCGCGGTACCCGGCGGGATCCGGGACCAGCACCTGGCCTTCCTCGCGGACTCGTTCCTCGAACACACCCCTGCCGTCCAATCGGCCCGTCTCCACCAGGCGTACGCCCTGGAGGCATCGTCCGACCCCGGGGTTCGCCACGCCGCGTCACAAGTGTCGAGCCGTGGCGGCACACGCGGACGACCGTTCGGACGACCGCGGTACGTCAGGAGCAGGAAGTCTGTTCCGTACACCCGCTCGGGCGCTGACAAAGACACTGAACGGGTCGGTGAGTGACGAGGCGGGGCGAAGGGAGAGGGAAGGCCCGGGGGACGCCGCCGCGTCTGTTCCACGGATGCGCGAGCGGGCGGGGCGATCCACCCACGTGCACGCCGCCGCCGCGAGCGGCAGCGACGTGCACGGGACCCGTCTGCAGGGATGTCCGGTACTGGGTGGAGACGCTAGCCTGCGCGTTTCACCTGCTGCGGTGTCCGGATCTTGATCGGAAAAGCGAAAGTGCCTTCTGCGCTGGGAAGGTGATGCCTGTCTAGGGCTGCCATCACTACAGCAGGAAGGCACCTTCTGCGTGCACACTACCCGGTCGCGTCCCAAGGTCGTCGTGTCGGCCGACGGTTACGGGGTGGTGAGCCACGCCGGCTTCCGCCTGCAGGCCGATCTCGCCGATGTCACCGGCTCGACCAGCGCCTATGCGGACGCGCTGCGTCAACTGCGACCGCGTGGTACCGGGCACGACCCCGGCCGGATCGCGATCGATCTCGCGGTCATGCTCGCCGACGGCGGCAAGGCGATAGCGGAGCTGGCCGTGCTGCGTGACCAGACGGAGGTGTTCGGCCCGTCGCCTCCACTCCGACTACCTGGCGTCTGCTGGCCGACATCGACTCGACGGCGCGCGCCCTCCTGCGCTCGGCCAGGCCGCCCCCCCCAGGAGGTCGCGTGGCTGCAGGCCGCCGAGACCGGGACACCGACAGCGCCGGAGGCGCGCAGGCATTCCTGCATCACATCCGTGCCCTGCGTGACCGGGGCGTCCTCGCCTCATTCTCTGTCTGACACCCCGTCACCGAACCAGTTCGTCGGGCAATCCGAGCCCTGCCCGACTATGTCTGGCATCCCGCGCTGGAGCAGGACGGCTCCTTGCGCGAGGGGGGCCGAGGTCGCCGAGCTGACCGGCGCGGTCGACCTTGACGGCTACTCCGGCGGCACCCGCATCCTGGTGTGGCGCGAGCGTCCCCGTCCCGGCGCCCAGCTCTCCCTGTTCGACCTCGACGAAGGCATGCACCACCAGGTCTTCCTCACCGACACCCCCGACGGCGAAGGCTCGCTGCAGCACCTGGACGTACGCCACCGCGCCCACGCCCGCGTCGAGGACCGCATCCGCGGAAAGACCACCGGCTTCGGTCGCTTGCCCTCCCGCCACTTCCCGATCAACGCCGCCTGGCTCGAACTGGCTCTGACCGGCGTCGATCTGCTCGCCTGGACTCAAACACCGTTGCTGAAAGTCGAAGTCGGCCATCGCTGAGCCGAAGAAGCTCCGCTACCGGCTGCTGCACGCAGCCGCCCGCATCATCCGCGTCGGCCGCCACCTCCACCTGCGAATCGCCGCGACCTGGCCCCGGCGACACGAGCTGACCAGCGCATTCACCCGTCTCGCGGCCCTGCCCCGACCAGCTGCCTGAACCGCAACAGACCCTGCCCGCACACGACCGAGGAATCCTGGAGCCCCCGACCCGAGCGTCGGGCCGCAGCCCTGCCCGCACGGCGGCCGGCAACCGAAATCACGGATCCACCAGCTCAGCCCACCCCAAGCGAAACAGGGAGGCTAGGGATACGCGGCGGGGACGGGTTGGTGACTGCGCTCCGCCGCGTCGCCGTCGCCCAGGCGGCGGTGGAAGTCCGTGATGGTTTCCAAAAGGCCTCGTTCCACGGACGTCCTGGGCTCCCACCCCAGTAGTTCACGGGCCACGGTGATGTCCGGACGCCGCCTTTCCGGATCGTCCTGAGGTCGGGGGATCAGCTTGAGCTCGGAGGCGGAGTCGGTGAGTTCGCTGATCCACCGGGCCAGTTCGAGCATGGAGATCTCATGCGGGTTGCCCAGGTTGACCGGTCCGCCGTGGCCGCTGGTGAGCATCCGCATCAATCCGTCGACCACATCGTCGACGTAACACAGGGACCGGGTCTGGCGGCCGTCTCCGGTGACCGTGATGGGCTCTCCCCGCAGCGCCTGGCGAATGAAGGTTGGGATGGCCCGCCCGTCGTCCGGGCGCATCCTCGGTCCGAAGGTGTTGAAGATCCGCACGATCTTGGCGTCGACACCGCGGCTTCTGCGGTAGGCCATCGTCAGTGCTTCCCCGAAGCGTTTCGCCTCGTCGTACACCGAACGCGGGCCCACGGGGTTGACATGGCCCCAGTAACTCTCCGGTTGAGGGTGGATCAGGGGATCGCCGTACGACTCGGAGGTGGAGGTCAGCAGGAATCGGGCTCGCTTCGCGGTGGCCAGGTCCAGGGCGTGCCAGGTCCCGGCGGAGCCCACACGGAGGGTCTCCAGGGGCAGTTTCAGGTAGTCCGCGGGCGAGGCGGGTGAGGCCAGGTGCAGGACTGCGTCCACCGGCCCCGGCACGTCCAGGCCCTGGGTGATGTCACAGCGGCTGAACCGGAAGTGCCGCTCGTCCATGAGGTGTTCGATGTTGTCAACGCTGGATGTCAGGAAGTTGTCCACGCAGACCACCTCGTGGCCCGCGCGGAGCAGCCGCTCGCACAGGTGGGAGCCGATGAACCCGGCCCCGCCCGTCACTACCGCACGCATGCAGGTCCTCTCTGCATGCCCCGCCCAGACTAGGTCGACGGGGACAAATTGCTGTTTCATTGCCTAAACTCAGGCAGATGTCATGTTTCTATTTATTGGTCAGCTTTAGGTTAAATGAGACGTCAGGCGCGGCGAAATATCTCCCGATAGAGCGCCTTTCACCCGTCTGCCGCACCAGGAGAAGGGGTAGGGACATGTCGGTATCCGCTGCGGAGACGGCTCCGCGCCGACCGGATCCGTGCCGTTCCCGGCGAAGAGCGGGACGGACGGCCAAACGGGCCATCGACGTGGTAGGGGCAGCGGTGCTGCTCGTGCTGGTGGCGCCGGTGCTCCTCGCGGCGGCCGTCGCTGTGAGGGCCGACACTCCGGGGCCCGCCCTGTTCCGTCAGCGGCGTACGGGCTGGCGTGGCAAGGAGTTCGAGGTTCTCAAACTGCGCACCATGCAGGTCGGCTCCGAGAAGTTGCGGGCGGCGCTGGCCGCCCGCAACGAGGCCGGCGGGCAGCTGTTCAAGATTCGCCAGGATCCCCGTGTCACTCCTGTGGGACGTTGGCTGCGTCGGTACTCCCTGGACGAGTTGCCGCAGCTGGTCAATGTGCTGCTGGGGCACATGTCCCTGGTCGGTCCTCGGCCGTTGCCGGTCGAGGACTCGGTGTTCACCGGCAATGCCCGGCGTCGTCTGCTGGTCCGGCCGGGCCTCACCGGTTTGTGGCAGATCGCCGGCCGTTCCAACCTCAGGTGGGAGGACGCCCTGCGTCTGGACCTGGAGTACGTCGACACCTGGTCGCTCCGGAAGGACCTGGCCATCCTCCTCAGGACCGTGCCCGTCGTACTGCGCGGCGACGGTGCCTACTGAGGCCGCCGACGCCGAGCAGCCCACGTTGGCAGATGCGCCCACGAGAGCTGTGACAGTGAGCCATTCGGTGGTTCCGCGGGGGCTTCTCGCGTGAGTAGCGGCGCAGATGTCTATATGTAGCCATATACCGATGACTCTTTGTCGGCGCTGCCATTCCGTACACGAGATCAGCTGGGGAGACGAAACAACATGCTCAAGTCTTCGCCGTGGCGTGCCGCCTTGGCAGTCACAGCAGTCACTTTCGTTGCCGCCGCGCCTCTGGCGGGCGCGCAGACCGCGTATGCCTCTGTTCACACGAGTGCCTTCCAGCCCTACCCGCCGGAGCTGAGCAGCACCACGGTGCCGGCGGGTGGGGTGATCTTCTTCTCCGCGGAGGGGTTCGAACCCGGCGAGACGGTCACTGCCACGCTCGTCCCGCAGTCCACGGCCCTCAACCGGGCGCTCGTCGGCAACGACGGCAACGACGGCAACCCGGACGGAAAAACGTGCGGCACCAGGTACCGCGCCAACGAGGCGGGCACCGTGATCGGATGCTTCGAAGTCCCCAAGGACACTCCCCCCGGTCCCTACCTGTTCACGCTCACGGGACAGCAGTCGGGAAGCGTCTCCGCACCTGTCACCGTGACACCGAGGAAGGGCAATGGGTACGGGGAAAGGGAGCAGGACGGACCGGACGGGGCGAGCGCCGACGCAACCGCCGGCAGTCCGAACCAGCAGGGGACGAGCCTCGTCCTGACGCAGGACACCAAGGGGCAACCCGGGGCCGTCACGGTCGCCGGGAACGGATTGACCCTCTCCGTGAAGGGCGGCACCGCCGAGGAGCAGCCCGGCTCCAACGTGACGAGCCAGAAGAGCGACCTTGCGCCGGCCGGCTACGACGTGACCGGTCATGCCGTGAGCGGCGGCACCCAGCCGACGGAGACCGGATCCACCACCCACTGGGCGCTGGCGGGCGGGGCTGCCGGGCTCACCGCGGTCGCTGTCAAGACGATCACGGTTGTACGGCGTCGTCGCACTCGCACAGAACAGGGCTGATCCGATCCGCAGCATGCGAATGCCGCGCCTCGGGAAGCGCCTCGAGTCACGCAATGCCGACAGCCTGGTCCGATGGCTCCGCCGCCATCGGACCAGGCTGCTCGGGTGCGCCCTCGCGGGCCTGCCGCTGGCCGGTGCCGGCTGGATCGTCGTCACCGGCTTGCTCGCCCGCGGTGAACTGCTGGCCACCCAGGAGGCGCTGGACTTGCTGCGCCGGCAGGTCGCCACAGGTATCTCTGCCAAAGCGTCTGCGGGGGATGCCGCGTCGGCGAAACAGCCACCCGACGCCGCCGTGCGCGCCGCCGCACATGCCGCGCGAGCACATCGCCTCACCACCGGCCCGGCCTGGTTCTCCGCCGCGCACGTGCCCGTCCTCGGTGCTCCCGTGCGCACGGTGCGCGGGGCCGCGGAGGCTGCCGACCGGCTGACCCATGACGTGCTCTCTCCTTTGGCACACACCGCCGGAGAACTCATCGCCGACACGCCAGGAGACGGCGGTCACCTGGGTCTCTCCGCGTTGCGCCGCTCCGCTCCGGCCCTCGATCAGGCCTCACGCAACGCGTTTGACGTCCGTACCGAGGTTGACGAGTTGCCTCGCAGAACCTGGCTGCCCGCCGTCGACCGGGCCCGCGACCGGCTCGCCGAACAGCTCGACCGGCTCGTCTCCGCCACGGTCGACGCAGCCACGGCGGCGCGTGTCATGCCGTCCATGCTGGGAGAGCGGGGACCACGGCGGTATGTCGTGGTGTTCGAGAACACGGCCGAGGCACGCGGCACCGGCGGGCTCCCGGGCGCATTCGCGCTTCTCACCGCGGACCGCGGCCGACTGGCGTTCGAGCGCTTCGGCAACGACACACAGATGGCGGACGCCATCGCGGAAGTCGACCTGGGTGACGACTACGCCGCCCTGCACGGGCACAACGCTCCCACCACTACGTGGGTCAACTCCAACCTCAGCCCGCACTTTCCGTACGCGGCCCGCATCTGGACGGCCGCATGGCGGAAACACACAGGCCAGAAGGTGGACGGCGCACTCGCCCTCGATCCCAGCGCCCTGTCCGGGCTGCTCACCGCGTCCGGACCCGCCCGTTTGCCGGACGGCACTACCGTCACCGCCGCCAACGTGGTGGATCTCACCGAGCGCAGCAGCTACGCCGACTACCCGGACACTCAGGAGCGCAAGGCGTTCTTCCTCGACGTGGCTCGCGCCGCCGCACAGCGACTGCTGGGCGCTGCCGACGATCCGAAGCGACGGCCCGCGTTGTTCGCCGCTCTGAGCGGGCAGCTGAGGGAGGGCCGGGTGAAGGCGTGGAGTGCTCACCCGTCCGAGCAGCGTGAACTCCGGCGACGCCCGTTCGGCGGTGTCCTGCCTGGCACCTCCGACCCGTTCGCCGGACTGGTCGTGAACAATGCGGCCGGCACCAAACTGGACTACTACCTGGATCGGCGCCTGGAGTGGGCACCCGGCCGGTGCGTCGAGGCCAGCCGTGAAATCACCGTCACCGTGGACCTCACCAACCGGGCACCGGACTCGGGACTCCCCGCGTATGTCACCCAACGGCTGGACGAGCCGCCTTACCGAACCCGTCCCGGCGACAACCGTCTGCTGGTTTCGTACTACGCGAGCAAGGGGGCGAAGCTGGCCAGGGCGGCTCTGGACGGGCGACCGGTCCTGGTGAACCAAGGTGTCGAGCGCGGTCATCCCGTCTACACCCTTGATCTGGAGATGCCCGCAGGTGCCACCCGCACCCTGGTTCTGCACCTGCTGGAGAGCCCCTCGGACCGTCCCCCGTCGCTGCTGCGGCAGCCGCTGGTGCGGCCCCTGCAGGCCACGGTGCGGCCGTACCCGGCGTGCGGTGACTGACCGCCGGGCACGGTCAGGGGGGCGGGGCCAGTAGCGCCGAGGTGATCCGCTCCACGGACTCGGCGATCCGCGCTGCGGCCTCTCGCGCCACGTGCACGGGCGCGCCGTACGGATCGCAGACGTCATCGTCGTCGGCCCGGGCGCCGCAGGCTCCCCGCCGTGCCGCGGCGCCCCTGACGAGCGATGCGGCTCGTTCGGCAGGATCCGTCACACTCTCGGCGTCCTCCGGCCTCAGGAGCCGGGCGAACTCACGCATCGTGAAAGCGCGCCGCAGGGCCCACAGCGGAGACAGCCGCACGGCCGCCTCCCGGTGCTCCGCGGCAGCACCCAGCACCAGGTCGGCCTCCTCCACTAGCGCCGCGGTGAGCCGGCGAGCGAGCGCGCCGCAGGGATCCCCGTCCAACTCGACGAGGAGGGCTGCCGCCACCGGGTCCATGGGCGCTCCCGCCACGGCCGTGGTGCCTGCGCTGCTCACCCGAAATTTTTCTGATGTTCCCGCAGACGAGGCGAGTCGCGCTTTCAGCAGACGCTCGGCCAGTGGCGAGCGGTGCAGATTTCCCGTGCAGACGAAGAGCACGCGAAAGGTCGTGCCCCCGCACCCGGACAGGGGCGAGTCAGGGAAAAGCAGCATGGGGGAAGTATTTCGCCGCGCATGGCCGGCTGTGGCACGCCTCGCCGGGTGAGCAAACGACGGAGTACGGCGCGTTCCGTCCGGCTCGGCAGCCCCACAGATTCGTCACAAGCGTTGACGTAGGCCGAAGCACGGCATTCCTGAGTAGCGATCGTCGGCTGCCGACGTGTTCACCGCACGGAGTTGTCGTTATTTCAGGTGAAAACCATGCGGTGGAACGTGCAGCCCAGATGAGAGCCCCCTTACTCTCGTACTCCGCTCGCGCAGTCCCGGATATCGCTTACATCCGCAGTTGTGAGCTCGATCATCGTCCGGGGGGTTCGCATGATCCAACCGTGGGCCGGTCGAGGCGGTGCTGACCACACCGCTCGCATCGGCCGGCTGCCTGGCACGAAGGCGAGCAGGGCCCTGTGCCGGGGCGCCGCGCTGGCCGTGGCCGTGGGAGCAGGCGTGGCCGCGGCCACCGTCGTGCCGGCGGGCGTAGGGGTGCCGGCGGCTCACTGGGGAGTGGCCGTCTCCCTTCTGGCGCGGGCTCGCGGCGTGGCGGGCAGGGTGCGTCTACGCCTGACTCTGTCGGCCGCCTCGGTGTTGTCAGGCGGCTTGCACTACCTCGTCGTCGTGGATGTCTTCTCCCGGGCGATCGTCGGCTGGTCCGCAGCCACGAGCAAGCGGGCCAAGCTTGTCCTCGACGCCCTCGATATGGCCTTGTGGCCGCGACCGTGCTGGAACTCCCGTCGGACCAGGGCTTGTTCATCATTTGGATGCGGGGTCAGCCGCCCGTTCATGCCCATCGTTGCGCACAGCGGTGCGGATCTTCCTGCCGCGACGGGCGCCCTCCAGGCCCAGCTCGCGCATCAGCCGGGCAACCGTGCAGCGGGCCGCGGCTGTGCCCTCGCGATGAAGCTGCCGCCAGACCTTCCGCACCCCGTAGCCGCCGAAGTTGTCGGCGTGGACCCGGCTGATGTGCGCCTTCAGCTCCTCATCCCGCACCGCACGGGCGCTGGGAGCGCGGTTCTTGGGGGCGTAGTAGGTGCTCGTGGCGATCTTCAGTCCGTGACCGGACAGCACAGGGCAGATCGGCTCGACCCCGAACACCTTCTTGAACTCGTCGATGAACGCTACGAGCGCTTTGACGGCCGGTCGAGCTCGGCCGCAAAGAAAGCCGAGGCCGCCGTGAGGATTTCCTTCACCCGCCGCAGTTCGGCGTTCTCGGCCGCAGCCGCTTGATCTCCGCAGCCTCCTCGGACGTGACACCGGGCCGCTGGCCCGCGTCCACCTCGGCCTTGCGGACCCAGGTCCGCACCGTCTCGGCCGCACTGATGCCCAGCTTCGCCGCGACCGCCTTCATCGCGGCCCACTCGGTCGGGTAGTTCGGGCGGATCTCCGCGACCATGCGCACCGCACGTTCACGAAGCTCAGCAGGGCAGGGGGACGGACGTGCCATGACTCGATCCTCTCAGGGAATGGAGCCTCCATCAGACCTGGAGCGGTTCACTCGTAGATGGTGCGGTCCACGGTGCCCGCGCCTACGGCGTTCTTGGTGGCGTACTTGGCGACGTATCCGGCGACCTTGGCGTCTGTGTACTCGGCAGCCCCGGCGTCGGTGAGTTCGCCGTCGCCCAGGGCCGAGACGGGGTCCACCTCGAACCGGCCGCCCCAGGCGATGACGCGTTCGCCGATGGCGCCGGAGGCGACGGTGAGCCGGGCCCGCTTGACCGCCAGACTCACGGCGGCGCGAAGGGAGGCGAAGGTAGCCCAGGGCGGGGGCGCGGTAGTGCGGCCGTGGGGTCCGTCGAAGCAGACCACGGCGTGGAAGTGGACCAGGCCGGGCTTGGTACTCGGCGACCTTGGCGTAGGAGACGCGGAGAGGCGTCAGCCACTGTCAGCGATGGAGATCTGCGGTCGATTTTCGCCTCTACGGATCTCGAAACACCAGGTCGGTGACGTGACGTGGTTGTTCCCGTCCGGATCTGTGCCGACGGCCACAGCGAGCGGGATACAGATAGGCTCATACTGAGGCATGACAAAGCCTGCGGCACCGAAGCGTCACTTGCCCACCAGCCCCTTCAAGGCCCCGGTCACATCGGCTCCCAAGCACTTCGCCATGGGGGACCAGGTCACACACGACGCGTACGGCCTCGGCCGGGTAATCGGCGTCGAAGACGGAATCGCGGCGCTCGTGGATTTCGGCCCGACACAGATGCGGATCTTGAGCCCGTACACCAAGATGACCAAGCTGTAGGACCGCTGTGCCCGGTCACGGCACACCAGGCCCCATCAGGGACCTGTAACGAAAGGCAGACCCCTCATCGACTCGACGCCGCTGTTCTCCGCCCTGGAAGGGCAACCCCGCCCTTCCGCTGTAGTGTCACCGCCTCCGACGACGCAGCCCTTCCAACCCCCGGACTTCGGAGAAGACGAGATCTTCTGGTCCGAGGATGAACAGGTGCCCGCCCCAGGCGTGTTCTGGTGGCCCGCCGAGACGGTGAGCTTCGCTCACGGTGAAGGCGGCTCCGACCGACAAGGCCGCCGTGTCGCCGTTCGCGCTCTCAGTAGAGGATGATCCGCCAGCGCTCGACCCACAGCAGCTGCCCACCGCTCGTATCGCGGACCTGGACTCGATCGTCGACCACCTGCCAGACGGTGCCGTACAGCGTCCTGTCGGGGAGGTCCGCTCTGACGGTGTCGTACACCTCCAGGTCGTCCTCGACCGGGCGGGACCACGAGTTCCCGCATCGTGCGCAGGCGTAGCCCACCACGTTGCGCCCCGCGACGGACACGAGGCTGCCCGGACGGACCTGCTCAACCAGGCACCGGGGGCAAGGGTCGGCGGTGTGCGCGCCTACTGACCGGGACATCGTTCCATCCTGGGTCTTCGAAGTTGAGCGGGGTGTGACGGCGGGTGGCCTGCCGCGTCGTCACGGGACGTGCTAGTCAGGCGAGTTGGCCCTGAATGCAGGAAGCCCGCGGTCGTGGGTGATCATGACTGTTCTCTACGCAGCTTGATCACCTGGACACACGGGCTTGGACAACAATACGACGTTGCTGCTCGACCTGGACGGCCTGGCCGTTGAGAAGGTCGAGCGGCTCGCGGACGGCACCCGGCGGGTGCACCTGACCACCGCGGACGAGGCCGCGCGGGCCTGCCCCACCTGCGGGGTATTCGCCGTACGCGTCAAGGGTTTCGTGCAGACCCGCCCACGCGATCTGCCCTACGGCAAGCGGAAACTGGAGCTGGTGTGGCGCAAACGCCGCTGGTACTGCACCGAGCCGGGCTGCCCGCGCCGGACCTTCACCGAGCAGGTGAGCCAGGTCCCGGCCGGGGCAAGGATCACCGAGCGGCTGCGCCGCGCGGCCGGGCGGCGGTGCGTGACGCCGGTTCCACGGTCGTCCAGGCGGCCCGGGACCTGGGCCTGTCCTGGCCCACGGTGATGGATGCCTTCCGCACCGCCGGGCAGGCGGTGACAGCTGCGGCCCTCGAACCGGTCGAGGTCCTCGGGATCGACGAGACCCGCCGCGGCCGCACGCAATGGCGCCAGAACCCGGAAACCAGCAGGTGGGAACCGGCCGCAGACCGCTGGCACACCGGCTTCGTTGACGCTTTCGGCGTCCAGGGCCTGCTCGGGCAGGTGGAGGGCCGCGCACCCTCGGACGTGCTGGCCTGGCTGGCCACCACCCCGTTGGAGTGGCGCCGGCAGATCCGCTACGTCGCGATCGACATGTCCCCCGGCTACCGGGCCGCGATCCGCACCGGCCTGCCGCACGCCACCGTCGTGGTCGACCACTTCCACGTGGTCCAGCTCGCCAACAAGATGCTCAACATCGTCCGGCGCCGGACCACCGCCGCCCTGCGCGGACGGCGCGGACGGGCCTGCGACCCAGAGTGGAAGGCCCGGCGCCGGCTCCTGCGCAACCGCGAGGACCTCACCGATGCCCAGTTCAGCACCATGTGGAACGCACTGATCGACGCCGGGACCATCGGGATGACACTGCTGACCGCCTGGATCGCCAAAGAACGGCTGCGGGACCTGCTCGCCTGCGCCCGCACCGGCGCCGACCACCACCGCATCGGCCACCTGCGGTGGAAGTTCCTTACCTGGTGCGCCGACTCCGAGATCCCCGAAGTCCGCCAACTCGCCACCACGGTGGACCGCTGGTGGACCGAGATCGCCGCATTCATCACCACCGGCCACAGCAACGCCAAGAGTGAAGGCATCAACCGCGTGATCAAGCTCGTCGCCCGGGCCGCCCACGGCTTCCGCAACACCGCCAACCAACGCCTACGCACACGCTGCGTCACCACCCGACGAGCCCGCGGATACCTCCACCCCGCCTAAATTCGAAGACCCTCCATCCTGCAGTACAGCTCAGGGCCTTGCCGAGCTCGTGAATGGTGGGCCGGTCATGAGGAGTGAGGCGCCGAGCGCGTAGATGTCGGGTTCCTGTGTCCGCTTGGCTTCTCCGGCCGCGAGCACGCTCCGCGGAACGGGAGCGAGAGCGAGGCCGATGAGAGCACTGCGGCGCGAGGCCTCCCATCAGTCAGTGGATCGCCTCATCCGAGAGAGGAACCCACTCGAAACGCATGCTCGGCGTAGATCAAGGGCTTGATGGGCCAGCGCGCCAGCCCGTTTCCTCCAGGACTTCGCGGGCCGCCGCTTCCTCCGGGGTCTCGCCCTCCTCGACCAGTGATGAAGTGGTGCCGCCACGTGTAGATCTGTCGCTCACCGTGGGTCTTGGACCGATCGGGAGGGCGACGTGAGTTCGGCTCTTCTCGCGTGAAGCGGACGGTGGCCGGGCGGCTTCGGCGGCCAGGACTCGGAGTCGAGCCACTCGGCCGCCCGGCCGGGCCATGGCTTCTAGCGAAGCGACCGGAGGCCCGTACGCACCTCCTCGACGAAGAGCTCCGGCTGCTCCCACGCCGCGAAGTGGCCGCCCTTGTCGAGCCTGTTGTAGTGGATGAGGTTCGGGTACGCCTGCTCCGCCCAGCTCTTCGGAGCCTGGTAGAGCTCGTCGGGGAAGACGCTCACGGCGACCGGCAGGGTGACGCCCACGGCGCCGAAGAACGGCCTCTTGTTCTCCGCATAGAGGCGAGCCGCGGAGATCGCTGTGTTCGTCAGCCAGAACAGCGTGATGTTGTCCAGGACGTCGTCACGCGTCAGGCCTTCCTTCTGCCCGGCGAACGCCCGGGAGATCAGGGCCAGGCTGTCCCTGTCGTGGTCGAGCATGAAGGCCGCCAGGCCGACGGGGGAGTCCGCGAACGCGGTCAGCGACTGCGGACGCGACCCCATCATGTAGGCGTAGTAGACGTGCCGGTACACGAAGTCCAGCTGGTCGACCGCCGCCTTTTCCTCCTCGTTGGCGAGGACGACGTCGGCCGGCAGCGGGTTGCCTGCCACGATCGCCAGTTCGATGGCGGGCGGAACCACCTTGGGCATGTTGGTGTGGATACCGACCAGGCCCTCGGGCTGCTGAACGGCCATGGCGTCCGTGACGACCGCACCCCAGTCGCCGCCCTGTGCCGCGTACTTCGTGTAGCCGAGGCGCTTCATCAGCTCGCCCCAGGCACGCGCGATGCGCTCGGGACCCCAACCGGTCGAGGTCGGCTTGCCGGAGAATCCGTAGCCGGGCATCGACGGGATCACCAGGTGGAAGGCGTCCGACGCGCTCCCGCCGTGGGCGGTGGGGTCGGTGAGCGGTTCGATGATCTTCATCTGTTCGACGATCGAGCCGGGCCAGCCGTGCGTGACGATGAGGGGCAGAGCGTTCTCGTGCTTCGAGCGGGCGTGGATGAAGTGGATGTCCAGCCCGTCGATCTCGGTGATGAAGTGGGGCAGGGCCTTCAGCTTCGCCTCGACCTTGCGCCAGTCGTACTCCTCCGCCCAGTAGCGCGCGAGTTCCTGGATCGTGGCGAGCTGCGTGCCCTGCGACTGATCCGCGACGGTCTCCTTCTCGGGCCACCGCGTCGCCTCGATGCGCGCACGCAGGTCCTGGAGTTCCGCGTCGGAGAACTCGAACGTGAACGGCCGGATCGCCGTCGCTTCGGGGGTGACAGACATGCGGGGGTGTCTCCTTGTTGCTGTGGCCGGCGGCTGTGTGCCGCCGACTCGTCAACAGTGGACTGGGCGGGCGGGCGTCGCCCCAGGGGAAACCCCGGGGGCAGTCCCGTGGCCGGACCCGGGGCCGGACCGGGGGTGGGCTGGAGCCCGCACAACTGCCATAAAGCCCGGATGGGAATAAGATCGCATCAGCTCACCAAGCGGGGCAGAAAGATCGATCCATGGGCATGCCCGCCATCGATTCGCATGTCGCACTGCGGGGCCGGGGCAAGGAGCTGGCCGCGTTGGAGCGGGTGCTGACCACAGCGCGTTCGGGCAGCAGCGCGGTCCTGGTCCTGCGCGGTGAGGCGGGGATCGGCAAGACTGCGTTGCTGGACTACGCAGCCGGCCGGGCCGTCGGGTTCCGCACCGTCGGCGTCGCGGGTATCGAGTCGGAGATGGAGCTTCCGTTCGCGGGCCTCCATCAGCTCTGCGCGCCCATGCTGGGCCGGCTTCACAAGCTCCCCGGACCGCAGCGCGACGCACTGTCCGTCGCGTTCGGACTGCGCGAAGGCGAGGCACCCAACCGGTTCCTGGTGGGCCTGGCCGTGATCGGTCTGCTGGCCGGGGCCGCCGAGGACCGGCCGCTGGCCTGCCTCGTCGATGACGCACAGTGGCTCGATGACGGGTCCCTGCAGGTGCTGGCGTTTGTCGCCAGGCGTTTGATGGCCGAATCGGTGGCTTTGATCTTCGCCCTGCGTGAGCCTGCCGACGATGACGATCGGAAACTGGCAGGCCTGCCGGAACTGATCGTCAATGGCCTCAGCGATCCCGACGCACGTGCCCTGCTGGCCGCAGCCGTCCGCGTCCCGCTCGACCCGCTCGTACGTGACCGGATCGTGGCCGAAGCACATGGCAACCCGATGGTCCTGCTGGCCCTGCCGCGCGCGCTCGCACCTACCGAGCTGGCGGGCGGTTTCTGGCTGCCCGGCAGGCGCACCTCGGAGAGCTGCATCGAGACCGCATTTCATCAGCAGTTCCGGTCACTGCCGCACGACAGTCGGCGGCTTCTGCTGATCGCGGCGGCCGAGCCGACCGGAGACGTGGACCTGTTGTGGCGCGCGACCGGTCTGCAGGAGATACCTGTGGACGCCGCAGCGCCGGCCGAGGCCGCGGGACTGGTCGAGCTCGGCACCAGAGTGCGGTTCCGTCATCCCCTGGTGCGTTCGGCCATCTACGGGAGGACGTCCGCCCCGGACCGCCGGGCGGCGCACCGAGCCTTGGCAGCAGCCACCGACCCTCACCTTGATCCCGATCGCAGGGCGTGGCATCGCGCTCACGCCGCCGCCCGGCCCGACGAGGGCGTCGCCGTCGACCTGGAGCGCTCGGCCGGCCGGGCACAGGGCCGGGGCGGAGCCGCTGCGGCGGCCTCGTTCCTGCGGTGGGCGGCTGAGCTGACGCCCGATCCTGCTCGCCGCGTCACCCGTGCGCTGGCCGCTGCCCAGGCCGCGATCGACGTCGGCGGGGCCGACCAGGCCCACGACATGCTGGCGGCCGCGGAGGCCGGCCCGCTCAACGACCTGCAACGTGCACGACTGGAGCGGCTGCGGGCTCGGCTGGTGTTCTCGCAGGTACGCGGCGGCGACGCGCCCCGGCTCCTGCTCGACGCCGCACACCGGCTGGCGCCCCTCGACGCCGCCCTTGCCCGTGACACCCTGCTGGAGGCGGTCGGCGCGGCGATCTTCGCCGGCCGTCTGAGCGAAGGGCCCGGGCAGCGCGAGGTGGCCGAGGCGGCCCGCTCCGGACCGCCGCCCTCGACGCCGCCGCGGATGGTCGACGTCCTCCTGGACAGCATGGCCGGCCTCATCATCGACGGCCACGCCGACGGCGTCGACGCCATCAGGCGTGCCCTGCACGTCGTACGCCTTCAGCAGAGATCCGACGCCACGGATGCGGACAGGCGTTCGCTGTGGCTGGCATTCCGGGTGACACCCGAGCCCCTCGCAGCTGAGCTGTGGGACGACGACGCGTGGCATGAGCTGGCAACCGGCGCCGTCGGTATCGCCCGCGAGGCAGGCGCACTCGCCGTCCTCCCGATGGCGCTGACCTACCAGGCGTTCTGCCACGTGCACGCCGGCGAATTCCAGACCGCGGCGGCCCTGATCGACGAGGCGACGGCGATCTCGGAGGCGGCGGGCGGCGTACCGATGATGTACACGTCATTGGTGCTCGCCGCCTGGCGAGGACAGGAATCCCAGGCCCTGGACCTCATGGAGACCACCACGAACGAGGTGGTCTCCCGGGGCGAGGGACGTGCTCTCAGCCTCGCCGACTACGCGACCGCTGTGCTGTACAACGGCCTCGGCCGCTACGAGGACGCCCTGGCGGCCGCGACGCGCGTATGCCAGTACGAGGACCTTGGCTTCTTCGGCTGGGCACTGGTCGAACTGATCGAGGCCGCCGCCCGCAGCGGGCGGCCGGAGGCCGCCGCGTCGGCGCTGGACCAGCTCATCGAACGCACCCGCGCGAGCGGCACCGACTGGGCCCTGGGCACGGAGGCGTGCTCGCGCGCGCTCCTGAGCGACGACCAGGACGCCGCTGCCGCCGACGCGCTCTACCAGGAGGCCATCGAGCACCTCGAACGCTGCCGGGTAACCGTCCACCTGGCCCGCGCCCGCCTGCTGTACGGCGAGTGGCTGCGCCGCCGGAGCCGCCGCCAGGAAAGCCGTGCCCAACTGCGTTCCGCCCACGAGGTGTTCAGCCGCATCGGAGCCGACGGCTTCGCCGAGCGCGCCCGCAGGGAGCTTCTCGCCACCGGGGAAACCGTACGCAAGCGGACGGTCGGCGCCACCTCCCAACTCACCGGTCAGGAGGCCCAGATCGCCCAGCTGGCCCGAGAAGGCCACACCAACGCCGAGATCGGCGCCCAGCTGTTCATCAGCCCCCGTACGGTGGAGTGGCACCTCGGCAACGTCTTCACCAAGCTCGGGGTCAGGTCTCGCAGACAGCTCCGCTCAGTGCTGTCTCCTTCGACAGCAGAAAGAGGCGCGGGTTCCAACGAGTGAATCCAATCGGTCCGCGAGCAGCGGTGGATGCGACAGCGGGAAGGCCATTGCACACCGGACAATCAATCGTCAGGAGGCACGCCTGTGCCGAAGTTCCTCATTCAGGCCTCCTACACGCCCGAGGGCACCAAGGGACTGCTCAAGGAAGGCGCGAGCGGCCGCCGCGCCGCTGTCGACCAGGTCGTCACCGGCCTCGGCGGGCAGGTCGAGGCCATGTACTTCGCCTTCGGGGAGGATGACATCGTGCTCATCGTCGACTTCCCCGACTCGGTCTCCATGGCCGCCGTCAGCCTCACCGTCAAGGCCAGCGGAGCCCTCCACACCCGGGCCACCCCTCTCATCACCCTCGACGAGATCGATGAGGCCGCGCGCCGACAGGTCACCTTTCGCGCCCCCGGCACGTGAGCCCTCGGACCGCAATCCTGCCGTTTGCCCAGGTCAGCTTGCGGAACTGCAGCGGGGGTTCTGTACGCACTCGCTGCTGTCGCGACGGCGGTCGGCGCAGTTGCTGTTCGGCATGCTGCTCCCGGTGTTCGCCGCCAACTCCGTCATGGTGATGGCGACGCGAGGCCGCCCGTCGGCCTCGCGGGCCTGTTGTAGTCCTCTGGGATCGTGGGCGCCATGCGCGAACTGGTGGAGCGGGTGGACGAGCAGGATCGGGTAATCGGCTTGGTCGACCGGAGCGAAGCCATCGCGCACCGATGGCTGCACCGTGTCGCGACGACCGTCTGTCGTGATCCGGAAGGCCGCATCCTGGTACATCGGAGACAGGAGGGCGTATCCCGGTTCCCGGGTCAGTACAACTGGCTGATCGGCGGGGCGGCAGAAGTCGGGGAGACGTACGGGGAGGCGGCAGCCCGTGAACTCGCCGAGGAACTGGGCGTCCGAGCGCCGGTGCGGTTTCTCTTCAAGTTCCTGTGCCAAGGGGTGATCAGTCCATACTGGCTCGGCGTGCATGAAGCCGTGGTCAGCGGGGTGATCGCTCCCGACCCGTCGGAGATCGCTTGGCACGGCTGGGTCACTGAGACCGAGCTACACGAGGCGCTTCGACAGTGGACCTTCGTCCCCGATGGGGTAGAGGCCCTATGCCGGTACCTGGCTCAGCCGATGCCAAAGCCGGGTGGGTGAGCGGGTCAACCGGTGGAACGGGAATGACGGCAGCCCTGACGGCAACGACACGCGCTTCCGCGTAGACCCCATCGTCGTGGCGATCTGCCGATTGCTGGATCCGCGGCATTTGCCGGGTGGCCTACCTGCGGATTCCTTCGGTTAACCCCCTTGGCCGCAGCGTGATCGCAGGGTTGTGAAGATCGCTGCGAGGTTGGCATACTCCTCCCGCCGCCCCCCACGGCAGGAGCTCTTGACGAGCTCATCTATCAACCTTGGGGCAGCATGAGTATGCGTGTTCGATCACGCGCGTTCACCCGGCTTGCCAGGACCGTCGGTGTATCCCTGGGCATTGGTGTGGTGACAGCGGGCCTTCTGGTGAGTTCCCCGGCGCATGCCGTCGAAGTGGAGTCCGGGACGTTCGCTGTCGTCAGTGAGGTCGGGGACCCGGTCGGCGGTGGTTACTCCTACTCGTACACCGACGGCGAAGGTTCGGCCGACGCCATGTACGCCGGCTGGGACGACGACCGGAACCGGCTCACCGTCATCGTCCAGGGCGCCAACGGCGATCGGTGGGATGTCGTCATGGGGGCCGCGTACGGGGAGCAACTGGCCCCGGGAACGTACACCGGCGCCTCCGACACACCGGCGTTCGGTGCGCCGAGGCTCGCCGTCAGCGGCACCTTCTATGGCTGTGAGTCCGAGGGGTCCTTCACCATCGACCGTATGGTCCTCGGGCCGCGCGGTTACGTGGAGGCCCTGGACGCGAGCTTCCAGCAGAACTGCGTGGGCAGTGACCCCGGGCTCACCGGCCAGATCCACCTCACCAACCCACCGCCGCCCGCGGAGCTGTCGCTGGGCGTCGACATCGCCGCTTCCGGCACGGTCGGAGCCGACGGGAAGCCAGCCGTGCACGGCACCGTGACCTGCACCGAGCCGGTCAACGTGCTGGTGAACGGCAGGATCGACCAGGTCGTGGCCAAGGGCGGCCTCGCGACCGCCTCGTACTACACGCGGGTGGACTGTACACCGGGCACGCCTGCCGCGTGGGCAGCGGTCGGGACCGTCGGCGACGTCCCCTTCGAAAAGGGCGATGCCGTGGTCGAGTTCAAGGCACAGGCGACTGATCCGGTGTACGGGCACACGGTCGTCACCGAACCCGAGACGGCCACCGTGTCCCTCCGCAAGAGCTGAACCGGCCGCCGTACTTCACCTTCTGCACTCCACCGATGGACCGATGGACCTGTTATGGAGCTTTCCTTGAGACTTCGCGCACGCAACAACGCGCATAGGCGTATCACCACCGGCCTCGCCGCGGCGCTGGCCTTCACGGCTGTCGCGTCGGGCCTGCTGGCCGGCACGGCGCAGGCATATGAGGTCGAGTCCGGAACCTTCGCCTTCAGCGGAGATGCCGGTGAATACATCAGCGCTGGTCAGTCGTACTCCTACACCGATGGCGAGGGCTCCCAGGACGGGATGACCGTCCAGGGTTACACCAGCAACGGCGTCGGGACCGGCGTCGGTGTGTTCGTCGACAGTGCTGGCGGTGACACCTGGGCCCTGCACCTGGAGGCACCGTGGGGGCCGTCGCAGCCGCTGGTGCCCGGCACCTACACCGGCGCCAAGGCCAATCCGGCTCCGGGCGAGCCCCGGATCGAGCTCAGGGGCAATGGCCGGGACTGTCTTGCCGAGGGCTCCTTCACCATCCGTTCCGTGGAGTTCGGGCCCTACGGTTATGTGAAGGGTCTCGACGCTTCCTTCGAGCAGCACTGCCCGGGAGCAACGGAGTCTGTGCGCGGCGAGGTTCGCCTGACCAATCCGGAGCCGCCCGCCGAGACCGTGCTGGGACTGCAGGTCGCCGCCGACGGTGTCGCCGACAGGACCACCGGGAAGGCAGTCGTCCACGGCACGGTCACCTGCAACTCGCCCGTGACCGTCCAGTCGTACGGCACGGTGAGCCAGACCGTCGAGGGTGTCACCGTCCGCGGCTCGTACCGAACGGAGGTGGCGTGCGTGCCGGGCGACCCCACGCCGTGGACCGCGCAGGCCACGCCCACGGGCACCGTGCCCTTCCAGCGCGGCGAGGCCACGGTGATCGGCCGTACCACCGGCACGGATCCCTTCTACGGCCACACGATCGCGGCTGACTACACCGGCTCGCTCCAGCTCGGCAAGAAGTGACGACTGCGGGTTCGAAATCCCGCTGAGTGCGCGCAGGGCAAAGACCCGCCGGGGGCCTCTCGACGGGTCTTTGCACATCTCCCTGGAAGCCGGTGTCAATGGAACTCGCTCTCCCTCGTCACGCCGATGACGCTTCCCGCAGAGGATCAGCTCTGACGACGACTTTCGCCACGAGCCCCGTTGGATGCCGGGGCTCTCGGCGTTGCGGGGCCGTTCCCTGCAGAGTGAATTGCCTCACGTGATGTCACAGCGGCCGGTCACCCGGCGTCTTGATGCCGACCCCTGATACGGAGGAGGCACCATGACCGAGAACACCGAGGTGGTCGTGATCGGCGGCGGATACGCCGGCGTCATGGCGGCCAATCGTCTGACGCGGCGCGACGACGTGAGGGTGACCCTCGTCAACGCGCGACCGGCCTTCGTCGAGCGGCTTCGCCTGCACCAGCTGGTGGGCGGGTCCGACGACGCGGTCGTCGACTACCGAGAGGTGCTGGGCGAGGGCGTCCGGCTGGTGGTCGACACCGTGGCACGGATCGACGCGGCCGGGCGCAGCGTGACGTTGGCGAGCGGCGGCACCATCGGGTACGACTACCTGGTGTACGCGGTGGGCAGTGGCAGCGCCGGCCCGAGCGTGCCCGGAGCGGCGGAGTTCGCTCATCCGATCGCCACCTTGGAGGAGGCGCAGCGGCTGCGGCCCGTCGTCGACGCCGCGCCCGCGACGGCCGCGGTGACGGTGGTGGGTGCCGGTCCGTCCGGTATCGAGACCGCCGCCGAGCTGGCGGAGGCGGGCCGTACGGTGACCCTGGTCTGCGGCGACGTACTCGGGCCGTACCTGCACCCGCGGGGCCGGCGTTCGGTTGCCGGGCGGCTGGCCGAGCTCGGTGTGACCGTGCTCGAAGGCCCCGGCGCGCGGGCGACGGCGGTGACGCGTGATGCCGTGCGGCTCAGTGACGGCCGTGAGCTGCCGAGCGAGGTGACCATCTGGACCGCCGGTTTCGGCGTGCCGGACCTGGCCGCGCGCAGCAGGCTGAGCACGGACGCCGTGGGCCGTCTGCTCACGGACGAGACATTGACGAGCGTGGACGACCTGCGCATCGTCGCGGCCGGGGACTCGGCGGCACCGTCGGATCTGCCGTACCGGATGGGCTGCCAGTCCGCGGTGCAGCTGGGCCCGCAGGCCGCCGAGACGGTGCTCAGCCGGATCGCGGGTGAGCGGCCGGCGCCCGTCAGCGTGGGGTTCGCCGGGCAGTGCATCAGCTTGGGGCGGCGCGCCGGTATCTTCCAGTTCGCCCACCGCGACGACACCGCGATCAGGCTCTACCTGGGTGGCCGCCCGGGCGCGAAGCTCAAGGAGTTCGTGGTCGGGCACACCGTCAAGCAGCTGGCGTACGAGGCGCGCAAGCCCGGCTCGCGCAACCGGTGGTTCAAGGACGACAAGCGCGGGCAGGTGCTGCGGGCCAGGCGTGGTGAGGCCCCGGCCGCCGGCCCTGAACGGGCGGCCTGGGTCACGAACACGAAGTAGGGGATGCCGGATGCCTGAGGCGTCCGCTTCCCTCGCGGTGCGGCTCCGCCGGACGGACCGGCCGGTTGTCAGTGGGCCTGGCGGGCGATGCTCAGCAGCAGAGTCGCCAGGGACAGGGCGAAGTACGCCGACCAGGGGCCCAGTCGGCGGTCGTGGACCCGGATGTGGGCCCAGAGGGCGCCCAGGAAGTACAGGACCAGGGCTGCCGCGGTGAGGGTGCCCAGTGGGGGGATGGCCAGGCCGGTCAGGAGGCCCAGGGTTGCTGCCGCCAGGAGCGTGCCCAGGGGGCGGATCCAGGAGTGGGGGATGTGGAGGCGGTCCGCCTGGGACTTGGGGTAGTCATGGCCGATCAGGTTGGCGACGGCCGCGGAGGAGGTGGCGGTGGCGGTGAGGAGGGTGACGACGAGGTAGGTGGTGAACATGACGGCTCCCAGTCGGCTCGGTGGTCGCCTACTTGACGGTGGGGGCGGGTGAGAGGTGACCGGGCCGTTGTCAGTGGTGGCGCCTACGCTGGGAGTCGATGGCACAGGTGTGGAAGTGCTCGGGGCTGGGGTGGGCGGGCAGTGGTCCCGTGCTCGTGTGGAGTGGCGGGCGGCGCAGTGCGCTGGAGCGGGGGAAATGGGTGAGCTTCGGGGTCGCGGAAGGAGGGGTCCGGGCGTGTGTGGGGGCTCGGGGCCATGTGTGTCCCGTGGGGGCCGTTGTGGCGGGGCGGAGTATCGGGGCGCGGTGCGAGGAGTGTGCGCGGCTGGACCGGGCGCATTCCGTGGCCGCCGATGCCGTGCCGGACGATCCGCGGGCCTATCACGTGTACTTGGCGTGGTTCGGGCCCGGGATGGTGAAGGTCGGGATCACTGCCGTGGAGCGGGGGGAGGCTCGGCTGCTGGAGCAGGGGGCCGTCTGTTTCAGCTGGCTGGGAGTGGGGCCGTTGATGGCCGCGCGGCGGGCCGAGGAGATGTTGCGGGCCGCGCTGCGAGTGCCGGATCGGATTCCGTACGCGGCGAAGCGGGTGGTGCGGGCGGGACTGCCCGGGACGGAGGCGGAGCGGGCGGCCGAGATAGCTGAACTGCATGGGCGCGCCACCGCCCTTGCCGGGTGGCCCGAGTCGCTGGCGAAGGTGCCCTTCCGGGCCGTCGACCACGTGCGGGTGTTCGGGCTGGAGGGGGTGCCGGGTGCCGTGGGGGAGGTGAGTGAACTCGTCGCCGGTGGGGTGGTCAGCGGGGCGCTGGTCGCTGCCGCCGGGCCCGATCTGCATCTGGACGTCGGGGGCGGGCGGGTCGTGGTGCTGGACACCCGGCTCATGAGGGGGTGGGAGCTGGTGCCCGCGGGCGGGAGCCAAGGGGGTGGGCTCTCCTTTCCCGTGCGGGAGTATCGGGATCGGGATGCGGGGGTCTTGCAGGATGGGTTGTTCTGATGGCCGGGTGAGGGGTTTCGGGGCCCTGCCAGGGATTTCGGGGGGCCCGGCCAGGAATTCCCGGGGCCCGGCCAGGGATTCCGGGGGCCCGGGCGGGCCTCCCGACGCACCCCGAGCGTTCCCGGGGTCTCCGGTGAGGGCCCCAAGGTCCCCGCGAGGAGTTTCTACGGTCCCCGTGGGAGTTCCCCGGGCCTCGTGAGCGGCTCCTATGGTCCCCGCGAGCGGTTCCCCGGACCTCGTACGGGGCTCCCATGGTCCCGGCGACGGGTTCTCGGGGGCCGTGCGGGGCTCGCATGCTGCCTGCGAGGGCCTGCCTGCCCTCGTGAGGGGTTCCCGTGGTCTCCGTGGGGGTTCCCTTGGCCTCGGCGACGGGTTCTCGGGGCCGTGCGGGGCTCGCATGCTCCCCGCGAGGGGTTCCCGGGCCCTCATGAGGGCTCCCAAGGCCCCGCGAGTGGCTAGCAGGTTCCCTATGCGGAGCCCCAGGCCCCCGTGAGCGCTCCCCGGGCGCCCCCTGTCAGCCCCCTGTGGATTTCTCAGGCAAATCACACGTTGCCGAAAGGGCGCTCTCAGAGGCGGGCGACAACGTGGCTGCCATGACCACGACCTCGCCCCAGGGGCGCACCGAACTGCTGAGGCCGGACGGGAGCCCCGTCCGGGTGCTTGTGGTGGACGACGAGCTGTCGATCACCGAGCTGCTGTCCATGGCCCTGCGTTACGAGGGCTGGCAGATACGCAGCGCGGGGGACGGCCAGGGTGCCGTCCAGACCGCGCGGGAGTTCCGGCCCGACGCCGTCGTACTCGACATGATGCTGCCGGACATGGACGGGCTGGCCGTGCTCGGCCGGCTGCGGCGGGAGCTGCCGGACGTGCCGGTGCTGTTCCTGACCGCCAAGGACGCCGTCGAGGACCGTATCGCCGGGCTCACCGCCGGTGGGGACGACTACGTCACCAAGCCGTTCTCCCTCGAAGAGGTCGTCGCGCGGCTGCGCGGGCTGATCCGGCGGTCCGGTGCCGCCGACCGGCGGTCCGACTCCGTGCTCGTCGTCGGCGACCTCACCCTCGACGAGGACAGCCATGAGGTGACGCGGGCCGGTCAGAGCATCCACCTCACCGCCACCGAGTTCGAGCTGCTGCGCTTCCTGATGCGCAACCCGCGGCGCGTGCTCAGCAAGGCGCAGATCCTCGACCGCGTGTGGTCGTACGACTTCGGCGGGCAGGCCAACGTCGTCGAGCTGTACATCTCGTACCTGCGGCGGAAGATCGACGCCGGGCGCGAGCCGATGATCCACACCCGGCGCGGGGCTGGTTACCTGATCAAGCCCGCCGCGTCATGACCCGGCGACGACGGCCGCGTACGCAGCGGCGGCGAGCGGGACAGCCGCGCACCCTGCGGACGCGGCTCGTCGTCTCCGCGGTGACGCTCATCGCGGTGGTCTGCGCCGTGATCGGCACGGTGACGACGCTGGCGCTGCGCTCGCATCTGTACGAGCAGCTGGACGGGCAGGTCACCGACGCCGCCCGGCGCGCGGCCGGGCCACCGGCGGGGCTGGTGCAGCCGGGCGACGGCGACCGGATGCCGGGTGACCCGCAGGACGGATCGCCGACGACCCGGACGACCGAGACGGCGACCGAGACGGCGACCCAGACGGCGGACCAGCGGCTGGACGACTTCGTCACCAAGGGACCGACACAGGCCGACACCGTCGCCGCCGTGGTGGCCGGCGACGGCACGATCAGCAAGGCGGTCGTCGCCGTGGAGGAGTCCTCCACGAGCGGTGGCTTCGAGCGGATGAAGGCCGTCGAGCTCACCGCGGCACAGACGGCCGCCCTCGCCGACGTGCCCACGAGCGGCATCCACACCGTCGACATCCCGGGCCTCGGCGAGTACCGCGTCACGTACATGACCGGCGACAAGGGCAACGCCCTGGTCGCGCTGCCCACCGACACCGTCACCAACACGATCGGCACCCTGATCGTCGTCGAGGTCAGCGTCACCGCCGCCGGCCTCATCGCGGCCTTGCTGGCCGGTGCCGCCATCGTCGGCGTGGCCCTGCGCCCCCTGCGCAAGGTCGCCGCCACCGCCACCCGGGTCTCCGAACTCCCCCTGCACACCGGCGAGGTCAACCTCAGCGAGCGCGTCCCGGAGTCCGAGACCGACCCGCGGACCGAGGTCGGCCAGGTGGGCGCCGCGCTCAACCGCATGCTCGACCATGTGCACGGCGCGCTGCACGCACGCCAGCAGAGCGAGACGCGGGTACGGCAGTTCGTCGCGGACGCCAGCCATGAGCTGCGTACGCCCCTCGCCTCCATCCGCGGGTACGCCGAGCTGACCAGACGGGGCAGGGAGCAGGTCGGGCCGGACACCCGGCACGCCCTGGGCCGGATCGAGTCCGAGGCGGGCCGGATGTCCCTGCTCGTCGAGGACCTCCTGCTGCTCGCCCGCCTCGACGCGGGGCGCCCGCTCCAGTTCGAGCAGAACGATCTCGTACCGCTCGTCGTGGACACCGTCAGCGACGCACGGGCAGCGGGGCCGGACCACATCTGGCGGCTCGACCTGCCCGACGAACCCGCGCTGGTGTCGGCGGACGCTGCCCGCCTGCAACAGGTGCTCGTCAATCTGCTCGCCAACGCGCGCACCCACACCCCACCCGGTACGACCGTCACCGCACGGGTTCGAACGCGTGGGCCGTGGCTGTGCGTCGACGTGCAGGACGACGGCCAGGGCATCCCGCCCGAGCTGCTCCCGCGTGTGTTCGAACGGTTCGCGCGCGGCGACTCCGCCCGCTCCCGCTCGACCGGCTCGACCGGCCTGGGGCTCGCCATCGTGCAGGCCGTCGCGGCCGCGCACGGCGGTGCGGTGACCGTGGACAGCGTGCCCGGGCGGACCGTGTTCACGGTGCACCTGCCCGCGCTCGCTTCCCCGCAGTCGGCTCAGCCCGGTCAGCCCGCCCCCGCCATGGACTGGCCGACGTACTCACAGGCACAGCACAGCACCAACACACCGGTGCAACAGGGGGCTTGACGAGAGTCGGTGCCATGCGAACCGACTCTTCTCCCGACTCTTCTCCCGGCACCCTGCCGGCGCGGGAGCACCTCCCGGCCGGAGACGCCGGTACGCCTGTCCTGGACGTAGTGGTCCCCGTCTACAACGAGGAGAAGGACCTCCAGCCGTGTGTGCTCCGGCTCCACGAGCACCTGACGCGGACCTTCCCGTACTCGTTCCGCATCACCATCGCGGACAACGCGTCGACCGACACCACCCCGCAGGTGTCCGCGCGGCTGGCGGCCGAGCTTTCGGAGGTACGGGCGTTCCGGCTGGAGCAGAAAGGCCGCGGGCGCGCCCTGCGCACCGTCTGGTCGGCCTCCGACGCCCCGGTCCTCGCCTACATGGACGTCGACCTGTCGACCGACCTCAACGCGCTGCTCCCCCTCGTCGCACCGCTGATCTCCGGCCACTCCGACCTGGCGATCGGCTCCCGGCTCGCCCGCAGCTCGCGCGTGGTGCGCGGCGCCAAGCGGGAGTTCATCTCCCGCTCCTACAACCTCATCCTGCGCGGCTCGCTCCAGGCCCGCTTCTCCGACGCCCAGTGCGGCTTCAAGGCGATCCGGCGCGATGTCGCCCAGGTGCTGCTGCCGCTCGTCGAGGACACCGGCTGGTTCTTCGACACCGAGATGCTGGTGCTCGCCGAGCGGGCGGGACTGCGGATCCACGAGGTGCCGGTCGACTGGGTCGACGACCCCGACTCCACCGTGCACATCGTCAGGACGGCGACCGAGGACCTCAAGGGCGTGTGGCGGGTGGGCAGGGCCCTGGCCACCGGTTCGCTGCCGCTGGACCGGCTCACCCGGCCGTTCGGTGACGATCCGCGCGACCGCGAGCTGACCGACGTACCCAAGGGACTCGCCCGGCAGCTGCTCGGCTTCTGTGTCGTCGGTGGCCTGTCCACCCTCTTCTACCTGCTGCTCTACACCGTCTTCCGCGGCTTCACCGGCTCGCAGGTCGCCAACGCGCTCGCCCTGCTCGTCTCCGCGATCGCGAACACGGCCGCCAACCGCCGGCTCACCTTCGGGGTGCGCGGCCGGGGCGGGGCCGTCCGGCACCAGGCGCAGGGCCTGGTCGTCTTCGGCATCGGCCTCGTCCTCACCAGCGGCTCGCTCGCCGCCCTGAACACCGCGACGACCGACCCCGGCCACTCCACCGAGCTGGCCGTCCTGATCGCCGCCAACCTCGCGGCGACGGTGCTGCGGTTCCTGCTCTTCCGGGCGTGGGTGTTCCCGGAGCGGCGCGATCAGGAGCCCACCGCCTCCGTACCGACGTACACCACCGAGCCGTACAGCCCGTACCAGTTCCGCGCCGGTGCCGCCGCGGAGCGCACCACCTGGGGGGACGCCACCCTGCGACTGCAGCCGGTGCGTCCGCACGACTCCGATCAGAGGGAAGCCCGATGACGACCACGACCACCCTGCGGCCCCCGGCGGCCGACCTGCCGACCGCGCCCGCGTCCGGCCGACCCGCGCAGCCCTTCGTACGACGGCTCTGGCGCGGCCGCCCCGAGGACCCCCGCTGGGCACGCCCGGCCTTCCTCGCCACGCTCCTCGTCATCGGCGCGCTGTACACCTACAACCTCACCGCCTCCGGATACGCCAACTCCTTCTACTCCGCGGCCGTCCAGGCCGGCAGCCAGTCGTGGAAGGCGTTCTTCTTCGGCTCGCTGGACGCGGCGAACGCCATCACCGTCGACAAGCCCCCGGCCTCCCTGTGGCCGATGGCCCTCTCCGTGCGGCTCTTCGGGCTGAACTCGTTCGCGATCCTGTTCCCGCAGGTGCTGATGGCGGTGGCGACGGCGGGTGTGCTGTACGCGTCCGTGCGCCGCCGGTTCCCGGCCGTCGCCGGGCTGCTCACCATGGCGGTCTTCGCGCTGACGCCGGTCGCCGCGCTGATGTTCCGCTTCAACAACCCCGACGCGGCCCTCGCCCTGCTGATGGCCACCGCCGTCTACTGCACCCAGCGCGCGCTGGACAAGGCGCAGACGAGGTGGCTCGTGTGGGCAGGGGTGGCGATCGGCTTCGCGTTCCTGGTCAAGACGCTCCAGGCGTTCCTGATCCTGCCCGTGCTCGCCCTGGTGTACGTCGTCCTCGCACCGACGACCGTGCGCAGGCGGATCGGGCAGGTCCTGCTCGCCGGGCTGGCGATGGTCCTCGCGGGCGGCTGGTGGGTGGCGATCGTCGAGCTGTGGCCGGCGTCCTCCCGCCCGTACGTCGGCGGCTCGCAGAACAACTCCTTCCTGGAGCTGACCTTCGGCTACAACGGCCTCGGCCGGATCAACGGCGAGGAGACCGGCAGCGTCGGCGGCGGCCAGGGCGGCGGCTGGGGCGAGACCGGCTGGGACCGGATGTTCAGCTCCAACATCGGCGGCCAGATCTCCTGGCTGATCCCGGCGGCGCTGATCCTGCTGGTGGCTGCCCTGGTACTGACACGCAAGCTCAAGCGCACGGACACCACCCGCGCCACCTTCCTCCTCTGGGGCGGCTCGCTGCTGATCACCATGGTGATCTTCAGCTTTATGCAGGGCATCTTCCACGAGTACTACACCGTCGCCCTGGCCCCCTACATCGCACCGCTGATCGGTATGGGCGCGGCCCTGCTGTGGCAGGAGCGCGGCCGGATGTGGGCCTCGCTGACCCTCGCTGCCGCGATGACGGCCACCGCGGCCTGGGGGTACGTCCTGTTGAACCGCTCCTCCGACTCGTATCCGTGGCTGAAGTGGGTCGTGCTGGTGGGCGGGTCGGCCGCCGCGCTGGGCCTGGTCTTCGTGAACCGGCTCGGGCGTCAACTGGCACTCGGCGTCGTGGCGTTGAGTTTCGTGACCGGGCTGGCCGGTCCGACGGCGTACACGCTCACGACGCTGGGCGAGGGTCACACCGGCTCGATCGTGACGGCGGGTCCGGCCGTCGCGGGTGGCCGGGGCGGTGGTCCCGGTGGGGGCGGCGGCATGGGTGGCGGTCCCGGTGGGGGCGGCTTCCCGGGCGGTGGCCAGAACCAGCAGGGTCAGGGTCAGCAGGGTCAGGGTCAGCAGGGTCAGGGTCAGCAGGGACAGGGCGGCGGCATGGGCCAGCCCCCGACCGGCGGCACCGGCGGCACCGGCGGCTTCCCCGGCCAGAATCAGCAGGGCCAGAACCAGCAAGGCCAGAACCAGCAGGGCAACACCTTCCCCGGCGGCGGCCCCATGGGCGAGGGCGGCGGCGGTATGGGCGGCGTCGGCGGCCTCCTCAACGGCGCCGGCGTCACCGATGAGGCCAAGGAACTGCTGGAGCAGAACGCCGGGGACTACACCTGGGCGGCCGCCGCCATCGGCGCCCAGAACGCCGCGAGCTACCAACTCGCCACCGGCGAGGCCGTGATGGCGATCGGCGGCTTCAACGGCACCGACCCGTCCCCGACACTCGCCCAGTTCAAGCAGTACGTGGCGGACGGCAGCATCCACTACTTCATCGCCGGTGGAGCGGGCGGCGGCGGCGTGGGCGGTTCCGGCAACGGTACGTCGTCGCAGATCAGCTCCTGGGTCCAGGAGAACTTCAAGGAGGTCACGGTCGGTTCGGCCACGTTCTACGACCTGACGCAGCCGACGAGCTGACGCCGTCACCGGCCCGGTCACCCGGCGGGCAATTTCTTGTACACCGTATGGGAGGTATTCTACGCTGTACAGCATGTCGACGACCTCCGACGTCCAGGCCCCGGAACACACCCCGGCCGGTCACCCGCAGCGCTGGCTGATCCTCGGTGTCATCTGCCTCGCGCAGCTCACCGTGCTGCTGGACAACACCGTTCTGAACGTGGCGATCCCCTCCCTCACCCAGGAGTTGGACGCGGCCACCTCCGACATCCAGTGGATGATCAACGCCTACTCCCTCGTGCAGTCGGGCCTGCTGCTCACCGCGGGCAGCGCCGCCGACCGCTACGGCCGCAAGAAGATGCTGATCGCCGGTCTGGCGCTGTTCGGCATCGGCTCGCTGGTGGCCGGACTCGCCGACTCCTCCGGGCAGTTGATCGCCGCGCGGGCCGGGATGGGCGTCGGCGGTGCGCTGCTGCTGACCACCACCCTCGCGGTCGCGATGCAGATCTTCGCGCCCGAGGAGCACCCCAAGGCGATCGGCATCTGGAGTGCCGTCAACGCGCTGGGCTTCGCGACCGGGCCGCTGATCGGCGGGTTCATGCTGGACCACTTCTGGTGGGGCGCGATCTTCCTGATCAACCTGCCGGTCGTGGTGCTCGGCCTGGTCGCGGTGGTCGCGCTGGTGCCGGAGTCGAAGAATCCGCAGGGCGACCGTCCCGACCTGCTCGGTGCGCTGCTCTCCACGATCGGTATGGCCTCGCTGGTGTTCGCGATCATCTCCGGGCCGGAGCACGGGTGGACGTCCGGGCAGGTGCTGGCGAGCGGGGGCGTCGCGGTGGTCGTGCTCGGGCTGTTCGCCTGGTGGGAGAGCAGGATTCCGTACCCGATGCTGGATCTGCACTTCTTCCGCAACCAGCGGTTCACGGGGGCGGTGGCCGGTGCCGTGCTGATCACCTTCGGGATGGGCGGGGCGCTGTTCCTGCTCACGCAGCATCTGCAGTTCGTGCTCGGGTACGCGCCGCTGGAGGCCGGGCTGCGGACGGCGCCGCTCGCCCTGGTCGTCGTGGTGCTCAACTTCTCCGGGGTGTCGGCGAAGTGGACGGTGAAGCTCGGTACGCCGGTGTCGATCGGGCTCGGGATGGTGCTGATGTCGGGCGGGCTGGTGTCGATCGCGACGCTGGCCTCCGGCGGGTACGCCGGGACGCTGCTCGGGCTGATCCTGATCGGGGTGGGGTGCGCGATCGCCAACCCAGCGATGGCGCACGCCATCATGAGCGCGATTCCGCCCGCGAAGGCCGGGGTGGGGGCCGGGATCAACGGCACGCTCGCGGAGTTCGGCAACGGGCTGGGGGTCGCGGTGCTGGGGGCTGTGCTCAACTCCCGGTTCGCGGCGCTGATTCCGGTGGCGGCGAGTTCGTTGCCCGCGGCGCTCGCCTCGGCGGGGTCCGAGGGGGAGCGGCGGGAGATCACCGAGGCGTTCTCGTCCGGGCTGGAGAGCAGTCAGTTGGTGGGGGCGGGGGCTGTGCTGGTGGGGGGTCTGCTGGCGGCGGTGCTGTTGAAACGGGCGGAGCGGACGGATGCCTAAGAGCTCGGGAGGTGTTGTTCGTCTGGCGGGTGCGGACCGTGGAGGGTTGCTCGCGGCCCACGCGGCGGAGCCGCATATCGAATACAGTCCCGCGCCCCTGACGGGGCGCTGCAGCCTAGCCTTGTGACCAGGGAACCCACTGTGAGGAAGGTGCGCCGATGGCGAAGGCAGCTGCTGGGCGGGCTCCGCGGGCCAGTGTCTGGCTGGAGGGCAAGGCACCCCGCGGTGGGCGTGGGGGCGGGCAGCCGTCGGGGCTGGACCGGGAGCGGATCACCGAGGTGACCGTGCGGCTGCTGGACGCCGAGGGGCTTGCGAAGTTCTCGATGCGGCGGCTGGCCGCCGAGCTGAACGTCACGGCGATGTCCGTCTACTGGTACGTCGACACCAAGGACGACCTCCTCGAACTCGCCCTCGACGCCGCCTTCGGCGAGCTGCGGCTGCCCGACCCGGACGCCGACGAGGACTGGCGCGACCAGCTGCGGGCGCTCGCCACCGAGTACCGTGCGCTGCTGGTGCGCCACCCCTGGCTGTCGCCGCTCGCGGGGACGTACCTCAACATCGGGCCGAACGCCCTCGCGTTCTCCCGGGTCGTCCAGCGGGTGATCCGCAAGACCGGATTGCCCGCGCACCGCCTGACGGGCGCGATCTCGGCCGTCCTCCAGTTCGTGTACGGCTACGGCACCATCGAGGGCCACTTCTTCGCCCGCGTCGCGGAGACCGGCATGACCCCGGACGACTACTTCCAGCAGGCCATGAGCTCGGTGAGCGAGAGGCCGGAGACCGCCGAGGTCATCCAGGAGTCCAAGAACATCATGGCGGCCCGCGGCGGCGACACGGTCGCCGAGATGCTGGACCGCGACTTCACCTTCGCCCTGGACCTGCTGGTGGCGGGCATCGAGGCGATGGTCGAACGCGGCTGACCGGGCGGCTGCTCGGATTCCGCGAGTCGCGATGAGTTCTGCGGCGTCCGGCGGTCGTACTGTCGAAGCCGCTATCGAGGAGGACTTCTGATGCGCAGCGTGACCTATTCGATGGGCGTCTCGCTTGACGGCTACATCGTCGGGCCGGACGGCAGCTTCGCCTGGACGGAGCCCGACGACGAGGTCTTTCGCTTCTGGATCGACGAGATCCGAGAGGTCGGCGTCCACCTGTTGGGACGACGGCTGTACGAGACGATGCTGTACTGGGAGACCGCCGACCAGGATCCCTCGCTCGACGACTCAGGGCTCGAGTGGACCGCGCTCTGGAAACCGCTCCCCAAGGTGGTGTTCTCCACCACGCTGTCGGCGGTGCAGGGCCATGCCCGCCTGGCCTCCGGCGGCCTGGCGGAGGAGATCGAGCGGTTGCGAGCCGAGCCGGGGGAGGGCGACATCGCGATCGGCGGCGCGACTCTCGCCGCCGAGGCGGCCGCGCTGGGTCTGATCGACGAGTACCGGGCCGTGGTCCACCCGGTGCTGGTCGGCGGTGGCATCCCCTTCTTCCCCCGGCGCGAGCGCCGGGTGGATCTCGAACTCGTCGAGACCCGCACCTTCAGCTCGGGAGTCGTCTACCTCCGCCACCGCGTGGCGCGCTAGTCCCCTTCCACCAGGGCTAGTCCCCCTCCACCAGCGCTAGTCCCCTTCCACCAGCCGCGCCGGAAATCCCCCCGTGGCCACCGGACCCCACCGCTCCGGTGTGACCCGGATGATCGACTTGCCCTGCTTCAGCATGGCCTGCCGGTACTCCGCCCAGTCCGGGTGCTCCCCGGCGATGTTGCGGTAGTACTCCACGAGCGGTTCCACGGAGTCGGGGGCGTCGACGACCTCGGCGGTGCCGTCGACCTGGACCCACGGCCCGTTCCAGTCGTCGCTCAGGACGAGAACGCTGACCCGGGGGTCCCGCTTGGCGTTGCGGGTCTTGGCCCGCTCCGGATAGGTGGACACCACGATCCGGCCCGAGTCGTCGACTCCGCAGGTCAGCGGGGACGCCTGGGGGCTGCCGTCGGCGCGGCGGGTGATCAGGAGGGCGTGATGGCGGGGGCGTACGAAGTCCAGGAGTTCGTCGAGCGAGACGCGGGTGTTGGTCGCGATGTTCGGTGCCATGGCGTCAGCGTAGGGGCAGGCCGGCGCTCTCAGCGTGACCCTGCGAGGGTCAGTCACCAGCCGTGCAGCGTGAGCGTGCCGGTGCCGGAGAGGTAGCCCCTCAGCCCTGCGGCGGGATACTCGATGATGTCGTCCGGGAGGTCGTGCACGTCGAACCATCGCAGGTCGAGGCACTTGTCGGGCTCGCGGTTGGCGGGTTCGCCGGTCCACTCGGTGGCCAGGAAGAAGAAGCCGATCCGGTCACCCTCCGCCTGATGGTGGTGCACGACGTGGACCATGCGCAGGTGCGCGGGGTCCACGGTGACACCGGTCTCTTCGAGAAGCTCCCGCGCGGCGCCGTCGGGCAGCGACTCGCCGGGGTCGAGCTTCCCGGACGGGAGATGCCATCGGCCGTGGCCGTAGGGGCCGCCGCGCTGGGACATGAGGATCTTGTCACCGTCGCGCAAGATCACGTGTGTGTCGAGGATGGTCGTCATCTGGTCACCGTGAGCGGAGCGGGGTCACTGGGACCGACGTTACCGGGGTGGCGGACGAGCGATGAGGCGATCTGTGCGGCTGCCTCCGACGGTGTGACGCTCCCGGTGTCGAGGACCAGGACAGGAACGTTCATGCCGCGCAGCGTCTCGGCGGCCTGTTCATACAGGGCGAGTTCGCGGGTGGGGACGGATGGATCACGTTCGAAGCGGTGGTGTGCTCCGCGTGTCGTGAGCCGCTGCGTGATCACGTGTGGCTCGGCGGTGAGGATGACCGCGAGGTCGGGGAGTGTGATGCCGTCGTTGAGCGCCAGGAGGAAGGGTTCCGGTACGTCGTCGAGGCGTTGCACGACGAGGGTGGATGCGAGGTAGCGGTCACAGACGACCGTGTACCCGTCGGCGAGCCAGGGGTGTATCTCGTGGTCTAGGTGGTCGTATCGGTCGGCTGCGACGAGGCAGGCGAGAGCGTGTCCGCCGATCTCGTCGGCGTGGGCGCGGGTGAACGCGCCGATGGGGCGGGTGGACGGCTCGCATGTGGCGTGCACCCGGTGACCGTGGCCGCGCAGCATGTCGGCGAGGGTGCTGACGAGAGTGGACTTGCCGACGCCTCCTGGGCCGTCCACGGTGACGAAGGTTCCGGGGCGGTGTGTCATGCGGCCGGGCCCCCTTCGTTGCGCTCGTGCTGTTCGCGGGAGAGGGCGGCCAGATGTTCGCGGATCTCCGCCAGCGGAGTCTCGGAGAACTGGATGCCAACGGAGAAGTTGAATTCGTCGCGTCCACGCATGGCCTCGTCCGCGCCGTGCTCGGTGAGGTCCACATCCCCGTACGCGAGCATCTGCCCGGGGTCGTGGCCGGTTTCGACCAGGCGGGACCAGATCGGCGTACCGGGGTAGGGCCGGAACTCGAACACGGAGGCACGGAAGGCGCCCGGTAATCGGCCGGACAGCGTCCACAGGCTGTGGATGTGCGAGACGGTCGCATCGAGGTCGTCGCGGCGCTCGTCGGGATAACCGAGGATGAAGTACCCCTTCACGTTGATGCCTCGCGCCATGAGACTACGCGCGACGGACGCCGTCATGTCGGCGGTGATGCGCTTGTCCATGGCCCTGAGCACGCGGTCACTGCCCGACTCGATGCCCAGCGCGACTTCGCGCAGTCCGTTCGCGGCGAGGGTGTCCAGCAGGGCGTCGTCGGCGCGGTGCAGGACGTTGATGCGGCCGGTGGCGTCCCATACGTACCGCTCGCCGATGCGATGCGTGGTGAATGCCGTCATCGAGTCGCGGATGATGCGGTCCGCACCGAGGAAGAGGTCATCCACGAATCGGAACGCCGTGACGCCGTGGTCGGCGTGCAGTCGTTGGAGTTCCGCGATGATTCCTTCCGGTGAGCGGGTACGGATCTTGATGTCAGGGTTGGCGGTGACGGCGGCGCCGCAGAACCCGCAGTCGTACGGGCAGCCGCGCGAGTCGACGATGTTCGCCTCGGTCCGACCGTCGTCGGCGCGGTATGGATCCTGCGGCAGGAACGCGCGGTCGACGAACGGCAGGGCGTCGATGTCCGGGGCGGTCCACTGGTGGACGTTCTTGCCCTGCGGGAGTCCGATGGCGTTGGTGCCGAGCCGGTGATCCCGCCACATGACGGCGGGGAGTTCGGCGCGGCACCGCTCGTCGTCGAGCAGTGCGGCCACGCGGGTTTCGCCCTCCCCCAGGATCAGCGCGTGCAGCCGCTTCATGCGAGGGTCGGCGAGCACGGTGGCGGGCATGGCCTTCGCGTGGTGTCCGCCGACCATGAGACGGATGTCCTCGTCGAGGCCGGCGGCGATGCGCGCCGACAGCTCATACGTGGGGGCCAGGAGGTTCATGCCGACCCATCGGGGTTTCGCCTCGTTGATGGTGGCGATGGTCTCCGCCAGTCCGAGGCCGTGAGCCTCGGCGTCGAGTACGCCGACGTTGAACCCTTCCTGTGCGGCGTATGTGGCGATGTACGCCATGCCGAGGACGGGCAACGTGTAGTCGTTGACGCGGGGTCGCTGGTCGTAGTCGCGCAGGGGCGCGTTGACGAACAGCGCATCGAGGGCGCGGGAGGTGTCCGCGCCGTTGATGGGGTCAGGTGTGGCGCGGGGCGGTACCTCCGTCGTGCTGAGTGCGGGCATGGCTCCCCCAGGTGAGAGTGAACAGGGTCAGGGCATGGAGCTGTGGGCGGTCCGGCGCCCATCGGCGCCATCGGGCTTCGAATCCGCGCTCGTCATCGGGCACGATCACGGTGGGTGACGCGGCGCGTGCCCAGGTGCGGACCGCGAGGTCCCCGTGTGGGTAGACCGAGAAATCGCCGGTGTAGTCGGCGGCGGCTGCCGATGCCGTCCATGGACCGATGCGCGGCACCTCGTCGAGTGCCTTGACGAGTTCATCGGGGCTCATGGCGGCCCACCGCTCGTGGTTGTCCCGGTAGGCAGTGGCAGCGGCCTGGAGGGCGGTGCGGTGGAACTTCGCGCCGACGTCCGCGAACGCCTCGTCCGGGAGTTGCAGGACGGTCCGCGGGCCGGGCGGCACGGCCAACGGTCCGGTCGGAGTGTCCACGGTCCGGCCGTGCACCGCGCACCAACGCCGGTAGACCTTGCGCGCCTGTGCCGCGCGTACGACCTGGCGCAGGATGGCCGTGGTGATCGCGTCCCACAGAGACGGGTTGGTGAGACGGACGACCGTGCCGAGAGCCATGAGAGGGCGGAGGAACGGTTCCGGAGCCTTGCCGTGTGGAAGTTGGGCCGAGGGCGTGCGGGACACCAGCGGTGCGGCGTTGTCCGCTGGGTCCACAGGGCGTAGATCGAGCGCATCGCCGTCCCACTGGGTGAACCAGATGGCGCCGTCATGGTGGACGACTCGCGCGGCCTGTCCGTCGGCGTCGGTGATCCATGCGGGGTGATCCGTGATCAGCGTCGTACTCAAGGGTCCGTCTCCACTCGTGGGACCGGTGCGGCGGGCGGGGTGCTCGTCGTCGGCCCCTGTCTAACGAGGCGGGTGGGTTGCGTGGCGTGGGACTGCGCGGCACGTCGTATTTCTTCCCTTCTGCCGTCGCTGCGGACGGGCTTTCGGCTTCCGACTGCGCTGGGGCTACTCCTCGCGTGTCACGCGGGCGTGGTCGGTCACGACACGGCGAAAGAAGGCGTGCCCCGTGCGCCCTGCGTGCCGCAGAGCCCAGTCCTGAGCGGCCTCCTGCACTTGCTGCGGCCCCGATTCCGCCGCACAGTCCGGTGCATCGCAGCGGATCTCGTAGCTCACCCCGCCTTCCGGGTCGTGCCGGATGGTGTGCGGAACGTAGTGATAGGCGGCGCGCGGGCTCACCGGGAGCCTCCCGACTCGGCGTCATCGGGGACGCTGGGGCTGGAGCCGGCGATGTCTCCGGCGTCTTCCTCCTCGATGTCCGTAACTCGTGCGGAAAGACGCAGTCCGCGCGACTCGGCGACCCGCAGTGCATCGCTGAGGCACTCGGCGAGCCGGATCCCGGCGTAGCGCAGTTCGGCATGCGGGGACATGGGATCGTCCAGCACCTTGAGGGCGCAGGCGAGCACGTCGGCGCCCGTGGCCAGTTGCACGGCTTCCGTGCGGTCGGCAAGGCGTGACAGATATCCGTCCTCCCTGTCGGTGACGAGGAAGCACGGCTTGCTCTCGGGGGACGTCCACGGGAGGAGGCGAAGTGGGGTGATGGCTTTCGAGGCAGGTTCCATCAGACGGCCACCTGTCCCGCGCCGCTCAAGTGTCGGCCGAGGTCGATCCCGAAGGCCGTGGCGAGCACGAGGCGGTGGCGCTGCCTGCGCGCGCATTCCTGTTCGTGGGCGGTGAGGTAGGGGCGCACGAGGCGGCATTCGGCGCCGTCGAGGGGGAGGTGGAAACCGTAGGGGGAACGGTGGAGGGGGAGGGAGGGGCACGCCGGGTCGGGGTCGGCGGTGAAGCGAGGCGCCACCGGGCGTGGGGCGGCGGATTGCACTCCCGCGCGGCGCCGTCCAGTGCCAGGGGCGAACAGAACCCTCAACCATTCGGTGAGGCGACGGATAAGGTCGTGCATGTCGGTCTGCTCCGTTCAGATCGGCCGTGCCCCGGGAGGTCAGCCCACCTCGCCGGGGTTTGACGTCTGTCAGTCGTTCGGTGCAGATCCAGGGAACCGCTCCCTGCTGCCGCGAACCAGAGCAGAATTGACGCGTGGATGAGGCATCCACGATGCATCACTGGGCACGACCTGGTGATCTCTACCTCCGGAAATCGTGAGGAACGACGCGGGGAGATCGCTCCATGGCTCTGAAACGGCACAGCCTGGTGAGCCGCCGCCGGGCGGTGGGCCTCACGCAGGAGAGCCTCGCCGAGGCACTGCGGGTGGAACGCTCCACCGTCGCGCGCTGGGAGTCGGGGAAGACAGCGCCGCAGCCGTGGATTCGGCCGCGGCTGGCGGAAGTGCTGAGAGTCGGTGTGGAGGAGCTGACCGAACTCCTGGTCGTCTCGTCCAGCGACGAGCAGCGTCTGGCCGAGCGCACGGAGTACGCCATGCGCTACCCGTCCCGTGTAGATCTCTCGACGGTCGCCGAGCTCCGCAACAGCATGGACTCCCTGGGTGAGCGCTACGACCGTGTGCCCTCGGCGACGTTGCTGGCGCGAGCCTCCGAACACGCCAGCAAGGTTGCCTTCCTCGCCAGGGAAACTCCGTGTGGGCGGGTACAGCGAGAGATGTACATGCTTCAGGCGGATGCGGCGACCTTCATGGGCCAACTCATCTGGGATGCGTCCCAGCGCCGGGACCACACCACGGCCCGCTCGTACTACGCGCAGAGTGTCGACGTAGCTCGCCTTCTGGGCGACCCGAACACGGAAGGGCACGCCCTCTTACGGACCTGCTACGTGGCCCTCTACGGGGCCAACGACTACCAAGAAGGGCTGGACTTGGCACTCCAGGCAGCCCGTACGGCCGGGCACACCAGCCACGTCCTCACGGGGCTCGCCATGCTGCACGCCGCGGAGGCGTATGCCTACCTGGGCGAAGCAGGCGAGTGCGAACGCGCCCTGACAGGTGCTGAAAGGCACCTGAGCCAGGTCCACGGAGCTGACGCCGCTCATGAACTGTTTTCCCCCACCCACTTCGGCCGCCTGGCCGGCTCCTGTTATCTCTCCCTCGGCGACTACCGCAAAGCCGAAGAACTCCTGGCTCACACCGCCGCCGCACTGCACGACCGACGCAAGTCCCGGGCAATCGTCCTCGGCAACCTCACCCTGGCCCGCCTCCGGGACGGCGACCTCGATGCCGCAGTCGCCGCGTTCAACGACGCTGTGAGTGAGCTGCAAGGCACACGCGGAGGTGGTGGGATGAACATCATCTTCCGGGCCGCCCGAGAGATGCGCCCATGGCGGAACGAACCTGCGGTGCAGGACGCACAGGATCGGCTCATGGCGTTGATGGAAGCAGCATGACCAAGGCATGAAGGAGCCCCGCATGCGTGCAACGACTGACCAGGAGAAGCAGCAAGTACGCGAGAGGGTCTGGGATCTGCTCGACGCGTCGAGTGCCGTTCTCGACACGACGGCTCATGGCCGCATCCCGAACTTCAAAGGCTCAGAAACCGCCGCAGAGCGACTCGCCGCGCTGAAGCCCTGGCACAACGCACGCGTCATCAAGGCCGTACCCGACAAAGCCCAACTGCCCGTGCGCGCTCGCGCTCTCGCTGAGGGAAAGACCGTCTTCATGGCGGTGCCGAAGCTCGCCGACTTGCGCCCCTTCTACCTCCTCGACCCCGCCGTGCTCTCCGTCCCACCGCAGGAGGCGGCCTCCAGCAAGATCGCAGCAACTGTGGCTCCACGAGTCGATGTTGCCGATCTTCAACCCGTCGACATGGTGGTCGTCGGCAGCGTCGCGGTAAATCGGGCGGGTGTGCGCATCGGCAAGGGAGCCGGGTATTCGGATCTTGAGTTCGCGTTCCTGATGGAGGCCGGACTGATCAGCGACCGCACGGTCGTCGTCTCCACGGTTCACTCGCTCCAGGTGCTGGACGAGGACCTCCCGGCAACTGAGCACGACTTCGGGGTGAACCTGATCGTCACACCCGACGAGGTCATCTCCTGCCCGTCACCGCATCGCCCGGACGGACTGGTCTGGGAGCACCTGGATGCGCAGAAGATCGCTTCCATCCCGGTACTCGCGGCCCGTGCACCCGCGAAGCGGCGAAGGCGCTGACGCCGCCGCCCTCACGCCACCGGCAGCGACTCCCCCTGCACCGCCTGAATGTCCAGCTCCACCCTCAGCGTCGTACCGATGGCCGCGATCCCCGCCTGCAGGACCTGGTTGTAGTTCATCGCGAAGTCGTCCCGGTGCAGTTCCGTCGTCGCGCGGAACGCCGCCCGCGTCCCGCCCCACGGGTCGGGCCCGGTGCCGAGGTAGGCCAGGTCCAGGTCCACCGGCCGTACGACGCCGTGCATGCCCAGCTCGCCGTGGACCGTCCAGCGGTCGGTACCCGTGGCCGCCGTGACCCCCGTCGAGCGGTAGGTGATCTGCGGGTGCCGCTCGACGTCCAGGAAGTCGGCGGAGCGAAGATGCCCGTCCCGCATGCCGTTGCCGGTGTCGATGGACGCAGCCCGGATCACCGCCTCCACCCGGGACTTGGTGACGTCGTCCGGCGCGATCTCGATGGCGCCCGAGAACTGCGTGAACCGGCCCCGCACGCTGGAGATCCCCAGGTGCTGGGTGACGGCGCCCACGCCGGAGTGCGCCGGGTCGATGGTCCACGGCCCCGGCGGCGGCAGCTCCGCCCCGCCCCGGCGGGCCAGCGTCACCGTGCCGACCTCGGCCCGGCCGCTCGCCGTGACGATCGCGCTCGCGGCTGCGGGGGCGTAGCCGACGGCGGTGACGATGACGGTGTACGCCCCCGGGGGCAGGGGGTTCGCGTCCCGTACCGTCCCCTCCGCGTCCGCCTCCACGCGCAGCACCTGCGTTCCGGTCATGTCCGTCACGGTGACGACCGCGTGCGACACGGCCCATCCGTCCCGGGTGCGGATCCTCGCGGTCAGTCCCATGGCCTTCTACAACTCCCTGTACTGGAACCGGCCCGTGACGGGGCACCCGCCACGGGCCGGAGCCGATCTCTCGCGGACTACTCGCCGGGGTGGGCGAGTTCGATGTCGTGGGCGTCCACGCCGGTATCGGTGACCGTCAGCGCGGTCGCCACCGGCGGATAGCCGGTCGCGATCAGCGTGTACTCGCCGCCGTCCAGGTCGGTGAAGGCGTACGCCCCGTCCGTCCCGGTCGTCGCGGTGCCGACGACGTTGCCGGCCGCGTCGACCAGCGTCACGCGCGCGTCGGCCAGCGGCCCGTGCGGCGCCCGTACGACGCCCTGCACCCGGGCCCCCGCGTCCAGGTCGACCTCGACCCGGGTGACGCCGGTGCCACCCACCTCGACGGGCAGCGCGCGCGGCCGGAACCCGGCGGCGTCGACGGCGACGGTCACCGGCCCGGGCACCAGCTCGGCGAAGCCGAACTCGCCCAGCTCCCCGGTGGTCTGGCCGGCCAGCAGGTCGCCGCGCGCATCGGTCACGATCACCATCGCGTCCTTCACGGGCAGCGCGTTCCCGGCGGCCCGCACCACACCGGTCAGCCCGCTGGTGCCGCTGAGCAGGATGTCGTACGAGACCGGCTCACCGTTCACGACGATCGTGGACGCCTGCGGCTGGAACCCGTCGGCGGAGGCGATCAGGACGTACGAACCCGTGCCCGGCGCGTCCACCCCGTAGGAGCCGTCGGCCTGCGCGACCGAGCGGCCGAGCTGACGGCCGGAGAGGGAGATCAGCGTGACGGCGGCCTGCGGGACGGGCGCGTTCTCGGCGCCGCGGACATGGCCGCGCACCGGGACGCCGCCGGAGGACGGGGGCTGCTCGGTGGCCACGGCGACCGCCGCCGCGAGCCTCTGCGTGCCCTCGGGACCGGCCTCGGTGTCCGCCACGACCGCCCAGCTCGGGACCGGCTGTGCGGCGGGCGACGCGGTCGGCGATGCGGTCGGCGCCGCGGCGGGCGCGGCGGCCTGGGCCGGGGTCTCCTCGGCGGCCGCCTGCGCCAGCGCGCCCTTCGTCCTCAGCGGGACCTCCTTGATGAACAGCGAGCACAGCAGCGCGAGCAGCGCGACCGGCGCGGCGTAGAGGAAGACGTCCGCGATGCCGTGGCCGTACGAGCTCTCCATCAGCGTGCGGATGGGGCCGGGCAGGGCGTCCAGGTCCGGGATGCTGCCGCTGGAGGAGTTGGAACCGGCCAGCGCGGCGGCCGACTGCGGATCGAGGGCGGACGCGCCCTCCTCGACGTAGTGCGTGATCCGGTGGGCGAGCACCGCGCCCAGCGCGGAGACGCCGACTGCGCCGCCGAGGGAGCGGAAGAAGTTCACCACCGAGCTGGCCGCGCCCAGGTCGCTCGGGGCCACCTGGTTCTGCGTGGCCAGTACGAGGTTCTGCATCATCATGCCGACGCCGAGGCCGAGCAGCGCCATGTAGACCGCCACGTGCCAGTACTCGGTGTCGTACCGGATGGTGCCGAGCAGCCCGAGCCCGCCGGTCACCAGCACACCGCCGGCCAGCAGCCACGCCTTCCAGCGGCCGGTGCGGGTGATGATCTGCCCGGAGACGGTGGAGGAGAGGAACAGACCGGCGATCAGCGGGATGGTCAGGACGCCGGACATGGTCGGCGACTTGTCCCGGGCCAGCTGGAAGTACTGGCTGAAGAAGATGGTGCCGGCGAACATCGCCATACCGACGAACAGCGAGGCCAGCGAGGCCAGCGTGATGGTGCGGTTGCGGAACAGCCGCAGCGGGATGATCGGCTCGCCGGCCTTGGTCTCGATCAGCAGGAAGATCGCGAGCAGCGCGACCGTGCCGCCGACCATGGCGTACGTCTGCCAGGACACCCAGTCGTACTTGTCACCGGCGAAGGTCACCCAGATCAGCAGTAGGCAGACCGCGGCGGTGATGAAGAAGGCGCCCGCCCAGTCGACCCTGACCCGCCGCTTGACGACCGGCAGGTGCAGGGTGCGCTGGAGGACGATCAGGGCTATGACGGCGAAGGGGACGCCGACGTAGAAGCACCAGCGCCAGCCGAGCCAGTCGGTGTCGGTGATGACACCGCCGATCAGCGGGCCGCCGACCATCGCGGTCGCGAACGTCGCGCCGAGGTAGCCGTTGTAGCGGCCGCGCTCGCGCGGGGAGATCATCGCTGCGAGGATGATCTGGGCCAGCGAGGACAGACCGCCCATGCCGACGCCCTGGACCGCGCGGAAGGTGATCAGCATCGCCGGGTTCTGCGACAGTCCGGCCGCCGCCGAGCCCAGCACGAAGATCACCAGGGCCAGCTGGATCAGCAGCTTCTTGGAGAAGAGGTCGGCGAGCTTGCCCCACAGCGGGGTGGACGCCGTCATCGCCAGCAGCGACGCGGTCACCACCCAGGTGTAGGCGCTCTGGCCGCCGCCGAGGTCCTTGATGATGTCGGGCAGGGCGTTGGAGACGATCGTCGAGGACAGGATCGCCACGAACATGCCGAGCAGCAGTCCGGTCAGCGCCTCCATGATCTGCCGGTGCGTCATCGGGGCGCCGGAGCCGTGCGAGCCGTGGGCGCCTCCTCCGTGCCTGGCGTGGGCCCGCACACCGGCTGGTGTGGATGTTGCCATGGGCTTCCTTTTCTCTTACGGGATTGCGGGTGTACGGGTGCAGTCGTCTACGTGTTCGCGGGTGTACGCGTGCAGTCGTCGAAGCTCGCCCGGAGCCGGGTCATCAGCTGGATCAGCTGACCGACCTCGTCGTCGGTCCAGTCGCTCAGGCGCTGGGCGAGCAGGTGTGTGGTCCGCCGCGACAGCTCGTCGAGCGTGTCCCGGCCGCTGGGCGTCAGGCGGAGGATGCGCGAGCGCTTGTCCGCCGGGTCGGGGGAGCGCTCGATCCAGCCCCGCTCGGCGACGTGCGCGACATGGCGGCTGGTCACCGACATGTCCACGCTGAGCAGCTCGGCGAGCCTGCTCATGCGCATGTCGCCGTGCCGGCCGAGCAGCGTCAGGACGGCGGCGGAGCCGCCGGGGCACTCGGGCGGCAGGATCCGCCCCATCTCCCGCTTCACGGCGGCGAAGGCGCTGAACTGACGCGCCAGTTCCTCGTACTGCGCCCGCTCTGCCATGACCTCTCCCAGTTCAGTTGCTTAGGGCAACCATAGAAAGGTTGGTTGCCACAGGCAAACGAAATCGGGGCTTCGGTCACAAAAACTTGGCAAAGGCAAGTATTGCGAGCGTAAACGTGCAGGTCGGACCCCTGCGACCCCCACTTGGGCCGCCCCCGGCGTTTTCGCTAGGGTCTCGGGGCATGGCTAACAACCAGGGTCCCCAGGGCAACCACGACCCCGCAGGCAGCACCCAGATGTTCCGTGCGTTCGTCGACGAGTCCCCGCAGGGCCGCCAGCAGGCGGCCGCTCCGGCGGGCCCGCGGATCGGGCTGATCGTCGGCATCGTGGCGGCCCTCGCCATCGTCGCCGCGGTCGCCTGGCTCGCGCTGAAGTAGCGGGCCGAGGTCGGGAGACCGACCGCGCGGCAACCGTCCCTTCACTCCCACTCGACCGAGACGTCCCGCGTCTCGATGTGCATGCCGAGCGGCACCCGCCAGGACTCGACGCACACCGTCCAGGTCCGCTCCGTCCGCGTGCCGGCCGCGATCGGGGCCGGAAGGTCCTCGGTCGACTCGATCGTCCCCCAGTCGATGCCGAGCGCGCCGATGATGTGCGTGCCGAAGGTGACCGTGCCGGAACGCACCGCGGTTCCGCCGGTGTTGTGGAAGGCGACGGTCACCTTCTCGCACCATCGCTTGTCCGTCGGCTCCCGCACGGGCGTGCCCACGGCCAGTGCGGCGGGTGCTGCGGGTGCGGCGGGTTCTGCGGGTTCGGCGGGCCCGGCAGGTGCCGTGGGCGTGGGAGAGGGCGTCGGGGGCCGCGAAGGCGTCTCCGTGTGACCCGGACCCGCCGCGTCGGCCGAGGGTGGGCCGGAGCCGGGGGCCGACGGGGTGGCGTGGACGCCGCTCCCGGAGCCGAGGGCCCTGCTCGTGCCCGGTGCGGGCGTCGGCGTCCGGTCGGCGGGAGCTGAACTCGGCGCGCCGCGCGGCGCGTTGTCCGCGCCCGGTGTCGTCCCGGGTCCGTCGAGCGGCACCAGCCGTACCCCCTCCGTCGGCGCCACCGCCGTACCCCCGGACGGACCGCCGCCCGCGCCGACGGCCACGTATCCGTCCTCGGCACCGCCTCCTGCGTACCCGGCCAGTACGGCGCCCGCGCACACGACGGCCGCCGACGCGCCGATCACGGCGCGGCGGCGGCCACGGGTCCAGCTCCTGGGAAGCATCGCGCCAGTGTGGCTGACGCTTCGTCAGGAAGGAAGAGATCAGTCGGAGATGAGGCCCTCGCGCAGCTGGGCCAGGGTGCGGGTGAGGAGGCGGGAGACGTGCATCTGGGAGATGCCGACCTCCTCGCCGATCTGCGACTGGGTCATGTTGGCGAAGAAGCGCAGCATGATGATCCGCCGCTCGCGGGGCGGGAGTTTGGCCAGCAGCGGCTTGAGGGACTCGCGGTACTCGACGCCCTCCAGCGCGCTGTCCTCGTAGCCGAGCCGGTCGGCCAGGGAGCCCTCGCCGCCGTCGTCCTCGGGGGCCGGGGAGTCCAGTGAGGAGGCCGTGTAGGCGTTGCCGACCGCGAGGCCGTCGACGACGTCCTCCTCGGAGACGCCGAGCACGGTGGCGAGTTCGGTGACCGTCGGGGAGCGGTCCAGCTTCTGCGACAGCTCGTCGCTGGCCTTGGTCAGGGCCAGGCGCAGCTCCTGGAGCCGGCGCGGCACCCGCACCGACCACGAGGTGTCCCGGAAGAACCGCTTGATCTCGCCGACGACCGTCGGCATCGCGAACGTCGGGAACTCCACGCCGCGTTCGCAGTCGAACCGGTCGATCGCCTTGATCAGGCCGATCGTGCCGACCTGGACGATGTCCTCCATCGGCTCGTTGCGGGAGCGGAAGCGGGCCGCCGCGTACCGCACGAGGGGGAGGTTGAGCTCGATCAGGGTGTCCCGGACGTACGCCCGCTCCGGGCTGTCCTCGTCGAGTGCGGCGAGCCGGAGGAACAGGGAACGGGACAGGGTGCGGGTGTCGATGGCCTCCGAGGTGGACGGAAGGGCCGGGGCCGGCGCGGCCGCAAGGGCCGGGACGTCATCGATGGGGCCGAGCGCGTCATGCGCGTCGAGCGCCTCGGGCGCTGTCTCGCTCTTGGTGAGCGTGAGCACCTTCGAGCTGCCCTGGTCTGCGGACATGCCACCCCCTTTGGGTCGCGGGACGGTCGCGGCCGACGCTCCTCGTGCGGAGCGCAGCCTTCACCTGAATACCGGCGCCGGGGCACCGGCAAACGCGCTTCCGGCAGAATGTCACATGTCGGCAACACGCTGTAGTGACATGTCGACATGCGAGATGCGAATACGCCCTGGAAAAAGGGGGTCTGACGGTTTTTCGGGACCTGTCTGTCGGCAAAGTGCCTGGTGAGCGATTCGCTCTCGACGGTGATGCGTCGATCATGCTTTCGGTTGTGCGCCGGTTCGATTCGCGGTTGCGTCGGTGACCCGGTCGGCGGTTGCGCCGGACGGGGTGCGGCGGTTACGCGTCGATGCGATTCGCCGAACGCAGGCGCTGGAAGCTACGCGCGAGTAGCCGGGAGACATGCATCTGGGAGACGCCGAGTTCCGCGCTGATCTGTGACTGGGTCAGATTGCTGTAGTAACGCAGCAACAGGATCCGCTGCTCGCGCTCGGGGAGCTGGACGAGCAGATGCCGTACGAGGTCGCGGTGCTCGACGCCGTCCAGGGCCGGGTCCTCGTAGCCGAGCCGGTCGAGCAGCCCGGGCAGTCCGTCGCCCTCCTGGGCCGCCTCCAGTGAGGTGGCGTGGTACGAGCGCCCGGCCTCGATGCAGGACAGCACCTCCTCCTCGGTGATGCGCAGTCGCTCGGCGATCTCGGCCGTGCTCGGGGTGCGCCCGAAGGCGGTGGTCAGGTCCTCGGTGGCGCTGTTGACCTGCACCCACAGCTCGTGCAGCCGGCGCGGTACGTGGACCGTGCGGACGTTGTCCCGGAAGTACCGCTTGATCTCGCCGACGACCGTCGGCATCGCGAAGGTCGGGAACTGCACGCCCCGGTCCGGGTTGAAGCGGTCGATGGCGTTGATCAGGCCGATGGTGCCGACCTGGACGACGTCCTCCATGGGCTCGTTGCGGGAGCGGAACCGGGCGGCCGCGTAGCGCACCAGCGGGAGGTTGGCCTCGATGAGCGCCCCGCGCACCCGGGTGTGTTCCGGTGTGCCCGGCTCCAGCTTCTTGAGCTGGGCGAACAGCACCTGGGTGAGCGCCCTGGTGTCGGCGCCCCGGCTGCTGCGCTGTGGCGCGGGCTCGGGTGCGGGGGCGGGTTCGGGGGTGGTGGCAGGTCCGGGGGCGGGTTCCGATGTGGGTGCGGGCGCAGGTGCGGGTGCTTCTGGGGCAGGTGTCTCCTGGGGCGGGGCTTGAGGCGCAGTACTGGCCGGCACGGTCAACTCCACCTCGTGATCCATCAACTCATCCGTCAAAAGCGGTCATAGCATCACAAGACATGTCCACTGTGTGCAAGCACCGCATAATGCCGTGTTGAGGGCAAGTTGGGGCATAAGACGCGCAGGAGCCCCCCGCCGTTCCGGCGGAGGGCTCAGCGGTTGTGCGCTCTAGAACTCGTAGTCGGCGATCACCCATGTGGCGAACTCCCGCCACAGCGTGACGCCCGCCTGGTGTTCCGGGTGCTCCACGTACCGGCGCAGGGCGGCCCGGTCCTCGAACGACGAGTTGATGGCGAAGTCGTACGCGATCGGGCGATCGCTGAAGTTCCAGCCGAGCTCCCAGGAGCGGATCTCCGGGATCTTCCCGTCGAGGGCGCGGAAGATCTCCACGCCCTCGACCACACGGGGGTCGTCGCGTTCGACGCCCTCGTTGAGCTTGAACAGGACCAGGTGGCGGATCATGACTTTCCTCCGTTGGCGACCCAGGTCATGAAGTCGCCGATGGCCTTGGCGGCGTCCGATATGCCCTCGAACCCTATCTGGACGTAGTCCGCCGCCTTCTCGGGATCAGTGATGATCAGGTACAGCACGAAGACCACGAGTGCATAGACGGCGATCTTCTTCGAATTCACCGCCACCGCGGCCTCCCCTTGCGCCTGCCATGTCTGCTGGAACGCCTGTTTGCCGGCCGCGAGTGTAGCTTCACGTCGTATTTGACGACCAACGGCGCGCTGAACGGCGTCTGCACGACAGGGTCACAGACCGGGCGCCGACTCCAGGGTGACATCCGCCGAGAAGATGCGGGCGCCGTTCTGTTCGAGCGTCACCAGCACGCGCCGGCGGCCCTGGACGTCGGAGGGCAGCGGGTCGGTCCAGACCCAGCACGGTGCGTCGAACTCGGCGTAGCGGATGAACTCGGTGTCCATCGCGACCACGGTCGACGGACGGGTGGCCATGGTGTGGGCCGCCTGCCGGGCCGCCTCCAGCAGCAGCATGCCCGGGGCGTGGTCGACGGGGTGGTCGAACAGGATCGGGTGGGTGAGGTCCGCCCGCAGCTGCCACCGGTTCGGCGTCTCGGTGGGCGACAGCACCACGTCCTCGGGCCGTTCCCGGGCCACCAGGTCCGGGTCGGCCGCCGGGCCGGGCGGCAGGGCGCGCTCCCGGGCGCGGTCGAGGTCGGCGTACGCCCCGCGCAGCCGCTGGTAGACGGCCGGCGGCTGGTTGTTGAAGCGGGTGCGCGCGGTGCCGAGGCGCTGGCCGTTCAGGGCGATGTCCACCGCCATGGTCAGCGCGGCCAGCCGGGCGCCCCGCCGGACTATGTCCGAGCAGCCGATCCGCAGCTCCAGCTCGGCCGGGGCGGTGGTGGCCACCAGGGCGACCGAGTTCAGGTCGAAGCGGAGGTGCTCCCAGGCCTGCCGGTGGCCCAGCGGTACGCCGTACGCGACATGCGACAGCAGTGGTACGGCCTGCCGCACGGACTCGGCCAGCAGCAGGGGGTCGTGCAGCCCGTGCACCGGGCGGTAGAAGGAGTGCCGGCGGGGCCAGTGCGCGATGACGGTGTAGGAGTCGGCCCCCCGGGGGCGCCAGCTGGAGAGCAGCACCTCCGCTCCGTTCGTCTTGTGCACATGGCGCTGGAGTACCGCCAGGGCCGACGCGGTGGGCGCCGGGGTTTCGACCGTTCTGTGCTGAAGTGCTCCGGACATGCTGAATCCCCCAAAGGCTCGATTGTGGATCTTCGTCGCACGGCGTGTGCGGAAGCCGTGGATGCGAGCGCGTGGCAACAACATAAAGAGCGTTCTTTTTTGTAGCGCCAAGGGAAGGTAAAGAGTTCTTCTGCGTTTGGTCAAGCGGGGAGGGGTGGTGTCCGGGATTTGGGGTGTTGGGAGGGGTTGCCAACGGGGTCGGGCGCGCCGATAACATAAGGAGCGTTCTACTTTTTGGAGGTACAGCCATGGCAGGTGCCAAGCAGGAGCGAGCAGTGCAGACCCGGGAGACGCTCCTGCAGGCGGCCGCCGAGGTCTTCGACGAGTACGGCTACGCGGGCGCGAGCATCAACCGCATCCTGAAGCGGGCGGGGCTCACGGCCGGCGCGCTCTACTTCCACTTCGAGTCGAAGGAGGGCCTGGCCCGGGCGGTGATGAAAAGCCAGCCCGACACCATCGTCCCGTGGCTGGAGTCCAAGGGCCTGCAACGGCTGGTGGACATCACGCTCGTCTGGGCCCAGCAACTCCAGCTCGATCCGCTGCTGCGGGCGGGCGTCCGGCTCACCAACGAGCAGACGTCCTTCGGTGTGCGGGACGCCTCTCCGTACGAGGAGTGGGCCGGGATCATGGCCGAATGCCTGCACGACGCGCATGCGCGCGGGGAGCTCCAGGCCGGGGTGGACCCGGGCGAGGTCGGTGAGTTCGTGGTCGAGGCGTGCACGGGCATGCAGATGTACTCGGCCGTGGCGAGCGGGCGCGCCGACCTGATGGAGCGGGTCACGCGGATGTGGCGGCTGATGCTGCCGGGGATCGCGGTCCCGGCGATCGTGGCGCGCATCGAGGTGGGGGCGGACCGGGTGCGCATGGCTACGGCGACGGCTGCGGCGCCGGGGCCGGAGTCGGCGAGCTGAGGGTGCCGTAGGGCTCTCTGCGGGTTCCTGGCGTTCCTCGCGCATCTCACGCTTCTCGCCGATTCTCGCCGTTTCTGGAGTTGTTTCTGGAGTTGTTTCTTCCGAGGGAGGGGTTTTCATGTCGCACGGTTTCGAACGGCTGCGGCTCGCCGCGCTGAACATCGACGGGGTGCTGCTGAACGACACGTTCAGCCCGGTGATACGGCGGTTCATCGTCGGCCGGGGCGGTCAGTACACGGCCGAGCTGGAGCGGGCGGTCTTCTCGCAGCCGCAGCACATCGCCGGACAGAACATGGCCGCCGCGATACCCGGCGACCTGACCGGACCGCAGGCCCTCGCGGCCTACTTCGAGGAGCGCGACGCGTACGTCACCCAGCACCCCGTCGTCGTCATGGACGGCGCGATCGAGCTGGTCGAGCGGCTGCGGGCGCTGGGCCTTCGCACGGTCTGCTACGGCGGGCTGCCCGCCGCCCACTTCGAACGCTTCCTCGGCGAGCACGCCGACCTGTTCGACGGGCCGGGCTATGTGTGCACCAACGACTTCCGGCCCGGCATCCGCGAGATCACCACGGAGGTCTTCGGACTCCGGTACGACGAGGCGGTGTTCGTCGACGACGTGGCCCGCGTCGCCGAGGCCGCGAGGGAACTGGGGGTGGCGTTCATCGGGCACCCCACGTCCTACGAGCACAGTCACCAGCCCCGGTTGATGCGGGAGGCGGGCGTACGGTACCTGGTGGATTCGCTGGACGCGATCGACGAGCGGATGCTGCGGGACGTGGACGCGGAGGTCGCCCGGGGGGAGTTCTGGGCGGCGGGGTTCGCGCCGGTCAAGTAGGGCGATCCCCAGCGGTCAGGCAGGGCGATCAACCGGTCAAGCAGGGCGATCAGCCGGTCAAGCAGAGGCAGTCAAGTAATCCGGTATTCATCCGGTATGCCGGGAAAAACGTTTCATGGGGGTCGGTTCGTATGCGTGAGGGGCAGCTGATGCTGGGCGGTCGGGTGGCGATGATCACCGGGGCCTCCAGCGGTATCGGCGCGGCGGCCGGGCGGCTGTTCGCGGCGGAGGGCGCCGCGGTGGTGCTGATGGCCCGGCGTGAGGAGCGGCTGCGGGCCGTGGCCGAGGAGATCACCGCGTCCGGGGGCCGGGCCCTGGTGGCCGTCGGTGACGTGGCGGTGGAGAAGGACGTGGCGCGGGCCGTCGAGGCGGCGGTCCGGGAGTTCGGGCACCTGGACTGCGCCTTCAACAACGCGGGGTTCGCCAGCTCGGGCACCGCCCTGCACGAGATGGACGGCGAGCTCTTCGACCACACCATGGACGTCAACGTGCGCGGGGTGTGGAACTGCCTGCGCCACCAGATACCCGCGATGCTCCAGCGGGGCGGCGGCGCGATCGTCAACACCTCCAGCGTGGCCGGCCTGAGGGCCACCGGCGCCTCCGCGGCCTACGTGGCCGCCAAGCACGCCGTGATCGGCCTGACCCGGGCCGCGGCCGCCGAGTACGGGGAGCGGGGGGTGCGGGTCAACGCGCTGGTCGTGGGCAGCACCCGCACCGAGATGATGGACGAGATCCTGCGCCAGACCCCGGAGCTGGAGGAACGTTTCGCGGCCCACGCGATCCAGAAGCGGATGGCCGCACCCGTGGAGATCGCCCGGACCGCGGCGTGGCTGTGCGGCGACCGCTCGTCGTTCGTGACGGGGGCGGCGATGCCGGTGGACGGTGGGGCGACGGCGATCTGACGCCTTGCCCTGCGGCGTCCGGTACGGCCGTCGTCCGCCCCTGGACGGCGGCCGTACCCGTGTCGCGCGGGCTCAGACGAACACCTCCTCGCGGTACTCATTCGCCGACCCCGCTGCCGTGGCCTCACGCAGCTCGATACGGCGGATCTTGCCGGAGACGGTCTTGGGCACCGGGCCGAACTCCAGTCGGCGGATGCGCTTGTACGGCGCGAGGGCCTCGCGGGAGTGCTCGAACAGCACCTTTGCCGTGTCGGGGCCGGGTTCCCAGCCCTCGGCCAGGACGACGTACGCCTTCGGTACCGCCAGGCGCAGCGCGTCCGGTGCCGGTACCACGGCCGCTTCCGCGACCGCCTCGTGCTCCAGCAGGGCGCTTTCCAGCTCGAACGGGGAGATCTTGTAGTCGGAGGCCTTGAAGACGTCGTCGGCGCGGCCGACGTAGGTGAGGTAGCCGTCCGTGTCACGCGATCCGATGTCGCCGGTGCGGTAGTAGCCGCCTGCCATCGCCTCCGCCGTGCGGTCCGCATCCCCGTGGTACCCGGCCATCACGCCGACCGGCGACTGCGACAGGTCCACCGCGATCTCGCCCTCGTCCGCACCCGGCGCGCCCGTCTGCGGGTCCAGCAGCACCACCCGGAACCCGGGGCTGGGACGGCCCATGGAGCCCGTCTTCAGGGGCTGGCCCGGGCTGTTGGAGACCTGCACCGCGGTCTCCGTCTGCCCGAAGCCGTCCCGGATGGTCACGCCCCACGCCCGCCGTACCTGCTCGATGACCTCGGGGTTGAGCGGCTCCCCGGCGGCCACCGCCTCCCGGGGCGGGGTGCGCAGCTGGGTCAGGTCCGCCTGGATCAGCATCCGCCACACGGTGGGCGGGGCGCAGAACGTGGTCACCCCGGCCCGGTCCATCTCGGTCATCAGCCGGGCCGCGTCGAAGCGGGCGTAGTTGTGGATGAAGACGGTGGCCCCGGCGTTCCACGGGGCGAAGAGGTTGGACCAGGCGTGCTTGGCCCAGCCCGGCGAGGAGATGTTCAGGTGCACGTCACCGGGCTTGAGCCCGATCCAGTACATCGTCGCCAGGTGCCCGATCGGATACGAGGTGTGCGTGTGCTCGACCAGCTTGGGGCGGGCCGTCGTCCCCGACGTGAAGTAGAGCATCAGCGGGTCGTCCGGCCTGGTCGGGCCGTCCGGTGTGAAGTCGGCGGGGGCCGCGTACGCGTCCTCGTACCGCAGCCAGCCCGCCGGTGCCCCGCCCACGCCGATACGGGTGTAACCGCCGTGCACCTCGTCGAACTTGGCCGTCTCCGAGCCCCGTACGATCACATGCCGCACCTGCCCGCGCTCCACCCGGTCCCGCAGGTCGGCCGGGCCGAGCAGCGGCGTCGCCGGGACCAGCACCGCGCGCAGCTTCATCGCGGCCAGCGCGGTCTCCCACAGCTCGGCCTGGTTGCCCAGCATCACCAGCACCCGGTCCCCGGCGCCGACACCGCGGGCGCGCAGCCAGTTGGCGGCCCGGGCCGATCGCTCGGCCAGGGCGGCGAAGGAGATCTTCAGCTCGCTGCCGTCCTCCTCGACGATGTGCAGGGCCGTGCGGTCGTTGCCGTCCGCGATGACGTCGAACCAGTCCAGCGCCCAGTTGAAGTACTCCGGGCGCGGCCAGCGGAAGCCGGTGTATGCGGTGTCGTAGTCCTCGCGGTGTTCCAGCAGGAAGTCCCGGGCCGCGCGGAACTCCTCCGTCGGGTCGGTTCCTGACATGTTCAACCTCTCCTCTGCACCCGGGTATCAGGCGTCCGTCGGGACCAGGGCCACGACCGGGATGTCGCGGTCCGTACGGTCCCGGAACTCGGCGAAGTTCGGGTCCTGCGCGGCCTGCAGTCGCCACAGCTCCTCGTGCTCGGCGGTGGGCACGGCCTCGGGCCGGGCCTCGAACCGCCGCCCCGCCACCTCGACCACGCCGGTGCCGGCCGCCATGAGGTTCCGGTACCAGGCGGGGTGCGAGTCGGCCCCGCCGTTCGCGGCGAACACGATGTGGCGTCCGTCCCGCTCCAGGTGGACCAGCGGTGTGGTGCGCGGCAGACCGCTGCGGCGGCCGACCGTCGTGAGCAGCAGCAGCGGAATGTCGCCGAAATCGCCGACCCGGCCGCCGTTCGCCCGGAATTCCTCGATGACCCGCCGGTTGAAGGGATTGCTGTTCACCGTCTCGTCCGGGGCGCGGTGCGCGTCCCAGTTCTCCTCCGGGAGATAGAGCCGGGTCGGGGTGGCTTTCTCGTACGGCATTCCGGCGGGCATGTTGATGAGTTCCATGTGCAGACCCCAGGGGGTGGTGAAGTACACCCAGCGGTCGCCCGCGATCGGGCCGTCGGTGATGGTCTCCGGTTCGCCGAGGATCGTCACGCCCGGCACTTCCCGGAGATACTCGACGGCCTTGTCCACGTCGTCGACGTAGAGGGCGAAGTGGTGGCCGCCCCAGTCGCTGTTGCGCGGGCGGGAGTGGTCCTGGTCGGGCGCGGTGTACTCGAAGAGCTCCAGGTTGGTGACCGGGCCCAGCCGCAGCATGGCGATCTTGGCCGAGGCGCGCGGGTGGACGCCCAGCTTGCGGGTCATCCAGTCGCCCTCCTGGTCCTCCACCGGGCCCAGCCGGTAGGCGAGTTCGGCGCCGATGACGTCGACGAAGAAGCGCACGGCCTGGTCCAGGTCGGGCACGGTGTAGGCGATGTGATGGACCGCCCGGGCTCCGGGAAGTGTGCTCAAGGTTCGCTCCGTTCAGCCTGTGGTGTCGCCCGACTCTCGGGCAGGCGCGTGGCCGGAAACAACGGCAAGTTCCGGAAGTCGGTACGACATGCCGAAGTCGCCCCGAAGGGTTGGCGTCCGGGGAGCGCGTCCTGTTGGGATGGCATGCGTCGAGAGCGCCGCTTCCCTTCCGCTCTCGTACGCCTCGTAATTCTCTGAATCATTTCTCAGGACGTTTCTCGAACTCTCGCAATGAATGCCGGACAACGGGGGTCAAGATGGGTGAGTTGAAAAGACGCCGTTTTGTGGGCCTGGGCTCCGGGCTCGCCTTCACGGCCGCTGCCGCGGCCGGCGGTGGGCTGGCGACCGCGCCGTATGCCCGGGCCGAGGACGGCATCTCCGCCGGGACCGGCCGGGCGGCGGCGCCGAAGGTGGAGGTGACGCCCACCGACTCCCGTTACGCGGACCTGACCTCGGGCAACAACCTGCGCTGGAAGGCCAGTCCGGACAAGATCGTGCTGCCCCGGACCACCGGCGACGTGATCGCCGCGGTGCGGGAGGCGGTCGCCGGCGGCAAGCGGCTCTCCGTGTGCGGCGGGGGCCACTGCTTCGAGGACTTCGTGTTCAACGCGGACATCCGGATCAACATCAACATGTCCCTGATGAACGCGGTCACCTTCGACACCGCGATGAACGCCTTCCGCGTCGAGGGCGGCGCCACGCTGCTCGACGTCTACGAGGCGCTCTACGAGGGCTGGGGCGTGACGATCCCGGCCGGGATCTGCCACAGCGTCGGCGTCGGCGGGCATGTCACCGGCGGCGGTTACGGCAACCTCTCCCGCCAGTACGGCCTGACCGTCGACCATCTGCACGCCGTGGAGGTCGTCGTGGTGGACGCCGCCGGCACGGTGAAGAGCGTGGTCGCGGCGCGGGACTCCGCGGACGCCGCCCTGCGCGACCTGTTCTGGGCGCACACCGGCGGAGGCGGCGGCAGCTTCGGAGTCGTCACCGCCTTCTGGTTCCGTACGCCGGGCGCCACCGGCGCCCCCGCCAACCTGCTGCCCAAGGCGCCGTCCAAGATCTTCCTCACCCTGGCGGGCTGGCCGTGGGAGAAGGTCACCCAGGAGGGGTTCGCGCGGCTGGTCGACTACTGGGGCACGTGGTTCGAGAAGAACAACACCCCGGGCACGACGGCCGGTTCGCTCTACTCCTGGCTGATGCTCAACCACCGCGACAGCGGCTCGCTCGGTGCCGTGGTCCAGCTGGACGCCTCGCTGCCCGACGCGGCGGGCGTGCTCAGCGACTTCCTGGCCGGGATGGACCACGCCCTCGGCCTGTCCTCGGCGACCACCCGGCACGACGGCGTGCTGGACTCGCAGTACACCTCGACCCGGCTGATGCCCTGGCTGCGCGGCACCAAGTACATCGGCGCGATCTCACCGACCCAGCTCGACCCCACCACCCGGGGCTCCCACAAGTCGGCGCATCTGCGCGGGCCGATGCCGCGCCGGCAGATCGACGCGATGTACACCCACCTCACCAGCACGGACAAGCCGAGCACCCTCACCGGCATCGTGCTGTCCGCGTCCGGCGGCCGGATCGCGAGCGTGTCGTCCACCGCGACGGCCGTGGCGCAGCGGGACGCGATCATGAAGGTGAACTTCGAGAGCCGCTGGTACAACGCCGCGGACGACGCCAGGAACACCGGGTGGGTGCGCAAGGCGTTCAGCGCCGTGTACGCCGACACCGGCGGCGTGCCCGTCCCGAACGACGTGACGGACGGCTGCTACATCAACTACCCCGACGGCGACCTGGCCGACCCGGCGTACAACACGTCGTCGGTGCCGTGGCACGACCTGTACTGGAAGCAGAACTACAAGCGCCTCCAGCAGGTCAAGCGCACCTGGGACCCCGGAAACGTCTTCCGGCACAAGCAGTCCGTGCGCCTTCCGTAGACCTTCCCTCCGTAGACCTTCCTTTTCGCACGTCCGACACCCCCACACATCACTGGAGGCACCACATCATGCGCACCACAACTCTCGGCAAGAACGGTCCTGTAGTCGGCCGCGTAGGGCTCGGCACCATGGGCATGTCCTTCGGCTACGACCCGCACGGCTGGGACGACGACGCCTCGGTCAAGGTCATCCAGCGCGCCCTGGACCTCGGCGTCAACCTGATCGACACCGCCGATGTCTACGGCCCGTTCACCAACGAGGAACTCGTCGGCCGCGCCCTGAAGGGCCGCCGGGACGAGGTCGTGCTGTCCACCAAGGGCGGCCTGGTCGTGGACGAGAACGGGCTGGGGCTCAACGGCCGGCCCGAGCACCTGTCGGCCGCCGTGGACGCCAGCCTGCAGCGGCTCGGCGTGGACCACATCGACCTGTACTTCCTGCACCGGGTGGACCCGGCCGTGCCGCTGGAGGAGAGCTGGGGCGCGCTCGCCGAGCAGGTCAAGGCGGGCAAGATCCGCGCGCTGGGCCTGTCGGCGGTGACCGTGGAGCAGGTGCGCGCCGCCGAGGCGGTGTACGAGGTCGCGGCCGTCGAGTCCGAGGCCTCGCTGTTCACGCGGGACGCCTTCGCGGACGTACTGCCGTACACGGTGGAGCGCGGTATCGCCTTCCTGCCCTTCTCGCCGCTCGGCCGTGGCCTGCTCACCGGTGCCTTCGGCAAGCCGGCCGACCTGCCGAAGGACGACTGGCGCAGCACGCAGCCGCGGTTCACGGAGGAGGCGTTCGCGCACAACAAGGCGATCGTCGACGCGGTCGCGGCGGTGGCGGAGCGGCACGACGCGACGACCGCGCAGGTGGCGCTGGCCTGGCTGCTGACCAAGGGGGAGTACGTCGTCCCGATCCCCGGCACCAAGACCGAGCGCTACCTGGTCCAGAACGCCCAGGCGGCGGCCGTCGACCTCACCGCCCAGGACATCGCCGAACTGGACGCCCTTCCGGAGCCGATGGGCGCACCGGAGGCCTGAGCGGTGCCCTCCGGGGGCTGGACTGACGAGGGTCGGATTCCGCAGGCCCTGGCCTGAAGGGACCCGGACCTGGCCGGCCCCGCTGGGGATTCGGCAGAGGCCCGGACCGCAAGGCCCGGACCGCAAGGCTCGGACCGCAAGGCTCGGACCGAGAGCCCGGACCGAGAGCCCGGACCGCAGAGACCTGGACCACAAAGGCCCGGACCTCAGGGGCCTGGGCCTGAAGGTCCCGGCCAAGCGGGTCCCTGACCGCGATGGCCCCGGTGCACGGGGCCTGCCCCCGACCTCGATGGCCCCGAACCAAAGGGGCCTGGCTTCCGTTGCCCCGAACCACAGGGGCCGCCCGAGGCATCCAGCCCACCCCGGCGGGAGACCCCCGCCGCCTCCCCCGGCCCCGTCGGCGCCACCAGGGCCACCCCCGACCCGGCGCCGACGGGGCACCCCTCGGCACACCCCGTACCGACCGGCATTTCCCAAGGACGTGCCCTGCGGGATCCGCCACCGTGCGGGATCCGCGAGTGCGCGGCGCCAGCCGTAGGGCCCGCGACCGCGGCCCTGGGTGCCGGACTGCGTGCGCGCGGTGCTCACTCGCGCGGCGCGCGACAGCGGCCCTTCATCCTGCTGGAGCCGCGAGCCGCGGCCCTGCGTACCAGACCGCGTGGGCGTGGCGCTCGGCCCCGACCGGGTGGGCGTGGCCCTTGGTGTCGGACCGCGTCCGCGTGGCGCTCACCCGCCGGGCGCGCCCGCGGCCCTCACCCTGCTTGACCCGCCACCGCGCGGCCCCCACCCGCCGGACACCGCACCAGCAGCTCCCACCCGCCGCCCCCGCACATGCAGCTCCCACCCGCCGGACCGCACCTGCGGCCCCCACCCGCCGGACCGGCACCTACAGCTCCCACCCGCCGGACCCGCACATGCAGCCCCCACCCACCGACCCCGCGACCGCCCGGCCCCCAATCCGCCAGCTCACCCCACAACCCCAACACCCCACCACCACCCACAACCCCCACATCCCCCCTCACGAACCCCACCGACGCCAATCAGACGCCGACCCCGAAGAGGGAGAGATCCACGATGACCGAGACCACGGCCACCCGGCCCACCGGACTGACCACCGCCTTCGACATACCCCGGCCCCCGGGACTGACCTGGTACGTCCAGGCGCAGCAGCCCGTCGGCTACGAGGTGTCCCTCACCCGGGGCCTGCTCAACCCGGCCAACCCGGCCCTGGCCAAGGCCGTCGGTGCGGACGGGCGGAGCGGTGTGCGGGCGCTCGTCGTCGTGGACCGTGTGGTCGACGAGCTCTACGGCACCGCACTGCGCGGCTACTTCACCGCCTGGCAGACCGACGTCACCTGGCTCGTGATGCCCGGTGACGAGGAGACCAAGACCCTGGACCAGGTCGTCGAGGTCACCCGGGCCATGACCCGGATGGGCATCCTGCGGCGCACCGAGCGCGTGGTCGTCGTGGGCGGCGGCGTCCTGATGGACGTCGTCGGCATGGCGGCCAGCCTGTACCGCCGGGGCGCCCCCTACGTACGCGTCCCCACCACCCTGGTCGGCCAGGTCGACGCCGGCGTCGGCGTGAAGACGGGCGTGAACCACGGCACCCACAAGAACCGCCTCGGCACCTACTTCGCACCCGAGGCCGCCCTGATCGACCCGGAGTTCCTGCGCACCGTCCCGCAGCGGCACATCGCCAACGGCCTCGCCGAGATCATCAAGATGGCGCTGATCAAGGACGCCAGCCTGTTCAAGCTGCTGGAGGAGACCGTCGCCCACATCTCCAGCGACTCCCTCGCCGACTGCGGCGCCGCCATGAGCGAGGTCGTCTCGCGGGCCATCGCCGGCATGCTCGACGAGCTGGAGCCCAACCTGTGGGAGGGCGTGCTGGAGCGGTCCGTCGACTACGGCCACACCTTCAGCCCCTCGCTGGAACTGCGCGCCGACCCGCCCCTGCTGCACGGCGAGGCGGTCGCCGTCGACATGGCGGTGTGCGTCGCGCTCGCGGCGGGCCGCCAGTACCTCACCATCGAGGACGCCCACCGCGCGCTCGCCCTGATCGCCGCCGCCGGACTGCCGCTGACGCACCCGGTGTTCACCGCGGAACTGCTCCAGCTGGGCCTGGCCGACGCCGTCAAGCACCGCGACGGACAGCAGCGCCTGCCGCTCACCGACGGCATCGGCTCCTGCGTCTTCGTCAACGACGTCACGGCCGCCGAACTCTCCCGCGCCCTGGAGTTCGTGCACGCCTACGTGGCCGGAGCGGACGGCGTGGGCGGCGTGGGCGGCGCGGACGGCGTGGACGGGTCGGACCGGTGAGCGCCCGGGGCCCGATCGCCGTCCTCGACGTGGGCGGGACCCATGTGCGCCGGGCGTTCTGGTCACCCGGCGAGGGGCCGACCGGCCTCGTGGACGAGCCCTCGCCCAGCCGGCTGCGGCATCCCGAGGCGTCCGTCGAGGAGCTGAAGGACCGTCTGCTCACCACCATCTGTGACGCCGTGCCGGGCGGGTCGGCCGTCGCAGGGATTTCCTTCGGCGCGGCGCTCGACCAGCGCACCGGCATGGTCTACGGCTCGGCGCCGCTGTTCGGCGACGAGACGACCCCGCTGGACCTGCCGGGCGCGCTGCGGGCGCGGCGGCCCGACGTGGAGTGGCACGTCGTCAACGACGTGACCGCCGCGCTGCTGCACTACGTCTCCGCGCCCGAGCGCCGGGGGCACCGCAAGGTGCTGCTGCTGACGGTGAGTTCGGGCATCGCCTGCCGGACGGTCGACCTGCGCACCGGCACCATCGCCACGGACGCCTGCGGGCTCCAGGGCGAGGTCGGCCATCTGCCCGCGGTGGCGGAACTCGCCGGCACGCCCGTCGAACTGGCATGCGACTGCGGCCGGATGGGCCATGTGTCGTCGTACGCCTCGGGCCCGGGCCTGCGACGGATGGCGGACGTGCTGCGCGAGCGGTCCGCCACCCGCTGGCAGGGCTCGGCCCTGGGCCGGGCCATGGCCGACGGCACGCGGTTCGAGACCGCCCTGACCGCCGCGCTCGACGCGGGCGACCCCCTGGCGGCCGAGCTGCTGGACGCGGCGACGGCCCCGGTGGCCCACGTCCTGCGCACCGCCCTGTGCCTGGACCCGGAGCTGGACGAACTCGCCCTGACCGGCGGCGTGGCGACGGGCCTCGGCCACCACTACGCCGCCTCCCTCCACCGCCACCTGCGCCACGAGGGCCTGTACCTCACCGGCGACCGGGCACCGGAGTGGCTGCTCGACCGGGTCAGGGTGTGCGCCCCCGGTGAGGCGAACGGGCTGATCGGGGCAGGGATCGCGGCGCTGGGGCAGGGCGCAGGCGCGTCCACAGCCGCCATCCCCGCACCCTCGACCACTACCACCCCCGCACCCCCACCCCGCCGCCACCACGCCATCCTCCGCACCCCCACCGGCCTCCACCTCTCCCCCCGCCCCACCCCCGACCCCGCCCCCGGCGAACTCCTCCTCGCCCCCTCCGTGGCCGGTGTCTGCGGTACCGACCTGCAGATGCTCCGCGGTCTGCGGGACGACGCGGCCCCCGTGATCGGGCACGAAGGCGTGGCGCGGATCGTGGCCGTCGGAGCGGGCGTCGAGGACCCCCGGCTGACCCCGGGCAGCCATGTCGTCGTCAACCCCACCCACCCCACCGACCCGGCGTTCCTGCTCGGCCACAACGTGGACGGCCTCCTCCAGGAGCGTGTCCTGATCCCGGCCACGGCGGTGCGTGCCGGTCTGGTGCTCCCGTTGCCCGAGGTGCCGCCGGGCGTGCTCGGCGCGCTCGTCGAACCGCTCGCCGTCGTCCGGTACGCCGCCCTCGCCCTGCGCGAGCACCGGCCGCGCACGCTGCTGGTGTTCGGCGACGGCACGGTGGGCCACCTGGCCGTGCGGACCGCCGCCCACTGGTACGGCCCGGTACGGACCGTGCACGTGCATCACACCCGGGGCGGCCTGGACTGGAGCGCCAAGGCCCCCGTCGCCGCCGACGTACGGCTGCGGTACGAGGACCTGACGGCGGACCGGCTCCGGCAGGCACTCGGCGACGGCCCGGTCGCGGTGCTGGTGGCCACCCCGGCCCCGGCCACCCTGTCCTGCCTGGAACTGACGCTCGACGCCACCGACGGCCTCGACACCGCCGTCGACCTGGTGGGCGGGCTGCCCCGGGGCGCGACCACCTCGCGGCTGCCCGGCGTCGACCTGGCCGCCGTACGCGCCGCGAACCGCGCGGGCCTGCCGCAGCCGCCGCAGGTCGCCCGGCTCGGCACGGCGAGCGGGCAGAAGGTGACGGTGCTGGGCCACCGGGGAGTGGCGGGCGGGCATCTCCTCTACGCAGCGGCCGAATTGTGCCGGGCGCCCGAGCGCTACCGCGACCTGGTGACACACGTCGTGGACCTGCCGTCCGCGGTCCCGATCCTGGCCCGCCTCGCCGACACCCACGACCGGATCGTCTCCGGCCGCCGCCTGATCAAGCTGGCCGTACGGATGGGCGGCCCGTCATGACCGCGTACGCCACCCCCCTGACCGCGCTCGCCGACTGGCGCCTGCCCGCACGCGGCGCGGCCTTCCGCCACCGGGTGCCGGGCATGCATGCCGACCGGGTCGTCTGCGGCCGCCGTCTGATCAAGCCGGCCGTGCGGATGGGGGGCCCGTCATGACCGCGTACGCCACACCCCTGACCGCGCTCGCCGACTGGCGCCTGCCCGCACGCGGCGCGGCCTTCCGCCACCGGGTGCCGGGCATGCATGCCGACCGGGTCGTCTGCGGCCGCCGTCTGATCAAGCCGGCCGTGCGGATGGGGGGCCCGTCATGACCGCATACGGCACACCCCTGACCGCGCTCGCCGACTGGCGCCTGCCCGCGCGCGGCGAGGCTGCGGTCGACATCGCCTTCCGGCACCGGGTGACCGGCATGCAGTTCGACCTCGGGGGTCCCGGCCGGGGCCCCTGGCTGGACGCGCCCGGGCAGCCCGCCCGGCTGGTCCGTACGGCCCGTGCGGCCGAGGTGACCCCGCTGGCCGTCACGGCCAACGTCCTCAACGACATCGGCCTCACCGCCCCCGAGGGCACCCTCGCGGCGGCCAGGGTGCGGGAGATCCTCGTGCGACTGCTGGACGCGGCCGGGGAGTTGGGGGCGCCGCTGGTCTTCGTGCCCAGCTTCCGGCGCAGCGCGATCGACGGCGAGGCCGCGCTGCACCGCACCGCCGAGGTGCTGCGGGCCGCCGCCGGGCAGGCCGAGGCGCGGGGCCTCCGGCTCGCGAGCGAGAACGTGCTGACGCCGGAAGCGGCGCTGTGGCTGGTCCGGCAGGTCGGCTCGCCCGCCTTCCGGCTGCTGCTCGACACGTACAACCCGAAGGCGGCGGGCCTGGACCCGGCGGCCCTCGCGGCCGCGACGGCACCACACCTCGCCGACCAGATCCACGTCAAGGACGGCCCGGCCGGACCGGACCGCACACCACTGCTCGGCGACGGCGACGGCGCGGTCGCCGACACCCTCGACACGGTCGCCCGCCGGTGCCGCCCGGTCCGCGCGCTGGTGCTGGAGAACGACCACCGGGGCGGCGACACCGCCCGCCTCACCGCGGACCTCGACCGGGTACGGGCGCTCGCCGAGCGTCTGGCCCACCGACACACGGAGACGGCACAGACATGGGGCTCGTAGTGACCGCACGGGCGCTGCTGTTCGACATGGACGGCACGCTCATCGACTCGACGGCGGCGGTGGAGCGCACCTGGCGCCGGTTCGCCGCCCGGCACGGCCTCGACGCGGCCGCCATCCTGGCCGGCGCCCACGGACAGCGCACCGCCGAGACGGTGGCCGCGCACGCCCCGCCGGGCACGGACGTGGCCGCCGAGACCGCCTGGCTGGTCGCCCAGGACGTCGCCGACACCGAGGGCACCGTCGCCCTGCCCGGCGCCGCCGACCTGCTGGCCCAACTGCCCCGCGACCGCTGGGCCCTGGTCACCTCGGCGGGCCGGGAACTCGCCGAACGCCGGATGGCGGCCGCCGGGCTCCCGCTCCCGGACGTCGTCGTCACCGCGGACGACGTCCGGCGCGGCAAGCCCGACCCGGAGGGCTACCGCACGGCCGCCCGCCGCCTCGGCGTCGATCCCAGGGCGTCGATCGTCTTCGAGGACGCCGAACTGGGCCTGATCGCCGGCCGGGCGGCGGGCGGCTACACCGTCGTGGTCGGCCCGCACGGCGGCGGCGCCGCCCAGGACCGCCCCCGCATCACCGACTACCGCGGCCTCACCTGCACCGACACCGGCGACGCCCTGCGCCTGACGCTCCCCGTCCTGGCGGGCGCGGCCCTCTGAGACCACTCACGACGACAGGAGTACGTCCACCATGTCCACCATCGAGATCTCCGGCACCGTGGCCCCGGGCTTCGAGTCCGTGCGCGACGAGTTCGCCCGCAACTTCACCGACCGCGACGAGCAGGGCGCCGCCCTCGCCGTCACCCTGAACGGGGAACGCGTCGTCGACCTGTGGGGCGGCCCCGCCGACCCCGTCACCGGCCGCGCCTGGGACGGCGACACCCTCCAGCTGATCTTCTCCGGCAGCAAGGGCGTCCTCGCCACCGCGCTGCTCCTCCTCGTCGACCGGGGAGCCGTCGAGCTGGACAAGCCGGTCGCCCACTACTGGCCGGAGTTCGCGGCCAAGGGCAAGGACGGCATCACCGTGCGCCAGGTGGTCACCTTCACCGCCCGGATGCCCGCCGTCGCCGCCCCCCTCTCCCAGGACGACCTCGGCGACCCGGAGGCGATGGCCAAGCTGCTCGCCGACCAGGAGCCGGAGAGCGACCCGCGTGCCGAGGGCATCCTGTACGGGCCGTGGGCCACCGGCTGGATCATCGCCGAGGTGATCCGGCGCGTCGACGGGCGCCGCCTGGACCGGTTCTTCGCCGAGGAGATCGCCGGCCCGCTCGGCGTCGACGTGTCCTTCGGCATCACCCCGGAGCAGGAGCACCGGGTGGCCCGCACCGAGTACGGCACGGGCTTCCGCGAGCAGTTCGGCGGCTACTTCACCAGCGACGACCCGCTCACCCAGCGGATCTGGCAGAACCCGGTCCCGTTCCCCGAGGACGAGGAGATCTGGAACGGCCCCGCCCGCCGCTTCACCCTCATCCCCGCCGCCAACGTCTACGGCTCCGCCCGCGGCTTCGCCAAGCTGTACGGCATCCTCGCCGCCGACGCCGCCCGCCCGGCGGAGCAGGAGCACACCCTGCTCTCCCGCCGCCTGCTCGACGAGGCCCGCGCGCCCTACGTCAGCAAGGTCGACCAGCTCATCGACGTGCCCATGGTGTACGGGGGCGGCGGCTACCGGCTGCGCACCAAGGCGCGTCCCACCGTCGACGGCGACTCCTTCGGCCACGACGGCGCGGGCGGCTCCGCCAACCAGGCCTGGCCGCGCGCGGCGGCCGGAGTGTCGTACGTGATGAACCGTCTGATCGCCCTCGGCCCCGACGACAGGCGCGCCTCCTCCCTGGTCAAGGCCGTCTCCGCGGCGATGACGGAACTCGGCATCGGCGGTGGTGCGCGATGAGCGACGACGGCATACGGCTGCTCGGCCCCGACGGCGAACGGGTCCCGCACCCGACGTACTCCTGCGACGCCGGCCCCGGCGAACTGCGCGCGCTGTACCGGGACATGGCCCTCGCCCGCCGCCTCGACACCGAGGGCGTCACCCTGCAACGCCAGGGCGAACTGGCCCTGTGGCCCTCCCTGCTGGGCCAGGAGGCCGCCCAGGTCGGCTCGGTGCGCGCGCTGCGCGACGGCGACCGGGTCTTCCCCAGCTACCGCGAACACGCGGTCGCCCTGGCCCGCGGGGTCGACCCGCTGGCCCTGTTCCGCCTGTTCCGGGGCGTCGACCACGGCGCCTGGGACCCGGACGCACACGACGTGCACCTCTACACGCTCGTCATCGGCTCCCAGACCCTGCACGCCACCGGCTACGCCCACGGCCTGGCCAAGGACGGCTCGGACGCGGCGGTCATCGCCTACTTCGGCGACGGCGCCACCAGCCAGGGCGATGTGGCGGAGGCGTTCAACTTCGCCGCCGTGTACGACGCCCCGGTCGTCTTCTTCTGCCAGAACAACCAGTTCGCCATCTCCGAGCCCAACGAACGCCAGACCCGCGTCCCCCTCCACCAGCGCGCCCAGGGCTTCGGCTTCCCCGGCGTCCGCGTCGACGGCAACGACGTCCTCGCCGTCCGGGCCGTGACCCGAGCCGCCCTGGAGCACGTACGGTCCGGCGCGGGCCCGTTCCTGATCGAGGCCTACACCTACCGCATGGGCGCCCACACCACCTCAGACGACCCGACCCGCTACCGGGACGCCGCCGAGGTGGAGCGCTGGCGCGCCAAGGACCCCCTGCTGCGCCTCGACCGGCTGCTGCGCGCCCAACACGCGGCCGACGACGCCTTCTTCGCCGAGGTGGAGGCGGAGGGCGAGGCCCTGGCCGCCCGGGTGCGCGAGGGCGTACGCGGCATGCCGGCGCCCCGCCCGGAGGAGCTGTTCGACCACGTGTACGCCGAGGAGAACTCCCTGGTCGAGCGGGAGCGCGCCGAGTTCGCCGCGTACCAGGCCGCCTTCGAGGAGGTGTGAGCGGCGATGACAGCGACCCGTATGACCCTGGTGGCCGCCCTGAACGCATCCCTGCGCACGGCCCTGGCCGACGACCCCAGGACCCTGGTCATGGGCGAGGACGTCGGCCGCCTCGGCGGGGTCTTCCGCGTGACGGACGGCCTGCAGAAGGACTTCGGCGAGAGCCGCGTCATCGACACCCCGCTCGCCGAGTCCGGCATCGTCGGCACGGCCATCGGTCTCGCCCTGCGCGGCTACCGGCCGGTGGTGGAGATCCAGTTCGACGGTTTCGTCTTCCCGGCCTACGACCAGATCGTCACGCAGCTCGCCAAGATGCACGCCCGCTCCCGCGGCCTGGTCCGCCTCCCGGTGGTCGTCCGCATCCCGTACGGCGGCGGCATCGGCGCCGTCGAACACCACTCGGAGTCCCCCGAGGCCCTGTTCGCCCATGTGGCGGGCCTGCGCGTGATGTCCCCGTCGACGCCCTCGGACGCCTACTGGATGCTCCGGCAGGCCATCCGCAGCGACGACCCGGTGATCTTCTTCGAGCCCAAGCGGCGCTACTACGACAGGGGCGACGTCGACACCGCGGAACCGGCCGCCCCGGCGCACACCGCGCGGGTCGTACGGCCGGGCGCCGACCTGACGCTGGCGGCGTACGGCCCGATGGTCGCGACCTGCCTGCAGGCGGCCGAGGTGGCCGCCGAGGAGGACGGCCGGGCCCTGGAGGTCGTCGACCTGCGCTCGATCTCGCCGATCGACTTCGGCACCGTCGAGGAGTCGGTGCGCCGGACCGGACGGCTGGTCGTCGTGCACGAGGCGCCCGTCTTCTTCGGCGCGGGCGCGGAGATCGCCGCCCATGTCACCGAGCGCTGCTTCTACCGACTGGAGGCGCCGGTCCTGCGGGTCGGCGGCTACCACAGCCCCTATCCGCCCTCCCGGCTGGAGGACGAGTACCTGCCCGGCCTCGACCGCGTGCTCGACGCCGTCGAGCGCGCACTCGCGCACTGAGGAGCTCTGCTGACGATGACGGACACCGCTGAGCGTTACCGGGAGTTCCGGCTGCCCGACGTGGGTGAGGGACTCCAGGACGCCGAGATCATCCGCTGGCTGGTCGCACCCGGGGACACCGTGACGGACGGTCAGCCGGTCTGCGAGGTGGAGACGGCGAAGGCGGCCGTGGAACTGCCGGTGCCGTTCGCGGGGCGGGTGCGGGAGCTGCTGTTCCCGGAGGGGGCGACGGTCGATGTGGGGGCGGCCATCATCCGGGTGGATACGGGGGAGGGGGCGCCCGCGGGGGAGTCTTCCGGGGGCGCCGGGCCCGAGGCGCCTGCCGCGGACGCCGACTCTTCTGTGGACGCCCGGCCGGTGGCTCCGGCGGAGCAGGAGCGGGCAGCGTCGGCCGCCGCCGGCGGTCGTACCCCCGTCCTGGTCGGATACGGCGCCGCCCCCGCCCCCGCCGGCCGGCGCTCCCGCCGTCGCCCCACCGCCCCGCCCCGGCCGACCGCGCCCGCCGCGAAGCCGCCGGTGCGCAAGCTGGCCAAGGACCTCGGCGTCGACCTGACGGCGATCGTGCCCACCGGCCCGCGCGGCGACGTCACCCGAGAGGACGTCCACGCCGCGGCGCGCACCGACGAGCCCGTACCGGCGCCGGAACCGCAGACCCCGCCGTCCCCGGACGAGACCCGCATCCCCGTCACCGGCGTCCGCAAGGCGACCGCCCGGGCCATGGTGGCCAGTGCCTTCACCGCGCCGCACGTCACGGAGTTCGTCACCGTCGACGTGACCCGCACGATGAAGCTGATCCGCCGGCTGAAGGAGCACCCGGACCTGACCGGCGTGCGGGTCGGCCCCCTGCTGCTCGCGGCCCGGGCGTTCCTGCTGGCGGTCCGGCGCAACCCGGAGATCAACGCCTCCTGGGACGAGGAACGCCAGGAGATCGTCCGCAAGCACCGGGTGAACCTCGGTATCGCCGCCGCGACCCCGCGCGGACTGCTGGTCCCCACGATCGCGGACGCCGACCGCAGGACGCTGCCCGAACTGGCCGCCGCCCTGGACGACCTGGTGGTGACGGCCAAGGAGGGCCGGACCCCGCCCGCCGCACTGCGCGGCGGCACCGTGACGCTCACCAACATCGGCGTCTTCGGCGTCGACACCGGCACGCCGATCCTCAACCCCGGCGAGTCGGCCATCCTCGCCCTCGGCACCATCGCCCCCCGCCCCTGGGTGCACCGCGGCAAGGTCGTCCCGCGTCAGGTCACCACCCTCGCCCTGTCCTTCGACCACCGCCTGGTGGACGGCGAGCTGGGCTCGCGCGTCCTCGCGGACACGGCGGCCGTGCTGCACGACCCGGACCTGCTGTTCACCCGCGCCTGACCGGAACTCGAAAAGGACGACCGATGCTCGACGCTCCGCGTCTCCCGGCGCCGCCCTCCGCCCCCGCCGAGCCACCCACCCCCGCCCGCCTGGGCCTGACCACCGCCGTGGTCGCCCTCGGCGGCCTGCTCTTCGGCTTCGACACCGGCGTGATCTCCGGCGCCCTGCTCTTCATCCGCACGGACTTCGCCCTGAACTCCTTCGAGGAGGGCGCCGTCATCTCCGCGCTGCTGCTCGGCGCGGCGGTCGGCGCGCTCGGCAGCGGCCGCCCCGCCGACCGCTTCGGCCGCAAGAAGGTCCTCGTGGTGATCGCGCTGACCTTCACCCTGGGCCTGCTCGCCGCCGTCCTGGCCCGGAATTTCGCGTTGCTGGTCGCCGCCCGCGCGGTGCTCGGCCTCGCGGTGGGCGGCGCCTCCACCGTCGTACCGCTGTACCTCACGGAGATCGCCCCGCCCCGGCTGCGCGGCCGCCTGGTGACGGCCAACCAGATCCTGCTCACCGTCGGGATCCTGGTCTCGTACCTGATCAATCTCGCCTACGCCGACAGCGCCGACTGGCGTGCCATGTTCGCCGTCGGGCTGGTCCCGTCGGTGGCCATGCTGGTGGGCACGCTGCTGATCCCGGAGAGCCCCGAGTGGCGGCGCGGCGGCACCGTCACGCGTGACCGGTCTCCGCACGTCGCCCTGTCCGCGCCCCTCGTACGCCCCGCGCTGGTCATCGGAGTGACACTGGCGGCGGTTCAGCAGTTCGGCGGCATCAACAGCATCATCTACTACGCCCCCAGCATCATGGCCCGCGCCGGACTGCCCGCCACGAACTCGATCACGTACTCGGTCGCCATCGGTGCGGTGAACGTCGTCATGACGATCGCGGCGATCCCGCTGATCGACCGGGCCGGCCGCCGCCCGCTGCTGCTGTTCTCCCTCACCGGCATGGCTCTGTCGCTCGCCGCCCTCGGCGTCGCGCTCAGCCTGCCCACGTCCTCGGCGACCAACGTCACCGCGCTGATCTGCATGGTCACGTACGTGGCGAGCTTCGCGATCGGCCTCGGACCGGTGTTCTGGATCCTCGCCGCGGAACTCTTCCCACCCGAGGCCCGGGCCCGCGGCTCCGCCGTGTGCGCGCTGGTCAACTGGGCCGCCAACTTCATCGTGGGCCAGCTGTTCCTGCCGGCCGCGGATCTGGTGGGCGAGAGCTGGGTGTTCTGGTTCTTCGCGACGGTCTCGGCGACCGCGGTGGCCTTCGTCCTGCGCACGGTCCCCGAAACCAAGAACCGCTCCCTGACCGACGTACAGAGGGAACTGTCTGCCAGGTCGCATCCGCACAACCCGCCGCGCGCCCCCCTGCCGTCCGCCCGCCCCTGAGCCAGACCCCGGCCACTCGCCCCTCCTGACCCCCGACCCTCCGCACGGCACCGCCGGTTGTCGGGCGGGGTTGGTGTCCGGTGGTGCCGCGCGGCGCCGGTCTCCGGCCGTCCGCCCGCACCGACAACCGGCCACGCCGCCACGCCCCCGCGTCCGTGCCCGGCGGTGCCGCTCGGCCGGGCGCCGGGCTGCGGTGGCTGGCCCGGACGTCCGGTCCGCCACCCGCTCGAAGGGGCCCTCGCCGCGCGAGGGGCCCCCTTTCACTTCGGGGAGCGGAGCGCCCCACCGCTGTTAGGCACCGCCGGGGTGATGCGAACGCGCGTGCCTGTGATCGCTGGATGGGGTGGTGGCTGTGGGGTCTGGGTACGTGTGTGCGGCAGTCGTGCGTATGGTCCTTTCTGAGGGTCTCGGGATGTCCTGGCAGCCCGGCCGGGAGCTGTGAGGGGGCGAGATGGCGCAGGTGGGGGCGGTTGCGGAGGCCGGGCATGCCCGCTTCACCTACCGGCTGCGCGTGTCGTCCACCGCCCGCACGGCCCTGGCGGCGGAGTGGGACCGGTGCCGGTGGATCTGGAACGAGTGTGTCGCCAAGTCCAGGGCCGTCCACCTGCACAACAACGCGACCGGGGAGAAACAGACGTGCGGCCCGGCGCAGCTCGACAGGACGCTGACCGAAGCCCGGCGGACGACGCCGTGGCTGCGCGAGGGATCGTCGGTTCCCCAGCAGCAGGTCATCCGCGACTTCGGCAAGTCGCGGGCCAAGGCGCACAAGGACATCGCAGAGCGCCTGCCAAAGCGGCAGCGGGCGGGCATGCCGACGTGGAAGACCAAACGCGAGGCGCTGCCGACCCTCAACTACACCCGGCGTGGGTTCCGGTTGAAGGACGGCCGTCTGCACCTGGCGGGCGGGATCGTCGTGACGGTGGTGTGGTCGCGCGGCCTACCTGCTGAGCCGTCCTCGGTGCGCGTGTATCAGGACAACCTCGACCACTGGTACGCCTCGTTCGTCGTGCCCGCCGATGTGCAGCCGCTGCCCAAGACCGGCCGCGTACTTGGTGTCGACTGGGGAGTGAAGGAGACCGCGACCACCACCTCCGACGCTCACGATCTCCCGCACGCTGAGTACGGCAGGAAGGCGCAGGGGAAGCTGACCCGGTACGACCGGATGATGGCCCGCCGTAAACCGGCGAAGGGACAACCGGGTCGAAGGGCTACCGCGAGGCGAAGAAGCTGCGGGCAAAGGCGTGCAAGAAGGTCGCCAGGCAGCGCGAGGACACCGGCCGCAAGTGGGCCAAGAAGGCGGTCCGCGATCACGACGCCGTCGCGGTGGAGGACTTCCGTCCGAAGTTCCTCGCCAAGACCACCATGGCCCGCAAGGCCGCTGACGCCGCCATCGGCGCCACCAAGAAGGCCCTGATAGAGATGGGTCGCAAACATGGGCGGGACATCCGCCTGGTCCACCCCGCGTACACCACGATGGACTGCGCGCACTGCATGACGAGAGCCAAGCATGCTCCCCCACTGCCTTAAGGGCGTGGGGGGACCCCCAGCCGCTGGGTGTGCGCACCTACACCTGCACCGCATGCCAAGTCGTATCCCCCAGGGACAAGAACTCCGCACGCGTGATGCTCGTCCGGGCTGGTCTCAACCCGGCTGGTGCCGATGGCGGAAGACCTCCTGGAGCGCTGCTCCAGGAGGCTGCCTGAGCCAGGAATCCCCTCCCTTAAGGGAGGGGAGGATTCAACCCATGCAGCACCAGCTCCCACACCCGCCTCGGTGCCACCCCAGCCGTCCGCCCCCGTCCGATCTCCGCCCACGCCCCCTCGATCAGCAGCGTGAGGAGCACCGCGGCGGTTTCCGGGAGTACCCCGGGCCGGAGTTGACCCGCCACGGCCGCTCGTTCCAGTAGGAGTCGCAGCGCCGGTACCCACTCCAGGGCGAGGCTCGTCCCGCCCCCGGCCCGCTCGCGTTCCAGCCGTGCCGTCGCCCGGGCTACCACGTCGTGCTCCAGCAGCCGTACGAGCGTGAAGGTCAGCTCGGCGAGCTCCTCCAGCGGTGCCCTCCTGCCGCCGAGGGCACCGCGCACGACCGGCGCGACGGACTCGCGGCCGGCCGCCCGCACGGCCGCCGCGAGGTCGCTCTTGGTGGCGAAGTGGAAGGTCAGCGCCCCCATCGAGGCGCGTGCGCCCCGGCTGATCCGGGCGAGCGAGGCCCCCTCGTACCCCAGGCGGTCGAACTCCTCCGCCGCCGCGAGGATCAGGGCCCGGTGGGTCCGAGCGGCTCTCTCCTGCATCAACTGGCTCTCTTCCTCCGGGCATTGGACCGGATCCAGGTACCCCTTCAGTCATGACATTGCCCCTGGTAGACGCCCCGCGACGGCCGCTACTAGCCAAAGTCGCGCGGACTTGCCACAGAACAAAGAAAACGTTCTTTATGATTCTGGCGTACGGTCGGAACGTCGGAACCGCACGAAGGGGGAGATGGGGATGTCGGCGATCGGAGAGAAGACGAAGCGTCGGCAGCGCAGCGGCAGTCCCGACACGTTCGCCGCGTTCAGCCACCAGCTGTTCGGTCATCTGCCGCGCATCGATCAGCAGCGCTGGGGCCACGCCTATCTGCGCGGACTGCTCAGCACGCCGGGCAAGAAGTCCCTGCGCCGGATGGCCGAGACGGTGACCTCCTCACCGACGGCGTCCCAGTCGCTCCAGCAGTTCGTCAACGCCAGCCCCTGGGACTGGAACGCCACCCGGCGCGAACTGGTCTCCTGGGCCGACCGGCGGCTGGACACGCGCGCATGGACCATCGCCCCGACCGTGCTGCCCAAGCGCGGCGCCCACTCGGTCGGCGTGCACCGCCGCTTCATCCGCGAACAGGGCCGCACCGTCAACTGCCAGCTGGGCGTGGCCATCCTCCTGGCCGGAAGCGGCGCCCAGATACCCGTCGGCTGGCGGCTGCACCTGCCCGAACGCTGGACCGACGACGAGGAGGCCCGGCGCCGGGCACGCATCCCGGACGGCGTGGGCGCGCAGCCGCTGTGGTCGCACGCCCTGGGCCTGGTCGAGGCCCTGGCCGCGCAGCCCGGCCTCGTCGCGTCGCCGGTGGTCGCCGACATGACGACGGTGACCGACGTACGCCCGCTGATCGAGCGCCTGCACGGGCGCGGCTACGGCTTCGTCCTGGCCGTCGGCGGCCAGCTGCCCCTGGTCCCCGAACCGCCGTCCCCCCGCCCCACCCGCGAGCCGGCGCCCCCGGTCTCGGCCCGGCACCTGCTCCTCCAGGGCGGCACCCGCCACCCGGACGTGGCCATGACCACCGGCCCCGACGGACACCCCCGCCGCCTCCACGTCGTCTCCAGCCCGGCCCGGCTGCTCGGCCTGCGCCCCGACGGTCTCCGCTCCACCTTCACCGGCCGTCTCTTCGCCGAGTGGGAGCCCGTCCACCAGCGCCTCGGCCGGATCTGGCTCACCAACCTGCCCGAGCGCAGAATGTCCGAACTCCTCGCCCTGGCCGCCCTGCACACCGGCACCACGGCGACCATGTCCACCCTGGGCGAGCACTACGGCCTCCTCGACTTCGAGGGCCGCTCCTTCCCCGGCTGGCACCGCCACATGACCCTGGTCTCGGCGGCCTACGCCTACGGCCTGCTGTCCGGCGCGCAGGCCCCGCACTGGGAGGCGGCCTGAGGGCCGACGCGGGATCATCGGTCCATGGACGTCACTCTGCATCTCGCACAGGACCCCAAGGCCGACGAGCTGCTCGGACGCTCCCCGCTCGCCGCGCTGGTCGGGATGCTGCTGGACCAGCAGATCCCGATGGAGTGGGCTTTCAAGGGGCCCTCGACCATCGCCGAACGGATGGGCGCCGACGACCTGGACGCGCACGAGATCGCCGCGTACGACCCGGAGGCGTTCGCGGCGCTGCTCTCCGGCAAACCGGCCGTGCACCGCTACCCGGGGTCGATGGCGCAGCGGATCCAGCAGCTGTGCCAGTACCTCGTCGAGCACTACGACGGTGACGCGAGCGCCGTCTGGGAGGGCGTCGGCGACGGGCGGGAACTGCTCAAGCGGCTCCAGGAGCTGCCCGGGTTCGGCAAGCAGAAGGCACAGATCTTCCTCGCGCTGCTCGGCAAGCAGCTCGGTGTGACCCCCGAGGGCTGGCGGGAGGCCGCGGGCGACTACGGCGCGCCGCAGTCCTTCCGGTCCGTCGCCGACATCACCGGGCCCGAGTCGCTGGCCAAGGTGCGCGAGCACAAGCAGCAGATGAAGGCGGCGGCGAAGGCGGCCAAGGCCGCGAAGAAGTAGGGCCTGTCCGACAGGCCCTGCCCGGCGTCAGCCGACTGGACCGTTCCGGCGTGCGGGCGGCTCGGTCGCGTTCCCAGCATGGAGCATGACCGAGCCACCGAGCGGGTCCCCCCGAGGACCGGAGTTCGACGACCGGCGCGTCCACGCCACCCGTGACCCGCACGCGCCGAGACCGCCGTACGAGGGTCCCGAACCGCCCTTCGAGGGCCCGCTGCACCTGCTGTCCCGGGCGGCCTGGCAGGCCGTCCTCGTCACCGGCATCGCGTCCCTGATCCTGGGCGTCCTGGTGCTGATCTGGCCCGGCGCCTCGCTGCTCGCCGCCGGTGTCCTCTTCGGCCTCTACCTCCTCGTCAGCGGCGTCCTCCAGCTCGTCTCCGCCTTCGGCACCCACAAGACGACCTCCCTGCGCGTGCTGGCGTTCGTCAGCGGTGCCGTGTCGATCCTGCTGGGGCTGTTCTGCTTCCGCGGGCCCATGCAGTCGATCCTGCTGCTCGCGCTGTGGATCGGGATCGGCTGGCTGTTCCGCGGCATCACCCAGACGCTGGCCGCCGCCTCCGACCCGGCGATGCCCGCCCGCGGCTGGCAGATCCTCCTCGGAGCGGTCACCGTCCTCGCCGGGGTCGTCCTGATCGTCTCGCCGTTCGAGTCGGTCGCCGTCCTCACGGTGGTCGGCGGGTGGTGGCTGGTCGCGGTGGGCGTGGTCGAGATCGCCACGGCATTGCGCATCCGGATCCGCGCCCGCCAGGTCCCGCACGAGGTGTGATCGCCGTGACCGTGTGTTCTTGTGCGCCGCCGGACGGCCCTGGCATATCACCGCACCTCGCCGGTGCGGGGTCGTGTGTCGTGGGTGCTTCGCCGGGCGTCGCCGGTGCGTGGCCGCGTCCCGCGAGTGCATCGCCGGGCCTCACCGGTACGTCACCCTGCCTCCCCGCTAGGCCGACCGGGCGGTTTCCAGCGGCCGTGCGACGGACGTCGTACGCCTGCCGGGGAGATGACCTGCTGTGAACTCGTTCCCGCAGTTTCGCCGCGCCGTGCGCCGTCGTACCTGGCCACGGGTGCTCGCGCTGCTGCTCGCGCTTCTCCTGCCGATGGCGCACGCGGAGGCGGCGGCGGTGCCCGTCGTCGCCGTGGCCGGAGAGGTCGCCGAGGTCGATGTGCTCGACACGGCTCTGCGGCCGCCGGGGCGGGGCGCGCACCGTCCCGTGGTGCCCCAGCGCCCGGTACGTCCGGCCACCCCGGTCGGGCGGATCACGCCGGTCCGCTCGCCACAGGTGCTGACAGGTCCGCCGTACCCACTGCGGAGCCTGCGCTCGGTGGTCCTGCGCTGCTGACAGACCCGCCTCTCCCCACCCAGGTCAGTCGGTACGACGCAAGGAGGCACAGCCATGCCCTCGGATCCGTACGCCGTTCTGCGCGCCCTGGTGCGCGCGGAGGCCATGCGTAACGCGCCGAAGACAGAACTGAAGGACACCAAGCAGCCGCAGCGGCCGCCCAAGAAGCCGGGCCGCTGAGCCGTCGGCGGAGGCGGGTCTGGTCTACCGCCTCCGCCGCGTCGTGCCGAAGATCGAGCGGGTGATCTCCCGCCCGATCTGGGTGCCGATGGAACGGGCCAGGGACCTGAAGATGCCGCTGTCGATGACCTGTTCGACGACCGACTCCTTCTGCTCGGGCACCGGCGCCGGCTCCGCGGCGGGCCTCTCGGCGGCCCGCTGTTCCAGCTTCTCGTACGCCGACTCCCGGTCCACAGCCTGTGCATAGCGGCCGAACAGCGGCGAGGACGTCACCGCCCGGTCCAGGGCGGCCGGTTCGATCGGGCCCATCAGGGACTCGGGGGCACGCAGCCGCGTCGCGGCAACCGGGGTCGGAGCGCCCTTCTCGCTGAGCACCGTGACGACCGCCTCGCCGGTGCCGAGGTCGGTGAGCAGCTCTTCGAGGTCGTAGGCGGAGTCGGGGAAGGTCCTCACCGTCGCCTTCAGGGCCTTCTGGTCGTCGGGGGTGAAGGCGCGCAGGGCGTGCTGGACGCGGTTGCCGAGCTGGGCGAGGACGTCGCCGGGGAGGTCCTTCGGGGTCTGGGTGACGAAGAAGACGCCGACCCCTTTCGAGCGAATGAGCCGCACGGTCCGGGTGATCGAGTCCAGGAAGGCCTCCGACGCGTCGTCGAAGAGCAGATGCGCCTCGTCGAAGAAGAAGACCAGCTTGGGCCGGTCGGCGTCGCCGACCTCGGGAAGGTCGTGGAAGAGATCGGCGAGCAGCCACATCAGGAAGGTGGAGAACAGCTGCGGCTTGTCCTGTACGGCGGGCAGTTCCAGGACCGACACCAGGCCCCGCCCGTCCTCCGCCGTGCGCAGGAACTCCGCCGTGTCGAACTCCGGCTCCCCGAAGAAGGAGCCCATCCCCTGCGCCTCGAACGCGGTCAGCGAGCGCAGGATCACCCCGGCGGTGGCCGTGGACAGCCCGCCGATGGCCCTCAGTTCGGCCTTGCCCTGGTCGGAGGTGAGGAAGGCGACGACCGCGCGCAGGTCCTTGAGGTCGATCAGCTCCAGGCCCTTGGTGTCGGCGTAGTGGAAGATCAGGCCGAGGGACTGTTCCTGGGTCCGGTTGAGCTGGAGGACCTTCGCGAGCAGGACCGGGCCGAAGCTGGTGACGGTGGCGCGCAGCGGGATGCCGTGGCCGATGCCGCCGAGGGCGCAGAACCGGGCCGGGAAACCGGTCGCCGTCCACTGCTGGTGCACCTCGGCGGCGCGCGAGCGGATCTTGTCGTCGGACCGGCCCGGCGCCGAGATGCCCGACACATCGCCCTTGATGTCGGCGAGGAAGACGGGGACGCCCTGCGCGGAGAGCTGCTCGGCGATCAGCTGGAGGGTCTTGGTCTTGCCGGTGCCGGTGGCGCCCGCGACCAGGCCGTGCCGGTTGAGCATCGGCAACGGGATGCGGACCTGGGCGTCGGGCAGGCACCGGCCGTCCCACAGCAGGGCGCCCAGATCCAGCGCGGGCCCCGTGAACGCGTACCCGGCGGCGATCTTCAGGGCCTCCTGCGGGAGGGCGGGAGCACTGCCGGGCGCCTCGGGGTTGGTGGCCGCGGGCACGGTCTCGCTGTCACTCATGTCAGACCCCTGTTCCGTTTCGCCCCGGTTCACGGCATCTTTTCCAGCGTTGCACTCCCTCTCCATGGCTGCGCCCGGAAGGTCTTGACCGGTAGGCTTTCCGTGTGATCTTCAAGCGCATCGGAAACGGCCGGCCGTACCCCGACCACGGCCGGGACAGCACCCGGCAGTGGGCGGACGTCGCGCCGCGCCCGGTCCGCCTCGATCAGCTCGTGACGACCAAGCAGCAGCTCGACCTGGAGACCCTCCTCGCCGAGGACTCCACCTTCTACGGCGACCTCTTCGCGCACGTCGTGAAGTGGCAGGGCGACCTGTATCTGGAGGACGGCCTGCACCGCGCGGTGCGTGCGGCGCTCCAGCAGCGCCAGGTGCTCCACGCGCGCGTCCTAGAGCTGGACTGACACCCCCGCGAGCTCTCGGAACGGCACCGGCCGGTCACGGCTTGGCCCTTTCGGGTTCTCCTGAGCGGCGTGAGATGATCATGTAGTAGGCATCGCCGCCCGGGCGGACTACGCTGCGCTCATGAGCATGCTGACTCCCCCCGGCATGGGCGGCCAGTACCGGATCACGGGGGCCAAGTACCCGCGGATGCGTCCACCCCGTCGGCGCGGCAGGCTCGTACTCGTCGTCACCGCGTCGGTCGTCGTGATCGGCGTCCTCGGCTGGGGCACTCTGCAGCTCGTCGAGGTCTTCACCGGCGGCGGCGACAAGGCCTCGGCGGCCGGCACCAAGGCGGACTGCACCACCAAGGCGAGCCCCTCGCCCAGCGCGGCCGTGGCCGTGCCGCGGCCCGGAGCAGTCACCGTCAACGTGCTCAACGCCACGACCCGCAGCGGGCTGGCCAAGAAGACCGCCGACGAACTGAAGAAACGTGGCTTCCGGATCGGCGAGGTGGGCAACGCGCCCAAGCAGTGGGACAAGAAGGTGAAGGCCACCGGGCTGCTGATCGGCCCGGCCTCGGCCCTGAACACCTCACTGCCGGTGCTCGCCACCCAGCTCCCCACCGCCGAACGCAGCACGGACACCCGCCAGGGCAAGGCGATCGACCTGATCATCGGCGACGGCTTCAAGGAACTGGCGAAGAAACCGGCCGCCGACCGAGCACTGGCCGAACTGACCGCACCACGGCCGACGGCGACCGGGGTGAAGACGGGCTGCTGAGGGGCGGGGAGCGGCGAAGGGGCGTGGAGCGGCGAGGGGGTCTGGAGCCGCGAGGGGCGTGGAGCGGCGAGGGGCCGTGGAGCGGCGGGCGGGGTGTGGAGCGGCGAAGGACGGGTGCTGAGCGCGAGCCGTGGATGCCGCTCTGCGGCTTGATGGGCCTTCGCGCCTGGTGGAGCCTGCTCCGTTTGGGCCTGCTCCGTTTGGGCCTGCGATCCTGACGGGCCCTGCCCTACCTGGGCGCCTACGCGCCTGATGGGCACAGGCACTGGCCCACCTGGCCTGCGAGTTTGACCGGCTCCTGCCCTACCTGGGCCTGTGCGCCGGACGGGCTCCGGGCCCACTTGGGCCTGTGCGCCGGACGGGCTCCGGGCCCACTTGGGCCTGTGCGCCGGACGGGCTCCTGCCCTACCTGGGCCTGCGCGCTTGATGGGCCCAGGGCCCACCTGGGCCTGCGCGCTTGATGGGCCCAGGGCCCACCTGGGCCTGCGCGCCTGATGGGCCCAGGGCCCACCTGGGCCTGCGCGCCTGATGGGCCCAGCCCGCCCGGCCTGCCCGGCGCCTATCGATCTGCCCGGCCTGCTCGACGTGCCTAGCCTGCCGGGCAGCCGTCGGACCCAGCCTGCGGAGCTGCCCTCGGACCCAGCCTGCCGGGCACGCCGTCGGACCTACTCCGCCGCCCCGTACATCCGGTCCCCTGCGTCGCCCAGCCCGGGGACGATGTAGCCGTGCTCGTTGAGGCGCTCGTCGACCGAGGCGGTGACGACCGTCACCGGGGTGCCGGCCAGGTCGCGCTCCATCAGCTCGACGCCCTCGGGGGCGGCCAGCAGGACCACGGCCGTGACGTCGTCGGCGCCGCGCTTGATCAGCTCCTGGATCGCCGCGACCAGCGTGCCGCCGGTGGCCAGCATCGGGTCCAGGACGTACACCTGGCGGCCGGAGAGGTCCTCCGGCATCCGGGTGGCGTACGTGGAGGCCTGGAGCGTCTCCTCGTTGCGGATCATGCCCAGGAAGCCCACCTCGGCGGTCGGCAGCAGCCGGACCATGCCGTCCAGCATGCCGAGACCGGCCCGCAGGATCGGCACGACCAGCGGGCGCGGGTGGGACAGCTTGACGCCGGTGGTGGTGGCGACCGGGGTGGTGATGTCGACCTGTTCGGTGCGCACGTCGCGCGTGGCCTCGTAGGCGAGCAGGGTGACCAGCTCGTCGGCGAGACGACGGAACGTCGGGGAGTCGGTGCGCTGGTCGCGCAGCGTGGTGAGCTTGTGGGCGACCAGGGGGTGGTCGACGACGTGGAGACGCATGGGCACAACGGTAACCGCACTCCGGCGCCGGCACTCCCTGGCGTCAAACCCGCCATCCGGGGGAAAGTGAGAGGGACGGATAGGGGTGTGTGCCTATGCCTGACCTGCCAGAGCTGCCGGACCACGCGTCCCGGGCGGACGCGAGCGCGCAGGAGACCGACGCCGAGCGGAGGCGGCGCCGGGCGCAGTTCCTGCGGGAACTCGCCGAAGCCCGGGAACTGCGTGACCGCGTCCAGCCGCGCCGCGCCAAGACCGCCCGCCTGCGGCACGCGATGCGCATGCGAACGTTTCGCTGGTAGTCCCCGCGACCCGTGCCGGGGCGGGAAGAACCGCGCCTCGTGCGGTTGTTGCCGGGGTGGGCGCGCGTGGCCTCGACCGAAAGCCGCGTACGATCCGCTGGTGGCGGCAACGAGTGTGCTGGTGAGTCGTTCGCGGACATGCGATCAAAACAGCCGGACACAGCGGGCCGAAGACGTCCCCTGAACGCCTTGTTTCTGCCACGATTCCGAGTGGGTGGGGCTCGGAGCCCGAGCTCTCCCCGCCCGCAGCCTCCGCCGGGGGGACCCCCAACCGGCACGCCTATGACCAGTGGGAGAGTCACGGTGTACTTCGCCGCACTGCTCGCGCGCACCGAAGACGGGTGGGAAGCGAGCGACACAGAGCTCGACGATGTGGAGACCCTGTCGGATCTGGCCGACCTGGCCCGGGAAGCCTCTCCCGACGAGGACACGGTGCTCGTCCTGATCGAGCAGGAGGACGCCTGGTTCGGCGTGGTCCGCGTGGACGGCGAGGACGACCCTCGTATCTACGTCTCGGACGCCGCCGCCGCTGCCCGCAGCAGCTACGGCGAGATCCTGCTCACCGACGAACTGCTCGGCCGCGAGCCGGGCGACGACGCCGCCGACCTGGACGCCCTCGACCTGGACGGCACCGAGGACGGTGAGCCCGAGGACGACGCCGACGACGGCGAGGAGGACGGCGGCTCCGCCGAGGCCGTGCCGCACGGCCCGGTCGGTGACACCGGCATCCTCGACGACCTGGGCGTCACCGAGAAGGAGCTGCTGTCGCTGTCGGAGGACGCGCTCACCGAGATCGCCGAGGCCCTGGGCGCCTCGGAGACGCTGGAGACCGTCCGCTGACCCCGTCGTCCGACCCGAGTACGACCCCGGACCCGGTGCGCGACCCCTGGCGGGCCGCGATGCGGCTCGCCCTGGACGAGGCCGGGCGGGCGGTCCGGGGTGGAGACGTCCCCGTCGGCGCGGTCGTCCTCGCCGCCGACGGTACGACCGTGCTCGCCGCCGGGCACAACGAACGCGAGGCCACCGGCGACCCGACCGCGCACGCCGAGGTCCTCGCCATCCGGCGCGCGGCCGCTGCGCTGGGCGCCTGGCGACTGACCGACTGCACCCTCGTGGTCACCCTGGAACCCTGCACGATGTGCGCGGGCGCGATCGTCCAGTCCCGGGTGGACCGCGTCGTCTACGGCGCCCGCGACGACAAGGCCGGCGCGGCCGGCTCCCTCTGGGACGTCGTACGCGACCGCCGCCTCAACCACCGCCCCGAGGTCATCGAGGGCGTACTCGCCGAGGAGTGCGCGGCGCTGCTCACCGACTTCTTCCGTACCCGCTGAATACCAATTTCTGAGCACGCCCCACCTTGCTGTAAGGTCTCCCTCGGTAGCGTGTCCGAGCGGCCGAAGGAGCTCGCCTCGAAAGCGAGTGTGGCGCAAGTCACCGAGGGTTCAAATCCCTCCGCTACCGCTCATAGCCGAAGGGCCCGGTCCACTGGACCGGGCCCTTCGTGATGTTCCGTCCGAGTCGTCCGGGTGACGTGGATAGCCTGCCTTCATGGTGACGGGCGAGGGGGCCGAGCGCATCGGTGCCGATCTTGAGGACGAGGGCTGGAGCGCGACGCGTGCCTGGGTGGAGAAGGGGCTGTCCGAGGCTGAACGCATCGACGATGTCGCGCGGTTGCGGGGCGGCTGGACGTCGGAGATGCGCCGTCTGTACATCCGCGGGCCGGGCGGTCGGCGCTCGCTGGTCCTGCGGTCGTTCGTCAGGCCCTTCTTCGTTCGGCACGCGGAGGGCCTGCTGACCCGCGAGGCAGCCGTTCTGCGTCTGCTCGGCGGTACGGATGTGCCCGCGGCCACGCTGGTGGCCGTGGACGCGACCGCGCAGTACTGCGACCACCCCTCTTTGCTGATGTCCTTGCTGCCCGGGACCGTGCGCCTGGCCGACGAGGGCGCCGACTGGCGGGCCGAACTGCTGGCCCGCCAGTTGCTGCGCATCCACCGGCTGCCGGTGACCGCAGAGACACGGCCTCGCACCTATCAGGCGTGGACCTCTCCCGAACGGGTGCGGCCGCCCGAGCACACCGAGCGGCCCGAGCTGTGGCAACGGGCCGTGGACGTGATCCGCCGCGAGCCCCCGGAGTACCGGGCCTGCTTCCTGCACCGGGACTTCCATCCCGGCAATGTCCTCTTCACGGGCGACGGCGACGATCCGCGGATCAGCGGCGTCGTCGACTGGGTGGAGACCTCCTGGGGGCCGGCCGACCTGGACGTGGCCCACTGCTCGACGGCCCTGGCCCTGCTGCACGGGGTTCCGGCGGGCATGCACTTCGCCAACCGCTACGTCGCGGTGGGAGGGACGCTTGCCGAAGATCCCGCCGCCCATCTCTACTGGCGTCTGCTGGACGCCCTGGCCTTCGCTCCGGACGCCGAGAAGGTCGCTGTCCCTTGGCGCGAGGTGGGCCGCGCCGATCTGACCCCTGCCCTGCTGACCAGGCGGCTGGAGGACTACCTCCAAGCCCTTTTCGACCGCTACCTGCCCCGCGCTACGAGCCCGGGAAGACCGTGAAACGAGCCGAAACTCTCACCGAACACGTCCGCGAACACGTCCGCCTGAAACAGCAGCGAGGATAAAAACCAAGCCAACTCAAAGCATGTGGTATGTCCCACTCTCAAGGAAAACCGCAGGTGCGACGGGTCACGTAAGCGGGTTCACATCACGGGGAGCGACGCTGCCCCGAGGCCATCAGGAGCCCAGGACGTCCATGAGGTGGTCGTCGAGGTCGGCCACCCAGTCCTCCCGCCGCCACGGCCGCAGCTCCTGCCGGGCCTTCCGCAGCCGCAGCGCCGGCACCCGGCCGCCGGTCGACGCCGCTGCGGACACGCACTCGTGCAGCAGTTCGGCCGCCGCGCGCGGCTCCCCGAGCCTGATCCGGGCGAGCGCCTGATCAGTGGTGACGATGGCCCGCTGCACCTGCTCCCTCGGTGCCGACAACATCTCCGCAGCCCGGGCGAACCGGTCGTGCGCCGCGGAGGGGTCACCGACATACAGCTCGCACACGCCCTCGAAACCACGCAGATGCCCCGGCGAGAACGAGAAGGGCGCCGGGTCTTCGGCGTGGTCCGCCTCGATGTCGTACCAGGCCAGCCCGAGCGCGGCCCGTGCCTGCCGCCCGTGCCCAGCCCGTGCGGCGATCTCCGCTTGCAGCGCGTGCGCCCGCGCGCGTACCAGCGTGCTCTCCCCGGAGCGGGCCGCGCGTACGGCGTGGTCGACCAGGCGCCATGCCTGATCGATGCCCTGTGTCGAGTACAGCGTGACCAGTGCGTGACTCATGTGCACGTTGGCCTTCCGCCAGGGCTGCGCCAGTCGTTCCGCCGTAAGCGTCGCCTCCTCGTAGAGGGCGCCGGACGCGCTGTCGTCGCGGGTCTCGAAAGCCAGTCGGCCTGCCAGCGTCGCCGCCGCTACGGCGACCTCCCGGAGCTTGGGAACGAGCGGATCGGGGACAGGACCGGCGAGCAGGCGTCGGCACGTTTCGACCGCGGGAGCGAGCAGCAGTTGCAGCCGCACCATGGGCAGGCTCCCGACCTCCGCGTTGACGTCCGCCACCACGGACGCCAGCCCGGCTATGGCCTCCTCTCCGGCCCGCCGCGGGTCCTCCAGGGCCGCGGTGAGCCCCGCCTGAACAGTCGGGGAGAGCAGAGCGAGCAGGCCGCCGCCCGCGTCGGTGACGGCGCGGAGGACGAGGCCGCGCAGCTCCGCGGTCCGCCGCTCACTCTCCCCGAGCAGGCCGAGGGCATGCAGGTACTCGGCGAAGTCGGAGCCCGCGCCGAGGGAGAGATCGCCGGCGGGCGTGCGCGCGTAGAGGTGGGCGAGGAGCAGCTGGTACCGCTCGTCGGGCAGCGTCGGGCTCTTCGGGGACTCCCAGCGGGCAACGGACCGCTGCACGCTCGCCACCGACGGCAGCGGCGGCTGGTGCAGTTCCCCGGCCAGGACGATGAGCGCACGGGCGACACCGGCGAGCGACAGGCCGCGCCGGTGCCGCAGCGCCTTCAGCTGGGCCGCCCCCGCGGCTGCCCCCTCCATAGGGCACATGGTGCAGCACAGCGGCGGCTACACGGGCACGATCAGCCGAGGTTTCCCCTGATCCGCCGTGTAGTTGAGCGTCTGCCACGTCCCGGATGAGGGATCGTCGCCGTGCGGGAAGCCGATCGTCATGCTGCTGCGGTCGACCATCCACCGGTTCCGGGCGTGGTAGGCGGGCGTCTTCAGCTCAGCGGCACCCAGCTCGACGACTTCCTTCACGCGCACGCGCGTGCGTGCGATCGCCCGCCGGGCCTCCGCGGGCTGCTGATCGATGGTGCCGGGTGTGACGACGGTGATGTCAGCGGTGGTGTGCTCCGCGAGCCACAGCAGCGACAGGGTGTCGATTCCCTTCGCACCGCCGATGTAGAAGTGCGCGCCCCGAGTGAACGGGCCGAGGTAGTCGGCGAAGAGACGCGCGTACTCGTCGAGGCTCCGGTGCCCCGTACTCCGCGTTCCCGTGATCGCTACTACCCGCATGATCAACTCCGTGTCATAGGTCGTCGTATGCCGCCCGCCGTCCGCCGTTGGGATCGTCTGCGATGTGGACAGAAACGACATGCAACGACTGGACGTGGCGAACCCGATGAGCAACCCCCTCGCTGAAGAGGCTCTCACCAAGGGCGACCAGTACGTCACCGGGTATCTGGCGGCCGGTCACTGGCTCCTCTCGGCCGCGGAAGACACGCGGCGGGCCCGGAAGGAGTGGGCCGACAGCGGGATCGCGCTCCTGCGATGCGGCACGCTCTTCACGGCCGTCCGTCTCTCCGCCGAACTCGTGCACGCCGCCGCGGGCACGGAGGACCTGCGCACAGTCGACACCTACCTCGCACAGGCCCTGCTGGGCGGCCCGGCGTTCGCCGACACCCGATGGGGGCTGTACTACGCCCTGGTGCCGCCCGGCACCGCCCGCCTCCGGCAGTGGGAAGGCCGGACGCTCGACGCGGAGTGCCTCGGCCGGAACTCCTACCTCGGCGTGCCGGATCCGGCGCGCACCGACCCGGACGACGGCTCCTCGTACTGGTCCGTGCCGGTGGACGGCCCCGGCCTGCTGGGCAGCCCCGGCGCCGTGGCCCAGCTCCTGGTGTGTGGTCGACACCGGCTGGCGGCGGAGAGGAACGCCGGTGCGTAGCGACCCGCTGCTTCCGGTCGACGCCGACACGATCCGGAAGACGTACGACTCGGTCCTGTGGGCGCCCTACCTGCCGACCGGCGAAGCACTGGACACCCTGATCGGGCAGCTCCAGGGGCACGTGCAGCTCCTCGTGCCGGAGGTGCAGGCCCTCGCGGCCCGTATGGAGGGCGAGACGCGGGACACGGCGGTCCACGTCCTCGTACGCACCTCCAAGGTCCTGGCGGAAGGCGTCTCCCCTGCCGACGACGCGTACGCCCTGGCCGTGCTGGCCCGCGCCCTCCTGGCGCTGCACCAGCACCCTGGCCCGCTCGGCGAGCCGGCCGACGGGGAGTTGAGGGCGTGAATCATGCCCGGCACCGGCTCATCGGTAACCCGACCCGGTGCAGCGCAACCCCCGCCCACGAGGCACGAGTGCCACCGCGCCGACCGTCAGCTCGCCCGCCAGTACCCCAGCGCGTGCATACGCTCCTTCGGCACGGACAGTTCCTTGCGCACATACGACGCCAGCGTCCGCGTCGTCACGGTGTCGCAGGCGATCCAGACGTACGGGTTCGGAGTCGTCGTCAGCTGGGCGGGCAGCGCGGACCGCACGGCGTCCGCCAGGCCGGGGCGCGGTACCTGGCGTATCTCGTGCCGGGAGGTGTCCGCGTGGCACGGCAGGCCGTCCAGCTCGCCCTCGAACCAGATCGTCGCCGGGGCCGGGCCGAGGGCGTCGAGGAGGGAGTTGAGCGCGGGCAGCGAGGCCGGGTCGGCGATCGCGAAGACGTGTGAGGGCTCGGGCCGGGGATGCTGGAAGCCCGTGCCCTGGACCGTCGCCTCGATCGTGTCCCCTGCCTTCGCCGCCCGCGCCCAGTCACTGGCGCACCCCTCGTGGAGTGCGAACTCCATGCTGAACGTGCCGGCCTCCGGGTCCGGGGCGACCAGCGTGTACGCCCGCTGGTGCGGCTTGCCCGCGTTGTCGAACCACAACCTGACCCACATCGTGGGGTGGACCGCGTAGGCCGTGAGCAGGCCGCCGTCGGTGAAGTGCAGCCGCCGGTACTCCGGCGTGACGTCCTCGGCGCCCGTCACGGTGAGGACGAAGTCCTTCGCGCCCATCAGCTTCAGGACCGTGCCCTGCCAGCCGTGCCCCTGCCCCATGGCGCTCCTTCACATTTCGCGTACCATTCCGCCACGACCAACTTAGGGAAGCCTAACCTAAAGCGCAGTTAACCTGAAGCACAGAGGGATGACAGGGTGATGACCAGGTGACCATCGAGATCCACCGCGACGCCTGGGGCATCCCGCACCTGCGCGCCGCCGACGCCCGCGAACTCGCCCGCGCCCAGGGCCGGGTCACCGCCCTCGACCGCGCCTGGCAGGTGGAGGTCGAGCGACATCGCGCCGACGGTAGTTCCGCCTCCTTCCTCGGTACGTCCGCCGTGCCCTGGGACGTCCTGGCGAGACGGGCGCGGCTCGCGGACACAGCGAAACGTTCCTTCGAGGCCCTGGACCCCGTCACGGCCGACTGGGTCCGGGCCTACGTCGACGGAGTCAACGAGGGCCTCGCCGAAGGCGCCCGCCGTACGCCCGAGTTCGCCGAGACCGGGCTGACCCCCGGCCGCTGGGAGCCCTGGACCCCGCTCGCCGTCTGGCTCGCCACGCACATCCTCTTCGCGGGCTTCCCGGCGAAGCTCTGGCGGGAGGAGGTGATACGGCAGCTGGGGCCGGAGGCGGTGGCGCTGTTCGCCACGGACGGTCACGGCACCTCCGGCAGCAACGGCTGGCTGGTCGCCGGGGAGCGGACCGTCACCGGGCAGGCCGTGATCGCCGGTGATCCGCACCGGTTCATCGAGGAGCCGGGCGTGTATCAGCAGATACGGCTGTGCTGCCCGGAGTTCGACGTGGTCGGCCTCGCCGTGCCCGGCGTCCCCGGCATCGCCCACTTCGGCCACACCGGCACGGTCGCCTGGGCCATCACCAACGCCATGGCCGACTACCAGGACCTCTACCGGGAGCAGTTGCGGCGCACGGGCGCGGGCGTGGAGGCCCTCGGCCCGGACGGGCGGTGGGAACGGGCGTACCGGCACACCGAGTTCGTCGAGGTGCGCGGTGCCGAGCCGGTGCCGGTCGAGGTCATCGAGACCGAGCGGGGGCCGGTGATCGCCGGAGGGCCGGAGGGCCTCGACGACGGTACGCCCGTGGCACTGAGCCTGCGCTACCCGCCCCGCGTCACCGCCGACGTCGGCTTCACCACCCTCCTTCCGCTGCTGCGGGCCCGCACGGTCGCCGACGTCGACCGCGCCTTCGACACCTGGGTGGAGCCCGTCAACGTCGTGCAGGCCGCCGACACCGAAGGCGGCACCCTGCACCGGGTGGCGGGCCGGGTGCCGGTGCGGGCCGAGGCCAACCGGGTCCGGCTGGTCCCCGCCTGGGAGCCCGGCCACGAGTGGCGCGGCTGGCACGAGACGCCCCGCGCGGGCCTGACCGACGGCATCGCGGTGATGGCCAACCAGCGCGGCCCGTCCACCCCGCTCGGCGTCGAGTTCGCCCCGCCGCACCGCGCCGACCGCATCGCCGCGCTGCTGAACGAGAAGGACCGGTGGTCGGCGGCCGACATGCCCACGATCCACATGGACACCCACCTCTCCTCCGCCGCGCCCCTCCTCGACCTCCTCGCCGCCCTCGACGACCTGACCCCCGAGGCCGCCGAGCTGCGCGACCGGCTGCTGCGCTGGGACCGCCGCATGGACGCCACCAGCGAGGAGGCCGCCGGCTACGCGGCCGTCCGCAGCGCGGTCGTCCGCCGGCTCGCCGCCCACCCGGCGTTCACGAAGCTCACCGAGCCGCCCGCCTACCCGGAGGTCCTCCTGCCCTGGCTGGGGCTCACCGCACGGATCGCGTTCGCCCTGGAGAACCTGCTGAGGGCCGAGGAGCTGTACGGCATCGACCGCCCGGCGATCGTCCGGGAGGCCCTGGAGGAGGTGGCCCTGAAGGACGTGGCGGGCACGCCGGGCGCCGCCCGCACCTGGGGCGACACCCACCGCCTCGCCCCGTGGCGGGCGCTGCCCAGCACGTCGTACGCCACGAGGAAGTACGACGAACCGGCCCTGTCCGGCGACCACGACTGCGTGCTGTGCACCTCGGCCGTCCCCGGCCTGACCGACCTCGCCGCGCGCGGCCCGGCCGCCCGGTACGTGTGGGACCTGGCCCGGCGTGAGCACAGCCTGTGGGTGGTGCCGCTCGGCGCGTCCGGCGTGCCCGGCTCGGCGCATCACCGCGACCAACTCCCGCTGTGGACCAGGGGAGACCTCGTCCCGGTCGTCACCGACTGGGCCCGCCTGACGAAGGAGACCGACGATGACTGACCCTTACGCCGACCGCCCCGCCGTCCACGAACAGGCGGTCGACGGCTTCGGCACCGTACGCGTGCTGCCCCTCGACGCGAAGGGCGACGCCGAGGTGATCCACGGCTGGGTGAGCCAGGAGCGGGCCGCCTTCTGGGGCATGAACGGGCTCACCCGGGACGACGTGGCCGGCATCTACGCCCACATGGACACCCTCGACACCCATCACGCGTACCTGGTGGTGATGGACGGCGTACCGGCCGCCCTGCTCCAGACCTACGAGCCGGAGGCGGACCGGGTCAGCGAGTGCTACGACGTCCAGCCCGGCGACATCGGCGTGCACCTGCTGCTCGCCCCGGCCGGCGAGGGCGGCGCGCGCGGTGGCTGGACGGCGGGCCTGATCACCGTACTGGCCGCGTACGTGCTGGTCACGCTCGGCCGGCAGCGGGTCGTGGTCGACCCGGACGTGCGCAACGAGAAGGCGATCGACCGCTTCCTGCGGCAGGGGTTCGTGGCGGGGCCGAAGGTCGTACTGCCGGAGGTGAACCTCCCCGACGTGCACCTGCCGGAGAAGCACGCCCAACTCGCGTTCCTGCCCAGGGCGGTAGCCTTCCCCGCGTGACTCCAGAAGACCTCGTCGCGCACTACGCCATGGAGCCGATCCCGCGCGAGGGCGGCCTGTTCCGGCAGACCTGGGCCGGGCCGGACCGCCCCGACGGACGTCCGGAGGGCACCGCCATCGTCGCCCTGCTCCGACGGGACGACTACTCCGCCCTGCACCGCCTGCCCACCGACGAGATCTGGCACTTCTACCTCGGCGACCCGCTGGAGCTGCTGCTCCTCGCCCCCGACGGCACCTCCCGCACGGCCGTCCTCGGGCCGGACGTGCTCGGCGGCCAGTACCCGCAGTTCACCGTGGAGGCCGGCACCTGGATGGGCGGGCGGGTCGTCGAGGGCGGCTCCTGGACGTTCTTCGGCTGCACGATGGCGCCCGGATTCACCTTCGAGGGGTACGAGCACGGTGACGCCGCCGCGTTGACCGCCCGCTATCCGGACCGGGCCGACCGGATCGTGGAACTGTGTCGGCCATGAGGTCGCTGTGACGGCCATGAGATTGCTGGAGGGCCATGAGGTTGCTGGAGGGCCAGGTCGCCCTCGTCACGGGCGCGGGCGGCGGAATCGGCCGGGGCATCGCCCTGCGGTTCGCGGAGCAGGGCGCGGCGGTCGCGCTGCACTGCCGTACGTCGGTGGAGTCGGCGCGTGAAGTGGCCTCGCTGGTCGAGGACTCGGGCGGACGAGCCGTCGTACTGCAGGCCGATCTGACCGACGAGGACGCGTGCCGGCGCGTGGTGCGCGAGGCCGCCGAGTGGGGGGACGGGCGGTTGACCGCGCTGGTCAACAACGCCGCCGTGCAGCCGGTGCGGGAACTCGACGGGATGACCGCGTCCGACTGGCGGACGGTCGTGGACACCAACCTGACCAGCGTGTTCGCGTGCACGCAGGCGGCCGTGGAGGTCATGCGGGAGCGCGGCGAAGGGGGTTCGGTGACGCACATCGCCTCCATCGAGGCGAGCGCACCGGCACCGGCGCACGCGCACTACTGCGCCTCCAAGGCGGCGGTGGTGATGCACGCCCGGTCGGCGGCGCTGGAGTACGGGCGGTACGGGATCCGCGTCAACACCGTCTCACCCGGGCTGATCGACCGGGAGGGGCTGGCGGAGGGCTGGCCGGAGGGCGTGGAGCGCTGGCAGCGGGCGGTGCCGCTCGGGCGGCTGGGGCGGGCGGAGGACGTCGGCGACGCGTGCGTGTTCCTGGCCTCGCCCCTGGCGTCGTGGGTGTCGGGGCACGACCTGGTGGTGGACGGGGGTATCTCGGCGCGTCCGACATGGTGAGACCTGCCTGGGGCGAGTACGCCGGACCCGCATCCGTACGTATCCCGGAAGCGGGCAGGACGTGGTGGTGGACGGGGACGTCTCGGCGTGTCCCACATGGTGAGAGCCTGCCTGGGATGAGCACGCCGGGCTTCACGTCCGTACGTATCCCGGGAGCAGATCCGACGACGGAGCGGCGATGGGGATGCGCGATGGCGGAGCACGGCACGGCGACGACGACGGCCACGACGGCGCGTCCCGGCGACCCGGACCGCTCCGACTCCGACTCCGACTCCGACTCCGGCTCCGACTCCGGCTCCGGGTCCGCCGACTTCGGCGGCTGGTGCTGCTGGTCGCCGTGCTGGTCCTGCTTCTCCTCGGCGGCGCGGCCCCCGCGTCGGCCCACGCCGGACTCAGCGGCACCGACCCCCGCGACGGATCCGTCCTCGACGCCGCCCCCCGTCACCTCACCCTGACCTTCACCGAGTCCGTCGGCCTGCTCGACGACTCGGTCCGCGTGATCGACCCCAAGAACCGCCCGGTCGACACCGGCGAGGCCGCCCACGCGGACGACAGCGCCGACACCGTCCGGGTCGGCCTGCCCGCCGACCTGGCGGACGGTACGTACACCGTGGCCTGGCGGGTCGTCTCGGCGGACAGTCACCCGGTCTCGGGCGCGTTCATCTTCTCGGTCGGCGAGCCGTCGGCGACGACCGCCGCGGTGACCGCCCCGACCGAGGACCCGGCGACCGCCTCGCTCTACAACATCGCCCGCTACGCCGCGTACGGCGGCCTGGCCCTGCTCATCGGTGTCGCCGTCTTCATGTCCGCCGTCCTGCGCGGCCCCACCGACGCCCTGCGCAAACTCCTCCCCGCCGCCTGGCTGACCCTCGTGGTCTCCACGGCCGCCCTGCTGCTCGTGCGCGGCCCCTACGAACGCGGCACGGGCCTCACGGACGCCATCGACCCGACCGTCCTGAGCGCCACCCTCACCACCCGGCCCGGCCTGGCACTGCTGGCCCGGCTGGCCCTCCTGGCGGCGGCCCTCTTCCTCGTACGCCGCTCAGCTCGCCGTACCACCCACCCCGCACCCGGCGTCGCGCTCTCCGTCGCGCTGGCCGTCACCTGGGCGGCCTCCGAGCACGCCTCGGCCGGTATCCAGGTGCCGGTGGCGATGACGTCGGCCGTGCTGCACCTGCTGGCCACGGCGGTCTGGCTGGGTGGCCTGACGGCCCTGCTCACCGTCCTCTACCGCGCCCCGCACGACCTCACCCTCGCCACCGTCACCCGCTTCTCCCGGCTGGCCTCCGCCTCGGTGATCGTCCTCACCGTCACCGGCGTCTACCAGTCCTGGCGGGGCCTCGGCTCCTGGTATGCGTTCACCGGCACGACGTACGGCCGCATCCTGCTGGCCAAGCTGGCCGCGGTGGCGCTGCTGCTGGCGGCGGCGGGCTTCTCACGCCGGTGGACGCGGCGCTGGGCGGCGGGGGAACCGGCGCGGGTGGCGGCGGAGGCGCGGGTGCTGGAGACGGTGGGCGGCCCGGCGGGCACGTCGGAGGCGCAGGTCGACTCCCCACCAGGGGACGCCCAAGCCGGGGACAGGCCCCCCGTCGACCATGTCGACCATGTCGACCACGACGGACACGACAGGCACGACAGGCATGACAGGCACGACCACCACCGCCGAGCACTCCGCCGCTCCGTCTTCGCCGAGTTCATGACGGGCGTGCTGGTCCTGGTGATCACCACCCTGCTCACCATCACCCTCCCGGGCCGCGCCGCCACCGAGTCCGCCGCCGCGCAGACGACGGCCGCCGACGCCGGTGGGGCCACCGCCTCCAGCAGCGTCGTGCCCTTCGACGTGGGCACCCCGGACGGCCAGGGCAGGGTCCAGCTCGACCTCGCTCCGGGACGCGTGGGCCAGAACCAGGTGCAGGCCGTCGTCTTCGGCCCCGACGGCGGCATCGTCACCGTCCCCGAACTGCGCCTCACCTTCACCCTGCGCGCCCAGGACGTCGGCCCGATCGACGCGGAGCTGGAGAACCGGGGCGGTTACTGGGGCACGGACCAGCTCCGGCTCCCGCTGCCCGGAACCTGGACCATGAAGATCACGGTCCGGACGACGGACATCGACCAGGTGACGGTGGAGAAGGACGTCCGGGTGGGCTAGGGCGGAACATCACGAAGGGCCCGGTCCAGTGGACCGGGCCCTTCGGTTTCGAGCGGTAGCGGAACCCGCACGTCCCTCACGGCTCGCAGGGCACATCGCCGGGTCCAGGCGCCGCCCGGCGTAGCGAGGGAGCGCTGAACCCGCTGACCGGGCGGCTTCGACGCCGTCGTCACCATGCTGCGCCGAGTACCGTCGTGCCTCGCGGGCCTCCCGGACCGGAAGCGGTGTCCTGGATGAGGTCCCGGCCCGCGCATTCAGGACGTGTACAGCGACTGCAGCCTGGTCACCCGCCCCTCTCCGTCGAAACTCAGGTCGTAGCCGAGGAGCGAGCGGGCCGAGGACGACTGGGCCGTCAGCCGGCTGACGAACTCGGCCTGGGAGTACGACGAGGCATGCTTGCCGTCGCCGAGCGGGACCGACAGCAGCACCTTGGCGTCCTCGGCCATGCGCACCTCGGTGTAGGGCCCCTCGCCCGGGACGATCACCCATGCCTCGAACTGGGTGTGGGCCTTCTTCTGGGCGGGCCGCACCGACAGGTACGTCCGTCCGTCGCTGGTCCGGGCGTCCTCGATCTGCACGAACTGCTTGGTGCCGGCCCAGGGGGCCGCACTGGTCGACGACGGCGTGCCGTCCGGGTCCGTACCGCCGGCGGGCGCGGTGGTCGGGGCCGTCTCGTCTGCCGATGCGGAAGGCGTCGCCGATGTCACGGGTGCGGTGGCGGCCGTCTGCCCGTCGCTCTCACTGCTGCACCCGGTCAGGGCCACAAGGCTGAAGGCGACAGCGGTGAGGCAGCGCACGGCGGCCCGGCGGTGTGAGACGCGCATGGTCAAGGTCCCCCCAAGGATCAGGTGTGTTCTGGATACACGGTCTCTACGCGCCACCCCACCCCCGAGGTTGCACCCCGATCCGTTTCATTTGCCGCCGCCCGTCCCGGAGCCCTCATATGGCCTCACTCGGCGAGCCAGTACGCCTCCCGCAGCGACTGCACCCGGCCCTCGCTGTCATAGTCGATCGCGAACACCCACCGCGGCCCAGCGGCCAGTTGGCCCACCAGTCGGCCCAGCTGCACGTCTGCGGGGTTCCCCCCGGCCAGCTGCCGTGCTTCGACCAGCGTCCCCCGCGGCAGGGTCAGCGTGTGCACCACGCCAACGGGTGCCGCAGTTCCCCGCACGGTACGGAGCTGTTCGACGGTGACCTGCACCATGTCCCCCTTCGCCACCGCGCCGTATACATAGCCCAGCTCTCCGGCGTACTCCTCACCCGGAGCGGGTGTCGGCGGCACGAACGGCGAAGCGGTCGGTGTCGGGATGACGGCGGGCGGCTCGGGCACCTCAAGGGCCCGGGTCAGCGACAGACCGCCCACGGCCAGAGCCGCGGCCAGCAGCACGCCGCCGGACGCCAGCGCGGCCCGCCTGCGACGCAGACGCTGCTCACCGCGCGCCCGGATCCGCTCCGCGGCAAGCGGCGCCGCGTGCCGCCGACCCGACTCGGCGAGGTCGGCCAGATGATCCTCCAGCCCAGTTTCGTCAGCCATGACGCACCTCCGACAGCCGCGTCGTCCGCGGATCCAGCTCAGTGTCGGCCAGCAGCCGTGCCAGCGCCGCCCGCCCCCGGCTCAGATGTGCCTTGACCGTACCGACGGGGCAGCCGGCCTCGGCAGCCACCTGTTCCACCGTCAGGTCACACAGATGGTGGAGCACCACGGCCCGTCGTTGAGCCTCGGGGATCTGCCGCAGCGCCTGAACCAGCAGCACATGGTGCGGTTCCGGTGGCGGTACCGTGGCCGGCGGGCCCTGCCGTCGGGCGAAGGCGAGCGCGGTGCGCACCCGCCGCCACCGGCTGACCGCCAGCCGCCAGGCCACCGTGCGCACCCACGCCTCGGGGGCGCCGTTCAAGTCCAGCTCGGCCCGGCGTTCCCAGGCCCGGGCGAAGGCCTCCTGGACCACATCCTGCGCCTCGGCGAGGTCGCCTGTCATCGCGTACAGCTGGCCGATGAGCCGACCGACGCTCGCGGCGTAAAAGGCGTCGAACTCGTGCTCGTCCGCACCCCGGCCGCCGCGCGGTTCATCTGGTGGTCGCATGCCATCCTGTCACGCTGCGCCGTGCCACTTGGTTCCCTCGCATCGGCTCCCTCGCAACACAAGAAGTCAGCGACCCATGCACCCGGTACCGGGTCCTCGATCTACTCGCGATGGCCGGACGCCACCGGAGGTGAGGGCGGCCGGGTCGTGGCGGCGGCTCCGCCCACGCGGGCCTCGAAGCACTCTCGTTCGCCGTCGGCCGACGCGGGCCGGAAGCAGGCCCGGACGGTGCTGCCGGGACGGACTTCGGTCATCTCGGTATAGATGAAGGTTGCCGCGTCGTCCTTGTTCCTGATGCGCACGCCGTGGGTCGGGCCGTCTGCCGTGACGTCCAACCGGTCGCCGATCTCGGTCCCCCAGGTCCGGGCCCAGCTCGCACCGCACTTCTTGCTGTAGCGCAGCTCGACGTGGGCGCCGGTGGCCGTGCGGTGCGAGGCCAAGGTGTCGGGGCCGAGGCCGCAGATCAGGCGCATCGGGTCCCGGCCCTCGCAGGCGGCTCCGTGACATTGGGGAGCGAGGGAGAACGGGATGGAGGCCGGCGGCGGTTCGTCCTCCTGGGCCTGCGAGTCCGGCAGCAGGAGGAACAGCAGGGCCGCAGCACCACCGACGATCACGGTGTACGCCGACGCCAGCACCACCAGGAGCCTGCTCCCGCCAAGTCGCCGCCATCCGGTCCCGGCGGGCGGTGGCGACTCCTGAGGATGTGGCCGCGGCGACTCGTCCGCGGGAGGGGTGGGGGCGGATACGGGTGCGGGGGTGGCCACCGCGCGTCCGCTCCAGTGCGACTCGGCGATCTCCCACAGGGCCAGCAGCCGCCCGTCCGGTTCGTTCGCGAGCCGGCACAGTTCCCGTACGGCCTGGCGAGGAGGCAGGCTCTTGCCGTTGAGGTAACGCTCCCACGACGACTTGCTGTACGCCGTTCGCTCCGCCAGCGCCGCCAGGCTCAGCCCCGCACCGGCCCGCAGCTCCCGCAGCGCCGCGACCAGCCGGGTGTGTTCCGCGGTCACTTGGGCGCCGCCTCCCGCAGTGCCTGCCAGGTGGGCGGGTCGATGACTCCGTTCACGATCAGCCCGTTCTGCTTCTGCATGCGCTCGACGGCTCGCCGCGTCTTGGGGCCGAAGACGCCGTCGATGTCCCCTGGCTCGGTGCCCGCCCGGCGAAGCAGGCACTGCGCCTCCGCCACTTCGAGCCCCACGTGGGTGTTGGACAGGAGGATGTCCGTGGTCCGGCTCAGGCCCGCGTACCAGCGGCCGTCACGCTGCTCAAGGCGGCAGGTGTAGATGACCGGCACCGTGGACTCCGACACGGTGGCCAGGGCCGTCGCGACAGCATCCCTGCGCTCGTCCGCGAGCTGGGCACGGGCCTCGGTGAGCCGCACGGCCAGCAGGAGCGCCGCGGTGACGGACAGCGCCGTGACCACGGCTGCCGCCACGACTGCGGCGCGCAGGTGACGCCCGTACGGCTGCTGCTCCGTGGGGGTGTGTGCCGGTGTCGCGGAGAGGTCATCAGGGCCGTTGGTGGCGTCGGTGGCGACCACCCGTCCCTCCGCCCAGCGTTGGGCGGCGATCTCGTGCATCACCAGCAGCCGGGCCGGATCGTCACCGCCGATACGGGCCATCGCCTCGACGGCCTCCCGGGGCGGCAGAGACCTGCCGTTCAGATATCGCTGCCACGACTTCGCGCTGTACCCGGACCTTGCGGCCAGTTGCCGCGTGCTCAGTTCGCTGTGGTCCTTCAGCCTGCGCAGTCGCACGATCAGCTGGTGGACGTGTGGATGCAGTTCTGCGGGCAATTCCTTCCAGCGCGACACGCTTCCCCCCACTCGCGTCAGGGACCGCGGGCCCGGCACCCGTGTCCCGGCCTCATTCTGCATCAGCTGCCACGGGATCACAGAGCGGATCCCGCTGCAGGGACTCAGCGGGCGACATCTCCGCAGGTCAGCGCGTGGGATGTCCCGGGATGAGGTCACTTCCGCACCAGCTGTGGCAGAACATCGCGCCCAACCCGCAGTCTCGTTGCGGAGCCGGCCGGTGCAGACGACCGGCACGCTCAGCGACCGGGCCGGGCCGCTGTGCACGTCGTGCAGGGCTGGCGCCGGCCGTGACGGGCGCACATGACGCCTCCCTCTCTGAGAAATTAGGAGAACGTATGTCTATCAAGAGGGCTTTGGTCGCGCTTGCCGCATGCACCGCCCTGGGCTTGACGGCGCTGAGCACGAGCCCTGCGTCGGCAAGTATCTCGCAGGGGTACATCTTTGGCAGCGGCACGATCACCGATGACTGGGGGGATGAGGGCCCTCTTTGGGCGGGAGGCAAATACCAGACATCCAACGCGGTTGGTCTCTGGCAGTACGTCCTGTGGGCAGAAGGCGCCACAGAAAAGGACGGCACAGCTTACGACTACTCAGACATCGACTGTGTTTTCGGCGCCAACACCACCTATGCAACGAAGAAGCTGCAGACGAGATGGGGCCTGAAGGCAGACGGGATCGTGGGCAGCAAGACCTTCAGCATCGCGGACAACCACCTCCGGGGAAGCACGGGCAAGGTCTACTACTTCGGCAAAGCGCGCGCCGTTACGTTCGTACGTAGCTCTGGTGGCGCCTACCGCTTTGAGAACCCTGAAGCTGGTGTGGGCTCGAATTTGTGGGAAACGGCAAAATACGACCCCTTCACGACCTGCTTTGTTCCTGGCGGCTGAACCCAGCAGCACCTCACCTACCCGCACCAGCAGGGGGCCGACACCCAAGGCCCCGGCTCGCTGGATCCCGGTGTGGTCGTGGCGCCCGGGCCGCAGGTTTCCATCATCCCGCGGGAGTCGTGGGGAGCCCGACCGCCGACGGACGAATGCTCGGTCGCCCTCTCCCAGTGCACCCGCTTCACCGTGCACCAGTCGGCGGGCCCGACATCGGCTACAACTTCGTTGCCGACCGGCAGAGATGGATCCACGAGGGCGTCGGCTGGAACCATCGCGGCTCGCACACGGTCAATTACAGCACCACCCACATCGGGGCCTGCCCGGCGCCCCCACCGCCTGCCCCGGCAACGACCTGCGCAACTCGGTGGCGGGCCGCATGGACGGCGAGAACATCCCGATTGCGGTGACTCTCGGCTCCGGCGGCCGCAGCAACATCAGCTCGGTGATCTCCCAGCAGGGCGCCGTGAACCTCCTCGGGCACACGCCCCGGCTGGCCGAGGACGGCGTCTTCGGCTCGCTCACCCTCGCCGGTGTGATCCCTCCGGCCGTTTTGCGCCTCCAGCGGCGGCCGTCCAGCCGATCTTGGTCGCGGCTGGTGGAGCCACCTGCGGCGTTCGGCCGACGGGCAGCCTCGCCGTGCGTGATCGCCCAAAGAAGCTACACCCCAAGCCGGAAGGTAGACCGTCATGGATGAACTGGTGCTGCGCGCACAGCAGTTCGTGAACAACACATACAGCGACGCAATTGGCATGACGCTTGAGGAGAACGGGCAAACCGGCTGGGCCACGATGTACGCGCTCACCCGCGCGCTCCAGTACGAGCTCGGTATCAGCACCCTGTCCAACAGCTTCGGCCCCACCACCCTGAGCACCCTGAGAGCGGCGTACCCGTCACTCACCGCGGCGACCGTACCGTCGGAGAACTTCGCGAAGATCGTGCAGTCAGCGCTCTACTGCAAGGGATACGACGGCGGCGACATCGACGGTGTCTGGGGGCCGCGCGTCACCGCGTCCGTGACACAGCTCAAGCAGGACATGGGCGTCGGCAACGTCGAAGGCGCCGGCCTCACCCCGAAGGTGTTCAAGGGCCTGCTGAACATGGACCCGTACGTGCTGGTGACCTACGGCGACCGGGCCGGCAGCTCGGGCGTGCAGACTGTCCAGCGCTGGCTCAACGGACGCTACATCGGCCGCGCCGACTTCTTCGTCATCCCCTGTGACGGTCACCATTCCCGCAGTGTTGCCAAGTCGATGCTGTACGCGATCCAGTACGAGCTGGGCATGGCGGACGGCACCGCCAATGGCGTTTTCGGCCCCGGCACCCGGTCCGGCCTGCGCAGCCACCCCCTGGCTTCCGGTGACAGCGGTGTCTGGGTGTCCCTGCTCACCGCTGCCTTGGTCCTCAACGACCGCCCGGTGGTGTTCACTTCCTCTTACGGCGCACAGGTCGCGGAGGCGGTCGCGCTGTTCCAGTCGTACGTCGCCCTGCCGCAGACCGGCACCGTCGACTTCTCCACGTGGGCGTCGCTGCTGGTCTCCTACGGCGACCAGTCCCGCCCCGGCACCGCCTGCGACTGCATCACCACCGTCACCCCGGCCCGCGCCCAGGCCCTCCACGACGCCGGATACCGGCACGTCGGCCGGTACCTGAGCAACGTGGCCGGCTCCACCCTTGACAAGATGATCAAGCCCGGTGAGCTCGACACCATCGCCGCGGCCGGTCTGAGCTGCTTCCCGATCTACCAGACCTGGGGCGGCAGTGCTGACTACTTCTCCTACAGCAAGGGCCTGCAAGACGCCCACGACGCCATCGTCTGGGCACGGCGACACGGCTTCCAGGACGGCACCCGCATCTACTTCGCCGTCGACTTCGACGCCCTCGACGGCGAGGTCACCGCCTCCGTCCTGCCACACTTCCGTGGCGTCCACCACGTGATCACGACCTACTCCCGCTACCGGATCGGCGTATACGGCGCCCGCAACGTATGTCGCCGCGTCTCGGACGCCGGCTACGCCGACGCCAGCTTCGTCTCCGACATGTCCAGCGGCTTCTCCGGAAACCTCGGCTACGCCTTGCCCTCCAACTGGGCATTCGACCAGATCGCTACCGTCACTGTCGGCTCCGGCGAGGGCGCCATAGAGATCGACAAGAACATCGCCTCGGGCCGCGACGACGGCGAGCGGACCTTCAACCCCGCCTCTTACGCCGAGGCCCTCGACGTCGACATCGTCGCCGCCGACCGCCAGGCGATGAAGGCCGAGATCCGCGCCTACCTCGAGAGTATCGGGGTTCCCGAGACCGGAGGAGACGGCTGGACCGATGACGACTGGATCACCCTCGGCGGCATATCCAACTCCGAGGCCATCGACGCAGTCATCTCCATGGACTGGCTCTTCACCCGTCTGGCCCGCAACCTCCGGCTGCGCAAGGCCCTGGTGCAGGCACCAGTGCTGTGGGAATTGCGGCAGTTCAACCCGCTGGACCCCATAGCCGACGAAGCCTTCAAGGCCGGCCTGAAGGACGACTCCAGCACCGGCTGGGGCCAGATCTTCGGGTGGGTCGCCATCGAGGCCCGCAACTACTGCGTGGAGCAGGGCCTCCTCAATGAGCCGCTGCTGACGCTCGAGGACGACCGCTCCACCGTGTGGACCAGACTCCACGAAGACCCCGCGTACAACATCGAGACCGCGGCCTACGTGACGGTCTACAACGCCTTCCAGATCGGTCTGCCCCGCCCCGGCCTGGACACCTCGGACGCCGACACCGAACGGATCATCGCCCGTTACAACGGCACCAATGAAGCTGCCGAACAGTACGGCCGGGACGTCGGCGGCGTGTACCGCGTCATGGAGAGGTACTACGCCCGCCACCGCGCCGCGGCGAACTGACCCCTGCCCACACACATCGAGGAAGGACGCACGACATGACGTACGTCAGCAGGCGCATGATGGTGCAGGGCACGGCGGTCCTGGGGCTGGGACTCGTCTCCGGCACGCTCCTCACCGTCCCGACGGCTTCCGCCGCCGACGTGGCAGCCACCGCAAACTCCGCAGGAGCCATGGACGCCGCGGCGAAGGAACGCCCCGTTTCACTCAACGGCTGGGTGATGGAGGAGCAGGCCGACGACGTCTCCACCGTCTGGACCCGCCCCGTCCCTGGCACCGGCCTCACCGTCGCCACCCGCATCGGCGACGTGGAGACCGTTCTGGTCCATCTGCTGCGCCGCCACCACTACGAGATCGACGAGTTGCGCCCCGGCGACGTCACCGGCTGGCAGCACCCGTCAGGCTTCGACCCGGCGACCCCCGCCTCCAACCTGGCCTCTGGCACCGCCCTGCGGATCCGCCCCGGCCATTACCCGGCCGGCACCGCCGGAGGCTGGTTCCCGGACCAGTTGACCGTGCTCCGCGACATCCTCGCCGAGTTCGACGGCGTGGTCCGCTGGGGCGGGGACGACAAGCGGCCCGACGAGTCCCTGTTCAGCATCGACGTCACCCCCGGCAGCCCCCGCCTGCCCCGCCTCGCCGCCGAGCTGCGCGGCTTGCGCGAACACCCGGGCCGTGGTGCCGGCGTCCCCGCCGACCCACTGGCCACCGACCGTCGCGAGGCCGCCGAAGCCCTCGCCCGCCGGCAGCGAGCAACCGCGCGCTGAACCACCTCAACCAGCCCTGAAGGGATTGAATCGGCATGCCGAGAATCAGCCGCACCATCATCGCTGGCGCCGCCGCCCTGGCATTCAGTATCACCCTCAACAGCAGTCCCGCCGCCGCCAGTGTGAGCAGGGGGTACATCGACGAAAACGCTGGCGCCCAGAACGACTTCTCGGACGAGGCCACGCTCTGGTCGGGCAGCTCCTACTGGAACAGCAACTCGGTAGGAGTGGTCCAGGCAATCCTGTACGCGGAATACATCATCAATGCCGTGGATGTGGACTGTGTCTATGGTTCGACCACGACGTGGGGTGTCAAGGAGCTGCAGAAGAAGCTGGGGTTCACAGGCAATGATGTCGACGGTGTCGTAGGCCCGAAGACCTGGCGCAAGCTGGACGACCGCCTCATCGAAGGCAGCATCTACAGCGACAGCATGCGGTACATCAAATACCGCGCCACGAACGGTACAACTCCAAACCTGTTTCTGCGGGCCAGGGTCAGCGGCGGCACGTACATGTTCAAGTACTACGGCGGCTACTTCGGCGGCAACGAAGGCTGGAAGCAAGCCCTGTACAGCTCGCTGTCCGGCCGCGAGTGCAGCTGACCATTTGCCCCGCCCCTGACTCATATTCCGCCCGTTCAGGCCTCCGCCGGGGTGACCGCGACTATGACAGCGAGGGCCGGGTGCAGTCGCTGCGGGTGGCGTACTGGCTTGCCGAGTGAGTCCACGCGGGACGCCGGGCCGCTGCCGTGCGCTGCCTCACCGCTCTTACCTTCAGCCTTGTGGCCCTGACCGGGTGCAGCGGTGAGAGCGACGGGCAGACGGCCGCCACCGCACCCGTGACATCGGCGACGCCTTCCGCGTCGGCCGACGAGACGGCCCCGACCACCGCGCCCGCCGGCGGTACGGACCCGGACGGCACGCCGTCGTCGACCAGTGCGGCCCCCTGGGCCGGCACCAAGCAGTTCGTGCAGATCGAGGACGCCCGGACCAGCGACGGACGGACGTACCTGTCGGTGCGGCCCGCCCAGAAGAAGGCCCACACCCAGTTCGAGGCATGGGTGATCGTCCCGGGCGAGGGGCCCTACACCGAGGTGCGCATGGCCGAGGACGCCAAGGTGCTGCTGTCGGTCCCGCTCGGCGACGGCAAGCATGCCTCGTCGTACTCCCAGGCCGAGTTCGTCAGCCGGCTGACGGCCCAGCCGTCTACGGCCCGCTCGCTCCTCGGCTACGACCTGAGTTTCGACGGAGAGGGGCGGGTGACCAGGCTGCAGTCGCTGTACACGCCCTGAATACGCCTGCCGCACCGCTGCCCTCACAGCCTCATGTACTGCCACTGCCCTGCCTGCCACCGTCAGCCGTCACCAGTCGAAGGAGATCCTGCGTGGTCACCATCCTGCCGCGAACCGCCTGGACGCCCTACACGCGCAATACCGGCACCATGAACCTCCTGGCCCTCGCCATCTCGATCAACAACGGAATCTCGCTGGGGGCGGCGAAGGATCTCCTGATCGACTGGCTGGCGACCACACGCAACCTCACGGGAGGGGACTGGACGCCGTGGAAGGGGGGCGTCTTCGTTCACCACGCCGGCCCGGGAAGTGTCGACTCCACGGACTGCGAAAAATGCCGGCAGGAGATCGCCGACATCTGGGCGTCCCATCACCGCGAGTACGGCAACATCGCCTACAACTTCATCGTCTGCCAACACGGAAACATCTTCAAAGCACAGGGCTATATACGGGGCGAGGCAAACGGAGGGTACGCGGAGGGGACCGAGCAAGGCCCGCACCCCAACCCGGCCATGAAAGACCGGCACATCTGGGTTGACGGCTACGGCCAGGTCGGCCGGAACGAGGCGTTCTACTCGATCCTCGGCCTGCTGCGGGCCAACGACGAGCCCACGGCCGCGATGCGTTCCTCCATCAAGGATCTCGTCTGGCACCTGCGGACCGAGGTCAGTGACAACCGGCGAGCCGGCAACCTCCTGTACCCCCACCGGCACGACGCCGGCTACACCGTGTGCCCCGGAAACCTGACGCCCTACTGCAATGACGGCTCGCTGGACCCCGGCGTGGGCGTCGTTCCCGGCCCGGCCATCAACGTCATCTCCCGCGAGCACTGGGGCGCCCGGCCGCCGACCTCCACGGTGTACGTACCACTCTCCAGCCGCACCGGCTTCTGCGTGCACTACTCGGCCGGCCCTCCCAGCCAGACGGTGCGCCAAATCCAGAACTACCACATGGACGGCCGGGGATGGCCCGACATCGGCTACAACTTCCTGGTCCACCAGCAGGGATGGATCTACGAAGGCCGGGGCTGGACCAACGTGGGTGCCCACGCCCGGGGATACAACACCACCCACATCGGAGTGTGTTTCATCGGCAGCGACGGGGACGCCACCCAGGCTGCCAAGACCGCCATTCGCTCGCTGTTCTTCAAGGCACAGGAGCTGTGCGGCGGCGATCTCAGCGCTACCTACCACAGCGCGCTCGGCTCCACCTCCTGCCCCGGCAACGACCTGCGCACCTGGGTGCAGAGCGGTATGGGGGGAGAGTACGTTCCCATCGAGATCACACCGCCCCCAAGCGCCGATTCCGGCCGGAGCGACGTGCGGTCGGTGGAAGCGCAGCAGCATGCCGTCAACGCACTCGGATACCAGCCCCCGCTGACTGTCGACGGCGTCTTCGGGCCCCTCACCCTCGCCGGCGTGCAGTGGCTCCAGCGGACGGTCGGCGTCGAGGACGACGGACTGTGGGGCCCGCTGACCGAGGCCGCGTTCGGCGCCTACATCGGCATCGGCGGCAGCGGTGGCGGCCGTTCCGATGTGCGGACCATCCGTGCCCAGCAGGTCGCCGTGAACGGTATGGGCTACTCCCCGGCGCTGGTCACCGACGGTGTGTACGGTCCCCTGACCAAGGAGGGCGTGGAGTGGCTGCAGGGCCGGCTCGGCGTCACCGCGGACGGACTGTGGGGCCCGCAGACCGAGCGGGCGTACATGGATCACGCGGGCGACGGCGGATGGTCCGGTGGCGCCAACACGACCATCCGCACGGTGACGCAGCAGCAGACCGCCGTCAACAGCCTGGGCTACAGCCCGGCCCTCGTCGTCGACGGCGTCTTCGGCCCGCTCACCTACGACGGGGTGCGCTGGCTTCAGGACCGGGTCGGCGCCCTCGTCGACGGTCTGTGGGGCCCCAACACCGAATCCTGCTACAACGCCTACGCCAACGGCGAGGGCCTCGTGGTGGACGGGGTCTTCGGCGCGCGGACCATCGCGGCCCTCCAGCGGGCGATCGGGGCCGAGCCGGACGGAGTGTGGGGCCCGGAGTCCAAGCGGGCCCTGCAACGCCACCTCAACCAGGTGACTGACGCCGACCTCGTCGTGGACGGCGCCATCGGCGCAGCGTCCGTCCGGGCCATGCAGGAGCACCTCAACACGATGACCGGCGCCGGCCTCGACGCGGACGGCGTCTGGGGAGCCGGCACAACCCGTGCCCTGCAGAGGGCCCTCAACCTGGAGAGGTTCTGACATGCGACAGCACGACGACGGCCGCCGCGGCGACGACCCCGCGGCCGAGCCGGCCGGCCGGGGGGCTTCCCGCCGTTCGATCCTCGCCGCGGGCACCGCCACCGCCGCCGCGCTGCTCGTCTCCGGCGCCCCCGCGGCCCTGGCCACGCCGCGCACTGGCGCGGCCACGAGAACCGGCTCCGCCGCCCGAGCCCTGGCCGCCTTCGCTGCCGTACCGGCGGACACGACCGACACGGTGACCGTACCGGCCGGCTTCCGGGCCGCGCCCCTGGCCCGCTGGGGTGACCCACTGAGCCCCGCTGCCCCCCGCTGGCGGCCCACCGGCGGAAGCGCGGCGGCCCAGGCCACCCAGGTCGGCAGTCACCACCACGGTGTGGAGTTCCTCCCCCGCGCCGCAGGGCAGAAGGGCCTGCTCGTCGTCACCCACCAGTCGGCCGACGAGACAGCCGGCCAGGTGCCCGGCGAGGTGGCGATGGCCGCGCAGGGAGTGACGGTCGTGGCCGTGGCCGCCGGATCCGACGGTGCGTGGCGCACGGCAGGCTCCCGGTTCAACCGCCGCCTGACCGCCGACACCCCGGTGACGCCGGCCGGCCCGGCCGCCGAACGTCTCACCGGGGCGGGCGGGCCGGCCGGCCGGGGCGTACTGGCCCCCGGCGCCACCGGGATCACGCCCTGGGGCACCGTCCTGCTGGCGGAGCGGAACGCCAGCGCCTGCTTCGGCACGGACAGCCCCGCCTGGCGGCGCGGCGAGAACGAGCGGCGCTACGGCCTGGCCGCCGGCGGCCAGGGCAGCCCCTGGCACACCGCGCACGCCCGCTTCGACCTCGCCGACCGACGGGCGGTGCCCGAGGCGTTCGGCTGGATCGTGGAGCTCGACCCGGACGTCTCGGATTCCGTGCCCGTCAAGCGGACCGCCCTGGGGCGCTTCTGGCACGGCGCAGCCACCGTCACCGAGACACACGACGGACGGGTTGTCGTCTACAGCACGGACGCCGAGGACGGCGAGTACCTCTACCGCTTCGTCAGCTCCAGGCCGTGGCGCACGCTGCGCACCCAGGGCCGCAGCCCGCTGGACCACGGCACGCTCGCCGTCGCACGCCTGGCCGACAACGGTTTTGGCCGCTGGCTCCCGCTGACCTTCGGCCAGGGCCCGCTGACCGCGGCCAACGGCTGGCGTGACCAGGCCGACGTACTGGTCCGCGCCCGCCTCGCCGCCGACGCCGTCGGGGCCACCGGGCTGGCCGGACCCGAGGGCGTCGCCGTGGACCCGCACAGTGGGTCGGTCTACCTCGCCCTGGCCGGCAGCAGCGGCCCGGCCGGATGCACCGACTGCGCCGAGGACACCGGGTCCGCCGGGAAGCGGTCGGCGCGGCACAGTCCGTACGGCCGGGTGCTGCGGTGGCGCGAGGGGACGGGTGGATCAGATGGCGCCGCCGAGGACACGTTCCGCTGGGAGGAGTTCCTGACCGGTGGTGCGGCGGAGCTGACGGAGCACGGGCGGTTCGCCTGCCCGAAAGGGGTGGGTTTCACCGCCGAAGGGCTGCTGTGGATCTCCACCGGCATCCCCGCCCACGACCTCGGCGGGCCCGACCCCGTCCACCGGGCCGTCGGCAACAACGCGCTGCTGGCCGCCGACCCCCGCACCGGCACGGTGCGACGCTTCCTGACCGCGCCCCGCGGCGCTGAGGTGACCGGGGTATCCGCGTCCGCCGATGGCCACACCCTGTTCGTCAACATCCAGCACCCTGGACAGGGGACCGCCGCCTCCGCCGACCGTCCACGCGCCGTCGGCAACTGGCCGGACCACGAGCCCGGGGGCCGCCCGCGCTCGGCCACCGTCGCGGTCCGGGTACCGGCCGGTCCCGAGGCTGCCACCGGCCAGTAGCCGGATGGCGCGCGTCCAGCACTCCCGCGCACTGACACAGCATCAGCAAACAGCGGTCGGAACGCTCGGACGTTCCGCTGGGAAACGGAGAATCGTCTTATGCCAGGAATCCGTCGCCTCCTCGTCGCAGGCGCCACCGCCGCGCTGGCCCTCGGCGTCGTGATGAGCCCCAGCCCCGCCACCGCCGACGTGAGTAAGGGGTACATCGACGCGGACCCCGGAGCCCAGAACGACTTCGAAGACGAGGCCACCTTGTGGCCGGGAAGTCCGTACTGGAACAGCAACGCCGTCGGCGTGGTGCAGAACATCCTGAAGGCGGAGTACATCCTCGACTTCACTGACGTCGACTGCGCCTACGGAACCACAACCGCGAACGCCGTCAAGACCCTGCAGCGCCGCCTGGGCTTCACTGGAAGCGACGTCGACGGCGTCGTCGGCCGGAAGACCTGGGACAGACTGGACAACCGCCTGGTCGTAGGCCCCGCCTACAACGACAGCCAGGAATGGATCCACTACCGGACCACGAGCGGCTCGACCTGGACCAAGCTCTTCCTGCGGGCCCGCGTCAGCGACGGCACGTACTTCTTCCGCTACTGGGGCCTCGACAACCAAGCCGAATGGCGCCAGGCCCTCTACCACCCACTCGGGGGATCGGCGTGCCGCTGACGATCGGGGTACCACTGGCCATGGCCGCCTGCCCGCCACGTCCGCGCGGGAGGGCGAGCCCTTCAGCGGCAGTGAGCGACGGCTGCCGCTCGGGGTTTCCGAGCGAGCTGTCATGGGGCTCATGGGTTGGTCAACTACGGCCATGGCCGCCCGCTACCAGCACATGGTGGATTCTGTCCGGAACGACGTCGCCCGCCAGGTCGACGGACTGATCTGGGCCGCTGAGGCAGAGCACACCGACGACGGTGCGCATCCGGCAGCCTGACGCGTAAGGGCTGCTGAGGGTTGCTAGTTTCACGCGTAAGGGTTGCTGCTTAGGCTGGCCGGTAGAGCGTCTTGCGTGGCTACCTGTTTTGGCAGGTCAGATCCCCAAGGTGATGCGCGCTCCTCCAGCGGAACGCTCACCCGGCTTGCAACTTTGTGAGTCCTTCCCCCCTCGCAAGGGAGGAAGGGCCGCTACTCTGACGGTGCAAACCTCGTGTCACCCGCCAAGGCACTGATTGCAAAACGATCTCTGGAGAGCAACCAGAGAAACCACAACCAGAGGAACACCCCCGACAGACCGGTGTTGGACCCGCCACCAAGCCGGTACCTGACTTCGCTTAGACGCTGTTCCCCAAAGACGGAGGCCGCAGCGCCTTTCGGCGTGCGGCCTCCGGTGCGTCGGACCAGGACGCACCACCCTGCCTGAGGGCAGGGAGACTGCTTACGCAGTCATATCGGGAAGAGGGCCTGAGCTGAGGTCGTGGTCACTCACCGCCGTTCCACCAGTCGCGCACGAAGCGCCACAGGTTGATCACGAATGAGCCCGCGGCCCAGTTCGGGCCCTTCTTCTGTGCCTCCTTAGCGGTCTCGGTCTCCCGAGCCGGCTCGGAGGAGGGATGTCCGTCCTTCTTGCCTTCCAAAAGTCACCTCCAGATCGAAGCCCGTCTGTGGGCGTACAACGTGATCTGAGGGACTGGTTGGCGTGACCTACGGCCACCCGAGTAGCAGCCTATGGGCCCGTTGGGCTGGAGGGGGCCAGGATCAACAAAACTTCAACCGGGGACGACTTGGACAGGTAACTTGCCTCCCCTCGATGCCATCAACTGAGACGGAAACTGAGACGGAAGCGAAGAGGCGCCCGGTCCAACGAACCGGGCGCCTCTTCTACCTGCGGTAGCGGAGGGATTTGAACCCTCGGTGACTTGCGCCACACTCGCTTTCGAGGTCTGTTCGGGAAGTCCGCGCCCCGGCCGCAAGGCTCTGGTGTACGGCGGTGTACGGGGATGAATGGGACGGAAACTGAGACGGGCCGAGGGATCTCCACGCCTTGGCTTCCTGGGCTGCAAGCTGCACCGCCGAGCCGTGATGCGGCGCCGCCTCCGCCCAGCCTGCGCCGCGGATACGACGCCGCGGTAGTCGACGGTCGTGAGGGAGAACCAAGCCTGCATCCTGTGCGCCCACTCGGGCACGCCGATCAACCCTCTTCAGGCAGGCGATCCCAGACCTCGCCCTCGCACCGCAGTTTGAAGCCTTCCTGGGCAGCGACGCTCCTGGCGTGCTCCTTGCTGCGGATTTCGACGTGCCAGTACGTCTTCGGACCTGTGTACGTGTCGAAACGGTCGTCCTGCGCAGTGCGCCAGACCCGGTAGCCGACGCGCCCGTGCCTGTCCGCGACAAGAACCATGATCTGATCAATGCCGGGACGACCCTCATCCATAACAGGACGATATGTCCCATTCTTTGTCACCGGCAACCGCAACGGTCCTGAGTTACGGTGCCCACCGTGGCCCTTCCAGCGGCGACACGGCCGCCTGGCTGACCCTGGTGGTCTCCACGGCCACCCTGCTGCTCGTGCGCGGCCCCTACGAACGCGGCACGGGCCTCACGGACGCCATCGACTCGACCGTCCTGAGCGCCACCCTCACCACCCGGCCCGGCCTGGCACTGCTGGCCCGGCCGGCACTCCTGGCGGCGGCGTTCTTCCTCGTACGCCGCTCAGCTCGCCGTACCACCCACCCCGCACCCGGCATCGCGCTCTCCGTCGCGCTGGCCGTCAGCGAACTGCGCCTCACCTTCACCCTGCGCGCCCACACCCCGGCCAACTCGTGGCCGGTCGAAGGAAGCGCGGAATGCGTGACGAACCTCTGGACGAGCCCCTGGCGGAGTGGGCCCGGCGGCGGGACGAGCGAAGGGTGGCCGAGCGGCAGATCACCGGCACGCGCCGTGCGGTCCCCCTGCGCTCCGGCCCTCGTGCCTCCCACATCGACCCCGACGGTCCCCGCGCTCCTCGAATGGAACGGCACGGCGTGGGAGACGGTCGGCGTTGCCGCCAACGCGGCCGAGGCCCGAAAGTTTCCGGGTCACGTATGTGCCCCGGCACCGGAGGGCGCCTCGGGCGGTCGGCCCACCGGTCAGGAGCCCGGAACAGGTCGTCATCGAAAGCCCTGACCAGCCGAAGCAGGGGCACGGTCGACCCTGTTGGTTTCTGTGGCCACCCCTGCCGGTTATCTCCATCACACCCGATTGTGACGGTTACGTTTCAACAAACAGTGACGTCCGCCCTTGACGTATGACCAGACATGCGGCTGTTATTACGCCACCCTCGTGTTCGGTCAGGTTGATTTCTGATTGGTTTCGACCAATTTCGGGCCGGACCCCTGTTCCCCCAGGAGCCGTCATGCACAGAACTCCCTCCGGTCTCACCCTCCCGAGCCCGAGCCGCCGTACCCTCCTGCGCGGCGTGGGCGGCGCAGCCGTTCTCGGTGCCGGCATACCCCTGCTCAGCGCCTGCGGGGGCAGTGGAACCGCCGCCGACCCGAAGACCGTCACGCTCGGCTCCAAGGCGTCCGACCCGGTGCCGAAGAAGGCGTTCGCCGACATCTACGCGGCGTTCACCAAGGAGTCCGGGCTCACGGTCGACGTGAACACCAAGGACTCCAACACGTTCCAGGAGCAGATCAACTCCTACCTCCAGGGCACGCCGGACGACGTGTTCACCTGGTTCGCCGGCTACCGGATGCAGTTCTTCGCGGCCAAGGGCCTCGCCACCCCGACCGACGACGTGTGGGAGAAGATCGGCGGGAACTTCCCCGAGGCGATGAAGGCGCTCAGCAAGGGCGAGGACGGCAAGTACTACCTCGTGCCGCTCTACACGTACCCCTGGGCCGTCTTCTACCGCAGGAGCGTGTTCGAGGAGAAGGGGTACGAAGTCCCGACGACCTGGGACGACTTCATCGCCCTGTGCAAGCAGATGCAGAAGGACAAGCTCGTCCCGATCGCCTTCGGCGACAAGGACGCCTGGCCCGCGCTCGGCACCTTCGACCAGATCAACTTCCGTGCCAACGGCTACGACTTCCACGTCGAGCTGATGGCGGGCAAGGCCTCCTGGACCGACGCCAAGGTCCGCAAGACCTTCGACCTGTGGACCGAGATCCTCCCCTACCACCAGGAAGGCGCCGTCGGCCGCACCTGGCAGGACGCCGCCCAGACCCTGGCCTCCAAGAAGGCCGGCATGTATCTGATGGGTTCGTTCGTCGCCCAGCAGTTCACCGACAAGACCGCCCTTGAGGACCTCGACTTCTTCGCCTTCCCGGAGATCGACCCTGCCTACGGCCAGGACACCGTCGAGGCGCCGACCGACGGCTTCATGATGAGCAAGAGCCCGAAGAACAAAACGGGTTCGCTCAAGCTCCTGGAGTACCTGGGCACGCCGGCCGCCGAGGAGATCTACCTCAAGTCGGACCCGAGCGTCGTCGCCGCCTCCACCAAGGCCGACACCGCCTCGTACACGCCCCTTCAGAAGAAGGCGTACGACATGATCGCGGACGCCAAGAACCTCACCCAGTTCATGGACCGCGACAGCCGTCCGGACTTCACCTCCACGGTGATGCAGCCCGCGCTGCAGAAGTTCGTCCGCGACCCCAAGGGCGTCGACAGCCTGCTCTCGTCCATCGAGCGCCAGAAGAAGACGATCTTCGCGTCCTCATGACCACGGACATCACCCAGGAGAACCCGGAGGCGGCCGCCGTGCCGCCTCCGGGCGCTGCCCCCGCCAAGAAGCAGAAGGTGCCCACGGGCCACCGCCGTCTGCTCACCCGTCGCGACCGGCTCACGCTGGGCCTGATGGCGACCCTGCCGACGATCCTGCACATCACCCTGGTGTGGGTGACCGCGCTCGCCTCCGTCGCGCTCGCCTTCACCACCTGGGACGGCATCGGCTTCGACGCGATCCACTGGGTCGGCCTGCAGAACTTCAAGGAACTGTTCGAGCAGAACCCGCAGTTCTGGCCGGCCGTGCAGCACAACGTCATCTGGTTCGTCGTGCTGATCGTGATCCCGACGCCGCTCGGCCTGTTCCTGGCCGTGCAGCTGGACAAGAAGATCCGCTTCAGCCGCGTCTACCAGACGGCGTTCTTCCTGCCGGTCGTGATGTCCATGGCCGTCATCGGTTTCGTCTGGCAGCTCGTCTACAACCCCGACACCGGCCTGATCAACAGCATCATCGGGGCCAACGAGCCCGGCAAGTACATCGACTGGATCGGCGACCCGGACCTCAACCTGTGGGCGATCCTCGTCGCCGCGTCCTGGCGCCACACCGGCTACATGATGATCCTCTACCTGGCCGGCCTGAAGGGCGTCGACCCCTCCCTGCGCGAGGCCTCCGCGATCGACGGCGCCAACGAGTGGCAGACGTTCAAGAACGTCGTCTTCCCGGCGCTGCGCCCGACCAACACGGTCGTCCTGGTCGTCACCATCATCGAGGCGCTGCGCGCCTTCGACCTCGTCTACGTCTTCAACGGCGGCGCCGAGGGCACCGAGCTGCTGTCCATCCTGGTGACCACCAACATCATCGGTGAGTCGAGCCGTATCGGATACGGATCGGCGATCGCCGTCGTCCTGCTGCTGATCTCGCTCGTCGTGATCGTTCCCTACCTGGTGAGCACCTTCCGGAAGGAGCGGCGGGCATGAGCACAGCGACAGTCCCTTCGACGACTGCGACGGCTTCGAAGACCGCGAAGACCGCGAAGAAGCGCGGGCCGGTCCGGCCCGGCCGCGTCCTGCTGCACGTCGTCCTCGTCACCATGGCGCTGGCCTGGCTGGCCCCGCTGCTCTGGGCGATCTACGCGGCCCTGCGCCCGTACGCCGAGACCAGCGAGAAGGGGTACGTGTCCCTCCCGGACACGCTCAACTTCGACAACTTCACCAACGCGTTCACGCAGTCGGACATGACGCACTACTTCGTGAACACGCTGGTGATCGCCGTCCCGGCGGTGCTGCTGACCCTGTTTCTGTCGTCGATGGTGGCGTTCTACGTCAGCCGCTTCGACTTCCGGGTCAACCTGGCCCTGCTGCTGGTCTTCACGGCCGGCAACCTGCTGCCCCAGCAGGTCATCATCACCCCGCTGTACCGGCTGTACCTCCTGGTGGACCTGCCCGGCATCACGATGAGCGGCAAGCTGTACGACTCCGCTCTCGGGCTCGTGCTCATCCACGTGGCGTTCCAGTCGGGCTTCTGCGCGTTCGTGCTGAGCAACTACATGAAGATGCTCCCGCACGAGCTGACCGAGGCCGCGCTGGTCGACGGCGCGTCGGTGTGGCGGCTGTACTGGCAGATCACCCTGCCGCTGTGCAAGCCCGCGATGGCGGCGCTGGCCACCCTGCTGTCCATCTGGATCTACAACGACTTCTTCTGGGCCCTGGTCCTGATCTCCACCGGCGAGAACATGCCGATCACCTCGGCGCTGAACAACCTCTCCGGCCAGTACTTCACCGACCCCAACCTGGTCGCCGCCGGCGCCCTGCTCACCGCGATCCCGACGCTGATCGTCTACTTCCTGCTCCAGCGGCAGTTCGTCAGCGGCCTCACGCTCGGCGCCAACAAGGGCTGACAACCCGTTTCGAAAAGGGCTGACACCCAGCCCTTTCGAGTCTTGCCGGGCCTTTTCGAAAGAGAACCACCGTGTACCACCCCTTCACGCCGCTGGCCTTCGTGCCCGTGGACGTCACCCGAGCCCGCGTCCACGAGGAGGGCTGGCAGTCCTGGAGCCCCAGCGGCGCCTACGCCCTCACCGACCGGCCGTACCGCCCGACCAACGCCAACTGGGCGACCGTCTGCTACCGGCCCGGCGTCACCGTCCCCGAGGGCACCTTCCAGGGCGAGGGCCTGCTCGCCCTGGACCCGGGCGACGGCACACCGGTCCGCCTGTGGGCGGCGGCCGACCCGACCCGCGAGGTCCCGTCGATCCGGCTGGCCGTCGCGGACGGCATCGCGGAGGTGAGCGCGAACGGCCCGGTGAAGGAGTGGACCGGCGCGGACATCCAGTCGGTGCTGGCCGACTGGGCCTCGGCCCTGGGCCTCGACGCCCCCCGCCCCGCCCCCACGGTCTGGTGCTCCTGGTACGAGTACTTCACCGCCGTCACCGAGGACGACATCCACGAGAACCTCCGTGCGATGGACACCCTCGACCTGCCCATCGACGTCGTCCAGATCGACGACGGCTACCAGAGCGCCCTCGGCGACTGGCTCACCCTCTCCGGCCGCTTCCGCTCCCGCGAGGGCATCGCCGACGCGATCCGCGCCCGGGGCCGCAGGGCGGGCATCTGGACGGCCCCGTTCCTGGTGGACCCGAAGAGCGCCCTGGCCGCCGAGCACCCGGAGTGGCTGGTCAAGGACGCGACCGGCGGCTTCCTCCACGCGGGCGTCAACTGGGGCCACGACCTGCATGTCCTGGACACCACCCACCCCGGGGCGGCGGCGTACCTGACGGAGGTCTTCCGCACCCTGCGCGCCGAGGGCTACGACTACTTCAAGGTCGACTTCCTCTACGCGGGTGCCCTGGACGGCGTACGGCACGCGGACGTGGACGCGCTGACGGCGTACCGCTCCGGCATCGAGCTGATCCGCGAGGCGATCGGGGCCGAGGCGTATCTGCTGGGCTGCGGCGCGCCGATCCTCCCGTCCATCGGCCTGTTCGACGCGATGCGGGTCAGCCCGGACACGGCACCGCACCGCCGCCCCGAGGCCGACGACTACAGCCAGCCCGGCCAGGACCCCGCCGAGTTCACCGGCGCCGGACGGCAGTGGCAGCACGGCCGTCTCTGGATCAACGACCCCGACTGCCTGATGGCCCGCCCGGCCGTCGAGACCCGCGAGCGCTGGGCGGCGCACGTCGAGGCGACCGGCGGCCTGATGGCCTCCAGCGACCGCCTGCTGTCCCTGGACGAGTGGGGCGTGGCCACCACCCGCCGCCTGCTGGAAGGTGACCGATGAAGCCCGAGCTCAAGCTCCCCGGCATCGCCTACGGCGGTGACTACAACCCCGAGCAGTGGCCCGAGGAGGTCTGGGCCGAGGACATGCGCCTGATGCGCGAGGCCGGGGTCACCATGGTCAGCGTCGGCATTTTCTCCTGGGCGCTGCTGGAGCCGGCCGAGGGGGAGTACGACTTCTCCCGCATGGACAAGATCCTCGACCTGCTGCACGAGAACGGCATCGCCGCCGACCTGGCCACCCCGACGGCGGCCCCACCGGCCTGGTTCTTCCGGAAGCACCCCGAGGCGCTCCCGGTGGACCGGGACGGCCGCAGGCTGTCGTACGGCAGCCGTCAGACGTTCTGCCCGAGCAGCCCGGCGTACCGCAGGGCGGCCCTCAGGATCACCCGCGCGATCGCCGACCGCTACGCCGGGCACCCGGCGCTGGCGATGTGGCACGTCCACAACGAGTACGGCTGCCACAACGCCGAGTGCTACTGCGACACCAGCGCGGAGGCGTTCCGGGGCTGGCTGCGCTCGCGCTACGCGGACCTGGCGGCGCTGAACGAGGCCTGGGGCACCACGTTCTGGAGCCAGTGGTACTACGACTGGGACGAGATCCTCCCCCCGCGCGCCACCGGCGCGGTCCCCAACCCCACCCACCAGCTGGACTGGCGCCGCTTCTGCTCGGACGAGCTGCTCTCGCTGTACGTGGCGGAACGGGACATCCTGCGTACGGCGGCCCCGTCGATCCCCGCCACCACCAACTTCATGGTGATGTACAACTTCGACGCGCTGGACTACTGGCGGTGGGCCCCGCACCTGGACGTGCTGTCGAACGACCACTACCTGCAGTCCGCGGACCCCGAGTCGCAGATCGACATCGCCCTCAGCGGCGACCTGATGCGCTCGCTGGCGGGCGGACCGTGGCTGCTGATGGAGCACTCCACGGGCGCGGTGAACTGGCAGCCGGTCAACCGCGCGAAGGGCCCGGGCGAGCTGCGCCGCAACGCCCTGGCGCATGTGGCGCGCGGCGCGGACGGCATCGCGTACTTCCAGTGGCGGGCGGCCAAGGCGGGCGCCGAGCAGTGGCACTCGGCGATGCTTCCGCACGCGGGTACGGACAGCCGGATCTGGCGTGACGTGGTCGCGTTGGGCGCCGATCTGAGGGCGCTGGCGGAGGTGCGGGGCAGCACAGGCGTGGCGGAAGTGGCCATCGTCTGGGACTGGGACGCCCGTTGGGCGGTGGAACTGCCGTCCCAGCCGAGCGAGCAGGTGCGCTTCCAGGAGCTGGTGCGCGCCTGGTACGAGCCGCTGTGGCGCGCGGGCGTCGCGGTGGACTTCGTACGCCCGGACGCGGACCTGTCGCCGTACCGTCTGATCCTGGCCCCGAGCCTGTACCTGGTGGACGACGCGGGCGCGGCGAACCTGACCGCCTTCGCGGAGCGCGGCGGCACCCTGGCCGTCGGCTTCCACAGCGGGGCGGTCGACGAGAACTGCCACGTCCGGCTCGGCGGTTACCCCGGCGCGTTCCGGGAGGCGCTGGGCGTGCGCACCGACGAGGTGTTTCCGCTGCTGCCGGGGGAGTCGGTGGGCCTGAGCGGGGGCGGTACGGGGACCCTGTGGTCGGAGCGGGTACGCCTGTCCGGCGCCGAGCCGGTCGCGTCGTACACGTCCGGCCCGCTGACCGGCGTACCGGCGGTGACCCGCAACAGCCATGGTGCGGGGGCGACTTGGTATGTGGCCACGCTTCCCGACCCGGAGACCCTGGCCGCGCTCCTGGACCGCATCCGCACGGAGGCGGGCGTGGCGCCGGTGCGCGAGACCGCTCCCGGCGTGGAGGCGGTCCTGCGCCGGGGCGGGGACGCCGACTACCTCTTCCTCATCAACCACACCGACGCGGCCGCGGAGGTCGCCGTGGCGTCCGACGCCACGGAACTCCTCACGGGCAAGCAGGCGCCCGGGTCGGTCACGGTGCCGGCGGGGGAGACGGTGGTCGTACGGGAGCCGCGCGGGGTCTGAGGGCACCCCGGCGGCGCCATCCGGTCAGGCATCCCCCGGCGGCACCATCCGTCAGGACGGGTGGTGCCGCCGGGGGAACAATGGGGAGCGTGCCGGAACTGCCGGACGTCGAGGGATTCCGGCGGGTGTTCGCCTCCTGTGCGCAGGGCAGGGTCATCCGGCGCGTCGACGTGCGTGACACGGGCGTCCTGCACGGCGTGAGCGCGCGACGGCTGCGCGAGGCGCTGGAGGGCCGCCGGTTCACCGGGCTCGAACGGCACGGCAAGTGGCTGCTCGCCCGCACCGGCGGCGGCCACACCCTCCTGCTGCACTTCGGCATGACCGGCCGACTGGTCTGCGACCACCCCGACGCGGCCGCCGCACCCCACGACCGCGTCCTGTTCACCGTCGGCCGCGACCGCCAGCTCCGCTTCCGCGACCAGCGCAAGCTCCAGGGCCTGTGGCTGGCCGACGACGCCGAGGTCGAACGGTTGCGGGAGCGTCAGGGCCCCGACGCGCTGGCGGTGGACCGCGAGGAGTTCGAGGCCGCGCTCACCGCACGCCGCGGCGCTCTCAAGGCCGCGCTCATCGACCAGTCCGTCCTGGCCGGCCTTGGCAATCTGCTCGCCGACGAGATCCTGTGGCGGGCGCGGCTGCGCCCCACCGTCCGGGCGAGCGATCTCGGTCAGGCCGACCGCCGCCGCCTGCACACCGAGATGCGCCGCACCCTGCGCTCGGCGGTCACCGAGGGCTGCGTACCGCCGCGCGACTCCTGGCTCACCGGCCACCGCGACGACCCGGACCCGCACTGCCCCCGCTGCGGCACCCCCTTGCGCCGGTCCCGCGTCGCGGGCCGGACGACCGTGTGGTGCCCGCGCTGCCAGCCGGGGGACTCCTGACGAGGGCCGGGTGCGGCCCGGACGCTGTCCCTGCTGTGGTGTCCCCTTGGGGACTCCTGACGAGGCCGGGTGCGGCCCGCCTCGGGACCGGTCCCGAGCGAGCCGGGTCACAGTGGGCGGCGGACACGTTGACCTGCGAGACACGCGAGGCAGCATGGAAACCGCACAGGTGGCCGGATGAGTGATCCCCGGCTCGACCGGCTGACCGCCAGACTCACGGACACCTCCAAGATGTTCGGGCCGCGACGGCGCCGACGGGCGGCGGAGGAGCTGTCCACGCTCGGCACGGCCGCCGCGGCCGCCGTGCTCGCCGAGGCGCTCGTACGTTCCTCGGACCCGGTCGTCGGCGAGATCGCGCGCGGCGCCCTGGAGGGCGTCCAGGAGCAGGACGCGATCGACGCCGTGGCGGACGTGATGCTCTCGACCGGCGACGAGGTCCTCGCCCGCCTGCTGGCGCGGGCGCCCCGGGCGCCCTCGGACCCCGGCCGGCATGCCGTGGCGCTGTTCCTGGCCGGTGAGTTCGACCGGTACGCCGATCTCGACTTCGACGGGAGCCTGCTGCGCGGCGTCCACGCCGGGGCCGAGGCGGCGCTGCGGCGGCGGCTGGCCGAGAAGGCGCGCGCGGGGGGACGCCTGGAGTGGGTGCGGGCGGTCGCCGACGGGGCCGTGCGCCAGGCCGGACGGGTGTCCGACATCGAGTGGGACGCGGTGGTCCAGACGCTGTCGGGTGCGCAGCGGTGGGACGAGCTGTGGCGGCTGGCGTTCGACGCCCCGGCGGCGCGGGCGGCGGCGGTCATCCGGATGGTGGGGGACGCCCGCTGGCGACTGCCCGACACGGACCCGGCCGGCTACCAGGAGCTGGTGCGGCTGGCGAGACGCGCCTGCGCCGCGGAACTTCCCGGCACGACCCCGTTCGGCGAGCGGCAGGCACAGGTCATCTCCTCGCTCTCCGACATCCAGTCCCTGACCGTGACCCGCGACGGCGAACAGGTGATCAGCGGCAGCAGCAGGGGCGACGCACTGCTGTGGCACGTCCCCACGGGATCACCGGTGGGGCCGCTCGCGTTCAGCGGCTCGAAGCGCGTCCTGACGATGGCGACCACCCCCGACGAAAAGCTGCTGATCACGGGAGACCTGGGCGGCGGGATCAAGGTCTGGGACCTGCGCTCGCGCAGCGTGATCGGGGAGTACTCCCACACCATGGCCAAGCGCAACGTGGTGCTGGGCCGCAATCTCCTGGCGGTCGCGCTGTCCCCGGACGCCGATCTGCTGGCCAGCAGTGGCTACGGCCCCAACGTGCAGTTGTGGCGCGTGTCCTCGGGCAGGCTGACCCGGACCACCACCCTGAAGGCCGACGAGCTGTGGGTGCCGTGCCTGGCCGTGACGCCGGACGGGAGCATGCTCGTCAGCGGCGGCCAGAAGGGCAATCTGCGTCTGTGGCGGCTGCCCGGCGGGGAGCCGATCCGCGCCCTGGAGGGCCACACCGACCATGTCGGCTCCCTGGCGATCACCCCGGACGGTTCGCTGCTGGCCACCGGCGGTTACGACCGCACCGTCCGGCTGTGGCACCTGCCCTCGGGCGAACCCGCGGGCGTGCTCAGGGGGCACACGCAGCTCATCCGGGCGCTGGCCATGACACCGGACGGCAAGCTGCTCGCCAGCGCCGGCCAGGACAGCGTCGTACGGCTGTGGCATCTGCCGTCGGGCGAGCCGGCCGGGCAACTCCGGGGCCACCGCGGCACGGTCGAGGCCCTGGCGGTGAGCCCCGACGGTTCGCTCCTGGCCAGCGGATCGAGTGACGGGCGCATGCTCTGGTGGACCCGCAAACTCTCGCAGCTCGACGCCTTGGTCCGCACCCCCCTCGGCGAGGTCGACCCCGCCCGGATACGCCGCTTCAGGGGGTCGTACGACCGCTTCACCTCGGCCGAACGCGCCTGGTTCGACCTGATCGCAGCACTCGTCCGGTGGCGCCACCGGCACGACGTCGAACTCCTCGACGCGTCGTACGACGACCAGGCCGCGGCGCACGACGTCGAGTTGAGCGACGACGTGAGCGAGGGCACCGCGCGGGACCCCAACCGGACCCCGCACCGGCCCCGGCGCAAACGGAAGGGGAGGCGGTGAGCGCCATGACGAAGGCCACCCGGATGCTGCGCAGGCTGCTGCCGGGAAGGACGGACGAAACCCTGCGACTGCGCAGCGAGTTGAGACAGGCCCGGCTGGAGATCGCCGAACGCGACCGGACCGTCGAGCGGCTGCGCGCCGAACTCGCCCGGGCCCGCGCGGGCGCGGAGGAGGGCGCCCGGCAGCGGACCCGCGCCGACCTGGAGCAGCTGGTCACGACAATCGGCTCGCCCCTGGTGCAGTTGTCGACGCAGGCGCACCTGCACCGTTCGGGCACCGCGCAGCTGCGCACCGGTGACGTCGTGGAGGTCGGCACCCGGCTGCTGCGGCTGCTGCGTGACGTGGGCGTCGACACCGTCGGCGAGCCCGGCGCCGCGCAGCCGTTCGACCCGGATCTGCACGAGCCGCTGAGCGCGGCGGTGGCACCGGCGCCGGGAGAGCCGGTGCTGGTCCGGGTGGTGGGGCTGTCCTGCGACGGGCGGATCGTGCGCAAGGCCGGTGTGGACGTCCGCGACGGAAGCGACGACAAGGAGGAGCACTGATGGCGGGCCGGCTGGGCGTCGACTTCGGGACGAGCAACACGGTCGTGGCCGTCTGGGACGAGGGGACCGGCCAGGGCGTCACCGTCGGCATCCCCGACTACGGGCGGCTGCTCGGACACGGCGCCCACCGGGTGCCGGTGGTGCCGTCGCTGATCCACTACGCCGAGGACGGACGGCAGTTCCTCGGCGACCAGGTGCTGTCGGCGGGCAAGTACCACGCGGCGGGCACCTTCCGCTGGATGAAGCGCTACGTCTCCAACCGCAGCCCGCAGAAGATGACGGTGAACGGCCGTCAGGTGTCGCCCGCCGAGGCCGGCCACGACTTCCTGTCCACCGTGCTGACGTTCGCCGCCGTCGAGGCGGGCACCGAGGGCGAGGAGATCGCCCTGACCGCCCCCGTCGAGTCGTTCGAGCACTACGAGGACTGGCTGGCCGAGGCGGCCGAGCGGGCGGGCATGCCCCGTTTCCGGCTGATCGACGAGCCGTCGGCGGCCGCGCTCGGCTACGGCGCGCACATCCGGCCCGGCCACGCCTACCTGATGTTCGACTTCGGCGGCGGCACGGTCCAGGCGGCCGTGGTGCGCGTCCAGGACGAGGACGACCGCGCGGGCTCGGGCCGGTACTGCCGGGTGCTGGGCAAGGCGGGCGACGACATCGGCGGCTCCACCATCGACCAGTGGATCTACGAGGAACTGCTGGCGCGCTGCGGCCGCCACGACGGCGAGGAGGACGTCCGCCGGCTCAGCCGGGCCCTGCTGGTGGAGTGCGAGCGCGCCAAGGAGGCCCTGTCCGAGCCGGGCCGCGAACGCGCCGAGATCAGCGTCATGAACCCGGACACCGGGGCCGTGCTCGGCATCGACCTGATCCGCAGCGGCCCGGAGCCCCCCGGCGAGCGCGTGGTGTCGTTCGAGGACCTGCTGGACCGGCGGGACCTGTACTCCCGTATCGACCGGGTGGTCCGCCGTGCCCTGCGGGCGGCCGCCACCCGCGGCTACGACGAGGACGACCTGGCCGCGGTGCTGATGGTCGGCGGCAGCAGCCTGATCCCCTCGGTGCGCCGGACGCTGGAGCGCATCTTCGGCCGTGAGCGGGTCCTCAGCGACCGGCCGCTGGACGCCGTGGCCCGAGGCGCCGCGGCCTTCGCCGCCGGCACGGCCTTCCACGACCACATCCAGCACGACTACGCGGTGCGCTGGTTCGACCGCAAGAGCGGGCGGTACGAGTACCGCACCTGCGTCAAGGCCGGTACGGCCTACCCCACCACCGAGCCGGTGCACACGATGACGGTCCGCGCGACCCACGACGGGCAGCGTGAACTCGGCATCGCCATCTACGAACTCGGCGGCCACCGGCCCGGCGGTGCCGGCGGCGGGACCGAGCTGGTGTGCGACCCGTCGGGCGCCTGGCGGGTCCGGCAGATCTCGGCCGAGGACGACGACGCCCGCAACCGCTTCTGGATCAACGAACAGAGCCCGATGTTCCTGCACGCCAAGCCGCCCGCGTCCGCCGGGCAGGCGCGGTTCCGCGTGGAGTTCGGCATCGACGCCAACAAGCGGCTGCTGCTGACCGCGCACGACCTGGTCAGCGGGCGGGTCACCCACCGCGACTACCCCGTCGTGAAGCTGACGTAGGTCGTGAAACCGATGTCGTGAAACCGATACAGGGAGACGCACATGGAGTTGCAGGAAGTCGAGGTGTTCATCGCACCCGACGGCACCACCAGGATCGAGGTGCGCGGGGTGGCGGGCGCGGGCTGCCTCGACCTCACCGAGGACCTGGAGAAGGCGCTGGGCGGCCGGATCGTGGAACGCGAACTGACCGCCGAGGCCCAGGCGGTGATACAGCAGCGCAACGAGGAACAGCTGCGGCGCGGGCCGGGCTCGTGAACCGGCCACAGCGGGGGCTGCGCATCCACGGCTTCGAGCCGTACAGCGCCGCGAACGGCCCGGGCGTCCGCGCCGTGGTCTGGGTGCAGGGCTGCACGCTCGGCTGCCCCGGCTGCTTCAACCCCGAGACCCATGCACGGGGCGGCGCGGAGACGCCCGTGGACGACCTGTTCGAGCGCATCCGGGGCCTCGGCGACCGCATCGAGGGCGTGACGATCAGCGGCGGCGAGCCGCTTCAGCAGCGCGAACCGGTCCTGCGGCTGCTGGGCCGCATCCGCGCCGAGACCTCCCTGTCGGCCGTCCTGTTCACCGGGTACCGCTGGCCGGAGGTGGCCCGGATGCCGGAGCTGGCTGCCCTGCGCGACCGCGTCGACGTCCTGCTCGCCGGGCGGTACGAGGCGGGGCGGCGCATCGCCCGGGGCCTGCGCGGCTCCGCCAACAAGACGCTGCACCTGTTCGGCGACCGGTACACGCCGCACGATCTCGACGCGGTCCCGGACGCTGAGGTGGTCATCCACCCCGACGGACGGCTGACCCTCACCGGCATCGACCCGCTGGAGGTGGGCGAGTGAAGAAGGAGTACGACGGTATGGGCCCCGTTTCGGGCTTCGAGGGGGAGCTCGATCTCTTCCTGCGGGCGCGCTACACGCTCGTGGTGGTCGTCACCCTGGAGGAGGAACGGGCGCTCAAGGCCATCGCCGAGGTCTGCGAGCGCGGCCGGCGTCCCTGCCTCGCCTGGGATCTGGCGGACGGGTTCGAGGTGCTCAGCGGCAAGCCCGGCAACCTGCCCGTCGCGAAGGACCCGCTGACGGTGATCGAGCAGGTGGAGAAGGCCGACGGCGACATCACCTTCGTACTGAAGGATTTCCACGACTGCTGGTCCAACCCCCAGGTGAAGCGGAAGCTGCGCAACACCGCGCAGCGGCTGAAGTTCACCCGCAAGTCCATCGTCGTCATCTCCCCCACCCGCACGGTCCCCGAAGAGCTCCGCAACGAGACGGAAGTGCTGGAACTCCCGCTGCCCGACGCCGCGCAATTGGACGGCGTGCTCGGCGGGCTCACCAGGACTCCCGGGATCAAGGTCGGCCTCACGCCCGCCGGGCGGGAGAAGCTGGGCCAGGCGGCCCTCGGCATGACGGCCGCCCAGGCCGGCCGCGCCTACGCCAAGGCCATCGTCCGCGACGGCGCCCTGGACGAACGGCACATCGAAGCCGTCGTACGGGAGAAGAAGGAGGTCATCCGGGAGAGCGAGGCGCTGGAGTTCTACCCGGTCCACGAGACCCCCGACGACGTGGGCGGCCTCGACGTACTCAAGCAGTGGCTGCGGCTGCGGGAGCGCGCCTTCACCCAGGAGGCCCGGGACTACGGCCTGCCCGCGCCCAAGGGCATGGCGCTGATCGGCATTCCGGGCACCGGCAAGAGCCTGACCGCCAAGATGATCGGCGGACTGTGGCGGCTGCCGCTGCTGCGGCTCGACGTCGGCGCCCTGTTCGGCTCGCTGGTCGGCGAGGCGGAGGAACGCACCCGCCGGGCGCTCCGGCTCGCCGAGACGGTCGCGCCGTGCGTGGTGTGGATCGACGAGATGGAGAAGGCGCTCGCCCACGGCGGCGGCGACTCGGGCACCAGCACCCGCGTGTTCGGCACGATCCTGACCTGGATGCAGGAGAAGACGGCGCCCTGCTTCGTGGTCGGCACCGCCAACGACGTCTCCAGCCTGCCGCCGGAGGTGCTCCGCAAGGGCCGCTTCGACGAGATCTTCTTCCTCGACCTGCCCACCGCGGAGGAACGCGCCGAGATCTTCTCGGTCCACCTGCGCAAACGCCGGCGGCTGCCGGGCGACTTCGACATCGCGCGGCTGGCGGCACGCTCCGAGGGGTACGTCGGCGCCGAGATCGAGCAGACGATCGTGGACGCGATGTACGTCGGCTTCCACCAGGACCGCGAGTTCACCACCGACGACATCCTCACCGCGCTGGCCCGCCAGGTACCGCTGTCGGTGTCCCAGCGGGAGACGATCGGCGCGCTGCGGTCCTGGATGCGGGAGGGCCGCGCGCAGTCGGCGTCCTTCGACGAGGCGGTGGAGGCGGAACGCCAGTTCGTCGTGCCGCTGGAACCGCTCGGCCACTGAGGCGCCCGCGGATCGGCCGCCCAACCACCTACGGAGACCCCATGTCGCACTTCACCACCATGACCACGCAGCTGACCGACCCGGACGCCCTGCGCGCCGCGCTCGCGGACGTGGGCTACGGCGAGGTGGAACTCCACGACACCCCTCAGCCGCTGTACGGCTACCAGGGCGACGTGCGCTCCGACCGCGCCCACGTCATCGTCCGCCGCGCCCACATCGGCCGGGCCTCCAACGACCTCGGCTTCCTGCACCAGGAGGACGGCCGCTACCGGGCGGTGATCAGCGAGTACGACCGCCGGAAGCACGACGACCACTGGCTGTCCCGCCTGACCGCCCGCCACGCCTACCACCTCACGACCGACACCCTGGCGGCCCAGGGCTTCACCCTGACGGAAGAGACGACGGAACGGGACGGGACGGTCAGGATGGTGCTGCGGCGGTTCCAGTGAGTCGGCGCAGCTACTGGGCGTGGTGGTGGGGACCGCCGCCGCTGTGGGCGAGGGCGCTGGGTGTTCGGCAGCCGACGATCGCCGGTGCCTCCCGGACGAGCCTGTCGTCGGTGAGCGCTTCCACCATGAACAGCGCGAAGTCCACCCGGCGCGTCAGATTGCTGGCCAGCACCGGGTCTCCCACGTGCCGGCTCCACACGGGCAGGCCCTGGCTCTCGCCCTCCTCCAGGCTGCTGCCGCGCACCACGGTCCACCGGGTGTCACTGGCGAAGATCCGCCGGCATGCCTCCACCTGGTCGTCGATCTCGACGGCGCGGACGAGCTTGCCCAGCAGGGCGGCGACCCGGACGCCCAGCGTGAACCACCGCGAGTACCGATCCTTCCCGTCGCGCGTGATGTGCCAGCCGCAGGAGAAGACCAGGCGCGCGCCCGGCGGCGCGTGATCGAGCACCGCCTGCGCCGTGCCTGACGCGTACTGCCGCACGCCCCAGGGCACCAGCACCGTCAACACCCCGTCGCACCCGGCGACGGCACGCCGGATCACTTCCGGATCGTCGGTGGGCCCGGGCACGACGGTGATCCGCCCCTCGAACGCGGCCAGCTTGGGCACGCTGCGCTCCCGGCAGACGCCGACCACCTCGTAGCCGCGGTCCAGCGCGTGCCGGACCATGTACTGCCCGAGCTTCCCCGAAGCCCCGACGATGCAGACCTTCTTGACCCGATCCGTGCCCATGGCGCAGCCCCTCCGCCGGGATGTCTACCTTATGTTGTAAGGCAAGGTAGCCTTATGCTGTAAGGCGGTCAAGGGGGCTTCAAGGAGGTTGGATGCGCGAGGCAGGCAAGGGCAGGGTCCGGCGCGGGGCGTCGGTGTCGACGCGCACCCCGCTCAGTCGCGAGCGCGTGATCCGTACCGCGATGGCGGTCGCGGACGAGAAGGGCTCGGCCTCGCTCACCATGCGGGCCATCGCCGAACCACTGGGCGTCGAAGCGATGTCGCTCTACCACCACGTGGCGGGCCGGGAGGACATCCTCGACGGCATGGTGGACGCGGTGTTCGCCGAGATCGACCTGCCACCGCGCGACACGGGCTGCGACACGGGCTGCGACACAGACTGGAAGAGCGCCATGCGCCATCGCGCGGTCTCCGCCCGCGCCGCCCTCAAGCGCCACCCATGGGCCATCGGCCTGATGGACTCCCGCTCCCAGCCCGGCCCCGCGACCCTGCGCCACCACGACGCCGTCATCGGAGCGCTGCGCTCCGCGGGCTTCTCCGTCCCGATGGCCGCGCACGCCGTCTCGCTGATCGACAGCTACCTGTACGGCTTCGTACTGCAGGAACTGCGCCTGCCGTTCAAAGGCGCGGCGGAACTGAACGAGGTCACGGGCGCCATCCTGCGCGACATGCCCGCCGACGCCTACCCCCACCTCACCGAACTGGCCACCGAGCACGTCCTCAAGCCCGGCTACGACTACGCCGACGAGTTCACCTTCGGCCTCACGCTCATCCTGGACGCCCTCCACCCGGACGAGCCCGCCCACTGAGCCGGTGGGCGTTTGCCGGCCTGGGGGCCGGCAAACGCGTCCTGCGTCGGGCGCTGTGGGGTCACCAGGTGCTACCGACGCAGATGGTGTTCAGCAGTGTGAGCAGGCCGACGCAGGCGCACGTGGCGAACTGCTCGCCGGCACTGTCCACGGGGTCGGTTTCGGGGAGCGCGTGCAGCTCGGCGAGCAGCTGGATGTCGTGGTCGTTCATTGAGTGACTCCTTGGCGTTGTTGTGGGACGACGGCAGTGGTCTGCCGCCGCGTCTGTGTGCCGACCCTTGTGGACTCCGTGGTGGACTCCGTGCTGTTGCGGCGGATCCGGGTCTGCAGGGGAACGGTCCATTGCCGGGGCGAGCCGTGGTGCAGTCTCAGCAGGAACGCGAGGACGCCGCTGGTGCCGTCGCTCCAGCTCGTCGAGGTCTCGCCGTACTCGTTGGGAAAAGCCATCCGGCCGTGCCGGTATGTCCGCTGGGCGAGGATGATGCCGGCCATGTCCCGGGCGGTGGAGCGGTAGAAGTCCTCGCCCGTTGCGTCGGCCATGTCGAGGAGGAAGTCCGCGTTGCCGGCCAGCCCGTGGCACTGGGTGAGAGGGCCACGCGTGGCGTGCTCGGCCACGGCCTGGGCGGCGCGGCGGGCGAGGTCGGCGAAGCGCGATTCCCCAGTGACTTGGTGGAGCCCGATGAGGAAGTTGCCGATGCCTGCCGCTCCGTGGCACCAGTACGGTGCGGTGGGCGGTTTTCCCGCCTGGACGGGCCATTGGGCCGACGTGCCGGTGAGGACGGCGTGGGCCAGCAGGCTGTCACCGGCCTCGACGGCCAGAGACAGGTGCTCGGGGCGCTCGCACAGGAGTGCGGCGGCAAGGAGGAAGTAGCCGATGCCCGCGGTTCCGTGGGCGAAGCCGAGGTACGGCTTTCCCGTCGGCCACCCGCCGGCCTCGGCGGGCACCGGCCAGCTGACCCCGTCCGCGTCGCGGCACGCTGAGGCGGCCAGCTTGTCGGCGGCCTCGATGGCGCGGTGAGCGAAGCGCTCATCGCCGGTGTGGAGCCACAGGTGGAGTGCTGCCAGTCCGCTGCCCGCGGTGCCGTGGGTGATGTCGTGGCCGGCACAGGACTCGAGCGGCGCCAGCCCCAACTCACGGCCGCGGTCCATCAGATGCTGGTCGTCGATGGCTCGCCCTGCGTCACAGAGGGCCCAGGCGATGCCGGGAAGGCCGAAGTGGAGGCCCGGGCGGGCGGGGCCGGTGCCCGCCCGGCTCAGGATCCACCGGCCCGCCGCGGAGATCACTTCCGGCAGACGGGGGTCTCCGGTGAGCTCGAAGTACCGGGTGAGCACCGCCAGGACACCGGCCGCTCCCTGCTGAACGACGCACGGATCGGCCTCTCCGACCGCGGTCGACACGGGCCACAGCCGGCTGTCGTCCGGGCTGATGGAGCTGACCAGACCATCGACGAGCGCGGTGACCGGATCCTGGTCCTGCTGCTCGACGCCCACCCTGTCGGCGCTGGTCTGCCGGTACGCCCTCGCGGCCGGTACCGCGCCCTGGTGACCCGGCAGGGCGGTGGGCGAGGACAGCGCGGTGCGCGCCCGTGACAGGTCCCAGCGCTTCGCGGGGTCCTCGCGGGTCAGCCCGAGGACCATCGTCACCAGGCTCGCAGGCAGCTCCAGCCGTTCGGCGCAGGCCGTCAGCCAGGCGGCCCTGCGCTGGTCCACGCACCTGGTGGCCGGCTCGTCGGCAAGGAGATGCGGCACGTTCCCGGTCAGGACGTATCCCGCGGTGGCGCCCAGACTGTAGTAGTCGGCCGTCGGCGCCGGCGGTGCGCCGCGCAGTTGTTCCGGAGCGCTGAAGCCCGGCGTGCCCAGGGACGTCGGTCTGGTGGTCATCCCCTCGACTACGGCCAGTTCCAGGTCGATCAGCCGCAGCGTGCCGTCCGGCCGGACCATGATGTTGCCAGGAGTGAGGTCCCGCACGATGCAGTGGTGCTCATGGGCTGTGGCCACGAGGTCCACCAGCCGGGCGACCATGTCGAGGGCGTCGGAACGGTACTGCCGCCAGCCGGTGTTGAGGAATCGGTCGATCACCCACCGGCGCAAGGGGATGCCCGGCACCTCCTCCTCGGCCAGAAAGACGTGCCGGCCGTGCTCGAACACCGCCAACGGCGTTGGGGACAGGTTCAGTTCGCGCAGCCTGTCCAGCATTTCGGCCTCGGTGCGCAGCCAGTCGCGCACGTCCCACCCGGAGGCATCGGCTTCCACATGCGGCCGGGCCTCCTTGATCACCACAGCGGCCCCCGTGCGGGTGTCGGTGCCCCGGTAGACACCGCCCTTGTTGCTGTACCGGATCGCTTCCCGCACGGCGAAGCGCCCGCCGAGCACCGGGGCACCGCTGCCCGACGCGGTCGAGCCGCCGGGTGGGGCACCGAAGACGGGAAACGGCGACACCGCCCAGGAAGGCGGAAGGTACTGCCCGGTCCGCCGGTCTTCCACGGGATTGCCCTCGGGGTCGTAGATGAAGTCGACGAAGAGGCCCTGTGCCGACAACTGGCGGCGACCGACGAACGATCCGTAGCGGTAGTGCACCAAGCTGTCCGGCGCATAGGGGTGGTCGGACAGGATGCGCGGCCCGGCCAGCCCCGCCGTGGAGCGGTGAAGTGCATCGGCGATACGAACCGCGGCAGCGTCACAGCGGGGATAAACCGTGATGAACTTCCCGGAGCTGCCCCGTGGCGTGCCACGGGTGTTCAAAGCGGCCACCCGGGCCACGGAACTGGCGAACTTGAAAGCGGAATCCTCCCTCAGCAGCACCCTCAGTGCCCTTTCGAGCACCTCGGGCGCGGACACCTGCGTCGCCGAGACATGGAGCTTCCAGCCCTGTTCCCGCTGCGCGCCGTCGCACGGCACGACGCGGCACCACGACTCGTCCCTCAGGACCTGCCAGCGCGAAACCGCTCCGGCGCTGCGCAGGGCCCCCTCCAGCAGACCACCAAGCCCGCCGTCCGCCTCACGGTTGCCCATCGGACCCCTCCTCGGCCTCGACGGACGCCGCCGGCCTGCCCCCCGTACTGCGGCGCCCTCCACCGGGGCACCTGCCCGCATGTCGCGCACAGGCCAACACGGACAAGCCATGAACCACCTGATCCAGCGAGCGGACGGCGGCGCATCCGGGGAGCTGGAAGAGCGGCTCATGTACGCCTCTGCCCCGTAGGTGCGCCGGTCGGCGCCGTCCGCACAACTCCTGTCTGCGGATGGGTCGCATGCAAGGATGTCGCCCGTGACCGGATCGTCTTCCTCGCCTGTCGCCGAGGACACGCCGAGCAACCACGGCCTGGGTCCCCGTGCCGCCGCCGTGCTTGTGTTCGGGTCGTCGGCCGCGGTCCTGGTGGTTGAGATCGTCGCTCTGCGGCTGCTGGCCCCCTACCTCGGCCTCACCCTTGAGACCAGCACGATGGTGATCGGCATCGCCCTCACCGCGATCGCCCTCGGCTCCTGGCTGGGTGGGCGCATCGCCGACCAGGTCGATCCACGTCGGCTCCTGGGCCCCTCGCTCGGGGTGTCGGGAGCGGTCGTGGCGCTCACCCCCGCCGTGCTGCGCACCGCTGCGGAGTGGGCACCGGCGACGCTCCTGTTCATCGCGTCGCTGACCGTCCTCGTGCCGGGCGCGCTGCTCTCCGCGGTGACGCCGATCGTGACCAAGTTGCGTCTCACCAGCCTCGCCGAGACCGGAACGGTTGTCGGCCGGCTGTCCGGCGTCGGCACCGTGGGCGCCATCGTCGGCACCGTCCTCACCGGCTTCGTCCTCGTATCGCGGTTGCCGGTCAGCGGCATCCTGATCGGCCTCGGAACGCTGCTGGTGGTCGGCTCGGCGGTGGTCGAGTGGCGAACGCGCGGGTGGCGCGGCACCCCTGCCCTCGCACTCGTGGTCGTCGCCGGCGGCCTCGCCACCACGGTCGCGCCCGGTGGCTGCGACACGGAGACCAGGTACCACTGCGCACGGGTCGTCGCCGACCCCGACCGGGACGGCGGCCGCACCCTCGTTCTGGACGGCCTGCGGCACTCCTACGTCGACGTCGACGACCCGACCTTCCTGGAGTTCGAGTACGTACGCGCCATCGCGTCGGTGGTCGATGCCGCCTTCCCCGAAGGTGAGCCGCTTGTGGCCCACCACCTGGGCGGCGGCGGGCTCACCTTTCCCCGTTACCTCGCGGCCACGCGGCCCGGGACGCGCAGCCTGGTGTCCGAGATCGACAGCGGGGTCGTGCGCATCAACCGCGACCAACTCGGTCTGAGTTCGGAAGCCGGTATCGACGTACGCACCGAGGACGGCAGGCTCGGCCTGCGGCGACTGGACGCCGACAGCCGTGACCTCGTCGTCGGCGACGCCTTCGGGGGCGTCAGCGTGCCGTGGCACCTCACCACGGTGGAAGCGATGACCGACGTACGTCGGGTGCTCGACGAGGACGGCCTGTACGTCGCCAACCTCATCGATCACGGTGATCTGGCCTTCGCACGTGCCGAAGCCGCCACCCTCAGCGAGACCTTCGAGCACGTCGCCCTCGTCGGCGAACCCACCGATATCGGCCTCGACCCGACCGCCACCCCCGAGGGCGGCAATCTGGTGGTAGTCGCCTCCAGCCGACCAGTCGACCTCCGCGCGACCCAGGAAGCGCTGGACGCCCGGCAAACCGGCTGGAAGATCGTCACCGGCGACGACCTCACCTCCTGGATCGGCGACGCCCAACTGCTCACCGACGACTACGCGCCCGTCGACCAGCTCCTCCAGCCCTACAGCCCACAGAGCAGCCAGTGACAGGACACACGTCCAGTCCTCCCACCGTCTCCTCGCCGTTCAGGTGCCGTACCGCGTAGCCGTGCTCCTCCGGGTGCCGCGCCGGCGGTCAGGGCGAACGGGCCGGCCCACACCCCCTCGTACCCTGTCCCCGTGCCGTCCTCCCGCCTGCATCGCGTCGCCGTCCTTGTGCTCGAGGGCGCGAAGCCGCTCGATGTCGGCATTCCCGCGCAGGTGTTCACGACCCGCGCGAGCATGCCCTACGAGGTGCGGGTGTGCGGGGCGGCACCCGGTCTGGTGACCGGCGCCGACGGCCTGTCGTACTACGTCGCCCACGGACTCGACGCGCTCGCGTGGGCCGACATCGTCTTCATCCCCGGCTACCGGTTCCCGGACCGCGACGACCCGCTGCAGGCCGTCGTCGACGCGCTGATCGCCGCCCACGCTCGGGGCACGCGGCTCGCCGCCATCTCGACGGGCGCCTTCACGCTCGCCGCCACGGGCCTGCTGGACGGCAGGCGCGCCACGACGCACTGGCATTACTCGCGGACGCTTGCGGCGAAGCATCCGCTCGTCCAGGTCGACGAGAACGTTCTGTTCGTCGACGAGGGCAGCGTGCTGACGTCGGCCGGCGCCGCCTCGGGCATCGACCTGTGCCTGCACATTCTGCGTGGCGACCTCGGGGTGGCTGCGTCCAACCACGCGGCCCGGCGCCTGGTCGCGGCCCCCTACCGCAGCGGCGGTCAGGCGCAGTACGTGCCGCGCAGCGTCCCCGAACCGCTCGGCGAGCGGTTCGCCGCCACCCGCGAGTGGGCGCTGTGCCGGCTCGGCGAGCCCCTCACCCTTGAGGTGCTCGCCCGGCATGCGGCGGTCTCGCCGCGTACGTTCTCGCGGCGCTTCGTCGAAGACACGGGGTACACGCCGATGCAGTGGGTCATGCGCGCCCGCATCGACGTGGCTCGTGAGCTGCTCGAGCGTTCGCAGCGGAGCGTGGAGCAGATCGCCGCCGAGGTCGGTCTGGGCACCGGTGCGAATCTGCGGCTGCACTTCCAGCGCATCCTCGGCACCACGCCGAGCGAGTACCGGCGCACCTTCGCCCGCGGCGAGTAGGGCGATTGCCTGGCGCGATCCTTTTGAACCGTGGCGATCACGCCGCTGTCACAGGTGAATACCGCACGCGACGCTGGTGGCGAACCCAAAGGGACCGAAGGGACACCACTCATGACTCGCATCGCGATCAACGGATTCGGCCGCATCGGACGCAATGTGCTGCGCGCCCTGCTCGAACGCGACAGCGACCTCGACATCGTCGCCGTCAACGACCTCACGGAGCCCGCCACCCTCGCCCGGCTGCTCGCCTATGACACGACGGCCGGCCGGCTCGGTCGCCCGGTGACCGCCGACGGGGACGCACTTGTCGTCGACGGCCGTCGCATCACGGTGCTCGCCGAACGCGAACCGGCGCAGTTGCCCTGGGCCGAACTCGGCGTCGACATCGTCCTGGAGGCCACCGGCCGCTTCACCTCGGCCAAGGCCGCCCGCGCCCACCTCGACGCCGGCGCGAAGAAGGTACTCGTCAGCGCGCCGTCGGACGGCGCCGACGTCACACTCGCGTTCGGGGTCAACACCGACGCGTACGACCCGGCCGTGCACACGATCGTCTCGAACGCCTCGTGCACGACGAACGCGCTCGCGCCGCTGGCGGCGGTGCTCGACGATCTCGCCGGCATCGAGCACGGCTTCATGACGACGGTGCACGCCTACACGCAGGAGCAGAACCTGCAGGACGGTCCGCACCGCGACGCCCGCCGCGCCCGCGCCGCCGCCGTCAACATCGTCCCGACCACGACGGGCGCCGCCAAGGCGATCGGCCTCGTGCTGCCGAACCTCGACGGCAAGCTGTCGGGCGACTCGATCCGCGTGCCGGTTCCGGTGGGCTCGATCGTCGAACTCAACACGACCGTCGCCCGCGACGTGACGCGCGACGACGTGCTGGCGGCGTACCGCGCCGCGGCGGAGGGGCCGCTGGCCGGCGTCCTCGAGTACTCGGACGACCCGCTCGTGTCGTCCGACATCACGGGCAACCCGGCCTCGTCCATCTTCGACTCGGCCCTCACCCGCGTCGACGGCCGCCACGTCAAGGTGGTCGCCTGGTACGACAACGAGTGGGGCTTCTCGAACCGCGTGATCGACACGCTCGAACTCCTCGCCACCCGCTGACCGGACGCCGGGGCGGCCCGACCGGAACCGAGACCTTCCTGCTCACACTCTGCGCCAAGCGCTGAGCAGTTCCTCGGGGCCGTACACCGCCTGAAGGCCGGAACAACCGACCCCGCTGCGGGAGACCGCCACGAGCGGTACGGGCTCGTCGTTTGATCGCTGCCCGGTGCTCTCACTCGGGCATGGGACTCATGACGCTGTGGATGCGGGAGAGGGTGAAAACGCGCTCGTCGTCTCGCAGGTGGCACCAGGCTTCCAGGTAGGGCGGGTCGAGCATGAGGCGGCTGAGAGTGCGCACCGTCCTGTTCCCCGAGGCGGCGACGTACTCGACGGTGATGGGTTCACCGGTATCGACGGCATGGGCGAGCTGACGGACGTCGCTGTACGGCAGGTGCTTCGCCCACCCTGCGACGATCTCCTCGGTGTCCGTGGCGAAGGCCCCTCCTCCGTCGAACGGCGCGGGTTCGGGAGGCGTCGGCGGGGCCTTCAGCAGCTGGGCCGCCAGGACGCCCGGGTCGACTGCGGCGGCTGCCTTCACCACGCCTGTGGCAGCGATCCGGCCACCGCCCCTTGCGCCCGTTGCGCGCGGAGCCGGCACAGGAGCGGCGGCCCGCTGCGGCCGGGTCTTCTCGATCCGTACCGTGCCCTCGGCGGTCTCGGCGACGGGGGCGTATCCCTCGGCCCGGAGTGCGGCGACAGTCGTGTCGAGCGGGCTGCGGCTGACCAGCACCGTCGGCGCCAGCTGCCGAAGCCCGAGCTTGGCGAGCTTGCGGTGGGCGGCGATTTCGGCCAGGAGCGCGGGCTCATCGCTGTGGAGGACGCAGGCGGCGGGGGCGACGCGTACGCGCCCGTGGCCACGTGCGGTGTCGGTGATCAGGTACGACAGCGGCTGCGGCAGGGGCCCGGCGGCGACAGCGGCCAGGTCGGCCGTGATGTCCTCGCCGGTACGGCCGGCGTCCAGTGCCCGGCGGATGCTGCCGGCGCTGAACCGCCACACTGATGCCGCGCCGCCGGTCTCCCGGTCGGCGACCAGGTCCAGGAGCGAGGCCAGCCGCGCGGACGGGGTGCCGGCGACGACGGCGGTGAGGTCGGCGCCGATCCGTGCCGTCGCCGTGGCCGAGGGCAGCAGCCGCCGGCATTCGGCTCCCAGCCCCTTCGTGTCGTCGGCCCGCAGGTGGATGCCGAAGGCGGACAGGGCACCGCGAGCGAGTACGCCGAGGATTTCGGCCTCACGGATCACGGTGGCGAACGGTGTTCCGTCCGGGGGCGACGAGTGGGAGAGCGGGCGGTGCCAGGCGATCAGGGGCCCCAGATCCGACGTGACCGCCATGCCCTGCCCTGCCGGAAGATGTGCGGCTGCGTCCAACAGCCCGTGGCGGGCCTGTACGCAGCCGTTGCAGGGCGGTGCTCCCGCGAGAGCGGGAAACGCCTTGTTGTCCCCGTCACGCGCCTGTGTCGGGGTGAGCGGCAGGTTCCGCCATGCCTGGAGCAGTACGGCGAACTGCTCCGGGGGTTCCTGTCGCGCCCAGGCGTCATACGCGTCGGTGGGCGCCACGCGATCGCCGTCCCGTCCCAGGAGCCCGGCAGCGTGAGCGGTCTCGAGAGCAAGGCGCACGACGGCGTCATCGGCCTGGGCGGCCTTGCCGATCCGGGCCAGTTCACGCGCACCGATCCCGCCGGACTTCAGCCGGGCCGGCGCGGCCGCGGAGCACGCCGACAGGACCGAAGCGGCGTGCGAAGCGAACACCGTGGCCGCGGCTGACGTCTCGCGGTCCACCTCTGCCGGGGTGACAGACGCCCATCGTGCGGAAGGCGGGACGGGCTCGAACGGAGCATGCCAGCCCGGCCCGCGCAGCGCGAGCGCCACCTCGGCCGGCATACGGGCCGGACCGTAGCCGTGACGGTCCACGACCAGGAGCCCTCGGTCCAGCGCCCATCGCTCGCCCGGTTCGAGACCGGGTCCGGGAGTGCCGAACACGATGAACTGCGGCTGCCCTGGCTCACCCTCCGCTCGGCGTTCGAGCAGCTTCCTGGCCGCCGCAGGGGCTTTCGCGACCACCGAGACAACGTGTTCCGCGTTGCTGAGGTGTTCCACCAGTGCGGCCAGTCGCTGCGGCTTGGCGCCCGGCGGCTTCACGCCCAGTGCCGCCAGCATGCCGCGCAGCTCGTCGGAGGTCGCGCCCGCGAGCAGCTGCTCCAGCGGAGCGTCCAGTCCCAGGGGCGCGTCCCATACCTGGCGCAGCGGTCCGGCCATGCGGAGCTTCCCCGCGCCGTCCGGCCAGACCAGAGCATGATCGGCCAGCACTTCCAGTACGGCGTCCAGTTCGCGAGTGGTTGCCTCGTCCGCCACCCCCAGCAGCTCCGCCAGGGCTTCGCGCGACGCGGGCGCACCCAGCGCCGCCAGCGCCTCGGCCACCTGGAGGTGCGGCAGCGCGAGCCGCGGCAGGACCAGTGCCACCGATCCCGGGCGCTGAAGGCGGTCCGCCAGTTCCCCCACCGAGCGTGGCTCCGGAGGGGACATGGCGTCCTTGCGCACTCCGAGCACACGTGCCAGACGAGAGCCGTCGAGGCTGCCCAGCCATGTCGCCAGCGTTGATCGGGACTTCACGCGGTGTACACCTCGTTGCGCCAGGGAGTATCGCAGCGGGCCGGAGTCTCGGCGCCGGTTCAAGAATGGCGCATTCCCGTGATCAGCGGATGCCGCATGTGGGCAAGTTCCTCCAGCGAGCGCTGGCGGCTTGTGGTTCGCGTCAACTGCGGACGTGACTCGGCGCGAGACGCCCGACCGAATCCCTTGCCCGGACTCCCCGCGCACCCTGGACTGCCTCGCCGAACTCCAGAAGGCGATGGTCGCGGGGGTACGCGACTGGGTTCGACGTCAAGCCTTCCATGCGGGAGCGTGCGCCTGACTGTTCGCCGAGATGTCCTGAATGCCTGCTGTAAACGCAACCAAAAATGCAACCGGTCCACGCCGAAGAGCCGATCCACGTGCGTGGCTCGGCTCTTCGTTTCGCCTGTTCAGGCGGCTGCGGAGGATACGAGATTCGAACTCGTGAGGGGTTGCCCCCAACACGCTTTCCAACTGTCCGCGCGGCCGTCCGGGGGCGTTCGTAGAGGTTCACGGGGCAGGTCAGAAGGGGTGTGCGTACGGCTGTGAACGGTGGCGGCCGTCAGCGCACTGGACAAGGACCAGGACAACGAACGGTGTCGAACGGGGAGTAGTAGAGGGGAGTTAAGGCCCGTCCGTGACCTAGGTGCGAGCGACGGCTACTTGGCGCGAGGCTTTGGCCCGGGCCCGACCACCTCTGGCGGTACGAGTGGAGGAGAAGTTCTTGCGCACAGGTCGTGTACAGAAAGTCCGCACGTCAGAGGGTTGCGCACCCGACCATGTGTGAGATCTGTGCACAGGCTGTCGGGAGTTACACACAACCCTATCCACAGAAAATGACCTCTTATCAACAGAACTATGTGTGTTACCCCCAAGGGGTGTGGATAACGCCCTTGGTTGACGGCTCGTCACGTGCCACGATCTCCTCACGGTGCGCAACGAACTCCCGTCCCCCGTCATGACGGCCTCGCTGCACAACGGAGTCGTCGTCAAGACCGGGAACGGAGGGAGTCAGAGTGTCAACAGTGTCGGGCCATCCTCAGGCCGCGACCGCCGGTGGGGTGGCGCTGCCGAAGCTGCATGCGTTCATTGATGAGGCCGGTCAGCGGTCTCGTTCTCAGAAGTCGAGCGATCACTTTGTCATGTCGGCCGTTGTCGTGGCGGACGGCGACCTGCCGCAGGCTGCTGCGTTCCTCGCCGGACTTCGCACGGACCTGCGGCGACGCCCCGGGGATGTCCTGCACTGGCAGAACTTCAAGTCCCACACCGATCGGCTCCACGCCGCGAAGTCCCTCGCGGCGCAGAGTTGGGCAACCATCTCCAGTGTTGTCGTCTGCAAGAGGCATCTGCCGGCGGGGGCGACCCGTCTCGACGACGATCAGGCGTACCTCTACACCTTTCGCTTTCTGCTGGAGCGCCTGTCGTGGCTGGCGCGCGACTCCGGATCGATCCTGGAGTACACCCTTGCGCATGTGGTGCGCTTCAAGCTGGCGAAGCTTCGCCAGTACGAATCGATCCTGCAGGCTCAGAATCCGTACGAGTGTCGGATCGCATGGCAGGCTCTTGATCCCAAGGGTGGGCGTCTCGATCAGCCGTCGCGAGTCGAGATGTTGCAGTGCGCTGACCTTGCCGCCTCGGCCACGTACGCGGCCTTCAATGAAGATCGGTTCGGCAACACGGAGCCGCGTTACCTGCAAGAGCTGAGTCCCCGGCTGTATCGCCGCGGTGCTGCACCGCTCACGTCGTACGGCCTGAAGATGCATCCGTGGAACAACAACACAAGAGCCGCCTACCCGTGGGTAGCGGCCCTGTGAACACGTCGGCCGGCTTGAGCCGCCCTTGGCGGGTGCTGACGTTTCCGACCAGCAGACGACCGTCCGTGTGCTTTCCACTGTAGACGGTGACGACGGCAAGTCAACGGGCAAAGCGCGACAAAACGTGTGTGAGTTCCTCTAAAATAGAACACTTGATCCACCTGTAGGAATGGTCCTCGGTGCCGTAGGCAAGACCATCGGTCAGTTGCTTGGACGTGGAAAACTTGAATCCGTGAGGCGCCACCGCGACGCCGGCGAGGACGAGGAAGGGGAGGCCACGTGCCGCAGGGCAGTCCGCGAGGTACGTACCTGGAGGTCTCGGAATCTCTCCGCGAGAAGATCAGGAAGGGCGAGATCACTGAGGCACTGCCGTCTCAGTCGGTACTCGTGACCGAGTACAGCGTGAGCCGCAGCACCATCGAGCGGGCGCTTGCTGCGCTCAAGGCAGAGGGCGTCATCGAGTCGGTACAGGGTGCCGGGTGGTTCGTGGCAGGGACCGGCGACCGCCGGCCGTTGGTCGAGAAGGTGACCGACCTGTTGCGGGCTGACAGGGTCAGGGTCGGTGACCGCTTCCCCACCGAGAAGGAGCTGTGCGAGCGGTTCGGAGCGTCGCGGACGGCCGTCCGTTCCGCCATTGCGCAGATGGAGGGGCAAGGACTCATCGGCAAGGGTGCCGCGAGAGGGCGGGAAGTACGTGCGTTGCCGGGGGGACGGGGGACTCAGACCGCATGACGACGACCGAACGAACCGAGTTCGACGCTGACGCGGCGGGCGCCATCCTGCGTAAGGCGTGCGAGGTCGCGGACGTGGACCCGGACGGAATCGAGATGCTGCGGTTTGGCGACCACGCGGTGTTCCGTGTGGACGGCGGCCGTATTGTCTCCCGGGTCGGCCGGAGTCCCGATCGGCTCACGTCCGTGCGGAGGGAAGTGGCCGCAGCGCAATGGCTTGCGGCCAAGGGGTATCCTGCGGCGCGACTCGTCACGGCGGCAGAGCAGCCGGTCGTCGTTCAGGGCCACCCGGTGACGTTCTGGGAAGGTCTCGCCGACGGCGACACGTACGCGAGTACGGGAGAAATGGGCGGACTGCTGCGGCGGCTTCACGACTTGGAGCCGCCGCCTTTTTCGCTCCCGCCCCTTCAGCCTTTTGACAAGGTCGCGCAGCGTTTGAAGCGTGCTGCCATTCCGGACGCCACCCGTGCGTTTCTCCGGTCCATGGCCGACGATTTGGCGGCCGAGTACGGCCGTCTCCGGTTCGCGCTTCCGGCGGGTCACCTGCACGGTGACTTCAACGTCGGCAACGTTCTGCGTGACGCGGCCGGTCGTCCAAAGGTCATCGACCTGGACGGGTTCGTCACGGGCCCCCGAGAGTGGGACCTCATGCAGACCGCCATGTACTACGACAGCTTCGGTTGGCACACAGAAGCCGAGTACGCCGATTTCGTCGCCGGCTATGGGTTCGACGTGCGGGAATGGTCCGGGTACACCGTTCTCCGGAGCATCCGCGAACTGCTGATGGTCACGTGGCTCTCGCAGAATGCCGGCGCCAATCCGCGCGCGGCCGAAGAGGTCGAGAAGCGAGTAGAGACTCTACGCTCAGGCGGTTCGCGCCAAAACTGGGCACCGTTCTAGGGGTTCCCTTAGTGCGATGCCAGGGCACGGGACCGGCAGGACCGGTCCCGTATCCCACGAGGGAATACCACGCATTTACACTGGCCAAGGGGGGCTAGAGATGAGGATTCGCAACCTGACGGATGCGGCGGCCGTGCGAAGCGCCATGGAAGAGTTTGACGTGCTTGGCGGTCCGGACTTTCGCGACAAGTATGAGTTCGGCGCGTCAAGCAAGTTCTACGTGCAACACAATAAGAAGCTGTATGACGCCAAATCGATCGTCGGTGCTGCTTACGGATATCAATATGAGGGCGAAGGGCCCCTAGCTAATCATGAGTTCGACGGAGGGGAAGCCGGTGCAAACCCTATCCTTCGAAATCTTGGCTTCACTGTACTGAGCAGTGAAACAACAACGCGGGACGCGGAATTTGCTTGGCGAATGGCTGTTTGGGCAAACCTTGTTGCCCGCGCGGATAAAAGGGGGCTGTTGTCTGCTGGTGCTGTCAGAGATGTTGGAGCATACGGAGGGCAGCAGGGTGTTTGGGTAGACACGAACCGTACAAAAAAGATCCGTGCGGGCGGAGTGGCAGTAGCCCTAAAACACACTGGTCAAGACTACCCAGATGAGTTCAACGAAGACAGCGCCTTGTACCACTACCCCGTCACTCGACGGAAAGGACATGACGCGGCTGAAGTTAAGGCAGTCAAGGTTGCTGCCGATCTTGAACTACCTATTTTCGCGATCAGTGAGGTTGGACAGCTTCGCCGAGTACTACTCGGATGGGTTGCTGGATGGGACGACCAATTTCAGCGCTTCCTAGTCTCCTTCGCTGAGGAAGCGCCAAGTCGCATCATCGACAGAGATCAGTCGGACGAAATCCCCTTCAACCTAGAGGGGAACCGAAGTCACCGCAAAAACCGCTCAGTCAAAGTTCGCCCGGATCAGCCGCGCTTCAAGCTAGAAGTGATTAAGCGCTATGGCCCCAGGTGCCCACTAACCGGTACTGACGTTCCAGAGATGATCGATGGCGCTCATCTTCGCGGTGACGCTGATGGTGGCAGCTCTCATCCTTTGAACGGCTTGCCGATGAACGTAGCACTTCATCGCGCCTTTGACGCTCACCTGTTCGCAATTCATCCGAAGACTTGTGAGGTGCACACCTTGCCTGGCGGGCCCAATATTGACCGCCTAGGTATCACCAACCCGCGCCTAGAGCTGGAAAAGATGCCGCACGGCGATGCTCTTGCTTGGCGCTATAACCAGTGGCTTCGTCATAACAAGATCGGCGCGGACGAAGCTGTAACTCCAAGCCAGTGAGACCGCCAGTACCAGAATAAGACGGCAAGGTGCGAATGAAGGCCGAGAAATCAACTACCCCCCAAGGTCCAGTTCTCGTATTCGAAGAGGACGGCAGCATGCACGTCATCCACGATCTCGCCCTCACGGGTGAGCTAATCGAAAGTGCGGATGACTTCCATGAAGGCTTCGACGCCTTGGCGAGGCCGGTCAAGCCAGTCGGGCCGCCCGGTGAGGTGGTGCTCGTCCTAGATTCTGAGCAACCAGACGAGTCCACGCTTCGAACCCGAGTTGCGCGCTACTACAGGGTGTGGGCTGCTCGGCATTCGACTCGCATTCCCCCGCAAAACGAAGATATCGAGACGTTCGTTTTCGCTGTGGCCAATGACGAAGTCATCGAGTGAGTATCTTGGCCGTCTGGGGCGTCACACCGTTTGTTGCCAGAGGCGGAATCCACGGGCCTGTTCCTCGAATGCACGGAACTCCGTGGCCCGCCTCATTCCGTCCGTGACACGCCCCTGAAACTCCCGGACGTACTGGACGCAGCGCGCCGACTTCAACCCCTCACCGAGTCGCAGCGCGCTCAGGGCGATATCACACCCACGGCCGATTTCCCCTTGGTTGATGTATGCCTCAGCCTGAACCATCGTTGCGAAGAAGTCGCTCCGGTTGTTCAGACCGTCGCCGAAGATGGAGCCGGCGCCCCGCTCCGCGGCTTCAACGGAGCGCCCCAGGTCGCGGAAGCAGTGACCTATCTCTGCTGCAAGCTCCACTTCGTCGAAGTACGCGATGTACGGCGGGTCGCTGTCGGCCGTCCGCTGGCTGAGCTTGCGTTCCGCCTCCACAAGGGCGAGGTCACAGCCCCGCTCATCCCCGAGTCGGGCCAGTGCCCGCGCTTCCATCGCGCGGAACTGTGCGGCCATGGTCGGCCCCAGGGCAGGACCCGGACCGGTGTACGCGGCACGGGCGAGCGTCGCAGCGTCCTGGTACCGCCCCAGGAACGTGGCCTGATGGCTCATGGCGGACAGGATGCTTCCGCCGAGAAGCCTGTCACCGGCCGCTTGCGTCATGCGTAGTGCCTGGATGAGGTACCGCTGAGCGATGCCGTGAAGGCCGCTGTCGTACGACATCCAACCGGCGAGTAGGAGCGCTTCCGCCACGGCCGAGTGCAGTTGCCTGCCCACGTCGTCGGAGTACTTCCCGTCGAGCATCGGCCGGACATCCGTGTGCAGGTACTGAATCAGTGCCCGCCGGGCGTGGCCACCGCCGAACTTGCCGTCGAGCATGCTGAACGCGTCGGCTGTCGAGCGCACCATGTCCACGTCCACGGCGCCGACCGCACGGTTGCCCGTCCGTGTCAGCTCTCCGTCCGGAGGGGCCACGATCCAGCGCAGGGACGCGGCGTTCCAAGCCGCGGAATCGGGCAGTGCCCGAACAAGCGTCTCAGCGTCGGCCAGGTCGGCACGCCAGAGGTCGGCGACGGTCTTGGCTGTGCTCTCCGGCTTGTCCGCGAAGTCAAGCCCCAGCTCGGGCTGTACGGCGGACACTGCCGCGTCGCCCATCCCGATGTCATCGATCGTGAGCTGACGCCCCAGCTTGCGCCCGATCGCGTCGGCGATGAACTGCGGCATGTTGCCGCGCGGGATGGAGCCCTTGAGCCACCTGGTCACGTACGTGTGGTCACAGGTGATGTCCTCACCTGACCGAGCGGCAGCGGCGACCACCGCGCGAGCAAGCGACTTGTGGGAGAAGTCGGCTTCCTGCATGAGCGCGGCCAGTCTGGCGTTCGGGTCTGCCATGGAACCCCCAGATAGCGGCCGTAGTTCCAGCTTGACTCATCGTCACTCTACGCAGGTCAGGGGCGGGGTGCAGAGGGTTTGCACGTAGGAGTGCACGAGTGCACCCCCAAGTACACGCTCCCGAAGTGCTCGCCGTCTGGGGACAGTTGAACCACCACCGCACGGGACAGGCCGGCGGGTCCGAGTCGAAAGCCACGGGTTGACGGCGCGGAATCCTTCTGCCAACGTGAGTGGTAGGTAATACACACCACGCAACAGGGTGTGTGTCGTCCGTGGAGCGCCCGGAGGAAAGCCCGCAGGGGCCAGTACGAAGGAAGCGCCGGTTGGTTGAGAACTCAACAGAGTGCTTTGAGCTTGACGGGGTCAGACCCCGTCCCCGCGACGGCCGGGTGATGACCGTCGACGACCGCCGCCGGCGCCGGTGTCCTGCTGATGGCCCGCCCGGTTCACGGTCGTTCTGCTGGCGCCGAGCAGTGCGAATAGGGCGCCCCGACAGTCGAGGGTCGGGACCGGGCGGCCGTGGCGACGGCATCCGGTGAAGTCCTCGATTCCACTTCGACAGCCCCGGTAACCAGCCGCGAGGGCGCGGAATCAGATTCCGCCCGGGGTGCTTGGCCCGCCGCTTCCTGCGGTGTTGGCCCTCATTCCGGGTGCGGCGGACTCCCGGACAAGGACAACCCGCCGCTTCCGGTCTCCCTATCCCGACGCAGTCAGAGGAGAGACCCACCATGCGTATGCGCACGTTCGTCGCCGGTCAAGAGGCCGTGAGCGACGCGGAGTTCGCGGAACTGGCGCTCGGTATCGACATCGACTTGTTCCGTGGCCCGCTCAAGCCGGAGACGCCGGCGGAGCGCGCGGCCCGTGAGGACGCGGCCCGTGACATCCTCGCCGACCTGGTCGCGATGGGCGAGGCCGGTGACGAGATCGCCGGTTGGGACGCCCTGTACGCCGACGCGCTGACCCGCACGGTGCCGTTCCTGCGCTCCGCTCGCGGCTACCGGCCGGGGACGGGGGAAGCGGCATGAGCGAGACGCGCAAGCCGTTGACGAAGACACAGAAGGTCGTTCTCACGGCCGCGTTCGTGCCCATGTTGCTGACCGGCGTGGCAGGCGGCATCGGAACGTTCAGTAACATCGGCCACGCCTACGGCGAGGGAACCGCGCTCGGGGCGGTGGCGGCCGGTGAGGGCGCGACCGCCGTTCTGGGCCTGGTACTGCTGGGCCTGACCATGCTGGGACAGTCCTCGCCGTGGCCCATCCGGGTCGGACTGTGGGCGCTGCCCGCCGCCGCGTCGGTCATGGCCGCCATGGCGGGACCGGACGCCGGCCGGACCGTCATCTACGCCGTGACCCCCATGGGCATGTGCGTGTCCGCCGAGGGCATGGCGTTCCTCGCCCGGCGCATCGTCGTCCACACCGACGGCCGCGACGCCGAGTCGGAGCGCAAGGCCGCCGCCGTCGTTCAGGCCCTCGCCTACCACCGCGCCCGTGCCGCCAACCACCCGGACGACCGGGTCAAGAAGCGGTCGGAGCGCAAGTCGTGGCGTCTGGCCCGCAAGGTCGGCGTCGGTGACGCGGCGTTGGGATCGAGGCTGCTGGACGTGCAGCGCGATCGGGTGACGATCGGCGCGGACGCGGCGCTGTCGGCCATGTTCGCCGGGATCACAAATGCGGAGGAATCTACCGAGGCCATGAGGAATCGGTCTACGGCTGATCTGCGGGAATCGACCCCGGCGCCGTCGGTCGTCCTGACTCGACTGACGGTGCCCGATCCGGTGCCGGTCGACTTCGCGAAGTCGGCTCTGCCGCTCAAGCCCGTCCCCGAGATCCCCTCGCCGGTCGACCCGGTCAAGGCCGATCCGGCGCCGGTCGAGTCGACCAAGCGGCGGGCGGTGGCGGCCGACTCCCCCCGACCCCGCCGGGCGACCGGGCGGGTTCCCGACGCGGCACGGTCGCCCCGACCGAAGCGCACGGCGGCTCAGTTGCTCGATGAGGCACGGACCGCGACGGCCGATTGGCCCGACCGGCAGGTCACTGCCGAGGGAATCCGCCGGGAACTCCACACCTCGCCGGCGAACGCGCGGATGCTGCGGGACACCATCCTTGCCGAGCGCAAGGCCACCGGCGGTAGGGCCGCGTGAAGCGGCTGACCCTCGCCGACTGCTTCGACCCGGCCGGGGAGCGCTTCGGCATCCCCACCTACCCGTGGCGCTGCGCTCCGGACGACTTGGCCACCCGCCGCCAACTGCGCAAGCGGGGACTGCGGCCGGGTGGTCAGGACGTGGCGGCACAGATCCTCCGGCCGCGTCGCCGGCGCGAACCGCTGACCGCGTACCTGTACCGCGTCGACCTCGCCCGCCCGGTGCGCCCGATGACGCCGGGCATGTGGCGCGCGCACGAAGCCATGATGCGCGCCCGCCGCCGCTGCCCCGAGTGCGGCAGGGACGCCGGATACGTCATCCCCACCTCGCTCGGAACCTGCGTGACCTGCGCCTATCCCGAGGAACAGCGCGCTGCCTGAACCACCCGAAACCCGGGTCCGGCCGCCCACCTTCCACAGCAAGCCGGCCGGACCCTTCGACTCCCGCGAAGGAGCGGATACATCGTGACGGAAAACCCCGTGTTCCCGCCCCCGGACGAGCCGGAGGGCACCGACGAGCAGACGGCCGCCGTGCTGCCGTTCCCGCTCACCAAGAAGACCGATCCGGCCGCCGCCCCCGGCGAGGGCGAGGTGAAGCCGGGAGAGTGGGAGGCCGAACTCCCCGACGACGCCGACGACCCCGAGGCCCACGACCTGACCGAGGGCGCCCCGGTCGACCCGCCCCGCGAGGCCTACCCGCCCTCGGTCAGTGAGTGGATGGAGGCCAAGGACAAGGCCCGTATGCCGGTGCTGCCGGACTGGGTGAAGCTCCCTGACCAGCGCAAGGCCGTGCGCAAGTGGGCCGTCCGCCACTACTCCACCGTGATCGGCTACCACGCCGTTCGCCTGCCGTGCATCTACACCCCGAAGATCCTGTGGTACTCGCCGCGCGGCGCGTGGCGGTGGTCGGCCGCGATCGGCCGGTGGGTGTTCGACGCGGAGGGCAAGTCGCTGCGGCTCGCCGCCGTGGCGGCCGAGGACGCCGCGGAGTACCTGAAGCTTTCCCGGCAGCGCAACGACCGCGTGAGACTGCGGGGCATCGTCGCGACGATCGCAGGGTTCATCGGCCTCGCCGCCGCGCTGACCCTGTACGTCATGGCCCCGTCGTGGCTGCTCCTGCTGTCCCTCGCCGCCCTCACGACGACGCTCGGGGCGGTCGGGGCGCCGGCGGACCGACCGCTGATCGACATGGCCAAGGTGACCTTCCGCAAGCGGCGGCTGTCCTCGGACATCATCACCCGCGCGTTCGAGGCCGCCAACCTGACCATCAAGGACCAGGGCATTGCCTTCCCGAGGCCGATCGGCCGGGACGGTGACGGGTGGCGGGTCGTCGTCGACCTGCCGTACGGCAAGACGTTCGCGGACGCCGTCAAGGCGCACGAACGCCTCGCCTCGGGTATCGACATCGCCCCCACTCAGCTCTTCCTCGACAAGGACGAGACGAGCGCGCGGCGGGTGTCGATGTGGATCGCCGACCGTGACCCGCTCGCCGTCCCGTCGGGCAAGACCCCCCTGCTCGGGGCGACACGGGTCGACTTCTGGAAGCCGTTCCCGTGGGGCGTGGACGAGCGAGGCAACCCGGTCATGGCCACCATGGTGTGGCTGTCGATGCTGGTCGGCGCCGTCCCGAGGCAGGGCAAGACGTTCTCCGCGCGCACCATCGCCCTCGCCGCCGCCCTGGACCCGTACGTCAGGCTGTACGTGTTCGACGGCAAGGCCTCGCCGGACTGGCGCAACTTCACCAAGGTCGCCCACCGCATCGGGTTCGGCATCGTCCCGAAGAACGGGTACGACCCGGTGGTGCACCTGCTGACCTCGCTGCGGGAGCTGAAGGCGGACGTGGAAGACCGGTACCACCGGCTGTCCGAACTGCCGCTGCACATCTGCCCGGAGGGCAAGCTCACCCCGGAGATCAGCCGGGACAAGAAGCTCAACATGCCTCTCACGCTGGTCGTGGTCGATGAGGTGCAGGAGTACTTGCAGCACCCCGAGCACGGCAAGGAGATCCTGTCCTTGCTGGTCTACCTCGTTCGGGTCGCCCCGGCGGTCGGCGTGCCGGTACTCATCGCGACGCAGAAGCCGGACGACAAGGCGTGCCCCTCGGAGCTGCGGGACCAGCACCAGGCCCGTTTCTCCCTGCGGGTCGGTTCCTGGCAGGTGTCCGACGTCGTCTTGGGCGCCGGCTCCTACTCGGAAGGTCTGGACGCGTCCAAGCTGCTGCGCTCCCACAAGGGCGTGGGCATCCTCAAGGGCATGTCGGACGACTCCGGCATCGTCCGCACCTACCTCGCCGACGGCCGCGACGCCGAACGCATCCTGACCAGGGCCGCCGCCCTGCGGGAGGCCGAGGGCACGCTGACCGGCGACGCGGTGGGCGAGGCCCCGGCGCCGGAGACATCGGCGACGATCCTGGACGACGTGGCGGCCGTGCTCGGCAAGGGCGAGGCCAAGGTGTGGTCCGAGACCATCGTTGACCGCCTCGCCGACCTGCGCCCCGAGGTCTACGGCCCGTGGGCCGACCTGGACGCCAAGCCCAAGGCCGAAGCGCTCACCGCAGCGCTCAAGCCGTTCGGCGTGGCCACGGAACAGATCAGCCGCCGCGTAGACGGCAAGGTCGTCAACAAGCGCGGCATCAAGCGTGACGACATCGCCGCAGCGATTACGGAGCGCAACAGGAACCGAGACGCCGGATAGGTCCCGCAGGGTCGCTTGCGCAAGCACCGGCTGTCGCTTGCGCAAGCGACCCTGCTAGCGACCAAAACCGCCCCTGATCAGGACGCTAGCGACTAGCGGCCGACCTGCGGAAACCCTTCAAACCCCCTCTGAGAGGCATCTGATGAGCCTTCCTCTGCTCGCTATCGCCTGCCTACTCACCGTCACGCTCGGTTACAGCGTCAAGTGCTGGCTGAGCCCGTTCGGCGACTGCCGCAAGTGCGCTGGCATGGGTCACGAACTCAAGACCGACCGCAAGGGACGACTCAAGCGCGGCAAGGACTGCCGCCGCTGCCACGCCACCGGCAAGCGCATACGCGTCGGCCGGTGGATCTACAACCGCACCGCGCGCACCTACCGCGCCGGCACCCGCTGACCCCGCCGGGAGGCTCCATGGTCATCACCATCCCGCTCGTGCTGCTGCTCGCCGCCGTCGTCCTGCTGTTGCTGCGCTTCCGTGCGGTCGGCGCCGGCGCGGCCGTCGTCGTCGCGCTCTTCGGCTTCTACCTCGCCGGGACCGGCGCGAGCGACACCGTCAACCAGCTTGTCACCGCCGTAACCGGCGCCCTCGCCGACATCGGCCGCTAGAAAGGAGACCAGCACGTGAACGAACCCACCGCCTACCGCCGCCCGGCCGGGCCCGACACGGCGGCCGTGGAAGTCCACCACCCCGCCCCGATCACGCCCGCGCACACCGCGCCGCTCGTGCCCGTGCAGCCGGGGGCGATCCCGGCCGTGGCGAGCGTCGTCCTGCCGGACGGCCGCGTCGTCACCGGCTACGCCATCGAGCCCGCCAAGCCCGAACGGGTCGCGACCAAGCCGCCGGTCTCGCGCGCGGCCGTGAACATCGCGCTCGGGGGCGTGGGGTTCCTCGCCGTGTGCGGCGGGCTGTTCCTGCTGACCGCGTTCATCACCGCCCTGACCGCGCTCATCACTCAGCTCATCGTCCTCGCCGCCGTCGTCTTCGGCGGGTGGGTCGCCGTGCAGGTGCTCAGCGCGAGCGGCCACGGCGGCGGGACCACGGTCAACATCCGCAAGGCCGTCATCAAGCGGAACAAGTTCTACGGCTGACAGGAGGCCAATCCACGTGCCCCGACTGCGCATTCAGGTCGCCAACTGGCCCCGCCGGTCCCTGGTCCTGACCGACACGCCCCGCCCCGACTGCTCCAACTGCGAGGGACTGGGCGGCATCGAGCACGACTACGGCGACCACAACGGCGAGTACGCCGGTACGGACTGGGAGCCCTGCCACTGCTGGAACGAGTCCCGCCGCTGGACGCTGCTGCCCCTGCCGCGCGTGCCCCGGTGGCTGTACCGGCACGACCGCGGCCGCGACCCGTGGGGCCCCGACGGCTACAGCAACGAACCCCCGTTCTGAATCCCGAGAGGAGAGACGTGTTCGAGATCCGCGTCATCTGCGACCCGGCCGACGCCGACCGCATCACCACCGCACTCGGTGCCGCGTTCGCCACCGGCATCGTGCGCGACTACCCGACCCGCGACGGACAGCGCCGGCGCCTGTACGTCACGGCCGACCACCGCCCCGAGCCGGGGCTGTGGCCGACGCCGGATGAGGCGTACGCGCTGGCCCCGAGCATGGTCCGCGAGATCGGATGGACCGCCGGAACGGCCGCCGACAAGCCGTTCGGCGAGAGCTTGGGCCGGGAGTACTGGCTCCGCAAGGCCGCGCTGTTGGACCGCATCGCGCTGCGCGACGAGGAAGACGGCTTGAGCGGCGACGCCGCCGAGGTGGCCACGGAAGCGGCCCGCCGGCTCATCGCGCACGACAGGGACGGCGAGGGCGACTACCACGGCGCCTCGTACTGGCCGGAGCACCCGGCCACCGCCGCCGACCCGCGCGGCTACGTCCGCCAGGAATACGCCCACTGGGCCAAGAACCACTAGCTACGCCCGAGGGCGGCGGCTCCCGGACAAGGACAACCCGCCGCCCTCGGTCTCCCTATCCCGACCAAGCAGAACAGGAGACCTACAGCATGGCACCTGACGGCAAGACCCGGCTCCTCCTCGCCGGGAACCTCCCGGACGGGAGTCACCTGCGCACCGCCCTGACCCTGGCCACAGCCGGAGTCCCGGTCCTGCCCCTACGGCACGGCAAGGTGCCGTTCGGCAACTGCCGCGCGTGCGCGGACAACGCGTGCGGCGGACGGCCGAACATGAAGCGCGCGGGAACCTGCCGATGCCTCGCCCCCTGCCACGCGTGGGCGGCGGCAACCACCGACCCGAGCGTCATCACCTCCCCGGAGTGGACGGCGGCATGGCGGCACGCCGTGGCCGTCGCCTACCACCCCGGCGGGGCCGGGCTTACCGTGGTGGATCTCGACACCCCGGCGGCCGTGGCGTGGGCCCGTGAGACCCTGCCCGCGACCCGGACCGTGCCGACGACCCGGGGTGAGCACTGGATCTACCGGGGCGCCATGCGGTCGTCCAACGGGGTCCGGCCCGGTGTCGACATCAAGTCGCTGATGAACTACGCCCGGTGGCTTGGATCCGGCACCGGGCGCATGACGGCGCTGCCGTCGGCCGTCCGCGGCCTGGCCGTGAGGGAAGACACCACCCCGGCGGCGGGGCGGGTGGTGTCTTCCGTCTCCGCGCGCGCCACCTGGAACCGCTCCGTGGCCACCGGGTGCCGCCACACCGAACGCTACGTACGCACCGGCCTCGAACGCGGCCTCGCCCTCGTACGCGCCCGCACCGAATCCGGCGCCGGATCACAGACGTTCGGGGTGGCCCAGTTCCTCGCTGCCCAGCACGCGCAGTGCCCCGGACCGTGCGGACTGGACGCCATCGCGGAAGAGATCGTGGCCGCCGCCGTCTCGGTCGGCGTCCCCGAGACCTACGCCCGCCGCGCGGTCATCAACGGCCTTGAGACGGCCGGAGAGCTGGCGGCATGAATAAACCATCCTGTAACGCCATGAACAGCCTGCAGTGCGCCGTACAGCCCTCGCCGCGGGCGGCCGTAGGCGCCCGAAGGGTCGCCGCCCGTCAGGGCGTCCGTTCTGCTCTTGGCCCTGACCCGCTGTCGACCACCCCCGGAGGGAGGACAGCCTCATGACCACACAGCATGTGGACAACCCCGACCTGTGGGCCGGACTGTCCACCCTCGAAGCACCGCCCGGCGAGGGCGAGACGGCGCCGGAGGTGTGGGAGGACCCCATTCCCCTCACCGGCCGGCGCGAGCGTCCGCCGTTCCCCGCCCGCGTCTTCCCCACCTGGTTGCGGGAGTTCGTGACGGCCGTCGCGGAGGAGACGCAGACCCCGGCGGACCTCGCCGGATCCATCGCCCTCGCCGTGCTCGCTACGGCGGCCGGCGGCCGGTCCGTCGTCCACGTCCGGGGCAACTGGCGCGAGCCCACCAACCTCTACACCGTGGTGGCGCTCCCGCCCGCCAACCGCAAGTCCGCCGTGTTCGCGCTGCTGACCAACCCGCTGTACGAGGCGGAGAAGCAGCTCAAGACGGCCATGAAGCCGGTCATCGTCGAGGCGGAGCTGACCGCCCGTCTGGCCAAGGAAGCGGCCGACAAGGCCGCCGCCAAAGCCGCGTCCGCCGACCCGGACAAGCGCGATGAGATGGTGGCCATCGCCGTCGGCCTCGCACAGACCGCCGACACGCTCACCGTCCCCGCCGAACCAGTGCTGCTCGCCGACGACTCCACCCCCGAGACGGTCACCTCGCTCATGGCGGAACAGGGCGGCCGGCTGTCGGTGATGAGTGCCGAGGGCGGGATCTTCGACATCATCGCGGGGCGGTACTCCGGCGCCCCGAACATGGAGGTGTTCCTCAAGGGGCATGCCGGGGACCGGCTGAGGGTCAACCGGCAGACCCGCCGCGAGTACATCGACGCCCCCGCCCTGACTATCGGCCTCGCCGTGCAGCCGGACGTGTTGCGGGACATCGGCAAGGTGAAGGGGTTCGACGGACGCGGGTTGCTGGCCCGCTTCCTGTACTCCCTGCCTGTCTCACGGGTCGGTGAGCGGAAGATCATCACTGACCCGATCCCCGAGGGGACGGCCGCCAAGTACGCGTCCAACGTCGTCGGCCTGACGCTGTCCCTCGCGGAGTGGACGGACCCGGCCGTCATCCAGCTCACGCCGGAAGCGGACGTGGCGCTGATCGCCTATCAGGAACGGGTCGAACCGATGCTCAAGGCGCGCGGCGGCAAGCTGGGCCACATCTCCAACTGGGCTGGAAAGCTGGCCGGAGCGACCGCGCGCATGGCCGCGCTACTGCACCTCGCCGAGCACCTGGGCGACGGCTACGCCCGTCCGGTCCCCGAGGCCACCATGAACGCGGCCATCGAGCTGGGGGAGTACTACACCGCCCATGCCCTCGCCGTGTTCGACGCCATGGGCGCCGATCCCGTGCTTAGCCGCGCCCGCAGCGCGCTTGAAGCGCTGAGGGACAACGAATGGGAGGACGTCAGCCGCCGGGACCTGTTCACCGCCATGTCCCGCGCGGAAGTGCCCACGGTCGCCGACCTCGAACCTGCCCTCGCCCTGCTGGAAGACCACGGATACGTGCGGACCTACCAGCCGGAGCGCACCGGCCGGCGAGGCAGGCCCCCCGCGCCCCGCCTGTTGGTGCACCCACAGGTACGGCGCTTCGGCCGGTGAGCACACCGACGCTCACAACCCCGCCCGCACAAACCGCAAAACCGCAATAAACCCCCGGCATGGCCGCTGACCAGCGGCGGGACCACTGCCCACCGTCCGGCAGGGTCCCGCCGCGCAATCCCGCCATATTCCGCACAAACCCCTGACGTGGGCCACCGGCCGGCGCTGCCCGCCGGGTCCCGCTGATTTTCGCGGAATATCGCGGGTTTCTGCGACCACGCCCCGCCGCCGCCCGCACCGCGCATCACCGCAGGTCATCGGCCGGGACCGGGCTTTCTGCGGATATCGCGGTTTGTGCGGCGGCTTCTCCCCGCGAACTCACACCCTCACGAGGAGCAAGCCTTGAACGACCACGGAACCCCGACGACGCTCACCGACGACGACCCGACGTTGGTTCTCCTCACCGTCGAAGAGGCCGCCCGCCGACTCCGCATCGGCCGGACCACGTGCTACGGGCTCATCCGCTCCGGAGAGCTGGAGTCCGTACCCGTCGGCCGTCTCCGCCGCGTCCCCGCCGACGCGCCGGCCGCGTACGTCGCCCGACTCCGCACCGCCCACCACGCCGCTTGACGGCGCCCGGGGCGGCGGCTCCCGGACAGGACAACCCGCCGCCCCGGTCTCCAATCCCGACACCAAGAAACAGGAGCCTGCCTGTGGCAGAAGAGAAAAAGCGCACCCGCCGCGCCAACGGCGAATCCGCCATCTACTTCGGGAAGGACGGCCGTTGGCACGCCCGCGTCCCGATGGGCTACAAGGACGACGGGACCCCGTACCGCCGACACCTGACGCGCCAGACGCGCCAGAAGCTTGTTGAGGCCGTCAAGGAGCTGGAGAAGCAGCGCGACCAAGGTTCGACGCAACAGCCCGGAAAGCCGTGGACGGTTGAGAAGTGGCTATGGCACTGGGTCGAGAACATCGCCAAGCCGACCGTCAGCGAGAACACGTACGACGGCTACGAGGTCGCCGTTCGCGTGCACCTCGTTCCTGGTGTCGGCAAGCACCGCCTTGACCGCTTGCAGCCCGAACACCTGGAAAGCCTGTACCGCCGTATGCAGGCGAACGGGGAGCGCAAGGCCGGTACGGCTCACCAGACCCACCGCACCGCCCGTACCGCCCTCGGGGAGGCCGTGCGGCGCGGCTACGCGGCGAAGAATGCTGCCGCGTTGGCCAAGCCGCCACGGGTGGAAGAGGACGAAGCAGAGGTAGAGCCCTACTCCGTGGAAGAGGTTCAGCGCCTGTTGCTCGAAGCCAACAAGCGCCGGAACAGTGCCCGTTGGATGCTGGCGCTTGCGCTCGGACTGAGGCAGGGCGAGACGCTCGGACTGCGCTGGTCTGATGTCGACCTGGACAACGAGTACCTGAAATTGCGCCGCAACCGTCTGCGGCCCAGGTACAAGCACGGGTGCCCGGAAGCTTCACCGTGCGGCCGGGCGAAGGCGGGGTACTGCCCGGACAAGGTGCAGATCCGGCGCGAGACCAAGAACACCAAGTCCCGAGCGGGCCGCCGTGCCGTGCCCCTGCCCGGTCCGCTGGTGGCCATGCTCCGGGCTCATGCCGAGGAACAAGAGCGGGAGCGCAAGGCGGCCGGTGACCTGTGGGTCGAGTCGGACTACGTATTCACCAAGATGCTGGGTGGCCCGCTGAGCCCGAACACGGACTATCACGACTGGAAGCGGCTGCTGGAAGACGCAGGGGTTCGGGATGGCCGGCTGCACGACGCCCGGCACACGGCCGCCACCGTGCTCATGCTGCTCGGAGTCCCGGACCGCGTCATTGATCAGATCATGGGGTGGGAACCGGGCACCTCCGCGAGCATGCGCGCGCGGTACCTCCATGTGCCGGACGCCATGCTCAAGGACGTGGCCCGGAAGATCGCCGATGCCATCTGGGGACCCCCGGAAACGCCCCCTGTGGACAAAAACCAGGACAACGACGGCTGAGGACAACAACGAGGGGCCCCGCTGAAGATCAGCGGGGCCCCTCGTTTCGCCTGTTCAGGCGGCTGCGGAGGATACGAGATTCGAACTCGTGAGGGGTTGCCCCCAACACGCTTTCCAAGCGTGCGCCCTAGGCCTCTAGGCGAATCCTCCGCCGGAAACATTACATGACCGAGAGGAGTGCTCGCGAACTCGTTCCCCGCCCCCGACATCAGGTAGCCTTGGCGCAGCCCCTCACGCGGCGCTATCTGACTGAACTCCCCCAGGGCCGGAAGGCAGCAAGGGTAGGTCGGCTCTGGCGGGTGCGTGGGGGGCGCTTGCGTTGGGGGCCGGGTTCGCCTCGGTGCTGGGGCGGGGTTTCTGGGGCGGGGCTCGTTGTCAGTGGGCGCCTATAACCTCGTATGCGTGTCGTCTCTCGCGCTGTACCGCCGCTATCGCCCGGAGTCGTTCGCCGAGGTCATCGGGCAGGAGCATGTCACTGACCCGCTGCAGCAGGCGCTGCGGAACAACCGGGTCAATCACGCGTACCTGTTCAGCGGTCCGCGCGGATGCGGCAAGACCACCAGCGCGCGGATTCTCGCCAGGTGTCTGAACTGCGAGCAGGGGCCGACGCCCACCCCGTGCGGGGAGTGCCAGTCGTGCCGGGACCTCGCGCGCAACGGGCCGGGTTCGATCGACGTCATCGAGATCGACGCGGCCTCGCACGGCGGTGTGGACGACGCCCGTGAGCTGCGGGAAAAGGCCTTCTTCGGGCCTGCGAGCAGCCGGTACAAGATCTACATCATCGACGAGGCCCACATGGTCACGTCGGCCGGTTTCAACGCGCTCCTCAAGGTCGTCGAGGAGCCGCCGGAGCATCTGAAGTTCATCTTCGCCACCACCGAGCCCGAGAAGGTCATCGGGACGATCCGGTCGCGTACGCATCACTACCCGTTCCGTCTGGTGCCGCCCGGGACGCTTCGGGACTACCTCGCCGAGGTGTGCCAGAAGGAGAACATCCCCGTCGAGGACGGCGTACTGCCGCTCGTCGTGCGGGCCGGTGCCGGGTCCGTGCGTGACTCCATGTCCGTCATGGACCAGCTGCTCGCGGGCGCCGGGGCGGACGGTGTGACATACGCCATGGCCACGTCCCTGCTGGGCTACACGGACGGCTCGCTGCTCGATTCCGTCGTCGAGGCCTTCGCCACAGGGGACGGGGCCGCCGCCTTCGAGGTCGTGGACCGCGTGATCGAGGGCGGGAACGACCCGCGGCGCTTCGTCGCCGACCTGCTGGAGCGGTTGCGGGACCTGGTGATCATCGCCGCCGTTCCGGACGCCCTGGAAAAGGGCCTCATCGACGCCCCGGCCGACGTGCTGGAGCGGATGCAGGCCCAGGCCGGCACCTTCGGCCCCGCCGAGCTGAGCCGCGCAGCCGACCTCGTCAACGAGGGCCTGACCGAGATGCGCGGCGCCACCTCCCCGCGCCTTCAGCTGGAGCTGATCTGCGCGCGCGTGCTGCTCCCGGCCGCGTACGGGGACGAGCGGTCCGTGATGGCCCGGCTCGATCGGCTGGAACGCGGGGTGAACTTCTCCACGGGCGCCGGAGCGCCCGCCATGGGGTACGTCCCCGGGCCCGACGCGCATGGGAGCGCGCATGCGGGTGCCGGTGCGGGTGCTGCCGTTCCGCCGGGGGGCGGGGCCGCCGCGGCTCGGGCTGCCGTGCGCGCTTCCGGCGGTGCCGCAGGCACCTCGGAGGCGGCGGGAGGTGCCGTAGCCGGTGCGCCCGCCGGGCAGGGTGCGCCCGCCGGGCAGGGTGCGCCCGTCGCGCCCGGGGATCAGCGGGGCGACGTACGTCCTGGCGCCCCAGGTGCTCCTACGCCCCCCGGCACGGGCGAGCCCGCCCAGCAGCCGCCCGCAGCCCCCGCGCCCACGCCACCGGCAGCACCGGCCCCCGGTCCGGTCGCCACTCCCGGCGCCTGGCCCACCGCGACCCCCGCCGGTTCCGGAGGCGTCGGCCGACGCCCCGGCGGCTGGCCCACGGCCGCACCTCCGGGCGGCGGCGGCCGCCCCCAGACGGCCCCCAGCCCGTCCGCACCATCACCGCCCCCGACACCGGCACCCACACCCACACCAGCCCCCGCGTCGGCCCTGGCGGCCTCACCGCCCCCGACCGGCGGCCTCGACCCCCGCTCCCTCTGGCCGAACATCCTCGAAGCGGTGAAGAACCGCCGCCGCTTCACCTGGATCCTCCTCAGCCAGAACGCCCAGGTCACAGGCTTCGACGGCACCACCCTCCAACTCGGCTTCGTCAACGCAGGCGCCCGCGACAACTTCGCGAGCAGCGGCAGCGAGGACGTACTGCGGCAGGCACTGGCCGAGCAGTTCAACGTCCAGTGGAAGATCGAGGCCGTCGTCGACCCCTCGGGCGGCGGCTCGGCTCCGCCCGCGCCGGGCAACAGCGGCGGGGGCGGTTACGGCGGCGCCGGGACCCCTGGTGGTTACGGCGGCGGTGGCGGCGGTGCCACCAGCGGTTACAGCGGTGGCGGCACCGCGAGCGGTTACGGCGGCGGTACGCCGGGAGGCGCCGGCGGCGGGACTGCGACCGCCCAGCGCTCGGCGCCGACGCAGCCCACGTCGGCCGCCCCTGCCCAGCCCACCGCCGTACCGGCCCCGGCAGCGACACCTGCCCCCACCCCTGCGCCGCCCTCCGCGCCGGAGCCGCCTCCCGTCTCCATCGAGGACGACATCCCCGAGGACGACGACCCCGACCTCGACGAGTCGGCCCTCTCCGGCCAGGAGCTGATCGTGCGCGAGCTGGGGGCGACCGTGATGGAAGAGTTCTCGAACGACTGACAACGTCTGACGATGACTGACGTCTGACGATGACTGACGCCTGACGATGACTGACGCCTGACGCCTGACGCCTGACGCCTGACGCCTGACGCCTGACGCCTGACGCCTGACGCCTGACGCCTGACGCCTGACGCCTGACGCCTGACCACGCCTGACGCCTGACCACGACTGACGCCTGACGACGCCTGACGCCGAGGGCCGCGGCAACGCACCACTCAGGCATGGCTCCACCCGCCTTTCCGGGGCCCCTTTGGCGAGCCCCTGTTTCCGAGCCCCTTTCGGAGAAACCCACAACCCCCCGCCCCCCACCCCTTCGGCATCCCCCACAAACCACCCCCACCCGCTCCCGCTAGGCTGACCCCGTGAAGGTCCTCGTCATCGGTACCGGCGCCCGCGAACACGCCCTGTGCCGCTCCCTGTCCCTCGACCCCGCCGTCACCGCGCTGCACTGCGCCCCCGGCAACGCCGGCATCGCCGAGGTCGCCGAGCTGTACCCCGTCGACGCCCTGGACGGCGCGGCGGTGTCCGCGCTGGCCGCACAGCTCGGCGCCGACCTGGTGGTCGTAGGCCCGGAGGCCCCGCTGGTCGCCGGGGTCGCCGACGCTGTGCGCGAGGCGGGCATCGCCGTGTTCGGCCCCTCCAAGGAGGCCGCGCGGCTGGAGGGATCCAAGGCCTTCGCCAAGGACGTCATGGCCGCGGCCGCGGTCCCGACCGCCCGCTCGTACGTCTGCACGACGGAAGCGGAGGTCGACGAGGCGCTCGACGCCTTCGGCCCGCCCTACGTCGTCAAGGACGACGGCCTCGCCGCGGGCAAGGGCGTCGTCGTCACCGCCGACCTCGACGCCGCGAAGGCGCACGCCCGCGCCTGCGACCGCGTCGTCATCGAGGAGTACCTCGACGGTCCCGAGGTCTCCCTCTTCGCCGTGACCGACGGCGAGACCGTCCTCCCGCTCCAGCCGGCCCAGGACTTCAAGCGCGCGCTCGACAACGACGAGGGCCCGAACACCGGCGGCATGGGCGCGTACTCCCCGCTGCCCTGGGCCGACCCGAAGCTCGTGGACGACGTCCTGCACAGCGTCCTCCAGCCGACCGTCGACGAGCTGCGCCGCCGCGGCACGCCGTTCTCCGGCCTGCTCTACGCCGGTCTGGCGATCACCGGCCGGGGTGTACGGGTCATCGAGTTCAACGCCCGGTTCGGCGACCCGGAGACCCAGGTGGTGCTGGCCCGCCTGAAGACCCCCCTCGCCGGCATCCTCATGGCCGCCGCCACCGGCAACCTCGCCAACCTCGAACCCCTCCGCTGGAGCGACGACGCGGCCGTCACCGTCGTCGTCGCCTCGCACAACTACCCCGGCACCCCCCGCACGGGCGACCCGATCACCGGCCTCGACGCGGTGGCCGAGCTGGACGCCCCGCACGCCTACGTCCTGCACGCCGGTACGAAGCGCGACGGCGACACCGTCGTCAGCGCGGGCGGCCGCGTCCTGTCCGTCACCGCGACGGGTGGCGACCTCGGCGAGGCCCGCGAACGGGCGTACCGCGCCGTCTCCCGCATCCACCTGGACGGCTCCCAGCACCGTACGGACATCGCGGCGAAGGCGGCGACGGGCGCATAACCCACACGGCCCGACACCCCGTACACCGCCTGCACCAGGCCCCCCACACCGCCCAGGCCACACCACGATCGCTGGCGCTCACTGACGATCACCTGCCTGACCTGGCACGACACAGGCCCCGGACCCCTTGGATCCGGGGCCTGATCCTTGCTTTCCGTCATCCACCTTTCCCCAAAGCCATTCCATCGAGTGACCGATGTCCTATCCGGCTGACGGGGGCCGGGGCCCCAACTAGGGTGCGGCGCAAGCGTTCCGGCACTTGGCCCACCGGCATTGCGATGTCAGTGGTGGGTGCCACAGTGGGGGAGTGAGCAACGCCAGGACAGCCAGGACGGGAGGGGGTGAGGTCAGGACATGACCGGTATCGGTGTGGAAGCGGGGACGCAGACCGCGCGTTCCCGGGCGCTGGCCGTGCTGCGGATCCGCAGCCGCGCGCTGGCCGTCGCCGTGCTGCCCGCGGCTGTCGCCGTGGTCCTGCTGGCGGGCGGTTCCACCGGCCATCTCGTCGGCCGGGGCTGGGACATCGCCCGCTGGGCGGTGAGCGCGCTCGCGCTCCTTGCCCTGCTGGCCGCCGGCGGCTTCGCGCTGCTTCTCGTACGGGCCCGCCCGGCGGTGAGCCCGACGGTCCCGATCGGCGAGGAAGCGGCCCCCGACCTCTACCGTCTGGTGCGGGACCTCGCCGACCGCCTCGACGTTCCCGCCCCCTCCGCCATAGCACTCACCCCGGACTGCGACAGCTGGCTGGAGGACCGCACCCATCCGGCGCACGGCCCCCCGACCCCGGCGGACGACTCCGACGAGATGGCGGGGCTCATACGCCGGCACGGCCCTCGCCGTACGACGGCCAGCCCTGTCCTCGTCATCGGCTCCCCGTTCCTGTGGTGGATGCGCGTCGGCGAACTGCGCGCGGTCCTCGCCCCGGTCGTCGCAGGTACGGGCCCCTCGGCGCACCCCGACATAGCCGCCGCCCGGCGCTTCGTGCGGGGCCTGGACGCCGCGGTGGCCGTCGTCTCGGCACCGGGCCGCCGCCCCGTGGTCCGCACGGTGTGCGCGGGCGTCGGCTGGCTGGCCCGCCTGCTGCTGCGCGGCTGCCGGGAGCACGCCGCCGAGATGGAGCGCGGGGTCGCCGCCGCGGCGGCCGAGCGTGCACAGGCTGTGGATTACGGGCTGCGGATCGTCGCGCAGGAACAGGTCGGGCTGGCGTACGCCGGCTGGGACCGCCTGCTCACCCGGGTCGCGCTGCCCGCCTGGCGGATGGGCCGCTGGCCGTCCCGGCTGGACGCGGGCGTCGTCGCGGCCCTCACCGAGCTGTCCCGGCGCGACCGCCTGGCCGAGGGCTTCGCCTCCCGCCTTGGCGAGCGTCCCGCCTGTGACCTGCTCGAAGAGCCCGGCCTGGTCGACGAGGCCGCCTCCCTGCTCGCCGCCCGCCTCTTCCACGGAGGCCCGGCGGAGTCCGGCCCCGACTGGTCGCCAGTGAACTGGCAGGAGTACCCGGACGAGGTCGTCGACCGCAAGTGGCGCACCGACGCGGCCCGCCTCCACCGCGTCCTGGACACCCTCGGCGTACGCCGCACGACCCGCGACACCGACCACGGCCCGACCCTGGCCCGAGTCCTGGACCACCTCACGGAAGCGCCCCCGACCCCGGACCACAACACCGACACCGACCACGGCCCGACCACCGACACCGACCACGGCCCGACCCTGTCCCGGGTTCCGGACCACCTCACGGAGCCGCCCCCGACCCCGGACCACAACACCGACGCCGAGACCGGCACGGCCGCAGCCCCAGAAGCAGCAGCTCCAGCCCCAGGGACCGCCCCGGGGGCAGGCGGAACTCCAGCCGCAGGCACCGCCTCAGGCGCAGCCCCAGCCGCAGGCACCGCTCCAGCCGTCGGCTCCGCCCCGGGCGCAGGCACCGCCTCAGGCGCAGGCGAAGCTCCAGCCGCAGGGACCGCCTCAGGCGCAGCCCCAGCCGCAGGCACCGCTCCAGCCGTCGGCTCCGCCCCGGGCGCAGGCATAACCCCAGCCGCAGACACGGCCCCATACAAAGCCCCAGCCCCAGCCTCAGCCCAAGCCCCCGCCCCCGACACAGACATCGCCCCAGACATCGCCCCAGACCCAGAAGACCCCCCACCCACCGACCCCCGCAGCGCCGCCCTCGCCGCAGGCCTCAGCGCGGAACTCGCCCGCGAGGAGGCCACCGGCTCCCCACCCCGAGCGGCCGCGCCCACCCCCACCCCGGACGCCCTCTGGGACGACAGCGCCCTCCCCCTCTTCCCGCTCCAACCCCCGCGCACCCCTCGCGAACTGCTCGCCGACCACGTCACCGCGATGGTCTGCTGCGCCGCGATGGACACCGCGGGCGCCGCCCCCGGCCTGGACTGGCTCGACGGCCCGTCCCTCCTGGTCAAGGGCGAACGCGCGGCCGATCTCACCCCCAGAGTCCTGAGCCTCATAGAGGACGGTGACCCGGCCCCGCTGAGAGCCTGGCTGGCCGAGGTCGGGATACGCCCGGAGAAGCCCGTACGACTCGTCTGAGCCCTTCGGCCGCTCATCCCGGGACCTCACCACCCCCGGCCCCACCCCCCGGCCCCACCCCCCCGGGCCCCACCCACCAGGCTCCGTCCGGAGCCTCTGCTTCCGCTTTGGGTCAATTCGAAACGAACCGTGACGGAGTCCGTGCGGAATGTGATGTGCTGGGTACTGAACACGCACGTGGCAATCGCGCTCGACATAAGACAGTCATACGAACGGCAGAACGGCACAGCGCACCCGCCGCTCAACGAGCGACCCACGACAGACCCACGACAGACCCACGACAGACCACGACCGACACCGACCACGACCGACACCGACCACGACCGACCACGACAGCGAGCAGCACAACAAAACGGCGCCGAGGGAGGGGAAACGACCATGGGGTCGGAGAAGATTCGCCGCTGGGATTCGGGAGCCCTGGCACACGCCGTGACGGATCCCTTCGGCCAGGGCCCGCTCCCCTGGCTGCGCGGCAGCGAGACGTACTTCGACGACACCGGAAAGGTGGTCCCCTGGTACCTGGACCCGGCCCCCGGCGCCCAGCAGCCGCACACCTCCGGCGCCCAGCAGACGCAGACCCAGGGCACCGCCACCCCCCGCGTCCCCGCCCCCCGCTCCGGCGGCCCCCGAGCCGCCGACGACGTACACCGCCAGATCAAGGGCTTCGTCTCCACCGGCGCGGTCACCCCCGGCGAGGCCGTCGACTTCCATGTCACCGTCGACCCGCCCCAGGAATTCGCCGTCGACATCTACCGCATCGGCCACTACGGCGGCGACGGCGCAGCCAAGATCACCACCAGCCCCCGCCTCTCCGGCATCGTCCAGCCCCCACCGCTCACCGCCGACCGTACGGTCTCCTGCCACCACTGGTGGCTGTCCTGGCGCCTGCAGATCCCGTCGTACTGGACCGTCGGCGCGTACGTCGCCGTCCTCACCACCGCCGACGGCTACCGCTCCCACGTCCCGTTCACGGTCCGCGACGACCACCCGGCCGACCTGCTGCTGTTACTCCCGGACGTCACCTGGCAGGCGTACAACCTCTATCCCGAGGACGGCCGCACCGGCGCGAGCCTCTACCACGCCTGGGACGACAACGGCCGGTTGCTCGGCGAGGCCGACGCCGCGACGACGGTCTCCTTCGACCGGCCGTACGCGGGCGCGGGCCTGCCCCTGCACGTGGGCCACGCCTACGACTTCATCCGCTGGGCCGAGCGCTACGGCTACGACCTCGCCTACGCCGACGCCCGCGACCTGCACGCCGGCCGCGTCGACCCCACCCGCTACCGGGGCCTGGTCTTCCCGGGCCACGACGAGTACTGGTCGGCGAACATGCGGCGCACGGTCGAGCTGGCCCGCGAGAACGGCACATCCCTCGTCTTCCTCTCCTCCAACTCCATGTACTGGCAGGTGGAGTTGGGCCCGTCCCCGTCCGGCACCCCGGACCGCCTTCTGACCTGCCGCAAGCGCAAGGGTCCGGGCAAGCCGGTGCTGTGGCGGGAGATCGACCGCCCGGAGCAGCAGCTGATCGGCATCCAGTACGCCGGCCGGGTCCCCGAGCCGCATCCGCTGATCGTCCGCAACGCAGGTCACTGGCTCTGGGAGGCCACCGGCGCGCACGAGGGCGACGAGATTGCGGGCCTCGTCGCGGGCGAGGCCGACCGGTACTTCCCGCGCACCCCGCTCCCCGACCACGACGAGCGCATCCTGCTCGCCCACTCCCCGTACACCGACAGCGAGGGCATCCGCCGGCACCAGGAGACATCCCTCTACCGCGCCCCCTCCGGCGCCCTGGTCTTCGCGGCAGGAACGTTCGCCTGGTCCCCGGCCCTGGACCACCCCGGCCACGTCAACCCGGTGATCCAACGCGCCACGGCCAACCTCCTCGACCGCATCTGCAAACGCGACTGACCCGACGTCCTTGATCAACCCCGAGTGAGGGAGAATCGGGGCTGTTGGACAGAACCACGGGGAGGAACCGTGTCCGGATTCGTCGAAAAGCCCGAGCCGACCGAGGTTCCGGGCCTGGTGCATCTGCACACCGGCAAGGTGCGCGAGCTGTACCAGAACGAGGCGGGCGACCTCGTGATGGTCGCCAGCGACCGTATTTCCGCCTACGACTGGGTGCTGCCGACCGAGATCCCCGACAAGGGCCGCGTCCTCACCCAGCTCTCCCTGTGGTGGTTCGACCAGCTCGCCGACCTGGTCCCCAGCCACGTCCTGAGCACCGACCTCCCGGACAACGCCCCCGCCGACTGGGCGGGCCGCACCCTGGTCTGCAAGTCGCTTCGCATGGTGCCCGTGGAGTGCGTGGCCCGCGGCTACCTCACCGGTTCCGGCCTGGTCGAGTACAACGACTCCCGTACGGTCTGCGGCCTCGCCCTCCCCGAAGGCCTCGTCGACGGCTCCGAGCTCCCTGCCCCGATCTTCACCCCGGCCACCAAGGCCGAGGTCGGCGAGCACGACGAGAACGTCTCCTACGAGGAGGTCGCCCGCCAGGTCGGCGCCGACACCGCCGCCGAGCTGCGCCAGGCCACCCTCGCCGTCTACTCCCGCGCCCGCGACATCGCCCGCGACCGGGGGATCATCCTGGCGGACACGAAGTTCGAGTTCGGCTTCGACGGTGACACCCTGGTCCTCGCCGACGAGGTCCTCACCCCCGACTCCTCCCGCTTCTGGCCGGCCGACCAGTGGCAGCCGGGCCGTGCGCAGCCGTCGTACGACAAGCAGTACGTCCGTGACTGGCTGACCTCGCCCGAGTCCGGCTGGGACCGCCGCAGCGAGCAGCCCCCGCCCGCGCTGCCGCCGCAGGTCGTGGACGCCACCCGCGCCAAGTACGTGGAGGCGTACGAGCGCCTGACGGGCACCAGCTGGAGCTAGGGCATGAAGAAACCCCCCGGTCGAAACCGGGGGGTTGGCTGGAGCGGACGACGAGGCTCGAACTCGCGACCTCAACCTTGGCAAGGTTGCGCTCTACCAACTGAGCTACGTCCGCAGTGCGCCGGGGCGCGACAGCAACTATACCCAACCTCGCTCGCGAGCGAGACGCACAGCCGCATGCCGGTTCTCCACCCCGAGCTTCGACACGGCCGACGACAGGTAGTTCCGCACGGTCCCCTGCGACAGCGCGGCCCGCTCGGCGATCTCGGCGACGGGCGCCCCGTCGGCGGCCAGCTCCAGCACCTCGGCCTCCCGCGCGGTGAGCGGCGAGTCCCCGGCGGAGATGGCGTCGGCGGCCAACTCCGGGTCGACGTACCGGTTCCCCGCATGGACGGTGCGGATGATCTCCGCGAGCCGCTGCGCGCTGACCGTCTTCGGCACGAACCCCCGCACACCCGCAGCCAGCGCCCGCTTCAGATGCCCCGGACGGCCGTGGCTGGTGACGATCAGCACCTGGCAGCCGGGCAGTTCGGCCCGTAGCGATGTGGCGACCTTCACACCGTCCGCGCCGGGCATCTGGAGATCCAGCACGGCCACATCGGGTTCATGGGCCCGGGCCATCGCCAGCGCCTCCGGCCCGCTCGCCGCCTCGGCGACCACCATGAGGTCGTCCTCCAGCGACAGCAGCGCGGCCAGCGCACCCCGGATCAGATGCTCGTCGTCGGCGAGCAGCACGCGCACGGTCACCGGGCCACCTCATGCACGACGGACGTCAACGGCACCTCCGCCACCACCCGGAACACACCGTCCCCGACCGGCCCGGCCTCCAACGTCCCCTCCACGGCGGCCAACCGCTCCCGCAGCCCGGCAAGTCCGGACCCCCCTCCCGAACCAGTGGCCCCGGAAGGGCCGTTGCCATTGGCCTCGGAAGCCCCGTTGTTCTCCATCTTGTTCTCCATCGTCAAGCCCCCGTTGTTCTCCACCGTCAACACCACCCGCCCCTCAGTCATCCGCAGTCCCACCACGCACAGCCCGGCATCCCCGTGCCGCAGCACATTGGTGGTGGCCTCCCGCACCACCCAGCCCAACGCCGACTGCACCTCACCCGGCAGCCCGGCGGCCGCGCCCTCCCCGGACACCTCGCAGGCGATCCCGGCCGCCGTCAGCACGCCCTGCGCACCGGCGAGTTCGGCGCCGAGGTCGGCCTCCCGGTATCCCCGTACGACATCCCGTACCTCCCGCTGCGACTCCTGCGCGATCCGCTGCACCTCGATCATCTGGTCCACGGCCTCGGCCCGCCCGCGCCGCGCCAACTGCACGGCCAGCTCGCTCTTCAGCGCGATCACGGCGAGGTTGCGCCCCATCACGTCGTGCATGTCCCGCCCGAAGCGCAGCCGCTCCTCCGCGACGGCGAGCCGGGCCCGGGTCTCGCGGGCGGCGTCGAGTTCGTAGACGGCGTTGAGCAGCCAGACGGAGAAGACGGAGGTGAAGGCGAAGAAGCCCATGGCGACCAGCGCCGTCAGCGCCATGGCCACCGCCACCACTGCGGGGCCGCCCAGCGCGAAGACCACCAGGCCGGTGCCCGCCGAGAAGCCGAGCACCAGCCCCAGCACCCGGCGCCGGCTGCGGATGCCGAGCGTGATCGACCCGCCGCCGAAGCCCAGCAGACCGGCGAACAGCGTGCCCAGCACGGTCGCGGTGTCATCGCCGCCCACTCCACGGTCGACGAGCACGAGCAGGGTGCCCGCGACCAGCGCGCTGACCGCTCCGAGCGCCCACATCAGCCGCAGGGGCTGCGGGCGCAGGCCGCGCGTCCAGTCCAGCGCCCGGGAACCGACCAGCGCGGCGAACAGGGCGTGCCCGCACACCAGCAGGAACAGCCAGACCGCGTGCGGCAGCCGCCCCTGGCCGAGGAGCGGGAGACCGAACACCCCGACCTCGATCAGTGCGAAGAAGTGGAACGACCACCGCGTGTACGTCTCCACCTTCGCCGGCGTGCTCTTCCTCCGCCACCACTGCCCCGGCCTGGTCACCTGCCGCCACTCCCCTCCGTCAGCGCCGCCACTCCCCTCCGTCAGCGCCGCGGCTCCCCTCCGTCAGCGCCGCGGCTCCCCTCCGTCAGCGCCGCGGCTCCCCTCCGTCAGCGCCGCGGCTCCCACCGGAACCACCGCCGTACAGCAAACACGGCGGCGACAATCCAGGCCAGCGCGACCGCCAGGGCGCCCAGCGCCTCGGAGGCCGGCAGATCGCCGGTCCACGCACCGCGCACCAGCGTGATGGCGGGCGTCAGCGGCAGCAGCTCGCACACCGAGGCCAGCCGGTCGGGCAGCACTTCCAGCGGGACGGCGACGCCCGAGCCGAGCATGGACACGAACATCATCGGCAGGCTGGTCACCTGGGCGCTCTCCGCGGTCCTCGTGAACGCGGCCGTGACCGCCGCCAGCGCCCCGCACAGCACGAGTCCCAACAGCACACCCGCCACGGCGAGAAGCGGAGCGGGCGGCGCCCCGAGGTCCATCAGGACCGTGCAGCCGGCCGCGAGCAGCACGCACTGCACCAGCCCGATGCCGGAGGCCGGCAGCGCGGCCCCGACGAGGATCTCTCCGTCCCGCAGCTCACCGGTACGCAACCGCTTCAGCACCAGCTCCTCGCGCCGCACCACATACACACTGGTGAGCGCCGCGTACACCGCGAAGAGCAGCGAGAACCCGATCGCGGCGGGCAGCAGCACGGTCCCGACCGTGAGCCCGGCCTCCGCCAGATCCATCCCGTCGATCGCGGACCGCACACTCAGCGGCAGCAGGAGCGGGATGAGCACCGCGGTGACGAGGGTCGCCCGGCTGCGCCCCAGCAGGGTCAGCTCCGCCCGCGCGAGGGCGTTCATCCGTCCGGTGACCGTGGTCATACGGCTGCCACCTCCTCGTTCCGATCAGCCGACATCCGCCCCGCGATCTGCAGGAACGCCTCCTCCAGCGAGGCCGACCGCACATCGAGCCTGCGCAGTTCGACCCCGGCATCCCGGGCCCACACCAGCAGCTCGGTGGCCGTCCGCTGCACCTCGTGCGTCCGCAGCCGTACGACCCGGCCGTCCTCCTCGTGCTCGACGACCCCCAGCTCACCCAAGGAGGGCAGATCCCCGAGGAAGTAGCTCTCGGGCAGCTCGAAGGAGATCCGGGCCGGCTGGGACGCCGTCACCTCGGCGGGTGTCCCGGCCGCCGCGATCCGTCCCTCGTGCAGGATCGCCAGCCGGTCGGCCAGGCCCTCGGCCTCTTCCAGGTAGTGCGTGGTCAGCAGCACCGTCGTACCGGTGTCCCGCAGCCGCCGGACCAGCTCCCAGGTGTCCCGCCGCCCTTCGGCGTCCAGCCCGGTCGTCGGCTCGTCCAGGAACAGCACCTCGGGCCTGCCGAGCAGCGCGAGCGCCAGATCAGCCGTCGCCGTTCACCCCCGGACAGCTGCTTCACCCGTACGCCGGACCGCTTGCCGAGCCCGACCAGCTCCAGAGCCTCGTCCGTGGGCCGCGCCCCGCTCGTACAGCCCGCCCACATCCGGACGGTCTCCCCGACGGTCAGCTCCGAAGGAAAGCCGCCCTCCTGCAACATCACCCCGGTCCGTGGCCGTACGGCGGCCCGCTCGGCGTAGGGATCGTGTCCCAGCACCCGCACCCGGCCCCCGGCCGGTGCCGCGAGGCCCTCCAGCAGTTCGACGGTCGAGGTCTTGCCCGCCCCGTTGGTGCCCAGCAGCGCGAAGACCTCGGCATGTTTCACGTGGAACGTGATCCCACGCACCGCCTCGAACCCGCCCCCGTAGACACGCCTCAGGTCGGTGACCTCGATCACGTGCTCGTGTTCGTTCGTGTTCATGGCTTCAGCATCCCGGCGGCGAAAACCCGGGAGCAGTGCGTGATGTCATCACTGCACATGACAAATGTCAGAAGGCATCGGGTAACTGCGGCAGATGGGGAACACGGGAACACGGAACACGTCAAAGGCCCCGGTCGTCGACCGGGGCCTTTCACAATGGAGCGGACGACGAGGCTCGAACTCGCGACCTCAACCTTGGCAAGGTTGCGCTCTACCAACTGAGCTACGTCCGCATTGCTCCCGATCAGCTTTCACTGACCGGTGCGAGCACCAGCCTACCTGATCCACAAGAGTGGTCGGTACGGCGATGCTGGAGCGGGTGACAGGAATCGCACACTGCGCCTTCCCCCTGGAAGGGGGATGTTCTACTACTGAACTACACCCGCATGACTCCGTGAGCTGGGCTTTTCCGGCCCCGCCCCTCGGCGTGCTCCAGACTCTAGCTGATCACCTGGGGTGCTGTGCAAGTCGGTTGCTCCGAGGGGCGCGTGAGCGACCGTCGACCGAGGCTCACTGGGCCGCGGCGAACGCCTCGTAGACCTTCTTCGGGATGCGGCCCCGTGCGGGAACGTCCATCTTGTTGGCCTGCGCCCAGGCCCGTACGGCCGCCGGGTCGGGGGCGACCTCCGTCTGCCGGTAGGCCTTGCCCGACTTCGACCGCTTGCGGCCGGCCTCCACGTACGGCGCGAGCGCCTTACGCAGTTTCTTGGCATTGGCTTCATTCAGGTCGATCTCGTACGACTTGCCGTCGAGTCCGAAGGCGATCGTTTCCGCCGCTTCCGAGCCGTCGATGTCGTCAAAGAGAGTGACCACGACCTTCTGCGCCACGAATATCGGTCCCTTCGTACGGCCGTCTATCCAGCTCAGCTGCGATGACATGCCGAGTGTCGGCTATTGCCAATTCATTTGTACAGTGCCCGGCAAAGCATTGTGAAGCCCGACTAAATCTGTCCGCGTGTCCCAACGCAATAGCTGCCGCGGGTGGATCTCGGATCTTTCCTGGAACTTTTCGTGAACGCAGCCCGTCGATGCCTGACCGTGACCATCGATCCGTAGCTTCCTACAACTCTACCCGCGTAGAAATTTTGTGCGGGTAGTCTGAAGGAACCTGCTCAGCACCACACACCGGGAGTGCCAGTGGCACGCGTCGTAGTCGACGTCATGCTCAAGCCGGAGATCCTCGACCCCCAGGGCCAGGCGGTGCAGCGCGCACTGCCGCGCCTCGGTTTCGACGGCATCTCCGACGTACGTCAGGGAAAGCGATTCGAACTGGAAGTGGACGGCCCGGTCGACGAGGCCGCGCTCACCCGCATCCACCAGCTCGCGGAATCCTTCCTTGCCAACACCGTGATCGAGGACTTCTCTGTCAGGGTGGACAACAACGAGGCGCACGCCGCGGAGGCCGTGAAGTGACCGCTCGTATTGGCGTCGTCACTTTCCCGGGCAGCCTCGACGACCGGGACACGCAGCGCGCGATCCGTATCGCCGGCGCCGAACCCGTCGCCCTGTGGCACAAGGACAAGGACCTCAAGCAGGTCGACGCCGTGGTGCTGTGCGGAGGCTTCTCCTACGGCGACTATCTGCGCGCCGGTGCCATCGCCCGCTTCTCGCCGGTCATGGAGCCCCTGATCGAGCAGGCGAAGGCCGGACTGCCGGTCCTCGGCATCTGCAACGGCTTCCAGATCCTCACCGAGGCCCATCTGCTGCCCGGAGCGATGCTCGGCAACGACCACCTGCACTTCATCTGCCGCGACCAAAAGCTCCGGGTGGAGAGCGCCAACACCGCCTTCACCAGCGACTTCGTCGCCGGTCAGGAGATCCACATCCCGCTGAAGAACATGGACGGGCGGTACGTCGCCGACGCGCGCACCCTGGACATGCTGGAGGCGGAGGGCCGGGTCGTCTTCCGCTACCTGGACTTCAACCCGAACGGCTCGCTGCGGGACATCGCGGGCATCACCAACGAGGCCGGAAACGTCGTAGGCCTGATGCCGCACCCGGAGCACGCCGTGGAGCCGCTCATCGGCACCGGCCGCACCGACGGCCTCCCCTTCTTCACCTCGATCCTCAAGAAGCTGGTCAACGCATGAGCAGGACGCCTCTGGACACGGTCGAGCACGCGGCCGCGACCCCCGACGTCGCGCTGCCCTGGGCCGAACTCGGCCTGAAGAAGGACGAGTACGAGCGGATCGTCGAGATCCTCGGCCGCCGCCCTACCGGCGCCGAGCTCGCCATGTACTCGGTCATGTGGTCCGAGCACTGCAGCTACAAGTCCTCCAAGGTCCACCTCCGCCAGTTCGGCGAGAAGGCCCCCCAGTCCGACGCCCTGCTCGTCGGCATCGGCGAGAACGCCGGTGTCGTGGATGTCGGCCAGGGCTACGCGGTCACCTTCAAGGTCGAGTCGCACAACCACCCCTCGTACGTCGAGCCCTACCAGGGCGCGGCCACGGGTGTCGGCGGCATCGTCCGCGACATCATCGCGATGGGCGCCCGCCCGGTCGCGGTGGTCGACCCGCTGCGCTTCGGCGCCCCCGACCACCCCGACACCAAGCGCGTCCTGCCCGGCGTCGTCGCCGGCATCGGCGGCTACGGCAACTGCCTGGGCCTGCCCAACATCGGCGGCGAGGTCGTCTTCGACGCCTGCTACCAGGGCAACCCGCTGGTCAACGCCGGTTGCGTGGGCGTGATGCGGCACGAGGACATCCACCTCGCGAAGGCGTCCGGCGCGGGCAACAAGGTCATCCTGTACGGCGCCCGGACCGGCGGCGACGGCATCGGCGGCGCGTCGATCCTCGCGTCGGAGACCTTCGACGACGCCAAGCCGAGCAAGCGCCCCGCCGTCCAGGTCGGCGACCCCTTCCAGGAGAAGCTCCTCATCGAGTGCACCCTGGAGGCGTTCGCCGAGAAGCTGGTCGTCGGCATCCAGGACCTCGGCGCGGCGGGCCTGTCCTGCGCCACGTCCGAGCTGGCCTCCAACGGCTCCGGCGGCATGACCGTCGTCCTCGACGACGTACCCCTGCGCGACTCGACGCTCTCCCCCGAGGAGATCCTGATGAGCGAGTCGCAGGAACGGATGTGCGCGGTCGTCGAGCCGGGCAAGGTCGACCGCTTCCTTCAGATCTGCGAGAAGTGGGACGTCATCGCCACGGTCATCGGCGAGGTCACCGACGGCGACCGCCTGGAGATCTTCTGGCACGGCGAGAAGATCGTCGACGTCGACCCGCGCACCGTCGCCCACGAGGGCCCGACGTACGAGCGCCCCTACGCCCGCCCCTCCTGGCAGGACGCCCTCCAGGCCGACGACGCGGGCAAGCTGCCCCGCCCGGAGACCTCCAAGGAGCTGAAGGAGCAGGTCCTGCAGCTGGTGGCGTCCCCGAACCAGGCGTCGAAGAAGTGGATCACCTCGCAGTACGACCACTTCGTGCAGGGCAACACCGTCCTCGCCCAGCCCGAGGACTCCGGCATGATCCGGATCGACGAGAAGACCGGCCTGGGCGTCGCCATCGCAACGGACGGCAACGGCCGGTACGCCAAGCTGGACCCGTACAAGGGCGCGCAGCTGGCCCTCGCGGAGGCCTACCGGAACGTGGCCACGACCGGCGCGAAGCCGCTCGCGGTCTCCGACTGCCTGAACTTCGGCTCGCCCGAGGACCCGGCGGTGATGTGGCAGTTCGCGGAGGCGGTACGGGGTCTGGCGGACGCCTGCCGGCAGCTGGGCACGCCGGTGACCGGCGGCAACGTCTCGCTCTACAACCAGACGGGCGAGGCGGCGATCCACCCGACGCCGGTCGTCGCGGTCCTCGGCGTGATCGACGACGTGGCGCGCCGCACGCCGGTCGGCTTCCAGGAGGACGGGCAGCTGCTCTACCTCCTCGGCGACACCCGCGAGGAGTTCGGCGGCTCGGCCTGGTCCCAGGTCGTCCACGACCACCTCGGCGGCCTGCCGCCCGAGGTCGACCTGGAGCGCGAGCGCCTGCTGGCCGAGATCCTGATCTCCGCCTCCCGCGACGGCATGATCGACTCCGCGCACGACCTGTCGGACGGCGGCCTGATCCAGGCGGTCGTCGAGTCGGCGCTGCTGGGCGGCAAGGGCGCGCGCCTGATCGTCCCGGACGGCCTGGACGCGTTCACGTTCCTCTTCTCCGAGTCGGCGGGCCGCGCGATCGTCGCCGTGCCGCGCTCGGAGGAGGTCCGCTTCAACGACATGTGCGGTGCGCGCGGCCTTCCGGCCACCCGCATCGGCGTCGTCGACGGCGACTCGGTGGACGTCCAGGGCGAGTTCGCACTCTCCCTGGAGGAACTGCGCGAGGCCCACGAGGGGACGATTCCGGCGCTGCTCGCCTGAGTACCTTCGATACGACCGTGAAGGCCCCGCCCGTTGTCAGGGCGGGGCCTTCACGTAGCTTCGGTGGCACCTGGAGATGACGGGGGAGCGGGGCGCGGTCCGGCACCTTCCGCGCCGATTAGGCTCACCGCCATGCCCCCGGCCAAGAAGCGCACCCGCAGCTACGACCCCGCCAAGACCCGCGCTGCCGTGCTGGCCCAGTTCGGCAACGTGCGACAGGCCGTCCGCGTCCTCACGCCCGAGCAGCTCGCCCTTCCCACCCGCCTGGGTGACTGGACCGTACGGGATCTGGTCGCGCACACCGGGATGGCCCTCGCGGCCGTGAGCAGGCTGCTCGGTGCGCCCGAGCCCGTGCGGCAGGACGGCCGGCTGCTCGACTGGCCCTCCGCCATCGCAGCCGACGCCCCCGCCATCGCCGACACCGCCCGCCACCTGGCCGAACAGCACCCCGACCTCGACGCGCACCTCGCCGACGTCGAACGGCGTTTCCTCGCCGACCTCGACGCCCACCCGGGCACCCGGCTGCTCCCCACCAGCGCCGGCGCGCTCCCCCTGGCCGACTACGTCGTCACCCGCACCGTCGAGCTGGTCGTCCACACCGACGACCTGAACGCCGCCGTGCCGGGGCTGGAGATCCCGTACGACCGGCAGGCCCTCGCCGCGGCGACCCGGCTGCTCGCCGACGCGCTCGCCGCGAGGGCCCCCGGCGGTTCGACCGAGGTGCGGATCCCGCCGTACGCCGTGGTGCAGTGCGTCGAGGGCCCGAGGCACACCCGGGGCACCCCGCCCAACGTCGTCGAGACCGACCCGCTGACCTGGATCCGGCTCGCGACCGGCCGCCTCACCTGGCAGGACGCGGTCACCAACGCCACGGTGAGCGCGAGCGGAGAGCGGGCCGACCTGGGCAGACTCCTTCCGCTGATGTCCTGAGACGCCGATGTCCCCGGACGGGAACCAACCACCCCACCCGCCCCGTCGAATCGGCATGTACAGGCAGAAGCAGCGCACCCGCATCGCGGCCCTCGCGCTCCTCCCCCTCGCCGCCGCCTGCGGCAGCGAGCAGGCGGGCAGTACGACGGCCGACGTCCGCAAGCCCGTCACGGGCGTCCACTGGACCGTCGACAGCGTCACCGTCGACGGCACACAGCACGCCGCTCCCACCGACGCATACGTCACGATCGACGACAGCGGCAAGGCCCAGGGCAACTACGGCTGCAACCACTTCAGCGCGCAGGCCTCCTTCGACGGCGACCGCGTCCGGCTCGGCGACGCGACGGTGACCGAGATGGCCTGCGAGGAGGAGCCCATGGCCTTCGAGGAGAACCTCGCCCGCACTCTCGCCGACGGCCCGTTGAAGACCGAGGTCAGCGGCGACCGCCTGACCCTCACCACGGACGCCGGCGACACCGTCCGCCTGACGGAGGAGCAGCCGGCCCCGCTCTACGGGACGAAGTGGACGGTCACGACCCTCGGCAAGGGCGGCCCGGACGGGGTCGCCGAGCCCCTCCCCAAGGGCGCCGAGGGCACGGCGCACCTCACCTTCGACAAGGCCACGGGCACCGTCGCGGGCCGCCTCACCTGCAACAAGTTCAACGCCGAGGCCACCGTCCGCGACGGCCGCATCACCCTCGGCCCCGCGTCCACCACGCGCATGATGTGCGAAGCCTCACTCATGACAGCCGAAAGGCGTCTCCTGAACCTCTTCGACGGCACCGTCAGCTACCGCCTGGAACACCGCACCCTCACGCTGACCAGCGAAAACGGCGAGTCGGTGACCGCGACCGCCGAGCAGTGATCCCTTACCGCCAGGTATCCCCAATTCGGACCAGTGGTCGACCTCGCCTACACTCGGTGGCGTGCCACGTGGTGACGGTCGACTCAATCACGATCTGCTTCCCGGCGAAAAAGGCCCCCAGGACGCCTGCGGCGTCTTCGGCGTCTGGGCTCCGGGCGAAGAGGTCGCAAAGCTCACGTACTTCGGGCTCTACGCCCTCCAGCATCGGGGTCAGGAATCCGCGGGAATCGCGGTCAGCAACGGCTCCCAGATCCTCGTCTTCAAGGACATGGGCCTGGTCTCGCAGGTCTTCGACGAGACCTCGCTCGGCTCCCTGCAGGGACACATCGCGGTCGGTCACGCCCGCTACTCCACCACCGGCGCCTCGGTGTGGGAGAACGCCCAGCCGACGTTCCGCGCCACCGCGCACGGCTCCATCGCGCTCGGCCACAACGGCAACCTGGTCAACACGGCCCAGCTCGCCGAGATGGTCGCCGACCTGCCCAAGCAGGACGGCCGTAGCACCCGGGTCGCCGCCACCAACGACACCGACCTGCTGACGGCCCTGCTGGCCGCCCAGGTCGACGCCGACGGCAAGCCGCTGACCGTCGAGGAAGCCGCCCCGGTCGTGCTGCCGCAGGTCAGGGGAGCCTTCAGCCTCGCCTTCATGGACGAGCACACCCTGTACGCCGCCCGCGACCCGCAGGGCATCCGCCCGCTGGTCCTGGGCCGCCTGGAGCGCGGCTGGGTCGTCGCCTCCGAGACCGCCGCCCTCGACATCGTCGGCGCCAGCTTCGTGCGCGAGGTGGAGCCGGGCGAGTTCCTCGCCATCGACGAGAACGGCCTGCGTTCCTCCCGATTCGCGGACGCGAAGCCCAAGGGCTGTGTCTTCGAGTACGTGTACCTGGCCCGCCCCGACACCGACATCGCCGGCCGGAACGTGTACCTCTCCCGCGTCGAGATGGGCCGCCGCCTCGCCAAGGAGGCCCCCGTCGAGGCCGACCTGGTGATACCGACCCCGGAATCCGGCACCCCGGCCGCCATCGGCTACGCCGAGGCCTCCGGCATCCCGTTCGGTGCGGGTCTGGTGAAGAACGCGTACGTCGGCCGTACGTTCATCCAGCCCTCCCAGACGATCCGCCAGCTCGGCATCCGCCTGAAGCTGAACCCGCTGAAGGAAGTCATCAAGGGCAAGCGGCTGGTCGTCGTCGACGACTCGATCGTCCGCGGCAACACCCAGCGCGCCCTGGTCCGCATGCTCCGCGAGGCGGGCGCCGCCGAGGTGCACATCCGGATCTCCTCGCCGCCCGTGAAGTGGCCGTGCTTCTTCGGCATCGACTTCGCCACCCGCGCCGAGCTCATCGCCAACGGCATGACCATCGACGAGATCGGCACCTCGCTCGGCGCCGACTCCCTGGCGTACATCTCCATCGACGGCATGATCGAGGCGACCACCATCGCCAAGCCGAACCTGTGCCGCGCCTGCTTCGACGGGGAGTACCCGATGGAGCTCCCGGACCCCGAGCTGCTGGGCAAGCAGCTCCTGGAGACCGAGCTGGCGGCCGGTCCCGCCGCCACGGCTGCCACGGACGCGATCCGCCGCCCGTAGGCGCCCGTCACACCTGCCGTACGACACGAAGGTTCTCATCGCCATGTCTGAGACAACTGGTGCCAGCTACGCAGCTGCGTCTTACAAAACAGCAGGTGTCGACATCGAAGCGGGCGACCGCGCGGTCGAGCTGATGAAGGAGTGGGTGAAGAAGACGCAGCGCCCCGAGGTCCTCGGCGGCCTCGGCGGCTTCGCCGGCCTCTTCGACGCCTCCGCCCTCAAGCGCTACGAGCGCCCCCTGCTCGCCTCCGCCACGGACGGCGTCGGCACCAAGGTCGACATCGCCCGCCGGCTGGGCGTGTACGACACCATCGGCCACGACCTGGTCGCGATGGTCATGGACGACATCGTGGTGTGCGGCGCCGAGCCGCTGTTCATGACCGACTACATCTGCGTCGGCAAGGTCCACCCCGAGCGGGTCGCCGCCATCGTCAAGGGCATCGCCGAGGGCTGTGTGCTGGCCGGCTGCGCCCTGGTGGGCGGTGAGACGGCCGAGCACCCCGGGCTGCTGGGCGAGGACGACTTCGACGTCGCCGGCGCCGGTACGGGCGTGGTGGAGGCCGACCGGCTGCTCGGCGCGCATCGCATCCGAACGGGTGACGCGGTCATCGCCATGGCGTCCTCCGGTCTTCACTCGAACGGGTACTCGCTGGTCCGGCATGTGCTGCTGGACCAGGCGGGCCTGTCCCTCGACGCCCACATCGAGGACCTCGGCCGCACCCTCGGCGAGGAACTGCTGGAGCCGACGAAGATCTACTCGCTGGACTGCCTGGCCCTCACCCGCACCACCGAGGTGCACGCCTTCAGCCACATCACCGGCGGTGGACTCGCGGCCAACCTGGCCCGCGTCATCCCGGACGGCCTGCACGCGGTCGTCGACCGCTCCACCTGGACCCCGGCGCCGGTCTTCGAACTCGTCGGCAGGACCGGTGACGTCGAACGCCTGGAACTGGAGAAGACCCTCAACATGGGCGTCGGCATGATCGCGATCGTCCCCGAGGAGTCCACCGAGGTGGCCCTGGCGACACTGGCCGACCGCGGGGTCGACGCATGGGTCGCCGGTGAGATCACCGACCGGGGCGAGCACACGACGGGCGCGGCCCTGGTGGGCACACATTCAAACTAAAAGCGCCGACGGCTGACGCCCTGCGGGCAGCACAGAACCCGGTCGGTGACCGAGGTCACCGACCGGGTGAATGCTCACTGCAACGTCAAGCGCCGCGACGGTGGCGCGAGGACTCGTCGTCCTCGTCCTCGTCGTCGTCCTCATAGAGGTCGGCGTACCGTGCGTACAGGTCGTCGTCGTGCTCATCGTCCTCGAACCGGTCACCGTTCGTGTTCGGTGACGTGTTCGACGTCGATGCGCCCAGCTCCTCGGCCAGGCGTGAGAGGTCCGTCCCACCGCTGTTGTACTTCAGCTGGCGGGCGACCTTCGTCTGCTTGGCCTTGGCCCGGCCGCGCCCCATGGCTCGACCCCCTCAACGACGGGGCTCGACGGCCCCAGAGTCTTGACACGCGTTCATGATCCGGCACGGGCTCTCCGTGGAGAGACCGGTCCGTAGGGCTTCCACGGTACCTGAGCCCGCGCCCATACGGTACGTCGCCCGCAGCACGCGCGTGTGCCCAGAACCTTTGAGGCGCCCCGTCCTCGCTGGTCAGTGGCGATTTTAACCACTTATTGGCGGACGACCCGCCGGTCGAAGTGAGAGTTCTCTCCAACTGTCCACCGGCAGGTACCGCTCATACCCACGGATGAGCCCCGCGGAACGTCACCATCCGCGGGCCGCGCGAGCCTCCGCCATCCGCTGCTCGGCGATCCGGTCGGCCGCGGCGGCCGGCGGAATCCCATCGTCCTTCGCACGTGCGAATATGGCCAGCGTGGTGTCGTAGATCTTCGCCGCCTTCGCCTTGCACCGGTCGAAGTCGAAGCCGTGCAGTTCGTCGGCCACCTGGATGACCCCGCCGGCGTTCACCACGTAGTCGGGCGCGTAGAGGATCCCGCGGTCGGCGAGGTCCTTCTCGACACCCGGGTGGGCGAGCTGGTTGTTGGCCGCGCCGCACACCACCCGAGCGGTCAGCACCGGAACGGAGTAGTCGTTCAGCGCCCCGCCGAGCGCGCACGGGGCGTAGATGTCGAGGCCCTCGACGCGGATCAGCGCGTCGGTGTCGGCGACCGCCGTGACGCTCGGGTTGCGCTCGGTGACCCGGCGTACGGCTTCCTCGCGCACGTCGGTGACGAACACCTCGGCACCCTCCGCCATCAGGTGCTCCACCAGGTGGTGGCCGACCTTGCCGACGCCGGCGATGCCGACCCGGCGGCCGCGCAGCGACGGGTCGCCCCACAGGTGCTGCGCGGAGGCGCGCATGCCCTGGTAGACGCCGAAGGCGGTGAGGACGGAGGAGTCGCCGGCGCCGCCGTTCTCGGGGGAGCGTCCGGTGGTCCAGCGGCACTCGCGGGCCACGACGTCCATGTCGGCGACGTACGTACCGACGTCGCAGGCGGTGACGTAGCGGCCGCCGAGCGAGGCCACGAACCGGCCGTAGGCCAGCAGCAGCTCCTCGGTCTTGATCCGCTCGGGATCGCCGATGATCACGGCCTTGCCACCGCCGTGGTCCAGCCCGGCCATGGCGTTCTTGTACGACATCCCGCGCGCGAGGTTGAGCGCGTCGGCGAGGGCCTCGGTCTCGTTGGCGTACGGGTAGAACCGCGTACCGCCGAGCGCGGGGCCGAGGGCGGTGGAGTGAATGGCGATCACGGCCTTCAGGCCGCTCGCGCGGTCCTGGCAGAGCACGACCTGCTCATGACCGCCCTGATCCGAGTGGAACAGGGTGTGCAGTACATCAGCAGGTGCGCCGGTTACGTCGGTCACGGTGGTGACTCCTGAGGTAAGAAGCGGCGATGGACGAGGCTCCGTGCGGGTGGCGGGGCCTGTGAGCATGAGATTAGAGCCTCCGGAGCCCCCCGGACGGGCAGTGCTCAGGATCACCTCCGCACGGAGTACGTCCGTGCGACGATTTGCATAGTTTTCCCGCGCGTTTGTGGGCGGGTTCCGCAGGTTTCCCCGGCAGGCGGCGGGGGAGGGAGCAGGCGTGCCCAAGGTGTCCTCGGTGATCGTTCCGTATGCGGCGTATCTGCGCGTATACGAGCCGCTGGCCGCCTTCCCGGAGCGGGAGCGGGACCACTGGGCGCGCTACGCGCGCCGCCCGGACCGCCCTTCGTACCAGGACGAACTCCGCCGCTCCCTGGCCGACTTGCTGCCCACGCCGCCCGTGCCGGTGCCGGTGCACGAGAGCCCTGACGCCTTCGTGCTGGAGGCCCACGGGGTGGTCCACATCTGCCCCTGGCGGACCCGGCTGCGCGGCTGGCAGGCACTCGGCGACCTCGCCGAGGAACTCCCGCCGCCACTCCTGGACGCCGTGCTGCCCCCGCTGGTGCGCCACCAGGCGACCCAGGACTACGAGCGCTGGCTGGCCGGCAACCCCGACGCCCGCCCCTGGATCCGCACGGCGACCTGGCATGTGCCGCTGAACTGGTTCGTCCTCGTCTCCGACGAGGAGCGGGAGTACGACAAGGGCTCCGGCGCCCCCGACGACGCCGCGCCGGTGCTGCGCTACCGCACGCCCATGGTGCAGGCCCGGCGCCGGGTGGCCCGCGCCCTGCGCACGCTCAGGAACGCGATGGACGAGGGACCGCTGATCGACGGGCTGGTGGACGTCGGGCGGTGGCTGGAGGAGTTCCATCCGCGCTCGCAGGTGGAGCTGGACTACGGCGGGCTGGTGCACGCCCTGCCGGCCGGTGACCTGGAGGGCGACCACTCGGCGGCCGACGTGGCCGAGGGGATCGAGGCGCTGCGCATCGGCGACGGGGTCGCGGCGGGCGAGGCGTACGGACGGCTGGTGGAGCGCTGGCGGTCGGTGCGGGACCTGCGTTCGGCGAACTGACGTACTGTTCTGTGACGTACCTTACGAACCTTACGGGGCGTCAACAACGGACCTACGGCCCGATCTGGGCGTATCTGTCAAGTGTGTGACGCATGCGACATGCGTGATGGAGCGCACGTACACGTCTCTTGCGGTCCTTGCCCGTCCTCATGCCAAAATAGGACAAGGAGTCCGGGGAGGACTCCGTCCGTCCCTATGTGCTCAACTATGGGCGGATTCTCCGCATTGCACGCTTTAGGGGGTCTGGTGACTCCTGATCGCCCTGTGACTGATCGTCACAGTGGCGTGACTGTCCGCTATGGCATGGTCCATCGGCATCCGTCGCTGATGAACACCTGGGAGGGCAATTCCATCGGTTTGGCCGACGCGGCTGGACAGATGGTGTAGTTGTAGTGCCGAGGACAAGCCGTTCGTCCTATAACCGACTCGACTCGCGTCCGCCATTTCGGGCAACGCGGGTCAAGGTGCAGAATTTAGAGGAAAGAACCGAGAAGGTTCGGTTCTCCCGAGGAGGCCGCTCATGACCGCTCGCACCCCTGATGCCGAGCCGCTGCTGACCCCGGCTGAGGTCGCCACGATGTTCCGCGTCGACCCGAAGACGGTCACGCGGTGGGCGAAGGCCGGCAAGCTCACGTCCATCCGCACGCTCGGCGGGCACCGCCGCTACCGCGAGGCCGAGGTCCGCGCTCTGCTCGCGGGCATCCCGCAGCAGCGCAGCGAGGCCTGAACAACTGAATAACCGGACAAATCGGCCGGTCCCCCAACCTGCCGAGGCGTCCGAAACCAAGCACCAACCGACGCGGGTTCTGCCCCAACAGGGCCCTCGCCCGAGGTCATCGGACAGCTGACAGGGTGCGTCGTCGATCGCGCTGGACTCCGCCGGGTCCAGCGCGATCTTTTTTGTGCGCGGGACGGCTGGGCTGTGGGCGGGCCTGTCGGGTCTGGGGAGGGATGCCGGAGCTGCTGTGAGGGGGCTCCCCGGGGTGGTGCAATTGCACATATTAAATTGACCGGTTGTAGGGGATGGGTAAGTACCGCCGTTCCAGAAACTCATGCGGTGACTCCCGTCACATGCCAGGGTGCTTGTTGCCTCTGGACTATGTGCGGTAGGGGAGTTGGGACCATGGAGTCATGACTGGGGGTGTGCGCCGGAGGGGCGCTCCTCCTTGACGCCCTCCTCGGAGGCGTCCATGGCCAGCCGCAGCAGGCGATGGCAGACCGGGCAGTGCCGGGTGAGATGCCGGTACGACGACGCGGCCGACAGATGCGCACGCAGCAACGCCCGCGTCTCATGCCTCGCCGATGCCGCCATACGCCACCTCCGGGGGCCCTCCGGGCGGGTTGCCCTGGTTTCTGAGTACCGACCGAATGTGACGCCGTCAAGGCGGCGTAGAGCGCACACAACAGAGCCCGGGTTCCGAAGAACCCGGGCTCTCATGCTGTGCGGTCCTGACGGGATTTGAACCCGCGGCCTCCACCTTGACAGGGTGGCGAGCACTCCAAACTGCTCCACAGGACCAGGTTTCGCGGCGCCATTCGTGCGTTGCGCTGCGAGAAGAGACTGTACAGGAGCGTGGGCGCCGGGTCGAACTCACTTAGGGTGCGGGGTCCGTTACGGGACAGCCGCGTCGATCGCCTTCACGATCCGCTTGTCCGACACCGGGTACGCCGTGCCCAGCGCGTGCGCGAAGTAGCTCACGCGGAGCTCCTCGATCATCCAGCGGATGTCCAGGACGGCGGCCGGGACCGGGCGGCCCTTGGGCATCTGCTCCAGCAGCCACGCGTACTCGTCCTGCATCTCGTGGACCTTCTCCATGCGCGTGGTGTCCCGCTGCACGCTCGTCGGCATCTGCTGCAGGCGCCGGTCCGCGGCCACCAGGTAGCGCATCAGGTGCGGCACACGGCTCAGGCCCGCCTCCGTGACGAAGCCAGGCTTCACAAGGGCGTCCAACTGCTTGCGTACGTCCTGGAGGTTCGGCAGCAGCGCGGGGCTGCGTACGGCCTTCAGACGGCGCTCACAGGCCTGCCAGGCGGCGAGCACCTGCTGCACCTGGCCCACCGTACGCACCGTCGTGTCGACGATCTCGGAGCGCACCTTGTCGTAGAGCTTGCGGTACGACTCCTCGTCCCACGCCGGCCCCCCGAAGTCCGCGATCAGCTTGTCCGCAGCCGCCATCGCACAGTCGTCGAACAGGGCCTGGATCGAGCCGTGCGGGTTGGCCGAGAGGGCGAGCTTCTGGGCGTTCGTCAGGCGGTCGCTCGCGAACTTCGCGGGATTGACCGGGATGTTGCGCAGGATGAGCCTGCGCGTGCCCTTCCACATGGCCTCCGCCTGCTCCGCCTCCGTGTCGAAGAGGCGCACGGAGACGGTGTTCGCCGTCGGTCCGTCGTCGACGAGCGCCGGGTACGCCTTCACCGGCTGGCCGGCGCGGCGGGTCTCGAAGACGCGGCTGAGAGTGCCGATGGTCCAGTCGGTCAGGCCCTTGCGCTCGACGGACTCGCCACCCCGGCGCTCGGCGGTGGCGGCAGCGGCCTGCGACAGCGCCTTGCGGGCCTTCGGCTTCAGCTGGAGCTTCAGCGCCTCCAGATCCTTGTCCTCGGCCAGCTTGCGGCGCCGCTCGTCGACGATCCGGAAGGTGATCCGGAGGTGGTCGGGGACTTTCGCCCAGTCGAAGTCGTCGGCGGTGAAGGGCACGCCCACCATCCGCTTCAGCTCACGGGCCATGGTGGAGGTGAGGGGCTCCTGGAGGGGGACGGCCGTGTCCAGGAAGCGCTTCGCGAAATTCGGCGCGGGTACGTAGTTGCGGCGGATCGGTTTGGGCAGGGAGCGGATGAGCTCCGTGACCAGTTCCTCCCGCAGGCCCGGGATCTGCCAGTCGAAGCCCTCCTCGGTGACCTGGTTCAGGACCTGGAGCGGGATGTGGACGGTGACGCCGTCGGCGTCCGCACCCGGCTCGAACTGGTACGTCACCCTGAACTTGAGCGGGCCCTGCCGCCATGAGTCCGGATAGTCCGCCTTCGTGACGGCCTCCGCCGACTCGCGGATGAGCATCTCGCGCTCGAAGTCGAGAAAGTCGGGCTGCTCCTGCCGCTTGTGCTTCCACCAGGAGTCGAAGTGGGCGCCGGAGACCACGTGTTCGGGGACGCGCTGCTCGTAGAAGTCGAACAGGGTCTCGTCGTCGACCAGGATGTCCCGGCGGCGGGCCCGGTGCTCCAACTCCTCGACCTCGGTGAGGAGTCTGCGGTTGTCGGCGAAGAACTTGTGGTGCGTGCGCCAGTCACCCTCGACCAGCGCGTTGCGAATGAAAAGCTCCCTGGAGACTTCCGGGTCGATCCGGCCGTAGTTCACCTTCCGCTGGGCGACGATCGGCACCCCGTACAGCGTGACCTTCTCGTACGCCATCACCGCGGCCTGGTCCTTCTCCCAGTGCGGCTCGCTGTACGTCCGCTTGATCAGATGCTCGGCGAGGGGCTCGACCCACTCGGGCTCGATCTTGGCGTTGACGCGGGCCCACAGGCGGGAGGTCTCGACCAGCTCGGCGGACATCACGAAACGCGGCTGCTTCTTGAACAGCGCCGAGCCGGGGAAGATCGCGAACTTGGCGTTGCGGGCGCCCAGGTACTCGTTCTTGTTGCCGTCCTTCACGTCCTTCATGCCGATGTGCGAGAGCAGACCGGCGAGGAGGGAGACATGGATGCGATCGGCGGGGGCGTCGTCCTCGTTGAGGTGGATGCCCATCTGCTTGGCGACCGTACGCAGCTGGGTGTAGATGTCCTGCCACTCGCGGATGCGCAGGAAGTTCAGGTACTCCTGCTTGCACATCCGGCGGAAGGACGACGAGCCGCGTTCGCGCTGCTGCTCGCGGATGTAGCGCCAGAGGTTGAGATAGGCGAGGAAGTCGCTCGTCTCGTCCTTGAAGCGGGCGTGCTGCTGGTCCGCCTGGGTCTGCTTGTCGGCGGGGCGTTCGCGGGGATCCTGGATGGAGAGCGCGGCGGCTATCACCATCACCTCGCGGACACAGCCGTTCCTGTCGGCCTCCAGGACCATACGGGCCAGGCGCGGGTCGACCGGGAGCTGGGCGAGCTTGCGGCCGGTGTCCGTCAGGCGCTTGCGCGGATCCTTCTGGGTGGGATCCAGCGCACCCAGCTCCTGGAGGAGTTGGACGCCGTCGCGGATGTTGCGGTGGTCCGGCGGATCGATGAAGGGGAACTTCTCGATGTCGCCCAGGCCGGCGGCGGTCATCTGCAGGATGACGGAGGCGAGATTCGTACGGAGGATCTCCGCGTCCGTGAACTCCGGGCGGGCGAGGAAGTCGTCCTCGCTGTACAGACGGACGCAGACGCCGTCGCTGGTACGGCCGCAGCGGCCCTTGCGCTGATTGGCGCTGGCCTGCGAGATCGGCTCGATGGGCAGCCGCTGGACCTTGGTGCGGTGGCTGTACCTGGAGATCCGGGCGAAGCCGGGGTCGATGACGTACTTGATGCCCGGAACGGTGAGGGACGTCTCGGCGACGTTGGTCGCCAGCACGATCCTGCGTCCGGTGTGCGGCTGGAAGACGCGGTGCTGCTCGGCGTGGGAGAGGCGGGCGTAGAGGGGGAGGACCTCCGTGAAGCGGTACTGCTTCCTGATGAGCGCGTCCGCGGTGTCCCGGATCTCCCGCTCACCGGAGAGGAAGACCAGGATGTCGCCCTTGCCCTCCTGCTGGAGCTCCTCCACGGCGTCGATGATCGCGGTGATCTGGTCGCGGTCGGCGTCGTCGGTGTCCTCTTCGAGGAGCGGCCGGTAGCGGACCTCGACGGGGTAGGTGCGGCCGCTGACCTCGACGATCGGGGCGTCACCGAAGTGCCGGGAGAAGCGCTCCGGGTCGATGGTGGCCGAGGTGATGACGACCTTGAGGTCGGGGCGCCTGGGGAGGAGCTGGGCGAGGTAGCCGAGCAGGAAGTCGATGTTGAGGGAGCGCTCGTGGGCCTCGTCGATGATGATCGTGTCGTAGGCGCGCAGCTCGCGGTCGGTCTGGATCTCGGCGAGCAGGATGCCGTCGGTCATCAGCTTGACGAAGGTGGCGTCCGGATTCACCTGGTCGGTGAAGCGGACCTTCCAGCCGACGGCCTCACCGAGGGGGGTGTCCAGCTCCTCGGCCACCCGCTCGGCGACGGTACGGGCGGCGATACGGCGGGGCTGGGTGTGCCCGATCATGCCGCGGACGCCACGCCCGAGCTCCATGCAGATCTTCGGGATCTGCGTCGTCTTGCCGGACCCGGTCTCACCGGCGACGATCACGACCTGGTGATCGCGGATGGCGTCGGCGATCTCGTCCTTCTTCTGGCTGACGGGCAGCTGGGGCGGGTACGTGACCGCGGGTACATGGGCCCGGCGCTCGGCCATACGGGCCTCGGCCTTCGCGATCTCCGCCTCGATCTCGGCGAGGACGGCGGCGCGAGCCTCCGGCTTACGGATCTTCCGCGCACCTTCGAGCCTGCGCCCGAGCCGGTGCGCGTCGCGCAGGGAGAGGTCGGTGAGGCGGGGGGCGAGGGCAGGCAGCGTAGACATACGGGTTCCAGGATCTCATCCCCGGGAAATCCGACGCGAATGATTTCGTTGCGGGAGCGGGCGGCCGCGGGGGCTGAGGCGCGGGTGCCTGCGGCGGCCTGTGCGGGTGGTGTGCGTGGTTGCGGTAGCGCCTACGGTGCGGTCGGGGAACGTGAAAACCCCCGCCGATGATCTCGACGGGGGTTTCTGTGGTGGCTGGGGCCGGGGTCGAACCGGCGACCTTCCGCTTTTCAGGCGGACGCTCGTACCAACTGAGCTACCCAGCCACGGGGTTTGTGTGACCCCGAGCGGTCCTGACGGGATTTGAACCCGCGGCCTCCACCTTGACAGGGTGGCGAGCACTCCAAACTGCTCCACAGGACCAGGCTGTTGCGTACGACAGTGTCGCACACGGCGAGGTGGGTCTCCAAAACCAGTGGAAGAAAGCTGCCGGGGATTGCGTTCCCCTTGGCTGACCTGCACTTTCTTGGTGCCCGATGTCGCTGGATCAGCATATCAGAGGGTGGATGGTGCCCCGTACCGGTTAATTCCGCCTCAGGGGCCCGTGTGGACGTAGGCCGCCCACCAGAGGGGGTCCCTGTTCTCGTGGCGCAGGCGTTGGACGGCGGTGTGGAGGGCCTGGGCCGCTCGGTCGGGGGTGATGCGGTGGTCGGGGGTGGTCAGGCCCGCGTAGAAGGTGTCCGCCACTTTCAGGGCGCAGGCGTCGTCCACTGCCCACTGGGCGGCGACCACGTGGGTGAAGCCCGCCAGCTGGAGGGTGCCGGCGAGGTGGGCGGCCTCGTCGGGGACGGCCGCGGCGCCCCGTGCGGTTTCGCAGGCCGAGAGGTAGGCCAGCTGGGCGTCGGTCAGGCGGAGGCGGGAGATGTCCGTGATCGTGAGGGGGCCGGACTGTTCGTGGTCGTGGAGGTAGAGGGCGCCGCCGGACGAGTCGGTGGGGTCCTGGGTGCCGTGGCCGGAGAAGTGCAGGTAGGGGTGGGTGGGGAGGGTGGTCAAGAGTTTCTCGCGGGTTGCTTCCCGGCCCGTGAGGACTGTGGTGTGGGGGATGCGGTGGGAGAGGCGTCGTACTTCTGCTGCTGCCTGCGGGAGGGGTGGTAGGCCGGGGGTGGCGGACTGGTCCACGGCCAGCATGCGGGGGGTGGGGGGAGGCGTGGGGTGGGATTGGGCGGCTGCCAGGGCTCGGAGGGTGGTGGTGTACGAGCAGATGTAGTGGTCGGGGAGGGAGGGGCCCTTCTGGCGTGTGTAGTGGCCTGCCGCGTGCAGGGGGAGGAGGGTGAGTAGGCCTGTGGGGCACCACCAGAGGCGGCGGGGGGTGGGGGTGTCGTCGGGCAGGGCGGCCAGGACCGGGGCCGCCACTGTGTCCCAGAGCCAGGCCAGCGTGCGGGTGAGGACGCGCTGGGCGCGCCAGGCGTCGGACGGGGAGCGGCCGATGGTGGACAGGGCGTCGAGGAGGGTTTCGGTGCGGTCGATCAGGCCGTCGTCCTCGGTGAGGTGGAGGTCGGGGAGCGGGACGGTGTGGACGTCGGTGCGGGTGACGATGAGGGCGTCGCAGCGGACGGTGCTGGTGTTGACGACGATCACGGGGCCGTGGGCGGCGGCGGACTGGAGCCGTTCGAGGGAGGGGAGCCGGAGGAAGTCCTCCAGGCCGGGCAGCTCCCGGACGCGGGTCACCAAGTCGTCCATCTCCTGGGCGAGTTCCCGGCGCTGTTCCGCCGCCGCTCGCTGGGTGCGCGCGTCCGGGGTGTCCGCGGCCGGTTGGTCCAGCAGGGCGCGGATCTCCCGTATGCGGTCGGCGAGGTGCGGGGCTCGTTCCCGCAGGTCGGTCATGTCGTCGCGGGCGTCCAGGGCTTGGGTGAGGAGGACGCCGCGGCCCTGTTCCAGCAGGCGTAGGGCCTCGTGGGGGCGGCCGGTGTTGAGGGCGACGGCGGCTGCTTCGCCGGCCACGCCCGCCGCGCGGCCGAGGGCGTCGAGGCGGTCGCGGCGGTCCAGGCCGTGCCAGGCCAGCAGGGGTAGCTCGGCGATGGCGGCGCGGTAGGCGTCGAGGGCCTCGTGCCACTGGCCGGCGGTGGTGGCCGCCGCGGCCCAGGTGCGGGCGGCGCGGAAGCGGACCGCCGCGGGGGCGGTGGTGATGCCGGTGGACTGGCGGAACAGGTCGAAGGCGGTGGCCAGGTCGTCGGGGTCGCTGTCCAGGCGGGCGCGGGCGATCAGGGCGTGGCCGAGGGTGGACAGGCTGGACGCGCGTTGTGGGTGGTCCTGGGGTGTGGCCCGCAGGGCGGTGCGGGCCGCGCTCGCCGCCTCGGTGATGGTGGCAGGGTCGTCGCGCTCGGTGGCCAGGAGCGCCGTGCAGAGGTTGGCGAGGAGGAGCGAGCGCTGGGGGTGTCCGGCGGGGCAGAGGCGGATGGCGTGCCGGATGCGGTCGATCGCTTCGTCGGCGTCGGCCGGCTGGTTCCGGCCGTCGGAGCGGGCGCGCAGGGCGAGCGCCAGGTTTGAGAGGTGGGTGGCGCGTTGCGGGTGGTCGTCGGGGACGCTGTCGGCGGCCGCGCGGGCCACCTCGACGGCCTCGTCGGCGTCGGCGGGGACGCGGGTGCGTCCGTACCGGGAGATCAGGGCGACGGCGAGGTTGCTGCGGTGCAGGGACTCGTCGACGTGTCCGGGGGGCAGCGCGCGTACGGCGGCGCGGCACACCTCGATCGACTCGTCCAGGTCGTCGAGGGCGCCCGACGACTCGTACCGGCGGCGCAGGGTGATGCCGAGGTTGGTGAGGTGGACGACGAGGGTGGTGGTGTCCGAGGGCGCTGTGGCCTCGACGGATTCCCGGCCGGCCCGTACCGCGTCGGTCAGGTCCTGCTGGGCGCCGTACGAGATGTGGCGGGCGAGCAGGGTCGTCGTCAGGTTGGACAGGTAGATGGCGCGGTCCGGGTGGTCGGCGGGGAGGGCGGCGACCGCCTGGCGGCTGAGGTCGGCGGCGCGGTCGAGGTCGGCGCGGCCGCCGAGTCGCTCGGCGCGGACGCGGAGGGCGGCGCCGAGGTTGGACAGCGTCTTGGCGCGGTCGGCGGGGCTGCGGTGCCGGGTGCGCAGGGCGTCTTCCAGGCGGCGTACTGCCTCGTCGAGGGCGGTGAGGTCGTCGTTCTGCTGGTATACGGCCTGGAGGGTGCGGCCGAGGTTGAACAGCACTTGGCCTGCGTGTTCCTGATCGACGTCTGTGATCCGGTCGGCGGCGCGGCGGTTCCAGGCCAGGGCCTCGGCGAGGTCGTCGGGGGAGTTGGTGCGGCTGTGGCGCAGTAGCAGGGAGCCGCCGAGGTGGGATTCGTCGACGACCCGTTCCGGGTGGTCGGGGGTGTGCCGGATGGCTTCCTGGAAGGCGTCGATCGCCCGGTCGAGGTCGGCCGGGTCCGCGGTGGTGTCGAAGCGCCGGGTGTGGGCGTTGCCCAGCTCGGAGAGGCAGACGCTGAGGGCGGTGGGGTGGTAGTCGGCGAGCAGTGCCCGGGCTCTGGTCAGGACGGTGATCGCTTCTTCGGTGTCGGGGCGGGAGTTCGTGCGGGTGCCCCGGGCGAGCAGGGCCTCGCCGAGGAGGGTGAGCGGTACGCCTTGCTCGTGGCTGCCGGCCACGGCGTCGGCGCTGCGCCGGGCGGCGGTGATCGCGGCGTCGACGTCGGCGGGGTCGTCGGTCTGCCGGAACCGGGCGAGCTGCACCCGGGCCAGGTTGTAGAGGTGGTGGGTGCCGTTGTCATCGTGGGAGGTGTGCCGCAGGAGCGTCACGGCCTCGTCGATGTCCGCCTGTCGCTGCCGCCGGTTGTATCTGAGCCGCAGGGCCAGGCTGAGGTTCTCGATGGTGTCGCTCCGGTCGGGGCCGGCGTCGGGTACGGCGGCCACCGCCTGCCGTGCGGTGTCCACGGCGGCGTCGAGGTCGGCGTCCGTCCCGGTGTCCTGGGCCTTGGTCCGCAGGATGTGGCTGAGGGCCAGCAGGAAGCCGTGGCGGCCGGGATGGGCGGGCGGGCAGTCCGTCACGGCCTGCCGTGCCGCCGTGAGGGCGGCCTCCAGGTCCGCGGGCTGCCGGAAGCGGACGTAGCGCTTCTCCAGGGCGCGCCCGAGGTTGGTCAGGTACATCGGCCGTTGCGGATCGTCCGGCAGCGCATGCCGTACTGCGGCCCGGCATTCCTCGGTCGCAGCGTTCAGGTCTGCGGCCGCCGCGTGGCGTTCGTAGCGCTCCAGCAGCGCGAGGCCCGCGTTGGAGTGGAACAGGGCGTGCGGTTCGGGCGCGACCCGCACCGCCTGCTGCCCGGTGTCGACGGCGGCCTCCAGGTCGGCCGGGTCGTGCCGGAGTGCGTAGCGCAGGGTCAGGGTTCCGGACAGGTTGGTGTAGTACATCCCCCGGTTCGGGTCGTCGGGGGCGGCCCGGCGTACGGCCTTGAAGCCCATGTCGGCGGACTCCTCCACGTCCGCCTCGTTGCCGTGCAGCGTGTACCGGAAGCGCAGGCCCGCGCACAGGTTGGACAGCAGCATGGCGCGGCCGGGGTGGGACGCGGGCAGTACCTCCCCGAGCCGCTGCCACCGGGTGATCGCCTCCTCCAGCGCGGCGGCGTCCGACGCGGTCTGCCAGCGGTGGAGCAGCTCCAGGGCGCGTTCGGCGCTCTCCTCCACGTCCTCCGCCTCGAACGCCGGGAGCGTGGCCACCGTCGGCCGCAGCTCGTCGGGCACCGCGTCCGGCGTGAACCGGGCTACCACCGCGAACAGCATCAGCGTCAGCTGTACCTCGGGCCCGGCCTGCGCGCTGTCCGGGCCCATGACCAGGCACCGGGCGTAGTGCAGATGCGCGATCGCGGCCACCACGGACCGGTCGAGGACGTACAGCGGCCCGCCGCCCTCGCCGTCCCCGGTCCGCAGTACGTACGCGCGCAGTTCGTCCGCCTCGGCCACCGCCTCGGGAGCCGTCACCGCTTCCCGGACGCCGTTGGTCCAGAAGGACTCCAGCCGTTGCCCGAGCCGTTCGACGAGCAGCTCCGCCCGTGCCCAGCCGATGTCTCCGCCGATGTCTCCGCCGGTGTCGTCGCCGATGTTCCCGCCGATGCCCTCGCCGATGTCCTCCCGCATGGTCCGCCCCCGTCGGCCGCCGCTGTCGGTGTTGGTTCAGGGCATCATGATGGTCCATCAACTCTCTGGGGGAGGAGAGCTTTTCGTGGAGACGGCGGAGCTGCTCGGCGTGCTGTGCCGGGAACTTCCCGCGCTGCGCACGGTCGCCGCGGGGACCGGCGACAGTCAGGCGCTGGAGGAGACCCTGGCGGCGGCCCGGCGCGGTGAACCGGTCACCGACCGGCTGCGGGACCTGGGCCTGCTGGACCTGCTGGAGTCCTGGACGGCCCGCACGGTGCCCCCCGAGGCGCTGGGCGCGGGAGCCCCCGGCGGCCTGGTCGACCTGCCCGGTGTCGACCAGTCCGGGCATGTCGCCCACGGCCGCTACCGCTGCCCCGTGGGCACGTGCCGCCGCGGCGAGCTGCCCCGCCCCGGCGACGACCTGCCGGTGTGCGCGCTGCACGACAGCCCGCTGCGGTTCGGCTGACGGGCGGCGGAAGCGATGAACGCGGTACTGGTCGAGCTGGGCCGCAGGTACGTCGAGCGCTGGATGGCGCTGCTCGTCCTGCCGGGACTGCTGTACGTGGCGGGTGCGGCGGCCGCGTACCGGCTGGGGCATGCGCACTGGGCGGACCTGGGCCGGCTCACCGGCCTGCTGGAGCCGGGCGGTCCGTTGATCGGCCGGGGCGTGTCGTCGGTGTGGCTGTTCGTGATCGTGGTGCTGCCGCTGCTGTCGGCCGCCGCCGGGCTGGCCGCCCGAGGGGCGGCGGCGGTGCTGGAGCGGCTGTGGTTCGAGCCCTGGCCGCGCGGCCTCGACCGGCTGGCGCAGCGGCGTACGGCCGCCCGTGCCGCGCGGTGGGCGGCGGCCGACGAGGCGTACCGGGAGGAGCTGGACCGGGTCGGTGCCCGGCCGTCGGCCGCCGACAGCGCCCGGCTGGACGCGCTCGCGGCCCGCCGCAACGCCGTCGCCCTGCGGCCGCCCGCACACCCCGTCTGGGCCGGGGACCGGCTGGGCGCGGTCGACGTCCGGGTCTGGGGCTGGTACCGGCTGGACGTCGTCTTCGCCTGGCCGCGGCTGTGGCTGGTGCTGACGGATTCCGAGCAGAACGCCCTGCGCACCGCCCGCACCGAACTGGACGCGGCCGTCGCGCTCGCCGGCTGGGGTCTGCTGGCGGTGCCGGTGGCGGTGTGGTGGTGGCCGGCCCTGCCGGTCGCGGCCGCCGTCTTCGTCACCGGCCTGCGCCGCACCCGCGCCGCCGTGGACACGCTGGCTCATCTCACCGAGGCCGCGTTCGACCTGCGGGGCGCGACGCTCGCCCGGGAGCTGGGCTTCGACGTACCGCCCGGGCGGCTGTCCCCGGCCGTGGGCATGCAGGTGACGGCGCATCTGCGCAAGCACGCGTGAGACAGCGGGGTTCATGCAAAAAACCCACTCCGGTGAGGAGTGGGTTTCTGTACGTCTTCGCTGGTGCCCCCAACGGGATTCGAACCCGTGCTACCGCCTTGAAAGGGCGGCGTCCTAGGCCGCTAGACGATGAGGGCTATCGGCCCGCCTGGGCGCTTTTCAGCGCGTCGGGGACGTGAGAAGCATATGGGATGGCGGGAGGGATCGCCAAAACGGTTTACGGACTGCGCTCCCCGGACGGGGTGGCAGACGGCGACGGAGACCGGGTGGCCCCCGGCTGGTTCTCCTCCACCAGATGGCGGCTGACCTCCGCCGTCGTGAGGCCGAGACCGCCCAGGCGGATCGCGTCCCAGGCCTGGAGGCGGCGGGTGTCGCGGTCGAAGTAGAGGATCGACGCCTCGATCGGGTCCGGGTGTTCGCCCTCCACCGCGCGCAGTCCGCTGCCGCCGGTGGAGCCCTCGATGCGCAGCCGGGTGCCGTAGGGCAGCACCTCCATCTCCTGGTGGTGCAGATGACCCGACAGGACCAGGGGCACCTCGCCGTCCGTCTGCCGGGCGGCCTCGGGTTCGTGGGCGACGGCCACGTCCACCGGGGTGCCGGCGGCACGCTGGTCGCGCAGGGAGCTGGCCAGCCGGGCGCCGGACAGTTCCTGGGAGGCCTCGGCGCCGGGCTTGTTGGTGCGGTCGGGGGTGAACTGGGGGTCGCCGATGCCCGCGAAGCGCAGGCCCGCGACGGACACCGCGCGGCCGTCGTCGAGGACGTGCACGTTCTTCAGGCCCTCCAGGTAGCGCTGGGTGGTCCGGGAGTCGTGGTTGCCGCGCACCCAGACGTACGGGGCGCCCAGGTCCTCGATCGGGTCCAGGAAGCCGTTCTCCGCCGATGTGCCGTGGTCCATGGTGTCGCCGGAGTCGACGATGACGTTCACCCTGTACTGCTTCACCAGCGAGGCGATGATCTTCCAGCTCGCCGGGTTGAGGTGGATGTCGGAGACGTGCAGGACGCGGATGGTGGTCGGGTCCGGGCGGTACGCGGGGAGCGTGGAGGTGGCGTCGTACAGCTTGGTCACATTGGTCACCAGCCGCGCCAACTCCTGCTGGTAGACGTCGAATTCGGTGACGATGCTGCGGGCGTCGCCGACCAGGGAGGGGGCGGAGGAGAGCAGGCCGGAGAACCTCGGCTCCAGCACCGACTTGGGGTTCCAGGTGGCGTACGCCGTCGCTCCCGAGGCGGCCAGGAGAGTGAGCGCGAGGCCGCCGGCCGCGAGTGCGCGGCGCGGGCGGCGGTAGACCACGAGGCCGAGCGTGGTCGCGCCGGCGACGACGGCCACGCAGGAGCGCATCGCCAGGTCGAGGGCGCCGTGCCCGACGTCCCGGGCGACCTCGTCCTGGAGGCCGGAGAGGCGTTCGGGGCGGTCGACCAGGGCCTGGGAGCGGGCGGGGTCGAGCTGGTCGACGTTCACGTCCAGGCGGACCGGGGCGATATGGCTGTCCAGGTGCAGGGCGCCCAGCGGGGAGACGTTGATCTTCGTGCCGCCGGTGACGGACGGGCGCAGGGTCATCGTCGTGTCCATCGGACCGACCGGGACCCGGACGTTTCCCACCACCAGCAGCCCCAGCCAGGCGCCCAGCAGGACGACGGCCAGGAGACCCAGGGCTCGGGTCCAGCGGTTGGCGGGTGGGGGGAAGAGTTCGAGTGCGGTGGTGTCGGCGGTGGGGCGGGGGCGGCGGATGCTTCGAAGACGGCTCATCGTGTTCCGGACGGCGGCTGGGACGCGGGCCATTGGTCCCGTATGCCCATATGCGCGGGTGGATATGCGGGCACCGAGTGGGTCGTACGGGATGGTGGCAGGGGTCTCGTACGAGGGTGTCGTACCGGACAATGGGGCCTGTGCTGGAGATGACGCGCGAGGAGTTCGAGGAACTGGTCGCCGAGGCGCTGGACCGGATCCCGCCGGAGCTGACGCGGCTCATGGACAACGTGGCGGTGTTCGTCGAGGACGAACCGCCCGCCGACGATCCCGAGCTGCTCGGGCTGTACGAGGGGACGCCACTGACCGATCGCGGGGAGTGGTACGCGGGGGTGCTGCCGGACCGGATCACCATCTACCGGGGGCCGACGCTGCGGATGTGCGAGTCGCGTGAGGACGTCGTCGTGGAGACCGAGATCACGGTCGTGCACGAGATCGCCCATCACTTCGGGATCGACGACGCGCGGCTGCACGCGCTGGGATACGGGTAGCGGGGCGCGTGTCCTCTTGTGGGCGGCGGGAGTTGGGCAGGTTGACTCCATCACCCCGCCTCGGAGGTGGCTGCCCGTGCGCCCCTTGTACGTACCCGTCCGCCTGGCCGCCACCCTGGTGGCCGTCGCCGCTGCCGCCGGCTGTATGAGCGTGGGTGACGACGACGGCGACCGGGCCACGCCTTCGCACTCGGCGGGACCGCAGGGCGGCGCGGCGCCCGACGGCGGGACCGCGCTGTCCGGCGGTGGTGTCGCGGGCGGCGGGGCAGCGGGCGGCGCGGAGCCCGCGCGCGGCAAGGACGGGAAGGGCGGCCGCTCGGCGTCGCCGGGTGAGACGCCCGAGCCGTCGGGGCCGGGGAAGGCGCCGGGGGCGAGTACGTCGGCCTCGGCACCGGCGCGGCCCGGCCCCACCGCCAAGCCGGGCGATCCACCGCCGCCCCCACCCGAGCCGACGCCCACCCGCACGACCCCGGACCCGGAGCCGCCCCCACCGTCGCCGGAGCCGCCGGCCTCTCCCGGCCCGACGGCCGCGGAGCCGTCTTCGTCGGCGCATGAGGAGACGGGACCGCAACTGGCCCAACGGGAACCGGCGCCGGAGGCGGGGGCGCCGGCTTAGGGGTGGCCGGGGTGTCGGTCGGCCGTCGGGGTGTGGGCGGTGTGGGGCGTCTCGCCGCGCCGTCCGGCTTGGGATCTTGGCTGCCGGTCGGGTCGCGCAGAGGCCGGTCGGGGCGCCTCGTCAAGCAAGCCGCCGGTAGGCCGCCGACCTGCCGAAACGGGCCCGGTTTGCCTTTCGGGGTGGTGGGTGCGTATCTTGGTAGATCGTTTGATCCCATTTGCCCGGCGCCACCGCAGAGCGCGCCGTGTGGCGCGTACTCTCCCTTGCCGTGGCGGACCGCATTGAGGCGGTCGTGTGCGAATCACGGAGTTGACGGGCGCGTGCCGACGAGACTCCGGAAGGTTTCGCAGACGTATGTCTATCGCCAGTACTGATCACGCCGTCCTGCCCGCAGAAGGCGACGACCAGTCCCCCGACCTCACCTTCGCCGACCTCGGCCTGCCCGAGGGCGTCGTGCGCAAGCTCGCGCAGAACGGTGTGACCACCCCCTTCCCCATCCAGGCCGCGACCATCCCGGACGCCCTGGCCGGCAAGGACATCCTGGGCCGGGGCCGTACCGGCTCCGGCAAGACGCTCTCCTTCGGCCTGCCGGCGCTGGCCCAGCTCGCCGGCGGCCGCACCGAGAAGAAGCGCCCCCGGGCCGTGATCCTCACGCCGACGCGTGAGCTCGCCATGCAGGTGGCGGACGCGCTCCAGCCGTACGGGGACGTCCTCGGGCTGAAGATGAAGGTGGTCTGCGGCGGTACGTCGATGGGCAACCAGATCTACGCCCTGGAGCGCGGCGTCGACGTGCTGGTCGCCACCCCCGGCCGGCTCCGCGACATCATCAACCGCGGCGCCTGCTCGCTCGACGACGTGCGGATCGCCGTACTCGACGAGGCCGACCAGATGTCCGACCTCGGCTTCCTGCCCGAGGTGACCGAGCTGCTCGACCAGGTCCCGGCGGGCGGTCAGCGGATGCTGTTCTCCGCGACGATGGAGAACGAGATCCAGACCCTCGTCGACCGCTACCTCAACGACCCGGTCTCGCACGAGGTCGACGCGGCCCAGGGCGCGGTGACGACCATGTCGCACCACATCCTGATCGTGAAGCCCAAGGACAAGGCGCCGGTCACGGCGGCCATCGCGTCCCGCAAGGGGCGGACCATCATCTTCGTGCGGACCCAGCTGGGCGCCGACCGCGTCGCCGAGCAGCTGCGCGACGCCGGCGCCAAGGCCGAGGCGCTGCACGGCGGTATGACGCAGGGCGCCCGGACCCGGACGCTGGCGGACTTCAAGGACGGGTACGTCAATGTCCTCGTCGCCACCGATGTCGCGGCGCGCGGCATCCACGTCGACGGCATCGACCTGGTGCTGAACGTCGACCCCGCCGGTGACCACAAGGACTACCTGCACCGGGCGGGCCGTACCGCGCGCGCCGGGCGTACCGGCACGGTCGTGTCGCTCGCCCTGCCGCACCAGCGCCGCCAGATCTTCCGCCTGATGGAGGACGCGGGCGTCGACGCCTCGCGCCACCTCATCCAGGGCGCCGGCGCGTTCGACCCCGAGGTCGCCGAGATCACCGGCGCCCGGTCGATGACCGAGGTGCAGGCCGAGTCCGCGGGCAACGCCGCGCAGCAGGCCGAGCGTGAGGTCGCCCAGCTCACCAAGCAGCTGGAGCGGGCGCAGCGGCGCGCCGCCGAGCTGCGCGAGGAGGCCGACCGGCTGGTCGCCCGGGTCGCCCGCGAGCGGGGCGAGGACCCGCAGGCGGCGGTGGCCGAGGCGCAGGTCGCGGTGGCCGAGGCGGCTGAGGTGACCGAGGTGCCGGACGTGATCGAGGTGTCGGTGCCGGAGCAGGCGGGGGCGCGGGACGCGGAGCGGTTCGAGCGGACCGAGCGCCCGGAGCGGCCGGAGCGTACGGGGGCCTCGGCGTCGTACGAGCGGCGGGACCGCCGGGACCGCCGGGACGGTGACCGTGGCGGTCGCTCCTTCGACCGCGACCGTGGTGGGCGTTCCTTCGACCGCCGTGACGGTGACCGCGGTGGCCGTTCCTTCGAGCGCCGGGACGACCGTGGTGGCTTCCGCCGCGACGACCGCGACGACCGTGGTGGCCGCTCCTTCGACCGCCGGGACGGCGACCGTGGCGGCTTCCGCCGGGACGAGCGCCGGGACAACGACCGTGGTGGGCGTTCCTTCGACCGCCGTGACGGCGACCGTGGCGGCCGTTCCTTCGAGCGTCGCGACGACCGCGGCGGCTTCCGCCGCGACGACCGTCCGGCCCGTCCCTTCGAGCGGCGTGACGAGCGCGGCGGCCACCGTGGCAGCGACCGTCCGTTCAACCGCGACCGCCAGGGCGACCGCCCCGGCTTCCGCACCGGCGGTCACGAGCGCCCGTACGGCCGCCGTGACGACCACCGCGGCGGCGGTTCCTTCGGGCGCCGCGAGGACAAGCCGCGCTGGAAGCGCAACGGCTGACCTCCGCGGCACGTGAGCCATGAGCGCCGTGGCCCCGCCCCTCGCCGGGTGGGGCCACGGCGCTTTTCACATCCCGAAAGCCTGTGCGACGGCTGAATGATCGGCCGACTTCTGAGAGGGATGGGACACCTGTGATGTGTGTCACGGCCCCGGCGAGGGAATTGCTGGGGGCATGACAGATGACGGGTTGCGTGGCGGGCCGACGGACGAGGAACGTCTGGCCCAGCTCGGCTACACCCAGGTCCTCGCCCGCCGCATGTCGGCGTTCTCCAACTACGCGGTCTCCTTCACGATCATCTCGGTCCTCTCCGGCTGCCTGACCCTCTACCTGTTCGGCATGAACACCGGCGGCCCGGCGGTGATCACCTGGGGCTGGGTCGCGGTCGGCCTGATGACCCTGTTCGTCGGGCTGACCATGGCCGAGATCTGCTCGGCGTACCCGACGTCGGCGGGCCTGTACTTCTGGGCGCACCGGCTGGCGCCGTCGCGGACGGCCGCCGCCTGGGCGTGGTTCACGGGCTGGTTCAACGTACTGGGCCAGGTGGCGGTGACGGCGGGCATCGACTTCGGCGCCGCGTCGTTCCTCGGCGCGTACCTGAACCTGCAGTTCGGCTGGGAGGTCACCCCGGCCAGGACGATCCTCCTCTTCGCGGGGATCCTGCTGCTCCACGGCCTGCTGAACACCTTCGGCGTGCGCGTGGTCGCCTTCCTGAACAGCGTCAGCGTGTGGTGGCACGTGCTGGGCGTGGCCCTGATCGTCGGCGCGCTGACCTTCGTACCCGATCACCATCAGTCGGCGTCGTTCGTCTTCGGCGAGTTCGTGAACAACACGGGCTGGGGGAGCGGGGTGTACGTGGTCCTCCTGGGCCTCCTCATGGCCCAGTACACCTTCACCGGCTACGACGCCTCGGCCCACATGACGGAGGAGACGCGGGACGCGTCGACGGCGGGCCCGAAGGGGATCGTCCGCTCGATCTGGACGTCCTGGATAGCGGGGTTCGTGCTGCTGCTGGGCTTCACCTTCGCCATCCAGTCGTACGAGGGCGCGCGCACGTCCCCGACGGGCGCACCGCCCGCGCAGATCCTGCTCGACGCGCTGGGCGCCACGGCGGGCAAACTGCTGTTGCTGGTCGTGATCGGCGCGCAGCTGTTCTGCGGGATGGCGTCGGTGACGGCCAACAGCCGCATGATCTACGCCTTCTCGCGCGACGGCGCGCTGCCGTTCTCGCGCGTCTGGCACACGGTGAGCCCGCGCACCCGGACGCCGGTGGCAGCGGTCTGGCTGGCCGCGCTGGGCGCCCTGGCCCTGGGCCTGCCCTACCTGATCAATGTCACGGCGTACGCGGCGGTGACGTCGATCGCGGTGATCGGCCTGTACATCGCGTACGTCATCCCGACGCTGCTGCGCCTGCGCAAGGGCGAGGCCTTCGAACGGGGCCCGTGGCATCTGGGCCGCTGGTCGCGTCCGGTCGGGGTGGTCGCCGTCGGCTGGGTCGCCGTCATCACGATCCTCTTCATGCTCCCGCAGGTCTCCCCGGTGACGTGGGAGACCTTCAACTACGCCCCCATCGCCGTCCTGGTCGTCCTCGGCTTCGCGGCCGGCTGGTGGGTGGCGTCGGCTCGGCACTGGTTCCTGAACCCGGGGCATGAGCGGACGGTCGGGAGGGAGGCGGCGCGGGAGCCGGCGGGTCGGGGTGACGCGCCCGGGCCGCTGCCGCCGGCGGCTCGCGAACCGGTAGATCCCTAGCACTTCCGGACCCGTCCGCCACGCGGTCGGCCCCGTCTCCCGGATACCCGATCGGCGACGCGGCCTCCTCGGGCTATGCTCGGGGAGGCAACATCGCCTGGGCCCTTAGCTCAATTGGCAGAGCAGTGGACTTTTAATCCATTGGTTGTGGGTTCGAGTCCCACAGGGCCTACACGCCGGACCCCAGCTCAGACGTAATCTGAGTTGGGGTCCTGTCCGTTTCGAGATAATTTCATGATCGCTAGCTCCACCGAAGCTCCACCGAAGTGCAGCGGAAGTGGGGCTTGTTGGAAACGGGCGGCCGACTCAATGTCGGCCGCCCGTCCCTGCCTCCGGCGTCCTCTCCTGGGCCACCCTCGCGGGGGACCGCAACGCCTTCGGCAGTTAGCGGAGGGGGGTGTTCCGGTACGGTTCCCGCTCCCCTCCAAGATCATGCAATTTGCCTGCTGGGCAAAGACACCGAGGCAAGATCGTTACAACGTGAGCATGTGCCTCTCGATCCCACGCCCGACTGGGCGCTCCCCCGCCGCCGGGAGGGTGCACGCACCCGGGAAGCCCGTGTGAACGCCGACCTCACTCAGGTTCAGCTCGGCGAACGCATTGGCCGGGACCACCGGACCATTCACCGCTGGGAGTACGCGCAGCGAAAGCCGAACCTGGAGGACCTGCTCGGGGCCGCGGCCGCACCTGCGCGAGGGTGGGCCTCGACATGCCGCGTGACTCGCGCAGCACCTTGATTCGATCTCCGGGCCGTCGCCATGTCGGTGGGGCAGACGACGAGTCGGCCGAGGTGGCCGGTGGCTCCGGTGACGGTGATCATGCGAATCCTTCGGTGGGCAGGGGGACGGGCCGTTCCCGTGCCCCGCTGCGGGCTGGTGTGGCGACGCCATCCCAACGCCGCCCACCCACAGGAAAGCACTAACTATTGAAAAGCGCCAACCATTCCCTAGTACTTACTTGTTGGTTGTGGATGGACTAGACTGGCCGGCATGAGCGTGCCCAGCCCCACCCCCTCCGACGGCGACACCGCCCAGTGGGCCGCCAGCGTCTTCTTCCGCGCCTGCGCCTCCCGGCCGGTTCTGGAGCACATCGCCAGCAAGTGGGGCGCCCTCGCCTTGGCGGCGCTACGGGAAGGCCCCTACCGCTTCAACGCGCTACGGCGCCGCGTCGATGGGGTCAGCGAGAAGATGCTGTCGCAGACCCTGCACGCCCTGGAACGCGACGGTATGGTCAACCGCCACGAGCACAGCGCCATCCCGCCGCGCGTGGAGTACAGCCTCACCCCGCTGGGCACCCAGGTCGCCGACCGGCTGATCGACGTGATCGAGCTACTGGAAGACGCGCTACCGCAGATCACCGTGGCCCAGCAACGCTACGACGCCGCACGCCAACCCGCGCCCTCTGAGCCCTCCGAGTAGTCGACAGCGGCGGCGGGACAGCGCGACTCCTGATCTTCAACGGGTGATGCCAGGGACGGCTGTCTGCCCGGAGAGCTGAAGCCCGGTCTGCGCGAAGAGCCCGTCAAGGGTCCAGGGGCGATGCTGCATGCGGCGGAGCGCCTCAGCTACCAGAAGGCCGTCACCGTACGCCTCCTCAAGGGTCTGTTCGAGCGGGGCGACACCAAGGTCGTCGACCGTTACGTCCGCCCGGACCTCATCCAGCACAACCCGCTCGCGCCCGATGGCGCCAAGGCGCTGAAGAACCTCGGTACGGCCCTCCACCAGAAGTTCCCGGACGTCAAGTACGACATCAAGCGGGTGATGTCCGAGGGCGACCTGGTGATCGTCCACTCGAACGTCGTCATGACGCCGGGTGAACGGGGCAAGGCGGTCTTCGACATCTTCCGGTTCCAGGGCGGGAAGATCGCCGAGCAATGGGGCGCGGAGCAGGACGTGCCCGAGACTTCCGTGAACGGCAACGACATGTTCTCGACGGAGAGCCGGCCGCGGACGGAGGCGCCGGGGCCGAGGTGGCAGACCGCGTACAACAAGCGGCTGGTCGCGGCGTACAACAAGCAGCTCATGGTGAAGAAGGACCTGACCGCCATCGACAAGTACGTCGGCCCCGAGTACCACCAGCACAACTGGCTACGGATCACGGATCTACCTGTGACCCTCCGCCGCAGGTAAGAACGTCCCTCACGCGTGAGCGATGCGTGAGCGGACGGCGTGAGACGTGCCATCACACGCCGGTTCTTGCCCCCATACCGCGTGGCGCTGATCAAGCAGAACAGCGCCACGCGGCATGGCCAAGTACCACCCGGCAAGGATTCGATCCCGCTTTTAATCCATTGGTTGTGGGTTCGAGTCCCACAGGGCCTACGACGGAGCCCCAGTTCTGACGGCATCTGGACTGGGGCTCACGGCATTTCTGGGGCCGTAGTGATCGTTAGCTCGCACGAACGGATGCTTGGTGTCTCCGGCGTCCGCGAGGGTGCGCACCTGGACGGTTCCGGGCGTGTTCTTGAGCGTGTCGAGGGTGAAGGCCTGGAACCGTTCGGGACGCATGAGGTGCTTCCTCTCGCAGGGGTGGCGGGGACCGCGCCAGTCTAGGAGTGGTCTGAGGGCGACATGCCGGGCGCCGCGTCGCTCGCGGCCGCCAGCTCGGCAAGCCGGTGAACGCCCGCAGCAATGACTCGCGCGACCGACAGCGGCGCGCACAGCGAGGCCGCCGACGGCATCGGCACGGACCAGTAGGACTCGTAGGGGCGCGGCTCGACGGCGTCCACTCGCGGGACGCCCAGGTAGGCGTCACGGCCCAGGCAATCCACGGCATGGGCGCGCCAGTCGTCGACGGCTTGCCGCCACGTGCGGGGCACACTGGCCGGCACCAGGGCGTAGTAGCGGGAGCCGCGAGGATCGCAGATGACCGGGCCCTGGAGGGCCTCCTCAAGGAACAGGTCGATGTCCTGCGACTTGCGGCTCGCGACCAGTGCCTGGATGAGGGCGCCGGGGAGGCGGACTGCAGAGAACAGGGTGCCGAGGGGAAGCAGGGCTACGCCGTACTCATTCCACTCGGCGCGGATCTGGCTGTGACGCTCGCGAGGCTTCGTCGACAGCAACCAGTGCTCGACGGCCAGTCGCCGGTCAGAAGCGGGGTGTACGAGTACGCCGGGCTCAGGCTCCAGCGGCTGCACTGCGGACAGTTTGCGGGCGGGGACGGTACCGTGCGCCATGTCGACTCCAACCAGTCGGCCAAGCCCCGGGGCCGTTCACGCGGTCGCCGGGGCGCTGTCCGGCTATGGAATCGTCGAGCTACACAGAGTGACAGGGACGGTGCGTCCCAGTTTTGCGACGCTATTCGTTGACCCCCAGGAACTGCGCCAACGCCCCGAGCCCCGGCGGGTGGTTGGGGAGCGCCCACAGATCACGCACGATCGCCACGGCCAATGTGTGGTGCTGCATCCAGGTTGGTGCCACCCGGCGCAGGGATTCCAGGGCCTTCACTGCCCCGGCCGCGTCCCCGATGTCCGTGTGGGCGCGGGCGACATCCAGCAGCAGCCACGTCCGCCAGGACGGAGGGGTGTCCTTACTGAGTCGCATCCCCTTGGCGAGCGCCAGCGCGTCGTGCGGGTGCCCGTATTGGACAGCGAGTCGGACGCGTTCGATACGGACCGACGAAGGGCTGAACACGCTGACCATGCGGTTGTCGCCGCCCTCGGGAAGCTCCGAGAGGCGAGCGGCCTCCTTCTCCGCTGTCTCCATCATCGCCGCTGCTCGGTCGTAGTCGCCGCTCCGTGCGGCCGACGTGGCGGCACTCATGGTGAGCGCACCCCAAACCTTCAACCCGTCTGCGGTTCCGTCATGACCAGCTGCAACCATGTCGGCGGCGGCGCGGAGAGCGATGCTCAATGCGTCCTCCAGGCGACCTTGTCGCTGGTAGGCCCATGCCGTGGAGTTGACGATCATCGGCAGCAGAAGGGGGTCGGACGACTGCCGAGCGGCATCTATGCCCCGTTCCAGGCTCGTCAGCGCAAGGTCCGTCTTCCCCATACGCACCGCGACGTGTCCGGCGAGCTGAAGTGCTTTGCCCAGGGCTGCGAAACCCGCGCTGCGCTCGTGGTCTTCGCCCCACGCTGTGGCGGTGCGCGCGTCAGAGATCAAGTCCGGGAGGGCCTTCATCACTGTGTCGAACTCGGCGGCGTGGTACTGCGTCCAGCCGTCTGCGATCTGCCCTCGAAGCTTGTCCAGGGTGAAGTCTGGCCCTGGTGGCTCCGGTTCCGGCCCCCAGAGCACGGGCATGATGGCCCGGCGCACGGCCACAAACCGTGGTCCATCGTTCTCGCCAGTTGAGGAGACTGCGGGCGGATCGCCCAGGAGCGTGGTCAGTTCCACTCCCAGTCCGTTGGCCAAGGCGTGCAGCGTGGGCAGCCGCGCTGAGTGCTTGCGGCGTTGCTCAAGCTGACGGATCACGTCGACAGATACGCCCGAGCGGGCGGCCAGTTCCTCTTGGGTCAGGGAGGCCAGCCGGCGCAGGCGACGGAGGGTGCGCCCGAGGTCTTCATTTGCCACGTTGTCACGGTACGCCGCCGGAGCAGCGCGAGAGCGTGCGCCAACAAGTGGGTCCGGGCATGACGAAAGCGGCCCGCCCTCCCGAAGGAGAGCGGGCCGCGGTGTCAGCGGACGAAGAGGTCGATGGCGCCGGTGGCTGCCCCGGCGACGCCGCCGAGGACGCCGATGGTGGGCAGTGGCCAGCGGCCCTTCTCCAGGGTGGTGACGCGGGGTTCGATGTCGGTGGTCTTCGGCATGGCTTCCAGGGCGCGGAGTCGGGTCTCGTGGTCGGCGAGGTCGGTGCGGATGTCCTTGGTCTCGTTCAGGATGCCGTCGATTTTCGTCTCGATCCGGCCGACCGCTTCCGCCAGTCCCCTCACCTCCTGGTACATCTGCGCTGGGCTGATGTACACGCCCGGGTCGGGCGTCGTCATCAGCCTTTCTGGCCTGACCGTTCGGCACGGCCCAGGTGATGCCCCAGGCGCCGAGGACGGCGAGGACGATGGTGACGCCCTCGCCGGTCGTCAGGACGTTGTCCTGCACGGCCGTGACGGCGGCGGTGGTGCCGGCCGCGACCCCGGCGACGATGCTCTTGGCGATGCTGGAGATGCGCATGGGTGCTGTCCTCCATTGGTCGTGGATTCGAGTCCCACAGGGCCTACCGGTTGCGGGGGAGGGATACGCCCTCTGACCTGCTACGCAGCGCTCGGGTCGGCTGTGTGCTCGGCTCGGATGAGTCTGCCCAGCGCCACATCCCGGTTGCCGGCGACGTACGGTGAAAGTACCGAGGGCATCACGCACTCCGACTCTCCTGTCGGGTCGTCCTCGGCGAGAGACGAAACCCGGGCCGCCCGAGCGGACGGCGCGGAGACGGGTCGGCATCATGGCCACCGCGATCACAGCAACTCCGCGACGCTTCCCGGTTATCGCCCTTCCCTGCCGAGGGGCGGCGTGACGGTCGTGCAGCGCCTGGACATCCACCGGCGTGACCGGGGAGAGCGGGCCCTCGTCACGCTCGCCGGCGCGATCGGACCGGCCACGGCTCCCTTGCTGCGGGCCGCGCTGGAGAAGTGCCTGCGCGACGGCGTGACCGGCATCGACGTCGATCTCACCACCGTCGGCTCCTGTGACTCCAAGGGCCTGGACGTTTTCCTGACGGCGTCGCAACACGCGGACCGGGTGCATGCTTTCGTGCGGCTGCACCATCCGTGCGCGCAGATCACCCGACTTCTCGCCGTCACCGGCTCCGCCTCCCTGCTCAGTGAGTTGCCGGATGCGTCTCCGTCGGCCGATGAGCAGCAGGGCGGCGGCGACCCTGCCAGTGCACCAGTAGGGAAGGACGGGATCCGTCTCCGCCGCCTGACCCGCTGGCAGGCGGAGGACATGAGCGAGGACATCGCCGACCTGGCCGTGGAACCCGTCGCGGGCTTGTCAGCGAACGCGGACCGGGAGCGGGGCGACTTCTTGGGGCGGCTTGCCGTCAGCGCCCGGCGGCCCGGCTTTGCGTTGCTGGTTGCCGAAACGACGGTGCTGGTGGGGTGCGCCTTCGGATTCCCGGTGGGCCCCGGTGCCCGTTCGGAGCGGGGGTTGCAGGAGAGCGTCCAGCGGCTCACTGGCTGTGCCCGGTTCCTGCTCCTCACCCAGGTCGTGGCGCATCACCACGCCCAGCGCCGAGACATCGGTCGCCGTCTGCAACAGCGTCTGCTGGCCGACCGGCACACCGCGCTCGGAGTCGCCCTGATTCGTCCGGCAGACCAGGCCGGCCAGGCCGTCTTCGAGTCCTGGGGCTGGCGAAATTGCGGGGAGATGGTGGGGCTGCCCGGTCTGGGCGCGCCCTGCGTGCTGGTCCTGTTCCCGGAGAACGGGCCGGTACCGGCGCCTCGGGCCTTGGACCCAGGCCGGGCGTAGCCTGGGAGACACCGAGAGCATGTCGGGCGCACGATCTGGCGGCGACGTTCCCGGCGAGTGACGAACGAGGGCAGCACCTTCGCTGCCCGGGACGGGATCACACGATGGACTCCCTCACACGGCCCGCCGAAGGTACGCCACCGGATGACGAGCACACGTACCGGATGCCGCTGGCGCGGTTGAGCCTCACCCCGGAGTCCAGCCACGGCCCGCTCGACGGAGCATGGTGGCCGCGGTGTGACGTCCTGGAGTTGGAGTTGCCCGCCCTCGTGGGCTCGTTGGACCCCGGCCACGGTACGGTCACCCGCGTCATGGTGGGTGCTGCTGCGTGGCCTGACGCCCCGGGAACGGTGTCGGCGCCCGACCACGTGATCGAGGTCGTCCTGAGCGACGCCGCCGACGAAGCGCATGCCGTCACCCTGGAGTGCGGCACCGTGGGACGCTGGGAGCTGCTGGTCGTCCCGCCCGACGAGCCGGCGGGAACGGCCGGTCGGCTGCTGACGGCCGCCGCCGATCCCTGGAACACGCAGTCGGCTCAGCGCATCCTGGCACGCGTCGAGAACGGCTTCGGCCAGGAGAGCGCCAGGGAGCGGAACAGCCCATGATGGACTGATGGGACAGGCAGCTCTTTCGTCGGCCACCGCCGCCCGTGTCCGCATAGATCACGTCGGGTGAGCGGATGACGGCCGAACCGCGCACGGACCGCTCCGAGAGCTTCGGGGAAGCGCTCCTGGGGACGGTTCTCGATCGCGCGCATGAGCTTCCGCCCCACCTCGTTGGCCCACTGGTCGCCGACATGATGGAGCGGCTGGGGGGCCGCCGTCCGCAGATCCTGCTGCAGGACTACGGCCAACTCCTGCTCGTACCCCTGCCCGGCGAGGGCCTGGCGGGCGGGGACCCGCAGGCGATCGACGATTCCGCCGCGGGCCGCTGCTTTCTCGGTGCGTTGCCTGTCGAGCTGCCCGAGGGCGACGGTGTACGCGTCCACCTGCCGCTGCTCGACGGCGGCGACCAGGTGGGCGTCCTGGCCGTGACGCTGGACCGGGTCGACGACGACGACCGCCGCATGCTGCGCCGGCTCTCCGCTCTGGTGGCCGACCTGCTGGTGACCAAGCACGGATATACCGACCTGTTCTTCCGTACCCGACGCCGTGAACCGATGAGCGTGGCCGCCGAGATCCAGTGGGCGCTGCTGCCGCCCCTGGCCATGATCATGCCGCGCGTCGCCCTGGCCGGAGTCCTGGAGCCCGCGTACGACGTGGCGGGGGACAGCTTCGACTACGCGCTCAACGGCGACGTCCTCCACCTGGCCATGATCGACGCGATGGGGCACGGCCTCGGCGCGGCCACGATGGCCACCGTGGCCATCGGCGCCTACCGCTACGCCCGCCGCCTGAGCACCGGCCTGACGGAGATCTACGCCTTCATGGACGACGCCGTGGCGAAACAGTTCGGCGCCGACCACTTCGTCACCGCGCAGATGATGCGGCTGGACACGACAACGGGCGACCTGCAGTGGGTCAACGCCGGACACCCCGCGCCGATACTCGTCCGCGACCACCGTGTCACGCGCCGACTCGTCGGCCCGACGACTCTCCCCGTGGGCCTTGGTGGTGCGGAGCCGGAGGTCAGTGAGCTGCGGTTGGAACGGGGAGATCGCGTCCTGTGCTTCACCGACGGGCTGATCGAGGAGCACACGGCGGGCGAGGAGCAGTTCGGGGAGGAGCAGTTGATCGACTGGGTGAACGGGCTGGAGAGGACCGGCCGCGGGGTCCGGGCGGTGGCGCGTGCGCTGTCGCACACACTCAAGCGGGCGCGGGGCGGACAGACCACGGACGATGCGACGCTGCTCCTGGTGGAGTGGCGCGGTTGACCGGACCGCCGAGCCTGCTCCGGTACGGGGCGGCTCATCAGCCCGACGCCGTCTGTCCGCCTCCTGTATTGATGAGGATCTGCTCCGCAGAGCTGACATTGCCGGCCAGGACGGCTTGGGCCATCGCCGCGTGAGCGGCCTCGGGTGTCGCCTCCGGCGGGATGACCAGTAGCGAGAAGTGGTCCCTGTCGCCCCGGGTGATCAAGATGGTGTCATCACCCACCGGGAAGGAGTCCACGTGCACCACGCAGTCATCGATGACGATCCGCGTCGGGAGCCCCTCCCAGGCCGTGGCGTCCAGCCCGACCCGGCTCAGGGGGCCGAGGTGCTCCGCGAGCGCGTCCAGCAGCGCCGGCAACTCCGCACCGATGTCATGGGACCTCGGCCACCACGCCCCGTCGAGAACCCCTTCGCGCGACGCCGTCGTTTCCAGCCGGAGCAGTGCACACCCCGGCCGTACCGTCTGACGGATGCCGCTCGGCAGATGCCGGGGACCAGGGGATGTGTCGGAGTCGGTCATGAGGACCACCCGTTCGGGATCCGGCAGCGAACACGGGACGCGCCTCGCCTCTGATGCCTCTGACCACGCTACTCCCCATCACCCCGAGCACCGGCGAGCCGAGTGCCGTCGTCGAAGCCGAGGGTCAGGGTGCGTCCGGTGGCCGGCGTCAGAAGGGCCTGGTGGCCCGAGGCGTCTGTGAGGGTGAACGGTGTCTCGAGGACGAGCTGGACCGGTGTTTCCCGGGCGAGCGTCTTGCCGGGCCTGCTGTTCGGTTCGGCGGCGACGGCGTTCAGGTGTGCGCGGCTGTGGACGGCCAGGTCCTCCTGATCACGGGCCGCAGCACAGCCGCGGTGAGGCTCTGACCAGTGATGGCACGTTTCTGTGTGGCGGCGGCACGTTTCCGCAGTGATAAGCGGTTGGCCAACCTGTTGAGAAAACGGGTCGTCAGGTGCTTCGGTTCTCGATTTTTAGCATGAAGTGGGGCCCTGTGTGGGGGCGTTCGATGGGGTTCATGCGGATGAGTGGACGTCCAATGCGCCCGTTTGTCCCCGGGGTCGGCCGGACAGTTTTCGGGTGATGGGCGGAGGGGATTTCGTGAATTGCTCCAGAGAATTTCACCGTTCACCTGGTTTTTCGGTGTCCAAGGACAACGGCAAGGACAAGGACGCCGGTCGGGAATTGTCCTGGGTCGAGATCGCCGGCCACCGGGAACGGCTCCTGCGGCTGGTCCGGCGCCGGCTGCCGAATGCGCAGGACGCCGAGGACTGCGTCCAGGAGGCCATGGTGCGGGCCGCCGCGCACGGCAACCTGGACCGCGAGCGGATCGGGCCGTTTCTCACCGCGGTCGCGCTGCGGCTGTGCGCCGACCACTACCGCGAGCAGGAACGGCGCCACCGGCTGCTGCGCCGGGCCGTACAGGTGGGGGTGCCCGAGCTGCCCGACGAGGGCGTGTGCGACAAGGACTTCGGGCGCTGGCTCCTCGGGCAGGTGGACCTGCTGCGCGGGCGGGAGCGGCAGGTGGTGCTCGCCCGGGCACAGGGCATCTCCACCCTGGAATTCGCGCGTATGCATCGAATTTCGGTCAAGGCGGCCGAGGGTGCGTTTACTCGGGGCCGGGCGCGGTTGCGGCTGGTGTGTGCGCGTGCGCTGGACGGGGCGGCGGCCTAGCGGATTTCATGGAATTCTCGCTCGGGAGTTCCGTGAGTTTCGCAAGTTCCGCGAGGGGCTGTCTCGAATTGTTGGCAGACTGGCGAGACGAAAGGCAATGGGCGTGGGGAAGAACAACACGCAGGACACCATCAAGGATCTCATCGGCGACATCGCCGACAGCACCAAGAAGGCCTTCGATGAAATTCTCGACCGGAAGAGCGACAACCGGGACGGCCTGGAATGGCTCGGCCCGGCGCAGTCCGTGCAGGCGCTGACCGGGCTGCCCGGTGACGTGCTGCGCACCGTCAGCGCGCTGTCCGCCCTGGGCGGGGTCGCCAACCCGGTGGCCGCCCTCGCCAACGCCGCGAACGCCGCGGCGCACGGCGGCGCCGGCAATCCACTGGCCGCACTGACCGGCGCCGCGGGCAACCCGCTCGCGGCGGTCACCGGAGCGGCCGGGGCCGCGAATCCGCTGGCCGCGCTCACCGGGGCGGCCGGGGCAGCCGGGGTCGGTAATCCGCTCGCCGCGCTCACCGGCGCCGCAGGTGCCGCGAACCCGGTGGCCGCCCTCGCCGGCGGGGGGCCGCTCGGGGCGCTCGGGCAGGTGGCCGGCGGTGCCGCCTCGGCCGTGTCGGGGGCGACGGACATGGCCGAGGGCCTGACCCAACTGCCCCGTCAGCTCTCCCAGCTCACCGAGCTGGTCGCCAACCTGGTGCAGGTGCTGGAGAACGTCCAGCAGGTCACCGGCGCCGTCACCGGCGGTGGCCGCACACCTGCGGCGCGCAAGGCGACGTAGCCGCGCCGTACATCCCGTCCGGTACATCCCGTCCCGTACACCACACCCCGTCCCGTACACCCCGTACGTTCCGCGGCCGCCGTGACGGGTGGCGGCCGCGCCCCAACCGGTCGGTGCCGTCCCTGCGGGATGGGCCCCCGGGGACCTGTCGGACCGACCACACAACGTCACGATTCAGGAGGTCGCCGCACATGAGTGCGCCGCTCGGGAACCGGCTGCGGCTGGTGGTCAAGGTGCTGGGTGGCCTCGTCGCGGACGAGGTCGGGCACGTGGCGCGGGTTCGTCGGCGGGCCGGGCAGGATCCGGGCGCTCCGCCTCCGACGACCCCCTCCGCAGGGGACGGTGTCCGGCGGGCGCGGGCCGTGCGGAAGGCGTTGGAGAGTCTCGGCCCGTTCTATGTGAAGCTCGGGCAGATCCTGTCCACCCGGCCCGACATGGTGCCGCCGGTGATGATCGCCGAGCTGCAGAATCTGCACGACCGGGTCGATGTCCAGCCGTTCTCCGTGTTCGAGCCGGTGCTGGCGCAGGAACTCGGTCCGGACTGGAAGCTGTGCTTCGACGACGTCGACACCACCAGCCCGCTCGGCGCCGCCTCCCTCGCCCAGGTCTACCGGGTTCAGTTGCCCGGCGGACGCCCCGCCGTGGTGAAGGTGCAGCGGCCCGGCATCCGTGACACCGTCCGCGCCGACATGGCCCTGATGCGCAAGGCGTCCCGGATCGTCGCCCGCACCGCACCCCGCTTCAACGAGGTCATCGACGTCGAGGCCATGCTCGACTCGATCTTCGACGCGATGGAGCCCGAGCTCGACTTCACCGGCGAGGCCCGCAACATGGACGAGGCCCGCGAGAACATCCGCCGCTATCCCACCCTCGACGTGCCCCGCGTGGTGCACGCCACCCCCAAGGTGCTGGTGCAGTCGCTGGCGCCCGGCGCCTCCGTACGCCACCTCGACCGCCGCGCGTTCAGTGACCGCGAGCGCACGGAGATCGGCAAGGATCTGCTGCGGTTCATGTACCGGGGCTACTTCGTCGACCGGATGTTCCACGCCGACCCGCACGCCGGCAACGTCTTCGCGCTGCCCGGCGGCCCCGCCACCCTCATCGACTGGGGCATGGTCGGCCGGCTCGACCGCCGCACCAGCCTGCGCCTGCTGCCCCTGCTGATGTCCATCGCGCAGAACGACGGCCATGGACTGGCCTGGGCGTGGGCCGAGATGGGCCGGGTCACGGCCTGGTCCAATCTGCCCGCGTTCGCCTCCGACATGGCCGCACTCGTGCCCAAGGTCGCCACGGCCTCCCTGGAGGACATCAACTTCGGGGTGTCGCTGACCACCGTCCTGGAGAAGGCGACCCGACGCGGCATCGGCTCCGCGCCGTCGATCTCCCTGCTCGGCAAGTCCTTCGCGAACCTGGAGGGTTCGGTGCGCTGCCTGGCCCCGGACATTGCCCTCGCGGAGGTCTTCAAGGCGGAGGCCCGCGGCATCATCGTCGCCCTGCTGCGCGAGTACTTCTCCCTCGACCAGGCCGCCCGCAACACGATGGACCTGCTGGCGGCCGTGACGACGGGACCGGAGCAGTGGCGCGGGCTGCTCGCCGACGCCGCGAACCGCCGTTTCGCCCTCCAGGTCCAGGAGCCGTACACCCCGGCCGCGATGGGCGGCCAGCGCGCCTGGAAGCCGTCGCCCGTGCTGATGGCGCTGGGTGCGGCGGCCCTGCTGTTCGACCGACGCCGGCCGCCGCGCTGATCAGCGGCTGCGCGACAGCCCCGACCTCGCCACATCCGGATCGGGATCCGCCACAGCCGACCTCGCCACATCCGGGTCGGGATCCCCGCTCCTCCGGTTTTCACCTCCACATTTCCGAAGGGCCTCACCCATGCCCCAGCCCCTCCCGTACGACGACAACACCCCCACCGGCAACACCCCCACCGGCAACACCCCCACCGGCAACACCCCCACCGGCCTGCCCGGCGTCTCCGCCACCGCGCTCTGGACCGTCCGGATGCGGGCGCAGGAGTCCGAGCGGCCCGACGCGCTGTTCCACGATCCGCTGGCGGCCGAGTTCCTGACCCGGGCGCGGGACGCCGGGACCCCGCCAGGCGCCGGGCTGCTGCAGCAGGTGCTGCCGGACTGGCTCGCCGTACGCACCCGCTTCTTCGACGACCACCTCCTCGACGCGACCCGCGCCCGCGGCATCCGTCAGGTCGTGCTGCTCGGCGCCGGACTGGACACCCGCGCGTACCGGTTGAAGTGGCCCGACGGCGTGCAGGTCTTCGAGGTCGACCTGCCGGCCGTGCACGCGTTCAAGGAGCAGGTGCTTCAGGGCCGTACCCCCACCGCCGCGCGGCGCGCGCCTGTCGCCGCCGATCTGCTCGCCGACTGGGGCGGCGCCCTGTGCGCCGCCGGGTTCGACGCCGGGCAGCCCACCGCCTGGCTGTGCGAGGGGCTGCTGTTCTATCTGCCGCCCGAGGCCGTGGACCGGCTCGTCGCCGTCACGGGTGAGCTGTCCGCGCCCGGCAGCACCCTCGGCGCGGAGTGCCTGAACGCCGACGCCGCCGACTCGCCCTTCGTACGGCCCTGGCTGGAGGCCCTGTCCGGCTCCGGCACGCCCTGGGTGTGGCACCTGGCCGACGCCGAGAAGTGGTGGGGCGAGCGGGACTGGCAGGCGCGGGTCGCCGACCTGCTCGGACTGCCGTACGCCGTGGCCCGCTTCGCGCCCCATCTCGCCGCCCACCCCGGCCTGGAGACCCGGAGCATGATCCTGGTGACCGCGGCCCGGCCGGCCGGCGGGCGGTGACCGGCGTGGACGGACGGAACCTGTGCCAGACGCCGACCACCTACCGGCTGCTGCGCCTGGAGTACCTGTGCGGGCTGCTCGTGGCCGCCGGGTTCTTCCTGGCACATCTGCACGAGGTGCGCTGGTGGGTCGCCGCCCTGCTCTTTCTGTACGTCGACGTCATCGGCTACCTGCCCGGCGCCCTCGCCTACCACCGCAACCCCGACCGGCGCATCTCCCGCGTCTACTACGTGCTGTACAACACCATGCACAGCCTGGCCGTGCAGGGCGCCGTGCTCGGCGCGTGGGTGCTGGTGAGCGGCTGGGAGTGGGCGCTGCTGGTGCTGCCGATCCATCTGTTCGGCGACCGCGCCCTGTTCGGCAACTTCGTCAAACCCTTCACGGTGTCCTTCGAGCCCCGCCCGCATCCCGCCGTCCAGTCCGCGCTGCGGGACTTCGCGACGGTGCCCTGGTACCGGGCGGCGGCCCGGTGAGCGGCGTCCGCGAGGCCGCCCCGTCCCTCACCGACGAGCAGGCGTACGAGCTGCTGCGCCGCCACGCCGGGCACAGCAGCGCCTTCCTCGCCCTGAACGCGGGCAACCGCCGCTTCCGCGCGGACGGCGTCGACGGCTTCGTCCCCTACCGGGAGGGCGGCCGCCGGCATCTGTTCGAGCTGGGCGGGCCCGTGTGCGCGGCCGCCGACCGGGAGCGGCTGCTGGGCGCCCTGCTGGCGCGGGCCGCGGACGAGGGGCGCCGGGTGGCCGGGGTCCAACTGCCGCGTGCCGCCGCCGCACTGCACGCCGGTCACGGGTTCACCGTCAACCAGTTCGGCGCCTCCTTCAGCATCCACCTGGACGGCTACGGCCTCGGCGGGCAGCGCATGGTCAAGGTCCGCAACATGGTCAACCGGGCCCGCCGCGAGGGCGTGACCGTCAGGGAGGTGGCGCCCGCGGAGTGGGACAGCCCACTGGTGACCGAGGCTCTGGACGGCGTGGACCAGGCGTGGCTGCGCGACAAGGGCCGCCATGTGAAGGAGCTGGACTTCCTCATCGGCGAGCGGGGCGGCCCCGGCGCCCCGTACCGGCGGCTGTTCACCGCCCGGCACGCCGGACGGACCGTCGCCTACGTGTCGTACTCGCCCGTTTTCGGGGAGCGTTCGGGATGGCTGTACGACCTGACCCGGCGTCGGCCCGATGCCCCGCCCGGCACGGTGGAGCTGGTCTTCGCCACCGCCCTGCGCCGGTTCCAGGACGAGGAGTGCGGCTGGCTTCACCTGGGGTTCACGCCGTTCGTCCAACTGCGGCCGGACGCCTGCGACTTCGCCGACGATGTCGCCGGCGCGCGCAGCAGCAGGGCGCTGCGGCGGTGTCTGGAGCTGGTCGCTGCCAAGGGGCGGGCGATCTACCCGGCCGCCTCGCAGGAGTCCTTCAAGCTCAAGTGGCGGCCCCAGCTGATCGAACCCGAGTACCTCGCCTTCCAGGGCGGGGTGACGCCCGGCGCCGTGTGGCGGCTGATGCGGCTGACCAGGGCCGTGTGAGCGCTGCCGGGACTCCCGTACCGATCGTGATCAGAAAGGCAGAGATGACCACATCCGTCGACCGTACGTCCGTTCCCGCCGTTCCCGCCGAGACCGCCGTTCCCGCCGAGACCGCCGAGTCCCCCGAGATTCCTGCGGAGGCCGACCGGCGCCGCGCCCCCAGCCTGCTCGACGGCGCGCTGCACGCCGAGCTGACGCCGGAGGGCTGCGACCTCGGCTACTGGTTCCGCGCCGTGCCCGAGGGCACCCTCGGCGGGCACCCGATGGGCCGCAGCCCGGACGTGGCCGTACCCGAGCACATGCTGCGCGAGGGCCCGCTGCGGCAGGCGGTCATGCAGGAGCTGGCCTTCCGCTCCATGGCCGAGGAGAAGGCGGCCCGCGCGATCTCCCACCTGGTCGCGCACGCCCCCGACCTCGCCGGGATGGACTTCTACACCACCCAGCTGATGGACGAGGCCCGCCACGCCTACGCCTTCCGCGGCCATCTCCTCGAACTCGGCGTCCTGGAAGCCGATGTGGAGGGCACCATGGAGGACCTGGCGGGCCCCGACCGGGACGCCGTACTCACTCCGCTGGAGGAGTTCGGGCTGGAGGTGCTGCGCGACGGGCGGGACTACATCGGCGGGGTCATCACGCTCACCGTCCTGGTCGAGGGGGTCCTCGCCCCCACGGCGGAGCTGAGCGAGCGCAAGTGGCGGCCCTTCGATCCGGCCGCCGCTGAGATCGAACGCGCCGCCGGCATCGACGAGATCCGCCACCTGTCGGTCGGCACCACCATCGTCCGCCGTCATCTGCGCCGGTACCCGCACGAACGCGACCGTATCGCCGCACTCATCGAGCGCGGCACCCGGCTGTGGGCCCAACTGCCCGTCCAGGACCTGACCTTCCGGCGTGAGCAGCTCTACCAGCAGGGCCTCGAACAGCACCGGGACCTCGCGGGCGACTACGAGGTGTGGCCCGGCCGCCGGCTCGTCGACACCACGGCGGAGGAACGGATGCGCACCGCCGCGGAATGGGCGCACACCACGCAGCGGGCACGGCTCGCCGACATGGGGCTGGCGCCGTGAGCCCCTCCCACGCCCGCGTTCCCGATGGCTCCGAGTGTGAAAGGGCACCGCGATGACCGACCTGTCGGCTGTCGGCTCCGCCCCGCGTGAACCTGGCGCGGCGGAGGAGGATTTCCGCGAACTGACCCGGCGCGTCACCGACGCCGGGCTGATGCGGCCCCGCAAGGGTCAGTACGCCGCCGCGATCGTGGCGGTGTGGCTGATGAACGCCGTCGGCTGGGCGGGGCTGGCGTTGTCCGGCGGTACCTGGTGGCAGGTGCTGCTCGCGGCCGTCTGGCTCGCGATCTGGCACGAGCAGCTCGCCTTCCTGCTGCACGACGCCGGGCACCGCCAGATCAGCCGCTCGCAGCAGACCATCCGCGCGCTCGGCCTGATCCACGGCAACCTGATGCTCGGCGTGTGCTTCGGCTGGTGGGTCCAGCACCACAACCGGCACCACAACCACCCCAACCACCTGGAACTGGATCCCGACATCCTGCGCCGCGTGGCCGTCTTCGCCCCCGAGCAGGCCCAGCAGCGCAAGGGACTCGCCCGCTTCCTCGCCGCGCACCAGCGCCATCTCTTCTTCCCGCTGCTGGGCCTGGAGGCGGTCGTGCTGCGGATCGCCGGGATCATCGCGCTGCGTCGGCGGGCGGTGCGCCGGCCGTGGCTGGAGGGTGGTCTGATGGCCGTGCACGCGGTGCTGTTCTTCGGCGCGCTGCTGTGGCTGCTGCCCTGGACGAGCGTGCTGCTGTTCCTCGTCGTGCACCAGGGCCTGCTCGGCTATCTGCTCGGGCTGGCCTTCGCCGTCAACCACAAGGGGCTGCCCACCCGGGTCGGCGGCGAGTGGAGCTGGCTGGAGCGCCAGGTCCTCACCTCGCGCACCCTGCCCACCGGGCTGGTCGGCGACTTCTTCTACGGCGGCCTCAACTACCAGATCGAGCACCACCTGTTCCCGGGTATGCCGCGCTCCGCGCTGCGCCACGCCTACCCCATCGTCAAGGCGTTCTGCGCCGAGCGCGGCGTCCCGTACACCGAGACCGGAGTCCTGGAGTCCTACCGCGACCTCGCCCGCCATCTCGGCACGGCGAGCGAGGTACTGCGCAAGGGCACCGTCACCGCCTGAGCCGGGGGCTCCGGCCGGTCGCGCCTGAGCCCCGGGGGCCCGGCCGGTCACCGCCTGAGCCCAGGGGCCCGGCCCGTCACCGCCTGAGCCCAGGGGCCCGGCCCGTCACCGCCTGAGCCCAGGGGCCCGGCCGGTCACCGCCTGAGCCCAGGGGCCCGGCCCGTCACCGCCTGAGCCCAGGGGCCCGGCCGGTCACCGCCTGAGCCCAGGGGCCCGGCCCGCCATCACCTGAGCCCAGGGGCCCGGCCCGCCACCGCCTGAGCCCGGGGCCTGGGCCCCGGGCCCGTCACCGTGATCCCCACCCGAAAGGGAGTCCCCTCATGAAGACACCGCTGAAGCGCCGTGCCCTGCTCTCCGCCACCACCGTGCTCGCCGCCCTCGCCCTGCTCGCCCCCGCGCGGAGCGCCCACGCGGCCCCGGTGCCCGACCTGGTGTGTCGCCTCGACGCCGAGGTGAACTTCACCCCGCCGCTCGGCGTTCTGGTCCGCCAGGCGGCGGTCGACGGCCACATCGGCTACCACGACTGCCGCTCCCCGAACGGCGCGGCACCGCAGCTGACCGACATCGTCTTCCACGTCACGGGCGTCGGCCGGTTCGGCGCCGTGCCGGTGCCGACGTTCTCCGTGGAGGGCACCGGCACCGGCACCTGGAACACCGGCGAGGCCGGCGGCCTGTACTTCAACGGCGAGCTGAGGAAAGGCAGCCCGGTGCCGGACCGTCAGGTGACCTCCGGCCCGCTCGCCGGGGACGGCATCAACGGCCTGCAGATCCCCCTGCCCCGCTTCGACAAGATCGACCCCGACGGCGTCGCCGGCTTCGACGTGACCGGCCAGGTGTGCTTCTGGAACGGCGAGAAGGGCAGGTGTACGGCGTACTGACCGACGCCACGGACCGGTGATCCCCGGCTACGGGACGGCGGTGGGGTGAGGCCTCGTACGGGTCTCACCCCACCGCCGTGTCGTGCCGTGTCAGGGGCTCAGTGCTCCAGCGCCCGGAGCACCTCCCGGAGGACGACGGGGTCGTACGGCATCGCCAGATGCGTGGCCCGGTTGGCCGGGTCGAGGTCCTGCAGGCACAGGTTGGTCACCTCGTGACCGGGCTCCGCGGGGGTGAGCTGCTGGGAGGCGGGCGGCTGCACCACCTCGTCCCGGGTGGACCACAGGACGGTGTGGCGCACGCCGGCGACCGTGTCGCCGCCGGCGGTCAGTTCGCGGATCAACTCCGAGTCGTGCAGCAGCTGCGTGAACGCCGGGCTGATCCGGAACAGCACCTCGGCCTCCACGGTGTCCCGCACCCCGGGCAGCCCCCGGACCAGCGCGGTCAGGCCCGCGACGGTGACGCCGTGGTTGCTGGGCGCGATCCCGACGACGTGGTGCAGCTTCGCCGCGGCGCCGAGGTACTTCGCGCAGTAGTGCGGCAGCATGCCGCCCTGCGAGTGTCCGACGACGTTCACGCGCGCGGCTCCCGTGTCGGCCAGTACCCGGTCGATGAAATCGGCCAGTTCGCGGGCGGAGGCCCGGATGTCGGCGAGTCCGTAGTGCCCGGGCAGGGCGCGCAGTGCGCCGTAGTTGAGGCGGAAGACGCGGTGGCCGGCCGCCCGCAGCGCCGGTACCGCCTGCCGCCAGACGGAGTCGCGGGCGCCGAGGGTGCCGTGCGCGAGGACGACCGGGTACGGGTGTTCGGGGTCCGGCGGCCGGCCCCAGTCGTCCTCGGCGGGGGCCGGATCGATGGCGGCGGCGAACCGGTGGCCCGCGGCCGTACCGTGACCGGCCAGTCGTTCGGGGATGCGGGTGATCTCCGTCCGCGCGTCGTCGTCGTTCACTCCGGGCAGTGGGGGCAGCGGGGGCAGGGACATACGGCCTCCTCAGGGTTCGCAGGACACGGGCGGGCTGACTCGTCGGATGCGGCAGGACGCCCGGCCGCAGTGCTGAGGGCCGGGCGTCCTGCGGGAGGGGGTGTCGGTCGCGTCAGTCAGTCGTGGTCGAGGGTGTGGACGGAATCGTGGTCGAGGGTGTGGAAGGAACGGTCGTGCCACACCAGTGGCCTGCCGCCGCCGAGGCCGACGGCGCGGAGGCGGCCGACGACGGTGTGGTGGTCGCCGTACCGGCGGACGTCCTCGACCAGGCACACCGTCCAGCCGACCGCCTCGTCCAGCACCGGCAGGCCGAGCACCTGCCGCAGCGGTACGCCGGTGCAGCGCGCGGCGGGCGGCAGGGCCGGGTCGGCGAACCGCTCGGCCACCGCGCGCTGGTGCTCCGCCAGCAGGCTGACGGCGAAGGCGCCGCGCCACCGCAGCGCGGCCAGGGTGCGCGAGCCGCCGCGCAGGCAGGCCAGCAGCAGGGGCGGCCGGGCGGAGAGGGAGGTCAGGGCCGAGACGGTCATCCCGGTCGGGCCGCCGTGCGCGTCAAGCGCGGTGACCACGGCGACACCGCCCGCCAGCCTGGCGTACAGCCCGAGACAACGCGTGGTGTCGGGGCCGGGCTCATCGCGCAGCGCATCCCAGCCGAGCCCGATCGGACCGCCTGGCGACTGGGGTGGGGTGGCTGGCTGGGGCATGGGCGGGGGTGTGGTGGCTGGCTCGGTCATGGACGAGGGTGCGGTCACTGGCTCGGTCATGGGCGGGCGCGTGGTCACCGGCTCGGCGATGGGCGCGGGTGTGGTGACCGGCTCGGTCTCGGGCGGGGGTACGGTGATCGGCTCGGTGCTGGACGGGAGTGTGGTCACCGGCTCGGCGATGCGCGCGGGTCCGGTGACCGGCTCGGTCTCGGGCGGGAGCCCGGTCACCGGCCCCACCACGGACGAGGCCGCCGCCACCCGCTCAGCCATGGACGGGGGTGGCCGTCGGCAGGGCCGTGACCCGGCCGAGCAAGCCGCAGGCGATCAGCTCGATGTTGCCGCGCAGCGTCGACTCGGCCACCGGGTCGAGGAGGTCGGCCAGCGTGGGGATGCCGAGGTCGAACACGGCGTCGAAGGTGACGGCCGTACCGCGCTCGCCCGGCGCGCACCGCCACGTGCCCTCGAACACCTCGAAGTCGCCGCGGAGCTGGGTGAAGCCGAGGGTGAGGGTCTCGGGGTGGAAGGCGTCCCGTTCCGACCAGCGCATCAGGCCGTTGCGGAAGCGGACGGTCCAGTCGGACACGACCGTGCCGTCGGCGCCGGGCGGGTGCACCACCACCTCGCGGACGGTCTCGGTGGCGTCCGGGTAGCGCCGGAAGTCCCGGATCCGCTCGTAGGCGGTCTCGGGCTCGACGTCGTGGGCGGTCATCGTGACGGTCACATGACGCATAGGGGGTTACCTTTCCGCCGCCACCGGGACGGCTCGAACGCTCGTGCGAAGAGAAAGCGGTCAGCCGAGCCGGTCGGCCACCGCCCGCAGCGACTCGGACAGAGCCGTGCGGAACAGCCCCAGCTCCGCGTCGGTGACGACGGCCGGCGGGGTCAGGCGCAGCACCCGGCCCGCGTTGAGGGAGTGGTTCACCAGGACTCCGCGGCCGACCAGTTCCAGGATCAGCTCGCCCACCGCCCGCTCGGCGCCCAGCTCCAGCCCGATCAGCAGGCCGCGTCCGCGCACGTCCCGGACCAGGCCGCCGGTGTACGGCGTGCAGGCGGCGCGCACGCCGTGCAGCAGCCGCAGCCCCAGCGCCCGGGCCCGCGTGACGACGTCCTCCCGGTCCAGGGTCTGTACGGCGGCCAGCGCGGCGGCGCAGGCCAGCGGCGAGGCGGCGAAGGTGGAGGTGTGCAGGTAGGGGTCGCGGGAGAAGGGGGCGTACGCCCGCTCGGTGGCCACCATCGCCGCGACGGGCACCACCCCGCCGCTCAGGCCCTTGCCGACGAGCAGGACGTCGGGGCTGACCCGCTCGGTGTCCACGCCCCACCAGGAGCCGAGCCGGCCGAGCCCGGTCTGGATCTCGTCGACGATCAGGAAGGCGCCGTGGGTGCGGCACAGCCGGCCCGCGTCGGCGAGATAGCCGGGCGGCGGGATCCGCACCCCGCCCTCGCCCTGCACCGGTTCGACGATCAGGCAGGCGCGCGGCCCGAACCGGGCGAGGGCCTCGGCCAGCGCCTCGGTGTCGCCGTACGGCACGGACACGGAGTCGGGCAGCAGCGGCCGGAACGGGTCCTGGTAGAGGGGGTTGGCGGTGGCACTGAGCGCGCCGAGCGTCTTGCCGTGGTAGCCGCCGGTGGTGCTGATCAGCGCGGTGTGCCCGTGGACGCGGGCCAGCTTGAGCGCAGCCTCGGTGGCCTCCGCTCCGGAGTTGACGAAGTGCACCCGGTCCAGGCCCGCCGGGGTGTGGGCGGCCAGCGCCTCGGCGGCGCGGCCCGCGACCGGCTCCAGGAAGACCCGGGTGGCCAGCGGATGGGCGTCGATCTGCCGGTGCACCGCTTCGGTGACGGCCGGATGGCGGTGGCCCAGGATGAACACGCCGTAGCCGCCGAAGTCGAGGTAGCGGCGGCCGTCGGAGGTGTGCACCCAGGCGCCCTCGGACGCCGTCTCCACCATGCCGCCCAGCAGCTCGCCGAGCACGGCCCGGCCCGCGGCCAGATGCTCGCGGTAGAGCCGGGCGACGTACGAGGGGTCCGCCACGGCCGCTTCGCCGACCGGGGTGACGGTCATGACGCCAGCCTCCGCGCGGCGGACGCCCCGTACGACACGCGCGGCGCCCGGCGCGGCCCGCCCGGGCCCGCCGACCAGGCGGCGAGGTTGCGTACGAGCGCCCGGCGCAGGTCGTCCCGGGACACGGCCGTACCGCAGTGCGCGTCGCCCAGCGAGGAGTCGAACGGCAGGGCCCGCTGGAACACCAGCAGTAACTCGGCGTAGGTGTGGAAGCGGCGGCGCAGTGACTCCGGGAACGACGGCCCCTCGATCAGCGGCAGCAGCAGCCGGTGCACCGACTCCAGCGGGATCAGCCGGGGCGGATGCGGCCGGGGCCCGTACCGCTCGGCGAACTCCAGGCAGACGTCGACGACCTCGCCCTGCGACAGCGCCTGGTCGCCGGCCGTCAGCCAGTACTCGCCGCCGGTCACCCCGGCACGCAGCAACTCGCCCACGGCATGCGCCACGACGTCCTGCGGCACCATGTCGATCCGGGCGTCCGGCGCCCCCGGCAGTACGGGCACCTGGCCCTTGACGATCGCGCCCAGTGCCCGGGTCAGTCCCTGGGCGCCCGCGATCCGGCCGGTGCGGGAGTCGCCCATCACCACCGACGGGCGCAGGATCGTCGTCGGCACCGCGGCCTCGCGCACCACCTGCTCGGCCGCCGTCTTGGAGGCCAGGTAGGCGGCGGCGCCCGGGAAGCGCCGCTGCTCCTCCGGGGCGAGCGGGTTGGCCACGAAGGCGGTGCTGATGTGGTGGACGGGCGCGTCGGCGCGGGCGGCGAGGTCGAGCACGGCGGCGGTGCCGTTCAGGTTGGCCCGCCAGATCGCCTCGGGCGCCGCCTTCCAGTTGGTGGCGGCTGCCGAGTGCACGACCACGTCCACGTCCGCCGTCAGCCGCGCCAGGTCGGACGGGACCAGGCCGAGGCCCGGCTGCGTCAGGTCGGCGCGGACCTCCTCGACGCGTGGGTCGGCCACGCGGGAACGGTGGCGCAGGCAGACGATGCGGTAGCGGGGCGCCAGCTCCTCGATCAGGGCCCGGCCCAGGACGCCGGAGGCGCCGGTGAGGAGGAGGGTGGGGCGGTTGGGTGCGTCGAGTGTGTCGGATGCGGGCATGCGAAGGATCCCCTCGGTCGGATGAATGGGGGGTGAAGGGGCAAAGGGGCACAGGGGCGAAGGAAGCAGGACAGGGCTGTGTCGGGCTGTCGCTGCGGTCAGGCGACGGTCAGTGGGCCGCCGGCCAGGTACGCGGCCAGCGGGCCGGTCATCCGGGAGCGGGACGGCGGGTGCAGGGCCAGGCCGTGGGTGCAGGCGGCGAGGTGGCCGATCTCGTCGGAACTCATGAAGTTCAGCCCGCCGAGCAGTTCGACCGCCCGCGGCACGATCCGGGCGAGGGCGTCCTGGACGCCGTAGCGGACGTAGAGGGACTCGGCGAGGGCGGAGTCGTCGAGGGGGGCGCGGTCGGGCGTGGAGCTCCCGGACGTACCGGCCATGGAGCTGCCGGACGCAGAACCGCCGGACGAGGACCGGTCGGTCGCAGAACCGCCGGACGAGGACCGGTCGGACGAGGATCCGTCGGTCGAGGACCGGTCGAACGCAGAACCGCCGGACGCAGAACTGCCGGACGAGGACCGGTCGGACGAGGGACCGCCGGACGACGACCGGTCGGACGCAGACCCGTCGCCCGACGACCGGTCGGACGCAGACCCGTCGCCCGACGACCGGTCGGACGAGGACCCGTCGCCCGACAACCGGTCGGACGAGGACCCGTCGCACCACGCCCCGTCCGGCATGCCCCGGTCCACCCGGCGGGCCAGTCCCTCGACCGACGCCGCAGCCGACTCGACCGCGACCAGCAGCGCGACCCGCTCGCTCTCCGGCACCCGATCGTTCAGCAGCACCCGCTCCACCAGCGCGCTCGCGGCGCCCAGATAGCTCCCGGTCATCAGCAGCTCGAACCAGACCAGACCGAGCGTCTGCACCGCGTCGAGCCGTTCGCCCGGCGGGCACGCCGTCCGCACCAGCAGGTCCGGCGGCACGAGGACGCCGTCCAGGGTCACCTGCTCGCTCTCCGCTCCGGCCAGGAAGCGGCTGGACCAGAAGCCGCTCACGGTGAGGCCCTCGCTGTCGGCGGGGATCAGCGCCACGGCCAGTTCGTCCCCCTCGCCGTCCGCGCGCGGTACGAGCACGCTGGCCGTGAGCAGGTCCATGGAACGGGCCAGGCTGCAGGGCCGTTTCACCCCGCTGACACGCAGGCCCTCGGGGGTCGGTGTCGCCGTCATCGTCGGCGACAGGATGCCGTGCCCGCTGCGCCCCTCGGCGAATCCGGACGCCATCAGCAGGTCGTCGGTGGCGACGGCCTGCACGAGCATCCACTCCAGGCCCTCACCGGTGCCGCTCAGCCCCACCAGGGTGGCCATCGAGAAGTGGTGCATGGTCGTCGCCACGGCGAGCGAGGGAGAGCGGCTGCCGAGCGCGCGCTGTACCCGTACGGCCTCCAGCGCCGAGGCCCCCCGGCCCTGGAGCGCCGCCGGTGCGAGCAGCCCGGGACCTCCGCTCTTGCGGAACAGCCCGATTCCGGGGCTGTCGGGCCCTTCGAGGGTCATCAGCGGCACGGCGCGCAGACTGTCGTCGAGCCCCGGCAGCAGCCTGGTGAGGGCCGCGCGCTCACGGTCCAGGAATCTCATGTCGTCCCCTGCTCCTTGCTCCTCGGACGCTGCCTGCGGCGACGGCTGCGTCGCGGGGTCGCTGAGGTGGCAGCGTCGCTTGTTTTACGCACGGAGGACAGGGACCCCTCCGGGGAACTCGGGGGCGCCCGGCGGGAGTTCGGGCTCATTCGGGGGCGCGCGCGGAGCTCCGGCCGCACGGTCGCATCCCCGGCCCCGTCCCCGGCCCCGCCGTCTCCGACCGAAAGCCGTGCCCCAGCTCGGGAGCGAGCCCGTGATAGTGCCGGAAGTTGTAGATGAGCGGGCTCCACACTGCCGGGTCGATGTGGTGCGTGCCCGGTACGACGATGTGTTCGGCGGCGTGCACGCGCAGCACCTCGCACTCGACGCTGTGGAACCGGCCCTCCCCGCCCGCCGTGAGCGCGACCGCCCTCGCCTCCAGGTGCAGCCCGCACTCGGCGACCCGGGGCGGCCGTACGACGTCGGAGTCCACCGGCGTGAGCCCGGCCGCGGCGAACTTGTCACGCTCGTACCGGTACACCGCCCTCTTGCCGGGCGGCACGGGGTCGGCCCCGGTGAGCGGTGCGAGGCGCTCCACCCGCTCCCACAACTCCGGGGAGGCGACACTGATCACCAGCTCCGGGCGCGCCCCGAGATTGCGTACCGTCTGGCTCTCGCTGCCCAGCCCCAGGACGACGCGCTGCCCCAGCGCCCAGGCGGACGAGATCGGAGCGAGGTTGACGGATCCGTCCTCGTTCTCGGTGGTGAGCAGGACCACCGGGGTTCCGAAGTAGAGGATGCTGGGGCGGATCACGCGGTGCGTGCCAGTTGTACGAGTCGTGTCGGTCGTGCCCGTCGTACGAGTGCTGTCGGGCGTGCCCGTTGTGCCAGTTGTCATGCCTCGAACGCTAGGCTCGCGGCGTTTCGGTGAAGGCCGAAGCATGCGAGCGACACTCCTCACCCCACCAGATGCCGATTCGGCCCCTTGGCCGCCCCCTCGTACTCGGCCAGCACCACCACATCCACCCCCGCCCCCGCCAACACCCCGCTCCCGTCGGCCCCCGCCACGAACGTGTCCGGTTCGCGCCAGGCCGTCACCACCCGCCCCACCCCGGCGTCGAGGATCAACCGCGCGCAGGGCCGGGGCCGGGAGGCCCGCCGGGTGCAGGGCTCCAGGCTGGTGTACACCGTGGCGCCGGGCAGCCGGGGGTCGCCGGGCGCGATCTTCGCGAGCGCCGCCTCCTCCGCGTGCACGACCGGGTCGCCGCCCTCCCGCGAGTGGCCGCGCGCCAGCTCCGTACCGTCCTCCGCCACGACCACCGCGCCCACGCTGAACGCCGTCTCCGACGGCGGGCACAGCGCCGCCAGCTCGCACGCCAGGGCCAGCCAGCGGCGGTCGGCCGCCGCGGCCAGCCGTCCGGCACCGGGGGCGGTGGGCTCGTAGCGCATGAGGACGACGTCTTCGATGGGCCGTGTCTCGACCAGGCGCAGGCGTCCGGACTGGTAGTGGCCCGGGCCGAAGAGGCGGGGGGCGGACGGGTCGCCGACGAAGAGGGGGGCGAGGACGAGTTGGAGTTCGTCGGCCAGGCCCTCCAGGAGGAGTTGGGTGTGGATCGTGCCGCCGCCCTCCACCATCAGGCGGTGGACGCCGCGTACGTCGTGCAGATGCGCGAGCAGCGCCCGCCAGTCGAGGGTGTCGCCGAGCGCGACGACGTCCGCCGCGACGGGCGTCTCCTTGAGGCGCAGGGCGCCCTCCGTCGTCGTACAGACGACCCTTTCGCCGCCCGTGTGCCAGAAGTTGGCGGTCGGGTCCAGGTCGCCGGAGCCGCTGACCGTGACCTTCAAGGGGTACTCCGGCTTCCCCGCCGCCACCCGGGCCGCCCGTCGCTCGGGGGAGTTGACCAGCAGCCGGGGGTTGTCGGCGCGGATCGTGCCGGCGCCGACGAGGATCGCGTCGACGGACGCGCGGACCTCGTCGACCCGGTCGAAGTCGGCCGGGCTGGACAGGAGGAGGCGTTCGGGGCCGGTGTCGTCCAGGTAGCCGTCGAGGGAGACGGCGGCGGACAGGAGGACGTAGGGGTAGGGCATGGGCGCACTCCACCTCGGGGCCGGTGGACCGGGGAGGACCGGCGGGCTTGGTTCAAGTTTTAAGCAAATCTACACTGGTGCCATGACGACTCGCTGGCTCACCCCGGAGGAGCAGCGCGCCTGGCGCGCGTACATGGGAGCCACCCTCCTCCTGGAGGACGCGCTCGACCGGCAGCTCCAGCAGGAGGCCGGCATGCCGCACCTGTACTACTCCATCCTCGCCAACCTCTCCGAGACCCCGGAACGCCGCCTCCGGATGACCGATCTCGCGGAGAAGCTGAAGATCACCCGCAGCCGGCTGACGTACGCCGTCACCCGGCTGGAGAAGGACGGGCTGGTACGGCGCGAGGAGTGCCGCTGGGACAAGCGGGGCAGCGTGGCCGCGCTGACGGACGAGGGGATGGCCGTGGTGGAGCGGCTGGCGCCGGGGCATGTGGAGACGGTGCGCGCGACGTTGTTCGATCATCTGAGCCCGGAGCAGGTGGGGCAGTTGGAGGAGATCTTCACCGGGATCGCGCAGGCCCTGCAAGGGGATGAGGGGCGCAGCGCGGCGGGGGATGTGCCGTGGCGGCGGCGGTCGTCGCCGTGCTCGTGAGGGCGGCTGATGGGGCCCCATGAGGTGGGTCATAAAAATGTTGCTTCAACTTTAAAGCATGGCGTAGGGTCTCCGATCGAAGGGCTGCTTCAAAACTGAAACACATGACCCCGGAGACCCGTATGCCCGACTTCCCTGCCGCCGCGCCGCGCGCCCGCGTCCGGGTACCGCTGCGCTTCCACGACGGCTACAGCGTCGACGCCGACCTGGTCACCTTCCACGGCCTGACCGACGGCCAGGAACACGTCGCCGTCGTCCTCGGCGATCCCGGCCCCCGCCCCCTCGTACGCCTGCACTCCGAATGCCTCACCGGCGACGTCTTCGGCTCCGCCCGCTGCGACTGCGGCCCCCAGCTGCGCGAGGCGGTCGAGCGCATCGCGGCCCGCGGCGGCGTGCTGCTCTACCTCCGCCAGGAGGGGCGCGGCATCGGCCTCTACAACAAGCTCGACGCGTACGCCCTTCAGGACCAGGGCCTCGACACGTACGAGGCGAATGCCGCGCTCGGCCTCCCGGAGGACGCCCGCGACTACACGGCGGCCGCCCAGATGCTCCGCGCCCTGTCCATCACGGACCTGGACCTGCTGTCCAACAACCCCGACAAGGCCGACCAGCTCCGCGGCCTCGGCATCACCGTCCACGACCGCGTCCCCACCGGCGTCTTCACGACCGCCCACAACGTCCGCTACCTGCGCGCCAAGGTCCTCCAGACCCAGCACACCCTGCCGCTGGCGGAGCTGAACGCGGGGTGAGCGGGGTGCTCGGGTCCGGCACTGCTCCGCCCCGGGACTACTCGGCCCCGGGTTCGAAGTCCTCCACGAAGTAGCTGTCGTGCCGGATGCGGAACTGCTTGAGTTCCTCGCCACCGCGCTGCGCCATCTCGGCGACCCGCTCGAAGTACTCCTCGCGGGGGGCGCCCGGGGAGAAGAGCAGAAGCATGGACATGGGCTCGTCGGTCACGTTCTTGAAGGCGTGCAGGCCGCCGACCGGTACGTACAGGAAGTCGCCCGCGCGGCCCGTGACCCACTTCTCGCCGTTGTAGAGCTCCAGTTCGCCCGAGAGGATGTAGAAGGACTCCGACATCGCCCGGTGGAAGTGGGTCTTTGCCCCGGCGGATCGTGCACCCAACTCCACCTTGTACAGACCGAATTCGCCGCCGGTCGACTCATGGGTGGCGAGGTAGTGCGTCGAGCCGCCGGGTGAGGAGACGTCCGGCGGGGTGCCGGCCGGGCGGAAGACCGCGTTCACTTCACCCTTGTCGCCGCGGTAGCGGGGCTCCGGGTACTCGAGGTGTTCCGGGTACGACATGATGCGCTCCCTTCGGCAGGCCTGCACCGACTCCTTCCGGCAGGCCTCCACCGACATCGTGGCTCCCACGTCCGAACGGCGACATCGGCCCATTGGCTGATCTTGACGGGCCGGGGAATGAGGGCCGGGGACCTACGGCCGAGGACATAGGGCCGCAGCAGCACGCATCGCAGAAGGCCCGCGCGGCTTCACCGAGGGTGGAGGCGGGGGAGAGGTCCAGCGCCGCGTCGGGCAGTACGACGCCGAACTCCTCCTCGGCGGCCACGACGAGTTCCCTCAGGGCCAGCGAGTCCATGCCGAGACTCTCGAAGGTGGCCTCCGAGGTCACCCGGCTCCGGCTCACCGGCACGTCGAGGTGGTGGACGAGCAGCGCGACCAGCGGCTCGGGCAACTCGGTCCGTCCCGCGATCTGGATCATACGGAGGGGCTCCTGTTCGGTCTCCGAGCCGTTCTTTCTTCATAAGGAACGCCCGACCCGGGCGACCGGCCACGGCTCGATCGGGTGGTCCCCGAGCGGCTGGAAATCGCTGGTCAGCGGGGCGGACGGAAGCTGTGGCGCGTCCGGCCCCGCGCATGGCGTACACTGGTGACACACCGACGCGGGGTGGAGCAGCTCGGTAGCTCGCTGGGCTCATAACCCAGAGGTCGCAGGTTCAAATCCTGTCCCCGCTACTGAAGGCCCGGGGCCGGAATCCAGATCATGGATTCCGGCCCCGAGTCGTTTACCGCCGACGCCCGTCACCAGGGGTGAGCGAGCAAACGCCCTCCGCATAACAACTGACACACAGTCAGATGCGATTACGGTCCTGAACGCCGGTCAACTCGCCCGATTTTCGCCGTTCATGGCCTGTACGTCCCGGCAGAAAACGTTAATGATCAAGCGGAACGGCTTGGAAATCAGGCCTCGGTTCTATTAACGTCCGATAACACAGCGCGGTCGTCCCAGCCGTCACAAGAGGCGGCTCCGTGCGCACGCGCCGAATCCCGCGCGGGGCCCTCACCGGCCACACAAGGGAACCGGGGAACCACCACCTTGGGGTGAATCGGGCGTATGCCGCCGTAGCAGTACGGCTGGTTTACGCGCGTAGGAGACCTTCCTGCTCCGAACCCGTCAGCTAACCCGGTAGGCGAGAAGGAAGGAAAGGAGTACGCCCACGTGGCGTCCAACCGGCCTGCCCCACAAGCCCCGTCCGTGCCTGGCCAGCGCACCGCCGACAGCACCGACACGTTCGTGTACGGCGCACCGCGCACCGACGAGGGCCCGTGGGAGGAGTGGAACCCCACCGCGGAGTCCATCCGTCCCGTACGCGGCCGGCATCGTGTCTCCAAGCAGCGCGGCGGCGGACTCGCCCGCAGCTCCACCGTTCTCGGCGTCGGCGTCATAGCCGCGGTCGGCGCGGGCGGCATGGCCAGCGCGAACACCGGCAAGCCGCCGGTGTCGATCTCCCTGCCCGACCTGCCCTCCGTGGGCGCGCTGATATCCGACGACGACTCCGACTCCGCCGAGACCAAGGCCGCGAGCGCCCCGCTCAGCAGCCTCGGCACGACCGCCGCGGACACCGCGGAGGGCACCACCGACGCCGGTGAGGCGCTGCGCGCCCGCATCATCGCGCAGGCCGAGCAGCAGCAGGAGCAGGTCGAGAGCAAGGCCGCCGCCGAGGCCGCGGCGGCCGCCGAGAAGGCCGCCGCGGAGGCCGCCGCCAAGGCGGAGAAGGAGGCCCAGGAGAAGGCCGCCGCCGCCAAGGCCAAGGCCGAGGAGGAGGCCCGCGAGAAGGCCGAGGCCGAGCGGCTCGCCGCGCTGGCCAGGCAGTACACGCTGCCGACCTCCTCGTACACCATCACCTCCACCTTCGGCCAGGCCGGCGCCCTGTGGTCGTCCGGCTACCACACCGGCCTCGACTTCGCCGCGCCGAGCGGCACGCCCATCAAGGCCGTCCACAGCGGCACCATCACCGAGGCGGGCTGGAGCGGGTCGTACGGCTACAAGACCGTGCTCACCCTCGACGACGGCACCGAGATCTGGTACGCCCACCAGTCCTCGATCGGCGTCAGCGTCGGCCAGAAGGTCACCACGGGCGATGTGATCGGCCGCGTGGGCGCGACGGGCAATGTGACCGGGGCGCACCTGCACCTGGAGGTGCACACCGGCGGCTCCGGCGGCATCGACCCGCTGGCCTGGCTGCGCAGCAAGGGCCTCAACCCCTGAGACGCGCTTCTCTCGAACCCCGGCGGTCCTGACGGCAACCCCCCCGACGTCAGGGCTGCCGGTTTCCGCTGTCCCCAGCCCTGTACGGGCCTACGACCGATACGGGTTGTACGCCGGGTAGGGGTAGGGCCCCGTCGGCCCGTGCCCCGGTGCCCAGCCGTACACCGGCGGCATCATCACCGGCGGCGGCGGCGCTGTCACCCGTGCCGCGTACTCCAGCGCCGGGCGGGCGATCTCGCGGCGGTTCCACAGCTCCTGGAGCAGCTCGCGCTCCCGTACGACGAAGTCCGCGCGGGCGCGGCCCCGGCGGCCCCGATGCCGTAGGAAGGCCAGCGACGTGGCGTACGCCTCGTACTGCGCGACCGCCCGGGCGGCCGGCTTGCCGAGGTGGTGGCCGGCGTACTCGCGGGCCAGCCGACGCGCCCGCATCGAGCCCAGGGCGAACGGTTCGGCGGGCGAGAGCCAGCCGGCGACGACGTAGGCCGGGAGCTCCTCGCGGACCGTGCGCAGCTCCCGTTGCCGCGTCCAGATCACCAGCCACGTCAGCAGCCCGAACGCGGGCACCATGAAGCCGCCGTACACCGCGAAGAAGCCGTAGTCGCCGAAGGTCGCCGAGCCGTTCCAGAAGGCGTGCATGCCCATCGCGAGCAGCAGCCCGGCCGGGGGCAGCAGGATGCGGCGCAGCCGCTGGCGCTCCCCGGCGAGCGCGGCGAATCCGAAGCCGATGCCGGTGAGCACCGTGAACAGGGGGTGCGCGAACGGCGACATGATGACCCGCACGAAGAAGGTCGCGGCGGTCACGGAGGCGATCCCGCTGTGGCCGGCCAGCTGGTCGGTGCCGAAGGCGGTGCCGAGGTAGAGGATGTTCTCGGTGAAGGCGAAGCCGGTGGCGGTGACACCGGCGATCACGACGCCGTCGAGGATGCCGGTGAAGTCGCGGCGCCGGAAGAGGAAGAGCAGCAGGATCGCGGCCGCCTTGGCGGACTCCTCCACGATCGGGGCTATGACCGTGGCGCCCCAGGTGTCGGCGCTGGTCGGGTCGGCGGTCGCGGTGGCTATCCATCTCGTCGCGAAGCTGTTGGCGATGATCGCGATCAGCGCGGCCGCGCAGGCACCCCAGGAGAAGGCGAACAGCAGGTTCCGCCAGGGGCCGGGCTCGACCCGGTCCAGCCAGCGGAAGGCGGCTATGAGCAGCGGCACGGGCAGGATCGCGAGGCCCAGGCCGACCAGGAAGCCCTCGGTGCCGGTCTGTTCCCGGACCAGGGCGAGGATCACCAGGCCGGACAGCGTCAGCAGCGTGATCAGCGCGCCGTACCGCACCCAGCGCTTCTGCCACCAGTGCGCGTGCCGCAGGGGGCCGCCGGTGGGGATGCCGGGGTTCGTCGGGTACGGGGGACTGATCGCCACGGCATTGACCCTAACGAGGGAAGATTCGAACGAGGGAGGGATTTACGGCTGACCTTCGCGCCGGTCTTACGGTCGACCTTCACGCTGGTCGTCGTGCGGTACGCGGCGGAAGAGCAGGTCGCGCACCACATGACCCTTGTCCAGACCCTGGCCCTCGAAACGGGTGAGCGGGCGGAATTCGGGGCGCGGCGCGAAACCTCCGTCGGGCCGGGTGTTCTCGAAGGCGGGGTGCGCGGTGAGCACTTTCAGCATCTGCTCGGCGTACGGCTCCCAGTCGGTCGCGCAGTGCAGGATCGCGCCCGGCTTCAGGCGGCTCGCGGCGAGGGTGAGGAAGTCCGGCTGGATCAGCCGGCGCTTGTGGTGCCGCTTCTTGGGCCAGGGGTCGGGGAAGAAGACGCGCAGCCCGTCGAGGGAGTCGGGGGTGAGCATCTCGCGCAGCAGGATGATGGCGTCGCCGTTGGCCACCCGGATGTTGCTGAGGCCGCCCTGGTCGGCGAGGTTGAGCAGATTGCCCTGGCCGGGGGTGTGTACGTCCACGGCGAGGATGTTGGTGTCCGGGTCGGCTGCGGCCATCCGGGCGGTGGCCTCGCCCATGCCGAAGCCGATCTCCAGCACGACGGGGCTGCCGTTGCCGAACAGCTCGCCGAGGTCGAGGACCTGCCGCCCGTCGATGTCCAGCCCCCACTTGGGCCAGAGCCGCTGCAACGCGTCCGCCTGCCCCGCGGTCACCCGGCTCCGCCTCGGCTGGAAACTCCGGATCCGCCGCTCGAAGTGCGAGCCGGCGGGGTCCGCCCTGGGGCCGTCCGGGAAGCGCGGTTCACCCTTGGCCCGGGTGTGACGGATGCCGCCGTCGGGGGCGTGGTGGGGGGCTTCGGGGGTGTTGAGGGAGTCAGACACAGTGGGTTCGATTTTACGGGGTTCGGGTGCGGGCGGGTTCGCGCGCGGGGGTCGTGGGGCCGCGGGGGCTGCGGAGTCGGCCGCGGGGGCTGCGGACGGGCATGCGGGAGTTGCTGTACGAGGCTCATGCCCGGCCCAGTGCGTTCAGTGCCCGCCGGGCCACCTCCCGGCCGATCGGCAGGGAGGCCGTCGCCGCGGGGGACGGGGCGTTCAGGACGTGCACGGCCCGCGCACCCTCGTGGATCAGGAAGTCGTCCACCAGCGTGCCGTCCCGGAGCACGGCCTGGGCCCGTACCCCGGCCGCCGCCGGGACCAGGTCCTCCTCCGTCACCGCGGGCATCAGCCGCCGCACCGCCTCGGTGAACGCCGCCTTCGACACCGACCGCCACAGCTCCCCGCCCCCGTACCGCCAGTGCCGGCCCGCTATCCGCCACGCGCCGGGCCAGGCCAGCGTCCGGGCCAGCTCCCGGGGCCGGACCACGCCCCAGCCGTAGCCCTCGCGGGCGAGCGCCGGTACGGCGTTGGGGCCGACGTGGACGCCGCCGTCGATGCCGCGCGTGAGGTGCACGCCGAGGAACGGGAACGCCGGGTCGGGGACCGGATAGACCAGGCCGCGCACCAGCTCGGGCCGCGCCAGCTCGTAGTACTCCCCCCGGAACGGGACGATCCGCATGCCGGGGTCGTCCCCGGTCATCCGGGCCACCTCGTCGCAGTACAGCCCGGCGCAGTTCACCAGCACCCGCCCGCGCACCACGGCCCCGTCCGCCGTCCGCACGGCAACCCCCAGCTCGGGGCGCCGGTCGATGCGCACCACCTCCGCGCCGTACCGGATCTCGGCCCCGGACGACTCGGCCAGCTGCCGCGCGACCGCGACGAAGTCGCACACCCCGGTCGTCCCGACGTGTATCGCCGCCAGGCCCCGCACCTGAGGCTCGTACTCCGCGATCTGGGCCGCGACCAGCTCCCGTACCGGAATGCCGTTCTCCCGGCCGCGCTGCACGAGCGCGTGCAGCCGGGGCAGCTCCGCGCGCTCGGTGGCGACGATCAGCTTGCCGGTGACGGCGTGCGCGATGTCGTACTCCGCGCAGAACTTGACCATCTCCGCCGCGCCCCGCACCGCGTAGCGCGCCTTGAGCGAGCCGGGGCGGTAGTAGATCCCGCTGTGGATGACGCCGCTGTTGCGCCCCGTCTGGTGCCGGGCGGGCCCCGCCTCCTTCTCCAGCACGGTCACCCGCGTCCCCGGCGCGGCACGCGTGATCGCGTACGCCGCCGACAGCCCGACGATCCCGCCGCCGACCACCAGCACGTCACAGTCATAGGCGCCCGCCCGCACCCGCACCACCTCCCGCTATCGATAGTGCACTGCGCCACTGACAACGCCGAGAAACCTGCCCGCCCCCTATCGGGGCCGCAGGCCCCATAAGGGGCGCGGGGAACGGCGCGAGCAACCCCCACCGGCCCGCACACCCAGCACGACATCAGCCAGGCAGACGCGAGGGGACCCTGCCCTACGCGGGCGCCATCAGCAGAGGCCGAGCCCGCTCCCGCAACTCCACCACCCGCGGCTCATCCCCATACGGCTCCAGCCGATGCAGCAAATCCCGCACATACTCCGTGGTCCGCGCGGACGATATCCGCCCCGCGACCTCCACCGCCCGCACCCCCTGCTCGCACGCCGCATCCAGGTTCCCGGACTCCAGTTCGGCAACCGCGGACACGACAAGCCGCAGCCCGTGCGAGCGGACGAACTCCTCCGTCGGCTTCGACAACGCCTGCTCGGTGAACCGCCGTACCTGCCGCGGCGCCTTCAGGTCCCGGTAGCACTCCGCCGCGTCGGCGGCGAAGCGGTCGTAGGAGTAGAAACCCAGCCAGGACGGGTCATGGTCGCCGTCGCGAGATCGTTCCAGCCAGCCCTCGGCCGCCTTCAGGGCGGCCCCGGCGGCCTGGGCGTCACCCGCGCGCGCGTGTGCGCGTGCCTCGACGAGGCGGAAGAAGCTCATGGTGCGGGCGGTGGCCAGCCCCCGGTTGCGCTCCAGCGCGGCCTGAGCGAGGTCGACGCCCTCGTCGCCGAAGCCGCGGTAGGTCGCCTGCAGCGACATCGACGCCAGCACGTACCCCCCGAGGGGTACGTCTGCCGCCGCCCGAGCAAGCCGCAGCGCCTGGATGTAGTACCGCTGCGCGGCCTCCTGCTGGCCGGTGTCGAAGGCCATCCACCCCGCAAGGCGGGTCAGTTCGGCACTCGCCCCGAACAGCGCCCGCCCCACCTCGTCGGAGTAGGAGCCGAGCAGCAGCGGTGCCGCCTCCACGCGTAAGCACTCGGGCACCATCGACGAACGCCAGTCGCCGCCGCCGTACTTGGAGTCCCAGCGCCTGGCGTCTTCCGCGGCCTCCCGCAGCTTCTGCACATCGCTGTGGCCGACTTTGATCGCTGCGCCGGAACCTTCCGCCGGGTTCGCCTCGCGCGCGACCGAGCTGTCGGCCGGGGTTATCAGCCACCGTGAGGCGGGCGTTGCGTATGCGCTCACCGCGAACGACCCGGCGAGCGACTGCCAGATGCCGCCGGTGCCGGCCCGGCGGCCGGCGAGGTCGAGGCGGTACAGGTCCGTCGCCGAGCGGACCGCCTGTCCGACGTCCCGGGGGAAGGAGAGGCCGACCTCCGGTGCGGGATCGGCGTCCGCCAGGCCGATTTCGTGCAGCGGCACCGGACGGCCCAGCTTCTGGCCGATCGCGGCCGCGATGAGGTGCGGCGCGGCACCCTGCGGCACCATGCCCTTCGACACCCAGCGCGCCACCGACGTCTTGTCGTAGCGAAGCGTCAACCCGCGTTGGGCGCCAAGGTCGTTGACGCGTCGTGCGAGTCCCGCGTTGCTGATTCCCGCGAGGGCGAGAACGGCGCCGAGTTTTTCGTTCGGCCCGCGTTGCTCCCTGGACATGCGCCACCCCTCGACACAGACGGCTGCCGCGCTGGCATAACCACGCGGCATTCGTAAACCCAGCGTAGTTCGCCGCATCCCAAGCGTTAAGGGGCATTCTTCCGGATGGCGGGATTGTGGTCCGTACGGAAGTACGGTCCCGGTACGCACAGTTGTGGCGTGCTCCCGGTGTGTGGCCGTGCGCCCGTCCGTGCGCTCTTCTCCGGCCATCTCGGGAGCGGTTCCATGGCTGTGCGTGGGTCGGCCCGCTGTACTGGGACCAGTGGGCTGGGGGATACCGCCGCCTCAATCCCCGCGGGCGGCGGACCGGTCCGGGAGGCGAACTCCGCCTCCCGGACCGTGCGTGGACGGAGCGGTGCGCAGAGCCTGTACGGAGCGTGCACGAAACGAATGCACGTGCATCTGCGTGGAATCGATTTGGCCGAAAATCGACCCCGCTCTCTGTGGGTGATTACCGCGTCCACCACGGACTTTGAGGGCGCGTAGGGGGTTTTCAGGGGGCGTATCGGGGGCGCATTCGCGTCGCAGTTGCCTTGTGGCAAGCCGCTGTTGGGGCGGCCCGCAAGGGCGTCACGCGGCGGCTTCCGGGGCGTCTCCGGGGTATCTCCGGGGTATCTCCGGGTATCTCCGGGTGTCTTCGGGGTATCTCAGGGTTGCGCGAGGCGGTGCGCGGGGCGCATTCGAGGGATCACAAGCGGCACCGCTGCCGCTCTGCGGCGCGTTCTTCGTGGCAGCATGGTGAACCGGTTCGTACGGTGCACTGGTTGTCCACAGCCTGTGGAGGCGTCGATGCGGTGGTTGGTGGGTTGGAGCAGCACCGCCACGGGATCCGCCGAGATCGGCTCGGCGGGGGCGACCGGTTACGACGGCGAGACCCTGCACCCGGTCGGCTCCCAACTCCTGTGGGGCGACCCGGATCCGCTGTGGGCGGTCGGCGACTGGCGGCCCGACGAGGTCCGCCTCGTCTCGGCCGACGCCCGGACCCGGATCGCGGTCCTGGGCACCTGCGGCGCCACCGACGAGGAACTGCGCCTGGGGCTGCTGGCCGCGCGCGGAGGGGCACTTCGGCATCTGACGGCCTGGCCCGGCAGCTACACGGCGGTCGTCCAGGTCGGCCGGCGCATCACCGTCTGCGGCGATCTGGCGGGCGCCAGGCCCGTGTTCCACACCCCCTGGGCGGGCGGCACCGCCTATGCGACCGCCGCGCTGCCGCTGGCCGACCTCATCGAGGCCAACCTCGACTTCGGGCACCTCGCCGCCCTGCTGGCCGCCCCCGACGTCCCCGCCGCGCTGCACGACTCCACCCCGTACGACGGCGTACGTCGCATTCCGCCGGGGCATGCACTCATCCTGCGCGCCGGGGCGCGCGAGGTCGCCGGATACGAACCGGTCGCCTCCCTCGCCGTCGCCGCACCGCCCGCCGACCCCGACCGCGCGGTCGACGCCGTCCGCGACGCCCTCGTCGAGGCCGTCCGCACCCGCCTCGCCGCCCCCCGGCACGTCCCCGGCGCCGACATCGACCCCGGGCCCGTTCCCGGCATGGGCCCCGCCGAACGACGTGCCGCGCGCGGGATGCCGGTGCCCGGCATCGGAGCGGACCTGTCGGGCGGGTCCGCCTCGGGCACGCTGGCGCTGCTGGCGGCGGGGCTGCCGGGCATGCCGGGCACCGTGCTGGGACACGGCACGGGGGCGGGGGAGCGGCTGCTGGCGGTCACCTTCAACGATCTGGCGGTGGCCGGCCGTGAGGCCGAACTGGAGCGGGCGGGGGCGCTGGCCGCCAACCCGCGCTTCCACCACGTCGTCGTGGCGGGCGGGGAGGAGACCCTGCCGTACGCCGACCTCGACGGCCCCCTGACCGATGAACCGGGCCCCAGCCTGGTCACCGCCGTCCGGCACCGCGCGCGGCTCGCCTCCGGCAGCGCGGACCACCTCACCGGGTACGGCGCCCGCCAGGTGCTGGACGCCCATCCGGCCCGCCTCGCCGACCTGCTGATGGACCGGCAAAGGCGCCACCTCGTCCGGCCCGTGGCCGCCCTCGCCAAGGCCGACGGGTCCGTCCTGGTCCCCGCGCGCGTGTACGCGGCGGCACGGCGGCTCGCCCGCACGCCCTACGGGTCCGGCCTGGAGAGCCTCGCGGAGCGGCTGCTGCAGAAGCGCTTCGAGGAACCCGGGGGCGCGGTCGGTGCCTCGCTCGCCGCGCTCACCTGGGCCAGACCGGGACCGGCGGCCCGCTGGCTGACCGGAGAGGCACTGGCTGAAGTATCGATTCGCTTGCAGGGGGCCACACATCGCTCCGGCGCCGGGCTCGGACCTGGTCAGCGGCCGGGCGACTTCCGCGCGCGGGCGGCACTGGCCCGCACGGCGGCGGACATCCGTGTACTGGAACAGGCCGCCGAGATCCGCTTCCAGCGCCTGCACGTGCCGTTCCTCGACAATCAGGTCGTACGGGCCTGCCGCGCCCTCCCGGAGGCCCTGCGCGTCCAGCCCGGGGCACGCGCGTCGATCCTGCGCACGGTCCTGCAGGGGGCCGGCATCACCGACCTCCCGCCCGGCTGGGGCGCCCCCTCCCACGCACCGGCGGCCGCCGCCGCGCGGGCCGGCCTCCGGGTGGCGGTCGACTCCCTGATGGTGCTGTTCGACACGCCCCTGCTGGCGGAGGCGGGCCTGGTCGAGGCCCGGGTCGTCCGCAAGGCACTGCGCGCGGCGACCCAGGGCGAACCGCTGCCCCTGGACGGCCTGGCCGACCTGGTGTCCCTGGAGCTGTGGCTACGACGGCTGCTGGCCAGGCGGGGCACCTGCTGGACCGGGACACCCGCACGCGCGCGTGCGGTGCCCGCGGGGATCACGCCGAGGCGGGGTGCGCTGGCGTCCGGCGCGTGAGGGTCATCCGCAGGTGAACTTGGACTCCGCCCAGTCCGCCACCGCCACGTGGTCGACGTGGCCGCGCGGCTCCACGACCAGGCGAACCGTCCTGCGCCCGGCGAGGTCCACATGCACCGGTGTCGCCGCGTCGCCGCCCCTGATCAGGCCGGACTTCCAGAGCCGGGTGCCGTCGGCGTAGACGGAGAAGTGGACCTTGCCCAGGCCCAGCGTCGAGTCGTCGACGCCGACCAGGGCGTCGTACGACGTGCACGCGCGGTTGAGGTCGACGGTGACCGACGACCGGGCGTGGACGCTGACCCCGCGCGCGTACGTCGTTCCGCCGATCGACAGGCCGTAGCGCTGCCAGACCCAGCTGCTCTCGCTCAGCCGCAGTTCGGGCTTGGTGCCGTCGCCTGTGAGGTCGTAGGAGAGCTCGTTGAGCTGGTAGGAGGCGGGGGGCGGGGGAGGCGGGGTCGGGGTCGGTGTCAGGGGCGGAGTGGGGGTGGGCGTGGGGGGTGGTGCCGGTCGGGGTGTCGGGGTCGGCTTCGGGGTGGGGGTGGGGGTGGGTGTCGGGGAGGGTGACGGGGTGGGCGTCGGGGTCGGGTCGGCCGCCGGGATGACGGGGGGTGCGGGAGGTTCCGGGGCCGGTTCCGACCGGGTGGGGGCGGGCGGTTCCGGCTGTGTGGCCGGGGCCGACGCGGGGGGCCTGGCCGCCGGCTGCTTCTCGGCCGGATCGTCGTTGCCGGCGAGGGCGATGGCCACGACCGCGATCGCCGTGGCGACCACACCGGCCGCGATACCGGCCTTCACGGGCGCGGCCAGGCCCTCCGCCGCCGCACCGCCCCCGCCGCTCGCCCCGCCGGACGAGCCGCCCGCCGCCGAGGCGGCCCCTGCCGCGCCCGCCGCACCGGCTCCGGCGCCGCCCGCGACGATCCCGGCCGCCTTGGCGTACCCGGCGGCCCCGAACCAGCCGATGACGGCGACCGGCACGACGGCGGGGATGCTGCTCGCGAGGTCCTCGATCTGGCTCGCGGCCAGCCGGCACTTCGCGCACTCCTCCAGGTGCCGGCGCAGCCCCCGCTCGGCGCGGGTGCGCAGCCTGCGGCGGGCGTAGGTGCCGAGCTGGTCGGCGTAGCGGGCGCACTCCTCGTCACTGGTGAGCGTGGCGCTGACGTGGGCCTGGAGGTAGGCCTGCTTGAGGCCCTCGCGGGCGCGGCTGGCGAGCACGCGCGTGCCGTTGGCGTCGAGCCCGAAGAGCGTGGCGACCTCGCTCGGCGACTCGTCCTCGACCTCGGTGTGCCACAGCACGGCCTGCCAGCGCTCCGGCAGCGAGCGGAACGCCCGCATCGCCAGGGACTGCTCGGCCGCGTGCATGGCGCGCACGTCCGCGCCGAGGTCCAGGTTGTCGGTGTCGGACACCTCGGCGGCGCGGGTGGACTGGGCGGCGAACACCGCGAAGTCGTCGACGAGTTGCTCGCGTTTGGCGGAGTTCGTCCAGTTCGCGGCGACGCGCCGGACGGTGGTGAGCAGATAGGCCCGTACGGCGTGCTCGGGGCCGTGCCCGCCACGCACCGCCTGGAGCGTGCGCGCGAAGACCTCGGCGGTGAGGTCGTCGGCGGTGTGCGGGTCGCGGCAGCACGTGCGCGCGTACCGGCGTACGGCCTCCGCGTGGCGGCGGTACAGCTCCTCGTAGGCCGTGTCGTCGCCCGCGCGCATCCGGCCGATCAGCTCGGCGTCGGACGGCGGCAGCTCGATCGGTGGTGGCAGGACACTGTCCTCCCGTCCGTCGCGCTGGGCCGGCACCTGGGGTGCGGTCAGGCCGCCGGTCTCACCGCCCTCGTCACCGAGTGACTCGTCCCGCCCGTCAACGCTCATCGCGGAAAGCCCCCGCCGCCTGCCCAACCAGTCCCGAACAGGGGCCAGGTTGCCATATTGGCTTTTGTTCGGAGGTGGTCGCGGAGACCATCCACCCGTCCGTGGGGGCCCGTCGTGAGCCAGTGCTAGTGCTCAGTCGTTCGGCGCGGCTGACAAGGGGCCGCCGTGGACCCAGGTTGGGCAGGGGCCGGGCGAGGCGTGGGCGACGCGGCACCCACGCCCACCGTCACACCGGCCGCGACCGCGATCACGGGCCCACCGTCACACCGGCCCGACCGCAGGACCACCGTCACACCGGCCCCGACCACGGGCCACCCTCACGCCGGCCGCGACCGCAGGCCGTCCAGGAGGATGTCCAGCAGCCGTGCGGAGGCCGCCGCCTGATGCGTCGCGTCCGGCAGCGAGGGTGCCGCCGTCGCGATCACCAGCAGGACGTCCGAGACCGACACGTCCGGCCGCAACTCGCCCGCCGCGCGCGCCCGCTCCACGAGCTGGCCCACCACGTCGAGCAGCGCCGCCGCGCCGGCGTCGTCCCCGGCCGCCGCGGGCGCCTGAGACACCAGCCGCAGCTCACCGCCGCCCGGCTGCGTCCGCTGCTGCGGCACGCGGGCCTCGTCGGGCTCGCCCTCCTCGGCGACGCCGACCCGCAGCACCTGCGGCGGCAGCAGCCGCCCGGCGCCGGACGCCACCGACGTGCGCAGGAAGCGCGACAGGGCCGACCACGGCTCGTCCTCCTGGCCGAGCGCCGCCCGGGCCTGGTCGGTCAGCCGGGACGTCTCCTCCTCGGCTATTCGCCGCACCAGGACGTCCTTGCTCGGGAAGCGCCGGTACACCGTGCCGACACCGACCCGCGCGCGGCGTGCCACGTCTTCCATCGGCGCGCCGTAGCCCAGCTCGCCGAAGACCTCGCGCGCGGCCCGCAGTACGTGTTCGAGGTTGCGCTGTGCGTCCACCCGCAGCGGCGCGGTCCGCGGGCCGTCCCCGCGTCCGTTGCTCGCCACCGCGCCGACCGCGCCACCAGGTGCGATGGCAGATGCGGAAGACCAACGAGAGTCCTGAATGTGCATACGAATTCCCCCGGTAATGACGTCTCCCCCCGGAGACGCTCCCCGCCGTTGATGGCCGGAGCGCGCGGAACCGGCCCCTGTCACGAGCCGACCCGCCGGGCCGCCGGACCGCCCGCCGCGAACCCGGAGAACCGACGAGTGCATCCCCCTACACCCCGTCGACACACGAACATAGTTGAGAGACAGTCAATTCAGAAGGGGCAGGTTCCGCACAGTGCGCCCCCCGATCGGAGTACGGGTCGTATACGTCCCGATTGCGCCCCCCTTCCTCACCCCGCTTACAGCACCTGACCTGCGCGGATCCCTCCCGCCCGGCCCTTTCGGCCAACCATGGGGGTGCTCCCGTCCGGTCACACAAATTGCCGGGGCTGTGGACAAACGCAAGCGACGGGTGCGTCATGGGATGGTGAAGGAACGTGCGCGCATTCTCGTTGTCGGCGGCGGCTACGTCGGGATGTACACGGCCCTGCGCCTGCAGCGGAAGCTGAGGCGGGAACTCAGGCAGGGCCAGGTCGAGATCACGGTCGTCACGCCCGACCCCTACATGACGTACCAGCCGTTCCTGCCCGAGGCGGCCGCCGGTTCCATCTCCCCGCGCCATGTCGTCGTACCGCTGCGCCGCGTCCTGCCCGACTGCCGCGTGATAGTCGGCGAGGTCCGCTCCGTACGGCACGCCGAACGCCTCGCGACCCTCACCACCCTCGCCACCGAGGAGGAGGGCGCGGGCGCCGAGCAGGTGCCGTACGACGAACTGGTCCTCGCCCCCGGCTCGATCGCGCGCACCCTGCCCGTCCCCGGTCTCGCCGACCACGGCATCGGCTTCAAGACCGTCGAGGAGGCCATCGGCCTGCGCAACCACGTCATCGAGCAGATGGACATCGCCTCCTCCACCCGCGATCCCGCGATCCGCGACGCGGCCCTCACCTTCGTCTTCGTCGGCGGCGGCTACGCGGGCGTCGAGGCGCTCGGCGAGCTGGAGGACATGGCCCGCTACACCACGCGCTACTACCACAACATCCGCCCCGAGGACCTGAAGTGGATCCTCGTCGAGGCCTCCGGCCGCATCCTCCCCGAGGTCGGCGAGGAACTCGGCCGCTACACGGTCACCGAACTGCGCCGCCGCAACATCCAGGTCCTCCTGGAGACCCGCCTGGAGTCCTGCGCCGACCGGGTGGCGGTCCTCAGCGACGGACAGCGCTTCCCCACGCGTACGGTCGTCTGGACGGCCGGCGTCAAACCCCATCCGCTGCTCGCCGCCACCGACCTGCCGCGCACCGACCGGGGCCGCCTGAAGTGCACCCCGGAGCTGGCGATCGAGGGGCACGCGCACGCGTGGGCCGCGGGTGACGCCGCCGCCGTACCGGACGTCACCGCCGACGCGCCCGGCGCATCCGCCGCCGAGTGCGCCCCCAACGCGCAGCACGCGCTCCGCCAGGCGAAGGTCCTCGGCGACAACATCGTCCACTCCCTGCGCGGCGAGCCCCTCCAGACGTACGCCCACAAGTACGTCGGCTCGGTCGCCTCCCTCGGACTGCACAAAGGCGTCGCCCACGTCTACGGGCGCAAACTGAAGGGCTACCCCGCGTGGTTCATGCACCGGGCCTACCACCTGAGCAGGGTGCCGACCTTCAACCGCAAGGCGCGCGTACTCGCCGAATGGATCCTCTCCGGCCTGTTCAAACGGGAGATCGTCTCCCTCGGTTCACTCGAACATCCCCGAGCGGAGTTCGAACTCGCGGCCGGCGGAAAGCCTCCTTACGACCCGAAGGGGTCGACCTGACCATCCCGAGGAACTCCTACGGCCACCCCGGCGTCTGACGGATGTCGGCCCGGTCGGCCACACTGCCAGACTGGTCCACGCGTCAGGGCGGGCCGCCGCCCACCCTGCCCACCGAACCCACGAGGCTTTTCCCAAGTGCTGCACTTCCCAGGGGCCGTGACAAGGCACGGTCACCGCCGCGCCACCCTCCCCCGGGGGACCGGACCGGGTCCGGAGCCGGTCGACCACGACTACACGAGGCAAGGATTCGTGAACTTCACGCGCTGGAGCGCCCGGCTCCCCGGAACGCAGCGCCGCGCCGCAGCGCGGACCGACCAGACGGTCACCACGGACCGTCGCGGGGACGGCTCCGTCCCGGCCGCCCGCGTCGAACAACTGACCGACGACCCGCCGTCGGCCCCCGTCGTCGACGAACTGCCGGTACGCGAGGTGCTCGAACGCGTCCCCGCGCTCGTCGCCCTCGTCCACGGCCCCGACCACCGCCTCGCCTACGTCAACGACGCCTACGCCACGGCCTTCGGCGGCCGCCCGTCGGGCGAACCGGCCGGCGAGGCCCTCCCCGAACTGCGCGACCTGGGCCTGCTGCCCCTCCTCGACCAGGTACTGCGCAGCGGCAAGCCCCGCACGGTCAAGTCCCGCAAGGCCCCCGACGGCCGCTCCTACACGTTCACCTGCACCCCCGTGGCCGACGGCACCGGCGACGGCGTCCTGATCTTCGCCACCGACGTCACCGACCACGCCGAGGCCGCCGAACGCCTCCGCGCCAGCGAACGCCGCCAGCGCGAGACGGCCGTCACCCTTCAGAGGTCGCTGCTCCCCCAGGAGCTCGAACAACCGGACGACCTGCGCATCGCAGTCGCCTACCAGCCGGGCGGCACGGAGGCCGCGGTCGGCGGCGACTGGTACGACGTGATCACCCTCGGCGGCGGCCGCACGGCCCTGGTCATCGGCGACGTCATGGGCCGAGGCGTCCGCGCGGCGGCCGTCATGGGCCAGCTCCGTACGGCGGTCCGCGCCTACGCCCGTCTGGACCTCCCCCCGCACGAGGTGCTGCAACTGCTGGACGGCCTCGCCACGGAGATCGATGCCAACCAGATCGCCACCTGCGTGTACGCCGTCCACGACCCGAACGAGGGCCGGCTGGTGTACGCCTCCGCCGGCCACCTCCCCATCCTCGTCCGCGACGAGAACGGCACGGTCCTGCGCGCCGACGAACCCACCGGCCCACCCCTCGGCACCGGCGGCTGGATGCACACCTCGGGCTCGGTCCCCCTCGCCCCCGGCTCCATGGCCGTCCTGTACACCGACGGCCTGGTCGAACGCCGGGACGCCGACCTCGACGAGGGCATCGAGGCCCTCCGGCACGCCCTCGCCGGCGCCACCGGCACGCCCCAGGTGATCTGCGACCGCCTGCTCCGCTCGGCCGGCGTCACCGCCGACCACGACGACGACGTGGCCGTCCTGGTCCTCCAGCACCCCGCCCGCACCGGCGCCGACAGCGACCTCTTCCGCAACGCCGCCCTGGAACTCCTCGGCGGCGTGGAAGCGGCCCCACGCGCGCGTGCCTTCGCCTCCGGCGTCCTCACCAGCTGGCGCTTCCCGACCGACCTGCACGACCTGGGCGTCCTGGCCGCCAGCGAACTGGTCGCCAACTCCCTCCAGCACGGCACCCCACCCATGCGCCTCCGCCTCCGCCGCACCGACCGCCGCCTGATCATCGAGGTCACCGACGGGGACGACCACCTCCCCCGCCGCCGCCGAGCGGAGCCCGGGGACGAGTCGGGCCGCGGCATCGCGATCGTGGCGACGATCGCCTCGGCGTGGGGCTGCCGGAGAACGCCGGGCGGCGGCAAGGCGGTGTGGTGCGAGTTCGCGCTGCCCAACAAGCCGACCTAGCGGACACGGCCGCGGGCCGGACGGCTACGGCTACTGGGCCTCCGCCGGCACCGGCTCCGCGGCCCCGCCCCGCGTCACCACCCGGCTGCGCGCAAGCCACGGCTGGTCCTGCGCCTCGGTCAGCTGCCGCCCCAGCCGCACGGCGAGGACGGTGATCCCCAGCGAGAACAGCAGGAACGTCACGATGTACGGCGCGTGCAGCGAGGCCCCCATCGGCCCGCCCACCGCCGGCCCGACGGCCAGCGCCAGCTGCTTCACCAGGGCGAAGGCGGAGTTGTACTGCCCCGCCATCCCACTGGGCGCAAGATCGGCGACAAGCGGAGCCACCGTCGGCGACAACATCGCCTCACCCAGCCCGAACAGCGCGTACGTCGAGATGAAGGCGGCCGTCGCCATCTCCCGACTGCCATGCCCCAGCCCGGCATATCCCGCCGCCACCCAGGCCACGGCCCAGATCAGCCCCACAGCGGCGATCACCCGCGACCGCCGCCGCCGCTCGACGAACCTCAGCACCAGGAACTGCGCCACGACGATCACCGCGGTGTTGGCAGCCAGCGCCGTCCCCAGCGCGGACGTGGAGATCCCGGCTGCCTCGACGCCGTACGCACTGAGCCCCGACTCGAACTGCCCGTAGCAGGCGAAGAACAGCACGAACCCGAGCACACACAGCTGCACCATCGCCCGGTTCCCCAGCAACTGCCGCCAGCTGCCCTTGGCGGATGCCGCCGGCGCCTCCCCGATCCGCGGCGAGTGCGGCATCCGCACGGTCACCATCACCACGACCAGCAGCAGGAACATCGCCGCCTCGATCGCGAACAGCAGCGTGAACGACGACACCCGCGTCGCGTCCACGAGATGGCCCCCGATCAGCCCACCGACACCGAGCCCGAGGTTCTGCAGAAAGAACTGCATGGCGAACGCCCGCGACCGCGTCTCCGCCGACGAGCAGTCCACGATCATCGTCGCCAGCGCCGGCTGCATCACGGCCTGCCCGGCCCCCAGCGCGGCCGCCGACAGGAGTACGGCGACCGCGGTGCCCGCGAGCCCCAGGCTCAGCGCGCCGACCGCGGCGGTGACCAGAGCGACGAGCAGCACCGGCAGCGGGCCCCGCCGGACGATGGCCCGCCCGGCGAACGGCAGCACGATCAGCGCGGCCACGGCGAAGACGGCGAGGACGAGCCCCGCCGTCATGGCCCCCAGCCCCCGCACCTGCGCCACATAGACGTACAGGTAGGGGACGGTGAAGCCGAGCCCGAAGGCGCTGAGTGCGTTACCCACGTGGATCCGGCGCATCGCTGCGCCCATCGCCCTGGTCACGTTCACCTCTCTCAAGATCGCGAAGCCTCAGAGGTTAGACCTGAAGACTTCGAAGCTAAATTTCAAAGCTAAAGAGTACATACAGAAGGACTTCAATGCCAACGAACCCCGTGCGATACTGCGACCATGGGCGACACCCCCGGCGTCACTGAGCCGACCCTCGAAGAACAGATCGCCGCCTACCAGCGCGAGTTCCGGGACCTCGATCCGCAGGTCGAGAAGATCGTCTCGGCGCTGTCCCGGCTGAACCGCCGCATGAACGTCGCCTACGGCCGCCAGACCGCCGCGCTCGGCATCAGCAACGCCGAGTGGGAGGTCCTCAAGGCCCTCGTTCTCTCCGGCGCCCCCTACCGCATGGGCCCCAGCGACCTCGCCAAGCGCCTCGGCCTCACGCCGGCCGCGATGACCCACCGGATCGACCGCATGGTCGCCGAGGGACTCGTGACCCGGGAGCGGGACGAGAGCAACCGCGTACGGGTGATCGTGGAGCTGACGTCGGAGGGCCGCGAGAAGTGGCTGGAGGCGATGCGCCTCGCGTCGGTCTTCGAGGAGGACCTCCTCCAGGACCTCTCCCCGGACGAGCGAACGGCCCTGGGTGAGGTCCTGACCAGGCTCCTGCGCAGGGTGGAACACGCCCAGCCGGACGCCGGTGGCCGCCTCAGCGACCTGGACTGACCGCGTCTGACCTGGGCCGATGGGGACGGAAAAGATCTTGACAGGGGACGCTTGACAGCCCCCTCCCGGATCCGTAAAGTTCTTCGGGTTGCCGCGGAGCCGTAACGGTTCTTCGGCAGTACCTCCCGCCGCGAAAGCGGCAACCAAACCACAGCACGATCTCCCGACGGGGTCGATTTCGGCGTGCCCGAATTCAATTCCGAATGGGACTCGGCGACACCGATCGACTCGAGATCGACCCGATTGGGAATCGCCGAGAGAATCCGCTAAGGTTTGAGACGTCGGAACGGCCCAAGGGCCGGGAAGACAAACCCCGCTGACTGGGGATCAGGTCGAGAAAGGATCTGATAGAGTCGGAAACACCGAAGGGAAGCGCCCGGAGGAAAGCCGCGAGAGAGTATCTCGGGTGAGTACGAAGGAAGCGTCCGTTCCTTGAGAACTCAACAGCGTGCCAAAAGTCAACGCCAGATATGTTGATACCCCGACACCGGGAAGTTTCCTGGTGGCGAGGTTCCTTTGAAAAAATACAGCGAGGACGCTGTGAACGGTCGGATCATTCCATTTGACTGTTCCGCTCCCGTGAAAAGCATTCACGGAGAGTTTGATCCTGGCTCAGGACGAACGCTGGCGGCGTGCTTAACACATGCAAGTCGAACGATGAACCGGCTTCGGCCGGGGATTAGTGGCGAACGGGTGA